>AP024096.1:0-4800000 GCA_015099395.1 Ktedonobacteria bacterium brp13 | reverse complement strand
CCTTTACCGATGTCGTTGCCCATCTTCGGCAATCTTTTCGGTCCAAAGACGAGCAGTAAAATAATGACGAGCACAATAAGTTCAGGTGCATGAAGTCCAAGCATGATGGGTACCCTTTCTTGTCTATGTGTCTACAGCAATGTAACACAGTATTATGATGGCTCGAGTGGCCTGAATAGTCTGACTTAAAACAAACAGTTACGATGCATATGCCGGTCGGTTACTATCGGATGTTGAGAGAACACTCTGAACACCTGAGATACCGGTACTCAATGCGCCTAGTCCCGCAGACCCTAGCGCAACCCAGCGTACTGCGCGGCGACGACTGATGCGTTGCTCACACAGGCGTGCGACAAGTGCCTCTGTGCGGCTGATCTCAGCGCTCTCCTGGCGTACAGCAGCGACGAGACGTTGCTCAAGGGCTTCAGGGACGGGACTCTGCTCGCCATAGTGACGGCGCAGAAGAGTTTCTGGTGAATTGTTATACATAGCTACTCCGCGTTTCTGCATGTTTTGCTATGAGTGATAGCCGTTGGTATGGCTGCCAGGTATCGGTACCATCTGGACGTATGCTTGAAGAGCTTGAAGACTCTGACGGACGTGCAGATCCTGATAGCGTATTGCTTTCCTGTCCTTGCCGTCTTGTCGCCGTTTCCGCAGACTTTTCGGTCTCTCCTGCATTGCGAGCTCCAACACGTTCAGTATCGTTCTCTTGTAGATAGAGCTCTTGAAACTGTTTGCGTGCTCGTACCAGACGTTGACGCACTGCTGCCTCTTTCATAGCCAATGTTGTCGCGATCTCAGCGCTGCTCAGGCCGCCAATAATTGAGAGCAGGAGTACAACACGCAGCGGTTCGGGCAAGCGAGCCATCGTGCGTCGTACAGTGTCTTGTTCAGAGACCAGTTCAGCGGGATCTTCGATCTTGAGTGTGCCATAGCCACCGGGTTGCACCGGAGCCGCCTGCTCATGGATCATCTCTTCAGCCGTGCCACGGTTAATTCCCTCTTGTTCCTGGTTATTGGCCTGGAAGCGAGAGAACGGCAAGAAGCTAAAGAGTGCTTTTCTCCTATGTTGCATGCGCACCGTATTGAGTGCGATACGCAGGAGCCACGCACGCGCCTGAAACTGCTCTCCACTGGCGGCTCTGGCTGCATCAATACCCTTCAATGCCTGGTGAAACGTATCTTGCGTCAGGTCCTGACTCTCCTCCCAATCTCCAGTCATACCGTAGATTGTATGAAAGACCAGCTTATAGTAATCATGTATCAGCGCTTCAACAACTTGCGCCGCAGACTTTGTGTCCACACACCACTCTTTCGCATTGTAGAGATATGATCGAGTATATCTTGCTACACTAATGGAGATGCATAACGCTACCGATTTGTGACAACCACAACGACAAAAGAAAATAATCGCCTATTCAGCTTGCTCACTTTGCAGTCGTGTAATAATTATAGCGAATTTAAAAGAATCTGGGTGGTAGTGGATAACGCGAGAGAGGAAAAATAGAAAAATGGAGTGACCTCTATTGAGACCACTCCATTGGTAATCGAGCCTGCTGAGGGGCTACAATTGCCAGGAATTGAGAAATAAAATTAGTGCTGGTGCTCTTCGATGTAATCGTCAGCTTCCTGGACTGTTGTGATCTTCTCGGCATCCTCGTCAGAGATCTGGAGACCGAACTCCTCTTCAAGGGACATGATCAGCTCGACGAGATCGAGTGAATCGGCGTTGAGATCCTCAACGAAAGAAGCTGTAGGAACGACTTCACTTTCATCGACACCCAGCTGGTCGACGATAATTTTCTTTAGACGGTCATGTATAGAAGCCATCTTCTATTATACCTCACTTTCCGCTTTCGGGATGGGCTGTTGTTGTGCCCGGGTAAATATTGTACCGAGGACGCCGTTAATAAAACGGCTAGACGTCTCACTGCCATATGTTTTGGCGAGTTCGACAGCCTCATTGATGGCGGCCTTGGCTGGTACAGTATTATTAAACAGAATTTCGTAGATTGCAAGTCTAAGAACATTTTTGTCGATACGCGCCATCTGTTGCAACGGCCATTCACGGGCCGCGCTTTGTATATGAGCGTCGATATCGGCAAGTTGGCTGCACACGCCCAGAACGAGCTCGCTAGCGTATTCTACGACCTTTGGATGCAGATTGCGCTCCTCGGTATGGCGCTGCAAGACCTCTGTTGGGACGTGATTGGCTATGTCATATTCGTAGAGTGTTTGCAGTGCGATGATTCGCGCTTGCCTGCGTATCCCTGGCATAGTTTCCTCGAATGGTGACTAGCTGCTGTCTGGTGCTCACTCAGGCCTGTTGTCCGAGGACGGGACCTGGCTGTGCATGACAATAGTGACTAGCTAAAAACAAACCGATAATAATGACGAATTGACTTGATAAGAAGCAGTCATAAGGCCTATAAGTACCAGTGATACTAGTAAGAACTTATTCAGAAGGTCAACCGTCAACAGTACTGACATAGTCAGGCTCGCTAAGCTATATCTTGCGAGCTACGCTATATCTTGCGAGCTACGCTATATCTTGAATATAGACGTTGATATCCTGTACTTGCATGCCGATCATCATTTGGATTGCGGATGCAACTTCTTCCTGAACGGCGGTGCCGACTTCGACTATATTACTACCGGATTTGACGATAAGATAGAGATCCGCTGAGACAGTATTGTCTTTCACGGTGAGCGTAACGCCTTGATGCGGTACGTCGCGCCCGAGGAGCCGCGTCCACTGGTCATTACTATGAGCCATGCGAACGACACCTGGGATCTGTAGTGCTGTGTTGAGCACAATGGTTGAAAGTACCGGTCGGGCTACACGTACCACACCGGCCGGTTGTGATTGCCCCGCCATTGCTTTCCTCCTATCTTGACGTGTGCTGCTACCTTACAGCAAAGATATGCGCTTTTTTTGTTTGTGTCAAGTACGCTATTTGGGCTCAAAAGAGCCTGCGATTATGCGTACGTCTCTATCTCTGTGTCTCATTATACTGTATATTGCTGTGTCAGGATACCAGGTTCAGTTCCTTGACCTTTGCAAGGGCTTTCTCAATATCGGCGACACTACCGATATTGATTGTTGTGACTCCACGCGCGATACGCTTGTTCATCCCTGCCAGCGCCTGACCGGGTCCGATCTCGAAGAAGGTTGTGACTCCTTGTTCAACGAGAAATTCAATGGTACGAATCCATTGTACTGAACTGGCTATCTGGTTGGCCAGTTCGTTGCGCAACGCACTGGCCGTGGTCAGCGGTGCGGCCTGAATATTGCCGATGACCGGTATCGTGGTGTCCTGAAGCGCTATCTGTGCGACAGAGGAGGCTAGTTTCTCGGTCGCGGGCTGCATCACTGGGGAGTGAAAAGCGCCACTGACCGCGAGTGGGATAGCCCGTTTGGCACCTTGTTCTCTGGCACGTGCGCAGGCGCGTTCGAGTGCTCGCTGCTCACCAGAGATAACTATCTGTCCTGGTGCGTTATAGTTTGCCAGGATCACGCTTCCCTGTCCGGGATGCCCATTGCTCGTTCCGTCCACGCCATCCACGCCAGAGGCGATCTCCTGTCTGCACTCGGCGCTGACCTCTTCACAGATGGTCTGTAGCGTTGCGGTATCCAGTCCAATGATCGCAGCCATGCCACCTGGACAGATCTGCTCTTCTTGTTGCATCAGGCGACCGCGTTCACGCACAAGAAAGGCAACATCCTGTACATTGATAGCGCCAGCTGCGACCAGCGCAGTACATTCGCCGACACTGTGTCCGGCGGTGTAGGCTGGGGTAAGCGGAATGGACCAGGAAGATGTAGCTGGAGAGAGGGCTTCTTGAAAGGCTGCAAGATATGCGAGACTAACTGCGACAATCGCTGGTTGCGCGTTAATGGTTGCGCGTAATGTGTCTTCCGGTCCCTCAAAGCAGAGGGTACTCAGGGGAATACCGAGTACGTCATCAAAGGTAGCAAAGACCTGTCGTGCAGCTGCTGAGGCTGCATAGACATCCGCCCCCATACCGACGTTTTGACTTCCCTGACCGGGAAATAAAAAGGCAACTTGTGTCGTCATCTTCTTCTTTTTAATGCTGCATAGCAGGAGGGCACGAGCCCCTCATACAGCGTAAGAGGGCACGTGAGTGGCGTAGTTGCGCAACGAATGCGCGTGGTGAGCACTCGGCCCTCCTCACGGAACTATTTCTGTGTCCTTGGCTCAAACACCTGGCGACCACGATAGGTGCCACAATTTGGGCAAGCATGGTGCGAGCGACGAATGCTCTTGCACTGCGGACAGACCACCAGTTGTGGCAATTTCAATTGATGATGCGCACGACGCTCTCCCTGACGGGCATGTGACGTGCGCTGTTTTGGTAACGCTCCCATTTTGCTGACTCTCCTCTTCCACCAGTAGTTCTGTCCCTGAGCGCAAGTTGCTTTGATACAGAGGTACGCAATGAGTACGTAATCAAAAAATGGCGTTAGCACGCCTCGTTCAACTCAACGGATTGAGCGAACACGCTCGGGCATTCTTACTCGTGATGCTATTATGATGGTTGTGATCCGTTTTCTAACAACGTTTTGAGCACATTCAAGCGTGCATCAACTTCAGGTTCGCAATCGCAGGGCCCAAGATTGAGGTCATGACCGCATTGTGGACAGAGTCCTGCACAATCTTCTTCGCACAGCGTCACCATTGGTATGGCGAGCAATACAGCCTGACGAATAGCCTCGGTAAGATCTACGTGATGATGGTCATCGAGCAAGAACACGTCGTCCTCGCCGCTGGGTTGCACGGCAGCACCCGTTATCACGTCGATCGTTGGATAGAAGCGCTCTTCAAAGGTTACATGCAGCGGCTGCTCAATATTCTTTAAGCAACGTGTACATTGTAGCTCAAGTGTAAGGTCGACCCATCCATCAACCAGGAGTCCCTGATTGACGCGGCGCATGCGCACATGCCCATTGACGGGGCTGGTTACCTTGAGACTTTCGTCGAGCTGAACCTGTTCTTCATGAATATCTGTTGAGAATGAGGCACCGGCTCCCACCGGTTCCTTCATCAGTTGCGCCATATTAAAGATCATGGAAGTTGTTTCCTTTCCCATAAGGACCAAGAACGAATATGGTTAATATCTTATTCCGAAAACCAACGCGACTGGCGTCGCTCGTGCTATGCACACGCAAGTTTGCGGATAAGTAGTAACTCTTGCCGGTAAAATAATATCTGGCGCGAGGTACATGGTCCCCTACTCTTCGCTGGCGCTTGCTCATTATAGACAAGGCAATAGAGGGTGTCAAGTCCCGCTTTTTTTCCTATTCTTTATATGTCGGGGAAGTTTGGACCCCCCATGGTGTCCGCGGCGAGCGAGGCACGTCGTGGTGGCGTATGTGAGGGGTGCGATGGATGAGAGGGATGCGATGGGTCAGGTGGCTCTTCGTTCTCTACTTCCGGTGCGCCGCGCTCGCCAGCAGCTAGCTCTTCCTCTTCTGGACGCCCCTCCAGGCTCGCCAGGCCAAGCTCAATACTTCTTATATTCTTGTCGATCTCGCTCATGACGAGCCGCTCAATCTCGGTCTCTACCTGTACAAGATGTTCTTTGAGGTTGCGTAACGTCTCTGCCGCGTAGTTGTCGGCCTCGATCTGCATCTGTTCTGTGTGGCGTTCAGCGCGCCTGACGATCATCTGTGCCTGCTCGTTAGCACGGCGGATAATCTCTTGTGAACGGTCATTGGCGACCTGGAGTAGTCCTTCACGGGTGATCGCTCGCTCGGCTTCATCGCTCGTTTGCTTGATCAGGTTATTCGCCTCGCTCTGGGCCTGGGCCAGGATGCGCTCGCGTTCCTGATTGATGCGACGGGCCTGCTTGAGCTCTGTAGGGACAGAGGTGCGTAGTTGCTCGATAAGCGTCAGGATGTCGGCCTCTTTGATGATCACTTGATTGACCAGGGGCATTTTTTTACTACTGGTGACAAGGGTTTCCAGGCGCTCGATCAGATAAAGGATATCCATGCTACCTTGTCTCCTTCCGTTGCCCTGGCATCCCCCCGGACGTGGCGCTCAGTTCGACTGTATCTATCTTCTCACGCTGGAAGGGGGGTGAATGAAAAATGGATGCTTCTCTTACTGCAATACGTTTGGTGACTCTTCCTGGTTGCGTTCTTTGCGCTCTCCTGCAAATTTCTCTCTGAGTGCATGTTCTACGCTTGCTGGCAGCATCGTATGCACGTCGCCACCCAGTTTCGCGACCTCTTTAATGAGTGATGAACTGATACAGAGATGGTCTGGATTGCTAAAGAGACAGACGGTCTCGATCTCAGGCGCTAATCTATGGTTCATGAGTCCTTGTTGGAACTCGGCCTCAAAGTCGTTGGAGGAGCGCAGTCCTTTGATGAGTGCGACGGCCCCGATCGAGCGTACATACTCGACTGCCAGGCCTGTAAACTTCACGATGCGTACGTTCTGTAGCTTTTCGTGCTCTATTACCTCTTGCCAGAGCGCGACCCGCTCATCCGCTGAAAACAGGAGATTTTTAGCGGGAAATGCATAGACGGCGATAATCAGGGTCTCAAACAGATTGGCTCCTCTGCGCGCGATATCAAGGTGCCCGTTCGTCAATGGATCAAAACTACCAGGATATACCGCGCTGTGTGGATGCTGCTCCTGCTGCTTCACGTGTCTTCCCTCATCAGCCGCTAATACATTGTCATATTTATGTAGTAATTAAAGCATATATTGGAGGGTTTCGGCAATAGGATATGTATGAATAGGAATAGTCATTGCGCCCTCCTACACGAAGAGCGGAAGGGCGCAATATGTTGTGCTGGTGTATGTATGCGACTATTATGCAGCTACTTTGTTGGCGCGACGGTAGCGTCCAGCGATGACTTCACCGAGGCTGATGGCTGAAAGGCCGATCAGCAGGTGGATGACCTGGATAATCCAGTGTGTTGAGACTGTGAAGTACAGGAATGAGAGCTGACCCAGTCCTACTATCGGCAAGAGCAGTCCGACGATGATGGCAGCGATACCCAGACCGAGGTTGCCACCTTTGTGTGCGGTGATCGTCCCGATGCCCAGGAGCCAGAGCGATATCATGGCCAGCAGGCCGATGAGCATATGCACCGGTATGATGCTGTTTGGAATAAGGCTTGCCCAGAGTAGAATGCCAAGGATGAGTTCGATGAGCACGCAGACGCGCAGTGCCATGGAACCAATTTTAATAAGCACGAGGTGTTCTCCTTACAAAACAAAATAAGATAGTTGTATCGTTCAGGTCTTTTCGTTACGGGTGAGACCTGCTGATCGTCTCGGTCTTCGTCTTAAGATGGCCGATTCTCATTAATAGACTCTTATTAGTAATAGTACAAGTAGGACCCTGAACGCAAGGGCGAACGGTGATACAGGGAAATTAGCAGTGAAAATGTGAGCTATACCATAGATTTTTATGAAAAAATAAGGTACTATCTGAACAATACGAATAGATATTGTAGGCGAAAAGGGGTTTTTTGCATGGGGGCAGAGACTCGTGTCCGTTCACATGTGTATTGTCCACGGTGCGGGATAGCGAATCCGCTCCGTGCGAAGTTTTGTGGTGCGTGCGGAACTACGTTATTGTCTCCGCCGGTGCAGGTAACCAGTGTGATTGATATCGATAGTGGCGTCCTCCCCGGTCTTGCTATCTCTTCTCAGCCACAAAGCGCCAATAGTCCGCAGAGCCCTCAGAAGCCGCAGTCGGTCAATAACGCTGGTGCGAAGAATGCTTCGTCGGCTCTCTATCCTTTTATGCCACATTTACTCAATCAGCGTTACAGCGTTCTGAATCGCATCGGTTCAGGTGGCTATGGACAGGTCTTCCGTGCCATCGATACAAAATTTATGCAGCGGCAAGTCGCGATTAAAGAGATGATTCAACACGGCTTGAGCCCCGATGAACTGGCTGAGGCGACCGAAGGATTTAAGCGCGAGGCGACGTTGCTGGCCTCGCTGACGCATCCCAATTTGCCGAGTATCTACGACTTTTTTGCTGTCAACGGCAACTGGTATGTCGTGATGAGCTTTATTGAAGGGTTGACGCTGGATACGTATACGATACAGAAGGGTGGGCGTCTCCCGATCGAGAAGGTGTTGCAGATAGGTATTCAGTTGGCTGGCGTCTTGAGCTATCTCCATACACGGAGACCGGCGGTCATCTTCCGTGATCTCAAGCCCTCCAATGTTATGCGTACCCCGGAGGGACAGCTTTATCTGATCGATTTTGGTATTGCGCGTCATTTTAAGCAGGGGCAACTGAAGGATACGATGATCCTGGGCTCGCCAGGCTATGCTGCGCCCGAACAATATGGACGTCGACAGACGACTCCACAGGCGGATATTTATAGTCTGGGTGCGGTCATGCATGAGCTGATCAGCGGCAAGAACGCGACCCAATCTCCGTTTTCGCAGCAACCGCTCGACCTGCCCCTCTATCCGCAACTCAGTTCATTGATCCAGTGTATGCTAGAGCTAGATGTCAAGAAGCGACCATCTAGCATGCTCAACATCCAACATGAGTTGCAGCGTATCGCGAGTGGACGTGCCCATCCTATCACCAATGTCCATACTGCGATCTCAGCGCAGCATATTGCGTATCCCGCGAGCGGCGGTCCATTTCCGTTGCAGACGCTGCCCACGCCTGATGTTGTTGCTGCTGACTCTTCGCTGCCTGCTCCCAATGTACTGGCACCTGCTGCCTCTGTTCTCTCGCGCTTTGTCCAGTCGTTGACTGCTGGAGCGTTGCCCGCGGTGCGCCTTGTCCGTAAAGAGCAAGGTGGTCCTAATAATGCCAATAATGCAGGCGCGAATATGCTAGCCAACGGCCTTGACTCATTGCGTGCAGCCGGCTCTTATCTGGGCTCAATGGCGACGCGTAAGCAGAGGGTGGTGGCCGATCCTCGGCGGTCATCGGATGCGGTGATCTTTCCAGGGCCTGCCGTTGCGTGGTCGCCTGATAGCCGCTATCTGGCGGTCGTGACGACGCAGGGTACAGTAATTGTCTACAATTGTGAGAATGCGGCATGGCAGGTGGTCTGTCACTACAGGGATCATAAGAGCATGGTTTCCGCGCTGGCATGGAGCACGGATAGCACATTGATTGCGACTGCTGCTCTGAATGGTAGTGTGCATGTCTGGTACAGTGACAGTGGCGAGCGTGTGCGCACATTCCAGAGTACAGATACGCGCGCGGTCCTTGCGCTCGCCTGGTCGCCTGATGGAGCCCTGATCGCGTTAGGCGATATGGCTGGTGCCGTGACGATCTATGATGCGTACAGTCTGATTGTGCGTTCTCAACTGGTCTCTGTGCGTGCGCCGATTCTGGCGTTGGCGTGGACCCCTGATAGCCAGAGCATAGTTGCGGGACGTGAAGATGGGAGCGCAACCTGCTGGCAGCTTACCGCTGCTGGCTCTGATGAACGCTTTCATCTGCGTGGGCATCTAGGGCGTATTACAGCGTTAACCTGCTCGCCTGATGGTTGCACCCTGGCTTCGGCGTCCTGGGATACGACGGTGCGTCTCTGGAGTATGGCTGATGGGAGTTGTAGTGCTCTCCATAGTGGGCATACAGATCGTGTTACGGCGCTTGCCTGGTCGTCTGATAGTGAGCGTATCGCCTCAGCCTCTCTAGATCGAACCATACGTATATGGCAAACGACCACCGGACATGATATCTTGCGCTATGATCGACACAATCGCTCTATCCTGGGTATTGCCTGGTCGTGTGACGATCGTCTGGCCTCGCTAGATATCCAGAACCAACTGCATATCTGGCTACCCAACGGCTTTACGCTGCACGAACGCTTCCTCCGCTAAACTCCAGCCAATCGCATAAAGTCCACTATCGCCCGGAAACTCGCCAAAAACTCGTCCCCCTCAAAGAGGGGGGAGATAGCTTTAGCTATCGGGGGGAGCTATCCTTCACTTATGCTCTCGATGACTCTTCTACGCTAACCATCTCCCGTTCGGACGTGGATTTCGTCATCAAGAATGACAGACTAGGAAGGCAAGAGTGATAGAGAGCGTTTAATTCGAGATTATAACGTTATTCGAACATTTACTCCCCCCGATAGCTAAAGCTATCTCCCCCCTCAAAGAGGGGGACAAGGGATTCTAGCATCTTTACAGGCAATGGTGAACTTTATTGACAGGCGACGGGGTGCATTTGTCATGGCGTCCCACCTGTCTCCACCGGCCTGAGCGGCGGATCTTTGCCTATCCTTCAAAAAAACCTACACTGGTGAGCCTCGAAGAGGGAGGCAATGGCTGTATTTCATGTATAGCGTGCATTTTCTCTCTCAGAGATGAAGATAGTTAGCAGCCGATGCCTCAAAAAACGTATCGTAGCGGTTTCTTATCTGGCTACGAGGAAGTATAATTTATCTGGGACCCATTTCTGATTCTTGCTTCGTCCTATCTGAGTGTAAATGTTCTGTACCTTATACAGAGACTGTAACGTATAAAATAGAAATGTACCTATTCGATTGGAATTTGAAGGGAGCGATAAGCGATGCCGAAAGCAATATGGAACGGCGAGACGCTGGCTGAGAGCGATCAGTGTGTAGTTGTTGAAGGAAATCAGTATTTTCCACCGGATTCGATCCAGCGTGAGTACTTTAAAGCGAGTGATACGCACTCAACGTGCCCCTGGAAAGGTCTTGCTAGCTATTACACGATCTCAGTAGATGGCAAAGAGAACACTGATGCAGCATGGTACTATCCAGAGCCCAAAGAGGCCGCTGCCGGGATTAAGGATTATGTCGCCTTCTGGCATGGGGTCAACGTCGAAGAATAGTCTCAGGAGAGATCAGGAAGGGAGCAAAGGCAATCAGGTGAATACCTGGCCTTTGCTCCCCTCTTTTTTTAATTGACGTGATTACTGTTGCTACTACTTTGTACGCTTCGTAGCATTGTTTGTGGGTCGGCCATACTTCTCCAGCAGGACGCCACCGAGGTAGACGGCACTGGCGGTAGCGATAACCGCACCATAGGCCAGTGTAAGAATCTTACGGAAAGGGATCTGTTCTTTCATCTTCTGTACCTCATTGATGACCGCATGCTCCTTCTCGTACTACTGTGCTGTCACATAACCTCATTACTGTATCTACACGTGTGAATGCATGCGTTAGCCTCAACATTTCTACGAGATGTTACTGACTGCTTATAATGATAACGAAACAAGTTGGCTGTAAATACGTGTACCTCATATATGTATCTCATAGGTGTATCTTTTAAGAGTGTTGTGTAAATACATGTATCCTCGCAGGGAGGACTTCACCATGATCATTGTACGGGCTCCTGTGCGCATCAGTTTTGGCGGTGGCGGAACCGATCTTGCTGCATACTATCAGCACTATAACGGCTACGTTATCAGCGCTGCCATTACGCGTTACTGTTATATCGTATTGGGTGAGCGGAGTGATGGCATGCTTCAGGTCAGTTCCGCCGACTATCACAACTGGCGTAGCTATCCACGTGGTGTCAAACCGGAGCTCACACCACCGCTGGCACTACCGGCGGCGGCTCTGCGCTGGTTTATGAATCATGAGCGTAAGTGCATGCATTATGGTCTGGAGCTCTTCATGGGTTCTGAAGTCCCGCCTGGCAGCGGTCTGGGTTCCTCTAGCGCCATGGCTGTTGCGCTCGCTCACGCTTTGAGTGGCTTTTGTGGTCACACACTCAATCCTCAGCAAGCGGCTGAACTGGCCTGTACCTTTGAGATCGATATGTTGCATGAGCCGATTGGCAAGCAGGATCAGTATGCCAGTGCTTTTGGTGGCCTGAATAGTATTGAGTTTACCGCCCACGATACGCGTGTCATTCCACTGAACATGAGTAGCGAGAGCCTGACGACGCTGCGCTCTCGCCTGTTGCTCTTCAATACTGGTCTGACGCATAACGCCGGAAGTATTCTGGGTGGTGAGCGCGAGGATATGCAGCATGGACGTGGGGATATGATCGAGCAGCTCCATCGTATGAAGGCTTTCGCCCACGAGATGCATGCTGTCCTGCTGGCTGGCGACTTCGATCAGTTTGGTCGCTTGCTAGACGAGATCTGGCACGTGAAGCACGGACTCTCTCCTTTGATCTCATCAACGCAGATCGATCACTACTACGAGATGGCGCGGACAGCCGGTGCCAGCGGCGGCAAGTTAACCGGTGCGGGTGGTGGTGGTTTCCTGCTCCTCTACTGTCTTCCCGACAAACAGCAAGCCGTACGCAATGTACTTACGCAGGCTGGACTCCAGGAGATGCCCTTTGAGTTCGATATGGCAGGCCCCTCCGTCACCATACATACTGCTCAGATGAAAAACAACGCTGTCTGATAAATGCAGAAGCAATGTTATGCTGTTATTTGTGGTAGAGCTACGTAAGCTATCCCAAATACTGATGAAGGACAGTTCAGAATTGGGTGCTAACATGGCAGCGGTTTGAGCATCCGATCTGTGAGCATGTCGAGCGCATATAAAGATCGCATAAAGATATGAGCAGAGGATAGGAGGAGAAGACTTTTATCCAAATATATAGTGTATACTCTCTATGAGATTTATTAAGCATGTGTAGAGAAGGAGAGTATCTTCCATGTCAACCCCTGATCTTCCTCCTTATGAGAATAGTTCCAGTACCTACATTCTTGATGCCGAAAGTACTGCTGAAATGGCTCGTCTTATCAGGCTTGACCAGATGACAACAAAAGCTATGGGAAAGCCTTTGGCTGACGTGGCTGCCCTGCCTGAAAAAGCACGTGTACTCGATATCGCCTGTGGGCCGGGTGGCTGGGTGCTTGATCTGGCTTTTCTCCATCCCGAAATGGAAGTGGTTGGTATTGATATCAGTCACATCATGATTTCTTATGCCAATGTCAGAGCGGCCTCGCAACATATCCGCAATGTCTCCTTTGGCGTGATGGATGTGACCAAACCGCTCGATTTTTCTGACCATTCCTTCGATCTGATCAATGGGCGGCTCCTCAGTTCATTTCTCCCGAGAGATAGCTGGGCAACGCTTCTCCAGGAATGCCAGCGTATCTTGCGGCCGGGGGGAATACTTCGTATCACGGAAACAGATCACGGTGGTATTACCACCAGTCCAGCTTTTGATCAACTCAATCAGCTTCTGTTTCGCGCTATGCGTCATCTAGGATATGGATTTTCTCCTCAAGGGACAACGCTCTGTATCACGCCAATGCTTGAGCGCTTATTTGCTCAGTCGGGCTATACCCATATTGAACACCAGGCGCACGCGGTGAACTTTTCTGCAGAGGCGGAGGCATGGGCTGATTTTTATCGAAATACCGAAATTGTCTTCGATGGAGCACTTAAGATGTTGCAGCATATGGAACCTGCACCATCACAAGATATGCAGGCTCTCTACAATCGCATGCTGGTAGAGATGCAGCAAGAGGATTTTTGTGGGATGTGGTACTTGCTCAGTGTCTGGGGAAAGACTCGGATGTGAGGGAAAGAAAGGAGCTTGTATGAAACCTTGGCGTGGCACAATGGGTTTTCTCTTTTTGCTAATGCTGGTGGTGCTGGACACCGTCCTTATACCTGGCTCGGCGCATGCCGCGAGCGAGGGACCGAACTGCCAATCGTTCAATGTGCCTGTTGCCCTCGGTGTTGGACTGCCGGTTGTCTATACGATCTATGCCGAACGTTGTGATCCCCCGGGTGGTAGTAGTCATACCATCCAAGTCCTTGTTCCAGGCGGAACCTACGGGCATATCTATTGGAACTTTCCTTATGAACCGCAAAACTACTCGTATGTTCATGCGCTTACAGCGGCGGGATATAGCACATTCAGTATTGATCGCATTGGGATCGGCAAAAGCTCTCACCCACTTCTTGGTTTGGTAACCATTACGATGGGGATAAATGCATATATCGTCCATGAGATCATACAAGATTTACGTCATGGACGTATTGGCAACGTATCGTTTGATCATGTTTTGTTGGTTGGTCATTCTTTAGGATCAGTGACTGATTGGGTTGAGGCAGGAACATATCATGATGTTGATGGGGTTATCATCAGCGGACTTCTCCATCATCTCAACACGCTCAGCCTCTTAACAGTGGTAGGTACCCTCTATCCCACTATTCTTGATCCACGTTTTGCAGGAAAAGGCTATGTGGGGTATCTGACGACTGTACCAGGGACACGAGGCCGTGACTTCTATTACCTTCCCGGCACAGATCCGAACGTTCTTGCAATGGATGAAGCGACGAAAGAAACCGCAACACCAGGTGAGTTTGGCAGTTTTGCACTACCGATTGTTGATGGTATCTCAATGCAGATCCAGGTTCCCGTTCTGGTGGTCGTTGGGCAGCAAGATGCGCTTTTTTGTGGGTTTGCCGCAACCAATTGTAGTAGCGCGGCCTCAGTCCAGCGGGCCGAAGCTCCATACTATGCCAGGCAAGCACAACTTCACGTTGTAGTCATCCCTCAGGCAGGCCATGATCTTAACTTGCATAAGACGGCGCCCCTCTGGTTTGCCGCCGCGACAACATGGTCACTCCAGCACGTTGCTCCCTAGCTATATGACTTCGATCCTCATGACCCGGGTGGGGAAGGAATACGTCTCAAAAAGACCTACCTTTCGCCGCCCGGTACACATGCTACTCCGTGCATCCTACAGTCATCACTACCGTCGCATGCCCCCTGACCTGATGGATATCCTCGACTTTCGCTCAAACAATGAGGTCTATCACCCAGTTATTCGAGCCGTCCAATCGGTCAAAGACTATGTGTGTAGCGGCTGGTGACAGCTTACGTGTGCACTATCCCTATATTGTACAACTATTGCGTGACGTGCGTTCTTCTGATAGGGACTTTTTGAGGAGTGATCAGAAACTTTTTGTATACAGATCTCGTGCAAAAAGGGGAGTATACGTCTCTGTACACATGGTCAGGCGTCTGGCTTTGCTGATTGGCTACTAGATAGAAGGGCAGGTATAGCAATGGTAAGCGGAAACTTGTCGTTCGATGCAACGGTGATGTTTGATAACCCGTTTCATATCGAGGATCTGCTGGTACTGGATTGTGAGACGATGAAGAGTATTCTGCTCCACAATCATTCTGGTGCTATCTGTACGCAATTGGCGCATAGTCTGCATGGGGCCAGCGATGAGCTGATCCAGCGTTTTCTGCGCTACCTACCTGAGCAGCGGCAGCGCCTCTTTCAGCAGGAGATTGAGCGCGATCTTGCGCCTGCCGAGGTGCGCACTGCTCGTCAGCTGATCCTCAACAAGTTTTTCTGGGAGTTGATCTATTGGAAGACTCCCAACCTCTACGAGGAGCTGACCGAGGGTGAGCATCTGCATCCGGGTATCTTTCAAGCTTTACAACCTGATCTTGCGTGTAAGACGGTGCTGGATGTGGGTGCTGGCAGTGGACGTGCCTCTTTTGAGTGCCGACGTGTCGGTGCTGCAAAGGTCTATGCGGTCGAACCGTCGAGTGGTCTCTTACGCATCCTGCGTCAGAAGACTGCTGCCCGGGGTGAGCAGCAGCATATCATACCGTCCGCTGGTCGCTTTGATCAGATCCCGCTGCCCAATCAGAGCGTAGACACAGTTATCTCGTGTTCGGCCTTTACCGCAGCGGACGAGCAGGGGGGTGCGTCAGGCTTGCAGGAGATGCTGCGTGTACTCCGACCGGGCGGTAAGATCGCCATTATCTGGCCGCGTAGTGCGGATCATGAGTGGTTGCAGCAGCATGGCTTTCACTACGTTGAGCTACCTGTAGCCGGTGAGATGACCGTTGCTTTTCGGTCGTATCAAAGCGCAGTGCATTGTGCGAAACTTTTCTATGCGCACAATCCTGCTGTCCTGCACTATATAGAAGCACAGCATACCACTGCCGTACCGTTCTCTGTCATTGGCATGAACCCACCACGGGACTACTTCTGGCTCTGTCTTGATCGATAAGTCATACATATAGGTATCATCAGGTCGCGTGAAAAAGCATTGCATGAATCTTCGACAAGAGATGTTTGAGCAGTCTGGAGGGTATGAATATGGCTCTCCAGTACGAAAGGAAATCGCCGTATGGTCGCAAGGACAACTTCGAATGAGATAAACCCAACAAGAAGCTGGATGGATACGCCGCCACGTTTCCCGCTGGTACGGCGTCTGAGTGGGGAGATGATTGCTGCGATGCCCTGGCTCGACAAGGTGTCGCAGTCCGTTAAAGGTGCGACTGAAAAGGTATTTGGACAGCCGCGTACGCCATCCTATAAAGTGAAGGATTTCCTGGCGGGTGTCTGGTTTGGTCATCCTGTGCACCCCGCGCTGGTGACCATACCGCTTGGAGCCTGGACTTCAGCGCTGATCTTAAATCTTGCGTGGCTGAGCGATGAAGACGCAGGGGTTGCGAAGAGTGCGGACATCCTGATGTGGGTCGGTAATGCCAGTGCAGTGGGTTCTGCGGCAACTGGTATCGCAAACTGGGTCGATACTGATGGTATGGAGCAGCGGACCGGTGTACTACATGCGTTGCTCAATGGTAGCTCGTTGGTTTTGAATGTGACCTCGGGGTTGCTCTCCCTTGCTGGTCGTCGGCGAAGCGCGCTGGCCCTCTCAAGTACAGCGTATGCACTCACCATCTATGCGGGCTTTATCGGCGGTGAACTGGCATACGCTAATGCGATTGGTGTGAACCGGGTTGCAGCTGAGGGTGGTTCTGATGACTATGTAGCGGTTATCGCAGAGGAGGAACTTACACCTGGCAAGTTGACACGTGTCGATGCGGCTGGTATCCCGGCGGTCCTTATCAAAGATGGGACGAAGATCTGTGCGATTGCGGCGACCTGTTCGCATCTGAGCGGTCCGCTTGACGAAGGTAGCTACGAAGATGGGGTTGTCTATTGTCCCTGGCATAGCTCCGGTTTTCGTATGTGTGATGGGAGCGTCGTCAACAGTCCAGCCGTCTATGCGCAACCAACCTTTGCGGTCCGCGTGCGCGATGGGATGGTTGAGCTACACCGTCTTGAGCATGCATAGCACTCATCTCTACTATAATAATCTGTTATAATGTAATAACAGATTATTATAATTCATGCGGGTAAGGATCTATCTTCATTTATAGGATAGATTCTTACCCTTTATTTGTATAGCAGGGTTTTATTGCATGTAAAATCCATTGTAATTCTGAGTTGTGAAGTATATGCTTGTAGGGGGAGCTTCAGGCTCTTTCATTACTTGTGTGACTGGAAAACATATATGTAGACTCAGAGACACAGAGGTTAGCCGTGCAGACTCAAACATATAGAAAAATGTCACCACCACCAGAACCTTCGGATGCCGTTCTTGCACAGATGGTCTTGAAAGGAGACCAGGACGCCTTTGAATTGCTGGTTGAGCGGTATCATACTCCTCTCTTCAATTTCATTTGTCGCTTCCTATGTGATTATGATCTGGCCTGTGATGTCTCGCAACAGGTCTTCTTACGTTTCTACCTGTCACTGCCGAAACTTGGGACCGGCGAGCCATTTAAGTCCTGGCTATTTCAAGTTGCCCGCAATTGTTGTGTCGATGAATTACGCCGCCGTCATCGCTATGCCATTCATTTCTCGCAACTAGAGACCGAAGGCAGCGATGGTGAGCCGTCGATCATTCATGACATTCCTGATCCTGGTCCGCTGCCCGAAGAACTGATGGAGCGGCATGATCTGCAATTATATCTCCAGCAGACGATTGAACTACTGCCGCCGCGTTTTCGTTCGGTCGTCGTCTTACGCTACTCTTCACAGCTCAGTTTTTCTGAGATCGGTAGTATTCTGGCGATGCCTGAAGCGACTGCGAAGACGTATTTCTATCGTGCGAAGGTGCTACTGCGCAAGATACTCTGTGCCCAGGCCAGGGCGCGTCAGATGCAACAGGCGCAACGGACGCAACAGACTGAGCCATCGTCGAATCCGGATGTTCCTATGCGTGCCAGCGAGTGCTGGTGAGCTCCAGATGACATCGATAAACTCTGATGATGAGCGTCCCTCTTCTCTGTACACTATACGTGTTATAGACGTGTTATATATATACGTTGGCAATCGTGTTGTATAGAAGAAACGCCAGGGAAGCTGGTATGAAGAAAGAGATATTTTGTATGGAGAAGAGACTGCATACGGCTATACATGGTGTCGTTTTCGATGTCGATGGCACTCTGATCGATAGTAACGATGCCAATGCGCATGCCTGGGTGCACGCGATGAAAGAGCAGGGTCACGATGTACCTTTCGAGCGGGTGCGCCCGTTGATTGGGATGGGTGGCGATAAGATACTGCCGGTGACGTTACATATCGAGAAAAATAGCGAGGAGGGGAAGCGTATCAGCGAGCGGCGGAAAGCTATCTTCAAAGAGCAGTATCTGCCCCATCTCAAGCCTTTCCCCCAGGCGCTCACGATGCTCCATCTCATCTGTAGGCAAGGCTTAAAGATGGCCATTGCGACCTCCGCCGAGCCGGATGAGCTTGACGAGCTATTGAAGTTAATCGATGAGCACGCCAAAGATCTCTTTGAGAACGCGACTACCTCAAAGGATGTTCCAAGTTCGAAGCCAGACGACGACATTATAAAGGTCGCTGTCGACCGTATCAAGATTCCACTTGAGCATCTCCTTATGGTGGGTGATACCGCCTATGATATTGAAGCAGCCGGGAAGGCAGGTATCAGGACGGTTGCCCTGCGTTCTGGTGGTTGGAGTGATGAGGATCTCAAAGATGCGCTTGTCATCTATAACGATCCCGCTGATATTGTTGCTCACTTCTCTACTTCGCCCTTCGTGCAAGGTATCTGATTAGGAATCAAAGTAACCAGTAATCAGCTACATAAGTAAAAAAAGGTGGGACTCCTCGCTATTGAGGCGTCCCACTTTTTTGTCTGCTTGCTATGCGACTAGAGGCCGAGGTAGGAACGATACTGATTCCAGAACGCGCCGATACGCTGACGTACATCGGCTCCAGCTATTGGTGTAAGCAAGAGTGCTCCAACGATGCCCGCGACCAGGCCAATGCGGAAGGTGGTTTTTGCACGCTCGCGTTTGCGCTGATAGTGAGCGTACTGCTTCTGGAGGGAAGCGCTGCCATCTTTGACATTGTCAGCGGCATGTTTAATATTGCGTGACGTCTGTTTGTAGCTCTTATTCAAGGTATCCTGTGTCTTCTCGATTGCCGGGTTGATAGAGTCTTGCAGATTTTGCAAATTTTTATTGGCCTGCTTCTGCGCCTTTTTCAGGTTCTTGCTGGCCTGTTTGGCGTTCTTACTCCAGGTACTCTGGGCATAGTTACTACCCTTTGCAAGCTTATCCTGGGCGAAGCTACTGCCTTTTGCAAGCTTATCCTGGGCGAAGCTACTGCCTTTTGCAAGCTTGTCCTGAGCGAAGATAGAGCCAGTGTTTAATAGGCTTTTTGCGCTATCCTGTACAGAATAGCTGCTCTTCTTCAGGTTCTTTTGAGCCTTTTTCAACTGCTGAGCCTTTTTCAACTGCTTGCTGTTGTCTTTCAGGTTATCGTGCAGTACTGCATTGGCTGCTGTCGCGGCTGCAGCCCCACCGGCCACGAGCGCTGCTTGAGTCTTATTGAAGTTTGTCTTCAGTGAATCGTAGGTTGACTGCGCGATATCTTTCGTATTCGCGTAGGCCAGTTGGGCGGCATCTTTCGCCGCCTGGGTTGCATCTTCAACCAGATTCTGTGCGGCATCTTTCGTATTGTCTGTATCGCGGTGATCAAGTAACCGAGTCATATGCCCTCCTTTTGCCCATCACTATGCAGGTAATCTAGTCTATAGTTTTATATCGATCTGAATTTAAGTAGATCGTGTATTTTACTCTTACTAAGAGCACGCATAAGTAACTCTTGTAGTTTCAATCCTGGACATCTGGCTCTTGTAGCAGGGGAAAGTCAGCTGGATTGTTCTGAAAAAGCAACCATACTTTATAAAATTCGGCATGTGAGTGGAGAACTATAGCGAGTCTATTTTATCAGTGCTACCAATTTCAAGCATCTACAAGTACTTGGAATTGGTAGCACTGATGCATATAAAAGTAGCTGCGAAGTAGCTAAAATGTAATTTGTCTGTATTTACTTTTTTTGCATAATAGTATAGCAGTCGCGGGTGATCTCCCAATCTTCCTGGGTGTGGACGATGAGGACACGAACTTTGGAGTCCGGAGTTGAGATATCGCGATCCTGTGGGGAGCTTGCGTTGAGCTTTTCGTCGATCTGGATGCCGAGGTAGCTGAGCCCTGCACAGACTCGCTGACGGACGCTGGCGTCGTTTTCGCCGATACCGCCAGTGAAGGTGAGGACGTCGATGCCTTCAAGTGAGGCGACCATTGCGGCGATGAAGTAGCGCAGGCGGTAGACAAGCATATCGAGGGCCAGTATCGCGTTAGGATTGCCTTTGTCTTCGGCTGCGTGTATCGTGCGCATGTCACCGGAGATACCTGAGATCCCTAGTAGGCCTGATTGTTTATTGAGCATATTGTCGAGTATATGGGCATCATAGCCCTTTTCACGTTGGAGATAGATCAGGATGCTAGGATCGACGGTACCTGAGCGTGTACCCATCATCAAGCCTTCGAGTGGGGTGAAACCCATGGTGGTATCGACGCTCTTGCCATCACGGATCGCAGCCAGGGAGCTCCCATTCCCGAGATGACAATTGACGAGTCGCAGACCCTGCACGTCGCGTCCCACTATCTCGGCGCTCTTCCTTGAGCAGTAACGATGGCTGGTCCCGTGGAAGCCATAGCGGCGGATGCCCTCGTCCCACCAGCTGGCGGGTCCTGGATAGGTCGCAACCTTGCGTGGGATAGTGCTATGGAAGGCGGTATCAAAAACTGCTACCTGTGGCATATCGTTCTTCAGCTTACGGATTACCTCTATACCAGCGGCGTTAGCGCTATTGTGCAAAGGAGCAAAGACGGCTAGTTCGCGGATCTTCTTGATTGAGTCGTCGTCCAGGAGAATGCTCTGACGGAAGTCAGGTCCACCATGCACAACACGGTGACCAACGACTGCTACCGCGTCCAGGTTCTCGATGACTCTGGTCTCGCCGGTCCAGAGCGTCTGGAGCAGCTCTTTGATAACCTCTTCGCGATCATCGGTCTTTAATTGCGTTTTGATGGTCTTACCGTTAGCCTTGACTTTGAGCTCGGTCTGACCCTGGTTCTGGCCCCAGTCCGCGGCTGCTTCCCAGAGTGGGGCTGGTGGTTCTTGCGGTAATGTCTGCCCGATATCATAAAGACTGCTTTTATGGGTGCTGGAACCTGCGTTGAAGATAAGAATTTTCATATATGGCATGTCTCCCAATGTCTTAATGAGATGACCCAGACGGTGTGTACATTACTATAATTCAAGTGTAGCACGTTTCAAGTCAGGGTGACCGTGACAAGGATGAAGTAAGTTCCCGGTGCCTTAATAATATCGCCAAATCGCTGTGAATACAGGTTTCTGTATTAGTTCACTAATTTGCCATCATGTTTTGCCAGAAGAGATGCATGCGTTCACGTAGCAGACTGTGTTCTGGCTTACGCAGGTAGGGATCACTCTGCCAGAGCCGTTCGGCAATGGCGCGGGCCTGCTCGATAAGCACAGTATCGCTGAGGCTGGCGATGCGCATCTCTGGCATGCCGCTCTGCCGTATGCCGATGAAGTCGCCTGGACCACGTAGACGCAGGTCCTCTTCGGAGAGCTTAAAGCCGTCGTCGGTCTCCTGAAAGACTCCGAGCCGCTCCTGGGCCTGTACGCTGGCATCGGCGCTGAGTACGTAGCAGTAGGATTGGTGCTTGCCACGTCCGACGCGTCCGCGAAACTGATGCAGCTGCGAGAGGCCGAAGCGATCGGCATCCTCGATGACCATGACGCTGGCATTCGGGATATCGATGCCGACCTCGATGACCGAGGTGGCAACCAGGATGTCGAGCTCATGATTGCGGAAACTGTTCATGATCTGATCTTTTTCAGCGGCCTTCATCCCGCCGTGCAGGAGGCCGAGGCGCTGGTTTGGGAAGACCTCACGCCGTAGTCGTTCGTATTCTGTGACTGCGGCTTTCGCAGCCAACGAATCGGACTCTTCGATCAGTGGGCAGATGATAAAGGCCTGCCGTCCTTCCAGTACCTGTTCCAACACCTTGGTATAGGCTTCGTTCCTGCGTGTGCCAGTACGCCAGCGGGTGATGATCTTGATACGGCCCGGTGGGAGTTGGTCGATGATCGAGATGTCCAGATCGCCATAGAGTGTGAGCGAGAGCGTGCGTGGGATCGGCGTAGCAGTCATGACCAGCATATGTGGATGGAGACCCTTCTGGCGCAGGGCGTCACGCTGCTCGACGCCGAAGCGATGCTGCTCATCGATGATGACCAGTCCCAGGCTGCGGAAGATAACGTCGTCCTGAATCAACGCGTGTGTACCGATGGCGACTGCGGCCTCACCGCTTTCCAGGGAGATGCGGGCCTGCTGGCGCTCGCGCTGCCTCTGGCTACCGGTCAGCAATACGGTATGGATACCGAAGGGTTCTAGCATCTTGCTGATACTGCGGGCGTGTTGCTCTGCCAGCAGTTCGGTCGGAGCCATGATCGCTCCCTGATAGCCATTGAGCGCGGCCATCAGCAGGCAGGCTGCGGCGACCGCGGTCTTACCAGCACCGACGTCACCCTGTAGCAGGCGACTCATCGGCTCTGTCTTCGCGAGATCACCGAAGATCTCGCGGATGACACGGTGCTGTGCGGGTGTGAAGGTGAAAGGGAGTGTCCCTTCTAGCGGCTGATCGTTCTCGATGACCGACCAGAGCGTCGAACTGGTCAGTGCCGGTACGAGACTGGCTGGTTGCTCATGGTCGAAGATCATGTTCGGTTCAGGTGGTGTCAGAAAGATGCGGTCGTGGTAGAGATTGAAGGCGCGTCCATGTGGACCTTCGTGCTTCCAGCGGCTGCGTCTCTCCTGCATGCCAAGCTGCATAGCGAAGAGCTCATCGAAGGCCAGTCGGCGCTGGGCAGTCGCACGTTGCTCTTCGTTGTCCGGATAATGATACTGAGTGATCGCCGTCGGGAGTGGCATTAAGTGTCCCATCTCGATTACAGTAGGCGGCAGATGATCGGGGACCATTGTTGCGTAGCGATCGACCACGTACTTGGTGAAGCGTCGTAGCGACTTGGCGTGCAGCCCTTCTGTCAACGGATAGATCGGGACCATGCGTCCTGTGTTTAACAGATCACCTTGCTCCGGGAGCTCATGGCTCCGTACATTGAAGTCGACACGGTTGCCGAAGCGCTGCTTGATGCCCGTGACCACAATATAGTTGCCCTGCGCATTCTGCAGCTGTTTCAGTAGATATGGCTGGTTGAACCAGGTCACATTCAGTGAGCCAGATTCGTCTGAGATCTTCGCAGTTGTGCGTGAGCGTCCATTCTGGGTTCGTAGTGTCTTGGCCTCCCAGACCAGTCCCATTGTCGTTGTGAGCTCATTGTAAGGGACATGAGCGATCTTCTCTAACCTGCTATAGTCACGATGTTCACGTGGGAAGTAGTACAGCAGATCGCGTACAGTCCGCACTCCGAGCGAGCGCAGTTTGTTGGCCGCCGTAGGTCCTACACCAGGGACCGCTGTGATGTCTGCGCTCAGCAGGGTCAGCGAGGTGTGGCCTGGAGTCATACCGGCCTCAAGCTGGATCGGATTAGGGATCGCCGGCGGGATATCCTCTTTTAATTCTTCGATACTTTTCTTATATCTGGGTGTACTCGCAGATGTTGATGCAGGCGTGGATGCAACCCTGGGTGCGGGCTCTTTCGCTGCCGGAAATCTGGTCGGCGTACTGCTGCGCTTGCCTGGAGTATCAATCCCAGCGGCTGCAACACGAGGTGGTGTGACCTGTGAAGAGTGAGGAACGTGTGGAGCATGTGCGGAGAGGGTATGCTCCTGAGGCTGTGCAAGCTCCTGTTTGATCGCAGCGAGATCGTTCAGGGTAGCCAGAGCGGCGCGTAGATTCGTTGCGCGCTGCATGGGATCGCGTTGATGATAGTCTTTCAAGTGGTCTGCAAAATGTTGCAGAGGGGCTGGATCAAGCCCTGCCGACTGGCAGATAGCATTGACCTCGGCACACCAGTTTCTGGTGAACGCCTCTACTCCCCCTGGCTTAATCGCCTGATCCTGGTGGTTGGTGCGCTGCTCGTGTTGTAACACCTTCCGCGCGCGCTCAATACAGGATGTCAGGGATGCTATCTGTTGTTGTAGTGTCGTCGATGTTGTCTGCGGTATATTTTTATTATACATAATTTCCGATGGCTGAAGAGCACAATGCTCTCCCCTGCATATCTTATTACGCTGCTAATGAAGGAGGGCAAGATCCGCTCCCGGATTTTCAATATAGGGGTAATAATTTGTATATCAGCGTTCATAATAGAGGGTAATTGGAACAGGTGTCAAGTACCAGAGGTATCATTCTACGCTAAAACAGACACCCATAAGAAATCCTTTCTGGGGACCCATACGCCTTCAGGCTATGGGAGGAAAGAAAGGCGTCCGCAGACGCACAATGTTTCAAGCCGTCCCCTTGCGGGGGAAGAACAGAAGTGCGGTCTGTCCTTCAATGCCAGAGATGGCTGGCCCCCTTTTCCGCACAAAGTAATGTGTGCCTCGTCGATGATAGCGGTCTGCACGTCTCCTGAGCACTGGCTTAACCCTCGTAGACCTGGTTAACTCAGAAGTTATAGAGCAATGCGCTGGCATGCACGCATTGGTACGTTCTTGAACATTGCCGCTATCGTAGCCCGATAACCGTTTCCCGCCCCAAGGGGCATGCAAGGAACAGTCCTGGCTGGGACTGGTCAGGTAAGCTTGCAGAGAAGACGGGCAGAAACCACCCCATCTCTACAAGCCCATCCCGTTTAGGGGACAGGGTTCCTG
This sequence comes from Ktedonobacteria bacterium brp13, assembly GCA_015099395.1. GTDB lineage: Bacteria > Chloroflexota > Ktedonobacteria > Ktedonobacterales > Ktedonobacteraceae > Dictyobacter. The sequence goes on along the minus strand of AP024096.1, from coordinate 4,775,066 downwards.
ACTGAGGTAGACTACGAGGAAGACGCCCCATTATAAGACGCTCCAGGGGAGAAGAGTGTACTGGTACAGTACGCCCCTCTCCTCTGTGGGTTGGCTGTCCTGAAAAAGCTGTTTAAGCAGATTTATCGGCTTCAGCGGAAGCGTTAAAGTGGATCTCCAGAGAGCCGTTAACGAATTTCGCAACAGTAGCCTCCTGGCTGGCAAGCATAGCAGGCAGCGTGATGTCGCGTTTGAAGTTACCTATCTCGATTACCATCTCGTCGCCTTTCTTGCTCATCAGGACCTTGTTCATCTCTACATGGGGCAGTGGGAGGCGCAGGATATAGCTATCGCCTGAGCGGACGATCTCCTGGATCGCTCCCCGATAAAAGATTTGGGTAGGATCTTGTTCACCAAAGATCGTGTTTGCCAGTCCATTTAACTGGTCGATGCCCAGGATCTCGCGTGAGCGATAGGGAGCCTCCCAGATCGGTAGGGGTGCAAACGTCTGGTGAATACGTTGGCGCTGCTTCTCCTGCGTGCGGTACATATCCTGCATGAAGGCATCCTGGTAGTCGGCGGCCGGGATGACTCGGTTACAGATCACGCCGTCGATGGGATAGTTAAAGAGCGCCAGGTAGGTTTCAGCGCGCAGAGCCTCTTTAATCACCATACGTTCAGGGTTAACGACCGGGCGATACGAACTGACCTCGGGATCGCTGAGCACCTCGCGTAAGGTCTTGACGCGCTCGCTGAGAGCATTCACTGCATCCAGGATCTCGGTTGCAGGAAAAAAAGCTTTGATCAGTGGGCGTGCGAGGTTCAGTGGGCCGCTCTGCATCTTCATCAGTCGTTGTGCGTACCACTGGAACGTATCGGGCATGCTCAGCAGGCGCACTGTCTCGCCGGTAGGTGCGGCATCGATAATGACGGTATCAAAGTCACCATCCCGGGCATTGCGATAAATGTTAATCAGGCTGACGATCTCATCCATACCTGGGATCAGTGCGAGCTCATCGGCGGCGGCGGCGTCGATGCCCTGCTTGCGGAGGGTTTTAGTCATCGACTCCTGTATCTTGCCCCACCCTCTCCGCATCTCGTCGAGAGCATTGACCTCCTGGGCCCATAAATTTGTGCTTATCTCCTGTGGCTCAGAGGCGAGATTTTTTTGTAGGCAGTCAGCAAGACTATGGGCCAGGTCCGTGCTTACTACCAGTGTCCGTTTTCCCAGTGCAGCTGAACGCACAGCGGTAGCGGCCGAAACGGTGGTCTTGCCAACCCCACCTTTGCCCATATAGAGAATAATGCGCATAGATTTCCTTGCCTTGTTCTTTATTCAGTAGGGAATATAGCTCCCTACAATAGAGAATGTATGTAAGAGCAACAAGGGTTGCTCTCTTATAGGAGACTATAAACCGATAATGCTGATAGTATTGAAGCTCTTGTGCCTCTTATCATAAGCATATACGCAAACTCTATGATCCAGGTTTAAAGAGAGACTCAGTACCTGCAAAGAAAGCACGCATCAGCCTGTTTTTAGCAGTATTTTACCCATTTTCATGATCAGACTGCATCTATGTTTTTAATTACGATATGTTAGGGAGTGTTTCACTTAAAAAAGGAGTTTTACCTCTGCCAGAGGGAGTGCACGCTATTACAGGAAATGAAGCCCCTGCCTCCCTCTTTGAGGGGGGAAAGCCGCTTTGGCGGCAGGGGGGAGTAGAACGCTAGCAATTCCCTGTACTCCTCGATTATAGGCTATACATGTAGAAGTGATAGATTGTATATAATCGAGGTTAAAAGCGTAGTTCGAGAATCTACTCCCCCCTGCCGCTAAAGCGGCTTTCCCCCCTCAAAGAGCTCACCGGTATAGGTTTTTTGGCCTATCCAGGTGATCTTCATAGAAGAAAATGCACACGAACATTCAGTATTATATATAAAGCATGTATTAAACTCATATATCACTATCGCCCGGAAACTCGCCAAAAACTCGTCCCCCTCTCAGAGGGGGGAGATAGCTTTAGCTATCGGGGGGAGCCATCCTCGCCTTATGCTCTCGATGACTCTTCTACGCCAGCCATCTCTCATTCGGACGTAGATTTCGTCATCGAGGATAACAGACAATAAAGGTGAACGTGATAAAGAGCGTTTAATTCGAGATTACAACGTTATTCGAACATTCACTCCCCCCGATAGCTAAAGCTATCTCCCCCCTCAAAGAGGGGGACAAGGGCTTAATTTCACTATACAGGCAATAGTGAACATTATTGGCAAGTGACATGACGCATTTGTCATGACGTCCCATCTATCTCCATTGGCCTGGAAGGCGGTTTCATGGCCTATTTCCAAAAAACCTACACCGGTGAGCCCTCAAAGAGGGAGGCAGGGGTTTTAGCGTTATTACAGGCGATAGTGAGCTTTATCTATGATACAGAAGCCACTTACGCCCTACCTCACTCTCTCCTGGGAAGATGGGAGGGTTCGGTGAGCCCTCCCTTGTAGAAAACCTTATGGGATATACGACTTCTCAGTGGATTGTGTTAACATTTCGGGTGGTGTTGGTGTATGCGGAATGTCAATGTCGTGGTCAGGGATGTCATCGGACGCTGCGGGCGTTGCGGGAACGCTTGGTGCATCTTGCGGTGGTGTCAGCGCATTACCTGAACCGGAGGGCGTGGGGTCGCTGTTGTCGATTTTGATTTTGACTCCACGTGCACGGTGGCGCGTGTCTACCCAGTAGATCAAGGAACCCATGACGATGACGACGACGGCGATACCGATCAGTTTTAGGATATGATCAAAGAGGAGGGCCAGGATGCCAAAGAAGATGGTGAGGCCGTAGAAGAGATAGCAGATCTGCCGCACGCTCAGTCCGGTGGACTGTAAGCGATAGTGCAGGTGCGTCCTATCATAGTGGATGGGACTCTGTCCACGCCGTACGCGGTTGATCATGACGACTGCGACATCCAGGATCGGGACACCCAGTACCATGAAGGCGAGCGCGACCTTGGCTCCACCCATGATCGAGAGGACCGCCAGTGCCAGACCCAGGAACTGCGAGCCACTATCACCCATGTACATACGCGCCGGATTCCAGTTGTGTGGCAAGAAGCCAAGCACCGCACCAGCGAAGATACCAGCCAGGACTGCAATGGTATACTGGTGCAGCAGCCAACTGGTAATCATGATAAAGATTGCGGTAATGGCGACGATACCACCTGCCAGACCATCCAGGCCATCGGTCAGATTGACAGCATTCATCATGCCAACCATCCAGAACCAGGTAAAGAGGACGGCCGGCAGTGCTAGCCAGCGAATTGTGGTGTCGTGGATAAAAATATTGACCGTGGGATCCTGGCACCAGTGTAGCGTGCCACAGGAGAGCGTCTGAAAGGGATTGCTGAAACCGAAAAGCAGGACGCCGTTGAAGTGACCGTTCAGATAGGGTCCCATGATGATCACGACAGCCAACGTTTGCGCTATCAACTTGGGCAACGGCTTCATAGGCCGCACATCATCATAGGCATGCACAAGTACGATGAGCGTCGCAGCCGCCAGGAACAGCCAGAAGATAGTTAGCTCTTTACTCTGAAGATCACCATTATGAATATAGAAGATCAGCGCTGAGATGACAAATGCGACATAGATGCCAACGCCACCCAGCCGCGTCACCGTATCTGGTGCCCGACCCGGCTCAGGTTTACGCAGGATATTATATTTACGGCACAGAAACGCCACAGCAAAATTCAATAGATACGATAAAATAAACGCGCATAGAGCTCCACCTATCAGCAGCAGCAAGCTCGTAGCGGGATGATCAACATGTGACTGTAGTGACAATGATATCGACGATAACACTATATGTGGCTGGGCGTCTATTATATTCGCCAGAACCATGTATGCCCCCTGATAGTAAAACACCAAAACAATGTGTTCAATAGAGCGACGAAGGATCTACGAGATCCTCTCTTTCTATATAACGCATATCAGAGGCATACTTGGATCAGACGATTCCAGCCCGCATAGTCCTTTTGGCTGCTGACCGTCGCAGTAGGCCAGAGGTTTTTCAGCATCGGAGTTAGCAACTCGCTCTGCTGATACCCAATCTCTAACAAGATTACACCTCTATCTTTCAGGGTACCAGATTGTTGGATATCTTCACACAATTGGTACAAGAGGTCTAGCCCATGTGGGCCACTGAAGAGAGCGAGATGCGGTTCATAAGCCAGGACATCACGACTCATGCTACCCACTTCTCCAGTCCCTACATAGGGCAGGTTGGCGAGCAAGATATCAACTGTCTCGGGTAATGGCTCGACCAGATTGCCATTCAGCAAAAATACACGATCTGCGACATTGTGCCGTTCACTATTAATACGCGCGACGGCCAGAGCATCTGGTGAGACATCGCAGGCGTAGATGCGTGGGAGACGTGGCTCATTCACGGCAATAGCAATCGGGATCGCACCACTACCTGTGCCGATATCTGCCACCAGAGGTGTCTCTCCAACTGCGATGCGCTGCTCAATAATGCCGAGTGCTTGCTCTACCAACATCTCAGTATCTGGACGCGGAATCAGGACACGCTGATCAACGAAAAAGTCGAGTCGGTAAAACTCTTTGTTATTCAGAATATAGGCAATCGGCTCATTGTCGCTGCGCCGTTGTATAAAAGTTCGAAATTGCTGCACCTGTTGCTCAGTAGCTTCACGCTCCGGATATGTCATCAACTGCGCACGATCCAGACCAGTCACAGCACTCAACAACACCTGCGCATCCAGACGTGGACGAATGATCTTCGACCGCGTTAATTTTTCTGTTCCTCGTCGCCAGAGTACTTCCAATGTTAGCGCCATAAAGCCCCATCCTTGCTACATAACCGATGCTATAAATTAATCTGCCTCCTGATTATATCACTGCGATTAGCGAGCAAACAGTGAGGTCCACAATACGGTAGAGCCTGGTGCACATTGAGGGAGGCAGGTTTTTTGCGAGATTGTAGACGATGGCGAATAAAAGCGGAGGCAACAGCAAAAAGCAGCAGCGCTAGCATAGGGGCAGGTTTCTCTTACCTGCCCCCATGCTAACAACCTATTTTTCGAGCGTACTTTTGCTATTTCGTTCGCCGTCAAAGGTGAGCAGGATGCGTTTGCCTTCAAAGATGGTCTCCAGATGCACTGGTCGGCCCCACATATGATAGACATGCTGCATCGTCTTCTCGGCATAGTTGAGGTCCAGTTCCTGGCCCTCGAACATATGCTTGAGGTAGAGTTCACGATTACCACGGTAATCGCCGTTCTCGACGACGAGGTACGGATAGCCGAAGTTGGTCATGTTAGCAACGATGGTATCGCGGACCTTCTGCCAGTTCTTCTCTGCGATGACCCACTCGTCGCCCTCTTTCTTGTAGAGGTAGAGGTCCAGGTCTTTGACAAGATCCTCGGTCAGGTAGTTGCGCAAGAATGAGACGTCATTGTCCAGTTCACGCACCTCGAAGATCTTCTGCCGACCCATGCCAGGTTTGCGCCCTAATCTGGCAATCTCCTCTTCCGTTGGATTGTCCCAGCGCCGCTCGATATCCTCAAACACCTTGTAGCCGATATAATACGGATTCAATGAGGTACGTGATGGAGTGAGGACACCGGAATGCAGTTGCGCAAACTCGATGGTCTCGGAATCCGAGAGGATACCGCGATCTCCCAGTTCACGCATGATACGCGAATGCCAGATGCTGGCCCAGCCTTCATTCATGGTCTTGGTCTGCATCTGGGGCACAAAGTAAAGCATCTCGGTACGCACGATCTCGATGACGTCCCGCTGCCATGGTTCTAAATGTGGAGCGTGGCGTAACAAAAAGAGCAGGAGATCCTTCTCCGGCTTTTCTGGAAACTTCGGAGGCCGACCAGGTTGCATCTCACGCTCCTCTTCAGCCTTCTGTAGCTTCTCGTCGAGCCCCCACAGATCACTATACTCACCACCTGACTTTCCGCGCTTCTCATCCTTATCGTCGTCACGATGCGGATCATTATCGTGCAGCAAGAGGTTATAATCGACATGCTCCTGAATCGAGAGCACCGAATCAAGAAAATGCTCTACAACATCCTTCCCATGATCAAACTCGTACTTCGCGATCCGCTCGGCATGAATACTGGCTTTATCGATCATGCGCCGCGACGTATGCTGGAAGTACGCGTTATTTTTAAAGAAATCTGTATGACCAAAGACATGTGCAGCGACAAAGGTGTTTTGCAGCAGGTCATTCATCTCCATCAGAAAAGCATAGCTGGGATTGGTATTGACGACCATCTCGTAGATCTTACTCAAGCCCAGATCATACTGCATCTTCTGACGATAGAACGCCTTTCCGTGCGTCCAATGGCTGAAGCGTCCCGGCAGACTGTAGGAGGCGAACTCATACATAATCGAGGCGGGCACAAGCTCAAAGTGCGTTGGAAATGGATCAAGGCCAAATTTACGCGCCTCTGCCCATGCCGCATCGATCCCGTCACGCAGACGCTCAATGTCGGTAAGACTTGCATTACTATCACTAATCATGCGCGATCTCCTCTGACACTAACTACCTGACTGCCCTGACGGCTTACCGGCTAGGCACAGGATCACGTTGGGCAAAGAATTTACGCAGCGCAGGATACACCTCTTTCTTATCAGAGATAGTAACGGCGGTAAATTTCTTGTCGTTAATCTTGTTATAGGCCGACATCAAGGTACTTGGTGAACGATAATGGCCCTCGCGAATCTCGCCATACCCGAAGATGTTACACTGCGCCATGAGCTTATTGACAAGTTGTACACAACGGTCGTTGTCCCACGGCAGATTATCACCATCGGAGAAGTGGAAAGGATAGATGTTCCAATCATCTGGATTGTAGCGCTCCTGAATGATCTGTAACGCTAGCTCATAGGCAGATGAGACCTGCGTGCCACCACTCTCCCCTTTATGGAAGAACTCGTCCTCCGTGACCTCTTTCGCCTCTGTATGGTGACTGATAAAAACTATCTTGACGTTGTTGTACTTTGTACGTAAAAAGCGTACCATCCAAAAGTAGAAGCTACGGGCGATATATTTCTCAAATTCGCCCATTGAACCACTGACGTCCATCATTGCGATAACGACGGCATTCGACTGAAACTTGATGGTCGGTTCCCAGGTCTTGTAGCGCAGGTCGTCGGATTTGATATCTTTGAAGGAGGCATCGCCTTTGGCGGCATTACGCTTGATGTTTTCCATGATCGTGCGCTTCTTGTCGAGATTAGCCATGGGACCCTTTTTGCGTACGTCAGTAAAACGGACCGCCTCGGTCTCCATCTCTTGTTGCCGCTTCTGCTCAAGGTTGGGCAGACCCAGATCCTCGAAGATCATCGCGGCCAACTCGTCCATCGAGATCTCGGCCTCGTAGTAGTCGTAGCCAGCATCCTTACCCGCCTCACCCTTCTTCCCCTTGCTGGGACGCGGCTCTTGCGCCACAACGTCACCGACCTTGCTTTTGCCGTTACCCTGTCCGGCGTGCTGCTGACGACCATGGTCATAACGGAAGTTATATTCTTCAAGCGAGCGAATTGGTACGCGAACCTGCTTCTTGCCATCGGAGAGGATGATGCTCTCTTCGCTCACGATATCACTCAGATTCTTCTTGATCGCCTCGCGGATCTTCTCTTTGTGGCGCTCCTGGTCCATCTGACCTTTGCGGTGTAACGACCAGTCATGTTGGGAGACAGACATGAAGCATACTCCTTACTGCACTGGGTGATGAAACAACAGAGGAAATGTGCGCGGATGCCAGGGTATTCTCGGACCAGGTCTGCTGCGATCGGACCTGATTTACCAGAGCCTTTCTTGATAGCGTCTCTATGCGTTTTGACGTCATCAGGGCTATGCCGTTGGAGGCTCGCTGCTGAGTCTCCAACGGTTCCCTTTTCTGCTCCATCTTTGACCTTGTAGCACCCTGAATCTCGATAATCACAACGGCTATCGGTTCAAGAGGCTTCCAGTATAACGGAGGATTTCGTTGGCGCACACATGGCAGTAGCCATGATCGGTCATCAAACGATCAACGACTTCGTTGATCTTGCGCAACTGTTCTTTGTCAGGAGTGCGCGTCGATGTGGTAATCTTGACCACGTCACGCAGGTCGGCAAAGAGTTTCTTTTCAATAGCCTCTTTCAAGCGCTCATGACTCATATAATCAAAGGTCTGGCCTTTGCGTGCCAGCGAAGAGATACGAATCAGAATCTCTTCACGGAATGAGCGCTTGGCGTTCTCAGAGACTCCAATCTGTTCTTCGATCGAGCGCATCAGATGCTCATCGGGATCCATCTCTTCATCGGTAATTGGGTCACGCAACTTGGTTTTGTTACAGTACGATTCGACGTTATCGAGATAATTGTTCAGCATGATGCGCGCGGACTCTTCATAGGAATACACGAACGCTCGCTGTACCTCTTTCTTCGCCATCTCGTCGTACTCTTTACGCGCTTCGCTGATAAAGTTCAGGTAACGCTCGCGCTCTTCACGCGTGATGCTGGTATGCTGATCGAGACCATCGCGCAGGGCACGCAACGCATCAATTGGATTAATGCAGGTAACGTTCTGCTTGATTAATGCATTCGAGAGACGGTTGATAACATAACGGGGCGAGATGCCATCCATCCCTTCGCGAACCGCCTCTTCCTGCAGCTCACGCAGGTCCTTCTGCTTAAAGTCCTCGGTGTCTTCACCATCGTAGAGCCGCAACTTCTTCATGATGCTCATCCCCGCCTTTTTAGAGGGCTCCAGACGCGTAAGGACCGCAAAGGTACTGGAGACGAGCAAGGTGTTCGGTGCGATATGAACATTCTGCAACGCACTCTGCCTGAGTAACTTTTCATAGATCTTGACTTCGTCAGAGACGCGTAGATTATAGGGCACCTTTGCCAGAATAATACGGTCCTGCAAGGCTTCCGACTTCTTATTACCCACAAACGACTGGTACTCATGCTCATTGGTGTGACTGACGACGACCTCGTCGGCATAGATCATGCTGAAGCGACCGGTCTTAATATTCTGCTCCTGACTCAGGGTCAGCAAAACATAGAGAAATTTCTCATCGGTCTTCAACATCTCGACGAACTCCATGATGCCACGATTGGCGATATTGAGCTCACCGTCAAAACGATAGGCGCGTGGATCGCTCTCAACGCCGACCTCACCAATTGTAGAAAGGTCGATACCGCCCACCAGTTCGCTGATATCCTGACTCTTGGGGTCCGAGGGGGTAAAGGTTCCAACACCTACCCGATATTTCTCGCTGAAGGTGATACGTTTGACTGGCACCTCTTCGATGTGGCCACCAAAACGCGTATCCACCATATAGCGGCAATGGGGGCACAGATCACCCTCAATGTAGATCCCGAACTCTTTCTCAATGTCTCCACGTAGTTCGTGCGGGATCAAATGCAATGGCTCCTCGTGCATCGGGCATTCACTCAGCGCATAAATGGCACCCTCTGGAGCGCGACTATACGCCTCCAGGCCACGCTTGATCAAGTGAACAATAGTCGATTTACCACCACCGACTGGACCCATCAGCAGCAGAATACGCTTTCGTACCTCTAAACGCTGTGCAGCTGAATGGAAGTAGTCAACGATCTGCTGTAGCGGCTTCTCAATACCAAAGATCTCCTGGTCAAAGAATTTGTAGCGCGGCTCACCATTACGATTTGTTTCCATACCGGCATCCATAATCATATGATAGATGCGCTCGTGGGACAGGCGGGCAACTTCGGGCTGTTTACAAGCCGTCTCGAAGTACTCCGCAAAGGTCCCTTGCCACATGAGCTCACGCTCACGGTCCCTATATTCTTCTAACCGCTTCACCAGATCCATAGTTCATCCTCTCTGTGTATGACTAGTAGTGTATGAACGATGGGGTCCCGACCCGTCCTGAGAAATTCAAACACTACAATTTCTGACGAGGCTACATGCTACCTACAGATGGCTCAGAAACGCACTACATGATCGGGAATGAATAAGAGGAATGGATATGGATGTCAGAGTATCAAAGCAATACCCCGCTCGGTCAATATGCTCCCTTACCCACATCCACTTATGACACCCGACCAGTCTGAGACCGCTGAGACCGTAGAGACAAAAAAAGCCGGATTCTTGCTCGCTATACGACGCCAGGAAACCAGCCCTTTCTACGTTTCGGAGGATATTTTTTAATTGTAGATCTGCGATACTCTTTGTCCAATCCTGCGATCGGATTCGTTGAGATAACCCTGAGAGTTGCATCATTCTGATGTACCTGCGCTGCTTCAATCGATCCTTACTGGCCTACTGCATTCAAATTATCAGGCATTGAGTAAGAGATAACACAATTGTTTAACGATTGAATATGCCGCGTACCCTGCCGACCATTTACCGCTGATCTGAAAACCTGACGCACCACGTCAGTCATGTTGGTTTTCGGTATAAGATCTTAGTAATCACTACCGCCACAAACTCTCATTATGTTTTTGGGTATAAGCTCATTATAGCACAATTATCCGTTTAAGTTAAGAGGAAAGGATTAGAATTTCCTGCTGTTTGCTATTCCTATCTCCCATTGATTCCTACTATCTCGCCGGCCTTAACTCTGCCAGAGCATTTCATGGTCTCTACCCATAAGAACTTGAGCCCATACATACAATGTTATACGATGCTTGACATAACGCAAAGTACACAACCTTCTGACAAAAAACATGGTAACTGACGTCAATACCACTGAGAGCTCATTCCAAACACTCACCCGACTCTCGTCGCTCGTGCGCACACTGAGTTACTCAATCGACACGTAAGGGAGATGCTTTATGGTACAAACATAGTATGTTGATCGTGATATTCTGATCGAGATCAATTCACATATTGGAAGCTGATAGTAAGGAGTAAGCCATCGATCACAGTCTATAAGGCTCGTGCAGTTCACTAAGCTCAATTATTGACTCTTCCGAAATTTGACAACCCGCAAGCTCTCAGGTACACTTCATACATGCATATAAAACTCATCGACTGCTCGGCCATCTTGCGCTGTGGTCTCATTAACGAATACATCTCCATGATTGTACTGGCTGCGTAGGCGAACACGCCGGGTCTTACGCAGCAGGAACAGGCGCTCCGTAATATGCTTACTCGCACCGAGCAAGCAGTAGATTTCGCTGAGTACTCTTCTTGGATTCTTCCTGCTTTGATTATCCCCGAATGTGTTCGCAAGGCGCGAGCACGTTACTTTCTTTTCTTTTTCCTTGTTTCCTCCCTTTTGAAGACTGTGCTCGCTCCTCGTGGCAAGTTCTATGTTGTTTTTTTCAATCTTGAACGGGAGCAATCGTATGTCACAAGGAAAAAACTCTTCAAACTCTCTGAATGCAGATGACCTTCCTGCGAACACACAGACACCGGTGAAGGCAGGAAGCCCGCAACGTCTTCTACCCCTCTGGCACAATCGCGACTATCTGTTACTCTGGAGCGGGCAATTGATTTCCAGCATCGGTACCCAGATCTCACAACTGGCTTTTCCGCTGCTGGTCCTGGCTATTACTTTCTCGCCAGCACAGGCAGGCATTGTGGGTGCGCTGCGAGGCCTGCCTTTTGCCGTGCTCTGTCTGCCAGCAGGTGCACTGGTGGACCGCTGGGACCGCCGAAAAGTAATGCTGCTCTGCGATACGGGGCGTGCTATAGCTCTTGGCAGTATCCCCGTAGCTCTTTGGTTGGGGCGTCTGAGTTTTATTCAGCTGGGTCTAGTCGCGCTGGTTGAGGGCACCTTCTTCACCTTTTTCTCTCTCTCTGAGGCAGCCTGCCTGCCCTGTGTGGTCTCTCAAGAGCAACTTCCTGCTGCCACCGCCCAGAATCAGGCAATCGATTCCATATCCTGGCTACTTGGTCCACTTCTGGGAGGGGTACTCTATGGTCTAGGGCGCGCTGTGCCTTTCCTATTGGACACGATCTCTTATGCATGCTCAGTACTGGGCCTATTTTTCATGCGTACGAAGTTTCAGGAAGAGCGTGCTCAAACGCCCCGCCAGATCAGGAAGGAGATTGGCGAAGGGTTGGTCTGGCTCTGGCACACTCCTGTACTACGCTTCCTGGCTCTTCTCTACCTGGGTTTGGGAACACCTGTGTACGGTTATGCGCTAATCCTGATTATCCTGGCCCAGGGGCTACACGCTACGCCATTTGTGATCGGCGCAATCTTTGCGAGCAGCGGCATGGGAAGTATCGCAGGCTCGTTCCTGGTAACACCGTTGCAGAAACGTATCACCTTTGGCAGGTTGATTATCTGGTCGGCCTGGATCTGGGCTATCTCCTGGCTCGCGTTTGCTATTGCCCCCAATCCGCTCATCCTGGGCGTCGCAGTTGCTGTGAGTTTTATCATTGTGCCCATCTTTAACGCCACACAGTTCAGCTATCGTCTGATCGTAACACCGGATCACTTGCAAGGACGTGTAAACAGCATCTTTCGTCTGGTCGCATTTGGTGGTCAACCTCTCAGTTTGCTGATTACTGGTTTGCTGATCCAGTGGATTGGCCCCACCTGGGCTGTGGTAGTGCTGTTTGTTCCTCAGGGCATTGCAGCTCTGGCTGCAACGTTCTATCAACCATTGCGAAAGACACCATTCTTGGGCGAAGTCGCACGAAAAATGGCTTCAAGTTCTCACTGAAAATGGGGTTTTCGAAAAGGTCACAAAGTCAAATCTCGATACATATCTTCCCAGAACTTTTCCACGAAGATATGTGTCAAACTACAATAGTTTTGCGTATACACTGCCGTATGCAGCTATGCCAGCCGCAATGTTATCGGCTCTCCAACGCTGATCCCCAGTATCTGTGCGGCGTTACCGTTCTGGACGGCGATACCGAGATAGTTGGTGCTATCAATGTAGAGGAAGGGCTCGTCTTTCCTCTGTTCGACGGCAGGTGACTCGGCAAAAAAGCGTCGGCGCTGCTCAATGATCACCTGGCGTTTGGGCAGGAAGAGACGGATGCCGGGCTGTGTAAAGAATTGTCCGTTGGCTGGCAGCAGAGAGGCTGGGATATTGCTGATCAGGTTGCCGTAGTGGTCTTCGTGGATGACCTCTGCCTGGATGTCCTTGCCTACGACGAGCGGCTGCTCAATCTCCAGACGTTGCAGCTGCTGTGGCTCGATGAAAGGACCAAACTCTTTCAGGTGGACGCCCGCGGCAAGATGCGCGGCGGCTGGCGCGAAGAGGTCACGCCCCTGGAAGGTTGAACTGACATGGGGCAGCCGATAGGCTGGATTGCTCAGGGCGGTGGCGGCGTGTATGGTCTGCTGCTGCAGAATCAGGCTGAAGAGGCCATTATCAGGTCCAACAAAGTACCAGTCTCCGGCGTGGATCGCAATCGGCGCACGGCCGCTACCAACGCCCGGGTCGACGATACAGAGAAAGATGGTGCCCACCGGGAAGTAACGATAACTGAATTCCAGTTCCCACATCCCGGTCGCGATATCCTGCGGTGGCACAGCATGCGTAAGATCGATCAGCTGCGCATGGGGCGCAATGCGTGCGATGACACCTTTCAGCACACCGACAAAGACACCGCTCGTGCCAAAGTCGGTAAGCAAGGCGACAACCGGAGAGACCGCGCTACTACGCTGGCTAGCTGTAGACACATCTTGATACATAGTACTATTGTCCTCTCGTGAAATGACAAAAAGCCGCAGGTAAAACCATGGTTTTGCTATACTATCATCAATTGCGTGCAGCTAATACGGTATTGGTCACACCCTTTATCCGATAATGATGAATTTACCGGAGAGGTATGCTATACTAGCCCCGAATACAGATACAATACAGTATATCCTGGAGTGGGGTGTCACTATGCTTTATAGCACACACGCCAGGACGCAGGAATAAGAGATAGCAAAATAATATTACCGCACGCACATATCAATGTCGAGAAGCGATGCATATCCTGAGCCCATTGAGAACGTCTTCTTCTACGATAGCATGTACTGATTCTGTATTTACACTTTTAATTTGCATTTTTCATGCGATTATAAATCTAAATAGACAAAGTACTAAAGTTCGATCATTCCCGCATACACACTTCCCTGATCTGGGAAGTCATCATACAAAAGGAGGCGCGCTTCCTCCCCATGCATGAGAAGGCAGGGGGTATTCGCGCGATTTAAAAAAGTGAATATTACAACTGGTGGACCACATACACTTCTTTTTGAGCGCGATCAACAGTTGGCGACACTCCTTTCCAGCGAGTTACAACTGGCTAACTACACCAATCATACGGCGCGCACAGCGGTTGAGGTCTTTGATGCGATTGCGCGTTATCCGGTGAAGCTGGTTCTGGTCAATATGGCTCAGGCTGCGGCTGCTCGACGCGAATTCTGGGTTGCACTGGATTCACAGCGTCGGGATCGCAAAGTACAGGTGCTGTCCTTTATCTGTAGCAATCTTGCGAGCTATGGCTCGCGCGAATATGAGGAAACACAGCAGATCAGCGCCGATATGGAGATCGATGGGATGCTCGGCCTGATGAGCCTGGTTGAAGCTGTCCGTACACGTGTCCCCAGCGCAACAGTCGAGGCCAGCAGCAATACGCAGTCGCGCCTACCACGCATGGGAACCGTGAATACTACAAACACGTCTCCATTCTCATCGTCCTCATCGTCTTCTCTCTCATCTCTACAACGACCCTCTCCCTCGCAACCCGCTGGCAGTAGTGGTACTGGGTTCCGTTCGACACTCTCAAACGAGACCGGTGCCCACATCACACAGGTACACATTCCACCCAAAATAAGCTCACCCGTGCTGCCGCCTACACAGGCCGAGAACTCATTCTCCGCGCCACCTGCTTCGTTCTCTCCGGCAACAGGTTCTACAAGCGCGCAACAACCCTCCTATAGCGAGAAGATTCGTGCGGTCCTCTATCCGAATCAACGCGCCTGGAACACGCAAAATACAGATTCCGCTGCCATCATTCAAGATCCGCAAGAGCCAATGATGAGCCAGCAGCCTGCGCAAACCCAGACCCAACCGGCACCACAGCCTCAATCTCAATCTCTCTTACAGAGCTATCAAAATCAGACAGCGCTGAACAGGTCAAACGCTCAAAATATCCAAAACGTACAAAATACCCAAAACGCACAAGCATTCCAACCACGTACCATCCCATCTACAGAAGGCAATGTCCTCCAGCGTATGGCAAGTGGACAGATCAGCGATGATGTCATCGGCGAATCTGGTCTGGCACAATTGTCACGAATGGCCCGTGGTTTCCAATCAAGTGCACCGACCAGCGAGGCACCGTCACGGCAACAATATAATTCGTTCGCCTCGACATACAATGCTCCTCCAGTACCACCAGTGCAGCCAGTGCAGACAGAGCAACCAGCACCTGCTAATAACAATCCCTGGGCGATACCAGCAGGAGCATCGTACGCATCCCTGGAGGCTGGACAGTCAGAGCAGCCGGATCTCAACGTCCCCCAGTTCTCACCTGCGGTACCTCCATACACCGAACAGATACAGTCAGCACAACCATTTACCAGTGGCAGTACCTACTCAACGCTAGCAGCAGGCCCGATCCCCACACGCCAGGAGCCGCAGACCACCAGTGGCTACTGGCAAGCACCCGATTTACAACATCCAGGCGAACCTCCAATGGCCATGCACCCCCCCTATAGTTCTCAGGCAACGACTTCGCCAGAGGAGATCAATGTTAAAGCCCAGATGTTGCGCGCATCGCCAATTCAAGATATGCCGATTGAGCGCACCGTCACCGGTCCGGCCATCACCGATACCACGAAACGGTCAGAGAACCATGCTCGGACAGCGGCACAAGCACTACACGCACAACAAATGCCTGTGCAACAAGCCAACGCAGCAAGCCAACAGCCAGCCCCACCGCTGGCCTCTATCGCGCATCCACTCCCCACATCACCAGCATCGTTCGCGAACAAAACAGAGACTGCCGCACAACCTATACCTCCTGCACCCCTGGTACAGCCAGCTCAACAGAATACTGGCTCCTTTGCCACGCCAGCAACACCAAAAGAGCAAAAATTCAGTAGCAAAGAGGCCGAGCGGCTAGAGGCGATCGAGTACATTAAAGAGCGTACTCAGCAGACACGCGATATGCTCCAGAAGGGCCTGGAGAATGCACGCCGGGAAGAAGAGCTCGATGAGAGTATGACCACCAACAATGCTGTCTTGCTCGATATCGTTCAGAGTCTGCCACCGATGCCCGCACTCGCGCAGCAACAGCAACAGTCCATACAATCGCAGGTACTCAATGGACGAGCCACCCGCTCACTCAACAAGGTATTGTTGGACGGCCATCTCGTACCACAGGATCGCCTCGAAGTAGCTCAGAACATTCAACGCATGCTGCGTGGTGTAGACCTCAACTACCAGCTCGGTGAGATCCTGCTGATGTTCAAGCTCCTCTCACCAGACCAATTGCTTGCCGCCAGCCTCGTGAGCTACGGTCTCATCAACACAACTCAGATCAGCGCCCTGGGCCGCGTTCGCCAGGAGCTACACGCCATCGGCATGGAATACGACCTGGAGAACCTCCTTATCCTCTTCAGGATCCTGACACCTGAACAGTTGCGTGAAGCACGCTCAAGTCTACAAAGCTAGCACAAGACAAAAAGAAGAGGTCGACCACCCTGGTTGTGTACAGTACAGGTGGTCGGCCTCTTCTTTTGTCTTCCTATCCCCACACTTCTATTAGCAGAGATCTCGGCTCACACTTCGTCACAGGAGATCTCGCCTTACGCCTCTAGCGCAATACATACTATGTAATATATGCAATGTATGCTACAACTCTCGATCGGCGGCCAGTGGCACGTGCAATGTGCGCAGATACGATGTCTCATTCAGACACAGAATACCTATCTCATCTGTTGAGTAGCGAAACTCTGAAAGTGAGGCGTTGCTGTGGGCAAACTGTCGCCGCCGATTTAGATCGAGCTTTAACAGATGGCAGATCAGAATACCGATAAAGCCACCATGGGTAGCCCACACGACATTGCCATCAGGATACCGCGTATACCAGCGATCCAACGCACGCTGCACACGTTGCTCCACCTGTGGCAATAGCTCCCCTCCGTCAGGCGCGAAGAGGACCGGATTCGTGCGCCATTGACGAACCTGCTCAGGCTCTCTCATGGCAATATCGGAATGCGTACGCCCTTCCCATACACCCAATAAGATCTCACGCAGGTCTGGATCTTCCTGCACTGGCAGGTTATGATGCCGCGCAATTTCACGCGCCGTATTGCGCGTACGCTGGAGGTCCGAAGAGATTACCGCAGCAATCTTACGCTCCGCCAGATATATACCAACCTGCTGTGCCTGACGCCGACCAATATCATTCAACGGAATATCTAGTTGGCCAGTCAGACGCTCCTCTTGATTAAACGTTGTCTCCCCATGCCGTACGACACTTAACTGCACAATTCCTCCCGTTCTATCACATCGTAACCTATCTACGCGTCTGGTGTGACCTTCTCGATATGCGCGCCAAGGCTACGCAATTTTTCGTCGAGACCTTCGTAGCCACGTTCGATATGCTCGATACCGTAGACTTCGGACGTTCCTTCGGCGCAGAGCGCGGCCAGTATATATGAACAACCGGCGCGGATGTCGGGAATGTCCAGTCTGGCTGCCTTGAGGGGCGTTGGACCACTCACGACGCAACTGTGCTTGTGCTGCTTCTCGCGGAAGCGACAGGGCACTTCACCCAGGCACTTCGGGTAGAGACCGATGTGGGCTCCCATGCGAATCAACGCGCTGGTATAGCCGAAGCGGTCCTCGTAAATGGTCTCATGCACGACGGACATTCCGGCGGCCTGGGTCAGCAAAATAGTAAATGGTTGCTGCCAATCGGTCATAAAGCCAGGATGGACGTCGGTCTCTAGCGAGATGGCTGGCGGAATTGCAGCGTCGGCGATAAAGCGTATGCCTTCGTCATCGATCTCAAAGCGCAATCTCATTTTGGAGAGCGTATTCAGAAAGGTGAGCAGCGTATCCTGCTGCGCGCCCCGGAGGTAGACATTGCCGTGTGTGAGATAGGTGGCAATCGCTAGCGAGACGGCCTCATTGCGGTCGCTCAGCAGCGTGTGGCGCGCCCCATGCAGGGATGGGACACCATCGATGACGATCCGTCGATCGACGCGCATCTCGATGATCGCGCCCATCTTTTGCAATAATTTGATCAGATCGACGATCTCTGGCTCTTGCGCGGCATTCTCGATGATCGTGACGCCATCGGCCAGGGAGGCAGCGATCAACAGGTTCTCGGTCGCCATGACGCTGGGAAACGGAAGCGTGATCGTCGCTCCATGCAGACCCTTAGGAGCCGTGCAGTGATAGTAGCCATCGCTCGCCTCGATTTCGGCTCCCATCAATTGCAGACCTTGAATGTGAAAGTCGATGGGGCGTGGACCGATACGATCTCCACCAGGCATTGGGATTGAGGCTTTACCAGAACGGTGCAGCAGTGGCCCGGCTGTCAGAACACAGATGCGGTTTAAGCCACCGACCGAACGTGACACAACCGGGTTCGTAATCTCTTCCGTACAGATGGAGAGTGTGTGTGTCTCACGATCCAGATGTACCTGAGAGCCAAAGTCCTGACACAACTTCATGGTCAGTTCCATGTCTCCCAGCAATGGGACATTGCGTAACGTACAGGTTTCGGCGGTCAGTAACGACGCTATCAGCATCTTGGTAACTGCATTCTTCGCGCCACTCAACTTTACCTCGCCATGCAGCGGCTGACCACCGGTGATGAGATAATGTGGGGCAATGTGTTCCGCCTCGCGTTCAACGCTCTGAGTCAACATAACAGACATAATCTCCTCAATTACAATTTTCCAGCATTTCCAGGAGCCTTCCAGAGCCAGCGAATAGCATTCAGTCTGGAAGGAGGAGCCATCTCATTACGGCGTAGATGGTGAGCCATCTTACGGTCTTGCGCTTGTTCCCGATCCAGCGACTCCAGCAGATCCAGAAAGCGATTCACACTCTGAGCGACCCCTTCGACCATCAGATAGCCAGAAGGTTTCACCGCATCACCCACCATATAAAGACCGCGCAACGCTAACTGAGGCGCAGCGTCTTCACCTTGCACGCTCCGGTTCACCGGCCACTCGCCACGATAGGTACCCATCGTCAAAATCTTGCAATGCTTATCGAACTCGTCTCCGAAGAGTGTATGCAGATCAGCTAACGCCAGCGCACGCTCCTCCTCGACGTTATTGCTCTGAATAACCTGGTGGCTAATCAGCAGATGCTTACCAGCAGGCGCGAGACCTGGATCGCTATTCGTTGGCTGTACCATACCCGCAATACGCTGCGTATCCAGGCAGTACATAATCCCTCTGTGAGGAATCAACGAGATATCACTTAAGATATGCACTTTCAGGCCAACAGCCTCCTGTACCTCTGGTAGCGAACTATTCAGTACGTCAGCTTGCTTCACACGGCGACTCTCCAGTAGCGCTTGCGTTGCACGAGGACCGATATCACTTACGACCAGGGGCGCGAGCAATGTCGTCTCCTCACCACTGACCTTGTCGCGCACACGGACGCCGCAGACCTGCTCATGCTCCTGGACGATCTGTAGCACCTCGGTCGAGAGGCGAATCTCGCCCGCAGAACGCAGCACGCACAGCACAAGTTGGCGTGTCACTTCGCCGCAGCCACCCTGTACAATAGCAGGTGCACCAAAGCGAAACATATTCTTGGTCGTGCGTACAACCTCTTCGGTACTGACACGATCAAGTTCCAGGCTCAAGGCAAAACGTGAGATGCTGGCGAAAAAGGCGACCAGCTGCGGATTGCGTCGCACATCGATATGGCGCGCCAACCAGCGATCAAACGGCAGCGCACGCTCTCGCTCGGGCAGAGGACGGAAGAACATCAGATAGCCGATACGCATAAACCAGGCAAACTGGCGCGGTCCCAGGAAACGCGCAACACCCAACAGTCCACGTGAACGGTACTGTTTGCCGTGCACATGAAACGAGCCAAAGACGTCCGCATCCATAAAGCGCAACGGCACACCCAATCGCTGCAACATATGCGAGAGCACACCACTACTACCAAAAGGCACCATATGTACAGCGCCAGTACTGATCTGCACGCCGTGAAGATCTTTCGCAGTAAAACGTCCACCACAATGTGGCAGCCGTTCCACAACCACGACACGTTTACCACGTTGCAATAACTGGGCAGCACTTAACAGACCACCGAGACCAGCACCAATCACAATCGCATCGAATTGCCTTGTATTATCATTTGCTAAAGCAGGATCATTGCTTATCACAACAGAGACAGCTTCTTTATTCATAGAAAATCCGGGTCGAACTAGTACAACTGATAGAGAAACACATCATTGATCCAACCAAAGAGTATTATACGCCGATTGAATCGTAAAATAAAAAAAGACGGCCCTATGACCGCCCTTTTGTCTTTGTTGTGCACAACATGCACATCTATAAAAGAGGGTCGCAGGGCCGCGAAAGGGTAGATACACAACAAATACGGTATATACATAACATATGCATATACAGGAGGATCAGCGACTCGTTCAGACAATAGTCTGATCATACCAGAGCACACCAGATCCTCCCTCCGCTTTACTGTTGGCGCTCATCGCCGATCATGCTGCGCAACAGGCTGTTACATTCAGCCATTGTGTTCAATACATTTTGATGGATCTGAAACACTTTATTCAGTTCACGGGCCTTGCGAGCCAGTTTTGTGACATATTCGATGTCGCGAGGATTGTTCATCACATCTTCCATCAATTGCAACAGATCACCCCAGGCGAGCGCCTCACGGTTCCGTGCAACGTCCGCGATGGTGCCATCCATACGCTCGGAGACACGACGAATCCCACTACGTAACTGCTGCGCCGTCTGAGTAACCTCTTCATCGTGTTTATACATCGCCTCTTGCGTTGCGTTAAATTGCTCTTGCAGAGACGCGATCTGACCATCCAATGAGGAGAGTGCAGCGGTCAGGGAACTCATATCGGGCAGTGCTGGCGAGTTCAGACCTGCGAAATGACCAAAGGTCACTTCACCGCGATCAACAGGGCTCTCGGAGAGCGGCGTCTTATCGATCTCAGCGGCAGGAGCGACGGCTGGTTGCTCCGCTACAACAGGTTCGGGCTGCTCATTGTATGACGGATTCACGTATTGGGTCGCAGCAATCTCCTGCTCTGGTTCCTGCTGCACTTGCTGCTCCGGCTCCTCAACATAAGGAGTAGGGACTGCGGCAGGCTGTGCAGACTGATAGCTATCGACCACTGGCGTCGCAGAAGAGGCTTCGTGGGGTGCCGTATCCGCAGGCTGGGATGAATCCGCAGAAAGATCAAAGTCGTTAGAGATCTGCGTACCATAGTCATCGACACTACCCGGCACAGTTGCTGAGGTATCGGTCATCGTACGATAGGTCGACAGTTCTGGATGCTCAGAATCGTAAGGAACGGCTACCGTGGGGAGATCCTCCACACTGTGGGGATTGGAACCATACGCATGGAAGAGTAACTCATGCTCACCAATGCCGACATGATCACCATCGTGCAGTGTATAGGTACCAGCATCTTCCATCTGCTGCCCATTTACAAAAGTACCGTTGGCACTATGCTCATCGCGTAACAAATATTGACCATCCTCATAGGTAATGGTCGCGTGACGGCGTGATGTCAATTTGTCTTTAGAGAGCAAGATGTCACTATTCGGAGCACGTCCGATCACAATCTCGGGCTTGTCTAGCTGATATTCTTGCAAAATCTCGCCGCTATCAGAGTGGAGTGTAAAGATAGCAGGCTCTGCGATACGATCCAACGTCGCCTGAACGGTCGAAGATGCGGCCGGCTCACGTGACGTCGCGACCTCGACAGCCGGTGCCGCAGCAGTCATTGCGCTCGGATCTACGTTTCCACTCCAGCCAGCACCACTATTGGACAGAGGAACATTATTCGCTGCTGAAGGAGACCAATCTTCTGCTGAAGCTGCAATTGTTGAACTATCAACTGCTGGTGGCTGGTCCTGCGAAGGTGAGGGAGTTGCGGGTAGCAGGCGGTTGCCACAATTCAAGCAAAAGTTGTCACCTTGCCGAGTTTCAGCCCCACAATAGGGACATTTATCCATGATCAAAATCCTCCCATTGGTTGCGTGCATTAGATCTCTATGCACACATGTAAAACTTCTGTCTATTATATCAGAAGTGTAAGTTGAGCGTCGAGTTTGATTGATCAATAAATCACACTCTAGTGTCACCTGACCACCCTTCATCTAGCAGGGGAGAGCACAGCGCGTTGTGCTCTCCTTCTTTTGTGGCTGCTTGTCTAGTTAGCTGGCGTCCAGTCCTGGTCTGGCTGTAAACTCTGGAAGAACTGCTGCAGACTGGCGGTCTGACCACGCGATGAAAAAACGACGTTAGTTTTATCACGTAAACCATTACACAATTGGATGGGATCTTTCGCGACCGAAGCGCTTGCTGCAGTCGGCGTTGTGGTTGTGGTCGGCGTTGTGGCTGTGGTCGGCGTCGTAGTCGTTGTCGGCGTATTCGTGGCGCTTGAGGTCGGCGCTGCATTTTGTGAAACATTGCATTGAAATGTTAAAGTTTGGCTACGCGCTGGTGCCTGCGAAAAACTTAATGCATCCTGACTCGGCAGGACATAAGTAATGGTAAAGTTGCTCCCGAAGACCGGATCTCGCAACGAGCCGGAGACACTGAGCAGGCAAGAGCCGGAGGGCAATGTTTTTGGCAGGTAGACGGTGAAGCCCATGTTCGCTTTAAAGGTATTCCAATCACTGATCACTTTTGGCTTGCCATCAGCGGGACCTAATTGAGCGGTCGATGCCGAAGAGGTGCCACCTTCGGGATTCGGGGATGCCTGATCACGGAAGACCTGGCTGGGTGTACTGCACCATTTCAATTGCGTCAAAGCCACTTGCGGCACAGGCGTAGGGGTGGCGGCGTTTCCACCACTACCACTGCTACCCTGGTTACTGCTCCCATTCGAACAGGCCGTGAGTAAGACCCCCACCAGCAGCAACGAACAGGTCAATACTGCCAGTGGGGTAGAACGATTTATACGATGTATACGAGAGAAGAAGGCCATAGCAAGCTCCTTAAAAACATACAAAGCATGGGCGAATAGTATGCAAACCATTACATGGGTTTATCTTTTTATCTTTTTAAAATACATCCCCATCTAACCACTCGCTGGAACATCTATTACTATTCCAGCCATTGTTCAGTATACAGCAAAAAACCTGACTAGCCTATGAGCTAGTTCTCAATCTGGTACATAAGAGTAATCAGGGATAGGCACATTGCAGCATGTAGAGAGTGTGTTCTCTTCCCTCTCTCTGTATTTATCGTATTGCGCAGTCAAATAATAGAGCGCATTTCGCATATGAGAGAAGGCGAGAGGCCTGAGTATAATAATAAAGGGAATAAAAAGGAGGTCTTTACGGTGCCATGAATTAATGCTATCATTACACTCTGCCGTCACGACATTTACCATCGCATACTTATTTTTGTCTCAAAAAACCAATATCTCACGAATACCTACAATCCTATCAATGAACGTGCGGAGCAAACAAAAAAGGCGACTGAGATATCCCAGCACTAAAAACCTATCCCCAAAGGGGTGTTGCACGTGAATGCAAAACAGATCTGGCAAACGACGATTGAACGTTTGCGAACAGAAGTGAACCCACAAGTATTTACTACCTGGTTTCAGGGTACTTCGGCGCGTTCCTTTGAGGATGGCGTCTTTGTTATCTGTGTTTCGAGCACGTTCGCCAAAGCCCAGTTAGAGAGCCGCTTCCTCGACCTCATCCGCCCTATTTTGATCGATATTATCGGTACACCCGTCGATATTCGTGTTGAGGTCGCTAAAGTTCAGTTAGATCTTGACGAAGCTGCACGGAGAAGTGCCTATCAGGCAACCAGCAAACGCGGTCAACGCATCCCCAAAGGACAGGGGCCTGCCAACCGCATTATTGCCAGCCACCTTGGCTCAACGCTACGTGGCAAACGCTTGCAAGCTCAGAGTCTTCTTCAGAACCAGAATAACAATCAGGACAATCCAACGCGTCCAACCGCCCAACCAGGCCAACCTGCGTCACAGGTGAATACCTATCGACTGCCACAGGAAGACTATAGCAACGCACGTGCCTATAAAGATCAGAAATTTCAAGAACCACCTTTGCAAGAGGCACCCAAAGCACAGAACATACAGAAGATCCAAAAAATACAGAACACAACAGCAGCAACCGCATTTCAGCAGCGTGTGCAGCAATTGTCACCTCTTCAGCAGACGCCATCGCAACATCTGAGCGCGCCACAGTTGGAGACAGTACAGGAGCAGCCACTGCGCGCAGAGTCGGCAGTTCAACCAGTTCAGCCGCTCAAAACGATCAGACCACAAGAGTTCAAGCCGGTTCAATCTGCAAACACCCATCTACCAGTTGAAGGATTGCTTAACCCACGCTACACCTTCGATACCTTTATAGTCGGCAAATCGAATAAGCTGGCACATGCTACCTCGCTGGCCGTCGCAGAGAATCCAGGACGTATCTACAATCCACTCTTTCTCTATGGCGGAGTGGGATTGGGCAAAACTCATCTCTTGCATGCTATTGGACACGCGGGCGAAGAAAAAAATCTGAATGTCCTGTATACGACATCCGAGAAGTTTACTAACGAGATTATTAATGCAATCCGTTTTCAGAAGACGGAAGAGTTTCGCTCCAAGTATCGCCAGATCGATATCCTAATGATCGACGATATCCAGTTCATTGCAGGCAAAGAATCAACTGAAGAAGAATTTTTTCATACCTTTAATGCACTGCACAACTCGAATAAACAGATTGTAGTGACGAGCGATCGACCGCCGAAAGCTATTAGCAGTTTGCAGGATCGCCTGCGCTCGCGCTTTGAATGGGGTTTGCTGGCAGATGTACGCCCACCAGAGTATGAACACCGCCTGGAAATTCTCCATTCAAAGTGCAACTCGCTGCGCTTTACTGTTCCTAATAAGGTCGTTGAATATATCGCACGACCAGAGTGCAGCAGTGTCCGTGAACTGGAAGGTGCTCTGAACCGGGTCATTGCCTATGGGACGCTGCACGATGCGCCGTTGACAATCGAACTGGCTGCACAGGCGCTGGAACACATCTACGATAAAAAACCACCTGTCACAGGGAGTTTGCTAACGACCAGGGAGGTTCTGGATGGCGTCTGCCGCTACTATAACGTCAATCCTGACCTCTTACGGGGGAAGCAGAAGAACCGCGAAATCGTCTGGCCGCGCCAGGTCGCTATGTATCTGATGCGTGAAGAGACCGCTGCCTCGCTACTACAGATCGGTTCGGCGCTTGGTGGACGCGATCATACGACCATCATGCACGGCTGGGAGAAGGTTCATGCGGAGATCGGCAATAACGATATGGTACGTCAGGAGATCGCCGCTGTCCTCGCAACACTCCATAGTCACAATTATCCCTGATATGCCAGGACAGACCATCGCCTAAGATCTTATTCCGAAACCCAACGCGACTGGCGTCGCTAGTGCCCGCACACGCAGGTTTTCGGATAAGTAGTAAACGGTGTATAATTCAAAGGCGTATAGCAAACAATCTATTCAGTAACTCTTATAAGGAGCTACCTCTATGCAAAACCAACAACAAGTCAATTACGACCTGTTGGCTGTCTTCCCTGATGAGAGCAAAGCGGACGGTGCAGCCGACAAGCTAAAGAAGGCCGGCTTTACTGAGGAAGAGGTGCATCAGTTGGCCGCTGGCGTCATTGGTAGCGGGCAGTATCGTGAGCATGGCCCGAATACAGGACGTAAAGATTATTTCCTGCAAACCCAGCGTTCAGGACCACGGCCAGCCGTAATTATCCTGTTTGCGGTTATCTTTGGCATCGTGCTGGCTGCGCTCGGCTTCGTCGCCTCACTCTTTATACACTCGCTCCCCGCCCTGACCGCAATCCTCGTCGGTGCCGTACTGGGCATCATTATCGGTGCCATTATCGGTGCGTTCCAGCGTGGACGGGTCCGTGGATCCATCGGGCAGACGACAAAGCCACAGCCACCCCCTGCCCCTGTCAACAGGACCGCGCAGAACGGAGCCAAAACAGTCGTCGCGTTACGTTTCTCCAATCCTGACAATATCAGTCGCAACTCACGCGCACGTGCCATCCTCTTAAACAATCAGGGGAAGATCGATCGCAGCGTTGGACGACAAGACTAAGATCTTATTCCGAAACCCAACGCGACTGGCGTCGCTAGTGCTCGCACACGCAGGTTTTCGGATAAGTAGTAAATTACTGCCAGTATCCAAACATCCCAGCCAATCTGGCATGGGGTGTTTTTTTTATACAGGTTTTGTAAAATAGGATAGTTATCAAAAACACTGGCAAAATGTGTGTCTCTTGGTTACAATAGATTTGGTAAGTTTAACGCACAGCGAATCTGTTTACTATTGGAGAAGGTATTCATGTCAAAGGATCAGTTAGCCCAACCGCGTCAACAGGTGAGACCGGATGAGATTGTGCGGGAACGCGCGAAACTGCTTCCACCGTATAAAGTCATTGTGCATAACGATGATCACAATGAGATGAATTACGTTATCTTCGCCCTGATGCATTCCGTGAATACGCTCACAGCACAGGAAGCAGAGCAGATAATGCTCACAGCTCACTTGCTGGGAAGAGCCATCGTCACGGTCTGCCCTAAAGAGGTTGCGGAGTACTATCAGGAACGGCTATTAAGCTATAACTTAACAGCGACCATCGAACCGGACTAAGATCTATAGGCGACCAGGTGGTCGCCCTCTTTTTTTTACTACTGATCCGAAAACTTGAGTGCGTAGCACTAGCGACGCCAGTCGCGTTGGTTTTCGGAATAAGATCTTAGCCGGGTGGATGGAGTGAGCGGTCGTAAGATCAATCATACAAGTGAAAATAACGCTACAAAAGTAAACTGGTGTGCGCTAAAACTTCTCGTCTTGTATCTTCGTACATAGTGTTAGAGAGTACGTAATTGAGCAGTCAATGGAGGGCGGAGATCAATGTTTATCGATCTCTGGCGGCGTTCCTGGTTCCTGGCTTTTATAAAAACCAGAGTTATTGCTTGTGCTATTGACGTCTCTTAAGCAAAGGGATACAATGCTTAGCCGCCTGGATGTTAGTTGTTACAGTGCCACGCTGACATCCGCTGCAACAAACTGACACTGAATGTGCCAGATGATGCTGTTTTATCACACTCCATCAGGAGGGGAGAAATCATGGTTCACTTATGGGGTTCCAAGGCCAAAGAAGAGTCAGAGATCAGCAAATCAGCTCTTGGAAATTGTGCTGCGGGCGATATTGCTATTGTACTCGGTGGCGAGCAACTCGACACCAATCTGGTCTATCTTGGCTGCCAGATGGCAAAAGGAGCCAGACGTAAGGTCCATCTCGTTCATGTCATTGAAGTGCCACGTGCATTGCCCTTAAAGGCAGTATTGACACAGGAATCAGAACGAGCAGATCAAATGCTCAACGCAGCTATGGAGATCGCTGAACGTGTTGGTTGCGATGCAGCCGCTGAGGTCGTGCAAGCACGTGATGCTGGTCCTGCCATCGTTGATGAAGCCACGGACCATCACTGTGCATTACTGTTGATCGGTTTTGTACGCAGCAGTAGCAAAAGCTTTAGTGAGCTAAGCAAAACTGTTTCATATGTCCTGGCTAATTCACCTTGCCGCGTCTGGTTTGTACAGGATCCGAACTCAACGAATGCACAGAATAATCATCATGTGCAACAAGCGATAGCAAAGTCATAATGTTTCATAACGTACAGTAAAGAAGGGCAGGGATTCCTCTGTCATCATCAGGTAAATATAGCCATCAGCGGGATACACAAAATGAGCGTGCATTGTGGTTCATTGTGGTTCAGTTGATACGTATGCTCCGCTGCATCCGTATTACTAAGTGTGATCCGCAATTTCTAGCATACTGTTCATCGCCAATGAGCACAATTGCACTAGTCGGGAGAATTTGATGATGACAAACGACTCAGCATCGCAGAGCTATAAGGAACTCCCACAAAGAGATTATTATCAGGCACTTTATGAGGCAACCCTGACAATCTCCTCAAGCCTTGAACTCGATCAGGTCTTGCAGAGTGTTGTTACCAGTATTACGAAGGCTATGCAGGTGAAAGCCTGCGGACTCCGTCTGCTCGACCCCGAGTCAGGACAGTTACGTCTCAGTGCGGTATACGGCCTCAGTAATGAATACCTGGCAAAGGGACCTGTCAATATTACCCATAGCCAGATCGATAGTGAGGCATTAAAAGGCACGCCAGTCCACATCGCTGACGTAAGAACCGATCCACGCTTCCAGTACCGAGATGCTGCTCGTACGGAGGGATTGGTCTCTGTTCTCTGCGCTCCTTTAGAGGTGCGCGGCGAAGCTATCGGTGTGATGCGCGTCTATACCGACCAACCAACGAATTTTACGGAGGATGATAAACAGTTTCTTTCTATGCTGGCAAGCCTGGCCGGACTGGCAATAGAGAATGCTCGCCTCTACGAGGGTATTCGTAGCTCCTACGATGGGGTGATGAACGCATTCTGGGGTACTCATCCCAGTCACTAACTAGCACACGCTTGTAGTTCTTACCTGCGTACGTTCGTTTATCGGGAGAAATTCAGGAGCGACATGTGTCGCTCCCTGTTTCATGCCTCGTAACTCCCCCCCACATATACAATTCCCCCACACATACCAATAGAGCAACACTCACTGGTGAATTTTTATGAGATTTCACATTTCCTGCCATCTTCCAAGTACCAAAAAGTATGAATTCACAGGAAAAGATGGTAATACCCCTGCCTCCCTCTTTGAGGGGGGATGTCGCCGCAGCGACAGGGGGGAGTAGATTCTTGAAATACTCTATTAACTCGATTATACACAATCTATCACTCTTATCTTCATAGTTGGTAATCGAGGATTACAGGGAATTGCTAGCTTTCTACTCCCCCTGCCGCTATCGCGGCTTTCCCCCCTCAAAGAGGGAGGCTTTAGCGACATTACCTGTTTTTGTGAGCAGATACAGTATCTCTCGTATCGTAAAAGATCACTATCGCCTGCAGGGATGGTAATACCCCTGCCTCCCTCTTTGAGGGGGGATGTCGCCGCAGCGACAGGGGGGAGTAGATACTTGAATTACGCTATTAACCTCGATTATACACAATCTATCACTCTTATCTTCATAGTTGGTAATCGATGATTACAGGGAATTGCTAGCTTTCTACTCCCCCCTGCCGCTATCGCGGCTTTCCCCCCTCAAAGAGGGAGGCTTTAGCAACATTACCTGTTTTTGTGAGCATTTGTCGTTTTTCTTTGCCTAATTTCACCGGCTAATGTGGCTCTACTGCTTTACCACACATACAAATAGACAACCCTGCTCCTATTACACCTTTTTCACGTTACAGGCCACGAATGATGGTGTTGGTAAGATACTGCGAGCTGAAGTTCGTTCGCTCTCCTGCCTGCTTACCTGGTACTGGAAAGAGACGCGCTGAAAGCGGTTTTTGATAGCGCAAGGCCAGTGTGGCAACATCCAGTAAGAGATGCGCAATCTGTTCGGGATCGCTATCACCCGGCAGCGGGATGGTATCCAGGCCAGTACCACAGACGGCAGAGTAGAGCAAGAGTTGTTGCGCGTTGATGCCACCCTCTGCCCAACGTTGCCCCAATACTTCATCTTCTAGCACGGGCAACATCAGACCATTATAGCCACATAACGGCAGTGCGACACTTTTCAATGCGGCAGTCAACGCTCCTACGACAGTGAGTGTCCCCGCTGAGCCCAGCGGACCATAGCCACAGGCTTCAATGGCCGTTACGATGCTGGTCTCACCCATCGGTGCAGGCGAGAGATCCAGACCACCAAATTGAATATTCTCTTCTGCTGCATACCTCTGTGCCAGCGTTGCAAGTGGCCCTGCCTGTAAGGTCAATGCCTCACCGACTGAACGTGTAATCAATGCCGGTGTCAGTGGGCTTGTAAGAGCATCTACACCGCTTGTCTGTTCTAACGCTGCCAGGACCAGTGACGCTCCCTGCAAGCCCAGAGAGAGCCGCGTAGGACCACTATGGTAGGCCGTAGGGAAGAAGGGGCCTCCTGGTGGCACACAGGCCAGCATGGCGAAACGGAAGTTGCCAAAGCCTTCGGGCGTCTCGTGCGCCAATCGCTGCATCATGTGTGCTATGGGCAGCGCGGCTTCAGCACGCAGACCATCCTCCGGTGTTGCAAGGTGCACTGTCGCGCTCAGTACCTCGCTTGCGATCAGCAGATCCGTAATCAACTCTAGCCGGGCCAGCGAAAAATCTGGACGCGCGGCAAAGACGGTCCCCAATGAACAATACTCAAGTCCCAGTTCAGTAAGCTGGCGCTGTAACTCCTGCGCATACGCAAGGATACGTGCCGCTGACCAGTCCGCCAGGTCGTCAAGCAGGGGACGCGTTGCGATACGTACTGTCTGCACAATATAACCCTCTGTTTGATAGCGTGCACTGGCGCGTTGCAAGATCTGCGCTGCCTGCTGAAGGACCGCTGCGGATAAAGGATGGGGCTGCTCCAGGCCCAGCGTAATCGTACGAATGGTCGGTAAAGACATGGTAAAACCTCCTGCTGGGAAGATACCCTTCCCCACTGCATTATATCAGCGCGCAAGGATCGTTCGCAGTGATCTCGCGGCAACCTCACAACCGCCCTATAACGGTTGACTAAAGCCGATCATTAACGTACACTTCAACAATATAATAGATGATTGGGGGCGTAGCGCGACTGATGACAGAGTATGCGGCGGCAACACAGGAACAGGAACAGACTATAGCTCAACAGCCTGAATGCTTTCTCTGTACGCTTGACCCTCACCATACCTGCCATATGCAACGCCTGGAAGGCCGCCTGATTGCCGCCCGCGAGAACACGCACCAGGGAGCCCATATCCCCTATATCTTGCTCGATACTGGCACTGAGCGCGTCGAGGTACAGCTAGAAGAGCACTACTATCGCCGCTTCATCAAAGAGCTCAATGCACGCCGTGAACAGGTTGCCCTCCATCAACTTACACTACGCATCTACCATCTACCCACTGCCCCGGTCACCATCACATACGGTGAGAAGAGCCGGTTACGCTACCAGGCGAATGCATATACTCTGGCGGTCCTCGAACCAGATATCCTGCTCAATATTACTGACCTCAATGAGGCTGAATATTGTACCCGGCAGTATCTGCTGAAACGCATGATCCCCTCTGGCGGCTCGTTCGAGATGCTGCGCGGCAATCTGGTACACCATTGCTTTGCTGAGCTCCTCAAAGAGCATGATCGGGGAAAGTTCAATACATGGTCGTCGCTGACGGGCGGTGATGGAGAAGAATCCCCTTTTCAGGCGCTGCAACGCTACCTGGAAGAGAAGCTCCAGCAGGATACGACCAGTGTCGAGGTGGCACTCGCCGATGTCTCGTTCGCAGAGGTTCGTGAGAGTGTCATACCACACCTGGAGAGCCTCGCCCGCTGGTATGAGAGCGAGCGCAATACGCTCTGGACCCTCCCCGGTATACATAGCGATGGTGAGACTGAGGAGAGTCAGGGTAATCAGGTGCGGGCCGAGACGTTTCTACTGGCCCCTGAGATCGGTCTACGTGGACGGCTCGATCTTTTCTGGCAGCACGAAGGCCAGCAACGCCTGCTTGAGCTCAAGACTGGTGGGGCCAGCGGTAACCTGCCGAAAAATGAACATCGCTGGCAGGTGTTGGGCTATCATGCACTGCTGGCTGTGCGTCGTGATGCGCGTATGAAGCGCGCCTTCGCGACCTTGCTCTATAGCGGCACACCTGGCAAGGCCGAGGCAATCGGTATCCGCGCCACCATCCGTGATATTCAGCGTGTCAACGAGCGCCGTACGATCCTGGTATTAGACCGCGTGACCGGTATCCCCTCCGAACCGCCAGGGCCCGCTAAGTGCAACAAGTGCAGACTGCAAGACGAATGTCAGCGCATCTCTGGTTACCTGGATTGGCAACCGCCAGCTGTAGAGGTTACTCCTCCTGAGCAAAGCACAATCGAGCATATACCAGAGTCCGGCCAGCTGTCGCCTCTGAGCGTACCACCATTGCCTGCGTATATCAGTCCGGCGCAACAGGTCAGTCGCGCAGAGGATAAGCAGTTCTTTGCGCACTATTTTCACCTGCTCCAACTTGAAGGGCAGGCCGGTGAGCTACAACAGGCACAACTCTGGCTGCTATCCGCGCCAGAACGGCTGGCACAGGGCAGCACGATCCAGGGTCTGGAGCCCCTGGGCCCAGCGACAATCGAGAACGACGGTTGGAGCCAGAGCTATCACTGCACCAATACCTCGGAACTTCGTGAGGGCGATGAAATCCTGCTGAGCGATGGTAGTCCGATTACTGGCGAGGTGGTCAGTGGTACCATCATGGCGATCAGCTCTGAGCGGCTCACGATCTGGACCCGCGAACTGATCAGCCATCCGACGCTGGTCGATCGCTACGAGAACGACCTTGTCCATGTACGTACACTACAGAACCTGATGCGCTGGCAGAATGTCTCTACCCATCTACACGACCTCGTCGCAGGTCGCGTACGTCCACGCTTCATCAAAGAACCAGTCGTTCAGCGCGCAGACTTTAATCGCGAGCAGAACCAGGCTGTCGAGCGTGCCCTCGAAATGAAGGATTACCTGCTGATCCATGGACCGCCTGGTACCGGTAAGACCAGCGTCATCGCGGAGATCGTCAAACAACTGGCAGCCCGTGGTGAGAAGATTATGCTTGCCGCCTTTACCAATCAGGCCGTCGACAATATGCTGAAACGCCTGGAGAAAGAGGGCCAGCACGACTTCTTGCGCCTGGGCAGTAGCCGCAATGTCGATAGCACCATCCGTCCTTATCTGCTCCACGCACATATCGAACGGGCACTCAAGCAACGCGCTGGTATAGAGGACAACCAGGATCTCGCAGAGAACAGAGCAACATCGCTCATACCCTCACAGAGCGAGTTCACAACACCACGTGAGTTTGGCGACCTTGTCTTCAATGCCCTGCATGGTCCACGTGTCGTCGCCTCGACGACCGCGACATGGTCAGCGGACCGTTATGCCGCGCTCGGTTCTCGCTCTGGCGGCGAACCACTGGATAATACCAGCTTCCTCTTTGACGTTGCCATCATCGACGAAGCCGGTCAGCTTACAATCCCGGCTATCCTCGGTGCGCTCCGCTTCGCCCGCCGCTTTATCCTGGTGGGTGACGAGAAACAGTTACCACCACTCGTCTTAAGCAAGCAGGCAGCTGAAGAAGGGCTGAACGTCTCCCTCTTCAGCCAGCTCAAGCAGCTCGACGAAGAGCATCAGGCCCATCATCCCCTGGAGATCAGCGCCTGTGTGCCGTTGCGCACCCAATATCGCATGAACAAATGGATCTCAAACTTCTCATCCACCGTCTTTTACGAGAAACAGTTGCGCGCACATCCATCCATCGCAGAACGGCGCATTATCTATAAGAAGAACGATGACCGTGCGATAGCAGGAGCAAGCAACCCAGAAGCACAGGCACACGGAGAACAGCCAGAGCAGGCCGCCATTACGCGAGCACTCGATCCACGTTTCCCGCTGGTCTTTGTCGCGATGCACGCTGAGGAGCATGCCGAAAACGCTGAGCAGAGCAAGCAGAGCAACGCAGAGGCACGTGCTATCCGTGAATTGATCGGCAGCCTGCTCGCACGTGGTATCGCCCCCGAAGATATCGGAGTGATCGCACCATACCGTGCGCAGGTCGCGAATATTCGTCGTCACCTCAATCAGGACGACGCAACAATCGGTTGGAGCGCACTCCCCATCGGCACCGCATTAAGCGTCGATACCGTCGATCGCTTCCAGGGAGGAGAGCGGCAAGTCATCCTGATCTCATTCGCCACGACCCGGGCACCGGACAGCACAAGTCCTCGCTACGAATTCCTGATCAATCCCAACCGGCTCAACGTCGCCCTGACCCGGGCACAATGCAAACTGATCCTCGTTGGTTCGCAGACAGCATTACAGCAACTACCAACCTTCAATCGCCTGATTACCTATTGCCAGAGCATGAATACCATCATCGACTGGCATGCGCAGCCGCAACAGCTAGCAGCCCCAGAGCCACAGGTTGAGGTTCTCAGCTAAGATTCAAGCTCAACCCAACCAGCGCGTAGCGCATATAAGACGATCTGCACCCGGTCCTGACAATTGAGCTTACGGCTCACATTGGCAAGGTGATTGCGCACCGTCTTCTCAGAAACCCCCCAATAGTGGGCAATATCTTTCAATGACATACTATGCGCGAGCAGTGTTGCCAGTTGATATTCACGTTCAGTCATCCCCAGTGCACCAGCATCAACCTTCTTGCGAGCAGCCGGACCAGCGGGAGCGGAACCAGTGGGTAGGTGACGCAGGATATCCTGTATGCTACGTAAACTCGTATAGGCCAGTTCGTACCAGGATGTCACCGCCTCCTGAATCTCCTGTGTAGAGAGCTGCGCAAAGACATTCCTGGAGCAAACCACCTCCATACTCTCCACCAGTTCCGTCAACATATTCAAAACGTTGTCCCGTGAGAATGCAACAATCTCCGCTCCAGTTTCACTAGCAGCCGCTCGTTGCACCTCTATAGATGTATGTGTATGAGATTTTTCAATCTGAAACATCGCTTTATATCCTCATCTAGCCATGCACACGTTACGCTTGAATGGCATCGATATAATCTTTTTACAAGAGGAAAACCCTGTGTCTGCTGCATCTAGCATCCAGCATCTACCTTTTCTTTTTCCAGTATAGCTAGCGCTACAGCACCCACATTTATATCTATGTTCACAAGCAGAGAAAAGCGGAAAAAACCAGGTACTGGAGAGAAGAACAGTATAATTTTTTGCGCTAAAACAGATAGAAACGGAAGAACGTAGAGCCGCCCCTCGACTTTGACAATACCCCCACAATGCGCTATATTATAAATGTGTATTCCGACCATTTTACTCAGAATTACAGGGCGGAGCGATAAGGAGCAAACGAATCAATGGTAGAAATTAACGAGGCCGAATTGGCGGACGCACTGCGCGAATGCTACGACCCGGAAATACCCGTCAACATTGTAGATCTTGGCCTGGTGTATGATGTTGCCATCAATACTGAGAGTGCGCATGTTGCCATCACGATGACATTAACCGCCTTGGGCTGCCCGATGGCCGGTGAAGTTATCTCTGATGTAGAATCACATGTACTGCAAGTCGAAAATGTGAAGAGCTGCAAGGTTGAGCTCACATTTGATCCCCCCTGGTCTCCTGAGAAAATGACAGAAGATGCCAGGTGGGAACTGGGTATGATCTAACCGTTCTAACCGTTCAAAACGACACACAATCAGCAGGACAGTCAGGTTCTACAAAGCGCTAGAACGATACATAATCATCAGGAAGGGCATGCATCCTAAGGCACATACGTGCTTATGCTTTCTTATACTGTACACATAGCTATTAGCTACTCATATGTGTTTTTAGATGCATGCTCTTCCTCTCTGTCTTTTCCTTTGCTATAGTAGTGTTATGCACAATTCTGTACACTATGGATAGGAGGATGAGGATGGAAATAGAAGATGGTAACCAGCACAGAGTGCGTAATATTCAAGATAGCATACAACCGCCCCGTCAACCTCGCAACAACTACAAAAAGCTACGTATTATCGCTGCTTTGGCGCTCTTACTCATTATTAGCGCAAGCGGTTTTGTCACGTACAACACCGTCTATCGTCCCTATGCGCTGCATCTCCAGCAGACGACTCTGGCCCAGACACGCATCGGACGGATGCTGTCCGTACACGCGACACGTGCCGCGATTATTGGCGCGACTGCTACCGCCGAGGTGGCAGCGACAGCAACTACCCAGGCAGTCCATCAATCTACCTATAACCTGATCGCCCATACAACCCCTATACTCGACGACAACTTGCGTAACCCGGATAGCTATAACTGGGATACTGGTGCTGGCTGCTCGTTTGTTAAAGCTACCTACACCGCAACCGTTACACAGAAGGGATTCTTTCTACCCTGCCTGGCCAAGCATGCGACGTTTAGTAATTTCGCATATCAGGTAGATATGAAGATTCTGCAGGGTGATGCGGGCGGGCTGATCGTACGAGCCGATGCAACCAATACGCAATCCTACCTTTTTGTCGTCGATCAGGATGGCACCTATAGCATCTACTACTATTCCGGCAGCTCGAAGCAGCGCGCCAAAACACTTAAAGATGGCTATTCCAGCAGTATCGTCAATGGGGCAGGGCAGGAAAACCGGCTGGGAGTAATTGCCAGCGGTACCTCTCTCGACTTCTATATCAACAGCAAATATATTACGAGCGTTTTGGATGAGCACCGTAGTAGCGGACTCATCGGTGTCCTCGCAAATAATTACACAAATACTACCGCTGTTCGCTATAGTCGAGTAGAGGTGTGGAAATTGTAAATATATATCGTTACGTACTACCAGCGACAATAGTATAGTAAAAAAGGTTTGCTGAGAAGTATAATAATGTTATACTATCTCAGCAGTATTCTACTCAGGTAGGTTTCAGCTTATCTTTATAAAAAAAGCATGCAATCCATATATATCACGTATTTATGAAAGTACATCAGGAGGGGCATATGCACTATTGTGCTTTCTGCGGAACACCATTCTTGTCCGAGTCGAATCTGTGTCCTCATTGCGGGAGTGACAAGTCTGTGACGCAGCCTGTGACGCCAAAGATGCCAACGACGCCGTTCGCACCATCGACACCGTATCCATCTGCACCTGAAGCCATGCAGCCGTCCTCTTCCCCTCCTCAGTCGTCTGACGTCAATCGCTCAGATCAACCGGATAGCCCCAACGTACCGTATCAGGCTCCATCGTTCCGGCCTCCGGAGCAACAGGGCAGTGTCTATCCGTACCAGCATCAGCAAGCAGGCAGCTATTCGCAGAACGTACCAGGTATCAGTACGGCGACGATGCCACCCCCACTGAAGCCAGCGTCACCCCTGCTGGTGACCGGTGTCATCTTGCTCTCCGCGTTCCTTGTCGCTAGCGGCTTCGGGCTGCTCTATTACGCCGGAATCTCACGCCCCACGCAGATCCACGTACAGGCAACCACGACGATGAATAGATATAACACAAGCGTTGCTCAGGCCACGAATACAGCGCAACAACAGGCGACCGCAACAACGCTTGCACAAAACAGAGCTATAGCGACAGCCAATGCGCAGGCCACTGTACAGGC
Organism: Ktedonobacteria bacterium brp13; assembly: GCA_015099395.1. Classification (GTDB taxonomy): domain Bacteria; phylum Chloroflexota; class Ktedonobacteria; order Ktedonobacterales; family Ktedonobacteraceae; genus Dictyobacter. Next base: position 4,737,690 of record AP024096.1, on the reverse strand, counting down.
CATAGCAACGGTCACGGCCTTCCAGAACATGCTCGCACAGAATACGCGTGGCACCCCTGACCTCTCTTCTCCACTGGCCTTTGAGGATGGGCCAAACTGGGACATCTATCCCACACAGGATGGCGGTGGCTGTGCCTTTACCAATAACGCCTTCCATAGTAGCGTCTTCCAGCCTGATTACTATACTCCCTGTCTCGCCCATGCTACGAACTACCAGAACTTCGCATTGGAGATTCAGATTAATATCCAGCGCGGCGATGAAGGCGGCATCATCTTACGCTCGGACGCCGCCAGCAAGAACTTCTATAGCTTCCGCATTCGCAGTGATGGTACCTATGCATTCGTCCTCACACGCGACAATGGACATGCAACACTCCTGGTCTACGACAAAAGTAGCCTGATCAAGGCAGGAAATAACCAGATCAATACCCTCTCGTTAATCGCCAGAGGCAGTAACTTCTATCTCTACATCAACCATCAGTACATCGGCAGCACCAACGACAACAGCTACAGTGCTGGTGCCATCGGCGTCATGGCGCTGGACCACACCAACAAGACCGACTGCGCATTTACCAATTTGCGTGTCTGGAAACTTTAGAGAAGGTTAATTTCTCTAATACACATCTTTTTTCTATAAATTACTGGCTGCATCTGTACATTTCAGAGCATATCAGGTTATATAGAGCAGAGAGTGGTTGAAACAAGTACTGGTCATGCTAGATATGTATGCTGCATACTATATAATTTGACAGTACTATTTTCCCTAAAAAATGCCAGATCATTCAATTTGCCTGATATATAAAGGTAAAATACGATAAAATATATGAGTGAACTTGCTGTATCATTATAGTAGAGAGTAAAAAGCATGCATTGTTTTAACTGTGGTTTTGCACTTCTGCCATCACAACTACAATGTCCACACTGTGGTCAACACCAGAGCACGTCAACGCATCTGGTTGCGCAACAGCACCAGCCAGCGTTGCCAAACTCGGACCTGATCTCAGAACCACTCTCCACTGATACGCGACGTTTCAAACTACCAACACACCCAATTCCTCAGCGTCCAACGCTACCAGAAAGTCCTATCGCTCAGACAGGTCAGGGTCCCTTATTGAGACGACCACATGGTACACGCACTGACAGAGATGTGTCGATGCCTTCAATACCGCCGTCATCAGCGGCATCACGAGCGCAATTTGCGCCGCTACGTGCACCGATGATGACGTTACCGTCCCTGCCTGCCATACCAGCCATTAAAACACAGAAGTCACCGCTACGGTCGCAGAGCTCATTTTATGATTTTCTGCCGCCGTTGCTGGCACCAGAAGACGTGCCTGCATTCCCATCCGAACTGAAGCAAGGAAGCGTCAAGATAAGTCTAGTGCAACCGCCCACCAGAACACCATACCTGTTGCAACGGCGCAAAAACAAAAAACACAGGAGGCTTAAGATCTCTCTCGGGCTACTAGTTGCCTGTGTCGTGCTCACAATCTGTGCATGTCTATTTGTGAATTTCGCACCAGCATTTCAAACACAGACAAAAGCAACGGTCAGACCAACCGTAGTAGTCAACCTACCACCGCTAACTATCAGCGATCCTGCTAAACTGTATACAGCTGCACTCAGTCGCCGCCCGCTACTCAGTGATCCACTTGCAGCGATAGATGCCAATAATTGGACATCCGCAAATACGCAAGGGACCTGTACCTACGATCACACGATGCTGCATGCAGTCAGCAACCAGCGTAACCAGATGGCAATCTGCCTGGCGCAGGCGCAAAAATTTAGCAATATCGCGTATCAAGCGACCATCCATGGTTATCAGGGTACCCTGGGCGGCCTGATCATACGTTCAGATGATAAAGGACAGCTCCTCTATCTCTTTGGTATCTCACCCAATAATCGCTATCTCCTGGCTACCTCGCGTCCAAATGATATTGAGAGCCCACGCGTCATCGGCGGCGGGATCAACAATGCCATCAAGGGTGCGAGCCAGAGCAATACGCTAACGATTATCGCCCAACATACAACGCTCTACCTTTATATCAATGGGAGCTATCTTATGAAGATCAATGATACGACCGCGAGCTCCGGCCATATTGGCCTCTTCGTCGGTGATCCCAATAACGATACCGCTGATGCTCACTTCAGCAACGTCAAAGTCTGGGGCATCTAGATAGACAAATGTTTGTTTTCTATACATCTTCCATTCCTTGTGCTACTCTATCTATTGATGCAAAAGTCTTTAGAAGGGGAAAGCACAGCATGTCAGAGGAAACAACCATGGCGGCAAGGACAGCCAGCAAGCAAACAAAGGAGTCAATCATACCTGTCACCAGTAGTGAAAGCAAGCAAGATGCCTCTACTACTGCCGTTAGCAGACCGACGCCTGCTCCAGCGCCATCCTGGCCGCCCCCCCCAACCCCTCCTGTACGACGACCGCTCTGGAAAACGATAGCGTTACAAGGTTCCATTATCCTCTCGCTATTGCTGCTCATCAGCGGATCGGTTCTGATCATCTTTAGTACCACCCGCGGCTATGCACATGCTATTACGCGGGTCGATAATCTCGAAGCCCAGCAGACGCGCAACGCCGTAGGCACAATACAGGCCCAGGTCCGGGGCACGCAACAGGCCCTCACCAACGCCCAGAATGCCATCGAGGCTAGCGCGACCGCACAAGCTGTAGCCACTACTCAAGCCAGCGATGCCACCATCGCAGCGACAGCAACCGAAACCGCCAATCAGGATCTGCTTACCCTCTGGACCCAGGGCACTCCCAAATTTACTGACGCACTCACCAATGACACTGGGAGCGGCGGCTGGGATCAGGGTGGCGCCAGTAGCTATGTCGGTTGCGCATTCCAGAATGGCAGCTACCATGCCAGCGAGAACCAACTCTCCTATCTGCAACCATGCATCGCCCAGAAGACCAACTTTGCAGACTTTGCCTACCAGATTACGCTGACCAGCAAAAAAGGGAATAATGGACAGGCCGGGCTCATCTTCCGCGTCTCCAATAGCAACGACGCCTACTACTTCCTGTATATCAGCACCGATGGCAGCTATGGGATTGACTACTACGACGCCAGCGGAACAGCGACAGAGATTGTCCACGGGATCAGCGATGCCATCAATACAGGCGTCGAAGCCAGCAACACACTCACGCTCATCGCCAACAAAGATCAATTTATCTTCTTCGCCAACAGCCAGTATCTCAACAGTGCCAGCGACAGTACATTGAGTAGTGGCAAGATCGGCGTCGCCGTCGTCGACAACGACACACCCATCGACGTCGCCTTTAGTAACGCCCAACTCTGGCAGTACAAAGCGAGTAAGTAAGTCGTACGCAGATCCTTACACTCTCTTTTCAAGTGCCTGGCGATCCCAGCCAGCAGCACGCGCACCTGCCTCATAGGTACTACGACAAAAATCAAGAAGGACCTCTTCCGGGGCATCTGCATGGCGAACGTCATCATACGTTAAAAGGAACTCTCCCAGGTCTGCATTATAATAGGCGGAACTGGGACGAATCGGCTCTGATGCAAGTCCGGCTGGTATAGGAACGGTATAGGAATAGAACGCGGCCTGGGGAAAATCCGCATTACCAGGCCAGAATCCTGCGCTAATAACCTCATGCGAATAGGCTTCGCGTGTAATCATATCCGCACCTGGACGCTCAGGAGCTGGCCGCCCACTGAAAAAGGTCAACGCTAGATCGAAACTACCCCAGAAAAAATGAATTGGACTGCACTTGCCAATAAACGAGGAACGATAGCGCAGGAAAACCGCATCTATCTGCGCCAGAATATGCCAGAAGCGATTGACATAGGTTGGATCATATGACGCATGAACGGTATCTTCAGGAAAACGAATAGGATTTTTAACCTCTTGCGGCAACGTGTTGATCTGGACATCAATATCCAGGGACTGCAACACCGAAAACAATTCCTGATAAAATTCTGCGACCGAACGTGCGAAAAGCGGTACCACTTTGAAGTTGTCCTCACTCGTTTGAATCAGCAGAAGATGATCATTGAAATCAAACGTCATTTCAAAGATCCCCTTCTGATAAAGCATTGGGGAGGTCGTCAAACCACGTGCAGTGACATAAAGAGGAACTTGCCACCAGTGATTTACATAGGGACTGCAAGCAAGCCTGATCTTGCCTACAATCTGCGTCCACATATGCAACGTCTCACAGGTATCTTTCCAGGCGGCATAAGGTAGTTCAGGCCATTTTTCCAATGTCGAACGCTGGCTCTGACCGGGCAACTTTATCTGATCCATTGATACCTCCACACACTCCTGTTAAAGGCTAGTATGCATCATGATGTAGCAATTTCTATGGATATGGCACGTTTTCACTGCAACGATATGCGACTGAACAACAGATAGAGCACTCCAAAAAAACATCCTTTTTTTATTTATACGCCACCACTCCAAAAGCTTCAGGTCGTCGCACTACACGTTTGAAGCCTGCCTCTTGCAGGCGTTTCAGCGCGCCATGTGCCACCGTTCCACTTGATTTACTGTTCAGATCGCCAATATAGTGGAACAGCCGACCACCACGTTGCAAGATGCGATACAACTGGCGATAGAACTCTCCTGAATACAGATCGCCTGCCAACTTGAAGACCGGAGGATCATGGATGATGGACGAGAAGCTTGCATCCTCAAATGTCGGCACCACTTCAAAGGCATCGCCCATTACCTGTCGAATACGAGGATTCTGAAATAATTCACGGGACCAGGGATTTTGTCGTGCAATCACCTGCGCTCCCGGATCAAGCTCGATCGTGACGACTTCGCTTGCCGTTTGTGCCGCTGCAATAGCTGTATAGCCCAATCCAGTGGCCGTATCCAGTACACGCCCGGTCACAGGCGTAATAGTCGCCATCTTCTTCAGAGTATCCTGCAGCGGATCGGTATCCACAATGCGATGCATCGTAAAGCCTGCAATCAGCATAGTCGGTGTACTTTTTGTTGGCAACAAGCTACACATACGATTCGTCTCTTCCGAAAAAAACTGAATCGCTCGTATTCCTGCTTCTGCGAGCACAAAACAATTGTTCTCGGACGCCCGTATCTTCTCGACCTGCTTCCAACCGATCCGCGCACCACCAGGAAACGTCACACCGTCATCTGACAGCTCAACTGTCACCTGCGAAATGCCAAGATCAGGAGATATTGTCACAGCAGAAAGACCCTCTTTCCTGGCACGCAGCAAGGTTTCCGCTTGCACATGTGAGAGCACCTGTAGTTCAGTCTCTTGTACCATCTTTTCTTTTGCCCGTTTCTATAGTGTATTGTATCGTATTGAACTGTCACTATAACATATGATCCTGGAATGCTCAACCGTAGTAACTGAGCCACAACACAATGTTTCAGCAATCTGGTGACTGCGGTTACCGCCGATGTGCCGGAAGTGGCCAGCCAGGTCGAAATCGCATCACGATCATCGGGGGAGTTCGGCGTGCACGTTATAGTACTAGTACTCGCAGCTAATCCGATATTCGAGGTCTGGGTTGCTGCCGCCGTCACGATATGAAAACCATCGGGACCAATCGGCCAGGAGGGTACCCTGATCATCGGAACATCAACTTTCTCGTTTTTGATTTTTCTATAGACTTATTGGAAGCTTCACGAAGTACTGAGCGCCGAGTAGTTGTAGGATTTGCCTAATGGGTGATGGCAGGGCTGCAAAGCCAGCTTTTTTATCGATCAATGTGGGTTTTTGAAAGTGATATTCCTGAGGTCCGTGCTTACCTATGGCAAGGTTGCGTAGAATTGGATTGATGTAGTGTTTCACAAATATGCGTATGCATCTGGTGTCTTTTCCCATCCTGTTTTATTCCTTATTAACAATAAGCTTTGTTTTATTAAATAGTTCATGTTGTGTAGATCAGGTATAGGAAAGGATGGACTATGCTTATTGCTGCTCTTGACCTCGTTCAGTCAGACTGAAGCAGTTGATGCATCTGATAGACATCGAACGCGAAGCTCGAGAACAGTTACAGCCAGTTCAGCTTCTCAGGATTAACCACATAATAGAGATGCGAGATTTGCTCACCCTAGATTTTCAGGAGAATGGTGCCGATGGGTTTTTCGTTGAGATAGCTGACGAGAGCTGGCTGGTCGTTGACCTCGGTGACGCGCATGACCACGCCGGAAGGCAGTCTGCGCAGAGCACTGAGGTAGCCACGGGAGACTTTCTCGGGCCCAAAGATTGGCAGCAGGCCAGCTTTAAGCGCGGCTTTGCCGCCGCTATCGCCCATCGAGACAATGTCGTTGCTCAATGCTGGATCAGGAAATGAGCAGCCTGGCGGGCGCTGGCGAGGCTGGCGTCAGCGAGGTAGCCGGCGCATTACCCCTACGCTTACCCTCATGTAAGGATTGGCCTAGATGTTCGTTGGCACTTCTGTGATCTCTGATTGTGCTCCCTGAGAGGTCTGCTGTCGCCAGCCGGGCTTCACGATGAGATGCTGACGTGCCGCTTTAATACAAAGGAAAAGTCCCACCAGGCCAACAATGAGGATGGCTACCAGCCCGGCTTCCGGCCCAAAAGCTCCCCCCGTCCACGCCTGCGGGCCGGTGAGAGAGGCCGAGAAGAAACCACCATATGTGCCCTTTCCTGAGATTTGTGCGCCAAATACGGGTCCCTCAAACAAGTTCCAGCCCAGATGCAAGCCAATCACCCACCACAGGCTTCGTGTCAGCAGATAGATGGCAGCCATAATAACTCCCGCCGTGATCGTAATCGCCAGCGCGCTCACCAGTGTCGCTCCTGGATTCGTCAAGTGGATTACGCCGAAAGCAAGCGCGCTGAGAATTAACGCGATCCATGAGCCAAGAGTGCGTTCCAGTAAACGGAAGAGGATCCCACGAAACACCAGTTCTTCCTGAATGGCCGCGGCCAGCAAGAGAATAAGAGAGGCAGCGACAGGAAGGAGTCCAAATCCAATGAAAACAAAGAGCAGATAATGGAAGAAACCCATCTTCCTTTTCCCCTTGTTTCTCAAAAGGAGCAAGGCGAGGAGACCCGAGGCGACGATGAGCACAACGAGTTGGACAGCACTAAGCGGCGCAATACCAGTTATATGATAGCAGCCAGTTAATGCCAGCACGAAAATGACAGCTACCATCAAGCCACCACCGGACAGAAAACCAAGCAAGAGTGGGCGTTCCCAGTGCTGCCGGGGCAATCCCATCTCGGAAAGTGGATAGTGTTCAAGCCTCCGACTTGCCAAGAACAATACGCCAAAGATGACGCAGGCATACAAGATATTCGCGAGCGTGTCACCAAAGGTGCTCTGGAGAAACGCGCTGGGGAATATGTTCAGCAATGCCTGGAGCAAGATGATAAGGACAGCAACCGCTGCGACTTCAATCACCATTTGAACGAGTGTAAATGATACCAGACGACGTAAAAAAGACATAGTAGTTCTCTTTCTATCAACAGAGCGCAACATTCCTTGATCAGGTTAGCCATTGCGGCCAATGATCTGTTGTTGCTCGCAATGATTGTGTAAGGATGAGAAACAAGATAACCTGTTGCATACCAGAGATTGGAAAGCCTGGGGAGCAAGGAAGAGAGCCTGTTTTTTAAAACTGGCAAGTAACTCAAGCGTATGATGATGAAGGATCAGCGTGACCTGCGCTGAACTCAAAACGTCGCTTAGGCGGGCAAGTATCGCGGATTGTCCTTCGTATTCGATAAACTCTTCTGGCTCTATAATACAGCGTTCGTGCTGCATTTCGATGGGGGCCTCTTTGTCTATTGTGCTATGTTCATCAGATACAGGCACTATTCAATCAGATATACATCCAGATTTCCTCTCATTAGCTTTCCACCTGTATGTCGCGCTTGAACCTCAAAACCTTACACAAAAAATGGGGATCTTTTGGGTTTGATCTTGCCTTCAGTCCGCTTTTCCACAGAAACTGAGGCAAAACGCAGCGCAACTTTCCATCCGAACCAGTATTAGCAGAAGTGCTTTTTGACCGATTTTGCCGGATATTAGCAGACACTGGTCCTATGTTGCGTGCTCAGATCTGTATAGTTGATGTCTACTCAGGCATTCTAGCATAAATAAATACAAATGCATAGATTGTTTGTGGGACATCGCAGCACACAAAGCTTGACAAAGAGGGGCTACACTGGTATCCTTTTGGCAAAATTAATTACTACTACACAGTAGAATATTCGGGCAACGAATGGGACAAGTAGTTCTGGCCAGTCAGTTCCAGAGAGCCGCGGGTCGGTGTGACGCGGCGACGGGCATGAGCGAAATCCACCCCACGAGCCTACGCGCTAAGCGTCAACGGCGGCCACCGTTAGCGGTCAGGAAGTTTCAACATTCTATCCTATCCTATCCTGAGATAGGGCGTTGAAAGAATGAAGGTGGTACCACGGTCCACGCAACATAGCATATGCTGTCGCGTCGTCGTCCTTTGATTGGACGCGGCGTTTTTTTTATGGCGTGAACGCCCTATAACGCCCTATACAACAATCTATGCAGTCTATAATCATTTACACTGTCTATACAATTTACGCAGGCAAGCACATTTCAAGAGGAGGAAGTTAAAGCACCATGCTTGATCTCGGATTTATTCGTAGCAATCCCGATGTGGTCAAAAGGGCCGCACAGCTCAAGAATAACTCGCTCGATGTCGATGCTCTGCTGGCACTCGACCAGCGCGTTGTTGCACTTCAGCGCGATGTAGAGGAGACCCGTGCCCGTCAGAATCAGCTTTCGAAGGGTATTCAACAGGCAGCCAGAGAGAAGAATACGGAACTGCGCAACGACCTGATCGCGGAAGGCAAGAAGCTGGCTGAATATATCAAGGCCCGTGAACCAGAGTTGAATGAACTGATCGAAGAGCGTTATAATATACTGCTCACAGTCCCCAATATTCCTGATCCCAGCGCACCGATCGGTAAGGATGAAAACGACAATGTGCCGATCAGACATTGGGGCGAGAAGCCCAACTTCGAGTTCACGCCGATGGATCACTACGATCTCATGCTCAAACATAACCTGGTGGATATTGAAAGGGCCGTGAAGGTCGCGGGTTCGCGTAGCTATGTGCTGCGTGGCGACGCGGCGCGTCTGGAGCTCGCGCTGATCAGCTTCGCGATGGATAGTATGGCGAAGAAAGGCTTCACGCCTTTGATCGTCCCCTCGATGGCTCGTGACTTCAGCTTCGTCGGCAGCGGCCAGTTTCCCAAGGGTCGCGATCAGGTCTACGAGATAAAGGATCAGGATCTCTTCCTCGTCGGTACCGCTGAGGTGCCGATCACCGGTATGTATAAGGATGAGATCCTCAAAAACGAAGAACTGCCAATGAAGTTTGTCGGCTACAGCCCCTGTTACCGACAGGAGGCCGGTACCTATGGCAAAGATACGCGTGGCGTCTTCCGCATCCACCAGTTCAACAAGGTCGAGCAATTTATCTTCTGTAAGGCCGACCATGAGGAGTCGCTCTTCTGGTTTGAGCAGTTGATCCATAACGCCGAAGAGCTTGTGCAGGCACTCGAACTCCCCTACCGAGTTGTCAACGTCTGTACTGGCGACATGGGCGATGGTAAAGTCGGTATGTATGACCTCGAATGCTGGGTCCCCAGCGAGAACCGCTATCGCGAGACCCACTCGTGCTCCTATCTGCACGACTGGCAAGCACGCCGCGCGAATCTGCGCTATCGTGACGAAGAGGGCCACGTCAAATTTGTCCATACCCTCAACAACACAGCGATCGCCTCGCCGCGTATCCTGATCCCGCTGATCGAGAATCATCAGCAGCCCGATGGCAGCATTCGCCTCCCAGAGGCCCTGCGCCCATACATGGGTGGTCAGGAATATATCGGTCGCTAGTTCGCTAGTGCTCTAGTGCTCTAGTGGTCGATAGGAATAATCTCGCCACGTACCGTCTGCTCTTCGTCATTGATCGTCAAGATGCCGATAGAGCAGGTGGGCTGGCGACGGCGATCGTTGGCGCTCCCTGGATTAAAGAGCAACTGCCCGCCATGCTCTTCATTGTAGGGATTATGGCTATGTCCAAAGACAATAGCCCGTGCATCTGGAAACTCTTGCCGTGCGGTACGAGCATAATAGCGAGCATCGCCAAGGATATGCACGATTCCGATACGCACACCCCCAACCTGGATCTCACGCTTGATTGGTAGCGCCAACGCAACATCTTCCTGCTCAATATTCCCCTGCACTGCCACGACAGGAGCCACAGTCTCTAGCTCACTGATCACAGAAAGAGTCGAAAGATCACCTGCATGAATAATCAACTCCACACCCTCGAAGTGCTGCCAGACAGCGTCTGGTATATGTAAAAACTTTGGGATATGCGTATCAGAAATCACACCGATACGATGTAGCATTTTCTATCCTCCACTATTTTTGGTATAGTACTTGTAGCCTGGCACACAATCATAGTGTACATACATTGATATATGTACGTATGACACTGTTCAGATGATGGGTACAGAGGTGCAAAGAGGCATCTACAGACGTCCAGCCTGTAGCCCTTAACGACCATGGACATAGTACGCTACCGCTCCTCAATGGAGAGAAAGAAGGTAGCAAGGTAGCAAAAGCCTAAAGAGAGAAGAGATGTATCACATTGCATCTCATACCAGGATACCATATGCGTATTGCAATAATAGCAGATATTCATGGCAATCAGATTGCGCTGGATGCCGTCTTACAGGACCTCGCGCAACAACCTGCCATCCAGCAAATCGTCATCGGTGGCGACCTCTGTTTAAACGGACCATGCCCTAAAGAGGTATTAGCCACAGTTCAGAGCCTTCACTGTCCCGTCATTCAAGGCAATGTGGACAGCGACGTTGTCAATCTGACCGCAAAGAAAGGTCCGAAGAAACAGAGCATTATCGAGTGGACACGCGAACAGATCGGAGAGGCAGGGATTAACTATCTGGCAAACCTGCCATTCAGCCATCTGGTCAGCAATCCGGGTGGGACAGACCTGCTCGTTGTCCATGCGAATCCACTCAACCAGACCGAGGCCATCTTCCCAACAGCGCCGGATAGTCAGCTAGAGCATTTCCTGAACGACCTCCCACCAACCATCGGTGCTCTGGCTTTCGGGCATTATCACGTCGCATACATGCTTCGCTGGCAACGACTCTTGTTAGTAGATGTTGGCAGCTGTGGTCTACCACGCGATGAAGATATTCGGGCCTCCTACGCAATCCTGACCTGGCAAGACAACGTCTGGCAAGCCGAACACCGCCGCGTCGCATACGACCAGAAAGCAGTAGTCAAACAGCTCAAGCAGAGCGGCATCCCAACAGCCGACAAACGCATCAAGGTCTTAACCGAAGCCAAATACTAAGATCTTATTAAGATACAAAAAGCACCTGGCTGTTTTGAAGATTCAGCCAGGTGCCCTGATAAAAAGAAAACAGATAAGACCGTGCTACGGAGATGACGATTGATGGATCAGCGCAACTTCGTTAGAACAGTTGCTTGCTCCAATCTTCAGACGATATGTAATCCAAGCAACTCGCAAGCGTCGACGCCATTACATCTGGCAACTCTTCCTCATAGGAAGGTTTTGTGTCCAGATAGCTAGCGGCATCGCCTGCATCAACTAACTCAAGTTCCTCGATGATAGCCCGAAGTTCACCTGTTGTTGCCATAGTTCAACCCCCAGTATAAACCCATTACAGCCAAAAACATACACTTCCACCTATGAAAAGAAGATCGTAGCTCAATAAGATCTTATTCCGAAAACCAACGCGACTGGCGTCGCTAGTGCTCGCACACGCAAGTTTTCGGATAAGTAGAAAGCTGCGCATAGTTTTGTAACATATGTATCTCCATACTTAAGTAATACGTTCTACTGTCATGTCTGTCATACGAGTAGTCCAAAAAGGTAGGTTGAGATCGCCATTCATCCTCCTTCACATGTCGATAGAGAGAGGTGAGAGATCGTAAGTACCGTAGGAGAGAAAAAAGTGATATACTGGCAGATGTAATTTGATATATCAAATGGGCGACGGGACGAGCGGTACAAGCAATTTTCATGGCTCTGATAAGGACATACAACCTGCAGAATGCATGTGTACGATCAACGCGACCCTCGTTATTTGTCTGAATCCGAGTCCCGAGGTATTCTCAGGACGTTTTCATTCGCAACGCGAACAAACGCTCTGCTCAGTAATGTGAGCAATCTTGTCATCACCGCCCCCGACTGTGGAGCTTGCCTCTACAGTTGGTCCCCGTCACTCAATGTGATAAGAGCGAGAAACAGCACACACACAATACAACAGATGTACCCATTCACCATGCAAAACGCGACATGAGAACGCGGCAATGCTGGACACGACACATCAGGTTTATACACATGTATAAACGAATGTGTGCATTCCAAAATGTAGGAGATTATTCATGACGAGTACTCATTATGATGTTGCCATAATCGGCGCAGGTCCTGGTGGCTATGTGTCCGCAATCAGTGCCGCTCAACGGGGCGCGAAGGTTGCGATTGTTGAGAAACAATATATGGGCGGCACCTGCTTGAATGTGGGTTGTATCCCTTCTAAGGCTATGCTCCATATCGCGGAGACCCTGCATAATCTGGAGTCGGCGGCAGACCTTGGTATTATGCTGCAGCAGAGCCCTGTCTTCAATATGCCACGCGCGGTCGCCTTCAAAGATAAAGTTGTGAAGCGCATGACCGGCGGTGTCAGTACGCTGATGAAGGGCAATAATGTCGATGTCTTCGATGGCATCGGTACGGTCGATGCTTCAAAGACGGTCTCAGTCCAGAAGAGCGATGGGAGCAGCAGCGAGTTCACCGCCGACAAGATTATTCTCGCCACCGGTTCTGTCCCTTTCATCCCTCCAATGCCCGGTGTCGATGGCGACCATGTCATGAATAGCGACACCTGCTGGAACCTGCCAAAGACTCCTGAAAGCCTGGTCTGCGTCGGTGGTGGTGTTATCGGGATCGAGCTGGCCTGCATGTTCAATGCGCTGGGCACGAAGGTAACGATCCTTGAGATGCTCCCTGATGTCCTGGCCCCGGTTGACGCAGAGGTACGTAAGTTGCTGGTTCGCATCCTGGGCAAGCGCGGCATTACGATTGTGACCAATGCCAAAGTTGAGGGTATCGAGGATGAAGGTGGCCAGAAGAAGGTGAATGTCTCGACGGAACAGGGTGCGGTATCCTACAACGCCGAGTATGTACTGCTGGCCGTGAGCCGCCGCGCCAATACGACGGGTCTTGAGAAACTCTTTGAGTTTGGTCTGGATACCGATCGTGGTCGCGTCCGCGTCAATGAACACATGGAGACCAACCTTCCCGGTATCTACGCAATCGGTGATCTGGTCCATGGCGCTGGTCTGGCACATGTAGCCTCCACCGAAGGCGAGGTCGCAGCCGTCAACGCCACCGGTCAGAACGTAAAAATGTCTTACGATGTGATCCCCAACCCGATCTATACGTTCCCAGAGATCGCTTTTGTCGGTATCACAGAGGCCGTTGCCCGCGAGAAGTATCCAGAGGCCCGTATCGAGCGCTTCCCCTGGACTGCTATCGGCAAGGCCGTCGCCATTGGCGAGACCGAAGGATTCACGAAGGTCATTATTGGTAAGTATGGCGAGATCCTGGGCGCGCACATCATCGGTCCCGATGCTACAAACCTGATCACCGAATACTCACTCGCGATGCGTGGTGAACTGACCGTCGACGAAATCGCGGATACGATCCACCCACATCCAACGCTCAGTGAAGGACTCCGTGAAGCTATCCTGGCCGCCGAAGGTCATCCTATCCATATCCCACCAAAACAGGCCGCCCGCGCAGCCCGCTAGGCTACGCTCAAACGCTTGTATGAAATAACAGAAAAAAGACCCGCGTCCCTTTGTAGAAAGGATGCGGGTCTTTTGGTCTGTCTGGAAGACAGTCAGAAAACTATCAGGGAATGCCACAGATAGTGCATACAAACATACATATACATATGTGGTCATACATACATACATTGAAAATGGATAAGAGAGGAGATTAGAGAGATTAGCTCTGTAACTCGCCAGCGTTATATTTATTCATCAACGCGATCCATGCGACACGCTCGCTCATCGCCGTAGGCAACGTAAACTCATAGGGTACATCGCCATCCGACGCAGAACTTAACTCTATCTCCAGGCGACGCACGTCAAGCGCATCCAGACGCTGTCCCGCAAGAAACTGGTCTGCGGTAATCGAACTGGTCACCTGACAATGACTCTGACGATCTAACATCTCATCCATCTCGTCCTCAGAGGAGGCGAAGAAGACACGGATCTGATCTTTAGGGATGTAGCTATAAGCGCGCAGAAGCGTAAATAGCGCATGTGGCGATGTTAGCATTGTCGAGCGCCACTTCCAGATCTCCAGACCATCCTCATTCTTAGTATCCTCAGCAACCTCTACATTCTCTACATCCTGACACTGGACAGTCGCCATATAGTGATCAGTGCTGGCTGTATTTACAGGCTGCATGTTCTCTTGCTCTACATGAGTATGTTGGATATCCTCATCATTCACACGGAAAGCGACTCGATAATATAACATATTTTTCTTACCTTTCAACAGTGACCCATACATCGATATGGCTTGTTTATGACTTGCATTCCCTTACATGAATTATATTGACCTGCGATAAATCACATTGGTATGCAGTGATTTGCATTGGTGTGGACTGGCTATGTATAAAATATACGCGATATACAACCATTTTTCGAGGCCTATTTAACTTTTTTGGGCCCTATTTACTCGGCTGTGACGTTGCTGTGATAACACATTCAAGAATGAAGACGGAGAGGTAAGAACATGTATAGATAGAAAAGTGCTTCTAACAGGTAGAAAGACAAAGGGAAGGTTGGCCCTGCACATTGTTTTCAGCAGGCGAAAAAGTCATACCGGAAAGGGCTTTACAAGTAGCGCTGAGTATGCTATCATAATCTTCGTTCGGGGACGTAGCTCAGCTGGTAGAGCGCGACAATCGCACTGTCGAGGTCAGGGGTTCGAGCCCCCTCGTCTCCACCAATCGCACCATCGATTGCATACTACCTTGCAAATCGCAAAGATGTATGGTATAGTTTATGCATATAATGCAATGAGCAGGAGTAGTAGGTCTCTTTTTACAGAGAGTAGCCGGATAGTGTGAGGCTACAAGCGCAGACTGAACTCGCCTGTGAGCAATAGGCGCGATACTTTCTCTCAGCAATGAATGAAGGTGGAGTGCTTGTCGGGACGCCCGTTATCGCGTGCAATGAGAGTAAATTACAGATGGCTGTATCAGTAAGTGACAAACCTATGTTATCTCTGTAGATAGCAATATGGGCCTGTAGCGCAGCTGGTAGAGCGCCTCCATGGCATGGAGGAGGTCAGGAGTTCGAGTCTCCTCAGGTCCACCAGCGCCGCCTGTAATTGAAAATCAGGGTGGTACCACGAAAAGATCTTTCGTCCCTTGGGATGAAAGGTCTTTTCTTTTTTACTACTAAGTTATAAGATCTTATGCTTTTTTTATAATGAGCGGGGGAGACGCAAGCAATATGATAACCCATACAAAGTACGATCCAAAAAAGATCGAGCACAAGTGGCAGACCCGCTGGGAAGCGGAGCAGCTGTACCACGCACCCGATACGTCCGCAAAACCAAACTTTTATCATCTGGTAATGTTGCCGTATCCTTCCGGCGACCTGCATATGGGTCACTGGTACAATTATTCTCCTTTTGATGCCTTCGGTCGCTTCAAGCGTATGCAGGGCAACAATGTGATGCAGCCGATCGGCTTCGATGCTTTCGGGCTGCCAGCTGAGAACGCTGCGATCAAACGTGGTATTCAGGCCCGTACATGGACGCTGAGCAATATTGAGAATATGCGCAAACAGCTGCGTGCAATGGGTGCGCAGTGGGATTGGGAGCGCGAGGTGGTAACCTGTCTCCCCGATTATTATAAATGGACCCAATGGCTGTTCCTGCAATTCTATAAAGAGGGCCTGGCCTACCGTACCAAGGCTCCAGCCAACTGGTGTCCAAGCTGTAATACGACCCTGGCAAACGAGCAGGTACTGGCTGATGGTACCTGCGAGCGCTGTGGATCGGTCGTTGAACGGAGAGAGATCGATCAGTGGCTGCTGAAGATCTCTGCGTATGCTGAACGCCTGCTGGACTTCTCTGGTGTCATCGAATGGCCTGAGAAGACGATGACGATGCAGCGCAACTGGATCGGTCGTAGCGAGGGTGCCGAGATCCGCTTTACAGCGGAGGTTGATGGCAAGCAAGAGGAGATCCCGGTCTTTACGACGCGCCCGGATACTATCTATGGTGTGACCTTCTTTGTACTGGCCCCGGAGCATCCCTGGGTTGAGAAGATCACGACGCCTGAACACCAGGCCAGCGTCACTGCGTATGTAGAGCAGGCACGCCGCATGACTGAGATCGAGCGCATGAGCAGCGACAAAGAGAAGTCAGGCGTCTTCACTGGAAGCTATGTAACCAATCCGGTCAGCGGAGAAAAGATTCCTGTCTGGGTCGCGGACTATGTTCTGATGGGCTATGGCTCCGGTGCAATTATGGGTGTCCCTGCCCATGACCAGCGCGACTTCGAGTTCGCACGCAAGTTCGGCATTACGATTCGCGAGGTTGTACGTGCAGAGGACGACGAGGCCAGCGATCCCGCAACCTGGGAGATGGCAAAAGAGGCACTGGGAGCCCTGGTCAATTCGGGCCCTTTCGATGGGACAACTGGTAGCGAGAGCAAGACCCGCGTCATTACGTTCATCGAGGAGCATGGCGTCGGTCATGCAACGATCAACTACCGTCTGCGCGATTGGCTGATCAGCCGTCAGCGCTATTGGGGTTGCCCGATCCCGATCATCTATTGTCCTGAGCACGGTACGGTCCCTGTCCCTGAAGACCAGCTGCCCGTGAAACTGCCAGAGAACGTACAATTTAAGGCCACCGGTGAGTCGCCGCTGCGCTATGAAGAAGACTTCCTGCATACGACCTGTCCGATCTGTGGGGCTGCGGCGACCCGCGAGGTCGATACGCTGGATACCTTCATCGACTCGTCCTGGTACTACCTGCGCTACGCCGATCCACACAACAGTGAGGCGGCATGGAGTCCCGAGAAGATGCAGGAATGGCTGCCAGTCGATCAGTATGTTGGTGGTGTCGAGCACGCGATCCTGCATCTGCTGTACTCGCGCTTCTTCGTAAAGGCGCTGCACGATATGGGCCATCTGACCTTTGATGAACCCTTCCAGCGCCTGTTCCACCAGGGTATGGTACTGGGCACCGATGGACAGAAGATGTCCAAGTCACGTGGTAACGTCGAAGCACCGGACAAGTATATCGAGAAGTATGGCGCGGACACCGTACGCTGCTATATGATGTTTATCGGACCGTTCGAGGCCGGTGGTTCATTTAAAGCCGATAACCTGGAAGGGATCTGGCGCTTCCTGAACCGCGTCTGGAGTCTGGTCAACGAGACCTGGACCAATAGCAGCGTCAACAATGATGACAGCAAAGAGGCACGCGAGATCGAGCGTCTGCAGCATAAAACTGTCAAGCGCGTCACTGAGGATCTGGGCAATTTCCGCTTCAATACCTCGCTGGCTGCTCTGATGGAGTTTAATAATGCGCTGATCAAACAGCAGCACGACGACGTCGCACGGAGCGCAAGGTATCGCAACGCTGTCGCGACCCTGCTGCAGCTGCTGGCTCCGTTCGCGCCGCATCTGTCCGATGAGCTGTGGCAGCAGAGTGGTCACACTGAAAGCATCCACACGACAAGCTGGCCTGTCTACGAGGAGGCGATGACGCAGGATGATGCGTTTACGCTGGTCGTCCAGGTTAACGGAAAAGTGCGGGAGCGCATCGAAGTGCCTGCCACTATCAGTGAGAACGAAGTACGCGAGATCGCTCTGAGCAATCCACGTGTCCTGTCTTTCATCGGTGATACCAGCGCGATCCAAAAGTTCATCTATATCCCAGGACGACTGGTCAACATCGTTATCCGTAAGTAACGAAAATTAGTATCCATCGGTACTGCAAACGAGGACCTGTACTCAACCGAAAAGAGAGTCTCAGGTCCTCGTTTCACCCATTCTATGTATGCCTGTGTACATAGAAACTCAATCAGAACGTTTTTTTATCTTTAGTGCCCTTTTTTTCTGCCACACAACGTCCTATTCTTATAAGAGAGCCCTCCCTTTAGGGAGAGTTTACACAACATGAGAACCTTACTAATATGTAGAGGGATTGTAGGAGATTTGGTCTCAGGCACTGTCATATGGAACCATACGGCAGTCTCAAACGTATATAGGGCAGATAACTCAACACCTAACCTCTACCATACGAGAGGTTTTTACTATAGACAGGGTAGACGTTCACTATTTCACAGTCTGGATGTTATTTAGCGAACAGCCGCGATTATTTTTTCCGCATATACTTGAAGCAGTGAGAATGGGTCAGTGGTAGAGGGTTCTGGCACGTCTGGGAATGTGTACAGATACTGTGTGGAGACGACAAGCCACCAGTATGCACGATGACCAGTAAACCGATATTTGAAAAAGACACATACCGAGCGTCTACTGTATTAGAAAGCCTCTTTTCTGATAGTGGATAGATGGGGAATGAAACGAGTATCAGATATCAGTTCTCAGTTATCTTCTACGAGTATCTCTCCGGTTATCTATGGCAGCGGGGAAAATAAAATGGCGATAAGCCAGATGGCGTTGGTGGAAGGATAAGAGTATGAATACACAACCTTTAGAATTGGTAAAGGACCTAAACGATACACAAAATGAGATAGATGTTCTGGCACAGGATGGCTTTACTGAAGACGAGATTATTTCGCTCTCCTGGCTTCGTCAGTGGTACCAACATGGTGGCAGCGACAGAGTTGAGGTGATCAGGCATCTGGAATTTCTTAAACTATTGGTCGTCAACGGAAAAGTGGACCTGTAATATCTCTACAATGATCGATCCTACGGTTGGTCGGGTAGCATCTGTAACGCATAACAACCTTTATTTACACCCCCCTGCACTCAGCAAGTGCAGGGGGGTGCTTTTTCTCTCATGCTATAAGGAGCGCTAGCTTCATTTCTGTATAGTATACAGTAGTTCCAATGTCGTAAAAGCTCACTATCGCCTGTAGAGATGCAAAAACCCCTGTCTCCCTCTCTTCTGAAAACGCCATTTTCAGAAGAGAGCATAAGTGAAGGATTTACTCTCCCTATCACTCCTATTAACGATAAAAATATCTATCACTTGTAGAGACTCTAAAACCCTTGTCCCCTCCGAGAGGGGGGGGGCGAGTTTTTTGGTAGTTTTCAGGCAATAGAGAACATTAAACCTCCCTCAAAGACCATCATGAAAAAGGTTCACCACCCAGGATGAAAACGCCATTTTCAGAAGAGAGGGAGGCAGGGGCTTTAGCATCCTTACAGGTAATATCATACAATATTCATGCTAGAGATACTACACGATCTACAGTAGATGCAGCACTTGCCTCCCTCTTTGAGGGGGGAAAGCCGCCTTAGCGGCAGGGGGGAGTAGAATGCTAGCAATGCCCTGTAATCCTCGATTATAAACTATGAAGATAAGAGTGATAGATAGTGTATAATCGGGGTTAATAGTGTAATTCGAGAATCTACTCCCCCCTGTCGCTGCGGCGACATCCCCCCTCAAAGAGGGAGACAGGGGCTTTAGCATCCTTACAGGTGGTAGTGGACTTTATGACAACCAAAGTGATACATTCGTCATGGTGCCCCATCTGTCTGCATTGGCCTGCGATGGGGCTTCATTGCATATCTAACGAAAAACCTACACTGGTGAGCTCTTTGAGGGGGGAGATAGCTTTAGCTATCGGGGGGAGTAAATCCTCGAATTATGCTGTAATCTCTCATTAAACGCTCTTTATCACTCTTGCCTTCCTAGTCTGCCATTCTTGATGACGAAATCCACGTCCGAACGGGAGATGGTTGGCGTAGAAGAGTCATCGAGAGCAGAAGGCGAGGATGGCTCCCCCCGATAGCTAAAGCTATCTCCCCCCTCCGAGAGGGGGACGAGTTTTTGGTAAGATTACAGATGATAGCGATATATATATATAATCCATGCAATATACATAATAATGGATATTAGTATGTATTTACTCCTCTGAGGCTCACCGGGATAGGCAAAAAAACATACACTGGTGAGCCTCTCGGAGGGGGGAGCCAATCCTTCACTCAGGTGTGCGGATAGACAGTGAGATTTTACTGGGCGACACTCAGAATACGTTTATCTTTGTTGGCGACCTCTTCGTCAAGCATACGCTTTAAGAAGTGACCGGTGTAAGAGTGCTTGTCCTGTGCGACGTCTTCAGGTGTGCCCTGGGCGATGATCTGTCCACCGGCGTCTCCGCCTTCGGGTCCAAGATCGATCAGCCAGTCGGAGCTCTTAATAACATCCAGGTTATGTTCGATGACGACGATCGTATTGCCGGCATCGACCAGTCTCTGGAGTACGTCTAGCAGGCGAGCAACGTCGGCGAAGTGTAGTCCGGTCGTTGGTTCGTCCAGGATGTACATCGTACGTCCAGTCGCGCGGCGCGATAGCTCTGTGGCTAGCTTCACACGTTGGGCCTCGCCACCAGAGAGCGTTGTCGCAGGTTGACCGAGCTTCATGTATCCCAGGCCGACATCGTAGAGTGTCTTCATTTTGTTGTAGATCGATGGGATATTGGCGAAGAACTCCTGGGCCTCTTCGATGGTCATATCCAGTACGTCGGCGATACTCTTGCCTTTGTAGTGGATCTCCAGAGCCTCGCGATTGTAACGCTTGCCCTGACAGATCTCGCAGGGTACGTAGACGTCCGGTAGGAAGTTCATTTCGATCTTGACAATGCCTTCACCCTTACAGGCTTCGCAGCGACCACCCTTGACGTTAAATGAGAAACGTCCAGACTTGTAGCCACGCAGGCGTGACTCTGGGACCTGGGCGTAGATCTCGCGAATGGCTGTGAATGCGTTGGTATAGGTCGCTGGATTCGAGCGTGGTGTACGTCCAATCGGCGACTGATCGATATCGATGACCTTGTCCAGGTGTTCAAGTCCCTCGATGGTCTCGTGCTGACCTGGTCGATCGTGTGCCCGGAAGAAGTGCTGCGAGAGCTTGCGATACAGGATATCGGTGATCAAGGTACTTTTGCCGGAGCCAGAGACGCCGGTAATGGTGACAAACTTGCCCAGCGGAATCTCGGCATCGATGTTTTTCAGGTTGTTCTCGCTGGCACCACGGATCGTGACAACGTTACCATTGCCAGGTCGGCGTTCAGCCGGGATCTCGATCTGTTTGCGATGTGCGAGATAGTCGCCGGTCAGAGAATCTACGTTGGCAACGATCTCGTCATAGGTACCGGTCGCGACGATCCGACCGCCGTGCTCACCGGCACCGGGACCGACATCAATGATGTAGTCTGCTGCGCGCATCGTATCTTCATCGTGCTCAACGACTAGCAGGGTATTCCCCAGGTTGCGTAGTCGGATCAGGGTTTGGATCAGGCGTTCGTTATCGCGTTGATGCAGTCCAATGCTGGGCTCATCCAGAATGTAGAGCACACCCATCAGACCGGAACCGATCTGCGTTGCGAGTCGAATACGCTGCGCCTCACCACCGGAGAGCGTAGCAGCTCCACGATCCAACGTCAGATACTCCAGACCGACATCCAGCAAGAATTGTAGACGTGCATGGATCTCTTTGAGGATCTGGCGAGCGATAAAACGTTCGCGTTCACTCAATCTACTCTTGACCAGTGGACCCTCCAGCGGGATCGGGGTCAGTGGATCACCGAGTAGCGAACCATTCTTCTCGGCCTTCTTACTATTGCTCTTGCGCGCAGTACCGACTGCTGGCAGGTGGGTCAGTGGCGGCGTTACCGTCGCCTCGCCGTTGACGATCTCCTGGAAGTAGGCCTGTGCGCGTGCGATCGAGAGACGTGTCACCTGTACGACATTGCGACCACCGACAGTCACCGCCAGAGCCTCTGGCTTCAGGCGGGCACCGTGGCAATCGGGGCAGACGCGCGCCGACATATAGTTCTCAATGTCTTCCCGCGCCCACTCGCTCTCGGTCTGCTGGTAGCGTCTAGTCAGATTAGGAATGACGCCTTCAAAGTGCGTATTATAGGTACGCAGATTGCCGTGCTGTGGCGTATAGCGAATGGTCAGCGGCTCCTCGATACCATAGAGCAGCTTCTGACGGATATCGGCAGAGAGATTTTTCCAGGGAGTGTTGAGATCGAACGCATAGCGCTGTGCCAGCGCCTCTAGCGTTGCCGCATGCCACTGACTGCTATTAGCCATCTTACTCCAGGGCGCAATCGCTCCCTGTAAGAGGCTCAGATCCGCGTTGGTGACGATGAGTTCAGGATCGATCTCTTGCTGCGTACCCAGACCAGTACAGGTCGGGCAAGCGCCGTGTGGACTATTGAAGCTAAACGTACGGGGTGCGATCTCTGGCAAACTAATATTGCAGTAGACGCAGGCAGCCTTCTCAGAGAAGAGGATCTCCTCGCCATCCACAATCGCGACCAGCACGACTCCGCTACCCAGTTTCAGGGTTGTCTCCAGGGAGTCTGAGATGCGCTGACGGAAGGAGGGATCGACATCCTCATGCAGAATCGCGGGGATATCTGGTTCAGCGATACCATCCTCGTCACGACCTTCCTCTTTGGCTGCGTTTACCTCGTAGAGCGCCGCTGGCTCAGCAACGCGTTGCAGACCATTTTGAGCATGGTGGTTGGTGCCATTACTAGTATCAGCGCCGTCCTGACCAGGTTGCTCAGTGTGACCATCCAGTTCCGCCAATGCTTGTTTCTTCTGCTTGCGGATGACCAGACGATCGACAACGACTTCGATAGTATGTTTCTTCTGCTTGTCAAGATCGATCTCGTCGCTCAGGTCAAGAATCTTCCCATCGACACGGACGCGCACATAGCCGGCGCGGCGCATCTCCTCGAAGACATTCTTATATTCACCTTTGCGACCCTGCACCAGAGGAGCCAGCAACAAAATACGCGTGCTATCTGGCAGGCTGAGGACAGCATCCACAATCTGTTGTAGCGTCTGCTGGCTCACTTCGCGTCCGCATTGAGGGCAATGCTGATGACCGATACGCGCATAGAGCAGACGTAGATAATCATAGATCTCAGTGACGGTGCCCACGGTTGAACGGGGATTATGCGTTGCCCCCTTCTGATCAATAGAGATAGCCGGGGAGAGACCATCGATATGCTCTACGTCGGGCTTATCCATTTTGTCGAGAAATTGACGTGCGTAGGCGGAGAGCGACTCGACATAGCGACGCTGTCCCTCTGCGAAGATGGTATCAAAGGCCAGGCTACTCTTGCCAGAACCTGAGAGACCAGTAATGACTACCAGCTTATCACGTGGGATAGTCACGTCAATATTCTTTAAATTGTGCTCACGAGCACCACGTACTATAATTTTATCCTGGGGCATATTTTTTATTCCACCCGTCACGGGAGGGAGACCGTACGCTACATGCCGCACAGTATCTCCCCTACACAAAACAATAGAGTTTTTGAACGATATAAATTGTTGCGTAATGACAAATTAAAGTACAAACAAACGTTCCATTACACTACTATATTGCATTCTGGACGTCAAGAGGTACTAATACAAGATGTCTTGTGAGTCGTCTGTGACAACTCATAGACACTTACAATTGTGGGAGGGAGCTACGGATCTATCTTTAGTAAGGGAATGGGATCTTTAGAATACAGACGAATATTCTTTCCTATATTTATACAATGCTGACCCCTATTTTATTCCTTACAGAAGGGTAGCAGGCGGTAGCTTGCAGGAATAAAGTGCCGCGCCTCGTCAGAGCGGGATGGAATAGATTGATAAAAATAAAGCAACAAAATGGGTAAAAAAAACGTATATTAAAAAAATGTATAATAGGAAGAGGTTCTCATTGAGAGAGGCTCTCATAGAAAGAGAATCTCATTTGCAACAGGCGAACGTGCGTTGAGTTCAGGTACAGATATATAATGATAATGGGTATTTACATGCTAACTGTTCAAAAGTCCCTCTTATAGAGCCATACCACTAGCGTTATAGGCATAGTAACGTGGGATTGCTGATGAGTTGGTCTGTATGTTATGACGCATGTTACACAAAAAGGTGAATGGTTTGAAAGAAGAAAAGAAGAGCGGCGGCAATATGCGCCTCGTTCGCGAGATTGTGGAAACCATTATTTTGACAGTATTGTTGTTCGCGGTCATCCATCTGGCTGTTCAGAACTATGATGTGGATGGACCAAGCATGGAGCCGAGCCTGCACAATCAGGAACGGATCATGGTTGATAAGGTTTCCTATCTGTTGCATCCCCCGGCGCGTGGTGATGTCATTGTCTTTATACCTCCTGATGAGCCCTCCCTCAACTACGTAAAACGTATCGTTGCTCTCCCAGGAGATGTCATTACGGTCGAAGGGGATACGGTCGAAGTCAACAACGTCAAGCTTAATGAGACCTATGTAGATCCTGCCGACCAGGGGAACCCCTACGCTCCGATTGTCAATCGAGTCGTGCCAAAGGGTGACTACTTTGTGATGGGCGATGATCGCCGCAATAGCTCGGACTCACGCGAATGGGGCTTTGTGCCGCGTAAGAATATTATCGGGCGTGCCGCACTCGTCTATTGGCCTTTAAACGAGAGCAATAGTGGTCTCTTGCCAAATGTCTCTGCAGTCTTTTCTGCTGTTCATCAGCCCGCTGCCTCTCCTCAATCGAGTGTTCCAACGGTTTCTTCACTGACCCAGGCGATTGTGCATCCTGCAAACAGTACTTTCGGGACGTCAGATATGCTATTTTTCGCAATGCCAGGCTTTTTCCTGGTATGCTCAAGGTATAAAAAGAAACGTTGATATAGCAGGACACAGTATACCCTTATTGATAGCTTGATAGCCTGGCGAAGGTTGAGCCCCCTGCACTATCTTGTAGCAGGCCTGTTATGGGAAAGAGGGACCTCTTCCATGTGGATCCGATAGGGGCGATAAAGGCAATAGAGTCAATAGCATCATAACAGATGCAGAGGAAAATAAGCGGTGGACTTAGAATATGATTTTGAGAAGCGGTATCGACTGGTACGTGAAATTATTGAGACTCTTGTATTGACTGTCTTAATGTTCCTTGTTATCCGCCTTGCCGTCCAAAATTTTAATATCGACGGCATGAGTATGGAGCCGAATCTCCATAACCGAGAGCTTGTGCTGGTGGATAAGTGGTCTTATAAATTTCGTCCGCCCGCACGTGGTGACGTGGTCGTCTTTGTCGCACCTCCTGATCCCACACAGGACTATATTAAGCGTATTATCGGCCTGCCCGGAGATGTTGTCACCGTGCAAGGCACGCAGGTCTACGTTAATGGCAAACTGCTGAACGAGGTGTATGTCAATCCAAAGAATCAAGGAAATCCGTATCCGTCATTTAAGAATGTTATTATTCCGCCGAACAGCTATTTTGTGCTGGGTGATAATCGGGCTGGTAGCTCAGATTCGCGGGATTGGGGCTGTGTGCCAGACCAGAACCTGATAGGGCGCGCCTCATTGGTCTACTGGCCGCTCGGTCAGAGCAATAACGGCCTCTTACCGGGTGTCTCGCAGATCTATGCTCAGGTGGGAGCACCGCCTACGCAAGGACTGAATCCGAAAAATGTCTGCCCTATTCAGCCGCAGCCGCAAAAGGCCGCTGATAACTCTATTATTTCAGTACCGTTGCAAAAGAGCACCGTTGTCATGCTCGTCATGCCCTGTTTCGTTGTTGGGTATTCGCGACGGCGTAAGCGTTCAGACAAATAGAGCTCGCAGCGTCCGATAGAAGAGCGATAGAGCCTGCTCCCGTTCCCATGTAGTAAAGGGGACAGGAGCGGGCTCTATTGTATTACCGTTGCCGGGTTGGTTACCAATGAGTGAATGTATGAGAAGAGCATTAGCCTAATGTCAGTTCGATGGCATTATCTTTAAGCTGCACATTTGTAATGGCCTTGCCTAACCTGTTCTGTGCGTCAGAGAAATGTTTATTGAGCAGGCTGGTCATTTCATCGGACGACATAATAAAGCCAAAGATGCCGTTGACCTGGACGTTCTGGGCGACAAGATGTCCATTGCTGATGGCTGGTACCATGCTGATTGAGCAGGGAAAATTGTACAACGTGAACGCGAGTGTGACATTCTGGGTTGTGATAGTGGTAGCTGGCTTTTGCACTGGATTGGATGGTGCCAGGTTCAGCACAATGAGATTATTGATGGCATCAGCATTAATGGGAACGACCGTACCAGCTGGAATGAGTTGGATGAGCGGCGTCGAGGGTATCTGGTTGACTGCTGAGCCCATCGCGGTATCGAGTTGTGTCTCGGCTATATTGTGGGCGTAGGGACGACCGATGAAGATCCATCCCGCGCCTACGACGATAAGGAGCACAACCAGTACTGTCAGACAACCCATGAGACAGCCGCCTGCGCTGCGTCGACGGCGTTCTCGATGTGCCCGGTGTGATTCTGTATTGACAACGGCTGGAAACATTTGTGAGCCTTTCGTTGTTGTATTTAATGTATAGTAATGTAACGATCCAGATTGCTGTTCAGGTGACTGCTCACCAGGGATATTCGTCGGTGCCGGTGTGCCGCAATGTGGACAATAATGTGCTTTTTCGGGTAATGGAGCGTGACAGTGTAGACAGGTCATCATCATTTCCATGCTCTCCTGTAGCAACTTCTGTGCCGGTCTGCGTCTATTTCGGCTCCATTCTTATGTATGTGCTTATTTTACCATTCGCGTTTGAGAATTTCATCCATAGTTGTAATAATGCGAGCACGTACAGCTGGATCTCGTTCGAGTTCCTGCTGCACCTGATCGATAAGGTGTTGTTCTTCGTCGGCTGGAAGCGTATAGCCATAGCGTTGGTGAACGGCTGTCGCAGCGGTTCTGCGTACCTTCTCGTCATCGCTTAAGATAGGAGGAGGGATACGCTGTGTACTGGCTTGCGTCGTTGTTCCGGGTGGGCTCTGTCCTTTCAGCGGAACGAGACCATTGATAGCGAACGGGAGATTGGTATTGATCAGATGTGCTGAGTGCGGAGTCGCACGTTCGATATGGATGGTAGCGGTCTGCTGCTCTGCATCGAGTGCGACGATCGGTCCCTCTAGATAGATGACCTCTGGCGCACCCCAGAAGACGCGTTCTCCGATATGTAAAAGCATAAATGCAAACTCCTTTAGAGGTGCAAACTCCCTGTGTATTGTAAACGATTGAAACTTCCCTCTATAAAAGATATACGCGCAAAATTGATATGCGGTTTTAGCTTGTATTGCTAGCGTTGTAGATGTGAGGAGGTGCGCGGAGGCGTGTCTGGATGTACCAATAGACATATTCTGTGCTATACTATGGAGGTTGAAGTGTGCGCCCAGGTGAGTAGTACCCCCTTTTTATCTTCATCGGAACCCTTAATCCGTGCGGTTTTTTGCGCAGCACTTTCATCCAGGAAAGCGTTTACTGTACCAATACGATTTTTTGATTTTTGATGGCAGCGAAAGTACTTCGCTCTCTTACGCGTCACGATAATTCTTCGTTTTTATGTTTACTACTTATCCGAAAGCCTGAGTGTGCGAGCACTAGCGACGCCAGTCGCGTTGGGTTTCGGAATAAGATCTTATTCTATTGGCACGCCGTCGGTGGCGTTGTGAGATTGTAAAGGACTCAAGACTGGATTATGCACGAGAAAAGTATTCAAACGCTAGAATATCCTAAAATACTGGCTAAAGTGGCGCGTGAGGCTGCCTTCTCCGCCAGCAAAGATTTGGTGCAGGCGCTGCTGCCAACCGCTGATATTGCGGAGGCTCGTCGTCGCCTGGCCTATACCACTGAAGCTTCGCGTTTGATCGATTTAAACGCCGATACTGGTGTACGGGGCGCTCATGATATTCGTACTCTACTGGCTCGTGCAGCACGTGATGGAGTCCTGTCACCGGGCGACATGGTCGTGGTCATGGCGACGGTGCGTAGTACGCTGTATGTAGCGCGCTTGCTAGATAGGCTGGATGGCGAGGCCTTCCCATTGCTGCATGCTCTGGGTGCCGATATTCCGCAACGTCCAGTGATCGTACGCCGCATTGAAGAGACCGTGAGTGAAGAGGGCGAGGTACTGGATACTGCGAGCCCGACGCTCCGTAAAGTACGCCTGGATCTTCGTACAGCCAATCAGCGTCTACAGGAGCGTCTACGTACCCTCGTCAACGAGTTTGGCTCATCACTGCAGGAAGCCATTATCACGACCCGTAACGATCGCTATGTGGTGCCGGTCAAGTCAGAGATGCGTGGACAGGTGCGTGGCATCGTCCATGACCAGTCATCGAGCGGCGCAACGGTCTTTGTTGAACCACTGGTCATCGTCGAGCTCAATAATCGTTTGCGAGAACTTCAGGTAGAGGAGCGGCAGGAGATTGAGCGTATCTTGCGCGTCCTCTCAGGTGATATCGGTAAAGAGGCGGAGGCGCTCAAGATCGCCGTCGAACTGTTGGCCGAGTTTGATCTGCATCTCGCCAAAGCACGCTATGGTCGTATGACCCGTTCATCAGAGCCCAGGTTGAATGAGCAAGGGATAATCAATCTGCGCAATGCACGTCATCCGCTATTGACTGGCAAGATCGTCCCGATTAGCTTCAATATGGGGCAAGACTTCTCGATGGTCGTCATCACAGGTCCGAATACCGGTGGTAAGACGGTCTCACTCAAGACCGTCGGCTTGCTGACCCTGATGGCGCAGGCGGGTATGCATATCCCTGCTGACGACGACTCTGAGATCGCAATCTTTCAGGATATCTTCGCGGATATCGGTGATGAGCAAAGTATCGAGCAGAGCCTGAGTACCTTCTCATCCCATCTGAGCCGGATCATCGAGATCTTGCGCACGATTGAGGAAGAGCGGAAACACAGCCGACCGGATATCCACGGGAAGATGGCTGAAGAACTGGTCCAGCGCAACACGCGACCCGTCAACGTACTGGTGCTCTTTGATGAATTGGGAGCCGGTACCGATCCTAGCGAGGGTTCAGCGCTGGCCCGTGCCATCCTGACCTTCTTACTGGACCGCCATATCAGCACAATCGCCACGACGCACTATACCGAGTTGAAAGCGTTTGCCCACGAGCAGAAGAACGTCGTCAATGCCTCGGTCGAGTTCGACGTCGAGACGCTATCGCCAACCTATAAGCTCAGCATCGGTCTCCCAGGACGCAGTAACGCACTGGCGATCGCGCAACGTCTCGGACTTGATAACCGCATTACACGCGGCGCACGGCGTTTCTTAGGCAGTGCTGGCGTACGTATGGAGAACCTGTTGGAGGATCTACAATCGGAGCACAAGGTCGCGGCAGAAGAGCGCTACCAGTTGAATATGGAACGTGTTGAAGCCGAGTACCAGCGTAAGCAACTGGAGTCCGAACGCAAGGATCTAGAGGTTCAGCGTGTGAAGATCCTGAACGAGGCTCGTGCGCAGGCACGCCAGGAACTGGATGCCGTGATGCGTGACCTCGCTAAAGTTCGTATCGATGCACAGCATGGACGTGTCACCCGTGAGCGACTGCAAGCGTCACGCCAGCAGGCGCACGTTCTTGAAGAGAAGGTCGCCGCTATTCCAGAGCCACGACCTCAACGACCGATCGAAGAGCAGGAGAAGCTCGAAGGACCCTTGCAGATTGGCGATAGCGTGCGCGTCCTGAGCTTCGGTCAGAACGCCGAACTGGTGAGCCTCTCAGCTGACCGTAGTGAGGCCGAGGTCCAGATGGGCGCGCTGCGTTTCCGTGTTGGCGTCGATAATATCGAGCGTCTCAGTAAGCGTAAAGCCGCCAGCGAAGAGCGCCGCTCATCCTACGCTGAGCGCCCGCAACTTATTCGCACCGACATAGAAGAGCGCGAACCGGTAGACCTGCAACTCGATATGCGCGGCTGGCGTGTCGAAGATGCTCTTTCCGAACTGGATACGTACCTGAACGATGCCGCACTCTCAGGGGTTGGCTCTGTACGCATCCTGCACGGCAAAGGGACAGGCGCACTACGTCAGGCTGTACGTGAACAGCTCTTGCACCATCCATTGGTGAAATCGTTCATCTCTGCCCCACCTAAAGAGGGTGGTGATGGCGTCACTGTTGTCACCTTGAGCGCATAGAGACCAGTAAGCTCATAACCCAACTAGAGCCAGGAGAGGAGGGCCAGGACTTATAACCTGAACCCTCCTCTTTTTTTCTGGCAACCCTCTATGAGTCCACTATCGCCTGAAAAGATGCTAGAACCCCTGCCTCCCTCTTTGAGGGGGGAAAGCCGCCTTAGCGGCAGGGGGGAGTAGAATGCTAGCAATGCCCTGTAATCCTCAATTACCAACTATGAAGATAAGAGTGATAGACAGTGTATAATCGAGGTTAATAGCGTATTTCGAGAATCTACTCCCCCCTGTCGCTGCGGCGACATCCCTCCTCAAAGAGGGAGGCAGGGACTTTAGCATCCTTACAGGCGATAGTGGGCTTTATGACAACCAACGTGATACATTCGTCATGGCGTCCCATCTGTCTTCATTGGCCTGCGATGGAGCTTCATTGCATATCCCACTAAAAACCTGCACTGGTGCGCTCCATTATTCCTGTTCTACCTATCTAAATAGATAGCAACGTGTATCATTCTGTTTTAAAATATATCTATATATGAAGCTATGTAGTCACATAGTCCTGTAGTAAAAGCGAAAAATTGACCTGTGATTAGATATAGGCTAAGGTTTCTCATAAGAGTGTGTAACAAATATATTAGAAAAAACTGTTGGTGCGCACCCAATACACTGAAGGTGGTCTAAAAGTATTCTATGCCACAATTTCGTACTTTACGAGCATATAAGCATAATGGAGGCGAACTACCGTATCAGCAACGTCAAGCAGTATCTGGAAGCGTTGTTTCTTCCGTCATTGTAGAAGAAGAGCGACGTCCTGCTCGACCACTGATGGGGCAGGAGATGCAAAGATCGCATGCAGTCCCCGATCGATCATCACCACGAGGAGCATTGTTGCTGCCGCCTGGTGCCGCCAAAACGCGGACAACTCGTAACCTTCAGCAAACAACAGAGCATATACAGCCCAAAGATCCGAGTACAACCGGCTTAGAGATTGAGCACGTCAATCGCAGCTTGCAGCTTATAGAGCAACAGTATCCGCAGATGCGAACGAGGAGTCTGCGCACCATTGCGTTTGCTATACAGAGCAATAAAACGGTGCTGATCATTCCTGGGAACAGGCGTCGTACACGCGAGACAGACGAACTCAGCCTGAACTCCACGCGCCATCTCTCGCTACACCTGCGTCACTTGCTGCTGCTCACAGCGGCGGCCTGCATCTTCCTCTTCTGTATGTTGACACTGACGCCTCTGAGACAATCAACACAGGCGATCTTTGCCTCGCGTATGGTGAAGACACAGAGTGCCTGGGATATTGCAGGTCCACAGGGTGGAATGGTGCAGGGTCCCTTTGGTACAGAAGCCTATTACCGTTCACTTGCCGACGCCGACGCGATAAAATACGGTATCAGTCCATATTATTATGAGCGGCAGATTGAGCAGGAAAGCCATTTTGATCCTACTGCCCACTCGATCCCTGGTGCAATCGGTATTGCACAGTTCATGCCTGCAACCGCCCAGGAGTACGGCTTTGATCCGCATGATCCCGTCGCCTCACTGGATGGTGGAGCCCGTTTTATGCGTGATCTCAATAACATGTTTAATGGTGATTACCGTAAAGCATTGGCCGGCTACAACGCAGGTCCTGGCGCAGTTGATGACGCCGTTGCTAGCTGTGGAGTCGCCTGGCTCTCGTGCATGGATGGACAGCCGCAGGCTTATGTCTATATCATTATGGGCTACTAATCATTACAGTGCGGGCTATTAATCATTACAGTGTGGGCTACTAACATTACAGTTTATTAATCATTACAGGGTAGTATAGCTGTTCAGTCCGGCGAGAATGCCTCCGTTCCGTAGAGACGGAGAGATGTTCGTAGCCTGAAGCGTTGACAGAATATCAGCCATCGCTCACCAATCCATGCTCATAGAGCCATTTTGCAAAGTGCATACGGTAATCCTCAGTTGCGCGTTGACGCATCTCGGCATTCTCATAGAGATGTTCGCGTAGATTCAGTAAGATAACAGCCTCATCCCATTGGAAGCCACTCTCCAACAGATAATCGAGCATCGTCTGGTCAGCAGTATTCCCTGGCGTATAGTGTTTGGTATCAAACTTGCGTGCAGGGGACGCTGGTTGCTCAGGGAAACCGTCTGGCGGCTGAATATTGCGCATAGTCTGTCGCTCCTCATGTTGTGAAAAAAGGTTATATCAACTGTATCGACCATGGAAGCAAGGAATTGTACCAGCGTGAACGTAGCAGCACTGAGCATCTATCTACTAGAGTGTTCTCTAGCCTGCACTGCCTCTCAAGCCACTTCAAACGCGTAGTTATTGCCCCTCAATAGTTCAGGACTCTTGCATTACAATCAAAGGACCTGTGTCAATACCAGGAAGCCACGATTGCAAGCTACACTCTACAGCACAGTGGGCGGGGTGTGTGGGTGGAGTTGGCTGTCTATGCAAAAAGGGGTGTAGTAATGGGTATTGAGGCACCGACCGAGATAGAGACACTCTGGCTGACCTATGTTGCGCAGAGGACACCAGAGTTGCGCAATAAATTAATTACAATGTATGCTCCACTTGTGCGTTTTGTCGTGGGACGCCTGGGAATTCCGCCGACAGGATTATTGGATGCCGAAGATCTTGTCAGCTATGGTATGATTGGCCTGATTAATGCAATTGATCGTTATGATCCGCTGCGGGGAGTGCGTTTTGAAGCCTTTGCTTCAGTACGTATCCGTGGCGCAGTCATCGACCAGCTGCGTTCACTGAACTGGTTGCCGCGCTCAGCGATCTCGCGAGTGCGGCAGGTTGAAGGTGCATTGGCGGTATTAGAGCAGCGTCTGGGGCGACCGGCGAAGGAGGATGAGGTAGCGGAAGAGATTGGGGTGTCGACAGAACGCTATCGTCAGATGCTTCTGGAAATGAACGCTACCGTGCTCTCTCTTGATGCTCCGCTTGGCTCTCTCTTGCAGGATGACGAAGTAACATCGCTTTCTGAACTCTTAGAGGATCAAAGTTCCCCCGGGCCCGTTGAACAGGCCGAACAGCAAGAACTAACGGATACGCTGGGGGGAGCGATCGATCACCTACCGGACCGAGAGAAGTTACTGCTCGCCCTTTACTACCAAGAAGAACTAACGATGAAGGAGATTAGCAAAGTTTTAAGTGTCTCTGAGTCGCGTGTCTGTCAATTACACATTCAAGCGATTATGCGCCTGCGCGGGACGTTACATGCGTATCAGCGTGATGAACGTGTCGAAGCGGAGGCGGTCGGAGCCAGCGCAGGACGCAAAAAACATTCAGGTGCGAAGGGTCACCGTGCCCAGGATGCTGGGAGTGGAGGCCAGGGCCAACATACGAGCCAGGCTGAGCCGGTCAGTCAAGCCACGCAGGTAAACTCGACGGACCATGCGTATGCTGCTCATGAGACAGGTAATACGAAGGTCGTTACGAGAGATGAGGCTCGTCATCGGCGTAAGATATCATAACATGTGCGTGCGTATCGTCTATTCCATAGGCATAGGCATAGGCATCTATCGCTATTCAGTGCTGTCTGGCGTGGTCATTGCAGGCTACAAATATCCACCATACAGAAGCCAGGCCGTTACCCTTACCATGTGTACTGTTGTTGGACTATAGAGGAGGCGTCGATTGTATGGTGTATGGGTTTGTATGGTCTGAAATGGTTTTGACGTTCGTCTGACAAGGTCAGACGCGGAAGCAACGCATATGGATTGCCAGGAGTGCGCGAAAAATTGCACCATCTGGTCTCTCTGGCGCGTGTTGTCTTACGAGGGAGTCGATCCATGAGCGATGGCAGTGTGGTTTCACGCCTTTATCTGGTAGATGTGCAACAACATGTTTACAGCGGTGTACAATGTAACCAGGAGAAGAGATTGTTTTTTTCCTGGCCGCACACGTTCAATTCCAGTAGAGGGATGGCGAAGAATCGGCCTGAACAGAGCATGGTTGCTCGTGTATATGTGCCAAAGGGTTATGCACCGCGACTCGCATCGTTGCGTATGTGTATTCGCTATGGGACGTACACAGTTAATAGTATTACTCTGGCTCGGTGTATAATAGGAAATGAAACTCATTTTTTACAAATGCATCGGGAATGATTCTAGCAATTCTGCCAGTTTCATCTACCCACTGTGTTGTTCCTTTGCGTCTTGTAGAAGTAATTTCGACCTGCATTCGCTATACGATTTTCTATGCGGTCACGCTGAAAGAGGCGCCCTTGCTAATGTTAGTCGCGGCGCAGGGACGCTTAGGCTATGCTTCTTATGAAGGGAGCTTTACATGCTTGTTTTGCGACGAAAAGTTGGTGAAAGTATTGTTCTTGCTGGGGTTATAAACATTTCAGTGTTGGCTGTTGAAGGTGAGCGCGTAAAAATTGGTATTAGCGCACCACCGGATGTGACGATTGTGCGTGAAGAACTGCTACGCACAAACAGCGGCACAGACTCAGCCGCGAACACAAATAATACTTCCACTCCTTCGACACAACCACAACCCAGGTAGTGTCCTTGAGGGCATGGGGGAGGTTTGTCTATAGATACGTTGATGCCATCTATCACTACTCAGGTGCGTTAGCGAGCCGAGTAGGGGTGATCTTAAAACTGCGCTGCTCGTGCAGGAAGGCCACAATTCTATTGTCTTTAGTAGACTGGTAATTCAACTTTTTAAGCATCTAAGCAGCGAAATGTTCGTACTCACGAGTGGCGTGAGTACGAACATTTTTTATGTACGCTCTGCAGGTGTTCCATATACACTATATATATGCCCTACATCTGCTACGTACTATGCTCTATTACTCGTGGCTACTTTCAACTTTGTGACCGTTGACGCGTTCCTGCGGCAGGACCGGCTTCTTGTCGGCTGCGTCGTTGTTGATGAACTCTGCAACCAGTCCACGTGCGACGTCGTCATGGTACTGGATTGGCGGTGATTTCATAAGGTAGGAGCTGGGGCCTTCCAGGGTGCCGCTGATGCCACGATCCAGGGCGATCTTCACCAGGCGGACGGCGTCGATGACAACACCGGCCGAGTTGGGGGAGTCCCAGACTTCAAGTTTCAGCTCGGCGTTCAATGGTACATCGCCGAAGGTTGTACCTTCCAGGCGGATGTATGCCCATTTGCGGTCTTGCAGCCAGGCAACGTAGTCGGAGGGGCCGATATGGACGTTGTCGGACTCGATCTTGTAGTCAAGCTGGCTGGTGACGGCATTGGTCTTGCTGATCTTTTTGGATTCCAGACGATCACGCTCAAGCATGTTGTAGAAGTCCATGTTCCCACCGACGTTCAGCTGCATGGTGCGCTCAACTTTTACACCACGCTCCTGGAACAGACGTGTCAGGACGCGGTGAACGATGGTTGCGCCGACCTGGCTCTTAATGTCGTCGCCGATCATTGGCAGGTTACGCTCTTTGAAGCGCTCTTGCCAGTACTGCTCGCGAGCAATAAAGACGGGGATACAGTTAACGAGGCCGACTCCTGCCTGTAAGATCTGCTCAACATACCACTTGGTGGCTGTCTCAGAACCAACAGGGAGATAATTGATCACGACGTCTGTCTTTGTCTCTTTCAAGATCTTAACGATGTCGTCGGTCTGGCCAGGAGCTTTCGTGATAACCTGTGAAAGATATTTGCCCAGGCCATCGTGGGTCATACCACGATAGACTTTCACGCCCATATGTGGGACGTCTGCGAAACGGTAGGTATTGTTTGGTTCTGCATAGATAGCTTCGCTGAGATCTTTTCCGACCTTGTTCTTATCTATATCAAAGGCGGCTGTAAATTCAATATCGCTGATATGGTAGCCGCCCAGATCCACGTGCATTAAGCCAGGAATAGCATCCTCTGGTTTTGCATTCTGGTAATAGTGAACACCTTGTACGAGAGAGCTGGCGCAGTTACCCACACCAATAATTGCAACTCGCACTTTTTTTCCACTGCTCATTAACGTTGTACTCCTCTATTTTTTGACAATACCATTTGTTACTCATATACCTTTTTTTACACATGAGTCACAAATTGGTGAGCTGCTAGCTATTACTATACCCCCAAATGCAGCTTCATTGCTAGATTTTTTTTATAGAAATTGCACATATGCAGAGAAATGATACTGAGAAATGATACAGAGAAATAGTAGCAGGAGGATCAAGAGGATAAGGGGGATCAAGAGGGCGTGGAGGACGCAAGGCCCTCCTGATTACATCTGTTCCAGGGCCAGCTGCAATTCGTGGGCAGGGGCGAGCACGGGGAAGATCTGGAGCCCGGTCTCCTGGCGGAGGCGAGCCAGCGTGCTGTGGTTGCTGGGATCTGCGAGGGCGACGGTGAGGGTGTTGCGCTCTTTGCCGATGGGGTAGCAGTGGAGTTCCTGGGCGAGTTGGGGACTACAGATCTGGCGCAGTTTCTCAGGTACGTTGCGCGGGAGGAGCGAGAGATAAGGGATACCCAGGCGACGAGCCAGTAGCGAGAGATTTTTTTCGCTATCGTGTGCTGCGACTGACTCCTCTCTATCGTGCAATGTGGGGAGCGGTTCTGTCCGAGGCTCGTCTCTTTTTTCGCCTGTAGCAACCTCTTCTGATTTTCCAGACTCTTCAGACCCTTCTAGCTCATCTTGAAAGCTCTGTGTAAAGCTATGTTGCGGTTGTGCAGCGGCTTGCATGACTTGATCGAGGGTTGCCATCGCGATAGGTTGCTGTTGTGGCGGCTGAAATGTACTGGTACTGGCGGAACCGATGGTCATACCGTAGGGGCTGAGCATTGCGCTCTCCTGCGCACTATGCGCGCTCCAGAGCAGGGCCTCCCAGAGTCGTTCCTGCACTAATCTTCCTCCCTGCTGATTCGCGCCGACGAGCACAAAATACAGTGTGCGTTGTGTACGAATTAACGTATCAGAGCGACGAATAAGGGGGCGTAGATTCTCGCTATAATAGTGCATGCTCTGCTCGATCTGTTGGCTGCTCTGTTGCTCATCAATGACATGAAAGTGCAAGGCAAGAGCGATCAGCGCGAACTGAGTAACCTGCCGACTCTCGTCCTTGAGGAGAGAGGCAACAAACGCCGCAAGATCTTGTGTTCCAGGCAGCATACTATAGGATGGAGTGGGCGTGGCTGTTGTCATCGACAGCGTGGGTTGCGCGTCAGGAAGAGAATACTCCTTGCCCATAAGAAATCCTTTCTGGGGACCCATACGCCTTCAGGCTATGGGAGGAAAGAAAAGCGTCCGCAGACGCACATTGTTCAATGTATCCCCTTGCGGGGGAAGAACAGAAGTGCGGTCTGTCCTTCATTGCCAGAGATGGCTGGCACCCTTTCCCGCACAAAGTAATGTGTGCCTCGTCGATGATAGCGGTCTGCACGTCTCCTGAGCACTGGCTTGACCCTCGTAGACCTGGTTAACTCAGAAGTTATAGAGCAGTGGGCTGGCAAAGCACCCACTGGTACGTTCTTGAACACTACCGCTATCGTAGCCCGATAACCGTTTCCCGCCCCAATGGGCATACAAGGAACAGTCCTGGCTGGGACTGGTCAGGTAAGCTTGTGGAGAAGACGGGCAGAAACCACCCCATCTCTACAAGCCCGTCCCGTTTAGGG
The DNA here is from genome assembly GCA_015099395.1 of Ktedonobacteria bacterium brp13. Lineage (GTDB taxonomy): Bacteria > Chloroflexota > Ktedonobacteria > Ktedonobacterales > Ktedonobacteraceae > Dictyobacter. The sequence continues at coordinate 4,699,828 of AP024096.1, read as the reverse complement.
GACAGGGTTCCTGACGAATCGACTCCTTGACTGTTTTGCGTGGTATCAACATTGGTATGTCTGTATATTGATATATAGGATACCCTTGTGCGGCGAGAAAGATGGCAGTATTACGGTTATGATTTTGTTAAGAGCTTGCTGTTGTGGTTGAGATCAGCGTAGGGTTGTTCGCGCTGCAATTTGTGCGCATATTCGCGGGTGAGCAGGTGGAGCGGCTCGCTCTGTGCTTCCAAAAAAAGCAGGATCTGATCGACCTTCTGTACGATGTCGAGGAGGAGGGTTGCGGCTGTCTCGTCGTCGCCTCTCGCGACCGTATGAAACTCTGGTAGCAGGATGCCGAAGATTCTATGTGTGCTATCGGCGATGAGATCAAGGGTACTATCCAGTTGTCCGAGCGTAGGTATCATGGTGGCGAGGAGTGCGAAGCGGTCGGCGAAGTTGAAGCGGCGCTGGTTGCCGTACTGCCAGTGCTGGAGCTGTTCTGTCAGGATGCTGACCGCCTGCATCCAATGGAAATAGGTCTGGCCGGGTATATGCGCCGTTGTGAGTGCGGCAAGCAGATCTGTCCGCTCCTCATCCTCTCCTGCCAACAGCAACTGGCGTTTGATGCGTGTCGCGCTATAAAGACTACTGCTGTAATCAAGGGCCTCCAGAATCGCTATGGTCGTGTTGATGAGCAGGGTACAGAGCGGTTTCAGCTGGTTCAGGGTATCCTCGATCTCCTGCAGTACTGTCCAGGTGCAATAGTGCGCGTGCAGATGAGAGAACATGTCGTGTGGTTGTGCCAGCATGCGCTCTGCGGCATCCTCTTCTTGCGCATAGAAGGTAAGTTCAGGGAGGAGTACACGATAGAGACGGTCTACACAAGCAAAGATCTGCTGCAAGCTCGTCGTAAGCAGCTCAAGGTCATTGCCCTGTGTACGGCCCCAGAAGCATCTGTGCATACGCTCCAGCACAATTGGCAATCCTGTCTTCTCCACTGTTTACTCCAGTCCATATAGATCGTCTATATACATGTCCATAAAAGCACGTACAGTATTTAGAATTGTTTAGCGTTACTTCCCATTGTTTAAAATTGCTCCATATCATTGTACTCTGCATGTGTATCGACAGATAAAGCTATTTGGTTACTATATGCTGTAGAAAGTGCTACACTGTTGTGGATGAAGAATTTGTGTCAAATTGTTTGTATTTATAGAGTGGTCAATCATGGTGACCGCTATCTTTGTGAGCGCCGTGATCCACCGCACGTGCTACACTGTATTGCAGTGAAAATTCCGCTGCAACAGCAGGCATTCTGACTACGTAGTAACAATCGATGGTATAATGAAATGAGCACAGCTATTTTGTTATGCATCAGTATGCAAATAAGAGAAGAAGATCAAAAGACTGAAACAGTATCAGTGCCGATCAGTAGGAGAACGCGCTAGTTATGCAACTTCTAGGAAGATTCCTGGGTGATCCCAACAAAAAAGATTTAAAGTCTATTCAGCCTTTGATTGACAAAATTGAAGCGCTGGAGCCGGGCCTACAAAAATTAAGCGATGAGGAACTGGCTGCAAAAACAAACGAGTTCCGTGCCCAACTTGCTCTGCATCTGAAAGGCGGAATGGTACTGGAAGATGAGTTAGTGAAGCTGTTTCGTGAGGTCTTAGATGAGGTCGAGCCTTTTGCTGCGCAGTGTTCAGATATACAGCTCCACTCTGCTCTATCTGCGCCTCGTCAGAAGATCGATCGTAACGATCCCATAGAGTCGTTACGTGATGCCTTACAGGATACGCTCTCTGACTGCTTTGAGCAGGCGTATGAGAATCTCTCGTCTACCCTTAACGGTCTGCGTACCGAGAAGGCGAATGAACTGATAGAGCGCCGTGGAGAGGCACCGGATCAGAGTAGTAACCCTAAGAGTGCTATTCTTGCGCTACTCTCAGAGGTCGAGCCGCAGATTAAGGATGTGGGAGAAGAGGATCTGAGCGCCGCCTATGCTCCAGCCTGGGCTCGCTATGAAGAGGCTGTGCGCAATGGTGGCGAGGGTGAGCGTTCATCGTTGCGGCTCGGTCAACTCTTCTTTGATATCCTTGTGCGTATCGAGCCTGAACTGGTTGCTGTGAAGGCCGATGCAATGGATAAGCTCTTACCACCGATCGTCAAACGCTACAGCAAGCAGCAGGGCAAGACGTTAGATGATCTGTTGCCGGAGGCGTTTGCCGTTGTGCGTGAGGGCAGCCGCCGCCGCATCAATATGCGCCACTATCAGGTGCAGTTGATCGGTGGTGCCGTACTACACCAGGGCAAGATTGCTGAGATGCGTACCGGTGAAGGTAAGACGCTGGTGGCAACCCTGCCGGTCTATCTGAATGCACTAACAGGCAAAGGTGTCCATGTCGTGACCGTCAACGACTACCTGGCACGCCGTGACTCTGAATGGATGGGCCAGGTCTATCGCTTCCTGGGTCTGACTGTCGGCGTGGTCATCAACTCGGTTGAGGCGCAATCGACCGAACGGAAAGCCGCCTACGATGCCGATATCACCTATGGTACTAACAACGAGTTTGGTTTCGACTACTTGCGCGATAACATGGTCACCTCGCTGGACCAGATGGTGCAGCGTGAACTCAACTTCGCGATCGTCGACGAGGTTGATAATATCTTGATTGACGAAGCTCGTACGCCATTGATCATCTCTGGTCAGGGCCAGGAGTCGACCGAGATGTATGCGCAGTTTGCGCGCTGGGCCACCAAACTGACCACCGACGAGGACTATACCGTTGACGAGAAGATGCGTGCGGTCCTGCTAACGGAGCCTGGTATCGAGAAGATCGAGAAGCTAGCAGGCGTCGACAATATCTATGATGAAGCGAATATCGACCTGACACGGTATATGGAGAACGCCATCAAAGCCCAGGTGATCTTTAAGCGCGACAAAGACTACATCGTGAAAGACGGCGAGGTCGTCATTGTCGATGAGTTTACTGGTCGTCAGATGCCTGGACGCCGTTATAGTGAGGGTCTGCATCAGGCGATCGAAGCGAAAGAGCATGTCAAAGTACAGCGTGAGAACCATACGCTAGCGACGATCACCTTCCAGAACTTCTTCCGTCTCTACAACAAGCTGGGCGGTATGACCGGTACAGCGTATACCGAGGCTGAAGAGTTCGCGAAGATCTACACTCTAGACGTCGTGATGATCCCGACTAACAAACCAATGGTACGTGAGGATCTACCAGACCTGATCTATCGCAATCAGGACGCCAAGTACCATGCGGTCGTTGAAGAGATCAAAGAATGCTATGAGGATGGTCAGCCTGTCCTCGTTGGTACGACCTCGGTTGAGATCTCTGAGCATCTCTCGCACCTGCTGGAGCTTGAAGGTGTGCCGCACAACGTGTTGAACGCGAAGAATCATGAACGTGAGGCGCAGATCGTCGCGCAGGCCGGTCGCAGTGGTGCTATCACGATTGCGACAAACATGGCTGGTCGTGGTACCGACATCTTGCTGGGCGGTAATCCCTCCGGCTACCTGGATAGCATTCTGCGTAAGCATGCTGAACAGGTTGATTTCATTCGTGATATGCAGACGCGTAACGATGCAGAGCGTGCTGAAAAAGAAGAGGCCGTGCAGCAGTACCTGGAGCAGATGACGCAAGAGGAGAAGGATGCGCTGCTGACTGAGAAGAATAAAGAGTGCGAAATAGATCACGACAAGGTGATTGAGGCTGGTGGCCTGCACATTGTAGGTACCGAGCGTCATGAGTCGCGGCGTATCGATAACCAGTTGCGTGGTCGTGCTGGTCGTCAAGGCGATCCAGGTTCCTCACGTTTCTTCCTGGCACTCGACGATGAATTGATGCGCCGTTTTGCAGCTGACCGCGTCGCCGGTATTATGGAGCGTGTTGGCATGGACGACGAGACGCCGCTGGAGAGCCGTATGGTCTCGCGCTTCATCGAGAATGCCCAGACCCGTGTTGAAGGCTACAACTTCGATATTCGTAAAAATGTCGTCGAGTATGACGACGTGATTGCGAAGCAGCGTGAAGTTATCTACTCAGATCGTCGCCGGGTGCTTGAGCGCGGCGATATGCACGACCGCATCCTGGCGATGATCCGCAACGAGGTTGCGCGCCTGGTCAATAGCGCCTTCCCTGGTCCTATGTTGACGGAAGAAGAGGAGCTAGAGACCCTCTTCAAGTCGATCGAGCCCTGGGTAGAGATTCCTGATGAGCTTATTCCTGAGAACATGCATGCCGTGCGTCGGGATGACATGCAGCAGGAACTCACCGATCTGGTCATCGATAACTACGAGCAGCGTGGTCAGCAACTCAGCCATCAGGCGCGTGAGCAAGGGGTTGAGAACTTCGATCCCCTGCGCGAGTTTGAGCGCACCTACATGCTGCAGGTGGTAGACCGTTTGTGGATGGACCATATCGACTCGCTGGACGTGATGCGTGCCGGTATCGGTTTCCGCGCCGTTGGACAGCGTGATCCGCTGGTTGAGTTCAAAAACGAAGCGTTTCGCATGTTTGATGACCTCAAACAGGCCATCCAGCATTACACGGTCGACTCGCTACTGAAGTTGCTGCGTAATGAAGTAACCATCACGCTCCAGCATCCTGAGCCAGTGCGCCGTATACCAGAGAACTTGCAGACCAACGCCAGCGAGATCGAGCGTGTCAGCGGGCAAACGATCGCAGACGAGAGCGAGAAACCGGCCGCCAAAGCCGGCAAGCCCGCGCCCGCCCGCAAGAATACAAATCGTGCGCATAACGGTGCCAGTGCGAATGGCCAGAGCCAGAATCAGAGCCGCCAGAAAGCCGCAGTCGCTGCGTCTTCCCGTGCGGCTACCTCGACGGCGACGGTTCCCGCCAACCTCGCCAGGGTTGGACGTAACGACCTCTGCCCATGTGGTAGCGGCAAGAAGTACAAGAAATGTCACGGCGCATAAGTTTCTGACTACCGAGGCATAGCGTAGTCAGAGCGACCGCGTCAGGCGAGTAATAAAAGACCAGGGGAGAGAGTGTAAAGCCAATCTCTCCTCTGGTCTTTTTTCTTCCATCTGAGTGCTGGTAAATGCTCTGAAATGTGGTTCTGGCGGTCCTATACTGTTGACTTTATGAAAATGCAGCAGGTATAATGATCGAAAGTTCCGCATTTCTATCATTCGTCGCGATAAAGACTTATATGTAAAGTACATTAGTAAAGATAGAATAATGGATAGATGCAATGGAAATAGAAAGCTTCAAGGGCAACTGGTCTCTCCATGAACATGACGAAAGGAGCTCTACCGGGCACCCGCAAAGCAAAAAGCTCACTAGCGCATCTTTTCACTTGTACAACAATTAGAAAGCAGGAATGCTTGTCGTGCTCTCTGTAGGTCTACAGTGCTACTCCTTCTCTCTTTTCTTCGTGATTGGATCCTCCGCATGCTCGCAGCGGTCTCGCTACTCACACTCGGCGATTTCTGCTCCGCGCAAGCGGCTTCGGACTGGTAGATCAACTACCAGGCTGGCCATCCTCCGGTCCTTCACGGGTGCAGGTTCGTTTGCCTCGATCTGAGACGTGACCGGGAGACAGCTCGAAGCCAAAACAGATTGCTGTGTATGTTTTATGAAAGGTTCACCTTTTCTGATGGATACCCCCTTCTCTCCAAGGCAACGCGTTTCTCTGGCGTTCCACGCACTCCATTCCTGGTTTGCCAATCAATTTGATGATCAGAAACAGAAACCGAAAGGCGCCGTTGCGTCACTCGATGGAGTGCGAGCGCTGGCCTTTCTGATCGTTCTCAGTTTCCACCTTTGTATTATGACGTCGCAGCTCCACCTCTGGAATCAACAGCGCCAGCCGTTTCTGGATGCGCTCACTACTGCTGGCGGCTCAGGGGTCACGCTCTTTTTTGTGCTTTCCGGTTTTTTGCTCTTTCTTCCCTATAGCCAGGCACTTCTGTTTCAAAAACCGTGGCCGGAAGCAAAAATATTCTACATGCGGCGTATTCTGCGTATCTTCCCACTCTACTATTTCTCTCTTTTTCTCTTTGTCATGTTTCATAATGCCTACTTGCTGAGTCCTCATAACTGGACGCATGTATTGCCTTTTCTCACATTCACAATGACCTTTCTTAACTCCAAACCAATTGATGGTCCATACTGGACGTTGGCGGTGGAGTTTCAGTATTATCTGCTCCTGCCACTCATTGCTCTGGGCATGTATGGGCTGAGCCGCCTGGTGCATCCTGAGAGACGTTTCTGGATGGTTGTGGGGAGCCTGCTAGTCATGGTCGCCTGGGGTCTGGCCACCCGCCGTTGGGGAGACTATTTTATCAGCCACCCACAGGCAACGTTTCTGGTGTCACGTTCGATACTCAACAGCCTGCTTTTTCTCATCTATGGGCAAAATGGCAAGTTTCTGGAAGATTTTGCTGTGGGTATGTTGATTGCTGTTTGGTATGTCCAGGTAACGACGCTCCCTCAAAAAGAAAAACAGCTGCGCCTTTTGCAGCGATTCAGTCCCTGGTTCGCTCTCTGCTGGCTCGTGCTCTATGTCTTTGCGGCCATGCGTAATCTCAGTACGTCCAGTTGGATTGGGGGGTATGTCTGGCCAGTGGCGCCTCGTCTGTTCCAGATCTTTCCCTGGACAAACGAATTGATCTTTGCGGTGAGTTATAGTTGTTGTCTCCTGGCGGTGCTTTTCAATCGTCCGGAGGGCTTGCTCAGGCGTCTGTTTGCGTGGACTCCTCTTCGCTGGATCGGTCTGCTCTCCTTTGGCCTGTATATCTGGCATGTGCCATTTCTTCAGATTATCCAGAAAAACCTGGGCCCCAGTTTATCTCACTTCAATCGCTTTGTTGCGATTGGCCTTTGCGTGGGGATGGTTTTTGGCGTTTCGGTCTTTTTCTCCTTCATCACCTACGTTCTGATCGAAAAACCAGGCCTCCGTCTGAGTAGCAGACTCCGTCAGCAACTTCTCAAGCAACGGGCGGAGACGCAGATTGCGACCGGCCTGATCGATGCGTTGTCTTCTGAAAAGTGCGTGGAGCAAAAGGTATCATCCCAGGAGGTATCTCCAATACCTCTTCGGTGAACCACATCCATATCTCACGCTGTTTTTCTGGAAAGTGTATCCACTCATTCACCCATTGAAGGGACCTTTTTGTACGGCATACTCTGCTGAATGACGAGGTGGAAAGTGGCATCGCGCTAAGATTTCCGGAAGGCTTGAACTGACGTTTGCTCACTGATATTGTAGCCCGTAAATGTTAAAAATTCTACTAATCATAAGAGGAAATGTGCCGGCTTAACATCGCGTTGTATATATTAAAAATTACTATACACTAGTATTAAGACGAGTTGTATGGTTGATGCCCCTAAATTCCTTCATGACTCCTTGCGATCTCATTTTCTTAATCGAGTTTTCGTTTTCAAGTGTGACAGTTTTCTGTAAAACTACCCACATTGATGTGTAGCTCTCGCCTTTACGGGCGCTCGCACCGTAACTGATGTTGTTGTATGCAAGGAGGTATGAAAGGACGTGGTAAAAGCGGATGTTTGCTACATCTCAGCATATATGCGAAAATGTGTTTGAATGTGAGTATCTCTATTGTTAGCGTTCAATTTGAAAGGCTGTTATCATGGCTGAACAATTGACACCTCGCTATGCTGCGGGAATCGATGTACGAGCGACTGTTACGCCTGAATATGCTGAGATCTTGACTCCAGAGGCGCTGGACTTTATCGCAGTATTGTCGCGTGCTTTTGAGGAGCGGCGTCAGGAACTGCTGGCGCTCCGTGTACAACAGCAGAAGTTGCTGGATGAGGGCGAATTGCCGCATTTCCTGTCCTCGACCCATCATATCCGTGAGGATGCCTGGACGATTGCTGCACTACCGGCCGATCTACAGGATCGCCGTGTTGAGATTACGGGTCCCGTTGATCGTAAGATGGTCATTAACGCACTGAACTCTGGTGCGAAGGTCTACATGGCTGACTTTGAGGATGCGCACTCTCCGACCTGGGATGCGACGATACTGGGTCAGATTAATATGCGCGACGCCGTGCGCCGTACGATTACCTTTGCGAGTCCTGAAGGGAAGCAGTACCGTCTCAACGAGAGCACTGCTGTCATGCTGGTTCGTCCGCGTGGTTGGCACCTCAACGAGAAGCATGTTTTGATCGATGGACAAGCGGTCTCCGGTGGTATCTTTGACTTTGGCCTGTATTTCTTCCATAATGCTCGTGAATTGCTGAATCGTGGCAGTGGCCCCTACTTCTATCTCCCGAAGATGGAGAGCCATCTGGAGGCGCGCCTCTGGAATGATATCTTCGTACGAGCGCAGCGCGAACTTGATATTCCACAGGGATCGATCAAGGCAACGGTCCTGATCGAGACGATCCTGGCTGCCTTCGAGATGGATGAGATCCTCTATGAGCTACGTGAGCACTCGGCTGGTCTGAACTGCGGACGTTGGGATTACATCTTCAGTGTCATCAAGAAGCTGCATAACGATCAACGTTTCCTGTTGCCAGACAGAGCTCAGGTGACGATGACCACGCACTTTATGCGCTCCTATTCGTTACTAGCGATCAAGACCTGTCATCGCCGCAATGCGCCGGCAATAGGTGGCATGGCGGCCCAGATTCCGATCAAGAACGATCCCGCCGCCAACGAAGAGGCGCTCGCGCGTGTGCGTGCCGACAAACATCGTGAGGCGACTGACGGACACGATGGTACCTGGGTTGCCCATCCTGGACTGGTGCCGATCGCGCTGGCCGAGTTCGATGAGGTCATGAAGACCCCCAATCAGATTACACGCCAGCGTGAAGACGTTCAGGTCAGCGCAGACGATCTGCTCCTGATGCCCGAAGGCACCATTACCGAGGCTGGTCTGCGCAATAATATCAGCGTCAGCCTGCAATACCTGGAGTCCTGGTTGCGCGGCAATGGCTGTGTGCCGATCAATAACCTGATGGAAGATGCCGCCACCGTCGAGATTGCGCGTTCGCAGATCTGGCAATGGATTCAGCATCCCATCGGTATTCTGGATGATGGTCGTAAAGTTACCCTTGAGCTCTTCCATGCACTGATGGCCGACGAACTGCGTAAACTAGGCGAGGTTGCGGCCCCACGCGACTTCACAACGGCCGCAGAGATCCTCGACGAAGTCATCAGTAGTCAAGAGTTTGTTGAGTTCCTGACCTTGCCCGCATATCGTTACCTCTCATAGAGCTAATAAAGAGAGTGGGGAGAGCAAGACTACCTGCTTGCTCTCCCCACTCTCTTTTCTGTGTCTCTCTATGCTTTCCGCCAGATACCGTGAAAGCTATTCGAAGGTGTAGCCGTTCTGCAATGGGCTCCAGCCGATCCATGAGCTGCTGGGGGCGTGTTGTACATCGTGCCAGATGTTGCCATTACTGTTTATAGCGAAGAGCTCCATACAGCCATTCTTATCGTAGCCGATGGAAGGAACATCCTCGAACACATACCCACTTTGTAAGATACCCCACCCTCCAAAGGCGTGATTTGGGCTATACTGATAGGAATGCCAGACGTCACCGTCGTTAGCAAGAGCGAAGATCTCTAGCCGTCCATCAGCATTCTTCCCGACAATAGGATCACTCTGGTAGCCGTTAAGAGTGCCTGGTAGACGGCTCCAGCCAACAAAACTGGCATTTGGCTTCCCCTGGTAATTGTGCCACATCCGGTTATCAGTGCCACGTGCAATAATTTCCAGATGTCCATCGGCATTTTTACCAACAGCAGGACTCCCTATGAACCCATAGCCAGTGGCTACCCTGCCCCAGCTTGCCCAGGAACTGGAAGCATTCGGTGCTGTCTCGTATGTATGCCAGATGTTTCCATCAGAACCGTGCGCGAAGACCTCCAGACGCCCATCAGCATTCGAGGCGATAGTCGGATTATTCTGGAACCCATAGCCAGTATGTATCGGTCGCCAACCAACCCAGGCACCATTTGGCGTTTGCTGTACGTTATACCAGATGTTGCCACTACTACCGATTGCAACGATCTCCAGTCGCCCATCTTGATTTTTCGCGACGGCAGGATCGCTCTGGAAGTTATAACCACTCTGCAATGGGCTCCACGTCCAGGTGTCAGTGCTTATGTTCTGCGTACCATACCAGATATTGCTATCAGAGCCGCGTGCAAAGGCGACCAGATGTCCGTCCGCACTGGCGGTGATCGTAGGCGTATCCTGAGCCGTAATCGTCGCTTGTAGAGGACTCCAACCACTCCAGGGACCATTTGCCGCGGTCTCGTTGATATGCCAGATAGTGCCACCAGAACCGTGAGCCAGAACTTCTAAGCGTCCATCTGTGTTGCTGGCAACAGCCGGACCGCTACGTTCTGTTGTGAAATGATAGATATCGAAGCCGCTGGTATTGAAGAGTTCTCCATGATACTGAGCGATATTATGGGCGTCAAACAGGATTATGCCATTCGCTACAGCAGTGATAATCGCTGCATGATAATAGTTACCAGTATTGTCGCGGAAGAAGATGATATCACCTGCTTGTGCCTGCGCCTTATTCGTTCCGACGTTGATTGCTATATTATTATTGAGCAGGTATTGGCTCAGTCCTTTCACGCTTGACGTGCCAACATTGATAAGATTATAGCCTTTATAGTTCCCATAGGTACTCGAAGCTGAAGCAGGAGAGGTACCTCCGACGCCACCACTATTCAGACCAGGGAGAAAGCCATTCTGAGCTAATGCCCGCGAAAGGAACTCGGCACATTCAAAGTTAGGCTGGAAATACGTATTGCTCGCCGGTACCGCCGCTTGTCTGACATTGCCGCCATTTATGCACTGCGGATTTGTACTATAGGCTACATTATAGCCATTATCGTCGCAGTAGATTGAATATGCGTTCGCAGCAGTATCAGTATAATTAGTGAAGCTCCAGTTATTATCTGCCCAGCAGATGCGCGCAAGTCCACAGTTTGTCGTACTGTTGACCAGCGTGCTATTGCTTCTGAGTGGCTGTGTCGGCAAAGAGAATGTGTGTACGATACTGGCAAACGTAGTCAGATCAGCCTGTCCCGATGTATTGATAGTACCATTGCCGTTTGTCCACTGTGTAAGCAAGAATGTATAAATAGAGCTATTCGAGCTATTAGCTATATTCGCCACAGGCACACTAACGACACGCGACTGTGTGCCGTATGCACTACGGGCCGACACCTGTTTAGGTATGCTATAAGGCAAAATATAATCGATAGACTGATGACCGGCTACACTCTGAATCGTCTGTCTTCTCGCTGTTGCCGGCAACGGTTGTTTAAGGATAGTCGCTGGTGTCGCATTTTGTGTCGTGACAATAGGACTGATTGTATCTGTTGTCACAGGATCGTATAGTGTAATATTGCTGCCATTGCCCTCACGGATCAGCGTCCAGCTACTCGGATATTGCAATGAAAAACCGTAGAGTGGATCGGTGAAGCTCGTCCAACCGTTTGAGGCATGCGTCAAAGCCGTGGAAGCTATAATCGTGCCTGCTACAATAGCGCAGAGGATAAGAGTGGTCAATGCTACCTGAAAACGGCCCAGCTTTACTTTAAGGCCCAGCAATTGAAATTGCACGCTTAGATTCCCTCCTTAGAAGCCACGAGTCTTTTATCCAATATATTGAAATGAATATATATTTATTAAATAAGGCTATAATCTCTCGTGACTTGATGATAAGCAGAATTTCTCTGATCATCTCTTATATCTATATATAATTATAAATAAATATTTGCCGTACGCGACTTTATGGAAGAGATTAGTACTTGTGGATGGAGTGGCTTGTCGTAGATCAGCATGAGAGCAGTGTTCATCTTTGGCGAAATCTCAGAAGACCTGGTATTCATGAAGAGGAAAAGGAGAAGTAGCGCAACCTTCTAGCGCTACTTCTCGCTATGACATGTACTGAATAGTACTAAAATGTAAAGCCGTTTTGACTATTTTGCAATCTCACCCAGCCACTAAAGCCACCGTTGGGCACACTTTGTACGTCATGCCAGATGTAGCCATCACTACCAATGCCAAAGATCCCCAGGCGACCATCTTGTTCGTTACTGGTGGCAGGAACGCCCTGGAAGGTGTAACCTGGCTGTATGTCGGCCCAGGTCGTCCAGGGACCATTCAGTGATGACTGATAGCTGTGCCAGATGGACTCAGAAGAACCCGAGCCACGAGCAAAGACTTCCATGCGTCCATCTTGATCGAAGCCGACGGCGGGATCGCCTGAGAAAACGTAGCCGCTCACCAGTTGATTCCAGGTAGACCAGGGACCATTAGCTGAAGTCTGATAATTATGCCAGATATAGCCATTGGGGCTGCGAGCAAAGATCTCCAGGCGTCCAGTGGAATCGAGGCCGACGGCAGGGGTACCTGTCAAGCTAACGCCTGTTTGTATCGCAGACCAGCCAGACCAGGGACCATTGAGTGAGGTCTGATAGTCGTGCCAGACGGTTTGAGCAGAATCAGTGCCACGAGCAAAGACTTCCAGGCGTCCATCCTGGTCAGTGCCCACTGCGGGATCGCTTGAGAAAGCGTAGCCGCTTGATAGACCACCCCAACCAGACCAGGAACCACCTGGTGAACCCTGGTAGTCATGCCAGATATTCCCATCTGCGCCACGGACAAAGAGCTCCAGGCGTCCAGTGGAGTCAAGCGCAACGGCAGGGGTACCTTTGAAGCTGTAGCCTGCCTGTAGCTGCAACCAGCCAGACCAGGCACCACCGCTTTCATAGTTGTGCCAGATAGTCTGAGAAGAATCAGTGCCACGTGCAAAGACTTCTAAGCGTCCATCTTGATTAGTGCCGACAACAGGATCACTAGAGAAAACGTAGTTGTTCTCCATCTGACTCCAACCAGACCAGGGACCATTTGGTGCGGTCTGGAAGTTATGCCAGATGTAACCATTCGTGTCGCGAGCAAAGGCTTCTAAATGACCATCTGAGTTAGCTGCAACACTAATGTGTGCAACTGGATCTGATGGTGGTGGCGGTGGCGTTGGACTGTTAGGGTTAGCAGTCAGATGTATCCAACCACGGACAATACGATGCGAATCGTAAGACTTGTCAGGTGGTGTAATTTGATAACCATTCGCACCTTTTGTCATAGATAAGGTCGCAAGATAGGAGTTTGGCTCATAGTTTTGTTGTGCAACCTCAACACTATTACTGGTGACATTGACAATAACAGCTATGTGACCTGCTGTGAACAGACCTGTCGTCGGATCCACATATAACCCGGATGTCCAACTGACTGTATCATTTACATCCTGGTAAACTATCAAATCACCAGGGCTAGGCTCAAAATTTACTTGTGTGTGTGAAGGTAGAGTATCTTGATAAGGCATTTGACTACCATCAGTTGAAACTTGAAAGGCACTGGCTGGCAATGTACCACCAGAAGCGCTATAAATTCCTCCCGCTACAGGGTTGTTTTGCCCGTTGCTATAATCCAAAAATTGACCAGCGTCTGTATAGGTTGCTGGAAGTCCCCACTGTTCTCCGATGAAGCGATTTGCGAGCTCTACACATTGGAAATAGTATCCACTATATCCATAAATATCGGTATTGTTCACAAAGTTGTCACAAACAGAGGAACCAGAGGAGAAGTGAGCAGTCCATATTGGATCAGTAGGGGCAACTTGTGTTGTTCCCCAATAACCTTGAGGATTAGGAATACCACCATATGGGTCGTTATACGCAGCAGTGAAGAGAGAAGAGCAACTGGCTGCAGTTGCAGCAGCATTTATTGTTGCAATCTTTAACTGATTTGTTGCATTGCTTTGAGATTGATAGCTGGCTAAAATTTGTTCGAGTTGTTTACCGTGCTTTGCTGCGTCTGGTGAAAGCCAGGTTGCTACAACATAATCATTGCCAACTAGCATAATACGTCGAGCAGTGGGAATCGGGCTCTGCTTTTGACTGGCAGTATCAGCACTAAATGCCTGATGCTTGTTGATAGTAAATAGAGTCTGCCCTTTACCAAAGTCTTTACCGACGTTGTTGGCACGTATCACATTGATTTCAACCTGTGTATCAGGCGTGTTTGCATTAGTGAAAAGAACATCCGTGTTAGTAAGCGTTGCTTGAAGTGGTGGATGTGGATGTGCAACCCAACTGGTAGGTACTTGGATACTAAAGCCGAGTTTAGCATCTACATACAGGGTTGTCGAAGAAGCCGCAGAAGCAGTGTTAAATAACCCGCTACAACAGAAGACCAACAATGCAAGTATGAAGGGAAGGAAGTAGGTGTTTCTTATTTTTGCAGCCTTTACTGTCATTATCGATCTATGAATGAAACGAAGCATGCGTGGAGTCCATCCTTTTCTACTAAGACCTTTCAAAAAATAAATAAATGCCATTTCTCCAAAGTTATCCCAATCTTCTTTTGCGCCTCCATTTACTTAAAAACGAATAAAAATATAATATGTCTTTTATTCGTTTTTAATACTATGTAGTTTCCTTATATCACTGGTAATCCTCATATAAATCATGAACCTCTTTACTGTCTAGCAAGTACTTGTTCAGTTCCTTTTATTAGTGTAAAATAATCGATGCATTAGTTGGTTGTGCATTTATGGCAAAATAAATATTTGTAGGTGTGAATCTATGCATGAAGTAGAAAACTATTCATTTGGTCATTTACTGAAAACATTCCGCAAACAGAAGAACATGAATCAGCAGACTCTGGCGCTCAAATTACATGTGCATCGGAATACGATAGGAGGTTGGGAGAGGGGTGAGCGGATGCCGGAGAACAGAGGCACTATTCTGGAGATTGCTCATTATTTACACCTGAATGAAGTTCAACTCCAACAGTTGTTGGAGGCCGTTTTTGTGATTCCTTCACCACACTGGACTGTTCCTTTTCACCGTAACCCTTTCTTTACCGGGCGGGAAAGCCTGTTGACGCGCCTGGGTGAAATGCTTTCAGCCCGTTGTGATGTCTCTTCTTTCAGGGCCTGTGTGCTTACAGGTATGGGTGGTATGGGTAAGACTCAGATCGCCATTGAGTATGCCTATCGCCATTATTCTGAGTATTCCGCAATATTGTGGGTTGATGCGGCAACGCATGAAACATTGTCGGGTAGCTTTATAGATATAATAGAACAGCTGCATATTACAGTGGAGCATAAGGATAAGCAGTCCGTGGTGATTCAGGCTGTGTTTTCCTGGCTCGCCAGTCATCGTGATTGGCTACTCATTTTTGATCGTGTTTATGCTCTTGAAATCGTCAAGCCGTTTATTCCTACCCTTTATAATGGCTCGCTCCTTTTTACGACGCGGTTGCCGAATTTTGAAACGATCGCTCAAATTTTACCTGTATTGTCTTTATCCTTCGAGGAGAGTTCCCTTTTATTGTTGCGTCGAGCTACTATTCTTTCTACCAGTGATCAGACTGTGCCGGAGGATGTGAGCGCAGTAATACAGAATATTGTATCTATGGCAGGTGGTGTGCCGCTTGTTCTTGATCAGGTTGGAGTGTATATCCAACAAATGAAATGTAGCTTGCATGAGTGCGTACAATTATTACAAAATGAGCCGATGATGTTTTTTCGTAAACGTTCTCCTCATGCTGACTATCCCTATCCTATTACGACTGTCATTGAACAAACTTTGAACTATCTCCACCATTTCAATCCTGTGAGCTCAGATCTATTCACGTTCTGCTCTTTTCTTGCCTCGGCTGCTATTCCAGATATCTTTATACGAGAGGCTGTTCGTTTTCTTGCTTTGGAGCATCAATGCATATTGGACGATTCTTTTCAATATGCTGCGTTACTACGCAATCTATTAAATTCAATATATATAAGTCTTCAGGCGGATACGCAATCTTTTGTTATACTCCCTTTGTTTGCGGTCATTATTAATGCTCGTTTGAATAGAGATGCACAAAAACTATGGGCAAACAAAACAGTTACGATTGTAAGCCGTTCTCTCGATCTTATAGGGATATCTCAGATAAAGCAAAACTATGAGTGCTACTTTCCTCACATACAGAATTGTGTTGCACTTATTAAGCAATGGTCTATCGATTCTTTAGAAGCCAATCAGTTACTGCAATTGGCAAATATCACTACTGCTACTTATAAACCGTTAGATAGACAGAACTGGATTCCTCAAGTAGGTGTCGTAAAGGTCGTGGCAGCGGATATTGCATAAAGAAAGCCGTACCTCTGTAACGTTACATTACAGAGATACGGCTACTTATTTGTCGATCAGCGCTATCTCGTGATCCTAGAGCTCCATGCTCTTGGATGAGGCGATGCCGGAGACGCGCTCGATGAGCTGTGTCAGGGGCATCGACTTGAGGTCGACATTTGTGCGCAGGCGGACCGAGACTGCATCAGCAGCTGCTTCTTTGTCGCCAACGACGAGCATATACGGGATCTTCTGCATCTGGGCGTCGCGGATCTTGGCGTTCATGCGCTCACCACGCGTATCCAGCTCTGCCCGGATACCGGCTGCCTTCAGTTGTTCGAGTACTTTGTTGGCGTACTCCTGGTGGCGGTCGGCGATCGGGATGATCATGGCCTGTACCGGTGAGAGCCAGACCGGGAAGGCACCGGCGAAGTGCTCGATCAGCATCGCCATGAAGCGTTCCGTCGAGCCTGTGACGGCGCGATGGATCATGACGGGGCGATGGGGCTGACCGTCTTCACCGACATACTCCAGTTCGAAGTTCATCGGCTGCACAAAGTCGAGCTGGATCGTTGAACACTGCCATTCACGACCCAGGGCGTCGCGAACCATGAAGTCGACCTTTGGTCCGTAGAAGGCGGCCTCGCCGATGCCCTCTTCGTACTTCAAGCCTTTTCGTTCGACCGCGCCACGCAGTGCTGACTCCGCAGAGTCCCAGACCTCGTCGCTACCAACGTAGTCCGCTTTCTTCTGCGGATCGCGTAGAGAGAGACGGACCCAGTAGTCCTTCAAGCCGTATGTATCGAAGACCTCTAGCGTCAGGTTTACGGCCTTATTGAACTCTTCTTGAATCTGGTCCGGGCGCAGGAAGACATGGGCATCATCCTGTGTCAGGCTACGGACGCGTGCCAGGCCTGAGAGCACACCGGCCTTCTCATAGCGGTACAGCGTCGAGAACTCTGCGTAACGGACCGGCAGTTCACGATAGCTATGCATCTGCGTCTTGAAGAGCGTAATGTGGTGTGGACAGTTCATCGGCTTCAGGATGTAACCATCGTCCTCGGATGCCTCCTGGTCGCCCTTCATCACCGGGAACATATCGTCCCGATACGTAAACCAATGCTTCGACGTCTTGTATAGATGAACCTTACCGAGATGGGACGTCCAGACGTGCTGATAGCCATAGCTCTCTTGCGTCTCGCGGACGTACGTCTCCATCAGACGGCGCAGCATCTCACCACGTGGGTAGAAGAGTGGTATGCCAGGGCCGACATCCTCGCTAAACGTGAATAGTTTCAATTCGCGTCCCAGTTTACGGTGGTCGCGCTTCTGCGCCTCTTCCAGACGCCACAGGTACTGGTCGAGTTCCTCTTGCGTTGCCCAGGCCGTACCGTAGATACGCTGCAGCATCGGACGATGCTCGTCACCACGCCAATAGGCACCAGCTACACGCATCAGCTTGACCGGACCGATCTGTGCCGTATGCTCGATGTGCGGACCACGGCAGAGGTCCAGGAAGTTCCCCTGCTGGTAGATACCGACCTCAGCATCTGGCAGGTTCTCAATAATCTCGACCTTGTAGTCCTGGCCTTTCGCGCGGAAGTACTCCAGCGCCTTCTCGCGCGGCCAGTGATCGTTCTTGAACTGATAATCTGCCTTGATGATCCGGCGCATACGCTGCTCGATATCGGGTAGATCCTCAGGCGTCAGCGGACGTGGTAGATCGAAATCGTAGTAGAAACCATCTTCAATTGCCGGACCGATAGCAAACTTGGCATCCGGGAAGATCTCCTGAATCGCCTCTGCCATCACGTGCGACGCGGAGTGGCGCATACGCTGTAGGGGCGTATAGGCGACCGACTCCTCCATCTCTGCTTGTATTGACATGCTGTGCCTCCTCAAAATGTCCTGTTGAGCTTTATTTTATAAAGAGTAGAAAGTAGCGCATAGAAAGTGACTAAAAGCTTTCAAAACTCCATAAAAAAAACCTCTCCATCCCTCATAGGGACGAAAAGGCATTGTCTTTCCGTGGTTCCACCCTGCTTTCGCGTCTCTTGCTGTCTTCTGAGTGCGAGCGACATACTATCGCCAGCATCCCTGATGAGCGCGCAAGATCAACGTGCTCGTGCAACCGGTAACGGGGTTGAGACGTGTACTTTACTTTCTCAGTACAGACTAGTGAGGGGTATCGCTCTTCCTGTTGATGCTGGATGCACTTTCAGCCTTTGATGCACCCTCTCTGTCCACCTCTGGGAAGGGACATATCTCACATAAGTCCATCTTATTCATTATAAACAATAGTAACATATCTAAAAACGGCTGTAAAGAGGGTATCTTCCTTTCCAGTGCTCCCATAATACAGCGGATGCATCCACCGAGATCGTCCTCCAAGATGCTTTTTTGTTTTCTTCTTGTTGAGACGATCTCTTTTTTTGGCTCCTTTTCCTCTTACCCAAAAGTGTCAGGGAGCGAGCTACTCTTAACAGGAGCCCGCCTCTGTACTCCAGTAAGACGGCAAGGTGTCGTAGGGATTCGCTCCTGAGCCATCCGTCACATAGCGATAAGTGATCGTGTCCCTTGTGCTCAGCGTTGCACACGTGTTACTTATACTGCTGCTCCCACTCACACCGTAGACAATGGCTGCGAAGTCACTTGCCGGATAATTGGATGCCCATGACGGCTGCACAAACGAGCTAAAACTGGAGGCATTCCCCTCGAAGATGACCAGGATATCGACAATGCCACTGTTCAATGCCCAATCTGTACTCGATGCAGTTCCCATCCCTCCAACATCCAGATTGTGCGCACTCCCGCCTTTGGCATGAATATAATTAAAGAGAGTAGTATAGTAATTGAGTGTTGAGGCATTTGAAGACATTTCATCTAAATAAATGCCATCTATGCCATACCATGTGTAGTAGTTACTGATCTCCGCTTCAACATCAGACAGCGAGCGGCTACCGTAGCTCGTGTAAACATAGCCAATGACATTGATGCTGTCATTCTGGCAATGCTCGACCGCTGTCACATAATCGGTATTGCGCGCCGATCCAGCCCCAGAATTCGGATTCATAATGACAATGCTGTCCACAGGCGCACTATCGCACATCGTGTACCAGTCGTTTGGCGTCGGATAGAAGTATGCAGGCACGAGCAGTTTGCTCGTACTGCTTGTGGCTACCGGCCTGGAAACGGTCCCCTGCGCCGGTGAAGTCGCGGTAACCGAGCTCTGTCCCGGAAGCGGAGTTGACCCGGCGCCCACTCTTGCGTTTGGCCCTGACGCCGCAGGTGATGTTGCAGTATGCCCAGGCGTTGTAGTATGCCCAGGCGTTGAGGTTGAGACGGAAGCTGATTTTGTGGTAGCTTTAGATTTTGAAGTGGGAGTGATATTTGATGGCGTATTTGATACAGGAGAGGAGACTGATGCCCGCTGGAGAAGAGAATTCGGTGATGCAGGCACGATGACCGTAGGGAAAAGAACAACGAAAACCGTGAGGAGGATCAGCAGACAAGCCAGCGCGATCAGCGCGCGGCGCTTCCACCCGACTGCACGTTTGTCAGCGGGGCGGGGAAGGCGTGTTTCCGCTTCTGCAAGCGCCGAAGCAATGGTCTGTTCCGATGCCGAAGCAATGGTCTGTTCCGACGCCGCATAGGCCCTGTTCAACGCATCGATATAATCCTTCACCCCCGGATAGCGCTCCGCTGGATTGGCGGAAAGGGCTCTGGCGATAACCTGATCCATGTCAGGGGTGATGGCGGCGTTGATTTTGGAGAGTGGTTGGACGTGATAATCCAGAGAGCCAACATCTGGATTAGAGAGCAGAGGGGTCTTGCCCGCCAGTAGCTCGTACGTGACCATGGCGAGAGCATACTGGTCACTTTGAGGAGAGAACTGGCCGCCGAGTTCTTCCGGGGCGATATATCGGGAATTCGTCGGTGGTTGTTGCTGGGTCAAGATCGACGGGCTGAAGTCAGCCAGGCACGCAGTGCCGGCCTCCGTAAACAGGATATTGC
This sequence comes from Ktedonobacteria bacterium brp13, assembly GCA_015099395.1. Lineage (GTDB taxonomy): Bacteria > Chloroflexota > Ktedonobacteria > Ktedonobacterales > Ktedonobacteraceae > Dictyobacter. Next base: position 4,679,665 of record AP024096.1, on the reverse strand, counting down.
CGGGTTTGATATTGGTATGGAGAATGCCTCGCTCATGCGCATACTGGAGGGCCTCCCCGATCTGCGTGATGATGGAAATGGCTTCGGCATTCGACAGCCGCTCCTGTTGCAGGTCAAACCGATCTTGAAGGGAGCCGTGGGCAGCATGGGGCATGACGATACAAAGACGATCCCCATCCAGTTTCACGTCAGCCAGGGCGAGGATATGCGGATGCGAGAGTTCTGTCAGTTTCTGCATTTCCTGGAAAAGTTTTTCTCGTTGTTCTGCCTTTGGAAACAGGTCCGAGGTAAAAACTTTCAGCACATGATCCCACTCCGCGCCTGAACTCTGACGCGCAAGGGAGAGCGTATGCGTTGTTGTTTGTTTCAAGGGAGAGGTGGTACGGTAGACGCCCGTCATTGTATTGTTCCTTCGTTATGAGTTGACACCCAAAAAAATCTCAGCAGTATCGTAGTTACCATAGCTGAACAATAGGAGAAAAACCAGAGAAACAAAGGGACAAAAAAAGTTGTAACAGACCCAAAGTGTGTAAAATACTTTGTGTAAGTAATCATAATAAAAGGAGTGGATGATGATGAAGAAGATGGAGAAAAAGTAACTGCTCAGGTCTCCTCTTTTTGATGCCTCAGCATCTGCGGTGCTTCGCACACGTTTTTATGGAGCTGTGAGCCGCGTAGCGGCGTAGAGTGGGGAGGCTGCCATCAATGCCCATAGGTGGTGAGTATTTACGGCTTAACTTAACACCTATGTGGTAGCAGATATTTGTCCCCAGAAATCTCTTGCAACAAATATATTTTTCCTGTTATGTTGTCACAGATAAAAAATCACTATTTTTTATCTGTGACAATGTACTCTATTTCTATGAAGGAAATCTATGTTTAAACGGAAAAATGTGTTGAAATGGGCAACACCACTTCTTATCTTATTAATTCTTGGTGGCATGGTTCTTTTCCAAGGGGCATTTGCTAGCGGTACAGCCCATATCGCAACCCAAACAACCTGCACATCTAAAACAAGCAAACACACATATCGTGATAGTCAGCACTGTAAGAGATTATCCCCTACAGCTACCCCTGTAACGCATGCATCCCCTACCGCCACGCCTGTATCACCTACAGCGACGGCGATAGCTCACGTACCTACCGCAACCGCTGTACCTACAGCGACTCCTGTGGTTACCATACCTCCGACTGCTACCCCTGTAGCCTCATCTCCGCTCGCCTGTACAACGTGCTGGCATCCCGGCCTGAATGTCACCATGCAATGGCAGCTTTCTGGGACAGTTGATCAATCCTATCCGGCTACCTTTTATGATATCGATCTCTTCGATAACTCGGCAGCGGTCGTCACATCCTTACACAGTAAAGGCTATAAGGTCGCTTGCTACATTGATGCAGGTACCTGGGAAAATTGGCGCTCGGACGCATCACAGTTTCCAGCATCCGTCAAAGGCCAATCCAACGGCTGGCCGGGAGAAGCATGGCTAGACATTCGTCAGCTATCAGTCATTGGACCCCTATTGGCAGCCCGTATGGATCAATGTAAAGCGAAAGGCTTTGATGCTGTCGAGTTTGATAATGTCGATGGCTATACCAATCGGACCGGTTTTCCGCTCACGGCTAGTGATCAGCTCACCTTTAATAAATGGCTAGCTAGTCAGGCTCATGCCCGTAACCTCTCCGTTGGTCTGAAAAATGACACGGATCAAGTCGCACAGCTTCTCCCCTATTTTGATTGGGCATTGGATGAGCAATGTTTTGAATATAATGAGTGTGATTTGCTCCTGCCTTTTGTCAATGCGGGTAAGCCGGTGATGGACGTCGAGTACAACGTTAATACGGCGAATTTCTGTTCTCAAGCCAATAGTATGAACATAAATGCGCAGAAAAAGTCGCTCAACTTAGATGCTCCACGTACGCTTTGTCGTTAAAATTATCTTAGATACGTTATCATTCTGGATGACTTATGTCATCCAGAATCCATTTTTTCGTTGATTCTTCCAGGGCGGTATAGAGCGGTACGAGAGATGACTGAGAAGTGTAGAGAAGCTGAGTATAGATGAGCGCATACTGAGAAAAGCGGCTATGATCACAAAGTACTATAGTAAGTTGATGAAATACACACTTCGCTAGCTCATAGATGCTATAATACAAGAGTAAATCAGGACAATAAGCGCCTTATTTCAATTTAAAATTTGCTCATAAGCACAGGCCAGGAGTTGTAAAAGCTTTGATGAGCACGCTCTTCTCCCAACAACCACAACATACGATATATCAATATACGACATATCGTGTTGCCGCAATTCAGTATGAACCAACACTGGGCGAGAAAGAAAAGAATATTCGTGATCTGCTCAGTCTGGTTGAAGAGGCCGCTACGCAGGATGCTCGCTTAATTGTGCTGCCTGCATTGGCTACCACTGGTGCTGGCTGGGTATCAAGTGACGAAATAGCTCCCTATGTCGAGCCGATTCCCGGCCCGACGACTGAGCGTTTTCATCTGTTAGCGCAGCGTTATAACTGTTTTATCGCATTTGGCATGCCTGAGGTTGATCCTACGACGGCTATCTATTATAACAGTGTGGTCTTGCTTGGACCGACTGGTGTGATTGGCTCGTATCGTAAGATCCATGCAGACATTGGTGATCCGCGCTGGGCGCGGGATGGAGACAAGGGGATAGCTGTCTGGGATACCCCACTGGGTCGTATCGGTGGACTCGTCTGTACTGATATGAAGTACTTTGAGGCGGCTCGTAGTGTCGCCTTGCAAGGAGCCGACGTCCTTGTACTGCCGTCTAACTGGGCGGAGGATTCCGCTCCTAGTAGCTGGTGGATGAGTCGGGCATTTGAGAATGGTATGTATGTGGTGGCGGCGAATCGTTATGGGAGAGAGCGCGGTGTCGGCTACCAGGGTGGCAGTTGCGTTATCGATCCAACTGGTGAGGTCCAGGCCTCGCAACTTACTGGTGATGGGATTGTCTATGGTCAGATCGATCTGCAAGCGAGCCAGGCGAAGACGTGGCGTAAGCAGCAAGAGATCATCGGCTATCCTTTAGCGGACCGCGTTCCTGCTGAATATCGTCTGGTTGTCCAGAACAGTTATCTCTGGGAGCCATTGCGTTATCATGGTCTGTACGAGCTGGGCGAACTCCCTGCTGGTCAACTCTCTTGCGCTGGCATTGTGCAGTGGGCGTTGCGTGAAGGGATGGAGCAAGCGAATCAGGATGCCAGTGGACGCGTGCAGGCGATCCGGAACAATCTGCGTACCTTAGTGCATGATAATGCTCCGGCTGTCCCCGATGTACTCGTCCTGCCAGAATTGGTCTTGCCGGGTCCAGTTCCGCTGCGTGTGCAAGGGCAGCATACAGCTGAAGAATTGGCGGAACACTATCGTGCAGGGGCTATTCGCGTACCCGGACCAGAGACAGATGCTCTGGTCGCGATTGCCAACGAGCTACAGGTCAGTTTGGTCGTAGGTGTTGCCGAGCGTGCCGATGAAGGTTTCTATAACACCGTCTTATTGCTTGACCCTGAAGGTGTCTACGGCTTCTACCGTAAGATCCATCTGAGCCAGCGGGATCGGCTCTGGGCATTACCGGGGAACCTCGGTTTTCCGACGTTTGACACGCCTGCCGGGCGTATCGGTCTGGCGACTGGCTATGATGTCCTCTTCCCGGAGACGTTGCGCATTCTGGCGAATAAGGGGACGGATCTCGTCTGTGCGCCTGCTTTGCTGGATTTTCCAGAGCCTATCGGTCTGACGGCATCCAATGTTGATGGATCGACGGCTCCTGCGTATGATCCATTCTACTTCATGATCTGGCGCACACGTGCCGCTGAACACAACGTCTACCTCGCGCTGGCTAATTGGTTTGGCGCAGAGCAAGGTCTACAAGCAAACGGCCTGGGAGGAATCTTCTCACCGGCTGCTGTAAGCTATGGCCTTTCAGAGGTGATCGCCGACGAAGACGAGAGTGGACTGTTGATGATGACCATCGATACACGTGAGCAGCGGACCGGACGTCGAACGACGCATATGCTTGGCTACAGTCCAGGCGACATGGCCGGCTCACTTACAGGTGAGCTTGCATATAATGTCATGGATTCGATCCCCGGCAATGCCGTGCGTGCCAAACCACTTCTGCGCAAACGCCAGCCGTACTGGTACATGGATATCGTACGCAATAAGCGTCAAAGCAGCCAGAGTGGTCAGTGTCTGCCTGCTACTGGAGAGAGCGAATAGAAAAAGGGTGAGCTTATCTGCTCACCCATATTTTTGCTTTACCTGAATGCTTGTGCTGGTGATAAAGAGCTACAGGCGCTACTTGGTCTCAGCCTTGCTTGCAGCGTCAGCCGACTTCTTCACCAGTAACGGTGCATGTTGCGTGCAGAAATTGAACCGGCGTCCGCCTGAAAGTAACTGCGCATACGCCGCTGGCTCGCCACAAGTATCACAGCGCCCTACATGTGTTTTTACTGCCTTCATGATGATTGCCTCTTCTTCGGATGGTCTATTTCTATGGATAGAATGGTATCCAGCAAATTTATAGAAGTCTACCTTATAACCTTTATGATACCACATATCAGGACGTTCTGTGCTCATAGAGTGGTTAGACGCGATAACCATCCCTGTGGCAACGTCTTGTGTTTTTTCCATAGGTGTCTTATGTAATTTACATGAAATCTTCTCTATCTGCCCACAGCTATCCGGTATAAGGCGTTTGCATAGAGCCGCCTCACAGGCTGATGTAATGAACTGCATATGACGTTATGGAGATAAAGTAGTAGATAAGAGTGAATGAAGTGTATTGAGTTATACTATTTATAGCGGTGAGGGGTAGCCAATGGGGTGCCAATCAGTTCTGTTGAGCTTTGCTCCGGGTGCGTAACGCACATGATGCCTATGGCGTTGTGTCGAGCCCTGAAAGGCTCCGGGCGTATGGCGTCAGTGGTGACGTACTACGTAGCAGCATTGCTCCAGACAATCATTGATTATTCTTCCCGCCTCTCGTCGGATGGTTGTTTTTCCTCCTGCGTTGCAAAAGAGGGATAAGGTGTTTGGATCTGCACATCTTATCCCTCTTTCTTGTCTCTCTGCTTTCTTCTTTCTTCGCTCTATCTATACATGTGCTCATACTTTCATTTCAATGTATACTTTGAGGAGAGACGTTCTTCGTATATGTGTAAGGAAGGTTTGAATGGGACAGAAATTTGTACAGGTAGATGCTTTTACTCCGGTGCCGTTTCTTGGGAATCCTGCTGCGGTCTATGTCTTAGACGCGTCACGTTCTGCTGATTGGATGCAGGCTGTGGCACGTGAGATGAATCTCGCTGAAACTGCGTTTTTGACACGGCAGGAGGATGGTTTTAATCTGCGCTGGTTTACGCCGGCTGTTGAGGTTGATCTCTGTGGGCATGCGACGCTGGCGAGTGCGCACGTCTTGTGGGCGAGTGGTCAACTGCAAGCGAACGAGCAGGCACGTTTCCATACACGCAGCGGACTGCTGACCGCAGTGCGTAAAGGTGACTGGATCGAGATGGATTTTCCTGCTACGCCCCCGGCTGCTGTAAGTATGCCTGTGGGTTTGCTGCAAGGGTTAGGGGTAGAGGCAGCGGACGTTATCTATGTCGGCAAGGATCAGTTTGATTACCTGGTAGAGGTCGCATCAGAAGAGATTGTACGCGGTATCCAGCCGGATTTTGAGCAGTTGTTGGCAATTGATGCACGTGGCATTATCGTGACCAGCCGTGCTCTCATAGCGGACGAAGTCCAGTCTTCCAGTTATGATTTTGTCTCGCGCTTCTTCGGTCCACGTGTTGGTGTGAATGAAGATCCAGTGACCGGCTCCGCTCACTGCGCACTGGCTCCCTACTGGTGTAGCAAGCTTGAGCGAGATAGCCTGGTTGGCTATCAAGCTTCGTTACGCGGAGGTATTGTGCGCGTGCATAGAAATGGCGAGCGTGTTCAACTTGGTGGTCAAGCGGTGACGGTCTTACATGGTGAACTCGTCGAGGGTTAAGACTGATCAAACGAGATCGCTCTCCTAATGATAAATCGGCGGTCATTGAATAGTATCGATATAATTGCAAAGAGCAAGCTCCTAGCTTCTTGTAGGAGCTTGCTCTTTGCCGTTGAAGCTTGAGATACGATAGCGGTACTGAGCTTGCTGCTATTATTTTTTTACACCTCCTGAATGAGCAATTTGATCAGCCTTATTCACTTCAGTGTCTCTATATACTAAAGCTGAAATGTCGTAATGCACACCAGTATTCTTTCTATCATCTTTACGCCCTGTCTATCGTACAAGAGGTTATCTTCTTGTATGGTTGACATTGTTTCTAATGACTCATGAGGAGGTGATTGTCGTATGATACAAATACCTACGCAAACAGAATGTCCACCACCGGAGCTAGTTGGTGAACATACCATACCTACAAACAACGTACCTGTGTCGCCATCCAGGTGGCGGCGGCCTAAAAAGGTAGTCTGGGTTCCACTCATACTCCTGGGAATCATCCTGGGGGCTGCTCTATTTGGACCATTTCATTGGGCTTCAAGCATTCAGGAGCGGTTGGGATCGAGTAGCGCATTAACCTCAACAGGTGAGTTAGGGATCCTGCAAGCTCCCACGTATAATCTGCAATTTAGCTCAGCCGTAACCGGGGCAGTCAGTGACATTTATGTCGATCTCGGTCAACACGTAGTTACCAACCAGATATTAGCGCGCCTGGGGCAGAATACCTTTGTGGCACAAGTCCATGAGGCCCAGGTCGCAGTAGACTCTGACTTCAAGGTAGTCGTGGAAGATCAAAGATTCGTGTCGCTTGCTCTTCGAAATGTCCACGCCCAGGTAGTTTTGGCTGCAGTGACCTTTAGAGCAGCGATAGACAATCGTCAGGCATTGATTCGGCAAGCAAATGCGAATATTGCTTTTGCTAAGACTAAATTGGCGACTGATGAGGCTACCCTGAGAGCGGTAACCGAGGCCGCAGAGGCTACGATCAAATCTGCCAAAGCGACATTAAAAGCTGCTCTCGAAGCCTGTCAGATGGCAGTTGTAACACCACCTACTACGACCAGTGCATCGACCCTTTCACGCTGTGTACAAGCAGCCGAAGCAACATTTAGGACGGCAGTAGCGGCCGCCGATGCCACTGTGGTGACAGCACAGGGCACGGTCCGACAAGATCAGGAGGCACTGGAGCAAGCCTTTGCGAATGCCAATGTAAACCTTGTAGCGCAAAACGGACTCATAAGAGAAGCCGCTGCTGGCATTACAGTCGCGGAGACTAATACTATCGCAGCAGTTGCCATCCGGGATCTCGCAGTTGCCGAGAGTGTGTATAGAGTAGCGCTCGCGGCGCTCCTTGTAGCGCAAGAAGCTCTGGATCTTACGATCTTGAGAGCTCCTCATTCTGGTTATGTGAGTGCTATCATAGGCACCATAGGTGGTCAGCCCGGTGCTCTAAACAATTTTGTACCAGCAGGTGGCGTTGAGATGCAAAGTGAGCATGGTGGGCTCACCTTTATTCAACTTGTGGATCTAGATAATCTAAACTCCGTCCTGACCTGGGTGACCGAAAGAGAGATCCAAAAAATACACCTTGGAGAAGAGGGTACATTCACGCTCTACGCCAATAGAAGTTTGCACTTCACTGGCACAGTACATTCGATTGGGCCTAATGGCATTGCTTTTCCTTCCACGAATGCGGAAAACTTTGCAGCAGAAACCAGGTTTCCTGTCATCTTTGCTATTGGAAACCAGAGTCATAGGGGCTTGAATCTTTATTCAGGTATGACGGGTAGAGTCATATTTACGCCGTGAACAGAATGAACGAATATGGTGTGCATCTCATATCCCAATAAGCGAGCTACATAAGTTCGCTTATTGGGTGATATGTGGAGCTCTGTAGGAGGATTACGAACCATGCTAATAGACGATGACGGTGCTGCCGTCGGTGACCTGCTGGTAGAGCCATTGTTCCTGGTCGAGAGGAAGGTTGATACAGCCATGGCTGCCGTTGCGCGATTCGCTGTTGTCGTTGTGTTTGTCGTAGTGCGGGAACTGCATGCCTGGACCGTAGAGGCTGCGCCACTCGCTGGTATGAATGAAGTAGCCTTCGCTGGGTATGCCGAAGTTCATGGCATAGGGGATCTCGGTCGGCGGGAAGTAGAAGGGGGAGCCGGGTGCTTCAAACGAGAGGAAGGTAGATAGGGCGGAGTGCGAGTTGATCTGGTATCTGCCAACGATGGTTGGACGGTAGTATTGACCGGTGACGACATGGAAGGCGCGTACAAGCTTACCGTTCTGGTAGAGGCGCAGGGCTTGCTCTGCAAGTGACGTGACGACTACTGTGCCCTGTGCGTGAAAGTACTGTATGATGCGTTGATCCGTGCTATGTGGCTGATTCCAGGGTATATTATCCTGTATAGTATCTTGCATACTTTTGAATGTTGCGATATCGTCGTTGACCTGGATAATGACATTTTGATAGTCACTCAAGGTGATGGCTGCATGCAGGTTGTCGTCGAGCTTTGAACCTTCGCCATAATTGTCGGGCAGGCTGGCGTATTCGAAGCCGAGCGGGTAGTTTTTGTTGTCGTAGCGGTCATGGTATTGGTGGTCGCTACCCCAGCTGCTGACCTCCGCGTGGAATTGCGCGACCATATATTGTGCCAGCGGCATCGCCATCGTGATCTGCATTGGCTCCATATGGGTATTGAGTTGCTGGATTACCTTCTGCATAGCGTCTGTGGTTGTTGCAGCCTGCAAGGCTCTGGCGTCGGCGTTGTAGAGTGGTTGATAGGGTGTAGGGTCAAAATTATCTTTCTTCATCAGTTGCAATACGCCACTAAATTGTAGCAGCTTCTGCTCTGCCTCTGCGCTGACATCTTGTAACGTATGGTCATGAGGAGGAAGGGTGATGGTGTCGGCCTGTGAGAATTGCAGGTTTGTGAGCGCGGCCTCAGGTTCTCTCACGGTATTGCAGGCTGTCAGGAATGTACTGCCCAGAAGAAGCAATAGCAAGACGCAGAGGTGTGCATATATTGCAGGTTTGTGTGCTTGCCTGGTTGTACGTTTCGTCAATGACATCCTTGTAGCCTTCTATCTTCAATGATGGCGTGGAGCCGTCCAGTAGCCATTTCGTCGTTATGTAAAAGACGTTCGGTGGAGAGTTTTTTAGATCTCTGTATTTATCATACTACTGCCGTAGTGCCATGAATGCAAATATTTTGTGCTTTTCAGGAAGAAAAACCTGAATGGAAGTTTGCAATCTTACATAAAATTGCCTACAATAAATTTGCATAACGTTTTGATGAATGAATGTGATAATTTTTTGAGGAACGTATCATGCCAACACGTAAAGAGATCCAGGATAGTCTTGTTGAGTCGCAAAAGGAAATCATTACTTATTTTCAGGGGCTTTCTCCAGAAGCTAGAGAGAAACCATGTACTGAGAGTGGGGTTGCTGGCGAAGCACCTTGGAGGGCAAAAGACCATCTTGCCCACCTTACGGCAAATGAACAGGACGTTCAGACACTGCTGCGCCGTGTACTCGAAGGCGACAAGTCACTACCTGGCAACCTGGGTGCGATGAGCCGAGAGGATATGATTGCATGGAGAGACCAGAGTAATCAAACGTACGTGAATGCTCATCGCGATGATAGTATGGAAACGCTCTTTGCAGATGTTGTGGAGGCACGTCAGCAAACGCTTGCGCTGCTGGAACAATTTACAGATGAGCAACTAGCCGAGCCTGCGGGTGGAATGTTCGGGGCAGACAGAACGGTTGGTGATATGTTCATTGCGAATGTTCAGCATGAGGCACAGCATGTTGCATGGACTGAAGAAGGGTTTCGTCAGGGCTTATAGCGATGCTTTAGTGATATAAGCATAGGGCAAGGTAAAATAAAGAAGAGCTGAATTTCGCTTCAGCTCTTCTTGACACTCTATAAGCAGTATTCGTTACATATGGATGTTATATCTCAGCTTCAACTTTGCTATCGATAGGCTTATCGATCGCTTCTTCAGGCTCGCTGGTCGTGCTCGGCTCGCGGATATCTATCTCCAGTTTGCCTTCGACGGCGCTGACGTGGACCTCGCCGTTCTGCGGGATATTGGCGAGCAGGATACGCAAGCTTAGCGGTACTGTCAGCAGGCGTTCGATGACACGGCGTAGCGGACGTGCGCCCTGGGTCTCGCTAAAGCCTTCTTTACTGAGCAGGTCGATGGCACTATCTTCGGCACGCAAGACCAGTCCCTGTTCTAGCAGGCGGGTTGCCAGTTCGGTGATCTGGAGACCGGTAATAGCTCTGGCTTGCTCTCTGTCCAACGGATGAAAGATGACGATTTCGTCGATACGGTTCAGAAACTCTGGTCGGAAGGTCTCACGAAGGCGGTCCATCAGGCGATCTCGCTGCATCTCGTTGGCGGTACTCTTGATGCTGGCGCGGAAGCCACTGGGCATCGAGCGTCCTAGCATATCAGTGCCGACGTTTGAGGTCATGATCCAGACGGCGTGCTGTGCATCGACCGTATGACCCTGAGCATCGGTCAGGCGACCGGCGTCGAAGACTTGCAGGAAGAGGTCAAAAACTTCTGGATGTGCCTTCTCAACTTCATCGAGCAGGACAACGCAGTGTGGTCGGCGTCGTAGCTTGCCAGTTAACTGACCCTCTTGATCGTAGCCAATGTAGCCAGGAGGGGCACCGATCATACGCGAGACGTCGTGCTTCTCTTTATACTCCGACATATCGACGCGAATCAGGTGCTCGTCGGAGCCGAAGATCTCTGCTGCCAGCGCTCGGGCTAGCTCGGTCTTACCAACACCGGTCGGTCCTAAGAACATAAAGACACCGACCGGGCGGTTACGCGGCTTCAGTCCGGCACGTGCGACCTGAATGGCCTGCGAGACGCGCTTAATGGCTTCATCCTGTCCGATGACGCGTGCTTTGAGTCGCGACTCCAGGGTAAGGAGCCGATCCCGCTCTTCGCGACCTGGTGCGCGGACCGGAATGCCTGTGCGTGCGGAGATGACATCGGCGATCATGGCCGCTGTAATGGTTGGAGAGGCTCCAATCTCGTCCATGTCATCCTGCTCTTTTGAATCGTCTTCAATAGAGAAGACACGGGCCTGTGAGCAGGCTTCATCCAGCACGCTACAGGCTTTATCGGGCAGGCGCAGATTTGGCAGGTACTGGACTGAAAGATTGACGGCCGCACTGAGTGCCTCGTCGGTGATCGTCGCATGATGGTGCTCTTCGTAGAGATCGCGCATCCCCTTGAGGATTACCAGTGCATCTCCCGGCGTTGGTTCCTCGATTATGATCGGACGTAGACGGCGCTCCATGGCGGCATCCTTCTCGATCAAGCGATATTCCTGGGGCGTGGTTGCACCGATACAGCGCAGACGGCCACCGGCCAGCGCTGGTTTGAGGATACCAGCCGCGTCGATACTGCCATCGGCGGCTCGACCGGTCCCGATCAATAGATGCATCTCATCGATAAAGAGGATGATATTGCCGCTGGTCTCTGCCTCTTCCAGCACTTTAAGCAAGCGCTCTTCGAACTCACCGCGATATTTGGTCCCTGCTACCAGCGAACTGGCAGAGAGTTCAATCAGGCGCTTCCCACGCAGCTCGGGTGGTACCTTGCCATCGACGATCCACTGCGCCAGTCCGGTCACAATCGTCGTCTTACCGACGCCGGAGTCGCCGATCAAGATAGGATTATTGCGATCCTTGAGCATGAGCGTCTGCATCAACTGGCGAATCTCTTTTTCACGTCCGATCAGGGGATTGAGTTGTTTATTGCTTGCCTGCCTGGTTAGATCACGACCAAGCTTCTCCAATGTAGAGTTAGAACCCTTGTTTGCGTCCGGGCTGATCATCGCGCCTGGCAACTCTTCCGGGATCACCTCTGGATTGGCTCCCGCCGAAGGGACCAGTTCGAGCAGTGCATGCGCATTGCTGGTCATGATCATCTCGATCAGTTGATTGGGATTGATGCCCAGCTTGGTGAGCAGCTCATGGGTGACGCCATCGCCCTCGCTCAGGACAGCCTGGGCGATGGCTCGCTCATCGACTGAACTGCTACCGGCATTGATGGCATAGCGCTCCGCCGTCTGCAAGATCTCTTTACAACGCCGTGTTGGCAGGATTGGCGTATCGCTGGTAGCTTTCCCGTTGCCCAGAGCCAGTCGGATGACGTCGCGTACCTGTTTGGGTGAGAAGCCCAGATTGCGTAGCGCATCCTGTGAGCAGCCCCCATCCAGTTTGGTGAGTGCGATGAAGAGGTGCGGCGTGCCAAGATAATCTTTGTGCATGCGGCGTGCCTCACCCAATGCGAACTCCAGGACTGCGCGCAAAAAGCGTCGGTCGGGTGCGTTAGTGGATGAGAGGAGTGGTGACATCAACTGGCTATCATCAAAGGGGTCGATATGGGGCTCTGAGGCACGTTCTTTGCTGGAGAGGGTACTGATCACCAGTTGCTGCGTGGGATCGCCGTACAGGATAAATGAAAGGCTGGAGACATCGTCGAGATAGTGTTGTGTGATGGTAGTGCGAGCTTTGCGCAGAGCTTCGCCCAGTGTTACCCCATCGGCGATATCCTGATAGAAGAGCGTCATAAACTCGCGGGCACGAGCGGTTGGAATCGACCAGCGTTGCACGATGACTGCACCCGCGCCAGCGTCGAGCAGATTACCCACCAGAGTCTCCATCTGCTCATCGCGCTCGGCCTGACTGAGCAAGCTTCCGGAGACGGTACGCCCGGCGCGCTCGTCATCATGTTGGCTGAGGAAGACGAGTGGATGCCTGGGGAGTCCCTGAAAAAGCTGCTCTAAGGATGGGCCATCAAGACGTGAGTTGCCCGCCAGTGCCAGCGATGGACTGCCTTTACTTTCAAAGAGCGGCGCGGGTCCTGCATAGTGTATGACATGTGGGGCATCCGCGCTCAGACGGACATGCAACTCCAATTGGTTGGCCTGCTGGCGATATAAAATGATGCGTGTAATCGACTCTGGAAGACTGGTGCAGAGGGATGCAACCTCTTCTTCCGCGCTGTTGCGCTCGCTGGTAGGATTGACCAGAAAGAGGACGGAGAGCCCTTGCGTCTCGCGTTTTGCTGCCTTACTACGTGTTGTGCGCTCAAATGCCGTGGCGTGCGCTGCCATCTCGGCGTTTTGCGCTACCTGACGTCCAATGCTGACCGACTGGCAGAGGTAGCGTCTGGCACGAGCGTTATTATCAAAGAGCAGCTCCCATGGGATCTCAGGCGTATTCGTATTGAGGAGAAGTGCCTCATCGAGTTTACGTAGAGCTTCTTGTATGGGAGAAGGGAGAAGCGTGTCAAACAGAAAACGTCCCAGGGTTACCAGGGCATCATTATTCGGCCCCGGCTTGGATATCTGTAGCGTCTGTTGTATTTGTTGTGTTTGTCGCCGACCCTCAGTGCCCTGACCAGACGGACCCAGGGCTTGTAGTGCCCTTCGTAAGCGCTCGCGTATCTCCGGGGTGAGATCGGTGCTATACTCCTGGCCTACCGGACCATCGGGAAGATCAAGGCGAAACCGATAGTTGGTGTCTGTACGTATAATACTGAGTAGAGCTGGTTGTTCCATGAATACTTCTCTTCCACAATCTTCCCGTCAATCGTAATATCTACGACTGCTACAAAAATACACACGAGTTCTCGGCAAAAGCAGTATACGTGCCATTCGTGCAATGTGTCAATACTTCGGATAATACAAGATTGTTTTTGCTTTCGTCGATACGCGACTACCTGCTGGGAATCTTACCTCTTCATCACCTATTATATCATGAAGAGCGATCATTATCTGGAGAATAATCTCCCTCGCGTTATCTTCCGGCATTACACGTTTTTGTTGAGACTGCCTTGTATTGGTGGTAGTTTAGCGAATGACTTCAGCGTAAAATATAGGATGCTCTGTATTGAGAATGGAAAATCAGTGAATGCAAGGCACTCCCCTTACGCGCAACCGTTCAGTGTTGCCTTATTATCTCCTTATAAGGAACGTCGTTCGTCATCGCGTGCCATATATAAATAGAATGTGCTGTTACTTGTATACTCTCTCATACCTTCTGTGTTATGCCTGATGGCACTGTCCATATTCTTTATAGAGGGTAGCGTATTCTAATTGCTAAGTGTAATCATTTTATCTACTCCAACATCATTTTGTAGCAGAATATCGCTGAATGCACTATGAAAGTGCATTACTGCTATCTGTATAAAAGATCGTTACGCTCTTCTACCGGTCGAGCAATAGAAATTACTCGCAACTAGCCAGTCGTATATACTACAAGTAAAAGATTATGGCCGTGAGCATGTTGTAGATGGAAGGATACTGAAAAACTATGTCGCAAAATTTGCTCTGGAAGGTTGCTGAGGGCGATACTGTGAAGCTCAAGCATTATGATCCTTCGTATATCTCGAAACGGGTCGAGCGTGATGATGTGACCACTGAGATGAACAATCTGAACAAAGAGCTGGGTGAGTTACAGGAGTTGATGGCGGCTGCGCAGAAGAATAGTGTGCTGATCGTGCTGCAGGGGATGGATACTAGTGGTAAGGATGGCACCATCCGACATGTGATGTCGAGCGTCAATCCGCAGGGGTGTGAAGTGCATTCGTTCAAGGCACCGACTGATGAGGAACTGGCGCACGATTTCCTCTGGCGTATCCATAACGTGACGCCCGGGCGCGGTAGGATGGGGATCTTCAACCGTTCACATTATGAGGATGTGTTGGTTGTGCGTGTACACAACCTGGTTCCGGAAGACGTCTGGAGCAAGCGCTATAAAGAGATCAATCAATTCGAGAAGCTGCTGGCGCAGAATGGCACTATCATCCTCAAGTTCTTTCTGTACATCAGCTCGGATGAGCAGGTTGCGCGTCTGAAGGCGCGCGTTGATGATAAAGATAAAGCCTGGAAGATCTCGTCCAGCGATTTTGCCGAGCGTCCTTACTGGGACAAGTATCAGGATGCGTACGAGGCGGCACTCAGTGAGTGTAGCACCGATGAGGCCCCCTGGTATATCGTGCCCTCTAATCACAAGTGGTATCGTAACCTGGCGATTGCGGAGACGCTGGTCAAGGTGATGCACAAATATAAAAATGATTGGACAAAGGAGTTGGAGGCGCGTGGTAAGAAAGAGTTGGCTGGGATTCAGCGGTTGCGTGATGCCGGGAAGCTCAAAGGTCTCTAATGTGGTTGCTTGCCTGTTATCTTGCAGACCTCAGTGGCGGTGGCAGGCAAGAAGAGAGGACTCGTGCTTGTTCCTGCGAGTCCTCTTCTTTGTCTCTGACATGCTCGGGTATATGTCTTTTTGTGTGAATGTGCGCATGGACTAGAGCTTACGTGTCAGACGTGCCCGGCTGCGTACTGCTGGTGGATAGTAGCTTGTTGGGATAGCGGTGACCATATCGCCGACACGTAGCTGGACCTGCGTATAGCGCATCCCTGAGCGATGGTAGTGGGCGAAGAGCATCAGTGCATGGTGTGCGATGATATCGTCTTCGTCGGTATGATGCTCCAGTAGCATCTGTCCACCAATCGTCTCCTCAGTGGCTGCTACGGCCTGCTCATCGCCATCCTCGTTCATGTGCAGACGGCGTGTATCACGGTGTACGCTATGTGGCCAGAGGATCAGTGCGATTGAGCGGCCCTTGAGACGCTGCTCACTCAGGCGCTCACCGAGATAGTCGGCGAGCCTGCGGATCGCGCCACACGTCTCGTCGGCGTCGGCCTGGTGATGGAAACGTACACGAGCGTTCTGGCTCTGTGGAGGTGCATCCGGTACGACCAGACTCTCATCATCGCCCTGTGCGATCCGGTAGAGCCAGTTACCCAGCGTTCCCAGCCGGCGTCCCAGTCCCTCCTCGTTGAGCGTTGCCACCTGTGCAAAGGTCGTAATGCCGAAGTCCTTCAGATGCGCAACCATTTCAGCCAGCGCGATCGGATCTAGCAGCGCACTACGTCCCTCGATCTCATTCTCTTGTACGCTCTTCTCAGTCCCCCTGTCGCCTCTCTCTCCCGGTTCTGACCAGCTGGTCCCTGTACCTGTCGCACGAAGCCGTAAGAGCATCGTCAGAGGCAGGGACTGTACGAAAGATGCTGCACGACCTGGCGGTATGTAGAGTACCCCCTGACGACCGTCACGCCGGCTCATTAACGCCGCAAGCTCTGCGATCGACTTGCCCTCCGCAACACCTACCTGTGCATGCAGACCCAGCCCTTCTATCTCGCTACACAGCTTCTCAGCGACCGCGACCGGTGAATCGAACTTCAGTTCGCTACCACGCAGATCGATAAAGGCGTCCGAGATAGGAATCGACTCTACAATACGTGAATAGGCTCGATAGCGCTCTTTTAGCTTTTGCAGAATCGGCTGATAGTGATCATACGAAGCAGGCAGGAAACGGACACGTGGCGCGATCCGATGCGCCCGCCGCAGTGGCATCCCCGCTTGCAGACCCAGCCGTGCTGCGGCGGGCGAGACATCTATAACGCGGCCCGGTTCGTTTGGTCGTCCAGTGCCAGTCCCTACCACAAAGCTCTGCCCGTGCAACGCGGGATCGACCATCTCCTCCAGCGTACAGTAGAAATGATCGATGCGCACATGCATGACACCCTGACGGAGCCGTACGCGCTCAGCTGCACGTGCTCCTTCATCCATCCCCGACGGCGATGCATGACCCAATGGCTCATCCTCGGTTGCTGGATCGAACTGTGCGTGATCGATATGTTCAGTTATTGGTGATCGGTGTTGAAATTGTTGCATATTCCTCTTCTAGCGCACATCCTACATTGCGCGTCTCGTCTCGGCCAGAAAATTATCCTCTCAGAAATACCAACGTAGTAAGATACTATGCTTTGCATATGAATACTGGCCCGGCAGAGCACATGGGCGTATGGGCACCTAAGATCTTTTCAATGAGCATCATGTGACCATATTATAGCGCAACCTGTAAGAGATACAATATCATATGACTTCGTACTCTATGCTACAAATTCAGCTACAGCCGGACCTTATGACAGGACTATGTCCCCTTGTCCGTATGCCCCCCTATTTTCCCAAAAAGCTCCCCTCTGCCTGCTTGTTTGTTGATTATTATGAATGCTTGCTAATGCTTCTCACACACTCTCTTTTAGCAGCGAAGCAAACAAGATGCGAAGCATCAAAACTTTCTTTTAAGATTTTTTTTAAGAAAATAACTAACGAGACGAATTCGAAATTCGAATTCGAAATTCGTCTCGTTTTTATTTTTCTTGTAAAAAATTTTTGATTACTATTAAGGCTTCACCTTTATTCGTTTCGGGCGAAACACTGAGTGTAAAGGTTTACATTTACCCTTACATTTACCTCTTCGCAATCACGCCGTTCTGTCTACTTCTGTCCGCTAACATAATTTTTATCCGTCCATTATTAGCTTGTAGTACAAATGATATGCCGTACGCTGGTTATTTCAAGTTGTTCTCTATTATTGCTTGTACTAATAATTCGTACAAGCAAAGAAGTGCGAAAAAGATTAATTGTATTGCATACAAGGAGGACATGCGTACAAGCAGAACTAGCGCTAAATAGAAGATGGGTAAGACATAATAGCTCTAGCGTCTCTGTGTGACCGGTTGGTAGCACTGCTGATGGCTTTGTGATCATGCGTCCTTATTCAGATAAAATATCAGGTAAACGATAACTCAATTTGTTACGTCAATCGTGCCTGTTTTTTTTGCCTGGCCAACCTCCCTCTCTAGAAAATCTGCAATACATTCGTCTTTTCTGAGAAAATGCCGAAAAACTCGTTTGGAGCAATGAGTTTCCTGGAAAATCGCCACCATCTTGACAATCATGCATTTCTATGTTACTTTTCTAGAAAAGGGTAAACGTTACCCTTAATTTCTGCTCTACCATCCATGCCAGAGTCAGACGGCGAAGATGGAAGCCGATTGTCTTCCCGGCAATGGAGGGAGAAGAGCGGAATTGAGAGTGTTGCCTTGAGCGGACAGAGCGGAATGGCATATTCATTGGTATCCGCACCAGAGCGATGGAGTGCTTTGCTGTCTGTATCGTCACTGTTCGACGAACAATCTTTGAGGAGGTTTCGAAGCTATGATGCTGTTTCCTTCAAGGCAGAAGACATTCCACATGCTTTTTTTCAGACGTTTCCTGTTTTTCCCTGGTGTAACCATCTGCGCCGGTTCTCCTTATCTATACCCTCTGCGCAGGGAATGCACCGCTTTTGGCCATCCCTATCTACCTCTGCCGTTGCTTTGGCAAAACAGGGAAGTTTCTCATTCGTAACACTGGTCGCTGACTGATTCATACCTATCTTTCTTCTGACATACTCACGACATGACGTAAGAACAACATACCCTTTTTCAAGGAGGTTTCTCATGGGTATAACATCAAGGACCGGATTTTTTCTCAATCGAGCACGATCAATGCAAAAACGCAGCCGTGTGCTCATTGTATCTCTCCTTGTCCTCACGAGTTGTGTGACGATCTTAGGCAGCAACCTCTTTTCGCAACAGGCAAAAGCACAAGCTTCCCCGCGCGTGACCGTTGCTGCGATCGACCCGTCGCTCGTCGCAGGACGCGGAGCCCAACTCGGTATTGTCGAGCAGGAGGCCGAGAACGCTACGACCAACGGGACCATACTCCCGTTCGACACGACGGCTTACACGTTGTCGAGCGAGGCGTCAGGCCGGCAAGCCGTGCAGCTCAAGCCTGGCCAGTACGTCGAGTTTACGCTCACGCAGCGGGCGAACGCGGTGACTATCCGCTACTCGATCCCCGACGCCCCGAACGGCGGTGGAATCGACGCCCCGTTGACCGTGAGCGTGAACCACAACGGCGGTGAGAACACGCATCCGCAGACGATGACGCTGACCTCGAAGTACTCCTGGCTCTACAACCAATATCCGTTCACGAACGACCCGAATGCGGGTTTGCTACATCCGGACTGGTGGATCACCGAGTGCTCGTGCGTTCCGGATCAGACGACTCCAACGCCGACCATAACGACACCGTTCAGGCCGATGCACTTCTACGACGAGCAGCGCCTGCAGCTCCACAACACCTACCAGGCGGGAGACGTCGTCCGCCTGACCATGCCTGCCAATTCGAATGCAGCGTGGACGGTCATCGACCTCGCCGACTTTCAGGAGATCGCCGGTCCCACACCGCAGCCGGAGAACTCCGTCTCCGTGACCGACTTCGGCGCCGACCCGAGCGGCATTCGCGATTCCGCGGATGCGTTCGATCGCGCGATTCAGGCGGCGAAAGCCTCAGGTAAGACGGTCTATATCCCGGCCGGCACGTTCCAGGTGAACAGGCACATCATCGTCGATAATGTCACTATCGAAGGTGCTGGCAGCTGGTGGTCGATCGTTAAAGGTCATCAAGTCACGCTCACCTCACCGGCGCCCGACGGCTCCGTGCACACGGGCGTCGGCTTCTACGGCAAGTCCGCAGCCGATGGCGGGAGTCACAACGTGCACCTGTCGAACTTCGCGATCGAGGGCGACGTCCGCGAGCGCATCGACACCGATCAGGTGAACGGTATCGGCGGGGCGCTGAACGACTCGACGATCGATGGCCTCTACATCGATCATACGAAAGTTGGTATCTGGCTCGACGGGCCGATGAACAATGTGACGGTCGAGAACACGGTCATCGCGAACCAGATCGCGGACGGCATCAACTTCCACCAGGGAGTGACAAACTCGAAAGTCGTCAATTCGCTCATCCGCAACACGGGTGATGACGGACTCGCGATGTGGTCGGAGGCGGTCAGCGGGCAGCCCGGAATCGAGGACGCCAACAACGTGTTCGATCACAACACGGTGCAGAACCCGGTGCTCGCGAACGGCATCGCCATCTACGGCGGCCGCAACAACACCGTGTCGAACAACATCGTCGCCGACCCCGTGCGCGAGGGCAGTGGCCTCCAGGCGGGATCGCGCTTCGGCTCGACCCCGTTTGCCGGCTACCTCCGCTTCACGAACAACACGACCGTACGGGCCGGCTCGTTCGAGCTCAATTGGAAGATCGGCCTTGGCGCGATCTGGTTCTACGCGCTCGAAGGCTCTATTACTGCGAATATCGAGGTTAGCGGTGACAACTTCCTGCAGAATACGTACAATGCGATCCTGATCGTTTCCGACTTCCCGGTGAAGGATCTCTACTCCATCTCGAACATCCATTTCCAGAACATTCACGTCGATGGAACGGGTACATCGGTGCTGAGTGCGCGTTCCGCCGGAAGTGCGACGTTCCAAAACGTCGTCGCGCGCAACGTCGGTGCCGTCGGCATCAACAACTGCGGCTCCTTCAACTTCACGCCGGCGGGCTCGGAGTTCAATGTGACCGATCTTGGTGGCAACACCGGAGGCGGGACCACTGGTCCCTGGCTCGCACCGTGGGAGCTGCCGAACACGATCACCTGCAACGATCGGCCACCGGTCGTCGTCCCTCCGCCACCTTCCGCCTGGTAAGCGGTTAGATTGCGAACAGGGGGAGGGAGAGAGGCCCTCCCCCCCACTCTCAGGCCAATGGAGACAGGTGGTATGCCATGAAGAATGTAGTATGCCGCCTGTCAATAAAATTCACTATTGCCTGTAAAGATGCTAGAATACATTGTCACCCCCCCCCATCATTTCCTGTAATAGCATGCACTATCTCTGGTGCGCGAGGAAAGCTATTTCTCGGCTGGCTACAAATCTGCAACGACCTTTTTTAGTAGTGCGTCGCCGTCTTCTGCCATGTACACGTCGTCTGCGCCCATATACGCCATGAAGGCTGTGATAGCTATGCGTAGTCGCTCTAACAGGGTGGCATCTGGTACGATATCTTCTTCCCACCACCAGCGTGCGATGGTCCAGGTCTTACCAACCAGACGGGAATCTACGCGCGCGATAAAGCGATCCTGGTAGAAGACGGGTAGGACATAATAGCCCCAGCGTCTCTGTGTGACCGGTTTGTAGACCTCCCAGAGATAGTTGTAGTTGTAGAGCTGTTGGATGGCTTTGCGATCCCAGATCAGGCTATCCAGTGGACCCAGAAAGATGACGCGGGGTGTTGCTGCTGGCCTGTCAAGGTACGGCTGGGCGTCGCGGTGCATATAGTATTGCCAGCGTTGCTCGCCTAGCTGGACGGGGATGAGGGTGCCAGCTTCTACGAGCTGTGCCAGGGCTGTACGACGCTGCTCACTGCTGCCACAGGCGCTCCAGATAGCGGCTTCGGCATTAGAGCGTAGCAGGCCGACAGCTTGATAGCGGCGGGCAATGATCCAGCGATAATAGCTCTCTTGATTGGGATGTCCGCTGCTGGTAAAGTATTGGCTGGGGATGACGCGTTCGGGACGCTCGTAGTAGTGGCGACCATGCTGGCGATGATGGGTCAGTAGCAGTCCGTTGGCCCACATTGAGCGTAATACTCGCTTGGTATTGGTGACGCCATACCAGGAGTTGTCGTCATGCATATGGACGCGATCCTCGAAATCTTGTGAGGAGAGCGGTCCACGTGCATCGATAGCTGCATAGATCTTCTCTACAATATCGGGTTCGCCCTGCAAGATCTCGCGATCGTGATATGGCTGATGATACGCACGGGTCTGAGCACGGAACGACCAGTCGCTTATTGGTACCAGGCAGGCTTGTTTATCCCAGGCGTCGTAGATCAGGCGCTGTGTATAGGCCGCTGCTTGCCAGTCATCGACGCGATAGCCGGGGACACGGGCCTGTAAGACGAGGTCCGCATTGCGCCCGACCGGATTGAGCGGATCATACTGGACCGTTCCCAGGCGTGTGAAGATACCGGCCAGATCGCTCTGCGTAAAATGATAGGTGGCAAGGAAGCGACGTGCCTCCTCATGTGATAGTTGAATACTCATGGATGTAGTGCCCGCCGCTTCTTTCTATGCTTTGCCTGGATGCTTATTACTGTACGGCTGTCGCTACCGCTGGGAAGAGCAGATCTTCGGTGGGTACGACGCGAATCACAGCCTCGTCGGTCTGAAAGCCAGCCAGGGTCTCATTATAGAAGGCCACAATCTGGGTCTCGCTCAGAGTATCACCATCGTAGGTCAGATGTGCGTCACTGACCAGCGTGACATCATAACCGAACGTGGTTGCCCGTCTGACCGTTGTATCGACGCAAAAATCGGTCTGACCACCAGCTACGATTAAATGTTGAATATGGAGACGTTGTAACTCTGTATGTAATGATGTTTTATGGAAGCCATCGGAGGCTGTCTTATGGACGATGATCTCACCTGCGTGTGGCGCGATGGCGGGATGGATCTGCCAGTTATCCGATCCTCGTGCCAGGCCATGACCTTCAGGGCCATCATGCTGAATATAGATGATTGGTAGTGCGCTCGCTCGTGCGCGCTCTAGCAATGTACATATATTAGCGAGTGCAACGGTATGGTTTGCTCGTTCGGACTTGATCATGCCAACCTGTATATCGATGATCACGAGTGCACTGTTTTCTGCTATTTTTGTGGCTGCCATAGATTATCCCTCTTCTTTATTCGCGTCTACACTATCTTGAGTTTAGCAGAAAAAGAGGTTAAAATCTGCCCTAATATGGTTGAATAAGGAGATTCTACTATGTATTTTCCGACGACGCGTGTGCTCACTGTGCTGGAATTGTTACAGTCGCGTCAGACGATCAGTGGACGCGAGTTGTCTGATCGGTTGGAGGTGGATCAACGGACGGTGCGGCGTTATATCACGATGTTGCAGGATATGGGGATACCGGTGGAGGGGACGCGGGGTCGCTATGGGACGTATCGTCTACGTGCTGGTTTCAAGTTGCCGCCACTGATGTTGCGTGATGATGAGGCGATGGCGGTCACGCTGGGTCTGTTGATCGCACGCAAGATGGGTTTGAGTCTGGCGACCCCTGCCGCTGAGAGTGCTCTGGCGAAGATTGGTCGTGTCTTACCTGCGGCGCTACGTGAGCAGACGCAGGCGCTACAATCGACGCTCTCAATCGATATCACCCTGCCTGCTGTTGTCCTACCACGGGCTGAGATTGTCGTTGCGTTGAGTAATGCCTCAGCGCGCAATCGGCGGGTCTGGCTACGCTATAGTGCTTATAGTAATACAGAGACCGAGCGCGAGTTTGATCCCTATGGTCTGGTCTATCGCACAGGCTATTGGTACGTTGTCGGTTATTGCCATCTGCGTGCTGAGATGCGCACACTGCGCCTGGATCGTATCGTTGCACTGGAGGAGCGTGAGCCGTCGTTTGTGCCGCCTGACGACTTTGATTGCCTGGACTTCGTCCTCCGTGCGCTGCCAAGTACGCCCGGGACATGGTTCGTTGAAGTGCTGCTAGAGGTGGATTTAGATGAGGCTCAACGTATTCTGCCACCTGCGCTGGCCTTGCTTGAAGTGGTCGAGGCAGGGGTGATGATGCGCTGCTATGTCGATCGCCTGGAGTGGATCGCTCACATCCTGATCAAGCTTGGCTGTCCTTTTATTATTTGCCAGCCTGTTGAACTACGTAGCGAGCTACAACGCATTGCGCAGACTATTCTCACGCAAGCTGAACGCTCGCTACCCACTCTGCCCACTCCCTGACCAGGTTCTGGCAATTTACGTGCAAAGGGGAAGAGCATTTTCTTACTCTTCCCCGCTTCTTCACAGCGAGATTAATCCAGCAAGGCGTTACGTAGTTCGCGCAAGAATAGTTCGGCGTCGGTGACCAGTCCTAGTGCCTGGAAGCTGCCACGGTCGGCTAGCTTGGTGACGACCGATTGGTTGATATCGACAACGACGGTACGGATATGGGCAGGGAGCATATTGCCGGTGGCGATAGCATGCAGCATCGTAGCGATCATCAGCGTCATCTCGACGCCCGGGATCTGCTCGCGCATACGATGCTGTGCCTCTTGCATATCCGAGATCACGCCCGGCATCGGACCATCGTCGCGTACAGAGCCAGCCAGGATCATTGGTACGTTCTTTTTGACCGCCTCATAGGTGATCCCTGAACGTAGTAGTCCCACCTCGATAGCTTTCTCGACCGAGCCGACCGCGCGAATCGCATTGATCGCGCGCAGGTGATTACGATGTCCGCCCTCAACCTGTTCGCCGACCTTGAGATCGACACCGAGAGAGGTGCCGAAGAGCGAGGATTCGATGTCGTGGGTGATAATGGCGTTGCCACCAAAGATAACCTGTACATAATCATGGCGGATAAGATCGGCGACATAGCGGCCCGCGCCAGTATGAATGACCGCGGGACCCAGCACAAACAGGATCTTGCCGTTACGTGCCCGCACCTCTTTCATCTGGCGTGCAATCGTATGGATTGATGAGACCTTCGTCTTCTCAGAGGAGACGTCGCTCTGCATGAACGCGAAGGTTTCGCGCTCGCGTTCACGTGCGTAGGGCTGCACACGGATCCCATCATGCCCGACAACGACATTGTCGCCGACGAATACATCATGCATTGGACGGCAATAGGCCTGACTCTGCTCGCGATCGACAATCACTGCAACATCCATCTCGATGCCCTCGACCGTGATCCACTGCCCATTAAGGCGGACCTGGGTTGGCAGATTGGTGGTCGAGTAGAACTTCTCGGGTAGGACACCATCCTGTTCGACGCGCTCGCTAACGACATCGTGGGCATGTTGTAGGACCGCGCCAAGCTGTTGTAGCTCAGAAATAATCAGATCCAGGGTCTCATCGTCAGGTGCCGAAACCTTGAGGCGTACATAGCTCGTATCGTCTTTGGTGGCCCCAACCTGCATCTCCTCTACCTCAAAATTGCCACCGCGATCCATGATCGTATCCCAGGCCTTTGGCAGTGTCCATGAGTCGATAATATGGCCACTCATCTCTAACATTTCGTGTACTGTGCTCATTTTTTTCCTCCTCTATCTGTCAGCGCGTGGATATGCTTCAGGTTCATGGTTGTTGCTGCTAGTGTAAGCGGCGTGCCATTGTCTTGTCAATCTATGCGTTGGCGCGCTCTGCGGACTCATACTGGGACCCGTAACCATCGTCATCACCGCCATCATCCTGGTCGCGTGCTGCTTCATCTTTCTTCCAGCGTCCGGAGGAAGTGGCGATGCGCTAGGATGGTCGATCGTCTTAATTGTCTGGGGGACTATTGCCCTGTTGATTGCATCTCTGGTGGTTGGTCCCTTGATCGGCGCATTAGGTGGCGCGTTCTTCTCCTCCCGTGCAAAGTCGAGCAGAGATCTTATCAGCTGATACTTCAGGATTGATTTTCCTGCTTCGGTCTCTACCATCCTATACGTCAGGCTATACAAGCAAGCTCACGTGCTCCTGGAATGTGTGAGCTTGCTTGTATAGCCTGACTGATAATTAGCATAGCATCAATTTCGCCGCTATTTAGTGCCGCAAATAATACAATGCCAATCCGGTTTTCGCCTCTACCAGCGCTAGCAGCTCTTGCATCTGCCGGTTATGTTCATCAAGCGGAACCATGGGTTCCTGATTTACAAAGTACGTCTTGCGCCGTATCCACGTCCATCGGACTATATCCCTTGCACTCGATGACTTATCCAGGGTCATAAATACATTATTATTCATATCTGTGTCTATCAATAAGTACGAATTTGCATTATATACACCAAATTAAATACGAGAAAGCGCTCTTTAGGATGTGCGGATGCTAAATGAGTTTGGCAGTGACCGCCAATTTTAACTGGAATCGCATCACTGCCAGACTAATCTGGCATTTGACAGATGGTTGCCAAACTTATCCGAAGTGTCTCGGGGGATTGCCTTTTCACCAAAAAGAAAAAAATGCGTCACACATTGGTGTCCGTATCCGATGAAAAAAGTGAGATCTCAAAAAACGAAGAGGAAATAGATTGATGCATAGACCGGTCGCTTATTCTACCCGTGAAGAAATCGATGTTGGCATCCTCTACCAGCGTCATGCACAGACAGTTCAGCGTTATTTGAATACACGTTTGATCTTAAAAGAAGATGTAGAGGATATTCTGGTAGAGGTGTTCATGGCTTCATTAAAGAATCCTGTGTTGCAAAACATGAGTTCTCATGAGCAATTAACATGGCTCCTTCGAGTTGCGCGCAATAAAATGGTTGATCACTATCGTAGCAATCGCCGGTATAGAGATCAATCATCAATCGATGAGATTATCGGAGCTCTGGAGGAGGACAATATCTATCAGTTACCAGAACAGTTAACGTTGCGCTCTGAAGATTATGCTCGTCTGAGGACGCATATCAGAAAATTAAATGCGCTACAACAGGAGGTACTCCAGTTACGCTTCGTCTATGATATGCAGTCGGTCGAAATCGGCAAGCGGCTGAATAAAAATGCATCTGCTATTCGGGCAATATTAAGCCGCGCCTTAAATAAATTGCGCTCGCTCTACGAACAGCAGCAGGAGGAACAACATGATGAAAAATCATGATCATCAATTTTATCCTGAAAGCGTAGACACAGAGATCGATAAACTTTTACAGCTACAAGCGCAAGCAGAGATCACAGAACAAAAACATGTTCCGTTGCTTCGTGCGATACACGAACAGTATATGGATGATCCTGAAGTATTGGATCGTGCCTGGAAACGCATCACACAGCAGATACAGGACACAGAACAGCCAACAGTATTGGAAATGCCAATATCAATGCAAGACTATCAAATCGCAAAGGAGAATCGTCACATGCAAGATCAAGTAATTTCAAGAAACTATGGCAAGGGAAAAAACAATTTGAAACGTCTATCTGGTATAGGATCGGGATTGGTCGTTGCACTGCTTATTGCGAGTGCCATTCTGATCTTTAGCTATCACCAGCAGAGTCTGTCATCTCATTCCAGCCAGACAGCTAGCCAGCATCAAACGCAGTCAATCACAAATCAGACGCCAGCCCCAGGGACAAAAGTGCCCGGGCCAGCAGCAAGTGAAATCATGATACAACGGATAGGAACAGTTACACCAGATATCACTTCACACGGCCAATCATCCACCTTAACCCCAGCAGAAAATTATACCTTCAACACCGGGCAAAGAATTGGTGTGGCATATGCCGCGAAACCATGGCAAAACATCAATGGAAACGATACCCTCAAGTGGTATCAAAATGGCACACTCTATAAGCAAGAGAACCTTGTGCCGATTTCGCCAGCCATAAAAGGTCATGATTCGATGTATACGACGTATGCGACGGAAAACATGGTCTACAATCAGCCTGGATCGGATAAGGTTGAAATCTATTGGGGCAACCAACTTGCCTGGACGATCTATTTCATAGTGAAATAAACACAAACGGTATCTTGTGCTCCATTGTAAATCTCAACTTTAAACTGGCCAAATCTGTAACGACCAGTTTAAAGTTAGGATTTACAAGATAATCTTCGTTCCCATCGTTGTCCTTGGGAGCAACTGGAAATGTTTACCTCTACACTATGCTCTTTTCGCTCTGGTCCTCATCATTTTTCCACTCTGTTATCCTCTCGGCACCATCGACGCGTTAACCGCTCTTCCGCGCTATATGCTTATTGTGTTTCCCATCGTGATCATCAGTGCCAGTTGGAAGCAGCAACGGTTAGCCACAGTATGTCTGGCATTATCTCTGGCGCTCTTTACTTTCAACATCATATTGTTCATCAGCCACTATTGGGTCGCTTAAACTTCCAGATGTCGCCAGGCCGATAGCCTGAAGCGAACCCTTGATCCCAGGGTCTGAAAATTATTGCTGAGACGGAAGACTCCAAAGCTGATAAGATGGAAATGCAAAAATTCATCTGAATCAACAGGAGTCTCCGTTATGGATTGTACCGCATTTTCCCAGCCCCTTTCTGCTTTGAGCGCTGAGCAACGCGAGCAGATGCGCACCAAATACGCACTTTTGAGCCTATCACAAGCGTTTGCCTCTCTTCCTGATCCTCGGTCCCGTCATGGATTGCGTTACGACTTGCCATTTTTGCTGACGTGTCTGGTTGCGGCACTGCTCTGCAACTGTAATCACAGTGAAGCCATTGCGCAATGGTGCCGAGGCCAGCGCCCACTTTTAGAGCAAGTATTTGGCAAAAGACGGTATCTCAGCCCGACGGGAGCCCTTTATCGCTGGCTGCTGCCTCGACTCTCGATCAGTGCGTTGGAAACGCTTCTCTCGTGCTGGGTTCGCGCTACGCTGCATCCTGACTCCGCTTCGCCCATTGCGCTGGATGGCAAGGTGGTTCGGGGTGCCAAACTGTTTGACCAAGCTGCCCCCAACCTGCTCTCATTTCGCACGCATGACGAGCAAGAGACACTGCTCCAGGTGCGCGTCGAGGACAAAACCAATGAGATCCCCGTGGCTCAAGCCATGCTCCCCCTCATTGCCCAACCGGGACGCATCTACATCGCAGATGCCCTGCATACTCAGGTGAAGTGGATGCAGGTCGTTCATGACTGCCAAGCATTCACCGTGTTGACCGTCAAGGACAACCAACCGACGCTCTTACAAGATTTACAAACCTCCTTTGCTGATCCCCATGCCCGTTTCGTTGAGGGCGAAACCTGGGATCGTCAGCGGGGACGTGTGGAACATCGCTCGATCCGCGTGACCTCTGAGATGAATACCTACTTGCATGCAACCTGGCCCCACATTCATCAGGTGGCCCAGTTGACGCGTGTCGTGACCACGAAAAAAGGCACGACAACAGAAATCGTGTATCTCATTACCAATCTCTCGGCTCTTCAAGCTTCTCCTGAACGTCTCCTGGCCGTGATCCGAGGCCACTGGTCAATTGAAAACGGCTCTCATTACGTTCGCGATGTGACGTTTGGCGAAGACCGCTCTCGTCTGCTCACGGGCGACGCCCCTCAGATTCTCGCAACCTTGCGGAATGTGGCTCTCACTTTGATCCATCGGACAGGAACCTCGCAGATTGCCGCCACACGCCGAGCCCTTTCCCATGATCCTGCTCAGGCTCTTGACCTGCTCTTCCGTCAAGCTCTCGATCAGAGTAAACATTTCAATGTCGTACGACACGAGTCAAATCAAGAGCAACATCCACGAGAGAAAGGGAAAGGTGTTGAACACAGCCAGGAGCAATCTAACAGTGATCAGCATGTTCTGGAATTGAACCATCCCAAAAAAATAAAGCAAGCGATAAATGATTTTGAGACAAGACTGGATGGGGGGTCTTTGAGAGATATAGCTTCGTATCGGGGAGCAAAACTAGATAAGCAGTACAAAGGTAAGTTGAGTGAGCTCTCAAAGCGATATGACCAAGACACAAAACAAATACGGTCAAACTATGACAACCATATCAAACTGATGAAGGGCCTCTACAAAAACACCTCTGAAGTAGAGGGAAAAATCGATAATCTAGAAACACAAAAAAAGAAGGAGATAGACCAATATACTTCTAAGTATGTAAAAAAACTGGAAGATCTGGAGGCGCAGCATAAGAATGACGTAGACAAATTGCGACAACAACGAGAACGAACACGAGCAGAAGCAGAAGAAAGAGCGACAGTTATAATCAAACGCTACAAAGAGGCACGTCCAGATATCCTCATCTTTGAAGTGCAGTTCACACCAGCGACATTTTCCCTGTTGCTTTTGTAGAAGTTGTGCCTTTGTCTCATGCATCATTGGATGTTTCTTCAGACGTTGACTCCAGTACAGCAGCTTACCATCGTATGGACTCGCCGGTCCCTTTACCTTGCTATACCTCTGAATAGATGCTTTACTGTGCATTCTCATTTCTACACCTTTAGGTGTCACAAACACCCACTTGCGTTTTTCCACTTGATGCCAGTATTTCTTCACCACCCATTGGCTTCCTTTGTTGGGGTGTCTGGCCTTTGCCCAACTCATGAGTTGTTCCCACAGGATCGTGTCACATCGTTTGAAGACCGCTGATGCAATCGATGTCTTGTAGTAGGCTGCCCATCCCCAGATGACAGGGTTCAATTCTTTGATCAGTTGTTCTTGCGAAGCTGACCGAAGTGTGCGTAGGTGTTCTTTGATGACAAGGGTATGTCGCTTTATCGCTTCTTGGCTAGGTCTGATGATGGTTTTGAAGCCTAAGGCATCTCTATTCACCTTTCTTCCTGTATGTGTTTTCCCTACAGGAAACTGACGAATGGTGAATCCTAAGAAATCAAACCCGACCTGTCCTTGATAGGGGGTGAGGGTATGCGTTATCCGCGTTTTCTTAGCATTGAGAGAGAGCCCCACGTCCTGTAACCATTGTGTGACTCTGTCCGCTGTTTTCTGTAGCTCTTCTCTATTGGAGTGGAAAATCACGAAGTCATCAGCATACCGAATGAGCAGCGTTTTTTCTACCGAATGACTCTTCGAGTACCCTTCGACGATGAGATACTCCATTCCGTGAAGAGCTACATTCATGAGTAATGGTGAAATCACCCCTCCTTGCGGTGTTCCCACCTTTGTTGGGGAAAAAATACCATCATCCATGACCCCTGCTTTTAGCCAAGCTTTGATGGCTTGTCTGAGGAGAGGATACGTTTGTAGCTTGTTAAGTAACACTTCCTGGTTAATGTTGTCGAAGGCTCCTTTTACGTCGGCATCATACACATATTTTGGCTTGCTTCTGATGGCATTGAAGATCGCTTCTCTTGCATCATGGCAGGAGCGGGCAGGACGAAAACCATAACTATTTGCCTCAAACCGTGCTTCCCATTCTGGCTCTAGCGCCATTTTTGCCAGAGCTTGCTTGCACCGCTCGACCATCGGTGGAATCCCTAAAGGACGTTGCTCGGTTTTTCCTGGCTTCGGTATCCAGACACGTCGTACGGGCTGAGGAGTCTGCTGTTTCCAGTGCTTTGGATGTATCTGGCTTGCCATGACAAGCCGCTCTTGGGGTTTGACAGCTTTCACCCCATCTATTCCTGCGGTTTTCTTGCCCTGATTCTCTTGCGTTACCCGACGGACTGCCAGCAATCGTGCTGCTTCTGATTTCATCAGTAACTTTTGAAGCTTTTGAACTGCTCGTGTGTTGCCACGCTGACTGGCTTGATAGATTCGCTTTTGGATGCGGAAACAGTGTTTCTCTAGCTTGCGCCAGGGAAGTTTGTTCCAAGCCTCACTCTCAGGATCAAGTGGTAACTTGACCTTGGGTGCTTTTCTTTCTTTCATCTGACTTGTTCACTACCTTCCATACAGCAGTGCCTCCGTCTGCTTGCGCTTCTGAGGCAATCGTTCCACAGAGTGCATGCGGCCTGGTCGCCTGCTCATTGTATCGACCATCAATGAGAGCAGTTCTGTAGTTATCCCGTTCCAATGTCTGTTTTGCGCTACCTTAGATTGGGTGCTGTCCGCCGGAGACCTTCCTGAATGGGTTGAGCAGAAGGAACAAATCTGTTCACAGTCGTGCTTCAGCGATACGCCTCAGCACTGCGGTCTCATTACCGTTTTGGTCAAGCCTTTTATCCTGCGTCGGCTTGGTGTGCATGACGATGGGTCCATCGCACCTTCGACCGCTAACCTTGGTAGGTTAGTAACTCATCATAGTAGCTAGCTAGCAGCGTTCTCATATCAGGATTATGGTGAGGCCGCATTCTCTCCCGCTTCACGGATTGACGACCAATCTCTACCGTGGGGAGAGTGCTGTCTGCTTCCATCTCGCAGGGTGGGAATTTCGCCCACCATCAGATCATCAGTTGTCAAATTTCTTTGCCACGCATCCCCCGTGTTGCCACGGTCTCGCGTGAACGGGTCGCACTGTTCCGTTGCACCACAGACCCCATGCTCGTGCAATCGAGGCAATCGGAGGTTGAACTAGGATCATTGCAAAAATCTATCACTAGCCATTTTTGAGCTTGTTTCAAAAATAGTTGATCGCTCTAAGGTCGATTAAACTATTCTTTACGTAAGCTTTTTGGCGTGTATCAGCATACTTAACAAGTAAAAAATAGCCAAAATTATTGCAATTTGCGCTATGATCGGTTTTTACAGTGATCCTAGTCATACCTCAAACTAAGCAAGAGAGTCGCCTCTCTTACTTGTCTTCAGAACCGTGCATGCTGATTTTTCCGCACACGGCTCCTCAACCATATGGTCCTTGTCATGGATACCTTTAGCCTGCAATTCTGCGTGCCGTTGATCGTGGCAATGTCGATGGAGTGCTTGTAGGTTTGCAATCGTCTCCATTCCTCCAAGGCTGAGAGGCCAGATGTGATCTACTTCTACCAAATCTCCGTCTTTGAAGTACAGTCCACAGTATCGGCAGCGCCCTTTGTCATTTTTCAGTAGCTTTCCAAGCGTACTGTGTGTCATCGGGTGATTTTTTAGCCGTTGTGCCCAGTAGATGAGATTTCCATCGTAGGGACTTGCCGTTCCTCGAACCTTGATATGGCGTTGAATGGCTGTGCGAAAATGTTTCCAGAGGGACATCTTTTGTGTTCCAAATGTCCATCCTTTTCCTTGGTTGAGTAACCAATATTTTCTCACAATCCACGCCATGTTTTTGTTTGGGTGTCGGCGTTTAGCCCATCGTCGGAGTCTGTTGTAGAGAAGCGCATCAGGCCTGTCAGTGCCATTTTGACGAAGGCCCAATATGCGCGAAGCTGTCATGAAGTGCAATGTAGCGATTTTGCCATTTCTCGGCAGTGGAACTCAACCAGCTTTATAGGCCGATCTATCCCTATCAACTCGTGGCAGAAAAGTCGCAGCAGAAAGTGCTTTCTGCTACGAGTATAACCCCAAGTATTTAAACTTTTCTGCTGAGAGAAAACTGATCAAAAGGAGAATGACAGGTAAAAACTCGCCGCAGAAAAGTTTGATCGCCTAAATAAGTACTTACTTTGCACTTGGTGGCACGTTCGCGCATATCAGGCCAACTATGATGGAACTTAGGTAGTCGAATCTTGATACCGTTTTTTGTATCATTCGTGATGGTGTTTGTCGCATCACCACCGTTAGCGGCACCACTGACAGCACCGGCACCACCGTTAGCATCACCACTGGCAGCACCGGCACCACCGTTAGCGTCACAATCGATAGTAATGCTGATAGCATTACTAGCATTACTGGATGAACAATCATTACCAGCATTACTTGAGGAACAAGTATTACTAGTATTACTAGTAATATCGGCAGTAATGGAATAATAGTTATTACAGATAATATCGATATTACGCCATTACCACTGGTAGCGTCACCACCGGTAGCGGTAGCGGTAGAAGTGGTAGTGTTCTCTCCCTTGCTCGTAATAGCAACATCACGATGATGATAGAGAGGTGTAATATCAGCAGGGCTCGCTGTTGTTACAGAGGCTACCGGAGCAACCGGAGCACCGGCATCAGCGAAAGCTGGTGTAGTGATTCCTAACATCGCCCCAAAACTCAGAGCAGTCACACCCACTACGCCCAGCAATGGTTTCATTGTCTTCTTTGTCATCATTTTGTACCTTTCATAACTAAATTTGTGCTATACATTTCGTTCCACTTTATGCGTAAACCAGTTATTTTATAGTAATAAAATGAACTGGTTTACTGCTAACGTTCCGTACGCAATATTTATTTCGTCTCGGTAAAATCATTATAAATAACCACTAACAAGTGTATTTATATAGTATGAAGTAAAAAAAATGAAATACTATTTTATACATATTTGCTTATAAAAAGAGAAAAGAATACTTTGGGAAATGTATACATACTTAACTGCAAGAGAGAGCTCCTCAGAAAACAAAAGGAAAACTGTTGTATTGCTAAAAATAAGAGCGAAGCAATGCGCTCGCGAAGAATTGCACACGAAGTTTTGCGCACGGAACAACAGAGACCCGTACGTAGTGAGTAGCTAATCCTTTATAGCGATGATCAGGATAGAAGAGAGAGTTCAACCAGGTCGCGTGAGACCCGGCCAAACAGACTTCCTGATGAGTACATGTAGGACAACTAGCGAGCGTAATCAAGGCTTCATTGTCAAGAACAAAGGATTATGGTCTCAGGGCTTGTGAATTATTGCTGAGGTGAGGGGTTCAAAAACAGAAGGTCAAATGTCCAACGAGGGTGGTAGGAGGGCGAGCGACGTGTCGCGGCAATCTGATTTGGGAGCCTTTGTCTCTCAGCAATAATTCACAAGCCCTGCCCTTGATCCCTCTTACCATTGACCATCCAGCACTGGTCTATGCACCTTTTCGTGCCGCAAATAATACAATGCCAACCCGGTTTTCGCCTCTACCAGCGCTAGCAGCTCTTGCATCTGCCGGTTATGTTCATCAAGCGGAACCATGGGTTCCTGATTTACAAAGTACGTCTTGCGCCGTACCCACGTCCATCGTACTATATCCGTTGCACTCGACAGTTCGTACGTCATAGCTGCTCCACTTTTCCGTGCTCCAAAAGTATGATACATTGTCAACAGATGCGCCTCTTCCCACCGCACCGTACAGGTCTTCCCACCATTACGTGCAGTAATACCACCCTCTGTCACCTTAACCCACTGACGATTCGCGCCGAAAATTACAATGAGTATGATAACGAGAAACAAGATGCCAACAAGGATAGAGAAGCTCGTCAGAAAGAAGAGTGAAGCATTGGAAGTAAAAAACAAGGGGCCATTCAAGCTCCAGGATCCCGCCAGGAACAATGCTATGAGCAATGACGATCCCGTTAGCCAAAGTAAAAACTTTCTCGAGTAACGCCACTTAATAGTCAAGGGCAGTTGCGTTGAAGCTACATTTAGCCTGGGGTGCTCGGCAGCAAGCAACATACGATTCCCTTGCACGATCTCAAAACGTTGTTGCTCAATCCTTTTCCAGTATCTTCCTTGTGCACTGTTCATCGCAAAATTGAAGGCAGAGATCCCCACGATGGATATCCACATAGGGGGAAGGAGAATTGTACTCCCTGGAGTGAGTTGCCCCCTGCTGACAGCTAGTAAGAAGGAAATTACGATTAATGCTACGTATAGAATCATTGTAAAAAGAGCACAAAAGTATCCTATACGGAGCATTACCAGCATAGGATTCGCCTTAATTCCATCCCTCTCCGCGAAAAAGGGCCTTGCGTTCGTTTGCATAATTCCTCATTGACTTATCCGGGGTCATAAATAAATTATCATTTATATCTGTGTCTATGAATAAGTACGAATTTGTATTATATGCACCAAATTGAATACTAGAAAGCGCTCCTTATGTACTAATGTACCGACTTCGTCAGCTCGTGATAACATTTATTTCTTAACTGCGCCTTGTCCAACGGGGCAGATGGGTTGGAAGAGGCAGGTACGGCATTTGGTGGCTTTCTGCTTCTGGAGTGCGGGTGGATATTGTTCGCTGCAGAGGGTCATCTCTTCGAGTCGTTTGATGACTTTTTTGCGTAGTGCTGGTGTGTAGTCGACGATGAATTCACGATCGGGATAGCGTAGGATGCCATGCGTGGGTGGGAGGGTGGCATCGTAGTCTTCGAGGATCAGGCAATCGGCGGCAATCTGGAGGGTGTCGTGCGCTGGGGGGGCCATGGTTTTACAGGGGGTCTGTTTGACCTCTATCGGAACCAGGCGACCGTCAGCAAGTTGCATCACATAGGTCGGTTTGCCGGTAATTGGATAGACATCTGACGATATCAGCTCTCCCTGTCCGCTGTTATTCTCATAAACAAGCTCGCCATCGGGTAGATTGAGCGCCTGATGATGCTCGTTACGTGCTCGCTCGCGCTGGACTCGTTGCTCGTTCAGCAAAAGTACGAAGCCTGCGAGCGCTAGCAGGAGGAGGCCGATGCCGCCGGTAAATAAAATATTCTCAACCATGATGCTATCTCGAATCAGTGACTAATAATAAAGCCGCTGGCAACCGACAATAAGAGCAAGACAACACCACCCCCCAGGGCTGCAAAGGCCAGAGTTCGTAGCCGCAACATCTTTTGACTGATATTGATGCCCTCTTCTTCCTCTGCTTCCGCTAACATGATTGCCTCTTCATCATCCATCTGTTCTGCATACTGATCGACCACTTCACCATTACCTTCAACCCCCTCGATCCTGCCAATCCCGTCCTTCTCAAATGCCCCTCGCTTGACCAGTACCTGTTCTATCACCTGGTAGTCGGGTAGGCCTGTAGCCTGGGGACCGTGGGCATACTCCATCTCGACCATTTGGGCAAAGAGATCCTCTGTCTCCCCGTTGGCCAGTGGATCAAACTGCTCGTGCCACCAGACGAGGGGACAATACTCATATTGCGCAATCTCGGCCGTTGTATAGACGCGCGATCTTTTTCCCTGCTTAGAGCGATGTTGTTGCTGCATCATTATTTATAATACGTCGAAACGCTTTCTATCGATGAGGGTATTATTTAGCGTGTTTCCTGTGTCAGCTCGATCCTGGCTTCGCTATCTGGCACACCACCATCGAGTCCTAGACTCTCTGCGACGGCGTTCATAGCCTGGATGACGAAGGT
Source organism: Ktedonobacteria bacterium brp13 (assembly GCA_015099395.1). Taxonomy (GTDB): domain Bacteria; phylum Chloroflexota; class Ktedonobacteria; order Ktedonobacterales; family Ktedonobacteraceae; genus Dictyobacter. Next base: position 4,643,264 of record AP024096.1, on the reverse strand, counting down.
AATATGGTCATTGAGATCGACACCCAGTATCTCGGCCCCGTGTACCAGGTCGTCACGATTGACGCCGGCGGCAAAGCCTTTGGCCTTTATTTTTTTACGGACTGACGAGGCCTCCAGACCACGTATACTCTTGTTGGGACGTACCAGTGCGGTCGCAGTAACCATGCCAGTAATCTCATCGCAGGCGTAGAGCCCCTTCGAGAGCAGATCTGTGCGTGGATGGTGTTCTAAATTGAGATCGTTATGGGCCAGGATTGCATAAATGATACGCTCATCATAGCCGTCTGCTTGTAGCCATTGTGCCGCGATATGGGTATGTTCTTCCAGCGAAGGATACTCCTCATAGTCGCAATCGTGCAGGAGTCCGGTGATCCCCCATAACTCTTCATCCTCACCATATTTTCGTGCGTACGCGCGCATTACAGCTTCAACGGAGAGCATATGCTTCTGGAGGCTTTCATTCTTAACGTGCTCGGTCATTAATAGATATGCATCGTTACGTGTTGGCATTCTTTCCCTCTTCTTTTTCTGCTGATAACATAAAATGGCGTATAATATTCCCTTGCATGTGAGTTAGTAGCACAAAAGGGCCGCTGGCATTTTCTCTACATTTGTTGCCCATTATAGCATAGCCGGACCGTAGACTCGATCCCCTTTTGACCGCTTTATCAATTATAATGGTGTTAAACGACGAATGTAACGTATGTGTAAGCGATCGCCATCGCTTTAATATCTTATAGGGAGTGTGTAATGCAACTAGTAGCCAGGCCTATAGAGCTCCATCTGACCGATCCGTTTCGTATTTCGCGTAGCGTACAGCATAGCGCGTCCAATATCGTGGTCGCTGTAACCCATCAGGGTCTGACCGGCCTGGGTGAGGCCGCCCCGAGCAGCTATTATGGTGAGAGTACAGAGACCGTCCTGGCCACTCTGCCGCGTCTTGCTAGCGAACTGGGCGATGACCCTTTTCAGATTGAAGAGATTATGGCACGCCTGCAACAGGTCATCCGCTTGAATCCTGCCGCCAAAGCTGCGATCGATATGGCCTTATATGATCTGCAAGGCAAGCTCCTCAATGTTCCGCTCTATACGCTATTGGGCATCAGTGCGCAGCGGACCCCACAGACATCTTTTACGATCGGTCTGGCGAGTCCGGCAGAGATGGCCAGGAAAGCTCAGGCTGCCCAGGCCTATCCGATCTTCAAGGTCAAGGTAGGGACGCGCAACGACCTTGAGAATATCAAGGCGATCCGTGATGTCTCGAACGCCATCATTCGCGTGGATGCCAACGGTGGCTGGACACCAAAGGAGGCGATCCAGACCATCAACGCACTGGCCCCCTATGGGATCGAGTTTGTTGAGCAGCCGGTTGTGGCTCATGATCTTGCCGGGCTCAAACTTGTACGCGATAACGTCGCGGTCCCCGTCTTTGCGGACGAGAGTTGCGTCGCGTTAGAGGATATTCCACGCCTCAGTGAATGTGTAGATGGTATTGTCTTGAAGCTCATGAAGAGCAACGGTATCAATACACTGCTCAAGATGATTCATACTGCGCGTGCCTGCCACCTGCGTATCATGCTTGGCTGCATGATCGAGAGCTCGCTCGCCATTACCGCCGCCGCACACCTCACACCCCTGGTAGATTACGCCGATCTCGACGGCAACTTGCTTGTCAGCGACGATCCCTATCGCGGCGTCACCGTCGATGCTGGCAGATTAGTGCTCCCATCCGCACCAGGACTGGGCGTACAACCTGTCGATGTCATGCATTAGCTCCTGGCAATTATAACGAGAAGAAGGAACGTGGTAATTCTATGCGCAGAGAACCAGTCGATAATGGGCGCAATGGAGGAAATCGAGAGCATGCAGTTACGGTGCGACCTCCGCGTCTCTCAAGACGTATGCAGCAGGAGGGTATTCCTGGTAACTGTATGACGTATCGGGAACGCTATCACTCGCTGGGTCTGAATGGAACAAATCTCAGCAACCAGGTTGCGATGCAGGTGGCGTTTGAGGATGCGCTCTTGCAGCATGTCCAACTGAGTAATAGCGAGCTTGAAGAGTTGCAGTTAGACGATGTACGGCTCGTGAATTGTGACCTGGCGACCGCCTGCTGGTATAAGACGGCGTGGCACCGTGTCGAGGTGGTTGGGTGTCACCTGATCGGCTTTCTGGCCGGAGAGGCACTCTTCGAGGATGTCCTCTTCAAGGATTGCCAGTTGAACCTTGCCCAATTTCGCTTTGCTACCCTGCGCTCCGTACGCTTTGAACACTGTGATCTCAGTGAGGCAGACCTCCTTGAAGCGGACCTTTCGCAGATCACCTTGCGTGATTGTTCGTTACGGGGAGCCGAGCTTTCTGGTACACACTTTAAGGGTATTGATCTCACGACCTGCGATCTCGATGGCGCGCACCTGGGTGTAGAAGAACTACGCGGCGCACAACTTAATCTGCGCCAGAGCGTTGCTCTGGTTGAAGCCATGGGTATCATCGTTGAACAGCGTGATACAACGAGCCAGACAAGCAACCTGTTTTAAACACGTAACTATCCATGAACGTATCGGGGGTGACCTGCTACAGATAGCAATGTCTTGTAGTAGCCATCCCCATTCTCAACGGACGTGCAGTTATTACAAGCGCTCATGAGTCCATGCGTAGCAGCACTGTGCATTAGCCAATATCTACTTCAAGGCGCTCGTCTTCCTCATTCCATCTCGTCGCTGTTTGCAATTGTGCACACCGTCGCTGCATGCCCAGTACAATCATGCGACGTTCATGTTTTCTCGCACATCTGGCCTGAAAATGATCGATCATTGTTGGATACAGGAACAGGTGTGAGAGCGTCGTTCCCTGCAGTTCGATCAGAAATAGGAAACTCCGATCATTGCGCTCAACTTCATCAACAGCATAATCATCGATAAAATCGCCAGCACAATAGATGATAGGCTTATTCTGGTACATCTCAATGCCACGCACAATATGACCAGAATGCCCAAAGACCAGATCGGCCCCATGGTCAATCAGCGCATGCGCAAACGGCCTGTGTTCTGGAGGCGGGGCACAGCCCCAATTGGGTCCCCAGTGTATAGAGACGATGAGATATGCGACTTCCGCCTTTGTTCGTTGTACGACCTCGAATAGCTGGTGAGCTCGTTCATCCTGCACCTGAATCGGCACATACCAGACACCAGAGTGCACTGCAGATGCAGCCCAGTTTGGTTCGTTGTCCGTACAGGCGATGAGTCCCAGCTTTCTCCCTTGCACTTCCCATATGGCTGGTGCAGCAGCCTCCTTTAACGTTGCGCCTGCTCCGGCATAATGAATGCCAGCACACTCTAAATGATGCAGCATATCAAAGAGTCCTTCATTGTTGAAATCCAGGACATGATTGTTGGCCAGCGAGACGGCATCGAAGTGAGCAGCATTGAGGACGGCCACATTTTTGGCATCTGAGCGAAAATGAAACACCTTTGGGGTTGCTGACCAGGGTGTTCCCCGGTCAGCAATTGCACATTCCAGATTACAGATACGCGCGTCTGCCCCACGCAAGAGCGGTAGCGTATTGCCCCAGGGGTAAGCGGGCGGCTCGACTTTGAGGATATCGTTGACAAGCCGTCCGAGCATAACGTCGCCTACCAACAGCAGTGTCCAAGTCTCCGCATCCTGATTTTTCTGTTGCATAGGATGTATCTCCTTTCCAACCCTCCTACTACTCCTCAAAGCGGCACACCGCTCATCTGCATCGTGGGGCGTTTGCAGCCTCTATGTACTAGTCTGCAGCAGGACAGTTTGCCAGTTTCTGCTCCACCGTATTCAACGTCTCCTGCAGGCTTCTGATCACATGGACCATCTCTACGGGATTCTCGAAGCTTTCCAATTCCTCTTCTCGCAGAGTTTCTTTTAATAAGCGGAGCTCTTCGATCAGACGGCTACGGAGCCGCCGTAAATGAGCACAATTTTCAGTGAGGTTCTGCACGATGATCATCTCCTCTCAGGTGTAACATAGAAACACGCGCGACTGAAAACGGTTGCGCCTCTTTGTCGCGATCTCTTAGAGTTTTCCTGTTATATTTCAGAGTTCATGCGGCACCTATCGCGTCTTGCCTGGTGGGCACCTGTCGTCAACATATAAGTATAAGCATGACCCTCATAACTACGATCACAGGAGTGGACGCTTTGGTCACAGATCGATCACAAAAAGAGGTCTCTCGTGGATTGAAATGGTTGTCTCTACCCTATCTTTTCCCCAACTTTGCCAGCACTGTTGTTTTGACAAGATGGACCTCCTCGACCTTGAAGAGCAAGACCGCGCCCACATAGACCAGTACCGCCAGGCCTCCTGCGACAATTAGCGTCAGGGCTCGACCGATAATGTGCTGTAGCGAGAAGAGCTCAATATGTCCAAGTAGCAACTGCACGCCCCAGGCAGTCAGGGCCATCAGTACAGCCGCTACACATATTTTGAGGAGCACGGGCAAGTTGCGCCGTATGTGGAGCGGTCCTATGGCCATGCGTAGCAAGACCAGTAGAATGATGCCATGGATAGAGTTCTGCACCGTATTTGCGAAAGCCAGCGCTGCGATACCAACCGTGCGATAAAAAGGGAGCGCCACCAGTAGATAAAAGATATTGCACACGATACCTACAATCACTGGCGTCTTCGTGTTCTTCTGTGCGTAAAAAGCCGCAATGAGCAGGTAATCGAGCACGACAAATGGGAGCTGATACGCGTAGTTCTGCAGGGCCACAGCGATCAGGCTCGCATTCGACATGGTATAGGCTCCATGCGCAAAGATTAAATACACAATCGGCAGACGTAATAGTAATAGACCTGTCATTGCCGGGATCATCAGGAGCAAGCCCAGGCGAAAACCGAGCAATAGTGTCTCTTTAAAGCGTTCGGTATTCTGCTCGCGTGCATGCTCCGTGAGCGTAGGTAATACTGCGATAGAGAGCGCCTGTGCGACCAGACCTATCGGGAATTGGATCAAGGTCGTTGCCCCCGTCATCGCCGCCGTTCCCGCAACGCTCTGCGGTGTCAGTGATTGCAAATGGAGATCCAAAAAGACAAAGACCATTGAAAAGATAAAGCTAATCGCAATTGGCCAGTAAAGCTTTGTGATACGTCGAAATGCTGGATGCTTGAGGTCCAGCACAAACATATAGCCCAGCCGTTGATGGCGAATGCCCGGCAACAAAAGTACGATCTGTCCCGCCGCACCCAGTACCAGACAGAGCGGTAGCGCCATTAAGCCGATAGCGCGTGAGCCGATGACATAGACAAGCACTGCCCCTATAATCACTCCTAGATGGTAGGATGCAGTCGCAAATGCCGGCCAGCCAAACTCTTTCAGCGCGAAGAGGGCTGCCAGCAGGACCGCGAAAGGTCCCAATGCTACGAGCGAGAAGAAAATAATCTGCGAATAGTGCAAGGTCAGAGCTTTATCCGCATTGGGGTAGCCTGCGACAAGTACATTAATGAACGAGGGTGCGAACAATGCATAAAGAATCGAAGAGATGACTGCAATAATCAAAATAAGATTGACAACCGTAAAGACAACGCGCCGCATCTCGAGCCGTCTGTCCGGGGCTGCATAGTCATTAAAGACTGGAATCAAAGCCCCATCCGTGGAGCCATTGACCAGCAGTTGATAGAAGTTGTTGATTGGTACCAGGGCTGCACTGAACGAACCTGCGATATTTTGACCAAGCAAGACCAACGTCACGATCTGACGAACCATCCCCAACAGACTACTACCAAGGTTCCCAACCGAAACAAGCAGAGCCGACTTGAAGAGAGTTGTACGCTGCCTGCTCCGTTCCGTCACCTCAGCGCTCTCAACACTCTCGGTGTGCTCGGCACTCTCGGTAGTCTCGGTGTGCTCAACACTCTCGACACTCTCGGTAGTCTCGGTGTGCTCAACACTCTCGACACTCTCAGTACTCTCGGTGTGCTCGGCACTATCGGTGGTCTCAGTGGGCTCGGTGGTCTCGGTGCTCTCAGTGGTCTCGGCACTCTCGGTGGTCTCGGTGCTATCTGGTGTCTCTTCCTCCGTTACACTTTCAGCCGTGAGTACCAGGTTTTTTTGTACCTGATCAATTAATTCCATAGGTGTTACAGTTGATGCGCCACCAGGTTGTTCTTGTAAAATAGTGGCTCCCTTAGTTGCATTCGTTATACGTCGTTTTGATTTTTTTGACATAGAAGCGAGTCTCCCCGATAAACCCCTGCTATAAGTAAGCGTTCTTGCACTTTTACTGCAGCTTCACTTTTCCGACAAATATACGTTTAAATGTACGCTTAAATATATGGTTAGATGTACTTTTAAATATACGTTCTATTGGAAAATCTGATGCTTTTTCGCCATGAAGTACTGATCGAACCTCTTCATCTTATCATAGAGCGAATCCAGCGTGCGTCCCGACTGGAAATCCGTTCAAAGGAACAGTTAGAAAAGGAAGACTAGGAAAATAGTCATGAAAAGATGGTATTAAGAGGGAAAAATTGGTATAAATCAATTGTAGTATTAAGAATTCTTAGTATACAAATAGTTAGTTAGCTAGTAAGTATTGAATTCAGAGACATTCTAACCAAAGTATATTTAACTCGTGGTTCATTTAACACTTATATTCCTATCAAATGCTCACTTTTAGAGGGGCAATATAAGAAAGACGTGGAATTATACAATGAAGCGATTTCGCTCTATTTTGGCGATCACAGCAATTGCTGTAGTTGTTGGAGGACTCTTCTCATTAAATTCCTCTTCCGTCGCCCGTGCTGATGCAAGTGCAAGCTGTATTCAATATGGTGCATTTGGTAAAAGTGTTGCCTATATCGAAGCAGTAAAACAAGGTTATTTTACTGACGAGGGTTTAAGCGTCTGTTATAATCAAGTGGCCGGGTCTCAGCAGCAGTTTAATTCCCTGCTGTCCGGTCAGTATAATATCGTTGCTTCTACCGCTGATAACTTTGCCAATCGTTATGTCAATACCTCTCCAGATGTTGAAATTGTTGGTGCCAGTGATAAGGGCGCGAGCCTCGATCTGATAGTGAATTCAGCCAATGGCATTAATAGCATTGCTGATCTGAAAGGCAAATCTATCGCAGTTGATGCGCCAAACAGTGGCTTTGTATTCGCAACTGAAAAAATTCTAGCAGAGAATGGCCTCCAACCCAGCGACTACTCTCTGCAAGTTATTGGTGGTTCGCTCCAGCGCTTCCAGGCTATTTCAGCTGGTCACACATCGACAGGTGCTCCTGTTTATGCAACAATCTTAGCAGCGCCCTTTGTCGAGGAAGCCCATGCGGTCTCCACGCTGAAAGATGTCGCGAGCTTCTCGACGTATGTTGCTCACTACCAGGGCACTTCTATCGGCGTTACCGATGCCTATGCTCAGGCTAATCCCACTATTGTGACCAAATTCCTCACAGCGATGATTCGTGGCAGTTTGTACGCTAATAATCCTCAGAACCAAAATGTAGTTATTGCGGACATCGCCAGCACAGATAACATCTCCACAGCTGTCGCAACGAATGTTTACAATGACACCGAGAACAATCATACAAGTGGTGAAAACATGGCTGAAATGGTAAGTATCCCTGGTTTAATGAATACTATTGAACTACGCCAGTCTTTCAATGGTTTCAATACGACAGTCGACCCCGCCACATTGGCCGTACCTAGCCCCAATAATCTCTACAATGATCAATACTGGACTCAGGCTTTCCAGAACGCATTACAGCAGCAAGGTCAATAAACTGGGCTGTACTAGTTAGCTAGCTAAACTTACCCTCATCTGAGGTATGCAGTGTGCCTAATCACGCTACATACCTCAGTGAGGTGTGTAATACGATCTCTAAATTAATCATGCTATGAATTTCAGTCATCATTACATACGGATAGAATCTGAACATCCAAAGGCCTCTTATTTCTATCTATAGAGACGATTCATCTCGTTTGCACTCATTTGCAGTAAGAGCACTTCTGGATACTCTTTTTAAAATTACACTCATGTGTTAAGAGAGGAATAGTGTGTTTACACTTTCTTTCACAAGAATAGAAAAAGCCATATCCAGCATTATAGTTGCCGTGATGCTCCTCGCTGGTTTGAGTGCTTGTACACAAGCAAACACATTCACCAATCAGACCCCAATCACTATTGGTTATTCCGCATCTCTGACCGGTTCCTTCAAGGATGATGGCCATGCTTTACAACAAGGCTTCCAACTCTGGGCCAACGATGTGAACAAGAGTGGTGGTCTGCTTGGTCGCCAGGTAAAATTGATTGGCCTGGATGATAAGAGTACGCAAGCACAGGCCAAAGCTAATTATCTTACACTGATTAACCATGATCATGTTAATCTGCTCTTAGGACCCTACTCGAGTCTTCTGGCTGGCCCAACTGCGGTGATCGCGAATAAGTATCATATGGCATTTTTTATGCCTTCGGGAAGTGCACCTAGTATTTACAGCAAACACTTAAACAATATTTTCATTGTTACATTGCCTTCAGTACAGAATCTCCAGGCTTTTTCCTACTATATTTTATCGATACCGCAAGCTCAGAGACCTGTTACCGTTGCATACGTATCTGTAAATAGTCCATTCGCACTACCGCAAGTGCAGGCGGCGCAAAATTATTTAGCGCCAGGACATTTACAGACTGTCTATGGCCCAAAGACGTATGAACCCAATGCTAATGTGACAACAATTGCGCAGCAGGTTGCGGCGTCAAATGCGGATGTTGCTATTCTTGGCACCAGCGGACTTGCTGACAGTGTTGCGTTTGTGAAGACCTTCAAACAACTTCATTACAATCCAAAAGCCATTGTCTTTACTTCTGGTCCAAATGAAGGTTCGCTGTTCCTCAAGGCTATTGGTGGTGCCAGTGCTGCTGAAGGTATTTTTATTCCTGACCCTGGTTGGTATCCTGGAGCGGCTACCTATCAGGCAGATCAATTCGCAAGTGAGTATCTAGCGCAGCATGGTGGAAGCGCGCAAGATATTAGCGCAACAACGACTGAAGCCTATGCCGCAGGACAATTATTAGCGCAGGTTGTTACGCAAACGCATAGTCTGGATCAGACTACGCTTATCAATGCACTTCATGCCAATACCTATAATAGCCTACTGGGACCACTAAGCTTTAACAAGGATGGCGCGAATACCATTGGCATTCCTAATCTGTTCCAATGGCAAAAAGGGCAGTTCATTCCTGTGTATCCTAACACCAATGCGGAAGCAAACCCAGAATATCCCAAGGGTAACTAGTCATAATATTCTGGCAGAGATTACGCATATATAGGGTCGAGATTACGCGAATTGGAAAAGCTGAGGGCCCAACCGAGAGAGGATTGACACGAGCATGTTCACATCGATAAACAATATACGGATATTTCCGCGACTCTTCATATTATTTACAACTCTCGTCATCATTTCTAGCGTTGCCATGGTGTTCCTGGGATTTTTCTTCATACAAACAGAGCAAACACATGCGCAAGCAGTAAAAACAAGTTTTGATTCACAACAGATTGCGACGACAGAACAAATCAATTTACAACGTATGAATGCGTTGCTACAAGCACGTTTCGCACAGATCTTTGCTGCTGACAACCAGCAACTACAAGGTGATCCATCGTTGACCGCGTCCGGTGGTCTGATCTCCGATGATATTGTTGCCCGTGAGACTGATTTCAACCAGATGATTCAGACATATAACACGACCTATAGCATCTCGTCCTCTTCCAACCAGAACACTATTCGCAGCATTTTAAAAAGTGATCCAGCGAATACACATCTCATTACCGATCAACAAACTGCACTCAATAACGTGATTAGTACGCAATGGAACGCCTACAAAGGATTGCAAGATCAAGTTTTGAATCAGCTGGCAAGCCAGAATCCCCGCTATAATACAGCTTATGAAATTCTCTATCAAGCAGATCAGAAGTTTCTCGACTTGCAAAAAAGCTGGGACGAAGTGGTTACTATCGCTACGTCTGTTGGTCAAGCGGTGACAACGCTTACGAATGCAGAAATCGTGCCATTAGAAATTGCGACTGCTATTGCTGCCATCTTGATCATTGCGGTTATTGCATTGACCGCCTTCATTGTCAACTCGACCATTTCAAAGCGCCTCGGACAACTTGCTTCACTTACCGGGCGTATCGCACAGGGTAAAATGCGTGAGCGCGTAAGCGTTGGTGGACGCGACGAGATTCAAGTTGTCGCGTCTTCAATGAATACGATGTTGGATAATATCGTTCGTCTTCTTCAAGAAGCTGAAACACGTCATACAACCTTACAGCAACAGGTTGAAAAACTGATCAATGAAGTACGTGGTGCCGGTGACGGTGATTTACGTGTGCAAGCAGAGGTTCCCCCGGATAGCTTAGGCATATTAGCAAACTTTATTAACTATATGATTATGCAACTTGGCTCTCTGGTAATCAATTTTAAAACGTTGGCGAACGAAGTCGAACGCGCAACAATACAAACATATGACGATATGACGCAACTTGTAGATGGCTCCGATCTACAAATTCAACAAATTACAGCGGCAACAACAAGTGTACAAGAAATGACGAATACGAGCCGCAATGTCGCTCAACGTGCGCAAAGCCTTGCACAGGTAGGCAGGAAAGTATATGAAACCACACAGTCTGGTCGAGTTGCAGTTATACATACAGTAGAGGGCATGGAAAACATTAAGAATAACGTTCATGTCAGCGCAGCGAAGATCCAGGCTTTGGCAGAACATTCACACGCAATTAATGATATCGTTCGTATCATCGCAGGCATCGCGTATCAAACCAATCGACTAGCCCTGGATGCTTCCATTCAAGCAGCGATGGCTGGTGAAAACGGAAAAGCATTTAGAGCTGTAGCCGATGATATTCGACGTGCCGCAGAGGTCGCGAAAACACAGACCAATTTGGCTGAGCGTATTGTGAAACAAGTTTTTGAAGAGATTCAGGATGTCACTCTCAGCATTCAGAATACTGAATTAGAAACTGCAACCGGAACACAATCTTCTCAAGATGCTGGTATCGCTTTTGAGGCTATCTTCGCAGCTATTAGACAACAAGCTCAGGAAATTGAAATGATTAATCAGGCTGCCGAACAGCAGTTACAGGTTTCTAGCAATGTCGTACAAATCATGCAAGCTGTTTCGACCTCAACAGTTCAAAACACGCAAAGCTTACACAAAGAGTCCCAACGTATGGAACGTGTCGCTGAACTGGCAGAGCAGCTACTGGGTTATGCTGAAGTCTTCAAGTTACGAGATGACCAGGATATCTTCGCAGCACCGCAAGAACAGAGCATGATGCAACAAGGGATTCCTCAGCAAAGCTTTCCTAATATGAGTTATCCAGGGTACCCATCTCAGGAAGATCTGTATCCTTTCCAAACGAACTCCTTCTGATCACTCTAGTAAAATAGACAGTGATGCTTTCTTTTCTCGTCATGCGTTATCCTGAAGAACTCGACTTTTGTTCCAAAACGTGGGGGGCAGGGGAAAAAGCTCCCCTGCTGGGGATGGGGAGTCTCAAAACTTTTTAATATTTTTTTTGCGCTACCGCAGATGGTGCGAGTGATGCCTGAATAGTTGTAAAATAACAAAGTAGCATTTATGGTCGCAAACAGAGATGCGATTAACCAGAAACAACAAAAGATTCATTAATAATTGCAAATAGACATATTTAGGCGCTATCTGCATATCGGAGGGCCTTGTATGTGTAAAAAGGAAACTGTGGAGAAAATATGTGTCGCAGCAACAAGGACGTATAACAGATAATTTGGCAAGCATTATCCAGACTATCCAAATGAAAGGGATGACAGGAGAACTGCGAGTGAGGCGTGGAGAAGGCGCTATTACAGAGTCTGGCGCTATGGCATTCGTTCAGGGACGAATTGTTTCTGCCCAGATTGGATCATATACAGGGCCAGCCGCATTTAATCTACTGAGAACCTGGGGGCAATGTATTTTTATGTTCACACCACGCTCTCTCCCTACTGCCCTACAACAGAATAGTCCTGCACCTTCACGGAGCTCGCAAGAGTTGCCAGTTATCACACCACAACAGAGTATTCCTGCTCCTTCACAGATCTCACAGGAGTTACCACAGAGTTCGCCCGTCCGCCCACAGATCTCACAGGAGTTATCACAGCGTTCGCCCGTCCGCCCACAGATTTCGCAGGCGTTACCACTTGGTCCATCTACTGATCCATTATCCTTATCCAGATCGCTATCAACAGGGCCACAATTGCCAGTAAGTCCAAGCGGACCATTATCTTTAACAACAATTCCCCGCGCAACCATGTCTGTGTTCAAGGCAATTGCCGTTATTGAGAAGGCAGGACTTCCGCGTACGTATCGCCAGGTTATTTTAATGGTCGATGGTCGCAACTCGGTCAATGAGCTCATTGGACCATCAGGTTGTTCTCTTGAAGAAATACAACAAATATTATATACACTCGAAAAATTAATGATTATTCGTATATCCTGATAGTAGTCAGCATAGGTGGAACGATGACAGATAGATGTGGCAGGGCCCGGCCGTGTTTGCAAATCAGAGCCAGAGTATGATAGAGGCATAAGAGTCACAATCTCACTGCTTGTTCCACCGCAACCATTTTTCTTCAATTTCTTTGTCTAGATCGATGCCATGAAACCTGGCTAATAGAAGTGTCTGACACAACACGTCCGCGACCTCTTTATGAAATTCAGATTGAATCTCTTCGGGAGACTTTCCCTTCGTACGTGCTTTCCCTGTCATCATCAGATAGGATTGAACAAGTTCACCTACCTCTTCCTGTAGTTTTAAGATAAACCAGGTAGCATCGCGCTCGATATGGAATTTCTCGGCATAGCTCTGTGAGACTTGTTCTACTTCCTCAGATAAGTGTTTTATATCCATTATCCTTCAAATCCCCTTCATATATCTTGACGAATAAATAATGAATAATGGAACTTTAGCAATAGATGCATATAACATTGCTAAATATAGTTTTTATGAGAAAATGGATGAACTTGAAAGGGGTAAACTATGAGCAATAACCGGCGCTTTGAACGTCTCTGTGAGGTAGGAGCAGTTCTCCTTGGTTTTTTAATGATGTTCAGGATCACTTTCCCAGCGCCGGGATGCAGAGCCTCTTTCATGCTGCATGCCCTGTATAACCTCAGCTCTCTTTCATGCCTTCTAACCCAGCCTGAGAAGCGGCTTGACGATGCTATGAGCGATTTTCGCACGTATCCTGGGCCTACCTCTAATTATTACATCTTACCTTTATTTTAAATCAAGTATAGAAATTTCTTGTTACCTATAACAAGGATAATTATTGCAATAGATTATTAAAAATAAAATGAACATAAACTTTAAAAAAACAAATATTCTACATTTGAAAACATAATTTCCCTCGTATATTAAAATAAAATTATAATACAATTTTTCCTTTCTATAAAGTAAAAACATCATAAAAAGGTAGTGATACTCATGCCGCTACTATGCGATGTGTTTCCTTTCTCTGGTAATTGTGTTGTTGTGATTCTACAAAAACTTTTGCTGCGGTTGTCATAGAAATTGCCTTTGCTGCATCTATGAATCGATCCGGCGAACCTTTTGCGCCAAACACAGTTGTGTTTGTTGTTCTCGTTCTATAGAGGAGAAACATACATGAAAAGATTTTTCAAGTCAAAATTGGTTATCTCGCCTGTTGTGACAGTGGCCTTGCTGGCAAGCACCCTACTGATGGCACTGGTAGGCCCCATCCATTATGCGCACGCGAGTGGTGTTCCTTATCAATTTGGCGATGTGTTTGCAGGGGTTGGAAATGGACTGATTGACCATTATAGTCCAACAGGTACCCTTCTTGACACCTTGAATACAGGAAGTGCAAGCCTCGAAGAGACTGGGATGTGTTTCGATGCTGCTGGAAATCTTCGCTCAACTAACTGGACCGCTAATAATATGAGCGAATTTGATAATCAGGGAAATCGCATACAATTTCCGTGGGGTGGGCCATTTAATCTTCATCCTGAAAGTTGCGTAGTAGATAGCTCAGGGAATGTCTATGTAGGTCAAGAGGATGGTTCAGGGAACATCCTCAAGTTTACACCTGCTGGTACGCTTCTTAATACCTATCACCCAGCACCCGAAAGCAGAGGAGCTGGCCCGATCGCTTTGGAATCCAACCAGTGTACGATGTTATATACCTCGGCTGGCAACTTGGTGAAGAGCTTTAATGTGTGTACAAATACGCAGAACGCAAATTTTACACCAATACCGTTAGGGGGCCAATGCTGGGCCTTAGCCATTAGAGCTAATGGTGAAGTTATGGTTGCTTGTACGACACACGTGTATAGACTTAGCGCTACAGGCACAGTAATTCAAACATATCCAATCTCGGGCGAGTTTCTCTTCGCATTGGATTTGGATCCTGATGGGACGCATTTCTGGGTAGGTGGGTACCACAGTAAAAAAGTCTACAAAGTTGATATCGCGACAGGAACGGGAACAACTGCACCGGTATTTACTGCTACAGGTGGAGGGCCGTTTTTGTCGGGGCTTGCTGTTTTTGGTAAGACGCAGACGCCACTGACGGAAACTGCGATACTCAACAAAACGAGTGATCCGCATCAAGATTCAGTCGTCCCTGATGGTACGAAAGTTCGCTATACACTCAATCTTACCGTCTTTAACAGTCAAAACGACATTCAGGCGAAGAAGATTACGATGACAGATGCGTACGCACCGGCGAACGGAACGACGTTTGTGAAGGACTGTAGCGTGGATCCGGATTCGATGGCTAATTGGACGTTGACAAATAATGATCCGAGCGGTCTCACTTTTACCGGTAAGAACTTTACCCTTTCGCAAACGAATCCTTCGATGCCAGTGCCCTTGAAGGCCCCCGTTCTTCACTACACTTGTACCCTGCTCAATTCTACAAATGCGAAGGTAGAAGTGAAAAATACTGCACAGGCCCAGATAGTGGGAAATGCTAATGAGGGGAATATTCTCAGTAATTTTCCTGAGGTAGACATCTTTGTTAATTGTCAAAAGCACGAAGAGCCGGATCGGACTCACACTCACCTTCGGTGATTCGGTTATTGCAGAACTATGAAGAGGTGTCTGGAAATCGCTCCTAGAGCCGTTGCACATTTTCAAAGTGTACTGCTGCTGATAAGCTTGAATCACAAAATGTGTGCCAGTTCCGGAAGAGCGAGCAGGTTTTAAGGTGTAGAGTGAGCAGTTTGCGCCAAAACCTGCTCGCTCTTCGCGCTTATTACCAGTTGCGTCCGAGGATGAATAAGCCCTTGAGTATTAATGGATACTGTTGCTAAATTCATTTGCCCTCTATTTGGTGAACTGTTCAAGCTCACTCTGAGCGGATTAACACTTTCTCACCGAGTTGAGAGAACGATTTAGCAACAGTATCATTAGCCGTCCGGTTGCAGCAGCTCAAGTATATTTTGCTGTTTCCACCCGTGCACATGAGATCTATGAGCTCCGTCAGCAACAAGAGAGACGCCTTGAAATGCGCCTGAAAGTTTCGGAGAGCTGCAAGCAACTTGGGGCAGCCGCACAGCAATCAGGAGTGAATAGCGAAACTTTTGGCATTTTTATTGATGCTGGCTACCTGGGCTTGCACCGTCATACCCTGCAAGAGCTGAAAGGGCGCAAAGGCATTCCAGAGCAAGAAGACTATCTGGATAATATCTCACGTGAGGAGCTATCTGCCATTGATTTTAAGAATACAATGACAGAGGGTTCATTGAATCCCCCACTCAGGGGATGGTGAAGCGCTACAGTTTTGCTATACTACTTTATATCTGGTTGTGCCAACGGCAATCATGAAGGCTATACTATCCTGACCGGAGATAAAGAGATCATGCAGATGCAGCGCGATAGAACCTCACTCTACAGTATTCCAGGTCTGTTCCTATTACAGCTCTTTGTGAGCTTTTTCTGTGTTGGGGTTATGGTGGCGCTGACGATGAACAATTGGGGACTGCCGCTCAGTATCCTGGCCGGTTGTGTGCTTGGCCTGTTGCTGACTGCCAATATCTCGCAGGCGCTTTTATCGTTGCACGTTGTACTGGATCGCTTTGTACGTGATCTGCCCGTTGATCTGACGGCTCCACGCAGGTATTGGCCGCTGCATGCACTCTTTCGTTGTCTGCTGACGTTGAATCAACGGCGCGGTGGCGATGTGCAGGTACAGAAGCAGACAGCTATCTATGAAGGTCAGCTGATGCAACAGGTCATTAAGGCAACCGCACAGGAGGAGCGCAATCGATTGGCGCGTGATCTACACGATTCGATCAAGCAGCAGATCTTCAGTATTACGATGAGCGCTGCGGCTGCCAGGGCGCGCTGGGAGACGAATCGGGAGCGTGTGCTCGGGATCATTGAGGATATTGAGCGTGTGGCACATGGCGCTCAGATAGAGATGCAGGCGATGTTGCAGCAACTCCGACCCGATGCTCTGGAGAATATCGGTCTGATCGAGTCGTTGCGTATGCAATGTCAGGCACTGGAGTATCGGACCGGTGCGAAGGTGCTCTGCGATATCGATACTCTCCCCTCTGAAGATCTACTGCCACCGGGGACACATGAGATGCTCTTCCGTATCGTGCAGGAAGGGCTATCAAATATTGCTCGCCATGCCCGTGCGAGCAGCGTCTGGGTGAGCCTCTATCAGCAGGGGCGTTATCTCTTGCTGGAGATTGGTGATGATGGTCAGGGCTTTGACGTTGCGAGTGTGGACAATCATGTAGGACCGGGCGGCATGGGGATCAAGAATGTCTATGAGCGTATTCGTACGCTAGATGGATATGTGCAGATATGGAGTCTGGCCGATAAAGGGACGACGCTGCATGTTGCGATCCCGTTTGTGAACCGTCAGGGTCGGCAGGTAAGTTCTCCCCTACCTGAGCCGATCGAGGCCGGCGTACGCCATGCTGCGAAGATGTCTACGCTCGCATTCCGTGTGGGCCTGGGGGCCGTTGAGTTTTCTGCGGCCTGGATGCTGCTCAATGCACCCGCTAGCGTTGTGCATCTCTGCGTGCCAGTTGTCCTGGTGGTAGGATTGTTGGCCTGGTTCTGGTCAAACTATCAGCGGCAGTTAGTGGCGATCAGTGTGGGCCGGAACCATGAACACCATCTAGCCCTGCAAGCCGACAGTTATCGTCTAATGGCTGGTTGGTTACTGGTCGGATTCCTGTATCTGATCTATAGCTATTCTATATCGCTACCCTTCTATCTGAGCTATAGCTATGCAATAGCACTACCCTTCCTCTGGTTCTTGCTGCCGCTGGCGATCATACTGGCGTTCTGCGTGCTGTATGTTCTGACCTGTGAGCGCTATTGCAGGAAGGTCGCAGTTGCTGTTTTACAGGAACAGCTACGGCAGCAGCGTTTGCAGATAATCGTAGATCTACTCGTCTGGATACTGACTATTGGCCTCTCGCTCCACTTTGGCGTGCTCACGCTGGCAGCATTACCTTTCTTTTTCTCTAGCGGTTACGGGCCCGCTCAGATTAGCTTGCTATTGGCCGGGCTCTGGTTGGTGCTTATTGGCGTGAAGGGTGTTCAGACGTTACGCTGGCAACAGATAGTGGTCAGGAGGTTACATGAATGAGACTATTCGTGTAGTGTTAGTTGATGATCATCAGGTTGTACGCCATGGACTCTGTACCTATCTGGAGTCGTTCCCGGATCTGGAGGTCGTGGGACAGGCTTCCAGCGGTGAGGAGGCGCTGGCACATATCGAGCTCTGGCTGCCGAATGTGGTGGTGATGGATCTGCTGATGCCGGGTGGCATCGATGGCATCGAGACGATTCGCCGTGTCTGTAAGCTCGCACCATCGACGCATATCGTTGCTCTCACCAGCTATACCGATGAGGCGCGTGTGATTGCTGCATTGCGGGCCGGTGCGATTGGCTATGTACGCAAAGATGCACTCCCTGAGGTGCTGCTGGATGCTATCCGCAGCGCCGCGAGAGGACAATCGTTACTCGATCCTGGTATCGCTGATGCGGTCCTGAAAGAGCTTTCACAGACGTCTGCAGCACGCTCTACGAGTCTCTCGGAGCGCGAACAGGAGGTCTTGCAGCATCTGGCGCTGGGCCGCACCAATCGTGAGATCTCAGAATTGATGATCGTCAGTCCTGAGACCGTGAAGACGCACGTCGGTAATATTCTCACCAAGCTACAGCTCGCCCATCGTGCGCAGGCGGTCATCTATGCCTTGAAGCAAGGGATGATCTCGCTCGACGATATCGATCTGTAGTTATCGTGCCAGATTATGTAGGAAAGGAGCCCATCTCTCGTATGCTGCGTTATGTTTTACGCTATCTGCCCTTGCTGTGTATCGCGTTGCTGCTGATCCTGCTACAGGTATTCATCACGACGCAAAGAAGCAGCCGGAGTTCGATAGCAGGTAATAATTATAGCGATCCACAAGTACAGACCGAGTTTCCGCTGGGATCAACGCTGTTCGGCCTGGCGCTGCCCTCGCCACAAGACGGTTGGGCGGTCGGTGGAACCTTCGCACTGGCGACTGCGCATGGTGGCGTCAAGTATGCCGCGCCAGTACGGGGTACTATTCTGCACGACGAGAATGGGAATTGGTTGGCTAATTCGTTCTTGCCTCAACCTCTCTTTAGCGTCTCGATGTCCTCTGTGAATGATGGCTGGGCGGTCGGGTATGCTGGAGAACTGGTTCATTACGATGGGCAACGCTGGTTAAAGATGAGCTCACCGACCACTGCGAATCTACGTGGTGTCTCGATGCTCTCGGCTCAGGAAGGCTGGGCGGTCGGTGCTAACGGCGTGATCCTGCACTTTTACGATCAACATTGGAGCTTTGCGACAAGTCCAACGCATGCGAATCTCTTGAGTATCAGTATGGTCTCAACACAGGAAGGCTGGGCCGTTGGTGACAACGGCACGCTCTTGCACTATAGCGCGGGCAGCTGGCAGCCGGTAACGAGTCCTACCCAGAAGACATTGAATAGTGTCTCGATGCTTTCAGCTCAGGAAGGTTGGGCAGTCGGTGAGCAGGGTATTATCCTGCATTATCACAATAGCGCATGGGATGGCGTGAAGTTTATGGCGTCCTCTGCGGGTGTAGAGGATCGCTGGCTGACCGTTGCGATGAGTTCGTCAAGTACAGGCTGGATCGCCGGTGATAGCCATATCTTGACCTATAGTGATGAGCTCTGGGCAGAACAGGGTTTCGCCCCTGATCAATATAATCCCGGTAGTTCGTACTTGCTTTACGCAATAGTAATGATATCGCCAGATGAAGGCTGGGCCGTCGGGGACAATGAGAGTATCTATCATTATACATCGGGCAATTGGACACAATATACTCAGTAAAACTATGCTATGCATAAACACGATTCTGTCAGTGATAGATAAAAGATATCTCATATAAGAAAAAGGGTAAAAAGGAGTTTACTGTATGGCTTCTCATTCACAATCGCTCACGCGTAAGCGGCGTGGGACGACGTTACCCGCCAGTTTGATACTGGCGAGAAAGCTGTTTAAGCAGACATGGGGTCTTTTGCTCGTTATTGTTGGTGCCATGATTGTAATGACCGGGAGCATCTGTGCGATCCCGCTCTTCTCAAACGTGGTTACCGAGGCCGGAATTGCTGCGGCGACCCAGCCGTCGACGGGTAATGCAATCAGTGGTGTTGTCAATACGCAGAATCCCACTGCACTGCAGACGCAGCAGCAGCAGCAGAGTATTGATCAGCTTGTGCAGAGCACCATGGGTTCTTTCGTTAGCCCGAGCGTGCGCTTCTCGCTGAGTACTCCTCAACTACAAATAATCAATGCCGCTACCAACCAAACGGATCCGCAGCATCTTATGGAGATTGAGGGCTACGATATGCCGCAGATTGCGGATCAGTTGTCACTCATTCAAGGCAAGCTACCACAGGTGCAAACGAATGCGACTACCTTGCAGATTGCGCCAACGCAGGCCGTTGCCGTTAAATTGAACCTGCACGTTGGCTCAACAATAGCGGTGCGCTATCCTATTATAGCTGGCTCGACCGTATGGCACCTGCAGGTGGTCGGTATTGTTGCAATAAAGTCGACGGCTGGCCCTCTTCTGCATAACTATAATGATCCGTCTATTGGCAATGACGGCATCGGGTCAGATCAGGTTAGCGAGACCTACTTTGTATTTGCTCCACAACAGAGCCTGGCAGCAAAGGTCTACGCCCTCCCTATCAATCAAACTTCAAATAGTTCAACCAGTCTAGAGGGTGTGCAGACAAGTAATGCACCGCTGGCATTCACGAGTGGTGGTGGTGGTAGTCCTAATACCACTCCTATATTCAATCTGTATTGGGACTACCCTCTCAATGTCGCACAAATCAATGCATCGAATGTCAGCGTGCTGCTTCAGGACTATAATGCGCTGACGTCGCATATAGATTCTAGTTCTGCTACTGCTCAGACCAGTCTGTATTATCAGTCACGTGCGCTTGATCGACTGAATAGCTTTGACAATCAGTTGACGACTGAACAGGTCTTGATCGTGTTCTTTCTGCTGGCAATCTTTGGTCTTGCACTGTATATGGTGAGTACGCTGTCTACTATTCTGGTTGAGCGCCAGCAGACGACGATTACACTCCTGCGGAGTCGCGGTGCCGTACAGAGTCATATAACAGGCGCATTTACGCTGCAAAGTCTCTTCCTCGGTGTCATAACCTTGATTGGTGGTCCGCTCTGTGCTCTGCTCTTTGTGAGCCTGTTGACCAACCTCATACCAATAGTGGTACCGGGGGCGTTACACTTTGCGCTGACATCTGTCAGCGGCAATCCGCTCTCTAGCATGCTCTCTATTCTGTGGTTAGCGCTGATTGTCTGTATCGTCGTCGTTGTTGTGATGATGATCAATGTAAGAAAAGCGACGAAGGTTGCCATTGTAGATCTGCGCCAGGAAAACTCGCGTACTACGCGGGTCCCTTTGTGGCGACGTCTCTATCTGGACTTCATTCTGGCTCTGGTCTTGCTTGCAGAGGGCGCGTTCTACTACTACACGACGGTTGTTGCTAACCATGCGGTTGGGGGACGGAGTGAGTTGGTGCTGGCTCCACTGATCTTGCTGGGTACCCCACTGGTACTCATTGTTGTCTCTCTGTTGGCTTTACGTTTTATGCCTTTCTTCTTGCGTCTCGGAGCGCGTATCATTTCTCGTAGTAACCAGGCTCCTGGCGTGCTGGCCTTTGCGCAGATGGAGCGCCAGCCACAGACCATGCTACGTATGGTCCTGCTCATTGCGACCTCGTTAGCCTTCTCGCTCTACCTGCTGTCATTCCTGGCGACACAACAGGTGAATACCAGCGATAATGTGAAGTTTCAGGTCGGTGCCGATTTCAGTGGCGCTATTGCGACTGCTTCACAGACGACATCACAGTCAAAAACGCTCCTTAGCGATCTTCAGCAGAAGTATACTGCGATCCCTGGTGTCGCATCTGCCTCTGTGGGCTATACCGATAATTTTATGCTCAGTGGCAACCCGTTAAACTTTGCTTGGCCTGATGTGTCTGTGACTGCTGTCAATACCGATACCTATGCGCAGACGGCGATCTGGACACCGACCTACTCTACGCAATCGCTCGCGACTCTAACCAGTCAACTAGCCGCTCATAGAGCCGATGCAACCAGTAAGAACCTTGTCTATGCTGTTGTCGATTCTACCTTATGGAATGGGTTGAACCTCACACCGGGCGCAATCTTTACGTTGCCGACCACGAGCAGTGATTGGCAGCATGTGCAGTTTGTGGCGCTGGCAGAAGCAGCGTATCTGCCACATGATGCGCGTTCTAGCGCCGGGCTGCTTGTCGATTACCAGAGTTATGCGGCCGTATATGCGAAGGGACATCAGGGACAGCAGTTACAACCAAACTACGTCTGGCTGCATGCGCACAATGATGCAAGCTCGTTAGCCAGTATTCATCGTGCTCAACCTGATTTACAAGATCTGCAAACCATAATGGTGCAGGCACAGACCGATCCGCTCCAACTGGACACGACCAGTATCCTGGTCTTTGGTCTCATTGCCATTCTGGTGCTTGCGACCATCGGCATCTTTCTCTCGGCCTGGTTAGGCATCACCCGTAGATTGACCAGCTTTACCTTGCTACGTGCACTTGGTATGCCACCACGTCAGATTGCCGCTACCTTGCTCTGGGAGCAGGGGACAACATACGCGATCGCCCTGTTGCTCGGCCTGGGCATCGGCTGGATACTAACCCAGTTGGTGAGCCTGGCCTTCCCGCTGGTCAGTAGCGATATCTCCATCGGGACACAACCCGGGTCTTCTATTCAGGCTGTCCTGCCCCTCCATACGGTCTTTCCGGTTGCCTGGGTGAGTCTGTTGTTTGGCAGCTTCGTGATTATCTGCGCTATTCTGTTACTGGCGCTGGCGCGTTATGCCGCTCAACCAACAATCAGCCAGACGTTACGGCTCAACGAAGATTAAGAAAAGTAGTAAGAAAAATAGTCAGCAGCAATTGTCTATGAGATCTGCGGAGACATAGCCGCCGCTCTCATTACAGGGGGATACATGCAAGAGCATCTTGTCATTTGCGACAATCTTATTAAGATCTATAAAGCTGATGAACTGGAGACCGTCGCGTTACAGGGTCTGGACCTGGATGTGATGCGCGGTGAGGTGATCGCTATCGTTGGTGCCTCTGGTTCTGGTAAATCAACACTACTCAATATTCTGGGCGGACTCGATCTGCCCAGCGCGGGTCGCGTCCAGGTTGCTGGACACGATCTTACCCGCTTAAAGGATGAGGAGCGGGCACGCTATCGTGGCTCGATTATCGGGCATGTCTGGCAGCAGAGTGGACGTAACCTCTTTACGGACCTGACCGTCGAGGAGAATATCAACCTGCCGCAGATCCTTGCCGGTGTTAGTGCGAAGCAATGCAAGCGTCGTACGCAAGAGCTGTTGGAGATTATTGGCCTGCCCACATACGAGAAACGCAAGCCTGCGCAACTCTCTGGCGGTCAGCAGCAGCGTGTCGCGATAGCTGTGGCGCTCGCCAACCAACCTGCTTTGTTGCTTGCCGATGAACCGACCGGCGAATTGGATGTAGCGACCACGCAAGAGATGATGGCCTTTTTTCAGAGCATAAACCGCCAGTTTGGTGTCACGATCATTATCGTCACCCACGACGTCATGGTCGCCGCCCAGGTTGATCGCACTATCGCCATCCGCGATGGCCGTACCAGTACCGAGACCATACGTCGTAGCCAGCCAGGCCAGGCTCTGCCGCAGCAAACTGGCTATCCACAGGGGGCACAACTCTCTTTCCCTCTGAATGGGCCACACTATCAGACGTCGCCTATGGGTGGGGGTGGGACAAGTGCCGCTATTGGTCTGCCGGAAGAGACGCATCAAGAAGCTATCTATATCGATCGGGTCGGATTACTGCAATTGCCCGCGCTCGCCATTGAGCAGGTTCCGTTACGCGGACATGTCGAGGTACGGATCTCCTTCAATCATGTTGAGCTCTGGCCTGCTGGGAGTGGTGATACGTCGTATCAGAACCTGTCAGGGAGTGGGAGCAGCGCCGTCATCGGTCTGCCACTCAGTTCGCATCGTGAAGCGGTCCTGGTCGATCGCGCCGGTCGCCTCCAGTTGCCGCAAGAGGTACTGTTGCAGGTTCCTTTCCATGGTCGCGCCTACGTCAGAGTTGCTCGCTCGCATATTCAGCTCTGGGCAGAGCCGAGCACTGATACTGATACTGATACTGATACTGATACTGATACTGATACTGATACTGATACTGATATACCCGGCTGGGCTAACCAACCAGGCCAGCAGTAAGTATTTGTAGGCAATCAACTATGAGCGCAAGCAACTATGAGAGAAGGAGAGCATAACAATGATGTATCCATCACAAGGAGTAGCGGGTGTGGACATGCCAGTTGATGCAGGGACCGCAGTCGTCTCCGCAGAGCAGATTACGCGTGACTTCAAGACCGGCTTTGGGAGCGTACAGGTCTTGCGTGGCATCGATCTCGCGATTATGCCAGGCGAGTTTGTCGCCTTACAGGGGCGTTCAGGCTCTGGTAAAAGCACACTACTTAACATCCTCGTCGGCCTGGACGACCCCACGCAAGGGAGTGTCGCCATCTTAGGACAGTCGCTGGCAGGCTTGAACGAGACACAGCGAGCGGCCTTACGTCGCGAACGTGTTGGCCTGCTCTTCCAGAACGCACACCTGATCCCGACGCTGACCGCGCAAGAGAACGTAGAGATCGCCCTGCGTCTCCTGGGTACAGCGAGCAAGGAGCGTAGCGCACGAGCGCAAGAGGTATTGGAGCGCGTCGGCTTAAAAGAGAAGGTCGACCATCGTGGTCTGGAACTGTCCGGCGGCGAGCAACAGCGTGTCGCCCTGGCGCGTGCGCTCGTGCATCGTCCACGCTTCATCATCGCCGACGAACCGACTGGTAACCTCGACTCGCTCACCGGGCGCAACGTCATCACGCTCTTCCAGGAGATCGTCAACCAGACCGGCGTCGGTCTCCTTGTCGCTACCCATGATCAGCGTATTGCCAGCGCCGCCCAGCGCATTATCCGTATCCAGGATGGCTTGCTGGTTTAAAGCACTCTGGCGTGATCGGCGTGAGCATAGCAAAACTCGGGGGTCCGTTCATACTCGACCCCCAAGTGCGCAGGATGTAGAACTCCAGCAAGCCAGAACGACGGCCCAAAAAGAACTGACGCAATTTCAAGGAAGGATGTGATGACTGATGAGAATGTTTACGAAGCAAAATAGAGGAATGCTCTGTGTCGTATCTATCATTCTAGTCATGTTGACCGCTTGTACTAACGGAAGTATGTCAATAACCCAGGTGAAAGAGTTACCGCAACGAAGTGCGCAGGATGTAGCACTCCAGCAAGCCAGAACGACGGCCCAAAAAGAACTGACGCAATTTCAGAGTGTGATTCCGTTGATGCAACAAGATGGGGTCGATGTTTCCCTGTATCAACAACAATATGCCACTGACCAGACGATGCTGCGTAATGCGAAGTCAGTTGCGGACCTCCAAAGTGCCACGCAACAACTTGAGGATCAGATGGCTCCCTCGCAATTACCGCTGGCGCAGGCACTGGCGAAGTACCTGGTGCAGTCATTTCATCAGGAGGCGACGAACTGGGGAAATACACATCAGTATCAAGATGCGTATAGTGGGAAGAGTTATCCATACGACTTTGAGTATCTCGCACAACCGGATGACTATGGTGCCGGTTCTGCTATTGACGATGACCTCACAACGGCCAACAATGCCGGTACACTTGATCAATACCAATCTGTCATCAATGAAGCGAATGCTGATATGACATTACTGCATGCCATGGAAGAGAATGTCCAGGAGTCCCAGACCGTCGCGTGGAATCAGTTTCATACGTCAGATCAGCAAATGATGCAGTATTATCATGCAACCGCTGGAATGGTCATCGTCGTCTCGACCTATGATCAGGCGTTACGTCTCTACCTGAATGGGAAATTGATTCAGGCCTATCAGGTCGTGACGGGACAATTTTACCGTCCTATCATCGTCGGAGAGTACTCGATCAATTCGCATCTTGCGTCAACGTTGTTCACCTCGTTCGAGGCACCTGGTTCGGCCTTCTATTTTCCACCCACCCTTGTCCACTGGGCGCAAGGCTTTAGTGATCCATCTCTGGGGTATTTCATTCATGCCAGTCCCTGGCGGGATGATAGCCAGTATGGTCAGAATAAAGAATTCCCACACGATGATTCTCATACCGGAAACACAGAGAGTCGTGATGGCAGTCATGGCTGTATCAATTTGCCAATCGGTGAGGCGGAAACGCTGTTCAACCGGATTCCTATCGGAACTAATCTCATCATCTATTAGCTTGTTTCCTCTTTGTGCTCAACATAATAAGAAGATATTGTATAACACATAAAATGAGAGGCTTGTTCATATGAAAAGACGTCAGCTTGTTGCAACAGTTTTATTAGTTATTGTTGTTGAACTTTTAATTACTGTACCGTTGCTTTTATTTACCCGTCCTGGCAAAAATATTGTGGCGATTACAAATTCCACTCCTACTCCTACTCCTACTCCTACCCCTACTCCCAGGCCGATTTTGACGGTGAATAGCACTCCACCTGCAGTTTCCGCCAAAAGTGCTTTTTTGATGGACGCGACCACTGGTAGAACGTTGATGAACGTGAATGGCAATGCTCGTTTACCAATGGCGAGTACGACCAAGATTATGACCTGTATCATCGCGTTGCAGAAAGTGAACCCCAATAAGATCATTACAATTGGTCAGGATGCTGTGAACGAGCCAATTGAGAATGGTGGAAGTTCGGCAGGTCTTGTCGCGGGAGATAAGATGCCAATGATTGACCTGTTATATGCGTTGATGCTGCCTTCTGGTGACGACGCAGCCATTGCCGTCGCTGATAGTGTGAGCGGTTCAACTGCAAGCTTTGTGACGCTGATGAATCAACATGCTGTGAAACTGGGGTTGACCAATACGCATTATGTCAATCCTGATGGTCTGCCGTACGATCTTCCGGGCGGCAACGTCAATCCACAGCAGTATTCTTCCGCTGCCGATCTGGCAAAATTAACGGCCTATGCAATGCAAAATGAGACATTTTCGCAGATTGTGAATACACAGGAGTTTGATTTGAGCCAGACGAGTGATTATCATGCGTATACATGGGATAATACTAATAAGTTGCTTCAGGTATATCCCGGTGCGATTGGTGTCAAGACTGGTTCGACGGGTGAGGCTGGCAATTGTCTGGTCTTTGCCGCGAAGCAGAATGGGCAATACCTGATTGGTGCGCTCTTAGATGATGGCGATTATACGGGAACTGAAGTTGCTACGCAATCACGATTCACCGATGCCGCGACAATGCTTGCCTGGGGCTTTAGCCTGCCACTTCTTCCACCACCGTCTCCTACTGTAATTTTGCGAAATAGGGGGGGCGAGCATTAACGGACCGGGAAACCACGCTAAGCTGGAGAGCCGCTTCTCAAGCCAGTTGATAACGCGAGGCTATGAAGCGAAGAGAAGGAGAATCTCTCATATGGGCATTTCTTTTGGACTTTCTCAGAGAAAAAGCTGTTCTTGTGAAAGCCATTGGTGGCTTAGCGTGGTTTCCCGGTCCATTAATACTCGACCCCCAAACCCTGTAAAGATGTCACATTTTTCTCATTTCAGCGATGTGAATATAGATTATCTATGTAAGTGGAAAGATTTCAATAGCAAGCACAAAGGAAGGAAAATGTCCGCGAGCAGGATGCACGATGTGGCTAGCATATCCTGTCTACCGGACAGCCTGTAAATATATGGATAGTATCTATTACCTGAAACGCATAGAACTTTTACCCGATGTTCCCCAGATCCCTTTTCCTACGCAGGACAGTACATCAAGCCTTCAAGGATCTGAATTCCCTCCGGAGAGGCACGGAAAAGCGCGACCATCCAGGAAAAAAATCTGGAAAAAAGTACTCTTCGCGATCCTCACCATCATCTACATACTCAGTGCCGGGGTGGCCGGGTTCCTCTATACTGATTATCAAGAGTTGTTACCAAATATTAATCAGTATGCCCATGAAAATATCGCTCAGGATTCACACATCTATGACCGTAACGATGTGCTGCTCTACGATGTCTATGATCAGAATCAGGTCAACGGCGGCCGGAGGGTTCCTGTTACGCTGCAAGATATTCCTAAGGTGATGCAGGATGCGATGATCGCGACCGAGGATAAAACGTTCTGGACCGATCCTGGCGTCAATGTAGCGAGTACGCTCCGCGCAGCCGTCAGCGGAAATGGTGGGGCAAGCACTATCACGCAACAAGTGATCAAAAACCTCTCGCATAATACGCAACACACCGCGACTCGCAAGCTTCAGGAGGCTCTGCAAGCGATTGGCCTGACACAACATTATACGAAGGCTCAGATCCTTGACATGTACTTTAATGTTGCCGCCTTTGGCTCATTCGACATTGGCGTAGAGTCTGCGACCGAAGCTTTCTTTCATCTAGGAAGCATCTGCGCTATCAATAATACATGTACGCCTGGCATCGCGCGGCTGGAATATAATGCCAAAGGACAACTTGATCCCATCCTGGGACTGGCGCGTGCCTCATTACTGGCCGCCATGCCCAATGCTCCCGGCATCATCGATCCGACCCTTGGTCCGGAAGCCAAACAACTGGCGCTCGCGCGTCAAAAGATCGTCTTGCAAGCCATGATTACGCAGCACATGAACCTCGATGGACAACCCATCACGGTGGCGATGGCGCGGCAAGCGGAGAACTTGATGGCTAATACGAATTTTGAACCATATCCACATACGAAGCTCGCTCCTTATTTTGTGGATTGGGTCGTCAATCAGATTGCATTGCAATTGGGCGATGGCAACTATGCCACAGGCTTTGATCTGCTGGAATATGGCGGCTACAACATTCGTACCACGCTGGACGTCAATCTAGAAAACTATATTGAGCGTGCCGTCAATCAACATCTCAACCAGCCCGACTACCAATATTATCCATTGAACCTGCGAGGCAACATGGTACTCAGTACGCAGATGAACATCCACAGCGCGGCCGTTGTCGTACTGGATGCGAAGACGGGCGAGGTCTTAGCCATGGATGGTGGTGCCGATTATAACTCGACAGATCCAGAGGTGGGTGGACAATTGAATATGGCAGATCCGCCCAGTTGGAACGCCAAAATTCCCTCCGGACGCCCCCCAGGAACAACCATGTTTCCTATCGATTATGCAGCCTTCGATCAAAACACAGTCACAAACACCGATAATGGTCAATTGACCATCCAATTTCCTCCAGATCAAGCGTTGATCGACTCATCAAACTATCTCGGGAAGCTAACGGTAGACAAAGTAGGCCAGACAGGGCTACGTAATATGGCACAAAGTCTGGGCCTCACAACTCCAGGCACGATAGATACGGGAGATACTATGCTAAACTTTGCCAACGGCCAGGTAAATGCATCGCTACTACAGATGACTGACGCCTATCAAGCTCTGGCCAATCAAGGACAACGCGTGCCCCCGACCGGGATTCTTGATATCTATGATCGCAACGGAAAGCAGATCTATCACTACAACACCGCACAAGCTCCGACAACACAAGCAGTTCCGGCAGCAGTCGCCAACCACATTACGGACGACTTGAGCAATGTCCCGGCCCGTGCCGACAAATTCGGAGATGATCAACAGATCTCTTTTGCTGACCAGGATCCTCAATGCGCCACCAGCCTGAATTGTAAATATCCAGTCGCCGTCGACAGCAGCAACACCGACGAAACAGAGGATGGCAATACGACAATTGGCTATACGTCAAATATCGTCGTGGGCACCTGGGTCGGCAACGTCAACGGATCACGCATGAATAGCGCAGTCGTCGGCACAACCGGAGCCCTACCGATCTGGCACAGCGTCATCGAACGAGCACTGGGCTGGTGCGGGACGACACCTACCGGCAGTCAATATTTCCACTCCGACAACGTGAGCTGCGGCCCAGCGCCGCGTCTCCAACTCTCAGCGCAGCAATAAAAGGAGTTATCAATGCCAATGTACCTTACACTACGCCGTCTGCAGGCACTCTCTCTGTTGTGCCTGCTTCTCACCGCCTGTGCATCCTCAGGTAACAGGATAACCAGCGGCACTGCTACGCCTACGACAACCAGAACACTGCCAACTCCAGCGGCAACGTTTACTCCAGCACCATTTCCTACGGACACCTCTCGTAACGATACCTGTCCGTCGAGTCTTGCTTCTCTGGTGAGTTGCCAGACCCCTCAGAGTATGCGCACCGCCTACGGACTGACCCCTTTGATCGAGAAAGGGTTCACCGGCAAGGGACAAACGGTTGTCGATATTGTTTCCTTTGGGAGCCCGACGTTGCAGCAAGATATCGATGCTTTTGATACGCAATTCGGCCTGCCACCGATCACTATTCAACAGATCAGTCCCTTGAATGAACATGCACCCACTGGTCCAAACAACTGGGCAGACGAAACAACGCTGGATGTAGAAACGATCCACGCGCTGGCCCCCGGGGCGAATATTGTGGTCCTGATCAGTGATGTGGATCAAACCGAACGAGGGATCACTGGATTGCCCGAATTTCGCCAGTTGTTACAGTACACCATTGACCACAAGCTGGGCAATATTGTCTCACAAAGCTGGGGAGCCTCGGATATAGCGCTCAAGGATGCGGCGGGACAGGCGGAAATTCAGAAATGGGATACACTTTATAAGCAGGCAACAACCCGGGATGGCCTGACTATTTTCGCTGCGTCCGGCGATAACGGCGCAACCGCTCATGATGCGACTGGTCAGAGTGTCTCGCGCACGGTCACCACCAACTTTCCGGCTGATGATCCCTGGGTCACCGGTGTCGGAGGCACGACGTTAAAGCGCCATGGGACGACGTTTGCGGAGGTTGCCTGGAACCCGAGCGGTGGCGGCTTCAGTTCGTTGTTTCCAGCCCCGGCCTATCAGAAAGCCTTGCCAGCCAGCGTCCAGACGCTCTCACAGAACCGGCGCGGCGTCCCCGACGTTTCTGGCAATGCGGACCAGACCACCGGGCTGGCTCTGTATGAGAACGGCTCCTGGAGGACGGATGCTGGGACCAGTGCCAGCGCGCCAATGTGGGCAGCTCTCGGCGCGATCGCCGATCAGATGGCGGGTCATCCCCTGGGTTTTCTGAATACGGCACTCTATCAGATAGCAGGTTCCGCGCGGTACACCCAGGATTTCCACGATATCACCATTGGGAACAACAGTGTTCTTGCTGGCGGTGTCAAGGTGAAAGGGTATAATGCAGTCCCAGGTTGGGATGCCGTCACCGGTCTGGGCAGTCCCAATGCGGTGAATCTTCTACCCGATGTCATTACCGCACTAAACAACCAGGGATAATCTAGCAGGATATATGGTAGGGAGAAGGATAGACACATTGATATATTTCAACATTATCTGGTCAGAAAGAGCGTCATGCATCTTTTTCCGGGAAGTCTGACGTTTCTATTGATACCAATCTGGACAACGGTGTTTGCAATAATCCTTCTCTCCCAGGCTTCCTGAACCTGCTTGGACTGCTTTTTATATCCTGTATAATTGTGATGCTTGTTGGTGTTCCGGTTGGCCTTAGCGAAATAATTGTTGGCTCAATCAAGGCAATCACCGGGCGCAAGAATAATGAGATAGTTATTGGCATCAAAACGCTGGTAGTTGTAGTTGGAACAATTATTATTGCCGTGCTGGTAAATGGGCTGAAGGTTCGGACGCAAATGCTAGGTCGAGGGCCTCTTGTTCGAACGCATTTCGAGAGGGCTGACCAAGAGATCCTGCTGGTCTAAGAGAGCTTGTCGTCTCCTGCGGGAGGCATCTGTCATCTAAATTGGGCTTCGGCGAAGTTTCAGCCTCTCTACAGCAACGTTGGACTTCTCTCCTGCTCTATTTTTCGCCTGCGACCGCTCCAGGGGTGCAGTGATCAACTTCATGAGGGTATCTCTTCAGTTTAGCATTCGCGGGTGGAAAGGCTTTTTTCTGGTCCCACGTGTAGGCCAAAACAGTGTTAAGTACAAAAAGCAGTGCGAAAATGAGCGCTAGCATGGACTGACTGGCAAGGTAGAGAGCCACCGCTGCCGAGCCAAACCAGATGATTTGCAGCAGCAAGAAAGGGAAACCTTTCAACCGCCGTCGCGAGGTCGGCGCGCCAAATATCGCCCAGATGACGATGGCTACCACGGGCAGGCCGAGGCCCAGGCCAATTTTTCCTGGCCAGCTTGCTTCTACCACAAAACCAAAGTAGCACAAAGCGGCCAGTACGCCAATTTCCAGCAACAGAGCCAGTCCCAGATTGGCATTTTTCAACAGAGCGAGCATCTTTTCCTTCTTCCTAGTCTTTCTCTTTTTTCGTAAATACTGCTGTTCACTTATTTGCTTAGTCTTTTTACTAACTACAATAGATAATAAACTAATATAATTAGTTTGTCAAGAGCAGCAGGAGAGGAATTTTCGACGTTGTTCTCAACGCGATTTGTGGGTTATCTGGTGAAAATTTGTAAAAGATCGAAAAGGGCCATGCAAACAAAAACACAGGCGAGAACAGCGTTCTCTCCTGTGTTGGTTTATGCGACAGATTACGAGATACTGAGGTCGTCTACATAGCCGCGATAGCCGCCAGTGCTATTGGGCTGATCATAACCAAGGTCGATGCGCTGGACCGTTTTGCCATTGGCAACAGAGCCGAGATTGACCGTGACATGGTTCCAGGTATCGAGGGTCAGATGACCACATTGATAGGCTGGATGGGCACGGTTACCGTTCTGGTCTGTGGCTCCAGAATCGCGCAGGTTCGTGTTGTCGCTAAAGATGAGATCGATGGCAACACAGCTACTATTACTGCCAGCGACGTCCCCATTCGCATTCGAGCTTTGTGGATAGACCCAGTAGGATAACGTTGTGTTCGTACCTACCGTGACGTTCTGTCCACTCAGATTGAAGAGCTGCATATAGGCGAAATCAGTCGCCGCGCCGGTAGCATGACCTGAATACATCAGGGCAAAGTTGCCGGTGTGGGCATGCTCTACATCATTCACGTAGTTTGTGCTACGGATCCCGGACTCCGGACCAGTCAAACCACAGCAGATACCCGTAACATTGGCAATATTACCAGCGGGCTGAGGACCTGCGTCGACAGCGTTCACATAGGTTGGTAGCGGACTGCCGCTCTCAAAGCCAGTGGAGAAAGTACCGCTGGCGCTGTTGACGCTGCCATACGAAGGTGGTGCGTCGGCTGGATTGCTACCCCAGGTCGTGTTAGCTGTGTTGGAGAGCGTGTAGTCGAGTGTTCCACCGTTAGCGACAAAGGATGCAGGTAGCCATGGCTTTGTGCTCGCGCTCCCATTCACCGCGAGACTCTGGACATAGTAGGTCGTTGCTGATGCCCCTGGTGCATTGATCTGGATGGTCTGTCCGCCCGGTCGGGTCAGTGTAATGCTCGGGAAGAGCGGACTGGATAGTGCCAGATTCGCGGTACCAGGAGTCTCAGGGAACATCCCGAGCGCTGCGAAAACAAAGTCCGAGGAGGTCTCGCCGAGGTCATCGTTACCAGGGAGACCTCCGGGTCCTGTCGAGAACAAGGTGTTTTCAACCCTCCGGGCAACGTCCTGCGCGCGATATGGAGCACCGGCGTAGTCGTATTGCCACGGCGTCTCAAGCGTCGGTTCGTTGCCTAAGAATGCATAGGACGAGTTGGGACCGCCATTGAGTTGCGTAAAGAAGGTATTGAGCCGTGTGACGATTGCGCTATTACCGCCCTCGTTGGCGAAGAGCCCGGCCAGATTGAAAGGTACCAGCCAGTTATACTGTGCTCCATCTCCTTCGACCCAGTTGTTGCCGCTGGTCGGATTGTACGAGGATGGGAACGACGTATTGCTGGTGCGTGGTTCCAGATAGCCGTCGTGTGTATTGAGCAGGTTCTGCCAATCCTGTGCACGATTGATGAATGTATTGGCGCTACTACTATTGCCAAGGGCCGCTGCGAAGGCACCGATAGCGAAGTCGGCGGTGTTATATTCGAGCGTCGTCGAGGCTGAACCATAGAAATTGCAGCAGCCGTAACTCCCATCGGATGGCAGGTAGCCGATGTTCTCCAGATAGTTCAAGCCTGGACGTATATTGTTGGTTTGTGTCGCCTCGTTGACCATCGCAGTGAGCGCCGTCTGGGTATCAAAGCCGGTACCACCAAAGGCGTAGATATCTGAGATGATCGCATCGGCCGGATCACCAACCATGACATAGGTTTCGCTATTAGCCTGCGACCACTTGGGCAGGTGACCACTCTGCGTATAGTCATTGACCATCGACTGCGCAATATCGCTTGCCTGTGACGGTGCCAGCAGGGCCAGCAGTTGCGCCTCTGAGCGATAGATATCCCAGCCGGAGAAGTTGGCATATTGCGCATGACCACTGGCGACCGAGTAAATCTTACTATCGAAGCCGATATACTGACCGTTGACGTCTGAGAAGACATTTGGCTGGAGCAGCGAATGATAGAGGGCCGTATAGAAGGTCGCGCTCTGGCCTGTCGTCCCGCCACTGGCCTGAATCTCGCCTAGCATCGTGTTCCAGGTCTGGGTGGCCTGACTGTGTACGGTATCAAAGTTGCCAGATGGATTCTCTGTGTTGGCGTTGTTTTGCGCATTGGCAACGCTCACAAAAGAGAGGCCGACTGTCGCCACGATCGTTGTACTCTGGCTGGTGTTGAAGGTCGCATAGGCACCGGAACCCGCGCCAGAGACTATGCTGTTGGGACGTGTTATCGCAGCCTTGCTGGTCTGTGCATTGACTGTCTGTCCCTTGATGATCTGTGAGCGCGCGCCGTTGGCGCCCTGGACAGCAGGTGCGACGGTTGTCTGCTGGCTAACGGCTTGTTTAACATTGGGAGAGACGGTTCCGTTCTGCCATGTGCCATAGCTAGCGAACGGCTGGCTGAACGAAGCCCAGAAGTAGACAGTATAGCGATTACCGGTGCCGCAGAAATTGCCGCTTGTAGCATAGCCGGAGATCGTGTTGCCGCTGATATTGGCCTGTGCGTCACTGACGCCCGTTGCCGAGCCAGAGACATTGACCAGCATCGTCTCGGTCTGGCCAGCGGGATACGTGAAGCGACCGGAGCCGCTGCGCTGAGTGGTTGTCAGCTCGGTTGTGACTCCATTATCCAGCGCAACCTTGTAGTAGCCTGCATTGGCCGTCTCGTTGGCGTGCGAGAAGGTCGAGATATACTGCGAGGGATTGCTGGCTGGAGAATTGGTCACGCTGCCGACGTATGGCATGAATGGAATATCGTCGTAGGAGTCACAGCCCGCGCCATTC
The DNA here is from genome assembly GCA_015099395.1 of Ktedonobacteria bacterium brp13. Taxonomy (GTDB): domain Bacteria; phylum Chloroflexota; class Ktedonobacteria; order Ktedonobacterales; family Ktedonobacteraceae; genus Dictyobacter. The sequence continues at coordinate 4,608,300 of AP024096.1, read as the reverse complement.
ATATGGGTAAGACTGAAGCCCTTGATGCGGTTATCGTTATAGTCATAGCCGCCAGACACATCGTTGGCTGTGTCGGGTCCCCACTGCAGCATACCGAAAGGAACTACTGCACCGGGATAGGTATCGCCACCGCCATAGGGTGCTCCGCTCTGGGTACCTGTACCGGTGAAAGGATTAACCTGGTCCGCGAGGCTGGTAGCCGTGTTGATATGAGAGAGTGCCGAGTGGCTTGCCTGAGCTTGTTGTGCCTGCGCACGGGGTGTGTTGCCAGAGGAGAAGAGGGTCAGTGAAAGCAAAAGTGAGAAGGTAATCGATGCGAATAGCACCCGCTTTGGGGTCGTTTGCATCATCAGTTCCTCCGTCAGGTGTTGATACTACAGTAATACAGGTAGAAAATTTTAATCACCTGTCCAGCGAATATAAGTTGCATAATGTTGTTATGCATTATCTCAAAGGTAATCACAAAGATAATTATATTTTGTTAGATATTAGTTTGTCAAGAGCACGAACTAGCATTACATAATCTCATATGCTTTTCTTTGTCCGCTTGCTTTTTATACGATAAATATGAAAAGGAACATTATCGTTATTAAATGTATAATGTGTCGCATCCTCAGCGTCGTAAAAGCTCGCTATCGCTATTATGTATAAAGCATGGATTAAACTAATATATCACTATCGCCCGGAAACTCGCCAAAAACTCGTCCACCTCAAAGAGGCTCATCAGTGTAGGTTTTCTGGTGGGATAGGCCATGAATCAGCAGCTCAGGCGGGTGGAGACAGATGAGATGCCATGACAAATGCACCCCGTCGCCTGTCAATAACGTTCACTATCGCCTGTATAGTGCACTTAAGTCCTTGTCCCCCTCTTTGAGGGGGGAGATAGCTTTAGCTATCGGGGGGAGTAAATGCTTGAATAACGTTATAAACTCGAATTAAACGCTATCTATCACGCTTGCCTTCATCGTCCGTCATCCTCGATGACGCAATCCACGTCCGGAAGAGAGATGGCTGGCGTAGTATAGTTATCGAGAGCATAAGTGAAAGATGGCTCCCCCCGATAGCTACGGCTATCTCCCCCCTCAAAGAGGGGGACGAGTTTTTTGGAACTTTGCAGGCGATAGTGATATATGTGTTGAATATATGCTTTATATTATAATGAATGTTCTTATGCATTTTATCATCTGAGGCTCACCTGGATAGGCAAAAAAACCTACATCGGTGAGCTCTTACATAGGAGGTGGTCTAGTTTTTCATATGCGGATCGAAGGCGTCACGTAAACCATCGCCGATGAATGAGATTGCCAGGACGATCAGCGTCAGAACGATCGTTGGGAAGAGCGTCGGCCAGGGATGAACGCTGAGTACATCAGAGCCATCGGCGATCATCAAGCCCAGACTGGAGCCGGGGTGGACGACGCCAAGGCCAAGGACGCTTAAGCCGGATTCACCAATGATCGTACCTGCGATATTGATCGTAGAGGTTACTACTACGATGTTCAATAAGTTCGGTACAATATGCTTGAGCATAATGCGGAAGTCAGTGGTGCCCGCTGTCTGCGCTGCCTCAACAAACTGCTGCTGCCTGAGCTGTAATGTTTGACCGCGTACATAACGGGCCATCAATGGCCAGGAAACAATCGCTAATGCGAGCGAGATCAGGACCAGCATGGCGTTACCGTTGCCCAGGAAGCCACCGACGATGGGTAGGCTTGAGAAGTAGTCATTGGCGGTCGCACCGAAGATGCCGGTCAACAGGATAGCGAAGAGCAGACCTGGGAAGGCAAAGACGAGATCGGTAAAGCGTGCTAGAAACACGTCGATCCAGCCGCCATAGAAGCCTGCTAACACACCAACCGTGACGCCAAGGCCAATATCAACTACCTCAACCAGGAGAGCCACCGTAATAGAGATCAATACGCCCTGCATCATGCGTGCCAGGAGATCCTCACCCAGCGTATCTGTTCCTAGCCAGTATTGTGCGGACGGACCCTGCAGGATCTTACTGAGCTCTTGATGATCATAGCTGTGATAGATGGCCGGACCAATATTGCCCTGCAAATCACTGGGATAGATGCCGCCGATATGCTTATATATAAGGGGGCCAAATATTGCTAAGAGCACCAGAAAGATCATAAAACCCAGACTGATCATGGCGCGGACATCCCGGCGAAAGCGCTGCATCGATTCGCGGAATGGATTGGGGGGCGCTGACTTCATCTGTGGTTCTGATTGGCCCGCATTAATAGGTGAGAGCGCAGTCCCCCTAGTCTCGTCTGGTATTGTGTGAGAGGAGGTTATACCATGAGCGGCATTGATCGCATCAGATGACGCCTCGGTGAGCTCCTTTTCTTGCTTTTCCATCTTTTATCCTCCTCTATCCTTTATTGTGCATGTGCGTCATTAAAAAGTACAACCCTGCTGCTATTCAGTTTTGATGCGCGGATCAACGATGCCATACAAGATATCTGAAACCATATTGCCGAGGACAACACAGATCGCAACCATAATGGTTGTACCCTGAATGACAGGATAGTTACGTAGTTGGACTGCTTGAATGGTGATGTTCGCGATACCTTGAATGTTAAAGCCGACTTCAATAAAGAATGAACCAGTTACAAGGAGACCCAGCAGAACACCGATCACGGTGATCAGAGGAATAATCGCATTACGGAGGGCATGTCGGTAGACGACTGCTTTTTCACGCAGGCCCTTGGCGCGTGCGGTGCGCACGTAGTCCTGCCGTAACACATCAAGCATCGTTGTACGTGCCAGGCGCGCATAATAGGCATAGCCAGCTGCGCCGTAGGTGAGGATGGGGACCAGCTTATACTGAATATCGCTCCAGGAATACTCCCACGGATTGCCCCAGCCACTGACAGGCCAGCCAATGCCGGTCTTGTCGATGTAGAGAACGATGAGCTGCGCGAAGACAGTAATGATAAATGCTGGCAGAGCATACAGGATCAGTGCGATAGTCATGCTTGTCGTATCGATCCAGGTATTGGCGCGCAAGGCAGAGATAATACCGACCGGAATACCGAGGGCGAGTGAAATAACAGATCCCCAGAAAGAGAGCTCAACGGTAATTGGCACACCATCTTTCAGGATCTCCCAGACGGGCTCTTGTTGTGGATGAAAAGAGGTACCCAGATCAAAATGGACGAGGCGTACAAGAAAGTTGTAGTACTGTTGATACCATGGGAGGTCGAAGCCATATTCATGCCGGAGTATAAGCCAGAGCCGGACATTGAAGTGGGATCCCATCGACTCTCTAATAGGATCACCCGGGGCAAAATAGCCCAGGATAAACGTAATGAAGGTCACACCAATCAGGATAAATAAGAGCCCGATAAAGCGTTTAAGCAAAAATCGTGTCATCCGAGGTTCCTCTGTTGTGTATTCATGCTGGTTACACCATTGGCTCTACGACATTGAGGGAAGGACACAAGGTCCTTCTCTCAACGCTGGCATGTTTACTGTGCAAAGTAGACATTAGCCCAATCATTCGTTGCCATGCTACCCAATGGGTAGAGTTTCCAACCCTGCAATTTAGGGTTGACCACGTAGACGTAGGATGACTGGTAGGTGGTGATATAAGGAACATCGTTGACAAGCTTCTGCTCAGCAACCTGGTACACATTGAGGCGTGCAGCTTGATTCTGATTGACGTCAGCTTGCTCCAGCTCGGTCTGTACCGCCTGCTGCTGGGCCGCATCGGATGATTTGTTCTGACCATAGTTGAAGGCGTTGTTGCTGACACCCTTGTCAAAGAAGAGCGTTGTCCAGTCCTGAGGATCGAGGTAGTCAGTGGCCCATGTGGCATACCACAACTGTAAGGGACCAGCCTTACCAACGGTGGCGAACTCCTGGTCGATCAGGTCGTTAGGCTGTGTGGGGACAGTTTTGATAGTGATACCCAGTTCCTGTTTCCATTCGTTGACAATGGCTGTGATGGTGTCACCACCAGCTTTGTAGGACAGGTCATAGGCGATAGTGAGGTGAGGGAAGGTCGCGAGCGTGAGGCCCTCCTCTTGTAAGCCCTGCTGGAAGAGCTGTTTGGCTTTCGTTGCGTCGCCGGCGGTGCTTGTGACACCATCAGGTCCTATCAGGTTGGGATTGTAGCCAGGGATACCATTCGGGATGATATGGTCGCTTGGCGTTACGGATTTACCGATGATGCTACCAACAACCAGGTTTTTGTTGATTGCGAGCTCAAGGGCCTGACGGATCTTGATGTTGTCCAACGGCTTGACTAGATAGTTCATGCCGATGAAGCGGGTCGCCAGAGCAGGTGTGGACTGGTAACCAGGCATACTTGCACTTACTGCGTCGTCAGCTGGTGGGACTGGAGCCAGATCGTACTGACCAGCTTTAAAGGCTTTGTATGTGGCGTCACGATCGCTCGTTACGGTGTAGTCGATCTCCTGCAATTTAGGCTTGAAGAGTGTAAAGTCAGGATTAGGAACCAGGACGAGTCCCGTCGCTGGATTGTAGCTCTTCACTGCGAATGGACCAGAGGCACCACCTTCGTTCAGGTGCTGTGTCCAATTGGTACCATACTTGTTGATCAGTTTCTCATTGACGGCATCGGAGGTGGAGTAGTTCAGCGCCTGCAAGAAATAGGAGGCTGGCTTACTAATTTTAAGGACCAGGGTGCTCGGGTCTTGCACGATGATGCTATTACCAATTAATGTAGGAACCTTGCCACTTGAAAGATCAGCATAGCCCTTGATCAACTGGAGGTATGTGCTGACTTCAGATTTGGTCTTTGGATCGATGGTACGGTTGATGCTATAGGCAAATGTGCTGGCATCGATCGGCGTGCCATCGCTAAATTTCAGACCTGAGCGGATCTTGAAGGTATAGGTAAGTCCATCAGATGAAACGGTATGCGAGGCAGCGAGCTGGTCATGAATGTTACCCTGATCATCTGCAGCGACCAGACCGTTATAAATAAGATTCTGTGGGTCACCCAGACCACCGGCTGTCAGGGCAGGATCAAGGGTATCAAAACCACCTTCGATAGGTTCGCGTAAAACTTGCTGGCTTGCTGGCGCAGGTGCAGATGATCCATTTGTGTTACTTGTAGAGGTTGTGGAACCACATGCGGACAGCAGGATGGCCAGAACACAGAAGATGCTAGCCAGGCTTAAGAGTCCAGTTCTCTTGCGGAATTGGCGCATGAACGCCTCCTTTGCGCGGAAAAAATACTATGGTCAGTTACCTGAAAAGGAATATGACCGAATGCCTATGTTGTAATATACGTTAAGTAAAGTGACTATCTCACACATAATGTAAAAAACTTGCTTTTGGAGTAGAAAAGCTCTTTTACCTATAAATAGAAATTCTTTTCTAAGTCAGAAGTAAAAACAATGTTGATCAACATTGTCAATAATATATTGGCTTCTATTATCAGATACGTTCGTATTATTGTCAAGGGCCTGAAATACATTGCATATCTTTCACTAATAATTATACAAAGTGCTCCAAAATGATCCAAAAAAAGAGGGATTGCTCGCTGGTAGTAGAGCCCCGGTAGAACAACACTCACTGGTAAAGCTTAGAAGAGAACAAAGGCGGTCGCGTAAAAATCGTAAAAATAGCCAAAACAGGTAATGCCGCTAAAGCCTCCCTCTTTGAGGGAGGACAGCCGCGCTTAGCGGCAGGTGGGAGTAGAACGCTAGCAATGCCCTGTACTCCTCGATGACAGACAATGAAGACAAAGATGATAGATAGTGTATAATCAAGGTTAATAGCGTAATTCGAGAATCTACTCACCCCTGTCGCTGCGGCGACATCCCCCTCAAAGAGCTCACCGGGATAGGTTTTTTGGCCTATCCAGGTGATCTTCATAGAAGAAAATGCACACGAGCATTTAGTATTATATATAAAGCATGTATTAAACTCATATATCACTATCGCCCGGAAACTCGACAAAAACTCTCCTCCCCTCAAAGAGGGGGACAAGGGCCTAAGTGCACTATACAGGTGATAGTGAACTTTATCAAAATTAACTATATAACGTACATTTGTTGTTCTTCTTTTCCCAATTGTGGCTCTACTATGGCAGTAGTATCAGGCATGTGTTCCAAAAAAAGAGGGATTGCTAGCTGGTTGTCCAGCTGGCAATCCCTCCTCTATCTATAGAAATTACAATAAAAGTACAGTATAGATTGTATCTCTATACAGCCTTTGTCGCTATCTAGGCGGGTTCTGAAGCAAGTTCCTCTTGCTGTGTCTCTGGTAGGCTCTCAAGGACTTCGTCGATTGAGGCTCCACTGTTCGTGAACTGGCTGTTATACAGGTTGGCATAGAAGCCGCCCTGTTCCAGGAGTCCCAGATGTGTGCCCTGCTCGATGATGTCGCCATGGTTCATCACCAGAATCAGATCGGCATCGCGGATCGTCGAGAGACGGTGGGCGATAACAAAGTTGGTGCGGCCCTGCATCAATGTGTGCATGGCCTGCTGAATAGCGACCTCTGTACGGGTATCGACGCTACTGGTGGCCTCATCGAGGATGAGGATATCAGGATCTGCCAGGATCGCACGGGCGATCGTGAGCAGCTGTTTCTGGCCCTGCGAGATGTTGGAGGCTTCAGAGTTCAGCACGGTGTCGTAGCCTTCTGGCAAGGTGCGGATGAAGTGGTCGGCTCTGGCTGCCTGCGCTGCCTGCACAATCTCTTCCTCTGTTACCTCGTCGCGACCATAGGCGATATTGTCGCGGATAGTCCCATTGAAGAGCCAGGTATCCTGGAGTACCATACCGAACATGCGGCGCAGATTGCTGCGTTTGATCTCGGTAATATCGACGCCACCGACCAGGATTTTACCGCTGTTAAGCTCATAGAAGCGCATCAGCAGATTGACCAGCGTGGTCTTACCGGCACCGGTCGGACCAACGATGGCGATCGTCTGACCGGCCTTCACTGCGATATTCATATCTTTAATGAGCGGTTTGCCAGGATTGTAGCCAAACTGGACATGCTCGAAGGTGACCTCGCCACGGGGTCCTGTGAGCACTGTTGCTTCAACGATCTCAGGAGTCTCCTCCTCTTCGTCGAGCAGTTCAAAGACGCGCTCGGCTGAAGCGATGGTCGATTGGATAATATTGGCGATGTTGGCGAGCTGTGTGATCGGCATCGTAAACTGGCGCACATACTGAATGAAGGCCTGAATATCACCGACGGTAATCGCTCGTTGCGTGACCATGATACCGCCGATAACGCAGATCAGTACGTAGCCAAGATTACCGATAAAGGTCATCAAAGGCATCATGATACCGGACATAAACTGCGCACGCCAGCCTGCGTTGTAGTAGGTTTCATTCAACTGGTTGAATTCGTCGATTGAACGCTGCTCAAAACCGAAGGCCTTGACGATCTTATGACCGTTGTACATCTCTTCAACATGGCCGTTCAGACTGCCGAGCCATTTCTGCTGTTCCGCGAAGTAGTGCTGCGACTTCTTCGCGATGACGACCGTTGCGATCATGCTTAGCGGGATCGTGACAATGGCGACCAATGTCAGGACCCAGCTAATGCTCAGCATCATGATGATGACGCCAACGACGGTTACCGCCGAGGTGACCAGCTGCGTCAAGCTCTGCTGCAACGTAGAACTGATATTGTCCATATCGTTGACGGCGCGGCTCAGAATATCACCGTGTGAGTGAGAGTCGTAATATTTCAGCGGGAGCCGTTCCAGCTTCTCATCTATCTCTTTGCGCATACGATAGACGGTGCGCTGTGAGATTCCGGCCATGATGTACTGCTGAATGTAGCTGAAGAGCGCGCTGATGACGTACAGAACAGCGAGAATGAGCAAGATATTTCCGATATAGCCGAAATCGATACTGGCTCCTGGGACGTGATGGATCTTCAGGAGCATGCCTTCAACAAGCTTATCGGTTGCATTACCCAGAATTTTTGGGCTCAGGATATTAAAGATGGTACTGATAATGGCTGCTGCCAGAACAGCGATCAAAGCAAACTTCTGGGGCATCATATAGCGGACGAGCCGTTTAAGGGTGCCTTTAAAGTCTTTGGCCTTCTCGACAGGCATGCCCAGACCAGCCATAGGGCCGCCAGGGCGACCACCAAACATGCCTTGTGGTCTTGGTTGCGTATTGTTGCGTGCTACGCTCATGCAATCTCCTCTGCGGAAAGCTGTGAGGAAACGATCTCGCTATAGACCTCACAGGTAGCCATCAATTCATGATGGGTGCCGATGCCAGCCACTTTTCCGTCGTCCAATACTATAATTCTGTCCGCGTCCATAACGGTGCTCACACGCTGCGCAACGATAAAGACGGTTGCCGTGGTTGTCTCATCTTTTAATGCGGCACGTAACCTGGCGTCGGTCTTGAAGTCCAGCGCGGAGAAGCTATCATCAAAGATGTAGACTTCTGGCTTACGTACCAGGGCGCGTGCGATCGAGAGGCGCTGCTTCTGACCGCCAGAGACGTTGGTGCCGCCCTGTGAGATCTCTGAGTCAAAGCCCTCTTTCATGCCTGAGATAAAATCGTTGGCCTGTGCGACCATCGCTGCATGCTCGACCTCTTCCTGCGAGGCGGCTGCGTTGCCATAGTGGATATTGTCGTTAATCGAGCCGGAGAAGAGGATCGCCTGCTGTGGCACATAGCCGATCTTCATACGTAGCTCATCTTGTAGCTGCTCACGTACGTCGATGCCGTCAACCAGGACGTGTCCACTATCGATATCATAGAAGCGTGGAATCAGGTTGACGAGTGTAGATTTACCTGCGCCGGTACTACCGATAATGGCGGTAACCTCGCCAGGGCCAGCCTTGAAGGTGATATTCTCAAGCGCGGGCTGCTCGGCACCGGGATAGCTGAAGGTGACGTCCTGGAACTCGACATAACCGCGCTGCTCACCGGGTTGTGCGGCTTCCACGGGATCATTGATCTCGGGGGTGATATCCAGTACCTCGTTAATACGCGTTGCAGAAGCTGCGGCACGCGGGAGCATGACGAACATCATCGACATCATGATCATTGAGAACATGATCAATGCTGCGTACTGTAAGAATGCAATTAAAGACCCGATCTGCATCTGGTTGTCGTTGATACGAAGACCACCAAACCAGATAATAGCGATGGTCGAGAAGTTCATGATCATCATCATGATCGGCATTAGTAGCGAGATGATGCGGTTGGCCTTCAATGCCGTATCGGTCAGATCCTGGTTGGCAACGTCGAAGCGTTGGATCTCATGGCGGCTACGATCAAAGGCCCGAATGACACGCATACCATTCAGGTTCTCATCCAGAATAAGGTTCAATTTATCGATCTTCTTCTGCATAATAGTGAAGAGCGGAATTCCCTTGCTGGTGATGAGGAGAATGGAGATCAGGATCACTGGCATGGCTGCGATAATGACCCACGAGAGGACAACATCCTGGCGCAGTGCCATGATGATGCCGCCGATACAGACCATCGGTGCATAGATCATCAGACGCAAGATGATCAGTGTGACGTTCTGTACCTGGGTGGTATCGTTGGTGGTGCGTGTGATCATCGATGCGGTGCTGATCTTGTCAAACTCATGGAGTGAGAAGTTCTCAACGTGTGAGAAGAGCTTGCCGCGTACGATACGCCCAAAGCCAATCGAGATCTGTGATGATAGGAAGCTGGCTGCGATTGCGCTGATGCCGCCTCCGATCGAGACCAGGAGCATCAGGCCCCCAATACGCCAGATATAATTTGTGTCCCCGGTGATAATGCCGGTATCTACGATATTCGACATTAAAGTCGGCAGGTAGAGATCAGAGAGCGCCTGACAGAGGACAAGGATTAAGACGCCTGCTATAGGGATACGATAAGGCTGCAAAAATCTGTATAATCGGATCATGCTTGTGTATCTCCGCAATGGGAAGGTTGTGAACCCTCCTCGTTTAGTTGGGTGCTCGCAGGCTCTGCGAGACTCCCCTGGTACGAAGGTGCGAGACTCTCTGCTTTTGTAATGAATGGATTGGCGGGACACTGTGGTCCGTGCAACGGATCAGCGGAAGCGCAGATGTTGAAATATGTCGATGCACTGTTTAAGAGCTCGACAAGCTGATTGCTCTGCTCTTCTCCTAAATAGTCAACCAATCCATTGAGTATCGTAAAAAAGTCTTCGTGTGCCTTCTGCGTGATCATCTCACCCCTGGTTGTGAGCTTTATACCAACTGCACGTCTATCGGTTGACGCGGTATTGCGCTCAACCAGTCCTTCGGCCTCCAGTCCTTTTATGAGTTGCGTGACTGTTGGCGCTGTGACTTGCAGCAGTTTGCTGATATCAGATACTTTCATTTCAAAAGGGGCATGTTGGATACCTTTTTGAATACACAGAAGCATTCTGATTTCGCTGGGTTTATACCCTTCAATTGATCGATGATGCCAGGGGGACCTTTTAAAAAGAAGAAAGGCCCGCATGATTTTCTGGACTATGGATTGCTCTGTACCAATTACGGTATCTGCTGGCAAATGGATCATCCCCCTTTTTGCTAGGTAACCAAATATATCAATCATAGAAATATTTGGTTACCTAAGTAATTACTATTATATAATGGGCGTTATGCTTCTGTCAATTGCTGCGCTGTGCGAATTTGTTGGTAAAAAGCATTTACAAGTCCAGTGCTTTTTTGCCTGCTTCTATGACGGCAAGTATGCGTTCGACGTCATAGACTGCGCCGTTCCAGATGCCGCCACTGATATCTTGTAGCGCTGCCCAGAGGCGGGTGTCGTCGGGGAGATGGGGATCTGGCTTGAGATCCGGATGTGGTAGCCGTTCTTCGAGAACCTGCGCACCCTCTGCGGGGCTGAGGATTTGCGTTGGTGCGTCATAGCTGGCGACGAAGTCGATGTGTCCGCTCAGTGCCTGGCGGTCGATCTCGATCTGGATGCGGTCGCCGTCGCGTAGCTTGCCCAATGGACCACCCTGGAGTGCTTCGGGTCCGATAAGCCCGATACAGGCTCCGGTCGAGACACCGGAGAAACGTGCATCGGTGAGCAGGGCGACATGTTTGCCGAACGAAAGATGTCTGAGGGCTGCCGTCAACTCATAGGTCTCTTCCATCCCGGTCCCTGTTGGTCCACGACCCATCAATACGAGGACGTCTCCACGCTTGATCTGACTCTCCTTGATGGCGGTAATGGCTGCTCGCTCGTTGGTAAAGACGCGTGCTGGTCCGGTAAGGCGATAGATGCCATCGCTATCGACGACTTCAGGATCGATGGCGGTCGACTTGATAACCGAGCCCTGTGGTGCCAGATTGCCGACGGGGAAGGTGACGGTCGAGGTGAGTCCACGCGTGCGTGCGGTAGCAGGGTCCATGATCACGTCGTTGGGATCAATGCCGTCTAGACTGCTCAGGCGCTCGCGGACACGCTGGCGGCGCTCGGATTGCTCCCACCAGTCGAGAACTGTCTCCAGTGTGACTCCTGCGCTGCTCTGCACGGTCGTTGTGAGTAGACCCAGCTTACGCAGATGCAGCATCACCTCTGGCACACCGCCCGCGAGAAAGACGCGCACGGTTGGATGCTGCACGGGTCCGTTCGGTAGGACGCTCACCAGACGCGGGACCTGGCGGTTGATCTCCTGCCAGTCGCTGAGGGTAGGGATGTGCCTGCCAGCGGCATGGGCGATCGCGGGAATATGCAGCAGTAGATTGGTAGACCCGCCGAAGGCCGCGTGCACGACCATGGCGTTACGGATCGCTGCGTCGCTCAGGATATCCTGCATCCCCTGTCCCTTGTTGAGCATCTGGAGGAGCGCATACGCAGAGTGGACGGCCATCTCTTCCCAGATTGGTTGCCCGGAGGGGGCGAGCGCTGAATGTGGGAGCGCCATTCCCAGCGCCTCCGCGACGACCTGCGAGGTTGCGGCGGTCCCCAGGAACTGACAGCCTCCGCCCGGTGATGCGCATGCTCCACAGGCAGCGCTCTCGGCCTCGGCCTGCGTCATCTCGCCCTGTGCGTAACGTGCGCCGATAGTCTGGACCTTGCCTGCATCCTCACCATGCTCAGACATCAACGTCACACCGCCCGGCACCAGAATCCCTGGTATATGGCGGAGCGAGGCCAGCGCCATCATTGTCGCTGGCAGACCCTTATCACACGTTGCGATCCCCATTACTGCCTTCCGCGTAGGGAGCGAGCGGATCAAGCGACGCATGACCATTGCGGCATCGTTGCGATATGGCAGGGAATCGAACATCCCTGCCGTTCCCTGTGTCCGTCCATCGCAGGGATCGCTGACGTATGCGGCGTACGGGACGGTCCCTTCTTGTTGCAACGCCAGGGCAGCTGCACGCATCAAAAGCCCGACCTCCCAATGTCCTGTATGATAGCCGAGCGCAATCGGCGTCCCATCCTCTGCGCGTATGCCACCCTGCGTACTTAAAAGTAAGATATGTTTATGGGCCACCTTCGCCGGATCCCAGCCCATACCTGCGTTCTGCGTCAGCCCAAACAGATCCCCACTGGGCCACTCACGCAACATCTGCGGTGTCAGAGGGATCCTGCCCTGTGGACCCGGCGCATGGGTCGGTATGTCATAGAGTCCTGACCGTTCGCTCTTCATTAAGGCGTCTATCGGTGCGAACTTCGTTTCCGTTTCCGTTTCCGTTTCTGTTCTTTGAAGGGAAGAAGACAGTTCGTCGTCCATCTGTGTGCTCGCTTTCTTTGCTATTGATATAACAATGCCCAAGTATTCGCCGTATAGATTGTAGTATATGCTGAGATTTTATTACGCCGTCGTATTTTTTAGTAGTGCAAGTAGCAGCATTGCTACCTATGAGTGAGTTCTCAACAGGAGTAATGGTTAAATAAGAATCATCCATAATTACTAGTAGCGGTACCAAAGACCCTCTTAATGCGATTATGATAATGTAGATAGATTATTCACACTCTGTTAAAAAGATGTGCCATCTCTTTCATTTGTATATCAAAATGTATAGCACTTACTACTTATCCAAAAATCTGGATGTATAGCATGAGCGACATACGTCGCGTTGGTGTTTGGATAAGATTTTATTAGCCTGGAGGCGTTTATGCCCGAGCCGCCTAGTCGTAATATGTCACGACCACCTTTGCCAGCAGGTTCGTCGTCACAGTATCCCGGTCCTCCCGCGCAGGGAGGGCAATGGGGATCTGCCGCTTCTTATCCAGCGCAGTATAACCAGCCACAATATAATCAGCCGAGGATCACCGGTGCATTATACCCGGGTCAGCCGAATCCTGGGCAGCCGAGGATCACCCGTACACTATATCCGGGTCAGCCGAACCCTGGGCAGCCGATGACACCGATGACACCAATGACTCCGATGACACCTATGTCACCCATGCCAGCTGCGCGTCCATCCGGTTCAGCGCAGAATCTTCCTCCATGGCAGAATAGGAATGGCACAGGCGCAAACTATCCTCCGCAAGCCCCTGGAGCACCAGGGATGTCGTCTCCCTATCTGCCCCAACCGGGGATGTCGTCCCCATATCTGCCCAATCCAGGGATGCCAGGGAGCAACTCTCATCGAAGTAATGGTTTTGCCTCTAGCCAGGTGAAGCGCAGGCGCAGGCATAGTTTTGCCAGGCTGCGTAACAAATATAAGGGTTTCTCGGCACCAATGAAAGTGCTCAGCCTCATCCTGCTCTTCGGAATCCTGTTCTCTTCGCTGACTGGTGTCTTTGAGATTATCAATGGGATCATCCTCTATACCCAGATCTCAGGTGCCGTCAATCATTTGAAGGCCGCTGAAGCCGTCTTTCAGGGTGGCGTAAAGGGTGATAATTCTAAATATTTTAATGTAGCGAATCTGCAAAAAGCGCAGATCGAGATCAGCGCCGCCCATGGTGACTTTGTCTCTCTGAGTGATGAACTGGACCATGATGGTTCCCTCTCCATTGCCGGTTCAATCCTGCCCAGCCAGATGACGGCTTTACGCAAGGTCGGCCATATCGCCGTCGATGGTACCGCCGCCGCCCAACTGGCGGTACAGACGGCCATCGAGATCGCTCCGGTCATTGGACCAGGACTCAAAGCCGAGAAGAATCCCTCGAAGCCTTATCTGGATCAGGCCTCGTTTGACAAAGTGATGGCGCTGATCTCATCCATCCAGCCGCTGGTGCACGACATGAGCCTGAACGCGCAGGGCATCTCACTGACCGGTCTGCCGATCAGTGCCAGCCAGAGCAAGATGATCACCGACATCCTGCCCCTGCTCCCGGCTGTCGACAACGTGCTCTCGCAGGCACCGCAATACAAAGACGCCATCGCCTGGCTGCTGGGTATCGGCGGATCGCGTACGATCCTGCTAGAGCCAATGGATACCGCCGAACTGCGCTCCACCGGCGGCTTCACCGGCCAGTTCGGTGAACTCACCTTTACGGGCGGACACATGGCACCATTGAAGATGAAGAACCTCGGTGCCTATGAAGAGGATCACACTTTCTTGCCTGGTGGAAGCGGTCCTATTGATCCGAATCTTTATGCGCGCGTTGAAAGTCAGGTAGCACCCGGGTTATATGGCAATTGGTGGCCATTTGACAACTTTGGTATGCGTGATGCAAATGTGTCCGCTGACTTTCCGACCTCGGCACAGATCATTCTGGGTGATTACAAGAACGAGTTCCAGAAAAACGCCGATGGCCTGATTATGTTCACGCCTCAATTGATTCAGCAGGTCTTGCAGGTCACTGGCCCTATGGTGATTCCGCTCTATAACGAGACGGTCACCGCACAGAACCTCCAGGCGAAGCTCCACTATTATCAATTAGACAATGCTGGTATTTATAAAGAGCAGACTCTTGAGCATCAACCTGATGCAGAGCTTGCACGCAAGCTCTTCACACAGCGTGTCACCCAACAACTTATGCTGACTGCGATGCATCTGCCTGTGGGCAAACTTTTGCCGCTGGCAAATCAGATGCTGCAGGCTACGAAGACCAAGGACCTGCAGATCTACTTTGACAATTCGCAGCTTGAGGGGCTGATTGGGAAGTATGGCTCAGAAGCGACCATGGATCGTTCGAATGCCTATGATGGGGTCTTTGTTGTGCAGAGCAATGACAGTGGCAGCAAAGCTTCACAATATGTCACGACCGCAATCCAGGATACAGTCACAGTGGACCCTCAGGGCAATGCTACGCATAACATGCAGATGACGCTGAATTATCAGCAAAAGGGTAGTGTCTATGGTCAAGATACGTATCGCGACTATGTGCGTGTCTATGTGCCGCAGAACAGTATACTGCTGAACGGCAATGGTTTTATGCAAACGCAACCACAGACCTTTGTTTGTTCTGACCCCAATTGTCAGTCAGATGTCTATAACGATGGGACGTTGGTATGTTCACCTCCTGTCGTTGTTGGTACTAAAATCCCGTATAATGGCAACCTTTCAGTTTCAAATTTTGACCTTTATGCGACCGGGGCGCCGCCCGATACCAATAGCGATGAGCCGGGGAAGGGTATGTTTGCAGGTTGGGTCATGATCCCGAAGAACTGTGTGATGAAGGTCTCGCTCTCGTGGACGGTGCCGCCGCTCAGCACCAATGGCTATCAGATGCTGCTGCAGGCGCAGGGAGGTCTCGATACCAATGTGAATCTATCGATCTCTGACGCCGCCTGCCCTAGTAGTAGCAATTTACACTACGCCAAGACCATCCATGGTCAGAACACCATGTTCAGTGTGCAGAAGAGCGGCTCAAGTTGCACGCTACAAAACACACCGAAGTGGTGACGAAGCCGCTATAAGTAACAGAACAACGGGCCTACCCTGGGAGATGACAGGGTAGGCCCGTTTGCTATAGGTATTCTATTTTAAGTTCATCTACAGCGTTGGTTTGTCTCCTTTATTCCTGTGAGTAAGGTTTTAGTAAGAGTAATGATTGCAGCAACGTCATCCATAATGACTAGTAGGGATACTAAAGGCCCTATTGCAGCGATTAAGGTAATATAGGTATTTTAGTCGCATTTTGCTAAAAAGATGTGCTATTTTCTTCAAGCGTATGTAAAGACGTATGTAAAAATGTATATTACTTATAAATTTGGAGGCGTTTATGTTCGATCCGCCTGACCACAGTAAGTCACAACCACCTTTTCGTCCAACTTCTACCAACACGTTGTACACAGGTCAGCGATCCTATCCACCCGCAACACCTGGAGCAGCAGGGATGTCATCTCCGTACATACCCAATCCAGGGATCAATGCCCAGAGGGCCTCTAGCCAGACGAAGCGTAGACGCAGGCATAGCTTTGCCAGGCTCCGCAACAAATATAAAGGTTTCTCGCCACCGGTTAAAGTGCTCTGCCTCATCCTGCTCTTCGCGATCCTGGTCTCCTCGCTGACCGGTGCCTTTGAGCTTATCAATGGGATCATTCTCTACACCCAGATCACAGGTGCCGTCAATCATTTGAAGGCCGCTGAGACCGTCTTTCAGGGTGGCGTAAAGGGTGATAATTCTAAATATTTTAATGTAGCAAACCTGCAAAAAGCGCAGATCGAGATCACCGCCGCCCATGGTGACTTTGTCTCCCTGAGTGACGAGCTGGATCACGATGGTTCCCTCTCCATTGCCGGTGCGATCCTGCCCAGCCAGATGACGGCTTTACGCAAGATCGGGCATATCGCAGTCGATGGCACTGCCGCCGCTCAACAGGCAATACAGACAGCCATCGAGATCGCCCCGGTGGCGGGAGCAGGTCTCAAAGCCGAGAAAGACCCCTCGAAGCCTTATCTGGATCAGGCCTCCTTTAACAAAGTGATGGCGCTGCTCTCATCCATCCAGCCGCTGGTGCACGACATGAGCCAGAACGCGCAGGGCATCTCGTTGACTGGTCTGCCGATCAGTGCCAGCCAGAGCAAGATGATCACCGATATCCTGCCCCTGCTCCCGGCCGTCGACAACGTGCTCTCGCAGGCACCGCAATACAAAGACGCCATCGCCTGGCTGCTAGGTATCGGCGGATCACGCACGATCCTGCTAGAACCAATGGACACCGCCGAACTGCGCTCCACCGGTGGCTTCACCGGTCAGTTTGGCGAGCTCACCTTTACCGGTGGTCACATGGCACCCCTGAACATGAAGAACCTCGGTGCCTATGAAGAAAGTCATACTGCAGGGAATGGATCAGCCCCTGTCAATGAAGCGATTTATCAACGTGTTTTAGATCAGCCACTAGCACCTAATCAGTATAGTAACTGGTGGCCATTTGACAACTTTGGCATACGTGATGCGAATGTGTCTGCAGATTTTCAGACCTCGGCAAATATCATTCTGAACCGTTATGCGTATGAGTTCCAACAGAATGCCGATGGCGTGATTATGTTCACACCTGAATTGATCAAGCAGGTCTTGCAGGTCACTGGCCCTATGGTAATTCCGCTCTATAACGAGACGGTCACTGCGCAGAACCTCGAAGCAAAGCTCCACTATTATCAATTAGACCACGATGGGATTGTAAAAGAGAAAGCCATTGAGCATGTAAAGGACGATGAGAGTGCGCGCAAACTCTTCACACAGCGTGTCACCCAACAACTTATGCTGACCGCGATGCATCTGCCTGTGAGCAAGCTTTTGCCGCTGGCGACGCAGATGCTGCAGGCCACGAAGACCAAGGATCTTCAGATCTACTTTGACAATTCGCAGCTTGAAGGTTTGATCGGGAAGTATGGCTCAGAAGCGAGGATGGATCATTCGAATGCCTATGATGGAGTCTTTGTCGTCCAGAGCAATGACAGTGGTAGCAAAGCCTCACAATATGTTACGACCGCAATCCAGGATGCGGTCACGGTGGATGCTCAAGGCTATGCCACGCATAACATGCAGATGACGCTGAATTATCAGCAAAAAGGTGACGTCTATGGTTTTGATACGTATCGTGACTATGTGCGTGTCTATGTGCCGCTGAATAGTACGCTGCTGAGTGGCAATGGTTTTGCGCAAGACCAGACCCATTGTACTGATCCCAATTGTCAGCCTAATGTCTATCCTGATGGATCGTTGATGTGTACCGCTCCTGTTGTTGTTGGTGATGCAACTATTTATAATGACAAACTTGCATATCCAGGTGGTCACCTGAATACAATCGGCGGGCCGACTAATACCACTACCGATGAGCCGGGGAAGGGCATGTTTGCAGGTTGGGTCATGATCCCGAAGAATTGCGTGATGAAGGTCTCGCTCTCGTGGACGGTCCCGCCGCTTGGCACCAATGGCTATCAGATGCTGTGGCAGGCACAGGGAGGTATGGATACAAATCTGGACCTGTCGATCTCTGACGCTGCTTGCTCTGGTAGTGGTAGTAATCTGCACTATACTGGTACGCTCCATGGTCAGAACACCATGTTCAGTGTCCAGAAGGGCAACGCAGGCTGCACGCTACAAAACAGACCGACGTGGTGACGAAGCAGCCTCCACAAGCCGCTGTAAGCTACGAGAAACCGCTTTAAGGATTATAAACGAGCCGCAACCTGCCAACTGACAGGATACCGGCTCGTTTTTGTTATGGGGGATACTTTACCGCTGTGGATATGTTATAGTGTTAGCAAGCTTCTGTTATGTTAGCGACAACCACAACAATAATCTTTCTCTGTCAGTCTATAAAGGTAGGTAGCTATGTCTCTTCCATTTCATGTCTGGGCACCTTTTGGACGCGAGGCCTGGGAGGCCGGGCGGCACGCGATCAGTAGCGGCGGCTTCGTCTTTGTCTACACGTACGAAGATCGTGCCTACTCCGACCTCAAACACTACGCAGCCAGGTACGCCAGAGCGGCCGTCGCAGACTTCGCGCAACAGCATGCCCTGATCCTCCTCACACCCGCCGAAAAAGCCCATCTCACAGCCATGTACATACACGCCTTCGTCAACGGAGCCTTCGACCAACTACTCTCTGGCATGCCATCTCTATAGCCGCCAGCATCTCCAATACCCCTATTACCGAAAAACTCACTATCGCCTGTAGGGATAGCTAAAGCCCTGCCGCCCTCGGAGAGGCTCACCGGGAGTAGGTTTTTTGGCAGGATATACAAAGAAACCGCCTCTCAAGCCGATGGAGACAGGTGGGATGCCATGACGAATGCACCCCGTCGCCTGTCAATAAAGTTCACTATCGCCTGTAAAGATGCTAGAATCCCTTGTCCCCCTCAGAGAGGCTCACCAGTGTAGGTTTTTTGGAAATAGGCCATGAAACCGCCTTCCAGGCCAATGGAGACAGATGGGACGCCATGACAAATGCGTCATGTCACTTGCCAATAACGTTCACTATTGCCTGTATAGTGCAATTAAGCCCTTGTCCCCCTCTTTGAGGGGGGAGATAGCTTTAGCTATCGGGGGGAGTAAATGTTCGAATAACGTTATAATCTCGAATTAAACGCTCTTTATCACGCTCACCTTTATCATCTGTTATCCTCGATGACGAAATCTACGTCCGAACGGGAGATGGTTGGCGTAGAAGAGTTATCGAGAGCATAAGGCGAGGATGGCTCCCCCCGATAGCTAAAGCTATCTCCCCCCTCCGAGAGGGGGACGAGTTTTTGGCGAGTTTCGGGGTGATAGTGATATATGAGTTTAATACATGCTTTATATATAATACTGAATGTTCGTGTGCATTTTCTTCTATGAAGATCACCTGGATAGGCCAAAAAACCTATCCCGGTGAGCCTCAGAGAGGGGGACGAGTGTTTTGGTACTTTTCAGTCGATAGTGGTATATACAGTTAATCTATGTGATATGTGTAGTAATGGATAGTAATATGTATTTCCTTCTTTGAGGATCACCTGGATAGGCCAAAAAACCCACACTGGTGAGCCTCGAAGAGGGAGGCATAAGCTTCATTTCCTGTATATGGAGTAATATCTCCAATGTAGTAAAAATGAACTGATGGTTTAGGTAAGGAACAAAGAGCCTGGATAAATCTTGTTAGTGATAGTACACTTGTTCTGATACCTATTTGTCATGTTTATTTTGAATGAGGAAACAGATGACAGCAGTAGAATTTCTGCGTGCGTATGAACAAAGAACGAATACACACCATTTTGAGGAAGTTGCGCCACTGATTGCAGATAACGCCGTGTATTGGTTCAATGACGGATCATTTCAGGGAAAAGATGCTATCAAACAAGCCTTTGAGAGAACCTGGGCCTTTATCCAGGATGAGCACTATGCGATAGAAGATGTCCAGTGGCTTGTGGATGATGAGCATACAGCTGTCTGTATATACCTTTTCCGTTGGCAGGGCAATGTAGAAGGACAGATTGCGCAGGGGATGGGACGCGGAACAAGTGTCTTAGAAAAAGTCGAGAGCCATTGGCTGGTCATTCATGAGCACCTGAGCTCGCTTCCCCAATAAGCTATAGCAAAGAAGAAGAGGGAGGACCGTTCGTTGCTGGACGATCCTCCCTCGTTGTTTGACTCATCTGCTGAATGGCACAACCAATAGAATCAGGGTTATTTTAAACCAAAATCGACCACGTATAAAATGTAATAAGTAATAAAAGCGGCAAAATTTAGCCCCATTTCACTTGACATGGATCTATTCCATTCTTTACAATCATACTTGTTCACTGTTCCTATACTAGCTGGAGCATTCTTATTTGTTTTGAAAGGTATTTGTATGCAGGTCAGGCAATGCGCTCAACAGGATGTCTTTTGTCCAGTGTTTGAAGCATGCAATCTGGTTAAGAGCTATCACGTGGGGAATGTGCCGATTCAAGCCTTGAAGGGTGTTTCGCTATGCGTGCAGCGAGGCGAATTTGTAGCGATCCTGGGTGCTTCTGGCTCTGGTAAATCGACATTTATGAACCTTGTAGGTTGTTTGGATCGTCCTACCTCCGGTTCCTATCTTTTTCTGGATCAGACGGTCCAGAGCCTCTCTTCTGATCGACTGGCTGCTCTGCGCAATAAGCATATCGGCTTTGTCTTCCAGCACTTTCACCTCTTGCCGCGTCTGACTGCGTTAGAGAATGTGGCGTTGCCTCTGCTCTACGCTGGCTATCCACGTGCGCAGCGTAACGAGATGGCGCGTCAGGTTCTGCAGCTGGTAGGCCTCTCTGAGCGGATACAACATATACCAGCCCAACTGTCGGGCGGTCAGCAGCAGCGTGTTGCTATTGCGCGTGCGCTGGTCAACACGCCGGATCTGATACTGGCCGATGAGCCGACCGGTAATCTGGATAGTTATACGCGCAGCGAGATTATGGCACTCTTACAGTCTCTCCATCAGCGAGGGTTGACGATTATGCTGGTAACGCATGATCCAGAGGTAGCGGTCTATGCGCCGCATCGGATCTATTTTCGGGATGGCTTCATTGTTGAGGAGCAGTTGTTTGCGCAACAATATGCAGCTGAGGACACTATCCATGTTGCGAGCGAACATAGTGAGCGCACTTGAGGCGGTCTGGCTACACCGTTTTCGTTCTGTACTAACGATGATGGTGGTGCTCTTTGGCGTTCTAGCTGTTATTACTGCGATGACGATTACGCAGGGGACACGTAGTTATGTGCAGAATACCGTTGATGAGCTGGGGCCCGATGTGTTGTATGTCAATGCTGGCAGTGCGATCAATGGTGGGGCCTTTGCCTCGGTGGGTAATGGTCAGAGCTTGACGGAGGGTGATCTGCATGCGGCCTCTACTGCCTCTAATATTGTGCGTAGTAGTCCCTTATTGACACTCAATGGATTGGTACGTGCGGGAGGACGTTCCTGGAGTACATATATACAGGGGGTCTATCCTGCGTACGGATCGATACTACGCTGGCAATTGTCACATGGTCGCTGGTTAAGTCAGCAGGATGAGGATGCGCAGCGCTCGGTGGTGGTGTTGGGTCAATATGTGGCTGGACGGCTCTTTCCACGACATGCGGCAGCGTCAATCGGGCAGACGGTGCAGATTCGTGGGCACTTCTTTCGTGTTGTTGGTGTCTTGCGCTCCAAAGGTGCATCCTTTGGTGGCTATAATGCCGACGATGTCACTTACGTTCCTTATACAACGGAAGCGCAACACTTTGCAGATGGGACACATAGTCAGTCACGGATTGATGAGATCGTAGCCCAGGTTGATAGTGTCGCGCATGTTGAGCGCGCTCAGGGCGCTGTGCAGTCGGCACTCAAGCGTTCGCATCATCTTGCCGCTCAGGATCTCCCTGATTTTCAGATTCGCAGCCCGCAGCAAGTGACGCAGATTTCACAACAGTTTACTCGGGCTTTGACGTCGCTGCTGATGGGGATCTCGGCGCTCTCTTTGACGGCTGCCGGTATCGGGGTGATGAATATGATGTTGATCGCGGTGACTGAACGTACAAAGGAGATCGGACTGCGCATGGCGCTGGGAGCGCGACAACGTGATATCTGTGCGCAATTTCTCTGTGAGGCGCTGCTGCTGAATATCGCTGGTGCGCTGCCTGGCGTGTTACTGGGTATGCTACTGGGCTGGTTACTCTCGACGGTCTTTCTTATCCCCTTCGCGCTCACTCCTCTCTCGGTGCTGCTTGCTCTGGGCGTCTCCATGGTCGTTGGTCTGCTCGCGGGACTTTACCCGGCGTTGCGTGCGGCTCGTCTTGATCCAATCATTGCTCTGCGCATAGAATAATGCCCGCACTGCTGGCTTTTCTGCTTATCTTTCAACTCCTCTCCAAGCAAAATATCAGCGCCTGTTTATCCAAAAATACTGTAAAACATATTGTGAGCACTCGCGTATGGTACAGTTACAGTTACTGCTGAATTGTAGGGGAGGGGCCTTTTGCTGATGTGCTCTCCCGCCTTTGGGGGTCTTGTGTGCATATCTGCTTTATGCATGCTCGATGACCTCTTGCAAGTATCACATACACAAAAAGGATGTTTTTGGTGGAACTGACATTTCTAGGTGGCGCGGCAGAGGTAGGCGCATCGTGTATGCTGCTGCGCGTTGCTCATCATTGTTTGCTGGTCGATGGTGGTATGCGTCCGGGGAGTCGCGAAGGGCGTCTACCAGACCTGCATGCTCTGGTTACCTCTCCACCCGAATGTATCTTGATCACGCATGCGCACATTGATCATACCGGTGCGTTGCCGTTGATCGCGTCTCTGTATCCATCTGCACCAATCTACGCGACTGAGAGCACGCGAGCTTTAATGGAGATCCTGCTCAAGGATGCTGTGCGCATTATGGAGCAGGAGGGTCTCAAGCCAGATGGTGAGACGCCATTCTATACGGCGGAGCAGGTCGATATGTTGCTGAGCCGTATCCAACCCATCGGCTATTATCAGCCGTTTGCACCCTTACCTGATGCTGCGGAGATCTCGCTCTGCTTCCTGCCTGCCGGGCATATTCTTGGGGCGGCGATGTTGTATTGTGAGACGCCCGAGGGGACGATCCTGCATACGGGAGATATCTCGGTGACCGATCAGCGTACCGTCAAGGGTCTGGATCTTCAGCGCTTACCTGCTGCGGATGTCATGATCTGCGAAGGGACCTATGGTGATCGGGGGCATGGGAACCGCAAAGAAGAGGAGCGCCAGTTGATGGAGACGGTACAGGCGACCCTGGCGCGGGGTGGTCGTGTGCTCTGTCCGGCCTTTGCGGTCGGTCGTGCGCAAGAGGTCTTGCTGATCCTCAAGGCGTATCGGGCCAGCGGACATATGAGCCCGGTCCCTATCTATATCGATGGTATGATTCGTCCAGTCTGTGCTCTGTATCAAAACCAGTCACATGACTTACAGCCTGGCCTGCAACGCTACCTGACCAATGCGCGGCGTCCACTCTTCGCCGATCCCGATCTGCATATCTTTGCCGTACGTAGCTTCGAGCGACCGGCTTTGCTCGAACGCACCAATCCAATGGTAGTGGTCAGTAGTTCAGGCATGCTCTCAGGTGGGGCTTCGCCTTTATATGCGGCCGCCCTGGCACGTGATGAGCGCAACTGTATCCTCTTTACTGGATATCAGGATGAAGAAAGTCCTGGTTCCGCATTACTGCGTGCCCAACGTGGCGACGTGATCCGTGCCGGTGAGCAGTCGATTCAGTTATACTGCCAGATTGCTCGTTACAATCTCTCTGCGCACGTCGATGCCGAGCAGATCGCGCACGTTGTGGCTCGTGTCAATCCGCGTCACCTTTTCTTAGTCCATGGCATGCCCGAGGCCCTGACTGCGCTGGCGCGACGTTTCAAGCGTACAATCGTAACGATTCCCGCTGTCGGTGATTGTGTGGTCGCGCTCGAAGGTCAGCTTGCTGGCGTGGATCTAGAGCCTCACTATGCAGCCGTACCGCAGCTGGTCACGCACGGAGACAGCGAACCTCTGGCAACCACAGCGGCTGTCGCTCTCTCCTCTCGTGCTACCAGTGCGGCGGCTACGCTCGCGCCAGAGCTTCCCGTTCCCTCTATCGAGAACCTCTGGCGCAGTGCGGCCTTACAGGGTCCAGCTCGTCCATGGACAGTTGTTGAATTAGGCCATGCCTATTACGGAGCAGGCTATCGGCCTGCGTTGCGTGCGCAGATTGAGCAGGTTCTGCTGGAGGCCGCCACCTACTTCAGAATCGAACGGGTCGGCGCACAACCGACCTACCAGCCGCGTCCTGCTGAAGAGGTCAAGCGCTTTGTCTCACTGTCTCAACTCGTACCGGGCATGATTGTAATCGTCCGTGGACACCAGGGGAGTCCGCAGTTAGCGCTGGTCCTTGAGCCATCCCAGGCTGGAAATATCCTCCTTATAGGTGAGCAATGGAAAGCCGTTCCGCGCCCACTTAACGTCATCTGTCTGGTGCCTGGTGTCATGCGTCCGGAGTGGCTTGCCCTGCCTGCCACCACCGTAAAAGCGGCTCTCCGTACCTGGCGTGCCTCCCTTGACGAACTCTGGATCGACCTCTTTGCCTGGTGGGCGCAGTGTCAAGAAGAGCATCGTGGTTCGGACGAGCAGCGCGAGGACTTTGAATACTCTGCACTGTGCAATCTTGCACAGAGTGAGGATGAGCGTGTGGCCTGGGGCCTGGAGCTCTTACTGCATGGCGTCAACCTTTTCCGACATGAGGATCTCTATTGGATCCCCTTTGAGCGTGAACGCATCCTTCGTGATAGCGGCTTTGCCCACCATCTTGCGCTCCTCCGAGCAGGGAAAGGGACGCCAGTCAATGTGCGAGGTCGTCGAGCAGTCCTGACCGGGCGCAGCAACTGGCGTCTATTCGAGGTACGCTGGACCGAAGAAGGCGAAGGTGAAGGAGAGCTTTCCAAAGTTCGTACCGTGCATATCGAGACGCTCTAAGCCCTATGTATAGGTCTGCCAGACTGCGTGAGGCGTCTGACTGCGATGACGTTGTCTGTGACGATGGCAGACTGTCCGTTTGGGCCAATGGCCTGACGTTCGGGCGATCCTAGACGTTCGGTGTGCCAATCCTCGCTATTCAGGTCAAGCTCGGCAAGCGTCTCTTCCGGGGTGGGGAAACGTGGATGCTTATGCTGGTGGGGGTTCCAGGACCAGGGTTGGACCGAAGCATGACCGACGATGAGCAGAAGACCACCAGGTGCCACGGCGCGTGCCGCTGCTTGCAAGATCCGGTTACGGGGGAACTCCAACGGCGAATGCAAATACTGGGCAGAGACGAGGTCGAAGGTGCCGGCGGGAAAGGTGCGGGTGAGATCGTGCTGCTGGAAGTCTATGCGGTCCGCGACTCCGGCGGTCGCTGCGTAGGTCGACGCTCGGTTGAGGGCGGTGCGGGACACGTCGACGGCGGTTACACGCCAGCCGCGCTGGGCCAACCAGAGCGCATCACCGCCTTCACCGCAGCCGAGGTCCAGTGCTGTGCCTGCTGGCAATGACCCCACGACATCAACCAGGACAGCGTTCGCTCTCCCGCTCCACACTTGTTCGTGTTTTTGGTAGTGCCCCTCCCAGAACTGTTCGGTCTGGTCCTCGCCACCGCCTGCGTTTACATCATCGAACATTGTTTTACTCCTTAAAGACTTTATAGACTCTCAATATCTACAATGAAGATAAAAAAATACACATGCTCTTTCACTCAGGTGCGTTTACCTCGCCGACGTGTCCAGTACGTTCACCATATGTGACACGCTGGGATTCTGGTCAACAAGTTCAACAAGCTTACGCTCTTTAAGGTACTCTTCCATGTGTTGTTCGGCAGTCGTCATGACTTCCTCAATCAAACACCCTTGCTGAGCGTGTCCGACACCACAGTGAAATAATGAGGCCGTCCCTTCAATGGCATGAATGACTTCCAGGAAAGAAAGATCCGCTTTGTTTCTTGTCAACGTATATCCTCCGTTTATCCCAGGAGAAGACTCGATCATGCCCGCCTTCACGAGCTTGGTCAAAATCTTGGAGAGATACGTTGGGGAAAGTTTCTGCAGTTCTGCCAGTTGCTGGACGCCGATGGTTTTTCCAGTAGGGAGAGCCACAAAAAACATCATTGTATGGAGCGCATAATTGGTTGCTTGTGAGTATTTCATGTCTCTTCCCCTTTTTATTACAGACTCAATGAATCTATAATAAAACATACTGAGGATACTGTCAAGCAAGAGAGGGAGGCAGGTTTAACCCTGTCTCCCTCTCTTGCGCAATTCAGGTGCTTTGAATAAGATCTTAGTAGACGATCGAATAAACCGGTGCGGGATTATTCGGGTCTGAAGGCGTTGTAAAGTTCCACAGCCAGGCAGCGTTTGCTGTCGTCATATTGATACAACCATGTGTACCCATATTAAAGGCAGCAGGTGCATAGTGTGGATACTTTGTGCCCAGACCGTAGTCGTCGAGGGCGCGCCACCAGCTATCGTGATAGTAGTACTCACCGACGTGGTACATCATCGCGTAGTTGATATGTGTATCTGGATAGTAGAACGGTGAGTTTGGATTCTGGTCGAAGGCGTGGAAGGTCGCCGGAGACTGACGATTGGTGATCTGTGTAAAGCCTGGAGGTGTTGGTTTGTCTGTAACACCTGAGACGACCGGGATGGTCTTGACCAGTTTACCATTATCGTAGACGCGGGTCTCATCGGTAATCAACGAGGTAACGATAACTTTAGCACCGGTAACCCCTAAGGATTTCATCAATGAGATATCGCTCTGGTGAGGTTGATCCTGCGGTGTGGTATCGCTATAGTCGGCCTTCTCTTGTTGGAACAGAAGGTTCTGCTGCTGCAAATCATCGAGGATGGCCTGATAATCAGCGGCAGTCTGCGCCGCTTGAATATTTCCCTGGATATCGTACAGCGTGCCGTTCCAGTACTCGTAGGCCTGGTCGTAGTTTTGACCATCCCAGCTATCATGATACTGGTGGGCATGACCCCAGGTTTTCGAATCGTTCATTAATTGATTCAGTTCGCTTGTGGCCTGGAGCTGCATCAGTGGCAGCTGAATGCTCTGCATATCCGTATCGATCTGGGCCGAGAACTTTGCAAAGTTATTGCTATTCAGGAGAGCTTTGTCGGTGACATACTGCTTTTGGTAGCTTGTAGGGTCGCCGCCGTAGCTCTTGACCTGATTGATTGAAGTCTGGAACTGACTCAGCTTGACCTGTCCCACATATGGAACAGCTAGCGTTGAGAGTGCACTGGCACTTTGCAATTGAGCATTCAGTTGTTCGGAGATCGTCGTGAAATCACTGGGCGTGGTCGCTTTACGGAACATCTGAACGTCATTCTGCTTGTCTGTTTCGAGTGCCGAGGTGTCGAGTTTTGAGGATTTGAGTGTATCAATCTGCGTGCTGAGCGTGTTCAACTGGTCGTTCGTGCTCCCCATCAGGGTCAGGGCCATGGCAGATTGTTCAGCAGATTGATTGATCTGGATGAACTGTCCAGGGGTCTGGGCCTTATTCATCTGAGACTGGGTCTGCAGCAGTTGATTGGCGAAGGTCTTGGCCTCGATAAAGCCTTGATTCTGCCGGACGGACAGGATCGATTGGAAGTTCTTAATCGATTGTGAGGCCTGATAGCCATATTGTTGTGTCGACTGATCTACGAGTCCTTTGACCTGGAGGGTCAGGGTCGCATAGTTTTGCGCAAGATTGGTGTAGTAGTTTGTGGCTGGCTGACTCGAAAACAGTGATAGTGGCTCTTGCGAACCGCTGAGCTTATTTTCTTGCGTGATAATAGGGCTGAGCTCGCTAGCTGGGACGCCGATGCTTTGTGCATGCGCAATCTGTTTGTCGAGGTCAGACTTATTTTGTGTTGCACTCTGCTGCGTCTGCGGATTCCCACAGGCAGCGAGGACGAGTGAAAACAATAGGGTGACACTCATGAGCGACAACAGTTTTTGTTGCCGAGCAAATTTTGTGCGGGCCATTCTTGTAAGTGCCTCCTGAGATTATTGGGCCTGGCGATAAGACGATTTCAAAAACATTTTTTAAAAGAATGATAGTTGTTTATATAACTTCGCATATAGGCGAAAATGTCACAGATACAAACAAACCATAGAATGAAGAAAATAGAGAGAGTATCAGAAAGATACGACTCTTCCTCTCCTATTTATTATAATGCATGATACCCCTATCTGCCTACGTATTATTGTGATATAGGTCACTTGTCCGGTTACTATGGTCTATTTCACAATACTTATGCCCTCCATAAAAAGGATGCTCTCTGCTGTGAAGGCGAAAATGGTGGCCGGAAATAGCTAATAACACGTGTTCTTTGCTTATGGGATAGACGGGTGGCGTGATAAAATGTAGGATACTATTCTAAAGGGGTCAATGATTATGCGTATTTCACTTTTTATTACGTGCTTTAATGATACCCTCTTCCCACAGACGGGACGTGCAATGGTACAGCTTTTGGAGCGCCTGGGCCATACGGTTGATTTTCCTATGGCGCAGACCTGTTGTGGTCAGATGCATTATAATACTGGCTATCAACGGGAGGCAATTCCTCTGGTGCGTCATTTTGTTGATGTTTTTGCCGATGCCGAGGTGGTTGTTGCGCCGTCTGCCTCTTGTGTCGGTATGGTACGTGATATGTATCCACGTGCCGCTGCTCTGGCTCAAGATGAAGAACTTCAGTTACGGGTTGCGGCGCTGATTCCCCGGGTCTTTGAACTCACCGAATTTCTGGTCTATCAACTCAAACTGGAGGATGTGGGAGCCTATTATCCACATCGCGTAACCTACCATCCAACCTGCCATTCGTTACGGGTCTTGCGTGTCGGAGATGCGCCACTGCGCCTGCTGCGTGCTGTGAAGGGCATCGATCTGGTTGAGCTACCATCAGCCGATACGTGCTGTGGTTTCGGTGGTACCTTTGCAGTGAAGAACGCCGACACGTCGATGGCGATGTTGAGCGACAAGGTGCGTGCGGTGCTGGATACGAAGGCTGAAGTCTGTGTCTCTGCCGATAACTCTTGCTTGATGCATATTGGTGGCGCGCTCTCTCGTTTGCGTACCGGCGTTCATCCTGTGCATATCGCTGAGATCCTTGCTGCGACGTCGTCGGTTGTCTGACTACTAGTGATCACGTTCGTACTATTACCATCATTCTGCTGGCTGTTCATCTGGAGGTTTGACGATGAGTGTCTCACTACGGCGGCAGCGACTGCCGATGTTTCAGCAAAAGGCGAAAGAGGCGCTGGACAATGCACAACTCCGGCGCAATCTGGGCAAGGCGACCGGGACCATTCGTAATAAACGCGCTCAGGTGGTCGCTGAGGTGCCCGATTGGGAGGAATTACGTGAGGCTGGACGCGCTGTCAAAGAGCGTGTCTTACGTAATCTGGATACCTATCTGCTTCAGCTTGAGGCGTCGGTGCAACGTGTGGGGGGACATGTGCACTGGGCTCGTGATGCTCAGGAGGCGAATGCGATTATTGCTGATATCGCACATCAGCATGATGCCAGAGAGATTGTAAAGGTCAAGTCGCTCACGACCGATGAGATTCATCTCAATCAGGCCCTGGAGCAGTCTGGTATCACGGCGTACGAGACCGATCTTGCTGAGTTGATTTTACAGCTCTCACACGATAAGTCTTCACATATTTTGGTGCCTGCTATCCATCGGAATCGTGCGGAGATCTACGATATCTTTAAGCAGAACCTGCACGATATCGATATTGAGTTGAGTGATGAGCCTTCAACACTGACTGCTGCGGCTCGCCAGCATCTGCGTCAGATCTTTTTGCGTGCTCCGATGGCGGTGAGTGGTGTCAATCTGGCGGTCGCGGAGACCGGGACGATCTACATTGCGGAGTCTGAGGGGAACGGTCGCATGTGTCTGACGCTGCCACCGGTCCTTGTCAGTGTGATGGGTATGGAGAAACTGGTCCCTTCCTGGCAGGATATGGAGATCTTCTTGCAATTGCTGCCACGTTCTTCAACCGGCGAGCGTATGAATCCGTATAACTCGCTCTGGACTGGTGTTACGGAGGGCAATGGTCCACAGGAGTTCCATCTCGTGATCCTGGACAATGGACGTTCGCGCGTACTGGCCGACGAGGTAGGACGGCAGTCGCTGTATTGTATTCGCTGTAGCGCTTGCATGAACGTCTGTCCTGTCTATGAGCGTACGGGTGGTCACGCGTACTCGTCGGTCTATCCTGGCCCTATCGGTGCTATCCTGACACCACAACTGCTCGGTATTACGATGGCCGAATCGCTGCCGTATGCCTCGACGCTCTGTGGTGCCTGCTACGATGCCTGTCCTGTCAAGATCAATATTCCAGAGGTGCTGGTCCATCTGCGTGGTGAAGTTGTGCGCGAGCATCAGCAGCACAAAGTATGGAGCAGGCTGAATCCTGAGAACGTCGCTATGAACTCGCTGGCCTATGCCTTCACCGATGCGACGCGCTACGAACATTTGCAGCATCTGGGGCGTATTGGTCAGATTCCGCTGTTGCGTAAGGGGAAGATCAGCCAGGGACCTGGTCCGCTAGGCAGTTGGACGGCGATGCGTGATCTGCACGGTATCCCTAAACAGACGTTCCGCGAATGGTGGCGTGCACGCGCGCAAGAACAGGAGCAGTAAATTATGAGTCAGCAATTGAGTACGGGCGCGGATCAGCAGCGCAACGCTGCTGCACGCGCCGAGATGCTGAGCCGCGTCAGAACCGCGCTACACGATGTACCAGCGAGCGAACAGGCCGGACCAGCCTATGCCGCTATCCAGCGCGACTATCAACAGCAAGATACAGCGACACGTGCCGAGATTATAGATCTGTTTATGGAACGTGTTGCCGATTACAAAGCCACTATCCGCAAGGTCTCTGCTGGCGAACTGGTGGATGCTATTGCGACAGCTTGTGAGGAGCATGAGATACAGCGCCTTGTCGTCGCTGCCGATATCCCGCGTGAGTGGTTACCTGCGGGGGCAACTGTTTTGCGTGATGAAGTCGATGGCTGGTTGTCATACGCGCAGCTTGAGCAGAGCGACGGCGTTCTGACTGGCTGTGCCTTAGGGATTGCGCAGACCGGGACAATCGTGCTGGATAGTGGTGCGCTGCAGGGACGGCGGGTCCTTTCTCTGCTGCCAGACTATGCCCTCTGCGTGATTCGCGCCGAGCAGATCGTTGGCTGCGTTCCTGTAGCCGTGAGGCAACTGAGCGAGGCTGTAGAGGTACGCCATGCTCCACTCACCTTGATTTCTGGTCCCTCGGCAACCTCCGATATTGAGCTCAGTCGTGTAGAAGGTGTGCATGGACCTCGTACGTTGGACGTACTCGTGGTCGTGTAAACATTGAGCATATTTTGAGTTCTGTTTCGTGTTTTATGCGCTATGATTAATACAATAATATCTCTCGTTGCGTGCTGAGCAAGAAGGGGTGATGCTATGCCGAGTGTTGCACATATGCCGGTACTGGAGGGGCAGAGCAGGATACGCTGGTCGCGTCTCTGTAGTGAGACGGTTGTGACGATCACCAGTACCCTTGCAATCACCGGCTTCATTTTTGCCTGGCACCTGTATCCACGGATCCCTAATATCTCTATCATCTATCTGCTGGCTATCCTGGTGCTTGCCAGTACGTATGGTCGCTATGCAGCATTGCTCTCGTCGATCGTAGCATCGCTATCTTTCGATTTTTTCATCGTGCCGCCACTTTATACACTGACAATGGCACGCTGGGAGGAATGGGTCGCGCTCTGCATCTTCTTGATTACGGCACTGCTCACCAGTCAATTGACGTTGCGACTCCGCTATGAGCGCAATCAGGCGCATGCACGTGAACGCGAGGCAAAGATCCTCTATGAACTGATTCGGCTGACGAATTCGCGGGAAGGGTTGGAAGATCAGTTAGAGATTGTCTTGCTATCGCTGGCGCGGGTCTTCTCTGCCTGGGGAGTGCACGCCTGTGCGCTCTTGCTGCCGGATCGTGAGGGTGCGTTGACGCAACTGTTGGATACGACGACTGGCGACGATAGCTTTGAGCTTTCTCGCGAAGAGGTGCTGCTGGCAGTACGTGCGATGGTGAATAGAGAGGTCATCGATCAGCGCTACCCTCCACACCCGGCGCTGAACGATCCTGCCAACCATCTACTCCTCTACCGCCAGCTACCGGGCGCTGTAGATATGTTGCGCCTGATCCCTTTGCAGAGCGGTACACGCTCGCTTGGCGTCCTCTGTCTGCGCATCCAGCAACCGGCCCCCTGGTTTACCAGTATCAAGCTACCTGCCAGTCAGGAACTGGACGAGGAGAAGGAGGAGAAAGAAGAAAAGGCTCCCCTGGCCTTCTTCTGGACCTTCGTAGAGCAGGCTAGCTCTATTCTTGAGCGGGCGCGTCTACAGGCATATTCAGTACAGCCGTGGGTGCGCTAAACACAGGCAGAGAGAACGGCGTCATTTTACTTTGACAGTATTGCGTGGTTGGCCCTTTGCATAGTTCTGGACATTCTCAATCGCTGTAAGCTCGCCAACTATACCGTGAAGTCATGGAACCTGTGTGAAGTGCGTACGTCAGGTGTATTATATGTAGAGAATGGGTTTTTCGCATGGGATCCTCGTCCCTCTGATGGCGTAGCGCGCTTTTACATCAGTGTTTGCTGCTTCTATATATGGACGCTAGAACTTATTCATGTTATATTGTTTGCTATCATACTGTGTGGATATCTGAAGAAGGGGGTTGTGCTTCGTGGGTAACTTAATCGTATGGCTCTTTACCGATCCGACACAAGCGGGGACAAACGGTAACCTGCCCGGACCTGAGCCGTTTCACTACTCGTGGCCCTGGCTTATTTTTTGTCTGCTGGGCCTACTGATTTACTTCTACTATATGGTAGAGGGTCGCAAGCGCTTCGTGAAGAGCAGGCCTATACTGAAGTATATGCTGGACCGTTATCTGGGCTGGTTTGCGGTGATCTGTTTTGTCGGTTTGCCTATTCTGGCTTCTCGTATCTATCTGAATAATTTCTTCTTTGCCTGGCGTGCATGGCGCTATCTCTGGTTACTTGCTCTGGGTGTCTGGCTTGTCTGGTGGATTCTCTACCTGGTGCGCCGCTATCCTGAGGATGTAGCCAATCATACTGCCTATGTAAATCGCCAGCAGTATATTCCGAAGGGGAATAAGAGGAAAGCTCGTACGGCTACACGTTAAGAGCATGTTGGCAACGACTATGACTAGTGCTGGAATTATACTTGCGGGGGGGCGGAGCAGGCGCATGGGTCGCGATAAGGCGCTTCTGCCCCTGGCAAGCTTACAAAATAAGTATCACAATACGTATCCTCCCGCAGCTACTACGGCTATGCCACCAGCGGCCTCTCCTGTGACGTTCTTGACGCAACAGGTCGCCACTCTCTCTGCGCTCTGCCAGGATGTCGTGCTGGTCGCACGCGATCAGGCACAGGCTGCGCTCTATGCGAGCCTCTATCCAGTGTTTCCCCCTACTCTGCATAGTGTCCTGGATCAGCAGCCGGATATTGGTCCTTTGATGGGCCTGTATAGTGGTCTCTGCATCCTTGACGCATTACAGGCTGATTGCGCGCTGGTAACCGCCGTCGATGCGCCGCTGCTCCAACCTGATCTCGCAGCATGGCTATTGGCTCAGGCCAGTGCCAGCGAGATCATTATGCCTGTTGTAGCTGGCGTGTCCCAGGTACTGCTGGCGCTCTATCCCAGGACTATTGTGCCGTTGATCGAGGAGCTCCTACAGGCAGGAGAGCGGGGTCCACGTGCCATCTTGCGGGCTGCACCAGAGCGTCAGATAGCGGTAAGATATATCCAAGAAGCGCAACTGCGCATGGTTGATCCGCAATTGCGCTCATTTCTGGATGTTGATACGCCTGAAGAGTTTGCCGCACTGAACTCTTCACCTGATCCTGCCTGCTAGTATCAACGCGCATAATGAGCAACAGTATCCGCTCGACTCCTAAGGTACGCAGGGCGGATAGAGCTGTGTCTGGGTCTCTCCACTCTCCAGGAGTTGTCGCCAACGTCGTTGCGCCATTCCTTTCAATTGATCCTCGAAGCCGCGCAGGGTGAGCCATTCGTGTGTCTGTCCGGTTACGACGACGTCTGTGCTGCGTAGCTGGGCGATTGTGCTGGCCCCACTTAACTGCATCGCGACCTTCAGTTGCGCGATGATCTCATCCATTACTGCACGCAGTTCATCATAGCCTTTACTGGCTGCCTGCAAGAAAGGGAGCCCGAAGCCAACCAGGGTAGCACCCAGCGCCAGTGCACGGGCGGCATCCAGACCAGAGCGCATGCCTCCGGTAGAGATCAGTGGTAGATTTGCTATTCCGGCCTCGATGAGCGAGATGGGTGTCGCGATCCCCCAGTCGCGGAAGACGTTGCCGATGCTCTGGGACTGCTCGAGACCTTGCTGCTGTGCGCGTGCCCCCTCAATGGCAGACATACTACTGCCACCTGCTCCTCCAATATCGATTGCCGCTGCCCCACAGGCGCGTAGTAAGAGTGCTTGCTCGCGACTGACCCCCGCGCCCGTCTCTTTCGAAATAACAGGCAACTCGATCTGCGAGGTGAGTCGTCTGAGTGCCGCTACCTCACCTTGAGCACGCCGATCACCCTCCGGTTGTACCGCCTCCTGTAGACTATTCATGTGAACGGCCAGCGCATTGGCCTGGATCATACGAATGGCCTCCTGCACCTGGGCGAGCGTGAAGGGGGTATGCTGCGCCTGGGCGATCAGCTGTGGCGCGCCGATATTGGCGATCAGAAACGCATTGGGGGCGCTCTCACGTACAATGCTATAACTCGCCGTGAGTGCCGGGTTGACAATCGCAGCACGCTGGCTACCTACACCCAGCGCAACGTCATAGTGTTCGGCCGCTCGTGCAAGATTGTGATTGATTGTCAGTACATCCGGGTGCCCTCCAGTTAATGAAGACATAAAGATAGGATAGCGTAACCTTCGCCCCAGAAACGTCACACTCGTATCAATCTCCTCCAGGTCAACCTCGGGTAGTGCCTGGTGTACCAGATGTACGTCGCTCCAATTGGCCTGCTGTGGAGCGGCCACATCTTGCGTAAGCGCGATATTGACATGTTCGATTTTGCGCTGCTTTACTTCGTCCGCCATGCTTTTAAAACGGTCCTTTCTGCGTATCTATTATACTGACGACCGCAAGGTGAACATAAGGTAGTCACTAACCATTTAGCCAACGATCTACTATAAGATCTGTGATAAACTACAGCGTGTACCCAGTGTATCAGGTGAGTACATCTTTTGGACCGATTATTCATTAAGGAACTGAATATTTTATGATTGAACGTTACTCATTACCAGAAATGGCGGCCATCTGGTCGACAAAACATAAGACGGATAAGTGGCTTGAGGTTGAGATACTGGCCTGTGAGGGCTGGGCGCGTGAGGGGGTTATCTCTGCGCAGGAGATGGAGAAGATCCATAGCGCACAGTATAATGCGCAACGCATGCAGGAGATTGAGGCGGAGACCCATCACGATATTATCTCGTTTCTGCGCTCGATACAGGAGCAGTTGGGACCCGAGGGCCGCTTTATTCATCTGGGCCTGACCTCTTCAGACGTGCTGGATACAGCTCTGGCCGCGCAGATTAAAGAGGCCGGTGCCCTGCTGGCTCAGTCGCTGGTGAAGCTAACCGCTGCCGTCTCTCAACAGGCGGTTGCACATAAATATACCTTGATGGTGGGACGCTCGCATGGTATCCACGCGGAACCGATGACCTTTGGTCTGAAGATGGCTCTCTGGGTCGATGAACTGCGCCGCCATCAGCTGCGCCTGGAGGCTGCATTAGAGCAGATCGCCGTTGGACAGATCTCTGGACCGGTCGGGACGCATGCCTCTGTGCCACCGCAGATCGAGGAATACGTCTGTGAGAAGATGGGTCTCAAGCCAGCCCCGGTCTCCAATCAGATCATTCAGCGTGATCGCCATGCGCACTTTATGACCACCCTCGCCCTGATCGCGAGCTCATTAGAGAAGATGGCACAGGAGATCCGTCACCTGCAACGGACCGAGGTCAGTGAGGCCTTCGAGCCATTTGGTTCCGGCCAGCAAGGTTCTTCCTCGATGCCGCACAAACGGAATCCCGAACTGTGTGAGCGTGTCTGTGGGCTGGCTCGCTTGATGCGTGGCTATGCCGTCACTGCTATGGAGAACGTCGCTCTCTGGCATGAGCGCGATATCAGCCATTCCTCAACCGAGCGTATTATCATCCCGGATAGCTGTACACTGCTGCATTATATGTTGCACATCTTCACCGATGTCATGAGTGGTCTCCAGGTTGACGAGGAGCGCATGCTCACGAATCTGAATATGACCGGTGGCCTGGTCTATTCGCAGCGTATCTTGCTGGCCCTCATCGACAAAGGTGTCGGCCGTCAGGAAGCGTACAAGATGGTGCAGCGTAACGCCAAGCAGGTCTGGGCCTTGAGTAGTCAGGGCCCTATCAAGAGTGCGGCTCTCGTCGATGCGATGAGTGCTGATGCCGAAGTTGCACGCTATCTGAGCCGTGACGAGTTGGAGCAACTGACCAGCAACGACTACTACACAAAGTATATCGACACCGCATTCCAGCGCGTCGACCTATAGGGAACGCCGTCTATTGCTGCTATTGCTGCTCGCTTTTTGCCATGCCACAATGAAATAAAGTGGTACAATATTGTGTTATATGGTATAGGACATGGAAGCGTGAGAAAAACAAAAAGGGTCAGGCATCTTGACGAAGCCTCGCCTTGCATGTACAATCAGCTTGCATATTATATGCTTGGAGTCCGGATAGTGCGGGCACTAGAGGCAGATAAGAAAAGAAGCGTCCTGACAGTGCGATGCCACTCGACTACCATCTTATCCTGAACATCAACCAGACTGACGTCGCGTATGCGATCATCTTTCAGGCGTTCGGATAAGCTGCAGGATGCATTTGTGAACCATACCTATATTCATGGCCCAACAGACATGAGTGTGGTCTGGTGCCTGAGCATAAGGGTCCATATTCTCAAGATTTAGAGATATCAGAAAGGAGCGCGACAATCCTCTCACGTATGGCATCGTGGGTACCTTGTCGCAAAACAACAATGAAAACAGGAATTCATCCAAACTACGTCGTGTCAAAGGTGCAGTGCGCCTGTGGCAACACTTTTGAGACCATGAGCACAAAGCCAGTCTTGAAAGTTGATGTATGCTCAAGCTGTCACCCATTCTTCACTGGTCAGCAGCGTATTCTTGACTCAGCGGGTCGCGTCGAGCGCTTCCGCCGTCGTTTTAACCTGTCAGAAGAAGAATAAGTAAGCATCTTGATGCCGTAGGAATTGTATTAGGGATAAGGGCGTCTGCCTGCTTTCGCGGACCGCTTTTATCCCTATTTAAATATATATCCATATATTTGACTTGCAGGAGGTGAGTAAACTGAGCGATCCAACGCAAAGAACGATACTCTTCCTGATAGCTGATACGGGGGCTGGACACCGTAGTGCAGCCAATGCAATCACGAATGCCATTCGTATTATCTCTCAGCGGGAACAGGAAGAATGGTATGCTCGTCGTCAACAGCATGCAGGAGCTTATGAGACCAGTGGAGTTGCTGTTGCTCACAGCTCAACTGTCTCCGAAAATACAGAAAATACAGAAAATGCAGGGAGTGAGGCGTTAGATCAAGCCGATCCATTAGAACCATCACCACCTTCATATCGTATCGAAATTGTTGATGTCTTTGAGGAATACAGCCGCTTTCCTCTCCGAGAAGCGACCAAGCTGTATGGCCCAACGATTCGTTTTAACTCCAAACTTTTTGGCGAAATCTTCAACTATACTAACCACGAAGAGACCATAAAGGCCTACAATACCTTTACCACGCCACTTATTTTTAACGGGATGCTGCGTCTGATTACAACTATTCAGCCAGACGTTGTCGTCTCGGTCCATCCGCTCTTAAATTTCATTACGATCTCGGTGCTCAAGGAGCTCGGTTTAAAGATCCCCTTTGTGACTGTCGTGACTGATATGGTCTCTGTGCACTATACCTGGTTCGCTCCGGGTGCCGATGCCTATATTGTTGCGACTGAGCAGGCCCGTCAATACTACTTAAAACGTGGACTGGACCCGCAGCGTATCTCTGTTCTGGGCATGCCGATCGATCCTAAATATACGCGGGAAGTGGAGAGCAAGGTTGTGTTACGGCAGAAGTTTGGCCTGGTGCCGCATCTGCCTGTGATCTTGCTGGCTGGTGGTGGCGATGGCGCCGGTGGTCTGCAATCGGCGGTGCGTGCGATCTCGCAAGCGCGTCTGCCTGTACAATTGATGGTAGTGACCGGGCGTAACAAGAAACTGTACGCGCAGCTGCAGCGTATGCGTCAGCGGCTGTATGTGCCAGCGCAGATCTTTGGTTTTGTGCATAACATGCCTGAGCTGATGCATGCCGCCGATGTCCTGGTAACGAAGGCGGGGCCTGGCACGATCAGTGAGGCGATGGCCTGCCATCTCCCTATTATTATCAGTGGGTATATCTCTGGACAAGAAGAAGGCAACGTCGATTACGTTATAGAGAATGATGTTGGTGTTCTGGCCCTGGATGCGCGTACACTGATAGACGAGCTACGACGCCTGCTGAAGCCCGGATCGCCGGAACTGCATCGTCGTCTGAAGAATGCAGCAAAGGTCAGTCGGCCAGGAGCTTCATTTGATATCGGACAGAAGATCTTGAGCTTCTTACCACCGGTTGGTGAGCCCGGTGTGTGGCAGTCGAAACATTCTGTTGTTGTGAAGCGGCGTATGTCTGGTCGTCTGCAATCGGCGATTCGTCTCCGTCGTCAGCATCCACATGGGCATACTGGGAAGAAGGTCCCTGTTGCCAGATTAAGTATTACGAACCGTCGTTCTCTCTTCTCGAAGTCTGTATCGCGAGAGTTCTCAAAAGAGACGACGCGCTCGTTACATGATCGCAGTGATACGTAGCACAAGTAGTTCATCGGAGAGCGAAAGGATTCTCAGAACATGGCGAAGTTTTACTATGGTGGTCAGGCTGTGATGGAGGGCGTGATGATGCGTGGACGGCGTTCGGTCGCGGTGGCGACGCGGAAGCCTGAAGGTGACATCTACGTCTATGAAGAGTTACTATCACCAAAGATCTACCAGAACAAGGTGTTTCAGTGGCCCTTCCTGCGCGGCATGGTAATGCTCTGGGATATGCTGGTCTTAGGGACGAGGATGATGACGCTCTCCGCGAATATCTCCACGGGCGCGCTGGACCCTGCGACTTTGCCTCTGGTCGCTGAACCGGGTAGCGTGAACGCGCAGAATGCAGAGCATGCGGCTGCGACTACAGGCGAGCAGAGTACTGCGGCCGGGGAGACTGCTCCGCCAGCGCTGGGTGGTCTGCCTCTGATTCTGACGATGCTGGTCTCGTTGACCTTTGCGGTGGCGATCTTCTTTGTGGGACCGCTGCTGGTAACCGGTCTACTGCATAATCAGATTGGGACCGGCTTTGTGAGTCTGGTCTTTGAAGGTGTGCTGCGCCTGGTAATCCTGGTGGGCTATCTTTATCTGATCGGTCGCATGGCTGATATTCAGCGCGTCTTTGGCTATCATGGTGCAGAGCATAAGTCGATTAATACGATGGAGCAGGGTGAGCCACTGGATGTTGAACATGTGCGCAAGGCTTCACGTGTCCATACACGCTGTGGTACCGGCTTCCTATTGATCGTGATGGTCGTCTCGATCTTCGTCTTCGCGTTCTTTAGCTGGCCGCCGTTTCTGGTCAAGGTCTTGCTGCGTATCGTTTTAATACCAGTCGTAGCGGGTATCTCGTATGAGCTGATGCGCCTGGGTGCTGCGAACTATCGTTATCGTGTTGTACGCTGGTTGCTTGCTCCTGGCCTGGCTTTGCAGGGCCTCACAACGCGTGAGCCTGATGATAGCATGATTGAATGCGCCATTGCGGCTCTCAAACATGTGGTCGGCCGTGATGAGGCTGCCGAAGGGCTGGCAGCCTCTACCCAGGGGACTGCTGTCGTCGGGATAGAGACCACAGCTGTGCAGTCGGCGGACACCGCTGCATTTGTCCCGAATACTACTATCTGATCCAATCATTAAATTCAATGGCCAGAGCCAATTAGCGATAGGAATAATGTTGCTATGCCATCAGATTCAGTAATGCCTCCCTCTGTGAATGAGCAGGGGAGTACGTCTACACAGCAGCGAACCGGTGCAGCGGCCGAAGTGCCGGCTGTACGCTTCTCGTTTTTGCACTGGGCGACGACTGGTATGATCCGTGTTTTCTATAGAGGTTGGACGCGGGTCGCTGTACGTCTCTTCCCAGAGAACTCGCGCAGTGAGTCTATCGCTCGTAAGCTGCATGTACCTTTGCCTGATACGCTGAATATGAGCTGGGTCACTCCCCATCTTGCCGTTGGTGGACGTGTGCGTACGGAGGATATCAGTGCTCTGAGCCAGACCGGCGTGACACACGTTGTGGATACGCGCTCAGAGTATAGTGATGATGCGGAAGAGTTGGGCAAAGAGCACATTGAACTGCTCTACCTGCCTACGCCCGATACGTATCCACTCACGATCGAGCAATTGATGGAGGGCGCGGCCTGGGCCAACGAGCAGATCAACAAGGATGGTCGTGTCTTGATCCATTGTGAGCATGGAGTTGGACGGAGTGTCCTGCTGACCTGTGCGACCCTTATCTATGGTGGGATGCAAGCCAGCGATGCGCTGGCACTGGTCAAACGGAAACGCTGGCAGGCAGCGCCAAATCAGCGCCAGGTTGCCCGTCTGCGCGAGTTTGATGCCGCCTTCCGCGCTCAGCAAAACTAACGTTGTAGTGCATAGCGTTCGATTGCCAGTGCTACTCCATCTTCGCGATTATTCGCAGTCACTGCATTAGCGAGGGCCTTGACGCGTTCAGGCGCATGGCCCATCGCTACTCCCCAACCCACCGCCTCTAACATCTCGCTATCGTTATTGTTATCACCGATCGCCATGACCTGATTGAGTGGTATCTCCAGATGCGCTGCCAGGGTCGCAACTCCGCTCGCCTTTGAGCAATCCTGATGCATTACCGTGATCTCCGCACAGCCGTAATTTCCACGCTCAATAGCGTTCCACGAACAGGAGAGTTGTGCGACCTCCGGGGCTATCTCAGTAATATCTGCGTGTGTCGCAAAGCCAACGACACGCAGCGGTGCAGGCTGTCTCAGACAGAGCATCTGGTGTGGTCTACGCACGACATGTGGATACTCGTGGAAGTAGAGCGCCAGGTCAGGATTATCAAACTCAGCCAGTCCGCTCCAGGTCTCTTCTGCCCCCTCGACCACATGGTGCACGATTGGTTGGACCTTATGTGCGATCAAGATATCGGCGACCTGTTGCGCAATAGCT
The DNA here is from genome assembly GCA_015099395.1 of Ktedonobacteria bacterium brp13. GTDB lineage: Bacteria > Chloroflexota > Ktedonobacteria > Ktedonobacterales > Ktedonobacteraceae > Dictyobacter. Next base: position 4,566,573 of record AP024096.1, on the reverse strand, counting down.
GCATCAAGCATCTGTGTATGCAGAATAGTGCTGGCCGGATGCTGCATGATGAGCGCGCCATCGCACGTGATCAGTGGGATCGTGATCCCCAGCAGATCGGCAAACTGGCGGCTATTCCCGTAGCGCCGTGCGGTTGCCAGCGTCACAATAATGCCAGCAGCCTGCGCTGCCTGGATAGCGGCTATCGTACGAGCTGCAAGTTGTCTCTCTGGTGTCAGGAGCGTGCCGTCGATATCAATAGCGATCATGCGGATCTCTGCTGACGGCTGGCTCTGCACAGAACGTTTTGGGGTATCATCAGATTCTGTTAGCATATGATATATTATAACTCCATAGTATATAATTCGCAATTCTCTGGCATATCTTGAGATGTTGATTTTGCTCCAGGATTTGCTTCAGAGCAGCTTCTCTAGCGCTGGCAGTAGGATATCATGTTTATGCGGTAGAAGTGCCGGGCGCAGGTGTTCTGCGACAACGATGCGGATACGACGCTGATGCTGTTCGTAGCGTGCGAGATCATCGGATTGGAGCCCTGTGGCCTCGACCCATTTCATCAGTGGCTGCATGCCAATCGGTGGATGCTCGAATGAGATCCAGACGTCCATCTCCCATTTTTCTGGGCGTGGAATGTCAAAGAGTATCTCATAGTCCTTGATCTCTGTCTGTAGGGCCTGAGCCATCTCGCTGGCGAGCTCATGCTCGATACGGCGACGGCGCTCAGCATCCCAGAAGAGGGCCTCGATCTGTTTGAAGAGGCTACCGGCAGCAGGACTGACCTCCAGGACAACTTTATGCTGGTGGCGCAGGCTGATCGCATTAGAGAGAACCTGTGCACTGGGTGGCATATTGTCTGCTGCGAGCCGCGTAAGTAGTTCGGCATCGGTCAATCCTATTAAGTGTTCACCTGTCAGTGTGCCTGCTGTAATCGCGTCGTGGACGGCGCGCACAAGCATGATCTGGAAGGCGCGCCCTGTATGGTGCCAGTAGATATTGTCGAACATCTCCTGTCGCGCGTGGAGGAGTGAGTGTAGCGGACTGATCCCCTTATGTGTCACAACAATGGAGCGTTTCCCCTGTGCATCGGTGTGGACACGCAGTGCACTGATCAGGCGTGAGACGTCGACGCCACCGTAGGGAACGTTGCAGGCGCGGGCATCACGTGGCAGATAGTCGAGTTTATCGACATCGAGTGCGCCACTCAAAAGGTGTGCGAGCAGTTCATCGTCGGCAGGCAGTGAACGCGAGCGTGGCGGGTCGATCATATCAGCGACCCGTGCGGGCGAGAGATGATAGTCGCGCTCGATAATTGTTGCGATCTCACTATGTTCAATAATATGGCGTCCGACCTTCTCATGATGGATGATAGGATAGCCAAGATCCTCGATCGTATGTGAGAAAGGATAATGTCCGATATCGTGTAGCAACGAGGCTACAATCAAGGTCTGAATGCTGCTCGTCTCCACCCCCTCTAAACCGCCATTCTCGCCACGCATCAAGAGCGAGCGCAGGGCGCGTACAGCCAGATGATAACAACCCAGGCTATGCTCATAGCGCGAATGTGTTGCACCGGGCCACGTACGGTAGACAAAACCCAATTGCTTCACCTGTTGCAGGCGCAGAAACTCTGGAGTGTTGATCAGCTTCAGTTCGCGCTCCCCCAGTGGGATAAGATCGTAGAGGCTGTCGCGTACTGTATTGACCGGTTGCTCATCTGGTAACAATGGAGCACCATAGGCATCGGTCCAGTAAGGACGGGCGCTCGTCTGTACAGTATGCAGTGTCTTTTGTTGTAGTTCATCACTCATCGTTCAACATCAATCCCCAGGCGGTCGCAAGCCATCAAGCTGTGCTATTTTTGTGCGCCTTGTATTTTTACCGTTTTTTACATCTCTAACAAGAACATTTTATCAAAGCTTGAGGATGATTGTCTACGAATGAATCTGAGCAACTTGCCTATGATTGTGCCGGATTACTTTTGTGTTTGTCTTTCCGCTGGTACATGAGGCGCAGTGATCTTTCGTAGATGCGGTTGGCTGGTGCGTATTCGGGGTCGATGTTGCGGGCGCGTTCAGCGATGGCGACTGCCTCGCGATAGCGTTCAAGGCGATACGTAGTGTCGGCTTTCAGCGTCCAGAAGCGGACGTTGGAGCCATCGAGGGCGAGCAGGCGATCCAGCGTCTCGTTGGCCTCGGCAAATTCGCCCAGGCCTCTGTGTGCACGCATCAAGTGTTCGAGAGCAAAGATGTTCTCGGGTTGCAATGTGATAAGATGACGTGCGTATTCTTTCATCTCTTTATACATCTCTAGTGTACGATAGGCCTGGATACCCTGGGTCAGTGTCATCGTATCTAATGGGTTGAGCAGGAGTGCGCGTTTGACCAGTGGGATCACATCGCGCATGCGGCCTATGCGGCAGAAGATCTCGGTCTTGATCTGGAGCGCGACCATCTGATCTTCATCGAGCGCAAGACTTTTGTCAAAGGCTTCAAGGGCTTCAGAGGTGCGATTGAAGTTGAAGAGCGAGATCCCTAGATTAGCCCAGGCTCGTGCATCTTTAGGGGCCAGCAACACGGCGCGTTGCGCACTGCGGAGCGCTTCAGGATATCTCTTTTGCAGAAGTTGTAGACCGCTGCGATTGACCCATGCCAATCCCAGTTTCGTATCGAGTAAGAGTGCCTGGTCGTTAGCGATCGTAGCCTCTGAGAGGCGAGCAAGCTTTTGGAGTGCGCGGGCACGATAGGCCAGACCGGGTGCAGAGTTTGGCTCGAGTGTGAGCAGACGCTGCGTGACCAGCAGGAGCGATTCGTAGTGTTCGGTCGCATCAAGTGTCAACGAAAGACCAAGCATAGCATCGATATCGTGGGCATCGTAGTCGAGCAGTTTCATATATTCTTCACTAGCCTTGTACCAGCGCTTCGCGCGTAGATACTTTTTCGCGGACTTGCGAAGCTGTTGTGGTGTCTCTTGTTGTGGCGTCTCCACTGGTAGGCTTGTTTGAGATGCATCCTGTTTCTTTTGCTCATCCACTGTTTCGGGCGCTCCATATCCTGCTCAAATTGTTTTCTTATTATCTCATTATAGAGCAGGATGAGCAAGTCCCTGTATCTAAACTGCCAGAGCCTGTCTAAATGTAATAAAAGAAGATGAATGAAAGAATATGAATGTATCATAGGATAGATAGGTAAAGTAATCTTCGATTTCTATACACTTTCTTTACAATTCCCTCAAGTTTTTTTTATGGTACTGGGATAAAGTATAGGTAAAGGAAGTTCTCTCTCATAGAGGAATAGAATACAATAGCAAAGCAATGATGCTACGTCACTTATCGGAACGTCAAGTGACGGTAGAGAACTAAAGAGGGCAACGAGGAGTTAATGCATAATGAATTATTCAAATCCTGACGATACAGAGCATTCAGTGTATAACGACGATAATACTACTCCTGATCGTTACGCGCCTGACCAGCGTGTGGAACCGTCAGTGAACAATCTGGATAACCCGAACAATCCTGGCGGATATCAGCCAGATGCAGCTGCGGGTAAATCCAACTCACCACGTCCTACAAATAGTGGGGAGCATAGTGAGGATATCTATCGCGAATATTCCCAGCCGAACCTTTATCGGGAGGTTTCGCCAGCCGCTGGTGATGTTAATGGTGCACCTGTACACCCGGTGCCACCGTCTGACTATCCAGACGTACCTGATCAGGGTACAGGGTATAGACAGTACGGCTCGGGTGAGAGAAGCAATCAGGAGTATCCTGGTTCTGTCTACCCGGAGAGCCAGAGCCGCCCTGTCTACCCGGATCGTCCAGGTAGTCCAGATCAATCACGACCTGCAACGGAGACGATGGGGTATGGAAGTGGTCCGACGTACTACAACAATAGCACTTCTAGTATGGCGTCACCTTTGCAGACACCACCGCCAGTGCGCAATACCTCAAGCAGGGGTCGTGGCGGCGCAAATGCATTCTCAATGGCGCTGCTGGCGATCGTGTTGCTACTCGTACTTGGCGTTGGACTTTTCGCTGGCTGGCAGTTCCGTGGTGGTCAGACGGTGACCGGTAGTACCACTTCAGGTATTCAGACTGTGGCGGAACCGCCATTAAAGTCGACAGATCTTGAAGGACGTCGTGAAGAGGTAATTGCGCGTATCCGTCCGGCGGTCGTGCAGATCAATGTGACGACCAGTCAGGGCGCGGCGCTCGGTTCCGGTGTCATTATCGATAAGCGTGGCTATATTGTCACCAATGATCACGTCGTTGCAGGTGTCAGCACCGTCGACGAGGTCGTACTCTCCGATGGTACCAGCATCAAAAATGCTCCGGTCGTTGGTGTAGACCAGCAAGACGATCTTGCAGTTATCAAGATTAATCCACCTTCGAACCTGGTTGCAGCACCGCTGGGTGACTCTTCGGCACTCCAGGTTGGACAAGATGTCATGGCGATTGGAAGTCCACTGGGTAATACCCAGACCGTTACCAGCGGTATCATTAGCGCACTTGATCGAAACGTCAATGAGGGCTCGAATGGTGCCAATGGCGCGACACTACCCGGTACCATTCAGACCGATGCTCCTATCAATCCTGGTAATAGTGGTGGTGCGCTGGTTGATCTCAATGGTAACCTGGTCGGTATCCCGACGTTGACCGCTGTAGATCCTGAGTTTAACGCACCTGCGAACGGTGTCGGTTTTGCGATCCCATCGAACCGTGTCAAATTTATCGCCGATCAGTTGATTGCTACTGGTAAGGTGAGCCACACCGGTCGTGCCGCCATTGGTATCAGTCCGGTAACCGTCGACCAGAACCTGCAGGCCCAGGGCAACCTGCCGAGCGCTCAGGGCGTTCTGATCTATCAATTGGTAGCCGGTGGTGCTGCTGACAAGGCAGGCTTGAAGGCCGGTGATGTCATTGTACAGATCAATGGTAAAGCGATTAACTCGATCAGCGATCTGGAAGACTCACTGCTTTCCAAAAATCCTGGCGATACAATCTCTGTCAAATTTGCGCGTGGCAATCAGCAATCCAGTCAACAGTTTACATATAATGTCAAACTAGGAGAGCTACAAGCAAATAATGGTTAATCAATCTTTATCGATGGAGAGAGACTGACCGGTTGGCCGTAGCCGATTGGCTTTGATAGAGCTAAAAGACAACCCTCTTTTTTGCCCCTTTGGAAGTAGCGGTGATCACTTTACAAGCAAAGTGGTCACTGCTACTTTCTTTTTATGTACTATTCTACATCTCATATGGCATAAAAGTAGCAGGTGGGTCACGAAAGGGTTGCGCTATCCTGGCATGAGCACCTATAATTTATATAACTTGCTGTATAGCTCGCAGTAGGAGCTTTGAACAGGTAAAGCGTACAAAGACATATGCATAGATATTGATATTGATCTCTCAACAACTTTCCGCTGTAGGAACAGGATTTGTATGGGTATAGCATTAGCATTATTTCCGCCCCTGGTGAACGTCGTGGTCACCGGCATCTTTGCGGTTGTGATCCTGCGTCAGTATATTCGGCGGCACCGGAGTCAGCAACTCTACTGGTCGATCGCGATGGTGATGGCCTTTTGCGCGACAGTATCCTATATGGGGATGGCGCTGTGTGGACCGACCAGTGTGGCCGGTACCTATCTCTTCCGCGTCTACTATATGTTGGGCGGGACCATTATGCCGTCCTGGTTGGGTCTGGGGAGTGTGGCTCTGCTGGGAAAGGCACGTCTGACGCGTGTCTGTGCTGGCTTGCTGATGGTCTTTAGTCTGGTGGCGGCGATCTTTGTGCTGGATGCGACCATCAATATGGCTCAGCTCAGTCATATCGTTGGCACCCCGGGGACAGGCACACTGCAACCTGGACCCTGGCTGTTTATGACGATTGTTTTAAACACGCTGGGAGTTACGGGAGTTGCTGGAGTTGCGCTCTTTTCAGGCTGGAAGATGCTGCGTCGTCAGGCCAGTATTGGCAATACAAAGACAAGCCATATCCTGCGTGCAAATATCTGCATCTTTATTGGAGCAATCCTTAACGCGGCTGCTGGTAGTATGGCACGCTTTCTTGGCGTTGAAAATAGTTTCTGGTTGATTATGGCCTTTGGTTGGATTATTCTTTTTGCTGGTGTGCTGCTGGCTGGACATCGTTCGCAGGTAAGTGCCAATGTCCCATCATCCGCCAACGCAGAGGTAGTGGATAGTGCTGTGGCAACGGTTCGTGAGGGTGTAGTGGGGACTGGAAAGGCATAGGACGCAGGTAGAGAGCAAAGTAAGGCCTAACAAAAAAAGCACCGTTGTAGCGGTGCTTTTTTTGTTAGGCCTTACTTTGTGGGCCTGCACGAATAGGGCGACTCCGTTTGAAATACATGAGGCCACAGCTACCGAGCAGGAAGAGCAGGATGCCCAATCCGATCCGACCAGACTGACTGTTCATATTGAAGATGACGAAGGTGGGGAGTGTCAGGGTCGATGTCTGCGGTACTGTCTTTTCATGGCCCTGTGTCGCGGGTTTGATCACCGATGGTGTGGCCGCTTGTCCTGATTGTCCCGCTGGCACCGCTTGTGGTCTGGCCTGTGGTGGTGGCGCGTTTTTGTTTGTGGTTCCTGCGACTACAGGTGTGATCAGGTTACTATTGTGATCTAACCCGTTGCCTGGAGCTTGGATGCTCGTTGCACTGGTTACATCCAGGTTCTGTACAAAAGGTATTGTGTTAAGCAGACCTGAGAGCACAAAGAGCATGCCGGCCGCGACTGCCAGGGCGCTACAAGCGCGTAGCGTCTTGCGTAGTAGCTGCTTACTGGCTCGGTGGTCAGTGAGAGCGAGCGGTGTTGCGAGCCCTATCTCTTCCTGAGCGCCATCCTCTTCCTGCTTTATGAGATCTTTCTGCTGTCCATGCGGGATTGTGATCGTTAGCGGTATAGCCTGTACAATGGTAGTGGGGAGTGCGAACGATCGTGGTAGCGCTGGCTCTGGTAGTGCATGCAGCAGTTGTACGGTCTGTTTAAGCTCAGCAACCTCTTGTTGACATCGTAGGCAGGATGTCAGATGGTTTTGGACGCTCTCCAACTCCTGTACTGAGAGCTGGTCATCGAGCATTGCCGAGATCTCTTCATTTGTTAGATGCTGATCATGTTGTGACACGCGTTTACCCCGAAAGACCACTGTTGGCAAGGATAATAACGTATCCTTCCACTATCAAAACTCTTCCACTTCCCATCTCTAGCTGTCTTTCCTATTGGAAAGACGCTGGCTGTATGGGAAAAGTTCCCCGTACTTTTGTTCTTGCTTCATTAAAATTGTGCGCAGATGTGCTCGACCTCGTGATATTCGTGAGCGGACAGTGCCCAATGAGGTCTGTGTAGCCTGCGCAACTTCTTCATAAGAGAGGCCCTGTATATCATACAGGACGAGCACTGTCCGCTGTTCCAGGGGGAGCTGGTTAAGCCCCTGCTCAATGATCGCCTGTAGTTCGCGTGATAAGGCATATGCTTCAGGATTGCTCTCAGCATCGGTGGTTGTCAGTGCCTCAAAGGTGCTAACAGTCTGTGGCTCATCTTCGTCGGCTATTATATCTAACGACGCCGTCGGGTGTCGTTGGACGCGTCGCCAGTGGTCGCAAGCCATATTTGTGCCGATGCGCAACAGCCAGGAACGAAACGATGCATCACCGCGATAGCTCTTGATCGCTTTATAGGCAGCAATGAAGGCATCCTGAGTGACATCGGCGGCTGTATCATAGTCCGAGAGCAAGCGAAAAACAGTACCATACATAAGCTGTTGGTACTGTTCGACGAGTTGATTAAATGCGTCTATATCTCCGTGCTGGCTACGAGCGATGAGTTGTGCCTCATCGTCGCGTGCAAGCTTGTTCATACATTGCCTCACACACAAATTTATGCTCTATGAACCAGTGTATCATATTTTCCTGACCCGCGACTGTCTTTCTCAGTTCACGACACGAGATAGAAATTGTGATACATATGGATACGCTGATCTTTTGGACACGTTGATCTTTAAAGAGGTAGTCAACCCTACAGGCGATAGTGAACTTTATCTCTACAAGAGAGAGTGCACGCTATACAGGAAATGCAGCACCTGCCTCCCTCTCTGAGGATTAGTATGTGATATTGCCCGTTAACTACCAAAAAACTCGTCTTCCTCTCGGAGGCTCACCGATGTAGGTTTTTTGGCATATCTCGATGAGCCTCAACAAATGGAATGCATGCTATTATCCATTACTATCTCTATGGCATATAATAACTGTGGGTTTCGATATGTATCACTATCGACTATAAAGTACCAAAACACTCGTCCCCCTCTTTGAGGGGGAAGATAGCCTTGGCTATCGGGGGGAGCCATCCTCGCCTTATGCTCTCGATGACTATTCTACGCCAGCTATCTCTTTCGTACTGAGATTTCCTCATCGAGGATGACAGATTACGAAGGCAAAAGTGATAACGAGCGTTTAATGAGAGATTACAACGTAATGCGAGGATTTACTCCTCCCGATAGCTAAAGCTATCTCCCCCCTCAAAGAGGGGGACAAGGTATTATAGCATCTTTACAGGCGATAGCGAACTTTATTGATAAGTGACATACTGCATTCGTCATGGCATCGCATCTGTCTCCATCGGCCTGAGAGGCGGTTTCATTGCATATCTCACCAAAAAACCTACACTGGTGAGCCTCTTTGAGGGAGGACAGATGCGATGAGCAGCAGGAGGGAGTAAATCGCTAGCAATAACCGATACTCCTCGATTATAGGCTAGAGAGACTAAAGTACTATTTAGCGTAGAATGATAGTGAGCAGCATAAGTGAAGGATAGCTCCCCCCGATAGCTAAAGCTATCTCCCCCCTCAAAGAGGGGGACAAGGTATTATAGCATCTTTACAGGCGATAGTGAACTTTATTGATAAGTGACATACTGCATTCGTCATGGCATCCCATCTGTCTCCATCGGCCTGAGAGGCGGTTTCATTGCATATCTCACCAAAAAACCTACACTGGTGAGCCTCAGAGAGGGGACAAGGGTTTAATGATACACAGCAGGCGATAGCTATATTTATTTATAATACAGTTTTTGTACGTCTTTGCGCATCTCGTCGTAGCTTTGATAGCGTCCCTTTGCATCTTCTAGTAGCGCACGGCTCAGAATATATTCCAGACTCGAAGAGATGGTTGTATTGAGGAGTCGGACCGGTGGATAGGCGGGATAGTGGGGTGGTGCGACGTTGGTCAGGGCGTGGTGCATGCTAGCTGCGAGGGCATAGATGCAACTGCGCTGATCGTATGGACGATCTTGTATAGGTTGGTATGGTGAGCCAAGCAACTTGCGTGTTGTGCGCCTACCACGGATGGGGGCACGTATCCCCTGTGGTTGTGGTGGTGATGGGACCTGGAAACCAGTCAGGAAGACCCGTCCACGCTGGTATTCGATCAGGATATTGGCCGGCGAGATATCGTAGTGGCGTAGTGGTGGTTGCATGCGCTCTAAAGACTCCAGTACGTTGAGTAGCGTATTAAGATAGCCCAGGATCTCGCGTTCTGGCAAGGGACGTAACAGCTTCTGCATCCTCTCCTCAAGGCTCTCCCCATCGATATAATTCATGACCTCGTAGTAGTACTGGCCCTCCGCAAAGCGATCGAGTACGCGTGGTAGCAGGGGATGGCGCAGACGGGCGAGCGGCTCGGTTGCACGTTCGTAGTAGGCAATATCGCTGGCGCGTTGCGTCAGCGGCGTGCTCGCGCACTCCCAACGTTTAAGCACGACCGGCTGTTGTGTGCGTTCATCGATGCTTTGCGCGACCACGATCCCTGTCTCTTCACTCTGCTTCAAGATGCGTTGTGGCGTATAGCGTCCCTGATGCAGGCTGACGCCGATCAATGGATTATGCTGGATGCTGTTTGGTGAGAGTGCGAGGCGACCGCAATGCGAGCAGCAGCGCTGCCCGAAGCGCACAGGACTACCGCAATGCTGGCAATCGCGCCCATCGTACTGAGCACCGCAGAAGGCGCAGCGCTGTGCTCCTGTCCGGTTCTGTTGTCCGCAGATGAGGCAACGATAGCGTTGCTGGGCAATCTCAACTGCAACTGTATACTGTTCGGCGAAATCGATGATGCTGGAGTACCGCTGACGATAATCTTTCGCCATTGCACGCAGCAATACGGCGGCTACTTCGACCGGGATACGAGGATTCCATTGCTGGGGTGAGGGCGGTGGCTCCTTAAGATGTGCTTGAAACATAGCATCAAGCTGGCGGTAATTGAATGGCGTACGCCCGCTGAGTAGTTCATAGCAGCAGATAGCCAGTGCATATTGATCGGAGTCGCGGCGTGGCGCACCCTGCCACTGTTCAGGAGGCATATAAGCGGCCGTTCCTGTAATCTCACCAAGTGATGCATGCGTCTGCATGCCTAGATAGTACGCTGTCCCGAAATCGGCGAGTAAGATCTGACCGTTGCGCCCGACGAGCAGGTTGGCAGCTTTAATATCCTGGTGCACAAAGCCATGATCATGCACATAACTGAGCGCGCTGGCAATCTGTTGTATATAGGGGATCAGTTCTTCGGCGTAGGCGAGGCGGCGTACTGCTGGCCCTGCGTGTCCCTGTGGATTGTCACGGAGGAAGAGATCGTTGATGGTACGTGGTGCATACTCCATTACAAAGTAAGGCTGCTGGCTGTCACTGACCAACCCAAAGCTGTAGATAGGCAGGATATTGCTATGTTGCATATTAGCAATACGGCGTGCCTCTTGAAAGAAGCTGCTGCGCGCACTGGATTGATCGAGACGCAAGACCTTCAGGGCAAGCGTACGCTCTAATGGATTCGGCTCGCGTATCTTATAGACATGTCCATAACTGCCAGTACCGATAAAATCCACAACTTCGTACGTACCGATATGGGCACCCGGTACAAGAAACTCACAGGACTGACAGGTCACAGCATCTGGAGGATTGTCGTGATGTGCGCGTGGATTAAGACAGCGGGCCACGTTGGTGTTCCTACCTTTATCTTTATTTCACAGGACGTACGCTTGTATGCCGAACACCAACGCGACGGATATCACTCGTGCCGGGTACTCAGATGTTCGGAGTAGCATGAGTAAAATATACCCTACTTCTGTATGTACGTCTATCTTTATCCGAGGTTACGCCCTTACTCAATGTTTGTATCTGTATATTTCCTCTCGTGCCCGCTGCCTGCCGCGTATTGTTACCTGCCGAGCATAACTTCGGTCGATTTGATGATCGCTGTGATGTCATCGCCCTCTTTCAGTTTGAGTGATTCCGCCGAATTGCGTGTAATCACCGATGTAAGCTGTTGACCATCGGGGAGTGCGATCGCGATCTCCGCCATAATGGTATCCATTTTAATTGTCTTGATCTTCCCTTTGATCTGATTGCGTGCGCTGATCTCCATGTGTTCAATCTCCCTCATCCATCTATATATAGACAATTGCATTTTTCGTTACGAGAAATGATTATAATTCTTCGTCTCTCATGTAGTATACGTGTAAGAACAATAATTGTGTACTTGACTCTGTGGAATAGTACAGGGAATAATAATAGGGAAGGCATGCTGTATGCCTTCCCTATCTGCCGGGCTATTGAACGTGAGAGTGGGAGATTACGGATTATTGGTGAGGAAGTCGTTGATCTGTTCGATCTCTGTCTCTTTGAGACGGAACTCTGCTGCGTTGACCATCTCTTCGATCTGGGTGGTATTACGGGTACCGACGATGGCCGCTGTGACGGCCGGATTGTGCAGCGTCCAGGCTACGGCGACGACACCGGCTGTCATACTATGCGGGAAGCCGATCTCGGTAAGCAGTTTCGCGAGCTTCAGGTTGCGTTCAAGACGTGCACCTTTGAATTCAGCATCGTTTTTGCGCCAGTCGTCCTCAGGCATATGCTCGATGCGCTCTCTGGTCATTGTGCCTGAGAGCAGGCCGGAGGCCATTGGTGAGTAGACGATAACGCCTATGTTGTGTTGTTGACAGTAGGGGAGTATCTTTTCGCCAACCTCTGGATAGACCAGCGAGTAAGGAGGCTGTAATGTCTCGACAGGAGCGATACGCTCAATCTTTTCAAGTTGCTCGACGTTAAAGTTCGAGACCCCAATATGGCGTATTTTTCCTTCTTGTTTCAACTGTGCCAGCGTGCTCCAGCCCTCCTCGATCTCATTTTCAGGATCAGGCCAGTGGATCTGGTACAGATCAATAGTATCGATGCTGAGACGTTTGAGGCTACCCTCGAGCTCGTGGCGTATAGAGTCAGCCTTCAGGCTATGGGTCACTTTACGATCCTCGCCCCAGATCATTGAACACTTGGTGAAGATCAGTGGTCTCTCGCGGCCTTTAATAGCTGCTCCAACCACCTCTTCTGAGTGGCCCAGGCCATAGACTGCTGCTGTATCGATCCAATTAATACCAAGATCCAACCCGCGTTTGATCGTTTTGATCGACTCAGTATCATCCTGGTGACCCCACGCAAATTCCCAATTGCCACCACCCATCGCCCAGGCACCGATGCCGATCGGCGTGATCTGCATATCGGTCTTGCCAAATTGTCGAGTCTGCATATAATTACCTTTCTTTCGGTAGACTGAATAGGTAAAGTTACAATGTGCTTGCTTCTGCTCTCTTTCTTTTTACACGTATCACTCAACTATGAAGTGACAGAAAGCCCTACAACTCTCTGTAATAAGCAATAAGCCAGCGGGTAACACTGGTGCGTCTGTGCGTGTGTTACCCGCTGGCTTATGCTTGTTATCTGGCGCTGGCTAGCTGAGAGCTTCGAGCAGCATATCACCCTCTTCGGGTGAGATACGGCCCTCGGCGATCATGCGTAAGATTGCGAGGCGCTCCTTCTCGATATCCTCGGCAGTACGTACTGGTACAGGTTGCTCGTTCTGGGCTTGCTCGCCAGTTTCGTCTGCTGCTACCGGGATCTCCGGCTGGTTGCGCTCGTCGAAGGGTTGCGCTGTATCTGGGGCATTATGGAAGCCGTTCCCGCTCATGGGCGGCTGTGGCATTGGTGGCATGGCTGGTGCAAACGGCGGAACTGGCGGAACGGGAGGCATTGGAGGCATTGGAGGCATTGGAGACACCGGCGATAGCACATTGAGGTTGAGCAACGCTTGTGCGACGGCCTCTTGTGCTCCCTGTATCCCTTCTGCTGCGGCGCGTTGAGCCTGCTCAACGATCCGATTGACACGTTCGGGATCCATACGCCACTCGCGATCGTTCAGACGTACATAGAGGCGGTTGGCACGCTCGCCTGCCTGCCGTGCTTGCTGCTCCATGTGTTTCTGCTGGTCTTTGAGACGGCTTTTGTTGGCTTTAAGTTGCTCTTTAAGGTGCTTTAGACGACCTTTCTCGGCGTGCTGATAACCGTTATCGTGGGCTGCATCGTCGTCCGGGTCGTCGTCGAAGTCCTCCATATCCTCCATATCTTCATTCATGTCAATATCGATGGATGAGACGACCTCGTTGACCGTATGTGCAATCCGCTGACCAATCTCCTGACCGAGTTGGGCCATCTCGCGACCGAACTCGCTCATCTCACTTTCAAAGTTGTCCCAGGAATAACCCTGCCAGTTACCCTGATAGTTCTTCCAGTTATACTTGTAGTCACGCCAATCACCACCCTCACTACCCTGGTACTCGTGTTTGGGTTCATCGGACCAGTGTTGACCCTTATTGATGGAGGTTGGAGCGGTATCGCCAGTAAGATTCAGGTTGCCGCCTGCGCTTATCTCCAGATGCGCTGCGCCTTCGCCATAGACCAGGATCGTACGTTTACCGGTCAGTGCTGATCTTTGAATGCCCTGGCCCTGGACGATGCCGCCAGTGGTCGCCTGTATGGTCAGGTTGGCATCGGCTGGTAACTCGATGTTGGCGTTCCCATCAACGGAGATGTGGGAGTTACTGTTGTGCGGGAAGATGGTTTGCAACTCGAGGTTGCCATCAACCCTGCCCAGCGCTGTCGAGCCTTGAATAGCACGTAGATTGGCATTGCCGCCGATCTTACCGACCTGGATATTTCCTGCGACGTCTTCCAGGTCCAGCTTGTTACCGGTAGCCCCGAGTTCAAAATTTCCCTGCATGCTGCGTACGTGGCAATGATTACCAACCTTGCCGATGGTGACCTGTCCGGCCCCTTCGATCAGCAGATTGTTGCCGACGCGACTCAATTGGATACGTGCCTGAGGGCTCTCTTTGATTTCGCAGCTATCGCCGACACTATTCACAACCAGGCTACCGACGCGATACACGGAGAGTTTGTTACCAATCTTGCCCAGTGTAAATTGGCTCTTACGGCCACCCAGTAACCGGCAAGAGTTACTAACACGTTTGACGTTCAGTGTGCCGATATCTTGCGCCTCTAGCGTATTGCCGACCAGTGCGATCTCAGCATAATCGATATTGCTGAGGTTGGCGGAATCGCTCAGGGTGCGTGCCTCCAGACGTCCAACACTGGTAAATGTCGCATTGCCATGGACGTGGCCAAGGATGCGCACTGTGGCTGCTTGCAAGATCGTTAGCTTGTTTTTGAGATCGCCGATTGTGACCTCGCCACGAATATTCGTCAACGCGACATCATCGGAGATCTCCGTGAGATTGACCTCACCCTGGATATCACTGATAGTAACTTTCTTGCGTGCATCCTGTAGTTGGAAGCTGCGGATTCCCTCAACCAGAACATTGTTATTAATGCTTCTGGCTTTGACTACACACTCAAAGGGGACGTGTAACGTTAGCTTATCGGCACAACCCTGAATGGTCAGGATGCCTTCCTCAGGATTGAGCACATTGACCATCTCGCTGGTATTGACCTCAATGCTGCCTTGATCCCAACCTCTGATCTCAAGTTCACCGTTGACATTACTGATAATAATCTGCTGTATCGCACTCGCGGCAAATGTTTTTTGCATGGTTGCATCTCCTTGCATGTTTGTATCGCTACTCTACAAAGATCTCTATGCGCTCACCCTGTTCTAGATCTTGAATGTCCAGGAGCCGTCCATTCTGACTGGTCGCTATGGCGGCCAGAGCCTCTGTCACCAGCTCCGAGCTGAGCTGCGGTAGGATATAGCTGCCGAGCCGCAGACTGGCGCGCAGCATTGAGAGTGGCAGACTGACAATATAGTTCTGCTGGCGTTGTTGCTGATTGAGCGTATGGATACGGAGACGAATAGTACGTTCGCGTGCCGCTTCGAGCGGTCGTGCTGGCCTGGTATCATTTTCCAGCGTATCGAGTAAGCGAGCCGCATCGTTTGCGCTGATCTGGCCTGCCTCAATCAGGTTGAGAATACGGTCGCGTTCATCTTTTGCCAGCGCCATCGTCTTAGCCTTTCAACTGCTTCATCGCCTCTTCAACCGTGATCTCTTTGGCGGCCAGTTTATCCAATACGCTGCGTCGATCTGGACGACCATCGTATTCAGGTGTGCCCCCCAGCGCAGTCACGATATCATCGAGCCGGTTACGAGCCGTGTTATAGGCGATATTCATCTCACTCGCCAACTTCTGAATATTGCCCCGGTATTTGACCATCAGCTCCACAAAATCAAGCTGCTCTTGTGTCAGACGACCGATCCAGCCCAGGCTAAACTGGCCCTCGATAGTGATTCCGCTGGATGGACACTCAAGTCGCGTCACGATCAATTCGTCGCCACTGACCGGATCACGAGTAAGCAACGGATACATACCCGTGCCCCGCTTGCCATCCTGTGCATTCTCTCTGCGCGCCGCCCGCTGCTGCGCCCCATTATTTTCCATCGTTATGTCCGTTCATCGATTACGGTATAGAAACAATCTTTATCTTTTACAGGAACTTTTTAACTACTTGTTGGTAACTCTTTGTGATCACATGGAAATAGTACCATTACATATGGCAAAAATCAACATTTTAGATGGCAATTTTTGCAATCTCATAAAAATACAACGCTTCACTGCAACATATAAAATGTCTTTCTGCTGTGAGCTTAAATTGATAGAAATTCATGTTTAAATATTGACTATGGTAGCGTCTATAGAGAAGAGCACCTTTGTGTACTATTAGGGTGCAATCTTACATGCCGCACTGGTGCGGTTAACGACACTTACACATGCCATATCCACGCTGTTACACGCAAAATCCGTGAAGAGTCGCAGTGCCGCGGCTCATACTGCCCATATACTTGAATGGGCCACCACTGTATCATCCATTTTTTAACAAAGGGAATTGTACGTACCAGGTGATTTTTGTCCTCTGCCTGCCTGTGAGGGGAGGACCGTATGCTTCTCCACGATCTATCCTGTGTAAAGTGAAGGGAGTCCGCGATGCCTCTCCATGGCTCTAATTACGGTGATCTTTCGCTTGAGCAATTGTTGTATAAAGCACAACGGGGAGATCAGCACGCCGCGAATTTGCTGATTGAATTATTTTATAAAAAAATTTGTAAATATTATGTGAGTAATATACGTCTTTCTTTAGAGACGGCAGAAGAACTGACTCAGGACACGTTTGAGAAGGCATGGCGCAAGTTGCCGATGTTGCAGGATCTCCAGTGTTTTGAAGGTTGGTTGTATGCCATTGCTAGAAACGTTGCGCTAGACCATCTGCGTAAGATCAAGCGGCGCGGCATTGTAATGTTGCCAATCGATCAGGATTTTGAGATGACCGATAAAGCACCGCTGGTTGAAAACCAGGTGCTGGCGAAAATGCATATGTCTGAGGCTTTGAAAACGATGCCGACGAAATTGCGTGAATGCCTGTTCCTGCACTTTATGGAGAATCTTTCCACTCAGGAGGTAGCAGTACGTCTAAATATTGGAGAGGATACCGTGAAGGCATATATCAGTAAAGCGCGCGTCAAATTGCGTGAGGAGCTTTATCAAAAGGAGGATAGTAGTGATGACAAATCCAGACGGTGCCGGGCATGATCCAATGAGGGATATGTTATTGCACTTCTCGTGTGAGCAGTGGGCGCGTAAGCTCGCTGCCTCACGCGCGGATCTGTTCTCTGCTGCTGAATCTGCTGCCTTCGAGGCCCATAAGGAGAACTGTTCCCGTTGCCAGGCAGTAGAGCAACAGTACCGCATGGTGGATGCCACTCTCTATGATCTTTTATTTGATGACTATATCGCTCTTCCTGTCTATAAGCCAGCGCTGCCATGGTGGCTGCGTGTGCGACATTATCTGCGTGAAGCCTGGTCGCTCGTGCGTCGTTCCTCAATCCTTATCCGCTATGGCGTGGCCTTTGTATTGCAAGCCGGGGGGATTGCATTACTGGCCCTGCTCCTCTTCCTTGTTATATGTCAGTCCTACTCCCGCGTCCCACTGCAGATCCCCATTAGCCCTCTTGTCTTGTTCGCGCTGGCTATTACCTGTATTTTGCTGGGCCAACAGGGGCAGCGTGAATCTTTCAAGTTTTCCCATTCGGGGGGATCGGGATCGCAGCCTGATCTACATATTGTAAGACCTCGTTGGAGCCAGAGTGGCAATTGTACGTCGAGCACATCGATCACCTGGAACGATAGCGCACTATTGCCTTCGCGGGAGGGCGAAGAGCGCGAAAGAAGGATATTGCGAACATCTCCATTGCTACCTTCTCCTCGTTTGCGTACACTTCGTGAGAAATGGGTTGTAGGGATTACACTTAGTCTGCTTGTCGCCATCTGTGTTGCGTCGTTGGGTTGGTTACCACGTTTTGCGAGCCCGAGTAACACTGATAGTGGGGAGACGGCACCCACGGGTGCGCCGGTAGGGATCAGTGTGAATGGCAGTACGGTCTTTGATACGGATCGCATGGATGGCGATCTCAAGCGTCAGGCGGCCAGTATGGTCGCTGCGAATAATATGCAGGGCGCGAAAGCTTTGTGGAATCAAGCGTTAACTCTGGATAGTAATGACGCAGAGGTATTGATTTATCAAGAGAATCAACGTGTACTGGAATCCTTCCACCCCTATTTTACCCTCGTTGTCGGTACCATCTTTGCGCAGCAGCATATTGGTGGTGCACGCGATATATTACAAGGCGCGTATGTCGCGCAAAAAGAATATAATGATGCCATGATAGGCCAACCACACAGCACATTATTACGTTTAATGATCGCCGCTTCCGACGTCGATACTATGAGTCCTTGGACTACGGCGAAAGAGGTAGTACAGGCAGCGCAGAAGGATCATTCAATTGTCGGAGTTATTGGCTGGTCCACCAGTACAAGTACAGATTATGCCTTACCGATATTTACTGCCGCGCATCTCCCGATGATCTCCGCAACCGCCTCTGGCGACGAATTAAGTGGTATGTCGCCCTATTTTTTCCGCGTCGCGCCGACCGATGCTCAGCAGGCGCAAGTTGCGGCTCGCTATGTCACAGATACACTCCACTCACACCGTATTGCCCTCTTTACAGATCCCCAGGATGGCTATAGCAACAGTCTGGCAACCGCCTTTAAATCCTCGCTCCTCCATGATGATCCCGGCGTCGTTACAAATACCTACACCTATGTCAAAGGAGATCCCAGTACAATCGACTTCCAGATGTCGCATGTGCTCCAGCAGCAGCCAGACCTGATCTATTTTGCTGGCTATGTCAGTGACGCCAGTACCGTGCTTAAGCATCTGGCCGTCTGTAAGAATCAATCGAACTGTCTCCTGGTGATGGGTGGTGATGGTCTGTATGTACAGGGTGATTATTCGACGGAAGACTTTAAAAATTATGATCGCCTCATCTTTACCGCCTTCGCCTTTCAAGCACAAGAACAGCTACAGCATCCCCAATTTTTCAAAGATTACGCCCTCTACTACGATCCCAACAACCTCTACCGACCTGGTACCTATGGCTATACCAGCAGCGATGCCGATGCCATCCTGAGCTACGATGCCACCCATGTCTTTTTACAGGCCAGTCAGCAAATCCTCGCCCATCCGCAGTCAAAGCTCACCCCGCAAGCCATCCAACAGACCCTACGCCATATCCAGGTCGACGGTGTCAGCGGCCAGATCAGCTTTGACCAGAATGGGAATCCCGTGCACAAAGGGATCGTTATTTTAAAAGGGAGCGAGAATGGCAAGACCCTTTTTGTACAGGCTGGCTCATGAGCGAGGTCTGTTATTATTTACAACGGGAAGGTTAACAGGTCGCTACCGATCTGGATGGTGCCACGATAGCCTTGTTGCTCGGCTATCTGCTGGAGGGTTGGCTGGTGCAGGTCCCGGTAGAGGTGTGAGCAGATGATGTGGCGGGCCTGTGTTTTTGCCGCTAGCTTGCTAATCTCGGCGTCACTGATATGGCCGGCATCGATGATCGCCATGTCTACGTCTGTGAGGAAGGCGAGCTCTTCCTGATGGAAGTTTGAGTCGCCGGTGATGGCGTAACGTTTGCCTTTCCATGACCAGCGCAGGCCATGATTCCCTGCTGGCGGCAAGCTCAAGAACTCAAAGGGGTAGTCGGCGATGGTGAAGCGCGGCTCCGTAATCTCATGAATATGTACCTGGTAGTAGGGTTGTTGAAAGCTGTTGGCTCCAAGGAGTTGAAAGATGCCTGTGATCAGGTCGCGTACACCCTGGGGTCCATAGATGTGCAGATCACTGGTGCGTGGATCGCGTTGTGACCATGCGCCAGCGTGCATGAGTGAGATCAGATCTGAGATGTGATCAGGATGGAAATGTGAGAGGACGACGTGCTGTAACTGATCATGCCTGACACCTGCCTCCAGCAGGCGCTGAAGAATACCATGACCACAATCAAAAAGGATTGCAGTCTCATCCAGTCTGATAAGTACGCTGGATGCTCGCCGTTCTGCCTCAACCTGACAGGTTCCCGTCCCTAACAGTGTAAGCTCGCTCATTGGCTCCTCCTCTTGTCTCGCTTATAATATGCTCAGTATGCTCTGAATATGTATGGCTGCAATCTTTACGTGCGCAACTCAAAATAGTGTATTATGGACAGACATCATCCATTGTACGAAGCAATGCGTATAGATTGTCAATATTTCCCTTGAAGGTATATGAATTTATGGTATTTTTGACCGAGCCGAGTGCTCAATATAAAGAGAGTTTTCTCCAGGGGCTGCGCGAGTTTAAGCGTGAAGGTGCTATGCAGCAATATAGCGTGACACGTTTGTCCGCTGACTTTGATACCTTTGTCTATCGCCTCTCACTTGAAAGAAATAGCCATATCCTGCCCCCCAATATTGTTCCACAAATGAATTTCTGGCTCATTGATGATGATACATATATCGGCTCATTACGGATCAGCCTGGCTCTCAACGATTTTCTACGGCGGGTTGGTGGTCATATCGGCTATCAGATTCGTCCGTCGCGACGCTGTAGGGGCTATGGACGCGAGCTTCTGCACCTGGGCTTGTTTAAAGCGCGTGAACTGGGTTTAGAGCGTGTGCTGGTTACCTGCGATGAGGATAATATTGGCTCTAAAAAGGTGATCGAATATAATGGTGGACAGTTTGAAGATGCCGTCTCTGTTGAAGGTTCACATGCCAGGAAACTACGGTATTGGATTGATTGCACCACACAGAAAGATGGAGAGACTATATGCCCGCTGACATAGTGTCTGATGTTGCGCCTCTGGTGCCTGAGGCTCGCTTGATTGTCCAACGCATTGTGCAGCTCTATTGGGAGCAGTTTGGCGCGCAGATCGTTGGTATTCTCGTCCATGGGTCTGCACTCAAAGGTGGCTATATCTCCGGGTGCAGCGATATCGACTTCCAGATATATGTGGAGCCGGGTGTTCTGGATGAACTTGGTGGACCACCGCTTGAGCAGGCACTGGCGATTGGACGCGCTCAGGCGACGCTTGATATTGCCCCTTTCCAGTATATTCAGGCCTATGTCATGGCTGTACGTACTCACAATGAACGCTTTAAAGACTTTGTAGGGCCTATAGCGGGTGCCTATCATATGGTCTATGGTCACTTGCCGATCCCTGAAGCGACGGATGTACAGTTGCTCGCTGGTGCCCACAAAACGCTCGAGCGGGTTCCTCTATGGCTTTCGGAGACGAAGCAGCGTCTGTTAGAGCATGGTGGTGGACGCGTAGAGCGTAGTACTCGCTGGTTATGTACCGTAGTCTGGCCGGTGCTCTATAGTGTCATTGTTCTGCAATCAGAGCCGATGGGTGTAGCGCCGAGCGAGATCTGGCGCATGCCGAAGACGGCGGTGCTGGCTATGCTACCACGTCAGGAGATGAGAGGTCGCTTGATATGGCGTTTTTATCAATGTGTGCTGGAATACTATAGTGCCGACGAGCAGAAGATTGAAGGCGCGCTGGTGGTAATCGAGCAAGGGGTACTGTTCTTGCAGGCGGCGATGCAATGGTATGCGGGCTATTGTCAGCAGGAGAATAGTTGAGGCGGTGGGAGCACGTGAGGTGCTCCCGTAGCGCTTTCTATGACAGGTTGATGATGCGGTTTTCGCGAGCGCTTTGTCGCGCGACTTCGATGATGCGGATGACTTCACGTGCGGAGCGAGGATCGACAGGGACAGGTCCTTTGTCGAGCAGGGCGTCGCGCATGAGCGCGTAGAAGGTCTCGTAGGCACCGAGTTCGCTCTCGATTTTGCTGTCGAGGTGCAGGCCACCGGGCTGAAGATCGGTGTCGATATGGCCCCAGTGCTCGCTACTTTCTTTGCCCCAGTTGGGTGAGCCTGGTCGGTCTCCGGCTTTGAGCGCATCCTCTTGTGGGTCCAGACCATATTTCTCGAAGGTGCCGCGTAGCCCACGGAGGAGCATACGTGGTCCTGCGATGCGTGCAACCTGACTGACCCAGAGATGGGCGATGATGCCTGTCGGGAAGTGGAGGGCGATAAATGCATCGTCGTCGGTCTGCGCGCCTGGACGACGCATGCTCACCTCTGCATAGATGCGCTCTGGCTTGCCAAACAGGTAGAGTGCCTGATCGATGACGTGGCTCCCCAGATCATAGAGTTGTCCACCTGCCTGCCGCGGATCGGGATTCTCTTTCCAACCATCCTTTGGCTGTGCGCGATAGCGCTCGAAGCGTGACTCGAAGCGCGTGATTGGTCCTAGCAGATCGGCACTGATAATCTTTCGGACTGTTAGCAGATCGTTATCCCAGCGACGGTTCTGGTAGACTGCTAGCTTCTTACCGGTCTCCTGACTGACTGCGATCATACGATCGGCATCTGCGACGGTTGCCGCCATTGGCTTATCGACGACGGCTGAGAGACCGGCGCGCATGGCTGCGATACTCAATTCAGCGTGTGTCGCATTGATTGCGGCGATGACTGCCAGATCATATTGAGCAGCGTCATGCCAGAGCTCTGCGACTGTTGTATAGATGCGCGCCTCTGGAAAGTCTTTATGTGCGCTGGCCCGGCGCTGTGGATCGCTGGTAACGATGGCTGCGACCTGCATACCAGGCGTTGCCGCGATCAAGGGGGCGTGGAATATCGATCCTGCTAGCCCATAGCCAACAATTGCAACCTGTAATAGTTTGGTATCTGGTGATACTGACACTATAAATACTCCTTTGTGCTTTACAATGTACGAAGCTCGTGTTACTCCTGTGCATCAGAATGAGCAAAAGGTACTCACTACGACCACAGTGATGTATAATTATTTGAACTAAGCACATGATTATTATATGCTATTCTGGTCGGTGTATGATTCGATATGGCTTCAGAATGACTCAGATGAGATTACTGAGAACATCTATCCTTTGTGGATCATGAGAGTGCGCACTCTGGCATCGCCTGTGATCTTTTTATTTGTTATTACTGCTATACAGGTCTATCTGAAGGAGAATGGTGCTTGGAAGGTTCAATACGCATGGAACGTGAGATTCTAGAAGAGCTGTATGCATTGCGGACACGCGTCGCTGAACTGGAGCAGGAAAAGCAAAAATGGCAGAAGCAGCAAGAACAGCAGCAAGAACAAATTTTACAGGAACATGAGCACCGTTCTCAGTTGCATGAGGAGTTTGCTCAACTCGATGGACGCATTGAAGATGATCAGTCACTAGCCCTGGACGTTGTTTTTAATACAATCGCCGATGGGCTGGCAGTCTATGGTCGCAAGGGCCAGATTGTGCGTACGAATCAGGCGTGGAAGCAGATGGTGGGTACGCATATGCAGCCTGATTTTGAGCAACAATCAGTTGAGGAACGTGGTCAAAGTGTGCGTTTACGTGACGAACAGGGCCAGCCTCTGGCACGTGAACTCTGGCCTGTCAGGCGCTTTCTCAGTGGCGAAGTGATTGCCAGTGGTGATTTGGCTGATATTACATTTTTGACCCTGGACGGTCGTCATATTCAGATTGATATAAGTGGCGCACCCGTACGTGATAACACTGGTAATATCGTCGGTGCGGTTGCTGTCTTTCATGATGTTACGCTGCGCAAGCAGATAGCGCAGCGCACAGAAGATATACTGGACATGTTTTTGGAGATGGCTGAAGTGCTGGTGCAGGGCATCGGTCAGCATGGGAACGAGGAGTTTACACCGAGTTCTCAGGTGCATCAATTGCTCTGTAGCTTGATGAAACTGGGGCAGCGCATCACCCTTTGTGACTGTATTGGGATCACGCTGGTTAATCGCGATACGACAGCGTTGAACCCGATTGCAGTCGTTGGTATGGCTCCGCAGGAGATGCAGCAATGGCAGTGTGAACTTGCTCATCAGCCACTCTCCAGCTATTTCTTATCCGCTCAACTTGCTCAGTTACAGAGTGGCAAGGTGGTGATCATTGATCCACTGCAGGCGCGTTCTGGCTATCTGCTGGTACCGATGCTGCTGGGCTCTGATCTGATCGGGGTTATGTCACTGGACTATGGAGCGCAGACGAAGTATTTTTCCTCGGAGAAGTTGTCGCTCTCTACGGCGGTTGCCAGGTTGATTACGCTGATCCTTGAGCGTGAACGTATGCTGCAAGAGCGTTCTGATGCGCGTTCTAATGAGCTGGCGTTATTAGAGTCAAATCGTCGTATGGACGAGTTTCTGGGTATCGCAAGCCATGAGTTGCGGACACCACTGACAACGATCAATGGCAATATACAGTTGGCGAAACGGTGTGTAAAGTCGCTCCTCACGGACCTGAGCGCGGAGATAGCAAGCGCGCAATTGGATAAGCTGGCATTGACCGAGGAATTGCTGAAGCGTGCAGAGCGGCAAGTGCGTATTCAGAACCGTCTGGTTGGTGATCTATTGGATGTCTCGCGTATTCAAGTGCATCGGCTGGAATTGAACATGCAGGACTGTGATCTGGGTACTATCGTTATGAATGCAATAGAGGATCAGCGTACTGCTGCCGCCGAGCGCGTGATCCGATTACGTGATCTGCCGGTCACTGGTGTATTTCCTCCGCTCCCCATTTACGCTGACTCTGATCGGATCGGGCAGGTGCTCATTAATCTGCTGACCAATGCGCTCAAGTATTCGGCTGCTGATCGACCGGTTGAAGTCTCTGTGCATTTTGATAGTGAGCGTGCCGTGGTTAAAGTACGTGATGAAGGACCTGGCCTGCCAGCGGCAGAGTTGGAGCGGCTGTGGGAGCGTTTCTATCGTGTTCCAGGTATAACAGTACAGAGTGGCTCTGGCGTAGGTCTTGGACTGGGTCTGCATATCTGTCGTACAATCATTGAACGGCATAACGGAACCGTCGGTGTTGACAGTACCGTTGGATCTGGTTCGACCTTCTGGTTTGAACTTCCTCTTGCGATCTCTGTATTTGAAGTCGAGGCCTCTGAAGTCGAAGCGTAAAGGATGGGTGGGAGGGCACTGGCCCTCCCCTGTTTACGTGTTTACGTGCGAGCGGGTGGTGGCGCTGCTTCTGTTCTGACGATTTTACGTGAGGTCATTGGGTCCTGCGTAAGGTTAGGATAGCGTGAGCGCTTGCCATCTTTATCGCCAAGACCACGGGCCTTGGCGGCATAGGACAGGCGTGGGTCTAGTGGGATACTATCCGCTATGCGTTGTGCTTCTGCGCGTACGCTCTGTTCACGCCGCATAACCTCGGCATCACGTAGCACGTTAGCCTGTTGTTCCTGACGAATCTGTGCTTCGCGTTCTTTTTTGCTACGTAACGCTGCCGCTTGCTCGCTTGTACGCTGGCGACGCTGCTCTTCCTCGCGCTTAATCTGTGCTCCGCGCTCGGCGAGTGCCTGTGGGCTCATCATTGGATCGTGCTCCATGGCGGCCTTCTGGCGTTGCGTGAGCTCACCTTTGCTGACTGCACTCTCGTCATGGAAGAGATAGTGTGAAGACATTGGATCGAGTGAGCCGGGCGGTGCCTCTTCAACCATGCGCGCAAAGTGTATAAGATCTTTTTGCAAAATGGAATCGAAGTACGCATTGATGCCCAGGCGCTCACCGACCGAGCCTAGCGACCCTGATGGCACAGAGTAGTGGATGTAGACGTTTACGCTGGTGCGTTCGGGACCCAGCGCATGAAACTTGACTACACCCGAGTTATTGAGCCCACGTGTTGAGCGCCAGCCGATCTGCTCATCTGGTTTCCAGTTTTCATTGACGGCGTCCCACTCATATTCATTGAATGCTTTCACGACCCAGTGGCTACGTTGATCATCATAATAGGTCACTTCTTTGACAAAGCTCATAAATTTAGGAAAATCATTGAAGTGCGTAAAGAGCGCATAAACCTGGTGGAGTGGCGCTTTTACAATAATGGATGCCGAATGTTCAGCCATAGCAGTGCTGCCTTTCAAGAGATATGCGTACCAGCGGTAAGCATGACCTCGTATCTGCATTGCTGCGATCAAACAGTGATCGGCAGGCGACACATAGGAGTGATAACCACGCAATCGATGTTTTCGGCCCTCTTCCTAGCAGTGTTAGGGATCTAATAGTATAGCATAACACACCAGGATGTGTCAAAATGAGCTCAAGTTTTCAAGTTTTCAGGTTTCGCAAAAACCAGTGAGAAGAGGAACGCTGCTTATGTGTCAGGCTGCTCACTCGCTTGCTCGGACTGTGGTTTTAGCAGGCGCTGCCGTAATAAGCCGATGAGCCATGCCTCATATTGATCGGGACTCCAACCACACTCCTGCACCAGCATATGATAGAGATCATAGGCGGTTAAGGTCCAGAACTCGTCGATCGCCTCTGTTACTGTGAGCTCTTGCCGCAAGAGGCCTTGTTGCGCCAGGTGCATAACGCCTGCCCCCTGGAAATGTTTGCGGCGTGCATTGATCTGCTGCGAGATCTCCATTAATTCAGGAGATACCATTGTTGCTCCTCTTAACAGGTCGAGCTCTGGTGTCAGAAGTTCATAGATCTGCCGGCAGATCTGGGCGATAATCTGCACGCCTTGTATCGGGTCAGATGCATTTCTTATCTGCCGCAAAAGTTGCTGATAGCGCTCGCCAAAGGCAGATGGCTGCAGCATTTCGGCCATTATTCCCTGCTTCGTACCAAAGATAGCGGTAACCGTCTTGGGTGAAACTCCAGCCTCCTTCGCGATTGCATCGATAGTTGTGCCACTATAGCCTCGCTCTAAGAAATGGACCCGGGCGGCTTGCAGGATGCGCTGACGGGATTCCTCCGCCTGTCGCTCGCGTGCTGGCGAATGATAGGTCCGCTTTTGTGGATGCTCAATGTCTGTCATGGTCTTCCTGTTCCTCTACCTCTTACCAAATAAGTGCTTGACAGCCTATTCATTGGGTGTTACACTATTCAATAGTAAACAAATATTAAATAGTACGATAACTATTCATTCATCATTGTAACACATATGCAACGAGGGAGATCAGCATGGATTCGTTGGTTCTATCACGTTTGCAATTCGCAACAACAGTAATATATCACTACCTGTTTGTGCCACTTACATTAGGACTGGTTGTTTTAATCGCGTTGATGGAGACGCTCTACGTCGTGCATGGCAAGGATACATATCGACGGATGGCAATGTTCTGGGGGCAACTCTACCTGATCAATTATGCGCTGGGTGTCGTCTCTGGATTGGCTCAGGAGTTCCAGTTTGGCACCAACTGGTCCAACTACTCGCGTTTTGTCGGTAATGTCTTTGGTGCGCCACTGGCTATTGAGACGCTCCTGGCCTTTTTTGTTGAGTCGACGTTTCTGGGCATCTGGATCTTTGGCTGGGATCTTCTGCCGCGCAAAGTGCATCTGACGACGATCTGGCTGGTCGCCTTTGGTGCGTATATGTCTGTCTTCTGGATTCTTATCGCGAACAGTTTTATGCAAGCGCCAGTGGGTTATGTAATCCATGATGGTCAGGCCTATATGACTAATTTTATGGCCTTGCTGGAGAATCCGAACCTCTATAATTCGCTACCCCATGTGATTGGTAGTGGTCTGGTGACGGCGGCCTTTTTTGTCATGGCGATCAGCGCCTATCATCTACGCAAAAAGGGTAGTGCCGTGCACATTGAGGCGTTTCAGCGCTCGTTACGTATGGGGGCTATTACGGCGCTTATTGGCATCCTGATGGCTGTGCTATCGGGGGGGCTGCAGATTGTGTGGCTACGTGCGAATCAGCCGATGAAATGGGCGGCGAGTATAGGCCTGGTGAGCAGTAACACTCCGACCGATTTAGGCATGCGGCAACTGGAGGCTATCTTTGTCGCGCAGTTTGGACCGGGCGATTATATGCCACCCTCTCAATTGGATGTTGTGACCTACCATACGATGTTTTTCACAGGCCTCTTCCTCTTTATTGTTGCGGTGCTCTGTGTCGTATTGCTGCTGAGCAAGCGTCTGTTTCGCTCGCGTCACTTCCTGGGCTTTCTGATACCCTGTGTTGTCCTCCCTTACATTATCAACATCTGTGGTTGGGTGACCCGCGAGACTGGTCGCCAGCCCTGGATCATCTACAAATTGTTGACGGTACAGCAGGGGATGACACCCAATATGAGCCCCACAATGGTGCTTATCTCCCTGATTACCTTCGCTCTGCTCTATAGCATTCTGGCGGTTATCGATATTGCGCTGATCATTAAATATGCACGTGGTGGCGTGGAGCGCGATGACGCTAGCCATAGCACAAGCACGGAGGAAGCGTTAGCTGTTATCTAGCGGCGGCCTGGCTGATAGCTGATCAGGCTGGCTGGCTTTGAATAGAACGTACAAGAAATGAGGGAGCGACACGATGGATCTGCAACTACTCTGGTTCGTACTGGTACTGCTGTTTTTTACCGGCCTGTTTGTGCTGGAGGGCTTTGATTACGGTGTTGGGATGCTTTATCCCTGGCTTGGTCGTAATGATGTCGAGCGACGTATCCTGCTGAATACGATTGGTCCTTTCTGGTTGGGCAATGAGGTCTGGATGGTATGTGGCATCGGTGCGCTGTTCGCTGCTTTTCCGACACTCTATGCGGCTTTGTTTAGTAGTCTGTATCCGCTACTGCTCGCTATTCTGGCGCTACTGGTCGTACGCGGGGCTGCTATTGAGTTTCGCAATCATCGCGCACAACAGGCATGGCGTCATGCTTGGGATCTGCTGGTATGCGCTACGAGTCTGCTGGTGAGCCTGTGTTGGGGCATGGTACTGGGTAACATTGTGAGCGGTCTGCCACTGAACCAGCAGGCGCAGCATACCGGTGGTTTTGCGGGACTCTTCAATCTCTACGCGCTGTTCTGGGGCGTGGCGTTGGTTGCATTCTTCCTCTTCTATGGTGCATTGTTTTTAGCCTTACGTGTGGAGCAACCCTTTCTGCCTGCTATCCGTGCGATCGCTCTACGGCTGGGACCGATCGTGTCAGGCGTGCTGGTTATACTGGCTATCGTTGGTTTCTTCTGTGCGCCTGCGGCTTTTCATCTCACTGGCGGTCTGTTGAGTACTGGTAGTGGTCTGCTGGCATTGATCATGGTAGGCTGTTCCTACTGGTTGTTGCGACGTGCCCTGTATCGTCGTGCCTTTGCTTGCAGTGGTGTCGCAATTGTGTTGGCCGTCGTTGCAATCAGTAGCGGACTCTACCCGCATATTCTCATCTCGACGTTGAACAGCAGCTGGAGTCTGACATTGGCCCAGACCGCCTCTGGCCCCTATACCCTCCAACTCATTAGCTGGATTATTGTGCCGCTGCTCCCATTCCTTATCGCGGCCCAGATCGGTAACTACTGGATTTTTCGGCATCGATTGGATGCAAGATCCTGGCTCTATTATTAAATATTAAAGCGTTGTAGCCGGTGCCTTGCTTTTTAATGCTGGCTTTCATACACTGATGTGTAGAAATAGTGTATGAAGGCCAGCAGTTCAAGCCTCTGAGCTGTGGCATGAGGAAAGGCGACGCGCACGCATGATGCAACAACCGAAACTGGCAGCGGATGCTCGGCTGATCGAGAGTGCTGAGCGGATCTTACACGATACCTATGGGATACCCCTACGCCTGGAGCAAGAAGACAATCTCCAGAATGGTCTGCGTGCCCTTGTCTATCGTTTTCAGGTACGAGCGCAGCATGAGGATACGACACTTGCACTACCACAGAGTGTGATTGTGAAGCAGGCAAAGGGTGGTTGGGAGCAGCCGTATAGTGATGAGCAGAGTGAGCTACCAGCATGGGCGAATACAACGCTCAATGAGTGGGCAAGCTTGCAATTTCTGAAGGCAGTACGTTTCGCGATGGCTCCGCGCCTCTATGGTGGCGATCTCGAACATGGCTTGCTGGTGCTTGAGGATCTCGGGTCGGGCCAGGGACTCGACGCCTATCTATTGGGCAACGATGCGCTGGCGGCAGAGCATGCGCTCATCGAATATGCTCGTCAGCAGGGCAGTATGCATGCAGCCACTGCACTGTGGACGCGTGATTACCAGCATCGGCGTGCCGCGCTCGGTCCTGTCGAAGAGCGCGGACCCGCTCATGGCAAGCGCCAACTCCTCATTACAACCTTTCAGCAGAGCGCAGAACTTTTCGGCGTCGAGGTGAGTTCGCAGGTACTCAGCGAGCTAGAGACAGTCTTTACTGCTCTCTTCACGCCTGGACCGTTCCATACCTTCATGCAGATCGATGCCTGTCCCGATAATTGCCTCTTTACAGAGAACGGTTGCTATCTCATCGACTTTGAAGGCGGTGAGATTGGGCATGCCCTGCTCAGTGGGGTCTACGGACATGTACGCTTCCCAACCTGCTGGTGCGTCTTTGATATTCCACAAACAATAATCCAGCAGATGGATGACGTCTATCGTGCGGAGTTAAGCAAGGGCTGTTTTGAAGCCATGGATGATACCCTCTTCGCGCATGCACTGGTGGAAGCGAGCGTCTATTGGATGCTCTGGCGTAACACTTTTATCCCATTACCACGCCTGCTCAACGAAGATCGCAATGTGATTGCCGCCAGTGATCGCCAGCGCCACATCATGAATATGGACGTCGTCGCCAACATAACCGACGAATATAGTTATCTGCCACATACCGGTGCCGCCGCACGTGAGATTGCGCGTAAGATGCGTGAACGCTGGCCCGAGCAAAGTAACGTTCCGTACTATCCAGCATTTCGCTAGTATAGAATGGTACTATCGTGGGTGGATGAGAGAGGGATTGAATACGTAGCTTAAAAAAACTAGGACCGCATTTTTCTCTGGGATAGTTGCTCTATAACAGCACGAGGGACCATTGGTCAATCATCGGGAGTAGCAGGTAGCAGTGTTACCACGTTGGGCGAAATTTCTGTGGCAATGTGCCACCATTCGCCGCCATGATAAGCTGGCGTAAGTCAGCTCTTAGCTCTTCCATACGCTTTGCTCCAATGATGGCTGCCCACTGCGCTTCCATCTGTGACAGGATCGCTTCGGTCGCTCGAATACAGCTCCAGCCGCGATCCGTAAGAGTAACGATCTTCCCGCGCCGGTCAATAGGGTGCGGCAAGCGCACGACGTAACCGTGCTGTTCGAGATAATCCACCATTTCGCTGGCAGCTTGTTTCGTAATGTCTAAAAATTCAGCAAGCTCATTTCCAGTTGCACCATCCGGCGCGAGGCGGTGGAAAGCAAAACCGTGTGCAGGACGGACATCATCGTAGCCGAGTGCAGCCAGATGTTTGTGCAAGTCGTCTATCGCCGTCCGAAACCCAAGCCCAAGTAGGAGCGTCAGATCGTAATTGGGTACGAATTCCATCCTCAATTTTTCTTTGTTCTTCTATATAGTCAAAGAGCTTGACTATTTTCCTGGCAGAGTATATACTGAGCAAGTAGTCAAGCTCTTTGACTATATACACTGATTTTTCTCATACGGGAACAGTTTTTCTTGTTTCTCCAGGAGACGACGATGTCTAGCAACACGAATAAAGATGTCATTATACGGTTCATCACGGAGGTCTGGAACGGAAGCGACCTCGACATGCTCGATGATCTCATTGATCCAGCCTACTACGATTTTACGTATGAGCCTCGTAACCGTGAGGGGCTTGAGCGTGCATTGATGCACATGAATGCTGCATATCCCGGTCAGGCCTATCGGTGCAATTTTGACCGTAGGAAATGAAGTACCATATAACTACTATTATATCCTACGTTTACGCTCGCATCTCAAAAGCTCATGTTTGCCGAATGGCTTGCAAGGGCGATTTATGCTGATGGCTCAGGCATCATTGATGCTACTGAACGAGCACAAATTTAGTAGTTATATGGTACGCCGTATCTTTTCGATGTTTTTACACTGATAGGCCATTTAGGGGCAGAAGGATGAGAGCACCTGATCCTTATTTGAACAGTGTCTTTGGATATTGGCCCTTGACAAAATGAGGGTTCCTCCGTTAAATGGAGGTAGCCTCATTTTATCACACTCACGTTTGATCTTACCAGTGGAAGGAGAATTTTCTTATGCGTGTTTTCGTCACAGGAGCAACAGGCTACATCGGTTCCGCCGTTGTCCGCGAACTCATTGGTGCCGGTCATACGGTCGTCGGCTTGACCCGTTCAGACCATGGTGCCGCGGTCCTGAAGGAAGCTGGGGCCGAGGTGCACCGCGGTGCCCTTGACGACCTCGACAGCCTTCACCGCGGTGCCGCCGCTGCCGACGGCGTCATTCACCTGGCGTTTGCGTTTACGCCCGACTTCTCGGACTTCGCAGCCACGCTTACAACTGATCTGCGCGCCGTCGAGACGATGGGGGCGGCGCTCGAGGGCTCCGGCAAGCCGTTCGTGACCACCGCTCACATAAACGGGGAGGCATCGGATAACGTGGTGATCGCACTGGCTGAGCGTGGGGTGCGCTCATCGGTCGTCACTCTCCCACTGTCCGTGCACAGCGAGAGCGACAAGGGCGGCTTAGTGCCGAGCCTGATCAACATCGCCCGTACGAAGGGCGTCTCTGCCTACATCGGCGACGGGTCCAACCGCTGGATGGCCGTCCATCGCCTTGATGCGGCGCGCCTGTTCCGCCTGGCACTGGAAGTCGCCCCGGCGGGGTCACGGCTTGACGGGGTCGGCGACGAGGGGGTGCCATTCCGCGACATCGCTGACGTCATCGGTCGCCACCTGAACCTGCCGGTGGTCAGCATTTCCCGTGAAGAGGCAGACGCCCACTTCGGCTCTTTTCTCGGCGCCGTGGCGGCGCTCGACGTTCCGAAGTCGAGTGCACGGACCCAGGAACTCTTGGGATGGCGACCTGTGCACCTCGCGCTGATCCCGGACCTCGAACAGCACTACTTCAACAACTGATGTGAGGCTGAGGGTCACTACTCATTGCTCTTGCGAGTTGCCTTGCCCCAACCCGTGTTGGCCTTGCCTGAAACCCTGGCGTTGATCGCTTACCAGCAACGCCACAACTACGCTGCTTATTGCTCCCATCGCAAGCGCCTTCTTGCCCAGTTGCAAGGGCTACGTTGGTAAAAAGTCTCGTTGTAATACTAGTAGCGGTCTCCCAGGACCGCGATTAATGTATTAATTCTTGTAAATATGATAGTAATGAAGAGTTGTCAGAGGTTTGTTTCTGGCATCTACATATGAGAGGAAAGAACGTGAAGCTTAGGTTTGGGATAAAGACAGCTCCCCAGAGCACAACCTATCAAGATCTGCAGCGTGTCTGGCTGGAAGCTGATACAGTTCCATCGATTGAGCATGCCTGGCTTTTTGACCATTTTATGCCGATTAACGGTGACACCACCGAGCCCTGTTTTGAGGGCTGGTCCTTGTTGAGCGCCTTTGCCGCGCAGACCACGCGTTTGCGCATGGGTTTAATGGTGACTGGCAATACCTATCGGCATCCGGCGGTGCTGGCCAACATTGGCGCCACGGTCGATGTTATTTCTAATGGCCGCCTGGATTTTGGCATTGGCGCGGGCTGGAATGAGACTGAGCACACTGCCTATGGCATTGAACTGTATAAGCCTGGTGAGCGTATCCGCAGGTTTGGCGAGGCATGCGAGGTCATCAAACGCATGTGGACCGAGACCGCGCCCACTTTTGAGGGAAAGTATTACCAGATTAAAGATGCCTATTGTGAGCCGAAGCCGATTCAGAAACCCTATCCGCCATTTGTTATCGGTGGTAGCGGCGAGAAATTGACTTTGCGCATAGTGGCTCAGTACGCGGATATCTGGAACTTTGTCGGAGGCGGCGTTGAGCTGTTCCGCCAGAAATGCGCGACCCTGGACGAGCATTGCGCCGCCGTCGGGCGCGATCCCGGAACTATCGAGCGTTCCATCCAGATTCTGGTCAATCCGGACAATATGGCGGCGGCTCGCGATGAGATTCGCACGTATATTGAGGCGGGCGCGACACACATCATTCTGAATTTGCGCCCGCCTTACCTGGAGAATGTAGTCCATAGTATGGACGAAGAGATCGTTCAGCCATTGAAGGCCGAATTTGAGTAAACAGAGAGTGAGTGGTGTCCACGACCCTCGATCTGGAAGTTTATTTTCCAGATCGAGGGTCGTGCGCGTTAAATCTCTTCCAGCGGCACAAAGCCCAGAACGCGGAGCGCGTTGCCTAGAACCTGGGCCGTAGCTCGCACCAGGTATGTGGCCTATAAGTGCGATGCTGACAGTGTTGGCCTGGTTCTCTTCGTGATATCCCCTGAAAGATGAAGAGGATCATCCTGAAAAAACTAGGGCCGCATTTTTCTCTGGGATAACTGCTCCTCCAAAGCACGTAAATAGTGTTCAGGTTCTTTCCGAAAACGAACGTGTTCCCGCCGAGCTTCATGGCGATAGTTGATCTGTTTTCTGAGCGTTTGCCACCGCGTCAGATCGCGTGGGGCAAGATCAGGGCCACTGAAGTGGTAGTTTTGGGTAGCAATTGCTGCAACGAGACGTACCGAATCGCGTACGACCAGACCAGGAGAGGCTTGTTTCCTGCCAGTTGCACGCCGTTCATGATAGCGTGCAGAGCCAAAAACATGTTCAAGATCATTGTTGGTGCGTGGAAGATCAGTCACGTCATAACAGTGAAACAGTCCAGGCTGATAGCTCGCTGTCACTTTGAGAAAGGTGGCAATCATCTGCTGAAGGGGGGTAGTCAAGGAGACACAGTGTTGCATCTCCTCCAGCAATTCCTCATACTGTCGTTGCACCTCCTTTGAGGAGAGATGCTCCACGTTTGCCAAGATATGTGCGGCTCGATGCACCCAACCGTAGCCTGCCTGGACATCAGACCACAATGGCTCTGTCGCTGCTACTCCTTTTGTGAGCAGCCGATACAGTTTGTCGAGTGGGGGAGGCAAAGCTTCAATTTCCGCGACGCGTTCCAGGGAGGCCACAATCAGGGAGAGTCGCTCATACAGTTTGAGGCCGGGAGCAGAAAGGGGAGGACACCCATCATCAGTCAAAGCACTTCGGACCGCAAGGCAATATTTCCGTGTGATCATCGCCTCCTCATCATCATGTTGCTCAGCTTCCCGCTCAATTGGACGAACGCCACGTACCTGCTTTTTCAATTCTTTCTTCGCGTGGCGATCTGCCTCATAGAGTGGTTTCGCTGCTTCGCGGAGATAATGAAAGTGACACAACTGATGAGGAATCTCTGGAAACGCGGTAGCGACAGCGTTGCGAATGGAACGCTGTCCATCCTAAATGACCCCCCGAATGGGAACAGCGAGTGTCTCTTGCACTTCCTTGCCAATATCTGGACGCAATCTATCCAGCGCGAGAATGAGAGATCCCTGCTTCTGAACGAGTGATTGCAACCTTTCTCGATCGGTCATGTGAATGGTCACGAGTTCTTCATAGCGAGCAAGGAGATTCAGAACGGTTCGTTCGCCAATCGAGAGTCCTCGCTCGTGCAGGTGGTGATGGATTTCTGTCAGGCTCTGATGCCGTTGGTAGCGCAAGACCCCAATTAGCGCAATCACGTCCAATCCGTATTCCCCATGTGGTAATGCCCATGTTCCCTCTGCCTCTGGTCGATAAGGGCGATGATAACGTGGACATTCAGGAGAGTTACATCGACGTACTGCCAAATGCAGGTGATGTCGTCCTGTCAGAGTGGTAACCGTCCGTTGGGTATGATAGGCGATATGAGCAGCATTGCCGCAGGCCAGGCATGTGGCTGAGAGAGGTTCAAAGGTCTGGAGGACAAGCTTACTTGAAGCATGAAGAGGTCTTGCCATGATGCTATCTTCTTTCTGTTTCCAGGGGAGTTGAGAGGCCAACAGACGCGGAGAAGCAAGAAACTCTTCAGTTCGTGAGATGCAGATGTGGAGACACATTAGTTGTTTGCGCCAATTTGCTGGAGCAAGCTTGGGAGGTCAATTAATCCCCGATGTGAGGTGATCTTGCCGTCGCTGACCTTGTAGAAGCGGTAGCCGCCGATGGCAAACAGTTTGCCGGACGCGGGCAAGCCGCGAAATGGTCCGGCATGGGTCCCACGTAATGTCAAACAAACTGCCACTGTATCGCCTTCCTCAACGATCTCTTCAATCATCGTTTCGTGACCAGGAAACGCGCTCTGCATGAGCAGCAAGGCGCGTTCCAGCCCCTCGCGGTTGCGTGGCTCATAGGTATAGTCGTAGTAAGCGGGATCAAGGAAGGCATCGAGTGCATCGAGGTAGTTTCCATTCCAGATCTCCGTGATAAACCGTGTAATCACATCCTTATTTGCGTTGTTAGACATCATAGCCTCCTGTAGGAGCAAGTAGAAAGGTTCCCGTCGAAGAGAAACCGCAGTATAATAGTCAAACAGCCTGACTACTCAGACAGCATACAGCATGCCTTGGAAGATAGTCAAGTTGTTTGACTATCTTTTATCATAGGGAGGGGAAAAAGAGAATGGAACCCACACCCAGTTACGAGCTGACGCTCCTGCTTCTGCTCGGTTCTCGCACGATGATAGACATCTTGCACAAGCACCTTGCCGAGCGTGGCTATAACGATGTCCGTCCCGCACATGGTTTCGCTTTCCACCGTCTTGCACTAGATGGTGCAACTGGCAACGAGCTTGCCGAATTTTTAGACATCACGAAACAAGCGGCGAGCGAAATGGTGGATTATCTTGAACAGCGTGGCTACGTCGTGCGCCAACCACATCCGACCGACCGGCGTGGAAAGATCGTAACCCTCACGCAGCGCGGCTGGAGCTGCATTCGGGAGACTGAGGTGATCCTGTCCCATTTGGAAGGACAGTGGGCGACCATCGTTGGCGCAAAGCGCATGGAAGAGTTAAAGATCGACTTGGGCCAACTGATCACCGTAGCTAATGGCGGGATCTTGCCACAGAAATTTCGCCCAACATGGTAGCGCTGCTGTGCTCAATGCTTGAGCGGCTGCCCCAGAGAAAAATGCGGTCCTAGAAAAAAAGAGGAAGTGCGCCCAGCAGGATTTGAACCTGCGACACATGGTTTAGAAGACCATTGCTCTATCCCCTGAGCTATGGGCGCAACTGGATTTGGTCTAAGGGCTGTCAGAAAATACCCTTTACCGCCCACATAATAGCAAGGAACCCTATCGCCTGTCAAGTAAAAACAACGCTGAGCTCAGTTGAGCTTCGTTGTGGTCTCTACGCGGTGGCCTGGAGAGTCGAAGTAAAGTAATGGTGCGTGCTCTGTTCTTGACAAGGCAGGGAAAAACACTTATAATACGATTAAATCCGAGTACGCAAGTCAGGATTAAGCAAGCACATACGACGACACCAGAAAGAGGCGAAAAGCTCATCACTATAGCATGCTTCGTCTTTTTTACTGTTAATGAATGCAGACAAATAGAATCAACCAGCAATTGGAGTTAAAGTATGAGTCAGGCATTTGAATTGGAGCAGGGAAACTATAGCGCTGGCTTCTCGGTTCCTGAGAACTACGCATTTAAATCCCAGAAGGGACTGACCAAAAAGGTCGTTGAGCAGATATCCGAGATGAAGGGCGAGCCCAGTTGGATGCGGCAGTTTCGTCTCAAGAGCCTTGATCTCTTTGAGAAACGCCCAATGCCCACATGGGGTGCCGATCTGTCACATATCGACTTCGATGATATCTACTACTATATCAAGCCAGTTCCGGAGCAAGGTAAGACCTGGGAAGATATCCCCTCCGAGATTAAAGATACCTTCGATCGCCTCGGTATTCCTCAGGCTGAGCGTAAGTACCTGGCAGGCGTGACCGCACAGTACGAGAGTGAAGCGGTCTATCATAAGGTGCGTGAGGACCTTGAGAAGCTGGGTGTTATCTTCACCGATATGGATACCGCTCTCCGTGAGTATCCTGATCTGGTACGTGAGCACTTTGGCAGCATTATTCCGCCCTCTGATAACAAGTTTGCCTCGTTGAACAGCGCCGTCTGGAGTGGTGGTAGCTTCGTCTACGTCCCACGTAATGTACGCGTTGAGATTCCTTTGCAGGCATACTTCCGTATCAATGCTCGTAACATGGGTCAGTTTGAACGCACACTGATCATCGCTGAGCCAGGATCATACGTCCACTATGTTGAGGGTTGTACCGCACCAAGCTACACCGAAGACAGCCTGCATAGTGCCGTCGTTGAGCTGAAGGTTATGGAAGGTGCGCGTGTTCGTTACACTACCATCCAGAACTGGTCGAAGAACGTCTACAACCTGGTCACCAAGCGTGCAGCCGCCTATCGCGACGCCACCATGGAGTGGGTTGATGGTAACCTCGGTTCTAAGGTTACGATGAAATATCCGGCCGTGCTGTTGATGGAGCCAGGTGCTCGTGGTGATGTCCTGTCAGTTGCTTTTGCCAACGACGGTATGCATCAGGATGCAGGCGCGAAGATTACCCATCTCGCACCACATACAACTTCGCAGATCCTGTCGAAGTCGGTCTCTAAAGGCACTGGTCGCGCCTCGTATCGCGGCCTCGTACGTATTAATCCAGGTGCTCACCACACCAAGTCGAACGTCCGTTGTGACGCTCTGCTGCTGGATGAGAATGCACGCACCGATACGTATCCAACGATCCGCGTCGAAGAGAACCAGACTGAGATCGGTCACGAAGCAACCGTCTCGAAGGTCGGTGAGGATCAGCTCTTCTACCTGATGAGCCGTGGACTAGACGAGTCTGAAGCCTATTCACTGATCGTCAACGGTTTCATTGAGCCTATCACCAAAGAGCTCCCCATGGAGTACGCGGTCGAACTTAACCGCCTGATCCAGTTGGAGATGTCTGGTAGCGTGGGCTAGGATCTTAGGATCTTACACCAGTAAGCAACGAGAGGCAGCATTGACATATATGTGTCAGTGCCGCCTCTTTTCTTATATCTATGGGATTTCATGTATAGGAACCCATGGTTCGCGAGAATACCGCAAATAGTGCAGAAGATTGCCAGTTTTGCAGAGCGCGTTTAGAATGCTATAGTAGTGCAAGTGCGTGATAGCATGTGCACAAAATATGTTGAATGAAGGATAGCATATGCAGATCGATATTCCAGAGAGTTGGCATGAGCACCTGAATGGCGAGATAGAGAAGCCATATTTTCAGAAGTTAGCGCAGTTTGTGGATGCTGAGCGAGAGCGCCACGAGGTCTTTCCCCCCGAGCAGGATGTCTTCACTGCTCTACGTCTGGCCCCTTATGAACATGTCAATGTCTTCTGGTTGGGTCAGGACCCCTACCACAATCACAATCAGTCGCACGGCCTCTGCTTCTCTGTGCGTCCCGGTATCAAGTCACCGCCTTCGCTGATGAACATATTTAAAGAGCTACGTGAGGACGTTGGCTGTAGCATCCCCAATAACGGCTATCTGGTACCCTGGGCGGCGCAAGGTATCCTGATGCTCAATGCTGTGCTGACAGTGAGGGCGCACGAGGCCAATTCGCATAAGAACCATGGCTGGGAGCTCTTTACCGATCAGGTGATCCGCGTCGTGAATGCGAAAGAGGAACCTGTGGTCTTTGTGTTGTGGGGAGGCTATGCGCAGAAGAAGAAGGCTTTGATCGATACGACGCGCCATACGATTATCGAATCTGCTCACCCTTCACCCCTCTCGGCACGCAATGGCTTCTTTGGTAGCCGACCCTTCTCGAAGATCAATGCGGCATTGCGATCCTCGGGCAAGCCGGAGATCGACTGGCAACTACCCAACCTTGCGTAACGTATCCAAAGCGGGAAGGTGTAAAATACTTTCTATAGAGAGGGAGGGTTTTGCCCCCTTCAGTGAGCGCTTTGCCCTTTCCGTTAATTTGTGAAGGTTGGGAGAACATACGTTTATGTCTGATGCGAAATCGCCATATATTCTGGCGCTGGATGTTGGTACGTCGTCTACACGTGCCCTGCTCTTCGATGCCAATGGGCGTGCAATCCCTGCTCTGGTCTCTCAGAGTACCTATAAGCTTGATACGTCGTCCGCCGGACAGGTATCGGTAGATGCTGATACACTGGTCAAACTGGTGGCGCAGACGATTGATGATGTGCTCAAGAAGGCCGGGAAGCTTACGCAGGAGATTGCAGCGGTCGCGATCGATACCTTCTGGCATAGCTTGCTGGGTGTCGATGCAAATGGTAAGCCTGTGACGCCAGTGATTACCTGGGAGGATACACGCGCCTTTGCGGCTGCCCACGAACTGCGTCAGGAACTGGATGAACAGAAAGTTCACGATCGTACCGGCGTACGCTTTCATGCTAGCTATTGGCCTGCGAAGCTACGTTATCTCAAGAAAGAGCAGCCAGAAGTCTTTGCGCAGGCGCGGCAGTGGATCTCGTTTGGCGAATATCTGCATCGCACTGTGCTTGGTCACTCGGTCTGTAGCGTCTCGATGGCGTCGGCGACCGGTATGCTCACACGGCAGACGCTGCAATGGGATGAAGAGCTGATGCATGTTCTGTCTGTACGTCGCGAGCAGCTGTCAGATATCGGTGATATGCATGATAGCCTCAAGGGTTTGCAGGGAGAGTATGTCACACGCTGGCCTGCGCTGAAAGACGTTCCCTGGTTTCCTGCGCTTGGGGATGGTGCCTCGGCCTGTATTGGCTCATCCTGCATCAATAAGCAGAACTGGTCGCTGACCATGGGGACCTCCAGTGCGATGCGCGTGGTGACGCCATACGATGAACTGGAGACACTACCGCTTGGCCTCTGGCTCTACTTTGTCGATAAGCAACGTGCTGTCATCGGTGGTGCTATGAGCGAGGGTGGTAATCTGCTCGCCTGGTTGGATAACACATTGAAGGTGGGATCATTGCAAGAGATGGAGCCACAGATCGCCAAACTTGCCCCCGATGAGCATGGTCTGACGATGCTGCCCTTTATCTCTGGTGAGCGCAGTCTGGGCTGGCATGCCGAGGCTCGTATGACCGTCTCGGGTCTCTCTATCCATACTGAGCCAGCCGACATCCTTGCTGCGGGTATGGAAGCACTGGGCTATCGTCTGGCCGCCATCCATGAGGAGCTGTGTAAAGCGCTGCATGCCGATACCAGTGATCATCGTTTGATGGCCAGCGGTGGTGCTCTCTTCCACTCCCAGACGCTGCAACACATCATCGCTGACACCACCGACGTCGCTATCTATCCATCAAAAGAGCAGGAAGCCTCGGCTCGTGGTGCCGCACTCTTAGCCCTCGAAGCCCTTCAGATTATCCCTGACCTCTCTAAATTGGAACCTGAGATTGGCGATCCCGTCAGGCCTGACAACAAGCGTGGCGACATCTATCGCAAAGCAGCTCTTCGTCAGCGTGACCTCTATCAGCGTCTGCTTGGAGACGATATCGCCAAATAATAGGATTGCTACTGAATCTTCATCTATTATAGATTAGATTGTTATGGGAGCGTTGATGGCTTACTCGATACCGAGTAGCGCCATCAACGCTTGCTCAATAGCGTGCAGCCTGGCTATCTTGAACTGCCCCATGACATATTGATCGGGACGTAAAAGCAAGATGGAGCCCTTGTAGCGGCGTAATTGTCTGGTGAGCTGACCGCTGTGATCTACTATCTGACCGATCTGTACCTGCTCTCCTGCCATTCTGGCAATACTGCCATCGTTACTATCATCATTACCATCATTACTAGAATCAGTATCATGAACTATCTGCATAGCCTGTACCGCAAGTCGTGTCCAGAGCTTTGTCGTGCTTTGTGCTAGATGCTTTATCACTTGTGGCGTATCGGGTTGCAGC
Organism: Ktedonobacteria bacterium brp13; assembly: GCA_015099395.1. GTDB lineage: Bacteria > Chloroflexota > Ktedonobacteria > Ktedonobacterales > Ktedonobacteraceae > Dictyobacter. Next base: position 4,525,134 of record AP024096.1, on the reverse strand, counting down.
CAGAGCAAGAGAAAGCGCTGTCCCTGGAGTTCATCGAGACGGCATGTGTATGAGCGGTTCTTTGCTTGTAGGAGGGTGACGGTTGTGGCTGGAAAGAGTGTTCCCGTAAGCCTGGGTGCTCTGGTGAGATGGCGTGGGAGCAGGCAGCCGTGTGTATAGGTAGCGACTGGTTTGATACGCATATCTGATAGGTAGCTGCGTACCTGTGGCAAGACATTGAGCGTATTGAGGCTGAGATCCCGGATAGCAGCCAGTGGACGATACGGAGTCATGATCAGAGCTCCCAGGTTCGCTGAAAAGCGGATCATGCGGTCCGTATGCGGACTGCGCTCACGTTGGTAGCTCTGTAATAGATGGTGAGGGTTTCCGTCCTTCCAGGCAATGCGTAGCTTCCAGCAAAGGTTATAGGCGTCACGTAGGCCGCTATTCATGCCCTGTCCACCGAAGGGTGGCATCAGGTGCGCGGCATCTCCCAGCAAGAAAACGCGCCCACGTAGATAGCTTGCTGCATTGAGCGTATGGAAGGTGTAGATAGCGGTACGTTGGATCTCAGCGTCTTCGGCATAGAGGAGCGATAGACCAGGGGGTAACGTAGCGCAGGCTTGCTTTATGAGCTGTCGTGCCAACTCTGGCTGGCAGAGCTGTTCACCGTCCTCGTCTGGTTTTAGCATAAACTCCCAGCGTCTCCGTGCTTCCGGGGCCGGTACAGTAACAGCCGGGCGGCGTGGATTGCAGAAAAAGATAATCTGCTGCCGTGCCTGTTCTAAGGCTGTTTGATCGTGCGCAGCTGCAGTCTCATGCTCCAGGGTATCAAGGACCAGCCAGCGTTGTCCTGCCTGCGGTCGCTGCTGCCTGCTGACCTGCCTTCCTGACTGTCGAATATTTGCCAGAGAGACTGGATTGAGGGGGATTGCCATGCGCTGGCGTAGTAGACTGCGTGCGCCGTCGCAGGCCAATACATATGGAGCGTGGAGGGAGTGTGTTGCGCCGTCTGTGGTCTGGACGGTGAGTGTGACCTGTTGTTGATCCTGCTCGATTGCTGTAACGCCATGTCCAGGATAGAAGGTGACGGAGGGGTATCGTAGCAGATTCGTACGTAGTAGCCTCTCTAACGTTGGCTGGTGAAATGTGGAGATGAGTGGATAGCCGTTGGGTTGCTGGCGTGGTGCGATATGCACGAGCGTTCTGTTCTGTGAGATATAGCGGGCAGACATATTCAGCAGCGCATGCTTGCAGAGCTCGTCTGCGATCCCGATAGCCTGACAGATGCGCAATCCTTCGTCATCGATCGTGATGGCGCGTGGTTCGTTCTCGGGCTCAAGCTGCCTTTCAAACAGACAGACAGGGATGCCAGCCTGTCCTAGCAAGCTTGCGGCTAACAGTCCGGTCGGACCGGCTCCAACGATGGCGATAGGCCGCTCTATAGATCTATCTTCCAGGCGATGATTCTGTGAACTCATATACTAAACGTCTCGTTTGACAGCTAGCGCGATATTTGAGCCGCCAGTTCCACGTCCACCAATCAATGCGGTCGATGCATGAGGGGATAGCGCCTGAGCAGTATCGCGTACCAGTGTGATCTCGTAGTGTGGATCAAGCTGTTCACAGTTAATAGTTGGTGGGACCGTGCCATGTTTGAGCGCCAGCAGCGCGACGATGGTATCCAATACGCCAGCGGCTGCATAGCTATGGCCGACGCTGGTACGTGGGACACTGAGTGCGACACCTGGGAGGTGTGCGCCAAAGGCCAGGTGTAGAGCCTGTGCCTCGCCTTGATCTGCCTCTGGTAGCGCATGACCATCCAGGCTGACATAGGCGATATCTTGTGGCTGTAGCCCTCCTTCATGCATCGCCTGGAGCAGCGCGCGCGCATAGCGGCGACCATCCGCCTGGGGTGGGAGGAGACCACTGGCATCGTTAGTTTGTCCATAGCCGACTATCTCACCATAGAGCGGTGCTCCGCGCCTCTGAGCATGTTCTAGCTCTTCTACAATACACATGCCAGCCCCTTCAGCCAGTATCAGGCCAGCGGCACAGCGATCGAAAGGACGATACGCCTGGGGATCAGACCCGGTCAGATATTGCTTCTGGCGAGACAGTAGGAGCAATATAAAAGGATTGAGCATCGCCTCGCAACCGCCCGCAATGATCACGTCTGCCGCACCGCGTTGGATGGCCTGATAGGCGCTACCCAGCGCATCAAGGCCCCCGACCGTATCGTTGACCGGTGTCTTGCAGTAGCCGCGAATATTGTAGCGAATAGCGGCCTGTCCTACGTTGGCCACGTGCAGCCAGGCTATGGCTGTATAGGCGCTCATTGCACGCGGACCCTTCTTGTAGAGAGCCTCCAGTTGTTGTAGCACATAGTTGACGCCGCCGACTGTATTAGCGATGATTGCGCCAACACGTTCTGACTTTTCTTGTGCGAGTTGGAGGTGGGCATCGCTCAAGGCCTCCTCAATGGCGGCGAGTGCAAAGTGTGTCATGCGATCGGTGCGGTTGATCAGTTTTCGCTCAAAGTAGTCCTGGACCTGGAAGTTGCGTACGATACCCGCAACCTGGATCGGCGGATAGCCTGCTGCGGATAGCTGCGCAAAAGCAGGACTGTCCGCTACGCTAGCGATACCGGAGATGCCGGCGCTGGTAGCCTGCCAGAACGCGTCCTGTCCAATTCCATTGGGGGCGATAACGCCAAGACCGGTGATGACTACCCGTCGTTGTTGTCTCTCTCTCATGCATTTACTTCTCTGTTTGCTTGCGCGAGCACGAGCGCGCTATTAACGCCGCCAAAACCACTGGAATGAGTCAGCGCGATCTGCACATGGGCTGCACGCGCGCTATTGGGGACATAGTCCAGATCACAGATTGGATCGGGCTGCTCCTGATTGATCGTTGGTGGGATCATCTGCTCGTGGAGTACAAGCGCGCTCACGATGGTTTCGATCGCGCTGGCTGCTCCCTGCGTATGACCGATGAGCGACTTGGTGGCGTTGATCGGAATGTGATACGCCTGCTCACCAAAGACCGTCTTATAGGCCATCGTCTCTGCGATTTCATTCGGGCGTGTCGAACTGCCATGGGCATTGATATAGTCGATCGCCTCTGGTTGTAGGCCAGCCTCCGCGATAACCTGGCAGAGCAGATCACGTAATGGCTGTCCGTCCGGTGGTAATGCTGTCATGTGATGTGCGTTACTATTGGATGCGAAGGCGATGATCTCAGCGTAGATATGCGCGCCCCGTGCCAGTGCCTGCTCGCGCGCCTCTAGCAGGACCACACCGGCCCCTTCCGCCATCACAAAGCCATCGCGTGCTCCATCGTAGGGTCGGGACGCGCGCGTTGGCTCTGCATTATACTGGCTGCTCAGCGCACCCATCACACAAAAGGCATCCATCACACCGTAGCTGATCGAAGAATCGGCCCCACCGGCCAGCATACGGTCAGCGCGCCCCGTCTGAATCTGCCAGAAAGCCTGCCCAATCGCATCAGCACCAGCCGAGCAGCCAGTGGCGACAGTACTGCACGGACCATAGAACTGATAATGGGCTGCGATACTGCTGGCTGCGGCATGAGAGAAGAGTTGAGCCTCTGGCAGGAGATAACGTTCCTGGATCTCCGTATAGCTTTGATAATCCTGCTGGTCTTGCGGCTCGTTTCCTGCGTCCTCAGGCATAGTGAGTGTCGCCCATTGACGCTCGCCTGCTTCCAGGCAAGAGAGTGCCTGTCCGATGATAACACCACTACGCTCCCGTTGCTCATCTGTAAGAGAGAGTGAAAATGACGTAGCGTTAGACGGATCGCCATTGGCAGCATCGCTCTGGGCGAGATGGGCGGCTGCAAGTGCCAGTTGCGAGGCACGATCCAGTTGTGTGACCTCGTCTCTGGTAAGATCATACCGCTCAGGATCAAAATGCGTGACCTCTCCAGCTATCTGCGATGTGAGCGGACTGGCATCAAAGCGCGTAATGTGACGGAGTCCTGAGCGGCCCGCCAGACAGGCTTGCCAGAATGGATCTTTCCCGATCCCATTGGGGGCTACGATGCCGAGACCGGTAATGACAACCCGACGTGCCGGTCGTTCATGTTCGTCAGACGTTACTGGTTGCGAGGACCCTGGTGATCGTTGCATGGCTGCACACATACTATCCCCTTGTTACTCTCTATGCTTATAACATAGCTCAGACGTGTTTGAGCGAACTTCTCCGGCTGTCTCGTGCGCTTAAAAACGCTGCGATCAAAGGCGTCACAGCTTCGGCGCGTGAGTACATAAAGAAACGTTCCCTCCCAGAAACGACATGGTAGCCAGCGCAATTAGGTAACTGTCTGGCGAGCCAGCGTGTTTTTGCTTCTGGCGAGAGTGCGTCATCGGTGCGATTGATGAGTAGGATAGGCATTGTCAGTTCTGAAACTCGCTTACGAATATCAAAATTATGGATGATCGGAAGGACCGAACATTTGTAGACGTCGGGCCATTGGTTGATTTTGCTGAATTGCTCTTCGATAAGATGGCGGGGCAATGCCGGGACGGTCTGGTTATCCAGATTATGGGCAAGAATATAGTTAATGACCGCGCTACGTAGCAGGCCTGTTGGTAGGACATACTCGATGGGGAAGCGGTACAGCATCTCGTGCATGAGCCAGATAAGGGGGTGTGGTGCAATGCGATAGTCGGCCCCTTGTGCGATAATCGTTAGCGAACGGCAGCGCTGTGGATAGCGCAATGCGAACTCGAAGAGGACCATCGCGGCATCGCCATGCCCGACAAGATTCGGTGCCTCCAGTCCCAATCCATCCAGCACCTGTCGTAGCTCTTCCGCACGATCATTGGGACCGAAGGGGCGTGTACGCATCTCTTGCCGACGATAAATAATGACCCGGTGAGAATAGCTCAGTGTACGAATCTGGCGTGCGTACACAAACTCCAGATGTTCCAGAATTGGCACAAAGACCACGGGCTCGCCCTGACCGATATCGATGAGGGGCAACTCTATAGAGCCGAGGGATCGTTGTTGCCAGCTCGACTCAATGAAACGTACATCTGCATGAAAGGTCTCGTCATCAATCCAGCGGGCCGTCTGCGTACTCAAAATAAGTGCCTCCCTTTAAGTATAGTCGCTTAGTGCTGTACTCGTCTAGTTATTATACAGCAATGTGTCGGTTGTGGTTTCTATAGATGTAGAATTATGATTTTTGTCTACAGAGGATTACCCTTAGAGTTCGTAAATTTAAGTGACGGTGGATAATTATGCAACGAGATCAACGGGAAGAGCCTGTGATAAGTGGAGAGCGTACGGTAAGCGATGCTATGCTGGCACTACATTCGCCCGTCCGTGAATGGATAGCCGCATTTAACGCGCACGACGTCTCTGCACTGGTCGCACTATATACGGACGAGGCCGAACTGGGCGATTCTGGTATGAAGTATCCGCGTCGTGGCAAGGTAGCCATCGAAGACTGGTTTACCCAACGTTTTGCACGTATGCCAACAATCGAATATATCCCTACCCATCACTATTTCATGGCTGAGCACCAGGCTGCCATAACCTGGACTGCACGTGGTCGAACTCCGCGCCTCCTGGGACAAAAGTGGTTATCGCGTCCCTTTCACGTCGATGGTGTCAGCGTATTTACGTTAGAGAACGGACGCATTGCGTGGCAGCATGGCTACTATGATCATCTCGCCGTAGTAGAGCGCGTGTTACCATTTTTGCAATGGTTGCCATCACGCCTGTAGATAGACTACGAAGATGTAGCGCATGGGAACGAAGAGATATAGGCTACTATCAACGTGATATGATGAATGAGAGAGCAACCCTTATCTGATCGTAGCGCATGTTTCCCATGTGGCCCATATCACAGGGACGTTTTGGAAAGGCAGGTCTTTGTTTTGCGTATCATTAGTTATCGTACGAGTATACATACACCCTGGCAGGCAGGTTTTGAGTTGGATGGACGCGTGGTCTCTGCCACTGCCACCCATAACTATGAGAATCAGCCGCCGACCGTCCGGGCTCTGCTAGAGGCAGGCCCTACAGCGGTACGGAAGGCACTGGCGAGCGCTGAACGCTTAATTAGCAGCGAGGAGCAGACGTTACACATGTTAGGTGACGTCGAGGTGGGTGCGCCGATCCCTGATCCCGATAAGATTATCTGTCTTGGTCTCAATTATGCAGACCATGCAGCTGAAACGAATGCGCAACTACCGCAGCATCCTATCCTCTTCGCCAAGTTCCGTAATTCACTCATTGGACCGCAGGTACCAATTGTGCTGCCACGTTTTAGTACAGAGATTGATTACGAGGCTGAACTGGCGGTAGTGATCGGGCGGACCTGCAAGGATGTCAGCGCTGAAGATGCTCTGAGCTATGTCGCTGGCTACACAATCATGAATGATGTGAGCGCACGCGATTGGCAGTTCCATACGGGACAGTGGATGGCCGGTAAGGCTATTGATACGTTCGCCCCCATGGGTCCTGGCATCGTTCCGGCTTCCGAGATCCCCGATCCTCAGCATTTGAAAGTCTATACGCGTCTGAATGGAGTCGTCGTGCAGGATGGTACAACCGAGCAGATGATCTTCAACATTGCACAGAGCATCGAATATATCAGTACCGTAATGACGCTGGTGCCAGGCGATATCATCTCAACCGGCACCCCGGCGGGCGTTGGTTTTGCCAGGAAGCCTCCACTCTACCTGCACGAAGGCGACCGTGTCGAGATTGAGATCGAGCATATTGGCACCATCTCCAATCCAGTTGTAGGTAGCGTACAAAGCGGTAGCCCCAGCTAGTAGCCAGCCTCAACTAACTGGTTCCGACACGAGAGATACTGCACGCTCTACAGGAAATGAAGCTTAAGCCTCCCTCTTCGAGGCTCACCGATGTAGGTTTGTTGGCTTATCCCGGTGAGCCTCATAGAAGTAAATACATACTAACATCCATTATTATGTATATTGCATGGATTAAATATATATATTGCTATCGTCTGTAACCTTGCCAAAAACTCGTTCCCTTCTCAGAGGCTCACCGATATAGGTTTTTTGTGGGATAGGCCATGAAATCTCATCGCAGGCGGATGCAGACAGATGGGACGCCATGACAAATGCGTCATGTCACTTGCCAATAGCGTTCACTATCACCTGTATAGTGCACTTAAGCCCTTGTCCCCCTCAAAGAGGGGGGAGATAGCTTTAGCTATCGGGGGGAGTAAATGTTCGAATAACGTTATAATCTCGAATTAAACGCTCTTTATCACGCTCACCTTTATCGTCTGTTATACTCGATGACGAAATCTACGTCCGAATGAGAGATGGCTAGCGTAGAAGAGTCATCGAGAGCAGAAGGCGAGGATGGCTCCCCCCGATAGCTAAAGCTATCTCCCCCCTCCGAGAGGGGGACGAGTTTTTGGCAAGGTTACAGACGATAGCAATATATATATTTAATCCATGCGATATACATAATAATGGATGTTAGTATGTATTTACTTCTATAAGGCTCACCGGGATAGGCCAAAAAGGTTCATGTCTTTTCGACAGAGCAGGTCATGAAAATAACGCATATGCTGAGGCAGTGTGAGCCTTTTTCCCTCCTCGACCATCAAATCCCGGGTTATTTTCGAAGGAATACATCTATCCTTTGCTGGAACGCATAATCAGGGCTTCATAGATCAGGCCCATACGTTCGGCTGGATAGGGCATCTGGTTGTCCAGCCACCACTCGATGAGTGCGATGGACGAGGCCACTATATGGTTGGTGCGGATTTCTGGTGGTATGATACTTTCAGCGTTACTGACAGTGTTACTAGTTGTCGCGGCACTCGTGGTCGTTTCGATTACCGTCTTGAGGAGATTTTGGCGTAATCCATGATTACCTAACAGGATACGAATAACTTCATGATGTTCCTGCACATAGCGAAAGAGTAATACACCCATGACTGTAGGATCAGTCGAAGGAGTGCAGAGGAGCTTCGTTAGCTCCGTTATCTGGACTTCCAGCACATCTTTGAGGAGTTCATCTTTATCGTGATAGTGGCGAAAGAAGGTTGCATATCCTACATCGGCAAGCTCAGTGATATCCCTGATAGTGACGGCTTCATACCCTTTTTTTAGTGTTAATTCAATTAAGGCTTTTGTCAATAGATGCTGGGTACGCCTGACCCGTCGATCCTGAACTTCCATACTTGATCCCTAAGAACTCCTATATAGCAATGGAGTGTTGCTTTTTTATCTCTAAGTTATGATATAGTATATATCATAACGAATATGGCATATCAAACTAGTGTTAGTGTATCATAAAAAAATCTCCCGAGAAAGCAGGTATATATGTCTCAAACACAGGATAGGTCTTCCTCTTCGGAGACGGAGCAGCCTTTAGACCATTCTAACGTTTGTCCTGTTGACCACCATGCGTTATCACGTCAGAAAACCGGTCGTGTTCAGGAACCTGTCGATCTACCTGTTGAGTATGATGAGCAGGAAGGCGTCTGGCATGTGCGCGGCTTTGAGGCGGCACGTGCTATTTTGCGCAGTGGCAATACGAAGCAGGCTGGCTTCAATGCGGAACAAGTCACGAGCATAAAAGGCATGAAGAATCGACCCATCTTATACCAGGAGGGAAAGGTTCATCAGCAGCAGCGTAAGCAGACGGCGCGCTTCTTTACGCCGAAGACGGTGAGTACCAATTATCGGCAGTTTATGGAACAGTTAGCGGATCAGCTGGTCGAGAGAGTCAAAAAAGAGCGGCGGATTGATCTTGCGCAACTCAGCCTGGTGCTGGCCGTTCAGGTTGCCAGTCGCGTGGTTGGTCTGACCGATAGCCGTCTGCCTGGTATGGATAACCGCCTGGATTCCTTCTTCCATCAAGCATCTGGCGGCGCATCACACTCTCCCTTGCTACGCTGGAAGCCTTTGCGCACGTTGAGCGAGATCCTGTCGCAGCGCCAGATATTGTCCTTCTTCTTCCTGGACGTGCGACCAGCCATTCGTGTTCGTAAACGTCAACCCCAGGAAGATGTCATCTCGCACCTGCTCTCGCTGAACTATAGCGAAGCAGAGATCCTGACCGAGTGTGTAACCTATGCCGCCGCAGGCATGGTCACGACCCGTGAGTTTATCAGTATGGTAGCCTGGCACTTCCTGGAACATCCTGATCTGCGGGCACACTATATCGCAGCACAAGAGGAAGAGCGCTTTGAGATCCTGCACGAAGTCTTACGCCTTGAGCCGATTGTGGGACATCTCTATCGTCGCACAACGGCCGAGTTGACAATTGAAAGCCAGGATAAGCAGATTGTGATTCCTGCCGACTCATTGATTAATCTGCATATCTACGCGACCAACTCCGATCCGTCGGTTGTCGGTGAAGAGCCGTTAGCCGTCTGCCCTGAGCGACCTTTACATGGAGAGCGTATTACCTCTATGCTGATGGGCTTTGGGGATGGTGCACATCGCTGTCCTGGTTCCTTCCTCGCGATTCAGGAGACCGACATCTTTCTCAAGCGTCTGCTGGCCCTGGACGGTCTGCGTATCGAACGCCAGCCGACTCTGGCCTGGAATGCTGTCAGCACCGGTTATGAGCTGCGCGACTTCATTTTAACATTGGATAAAAAGTAGCACAGAGTATCTCTTCTTTACCGTCTGTCAGTCTCAACTGATGGTGAGCGCTCTCGAAGATGATGTATTGTGGAACCAGCGTAGCGTCTTGTGAAGATCGACGACGGTACCGATGATAGTGAGCGCAGGGGCCTTGAGCTCTGCTTCGATGGCCTTTTGCGCTATATCGGTGAGCGTGCCAGTGACGATGCGTTGCTGTGTGGTTGTTCCTTCCTGGATGACCGCTGCCGGTGTTGTTGCGAGCATGCCCGCCTCGATAAGCTGTCGTGTGAATGCTGGTAGTGCTTTGACGCCCATCAGCACGATCAGTGTGCCTCCGAGTGCTGCCAGTGCCTCCCAGTTCACATTGGGTGAACTGGAGCGGCTTTCGTGTCCAGTGACGACCGTGAACGAGGTGGTATGGTTGCGATGCGTGACAGGTATCCCTGCGTAGGCCGGTACGGCGATGGCAGAGGTAATGCCCGGTACGATCTCGAAGGGGATGCCGTGTTCAATTAATGTCTCCGCCTCTTCTCCGCCACGACCAAAGACGAACGGGTCGCCACCTTTGAGACGTACGACTGTCAGACCGCGTTGTGCATGACTGATAATTGCTGCGTTGATCTCTTCCTGCGGCATTGTATGGTGTCCATCACCTTTGCCAACGTAGATCAATTGCGCATCTGTACGCGCCGCTTTGAGTAGCTCTGTGCTGATCAAGCGATCGTATAAAATAACGTCTGCTCCCTTGAGCAAGCGTAGTCCCTTCACGGTAATGAGATCGGGATCACCAGGACCCGCGCCGATTAGATAGACTCTGCCCGGTTGCTGCTTATCCACTGTATACGTTACTTGCACTTTTTTCTTCTGCCTTTTCAAGATCCTGAATAATAGTGGTTACGGAGATATCGACATGATACCGACGGAGCAGGCGGACAGTACTTGCCAGTGCTTCAACGAAGTCGTGGTCGGTTAAGGAGGCGAGGATCTCCGAGTTGAAGAACTCGCCAAAGAAGTCGTCGCGCTGGTTATAGGAGATGCCGTTTTCGCGTAGATATTTGCGGGCGATGGTTCCCAGACGCAGATAGGTCTCGTACGAGGATGGGAACTGATCTTCTAGCTGGTGGCGAATCCGCTTGGCGATGCCGGGTGCGGCCCCTTCGGTAGAGACTGCAATGGTGAGCTGTCCACGGCGCAAGATAGATGGTACGATAAAGTTGCAGCGTGCGGGTAGATCTACAATATTGATGAGCTGCCCGTTCTCCTGCCCTTCGCGCCAGATCGCCTCCGCCAACTCCGGCTCATAGGTTGCGGTCGCGACGACCACAAAAGCTCCTTTGAGATCCTGATCCCCATAGGCATAGGCTTTATAGCGCAACGTGATCTTCTGCTCGCGTGCGAGATCCAGTAGTTCTTCGCTGAACTCAGGACTCATGACGGTGACGTTTGCCCCGGCGGCGTGCAGGGAGGCAGCTTTTTCAGCTGCGATCCCGTTGCCGCCAATCACCAGAGCAGAGCGACCGCGCAGATCAAGCATAATCGGATAATAGTTTGGCATCTTCGGAATCGCTCCCCCATCTCCATGACTATTAACGCACTGATAGATATGCTGCAGCCTTCTCTTTTAGCTGCTCAAGACCGACGCGGTAGCAGTAGTTGCCGAAACCTTCGTTGGGTTGGCGTTCGTTGTGCCAGAGCACGAAGAGTGGGCGCAGCGTCGTAGCCAGATCTTGTGTCTTGACCGACTGTGCGTAGAGCGTGTTCAGGCGCGTATTATTGAAGTCACCACCCAGGTGGACGTTATAGAGATCCTTGGAGCGGCCGACAAAACCAATATCACCCATGTAAGGACGCGCGCATCCATTAGGACAGCCAGTCATGCGGAAGCTAATCTGCTCGTGTTCCAGCCCCAGGTCTTTGAGATCTGCCTCAAACTGCTTGACGATATCTGGGAATACACGCTCGGCCTCGGCAACGGCCAGCCCGCAGGTTGGGAGCGCCGGACAGGCCATGGCGAAACGATAGGCACCCGCTGACTCTGGAGCGGTTGCAATGCCAAAGCTCTGCAGCTGTTCTTCAATCGCTTTGCGCTGCTCTTCCTCAATATCGGTGAGGATAATGTTCTGTTGCGCGGTTAGGCGGACGTTGATGTTCTGGCTAAACTGCTCAATAACTGCCCGTAAGCCGCTCTTGAGTTTGCGTTCTTCGGTATCTTTGATGCGTCCGTTGGTGATATGGAGGCCCAGGTACCAGCGTCCATCGGCCTGCTGATGCCAGCCCAGATGATCGTCTGCCTCTGAGAAATGAATCTCGCTGGGATCGTTCAGACTATAGCCGAGACGCTGCTCGACCTGGGCACGGAACCAGGGGATGCCACGCTCTTCAACGACGTATTTCATACGTGCATGCTTACGATTGGTGCGATCTCCATAGTCTCGCTGGACAGTAATAATAGTTTCGGCAACCTGTAAAGCCTGCTCGACGCTGATATCGGCGAAGGGCTGGGCGAGCAGAGGGTGTGTCTCGGTCTTGCCGTGTGTGCTACCCATGCCACCACCGATGACGAGGGTAAAGCCAATGAGCTGTTCGCCATCCACGCGTGCAATCAGGCCGATATCCTGTGTGTATACATCGATACAGTTGTCTTCAGGATAGGCGACGCCAACTTTGAACTTGCGCGGTAGATAGGTCTGACCGTACATCGGCTCGACTGTCTCGTTCTGCTCATCCTGCTCGCTATCCTGAACCTTCTCGCCATCAAGCCAGATCTCGTGATAGGCTTTTGTTTTGGGGGCGAGATGCATCGCCAGCTTATGGGCGATCTCCTGGATCTGTGCGTGCGTACGGTTGGCTGCCGGAGCCGGGCAAGCCATCACGTTACGGTTGACATCACCGCAAGCTGCCAGCGTCGAGAGCAAGGTCGCATTGATACCCTGGATTGTCGCTTTTACGTTCCCTTTCAGGACGCCGTGTAGCTGGATGCTCTGACGCGTGGTCAGACGAATACTACCACTACCATAGAGGGCCGACAGCTCATCGTGTGCCAGATACTGCTCGGCTGTGAGGGCACCACCTGGGATACGCGAACGGATCATCAGTTGATAAGCTTTCTCCTGACCGGCGACTTTGCGTGACTGGCGCTGATCACGATCCTCTTGCTGATACATTCCATGAAACTTGAGGAGCTGCACCTGGTCGTCGCTAAAGTGTGAGGTATCCTGGCTGAGCTGTTCAACGATCTGCCCATGCAGGTAATCACTACCAACCTTGATCTTCTCAACGCTGCTACCCTCGCCGGGTTCAAGATGTGCTAGACTCTTTTCGTCACTGGGAAAGTGCTGCTCCTGTGTGCTCATGATATCTCCTTTGCGTGTAGGTAACAGTCTGCGCGACGTTACATACACGGTTGTACTAGTGAAAAGCAACCGTCATTGCCATTGTATCTATGTAATAGCCTGCTTGCGACGCTCAGACGATTGAATGATATGGCTGGTTGCAGTGGCGCTCTTGCTCTTCTTGTGCTGCGATTTATGTTGACATAGTGGATCAACATTATAAATGTTACTATAAATATACCTTTAGTATGACACCCTGTCAACCGTTTTCGCAGGTTTTAGACAATGGAGAGCGCTATAATATGGAGGGACTACACATATAGATTTTTTTTAATGGGTAGTCTACCGGCTTCTTCTATTACTGTACTACATTCTTTCTTTCGTAGCTAGCGGTAGAGCCCAAAAATCAGGCGCTGCTATCCTTCTGCCTGGCTGAGGTGCGATAATAGAAAACTGCAACATTATCTTGTTTGAGTATTATTATTGTCTGGCATTGAGCAGATACCTATCGTGCTACATATGCGATAGATGCTCAATGAGTTTGTGAGAGAGATCTTTATGACTTTACAATTGATTCACGTTGGTCTGGGTGGTTGGGGTTCAAGTTGGGCTGAGCATGTTGTCGCGCAAAATAAAGACGTTGAGACAACTGCCTGGGTTGAAATCGATGCATTGGCGCTAGAGGCTGCTCGCCAGCGTCTCGACCTCCCTGAGGAGCGCTGTTTTACTTCATTGGAGGCAGCCCTCAAGGCGGTTCCTGCCGCAGCTGTTCTCGTGACAGCCAGTCTGCCAGGACACGTTCCCAGTGCCAGGACGGCACTGGAGGCTGGCAAGCATGTCCTGATGGAGAAGCCGTTTGCTCCTTCGATGCAGGAAGCTAAGGAACTGGTGGAGCTAGCTGCTGCGCAACAACGCATCTTAATGATCAGTCAAAATTATCGGTATATGCCAGCCGCTCGTGCTGCCGCTCAGTTGATTGAGCAGCAAGCGATCGGACAATTGGGTACGATTGCGCTAGATTTTCGTCGCTATGATAATGTCGCCCCTTTTGAGAGTCATCGCCACTACTCGATCTGGGAGCCACTACTGGTCGATATGTCGATCCATCACTTTGATCTGCTGCGTATGGTGCTACGGCAGGAGCCAGTACAGGTCTATTGCCAGACCTGGAACAGTCCCTGGAGTAAGTATGTCGAGCCAGCTGCCGGTACTATGACTATCACTTTCGATGGTGGTACTGTGGTAAGCTATCGTGGAAGCTGGTTTAGTACGGGTCCGCGGACGAATTGGTCCGGCGAATGGCGTATGGAGGGTGAGCTTGGAGAGATCACCTGGACCGGTCGTGGTGAGATTCCTGATGCTGTCACGCTGCATCTATTGGGTGAAGAAAAACCACAGAGCGTGAAACTGCCTGTTATGCCACAGATCGATCGTCAGGGTAGTCTTGCTGCTTTCGTGCAAGCCGTGCAGAGTAACACTGAGCCGGAGACGAATGGACGCGACAACCTGAAGACCCTGGCCCTGATGTATGCCGCCATCGAGTCTGCAAAGCTCGGTCGCCCGGTAGACGTCCAGGATCTCTAGCTCTTATTACCTGGTCTTGCCGTCGCGAGATGTCAAAACGTCGCAATAAGATACTGTAATACCGTACATATAGCAAGCATATGTACGGTATCATCATTCTTGAGAGTGCAATATATGAAGCCACGTGTTATCAAAATATATTCAAAAAATAACGATTATCAGTATATTGAGACCTTGCGCCGCAATCGTGAGAAGCGGCAGCGTGCCGGTGAGTTCTTTATTGAGGGGGTGCGTCCGCTCAATCAGGCGTTACAATACAATTGGCAGTTGCGTGCTCTGTTGTATGAGCGGGATCGTAAACTGTCAGACTGGGCCACTACTATTCTGCGTACGGCTGCCGTCGAGACGCACTATGAACTGCCTGCCAACCTCTATGCTGAACTGAGCAATAAGAACGAGCCATCCGAATTGCTGGCCCTGGTCACTATGCCTGCTGATACTCTGGCGCGCATACCGCGCAAGCCGAATCCGCTGGTCGTTGCCTTTGATCGTCCGGCGAGCCCCGGCAACCTTGGTACGATCATCCGCTCCTGCGATGCCTTGAACGTCGATGGACTTATTATTAGCGGTCATAGCGTCGACCTCTACGATCCTGAAACGATCAGCGCTACGACTGGTTCATTTTTTGCATTGCCGACTGTACGTCTCCCTTCACCGAAAGAGTTATTGCCATGGCTTGACGAGGTGCGACAGCGCGTAGGCAGTATCACTATCGTTGGTAGCGATGAGCACGGTGATTGCGAACCAAGCGAGCAAGACTTCACCCAACCGACCCTGCTCATCGTTGGCAACGAGACCTGGGGCATGAGCGCTGCCTACCGTGACCTCTGTGATGTCGTAGTCAACATCCCGATCGCCGGTTCCGCCTCCTCACTCAACGTTGCCAGCGCAACCTCAATTCTGCTGTATGAGATCGATCGTCAACGTCGCCAAAAGCTACTAAAAGGTGTATAAAATGTTCTATTGTGCGTTGTACTACCTGGAGCGGAACGTTCCTGTTGTCAATGCATAGCCGGGAGCCGCAAATGCATAGGTCCATACGATCTTCTTGCCAGCACAGTAGTCGTCTTGCGGGGCACTGACAGGAGCCGCTGGCTTTGCTACCTTCAACCACGCATAGCTGCCAGTATTTGCAGTACCTGTTGCACCATTTGTGGCTATATCGCAGCTAAGATTATATGCATAGACCATGTCTGATTGCGCATCCTGTGACCCGGTGACATTGACACTGCCACCATCTTGCTGCAATGAGATTTGACGATCATCCGGTATCGTCGAACTTACTTGAATGTGGGTTACCGGCCAATCTCCATTAAATACATCGATAGACTGGTTGTGACTGGTTCGTCACTGTGAGGTCAATGCCTAGCATCTCACTAAGAAAGTAGGGGCCAGGCGTAATTGCTGCTGATAGCTCCAGGCCATTTTTTTGTGTAGAGAATGTTACTGGTACTGTCCCTGGCTTCCCGAATACTGTTTGCATTTTGTTTCTTGCAGGCGAAAAGAAATAAAAAAGAGGATGCTCAATCACATAGGATGAGCATCCTCTTGTATGATGGTTGTTTGGGCGTTAGCCTTTGATTAATGAGGGTGTCTCTTCTGCCTCATCAACTTCTTCATCGACCTTGTTAGCCTTGGGCTCATAGGGGATGACACCATTGGGGGTTGATGTGTATAGCAAGACCTTCCCTTTGTGTACTTTCGGTTTGCGCAGACGGCTTCCTTGCTGGAAGGCGAAGAAGGGTCCGCTATGGTTATCGGGTAAGTAGCCATGCAGGTGTGTGCCAGCATCTTCGTATTCTTCGGACTCGATCATGCCAAACTGGTGGAACTGCGCGACGAGGTCCCCACGGTCATAAGGGATGATGACGTCGATAGCTACGAATTGCTTGACCAGCTCTTCGCTGATACAGTGTAGCAAGCCTTCGATACCTGTGCCTGCTAAGGCTGAGACTTCGATGGTTGCTACTGTCGCAGCGATGCCAGCGAGCTGAATTTTTGCATCTGGCGGGAGCTGGTCGGCTTTGTTGAGTGCGACGACCATTGGCAGGCCACCGGCACCGATCTCTTCCAGTACCTGCTCGACGGCGTCGATCTGGTGCTGATAGTGAGGATGCGATGCATCTACGACGTGCAGCAGCATATCGGCTTCGCCAACCTCTTCCAGCGTAGCGCGGAAGGCGGCTACCAGTGTTGTTGGGAGACGCTGCACAAAACCGACGGTGTCACTGAGCAAGATCTCCTGCCCGCCATTTAAACGGACGCGTTTGGTCGTGGGGTCTAGCGTAGCGAAGAGCTTATCTTCAGCTAGGGTCGAGGAGCCTGCCAGGCGGTTCAAGAGCGTCGACTTGCCTGCGTTGGTATAACCAACCAGGGCCACGACCGGCGATCCTGTGTATTTGCGCCGCTCACGATGGAGCTGACGCTGACTGCGTACCATCTCCAGATCCGCCGAAAGCTGATCTTTCTGGCGACGTAGCATACGGCGGTCAACCTCGATCTGTTTCTCTCCTTCACCACGCTGATTGGTACCACCACCGCTCTGACGTGATAAGTGGGACCATTGACGGGTCAGACGTGGCAGGTCGTACTCAACCTGTGCCAGCTCGACCTGTAAACGACCTTCACGGGTCTGTGCGCGCTGACCGAAGATGATCAGGATCAGAGCTGTACGGTCGAGGACCTGTACCTCTAGCTCGCGTTCCAGATTGCGGTGTTGTGATGGCTTGAGCTCAAGATCGAAGATGACAGCATCGCAATCATGAAACTCCAGCAGGTTCTTTAGCTCCTTAACCTTACCGCTACCTAACAGCGTCGCAGTATGTGCATGCTCCATACGCTGGACAAGGCGGTCCGCGACGATCACACCAGCGGTAGTAGCCAGCTGCTCTAACTCATCAAGGGATTCTTCTATCGGCCAATCGGTCTCACTTGCATCGATGCTAACCAGCACAGCGCGCATAGGCGCTTCAGCAAGGAGGCCACGCATGGGCCTCTGTTCTTGTGTCTCTACTGTTTTCTTTTGTGTTGATGGACCTGTTTGTTCGGGCAAAGCGAACTCCTTTATCTATATTCACGGCTCTTTGTCGTTCGTATGTGTAAGTCAATTGTAGGTGTCGTAAGATGTTGTATGGTGTCGTAAGGTGCCGTATGACTGCGAGCTATTACACTCATGATTGTTTTGCGGGAGATCATATGATGCTCGTAATGTAGTAGAGCGCGTGATGCCACAGTAGTTAGCAGGTTTAGAGCTGTTGTTTGAATGTTGCTGCTCGCATAGATGGGGAAAGGCTTGCGATGTGAGATTGTAAGCAGAACGATGACAACATACCTTCATTACCAGGCACCGCAACACATACTAGCTCCTGCACCGTGCCATACCAAAACAACAACGGCAGACTGGGATCGCAACAGATGTGAAACGGCTGATCCATAAGTTACATGAAGGATATATTTATCATTCGTCATTTCTCCTGAAGTAAAAACTACACCTATATAGTGTACCCAATCGGAAGCCAGAAATCAAGCTTTTTTCGAGGCGAATCTGTCTGACCTGTGTAGTCTATGGCTGCCCATGGCGTGTAGATTGGTGGCACTGGTCTTTAGATGGTTCTCTGCAAGGAGGCGGAAGAGCTCTTCTGGTCCTACAAAGACGATATCCTGATTCTGTTTGAAGAGTTGCTGGACGTTATAGAGTGTTGTTGGGCTGATATAGGGACTATTGAGGTTCGCCTGGAGAGCCAGGAAGCGTGGCCCTGACCTGCTATTGTATCCATTGGCTGCCCTTATGATCGCTAATGCCAGGTCGTTCTGGTTGAAGGCATATGGTGCGCTCATCGGTAGCGAATACAGCGAGTGATCGAAGATGTGAGGACCTGTTTGATCGACATTTAGACGGTTCTGAGTGGTTATTCCCAGCACATGGTGACGTCCATTCTGGGCATACGAGTCTCCAACACGCTGCGGTATACCATTGGCTGTATTCCAAACCGTAGCGATATCTACGCCTGCCTGACTCATATAGGACGCACTCTGTGCTGTATAGATGTTAAGCGCTGTGCGAGGGAGTTGATCCGTCAGTACATAGCCGAGTCCTGAGGGACCAGCGACCAGTTCGTCATTTGGTGTAGCCGTCCGCCAATAATAGTTGAGGATCGCCGGGGCCATGTCTACTAATACAGGATCGATAGTCCAGCCAATGGGGACGCGACCACGGTACGGATCAGCCCATTTTGTCGCTAGCAGATGCTGATCAACCTGGATGTTGTCGCCATCACTCATAAACAGCGCGACATAGATCTTATTGTGCAAGATTGGCGTAGCTCGCCGATACAAAGGATGGTTGATACGATGAGAGCCAGCCCCCAGGATCGTCAGATTCTGTGCCAGGTCTGCCGCATACGATGTAATGCCAAACAAGGATGTCTCTTGCACCCCGGCCACCTCGTTCGGATACCAACCGACATAAGAACTACCAGGAGCCATACTGTAATAGAAGGAGTCTAGCAGTCGCTTCTGATAGGGATCAGTTGTGCTGCCCGCGTCGAGCCAGACAACCGTTGCTCCGGTCGCAATAGCATAATCGCGTAAGCCAGACGGTCCAGGCGGCAGGCCAATCAGTAGACGATGCTCGGCCTGTGGCCGCGACCAGAAGTTGTTGCGTGTGTACTGGTAGACCGCATCTGCCGACGGAAACCTGTTCGTACGCAGATCAACTAATACGGGCAAGTGATACTGTACACTTGCTAGTATCGCAGCCTCGTTTGGCGACGCAACCAGAGCTCCACGAACCCCCGCAATCGTCGTCGCGAGATTGATCGTATCGGGTACTGCAGGATCATAGATAACAATCCCTGCTATCTCACTACTATATTTAGTAATCAGCGCATACGGATTAGCGACAATATTTACTACCAGATGCATCTCGCGTGGCCAGAGCGTTGCATCTTCCCTTGAGCGCTGCTGCACATAGATACGAGGTTGCGTACGATTGACCAGTCCCTCCAGGCTCGTAAACAGGATATTTTGCTCATCATTGAGATTGATCACATTGATCTCATCCAGTGGTCCGCTCATACAGCAGAAATGCGGCAAGACCTGACCCACAGGCCAGATAATCCCTGGAGCACTCAGAGTCCGGGCCCGCGTGTGCTGCGCGGGCAATAGTAGCGCGAGCAGACAGAGGTTACAGATAAAGAACGACAATACGTACTGCCATCTTAGTTTTGGACGTACGTATAGAACAAAAGTAGTATGTCTGCTCATCATGCTGTACCCACCTTTATAACTAAAATGTGAAGCCTTGCTACTATCCCAAAACGCACCCTATTAGTAGTATAAGCAGACCTTCATAATAAAATATAGCCAAACTGATCTTACTAGAAATAGTAATAAAGTAAATAAAATATGTATAAATGTATAAATATAATCATCAAAGTCGCATAAAAACAGTAGAAGTTCACTATCGCCTGAAAGGATGCTAAAACCTCTGCCTCCCTCTCTTCTGAAAATGGCGTTTTCATCCTGGGTGGTGAACCTTTTTCATGATGGTCTTTGAGGAAGGTTTAATGTGCGCTATTGCCTGAAAACTATCCAAAAACTCGTCCCCCTCTTTGAGGGGGGAGATAGCTTTAGCTATCAGGGGGAGTAAAACGCTAGCAATCGCCA
This sequence comes from Ktedonobacteria bacterium brp13, assembly GCA_015099395.1. Lineage (GTDB taxonomy): Bacteria > Chloroflexota > Ktedonobacteria > Ktedonobacterales > Ktedonobacteraceae > Dictyobacter. The sequence goes on along the minus strand of AP024096.1, from coordinate 4,504,959 downwards.
AACAGGAAATGATTCGGCTTAAATATACAAAATCGATAGCTAGCGTAGAATAGTAGTGAGCAGCATAAGTGAAGGATAGCTCCCCCCGATAGCTAAAGCTATCTCCCCCCTCAAAGAGGGGGACAAGGGTTTTAGAGTCTCTACAAGTGATAGATATTTTTATCGTTAATAGGAGTGATAGGGAGAGCAAATCCTTCACTTCTGCTCTCCGCTGAAAACGGCGTTTTCATCCTGGGTGGTGAACCCTTTTCATGATGGTCTTTGAGGGGAACGAGTTTTTGGCGAGTTTTCAGGCGATAGCGATACATTAATTTAATTCATGTAATATGTATAATAATGAATAATCACATGTATTTTATTCTCTGAGGCTCACCTGGATAGGCCAAAAACCTACATCGGTGAGCCTCAAAGAGGGAGGCGAGAGCTGCATTTACTGCATGGAATGCAATATCTATGCTAGCGATTTGCGATTATCCTGTAGCTTTTACACAGATTTTCTTTGTAGCAAGAACAGGTTATTGGTGAGATCTATTTTGAGGAGTGGGTTTCCTGAAGTTCGGCTCCAGACCTTGATATCCAGGGGAGCTGCGGGATCGTTGGCGATGACGAGGAGTGTCTGACCAGGCGACATCTCTTGTATGGTCGCTGCAATATCTTCTAATAAGTGACTACACCCTTTTTCACCCATATCCAGTGTTCGATCAGCTTGAGTCGTTGTGTCTGTGCTCTCCATAGCAGTGTGAAGCCTTTCACGTAAGGAGGGCAGGGTGCCCTCGCCCCATTTCAGTATCCGGTGCATAAAATATACCATAGTTGAGGCTGCTTGTGACTGTTTATTTATGACAATGTTGATCGATTTTATATGGAAGAAACATGTGCTTGACAAAGCGGATTCATTACCGCTACACTAGGCGAAGAGTGATCTGTGATTATTGATACGCTTTGACAGACGATGGATCACTTCTGACGCCGAGAAAGAGGATTTGAATTTGAGACTACGTTCTTGTTTCGCTCTCAATATGATGGACATGCTGCGATCCCGTATGTCGCTGTCACCGATGCTTGTGGCAATGATGTGCGGTGGCTTATCGCTGTCCTCTTTCTATATGCGCGCTGTGTTCCCGACCGGGTAGCACACATTGAAGCAATAAACACTATAGAGGGGCAGGCGATACACCTGCCTCTCTTTTTTTGTGATTAACCCATAACAGATCCGCACAGACGATGTTGACGGATAGAATGTATCTTTGGAGGAGAGAACTGATGAGTATTGAACAGACCGACGATGCTAGTAGTAGCGGCGCTGCTGATACGCCAGAAACTATCCATTATTATCTGACGACCGCTATCGATTATCCTAACGGAGTTCCGCATATCGGGCATGCGTTAGAGAAGGCGGTGGCCGATATTGTCGCGCGCTATCATCGTTTGCTCGGTCATGATACGCACTTTAGCATGGGTATCGATGAAAATAGCTTACATGTGCTGACGGCTGCCAATGAGCATGGTGTTAAGCCTCAGCAGTGGGTCGAGACGCTAGATCTTGCGTTTCGGCAGGCCTGGGAAAAGTTGAATATCTCGTATGATTATTGGATACGTACGACGACGGAGGCGCACAAGCAAGCTTCACAGGAGATGTTTCGCCGCGCTCAAGCCAATGGTGATATCTATAAATCTACCTATTCTGGTTGGTATTGCCCAAACTGCAATACCTTCTATACCTCTGAAGAACTGGTTGGTGGTTGCTGTCCCAATCATCCGTCGCTCTCGCCTGAGTGGTTGCATGAGGAGAACTACTTCTTTGCGCTCTCCCGCTATGGTGAACGTTTGCAGGCCCATATTGAGGAGCATCCAGATTTTATTGTTCCTGCCTCCCGTAAGGCTGAGGTGCTGGGATTGCTGCGCCAGGGGTTGCGTGACTTCTCGGTCTCCCGTCTGGTCCGGCCTGGTACTGAAGATTGGGGTATTCCGGTTCCTGGCGACCCACAGCATGTGATCTATGTCTGGTTCGATGCCTTGACAAACTATCTGACCGCCGTTGGTTTCCCTGACGATACGACTTGTTTTGAGACGTACTGGCCTGCCAACGCGCATGTCATCGGCAAAGATATCACCCGTTTCCATTGTCTCTACTGGCCCGCGATGCTCTTCTCTGCTGGTCTGCCGCTACCTAAGCAGATACCTGTCCATGGCTTCTTTACACTGGAGGGTCAGCGTATCTCCAAGACCCTTGGCAACGTCATCGATCCTGTCGGTCTTGTCGATAAAGTCGGAGCGGACGCCGTGCGTTTCTACATGGCACGTAACCTGTCGTTTGCCTCTGATGGAGACTTTTCGCGTCTGGGCCTGATCCGCCATTATAACGAGGAGTTAGGCAATGATCTGGGGAACCTGCTCAATCGCGTCGTCTCGATGATCAAGCGCTATCGGCAGGGCATTATTCCTATAGTTCCTGTATCTGCTACGTTGAGTGCGTTGAGTACGTACAATGATGAGTTGCGTAATCTGGCGCGCGAAGTCCGTACGCAGACTGCGGCTGCACTGGACAACTGGGAGATTGGTGGCGCGCTCAATACCGTCTGGAGCCTGGTTCGCCGTACCAACCAGTATATTGAGCAGAGTGAGCCCTGGCATCTGGCGAAGGATCCCACGCAGTCGCAGGCCCTCGATACCGTCCTGTATTCAGCGGCTGAAGCGACACGCATTAGCGCGATTCTCCTCGCTCCCTTTATTCCAACCTCCAGTGATCGTATCATGGCGCAATTGGGATTGCCTCCGGTACGGGCAGGTGCGTGGGAGCATGAGGCTGTCTGGGGTGGGGTCGCATTGCATAATGTTGTGCCCGGTCCACTCCTCTTTCCGCGTCTCGATCCCGAACTTGCCACAACGCTCTAATATCCATACGCACGCAAGGAAGTATCAGCTAACAAGTAGAGGCGTGCTGCACAGGCTTATTACCGCAGCATGCTTCTTCAATATGCATTGACCGGATGCGTACTCATCAGGAAGAATCATGAAATTCCATCGTACATGACCGTGCTAAATGATGTAGCATAGAGCACACTGATTTACGTTACTGTTGTGATCTACTTCACAGATATAGTATTACATAATACCTAAAAATATTTCTACCTCTGCTTTTTCCTTTTTAATTTGATAATGGAATACAGATAACGTCTAAGAACGTAGCAGCATAAATGTGTTTGGGGAGGGCTCAGCCCAAAAGAAAAGGCAGGGGGTACTATGATAATGTACCTGATTGTGATGGCATTCGCGTTGGCGATGCTATTGAGTGCGGTTGTCCTGCATATGTCGTTGCTTAATTCGCGTCGTCCATCCAGTAAGCGATCTGAGAGCGAAAAGGCAAAACGTGCTCGCCTGGATGATATTATATTCAATTAGTGTACCCCTGTTGTAATTTGATAATTCGTGAGGTTGTAACAATAATGTAATCATACTATTCTTGCTCTTTTTAAGAGCATCTTATCTGGAGATACTATAGTAGCGATCTGTCTGTGCCGCTACCATAGTATCTCTCTTTTTTTGGACTTCCTGGTAGACTAATAGTGTGATACATGCAACGCATTACCTGGAGATATTTCATACCATCCTTGTATCTTCAGACGGTAGCGTTTGTTGGATAGGGAAAGGGGTTATGTGTGATGGGTAGTCTCCAAATGAGGATGCAATGGATGGCCTCACCTGAGCCTGGACTGCTGGCAATGTCTGCCGCTGACAAGGGGTCGGCGCTCCATGTCGGTCTGCTTACAAAGACGACGACAAAAGAAGCTGTGGAGCAACCGTTCAGAGAAAGCGAAGAGGGCGCGACGCAGGGTGAGAGAACTGTGCCGGAGTCGGCGCAGCATACCTATAGTCTGTCTGTTGTGCTGCCCGCATACAACGAGGCAGCGGTGATCGAGAAGACGGTGAGCCTGGTAGTGGCTGCGCTCACGCAGTGGACGTCAAATTTTGAGGTTGTGGTGGTGAATGATGGGAGCAGGGATCATACACGCGAAATCGTAGAGCAGATGCAGATCACTGATGCGTGCATTCGTTTGATCAACCATCCTGTGAACAAGGGCTATGGTGCGGCCCTGATTAGCGGTTTCCACGCTGTCTCAAAAGAGTTGGTCTTCTTTATGGACTCCGATGGACAGTTTGATATTAACGACCTTCAGTCACTCTTCCCGCTGATTGAGCAGTATGATGCCGTCTTTGGCTATCGTAATCCACGCCGCGATTCCTGGTTGCGCAAGTTGAACGCCTGGGGTTGGAAGCAGTTAGTGCGTTGCGTCGTTGGGGTGCAAGTACGCGATATCGACTGTGCCTTTAAGCTCTATCGAGCAGATTTCTTTCAGACGTTGAAACTGGAGACGGGCGGCGCGATGATCAATGCAGAGATGCTCTATAAGTTTAAACGTGCCGGTCTGCGCTATGCTGAGGTCGGCGTACGTCATTTCCCGCGTGAAGAGGGTGAGGCCACTGGAGCCAGGCCAGCGGTCATCATACGTGCCATCCGTGAATTGTTTGTCTATGCATGGAAGTGGAGACAAGAAGAGCGCCTGTAAGTATGCTGCGCCATAGCTGTTGCTGACAATTGCTTTACGGGAGGGACCTGCATTTGCTCCTCTCATCTGGAACCCTCCCGAGCTATCTTTGTCCTGCTATGCTTAGCGTTGTGGACGCCAGCGATTGGCGCGCCGCCGAGCTTTTTGTGCCTCCTGTGGATTGCCCAACGCTTCGTAGACCTCCGACTTCAGGAGCCATGCGCGTGCGTAGTTCTTCGCCATCTCGGTCGCCTCATTGAGCGCATCCAGCGCCGCCATATTATGACCCAGGCGAATCAAGCCCTCTGCTTTATTACACCAGGCGACCGCGCTACGTGGATTGATGAGGAGCGCTCGCGTATAGGCATCAACCGCTCCAGTAAAGTCGTGTAGATACGAACGCGCGTTGCCCAGACCATTCCAGGCATGGAAGCTATTCGTGTCTATCGAGAGCGCCTGCTCATACGATGCCCACGCCTCTTCTGCCATATTCATATCGAGCTGTGTATCGGCTTTGCCGTTCCAGGCTGCGACGTAGTATGCATCCAGCGCGAGTGCACGCTCGAAGTGTACGAGTGCCTGCTGATAGCGCTCCATACGATTAAGGACCAGTCCCGCGCTCACCCAGACAATGGCATTGTTGGGTTCGATCTCCGTTGCACGCTGATAGGACTCGAAGGCTTTGCGATAGTGTCCCAGGTTATAGAGTGCTGTCCCCTTCCCATTCCAGGCATGGAAGTTATAGGGGTCCATCCGTAGCGCCTCTTCATAGGAATGCAGCGCCTGCGTATAGAACTGTTGCCGTAAGTATTGGTCGCCCTCCCGACATTTATCACGGATCGCCCCTGTACTGACATTGATCGGCGCGGCAGACTGTATCTGATTATTCTGATTATTCTGATTATTGATCGATTGGCTTTGCGCTCCCTGTCCTCCCTGGGTGCCTTGCAGCAGATTCGCCGATGAACCATGGCCACCATTGCGTTGCGCCCCATTCTGGGAAGATGCGCTGGTTGCGTTGCGTGGAGGAATGATGTCGTCAAGCGTGCTGCTGCCTGGTGGCGTATAGCGAGCTTTGAGTGCCGGACGCTGATACGCAGAGTCGAAGGCACGCGTAAAATCCATCATATCCGTATAGCGATCCTCTGGCCGTGAGGCCAGGGCACGTTGTAGCACGACGTCAAGCGGAGCGGGTAGCTCCGGATTGAGCGACGTGACCGGTGGAATCGGACCGCCACGAGGGTCAAGAGGATGATAGCCGGTCAACATCTCATAGAGCACGACTGCGCAGCCATATTGGTCGCTACGCGGATCGATGGCACCGCTACTCTGCTCTGGTGCCATATAGCCGACAGTGCCACGGACCGTGATCGTCTTACCCACGCTGGCACCTGGCTCCAGGGCGCGTGCAATCCCGAAATCAGTGATCATCAGGCGATTATCTTCCTGATGGATCAAGATATTTTCTGGTTTGATATCGCGGTGAATAATGGGGCGCGGTCGCGTATGCGCATAGTAAAGTGCATTTGCGAGCTGATGAAAACTATTAATTGTCTCCTGCAAAGGGAGAGGGCCATTCGCCTGGGCGAGCCGAGTGCGCAATGAACCGGTAGTATACAAAGGCATAACAAGAAATACGCTCGAACCATCCTTGCCATAGTCCAGTACGGGCGCAATATTTGGGTGATCCAACGTTGCGGCAATCCGTGCTTCACGCAAGAAATGATCGCGTTCATTGGGCGTGGTTTTACTGGGTAACAGCACCTTGATAGCAATGCGACGAGATAGATTTTTATCTATTCCACGAAAGACTGCCGCGTATCCACCTTTACTTATAAGCTTTTCCACTACGTAGCGACCAGCTAAAGCGGTATCTAATAACGGCAGTGCACATGCTCTACAAAATAAATCGCTGTCCCGGTTGTCAAATCCGCAGTCAACCTGATCGGCGCAGCGTCGCATTCCCTCCTCCGTATCGCGAGACACCCTTCGTAGGTGTCGGATTCTAGGGGCACCGTGATCAGTGGCACCGATATTTTCTCTCGTTATCTGTCTGTCTGTCTGTCTGTGGCAAAGAACGTTCCTGTCTATGACGGGACGTTATTGCCGGGCTTCCTGATTCTGACCGGTCTGTTTTTCACGCTGTTGATCCAGTGAGCGGGCCCAGTCCTGGCAGGTGATCGCCTCCTGTGTGCGTCCGAATTTTTCTAGTACGACCGCCTTATTGTACCAGGCGTCTGGCTCCTCGGGTGCGAAGGATGTCGCCTGATCCAGGGCTGCCAGAGCTTCGTCCAGTCTTCCTAACGTAAAGAGCGAGAGTCCTTTATTGTTCCAGGCCGCTATATAGTGCACATCGAGCGCAAGTGCGCGGTCGAAAGCACCCAATGCTTCCTGGTGACGCTGCAATTCATGTAACAGACTACCTTTATTATACCAAGCCGAGATCAGTCCGTCATCATATTGTAGGGCATGATCATAGGAATCGAGCGCTTCTTCGTACATATGCATGGCCGCGAGGACATTGCCACGATTATACCATGCGCCTGCTAGTGTCTGATCCAGCGTGAGGGTATGGTCGTACGCTTCCAATGCTTCGGGGTAGCGACGCAGATCGCGCAGGTCGTTGGCTTTATCAAACCAGACCATGGCGTTGTTGCTCTCCATACGACTGGCCTGATCATGAAAGCTTAATGCTTGTTGTGGATTTTTCAAGCGGCGTAGGATATTTCCTTTGGTATCCCAGAGGGAGGGTTGTGAGTCGTCGATGGCAAGGGCGCGGTCGATGGCGATCAGTGCTTCGTCATAGCGATGCAGACTGTAGAGGGTATCGCCCATGGCTTGCCAGATCGTGCCCTGCTTGGGGTCGAGCAATAAGGCACGATCAAAGGCGGCCAGGGCCTCCTCGGGGCGGTTCTGTTCGGCCAGGGCCATACCCCGTCCGCTCCAGGCATAGATATAGTCTGGATTAAAGGTGAGTGCCTGATCGTAGCAATACATCTCTTCATCGTAGCGTTGAAGCTCATGCAGCACATTGGCGCGTGAGGTCCAGAGCTCGGGATCATTGGGGCTGAGTGAGAGGGCGTGATCATAGGAGAGGAGCGCCTCTTCGTTCCGTTCTAGATGGAAGAGGGTTGCCCCCTTCCCGGTCCACGCATCTACTGAGACAACATCCAACTGAGTTGCTACCTCATAGGCCTCCAGTGCACGCGAGTAATCGCTCTGCTCAAAGGCTATATTTCCCTCTTCTAGCCAGTCGCGTAGCTCCGGTGCGGGGGTGAGTTGTCTCAGGTGCAGTGGTGTTGGTGGTGTCATAACGCCGCCACCAGACTGATTTCTGTCTGTGTGGGACGGGGAAGGTACGGCCATGCGTAGTACTGTCGCGTCCTCTGGATCTTCTGCGTTTGCTATGCCCTTGTTGCTAACGTTCTCTCCGGCCGGTGAGAAGATTTCGCTTGAGATCCGCGTGACGATCCGCGAAAGGGCGGAGGGTGGTGTCTGGTTAAGCACTTCAGGGTTCGCTGATTTTATCAGAAACGCTAGCGGCCCATCCTGTCCATAGTCTATGACACGAATGCTGCCAGGATCGCTGACATGTGTTGAGAGCGATGTTGCCAGTTCGGCGTCTTGTAAGAAGTTCTGCCTCTGCTGATCTGTCGTCTCTCTTGGAATGGTTGCGCGTACCGTTACGCTCTGCCTTGTTTGTTCATCGAGGGCCTCTAAGGTGACCGTACCACGATCTTTACCAATGAGAGATTGAATCTGGTAACGGCCGTGTAGCATAGCTTTCCTGGTAGGAATGCCGCAGTGTGAACAAAAGCGTGCACTATCTCGATTGTCAAACCCACAACTCTTGAAGTCCAAACACTTCCCCATGACCGTCCGTCCTCCCTGTCCTACGCATACATTATGTGCATAGAATATGTCGTTCTCTACTGTAGCGAAAGTATTACTGCTTTGTCAATATAAGGCCTGTCTATGTTTGGGCGTTTACCACTCTCGTGAGAGTGGTAGAGAAAAGATGGTAGTGGCGCTTAGATCGCTTGCTTGTTATATGATCTCTGATCTCTATTGCATGTTTTTTAATAAATATATTCCGAATCCCAACGCGACTCGCACCGCTCATGTCATGCACTCAGATATTCAGACCGGTAGTATATAGTATTGTTATGAAACACATCAATGCGATTGCATGCACATAGTGTACCACTACTCACTACTTTTTGCTGCCTCGTTAGTCTCTTTGGCGCAAACTGCATAGGGGCCGTCCTCTTTTAAATACGAACGAGCACCCCCAAAGGATGTGTTTATTAACGCAAAGACATATAATAGCATACGAGATCCAGAGATTACAGAGATTCAGAGATCCAGAGATACACTCAGCATCGGCCTCTGTTACCCTGGTAATCTCTTTTAAGATGTGAGTATTGATAAACATGGATACTATCAGGATAAACGTAGATATGACCAGTTTTCTCCAATAGAGAAGAGGAAAGCCGCACCCTTGTGTATTGCGAAGTTAAAATGCCCTTTATCTTTGTGTTGCCGTTCTTGGATCATCCATTATTTGGGAACCCGTACACAGATTCTTGTTCCTTTTCCAGGATCGCTTTCAATGGTGATCGTTCCTCCAGCTTTTATGGCCCGTTCTCGCATTGAAGTTAGGCCCAAATGGCCAGGGAAAATCCCATCAGGACTAAATCCTCTCCCATTATCACCTATCTCCAGGCTTACTTCATTCCCCAGGTCAGAGAGCCGTAGGATGATCATATTGGCACGTGCATGTTTGACGGTATTATGGAGCGCCTCGTGTGTTATACGATACAACGCTTCTTTCCTCTCCAGAGGAAGTTCAGGTTCAGCACCTAGATTCGTATCAACAGTTAATTTGTAGCGCGTCTGCAAAACGGCTATTTGTTTGGTGAGCGCCGCAACTAATCCCTCAGTCTCCAATGACTCTGGGCGGAGTTCGAAGATGAGTGCACGCATCTCAGCAAGCCCAGCTTCGGCAAGTGCTATAACGTATGCAAGTGATGCCATTGCCTGCTCAGGCTGTTCTGATTCACTCTCTAACACCTCCTGAATCGTATGAGCCCCTAAACTAATACCATAAAGGGCCTGTGAAACGGAATCGTGTAATTCTCTCGCAAGGCGATGCCTCTCCCGGAAAGCGGCAAGCTCTTGAGCTTGTGCATAGAGAATACGTAGTTCACGTTCTCTCATTGTTGCTTCTAACGCACGTTTGCGCTGCGTCGAGGTCAAAAAACTGATCGCAATGGACGATATAAAGAGCATAAATAGTGGGAATATGTTCTTATGAGTGATTGGAGCAAACGTAAATATTGGTGACTCGAAGAAGAATTTAAAAGAGGTAAGCCCAAGTAACGAAGCCAGAATAGCAGCATATAACCCACGTGTACTGGCTAAAGCCAGAGTCACAAAGAGATAGAGAAAAATGATAGTCTCGTAAGGATATTGATAGATATACAAGACCAGAGGATTCCCTGGGGAGAAAAAATAGGCAATAGAGATACCATTGACCACCATAGTTCCGCCTATGGCCAGCGCACTATCAATTACATAGCGTCTCCACAATGGAATGGAGAAAACGTGCTTCATCGTTTCTTCCTCACTGCACTCTGTTTCAGCGTCCAAACGGGTGAAGAAGGTACACGCTCTACCTCTTAGAACTTTTTGGTCTGTTCAGCTTTTCCTTGATCTGTACCAACCAGCCCCATATGTATCGCATTGAGTGCCGCTTGTGTCCGACTCTGGACGCCAAGTTTTGCCAGTATATGGTAAACATGCGTTTTGACGGTATCTTCAACAAGATGCAAGCTACGTGCAATTTCCTTGTTCGACTTCCCTTGAGCGAGTAAACATAGCACCTCAGTTTCACGTTCAGTCAAAGCTTCCTGCGGTTCCGCGTCAGAGGTTCTTATCTGGCGCATGAGGTAGGAGGCTGCTTGAGGCGAGAGTTGCACCTGATGGGCAGCAGCAGCCTTAATAGCTTTACGTAATTCATGAGCCTGTGTATCTTTGAGTAGATAGCCAATCGCACCGGCTCGAATAGCCTGAACCACCGAGCCACGCTCCAGCACGCTCGTTAATGCCAGGACTTCCATTTCAGGAAACTCACGACGGATAGCTGTAATAGCAGCGATACCATCCATGACAGGCATGAGCAGATCCATCAAGATAACGTCCGGTTGCAGAGTTCGTGCTTGCTCTACCGCTTCTACTCCATTAGCCGCCTCACCGACGATCTCTAACTCCGGGTCGAGCCCGAGAAACAGACGCAATCCTTCCCGAACTATACTATGATCATCGACCACGACAATACGTATGGTCATTTGTGCTACTCCTTTTGAGTGAGAGCCTGCCACTCTCAAAAGTGGTACATGAAATTCACTCACACGTGCGATGTCTTCTTGCCAACGAGTAGATATACTATAAGAGGTTGAGATATATATGGTTTACTACGTATCCGAAAACCTGAGTGTGTAAGCACTAGCGACGCCAGTCGCGTTGGGTTTCGGAATAAGATCTTAGTCTATTGTAATCCGTGCTTCAACTTATGTGCTTGCAGAAAACTGAGAGGAAAGAATAAAGATTTCCTATTACTACTATAGTGACCAATATCAGTTAATGCAAGCACATAAGCAACTGCCGAAAGAGGAGGCAAGATGAGCAGACTTCTTCTAGCTGGGAATGACTCATGCATACGAGAGGGATTGCGTATGCGGCTTGCATTCGAACCAGGCATTACACTCGTTGGAGAGGTAGATAACGATACGGAAATCCTGCCACAGATCCAGATGCTACGTCCAGATGTAGTCATCATTGATGAGATTATGCCCGACCAGGATTGTTTCGCTACTATTACGTCCATACATAAAGCTTACCGCCAATGTTCCATCATTCTACTCAGTCTCTATAATAACGAGGCAATACGCGTACAGGCAGAGTTAGCAGGTGCGACTGTGTTGGTTGGTAAGTGTGAAGGCGTCGAAGATTTCTTGGCAGCAATTCGCCAGATGGCCAAACCGTAACGACTCCCCACAGACGCAATCCTTCTCGAATGATACTATGATCATCGACCACAACAATACGCATGGTCATTTGTGCTACTCCTTTTGAGTGAGAACCTGCAACTCTTTGCAGGGAGATGCTGCCACTCTCGAAAGTGGTACGTGAAATTCACTCCCACGTGCGATGTCTCCTTGTCAACAAATAGATATACTCTGGTCAGAGATTGAAGTATACGTGGCTCAGTCAACTGTTATAGGCGAAGCAAGACGAAGCAAGACGAAGCAAGACGAAGCAAGACGAAGCAAGACGAAGCAAGACGAAGCAAGACGAAGCAAGACGAAGCAAGACGAAGTAAAAAGAGATCCTATAGATAATTAAGGCAAATAATTCGGGAAGGATCACGTGTTTTTGCTGGAAGAGGAGTTGGTCATGCTCGCATATCAAAATAAGCTTACAAATGAGCAGAGGATAGAGAGAGATAGGAAGAATGAAGCCCTTGCTAGTTCGGTCACGGCAGAGAGCCATACAGATTGCGCGTGGTGTCTTGCTGAGCAGGGTCTTGCATTTGGAAATGGCTCGCATGGCATATGTGCTCGCCATGAAATCGGGATTTTACAACAATACCAGGAGCATCGAGCAGCAGCATTGGCAGGATGGCATTCTGGTTAATTCGTTTATCTATCGCAAAGGGGAAGTCAATTGATAAGGTTGACTCTTTCCCTCTCCCTGAAACGCACCCCCTTACGGTATCTGATTGGAGAGGCATGCTTGAAATAAGGAGTGTTTGCTTATGCGTCCGTTAATTGGTATTCCCTGTCGTGCTGGTGTTCGTGGTCAGGAAAAAAGGCCTGTATACCATGGTAATCAAGCATATGTTCATGCGGTAGAAAATGCAGGTGGCGTCCCTATTCTGATCCCATTTATGGAAGATCCCGCCAGTCTGCATGCGCTATTGCCTCGTCTGGATGGTATTTTACTACCCGGTGGCATCGATGTTCATCCGTATCGCTATAATGCAGAAGTTCATGAAGCGGTCCGCGAGGTTGATCCGCAGTTGGATGAGTTAGAGCTGACCTTAGCAGATTGGGCATGGCAGAATGATGTTCCTGTGCTGGGTATCTGTCGTGGTATGCAGTTGCTGAATGTCTCACGTGGTGGCACGCTGTATCAAGATCTGCCGTCGCAGTATCCCAGTGATATCGCCCATTCCAATCGGGAGCAGTCACGTGGTGCGCTCGTTCATGAGATTAATGTGATCCCTGAGAGCCGCATGCATCAGATTCTCGGCGAGACAGTAATTGTTGTCAACAGTCTGCACCACCAGTCGGTGAACGATCTCGGTGAAGGCCTGGTGGTAAGTGGTGCTGCGCCCGATGGTGTCATTGAACTCATCGAGTCACCTGAGCGTAGCTTTGTGCTTGCCGTGCAGTGTCATCCAGAGGAGATGTATCGAGAGTACCCCATCTGGAGCCGTCTCTTTACTGCCTTTGTAAATGCGTGTGTAGAACGTATGAGTGATCAGCTTGAGACCATTGAAGTAATGCTGCCTAGCAAGGTCTCATAAAGTAGCGGGCATGCACTAAAAAATATATCTTCGGCCAGGGTCGGCTGATTGTCCTTCGCGATCAGCACATAGGCTCCTGCATATTGCTGCACCTGTGCACACAACTGCCTTTTCACCCTTGAGCAGAACTGCGTCCTCTCTTCTTCTCCTTCTCTCTCCTTACTCAGCTTATTAGAATGGGAAAGCTCTGCGTACTATCTGGCGTGTTACCATAAACGTATCTTGATGCTATATAATAATAAAGATATGAACTGTTGGAAGCTGTAGGTCTGGTCTATGCACGGCTGTGTGCTCTATCTCTCTCCCTACAACAACTACCTCTAAGGATTTAGGCATGACGATGTACAAAGATATATTTGGTGCCCGTTCAACGCTTGAGAGCGTGTGGGGCACAACCAGTTACTTCCGCCTGTCTGCTCTTGCGGCGCGTGGTGTCAATAACCTGGAACGGTTGCCTTTTACCGTCAAGATTATTTTGGAGAACCTATTGCGCCATGCTGGTGGTGAGGTGGTCACTGAGGATGATGTGCTCGCGTTGGCTGCCTGGAAGCCTGGCACTTCGACAAATAGCGAGGCTGAGTTTCCTTATATGCCTGCTCGCGTCCTTTTGCAGGACTTTACCGGTGTGCCAGCTATCGCAGATCTGGCGGCGATGCGTTCGGCTGTCGCGCGTATGCATGGTGATCCGCAAAAAATTAATCCTCTGGTCCCTGCGGATCTGGTGATCGATCATTCTGTGCAGGTGGATACTTTTGGCTCTACGCTATCGTTTAACCGGAACGTGGAGCGTGAATACGAGCGTAATAGCGAGCGCTATGCTCTGTTGCGTTGGGGTCAGCAGGCGTTTCAGAACTTTCGTGTCGTTCCTCCGGGTACCGGTATTGTGCACCAGGTGAATCTGGAATATCTGGCCTCGGTTGTGATGACACGTGAGGATGGGGGCGAGACGGTGGTCTTCCCTGATACGCTGGTCGGTACTGATTCGCATACGACGATGATCAATGGTCTGGGTGTGCTGGGCTGGGGTGTCGGTGGTATCGAGGCCGAGGCCGTCCTGTTGGGACAGCCGCTGTATCTGCTGACGCCGGAGGTGATCGGTGTGCGCCTGACTGGCGCGCTCCCCGAAGGTACGACGGCGACGGATCTGGTCCTGACTGTGACACAGATCCTGCGTAAGCGTGGTGTGGTTGCCAAGTTTGTTGAGTTTACCGGTCCTGGTCTGAGCCAGTTGCCGCTGGCCGATCGTGCGACGATTGCGAATATGTCGCCTGAGTTTGGTGCGACGGCGACGCTCTTCCCTGTCGATGCTGAGACCTTACGCTATCTGCGCGATACCGGACGTGATCCGAAATTGGTGGATCTCGTGGAGCGTTACAGTAAGGCACAGGGCCTCTTCCGTACCGATGATACGCCTGAGCCGGAGTTTGATGCACTGCTGGAACTGGATCTTGGTACGATTGTGCCTAGCCTGGCTGGCCCTCGCCGTCCAGAGGACCGCGTTGCGATGGGCTCGCTGGGTGAGGCGTTCCGCAATGCCTATGCGGACAGCTTCAAAGATCTGGAAAGTGCCGTGCAGTCTGAAAATGGTCTGATTCGGCTGGGTTCAGAGGGTGGCGCGGGTGATCCTGATCCGGTGGCGCAGCATGACGATGCCCAGGTTGCGCTGGCTGCGAGAGACGCCGCTCACAATGGTCATAATGGTCATACACAGATCTCGAAAAAAGAGGTCTCGGTGACGCTGGGTGACGTGCAGACACATCTGCGCCATGGCTCGGTCGCGATCGCTGCGATCACCAGTTGTACTAATACCTCGAATCCTTCGGTGATGATCGCTGCTGGCCTGGTTGCCAAACATGCTGTAGAGCGTGGCCTCTCAGTGAATCCGGCGGTCAAGACTAGTCTGGCTCCTGGTTCACGTGCAGTTATTGACTACCTTGAGCAGGCCGATCTGGTATCGTATCTGGAGGCGCTGCGTTTCCACCTGGTTGGCTTTGGTTGTACTACCTGCATCGGCAATAGCGGTCCGCTCTCAGAGCCGGTTGCCGAGGCTGTACAGGATAACGATCTGGTAGTGGCCGCTGTACTCAGTGGTAACCGTAACTTTGAGGGTCGTATTCATCCCCAGGTGCGTGCAAGCTTCCTGGCTTCGCCGCCACTGGTCGTTGCCTATGCGCTGGCCGGTACCGTCGATATCGATCTGACACGCGAGCCGTTGGGGTACGATGCCAACAACGAAGCGGTCTACCTGCGCGATATCTGGCCGACACAGGCAGAGGTCCACAGCGTTGTAGCGAAGTCGGTGACTCCGGAGATGTTTACCAGAAACTATGCTCACGTCTTTGAGGGCGATGAGCACTGGCAGTCGCTGTCGAATTCGACTGGCGCGCTCTTTGATTGGGATACCAACTCAACCTATATTCAGGAGCCGCCCTTCTTTAAAGACCTGTCGACCGAGCCGGCAGCGATTCAGGATATTCATAATGCGCGTGTGCTGGCCGTGATGGACGATTCGATTACGACCGATCATATCTCACCGGCTGGTAGCTTTAACGAGAAGAGTCCGGCTGGACAATATCTCACAGAGCATGGGGTCGCCAAACGCGATTTCAACTCCTATGGTGCGCGCCGTGGTAATCACGAGGTTATGGTTCGCGGTACCTTTGGCAACATTCGCCTGCGTAACCGTTTGGTGGATGGCAAAGAGGGCTACTATACACTGCACCTGCCTGACGGCAAAGAGACAACGATCTACGATGCCTCGGAGCAGTATCAGCGCGATGGGGTGCCGTTGATTGTCATTGCCGGTAAGGCGTATGGTTCCGGTAGTTCACGTGACTGGGCCGCCAAAGGACCGCTGCTGCTGGGTGTACGCGCCGCGATCGCTGAGAGCTATGAGCGTATCCATCGTAGTAACCTGGTTGGCATGGGTATCCTGCCCTTGCAGTTCAAGCCGGGTGAAACGAAAGAGACGTTGGGTCTGACCGGTCACGAGACCTACGATATCATTGGTCTCACAGAAGAACTGAAGCCGCGTCAGGAGATCACAGTGAAAGCGACCCGCGCAGATGGCAGTCGCTTCACCTTCCAGACTGTGGCGCGCCTGGATAGTGCCATCGACGTTGTCTACTACAAAAATGGTGGTATTCTACCTACGGTCTTACGTCGTTTAATGCAGTCATAGTGCTTGTCTAAGCGATAAAAAGAGCTCGCAGTAGAATACAATCTCACTGCGAGCTTCTTTAATCAAGTTGAACCAATCCCAGTAGTAAAAAGTCGGAAGCGTTGTTGCAGTATGTATATATCGTCATATCAATTGAAATTCATGGCTAAGATGCAACGTATACTGGATCAATTGCAGCCAGAGCGAGCGGCCGAAGCAGTCTGTATGCCAGGAACGAAGGCACCACGCGAAAATGTGATCGTCTTTACTGGTTCGTTTAATCCTCCAACGAACGCGCATCTCGCTATGCTGAAGCAAGGTCAATTTTATGCCAATGCGCATTTGGACATGCATATGTATACGGCGATTAGTAAGCATAGTGTCGATAAGGAAGGGCTTGAGCGCCCGTTATTGCTGGATCGCGCTATTTTGCTCAACACACTGATCAAGAAACGTTTTCCGCAGGTCGGCATGTTGTTGTTTAATCGTGGGCTCTATGTCGATCAGGCGCAGGGCATACGTAATGCGTTTCCGCATGTCAAACGCATTATTTTCTTAATGGGCTATGACAAGATTGTGCAGATCTTTGATCCCCACTATTATGAGGACCGTGATGCAGCGCTGGATGCCTTGTTTAGTCTGGCTGAGATTCTGGTGGTGCCGCGTGGTGACGCCGGTGAACGCGAACTGCAAGCTCTGCTGCAGCGTCCAGAGAATCAGCGTTTTGCCCGCTATGTAGAGATTGAGTCGTTCAACCCGTTGTATCGTGAAGTCTCGGCTACACGCATCCGGCAGGGAGGCTTTGAAGCGGGGAACGATACCACACAAGAAGTAAGGCGCTTTATGCGTTATACACGTGCCTATGCGCCGCTCGTGAAACGTTGTGATGGTAGCGAGATCGATTATTACCGGGAACGTGTTGAGTATCTACGTGCTCATATCGGGCATGTCTCATGACCTGCTGCATCGGGGAGGACGGAGCAGTCCTCCCGGCCGGGTGTTCAAGCCTGTGAGAGGTGACAGGTGAAGGTATTGTTGCCAATTTGAACGGTATCGCCCTCTTCCAGAATGCTTTGCGCCACAGGTTTGCCATTCACAAAGGTACCAGTCGCTGAATGGTTATCGACGATCTCGTATTGACCGGAGGAATGTTCGTGGATGGTGGCATGGTGCCGACTAACGGTCAGATCTTCCAAAAAGATGCTGCACTCGCGGCTGCGTCCAATGGTCATACCGGGCAGCAATTCAATACTCTGCGTGCTCCCAGTTAATGGATTATGGATCAGGAGATGTGCCATCGTCGTAGGGTTGAGTTCGGGTGTCTTTCCAATATGGAGCTCACGTCCCCTGGATGAAGGCAGTTGGAAAGGCCGTGTCCCCTCATTCGCAAAAAAGGTGATCTTTGTATTGCCGAAGCAGAGTTCATCGCCACTATTGAGTAGTTGCAGTGTTATTGCCTCTCCATTAATAAAACTATCCCCACTCCCGTGATCATCGCGCAAGATATAACCGTTATCGGTATACACCACACTTGCTTGTTTGCGATGAACGGTAATGTCTTCTAAAAAAATGTCACTATCACGACTTCTCCCGATTGTCGTGCATTCTTTCCATAATTCAATGCGCTTGCCAACCAGCGAACCTTTCTGGATGACAAGATACGCTCCTGATACCTGTTCCTGTGGCATATAACTCCGCTCTATACGCTGTTTTGAGGTCAGCTTGCAAGGATACATATGATAAGATATTCCCATCATTGGAGTGAGTATAACGAATTGAATCAACGTGTGTCAAGAAGCGAAAGGCCCCGAATGTGTTATATATATCTATATGTATGATGTAAGCTTTGTGCTAAAGCAGCTGCGCGGCCCTGTAGGATACGTAGCACTTTTTTAGTAGTGGGGAGAGCTGCACTTGTATCGCCTGTCTATATAATGGAGTTCGGCCCTCCAAAAAGAGGAGTTTGATGCATGGTTATGTCACCAGGACAACAGATTGCTATCGATTTTGATGTACCTGCGGTAATGCGTGATGGTGTTACTTTGCGCGCGAATGTATATCGTCCGGCGGGTGAAGGACGCTGGCCTGTCTTATTGACGCGTACCCCTTATGGTAAAGATATGCCGGGTGCCGCTTCGACGCTGGACCCAGGACAGGTGGCGCGCCAGGGATATGTTGTTATTGTCCAGGATGTGCGTGGGCGTTTCGTGTCAGAAGGTGAGTGGTCACCTATGCGTAACGAGGGCCCGGATGGTGTTGATACACTGACCTGGGCTGCAAACCTCCATTATAGTAATGGTGAAGTCGGAATGTTCGGGGCCTCTTATTTTGGGTATACGCAGTGGGTTGCGGCGGTGGAGCATCCAGCCGCGCTCAAGGCGATGGTCCCGTATATCACCTGGAATGATCCGCTGGATGGTGTCCTCTTCCGTGGCGGTGCATTTGAGTTAGGGACTTCAGCAAGCTGGCAGCTTTCACTGGGTGCTAATGTGTTGCAGCGGCGCTACGCAACCGAGAGCGATCCACGTACGTTCGGTGCGGCGTTGCATGGTTGGGTAAAGGCGCTGGATGCGCTGGGTCCTCATGGTTACTGGTCCTTGCCTCTCAAAGAGTTCGCATCTGCAAAGCAGCAGGATATCGCTCCTGCCTTCTTTGAGTCGCTGGAGGCACCGATGGATCGTTCTGTCTTTGATGAGATGACGATCCTGGGCAATCATGATCGCGTGACAGTTCCGACATACAATATTGGTGGCTGGTACGATATCTTTTTGAAGGGTACGCTGGAGAATTTCCGCCTGATGCGTACCGAAGGTACAACCGAGGCGGCCCGCCAGAGTAAACTGCTGATCGGACCCTGGGTCCATGGTGGCTCCTCGAACCCTGTTGGTGAGATGAACTTTGGCTTCGCATCGACGCCTGCTCTTATCGATATGCGTACCGACATCATGAGCTTACAGGTTCGCTGGTTCAATCATTTCCTGAAGGGACAGGATACCGGTCTGTTGAACGAAGCGCCCATCAAGCTCTTTATTATGGGTGCCAATATCTGGCGTGACGAGCAGGAGTGGCCTCTGGCACGAGCGGTCGAGACGCGGTACTATCTGCATAGCTCTGGTGCCGCCAATACGCTGAACGGAGACGGTAGTCTGAGCATCGTCGCACCTGAAGAGGAGAGCGCCGATCATTATATCTACGATCCTGCCAACCCTGTCATTACGCGTGGTGGTGCACTCTTAATGACGCCAGAGTATCGTCCTGGTGCCTTTGATCAGCGTGCTACCGAAGCGCGTGAAGATGTCCTGGTCTTTACAACACCTGTACTGGAGACGCCGCTAGAGGTTACCGGACCCATCAGCGTATCACTATGGGCCATCTCTGACGTCCAGGATACCGATTTTGTAGCGCGTTTGGTCGATGTCCATCCTGATGGTTATGCACAGAACCTGACCGATGGTATTATCCGCGCGCGTTATCGTGGCTTCGCGCAGGGTGAAGCTCCCTCGCTCATCGAACCTGGGCGAGCCTATGAATACGAGATTGATCTCTGGGCTACCAGCAACGTCTTCTTACCCGGACATCGTCTGCGCCTGGATATCACCAGTAGCAACTTTCCGCGTTGGGACCGTAATCCCAACACCGGTCATGACCTCGGTGCTGATGACACCATCATCGTAGCGCATCAAGAGATCCTGCATGATGCAGAGCACCCTTCTTCCATCGTATTACCTATCATTCCACAGGCCTGAAACAGTACGGGAGCACATACACATAGAGGTGCTCCCGTACCGCTCCTATGCTCCCATAAAGGGATGGGAGCATAGATATTAACGCCCATGCCACAACAGGAGGACAGTCGCCAGCAGTCCTGTAGAGATCAGCAGCAAGACGATCAGCGCTATCAAGGCGATGGCGAAGATCGGCGAGACACGTATGAAACGTGCCGGAATGGTTTTGTAGAGCCCGGTCATTGTTGGAAGCGCCGAGAGCAGCGCGGAATGGTCGGTGATAGAGCGTGTTATCTTGTCATGGAGCAATGGTATAGGTATACCGGGTAGTGGATGAGCGGCTACCATCTGGCGCACTGGCTGTGGTTGTGGTGAGGCCTCCAGGGTTGCAACCTGGGCGGCACGTACGTAGCCGGTGTCTGGCTTGCGTAGCTCTTGCAAGCGATTGGCCTTCTCGGTTGGTGGAGGTGGCAGTGCTGCAACGTTCTGTTGCTTCTGCGACGGATAGATTTTGCTATCTTTTCGGCTCTCCTTGCTCTCCCTGCTCTCTCGGCTCTCCCTGCTCTCTCGGCTCTCTCGCATATCGCGCTGAATAGTTGCTGGACGATTCGCTATTGGGTGTACCTGTCCATGTTGGGCAAGCCGTATGCGCAGAGCGGACTGGAGCGCACAGTCATACTCCTGGGCGAAGGTCATAATATTCGGATAGCGTTGGGCGGGCTTCTTGGCGAGCGCACGCAGGAAGACCTCATCCAGTTCTTGTGGGAGAGATGGATTATAAAGGCTAGGTGCTTCGGGTGGAGTATGATGATGGTGGTGCAAGAGTTGCGCAGCCGTCCCTTCAAAGACTGCCCGTCCGGTCATCAGTTGATACATCATTACAGCGAGCGCATATTGATCCGCTGAAGGGCCAACGTGTACGGAGGTCGCCAATGATGGATCGTCAAACTGTTCCGGTGCCATATAGAGTGGTGTCCCTACGGAACGATGGAGCGAGCGACCGGTGCGATAGAAGGCCGCCAGACCAAAGTCACCGAGCAGGAGATGGGGGCGTCCATGCGGGAAGATGTTGGCAAGGTAGGCTGGTCCATCTTTGATGGGGCCGCGCTCGACACGGATCAAGAAGTTGGTAGGTTTGATATCGCGATGAATAATGCCATGGTCGTGTGCGTATTGCAGCGAGGCTGCGGCCTGGAGTAGATAGTAACCGGCCTCCTCGGCTGAGATCGGCCACCCGAAGCCAAATTGTTGTGTCCGGCGCTGTAGCCAGTTCCAGAGCGAACCTTCCGATTGGTAGGGCATGACAAGGTAGGTGATTGGTCCGCCGTTAAGTTCTAGCGTCTCTTCGCCAAAGTGATAGAGTGGCAAAATATGTTCATGTTCCAATTCTGCAACAGCTCGTGCCTCGCGCTCGAAACGCAGCGCAGCTTGCTTGCCCTCTGGCGTATTTGGAACTGAGCGTAGATCTCCACACACCACTTTAATAGCGACTTTCCTGCCGATACGTGCGTGTTGAGCAAGGTAGATATCACCCATACCACCACTCTCGATGAGCCTTACCAGGCGATACCCACCAAGAGTTTTCCCCACCAACATATTCATCGGTTTAACCCCTTGTCATTTTACGTGGTGAGAGTATTGCAAGAACTGGAAGATGGGAACTCTCAACCATTTGCTTATTCTTTTCTCCTAATTCCAGTATACAAGGATGCGTGAAAAATTACCGCAAAACGTAAGACATTCGTGCTATATATTGAAATAATGGAATACGTGACTATTGAAGAATGGTGTTTTATGCTACATATTGCAGTTTTTACCACAAAAGAAGAGCGCGAGCCGCTCCTATTCTCCTTGTGCGAAGCGGTTCGCGCTATCTCTTGTCTTTTTGTCTTTTTGTGTACTATCTTGCTATTATCTTGTTGCAAGATATTGCAAGCTCTATCGAGTCTTTATAGATCATTGGTTACATTTGCACTTTACTGACCCAGCGATTGCAATGTTTCTTGTAGCAGTATGCTGAGTTCTGGGCGCTCTTCTCTGGTTCTGCGCAGTATGGGCACCGCATCCAGATCGTGATAGCGGAGGATAAGTTGTGTCGCCTGCTTGATGATGCTGGTGCGTGGATCGCTCAGTGCTTCACGGGCGACGCTACGGCTCTGCCCTATCTCTCCCTGCGGATCGAGTAGTGCGAGTGCGTCGAGTGCCTGCATACGCACGTACGGATCGAAGTCGTTCGCGGCACGCCAGACCTGCTCTATCGCGTTATGATCGCCTAGTTGTCCGGCTGCACGTATCGCTGCGGCGTAGATGATGCTGCCCGCTACCGCAGGATCACCATAGGGAAGATTATCACTGCGCTTGCTCAGATGGCTGCGGTGTTCGATATCGATACTTCTGTTCACCATCTGTAGCATTGGTTGTGCGGACCGGCGCTCTCCGATACTGCTGAGGGCGGAGCAGAGTGCGCTGATGGTCAGTGCCTGTGCCCGATCGCGTGGGACCTGTATCTGTTCCAGGCGTTTGATAAGCAGTGAGGTTGCGCGTGGATCGCGTAACTCGCCGAGTGTACGTGCGACCTGTGCCTGGTTTGTTTCTTGTGGATCGCTGATCGTCTGGAGCAAAACATCGCGACCAGGACCAGCCATCCAGCGCTCGACATCGTTCATCAGTGGCAATACCTGGTAGACCTGATCAATAATCTGACCATCGAGCGGGCGCTGTCTGGAGATCTCACTCCAATACCGACCCAGTAGCACTCCGAGTGTATGCAGCGTTACCGCGTAGGGCCACGTAGGATCGCGCTGAGCCGCCGCAAAGAGTGACTGCGCTGGTGCTACTAACGGACGTGTAAAGAGCTGCGGTAGTGGGTTCTGTTGAGTTGGAGGGGTAATGCTATCGCGCAAGACTCTCTGGAAGATCAATGCCGCGTTCGCCTGGAGTCGTGGTGCTATGTTCTGTTCGGTCGTGAAATACTGCTCAAGTGGTATTACGCGATAGATCGGTAGTGCGATATAGCTCTCTAAGCCAGGCGCATTCTCTAGCCCGCTATCGACTACCATATCAAAGAAGCGTTCCTGCTTGAACGCGAGGCAGCCTTCGACCACATCCACTTTTGCCCAGCCCTTCGCTACTTTGAGCGCCTCGATCAGTGCCTGCATGGATGGTATGGTTGCCTGCTTTACCAGTGCTTCGGTCGCGTACATTGAGACATTGGGATCGACCGCTAGCTTGCCCAGATAGGCAGGGAGATTGATAGATTGACTCTCTCCGCGAATCCCCATGGTACGATACTTGCCGAGCAGTAAGATCGCATAGCGGCGAGCACGGCCCAGAGCCGTCTCGGCTGGATTAGCGCCTGCGGGAAGATCAGAAAGGTCATCACTATCGATCAGTGTCAGCCATGTAGGGAGCAGGGCTCCTGCACGGTCTATCTCATAGAGAAAGGGGACCAGGGTGTTTTGCCATTGAATGACCGGTCCAACATTGAGGAGTGTTACCAGCCGCTGCACGATCTCTTCGACGCTATATCCTTCCCAGCGTAGATCGGTGAGCAAGCGTATCATCTCGGTGCGCAGGGCTGAAAGATGAGCTTTTATCTCTGGTGAGTTGGTATCCAGAGGAGGGAAAGAGCGTTGGGCGGCGAGATGCTCGACAGTTCCTGCTCGTTCATTGCTCTGCGTTGCTTGTTGGGTTGTGATCGTCGCGTCCCTATCAGGCCTGATGAGGGACTGTCCTGGCTGTGTGCCTGCTGTGTGCTCATTATCGGCTGTCAGATGCAGGAATCCTTCGTCGCTTGAGGTTACATCGTCGCCTATCTGTGGGGTTGGAGCCTCATGCTCCCCAGGCTCCTGATCTCTTTCAGACATCTCTGCCATACACTGTTATCCCTCTCTAAATGCGTCGACACTGTCTCTTTGAAGTGACCTGCCAGCGTATTTGCTTCCATCTATTTTTCTAGCCTTATACAGTACAAGTAATCGACTTAAACCGTAGCTCCACTAAATTATCAGCATATGGAAACGTGGCAGGATGTGCTGTGATGCCTCCTGCTATGGATAGTAACGCGTTATGCCTGTGATGCCATCGCTTAATTGTACCTGCTCTATGACAGGCTGGTCAAGGGCTACTCACTGTCCGCTTCTTGGTTCCTTCTATATACTAAAAATGAACTCGATAGCCGAGAGGGAGGGGCTGATAAGATTATGACAGATGTGAATATCTCGCTGCTCCATAATATCGCGGAGTGCATTCGTACTTTGTTGGGTTGTGATGGCGCGTGTATTGTGTTGCGTAGCTTTGATGATGCGCTCTGTCATCCTCAGTGTCGGCAGATACTCTCAGCAGCGCCGGTATCGCTATCCCAGTCAGCGCAGTCCGTACCAGGCTATTATGGCACGATCACCGATGCGCAGTTATTGACGAATGAGCGTGTGCTTGCCTATTGTGATATGGCTCTGCAGACCGGTGATCTATGGCTGCTGAATGCCTCGGTCTTTGCTGCACACACGCTTGCTGACAACGCAAACGTTGCCAGTGATACCAGTGATACGACCGCTGCGACAGAGCATGTACCGCATCCTACGGCGTTCCTGCTGATTACTCCGTTGGAGTGTCCTGATGGGATGCTTGGCCTGCTCTTCTGTACGGCCTATGCTGAACACGTACCAGGCAGAACTGAACAGCGTTTCTTGCAACAGTTCTTACCGCGTATCTCACAGCTTGTCGAGACCGCTCTGCTCACCCCTGCTGTTCCTGACGGTCCAGGCGATCCTGAAATTGCCGAGATTGTGGCCGCATGTACACAGCCTGGCTATGACGAACTGTTCTCTATAATTGGACATGATCTGCGTACACCACTGAGTGTTATTAAGGGGTATGCTGGACTGTTGCAGGAGTATGGTTTTGCTGAGACCCCTGCTGAGACCCCTGCTGAGACCTCCGTTGCGTCTTCCTCGCTTGCCAGTACTGAGATGACCCCTGCCTGTCGGCAGAAGTATTTTCATGCGATTATGGAGCAGATCGATCACCTTGAGGTTTTGATTAACGATCTGCTGGATATCTCGCGCCTGCGTTCTGGACGCATCAATCTCTGCCTCTCGCATATTCCGTTAGATGTCTTGTGCCAGGAGGTGACGCAACAGATGCAGGATCATGTAGAGCGCCAGCAACCCGGTCGCTATAGCATTCAATGTCTCGGAGACCCTGCTCTACCACCAGTGCTGGCAGATGTACATCGTGTGCGGCAGGTGATCACGAATCTACTAGAGAACGCCGTGAAATATTCTCCTGATGGTGGTCTGATTGAGGTCTTTGTGTATACACATTGCGTGCGGTATCAAAGTAATGCCCTCACGCATCTGAGTCGTTTCCCTGATCTATTGCAGCGGAACCATGATCATCTCAGCCAGACAGAGACAGGAGCAGATATGGTTTATGTAACAGTGTGCGACCATGGCATTGGTATTCCACTTCGGCAGCAGTCTGTTCTCTTCCGACCTTTCAAGCGTCTTGCTCATCTCTCGCAGGCCAATGCTGCAATCGCAGGTTCTGGCCTGGGTCTCTATATTTCACGACGCCTGCTTGAAGCTATGCATGGTCATATTCTGCTCAGAAGCCACGAGGGCCAGGGAACCAGTGTCACCTTTGCACTCCCAATAGCAGCGCCGCTTGCCCAGACGATCCCTCCACCCCCTTACCGCATCAAATATACCGTATCCCCAGTGTCGTAAAAGCTCTCCATCGCTAGTAGGATTGCAAAAAAACTGCCTCCTGTGGCGTGTCGCTGAGTTGAGCGTATTCTTGCGGCATCAATGGCCTTGAGACGTGGCACGCGATTCATCCCTAGCTCTTGCACATTACAGAGTAGTTTGCTATAGTGTGCTTGTATTTGGCTTGCGTAAAAAAGGGAAGAGATATGCGTATTGGCGTGCTTGAGGATGATGCTGCCATCCAGGAAATGCTTCAGCTTGTATTACAGGATGAGGGCTATTCAGTCGTCAATTTTCTTGATGCTGACGCATGCCTTGCTGCGTTTGGTCTTGATGAGTTAGACGCTGTTGCTGCGGCTGACCTGATGATTATTGATTGGCGCTTGAATGGACCTATCTCCGGGATAGAAGTTATCCACAAGATTCGTAGTCAATCTCGTTTTGCAGCTCTTCCAATTATATTAACAACTGCAGCAACGTATGTTGACCCTGACGAACTCCAGCAAATGCGTGTCGCTTTGCTCGAAAAGCCCTTCGCCGTCGATGATATGATTAGCTTAATCAAAGATTTAATCGCCTCTTCTAACCAGCCCAACGTCTAAAATCTGCTTATCAGTAGACCCTTCATGCTCTCCTCCAATCTCTTCAATCCTTTTCAGGCTGCCCAGATGCCCGAGTACTACACTTATGGCTAGTACTTTTGCGATAATTGTTACTTTTAGCTCCTAAGAGCGTGTGAATTTTCCTTAGAAACTGCTGAGTTTATCAGGAGAAAATAAGAGCCTGTTGAGCTTGCAGCCTGGCAAGAACCTCTGCCTTTGCTTAGAAATAGATGAGTCTACATTAGAGAATGCTGAAACTTTTTTTCGATGATGTATGCATCTCTTGTTCTGACTCTATACACCTGTTATTCTGTACTTAAGCAGTAGATATCTGCTGAAACACAGATACAGCCTTCTACGGATCAGCGTTTACAGACATTCGAACATATCTAGAAAGCTTGTGAACTCTTTATACGGCTTTCTTTAAATGAATGATTCCGGTACATATAGTTTTGATCCTCTGTTAGTCGAGATGCATTCGATGTCACAGGATGGACAGAAATCAAAAATGCAAAAAATATTGCCGTCTCATGTGTATCTAAACTACAAGATGAGTCGTGTTAGTAGCAGGTTGATGATGATCCACTTAACTGTGGGTTGAGTACCGGGGAGAATGCGTGTGCAAGGAGAAGAGTCGGGGGTTGGCCCTGCGCTCTTACGTCCTAAATGAGTTAAGGGTGTAGCTTCCAGCACTCTAATAGGAGGAGAAAGAAATGCAGACACAAAAAGGGCGTGGTCGTGGTTTTGCTTCAATGAGTCCTGAAAAGAAACGAGAAATTGCTAGCAAAGGTGGAAAAGCAGCACATGCCCTGGGTACCGCGCACAAGTGGACCAGTGAAGAGGCTCAGGCTGCCGGACGCAAGGGAGGCTCGATCAGTCGCCGCCGCTCCAAGTATAACGTACAGGCCTAGCAATAGACTGCATAGGTAAAAAGAGATAAAGAAAAGGCTAGCCACCGTGCTAGCCTTTTCTTTATCTCTTTCTTCGAGAGGGAGACGCCTTGTGTGGGGTGGTCGTATCTTTCGCGTGAATCTTCAGCAATTCCGCTTACAGCGGTATGCGGAAAGATTGAGCCTCTTTCAAGTAACCATTCTGATTGCCAGTAATTTCGGCCCCGTCTGAACGAGGGCCGGTTTGTCCTCATTTAGTGCTACAATCTCTTTGTACAAAGAAAAGGAGAAAGAGACACATGAATATTCAACCATTCAAAATAGCCATCCCTCAGTCCACCCTTAACGATTTGCGTGAGCGCTTAGCTCGCACGCGCTGGCCCGATGAGGTCGAAGGAGCTGGCTGGAGCTATGGCACGAATCTGGACTATCTCAAGAGTCTGGTGGCCTACTGGCAGCACGAATACGATTGGCGCAAGCAAGAGGCAACACTCAACAGGTACACGCAGTTTCGCACAGACCTCGATGGCTTGAGCTTTCATTTTATCCATGAGCGGGGCAAAGGACCGAATCCACTGCCGATCATCCTCACCCATGGCTGGCCCGATTCGTTCTACCGCATGCACAAGATCATCCCCATGCTCACCGACCCGGAAAGCTTCGGAGGCAATGCGGCTGACTCTTTTGATGTGATTGTTCCCTCCATTCCTGGTTTTGGTTTCTCCGATCCAGTGCGAAAGCCAGGCTGGACGGTGAAACAGACGGCGGAGTTGTGGGCCAGTTTGATGCGAGACGTGCTCGGCTACCAGCGCTATGCCGCGGCTGGTGGGGATTGGGGTAGCCCCATCTCCCAACTCCTGGCGCTCAATAATCCCGCATCGGTCATCGGCATCCATCTGACCGACATTGGCTTTCAGGCCACCATGAACCTGGACCCATCGAGCCTGACGCCCGTCGAGCAAGAGTACCTGAGAGCGAAGCAGCAGAGATCCTTTCAGGAGGGTGGATATGTCATGATCCAGTCAACCAAGCCACAAACGCTGGCCTATGGCCTCTCTGATTCGCCTGTCGGGCTCGCTGCCTGGATCATCGAAAAATTCTATGGTTGGAGCGACATCGATGGTGCTCTTGAGCGTAAGTATACGAAAGATGAACTGCTTACCAACATCATGATCTATTGGGTGACCCAAACGATCAATCCCTCGATTCGCTTCTACTATGAGGCAAGCCACGCTCCATCCCTCAAAACGGGGCAGCGCGTCGAGGTTCCAGTGGCAATGGCCCTCTTCCCCAAAGATACTCCTGCTCCGCGTTCCCTTGCGGAGCGCACCCTGCGTATCGAGCGTTGGACAGAGATGCCACGAGGTGGGCATTTCCCTGCTCTAGAGGAACCAGAACTGCTGGTGGAAGACCTGCGGGCTTTCTACCGTTCTTTGCGGTAGTCAGATCAGATGGCAATCAACGGACACGCACAGAGAGGGAGAAAGGGCCTTTCTCCCTCTCTTGTCTGCAAAATGAGAGGGAGTCTTTGAGACACAAGACGCTTCTCACTCCCACCGACTCTTCAAATGAAAGCACATCACCATGAGCAAAGAAACCAGCCGTATGAACGGCTGACGTCCGAACAGACTGAGCAGGTCATTGAGGCTATCTCGGTCGCACTAGAGGACGCCGCGTTAACCATCGATACCGTCACCGCAGGCGGACATGCATAAGCTGATACGATGAGGAATGCGGCAAGTCGTGTGATCACAAGTCGTGTCGGAGCAGCCACTCATGATACCATGAGCTGTTCGCGCCCGTTTTAAGGCAGATAGCCGCAGTGGCGAAACCACCCATGAGCATCGTTAGCAGTAATAGTGAGAGGGGATGCTCTATCTCCTCTTTAACGCTATGCATTACCCTACTCGTCTCTGCTATTCAAGGACTTCCTACCCTCGCAACAGGTGACAAATATCTCTATTGGGTCTTGAAAAACTGGGTTATGCTCTCAATGTAAGTCGAGAGTGGACGGGGTCGGTTGGAAGATGGGCAATGGAATGGTTTGGATAGAGTAGCCAGGGGGTGATGGGACGGGAGGATTGATGTGGGGTGGATGATCAGGGGGAGGCTTTTCCCCGTTCCTACTCTCGCCTTGCACGAATGTCGATAACGGTGTTCATGATGAAATGGTGCGGGAAGGTAGGAAGGTAGACGTCAATGTCAGATGCTCAAAGATTGCAACGTGCTGCCAAATATGAGCGTAGCGCGCGCGAAAGTGCTCACTCTACAACAACCTCTGGGGCGACTGAAGAGTATAGCGTACAACACAATCAGCAAGGAGACGATATTACGCATGTGCGCGCTCATTTGATCGCTCATTCAGATGGAGAGGCGCGTATTGCCCGTGCCGAGACGTTAGCGGCCCAGGTGGCGTCTGGAACTTATCAAGTCGATGATCAGGCGCTTACTGATGCTCTGCGACGGTCACCTGCTACATTCGCTTTTTTGTCATCTTCGGCTGTTAACCTCTGTAAAACAGTTGACGATGCTGTTGAGGCCACCAGGGAAGATGTTGTAGATAGTGATGGCGATAGCAAAAAATAGCGGCACGTTACAACTAAGACTGTTGGGCTGCACTTTTTCTCGAAGAATATGAGATCGTGCATGTGCTCAATGGTACATGTATACGCGAAAAATCAGAGTGATTGCGGGTGGACACTGCCTATCAATATACAGTGTCCACCCTTTTTTGTCTCTCATGTGTACAGTGATACTGCAGAAGCGACTAGTAGCTCCAGTTGAGCCCACATTGTGAGCAGTGGCGTGCGGGATGATCACTTTCGAAGGCGCGACGGAATTCGTTGTAGCGATCCCCATTCCAGATCTCGGCGATCGATTGCTGGAAGATGTTACCCAGTACGCGTTCCTCACGATACTCTTTGGCGCTCCGATGCCCGAAAGGTGCGAAGCAGCAAGAGAGCACGTTGCCACTAGAAGTTATATAGGTCAGTGTGTATGGACGATTACAGCCTGACCAGGGTCGCGAATCTGTCTCACGTACGATACTCTCCAATGGTGTCGCTGTCCCTGCTGCTTTAAATCTGATACCACGGCTGGCGCAGGTCTCCTCGCATTGGCGCACGATCTCCTGTTCCTCACGACTTGAGCGGCGGAAGAGGCTCTGTTTAGATTGGGCCAGACCCTCTTCAAAGTAGACGAGCCGTTGCAGGTAGATCTCTGGGATACCGGCGTTACTGGCAAGATCGACTAGTTGTGGTAGCTCTGGTATATTCTCATGCATTGCGGTGAACCAGAGCGAGACGACCGGCTTTGTTGCCTGCTGAGCCTTCTGGAGATCGATAAAGGCCCGTACGTTACGCCAGATCTTATCGAAGGCGTCGACACCACGGATTCTTGCATAGGATTCGCGATTGGTGCCATCCATCGAGAGACGGTACTCATCCAGTCCGGCATCTATCAGCTCCTGCCCTCGGCGCTCTGTCAGCAGGATGCCGTTCGAGTTGAAGAGTACATAGACGCCGCGCTCTTTGAGATAGCGGATCATCTTTGGTAGCTCTTTGTTGAGCAGAGGCTCGCCCAGACCATGC
The DNA here is from genome assembly GCA_015099395.1 of Ktedonobacteria bacterium brp13. Taxonomy (GTDB): domain Bacteria; phylum Chloroflexota; class Ktedonobacteria; order Ktedonobacterales; family Ktedonobacteraceae; genus Dictyobacter. The sequence continues at coordinate 4,474,144 of AP024096.1, read as the reverse complement.
AAGACAACGCGTTCCAGCGCAGGGAACTGGTCGACGATAGAGCGAAAGTTCTCGAACGAAAGGTCACGATCCTCTTCACGGGTGAGCAGTGTGCGTGGACACTGCTGGCAAAGCTCGTTACAGCGTGTTGTCGATTCAATATAGATCGAGCGTGGTAACGCTAAAAGTGCCTGGTCCTGATTCTGTGAAATCTGAGAAACTACCATTGTACATCCTCCATTTTTTGCAAGTGTATGGTGGTTGCCGGTGCACGTTGTGGCTCACGTACAAGCAACGTTGTTAGCCGTTTGAGTTCGCTTATTTCGTCAATATCGAAGAGCGGCTCCAGGAGCTGTACGCGCAGACCCTGTCGTTGTGCGGACTCGATGGTCATGCGTAACACGCTGTCAGTGCTCATCGGGATACCACTAAAGACGTCGTGTGAAGCTTTGAGCGCGATTAGATAATATCCACCGTCTTCAGCTGGCCCCAGTACGACATCGCTATCATTCAGTGCTGCGTATGCTTCTTCGATTCTTTCGGACTGGATATGCGGTGTATCGGACCCGATCAGGATTATGCGCTCAAAGCCTTGTTGGCTGGTATGGTCAAAGGCGTGCTGCAAGCGTTGTCCGAAGTCCGCACCTTGTTGAGCGAAGCAGACCATCTTCTGTGCATGTGCCGGCGCGAGTTCGGCGACCAATGCCGCATAGTCAACATGCGCTGGTGTGTAGGCCCAGTGCAACGTATAGGGGAGCGCGTTGCAATGGAACGCTGTATCGTGTAAGAACTCCCGATAGAGCTGTGCTGTTGCCTCATTCCCTAACGTGCGTGCAAGCCGTGTCTTTGTCGCCCCTGCTTCAGGATAGCGCGCCATCACAACGATTGCGGCCCTTGGGGCCATGGCATCTTGTGCCCTCCGGGCTACATCAGACATGGACTCTCCCCATCGTCGTATAGCGCATTGCCGTCGAGAGCATACAGTAGGCGGCGCGTACACTGCCGATGAGGTTGCCCGCAACTTTTGAAGAGCCAGCGCGTCGTCGGCGATAGTGAATGGGCAGTTCTTGAATGCGATAGTCGGCTCGTGCGGCCTTGACCAGCATCTCGACCGGCCAACCGGAGGTCATCTCATGCATCTGAAGTGCGCTTAAATGTTCACTGCGTATTACACGAAATGAACCGACATCATGAAGCTGAGTCTGGTAGCGCAGATTGATCAGGTGCGAGACCAGCCAGTTGCCGAGCTGTGCCTGTGCCGGTACAGAGTTGCGTTCTGCCTGCGCGGTCACGCGAGAACCGATCACAAGATCTGCGCTGCCAGAGATAAGGGGTGTCAGCATAGAGATGAGATCGGCTGGATCGTCGCTCCCATCTCCATCCATATAGACCACGATCTCTGCTCCCAGTTCACATGCCTTCTGAAATCCTGTCCAGCAGGCGCGACCATAGCCACGTTGTGGTTGCTCAACGACCAGTGCACCGGCTGCGCGTGCCACCTGTGCTGTCTGATCGGTGCTTCCATTATCAATTACAATAATCCAGCGCGCCACCCCGGTTGGGATCTCACGGATCAGAGGTCCGATCGTCTCTTCTTCATTGAGCGCTGGAATGAGAATTGCCAGATTGTGTGATTGCTCCAAGCGTCCTTCCTTTTCTGGAACTGTAGCGGGGGGAGAGATACAACAAAAGGGTCTGCGAAGTTTCCCGCCACCTACCAATCGAGAGATACCTTGCTATCAACACGTTTTTCTAGCGGGGTATTTACAAGAACTCTGCGATATCATGTATAACTTTATTACGTTGATTCAGGATAGTGCATTCCTCTCGGCAATCGCCATTGTTGAGCTAGAGTATATTACCACCGACTTTGCGCTTCCGCAGACCGATCCAAATGCAAAGATGTTTGTCTTCGTCCTGGGTGCGCTACTCTATCTTGTCCTGTGTTATCCGTTATCTGTGCTGGCGCGGCGGCTTGAGCGCAATACCGCGATCAGTAAATAGCAAAGAACCTCTGATCCACACACCTGAGTGCATAGCATGATTAAATGCTCGTAATATAGCAAAAGCCCTCCTCTTTGAGGGGGGAAAGCCGCCTTAGCGGCAGGGGGGAGTAGAAAGCTAGCAATATCCTATAATCCTCGCTTACCTATATTGAAGGCAAGAGTGATACATTAAGTTTAATGGTGCAATAGAGTATAGTTCGAGAATCTACTCCCCCCTGTCGCTGCGTACTACAGTTGCACTTGTCAATGCGAGGACGTGTAAAGCCCATCATTAGGCTCAGCTATGACGTCAGCTATGAGCGCAAGGACACGTACGACTGAAATCGTGCCGCCATCGATTCGAGACGTTCGATGGTCATGAGCTTTGTCGTTCCCAGGTAGCGCTTGTACGTGTGCTGGTGAATGGTTCGATAGGCGGTCCATCCACACGAGGTTCGGCTTTTGCGATACACACTGAAGGAACCCTGACGGCCGACGAAGCGAAATGACGTCTGCGTGGCGAGCCAGGCAAACCATTCGAGTGACTCCGGCTGGAAGTGTAATTCTCCTTGCTGCCCCTCTAGAATCCCATACTCACCGCTGGTCTTGCAGGCAATCAATGGCGGATGCGGGGTAGAGCGGGTGGCAGACTTGGCAGAGAGGGACGCCCGTATGCCTGCCAGGAGCGGCGGCTCCGCTTGTTCGTCCTTCGGTGTGCACAGGGCGGCTGGCGTACTCCCGAGCATCGCCTCCGACATGCGCATTTCCAACACGGACAGACGTCGCTGCAGGCCATGAAGCTGTGCCTGCAGCCGCTGCAGTTCCACCGCACTCGGGGACTGTTGTAGCCGGGTGACTTCGGTTTCGAGATGGGTCAGCCGGCTGAGCAAGATCGCTTCGTCACTGGTAGATGACGACGCCGGATGAGAGCCCGGCCAGGATCCCGTGGATGCCGAGCCCGGTGGCACGCGCAAAGGGCGGGTATGGATGCTCGCAAGCTGCACCACGTGTTCGCTGGCAATGCCTTTGATGCGCCCATCGCTTGGATGGGACACCACTGGCACGTTGGCTGCTTGCACCCAACGTCGCAAGGTCTTGGGATCCACCCCTAACAGGCGACATCCCACCGTCAAAGAAAGCATCGTCATAAGAAAACCTCCTTTTGTACTGTCGTTAACAGCTTGGTGAACAGTTCCAGGGAAAACAAAAGGCACGCAAAAAGGCACGCAGGTCCAGGGAATTCCCTGGGAACGTCTTGGAAGCAGGGGGGAGTGACGCGATCTCTGCCACGCGAACCCGTGTCTCCACGTACCCCGAGACAGACCTCATCCTGAGCGAAAACGACGTTTGAGATGACCAACGCAGGCCTGGTAGTAGTGACCGCGCCGCCACCGAGACCAACCCGCCAGGAAGGGCAGGTCGATACGGGGTGGACACAGCACAGTGCTCAGCAGATGTCGGATCTCCCGGCGTGTCAGTGGTGCCAGAGCCTGTGGTGCCAGAGCCTGTGGTGCCAGAGCCTGTGGTGCCAGAGCCTGTGGTGCCAGACCAGCTCGGTGCGCTGGCGTGACCTGGGACGTGACCTGGGACGTGACCTGGGACGTGACCTGGGACGTGACCTGGGACGTGACCTGGGACGTGACCTGGGACGTGACCTGGGACGTGACCTGGGACGTGACCTGGGACGTGACCTGGGACGTGACCTGGGACGTGACCTGGGCCACAGCGTCAGCAGACCGTTCTTGCTGACTGATGACACTCAAAAAAGCCTGCGCGAGCAGACAGAGGGTCATATGCCGATACCAGCCGGTCCAACTGCGCACCTCGTAGTGATCCAGGCCCATGTCTTTGCCACAGGCAAAATCCTCCTCGATGTGCCAACGCGCGCCAAAGGCCCATACCATCTCCTGCAAGCTCGTGCCGGCAGGTGCAAAGACGCGATAGGCGTCCACCTTGTTTGGGTCATTCAGACACCGACGAAACAGCAGCCAATGCTGCCCATCCTGCTCCCACGGCTGCAGCAAAGGGAGACAGGCCCAATCGAAGAGGCGAGGTCCATGGGTGCCTTGACCACAGGCGAGTCGATGCCAGTCCCCAGGCTGCAGGAAACGGGCCGGCACATCCTTAACCTTGAGGAGTTGCCGTCCCGCCTGCGTGAACAGCGCGACCGTGTCGTTGTCGCGGAGTCCCATCACGTACGGACAAGCTTGCTCCTCGAGCCACCGACACAGACGCTCGTTGCTGCCGTAGACACAATCGGCGACCACCCAGCTCACCGGGATATGCTCACGGAAACAGCGCGCGAGCATCTGACGCGCGAGCTCGCACTTGGTCTGGAAGCGGACACAGGCCGTACCATCCGTGAGCTGGCAGTGGCGCAGCTTCTTGGTCCAGGCATGTGGCAGATAGAGCTCGCGATCGATGAGGGTATGGGCCTGGGAACCGACATAACTGAGAAAAACACCGACCTGACAGTTTTCGACGCGTCCGGTGGCGCCACAATACTGGGGCTGCACGCCAGCGGACTGAGTTCCCTTTTTGGGAATACAACATTCATCAATGACGAACACGCCTTGTGGATCGAAGAAGTGTTCCAGGACGTAGTGACGCACGTCATCGCGGACCAGATCCGCATCCCAGACGGCGCTGGACAACACGCGCTGGATGCCATAGGGGCGGGCATCCCCGGCATGTTGCGCCAGTTGCCAGCCATTTTTGCGCTCAATGGAACTCAGCAGGCCCTCGAGATAGGCCAGGGCATGGCGGCGTGGTTCAGCACGCGCAAAACGAGGCGCGACGCGTTCATACAGGTGGAAGAGTTCCTGGGTCCAGCGGCCAATTTGCTTGTCGATCGACGAAACAGAATCCGGTGTGGTATGGTGAACAGACTTCATCTTGATCTCCTTTAAAATGATGAGACACACTGCTTCGTTTGGTATGGAAACAGCATGTCACATCGCAGGGAGATCAGGATGTGCGTCTGTACTCAGGTCGCCAGTGAAATCGGTAAGTGCTCAGCTTCTAAGTGCAACTGTAGTACTGCGGCGACATCCCCCCCTCAAAGAGCTCACCAGTGTAGGTTTCCTGGTGATACATGCAATGAAACCGCCGCTCAGGCCAATGGAGACAGATGGAACTCCATGACGAATGCAGTATGCCGCTTGTCAATAAAGTGCACTATCGCCTGTATATTGCATTTAAGCCCTTGACCCCCTCTTTGAGGGGGGAGATAGCTTTAGCTATCGGGGGGAGTAAATGTTCGAATAACGTTATAATCTCGAATTAAACGCTCTTTATCACTTTTGCCTTCCTAGTCTGCCATTCTTGATGACAAAATCCACGTCCGAACGGGAGATGGTTGGCGTAGAATAGTCATCGAGAGCAGAAGGCGAGGATGGCTCCCCCCGATAGCTAAAGCTATCTCCCCCCTCCGAGAGGGGGACGAGTTTTTGGCGAGTTTCCAGGCGATAGTGATATATGAGTTTAATACATGCTTTATATATAATACTGAATGTTCGTGTGCATTTTCTTCTATGAAGATCACCGGGATAGGCCAAAAAACCTATCCCGGTGAGCCCTCAAAGACCATCATGAAAAAGGTTCACCACCCGGGATGAAAACGCCATTTTCAGAAGAGAGGGAGGCAGGGGTATTAGCATCTTTACAGGTTATAGTGGACATTTCTTGTACGTATTGATATGCAGAAGAAGCTCTAAGAGTACCGCGCACATAAAAAGAGAGCATCCCGACAGTTCATAGCGGGATGCTCTCTTCTTATGTATATAAAGCTTCAATGCATATTAATCTATTACAGCGCGATCGAAGGGTCTATTTCACGATGATGACGATCGGCAGTGTGGTAATGGGATCGAGTGCTACGTGCTGATTGCCGCCATTGATATAGATGCCGGTCGACGAGCCACCATCCAGGTTAAGCACGGTTTTGAGTGAGAGATCTGTCTTCTCCAGTACGTCGGCAAGCTCGTTCAGCGCGAAGGCCTGGGACGGACTGACAATGAATAGGAGGCGTCCCTGTGTATCTTCGGCTATCAGGGTACGCCGGGTCGTTGCGGAGTCCTCCTGGAACTGCGTTCGTTTGCCATTGACCAGCAATAGTGGCCGGCTCTGGGTTGCCTGCTGTAGCTGTTGTGAAGGATCGTAGGGCTGGTCAGCCAGAGATTGTATGCTTGCGTTGCCCTGACTATCAACGGCGAACATGCCGCAACAATCCTGATAGGATTCGCCGTAGGCCTGACCATTCGAGATCGTCAGCGCCGTTGCTTGATCCTGGGAATCAAAATAACCACCGTTGATAATGACCGTCGCATTGGTCTGCTTCATCCAATCTTTCATCGAAAGTGGTTTATTTGGTTGATAGCCGACGCTGATATGGACCTTTGCTGGATCGATGCGTGTAATTGTAACAGTATCTTCATCTCCGCTTGCTGCTTTCCACTGCTCGTAGCGTAGCTCCACGCCTGGCTTTACTGGCATCCATTCATTTAATGTTGTCCCGTTGGATGATGAGGTGACAGGAGTTCCATTCAAAGAGATACTGGGTATGACATTGCAGGCCAGCAACGAACAGGCCAGCAGACAGAAAACGAACAGGCATATCAGGAGACGTTTAGCTGGCATGATTGGCACTTCTCTCCTTATCTTCAATCTAGCCCAGACTGTAGCCTTTACTCTGCGCTGCCTGGGTAGTGCTTCGATTGCGGACATTGTGCCCTTGAAATCCATCGCGAGCTTCAATGCGGCTCCGTAGGTAATATTAATACATAAAGGTAAGAAGGACATCGTGAGCAGATGCCTCTATCCTTCAGGTAGGACGTTTGCAGTATAACAAACATGAGTATAGTGAGCAAGCTACTTAGTAACTATGGAGTAGGGGTCCGCTTGCTGCATCATGCGGTTTTGCACTGGTGCGACGTGAGGTCGCAGGTAATGCTGCTGTGTTGGAAGTGCTGGCTGATAGCGCTTGCGCCGCTTGTAGCTGGCTGACTGATGGGCATACCAAATTTTTGTAGTCCTTTATTTTTGTCGAAGTAGGCCATGATAGGGTTAGCGATACTATAGCCGGTGTAGTCATAGTACCGTCCGTTGTTGCCCATCGGTATGCTGCGATCCCGTGTATCGATTTCGAAGTAGCTCCATTCATAGGCGAACGGTACAGGATGACCATCCATATTGAGCTCACGTGGCGAGATCCAGGTATAGTCGTTAAAGCCATAGTCCATCAGGTTGCGCATGTCGGTCCACCAGTCGTCGGTATGCATGACGACACCGATGAGGTGACGGTTGCCACGCACACAGGATATCACCTGTACGAAGTTCGACGCGGCGTCCCAGCCGGTTTTACCAGCAGTGACGCCGGGATACCAGTAGAGGAACTGGTCGCCGTTTTGCAGATCGTGAGCAGCATGTTTGCTGGTTGCGGTGATCATATATTCCTGGGTGCTGCTGATTTTTACAATGGTCGGGTTGCTAAAATCGATACTTGCCAGGAATGCGAGATCGTGGGCGCTGGAGTAGTGATTGGTATCGAGCAGACCATGCGGGTTTTCATAATGGGTATCGACGAGCCCCAGTTGTTGTGCGCGTTGGTTCATCAGTTTAACAAAGGTCGGGACGTTACCCGAGACATGATCAGCCAGCACGATAGCGTCATCATTACCGGATACCAGGAAGAGTCCGTAGAGCAGTTCACGGACGGTATACGTTTCATTCTTTTTGACGCCCATGACCGAGCTATCGGGTGAGAGTTGCGTATTCAGGTCATTGGCAATCTGGTTATTGATGGTGACAGGTTCATCCAGATTCTTGATATGCTCTATCGTGAGGAGTGCGGTCATGAGCTTGGTGGTGCTCATCATTGGAATATGCATAAAGGGATTGTATGCATAGAGTGTATCCCCGGTATTCGCATCAAGTAGATACGCGGAGGTTGCCAGCACTGGTGGTGCGGGATGGGTATTGCCTGCTGGTGGTATGACGACAAGCTCATGTGGATTCGTCAGTTTAGGGAACGTTCCTGGCTGTACCGACGTCGTATTCTTGTTGCCTGCCGTTGGGAGGGTCGGGGTCGCTGCATTGTTGAGGCTGATATTAATCACCGTAAAGACGATCAGTAGCACCAGAATGATGCCGCTGATTGTGAGTATGGTGCGATTGTGCAGGATCTGTTGCAACTTGCTCTGCATTATCTGCTGCTGACGGTGTTCACGCCGTTCGATGCGCTGTTGGATACCGCGTGCAGTCATTGGCTCATAGAGGGGTGTTTGCTGATGTGGGCGATTCAGCCGTGCACGAGTCATTTGTGAATCAGGGGGTGCGGCATGTGTGGCATCGTCGCGATTGCCCGAGCGTTTGGTGAGACGATCTGTAGGGAGCGCAGATGTGCCGCGGATCGCGCGTTGCCGTCCCGTTGTGGTCTGTGGAGCCTCATCTGCATAAATATCATCGTTGAGGAGATCTTCTTCAAAGATGATCTCCTCAACGGCTGCGGGTCGTCGGTTACGCAGTGTGCTACCACGATCTTTATTGGTCTCGCTGCGTGTGGTTGGTCGTGAACTCTGGCTATGATGATCTTCCAGGGCATCATCGGTTAAGAAGGCTTCTTTTAGTTTCTCGAAACGTGCGCGATTAGGTCTGGCTAGTTCGTTCATTTTTTTTGTGCCAGGTGTGTAGGATGCGCGGGATGTGCCGGGTGCCTCGGAAGCATTGAATGGGTTCTGGGCGTTGCGCTGGGTACGTTGTACTCGTGATGTACGAGTGCTATTGCTCTCGTATCGAGCGGAATTATTAGAAGATGTAGATGGTGTAGATGGTGCAAAATGAGCTCGCCTGATGGTCGGTGATCTCTGCTCAGAGGGATCGGTGATCTCGAAGTCACTGGTGTCATCAAGATAGCGAGAGGCTCGCCGGCTGATAGGAACCTCCGGGTGCTCGTCTTTATAGAAGGGGTCTTGCTCCATATCTTGTTGGGCTGGCTTATTTATCTTTTTCTGCTTACGGGTACGTGTCTCGAGATTCTTCTCTCCCTGATCACCGCTCGCATTGTTATCATCATGTGATGGCGTTGTACGCATACGCCAGTGGTCTCCGTTCTTTGCCATTGATCTTCAGGTCTTTTTTTAAAGAGGGGGGACTGGTCAACATCCAATTCGGCATCTAATCTTATATTTGCATATAGTGTTGTCCCGGCTTGTACAATCTTGTTTTACTCTCTCTATCTTACTCAGCCTGTGTAGCTATTGTCAACTTCTCACCCACCCTGTGTAGCTATTGTCAACTTCTTACCCACCCGGGCTGGTGTAATGGGGGCTTACTGCTAAGATCTTATTCCGAAACCCAACGCGACTGGCGTCGCTAGTGCTCTGCACTCAGGTTTTCGGATAAGTAGTAACAGTGATAGCCGGAGAGTGCTCTTCCATTCCATTATAAACAACGTGCGTAAGTTTGTTTTTCGTTCACAGTACTATACACAAGCCTTTGAGGAGTGCCGAGCGTATATGTTCTTATCTGACTCTCTTTGGGCGCTTGTATATAGTATTATGCATGTAATTACTATTATCGTATTCTCTACTGATGAGCTGAAGACGTGAAGTCCTGGTGCCTGGCATACGATCTTAGTGCTCTTGTTTCCCCTCCAGGTTCTCAGCGTCCTGTGAGTTCTGTGATGGCTTTGCACCTTCTTCGATCCAGCCATGATCGCCGTTCACCTTCAGATGGTGGTTGAGTGCCTCTGCGGTGGTCAGGTATGGGAGCAGGTGACCAATCAAGGGTTGATTTACTTTGAAGCGTTCCAGGTTATCCATGGCGCGTTCGTGCATCAGGTGGACGGCGGCGAAGGGATCGCCAAGTGTCGTCTCTAGATAGTCGAGGATATGCTGTGCGTGTTCTTTGTCGCTAGCGTTGAGCGGTTTATTACTGAGCAGACGTGCGGCTCTATCGATATCGACTGCGGTGACCAGTCCCAGGTGTTCACCTTGTAAGAGGATGCGCAGTCCATGTGCCTGCTGACTATTCAGAACGGCCACATTGATCTCGGTATCATCGCTCATACCACGATTATTCAGATTGCCGGAGCCAATGGTATACCATTCATCATCGACAATGCCAACTTTGGCATGCACATAGATTGGGCGATAGCGGGTGATATGAGCAGGCTGATCCAGATAGATAGAGCTTGCCAGACAGAAAGCTTGAATGCGTCCTTCTGCCTCGGCTTCAGGGACCTTGTTGCGTAGTGCGGTCAGAGCCGCATCGCTGAAGGCGCGCCCTACGTTCGGATGATCTGGTAGAATAATACTTATGGTTACGCCGCGCTTGAGCGCCTGACACAATTGCTCCACATGCTGGTCCATCTCGGGGCTCTCGTTTCCCACAAATGGGATGTCGATACCATAGTACGCATGGGTCCAGAAATATTGGTTTTCCAGGTAGACAAACTGTTCAGTGTTGGTGAAGGCATGATCGTAGAGCTGTGTGATGCCCTTGATTGCGTTGCGGTCAAATGAGTAGGTATGTTTAGGGACCGTGCGTGCAATCTGTACCAGGCTATTGCTCCTGACTGCTGGTGGCAATGGCTGTTCTGAAACCAGAAACTTTTTTATCTTATGGTGACGATGAATGACATCGTTCCAACGCTGTCGGAAGTTTAGCGCAACATCGCCAGCCGCGGGACCCTCGATCAGTGTATGGACATCATGCCACGCATGCGGCGTGGTTTCATTGTGCGTGCGGCGTAGAGGCGTTGAGTAGAGGTGCTCTGGCGTATCCCAACGATCGAAATCATCCTCTTTTTCGATCAGCGGATCCAGGCCGCCTATAAATGCATAGCTACCATCGATCACCGTCGCCTTCTGATGTAGAGACTCGATAGGATGGTGCAGAATACCTTCAGCGCTGTCATCCAGCAAGCAAGTGATGCCAGCCTCGGTCAGCAGATCATGCACACGTTGAGGATCGTAGACCGCAAAGCTTTTTTTCGCTTTCCAGAGGAGAACCTTTACGTCGACCCCTTTCCCTGCCGCATAGCGCAATACATTTATAACGGTCAATGTATTATTCAGCCAAAAATCGATATCAGGGGCTGCCAGACCCGCTAGCTGGAGTTCTGAGACATAGGCTTTATGGGACTCTGCATCTTTAATGATCGCAGCTCGATCAGAGCCACGCACCAGTTCCATCTCTGGCTCAAGTCCCCAATTAGCCAGATAGATAGAGTGGCGTGCACGTATGAAGTGACGGCACATCTCCAGGAAAGTGGCGCGTCCATCGATAAAGTATGAGACATGTGAGCCTTCGCGGACCGGCATATCACCAGTGGCCCACCATTGCTTGTGTGCTCCCGCTATCGCTGTTGCCATAGTCGTCAATATCCTCTCCATCGCAAAAGCTCTCCCCATCAGGGATACTTCCCGCGGGGAGGACTTTTGTAATGCGCTGTCTTTTTTACTGAGGCTTACGCTTTGTTGCTTAGCTTAAAGCGCAGACCAGTAGTCAGCGGCCTCATCAGCGTTCTGATCGGCATTGGCCGATGTCGAGACAATGCTATCGCCTTCACGTAACAATGCACGCATGCGCCCGGTAACTCCGGAGACCTGGCTGTTCTGTAAGTTTCCATAGACAGACGATGGTTGCTGTATATGGGATTGACTGTGAGACTGCGCTTGCGGCTGTATGTGTTGAACCTGCTGTGCGTATTGGTTCGGCTGAACCTGTGGAGCTTGCGGAGTTGGCTGAACCTGTGCTTGTTGAGCTTGTGGTTGCATGTATGGTTGTACAGGTGGTTGTACTGGCTGTGCAGGTGGCGTTGGTGTTGGCGTGGAGGACAGCATCTCAAAACTGGTGGCGGCATGTGTGTTCGTTGTAGCACTGCGCCACTCTGTCGCTGAATTCCTGTCTGCCTGACGCTGCTCTGCTCGTGGTCGCTCGGTCTCGCTCCGGTTGGTTGCCACCAGGGAAGACTGTCCCTGACTCAACGACTCATAGTATTCCGTCAGACGTAGGGCGATAAGTTGTCCCGGGTTATCGATCATATGGTGCTTCACGGCGTCTTGCCGTAACGCCTCCAGGGCTTCTGAATTCTTCAACAGACCAACTGTGAAGTACATGAATTTATCTGACGAGGATTGTGACATACGATTACGATCTCCTTAGCCGGTTTACACTCTATGGATACTTGCCGCTGAGCCTCCGTTGCTACTGGCTCCCGTCTGTGCTTTGCGGATCAGTAGGCGACCGGCCAGTGTACAATAGCCGATGCCATTCGCGTGCACGGGCTCATCCGGCCTTGAAAGGTGCGGAATACGCTTCTTCAAGAAGTTGTAGAAGTAGAAGACGCCACCACCAATGTTGAGAACCGGCTTGAAGCTGGCTGCGACCGCATCACGATCACTTTGTCGCCAGGCCGACGCAACAAACGAGACGATCTCACTACCAACCTGTGCAACCGCCTCTTTCACCAGGCGCTCAAGATCGTAATGCCCAACGGTTTGACCATATGCCGAAACCTCTGGGTACTTCATGGCTTCGCCCCGTGCCTGTGCTGCATAGGCATGCATGACTTCACGCGCCTCTAACAGCGAGAGCGGACGATCATATTTACGCTCAAAGGAGTCCATCATCATCTGAGTCGCCATCTCGACGCCAACTGGTTTACCTTTACAGTATTCAGCAACAGGCACCTGTCCACGAGCGACATACAGGTCGGTTGTACGACCACCAATGTCAATGACGGCACTCTCGGTCATTCTATTCGTTGGCCGCTCGTTATAGGCAATCAACGCACCGGCACCCTCCATGACGACCGTCGCGATCTCAACGGTCACACGGCGCGGTGTCTTTTCGTCGTTAAGAGTGAATAGATAGGTTCCATCAATTGCTTCTTTAATGGAATTACGCAGGGGGGCGTTTTTAATATAGGTTTCGGCTGGCAGTCCGGTTACGACGTAAAGACCAAACTCTGGATCGGGGATCAGGGTCGCAGCGATCGTGAGCAGTCCACGCAGGCTAAAACGGCTACTGTAGCGCTGGATATCACCGCGTCCATGGTAGACTTCAATCGCTTGCTGTAGGGCGAGATCGCCAATCGCGTAAGCCGCCTCTTCATCTAGAAACTGCATAACATGGACGTTTGACTGATCAACATTCACACCCAGGTTACGCATCGCTACTATGTCAACTTTTGCGAATGCCGTTGGGATACTAAGGGAGACAGTTTTTCCATTGATGACGGTCACACCACCGATTTCGGCATTACCAAAGTCATGACCATATGGATACCATTTCATCGATTCTTACTCTCTACTTGTCAATCTAGATATGAGAAGGATAAATACAAACTTAACGTTACAAATATACGTCCATTGTGTAACAAGTCAACTGTTTCTGCGTAGCTTTTCTCGTATCTATGGTACTATTTTCTTTAGTAGTGTTGTACAATATAGCAGAGAAGTAGGTATACACAGTGGTTCAATATTCGTGAAGTATAGAACACTATTTGACGTGCAACGTTCAAATTCTACCTTTTCAACTACTTTTTTGTATGTGTGACCACCACCTCTGCTTGATATCCATTTTGAGTGTCTCTTTGCCAATTATACGCGCCTATCCGGGTCCTGGCAATACAACATCCAAATAGTTCTATTATGAAGAACGATTGAGTTGGAAGAGGGTATCGAGATTATCGATGGCAAATGTGCCTTTCCCTTCCTCGCGCTTCGCATCCGGACCGTATTTCTGCGTCAATCTTCGATAGTGATTCGACAGGTGCATAGCGCTAAAAGAGGCACACATCCGTACAGCATACCCTTGCTCGATCAGATCTTCGATATGTTCATAGTAGTCGCCATCGCCACTGACGATCAGAAAGATGTCGGGATGCGAGGTGCGGCTCTCGACGTTCATCTGTCGAATTAATACATGATCCGACTGGTTTTTCTGGGATGTATCTTTCTTTAATTCTCTGGTATCGCCGTCCCCAGGCTTCTTGATGCTGTAACCGAGCTGTAAAAGGTCGGCTTTAATTGCACGGTAATCTGGTACTTTCGCAGGATGGACGCAGGCACAGCGGACGACGACTTGCCCCTGGTCTTCAGCATAATTGTTGAGCACCTCACCGATCTGATGCGCACTCATTCCGCTAAAGCGTATCCAAGGAATCAAGCAAATATTCTCATAGTCCACAAACAGTCCTACACGCCTGGTCCTGGTGGCGGCAGGTTTAACTGGAGTCAACTCGGCCGGTTGCCAGAGCTGTGGTTGCTGGCTCTGTGGCATTTTCTGTGCTGTTTGCTTTTGCTCTTCGTGAGATGCGATCGGCAACGGCGTAGCGATAGCTGGAACGTGTACTTCAGGTGTGAGCACTGTGCCGCAGGTTGTACAGAATTGAGCATTTTTACGCAATAGCTGTTGACAGTGAGGACACGCTCTCAGTTTGAGACCGCAGGAGCGACAGAATTTGGCATCGGCGCGCATAGGATGCTGGCATTCAGGGCAGAGCTGTATATGTGTACCACAAGAGCGACAGAACCTGGCTCCGACCCGCATGGGAGCCTGACATTGCGGACAGACAAGTGTAATAGCAGACATGAGGGGGTCCCTCCATTTATAGTGTAATAAAGAGATACTTCCTTTTCTCTCGTCTCTGGCATAGTGTGTAGAACAACACTAACTGGTGAAGTTTTTTAAGCGACCTTCACAATGAAACTGCTAGTACCAAAAAAGTAGAAATAGCAGGAAAAGTAGGTAATGCCTTTGCCCCCCCCTCAAAGAGGGAGGCAGGCATTAGCAGCATTACCTGATATTAGAGTATATCTACTGTGAGCCCGGTAATACAGATTATTCTATATCCTCTATCGCTGTCTGCTCTACTTTGGGGCCGATCCAGACTGTCTGGATATTGACAAACTCTTGAATGCCGAAGCGCGATAGTTCGCGACCGTAGCCACTATGTTTGACGCCGCCAAAGGGTAGGCCTGGCTGGCTGGCGGTCATGCCGTTGATGAAGACCGCACCTGCCTCTATGCGCCTGGCAAGCTGTCGGGCGTGTTCGATATCGCGCGTCCAGAGGTTGCTGCTGAGTCCATAGAGCGAGTTATTGGCGAGCTCGATGGCGTGGTCGGTGCTGCGGGCACGGATGACGGCTGCGGCTGGACCAAAGGTCTCTTCTTTAAACATTGGCATATCGGGTGTGACGTCGGTGACGATTGTTGGTGTATAGAAGTAGCCCCGGTGACCGACTTTTTTGCCACCCAGGGCGATGTAAGCTCCCATGTGCAGTGATTGTTGAATCTGTCGATCCAGTTCATCGCGCAGATCTGCGCGGGCGAGAGGACCGATCTTGACGTCGCGTTCCATTGGATCGCCGATCTTAAGCTTTGCGGTATACTCGACAAACTTCGATAGGAAGTCATCGTAGACATTGTCGACGACGATAAAGCGTTTGGCGGCGATGCAACTCTGTCCATTGTTCTGGTTGCGTGCCTGGACAGCGGTCTGTGCCGCTGCATCGAGATCGGCATCAGCCAGGATAATGTAGGCATCCGAGCCACCCAGTTCCAGCACATTCTTTTTGAGGACGCTACCACTGGCGGCAGCGACCTGTCTGCCGGCCTGCTCGCTACCAGTTAGCGTGACGGCTGCGATGCGTGGATCTTTGATGAGTGCCTCGGTCTCTGCGCCAGGGACCAGGACCGTACTGAAGACGCCCTCAGGAAAGCCGCAGGCTTTAAACATCTGCTCGATCTCCAGTGCAACCTGCGAGACGTTGGATGCGTGCTTGAGGACCGCTGTATTGCCAGCCATCAGGGTAGGGGCGGCGAAGCGCATGACCTGCCAGTAAGGGAAGTTCCAGGGCATTAGGGCCAGTATGACACCGAGCGGCTGAAAATCGACGTAGCTTGTAGTACCGTTGCTCGGCATCTTTTGTGGAGCCAGAAACTCTTTCGCCTTCTCTGCATAGTACTCGCAGTTGATCGCGCACTTCTCGACTTCGGCCTCGGCCTCTGTAATCGGCTTGCCCATCTCTAGCGTTGCGATCTTTGCCAGACGTGTCTGGTTATCGCGCAGATAGTCGGCCAGCCGGCGGAAGAGGGTACTGCGCTCGGCAAACGAGGTCGTGCGCCATTGATAGAAGGCATTTTGGGCTTGCTCTAGTAGTATATTAATCTGCCTTTGCGAGTATGTCTCAAAGGTCTTGATAACTTCTTCAGTAGCTGGATTAATAGATTGTATACTCATGTGCTGTCTCCCTCGACAATGCTTGAGTGAAATGCAACTGTTTGTGTCTCTGTGTCTCTGTGTCTGTCTGTATATACTACGATCTCGCTGCCATAAAAGAAGTACCCCATTCTGGTTCGCCAAACAACACTGTTTAGGTAACCAGAATGGGGTACATTCTTTACCTCTTTAGTATAGTAGATAGATGGTCGTTATGCAAGGCTTTTAGTGCATCTCTTTTACGGCGGGCAATGCCTGACAGATAAAGTCGGCCGCATTTTCGTAGGTGAAGAGTCCTGTATTAATGAGCAGGTGATAGAGACTGGGCTGGTTGCCGTCTGAGCCGTAGTAGCGGCGCAGATAGCTGTTCTGCTCATAGTCGCGTTGCTCGATCAGTTGACGGGCGGCGTTGTGTGTGAGTTGGCGCTCCTTCATGATGTTTTCGATACGATAGGGCAAGGGCGCAAAGATGTGAATATGCAGGGTACGCGGATTATTGTGGAGGAGGAATTGTGAGCCACGTCCGACGATGATGGCATCTCCTATGCTGGCGGTCTCCAGTATCACGTTCTGGGTCAACTGTAGATAGAGCAGTTCTTTTGATTGCTGCCTGGCGCGAGTCGGAGAGAGTGCATATTGGAGCGCGAAAGGATTACTGGACTGCATCGCTTCGATAATATGCTCTGCCATACCACGCGTATGTTCATCTTGCTCTTCGGCTCGTTGCATATCGACGCCGAGTCGTTTCGCGACTTCGGTGATGATCTCGTAGTCGACATATTTCACGTTAGCCCATTGTGCAACCAGGCGGGCAATATCTGAGCCCCCGCTGCCAAACTGGCGTGAGATGGTGATGACGGAGCTGCCTTTGGGTGGGATGCCGTCTGCGACTTGCTCTGTGACCCAGGACGTCTCGGGAAGGACGCGTGTCTCTGTACTAGACGGTGTAGGCTTGACCGCTTTGGGATCGGTTGGGCTGTCCTTTTCAACCGGTATTACTGGCTGTGCTGTTTTTGCTGGCTGCTCATGTTGCATCAGCGTGCTCCTTCGTTGTGGAAAGATGTCTTGCTCTGTTACCTATGTTACCTATGCTACTTATACTTATACTCTGTTTACTCAGGAAGCGTTACACTACTTGAGAGATTATTTACAGGCCAATCAGGTCAGCTTTTTGAATGATATTGCGGACACTGCGTACGATAGCGGCGTCGACCATCTTCCCTTCGAAGGCAATTGCTCCCTGTCCCTGTGCCAGTGCCTCGTTATACGTGGCGTCCAGACGACGTGCATAGTCTACCTCGGCAGGCGTTGGCGCGAAGATGCGGTTGGCGATCTCGATCTGCGAGGGATGGATGGCCCATTTTCCGACGAAGCCCAGAGTACGTGCTCGGATGCATTCGCGCTCGTAGCCGGTTGGATTTTTGAAGTCGGCGTATGCTCCGTCGATGGCGTCGATGCCTGCTGCACGGGCGGCAATGACGATCTTGTTACGCGCATAGTGCCAGATGTCGCCTGGATAGCCGTCGATACTGCCCTCGATGCCCCGACTATCGACGCCCTGTGAGGCGCTATAGTCGCCGGGACCGAAGATGATGGCTTCGAGTCGTGTACTGGCGCGGGCGATCTCTTCGATCTGCACCATCGCTTCAACCTCTTCGATCAGGATCTCCAGTCCGATACGCCGTGGGAGACGTCGATGCTTCTCGATCTGTGTTAGCAGCGTATCGGCCCACCAGACATCGCGTGGCGCTTTGACCTTCGGGATAATGATCAGATCGAGTACTGACCCGGCCTCTTCAACGACCGTAATCAGGTCTTGATAGGCATACTCGCTTTCGAGATCGTTGATGCGTACTGCAAGGGTCTTTGTGCCCCAGTCGAGCGTTGTGAGTCCCTGCACGACCTTTGCGCGTGCTCCCTCTTTCTCGCTGGGTGCGACGGCATCCTCCAGGTCTAGCAGCACCAGATCGGCGGCACTGGTAGCGGCCTTCGCGATCATATAAGGATTACTGCCGGGTGTCGATAGTTCGGTACGTCTGAGGCGCATACTATCCTGCTCCTTCTCTTTGATTGCATTGTCAATACACATTATATGCGAAAAAGAGCGCTATGGCAGGGGTCATAAGGCTCTTTTTTAGGGACAGAGAGGAGAAGGAGAAGGAGCATATGGGCCATTGGTCTCATTTTTATATACTATTGAATGATATTAGCCGATAATCCGGGTATAGATATCAACTACAGTCTGGGTGGCCTCTTCCTCACCAACTATTTGCTCAAGCTGCTCATGGTACTCATCTACACGGTGCATACGGGCATCGATAAACGCATGTTGCGCAGTTCCACTGGCCAGCCCGCTGAGCCCTTGTTTCATTGCCTCATACTCAAGACGAATTTTCTCCTTGAGTAGTGCGACTTCACTATCAGCCATGAGTCACTCCTGACGGTAAAAGAGATGAAAAGTAGTAATTTATGTGTATTATGCTATACATGTATCTTTCTATATTGGATAAACGTGTCGTGGAAACTATTTTGTCTATATACATGTACGCATCTTGTTTCATGGTGTTGCAAGCAGACAGGCGTAGATACTATAGAGCATGTCAAATCAGTGCATTGTGAGTCATTCCAGAAGATGAGTAGCATTGAGGCGGGGCATGAGGCTATGAAGAAGCGCGAGATGACAATTGTGGGATTCAAGCGTCTATTACATTTGTGCGTTCTTCTGTATATATTTTATCATAATGTCCGTTGGGGAGTGTTGTATTGGGAGAGCTATTCAATGCTCTCCCAATACAGGGCATATTAGTGGAGGTGTGTTTTCAGAAAGTTAACGGCGCGTGGCCATGCGTCGTCGGCTGCTTTCTTGTTGCCGGCACCGTGATCGGGATTAATGAAGGCGTGCCCGGCTTCGTAGACCCTAACTGTGTAGTCTTTGCCAGCTTTTTTGTAAAGCTGCTCGATCTTCTGTCGCTGCTCTGCTGAAACACTGTCATCCTGGCTACCATAGAAGGCATGGACGGGTGCGCTGACTTTCGCCACCTCTTCAGGTGTTGGATCGTAGCCAGCACCATAGAAGGACAGCACTGCGCCCAGATCTGGATAACGCGAGGCGACGGTATAGGCCAGGAAGCCACCCAGGCAGAAGCCGATGAGACCTAATTTCTTTGGTTGTACGTTTGGGTAGCTCTTGAGTGTATCCAGTGCACCGATAATCTTTTTGCTTGCCGTATCGACATTTTTCTGCAACAGCATCATCATACGCATCGCATCGTTCGGCTCTGTGGCGATCTTCCCATCGTAGAGGTCGGGTACTGCTACGATGAAGCCATCTGCCGCCAACTTCTGCGCCAGCCCTTGTACATGTGGCTCGATCCCCCACCATTCCTGAATCAGAACGACGCCGGGATGTTGCTGATCATCGTCTGGTTGTGCGATATACGCAACTGCCCCAATGCCATTCACATGCAGATCTACCTGGGAAGTACGTACTACAGCCATGAGTAACTCCTTTAATTGCCTATAAATATCAATCTAAGTAACGGTATCACTATAGATACGTCAGTCGAGAGAGGAGTGGTACAGCAAAGCTCGGTAGTATGTGCGGTCCACTGCCCCTCTCTCCGCTTCTCTCATCATTATAGTGCAAAAGAGTGCTATATTTCCTGCTCTGTCGCTACTACTCTATCTACTATGCTGTCGCATTCGCCTTGTCGGTAGCCGTATCAGTTGTTGTATTGGTGGTCGTATCCCTCCTCTCCCGACGGGTACCGAGTCGTGGTCGTGCGAGCATTACGCTTGCCAGAAAGCATACTGTGGTGGCGCAGATGCAGATGATAGCATAGGCGATCCAGTAGGGGAGCCGGAGCGAGCCGAGCATGAATGGGATATGACCGGTCTGCCCACTATAGCCAAGGCTGAGTATATAGAAGAGTGGATTGCCGTTCTGACTGCTGGTCGGATACGTATTGATCAGCGCAACCACCGGGTTCCAGATGAAGATGAGCCGTGAACGGTCCGGATAGAGTTGGAAGAACTGGTAGCCGTTCGTCGATGTGAGGAGGATGAGCGTGAGCAAGAAGGGTAAGACGACCCAGAGCAGGCTGACAATATAGGCGATGGCAGTTGAGATGGCTGGACGTATGAAGATAATTGAGCAGAGTATGCCGACCATGCTGAGCCACAATGCTGTAACGATATAGATGACGATGTCGCTCGCGATCTGGTCCGGACCGATCCCACCAAAGAAGAAGACCAGACTAAAAAGCGGGATTGCCGCCGCGATGAGGAGCAGTGTATGGATCAGTCCTGCGCTGAGCTTGCCCAGGATGAGCGAGCGTGGCGAGAGGCGGGAACAGAGCAGCATATCGTAGGTCTGACGCTCTTTCTCGCCATTAATCGCAGTTGCAGTAAAGGACGGGCTAATAAGAATAATCAGGAGGAGTTGTAACTGCGAGAGGATCGTATAGAGGTTGACTCCAATGGCGCTGATCCCCGGCCCGTTAGCGTTGGCAGAGGCATTGCTGGAATTGTTGAGAAAGAGCCAGCCAAGCATACCCATCATAAGCAAGTAAACAACCATAATCCAGATAGTGCGCTCACGACGCAGGTGTAGGCGCATCTCTTTTGTAAGCAGAGCGAAAAATGTCATATGTGCCTCGACCGTCCTTTCGTACCCTCAAATCAAGCCGCTACATATGTCGATCAAACACGTCTCTTTCTCTGATATACATCGGCATTCTCTGCCTGCACGCCAGATCTCTACGGTGAGAGCTCTTCTTCGATTAGCGTATAGATAGATACTTTCTAATAAGATACAACATGAAATGCTTTGACGTATTGTCCTACTATAACGTCTCTGAAAGTTGTTGCATAGTTGGATGGGGAGACAAAGAGGGGGAGAGTCTGGTGCCTGCCGTGTAGCCATTACGAATAAAGCCCCTGCCTGCTTTTTAACAGGAAGGGGCTCTACAGCATGAAAGATTATCGACATCAAAAAAGGAGTGTATGCGCTTCTATATATTACGCACGTTCCAGTAATGCGTCGTACTTGTTGTCATAAGGTACGAGGCGTCCTTCTGGCATCAGTAGTAGCATGCTTGGTTTGAGCAGGCGTACGAAGTCGACATCATGGGTAACGGTGATAATGGTGCCGGGATAGTTACCCAGAGCTTCACCGATGATCTCTTTCGAAATGATATCTAAGTGCGAGGTTGGCTCGTCGAGTAAGAGCAGGTTAGGTCCGGAGAGCACCATCTTAGCGAGGGCCAGACGGGTCTTCTCACCACCACTCAGCGTCTCGATCTGCTGAAAGACACGATCGCCTGCGAACATAAAGCGTCCCAGGATACTACGTACGCGCTTGGCATCGGTAGGCAAGAGCTCGTTGGCCTCGTTGAGGACGGTGTTCGTGTAGTCGAGACCCTCATTCTCCTGTGCATAGTAGCCATACTCTACGTTGTCGCCCAGAATGACGTTGCCGCTATTGAGGGAGACAAGGTTAATCAGCGAACGCATCAATGTGGTTTTACCGACGCCGTTCAGTCCGACGATAACCAGACGCTCACCGCGATCGATCTCGAAGCTGATATCGCTGAAGATCTCTTTAGGACCATAGCTCTTATACAGGTGCTCGGCACGTACAACGAGATGCCCGCTACGCTGCTTGACCGGAAAGTCGATCTTCATACGGCGGCTCTGTTGCTGTGTTTGTGGCTTGCTCTCTTTGAGTGAATCGATACGGCGGTCGACCGAGATACGCTGCTTCACACGAGTGGCACCGAAGCCACGCAGGCGGTCAGAGGTCTTTTTCAGACGTGCGATCTCGCGCTCTTGCTGGCGCTGCGTCTTCTCGATCAGGGCCTGTGCGTCGCCGATCACGTTCAGGTAGTTCGTATAGGTTCCCTTATACTCCTCAATCTTGTGTGTGAACTCGTTGAGGCGTAGGACCTTGGTGATACTTTTATCGAGCAGATCCAGATCATGGGAGATGATGAGCAGGGTACCACGATAGCTCTCCAGGAACTCCATGAGCCAGAGTGTCGCCTCAACGTCCAGGAAGTTCGTTGGCTCGTCGAGCAATAGCAGTTCGGGAGCCTGGAAGAGGAGACGCACGAGCGCGAGCTTTGTCTTCTGTCCACCACTCAGCGTACTCACTTCGCGGTCCAGTGTGACGCCACCGATATTCAGACCGGCGATCAATTGCTCGCAGCGAGCATCGGCGTCGTAGTAGCCGAGAAGCTCCAGCGCATTTTGTGCTTGCTCAAAGCGTTCAAGCAGTATTTCTAACTCTTCGCCTTCTACCGTAGCGATCTCCATCGAAAGCTCTTCGTAGCGCTGTACCGCTGCATCCAGGCCAGTGGCGCTGAAGATGAAATCACGGGCAGTGCTGCCGCTGGCGATAGGGGTCTCGTGGGCGACATCCTGTGAGAGATAGCCGAACGTACGAGGGCGCATAATAGACCCTCTATCGGAATCCTGGTAGCCGCCGATAATCTTGAGCAGGGAGCTCTTGCCAGCGCCGTTCACGCCGATCAATCCAGCCTTTTCGCCCGGCGCGACGGTAAGTGAGATATCATCCAAAATCAAGCGTGGGCCATATGAGAGACGGATGTGATTAACCTGTAACATATTGAGCTATGTTTCCTTCCATGATGAGTATATAGTTATAATGCCGGGTATTCCGGGTGTGCTTCGCAAGCGCGCTTTATTTTTTTGTGAGAGGTACCAGGCACGTGCTTTCAAGGCGCAGCATTGCGCCGTGCCATCGTGTCAACTTGGTAGTGTAAGCATCATAATGTGAGTTTGTACGATCAGTGTTTAAAAGATTTGGCTTGTGCGGAATTCTGCTTGACCATGCTGACTCTTCGTGGTCGGCCATGACGTATCCCCTGGCTCTGTTGTTCAGGCGGGGAAGCACACATCAGGCCGCTGACCAACAACACAGAGGTTTTAGTCTGGCGATACGCGTGAGTGTGCAGAGAAGCGGGCAAAGTCTTTAATGCCCAATCAAGGAAGGAAATGGTAAGAGGTGATGCGCAAGCAATACCACACGTTACGCTACTCACTCACACGCGTTGTGTAAGTAAGCCGCTGTACGTGCCATTTTCCTGCCGCATAAGCCCAGGCGTGGTCGCTCATGCGGCGGTAACAATTGGACAAGGTAATGCTATATTTGCCATCATTCCTTTTTCGATCTGTACAAAATTCTCAATTACAATAGTAGCATCTCAGCTATCTAAAGTCAAGCTGCGTGTAGCTTTATCTTTTCCCACAAATGCCTGTATTCATGAGTTTTAGCATCTACTCTATCAGCGTTCCCACTGAGCAGTAAACTGGCGCGTAAGATCCAGATACAGATTGCCGTAGGTGACGCTGGGCTCTATCATGGCACCCTCGAACCATTCATTAAAACTTGTAATTGTAATCCAATCAGGGCTGCTGGCCATGGCTGCGTTCCAGCTCGTGGTATAGGTTGCGCCGTTATTACGTGGCACGATAAAAGTACCTTTGCGACCTGGGACGCGGGTATCGTTATAGCCGGGCATGACGCCGGCGGCCCAGATCTTCTGCGTATGATGCTGTTGATTGTACGCGTTGATCTGGTTACGAAAACCCTGGTCGACCGAGGCCATCGTATTATTGTTCAGTCCCCAGTAGCCGGCGCTGAAAAGGTGCAGACCATCGAAGACGCTCAACATATTGATGTCGACCCCTTCGGCGGACCAGAGCATCTGGTGATTCGGGTCGACCTGTTGACGAATGGCTGCCCACGAGGCGAGCGTTCGTCCGTTGCCCAATGGGTCCCAGAAGAAAAGGACCGGCTTCCCCTGCCAATGAAAGAAGTGTGCATCATTACTATAGTTTGTTTTGATATAGTCTAATCCACTGATCAGTTTGCTAGTGCTATCGAGATTGGGTGCATCACATTCAATGTAGAGGCTGGAGGCGAAGTGATAGTGGGTCTGATTCTCTAAGGCGCTGGAGTCGGTGAGTAGGCGAGCAAAGTTTTCATCGGTCTTGTCGCCTGCGCCCCACCAGGAATTGATGAAGCCAGTAATCCCTGCACCTGCCGCTTGATACAACTCGCGCTGTGTAGTTGTGTCATCATTCGAGTTGTACTGGATAGTGGGCAGATCTGACATCTGGCTGAGTGTCCACGACGACTGGGTGTACCAGGGATAGTAAAACGCGAGGACTGGATGTGTGCTTGCGCCTGGATTGTTGGGAAGTGTTCCCTGAGTTGTTTGTGCTTGCGGAGTCCTGGTGGCAGGGTACAGTGGCACATTTGGTGTCGTAACTGGTTGACGGGGGAGTTGAATTCCCGGTTGCCTGGTTGCTGACGTGCTCTGCTGTTTGACTGGTGTCACTGCCGTGCTCTGACAGGCGGTGAAGAGTAGCGACAGTGTTAGTAGCAGCACCAGGATGCTGCCGGCTCCAGTATATTGACGCATAGCTGATCCTATCCTTATTGATTGTATACAGACCACTGCAATTTTCCACACACATCTATGATCTTTTGTACATTATTTACGAGCGATCATAGGCTGCGGTTTATGTCTATGTCTATGTATGTAGAACGCACGATAGCTGAGATTGGATCGCTCTGGCCCTCATCGTACGGTGTCACAAAACAATACATCACTATATACAATACATATAATATATTATCGAGCATTAAATTCTTTAAAAGAAAGATTTATGGTATCGTGTATAATTAAAAAGTTAGTACTGTTTAGATAGCGTAGTCTGTTGTTAGCGTAGAAAGAGCTCTCTTTGTTGTGCTCTTTCTGCTAGTGAGGCAGTTTACTGAATGTCGACAATGTATCAATGTATGTTTAGAAAATCCCTCTACTCTTTTCTGCTCGTAACGTGCTGTCTTAGTCTGTCTTCTCTGCTCGCTCCTGATCATGTCCTCGCCGCTAGCGCGGTCATGCCTGCGCACTCTGTGGCGCAGCCGGCCAGTCAGCAAGATAGCTCGCGTTACTTGCCCTACTTTGCGTTTGGGCAAGGACCCTATAGCGTACGTGGCAATCGGGTAGTAGATTTTGTTGGTCGTCCTTACACTTTTCACGGTGTGACGCGTGATGGACTTGAGTATAGCTGTACTGGTGTTGGTCCTATGGATAGCCAGCATCTTTCGTATATGGGTCATGGTCCAGCTACTGCTGGCGTCACTTATTGGAACGCGAACACGGTACGTTTGCCGCTCTCTGAGAGCTTCTGGCTCTATGGTGTACAGAGTCAGAAGTGTACGGCGCAACGGTATCAAGCGATGGTCTTGAAGACTGTGAACGCACTGAAGGCTCTGGACATGAATGTCATTATCGACCTGCACTGGGTTGATGCTGCACGTCAGTCCAGTGGAGCCGGTGGACCGTGGGCGTTGCCGGATACGGATAGTGTGACCTTCTGGCGGCAGGTGGCGAGGCAATATCGTGACTATCCCAATGTTCTTTTTGAACTCTTCAATGAGCCTCATCCCACCTCCTGGCAGTGCTGGTATAGCCAGTATGATTGTAGCAATCCGATTACGGATACCGTCTATTCCAATAACTGTAGCTGTAAATTGACGTTGACCTACCAGAGTGTGGGCATGCGGCAATTGGTAGATGCTGTGCGCAATGCTGGGGCGCATAACCTTGTCATTGTCGCTGGTATGGATTGGGGCTTTGATCTGAGCCAGGTTTCCAATTATGCTCTGCCAGGTGGTAATGTCATCTACGATACCCATGCGTATCCGTATGACGAGAAGCAGTCCACTGAATGGGATACGGCTTTTGGGAATACCAGCGAATCCTATCCTGTCATCTCAGCTGAGAGCGGTCAGTATGATTGTCGCGCTGATTATATGCACAAACTGTATGACTATTTCGATCAGCATAATATTGGCTGGATAGGCTGGGCCTGGACTCAAGGCAATGGTGTCTGCGGATATCCTCTACTAACCCGGGATATGAAAGGGACCCCCTCTGCCGCCATGGGTCAGTTCATCTACCAGCATTTGCAAAGTTATTACTGACCGCGTTACCACTGGTGGTAATACGCATCGTTATGCAGATGAAAAATGTGCCTCGACACATTTTTCATCTGCATGAATGGAAGTGGCTATAGTGGTTTTATACACACCCCTCTGTTGAAAGTATCAGTACGTGGATGAGACGCATGAAAGTAGCTGACAAAGGCATTGACTTTGTGAAATTAGCATGTTATAACTATTTACAAGTCAAGAACAACTGAATAACGAAGATGCTTTGACAGGAAGAGTAACGATTATCCGTTACGGCCAGAGAGCAGGCGCAAGCTGAGATGCCTGTACGCTAACCAATCGTGAAGAAGACCCTGAAGCTGCGAGAAGAAATTATCGTAAGATGAGACTAGAACTCGCCGGAACCTCCGTAATCGGGTAAGAGTATGTATAGAGCAGACTAACGTTGAATGATGACAGGCATATACATACTTACTGAGGCTGATATCGTGAGATATTGGTAAATGCAGGTGGCAACACGAGAGCACACGACGCTCTTCGTCCTGATCGTAGGATGAAGGGCTTTTTTGTTTGTCTTTTTATTGTAGATAAGCAAGTCGTTGTTTAGATATAACTGTACATACACAATAGAATACAGTAAAGCATTGTAGGGGACGAGTAACGGTTCTCCGCGACAGACAGAGAGTGAGCGTATGGTGAGATGCTCACCTGTACGGTCCGCGAAAAAGACCCCGAAGCTGCGAGAAGAAATCGTTAGTGGATACGTAATCCACTGCGCGAAAGTAGAGCTTGCGCACGTGATCCGTGTTAGAGGATCGTTACAGAATTGTCATTGTACGCTGGAATTCCAGTATTATATGCGTGTAATGACAGTATTCTGCACATAAAGGTCTATGCTGCAAGGTATAGGCGAACAAAGGTGGTACCACGAGAGCTACTGATACGCTCTTCGTCCTTTCAGGGGAGGAAGAGTGTTTTTTTATAGCGAAAACAAAGTGGTAATTACCGCTTTAACAATTATAAAGAGGAGTAAATGATATGGCAGCACATTGTCCGGAATGCGAAGCAGAAGTCACAGTACAGGATCTACTGATTGGTGAGATTACTTTTTGCCCTGACTGTAATGCGGAATTGGAAGTTATTAACGTAGAGCGTCCTGAAGTAGCCCTGGCCCCAGAAGTCGCAGAGGATTGGGGGGAGTAAGCCGATGCGTCTGGCTATCCTGACATCGCGAGTACGCGTAGAAGAGAAATTGTTGGTAGAGGCGTTACGCCAGCGAGCTATCGATTTTGATATTATCGACGATGGCGAGTTACTGTTCGATCTGGCACAGCCGCAGCAGCGCTGGCAGGCCTATGATGCTGTACTCTGCCGCAGCGTCAGCCAATCCCGTGGGTTGGCGGTACAGCAGGTACTGGAGCACTGGGGGATTCCGGTCTTCAACCACGCGGCGGTTACGGCACTCTGCAATGATAAGTTGCTGACGACACTGGCTCTGCTACAAGCTGGCGTCCCGGTGCCACGCACACTGTTGGCCTTTGATGCAGAGCGTGCCGTAGAGGGTATCGAAACACTGGGCTATCCCGCTGTCCTGAAACCGGTCACGGGTTCCTGGGGACGTCTGTTAGCACGGGTCAACGATCGCGATGCAGCGGAAGCCGTTTTAGAGCATCAAGAGACGCTGGGCTCATACCAGCATCATATCCACTATATTCAAGAGCATATAGAGAAGCCGAATCGAGATATCCGCGCCTTCGTTATTGGCGAGCGTACGATCTGCGCGATCTATCGAAGCAGTGCTCACTGGGTGACCAACACCGCCCGTGGCGCAACCACTGAGAACTGTCCGGTGACCCCGGAACTGAACCGTCTCTGCCAGTTAGCCGCGCGGGCTGTGGGTGGTGGCATCCTGGCGGTTGATCTGTTTGAAGATCCTGAACGAGGACTGCTGGTAAATGAGATCAATGCCACGATGGAGTTTCGCAATAGCATTGCTCCTACGGGCGTTGATATTCCGCAAGAGATGTTGGAGTACGTTATCAGCAATGTGCGAGAAAGGGCGGGTGTCTAGATGAGTCAAAGTCGAGTGCGTATCGCGATTGTCGGTGGCTCCGGCTATACCGGAGGTGAACTGATCCGCCTGCTACTCTTCCATCCACTGGTTGAGATTACGCAGGTGGCTTCAGAGAGCCGGGCGGGCCACTTTGTGCATAGCGCTCACCCAAATCTACGCAAGATCTCCACCCTGCGTTTCTGTCACCCCGACGACCTGACATCGTGCGACGTATTGTTTCTGTGCTTACCACATGGTGCCTCGCAGCAGGCGATTGAGCGCTATCGGGCGCTGGCACCGCATATCATCGATCTTTCCGGCGATTTTCGTCTGCGCTCGCCAGAGCTTTACCGCCAATGGTATGGGCATGCGCATAGCGTCCCTGAATTGCTCCCGCAGGCGATCTATGGTCTGCCAGAGCTTCATCGTGCGGAACTACGCGAGGCCAGTCTTGTGAGCGGCACCGGCTGTATGGCGACTGCGTCGATCCTGGGTCTTTCACCACTGTATCGTGCAGGCGTCGTCGACTATGGGACGCCGGTGGTCGTGGAGGCGAAGGTTGGTTCCTCTGCTACAGGAGCCAAGGCTGGTCCCGCCAGCCATCATCCTGATCGTAGCGGTGTCGTCCGTTCCTATGAGCCGACGGGGCATCGGCATAGTGCGGAGCTAATACAAGAGTTGGGCCTGTTCGATGAGAGCAGGGATGCGAGTCGCAATGATAGTGCAACTCGCCAGCGTGTGGCCTTCTCCGCCACTGCCGTCGAACTGGTGCGCGGCATCCTGGTAACTGCGCATGTCTTTTTACGCGAGCGTCTGGACGAGCGTGCCCTCTGGCGTATCTATCGCGAAGCCTATCAGCACGAGCCATTTATTCGGTTGGTGAAAGAGCGCAATGGGGTCTATCGCTATCCCGAACCCAAGATCCTGGCTGGCAGCAACTATTGTGATGTTGGCTTTGAGCTAGA
This sequence comes from Ktedonobacteria bacterium brp13, assembly GCA_015099395.1. Lineage (GTDB taxonomy): Bacteria > Chloroflexota > Ktedonobacteria > Ktedonobacterales > Ktedonobacteraceae > Dictyobacter. The sequence continues at coordinate 4,444,948 of AP024096.1, read as the reverse complement.
TGTAGAGCAGCAGCGGGTTGTAGTGATCTCTGCGCTGGATAATCTGATGAAGGGTGCGGCGGGTAATGGCGTGCAGGACCTGAACTGTATCTTTGGGTGGGACGAGACGCTTGGGCTGACCTTCCCTGGTCTGCATCCAGCATAATTCCAACAACCCTGTAGAGCATATGTAGACGTAACAGAAATTGATTGAAGAGAGGGAGCTTACTATGACGCTCGTGGTTAAGATTGGTGGCAGTACAGGCGTTGCTACAGCCAATATCCTGCAAGAGGTTGCGACATTGATAACGCAGGGGCAGCGCATCGTATTGCTCCATGGTGGTTCGGATCTGACGAATACCCTGTCAGCACAGCTTGGTTGCCCGACGCGTACTATTACCTCGCCCAGCGGTATGACGAGCCGCTATACCGATAGCGAGACCCTACGTATCTTCTCGATGGCTGTGGCCGGACAGATCAATACCGATATCGTCGCTCAGTTGCAAGGTCTCGGCGTCAACGCTTTCGGTCTGGCGGGTGTGGATGGTCGTCTGCTAGTCGCACGGCGCAAAGCGGTTGTGCGCTCAGTCACTCCAGAGGGTCGCATTCAGGTCTTACGCGACGACTATACCGGGCAGATCGAACAGGTGAACAGTGCTCTGCTGACGCAACTGCTTGATGCAGGCTATACGCCCGTCATTGCGCCGCTGGCCCTCAGTCATCAGGGCGAGCGCTTGAACGTTGACGGTGATCGGGCAGCCGCTGCTATCGCCGCTGCTCTGCATGCTGAAGCGCTGGTCATCATGACCAACGTTGCTGGCCTGCTTGCTGATCCGCATGACACCACTACCTTGATCCGACGCATTTCCGCCGCTTACCTGGACGATTATGTAGATTATGCTCAGGGGCGTATGCGCAAGAAACTGCTGGGAGCGCAAGAGGCTCTCAATGGTGGCGTTGCTCGTGTCTGCATCGGTAGCGCGTCCCTCTCCGCAGTTATCAACGGAGCAGGTACAGTGATCAGCACTCTTGATAATCCGAACAATGCAAATAATTCGCACAGTGTACAGCGTGACGGTGAGCAACAGACTGCCGACCGGACGCGTCGTGAAGCGGTATCGTTGGCCGTAAACTAGGGCAGGATAAGAGGAAGGAGGTCCCGTTCTTATGCTTAGCAGTGAAATTGAGATGGACAGTATTATTGAATTGGAAACTACATACACCAGTGGTGTCTATGGGAAGCGGGACGTGGCGATCGTACGCGGCCAGGGGGCTCTTTTATGGGATGCAGATGGGCGCGAGTTTATCGATTGCGCGGCGGGACACGGTGTGGCGAATATCGGTCACGGGCGTCCAGAGATCGCTGCTGCGCTGGCAGCTCAGGCACAACGTCTGATTACCTGTCCTGAGATTGTCTATAACGATGTGCGTGCCCAACTGCTACGACGACTCGCGGAGATCACCCCGGCAGGTCTGGAACACTTCTTCCTCTGCAACAGTGGCACGGAGGCGGTGGAGGGTGCATTAAAGTTTGCGCGTCTTGCTACCGGGCGGACCGGTATCATCGCGACGCTGCGTGGCTTTCATGGTCGTACAATGGGTGCGCTCTCAGCAACCTGGGAGAAGCACTATCGCGAGCCGTTCGCTCCTCTGATACCTGATGTACGCCACATTCGCTACAACGATCTCGCTGTGGCTGAAGATGCCATTACAGAAGATACGGCGGCTGTACTGATCGAATTAGTGCAGGCCGAGGGTGGTGTCCATGTCGGTCAGGAAGCATACATCCAGGGCCTGGCGCGTCTCTGTCAGGAGCGCGGTGCCCTGTTAATTGTCGACGAGGTACAGACCGGCTTTGGACGAACCGGTACGCTCTTCGCCTGTGAGCACTATGGGATTACACCCGATATCTTATGTATGGCGAAGTCGCTGGCGGGTGGTGTTCCTATCGGTGCGATCGGCCTCGGGCCTCGGGTGATGGAGAGTGGACGTATCGTAAAGGGCTCGCATGGCAGTACCTTCGGAGGCAATCCTCTCGCATGCGCCTCTGCGCTGGCGACCCTGGATATTCTAGAGCGTGAGGCTCTGCCCGAACGAGCAGCACGGCTCGGTGTGCATGCGTTAGAGCGCTTGCGAGCCTTGCACTCTCCGCTCATACGCGAGGTACGCGGCTGTGGTCTACTGATCGGTATCGAGCTCACAAAGCGAGTGCAGCCCTATCTTGAGGCGTTATTGCAGCGTGGTATTCTGGCTCTACCGGCTGGTGCTAATGTGCTACGTCTCCTGCCTCCGCTCGTCATCACTGCAGAGCAACTGGATCGAGCGTTGGATATCATAGCCGAGGTGCTCGCTGCGGTACCGCAAAGCGAGGCTCGATCTTCCTCGATGCGCGAAGCAGCAGCACCTGAAGAGCAAGACGATCATGCGAACAATTCAGCGGTGACCCTCTTACATAATATGCTGACGATCACGAGCCTCTCTGGACAGGAAGGCGCGCTGGCCTACTATCTGGCGGAGCAGGCGCGGCAACTGGGTCTCTTCTCATATGTGGATGAGGCTGGCAATTTTATTGCCAGCACGCATGAGGGCTTTGGCGAACAGGAGCCGATCGTCCTGCTCGGCCATATGGATACAGTACCGGGCACTGTCCCGATCCGTATCGAAGATGGCAGACTCTATGGACGTGGCGCAGTCGATGCCAAGGGCCCGCTGGCGACATTTATTCAAGCTACGGCATTGCTTGTACGCGCTGGACGACCTCAACGACCGGTCGTTATTGTCGGTGCCGTCGAAGAGGAGTCAGCTACTTCGCGTGGAGCGCGTGCTGTCCTCAATCGCTATCGACCTGTCGCCTGTATCATCGGTGAGCCGAGTGGTAGCCAGGCGGTGACGATCGGTTATAAAGGACGCTTGCTCATCGATGGCTTTGTCTGCCAGCCTTCCAGTCATAGTGCAGGACCTCAGCGTAGCTGCAACGAACTGGCCGTCGCATTCTGGGAGCGTGTACGCCAGCACGCCGAGCTCTGGAATAGCGAGCATGCAGGCACTTCAGCTTTTGCGGCACTGCAACCCTCGTTACGTCAGATTCAGAGCGCTCACGATGGTCTGGAGGAGCGTACCACCTTCGTGATCGGCTATCGCTTGCCACCCGATTTCAGCACTGCAGAGCTACGTGTGCAACTTCAGGACTGGGCAGCGGAAGACCAGATCCAACTCACATTCTCTGGTGAAGAGGTTGCGTATCAGTCGACGCGTACAACGTCGCTTGCACGGGCATTCAATGCCGCACTACGAGCCACCGGCCAGCCGCCGACCTTCAAATATAAGACCGGGACATCTGACATGAACGTCGTCGGACCGCTCTGGGGCAACAATATTGTTGCCTATGGACCTGGAGATTCGCGTCTCGATCATACACCTGATGAACATATCCAACTGGCTGAGTATACGCATGCCATTACAGTGCTAGAGCACGTTTTGCATACGGTTACCGCTCTCTAGTCAGCGTTGCATTATAAAGGAAAAAAACTTATGCGATCACTTTCATTGCTTGATACAACTCTGCGCGAGGGGGAGCAGTTTATCAAGACCTTCTTTACGCTAGAGCAGCGGCTCACGATTGCGCGTCTGTTGGATGCTCTGGGTGTGCCTTTCATTGAGGTACCGTCGCCTGTGTCCTCACCCGAGACGCGCGACTCGATCCAGGCTATCTGTGCCCTCGATCTGCGTTCGCATATCGTCGCCCATGTACGCTGCGTCGAGGCCGATGTCGAAGCTGCGCTGGAGACCTCCGTCTACGGTCTGAACCTTTTCTTCGGGACCTCTAGCGAGTTGCGTACTTATAGTCATGGGAAGCAGATCGAACAGATCAAAGCGAGTGCCGTTCCGCTGATTCGGCGTATCCGTGAAGCAGGGCGCTATGTACGTTTCTCTGCTGAGGATGCTTTTCGTAGCGATCTTGTCGATCTGCTCACGATCTTTGATGCAGTCGTCGAGGCGGGTGTCGAGCGTATCGGCCTGCCCGATACCGTAGGGATTGCGACCCCTCGCCAGGTAGAGCAGATGGTGCGCCTGATCTCTGATCGCTATCCTGGTGTGGGCATCGAGTTCCATGGTCATAACGATACTGGTTGTGCGATCGCTAATACCATCGCTGCTTTTGAAGGTGGGGCCGATTGTCTGGATGTCACCATTATGGGCATTGGCGAGCGTAACGGTATCGCCTCGCTAAGTGGTATGATCGCGCAACTGTATATTCACTATCCTGAGTTGCTGATCGGCTACGATCTCACGCAACTGGTCAGCCTGGACCACTACGTCGCGGAATCTCTGGATATCGGCATTCCTTATAACATGCCGATTACCGCACCCAGTGCCTTTACCCATCGTGCAGGTGTGCATACCAAAGCCGTCCTGCATAATCCGAATGCCTACGAGATCCTGAATCCTGGTGATTTTGGTCTGGCACGCCACGTGGATATCGGTTCACGTTTCACCGGGCGCTACGCCGTTGGTCATCGTGTCTCAGAACTGGGGCTACAGCTCTCTTCGGAGGGCATTCAACGCTTGACGTCTGCGCTGAAAGCACGTGCGGAACAGGGCTCGTTAACGGATACTGAAGTCGATCTTTTTATTCATACATGGTGTCAAGAGAAAGGGAATCTCGTATGGGAACGCTAGCAGAAGAGATCTTTAGTTACAAATTAGGCCGTCCAGTGCATGCGGGCGAGACCGTGGTTGTTGATGTCGATCATGTGATGAGCCACGATACAACCACTCCATTAGCTATCCAGGCGTTTCGTAAACTGAACAAACAGAATAAGGGCCGCGTCTTTGATACGCAACGTTCGCACATCATCTTCGACCATATCATTCCGGCCTCGACGATCGCTGCCGCTACCCTGCAGCGCGATACGCGCGTCTTTGCCAAAGAGCAGGATATGACCGTCCTGCAAGAAGGTATCTGTCATCAGGTCATGCCAGAGAAAGGCTTTGTGATACCAGGTAGCATCATTGTTGGTGCCGATAGCCATTCCTGCACCTATGGAGCCTTTGGGGCCTTCGGTACAGGCATGGGATCGACCGATATTGGTGTTGCCTATACAACCGGACGTAGCTGGTTCCGCGTCCCAGAGACGATTAACGTTAATATTATTGGTACCATGCCCTATGGTGTCTATGCCAAAGATATCTCGCTGGAGGTTGTACGTCGTCTGGGTGTTGATGGTGCGAACTACCGAGCGATCGAATATACCGGTGAAGTCATCGAAAACTTTACCATGAGTGAGCGTATGACCTTTGCGAATATGGCGATCGAGATGGGCGGCAAGGCTGGTCTGATCGCAGCCGACGAGACAACACGTGCCTGGCTGCAAGGTCGTACCGACAAAGAGTACCCCATGTTGCGTGCCCAGGATCCCCACTACGAGCGTGTCATCGAGATCGACGTCACTGCCATGCAGCCCCAGGTCGCCTGTCCGCCGGATGTCAACATCGTCCATCCCGCCGAAGAGCTTGGGCATATCAAGCTCGACGAGGTCTTCCTGGGTACCTGCACTAACGGACGCCTGGATGATCTAGAGATTGCAGTCGGTATCTTGCGCGGTAAAAAGATCAGCCCTGACCTGCGTCTGGTTGTCATCCCGGCTTCGCGTGAGATCTACATGGAGGCGATGCGTCTGGGCTATCTCGAAGCGTTAGCGGAGGCGGGTGCGAATATCGGTACGCCTGGTTGTGGTCCCTGTATCGGTCGACACTTCGGCGTCCTGGCTCCTGGCGAGCGTGCCCTGACCACTATGAATCGTAATTTTACCGGACGTATGGGCGATCCGACCGCCGAGATCTACCTTGGTAGTCCGGCCACTGTCGCCGCCAGCGCCCTCACCGGCTATATCACCGATCCACGCGCAGTCCTGAGAGAGGGTGAGGCAGAAGAGGTAGTTGGCTAGAGTGGGTCAACCTACCTGAGTGGTTGCTTGCAAAGCAAGCAGCATGAGTAGCACTGTTTAAAGCATATGTAGATGAAAGGATGACAACAATCATGGGACGTGTCTGGAAACTCGGTGATAATATCAATACCGACGTCATCATCGCTGGCAGATATAATGTAACGACAGATCGTGCACAGCTGGCAAAATACTGTCTATGCGAGGTCTATCCCGAGTTTGCACAAAACGTGCAGCCCGGCGATATCATGGTCGGCGGCCACAACTTCGGCTGTGGTTCTTCACGTGAGCACGCGCCGACCGCGATCCTGGCGAATGGCATCAAAGTCATCATCGCACGGAGCTTTGCCCGCATCTTCTATCGCAACGCTGTCAATATCGGCCTGCCAGTCCTGGTCTGTGAAGAGGCTGCCTTGAGTAGTGAAGATGGTCAGGAGCTAGATGTCGATCTGGAGACCGGTGAGATTCGTAATCTGACAACCGGCCAGACCTTTCAGTCGGAGCCACTCGATCCCTTTATCGCTCGCATCGTGAAGGCCGGTGGCATCATCAACTATATAGAAGAGCAGGGCACGTTACGATGAGCGAGCAAGAGCATCCTACGCATCCTACGCATCCTACGCACCATATTCCAACTGTCTGCGTCATCCCTGGGGATGACGCAGCGCCAGAGGTGGTCCATCCGACCGTTGAGATCCTGCACTCGCTGGTTCCAGAATTGCGTTTTGTGGAGGTTCCCTGTGGTCGTCCCGCGCAAGAGCAATATGGTACAGCTTTTCCTGCTGTCACACGCGAGGCGATCGACGCCGCCGACTGTACGCTATTTGGAGCGAGTGGAGGGCCAAGCCGTCCGATCCTCTGGTATCTGCGTTGGAACAAGGAGACGTATATCAACGTGCGCCCGGTGCGCTGGATCGCTGGTTACAATAGTCCGTTGCGGAATCCTGAGCGCGTCGATTATGTGATTGCGCGTGACAATCTGGAGGGTATGTATCCGCCGCGCGAAGGTGATCTGGCTGAATTGACGCAGCTTGCCAGCAGTTCCTCCTGGTGGCAGGCCCCACCTGTCGAGAAAGCCGGAGCTTATGCTGTCAAGGTTGTAACGGATGAGCAGATGGAGCGGGTGGCACGCCATGCCTGTACACTGGCTCTACAACGTCAGGAGCAGGGCTATCCTGGTCGTGTCACCCTGGGTGCGAAATATTCTATCCAGCCGCGTACCGATGGGCGTTTTCGCGAGATTGTACGTGCTCAGGTGAGCCAGCATCCTACGCTGACCTATCAGGAGTTTCTGGTCGATGATATGGCACGCCGTCTGGTAGCTGCGCCAGAAAGTATCGACGTACTGGTCCTGAATAACGAGCATGGTGATATCCTGGCGGACGTTGCGAGTGGTACCATTGGGGGACTCGGACTCTCACCCAGCGCGTGTTATGGTGAGCACTACGCTTATTTTGAGCCGGTGCATGGTTCTGCCCCAGATATTGCTGGCAAAGGGATTATTAATCCAACAGCCATGCTTTTATCTGGTATAATGATGCTTGATTACCTGGGGTACAATAGACAGGCACATGTATTAACCCGGGCCATCGAGCAGACCTATCGTGAGGGTGTCGCGCTGCCGGTGGACCAGGGTGGACAGGCCGGTACCGCCGAATTCCTTTCGGCGCTGCGAGCACATTTGACGTAATTGGTCGATTGATAGAACAAGTAGCTTTGTGCGATGGTTCTATCACTTCTATCCACAATACGCAAGATTCCTACTGGCCTCAAGTTGTGATCGACTTGAGGCTTTTTGCTGTAAACTTTGAGATACGCGATACGCGATAAGAAATAAGATAATATGTATAAAGGTTTTTGATGAAAGCAGATTGGATAACAAAAGTAGCTGACAGTGTGGAAGTGAATGCGCGACAGCGTAAAGGTGAGAACGCGACTATTGTCTGTGCATCGGGTATCAGTCCTTCAGGACCCATCCACCTGGGGAACCTGCGCGAAGTAATGACCGTGCATCTGGTTTCAGAGGAGTTGCGCTCGCGTGGTTGGAAGGTAGATCATATCCATTCATGGGATGACTATGATCGCTTGCGTAAGGTACCAGCCGGTGTGTCTGAAGACTTTGCACAATATATAGGTGTACCTTATGCAGATGTGCCAGATCCCTGGCATGAATACGATTCGTATGGCACGCGTTTCATTACCGATTTTGCCAACGGTCTGGAGCGTATGGGCGTGCGTCCACGCTTCATTCGCCAGTCAGAGGCGTACCGTCGTGGCGACTATCTGGAGCAGATCCGTGAGGCGCTGCGTCGCCGTGGCGAGATCTTCGATATTCTTGCTGAATATCAGACGCAGCAAGGTCAGCGTGCTACCGTCGAAGAGCGTCGCGCCGTCTACTATCCTTTCAAGGTCTACTGCCAGCATTGCCATAAAGATATGACGCACGTCACCAACTATGTTGATGAGACCGCGCAGGTGAGCTATAGCTGTGATAACTGCCAGCATGTAGAGACCTATAGCCTGTTCGACAAAATTCAGGGCAAGCTGGTCTGGAAGGTCGATTGGCCTATGCGTTGGAGCTTTGAGCAGGTCGATTTCGAGCCCGGTGGTGAAGATCATTCATCGCCTGGCAGCAGCTATACCGTTGGTCAGCAGATCGTCCAGGCTATCTATAACGAGCAGGCTCCCTTCTTTGTCGGCTATGCTTTTGTCGGTATGGGTGGACGCTCCAAGATCTCCAGTTCGGTCGGCACCAGCGCCACCGTCAGTTCAGCTCTGAATATCATCGAGCCTGCGATCTTGCGCTGGCTCTATGCGCGCCGTGCTAACAACCAGGCCTTTGATATCGATTATGGTCAGGGTCTGTTGCGTTTGTATGAAGAGTGGGATGGCCTGGTTCGTCAGGTAAACAAAGGGACCGTCAACGAACTGAACAAGCGGATGTTCGAGCGTGCTATCCAGACATCCAGCGAGGCGGTCTCTTATACGCACAAGTCCGCACCCTTCTCGCTGCTAACCTCTGTGTTGGATGTGACGCAGGGCAACGAAGAGCAGGTCTTGCGTATCGTCTCACAGACTCTGCCAGTTTCAGAGGACGGAGACGGTGCAGGCGGTTCAGAAGATTTCACACAGTTGCGCCAGGATCTGGAGCCACGCTTCACCTGTGCTCTCAACTGGATCAACAACTACCTGCCCGATGACGAGCGCACCCAGATCCGCAGCGAGTTTGCCGTCGTAGACTACCTGAAGTTCGCCGAACTGGATCGCGCCAGCATTCGCCTGCTCGCAGAGAGCCTGGACGATCACTGGCACCTGGCTGGCCTGACCGAACTTATGTATAGCGTGTCAAAGGTTGTGCGTGGCCTGCCGGTCGACGCTCCTCCGACCGACGAGCTCAAACAGGCGCAACGCTCGTTCTTCATCGCGCTCTACACCCTCATCTGCGGGAGCGATACCGGTCCACGTATCCCTACGCTGTTGCTCTCTATCGGTCTGGAGCGTGTCAAAACATTATTAACACCACCGGCTAGCGATGAGCAACTCTTGCATGATCATGGAGAGTTGCTCTCCCAATAATTCAGCCAGAGCTATCGCACTATCACACGCCTGACGTAAAGCCAGTATAAACGCGGAGAGGGTTGCCAGTTTCTATGCACTGTATAAATACAACAAGCGCATAGAAACAGCAGCCCTCTCCGTTTTTTTTAGAGTGTTACCTACGTGTTAAGCCACTTCTCGTAAGCGACCGCTCTCTACATCATAGATAAATCCGCATTTAAGCAAACAGTGAAAAGTTTGACCAATTTTGTACACTTTGCTAACACTCTATTCATACTCTCTTTACATTATGATGACATGCTTATAGAGAGCACAAAAAGAATATGTAATAGGTGATACCCTGATTTGTTTAAAAGGGTAACTTTACGTCGTCTCTAGTAAGTGGATAATTGTATTGATCAGTATCGTAGCATTTTGTACAGCGAACGAAGTATCTGTGGTCATCTTTCCTATGTGTGGACAAGAGGAACTCTCTATGAATAATCAAGCGCTACCTGCACACGAATTTTTTATCTATGTTCCGTCGTTGCATGACTGCGATGATGAGCTTGCGGGACAGCCATTCGCCTATCCAGACGATCGCGTCCCACAACAGGTTGGCCTAATTGACCTGTCATCCTGGACGCGTATCGATATTGCCGGCTCCGTTGCCCTCTACGCTCGCCTGAACGGCGAGCAACAAGAACAGGCGCTCATTCCTTAAAGGGTTTGAGCGCTCGCGCTTATTGCGCTGGCTTTACTCCAGCAAACGACCTCGTGACAGGTAGTGGATACCAAAGGCGATCGCTATGACAAGTCCAAAGAGGAGTGTAAAAATGCCGAGATTCGTGAGCGGGCTGTATTCTTCACTCTGTACAGCTGTGACCTCTTCATCAGCCGCTCCAGGCAACAAAAACAGCAGCGCCTGTAACATTTTTTCGTAGATGCCTTTTAGTCCTAAAGGGGCAAAGGTACGCTCAAAGAAGCCGCCGATCCCTTTACTTCCCTCCCACTCGGTGGTTATACGTACTCTGGTCGCAGCACCGCGTTGTTCTGGGAAGAGCGACCACGTGGTTACGAGCGAAGAATTTGTGTCACGTTCGGTCAGGATCTGGCCTTTGACAGTCTCTTCCACCTGCATATGGTAAGGGCGTTCGCGATTTGCTGCATGCAGGCGATAGCTCACAACGGTTCCATTCCCCTTCCCACCCTTCTCAACTTGATAGTTCAGAAAATTGGGCGTCAAAATTTTCGGGCGCTGCACTTTATAATCGGAGAGAAGCGCGAAGATAGTATCCGGCCGGGCAGGGATCACAGACTCCTGCTTTACGACAACTCGGCTCACATGTTACCTCTCATTCTATCTACATGCCACATATTCTAGATGATAGGCTCTGATAGTAGCACGATAAAGCATAGGTTATTGGGACAGCTTCATAGCAACAGATGAAGAGAGTTGTAAACAATTGTAGTCAACGGATGAAACTAAAAGCTTAGTTTGTTACGTATACTGAATTAAATCACGGTTACAGAAAACCGTAGTTGCAAAAATCGCTAGTTTATCAGGAGGTTCTTCTTGAAGCTTGAAATCTTTGTAACACCGACGACTCAGGCTGATACAATCGCCAATGCTTTGCCTACACGTAAGGCTGATAAGTTACTGACCACGGACGACAAGAATGGTATTGTCACATTAGAGATTGATGGTAGCCGGCTCCCCGATCCATTGATTAAATGGATCGATACCCAGAAGGAACGGGGTAAGATCGAACGCATTGAGACGGAATAACCTTTAGAGCGGAAGGCGCTCCGGTACATATCTAGCTCTGGCGCGCCTCTGCCTGCTCTTTTCTTTTTTACGGCCTGGCAACTTTTACGGTTTGGCAATATAGTAACCGATCATGCCACCCATCATATGGTCTGTAACATGGCAATGGTAGAGCCAGGTACCAGGGTTATCCTCTACATAGTCAAAGGTGATGGTCGTGGCGGGTCCGAAGACGATGGAGTCGTCGTAGCGCATATTAAAGAGCCAGCGATGACCATGTAGATGGAAGACGTGAAAATCTTTCCCCAACGCCATGACGCGCCAGCGCACGCGTTCTCCGACTTTCACCTCAAAGGTGGGTGTGTTACCCAGAAATGCATAGCCATTAAAGCAGTCAAAGTCCTGCTGGATCTGAGGAATATCCGTTTCGTAGAGGTCATTGAAGCATAAGATGATTTCGCGATCCACTGTGGGAGTATTTTCATCGGTGATAACGATCATCCCATAGAGACCGAGCTCAGCTCCGAGCTCCATAATACCATTAGAGGCACCCATCTCATTGCTGGTACTGGTACTCCTGGCTTACTCTGCTCTGCGGCCGTCCATGTGCCATCGTTTTCGGGTGTATAGCGTACGCCGTGGGGATGCATACTATGTACAAACTTATAGTAGGTATTGTTATTGCGGAAATGAACGCGTATGATGGGTCCCGACATTTTTACCCCCATACATTCCACCAGAACGTAGAACCTGCCTGAAGTGCAAAAGAGGAAAGAAAGCAAACTTAACCGCAGTTATATGGTACATACGCCCTTCTCGTTAAAAAGATACCGACAGACCTTACGCGTTTCCCTTGTTGACATTTGCACTAATAGTACCACTGTTACCTCATTTCCTTGCCGGTTCGGAGCAAAATGAAAAGAATAAGAGAGTGGATAGAAAACAAGACGTATCTATTCGCAAGGATTCTGACTCCGGAGTGCCGCAGGCGCTTCGGGCTATCCGCAAGATTACAATAAGGAAGTTTTGCATGTCGATTACTATTACGATCAAAAACGAATCGCTACAAGGAACCCAACCATCCTGGCAACTTGAGATAAACGAAGAATACAGCACGCTACGCGACATTATTCGTTCCCGTATCTACCAGGATGTGAGCGAATATAATGCCAGAAAGCGGGTCCAGTCTCTCTGTCTTATCCCACCAACATCTTGCCAGAGCGAGGCAGAGGATATGCCTACACTCGACTGGCAAACACAATACACACAGGCCATCAAAGCCTTTGAGAAGAGAAGCTACATCGTGATCGTTGATAACAAACAGGTAACACAGCTTGACAGCCCGGTTCAACTCACGATAGAGAGCACCGTCACCTTTTTTAAACTCGTACCACTGATTGGAGGATAAAGACGATGCTTGAAGAACAAACAAACGAGAACGTGTCTGGCAGTGCAGGACCGTTGAGAGATCTCCTGTGGGACAATAGCAAGCACTTTACCAGCGAGAGCGAGCTTCGCGCCTTGCTGGCAGCCTATCATGAAGAGTTCGGAGATCGTGCCCTATACATCGGAGGTCGTACCCCAGGAGCGGAGGAAGCCCAACTCCTCAAACAACGTCTCAGTTTACAGAGCATTGCGCGGTTATTGCGCTTGAGCGCAGAGGAGATACCGAGCGTACAGCCGAGCATTGAGCCTCCGATCTGGAGACACAGTGCCAATAGCGTCCAGGTAGCGCAAAACATTTACTTGATACAAACGCTTTGCCATAAAGAGCTTCCCTTCACTCCTGATGATATCCGTATTCTCCTGCGCTGTTTCCAATTCATCTACACCCCTGTTTCCAAAGCCATACCCATTGCCAGGGAACTGAAGCCGCTGCTTCAGCAACCAGGTGTTCTGGCACATTGTCGAACTGAGATTGAAGCGTTGCTGCATCTGACGATAGACACTCTCGACAAACCAGATATGTTTAACTATCCTCTCGCAGATTTTCGTCAATTTTATCTCATGCTCCGCGACGTCCTCTCCGGACACTGGCAACACTTTAGCTATCCCCTGCTGCCCGATCGCTGGGGCGCCTCCATTCTCGATGAACTCGCATCGCTCGCCCCTACCGAACGTGATCCCTGGCTTACCATCCTGAACATATGTGCGCAAACGAAAGGGAAAACGCCCCCAGACAACTGGTTAGCACAGGCACAGCCTCTCATTGAGGCTGTGGGAACAGAACATTTTACGCCTACCTTACGACGCTGGATCAGCTTTTTCAGCGACAATAAGGACGGCTATATGGACGAAAAAAACTCGGACATCTTACGTGCGCTGATCTGGCTCTGCAAAGGAAACAGTGATCGTGGGCTGGCGGCTACCCTGGGCGATGCCGCCATTGAAGGGTATCGCAAGCTATCAGGTGCGGGACCCCGTTGTCCCAAAGTAGGAAATGCCGTCGTCTTCACCCTTGTCACTATGCCCGGCAAAGATGCAATTAGCCAGCTAGAGCGTGTGCGCAGAAACGTCAAGCAGCCTTCCTTTCAGGCGAAAATCGGCAGCGCTCTGGATAGCGTCGCCCAGCGCGAAAATATGAGCCGCACTGATCTGGAAGAATTGATGCTGCCAACCTTTGACCTGCAAGATGGCCAGGTGCAGATCGCGCTTGGTGAATGGACAGTGCAGCTTAGTGCAGGCGGCAGGAACATCGAACAGCGCTGGCTTGATGCCAATGGTCAGCCACATACTACCTTGCCAGTCGCCGTTAAGCGAGCACACAAAGAAGAGATCAAGACCATCAAACGCCTGACAGATGATATGGAAAATATGATCAGCTCACTGCGTAACCGGTTGGAGCACATGTTTCTTCATGAGCGATGCTGGTCGCTGGATGACTGGCGGGAGCGCTACCTGGATCATCCCCTGGTCAGCGTGTTAGCCAGGCGACTCATCTGGCAGATCAATGTGGGAGAGCAGATCTGGCGCGGTATCTGGCAGCAAGGCCAACTGGTCAACGCCCAGAGCCAGCCCTTGGAGTTGCCCACTCAGAGTGAGGTCACACTCTGGCATCCCCTCATGAGTAGCTCCCAGGAAGCAAGGAGCTGGCAGCGCTGGTTAGAGGAGCAGCAGGTCACACAGCCCTTCAAGCAGGCGCACCGTGAAGTGTATCCTCTGACGGAGGCGGAACAGGCCACGCGCTATTACTCGCGCCGTTTTGCGGGACACATTCTTCGGCAACACCAGCTTAATGCCCTGGCCCGTGCTCGCGACTGGCGCTTCTCCCTGCACTCTAACTATTCTGGCTCGATCCACGACGATCCGGCCTCCATGGAGATCCCATCATTGGGAATACGCGCTGAACTGACGTTTAGCAATATTGAGGAGTGGGATGAGGAGATTCCGCGCTACATTTTGACCGATCAGGTACGGTTTCCGCTTCCCCACGCTCAGCCGCTGCCACTGGATGAGATTCCCGCCATTGTTTTCTCAGAAGTGATGCGAGACGTGGATCTTTTTGTCAGCGTCACTAGCGCAGGCACTGATCTCCAAGGAAATGATACAACGGGTCCAATCGAAGTGTACTGGCAGGCCTATAACCACTGTGCCCTCACCCCACAAGCCGCAGAAAGGCGACAGATCTTAGCACGATTGATACCACGGCTGACAATTGCCGAACGTTGTACCCTGGAAGATCGCTTTCTGATCGTGCGCGGCAATTTACACACCTATCGCATCCATCTCATTTCTGGCAACATCTTTATGGAACCAGGAGATACATACCTTTGTATCGTGTTTGATGCAAAATTGCGTGCGAAACAGGAGGAGCGCTTCTTCCTTCCTTTTGATGGTGATCCATTATTCTCGCTCATTCTCTCCAAAGCATTCTTGCTGGCCGAGGATAGCAAGATTACTGATCCATCCATTCTCAGCCAACTCCAAAGGGGATGAGAAATCAAACAGGTGTCAGCTTCGCCAACTCAAACTGCAAAGATCTCCAGGGAAACAGGAAGGATAGCATCATTGGTTCCCCTCAAGGAGAAATTGCAAGCCTAATTCTGGAGAATGTATATCTGCACGAATTCGACGCATTTGTCGTAGAACTCCAAAGGTGACGAAAACTTGACCAAGTATGTTAATTTTCCGACAAGCATTCTGAGGCGAGTTGAGTCGTTAACGTACAGGTTTCTAGCCTGCGGCCCTGTCTTGGCGACTTAGCGTACAGTTTGCACGAAATGATGCGATGACCCCTAAATGGCGAATTTGTGCCAGAATTATTGGCGTCAGACATTGCTCTCTTCGCCTGAGATCAGGCTTTGGCTAAATGCAGTATTGGCGCATAAATTGGCTCATGTCCAATTTTGATGCATACTGTCTGCTTGTCTACTGTGGTGCATGGTTTGTACCGAGAAGTTTTTTCCAGGAGAAGCCTCTCAGGCGGTTTCGGTAAAAAGCTTTCCCACGTCTTCCTCCCCTCTTGATGAGCAAGCAACCTATATGCATCAAGAGTGATACTGGTGGCGAAATCAATTTTCACGCTCACTATTTGGCGCTTGCCCATTCAGAATGAGCGTCGTTTCCGACTTCGCCACCGGTATCACTCTTGATACTCCCCTGAAAATAGGGGTAGGGTAAGACATTTTCATGGACGCTGGTGCGCGGCGCGAGCATGAATTACTGGTGGCGAATACTGCAAGTTGCATAACATGAAGAGAAAAGATAGTTCATTTTCTCGCTCAAACCGCCGATGCCCTGCATACCCAGAAGGAGTTCATGCTTGCTGTTGATGCACGAGGCGGCAAAACGCTGCTCACCGTCAAAAACAATCAGCCCGCCCTGTATGCCGATCCTCACGCCTCCTTCCCCGCAGGTTTCCCCAGCAATAATTCACAAGCCCTGCGAGCGGTAGGATGAATGTCTCTCACTCCTGAGAGGGAAAAGTAGTATTTCTCCTCACTTTAAGTAGGGGTCACCATATCAATCTGGGATAAACACCAGATTGATATGGTGACCCCTACTTAAAGTTTAGCTGTCCTTTTCAAAAAGTGTAATGACAACTTTGCCGTGAACATGCCCCCCACGCTGAAGCGTTACAGCCTCGCGGGTACGTTCTATTGGAAAAGTTGCGGCTATTGGGACGATGAAATTACCACTACTTATGGCATTGGTAATTCTATCGAGTGCACCAGGACTAGCTTGTGCCCCGCCTGTTGCATGTACACCACCTGACGGATTCGGTCCTGCAGCGATCGCAGAAATTCGAGCAGGCGAAATACCAAGCGCAAGAGCTACGTCTATTGTCTCTGTCCCCACGAGCACTGTAGCCGCGTCGACGCCATCTGGGGCGAGCTTACGAACTCGGTCTGCCAATCCATGTCCGTAGGTGACTGGAATAGCACCAAGCTTACGTAGATAGTCGAATGAATCCTCTGACCCAGTACCGATAACGGTTGCGCCAGTCAGCTTTGCGAGCTGTACGGCGAATGTGCCGACGCCACCCGCAGCACCGCCTATGAGCACGGTATCACCTGACTTTACACCGATAACGCTCAGTGCCGCGTCGGCGGTAAGACCAGCAATCGGAAGAGCGCTTGCGATTACGTCTGTAATGCCACTCGGAGTATGGTGCAATGGTTCTATTGATGGAACTTTCAATACAATATAGTCAGCGACGGCGCGACCAAGCGCTGCGCCAAATACACGGTCTCCAATATGAAAATCTTTGACATTTGGGCCAACCTCATCAATGGTGCCTGCGAAATCATAACCGAATCCTGATGGCAGCGTAATGTCAAACATTGCAGCCACATCGGGCATTGAAGATACCATCCAATCCATCGGATTCAAGCCTGCGGCAGCCACTCGTACTCGTACTTCATCTGAACCAGCATGTGGTTCTGGAATGTCTTGCAGCTCTAAAACGTCGGGTTCGCCAAATGACGTATACATAATCGCTCGACTCATAAGGTACTCCTTCATTGAGGATGGGGTCTGTGATACCATGGAACAGCAAAGGGGTTGAAGCACTGGACTGGCTTCGTAGTTGCAGGTGAACAAGAAGCACAAAAAGAGTGGGATTACTGATGTGCGTTCCATCGGTGCTTTGCTCTCGCATTTATTGCAGCTTATCCAGAGCTCTCTCACTCAGTGTCAAAAAGATCATAAACTCGCCACTTCTGACGCATTTACCCCCCTTTCGGCGAGATTATCTGTCAAATTACACTTAGAATCGGCCTTCCCCCCTTTTCTGTTCCGCTACGTCACAGATCCCTCTAGGTAAGACGAAACAGTGATGTCAGTTGCTGACATACCTATGATACAGTATAATGGAAGTGATGTCAATAGCTGTCATGAAGGAGGTGTTGAACGTATGAGCCGATGGGAACCCAATGCCAGGGGCCGACTGGCGCAGGCAGCTCTGGACCTGTACCAGGAACGCGGGTTTGAGCAGACGACGGTGACGGAGATCGCTGAACGGGCTGGCCTCACCGAGCGGACATTCTTCCGCTACTTCGCCGATAAGCGCGAGGTGCTGTTCGGGGATCAGACAATGTTGGAGGAGATCTACGCGAGTGCTATCGCCAACGCACCTGCTTCCGCCGCGCCGATCGACGCGGTCGCCACAGCTCTTGAGACTGTTGTTCCTGTGTTCCAGGAGCGTCATAAACTCGTCCGGCAGCGTCAGGCGGTGATTGCTGCAAACCCAGGGCTCCAAGAACGCGAACTGCTGAAGGGCGCATTACTCACCTCGGCCATAGCCGAAGCGTTGCGAAGACGCGGCGTGATTGACCCTGCCGCGAGCCTTGCCGCAGAAGTCGGAGTCATCGCGTTCAAGATGGCGTATGCCCACTGGGTCAGCACACCTGACGAGCAAGATCTGTCGCAGCTCATCCGAGAGTCCCTTAACCAGATCAGGGTTATGATCGCCGGCCAATGAGCATATGGGTCATTGCTTTTCCTCGCTTCGTGGGTGATGGGAATGAACACCCCATTCTGAGCAGTTATTTTATCTGAAAGTGGGTAAAAACGCTAGTGTTTTTCATATCCGAAAATGATCCCTAAAAACGATCGTTTTGGTTTCCCATCTTTGGCTGGCGTCTCTGGTGTCTTTGCTATCTCCTGTACCTTTGATGTCTCTGCTATCTCCTCTGATTGTTGTAGCTCTTTATTTTGTTGATTGTCGATATATTGATCGTCCACTGTGGCTAAAGGCCTTTCTCCGGGAAGTCGCGTGAGCTTAGAAAAGTAGGAAGTGGCAGGAAATGCTCTTTATACACTATGCAGGAGTCTGGCACCAGATGCCGGACTCCTGCATAGTATATATGCGCTTTCCCACTGTATCTTGAACGATAGGGAGAGAGAGTTGTTCTCGCACCTATCTTCCGTTACTAATGGGTTCGCCAGTTTTGGGGTTCAGGAACAGGTAACCGTTAGAGTTGGGATCTGCCTGGAAGTTGAACATGTTGTTCAGTGTACCAGCAGCCGCATCGAACGACTGATCACCGATACGTCCGAGATTCCAGTTATCCTCAATAAAGCGCAGGATAGAGGACTGATCGGTTACTGAATTGTCAATATAGTTCTTCTTAGCGTATGGCGAGATGACCAGCAGCGGTAAGCGTGGTCCGTAGCCACAACGATCCTCGTACGCACCAGTTTTGGCTGTACCACAGGTACCAGTACCGGTCAGAGCGTCAGCGGCGCTATTAGACTGGCTGACGATGGGTCCCAAGACATGGTCATACCAACCGTCTGAGTCATCATAAGCGATAATAACGGCGGTGTTTTTCCACTCAGGGCGCTTCTGAAGCTGGTTGATCGTCGTGGTCAGGAATGTCTGCTCATCGAGCGGATCTGAATATCCAGCGTGTCCATCCTGGTACGCAGGAGCTTTCAGATAGCTCACAGCCGGCATATTACCGTTGTTGACTGCTGTCCAGAAGTCTTGAATATCGTACTGATGATTAGCCTGATCGGTTTTGCCGATCATGCTGGTTGAAGTAGGTGGCAGGTGATGTGGGTTCGCGGTTGATTTGTAGTATTGGAATGGCTCATGGTGTGGGCTATAGTCAGTTACAGCAACGCCACCAATATTAGTATGTTTAGTACCGCAAGTTGCGACCCCGTTGGTGGTTGCAGATGGTCTGAAGCCGCCCTGGAACCAACCCCAGGTGACATTCTTCGCGTTCAGCAGATCGCCGACATTTGTGCCGGTCATCGCAGCAACGTTCCCACTGGTGGTTGAGCAGTCATCATATTGCGGATCGGAGTCACCAATGATCGTGCCATTGACGATATTGCTGAGTTGTGTCGCAGCAACTGCGCCATGTGTCTGACCAGAGATCAGATTGAGCGCGCCCGGTGTTGAAGGGCCAAAGGTAGTACCAAAGGAATTATCACTCATTGCATAATGTTGTGCATAGTTCCAGAGCCCTGTTACCGTGTTTCCGTCATAGTAATCCATAACGATATTTTTATCGGTACATGAACCACCAGTAGTATATTGCACAAATTTGTCGGCCAGACCATTATCATAAGCCTTCTGCTCATCGGTATAATTATGATCCTGATCACAGGTGATGGCCTGCGAAGGATCCAGGCGTGCTGGATTGGCAGAATTAGGATTATTGGTCAAGAGATTTTCGTTCAGACCATTTACTGTAGGCGTATTTGCGCTGGCGTGGAAAGCTGGTTCACCCGCAGGATTGGTCGCATTCGGATAGGTCCCAAAATAGTGATCGAACGAAACGTTTTCCTGGAAGATAACGACAACATGCTGAATAGGCGTTGTTGTACTTTTGTTACCGTTGACAGTACTGGTGACAGGTCCTGATGCAAAGGCACCAGCCGTTGCGAAAAGTGTCGCACCGATAATGACCGTCCCTAACGCAGCGATAACAGAGGTTGTGCGCCAAGACTTTTTCATGCATTCCCTCTTTCTTATAGATAATATAAAACCATAGATGTCACAAACCATAGATAGTATAACTGCACCTTGTTAAATCCATGCTAAATGTCCGTTAATGCTTCTTTATTTAGTGTAGGATACTGTATATCACTCTTCCAACACATAGAGCTGATAGTGCAGTAGCTCATCTTCCATTGGAATAACGGGAATGAAGTTGTCAAACGGCTCTTGATTGGCACTCATGGTGCTTGCCTCCCTCAATCGACAGGCAAAGCCAGACGTGGTATTATTACCAGTAGACTTTACACCTGCCCCGGCAGCAAAGAACGCCTAATACAGTGCGCCTTGCTGCCACTGCAAAACAGTAAAAGGATGGGTTGTTTCATATTTGCACTGTGGTTACTTTGGTAGAGGATACACAGTACAAAGAATGTGCAGAAAAAGTCTCTGAGAGACGCCTTGGCTCTGCGCCTTGGCGTTTCTTGGCATCACCTCCTTAAAAAACTCGGATGTCAGTCAGCAAGGTTCAATTCCTCAATATCCTTGTAGGTAATCTCATATCCTAGCCCGCTACTGAGGGCATTGGCAATCTTTCCAGCGGTCGCTTTGTAAATACCTTTGCCTTTCTCCGCGTCCCCCACCGTTCCCACGTTGATTTTCGCTTCCCTGGCAAGTCTTGCTTTTGACCATCCGAGCTTAACGCGATAATCTTCAAGTTTCATACAGTTAAGCTCTCCGGTAGTTTATTAGGTCTTCCCCTAGTATGCCACTGATAAGCCAGTAATGTCAACGGTTATACCCTGCTCTTTATGGCCTTCTGCTAATATCGATGGTTCTATGGTGAAGAAAGCCGCGTTATGGTATACTATAGTTCAGGATATACCGTGATGAAAGGATTTGGTGGCATCAGTGGCTATCAAGATTTTGCAATCCGCACAGGAAACAGAATACGACTTAACCGGCATTAACATTGATCTTAGCAGAAAAACCGGAGTGCTTATCCGGCAATCAAGAAAAAATCTGACAAAAACCATTATGAAGGCCGTCTGAGGCAGGAAACGATGATAAGCGTCGCAATGATGATAAGGGGCGATGAAGATGATATTGTGTTGTATGACGAGGGGGCAGGTATCAGCGGCACAAAAGGGTATGACGAACGCCCGAAACTTTCCAAGCTTTATCTTGACATAGCCAATGATATTGTCGGCAGCCTTGTGGTCGCCCGTGCGGATCGCCTCTTCAGGGATAAGCATTTCCGTAACGTGAGCATGTTCACTGAGCTTGCTGAGAAGAAAAAGCTGAAACTTATTGTGCCGGGACGCACGGTGTATGACTTTACCAAAACAAAAGATTTACAGGCGTTCCAGAAGGAAATGCAGGACGCTTATAATTACCTCGCCACGCAGATATTATACTTGAACGAAATGCGCCAACAAAAAGTTCAGCGCGGACTCTATGGCGGTGGACATTTGCCAGCCCCTTATGTGATTGACCGGACTGTATGGAAAGATGAACAGCGGCCTATTATTTATCGCCCGTGGCTAGATGCTTCTATTGAGCTTTTCAAGCAGTTCATTGATAATGATTTCTCGCTTGCTTACATAGTTCGTTATATAGAAAGCCGTCCATGCCTGTTTTCCTATCCTCCGGCTGAAGATTTGCAAAGATATAATTTTCCTACCATTATGACGAAAGCGAAAGAGGGATATACATTTACAAGCATTGACTCCGTTAAACATTACCTGAGCAATTTAACGCTGGCCGGGTATGCAAAAATCGGAAAAGACGGATTAGGCAATGAAATTCTCCTGGCGGGCGCATTTGAGGCTGCTGTGCCTATGAACTTGTTAACTCCTTCCTATGCCGCTATCACAGGCCATTATCCTGACGGCACCCCCTTTGATCAACGGAAAGACACCAGGCGCTCCAGAAAGCACACCAAACAATGGGAATCTGACGCAGTATTGCATGGCTTCCTAAAAAGCGATGATGGCGCGGTAAGCTTTTCCATTGATAATCAGGAAAATAAAAATGTAAAAAGCCGTTATGCCTGTTATCAGGGGGCAACAAACTATGGCAGTAACAGGATTGGCATTATTCAAACAAAAGCCGCATGGTCGGTTTCTTGCAAAGAGCTGGATGAGATTGTCTTAAATCGCTTATGCGATCTGGCCCAGCACGACAGCGAGATAAGCGATAGAATAAAATCCTTCTGGGAAAGTCAGAAAACGGATCTGATAGGCGAGTCGCAGTTGCTCAAAACACAGATAGAAAAAGCCGAGGCTCACATAAAGCATTTGGATAATCTGCTTACAAATCCTGCGAGGCCTTTGAGCAAACAAACAGAGGCGCGGTATATCACGCAACTGGCGGAGGCTGAATTCGCACTTGAGAACCTGTCGAAGAAACAAAAGGCACAGGGCGAAAAGGAAGATCCTGAGCGCGTCATTCCTAATTTTTATTATGTGCTTTCACACCTGCCCGTGGAATACAAAAAATTAGGTAGCGAGCATCAGAAAAAGATGATACGAAAGGTTATAAAGGAAATAAAGTTAAATATCGTATCCAATCATCTTCTTCTTTTGCATATCGAATGGGAGAATGGAATAGCCATACGCCCCGATGTCGCCTTAATCTGGCGGGGAGCTATGCCAAATACGAACGAGGCATGGACTCCCGAAGAAGATGCTTTATTGCTTTCCATTTATTCCACTGGGTCGCAAATAGAGTTAATGAGGGCATTCCCGCGTTTTTCATGGTACAGAATATACGACAGGGCTAAAGCTCATGGCATTCGCCGTACCTTACCCCGTCAAGGTAGAGCGCTTATTAATGTTTACCACCGAACCATGACCTATCAGGACTTGGAATCGGTGGCAAACCTTGTAGATGAGCCTGAACAAAAAGAACGTATGCAGGAGATCGCCAATGAGCTTGCTAAAAGCACGCTAAGAGGCGAGCTTTCCTCCCACTGGTGGCTTCCTCTGGATGAAATCAGTTACTTTGACATAGACGAGAATTACTTTAACGGTGAGTCCATCCCAGACGGATCGCACCATCCAGGCGTATAATTTCGCCGTTCAGCATCTCGTTCTCGAAGATATGCCGGGCGAGGGCGGCGTATTCGTCAGGTCGTCCGAGGCGATGGGGGAAGGGGACCTGCTGTTCGAGCGACTTACGAGCTGGTTCTGGGAGTCCATTCATTAAAGGTGTGTCGAAGATACCAGGAGCGATGGTCATGACGCGGATGCCGTAGCGGGCAAGTTCGCGCGCAATAGGCAGTGTGATGCCGACGATACCTCCTTTGGAGGCGGAGTAGGCTGCCTGTCCGATCTGGCCGTCGAAGGCAGCGACTGAGGCGGTATTGATGATGACACCACGTTCTCCGCTCTGAGGATCTGGCTCGTTTTTGCTCATGTGGACGCTGGCGAGCCGGATAACATTGAAGGTACCGATCAGATTGACGTTAATGACGCGTACAAAGTGGTCGAGCGGACTGGGGTTCCCTTCACGGTCCAGTACTTTCTCAGCAATGCCGATGCCGGCACAGTTGACTACGCCGTCGATCTGACCAAAGCGTTCGCGTGTGCTGTCCAGCGCCTGTTGAACGCTACCCTCATCGGTAACGTTCGTCTGGATAAAGAGTGCCTGCTCGCCTAATTCCTGCGCGAGCGTACTCCCCACCTCGTTATTGAGATCGGCGATCACCGCTCTGGCTCCTGCTGCGCTAAACAAGCGTGCACAGGCTGCACCCAGACCAGAGGCTCCTCCGCTAATAAAGATAGTTTTGTTCTGTAGCTGCATGTTGTTTCCACTCCTTTGTGTTATGTTGTAAGATAGAGTTTTTGAGATACCGATGACACAGCACACTCATGACCGCTTTGGGACATGACTGTGACCGTTGAGAGCGACTGCACAAAGAAATAGCATGTATACTCATCTTAGCTGTTCTTTGAATTCATGTGCAAGGCACGTCAAGACATTTTTCAGCAACATTCAACATCTCTTCGTCGCTTGTCACCCTCTGAACGAAGTGTTAGAATCTGGCTACTACTGCATCAATGTACAACCAAAGGATACTATTTTCTGTGAATAAAAAGCAAGAACGAATCCAACTATTAGAAAGGCAGATAGAGCGTCTCCATCGGCGTGCTGATGTGCTGGTCTCACCAAGTAACAGCTATTCGTGGTCGCGGGTAGCTATCTTTTTCGTGGGACTGGCGGTGAGTATTGTGCTGGCGGCGCTGCTGGCGTGGTGGGCAGGTCTGGCATGTTTTGCGCTGACGATGGTAGCCTTCAGTATCGTGGCACACTTTCACCGCAAGCTCGATCGCGCTATCGCGAGCTATACGCTCTGGATGCATATTAAGGAGGCGCATGTCGCGCGGATGCGACTGGACTGGGAACGTATCCCGTCCGTAGAGTCCGAGACGCCTGGTGGTGAGCATCCTTTCGAGTTTGACCTGGATATCTCTGGTTCGCACTCAGTGCATCGCTTGCTGAATACGGCTATCTCGCGTGAGGGGAGTCAGCGTCTTCTGAGTTGGCTGCTGCAAACTGTCCCTGATTACGAGACGATTGTGCGCAGACAGGCTCTGGTACGGGAACTGACGCCGCTGACGCGTTTCCGCGATCGACTCATCCTCAATTCGCTGCAAGCTGCTGGCCGGCGTTCTGAACAGAATCTAGAGGGTGCGCGTCTTTTGCGCTGGCTTGATCAGCGTGGACCTACTGCGGCGCTGCGTCCATTGATGATTGTCTCGGCGCTGCTGAATATCCTGACGGTTGTGTTGCTGGTCCTCTGGGCCTTCTCGCTTGTGCCATCACTCTGGGTCTATTCACTGGTTGCGGCGGTACTTCTCTTCTTTGCGACTGGCAATGCACGTGGCGACATCTTTGAAGATGCGACCTATCTACGTTATGGCTTCGCTTCACTGAGCAAGGTCTTCTCCTATCTGGAGCACTACCCCTATAAAGTAGCGAATATACCGCATCTCAAAGCACTCTGCGCTCCTTTTTATGAGAAACCAGAGAGTGGTCCATCAGCGCTCTTACGTGGTACGGCGCGTATCTCTTCGGCGGCAACGCTCAAGAGTAATGGTATTCTCTGGCTGATCGTTAATGCCTTTGTGCCCTGGGACCTCTACTGTGCATCCAGGCTTAACTTCTATAAAGAACAATTAAGCCAGCGTCTCCCTGTCTGGTTAGATACCTGGTACGAACTGGAGGCGACCTGCTCGCTGGCCTCGTTCGCTTACCTTAACCCGGAATATACATTGCCTGAAGTGGCTACCCCTGTTTCCTCTCCGTCACTTGCGTCTGAGGAGAGTATGCCGATAGGTGGGGATGAGAAGCTCTTCAATGGTATCGAGATGGGTCATCCATTAATAGCAGCTGAAAAGAAGGTGACAAACTCGTTTAGCATGAACAAGCTTGGTGAAGTTGTCATCATCACCGGCTCTAATATGGCGGGCAAGAGTACTTTCTTGCGTACGCTGGGCGTTAACCTCTGCCTCGCCTATGCTGGTGCGCCAGTCAACGCAGAACGCTTGCAGACCGCACTCTTCCGTCTCTTTACCTGTATTCGCGTCACGGATTCTGTGACTGACGGCTATTCTTACTTCTATGCCGAAGTTAGACGCCTGCATGCTTTACTGAATGCGCAAGCCGAACCGGGACAACTGCCCCTCTTCTTCCTGGTCGACGAGATCTTCAAAGGCACTAATAACCGTGAGCGCCTGATCGGCAGTCGTTCGTTCGTGAAAGCGCTGGTTGGACATAACTGCGTTGGCATCATCTCTACGCACGATCTGGAACTGGTCAATCTGGCAGAGAGTGTAAAGCAGGTCTCCAATAAACACTTCCGCGAAGAGGTTATTGAAGGCCAGATGGCCTTCGACTATATTCTTCGTGAAGGTCCTTGTCCTACCACCAACGCCCTCAAAATCATGGCGATGGAAGGCCTACCAACCGATGGTTAGAGCTGCATGGGAGCACTTCGTGTGCTCCCTCTGCTCTGTATACCAGGCTCGCTATTTCCGCGGTTGCACGTCTTTTTTACTCTTCGTGCAACCCCCTGGGCTGTGGAATGATAGCTGATCGGTCGGGCAGATCGTTAGCTGTGGTAGGATTGAGGAAGTGGTCCATGCTGAGCCAGATGCCACGGGTATGGTGAAAAAGTATGATCGGGAGCAATAGTGCTAGCGGTATGCCGATCAGTAGCGCTGTGAGTACAGGTATCGATGGCATATAGGCCATTGGTAGTACAACAGCCGTCGCAATCAATTCGCTAAACACGAGGTTGATAGCCATCGAACTTGTATAGTAGCCCTCTTCACGCTCAAAGCGAAAATGGCAGAAGGAGCATTGTTCGTTCATGACAAAGGGTCTGCGAAAGAGCCTGCCATGTCCACAGACAGGACAGCGTAGAAGAAGACCACGTGATAAAAGTGTCCAGAATTTCTGCATTGTCAATCCTTAGAACCTGGTTGAAACAACTGTGTTTACTATGTATCGTATGCCTGTGCTTGTTCGATAATTATTTGCTTCATTCGTTGTTTCGTATTGTAGCATAGAGGTGCCACATTATGCTCATCTGTGCGTGTAGCAAGAGTGGCGCAGGCTGTTCTTTTATGCGAAGGTGCCCGGGCATGCATATATGTCCATCTATGTAGTTATAATAATCGTGTATAACTATGTATTGCAGAGGAGACATGCAATGATAAGGATGGAGCGAACCGTCTTGATCCAGCGACCGATTGAGGTTGTGTATGCCTATGTGACCGATATGGAGAAGGTTCGTACGTGGTTACCGGTCAGCAATATTCGCCCACTCACGGCAGGGCCGATCGGCCTGCATTCAGCCTATAAGCAGACTGCAGAGTTTATGGGGCAGCGCTTTGACTCAACGATCAAGATCACCAGATATGAGCCACCGCATGCCTTTGCCTTTGAGATGATTGAAGGTCCGTTTCCTCTGACCAATACCATGCTCTTCGTCTCTGCTGGTGAGTCAGCCACCCATCTCACGATGGTTGGAGAGGCCAATCCAGGCAGCGCGCTCAAGTTTCTGGGTCCCCTGGTCACGCCTCTGGTGCGCAAGCAGTTAGAGACCCAGATCACGCAACTCAAAAAAGTCTTAGAGCTCTGAGCGTGCAATGATGTCGCGGACATACTGCCATTTGATCGTGTCGTGATGCTGTCCGCCGCCTTCATGGCCGTTGAAAGGATAGACCTTGAGCGTCTTTTCGCAGTTCAGGTGGTTGTAGACCGCGAAGCCAGTAGATGGTGGGCAGATAGTATCGAGTAGTCCGACCGAGATGAGGACCGGGCAGGTAATGCGCTCGGCAAGGTTCATGCCATCGAAGTAGCTCAATGTTTGATAGCTGGTTTCGACATCGTAGGGATGCGATTTCCAGTAGTTGACCAGTTCGATATAAGGGCCATCTGAGAACATCTCGATGGCGCGCGGGAAGCAGGACAGGTAGGGAGTATCTGGCATGGCTGCTACGATGCCTTTGTTCTGGGCCAGTGCCGCCGTTGCCAGTGCCAGACCACCACCCTGGCTGCCGCCCTGTACAATGATCGGGCCGACCTCTGGACGTGAGCGTACAAAATCGATGGCTCGTACGCAGTCCATGTACGCATAGCGGTAGTAGTAGTTCTGGTGATCCAGGATACCCTTTGTCATGCAGCCCAGGACTGCACCGCTCTCATACGCGTTGTTATCGGGCGTCTCTCCGTTTTGGCCCCGTGTATCGACGGCAAAGACGTTATAGCCCTGGAGTGCCCAGCCCATAAAGTTGATCGGTAGCTCTTTGCTACCGCTATAGCCATGATAGTGTACAAGCGTTGGCGTCTTCTCTTCCCGTTGCAAGCAATACTCCGGGCGCGGTACTATATACCAGCCTGCAATGCGGGTATTCTTGCCGAAGCCATCGTAGCGCACCCGATAGACGGTGACACGGTCGGATGGGAAGGGATACTCTTCAATACTGGCGTTGAGCGGCTGTGCATCGCTCTCTGCAACGTTTTCAGCCCAGAATGTAGAGAAGTCCGCGCGGGCGGTACTTTCCGGGCGATAGTGTTCAAGCTCTGAGATTGGTAGATCTACAATCACCCTGCATGTTTCCTTTTCTATAGAAGCTTCAAAAGAAGCTTCAAAAGATAGCGATAGCGATAAAAAATAATTTACGCCCATGATAAACTCAGCACCTTGCTCTGTCAAGCTGTCGCTGTGCTATACACAACGCATACGTCTGGTATTGCTTGAGCGTTGTAGCCGCACCACAGCGTGTATAATAGATATCATTAAAAGAAGAGCAGATCTTTAGGGTACATTTTTTTGTGCTCAATGGAGAGTCACAATTGTCGATGCCGTTGTTGTGGCTAACTATGCTCGTATAATTGAAGGCCTACTATGTATCTAGTAATGTGATAGTGTAAGAGGCATTTCTGCAATGTTTCCTCTCAGTGTTTTTGTACGGAAAGGCAGATGACATATGGAGACCGATATCTCGTTAAACTCAAGTGAACAACCTCTTTGGGTGCCGACTGAGCAGGATTGCCAGAGCGCGAACGTGACGCAGTATATGCACTGGCTCGCGCAGGAGCAAGGGCTGCACTTTGCGGACCGCGAGGCGCTCTGGCACTGGTCGGTGACGAATATTGAAGATTTCTGGGCCTCGCTCTGGAGCTATTTTCAGATTATCTCTTCGCAACCCTACACCTCTGTACTGACGAGTCATCAGATGCCGGGAGCACACTGGTTCCCTGGTGCACGACTCAATTATGCAGAACAGGTCTTTCGTAATGGATCATCTGCACAGCCAGCACTGCTCTTCCGCTCCGAGCGGCAGGCGTTACAGACGGTGACCTGGGACGAACTGGAGCAGCGTGTTGCAGCCATTGCCGAGTCATTACGGTCCCTGGGCGTGCAGGCAGGAGATCGAGTTGTCGCATATCTGCCTAATATTCCAGAGGCGGTGATTGCTTTTCTCGCCTGTGCCAGTCTTGGGGCGGTCTGGTCGAGTTGCTCGCCAGATTTCGGAACCAATAGTGTGGTTGATCGTTTCAAGCAGATCGAGCCGAAGGTCCTTTTCGCTGTAGATGGCTATCAATATAATGGTCGCTCGTTTGAACGTTATGCCACGATTAGAGAGCTACAGCAGGCGCTCCCTACGCTACAACATACGATCCTGATTCCCTATCTGCATCGTGAGAGTGCTGAGAGTGGACTGCTGGAGAATGTCTTGCTCTGGTCTGTGCTAGAGCAGACGCCAGCGAAATTGTGTTTTGAGCAGGTCCCCTTCGAGCATCCGCTCTGGGTACTCTATTCATCGGGGACGACTGGTCTCCCCAAGGCGATTGTGCAGGGGCATGGTGGCATCCTGTTAGAGCACCTCAAGAATCTCACATTAGATCTGGACCTTAAGGCCGGTGATCGTTTCTTCTGGTTTACTACGACCGGTTGGATGATGTGGAATCTGCTGGTCGGTGGTCTCTTGCTTAACGCAACGATCTTGCTTTACGATGGCAGTCCTGCCTATCCTGATTTCAACACGCTCTGGCGTTTCGCGCAGGATAGCCAGATGGCAGTATTTGGGACCAGTGCGAGCTATATTACCTCCTGTATGAAGGCCGGCGTTGAACCTGCGCGGCACTTTAATCTAGAGCATCTGCGTGCTGTCGGTTCTACCGGATCGCCGCTACCGCCTGAAGGCTTCCACTGGCTGTATGAGCATGTCAAACGAGATCTCTGGGTTGCCTCGGTGAGCGGTGGCACCGATGTCTGCTCGGCCTTTGTGACCGGCTCGATTCTGCTGCCCGTCTATGCTGGAGAATTGCAGGCGCGCTCGCTGGGGGCGGCTGTACAATCCTTTGACGAGCAGGGGCAGGTGCTGATTGATGAGGTCGGCGAACTGGTGATCACAGAACCGTTACCATCGATGCCGCTCTTTTTCTGGAATGATCCGCAGATGGAGCGCTACAAAGAGAGCTATTTTGCCCTCTATCCAGGTGTCTGGCGGCATGGCGACTGGATTCGTATTACGCCGCATGGCAGCGCCATTATCTCTGGTCGCTCCGACTCAACGATCAATCGTTCTGGTATTCGGATGGGGAGTAGTGAGATCTATCGGGTTGTAGAGGGTTTGCCAGAGGTGGTCGATAGCCTGATTATTGGTGTCGAATTGTCGCATGGAGGCTATTATATGCCGCTCTTCGTTGTGCTGCGCGCCGGTGTGAACCTGGACGAAGCGCTCGTATTGAAGATCCGGCAGAGCCTGCGCAGTAGTATCTCGCCGCATCATGTGCCCGATGAGATTATTCAGATCAACGAAGTTCCGCGGACGCTGAGCGGCAAAAAATTGGAGGTGCCGATCAAAAAGCTCTTCCTTGGCATGCCAATCGACAAGGCAGTGAGCCTGGATGCTTTGAGTAATCCTGACTCACTACAAGCCTTCCAGAGTGTTGCCCGGCGTGTTGCGCATCTGCGACAGATATAGTGCAGAATAGTACAGATGGCCTGGCTGATGCCTCCTCTATCACGACTACGACTGCTCTGGCATCTGTTTCTGTTTTAGCGCAACAGCTTGTGGCTCGATCTGCTTGCGATACTTATACTGATGCCAGATCCAGATGGCGATAAAGACCAGGGGCGACATGCCGATAGTCCAGGCGAGCCAGAAAGGCATGGCTCCTGGTGATCCCACTGTGACGGCAACAGTGGCGACTCCGCTGCCCAGGGGACCGTTCAAGTGTACGCTGATATTCCATGCGCCGCGTACCGGCATATGGACGCTGGCCGTCAGTGTTCCTTTACTCGCATTGGTGACCTTGAGTGGTGTCGTAAGATTAGTGGCGTCGGTTCCCAGACCTGGTTCTACGATAACAGTGCCGCTGAGCTTAAGAGCAGGATTATGGGGTTGGATCGTAACCGTCAGGGGTTGATCAACATAAGGCGGGTTCTGCGATAAGCTGATATCGATAATATAGCTGCCAGCCGCCAGCGTCGTCGTGCTGGCGGGTCCGCCCTTTGCGAGCGCTGTCACAGGTGTGAACATGAGTAGTAAGAAGAGTGCCAGAAACAGCGCATAGATGTAACGCAGACCATACCTCCATCCCCTCTTCCAGTGTATCTTACTCATGAGAGTGTGTATAATCATTGAGCACTTTGATCCTTCTACATCGTCTATAGCGTCGCCTATTTGCGGTTCCAGCGCCAGATACGGCCAAACTCTTCACCGAGAAAGCCAGTCATAATCCCTGTTACGATAGTTACCAGGGCCGTGACGATGACCGTGCCGACCATGAAGTACGAAGGGATAATGAGACCAGGTTCAGGTAAGAAAATGTTGGCGTAAGATGTATAACTGTTGAGCATAAATGGCGCGAGCAGTAGGATACCGAGCCCAAAGACCGTGCCGAGCAAAAATTGAACCTTGCTAGAGAAGTCAGTGCTCCCTCGCTGCTGTTTTGTATACCAGGCCAGGATATCGATAATAAGAGCAGGAATGAGAAAGATGAGCGGGAAAAGAGCGTAGGCGAGACTAAAGTGTGGGCGCTGTACTGGATCGCGATAGGTGATCCCTTGCTGCGCTACTGCGACGCGAATAGCCCAGGGTACAAAGAGTTCGATGAGCGTTGAATGCAGACAGACGACCAGTGTGAGCACGGTAGCAGTACCGGGACGATGGGTGGCACGCATGATGGCGATCAAACTAAATGCTCCGCCTGCGATAAGTGGTAGCGGATAGGCTGAGATATTCAGCGAACCGATCTTTATGAGTGGGAAAAGTAAGAAGCCGGTGATGACATAGCTCATGATGCTGGTGAGCGTCATCATGACCCCGATCTCCAGTCCACTGAGTCCCAGAATCTTGTGTGTATTTTCATGATTATGACGCTGGATGGCCGCTTCAGAGGCGAAGACATAGACCATGCCAAGCATACCGATCAGGCCGCCGATCGCCCCCATCATATGGAACGGTGCCCAGAGTGCGACATCGATGCCATAGAGTTCATGCCAGTAGTTGTCCAGGGGGGCGGCACACAGTGCGCACAAAGCGCCGAAGCCGATCACACTGAAGCCCAGGGGCGCATGGAAGAAGCGAAAGATAGCCACCGTCGAATTATCATTGACGCCAGGTGTCTTCCGGTAGTAGCGTGTTGTCTCCCATAGGACGACTGCCAGCGAGATCAGACCAGCACCAGCGATCGCAGAGTACATCAGTTCGTGTGGTGGCGTCCAGAACTGATCGCGTCCGACGTATGCGTGCCATTCACGATCCCAGACCACCCCCAGTTCACCTTGCAGCAGAAAGAAGAGGAGCAGCCAGGCACTGGTGCGCCGTAACTTGCGTTCATCTGGATAAAGCAATGTCTCCGAGAGCCTCTCCTGGGTGGTGATTGGCGCTGTAGGTGGATCGAATTGAGCCATAAGGGAGATCTGCCTTTCGTCTATCTTACAATGTACAATTTACGCTGCTACTATCTACGATCTAAAACGGCAGAGTGTTACATAAAATGAGAAAATATGCTATTTGTAATAGAAGACGCTAATAGAGATAGTATGCTATATCGACTATTACCTATTTTGTATGCTATCTCTATCAACATCGTACTATTGGATCTTTATTCCAAATGTTTCACTTTTAGTGAATCAGCTTCGTCTGCTTACTACTTATCCGAAAACTTGCGTGTGCGAGCACTAGCAACGCCAGTCGCGTTGGTTTTCGGAATAAGATCTTAGAAGAAAAGACTGATCTGATTGTAGACCGCTTCGATGTTCTGTGGATTTCCGGCGTATTCCTGCCCTCCAGTGCTATTCGCAATCTGTGTCAGGATTGTCTTGTCGGGACCATCACCTCCGGCTGCGCTCCCATAAGCAATAGTAAAGACCTTGACGCTGTTGCCTGCATTTTCGCCAGAGGCCTTGATCTTGTCTATCAACTGGCTCTCTTTTAATGTGCTGGCGGTATCTTCTCCGTCAGTGAGTACGATGACCGCTTTGATATGTTTAGATGGTGTGCTCTTGACTTGTTGTACTACATCTGCAATAGTGTCATATAACTTAGTAGATCCATTAGCGTTAATGCCTGCAATACCTGCGAGCACATTCTGACGTTTGGGTCCAAGTAGTGAGATTGGTGAGACCACATCTTCTTGATCGCTAAAGGTAGTAACACCGAGTTCATCGTCATTACTTAAGAGCTTGACGAATTCTTGCAACCCCTGTTTGGCACCATCGATCTTGCTGACACCGCCGATCGTATCATTCATACTGCCTGAGCGATCCAATATGAGTGTGACATCGACACGTCGTTTCTGCTGACCCCAGCTATCCTCGATGGCATTAACAATATCCGCGCTCGGTACCTGAAGGAGTGTGTGTGGCTGGCTGGGATCGACACCATGGGCACTATCCAGTGGGGCCGTGATTGGCACCTGATTATTCGCGGGCCGGAAACCTTCTTGCAGTGCCTTCTGCTGTTGTGCCGGAGCGAGCAGGAAGTCACGGAAGGCGAGCGCAGCAGCCTGTTTCGCCGGTGTCACCCAACTTGCCTGCAGGACTGTATAGGGGTGATCGCTATAGAATGTTCCCTCTTTTGGATAGATGGCGACGACCGGGTAAGGCAGGTTCTTATAGGTCTGCCCGTCGTTGGCCTCTACCACCAGATTCTCGTAGAGGATGGCAGCACTTAGATAGCCAGGGCCATTCTGAAACATCTTATCAGCGAAGAAGCCTGTGCTATCCCCATAGTGGATTACCGAGCTTTCGACGTTGGATAGAAAGCTCGTGGCCTGTGTACTGGCAACGTCAGCTTTCGTCAGGCCACGTGTCTTGTTGGTTGAGGCATAGGTCATCGCGATGACAGCATCGAGTCCTGAATTTGACGTGCTGGGGTTGGTATGACCGAACTTGAAATCGCCAAATTCAGGGTGTCCATAGGTCTTCCATCCCTGTGGATCGGTACTCAATTTCGCGATATCTGACCAGCCAATAGCCTTCTGTGGCCAGCCGAGGGCTTCAGCCTGTGGTTTCCACATAGCGATCACAACCGGACTACTGACCAGCGAAGGGGTATCGTTGGCCCCCGTGGCGATCAGATTACTGCCATGTTTGGCGTTCCACTGAGAATTGATCAGGGTTACCCAGACATTGCCGGCGGGACTCCAGACATCCGGCTGGCTGGTCCCATTCAGGATCTCTTGCATCGAAGCGCCAGAACCAGCGGGTGTAGCTTTTACTGTAATCGGGCCATCGCAGGCGTTATAGTGTTGTTTATTGAAAGCGGCGACAACAGGTTCCATCCAGGCTTGCTTCTCGCTACTGTATAGAACATTGAGTTGGACAGGATTGGATGAGTGCTGTGTACACTGAATATTGGTACTGCCTGGTACCTGGTTCCCCTGGTTTTGCGTTGCTGTTGGCGTGGAGGATTGCGCAGTAGTTTTCTGGCTTGAACTGCCTGCACAGCCACTGAGTACCACAAGCAGTAGCAGGCAGGCACTGATAAGCTTCCCGGAAAAGCGCATGGGCCAGGCTAGCTGTCCGTATGGTTTGGGGCTAGTATCGTGATGAGTATGATTACGTGTAGACGCTATCATAATTATGCATGTCCTTCCGTGTCCATGGGTTCTTGATTTGACCAGGAGAGCGCAGTCGCTGCACTGCCAAATTGCTGTGTCCACTGGTTCAAGAGTTCATCAACAACTTTGCCGCTGGGTGGCTGCGCCTGGTTGGAGATAGTGGCCTGGATCGTAACATCGGTCGGCTGATTCAAAAATGGATTGCCGTTGATCTTATCTGTGAGTTGAATGTTGGGATTGTAAGGCCGGAAGCCGGAGAGCAATGCGTTGCGCTGTTCCTGGTCTGACAGCAGGAAATCGCGCAACGTTCTGGCTGCCTCTTTCTCTTCCTCACTGATAGCGGGGGTATTGAGAATAGCGAACGGATGATCGCTGAGAATATTGAGATCAGGATAGATCGGTAGCAGTGGTTGATTGTTGCGCGCCATCGCTGCTTGTTGATTGGTCAGGACCAGATTCTCATAGATAGGTACGATATCGTAGGCCGCAGGCCCTCTGGCGATAACTTCATTGACCAGATAGGTCCCGCTACTGCGTCCAAATTCCTGTACTGCGCCTTCAAGTTGTCCAAAGAAGCTCTGAAAGCCTTTATCATCGATCTGTGCAACTGTGAGTCCACGCTGCGTCTTGTAGTATGAATACGCCTGCAGCGTGATACTGAGCAGGCCACTATTAGAGTCATCTGGTCGGGTCTGTCCCAGCTTTACCTGTCCCCAATTGCTCTGTCCACCAATATCCTGCCAGCTTTTTAGATTGATTGCAGTACTGATATTGCGCCAGTTAAGTTTGCCATAGGCTTTGCTCAAGAGTGTGGCGCGATCTTTCCAGACAGCGAAGACCAGCGGGCTAAAGACGAGTGTCTTCGCCTGGTAGTCGCCTGTGCTGTAGGTAATATCAGCGCCATGCTTGCTATTCCAGGCGTCGTTGAGTTCATTAAGCTCCAATGTGCTGGCTGGGCTCCATGCCGTAGGTTTCAACGTGCCGTTCAGAATCGCGTCTTTGGTCTGTACCGAGCCTTGCGAGGTGGCGTTGACCGTGATCGACTTGTTGCCTACGCGTGGGTTGCTGCTCTTGAAATCCTGGAGAGCCTTCTGAATCCAGGCATCTTTTTCGGTACTATAGATAAAATTAAGATCGATCGTTCCGCCTGTTGCTGCTGCCGGACCTGTCTGTTGTTTGTGTTGCTGCGAGAGTGCGAGCGCCGTTCCACCAATGACAACGACGCCCACGACCGTTGCGCCTCCGATGATAAAAGAGCGGCGTGATAGCGGTCGCTTTGCCTGAGCTCCTCCGGCTACGTTTATGTTACCGATGGTCGGTGCATTGTAAGGTGTTTGATGCTGAACTTGTTGTCCGTGTTGTTGTTGCTGTCCGGCTGGCGCATGTGGCGTGGCCACGGTTGATCCATTTGTGCTGGCCTGTATTGTTGGTATGCTATTGGTCGTACCGAATGGCGTCAGTCCTCCGCTGTTGGGGACCAGGCCAGTTGAGAGAATTGCCTGATACATCTCGTTGGCGGATTGATAGCGGTCAGCTGGCTCATCAGCCATCGCGGTAAGTATGATCTGTTCGGTTGCGGGCGAGATGGCAGGATTGAGCTGTCGTGGTGTAACAAAAGCCTGTGCATCAATCCGTCGTGTAGGGGCATCGACTGGTAGCTCGTGTGTGAGCAGGTCGTAGAGGGTTGCGCCCAGTGCATAGATATCCGAACGGGCGTCGCTCTGCCCACGACCATACTGCTCCAGCGGTGCATAGCCCTGCGAACCCAGCAACGATGTATCTTTGGTGCCAGCAGCCTTAAAGACACGAGC
This sequence comes from Ktedonobacteria bacterium brp13, assembly GCA_015099395.1. GTDB lineage: Bacteria > Chloroflexota > Ktedonobacteria > Ktedonobacterales > Ktedonobacteraceae > Dictyobacter. The sequence goes on along the minus strand of AP024096.1, from coordinate 4,408,423 downwards.
GATACCGAAGTCGATCAACTTGATCTGTCCATCGGCGGTTAGCATCACATTGGAGGGTTTCATATCGCGGAAGATGATCGGTTGCGGTCTGCTATGGAGATAGTGCAGTACGGAACACAGCTGCAATGCCCAACCCATGACGGTCTGCTCTGGGAGTGGACCATTAACCGCTGCTTGTTCATCTTCGAGAGACTTGCCCTCGATAAGCTCCATTACAAGATACGCTTTATTATCTTCTTCAAAGAAGTCACTTACATTAGGAAGGTTAGGATGGCTCAGCTCAACGAGAATCTCGGCCTCGTTACGAAAATCGCTAATAGCCTTTGCGCGTTGTGTCGCATCGAGCTGTGCATCACTCATCTCTTTTATGGCAACAATACGTTTCGATTGAAAGCGCTCATCGCTTGCTCTATAGACAGCTCCAAATCCACCTTTGCCAATTAACTGAATAATGCGGTAGCGTCCACCTAACTGCTGACCACCGTGCAGTTCACCTGTTATACGATGGCCGCCTGGTGTATTCTGAGGTCTCTGAACATTTGGACTACTTTGAACACTTTGACTACTCTGAGCTCCTCGAGGCGTCTGAGGATTCTGGGGATTCTGAGGACTCTGAGGCCTGGGAATATTGATGGAGCCGCTGTCCAGCGCATAGCCGCAATTGGTGCAAAACTGCTCATTCGTACCATTGGCTGAGCCACAGTTGGGACATCGACGCGAAACTCCTGCCTGACCCATAATATGTTACGGTTGCAGCTCTCTCTGTTTATCATCAGATGTATTGCTGCACACCTTCCTCCTTCTATCGACTATCGTATGGCACTACAATTGTGAACGCCGTTGCGTTGAATAAATTGCAGTCTGATCAATTATCAAATTGCTATGTTAAGAGAGTATTAAGAGCGTATAAAAGCAGTATTAATGCAATAGACACCTCTATTATAGAGAGACGAGAGGATAGTGCAATAGTAAAACCGGGAAACGGAGAGGGATCAATGATATGCTTTGAGGAAGGAGAGGGTGATGCCAGCTTTGTTTGCGATGGCTTGAATAGTCGCTAAAGGGAGGCGGACTGCAAAGGTACCTTTTGGTAAAAGTATGTGATATATTTGCTTAACCGTTTACATCAATGGTACCATTGATGCTATATATCTTGTATAGTAAGATAGCTGTGTACTTATATTTTTGATTGACCTTCGTGTGAGATAATTTTAGCTAAACATCGGCGTATCTGGCACTGGTGACATGCGTTGTGTTGGTGTTCAGATATGCAATAATACATTGTGAATGTTGATAGCTCTGGTGATTGTGTACTTTGGATTGCTTGGATTGCTGTAAGGTGTGGATGCAGAAGTGGCGAGGCATAGACATGTATTGCTAGAGCTGCGTTCGCTGTCCTATCTATCGTTGCTGTGGATCTCAATGGAGCTCGGCAACAAGAAAATTGAGGGTGCACATGGTGACGACGCCCAAAATCCTGATTATTGATGATAGTAATACCGAATGTGTATTGATGCGTCAGGCGTTGCAAAGTGCGGGATACCAGGTGCTCATTGCGAACGATGGCGTGCAGGGACTACACATGCTTTCACTGGATAGGCCACAATGCCTGGTACTTGATATTGTACTACCAGGCATGAGTGGTTTCGAGGTGTGTCGCCAATTGCGTGCTCAGGCTGCCTGGCACGACTTACCGATTGTCTTTGTGAGTACGAAAAGTTCTTCAGCCGATCTTTTTTGGGCCAAACGTCAGGGAGCTAATCACTATCTGACCAAACCATTCAAAGGTGAAGCATTGGTGCAGGTAATTGATGAATTGCTGGCTGGACATGTGCAAACCCAGCCTTCATCACCAGATGTGCGAGGTGCTGCTCCATCTTCATCTCGTCCCCAACCTGTGTCTAATACGACCTCGTCACCTACAACCGATCCTGCCTGGCTCCGCAATCGAGAGACGCCTGCTCCGCGTTCAACGCAACCAATGTCAAACTTCTCAGCGGCACGCCGCTCCTCGTCGCAACCTACTGGTTTCAACCAGCCGCCGGTTGATATGCGCAGTGCGCAACAGTATCCTGCTGGCAACTTTACGCCTGGTGTAGGGCGTAGTGCTGATCCGTTGACCCCGTTGCCTTCGCTGGATACTCAATCAGGTGAAATCAGTGGCGATAGCGGCGCGCAACGTGTGCCTGGAGTACCGCAAGATACCCGTGGTACAGACCCACATCGCCCTGTGAGTCCTATCAATCCTGCTGGTCCTATCGATCCTTCGCAAGTGCCACCTGGATTTCAACACAGTGCCCCGCTGCCGCGAACTTCTGGTAATCTGCCTGGTAATGTCACTGGTCCTATACGCTCGGTGGTTAATCGGCCTTCCTCTTATATGAATGATGCACCACCACTGACTTCGGCGAATACTCAGCAGGCACCCAGCCGGTTCCTTATGCTGATTCCACGGCGGAGCGAACATGCAGAAATGCTCTGGTCTAATAGTCCCGATGCGTTGTTTATTACTGATCGCTCGGCGCGTCAACTCTACCTGGCCATCGATGGTAAGACCGATGTCGGTAGGCTCTGTGTTCAGATTGGTATTGCGAAAGAAGAGATGTTCAGAGCTCTGCGTGTACTGATCTCTCAGCAGCGTATTCAACTCTTCGATGTGCAAGGCCGTAAAGTGGATGGCTCCTTCTTACAGTGAGCAATAAGCAGCTTTCTTAAGGTAAGGTGTTCAAACTTTGTAGCGACTAAAAGACAGGAAAGATAGCGTAAGATAGATGTTGTCTCCATCGCTTGCATAGAGATAACGTCTATCTTTTTGCTTACTCCATTGTATTGATGATATTTCTGCATGCTCAGTTACCGGTCACCCTGGGTATCGTTGCTGCTGTACATAGGTAATCTGGGTATATGCATAGCTATTTCCGCTTGCGCCAATAATTAGCGTATCTAATATATAGAGAATAGTGTTCATTCATACGTTTGATGCTTGTTTCTATCATGCTTGTTGTTGGTTGCATGGAAGCCGGGTCGCTACCAGGGTGTACTGTATTGGTAAGGTAAGGAGTAGTTTATTTTGAAAGAAGTTCGTGTATCTACGGTGAATATCGATCAGGCACTAAAACAGTATTTTGGGTATGACTCGTTTCGTCAGGGGCAGCGGGATATCGTTGAGCATATTCTCGCGAGCGAAGACTCGCTGGTCTTAATGCCGACCGGTGGTGGTAAGTCGTTGACGTACCAGTTGCCTGCGCTATTACAGCCGGGTCTGGCACTGGTCATCTCGCCGCTGATTGCTCTGATGCGTGACCAGGTAAGTCGTTTACAGGCTGATGGTATTGCGGCAACCTACATCAATAGCTCGCTGAGTCCCGAGGAATGTGCAGCAAGGGAGGAGTCGGCGCTACGTGGCGAACTTAAATTGCTCTATGTTGCTCCTGAACGCCTCTTCAAAAAAAACTTTCTACTCTGGCTCGACCATCTGCAAAAGAAGGTTGGTATCTCGCTCTTTGCCGTTGACGAGGCCCATTGTGTCAGTGAATGGGGCCATGATTTCCGACCTGAATACCGGCAGCTTGGTCTGCTGCGTGAGCGCTATTCGCAGGTACCGATGCTTGGCTTGACTGCCACGGCGACCGAACGTGTACGACAAGATATTCTGGAGCAGTTACGTCTCCGGCAGCCCTACGTGCATGTTGCGAGCTTTAATCGTGACAATCTACACTACGAGGTGCGCAAAAAAGATAAGCATTCCTATCTGGAACTGCTCCAGCTTTTACGTGAGCGAGCAGGACAGTCTGTCATCATCTACTGCATGAGCCGGCAAGGTGTAGAGAATCTTAGCCAGGAGTTAGCGCGCGATGGTATTGTGAATCTGCCTTACCATGCCGGACTCCCGATGCCTGTTCGTGACGAGAATCAGGAACGTTTTATTCGCGATGATGTACCGGTGCTGATCGCTACGAACGCTTTCGGTATGGGTATCGCCAAGCCAGACGTACGTGCTGTCGTGCACTATGATCTCCCGCGTAATCTAGAGAGCTATTATCAGGAGTCCGGGCGTGCAGGACGAGATGGTCTGCCCGCACTCTGTATCCTCTTTTTCAACTATGGGGATCGTGCACGTGCTGAATATATGATTGCGCAACGACCGGATGAGCAGCAGCAGGCGATCTCTATGCAGCAGCTACGGCAGATGATCGCGTATAGCGAGAGCATGCAGTGTCGTCGTCGCATCCTCTTAAACTACTTTGGCGAGAGCGTCGAGCAAGAGAATTGTGCGACCTGTGACAATTGCCAGCGTCCAATGGTCTATGAGGATCGTACGGATGACGCGATTCTGTTTATGCGTGCCATCTGGCTGACGCAGCAACGTTTTGGGATGGTTCATATTATTGAGGTTCTGCGTGGCGCAAATACACAGCGCATTCGTTCTTTTAATCATCAACACCTGGTTGTGTATGGAGCTGGCAAAGCGCTGAGTCAGGTGCAATGGCGTCAACTCGGGAGTGCCTTGCTGCAACAGGGCTACGTAGGCGAGACCCCCGATAGCTTTCACACGCTGCTCCTGACTTCGCAGGCGCGTGATATTACCAAAGGCGGCATCCGGTTCCAGCTAGCGTCCGAGCAGGCAGTTACACAGCAGAAGACGGTTGCCGAAGAGTTAAATCTTGCGCCCCTTAACGCAGAACTATTCCATCTGCTGCGTACCACGCGTAAGCAATTGGCGGACAGCCTTGGTGTGCCGCCGTATGTCATTATGAACGACTCGTCGCTGCGTATGATGGCTCAGACTCTGCCGCAGAACGAGCACGAATTTATACGTATTCCGGGCGTTGGCAGTAAGAAGCTGGAAGCGTATTATCTCCCTTTTACCGCAGTGATTGCTGAATATCAGCAGGCGCATCCTGATATTCAGCGTACGTCTATGATCCAGTTCAATACCGTGAGAACGGATGAGGTTGCTGCGCGCGACGCTGGTATCGTGGAGCGTTCTAGCAGTAATCGGACTGTGCAGGCGGGACGGCGTCATTCTGTCGCGTTAGCGGCACAGGGTTTTGATCTGGAAGAGATCGCCCACGCCTGCGAGCGTTCTTCTGCCACCATTGTAGAGTACCTGCTGGCGGCATATGAGCACGGTGAAGATGTAGACCTGGAGCGTTTTATCCCGGCAGGACACTATGAAGCGATTGTTGAAGTCTTTCAACGTGTAGGAGATCGCTTCTTAAAGCCCGCAAAAGAGGAACTGGGCGAAGACTACAGCTATGATGAGATAAAGTTCGCACGCGCGGTGATGCAGCGTGCCGCAAGGTGATGCGGCCTATCAGGCCCGCCGACGAAATTTACAACGTTAAGCCTTCAGCTTGTTCGCTGAGCGTGAATCAGAAATAACGCTAAACGCCCCATCAGATCGTTTTTGTTGCCTAACAGAACAAGTTGTGCTACATTTGTTGGGACACATCTGTTAGGTAACATCATGTGCCCATTGTCATCGCGCAGAAAGTACTATCTATGCCCAGGTATGTCCACTCTCAGTTTCGGTGGTCCGAGCAAGCACAGACCTATGTCCTCTCCATTGGCGGTCAGGCCAGTGAACAAGCACTCAGCAGGTGATTGGCTTGAGCAGATTGCCTCATTTTCCTTTCACAGTCGTTGGGGTATGCACTATACCGCCCGTAAGCAGAGGGTACAACGTGGGAACTATTATTGGTATGCGTATCGACGCCTGCACGGGCGCATCGTGAAGCGCTATCTCGGCAGAACGGCAGATCTCACACTTGCTCTCTTAGAGGAGAGCGCTCGTCTCCTGGAAAGCACGTCCGACTCGCGTCAACGTTCCTTGCGGCCAGATCAGGAAATGGCCTTGCCCCAACCCGCTCCATACGTCTCGTACGCGGAGGATGCTGTGTTCCCTTCTCCCGTTACAGTGCTTCCGCTCCTCTTATCCAAACTGTCTCCTCCACGCCTGCATGCCTTTCTTCTCGACCGCTTACGGCCTGTTTACGCTGCTTGATGCCGGACGAGAATGCCAGTGGATGATAGCACGACGCGCAAGCCTCGCTTTTCCGCCTGTTGCCTGGGTCTCATTGGAGAATTCTGACAACGATCCGGTGCGTTTCTGGCGCTATCTCATTGCGGCCTGCCAGACATTTCAGGTTGATCTTGCTCAGGTGAAAATCGTTTGCATTATCGGCGTGATGTCACGCTTGGAGAAGATAGCTTGCAGGTGCGTTCTTGTGGTGATCCAGAAGTATTAGCAGTATTAATGATACTAATATTAGCAATAATGGATTTATTGGGTGTAAAAAATATTGCGAACAGATGAGACATTTTTGTATACAGTCGCAGAAAGATCTGCGATTTTTGTTTTGCAAGCTCTCAAGAGAAAACGGGTAAACTAAAAATATCTGGGAAGTGTCTTAAATTACATGCTTTTTACTATAAGTAATGGTTATTATTGCTATTATGCGAGGAATTATAAATGCAATGGGGTACTTGAAGGATATTGACTTAAAGAGAAGTAAACTATCCTGATTGATAACCCAAAAAAACGAAGAGCGTCGTTGTATATATCGATGATTGAAACTTCATGGTATCACATGATACTAAATCCGACCATGTAGAAAATGGAGAACCGAAAAAGAGGCAAAGATGTCAACTAAAATGAAAGTTTATTGCCCTTGTAAGAAGCAGTGTTCGGGGTTCAGTGGTAACCCTCGGAGATGTGAACACGTTGGGACAAGCGCAACGATGCCACAGGAATTTTTAGATCAAACTGTGAATCAATCAGAAGGTTTTTTTGGCAAATTAGTAGCAGGGAGCTTTGGTCTCTTTGGTTCAGCCCTCGTCGAGAAGGGGGGTGGCAAGCTCACCTATCATGTGTATCGGTGCCCGGTTTGCAAATGTAAAGTTTTGGTACAAAGTTTCAAGACTGGGAATGATACCAAAATGGAAGAAATTGATGTTATTTCACATTGTAGAGGTTAACTCATAAGTTTTGTGTGGTTGTTTGCATTGGCTATGACTCATTATTGAGTCATAGCTATGTTACTTCAACAGCTACATTGCATATATTACCACTCAAAAAAGGGGGGTCTATGGAAAAACGGTCCTATCAGATCACGTTCGAGTATGGATCGGTAGCAGATATGAACGTCTGGGCAGGTGAACTCAAAGAGATGCTTCTGAATGCTGCAAAGGATATTGAGGTAGGGCAACGACGCGATAATCCGTACTCGATGGATTTGGGGTCAACACTTGTGTTACTGCTTGGTACTTCATCGATCACGGCAGCGGTCACAGCTTTGGGAAATTGGCTTGCCTTGCATAACCAGGCAGGCATTACTATCAAAACCTCTCAAGGTGAAATGGTTGCTGAAAAAATCACCAGAAAAGATGTTATGAAATTGGCTGCGATGTTTCTTTCTCACCAGGAAAAAGACTAGGAGCTTGTCATGAGTCATCTGCCTCCGTCACGGCAAACGACGTTAGGTATTTTGCTGGGAGCAAGCGCCTGGCCAAATTCAAAAACACTGCAAGCTTCCCATGCTTTCGCAAGGTCTGCTCATAAGGTCAGGGATTATTTTCTCCATTCCGGCCCATTTAAAATGCCAATAGAAAATTGGAAAGAACTATTTGATACTGAACTAAATAGTTTTAATGAAATAGATAAGGCAATTAGTAGTTTTTTACATAGCCGTATGACACAGATGGAACAGCAAGGCACACCAGCCAGAGACTTGATCTTTTACTATATCGGGCACGGAATGTTTGCATCCGGATACAATCAAGAGTATTATCTTGCACTTCGCAGTACGAGTGAGAGTAATTTGAGGGCTTCAGGCATTCCTTTTGCAGCTCTGGCAGAGACACTCAAAACACATGCCAGATATGTGCGGCGAGTCCTGATTCTTGATTGTTGTTTTGCGGCTGAGTCCTATAAGTATTTACAATCAGCACCAGATCAAGCAGCTCATCGGCAAATATTCTCTGCTTTGGAAGAAAAAAGCAAAGGGAATGGATTTCCAGGCAAAGGAACAGCTCTTCTTAGTTCTTCGGGTAATAAAGTACCTTCATTAATTTTACCAGATGAAAGCGGGACAATGTTTTCTGAAGCTTTGATTCGTACCCTCATGCGAGGAAATGCGAACCAACAAGAAAAGCCCTATCTCTCGCTCGATGATTTAAAGGGGGAGCTTATTAACACGCTGGCGAAGGTTTCAAGTGGCAAGGCTCCAATACCACATTTTGATTCGCCTGACCAGAGCGAAGGAGATGTGGCCTCAGTCCGCTTGTTTCCCAATCCTCAAGCAAGGAATAAACGCAAACAGGTGAGGACATCGACTCCTCCTAGTGGATCATTACCGCAAAAAACCAGGGAAAAATGGTTGAGAGATGGTAATTCTATTCGTGATCCCAAGCGTGCGGCGGAAGCTCTGTCTACAATCGAGCAAGCCATTCGCCAATATCCTAATGAAGCTGTTGCTTACTATGCCAAAGGCTATACCCTTACTGATCTCGGACGACCTGAAGAGGCCCTGGTAGCCATAAAGCAGGCCATTCGCCTTGATCCCACTGTTGCCGATTTCTACAAAGGGATGGGGAATTGCCATCTGGATCTCAAGAGGTATGAAGAGGCCCTGGTAGCTTATGAGCAAGCCATTCTCCTCAAACCTAACTATGTAAATGCCCACTATAATCGCGGACTAGTCTTTCAAGTTCTTCAGAGTTATGATAAAGCTCTCTTAGCTTATGAGCAAGCCATTCAATACAATCCCAATTATGCCGAAGCCTATGCTAATAAAGGGAATATCCTCGAATATTTCAAGAGGTATGAAGAGGCCCTGGTAGCTTATGAGCAAGCCATACGTCTCAATCCAAATGGTGCCCGTAGCTTCGCTAATAAAGGCTATGTCTTAAGGCAGCTCAAGAGGTATGAAGAGGCCCTGGTAGCTTATGAGCAGGCTATACGTCTCAATCCAAACGATGACACTCTTGTAGGGGGAAAAGGCGTCGCCCTATATAATCTTGGTCGGTACGAAGAAGCCTTAGCTAGCTACAATCAAGCAATAAGACTCGACCCAAGCTTTATCGCTTATTATGGCTGTAAGGGCGAAACGCTTTACGCTCTTAAACGCTATGAAGAGGCCATAACTGTTTATACGCAAATGATCAAACTTGATCCGAAAGAAGCTGCCATATATGAATGGATGGGTCATGCACTCAAGGCTCTCAACCGTATAGATGAAGCTAACTATGCTTATCAGAAAGCTAGAGAATTGGGTTAAGACTCCCGTAATGCCTCCCTCACGAGTCGCCCGAATAATCAAGCTGCCAGTCGATCATCACTGCGGCGCTCCCTGGTCTTCATCTCGGTGATAATGTCGGCTTTGCTCTCCTGGTTCTGGCGGTGGATCTCTTCGCAGAGGTCCAGCTGCAATTGAGCGGTCACGCGCAAAAACTCTTGCTGGATCATTTCTTCGTTCAGTTGCACTACGCGGTAGGTCATGAATAAAGCCATTCCATAAGAGTGCCAGCTTGCTGAAGTTCCCGCTGACCATCAGGGTTCTTTTGCCCACCGGAGCAATGGATACGAGGATACGCGAAAAAAGAAGGGCGTGTGGAAGAAGGATCATCCATACGCCCTGCTGCGTTGACTGCTCACGTATTATGTTGGTGTCAGCAGCCTGTTGGGTTGCGTACGTTTGTGCTTAGCGGATACCCATAATGTGCTCGATTGCCAGCTGATCGAGTTTCTCATACTGGTAGCCACGCTCGCCGAGAGCTTTAGGATCAAAGGTGGTAGCTTTAATCGTATTTGCCAGCTCAGCTGTGTAGCCCTTCTTCACCTGATCGAGTAACGCGATATGGTCGGCATTGCCTGCGTAGATATCGGCCAGCAACTGTTTGACAGTTGGATCAGTATCGAACTGTTTGGCGCGTACCTTAAACATGTTGTATGTGCGCATACAGCCAAGTGCGAAGTCCCAGACACCCGCCTCGTCTTCCGTGCGATACGGATGAGCATCGAAGTGGCGAGGGCCTTCATAACCATGATTCTCAAGCAGGCGAACCAGGAAGAACAGGTTCTTCAGATTTTCACTACCGAAGCGCAGATCCTGGTCGTAACGCGGACCCTTCTGGTCGTTCAGGTCGATATGGAAGAGTTTACCGGCCTCTAGAGCCTGTGCGACGCTATGAACAAAGTTGAGGCCAGCCATATACTCGTGAGCGACCTCTGGATTGACGCCTACCATATCAGGATGGTCCAGCGTATAGATAAAGCCAAGCATGTGACCCACGGTCGCGAAGTAGGTATCCGAACGTGGCTCATTGGGCTTTGGTTCCATGGCAAAGCGCAGGTTATAGCCTTTGTCGATGGAGTATTCGCAGAGGAAGTTGATAGCTTCGCGGAAACGTTTGAGGGACTCGGTCGCCTCTTTACTGGCCTCACTATCGACGCCCTCACGACCACCCCAGAAGACGTAGGTCTTAGCGCCTAGCTCTGCACCCAGATCGATAGCATGCATCGTCTTTTGGAGAGCGAAGGCACGTACACTGGGATCAACGGCGGTGAATGCACCGTCTTTGAAGGCCGGATGATAGAAAAGATTGGTCGTTGCCATTGGCACGACCATGCCATAGTCGTCTAAAGCTTTTTTGAAGTCACGTACGATCCGATCTCGCTCGGCTGCACTCGCCCCGAACGGCACCAGGTCGTTATCATGGAAGTTGACGCCATAGGCACCCAACTCCGATAATTTCTGTACACTGTGAATCGGATTGAGTGCAGGACGTACTGCATCTCCGAATGGATCGCGACCCTGGTTTGCAATAGTCCAGAGTCCAAATGTAAATTTATCCTCCTTCTTTGGAGTAAATTGATCGCTAGTGCTTTCGTGTATCAGCTGAGATGGTACGGTCATTGTTACCCTTCCTCGTCTTTGGTAAATAGATTGCAGATTGCTTTATTACTGCTATTATTATAGGCTCTAATCACTTGAGTTTGCAAACGGAATGCATCAAAACACCAGTAGAGCTCTATAGATAGAGGTGTTCTGATGCACAGATAAATGAAGGGCTGTATTGCTCTTCACAGAGTCAGTACACATCAATAGGGCTTATCTACCAACCCCCCGGTCAGTGCAAAGCTACTTTTAGCGTACATAGTCAGTAAGCTTTCCAGTCTGGAAGAGCCAGCGTACAAATTCGAGGCGGCGATGATCATTTTGCGTCCGGTCCATTTCGCCGGGGGTGAACTGCTTACGAAAGCGTGTAACGCGCTCAATCTCAGTATGATTCAAACCCGCTTTACGTAACATCTCAATCGCTTCTTTGTGATCCATATAGTGATACATGAGTGTCTCCTTGCCTCGAAACTGGTCGTTGTATACGATCGAGAGACCTTTACTATCAATACGTTTACTGCTGTCGCATAGATGTAGGTAAACTACACAAAACTGTACATATTGAACACTGTCTTCACTATTATTATCATATACAAATTTATGGAATATTCATAGTGTATCAGCATATTTTTTATGATTTTATAACACAGGCATTTATCTACAGGGTGGCGCGTATTGTAGTGTTTTAAATAGAGATGCAAGTATGATACGAGCTAGCTACGTTGTGCTGTTCTATATGGCATAGCGTTCTTTGTGTGATTTGTATCATGTAGATAGATCAGTGTTTTTTTTATAGCGAAGGAGTGCTTTGTGAATAGTTTGGGTACTGTGTTTGCACGGTCTCTACGTGGAAGCATGGTTGGTTGTGCAAAGAGGTGTGGTGGTGTCGATGGTAAATTGCTTACACTGCTCTCTCTTGTGATACTACTTTCTTGCGGATGTAGCATCGATGGCGGGAAGACGTCATCAGTTGTACAGACTTCTGGTTCCAACGTTACTAATGCGTCGTTCGATCCCTGTACGCTCTTCTCGAAAAACGATGCTGCACATATTCTTGGTTCTCCGATTGATGTTGAGCCTGAGATTATGGCTCCCCTCTGCCGTTATGCAGTCAAGGCGAAGTCAGGTAAAAATGTGAAAGCCAGTCAGGCGGTCGATGCGAACGAGATCCTGGTCTCTGTTGGTAAGAGCGATAATGCGCGTTCATATTTTGCGCTTGATCGTACGGATGCCAAAACGCAGTCCTCTGTAGAGGATGTGAAGGACATCGGCGACGAAGCTTTTACAGTGTCTCTGGACGTCGGGAAGGCGATCGTGGTTGGAACCGGGAACACAGTCTATAGTATAATGATCGTCTATCCTCATCTGGCTACAAAGAGTATGCAGACAGACCTGCTACTCCTGGCGAAACATGCGCAGCAGACAGTGGTAGCTGGCGTACGCACGCTGCCGATCCCTCATCCTGATCCCTGTGGTCTGTTGAATACTCAGGATGCGAGCCAGATTCTTGAAAGTAAGCCAGTGAGTTGGTTCTTTACAGTCAACAATGCGGGCGTTGCCAGTTGTAACTACATCTCCTCACAGGGGGCTGGCCATCGTATACAGGTGATCTCACTGACCCGTCCGGGGGTAGCAACGTCACTCTACCAGAATGCCCGTATGACGGTTAGCTCAAACAATAAGCTAGACCTCAAAGGGGTGGGTGATCTAGCCTTTGAGGATGGTTCTACTGCGATCTGGGTACTCAAAGGGAACACATTTATGCATATCAGCTTCCTGGGTGCGCTGCCAACCAACGGCTTGATTACAATGTACGCGAAGAAAGCGGTCGCCAGTTTCTAAAGGTCTCCTCACGTAGCGCAAGCATCCGCATAGGGAGTTTGTGTTGCCATAGGACAGGTACAGCTTCACGCTCCCTCCTCTTCAATGAAGAAGAGGGAGCGTGAACAAGTGATAGTGAGCACATCTTTCATGGAAACATATTTTGTCGCGATTGGAACGCTGCGTTCTATCTAAGAGAAGAGTTATGTAGATCTTTATCTACACTCATTCAAAGCTCATGTCTTGCGGCAGCGATTTAAAAATCAAACCTTTCTTGTCGTATGGCGTAATATAGGGTAGAAGACAATATGTGTTTCTTACTGAAGGAGAGATGCTCGCGTGAGTTCAAACCCTAATCCGAATCAACAACCAAACAATGCCTATGGTGGTTACGGTGGCTATTCGCCATCAAACCCCTCCGATGATCCATATGGTGCAACTTCACAGCCACAGCAGGGTTATACAGGATCGCAACAGAACGATCCCAACTATGTCTATGGGCAGCAGCAGCAGCAGCAGCAACAGCAACAGCAGCAACAAAATGCCTACGTGCCACCGAGCAGTGTTTCATCGCGTGGCCGAACCGGAGGCAACTATTCACAGGCGCCGGGACAGCGTCCGCAAGCGGGTGATCAGCGTTCGCGGCTCCGTGCTCTGTTCAGCTATCTGGGACTCTGTTTTACAGGCGTCTACTTCCTGCTGAAGGATCGCTCCAATCGTTATGTGAGCTTTCATGCGGCGCAATCTATTGCCCTGTTTGCTCCATTAGTTGTTGCGTATGTAGTAATCAGCGTACTGGCAATGGCTATCGGTCTTATCCCTATCTTAGGTGTTCTTGTTGTGTTCTTACTCGGTCTGGTGCTCAAGATTATCACGTTCGTTATTGTGGTAGCCTGGATACTCATGATGGTAACATCGTATCTGGGTATTACGATCAGGATACCGATAGTAAGCGAATACGCAGATAAGATTATGGCACGCACAAGTCGGTAGTCTGACTGACCGTCTGTCTCTCTCTCACAGCGAAGATTGGATCGTTGCAGGTAGACTGCCGTTAGCACTTCAGCACCTAACGTACTGGTGTAGCGACAAAAGGGGATAGGTAAAGAATGCCTGACCCTACTTTTTGTCGCTATGCGGTGTTTCGGGGGTCTACGGACGACTTTCTTTCCTCTCACTGCCTGAGGCTGGTGGGTATCCAAAAAGGATTTCTGAGCTTTAAGTATCAATAGAGGGGATCTTGTATCTTATTACAGCTATGTTCTGAAGATACAAGATCCCCTCACTGTGTATATATAAGGTAACATTGGATACTTACATGGTCTTATAGGGTGCTGGAGCGCACCAGGGTTGGTCGGTCCAACTGTTTTGGTGTCGTGTGACCACTGAGGGCCAATGTGAGGTCCAGATCGGCGAGCAGATTGAGTAGCACCTCGCGTACGCCCTCTTCTCCGTTGAGGGCAAGACCCCAGGCGTAAGGACGACCGAGCAGTACCGCCTGAGCTCCCAGGGAGAGCGCCTTGATGATATCTGGACCGCGACGGATGCCGCTATCAAAGAGGACCGGGATACGGTTCTGCACGACCTGGGCGATCTCGGGCAGCGCATCAAGCGCGGCACGACCACCACCAACCTGACGACCTCCGTGGTTGGAGACGATAATCCCGTCGGCCCCGTAATCCAGTGCTTTATTGGCATCTTCAGGATGCATAATACCCTTCAATAGGATCGGTAGTTTCGTTGTTTTACGTAGTGTGGCGAGATCATCCCAGGTGAGCGCGGGATTTAAAAAGATATCGATAAAGCGGCGGATCGCGGAGAAGGTATCCTCTTCTGGTGGTTGCGCGAGCGATTTACGAAAGACGGGATCACTCAGATAGTTACTTAAGCCCTGACCGAGTAAGAAGGGCAGATAGGCATTCTGAATATCCTGCTCACGCCAGCTCAACATGAGGGTATCGAGAGTGACGACGATCGCGCTATACCCTGCTCGTTCGGCACGCTGTACAAAGCTTGCATTTAACTCAGGGTCGCGGCTCCAATACAGTTGGAACCAGTGGGGTGTTGCGCCCAACTGTTGTGCGACCTCTTCCATACTATGCGAAGAGACCGTGCTCAAGATCTGCGGTATGCCCTGGCTGGCAGCTGCACGTGCCACCGCACTCTCACCCTCGGGATGAAGGATACCCAGTACCCCGATAGGAGCCAGTAAGATAGGAGCTGGGAAACGCTGCCCCAGGATACTAACACTCAGGTCGCGCTGTGCCACACCACGTAGCATCCGCGGCACAATCGACCAGTGCGAGAATGCCGCCCTGTTCGCCTGCATTGTATCGGCCATACCGCCTAAATAGCCACGAGCCTCATCGCTCATCTGTGCATTCGCGCTGCGTTCCAGTTCCTCAGCAGAGACTGGTAACGTTGGTTTCTGCCCTTGCAGGCCCGCGAGATAGACCTGCATCTGGCGCTCAATCCCATAAGACCGTGAAGGTACCTGTTCATTGCTCATACAAATACTCCTTCCTGTACGCGAACGTGCAGCAGTGTACGTCACAACCATTCTTTCTATATACGTGTCAGAGCCTGTAAGGTAGGATATCTCATTTTATTGTACCTGTCTCAGCTTTGATTAGGTGGCAAAACGCTCAAATTTCTTAAATAAATAGTACTATTTTTTATATGACATTTATCTTTAAATATTGACTGCTATTGAAGGCCATGGTAAGTTAATTCTTACTGTCTACTATTGTGAATCGTACAAATCAGGCGGGTTTGTAATAATATGGGGTCAATGATCGTCTCTTATTGCGTGAGAGTTTGTTTTTATGAGCAAAAAATACTTTTTTACCGTGGCTAAGAGGATACAAAAGTGGTGTGTTTATGGCTGTAAATACTGTTGAGCGCGGAAATTCTTTGAGCTTTCCAAAGAATGGTGAGAAGCCGAAACAAAGTACTATTGCTGTATTAGATGGTGTGCGAGCTTTTGCCTGTTTTGCTGTCATCTGTTATCATGTAAATCATCTGACGGTAAATCATCTCTGGTCTTCGGCACATCTAGGGTCTATCCTATCTAATACTATGCAGTCTGGTTTTTCTGGTGTGACGTTGTTCTTTATTCTATCCGGTTTTTTGCTCTTTATGACGTATGCGCGGTCTCTGCTTTTTGATGAGGCCTGGCCCCAGATGAAACGTTTCTATCTGCGTCGTATTTTTCGTATCTTGCCGGGGTATTATGTTTCGTTAGTTTTGATGGTTCTCATTTTTCACCGCGAATATCTACAATTCGATCATTTAGGTCAATTATCTTTATTTTTTAGCTTCTTGATGGATGCTACTGCTCAGACGTACCAGAAATTGAATGGACCCTTCTGGACACTAGCGATTGAGTGGCAGTTTTATATGTTTTTGCCGCTGCTGGCGTTAGGATTACGCTGGATTGTACAGCGTGGATCGCTGCGTAGGAGACTCACGACGTTGTTACTGTGTCTGGGTGCTCTGATACTCTGGGGCGTGACAATACGGCAGTGGGGCAGTAACTGGCAACAGAGTCCGCACCAGGCGGCGTTCCTGCCGGTATGGTTGCATAATATGCTCTTCTTTATCTTCTATGGGCATAGCGGGAAATATCTGGAAGATTTCTCGATTGGTATGATCATCAGTGTCCTTTATGCACTTTTTCAATACGCACCCGAGCATGCTATCAGTCGTTTTCTTCCTAAAGGTAGCCGTATCTTCTGGTTTGCTGGTCTGCTTTGCCTGTTCTTTGCTGTTTCGTGGCCCTTTTCATCATACACGTATGTGGCATGGCACTTATTTGGTCCGCATCAAGGGATGGCTGAGGTTCCATATTCTTTGGGGTATGGTCTTTGTGTACTGGGTATCCTCTTTGGGGCACGAGACCTCCAGTGGTTCTGGCAGTTGCGTCCGTTGCGCTGGTTAGGCATGCTCTCTTACGGACTGTATATGTGGCATCTGCCCCTCATCTTCGTCTTCACTTCTTATATCGAGCCATGGATGCGTAGTTGGAATCACATGCTTGTCTATAGCCTCATCTGGCTCTGGGTTATTGCAATTGCCATCCCAACCAGCTATGTTTTTCATCTGCTTATCGAGCAGCCATGGATTAAGATTGGAAGCCGTCTGGTTGGAAAGAAATCGTAGTCTCTAGTTGCTGGCTGTTATCACCGCTGGAATAGGATACATGGTGCGTTGATCGAACTGAAGTGTTCTCGTTCATCATCCCGCCGTGTATCCTATTGGTCCTTTTGTCAGGGTCAAACCTCTCCTGCAAAGCGTTCGTTTTAACGAGGATAGCCAATTTGGTTAAGCGTCAGGAATTGACTGCGTGTATCCTGGTTGCTGGAACGTTTCTATCTATGCATTCATCTGTAGAAAATAGTAGAGGTCCTGTGGTACCCTTTAGATATTGACGTGTATAGATCGTTGTGATAATTTTGTTTCTATTACCCGGCAGTAATTTCAAATGCAGTAATCTTTAAGATCGTCTTCCGAAAACCAGCGCAGCTACTATTGCGAGTGCCAGGCAATCTCGGGATGAGCAGTGAAGAAATGTTTTATCTAATAGAGGGTATATAGAATGAGTTGTAACATAAAAGTCTATCAATTCTATTAGGAAAGGAAACGTTTTGAGCGTTGTACAAAAAAACGAGGAGCCAAAGAAGAACACCATTGCAGCGTTGGATGGTGTGCGTGCCTTTGCCTGTTTCTGCGTTATTTCATACCATATCACGCATCTGACTGCGGGTGAAAAAGTTTGGGGCATTTCAAACATCTGGCATGAATTAGGTGTATTTGGGCACCTTGCGGTAGATATCTCGCTGTCAGGAAATTCTGGGGTCACGCTGTTCTTTATTCTCTCGGGTTTCTTGCTCTTCATGACCTATGCAAGGTCGATGCTTTTCGACACGTCGTGGCCTGAGGCACGACGTTTCTATCTGCGGCGTATTTTTCGTATCTGGCCCGGATATTATGTGTCGTTGCTCTTACTCATCATTATCTCGAATCGTTCGTATCTTCAACTCGCTAATTTTTGGCATGGAAAGCAATCATTTTTATTTCTTACCTTCTTCATGGATTCGAGTGCCAGCACATATCAATTGATCAATGGTCCTTTCTGGACGCTGGCAGTTGAGTGGCAATACTATATGCTTCTGCCGCTAATGGCGCTTGGCATGGGCTGGCTGGTGAGGCGGGGCACGTTTAAGCGGCGGCTCACCATCCTGCTGTTCTGTCTGGGTGGACTACTGCTCTGGGGTCTGGCGACACGCTGGTGGGGAGAGTCATGGCAGTTATATTTCATGCCAGCTAAAACGAACGGTGTGCTCAAGCCTATTCAGTATCCGTTGCTTGCGGGTGCGCATCCGCTCCTTCCTGCGGGCGTGCGTAACTTTCTACTCTTCTTTGTTTACGGTCAGAACGGAAAGTTCATGGAAGACTTTGCGATTGGCATGCTCATCTCTGTCTTCTATACGATTGCCCAGCAACTGCCAGAGCATCCAATCAGCCGCTTCTGCTATAAGTCGAGCCGTTATATGTGGTTTTTGGGCCTGGCCTTCCTGTTCTTCGCTGTTGTCTGGCCTGATGTTCCAAACTGGTTCTATCAAGCTCCGTTTGTAAGTAATCAACAGTGGGGTGAGTACTTTTATCCGTGGGTTGGTAATAATTCCCCCTTAGCACCGTATATTGGTGCCCATAACTGGTTGAGTGAGATGCCTTTTGCCCTGGGCTATGGTTGCTGTATGCAGGCGATTCTCTTTGGGAAGCGTGATCTGCAATGGTTCTGGCAATTAGGGTGGATGCGCTGGCTTGGTCTGCTCTCATATGGGATGTATATCTGGCATCTGCCGATAATATTAGCCTATAACAACATTATGCAACCATTCCAACATAGCATCAATAATATTGTGTATTATGGACTCTACTGGGTGCTGGTAGTTGTTATCGTCATCCCGTTCTGTTATCTGTTCCATATACTGATTGAGCAGCCATGGATCAAGTATGGTGCGCGTGTAACAGGCAAGAAAGTTACAAAAATTCCACCTGTTGACGTTCCTGAAGCTGTGGCGGTTGGCTCTACGAAAGAATAGTGTCGGTAATAGCATCCAGTATGTGCCCTGGTTCGTATTCTATGGTTTCTTGTTTTTTATGACGTATGCGCGGTCTCTGCTCTTTGATGAGGCCTGGCCACGAATGAAATGTTGCTATCTCGTTGTATTTTTCATATCTGGCCGGATTATTATGTTTCGTTGGTTTTGATGATTCTCCTTTAGATATTGATGTGTATAGATCGTTGTGATAACTTTGTTTCTATAAAATCTATCAATTCTATTAGGAAAGGAAATGTTTTGAGCTTTGTACAAAAAAACGAGGAGCCAAAGAAGAACACCATTGCAGCGTTGGATGGTGTACGTGCCTTCGCTTGTTTCTGCGTTATTTCATACCACATCACTCATCTGACAGAGGGTGAAAAAGTCTGGACTATTGGACACATCGAGAGCGTAAGAGAGTTGGGCGCGCTTGGGCACCTTGCGGTAGATATCTCGCTGTCAGGAAGTTCTGGGGTCACGCTGTTCTTTATTCTCTCGGGTTTCTTGCTCTTCATGACCTATGCAAAGTCGATGCTTTTCGATACTTCGTGGCCTGAGGCGCGGCGTTTCTATCTGCGGCGTATTTTTCGTATCTGGCCCGGATATTATGTGTCGTTGCTCTTGCTCATCATTATCTCGTATCATTCGTATCTTCAACTTGATCATTTAAAGCAATCATTCCTCTTTCTTACCTTTCTCATGGATTCGAGTGCCAACACATATCAAGCGATCAATGGTCCTTTCTGGACACTGGCGGTTGAGTGGCAATATTATATGCTTCTGCCGCTACTGGCGCTGGGTATGGGCTGGCTGGTAAGGCGGGGCACGTTTAAGCGGCGGCTTACCATCCTGCTGCTCTGTCTGGGCGGGATGCTGCTCTGGGGTCTGGCGACACGCTGGTGGGGACGTTCGTGGCAGTTATATTTCATGCCGGCTAAAACGAACGGTGTGGCCAAGCCTGTTCAGTATCCGTTGTTCTCGGGTGCGCATCCGCTCCTACCTGCGAGCGTGCGTAACATTCTGCTCTTCTTTGTCTATGGTCAGGATGGAAAGTTCATGGAAGACTTTGCGGTTGGCATGCTCATCTCTGTCTTCTATACCATTGCCCAGCAGTTGCCAGAACATCCAATCAGCCGCTTTTGCTATAAGTCGAGCCGTTATATGTGGTTTTTGGGACTGGCCTTCCTGTTCTTCGCAGTTGTCTGGCTTGATATTCCACTATGGTTCACTCAGCTGCTAAGCCCTCAACAGTATAATGCGCTTTATTCGATGTGGGTTATTCACTCACCTTTACAACCCTATATTGGTGCCCATGCCTGGTTGAGTGAGATGCCCTTTGTCCTGGGCTATGGTTGCTGCATGCAGGCGATTCTCTTTGGTAAGCGCGATCTGCAATGGTTCTGGCAATTGGGTCCAGTACGCTGGCTTGGTCTGCTCTCATACGGACTGTATATCTGGCATCTGCCGATAATATTGGCTTTTGACAACTTTATTCACCCATTCCAACAGAATATCAATAATATTGTGTATTATGGACTCTTCTGGGTACTGGTAGTTGTGATCATTATCCCATTCTGTTATCTGTTCCATATACTGATTGAGCAACCATGGATCAAGTTTGGTGCGCGTGTAACAGGCAAGAAAGTCACAAAAATTCCGCCTGCCGACGTTCCTGAAGTTGTAGCAGCTGGCTCTACGAAAGAGTAGTGCCGGTAATAGCATCCAGTATGTGCCCTGGTTCGTATTAAAGGATTGGCGCGAACTCACTAAATAGCGAGCAAGCTATGAAATGTTAGCTGGTTGTTAGTGGCGTAAATAGTGTCTGTGATGGCACAGACGGCACATGTAGCATGTGTAGAGCGGGCGGATGGGGTGGGCATCAGTCTCCCTATCCGCCCGCCCCATACGTGCTTCTTTACGTCATGTAGCTATAAATTTAGACCTGTGATATGATAGCCGATAGTGTGGTTCAAGCGTCTGAACTGAGCCACATGGATAACGATCCTATTTCCAGGAATAAACCAGTGCTACCGACTGAGATGCCGCAACTGAGTGGTGTCGGCGATTGCTTATCTAGCTTGTTATAAGTATAATTGAGCTTCGGGATATCGAGAATTGCTAGCTAGCTAACAGTATCTTCTACCTATTGCAGGCATAGATTCCGCATGTATGAGTGTTAAAATTTTCGTTAGGTGTTACAATTATGTGGGAATATGTCTGCTGAGAAACAAAGAAATCGGGTTACGACTCAAGACCCATTAACGTTATCCCAAAACAAGACAAGCGAACATTCTCCACCCCAAATAGTTTACTGCTTATCCGAAAACCTGAGTGGGCAGAGTGTAAAGCACAAGCGATAGCAGTCGCATTGGTTTTTCGGCATAAGATCTTAAAGAAAAAAATCAGGAGACACCATGAGTACTGAGCAGCAAAAGCGACCGGATGGACGCGATGCCACCACAAACAAGCCTCGTGTCGTCACGCTGCCTGAGCAAGAAGATCGAGAGACGTTGGTTCATTACTATCACCAGATGTTACTTGTTCGTCGCTTTGAGGAAAAGTCAGATGAGATGTATAAGATGGCACGCATCGGCGGTTATTGCCATCTAAACCTGGGTGAAGAAGCCACCGTCGTAGGTTTTTGCGAAGGCCTGGGAGCGCAGGATTATCTCTACACGAACTATCGAGAACATGGTTACGCGATCTGTCGCGGTATTCCGGCCACTGAAGTAATGGCGGAATTATTTGGTAAAGAGACTGGTTGTTCAAAGGGCCGTGGCGGCTCTATGCATATGTTTAGCCTTGAGCATCGCTTGCTCGGTGGCTATGGTCTGGTTGGTGCACAGGTCCCCCTGGCTGTTGGTGCCGCCTTTGCGGTCAAGTATCGCGGTTCCGATGAAGTTGTTGCCGTGCAGATGGGTGATGGCGCAACCAATACCGGTGCATTCTACGAGTCATTAAATCTGGCAAAGATCTATCAATTGCCTGTGGTCTTCTTTATTGTTAACAATGGCTTCGGCATGGGTCTCTCCGTTGAGAAGGGTTCAGCGCTCGCTGAGCTGGCACACAAAGGCTGCGCGTTTAATGTGCGTGGTGAGCGTGTCGATGGCAACGACATACTGGCCGTACGTGATGTGGTACAGCGTGCGGTGAAGTCAGCGCGTGAAGAGCACGAGCCATATATTGTCGAGGCTATCAGCTTCCGCCACCGTGGGCACTCTGTCATTGACCCTGATCGGTATCGTGATGAAGACTTTGTAAAAGAGGGTCGCAAGCTCGATCCTATCCCGCTCTTCGGTCGCCGCTTGCTGGATGCAGGGATCATCGATAAAGCAGGGTTAAATGCTATTGATGAGCAGATCGAACAAGAGGTCAGTGAATCCGTCAGATTCGCAGAGGAGAGCCCCTTCCCACCAGTCGAGAGCCTCTTTGACTTTATTTATGCGTCTGACGACCATTTGCAGAAGATGCAGGAGAGTAAATAGGTTATGGCTGAGATTAGCTTTCGACAGGCGCTAAATGATACCCTGCGCGAAGAACTCACGCGCGACGAGAATGTTGTGCTGATGGGTGAAGAGATCGGCGTGTTTGAAGGATCCTATAAGATCACCGCTGGTCTGCTCAAAGAATTTGGTCCCAAGCGGGTCGTTGATACCCCGATCTCCGAGAATGCTTTTGTTGGTATGGCGGTCGGCGCGGCGATGCTTGGCCTGCGTCCGGTCGTAGAGATCATGACATTCAACTTTATTACCCCGGCGATGGATGAGATCTTGAACCACGCGGCAAAAATTCACTATATGTTCGGTGGTCAGACCGCTGTGCCGATGGTGATCCGTACTCCTGGTGGTGGTGGTCAGCAGTTGTCTGCGACACACTCCCAGAACCTTGAGACATGGTTTGCGCATATTCCTGGTCTTTATGTTGTCGCTCCCTCTAATCCGCAGGATGCGAAGGGTCTGTTGCGTACCTCTATTCGTAGCAACAATCCTGTTATCTTTATCGAACACCTGGGCCTCTACAATACCAAGGGCGAGGTCACTGAGGGTGATCATATCGTCCCCTTCGGTAAGGCTCGTATCGCTAAAGAGGGCACCGATCTGACGGTTATCAGCTATTCGCGTATGGCCTCGCAGGCTCTTGAGGTTGCGCAGCGCCTTGAGCAGGAGAATAAGTGGAGCGTCGAGGTAGTCGATCTCCGTTCACTGCGCCCGCTGGATAAAGATACGATTGTCGAGTCGGTCAAAAAGACCGGTCGCGCGATTATCTTCGAGGAAGATTGGCGCTCCTATGGTATCGGTGCTGAGATTGCTGCGACGATCCAGGAAGATGCCTTTGATTATTTAGATGCCCCTGTAAAGCGTGTCGCGAATGTGGAAGTGCCGCTACCTTACTCGAAGCCGCTTGAGACAGCTGCCCTGACTGGCGCGAAGCAGTTGTTGGAAGCGATCGAGGAGATGGCACCTCGTCGTAGGAGAGTAAGTTATGCCCGAAGTTAACATGCCGCGTTTGAGCGATACGATGCAAGAGGGAACGATTACCCGCTGGCTGAAGAAGCCGGGCGACGAAATCAAAAAAGGCGAAGTCGTTGCGGAGGTCGAGACCGATAAAGCGAATATGGAGATCGAGTCCTTCAGCAATGGTATTTTGGAGCAGATTCTGGTCGCGGAGGGCGAGACCGCTCCGATTGGTCAGCCTATTGCGATCCTTGGCACTGGCGCAAACGTGAAATCCAGTCAGGCGGCGGCTCCTGAGGCTCCTGAGGCCCAGCGCGCACCGGTTCCTGCTACCTCTGCTACTTTTTCATCGCTCTCGCAGAGTGGTGTTGTGGCGAGCAATGGCAATGGACACGGTAACGAGAATGGTAGTACGATGATCAAGATCTCTCCTCTGGCCCGTCGTATGGCTGAGGAGCATGCGATCGATCTGAACGTACTGAAAGGTTCTGGTCCGGCTGGACGTATCGTGCGCGACGATATTGAAGACTATCTAGAGCAGCGTACGCTTCAGCCTGCAGTCGCCCAATCCGTTGCTCAGGTTGCTCAGGTTACACCGGTGGCGCTGCCGGTTGCTGCCGTTGCATCCCAGCCCAGCGTTCAGCCTGCTGTCGCAGAAGACGATGAGGTTCGCACGCTCTCGACGATGCAGAAGACCATTGCGCGTCGTCTTACAGAGTCGAAGTCAACAGTTCCTCACTTCTACATTGGCAATGATATTGACATGACCGATATCCTGGCGATGCGTCAGCAGTTGAATGCAAACGCGGGCGAGGGTGGCGTAAAGGTCAGTGTCAATGATCTGATTGTCAAGGCCTGTGCTCTGGCTTTAGAGAAGTTCCCGGAGGCGAACGGTTCGTATCGTGATGGACAGTTTATCTTGCATAAGCAGGTCAATGTCGGTATTGCGGTCGACATCCCCTCTGGTCTGGTGGTTCCGGTGATTCGTGACGCGAATATCAAGGGCCTGCGCACCCTTGCGCGCGATGCGAAGGCCCTGATTGCGAAGGCTCAGGCTGGCAAGCTGACACCGACCGATCTGGATGGTGGCACATTCTCGATTTCGAATCTGGGTATGATGGATGTCTCCGACTTTATCGCGGTCATCAATCCACCCCAGGCAGCTATCCTGGCTGTTGCTGCGACACGCAAGACCTTTGTTCCTGTCGACGGTCAGCCTGTTATTCGTGACATTATGCATGTGACGCTCTCCGCTGATCATCGTATCCTGTACGGTGCGACCGTGGCGCGCTTCCTGCAGGAAGTAAAACGCCTGCTGCAAAATCCTTATGCCTTGCTTGGGTAAAGGATACGTACTTCCATGCGTACGTAAGTAATCCGGTACAAGCGATCAGGTGGTACAGATTCTTCAAGAGAATCTGTACCACCTTTTTTTGCCTGCTTGCGACTGTCATCTAAGAATAATAGGCTATGTCAGAGGCTAAATAATGTGTTTAATGATGATAGATGCTATCCTTACTACATAAAGGAAAAGTGTCCATCTTTATGGATCAGTATATGTTGAGTGTCAGGTAGAGAGTGTAGGGGTCTGCGATGTCGAACGAGTGCTTGCAATGTAGTAAGGCATGTGGAGATGCTGTTTTTTGCCCCGGGTGCCAGGCCGTGTTACTGCATAGATCACAGCACAAGGGAGACCTGCCAGTAGCGCCGAAAGGGCCGTCGGCGTGGTCTCCACTTGTTATTGATTTTCCTCTGGCTGAGTCAAGCCCGACTTCTTCAAAGGATACATCGTTGTTACAGCAGCATGTGGCGCGACGTCCTTTTCCATCTGTCACCGCTGCTAAGCCTGTGATGGATGGGAGAGATGGCAAGCTTCCCCAACTGTCAGATATGCCGCGTATACATGCTCCAGATAGCAATGTTGCGGACAAGGGTGCTGCTCATCACATAGGCCTGAGGATCCGGCTGAGACGGAAGTTTTCAGCACTACGACGTATGGCGACGAATCTTCAACAGTTTAAGTTGTTACGGCTGGCTTTTCTTGTGCTTTTTGTGCTGACGATTGTAGCGCTCTCGGTGGATGGAGGTTTGTTCGCGCTGTTTATACAGCGGCAGAATCAGGGACCGGCATTGGCTACGCCACCGATGCTGACACTTACGCCCACGGTTGTTCATCCCGAACAGGTGGTACTCATCCATATCAGCCATTTCCCAGCATTGGCTCGTGTTCTGGTGACTCGTGATATTGGAGAGCCTGCGCGTCTCGATCAGTCGTCGTCCTTTGTGCAAGTGGATAGATCGGGTGCGGCGAATGTGCGTATGCTAATCGATGATGCATGGGGACTGGGTACGCATTATGTCGATTCAGAAGATGTCTCGACCCACTATACGGCGAGTACTGTTGTACAGGTGGTCAGCACAAAGCAGGAGCGACCACCAAGTCTCTCGCTTGATCAGCATGTAATCGATATGGGGACCGATTATATCGGCTCTACTACCTTGCAGCAGGTAACATTGAGCAATATGGGTGGGGGGGCCATCAACTGGATGGCGAGCTCAGATCAGCCATGGTTGTTAACGACGCCCGAGGGAGGTTCATTTAATACGCGTCAGCCGCTGACACTGGCGGTCTCACGAGCGCATATGCTCCCAGGTCACTATCAGAGTACAGTGACTTTTACCTCTAATGCGGGTTCGACGTTACGCATTCATGTGACCATGGCTGTGCTTACACTGCCTGCCACAGTCGGTGGGGTCCTCTCTGTAACGCCTCCTGCACTCTCATTTGCAACCTTCGATAGTGGTGCCGATCCTGCGCAGCAGACGCTGACGATTAGCAATCCTGGTACCAGACCCTTACACTGGTCGTTGAAGGCTTTGACGCCTACCTTTGCCTCTGATCAGAATATTCCTCTTGTGCCACAGAGCCCCTGGTTAGATGCTCAACCTGCTACGGGCGATATCGCTCCTGCTATGACGGCGACTGTGCGTGTCTTTACGCATAGTCAACACCTGCTGCCAGGTAGCTATAGTGGTGGCTTCTCTTTTACGAGTGGCTCAGATGTGTTGAATACGCCGCAGCCGATAGCCGTCTCACTCTCGATCTTACCGCGCTGTAGTCCTGCGTTAAGCCTATCAGCTTTATCGCTTACTGGCTTTGCTGGTCAGGAGCAGGCAGCACAGCAGAATGTGAGTGTGAGTTTGCCGGCATCCTGTTCGGTACCACTGTCCTGGCAGGCGATCTCATTGTCGCCCTGGCTCTCTCTCGCGCCCAGTCGTGGCGTTGTATACAATAGCGGCAGTATGTATGCGTCGGTGCAAGTGAACAGTGAGCACCTATTGCCGGGCTCATATACTGGATCGATCATCTTTGCTTCTCCGCAGCGTACGCAGACTGTGCCTATTCAGTTTACCGTTCTCAGTGCTGCTGCTGTGCATGCTACGGCCGTTACCGGGTCACATAGCACCTCCGCTATACCTCATTCTGGTATGGGTCCAGTGCGCATGCCAACGTCGGGTGCGCGGCCTGACCCAGGATCAGAGACTCCTGTGCCGGGGACGACGACCGGTGGTGGCTCAACGGCTCATACAATGGGGACTGCGCTCTCTGTCTCTGGGGCGAATCTGACCTTCAATGTTGGGCAGGGGCAGAATGGTGCACCGCAGATCCTGACGGTGACCAATCAGAGCTCGGTTCCCGTAACGTGGCAGGCGACACCGGATGCGCAAGGGCTACTCAGTCTGAGTCAGGGTAGCAATACACTCGCTGCCGGTCAATCTGATCAGATTGTAGTACAGAGTGTGACTTCTAGTTTGTCGATAGGGAGCTATAATGCGAGTATCTTGCTGTCGGCCAGCGATAGCAGTGGGCATGCTCTCGTGGTCGCTTCCCGGAGCGTCAGCGTTGCGATTACGATAGGACCACCCTGTGTTGTGCAGGTATCACCTGGCTCGCTCTACTTCCCTGGTAGCATCGCACAAGGTACTTCATATGAGCAGACGATGACGGTGCAGCGTAGCGGTAGCTGTGCTGGACCTGTCACGTGGACTGCGAGCGTTGGTAGTAGCGATATATCCTGGCTCTCATTGCAAAATAATTCGGGCGTTGTAGATAGCAACGGAGAGTCGATCGGCGTATTCGTAAGCAATCAGAATGTGCTCCCAGGTTGGAAGCATGGATTTGTTGCCATTTCAGCAGTTGATGGGAATGGAAATACTGTGACGGTCGATAATCAGACTGTTTCGGTCACGCTCAATGCCTCGTTGCAAATTTCTTCGTCCTGAAGACGAAAAAGGGTAGGAGACGTCAGCGTACTCTTTGTATATCCACGTTGTACTACGTTATATCGCGTTATGACACTTGATAATACGCTGACGCCGTGAGGAAAGGGAACTGTGTGTATGCCACAAGATGGACCAGTGCCTCATCTCAATCGTGTAGAACAGGTGATAGAGACCATCTTTACCTGTCGGACGGTGGTCAAATACGATCTACAACTGGGTGAAGAACACAAAAATAGATTATTGAAAGATATCGATTCTGCTTTAGACGTCTTGCGAGCTCAAATAATCTTGCCCTCTATCCCTGTAAGTGAAGATGAGTTGGTGCCGCCATATACACCAAACAAGATCTCACTGGTCTCTTACTCGAGTGGAGAATTACGAGAGAAGCGTGAGAAGCGAGTGCCTGATGCACGCGATACCTCTAGCAGCGCCAATTCACGGAATACACAACCCTCAGGGGAGAATGATAGCTCGCTGAAGCATGACGACGCCAATGCTGCGGGTGCGCAGATGCTGCAGGCTTTGTATCGTATGTATCATACGTACGTCGATTCCCAACAAGGTCCCAACATTACTACCTTTGTCGCACGTTTCAACGAAGTTATGGCAACGATCGGAGATATTCAGCAAAGCTTTATACAACCGCAACGCTATGGATCATATGCAGAGGTTGCTCACCAGCCACATCAATCCTATCAATCTGGTGGGCGCGAAGAACCATTTGAGCAGCTGCGCACCTTTGTCGCCGACCTTTACTATATTTTTATGGATTTTGTGCGAGTTTTATCGGAGACATTACAGCAGAATAATGTGCACCTGGATACCGAGAAGCTCTTCTCTATGCAGGCAGAGACACACTCCTCGCAGTTTGTTGGTGCGCGTATCGATGGTATCTACCAGCTCTATGAGAGTTATCACCACTATGTTGCGCTCAAAGAAGATATGCTTCATCGTATTACGGCGGCAACTGCTTTTTTAGAATTTCTCAAACAACGTGTAAATATGCCAGCACATAAGCTGAATGATGTCCATATGCAGATTGATAAGGTAATTGCGTTGTTAGGGGAAATGGATCAATTACTTGGTGAATATGAGAAGATGCTCTCGTTATTGTTGTTCCGTGGTCATTAAGGTTTTGCACTAAAGGTCCTGACTGCTACGTTTTTTGAGACGAAAAGTCGCAGCATTCCCTGTAAAAGGTAAATACTAACGTTGAGAGGAATGGGCTACTTATGTCAACTGCAATAGGACATGCGGAATTGTATATCTATCCTGAAAAGGTGGAGCCACAGGATCAGATCGTTTCGCCACAGCGTGTAGATGTGATTGGTATCGAAAATCTGTTGGAGGTCTTGACCCTGATGCCGGCTGAGACCAGCTTTAGTGTGTTGTTAGTTATCAACGATTGTGTGGTAGGGAATGGGAAATACTTTATGACACATGAGACCGTTACGATCCTGCATGAGTATGGGGCCTGTACGGGCTTTCTGATAAAGCCATTGAAGATGCTACGAGAGGCGCGGATACGCCACCATGGCGCACGTCCGAGCTCACATAGCTCTAATCCAGGCTTTCAGCAACAACAGTCATAGTAGTCGAGCGAGTAGAACTTTCCATGTCGCGACCCGATAAAGGTATAACGGTGTCAGGAACCCCACGCCTGAATGGCGGGGGCTTGCGCAAGTAAGCCCACACCTGACCAGTTCAAGTTTTGCAACAGAAACTACGTTCGGAGTGAAATTAGGTACGACGGGGTGCTTTCCAGCCCCGTCCGCTACGGTCAGCGATTGTGCGACGTGAAAGTCGCTTTTGTAACTGTTCCGCGTTGCAAGACGGCGGAACCTGCTGTTCCATCAGCAGTATTCTAGGAGGTAATGCAAGAAGGTAACAACTTGTATAAAGCCCTCTGACAATGTACCCACGGTGTTCACCGGCATCAGACTGTGAAGCGAGATGTATCTGCTAACATCAAAGCGGAGAGGGGCTAGAGTCGAGTGGCATGGTCAGCATATGCGAACGCCTGATAAACATCGTAAACCGTAACAAGCTAAAGATGCTGATATTAAGCTTGAACCAAAATGGTATGCAGTGGGAACAAGGTCTAATCGTTGCCTTGTCATGGACAATCAACACTGCCGGTGAATAAGGCGGACCTTCGCCATTCATATTACAGAAGCGGAACACGGGAACCCCGTACTTCTCCCTAAGGGAAAGCAACCCGTAAGGGACGCCTAAAGGAGTGCGGGTACAGGAAGATGGAAAAAGCAAATGCCGCCCGGTAATAGGGTGGATAGGAGGCCTTCCTCCACGCGAAAGCGGGCAGACTTCCATCTGGTCTTTCATTACGACAAACGAGGCAAAGCGACGAAAGGGGAAAAGCAGATGACGGCAGAAACAACTCAGGAAATGGAATCCATTTCTTTAGAAGAATATGCTGGTGCGTCCTCTCACCAACCGGAAACATGGCATCTTATTCGATGGCACCATGCCTCCCAGAACGTGAGTCGCCTCCAAGCGAGGATCGTAAAGGCAACTCAGGAAGGAAGATGGGGCAAAGTGAAAGCCTTGCAACGGCTTCTTACCCACTCGTTTAGCGGCAAAGCTCTTGCCGTCAAGCGCGTGACAGAAAATGACGGCAAAAGGACTCCTGGAGTAGACGGTGAACTCTGGAATACCCCAGCAAAGAAAGCAGAAGCGATACAATCGCTGCAAAACCATGAGTACCATCCTCGACCCTTACGAAGGGTTTACATTCCCAAGAGCAACGGAGCGAAAAGGCCGTTAGGTATCCCCACAATGAAGGATAGAGCGATGCAGGCATTGCACCTGCTTGCTCTAGACCCGGTGGCAGAATGCACCTCTGATCCCAATTCCTACGGTTTCAGGAAGGAAAGGAGTACAGCAGATGCCATTGAACAATGTCATATTGTGCTCGCCCAAAAAGGTGCAGCCCAATGGGTATTAGAAGGAGATATTAAAAGCTGCTTCGACCGGATCAGTCATGACTGGCTCCTAACAAATGTCCCGATGGATAAGAACATCCTGCGAAAATGGCTCAAAGCTGGATATATGGAAAAGCAGGCCTTTCATGTTACGGAAGCAGGTACTCCGCAAGGAGGAATTTGTTCACCAACACTGGCGAATATAGCACTCAACGGTCTGGAACGGAAACTACGGGAAATATATCCAAAGGATTCGGTTCGACAACAAAGAGCAAAAGTCCATTTCGTGCGATACGCGGACGACTTCATTATCACAGGAAGTTCGAAGGAACTTCTAGGGCAGGAAGTCAAACCACTCGTGGAGCAATTCATGAGAGAACGCGGATTGGAACTCTCGCCAGAGAAAACATGCCTCACCCATATTGAATGTGGCTTTGATTTCCTAGGCCAACACGTGCGGAAGTATCAAAATGGGAAGAAAACAGTCCTTCTCACGAAACCCTCTGAAAAGAATGTGAAAACATTCCTTCAAGGAATAAAAGAAACGATACAGAAGAACAAGACGGCGACCGCAGGGAACCTGATCTATCTGCTTAACCCCAAAATAAGAGGATGGGCAAACTACCATCAACATGCAGCGAGCAAAGAAACCTACAAAAGAGTAGACCATGCTATCTTTCGGATGATCTGGCAATGGGCAGTGAGACGACATCCAAACAAGTCAAAAAGCTGGGTGAAGAATCGCTACTTTGCTAGCATTAGAGAACAAAATTGGGTATTCCAAGGCGAGGTCATTGGGAAGGAGGGAGAACCTCGGAAGGTCTATCTTCTTCAGGCAAGTTACACCAAGATTAAACGATACACCAAAATCAAAGGAGAAGCGAACCCATACGATCTCAAGTGGGAAGAATACTTCGACCAAAGAATGGGGCTGAAATGGCTCCAAAACACGAATCGAAGGAAACTAATCACGTTATGGAAAGGGCAAGAAGGTAACTGCCCGATATGCCACCAGAAGATCACGAAAGAAACAGGGTGGAATATACATCATGTTATCTATCGAGTGAAAGGTGGCCCAAACACGTTAAACAATTTGCTTCTTCTGCATCCAAACTGTCATAAACAAGTCCATAGCCAAACATTGAAAGTTGAAGAGCTGCGTCCCAATCGGGGCGTTAGAAAGGCTTGAGCGGTATGCAGGGAAACTTGCACGTACCGTTCTTAGGGGAGGAAGCAGTGGTAACATTGCTCCCTTACCCGACAAACAGAGCTACAGGGTTAACTCAGTGTCGTTGACGATAAACCACTCCTGAACATGAACGAGGAACACATTACCCTGGCAACAGGAGGCTCCGCAAGGAGCACAAGGAACAGTATGAGTAAAGTGTTTGTAATTGATAGCGCAAAGAAACCGCTTGACCCCGTGCATCCTGGGGAGGCTCGCCTCTTATTGAAGCGAGGAAAAGCCGCTGTGTATCGCATGTATCCATTTTGTCTTATTCTCAAGTGTGTCGTTGAGCAGCCTGAAGTAGAGCCACTACGGGTCAAGCTTGATCCTGGCAGTAAGACCACAGGTATTGCTATTGTTAACGACGCGACAGGCGAAGTGGTCTTTGCCGCAGAGCTCAAACATCGTGGGCAGGCGATCAAGTCGGCCCTGGATGATCGGCGGGTTGTACGACGCTCACGCAGGAATCGTAAAACACGTTACCGAAAACCACGCTGGTCTAATCGGAAGAACAAAAAGAAGGGCTGGCTACCGCCTTCATTAGGGAGCAGAATAACTAACGTGCTCACGTGGGTCCAGCGTCTTTCTCGGTATTGTCCGATCACCGCGATCAGTATGGAACTCGTGAAGTTCGACCTCCAGCAGATGGAGAATCCTGAAGTCAGCGGGGTCGAATATCAACAAGGGACCTTGGCTGGCTACGAGGTCCGTGAATATCTGTTAGAAAAGTGGGGGCGGCAATGTTCCTACTGTACAGCAAAAGATACACCACTCCAGATTGAGCATATCCACCCTCGTGCCAAAGGAGGAACGAACCGCGTGAGCAATTTGTGTCTGGCCTGCGATCCATGTAATACAGCCAAGGGGACGCAGGACATCAAGGACTTCCTGAAAAAGAAACCGGAGGTCCTCAAACGTATTCAGGCGCAGGCCAAGGCGACACTCAAGGATGCGGCAGCGGTGAATGCTACACGGTGGCTGCGATTCGTTTGATCCAAAACCGTGAAAACGGGGGAGGAACAGCAGCAGAATATATACCCTGCTGACAACTGATAGTTCGATGATGGGCGAAATTCCCATCCCTCCAGGTGAAAAGAGGAACAGCATTTTCCCCTCGGTAGCGACTGGTCATCAATCCGAGAAGCGGGAAGAAATGGGGCAAAGTTGCAAACTCGATGTGACAAACAACCCCTAGCAAGTTGCTATGGCTAGCGCAAGCGAACCTGCACCAGAACCGTCGTTATGGCGAACAAGCCAACGCGAGTTAACGCAAGTATCATTGAGCCAATGCGGGGCTTGGTCCAAAATGGACAAGGATAGGGGCCGACATATCCAACGGTGATCGGTATTCACCCCCATAAAACCCGGCGGACAGCAGGAGACCTACGGTAACGTAAAACGAACTATCGGAACGAAGTAACCAGCAGATGACTCTCATGCGAGGTTGAAAGCATGAGCAGGTACCAACCGCAAGTATCTGTCTGGTGGGATGGTCTGAGAAGCAAACGCCTGGGGTAATGCCCAGGACACGCTGACGCAGACCCGATACTGTGGAATGAAGGAGTGCAAGTCGCATGGGAGAAACCAAGGCACCGGACGCAAGTTCGAGTGAGGAATGGGCAGCATTACCCTGGCGCAAGCTAGAGCAACACCTGTACCGCCTGCAAAAGCGCATCTTCAAAGCCTCCGAACGTGGAGATCTGAAAACAGTTCACAAGTTACAGAAATTGTTAATGAAGTCCCGGTCAGCCCGACTCTTGGCAGTCCGACGAGTGACCCAGGACAACCAGGGCAAGAAAACCGCTGGCATAGATGGTGTAAAATCCGTTCAACCAACTGGCAGACTTGCGATGGTTGAAGCAATTCACCCAAAGCGGATGAGCCAGAGGAAGCCACAACCACTCAGACGCGTCTGGATACCCAAGCCAGGAAAAACTGAGCAAAGGCCGTTGGGCATTCCTGTAATGTTTGATAGGGCATGTCAGGCACTAGCCAAAGCCGCCCTCGAACCACAATGGGAAGCCTTGTTCGAGGCCAATAGCTATGGCTTCCGACCGGGACGCGGTGTCCATGATGCTGTAGGAGCAATCTTCATTAACATCCGATTAAAGAGCAAATACGTTCTGGACGCGGATATCAAAGGTTGTTTCGACAATATTGACCATCAAGCGCTCTTAGGAAAGCTGCACACCTATCCAGTAGTGAGACGACTGGTGAAAGGCTGGCTCAAGGCTGGAGTCATGGAAGCATTGGAACTTTCCCCAACCAAGGCGGGAACCCCGCAAGGTGGGGTTGTGTCCCCACTGCTTGCCAACATCGCCCTCTATGGAATGGAAGAAGCGTTACTCAAAGCCTACATCGGTGAGAATAAGGCTCCATCCGCACTGCGAGGAGCACCACAGCTCATCCGGTATGCCGACGATTTTGTGGTGCTGCATGCCCAGGAAACAGAGGTCATTAAGGCGCAGCAAATCATCGCAATGTGGTTACAAGGCATCGGATTGGAATTGAAACCGAGCAAAACGCGGCTATCCCATACTCTGAAAGAATATCAGGGAAATGTAGGATTTAACTTCCTGGGATTTACTGTTCGACAATTCCCGGTAGGGAAGACCCATACTGGAAAAGGAAAGCCGTCAGGTTTCAAAACGATCATCACGCCGAGTAAAGAAGGAGTTCAACGCCATTTGCAAGAACTCAGGAAGATAATACAGAAAAGTCAATCGCTTCCGCAAGAGGAAATCATTGACCAACTCAACCCAGTTATCCATGGTTGGGCGCTGTATTATCGAACGGTCGTATCGGCAAAGCAATTTGCGACATGCGACCACCATCTCGTCAGTATGCTTTGGCAGAAGATGACCCGAAAACACCCGAAGAAAGGAGCGAGATGGGTAAAAGGGAAGTATTGGCGGACAATTGAAGGAAACACCTGGACATATGCCACGCCAGAGGGACCTGAACAACATGTGCTGAGATGGCACGCAATACCCATTCAACGTCACACGAAGGTAAAAGGCAAAGCAAGCCCATTCGACGGGAACCTCCTTTATTGGACCAAACGGTTAAAAGATCACCCATTAACAAAGACGACGCTAGGAAAACTGCTACAGAAACAGCAAGGAAAATGCCGCTGGTGTGAACTTCTCTTCCGGGAGGAAGATCTCATAGAGATCGACCATATTACCCCGAAAAGTGAGGGCGGTGGTGAAGAACTCAGCAACAAATGTGCCCTTCACCGACATTGTCACGACCAAAGGCATGTGAAACACGAAGAGGAGTGTATCAATGACAACTGACCGCAGTATTGAGGAGCCGTGTGAGGTGACAAGTCTCAAGCACGGTTTTGAAGCCGAGCGGAGAGGGCGACCTCTTCGCTTAGGCAGCGCACTCTTTGCGCGTTTGCAGGCTATGGGATTGCCAGTTGAATGCGGCTCAGGCGGGCTCACCAAGTACAACCGAACCACACGGGATCTGCCCAAGACTCACTGGTGTGATGCGGCAAATGTGGGGAAGAGTACGCCTCCTGTGCTCTCTGTGCAGGGTGTGGTACCTTTGCTGATCAAGGCGACAGGTCACGGGCGACGGAAGATGTGTGTCACGGACGCCTATGGCTTTCCCAAACAACACAAAGAACGCAAGGGGTCATTTCTGGGGTATCGCACAGGCGATGTGGTGAAAGCCATTACTCCGAAGGGAACGTTTCAGGGACGCATTGCTATTCGCCATCGCCCAAGCTTCCGTCTTGGCAAGAGAGACATTCACCCCAAGTATATGCATCGCCTGCACAGGGCGGACGGTTATGAATACAAACAAGAAAGGAGTGCGTGATGCTCCTCCCCATAGGTGAACCAAGGGGTCCCCGCATCACGCAATTTTTAAAGATGGAAAGTTCTACTACTTCGACTGTTATTAGTATCTGCCGCTTAAATCTTTGCTCGTGCATACTGTTTAGGCCACGCGATGTCATAGTGCAATTCGCGCGCTGCACGTAACGGAAAGTGTGGATCGCGCAATAGTTCGCGGGCCAGGAAGATCATATCTGCCTTTCCCTCTTGCAGGATCTGGTTGGCCTGTGCCGCTTCTGTAATCAGACCAACTGCGCCACTGGGGACCTGTGCCTCGTTATGGACTGCATCGGCAAAGGAGACCTGATAGCCAGGTTGCAGCGGAATCTTAGCGCTTGCTACGTTGCCACCGGTTGAGACGTCAACCAGGTCGACACCATGCTGTGCAAGGACCCGTGAGATCTCTACCGTCTCTGCTTCTGTCACGCCGCCCTCCGTCCAATCGGTGGCCGAGAGACGTACCAGTAGAGGCAGTTCAGCTGGCATGACCTGACGGACCGCGTCGGTTACCTCGATCAGGAAACGCATGCGATTCTCCAGGCTACCACCGTACTCATCGGTGCGTTTGTTGGAGATTGGTGAGATAAACTCGTGTAGCAGATAACCATGGGCTCCATGGAGCTCAAGGACCTCAAAACCTGCTTTCAGTGCGCGTTCCGCTCCAATCTGGAAGCTACGCACAATCTCTGCAATCTCTTCGCGTGTGAGCGCATGTGGCAATGGATACTGTTCTGAGAAACGCACTGCGCTAGGTCCGACCGTCTGCCATCTACCATCGGCCTTGCTCAACTCACCGTTACCACCACTGAAAGGACTGTAAGTAGAGGCCTTTCTCCCAGCATGGGCCAACTGAACTGCAGGCACAGCCCCCTGCGCCTTAATAAAGGTAACGATGCGCGATAGCATCTCTATATGTTCATCTTTATAAATACCCAGATCCTCGGGCGAGATCCGACCACGAGCCTCGACCGCTGTAGCCTCGGTCATGACCAGGGCTGCGCCACCGACGGCAAAGCTTCCCAGATGCACCAGATGCCAATCGTTAGCGAAACCATCTGTCGCTGAATACTGGCACATTGCGGCGACCGCAATGCGGTTGCGAAAGGTAATATCTCTCAATGTGAGCGGCTCGAAGAGTGCCACACCTTGCGTATCTGTCTGTTGTTGTGTATTTTCTGACTGGATTACCGTCATTATAAATTCAATGCTCCTCACTTTTTCTTTGTTCATAATGAAGAACAACCGAGTAGCAAATATTTATTCCGATGAGCATTTTTCTGTATAGGGATGTACATTAGCAGCCTAATGCTTTACCACTAAACCTTTTATGTTTTGCGAGTATAGCATAGAGAAGAGGTAAGTGCTGCGAATTCTAATCTTTCACGATCCACTGTTAGGATACTACGCTAATGCATTTAAAATGATCGCTGGCACTTTCCAGGGGGTCGGTTTTGCCTCGAAGGCAACCAGACGTGGGAAGAGTTTACGGGCGACCGCTGCTTGTGTACCAAACCAGGGTGGTTTAGGGAAACTGCGGAAGGGGCCGCGCAGGACACTTTTCTGTGGGCGTGCGAACATCAACGTATTGTGTACAACGCCGTTGCCGGATTGGATATCATAGATATCGTGGCCTGGATACGCTCCCCAGGTAGTGAGACCGAGCGCAAAGCTGATCCCGGCCCAGTAGTTGATGCCGATGCTGCCATAGTGCAGATTGGCGATAGAGCGCTCTATAGCGGCGGCGATGGCAGGGTCCTGCAAGGATTTAGGATGGACGATCAGTGTAATATTGAGTGTGCCCCAGAGATGGTTGTTGGCGAAGTCGACGGCGCGTTCGATGTACTCGACGGTGTTTTTCGCGGGGAGTGTGGTCTCGGCGCAGAGGTTACAGAACGCTTCTGTGGTAAAGCAGATATCGTCGTGTTGCTCCGCATCGAGTCCGCTAATCAAGGTCCAGGGGAGTTCGTCCTCGTTCTGTTTTCCGAACTGCTCAGCGTCTGGATGGGCGTCGATGAAGGTTTGATAGCGTTGCTGTGCACCGGGGTAATAGGCTTTACGAGCGGGTTGGCTGGCGAGCACGCGGCGTAGCTGTTGTAATAGAGGCAGTCTGAGTGACCAATCGGCTTGCTGTATGATGATTCGTGATGCGTTGCAGTTAAAGCCTGCGTTGTTTGAGATTGATGTGGCGATATGTTCGGCCTGATACGCGATATCGCTGGCACTCCATGGTCCTGGTACGATGATCACAGGGCTGACATTCCCCAATTCTCCACTGACCGGTTTCTGCAACAGTGGCTGGTGGGAGGCTTTGCGCTCTGCTCCCGCTTTGCCAGAACCAAAGACGATGCTCTCGAAGGTCTTATCTGAGCCGGTAATATGAATAGTGTCGATCTTTGCATGCTTGCAGAGATAGGCCCCTTCCTCTGCTCCCCCGTAGACCAGACGCAAGTAACCCGGCGTAATCAGAGCGCGAAAAGCTTCGGCGAGCAGTGGGCCGAGATACGCGTTGATCGGATTGGCTTTGAAGATGACGACCTCATTATCAATAAATAATTTCGTAAGAATGTCCATCGGGCCAATGCTGGCAACATTGCCTGCGCCCAGTATGAGTGAGACCTTCCCTTGCGGATCTGCCTTTTGATAGTGCACTGCCAGGTTGTCTGCGAGATTCTCTTTTGTGACTCCTGGCTGCATCCATATCTCGGCATTGACGCCGCCAAAGAAGAGACGATCGTAGTTGCGGCGTGGGAAGACCTGAGCAATGACCTGTCCATCGGGACGTGTCGTGACCGCTCCGGGGATCTGAGGCTTGCCAGTGCGCTGGATCTGCTCCAGCGTGGTACGCAGTTGACGGAGCATAACGATCAAGGGCCATGCGCCTGCCGCCCACTCTTCAACAGCGTACGGTGAATCTTGTGTCAAGCCCTTTGCTTGCGTACTTGTTGCCGTCCAGCGTGGCGCAATGGCTGAAAAGTCCGCTAGTAAGGTATCTAGCAGCGTAATACGCTCTGTAACAGGCAGCCCGGCCCATGCGTCTTTCTGTGCTTGCAATGTTATGAGTGCTTGCTCTATGGTTTCATGTGAGGAGGCATCCTCAGTTCCTGTGACGGTTGGAAAGTATGGTGAACCTGTATATGTTTCTTTCTGGGTTTCCATTGCAGCTTGACCTCCTTGTGAAGCTAAAGGAATATACACTTTTTTTATTGTATCATTGATTGTGCTGCAAACGCATGCAAATTCGTCGTTTATAAAATAGTATATGGCGAAAAAAGACGTGTGGTGGTGATCGAAGGCTGTGTTTAACTCATCTCATAGTAAACGGTTTGAAAATAATGGAGAATAGAGGCATGTACAGGAATGACAGCAATGCAGGGTAAAACAGTTCATGCTTGTCTTCTAGCATAAGTTAGACGATTTGAATATTGCTGTGATACAATACGTCTTACCAATTTTTTTCTGCTGCCTCAATATTTCGTCTAGTGTGCAATTCACATATGCGCTGATAAGGAGCGATCAGAAGATGCCATCACAAGGATATATTCGTTTTCCAGCTATACATAAAGATCAGATTGTTTTTGTTGCAGAAGATGATCTCTGGTTAGTTTCGAGCCATGGTGGGCGTGCAGAACGCTTGACCGCTGGTGTCGGTGAGGTACGTTATCCGTATTTCTCTCCCGATGGTCAATGGCTGGCGTTTGTCGGACGTGAAGAGGGACCGAGCGAGGTCTACGTGATGCCTGCCGATGGTGGTGCCGCGCAACGGTTGACCTTCCAGGGAGCCAGTTGTCGCGTGATCGGTTGGTCACCCAGTGGGGAAGAGGTCCTGTACGCCAGTAATTCCGGTCAGTTCGCGGGACGCTATGAAGCGATCTTCGCGGTAAAGCCTGGCGGTGGCTTGCCACGCCAGTTGCCCTATGGTATGGCGAATGCGATCTCTTATAGTACAGGTGGTGGTGTGGTGCTCGGGCGCAATATTAACATTCGTGACTATGCACACTGGAAGCGCTATCGTGGAGGGACCGCCGGCCATCTCTGGTGTGATCCCAATGGGGATACGGACTTTCAGCGTTTACTGCAGGTGAAAGGAAACGTTGCTGATCCTTGCTGGATTGGTGAGCGTATCTACTTCCTCTCTGATCACGAGGGCGTTGGCAATATTTATTCCTGCACACCGACTGGTGAGGACCTGCGCAAGCATACCAACCATACTGATTTCTATGCGCGGCATCTGTCGAGTGACGGTGAGCGCCTTGTCTATCACGCAGCGGCAGATCTCTACCTCTTCGATCCACGCACCGAGGAACTCCAGCATCTCGACGTCACCCTACCAAGCATCCGCACACAGCGGAACCGCAAATTCGCGGCGGCGGCCCACTATCTGGATACCTATGCCTTGCATCCACAGGGCCATATGCTGGCATTGACAACCCGTGGCAAGGCTTTCACGCTGGGAAACTGGGAAGGCCCGGTTTTGCAGCATGGTGAGCTCGACGGTGTACGCTATCGCCATCTAGAGTGGCTCAACGACGGAAAACGACTGCTGGCGGTGCACGATGCCTCCGGAAAAGAAGAGTTAATTATTCTTACCCCGGATGGTACAGAGGAGCCTGTCACCTTTCCCGACTTCGACTTTGGCCGTGTTATAGCACTGCTGGTTGCACCTACAGAAGATCTGGTGGCGATCACCAACCATCGCCACGAATTGATCCTTATCAACTTGAGCGACGCAAGCTCGAAGGTGTTGGATCGTAGCGATTCCGCACGTATCACCGGTATCTCCTGGTCGCCTGACAGTGCGTGGCTGGCATATGGCTTTGCTCTGAACCCACAACGCTCCGCCATCAAGCTCTGCAATATTCAGAGTGGTGAGACGTATCAGGTCACCAATCCGGTACTGCACGATAGCCGTCCCGCCTTTGATCCCGAAGGCAAGTACCTCTACTTCCTGGGAAATCGTGTCTTCAACCCTGTCTACGATAGTATGCAATTCGACCTTAGCTTTCCACGTGGTATAAAACCGTACGTTATCCTGTTGCGTAATGATCAGCGCTCCCCCTTCGTGCCAGAGCTGAAGAATCCTGATGAGAAGGAGAAGGAGAAAGAGCCGGCTGAGGATACCACGAATGAGCAGCCATCCAATGGACAGGTAGAGCCGCAGGGCGAAGGTACAGCGAATACGACGGAGAAGAAAGAGTCGGACGAGGAAAATACAAAGAAGGTCCCTGCAATCACCATCGATCTCGACGGTATTCAAGAGCGAGCGCTGCCTTTCCCGGTTTCCGAGGGACGCTATACATCGATCAAAGGTATCAAAGGCAAGGCCATCTTCCTCTCATTCCCCGTTGAAGGGGTCTTGAATCATAATCATCAACCGAAGGGCACGCTGGAATACTACGATTTTGACACCTACAAAGCTGAGAAGTTGTTCGACGGCATCTCTGGCTTCCATCTCTCGCGCGATGCTAAGACGCTGGCATATAGCACGGGTGGCGCGGCGCGACGTCTGCGCATCATGAAGGCTGGTGAGAAACCTAAGGCAGAGGGGAGTGAGCGTCCCGGTCGCGAAAGTGGCTGGGTTGACCTCAATCGTATCAAGGTCTCGATACAGCCATCAGCGGAATGGAAGCAGATGTTTGCTGAGGCCTGGCGTTTGCAGCGTGAGCAATTCTGGTCCGAGAACATGTCTGGTATCGATTGGCAGGCGATCTATGAGCAGTATGCGCCGCTCGTCGATCGTGTGAGCTCGCGTTCTGAATTATCGGATCTCCTGTGGGAGCTGCAAGGCGAACTGGGTACATCGCATGCCTACGAGATGGGCGGTGAATATCGCCATGGTCCTAACTATCGTCAGGGTTTCCTGGGTGCCGACTATCGCTATGACGCTGACGCAGACCGCTATCGGGTTGCGCGCATCATTCGTGGCGATACTGCTGAACGTACCTATTCTTCGCCGCTGGCGGCCCCTGGTATCAATGTACGCGAAGGTGATGCGATCCTGGCGATCGATGGTCAGCGTATTGGTCGTGACCGTGGACCGCAAGAGCTCCTGGTCAACCAGGCCGATAACGAGATCCAGTTGACCATCGAGAGTGCCGAGACCGGCGAGACCCGTGTTGTGGTCGTCAAGGCTCTGGGTAGCGAGACCCCGGCGCGCTATCGTGAGTGGGTTGAGCACAATCGCAATGTCGTGCATGAGGCATCCAACAATCGTGTTGGCTATATCCACATCCCCGACATGAGTGGCAATGGGTACGCTGAGTTCCATCGTGGCTACCTGGCGGAATATGACTATCCTGCATTGCTGATCGATGTACGTTGGAATGGTGGGGGTCATGTCTCAGGTCTGCTCTTAGAGAAGCTCGCGCGACGGCGTATCGGCTATGACTTCCCCCGCTGGGGACGTCCTGAGCCCTATCCTGCTGAATCACCCCGTGGTCCCATGGTCGCGCTCACTAATGAGCATGCGGGCTCCGATGGAGACATCTTCAGCCATAGCTTTAAATTGATGGGCCTGGGTCCCTTGTTGGGTATGCGTACCTGGGGAGGCGTTATTGGTATCAGCCCGCGTCATCGTCTGGTAGACGGTACCACTACAACGCAGCCAGAGTTCTCGTTCTGGTTTAAGGATGTCGGTTGGAATGTCGAGAACTACGGTACCGATCCTGATATCGAGGTTGACATTGCTCCACAAGATTTCATGCGTGGGGATGATCCACAACTGGAGCGTGCCATCGCCGAAGCCCTGCGCCTCGCTGAAGAGGAACCAACGCTAGAACCCGCCCCCGGCGAACGTCCACAATTGGGACGCCTGCTCTAACCGCGCGTTGGAACACGCATCAAGAGAAGTATAGCAAGAGCTGTCGTAAAACTGTCACAATTATATTGCGACAGCTTTGCGACAACTTTGTCGCATATTTTATACATTTTACGCCTATACTATGCATATATATATGAATGAATGAAGCCTCAGCTCAATAAGCTATACTCTAGCTGAAAGGACCTTCTTGATGCAACAAAACAATGATTATCGCAGTCCTGCGCAACATACTGATCCATATCAGATGACCATACATGAGACGACAAACGGAGCTAAGCTCCCCCATTATAAAGATGTAGCAGACATAGATCCACAGGCGTATGAGCGCCAACAAGCCTACCAGCAGGGGTATCGCTATGATGGTCCTGTTCCTGTTGCAGCCTATCCGCAGCAGCCACAGTCTGCACCGTCGCAGGACTCTTCGCAGATGCCGCCGTTGGGAGCATCGTGGCAAGGTACGTCTCAGCAAGGTACGCCCCAGCAAGCGTATGGGCAACCACAGCTTTTTATGGCGTATCCGCTACAGCCTATGCAACCTATCTACCAGATGCCAATAATGCACAACGAACCCGGTATCCTCGCACGGCTATGGGCGGCCCTGAGCTATGTGGGAGGTTGGGCGACTGGACTGTTTATATTGCTTTTTAATTACGATAATCGCTTTGTACGTTTTCATGCGCTACAATCGCTAACCTTCTTTGGGCTGGGCAATATTGTGTTGGTAGGGCTATTCTCCTATATTCGTCTATATCTGCCATTGCGCTGGCTGGCAATCCTGGCATTCATGCTTGTCTTTACGATCATGGGGATCGGTTGGCTGGTAGGCGTATTTAACGGCCTGGCTGGACGGAAGGTGAAGCTACCCTTTGTTGGAGGGTATGCAGAACATATAACAGCGCCACCAACGCCTGGTACCGTCAAATGAGCGGGATTGCAATAGAACTCCAGAAAAGATCCCTGTCTGAAAGAGCATCAGACAGGGATCTTTTCTACGTATTAATCGATGTGTATCAGTCGATGGGTGTCTGCCAGACTTTATTGATTTCGACAGATGCATTGTGCGTGGTCAGACCGGGTTGGCCGATGCGAGCTCCGTCAATGATAGAGAGCAGCGTGGTACCGTTAAGATCGATATCTGCATGCTCGTCTTGTTGTACCAGTTGCAGGGTATTCCACGCGGAGGGGTCGAAGCTTTCTGGTAAGCGCATGATGCGGTTAATAGCGGGCGTAAGGCCTTCGCTCTCAACGATTAATACCCAGCGTTCGTTCAGCATACTGATGCGGAAGCGCAGGTTCTCATGCTCCTCATAATGAATCAGAATGCCGAAGGCTGGTAGCGTTCCTTCTGGTGCATCGTTGAGGCGCATCGTCGTACCAAACGTGTAGCGAGCCAGAGCTGCGCCCTTGATGTAGATCTGTTCCCTGGTAGAGAAAGTGGACTGTACGAGGTCATCTTCCTGAACATGTTGCCATCTGTTTTGTAAGCTTTGTACTGTTGTAATCACGGAGCTGTTTATCCTCTATTGTATGGAAGAGAGCATAATGAATTATGAATTATGATCTGCTCTTAGAGACATGCACTATAAAATGGCGACCTTCTCATGATCAGGCCGTCGCTTGAACATTGAACATTGAAAAATCAAAAGTTGAGGTGTTGAAGACCAGACTATAAACGCTTGAAAAGGATCTTTACATATACAGTGTGCAGTGGGGAACCGCTTTATTTCTACACACCTCTCTTATAAGTAATAGCACAGCAATCTAGCGTTGTCAATTGCAACATACAAAGATATCCCTATTGGGTAGTCTCTATAATGAGCTTGAAGAGATGCTTTGTGTAACGATTATCAGGAGCGCTGCTAGGTAGCTCCCTACAACATACAACATATGCTGTGTGGAAGAAAGGATGTGTGTATAGTGCCTATTGTGCCGTGCGTTAATAAAAAGGTCTGGTCCAAACATATCTCAAGTGTACATAGTGTCGCACTACTCTCGCTAGTGGTGTTCTGCTGTGCAACGTCTCTGCTGACGGTTTCAGCAAAGGGGACGCAAGAGATGCATTCACTGCATAGAATGCATCGGGTCGCTGATCTCACCTATTTTGCGCGTAGATATCGTGGAATGCGCTGGGAAAAAGGTGTTGCTCCAGATGATAGCGGCTGCCGCTCTCAGATGAAGATGCCCTGTTATAGTCCAGCAGAGATGCGTAATGCCTATAAT
This sequence comes from Ktedonobacteria bacterium brp13, assembly GCA_015099395.1. GTDB lineage: Bacteria > Chloroflexota > Ktedonobacteria > Ktedonobacterales > Ktedonobacteraceae > Dictyobacter. The sequence goes on along the minus strand of AP024096.1, from coordinate 4,363,801 downwards.
ATCAATCTTTTGACGAACGCTGGTTTTACCGGCAGTGGTCAGTCTATTGTTATTATCGATTCTTATGGGAGTCCGACTGTCGCGAAAGATCTGAAGCAATTTGACCATGACTACAATCTGCCTGATCCACCCTCTTTTCAAGTGAGATCGCCACTAGGAACGGTCCCTTTTGACGTGAACAACAGCGACATTGTAGGTTGGGCGCAAGAGACCGACATGGACGTGGAGTGGGCGCATGCTATGGCACCAGGTGCTAATATTGTCCTGTTGACCAGTCCTATCTCTGAGACCCAGGGTGTGCAGGGAATGCCTGAGTTTCTCGCTTTGGAGCAATATGCTCTTGACAATAACCTGGGTAATATCATTTCACAGAGTTGGGGCACCACTGAGGAGACCCTGTTTACGCCAGCAGGGAAGAAAGTTATGGAAGGCTTCAATCGTTTCTACAAACTGGCTGCCAGTAGAGGTGTGACTGTGCTGGCTTCCGTAGGCGATACAGGTGTGGTCAACCCTGATGTGAACGGGAATAATTATAAATTTCCGACCGTTGAATTTCCTGCCTCTTCGCCCTATGTGACCTCTATAGGTGGTACCAGTCTCTTCGCAGATACCCATGGAACCTATCAATCAGAGACCGCCTGGAATGACGGTGTTGGAAGTGCGACTGGCGGCGGTTTCAGCCACTACTTTAAAGCCCCGAGCTATCAAGCAGCAGCACTCGCGCCGTACGCGAAGGTCTCTAAGGGTAATCGTGGTGTGCCAGATATAGCATATAATGGAGACCCCACGACCAGCATCCCCATCTATCTGGGCTTCATGAGCTCACCTGGCTACTATCTGTTTGGTGGTACGAGTGCGGGCTCCCCACAGTTGGCTGGACTGATTGCCATTGCCGATCAGATCGCCGGTCACTCACTGGGCTTTATCAATCCTGAACTGTACCAGATCGCAGCCAGCGGAATTGCGTTTCATGACATTACCACCGGCAATAACAACCAGGGCTCTATCATCGGCTACCGTGCTGGCAAAGGTTGGGACCCTGTTACAGGCTGGGGGACACCGCGTGCAACCTTTTTAATTGCAGCGTTAATCAGCGCCTATACCCCCTCAGATACCATCATTGGTGCCAACCTGGCCGCTATCGCCAGTAACGCACGCTCCAGCGGCGGCTACTCCGCCCGACATCTTGCGCATCCCATGCACAACTATATATAGATCTCGGGACGCCATACAAAGAACTAGCAGCATACGGGAGGGCTTTGTGTCCTCCCGCGTTGCGTAGTTGGTATCGATGTCAGTCAGGCCAAAAATTCGGCGAGCGGGAAGGAGCGATGGCTCCGAGGTGGAACCAGGTAGTTCTGCCGGTGGGTTGTAAACAGGACTGCGTTAAAGCCCGCACTGTGAGAGCGCGGGGAGATAGAGAGCTTGGTACCATCGGGATAGACACCGTCCATCGCAAGCCGAGTGCGATTGAAGTTCCCAATTGTCGGCTGGAAGATAATAAAGTGCATCCCAGCAGCACGCTGCTTGCTAAAATGGTCTCCAGTCGGATCAGAAGTATAATAGAATGGATTGTCCAGGGTATTGAAATCACCGCGCGCGGAGACGGCTATATCTGCTGGATAGGTCTTGCCGTAGTTAGTGGTCGTCGGCGTGTTCTGGCGCACAATCGTTTGCATACTCCCACTATGACCATAGGCTTTGTATTGTTGGACATCATGAACAACATCGGTCTCTTTCAATTCGGTTGGCGGATTCACAGTGAGCGTTCCCTCGGCAAGTGAGAGGCCGGGCCGGAAAGTAGCCCGTGCGCGATCAGCAAACGTAGAGTAGCTCTGACCCTGATTCCCGTACCAGGTTGCCAGATCTTCAAACAGGTGAGAGAGGTGCATGGTTGTCCCATTTTTGAAGTAGCCGTTGGGCCACTGATCGGTCTGTCCCGGTATGGTCTCCAGATTAGGAATATTGTCGGGAGCCATATTCGCCTGCAGGGTGGTGGTGAAGCCGAGAAATACCTGAGCAAGGGGAGGAATAGACTTCGCACCGGGAATATTCGCCGCCAGAGCCAGCTTGCTCGGCAGGCCTTGTTGCCCATAGAAACCTCCTCCGGAGAAGCCTCTGCGAATACTTGTCACGGTGAAGAGATTGCCCACCGCCTGGTTGCTTTCCATCCCGAGAAGGGCGGAGTGTGCAGCAGAATGGGAGGCGGAAGGTGCAGCGGTGGGGGTCCCAAAAATGGTTTTGGAGGCTTCCATGATATTCGCGATCGAATTACTGCGCAGTAATATAGCCACATCATTTTGCTCCAGATGGACCGGCCCAAAACCAGCAGGGGGCTGGTCGCTCGGGAACGTCATGGCTTCCTGGACTGCATACACTTTCTGTTTTTGTTTCTTCGATGTCGCCAGATCAACCGGCATATACGCGGGGTAGCGCGTTCCGGCCTTGAAAAAACTCGATGATTTCCCCAGACTCGGCAGGTAATTGTGGAAGTAAGGGAGTCCCCAGGCCACCAGGATGTTCAATCCGGTGGAAGTAGCAGGCGGAAATTTTTGCTCCAGGCCCGCGAGGGTGGATTCCAGTTGCTGCTGCGCCTCCTGTAAGGCTTTTGCATTTGCCGGAACCTTCAATTTCGCGGTGATGACATGATTGTGCAGTGGATGAACCACAACCGGAATCGTGTCAGCACCACTAGTGTTTACGCCTGCGCTATTAAGGTTGACAACTGGAGCGCCCGGGATAATATATTGTTCTAGCGGCAAAGATTGGGTGGCAGCAAAAGCAGTCTGCTCGGGTGGTTGAACAAATGAATCGATCAACTCATAGATGCCAGCGGAAGATAGGGCTGCACCAAGAGTATATGCCGTCCCTGAAAGAAAACGTCGTCTACTCAATGCCTGGCGTTGTTCTACAGTAAACCCTTGTTCATTGTCTTTTGTCATGAGATCCATACTCCTTCATCTGGAATTGTCGCCCTTTCTGCTGCACTGATCGTGACCAGCCAATGCGGGGGGGAAAACGGGGGAAACACCTTTACTTCTTACGATAGCATTCCACCAGAAGGATTGCCATCATCCGAAAGGATGGTTATCCCATGGGATGCGCAACGAGATTGCAGATTCTCCTGGCGTTGGGGACGCAATAACAGATAACCAAAGTATTGAGCTCGATAGCCATAGGTGTGGTTGCCAGCCTATGCTTGTACTCACTGATCGGTTTTGGCCTGCCAGACCTGGATCGTTCCATTGCCGCTTGCGCAGGCTATATGCTTGCTATCAGGGAGCCAGCTGAGCGCGTAGACGGTAGTGGAGCGTACGGTATGGTGGGTAGCTTTGCTACTATTCTCGATCTCCCACATATGGACTACATGATCGCGGCTACCAGAGGCGATGCGTTGCCCATCAGGAGACCAGTGGAGATGGTTGACCCAGTCATTGTGACCACGATAGAGCGTGGTGATATGACCTTTGTTGAGTGGCTCCCAGAGTTGTACACTGTTGTCTTCACCTGCCGAGGCGAGCCGGGTATCGTGCGGTGACCAGGCGATAGCGCGGATCCAGCTATGGTGTCCCCGGTACGCGAAATACTTACGCCCCTGCTCGCTGTTCCAGATCTGTACCTCTTGCCAGGAGCCAGAGGCGATGGCTTTACCGTTGGGCGACCAGGCAAGGGTACGGACCAGTTGTGTGTGGCCCTGATAGGCGAGTACCTGTTGACCTGTGCTGGCGGACCAGATATGGATGCTATTGTCGTTCCCGCTACAGGTAGAGGCGACCATGCTGCCATTGGGCGACCATGCCAGTGCCGAGATCATCCCCTTATGGCTATCATAGGTCGCGATACGTTGACCTGTCAGTGCGTTCCAGACGTGGACTGTACGGTCAAGTGCCGCCGATGCGATCAAGGAACCTGCCGGCGACCAGGCGATGGCTGTGACGCTGCCGGTGTGCTCTTTATAGACCAGCGTACTGGCACCTGTCGTAGCACCTCTTACCTGTACGGTTCTGTCCTGTCCACCCAGCGCGATGCGACGGCTATCGGGCGACCATGCAATGGCATAGGTGGTATCCGGTCCTGCCTGTCCACTAGTGTGACTCCCTTCCTGAAAAGGTGCTGCTTCATGCGGTGACAATTCAGGCACGCTATTGAGCGTGGTGGTCGTGGATGGATACGATGGTGCTGGAGAGGGCAGTGGATGGCTGTGTGGCGCGGCTGCAATACTTTGCTCGGCGAGATAGGCCTCTTCCAATGTATGGGCGAAATCTTGAATACTGCTGAAGCGCAGGCGTAGATCTTTTTCGAGTGCACGCATAATAATCGCGTCAATTGCTGGCGTCAGTGAGGGGACACGTTCAGAGAGCGATGGTGGATGGGCAAACGCATGCTGTACGACAACCTCTTCATAGGTGCCAATGAAAGGTCTTTGACCACAGAGCCATTCATACGCGACAATCGCCAGCGAATATTGATCACTACTGATATTAGGTTTTCCACGAGCCTGTTCAGGAGACATATAGGCTACTGTCCCTGATACATCATGCGTATTGTTGCGCGACGAACTCTGCGCGACCACTGCCAGCCCAAAATCACTGAGTAGCGCTTCGCCGTTGCGCCCCAGCAGAATATTCTCAGGCTTGATGTCACGGTGGATCAGACGACGATCATGGGCGTACTGCAGCGCACTGGCAATCTGTTTGATATAGCTAACAACGGTCCCCAGGGGAAGTTGTGTGTGGGGTGGATAGCTCTGGCGTAAAGAACCATGAGGAGCATAGCTCATCACCAGAAAAGGGAGCTGTTCCTCAATGCCAAAGTCAAGGACGCGTACGATAGATGGATGTTCTAATTGCGCGATGATCCTGGCCTCATTTTGAAAATGCGTCATCTCCTCCTCAGACAAACTTGTCGTGAGCAGTTTGATAGCGGCCTCTGTGCCAAGGTAGATATGTTCGCCCAGGTAGACGTCGGCAAAGCCTCCGTGCCCGATAAAACGCGTGAGACGATAGTGCCCAATAACCTTGCCGATGCGACCCGTATCGCATGTATGGTCATTCTTTATAGGGACCTGCTCTATCTGGTCTCTTTCATCCTGGTGATCCGGGTGGTCGCAATCAGACATACGAGAACTTCCTGTGGAGGCACAGCCCCATTTTTAACGAAAACATGTGAATCATCCTTGTAGGATTCTAAGGGAGTGAGACCTCGACTGTCAAGTGCTACCTGCAGATCCTCACTCTTTATCTTGCTGTCCTTGCATCTCTTCTATATAGACGCGTATAACGACGTATATAATCTAAAGCACAAGATTAGAAAGCTTAAAGGCTATTTAGGAGATGCTTAATCTTCTTTCGTAAGGCAAAAAAGTGTATCCATTCTTATTTTGGCATCCGTATCAACTACATAAGGGAGAATACAAAAACATCTCTCTTGCTAATAATCGTTTCATTCAACACACGCAATAAAAATTCAGTTGTCGTACATAAAAGGAGATTTAACTATGTTAACTTTAGCAGCAATTAGTGTCGGTTCAATTATCGTATGGTTGGTTGTTGGTCTGATCGCTGGTGCATTGGCTGGCACGATCATGCGTGGCGGTGGCTACGGTATCGGTGGTGACATCGTCGTAGGTTTGATTGGCGGTATCATCGGTGGTTTCCTTGCTGGCTTGATTGGTATCGGAACTACGAACATCCTGGGTCAGATCCTGATCGCATTGATCGGTGCTTGTATCCTGATCGCCATTCTGCGTGCGGTTACCGGTGGTTTTGGTCGCCGCGTATAACTGAAGCACTCTTTTAAAGAGCTTGCACACTATAGCTACAATGCCTACGCATGAACTATAGCTACAAAAAGCAGACACGGAACGCTCTCTCTGATAAAGGGGGAGCGTCCTTTTTGTATGTACAGAGTATGCTCAGTTGTGTTCAGTAATGAAATAGAGTAGGTTGTTCGCTGTGTTATCATATGTAAGGTGTTCTGTCCGTAGTGTAGATTTTTCCTATTCTGAAAGAGAGCATTGTCTATGTCGTATCCTACTGATCGCGAGTCGTTAGAGCGCGATTGCGATCTTGAGTTTTTTATTGCGAGCGGTCCCGGTGGGCAGCATCGTAACAAAGTTGAGTCGGGTGTGCGACTGGTGCACCGGCCCACTGGTCTTATGGTGACAGCAACCGAGCGTCGTTCCCAGCATGCGAACCGTGATATGGCCTTCTTACGCATGTCCGAGCTACTCACCGAGCGGCAGCGTGTACGCATCCCGCGCAAGAAGACGCGCCCAACGTTGGCCAGTCGTGAGCGCCGCCTGGAGGGCAAGCGTGTACACAGTTCCACGAAAAAGCTTCGTTCTCTTCCTGCAAGAGAATGAAGCTTTTTTTGTGATTGATCGTCTCCTCATCTATTTATTCACTGCTTTGTTGCTTGTTGCTCTGCTCACTTCTCCTCTTATCATTCCATCTCGTTCTACTTCTTTCTTATATATACTACCTATTACTTTTTATGCTACCCATATTGTAATCTTGCTCGTTTTTATTGATGCTAGAGAGTATGGTGTGCGTTACAATAGTGAGGAAACTCTTTTCTGTTCGCCATAAGATGTAAGAATAAGAAATTGCGCTATATACTGGTCCATTAATGGAAGGAGCAAGCGAGAATGTATGGTATTGTATCCTCTATTGCCTGTGCCGGTTTATGTATTGTTATAGGTGTTATTAGCTATCTTGCTGTCAGGGGTGGCGGGATCTGGAGATCATCTGTCTGGCAACCTGTGCAGGGGAGGCGTACGGGGGTCGTGCTTGCAAGCCTGGTCTGTATATTCAGTCTTTTACTGGCTGGCTGTTCACGTGACCAGACTACTCAGACCACGACGCTGACGCCAACGGCGAGCCAGCAGACGCCAATCCCGACTATTGCCGCTACCGCTACGTCGACGCAGCCGCAAGCACAGACACAGTGGTCCGATTGGACGACCTATCATCACGATATGGCGCGCGATGGTTATATCGCTCAGACTCCTGATGCGACCAGTCTCAAAAATGCCTGGCGTGTGCAGCTCGATGGAGCCGTCTATGCGCAGCCATTGATGGTGAAAGGGCGTCTTATTGCTGCGACCGAAGGTGATTCGCTGTATGCGCTTGATCCACAGACGGGTCATACGCTCTGGCATATCAATGTAGGAACGCCTGTACCGCAATCGACATTGCAGTGTGGTGATATCGATCCGCTGGGTATTACTGGCACGCCGGTCTATGATCCTGCGACGAACCTGATCTTTGCGGTCGCCGAGATTACTGGTCCGCAGCATATATTGGTAGGAATAGATGTGAATACTGGACAGGTGCGCGTGCGCAGGAACGCCGATCTTCCTGGTATGGATGTGGGGGTATATCAGCAGCGAGCGGCTCTGGCTCTAGCGCATAACATGGTGTATGTGGCCTATGGCGGCCTTTATGGAGACTGTGGTCAATACATTGGCACGGTTGTTGGCTCGCAGACGAATGGACAGGGGAATCTGCTTTCGTATCAGGTGCCGACCGCGCGTGAAGCCGGTATCTGGGCTCCTTCAGGACCAGCGATCGATAGTGCCGGCAACCTGTATGTCTCTGCTGGCAATGGTGCCGCGACCAGTGGCGCATGGGATCATAGTGATTCGGTGATTCGTCTTTCGCCGCAATTGCAGTATATGGATGCGTTCGCTCCCGCCGGTTGGGCGCAGGAGAACAGTAGCGATACAGATCTGAGTTCGACGGGTCCATTGCTCTTGCCCAATGGCTATGTTTTCATCTCCGGTAAATCTGGTGCTGGCTATATTCTGCATGCTAACAATCTAGGTGGTGTTGGTGGTCAGGTGAGCTCGATCGGTATCTGTAATGGTGCGTATGGCGGTAGCGCTCTCGTCGGTTCCACGATTCTGGTGCCCTGCAATAACGGTGTCACGTCTGTCACTGTAGATAGCCAGGGTCAGATGTCGGTCGGTTGGCATGCGAATCAGATGCTGCTATCGCCAACTGTTGGCGGGCATACCGTCTATAGTCTGAATGGGCAGGGGACCCTCTATGCGGCCGATCTGAGTAGTGGTGCTATCCGCACACAGGTCAATATCGGCGACGCTGTGCCGCATTTTGCAACACCGATGATCTCCAATCATAGTCTGTTTATGGGCACAGAGCATGGGGTTGCCGCTGTGACCATCGGATAGCGTCGTCGCAGGTGTCTTATAGTAGAGCATCCCTCCATAGCAGAAGGATGCTCTACGTTGAGTTTACGCTTCGCGACCTGAGAGGTCTTGCTCGACCCAGAGCATGATCTGTTTGTACGAGACCTTGCCCTGCGTGAGGAGCGGCTTAATCTGTGGATTGCGATTTAACTGCTGAATGAAGCGGTCGCGGTTCTCCGCTTCCAGCACAACTGGGTATTCCGCTTTCGCTTCAGCGATGGCGTCATGAATGGCCTGTTGCGCGACAGACTCCGGTGAGACAATAGGCGCAGCGGGTTGTTGATCCGGATCTTGCAGCCCTGCTGTCGTAACTGGTGTTGCCGTAGCTAGCGTGCTGTGTTCAATTGGCACGCTAGCGAGTGGGCGTACCTCATTGAGCCATGTATGCAGGGTGTCGACCTGCTTGCTGTCCAGGCTCAGTGGACGCAGCAATGTTGGACTCTGAATCTGTAGACTATCATCGTCTTCGATGGTGATGGTGTACATTCCCAATTGCTTCTTGCTCTTCATCGCAAAACCTCTTCTGTCTATGCTTACTCTGCCTGCTGTGTCTGCTCGCTATGCCAGTCACTGACACGTGAGAGTTCCTCGCCCTCATCCTGCGTAAGATGCAGTTCTGTGGCGGCCAGCAGTTCTTGTGTCTGTTCGACACTGGTGGCACTGGCGATTGGAGAGGTGACGTTGCCGCTAGAGATTAGCCAGGCCAGAGCGACCTGCGTCATGCTCACATCGTGCGCACGTGCTACCTTTTCTACGACGTCAAGTATGGCAAAGTTGCGATCATTCATATACCGCTGCTGTACACCCTGCGCGCGTTTTGACGATGGGAGTTGTTGCCCTTTACGATATTTGCCGCTCAGGAACCCGGCGGCCAGCGACGAGTAATTGATAACACCGATCTCCTGCTCTTTGCAGAGGGCGTCCAGCGCCTGCTCAAACTCTTCGCGATGGACGAGATTGTAGTTTGGCTGTAAGGATTCGTAACGCCCAAAGCCTTGCTGCAGACTGACGGCCAGCGCTTCTGTGAGACGTGGTGCCGTATAGTTCGAGGCCCCGATGTAGCGTACCTTGCCCTGTTTGATCAGATCATTGAAGGTCTCTAGCGTCTCTTCGAGCGGTGTCTCTTCATCGTCGGCGTGGGCCTGATAAAGATCGATGTAGTCGGTCTGGAGGCGACGCAGTGAAGCATCGACTGCTTGCGTGATATGGCGACGTGAGAGTCCTTTTTGCTGCGGATCGTTATCCAACTGCATACCAACTTTTGTCGCGATAATGACCTGATCCCGGTTCTTGCGTGCTGCCAGCCAATGACCCAGCACCGTCTCGGACTCACCTCCATGATGACCAGGAGCCCAGGCGGAATAGACATCTGCTGTATCGATAAAGTTACCACCACCTGCTACAAACGCGTCAAGTACTGTAAAGGAAGTGGGTTCGTCACAGGTCCAGCCAAATACATTACCACCCAGGCAGAGTGCTGAGACAGTAAGTTCGGTGCGACCTAATTTACGCGTAAACATGTATGTTCTCCTCCATTGATGAGTTTTCTAATAGGTAACCACTCAGGTTGAATGCGCTTTGTGATGTTCTTCTAGTAATCGTTGTATTGCGCTATCCATGCCTAGAGACAATTTATGGAGCACATGTATAAATTGTTCTAGTTCGTCATCGCTTAATGCTTCACTAATGCGTTTGTGCTCATTAATGAAGAGCGTATTAAGTTCCTTGATACGCGCCCGCCCCTCATCGGTCAGCACCACCTGCACGATGCGTCGATCCTGTGGTACCGCCTCACGGGTGACCAGACCTGCATTGAAGAGGCGATCGACAAGATTGGTCATAGCGCCGCCTGTCTGGTGCAGATGTTGTGCCAGGGTCTGCATTGTACTTGACCCCTCATTCTCATCGAGATCCATCAACACAATCATCTGTGGGAATGTTAGCCCCGTCTGTTCCAGGATCAGTGCACTAAACCGCTTGATCTTCCTATTTTGCAGACTAATAATCTTAAAGAATTCATCCTGCAATACATCTCGGTGTGTCATTTGACCAGCGCGATCGGAACCCTCTACGTTTTCAGTCATCTCTCGACCTCTAGCCTGATAGTCTTTTGCGTATATTCAGCCAGCCACTATTTCAACCCGTTAAATAATTGTATTGTGTAGCATTACTGAATGTCAATTACCGATAGCATCTTCCTTACATACACTATAAATATATTCTAGCGAATACCTCTGAATGAATAGAGTAACCTGAAGGGAAAGAAGCAAAATTAATTTCAGAGGCATAATGCCATATGCTGATGAATAGCTGCAAAGAGAGCTGTACCATCCAAAAATGAGAGGATGGTACAGCTCTCTTGAATACGATGAATACTGTGATTAGTTGTTGTCGCCCTTTGGCATGTCGCGACCAGAGGCCGCTGCCTCGACAACCTCTTGTAGTGTGCTGCCCGATGCTGCCTCTACGGCTGCAAGGATTGCCCCCTCGACCAGCGGTGCCTGGCTGATGACGACCCTTTGACGCTCTTCGGGGGTGAGCGATTCCATGGCCATCTCGGTGATCATGACTGCGCTACCAAGATCGAGCAGGATCAATGCTCCATCGGGTCCATTAGCCTTTTTGAGCGCCTGGCTCACCTTTTCGATTGAGGTACCGATCGTTCCATCGTTCGTGCCACCGGCTGCGATGATGTCGATCTCTGCCGGTGCCATCTGACTTGCCAGTTCTACAACCCCTTCAGCAAGGCGCGCGCTATGCGAGACGATAATAATACCTACCGACACTGCTCCTCCTTCTGTCTAACTATCTAACTATGTGTAGGCGAGACGGTATCTGAGAGTGCTTTAATCAGTAGCCAGCTTGAAGTCGCGCCAGGGTCCTGATGACCTATGCTACGTTCTCCAAGATAGCTAGCACGCCCTTTGGTTGCGAGCATGGGGACCGTCTTTTTCATACCTTCTTCCGCCGCACTGGTCATGCTCTGTAGCAATTGTGACAGATCTGCGTTCTCTGATTGTGCCTGTTGCCCGGCCTCGATGGCTGGTGTAAGGGCATCGATCATCGTCTTCTCGCCTGCTTGCGCCTTGCCACGCGCTTTGATACCTTCAAGCATAGCAGTGAAGAGCGCAACAAGGTCCGCGCTCTCCAACTCCTGCTTGTTGGCGGCTGCCATCCCGGCGCGCAGGAAGGCCGTCCCGTAGAGCGGTCCGCTGGCACCACCAACAGTAGAGACCAGTGTCGTGCCGACTGTCTTAAGAAGGGTGCTGATATCCGCATCTGGCATAGCAGCGATCTTGCCGGTGACAGCCTGGAAGCCACGATCCATATTGGCACCGTGATCGGCGTCACCGATAGCAGCGTCGAGTTGAGTCAGATACGCATTCTGTTCGTGCATGACCTGTGCTGAACGTTCAAGCCAATGACTGATATCCGTATTCGTTAACGACATTATTTTCTCCATCTCGTGCTTATCGGCCCCAGCGTAGAGCAGGTGTCAGGACCGGAGCATCCCAATACTTGATGAGCTCATCGTCCAGGCGTAGCAACGTAATGGAGCAGCCGGCCATCTCAAGTGAGGTGATATAGTTGCCGACAAGATTGCGTGCGATGCTGATATTCTTACCTTTTAAGATACGGTTCAGTGCATCGTAAACAACAAATAGCTCGATCAGAGGCGTGCCGCCCATACCATTGACGAAGGCGAGGACCTGTTCACCTGACTTGAGGCCAAGGTCTTCAATGATCGGCTGGACCAGCATAGCGGTCACTTCAGCGGCTGAGGCTAATTTGACACGTCGGCGTCCTGGCTCACCATGGATGCCGATTCCGAGTTCCATCTCATCCTCACCGAGCTCAAAAGTCGGTTTACCAGCGGCTGGTACGGTACAGGATGTCAGCGCCACTCCCATACTACGGCCTTGCTCGTTCACTTTATGAGCAAGCGCTGCGACCTGCTCAAGCGGAGCACCGGTCTCAGCGAGACCACCGACAATCTTTTCCAGGAGCACAGTCACACCGACGCCACGGCGACCGGCTGTATAGAGGCTATCCGTGACCGCAACGTCGTCGTTTGTCACGACATTTGCGATGTTGATACCCTCTGCACTACCCAGTTCGGCGGCCATCTCGAAGTTCATGACGTCGCCTGTATAGTTTTTGATGATATGCAAGACACCAGCGCCACTGTTGACTGCACGCGACGCCGCAAGCATCTGATCGGGGACCGGCGATGTAAAGACCGCGCCAGGACAGGCTGCGTCAAGCATGCCATACCCGACATAGCCCCCATGCATTGGCTCATGCCCACTGCCACCACCTGAAATGATGCCGACTTTATTCTTTATGGGTGCATCTTTACGTACAATGATCTGTTGTTCGAGGTCAACGCTGATCAACTCTGGATAAGCGGCTGCCATGCCTTCCAGTGATTCTTTTACCACGTCTTCGCGTTTGTTGATGAGCTTCTTCATTGCATTCCTCTTTAGTGTACTAGATAGTCTGAACGTATAGAACGTAAAAGAACTGAATGATGAGCTCCTCATCATTTAGGAAGGTGCTCAACCTTCCCTCTTTGCTATTATATGATATGCAAGACGATGCCGCTCAGTTGTCTGATCGTATAGACAGTAACTGAGCGGCATCTGAAGGGGGATGCCGACTTTTTTCTTTTCGCAGCTTCCTTGTTTTTGTCATCCGAATCCGTTCATTGTGAAATGATCATTAACGCTCAGGAACAAACTGGATCTTTCCAAACAGCCCATTCGCTTCTTTGTTGGGACCGGAGGCGAAGAAGAGTTCATCGCGCTCACCTGCTTGCCGGCCATTGCCAAAGTCGAGCCCCCACAGGCCGTCAATGACGATAGGAGCACCCGCTCTATTTGGCAGTTGACCGAGGAATTTACCATTTCGACTAAAGACGTTGATATGGCCATCGCCGAAATTGCCAACCAGCAGGTCGTTGCTAAATGGACCGAAATTGTTGGGAGTAAGGGTCAATCCCCAGGGGGAGTTGAGAGTACCTTGCGAGGCAAAACGGCTGAGAAGGTTGCCCTGAGTGTCGAAGATATCGACAAATCCGTTACCTGGCCCGGCCACGTCGTCGTGCTTATCTGCCGTTTGCAGTGCAAAGGTGACAAAAAGTTTGCCATTAATGTTGCGGATGCCAAAGGGAGCGAAACATTGACCAGGGAAAGGACAATCCGCTGACAACATCGGGTCGGTGAAGGATTTGACCAGGTGAAATTGTGCATCGAACATCTCTACGGTCCCAAAGCGGAAATTGGTGGCGTAGATGAAGTCCTGCCGGTCGCTCCGACCAATCGCCAGCCCTTTGTAAACGGCTCCTGCATCCACCTTGGAGCGATCCACTTCCAGAATAGCGTTGGTCCGGTCCACTGCGGGATTCCAACCGGAGATGGTGCCGTCTTCGGTCGCAAACATGAATATGGCTGGACCCTGTTTGCCGTTTGCGCTGACAACAAAGTCATCCGGGTTCGTTCTATTCACGTTATTGAAGACGATACCGGTTGGGGTTGCCATTGTGCCAGCGGGACTACCTGCTGGTGGTGGGATGGTTATTACCGTCGCTAATGGCCGACCATCACCATTATAGGTGGTCGCTAAGCCGGTTCCGTTGTCTGCCACAAACCAGGAGGTATTTGGGCCATGCGCCAGTCCCCAGGAATTGACCAGGTTGGGATCTTGAAACCTGGCGATGTTGGGGAGATTAGAGACCAGGTTGGTCTGCTCATAGAAGCCCTTTGGGTGCCTACTCCTCGCATGAGCAGTCAGACTCGGATACAACGTGAAGGACGAAACTGTGAGACCAACGAGTAGGAGTTCTGCTATCACCTGTATGAGAAACACGCTGTGTCGCTTGGAGAAAGCCGTCATATATAGCCTCCTTAACAAAAAATGCCTGGACAGTAAGAATAGATCACCATGTCAATAGAGACTTTTCTCCACTCCATTCACATGCATACGTCATGATGACATGTTGACCTGTTTTAAATGAAGATCCATCTTCATTTTTTGTTTATTTGTGAGAGATCACTCCAAATCCCGCCGGAGGAGACTTGATACATGGAGTAGTGCTACGTAAGCTTTTTAACTATTGTACATAAATGTAACGTTTGAGCATCTTTCTTCACTACCAGTTCGTGATGGGGAACGCTCTTAATGACAGTGTACACAACAGTACCAAGTCTATTTCAAGCCATGATCACGCTGCCCGGCACCTGCTGCTTTGCAAATGGGATGTCGTGTCAAAAGGAAGGTGGTAAAATATCTGAAAGGAGATACTGGTTTCTTCTGGCAAAGAAGGGCAGACGGTGGTGGAATGATGAGAAGATGAGAAGAAACGAGAGTGTGAGGGCGAAAGAATCGGTCACAGTTCTCTTCCATAAGGAGATTGAGATGTGACATTTAATATTCATCAGCCCGTGTTTGGGAAAGAGAGTGGCGAGTATCTTGAGAAAGCAGCACTTCGGTACCGCGAGGAACTGGAAGCGTTATTCGAGGCGTCAGTTGAGGGGAAGACGCTCGCAGATGAGGGCATCCAACCTGGATGCAGTGACACCATGATGGATCTTGGGATAAACTACTTGCGTGATGATGGGCATGCAACGAGGCTTCGATATGGCTTCTCAAGAGGGAATAGACGAATGGATGGCAACGTACAACGCTGAAATAAGAGCTGGGATGGGAACTCCTGTCTCCCTGCCCGCAATACCTGGAGTATTCACACAACACGGTACAAGCGGGAGGAATGCTCCAGCTGGCAAGGCGAAGCGCGAGATGGCAAAAAGCAGTCGAAAGCAGAACCGTCCAAAAAAATAGCGGAGTTCCTCACATCCGTGGCCAGAGTGTCATACCGGTGAGGGTGGCTCTCACGTTGTCGAGTGCGCGTATGTTTTTGTCTATAATGATAATGGGGGCTACGTAATGAGTTACGTAGCCCCCTTGCTTTCACTGAATAGTAATCAGGTAGCTGTTAATCGGGAGAACTATCGCGATGGGGCTCGCGGACCGCTCTGCCTCTGGTGATGGCCTCGCCCGATATTTCCATGTGGCGTACTGCTAGCACACGCCCTACCGTAAAGTCATAGATGTATGCACCCACAACACCACCGAGTAAAGGCGCAACGATCGGTATCCATGTATATGAGTTGAGGCTCCTGCCAGAATCTACGACAGCGACCCACAGACGCGGCCCGAAATCACGAGCAGGATTGATCGCATAAGCGGTATTCAAACCAAAGGATGCGCTGATAGCCACAATCACAAGGCCGATGATCAGAGGGTTCAAGTTCGCCTGTACAGGCTGATTACGTCCATCAGTAATTGCAAAAATGAGCCCTACCAGAAGGGCTGTACCGACAAATTCATCACCGAACGCACCAAAGAGGCCGACAAACGGCTTCGGAGCTGTGTAGAAGACGCCGCCAGCAACACTACTGACCGTATTTGGCATACCTTTCGCTGTAGCTATTGCAATGGCGTTATCGATAGCTCCTTTATAGACGAAGTACACGATAGCGGCGGCGATAAATGCACCTAACAATTGTGATCCCATATAAGGCAGGACCTTGGGCCAGGGGAATTTGCCACGTGAAGCGAAGCTGAGCGTTACCGCAGGATTTATATGCGCGCCGCTCACCGCACCTGCCACATAGATACCAAGCATAACGGCGAGGCCCCACCCCAGAGAGATAAGTACCCAGCTGTTTGCGAACGGGATAGGTTGGGTTGTTGTTCTGACGGGGGGTCCCAGGGTGTTGAAGAGTATGAAGGAAGCACTGACCCCATTACCGAATAATATAAGGACCATGGTACCGAAGAACTCAGCAATACAGTCACCGAGTGTACCTGCCAGCGCAGGTGATGCGGTTTTCCCAATAGCTGGACTTTTCATAGGTATCTCTCCAATCGCGCGCGGATGTATGGTTAGCAACCATACATCCGCTTGAGGTAATCTCACGAGATAACGATGTACGCACCACTACCTTTCCTACTATTTACTTTGAATCCAATTGCGCGAGCGCTCGACGGCCCGCTGCCAGTTCGCATAGAGACTATCTCGCTGATCCTGGCTCATATGTGGTTCGAACGTGCGGTCAACAATCCACAGGTCGGTCAGCTCTTGTTCACTCTGCCAAAAATTTGTAGCAAGACCCGCCAGGTAGGCGGCTCCGAGTGCAGTCGTCTCTGCAATCTGTGGGCGTTGTACCGCGATACCTAAAATGTCTGCCTGGAACTGCATCAGCAGGTTATTGATAACTGCGCCGCCATCGACGCGTAACGTCTTTGTCGGGATATTACTATCCGCATTCATCGCCGAGAGGACATCACGTGTCTGATAGCACATCGACTCCAGAATTGCGTGGGCGATATGGCCCATCGTCGTGCCTCGTGTAATGCCTACGATAGTACCGCGTGCATTGGAGTCCCAGTAGGGTGCGCCCAGCCCCACAAAGGCAGGTACAAGATAGATACCGCCGTTATCTTCTTCTGTCTGTGCCAGTGACTCGATCTCGACACTGGAGCGGATCGCGTGTAGTTCGTCGCGCAACCATTGGACAGCGGCACCAGCAATGAAGATACTTCCTTCCAGTGCATACGTCAGTTCAGGTGATTCCTTTTTCCCCAGTCCCCAGGCGATCGTTGTCAACAAGCCATTCTTGGAGTGAATCCCTTGCCCACCGGTATTCATCAGCATAAAGCAGCCAGTCCCATAAGTATTCTTGGCTGTCCCTATCTCGTAGCAGACCTGCCCGAATGTGGCTGCTTGCTGGTCACCAGCGATACCGGCGATCCGAATTGGTCCACCAAAGAATTGGGCATCTGTCTCACCGTAGACCGCACTGGAAGGCATCACCGTTGGGAGCATTGAGCGCGGGACACCAAGCTCATTGAGAATGACATCATCCCATTCTTTCGTATAGATATTGAACATAAGCGTACGTGAGGCATTGGTGTAGTCAGTGATATGTAAGCGTCCAGATGTAAGCCGCCAGATGAGGAAGGTATCGATATTGCCGAAGAGGAGCTCTCCGCGTTCGGCCTTTGCGCGTGCCCCCTCGACATTGTCGAGGATCCATTTCACCTTGGTACCTGAGAAATAGGCATCGGTGACCAGGCCAGTGCGTTCCCGAATCTCCTTGTCAAAGCCTTTGGCTGTTAGCTCTTCACAGATAGGAACGGTCAGGCGGCTCTGCCAGACGATCGCATTATAGACTGGTTTCCCCGTAGATTTCTCCCAGACGACCGTAGTTTCGCGTTGATTCGTAATGCCCAGTGCAACGATATCAGTGGCCTTGGCACCCGCTTTGCGCATTGCATTTTTAGCGACTGCAATCTGCGTGGACCAGATATCTTCGGGATTATGCTCGACGAAGCCAGGGGCTGGATAGATCTGAGGAAACTCTTGCTGGTCAACACTCACGATATTCCCTGTGTGGTTGAAGATCATGGCACGTGAACTGGTAGTACCTTGATCCAGACTCAGGATGTACTTTGTCATTGCTGCTCCTTTGTCAAGTAAATGCCATGCACTTTCATGCACTCTCCAAACACTTTTTTGCGACCTTCTCAAGTAACGTTGAACAATGTTAGAAAGAGACACGGTATAGTTCCTGTTCTATCCACCGTTCACGTTATCGCTGCTAGTGTGTCTGAAAATTTGCATGTCGATCTAGCTACAGTCGACTCTCTATAGCATATAATGAGAGTAAAATTGTATTCCGAAGAGTAGGAGCAGTCGTATGCCGTTTTATTCTCGTCGCGTTGAGACCTTTGGCACCACTATCTTTACAGAGATAAATGGCCTGGCCCAGCAGTACAATGCCCTCAATCTGGGACAGGGCCGGCCTGACTTTGATACTCCACCTGCTATTGTCGAGCAGGTGAATGCAGCTCTGCACGATGGGCAGCATAATCAATATGCGCCCGGGCCTGGCACTGCCGAGCTGCGTCATGCGGTTGCTGAGCATGCCCGGCGTTTTTATGGCCTGGATATTGATCCGTTACAGGGTGTGGTTGTAACAAGCGGAGCCACAGAGGGTCTGCTCGCCTGTATCCTGGGCCTGGTCGATCCAGGTGATGAAGTGATCGTGATCGAGCCATTCTACGATTGCTATGTGCCGGATATTATTATGGCGGGTGCGACGCCTGTCTTTGTGCCACTTCACCCACCCACCTGGACCTTCGACGAGGCCGAGCTGCGTGCCGCCTTTACAGCCAGGACACGGGCGATTATTATCAATACGCCGCACAATCCTACTGGTCGTGTCTTCACCCGTGAAGAGCTGACACTGATCTCTGAACTCTGTATTGAGTACGATGTGACCGTGATCCTTGACGAAGTGTATGAGCACCTC
This sequence comes from Ktedonobacteria bacterium brp13, assembly GCA_015099395.1. Lineage (GTDB taxonomy): Bacteria > Chloroflexota > Ktedonobacteria > Ktedonobacterales > Ktedonobacteraceae > Dictyobacter. The sequence continues at coordinate 4,345,210 of AP024096.1, read as the reverse complement.
ACATTAAAGGATGCGCACTATCTGCACATCGCGACCCTGCCCGGCATGTTCAAACGTACTGTAGCGGTCAGCAGTTCAGGTAAAAGCTTTAGCGCCACAGGCTGGAAGATCGGCTGGGTCTACGGACATCCCGACGTGCTGGATGGCGTTGCACGAGCCCATCAGTTTATCACCTTCGCCGTCCATCATCCCACGCAGCAAGGTATCGCCTATGCGCTCAACATGCCGGATAGCTATTATCAACAGTTCCGAGCAATGTACGAAGCCAAAGTGCAGTTATTGATGCGTGCTTTGGCGGGTAGTGGACTCAAGTATAGTGAGCCGCAAGGAACGTACTTTATCCTGACCGACTTCTCCAGGGTCTTTCAAGGGATGCCGATGGAGTTCGCACGTTTCCTTATCCAGCAGATCGGCGTTGCCTGCATCCCGCTAGAGACAATGTATAGTGCGGAACATATCCATATCGGCAAAGATTACGTCCGTTTTTCGTTTTGTAAGACCGACGAAGCGTTACTGGCGGCGCAAGAGCCGCTGGCGAAGCTGGCGCAGCATGTACGTGCGTAGTAGTCTCTAAAGAGGGGATTTTTCCATGTCAGGCATGGTTCAAAGTGAGCTTGAACCATGCCTGACATATTCTTGATTTCCCATTCCATTCCTGCACCGATATCTATATCAGACCATACCGTAATAAAACCTTGTCGCTCCAATAATCTAAACTGTTTTCTAAATTTAAGAAGCAGTTCTTGATCTTTCCCTCTTTCTTCTAGGAAATACAACGTATCTTGTCCGCTTTTGGGCCATGTAAACGTTACTCCACAGAGCACAATATCAGGGGTTTAGCCTACTCAGCATTTTGCTCACCTTAAGCAGGATCTATTACTTATGAAAAAGGTATCTTATTTGTGAACATATCCAACCTGCCGGAGGCCGAAGAGCTTGATCTCGTGAAGCGCTTTCGCGGGGGAGACCTCGAGGCTTTTCGCCCTCTGGTGACCTATTATGAGCCCCGCCTCTTCGCTTTTTTATTACAAATGTTAGGCAATAGGGAAAATACACTAGATATATTACAAGAAACTTTTCTCACGGTTTTTCAGGAGCTACCTGGCTGGAGATCTGGCTTTACTGGGACAACTGGGCACCCACTTGCACCCTGGATCTATCGTATTGCTACCAACAAAGCTCTCACATTTCTGCGCAAGCACTCAGTACGCGAACGCTACAGCGATTGGCAGACACACAGAACCAGGGAACGAAATATCGAGAGAGAGCCAGCATTTCCAGCGCAGGAGCACCTGTCCATGGAAGAGCGCTATATCACGCGCGAACTCCTACGTATGGCCTTGCTCAAACTCAAAACAGATGAAGCTATTTGTCTGATTGCACACTTTATAGACGGCGAGCGTTACCGTGAGACTGCCGAACGTCTGGGTTTGAGTAACGAGGCAGTGCGCAAGCGTACGCAGCGAGCACTGATCGCATTGCGTAAAGCGTCTAAAGAACTGGGCCTGGAGGTATCATAATGAAGAGGCAAATAAAAATGACCCATCGCAGAGCACAGGCTTTGCTAGGAGACTATGCAGCAGGTGAACTGGCTGTTGCGAAGCACCAGGCACTCACCGCTCACCTCCAGGTATGCGAAACATGCCGTAAAGACCTGGCAGAAATAGCACAGATCCGCACCCGGTTGCGTACATTTGCCCTGTCAGCAGATACTTTCGCGCACGATCCGGCTTTCAACAAGAGCAGCATGGCGTTCTCTCCCTTTTTGGGCCACGAAAGATTAGAGGAAATGGCACCTGCGCCAGGGCAGATGGTGAGAGGAAGCAGAAGGCGATCTGTACGCAGACCACTCCCCCTCCTGGTGGCAGTGGTTCTCGCTTGCTGTCTTCTTCTGAGTACTGTGGCAATTTTTGCTATAGCCACATACACGAGCAATAGCGCGGCGCATCCCCATCCCATTTCCAGACCGACGGCCACACCTACCCCGACTCCCGTGCCGATGGCCACACCTGCCCCGACTCACGTGCCGACGGGCACACCTACCCTGACTCTCGTGCCATAAACTCTGCTCTATATACAAACAAAGAAAAGAAAGAAGGATCGATGCACACGTATGTTCAGCATTTCATGAGATACAAACTCATCTATCTTGGAGCCTTCATTCAATTGTTGTATTTTATCTCAGCATTTCATACTGGCTGGTTCACCAGCCTCTTTACGGGTTACTCCTTGCATCATTGTTGTCAGGGGATGGACTTTTACCAGATCCCCAACGGTGCCTATGCCTATTGGCACGGGGGCAGCCTGGTTGGTACGCCGTTGCCGAATGGCGCGGTCTACGCCAGCGGGCATGTTGTGAATAGCAATGTGTACCATCCGTTTTTCACGTTAGTTGTAGGGACGCCGTTGCTCCTACTTTCGCCCACACAGGCATTTTACGCCTGGATGATCGTCAAACTTCTGTTTACGCTGGCCGTCACGGCCTACTTCTTCTGGAGCTTCCGCAAGGAGAAGTATATCGGGCTGGCGGTGTTCGTCCTGTTGGCCAATGCCTCGCAGTACCTGGAAATAGCAATTTCTCAGTTTCAATCCGTGCTCAACGTGTTCCTGCTGCTCTTGCTGATTGCCCTGGTGAAGAACCAGAGCGAGCGTTGGGGTGGCGTGCTGTACTGCCTAACCTTGCTGGTCAAACCAATTGGCATCCTCTGGCTTGGTGTACTGCTCTGCAAACATCGATGCAAGTTGGTACTGATTGGCATCTGCCTCTTTGCCGTCCTGACGGGGGTGTTTCTCATCAACGGCTCCGACTCCTACTACCTCAGTAATCTAAGCACGCGCTTGCTCTCAACAAGCACCGATGGCCCGGTTCAAATCATTACGCTCCGGGCACTGCTGTATAGCACACCGCTACCGGGGATCGCGATCACGGTGATCGATGGGATGGCGCTGGCCCTGGTGCTCTTTTTCGGCTCGCTGAAACGTGTCCACGTCACCAAGGGGATGTTTCTGGCAGTGGTCTATTACCTCTGTTTTTACGATCTGGTGTACGAATATCAATGGACAAGCCTCGCGCCTGTGATTGCGATGTGCCTGGTCTGCTGCCCAGAATTTCAGACACGTTTGTCTCGATGTCTTATCCTTCTGACATGCTTACCCAGTGCGTTTGTGCTGCTCAATTACTGGCATATAAATGTGACTGTGGATAGCATCTATGGTCCCTATCCAGGGACGTTGGGCTGGCAGTGGATGGTGGTGAGCAAAGTTGGGCCGGTGCTCTTGCTGACAATAAGTGTGCTAGCAAAGGATGTTGTGCCCGCATACAAGGAGGTGAAAACGTTCTGGAAAGTCCTGCGCAAGGTGAATAGATCAATGGAGGTTTTTGGGTGATCGATAGAAGGGGTATTCTTTTGCGTCACAGACCCCAGTAAGAGAACCAGAATACGTGGGCAATGATCAGGGTATCCTGGTTCTCTGTGCTTACTGCTGATCCGCACACCTGTGTGTAGAGGATAAGTGATGAAAGTCGCATTGGTGTGCGGAATACGATTATAAATGATAAAGATCGTAATATTGTTTTATGGTTGCCAGTAATAATTCCTGGTGGGTGTGGAGATAGAAGTGGTTGCCAGGGAACATTTTGCTGCTGAAGGTGCGGCTGGTATGCGTCTCCCAGGCTAAGACCTCTTCTGCGTTGACATCGGGATCGTCGTTGCTGCCGAAGGAGGCGATAGGGATGGCGAGTGGTGCCTCTTCTTTGTAGGAGAAGGTTTCGACGAGTTCGAAGTCGGCGCGGATCAAGGGTAAGAATAGTTCCATGAGTTCGGCGTTTTGCAGGACTGCTTCGGGTGTTCCGCCCAGTGTTTTCAGCGTATTTTTGAATTCGTCGTCGGGCTGGGTATACAGTAATTTACGTCTTCGTGGTAACTGTGGTGCTGGACGGGCTGAGACGAAGAGTTGGGTGGGCGGTTGGAGACCCTGACGCCGTAGCTCACGTACCAGTTGTAGGGTGATCAGTGCGCCCATACTGTGTCCAAAGATCTGGAAGGGGCGATCCATGTAGGGGAGGAGCACCGGGATGAGATCCTGGATCAGAGGCTCGATGCGTTTATAGGGTTGCTCGCTAAAACGACCCTCGCGCCCTGGTAGCTGGATGGGGCAGACTTCTACCTCGGGTGGTAGATAGTACGCCCATGTGCGATAGATGGAGGCTCCTCCTCCGGCATATGGCAGGCAGAAGAGCCTGTTTTTTGCGTGTAGTGTTGCTCGCGTCGTAGGTGCTAAGATCCAGGGTGATACTGCCATCCTCTTTTATAACCTGACCTGTTCTAGTACTAGTAGAAGAGGGCTTCGTACAGATACGAAGCCCTCTCTATGGTGAAATCTCCTTGATGGAGAAAAAGTCTGCTCTGCTCTGCTTACTACTTATCCGAAAACTTGCGTGTGCGAGCACTAGCGACGTTAGTCGCGTTGGTTTTCGGAATAAGATCTTAGAAATGATACGTTGCGCAACCGACCTGGATACCGGCACCGACGTTGATGATCAGACCGATATCGCCTGCCTGTGCTTTGTGCTGTTGCTGTACATCTGCGAATGCGTAAGCCAGTGACGACGTAAAGAGGTCATGTTCCGGCTGGACATCGACAAAGTGCTCGCGTGCAACGTGTAGCTCGTTGCTCAGCTCGTCCACAAAGGCGGATGAGATCTGGGGCGGCAAGATGACGCTGATCTGCGACATCTCTAGTTGTTCAATCTCTAAGAGTTCAGCGACGGTTTCACGAATGCAGCGCAGATAGGCCTGCATGATCTGCGGATCGGTCTTATTCAGCATGACCAGCTGATTGTTCTGCGGTTCAGGCGTGGAGTGGACGTTGCGTAGCTCGACGTATTCAGGGAAGTCGCGGAAGACAAAGTTGCCGAAGCCGGTCTTGCCGTCCGGGCTCTCCTCTAACAATAGTGCCGAGCCGGTCTCTGCGATGCCAACCAGACCGTACTCTTCGTGCTTACTCTGGCGATTGTTCTCGACCTCGGAGGCAACGACCAGTGCTTTATGGGCTCGCTGCGCTTTAATCAAGCCAATGGCAGAGTAGACCGCATCCAGCGTACCAAGGGCACCGTTCATAATATCGAGGGCAAAGGTCTTCTTGTCCTGTTGCGTCTCGATGTCATCATTGATCCCCATGCGTCCCTGTGCCAGCGCGGCGATAGCGGGTTCGCTGATATAATCGTCGCGATAGATGCCTGAGAAGATCAGCAGGTCGATCGCGCTCTTGTCATAGGAGACCTGTGACAGGGCGTTTTGTGCGGCGGCTTCGATCAGATCGAGACTCTGCTTCGCAACCGTGCTGGTGGCAGGAATGGTACCGATACTGGCAACCTGCACGCGCTGGTTTGCTGGCAGGAGTGAGATGAAGCGTCCCTCTGGCGTAACCTTCTGCACAGGCTCGCCCGCCTCACGCCGACGGATACGATCAGGTAGATCATCAAAGGTATAGAGCGCAGTGCCGATGGTCGCGCCAGAACCAGTGATACCAAAGATCGCGTTATCGCCGGACTGGATATGGTTGTTGCGGATATGATCCATTACTGCAACCATATGAGTCGTTGTCGCGGTATTGCCGCGCTCAGCAATATTGTTGATGACACTATTGCGCTCGACGACCTCGCGTCCGAAGTACTTATTGATCTCGCGGGGTACATCGTTGATCGTGGTCTTCGAGGTCTGGTGTACCAGAATATGCTGGAACGCTTCTTTGGGCCACTGTGAACGCTCGATGATCAGACCTGCGTGCGAGATCGCCTGTTTCAGATTGACCGAAGAGACCGTCACAGCGTCGGTATACATGATAGCGCCACCGTGCGGTTTATCGGTCGGTCGGCCGATGCAGGCCTCGCTATAGCGACCAAGCGAGTACATCTCGTACTCATGGAAGCCAGTTTTTTTGCTTGGAGCAGCTTCGAGAATAAAGGCTGCGCCCGCATCCCCGACCGTCAGGCAGGCGAGCCGCGAGTCCATAAAGCTCTCAATCTCTTGTTGTGCCGTCCTGGCCAGATGGCTGATATACTCCCCACTTACCGCGAGTCCACGGCGGATCAGGCCTGCGCGTATGAAGGCATCGATGATATAGGCTGCGGTAAAGAGTCCTGTGCAGGCATTATCCTCGTCGAAGGTGATGGCGTTGGTGAAGCCAAAGTGGTTCTTGAGAACAATCGCTGTACTGGGCTCAAAGTCAAAGTGCAGATTGGGCTTATTGTAGTGCGAGATATTGCCGCAGATAATCATGTCGATATCTTCAGGATTGTACTTCGAGTTCGCCAGACAGTCTGCGACTGCCTGCATGGCAATATCTATTGAGAACTCGCTCTCGCCTGCCATACGCCGTGTTTTGACGCCCGTGAGACGGGACATCGGAAAGCGGATCGGTGTCGTACAGCCAGCGATCAGTTCTTCACTGCTCACTATTTTAGGCGGTAGATAGGTGCCCAGGCTCTCGATATAGGTATTGGGCAGAGCGAGCTTTGCAGGCTCTTCTGTTACCAGGCTGGCCGAGGTCACCGTCTCGATTGGCTGCTGGTTGAACTCTGACTCCTCTTGCTCAAGCTGGGGATTGGCTGCCTCCGCTGGGATAGCCTGCTTCGCTGCGATGGCGGAGGCCAGTTCAGCGACGGTTTGAAACTCGAAGAGCATCTCCAGGGCGAATGGAAGCTGTTGTTCAGAGACCTTTGCGACGATCTCCAGTGCCTGTATCGAGGCTCCGCCAAGGTCAAAATAGTTGTCGTTAACACCGATCTTTTCGATGCCCAGTACCTCAGACCAGATCGCGACCAGGGTCTGCTCAATCTCTGTACGCGGGGCGAGATAGTCGACTTGCAGCTCAGGACGGCTGGCGTCTGGCTCTGGGAGTGCCTTGCGATCCACTTTCCCGTTGGGCGAGAGTGGTAGCTCTTCCAGGAACATAAAGGCAGCCGGTACCATATAGTCTGGGAGCTGGTTCTTCAGGAAGCTACGCAGCTCTTCGATGGTTGGATGGTTGTCGCTCTGTGTAGGAACGAGGTAGGCAATCAGACGTTTGTTGCCCTGTGCATCCTCGCGCGCTACGACGATAGCATCCTTCAGTGCGCTCTGCTGCTTCAGGACGCTCTCAATCTCACCAAGCTCGATACGGAAGCCGCGAATCTTGACCTGGTGATCAATACGACCCAGGAACTCGATCGCACCATCCTGGCGATAGCGAGCGAGGTCGGCGGTACGGAAGAGTTTTGCGCCAGGCTGTGCGCTGAACGGATCGTCGATAAACTTCTCGGCGGTTAGTTCTGGACGATTATGGTAGCCACGTGCGACGTTGACGCCACCGATGAAGAGCTCACCAGCGATGCCAGCGGGAACTGGTTGCTGGGCTGCGTTCAAGATATAGAGCTGGGTGTTGGCAATCGGATGACCGATCGGCACACTCTCTGTATCGCCGGGTGAGCACTCCCAGGAGGTCACATCAATCGCCGCCTCGGTTGGACCATAGAGGTTATGCAGCGCGACGCCCTGTGGGAAGCGTGTAAAGAACTGCTGTACATGTTCCGGTGTCAGCGCCTCACCGCTACAGACGACCTGGCGCAAGCTCTTGCTGCGCTCGATACCTGGCTCTTGCAAGAAGACCTGGAGCATCGAGGGCACGAAGTGTAGCGTCGTAATCTGCTGCTCGGCGATCAAGTGGGCAAGGTACGCCGGGTCCTGGTGACCACCGGGACGGGCCACAACCAGTCTTGCTCCCGTCAGCAACGGCCAGAAGAACTCCCAGACCGAGACGTCAAAGCTGAAGGGCGTCTTCTGCATGACGCGATCTTGTGCCGTCAGCTGGTATGCCTGCTGCATCCAATGGAGCCGGTTGCTGATACCGCGATGCGTATTCATGACGCCCTTCGGTTTACCGGTTGAGCCAGAGGTATAGATCATATACGCGAGCTGCTCAGGTCCGCTCTGGCTATCAGGATTAGCGACCTGCTCATTGCGTAGACCTTGATCCCAGTGCGCATCCAGCGTAATGACCTGTGCCGCGGTTGTAAGAAACTGCTCTTTCAGCTGTGGTTGCGTCAGCAAGACAGAGACATTCGCATCTTGCAGCATATAAGCGAGCCTGTCTGCTGGATAGCTCGGGTCCAGCGGCACATACGCGCCACCGGATTTCAGCACCGCTAGCAGCGCTTCGACCATCTCGATAGAGCGTTCCATGCTCACACCAATCAATGTATCCGGACCGGCACCCAGCACTTGCAGCTGGCGTGCCAGATGATTGGCGGCATTGTTGAGCTCGCGATAGGTGCGGGTCTCACCTTCGAAGCTCAGTGCGATCGCATCAGGTGTACGTTCAACCTGCTGCTCGATCAGTGCATGGAGTGTCGTCTGGGCCGGGAAATCGTTCTGGGTCGCATTCCAATCGATCAGGATGCGTTGACGCTCCTCTGGGGTCAGCATCGGCAGGCTGAGCAGGTGCTGCTCTGGCTGCTCCACAATGCTCTGGAGCAGGACGCGGAAATGCTGCTCGATCTGCGCGATGGTTGCTGCATCGAAGAGATCGACGTTATAGCGGAAATCTGCGCTCAGGTTGCCATCGATCTCGAAGACTGTTAGTGTTAGATCGAAGGGAGCACCTTGCTGTCCATAGGCGAATGGCTCAAAGGCGAGATTCTCCTGCGCTATTTTCCTGGCTATCTCTTTCGGTAGCAGGCGCTCTAGATCCTGGTCGCTACGCTTACGTGGGCGATCCCAGATGAAAAGGGTCTGGTAGAACGGTGAGTAGCTGGGATCGCGTCTGGGCTGCAGGCGTTCGACGAGCAGTGGGAAGGGGAAGTCCTGGTGATCCAGTGCGTCGAAGACCTCCTGTCGCGTCTGTGCGAGCAGTTCTTTAAAGGTAGGGTTATGCGCTAAATTTGCGCGTACCAGGATCGGGTTCGCCAGATAGTCGATGACGCGCTCCCAGGCTGACCGGGTACGGCCCAGGGCCGGTGTCCCGACAACAATATCGTCCTGGTTAGTGTAGCGATAGAGTAGCGACTGATAGGCTGTGAGCATCAGGGTAAAGAGCGTAACACGCTCGGTGTTAGCCAGAGCACGCAGACGTTGTGTCAGTTCGGGGTCAAGCGAGAAGCTATGCGAGGCCCCGTTGTAGGTCTGCTTCGGTGGACGTGGCCGATCAGTTGGCAGGTGCAGGTTCGAGACCTCGCCAGCCAGTACCTGTTGCCAGTACGCCCAGTGGCGCTCGCCCTCGGGGCTGGCGATCATCTCATTCTGCCAGCGTACAAATTCGCTATGTTGCTCACCCGGGGCAGGCAACGGCGAAGCGATGCCAGCCTGTTCAGCTGCGTACAGAATAAAGAGCTCATCGACCAGGATATCGAGCGCCCAGAAATCGACAGCGATATGATGAACGATCAGCGCAAGCACAAAGTCATTCTGAGCACGTTCATAGAGCCGGATGCGGAGCAGGGGTCCTAGTGCCAGGTTGATTGCTTTATTGCTCTCACTATAAAGCTCGGCCTGGATCTCCTCCAGACTTAGCGTGCGAGCGGCGACCTCTTCTAGCGGGATCTGAAGCTCCGGGTGTAGCTGTTGCACCGGTTCTCCAGCATGCAGCGTATACGTCGCCGTCAGGATCGGGTAGCGCTGCGTCAATGTGTGCAGCGCCTTTTTGAGTGACGTGTGGTTGATCTGTGAACTGATACGAGCCGAATACATCAGATTATAGGCAGCGCTCTCAGGAGCCAGTTGCGCCAGGAACCAGAGAGCCTTCTGATTGTGCGAGATGGGCATCCATGATTCACGTGCTACTGCAGGTTCACCGGGCCCGGACTCACTTACCGTAGACTCACTTACCTGGGACTCGCTTACTCCAGCGCGCTCGCGTAGCAATTTTGCCAGCAAAGCGCGTTTTGCATCCGCGTTCAGATTCGCGAGATTTTTTGAGACATCGCTCATCGATTCAAGTCCTCTTTCTGTGCTATCTGGTTGAGCAATGTTTCGACCTGCTCATCAGTGAGCTGATCAAGTTGAGTCAGCAATGCCTCAGCATCTTGCGCATTCAGAGCAGCGGGCAGCTCGTTGATGAGTTGTTCCGGGCTGATTCTGGTTCTGTTAAGATTGTCTGATGGTTGCTCTCCAGGGATCATGCGGTTGAGAAGAGCGTCGACCTCTTGTTCAGAGAGTTGATCCAACTGGCTGAGCAGCGTCTCTGCCTCTTCCTGTTGCAATACCTGGTGAATCCCTGGACGTTCCAGAGTAGCTTCGGTGATCGTCTGCATCTGGCTGGTCGTTGACTCCGTTAGTTGTACTGATTGAATTTTCTCCGCCAGCTGGTCCTTGATCTGGGCTGCGAATTGGGCGATGCTGGGACCTTGTAAGAAGGTGACGATCGGGATACGCAGATCCAGTTCATGTTCCAGGCGGTTTTTGAGCTCGATTGCCATGAGCGAGTCGAGGCCGATCGAGGTCATTGGCTGTTGAATATCCAGCCGTGCGATAGGCAAGCCCAGCACGGTAGAGACATGTTTGCTCACATACTGTTCCAGCAACTGCTGCCACTCTGAGCGATTGGCATTGCGCAGGTTCTCAATGATCGAGCTTGCCTCTGCAACCTCTGCAACCTGTGCGCCTGAAGACTGCTGACTGTTAGCTGCCTCCTGAGCCATATGGCGTGCGAGCGGTAATTGCGTAATCTGTTGATAGTACTGAGTGAGCAGGTTCCAATCCAGCTTCAGGACGCCGATACGCGTAATATCTTGCGTTGTCAGGGTCTCTAAAATACTGATAACCTGGCGCGGGTTGATGCGCTGGATACCGCGACTCTCCCAATACTCATGGACACGTTTGCCTTCGGTGGTGCTACCAAAGCCGATCTCGGAGATGGCACCCCAGTCGATACTGAGGGCAGGCAGACCGATAGCATGCCGATAAGCGGCGATGATATCCATGAATTCACTGGCTGCCGTATAGTTGCCCTGTGCTGCCGAGCCGAAGAGCGAGGCACCCGACGAGAACGCGACAAAGAATTCCAGCGGCGCACTCTGTAAGAGTGAGTGGAGGAGCCATGTGCCGATGACCTTCGGACGCATGACGGTCCTGAGACCCTCCGCCGTCAGGTTCGCAAGCGGACCGACAAGCGATTCACCGTTTTTATCCTGCCAGACCGATGCCGCATGGATGACGCCACGAATGGGTGGATGTCCCTCATGTGTATAGCTGTCCAGGAAGCTAGCGAAGCTCTCTTCGTTGGCGATATCCACTGCCGTGTAGTGTACCTGCACACCCGTCTGCTCCAACTCACGGATGCCTGCGATCTGAATACCCAGGCGTGTATCGACTGCGACCTGGTCCCATGTCTCGCGTGCAGGAAGCTTGCTGCGGCCCAGCAGGATCAGGTGTCCAGCACCCTGCTGCGCGAAGGTTTTCGCGATCTCTAAGCCCAGACCCCACAGACCGCCGGTGATCAGATAGCTACCGTCTTTACGCAGCTCTAGACGCGAGCCGGGGCGTGTCTGGCTACGTACTAAGCGCGCGACATAACTCGTACCGTTACGGAAGGCGATGAGATCCTCGTGTGCACTACTAAAGATACTGCTCGTGATCTGCGTGGCGAGGGTCGTCTGCTCGGCGGCTGGATCGAGATCGATCATACCACCCCAGAGCTCGGGATACTCCATCGCGCAGGTCTTACCCAGTCCCCAGACAGGAGACTGGGCGATCTCAAGCTGTGTCTGGTCGTTCCCAACGGCTTGCGCACCACGGGTGGCGAGCCAGAGGGTGGGCGGATTGGTGCCAATCTGACGGATTAGCGACTGCATCAATGCGAGTACATTGCTCGCACCCAGCATCTGGTCCTCTTCCAGCGAGTCGACGCAGGTGGCTGCGACCGGAGTTGCATCCAGACTCCAGAGATGGACGACATTGTGCAGTGTATGCTGCTGCGCAACCTCAGTGATCACGCGCTCGACATCAGAGACGGATTGTGCTGAGATACGGTAGTGTTTAGGGGATGTGACATGGTAGCGCGTCCCGGCAGTTACCGTGATACATTCCGCTCCTTGAGCCTCGAGCTTTTTGACCAGTTCCTGACCTACCCCACTTTTATCGGTAAAGACCAGCCAGGTCTCGCCCTTGATTACTTTGGGCTCTGGCTTGAGATCAGCCGCTTCCCAGTCCAGTTCATAGAGCCAATCGCCGACCTCTGAAATATTCTCCGGCGTTGCTGTCGTTCCAGCCGTTTGTGTGTCAGGTGTCGTTGTACTTGTGGCATTCAACAGCGTACGTTGCAGGCGCAGGCCAATGGCCTCAGCGAGCAGATCACCTTTATCGTTCAAGATACGGACGGTACCATCGATATGGTCCGGAGTGCCCGTCGTAGCAGTCGTAATCTGGGCATGGCTCCAGACAGATGTGTCGAGTGGCTGCAATAGCTGGAAGCTACGCAAGCTGCCTGGGAGGTAAAGCTCCGTCTTGCTTGCGAAGAGTGCTTGTGGCAACGCTGCGATAAGGACCTGGAAGCAGGCGTCGAGCATTGTTGGATGAACCTGGTAGCGTTGGGCCTCTTCGAGCAGCGACGGTGCCAGCCGGATCTGTCCCAGTGCCTCGCCGTCGCGCTGCCAGAGCCGTTTGATACCCTGGAAGCTTGAGCCAAGTTGGATGCCACGTTGATCGAGATCCTGATAGAAATCTTCCATGTCGATCTCATTTTTGCAGCGTTGACGAATCGCACCGAGCGAGTGATCGTGACTGGCCGCAGTCGCGTTGTTCTGTATGTGACCATTCGAGCCATTTGTCTTATGTGGCTGGTCATTGCTGATCAGGTTATTATCCTGCACATAGATATGCTGCTGCTGATCCGGCATCGCCTGCAGACGCTCATCGACAAGATCCTTGAGCTGCTTCACATATTTCATGCTCTCTAGCACCAGATCGACATCAACGCCGAAGTCCATCTGGCAGGCGATCTCAGTGACACCAATCAGACGAAGCTGGGTAATCAGATCGACATTCTGTTCCGGAGTACCGAAGAGGACACGCTGCTCAGAGACCAGACGTTGATAGACAAAGGCCAAATAATCGTTCAGGTCCTGTTCTGAGAGCGAAGACATGTCGACTTTCTGGCCTCGGCTGTACGCAATAGCGTTTGCCAGGTAGGTAGCCGACTTTAAATATTCCATGAAGGGTTTCTGTGCCTGCTCATGGACTGTCTGCTCATCTTTATTGATGAAGGTGTGCAGCATGACCGAGATCTCGCCGGTGGCAGGATCATAGCCATGTTCTGCACGTGCGTCACGATAGACGCGAATCTTCTCGGCGAGCTCTGGGATGCTCTGGTTATACATATGGGTCAGCACATTCGCGCCGATCGCACCCGCTTTGGCAAAGGTTTTGGGATTGCCTGCGGCAGTAATCCAGACCGGTAGTTCCTTCTGGATAGGAGGCGGGAAGGTTCGCACCTCTGTTTGCTTGCCATCGCCACCTGTAACCTGAATGGCCTCGCCACGCCAGAGCTTGCGTACCACCTCGATGCCTTCATCCAGGGCCTCGTTGCGGCGTTCATAATTCTCAGGCATGAGCGAGAAGTCAGTCGGATGCCAGCCCGACGCGAATGCCACGCCGACCCGGCCACCCGATAGATTATCAACCATTGACCATTCTTCAGCGATAAGAATGGGATTGTGCAGCGGGATGACGACGCTGCCTGCACGTAATTTAATCTGGCGAGTCTCTCGCGCCAGAGCTGCGGAGAGGATTGCAGGGTTTGGATAGAGATAGCCGTCTTTTGTAAAGTGGCGTTCTGGTATCCAGACTGACGAAAAATCTAATTGGTCTGCTCGCCTGGTACTTTCAAGGACCAGGCGATACTTGTCTCCATGCATTGGAGCATCGCTGCTGGTGAAGAAGATAAGACCGAAATTAATTTCCCTGCCACTCCCAGATGTGTTTGATGGTGCCACGATATCCTCCAGAATTGCGTCAAGCGCTCCTCATTGCTGTTGTATCTTGCCTGCTGCATGCAGTATCCATTGTTCAGGTGGTTGATCTGGCGCACCGACAGTATGGCTATAAATCTGGAATGCTGTCTGGTTGTTGGTATCGGATGAAAGAACAACCTGGATTTTTTGGGTTCCCTTCTCAGGGAGAAGCAGAAGCTTTTTCAGCTCTATCTCCTGTAATATATGTTGTCCTACACCAAATACCTCTCTGGTGGCCGCCTGTGCCATCTCGACATAGGCCGAAATGGGGAGTGCGATGGCCCCATGGATACGATGATCCTTGAGATAGGGTAGATGATGTGTGTCCAGGCTACTCTCCCATACATGCATGCGTACCGGATGAACCAGTGCCATATGTGTAGTGAGGAGCGGATGCCGCTGGCTGTCAGGTGTGCTTACCGCACTGATTGGTTCTGCTGCCACTGGTTGTTGCCGCGGTGGGACCTCTGTGCTGGTTCTCTGCTCTTGGAACCAGTATGTCTGGCGTTCAAACGGGTATGTTGGCAAGTCGACGCGCTGGTGTTGATATGCCTGCTCGAAGCCATGCCAATCGATCTCGACGCCCAATGTATAGAGCGTAGCGACCGCCTGTGTGAGCGTATACCAGTTGTCCTGTTCGCGATGGAGGGATGGTATCCAATTGCCACTACCCACCGGCAGGCAGCGTTTCCCCATATTCATTAACGTTGCATGTGGGCCAATTTCGACAAAGGTATTATAGCCCTGTGCGGCGAGTGTTTGCATGCTCGCGTTAAATTGGACCGCAGTGCGCGTCTGTGTGCCCCAGTAGTGCGCATCAACGATCGTTCCCACCTCAAGAACCTCTCCGGTGACATTACTGACCAGGGGGATCTGCGATGGGGTATAGGTGATGTCGCCAGCGATGCGCTCATACGAGGCAAGCATTGGCTCGATCAATGGCGAATGGAAAGCATGCGAGACCGCCATCGGATGTGTATCGATACCCGCCTTTTCAAGTTGGCTCACGATGAGCTGTATCCTCTGTGAATCGCCAGAGAGGACAGTGTTGCGTGGACCGTTGATGACGGCAATTGAGACACGATCTTTATGCGGCTCAATAATATCTGCGAGCTGCGCGGGTGAGGCAAACGCAACAACCATGCTGCCGTGTTCTGGTAGTTCTTGCATCAGGCGGCCACGCGCTGTAATCAGCTTGAGTCCATCCTCCAGTGAGAACATACCGGCGCTGCAGGCTGCGACATATTCGCCGATGCTATGACCCAGCACAATATCAGGTTGAATACCCCACGAACGCCATAACTCTGCCAGCGCATATTCGAGTGAGAAGAGGGCTGGTTGTGTATAGCGTGTCTCTTGTAGTGGCGAGTCCGCCGTTGCAAGTTTGTAGAGTACAGTGAGCAGTGGCTGGTCTAGATACGCATGTAAAATGCGATCACAGCGATCGAGTGCGGCGCGGAACGTTGGCTCGGTCTCGTAGAGTTGGCGCGCCATGCCAACGTACTGCGTCCCCTGTCCACTGAACAAGAATGCGACCTTGCGCTTCCCATTATTTTTTTGCCCGTGTTGGAGTCCTTCGATCACGCTGTCGCCGTGGGCGAAGCTATCCAGTTGTTCGCGTGCTTGCTGTGAATTCGCGGCACTCAGGGCCAGACGTGTATTGAAGTGCGTGCGTCCGGTATTCGCGCTGGCGGCGATAGCGGCGAAGCTGACAGCAGGATTTGCTGCCAGGAACTCGCTATAGTTCTGCGCGGCATGCTTGAGTGCCTCCGGGCTGCGCGCTGAGAGGGCTAACACATGCTCGGTGCGAGCCACCTCGTTGACGACAGGTGGTTGGGTCTGCGCGGCCTCTACAATGAGATGGACATTCGTGCCACCGAAACCAAAGGCGCTGACACCGGCGATCCGCTGCTGAGCGGGCCAGGGTTGGCGTCTGGTTGGAATAGTAAACGTTGTTCCATCAAATGAGATATGCGTATTGAGCCGCTTAAAGTTGCGGTTCGGCAGAATCTCGCCCTTGTGTAGACTCAGCACAGTCTTGATAAAGCCAGCAATGCCTGCTGCGGACTCTAAGTGACCGATATTGGTCTTGACTGCGCCCAGCACAACTGGGAACTGCTCTTCACTCCCCTGCATCAGTACCGCTTTAAGGGCGTTGACCTCGATCGGATCGCCCAATGCGGTTCCGGTACCATGTGTCTCGACGTAGCTCACCTGTGCCGGACTGACATCGGCATTACGCAAGGCCTGGCGTATAACGGCCTCCTGTGCATGTCCATTAGGAGCGGTCAGCCCATTACTGCGACCGTCCTGATTGACAGCGGAGCCACGAATGACCGCGAAGACGGTATCGCCGTCGCGTTCAGCGGCGGAGAGGGTTTTCAAGAGTACAAGTCCGCAGCCTTCGCCACGTACATAGCCATCGGCTGCCTCGTCAAAGGTTTTACAATGACCATCGGCCGCCATCATGCGTGCCTGTGAGAAGGCAATGGTCAGGTCTGGTGAAAGTATAATATTCACACCACCAGCCAGTGCTTGCTCACATTCACCGCTACGCAGACTCTGACAGGCTTGATGAATAGCTAAGAGCGAAGACGAGCAGGCGGTATCCAGGGCCATACTGGGACCATGTAGATCGAAGACATAGGATAGGCGGTTGGCTGCGATGCTATACGCATTGCCAGTACCTGCGTAGGCGTCGATATGCTCGGGCTTTTCGAAGGCCAGCCGTGAATACTCGTCACTACTGATGCCGACAAAGACACCTGTCTGACTACCGACTGCGCGCTCGGGTACGATGCCTGCATGCTCAAAGGTCTCCCATGCCACCTCTAATAGGAGGCGTTGCTGTGGGTCCATCCCGTTGGCTTCGCGTGGAGCGATACCAAAGAAGGCAGGATCGAATTGATCGACCTGTGAAAGGAAACCGCCAAAGCGAGTGTTCACTTTACCAGGCGTTGCAGCCTCTTGAGCATAGTATTGATCAACATTCCAGCGCTGAGCGGGAACCTCGGAGATCCCATCGACCCCCTCACTGAGCAATTTCCAGAACGCCTCCGGACTCTCTGCACCCGGGAAGCGACAGCCCAATCCAACAACAGCGATTGGTTCCTTACTGGAATTGTGCTGTTCGTTTGTCTGTTCACTCTTGATCTCTGGCTGTTTCTCGCCAGCCAGATAGCTAGAGAGTGCAGCGATCGTAGGATAGTCGTAGGCCAATGTTGGTGGCAGATCTCGTTCGATGAGGTCTTCTAACTCAGCGGAGAGCGCAATCGCCTGCGCCGAATCCATGCCGTAGAAGGCGAAAGACTCGTGCACATCGATAGACTCCGCTCGTACTTTAAGGAGTTGTGCGATATGCTGCGTAAGCCACGCTTGAATCTCAACGGCTGAATGTTGTTGCGATGGTTGTGTCATGTTCTCTTGTGTTGAAAAATCGCTCTGTGTGCCAGGCAGCAAAGGATTTTTCACCATTGCCGGTTGCTCCAGGTGCCACGAGTGAACAATATCCAGTGACGGTTTACCTTGTAAATATTCCAGGTAGGCTGCCTTTGTACCACGGCGTTGAACTTTGCCGCTAGAGGTTTTGGGCAGACTGCCAGGCTTAATAAGAACGATGCCATAGACCTGGATCTCGTGCTGAGCCGCAATAGCCTCGCGCATAGTCGCCACAACCTTTGCGAGGTTTGAGGAGAGGGCGGTGCGCTCGACTTCCTGTACAACGATCAGACGCTCCTCACCAGCGATATCGACCGAGAATGCTGCGCTACCATTGGCTCGTACCGCTTTATGCGAGCTCTCAATTGTACGCTCAATATCCTGAGGATAGTGATTACTACCACGGATAATGATGAGATCTTTGAGTCGACCAGTGATATACAGTTCGCTTTCGTGTGAAAAACCCATGTCACCGGTACGCAGGAATGGGCCCTCATCATCGGGTGATAGATATGCCTGGAAGGTCTCTTTCGTCTCAACAGGACGTTGCCAGTAACCTTTTGCTACACTGGGACCTGCTACCCAGATCTCGCCAACACGATCAGCCGGACATTGCGTAAAAGAAGAAGGATCAACAATAATGACTGTCTGGTCTGGCTGACTTTGTCCAATACTCACCAGCGTCCGTGCATTCGCTTCATTGGTGTCTGCGACCTGAGCGATATTTTGCTCAAGAGCAGCACCATCAAAGGGATGGATGCTGGGGGCGATACCTTTTTTGCCTGCCGAAACCACCAGAGTGGCCTCCGCAAGGCCATAGCAGGGATAGAAATAGTTAGGGCGGAAACCGCAAGATGCAAAGGCATCCGCGAAACGTTGTAGCGTATCAGGTCGAACCGGTTCCGCTCCATTGGCGACGATCTCCCAATGGCTCAGGTCAAGAGACGCTTTCTGCTCTTCGGTTACTTTCCGGGCCGCAAGATCAAAGGCGAAGTTGGGGCCACCGCTAATTGTAGCTTTCCGGTTGGAGACAGCTTGTAACCAGCGATAAGGACGTTGTAGGAACGTAGTGGGGGCCATAATGGTAGATTCATAGCCCGCATAAAGGGGTTGTAAAACACCACCAATCAGGCCGAGATCGTGATACAAAGGTAGCCACATCACGCTGTGCGCACCCTCTAAGGGGTGTTCACAGTAGCGTTCAACCACCGACGCATTATGCAATAAGTTACCATGCGTCACCATGACACCCTTAGGCGTGCCAGTTGAACCTGATGTGTATTGTAGGAACGCCAAAGTATCTTGCTGGATGTCGGGGCTATGCCAGTGATCACCAAGCTCGGTTGGTAGTTCATCGGTCACAGCATAGAAGGCCGATTGCAGCTCAGGCGTTTGTTCAATAAGACTCGTTACTTTGGTTGACATCGCAGTCGATGTCAATACCGCCTTAACCCCTGCATTTTGCACGATCGCACGAAACTTGGTGAGCGTGCGGTCGGAACGAACTGTGGAAGGGGGATAGACGGGAACAGCGATAATGCCACTGTACAGGCAACCGAAAAAAGCAGTTATAAACTCGAGACCCGAAGGATAAATTAGGAGAGCTCTTTCTCCGCGGGGAAGGCGCTCTTGAAGAGATGCGCCGATAATTCTTGCTTGACGATCAAGCTCCGCAAAAGTGAGGGCACCTTTTTCTTTTTCTCCGTCAGTCAGAAACGAGTAAATGCGCTGTTCCGGCTGCTGGTCGTTCCTCCAGCGGAGGAGATCGACCAGTGTTGCAAAGTCACGAGCTGATGCCGAAATACGTGTCTTCAATTTTACTATTTCCTGGCCGGTAAGACGTCTAGTCTATTTTGCTAGTGTATAAGCAAAGATGGCTAAAGTCACATATTTATTTATGTGTTATGTTTTGATGATACCTTCAATTTGTATCACTGTCAACAGTCTGCCATGGTGCGCTCATGTTTTGTGACGAGATATATGATGAAACATCATATACGCAACGTGTCTCCTTTTTTTAACTATTCTTTTGCTGTTTTATGTGTCCTCGTAGGTCAGGATAGGTCTTCTTGACTCTTTACGTACTTACAATTAGCATGACTTTTGCACTATATAAAAGAAGCGGATAGACGTTGAACTATACCTTAACTGCTCTAACGGCGCTTATGGAAAAGGTCTATAGTATACCAACGAAGATAGATGCGTTTTATAACGCGTCACGCTTGCGTTTGCGCTGTAAATTGAGATGTAAATGAGACATAAATGCAGCATAACTGAGATATAAGCGCAAGGGGTCTGTATTGTGAGCGTGGTATGAGTGATGACAGAGGATGACAGAATAGGCTGCAGGTAAGGTGTCTGGTAGTGCTGGTTAACCAGTGCTAGCAATGAGACAAGGCAAGCACAAAATGTTCATCATTGCTGTGCAGACTCTGTGCTTGCCTTGCGTTACTTCAGGTTTCTTGTTATGCTGAAGCGTGAGATTATATGCACTGTTATCGATGCATAACTGAAGAATCTAGTTAGCCTCGACTAACAGTGCACCATCGCCCAGAACACGATTAAGGGTCTCACGTTTGATACGGTATGCCTGACGCTCGTTGACGTGTGGTAAGATGACCGCTTCTAACGCGCCCTGTTTGACCCAACGGCGCACGGTAGTGTCATCTACACGAAGGATTTGTGCAACTTCAGATACAGTTAATAGCTCGCTCATAGTGTTTTGTCTCCTTTTGAAATTAGTTTTCCGTTTTACTGTTTATGCTCTCTGTTGCCATGCACAATACACAATTCATTGGCGGCATTTCAGAAAACATCCGCGTAACAGCAATACACAAGAAAACATTGTATGCGCATTGTACTACAATGTGTGATGCAAGTAAAGAGAATCAGTACACAAGTGGTAATGCGATATAGGCAAGAAGTCGAAGCTTTTAGGAAAGATCTGTAAAAATCTTTTGTATTGTTGCTTTTGCTGTAATCAAGGTCCTCGAGTGATTTTTTAAGAGATAAGCGCCAAAATACTGTACAGCTTTTACCGGTTACGTGTATCATGCTTGCACATCTTGCTTTATGTTATCGGCGTTACCCTTTTCTATGACCGTGATTGAATGTTCTTTTTTACTTTACCATTGTTTTTATCTCTTCGGCAAATAAAAATAGCATATATTACTTTCTATGGTTACATATTTTGCGATCATCAATGCTTTTGCAAAAGAACGATGTCATCAGTATGTACGAATTTATAATTGCTCAGAATACAAACTTAGTCCTATAGTACTGTTTATGTAGAGAGATAGTTCTATGAATCGGGCAATTGTGAGCTATTGGGTATGATAGCTGATAATCGCTGTATTGGTTACGTACTAAGATCTTATTCCGAAAACCAACGCGACTGGCGTCGCTAGTGCTCTGCACTCAAGTGTTCGGATCAGTAGTAAATCCATGTTTCAAAATGGGTTTGAATTTGGTACAATGTTAGCTGGTAACCCTGTTAATACCTCACGATGCACGCTCTTCTTTTCTCAAAATTGTTTGCGTGATTGCTAGCGTGGTATTGTAAACGGCACTAGGGAGGGATAGCTGTACTATGACAACAGATATGCATAAAGAGACCCTCGGTTTTCAAGCTGAGGTTAAACAGTTGCTAGATCTCATGATCCACTCACTCTATAGCAACAAAGAGATATTTTTGCGTGAGTTGATCTCGAATGCTTCAGATGCGATCGATCGTCTGCGTTTTGATGCGCTTTCGGATCCTACGCTGTATGAGCATGATACAGATTTCAAGATCCGCGTTGCCTATGATAAAGAGGCGCGCACTATTACTGTCGCTGATAACGGCGTGGGTATGAGCCGCGTTGAGGTCGTTGAGCACCTGGGTACGATTGCGAAGTCGGGAACACGCGAGTTCTTCCAGTCGTTGACCGGAGATCAGCAGCGAGATGCCAATCTGATCGGACAGTTTGGTGTCGGTTTTTATTCGTCGTTCGTGGTTGCTGATCATGTGACGGTTTTGACACGCCATGCCGGACTGCCTGCTAACGAGGGTGTGCGTTGGGAATCCGAGGGCCAGGGCGAATATACGTTGGAGACGATCGAGCGTGAGCCACGTGGAACCGAAGTGATCCTGCACCTGCGTGAAGATGAAGATGATCTGCTTTCGGGTTATGAGTTGCGCTCGATCATCCGTAAGTATTCCGATCATATTACGCTACCGATCGTGATGAAGAGCGAGAGTGAGCGTGAAGATAGTGAGGAGACTGAAGAGCAGGCGAAGGACGAGCTAGAGGTGGTCAATAAAGCCTCGGCTCTCTGGACACGTCCGCGTAATGAGATTACTGAGGAAGAGTACAACGAGTTCTATAAACATATCTCGCACGATTACAGTGATCCTCTTGCTTACGTGCATAGCCGCATGGAAGGAACACAGGAGTATACGCTGTTGCTCTTCATTCCGGCTCAGGCACCTTTCGATCTGTACACGCGTGAGTTCCATCATGCTGTCAAACTGTATGTACGCCGTGTCTTCATTATGGACGACGCTGAGAAGTTGATGCCGCGCTACCTGCGTTTTGTGCGTGGCGTTATCGACTCCAATGATCTGCCGCTGAATGTCTCACGTGAGATCTTGCAGCAGAACCGTATGATCGACGCGATCCGCAATAACTCAGCCAAAAAGATCCTGAGTCTGCTCACCGATATGGCGAGCAAGGAGCCAGAGAAGTACGCAACCTTCTGGCGTGAGTTTGGTCGAGTTCTTAAAGAGGGCGTGCTTGATGACCGCAGCAATCGTGAGACCCTCGCAAAACTGCTGCGCTTCAGTACCACTACCTCGACTGGCGAAACACAGAGTGTCTCGCTCGAAGATTATATTGGGCGCATGAAAGAGGGCCAGGATAAGATCTACTACATAGTCGCCGATAGTTATGCTGCCGCCAATGATAGCCCACTGCTGGAGATCTTTAAGAAGAAGGGGATCGAAGTCCTCTTGCTCTCCGATCCGGTGGACCATCTGGTGGCACCTGAACTGCAGGAGTACCAGGGCAAGCAGTTGCAGTCGGTCTCCAAAGGCGAGGTCGATCTGAGTAAACTGGAAGATGAGCAGGAGAAAGAGGAGCAGCAGAAGAACGCCGATGAGTCGAAGGACCTGTTGGCGCGCCTTAAGACTGCTCTGGGTGAAGCGGTGAAGGATGTACGTACCACGAGTCGCTTGATCTCATCGCCTGCCTGTCTGGTCGTCGACGAGTTCGGCATCGATCCCAGTCTGAAGCGCCTCTTGCAGAATGCTGGTCAACAGGTACCGATGGACAAGCCGATCCTGGAGATCAATCCCCAGCATCCAATTGTTCAGCGTATCAAGAACGAAAGCAACGAGCAGCTCTTCTCCGATTGGGCGCACGTGCTCTTTGATCAGTCCGTCCTGAGCAGCGGCGAGCAATTGGAGAACCCTGTTAGCTTCGTTAGCCGCTTGAACAGCCTGCTAGAGCAGCTTTAAGTTCTACGTTCACACTCTAATTACTATGAGTGTCCGCTAACAGCGTATTCTCTGTATGTTATCAAAGAAGTCATCCTTGTATACTGCGAGGATGACTTCTTTATTTTGTGAGCAACTTACTGTGAAGGTATGCAGTGATGGATAGCTCGATGGACCGACATAGCTAATATTCTTTGTTTGCTACGACTTCGATGGTCTTTAAGATGCTATCAAGTTGGTGGGGGCCTTCGATAAACGTGAGCATGCCGCGCCAGAAGGCGTCCTGTACGGCTGAGGGCATCAGGTCGCCTGCGCCATATTTAAAGAGTTGGGCGCTGGTCAACATCTGGGCGGAGGCTTTGGCGACTTCGTTGGGGTAGGCGTTGAGATCAACTGAGCGGTTGGGCGAGGTGAAGCCGCCACGCTTGACCCAGATGGTCTGGGCTTCGGCGGTTGCCAGGTACTTGACCAGGGCGCGTACTGCGCTGTTGTTTTTCATGACGACAACGACGTCGGCACCGCCGGTGATGGCATTGCTATAGCGCGGATTGATGGTGGGGAAGCGGAAGAAGTTGAAGTCGGTGCCCGCACGGGCGTTAGGATACTGCTTGGTAATAAAACCTTCCGCGAAGTCGCCCATGTAGAACATATAAGAACGTGGTGGATCGCTATAGGGATCGTATGCGACCTGCTCAAAGCCGGTCGTGAGGATGGATTGCGGTGCGCCATTGATAAAATGTTGGCCCTCTAAAACCTGTCCGAAGGTCGTGAAGGCATCCTTGACGCTACTATGGGTCCAGGGGATCTTATGCTCTACCCATTGATCGTAGAGGATCGGTCCTGACTGGCTTAAGAAGATCTCGGCGACCCAATCGGCTGCCGGCCAACCACTGGCGGCTCCATTCTCTACGCCGAGGGACCAGGGATACTGCTGCTTCTGAGCGATCTTGCTGGAGAGTGTGAGCATCTCATCCCAGGAACGTGGTGTCTCGTAATTATTCTTCTGAAACTGAGTGGGATTGTACCAGACAGTTCCTTTGTTAGCGACCTTGTAGAAGATAGCATAGAGATTGTTCTGATAGGTACCCAGGTCGATCCATGACTCGTTGTAATCCCTTTGGAGTTGGTTCATATCCACAAAGTTGCTCAAGGGCAGAAGCTTATTCTGGGCCGCCAGTTCTTGCATCTTGCCTGGATTAGGTAGGATGGCGATATCGGGAGGATTATTGGCGTTCATACGTGCCGTTAGTATCGTATCCAGGTCGCGTGTTGCTTCGATATTGATGGTGACCCTGTTGCTTTGTTCAAAGGGTTCTGTCACCTTCTTAAACGACGTTTGCTCATCGCCATCCCAGGTTGTGATCAGGTCGATGGTAGATGACGGCTTCATCACCGTAGTATTGGCGCTGTCTGTACAGGCAGCAAGGAAGGTAGATGCCGCGCCGACACCAAGCCCTGCGGTCATCGTCTGTTGTAGAAATGAGCGGCGGCTCATCCCGCGCTCTGTACTGATTTCACCCACTCTATCCTCATCTTCGACACATTGGCTGATAGCTTGACACCTTTGACAGTCTAAACTAGCCATAGATTCTCCTCGAGTACTCAAAATATTATTCTCTACTGTCAGATCTGAGCAACTGATCCAGTCTATATTATATAGAAGGATAAGATAGAGAAGGATAAGACGGTTACGAAGATATTCCTCTTTATAACTATGTATCAGTATTCAATCGTATATGTTTGCTGGCTGTGAGAGCGATCTGTACGATTGGCTTGCAATAGCAAGCAGGTCTATTCTCTAATATACAACGATGGAAGCAGAGGAGGATCTCATGAATAGTGTCACGAAAGCGCTCCCAAATGAGCAACTTAAGCGTGAACGCCAGCGCCGTGGCTGGTCGCGTGAATATGTCGCAGAGAAAATTGGTGTCGCAGACCCCAAGACAATCGGTCGGTGGGAGCGTGGCTATTCATTTCCCAGCGCCTACTTTCTCCAGCATCTTTGTGATCTCTTCGGTATGTTTGCGCAAGATCTGGGTCTTTATCAGGCACCGGAAGAGCGTAATAATCCATCGCTGGCCCAGCTGGTCAAGCAGCAGATGGAGATGAACAAAGATAAAGATATGACGATCACTTTACGTGCATGCGGTAGCAACGATGAACGTATTGCGCGTCTCTTAGAGATCGTGGAGGAGCAAGACTTTCTGCTGCAGATTCGCGATGGCGCGATGGTTATCGTAATGCCCCTGGAGCAACAGGCGTAACTCTATAACCCATTAAAGCGTAACTGTAACTATTCTAGCAGGCCCCAGTACATCTCGGTACTCTGGTACGTTTCATGCTATGCTATTTGTACACAATGTAGTGAAGGAGCCTTCTGGCATGTCATATTTATCGCGCTCAGAGGGAAGTGAAGATCCGTCAGCTGAGTTGGAACTGGTTATTCGAGCGCAAAAGGGTGAGCAGAGAGCATTCGAGATGCTATTCGCTCGTTACAATCGGAAGTTAACCTTTTTTCTGAGTAATATGGTGAGTAACGACGCGATCGGTTGTGAACTGGCACAAGAGACCTTTGTAAAAGCCTGGCGGCATATCGCCGCATTGCAGGACCCGTCGCGTTTTGTACCCTGGCTCTATCAGATCGCCCGGCGCTGTGCCTACGATTATTTGCAAAGTAAAGAGGCGGTTCAGTTTCATCTTACTGTCCCGC
This sequence comes from Ktedonobacteria bacterium brp13, assembly GCA_015099395.1. Taxonomy (GTDB): domain Bacteria; phylum Chloroflexota; class Ktedonobacteria; order Ktedonobacterales; family Ktedonobacteraceae; genus Dictyobacter. Next base: position 4,319,602 of record AP024096.1, on the reverse strand, counting down.
TGGACGAGTGTAGTGGCGATGAGCTGCCACTCTGTGTTGATGGGCCGGAGTTGCGAGTGGAGCAGCAAGAACTGTTACGTCTCGCTCTTGCGTGTGTCTCATCGACATATAGAGAATGTCTGGTATTATCTATGTTTCAACATCTACCTCAGCGCAATATAGCCGAGATATTACATATGAAAGAATCCAGTGTCAGCGCGTATGTGAAGCGTGGGAAACTAGAACTACGGAGCATCTATCGCTCCTTAATCAATGAGCAAGAGGAAGATCGCGGAGAACGAAGCAAACAGGGTGGAAGAGCGAAACGAGGTGTGGAGAGAGAGCAGAAAGAACCAGAAGAGCGGGGTGAGCGGGAAGAGCAGGGTGAAGGACAGAGGGGGGAACTATAATGCCGCAGCAGCCATCGTGTGTTGTATGGGAAGAGATGATTATTCTGGGTCCTGAAGACCTATCAGAGACTGACTACGCTGCGCTGACAACTCATCTACAGGGGTGCTCGGGTTGCCAGGTACTGTACAACGATTATCGGTTCCTGGATACCCTGGCGTCTTCGCTACCGCCTTCAATATTGCAGCCACTGCCACGCCTCTCGCCAGAGTTGTTGGCACAATATGCGGAGGATAGAGATGATGGAGATAATGGAGATGATAGAGCGGTTGGGGTTGATGGAGGAGAGCAAGGCTATGCAGCAGCTTTAGCCAGTACTGCGTATCCCGAAAACGAGCCTACTGGCGCTGCACTTGCGGCGGCTGTCCCCGCACAAGCTGGTACTTTTGCTGTACGATCTACCTCTACTTCTACCTCTACTTCTACTACTACAACCGCAGTCGTCTTACAGGCGGAGCGGCATGGCCCGGACCGTAGTACCGCACGCCATTGGTATCGAGGACTTGCGCTGACCTGTGCTGCGCTCCTCATCGTGGGCATCTGGGGTGTGATTAATGTCAAGATGACCCCGCCAACCGTTGCCAGTTCATTAGGGAAAACACTGGCTGTCTATACCGGTCATACCTATGCTGTGAATACGGTGGCCTGGTCGCCGGATGGCAAACTGATTGCCTCGAGTGGACAGGATAGTACTGTGCATGTCTGGGAAGCGAGTGATCAGCGGCTCGTTACTATCTACAATGGTCATATTGGGCAGGTCAATACGTTGGCCTGGTCGCCGGATGGGAAAGAGATAGCCTCTGGTGGGGCCGACCATCTTGTGCAAATCTGGGATGTCGCGAGCGGACGTTGGATCGCCGATCTCAAAGGCTCGAACGATTTTATTCAAGCCCTGGCCTGGTCGCCGGATGGCAAGAGTATTGCTGCAGCGAGTCTGGATAGCCGTGTGCGGGTCTGGGATGTCCAGAGTGACCGTCTGCTGCTGACCTACAATGGGCATATCACCAATCCTGTGAACGCCCTGGCGTGGTCGCCAGATGGACGCTGGATCGCTACAGGTGGGACCGACCATACTGTCAAAGTCTGGAATGCGCATACCGGTGTGACAATTACCACGTATACGCAGCATAAAGGCTCGGTCATGTCGCTGGCCTGGTCACCCGATGGTAGTCAGATAGCCTCTGCGAGCGGAGATCAGACCGTACGTGTCTGGAATGCTCTGACTGGTCGGACGCTACTCATGTATCGGGGACATACCGCCGCTGTTCTGGCCGTGGCGTGGTCGCCTAATGGCAAATATATCGCCTCAGGTGGTTCGGACCATACTGTACAGGTCTGGTATGCCGAGACAGGCAAGCCTATTCTCATCTATCACGGGCATACCTCCGACGTACAGGCTGTGGCATGGTCACCTGATAGCCGTGACATTGCCTCTGGTAGTCTCGATGCCAGGGTTCTTGTCTGGCAAGCGGTCTAAGCTGTAGAATCCTGGTCCTCGTAATAATGAATAAAGCCGGCACCGGAGAACTTCTCCGATGTCGGCTTTGTGTTTCTGCTGCTTATGCTTTCTTGCATGCAGGTTATTCTTTGACGTCGCGTTTCCAGGTCAGCACGACAGCAACGACAGCGAAGATTACTGAGTAGACGGCTGCTACCCAGAGGGTGTGCGTACCGGTCACTGGTGCAAGTGGAGCTTCACCCAAACTTTCCAGCTGCAGATTAGCTGGGAGTATGTTTGCAGCCATGGCATTCAGATTGGGTCCCAGGAAGTACGTTGTAATATTGTGCCAGGCGGTGTTGTGTGTGATGCGATAGCCCAATGCCATCAAGAGTGCGCCAATATTGTCAGCTGGGAAGAAGGCCAGTCCTGCGCTCAGGCCAAAGGACATCGAGCGGCCCAGGACGGTGATCGCCGTTGTCATCAGGATCGTGGCACCCATGCTGACCAGGATTGTAACAATATAGCTCCAGGTGTTCTGCGCGAAGCCGGCCGGTATCTGATTGAATTTGTCCAGGTTGCCAAACATTACTAACTGCAGCAACATCTGTCCAAGGGCATGGATCACCAGGCAGACGATTAAGACGACGATTGCGATGGTGACGACCGCTGTTAATTTTGCCAGCAGCAGTTGGATACGTCCAACGCCACGTGCGAGCAGAATACGAATTGTTCCGAGTTGATATTCGCGTCCGATGATGGTGGCGGTAAGTATAATCAGGAAGAAGCCGATAAAGGCACGCAATATACCCAGACTGGTGGTCAACTGGTTATAGTAATAATGTGCTGGCGTATTGATGAGTGATGTTTTGAGATACGTTGATGAGATCATTTCAACGAGGTAGGGGCCGCCGTTAAAGCAGAGCAGGAGGACCAGCGTGATCCAGAAGCTCCACATGTGCAAAACCTTAAAGATCTCGCCATTTACTATGCCAAAGAAGCGTGGCTTGAGGTGAGCGCCTGCCTGGTCGCGTTGCATTGTTGATGTGGTGGTCAGTGTACTACTCACTACTTTACTCCTGTCTGTTCTGAGCTGGTCAACTGCAAGAAGACCTGTTCTAGATCGCGGGTCGCGACCGCAATTGTCTCTGGTACAAAGCCAGCCTGGACCAGGAAGAGGTTGAGATCCTGTCCGCGATTCTGCGGGGCTACCGTAACCAATTTGCCTGCCTCATTGATCGTGGCATTAGTACCCCAGGACTGCTGTTTTATCAGGGCGAGTGCCTGCTCGGGCTGCTCTAGCTGTACTTCGTATTCACCCTTTGTGCTTACCAGGTCATCGATTGTGGTCTCGGTGACAAGTTGACCCAGATTGATGATTGCGACGCGAGTACAGATCTGCTGAATCTCACTGAGCAGATGGCTGGAGATCAGTACGGTCTTACCTTCTTCGGATAAGCTGTGCATCAGGTCGCGCATCTCAACGATACCAGCAGGGTCGAGACCATTGGCTGGCTCATCCAGAATGAGGAGGTCAGGATCCTGGAGGAGTGCGATCGCCACACCTAGCCGCTGCTTCATACCGAGCGAGTAGGTCTTTACACGGTCTTTCTGGCGTCCATACAGGCCGACGATCTTCAATACCTCGTCAATACGTGCGTCAGAGACGCCACCCAGCGTGGCTGCTACAGCGCGTAGATTGTTGCGCCCAGACATATAGAGGTACAGTGCAGGCGTCTCGATCAGTGCTCCCACACGAGGTAGGACGTTCGCCCGCTGCTGCAGCGCATTTTGACCGAATATCTCGATTGTGCCTGCTGTCGGTGTCGCCAGGCCGAAGATCATACGGATCGTTGTTGTCTTACCAGCTCCGTTCGGACCCAGGAAACCAAAGATCTCTCCGCGTTTAATTGATAAATTTAGATTATTAACTGCTGTCCGCTGTCCATAGCGTTTGGTCAAATTGTTCAGACGCAATACTACATCTCTCGTGTCAGTGGTGGCGACGGGAGATTGTGCGTACGTGGACAATGTTTGCTCCGTCATGAATACATGCCTTTCTCTGCTTTTGATAAGTTGAGTATAGTTTTTAACTGAGATCTTATTCCGAAAACCAACGCGACTGGCGTCGCTAGTGCTCGCACACTCAAGTTTTCGGATACGTAGTAAAAAATATTCACAATAGCGGTAAGTGAGCATCTTTCTTGTGTGTATCTATTTTTTAAGAACACTGTAAGAATAACAGAATTTTGTTTGACTGGTGTCATAAAATTGTCGCAAACCTGTCGCAACCTGCTCTTTCCTTTAGATTGCTCTTCTCTTCATCTTCCTCAGCAAGCGTTATTGCACTGTAAACAAAATAGATGATCCATTCTTTTGTGCATGTTGCACAAAAGAAGAGAATATTTTTATTGTAAAGACTTTCTAAATGACATTACAGATGGGCTTGCCAGGGGCTCATAATTACATGTGCCTAAAGATTGTGTGGAGCTCGATTTTTGGTCTTATTTTTGGCTTTAGCGGCCCAAATATGCCGTATTATATGAGTATAGCGAGAAGGCGAGAGGCAAAGAACACAGATTGCTGTGAGAAGAAGCTCTACGCTGAACTTCATTTCGTTCCTATCTCAACAAGTCATAAGTAGCGTGTTAAAAAGTACTAACTCACAGAGGAGTAAACACCATGAATAGCTCAAGCAATCAAAAATCAGACCATATGAAAATTGGCCGCTACCAGTCCTGGTTAGAGGGCGGTAAACTTAAAATGTACTGTCATGAATTTGGCAGCTCAAATGGAACGTACACTACCTTGAGTGCCGAGGAGACCCGCGGGCTACTTGAGCTGCTTTCACGTAACAGCGATGGTATCGATGAGGCCCTTGTGCACAATGAGCGCGAGCACGCCCACACTTCCCACACTGCCTACGCCGGTATCTAAGCGCTAGTGGTAGCGGTACTCACGACTCGCTTATGCAGCAAGTAGAGAAAATGCCGTCTGTCCTCGCATCCCGACCGTGACTATTTCCGGTCAGGAGAGGATAGGCGGCCTTTTTAATCCACGCTTGCTTTTCCTTCCTCAAAAAGAAATCTCACAAAAGACTGGCCGACCGCTGCCGGTGGGCACTATCACCGCCGCCATATCCTCCTCCCTCTCGTCTCTCTAGCCTTGCGTCTTCCAGTTATCTCTGGTCTATAATGGTAGGTAGAGAATGTTCAGTGTTATTTTTCTTCGTTCTTACCATGCTGATGCAGTATTTTTATTGGTTGGTGGTTCCCTAATGCTTTACACTAAACCTTTTAGGTTTTGCGAGTATGATATAGAGAAGAGGGAAGCGCTACGACTCCTACTCTTTCACGATCCGCTGGTAGGATACTGCAATAATAAAGGAGTGCTTCTTATGATATTGACCTCAGCGCAATTGGAGCGTATTCGACAGGATGCCGCTGCTCGCGTCGAGTCGGTTGCGGCTCTGACGCAGCGTATCTGTGCGGTTCCAGCACCTACGGGACAGGAGCAGGCGCGGGCCGAGTTTGTGGCTGCGCTCTGGCGTGAGCGTGGGTACACGCCTGAGATCGACGCAGTGAGCAATGTCTATGTACGGCGGGGACACCATCCAGGAGCCCCGCTCTTGATGTTGCTCGCGCATATCGATACTGTCTTTCCTGCTGAGACGCCACTGACGATTCGGCGCGATGGTGATTATCTTTACGGACCAGGGATTGGTGATAACTGCTCCAGTGTCGCGACCATGATCTCTGCACTTGATATGCTGGATGCTTACCAATGGGAGACGCCGGTAGATATCCTGGCGGTCGCCGATGTTGGAGAGGAGGGTCTGGGCAATCTGCGTGGTGCACGTACGGCTGTTGAGCGTTATCACAAGCAGCTTGGTGGCGTCATCGCTATCGATGGCAATGTGGGGGTGATCGTGAATGCTGCTGTCGGCTCACAACGCTGGCGTATTACGGTGAGCGGACCAGGTGGACACTCATTTGGCTCCTTTGGTACACCGAGTGCAATCCATGGGCTGGGTACGATTATTGCGGCCCTGACTACGCTCCAGGTACCACGAGACCCTCGCACGACCTACAATGTTGGGATGATCGAAGGTGGAACGTCGGTGAACACGATCGCGGCCCATGCCAGTGCATTGCTCGATCTGCGTTCAACCGATCCAACTGCGCTGAATACGCTGGCACAGCAGGTGCGTGCGTTGATCGATCAGCATACACCGAGTGGCCTGCTTGTCGAGATTGAAGTGCTTGGAGAGCGTCCAGCCGGCAAAGGACTTGCCGATGATCCACTGCTAGAACTGGCCAGACAGGCATTGCAATGGACCGGCATCGAGCCACGCTGTGTCGCATCGAGTACCGATATTAATATTCCCATCAGTATGGGGATTCCTGCTGTCTGTATCGGTGCTACGCATGGCGAGAAGGCTCATACTACAGAAGAGTTTATTCGTATCGCACCATTTGCGCAGGGACTGGCCCATGTGACACGCCTCTGTATGGATGCGACCGCCCTGTTCGCTCAACAAGCTAAGGCGTAAGGGTATCTTATCTGTACGTATTTTGCTTTTGTCGCAGCGAGAGATACCGGTCTGCTGGGAGGACGCCTGCTATGTATCAGCATATGCATAGCGAGCGTCCTGTGCTGTCTTTGCTTATGACCGCGCGGGATTGACGACGTATTTGATACCGGGACGTTTCTGCGTAAGAAGCGTGGGGGCCTGTGTCAATGGGACGCGTTCGGTGATCAGGGCGGACAGGGTATGCGGCCAGCGTTGTTGGAAGAGTGCGAGGTCTTCGATGGCGGCTGTGAAGGTGGCAGGTCCGGCATTGACGGTGCCGACGATAACTTGATTGCGCATAGTGAGGGTGCGTAGCGCCTCAGAGGCATCGATGCCGAATGGTTCCTCTGGTGTGGCGGGACTGGTGAAGAGGTAGATGGCGTTGCGGTTGAGATGCGGCAGGATCTCGATGGCGATTGGTGCGGCGTCTACGGCCTCATAGACAACGTCGATCGGACCATACTGTCGGGCCAGTGTCTCTGGTCTGGTCTCCATTGAAGAGACATAGGTAGCTCCGATCTCCTGTGCCAGCGTCGCCTTCTCGTTGGGGATTGGCGAGCGCGAATAGATGATCGTCTCAAAGCCTTTGCTGATAAAGAGCATGGCGCCGAGTAGTCCGATTGGTCCCGCTCCCAGCACCAGGGCCTTCAGTCCACGTCCTGGTTGCTGGTCTGTTATTGCTTGTGGAAACCAGGGCAGGCGTTGCTGGATCTGGACGATCTGTGCATAGGCTTTCTCCGCGATAGTGAGCGGCTCTGTGAGTACCGCAATCTCGCGTAGTTGTGGCGGAACGTAATGCAGATGGCGTGTACTCTCCTCGACTACCATCTCTGTCATATATCCATGAAGTTCCTGAATACCACGCTCGCTATAGGTGCCAGTATAGCAGTAGTCCTGCTGACCAGCCTGACAGGCTCTGCACGTACTATCCAGACAGGGACGTCTGACCTCTGGTACCACAAGGTCGCCAACCTGTAACTCTTCCACGGCAGAGCCGATCTCGATGACTTCAGCGAGTGCTTCATGACCTGGGATCAGATAGTTGCTATCAGGTGGTCGCTCGCCAAAGTTAAAGGCACAGATATGGCGATCCGTACCACAGATCCCGACATCGAGGATTTTGAGCTTGACTTGCTGTGGTTGGGTGATCTGTGGCTCTGGATGTTCTATATATTTGATCTCTCTGCTTTCAGGAAAGACAGCAATGGCCTTCACAATGTACTCCTCACTGCATCAGCCGAACACCTGAGTACGAGCATCAGTGATGTGAGCCGTGTTGGTATTCGGCATACTTTCTAAGTTCAGCGATTGTCTATGCTCTAACTATATCATTCTTTGCAGGTGAGGGCATGGGAAGGTAGAAGGATCTGGTGGTGTTTCTATATATTGAAGAGTGGCGTAATGATGGGAGGTAGTGAGATGATATGATTACTCGTAGATTATATCAAGGAGTGACTATGAGCTTTCTTTCTTATCCTGTTACTGCTGAACAGAAAGAATTATTGACGACAACTGGTACGTTGGCTGATCTCTTTGGTGAACGTGCGGCTCAATATGATTGGGAGGGACGTTTCCCTCTTGAAAACTTTACGGATCTGCACCACGCAGGGTTTCTGACGCTGACGATTCCACGGGAGTTGGGTGGGCGTGGAGCCTCAATGTTGGATCTGGTGCATTCGCTGTATCGCCTGGCGCAAGGTGACGCCTCGACGGCCCTGGTGACAACAATGCATCTGATGCATGTGGGGCGTCTGGTTGAATGGCGTCGCGAATATCCTGCTGTCGTACGCCGTATCTGCCAGGATGTACTGGAGCATGGTGCGATGATCAATAGTGCTGTTAGCGAGCCTGCGACCGGCAGTCCGAGTCGTGGAGGACGTCCACAGACGACGGCACGTCGCCAATCTGATGGTTCCTGGCGCATCACTGGTCGCAAGTCATTTACGACTGGCAGCTATGCCCTGAGCTATTTTATCGTTGGTTGTAGTATTGAAGATGAGGCGACAGAGACTGCTGGTCTGCCTGAATTGCCTGCCGCCGAGCGTGGCAATTTCCTGGTGCATAAAGATATGGCGGGTGTGCGCATCGATGATACCTGGAATACGGTTGGCATGCGTGGCACTGGCAGCAATGATCTTGTGCTAGAGGATGTGCATATTCCTGCTGACTACTATTTGGATCAAGAGGTACCGGTCGAGCCGAGCATTCAACTGCGGCAGGGGATCTGGGGTCTTTTAATCGCCGCTGTTTATCTGGGTATCGCGCAGGGGGCGCGTAACGAGGCGCTACGCTTTGCGCGTCAGCGTCGTCCAAACTCCTTGAAGCAGCAATCGATCGCGAGTGTGCCGCATATTCAAGACAAGGTCGGGCGTATGGAGATTGCTCTCTTAGAAAGTAAGTCCTTGCTCTTTGGTCTGGCTGAGCAATATTGCGACGATCCTGATAGCGTCAGTGCTGCCATGGTTGGGGCCGCCAAGTTCTCTGCGACCAACCACGCCGTCGAGATCGTCGATATTGCCATGCGTATCGTCGGAGCCGCCAGCCTTGCGCTCACGTCGCCCTTGCAGCGCTACTACCGTGATGTACGCGCAGGCCTGCATAATCCACCGATGGACGATGCGGCATTGGCTGCCCTGGCAAAAAAAGTGCTTGAGTCCCCAGACACGTAGTGCACATACTGTGTAATGACGATAGAGAGCGGCACGGTGAGCATGCTAAAAGCGCTTACTATGCCGCTCTTTCATTGAAAAGTATTGATGATCGAGGCGCTAGAATCTCTCAAAGAGATATGGTTCTTGGGGTGGAAAGAGGTTGAGTAGCGTCTCCTGTACCTGTGGTGAGGGATTACCCCATTCACGGATAGCAAAGGACTGCGGTTCGTGTGTGCCATAGATCAGTCCAGAGAGGCCTTGAATACTGAGTGTGCAGTCGGGTGTGTGTGTACTGCGCTCAATATGTAGTTTGCCGTCGTTACTCTCAAAACTGTAGGTTCCTTCGTTCCATGGGCAGTACTCATCTTTGATCGCGATCGTCGCCTGTCCAGGCCCGCTTTGCATACCGGAGAGGCGTGTGATATCGATGGGTCGACCGAGTAATGGTGTATCGGCGGCAACGGAACTGAGTTGGATCTCCAGGTCTGGCCACCAGGTTTCGGGACGCTCGTACGATGGTAACCTGATCTCGATTGTATTGGCATGATCGATGTGGCGGGCAAACCATTCCAGCAGCAGATAGCGTCCCTGCACATTCTCGTACCAGAAGCTATCGACCTTCATGTCCTCTTTATTGTTGGTAATCTTGTACGTCATGGCACCGACAACGCGACCCTCGACTCGTGCCAGCGCCAGCCAGGCATGCTTGGACTGACGGTCTTTGACGGAGCGTGTCGGTGCGAATAGTGCCATACCGTGTACCTTCTGCTGCATCTGTTGCAGAAAGTCCAGATACGGCTGAACGTTTTTGGCAAGCTCCAGCAGTTCGACAGAGCCACCCAGATCCTTTTTGAGGAGTGGCTGGAGTGCAACTGGTGAGAAGCGCGCAATACGTGGCAGCGTGAAGGTGGTATAGCCCAGACGCGTGTAGAATGATTCGCGGAACGCCGAGAGTTGAGAGGTCGGGATCTCGTGTTCGTAGAGATGCTGGAAGATATATTTGATCATGCTACGCGCAATCCCTCTACGCCGCGCCTCTGGATGGACAGAGACCGCGCCGACCCCACCACCAGCGTAGAGATGACCACGAATATTCTGTGTGAGCGCTGTTACGCCAGCACATGCCAGTACCTTGCCATGCTCAAATACGCCAACGTAAGGCGTATCGGTACCGTAAATCTCCATATCATGTACCCACGCCTCATGTGTGGGTAACGGTGGCGAAGGACTGAATGCATAGTTGATGAGCATACGGGTAAGTGTCTGTACCTCGTCTTGGTCCATGATCCTGATAATAATATCACTCATAATAGCTAACAATATCCTATCTTATCTTATGCTAGGGCGACCTCGTGCGCTATATATCTATCTACTATGATACACGAGCCAGCGAGCAAAGATAAGCTTGCCGGGACTGGCTGCGGACTACTGGTTCTGTATGGGTCCTATTATAGTGGGCGCTGGAATAGGCTGTGCGGCATGGCGTTGCCTGACGGCATTCAGGTGTTCGTGCGCCATACGTGCATGCATTGCACAGGTGGCAGTAGGCTGCGGATGACGATGGGCGAGATGGTGATTGTGCTGAGCGACATGGAGTTGCTCATCAGAACAGTCGAAGTCCTGAAAGGTCGTGAGTAGTGAATTGAGAATGGTATTGCGCACGAATTCACACTCCGATGTTTCCAGACCGAGTATAGTAAAGTACTCCAGCGGTGGTGCCTCCATCGCATAATGGCCGTCAAAATCTCGCAATGGAATAGCGGATCGATCTGCGTAAATATCTTCGATCGCAGCCTCACCAAAGAGCGAGTGGCGCATCTTATCCCAACATTGACGGGCGATATCCAGACAGATACCCCAGGGCATATGCGGTGTCTCGTAGAGCAGCAACGCTAACCCTTCAGCATTGTTAATTTCACTTAAGCGCAGACCGAGCAGATAGTGTAGATTGCTCTCTTCATCTGCTGGAGTGGGAACCTCGTAGTCCCAGATACGTGGGATCGTACTATCACGTGTCAGTTGACGTGGGATTGTGTACGGCTGTATAGATGCTTGACGCGGGTATGCCGCCATTCGTGGCGCGACCCCATCGATCCCCCCGGCTGCAGCGAGATATTCGGATAGGCTATTCTCCCACTGTTCTGCGCTCTGTAGCTCTTCAGCGTTCGGTTGCAGATCGAGCAGCGCCAGATTGAGCAATTGTAAGTGCTCTACCTCCTCCACTTCGACGGAGTGTAGGATACGTAGGCCTGGATAATCTGCCAGATGGTTGGTGGTATGTCTGTAGCTGTTATATGCAGCGAGCAGCGCCGGTTTCAAGATTGTCGTCATGACACGCAGAAAAGGATAGCAACCTGGTAGATGTTCAGCCTCGTCAAACAGCAGTGTCAGAGCCTCATCCGGCGATTCCTGATGGCTAGAGCACTGTGAAGCGGTCTGTACCTGTCCCTTCAACTCATGAACGCGTGTTAGCCATGCATCGCAGTGCTGAGCATCTTCATATTGCAAACGTGCCAGTAAGACCTTAATATCGCGTTGTGGTATGGTTACGATACGTGAAGCGAGCAAGCGTAGCATACGTTGCTCGCTATAGACGAAGCGCTCCAGGAGTGTTATCGTTTGTGCTACAGAGAGACCGGGATTGTAGATATGCGATAAACCGGCATAACGATAAGATTGTACGTCCATCGATGACTCCAATCGTAGATGGCTTACAAATAATTGACATTTTTATGTGGTCCGCTCTCTATACATCCCTAATCAACGGACCAGGCAAAAAGCAGATGGCACAAAATAAGCTATTTTGCCTATAAACTGCTACATATGTTTATAGCATATATTGCTGTCTCTTTCAATCTCTACCATAGTAGCTCGCGAGCCCGTGTGAATTGCAAGCCTCGCTATTCCTTATTCACCCATGCATACTTCGCGGATATGGAATTCCTGCGTATCGCGCAGTATCAGAAAAGCATTCATTTTTTGTTGCTGATTCCTACAAAATGTCACCATCTCTTGCATGGTATGTGCTCATCATGTATACTCAACGCATGGATTTATTGAGATGCACGAGAAAAGGGGAATTCCATTCCACTACAGTGTCCCAGCGATTTCGACGAGGCCAGATCGCTGGATACTCACCGCATCTGGTACCGTTATCATGGAGGAGCCTGGCAAACGACGCGCCAAACGCACGACGGAACAGGTGTTGGCTGCCTTGCAGCAGCATGGGGAGAGTGGGGAGTCTGAGTGAGTCTGAAGCTACCAACAACGAGTGAGCAAACAAAGAAAAAGCGCACACGCAAGAAGAAGACGAAGCAGACACTCACGCATTCGGTGCCGCATATTCGGCTACTTGAAGCCAACGCTGGCAAGCTTGAGGCATTAGAGCAACTCGTGGTGGTGTTTCAGGCGCTCTGTCAGCAGTATATCACACGCTGGTGTACAGCTGACAGTGATGCTTCTGATGCTCCCGACCGTTATGCTCCTGCCGCGTTTGCAAGCGAACTATCTGAACGCTGGCACCGCGTCGCCATCCAACAAGCCGCAGGCATTGCCACCTCCTGGCGCACCAATCGGCACCACGCCTACGAGAGCTACCTGGATGCGTTGGCCGATTACACCCACGCGAAAGCAAGAGCCGAGGAAAGCGGTGTGTCCTTCAACACGCAGAGCAAGGCACCACAATGGCAGGAATGGAACGTGCCCCAATTGCGCGTTCCGGTTATCCAGGCCAATGCCAATGTGGTCGTCATCGAGCCGTCAGAGGACTCAAGCTTCGATTACTGGCTGCGGATTTCCACCCTGGACAAAGGCCATCCCCTGAGGCTTCCGGTCAAGTTAGCAGCCTATCATAAAGAAGTGCTCAAGGAGAAAAGACTCAACACCTCAACCACCCTGTCGAAACGCAACGGTTCCTGGTGGCTGACCCTCTCATTTGATCAGGAGGTGGCGCTGACCACGGAGAAGGATGCTCGTTGCGTTGGCGTCGATGTTGGCATCGCCAGTTTTCTGACCACCTCTACGGGGAAGCAGTATGGGACCTTTCATGGCACCCTCGCCCGACGCCACAAACGCGACCGCGAGAAACGCCGGCGTAAAGCGAAGCTGAGGGCCTGTCTCAAGGCGAAGGGGGCCAAAACGCTCCCTTCGACGAGCAGTGTGACGGGGCAACGTTTGAGCCGTCATGTGAGGCAGGAGATCAATCGAGCCGTGACACTGATGATCCAGGATCATCCTGATGCTTGCCTCGTTTACGAAGATCTTTCGGTGGCCTCCATGCGCTTTAAAGCACGCTCCATGAACAGTTATCTCTACGCTTCCAATCTGGGACACATTCCAAAGCAGATCACCTGGGCAACGGCGAAACGAGGGATGGCAGCGCATACCGTCAAGGCTGCATATTCTTCGCAGGAATGCTCACGGTGTCGCTATGTGGACGGTGCCAACCGACCCAATCAGCAGACGTTCTGCTGTGTGGTCTGTGGGTACCGCGATCACGCTGATTATGTGGAATACACTGACCCTTTCACTTACTCTGCTGTTTCCGTTGAACCCGCTCAACTGGGATAATTTTTTTCATCTCGTTACGCCCTGCTGATAACTGGTTCGGTGTGGGTCCAGCAGGCGTGGGCACGTCTGCGAGCTGCTGGCACAACGTTTCCATCGCCTCCACGCCTTCTTCGACCGCTGCTCGCTCCTCTTCGCTGAGCGGAATCTCTTGTAACATATGCAACAGGTTTGTTTTCCCCTCCAACAGTTGTGCTTGGGTTGATCCTTTAGGTCGATAAAATGAACACTTGGCGCAGGCCATGCGATGGGGACAAGCATCAAAGAATTCATAGAGGCAATAGCCATGACCTAAATCGAAAAAACGCCACGGCTCACCATTCGCGGCAGCCCCGCTTTTGATTACCTCCTGATTGATGAGAACCTCAATAGTTCGCATATTTCGTCCAAAGTAGCCTGCTTTTTCATAAGCTTTGGCTACTTTTGTCGGTGATTTCTTCGCATAGGCTTGAGTAGAAGATAGCAAGCGGTGCCCCAGCCACTCTTGAAGCTCAAACAGCGACAACGGTTCCTTTGCATTGTAGAGTTGCGTAGCGATGGTCGACCGCGCTCGGTGACTGGTAATATCTCCTCGTGCATCTCGCTTGGGAATGTTGGCCTTGCGGCAAAGCAGCGGAATCACGCTGTGATTCAAATAGGTTTTACCAAGCTGCTGACCTCGATACATGAAGAGATAGTGAACCATTTCGCCAGTTTTCGAGTCGATGGCTGCAGGCTGTGATGGGCGGATCTGTTCCCAGGCCACAATAGCTTCTCCGACTACCAGATCTACTGCCTTGGTAAAAGCGGCGCTCGTCTTGTTGACGGGAACATCTAACCAACAGACTGCATCTGGAGGGAGGATCTCATTGCTCCCTGGTACCACCATGTTGTCTCGTTGCCAACGGATACACCCAACACACAGGCGACGCAATTCATCGGAACGTAATCCAGCGAACAACCAGGTGATAACCATCGCACGCATCATTGCTAAGGGATACCAAGGCTCACGTTGCTCATGAAGCGAACCTGATTGATACAAGGATGCTGAAAGATCCTCAGCCGTTAGGTTGAGGCCCGCCCAGACCAGTTTAGCCCAGACCTCATCTGCAATGAAGCGCGGATCTGGCGTAATCAATGCTCGAATGGAGCGTGGAGTAGCAAAGCTTCGTCGGGAATCAAAGCGACGGGGCATCCACTCCCATTCCTGGCAGTCGCGAAAAAAGATGCGCATCGACGCTAGATGCCTGTCTCTTGCCCTGGCAGAGAGAGGCTGCCCAATTCTTCCCGCGTACATTTTGTTGGCCTGTGCCCACTCGCCAATCTTCATGTGCGTAACGACTGCAACATACTCCGCTGCCAGTTTACGGGTCCACTGGTCAGGTGATACGACTTCGGAATGAGCTTGTGCCAGCCAGCGTCCCGCTGTGAGAAGGCTGTAGTAGGTTCCCATACGTGACCGAGGTGCTGATGTTGAAGTGTCCTTCCAGCGTTGACACCAGGAAAGCCAGGGGGCAGGAACCCCCTCACGCGCATCATGATTGCCAAAGCATTCACCAGCCTTCACAGCAAGAGCCACTGGGTGAGCAATGAAGCCAAGGCCCACCAGCGCCCGCGACAGGAGAGGAATATTGGTTTTGAGGTATCTCGCGATGTGTTCTTGGCGCACGGCTTCAAGAACCTCAGTGGTCAAATCTTCCAAGTTAGGACTGCGATTAAAGAGCAGTGCTTCACACAACGTATTTGCCAGATGATCGCGTGCCCGATCTGTCCCATAACCCCAATTGAGAAGTTCGCTGCTGACATGCTGGATGCTCTCTTCGACGTTTTTGCTCCCAAATACTTTGGAGGCGAAAACAACTTGCTGGAGATGTCCTACTGCATGGATGGCTCGAAAATCACAGAGGAGATAGCCAACAGCCAGTAGATGCTGTCGAGTATCCAGCGGCTTGTGATACCTGCGGTGAAAAGTAGGTGCATCGAAACAGAGTACTCCGATCCAATCGGCTTGACTCCATCCCCAGAACGCAATCTGTCGCTGATGCATTTCCTGAACGATCACGCTGAGAACGCTTCCGGCTGTTTCCCCTGCGCCAGTCCACATTAATGCATCTGTCACAGGTTGGAACAGACGCTGAAGATGAGTAGCCATTTGGTAGAAATGGCTCGATCCTGCTTCCCGTAGCCGCATCACCATCTCGAGTTCTTCCTGTTCAGCTTGTCTGAGATGAGGCGTTCGGTCATATTTTGTCAGATCGACCGGCCATGACCAGTGACTGTTTTTGCCGAGGCTTCCAGCGTGCGAGTTCATCATGAAAGCACCTCCCCAGTCAATGTGGCTCGCCATGCATGAATGGAAGCCATGCCTCGTTCGATCTTAGCACTGAGTTCTCGTCCGCTCAAGTGAATATACAAAAGCGATGTCTGAATACTCCTGTGACCAGCAAACAAGGCAATTTCGTAGATGTCCCAACCACACCTTGCTAAGTCTGTGAGGCACAGATGCCGAGGGGTATGAGTCGTAAATTGCTGAACGCTCGCGCGGTCTGCAATTCCTTTCACGACTTTCGACCAGGTCCAGATAGTGATGGGGGAAGCCAAATTCCGATCCGACTCTGAGAGGAAAAGCGGACCACGCGCCCGGCTGAGTTGGCAGCGCTCTTGAAGGTAGGTCGTGTAGAGTACGCTGGTTGCCTCAGAGTAAGGCACCATCCGCTCCATCATATTTTTGGTGGTTTCTGCTCTCACGCGAATCAGGCGATGCGCGGGATCAATATCACTGGTCGCAAGTGCACATAGTTCTTCTCGTCTGAGTCCTGCATCGTAAGCCAAGGCTAGCATGAGACGGTTACGAATTGGTTCTGCTTTGGCCGCCTCAAGGACTGCACACCACTGCTCCTCTGATGGTATCCAGGGGAGTTTGCGGTAGCGTGGAATGAGTCCTTTTTCACGTGCGCCTGAAAATCCCTTCCTAGGTGTGTAACGCCCTCTCCCAACGGGATTGGTTGAGCGGATACTCTCTTCCATGAGGTAATCGTAAAACAGTCTGATAGCCGTGAGACGCTGTTGCAGAGTGGCATTCGCTAAGCCGACGCCGGAATCCAGGGCACGAATATTGGCTCCACGAGGATTGGGTCGAGAGGCAAGATTATGGACGTAGAGGGAGAGATGATCTTTTGTCGCGGTTTCTATCTCGATTTGCTGATGACAGCAAAAGGTCAGATAATCCTCCAGAGCACGTCCGTAGGCTTCAATGGTGTTAGCGGCGAGACCAAGATTCCCCTGGATCTGGAGCCATGATTTGGTCGTGGGGAACTGCGCTACATGAGGATAGCGTTCCCAACATATCTCTCGCATGAGGTACCTTCTTACCTTGCAACAACCATCCTCTGTTTGAGAGCATAGCATGCTCATGCAAAACAGAACTACCAGCAAGCTGGAGCGCGGGCGACGCCGCCCTTGACGGTATCGGCTGAGCGCTATGCGCCGAGAGCGACCGAGTAATGCATTGATGAGCGCAGCTGTTTCCCGGTCGCTCTCGCTCTGCGAGTCTAGCCTCTCCGTCAAGGGTCGGGCCTGGCGGCGTCGCTTGCTCCGCGTTCCAGCTTGCATGAGCACGATGAGAGCCCCCTGATGAAGCCTCAAGCTCCCAAGATGCTTGATGAGCCTCCGGCTCCTTTTTGCCGATCCAACTCTCTTCCCGATATGGTAGACAGCTATTTCCATTTTGTGTATCCTCTATTGAGGAGCTGTATTCCACGTAACTATGATCACAATGCGTCGCTGAACCTGGCTGCAAGATGGGGAGATCAGGAAGTGGCCGCCTGTCAAAATACAGGTCAGATCAAAGCATTGCTGCTGAGACGCCATGAAGCGTACAAGCAGCGTTTTGGGTTGATCATAGTTCAACCGGCCGTCCAGTTGCGTCTTTGGGATGACCAGAGACTTCAACGGACGTAGCTTAATGTTGAGTTCCCAGGCCAAATGCAATATTTGGTTATGGTCTTCGCAACTATACAGGCAATGAGAGTGGATGGTGCGGA
This sequence comes from Ktedonobacteria bacterium brp13, assembly GCA_015099395.1. GTDB lineage: Bacteria > Chloroflexota > Ktedonobacteria > Ktedonobacterales > Ktedonobacteraceae > Dictyobacter. Next base: position 4,301,965 of record AP024096.1, on the reverse strand, counting down.
CTTGCAACGCAACCTCCTAAGATCTTATTCCGAAACCCAACGCGACTGGCGTCGCTAGTGCTCGCACACGCAGGTTTTCGGATAAGTAGTAAGACGGTCTTAGAGGCTGTGTTGAGCAATGCGAACACATATACTTGTCCCCGCTCCTGGTGAGCTCTCGACAGCGAAGGTTCCTCCAATCTTTGTGGCCCGTTCTCGCATTGAGGACAGACCGAGATGCCCTGGAAAAGAACCTGCTGGGTCAAAGCCTTTTCCGTTATCTCGCACCTCCAGGCTGATTTCGTCTGCCTGCTGTCGAAATCGTATCACCACAATGCTGGCATGAGCGTGTTTGACAACGTTGTAGAGGGCTTCATACGCAATGCGGTAGAGGGCTTCTTTCATCTCCAAAGGAAGCTCAGGTTCCTCGTTCAGTTCCGTCTCAACGGTCAGTTTGTAGCGGGTACGCAAGACCGCTACTTGTTTGGCAAGCGCCGCAACTAATCCCTCGGTCGCCAATGACTCGGGGCGGAGTTCGAAGATCAGAGCACGCATCTCGGTAAGTCCGGCTTCGGCAAGCGCAATCACGTATTCAATCGAGACCATAGCCTGTTCTGGTTCGCTCTCCAGGGCTTCTTGGGCGGTATGGGCTCCTAAACTGATACCATAGAGGGACTGAGAGACGGAGTCATGCAACTCACGAGCGATGCGATGCCGCTCCTGGAGTGTAGCGAGCTCTCGTGCCTGTCCGTAGAGGACACGGAGTTCCTGCTCTCGACTTCTTGCTTGCTCGGCATGCTTCCGCTGCGTCGAGGTCAAATAGCTCGTTATAAAAGTCGCCATTAGAAAAATACCCCACAGGGGTCGAAAGCTTGGATCGGAGGGGGGGAAGTCCAACGAGTAGAGCGGTGGTATGAAAAAGAAGTAATAGGCGACAAGTGCCAGGAACGACGCCAGCAGAGCAGCATAGAGCCCACGAAGGCTGGCCAATGTTAAGACGATGACAAAATAGGCAAACACGATCGTTCTGTTGGGATATTGATAGATATACAAGGTGATCGGGCTCTGTGGGGCGATGAGCTCGGTCAGTGCCACACTGGTGATCAGCGCGACGCCTCCGATGGACAACAGGCTATCACTGAGGTAGCGCTTCCACGCTAGCTTCGCGCTTGTTCCTGACGATAGAAAGCGTTGAACGTGCTTCATTATTAGCCATCTCTCGATATCTGGTCTGGGCTCGTATGCTCGCTCGTGTGCTCATCGGGCATCTTGCTCACGCGTTACCATGTGAAGATGGTACAGACTATCATAGCACAGACCACATCTCATTCATTTGTTTTTCATAGCAGGAAGCAGTCCGATACGTATCGCATGCAGGGCTGCTTGCGTCCGACTTTGCACACCGAGTTTTGACAGGATATGGCGGACATGCGTCTTGACCGTATCCTCAACGAGGTTCAGGTGACGTGCAATCTCTTTATTGGACTGACCTTGAGCAAGTAAGCGTAGCACGTCCGTTTCCCTCTCTGTCAGCGGTGTCGTGGACTCTGAGCCTTGTATCTCATGCATGAGGTAGTGAGTTGCCTGGGTAGTGAGTTGCACCTGGTGTGCCGCTGCCGCCTTGATCGCCTTGCGCAGTTCAGCCGCCTGGGTATCTTTGAGCAGATAGCCAATTGCCCCCGCCCGAATTGCCTGGATCACCGAGCCGCTCTCCAGGACGCTGGTCAGGGCCAGGACTTCTGTTTCAGGTAAGTTGCTACGGATGATCGAAGTGGCAGCAATGCCATCCATCACCGGCATGAGTAGATCCATCAAAACTACGTCGGGCTGTAGCTCCTGTGCGCGTTCTACCGCCTCTGCTCCATTTTCTGCTTCTCCAACGATCTCTAACTCTGGGTCGCGCTCAAGGAACATGCGCAGTCCTTCACGGACAATACCATGGTCGTCTACAATCATGATACGGACGGTCATGTGTTCTACTCCTTTTGAGTGAGAGTCTCTCACCTCAGAAGTGATGGGCGAAATTCACTCTAGAAGGGAATGTGTAAGCATGTGATGGCAGGTATACTAGGATCAAGAGTTACTTAAGTTGATATATTCAGCGTAATATTGTAGCATCGCGGCAGCCATCAATGCAAACACATGGACCACCACACGTCCATGTCATACGCGCAACACGAATCGATCCCCCCTCCTCTTGCTTACTCTTACTCTACTCCTTTTGTGTGAGAGCCGACACCACTCAAAAGTGGTTAGCGAAATTCACTCCTGCGTGCGATGTGCCTTTGTGAACGAGTAGCTATACTATGGAGCATAGTGTATTTCGTATAGAGACTCCTGTAGCATAGAGGTATCAGTTCGGGCACACACATGAACGACGAGGGGGACCAATTTTGACTAATACAGGGACGCTAAAAGCGCTAACGTCTGTACGAGAAATAGAAAGTAACGCACAGACCGCAATGGAACAGCAACAGGCCATTCAAGCCGCAATCGAAAAGCTTGCCATCCCGGCTGCAATGTATGCCGGCATACAGCTCAATGATGAAAATCTACAAATAGCAGAAATGTATCGCAATGCGCTCGTTACGTGCGAAAAAGCATTGCAAGGATTACCTGCTGAAGAAGAGGCTCTTCACTGGTTGAAGCCGGCAGAAGCTGAACACAATTTGCGATTTATAGCCGCTTCGACGCGAGAACAAGATTTTTCCCCGGAGTTTCGTGCCCGACTCTGGCTCGAGCGAGACATCGTCCCTTTCGTCGCCGGGCAGGAAGAGAGTGGTGCCCCTGTAACGGTTGAAGATCAGGTCAAAGGTGTCATCTCTAACTTTGATGAGAATGATCTGGTGAAGGTGCGGATCCGACCTGATCGCGAAGTCGTGGTTTCAGAGCTCACGACGTTAGAAGATTACCGTAAGGCGGCAACGACAGAGGATTTCCATCTGGTACAACAGCTCGCCAGGGCATTTGAAGGCAAACGATTGGTATTCATCAATGCAACATCACAAGGTGGTGGAGTCGCGCTTATGCGTCATGCGTTGATTCGTGGCTTACGCCTGCTGGGAGTAGATGCGCACTGGCATGTCCTACTACCCAAAAAAGAGATTTTTGAGATTACAAAATCCAAATTCCATAATATATTACAGGCCGTTGCCAGCCCATCATTCGAGCTGACAGAGGAAGATAAAGAGTTGTACCAGATCTGGACAGAAGAAAATGCGCTCGTGTTGGACCCGGTATTCAAGGCCGCCGATGTAGTTGTAATCGACGATCCACAACCTGCTGGTCTCATTCCTCTAATCAAAGCAACCAATCCCGACGCGAAAATTCTTTATCGCTCACATATTCAGATCGCCACATCTCTCGCTGCTAAAGAGGGCACCCCACAGCACAAGACCTGGAGCTACCTCTGGCAATTCATCCAGCAGGCGGACTACTTCATCAGTCATCCCATGAAGATGTTTGTACCAGATACAGTACCGGCTGACAAAGTGCTCTATATGCCTGCAACGACCGATGAGTTAGATGGTCTGAATAAGCCACTGAGCGAAGCGCAGATGACAACGTACCTCAAGTTGTTCAATGCCATACTCATTAAAGAGGGGCAAAAGCCGCTTGATACCGAGCGACCCTACATTGTACAGATTGCACGCTTTGATCCTTCCAAGGGTATACCCGATGTCCTGGATGCTTATCGGCAATTGCGCAAACGCCTTGAGGAGGAATCGCTGCCTATACCACAACTCGTCATCGCAGGGAACGGTTCAGTCGACGATCCAGATGGTATCCCCATTCGCAACCTGGTCAGGCAAATTCTACAAACCGAACCTTACAATCAGTTTGCAAATGATATTAAGGTTGCACGCCTTCCTCACTATGACCAGATTTTGAATACACTTTTGCGCAAGAGCACAATCGCCCTACAGCTCTCTATCAAAGAAGGGTTCGAGATTAAAGTCACCGAGGCATTGCTCAAGGGCAAACCAGTTATCGCCTACCGGGTAGGTGGCATTCCGCTCCAGATTCAGGATGGTGTCACAGGTCATCTGGTGGATGTCGGGAATACGACACTGGTAGCACTGCATCTTTATGATCTCTTCACCGATCAGCAAAGATACCAGACCATGAGTGAGGCGGCGGAGCGGCAGGCAAACAGAGATTACCTGACTATTCCCAGCGCCATCAGCTGGCTCTACCTTGCAGTAACACTGCTCAAGGGGGAGACGATCGATGGAAACTATCAATGGGTACTAGAGCTAGCACGGCAGTTCCAGACACAGCAACAAGCTGCCCAGGGCCACTTCCTCCTTTCGCAAATCGAAGTGACTCCTGTGAAATAAGGAGATAATAGAAATGATGCTGATACCAAACGAATATGAAAAGAACATCTTCTCAGAAGATGAACTGGTCACATGGCATTATCAAAACGAGAACAAGCAAATCCCTCTACCTGCCGTAGTGGTACGCCAGGAAATACATAGAGTTATCATTAAAACCTATCTACAAGGGAAAATTCAGCAATTCGATGTCGATCCAGACCAATTGATGAATCGCTAACATACCCGAAGACAAAAAAACTAGTGTGCAGCATTGTTGAGTGTATTTGTCGTAGGATTGTGGGAAGCGGCAAGCTATGATATACTATTCAACGCCATGCTATGGAAGAAAACATAGGCCTTGATTGTTTCTATCTATAGAAGATGGATATATCTTGGTACTGCCTTTCAACCGTGCGAGCTTCGCGAGCCGCGATTGAGTAGCATTTACAATTGCTTTTTTCACTAGCACAAAGAATATATTAAGGCCCAAAAGGAGTATACTTCATGCCAAAGAAAGGTGAACTTTCTAAAACAGCTCGTGCTTCTCTGGCGAACCGCCAGTCGGTGAACATCATCACAAAGCACGTCTGCTCATCCTGCAATGAGCCAATCTGGTTGGCTGACCTCTATCCAGTTAAAGTAATGGGTAAAGGCATGTCTTTCTATCACAAGGACCACTACAAAGTACAGTAATGTGCCGAACGCTTACCCATATAAGCGTGCCTTGCAGTGATTCGCAAAAGACGGCTATCCATAGACGTCTTTAAAACAGGTCCCATCTAATGTGAGAGGGACCTGTTTTTTCTCCTTTTTTCTGCATTTTTTCTGCATTTTTTCTGCATTCTCCTCCCTTCATTTGCCATGATGGCTTGACAATCCGAATGTTTGCTGGCACAATCGGCACTATCATTGATCATGAATTATCTTGTGAAATGCTCTGTTCATACTACCTTGGAGATATATGTTTTATGGTACAATCAACCAACGTTGAGACTACAGACACGAGCGCATATACGAACAGCCATACTGGCATACATATAGATGTTCCAACACAAGGAGACAGTTCCATGGAGACTCAGGCTGCTACCCCTGCTACGACAGTCGCCTTTCAGGGCGAACTGGGGGCCTTTGGGGATGAGGCTGTGCGTGCGTACTTTGGGAAAGAGCAAGGATTGCATGCCGAACCGGTGCCCTATCGTTCCTTTGCCGATGTCTTCCATGCAGTCGCTGCCGGTGAGGTGAATTATGGCCTGGTGCCGGTTGAGAATTCGCAAGCGGGCAGCATCACTGAGACCTACGATCTCTTACGTCAGCACGATCTCTTTGTGATCGGTGAGTATGAGCACCCGGTCAATCATTGCTTGCTAGCTCTGCCTGGTCAGGAGATCAGTGATATCAAGCGTGTCATCTCGCACCCTCAGGCATTGGCGCAATGTGACACCTATCTGCGTGGCTTAAGTGTCGAGACTGTCGCGACCTATGATACTGCTGGGAGCGCGAAGTCTGTACATGAGGAGCAGTTGATGGGTGTGGCAGCCGTTGCTGGTGTTGGGGCCGCCGAGCTCTACTCTTTGAATATCCTGGCGCATGGCATTCAGACCGTCAAAGATAATTTTACACGCTTCATCGCCCTGAGCCGCGAACCGATCGCGCGCCGTCCAGGGAATGCGAAGACGATGTTAGTCATGGCGACCTTACACCAGCCGGGCTCGCTCTACAACTGCCTTGGATACCTGGCCGCGCAAAAAATCAATCTCTTAAAGATCGAATCGCGACCATCCAGGCAACAGGCCTGGGAATACGTCTTTTACCTGGACTTCGAAGGTCATCGTGACGATCCAGCTGTCCGCAACGCGCTGGCTGATCTTGCCGGGCACACGACCTTCTGCAAAGTACTGGGTTCCTTTGCCCGCACCGTGTGATTGCTCTCTTGAGAGAGCATACAGCGGAAGGGCAAAGAGGGCAACAAAAAAGAGAGGACAGCGCATGTCCTCTCTTTCTCTGCGGATGCTTACTACTGATCCGAAAACTTGAGTGTGTAGCACTAGCGACGCCAGTCGCGTTGGTTTTCGGAATAAGATCTTAGCGTTGGATCTTCAGTGTACTGACGAAGTCAGCTGCCAGCTCTTCGTATGGCTCGGAATAGTACTCTTCGACGCGACCGGCATCACAGAGTGTTGCCAGTGCGGGATCGATAGGGAGTGCACCGAGGAGCGGCGCGCCAGTCATCGAGACCAGCTCGGTACCATTGCTGGGTCCGAAGATCTCGAAGCGCTCACCAGCAGGTGTCTGGAAGTAGGACATGTTCTCAACCACGCCTACGATCGTGCCCTTCATCTGCTGTACCATATTGATACATTTCATCACGATCATCGTTGCCAGCATCTGCGGCGACGAGACAATGATGACACCATCCAATGGTAATGCCTGCATTACGGTCATTGGGGCATCAGATGTACCAGGAGGGAGATCGACCAGCAGGTAGTCGAGGTTACCCCATTCGACATCGCTGTAGAACTGTTTGATCGCGCTTGAGATCATCGGGCCACGCCAGACAACCGGATCGCTCTCTTTTTCAAGGAACATATTCATAGAGACAACTTTAATGCCACCCTTACTGCGTAAGGGCTCGATGCCGCCGCCAGCCGACTTTGTGGGCGAGCCCTTCGTTCCAAACATACGAGCGATGCTTGGTCCGGTAATATCACCGTCTAGAATGCCCACTTGCTGACCCTGGCGACGCAGGGACACGGCCAGGAGACCGGTCACCAGCGACTTACCAACGCCACCTTTGCCACTCATGACAGCGATAACGTTCTTTATTTTGCGGTCAGGACTACTGGAAGCCATTGTCAGCGGGACTCCGCGTCCAACAGGTGCTTTCTTAGGGGTGATCGATGTCGGCTCGCCATTGGCGGCCGCATTCAAGTCCTTTACCAGGATCTCAAGCTTCTCTGGAGAAAAATGATGGGTGCGTGCTCCCCCAGAGACGCTTTCGCGCGCTCCCACTGCACAGGCAGTGCATGGTAGACCATGGCCGTGAAAGACCTTCACGGTCGCGGGGTATTTTGCCACGACATCATGTATAACCATGTCGGCAGTAATCGTTTCCGCCATGTTGCGTATCCTCATATCAGGCAGTCCAAACGTTGTAATTTGGCACTGCTTTCTCTTGTAATAGATAAAAATTGACAGATTCAAATGAAATGTGCTAATTCCGACCTCTGTACTCTGATTATAGCACACCTCTGAGCTAGCGGGGAGGGCAAGACAGTAAAATGCTGGCATACCGCACAGGTAATTTCTATTCAATTGCATGTGATGGGTGGTTATGCTATGATTATTGCACTATAGCGCGATCTAAAAAGGGAAGCAAGATGGAGACAGAGAACGAGCTAAGCTATTTTCAACAGGTGAGTATCTTTGATGGCCTGACCGATGACGAGTTGCACGACCTGATTACAGTGTCGCGTAGACGTACGTTTCGCTCAGGGGAGGTCATCTTTCACCGTGATGATCCAGGGCAAGTGATGTACATTATTAAAGAGGGCAAAGTCAAAATCTGCCTGATCAGCCCCGAAGGACAGGAGATCTCATTGGTCGTCTTTGGTAAGGGCGACTACTTCGGTGAGTTTGCATTAGTAGATGGTCTGGCCCGTTCGGCTGACGCAATTGCCCTTGAGAGAGTAGAATGCTATACTTTGCAACGCAGTGACTTTCATAAAGCCATCATGAAGAATCCAAAGATAGCTATTCGCGTGATGGAAGTCCTTTGTGAGCGCCTACGTAAGACCGATCAGCAAGTAGAAGATCTTATTTTTCTGGATGTCTATGGGCGAGTTGCGAAGAAGTTGCTAGAATTATCAGATACCCATGGGAAAAAAGTTGAGGGCGGCATCCGTATCGATGTCCGCTTAACCCAACAAGAACTGGCCTCCATGGTTGGCGCTTCACGCGAAAGTGTCAATAAAGTGTTGGGATATTTTACCGATAAACACTATATTAGCACTGATAAACACCGTATCACCCTGCATCGTGCTGTAGACCTCGAACGACGCATCTACTAACGAGGGAGGATCACTGTCCTTCCTACTTTGCTTTTTGGAAGTCATCAATCAGGTTGAAGTCATCAATCAGGTTGAAGTCATCAATCAGGTTGAAGTCATCAATCAGGTTGAAGTCATCAATCAGGTTGAAGTCATCAATCAGGTTGAAGTCATCAATCAGGTTGGCTTTGCAGGCCTGAGTGGACAAGCAAGACTGTACTTTTGGGAACTCTGTTACTTCATCCTATAATGGTACGTCCCGAAGTGAGGTATATGTTTTCATGCTGAGAGCTACCTTTTGTGGCTTCTTTTAGTGATGCGTGTATATAGTAGGTTATCACCGTAACATGCGTTGAAGGGAATAGACTCTTGGAGAAAGTTATTACAGATACTGATAGTTTGCATGATACGAGCGCGAATGAATCAACACCACCGGTACCAATGCCACCACCTGCTGACCCTGCTAATCTTTTACCCCTGAATACGGTTGCGCGCATAAGAGCTTTAATTGGAGTGATGCGACCAAAGCAGTGGACCAAGAATGCTTTTGTGTTCATTGGTTTGATATTCGCGGGTCAGTCCTTTCATATATTGCCGCTAGAGCGTTCGGTGATCGCTTTCCTGGCATTTTGTATGGCCTCCAGTACCATCTATATTTTAAATGATATTGGTGATCTGGAGAAGGATCGGCAACATCCTGTCAAGCGCTTTCGTCCTCTGGCCTCCGGTCGGCTTCCTGTCTCCTGGGCAATTGTGTTGATGTGTGGGTTACTCCTTGTCTGTTGTGCTCTGGTGGGTGGGCTTTTTATGCTTCCTGTCAATTCTTCTTTGCACGCAAATTTGGGAGGGGCAAACGTCCTATTCGCATTGACTATTGCTGCCTATCTTATTATAAATGTACTTTATAATATTCGTTTAAAACATGTTGTGCTGATCGATGTTTTTTGTATTGCTTCCGGTTTTATTCTACGTACCATTGGTGGCACTGTGGTCATTCCGGTGAGTACTTCGCCGTGGTTGTACCTGGTGATCTGTTTCCTTTCGCTCTTTCTGGCACTTGGTAAACGCCGCCATGAACTGGTTCTGTTACAGGGTGATGCGAGTAGTCATCGTAAGATCTTGAAGGAGTATAGCATTCCTATGCTTGATCAGATGATTACGGTGGTTGTCGCCTGTACGTTGATGGCATATAGCCTGTATACCATTCAAGGTCAGACGGGCCATCAGCATCTGATTGTAACGATTCCTTTTGTGCTCTATGGCATATTTCGCTATCTGTATCTCGTGTATATGCGCATGGAAGGTGGTAGCCCTGATGAGGTGCTCTTGCGTGATAAGCATATACTCGGTTCGGTGCTGTGCTGTGTCGTTGGCATCGTGCTCGTGTTGTATGTAATACCGTAATAAGGATCATAGTGGTTGCTAGAGTAGTGCGTGCTAGTTAGCCAGGGGGTTGTGATTGGTGCTAACTAGCTATACCGGTCGTTTTAGTAAGTAGAGGGTGCTTGTATAAGCACGTATGTACTGTCAGGGTAGCAATCATTTGTGACTGGCAGCCTTTGTTGGTATACTCTCTTCAATAGGGAGTGCGTTGCTCTTTATTTTGTAACAAAGGGCTGGGCCTTACGACCAGCTTCGGTCTTTTATAGCGTCTCTGTTTATTATCTCTGGTTGAGTCTGTTTCAGGTTTGTCAAGAAGAAGATGTAGTTTGTTTATTGCCTAACTCAGCGTGTTGACGTCTCAACTGAACAAGCAGATGACGGCGAAATGTGGATGCCAGATCGCAATGTTTTGCAGCCTAAGACAATCGCCTGCGGTCCTCGGAGGAGGGCTTTATTGCAGGCTTCATTACGTCAACAATTGCGAATGCAGGAGAAAAGCTGTATGAAAACTTTAATTATTATTCCTACATATAATGAATACGATAATTTACGTCCTTTGCTGGATGAGGTATTTTCGTATGCGCCCGAAACTGATCTTTTGATTGTCGATGATAATTCGCCGGATGGCACCGGTAAACTGGCTGATGAGATCGCTGTCGAAGACCCTCGTTTGCATGTGCTGCATCGCACGGGTAAGCTTGGTCTGGGTACGGCATATGTTGCTGGGTTTAAATATTCGATTGAGCATAACTACGATGCCGCCTTTGAGATGGATGCAGATTTCTCACATGATCCCAAGTATCTGCCCGATTTCTTGCGTGCTATCGAGGATGCTGATCTAGTCATTGGTTCGCGCTACATTCCCGGAGGTGCGACCCCCAACTGGTCGCCCACTCGTCGGGCCATCAGTGGTTGTGGCAATATCTTTGCTCGTTTTATGCTGGGCATGAAGGTGCATGATTGTACTGCTGGCTATCGCTGTTATCGCCGTGAGGTGTTGGAGAGCATTGATCTCGATACGATACAGTCACAGGGCTATGCATTCCAGGTCGAGTTGACCAATCGTGTACTGCGTCAGGGCTTTAAGATCGTTGAGACTCCGATTGTATTTATGGATCGCCGTATCGGTCAGTCGAAAATGTCAAAGACGATCGTCGTCGAGGCTTTTACCTATGTGTTCAGGGCGCGCCTGGGTATGGTTCCTATGCCGACTCCTGCCATGCGTAAGCCGAGCCGCCGTGGACAAGAGGCCGCTCAGACGAGCCGGTAAGATCTTCAGCAGTAAGCTGCATTCAAGAGGTAGCTAAGTCAGAGCAAAGCAAAATATAAAGAGCTTCACAGAACAAGAGATAAGAGACACAGCTAAGCACAGGATACTGTTCCTGTGCTTTTTTGTGGCGTTTATGCTCGCATGCTCTGTTTACTTGTTGCGTAGTGTGCGTTTGGTGGTGCGGATCGATTTATAGCGTCGTGAGGATTTATTTCTTTTGTCGGGGTCATAATAGTGACCTTCTTCGTTGTCGACGACTTTGTAGGAGGGGTCCATACCATACATGCGGCGCATTGCCATGCGGAATTCGGCGCGTTGTGCGACGTCGGAGGGGGCAGCATTCATTGAGGAGACCAGTCCGTGGGTGGTAAGCGCATGCCCACCGTGCCTGGTTACGTTGTATTTGACTTCGCCATCATCACTATACAGGAGGACCTGCCTTCCCTCTTGCTGCGCGATGGCAGCCAGGCGTGCGATGACCATATCGGCGGTCTCTTGATCACAGGAGTAGATGACACGAATATGTTCCTGGTAGAGGGTCTCTTCTCTTGCGCCTTTGCCATCAAAGACGATTATTACGCGATCACTCGATTTGCGATAGCGGTTAGAGATCTGTTTTATTAAGAGGTTGCGTGCCTCCGCCTGACTTTTATCCTCTACATGCTTAAACATCGTGTTATTTTTGATAACGTTGTATCCATCAACCAGGATCTCGTAAGTCATTATGCTGCTCCCATCGTTGCTGTCTTTTGGCTTTATTTTTTTCTTGCTATGCCGTCCTCCGTGAGCTGATATGGTAATCGTCGTTGATTACAGCTGCGTACAACTGTTTCCCATACGCCTATCGGTCTAAACACATGCATATCGCGTATGCTTTATCTCTTTTGAGTACGTAAAAATTATGATAGTCGTCTATCATTGCAGAATATTGTACCCTACTTTGAGCGTTCTGACAGCATTAGCTTCCAATCTGGCTAGCAGTTAGGGATCGGGAGCGTACACAGGAGCAGGCAGAGTGCATTTATCGTGTGTGCTCTACCTGCCTCCTTGCATCAAGGGCGGATGAGGTGCCAGAGGGTGATAAGCTCGGTGTGTATGTCCACGTGGAGCAGTTGGAAGATGCTTGTATTGGCGGCTGGTGACATATTTGCTACGACAATAAGTATCAAAATGCCGAAGAGGAAGACGGTTAATAGATAGGTAAGCAGGACCTCGAAGAGTTGGAGCCCGGTCTTCCTCCTGGTGGTCGGTCGCTTCTGTGCTGTATTGGGGGCAGCCTTTCTCGTGATGGTTGCTTTGCCGATGGTGGCTCTTTTAGCCAGGACTGCTGGCCTGGCAGTGTTGGTCGACGTGTTGCCTGGGGATGTCGTACCGGTTGCCTCATTGCGTGCTGGGTGAGTGACGATCTCTTCTAGCGTCTCTCTCTCTCTGGGTTTTGCGCTCCGTCTTCCCTGGATCTCTGACTGTGCGGCTATTTTCTTGCTGGTGACGCGCTCGGTTGTGGGCCGTAGCTGTTCTGTATTCCTGCTGCTATCCAGTGCTTTTGTGATTCTGGGACTACTGGCACGTTCTGGTCGCGTAACTATATCCTCGACTCCATTTGTCTCTTTCTTGCCTCGTGAGAGGGGCGGCACAGGTACGGGATAGGGGATAGATGTCGGTGGTGCTGCTGTAGAGGACATGTCGAGCTGTCGTGTCCGTCGTGGCTGCTGTGGTTGCCACTGTTCATGCTTTGCGGTCTCTGATTGGGAGACGAGCGAGGTTGGACGTGGTGCCATCGTCTGGGTATGTGGTGGAATTGCGTGAAATGATTGGGATGGTCGTGTTGACGATGGTGACAACGCAGACGGTGGGGCTACCTGTGTCTGGTTGCCTGTTCTCGTTTTGGGCAGATAGGGGATGGTTTCTGCTTCATCAATAGGTGCAATTGTCTGGAATCGTCCTGGATTGATGCAGCGTAGACGGATTGCCTCAGACTGTTTGCGCTTGAGCTGAGCCTGACGGGCCGAGGGAAAGAGTACGCCACGCAGCGGTGCAGCCTGCGAACGAAACGGCAGATTCACTTCCTGACTGCATTTACCGCAGACACCATGTACATTATCCCAACATTGTGGGCATGCGGGACGGCGACAGCGAAAGCAAAAATGGCACATGCTCATAAAGGCGGATTCCAGAGCCACCTGGGGAGCCTGTGCTAGATAGCGATATTCCTCTGCCGGAGCATAGACGGCCTGACAGATCTGACATTCGACAGTCGGCGCGCTCTCCCCTGCTGGAGCATGCTCCGAGGGGTCCGGCTGTTGCTTAGAAATACTATTGGTCACTGCGACCTCCAGAGAGATACACAACGAGCGATATGAACAAATTCCTCTTTATAGTATACCCTGTGTCTTCGCATAAAGTGAAGCAGATTGATGCACTTCTTGTAATCTGCCTCTCTGGTATGGATAATAAAAGATAGAGGATAAAGTAGACTGGCAGGAAATTTATACAGAATTGGCAACAAAAACAATTGACAGTATAGCGAAATTCTGTTATTATTATGCCCGTAAGTGAAACCGCTACTATAGTGGGTTGAGCGTACAAAATACAATGGAGCCGTGGTGTAGTGGCCTAACATGTCTGCCTGTCACGCAGAAGACCGCGGGTTCGAATCCCGTCGGTTCCGTCAAACAAAAGAGGGACATAGCGATAGCAAAGTCGTTGTGTCCCTCTTTTGTTCTACACGCACCAGGGAATTCTTTTATGTACCAGAATAGCACTTATAATGCGGGGGGCAATTGCGTCATCTGCAAAATTTCCTGTAGCACGCGTGCGCCAGCAGATGTTTGCGGATCGATGATAGCAAAATGATCAACGTGAGATAGGGTTACCAGCTCGACCTTATCACCGGCAGCGCGGGCTTTCTGCGCATAGTGCTGGCTAACAATCAGCGGAACATTAACATCATCGGTGCCATGGATCAGAACCTGTGGGAGTTCCAGGGGGAGCAGGGCAGCGGGAGAAGCCTGTGCATAGCGTTCTGGATAGTCGGAAGGAGATCCTTCCAGAAAATTGGCGGCTGCACCGTTGCCGAGATTGAGTTGCCAGATCTGCTCCAGATCTACCGCACCCGCCAGGCTGATCGCGCCCTGGAATCTGATGCGAGGTGCAGGTATCAGCAGGGGGCTTGTCGCGGGCAAACGGTGCTGACCAGCCAGCCACAATGCCAGGTGACCGCCAGCAGAGTGACCAACCGGGATAACCCTGTGCAGGTCAAGCGCAAACTTAGCGTTCAGCGTGTGAAGATAGGCAACCGCCTGAGCCACATCCAGCAGGGTATTAGGCCAACCACCACCTGGATCGCCAACACGACGATATTCGACATTCCAGACAGCCAGGCCACGCGCGGCTAGCGCTTCAGCCATAGCTACCATCAGATCAAGTCCGTAGGCCGCACGCCAGAAGCCACCGTGTAGCAACACAACCACGGGAGGCGGCTGTTGTGGGTCAGATGGTTGGGGATAATAGAGATCACCAAAGTTCTGGTCAGCAGGCCCATAGTTGTAGCGGCTTTTAAACCAGGACGAGGAAGATGAGAAAGACCCAGGTTGCTCATGCATAGCAGATACCATCCCAAGAGAGTGTGTGGAGAGCTGACGTTAAATAGTTACTCCCTGTCCTCCATAGTAACACCATCTAGATATGTGATGCAAGCATGTAGTAGCCTATGTGTGTGGCAAGAGGTTCGAGCAATAATTTTCTATAGGGTGTTGACAAGGCAGGTTTTCTCTGGTATTATTAGCCACGTGAGCGAGACCGCTAGTGAAGCTGGTTGAGCACACAATGACAGATGGAGCCGTGGTGTAGTGGCCTAACATGTCTGCCTGTCACGCAGAAGATCGCGGGTTCAAATCCCGTCGGTTCCGTTTTAAGAAACACCAGAGTCAGCTATGACCCTGGTGTTTCTTTTTGTCAGTCGGGGTGTTCCGCAAGCCGCTTTACACGTTGCACCAGGCGGAGAATCGTCTGATGCGAGCAGGAGAGACCAGGCGTTGTCCAGGCCACAATAAGACGGGCATCGTAATTCCTAAAAGGTGCCTGTCTTATTTTCCGCCATCTATCCGCCATCTATCCGCCATCTATCCGCCACACGGCAAGCCATAAAACCAGTTCATGGAAAATATGGTATGATCTAGAAAGCAGGGCCATGATCCAGGAGAGCAACATTAGAGGAGCAACAATGGCACTTCCAGAATACCTCTTCATGAGTGTCGAGGATTACCTGGCACTCGATAACAACAGCCAGGACGCACGCTATGAATACCTGGACGGCGAAGTCAGAATGCTCGCCGGTGGAAGCACGTACCATTCCGCCCTCATTTCACGGTTAGGTGCCGTGTTAGAGAGAGCCTTAGAGCAGAGTGCTTGCTGGACCTATAATTCTGATATCCGCTTGGAGTTGTTAGAATCCTATTATGTCTACCCCGATCTCAGTGTCAGTTGCGACGAAAGCGACCAGAGGTTAGGCAACTCTATCTTGCATCCGTGCATGGTCGTTGAGGTCCTTTCACCCAGTACTGAGGCCATCGACACCGGAGAAAAGCTGCGTGCGTACCTCACCTACCCGACTATTCAGGAGTACGTGATTGTCGATTCCCTGAGCACCTGGATTGAAGTCTATCACCGCGAAGAAGACGGCTGGAAGCTGCGCACCTATGGACCAGGCAGCACGGTCAGGTTGGAACATCTGGGCATCCAGTTCGACGTCGACACGCTCTATCGAGGCATGGATCTCCAGGCCACGCGCAGACAAACTAAACGCAAGAGGGTGAATAATCAGGGCAACTTCTAACTTAGGGTCGCAACACCCAGGTCTCCCAGGACAAAACCATACAGCAACGTGTACAGCAACCCGGGCAAATACGAGCCCCGCGAGACAAACACCTACAAACAAACGATGGTATTTTGAGCTCAAGAAGGATAACCAAAAACAGCAAAAAACAAGAAACCGCGAATCTCTTCATCGAGAATTAAAGACCTGGACGAAGTACTAAAAATAAACAGCAAGCTAAGGTTTTCCTACGCTACAATCATCTCTAAAAGATTTACAAGCCTGTAACGCAGGGAGAGTTCGAGATGAACCGATGCCCGTCGGTTTCGTTCCAACCAGTGAACTGTCACAAGCAGTCCGCGATCTATCAAAGGTATCCGAGGTAGCAGATCCTACATACAAAGAGAGGGATGAGTGGTTTATGGCGATAGAGCATCCTCAAAGCATGACGGTTGAAGAATATTTTCAGCTTGAAGAAAACGACCCCGACACACGCTACGAATATATTGACGGCCATGTGTATGCTATGGCAGGTGGAACCGCCAATCATGATACTATTAAATCCAATATGCAAAGGATTCTTTGGAGCCTTCTCCGTGGCAGTCCATGTCGTGCCTATAGCTCGGACATGAAAGTCTTCATCTCTGAAACACGTTACTTCCATCCTGACGTGATCGTGACCTGTGATGCACGCGACCGAGGCACCGTCCAGGCAATCCAATTCCCACGTCTCGTGGTTGAAGTTCTTTCCCCCAGTACAGAACTTACTGATAGAACATGGAAACTCAAAAATTATCGCTCACATCCTACAATAGAAGAATATATGCTGATTGACGCGAAAGCGCCCAAAATAGAAATCTATCACAAAGAGCAGAACAAATGGATTTATGATGCCTTTGAAAAGAACGAAGAAATTATGCTCAACAGCTTAAGTGTACACTTTTCTCTCATAGACGCCTATATAGATGTAGAATTTGCAGACGCTCCAGAGGAATTTCGAGAACAAAATTGAGAGAGCAGTATTGGTCACGTTGTAGCCTGTCCCCGTCTAGCATATGGAGATGGGATCGATCTCAGATGGATTTCCTGGACGCAATCTAGTATAGATTGTGTCTTTTTTTTGTTGTGGTAAATAAGTGACAAAAAGTCAGGGTATGAGCGACTAAACGGGCAGGATATGCTAGTATAGGGGCGGTATCATGTGAAAAGATGATGGGAAGGGGTTGTTTGGTATGAGCAATATACCTGTTCTTACGGAAGAGGATATTCGTGACTTTGTCAATGAGGGGAATTATCAACGTGGCCTGGGTTACTTTCGCCAGGATCGCGTCTTCGATCCCCGGCGCTATGATCTGACTCTTACGGCGAAGTGCGAAGGTTCGCATGACGAGACCTATCGGGTGAATGTGGTCTTTAATGAGCAAGGGGTTATCGTCAGCGCTATGTGTTCCTGTCCACTGAAGATTTGCTGCAAACATGTTGTGGCTCTCTTACAGACGTGGGTTCTCTCTCCAACGCGCTTTATTGAGACGGCGTCCCCAGATATAATTCTCGCTGGTTTCAGTCGTGAAGAGTTGATCGATATACTTAAGCAGATGATCGAGAAAGATCCTGATCTCGAAGATACTGTGCTGACGATGAGCTCTCATGACAATGTTGCTATCAATATGCAGCTTTATCAACGTAAGGTTGAGTATGTGTTTCGCAATCTTGCGTCCGATTGGGATGCGGGCCGCCGCGCTGCTGAAGGACTTTTTGGGATCATGCAGAATGCAGAACTTTTTGTGAAGAAGCATGATTACGCCACTGCGTTGACCATCTATCAGGTGCTCTTGACGAACTACTTTGAGCATTATAAGTTTTCCTTCTTGCGCACTGAAGATTATGATAGCGTGCTGGCCACTTGTCTCAAGAATCTCGTTGCGTGGTGGCCGCATGTAGCCGCCAATAGCCCGGAGCGCACACGGCTTCTGTACATCTTCTGGCTGATTGAAGGGTTTCATCTCACGAATGGTGAGCATGTTCTAGACTATTTCGTGGAATCTGCGACTCTTCCTCGTGTGTATCTATTACACCATGCCACTTCTGCTGAGCGCAGAACGATCGCTGATTGGGTACGTGCGGATATTGTACTACAAGAGAATCAGCCGGTGGAGGAGAGTGACATCTATGCCTATGCGATCTTGCGCCGACCCTGGTATGCCAGTTTCATTGAGAATGAAGTCCCTACGAAGCTTAGCGCTCGCACCTCTGAGACCGTCGATGTTTTAGAGCGCTTTGTCTTGCTGCTCTTTGCCTTCGAGGCATTCTATGCACGACAGAGTAGTGTAGAGAGTCCAGATGAGATGCAGTCTTTTGCAGATGATGAGGTGGTTGCGTGGCTGAGCGATGACGATTATCTAAGCATCTGTTGTACGTATACCCTGGTCTATCCTGCCATCTCTCGTCTATTGCAACGGAGACGTGCTGAGGAGGCGCTTACCTACATCTCCAGTGCCTCAATCGCGATGTTGCCACGGATGGCGGAGCTCTTCTCTCAGTACGAGCAGGTGGATGCTGTCCGTCCCTATCTGCAAGAGGTTGCATGGCGGACACGCAATGAAGATATATTGCGCTGGTTGCGTGAGAATGCCAGCGATCAACTGGTTGCTCGTAGCCATATGAAAACGGCGATGGCGCAGTATAGAAACGTGCCATCGCTAGACATCTATCGCCGCATTCGTCCGCTGGCGGCTCTGCTGGGAGATTGGCTGAAGGTGCGTGCAGAGCTCTTCAAAATCCTTTCTAATCATCAGCTCTTCTTGCTGCAGTTTGAGATCGCTCTGGAAGAGAATGATTCCGATCTTCTGGTCGATGTTGTGCATATGACCGACATGAAGCGCTATTCCGAGGAGTTTCAGCGTCCTGTCAATGAGGCACTCAAGAGGGCTGAAGATACCCATCCCTCGGTGATTGCCAATTACTATCTCAAGAGCGCGGAGAAAAATATTACGGTGGGGAATCGTACCTACTATGAGCAGGCCTGTGCCTACCTCCTGGATGTGCGTGCGCTCTATCGGAAGCGTGGTATGCAGGCAACATGGCAGAGTTATATCACTCAATGCCGCACCCACTACAATCGTAAGCTCATGTTCCTGGAACTGCTGGATAAATACAGCTTGTAATCCCTGTCCTTCGCAGCATGCAGTGGTGTCACACGCTGTATAATACGCGCGGATGGGTACCGAATAGCGAAAATACTGGTAACCCATCCGCGCGTGTCGCTGCTGGTCTCTGCTCGCTTACGCAGGCCAGATGTCGACCAGGTAGTGGTTGTTCGTGGTCAATGCTGCGAGCCATTGCTCGGCCTCTTGCTCGGAGGCTCCACTCTTCTCCATATAAAGCATAGCGAACGCTTTGCGGACATCGGGTGCCATAGCGCTGGCGTCGCCGCACACGTAGATGTATGCATCCTGCTGGAGCAACTCCCAGACGCGCTCTTTGTGGGCCAGGATCTGGTCCTGGACATACATCTTTTCGTGTCCTTCCCCGCGTGAGAACGCTGTATAGAGCTCTGTCACTCCCTGCTCGGCAAAGGACTTGAACTCATCTTCGTAGATGTAGTCCTGCTGCGGATGGCGGCAGCCAAAGAAGAGTAGCGACTCACCGATCGTGCTACCCTGTGCTTGTAACGCTGCCCGCTCCTGCAAGAAGCCACGGTATGGAGCAACACCGGTTCCCGGTCCAACCATGATGATGGGCGCGCTTGTCTCTTCCGGTAGCATAAAGGTTGAGTGTGTATCCTGAATGAAGGCATCGATCTGTTCGCCTGGTTCGCGCTTGCTGAGGTAGCTGGAGCAGACTCCGTGGAATTGACCTTGACCCGACTTTGCAGGTGCTTCGACGACTCCCAGTGTAATACTACAGCTCTGCGCGTCTTGCTGAGGAGCAGACGAGATCGAGTAGTAGCGTGGACGCAGGGCTGGCAGCATCTCCAGATACGCGCTAAATGGTAACTCACAGGCCTGGAACTCTTCGAGCAGGTCTATCAGTGATTTGCGCTTTGTCAGAATCTCGTTCTTGTATCGTGCGATGCTCGCATCGTCGTCACCAGAGAGTGCCATCAGTTTGCGCTTGTCCGGTGGACACTCTGTGAAGTCCGCCAGGGTCTTGACTTGTTTACGTGTGGCGACATCTTGCAGTTCAACATAGTCGGTGAGCAGTGCGTAGAGCGAGACCGGTGTCTCGGTTGGTAGATTGCTTTTGCGCTGGTCGTTCTTGTGCAGACGGATGTAGGTATCCGGACTGAAGTTGAAGCGGCGCGCAATGCGTTTGACCTGCTCTTCGTTGTTGCGCGGAATGATGCCCAGATGCCAGCCGGTACGATAGCTAACGCCCTCTGGTAGTTCGAACTCGATATGGCGCGTCGAACGCTCCGAAGCAAATTCACCCTCTTTATTGTGCAGCTCACGGTTCACTCGGACCGTAACAGGGCGTGCCCCAAAGGATTTTACCAAAGGATTGATCTGCTCCGACTTGATAATCTCAACCTCAAAAGCCGTGCCAATGCTCTGCTGCTCTTCTAGGATCTGCGCATCGATGGCGAGCTCTTTGAAGAGGGTACGCCAGAGGTTCTGGTACCAGTTCTCGAACTGCCCATCGAAGTCGTCGCGCTGATCACCTTCACCAGATGGGTAGATGCGCTGCGCGCCATGTGCGGCCAGCTTCTCATCGATCAGATGCGGGATCGCCTGGAACGTTGCGGCCCAGTCGCGGTTCCCGCAACCGAAGACGGTATACTTCACATGCTTGAAGGCGTCGTTAGCGATAGTGTCTGAGCGTAGCCAGGTACAGAACTTCTCCGCATTATCGGGTGGTGTGCCATTGTAGGAGGCCGTGACCACGATCAACGCGCCGTCCTCTGGCAGTTTATTTGTGTAGTCATCAAGGTCTGCCTGCTGCACATCGAAGCCATACAGCGCGCCGTCTTCAGCAATGCGGGTCGCGATCTCTTCTGAGCCGCCCATGTTGGAGCCGAAGAGGACCGTCAGCCCTGTATGGTGTTTCGGCACGTGCACTTGCGGGTGGCTCTTCACGATCGGCGTAGTATTCTGTGTCTGCACGCTCTCTTGTGGGCGTACAATAACCGAACGATCAGCAGCGGTACGTTTTTTGATTTTGATCTTAAAGTTGTCGGGCTTCAGCGTCAAGGTCTCTTTGATCTTGAGTTGATAGTTGGTTGCGTCGATAAATTTGAAGCGCTGTAAGAGCATACCAAGGACCAGAGCCGCCTCTTGCAGCGCGAACTGACGACCGATACAGGCTCGTTGTCCATTCCCAAACGGTTTGTAGGCATTAGGGGGTAGCTGCTGCTCTTTCTCGACCGTAAGGCGCTCTGGATTGAACTCCTCAGCATCATCACCCCAGATCGCTCTATCACGATGCAACATCGGGATTAAGACTGCGACGTCATCATCAGCGGTGATCTTGTATTTTCCACCGATAATAGCCTCACCCTCACGTGGATAGAGTGCAAAGGCAGGTGCCGTCGGCCACAGGCGCAGAGACTCCTTGAGGATCTGCGTAACATAGTGCAACTGGTTGACCTGATTGAAGGTCGGCCTGGCACTCAGGTCAGCACCGAGGACGCGGTCAACCTCTTCGTACGCTTTTTGCAGGATTGCATGGTGGTGCAGAAGTTGATAGATAGTGAAGGAGAGCAGACCGCTGGTCGTTTCGTGGCCTGCGATCAGGAACGTAATGATCTGATAGCGGATGTTGGTATCATCCAACTGTTCGCCGCTCTGCTTATCGACGCCGGTAAGCATATAGCTCAGCAGATCTTTTTTCTCTGATAGATCTTCGCCACTGGTCCGCCGCTCTTGAATAATGCGATCAACCAGATCGTTCATCAATTTGACGTTGGCCTGGAACTGATGATGCTTGTGGATCATCAGCTTATCTTCAATGGGCAGACGAGAACCCCGTGAGAGAGCCTCTCCCAACGCATCGGCTAGGCTGGTGATGAAAGGGTGCATCTCTTCTTTATAGAAGGAGTTAAAACGGTAGTCGAAACCGCAGAGGCCGATAGTATCGAGGGTTAAGCGTGTCATCTCGTTTGGTATATCGACTTCGTCGTCTGAGTTCAGACGCTCCCATTTGCCGACCAATTGTTCAGCGATATCGACCATCATGGGTAGGTAGCCTTGCATGGCCTTCATGCCAAAGTTAGGCAGTAGGATATTATGGGCTTTGTGCCAGTTAGGTTCATCTGTATGTGCCGTAAACAGGCCGTCACCTGCGAATGTACGCACCCTGCCCAGGGGAGCCCAGACTTTTTTATCGAAGCGTGTTTCATCGGAGAGCTCATTGGCTAAAGCATAGCCGGAGACAATGACAAGCGGATTGCGGCCCGGGATCTGTAACTTGTAGATGGGGCCGTACTCGCGTGCAAGGCTCATCATACGTTGGACGGGCACTTTTCCGCTAATATCGAGGAGGTTACCAAAGACTGGTTTCTCTTTTGGCTGTGGAATAGGTGTAAAAACTTTAGTAGACATAGAGTGTAAAAAGACCTCCGCATGAACTTTTGTATAGACATACTGTTGTCAGAAACAAATAGTTACGTATAGATATTAGATAGAGATAGGCGTGCCTATTCGTCGGCCTGAGCTGATGATTCTAATGGGTGCGTATGAAACAACGTAGCAGGGAGGCCATGCTCTAAGAGAGAGATAACCTGCGCTGCCATCTGTTCTGGTCCTGGTTCATCACTATCAAACCACCAGGTGATGCCCTGCGCAATCATTCCTGTGGTCAGACGTGCTAACAGATAAGTATTTTGTGCACCGAATACGCTTGCGTCACCCAGCTGATCGAATGCTCGCTGAATCCCCTTTGCCATCATATCTTCAATATCCAGGTAGCGTTTGACGTTGCTACTCCTATTGAGTGCGATACGATAGAGGTCGCGGTTCTCATAGGCATTAAGGAAGATAGAGCGAATAACCCCCTGTAGCGAGATCGTCCCCTGCTGATGTACCTCAAGGACAATCTTTTCTTCCAGGGCCTGCAAAACTTCATCGATCAACGTATTAAATGCATCGTCTTTATCCTTGAAGTGCAGGTAGAAGGTGCCTACTCCCATGTCGGCTGCAGCTGTAATGTCGAGGATGCTGGCATCATAATAGCCACGTTGTGCAAAGACCTTGCGTGCAGCCGCAAGTAGTTCTGCATGCGTCCGGGCTCTGCGTTTGGCTCCTCGATTTTGTCTGGCTGTCAATGCAGCCATTGAACCATCATTCATAAATGAATTATAATTCAGTTTAAGAGGCCTGTCAAGTTCTTAAAAAGCCGGTGGCCGTCGAATATGGCTTCGACGGCCACCGGCTTTTTGCTGGGGGGCGTTTTACCTCTGAACTATCTGTGGTGGAACATGGGTAGGACCCCATTTGATCCAGAGTAAGGAGCGATAGAGCTGGTCGGCCCATACTTTCCAGGAATGATGTCCTGGTTCGGTGGTCAGTGCATAGCTGATGTGTTCTGCTTTTAATTGATTTGCGAATTGGATCGTGTACTTATAATAAGGCTGATCTTGTGTTGCTGCCCCCAGGAAGAAATGGAGCTTATCTGCCAGGGGATCTACTTTGATCTCGTCGAGTGGACTGTTGTAGTTAAGATAACTTATATTGCTGCCCCAGACGCGGTCTGCTTCTGCATATGCAGTGAAGTAACCACCGAGAGCGATCACATTGCCGAAGACATCTGGGTGATGAATAGCGATATTAGCTGCTCCGAAGCCGCCCATTGAGAGACCGCCGATGGCGCGGTAGCTGGCTTTAGGGACCGTACGATAGTGTTGATCGACATAATGCACAAGTTCACTGGCGACGTATGTCTCCATGAGTTGCTTGCCGTTGCCGCTATTGCCCCATTCGCTAGGTATAAGCTTGCCACTACCGTTACCATCTGGGAAGACCATAATCATCTCAGCTGTCTGTCCCAGGCCGATTAAAGTGTTCGCTGACTCGGTTGCTTTTCCACCACTGGCCCAATCGGTAATCAAGCCCGGTGATCCATGCAGCAGATACATCGTTGGATAGCGTTTTGTGGTGATGTTATAGGTAGGGGGGAGATAGATATCAAACGAACGGCGTTTATTGCCCAGGATATGGCTCACCATTGTGACCCTCTTTAACGTGCCGTTTGCTGCGATACCATCGATGGTTCCCGTTTGGGGAGCCTGATGGATGCTCGTGTCTGGTGACAGGAAAAAAAGGTCTGTTGATTGTGTTGCGAAGATGACCATTACGATCAGGACTGCCAGACCCGCCCAGCGCATGGCACTGCTAAAGATGGACCTGCTCCGGGGTACAGCAGTAATACGGGTAGTCTCATCAGCGCTATCCTGCTGTCCGCGTGCCGGTGTGGCTATTCGTCGCCTGCTTGCACGTATAAGGAGAAAAGGTTGTTCCAGCACGGCCTCATAGAGAGCAGTACCGATAGCAGCACCGACAAACGCGCATAAGATACTGAGTGCAATCATCACTGTAGATGTATGTACAAGCGCGTTGGGGTCCAGTGGTCGTAAATGGTTCCCTGCATCATAGACGGGCTGCGTTTCGAATTGTATGAATGGGAGCAGATAATAGAGACAGAAGATAATGGTTGACCCAACAATCGCGCCAAGTTTGCGTCTGGTAAACATGGAACCGATCAGTGCAGCGCCAATGGCCAGGATCAGGGCACTAATAAGTTGTGAGCGTAGGGTATCAAAACCGGTATTAATAATCTGAGTTATTATAGACTCGTTTGTGTATGTAAATAAAAGTATTCCGCCAAGTAGCGTAATAAGCATTGCCACTAGAAACCAGAGCATTGGTACAATCTGCTTTATTTTAGCTTGTCGATAGGATCGAGCTGATATTCGCTTCATTATTTTACTCATTGACCCTTATATGGGTACTTTCTTCTGATATGGTCGCTCCTGCTTGAGCGACTCTATGACTATGTACTGCGATTGATTCAGGAGAAAGAAAAATAGCCTGCCATATATTACCGCACTAGATAGTTTGTTTCCTCTTTAAGTATACGATAGAAATGCAGAAAAGTAAGTGAAATTTCATGTGATAGGGAGAAAAGTAAGTGAAATTTCATGTGATAGGGAGAAAAGTAAGTGAATAGCTGTGCTCTTACCTGCTCCCTTGTCGTGCTCCTTCCCACTTTCTCACCATGTTCTTCTTGTATATCTCCCTACAAAACAAATATCACTACTTTTGGATTATGTTGTTTTTATATACTAATAATGGATGAAATGCATGATTGTAGTCTTTTTTTGAATTTTGGGAGATTATTGTGAATAAAGAACAAAAATTGTTACAGCGTAGGGATTTCCTGAAGGTTGCGAGTTCTGCGGGCGTTGCCGGGACGTTAATGGGTGTGAATATATTCTCATCTCATCCAAACGTCTTTGCCCACTCGGAGACCAGTGCTGACTCGATAGCCAGGGGATCGTTGGCGGTCTTTGCGATCGATGCGAAATCCTCTTTATGGTCCGTGGCGGAGAATCACAGCCATCCACAGGTGGAGAATTACAGCCATCCACAGGTGGCGAGTTGGCGTTTTGTGCCGAGCTATCCCGTGGCTGCTCCTCAACAGATAGTAACTGGCAATTTTGTGAATGGCCGTCTGGGACTATTTGCGATTAGCGCGAATAATCATCTCTGGTATGGCACCGAGAGTATGGTTATGCCGGGTGTGCTGCGGCGCTGGCAGCATGGTGGAAATGTTGCGAGTGATTACATTACTCGGATTGCGGCTGGCAATTTTTCAGATGGTCGGCTAGGCGTGTTCGCGATTGGAACTGGTGGACACCTCTGGTATATCACTGAGAAAGCAGGCTGGCCAGAAACGCTGGGAACCTGGCAGCGTGGCGGGAAAGTTGCGAGTGATTATAGCACGCAGATCGCGGTTGGCAACTTTGCGAATGGTCAACTGGCCCTATTTGCCATCGACGCGGGTAACCATCTGTGGTATATCACCGAGAATGCAAGCCAGCCGGGAACGCTAGGAACCTGGCAACGTGGTGGCAATGTAAAAAATGACTATAGCACACAGATCGCGGTTGGCAACTTTGCGAATGGTCAACTGGGCCTATTTGCCATCGACGCAGGTAACCGTCTGTGGTATATCACCGAGAATGCAGGCATGCCGGGCTCACTTGGAGACTGGCAACGTGGTGGCAATGTAAAAAATGACTGTAGCACGCAGATCGCGGTTGGCCGCTTTGCGAATAGTCATCTGGGCCTGTTTGTCATCGACGCGCGTAACCATCTGTGGTATATCACCGAGAATGCAAGCCAGCCGGGAACGCTAGGAACCTGGCAGCATGGCGGGAATGTTGCGAGTGATTATAGCACGCGGATCGCGGTTGGCAACTTTGCGAATGGTCAACTGGGCCTGTTTGCGATCGGGTTCGGTGGACATCTCTGGTACATTATCGAAGACGTGGTCCATCCAGGAACGCTGAGAATGTGGCAGCGCGGCGGGAATGTGGCAAATGACTATAGCACGCAGATCGTCGTTGGAAACTACACAAAGGTAGAATATCGTAGACAAGTCCTGTAAATAACAAAAGCACGCGACAACAACAGATCATGTAGGAGTATGGTACTTGTCGCGTGCCTTCGTTGGTCGTCTTCTTGCCGACGCAAGAGTATCAGTGGTCAACTATCAATAGCAGTTGTAATAGGTGTTATTAGAAACCATTGACACCCAGACCGCGCAGGATCATTTCAATAGCGCTGAAGGTGATGACAACCAGGAAGATGATGCGCAGTGACTGATTACTAATCCTAGAGAAGATGTGTATGCCTGCACGAGCACCTACCAGGATACCCAAAGCGACTGGAGCTGCGGCGAGCGGTGGAATATCGCAACGTGCGAAGTAGATACCGGCACTGGCCGCCGCAGTCACACCCATCATAAAGTTTGATGTCGTTGTCGAGACCTTGAGCGGCAAGCGCATGATAGTATCCAGGGCCAGCACTTTAAATGTACCGCTACCGATACCGAGCAGACCGGAGGTAGCACCGGCGACAAACATCATCATGAGGCCGCCAGTTGTGTGTGACACATTGTAAGAGACCTCGCGTCCCAGGCGCTTATCTGGATAGCTACTGTTCAGATGGAGCCACTGTGATATCCGATCATTTTTGACATTTTCTGGATGCTCTTCGCTCAACTTAAAGAGGGATGGCAAGAGCGAAATGATGAGGATGACGCCAAAGATAATCGAGATAGCGCTGGCCGATAGATATGCAGCGACAAATGCGCCGGTAATGGCACCCAGCGTGGTACCCAATTCGAGAAACATACCCACATGCATATTGGTCATGCGGTCACGTACATAGGCTGCGGCTGCCCCACTGGAGGTCGCGATGACCGAGATGATACTGGCACCAATGGCGTACTCAATAGGGAAGTGGAAGACCAGCGTTAGCAACGGTACCACGAGAACACCGCCACCCAGTCCCACTAATGAGCCGACCAGTCCTGCAATAATCGAGCCCAGGAAGATCAAACATGCGGTGAGCAGCGAATAGTGAATACTATTGGTGCCGCCCGGTCGTTGTCCGATGGCGTTAGCACCTAGATAAAAGATGCTAAAGAGCAGGATAACCAGGACGATAAGTGTAATAATAACGAATTTGTGATCGTGTTCTAAAATAAAGGTAACAGTAGAAGCTGCGACACGTACGACAGGTGTCGCAATCAGGACCAGGAGTCCCAGCGAAATAATCGCCTGTGGTTGCAATTGAAAGAGGCCAATGCGTACCGCGTACAGCGTCTGCGGAAAATTGAGTAAACGTTCCGTTGAGAGCCCGCCAGGCCTTGTAGGTAGTAAGAGTAAGCCAATGATAATCAATGCCGCGCTGAGCATGACGCCACCCTGCAAGATCCAACCAATGATATCATTGCTGGCATTCGCCAGGCGCAGTCTCTTCTCCCCTCCTTTCGCGTTTGTAGCTGGCACAATTTCTCCGCCCGGTAGCAGATCCGGTGATGCGTTATTCTTCATATGCTGTGGTATCCTCAGTTTTTTGCTTGTGTCTGTCTCTTTGATGTCTCTTTTGTGACTTCATTCGGAGTCATCCATAGTGTAGCGCATTTCATTCTGCTATTTCAATTTGTCATGTATGTGTAATATGTACATATATATAGCAATAACGATAGGAGTGTGCTAAAAATAGTGACAGCAGAAGGAAAGAGTGCTAATTATCCTCAGTTTTCTAGGATCGAGACTATAGCAGTCCGGGTTTCGGATCGGGAATAGGTAGACGTGGGGCTATAAATTGTGAGAAGATAATAGTATGTAAGCTATGATAAAATGTATAGCAAGGAGTACACACACGTATACTGGAAAGGTTGCGCATCTCTATGTTTAAATTTTTGCGCACTCAGGAACCACATCCTATTATGAGAAGGGTAGCATGGAGCGGCCTGGGTGCTAGCGTTGGTTTTCTAGCGGTAGTAGCAGGTGTAGGAGCATACATCGTAGATGCTCTGACGCGTCCGAAGCGGCTTGACTCATTCTCGCTCTTTACCTTCAGCCCCTATGAACTGGGCATCCCCGCCGAAGAGGTCGAGTTTCTCTCCAAGGATGGCAAGCATACTGTGAATGGCTGGTATGTAGCACAGCCTGGAGCGACCACAACCCTCATACTGAGCCCCGGTTATCGTGGTACACGCACGGATGTATTGGGTCTGTGCGCCTTGCTCTGGAAAGCAGGGCATAACGTTCTGGTCTTTGAATACTATGGTCATGGCACAGTCGTCGGATCGCAGGTGACGTTAGGCTATCGCGAGATCAATGATTTTCTCGCTGCCGTCGGATATGCGGAGCTGCGTGCTCCTGGAACACGTATGGGTGCCGTTGGTTATTCAATGGGTGCAGCCGTCTCCATTATGGCGACCGCTCGTACGCCAGAGATCGAGGCACTGATAGCTGATAGCGCCTTTGCGACCCATCGTCGTGTCATCGCCTATGCTGTACAGCGCACGATCCACCTCCCATTTCTGCTTTTCGCTAAGATCACAGACCTGATCTTATTATGGCGTGCCGGGTATCGGCTGAACCAGGTTGAGCCATTGCGCGATATTAGTCATATCTCACCGCGCCCGGTGCTCATTATTCACAGCACCAGGGATACGATCGTCAACCCGGATGACGCGTTACTGCTCTATAAAGCAGCCCTGCAGCCAAAAGAGCTCTGGATGGTCGATGGGATTGAGCATTGTGGAGCATATTTTGCGGATCGTGATGCATATATGCGCAAAGTGATAAATTTCTTTGATCTTTACCTTAAAAAGCTTCCTGCGCCCGATCAGCAGAAGGAGCGCATCGTGCCAGCAGTAGGTGGCGACGGTGCGCAACATCTCTCGGAAGCAAACTGATCTCTACTGTATTGAGAGTCTTGTGTTGTAAGATCAATCAAAATCGAGTGTGATAACCATACCATCGTGGGCGGCACGTGTCTTTGCAAAGACGGTACGTGCCGCCTTCTCTGCAAAACTGGGATTACTGATCTTGGGGCTAAAGTGGGTGAGCACAAGCGCCTGCGCATTGGCTGCTTTCGCGATCCCTGCCGATTCCGTGGCCAGCATATGAGCGTTTGCTCGTGCCAGCGGCAAGTCTTCGGCTTGATCATACATACTTTCACAGATCAAGAGATCGACATCCCTGGCCAGTTCGTTCAATACCTCGGTCGGACGGGTATCGGTAATATAGGCAAAGGAGATGCCGCGCCTGGGTGGACCCAGTACCTGAGCGGGTGTAATTCTCCGTCCGTCGTGAGTAAGCGTCTCACCGTGTTGTAGTCGTGACCACAGTTGGACAGGCAGGTCCAGCGCCCGCGCTTTCTCGGCCTGGAATTCAGGGCGGCGTGCTAGATCCGCGCGATAGGCAAGGCAAGGAATCCCATGTGTTGCCGGAGCGCAACTTGCCTGCAATCCACCAGGGAGTTCGAACTGTTCTCCGCCCTTCAGTTCGTGAATATGAATAGGAAAAGGGAGCTCAGCCGCGATGCGTCGCAAGCCATCGACGACGTACTGCGTACCAACAGGACCATAGATATCGAGCGGCTCCGTGCGACCAGCATGGGCAATCATAAACAGTACACCAGGGAGTCCCGCCACATGGTCGGCATGCATATGTGATAAGCAGATAGCTCCTACTTGACGAAAGCCCCAGCCCAGTGATTTCCACGGAATCTGTGTTCCCTCGCCACAGTCAAAGAGCGTCAGAGCCGGACCGCAGCGTACAAGTGCACTTGAAAGCCAGCGTCCAGGTAAAGGCATCATACCGCAGGTTCCCAGGAGGCAAATATCGATCATTGTACAGTCTTTCCTTCGTAAAAGGTTCTCTTTTTTGCCATCATATCATGGATAATTGCGGATGTGAAAGAGTCAAAGCGTCATCCTGACTCAACAGCTACAATCTCTTCATTATCTCGTCTATACATAGTAGCGCTAACAGGCTTTGTGTATTCGTATCTATTGATGTTGTTATTCGGAAAGAGGCGAAAAAAGCTAGAAGATTGGATCATTTCAAGGTTGTGTTGTTGTGCTGCAATGATATACAATAGTGGTACTATTGTATATTTTATTTCTTAGGGCTTATGAGGATATCTTATGGATTGGCGTGAATTTCTAAGTAGCATTATCAGTAATAATACAGAGCGTGATCGTATTGCGAGCGACATTGGTGTGCACTCAATAACCCTGGTTCGCTGGGCCTCTGGTGAATCAACGCCGCGTCCGCACAATATGCGTCAATTGTTACGGGCCTTGCCCAAGCAGCAGCGCAACCAGCTGCAACAGTTACTCGAAAAAGTGTCCTCTGATATCTCTGAACTAGAGATTGATACCAGCGAACAGGATATTCCACATAAGTTTATAATGGAAGTTCTGGAGGCGCGTGCCAGTATCCCTGATCTCTTACGCTTCTGGTCGATCACCCGTCTTGTCTTGCAGCAGGCATTGAAGCAGCTTGATCCTGAACGTATCGGGATGGCCATTACTGTTGTACGCTGTATGCCATTGCGTGATGGCAAGATTCGCAGCTTACGTGAGAGTGTCGGGCTTGGTTCGCCGCCGTGGGGTGGAGACCTGGAGGAGAAGGCGCTCTTATTAGGGGCAGAATCCCTGGCCGGCCACGTCACGGTCTCCTGTCGCTTAGAGCAGATCGGGGATCTGCGCACTAACAAGACCTTCCTCCCTGCGTATCAAGTTGAGCACGAAGTAAGTGCAGTGGCCTGCCCTATTATGTATGCCTGCCGTGTTGCTGGTTGTTTGTTACTATCATCCACGCAGGTAGATTATTTCGTGCCAGAGGCGCGGCTCCTGCTCATTCGTGGCTATGCCCATCTCGTCTCGCTGGCCTTTACGCCCAACGAGTTTTATAATCCCGAGGACATTGCGTTGCATATCATGCCTCCACCGCAGCGTCAGCAAGAGCATTTCGATGGTTTTCGTCGTCGTGTCCTGCAACGTATGCAATCCTCATCCGACAGTGAGCGGCGTATCTCTAGTACTGAAGCCGAGCAACAGGAATGGCAAAAGATAGAGGCAACGCTCTTGCATCTCCTTCCAGAAGAGCCGCCCGCGTAATGGTGTGCTCTCATCAGCAGAAGGGTGGGAACTGACGAGAGAGAAGAGAGAGAGAAGGTGAACAGGCGATGTGATATGATATGCGCAACAAACGAGAGGTATATAATGCTATGTCGCTATTCGTTGTGGATCGTTTTCATACGCTGAGGCGTCAGCAAGAGCAGACTGCAATCGATGCCGGGCAATTGCGCAAAATCGATGCATTGGCTCTACTAGAAGGAGAGGCACTACGCCCTCTCGCCATGCTGAGTCTGGTTCTTTTCATTGCGGGGACAGTGTTCTTTGTGGGTCTCAATCTGTTGACGTTTCACTGGCAGTATCATGTCTGGCTTGCTTCGCTCTCCGTTTGGAGCGTGGTGTTCTGGATCATTATCAATGTGATCGGCTATATTGTCATTCTGCCGCTTCACGAACTGATTCACGGTATCTGCTTTATACTATGGGGTGGCAAACCCCACTTTGGTGCACATCTGCCGCTAGCGATCTATTGTGGTGCGCGTGAGCAGCTCTTTCGCCGAAATCACTACCTCGTCGTTGGCCTGGCTCCTTTGATTGTGCTGACACTGCTTGGCATTGTCGTCACGCTGTTGCAGCCAGGCATCGCCTCCTATCTATTGCTGGCCTTTATTGGTAACTTCTCTGGTGCGGCCGGTGATATCATGGTTGCGCAACGGATCGCGCATCTGCCCTCGAACATACTCCTGGAGGATACAGAGACTGGCTATACCGCGTGGAGCGTGGATGCAGTAGGATGATATATACTGGTGTGCATGTGTATTGCTAACACAGAGAAAGACACGAGTAGTAGAAAAGACTCGTGTCTTTCTCTGTAGAGAATGGTAAAGATCAGGAGCTATAATGCCAGAATTGCCAGAGGTTGAGTATACCGCACGTCAACTACGTGCTTCAGTGGTGGGGGCAACGATTCGCGAAGCACAGGTCTTCTGGGATCGTACGATTGGCCATCCTGCCCTGCCAGATTTTCTTGCTGAGATTGCCGGATTGCAGATCGAAGGGATACGCAGGCGCGGCAAATTTCTCTTAGTTGATCTGAGTGGAGATCAACTGCTCTCGGTACATCGTCGGATGACCGGTAACTTCCTGTTACTACCGCCCGGTTGGCAGCTGGATACCAGTCTACGTGAGCTGGATCCATCTGCCTGGGCGACAAAGGGCCCGACCTATCATTATGCGCCCGCTGCGGGGATGACATTGACGCATGAGATGAAATATTGTCGGGTGAGCTTTGTTCTGGAGGATGGACGCTGCCTGCTTTTTACCGATCCACGTAAATTTGGTCGCGTCGAACTCTGGTCGCGTAGCCAGGAGCAGCTTGCGCTGAGAGGCTTAGGACCGGAGCCGCTGGAAGATGATTTCACGCGTGACTATTTTGCCGCCGTACTGTCTGGTCGGCGCAGTGTCATCAAACAGGTCTTGTTGGATCAGATGGTTGTCGCAGGCATTGGGAATATCTACGCCGATGAGGCATTGTACTACGCGCATATTCATCCCTCGCGACGAGCGGATAGCCTCAGTGCTGCAGAGGTCGAACTCTTACATGCAGGAGTTATCAGCGTCCTGGCTTCCGGTATCGAGCATGGTGGTACCTCATTTAATGACTACCGAGATCTATGGGGCGAGGCGGGGGATAACTACAACCATGTGCATGTATATCAACAAGAAGGGAAGCCCTGCCCACGCTGTGGAACCGTCATTGAACGTATGGTTATCGCCCAGCGTAGCGCGCATTTTTGCCCGCAATGCCAGCAGGCACCGACGCTCCCCGGCGAGACCGTAGCAGCGGAAGCCTCGGAAGCCTCGGAAGCCTTGACGTAGACACTACAATAGAAGTAGCTTGCTTACATACGAAAAAGAAAGAGACAACTCTCAGCTTTCACTATTAAGTCGAGAGAGGTCTCTTTTAGCGTACACTGGAAAATGAGTAGTTAAGCGGGTGTAAAGAAAGCTTGCGAGCATGCAACGACCTTCCCCTGGACCGTAAACGTAATATCGATGGTTGCCGGTATCATATGGGGTTGTCGTCCTTGTAGTGGAAGATAAAAGATCACATAGCCGCCCTTATCACTGATAGGAGTTGAGCCCAGAGGTGCATCATAGCTATCGAAGTGGACCACACCAGTGGCCGGAGCACCTGCAACTCCCTGCACATCGTGGGTCAGTTTGGCATAGATAGTAATCGTGCTATACATACCTGGCGAACGATTTGAAGCCCAGGCACCACATGTATACCTGGGTAGTGCAGGGATCGGCGAGAGCTGTGACTGAAAGTTTTTATTAATCAGAGTTGGAGTAGGTTGTGGTGTAGGGGTTGCTGTTGCTGTTGCCTCTGCCGCCGTTGCTGGTGCTCCACAGGCTGAGATAAGGGTAGAGAAAGCGAGGAGGAGCAGAGTGAATAAAAGAGCATAAGTTTTTTTCTTCATAATAAAACAGAATTTCCACAATCCTTATTGAACGATTGCTCATAAAGCAAACACAGATCAGGCAATCAAGAGAGTAAAGAGTCTGCCTGACTCAAGTATGCAAGCATTTTACAGTATAACATAGTTATTGCTGTCACAGGGTATGAATAGCCCAAAGGATAAAGAGCACAAGAAGTGCATAGTGATTAAGTGATTACTGCTATTGTAGGAAAAATGATTAATCACTACTTATGACTAAGAAAGTGCTACCGTTGGCTTGCTGAATAAGGTGGACTGTGTTATATTGTGATTGGTTGTAGGATGCAGATGGGTAATCGTTATGCAAAGAATAATTAGAGGTGATAGTTTCGTGAATTACGAAATCGATGAACAATTCGAACTCCTGGCGCAAATGTTCAGTGATGAGATGTTGGGAAGCAACACAAGCGAATTGGGGCATTCTGAGCATGTGCAAGAGTCGGTCGGTTCCATTGATGAAGATAAAAGTGCGACTGAGCACTCCTCCCAATTTGGAGCAAACGCGCAGCCCTCATCTGTCATTCAGACACGGCCCGATCCCCGGCGGGAGCAGCGGAAAGGTGCCCCGGAGGTCATCTTTGGAGCAACCAAGGAAACAGCGCAGATTATTTCAATGGTGTACAGTTTACTTTCTGGCACAGGACGCGCCATTATCAGTCGTCTGCGCCCCGATTCTGTTTCCCCTCTCCAACAAGAGTTTCATGCATACACTGTTCGTTACCATGAAGCGGCTCATGCTATGGTTATCTATCGCCCCGACTACCAGCCGAGGCGTACAGGAGGACATATAGGGGTACTAAGCGCGGGCACCTCAGATATTCCGGTGGCGGAAGAGGCGGTCCTGATCGCAGAAGAGATGGGATGTAGAGTCACAACTATCTACGATGTTGGTGTTGCAGGCTTGCACCGCCTGTTTGAGCCATTGCGTGAACTTCTCGCAGATACGGTAGATGTGATGATAGTTGCCGCTGGTATGGATGGAGCATTGCCATCAGTGATTGCGGGGTTAGTACCGGTTCCGGTGATTGGGTTGCCGACATCGATCGGATATGGACTGGGCGGCAAAGGTGTTGCCGCATTGCTTTCGATGTTGCAAACGTGTGCGCCAGGTTTATCGGTCGTCAATATCGACAACGGTGTTGGCGCTGGTATCACAGCGGCGCTGATTGCCAATCGTGTGGCGCAGGCGCGTGAACATCAGTCGCAGTAGGGAAGCAGCGAGATGTTCTCATACAAGTAGAATGTCTCACCGCTGATTTTGTTGGGAACATGTGGGTACGAAGTTTATGAGAGGCGGGACTTTCTATGGCAAACAATAAGCGCGGACCCGAGCCAGGATCACAGAAGGCGAAACATGGTGGTCAAGCTGTGCGTGAGAAGTATGGTCCAGAGTTCTACTCGAAGATCGGCAAGAAGGGTGGCGAGACCGTAAAAGAGAAGCGGGGACCACAATTCTATGCTGAGATTGGGAAGAAGGGCGGCGAGTCAACAAAACGACAGCAAGGTTCGGAATTTTACTCACGGATTGGGAAGAAGGGCGGCGAAAGAGGCCGGGTCAACTCTGATTCTGCTGAGTAGCGACTTGTATGTATTGAGTTGAGTGATGCTGCTGCCATCGGGAGCAGCATCACTCCCTGCTCCCTTTGTATTCTCGCCTTTTAGAGTCCTTAGAGTTCTTCGTGCTCATAGCGTTTCAGAAATGGTGGTGGATCTATGGGTCCGTCATCGTCTGCGGTTGGTTGATAACGGCGCGGCTCCTGCCTTCGCTCGGCGTTTCCCATGCCTCGAATCCCTCGCAGATCGTTCAGACTGCGTTGTTGCCGTATACTTCCAGGTGGTGGTGTCTGTGGATCGCGTGCGCGAGCCAGCGGCGTTTGCTGCCCTTGTTGTCCCGGTCGTGCCACCTGCCCTGGAAATGGTCGTGCGGCGGGCGCTCGCGCTGGGATCTGCTCTGCGTGCAGCTGTGGTGCCCCTGGTACTCGTGGTGTCGGCGTGATTGGCTGGGCTGGTGTTGGGATCGCCGCCCTTGATGCTTCGCCAATACTACTTGAGCGCCGCAGGAATGGCGGCCCCGAGGGCGTCTGGAACGAGTATGGTGACGATGAGGTTGAGCGTGAGGAGATAGTGCTAGAACGCGAGGAATGCAACTCTTCCATCCCGGCTGCGATGAGCGTCACACGGATCGTATCTTCAAGGGCAGGATCGATGACGGCTCCAAAAATAATGTCTGCTGTATCATCAATAGCGGAGCCGATACGCTCTGCGACCTCGTTGACCTCGAACAGCGTCATATCCTCTCCACCGCTAATGTTGAAAAGGACGCGCTTCGCACCACGAATGGTCACATTTAAGAAGCCGCCGGCGATTGCCTCTTCGGCTGCCTGCTGTGCACGTTCTGGTCCAGTCCCCTGTCCAAGACTCATCAATGCGCTACCAGCCTCGCGTAGCACGCTACGGACATCGGCGAAATCAACATTCACCATGCCCGGCACATTGATAACCTCTGCAATACCCTGGACGCCCTGGCGCAGAATATCGTCTGCGACCTTAAACGCATCGGAGAGATTGCGCTCGCGGGCAACAGTACTGAGCAAGCGATCATTGGGAACAGTGATCAGCGCATCGATCTCAGCGCTAAGCTCAGCCAGACCCTGTTCTGCGATGCGACGGCGGCGTGTCCCCTCAAAAGTAAAGGGCAACGTAACAATACCGACCGTCAATGCACCCATCTTTTTCGCGATCGAAGCGACAACTGGAGCTGCCCCTGTCCCGGTGCCACCGCCCATACCAGCGGCGATAAATACGAGATCCGCATTACCGAGCGCCTCCTCAATTTCAGCGGTACTCTCGGTCGCGGCTCGCATTCCCACGGACGCATTGCCACCAGCGCCCAGACCCTTCGTATGGTGTTGGCCCAGACAGATACGATCGGGGGCCTGACAGAGTGCCAGCACCTGAGCGTCGGTATTCATTGCCACAAAGCGGACACCGCGAACATGAGTATTGATCATCCGGTTGATCGCATTCATACCACCGCCACCGACACCAACCACGACAATATCGACATGATGTGGTGCCTGCATTGGAGCCTCAAAAGCGAAGGGTGAATGAGAAGAAGAGAGAGGCTCACCATCAGTATAGCGCTGACCCCAGCCAGAACTGCGTTGATTGATCTGGTCCGCCTGCGATTGCGCTAAAAATTCTGGCGTGCCAGCGACCTCATTATGCAGCAATGCCCATTGATCGTTCTGCTCTGCAGCAGGTTTATTTCTGGCTTTCTCCATCCATTGTTCCTGGTCCATGTTTCGTTTGTATGCATCATCTGGCATAGGTTGTATGCACACCCCCATTTCCTCTCATCGAAACGTACGGCACACATTACAGCGTCCCGTTCTTCCGTGTTGTTTGTTAGTGTGAGGCCAATCAGGTTTAGCCCTGGCATCATGTCCCATCAACATCTTTTACACTGCGTTTCACATCAGGATGTAGATAGAGTGTGTTGTAAAATACTGATTATCAGGGTAATAACAGAATAGAGGCCCTGTCTTTAAGGGAAGGGCACCTGACGTAATTAAAGCATTCTTCCCGCATTGTAACAAGAGTGTCAAGTAGGTTAGGTTGTTACTTTCCAAAAAGATAGCCGGCCTTGATTATATCTACAGACAGCGATCAAAGCCGGCAGTTACGTTGGTACTGTTCTCTTTAGGGATAATTGTACTGCTCTTGTAGTGAGCGCTCTTCGAAGCTAGCGAGTGCATGGGTGATCATACGAATAACGCTACCGATATCCATCGGCTTGCGCAGTTGATAAATACCACGTTGTTCCAGTTCTTTGACGGGCAAGGTTGCGCTCATCATGATGGCTGGCACGCCCCGGGTGATACCTTCCTGTTGTAGCCGATCATACAGTTCCAGGCCATTGACCTTGGGGAGCCGATAGTCAAGCAGCAGAAGGCAGGGATTGATGTCGGGGGCATCCTCCAATGCGGTCTGACCGTTATTGATCACCACGGTATGATATGGTGTCTCCTCCTCTATAAGTTGTTGTAAAAACTGAGCAATATCAGCATCGTCTTCTACTATTAAAATGGTTGTGTTCCGTGGGCTTTGGGCCGCTGGAGGAATGACCTCTCGTGGCATGATGAACTCCTTTTCCGCATGCGATAGCAAAGATGCGAACATGTATACGTTCTATACCTTCTGTAACGGTTCTCAGGGTAGTCTGGTGACGGGCAAAAGAGGTGTTTTAGCTCAATGACCGCGATCTCTTTTTCCATTCTATCCTTGTTCTCCTACTATCATGCGCGGATGCTCCGTCCATTCTGACTGTCCAGTGTCTACACGTACCTTCC
Source organism: Ktedonobacteria bacterium brp13 (assembly GCA_015099395.1). Taxonomy (GTDB): domain Bacteria; phylum Chloroflexota; class Ktedonobacteria; order Ktedonobacterales; family Ktedonobacteraceae; genus Dictyobacter. Next base: position 4,263,696 of record AP024096.1, on the reverse strand, counting down.
TGGGAGCAAGAGCTGAATATGAAATGGACGAATATATGGACTGTATTCAGTAATATAACGCTTATTTTGTAGTATATTATAGGTGCTCGTTTTTTGATCAGCACTATGTACATATTGTATATCTTTACGGCTATGACCACGCCGTGCGTTTTTTGAGAAACGCTCATGCGCTACTCATGCTGTTTCGCTATCGATTACATATTGTACTTCATAGTCAGGGTCAACTGAAAGGTTGAAATTGCTGTTGGATGCGTCTGAGAGCGAGACATTTTCCAGACATGGGATATTTGTGAGGTTATTGTTAGCTCAACCACCTGCCAGACTCTATGTTTTAGCATAGATAGATTGTCTACTAGTTTCTCTCCGCTCTTCTCCTTATACAGTAAACTAAGAACAAGCCCTCTCGACAGAGGGCATGAACAAGGATACCCTTGTTCCATACAAATGTTGAACGTGCCAGGGAAAGTCTACCCTCTCCACCCGGCTCGACCGATTGAGAAAGCTCGCACTTCCTTGGCTGCGTTCCTGAGCCAGACCGATCATGAGAGAGTCGCGCTTCGAGCGCCACAGTATAAGGGCACGCGAGCTCAGGAACCAATGTGGCAGAGAGGAGTAGTGTCTATGTGGTATGCCGGTATTGACTGGGCGGACACGCACCATGACGCCTTGGTCATTGATGAGAAAGGGCGTCAAGTCGGGACGCTTCGTATCGATCACAATCCTCAAGGAATGAGCAGGCTGAACACCTTCTTGGCACAGATCGTTGGCTCGGAGTCCAAGGAACAGATGGCTTGTATCATCGAGACCACGCATGGTCTGTTGATCGCCCAGCTGTTGGAGGCTGGCTGGCCGGTCTATCCGGTTAACCCTCGCACCGTTGATCGTCGGCGCTCCGCATCTGGAGCTAAGACGGATACGATTGATGCCTACTTGCTGGCCAAGACCGGACGTGCTGACTTGGCTGATTTGCATCGGCTCATTCCTGATAGCGAGAAGATTCGAGAGCTCAAACTGCTCACCCGCGATCAAGATGCGTTGATCCAGATGCAAACACGTCTGGTCAATCAGCTCACCGCCTGCCTCAAGGCGTATTACCCGGTTGCCTTGGAACTGTTTACGAAACTGCAACAAAAGTGCACATTGCAGTTCTTGCAAACCTATCCCACTCCGCAGGAAGCAATGGCCGCTTCGTCTAAACAGATCCAGGAGGTGCTCAGACAAAGCAAGCATCCCAATCCGACGACCGTAGCACTCACCATTTTTGAGCAGCTGCACCAACCCCATTTGCAGGCCGATTCCGTCACCACCCGCGCCAAATCGCGTTTGATGGTCGTACTGGTGAGTCAACTGCTGCCGCTGATCGAGCAAATTGCGCAGTATGACAAGGAGATTGACGCCCTTTTTTTGACCCACGCAGACCATGAGATTTTTGCCAGCTTGCCGCGTGCAGGCCAACATCTGGCCCCGCGACTGCTGGCAGAAATCGGCGATGATCGCTCTCGCTACCAGAATGCGAGCAGTCTGCAAGCTTTGGCTGGAACCTCGCCCGTCCTGTTTCAAAGCGGGACGTACTCCAAAGCTCATCGCCGCTTGGGCTGTATCAAACCCTTGCGCAACGCTTTGCACCAATTCGCGTGGCAGACAACGCAAAGTGAACCGTGGGCCAAGCAGTATTATCGGCACAAACGCGCTGAAGGCAAAAGCCATACCGTCGCCGTGCGGGCGCTTGCCAATGCGTGGGTCAGGATTATCTTTGCCATGTGGCTGCATCGAGAGTGTTATCAGACGGCCACCTTTGAGCAAGCGCAACAGCAGCATGCACGCCGAGCGGCTTAGCACCTTTTGATGATGGTGCATCCTTCTCAGACGAGCCAAAAAACCTGCTGTTCTTTGGCTTTCAACTTGGCATGCCCAAAAAAGACCACGTAAGTGAGCGGCTGTCAAGGAAAGCGAAGCGGCTTGACAGCTGTGAGCGGCGTGGTATACTTGCTCATGCCTTGTTGAAGACATTTCTCCTCCTCTTTCCGCCTGATTTTTTCTCATGCTTCAAATTGGTCTCAAAAGGGCTTGACATAGAGAGTCTTTCTCGCGTGTCTCGCAACGCCAATACTGCCAGTATTTTTTTCATGGGATACTTTGAGTATAAAAGGTGTCCTTTTTGTTTTCAAGGTGTAATGGACCGAAATTGGCTGCTTTGAAGCGATTTTGCCTGGATCGGGTTGTATTCTATGCTCTGCCAGGACGCAGTATAATGGGTATGCTAATAGCAAAAAATGTTGGAGGTTGATAAGGAATGTCAATTCGTGGATTGATCTTTGATCTAGATGGTCTTATCATCGATACTGAGGTAGGATCGTTACAATCGTGGCGTGAAGTCTATGATGAATATAAGTGTGAGCTGCCCTTAGAGAAATGGGCTTTATGTATAGGTGCCGGTCTGGATGGCTTTGATCCGCATGCATATCTAGAATCGCTCGTCGGGAAGAAGATTCCGCGTGAGCCATTGCAGCAGCGGACGCATGCGCGTCACCTGGCGCTAATCGAGCAGGAGGTGGCGTTACCTGGCGTGGAGACGACGATTGCCTCTGCGCAGCGTATGGGTCTACGTATAGCAGTGGCTTCGAGTTCGGATCGTACGTGGGTTGAGGGGAATCTGCAGCGGCTCGGTTTATTGGAGAAGTTCGATGCTACTATCTGTGGTGACGAAGTGACGCATCGCAAGCCACATCCTGAGTTGTATCTTACCGCACTGGCGGCCTTGAAGTTGCAGCCAGACGAAGCCTTTGCGCTTGAGGACTCGCCCAATGGAGTACGTGCTGCACAGAATGCTGGCATGGTCTGTGTCGCAATTCCTAATCCAATTACTGCCCAATTGTCATTAGAGCATGCGGATATCCGCCTGAACTCGATGGCTGATCTATCGCTAGAGCAATTGATCCAGCGTGTGGAGCAGCGTCAGGAAGAGAAACGTGTAACGATCCAGCCTTAAACGAAGGACGCCTGATTGGTCTTCTTTTATGCATCAATCAGGCGTCCTTTTTGTACCAACCTTTACGGATTTTTGGCTGTGGGTACGTCTGTAAGTACGTCTAGCTGAGCGAGTAAGTGAATGGAATGCAGTGAATCTTACAGGACGTAAAAGATCTCACCGGATGCCGTATAGCAGATAGCTTCATTATTGGTGTATACTCAGCATCAGGGGCAGCAACCTTCTGTCTCGTGCGCTGTGTTTTTTAGCATGATGTATAGATAGATTAATTTTTTATATATAAAGCAGGAGCTACGTATATACATGAAGAAGAGTATCCTCTTTTGTTATGCCCATCCCGACGACGAACTGGGTATCGTTCCGCTCGTGACGCGTTACATGGCTGAAGTAGATGCATACACGACGTTTATCTGCACCACGAATGGCGATGTGGGCACCGTTGATCCTGAGTTTCTTAAAAAGGGCAATTACGCTTCGATTACTGAGCTTCGCCTCGCCGAGCTAGAGGCTGCGACCAGTACTGCCGGTTTTAGCGAAGTTGTCCCCTTTGGGTATCGCGATAGTGGCATGATGGGAAGTGCCGATAACGAGCATCCTGATTGCTCCTGGCAGGCTCCGCTGGAAGAGGTGACACAGCGTGTCGTTGCAGTGATGCGCCGAGTGCGCCCCCAGGTCGTCATAACCTTCAACACCTTCGGTGCGTATGGGCATCCCGACCATATCAAAATCAATCAGGCTACGCTCGCAGCGTTCCAGCAGTTGCAGTCGGAACCCGAACATCCACAAAAACTGTACTATACCACCGGTCCAAAAGTGCTGTTTAGCCTGATGATTGCGTTGATGCGGCTGCGTGGCAAAGATCCCAGAAGAGCTGGGCGCAATCACGATACGGACTTTGTGGCGGCGCTCGACGCCACCGATGCGGTAACAGCGAAGATTGCTGTTACCAGATATCTCGCACCGAGTTGGCGCGCAATGGATTGTTACCCCAGCCAGGTGCATATGCCTGCGCTCGTACGCCGCTTCAGACATATCCTGGGTCCACTTGTGCAGGGCAGTGTTACGCTCTCGCGTGTCTATCCCGAACCACGCTTGGACGACAGGATCGAACGCGACCTCTTCGAAGACGTCGTTATTGCGACACAACAACAGCTATCAGAGGCCTGATTGGCTGCTATGTGCGCCCGAGCGCCCGAATTACAAACTGTCATCCAGTTGAGATCGGGCGCAAACGTAATTCGCTATCGTATTCTCAAGATCAGTTATGTGATATCCTGCCCAGATTCAAGAGAGGTGGTAAACGGGTGCCATCCACCGGGAGGATCCCATTCTGCTTTTCTGCTTTTTTTCTTAGTTTACCCGCACAGAGGGCGAGAAACGTCAGTCATCAATGTTGACAAATGGGGTAAAGCATGCTAAATTAGTCATGTTACGCGCCCATAGCTCAGTGGATTAGAGCATCGGTCTTCGGAACCGAGTGTCGGGGGTTCGAATCCCTCTGGGCGCATTAAGACCAGAAAAATAGCGTTAAAGCCTTTTGAGAGGCCACTGCACACCCCTAAAGCTGAAGCGCAAAAATGAACAGATTTAGGGGTATTTTTATGCCAGTTTTGGGGTAGACCTAGTGTCTGTAAGCAGGATGGTAGACATGAACATGCAGTGATAGTAACCATAGATACCTTCTTGTTGTTTCGGATTCGGATATCTTGAGAGAGTTATAAATTTTCTGTTACATCTGTTTCAGATAGCGTAGAGGTAATGATGTCGAGTTGCGATAACTTGAATTGGGCTTTGGGGCCTTTCTTCATTTGCTCATAATATCCTCCCAGTAGATCACTTTCCATCTCAGCTAGTTGGTAATGGAGTAGATCCGATGATTGAAGAGCGAATGCTACCATTGGATGAGGATAATCCCAGTTTTTCTGCTTCAAGTCTTGTAGTCGTTTTCGTAGATTAGGTGTTGATCCAACAAAGAGGAGTTCTTCTGTATCCGTATCCGTTGTATCTATGACTTTATAGGCAGCCGGAGAAGAAGCTATATTTTTGAAATTGCCACCAGTAAGTGGATATTGTTCACTCCACTCTAGTCCCATCCAATTTCTATCTAATGGTGTGCCATGCAGTTGTAATGGCTCTAAATCTGGTCCTCCAGCAGGGTTTGGTGATCCTTCTGGTAAGCGATACCCTCTTCGTCCTGTGCTTCTATTCCCCGATTTTATATAATATGGATGGGATCGACCATAATTAGCGAGCGCCGCGTCGCCTTTTTCCAAGCGATATTGCCACAGGAAGTAGTGTACCAAAAGCTCCAGGTTTTCCTGAGATGGGAGCAAAAGTATTGAACACTCGAAATCTATGCCTGTCGCATCTCTCCATGCCCACAGTGTCGGTGCAGCGGTATGTGGATCACTAAAGGGCATCTGTATCGGATCGTTCATAACATTACGGTATAAATCACCAATGCGCTCGCGCAAATTACGGCCTGTCGATCCTATATAAAAAATCTCATTTCCGCTGACAGCTCTGACCCGATAAATGCCAGGATCTGTGGATATCTCTGAGCTATTCAACGGAAGCCAGGGTGTCCAGTGAAAATTGCACCATGTCTCATTCATAAAAGAAGGATTTGGGGAAGTTGGACTTATGAGAGCAGTTGAGTAATCCTTCGGAGACTCTAAAACGGTCTGATCAGGATCAACTTTACTATGAAGTTCGTTGTGTTGCTCATTTATACGCTGGATATGCCGTTCAAGTTCATCAATAAACTCAACAAATGGTCCACCAAATCTTCGCAACGTATTTAGTTCGAGATAGGCAAATGGACGGCTTCCCTGTGTGATCGCTGAACCTGGATCTCGTCCTTGCTGGGAAGCTGCAATGAACGCCAGAAAATCTCGTGGCTGACCATAGCGATTTTGTACAAATTGAGAAATTTCTCTGAGTACCTGATACGCATCTGGTATTGGCACTGTATTAATGAGCTCATCCCGCACTCCGGTTATGAAGTCATACTGTACCTGATCGGGATCTTGATGTGTTTCATCGCGATAGATCTCTTCTAATAAGCCCCCGAGGAAGACCTCTGCGACGTGTACCTGATTAGCTTCTTGTAACATGGTGCTCTGGACTTGTCGTATTATAGGAAGATTCATTGGTATGGGAGCTGCTGCAAGCAGGCCAGCAAGTTTACGAGCCAACGCAGATGCGCTGGTTCTAAACAACTGTACTCGTTTTTTGGGTGAGAGGGCATCATTTCCTTGCTGATCACTGGCAATATCCTCCTCCAACGATACATCAATCGGAGATTGTTCAAATATTACCCCTGTGACCCATGTTTTTTGGGTACCAGTCAGTATCTGTGCCCAGGACGAAAAGGAGCTGGCTTCTAACGTTAGCGTGGGCAGAGGCAGAAATTGTTTTATTGGAGAACCTTCACCTACCCACGTGAGTGTCTTTTTTATTTTGAGGCTTTTATTTGACGCTTCCGGTTGGGATGCATAGATTTGCACTATATCAGCATTCTCTAGCACTGTTTGAGGCCAGAGGCGTCGAGGCAACATGTGGATGAGCGTTACCAGATTCTTTTGCCCCCACATATCCAGAAGTTCTTGTATTTTGCCGCTATGCCAGGCCGGAGAAACACAATCTGATGTGACAAGTATTAATCGGTATCCGCCAGGATTAACTAATTCTTTCGGATTGCGCACTTGTGCCTGTTCTTGCGTGGTACCGATACCTGCGTATATATCTACACGATCTTTATTATTTGTAGCCAGCCTCCAGATGCGCACATTGCGAAATGCTCCCAGGTGTTCCAACAAAGCTTGCAGTTCAGCAATGGTCTTCTTCCAGAGCAACATAGAGGTCCCAATATCAACAACAAGTTCAATATCAAACCACCGTACAGGAGCAGGATCAAAGACGGGAGCCCACAGACGCATCCGTGTTTCAGCTATTCTTTGCGCCGTGGCGTGTTCATTGAGCACAACTGCCGTTTTCGATGGGATACGGCGCATCAAGGGACGCAAGGCTCGTGCTAGTGCCAGAGTATTTGGTAAAGCTGACGCTGCAGGACTTCTAAAGGGAGCACTTGCGACATACGAAATAGTATTATCGCTACGATTTTGAGCATGAAGGTAAATGCTGGCCGTTGTTTCCATCATAGAAGGAGCAGGTAATACTGATAGAAATTGTTGATCTGCCGCTACATTTTCATATGTATTGGGATCAGTGGCATCAGCTGCTTGCTGAATATCCACCTCTCCCTGTAGCGAACCCATCTGTAACGCCAACCATAATGTATCGGCTATTTCTTCTGCCGTCATATCAAGGTGCGCATCGTGTAATGCAGCAATAAGTTTTGAAAGCATGCTCCTCCTATGATGTGAGATGCCTTAAAACGGCTTGGAAAATATCTTTTTTATCACGTGTATCAAAACCACGAGAAGCAAGGTAAACAGCATTCAAGAGCTGATCCGTTGCCAATTCTCCGCTTTGTCGTTTATTTATAAAATCATCAATGATTTCTTTTGCTTGTGATGCTGCCTCTGCTCCAAGATGGGCCTCAACAATATTAATGAGCTCATCCTTTGTTGGCTCTTTTATTGTAAGGCGGAGACAACGCCTTAAAAAGGCGGGAGGGAATTCTCGCTCATCGTTACTCGTCATGACGATCAAAGGAAACGCAGAACAGCGGATATGGCCATCGTCTATCGGCACTTTTGCAATGCTGTTTCTCCCATAATAGATCTGTACAGACTTTTGGTGCTGTGCAAGTCGTACCAGTTCTGGAATATCGAATTCGCCCTCTTCAAAGATATGCAGCAGATCATTTGGCAGGTCAATGTCGCCTTTGTCGATCTCGTCAATCAAGAGTACCTGTGGTATTTTTGTTGGCAGGAGAGCCGCACCCAGGGGACCAAGACGTATATATTCGCCAATATCAGGAGGTGTACTATCTGAAGTGATATCTTTCTTATATGCGGTATCCTGCAAACGAGCAATTGCATCGTAGTAGTAAAGGCCATCTGCTAGTGTCGTACGTGTTGTGATTGACCAACGTAGTACCGGGCCCAGTTTCAATTCACGAGCGATAGCATAGGCAAGAGATGATTTACCATATCCAGGCTTTCCACTTATCAGCAGTGGACGCCTCAGATACAGAGCAGCATTCACGAGTTCAACTACTTCTTCGCTTGCTTGAAATGATTCTCCGCGAGCAAGCATGCGCTTCATGAAATCATCTTCTTGTTCATGTGGAAGTGCATCGATGATGTGACCGCTAAAAGCTCGCCAGGGAGGAGGTGGTGGTAAATGTTGTATTCCATCGTGAGGTTCTCCCTTCCCTGTATAGATTCTCCATTGTTCCATATCTATGCTCCTCTCGATGCTGATGGTGATGGTGCCGCAAGTTGTCTGGATTGTGGCAATCTATTTGGATCATCCCATAGACGTGTCAGGTGATGTCCTTGATGTTGCTGCTTATTTCCACTCGCAATAGCTTCGTGACGTTGTTGTTTGACAAGAGCAGGAAGCTGAGACAATGGATGTTGTAAGACCAATTGCGTAAGCCATTCATGAAGAGCTTCCGGATAATCTGTTTGTTCTCTTGGCCACAGCGCAATGGGCACTCCTGCTTCCAAAACTGCAGTGAGGACACCATTGGCCTGGGATGAGGTAGTTGATGGCACACATGGTAGTACAAGGCAGGCAATGGAAGACCCCTGTAGCAATGCTGTGAAGGCTTCTTGTCCTTTATAGGATTCTTCTTGATAGACGAATGTCGCACTGTTATTTTTGCTAAGAGCCTGTTCATCTTTCATGCAATCTAGCAGGAGTTCCCACTTATTTATCCAGCGAGTTTGCCGTTTCTTTCTTCGCATCCGTTCAAGCGATCTCACAACAACTTGATGATTGAGACCAATGGACTGGAGATTTGTAAGACCTCGAATGGCGTATTGATCGACAGGGTAAGATAACAATTGTAGTGGGAGAACGAATTCTATGACAAGATTTTCCATGTCATCCAGGAGATGATTTTCGCATCTCTCAAGCAAATCCTCAAAGAGATCTGGAATCTCTTCAAGTAAATAGGGCTCATCGGGTATCTCAATAGCAGTATTTTGGATAGGAATATTTTTTTCGTCTAAAAGCCAGCACCGAACATTGAAAGTGGTACTGCTGATCTCATCAAGCATAAGGATAAGATAGAGAGGGGAGGGTTGCTGTCTCTGACTTGCTTTTTCGTGCAGTGCTTTTCGCTGGTTTTCCGTTAAACCTAGATCGCCACATCTTTCTAGATGCCATGTTATGAGTGTATCATGCAGCAATCCCTCTTGTCTGTCTTCAGCAATAGCGGCCAAGCGCAGAACGAATTCAAGAATGGGAAATGTACCGTTATTTTGAAAGGGTATCCTGGTAAGATCCTCTAAGATCGGCTGGATTTTGTCATGTACATCATGGTCATGGAGTATCTCCCAGTTTTCAGGAACGCTCTCTCTGTATGCTCTGCGCAAAAGGTGATCCGGCCATTGAACTGGCTTTAAGATTTCGTAGAGTTCTTGCCATCTCGTGTAAGTAACAAGTTTTTTGCCGCTTTTGCACAAGTATTTGTCAAGCTCTTTCCATGCTTGTGAAGCACGCTCTGACTGGTACAATGCATATGCAAGTTTTTCCAGACCATCTGGATAAGAAGAGCATATTTTAACGAGATTGAGCATTTCCTTGAAATCAATGCTATCACCATCTTGCGTTGTATTTCGAAATGCTTCTATTTCTTGAATCATTTCTGTAGGAAGTCGGCCTAACACTTGCTCTCGCGAATTCTTATTTTGCATATAACGGCATGCAAAAAAAAGATGTGCAGAAGTTGTCAGGGTCTCAGGCTGACCAAATAAACGCTCAAAGGTAGTTCCAGTCTGTTCTGCTACTCTGTCTCGGATCGATTTGGCTGTAGTTGTCCAGCATTCTTCTTGTTCTGCTGGTCTCATGTTTATAAGAGGACGAGTAGGATCATTTGCAGGATGAAATTGAGCCAATTCTGTATATCCAAAATCACAGGGGCGAAGAATTACATTGATAATAGTAATGTTTTTGTTAAGACCTGCTGTGATCACCTGAGGTAATATATGCTCGATGATAGTATCATTAGCAAAGAAGTCATTGCTGATGAGCAAAACTGCAACTTTTGCCGATTGCAGTGCCTGCTCTATCTCTTGCTCGAAAACTAAACCAGGCTGCATACTGAGATTATCCCAAATATTCAATGTATCTTTACGGCGATACATCTTCAAAAAAGTTTTTAGTTTTTTTAAATATTTCTTATCGCTGTTGCTACAACAGATAAAAATATCAGCCCGAGATGATTGGGAAGATGCATCAGAAATAGTTGATATGGCACTGAATTCCCGGTTTTCTAAATTATGCACCATAATCCTCTTATTCGATTTCTCAGTTTAACCCTTTGATAGAGAGAGTGGAAAGGGTGTAATTCAGAACGATGAAAAGCCAGAAGCCTCTTACGTCTTTTACCTGAATCACTTCAAAGTGATGAAAATTATATCATTCATTATCGCATTTAACAAGCGACTAAGCAGGCTCATAAACATGCGCTGTCTCTTATCTCATCTGGAATACACAAATCATCCATGTGCTCTTTACCGTCTATCAAGGTAGCACTTACGCTCCCTTACAGCACCGGATTCTCCGAAGGTCAAGTTGATCAACTCCAATTGTCAAACGTTACGTTTATGGTCGCGGTAGCTTTGAACTATTATACCAACGTGTTTTAATCAGCGTATAGTTGTAAGTACGAAATATGCAGAATATCCAGAAAAATGATACTATTATATATTATGGAGTCCTTGTAATGTGATACAGTAATATACTGAGTAGTAATCATCAGCACTGTTATGATAAATATTTATAGTTGTAAGTACTTCGTCTTGTTTTCTAGTAGTCTTCTTGACTGGCTTTAGCTGGTACTTGTCTTTAAAGAAAATAGAATCGGAAAATATTTTTACAGAATAGATGTACCAAGCGCTTGTGTTATAGTATTGTGTGTGTATATAGAGGGTCACTTATGGCAGTAGATCATTCTTTTGAAGTAGGTCAAACAAATAGCAGTGCGGAGCAACATATTCGTACTGGTCGAATACTTGTCATTACATCATGCACAAAAGATAAGCATATTCCTGCTGCTCTTGCTTCCTTTAAGCAGCCGGAAGCCGATGAACTATGGGATGGCCGGATGGATAGACGGGTAGCTCGAAATTATGGGATTTGGGAGCCCTATCGTGTACCATCTGCACAGCTCTACCGTGGTCGCCAACACATTGAGGTGATGCAAGGTGTTGAATTATTGAGGCAGGCTTTCGGTCGGAATATTGTTGATGTGAAAATTATTTCCGCAGGTTTTGGTTTGATAGATGAAGATGAATTAGTCCCTCCATACAATGTCACATTTGCTGGACTCTCTGCTGCAAAAGTTTTTCCTATTGCAAAGCGTCTGGCGATACCACAAGATCTTCAAGCTGTACTTGCGCAAGATTACGATTGTGCATTTTTTTTATTGGGCGAGGAATATCTTGCTTCTATTGGTCTTCCTTTTGCGCATGAGCCAGGATTTCCCTGTGTGTTTCTCGCGAGCCAGGCATTGCACAATAAAATTCCGAAGCAGTTTCCGTATATCCATGTGTGCTTAGGCAATCCCGAAGCAACTTCATTTGGTAGTGCATTAATTTCGTTAAAAGGTTTGTTGTTTCATCACTTTGCTCACCAGATTGTTCAACCATCTCCACTTTTTTCGGCTGATGGTATTAGTAGCTATGAACGTTATGAAAGAATGCAAACGTTTTTATCATCCCCTTCGAGTGAAGCATTTTTAGATCTGGTGAGCTTATATCGAAAAAAAGAAAATGGTGCCGTTGTTCGCAAATCCTCTGCTTCAAAGAAAACCTCACAGCAGCTGCCTTTCGAGACGATGGTGAAACCGAGCCTGGAACCGGCGAAGAATTATGGACGTCCCATGCGTTTTTATATTCCTGACTGGGATGATCTTGTAGATCCTGCATACAATTTTGAGTGTGATGAGGGGAATCCCGAGAAACGGCGCTATGATGATGAGGTATATTCTCACCAAATTTATCCCGGACCGAATTATGATGGTTTATTGTTTTCAAAAAGCACCATTGAGCAAAGTCAGACCAAACTAGCGCGCATAAAAGAATGTGGTATTCATTCGTTTGCAAAATTTACTGAGAAGCCTATATTGGCCGATTGTGGAGCTTTTAGTTATGTGAATGAGGAGGCCCCGCCGTATAATACGCCAGAAATTTTGGAGTATTATCAATCGCTGGGTTTTAATTATGGCGTTTCTATTGATCATTTAATATTTTCGAGCATGCCTTCTGACGTGAAGGTAGCTCGTTATGCTTTAACGCGTAAAAATGCTCTTGAATTTATACAGGCACATCGTGCTGGTGGCTATACATTTACTCCGGTAGGTGTTGCTCAGCCCACGGATTGCGCAACGAGATAACACCTAGTGGCAGTCAAGCTTAAAAATGTGCCTCATTGAGGGAAAAGAACCAATATATTCCCATCAAGGAGGCACCTATGACCAGTATCGCCGACGAATCGGTAATTATCCAGAGCACATCGGAGTCTGTTCCCTCAACTCCTTGCTGGTTTGGCGAAGTGGCGCTGATGGCAGCCTATCTTCGCAAACACGGCATCCTGACGAAGATCAGCGAGCATGTACACTTTGCACGGCGGCGTTTCGGACACTATGAGGTGATCGATTTTGTAGCCGTGCTTTTCGGGTATGCCATCAGTGGCGAGCACACACTGGAAGAGTTTTACGAGAGACTCCGGCCATTCGCAGTCGCCTTCATGGCTGTATTTGAGCGTGATCGACTCCCCTCTCGTTCGGCGCTCTCCCGTTTTTTAGCGGCACTGACACCCGAGCCAGTGGAAGCTTTACGCACACTTTTTCTCAACGATCTGCTGAAGCGGCGAGCAGACGTTGAGCCGCAGCCTTGTGGGCTGAGCGACCGCACAGGCAAACTCTGGAAAGTCTTCGATATTGACGGAACCCGTGAAGCGGCTCGGCAGCGAGCTTTACCAAAGGGTTCACCGTTGCCTCTTCCCCATCGTCGATTGGATGGGCTCTGTGCTCCAGGTTACACGGGCCGCAAACGAGGGGAAGTTGTGCGGACGCGCACGACCGTTTTGCAAGCGCATTCCTACCAGTGGCTCGGCTCGTTTGGCAATCGGGGCAACGGCGAGTACCGCAAGGAATTGCGCCGAGCGGTGGAGGCGATCCAATCGTATCTGCGGGCGCACCAGTTGAAAGATTCGTGCGCACTGCTGCGGCTTGATGGTCTCTATGGAACAGGAGCGGTTTTGGCCGACCTGCTCGGGATGCCGTTCGTTATGCGTAGCAAAGCGTATGGGCTCCTGGATCTGCCTGTCGTGCAGACCCGCTTGTACTTGCCTGCCGATCAGCAGTTCACCTTACCGGAAAGTGCTCTGGTCCGCACGCTCTATGACTGCCCTGATGTGCCAGTGGGCCCCAACGGGCAACACTACCGCCTCGTGGTAGCCACGCATCTGAAAGGCTCGAAAAAGCAAAAAATTGGCGTTGAACGCGATGGGTTGATCTACGAGCTATTTTTGACGAAGATGCCGCAAGAAGCCTTTACGGCATCTGATGTGGTCGCATTGTATCTGCATCGTGGTTCTTTTGAAACGGCACTCTCGGATGAAGAGCGCGAACAAGATCCCGATCGTTGGTGTTCTCATGCCGCCTGCGGACAAGAAGCCTGGCAGATCGTCTCGCAGTGGGTCTGGAATCTGCGCCTGGAATTGGGACACCAGCTTGAGCCTGATCCGGTGCGTACCACCGAATTTGCTCCTGCTCTCCCGCCTGTGCACAAAGAGGCGACGAACTCGCCTTCTTCCTCTCAGGGGTATGGGCCAGCAGCCGTGGCTCTGCCCTGGAAAGCAGGCCGCTTCTCGGGTCAAGACTTTGCCCTTCAACCAGATGGGACGCTGCGCTGTCCGGCTGGCCAATCGCTGGTGGCGCATGAGCGGCGCGGAGAAGCTGACGGGAGCCTACGCGTGGTCTATGCGGCCAGCATCCGCAGTTGTCGTCCCTGCCCTCTCCGTGAACAGTGTCAATGGCAGGGCAGCACCACCGCCAAGCCTCGTCAGGTGAGTGTGCTGCTGCATCCCCTCGTCGTCGGTTCCGCACCCCTGCTTTGGCGTGATTGGAGTCGTCGGCACCATCGAAGGGCGTGCAAGCAACTGCTGCGTTCCCAACGGGTGGAGGTGCAGGCAGAGCAGGGTCTCACTGCTAACCCGGAGCCCGTGCCTGTGCTCCTGTCTCGTGCCCAGCGCGCACATTCTCGTCTTGACTTTCAAGAGCGGTTTGCTCGCAACGCGCGAGCCCCAACAGCGAGCCGGGTGACAATCAGACTCTTCGGTGTCCCAGAAGGCTTTGCCACCTCTCTAGGTTTGGCGACCGCGTAACACCGTCTCGACGACCGTCGGATTCTCTCTGCTCAGACTGGCTTGCTTCTCCGAGTGGAATCTCGTGGCTTTTTTTCTGGCTGTTCCTCAATTTCTCCCATCTTCTGCCCCTTTTTACCCTCCATCCCTCTGTTTCTACTTTCTCTCACAGGATCAACGTCCTGTCCTGCACGATTTTCGCTCATCAGATCAAGAGAAGCTCTTCAGCAATCTCATTGCGCAATTCGTGGGTAGAGCGAGGACTCAAGAAAATGTCAGCTATCACGGCTGTCATGCGTAAGATGGTGGAAGTAGCGACCCATCTGATGAAAATCGGTGAAGACTACGATCTCGGCAAAGTCTGGGTGGGGACTAGGCGCCCACTAGCAACTAGTCCCCACCCAGACCGGCATTACGCTCAGGCTGACCGCCCTTGTGCGGGGTGGCTTCGAGGGGATAGCGTGTGCCTCCGAGCTCAGCTTGACCTTCGGTGACTTACAGGGGGTGACAAATCCGATGGCTTCTTGTGAGGGCCATCTGGAAAAGAGAATTGCCCCGCTCTGGGTTGGTAACGAAGGAACAATCTTCGATTGGACAAGAGATTGTTCTTTCCAAAAGATTATTCCTTAGTTACCTTACCGTTTAGTTTAAGCGTCTGGAATAGGATCTTTCCAAGCGTCAGGGGGTTCGATCTTTGCCTCAATACCTGCATGTTGTGCAAGCAGATAAAGAAGGTTACTTCCACTTAATAACTCAATTGGTTTCCCTTCTGCAAACTCAAATGACGCTTTTCCGTAACCACTCGTTGTGATAAGAATACCTTTTGATGCTCCCTCATTTTGCATCGTCCCAAAGAGATCACGAACAGCGCTCACTCCTACCGTATGCTTGTACCGTTTCGCCTGAATTACGACCTTTCCACCAAAAATGGGACGAGGATCAAATGCTACACAGTCAACCCCTCCATCTCGCGAAGCCTGGGTCTGCCGTGTTTCTAACCCCATCTTTTGGAAAAGATTCGTAATTAGTGACTCAAACTCAGTCGGGGTTAGTTCCATTAAATTGGGACGTTGATCAAGTCCTGAAATGACATCCATCTCTTCAACGAATCGAGGATCAACCATATTGAACTCCAAGACTGGTCGAACAGGTGCCAACTCTACAGGATTTTTGGAAACCGAAGCATTCAACACTTTGAGACACGCTTGAGGATCAACTTTACTCAGATCAAGACCAGTAAAGGTATCGCGATTTGTGCGAATAGTGATAAGACACGTGCGTATATTCCGTCCTGTTCCTTTATCGATAGTATCCACATAGCCGTTGAATACTATCGTATCTATATACTCTTTGCGGTCCGCTTTGAATAGTTCATGGAGAGTACGAAGCGTAACTTGAGCAACAATGGAATTATAAAGAGATTTCCGCTGGGCTAATGGGCGAACCGCCTGCGTTATTTCATCCTTTCCTTTGGTATATTTATAGGAACCTACCTCGGGGACAATTTCAAACCTCGGAAGATCGTATTCGACCACTAATTGTTTAGATTCAGGAACATAGGCAATTTTTGCTTGCTGTGGAAACCCATCAGGATAGGTACTTGTATCCAGGACCATCGTGAAATAGTTGACGATAGCATCTGGCGAGCCAGAATCAAAGTCCTGCTGAAACTTATCAACCTCGGCATGTTGAACTGCTGCTCGTTGATGGGCCTCTGCGACTTGTTGTTCAAAGAGGGCTCTCGCCTCGGTCAGTTTTTTCTGCCGTTCCTGTTCTCTCGCTGCATGAGCCGCGACGTGAGAATTATATAGCTCTTGCGCATTCTTGACTTCTTGAGCATATTTTTCTTTCGATCCTGGGAAGAGTTTTTGAATCCCTGATGGCTGAGGAGGCATATACGTTTGTAAATGAGGTGGTGGTTCAACAATCGCTAGTTGCTCTGGACGAAATATCGGAAGTTGTGGAGGTTGTTTCAGGTCTTGCAAATGAATAAAAATATCAGCTGAGAGGGCATCAATCAGTAGCGTGCTGAGTTGTGCAATCTCTTGTTCTTGTTGTTCATTTTGTAAATTGACTTCGGCAATTCGTGATTCCGTGTAAAGCCGCGCTCGCTCCTTCTGCTCGGTACGCTGAGCACGCTCATACTCTTTATGCTGCGTGCGCTCGTATTCTTTTCTTGCTTTTTCTGCTGCTATTGCTGCTTGCGTTTGGCTTTTGGCGATTGTTCGCGCTTGAGCTGCATGTTTACGTGCTGCTTCATGCTGTGCACGTACTTGTGCTCGCACCACGGAATAAACAAGTCTGTTCATCCTTGCCATTCCTTTGTACTCCTTTTTTCTTGACTTAAACCGTTATACCTTCACCACTAGAACTTCAGATCCTATGAATGTAGAAGATTGCTGTTAATCTCGTCTATAGTAACAGAGGAGATAATCACTTGCAAGAGATGATAGAAGTTATAAATTCTTTCAAGAACTGCTTGTGAGCGCATTTATCACTTCAATAGGAACCACAAACCTAAAAGAAAGTAGAAACACAGCGCGTTGGCTCATTTGGTTGGCACAGCAGATGTGAGTACATCAGCAGACAACCTTCTACACGAAATATCTTCACGTCAATTAGTTGGAAAACAATCAACAACAAAACATAGCATGGTTCACAGTTCTTGTTCCCGCATTCGTGATCAAATCTCTTGCTAGCTTTCTTGTCTCACGCTTCATGTTAGAAACCTCTTTTTCGGATTAGGTAAAATAAAGCCAAGGACTCTGTTTGGGCTAGTAATTACATTATGTGTTTTGTTCTATAGTTTGCCTCTATTTAGGGAGTATGTTCAATAAATTATCTGGTAGTGGCTCACTTGAGCAGGATGGCCCGCTCTCGATTGTAGCGATGAAGAAAGAGAAGCAAACAGGCCTCGAGCATCACTGCCGATTTGGAAAAGGATAACGTCATGCGGACAAAACGGGCCAGACGCTGCCGCAATGTGTTATTCCAGCGCTCCACATGGGCCGTTTCTCCCGTCTCTTTACCCACTGCGGTGTGCTGCTCGTCAGGGATGACCGCCGAGTATGCTGCCCAAAAGGCCGTAAAGCAATGTCCCTGGCGGTAGGCGGATGGGATGGCTTGCCACAAACGGAGGCAGGTCTGTTTACTCCGGTCACCCAGTGCATAGGCAACCACCTGTCGAGTCTTGCGACACAGGGCAATCCACACCCAGACCTGGTTGACTTTTTTGAATACAAATGACCACACTTCATCCAGTTCCAGCGTGGTGGAAGCGGCATCTTCTGGATCGGGGGCCATCAAGGTCGTGCTCAAGGGAGGAAGCTGAGCGACTTTTTTTTGAGCCAAGTGGACACCGTGGTGCGGGAGACGCCAAATGTGCGGGTCAGGCCGCGCAAACTGCTGCGTTCTTGGTAGGCCTGCAGAATCTCCTCGCGGCGAGCTTGTGCATAGGTATGGGGAGTCGGGTTCTCGCGGCTTTGACGTCCGCACGAGCGGCAGCGATAGAGCTGTTTGCCATTGGGAGCATGACCATTGCGTACCAGAGCATCGCCCTGACAGTGAGAACAGTGCAGGGTGATTGTTACCATGAAAGGCTCCTCATTTTGAGAAATGATTGGCTTTCATAGTCTACCATATCCTGCTTATTTGTACCACTACCTCCTCTTTTATCTCAACTTTAACAGATCAGCTTCTTTCTTGCAACACAACCTTCCGCCCAACTGGAATCGTTGTGGATGTTCGCTGAAGCCTGTATCCAGAAATAATATCGTATCAGGTAGTATCTCTGAATTGAGTGACAGCTACGGAATATTGTAGCTGTTACTCAAACACTCACATGTACAATTCTGCGAAAATGGAAGTAGGACGTGCTCTCACGTTCACCGATTATATCTTCTTCAGCGCACACATGTTTGCATACAAACTGTTATGCCGAGAGCAGTCCTTTCGAAATAAGGAATTGCTTGGCTACAGTATCCGCTGCCTGGTGCTGCACGTCTACCTCGTAGTTCAATTGCTTCATCGTTGCATCATCAATTTTCCCTGCCAGCTCATTCAGGATAGAAGCGACTTCGGGATGTGCTTTCAGCGTGTCCTGGCGCACAATCGGAGCGGCATAATAAGGTGGGAAGAGATGCTTGTTGTCCTGAAGGACGACAAAATTGTACTTTACAAGCTCACCATCGGTCGAGTATGCATCGGTGACCTGAATCTGATTGTTAGCCATTGCCTCATATTTCAAACCAACATCGATCTGCTTGGCTGAGGCAAAGTGTAACCCATACTCTTTGAGAAGCGCAGGATACCCATCATCTTGCCGTACGTAAAACTCTGGATCCGAACCGAATACCAGTTTAGATGACACAGCTGCTAAATCAGAGATTGTCTTCAAATGATATTCATCGGCAATCGACTTCGGTACAGCAATCGCGTACGTATTGTTGAATCCAAGAGGATTAAGCCAGTCGACGTGGTACTGCTGTGAATATGCTTGCTTCACGGTCTGGTACACTTGATTAGGGTTCGTATTTACTGGCTTCTTTAAAATATCCACCAGACCTGTTCCTGTGTACTCAGGATATGCATTAAGCTGACCACTTTGAAGGGAATTCCATGCGACCAATGTCGAGGCAAGGTCTGGCTTGGCCTCAACATTGACACCCTTCAGTTTTGCTTTCAAAAGCTCATACATCATGTCACCAACCACAATGTTCTCGGTGTAGTTCTTTGAGCCTATCACAATGGTATTACTATTCGCTGAAGCACTAGTCGAACTCCCTGGAGGTCCAAATCCACAGGCACTCATCAAGACCAGCAGGGCCATGAACATGACAAAGCTAGAAGCAATCTTCTTCATTGTTTTTCATCTTTCTACTATTGCTTTATTTTTTATAGGAGAGATGCCAGGCGTGCATATCAAAGAATACAAGCCAAATGAAGGCACCTTTGTCTGTAATGGGGATTATCGCGCCGCTGTTACTTTAGATAATCTGCGCTCCAACAGAGACAGTATGACTTCGAGCAGGATCGCAAGCGACCCTGCAGGAATAGCCCCTGCTAACATTGTTGGAACATCTATTGTTTGTAAGCCGCGATAGATCAGCTCACCCAGACCCCCCGAACCCACAAACACACCGATAGTCGCGAAGCCAATTGAGGTTACAAACGCGACACGCAGTCCGGCTAGGATGACAGGGAAAGCTAAAGGGATTTCAATCTGGAGAAAGATTTCACCAGGTGTCATACCCATTCCCTTCCCAATCTCTCGGTATGCATGATCAATACCCTCAAGGCCCTCATACGTATTCTGGAGGATAGGTAGGATTGCATAGAGCGCTATTCCTGCAATCAGGGTTGTATTACCCAAACCAAACGCCAGCAGCAGAAATGCCAGCAAGGCAATGCCAGGAATTGTCTGAATAACCTCAGCCAATCCAATCAAAGTAGCAGCCAGGCGGCGCCAGCGGCGTGTCCAAATTGCCAGCACAAAACCTACAATAGCGCCAAGCAACGTCCCGATAACCGAGAGATAGAGGTGCTGAAAAGTCAGTGCAATGACATTTGATATATTCGTATCCATCAGTTACGCACCTCCGCTCTCAGACCACGCGGTGTAACGAGACGTCGAATCATCCCAAAGAAGAACCCGACGACGAGCGCCAACAATGCAGCAGGAATGGCTCCGGCCATTAAACTTGAAGCATCATAATTTGAGAGGCCCTGGAAGATTAACGTGCCTAACCCGCCCGCGCCAATCAGTGCAGCCAGCGTCGCCCAGCTGACAAGATACGTCGCCGCAAGACGGATACCTGTCACGATGATCGGTGCGGCAAGTGGCAACTCTACCAGCATGAGAATCTCCCATGAGGTCATACCCTGACCGCGCGCTGCGTCAACCAGTGAGGCATCAACGGAGCGCACACCGATAAACGTATTGCGCAAGATAGGCAAGAGTGAGTAAAGGAAGAGAACTGCTATAGCTGGTAGCATACCAATACCAAGAAATGGAATCACGAGGGCAAAAAACACCAGGCTGGGGAGCGTCTGGAAAACTGATACCACCGCGATAATCGGCGTCGCCCAGCGAGGGAAGCGGGTCAAGATGATACCAAGAGGTAAAGCAACCACGATACCAAGGCCCAACGAGATACCCGTCATGTACAGATGCGGTCCTAATGCCTGGATGATCTGACTACCATACATATTCCAAAAATCTGCCAGCCCACTCATGCACTCCGCTCCTCCACACCACTCGAAAGGGCTTTGATAGCAGAGCGATGTGTGACAACACCAACCAATCGGTGTCCTTCATCAATAACAGGTAATGCTTCCGTATCCCCATTGACCAGCCGTTTTAGCGCCTCGCCAGGCGAGTCCGTTTCCTTCACAGCTACCAGATCTCCATCCGTCCAACGAGCGGCATTCCACTGATCCTTATCCATGGGCAGTTCAAAGGAGGTGCCTTTGAGCACTCCCTCGCTATCGACCCAACACCACAAAGGCGCATTCTCTATCTGTACGATACGCCCACGTTCGGGACTTTCCTGGTGAATCTGTGGCATTCCCGTTTGCATGAATTGCCGGACCGTATCGACTGAAGTCCTTGGAAACGCAAAGAGACGACCGATGAATTTGGCAACGAATTCGTCCTTTGGAGAGTTGAGCAACTCATCAGGTGTGCCTATTTGATGGAGTTGACCATCACGCAAAATGGCAATGCGATCACCTAAGCGCATGGCTTCGTCGATGTCATGGGTGACAAATACAACGGTCTTGTGCAGCTTTGACTGTAAACGCTTGAGTTCTGTCTGGAGAACCTCACGGCTGATGGGGTCTAATGCCCCAAACGGTTCATCCATGAGTATGACCGGGGGGTCTATCGCCAACGCGCGTAACACACCAATACGCTGCTGCTGACCACCTGAAAGTTGCCGAGGATAGCGAGAAGCGAATGTCTCGTAGTCCATATCCACCAGTGCAAGCAATTCTCGTGTCCGCTCATGACGCCGACGCTTATCCCACTTCAAAAGTCGAGGCACAAGCTCGATATTTTGCTCAATCGTCATGTGTGGCAACAGTCCTGTCTGCTGAATTGCGTAGCCGATGCTACGTCTCAACTCAATCGGATTGTGGCTACGAACATCGCGTCCATCCACATAAATGGTTCCACTTGTCGGCTCTTCCAGACGATTGATCATGCGTAAACTCGTCGTTTTACCACAACCGGATGGACCAATCAACACCAGCAATTCGCCGGATTGCACTTCAAGTGACAAATCCTTCACCGCTGGTCGATTGCCCACATACATTTTTGTGACGTTCTCGAACTTCACACCCAAGGTGTATCTCCTCTTTGAGCAATTCAATGCTCTTCAAATTGATCGATGTTCTCGCAACCTTCAATATGTAATCCGGACTTTTCCACGAACATCAATGTATTATTGCGAGACATCAAATTGGGCTCCGCCAAATGAGCGTTGCCGCATTCCATCTTTTCAGCCAGGTAGGTCTAGCAGATATTCGAGGAAGGGAAACAGAAATCTGTACTTTACTTTTTTCTTATTCGTAACTATTCAGGAAAATTCCTCGCTCTCTCGGCCGGTCCATCTCGCTTGAATTTGATGAGATCCAGGTGGCTTAGAGACGTCTATAAGCAGAATCATCCTGAATCATCCTGAACCATCCTGAACCATCCTGATGAACTTACGTTTAAGCTAAAGCAATTAGACGCTAGTATAGAAAAAATAGCACATGCTTGTCAATGACAAAGGACGAATGGACGAATTTTAAGTTCTGTCTCAACACTGTCCACTATCCAAAATCTCAAACCTATGAATGAGCCTGAGAAGCGTCTTGCGTGCACTTTTCTCTTTCCAAAGAGGTGCACATGTGTGCATAACTGACAGCAAGAATGACATCTACGGGATATCAGGAGTCGTTAGCAACGTATTGAATTGAAGCATGGTAGCCTCTTGAAGAGGGGGAAGAATATGTGAGTAGATTTCAAGGGTGACCATGATCTGGCTATGCCCAAGCAACTCTTGCACAATCTTGGGGTGGGTTCCTATCGAGAGCAGCAAGGGGTTGTGTTGCAAAAATAACGATGGTGTGATAAGCTCTGCTTTTTATCAAGACCACCAGAGGAGTTTTTTCATGAATCAGCAGCATCCCTTCAAATGGCGTCACTTTGAAGCTGACATCATTCTGCTCTGTGTGCGCTGGTATCTGCGGTATGCTCTCAGCTATCGTGACCTGGAAGAGATGATGATGGAACGAGGTCTGCACGTCGATCACACCACGATCTATCGCTGGGTGAAGGAATATGCTCCTGAATTGGAGAAACGCTGTCGACCGCATCTCAAAGCGTGCAATGACTCGTGGAAAGTCGATGAGACGTACATCAAGGTCAGAAAAGTGTGGATGTACCTTTACCGTGCCGTGGATTCGCAGGGGAACACGCTCGAATTTCTGTTGAGTCCAACGCGGGATGCCGAGTCCGCCAAGCGCTTTTTCGTCAAAGCATTGCAATCCTCAGCTCGCTCAACCTCTGGGGCCTGCCCGATGCGTGAGATGGAGACCGCGCCTTCTCTCCCTACGGTTCCCCTCGCTCAAGAACTGGTCCCGCGTGTGATCAACACGGATAAGAACGCTGCGTATCCCAAAGCGATTACGGACTTGAAAGCCGCCGGGATACTTCCCGAGAAGGTCGAGCTGAGGCAGGTGAAATACCTCAACAATCTGATCGAGCAAGACCACCGCTTCATCAAACGGTTGACGAAGCCTGGGATGGGATTTTTCTCGTTCGAGACGGCGTGGCAAACACTCCAAGGATTTGAGATCATGAACATGATACGGAAAGGGCAAGTGCAAGGTGTGGACAAAGGAGAGGTGAGAGGCCAGGTAGCCTTGGTTGCCCAACTGTTTGGTGTGGCAGTCTGAGAACAATTGTGAGGGTCGCTCACGCTCAGTTTCTTCCTTTGCAATTTCTTGCAACACAACCGGATTGCTCCAGTGGCTACTATCACGATACGTCAGATGACGATGAGTAGTTCTTGTACCCTGTTCTTTGTGTAAGCTGTAGGTCATGATACAACTATAGTGTATCGTGACCTATACACTATATATACTACATGCAACCTTCAAGCGAATTTCCGATGACATCTGTTCTTACTCCACATGTCCCTTTTCAAAAGGTGAGCGGACCAACATTTCGTCTGTTACCCAGGAGATTTGGGCTAACACATCTCCTTCTATAATAGCTAATCTCTTAGGATCGGATGGATAAATAATGTCCATTCGATTGCTCCAAACTGCTCCTACTACTCCTCGTCCATGTGGTGAATCAACAAGAAGTGGTACATCTCCTCTAAGATACGTGGCAACTTTAATGTACTGCAAGCATAACCATTGTGGAACATCTGACCAGAGTGGGTACGCATCTGGTTCCGGGTTGAAGTAATGTGCAACCAGTTCGGAAGGGAAATGCTTCGGTATCTGTTTATTTTTATCTTTCATCCATGATGCATCAAGAGGTGTATAGCGTGCGGCATTGATACGATAATGCATTAAATAACATTGGAGTGGGAGCTGAGGCCACTGATCCATAGGTTGCACTGCCTTCATGGTTTCATCATATTTTCTACTGAGTTGTTCCGATTCCAATATATATTCGTTTGTTGGGAGTAACGTTGGATCAAGCGCAACAGTTTCAAATGGCCCACTCGTGATCCTAAGCATACATTGAGCTCCTTTAAAACATCGTCAGTCGTACTATATCAAGTACGATTTGATGAATCCTAGCGAATGCGGTAGAGCATGACCCACGTGTTGCTCTTCGCTCCATCAGGATAGATATGGAAATGCGCAAAGTTATGCGATAGACACTTCAGGCACTTCTCCGCTGCAATTCATACCGTAGTATTATAACAAGTGAGACAATACTGTCTTTCACTGATTCACTTTCTGGCGAGACAATATGAGATAATCGCGTTTGTTTTTGGCTCATACATACGTGTAGCAAAGGCTGTGTTGATCATGGCTATCTTGTTCCAATCTCAGAAAAATAACAGAGTGCTCTTACTGATGTGCTCATAACAGTGGTGCATATACATGGTTTTATCTGGCAGATAGCATTTGAATACATTTTCTCATCAGTCCATATCAAAATATATTCAAATGCTATTTCTTGAGATTTAACGAGCTTACCAGCTTAGTGTCTGCTTCTATCTTTTGCTGTCTATTTTTGATGGATACACTAGACAGATGATTTTTTTGCTTTTATACTCAAAGTGTTGTTTTTCTTTGGTTCACACAAACGAACCACCATGGTAAGCATGTTCATTGGCGTTTCCGTGAACTTCACCATGTTTCGCATTCTTTGACTGTCAAAGGATGGTGGGTTAGTCTCCACGACTGTGAGTTGCTCCAGTAATCGACCAGGAGTTGTATACATGTAGATCGTTCCTCGTAAGTCTCTTTCCTCTTTCAATTGCGAGAGACAGCGCTGCTTTTTCTCACTTTCTGGGGATATAAACAGCAATGACAAGGATATGAGTGTCTCGGAGTGCCTCATCGCTTGTGGAATACTGCTAGCTTCGCAACGTAAGTCTGAACATACGCATCATTTTGTAGCACGTAGCATGGTTTGGAGAGGGTGATATGGGCAATCGACGGGGAATTATTTATGAAGCGATTGCTCGTTTGGATCAACTCATGGCACCTGGTCAGAGTCGTTTTGCGGCCAAAGTAGCGGCTCGACAAGCTGGTGAGAGCTTCTGGACGTTTTCGACCAACACGATTCATTCGCACCGTACCCGTCAGGCGTATCAGCAACACGTCCTTCATTTCATCAATTGGGCACGGGAGCAGTATGGGGTGAATCGTCTGATCAGTTTGGATGCACTGGCAGAGGAACTTACGACAATCTACTTGACCCAACGTGTCAGCGCGCAGAAAAGTTCCTATACGGTGCAAGCTGAACGCTCCGCTTTGCGACTTTTCTTTCAGCAGCAGCATCTCGCCGATACCGTAGCCATACCTCCACGTAAACGCGAGCAAATCCATCGATCACGTGGTGTGACCAAACAGGATCAACATTTTCAAGCCTCCCATTGGCAAAGCACGATCGCTTTTTTACGTGCGTGTGGGTTGCGTCGTGAAGAATCGACTGCACTCTTTGTGCGCGAGGTCTATTGGCAAAGTCGTGAGCGTCTGGTCGTGTATGTACGTAATGGCAAAGGGGGGCAATCTCGCGAGGTGCTTGTGCTTCCAGGGCATGAACAGGCTGTCTGGTCTCTGGTAGAGGGACGCGAGCAAGATGAGCATGTCTTTGCCTACCTCCCGAAGAATATGGATATTCATAGTTATCGGCGCGAGTATGCTCAATCCCTTTATCTCTGGCTGGCTCCTGGCCGCACCCTTCCTTCATCAACAGGACGACTCAAACCTGGTGACTATAATCGACAGGCAGCCCTGTTTGTTTCCGAGCAATTGGGCCATCACCGTCTTGATGTCATGCTGCGTCATTATTTGAGGTGAGGTCTGAATGTATCGAAAGATCGTTTTGCGTACCACCAACCTGAGTTTTGCGTATGTATGTCCCTTGCCAAATAGTTGGTGAACCTAAACGAGGGAAGTGTTTCTCCCGCTCAGGTTCATTCCTGTCCAGTCACTTGATGCTCGAAGCAAGAGTAGCCAGACCCGCTTCGATCGCTTCGATGGCGTTCTTGCTGCTGGCTCCCAATCCATGCCGTGTGGCAAGCCATGCTGCTTCGTTATACGTCAGCCACACGCTTCCCTCTTCATCTTCCCAGGCGAGCGCCTTGACTGGAAGATCAATCCCGGCAGTTTGCTGGTCTTGCATGAGTGGAGTACCCCCCTTGGGATGACCGAAGATGAGCAATTCCGTTGGACGAAGTGAGAGACCGACTTCTTCAGCATTGCTCGCATGATTGATCCGAGCAAAGACCCGTAACCCTGCTCCTGTGAGGGCCGTCGTCAATCGATCAAGCGTCTCGCTCACACTGAACCTACTTGCAACCGTGATCAGGCCATTACTACTCACATGTTTCCTCCTCGTTTGTGTGATCTCCTCTCAGCTTAGCATATTGGTTCTGCGAGGGGGGGTGAACCAACTATTTCAAGTTTCCATGTTTTTATCGATTTGCGCCTGTTTCTTCGCTCCTCAAGTTTGGCCTCTACAAATGTTCAATGAAAAACTCATTTCATACTCACTCTCTCCCTACATTCTAATGACGGCCTTTACAAAGCCTTCAGGTTTCTCATGTGAAGCCGTGAACGCCTCCTGGATCGCATCAAGCTTATAATAGTGAGTGATAAGCTCATCCAGATGTAGCTGGTGGGACGTAAGCAGGCGCATTGCCATCTGCATACCGGCTCGGATGCGTGCAAGCTCACGGAAGTGGGCATTGACAAGCTGAAATGCCATGTAGTTCCACTGGCCCAGTGGTAACGTGCGTGTCCCGCCCTGATGATAGCCCACGAGCACAATTTTGCCGCTCATACGCGTGACGTCACCCAGAAAGAGCAGGGGAGCCTGCACACCCGTCACTTCAAACGAAACGTCCGTGCCACGTCTGGACGTAAGTCCCTGGACGGTCTCAACAATGTCATCGCTCTTGAGATTGATCGTATGTGTTGCGCCAAGCTGCTTAGCTGTTGCAAGTGCATCAGCGCGAATATCGGCCACGATCACCTGCCGTGGTCCCTGCAAATGGACCAGTTTTTGTACTAGATTTCCCATAAAGCCCGCGCCGATGATCAAGACATCATCACCTAGTGAAATGTTCGCTTGCTCTACAGCGTTGATAGCGCAGGAGAGTGGCTCCAGCAACACCTGTTCCAGCGGTACATCCTCAACACGTACACAGTCCTCTGGTTTAGCCGCCACGTACTCTGCATATCCTCCCTCCGGTATCCAGACACCTACCGTATCACCAATGTTGAGGTTCGCGACCTGTGCACCCACCTGTTCGATGATGCCGCTGATCTCATGGCCGGGGAAACGTGGAAAATCATCCGCCTCGCCTCTTCCAGACCAGGTATCCACTTCCGAAGTACATACGCCACAATACGCTACTTTGACCAGCACTTCGTCCGCTGCAATCTGTGGTAGTGGCCGTTCAACAATCTCAAATGTACGAGGAGCCTTTAAGAGCGCTGCCTTCATAGAGAATTCCTTTCTACTGTGCGATCCTGACCTCGCACGGAAGCTCTTCTCAGAGAACCTTAGCAGAAATAAGTCCTGGTGAATTAATCAGAGATCGCGGTAATACTTATGTTGGTCAAATGGCAAGACTTTGGGCTGAATTCGCAACGTGGTGTACTGCTCCAGCGTTCCTTAGGTCGTTTAGGACAACTTTTGTTCTGTTAGCCACACGCTTCGGTTGAGTTCGTACACATGTTGGGCAGCTTCCCACTTCCACACAGTACATCTATAACGCATTCCTAGTTTCTTTAGAACGCTCTGTGACTTCTGGTTGGCTTCTTGCGTCACCCCTATGATACGATCAAGCTGCAGTGTTCGGAACCCATACTCGAGACTGGCAGCAGCAGCTTCTGTCGCATAACCATGCCCCCAAGCGACAGGAAAAAGCTTATAGATTATCTCCGTCTCTGATGCGAACCTCCCAAAACCACAAAGACCGATAAGATTCCCTTTTTCACGTTCATGTATGGCCCACAGTCCAGCATTGCTCTCTTTCCATTGGTGCAAAATACCGATCATACGAGCTTCAGCATCCTGTTGCGAAAGGACGCCTCCCATGAATTGCTGGACTTGCTCGTTGCGCCAAAGATGGCTGAGCGTTCTTACATCTCCCTGGGTTGGTCGATGCAGGAGCAGACGCGGGGTCTCAATTGACGCGACCATGTCGCTCTGATTATCTTGCTGCATCAAATATTCTACCTCCTTGCCATGAGCATTATATATCTGGTAAACGATAGATTGGCAAGAAAGTATCTAGCGAGTGAGCAGCACCAAACTGGCGAGAGACCCCACGGGATGCTCAACGAGATGCATGATCAAACGAAGTGGCTCCAGACTGTCTTCCGTACGGTTGTGCCATCTGTGAGGATGCGGTATTTCCATCCTGTCTCTAACAAGCAAGCGATATGACAAGATAACTTCAGAAGCCGCTTTGCACAATGTGACCTTTTGGTTGACTGCTCGTTTGGCTGTGCCGATGAGGGAGAGGTAAACCCAGAGATGCAGGCGTTCATTAACCGTTCGCTTCTGGTTGAGCATGCCCGTCGTGCCAGTCGTCATGCCACTAACTATGCCCGATTTTGAGCTCAAAACACAGATACACCACCTACACAATACCTACATAGTTCCTACACAGTGGCACCTATGAGGTAATGAGACGTACAATTAGGAGAGTTTATTCATCTGAACTGTTCTACCTTTTCAGGGATTTATACTCATATGGTTCTTTAAGTGATGAAATGGTGTGAACTACAATTGGGTAGAGTAGGAATACGATGAGGTAGATTAATAAGAGAATGCGATTATCGTATGGATGAAGAAAAGAAAATTAATGAGGCGCTACGCCATGCTCGGCTCGAGCATGGTTGGACGCAGAAGGATCTTGCCAATCAGCTTGGGGTTGCTGAGTCTACGGTACGAAGCTGGGAACAGCGCAAACGTTTCCCTAATCCTGAACTTCTTGTCCGTCTAAGTAAGGCGCTGGAAAAATCTCCGCACGAACTGGATCTGCTCACGTCGCCTGAACTGATGACCGAGCAGCAAACATCGGAGGATGCAGATGTAGATAGGCTTGCTCTCACCGCAGACGTAGGAGAGGTGACGGCGCACGAACCGTGGAAAGAGGCTCATGCGTTGACGAACCGGTCTCCCATATTCCTGCTGAAGCCGGAGGACGAAAATCGTCAGCGCATGATCCAACGGGTGCATTCGCGTTGGATCTCGGGCTTTCTTGATCCTGTGTCCAGTGGATCATTGATAGATTTGAGCTTACGGACACGGTCTGATGTTGTGGCGAGTCCTTGGCGAGCAAAAAACCAGGAGCCGTACGGATCGATGCTGCACACGTCTCACCTGTCTATCAGCACACTCATACGTGAGGCATATAATGAGGCTGATGGAGAGTTATTGATTCTCGGTGAGCCAGGTGCCGGGAAAACGACCTTGTTGCTGGAGTTAACACGCGAATTGTTGGAGCGTTGTCGGATGGATGACGCATTTCCGATCCCGGTTATTTTCAATCTGGCCTCGTGGGCAGCGAAAAGAGCGCCATTTATCGACTGGTTGATTGAGGAGCTGCACGTCACCTATCAAGTGCCTGTCAAGCTTGCAGTGACGTGGATCACCAATGATCAGGTTATCCCACTTCTCGATGGATTAGATGAAGTGCCTCTGCCAGTGCGATCGGCGTGTGTGTTATCGATCAACGAATACCGGCAAGATCATGGATTAATGCCAATCGTCGTCTGTTGTCGCACTTCAGATTATGAAGCCTTGCCTGAGCGCCTGATCCTGAACACGGCTGTGGAAGTTCAACCGCTAACGTTGCGGCAGATTAAAGGGTCGTCACGATCTAGCGGCAATGCGGATCGCTCTTCAGAACGATCAGAGCTTGCAAGAGGTCGTTTCTACTCCGCTGATGTTGAACATTTTGGCGTATAGCTCTCAAGGCATGTCACCGGAAGAGGTCCAGACGCTCCAAGCCTCGCGCTATATTGTGCTTGAGCACTATGTCCAGCGATTACTTCGCAAAGACATGAAGCGGACATACGCCCCAGAGCGGCTCAAGCATTGGCTCGCATGGCTCGCGTGGCAGATGGTTCAGCGGAATCAGACAGAATTCTATCTGGAACGGATGCAACCTGGTCAGGTTGGCAACGATCGTCAACGTCATCATTATCAAAGAACGGTTATTCGTATCGTGACGATCATTCAATGTATTGTATGTGGTGGCCTTGCTGCGTGGCTGAAGGGCGGATTAAAAAATGGGGTTGTTGGCTCAGGAAATGGAATTCTTGGCCTGTTCGGTGGGGGACCTGGCAATTCCATGCTAGGATGGATGTCGCCCGGTATTGGAGGTGGGAGTCAGGGTGGCGCAAGTCTGATCATCATTCTTGGCATCGTGATCTGGCTGGTGACGATTCTGGTGGGAAGAGATGTGCTTCCTACTCTGACGCCACAAGCAATTTGGCATGGGCTGTTCAGCGGACTGCGTGCGGGCCTCAAACTGGGGCTAGCTATGAGCGTGGTCGCCGTTCCCTTTTTTACGGTGGAGGGAGGCTTGCAACATGGTATCTCTTATGGCCTGGGTATCGGTTTTTTCTTAGGAATCATGGTGGGGCTATTGCGTGGGTTGGGGGCAGGATTACGCTATGAGGTGCAGAAGGAACCGGAGGAAACGGCATCTTTTCCTGATCGATTGATTGATGGGTTTACTTTTGGATGTGTAGGAGGACTCAGTTTTATGGTGGTTGAAGATCTCCTCCAGGTAAGTCATCAATCGACTTTGATTTACAGTGCCATTGTCTTTCTTTTCTTTTTCTTTGCATATGGCTTTGGCGGTGGAACCAGTTTATTTCCCCACCTTGCACAAACCATCAAACCGGCTGAGACCGTTACGTGGTCATGGGTCCACATGACGCAAGATATGGGCATGAATAGCAAAAAAAGCGTGCTTGTGGCGCTTGTTACTGGCATCAGTGTCAGTGTGGTGATTGCGTGTGTGAGTAGTCTCTTTTTCTTCAATCTAAGCTATGGGCTCCACTACGGGCTGGTCTTTGGGATTATTAGTGGGTTAATCGTTGGCATCGCAGCTATCCTCACGAGCATGCTTAAAAGTGGCTGGTCGAGCACGATGTTGCCGGAGGATCAACATACCAGACCAAACGAGGGGATCGCCCACTCTGGACGTAATGCTCTGCTTGGGGCCTGTTTTTTTGCTCCCCTTGGTGGTATTGCCAGCGGTATCGCCTGTGGGATCGGCTTTGGCTTAATTGGACAACTGGCGACCTGGCCGGTGATGGCCATGGCGTTCACCGTGATGCTTGCCATCATATTCTTTGTGATCTTTGCTACTGCTCACGGAGGGATCGCTTGGATCGAGTATTATACGTTGCGATGGTATCTCTGGCGCGCTGGTTCGATGCCGGTGGACTATGTTCGCTTTTTGGATGCTGCATCTGAATACGCCCTCTTGCGGAAAGTCGGTGGAGGCTACATGTTCTCTCATCGATTGGTGTTGGAATATTTTGCGCACCAGTTTGCACAGAGCGATCGCTGATGAATCGCTCGCTTGCTTTTTGAGCGAGCTATACAAAAGAAAGATCACCAATCCTTGCTTTTGTATAGCTCATTCATCCCTCCGGCCTTATATCTCTATCAAATTTACGACCCGGGTGAGGAACGAGCGTAGTTCAGCTTCATACACCTGGGGGTTCGCGTTCCAGCACTGTGTGTGATCCGCTTCAGAAACACGATGATAGGTAACCTCTGTGTGCGTAGAGGCAAACATATTACTGACGGCAATGGGTGCGGTTGCATCATTGCTGCCATGGAATAAAAGCGTCGGGATCTGATTCTGGCTCTTGGTGAGATCAAGGGTATCAAAACTCAGGCCCGTACGTAGTGAGACAATCTTCTCTGTCACGTTGGCGATGAACGATGGTAGCGCGTTTTTCTTTACCAGTGTAGCGAGCGTGGCTCGCCAGTTAAGCACAGGTGAGTCGAGCACCGCCGCTTGAACGTGGCTCGCATGTGATGAACGCTGGAGAAACATTTCTACAATAGTTCCTCCCAACGATATGCCGTACAGTACGATATGTTGAGCTCCCTGCCCCAATGCATACGTGACGGATGCCTCAAGATCTTGCCATTCTGTATCGCCAAGGTGCGAAAGGCCATTCGCACTTGCGGGAGTACCCTCATCTCCCCGATAGGTGATAGCAAGAATGGGAAAACCGAGATCTGCGAGTGTTGGGAAAAAGCGTAGTCCTTGCTCACGTGTGCCGCTTGCTCCATGAACGAGAATTGCCCAGGTGTCGAGTTTGCCAGGCACAAACCAGGCAGGCAGACTACCGCTCGCTCCAGGAATACTCACATCATTGATGGTCAGCTTCAACAGATCTCTAAATCCTCCTCCGTATACTGTCGTGTTCCATGCCACCTTGTTGGAGAGCGTGCCTGTCGCATGGAGAATTTGGCGAGTAACGGTCTCGACGTCAGATGAGAGAAGAGGTCCTACAATCGCTTGCCCATCAGCCGCCGTAATGCCGAAGACTCCAGGACGCTTCGTATTTGCTGTGCTTTTGAGCGTTATTGCCTCCGTGTCTGTGCTTGTGACCGGAATGGTAAAAGCTTTAGATGTGGGAGTACGATGGAGGAGTTTCTCTGAGATATACCAACTGATGCCAATGATACCGATGAGTGCCAGAAAAACAAGTAGGAGAATAATAAGCACTAAAATGAGCATGATTTATTCTTTAT
Organism: Ktedonobacteria bacterium brp13; assembly: GCA_015099395.1. Lineage (GTDB taxonomy): Bacteria > Chloroflexota > Ktedonobacteria > Ktedonobacterales > Ktedonobacteraceae > Dictyobacter. Next base: position 4,230,706 of record AP024096.1, on the reverse strand, counting down.
GAAAATGTATAAGAGGTGCTCGCAATCGTCAGGAGAATTGCACACGTCCCACTACGATAATTTGAACAAGGAACCACTCATATTTCTTTGTATCACATTTATTCAGATCTTCTTATAGAGAGAGGGGAGAATAGGAAAAGAGGGGGAGTATGATGCAAGATCTCTCCCGGACAACGAAATACGAGGAGAGGATAACAGTAGAACGCTTGGCCAGCTAGGGGCGCGCCACACTTTTTTGCAAAGAGCATTGGTCTGATAAATACTTGGATGACGTGTGGCAAGAACATAGTTTTTGTCACAAAAAGATCCAGTCTTATGCAAGCTGGCTCATCATGCATAGGACCGAGCGAGTGGCGTAGATTCTCCTTTCACGATGATGAAGTTATAGTAGTCTCACCTGTTCCTAGATCCATGGTTACAGACAGACCGATTGCTCTCTTTCTTATGAAGAGGTTTCTCTCTAGAGAACTTTCACCATTGTGTAGTAATTCGAGCCTGGGGGATAATCTTCTACCACACCGACGACTTTGTAGCCATGACGTTCATAAAAAGTGCGTGCCTGGAACTCGAAGGTAGACAATAAGACCTTGCTTGCCCCATGTTCTCTGCCTATATGCTCAATCTGCGCAAGGAGTGAACCGCCTAGGCCTTGACCACGGAGTGTTTCTGAGAGCCAGAAATCATTAAGTTCTACCCAATTCCAGAAGAGCTCAGCTGTAATGCCGCCCAGCCATTGGCTGTCATTATCCACAACCATGATATGCACCTGCTTTACCGCACCTTTTACCCTGATCTGTTTATGCGGGAGCGAATGCTGGTTATTGAACTCTTTGATCTGCTCGTGCAAATAGGTAGCAAATTCAGGATGTGGTTCAAGAGAGGTCTTGATTTGGTAGCCCATAGCGTGTTTCCTTTCGTCATGGCGCTTGTTTCCTGTCATGTGAGCGCTGCCGCAGGCTTATGAGGCAAACGCTGGAGGAAGTTGGTGTATTGATGAGAATATAACAAAATGCTGCGAGGGAAGTCAATTGATCCTTTGATCTCTTGAAGAGCACCCATGGGTGCTCTTCGTGTGAAAGAGATTTTCTCACCCAAAAGAATAAGCACATTTGTGCTCAGGGATGTCAAAATTTACACATTTCATTCAAGTATTTATCAGGCCAATGCTCTTTGCAAAAAAGTGTGGCGCACCCGCCAGCTAGAGCGTCGGTCGAGAAATACTGTGCATGGAAAACCAATAAGGTGCAAGCCCGAGATAGTGCCTTTATTGGGGGAGTTGAAGCGGGAATCCGAAGGAGGTAACAAGTTCCGCCCCAAGGAAGGCCGTCACAGAGGCGATCTGGGGCAGATCACGGAGCGTCGCATCGAGGGTGATGACTTGTATCGCGAATGCTCGATAGGCTCTGGTTGCTTCGTCAGCTCGATACACCACAAATGCAGGCTGTCCATTAGCGCGCGTCGGAGATAAACGCCACCTGTGCTGCACGCCAGATGGGAATAAGGCGGCCAGGAGAATCGTGCGAATCGCTTCTCGTCCCTGATACCACGAAGGGACTGGTGGCATGGAGCGCGTCGCGTCTTCTTTCAGCAGCGCCACGAGCCCATCCACGTCGTCTGTTTCCCATGCCTGGAGATAGCGAGCGAGCAACGCGTTCGTGGCTGCATCTGCGCGATACCCCTGCGTCCTCTCTCGCTGAGAGTTTGGATCGTGTTTCTCAAGCGTCACCCGAGCACGGTGCAAGGCGCTGTTCACCGCTCCTACCGAGATCTCAAGCAACTGGGCGATCTCGACTGCACGCCAATCCAGCACATCCGAGAGGAGCAAGATGGCTCGCTGGCGAGGTGGGAGTAGCTGGAGGGCAGTGAGGAAGGCCAATGAAACGCTCTCGTGTCTGGTATAGCGGGCTTCTAGGTTCTCCGTTGCCTCCGCCAGCCAACTCTGCGGGAAAGGCTCAAGCCAGAGCGCCTCAGCCTCCCTGGATGCAACCGGCCTTTGCGGGTTCCATACAGGAGAAGCTGCGGTCGGCAGCGTGCGCGGTGAGCGTTTTTTGAGGAGATCCAGGCTGGTATTGGTCGCAATCTTGTATAGCCAGGCGCGCAGCGATCCCGGCCCCCTCTGGGTGAACGTGTCAAGGTGCTGCCAAGCACGCAGCATCGTCTCTTGCACCGCATCCTCGGCATCGTGGAGCGACCCCAGGAGACGATAGCAGTGCAGAAGCAGCTCCTGGCGATAGGCTTCGATCAACGGACCCGTCTTCGAGTGACCTGGACTCGTCTGACCTGTGATTGGAGCTTCATGCACACGATCAGCCTGTCGGTATTTCCCTCTCACGCTGCACGTCTTTCTTCTTACTGCTCTTTCCTTGTTCGTCGAAAAACGTATCAGGGCCACTGGTGCTGGCCTGATGTCTCAAACACGCTCATTCTACCACATGGTGCAGGTTCTTTGCCATTGGTTCAAGCAGTCTGCACCTGTTTGGACCGCATAAGGCAGGAAGCAGAAAACATCCCTGTCAGACCGCACAGTTTTGCTCTTTCCAACAGTTTTATTGGTAGAACACTTTCATAGAAAACCATCTGAAAGCGAGGACACTATGGTCAAATTTCTCATACTCTGGGATACCCCGACAGATCCCGTCGCGTTTGAGCGCCACTATCGCGAGGTGCATATTCCATTGGCCAAGCAATTGCCCGGCCTGCGACGCTACACGGCTGGCCGTCACGCGACTGCGATTCGAGGCGAACCCTATTACTGGATAGCCGAGTTAGAGTGGGACACCATGGACGCGCGCCAGAAGGCATTCCAATCTCCCCAAGGCCAAGCAGTCTCACAAGACGTTGCCAATTTAGCCCGCTATGCTCGAGTGCGGTCCATGTTATATGAGGTGGAGGAGCTCTAGGAGAGCGTCCTACGACACACACGACCTCTTTTGCAAAGCGGGCGAAAAGAGTTTTCTCGCCCGCTTTTTTGACATCAAGAGGATTACAGCGAGATTTCGGAAAGCGAGTATCATATGCGTCCCTCAGCCTGGCATCCTCCAGTTGAGCCATCATCCCTTGAGCAAACCATCATCACACGCATCAAATGAGCGAAATTGTTCGTCTTTCTCCGCCATCACCGCCATGAGCTTTTTGATGACGCTTTTCAAGAAGAACTGGCGACGCTCTATGCACCGAGTCTCCGCGGGCAACCTCCCATTCCGCCCGCTCAATTAGCCCTCGCTACCATTGTGCAAGCATACACGGGAGCTTCGGATGATGAAGTGATTGAGGCAACACTCATGGATCGGCGCTGGCAATTGGTGTTAGATTGTCTGGACACGGAGCAGGCACCATTCAGCAAAGGCACACTGGTAGCCTTTCGCAAGAGGCTAATCGACGCTCAGATGGATCGACGGCTCATCGAACGAACCGTCGAGACTGCCAGCCCAACCCGGGAGTTTGGATCACGGGCCTTACGTGCTGTGCTGGATAGCAGTCCGTTGTGGGGAGCGGGACGAGTCGAAGATACGTACAATTTAATCGGGCACGCGCTCAAAAAGATCATGTGCGTGGTAGCCGATCAGCAGGGGCGGGAGGTGGTCGAAGTGGCGAAAGAGGTAGGAGCCGAACTCGTGTGTGGCACAAGCCTGAAGGCAGCATTGGATCGTGATTGGGACCAACAACTACAGAAAGACGAGGCATTGGCTTTGATCTTGCAAGTGTTACACACGGTGGATGCTTGGGTCCAGCAGCTTCCCGATCAAGAGGACAAAGCAGTAGCAGATCCTATTTTGGCGATTGCAAAGCAAATTCAGGAGCAAGATGTGCAGATCAGTGAAAAGGGAAAGGTGAGCCTTATCAAAGGGGTTGCCAAAGATCGGCGGATCAGCGTTGAAGATGGGCAGATGCGCCACGGACGCAAAAGTCGCAGTGTGCGAGTGGATGGCTACAAGCGCCATGTGCTGCACGATCTGGACACGGGTCTCATCCGAGCTGTGGGCTTGACGCCTGCTAATGTTCCTGAAGCCAGTGTCACCGAAGCAATCAGCGAAGATCTGGATCAGCAAAAGGTTTCTTTGAAAGAACTGCACATCGACCGGGCTTATTTGAGCAGCCATTTGGTGCGTGAACGCAGTGAAGATCTGGAGGTGTATTGCAAAGCCTGGCCTGTTCGCGTTGGCAAACGCTTTCACAAACAGGAGTTTGTACTCGATTGGGAACAGCAAATCATTCGCTGTCCGGCTGCACAGGAAATGCCCTTTGTGCCCGGTGGCATTGTTCACTTTCCCAAAGATACCTGCGCCCAGTGCCCTTTGAAAGCGCAATGTACCACCAGTGCCAAAGGGCGCAGTGTCAGCATCCATCCTGATGAAGCCTTGCTCATCGAATTACGTCAGGCTCAACAAACGCCAGAAGGTCGTCACAAATTGCGTGAGCGGGTGGCAGTTGAGCATACCCTTGCGCATGTCGGTCGATGGCAAGGACGGCGTGCCCGGTATCGAGGACTGCGCAAGAATCTCTTCGATCTGCGTCGGTGCGCCGTCGTCCACAATTTGCACGTTTTGGCTCGTTCTCAGTCGCTTCAAGCTGATCTTCAGGATGCCGCTTGATTTCTCGACCGGCGCTCTAGGTCAGGTTGCTTGAATTTGTTGGTTTCAACGATATCTTTTGGCTTTTGCTGTTGCTTGGATACTTCCACTGCTATCTCCTAACAATTTTTATTTTCTTGTGCATCGTCACGTGTTCTCTGTGAGAGATGACGACATATGGACTATATTGTCTTTCACCTTTGGAGGGAATTCATTGGGGAAGGATATTGCCACAAGCCGAGAGAGACGATGAATATCCACAAAGAGAAGAGAAGAGTATAGATGCGTTCGAGCAGCCCCCAGACACCTATCTTGCTAGACACAACGACCGTGACAATGACGATGATTGACCAGATAAGCGTCACGATTGCCAGTCCAACCAGAAAGCGTGGAGAGAGGCGCACATTCGGGACATGACGCAGAGCGCGCGAGAGCAGCAGTATACCTAATCCACCACAAAAGAAGGAGACTAAAGCCGCGAGCGTATGAATGATGCCATGGATCGTCTCAGGACGTGGAGTGAGGTCAGTTACAGCAAACGCAATGATCAGCTTCCCAATGGCTGAGATGCCCAGAAGGATCAGGCCACTACGAGACTGACCTTCCTTTGGGATGGCCTTCATAAAGGCCACTAAAAAAATGAGATACAGTACGCCTCGAAGGGCAAAATTGATATCCATCAGAAAACCATAAGGACCAATTGCCAGGTCGCTTTCTGCCTGACTTATCGCATTGTAGTGCGGAGGCAACAGTTGGACAATGACTTCAAGAAGAATGGACAGGACAATGGCTCCCATCACGATCCCAAAGAGTTGATGGAGCCTGCTTATTTCCCTACCTTGTACCAGAGACTGTTTCATCTATTTCTTCCCCTTTTTGGTGTATATGGAATAATTTTGTGTATCTTCACTAATCAGCGTCTCTTGAAGCGTTATGTGTCGTGAGAAGTACATTTCATCATGTCCCTTTCAATGTGTTTTATCCGGCCCTGTATTTTCGCGTAGTGTGAGCAGGAAATCCTGCTTGTGTACGCAATTGAGTGCGAGCAACGTGAGTCCCAGATCACGAACTTTGATGAGCAGGCCATGCAGGGCAGGTTGATCGACAATCTCGCCGTAGAGAAGTGTCTCGCTCTCGGGTGTATGAAGTAGTGTCATATCTTCGAACCAATCAGCCCAGTAGGGTGAGAGATGGCCACGCAGGCGAATCACATAGAAACTCTCCGACATGTGCGCTCCTTTCGAGATCAGTGAACTCTCTGTGCCGTAGTGTAGCAGTTCGGGGCAGAGCTTGAATGCTACCTGGGTACTATTCACGGTAGCATTCAAGAGGGTGTTATGGATACAGGGGGATTATGAGATTATGAGATTATGAGATAAGGCCAATTTTGCGTGCCTGGACGAGCGCCTGCGTACGATTGCTCACGCCCAACTTGGCCAGAATACTGCCGATGTGGCGCTTGACCGTATTGGGTGCGATAACTAGCGTCTCAGCGATTTCCTGATTGGATTCTCCACTGGCGATCAAGTGGAGAATTTCTCTTTCACGAGGACTCAGTGGCTCTAATAAAGGTTGAATTGATCGATCTTCATAGGACGGGAAAGAAGTGATCAGGGATGGCTGTCGCCAGGCGCGTAGAACCGCACGTACTGTCATAGAAGCTCTCAGGTGTTCTGGAAGGTGTGCGAAGAGTCTATCAGGTGGCACGCCCGTATCGAGAAAAAGACGCAGATACCCTTCACGCTCTGCCAGAGGTAAGAGACGTTCCAGGCAAGCTCCCGCCTGTTCACTCTTCAACGCCTGATAGGCCAGCGTCTGGAGAAGAAGGATTTTCAGCACACGCTCTCCCCGCTTGCCTGCTTCTGCGGCGGGCAGGAGTGGATCGAGGATCGCCAGTGCCTCCTGGGGTTGCTGGGTCAGAAGGGCATAGCGTGCGTCGATCAATGCCAGCATTTCAGCGAGCAGGAGTGGTATGGGCTGCTTCTGCTGTTGACGTCTCTTTTGCCAGCGTGCCACCTCTTCCAGACGCCCCTCCGCCAGCCAGAGAGATGCTCGCGCAGTGGCAATGGATGCCTGTTTCAGCGCGATATCGCGTTTTCGGGCCACCTCTTCCGCTTGTGCAAGAGCTGTTTGTGCCTCCAGGAACGAGCCGCGAGCAAGAGAGATAGACATCAATGTAGGATACCCGTCACAGAGAAAATCCGTATTGCCTGTCTGCTCACCTTGAACGATACCCTGGGTAATCGTAGCAAGCGCTCCATCCAGATCATTCCATTCTGCGAGAATACTGGCACTGGTAGCGTAGGCGTAGCATGCATTCGGTAATGTGGGGCCATCGGGAGTACTCCCCAGACGAATCGCCTGTTGTGCTACTTGCCAGGCTTCGTGCAGTTTTCCCTGTATCACCAGTGTTTGTGCTGCGCGATCAAGAAGGATATTCGCCGATGAATCCACACCTTGTATGAGCATGTTCTGGCTGGCAGCAAGAAAGCGAGCGCAGGCTGGTTCAACCTGTCCCTGTGCCTGGAGTACCAGCCCTTCCGCGTTCTGCACGACTGCTAGATGCACATAATCATCGGGTGCAATCTGCGCGTATGCCCGCTCGCAGAGCGTAAGTGTCTGATCACAGTCCCCACGCAAGCCGCTTAACAATGCTCGCAAAGCACTTATCTGACTGTGTACTGTGCTTGTATGAGATCTTTGGTGATAGTGATCGACCTCTGTGAATGGTGCGGTCTCAGCAGGCGCGGATGCGGCAGCATCTAACCACCCTTCAATATCAGTGGGCGAGCCGCGTAGGAGCAGGAGCCAGGCATAGGCCAAACAGAGACGAGGACGTATACGCACAAGGTCCAGTGGAATTTGTTCTATCCAGCGCAGGATCGTGATCACCTCTCCATTCGTCCAGATCAACGAGCGAGCGATAGGCTCAAGGAGACTGACTGCACGCAGCCAGTGCTGTGCCTCCAGCGCATGATGGATGGCTTCGCACCTGTAGCCACGTTGCTCGTACCACTCGCTGGCCCGCAGGTGTAACGCATTTCGTTGCTCAGGAGGCATCTGTCGCAGATGGATACGGAGTACATCGGCGAAGAGATGATGATACCGAAACCATTGGCGCTCATCGTCGAGGGGGATGAGAAAGAGATTTTTTTGCTCAAGATGGGTGAGCATTTCCTGGCTATTCTGTTGTTGGCAGAGTGCATCGCATAACGAGGCTGAAAGTCGTTCCAGAATGGATGTATGGAGCAGAAAGACGCGGATCGACTCCGGTTGTTCTTGGAGAATTTCATCCGTCAGATATTCCAGGATATAGCGATGGCTTCCCTTGAGCGTTTGCAAGACACGAGGAAGATGTGTTTGATCCTGTAAGATAAGTGCCGCCAGTTGCAGGCCCGTCACCCAGCCCTCGGTCTGCGTATAGAGGAGCGTGTGTTCTTCCGGTGTAAGCATGAGATGGAAACACTCACGCAAGAAGACGGCACTCTCCTCTGTGGTGAAGCGCAAGTCTGCGTCACGCAACTCAAGCAATTGACCACGTCCACGCAAGCGTGCCAGACGCAACGGCGGATCAGCACGAGTCGAAAGTACAATATGCAGATGCTCAAGATGCTCAACCAGAAAGCCGAGTGCGTGATGCAGTATTGGCGTGGTGATCACATGATAATCTTCGAGAAATAGCAAGGCCGGAACTGTCGCCAGGTTCAGGGTGGAGTTGAGCCTATTCACCAGTGTCGTCAGAAAATAGTGATCAGATTGCATCGCTGGTAGCAACGGCAGAAGCTGGGTGTCCAGGCCTGGCGAAAGCGTTGCCAATGTCGTCAGCAGATAGCGCCAGAAGCGAACTGGATCATTAGTATCTTCATCGAGAGCGAGCCAGGCATAGCGCTCCGTCGCCAGTGAGTCAATCCACTCGCAGAGCAGCGTTGTCTTCCCTGAGCCCGCCGCCGCCGAAATCACTGTCAGGCGGCCATCCAGACCGCTCGATAGACGACGGAGCAGGTGAGCACGTGGCACAAGACGAGAGGTAAGGGCAGGTCGATGGAGTCTGGTGCTCAGTAATGGGAATGTACGATGCTGATCCTCGTAACTCATAAACGCTTTTACCTCTCGGTCTCTCCGTGGTGGCTGGAAGTGATTTCCACTTTTTAAGGAACAGTGTACCATACACGGGCACCCGACATTTTTATCCCCCAAAATCGGCTCTCCCGCACTTTGCGTGATCCTGACGATGCTCTTCATATGGTTGACACTTCCCCCAGTAGTGACGTATTGCTCTTTCGTGCAAAATATATACTTACGAGCATAATAAATTTGTTGTCATAAAAGCGGTACAGCTATTTGTCATCGGATAAAAGGGCATGAGATAGAGAAAGAGGTCGTTAGTATGACTTCGCAAAGGGGACTTTCTCGCACTCTTTCCTGCCTGTAAAAAGGCATTATGCAGCATGCAGAACCCGTTGGCGGAGCAGATCAAACTTGGCTCGCCCATATCCCTGCCTCTTGATCAGCTTGAGGCGAGTGATTTGACCTTCGGTTTGGCCTTGAGACCAGGGCAGATCGAGGCCAGCACGAACTGCGGCTTCATCCCGCCCAAGTCCTCTGGCTGATGAAAGTCAATTAAACAGGCTCTCCGTCAATTTAGGTGATTTAAACTCGTCAGTAAAATACTTTGAAAAAATTTGTCTGCTCCAGAAGTACGTTCTTGATAGATGTTTATATCTCTCCAATACCAGAATCGCCTAACGTTTCTAAATTGACGGAGAGCCACTTTCGTTTGCCCTGTGTGGTTTTTGTCTGCACTGACATGAGTGCAAACGAAAATCACAAAACCACATCACGAATAGAATCACTCACCAGGCAGGGCCTCGGGCCAGTCCTAACCCTGCACATCTAGAATGAAACAACTTTCCCTCATCGCAATCTCGCGCCATAGATCCACAACGATCATCTCTCACCATGATCCCGCACTCCCCATATTCTCCTTTGAAGCAGGGCGTTTTTCTCCTCTGCACATCTCCTGCTCTGTGACTTGACAAGGATGAACCGAAGAGGTATGTTTAACAATGAAAGAAAATTTCACTCATTGAAAAAGGATAGGGAAATGCCTCGAACGCCAGAAGCGAATCAACGCATCCGCGAAGCGCAGCGCGCAAAGATCCTGGAGAGTGCTAGGAGCGTCTTTGCGCGCAAGGGAATGGAGGCGACGATTACGGATATTGCCGCTGAAGCGCAGATCAGCCTTGGACTAGCTTACCGCTACTTTGCCGACAAGGAGGCAATCTTCTCTGAACTGGTCAAGCAAACAGTACCAGACGATTCTGCCGAGTTTCAGAAGCTGGTGGAGATGCCTGGAACACCAGGGGAACGCCTTGCCGCGCTGATTTCGAATATCGTGGGAGCACGCGGGCAGCGCGAGTCACTTGAGGCTCATCAACTGCTCACTCATGCCCTCGATGCGGATGCAATGCCTGAGGAGATACGCGAATTGCTCGGCAAACGCTATCACATGCTGCTGGCGGCGATGAGACAACTGATTGTGGAGGGCCAGGCCACAGGCGAGGTTGCGCTGGGCGACCCGGATCAACTGGTCGCGGTGGTGAGCGCCTGTCTCGATGGCCTGACTCGCTGGGCCCTACGAGATCCAGAACAATTCCGCACCTCTGTTCCTGATGCCCAGATCATTCTGCGACTTTTTCAGCCCGAAACCGCCGAGAAGAACTTCTCAGAACCATCGTAGAGCAGCTTGCTAGAGGCTAAAGGAAGTATCGCTTTCATGGATAGTATGTCCTGATATCCGCCTGTCCTTTTCTTTTGTTTTCTTGTCTGAAGTAAAAAAGTGTCCGAAAGGAAAACGTGTATGAAGCTCAATAACACCGAAGCAGCCACGCAACGCAAACGATCCCTGCGAGCCAGGGGTATCGGTTACGACACCGGATTCTGTATCGACGGCATCTTCAATCGGTCGTTTGACCATGCACTCGTCCGGCGCGAGTTGCAGATCATTCACGACGATCTGCACTGCAACGCGGTACGCCTGATTGGCAACGACCTGGACCGGCTCGAATTCGCCGCCGACCACGCCGCCGACCTGGGTCTGGAGATCTGGTTCTCGCCGTTTCCCATGGAACTCGATCCCCAGGAAGTGCTCAAGTTGCTCGCTGGAGCCGCCGAGCGTGCTGAGCGGATTCGCCGCCGGGGAGCCGTGGTCGTGTTCGTCACCGGTGCCGAACTGAGCCTGTTCAATAGCGGCTTCCTGCCCGGCGACAGCCTTGATGAGCGAGTCGGCAATCTGCTCCGGCGACAGCCGGAGACGCTCCAGATGCTGGCCGGGCTGCCCGCCCGCATCAACGACTTCCTCGCCAGGGCCGTCGTCACGGTCCGCGAGCGGTTCGGTGGCAAAGTCACCTACGCCTCCATCCCGCTTGAGGGCGTTGACTGGACGCCGTTCGACATCGTCTCGGTCGATGTCCACCGCGCGAAGGAGGTCGCCCACATCTACCAACAGGGCATCCGCGCACTGGTCGCGCAGGGCAAGCTGGTCGCGATCACGGAGTTCGGTTGTGCCACACACCGCGGCGCGGGCGATCGCGGTGGCCGCGGCGGCAGTGAGATGATCGAGTACGATGGGACCACCCCAGTGCGACTCAACGGCGACTACATCCGTGACGAGCAGGAGCAGGCCACCCACCTACGCGAGCTGCTGGACATCTTCACCACCGAGGGCGTCGACGCCGCATTCGTATGCACCTTCGTCTGCTACGGCTGGCCGTACCGCAGCAACCCCCGCGAAGATCTCGATATGGCCAGTTGGGGCGTGGTCAAGGTCCTGGAGAACCGCCTCGGCGACACCTACCTCGACATGCCCTGGGAACCCAAGGCCGCCTTCACCGCTCTCGCCGACTACTACCACGACTGACCGCATCAGAACTGGATCAGTGACTCTCTTCGTGCTGTCACTGGTTGGTGACGAGCGCGCAGTCTCTCCTGGAAACGTCATGAGCCTGCATCCATGACGTTTCCATCTTCTCGCTCATGCTTCATGGTTGAGGCGAAAAGAGAACCAGAGATGTAAATTTGATAATTAAATGGCTCATACGCAACTTCGATGATAATGGAGATAGTCCCTTCAGTTGAGGTTGCGCTGACTGACTCTAGAAGCGAGGGCACATTTTTCACATCAGCTCAAGATGAGCTAGAATCATCGAACCTGCGTAAGAGCCATTAAATGGGAGAGCAAACAATCAGTAGGGAAGAGCCAGCAAAGCTGTAAGGGACTTGCGAAAACTAAATTATCCCAAAGATGACAGAGGCGTAGGAGATCCGCTGAGAAAATATACAAGCCCTTTGTCTTGAGCATTAGAAGAGATCAATTTTAGTAAACCCTTCCACTTGTCTCACCTACTCGTCAAAGATCAAAAGTTTTGAGACGTTGTTTTCGAGACGGCTTTTGAGGTAGCCCAACCATTTGCGCCAGCCTTGTGCTTCTGATGCCCATCGCCTCTCTAAACTGACCAGTACGTCGCAGAAAACGTTCGATTTTGTGAAAAAATTCTGAAAAGAGGGTTGCTTCTGTCCTCCTTTAGTGGGAGACTATCTGTATCTAAACGTTCGAGAATGAGTATGGAATATTGATATCCAAAAAAGGAGAAACCAGGACTCGCCGCACAGTATATGGAACGGGTAATCGCTCTCATAGCCGTGGATACGCATGTGCTGCAAACGTTTCTGGAAGTGATGCTGATGCTGCGTTCTCCTATCGCTCTTCTACAGCCAAAGATTCTTCTCAAAATCGTGACCTCTCAGCCTTCAACCAACTAGAGAAGTGTGCCGAACTACCCCAGTCTGTGACGAGATCTGGCTGGGGATGGTAGCGCATGAGCTTGAAAAAGCAGAAACGCAGCGGAAAACGCAAAAATGTGTGCCTTCCTTAGCTACGGGAAGACACACACACTGCTACACTCCTGAGACAGGAGAGAAGCAGGCTCCTTATCAGGCATAAGTCAGATAGGGAGTAGTCACAGTATACAGCAAAGAGCGCCAGAACGAAAGAAGAGCGACAACACTCCTGGTTCCTCCATCAGAGCGATTTTAGCAATAATTATCACTTTTATAGATATATAGATAAAATATGGAAAATAATGATATATATATATGGCGAATATATTTTCGTATCAGGACTTATCTCTCATTATAATGGCTAATTGTGAAAGTATTGAAAAACGAATATTAAGTTCTGTCTCAAAGCTGTACACTATATTATGTAGTTAGGCACTCATTTTGACCCAAAGCGAGCAATGCTCAGCAAGAAGAAGCGGCTTGAGGAAACCGTTACCAGCTGTGAGAAGATCTCCCTTCTCTATCTCTTTATTAAGTTCTGTCTCAAAACTGTCCACTGCCAAAAATCTCAAACCAAAGAAAGAGCCTGAGAAGTGGCTTGAGAGCTCTTTCCTGTTTCCTATATAGTTGAGGCCTGGTCATAAATCGTCAGGCCGCTTTCAAAAAGGCTTTGAGTCCGACACAAGGTGCTTGACCGTGCTCAAAGCGATATAAGACGGCGAGTTGATAGACAAAAACAGCTCCAAGGGCAAAACGTTGGGTTGAGATCAATCCTTTGGTTGGAACTTGTCCATGCCCATCAAAGATGCCTTTGAAATGTTCATTAAAATTTTCTCTAGCAACAGAGCGTAGTTTGTGGAAAACGCGCCGAACTTGGGCACCATCATCAGTGTGAGGATAGCGACCATACTGCGTGGTGACGAGCAGGCGATTATCCTGCCAACAAAGCATGCGCACTTCGTCACGATTGTAGTGGGGTGCCCCACACGATTTTGCATTGCTGAGCTAGACTCCGAGAAAATGATACAATAGACTATTCTGGGTGAAATATACGCTAAGCTGCGAGTTGGCTTCTGAAGCTAGCTCGCATTGTGGACCTTAATCAGCTAGAGTGTTTCGCCATGGTTCTCGCCAGTTGGGCCATAGACCGGACACCACTCAGCTGGTTGAATGAGCTTGAGAAGCACGCTCACGAACCCCTTGCCTCTTTTTACCAGGATTTCGTTCCTTCTCTTTGTGATGACCAGAAACAGGCTGGCGAGAGAGAATAGGGGAGAAAATCAGTAAAGGTATGGTGAAATATATGCGAACAGAAACATTGGAAGATTGGCAGAAAACAGTTCTCGCCTCTGGAGGTCCGTTCACCGACGGAATGAGTGAGCAACAGATTGAAGCATGGCTCCAGCGGGGAGATACGCCGGGGAATGATGAAAAGTGGGGCTGGTATTTGCTGGCCTGGGAATGCATCGAGGCGGGCGTGCAGATTGAGGCGAAGTTGAAGAAGCGCGTCGAGAGGGAGGTCAACAAAATCGTACCGCCGCGTACAGCCAGGGATGCAGATGCGCTGGCTAAAGCTGATAAACTGGCGGCCAGAGCTTTGAGTCGTTTACCAGAGCTGGCTGATGCAGCGCGATCTCTCAATTGTGTTCGTACCCTGGCCCTCATTGGAAATGCAGAAGCCCTGCAAATAGCAGCACAGTACGCTCAAAAGATCCCCCTAGACAAACTTCTCGCAATCTGGCCGCTGGCGGCTGATCCCGACAGTTATATGCGTGTGGTTGTTGCTCCGGTCTTCGCGCGAACGGGGAGCAAAGAACTCCAGTTGCGCCAGCTCATCTCAGTGCGCGGCATTCGCCATCTCACCATGCTCGAAAAATTGACCTTGAGTAAATGTAGTGAGCTAGAAGATGTCAGCGAGTTAGGCGAGCTGGTCAATTTGCGCGCCCTCCATATGGAAGGATGCCAGCGCGTCGAGAATATCCAGGCTTTCACAAAACTTACTCGTCTGGAAGATTTACACATGGCGAAATGCAAATCTTTACGTGACGTCAGGGCGCTTGCATGGTTATCTGAGCTACGTCGGCTCGATCTCAGCCTGAGCAAAGTGGATGATCTGAGCACATTTGGTAATCTTGCTCAACTTCAATATCTCAACCTGAGCGGGTGCAGAAAGCTGCACAAAACGCTGGGATTGGCCGGGCTAAAGCAGCTCAAAATGTTGGATCTCAGTTGGACCGGCATCAACAATCTCAAAAATCTGGAAGATCTGCCAGCATTGGAAGAGTTGGACGTCTCCAAATGCCCTTATTTGACCTCGGTGAAGGGGCTGTCAGGTTCGCCGAAGCTACGTAGCCTGAAGCTGGAGCGCAGCCGCCAGCTCAAAAGCCTGGATGGGCTGGGGTTATTTTCCCACGTGAGCAAGCTGGATCTGGATGAATGCCAGGGATTGAGCGACCTCAACGGTTTGAAGGGTCTGCCCAATCTGCGACATCTGCGCATCATGAACTGTGATGCCATCACCTCGCTTGATGGCGTGGAGTACATGCACCAACTTGAATACTTGATGCTAGAAAAATGCGCCGCGCTCAACTCTATCCGCACGCTGCAAACTCATCCTCGCTTACAGATGCTGGTTATTAATCGCTGTCCCGCCCTTGACGATTTGACAGCGATCGCTGATCAGCCCGAACTCCGAAAGCTGTTATTCTATCATCAGGAGATGCAAGATCTCGCAGCTATTCATTCCTTGCCGCGCCTGGAAGAGTTGACCGTCGCCTATAGCCAGCAATTGCGCAGCACGTGCGGTCTGGAGGCTTTGCCGTGTATTCAGTCCATTACCTTCCAGGAGTGCCAGTTCCTCAGTGATCTCAGCGCTGTCGGTCGTTTGCCTAGCCTGAAGCAACTGGCGATCTTCGACGGCATCAGCATAGCGGACTTGCGTCCCCTGGCCGGACTCAAAAATCTGCACGTCTTTTATCTTCACTCAGCCAGACACTTACGTACCCTGGAGGGATTGGGGAACCTGGCTCAGATCAACAAGCTCAGTATCAGTTTTTGTTCAGAACTGACCGACTTTGGAGCGTTGAACAAACTGACGCGTTTGGAAACGCTTGGGCTAACCGGTACGCCTATAGCGGACCTTCTTCCTTTGACCGCACTCAAAGCATTGTGCGAACTCAATCTGGAGAACTGCCAGGACTTGCATGATATCAGTCCGTTGGAGCAATTACCCGGGCTGCAAGAACTCCATCTTCGGCGCTCCGATCACATCGAGGATGCACGTCCACTTTTGCGTCTACCGAACCTGAAAATGCTGCAATGTCCATATCCCTGGCATTGGCAGCATGATACAGACCAGCACCGGGTATTAGAGGAGCTGAAGCAGCGAGCAGGGATGGTTGTCCAATAACATTGCCAAGCAGGGGCTTCGACATTTTTCCCGTACACCGTTGAAGCAGCAGATGATGAGCGCAACAGATAGCGAATGGTAATGCGTATGGAGATTGGGTGAATATTCGGACGCAAATACTGGTTGTGTTGCAAGAAATTGCAAAGGAAGAAACTGGGCGTGATTGTTCCTTACAATCTTTCTTAAACTGCCACTCCAAACAGTTTGGCAACCAATGTCGCCTGGTCTTTCATTTCTCCTTTATCCACACCTTGCACTTGCCCTTTGCGTAGCATGTTCATGATCTCGAATCCCTGTAATGTTCGCCACGCGGTCTCGAAGGAGAAAAAGCCCATCCCAGGTTTTGTCAATCGTTTGATGAATCGATGGTCTTGTTCAATCAGATTGTTGAGGTATTTGATCTGCCTTAATTCAACCCTCTCGGGGAGCATTCCTGCTGTTTTGAGTTCATTGAATGCTTTGGGGTAGGCAGCGTTTTTATCGACGTTGATCACTCGTGGTTCGTTGGTATGAGAGGCGGCGAGCGTTTTCAGAAAGAAGCATTTGGCTGCTTGTGCATCTCTGGTTGGGCTGAAAAAGAAATCGAGCGTATTTCCCTGGGAGTCAACTGCACGGTAGAGATACATCCATTGCTTTTTCACTTTGATGTATGTCTCATCAACCCGCCAGGAGTCCGACGTCATTTTCAACTGAGGGCGGCACCGCCGTTCAAGTTCAGGCGCATAATGTTGAACCCAGCGATAGATCGTCGTATGATCGACATGCAGTCCTCGCTCCACCATCATTTCCTCAAGATCACGGTAGCTCAAAGAATAACGGAGATACCACCTCATACACAAGAGAATAATGTTGGATTGGAAGTGGCGCCATTTGAACGGATTCTGCTCTGCCATAACGTCTCTCTTTCGCTCGTTTTCCTTTACTGTACCAGATTAGCTTTCTTTTTTGCAACACAACCCTTTTTCTTCCTGCTCCAAAGAGTATGGTTGAGATACACATTACTGATTTGGCAAAGCACAGTCAACCATGTACATTATTAAAAATATTTTCTGAAGGTTCTTACTATTTTTTTACAAAAGTGTTTATTTTTTTTGACATATAGAAGATATGATAATAACGAAGCCACAAGGGAAGTACAGAAAAATACCTTCCCGCATGGCACGCTATGAGCTAGCCATGCGCTAAGTGGTAGATAAGTATAAATGTAGTGATTGTTTTAAGATAGGGAATACAGCAAGATAGCGGCTAATACTTCACCGAACCTTTGTATTCCTCAAGAGGAACTAGCCTATGTTTTACGATTATGGCCTCTGGGCGGGGCTACATCTGCTCATCAATCTTTTCTGGCTCGCTATTCTCATAGCACTTATTGTAGCTGTTGTACAACTGCTTTCTAGAAGTTCAGTCGCTTCATTCTTTACCCACTCGGAGGAAACTCACTACCGATCACCACAACAGCCAAATTCACAACCTCGTTTTTCAGCCATGGAGATTCTGCGTCAGCGTTATGCCCATGGCGAAATCGATGCAGTAACATTCGATCAAATGCGTGAACGTATCGAAGCCAGTGAGCATTCGCACGTATAATAATACGATGTTCAATTTGATATTGCACTTTCCAGGGACGGCATGTCGAGTCGATGTGCCGACTGTGTTGCAAAAAGAAAGCTGATCTGTCAGAATGGTGAGAAAAGGAGAAAAAGAGGACCAGTCATGACAGAGCAACATCCATTCAAATGGCGTCACTTCCAGGCCGAGATCATTTTACTCTGCGTGCGCTGGTATGTGCGGTACTCGCTCAGCTACCGGGATCCTGAAGAGATCATGGCAGAACGAGGACTCTAGGTGGACCATACAACTCTCTCTCGTTAGGTCCAGTGCTACGCCCCTGAGTTGGAAAAGCGTTGCCGCCCCCACCTGAAGACAGTGGCAGATTCCTGGCGCGTGGATGAAACCTCTGTGAAAGTGAAAGGCGTGTGGGTGTATCTCTCCCGTGCGGTGGACTCTCAAGGGAACACGATAGCGTTCCTACTCAGCGCCTTTCGCGATACCCAGGCTGCGAAACGCTTTTTCGCGAAAGCTCTGGGAGCCTCCCATACAATGACTCCGCGTGTCAGCACCGTCGACAAAAACGCAGCCTACCCAAAGGCCGTAAAAGATTTGAAGGCAGCGGGTGACCTTGCCACTTCGTGTGAATTGCGGCAGAGCAAGTATCTCACCAACCTGGTCGAACAAGATCACCGATTCATCAAACGACTGGTGAAACCAGGGATGGGCTTCTGGTCTTTCGAAACGGCATGGAGAACCCTCCAGGGATATGAGGCAATACATATGATCAGAAAAGGACAAATGCAAGGAGTAAAAAAAGGAAACAGCCCAAGTCAGGCCACATTCATCGCAGAGCTATTTGGAGTAGCAATCTAAGCCTAATAAGGCAAGCTTTGTCTGAAGCATCCTCTCAGATTTTTTTGCAACACAACCTTTTTTTCTGAAAGCCCTTGGGGCCTCCCATACGGTGACTCCTCGTGTGATCACCGTCGACAAGAACGCGGCCTACCCCAAAGCACTGAGCGAGTTACAAGCAGCGGGGTCAGCTCCTCTTTCTTGTGAACTCAGGCAAAGCAAATACCTCAACAATCTGGTCGAACAGGACCATCGCTTCATCAAACGACGCGTCAAACCCGGACTGGGTTTCTTTTCGTTCGAGACGGCGAGGCGAACCCTCCAAGGATATGAGATCATGAACATGATTCGGAAAGGGCAGATACGTCGTGTTGAAAAGGGAAACTTCATGAGTCAGATTATGTTCATCTCTTCCCTCTTTGGAGTGGTCGCCTAAGCCGAATAAGAAGTGAGCCTTCCTACCCTCGTCTTACTCTGAAATTTCTTGCAACACAGCCTACAATCCTTGGGCCATCTCGGCTGGGGGATATGGTGGAACTTGTGGCTCCTCGCGCCGTGTGAGATACTGGGAAGACATGAGAAACACCTCCTGGATTGACTGAATGTTTGTTTGTTTGTTTCTTTCTTCAGTCTCTCTCGGGAGGTGTCTTTTTACAAGCTCATCCCTAAAATTCGGAATGTCTCATGTTTCTTCGCTCGAATCCAGGGAAACAGGAGAGGACGTATGTGTCACGAGCTATTGGAGGGTGAATGATGTGACCATCGGCAGAAAGAAGGTCTGGTGGACGGTCGCGAACGTGTCTGGGTTGCTCATATAGTCGATGCTATAGGCTGTGTTATTGTAAGTGTTGGTTGAGATGAGTATGCTTATCTGTTCCTGCTTGCTGCCGATATTGCCAGGAGCACAGACAAATTGGGATTGCTGCCAGGTGAGACCATTGTTTTGTACGGTTTGTTTCCCATTCGTGACTGGTTTGCAATTGTCTGCGGCCAGCGTGCCAAACTCATACTGAAGAGGATTGGTCTGGCTTGAAGCATCTTGAACGAAGACATGGAAGGAGGCGGAGTTGTCTGGTGCGGCGAAGATTGCTCCTTTGCTGTTGTCAGATTGGATGACCCATGATCCGGGATAGTCAAGCTTATAGCCATTGCCGGTATAGGGAGTGAGCTGAGAAGAGCCAACGCCGCAACCATAGGTGGTCGTGCAACTCGTTGCATTTCCATTGCTGGTATTCGTGTTTGACGTTGCTGACGTGGTTTGTGTGAGAGGTGTGGCTGTTGCTGGTTGGTTGGTTGTCGCGGTCGTCGATATTTTTGGCGGTGTCGAGGAGATGGTACTGCTGTTTGCTCCACAGGCAGAGAGAAACATGGTGAGGAAAAGGAGGCTGCTTCCAATGAATAGAAATTTTTTCATAATCTTGTTCCTTTTGTTCTTTTAAAGTTAATTATTGCTAGAGTGAATTTAATATCTAGAACGTATGGAAATTTTACCTGAGAAAGAGGAAGATGGATAGTGCCTGTGGCACAAAAAGAGTGTGATGTATTTCTCTATAAATTACATCTATGCTCGACTTTGTACATTTTTGGGGAAAGAACCAGGCATGAAAACCTTTTGAGGTAAGATAGAAGCTGACTAAAGCAAATCTGGTTGTGTTGCAAGAATGAAGGCGTGATGATAAACTCTTCTTTATTTGGAGCAGAGCAGAGGAGTTCTTCATCATGACCGAGCAAACCCCGTTCAAATGGCGCCATTTCCAGGCCGAGATCATTCTTTTGTGCGTGCGCTGGTACTTGCGCTATGCGCTCAGCTATCGTGATCTGGAAGAAATGATGCTCGAGCGCGGGTTGCATGTCGATCATACGACCATCTATCGTTGGGTTCAGCACTATGCACCCGAACTTGATCGGCGTTGCCGTCCTCATTTGAAGCCCACCACCGATTCCTGGCGCGTCGATGAGACATCTATCAAAGTGAAAAAGGAATGGGTGTATCTCTATCGAGCAGTCGATTCGCAGAGAAACACGCTTGACTTCTTCTTCAGTCCGACGAGGGATGCACAAGCAGCCAAGCAGTTCTTTCTGAAAACGCTCGCCGCTTCCCACACCAGGGAACCACGAGTCATCAACGTGGACAAAAACGCTGCGCATCCCAAAGCGATGACTGACTTGAAAGCCACCGGGATACTTCCCGAGAAGGTTGAACTGAGACAGGTGAAATACCTCAACAATCTCATCGAGCAAGATCATCGGTTCATCCAACCGTTCCCCAACGGTTGACGAAACCTGGAATGGGCTTTTTCTCGTTCAAGACAACATGGCGAACCTTACAAGGATTCGAGGTGATGAACATGATACGCAAAAGACAAGTACAAGGGGTGGACAAAGGGGATGTAAGTGGGCAGGTCGCACTGGTCGCCAAACTCTTTGGAGTGGTTGTCTAGGAAAATTGAAGAAGGTCGCTCACGTTCAGTTTTTTTCTTCCTCGTTTTTGCAACACAACCTCACGCTGCGCCTTGTCAGTGCCACTCGCCCACACGAAACAGCCGTTGTCGTTGACCCCAACCTGGAAGAGGCGTATCTGCTGGCCACGGGCAGGCAAGCTGTTCAGGTCTGACCGGCAGGGCATCGCGTCGGAGGCAACCTGTTTCGCCTTTCTTCTCTTTTCCAGGTTTTGGCGGGGAAACGGGTTGCCCCTTGAGAGACGGATGATCTCTGGCCCTTCTTCACCCCTCAGGCAGTGGTAAACATCTTTCCGCTCGCAAAAGCACAAGAACAGCAAAGGAAGCTTCTATGGAAAATTCTCCCAAAGCTCGCCCCTCTTCTTTCCCGGAAGAGATATGGACGGCAGCGTTCAACCGCGTGAGCCAACAAATCAGGCCGTATTTCGTTCGGACGGAGTCTCATCAGCGCGCTCTGGCCTATCTCCAGGGATTGATGAGTCAAGCTTCACGAAAAAACGGATGGCAAGTGGCGGAAGAGATGGGCGAGACTACCCCGTACGCAATGCAACACCTGTTAGATCGAGCCAGGTGGGATGGTGACAGAGTGAGGGATGAGCTGCGTGTCTATGTCCTGGAAACGCTCGCCTCTCCCCATGCGGTCCTGGTGATCGATGAGACTGGTGGTAAATTAACTGAAGAGTGGACAGTATTTGCACTGAAGGATGGAACTTTGATCTGAAGCATGGGAATCGGCGTTGGTCATCCAGGCGAAGCCGCTCCCGACGCCACGTCTTCCATTGACATTTTGTAAATATGCACCTCCATTAGAGAGGGGCACCCTACCAAGTGCGTTTTCCTACCATTTTTTGTCAGTTTGAGGTAGTCTGCCTGCCTCCATTGAAATACAATACAACATTGGTTAATAGTAGAGGGTTTTCTCTGGTAGTAACCAGCTAGCATGATAGCTTTGTAGAAAGGTTAGAGGATCGGATGTATGGTTGCAGCATTTTCCGCACCAGTGACCTGGCGAAAGAGCTAGGGGTCCACACGAACACAATTCGGCTCTATGAAGCTTCCGGGTTCTTATCTCCCATTCCGCGTGGAACAAATGGCTATCGCCAGTATAGCACGCTGCATCTCGAACAGGCTCGTCTCGCCCACCTGGCGCTGCACTGGCCATATATAGGCGATAAGCAACAGCTTATTATGCTCGTGAAAAATGCGGCGGATGACGATCTGGGCATGGCGATGGAATTCGCCTATCAGTATCTTGCTCAGGTGCGCGTTGAGCGCACCTATGCCGAGTCTGCACTTGAATTTCTTGAGCGCTGGGCAGCGGGGCGGACGCTGGACGCCTCACCGCATCCCATGCGTATTCGTCAGGCAGCCATCCACCTTAATGTGTCTGTTGATATGCTGCGTAACTGGGAGCGTAACGGCCTGCTCACCGTCCCGCGCGATCCTACCAATCTGTACCGCCTCTATGGAAGTGCCGAGTTTGGACGGCTACGGGTTATTCGCATGCTTGTTAGGAGCGGATTTAGCCTCACAGCGATTCTGCACATGTTGCAGCAATTTGATAGTGGCAACACGCAAAACCTGCGTGAATCGCTGCACGTCCCGCCCGAAGAGAATGCCGATAAGGTTATTGTTGCTGCTGCTGATCACTGGCTCGTGAGCTTACTAGACCTGGAACAGCGCGCTCAGAAAATGATTGAACAGATTGGACACATGATTGAGATATGCCACACAGAATAAGAAGCTTCCGCTTCCTCGAACCCTCCACTTATGCACCAGCCTTTTAAAATGGAACTGTTGGAAAGAGCCATTTGCTAGTTCATAAGGAGAGTGTCCATGAAACTGAACCATCTCAATCTGAGCGTCACCGATGTCCCAGCAGCAACAGATTTTCTCGAAAAGTATTTCGGATTACGCAAACAGCCTGGCGGTAAGAAGAGCTTTTGCGCGCTCTTCGATGATGACGGCCTGGTCCTGACTTTGATGAAAGCCGCGAATATCACCTATCCTGCACACTTTCACATCGGCTTTGGTCAAAAGAGCGAACAACGTGTGAACGAGATATATCAGCAATTGAAAGATGACGGATTTGATGTGCAGCCGCCGCAACGCAGTCATGCCTGGACATTTTATGTTCAAGCACCGGGCGGATTTACCATCGAGATTGCTGCCTAAGTGACTGACTGACCTTTTCTCAATTTGCCATGTCTCCGTTGGCCGAATTTAAGCGTGACCTCATTCGTGAGCGCACGAATGTAGGATTAGCGGCGGCGAGAGCCAGGGGCAGGTAGGTGGGCGACTCAGGAAACTCAAAACCAATGGGAAAGTGGCACTAGCTCGACAGATGTTTGACGATCACAGTCATTCCATTCCAGAAATCTGTGCGGCTCTTGGGATCTCCCGCGCTACATTGTATCGGTATATCAAAGAGACCAGATCAACAGCTTAATTCCAAAATTTACACTCAAACATGGGAAATTGCCCTCAATCTTGAGCACTGGTACACACGTTTTCTGTCAAGCTGCTTTCCATCTGGCTTCTTTCGAGGAAGGCGTCCGGGATGAGGAAGTCAACTTTTGATGGAGAGGGTGAGTAGGTCACGCTCTCCATTCGATTTCGGACCCGCTTTTATCGGCCAACCTCCTGTTCGACATAGCGGGCCAGTTTCTCTAGACTCTCTCTTGTGCCAGCTTCATTGTCTTCGGGCCGAACGCCCGACGGAATCCCCTTGAAGAAGAGAGAGACGGTGGACACCTCGTCGTATGATGCTTGAAAGGGGTGCGCACTCAAATTGGGCAAAAAAGGCGTCATCCGTGACGTTTTCTGGGAATGGATTGCTGACAGTATATAGTCTCCTCCTTGGAAAAGAGTGTAAATCTCAAGATTCAGCGGGAGAAATCTGCATAACTCTGCGGGCCATCGTAAGCTGAGGAGCTTTCCCTTTGGCTCTTTGTTCGCCCGGATACCTATGCCGATTCCGCCCTCTGAATGTTGGGATTTACAATGGAAGTACCGGTGGCCCTGGTTGGTAATATGTTTGGCAGAGTTGAGCCTAAAAACTTTCCCTCTATTTCCTTGCCTCTGCTCTCGCGATATGGTACGCTTGTTCCAGATACATATTGGTTCAATTGCTTGCCCCGTCTGGATGTGCATGTTCCTGGCCTAACAGCTCGCGCCTTCGGCGTTCGCCCCGATGGGGTATTTTAAACAATCAGGAGTTGGAACATGATGCAGAAGAGAACAACGCCACCCCCACCCCTTGATATCACCGCCTTCTTTCCTGAATTAGCTCCCCTGGCCCGCCGAGCTGTACGCCTGCACCCACGTCGAGGCCCTGAACCTGGACCAGGTGAAAGCAAGGTGGGCGGCACGTTTCTCTGGCCCGCCAACGAACCCTGGCCGATGTGTTCGGTTGGTCATGCCCAGACTGAACCTCGACGCAGACAGGATGCAGAATTGCTGCGCGGGGAGGCGGGGACCTGGGGTCCAGTGAATGAGCGCAACAGAGGGTGGTATGTGAATGGTTCCCTGTCCAGGGGACCTGACCCAATGCCCACGGGCCAGCCACATGGAGCCTATGTTGGGGTCATCCAGTTGCGAGCTGCTGATGTCCCCGAACTTGGCTTTCCAGAAGGTTGTGATCTCTTTCAATTGCTCTGGTGTCCACGAGACCATGACCATGAAGAATACTCCTACCGTGGGCCCGAATGCCGCGTGTATTGGAGACAGAGCAGCACCATTTCTGAGGTCCTGAAGGAGCAGCCAGTACCCGCCATCTTCAATCCTGATTATATGCCGCAGGTCTGCCAGTTTATCCCGGAACGTACTCAAGACTATCCAGACATCTTCGCGCTTCCCAAAGAGTTGCAGTACCGCATCTGGAGCTGGGAGGAGACAGAGGCCGCTCAAGGCTACATATACGGATACGGCTCCCATCTGGGTGCAGCTCCGGGTATGAAGATTGGCGATAATGTAGATTGGATTCAGGACCCCTGGCTCCCCCCTGTCCTTCCTGTCAGCAAGAGATGGAGCATTTACTAACGGTAGCAAGTTGGGAGTGGGATGGGGAGTCTTTCCGCAGGTGGAGACCTCTGGAGGAACCGCCCCTCGCGCATGGTGTGCCTCTGCAAGATGGTCAGGACACAAGCGATGACGCAGGGATTATGCTGGGAGATGCAGGCAATATTTACCTGTTTGTCTGTCGTCGCTGCCCCGGTTGGCCCATAGCCTATACGCTTCAGTGTGGCTAGCAACACACGAATGTGAGATACCCAAGTTTGGTTTTCTTCGTCCGCTTCTTGGTATCAGTTGCAGCGCAATGGGGGCAGTTCATTGGCCAACATTCCTTTTTGAATCCCGTTTTGATACGATCAGCATAGCAGAAGTATGCCTGACTTGCCAGAGTATTGTTTAAGTTCTGTATTCTATGCCCTACACTCTTTAAAATTTCAAGAAGGGCAATGTGCCAGTCTTTTATTTCGTTTAACGTAGCTCTCTACCGAGATCGACAGCGGTAGATATTTTGACATATTTTTGACATCCAGGACAGTTGACAACCAGAGATAGTCATAGCCAACGCAGAAGCGTTTCATGATCCATTCGAGCTCAAATAGATGTCGAGAGATAGTGGTGGAGAGGTTTTAAACCTCTTCTTACTGTCTTCGGAACCGAGTGTCGGGGGTTCGAATCCCTCTGGGCGCACCGCCCTCAACCAGCCTCCGAAGCTCTCTTAGGCCTTTTTTACTTTTTCTATATAGTTAGATACTCAATTTTTCTCCCACCCAAAAGCACAGCAAGAAGAACCCGCTTGAGAAGGGGGATGCTGTCTATCTCATCTCAAAACACAGCTCCCTTTGCCGTGAATCTGACAGCTCTATTGACTGCTTGAAGAGTTACTATTGGTCAACTAGTGCAGATTCAAAAAAGCCCTTGTGTAATTAGGCGGAAACCTATACTAATCTGAGCAGAGATAAAGTGTTACAAAAGGGCAAGAGTGATGTGACAACGATTTTGCTGAAGGTGAGTGCGCGAAACGACAACTTTCCAGAAGGACACAACATTTTCGCCAGAATACCAGGAGAACCTCTTGATTTCCTCGTTATTGTGCAGGTAAACTTACGCATAACCATAAAAATTTCTGTGCGAAGAGATCAAAGGGAGTTTTTCCTGATGGATTTACGCTATAAAGCACTCATTTTTGATTTATTTGGGACGCTGGTCGATGTTTTTTCTATGAACGCACATGACGCAGCAGTCGTCGCGATGGCAGACATTCTACAGATCCCCCTCTCCAACTTTTCGCCGTTATGGGGAGACGGTACGTATACACAGCGTTCTAATGGGACATTCACGAGCATCGAAGAGAACCTTGTTGTTTGGCGCATAACTTGAATCTTACGCAAGTTTGCTGATAGTGGAAAGAAACACTTCCATTGGAAACGTGTCGATGTGCTCCGCAAGCCAAACGGCTTTTTCGACCGTATCTGATCCGTTGCTTGAATCAGCAAACTTGCGTAAGATTCAATTATTCTGGCAAAGGGCACAAGTGCTAACCCAAAAGGCTCAAAAAGTGCTCACTCTTCGCGCAAATTACCACGTGCCAAAACAGATCCGCATCATCAATGCCCATCCCGAACAAGCCATCAAGCTCTTACTTACCAATGGTTCTCACGGATTTTGAGAATTGGAAAGCCCTGGAATGAAGGAACATAGACTGACGGCATAGACGGATCAATATTCACATGGATCAATTATGAATGCTGAATGCAGCCAGTCCCAAGCGGCATCCATTTCCTGAGGAGCAAAATACTTCTTTGGTACAGTAAAACGCGGCCATGATTCTTCATCATCACCTCCGACGATCGCAATACGTTCAACTGTATGCCTGTACTTCGTATTAAAACGCATGTCATCCCAGAGTCCATGCGTATCCCACCCGGCAAAGTCATCGTAATTTAAGAGGAGCCGCAGCTTCCCATGTGCTTCTCGCGTTCTTTCAAAGATCGGGAAAATTCTCTGGTAATCCTGGTGATGAATAATGCCCGACAACTTCAGACCAAGGATGTTGTCAGAACTTCGCGGTAATACCTCAATCACGATATGTTCCTCTCCCTGGATGTTGGTTTCCAGTTTATTGCTTGACTCATGCACACATAAAAATACGCTCATAAAAAAACACGCTCATATCTTGAGTGTGGTTGACACTTATTGGAGTCTGGCACGGTTCTGTTGCAAAAATTGCCAAGGAACAATGTGGAAAGACAAGGCTGCTGCCGTCACTTTTTCTTCCGTTGACCCATCTGGTAATTTGGGTTGTGTTGCAAGAAGTAAACTGATCTGCTAAAGTTGAGAGAAAAGAGGAAAAGAGGACTCATCATGATCGAGCAGAATCCGTTCAAATGGCGCCATTTCCAGGCCGATATCATCCTCCTCTGTGTGCGTTGGTACCTGCGGTATGCACTCAGCTACCGCGATCTGGAGGAGATGATGCTTGAGCGCGGGCTGCATGTCGATCATACGACCATCTCTCGTTGGGTTCAGCACTATGCACCCGAACTTGATCGGCGTTGCCGTCCTCATTTGAAGCCCACCACCGATTCCTGGCGCGTCGATGAGACATCTATCAAAGTGAAAAAGGAATGGGTGCATCTCTATCGAGCAGTCGATTCGCAGAGAAACACGCTTGACTTCTTCTTCAGTCCGACGAGGGATGCACAAGCAGCCAAGCAGTTCTTTCTGAAAACGCTCGCCGCTTCCCACACCAGGGAACCACGAGTCATCAACGTGGACAAAAACGCTGCGTATCCCAAAGCGATGACTGACTTGAAAGCCATCGGGATACTTCCCGAGAAGGTTGAACTGAGACAGGTGAAATACCTCAACAATCTCATCGAGCAAGATCATCGGTTCATCCAACCGTTCCCCAACGGTTGACGAAACCTGGAATGGGCTTTTTCTCGTTCAAGACAGCATGGCGAACCTTACAAGGATTCGAGGTGATGAACATGATACGCAAAGGACAAGTACAAGGGGTGGATAAAGGGGATGTAAGTGGGCAGGTCGCACTGGTCGCCAAACTCTTTGGAGTGGTTGTCTAGGAAAATTGAAGAAGGTCGCTCACGTTCAGTTTTTTTCTTCCTCGTTTTTGCAACACAACCGTTTATCCAGCGTTTGCTCGAATTTACACAAACATATCAGATCACCGTCCGTTTGGCGTATTATCCGCCCTACCATAGTAAATACAATGCGGTTGAACGCTGTTGGGGCATTTGGAGCACCACTGGAATGGAGCCTTGCTCGACTCAGTGGATGCCATCATCCACTTTGCTCAAACGATGACGTGGAAAGGGAAGCATCCGGTTGTTGCATTGGTCACGAACGCCTATCAGACTGGGGTAAAGCTGACCAAAGAAGCCATGCAGGTGGTGGAAACCCATCTCCAGCGATGGCCTTCCTTAGAAAAATGGTGCGTCGATATTCCCTCTTCTCTGCCAACAGAGCCGCAATCTCATCCGTTCGTGCAAGAGAAGTCAACGTCTCAGAAGCGGCAAAGAGGACGTCCTCGCACAAGGCCGCTTCCTGATCCAACTCAGCCAAAACGGCCACGAGGTCGTCCTCGTAAGCCTGTTCTGGCTGAGAGTATCACGCCACTATCGACCCCGAGTTAGTGGGAGCTACCCTTCCGGGATGATTTATTTTTTGAGAGTTCCTTAGTACTGACATTCCGCACCTGATTTTTTAGATTCAAGCTACAGGCCAAGTTATATTGCAGAGATGCTCTTCATCTCTGCGTTTTGAAACAGCCTGGGAAGCCAAATTAAAATTTCACTGCGGAATGTGGGTTTTTCTTTTTTATGATTATTTCGAGTTGAGTGCTTGCTTAAGAGCCGTAACATACTCTGTAGCGGCTCGCTGGCCAATGCGAGAGTTCGGCACTAATATCTCAAAAGCATGAAAAGCCCCTGGATAGACATGGAGTTCAGTTGGCACCCGGCTTGCATCAGACGATTGGCGTACGCGATATTCTCATCGCGCAGCAAGTCGTGATCACCGACCATCATATACGTTGGGGGGAGACCTGCGAGATTGCTGGCACGGTTGGGGGCGGCGTAGGGCGACACGTCGTCTTTGGAATCGGTCCCTAAATAGGCTGCCCAACTTTGTAATGAGATTTCACGAGACCATGTTCGTGCATCGGTGATCTCGTGGCTGGAAGAGGTGATATGTCGGTCGTCGAGGCAAGCGTAGAGCGGCATCTGGAAGCAGAGGTTCACTTCACCACGGTCACGAGCCATGAGGGCAACTGCGGCGGAGGTGCCACCCCCCGCGCTATTGCCTGCTATCGCCAGACGGTCACGATTCACGCCCAGTTCCTGAGCGTTGGTAGCTAGCCAGGTGAGAGCTGCATAGCAATCGTCAATTCCTGCCGGGAAGGGGTGTTCGGGGGCTAACCGATACTCTACCGAAACCACGATACATTCGACTTCCTCAACGAAACGACACAGCAGAGGATCGTCCATTGCCGAGTTTCCGGCGAAAAAGCCACCTCCATGAGTCCACAAAAGTGCAGGGAGAAGACCGGTTCGAGACATCGGCGTGTAGATACGAACGGGAACCTCCGGCGTCGTAAGTGTAGGCGGCACCACCCGTTCTTCGATGACGACATGCTCATTCTTGGGCAATTCATTCATTTGCGCAAGCTCTTCATCTTGCGCTTTACGAAAAGCGACAAACTCATTCGTGTTCTGAGGGATAGCATTAGACGGAAATTGTTCATACGCCACTCTCAGTTCGGAATCCATTGTCGTTGTGATGTCCATGTGTGACTCCTGTATGATGCGAGGGTTTTCTATTAAAGCGAATCTCACAAATATCAGCGATTTCGCGTAGAGACATACTCGGCAATTCCACGCGCAGGTCTACAATCAACTGGCGCATCTCAGGTGGCAGACTCCAAGCCTCAGCTTGTTTGCATGGTTTGGAAGCAAACAGGCTGACCATCCCCTGGTCGTCAAAATCGTCGGATTTCCGCTCAAGCGTGTTGCGAGCCTCGCCTGTTTCTTTGGCTCGCTGAATGGCAGGATCTCCGTAGAGTACGATAGGGCGCAAAAGTTCATACGCTGTCTGCTCCGGCTAGAGCGTATATTGCCGAATGGCCTGCCAGTCTTCAGTATGTTCTCGCTAGATGCGCTTACGTTTCGGTGCCGCGTTACCCCCCAACATGATGAGATAGATTGCTGCATCAATCGTACCCAGATTTTTTGCCATTTTCAAGTATCCAGTGTCAACAGGTGTATCGTTTTGTCGTTCTCCGGACGTCCGATAATCATCAGCACCCAGTTGAATCAATCCTCCGCATTCGTCTCCGCGTGGGTCGGCTCAACTGAAGGCGAGGGTATCACCGATGTGCTGTTTGGTGATTATGGCTTTCAGGGCAAACTGACCTTTACCTGGCCGAATGCTGTGACGCAGGAACCCTGCAATCAGAATAATGGTTGCCCTGGTGCCCTATTCCCACTATCCGTCAATCAGGCATGTAACTTGTGCATTGTATCTTCTTGAAGCGGTGGCAAGATATGCGAGTAGATTTCAAGCGCGACCATGATGGTGCTATGCCCAAGTAATTCTTGCACCATCTTTGGATGAGTCCCCATGAAGAGTAACAGCGTTGCGATCGTATGTCGGAGATCATGAAAACTCATCGGCAGCAAACCGGTTCTGTCAGAACTCAGAGAGAGGCTTGTCCTGGAGATCGTTTGCGAGGTATAATGGGAACCATTCCCTATTGGAGAAGGAGTGATTCATGCATTGCCCACACTGCGCCTCAACCACAACCAAAGAACAAGCCCAGAAGACACGCTCGGCTATCGGACGTTCCGTTGCTCAATTTCTCCTTGCTTATAGGCAAAAAGCTTCTTCTCTGACGATACGCGCTGGCAGGGTACGCACCAGATGCCCTCTGTGTCTGTTTTGTACCTTGAAAAATATGTAACCGTTATAGTATATTTGCTCTATGATGATTATTTGAAGCGTCAGGCGCAACGTTTCTTATCGCCCCGGTTTGCTATCTGCCGTTTGAGCTTCCTGGAAAAGTTCCAGCTACCCAATCTGCCCTCCATTGTAGCAGGTTGGCCTATTGAGCCTGACTGGT
Source organism: Ktedonobacteria bacterium brp13 (assembly GCA_015099395.1). Lineage (GTDB taxonomy): Bacteria > Chloroflexota > Ktedonobacteria > Ktedonobacterales > Ktedonobacteraceae > Dictyobacter. The sequence goes on along the minus strand of AP024096.1, from coordinate 4,199,875 downwards.
GTTTGGGGATGTTTTGTGCGCTCGGTTTTTTATGCTCTATACAAGAGAAATTATTTTAGAAAGTTATTTTTTATGGACACTTCTTTGCAGAGCGTTGCTGCAAGATTGAAGCCCCTGCTGACGCCGCCGCACGCTGTGCGTGGAGCGAAGTTGTACGCGGCTTCCACTCTGGTGGCAGCGATCGGACGTGGTCTGTGGCTGCCCTTCTCTCTACTGTATTTCCACCTCGTGGTTGGCTTGCCTTTACCGCTTGTTGGCTCTGGTCTGACAGCTGCGGGTATCTTTGGCTTACTGATCGCGCCTGCCGCGGGCAGTCTGGTTGATCGCTTTGGGGCACGGCTGCTTTTCGTAATCAGTTTTGCCATGCTGGGTGGTGGGTCGCTTGTCTATCTGGTTGCCCACTCCTTTCTCCTTTTTCTGGTTGGAGCCATGCTGATCTCGGGTTCCTATGCTTTGAGCAATCCAGCGAGTACCACCTTTATCGCTGATATCTTTCCGCTCGAGGATCGAGACTGGTGGTTTGGGTTCAATCGCTCGGCTATGAATCTGGGTTTGAGTATTGGTGTCCTGTTGGCGGGCTGGGTTGCCAGTATTGGTGGCACCGCATCGTACACCTGGCTGCTGCTCTCAAGCGCGTCTGGCTATCTCCTTACGGGCGCGCTTGTGCTGGCTATCCCGGTTCAGCGGCATGTGCTAAACGCTGTTGAGCATATTGAGGAGCGTGTGAGCTATCTGACGGTGCTGCGTGACCTGCCTTTTCTCAGCTTTATTGTTACGCAGGCCATCCTCTTTTTGAACTACGCGGTGCTTGAAGTGGCCTTATCGCCGTTTCTCGTCGACAATCTGCATGCACCGGCGTGGGAGTTTAGCCTGCTCTTTACGCTGAATACGATAATGGTAGTTGTCTTGCAGGTGCCTCTGATGCATGTGCTGACGCGCTTTCGCCGGACACGTGGCATTGTCGCAGGTGGCTTGAGCTATGCCTTCTCGTACCTGCTCTTTGCGAGCGTGCTGCTGGTGCCCCAGGTTGCACAGTTACCTGTTCTGGTTGTCAGTATGATCATCTATACGCTGGCTGAGATGTTTTTATCGCCTGCTTCATCCAGTCTCGGTCTTGCCCTGGCACCAGAGCGGGCACGAGGACGCTATATGGCGATCTTTGGTCTGTGTGGCTCGCTAGCATTTACGCTGGCTCCGGTCACCTTTACCTTTCTCTTGACGTTCAATACAACCTTTTTCTGGATCTTCCTGATCGTCTTGATGGTGCTGGCGTCTCTGTGTGTGGTGTTGCTTGAGCGCTGGCTGCCTGTACACACCCTGCGTGCCGCACAGAAAGAAATTGTAGTGGAAGAGAGTATTTCAACTATAGAGAACATATTCAATGAGTAAATACATTGAGGAGGCTAACATGCGTTATTTTCTTATGCAGGAGGATCAACTCCTGGGCACACTAGACTCCTATGACTCTGACTTTCCCTGGGTATATTGCCACTTTGAAGCCCAACCGGCATTTGAACAGATACGTCCTCTTTTTGAAAAAGAATTGGCAATACGCCCTTTAAGTGGAGAAAATGTTGATGCCTGGAATAAAGCATATGGCGTTATTGCTGCACTTAAGCTGCGTTTTATTGATGAAACCGGAAAGCGTTTTATGGCAGACGTCTATCCTGAGGACCTTCCCCCATTGATCCATGTGCAAGATGATAAGGCATGGTTTCGTTAGGGTCTGCTTTGAAGTCGTATTGCGTTCTCATTGACTATATAGTTAGATACTCAATTTTTCTCCTACCCAAAAGCACAGCAAGAAGAACCCGCTTGAGAAGAGGAAGCATGTCTACCTCATCACAAACGCAGCTCCCTTCGCGCTTGACCTGACAGCTCTACTGACCGTTTGATGGGTCACTAGCCGTCAACTAGACATGAAACTTTTGCATGGTATTCTCAGTTTCCAGGCAGCGTTTAATCAGAGCGCTTGTGAGTTGCCTAATGAAACTACCTCCCGTCAACAAATCCTTTTTTCGAATATGGTGCTAACTGTATTGATTGCGCTTACTGCTGCTGTCTGATACTTTGCGAATTGAGCACGGAAACCAAGGGAAAGCCCTTCTGACCAGGCTATTGCTAGAGCATCGATGAATCACGCTGTGTTACCCCTGATCAGATTCCGAACCTGTTTGCTTTCCGGTGAAAACGCTGCCTCATGCCCCCTTGACTCTGGAGTATACTCCAGGGTTTATACTCTCTACAGAGAGACAGAAAGGAGCAGATGATGAATACACTCACGATTGGGCAAGTTGCCAGACAGACCGGGGTCGGCGTGGACACCCTGCGCTATTATGAACGCGAGGGCTTAGTGGAGGAACCTCCTCGTCGCGAGTCGGGCTATCGCCAGTACCCTGAAGAGGTAGTGAAACGCATCCATTTCATCAAACGAGCACAAGAACTCGGGTTCTCGCTCAAAGAAATTGCAGAATTGTTCGCGTTGCGCGTTGACCCGACCACGCCTTCTCGCGAGGTAAAACGTCGAGCTGAAGCGAAACTTGCAGACATCGAGCGCAAGATCGGCGAGTTGCTCAGGATGAAGCGGGCCTTGGAACAGATCACGCATCTGTGTACGGGCCAGGGCCCTATTAGCGAGTGCCCCATTCTCGACGTACTCGACCAGTAGGATGTATAAACTCATGTCAAGAGACATCGCCTTGTCTGTCCTCTGCAACGCGGCAGGCCTCGCAGTGAGCGTATGTGCCTCTTTTTACCTGATAGCGTGATGGTGAAAGAAGTGATTGTAGCATTACGAGGTGATCCCAATGGGAATAGAAGCTAGCCAGACAAAAGAACCATTGCATGATCCTTCTCAAAAGGAGCATCAGACCACGCTGACGCTTGAGGGGATGACGTGTGTGACCTGTGCCATGCGCATCGAGAAGGGCCTCAAGAAGCTCCCAGGAGTTACCGAGGCATCCGTGAACTTTGCTGCCGAACAGGCCGCTGTCACCTATGATCCGGGACAAACAGGCGTGGAGCAGATGGTCCAGAAGATCGAGGTACTCGGATATACCGCCGCTCTGCTCTCCTCCCCCTTTGCACAGGCACAGCCAGATATCTGGAGTCCTGGAGACGCAGACGTACTGGAAAGCGTCAAGCGTGAAGATGAGCAGTGGCAACGTCGACAGGCAGCGATCCGCCGCAAATTGGTCTTGCTGATCCTGGGAGTGGTCCTGACCGTGCCAGTCGTGATCCTGAGTATGTTCTTCATGAATCGTTTTCTGGGTGAAAACCTGCTTTTGCTGGCACTGACCACCCCGGTCTGGGCCGTGGTTGGGTGGGAATTTCATCGGGAAGCCATCAACCGGGCACGCCACAGCAGCGCGAATATGGACACACTGATCTCCGTTGGCGCGACGGCAGCCTATGGGATGAGCATCATTGCCACCTTCTTTCCGCATCTCGTCGGGGCCACCACCTTTTATGATACGACCGCACTGATCATCACCTTGATTTTTATCGGGCGATTTCTGGAGACGCGTGCCACAGGACAAACCAACGAAGCCATCAGAAAACTCGTGGGATTGCAACCACGCACTGCCCATGTGCTGCGGGGGGGAAAAGAAGTCGAACTCCCCATCGAGCAGGTACGGATGGGAGATGAAGTCATCGTGCGTCCTGGGGAAAAAATTCCCGTGGATGGGGTGGTCCTCGCGGGTTCCTCGTCGGTCGATGAGTCGATGATTACTGGGGAAAGCATCCCGGTCGAAAAGCGTGAGGGGGAGACACTGATTGGGGCGACCATCAATCAGCGTGGTCTGTTGTCCCTCCGTGCGACCAACGTTGGCACTGATAGCGTCCTTGCCACGATCATTCGCCTTGTCGAGCAGGCCCAGATCACCAAGGCTCCTATTGAGCGCCTCACTGACCGTATTGCCAGTCTGTTTGTTCCGGTCGTACTCCTGATTGCACTCTTCACTTTCAGTGGCTGGTTCATCATGGGCACACTTGACCTCGTGCATCCGACAGGTGGTGCCATGGGAGAGGCTAGTACGCCCTGGATTGTTGCCCTGGTGGCGGCGGTGACGGTCCTGGTCGTGGCCTGTCCCTGTGCGTTGGGACTGGCCACTCCGACGGCCATTATGGTGGGAACCGGCAAAGGAGCAGAGCAGGGGATTCTGATCAAAGGCGGCGAAAGCCTGGAACGTATTCAAGCGGTCCGTGCCATCCTGCTGGATAAGACCGGAACCATCACCAAGGGGAAACCGGAACTGACTGATGTGATTCCCGTTGCCGGGAAAGAGGGCGATGAGCTGTTGCGCCTGGCAGCCGAGGCAGAGCAGGGGTCCGAACACCCCCTTGCCGCCGCCATCGTGGAAGGGGCGAAAAAGCGAGGACTGATCCTTAACCAGTTGCCAGATCACTTGACAGCATTTGCAGGGCGTGGTTTGGAAGCGACTGTCGAAGGACATGTGGTCCTCATTGGCACGAGACGTTTCCTTGGCGAGCGCACGATTGATTTCACGGCAGTCCAGGAGTATCTGGAGGCGCTGGAAGTGCAGGGCAAAACGGCAATGGTGGTCGCCATTGATGGCACAGTGGCGGGTGTGGTGGCCGTGGCAGATACCGTCAAGGTGGGTTCTGTGGAGGCGATCAGACAATTGCATGCGCAGGGACTTCAGGTGTGGATGATCACGGGTGACAACCAGCGTACCGCGCAGGCCATTGCTCGACAGGTCGGTATTCCCGCTGAACGGGTCCTCTCTGAAGTGCTACCGGAAGATAAAGCCCATCAGGTGAAGAGCTTGCAAGAGGGTGAACTGGTAGTGGCGTTTGCGGGTGATGGCATCAACGACGCTCCGGCCCTGGTCCAGGCCGATGTCGGTATTGCGATGGGCACGGGGACAGATATCGCCATGGAGGCGTCTGACATCACGCTCGTCAAAGGGAATCTGAAGAGCATGGCGACGGCGCTTGCCCTTTCGCGAGCAACCTTACGGACGATCAAGCAGAACCTGTTCTGGGCCTTCGGTTATAACACGCTGCTTATTCCAACGGCGATCCTCTCTCCGCTCATTCCTTTCCTAAAGGAGCAGGCACCCATCTTTGCAGCGGCGGCGATGGCCCTTTCGTCTGTCACAGTGGTGAGCAATTCGTTGCGATTGCGACGGTTTGGACGGTAAAAAACGGTAAAAAGCAGTGCCGTCCACGAGATATGCAGGACGACCGCTCGGTTCTTGTATCCTTTGCAGATCAGAGCATCTAGATCTATGGAGAAAGAACGCTGGTAAAAGAACGCTGGTAAAAGAACGCCGGTACGTGACCGATTGGAATGGAAACGCTCACGATGATAGGTAGTAGTCCACTCCATGCTTTCTGGTCGCTTCTCTGCACGCTCATCGCGTTGTTTTACCTCTTGCGACTCGTTGGTGGTCGCGTATGGCTTCCCTACTTTGATGCAGAAGAGGAAGTGAGACATGGGATGATGGCAATCGGCATGATCGTCATGCTCGCGCCTGCGAGCCTCCTGACAGCTGACATTCTTCACTGGAACCTCATCCTGTTTGCCGTCGCCTCACTGTGGTGGACGTGTCGCCTTTTCGCGCGCAAACCCCTGCTTGCCATAGTGCTGAAAAAAAGCGAAGGACCCTCTTCGTTCCAGTCGGATATCATTCATCTCTTCACGCATGTTGGGATGTGCTACATGTTTCTTCTGATAAGCAGTATGGCGTTCAGTATGGCTCAACCGGCTATCTATGCCGATTACATCTTTGTTGTCTCCTTCGTATTCCTCACCCTTTTTTATAGCCGAGAGGTCTCCAAAGATCTTCAAGCAGCCACATTGGACAAGCTGAAACTGAGCGCACACATTGCACATATCCTCATGAGTACCATCATGGGTTGGATGTTTATCGAGATGATCTCCATGACCATGAGAATGATCTCACCGTGATTCTCGCTCACTATCGACTATCGACGTCTGGCGGTCACTGCTCTGCTCTTGCATGCCTTGTGCTCGTTCCCTTTGTGCTCGTTCCCTTGACAAAATCATCCTCCAACTTCTACAATCTCATGAGGAAAGGTCGCGTACGTTCATCACATGTTTCCTGTGAAATACGGTGGCTGCGCACGGAGAAGAAGTATGTCTTTTCATGTAGCTCGACGTTTCATCATGATTCCGGGAGGAGCACTCTTCGGATGTGCGTTGCTCTTCCTTTTGTCTGGGCTTCTCACCACTCCTGCTCTCGCTTGCTGTGGAAACGGCATGGGGTTTCCGTTCTTCTGTCTCTTGATTTTGCTGACCATCTTGACCATCTTCAGCATCGTCTCCTTTTTGCCCACTTTTGCACGTAAGAGTGGTGACCACTTTTTCGGGAGTGCGGTCTTCGGCAGACAATTGCAGCCGCCCGCCACCATCATTGAGTCGACATATCTGTGTGGACGGTTCTACCTCTCCCTCTTTCTCTCATCAACACTGATTCTGGTAGGGGCAGTGTTGCTGTTCTCATTTTCCTTTGGCTTCACCTGGTCGGCTCTCATCCTGGGTTGTCTCAGTATCTTTCTTGGGATTGGTATTCTGCTTCTGGGTCTCAGTCGGACTCGCTCTCCTTCACAAGAGGAATGAGGAGCACGAGCACGAAACGGTAACGGTGACCCAATAGTTTCTGTGAAGGATTGAAGGATATGGTGGAATTCTATTCACCATCTAAACAGGACAAATGAACCATGATGGCTCTCTGATGAGACAGCCTCGAAAAAAAGACCAATGAAAAGCAATGTGATATGATCATCCTTTCCAAACCAACTTAATGAAGAAGAGTTTTCCTCGACGTATCCACACATACCCACACATACCGACATAACAGTAGGACTAGTAACCACGTTTCTCAAAGGTATGGCTATCACGGTGAGAGGAGTTCGCCTGCACTTCCCAGAGAGGTGAACCAGACCTTGCCCTTGCCAGCAGGATCAAACGTGAGACCGTAGGGAGCACTGGTCAGAGGAAGGGCAAAGAAGGTGTAGGCAGCTTGATCTGGGCGGTACCGAACCAGGGCGGATGCGGTGTTGTTCGCGAACCAGATCGCGCCATCAGGAGCAGCCACTAGCCCATACAAAGCTGGTGGTGTGTTCGGTGTATTCGGTGCGTTCTGGCGAGATGGAACCGAGAACAGCGTGATCCGCTTTGTGGCTGGATCGATCATGCCCAATCGCCCTGGGAGCAGTTCGGTAAACCAGATCCGCTCGTTTCGATCTGCGGTTATCGAAAAAATCGTGGCTTGCTCCGCGCCCAGAGGAAAGAGCGTGACGCGCCCGGTTGTTGGATCGAGATGCCCCACGGTTCCCCCGGTGAAATAGCCGAACCAGACCTGACCGGCCAGAGTCACCGTCAGGCTGAAGGGGACCGGTGGAGCACCGGAAATGGGGGCCGGGACCGGCCACGTTTGTATCCTGCCGGTCGTGGGGTTCAGTTGCCCAATGTCGCCGCTGTTTGCAGCGGTAAACCAGAGCTGACCGGCGGCATCAAACTGGAGACTTTGCGGCCCCATCGGACGCTGATGGATGGTCCCGAGTGGAAACGTCTGAAAGCGCTCTTTAACCGAGTCAAAGCGCCCCACATAGTTCGCATTCTGCTCGACGAACCAGACCATGCCCTCTTTATCGATGGTTGTGCTCATGATCCCACTTTTTCCCTCTGGTACTTCCCAGGTGCTGACCTGACCCGTTGAGACATCCAATCGAGCCAGGCGGTTGGCCGCCATCTCCCCGACCCAGAGATTGCCGTGTGCATCTACAGCAGGCTGCATCAAGCCAGGATTGGTTTGCCCAAAGGAATGGACCTGCGCCTGTGGCGTCGATACGAAGGTTGCGCGTGGCGCGAGGACAACAGGCGTGGCATTGACGGTCGAGACGGATGCGGAGCCAGGGGATGCGGAGCCAGGGAGAGCAGAGAAGCCAGACTCCTTCCCAGGACCTCTGAACGGGGCGGCTGTCAGCACCGCGATCAACGCACTTCCACACAGGAGCAGGATGAGCAGCATGAACGCATCGTGACGACGACGAGCAGACCACTGCGCAGGCCAGCCGTCACGTTTCCATCCGTTGTGTTGTGAGGAAAACAGAGGGTTCATTGCTCCTCATCTCGCGTGTCTAGACCACCAGTGGTCATCGTTCTTTTTTCTATCTTACAGAGTGTAGCGCGCAGAGATGACCAACGACAAGGGGACCATCTGTCATGCCGAGTGCGAGTCGGAGTGCGAGTCGAGGAGAGGAAGCTCTTCCCTACGAAGTCCTGTCGAAGTCCTGTCGTATCCTTGATCACTAGGAGTACCAACGCCTATAATCTGACAGAGCCGATGACAGGTGGTGGCGTAGAAGGACCACGGCTTCCACGAGACAAAGGAGCGCTCCCATGAACACACGACCGTCTTGGCCTTCCTGGAGACAGACACAACAGACACAAGGGCAAGGGATCACCAAGCTCTGCATGGCCTTGCTGTTGGCCTGCTGTTTGCTGCTGACTTTTCCTGGCAGCAGCTCTGCGCATGCCGTGTTGGTCCGCTCTGATCCGACGCAAGGTGCGGTCCTCCGCGCCCCGCCAGGGCAGGTCCGTTTGTGGTTTAGTGAAGACCTCAATCCCTCCCTGTGCACTGCCCAGGTGCTGGATGGAGCGAATCAGCGGCGTGTTGACAGCCATGATGCCCATCGCTCACCTGGTGATACGCTTGAGATGGATGTCAGCCTTGAACCACACCTTCCGCCAGCGGTCTATGTCGTGATCTGGCGCACCGTCTCCAATGTGGACGGTCATGTCCTGGGCGGTTCTTTTCTCTTTACCGTCTCCCGGCCTGATGGCTCCATTCCTTCCATGAGCGAGGGCCGCATCTCTGGGCAGACCGGGCAGACCGCGCCAGGCACAAGTGCCTTCTCCGGCTCGTCTCGCGGTCAGCTCGATGGCGTGACCCTGTTCAATTTTCTCATGGTCACGCTGGTCGAACTGGGGGCCGTGTTCTGGGTAGGGGCACAGTTCTGGTTGCTGCTTGTTCTCCAACCTGCTGCAGAAGATCATGCAGAACTGACCGCACTTCACCAGCAGGCTCAGCTTCGCTTTGAGCGGCGTCTTTCGCTCCCCACGCTGCTCGCTCTGCTGCTTGCCAATGGTGGCGTGCTGATCGGGCAAGCAGTCACGCTGACCGGTGGGAACGTCCCTGCGGCCTTCGCCTTCTCAGTCCTCTTCAGCCTTCTCAGCAGTGGAGGCTTCGGGGCCTACTGGATCATGCGCGTGCTCACCCTCAGCCTGCTCCTTGCCCTCGCGCTCTATCGGGTGCAGCATCGGGTGCAGAGCAAAGCGCCTTCACGGCAGACCACCGTGTTTTCCTGGACGCAGGTGCTCCTGGGGCTGGCCCTCTTCATTGCCATGACCATGTCCAGTCATGCAGCAGCAGCAGGTCCGAGTACCCGCGTGTACGCGGCTGTTGCAGACTGGCTGCACCTGGTGGCGGCAGCTCTCTGGGTGGGAGGCATGTTCTCCATTGCCACCTGCTATGTCCCGGTCTTGCGCCATCGCCCGGTGGCAGAACGCGCACACGCGCTGGTGACCGTGCTGCCGTATTCTTCTCTCTGGGCAGTGGTTGGCGTGCTCCTGATGGCAGTCACGGGTCCACTGAGTGCCACCGTCGAGCTGTCCTCGTGGGAACAGTTCCTGATCACCGTCTACGGTCGGGTCCTGGCCGTCAAGATCCTCCTGGTCGGGGTGATGCTGCTCACCAGTGCGTTCCACGTCTTCCTGCTTCGACCACACCTGCAAAAAGAGGAGATGAAGTATGCCTTGGCCTCTGTACGTCTGCCTTCCTCCGAGACGGAAACCGCGCCCAACCACTTTACGGAGAGCAGCGTACGACAGGTCAAACTACGTGAGGGGCGACAGGGGCGACTGGCTGCCCTCACGCAGCGCCTCACGACCGTGCTCCGCTACGAACCGATGCTGGGAGTGGCCGTGCTGGTCTGCGTCGGCCTGCTGAATGTGTTTGCTGGCACACTTGCGCCCAGCGCCGCTCCCACGGCGAAGGCTAGCCCCTCGATACCGACCGCGTCATGGCAGACCACAGCCAGGACGTCAGACGAGAGGTTTACGTTCACGCTCACGGTCAGTCCAAAGCAGGCCGGTCCCAATACGTTCACGGTCAGCGTCGTTGACAACCGCACGGGGAAGCCTACGACGCAGGTGGGGATCTCGCTGTACACGAAATACCTGGAGAAGGATCTAGGAACGGCTACGGTGAACTTACAGCCCGACGGAAAGGGGCACTTCAGTGCCAGTGGAGATCTGACGCTCGGTGGTCACTGGCAAATACGCGTGCAGATCCGCACCGTGCAGAACACGCTGCACGAGGCCACCATCACGTTCGTGACGTCATGATGGCAAAACGAAAACGGTTCACCTGAACTGGTCTGCTAGCCAACAGGCCGGTGAAGGTGTGTACCTCTGTGTGCATACCTGTGTGTACCTCTCAGAACAGGAGATGCCACGAGATGCCACGAGATGCCACGAGATGCGATGAGAGACGAGCTCCCACGATGAGTACCTACACAGAGTCGCCAGCACATACTGGCTATGTTCCGGGAAAGTGAGGGCATGTATGGCATGTATGGCATGTATGATGTCGACAGTATTCCAGCGCCGCCTCTGGCTGGTGATACTCATCAGCTTAGGGCTTCTTTTCAGCGTGGGAGGAACCGCTGCTGCACAGAGCAGTGTCCCCGCTCACGCCAAGGTCAACAAGGCGATCCCCGCTATCGGCTCGACCATGACACAGGCACCGACGGCCGTGACTGTGTTTACATTGGAGAATATCAACCCTGACCCGAAGGGAAGCAACCTCTTTGTCTATGGTCCTGGCGGAGAGCTCATCAGTCAGGGCGACGCCAAGGTCTCGCTTTCCGATCCCAGGCAGATGTCTATTGCGATCAAACCTGCTGAGAACGGCGTCTATGTCGTACGCTGGATCACGGTCTCAGCAGAAGACGGAGACCCGGATCAGGGGGCTTTTGTCTTCACGGTGAAGCCAAGCGTCTCTGCGTCACCCACGGCTACGACGACTGCTGGAGTTAGCGGCACACCGCTTTGGGTTCTCTTTGTCGTCGGCGTCCTTGCGTTGCTGATCGGCCTGGGCGGCGGATGGGCTCTTGGCCGGCGCAGTTCCGTACCTGCTGTGAGCACCGACGCCAAGCCCGCGACCGACAATGAAGAGGTTCCTTAGCGTTTTTCAGTGCATTGGCTGGTTTCCTGGCTTCCTGGCTTCCTGGCTCCCTCTCTTATCGGGACAGGACGGAACCAGCCGGTTCCATCTGGCCTGTCTGGCCTGATCGAAGATGGTCAGAACAGATGGAACTGTCACCAACACGAAGGCACTGGCGTTTACTGCAAGATGAACGTCAGATTCATACTCTAATGAATCGTACAATAGAGATTATAGAGGTAGATCCAGGATATGTGTAAAAATCGCTCATAGAGTACTTTTGTTCTAAGTTCGCTGAGATTTTGAGTGTGAGAGCAACGAGCAATTTGCATGTGCCCACGGGATGCGCAACGAGATGACAGCAAGTAGACTGTATAGTGCAAAGCGGCTTATGAAGCCATCTTGGTCATAGCGCTTGCTTGTGGTAACAGGTTGGAAATACGACTTCCTCACAGAAAACATAACAGTACGGAAGCCGGTCTAGAGCCGCTTCGTTTGATGGTGCATCTCGTTGCGCATCCCGTGGGTGGGTGTGGGCTTTTGAGGGGTGGGTGTGGGCTTTTGGGAGAGGCACTTGACGTTTCATATTGGTACATTCTATACTTTCATAGGTAAGTGTTCATCCCCTCTGAGGGGATCGAAAGGAAGTGTATTACTGGTGGCTGTAAGAGACAAACGACCAGAGAAAACCAGTGATACAAGCTGCCTTGAACACAGGAACAGGTCGTTTACGGCGTGTTTCATCTACCAGAGACCAACCATCTGAAGGAGGAACTGAATGGACCCTGACCCTAGACGTCACTGTCCGAATGTTGAGACCTCTCAACCTTTCTCCGTAGAGCGCGTGATCAGAGCCTGATACCAGGACTGGCTTTTCTCAACTGCCTATCCTCCCGCTTTCGCTCACACTTCGCGTCTTCTACGGAACACAACCGAATGAATGGCGAGTCGTGTGAGGGAGCCTTCCGCTTGTTTTTGTCGTGTCCTCCAGGACACGTACGCCAGATGTTTCCTCTCACTACTCTTTGGAATCCTCCATGATCCCATCATGTGTAGGATTGATCAGCAGAAATGACCCGTTTTCCCAAAGGAGATATGAGATGAAAAAATGGCTCGTACGCGCGCTTGGTTTGGCCTTGAAGACCATCGTTCCGGCCCTCATCGAGACCCTGATTGTCGCTGCTTTCGCTCTGTAGAGCAAGGCCTGGAGTGTGAAGCCAGGATCGAAACCTTGGAGGACACATCGTGTGAGGACGAGAAGCCTTTCCTCGCCCTCACACGATCAAGGAAGAGCTTCATACAATCTCCCCTTCCTCCACCTCGTAGTGCCCGAAGCGGCAGCGAGCAAAGTGAACCTGCGAGGTGATGGCGTCGAGGACGCCAAGCTTGCGAAGATGTTGGACGATGAGCACCACTTCCCCTAGCCAACAGGGGGTCGAGGGTACAGATTCAGGAGAGGTCTGGATGCCATCCCGCATTTTGTGTAAAGATGGTGCTTCAGGGAAGACGAGCGCATTTTCCCATCAAGGATGAGTGTTTCCATGAAGGGTGAGCAATGAAGCTCCCTCCAACTCTGGCTTCTTGAAGGAACTTTTGCTATACTTGCTTATATGAGCAGATCAATTATTATTGTTGACTATGATCCGACCTGGCCGACACGTTTTCAAGAATTGCGCGACCGAGTAACGGCGGTTCTCGGTGAGCTGATTGTGGTCATTGAGCATATAGGGAGCACATCTATTCCAGGATGTGCAGCCAAACCCATCATTGATCTGGACGTCGTCATTTCCTCCATGACAGACTTGCCACAAGTGATCGCGCGACTGGCAACGCTCGGATATGTTCATGAGGGAGATCTTGGGATTCCAGGTCGGGAAGCATTCACGGCCTCTCCAGATACGCCACCACATCATCTGTACGTGTGTTCCTCTCAAAGCGAGGAGTACCATCGACATCTCTTGTTTCGTGACTACCTGCGTGCCCATCCTGAAGAGGTGCAAGCGTACCAGGCTCTCAAGCAAAGGCTCGCTCATCAGTTTCGTGACGATCGAGACGCTTACTCTCAGGCCAAGAACGAGTTCATTGGGAGGATCTTACAACGCGCTGGACAAGGCACGTAAGGGCGGTTCAGAGACCAGAAAAAGAGGCTTATGAGGAGGGAAACATCGCTCGATTGTTCTACACAAGACGGTCAGGAAACAACACGTCTACCCAAACCACCCGTTCTGGCTGGCTGTTTCGCGACCGACAACGATCAGGTTTCAGCTTTTACGAAACTGGAATTTTCGGTAAGTGGATATCTTGCATCACCGCCCAGACAATGGTCAGACAACTGGTCCCCGTCGTGAACGCATCAATCTGGTCCGTCCGCTGCCGAACATTGCTGAAGAAGCTTTCAATCGCATTGGTGCTGCGAATATAGCGATGCATGACCGGCGGAAACGCATAAAACGTCAGAAGATGCTCTTCATCTTCACAGAGACTGCGGGTCGCTTCTGGATAACGCTTCTGGTATTTCGCTTTAAAAGCGGCCAAATTGAGCAGTGCCTCCTCTTTCTTCTCCTGTCTGAAAATCTCGCCTAATTCCGTACCCACCTCCTTGCGCTCCCGATGGGGAATAGCGTTGAGCACATTGCGTTGTTTATGCACGACACAGCGCTGACGTGGGGTCGCGGTAAACAGAGAGGCCACTGCCGCCAATGCCCATCGGTCACGATCAGATCAATCTCCGTGACCCCACGATTGCGCAGATCCTGTAAGAGGCACTGCCATCCGTCTTTGTCCTCTTCGGGGCACACGCCCGCAAGGCTAATACGTCCTTGTTCCCCTCCAGATCGACGCCAAGCGCGGTTAAGATGATCGTGGAGTCCGTCTGAGTACCGTGCCGAACCGTAAAATGGATGCCGTCGAGATACAGAATGCGGTAGTGGGCAAGCAGAGGGCGCTCCCGCCACCCTTCAAATTGCTCCGTTAATGAGCGGTTGAGTCGGCTCACCGCGCTGGCGCTCGGGGCTACCCCCATCAAGGTTTGGGCCACCTCTCCGACTTTATGCGTGCTGGTTCCAGAGACAAACATTTGGGTCAATCCATCGGCCACCTGTGGTTCGTAGCGACTGTAGCGGTCAAAGACCTGCGTGTGAAATTGCCCTGCGCGGTCTCTGGGAACGGCAAGATCCTCGATTGGGCCAGAAGAGGTCGCCAGATCTCGTGGATAGCTCCCATTACGGTAGCCTTTGCGCCCTGGCGTGCTCTCTCCCCACTCTGCTCCCAGGAACAGCGTCAGTTCTTCGCGCATGATTTCTTCCATCGCCATCCGCGTTGCCTCTCGGATTTGTGCACGCAGATGCTGATGGAATGCTTCTGGGGTGGGCAGATCGGGGGTTGGCGACTTCGAGGTTCGATGGTTGGCTTCTGGTGTGGTATGCTCTTTCTTGTGTACAGGCATAGTTCTCTCCTTATTTGAATTAGAGATTGTAATCTCTAGGATCATACTATGCCTGTATTATCTCCTTCGTTGGCTCTCTTTGGATAGAGATTCTTTACACAACACCCGGCATGGTATCTTCAGTAACATACCTACCCGTGAAAAGCGAGGAGGGCTGTGGTGCATCGATCATCGTCGGTTTGCTGTGTTCTGATCGCAACGAGGAGAACACAGCAAACCGGGCTATACATGGGGAGTACTCAAGGTACCCCTGAGTCTGTGCTCAATGATCTGCCTCGCCTCTTCCATCATCCCATGCACAATCTCACCGGCGGGTTTGATCTCCTTCACTAATCCGGCACTCTCCCCAGCGAGGAGAGCCATTTCTTCGAAGTCGCCAGCCGCATCGGGAGTGGGTGGGAGAGAAGAGAACTTCGGAAGCGCCACGAGCTTGCCCGCAAGGATCGTCTGCCCGATGAGCTCGATTGGTTCGGGGGGATAGACGACCTCATGCTCTCGCATGATCCACTCGTTGACCACACGATTGCGAATGACTCGCATCGACTGATGAGGCCACTCGGGACCGAAGATGGTCGTGCGAACGGTATTTGAGGTTTCGGCCTCGACAATGCGCCGTTTGTACTCGTCATGCGCATATGCCTCTTGGCTCGCCACCAGACGTGTCCCTACCCAGACAGCCTCTGCACCCAGTGCGAGCGCTGCGACCACCCCTCGTCCGTCAGCGATGCCCCCTGCCGCAATGACGGGAACGGGGGCGATGGCATCTACGACGGCAGGGACAAGCGAGAGGACCGTCCCGGTGCTGTGATTGTGTCCGCCTGCTTCCGTCCCCTGCACGATCACCGCATCGACGCCGCAACGAACCACGTCGTGTGCCTCCTGCAGCGAACCGACCTGCATCCACACCTTCACGCCTGCAGCTTGCAGGCGGCGGATGAAAAGCTCAGGAGGATCGTTCCAGAAGAAACTGACGACCGGGACCCGCTCCTCAATACAGACATCCAGTTGAGCCTCCTCAGTAAACGGAGTGATGAAGTTCACGCCGAACGGTCCTGCGGTCATTGATCGGGCCATTCGAATGAGCTCACGTAACAGATCGGGAGGAACCAGCGCTGCGCCGAGCGTCCCCATGCCTCCGGCATTCGAAACAGCAGCCACCAGCGGAGGTGTCGTAACGAAGGCCATCCCGGCACCAATGAATGGTACCTCAAGTCCATACTCTTCGGTCAAGCGTGTCCGTAACATCTTTTACCCCTTCTCCAGTTGTTTGCTTTCATACTTTCTTTTGCCCTCCGTTTTCTGTTGTTTTTACCTCTTTTGCCATGACATTGGTTCTTCTTTGTGAAGCTCTCTCTTTCGAATTTACTCTCTCCACAAAGGTGGGCCGTGGCCACCTTCAATCAGTAGTTGTAGCAAAACATATGACACAAAACGGCAAAATCATTCTGGCAAAGGACACGTGGTTGCGAGTTCAACTTGAAGTTTGCCGTTTGACCAACATGAGTGTTGCCGCAAGAGCAGATAGTGGTCTACCTTCTCTAGAAGCCGATCTGTGAGATCCGACCTCTTTCAAACATGGCCAAGAAAAGGAAAGAGCGATTTATCCATTGCATGGCCTCATAGGCTCTGCGTTAAGGAAGGAGCTTGGTAGCCGCAAAGGAGATAACTGCGGTACAGTTCCATTATCGGCAGCGTTTTTGGGACGATAAGATGGTCAACGCTGTCGATAACACGGTCATTCAAGCCAGAACTCAATCGATAAGGCTTCTTTCTGGTCGAGTTTGGCTCGTGCATCTTGTTCCGGCCTACTTTGCCTTGTGTGCGACAACTTCACCGGCTGTGATCTGCGGCGGGTTCGGGAGCAAGGGGACTCTATTCTGCCGGAGCCAGTCCGCAGCTCGTCGATTGGATTCCTCTGCACCAGCTTGGTCTTCGAAAATGCTGGTTGACACCATCACGCTGCCGCCTGCGTCGACCCAGTAGTAAGCCAAAAAACCGGGGACCTGGCTGATGAGCGGCACAAAGCCCTCATTCACCTGCCGCGCCACCTCTCTCGGATCGGTCACACCCTCGTAACGACGTACTGTTGCATACATAAGGTTGCTCCTTTCTTTACTCCGCATTTGGGCCTATTACCAACATTTCTGCAATTTACAACAGTCACTCCAAGGTTATGTCGGCGCAAAATTATGCAGGCGCTAATACTATCTTAACGCCGGGCTAGATAAGCAAGAAAACGCTTCACTCGCGCATCGTGTTGCTCTTTTGTAAAGGCGGCTATAGTGAGCCTACCAGCATCTACCTGGAGTGGATGACAACGATCTTGCATGTGGTACACCCGCCTGAGAGCTTGTACACGATAGGCAGAATATCGGATGAGTGCAAGAGGGGAGCGCCCAATCTGTCTGGCTCCGCTAGATTAGCGCACAGAACCCATACAACCCATAAAACAAATCTCCCTCTCTGTGCTCTGCCTCTTTTGGGAGAGCTTTGCCCAGCGATCAGACACCGCCTAAGCGGACGGGAGGTGCATGAGGAAGAATCGCGTGCGCCTGCACCGTCCATTCGCAGCACGTTTCTGGACCTCTGTCTAGACAGAACACAGGTGCACTTCAGATGATGCCGACCAGGGTCCCAGCATCTGCCCATCGGTAGAGAAGATGATCCCTTTCGCTATTCCGACGTGGCCAGCCAGGGTGATGGTTACTGTTTCTCTGGAGAGAAGGAGGTATGACTAAAACTGTGCCGCACTTATCTCCTTTGCGGCTACGTGGTCCCTTCCTTAACGCAGGGCCTCATAGGCCACTTCCATGCTATTCTGGTAATCAGAGATCGTACGGATTGAAGGAAGGTTTGACTCTTCCGCGAATTTGGTGAATGATGAGTTTGTTTGAACCGTTTCAGCATTGGAGAAAATTTGATATACTTGTGCTGACTAAGAAAGTGCGAGTAATGCGAGTAAAGAGAACATTCCACCTCAAGAAAGAGAACTCCTGTTATGACCATTTACTTTTACACTCCTCATGATGAACCTTACGGGTGTTTCTCGAACTTCTCTCGGCATGGTATCGAGATGGATGGGATCTGGTGGCAAACTGTTGAACACTACTTTCAAGCTCAGAAGTTTGCTGGCACCCCTCATGCAGCACAAATCCAGAGGGCATTGACACCCAAACAGGCTGCCGAGATCGGAAGGAATCGCAAACTGCCTTTGCGTCCTGATTGGGAACAGGTCAAGGACGAAGTGATGTTCAAGGCCGTCTTACAGAAGTTCGAGACCCACAAGGGGTTGCGCACCCTCTTGCTAAGCACTGGAGAGGAAGAAATTGTCGAGAGTGCTCCTGGCGACTATTACTGGGGATGTGGAGCGGATGGGAGTGGACAGAATACATTGGGGAAACTTTTAATGGAGGTCAGGAGCATGCTGCGCCAGCGTGCAACTCAAGAAAGGAGCCTGGAGAAAAGCGACCGGAAGATGAGAGGATGACCCTGCTCGTATGGTTCTCAGAAGCGATGGAGGACGCGCTGGCGCAACAAAGGAAATCCAGCGCGGCCATACATCATTCTCTTGAGAAGCTTGATCCTGGTCACCTGCCCTTCGGCCTGCGCATTGTTGTGGGAGTGCGTTAAGCCCATGAGGACAGCGGTTTTGTCCTGTTCCAAGCCAGCGGCGAAGCGTTGCAGAGCCTCGATCTGGCTTTCTGCCACCGCAGTGAGCCAGGTCTCAAGGCGTTCTCCCTCCAGTTGGCGAACCATCTGTAAAAACTGCTGAACCAGGACGTAGAGGGTCTCAGCCGTCTCACTTGCCTGACGAATGGTTGCCAGTTCCTCTCGCTCCTTTTCATCTAAATCCTTGAAACGACGGATGAAAAGCCACATGGTCTTTTTTGCCGAAAAGTGGTCAAGGCGAGAGGCTGCGGGGAAATCGGCTTGCTCTTTGCCGCGAAGAGGTTCGAGATGAGCTCGCAAGGCCCGATCGGAATGAGGATAGCCTTGAGCTTTGATCTCGCGCCAGAGCTGTTGAATGTTGTGACATCCCTCATCCCAACGTCGCATGACATACGCCTCGTACGCATCAAAACGACTTCGATGCTGATGGTGGTAGTTCGTTTCCACATACTCTCCCTGTGTGAACCACCGCTGAATTGTTCGCACTCCCAGGCCAACCCGCTTGGCGATCTCTTTGGTCTTCATTCCCTGCTCATGGAGCGCCATCACCTGTTGGTAGCGCTCATACCGCTCGGCTTGGTGCGCTGAGTAAGGTTGTCCATCAGAGGTCAAAAGGGAACGTGCAGACGCTTCTCTGGCTTCCGGATCGACAGGCTCGGCTCTCTTCGGCTCTCGTTGCAGTTCAGCACGGCAAGGGACTAATGCTTTTTGTACTGCTTCTGTCAGATTTTTCACCAAATGAAAACGATCGGCACTCTGAGCCGCTTGTGAAGCGCCTAGACTGGCTGCGCTGGCATAATCCCCTCCGCGATCACGGCTGACCAGGTCTATTTCCGGGTGGGCTTGCATCCACACTTTGGCGGTTTCTGCCTTGCGATCTGGTAAAAGGTCGATGACTCGATGACGCCCTAAATCAACAAGAACGGTTCCGTAGTTTCTCCCTCGCAGTAAGGCAAAGTCATCGATTCCCAACTGTTTGACCAATCCTACCGCATCGGTGGGCAAGGCCATAATACGGCGAAGAAGAGTTGTGGGAGAGGTCGGCAGGGCAAGCCGTTCAGCCAGACGCGTACCGACCTCTCCACAGGTTGCTATCCCAACGGCCTCCAAGGCTTGACGCAGGCGAACCGTCATCCGTGCCCAGGGTTCAACAAAGGCTGGGAGCCGTTCGGTAAAAATCTTGCGGGAACAGTCGACTGTCTCGCAGAAGAACTTGCGCACATGCAAGATGAGTTGCACGCGGAAGTCCGCGCATGGCCGATCAGCTACCACGCGAGTATAGTGGCTATGTCGGCGTTCACTGGGACAGTGACAGAGGGGACAAAAAGCTCTCTCTTTTCTGCAAGCCACTTGAACCTTCAATAGGTCATCAACGGTCTCAATGCTGACGATCTCTAAACCTGCTGGAAGAGGAAGAAAGGGAGATGAAGACATCGTGGGTAAAGACTCCGGATTGAGGATCGCTCTCGTTTGCGATCGTATCTTTCAGTCTATCACTTTGCTGCAAATATACTCATCTTCTCTTCACCAAATTCGCGGAAGAGTCAAGGTTTGTCGCATTCAGAAGATAAAGTTTGTCGTTGCCTTGAAAAATCGCATGAATACCCTTGAGAAAGGCGTTGATATGCCTATCTCTCCCTGGCAAAATCGGGTCAATTCCATGGCGCCCAAACCGACCGGAAGGACGAGGCGACCGGCGGAAAGGCGATCTAAGGTCGCCGTCTCACTGGCAAGCTTCCAAGTCCGCAGCTGCGACCGGGCGTTAGCAGTGATCCCAAACGGACCTTTCGGGTTTGTACAGCCATCGCGGAGAGCGCGACCCAGGGATGAATGCCATAGACGCCGTCCGCGATAAAGACGCCATCCCATCCTGCCGCCTCTATTTTCTGCGCCAGGTCGATGAATGTTCCGACATCACCAACAGGAATGACAAAACCGTAGTGCATATCTGCCTCCTCACACAGAATAATTCTTGTTCAGAGATATTCATCACTACACCATGTAATATGACATCTACAGTCATATTTCTTCTGCTTCCCTGCCGGTATGCACTCCATTCTGCATGACCGGGCTGAAAAAATCACAATGATAGATGTTGATGCTCCCATTTATTATTAATGGGAGCATCAACATAGAGTAGGATAATCGAGGCGCTACGACAGCGAGATAAGTCCCATTCTCACTTTGAGGGCGATGATGCGCCGCAACGACTGGTGCAGGCGATCCTGCGAGATGCGTCCCGATTGCACGGCCGAGGTAACGGCATTGACGACTGCCGCCTGACGATCAGGTGCCATCGGACATTCAACGATGTCGTTGCCTGCGAGAATAGCCTGGACAGTTGCCTCGGCGATCGCCTGCGAGGGATTGCTATATCCCTGCTGCTGCATGAAGTGGAGCAACCCTCCTGCCTCCATCTGGTCGGTAACGACGACGCCTTGATAGCCCAGCTGGCCGCGCAGAACCTGGTTTATCAGTATCGGTGAGAGCGAAGCCGGTTTGTGTGAGTCATAAGCGGGGACCATGACGTGCGTTGTCATGATCATTCCAGGTTGATGCGACAGCAGGGCGCGAAACGTTGCGAAGTCAACGGAGTTGAGCTGGGCCTGGCTGTGCGTGATGGACGACAACCCATAGTCGGGATTGACCGGAGCCGAGCCGATGCCGGGCCAGTGCTTCAAAGTTCCCTGCACGCCGTTTTGCTGTAAGCCGTCCAGAAACGCTCCGGCATACTTAATGACGTCGCCAGGTGTCGAACCAAACATACGGCTCTGGTCCACGGCACCACCTTGATAGACATCGGCCAGCGGGGCTAAATCGACGTTGATGCCATTGGCCAGCAAGCGCTGGGCGTCTTGACGCGCCTGGGCATACACTTGTTTTGTATCACCTGTCGCAGCCAGGCTGCTGGGCGAACGCGTGGAGCCGTAATACGGGGCAAGTCGATCGACGGTTCCCCCCTCATCGTCTGTCGCCACGATCAACCGCTGATTGGCGTGTGCTTGAAGGTCATGTCCCAGTTGTGCCAACCCGCTCTGTGTGCTCGGCATGAGTGCCCCGCCGTACTGGTTAAAGATGATGACGTTGGCGATATCCCATTGTTGCAACGGCTGATTCAACGCGGAATTATAGCCGTTGGTATAGACGGGCAGCATGAGCAACTGACCGATCTTTTGCGTCTGCGTCATGTGGTCGATATACGCGTCGATACTCTGGTTCTGCCTGCTAGCCTGATTGGCTATGGGAGCATGTGTAGATGATGAGGGCCGCGGTGATAGCGTAGAAGTTGATTGATGAGAATGCACAGCGCCCTGGGCAGAAGACATTGCCCGCCCGGACATATTTGAGATATGCCATATCTGCCCAATAGCAAAAATGCAGGCGATGTTTACCGCAAGAACCAGGAGCATGGTGCTGAACAGGATGCGCTGTAAGCTGCTGCCAGGAGCCCTTGACTGCTGTTGGTTATGTTCTAATGGATAAGGATATATCATAAAGGAAGCCTTTCGTTTCCAGAAATCATTGTCTTTATCTCTGCTACTTGTTTCGTTTTACAATGAGGGCACAGGCATTCATTACCCTCAATACGGGGATACAGGCACAATCTCACCGGCTCGTCTGTAGCGAGCTCTTTCAAATCTCTATTGAAATGTGTGGAGCGTGAGGATGTGTAATTCGTTACCTGTTGATTGGTAATGGGCCAGGATCAATGCGACTTTTATAGCCACGCTGTCTCGCGCAAGGAGACAGGTACATTACTGAGGTCCTACAGGATCGGGAATATTGGCATCCCCTGCCTTGCCATCGTCCAAGCACTGCCGCCAGCAAAGCCATGCACGTAGTTAAGCCATGATGGCAGCGCTAGCCGCATTACAGCCAGGTTGACGATAGCTTATCAAGAGCCTGCTATAGATGCTTCTCATTACGAGCAGGCCGCGTTGCCCACAATGATACCCTACAATCGGTATATTGTGCCACTGTTAGGATTGAACTGTGAACCCCGGAGATCAACTGTGATGAGATTGAGAGATAGTCGGGCTATTTTTTATCCAAATTGCAGACCTAGAAGGTATAGTAGCAGGCCTCTACCACCGGGATCAACAAGCCGCCTACTGCTGCGTTCCTCAAAGGCGATAACAAAAGAACCGATGCAGATGGCGGCGCGTTTTGGGAGGCCGTCCCCAGATCCACGGTTTAGCTCGATGGTTGAGCTGCACGGTCGCTACCTGCATCGCTCGTTCAATCTCATCAGCATTGGCAAAGCTCTGGCCTGCGAACGCATCACGACGGAACAGGCGCCACCAGCCTTCCTGGAGATTGAGCCAACAGGCTCCTTTGGGGATGAACACGTGCAGGATGCGCGGGTGGTCAGCCAACCACGTGCGGGTTTCCAGGCTGTTGTGACTACTGAGGTTATCGGTGATGATGAAGATGTCGCCAATCGGATTGTCGGCTTTGATGGCCTTGAGGAGTTCAATATAGTTCTTGGAATTGCGCGTAGCGGCGCAGCGCGTGATCTCCTTGCCATCGCAGACACGCAGCGCCCCATAAATCCACACCTTGTCATCACCACGGCTGTACTCCAGCGGCGCTTTGATGCGATGACCATTGGAAGACCAGCCCGGCGCTGGTGCAAACGTGCGTGGGATCACTGGTCCGAGTTCGTCGGTGCAGATGGTCGTCGATCCCGCTGGGGGCGCAGTGTAGTGGGTGACGACCGCGGTTCTTTTGGGACGAAATCCTTATCATCGCTGCTCCCCCAACTGTGGGTACGTCGCCAGCGCTTGCCTTCCCGCAGGTAGATGCGCCGGATCTGGCTGCGTTCCACCTGGATACCTGTGGCGTGAGCGGCTTCGGTGAGGGCGTCCAGGCTCCACTGTGCTGAGCCTGTTTCATCTCGAGCCTCCAGAGTTTCCGCATACCGCTCTAGCTTCCCAGGAGGTGTCTGCTTCACCAAGGCCAGAATCCGGCTGCGCTCCTGCTCGCTCAAGCGCGGCTTGCGCCCCGCGCCTTCTCGCATCCCCAGCCCGTTGACCCCTTCTTCGTTGAATCGGGCCAGGTGGATGCGCACTGTTTGGGATGGCAATCCAGTATCGTCGCAATCTCTTGAGGCGTCTTGCCTGCCCAGCTTTCAACCACCATCTGGGCGTGGAATTTCCAATCGGCAGGTGCGTGGTGGCTTCCAGCCAGTTTGCGCACCTGGAGTTCTTCCCGTTCATCTTGCGCTGTTCGCGCTTGCAGGCGCTTCGGCATAACGCTGCTCCTCTCTCAGTGATTTACTTTCTCCTCTTTTAGGGTAGCACCAATGAGGAACGCAGCAGTAGCTCAAAAGAGCAGCGCGTGACAAAGCTCTCGAGGGATAGGGGATTTCTTTCGCCTGGACCAGGGAGCTTTGAACAGTAAACTGATATGTAGTCTATGTTGTTAGACACTCAACCTTCTTTCCACTTAGTAAACCCAACAAGAAGAACCGGCTTGAGAAGGGGGAACTCCGTCTATCTCACGTCAAAACACAACTTCCTTTGCCGTGAATTTGACAGCTCTACTGACAGCTTGAAGAGTCACTATCGGTCAACCAGGCATGAAACTTATGCATCGTCTCTTCTTGTAATGGTGGCAAGACATGTGAGTAGATTTCAAGCGTGATCATGATGTTGCTATGTCCAAGCAATTCTTGCACAATCTTTGGATGCGTTCCCATGGAGAGTAACAGGGTGGCAGTCGTATGCCGGAGATCATGAAAACGCATCGGCGGCAAACCTGCTTTCTCCAGCAGCGGGCGAAATGAACGCCGAATCAGATCTGCGGCATGCAGCGGTTTCCCTCGTGTATTGCAAAAGATCCAACCTTCCTGGTTCCAGCCTATTTCATGTTCTCTTGATGTTCGCTGTTGTTGCGACGTATGGCGTTGGAGGGCATCGAGCGCACATGCCGTCATCTGAATGCAACGACGGCTTGAGACCGTTTTCAGTTCGGATGTGATGGTTCCTTTGTGTGGCGCACGACATAAAGAGCGACGGATCTGGAGCTTGCCCGTCGTGATGTCAATATCGTTCCAGGTGAAGGCGAGGAGTTCCCCTTGACGCATCCCAGTCGTGATCGCCAGCACATACGGTGCTTCCAGCTCATCATCTTCAGCGGCGGTGAGAAGTTGTCTGGCTTGTTCAATGGTGAGTGCCTTTGCTACAAGATGTCCCTTTGGTTGACGAGGTACCACGACGTCATGGCAGACATTTTGCGAGAGGTGATGTAGTTGTATTGCGTCATCTAAAGCTCGATGGAGGATCGTGTGGATATGATGGATGCTGCGTGGAGATAGCTGCTGCTGACGTTTCATATCGTAGAGTTTTTGAATATGTGTGGCGGTCAGTTGTTGGAGCTTTATCTGACCAAGTGTAGGGAGGATATGTTTGCTGACCGTCTCACAATAATTTTGGTAGGTGCGCTCACGAACGCGTGGTTGTACCCGGTAGCGTAACCAATCTTGGAGGAACACTTCAACCGTTTCATTTCTGGTATCGGCTATGCAACATTTTTCTGCCCTCAATGCAAACATCTTTTCAACGAACGAACAGGCACCCCCTTTCACTCTCTCGAATTCCCCACAGACATTGTTCTGCTCGTGGTTTTCTGGCGACTGCGCTACAAATTGAGTCTGCGCGATCTCGCAGAAATGTTTCTCGAACGTGGTTTCACGTTTACGCATGAGGCGGTTCGCGACTGGGAAGCACGATTTGCTCCGTTGCTCGCGGATCAGTTGCGAACAAAACGGCATGGACAAGCAGGAAAATCCTGGTATGTCGATGAAACCTACCTGAAAGTTCATGGGAAGTGGTGTTATTTGTATCGAGCTATCGACCACGAGGGGAATCTGGTTGATTCTATGTTGAGTGAGAAGCGGAATATGGAGGCAACTCAGCGGTTTTTCAAGCAGGCAGTTGCTGTGGTTGGCTGTGCTCCCGATCACGTGACGGCTGATGGGCATAGTTCCTATCCACGGGCCATACGCGAGACGATAGGGAGCAATGTCCTGCACCGAACAAACAAGTATTTCAATAACCGGTTGGAGCAAGATCACCGTGGCATCAAACAACGGTATTATCCCATGCGCGGCTTTGGAAATGTCGCGTCAGCCGCTCGCTTCTGCCGGGCATTTGATGAGGTTCGTCAGTTCTTCCGCGTTCGGACTACCGTGAAGCAAACGGTTTCCTTGGCTCAACAACGCGAGGTATTCCGCCAGCGATTGGGCATGCTGAAGACGTTAGCTCTGGTGGTGTAGTGGAGAAAAGCATGCAGAAGGGCAGGGACCCGTGCACTTTATTCGCTCTTGCATTCTCAGTTCTGACAGAACCACCAATTAGTATATGAGTTACTCTTGACAAATGGATAGATGCATGTATACTCATGATATACAGATATAATAAGTTTCTTTCCAAATTTTCATCTCTTTTTGGTGAATCTCCAATAACTCAACCTCCACGTTTGAGTTCCCGAAACGGGTCAGCTCTAATCCGTGGATACATGTATGAGAGGCAATTGGTGATTGCTTGCATATCTCGTCGAAGAAGGAGAAACAATTACCCGTCAACATCACTGCCAATTTATAAGCATTGATGCTTATTTCGATCAATATGCTTGTGGAGAGAAACGAAACCAACTTGCGGCGGACAGATGCAACTCTGATTGTATCGGATCATGGCAGTGTGTTGATACAAATGATTGAAAGACAAAAAATGTGCATGGTAGCACAAAACAGGGATACACTGCTGTCTAAGAAGGGGGTTCGTATGACAACGATTACCGTCTCGACCAAAGTACTGCGCGAAAAGGCTCGCCTTATTCGCTCATTGCTTGACGAAAGCAAAACAGCCCATCAGAATCTGTGGGGACAAATGTCAGCTACTGCTGGTATGCTCCCCTCCGATTTATGCTCCACGCACGAATACGCCAATAACCCCTGGAATAGCGCGATTGCAACACATTACGAAAACTATTATCAACTAGCACGCGCAATGGAAGACGCTGCGGATGCCTATGAGCGCGGCGATAAAAACTACCAGATTTCCTTTACACCTTCCAACTGAATCATATGATCTCTCTCTTTCATTTCACAAGGCTTTGTAGCGTCATAAAAAATAACAGCGAAAGAAAGATAGAAGGATAAGGATGTCCATCTTCAGTAGTATCGCGCATGAGATCGGGCATACGGCGGAGAGCTTGGCCCATGAGGTGGGTGCGGGAGTTGGAGAACTGGAAGGTCTGGTTGTGGAGCTTGGCGCTGACAGCATTGACGTTTTTTTCAACGCGGCCCGTCTGGGCCTCTCGCCGGTCAGCTTTTTGCGCAGCATGCTTAAACTTCTGCACGGTGACCCCCATCAATTGCTGCTGAATCATCTCGTCGCCCCGTTCAAACCGGTGGAAGAGCCGTTGTATATGCTCTCCTCGCAATGGAACCAATTAGCCATCCTCCATGAGAATACCGCACAACAGATCCACATGCACATCACAGATCTCTTTCAAGGCGGAGACTTCTCCTATAGCGGACCCGCCGCAGACACCTTGTGGAATACGCACCAGGATTTACAGCAATATTCCACAACGCTGACGGACCACGCTCAGACACAACAGGGACGCTACGCAACGCTAAACGGACATTTTAGTGACTTTTTAGGTCAGGCTCCTGGCAAGGTCTATAGCCTCTCGGCGCCGATGGCTGCGCTAGGGGTGTTGAGCTATGAAACTCTTGTAACTGCCCCGCCACCTGTGTTGGATGAAGCAGCGGTGGAGGCCATTATAGCAGCTATGGAAACAGATCTCGCTTTTGGAACCGCAGGGCCCGAAATCTGGCCGATTATTCTAGTCGTCCTCGTTATTCTGGTGGTTATTCTGGTCGTCGTTGTGATCGTAATTATCATCAAGGACGCTATTGAATCTCATCAGAGGGCGCAGAAGAGCACACGTGTGCCGAAGCCATCCCCAGGACCCAGCCCTATACCCCCCAATCCCGGGCTAACGCCTGAGCAGCAGCGTATCCATGAAGATGTAAAAAAGCTACTGCAAGGCAGTATATATAATGACTGGGAGATTGAACAGCTCATTCTTGCAGGCTACACAACCCCCACGACCATAGTAGCTATAATCAAACGTGGATCAACCTTCTATGCGCTTTTTAATGATTCGAAGACCGCAGCGCTGATGAATGAATTGACGTCCGCGCAGCAGTTACAATTCATCAATAATGTTGCACTGTATCAAGCAACACATCCCGGTTTGCCATCCCATCAGGTATACAATGCACTCCGCTATATCAAGTTAAAGGCTCAACTCAACCTTTTATTGGCTGATACCACCAAAGAGACGCGTGATCCTATTTCCCAGGCGATTGCTCACGCATTTCCGACCCAGACGCAAGCGTTTCATGATCGTCTGTATCAGGACGCTGGGAATCCCATCGACAGGGTCACTGATCCTTTCACTGTCACTGACAAAGATCTAACCGGATGGTATTCGAACTTGACTGGTAAATGGGGGGAATGGGCATCGATCAAGCAGTATATGCAGCAGGGCAAGCTGGTTGACTTCTCAGTTATATTGCCTAATCCTACGGGAGCAGTTGATGGAGAAGTTGATATAAAGATTCGGGAAGGTGGTGTAGTGAAATGGGTGGAGGTCAAAAACGTCGAAACGCCCGCCCGTCAATGGGGTAAAGCACTCACCCAAGCAATAAAATATGTCCAGCATGGCGCAACATATGTCATTATTCAGTTACCACAACAAGAAGTTGAAGGAGTTAACAGTGTGCAGCCACAACAATTGAACAATCTGGAGCAACTGAAGAGGCGATATCCTAATGTGACGTTCGAGGTCAGAACAGGCGCCAGTGACCCGGGCATACGGATACCCTTTGATCCTCCCTCTACTAACTGGGGATCGTATCTCCCATAATTCGTGGTATCATCATGAACGTCAAAACAAAGCAGCAGAGAGACGTGAAAAGGAGCGATTGAGATGAGTTATGATCCTGTCGGAGGCTATGTCCTGTTTCCGCCAACGTTGGCACGGGTGGATTTGATTGCAGTGACCTTGAAGGCGATGGAGCTGGGGCTAGATGAGTTTGAGGTCTTGCTTCCCGAAGATGGGCTTCCTCTCTTCCCTAGTGAGGGTTTTCCCGTTCTACCTGGAGGGTCGTCTGAACAAGCAGTAGAGCATCTTGCCCAGGAAGAGAGCGGGGTCATAGAGGGTAAGGGGACAAAGAGCTCGGAGATTTATTGGTTTGAGCCCAGAGCGGCATCCTATCCCGTTGTCACCGTCTGGGTCGAGCCACGGGCAATAAATTATGAGAAACGGCCCGAAAAGGTTGAGCATTTTGTTGAACGCTGGCTTCAGTTGTGTGAGCAGGGTCAGGCCGTGTTTGGCTACTTTAGTCCGTTTGGCTTTATGTTTGAACGTGATTATCTGGAAGAGACTATCTTGCCCGTCTTTCAGAATGGCACGGCGCGTCAATTTCTAGAAGAGATTACGCCGAGCTGGCTGATCTATCTGGGTCCCGAACTGGCTGAACGCTGGCGACAAGAACAGACGCCTTTGCCTTCGCCGCTTCAGATTTCGCAGGATTTGTCCTCTGGCGCCCATTTCTTGCGTGCCAGTCCTGGGGTTGAGTCGTCGTCTCTTTCCGTGTTTCGTCCCTGGTAGGGATCTGGCAACAAAAAAACCACGGGATGCGCAACGAGGTGAGAACAATCAGACAGGGCTGAGCCAATTGCAGACAAAGGAAATAAAAGCGTTGATTGGAATTCCTGGTGCTTCCCAGGTTGTGACGTAGTCCGCAACTTTATTGGGTTATGTAGACAAGCTGGCTGAGAGCGTGAAGAAAAATGGGTTGTGTTGCAAAAACGAGGAAGAAAAAAACTGAACGTGAGGCGACCTTCTTCGATTTTCCTAGACAACCACTCCAAAGAGTTTGGCGACCAGTACGACCTGCCCACTTACATCCCCTTTGTCCACCCCTTGTACTTGTCCTTTGTGTATCATGTTCATCACCTCGAATCCTTGTAAGGTTCGCCATGCTGTCTTGAACGAGAAAAAGCCCATTCCAGGTTTCGTCAACCGTTGGGGAACGGTTGGATGAACCGATGATCTTGCTCGATGAGATTGTTGAGGTATTTCACCTATCTCAGTTCAACCTTCTCGGGAAGTATCCCGGTGGCTTTCAAGTCAGTCATCGCTTTGGGATACGCAGCGTTTTTGTCCACGTTGATGACTCGTGGTTCCCTGGTGTGGGAAGCGGCGAGCGTTTTCAGAAAGAACTGCTTGGCTGCTTGTGCATCCCTCGTCGGACTGAAGAAGAAGTCAAGCGTGTTTCTCTGCGAATCGACTGCTCGATAGAGATACACCCATTCCTTTTTCACTTTGATAGATGTCTCATCGACGCGCCAGGAATCGGTGGTGGGCTTCAAATGAGGACGGCAACGCCGATCAAGTTCGGGTGCATAGTGCTGAACCCAACGAGAGATGGTCGTATGATCGACATGCAGCCCGCGCTCAAGCATCATCACCTCCAGATCGCGGTAGCTGAGTGCATACCGCAGGTACCAACGCACGCAGAGGAGGAGAACAAGATCATCAATGGCTTCCTGGCGCAGGCGAATCTGCAGTACGACGAGATCATCGAGAATTGCGAAGTCAACTTCAAAAAAGAGATCGAGTTTGAACACTTTCGGCAGAATTTCATCTACGCCGAGGCAGAAGAGATTCATCAAGAGCTAGACAAGATCCGACGCCGGTACGATCGCGTATTAGAGCGAGACTGGTTCGGAGCAGGGCAGCGAGACGAAGCCTGGAAGAGTATCGAACGGAGCGAGAAATTGCTCGAAGAGTTCGAAGAACAGGTTTTTCTACGCCAGGAAGATGATGAGTCACACAACACATTGAACACAGAGAAGAAAAACCGACTGCACCCGCAGCGCCTGGACCAGCGTAACACATAACGAGACAAACAAGTGCCACGCTTGCAGGTTGCATTCATCAGTATAGATAGCATAAAATAAGCCTAAGACGAACATAGCAATAGAAAGGTCTGGGCAATTTTTTATGGACGCCACAACACTACAGATGATCACCGAGCAAGCAGTGATTATATTAACAGCATTTGCCCCAAAACTAGAAGACGCATTAGCTACAAACATCGTAGACGTCGGTTTAGCTCAGGCCAAATGGCTGTACGAAAGTATTAAACAGCATTTTCAGCAGGGAGACGACAAAGGTAGCGCCCTCAAAGCACTCGAACATTTTCAGGAAGAACCACAAGAATACCAGATCAACCTCAATAATAAGCTTGCACATGCCCTACAGAGCGATGAAGCATTCGCGCAGGTAATCGCACAACATATACAGCAAGGTCCGCTGCAAGAGATCCTCGCCAGCGACCGAGCCAGAGTAATCGCAAATGCAATGCATAACAGATCAGAACAGGGTAGACAGACGATAGACGCCAGCGGAGATGCACATGTTGAAGGGAACAGCTTCAATATTGGTTAATGCAAATATATACATCTATATAGATAAACAGGCAAGTAATAGATCATTCTCGTCATTAAAGTGCAGAGGAGTAAAGCGTGATATCGGTAGAGCGTGAGACCGCGCTGGCACTGCATAGAGAGTTCTACCAGCAAGGCAGATCGAACCAGCAGGCGCAATGGTTATTAATCACGCATGGAATTGAGTGTGTCGGCAAGAGCAACGTGCTCAGGCAGATACGGGAAGAGTTGCAGACAGAACAGGTAAAGATGATCTACCTGGACTTCGCCAGAGCATCGTTGCACGATCAATTTACCATTCTGGAGCAGATCATCAGCGAGCTCACCGATAGCTGTAAAGAGCAGGCAATCGAGCGATTTGAAGAAGAACTGAAGGATGGGCGGAGACAGATGAGCATTATGGCCTCACAGTTGCACAACATCACCCAGGTCATCAACGCACAAGATCAAGCCCGAGTGACAGACAACTCATTGAGTATCCTGTCAGACAAATTATCCCAGGAGATACAAAAAGGGCTGAAAGGATTAGTCGACAATCTGACAACATTCTTCAAAAAGGCCGTGCGCACACTACGAGAAGATGGACTGGTCATCCTCTTAGACAATTTTGAATGGCTGAGTGAACGAGACAGCGACATTGATTACTGGTTGATGAACTCACTATTACCAGACTTACATGAGGATCTCACACGTCAAAGTAGCAACAAACAATGCCTGGTAATGATGACAAGCAGGATGAAACCGCCATTGGACGTCATCAAACAGGAACAGAGACACACAATTACCCTCCTACCCTGGAACAGAGAGACAGTAGCAGGCTATCTGCAACAAGAAAAGATCCACGCAGCAACATTGCATGAGCTAGTATTTGCCCAGACAGAGGGTCACGCATACAGCGTCACGCTTTTCTGCAACGTGATTAAAGAATATGGGTATGATGCGCAACTTGAGATACGCAACACATCACAGCTCGTCGCATTATTTTTGCGCGCAGCCTGGCAAGCCTTCGTGCAAGAACAGATCCTCGCGCGCCTGCACTGGCCATTCGATGAACTGTTACGTTATGGAGTAGTGACTGAATATTTCACCCAACATAAATGGGCAACCATCTTCCCTGAGCTGCTGCCAGGTATGCAAGCACGTGATCTATTTGAGTGTTTCGTACGATATCCTTCAGTACAATTTAACCTGCAACAGAACGCCTATACAATTGCACCTTTATTGCGACAGATTATTCTCAATCATTTAAGCAACGAAGAAAGCGACCAATTCAAAAAGTACCATGAACGAGAAGAGGCATATTGAGATGTTAAAGAGTGTGACGAACAAAGGATCTAAGCGTGTCGCTTAATATTGCGAGAACCAAGTTTATTGGTAGAAAAAGAGAGATCGAAGTATACAAGAAATTTCTGCAGCAAGAGACCCCCTGGTTGTTTCTGCTGGCAGGAATGCCCGGGACCGGGAAGAGCACATTGCTGGATTATCTAGAGGATCATGCAGCAGGTGGAACATTACATATCAAACTGGATTTTGCCAACCGCTCACTACCGACCGATCCGTTAAAGATACTCGAAGCGCTCTCCTGGCGACTGGCAGCCAACTGTGTGCAAGAGGCCGTCGATGCATTTGACGATGCGCTGCGCAATGCACGACGCAGATCAGCACAACACTCATTCGAGATAGTAGCCTCATTTGCAGCACTCAACCTGACCCAACCACTCGGAGATCTCAAGACCCTGATTGAGAGTAGAGAACAAGACGCGACACACGCAGAGCAACGTTTATTTGCCGAGGTAGAGACAGCTTTCTATAAGCAGATACAGACATTTAACCGGTCAGAGGGAGCACTAGTACTCATATTTGATACCTGTGAGTGGTTAAACGAGATCGAAGACATACACAATAGCGATTGGGTTACCAATAGTCTCATACCACAACTCCACACCTATCTACATTGCCATATTTTGATCGCCAGCCGAACCTATCCACAAATGAAAAAAGTAGCGCAACAGGATCAGCTCATGTATCCGCTACCGATGCTTGACCAGGAAGCAGTCGTAGATTATCTGCGCGAGATAGGAGTAGAAGACGAGCAGGACCAGGAAAAGATCTTCCGCGTCACCCATGGGCATCCCCTCTGTCTCTCAATCATCAGCACCCTCTGGCAGGTCAGGGACGAAAGAGAGAAGGTTTTCGACGAACCATTCCAGAAAGAATACACCGAGCAAGCGTTAGTAGAACTCGTACAGGATCGCCTGGACCTGCGGCTACGATCGCCGGACCGTGAATGGACACACTACGGAGTACTATTGCGCCGTTTCAACTGGGAATTCATACAGTACATCTTTCCAGAATTGCTAGATCTTCCCGACGTGTATGGAAGCTTCGAGCAATTTAGCAGCTATTCCTATATTAAAGACATAGGAGACCGCTACTACGAAATACATGAATTATTTCGTGAAGTGCTCGTTGAGAACATTCATCGGCAGGAACCTGATAAGTGGCAACTGTATCACCAACGAGCCTTCAACTATTGTGCTAATCGCTCTGATCCCGAACAATATTACTATGCATTCGCACTCGACGACCACAAAGGCATCGTCGCATGGCAACAGCAGATAAAGCAGGCAGAGAACGAAGAGAGCATACGTCACCTGTTAACAATACCGCGAGACAACGCGCTGCAGATCAGCAAATTTGGCCAGGGTATCTATCATTATGCATGGGGTGACGAAGCACGTAAGAATGGAGAGCCAGAAAGAGCGCTCAAACAGTATCAACAGGCACTCGTATCTTTGCAGGAGGCAGGCGAACCCGGCTATGCAGCAAGACTGGCTCAGACAATTGGAGACATGCAAGAGAAAGAACTCGGACAGGGGTCCGTAGCACTTGAATACTATAAGCAGGCACGCCAGCTCTTCCACGACCTTGATGATAGCCGGAACGAAGGATTAGTCTTGCAAGCAAGTGGTCATATACAACGGAGAGGGCAAGAAGAAGAGGCCAGGCAGAGCTACGAACAGGCACTTGGCCTTTTCCGCCAGATTAGCGACCGCCTCAGTGAAGCCCATGTACTGCGCGACCTGGGCCAACACAGCTCACAACGAGAAGAAGAATGGCCTGAAGCACTCAACTATTACAACCAGGCAGAAATTATCTTTCACGAACTCGGAGAGACGCATAACGAAGCCAGCACACTGCAAGCGAAGGGAGATCTCAAACGTCTGCAGCGTGAAACCCTCTATAGCCGCATCCCACACAATCAGCAGCGCGTCAGGCGACCTGCTCCGCAGGGATGGAGAGACGCCATTAATGATTATGAGAAATCTCTTGTATTATACCGCACGAGTGGAGACACACAGAGCATAATAAACATCCAACAATCTATAGGAGAGATTTATCAGCAGCATAAGAGGCCAGACCAGGCAGTCGAACAATATACAGAAGCCTTAGCGCTCACAAAAACACTCAACACAGGTAGCGCAAAGGAGCGCGGGCAGCGTGAAGCGACACTGTGCGAGAAGATAGCGCTGGCAGATGAGTCGAAGCAAAAAAGGCATGATGCGCAAAAAAACTATCAGCATGCGCTTGAGCTATTTAACCAGATCAATGATAGTCAGAACTCCAGCAGAATGTTGCAGGCGATCAAAAGAACACAGCCGTTGGCCTGGTGGGGCAAGCGACTATTCGTAATGATGCTCGTTGTGCTCATCATTCTAGCAACAACCATACCGCTCGCTATTCTATACTATCAGAACAGCTTTAGCAGTAGTCCATGCCTCGTCGGGCTGATGCCACCGCACACAATCGGCGTCACAGACACATTAGCGACCTGCGGACAGGAGAGTATCGGAGTAAGTGACGGTGCGTATGCCTTTGATAGTGGACAGGGCAACACAGACACCGATAACAAGAGCCTCGCCGCCAGCCAGCAACGTGCCCATCATCTGGGAGCCGCCAGCACATCCTGGGAGAATGCCAACGCAGCAGCAACAACAGACGCAGAACCACTGATCTACGCAGAGAACGTGAAAGTACTGCAGACATCACGACCACACATCACACTTGTCGTCGCGACCAGCTTAACCCCAACCAACGGCATATTTACAGGCGGCGGACGAGATATCATCCAGGGAGCATATCTCGGACAAAAGGCATATAATGATCACTGCCTCAGTGCACAACAGAGTTGTAAGCCACTACTGATCCTGGTAGCAAATATAGGCAGCAACCCGGATTATGCCCCCTTCGTCACACAGCAGATCATCAATATTGTGCACCAGGACCACACAATCATCGGAGTGTTAGGATTTTTAAACAGCGCACCGACACTTGCTGTTGTCCCCCTGTTGCAGGCAGCCAAGATTCCACTCGTCTCATCTACCGCAACCAGCGACAGACTGACAGGCATCTCACCTTATTTTTTCCGCGTCATTCCGACCGACACACAGCAGGGCACATACGCAGCGGACTACGCACAGAAGAAGCTCAATGCGCACAACATCGCAGTATTCTCAGATCCTAATGACGCCTATAGTGACAGCCTGGCAAAAGCTTTCGAGGAACATTTTAGCACACCAGGACATAAGATTATTGAGACACCAACATACACTATTGGGAATACAAGCGGTCTACTCAACCAGGTCAACAGTGTACTCACCGCACACCCTGACCTTGATCTCATATACTTTGCGGGTTATGCGCGCGACGCCAGTCCAGTGCTTTTAAATCTGGAGATTCAGCATGCGACCACGCGCCTGATGGGAGGAGACGCATTGTTTATACCAGGTGATTACACCCAGGCAGCAAAAAACTCAAATTTCAAGAATCTCTATTTCACCTCGTTTACATACATTGATTCTCATAATGCAAAACAGAGCGCATTTCTCAAGTTCTATCAGACCACGTATGATCCGCATAACACCAATCCACAGACGTACGGTTCCAGCCTGGCAGATAGCGACGTCATCCTCTCCTACGACGCAACCAACACATACCTGCAAGGATACCAGAACGCATTGGCAGCAGATCCAACAGCGATCACGCCAGACAGGGTGCGCACAGGACTAAGTGAGATCGACAGCGAGCATGCCTACAAAGGAATCAGTGGGATCATCGCCTTTGCTAGCGACGGCAACCCTGTTAATAAACAGGTCATCATGCTGCATGGAGGGAAAGACATAAATAATTTGCAGATATTGGACAGGTAATGGAGCTATATTGCATTATTTTTCGCTATTTGCGAAGCATTGTATACACTACTGGGTCAACCCGTAATTGAGCGGCCATTCGTAGCAGAATGTTGAGTCCCGGCCAGAAGCCATCTGCGTCGTTATGATACCTTTGGCGAATACCTGTTTATTTGCGGGTTGACCCACTACCTAAGTTTGGCCCAAATAGCGACAGGTTTACTCACCCTTGAAGGGCTTGCAAAAAGAAAGGTGATATTCCATAAAAGCTTTCATTTGCGAGGAGGATCACCATGAACGAGTCTATCATACGCACGATGAACCATTTCAGCCCGACTGCCAGCCTGGCAGCTATTGGAGTGAAATTGCGTCAACTCGATGTATTTGGCCCGATCCGTACCCAGGTACAGATTCGGCAAAAGACCATCAAGCATACACCGACTGACAAGCTCTCTGATGCTTGGATCAGCCTACTGGCTGGGGTTATGTTGCAAGAAGTAAACCGATCTGCTACAGTTGAGAGAAAAGAGCAAAAGAGGATCAGACATGACCGAGCAGAACCCGTTTAAATGGCGTCATTTCCAGGCAGACATCATTCTTTTGTGCGTGCGCTGGTATTTGCGCTATGCGCTTAGCTATCGCGATCTCGAAGAGATCATGCTCGAACGAGGGTTGCATGTCGATCATACGACAATCTATAGGTGGGTCCAGCAGTATGCGCCGGAACTGGAGAAACGCTGCCGGCCGCATCTCAAAACCTGCAACGACTCCTGGAAAGTCGATGAGACGTACATCAAGGTCAAGAAAGTCTGGATGTACCTCTATCGCGCAGTGGATTCTGAAGGAAACACGATCGAGTTTCTCTTGAGTCCAACACGCGATGCCGAGGCGGCCACACGTTTCTTCCTGAAAGCGCTCCGTTCCACTGCTGATGGAGTTCCTCAAGCACATTCACTCAAGGAAAAGATGGCCCAGCCAGCAACTGTGGCTAACCCCGCCACATCAGCTCCTCGTGTGATCAATGTCGATAAAAATGCAGCCTATCCCAAGGCCATTGCCGACCTGAAAGCCGCTGGCATCCTGCCTGAACACGTGGAATTGCGGCAGGTGAAATACCTCAACAATCTCATCGAACAGGACCACCGGTTCATCCAACCGTTCCCCAACGCTTGACCAAACCTGGCATGGGCTTTTTCTCGTTCGAGACGGCGTGGCGAACCTTACAAGGATACGAAATGATGAACATGTTAAGGAAAGGGCAATGCCAAGGTGTGGCCAAAGGTGATGTGGGAGGGCAGGTCGCACTGGTCGCCAAACTCTTTGGAGTGGTTGCCTAAGCACAGTGAAAAGGGCGCTCACGTTCCATTTTTTTCTTCCTCGTTTTTGCAACACAACCGCCTTTGGTCCTCTCTCTCAACATTTCCAACCTCGAAGACACCGTCTGAATGCCGAGGAATATCGTGCCATTGTACAGGGGAGATTCCAGCAATGGAATGAGATAACTGGAGTGGAACTGGCCAGCTAACTGCAAAATATCCCAAACCTCTCGTTGACCTCCAACATCTTTCTTCTTTATAACTAATCAGTGAGCCACATTCCTACAAACAAGTTGACAATACCTCCATGAGTGACCTCCACGCCAAATCTTCTTCTGAATTCTGACAGAACCCAAACAGGGGGCTATTCTTCAGTCATGCAAAATGGCTGAAGAATAGCCCCTGTTTTGAGCAGTCAGGATGTTATTTCCTTGTTTTATAACCGAATGACTGAATTGTGTCCTTGACTCTTTTCATAATTATCGGAGCACCTTTTGTATCACTATGAACACATATCGTCCCGATATTCGCGAAAGCGGAATCACTCACCATTTTCTCGATCCGAGCACCCACCTCTTCAGGAGTTCCGACTTCCTCATAAGACCATCCGAACATTTTTACGTTTTCCTGCACATAAGGCCGATCTGCAAAATATTCGCGTACCACAGGGAGGTTATTTGCTGTTGCGCTCATGTCCATTTGCGAGTTTGGTAACGCGTAAATTTCCAAATCGGGATCAAAAGAGGAAACAGCTTGAACGAACGCGTCCGCCAGATCTCTTTGCTCCGAAGCCATCATATACAACGCTCCATGCAGTTTAACATGGGACATCCGCATGTTTTTGATTCGCAGGAAGGCATCCAACGCACCGATTTGATAAAGCGAATAATCATACATTTCCGCAGGTGTCAGTTGCATATACCGCCGTCCGAATCCAAGCCGATCCGGAAGTCCGATATGCGCACCGACGCGAACACCATATTGTTCGGCCAGCGCCACGGTTTGGTGCATCACTTGCGGATCTCCGGCGTGAAAGCCACAGGCCACATTGGCTGAGGAGATTAAAGACATCATTTCTTTATCCAAACCGTAATTGTACACGCCATAACTTTCGCCCATATCACAGTTTAAATCAATATATGCTTTCAATCAAGGTACCACCAATCATCTCAAGTTCATTTCAATCGGTTCATTGAACAGCGGCGCTTTTCTGGGGTTGGCATGTCTTTCGTAATCATGAGCGAATTGCAACAATTGGGCTTCGGCAAACGGTTTGCCAACCAACTCGAAGCCAACCGGAATACCTTCACGTGTAAAACCTGCCGGAATCGACATGGCCGGCAGTTCGGACTGGGAAGCGATGACCGTATTCGTAGGAAATGTCAGACACGTCCATTTCTGTGAATAGAGCTCTTCTCTTGTTGGAGGCAACACTTGCACTGTCGGGAAGATCAGAAAATCAACCCGTTTGTCGGCCATCATGTTCAAAATTGTGCGGCGGAACTCTGCCTGACGCATTCTCATCCGGTAATAATTCGCATCGGTTGTGGGATCTTCTGGACCATTGGCGATATCATGGAATAAATCATTCATCGGATGGAACGATTTGCTTTCGTAAATTTCCATAAAGCTTTTTACAGGAGTATCTGGCCTGAGACTAAGGAAGTTTCCGATATCCTTTTTGGACTGCAGCGCATACAGGGACGTTTCCTCAATCCATTTGCTTATGTCAGGCAGATTCAAGCCTTCCACAACCACAACGCCGTTGTTCTTCAACATATCAATAGCATGGAAAACAACTTCATTCACGGAAGCGGAATCGGGATTATCATTGGGGCCAAAGGCATTGGCAAGGATACCGACCCGAAATGTCTTCAGATCTGCGTTATCCAATGCCGCTTCATAGTTGCTGGCATCTTTCGTGCAACATGTGGCAGCTGTAAACGGATCTTTCGCATCGTAACCAACAATGACATCCATCAATTTCGCAACGTCCCGAGCCGTTCTTGCAATCGGACCAGGTGTGTCCTGGAAATGGACGAGCGGGGAAAATCCGTTGCGACTAATAAGTCCGGTCGTGATGCGCAGACCGAATACATTATTAAAAGAAGCAGGAAGCCGGATGGAACCGCCCGTGTCCTCGCCGATCCCGATTAATCCGAAGTTGGATGCAATGCCCGCGCTCGTTCCGGCGCTCGATCCACCAGATTCCCGATCCAGCGCATACGGATTTTTCGTATGATCCGTTGCGGAAGAAAACGAGAACCATCCGGCGGCAAAATCACACATACTTGTTTTCGCCAATATGACTGCCCCTGCTTCGCGCAAGCGTTTTATGATCTCCGCGTCTTCAGCTGGTATATAATTTTTGAAGGCATTACAACCGAAAGTAGTTATAATGCCTTTCGTTTCTGCCTGATCTTTGATGAGGACGGGAACACCATGCAACGGTCCTTTAAAGGATCCGTTCTTCACATAATAGTCATCGAGCGCTTTCGCTTCCGTGACGGCATGCGGGTTCACGTTGACGATCGCTTGAATTTGTGGGCCATTGTTATTCATGGCTTGGATCCGGTCCATATACCATTTCACCAACGACTCGCTCGTTATCTTGTGATCTTGAAGAGCCGTATGAAAAGATTCTACGGTTGCCTCCAGAAAAGGGAATTTTTCGCTCGACATATTCGACATATATATATAATCTCCTGCTTCTACTTGGACAAGTTGGAAGATTGCTACTGAGCAGTTTACGATGTTCGACTGAAACTAACTGGATTTCCTCGGTATGAGGAGGACACGTTGGCGGATGTGCCCTTTACTTTCGTTAATCAATTTCTTGTATTTGCCGACGCGGCTGCCTGCGTTATCGATGCAGATTTCAGTGAGATGGCCCAATAAACAATTCCGGAAAACAAAATGCCTGTTATAACTGTTGAAAGGCTTGTAAACTGGTAATTCACGATCAATGCAGCTCCGGAACCGATAGCCCAGGCAATAAACGGCTGATAACGAATATTGGATATCGTCTCTGTCACATTCCTGCGGACTAAAAGTTGGTCAAGTATAATAATAGTGCCGATGGGAGGAACAATAACGCCAAGGAGATTCAACCAGTTGACGAAATAATTCCAAATACCCAGTGCAGCAATGATAATTCCCAAAATCCCCAGCACAAGCGTGAGCATCCGCATTTTGCCGCCCAAAATAGAGGACCAGCCGACAGCCGAGTTGTAAAGACAATGCGAACAGACAGATCCGAGATTAACGAACAGGAAAACAACGGCAATGACGGCGAGGAAACCACCTTGTGCTACAATGATTCCGAACACATCACCGGTGCTGTTCAACGTAGCCGCTGCAATAATGCCGCCGATGAGCATGGCAATCAGGTTGGCTACGGGAAAAGCAGCAAAGGTCGCGATTAAGGCATGATTCTTATTTTTCGCCCATCTTGTGAAATCTGAGGTCATCGTACCCGAATCGGCAAACAAAGCGAACACAAGTGTGACGGCGACGCCAAATGCCAGTGATTGGCCCGAATTTCCGGCATAGCTCCAAATCGCATGTCCGTTCTTGACAGATAAAACCACTGCATAAATACCCAAAACAAGAAACAGTGGAGCGGAGATCATGCCGATGAGGGACAATGCTCGAATACCCAGAAGTGTCAGCGATAAGTAGAGTACGCCAGCGATAACAACAATCAACGTGCTATTGACATCAAACACACTGGCTATACTGACACCGGTTAGTCCGGTTTGAACAGCAAACCATCCAACCACCAATGTGGATAGCAAGGCAGAAGAGACCATATAGCCTTTCTTTCCAAATGTTCTTGACGCCTGAAGAGCGAAGTTCAGCCCGCTCTTTGCACCCAGCACGCTTAATAATCCAACATAAGCAAACAAGAGCAAATTTCCAATCAGCATTGCCAGAACGCCTTTAGCAAAACCGAGACCATGAACAAGTGTGGCTCCTGTAACGGCCGCAGTAATAATCATCGGGAACCCCAGCCAGACCGAAGTTACCGACAACAGT
Source organism: Ktedonobacteria bacterium brp13 (assembly GCA_015099395.1). Classification (GTDB taxonomy): domain Bacteria; phylum Chloroflexota; class Ktedonobacteria; order Ktedonobacterales; family Ktedonobacteraceae; genus Dictyobacter. The sequence continues at coordinate 4,158,460 of AP024096.1, read as the reverse complement.
GACGTTCTTTTTTCGAGCGGAACTGGCGAATTCTCATATTCTTTTCCAAATAGTTCATTTTCAACCGCTCCTATACTATCTACATTTTTTGCACGATCGGTCATTTACTTTACCCCTGCTAGATGTAAAAACTGTAATTTTATGTGATTCCTGGTTCATAACTGGATTTTGGCACTAAAATTCAGTTATGAACCAGGAATTTTTGAGAATAGCAATCACCATAGATTGGATGAAAGGGGCATAACACAGTTGTCTATGTGTATGCATCCTAGCAAGAAGTATCTTCATTGAAGGGAATACGTTGTGCGATGTACACAAAAATAATTCTTGTGTTAAAGTTTACCTTCCATCATTCTAACGATCAATAGTTAAATTTGCTAATATAAATAATGAGTAATTATGTAACATGCACAAAATATGAAGATTAAAATATGAGGATTGAAGTATAAGGCATGGTTTTGAACCATGCCTAAGGAGACTCACTAAAATAACCTGACCAACTTTTGCCGCCATCTGCCCATACTATGTAGCACGCGAGCGTTCTACAGGTCATGTTATTGGCGTGAGAGCCCTAAGGGTGATACTTGCCTTTTTCTCATTGGCATGCATCATATTTATATACATTGCCACGCATATGACAGTGCTATATCTAGATACTTTAGGAACCGATACAGGATACACTAATACTCTTGTTCTTTATCAGGCCATTGTTTTGTGTATATCTACAATCTTTATAGTACTTGTTAATATCCTATTTTATCTGGTTGTGTTGCAAAAACGAGGAAGAAAAAAATGGAACGTGAGCGCCCTTTTCACTGTGCTTAGGCAACCACTCCAAAGAGTTTGGCGACCAGTGCGACCTGCCCTCCCACATCACCTTTGGCCACACCTTGGCATTGCCCTTTCCTTAACATGTTCATCATTTCGTATCCTTGTAAGGTTCGCCACGCCGTCTCGAACGAGAAAAAGCCCATGCCAGGTTTGGTCAAACGTTGGGGAACGGTTGGATGAACCGGTGGTCCTGTTCGATGAGATTGTTGAGGTATTTCACCTGCCGCAATTCCACGTGTTCAGGCAGGACTCCAGCGGCTTTCAGGTCGGCAATGGCCTTGGGATAGGCTGCATTTTTATCGACATTGATCACACGAGGAGCTCCTATGGCAAGGTTGCCCGCGGTGGCTGGCTGGGCCATTTTTTCCTTGAGTGAATGTGCTTGAGGAACTCCATCAGCAGTGGAACGGAGCGCTTTCAGGAAGAAACGTGTGGCCGCCTCGGCATCGCGTGTTGGACTCAAGAGAAACTCGAGGGTGTTCCCCTCGGAATCCACCGCCCGATAAAGGTACATCCAGACTTTTTTGATTTTGATGTACGTCTCATCGACTTTCCAGGAGTCGTTGCAGGTTTTGAGATGCGGTCGGCAGCGCTTATCCAGTTCTGGGGCATACTTTTGAACCCAGCGGTAGATCGTGGTGTGATCGACGTGCAGACCCCGTTCGAGCATCATTTCTTCCAGATCACGATAGCTCAAAGCATAGCGCAGGTACCAGCGCACGCAGAGCAAAATGATGTCGGCCTGGAAATGACGCCATTTGAACGGATTCTGCTCGATCATGATGAAAAACTCCTCTGCTCTGTTCCAAATAAAGAAGAGTTTATCATCACACCTTCATGCTTGCAACACAACCGTTCTGACAGAACCATTTGTTATCGTACCATTTGATAGCTGTTTACGCAGTACTGGGCCTAGAAAGTTGAGTACGCTCAGCCCGTTTCGCCTCATGGCTGGCTGCATCTCTTGCCATCACCGTGATTGCAGCGGAAGCCAGAACCACGTCCTTCAGCAAGAACTGTCCCATCTGGGTAAGCAAAGGGAAGCTTGTCACCCCTGGAGCAATCACGAAAATGGTCAACGTCCCAGCAAACAGCGCCAGGGATAGCAGAGCGACATAGCGCACCCAAAGGCCAGCGATGAGCAGGATGCCTGCAATGACTTCAAGCACGCCGAGCACATAGACGGACGCTCTGAAGGCCAGGAAAGGAAGTGACATAGAGAGCAATACAACAACAGGTTGAGGATTGATAAGATGTATGAGCCCAATCCAGAGCAGGACCAGGCCTAAGCTAAGGCGCAAGAGCGTTCCTGCGAAGTGTTCGGCGAAACTGAACAACGTCTTCATAAGATCTCCTTTTTTTGGATTGTCCGAGAGCTACCTCATGACGAGTGAACAAACGGATGACCAGTAGTAAACGTGGAAGCTACTGATACATAGCAATATCAGCAGTAGAGCAAGCATTCACCATGAATACTTCCATCCGCTTCATAAGTCGTTCCACATGCTTCACATTGCTACCTGCCCACATCCTACGAGAACCTCAGTATTGTTTTTACACCAATTAGATTCGACGGAGGTTACACCGTATCCTTTGCTCCTCCACCTGCCAGCAAAGTTTCAGATCACTTGAAGGCATTTCCTCACGAAAAAGCCCACCCTTAAGCTTAACACTGGTGACAACATGAAAATGAGGATAACCAGCATCAGTACCTGTCAAATATCGATTCTTATTTTATGACAGCCATGCAAGCGCTACGACCCAATCAAACTGAGTCAATATAGGCTGTGTTGCAAATAACGTGTGACAAGCTGGTAGAAGGATAGAGAGGGCAAGATCAGGTGTATCAACGCTGCCGCTCTTCGTCTCTTTGATGTGCCGTCTGAACATGTGGAATTGACCCGTTTTCATAGGGTAGAGGTATTTCTAGCCTCTTGCCAGAAAAAAGCTGAATGGCAAACTTTCTTTGAGGTATGCTCATTTTGAGGGTACCTCAAAGAAAGTTTCAAGCTCGCATCAAGGTCAGATTGCCGTTCAACGAAAAAAACGACAACATTGAACCGGCCAGCGATGCTGCTTCAGCTAAAAGTGCACCTTGTTGCGCAACCCGTGGGTAGACCCGTTTAATTGTTGGGATTTACATATATTCGTCATAGATTTAATATATTTGCGGCATCTTGAAAAAGCTGATCGATTGAATGGGCGTGCATTTCGGCGCCGATGAGGAGATGCCCGTTGCGATTGGCGGCAAAGACCATACACCAGTCGGTATTGTCTTCATTCGATCCTGTCTTCCCTCCGATTGCTCCCGGTACATTCTGCAAGAATGGCGTCGTGATGTTGTTCCAGGTGTACTTATTATGGCAGCAGCTTGCGTTGACTGTATAGCTCTGGCTATTAATGATCTGCTCAAAGAGAGGATAGTTCAACGCCTTCTCCATCAGTATCGTCAGGTCGGCGGCACTCGAGTAGTGGTTGGGATCATAGGACCCATACGGATTGGTATAGTGCGTATCAGTCATACCCAGCTGGCTGGCTTGTTCATTCATCAATGCGACAAAGTTTGCTGTATTGTTGGAGACCGCGTGCGCCAGGACGACAGCGGCATCACTCCCCGAGGGCAGCATCAGACCATAGAGCAGATAACGCACCAGTAACGTGTTGCCTGGCTTCAAGTATGCTATGCTCATATTCGCAGGCACCTCGTCCAGCTCTTCTTGATTGACGGTAATAATGGTATCCGGATTGAGATTCTCAATAGCTAACAGGGCCGTCATAACTTTGGTCGTGCTCCACATGGAGACGCGTGCATGGCTGTTCGAATCCAGCTTGACCGAACCGGTGGTCGCATCCAGCAGATAAGCCGAGGAGCCAGTAAATAACGGTGTTGGGGTTGGAGATAGAATGGGTGTGGGTGTCGGACTTGGTGTGGGTATCGGACTGGGAGTAGGTGTGGGTGTCGGACTTGGTGTCGGTGATGGCGTTGGTCCCAGACCAATGGCTGCAAGGGGCGAAGGCGTCTGCGTGGTTGGAAATACTGTCGCCAGGAAGCTCCATGTCCCAACGAAGATAACGACCATCAATACCAGAATAATGATGAACAGAGAACGTTGCTTCATATCGTACCCTTATTTCTTTACGAACAATTATTTATCAAATATCCGTGAAATGTAAAAATAGTGATTTGTCTCCCTGAATGTTTCTATATATGTATATATGCCCAAAAGAGGAGATTTCTCACACTAAAGGAGTCACAGAGAATTCTAGCTGCCTTCTGGTAAATGCCCTCCGAAGTGGTTCTGGTTCACTCTTGGTGATTTAGGCCGCTTGCTACACATTCATCTTGTTTCAATCGCACGGATACCCCTGCATTCATGCATGGGGAGGGTATTGTCAACTTAAAAAATTCTGTTGTTGAGCTTTTACCATTTATGCCCCACTTCGTGGATAATTTTGGAGAAAACGACCCATGAAAACAGGGAGGAGTCACCACTTTTTCCTTATTTCCTCTTCTATAATCTCTACAATTTTCCTTAAGTTGACAATACCATCAAACGACGTGTCAAACCCGGACTGGGTTTCTTTTCGTTCGAGACGGCGAGGCGAACCCTCCAAGGATATGAGATCATGAACATGATTCGGAAAGGGCAGATACGTCGTGTTGAAAAGGGAAACTTCATGAGTCAGATTATGTTCATCTCTTCCCTCTTTGGAGTGGTCGCCTAAGCCGAATAAGAAGTGAGCCTTCCTACCCTCGTCTTACTCTGAAATTTCTTGCAACACAGCCGTGTTTCTTACCATAGTGACATCCAGAGTCACTATCTACTTATAAACGAATACCCCCATGTGCTACTCTGAAGTGAGATCTTTCTGCCCTTTCACTCTGGCTGAAGTGGTCACCAGATAGGCCCCTACGAGAATGAAAAACGCTCCCAGGAGCAGATCTGGTGTGAGATACTCACCCAACACAAATGGAGCAATTCCCAGGGTAAGCAAGGGAGTAAGATAGACGGAGAGCGAGGCGATCAGTGGCGAGCCATACTGAATAGAGTATTGGTAGAACAGCGTAAATAGGGCAATGGTTAGACCAGCCGCAATGGTACTGATCCATGTCGCTGGCGTTGTCGCACTCCACCAGTGAGCATGGAGAAGATCAGGAAGCGCCAGTAGAGCCGTCACTAGCATCGTGAGATAACAGAATATCGCCGTCAAATAGAGCGGTGAGTAGCGCTCTAGAAACGATTTCGACAGAATCGCATAGATGACAAGCGTCAGGACAGAAGCACCGATCAGCAGGCATCCAGAGACGACTCCGCTCTGGATGGATACCTGTCCCAGCACCGGGAACAGGACCAAGAACAAGGCTCCAATTCCCCCCAGGATGATACCGAGCAAGGATTTGATGCTGACGCGTTCGCGTATCAACAAGTACAACAAAACGCTCGTGAGTAATGGTGTCGTAGTCAGTAACAGCGAAGCGAGTGTCGCGGTGATCAATTGAACTCCATACACGAAAAATACCGTATTCAGAGTAAAAATACTGCATAATGCCAGAACGCTCAACGATGGTTTTGGCAGTGGTCGCCGCTCTTTGAGCAGAAAAGGTGTGATGAGAAGCGAGGCAACCAGGAAACGCAAACAGTTGTAGATCAGTGGCGACAGAGAGAGCAGTGCGATTTTGCTAAAGATGGTGTTGAGGCTCTCGGAAAGCGAAGCCAGGAAAACGGCAAGGATGGCAAATACTATATTTTTCTTCATAAGTAAAGTTTAGCCAGAGTGCATCAGAATACAATGAACTTGTAGGGACAATTTTGTATGGGCCACCTATAGAGGCTCACGATGGCTCAAGCACGAGGCTGAATGGAAGATCTCTTCTCCAGACCATCGTTAGTTTCTGCCATATATCTTGGCGCGATTGTCGCATATCACATGCCTCGCTTTCTACAAGGAGCTCCAGCCTTCAAGTTCACCTGTTCGGAAAACCAGTCTCGCCAAGATATGTGTCAGTCGGCTCTCACTATCTTTCTTGCTTTCAAGCGGGTTGGGCAGACCGTGTGGATCAGTGTTGATGCCAGCAATATCCCACGTCCCGTCGTTTTCCTTTCTTACTGAACTTCTTCAAGGCGTCCAGTAAAGTCCTGTTTATCTAAACGTTAATTTATAAGCAAGGAAGCATATGTGCCAGGAATATAGACAATGCTATGCATTTAATTGTTGGCCAATTGCGTAACACCTGGCGCGAAGGTTTCCATCTGCCTTTATAGACCTGAAGGTAGGAATATCCGTGAAGTACCCTATAGGCATGAAGTTTTTCTTTGCAAGACAAACTTGCGCATCGCGTTATAATAGTAAAATTGTCTGGAAGATAAAACCATGAAGATAAAATACCATTACCCCTCTATCCATAGTGAGGATTGTAGTGCTGTCAGATTGGTCCTTTGATGTATTTAATAAGGAGTGTGCGTAATGTCCAGACCGATTATTATGCTGATTGACGATGAGCCTGAAGTATTGCGGGCGGTTGAACGAGACGTACGACGTAGATACGGGAAAGAGTATCGCGTGATGAAAGCCATCTCCGGCCATGAAGGTCTTGCCCTGCTGCGACAGGTCGCGGTCCGTTGTGAGATCGTGGCACTTTTTCTCTCAGATCACCGTATGCCTCAAATGAATGGCATTGAATTTCTAAAGGAAGCTGAGGCTATCTTTCCCGCTGCCAAACGTGTCCTTCTGACTGCATATGCTGATTCCTCGGCTGCGATTCGAGCGATTAACGACATTAAACTGGATTACTATCTCATGAAACCATGGGATCCCCCAGAAGACATGCTCTATCCCGTTGTTGACGATCTTTTGAGTGATTGGCAGGCGACAAACCGCTCGCCATTTGAGGGTATCAGGGTTGTTGGACAACGCTGGTCGGCCTCTTCACATGCACTCAAAGAGTTTCTTGGGCGCAATGGTGTTCCTTATCAGTGGATTGATCTTGAAAATTCCGAGGGGCAGCGCTTGCTGCAAGCCAGCCAGATGACGACCCCCAACCTACCACTGATGCTATTTCCAGATGGGGCTGTGCTTGAAAATCCCTTACCTGTGCAGATCGCTGAAAAAATCGGACGGCGCACACAAGCCGATCGCTCATTCTACGATGTAATCATTATCGGTGGAGGCCCGGCGGGCCTGGCAGCCGCCGTCTATGGAGCATCAGAAGGGCTCTCGACGGTCCTGATTGAGCGGCAAGCTCCCGGTGGGCAGGCAGGAACAAGCTCACGTATCGAGAATTATCTGGGATTTCCGACTGGCCTTTCGGGGGCGGATCTCTCAAGACGGGCCGTGTCGCAGGCACTGCGTTTTGGTGTAGAGATGCTGACCCCGCAGGAGGTGGTAAAATTACGGATCGAGGATCCCTATCGTGTGATTACACTGGCTGATGGCACAGAGATCACCTGCCATGCCCTGGTTATCGCCACCGGTGTCTCCTATCGCACGATCTCTGTGCCTGGCATTGAGCGCCTCACAGGACTGGGGGTCTATTATGGGGCATCGATGAGTGAAGCACTCTCCTATAAAGGTGAAGATATCTATATCGTTGGGGGCGCAAACTCAGCAGGGCAGGCCGCGCTCTACTTCTCACGCTATGCGCGTTCCGTGACCATCTTGATTCGGGGCTCATCGCTGACAAAAAGCATGTCGTACTATCTCATCAACGAGATCCATGCGCAGCCCAATATTACTGTCCGTGCCAATACGCAGGTGGTAGAAGTGCAGGGTGCAAACAACTTGCAGCATATTGTTATTGAAAATAACGAGACAGGAGCACGTGAAACCTGCCCCACCACCGCCCTTTTCATCTTTATTGGTGCTATGCCACATACCGATTGGCTGGAGGGCCTGGTCGAACGTGACAATCAAGGCTTTATCCTGACGGGACCTGATCTTGTCTCTGATGGGAAGCGTCCAAAGGGTTGGTCTCTCGAGCGTCATCCCTACTTATTAGAGACCAATATTCCCGGGATATTTGTCGCAGGTGATGCCCGCTTCCGTTCGATCAAACGTGTTGCTTCAAGCGTAGGAGAAGGCGCAATTGCCATCCAATTTGTGCATCAATATCTCGGTAATGTGTAGATTCTTACGATCGATAGAGAGAGGAAGTATATGGAGAGATCACTCATTGAAGAGTTACGCGGCACATTCCTCTTTGAGGAGTGCACGCCAGAGCAGTTGCAGTGGCTGGGTGAGCATGCGGACGTCGTTGTCTTCGAGGCGGGAACGATAGTTCTGCGTGATGATGAGCCCGCCGCTAACTTTTGGGTTTTGCTCAGCGGGCAATTGCAATTTACCCGCAAATATAATGGACGTGATATTGTCACTGAAACCTCTAATCAACCAGGCATCTGGGGGGGATGGTTACCATCCATTGGCGACCTCCTTGTCCAGAGTCCTTATGCCATACGCACACTGGAACGCAGTCGCGTTTTACACCTCTCAAAAGAGAATGTGCACAGTATGCTTCAGCTTGGACTACCCGTGCTGGGTCATTTGCTCGCTGGCATCTATGGAGGTGTCCATAATTTCGAAACCTTATTTCGGCAACAGGATAAGATGGCGGCTCTGGGTAAGGTTTCAGCGGGCCTGGCACACGAACTGAATAATCCAGCTGCCGCTATGCGTCGTGGTGCCGAACAACTCAGCGTGATTCTCAGCGAGCAGGAAGAACGCACGCTGAAACTTGGTCGAGCGCTAGACGAACAGAATCGCGCGCAACTGCTCGACTTTTGCCATGACATGCTCCAACGTGTCAGCCAACAACCTCTGCTTGATCCGCTGACCAGGAACGATCAGGAAGACGAATTACAAACCTGGTTGGATGAGCACAACGTCAGTGAGAGTTGGAATCTCGCGCCGACCTTCGTTGATGGTCGCATCACCATACAGGATCTTGATGACCTGGCTAGCCACCTTTCGTCAGATGCGTTATCACTCGCGCTCAACTGGCTCTGCGCCAGACTCTCGATCACAGAGGTCACGAGCAGTATCGAAACAGGATCAGCACGCATCTCAGACCTGGTGAAAGCCATCAAAGATTACACCTATATGGATCAGATGCCCGTACAAGATGTCGACGTCCATGAAGGGTTAGAGAATACCATGCGCATGCTTAACTACAGGCTAAAAAAGGAGAGCATCAGCATAGATCGGCAATATGATCACGCTTTACCAAAGATTACTGCCTATGGAAGCCAGCTCAATCAGGTCTGGACAAACCTGCTGGATAACGCCATCGACGCACTCTCTTCACTATCAGAATACGCCAGGCGCATCCAGATTCGCACTGCCAGGGAGCACGATCAGATTCTGGTTGTGATTCAAGACAACGGGCCAGGCGTACCACCCGAGCTTCAGAAACAGATTTTTGAGCCTTTCTTCACGACCAAAAAAGTGGGACAGGGCACTGGCCTGGGTCTTGATGTATGTTATCGTATTGTTGTCCAGCAACATCGGGGAGATCTGCGTTTCGATTCACGACCAGGGGAGACGAGCTTCCAGGTACGATTGCCCATTACCGGGTAATCGTATCCCGGACTATTTGAAATCACCATCTTCGTGATTTACAGATTGGGCTCATGAGGTCCGGCTAATAGGCAATACTGGTGCCCACTTTGACCCGCTCAAGCAAACGTCGATGGATGATGCTCGCGAACTTCTCAACTTTGTTCGTGAGTTACTTCGCTATCTTTATGCAAAGGGTACTTTCAATATGTGTCAACACTCATGTGTTTTACTGGATCAACATTAGACGTCTCTGAACGTAACGGAGAAGCCCACTTACGATAGAACAGAGTATGGCATAACGCTGGTGTATGTCGAGAACAGAAACGTTTCAATGTCTGGTGCTCAGATATACCGGAGTATAGCATAGAGTGAGATGTGGCGAGGTGTTGAAACCTGTTCCTCTGTAGACCTTTGAAGAATCGCCAGGGCTGTGGGTGTTCCATTGTGCTTACAGCCCTTTACGTTCCGCGTGATGTGAGACCTCCTCCAGTTCATTTAGTGCATATACAGCGTGCCGCGTGCTTCATGGAGTTTCACAGCCACTGGCGGGGCCACATACTTGTCCGTTATCACTTCGATATAAGCCCCCGTATCACGCTCTTCGACATGGCCGATGGCTTGGTCGAGTTCGCCGTAGGTGGTGACCCTGGCCGTGAACCAGTTGTCGCATCCGAGCGCCGCTGGCAACTGCTGGTAGTTCCACGATGCCACATCGTTGTACTCCATCTCCCCATTCTTGCAGAGCAAGCGTTCTATCAGGTAGCCATGGTTATTGAGGACAAAGATCACCGGCTTCACTCCATAGCGGGAGAACTGGCCAACCTCCTGTGCTGTCATTTGATGGGAACCTTCACCCGTGATCAGTACGGTCCGCCGCTGCGGGGCGGCGAGAGCGGCGCCAAAGGCCGCTGGCGTAGCCCAACCGATTGAACCCCAGAGCGCCTGATTGTGGAAAACAGAGCCGGAAGGCATACGCGCGAATGCCAATCCTACCGAGGGAGTACCGGTCTCGGCAATGAGAATATCATTCGGTTTCAGGAATTGCTCCAAGCGAGGATATAAGTACTCAGCAGTGATTTTCGCGTCCTTCTTGCCCTGTGGCTCGCCGAGTCCACTGACCGTTGGCCCTTTGATATCTGAACGCTTGGGAAGACGTTTCGCAAGCTCCTGCAGAACATCCTTTATCCTGATATTGTCGTGGATCGCATTGCCCACTCGCACATGGTCATACAGGATGTTGATACACTTTGAGCGGTCGATCCGTGCGGTAAAGGCCCCAGTGTTGAAGTCAGTCAGCAGTGCACCAACACCAAGGATACAGTCACAGCCTTCGACGAATGCGCGTACCTCAGGGTCCATCAATTGACCATCATACATGCCAATGTATGATTGGTGTGTCTCATCAAGGGTGCTCTTGTCACTGAACATTGTGGCAAAAGGCAAGCCTGAGGCATCCACGACCGCCATCATCTCGTTGCGCAGATTTGCGCGCGCAACGAAGAATCCTGGGAGGATGCAGGCGGTTTTTGCCTTCGTTACCATCTCAACGATGGCATTCACTGCGGCATCCAGGACCGAAGCGTCGCTCTGAGGTGGTGGCAGAGGTGTAGCTGTACCGAGAACTGGCCGGTCGACATAATCGGCAGGAAAAGCCATATAGACCGGGCGGCGCTGATACAAGGCGGTCGCAATGAGCCTCTCGGTCTCTGCCACGCAATTCTCAGGGGTGATAATGGCCCGAGCGCACATGACTGGTTCTGCCATGCGGTAGAACAGATCAAATTCCCCATTGCCGAGGGTGTGGTGCACCAATGCTCGTTTTCTTTGGGTGGTCATGTTGGGCATGCCAACCAGAAGAAAGACTGGCAAGTGTTCTGCATACGCTCCTGCAATCGCATTGATAGCGCTCAGTTCACCCACTGCATAGGTCGTATTGACAGCCGCGACGCCTTTGATACGAGCATAGCCGTCAGCGGAATACGCCGCATTCAACTCATTGGAACTGCCAACCCAACGAAGGTTCTTATCCTCACAGATCGCATCGTTGATTGGAAAGGCATAGTCCCCAGGAACACCGAAGATGTCTGTAATGCCGAGCTGATGAAGCCGTGAGAGCACATATTGTATGACGCTTTGTTGCATAGAACAACTCCTTTTTCGCGAAAAGATGATCACTCCTACTGCTGCATTCCTCAATGGTGTGAATAAAACGATGAACTGAGGCCCAGAGCTAAAGTAGATATGCCATGCCCATATATTTTTCAGACGGGAATGATAGTGCCAATGAGGAACGCAGCACTACCGCTATTTTGTTAACGAAGGAAACCTCATCAATTGATGACAGGTGACATCTGGGCTCTTTACCTCGGAGAAAATGCTACACGTTTGCTCTCCGAGAGAGGGGTTTCTGGTGTCAACAAACCAGCGCTACAGCAATGGTCGGAAACCTTGGGCCATATATCGTGCTATTGTCTGCGTAATTGAGGGTTCAATTTTTCTAGTCACCGCCACGCACCACATTGAAGGACGCATACCATTTGATTTCAATATACCCACTGCTCCAAAAAGGAGTGATCCCTCACGATGAGACGCGTCTGCTGACCTTGTCAAGGCCGATGCATTTGCGAGTCTTACACACTTTTTGTGATGCTGGATGAGTATCGACCCAGGTCTAGCCTGTTGAGAGATGACTTTCCTTTTTGAGGCAACCCACGTCCAGTACTTTTACTTTTCTCCCCAAGTGCAGAGATGGCCTGTTTAAAAGCAACCTGCCCACCAGCTGATTGCAGGTGCTTCACTGATGCTGCAGCAAAACAACAATCTAGAATTATGAAACGTCGGAGCCGTCTAGCTTTGCTTTTGAGAGTGTCGCTTAGTGCTGCAAATGGAATAGCTGATGCTCTCAGATTCTCATTTGGAAACAGGGCATAATCCTTTACAACTTCGTGAACGATTTTGAGGGTATCTCATCTTGTGCTCATGTGATCGAATATACGCAAGAGCCGCATACTCCTGGAATTTACACCATCTATGACACCGACTCTTATGAGTGGTTACACATATTACAAGTTCTTATTGCGATAAAATTGAGCATTTCTGAGTGATTCACGAGCTCCAGGAGCAGAATCTGGGCGTGGGACCGGCCAGTTTTATCGCAATGAGAGCTATCAATATGAGTAACCCATCATATGAGCAAGTGTCCCATCTATCTACATCTTGAATATGGCGTTTTCTTAGCGATTCTATCTTCGCCTATTTGAATTGAATCCTGTTTGTATATCCAAACGCAATTACATGCTGGGCAAACATACCTATGATCATTTCCCGTGAAAAGATCATCAGAATGTCCTTCATAATTACATCTTCTCGGAGGACTATTTCTGTTTCCTCCATTTCCTCTACACTTGTCACCACAAGGACAATAGACTTTCATGTTTGCAAAATTGGGCATTTCAGTTATCTCCTTGATAATATTGAACCAACAATAAAATCAGTGTCTGTGAAAACATGTCGTTTTCCAGTTTGCGAAACTCCCCTTATCCAAACGTGTGAAGTCGCGTACCAGTTCAGCTAAACCCTTCTCCTGGTTGAGCAGTTTGATGCCAGGGCTTTCTTTGAGGTACGTGTCACCTGCATCTAGGGCTTTCAATATTTTCGTCCCTTGAGGGTGCTTTCAAGAGTCATCTTTTCTCCTGAAATGCTCCTCAAATCACCAATTTCTTCTCTAGTTTAAAAAGGGAAATCGGGGAACGAAAATGTTGGGAGTCCGTATTAGCAGAAGTGCTTTTGGCTTGATTCTGCCGGATATTAGCAGACATCGGTCCTACATTTTACGCGTATTGTTGTATTGGTCATGTCCCATATGTTATTTTAGCAGAAGTGTGTGCAAATGTACAGATCAAAAGTGCAGCGATGCATTATAGAATATCAGAACCATCTTCGATAATTTTTGTCGTCTAAAGCATTCCTCGAGAAAGAGTGGAGTTGGCCCTGGCTGAATACACCCAACCCTTCAATGAGGGCGAGAGGACAGATGCGCGTCACCCTGGATCGCGAGGGACCGCTCTTTCGCGCCATTTATCGCCAGCGAACGACGTGCGAACGGATCAACAGTCAGGCCAAAGCCCTTGGCATTGAACGACCAAAGGTGCGCAACGGAGATTCCGTCAGCAATTTGAACACACTGACCTACCTGGTCATCAACGGAAAAGCGCTCCAACGTGCTCGTTCGATAAATACTTCATTACTGAGGAATTTTCACATGAGCAATGAGAGGGTACAAACACTTTGAGTCACTCATTGGCGTCAGCAGTGAGACAGAAGTAGAGCACCATCGATGGAATCTTCTCTTGCCAATCCATCGTTGTCGGATCATTTTGAGGAAAAAACGTTCCCTGATCCCAACGTTGTTGTTCCTCTTTCATCACGTGGCGGCAAAGCTGTATGGATCGGTGAACGTAGTGGGTCAACCTGCAATTGAGCAGCCATGAGCCAAAGCCGCAGCCGACCCGCCTAAACGGCGTGAGCGAGCACGCTCATGCCGTCGACGCCGTTTGCCATTCCACACAAACGGTGTTGGATTATGGTTCCAGCCCGCTACCGTTTGTTCCAGCCAGTCAATCACCTCTTGAGCATTCTGAGGATACTGTCCGCTGAGTGCACGCCGGACAATGATGCGCTGTACCGACTCTGCCATGTTTAACCATGAGCCACCAATCGGTGTGTAGAGCGGCATTACCCCATGGTCAAAGAACCAACGCACCAGATCAGAGGAGAGATGTCCTGCCAGATTGTCCAACACCAGCACGATGCGTAAGGGCGGGAGCGGTCGGCCAGGAGGATGACCCAGCCAGGTTTCCCAACGGGCATAGAGCGGTCGCTCTTCTTCGGGAGGCAAGGTCTCTGGAGGCTGTTGCTGCTCGATCAGAGCAAGCACCTCTGAGAGTTGTTCTTGAAGCCAGGGATGCAGTACGGAGTTGGGAGCTTCGGTCACTCCTTTGGCGCGCACTTGGCCCGTGGACGGACGGAAGAGGGTAAGCAGTTTGGCGGTACCTCCGCGCTCATACTCATGTGGTTGCGTGGCTGGATGGCCTTCTGGCTGCCAGGAGGCTCCCGACTGCGGGATCGCCTGGTATGGCCCAGCTTCATCTTCGTTGAGTTGCACGATCCCAGCAGCCTCTGCATGCTCACACGCTAACTCGATGACTCTTTTTTTTCCAGCGTTTCGGGATCATACACGGTCACCGTCCCGCTTTTACGTTTGCGCTGTGCGTAGCCGGTGTGGCACCAGGTGCGTGTCTGCTGAAAGCGGTAGCCTGACTCATGGAGGACTTGACGAATGGTTTCAGCGCCAACATGAGGGAGATCACTTTTGCGCAACGCCCGGCGTAGGGTCATCAGAGACCAGGTGCCCGTCTGATCCTCTTTGTGATCAGGTTTGCGCTGCACTTCGACGAGAATGCGGCTTTGCTGCGAGCTCGTGTAGGTGGGCTTGCGACCACGACCAGCAGCAATAGCGAGAGCGAGGAGGCCGCGCTGGTTAAAGCGACGTACCAATTGACTGATAGTATCATTGCTTTTGTATCCGGCAACTTTCGCCGCCTCAGTGTAGGAGTTTCCTGCACGAACAGATAACAACGCGTTCGCTCGCTTGACGACATCTATGCGCTCACTGGTGGATTTCGCCAGCTTTTGTAAGGCCCGTTCTTCCTGTTGAGTTAGCTCACGTAAGGGATCTTTTTGCATCATGCTCATATCTTGTTTCTCCTCTTCTTGAATCTATCACCTTTTTCACCCTTTGGCAAATGTATTGCACTGCAAGAGAGAGAAGTGCTACACTCAAAGAAACGGGATGCACAACTCCAAGGAGGGGTGAAGTATGGGAACTCCGCAAAAATTTCCCTTGCGTGAGCTAACTCAACACGAACGAGAAGAACTCTCCCAAAAAGCTGCTGGCGAAGAGGTGAGTGTTGGAAAAAGAGCAAAAGCGCTCTTAGCTCTTGCCAATGGATGTTCATTCGCCCAAGCTGGCAAGCAAGTCGGAATGAGCTGCGATGGGATCTCGCAATTGGCGGCGCGATTTTTCCGGAGCGGATTGGACGCCCTATTCATTGCTCCGGGTCGTGGTCGCAAGCCCTCCTACACCACCCAGGATCACGAACTGATCCTTCGAGAAATGCAGCGCCGTCCTACTTGGGATGTCGATCAATGCACCGTCTGGTCACTTTCCCTTTTGCA
The DNA here is from genome assembly GCA_015099395.1 of Ktedonobacteria bacterium brp13. Taxonomy (GTDB): domain Bacteria; phylum Chloroflexota; class Ktedonobacteria; order Ktedonobacterales; family Ktedonobacteraceae; genus Dictyobacter. Next base: position 4,142,839 of record AP024096.1, on the reverse strand, counting down.
AAAGTCCTTGCAGGCGAGAGGATTTTTAGACATCTGCCCAAAAACGATCCGTTTGGTCTTGCAGGCACATGGATGGAAGTACCAGCAGACAACACGCACTTGGCACCTCATTGATCAGGTAGAATAAGCGTACCCTACTCTGTTGTCTGGTCGGGTCGGCTGCGGCTTTGGCTCATGGCTGCTCAATTGCAGGTTGACCCAGTAGGTTATCAAGTTTCATTAAAATACCTGAATAGTTACGATTAAAGCAGAATGAAATGCCAATTTTGCATTTTTTTGTGCATAAAAATGATTTCATTGTTTTTTACGCACAAAAATGCAAAATTGGTAGGAAAACAAAAGACTATTGAGCAGGTGGGCGTAGCATCGTCACCAGGTGCCCATCAGGCGCGGGAATGTGGAAGATCGAGCCAAAGGGTTGCACCTCAATTGCCGCTGGCTCCGCACCTTTAGCGACAAGCTCATCACGCATCTCTTCAAGCTTATCCGTTTCAAAGTAGATTCTGACGCTTCCGGGCTGAGGGTTTCCGGGAATGGCCGCCTCACTGGCCAGAAACAGGCCGAAAGGAGTCGTACCTTCACGAGATGCAAAGCTACGAAAAACCGGCGAATTCTGTGTAAGATCAGCCTCGAAGCCGAGCGTTTCTGTAAAGTACTTGAATGATGCCTCCAGGTCAGAGACACAGAAGATAATGAAGTTGACTGCTGCTCGTGTGCTGGACATAGGTTAAAACCTCCTCTGAATGATTGGAACGATCATGTATCTTTTCCATATCAGAAGTTTAACCTGGACGTGTGACAACAGTATGTCAGCAGCAAAATCACTTTTGAGATTGATAGTTACGTACCATCGCTTCAGCTTCAACCAGCAATTGCTGACGCAGTGACTCGGGCTCCAGCACGCGCACATGGCGTCCCCAACTGAGTAGCCATTGGCGAATCTCGCTCTCCTGGCGAATGGCGCACGTCATGAGCAGGCCATCGGGCGTTTCTTCCGTAGAGATAACGTGGTAAGGTCGTGCCTCGTGTACCCAGCGGGCCACCTCTTGCGCGAATAGAACGCGCACGACAATCTTTCTGGCATCCGCGTCAGGTCTTTTCATCTGGAAATCGGCGGGACGTTGAAAGGTCTGGTTGAGCAATTCCAGATCTTCCATACGTTCGAGACGGAAGTTGCGCATGCTCTGGCGCAAGTGGCAATAAGCAATCAGGTGCCAGGAGTTCGCGAAATAGACCAGTCCGTAGGGATCGGCTTCGCGTGTGTTTTGTGGTGATTGATTATTCTCGCTGTAACGCGTATGGTAGTGAAAGCGTACTATGATACGTTCGAGAATGGCGCGCCGCAGCTTTTGCAGCTTATCTTGTTCCGCGAGACTGCCTGGTGTCCCTGGCGCAACAAAGCGAATGCTCTGCTGGAGATTGCGCACATCGTCACGCAAGCGCTCTGGCAGCACACCCGCGATCTTGCGACTGGCTGATTGCGCCGCTGCCTGGTATTGCGCGTCGAAGTTCTGAGCCATGAAATCACTACCGAGTAGCAGCATGGTTGCTTCCTCGGTTGTGAAGCTCAAGGGCGGCAAAAAATAGCCCTGCATCAATGTATAGCCATGACCAGGAGTCGAGACGAGCGGAACCCCCGCTTCGCACAGAGCCTCGATATCGCGGTAGATCGTCCGTTTGCTGGTTTCAAATATTTGCGCCAGGTCTTCAGCGCGCAGCCGTCCCTTGCCCTGTAACTCCAGGACGATGGCTAACATCCGGTCAGTTTTGTTCATAGGACTAGTCTACCATATGCGCAGACATCTGTAATCTCTGAAAAACAGAGCGCGCAAAATGCGCGGTAATCGAGCGGTATCTCGTTCCTATCAAAACCCACCCTGGTTTGGTCAGTAACTCAAATGCTTCAGTCTTAACGCATCAGCTTCTCTCTGATATTGGCTTAAAACAGCATAGTATGGTCCACCCTTTAGCGTATAAGGCACAGAACCGTTCGCGTCATAGGCGACATAGATTCCCACAACTGTCAGATTACCGGAAAGATTGGACTGAGTGGCCATCAGAGCATACGGTAAGCCAATGAAGGTAGGGAGAGTCCCAACTTGAACAAGAGGAGTATATCATTTTTTACGGATGTATAGTGGTAATTGACCTGAAGGTTCGACACCACTTCCACACTCTGGAGCATTTTATAATAACAGACTATTTTCAGCAGAAAAGATGTATGACGAATTTCCATTCGTTCCCTGGCATCTTCCGCCCCTGGAGCGGCACGAGCCACGGAGGTTCTGGCTTGATCGAACCTTGAAGGCAAAATTCGATCTCTGGGGTTGATTCCGTCGAACCTTAGAAAAAGTGAAAGCACCTGATGTAGTGTTCAGGTGCTCCACCATTTCTCACCTTGAAGGTTTTACTTTGTGGTCGTTTCGCTTTCCTAATAAACTGGACCTTTAGCTCTTCTTGCTCGTATGCCCATACTTAGCATCCGAGTCTCATCTCTCTCTCGTAGATAACATATTCCAGAGTCAAAATTTATTATAAATTGACCTGAATGCCATGATCCATCGTATACGTCATCGTATACGTCTATGTTATCGCCCGATATTAAGAGATCCATTGGTTTGCCACGGTGGTGTATCCCGAACTCGCCACGCTCATGGTCATAGTCTAAAACGCCTGTTTCTTCCGTATCGCCTCCTCCCGTATTGTCTCCTCCCATGTCGGCCCCTGTGAGATCAGCCCCTTCTGTGTTGGCCCCTGTGAGGTCAGCCCCTCGAAGTTTGGCATTGCTGAGGTTGGCTCCACTGAGGTTGGCTCCACTGAGGTTGGCTCCACTGAGGTTGACTCCACTGAGGTTGACTCCACTGAGGTTGGCTCCACTGAGGTTGGCTCCACTGAGTAAGTACCCACTGAGGTTGACTCCACTGAGGTTGACTCCACTGAGGTTGACTCCACTAAGGTTGACTTTCCTGAAGATGGTATGACCGAGGTTGAATTCCCTGAGGTCGGCACCACTGAGGTCGGCACCACCGAGGTCGGTATACTCGGAGTTGGCATTACTGAGGTTGGCATTTTTGAGGTTGGCATCTTCGAAGCTGGCCCTACTCAGGTCAGCCCCACTGAGGTTGGCCCCTTGGAGGTTGGCCTCGCGACAGCCAGCACTTTGGAGGTTGGCCCCTGAGAGGTTGGCCCCTTGGAGGTCGGCTTGAATGAGATTGGCCCCGGGGAGTATGGCCCCTGGGAGGTCGGCATTTTTGAGGTCGGCTCCGGAGAGGTCAGGAGTGATCGGTGGAATCGATCGAATTGTCGCCCACTCTGCCCATTCATTCCATGCCTGCACTCCCTGTCTGATAAGAGCAAGGTGTTCCTGATTCGCCATGACGTTTTACTCCTTGTTTCTTTGGTTCTTGCAAGACAAAAAAGCGCCTCCGTCCGTAGAGGCATGACCATCTTTTCACTATATCACAAGCAGATGGTTCAAAGCAAAGCGTTGTTCATCTGCGACAGCACATGAACAGCCCGAATTTACAAAAATGATAGCATTGCAATCCATCTCTGGAGCGGTTTCTCAGGTAATCAGTGGTTGTGCTGCTTACCATTCAGGGCAAAAGTGCCGGTTTGAGGGCAAAAAGTGACCACATTTCAAGTCATTTACCAGCGGAGCCACCCAGCTTCACCTAAGCTGTGTAAGACCCAACATTCGAATCTTACACAAGTTTGCTGATTCAAGCAACGGATCAGATACGGTCAAAAAAGCCGTCTGGCTTGCGGAGCACATCGGCACGTTTCCAATAGAAGTGTTTCTTTCCACTATCAGCAAACTTGCGTAAGATTCAACATTCATTCTGACAAATGGCATTTGGTGCAAAACTATGCTTCCTAGAATCTGCAAAACCATGGGTTAAGTTACAAACCTTCACCGCTATTCCCAGTGAACTTCATCGTCATTCCCATTTTTCCACAGCTCTTCAGGCTATCCTTTGTGTAACGCTGTTGTTGCTTCAACATGCGAGAAAGGATTGTAATAGTGTTGATGAACTTTCTCCCTCCTTTGCTCAAGCAAAGGACATGGCATGGTATCGCCTCTGGTATTTTTGTGCAAGCGCTACGAACGCGGGGATGGTGGATGAGCGGGCTGTTGTGCTTGGGTGGTCTTCTTTTGGGGTTGTGGATGCTGTCTCATACGTCTGTGCTGCATGGTTCGAATTCCGTCATGGGACGTGAGGGACGTGGTCGTGCTGGTGTGATGGAGATGACGGAGATGACGACTCCTCTTCTGGACCAGAAGATCTGTGGTCATCCAGCCGTTGTGTTTCAGCAACTTGGGTTTTCAAGCAAGGATGTTCCGGCGAAGGCGATACTTGCGCAACTACCAACCTCACAGCAACATGCTGTCAAACAGACTGGGGATATGAGCTATGATCCCAAAACGGACACGTTCTGTACGATTGGCTGGCAAGGGATCGCAACCCGTTATGTGCCGAGTCCCTCAATCGATCCCGGTTCTGTCGATCCTGGTTCTGGGACGAATGGAGGTGGGAATGGACCTGGTTCAATCAGTATGAGTTGGGTGCAAGGCATTCTTAATGGATTGTTCTCGTCGTTCGCCAGTTCGCTGGCAGGTTTTCTGAACGGGCTCCTCAGTTGGGCCAAGACATTTGGTTTTATGTTCATTACCCCAGATGGTTTGACGTATGCCCAGCCTGTTGTCGCGAATTTGAATGCCAGGATGGTTGGCGTGATGGATAGCCTCCTGGTGCTTGCACTGATTATTGGCGGCTATAAAGTGGTCCTGGGTCAGCATGACCTCTTACGTGAGTTTGCCCCAGGCTTTCTGTTTGCGGGGGTTGTGGGAACGTTCAGCCTGTTTTTTATCACCCAGGCCATTGAACTACAAAACGCGCTGTGCCTGAGTTTTCTTGGCGCACTTGCCAGCGCCGGAATTGGGAATCTTTCGTTACCGTTAGGCGTCATTAATTGGGCGACGGCTCTATTTTATGAGATTATCACCTATCTGATTGATCTGTTGATCAGTGTGCTCTTGAGTCTTCAGATGCTGGTTCGTCTATCGGAAACCGCACGCACCCCTGCACGCTATCAGATCCCGACGCACCTGAATGTGCCGGATAGAATTGCTATCCCGCTGCTTGGGATCACCTTTCATGTCACCATCCGACAAGGATTGATCTTTTTTGTCGGCTGGAGTACTGCCTTTCATCTGTGGGGACAGGCAACCGGACTCAGTGCGTATGGAACCCCGGGTCAGGTGATGCGAATTCTTGTTCCTGTGTGCCTGGCGATGGCAACGTTGGTTGTCGCTACCCTACGGATTACCGATCGCTATGTGGAAACATGGGCAGTCCTGATCCTACGGTATCGTCAGGCACCACGGATCTGTGTGTGGCAACCCCTGGATACCGACACAGAAGCAACCACGTTATCGATATCCAGCAAACAACAAAGAGAGCAACAGTATGAAGAAGAGGAAGGAACGCTATGGCTCTAACACAGGTACAGGCTCTGCGTTAAGGAAGGAGCTTGGTAGCCGCAAAGGAGATAACTGCGGCACAGTTCCATTATCGGCAGCGTTTTTGGGACGATAAGATGGTCAACGCTGCCGATAACACGGTCATTCAAGCCAGAACTCAATCGATAAGGCTTCTTTCTGGTCGAGTTTGGCTCGTGCATCTTGTTCCGGCCTACTTTGCCTTGTGTGCGACAACTTCACCGGCTGTGATCTGCGGCGGGTTCGGGAGCAAGGGGACTCTATTCTGCCGGAGCCAGTCCGCAGCTCGTCGATTGGATTCCTCTGCACCAGCTTGGTCTTCGAAAATGCTGGTTGACACCATCACGCTGCCGCCTGCGTCGACCCAGTAGTAAGCCAAAAAACCGGGGACCTGGCTGATGAGCGGCACAAAGCCCTCATTCACCTGCCGCGCCACCTCTCTCGGATCGGTCACACCCTCGTAACGACGTACTGTTGCATACATAAGGTTGCTCCTTTCTTTACTCCGCATTTGGGCCTATTACCAACATTTCTGCAATTTACAACAGTCACTCCAAGGTTATGTCGGCGCAAAATTATGCAGGCGCTAATACTATCTTAACGCCGGGCTAGATAAGCAAGAAAACGCTTCACTCGCGCATCGTGTTGCTCTTTTGTAAAGGCGGCTATAGTGAGCCTACCAGCATCTACCTGGAGTGGATGACAACGATCTTGCATATGGTACACCCGCCTGAGAGCTTGTACACGATAGGCAGAATATCGGATGAGTGCAAGAGGGGAGCGCCCAATCTGTCTGGTTCCGCTAGATCAGCGCACAGAACCCATACAACCCATAAAACAAATCTCCCTCTCTGTGCTCTGCCTCTTTTGGGAGAGCTTTGCCCAGCGATCAGACACCGCCTAAGCGGACGGGAGGTGCATGAGGAAGAATCGCGTGCGCCTGCACCGTCCATCCGCAGCACGTTTCTACGTGTTCAGCTCCTCAAAATCATCCAATTGAAGAGCCTGTAGCCCAACCTCTGACTCCGACTGACCCCATCACCACGTCAGTTCCTCGTGTGATCACTGTCGACAAGAACGCGGCCTATCCCAAGGCCATTGCCGACTTGAAAGCCGCTGGCGTGCTGCCTCCGCACGTGGAATTGACGTCCTGGTGAAATACTTCAACAATCTGATTGAACAAGATCATCGCTTCATCCAACCTCTCCTCAACGCTTGACGAAACCGGGCATGGGCTTTTTCTCGTTTGAGACGGCCTGGCGAACCGTACAAGGATTCGAGGTGATGAACATGCTACGGAAAGGGCAAGTACAAGAAGTGGCAAAAGGTGATGTGGGAGGGCAGGTCGCACTGGTTGCCAAGCTGTTTGGAGTGATTGCCTACGAAATTTGAAAGGGTCGCTCACGTTCAATTTTTTTGTTCATAGTTTTTGCAACACAACCGTTTGAGCTGCAAGCGTGGCTTGGTCATCAATCTCCAGCGACAACGCAACACTATGTGTCTACCAGCCCAACAAAGCTGACTCAGGCATACAAGGATGCAAGATATTTCTCCCGCAATGTTCGTGCTATTGAGGTTCTCGTTGACCAAAATGCTATCATGAGTGGAGCCGCTACAAATGGCTCTCCTTGGCGCTACTACGACTTGGGGCACGGCTGGTGCAGCTATGAGTTTTTTGATCAATGCCCTCATCGCATGGCTTGTGCACGATGTGATTTCTATGTGCTGAAGGATTCAACGCGTGGACAATGGCTGGAAACGCGAGAAGGTTTACTCAAGATGCTTCAGGAAATTCCTCTCTCCTAGCTTCAGGAAACACTTTTCCAGCTTCTTCAAATATGCTAAAGTACATTCAAGTCATTTCTCGCTTTCTAGGATTGTTGAGATTTTCCTATTCTAGTACTACAGTGGTAATTAAGTAAGAGCAGCTAAACGACGCTTGTAATGGGATCGACGAGCGATAGCTTGATGGGTACGACGAAAAAAGGACCAGGCGAGTCGGAAGGGAAAGGAGACCGGACGAGCAAGCAGGAGAGCAGAGAAGAGACGTCGCACCTCGGCCAGACTCAATGGGACAAGGATCAGCAAGCCAGTCCCCGCTGGCGTTTGAAGCCGGAGAGGGTCTGGGAAGGAGCATGGGACAGGAAGGGTTTCCACTCTTTTTTTTCCTCGTTCTCTTCCCCTTGTGGGAGGTCGACCTGACTGTGTGCTCGCAGAATGGTGAGAAAGGCGTGGGCAAGCATCGACAAGGTGATGTGACGGTACCATCCGTGAAAGGAGCGCACCTCATACTCATCCAGACCCACTTCTCCTTTGGCTTCCTCAAAACACTGCTCCACTGTCCAGCGGCTTCCAATCGCACTGACCATTTCCCAGAGCGTGGTAGCCGCGGGAGCAAACACCAGGAAATAGGCCAGATCAGCAGGCTTGGCTCCCTCAGTCAGGCTGCGTCGCACGACCAGCCAACGCTTCCAGCCTTGCTTCTGGGGCCCGACGATTTCCACCCACGCCCAATCAAAGAGACGGGGACCTTTACTGCCATCTCCGGCAGAGAGTCGCTGCCAATCCATCGTCGAGAGGGTTCGAGCCACCTGATCGACCCGCTTGCGCGTACCTGCCACTTCAACCTTCTCTTTACAGGCAACGGCCAATGCATAGGCTTGCCAACGTGCCTCCAGACCTTCTCGCAGTGGCCGATGGCTTCCATAGACGCTATCACCGAGCACAAAGCTGGCCTTCACGCCTCCATCGAGCGTACGCCACAACATGCGGGCCGCTAACACCGGTTTGGTGGCAAAGCCTACCTCGGCGGGGACATCGGCTTGCTGGCATCGCTTCTGGTCGTTGGTCCAACTCTTGGGCAGATACAATGCTCGATCCAGCAACGTGTGTCCATGTGAGCACGCATAAGAAAGAAAGACGCCCACCTGGCAATTCTCGATGCGCCCAGCCGTGCCACTGTACTGTCGTTGCACTCCCACCGACTTGACGCCTTTTTTGAGGAAGCCGGTCTCATCAATGACGAGCATGCCAGCAGCCTCTCCGATCGTTTCCCTGACATACGCACGCAGCACATCGCGCACGTGCTCGGCATCCCATACCGCCCGATCCAGCAAGTACTGCATGGCATAGGGCGTGCTTTCGCCTGCTTCCTCGGCCAATTGCCACCCATTTTTGCGTTCGATGGGACTCAACAAGCCTTGCAAGTAGATCTGAGCTCGCTTGCGCGTTTCGGAACGGGCAAACGAGGGGCCTATGCGCTCACAAACGTCTTGGAATTCGGCGGTCCAGAGCTCTTCTGCTGAGGGAAACGAGGATGTGTCTTGCTGCTTCATTGAGGGATTTCTTCCTGACTTTCTCTTTTCCTCCTATTCTACCATACTTACAACTGTAGTACTAGCAAGAAATGGCTTGCTTTTTCACTTCTTTCGGGATAATCAAAAAGCCCTGGCCTTTTTACTTGTCAGACAGCTTTGAGCTTATCTTGCAATTGAGCGAGTTCAGGTAAAAATGAGTGCAGTCGCGTATACAATTCTTGATAAAGTGCAAAGCCTTTCTGATAGCGTTGAACGACCTCTTTCTGAGGACGATAGACAGGACCACGTGTGACAAAACGCGTAATCTCATTCCAATCAGGAAACAGGTGAACCCCCATTGCTGCCACAAAAGCAGTTCCCAATGCTGATGCAGCTTCGCCAGCCACAACCTCAATCGTGTGATCCGTCATATCGGCAGCAATTTGCATCCAGAGGCTGCTGCGACTGCCACCATCTGCCGCCAGTACACGCTGGACCGGTCTCCCTGAGTTATACAATAACGTAAGGTGATGTACGAATCCATAACAGACCGCTTCCAGCACAGAGCGATACAAATGGGCACGCGTGTGATGAAGCATAACCCCGGCGAAAACGCCACGTGCAGATGGGTCAAAGATCGGCGTCTTTTCTCCCAGAAAGTAGGGAAGCAGGAGAATGCCATCGGAGCCAGGAGGAATTCCCTCAGCCTCATGGTCCAGGGCAGCGAGCGACATGCCTCCCGCTACCTGTTTGGCGAACCATTTTACCAATGAGCCACTGGTTGCCATACAGCCATTAATCATGCCCATGCCTGGGATATCATGGTAGTCAAAGTAGAAATGAGGGTCAGGCTCAAGATGGTCGGTACAATACAGAATATCGCCTGCTCCTCCAAATTTGAGGAGGAGATCACCGGTCTGTGTCAATCCGGCAGCGAGCGCCGCCGCAACATGGTCCGCGCTGCCAGTGACCACTGGAGTGCCTGCGCGTAAGCCGGTCACCTCGGCAGCCTCTTTGCTGATTCCCGCTACAACTGCACTCGGTTGTCTGACGGGAGGCAAGAGGGCAGGATTGAGGCGTGCATGCTCCAGGTACGGAGTATGCCAGCGATGCAGGCGGATATCGTAGAAAGCACTTTCAACTGCCCAGTTTTCTTCTAATGAAAGATCACTAGTCAGCCGGTAGCGAATGAAATCGTAAGAGCCACAAATGTGAGCGGTACGTGCTACCTGTTCTGGCTCGTGCCGCTGCAACCAGCGCCAGCGCGGATCAATATTTTGCTGATTGACCACACCGCCTGTGACCGCAAAGAACTCTGCGGGATCAACGGCAGCCCGCAACTCTGCCACTTCGACGATCGTGCGCGCATCATTCTGCTGGATGCTTGGGCGCACGGGCCTCCCGGCTGCATCCAATAAAACCAGTGCGGGCACCATGCCTGAGACGCCTACCGCCGCAATCTCTTCAGCGGGAACGATAGCAAGGAGTTCGCGAACAGCCTCTTGTGTTGTAGTCCACCACTGCTCAGGATCTTCCTCCGCCCAACCAGGATGCGCAGAGACGAGGTCGTGTGGGCGCGTCGCCTGCGCCACGATCCCACGATCCCTGTGCAATACGACCACTTTGAGCCCGGTGGTACCAACATCAATGCCCAATGTGCAAAGAGCCGCCATCGCTTATGCCTCACAAATATGATAAAATGGTCGACCAGGCAGCGGTAGAATATGCATCATCGCGATTACCGGTTTGCTACGCCCTAAAATAGCTTCCAGGACAGAATTCGATGCATTGTTCACGTCAGACATAAATTTCTCCTTAGATATAAAAGATCATAGCACACGTTAACCGCGAAGAGCTACTTGTCAGTATTCTACACTCTCTTTTAGTTCTTTGATTACAATAGCATCATCAGCCTCAAAAGAGGGGATAGATTCAAGAAAAAGATAAATATCTTGCTTCTCTGACCAGCGTCGGATGGCGTGCACAATAGGTTCTGCCTGCACGATGCCCAGTTTATTGTAGGCGAACGTGAAGGGCCAGTGATGGTCGGCAGTATGGTCGGTTTGTTGCAGATGAAGAACCGGAGGGCGAGACCAGGGATGATCCAGCCAGGGCTGGTAATCGTCACTGCTCGTTCCTGTATGCAAAGCGCAGGGATGACCGACGTCGAGACAGAGAATGAGAGGCACACCGGGGCCAGTGACACTTTTGAGCAGTCCTTGCGCCTCCTCTATAGAATGACCATATTCGCGTGGCACGGCCATGTTTTCAAAGAGCAAGAACTCAAGCCCTTTTTGCGCTGCATAGCCGCTCAGCGTGTTGAGCCGCTCCGTCATCTCTCCAAGCAAATTCTGCCTTCGTATGACGTTGGCCGCATCCTGGACACTCAATGCTCCAATGTGACCTCCTGCGCCCCGGGCTCCCAGATGCGCCGTAAGGTCAATTGCGCCTTCATATCTTTCTTTCCAGGGAAGGTAGGGATTGTGGTTTATCCCTAGCCGCTGACCATCTGATAGCCCTTTTTGACATGCTCTGCTGAGCAAAAAATATCATGCTGGTTATATTCCATAATTCCCAGTAAACATACAAGAAACGCCAAAAAACATTATGCGTGAAATGCGGCCAAGCGGTGCATTTCCTCCCTGAGCGCCGGGTACATCCGTCGGTAGATGCCATAGAGATTGTCGTAGCTGGCCGCAGTTGTTGACGATGGTTCCACGATGGCCACAGCGGGATTCCAACCGGCAGTGTCGATCTCGCTCGCGTCAGCAGCCATGCGCGCATCGCCATACGAAGCGCCAATAGTGATCCCGGCCAGTTCTTGCGGCATAGCAGTTACATCACTAACGATCTGGACCCAGAGGCTGCCCCTGGTGCCGCCACCCACGGCCAGCAGCCGGGTCGCTTGCGCCCCGGCTTCGCGCATTGTTTCAAGGTTATGCCGAACGCCGTAAGCAACCCCTTCAAGAATGGAGCGGTACAGATGCCCTGGGGTATGGTTGAGCGTTAGCCCAAGCCAACAGCCACGCGCCTGGGGATCAAAGAGCGGCGTCCTCTCTCCAGAGAAGTACGGCAGCAGGACCAGTCCCTCCGCGCCAGCCGGCACCTGACTCGCCTCTTCGACCAATGTTGACACGTTGTTGCCAACGATATCTGCGAACCATGTGGTGACCAAGCCAGAGGTTGCCATGCCAGCTGCCAGCGAGTAGGTGCCTGGCATGCGGCCGGTCAGGGTCCAGAGCCCTGCATGGATGGCAGGCTGCCGCACCGTCTGAATCATGAACAGAGTAGAGCCATACATGATCATAGTGTCGCCAATGTTGCGGCTACCGACGCTGTAAGCTTCGGCAAGCGCGTCTATGGTCCCGGCGAGAACGCGTGTTCCGCTTTTTAGGCCGGTGAGTGCAGCGGCTTTGGCCGTGATGGTGCCCACCGTTTCGCCGGGCCAGGCCAATGTTGGGCAGAGCAGGCCAGATGCCGACGCCTCCCATCCTCGATCCCACCAGCCGAGTGCAGGAAGATCGTAGAGGGGGGACGAGCCGCTCGCCGTATAGTGGTCGACGATGTATTCGCCTGTCAGGCAGAAGACGATGAAATTGGACGCAGAAAACCAGCGGCGGGTCTTGTGCCAGATATGCGGTTCGTTCCGAGCGATCCAGGCAAGCTTTGGGCCGACAGCTTGAGTGGTAAGACGATTGCCACAGTGCTCAAGCAGGGTCTCTTCCCCAAGAAGCCGAGTCATCTCCTCGATTTCGGTCGTCGCACGGCTATCGATGCCATAGAGGATTGCTGGTCGTAGCGGTTGTCCCATCTCGTCGGTAACCAGTACGCAGGGACCGATGCCGCTCACACAAAGCGCCTCCACCTGATCGGCCGGCACCTCCGTAAGGAGTTCGGCCAGCAGGTGGATGGTGTCTCCCCACCACACCGCATCGGCGTCGTGCTCGTACCAGCCCGGGCGCGGCGAGGAGGTGTGGTGGGGGCGCGAGGCCTGGGCCACGATCTGGCCCTTTTCTGTGACGGCTACCGCTTTGCTACTGGCTGTGCCGATGTCGAGCCCAATGAATACCATGATATACTCTCTCTTTCATTTTACCTGCAATATGCTGCTCGCTGCCGCGGCTGGGACACGGTGTACACGCCCACCATATGCGAGAGCCTCGTTCTCAGGCAGTTCGTTATCGGTAATAATCTGCTCCACGTCAGCAATGTCAGCGACTCGGGCCAGTGCCCGATAGCCAAACTTTGAGCTATCCGCGAGCACGATCGGGTGCTGGGCGGCTGCGAGCATGGCGCGCTTGAGCGGAACCTCAACAAGATTGGTATTGGTAATTCCTCCGGTGGCCTCGATGGCATCGGCACCAAGGAAAGTCCAGATCACGCTTAGTCCTTGCACTAACTCCACTGCATTCGTGCCAAGTAGAGTGAACACACCACCCAGCAACTCACCGCCCATGACGATGAGCCGAAGGTCCGGGTAGGTTGCAAGAAGGCTCCCAATGTGGAGATCGTTGGTGATAACGGTAAGCCCCTGTCGTGCGCGAAGTGCGATCGCCAGTTGATAGGTAGTGGTGCCGCTATCAAGGAGTATCGTATCACCATCGTTGACCAGAGCACAGGCAGCGGCAGCAATCGCTGTCTTCTGGGCTAGCTGTTCGTGCTGCTTCATGGCGTAGGGGAGGTCCACGCCTGCACCATCAACCGCACGCGCACCGCCATGCACGCGCAGGAGCTGTCCGGTTTGGGCAAGCGCGTCGAGATCTCGGCGAATGGTCGATTGATCCACTGCCAGGTCCCGAGCTAGCTGTCCGGCCTCCACATAGCCGGCCAGAAGCACTCGGTGGAGAATCTCGCGCCGCCGTTGGTTAGTGGTCATTTACGTTCTTCTCCTGTTAGAATATGTATTTAACGTTTTCATGCAGACCTATTATAGCGCATTTTAGTGCGCATTGCACTAAAATTTTGCTCTCTTTCAAGCAACCTGTCCCCGAATCGGGCAAATTGTTACCGCTTTGCAGGATGAGTACCGCATAAGACCTTCCAAATACACAGATGAGCCATTGACATACGCACGAAACCGTGTTAATATTTGCACGAAGTCGTGCATGAGCTATGAGCAGATAAGGTCATGACGTGCCTATCACGGGCACAGATTCAGGATACATCACGCACAAAATCGTGCATCTTCAGCGATGAGATAGGCTAGAAGTACAAGAATCCTACACGATTGCGCGTATTAGTGCGCACAATCGTGTAGACGAGGTAGCACAAGCGAAGAGGTTACGCGAGCCATAGTATGTGGGGGAGCGTGCAGATGCGCATCACTCCCCTGATAGTACGCATCGACGCTTGCAGGTGTTGGCCCTGGATGATCGCGCGTCGGGCCTGCAAGGCTCGTGGAGCAACAAAGTGCTATGTATTAAAGGAGGTTTTTTATGGGTTTAACGCAGGAATTGTTCGGCAAGCCAAAGGCAATTATCGGTATGGTTCACTTTCCCCCTCTGCCTGGACAGCCATTATACGACAGCGCTTCAGGGCTTCAAGGAATCGTTGATAGAGTGGGCCATGATCTTGAAATCCTGGTTGAGTGTGGCTTTGACGCCGTCATGTTCTGTAATGAGGGTGATAGGCCGTATCGCACGCAGGTTGGGCCCGAGGCGCCGGCGACCATGGCAGCGGTCATCTCGCAAGTGGGTCGCAACCTGAACATCCCTTTCGGTGTGGATATTCTGTGGGATCCAAAAGCGGCGATCGCCCTTGCTAAAGCCACTGGAGCCAAGTTCGTCAGGGAGGTTTTCACTGGCGTGTATGCTGCGGACTTTGGCCTGTGGAACACTGATCCAGCTGCCACACTGAGTTATCGGCGACAAATCGACGCCGACCATGTCAAGCTATTTTACAACGTTACAGCCGAGTTCGCTACGCCACTCTCTTCCCGCGACCTCGCTACCACCGCGCGGTCGACCGTATTTAGTTCGCTTGCCGATGCTATCTGCGTGTCTGGCCCGATAACAGGTGAAGGCGCTGACAGTGCGCATCTCCTAGCTGCTAAAGAGGCGGTGCCGAGTACTACGCCAGTGTTCGCCAACACGGGAGTCAAACCTTCGACTGTAGGGACGATTCTGGGCAGCGTAGATGGCTGCATCGTCGGAACCGCCCTGAAACGCAACGGCATCACATGGGAAGAAGTGGACCGTGAGCGGGCACTCGCTCTGTTGACTGCAGCAGCAGAGAGTGGTCACTGGTCTCAAGGGCGTGGGGCATAGCAAGCACGCCCGGCGCGCTGAAATGTGTATATGACATAACAAACTCCAACAAGATCCTTTTTTCCATCGATCTTGTTGAGCAGAGTAAAGCGACAATCAGTTCCACAAAGAGGTGTTGATCGCATATGAAGAAGCAAATTTTTGGTTCCATCACCGGTATTGTCATACTCGCTGTGCTGTTCGCGGGCTGCGGGAGCAGCACTGGCAATAGCAGTAGCCCAACACAGATGCATTTTGTCAACATAGTGAAGCTCACAGGCGTTGCCTGGTTCAACCGCATGGATGTGGGTTTGCAAACTTTTAGCAAGCAGAGTGGCATCAAGGCGGACCAAGTGGGTCCCACGCAGGCCACAGCCGAAGGGCAGATTGCTCTCGTTCAGGAGTTAATTCCCCAGAAGCCAACAGTGATCGGCATCGACCCAAACAATCAACAAGCCGTCGAGGGCGTGCTGGGTCAGGCAAAGTCCGCTGGCATTATTGTTGTCTCGCAGGAAGCGCCGTATCTGAACAACACGAATTTTGACCTCGAAGCGTTCAGCAACGCTTCCTACGGATCAAGTATGATGGACACTCTTGCGCAGTGCATGGGCGGGCAGGGACAATATGCGTTCATGGTTGGTTCCCTGACAGCCTCGAGCCACATGCAATGGGCGCAAGCAGCGCAGAGCGAGGCACAACAAAAGTACCCGGGCATCACGCGTGTGACAGCTCCAGTCGAATCCAATGAGGACGCGAATGTGGCTTACCAGAAAACGAAAGCGCTGCTTGCGAAATATCCCAATATTAAAGGCTTCATTGGGAGCGCGGCAACCGACGTAATTGGCATTGCCCGTGCTGTTACCGAGATGGGGCTGGCTGGCAAGGTCTGCATCGCAGGGACGAGCCTGCCCTCGCTGGCTGGTAGCTATATCAAGAGTGGGACCATTTACAAGATCTTCTTGTGGGATCCTGCCATGGCTGGCCAGGCGACGATGAATGCGGCGCAACTGCTGGCTCAGGGAAAGCAGGTGAAGGCTGGCACGAATCTACACGTTCCTGGGTACACAAATATCCAGCCGTGTGGCAACGGCATGACTTCACATTGCTTTGTGGGTAATGCTGAACTCCAGATAGGCAAGGATAATCTCAGCTCATACTCATTCTAGCAATGCGTGCGATGCGACGGGGATAGCTCACAATCTGTGAGTCTTTCCCGTCCCTTCTGTATCAGGTAGCCGATGGATGAGAGAGTGGCAGATGGTACTAGCTGCCACTCTTGCGTTATAAAACCCACTGGAAATGTCAGGCTCACCGCCCAGGCAAGGACTTATAGGCCTGTTCCTCTCATCGACGAGAAAAAGCCGGCGGCCAGAGTTGGAAATAGAGCAGAAAGGTGAATCGTGTGGCAGAGCCAGAGCTTCATCTTAATACAAGCCATAATTTAACAAATCGAGATAAATTTGAGTTTCAGATGACCGGTATCTCCAAGCAATTTGGGGGAGTCCGGGCACTCGACGGGGTGGACTTTGCTGTCAGCGCTGGCAGCGTACATTGTCTGGCAGGAGAGAACGGGTGTGGCAAGTCGACGCTGATCAAGATCGCTAGCGGCGTCCTCAAGCCTGATGGCGGAATCATCAGTGTCACGGGGCGCACCTATGCCCACGGTTTCTCACCTCGCGAGTCAATCAAGAGCGGAGTTGAGGTTATCTATCAGGATCTATCGCTCCTCCCCAACCTCACGGTAGCCGAGAACATCGCGTTGGCCGTCCATGCGGGCACCGGGCGCTGGTTCTTCAGTCAGCGAGAGGCACGCCGGATCGCAACACGTGCTCTCGACCAACTGCACGTGTCGCTGGAGCTTAACACGCTGGTGGGAGATCTGACGATCGCCGCTAAACAGCTTACGGCCATTGCGAGGGCGCTGGCACGGGATGCTCGCCTCATCTTCATGGATGAACCAACCACAGCTCTCACCTGGCGCGAGGTCGAGGCGCTCTTTGTCATTGTGCGGCAGCTCACCGCGAAGGGCGTGGCTGTTGTCTTTGTCAGTCACAAACTCAATGAGGTGCTGGACATCTCAGACCAGATTACGGTGCTACGCAATGGTCATCTGGTCGCGAAAGGGCCCGCACGCGAGTTCGACCGTGCGGCACTGAGCCGGGCAATGACTGGCCATGAAGAAGCAGTCATCAATCCTCCTATCATGAGCAACGAGCAAAAGCCAGTCCTGCTCGATGTGCAGGGACTTACTGCGCCAGGGCGCTTTGCCAATGTATCGTTTGCCGTGCGCCAGAATGAGATTGTGGGATTCGCTGGCTTACTCGGGTCCGGTGCTAGCGAGCTTGTGGAGGCTCTTTTCGGAATTGCGCCGGCGGACGAGGGCACTATCTCAGTCACCGGGCAGCAGCGTCACATTCGCCGACCAACGGATGCTATCAATGCAGGGATCGGCTACGTACCCGGCGATCGGCTCAGTCAGGGTTTATTTTTGAACCTGCCGATCGACACAAATATCGCTGCAGCGAGCGTCGATCTGATAGGCAATCGTCTGGGGCTGCTCATACCAGGTGAGATCAAAGCGAACGCACAGAAGATGGTGAGCGAACTACAGATCAAGGCAAGCTCAGTGAGTGCACCGGTATCGTCTTTATCGGGAGGCAACCAGCAGCGTGTAGTACTCGCCAAATGGCTACAGCGCAAGCCGTCAGTGCTGCTCCTCAACGGGCCTAGCGTGGGTGTCGATATCGGTTCCAAGGAGGAGATGCATCGCCTGCTGCGCCAACTCAATCAGGAAGGCACGGCGATCCTCGTACTCTCGGACGATATCTCAGAGCTGGTCGCATTGTGCAACCGGGTATTAGTCATGAGCAAAGGACGCCTGATAGCCGAGCTCGCAGGCTCCGAGGTGAACGAAAAGACAATCTTGCAGGAGATGCTGGCATGAAAACGACGACACATCCCCAGGCTCGAGTTCACTCTCTCCAGAGTCTTGGCACGACTGCCGCACGGCTCCGAGGGAAGAACAACGAGGGCCTGCTAGGAGCCGTGCTGGTGCTGCTGGTGGTAGTGGTCGGCGCGGTGGATCCCCAATTCTGGAGCCTTGCCACGGTGTTCAATCTGGTGCAGAACTCGTTCGAGCAACTCGTCTTTGCGCTCGGATTTCTACTGGTTCTGTTAGTAGGTGGCATCGATGTTTCGTTTGACGCTATCGGCATCTTCGCTGGTTATGTGGTTGCCTTGCTAGCGTCAAAAGGTATCCTGCCAGACAGCATACCAATAGCATTTGTGGTTGCCGCGCTGATAGGGCTGCTCCTTGGTCTCCTGAATGCGGCAATTGCGGCCGGACTACGTCTGCCGGTAATGATTGTCACGCTGGGTACACGGGGACTCTTTACCGGTTTTTTGCTCACCTTCATTGGTTCGAGCTACGTCACTACGCTGCCGCAAACGCTGGGAATGTTTGCGCAAGCTGATCTCGTGAAAGTGCATGCAGGCACGAACCAGACAGTCGGGCTGAATGTACTGGTGATTCCTCTTGCGATTCTGGTTGCGCTATTGGCATGGCTGCTGAGTCGCACATTGTTTGGTCGCGGCCTCTACGCGGTAGGTGGCGACGAGGAAGCTGCGAGGCGCGTCGGCTTCCCGGTTGGCATGATTAAGGCCGCCGCGCTTTGCCTGGCCGGTGTCCTGGCTGGCCTGGCCGGAATGATCCATATTACCCTGCTCGGCTACGGCAACCCCTTCGAACTGGTTGGTCAGGAGACGAACGTAATCGCAGCCGTGGTGCTGGGAGGAGCCTCGATTACCGGCGGCAAGGGATCAGTGTTGGGCACAGTGCTCGGTGTGCTGCTGGTGTCGCTCATCAACTATTCGCTCGTGCAGTTGGGAATCCCCAGCACATGGCAAGAGGTAGCCATAGGAGTATTGCTCGTGCTTGGTGTCAGCGCCCAGTTTGCAAGCCGACGCAAACAGATGAACGTAGCTATGGCAGAAGAGGAGGTCGCATCATGAGCGCGAAAGTACCCTCAACGAAGTCCGTGAGGTCGCTCACTCCCGGGCGAATCATTGAAGCTCTGCGTGCGGAGCGGAGTCCATGGAAGCTCCTGCTGCTTACGATAGTGATCTTCGTCTTCTTTTCTGCTGCCGCACCCAATACCTTCCCTACGACCATCAATCTAGAGTCGCTAGGCTTCCAGTTTCCAGAGGTGGGGCTACTCAGCCTGGGTGTGATGCTCTCGATGGTGACCTCAGGCATTGATCTATCGATGGTCGCCATAGCGGATCTCGCTGGCACTACGATGACACAATTCTTGCTACGTGCCAATGGTCCCAACGGCGGATCCGGATCGATCGGCCTCACGCTCGTAGCAATTGCAATTGCCCTGGGCGTTGGCGCATTGTGCGGCCTGGTGAACGGGCTCCTGATCGGTAAACTTCGCATCACGCCGATCCTGGCCACGTTGGCGACCTTCGAGCTCTTTGGCGGTCTGGCGATCGCCTGGACTGGCGGACACACACTGGGAGGGATTCCCGATAGTCTGCTCGTCCTCGGCAATGGAACGCTGCTGGGAATACCGATTCCGACGCTCTTGTTCGTTGTGGCCGCTGTGGGGACGGCGCTACTACTTAACTGGAGTCGGCTTGGCCTGCTTATGACTCTTGTAGGCGCGAACGCGACTGCGGCACGCTTCTCGGGGGTTCGCGACCTGCGGGTGTTGATCGGCACCTACGTCAGTAGCGGCCTGCTGGCAGGCCTTGCCGGAACGATCATCGTTGCACGCACGGCAAGTGCAACTCCTGATTATGGGCAATCGTATATTCTCCTCTCAGTTGTCGTTGCAGTGCTCGCGGGAGTCGACCTGAGCGGTGGGTTTGGAACTGTGGCAGGAGTCGTTCTGGCTACGCTCGCCCTTACTTTCATCCAGACTGGCTTCGTCTTCATGGGCTTGAATCAGTTTCTCTACGAGATGGCTCAAGGGCTGATTCTGATCATCGTACTGGGTTTGCAGACAGGGCAGGTCTCAGGTCTATGGGTTCGCGCCCGCCGATGGATACGTCCTACTGCGGTTCGAAAGGAAGCATCTAATGGGAATGATAGATCCCCGATGGGATGATCTGGCCAAGATTCTTGTGAACTATTCGACGAGAGTCAAGGCAGGTGAGAAGGTGTTGATCGGCATGACGGAGGTAGAAACCCTCCCGCTTGTACGCGCCGTCTACTCTCAGGTAGTACAGGCAGGAGGCTTTCCACAAATCCATTTTGACTCTGCCTTGCTGGGGCGAGAGTTGCTTAACTACGGGACTGCCGACCTGATCGGTCGCGTGCCAGACCTGGAAGCGTATGGCATGCACTGGGCGGATGTCTATATCGGCTTGCGTGGGGCTCGTAACCCCTACGAGCTAGCGAGCATTCCGGCAACCAGGATGGCGACGTATCGGCAGGCGATGGGTAAGGTTTCGGCCCTACGTACGACTGAGACGCGCTGGGTGCTAGTACGTGTACCTGGTGAGCCTCTTGCCCAGCAGGCGCAACTCAGCTTCGAGGATACGATGGACTTCTTTTTCGGGGCTACGCTGCGCGACTGGCAGCAGGAAAGCGAACGTTACCGGCGACTGGCGCGTGTGTTTGCCGCTGCTGAAACTGTGCATATTCAGGGGTGGGAAACTGACCTTACCTTCTCAACGCGCGGGCGTCAGTATGTCGTTGGCGATGGGCACATCAACATGCCCGATGGCGAGATCTATAGTGCTCCAGTCGATGACAGTGCTGAAGGCTACATCACGTTTGAACATCCAGGCATTTATGGTGGTGTGCTCATCGACCAGATCCGGCTTGACTTCCACGCTGGACGCGTAGTGAAGGCTACCGCGCGCTCGCACGAAGATCTGCTCCACGAGATTCTGGCGACCGATGAAGGTGCCGCTCGCATTGGCGAATTCGCCGTGGGTACCAACGAGGGCATCCCGACGTTCTTCGGGGATATCCTCTATGATGAGAAAATGGCAGGCACTGTTCATCTGGCGCTCGGTCGTGCGTATAGTGATGCTGGCGGTGTCAACCAGTCCGCCGTGCATTGGGATATCGTTAAAGATCTGCGCTCGGAGGGATTGATCCAACTCGATGGGACCACAGTATTCGAGAACGGAACCTGGCTAGTGGAGTGGTAAGGTGATGAGCCTCTATCCTGATCAGTGGTTTCTCCTTTGAACTGGCGAAACAACAGGTCGGGTTGAAAGACTCTCAGATTCTTGAGAGAGCCGAAGTCCAGGCCCATCTGCACTTGCCGCCAGATCAGCAGTTCAGCCTGGAATCTCTTACTTTTTTCGGAGTTGAAATGAGCACTTCAGGGTAACCGGTGCTCATTTCATTTCGGAGTTATTAAGTTCTGTCTCAAAGCTGTACACTATCCAAAATCTCACAACGAAGAATGAGCCTGAGTAGTGGCTTGAGAGCTCTTTCCCCTATCCTATTATATAATTAGATACTCAATTTTTCTCCTACTCAAAAGTACAACAATAAGAACCCGCTTGAGAAGAGGAAGCATGTCTACCTCATCACCAAACGCAGCTCCCTTCGCGCTTGAACTGACGGTGGTGTTGCAAAAAAATTGGGCCGAAATTTTTTTGCAACACTACCGTCTAGCTTACCCTGGTTAGAGTTGCGAGATCTGTTAGAATATCTGGCAAATAATACCTCACGGTTCGCTTAAATCTGGACGCAAAAACGAAAAGTTGGTAAACTCAAGGAATGAAAGAAGCCCTGAGCATTGAAACGGAACGAGCGGATGATATTCCGCTCTTGTTGAGGCATATGCAACAAATGCAAGTGGCAAGCCTGTTGGACAAGCACTTTCCGACCCATGGTCTGCGAAAAGGACTGAGCATGGGCGAACTGACCCTGGTCTGGTTGACCCATGTGCTCTCGCAGGCTGACCATCGGATGAATCGGGTCCAGGACTGGGCCAAGCGTCACCTCACTATCTTGCGGGGGTGCGGACTGAAGAGCCTGACCCCTTTGGATGTGACTGATGATCGACTGGCCGATGTCCTGCGTTTGCTCTCCGACGACGAGCGATATCGAGCCTTTGAGCAGGAATTGATGGGACAGTTGTTGCGTGTCTATGCTCTGGCGGCAGGCGTTTTGATCACCAGCTTATCTACCCCAGGCGTATTTTCCCCAGCATTCATCAGTGCTACTCGTCGGACACTTATGAGCCGATTCGAGTAACTTTTCAGCATGAGTTTTTGGAGTGAACGCACCTTTTTCAGATTGCCCTCTTGTGCTGCCCGAAAGATCCGTTGTCTCAGGTTACGAACAGTCCGGTTGGCTTTCTTCCAATTGATGATATTCCAGTCGGTCTGCTTCTTGGTTCCGTTTGCAGAGAATATTTCTCGCATCTAACTTTTCCCCAGATTAAGTACCTTTACCTCGTTCTTTGGGTGATGCACCAGGATCACGTCAGCCACTTTTCAGTGTGGGTATCTCTGTTGTCAGCCCTATCTGCCCAGTTATGGTTTCCTGTTGTCTTTCGACGAGCAGCTTTCGCTTCTTGATCCCTCCTGTCCCCACTGAAGAGTTCGGCTTTCCTCACGGTTAGCTTACTGGAGGATATCGACCTTTTCTCCAGACTTCATTGGGATTTCCACGTTTCGCATGTGGGAGACTCAACTGGGGGGGATTGCCTTCTGTACTGCGGGAACTGGGTGTCCACAGCCCGTGATGGGACAGTTCACGGGGACCAACGTCCCGTTCATCATCGTTGCAGCCGTTTCGATGATCTGGTGTAACGCAGCCTCGTCAACGGTTCACTTGTATTCATCCTTCCAGTTTTCTCCTAGCCCGGTTGCCTCGTTCGGCTCAAAGCTTCCTTGGACATTACCCCTCGCTTTCCACGAGACCGTTACCAGTAACGCAGAGAGGGATTGGAGACAGCCCTGGACACCGGGCTGAGAATTTTCACTCCACTCCTCACAAGCGACCTCGTGTCGCATTATCCCACCTCCATCCTATCAGCGTGCGCAAGCCCGGCTGAGCCCTGCTTTGCATATTGATGCTCTTACTCTGGTCACGATGTTGCATTTGCTCACCGTTTGTCGTTTGGCCGTTGGTTTAGCCCATCGTCGTTGTCCGCCACCATTGCCTGCCGGTCCTGGTGGCGCACCACGTATCTACAGCGAGGAGAGCCTCTTGCTAATCAGCTTGTTGCGGACTTTGTGGCGCTTATCCTATCAAGATATGCACGACTGGCTCAAGAGTTGGCCCGCGTTGGCCCTGGCTTGCGGATTGCCACTGGGCAAAGATGGACGCATCTGTGTCCCTAGTAAATCTCAGCAGTGCAAACGCCGCCACGCTGCTGGCGCTCCTGTGCACGAGTCGCTCTTCGTGCTGATCGTTGTGCAAGCGCTCCGACGACGACTCATCCGAGCTCGTGATCTTATCATTGACAGTGCTCCCATCCTGGCTTGGCGACGCCGTGATCCTGATGCCTCCTTTGGGCATGCTCCGGCTCACCATCCTCGTTCTCTCTTGAGAGGCTTCCGGGTGCATACTTTGATCTGTCGCGGTTCAGGGCTTCCCATCTTCTTTCTGCTTTTTCCTGCTCATGCCCACGATGCCCCTTTTGCTAAACGCTTGTTAGAGGGGGCCGTGCGTCTTTACCAGATCCGTCCCCGTATTATTCGCTTGGACGCCGCATATTGGGGCCTGCGCCTCATCGCCTGGATTCACGGCGTGCTTGGTGCCGTTGCTGTCATCCCTTGGAATCCCAAAAATCAGAAACGCCGTTCTTGCTTGCCACCCACCTGGACGAAAGAAGAACTTGGCAAACGTAGTGGCATCGAGCGCTTCTTTGGACGCGTTTTTCTCTTTTTTCACTTGCAACGTCCACCCCTCTCTGGCTGGTCTGAGATTGCCTCACAGGTGGCCTTGACCTACGCCGCCTCCGTCATTGTGGGGCTGGCTGCGATGCAAGCTGGTCGTCCTGATCTCATCCGTTCCCCCAAACGGGTTTTAGCTCATCTTTGGGAGAGGGATTCCCAGTTATGAAACGCTCTCTCATCTGGCAAAAAAAACTGTACCTCTCATGCTTTTCCTGCTTGTTCTTCCTGATGAATTTTGCTATACTTGAGGTAGAGAGCACATACCTATACAAAGGATCGCACAAGTAGTAGAGGAGGCTCAGTGATGCCGGGTTCTCCCATCGAGGTATTTTATTCCTACGCTCACGAGGACGAGCTACTTCGCATTGAACTGGAGAAGCATCTTAGCCTCTTACGCCAACAGGGGCTGATCGCTGGGTGGCATGATCGCCATATTCTTGCTGGGACCGATTGGGTGCAGGCTATTGATACCCATTTGGAGCGAGCTACCGTGATTCTTCTGCTAGTCAGTGCTGATTTCCTAGCTTCTGACTACTGCTATAGCATTGAGGTGCAACGAGCCCTTGAACGTCATGAGGCCAAGCTGGCTCGCGTCATTCCCGTTTTGCTGCGACCAGTCGAGTGGCAAGGTGCTCCCTTCGCGCATCTGCAAGTTCTGCCTTCCAATGCCAAAGCTATCACAATCTGGAACAATCAAGATGAAGCCTTCATGGATGTAGCTGCCGGTCTTCGTAGTGTTATTAAAGAGGTAAGCCAACTGGCGGTCAGCACACCATCCTCCTTTCCGCACGTTTGGAACCTCCCATATCTGCGTAATCCTTTCTTTACAGGTCGCGATGAGATATTAACGCTTTTGCACAATAATTATGCTGCAAACAGCGTTGCAGCATCTTTACAACGTGCGCAAGCAATTAGTGGTTTAGGTGGCATCGGCAAAACTCAGGTTGCTCTAGAGTATGCTTATCGCTATGGCCGTGAATATGAATGTGCGTTGTGGATCAGGGCTACAACTCGTGATGCACTCTCTACTGATTTCATTACAATCGCAAATTTGCTACAATTGTCAGAGAAGAATGAGAAGAATTTGTCTGTCGTTATTGAAGCTGTCAAGCAGTGGTTAGCTATCCATACACGTTGGCTGCTCATTTTAGATAATGTCGATGATCTTGAACTAGTCCACAATTTTTTACTCAGCAGAGGTAGCGGTCATATACTGTTAACGACGCGTATGCAGACAATGAGTGGGATTGCTAAGCTCATAGAGGTCGAGATTATGACACCAGAAGAAGGAGCTCTCTTCCTACTTCGTAGAGCAAACATTATTGAACCAGATGCCCAACTCGAGCATGTGAGTGAAGCCGATCGCACCCAGGCTATGGCTATTTCTAAGGTACTTGGGGGTCTTCCTCTTGCACTTGATCAAGCAGGCGCATATATTGAGGAAACGGCTTCGAGTTTGTCGGAGTACACTGTTCTCTATAACACACAACGAACAGCATTACTGCGTGAGCGTGGAGGTTTTGCCATTGATCACCCTGAATCCGTTGCTACCACGTGGTCACTGTCTTTTGCAAAACTATCTGCGGCGAACCCGGCGACCATAGAACTGCTCCGCTTGTTAGTCTTTCTTCATCCCGATGCTATTCCAGAAGAGATTATGACCGAGGGGGCCTCTGAACTTGGAATAATTCTCCAGCCAATTGCTGATAATCCTTTTAGCCTCAATGCCGTGATCAGAGAACTGCTTCGATATTCTCTTATTCGACGAAATCCAAGCGCAAAAACAGTGTCCATTCATCGCTTGTTGCAGGCGATCCTCAAAGATGAAATGGATGAAGCAACACAGCGGTTATGGGCCGAGCGTGCTGTGCGTGCTGTCAATCGTGCTTTTCCACATACTGGATTTGCAATGTGGCAGCGGTGTCAGCGAAGCCTCCCACATGCTCAGGCCTGTGCAATTCTCATTAATCACTGGAAATTTGCGTTCCCTGGAGCATCTCGGCTTCTTCACCTTACTGGTTTTTATCTCTATGCACGTGGTCAATACACAGATGCAGAGCCGTTTTTGCTGCAGGCGCTGAAAATGCGAGAGCAGATCCTTGATCCACAGCATCCTGATATTGCGACGAGCCTCAATAATTTGGCAGGACTCTATCAAGTTCAGGGGAAATATACTCAAGCTGAACCGCTTTATCTCCGTGCTTTAGAAATTCAAGAGCAAGTGTTGGGTCCAAATCATGCGAGTGTCGCTACAAGCTTGAATGATGTAGCGACACTTTATCGTTTACAAGGGAGATTTGTTGAAGCCGATCAACTTTTCCAACGCGCGTTGTTGCTTCGTGAGCAGGTATTAGGATCAGGGCATCCCGACATTGCTTGTAGCTTTAGCGATCTTGCCTCGCTCTACTATGACCAAGGAAAGTACGATCAGGCGGAGCCATTGTTCCAGCGCGCTCTAGCGATTCGCGAACAAGCACTGGGAGCACAACATCCAGAGGTTGCGGCGGCGCTTAACAACCTTGCATTATTGTATGTTGCACAGAAGAAGTATGCACAAGCAGAGCCGCTGTATCAACGTGCCTTAGTAACGCGCAAACAAATACTTGGACCCAAACATCCTGACATTGCGACGAGCCTCAATAATTTGGCAGGACTCTACATATATCAGGGTAAGTATCATCTGGCCATCCCCCTTTTGGAGGAATCTCTTGCTATTCGTGAGGGAACACTGGGGCCAGAACATCCTCGTGTAGCTGGCAGTCTAAGCAATCTGGCGAATCTCTATCTTGCGCAGAGCAATTATGCCCAGGCTGAACCGCTCCTCCAGCGTTCTCTGATCATTCGCGAACAATTATTGGGAGTCCGTCACCCTGATGTTGCCATTACCCTCAGAAATCTGGCACAACTCTATCGAGCGCAACAGCAGTATGCTCAAGCCGAAGCGCTTTATCTCCGTGCATTATCGATCCAGGAAACTACTCTGGGCTCGCGAAATCCACTTGTCATGCAAACACTAAAAGATATGGCAGAACTCTACCGTGATCAAGGTGAATACACCCAAGCAGAGCCACTGTATCAACGCGCATTGGCCATGCGTGAACAGGAACCAGGGCAGTACAATTCTGATCTCATTAGCATCCTGGAAAGCTATGCTGTCTTCCTGCAACAAGATAGGCGGATAGAAGCAGCTGAGCAGGTACTCCTTCGTATACAAGAGTTACGTACTAAAGAAGGCTAGTTGGTGCAGGAATTGTGCTTTTTGGCCAGTCACTCCAATCATTCCAATCGTCTGTCCATGCGTCTATAGAAGAAGAATCGTTGAGGTGCATGCTATTCTCGTTCATCAATGCTATTTGTTTCCGCAGCCTTGAAATACGCTCGATGAGAGACAAATGATGCGCAATGTGTGGACTACATGTATTTTCGGGATGATCTGACGCTATATCTCTCGACGCATTTTTTGCATCTCTACAGTGCATTGTTTCGATCGAATCACATGTTCTATCCTCATAGAATACTTTGTTTGATGGAGCACCACTGCCATCGTATCTAAAGGACTGGCACACGTGGTTGCACTTGGGCATGCCTTCTTGGATGCGTGAATGGGTCTCCACTAACCCTTGGCGCATAAAAAGCTCTTCTAACGGTCCATTGAATACGGTACCGACCGTGCAATTGCCATAGTGAGGACTGGTCATGGTGAGTAATGCAGGAGATAACGTCGGAACATTTCCTGCATAATTAAAGCCGAAGATCACTATTGGCGTAATCTCTTGCATGCGAATGGGGATACTCGAGCATTTGAGCCTGTTAATGAGGATAGCAAGTTCTCGCATGTAAAGCGGCTTCTCACATAAGTCGCGCAATTCAAGGAGGCGTGCAAAAAAGCGTTTGTCGTAAATGAAGACGTTACTGACTGTGCGTGAGGAAGAAGTATGCACACCTGCAATCTTCTCAATGTGAAAGGCTAAACGTGTAAAACGATGCTCGGTAAAAAGCTGCCACATCTCATGTGGATAAGAAAGAGCAGAATGTGTCAGTACTGTTATGATTGGAGAGTGAACGCTGTTTTGTGGCAGTTGGTTCAAGCCGTGCAATGTGTGAGTAAATGTTCCCTTATCCGCTAGGTCAATAGGATGCGTGTCATGAATGTATTTGGGGCCATCCAAACTGAGATCGACATGAACGGTGTGAATCTTGATGGAATCGCACCAAGCTTGATTCATCAGAGTACCGTTGGTTTGAACGCAATGCTTAACATGTACACCACGCGCATTGAACCGCTCTACTATCTGAAAAGCGTCCTCATAAAAGGAGGCGGGTAACACAAATAGTTCACCTGCATACCAAACGATAGAGCTATGATGAGAGAGAAAAGATGACGAAAAAAGGACTTCAAAGAGGCGTGCGAGTATTGTGTTGTTCATGCGCCTTATAGATAACTGGCTAGGGGGATGGCAGTAAAGATGGTCTATGTCGCATAAGGGAATTGCTTGAATAATGGCTAGTCTTGCCTTTATAGGCGTAGGATTTGGCATCTTTTGTGCCCTCTCTATAAATTAACTTTAAATACTGGACAGACATCTTTTCTGCATTATATTATTTTACAACACTTGCTTCACAACAGACTATTAAGTTCTGTCTCAAAACGGTCCACTGCCAAAAATCTCAAGCCGAAGAAAGAGCCTGAGAAGTGGCTTGAGAGCTCTTTCCTGTTTCCTATGAGGGATGCCAGTGTACGTCTCTGACCGCACAAATGACCGCTAGGAGAGATCAGGAGCTGTTAGCAGGGTATTGAATTGAAGCATAGCTTCCTCTTGCAGAGGTAGGAGGATGTGCGAATAGATTTCCAGCGTGACGATGATCTGGCTCTGTCCAAGCAACTCTTGTACAATTTTTGGGTGGGTCCCCATGGAGAGAAGGAGCGTTGCTATGGTATGCCGTAAATCATGAAAGCGTATGGGTGGGATGCCTGCCTTTTCCAGCAGTGGTCGAAATGAGCTGCGGATGAGGCTACTGGCACGTAACGGTTTCCCACGGGTGTTGCAAAAGACCCAGCGTTCTTCTCCTTGTTCTCTTTTTGCCTCGGCTATGGAGAGTGCTTTGGCAATGATATGTCCCCTGGGTTGGCGCGGTGGGTGCACTTTCTGGCAGACATTGTACTGGACGTGATGAAGATAGACTGCATCTTCCAACACGCGACGTAGGAGTTTATGTATGCTGAGGATGGTCTGTGGAGAATATTGCTGTTGCCGTTTCAGATCATAGAGCTGTTGAATCTGCATGGGTGTGAGTTTTTGCAGCTTGATCTGTCCGAGGGTGGGGAGAATATGTTTGACGATAAGGTCATGGTACCCTTGATAGGTCCGCTCACGAACTCGAGGTTGTAAGCGAAAGCGTAGCCAGTCCATGCAGAACATTTCGACCGTTTCGTTGTGCGTACTGGTCAGATTGCCTTGCATTTTGGCTTGATTGGCAAGCTGAAGCGCAATGACTGCTTCCTCCTGCGTGTGCCGATAGATGAATTTGCGTTTGCCATCATCCAGGTAGATGGTTGCTACCCATCTACAGCGCATGACGTTTCATCTAAGGGAGGGTTTTTGACTTCGCCACCAGTAACACTACGGGAGATTAGTGTTCGCTTGCTACTCATCACAAGCTGGATTTTTTGCACACTGCAGCTCTCCTTAGAGATGCGCTCCTTTGATGCTCATCCTTTCCTGCCGCTACGTGTGTTATTCGCTTGGCCTTGACTTTTAGAGGAGGACATGCGTATTCCGTCACATTTCTTCATGCTGTGCGATATTGAGAGTGAAAATCTCGAAAGGAGAACATACAACAGACATGCTGCAACGTACTTTTTCGCAGGCAAGTCAGAAATCGCCACCTGACGATGCCACTCTCTTTGATCGTTACGGCTCTGTCATCTTCGCCTATATCCTTAAACATACCCGCACTCGTGAAGATGCCGAGGATCTGACATTAGAGGTCTTTACCGCTGCTATGGAAAATCCGACAATCAGCCAGCTTCAACCTGAAGAGCAGTTAGCCTGGCTCAAAAAAGTGGCACACAATAAATTGATCGATACCTATCGGCGGGCACAGCACCGCATGAACGTCAACATCGAGAGTTTCGCCGAGACGCTCTATGGCGATGACGAACCTGAACCTGTCGTGCTACAGCGCGAAGTTCATCAACAATTGCACCAGCATATCCAACAATTATCACCTGTTCATCAGCAACTCTTATATCTTCGGTATGCCCACAATCTGCAGGCCACCGAGATCGGTATCCTCTTGAACAAGAGTGCCGAGGCGATCCGTCAACAACTTACACGGGCCAGGACGTTGTTGCGAACCAGTTATCTCAAACAGGAACAGGACGGAGGTCACGCATGCTAGAGCCAGAGGATCTGATCCAGGATGAGATTGAACATCCTGACCAGACAAGACAATTACATGATACCTATACGCCATCGCTTGCAGACCAGAAATCTTTGCAGCATATTCGCACACATTTGCTTGCACAACGCTCTGCACAGAGAGCAACAGAAACATCAGAAGAGAGACCTCAGGCCGAACAGTTTGGAGTTCCACTTAAAGCGTATCAGTCACTGAAGCCATCGGCTGGACAATTTACATCATCCGCTGCTCCACGACCATCGGGACGTCCCCAAAAAACGGTGAACTACTGGCGCATTGTGGCCCTGGTTGCAGTACTCTGTGTTGTCATTCTCAGTGGAACATTCCTTGTGGTGACCCATTCTTCAGTCCTATCGGGACAGTCACGCCCGATGCCAACAACCACTCCAAAATCGACTGCGGCTTCTCATAATAATGTGGCTATCAATAACATCACAATGACGAGTACCATGACTGGTTGGGCAACTGGACTAACGATACCGGATCGAAAAGCTTGTATAGCACGAACAACTGATGGCGGTAAAACCTGGCACATATTTGACTTTAATCAGCGGGACCCCGGCGCTATCATCCACGATTTCTTCGATAATCAAACTGCCTGGGTCTCACTGGGTACTTCGGTGACCTCGCGAACGAATCTGTCAGTGATGCATACCACCGATGGCGGACAACACTGGACCGAACTGAGTGTGCCACCACTCACGTCAAATATAACCTTTATTGATCGACTCCATGGTTGGGCATGGATGGGGAGTTCTCCAGTGTCAACTCCACTCTATAAGACGGTTGACGGAGGGACAACATGGACCAAAATTAGTACGATGAGTATGGGTCATGCCTCTGATAATCAGTCACCAAGCTTCCATACCATGTTTGGCCTGACCTTTACCACGCCTTTACAGGGGTGGGCAACCGTCTATACCCTCTATCTAGCGCACAACTATCAGCGCGCACAACTCTATATGACGCACGACGGGGGCGTTACCTGGCAATTACAGCCGTTGCCACAACCATCAACCGGGCCAATCCCTGGTATTCATACAACGTTACCATTCAACCATGATGCCGTGGTGTCTCTGTCAGATCCTCAATTCTTTACTCCCAAAAGCGGCTTACTAGGCATCA
Organism: Ktedonobacteria bacterium brp13; assembly: GCA_015099395.1. Lineage (GTDB taxonomy): Bacteria > Chloroflexota > Ktedonobacteria > Ktedonobacterales > Ktedonobacteraceae > Dictyobacter. Next base: position 4,111,367 of record AP024096.1, on the reverse strand, counting down.
CTTCACAGACCAATGCCCAGAGTCCACGTGAATTCTACCTGTATGCAACCAGTGACGGTGGACAACACTGGTCACCTATGGGTAACAGTTTGGTAGATACGAGTAATTCAGCTATCTTCGCAGGACCTATCGATGCAGGAGGTATCGATGCAGAACATATCATGCTGGCACAACCCCATGCACTCAGCATTTATGGGTTCGTTGATGGTCAATGGAAAAAGCAGCACGTTTTCCAACCGACCCCCAAGACAGCAGTAATAGGGAAAGCTTTTTTCATGAATGGTCATCTCGGATGGATCGTGACCTTCCAGACAACGGGCATCCATATCGTTTTTACGCTCTACGCAACCAGCGATGGCGGTACATCCTGGCAGGTGCCTAGCCAAACGACGACCAATACAACCCCTCCCGCCTCCTAAGTAGGTTTAACCAGAACGCGAGAAACGAAAAAGAGATCCCAGTCAGGGGCTTCTGCGACGTTCCTGACTGGGATCTTGTTCATTTTAACGGTACAATGACGCTCTCAGGACAAACGATGCGTTTTACAGAATCAGTGCCTCGTGTGATCAATGTTGACAAGTGAAGCTCTATCACAACACACCCGCCCGTGGAGAATTGGTAATCGGTAGCATCCCACTCTCCTTAATATGCTTGTTTGCACATTGAGTGCAAAATACGCTATCTGCTATGCTATTGGTAAAGTAGCCCATTGCAACGGTAGTTGCTGGCTTCCCACATATTGTACAAGGAAATTCATAGGCATTATTTCGAGCAAGAAGCTGCACAGATTTCTTCTTATTTGGTACGATCCCTTCGCGTTCGGCTATCACTCTCAGTTTAATGTATGTTGAAGAGCCATAGTCATAGACGTAGGAAAACTTTTGACCAATTTTGAGAACACTCTCCAATGATACCCCCATGCTGCGATCCTCGATTGCCTCAAGCAGTGCCTCGACAATCAATTTCTGATAATATAAGCTAAAGTATCTACTGCGTTCTACTTCTGGAGATATATCCTGATTATCCCTCCTTACAATTTTAGTTTCTTTTGTAAGCCTGGCCTGTTCTTCTTTGAGGAACGTAACGAGTTCGTTGACAGAATGTGGCTTTTTGATTTCTACGATCCATTCAGCTGAAAGGGGAGCTGGGTTTAAAGGAATGCCTAGATATGATGCAGATTCTGCTGTAAACGTTGATATGATCTCATCTATTAATTCTCTTGTTTTTTTCTCTTTCTCCTCTTCAGATATTTCTACCTCTTCAACCTCTTTAGGATATTCTACATCATTCAAAGGAAAAAATTCATCCGGGTAATCAGCGGAATAGTCCGTGCCGTTAATAGTAAAACCGCTCAAATGATCTAAATCATCTATCCACATATCTTTGAGGAAATCATCCAATGACCATAATGGTTCAGAGGCGACCACCTCAAAGTGTAGCCAGTATTGTGGATTGTATTGGCCTTCAGCCAGGATGTGAAACAAGCGTGTTTTCGTTACCTGAGATTTCTCTTCGTGTGTAGCAATAGTGGCGAGTCGCTGTTTACAGGACTTGAGATGCTGCATCATCTTATTTTTCGCAATCTCAGCCTTACAAAATGCGCAGTTTCCTGTTGATATTGGTCTACCAGTAGGTTGAGTTTTCATTTTTTTCTGTCTCGACTTCTCTCTCTGCATGAGATAGTTTCGTAAGTGTGCTTATTCTGATGATTCTTTGCTACTCACTAGTATATTATATAGTTAGATACTCAATTTTTCTGGTTGTGTTGCAAGAAATGTAAAGAAACAAATAAGTATGGAGCGACTTTGTTTGACGCGCGCGATCTTGCAACACAACCGTTCAGCGCGGTGTGCGAGATTGTGTAAAGGTCTGAAACGCCCCACAAAATTCATATGCCTACGAGTTCGCCTCCAGGATGTAGCAGTAAATGGTATTTCCTCCCATTATCTCATGAATTACATGGAAATTGGTAGGGAGTGCGTACCCTCGCTGTACCAGATGCTTAGGCCAGACTAGATAGTGATACTGCTGAATTGTTTTCGGGTCATCGGGATGAACCTCAGCTAGATGATAGCGCGTTGTGATAGCAGCGTTATAGTGGAACCAGTTGACTTGTGGAGAACCCGTCAGTGTACCCGCTATAGCGATCAATCCGACCTGTGTCACCCCTGGTTGATTGCTCCCTATCCATTGCACTGCTTCGCGATACCCAATATACGCGACCTGCAATACATTATTCTCATTGTCTCCGAAGAACTCAGTCGTATAACCCTCACCTCCGTAGACCGTGACCAGGCCAAGCAGGTGTGGACCGGCTGAGAGCAGTCCTATCAGCACAATGAGCAGTACAGCCGCTAATCTGGCACCCTTGCGTGTTTGCTGTGGCGCATAGATAGTGCTGGGAGTCTGCTCAACCTGTACTTTATTGCTCAATGCGCGGAAGAGCCAGTTGAACAGAACAAACCAGCCAGCCACGCCAGCGACAGCAACGGGGGCTGCCAGTGGTAGATGGTAATGGGTGCCGACAACAATGTTGAGTAGACTAAACATCGCCAATGTACTTAGCAGCCAGATGATGATGTAGGCATTCGCGTTGGCCGTGCGAAGGTTGGTCTTCCCTTTGCGTAGATGAAAGCGTATGAGTTGTACGAGCGTGAAAATGACAAAGAAGATTGCTGGGATGGTTAGGAACGCACTCATTTTGGTAAAGACGATATAAGCGATGGCCCATTTTTGTACATGTAATACATAGCTGCCAGCGATAAAGAATGAGTGTCCACCGACGGAATGCTTCCATTCAAAGAGGAAGCTATGTGTCAAACGAAAGAACGGACTCACCCAGATAGCAGGATCGACGATATAGAAGGCGAACAATGCGGTGATGATTGTAACGCCCCAGATGGCCCAGGGGATAGTGGGGCGCTCTTCTTTGGGCATGTATGGGCGCAGTGCAAAGAAATAGTAGGCAGTATAGAGCACGATGCCCGGTACAATCAGGACACCCGTATATTTGCTCGCTGCCCCCAGAGCAACAAAGACCGCGACGAGAATGTAAAGTTTTGGACGGCGGGTTGCATGCCAGGTGAGCAGAAAGGCGACGGTGATAAAGGCCGTCATCGTCATATCCAGGTAGGCAATGGCGCTAAAATAGCTCATCCAGGGGCTCAATGCCAGAGCGAGTGCGGCAATGAGCGCGACCGGGCGTCCGAAAGGGGCGCGTCCTAGCAGGTAGATAGCGGCAACGAGCACTGTCCCCATAATAATACTGGGTATACGGCCTGCGAACAACTCGTTGAATGGATGCCCGATCAGACTATTGAGCGCCATTGAGATCCCCATCAGGATCTTTACTAGCGGTGGATGTTCATAATTATATTGAGGCTTTACCCAGAGTGATGAGCCAAAACTCAGATGTTTAAGGAGTGGTAGATAGAGCTTGCCTTCATAGAGATAGACAATCTCATCGGTAACCATATCCAATTGGAGCGCGAGCACGATACGTGGAATCAATGCGGTAATAATCGCACTCAGCACGCATAGCAGATCGATATGTTGATACGACCAGGCTTTGGAGCACTTGAGCGTAGCCGCGTGTGCTGGTGACGGGCTATTTTCAGGTATTGTATCTAGACTGGTGTCCATATTTCCCTTACTCTCATTTCTATGACGCTCAATGTGCTTGAGATTAGAGTTCCAGAAGAAGATCGATTGAGTTTCATCCATAACTACAACATTTTTCTTAAGCAACCCAATAGTGACTGATGAACAATATGATGTTGAAGGTAAAGAGCGCTAGGGATAATGCCAGACATGCTGTGGCTAACCGCTGCTGCTTCCAACTGGCACTGATGATCACGATGGGAAACACAATGAGCATATAGCGAGGAAGAGCGGCTAACGCGTCGACTGTGCCGATAGGATAACAGAGTGGGAAAATGATGAGAATCAGAGCAAAAAGAGCATAGTGTAGAGGTAAACGTTTCCAGTTGCACCCAAGGACAATGAGGGTAACGAAGAAACTGGCGAGATTTATTGTATTTGAAATTTGCAGGGAGCCAGGAACAAAGAGCGCATGGAGTGCATCGAGTAGTCCGATCCAGGGATATTTAAAAGCGCGATTCCAATCGACGGCTTCAGCCTTGCTAAAAAGGAATGGATCGCCTTTGGCAAGCCAGAGATAGCCCATGTAGACAAGAACTCCAAGCGGTATCAATAGAATAGGAAGGACGGCCATTATCTTTTCACGCCAGGCGGTGAGCTGGAGTTTGCTTGCTACCAGATAACGTTGTGCGAAAACAACGATGAAAGGTACGGTCAAGAGAAAACCTTGTGAGCGTGTCAAGGCTGCGAACAAACCAGAGAGCCCAGCAAGCCACCAGTATCCGATGTTCCCATATTTTGCTGCTCGCTGTAAGCAGAAAAATGTGGCAAGACACAGGACTAAAAAGAGTGCTTCCGTATAGCCAATAAAGAAAAATAAGGCATACGGCGCAAAGGCGAGATATATGAGGGCTTTCTTGGCCACGTTGTGATCAAACAGTTCAACAGTAAGAAGGTAGAGGAGAACGAGTGCGAGAAAAAACAATATATTGGCCAGGACAATCCCTATAAGATAGTAGAGATTCGCTGATGCTCCTAGTGGTGCACCCACTAGATGCAAGAGAAGGGGCCAGAGCGGGAAAAAAGCAGTTGAAGTCTCAGTACTATATCCATGTAGAGCTATATCTATGTAAGAGAATACATCGAAGTGCATCCATGCAAAGACGCAAGAGCGTGGCGATGTAAAGCAATTGGAGACAGAGAGACTACCTCTTGTTGGTAAGAGAGAGATGACTAGAAATGTTAACATCATGATGACTATACGGCTGATAACAAATGTCCAGCCAGCCTCTTTCAGGGCGGCCTTTACGATTGCCATTGTTGTTTTCCTTTCTTCTATAGAAACAGATAGTTTTGGTACTGATGCCAGCCCTTTATCTGCTGTGTGACGCGTTTCCAGGCACGATCCAATACTTCAGGATCATCCATATACTGCTCGTGTATCGCCCGAATCAACGGAACCTGTTTTTGTTCTGTGATCTCTGCTTGCGCTTGTAGCTGTAAAAGTTTATCGATCTCTGTGTCTACGCTTTCAGGATAAAATTGATGATCATGATTTTTCATGATGTTGCTCCTCTTTTGAGATCTCACTTTTTTCATCGGATGCGGACAGCAATGTGTGACGCATTTTTTCTTTTTGATGAAAACGAGACATTAGTACTGCTGTGATTGGCTAGTGGTTCTGTCCTTAGCGAACAGTAAACTGCCTTCAAGAATGATCTCATCCTCTATCTGGCGTGCGATGAACGGATGCACAATATGATACATTTCACCTGCAAGCATCGCAGGGAGAACATTTGTATTTCTTTGTGCCACGGAGGAGAATGGTCATCAGGAGCAGTATCAGATAATCTACGGTATGGTTGCCGTTGGTCGGGAGGCTTGAAGCAAACGGATGCAGTCTTTCGCTTTAGCGCAGTATGCGTGGCCTCCTGAAGAATTTGGAGCCGTGGTAGGAATCTGCTTCGAGAGGGTCTGTACTCTACCAATCGCTTGTAAGGACAGAATCACTAGCCAATCACAGCAGTACTAATGTCTCGTTCTCACCAAAAAGAAAAAATGCGTCACACATTGCTGTCCGCATCCGATGAAAAAAGTGAGATCTCAAAAAATGAAGAGGAAAGATATTGATGCAGAGACCAGGCGCCTATTCTACCCATGAAGAAATCGATATTGGCAGCCTCTACCAGCGTCATGCACAGACCGTTCAGCGGTATTTGAATACACGTTTGACCATCAAAGAAGATGTCGAGGATCTCCTGGTAGAGGTGTTCATGGCCTCATTCAAGAATCCCGCGTTGCAAAACATGAGTTCTCATGAGCAATTAACATGGCTCCTTCGAGTTGCGCGCAATAAAATGGTTGATCACTATCGTCGCAATCGCCAGTATAGAGATCAATCATCAATCGATGAGATTATCGGGGCCCTGGAGGAGGACAATATCTATCAGTTACCAGAACAGTTAACGTTGCGCTATGAAGATTATGCTCGTCTGAGGACGCATATCAGAAAATTAAATGCGCTTCAACAGGAGGTTCTCCAGTTACGCTTCGTCTATGATATGCAGTCAGTCGAAATCGGCAAGCGACTCAATAAAAATGCATCTGCTATTCGGGCAATATTAAGCCGCGCCTTAAATAAATTGCGCTCGCTCTACGAACAGCAGCAGGAGGAGCAACATGATGAAAAATCATGATCATCAATTTTATCCTGAAAGCGTAGACACAGAGATCGATAAACTTTTACAGCTACAAGCGCAAGCAGAGATCACAGCACAAAAACAGGTTCCGTTGATTCGTGCGATACACGAGCAGTATATGGATGATCCTGAAGTATTGGGTCGTGCCTGGAAACGCATCACACAGCAGATACAGGGCACAGAACAGCCAACAATGTTGGAAATGCCAATACCAATGCAAGACTATCAAATCGCAAAGGGGCATCGTCACATGCAAGATCAAGTAATTTCAAGGAACGATGACAAGGGAAAAAACAGTTTGAAACGTCGATCTGGTATAGGATCAGGATTGGTCGCTGCACTCCTTATTGCGAGTGCCATTCTGATCTTTATCTCTCACCAGCAGAGTCTGTCATCTCATCCCACCCAGACAGCTAGCCAGCATCAAACTCAGTCAATCACAAATCAGACGCCAGCCCCATGGACAAAAGTGCCTGGGCCAGCAGCAAGTGAAATCAAGATACAACGGATGGGAACAGCCACACAAGATATCACTCCAAACGGCCAATCATCCCCCTTAACCCCAACAGAAAATTATACACCCTTCCACATCGGGCAAATAATTAGTGTGGCATATGCCGCGAAACCATGGCAAAACACCAATGGAAACAATACCATCAAGTGGTATCAAAATGGCACACTCTATATGCGAGATAACCTTGTGCCGACTTCGGCAGCCATAAAAGGTTATGATTCGATGTATACGATGAATGCGACGGAAGACATAGTCTACAATAACCCTGGATCGGATAAGGTTGAAATCTATTGGGACAACCAACTTGCCTGGACGATCTATTTCATAGTGAAATAAACACAAACGGTACGTCCCGAAGTGAGATATATGTTTTCATGCTGAGAGCTATCTTTTGTAGCTTCTTTTAGTGATGCGTGTATATAGTAGATTACCACTGTAACATGCGTTGAAGGAAATAGACTCTTGGAGAAAGTTATTACAGATACTGACAGTTTGCATGATACGAGCGCGAACGAATCAACATCACCAGTACCAACGCCACCACCTGTTGACCCTGCTAATCTTTTACCCCTGAATACAGTTGCACGCATCAGAGCCTTAATGGGGGTGATGCGACCAAAACAGTGGACAAAGAATGCTTTTGTGTTTATTGGTTTGATATTCGCGGGTCAGGCTTTTCATATACTGCCATTGGAGCGTTCGGTGATCGCCTTCCTCGCATTCTGTATGGCCTCCAGTACCATCTATATTTTAAATGATATTGGTGATCGGGAGAAGGATCAGCAACATCCTGTCAAGCGTTTTCGTCCTCTGGCCTCCGGTCGGCTTCCTGTCTCCTGGGCAATTGTGTTGATGTGTGGGTTACTCCTTGCCTGTTGTGCTCTGGTGGGTGGGCTTTTTATGCTTCCTGTCAATTCTTCTTTGCACGCAAATTTGGGAGGGGCAAACATCCTATTCGCATTGACGATTGCTGCCTATCTTATTATAAATGTACTTTATAATATTTGTTTAAAGCATGTTGTGCTGATCGATGTTTTTTGTATTGCTTCCGGTTTTATTCTACGTACCATTGGTGGCACTGTGGTCATTCCGGTGAGTACTTCGCCGTGGCTGTACCTGGTGATCTGTTTCCTTTCGCTCTTTCTGGCACTTGGTAAACGCCGCCATGAACTGGTTCTGTTACAGGGTGATGCGAGTAATCATCGTAAGATCTTGAAGGAGTATAGCATTCCTATGCTTGATCAGATGATTACGGTGGTTGTCGCCTGTACGTTGATGGCATATAGCCTGTATACCATTCAAGGTCAGACGGGCCATCAGCGTCTGATTGTAACGATTCCTTTTGTGCTCTATGGCATATTCCGCTATCTGTATCTCGTGTATATGCGCATGGAAGGTGGTAGCCCTGATGAGGTGCTCTTGCGTGATAAGCATATACTCGGTGCGGTGCTGTGCTGTGTCGTTGGCATTGTGCTCGTGCTTTATATAACACCGTAAGCACTGCCATAGGCCATCGTGGTTGCTAACGTAGCGCGTGCTGGTTAGCCAGGGATTGTGAATGTAGCCTGATGTCAGTGAGTGGGCGTGCCTGGGGCTACTGGATCTTTCTCCTATTTGTATTGTGATTGGTGCTAATTAGCTATACCGGTCGTTTTAGTAAGTAGAGGGTGCTTGTATGAGCTTCTGTGTTCTCAGTTCTGACAGAACCTTGTTGAATGGTTTTATGTGAATATATTGAGCAGGAGAGAGTAAACAATGAAAGGATGAAGGAGGCTCACTCATGGTCTATCCCCGAATGAGAAGAAAATACCACCAGAGATGATAGCAATCTTATCATGCAGGTGGTATACTACCCTCTATAATAGATCTGCTTGTTAGTAGCGTATGCTCCGGCGGAACTCTAACCAGGAACAGGTTCTCCAACCTATGAGCAATGTTGGAGGGACGGAGTGTGCCCGCGATACGTTCCTCTCCACATTTCAGGCTAAAAACGGCGCATTCCCATCTCTCAAGAGACAACCTGGTCATACCATATTCTTCACTCATTTGCTGATTAGCCGCCATGTATCTAACTTCAGCGAGGCAGGAGTAGAAAACTCTACCCCTTGCTTCGTATTTCGTTGTGAGTTTTTCAGGGTTGCATTGTTCCAGGGAAAGAAAGGAACTCTCGCTTATGGAAAAGAAGCCAAGTCTAAAAGCCAGTATCCATAGAAGTATTCAGGAGAGACGCGAAGAGATTGATCTGGAGCATTTTAAGTTGACAACCGCGCAGGAACTTGTTCCTGGTCAACTTGTGCCGTTAATGATTCAGTCTGCGATGAATGGTGTCAATCTTTCAAGTTGGGCTGCGAATAATCGCGATTATCTGCGCGGCGAACTGGACAAACATGGAGCTATCCTGTTCAGGAATTTCCATGTTGATGCCGCAGCCAAATTTGAGGAGTTCGCTCGATCGGCAGCGATCGATGGAGAATTGTTTGACGAGTATGGAGATCTCCCTCGCGATGATCCCGGTGCCAAGGTCTATCACTCTACTCCGTATCCCGCAGACAAATCGATCCTGTTTCACAATGAGAGTTCTCATATGCACCGCTGGCCTATGAAGATCTTCTTCTACTGCGTCAAGGCCGCCGATGGGGGTGGCGCGACCCCTATTCTCGATTGCCGCGAGACCTACCGCCAGCTTGATCCAGTCATTCGAAAACGTATGGAAGAGAAAAAGCTGATGTATATCCGCAATTTTATCGATGGACTGGATGTAAGCTGGCAGCAGTTTTTCGGGACCTCCTCGAAGAAGGCCGTTGAGGATTACTGTCGTCGGTCCGGCATCGACTTTGAATGGAAAGGTGAGAATCGGCTGACCACGCGCCAGATCTGCCAGGCGGTTGCTCGCCATCCTCGTACAGGTGATAAACTCTTCTTCAATCAGATACAGCTTCATCACATCTCCTGCCTTGATCCAGATGTGAAGGAGTCGATATTGTCGATGTTTAGCGAGGATGATCTCCCGCGCAGTGTCTGCTATGGCGATGGAACACCTATCGAAGACTCTGTTGTTACCGAAATCAGCGCAATGTATGATCGCTTAGCGATCCGTTTTCAGTGGCAGGCGGGCGATATTATCCTACTGGATAACATGATGACTGCTCATGCTCGCGATCCATTTGAAGGTACTCGCAAGATCCTGGTGGCGATGGCGGAGATCGTCTCGCAGAAAGAGATTCTTGCCCTCGGTGTCTGAGATTCCGGTCCTCTTTGTCTGGAAGATCTGTAGGGAGATCTCGTTCGTCTCCACTAGAATGAAAGAAAGCAGGGAATGGCAAGCAATCCACATGTGAGTGTATGGATACCCTATGGGCAACGGAAGCCGAAGGCCGGCATACGGCTCTTCTGCTTCCCGTATGCCGGCGGGGGGGCGTCGATCTTTCGAAACTGGTCGGAGCAATTACCTGCGGAGATCGAAGTCTGCCCGGTGCAACTTCCCGGTCGTGAGAGCCGCCTGTCCGAACAGCCATTCTCTGAGCTTCCTCCTTTGCTTGATGCATTAATGGTAGCTCTCAGTCCATATATGGATATGCCCTATGCCCTGTTTGGACATAGTATGGGTGCGCTCATCTGCTTCGAGTTGACGCGCGCCTTGCGACGTAGCACCGGGGCCGCGCTCCCGGTGCATCTCCTGGTATCTGGGCGTCGTGCCCCTCACATTGCCGATACCGATCCGCCAACGCACCACCTGGCAGAGCCAGAATTTATCGAGGAACTGCGCCGTTTGCAGGGGACGCCCGAAGAGGTCCTGCAAAATGCAGAACTACTGCACATTCTCTTACCACTGCTCAGGGCTGATTTTGCCCTCTGCGAAACCTATACCTATACCCAGGAGAAGGCGTTACCCTGTCCCATTACGGCCTTTTGCGGCTTGTATGATCGTGAGGTCCCTCGTGAGGCTGTTGCTGCCTGGCAAAAGCACACCTATAACACTTTTAAAACGCGTTTCTTTGTCGGTGACCATTTTTTTCTGCATAAGGAGCAGGCAGCGCTCTTGCAGGCGCTTGCTCAAGCGCTCTTTGCTGCAATGCCCTGAAAGGCGGCATATATTCATATCTGCTTCAGGTGCTTCGCCTGCTCATGCCTATGATATACCTCGTAGTTTTTGAGAAGGGAAATGTACGTGTCTTTTGTATTAAAAATGAAACATAAGCGTTCCAGGAGATGGACCTCAGCATTACTCTGTCTGTTCTGTATATTCTGGCTGCTGTTCCCCTCAAGCGTCGGTTTGCAGGCAGCGTCGTCCACTCCAACATTCTCGGTACGTCATTCAACAACTTTATGGGATAACTGGGGTGTGCCACACATCTTTGCGGCCAGCAATAAAGATCTCTTCTATGCCTTTGGTCGCGCGCAGATGCAGAACCAGGGGAATCTTTTGCTTTCCCTCTACGGGCAAGCACGTGGGAGGGCTGCCGAATACTGGGGACAGGGCTATCTGAGTTCCGATCAACTCGTGAGAACGCTGGGTTTTCCACAAAATGCTCAGCATTGGTATGACGAGCAGACGCCAGAGTTTCGTTCGTATATCGCGGCGTTCGTTGCTGGCATTAACGATTATGCTAGCCAGCATCCCGATCAGATTGCAGATCAATACAAGGTTGTCCTGCCGGTGCAGGTGACCGATGTCCTTGCGCATGTGGAGCGTATCCTGTCGGAATTTACGCTGGGTGATTGCACGGCTGCCATGAGCGGTGGCGGTGGCGGCAAGGGCTCCAATGGCTGGGCGATTGGACCAGCTCATTCCGCGAGTGGCAATGCGATGTTGCTCGCAAATCCCCATTTGCCATGGAATGGCGATTTTACCTTTATGGAAGCGCAGATGGTCTCGCCATCGATAAGCGCTTATGGCTCCGCACTGGTTGGCTTTCCCGTGCTGATGATCGCCTTCAACAATTATATCAGTTGGACTCATACGGTGAATTCGGCGGATATCTGTGATCGCTACGCGCTGACCATCTCTGGTAGCGGCTACCTCTTTGATGGTGCTGTAAAAGCCTTCGGTACGGAGACACAGACGCTGCTGGTGAAACAGAATGATGGTACCCTGGTGCCGCAGCAACTGGTTATCCGGCATTCAGTGCAAGGGCCAGTTTTTCTTTTGAACGGTGGGAATCAATTGCAGGCGATCGCTATCCGTGCCGCTGGACTGAACCAGTTCCCGGCTTACGGCGCTCTGCAAGAGTGGTGGGATATGGCGCGGTCGAAGAATCTGCAAGATTTCCAGAGTGCTCTCAAACGCCTGCAAATTCCAACCTTTAACGTAATCTACGCGGGTCGAGATGGTCATGTGATGTATCTCTATAATGGAGAGGTTCCGCAACGACCCTCCGGCGATCTCAATTACTGGCAAGGTGTAATACCCGGTGACACTTCATCAACCCTCTGGACGACCCTGCTGCCCTACAGCGCTCTGCCGAAGATTATCGATCCGCCGAGCGATTGGGTGCAGAACTCAAATGATCCACCCTGGGTATCGACCTTCCCGCAGGTACTCGATCCAAACAACTATCCACCCTATATCGTCGCGCAAGGAATGGGTTTCCGCGATCAGAGGGGCGTGCGCATGCTGACCGACCAGAATCGCCTCTCCTTTGAGCAGATGGAAACCGATCTCTTCTCAAGCCATATGGAACTGGCCGACCGTTTGCTGGATCAACTGATCACTGCTGCTCGTGCAAGCGATAATACACTGGCCAAACAGGCTGCTGGCGTCTTGCAGGCGTGGGATCGTTCTGCGAACGCGGATAGCAAGGGTGCAGTGCTCTTTCAGCAATGGGTGATAGACGTATTCCAGACGCATGAATCGATCTTCGCTGTACAATGGGACCCTGCCAATCCGCGTACCACACCCTCCGGCTTGGCCGATCCCACGGCTGCGGTAAATGCCCTCGCTCAGGCAGCCCAGGACTTGCTCTCTCAGCATAGAGCCCTGGATGTCCCCTGGGGCGACGTTTATCGCATGCAGCGCGGGAACGTTAATCTGCCAGCCAGCGGTGCGCCCGGCGATCCTCTGGGTGTTTTCCGTGTGCTCGGCTTCCAGCCACAGCAGGATGGAACATGGGTTGCCAATGGAGGGGATAGCTACATGGCCATTGTTGAGTTCTCGACCCCCTTGCGCGCACGTGTCTTGCTCACCTATGGCAATTCGAGTCAACCCGGTTCGCCACACAACGGTGATCAGCTTAACCTCTATGCGCATAATCAAATGAGGGATGCCTTGCTGACGGTACCCGAAATTATGAGCCACCTGGAGACAATCGATGCACTGTAACCGGGCGTCGTAAGAAAAAACGTACAGATACCTCGCTTAGAGGTGTTCAAGAGAAAAAGGTGACGAAACACTTCAACAGGTTTCGCCACCTTTTTTTACTTTTTGATAGAGAGAGAACAATGAGGGAGATTACAACGGTATGGGAGTCGTAATTGCCGCGAATGTGTTCTACAGCGATGGTACGATCGAGCGTATTGAAGAGCAGGAACGGCTCATTGCGCTGTTCAGACATAATAATAAAGATGCGTGTATTGCACTGGAGTATGCGTATGATCCCGCTCTGCTCGCGGAATCTGCGTTGTCTGGTGAGGGGATGTGGCGCTATAGTTCCTTGCTCCCACTGGCACCGGGGGAGAAGCACTATCCGCTCAGCGTGGGCAATACGCCGCTTATCGCCTCCGCACGTCTGAGAGAGTACATGGGCCTTCCTGCTCTCTGGCTTAAAGATGAGACGCGCTCGCCGACGGGATCGAACAAAGATCGCGCGACGGCCCTCGTGCTGGAATACGCATTAAGAACCGGCGTGCAGACGGTGAGTTGCGCATCAACCGGGAATGTTGCTGTCTCTCTGGCGGTAGGCGCGGCGGCGGCGGGACTGAAGGCGGTCATCTTCGTGCCTGCGCATGTCGCAGATGCCAAGCTTGAGATCATGTTACTGACCGGGGCTACTGTATTCAAAGTGCTGGAAGGCTACAAGGCGGCGGTAGAGCTTTCAAGAGCGGCGGCGCGTGCCTTTGGCTGGTACGATCGCAATACCGGCTATCATCCATTTACTCTGGAGGCCAAGAAGACCGTGGCCTTGGAGATCTGGGAGCAACTCGGCTGTCACGTTCCTGATGCAGTGCTCATCCCGGTTGGGGATGGGGTCACGCTGAGCGCGATCGCCAAAGGTTTTCGTGAATTGAAGCTTTGCGGGGTAATAACGAAGATCCCGCGCCTGATAGGTGTGCAGGCAGCGGGATGTCAACCATTGAAACTGGCCTGGGAGATGCAGATTCCAGTACGCCCGGTCGAAGTAAAGACTATAGCGGACGGTATCGCCGTTGCGCTACCGATCAATGCAGCGATGGCTCTGCACGATGTACGTGCGAGTGGAGGGGGCTTCATCTCCGTCACCGACGAAGAAATACTCCAGGCGGTTCGCGTACTCATCACGAAGGGAGGTATCCTCGCAGAGCCAGCGGCGGCAGCCGCGTTTGCCGGTGCGGAGATCGCGCTCCAATCGGGCTACATCCAACGCGACGAAACCATCGTGGCCCTGGTGACAGGTACAGGACTCAAAACGCTCCCGTTGCTGAGCCCTCTACGCTCAAACAATGTATTTCAGGTCCATGCCCAGATCGCCGAGGTGCAGAAGGCACTGACCGCGGTGTAGGGCTTTGCATGGTCTGAAACGACTTTTGGAGAAATTGGCTGCCTTTCTCACACGGGTTATCCAACCTGTCCTTGAGTAACAGGAGCCTCCAGCACCTGCAGCGAGAATTGTTGCTGATATAACTTCGCATACAGGCCATTTTGTGCCAGCAACTCCTGATGGGTTCCCTGCTCCACGATCTGGCCTTTATCAATCACCAGAATGATATCAGCCGCTAGAATGGTTGAAAGGCGATGAGCGATGGCCAGGGTCGTCCGGTTTTTCATTAGCGGGGTCAGAGCTTCCTGGATGAGTCGTTCTGAATGCGTGTCCAGCGAGCTTGTGGCCTCGTCCATAATCAGGATACGCGGATCTTTAAGAATGACGCGCGCGATGGCGATGCGCTGCTTTTCACCGCCTGAGAGCTTGTATCCACGCTCACCGACGATGGTATCATAGCCCTCATCCAATTCCATGATACGATCGTGAATGGCGGCTGCCTTTGTTGCTGCAACAATCTCCTCGAACTTGGCATCTGGTCGAGCGTAAAGCAGGTTCTCGTGTATTGAGGCGTGGAGCAGGAATGATTCCTGGGTGACCACGCCGATCAGCGTACTAAGCGACTCCAGTTGAAGTTCCTTGACGTTGTTCCCATCGATCTCCACCGTGCCGCTATCCACATCGTAGAGGCGTGGAATCAGATAGGTAATCGTTGTTTTTCCCGCACCGCTTGGACCGACCAGCGCCGCCAGTTGTCCGGGCTTGACGAGGAACGAGATGTTGTTGAGAGTGGTAGGAGCCTCTGCATCTTTTATCTCGCCAGGCTGCTGTGATAAAGAAGCGTTCGTTGGTTTGCCAGGAGCGCTTTTATAAGAGAAAGAAACGTTCTTAAACTCAATCTTACCTTCCACATCCTGCGCTCGGACACTACGAGCGTTGGGCATATCTTCAATTTCAGTTGGAAGGTCCATGTACTCAAAGATGCGATCGAACAGGGCAAGCGCAGCCTGGAGATTGAGCTGGAGGGGGAAGATGCGGCCAAAGGCATCGAAAAGCCGGTTCTGCAAAGCCGTAAAGGCGACGATGCCGCCGATGGTGATGCTTGTGTTATGCGGAAAATGAATAATTTGCCAGCCTGCCACGATATAGATAATAGCAGGCGTAAAAGTGAAGAAGACATTGAACAGAAACATTGTCCAGCGACCGATCAGCATTTGCTCAACACTGAAACCCCTCAGCTTCTGATTCTCCGCCTTAAAGCGGTCCTTCACCAGTTTTTGACGCCCTAGCGTCTTGATCAGGAGAACGCCACTCACCGAAAGCGTCTCCTGCATTAAGGCATGTAGGGAAGCCATTGTTTCCTGGGTAGAGGTCGCGGCACGGCGTCGCATCTTGCCAGCTTTATAGGTAATCCCCAGGAAGATCGGCACCAGGAGACAGGAGATCAGGGTCAGCAAGGGGCTGATATAGAGCATCGTCACAATAGTAGCGATTGCGCTCAAAAAGGTTGTTATAACGGTGATAAACGTATCGGTGATAGCGGACTGGGTGCCATTAATATCGTTGGAGAGGCGGGACTGGATCTCTCCTGTCCGCGTATTTGTGAAGAAGCGTAGGGACATCGCCTGCAATTTCCCATAGAGATTGTTGCGAAAGTCGCGCATGATGTCCTGGCCGATGACGCTATTGAGATAGGTTTGCGCGACCCCTAACAGTCCGGCTGAGATTGCCGCAGCAAGTGCAATACTCGCGTACAAAAATAAGTGCTCGGTATTGCCAGTGAGCACAGCATCGTCCAGGATAGCGCGAATGATCAGCGGGCTGACAATGCTTAGCGCTGTCGTCATCAATACAATGAGGAGTTCTAATAAGAGTTGCCATCTATAAGGTCTGGTTATCTGGTAGATACGTCGAACAATATGGAGATCAGAGCGGCTCCAGCGTTTTTTATGCTCTTGCATTGGCTTGGATGAACTTTTCAGGCTTACCTGACTCATAATGTTATGCCTCCTCCAATAAGATATCCGGGATGTAGGGTGATAGTAGCAGGCGGCTATCGCACGTAAAAAAACATGCGAGCCTGAAGATAGAGCGTGTTGTAGATAACGCTTGCTGGTTTTTGAGAGTGTGTCTGAGAAGTGAACAGGCAGAGAAGATCTGTAAAGGAATAACTGATGAGAAAACAGGAATAACTGATGAGAAAACAGGAATAACGAGTGATGTGCTGTTTATGAGATCTTCAAGAAAATGAACAAGCTCCGCCTTCCAACTGCATTTGAGTTGGAGCGTACTTCTATGAAACATCTGGCCGGAGCAGATGCTACGACGGTCAGAACTGTATCTTCATAAGAGGATAATTGTACGATTGGAAAAAGAATTTCCTGTAGGGATATTACTTGAAGCAATTGCCTTTGTCAATCCTTATGCAGAGATGCCAGGGCTTTTCAGTTTGAGGAAACAAGCAGGGGTGCAGGGGACGACCAGCTGCCTGCCAGTGCGCGAGATGCCCTCACATCCCTTCCCTCCCTGCTACCGCAGGCGACAAAAGAGAGAGAGAACTGAAAAGCCCTGCAAAGTATCTTGACAAGGCAATTTTTATATCTTATTCTCTGAAGAAGAGAGAAAATTGTCGAGTATAGAGTTTCGATTCTCTTTTCTGATCGCAACGTATCAGACCAGGCTCTCACTCTCTAGTTTGTGAAGCGCCAGCTCCAGATTAGATGAAGAATACTCTCTGTTACGGCATAGGAAATATGTCGCGGCGGAGCTTGCTATCCCCACAAGAAGCGCAATCCACCTGTAGCAACGTAGAAATAAACTCCCTTTCTTTAAAACACCAGAAGACTTTTTCGTGCCCTCGGTTGCTGTAACAATTCACACCTTTTTTGTAGATGACGTAGAGTTTACCTGCTTTATTGCTGGGATAGTGTTCTCTGTCAGCTTTTAAAGCGAGATAGACCAGAAGCAGCGTATGGCTGGAGGAGATATGAACAACGATGCGCGAAGATAGATCATTGGCCACAGATCTTACGACCGAATATACCGGCGCTATGCATTCTACAACCCTGGTGGATATCCTCCGTTGGCGTGCAACCCGGCAGGCTGACCGGCGTGCGTACACTTTCCTTGTCGATGGAGAGACTGAAGAGATCAGCATCACTTATGCCGAGCTGGATAAACAGGCGCGAGCTATTGCCGCGGTGCTTCAGGCTTCGACCAGTATGGGGGAGCGTGCCTTGCTGCTCTATCCGGCCGGCCTGGATTATATAGCCGCATTTATGGGTTGTCTCTACGCCGGCATTGTTGCCGTCCCCGCCTATCCGCCCTCCTCGAACCGTTCCCTGGCACGCATCCAAACCATCGCTGCCGATGCCGATACACGGCTGGTGCTGACGACGCAGCAACTGGAGGCCAAGATTCAACGCTGGTCTGAGAGCTTGCCCGAACTAAATGCGATGCGCTGGATCGCTACCGATGGGCGTTCTGAACAGCGTGAAGACGAGTGGCAACCATGTAAGATAACACCTGAGATGCTGACGTTTCTGCAATATACCTCCGGCTCGACGGGTGCTCCTAAAGGGGTCATGGTCAGCCACGCCAACCTGATGCACAATTCAGCAATGATGTACGAGCGCTGGGGGCATTCTGCGGAGAGCGTGGGCATCTCCTGGCTGCCTATCTTCCATGATATGGGTCTGATCGCCGGGGTGCTACAGCCGCTGTATGGAGGATTCCCGGCGGTCCTGATGGCCCCGGCTACCTTTATTCAGCGCCCGATACGCTGGCTGCAAGCGATCTCCAGATGGTACGGTACGACAAGTTGGGCCCCTAATTTTGCCTATGAACTTTGTGTTCGTCGCGTTACAGCAGAAGATCTGGCGAGGCTCGACCTGAGTAGCTGGAAAGTGGCCGGAAATGGTGCTGAGCCGGTGCGTGTGGAGACCATCGAGCGTTTCGTGGAAGTGTTTGCCTCCTGTGGCTTGCGGCCAGAGACCATTACACCCGGCTACGGCCTTGCTGAAGGGACCCTGATGGTATCGAGTAGCTCGATGGGTGTTCCTCCTACGTTCGTCCATATGGACAAGGAGGCGCTTGAGCAGCATAGCGTCGTGGAGCATTCTGAGGAGACTGCGCTGACGCAATCCTTTGTTGGTTGTGGGGCTCCAGCCCGTGAGCAACAGGTGGTGGTGGTGCATCCGGAGACCAGGACCTGTGTACCTTCAGGTGTGGTAGGCGAGATCTGGGTGAAGGGACCGAGCGTTGCCGGAGGCTACTGGCGGAATCCCGAGGCGACCGCAGAAACCTTTTGTGCCTATCGGACAGATACGGGCGAAGGTCCCTATCTGCGTACCGGCGACCTGGGTTTTGTCCATCGTGGCGAGGTCTATATTACCGGGCGCTGGAAAGATATCATCATTATCCGTGGACGAAACTACTACCCGCAGGATATCGAACTGACGGTTGAGCGCTGCCATCCATCGCTCCGCCCTGGTTGTGGGGCTGCTTTCGCCGTTGAGGTGAACAATGAGGAGCGGTTGGTCGTGGTGCAGGAAGTGATGCGTAACTACCAGGACCCGTTGCAGATATGCCAGGCGATTCGTCAGGCCATTGCCGAGCAGTACGAATTGCAAGTGTATGCCGTTGTCCTGCTGTGTTATGGGAGTATTTATAAGACGTCGAGCGGTAAGATTCAGCGTCGGGCCTGCCGCAACGCCTTCTTACGTGGCGAACTCCAGGTGGTTGCCAGCGAGGTGCTCGAAGAGACGAGCGCGGCGTCCGATCCCCAGCAAAAAGAACCGCTCACGCGCTCTGCTCTGCTCGTGCTCACCCCCGAAGAGCAGTATAGTGTCCTCCAATCGTATCTCAGAGAGCAGATCGCGGCGAAGTCGCAAATGAGTCAATCTTATCTCTCTCTAGATATGCCGGTCAGTGTAACCGGCCTGGATTCCTTAAAGGCGGCGGAACTTCAGAGGAGCCTGGCCGATGAACTGGAGATAACTCTGCCTTTCACCGACTTGCTGAGTGACATCACTCTTTCTGCTCTTGTTGAGACGATCCATGATCAACTACAGCGTAGCGTCTCCCCTGCGAAGAGACAAAACATAGCGCGAACGGACCGAGCAGACGCTGTATATCCGCTCTCCTCTGCCCAGGAACAACTATGGGTACTATATCAACTGGAGCCTATGAGCGCTTTTTACAATATCCCGCTTACTCTGCAAATCAAAGGTTCATTGAATATTGCGGCCCTGGACTACAGCATCGAGACAATCGTGCAGCGCCACGAACCATTGCGTACAACTTTTGATATTGTTGACGGACAGTCTGTCCAGCGCGTCCATACAACCTCATCTGTGCACTTCTCTGTCGTCGATTTGCGTACTATACCGACACAAGATCAGCGGCGGCAGGAAGCGCATAGTCTGGCCCGCCAGGAGATCCAGCGTCCCTTCGATCTGACACGCAACGCTCCATTGCGTGTTGTGCTTCTGCAGCTTTCGGAAGATAACACTATTTTTCTGCTGACGATGCACCATATCTGTAGTGACGGTTGGTCTATGGGACTGCTCATTCAGGAATTGGAGCAGCATTACTCCGCTGCCTGTGCGAAGAAGCAATCGTCCTTGCCTGCATTGCCCGTAACCTATGTCGATTACGCCCTCTGGCAGCGTGAATGGTTGCAGCGCGAAGAAATGGCGTCGCAACTTGCTTACTGGAAACGGCAATTGGACCAGTTGCCTGTGCTCGACCTTCTAACGGACCGACCGCGCCCGGCTGTGCAAAGCTATCGTGGCGCGATTCAGCGTTTCCGCCTACCAGTGGGATTGAAGGAGCGTTATCAACAGTTGTGCGCTCAGGAAGGGGTAACCCTGTTTATGGCCTTCCTGTCCGTCTTTCAGTTCTTGCTGGCGCGCTATGCTTCACAGGAAGAGATTGTGCTGGGCACTGTCGTTGCAAATCGGCTTGAGCCAGAAGTGCAGAAACTGATCGGATTCTTTGTCAATACTCTGGTCATACGTGCCCCCGTAACTGGCACAAACACCTTCCGCGAGCATCTGCAAAGTGTGCGCAAAATCTGCCTGGAGGCTTACGCACACCAGGCTCTCCCCTTTAGTAAACTCGTCGAAGCGTTGCAGCCAGAGCGTGACCCGAGCCGCAATCCCCTCTTCCAGGTTATGTTTAGCTGGCAGCCTGACGTATTAGAGCAACTCGATATGCCTGCCCTGCAGCTCACGCCGTTTGAGATCGAGAGTACCACAGCCAAGTTTGACTTGAGTATTGAGATGGTTGAGAGCAGGGACGCGTTGAGCGCCACAGTCGAGTATAATAGCGACCTCTTTGACGCGGAAACCATGAAACAAATGCTCATCCATTTCCAGGCATTGCTGGAGGCCGTTCTGCTCAATCCGGATCTGCCACTGGCTCAACTCCCTCTCATGAGCAGCGAAGCATATCTAGATATTGTAGGTCGAAAATGGACCTCCAGTGGCGTTACAGAGCAGGCATACCTGCACGAACTCTTTGAGCGGCAGGTGGAGCAGACCCCCGATGCCCTGGCCGTTTTTTTTAATGAGCAATGTATCACTTATCTGGAGTTGAACCGCCGTGCGAATCAGTTTGCCTCTCTGCTACGCGAGGATGGTCCTGGCTCTCAGACACTGATAGGCGTCTGCCTGCATCGTTCCCCTGAACTGCTCATCGTACTACTGGGCATCCTCAAAGCGGGATGTGCTTATGTCCCTCTTGATCCAACGTATCCCCGCCAGCGTCTGGATCTGATGATAAATAGCATCACTCTTGGGGCGCTGGTGACGCATAGCGCAATTCAGTCCGATCTGCCTGTTTGTACCGTGCCGACCCTCTGCCTTGATCAGCTCTGGGAGCGTATTGCACAACAGCCTGCATCCAATCTGCTATGGAGTGAAAGAGCCGACCGGCTTATCTATGTAATCTTCACTTCTGGTTCGACTGGACAACCCAAGGGGGCTGGCGTTTATCAGAGCGGCTTTATGATGCTGTTGCGCTGGTTCATAGGAGCATTCTGTATTACGAGCCAGGATCGTGTCCTGTTGACCTCAGCCTTTAGCTTCGATCTGACGCAAAAGGATATCTTTGTACCTTTGCTTGTCGGTGGGACGCTTGTATTACATGCCTCGCAGCAGTATGAAGTCACGCTTGTCCAGCGTGCGCTACTTGAGCAGAATATTACGCTGTTGAACTGGACGCCGAGTGCGTTTTATCCATTGGTGGAACCTGCAGAGAGTGGTCTGCCTATGCGCTTCCCTCTCTTACGCCACGTCTTTTTGGGCGGAGAACCAATCTCGGTGCAACGCCTTCAGCCCTGGTTAGCGCAGTCCTCCGCTGAGATTGTGAACACCTATGGTCCCACCGAATGTACCGATGTTGTTGCCTATTACCGGCTACAAGAGCCGGAACGCTTTCTGGCATCGACGGTACCCATTGGCAGGCCGATCTGGGATACACGTTTGTTTGTGCTGGATGATACCCTGCACCTCCAGCCCATCGGGGCCGTTGGGGAACTGTATATTGCAGGGGCGAGCGTAGGCGCTGGCTATATCAACGATGCCGCACAGACGGCAAGCCGTTTTGTGCCCGATCCTTTCAGCGAACAGCCAGGACAGCGCCTCTACAAAACCGGGGATCTGGTACGCTATCGCTCTGATTCTGATAGTGAACTGGAATTTTGTGGTCGTAAGGACCAGCAGGTAAAGCTGCGTGGGTACCGTATTGAGCTACGCGAGATTGAAAGCCTCCTCAACAGACATGCCGGAGTGCGTGAGAGCGCTGTGGTTGTGCGCGAGGACGTGCCGGGGAATCAGCGCCTGGTCGCCTATGTTGTGCTAGCCGAAGCTGTCAGCGGGAAAGATGCAATAACGTCCACATTGCGTAGTTACTTGCAGGAGAAACTGGCCTCCTACATGCTCCCTTCTCATATTATTCCGCTGGATGCCCTGCCGTTGACGCCCAGTGGCAAGTTACACTACCAGGCGTTGCCAGAGCCAGGAGAACTGGCGAGTGAAGAAGAAACAGCCCCTGTTCTGCCGCGCATACCACTTGAAGAGATACTGACAGCGCTATGGTCAGAATGCCTGGGAAGGTCCCGCATTGGCATTCATGATAACTTCTTTGCTCTTGGTGGACATTCACTACTTGGCACCCGATTAATCTCAAACATAAAAAGCATCTTGCATGTAACCATGCCGTTACGGAGCCTGTTTGAAGAGCCAACCATTGCCGGACAAGCCCGGCAGATTGCTACAAAGTTGGCGATCGAGAGATCATCCCAGAGGCAGGATGGGCCACTGCTCATCCCATATGACAGGAATAGAGACTTTCCGCTTTCCTTTTCGCAGGAACGTATCTGGTTCCTCACCCAGATCATGCCCGATAGTTCCGCCTATGCCACCCCGCTTCCCATACAACTCCAAGGGCCTCTGTCTATAAGCCTGGTGCAGCATAGTATAGAGGTGATTGTGAAGCGTCACGAGATATTGCGCACACGTATTATCGTAAAGCAGGGGCAGCCTGTGCAGGTGATAATTCCCGCGCAGACGTTGTCTCTTCCCGTCATTGATCTACAGGGATTACCGAAAGAAGAGCGAACGGGCGAGGTTGAACGGCTGATAAATAGTGATATCCGCTATCCATTTGATCTCGCCGTTGCCGTATTTCGCAGTGCCATACTGCGTTTGGAGGCCCGGGAGCACATCCTGTTATTGACCTTCCATCACATCATCTTTGATGGCTGGTCACAGAGCGTCTTACTCAACGAATTTGCGACAGTGTATGAAGCCGCTTGTGTGGGTGAAGCTGTGTCCCTGCCGTCGCTGCCTGTGCAGTATGCCGATTTTGCGCTCTGGCAACGTGACTGGTTAGGGGGAGACTTCCTGGCATCAGAACTGCGCTACTGGACTGAGCGACTTCAGGGTTGCGCTCCTTTACAGCTTCCAACAAGCTATCCGCGTCCGACCATGATGAGCGACCAGGGAGCGAGCCACTTCTTTACGTTGCCCTTCGAGCTTTCGCAGGCGCTGATGACCTTAAGTTATCAAGAGGGTGTCACCCTTTTTATGACTTTGCTGGTCGCCTTCCAGCTCTTGCTATCGCGTTATTCCGGTCAGGATGATATCGTGGTGGGGACTGATATCGCTAACCGTACCATGCCAGAAACCGAGCCACTGATCGGTTTCTTCGTGAATATTCTGCCGATGCGTACAAAGTTCAGAGGTGAACTACAGTTCCGTGAAGTGCTGAGGCAGGCGCGGGAAATGGTTCTTGGCGCCTACGCTTACCAGGACGTTCCTTTTGACAGAGTCGTCGACGCGCTCCAGTTGAAGCGTACCACCAATCAATTGCCCCTGGTAAATGTCCTCTTAGTTTTGCAAAACCTTCCAGAGACAATCACACGGTCAGGAGAATTGACCATCAAACCTCTGGTTGTAGGTGTCAATTCAACGAAATTCGATCTAGCTCTCTTTATGTGGGAAGAACAAGGGAGACTTTCGGGTGCGGTCAACTACAGTACAGCTTTGTTTGAGCCTGCATTTATGGAGCGGCTGGTCGTCGATTTTGAACGACTATTGCGCAGTATAACGGTTCACCCCGCCTATCCCATTGATGCACTGGAGATGTGCAGTGAGGAGGAGAAAGAACAACGTTTCATGAGAGGAGAAACTTCTCGTGAGACCCGTCGTCGCAAACTCAAGATAACAAAGAGGAGTGTAATGCCGCTACCAGATGCGGAGTTTTAAAGGAGGAATTATTGTGGTGCCTACTGTCAATACTGTAAAAGATGAGTATGATGTTGTCATTTGTGGTGCCGGCATCGCGGGTCTGACCCTTGCCCGGCAGATTACGCGAGAGATTCCGGATGCTTCATTGTTGCTTATCGAGGGATTGGGTGATAAGAGTCGCACAGGAGCCATTCAGGTAGGAGAGTCAACCGTTGAGATCTCCGCCAATTATCTGGCCAATGTGGTGGGCTTGCGCGACTACCTTGAAGCGACCCATTATCATAAATGGGGCTTTCGCTTCTTCTTTGGAAACGGACATATGCCGCTGCATGAGCGCCCCGAATTGGGCACGGGGCATGCCTCCCCGCTTAATTCGTATCAACTGGATCGCGCTCTGCTAGAAAAAGATGTGAAGCGGCTGAATCGTGAGATGGGTATTCAGATGCTGGAAGAGAGCAAGGTTGAAGATATTCAATTGGGCGAGGACGGTGAACTGCACGAGGTGTGCATCTTCCAGAAAGGGACCAATCAGCGCTATACCATTAAATGTCGCTGGGTGATTGATGCAATGGGACGTCGACGTTTTATCCAGCGCAAGTTAAATATTGCGGAGCCGCATAATGAGCTGTACAGCTCCTCGTGGTTCCGGCTAAAAGGTCGTATCGACGTGACCGATCTGGTGCCGCAGAGCGAGACCGAATGGCATAGCCGCGTCGAAGGTAACAACCGCTATTATTCAACAAATCACCTGATGGATAATGGACGCTGGGTCTGGTTGATACCCCTGGCCTCAGGTCATACGAGCATCGGCATCGTTGTACGCGAAGATTTTTTCCCCTTCCATGAGTTTAATACCTATGAGCGAGCCATCCAGTGGCTTCACAAACACGAGCCGGTATTGTGGGAGTGCATCCACGACCTTGACCCGGTAGATTTCCAATGTTTGCGCCACTATAGTTATAATGCCAGGCAGGTTTACTCTAAAGATCGTTGGGCCTGTACCGGAGACGCCGCCGTGTTCTCTGATCCCTTCCTCTCTCCGGGGATCGATCAGGCAGGTTTTGGCAATACTCTGATTACCGAAATGATCAAACGAGATCGAGCGAACCAGTTTAATGCAGGCGTGGCTGATGCTTTTAGTGAAACCTTCCTTGCCTTTCACAATGGGACTGCGTGGATTACCCAGCCGGCCTACGCCTATTATGGAGATGGGCTGGTCTGCGGTGTGAAGCTGGTCTGGGATATCATGCGTGGTTTCTCCCTGAACGCGTCGGCGCGCTTTAACCACATTTACCTCGACGATCAAAAGAACCAGGCGCTGCAACCCATCCTCTCACGCCTCTTCGTGCTCACCCTGCGTATGGAGAAACTGTTCAAGGCGTGGTCCAGGATGACGAGCAAGAAGTACACCTATGGGTTTGTGAACTACTTTGCTGTACCGGGCATGCTGGATCTCTACCATCGCAATTTCCGTTCTGGTAAAAGTGTGGAAGAGTTGCTTGAGGATCATCAAAAGACCCTTGTGTATATAGAAGAGATGGCGCAGATCATTTTCCTGATGGCCGTTGCCGATACCATGCCAGACAAACTGTCTCAACTCCCCTCTCCGCTCTGGCTGAATGCGTGGGGAGTAGGGCTCGACCCGAAGCGCTGGAAAGCGGATAAGCTCTTCGTGCCCACCTCCCAGCCGCGTACACTCAAGATCGCTGAATTCGCCTCTATGTTTGGTATGACCGAACTGGCGGATCTTGTCAATGACCGGGTGATGGCAAAATAGTCCGCCCTTTTTTGCTGGAATCAGCATATCCTTTTGCCTTTTCGCTCCAACACCAACGAGCAGCATATCCTTTAGAATGTGTTTGTTTCCCATGCCTTCCGCCTTCGCTCAACCTGACGTTTCGCACCAGCGGCGCTCGCGCATCTTTTATATGTTGGTGCAATTTTCGCGCAGAGCGCCGCAGGCGCGAAGCCGTCACGGGAGATCAGCTTCCCTATACGATGGGAGGCAAACGCCTTGTTAGACTGGCATCGATACCTCGAACTCCCTCACGGGAGTTTTTGTCTATCTGTGTCATCATCGATCGAGTCTGGGGAGGAGGCCCCGCTTGATGGCAACGGCGACGGCGGAGGCGCGCGAATCGACGCCAAGCTTCGAGAAGATGCTACCCAGGTACGTGCCCACCGTCCGTTCGCTGATGCCCAGGCGGGCGGCGATCTCTTTGCTGCGTTCTCCCTGAGCGACTCCCGCTAAAACTTCCCGCTCGCGCTCGGTCAGATCAAGAGAACTGCGTGCGACGGGAGGGGGAGCTATGGCCTGTGACGCATGAGCAAGGATGCGCGCCATGATTTCGGGTGGGAGCAACATTTCACCCTGCGAGGCGCGACGCAATGTGCTTAATAATGTATCCAGCGTGCAATCTTTGAGCAGGTAGCCACAGGCACCGGCCTGAAGGGCACGAATCATAAGATTATCCTCGTTGTACGTGGTCAGGATGACCACCGCAATCTGCGGCCAGCGCTTGCAGATCTGTTTAATCGCCTCGATCCCATCCATCTCTGGCATGCGTAAATCCATCAGTATCACATCGGGTTGTAGCTTCTCGGCGAGTTCAATGGCCATCACTCCATTGGTAGCCTCTCCCACCAGCGTGAAGCTTTCGTCCGCCGCCAGCATCAGCCGGAGCCCTGTGCGAACGACGAGATGATCATCAGCGAGCATAATGCGAATAACATCGCTCATCAGCAACCTCCATAGATATTGGGAATGGAAAGGCGTATCGTCGTTCTGCCTGTAGGGGCGCTGAGCACCTCCAGCTTGCCGCCTGTCAGCAGCGCACGCTCTCGCAGGCCGATCAGCCCATAATGTCCGGGAGTAGAGACCGAAGCGGGCTCGAAGCCAATCCCATCATCCTGTACTTCAATTATGAGCGACTGCTCCAGCGAAAGCATCCGTATCCACACCTGCCGAGACTGAGCGTGTTTGGCCACGTTTGCCAGCCCCTCACGAATAGTACGAAAAATGGATTCATACAGCGTAGGCGAAATGCCGTCTGGTAAGGCCTGCTCAACGTGGCAGACCAGCCCGGTCATGTGCTGGAAACGGTCAACCTCATCCTGTATGGCAGCCTGGAAGTCCTGTAGCGATGTCATTGTGCGCAGATTATCGATCGCGGTGCGGGCGGTTGCCAGTGTTGTGCGTGCGCTACTCATCGCGTGCTGCAAGATATTCTGAGCCAGGGGAAGATGCTGCTGAGCCAGTTGCGCATTGGCGGCCTCCAGTTGCATGATCAGACCTGCGACATCCTGGGCCAGTGTATCATGCAATTCGCGCGCCAGGCGCTGACGTTCATTGAGCAGCGTGAGTTTCTCTATCTCCTGCATCGATGCCTGTAACCTGGTGTGTGTTGCCTCCAACTGCACATGGGCCGCCTCTAAATCCGCGTGCGCTCGTCTCTGCTGCACATGCAAGACAATATAGCCGATCACAAAAAGAATGAGCGCGCTATAGTCGAGTATAGGGATGAGCAGGAAAGCGTTCCAGTAATCCTGAGAGGACTCTAGATTGATGCTCAGGAGACTGCTGACAATGAAAAGAACGAGCGAGCCTGCTGCCACAATGATAGTATGCTGGGCGCGCGGCAACAGGACCAGAGCCCCCAGCGTCAGTGAGAGATAGAGACTGAGCACGACGCTCCCCTCATGTATGAGCAGGCCGATGCAGAAGATCAATCCTCCCTGCACCAGGAAGTAGAACCACAGGAGGCGCGGAGCGATCTTTGCTGCCAGGCTAGCCCAGAGCAGAGTGCCATAGAGCAACATCAGCAGAGAGCAGACTGCCAGGGGCACGATAAAGGACAGCGACCCCGATAAAGGGCAGGAAGACACAATCGGGATGAGATGGAAGCTGCACTGAGCTGGCGGCGTACCCACTTTGGTGCCGCTTCCATAGAGAGACAGCAGCGTCTCCAGGTAAACCAGGCTTACCCATAAGAGGAGTAACCAGCGCAAGGGGTGGATAGTCTGACGATAGCTCATTGGTTCTTCCTTCTCTATCTCAAAGAGGTCTGTTCCCTGCTATTCTTGTCATGCATTGGTCTATTTATTCTTGCCTCATTATACCATTTTTCTATAGTGCTGCACCAGCAAAATCACCTAGGTAATTCTGTATAGTCAATATCTCATAGCGAGAATAACGGATAACGCTTCAGGCAAGTGTTGACTATACTAATGAAGAAAAGATAAAGAGATGTCGAAAGGAGCTTACAGCCAAAATGGAACAACCCCTTCCCAATAATAGAAATTTTGAAAAAGAAAAGAAACCTACCATTATTGAAGCGATCTCTTTGTATAAGGAATACGATACGGGGAAAATAAAAGTTCAAGCTCTCAAAGGTATAGACCTGCATATCCAGCAGGGTGAGGTCGTGGCGATCATGGGGCCGAGTGGATGCGGTAAAACCACCTTGCTGAACTGCCTGAGCGGTCTTGATGGCATTACCTCCGGAACAGTCAGGATCGCCGGTCAGGATATACGCGGTCTCTCCGATAAGGAATTGACCTCATTTCGTGCGCGAGAAATGGGCTTTGTCTTCCAGACGTATAATCTGCTCCCGGTGCTGACCGGCCTGGAGAATGTTGAGTTGCCCCTTCTGGTTAGCGGGGTGCGCCCGAAGGATGCCCGTCAGCG
Source organism: Ktedonobacteria bacterium brp13 (assembly GCA_015099395.1). Lineage (GTDB taxonomy): Bacteria > Chloroflexota > Ktedonobacteria > Ktedonobacterales > Ktedonobacteraceae > Dictyobacter. The sequence continues at coordinate 4,082,439 of AP024096.1, read as the reverse complement.
TGCCTGGGCCAGTATCGAGCAAGTGGGACTGACCAACTGGGCCCGGCATCGTCCAGCCGAGATGAGTGGTGGGCAGCGACAACGCTTTGCGATTGCCCGTGCTCTGGCCACGGTCCCTTCAATCGTCTGGGCGGATGAGCCGACCGGAGCGCTCGACAGCAAGACCAGCCAGGAGATTATCGACCTTATGCTGCGACTGAACAGAGAGCATGGGTTGACCTTTGTCTGGGTGACGCACGCCATCGATGTAGCCAGACAGGCGCAGCGCCTGATTACGATGAGCGATGGAAACATCGAGGAAGATCTCTCCACGGAAGACCTGCAATTGCAATCATCAACACAAGGATTTACAGCCTGAAAGTTGACCAATAATTCTCCTGGAGGTCTCTGCACGATGTTTGAGGAGAAAATGAGCGAGGAAGACGATGCAAGATACACTTTTTGGCCTGAGCCCGACGATGCTTGCCCTGGTGCTGGTTGCATTAACTGCGGGGGTGCTGCTGATCATCGTGGGCTTTGGCTTAAATAACCCGCTATTATTACGTATGGGGATACGTAACACTATGCGCCGCCCCAGCCAGACGCTGATCATTCTGCTGGGACTGGTGCTTTCTACGGCCTTTGTCACGGCCTCCTTCGGTTTACAGGATAGCTTTGCCGACTCGATGAAGACGGATCGCCTGGCCAAAGTTGGCAATGTGGATGAGTCGGTGACGGGCACCTTCTCTCAGAATCAGGTGACGCAAGCCGTGACACATTTGCGGCAGATGCCAGAAGTGCAGGCCGTATCCACAGCGAGCATTACGCTCTATGGAGCATGGGCCGTATCGGAAAGATCACAACTCTCGGCCAGCGACCTGTCTGTTATCGCGCTCCCTCCCGAATTTGACGGAGTTTATGGTCCTCTGACTGATAGCCAGGGACAGATGGTGCATATCTCTGATTTGCGTCCGGATGAAGTGTATGTGAGCCACTCAGCGGTGAGCGGGATGGATATTCATGCAGGAGATCAGATTCAACTCCGCCGTTATGGCTATGATGGTGTAATTACTGCGAAAGTGAAAGCGATCCTCTCGACCGATCTGGCATTGACCACTGGAGAACTCTCGTGGAATGGAGCCTATCCAGAAATTATTCTTCCCTTCTCAACGTTGCAGCAGTCGTTTCAGCAATACTATCATCAGAACCTTGTGCCAAACGCAATCTGCATCAAAAATGTCGGGCCTGGAGGGCTAAACGATAGCGGCCCAAATGATAGCCGTGGCCATGCTGTGACAGACTATCTACGGACCTTCTTGCACGGGAACTTTGATACGCAGGGACATGTCCCAACCTTTTTTGATGCGACGATCGTGCATCCTCTGAAGCCGGATGTGGTGCTCCAGACAGGAGGATTCTCTCCCATCGCCGGGAAGGGCGAGATAATTGTGTCACCGGCGGCACGGCAATTTAACACCCTGCTTCCGGCCTTTACTGCCCTATTGGTTGGTGCCGGTATGCTGCTGCTGGCTCTGTTATGTTTGTTACTGGCGGCCGAGCGGCGAGCTGAACTGGGCATGAGCCGCGCTGTGGGCCTGCAACGCCATCATCTGGTGCAGTCTCTGCTCATAGAAGGTTGCGGTTATGGAATCATCGCCGCTACGCTGGGTTTGCCGCTGGGCATCGGCTCGATAGCCCTCGAACTCTTTTTGCTCTCTCATCTCCCATCTGTGGGAGAACTCTCAAGTGCTGGCTTACAACTGCACGTGTGGGTGAGTTGGCCAAGCCTGCTCATCTCATGGAGCCTGGGTGTCATTACCACGGTGGGTGTGGTGCTGATTACCGCTCTGTGGATCAGTCGTGCGAATATCATTGCCGCCATTCGCGATCTTGATATGCCAGAGCGGCATGTGCACCTGTTCACGCTCCTGACCGATGTCTTTACACGTCCTAGTGATGCTGTGGGGCAATTTATTCCCGAGACCCCCTCACGGCGGTTCTCGCGCGTCAGCGACGACCTCGGTAGCCTACTCTGGGAGCTGTTTGTGCGTGGTCCTCTGTTCTTGTTGCTGGGAGTAGTCCTGTGGCGGCAAGGAACGGCGCAGGGGGATGCCGGAACGTGGATGCGTGTGCTTGGTATAGCTCTGCTCATCGGCGGGGGTGGATTGCTCGCGAACTGGTTGCTTAGATTGCTTGCGAAGACACTTTTCCCCAGGTTCGGGGTCCTTGACCTGCTGCTGGAAAGATTGTTTTTTAGCCTGATCGGGCTGGGCTGGATGATCTCTGGCTATCTCCAGGGGAAGCCGCTCTTCGAGTTTGTGTTTACCTCCGATCTTTCATCGCTGGCGACGATCCACTGGGGATCGCCACTCGAAGTGATTATGTGTTTACTGCTGACTCTGGCCGGTGTTGTCGTGCTGGTCATGAGCAATATTGATCTGGTCGCTGAATTGCTCTCTCTGTTCTTCCGCTATCTGCGAGGCATGGTGCCAATCAGTCGTATCAGCTTGATCTATCCGTTGACTTTCCGCTTTCGCACTATAACGACGGTTTCATTGCTGAGTATGATTACCTTCCTGATTATGCTGGTTGTGACCAACAATCTGAGTTCCATTCAGCAGACAGATATCCATAATACAACGGGCGGTTACCAGTTAACAGTCGATGGATTGCAGATAGACTCGATCCTGCCCCAGAACGATCCGCAGCGCAGTGTGCTCTATACCCAATTGCAGAACACACCGCAGACGCTCAGGCATGACATCGCCAGCGTCTCGATGATGCGCGCTCTGATCGATCCGCACGGTGATCCTACTGGTGGGGGCGGAGCGCCAATGATCCACGTGCTACTCGGGAAGAATCCCGTCTATACCGTCGATTTCCCATCGCCTCTGGTCGCCGATGACGCCTTCCTTACGAATACGACGTTGCCCATGTACGCGCGTGCCCGGGGGTATGATACGGATCGGCAGGTATGGGATGCTGTTCGGGACAATGCACGGCTGGCTGTGCTGAAGTATCAGGGTGGGCTGGGATTGCCCAGTACAAATGGCTTTACGCCGTTCTCGATCGAGGTGCCAGAGAGTAGAGCGCCGCATGCGCCATTGCTGCGCATGACCGTCATTGGAATATTACCGATCAACACACACTGGCAGACGGCCTTTGTATCCAATAAAACGGCGCAATCCTTTCATGTACAGCCCTATGAGCGCTTCACGTTCTTCTACTTCCAGTTGCAGCCGGGCGTCAGTACCACACAGGCCAGCGCTGATCTCAGCCGGATGCTGAATCTCGGGATGCGTGGTATCGTCGTCAGCTCGCTGTTGCCGGCCAGCCAGAACGGGTATACAACCGCTCTGACACAGTTTTTGGCCATCTACCTCGCGCTGGGCTTGCTTTTCGGAGCCTTCTCCATCGGAGTTATTACCAGCCGGGCGGTGGTCGAGCGGAGACAGCAGATTGGTATGTTGAGGGCGATTGGTTTCTCGCGCCAGCTGGTACGCCGCTCGTTCCTGCTGGAATCAAGCTTTGTTATCACGGTAAGCTTGCTGATTGGGACGCTTCTGGCCTGGTGGATCGTCTTCCAGGTTGCCAGCGAGGTCACGCCAAACTTCCCATTTCCTGTGGAGCCGGTGGCGCTCCTGCTAGTAGGAGGATACCTGATTACGCTTATATGTACAGTCTTGCCTGCGCAACAAGCTTCAAAGGTTTCACCTGCGGAAGCTCTCAGATACGAGTAAATGAAGAATAGATCTTACCACAATATATCGCTATTCGCTGAGAAGAAAGGAAAAATCATGCAGAATAAATCACCAGAAAAGAACAGAGATGAAGAGCAGCGTAGTATGTCAGGAGCGTTTATGAAACCAGAGAGGCAATCAGGCTCGAAGCTCTCGGCTATCCTGCTGGTCGTCGGTGGACTGGTCGTTGTCGCTGTCATCCTCTTTGTTGCGCTGCGTAGTTTCTCGCCATCGACGTCGAATGGGCAAACCCCATCCACCAGTACACCCCAGGCTCAGAGTACTCCGGCAACAAAAGGGAATAACCAGGGCGGAACGCTTTTTGATACCAACTATCCACCGGCATACTGGCAAACAGTGAAGAGTGAGATGGCGGCGGGGATGCATCTGAGCGTAGAGCAGTTGAGCACAAAGCTGCACCAGGTCTGGGACGGCTCCTCTGGAGGTACGGGGAAGAGTAACACCGGCGGGAATCCAGGCGACGCGGTCGTTCAGATCGCAACGCAGCAAGGGCTTTCCGCAGGCCAGTTGAAGACACTTGAGCTGAGCTCGCTGCAGAAGGGCCTTGACCAGATGGTCTCTCAGGGAGTCACTACACAGGACCAGGCCAATGCAAACCTGGCGAACATGAGGGATCATAGCGATCCCAATGGCTATATCGCTTCAGTATTCATGAGTCACTAGGTACCCTGCCCTATCCTTTATGGGAGAGAAAGAACTGAGTAAACGATGCACGGTACACTCATTGGACAGACTCAAACACTGTTGGCCCTGGAACTGCTGGGCCTGCTGGGAGGAGTTCTGCTGGTGATTCTGGCGATGGGCGGGCGTAACCCGTTTCTACTCCACCTGGGATGGCGCAATACCCTGCGCCGTCCCGGTCGGACCGCCACTATGCTCGCCGGTCTGATGCTCTCGACGGCCTTTATTACAGTGATTCTGGGTTTGCAAGATAGCTTTCGTAATTCGCAGGTGTCGGACCGCCTGGCGAAGGTTGGCTCTGTGGATGAGGTGGTCACCGGACCTTTCACTCAGGATCAGGTTGCGCAAGCTCTTACTCGCCTGCATACCCTGCCCGAGGTACAGGCCAGTACTGCGCTCTATGTGCATGGGATAACGGTGACCTCTTCTCAGAGCGGCATGGTCTTACCACAGTCATTTCTCTATGCCGTGCCATCAGACTTCGATCAGGTCTTTGGTCCCATTACCGACACGAGTGGTCGTAGGCAACAATTCCAGGTTCTTAATGACGGAGCCGTATTGTTGAGTAGAACCGCCGCTGAATCGGCCCATATACGTCCCGGAGACCAGCTTCAGATCAAGTTAGATACCTATGCGGGCACTTTGACGGTGACCGTGCGCGCCGTGCTTTCTACCGATCTGGTGCTGACCTCCAGCGAACTGGCGATCAACTCCACTCAATCCGAAGTTATTCTGTCGTTCTCCGCTCTTCAGCAACAGTTTGAGCAGCGCTACCACCTGCCGCTGGTCCCGAACATGCTTTGTGTGAAGAATGTGGGGACGGGAGGGCTGGACGATAGTGGACCGAATGATGTGCGGAGTCAGGCGGTGTTGAGCGCCTTACAGTCGATCTTCGGTGTCTCCCCTGAGAATCTGAGTAGTCTTACGCCTACCGACCTGACGCATGTCAGTATTCATCCCTTGAAGCCAACTGTTGTTGAGAGTATGGGAGGGACCTCCTCTCTCTTTCCGCTGGTCAGCAACAAGTGGGAACTGATCGTGTCTCCAGCCGCACGACAGCTCACGTATCTCCTGCCTGCCTTTTCATCGATGCTGGTCGGTGCGGGTTTACTCTTGCAGATCTTGCTCTGGCTGTTGCTGGCGGCCGAGCGGCGAACGGAGCTGGGGATGTGCCGGGCGATTGGTTTGCAACGCTCTCACCTCTTGCTGGCCCTGCTCATCGAAGGATGTTGCTACAGCATTGCTGCTACTGTGCTGGGACTGTTGCTGGGTATCGGGGCGACCACGCTGGAACTGTCCTTACTGACGCAGGCGCCTACGCTGGTCGATCCATTTGTTACAGTGCAGGCCGGGCATATTCCTCTCGCTCTCTCAGTGAACTGGCAAAGTATCTGCTTTGCGGGAGGTCTGAGCATTCTGGTCTCAGTGCTGGTGATTGGGATCTCCGCTGCCTGGATCAGTCGTATGGATATCGTCGCTGCGTTGCGCGATCTGGATAGTCCTTCCACGCGGCGTATCCCATTGCTGGTTCTCTTGCGCCATCTTCACACGGAAGTCCGGGATAACAGGGGGTTGCTGATCCCTGAAACGCCACAGCGGCGGCATGCCCGCTATTGCGAGACTCTGGTTCGACTGATATGGGAATTATGTGTGCGCGGTCCACTGTGCCTACTTATCGGCTCTGGCCTGTATGAGCAGGGAGTGCGTCTGGGTGATGCTGCAACGTGGATGCAGTTGAGTGGACTGGCTCTTGTCATAGCAAGTGCTGGACTTTTTATACGCTGGGGGGGAGAACTGCTGCATGTATCTCCTGAGGTTGGTCGGTGGCTTTGCTTGAATTGTATTGGCACCGGCTGGCTGGTTCTGGGTCTGCGCATGGCACAAGATTTTTTGCTGCTGGTTTTTGCGCCTATGGCCTCAGCACTGGATAGCCCATTTTTCAGCCGGGCTGGTGACCCATCAATTCTGGAGTGCGCATTATATCTGCTCCTGCCGCTCATGGGTAGTGTGTTGATCGTTGTGGGTAACAGCGGGCTACTGGCGTATCTGCTCTCGCAACTTCTCCGCCTGATACGGCGACTGGCACCGCTAAGCCGTACGGCGCTGGCCTATCCACTGACGTTTCGTTTCCGTAGCGGAGTAACGATCTTGCTGTTGAGCCTGATTGCCTTTCTCATCCAGCTCTTGATCATCAACAACGTCGGTACGATTCAGCAATCGCAGGTACAGGTGACAACCGGCAACTTCCAACTTGAACTGGCGGTGAACGGAGGTCAGTCGGATCAACGTCTGGAGCAGCAGGTGCTGGCGACTCCTGATTCGTTGCGCCAGGATATTGCAGCGGTGGCCCGCTTCCATTTTCTCTACGCGCCTGACAGCGCTGCTCAGATTCAACTGCCTTTTCCCGGCAATCCAATCTATTCTGCTCAGGAACCACCGCTGGTGATGGATGATACCTATCTGTCACTGACCACTATGCCTTTCTATGCGCGTGCGCAGGGGTACACTTCAGATCGGCAGGTGTGGGATGCGCTGCGTGAACATCCTGGTTACGCCGTTTTACAGTATAGGGCGGGTGAGGGGTTGCCAGGAGCCTCCGGTTTTACGCCTTTTACCATTGATATAACTGCGCAAAATGTTGCTCAAACCCTCCATCAGCAGCTTACAATCATTGGGATTATGTCCAGTAATATCCACTGGTCGACGGTCTTGCTCTCGTCGAGAACAGCGGGGAATGTATCCCCGGCATCTTCCAGTGAAAATGCATTTTACTACTTTCGTCTACAGTCGGGGGTTAGTGTTGACCAGGCGACAGGTGACCTGGAGCGAGCTCTGCAACTCAACGCTACGGACGCCTCACTGACCGTCTTAGATCAGAGCGAACGCAACGCGTATACTACGAACCTTACTTTGTTTTTATCCAGTTATCTGGCCGTCGGGCTGCTCTTCGGAGCTTTTTCTATCGGGGTGGTCGCCAGCCGGGCAGTGGTTGAGCGGCGTCAACAGATCGGTCTGCTGCGTGCACTGGGTTTTTCGCAGCGTCTAGTGCGTTATTCGTTTATCCTGGAATCAAGTTTTCTTATCCTCTTGAGTTTGCTTACCGGGTTCGCGCTGGCGGCGTTCATTGTGTATTGGGTTGATCGCACTCTGGACCAGACCATCGCGCTTCCTTTCGGCTTTATCGGATTGATCCTCCTGGGCTGCTATCTGATAGCGCTGGGGTGTACCGGCCTGTCGATCCACCACGTTTCGCGCATCTCGGCCGCAGAGGCTTTGCGCTATGAGTAGAAATAAGCTATTTCTTCCAAATTGAGTCGAAATGTTGTTGTTATGCTATCGTATAGCTGAGAAATAAGGAGAAAGATAATGACACAGGGCGATTTTCGAGAAAATGTGCAGTATGAAGCGGTAAAGACTGCCAGAGAGGATACAGCGTTGAATGAGGTACATCGGCCAGTGCCGCCTCCGCGTGGAAGAAACTTCAATATATTCACCCTCTTGTTGATAGTAGGAGGCGTCGTAGTTGTTGTGGTGCTTGCTTTGATGGTGTTGCAGTTTGTGTCTCCCTCGACATCTACGCCAACCACGAGCGATGCCATAAAGAATGGAGCGGGGAATGTACAACCCTCGGCTACTGTTGTCGGGCAGAACGATCCAGCCATCTACTGGCAGACTATTCAAACACAGACCGCTCAGGGGCTGCATATGAGCGTCTCGGATCTCAAGAGCAGTCTGCAATCGGGCAGCAATACCTCCAAGATGTCCCACAGTGGTTCCGGCAATGTGCTGTCTACGGTTGCTACGGAGCATAATGTCTCTCCTGATCAGCTACGAACGATCGAACTCAACGCCATTCAAGCGGGGTGTGATAAACTCGTCAGCCAGTCTGCTCTGACGCAGCAGGAGGCCGACCAGAGAATGCAGACCGCGAGAAGCTGGGATCAGAACATGTTGGACTCCGATGTCTTAAATGCTTTTCTAAATGATGGGCAGACTCCAAAACAATAAGCGTATTTTGTGTGTATCCTGTCTCCTTTTCCATCGGCAAGGAGGCAAGGAGGCAGGGTACGCACAAAATATACTCCTTTTTCCCTACGAAAATACCACGAGAGATGATTGAAGGTGGATATCATTCAGAGCTACACTCTATGAAGTGCTTGTGTATATGTTATTTATACAGAGCATTGCCAGCCAGAGAAGATAGAGACGCCTGATAAGCAACAGTGATTGCGCAGGTGGGCTTTTCCGGGTGGGCCTGTTATGTGCGTCTGCCACAGCGCATCTACTGGTTTCTGGGGAAATACACGCTTCTGTTCGTTGATAGCTCGCGCTCCGGCGGAAACGGGGAATAGATAATTCGTCCTCCAATACAGTCCTGTGTTGGAGGACGGAGTTTGTCTACGTTATGGTTGTTTCTACTCTACTACCCACCTCTCACTATCGCATAGCAACAACTCCAGGTTCCATCCTTGCTGAATACTCCTGACCCCTGGTGTGAGTGAGTAGATGTAAGAAACCATCAATAACCAGCAGCACTTCATTTTTTCACATTGGATCGCTAAGAGTGTGTTTGCCTCCCAGCACATTGGGAACCGACCTTGCCAAGGCGAGTCTCGCGCCTGCGGCGCTCGCGCATATTTTATGTGGTGGCGCGAAACGTCAGGCGGAGCGCAAGCCGAGGGCATGGGAAGCAAACGCTTTGTAACAGGCTCTAGAGATTCTCATGAAGCTTATAACACAGGAAAGTTGGCAAAAACGGAAGGTAGAACAAGCAAATGCAAGCAACGCAGTTTACAGGCTCCCGTCTTTCTGTCCAGCAGGCTCGCCTATGGTTATGGCAAGAGAAGAGTCATGCATATCAATCGCTGTGCTCTGTTCTCATACAGGGGCATCTCGATCTCTATACATTCGATAAAGCAATTCAGTCCACCGTTGAACGGCACGAAATTCTGCGTACGCGATTTTATCGTTTATCCGCTACAAATACTGCCGCGCAGGTGGTCACCCCCCATTCTATAGCGAGATGGCCTGTAATCGATTTAAGGCAGGTGGAGACCTCTCGCCAGGAGACGCTGCTCAGCGAGGCACAGGCCTTGTTACAACGGAGCGCGGATGATCCGACGCGTGATCCCCTCTTACATATATGGCTGCTGCAACTGTCGGGAGACAGGTTTATATTGCTTGCCCGTCTACCTGCTCTTTGCGCCGATGCAATAACGCTGAAGGTATTTATTGATGAAGTATTTGGCGCATATACTGGTGATACCGGTGAGGACGTCGAGTTAGAGGATCAGCTTCAATATGCTGATATAGCCGCCTGGCAGGAAGAATTATTGCGCGAGGACGAGGCGGAGGAACAGCAACAATATTGGCGTAAGAACTCCCTATCGCCCTTTGCACTCTCTCAGATACCTTTCCTGAGGGAAGAGGATAGCAAAGGTGCTTCAATCAGAGAAGCAGGGGCAGATGTTTTTTCTCCAGAATCGCTTGCCCTCGCCGTCGATGAAACGCTAACCGCCACAATCTACGCACGCGCTCAGCAATTCCGCACCTCTGTTCCTTGCTGGCTGCTAACCTGCTGGATGGTCCTGCTCTGGCGTTTGAGCGATGAGCCATATATCCAGATTGGTGTGGCCTGTGATGGCCGCATCGATGAAGAGCTTGAAACCGCGCTGGGTCTCTATACGCGCTTTGTACCTATTAGCGGCTATTGTGAGCAGAATCGTACATTTGAAGAGTTGCTCTCGTCGGTCGATCTCTCTCTCCAGGGGGGGATCGAACGGCAGCTTTATTTTAACTGGGATACAGCGTCTGACATGCAGGGTGGTCAAGACCTGCCCGACTTTTTCCCTGTAAGCTTCGAGTATCATGCATGGCCTTCCCCTTTCTCAACAGGTTCATTGACACTCTCTCTTCAGCACGTCTTTAGCTGTACAGATCCTTTCGCTCTCAAAATGAGCATCATAGACGAGGGTGGTCGTCTGCAACTTGCCTTGCAGTACGATCCAGGGAAGATTGCCTCAAAGCATGTTCAGCATCTGGCCGAGTTGTTGCGAAATCTGCTCCAGAGTGCTGCACAGCATCCGCAGCGTAGCATTAGTAGTCTGCCGATATTAAGCTCAGAGGCCGTTCAGCAGCTTATCACGTCGTACTCTGGTCCGGTAGTAAGTATACCAGATATGGTCTTTCATCAACTCTTTGAGCAGGAGGTGCGACGTCACCCGGAACACCTCGCGGTGCTGGATGGGCGAGAGCAGATGACGTATGCGCAGCTCAACGCACGAGCCAATCAACTTGCCCGGGTGCTGCAGCGCGCCGGCGTGGGACCCAATGTGCTGGTGGGTCTCTGCCTCGCACGGGGTGTGTCCCTGCTGGTGGGCCTGTTGGGCATCCTCAAAGCGGGAGGCGCGTATGTCCCCCTGGACCCCGAGTATCCGACCAGCCAGTTGCAGCGGCAACTGCAGGTGGTCCAGGTCCCCTTGCTGCTGACCCAGCGGAGCCTGCAGGAACGGCTCGCGGTCTGGTTGGGGCCGCAGCTCTATCTGGAGGATCTGACCGAGAGGCTCGGGCAGGAGGCGGCGCAGGATCTGCCTTCTCACAACGAGGGGGAGGACATCGCCTCCGTCATATTTACCTCCGGCTCTACCGGACAGCCCAAAGGGGTGCTGGTGCGGCAGCAGAGTTTGGTGAACTACACGCAGGCGCTTAGCCGGGTGCTGGGCAGTCAGCCGGGCTGGCAGTATGCCACAGTGACGACGCTGGCGGCGGACCTGGGGAATACGGCGATCTTTGGGGCGCTGACCACGGGTGGGACGGTCCACCTGCTGGACTATGCGACGGTGACCTCGACGATGGCGTATGCCGCCTGGGTGCAGCAGCATCCGATTGATGTGCTCAAGATCGTGCCGTCGCACCTGGCTGCGCTGCTGAGCGGGGAGCAGGCGCGAGCGGTCTTGCCACGGGAAGCGCTGGTGTTGGGAGGCGAGGCACTGGGAGGTGAGCTGGTGCAGCAGATAGCCGCGTTGAGCGGCAGGTGCCAGGTGTACAACCACTATGGACCGACGGAGACGACGATCGGCGTGCTGGTCAAGGCGCTGGGGGTGCCGCAGACAGGCGGGGGAGCGCAGGAGGTGACGCTGGGAAGGCCGCTGACCAATACGCGGGTGGTGATCCGGGATCGTAGGGGCAATGTGGTGCCCATAGGGGTGACCGGGGAGGTGTATGTGGGGGGAGCGGGACTGGCGCAGGGATATGTGGGACAGGCGGAGGAGACGGCGGAGCGGTTTGAGCCGGATGGCTGGAGTGGCGAGCCGGGAGCGAGGTTGTACCGGACAGGAGACCTGGGGCAGTACACAGAGGGGGGAGAGATCCGGTTTGTGGGGAGAGCGGATCGGCAGGTGAAGATCCGGGGGTACCGGGTGGAGTTGGGAGAGATCGAGGAGGTGCTGAGGCAGCAGGTGGGACTGAAGGAGGTGCGGGTGGTGTGGAGGAGGGAGGAGGGGAGAGAGGGGAGGCTGATCGGGTATGTGCAGGGGAGAAGGCAGGGGAGGGAGCAGAGGGAGCAGTGGAGTCGGGAAATGCGGAAGGTGGTGCCGGAGTATCAGGTGCCGGGGAAGTGGGTGGTGGTGGAGCGTTGGCCGTTGACGGAGAATGGGAAGATAGACTGGCGTGTGTTGAGAGAGCAGGAGGAGGAGCAGGAGGCAGGAGGAGAGGAGAGGAAGGAGCAGGAGGTAGGACGAAGTCCGATGGAGGAACTGGTGCAGGAGATCTGGCAGGAGGTGTTGGGAGTGCAGGAGGTGGGGTTGGACGAGAACTTTTTTGAGTTGGGGGGACATTCGTTGCTAGCGACGCGGATCATAGCGCGGGTGAGAGCGGTGGTGCAGGTGGAGGTGTCGATAGTGAAGCTATTTGAGCGGCCGACGGTGGCGGGATTAGCGCAGGAGATAGAGCGGAGGTTGCGAGGAGGGACAGGAGAGGGAGAAGAGGAGGAGAGAGCGCTGGAGGCGAGAGCACGTCCGCAGCAGGTGCCGCTGTCCTTTGCCCAGCAGCGTCTCTGGTTCCTCAACCAGTTGGAGCCCGGCAATACCTCCTATAACAAACTGATCAACTTTTATTTACGGGGTTCCCTGTCTACTCGCGCCCTCGAAAAGAGTCTGGCAATGATTATCGAACGCCATGAGATTCTGCGAACGACGTTCCAGGCGCGGGCAGGACAGCCAGTGCAGGTCATCCGGCCCATCGGCACCTTTCATATTCCACAGATAGATCTGCAGCAACTAGCGACGGAAGAACGTGACCTGGAAGCTCGTCGCCTGGTAAAAGAGCTGGCAGAGAGAGCCTATGATCTGGCTTTGGGGCCATTACTGCGCGTCTTCCTCCTCCAGCTACAGGAGCAAGAGCATATCCTGCTGCTCTCAATGCACCATATCGTTTCGGATGGCTGGTCGAACGGTATATTTATGCGCGAACTGAAGGCGCTCTACCATGCATTTGTGCGCGAGCAACCATCGCCTCTCCAGCCTTTATCTCTACAATACGCGGACTTTGCCCTCTGGCAACGCCAGTGGCTTCAGGGAGAACTGCTGGAGATGCAACTAGATTACTGGAAGCAACAACTCGCGGGTGTTCCTCCTCTGGAGTTTCCTACGGACCATCCTCGCCCCGCCGTCCAGACATTTCGCGGTGCATATATATCGCAGGCATTACCCCCTGCTCTCTGTGCGCAGCTTGTTGAATTGAGCCGGCGAGAAGATGTAACACAATTCATGCTCTTGCTGGCAGCTTTCTCGGTCCTGCTCGCTCGCTATAGCGGCCAGAACGACATCAGCGTCGGCACTCCGATTGCCAACCGTACTCATACCGAACTGGAAAACCTGATTGGCTTCTTCGTGAACACTCTTGTGCTCCGCGTAGATCTCTCACAAGATGTAACCTTCCGTGATGTATTAAAACGTGTTCGAAAGATGACAATTGAAGCCTACGCGCATCAGGATGTGCCGTTTGAATACCTGGTGGAACGACTGCAACCGCAACGAGACCTGAGCCGGCACCCCTTCTTCCAGGTGCTCTTCGGGGTGCAGCAGGCCTCTCTGGAAACGCAGACCCTCGATGATCTCACCTTACAGGATTTTGTCGTTGATCACACCATCACTAAGTTTGATATCACCTTCAATATTGTCAGCACCGAGCAGGGCTTTCAGTGTGGCGTCGAGTATAGTACAGGTCTCTTTGAGGAAGAGACGATCCAGCGTCTGCTGGAACACTGGCAGGTGCTACTGGAGGGCATCGTTGCCGATCCCGCGCAACCCCTGAGCCGCCTGCCTCTGCTCCCCCCCCATGAACAGACCTTGCTACTGAGACAATGGAGCGGCGAACCGCATGAGCCGGTGGAGCCGCGATTGTTCTGTGATCTGTTCGCCGAGCAGGTGCAGCGGCACCCCGATGCACTCGCCCTGGTCGATGAGCAGCACACCTTGAGCTACGCCGCCCTGGATCGGTGGGCCAGTGCCCTGGCACACCTGTTGCGCGAGCAAGGCGTCGGACCCGAAGTGGTCGTCGGGGTGCAGGTGGAGCGCTCGGTCACCTGGCTGATCGCGCTGCTGGGCATCCTCAAGGCCGGAGGTGGCTATCTGCCACTGGACGAGAAGCTGCCGGAGAACCGCCTGAGGCATATCCTGCGGGAAGCCGGGGTCCACCTGCTGGTGACGCTCTCGGGAGAACAGCCCGACTGGGTCCCGGCCGATCTGCCTGTGCTGGATGTGTCCTCATGCTGGTCCATACTGGCGAGGCAGACGTGCCCGCTGGGCTGGCGGGTTGCGGTGGAGGCTGAAAATCTGGCGTATGTGATCTACACGTCGGGTTCAACGGGAACGCCCAAAGGGGTACAGATTGCGCATCGCGGGTTGGGCAACCTGGCGCGTGCACAGAGCCAGCTGTTTGCGGTGGAAGCGCACAGCCATGTCTTGCAGTATGCCTCGCAGAGCTTTGATGCCTCGCTGGCCGAGGTGCTGGTGAGCCTGCTGTCGGGCGCGAGCCTCTACCTGGCCTCCCAGCCGCGCTTGCTGCCGGGAGCGAGCCTGACCGAGGTGGTGGAGCGCTGGGGGATCACGGTGGGAACGCTGCCGCCCTCGGTGCTGCGCTGGCAACCGGCAGGCACGCTGAGCAGCCTGCAGACGCTGGTGGTGGCAGGAGAGGCGTGTCCGGCGGACCTGGGAGTGCGCTGGGGAGAGGGACGACGGTTCTGTAATGCGTATGGTCCTAGCGAGGTGACGGTGTGTGCGACGGTGGGAGTGAAGGCGGCCGATGGAGCGATGCCGCCGATAGGAAAGGCGCTCAGCGGGCAGCGGGTGTATGTGCTGGACGAGCAGCAGCAGGTGGTGCCGGTGGGAACGGCGGGAGAGCTGTATGTGGGGGGGATAGGCGAAGGAAGAGGGTATGTGGGACGGGCAGCCGAGACGGCGGAGCGCTTTGTGCCCGATCCATTTGGGCAGCAGGCAGGAGGGAGGCTCTACCGGACGGGGGACCGGGTGCGCTATCGGGGGGATGGAAACCTGGAGTACCTGGGACGAAAGGATCAGCAGGTGAAGGTGCGGGGGTACCGGGTGGAACCGGGGGAGATAGAGGCAGTGCTGAGGGAGCGGGAGGGAGTGTGGGAGGCGGTGGTGGTGGTCAGTGAGAGCGAGCTAGGAGAGGTCAGGTTGGTGGGCTTCGTGGTGGAAGAGGAGGAGGGAGCGAGCGGGACGTGGAGTGAGGTGCGAGGGTGGCTGCAGGAGCGGTTGCCGGACTACATGGTGCCGACGCATCTGGTCAGGCTGAAGGAGCTGCCGCTAACGAGGAGTGGGAAGATTGATCGGCAGGCGCTGGGACGCTGGACGCCGAAGGAGGAGCGAGAGGAAGGGGAGGGAGTGTGGGAGTTGGGGGAGGAGTACACGCCGTTGGAGGAGGTAGTGAGCGGGATCTGGCAGGAGGTGCTGGAACTGGAAGGTGAGGCTATCGGTAAGGACGAGAATTTCTTCGACCTCGGCGGCCATTCACTTCTAGCTACACAGATCATCGCGCGCATACAGGAAACGTTCCAGGTAGATATATTGTTGCAGAGTCTGTTTGAGGCTCCCACCATCGCCGGGTTGGCACAACGTATCGAGCAGGCATTGCGCGGAGAATTGAGGCGAGACCTTCCCGAACTGAAAAAAGTTTCGCGCATGGAGCCAATTCCGCTCTCCTTTGCCCAGCAGCGCCTCTGGTTCCTTGACCGCCTGGAAGTTGATAACACCGTTTATCTTATTCCTGGAGCATTGCACCTCAGAGGGTCGCTCAACATCCAGGCGCTGGAGAGGAGCATTGCAGAGCTGATCTTGCGCCATGAGAGCCTGCGCACAACCTTCTCAGAGCAGGCGGAGCAAGCGGTACAGATTATTCATCCGGGCGGAACATTTCAACTCCCGTGTATAGACCTGCGAGGCGTTCCTGGCAGGGAACGCGAGGTTGTGGCACAGAAGCTGATCGCGCAGGAGGTACAACAACCTTTTCATCTGAGCCTGGGTCCGTTATTGCGCGTCTACCTGCTTTGCATATCCACGCAGGAGCATATGCTTCTGCTCACTATGCACCATATTATCTCGGATGGCTGGTCGCATGAAATACTTGTGCATGAACTCACTGCACTCTATCGTGCTTGTATCTCCGGGCAGCCCTCTCCTCTGCCTCCTCTGGCGATCCAGTATGCCGACTTTACTCTCTGGCAGCGTCAGTGGCTACAGGGCGAGCTTCTCGAATATCAACTGCGCTACTGGTTGGAGCAGTTGACGGATGCTCCTTTGCTCGATCTGCCCCTAGACCATCCCCGGTCTCCCGTGCAAACCTATAGAGGTGCGACGCAGAAGCTTGTGTTGCCTTCGTCTCTCCGTGAGCAACTGGTTGCGTTGAGCAAAGAGCAGCACGTCACGTTGTTTATGCTACTCCTGGCGGCTTTCAACAGCATGCTTGTGCGCTACACCGGCCAGAGCGATCTGAGCGTTGGCACGCCGATCGCTAATCGTATCCATAGCGAACTGGAAGGAATCGTTGGCTTCTTCGTCAATACGTTGGTCATGCGTACCAATCTCGCGGGAAATCCATCGTTTGTTGAAGTGATAAGGAGAGTGCGCGAGGTGGCGCTGGGGGCGTATGCCCATCAGGATGTGCCTTTTGAATACGTGGTTGAGCGATTGCAGCCCGAGCGCGATTTGAGCCGCTCACCCCTCTTCCAGGTCGCCTTCAGTGTGCAGCAAATGGCGCATACGGTAGAGAACGTGGAAGGGCTTATCCTCAGCAAGGTGAATATTGAGCGTTCCGTTGCCAGGTTTGATCTCAATTTTACCCTCGTGAGCACCGAAGAGGGGTTGCACTGTTTTCTTGAATACAACACCGATCTCTTTGAGGCTGCTACCATACAGCGCTTGTTGGAACACTGGCAGGTCTTCCTGCAGGGGATTGTCGCCGATCCGACGCAACGCCTGGCTGATCTCCCACTCCTCACCAGCGAGGAGTGGGATCGTTTGCTGGTGACCTTGAACACAACGATGCAGACCCCTTCTAACGAAGCGGTATACCTGCATCAGCTCTTTGAGCAGCAAGCTCGGCAGTTTCCCGACTGCGTAGCAGTTGTGTATGAGGAAGAGCATCTTACCTATGCCCAACTGGATCGTCGCGCGAATCAGGTTGCTCATGCTTTGCGAGCGCGAGGTGTTGGAGCAGATAGCATTGTAGGTGTATCTCTGCCACGTTCTCCGGAACTGGCCATTGCCCTGCTCGCGATTCTCAAGGCTGGCGGTGCCTATCTTCCTCTGGATGTAACACTCCCACGAGAGCGTCTGCATTTCTTGCTCATTGATGCTCAGCCCGCGCTGGTCATCGCAACCCGGAAGCAGGTGCAGACATTGATTGGTGAAGTGGTCGACCAGAGTCAGCTCCTGTGCCTGGATCAAGCATGGTTGGAACTGTCTGCAGAGGCGACGCACGCCCCTACCAGCGTCCTTCAGAAAGATAACCTGGCCTACGTCATCTATACCTCGGGTTCAACCGGTCAGCCTAAAGGAACAATGATTACCCATCGCGGACTTTCCAACTATGTATCCTGGGGCAGTGCCTATTACGAAGTTGAGCGGGGGAGTGGATCGATTGTGCATTCATCAATTGGTTTTGATCTGACTGTGACCAGCCTGTTTATGCCTTTGCTGGTCGGGCGTAGCGTCTGCCTGGTCCCGGAAGAGGAGAATATAGAGGGACTGCTCCATCTGCTTCGCCAGCGCAAGCATACCGGCCTGTTAAAGATTACCCCGGCTCATCTCGAAGCGCTCAACCAGTATCTTGCCCCTGAGGAGCTCAGTGAAATAGCTCATACGCTGGTTATTGGGGGAGAAGCGCTTGGCTGCGAGGGACTACGGACCTGGCGCAGATCCGCTCCACAGACACGGTTGATCAACGAGTATGGGCCAACAGAGACCGTCGTTGGTTGTTGTATCTACGAGGTCGTTCCCGAAGACCCGGAAACAGGGATGGTGCCGATCGGTTTCCCCATCGCCAACACACAGCTCTACATCCTGGATCAATACTTGCAACCGGTCCCCACGGGAGTCGTAGGCGAGCTGTATATCGGCGGTGAAGGATTGACACGCGGCTATCTCAACAGGGCAGAACTGACGGCCGAGCGTTTCCTGCCTGATCCTTTCAGCAAGAGTCCGGGGGTACGCCTTTATAAGAGTGGCGATCTTGCGCGCTATCGTCCGGATGGCTGTATCGAGTATCTGGGTCGGAATGATGAGCAGGTGAAGGTGCGTGGCTACCGCATCGAACTGGGAGAGATCGATGCGGTCCTGCGGCAGCACCCCGATGTTCAGGATGCTGTTGTTTTGCTTCGCACCGAGCCATCAGGGGATCCTCGCCTGATAGGATACATCGTCGCTCAAGCAGAGGAAACGCCTGCAAGCGAATCCTTGCGCGCCTTCCTGGGTAGTCATCTGCCGGCATATATGATCCCCAGCGCTTTTCTGTTCCTGAATGCCCTGCCACTGACCGCTAATGGGAAAGTCGATCGTCGTCAGCTTCTCAAAATGCCGGTGGAGCACCACTTTGAAAATCACATTGATAGCGCTCCTCGTACGCCGATCGAAGAGATCTTGTGGCAGATCTGGAGAGATCTGCTAGGGGCAGAAGCTATCGGCATTTATGATAACTTCTTTGCCCTGGGTGGGCACTCATTGCTGGCTATGAGACTGGTCTCTCAGATGCGATCAACGCTACATGTTGAACTTCCACTCAGGAGCGTCTTTGAAGTTTCAACGATTGCTGGTCAGGCGAAGCTGATTGAGCAAGCTCTGGGAGGTGAAGTAAAGGATCATGAGCCTCCCCTGGTGCCAGTGTCGCGTACTGATCGCCTCCCGTTATCGTTTGCGCAGCAACGTCTCTGGCTCCTCTGTCTGCTAGAACCCGAAAATAGAGCGTATATTATTCCGGCCGCCCAGCGCCTGCGCGGGGTATTGGACAGGGTGGCTCTGGAGCAGAGCATTGCAATGCTGGTCCAGCGTCATGAGACCTTGCGTACCACGTTCTCTACGCGCTCTGGCGAACCAGTGCAGATCATCCATCCTGCAGGGGAGGTCTCTCTCCCGCTGCTGGATCTGAGCGGGTTGGCGCAAGATAGACGCGAAGCGGAGGCGCGGCGGCTGGCAACGCAGGAAGCTCAGCGAGCATTTCACCTGGAACAAGGTCCGCTCCTGCGTTGCTCTCTCTTATGCCTGGATGATCGGGAACATATCCTGCTCCTGGTCATGCACCATATCGTCCTCGACGGCTGGTCCAGCAATATCTTTCAACATGAACTGGCCATACTGTATCGAGCGTTGTCGGCAGGTCGATCATCGTCCTTAGCACCGTTGCCCATTCAGTATGCTGACTTCGCCGTCTGGCAACGCCAGTGGTTACAAGGTGCAGTGCTTGACAGGCAGATGGACTACTGGCAGCAGCAGTTGGCGGGAGTGCCTCCATTGGAACTACCCACGGACCATCCGCGTCCGGCTGTACAGACGTTCCGTGGTGCCAGTGCTTCCTTCACCCTGCCTCTTGCGCTGCAAGAAAAACTGATCGCGCTGAGCGAGAGCACGCATGTTACACTATTCATCTTATTGCTGGCGGCTTTCCAGGCGTTGTTAGCGTGTTATACAGAACAGACTGACATTTGTGTTGGTACTGCCGTCGCCAACCGTACCCGCAGCGAAACCGAACTGTTAATTGGCTTCTTTGTCAATATATTAGCCCTGCGTACCAACCTCTCTGGCGATCCTACTTTCCTGGAACTCTTGAACCGTGTGCGCGAGGTGACTCTGGATGCCTATGCCCACCAGGATATTCCTTTTGAGCTTCTGGTAGAAAAGCTACAGGTCGAGAGGGCTCGCAGCCGTGCTCCACTGGCGCAGGTCCTGTTTGGCTTGGTACAACCCCCTTTCGAGGTTGAGGATCTGGCGGAAGCTGGAGGGCTTATTCAGAGCGATTTTAAAATTGAGCATGACATCTCCAAGTACGAAATGACCTTCTCCGTGGTCAGTGATGCGCACGGATTGCGTTGCAACGTAGAGTATAATATTGATCTTTTTGAATCTCATACCATTCAACGTTTTCTTGAACACTGGCAAATGCTTCTGGAAGGGATTGTTGCGGAACCTCGAACTCGATTGAGTGATCTTCCATTGCTCACTGAGCGGGAGCGGCAGATGCTGCTCCTTGAATGGAATATGACCCAGACAGCACTGCCCGGCACATCCGATTTCCCCCGTTCCTTTGAGAAGCAGGCCGTTGCTACACCCGACGCAATCGCTCTTGTTAGCGGGAACGGGCCCGGAGAGCCAGATACTCACCTGAGCTACGGAGAACTGAATCGACGCGCCAATCAGTTAGCGCACGTGCTTCGAGAACAGGGGGTCGGCCCTGAAGTGCTGGTTGGTGTGCTGCTTGATCGTTCGGTGAATCTCGTGATATGCCTGCTGGCGGTGCTCAAAGCGGGTGGTGGTTATGTGCCGCTGGATCTGTCCTACCCGGACGCGCGGTTAACATACATGCTCAACGATGCCAATGTATCGCTACTGCTGACAGACCAGCAGTATCCACAAATCTCGATACCGGCCCATGCTCGTATCATTCAGCTTGATCGTCTGCAAGAACTCCTTGCGCAACAATCAACGAAGAATCTAGTCGATAGAACAGGAGCCGGTAACATTGCCTATGTGATCTATACGTCTGGCTCCACAGGTGCACCTAAAGGTGTCGTGGTGACGCATGCCGGACTGGTAAATCTGGCACAGGTGCAGGCACGGGCCTTCGAGGTAGATAGTGAGAGTCATGTCTTGCAGTTTGCTTCGCCGAGTTTTGATGCTTCGATCTCAGAGATCGTTGTCACCTTGCTGGCTGGCGGCAGTCTGTATCTGATAGCGCGGGAAGAGACATTACCGGGTCCGGGTCTGGTGAAAGTATTGGCGGAACGAGCTATTAGCGTGCTGACCTTACCACCCTCTGCTTTGGCCGGGCTTCCTGTAGAGCTGTTCCCCGATATGCATACCCTGGTTGTGGCAGGAGAGGCCTGCCCTGCCGATCTGGTGGAGCGCTGGGCCGGTACGCGCCGCTTCTGTAATGCCTATGGGCCAACCGAGGCAACGGTATGTGCCAGCATAGCCACAGAGATTGCCTTTAATGGGCGAAAGCCTTCTATTGGCTGGCCCATTGCCAATATCAGGCTGTATGTGCTTGATGCCTATCTTCAACCTGTGCCTATCGGGGTCCCTGGCGAACTGCATATTGGAGGGATCGGGCTGGCGCGTGGCTATCTCAATCAGCCTGAACTCACAGCCGAGCGGTTTATTCCAGATCCATTCAGCGAGTATGGCGGAGAGCGGCTCTACAAAACAGGTGATAGGGTACGCTACCGCTCCGATGGCTCTCTGGAATACCTGGGACGCCTCGATCAGCAGGTAAAGGTGCGTGGCTACCGTATCGAGTTAGAAGAGATTGAAGCTGTACTCTTGCAGCACCCTGCCGTACACGAGTGCATTGTGTTGATGCGCGAGGACGTTCCTGGCGATCAACGCCTTGTGGCCTATCTTGTTCCTGGCGAGCGGGAGCGGCTCTTCTCCTGGAGCGAGATGCACACGTGGCTGGAGGAGCGTCTGCCGGAATATATGTTGCCATCGCATATTGTGACCCTGAAGGAGCTTCCGCTTTCGCCTGCCGGGAAGATCGATCGTCGAAACCTGCCACCTCCCAGCCAAATAGCAGAGGACGAAAACGATGACCTTGTGCTGCCACGTACCCCCCTTGAGGAGCAACTGGCAGAGATCTGGTGCGATGTGCTGGGTGATGAAGAGATAGGTGTCTACGATAACTTCTTTGCCCTGGGCGGCCACTCGTTGTTGGCAATGCGATTGATTACGCAGGTGCAAAAAAAATGTCAGGTAGACCTGCCTTTGAATATTCTCTTTGATGCACCAACTATTGCGGAACTGGCAGAGGTTATTAAGCTGAAACAGAATGCACAGATCGAACAAAATGAGAATGAAGAACTATTAAGGATGTTGAATGCGCTAGAAGAACTCTCCGAGGATGAGATACGTCTCATGCTCAACTCGGAGATGTAGGTCGAAGCAAAGAGGAAGAAATCAAATGAGTGATATTACCAGGCGTATTGCAGATCTTTCACCAGAGAAACGGGCGCTACTCCTGCGTCAACTGAAACAGCAGAAAGAGGGTGTAACGTCTACTCAGGAACGGATACACCCCCAGAAGCGAGACAGCAATACGTTTCCGATGTCTTTTGCTCAACAACGCCTGTGGTTCCTTCATCAGTTAGAACCGGAAAGCACCGCTTACCTGGTCTCTGGTCTCAAACGGCTGGCAGGCACTCTGGATACAATCGCCCTGGCACGTAGCCTGGATATGTTGATACAACGGCACGAGATCTTGCGCACAACGTTCTCGTCTCGTGCGGGCCAGCCGCTCCAGATCATTCATCCTACCGGGTTCATCCATTTGCCGCTCTTCGATCTACAGAGTTTATCGTGGACGGAGCAGTTGGGAGTAATGAAACGGCTGGTTGCGCAGGATGGACAGTATCCCTGCGATCTAACGAAGGGGCCATTGCTGCGTGTTGCTCTGATACGGCTAGGCTCACAGGAACATGCCTTGCTGGTGACCATGCACCATATCATCTCTGACGGCTGGTCCGGCGAAGTCTTTATGCGTGAATTGATGATCCTCTACCACGCCTTTGCCAGCGGGTTGCCCATCACCGAGTCTTCGCCGTTAGCCCCACTCCCCATCCAGTACGCCGATTTCGCCGTCTGGCAACGTGAATGGCTGCAAGGCGAGGTGCTTGCGCAACAGCTGGATTACTGGAAACAGCAACTGGATGCTATCGTGCCGCTTGAATTGCCTGCCGATCATCCTCGCCCAGCTGTACAGACGTTTCAGGGCGTGTTCCAATCGGTGAGGTTGTCCACGTCCTTATTGGATCGGTTGCTGGAACTCTGTCGTCGCGAAGATGTCACCCTGTTTATACTTTTGCTGGCGGCCTTTCAGGTCTTGCTGGCGCGTTATACGGGACAGACCGATATCAGCGTGGGTACTCCCATCGCTAACCGATCCCGTAGCGAGCTAGAGGAATTGATGGGCTTCTTCGTAAACACTCTGGTCTTGCGCACGGACCTCTCCGGCAATCCTTCTTTTCTGGAGGTGCTCCAGCGAGCGCGCAACGTCTCGCTGGCTGCCTACGCGCACCAGGATGTGCCCTTTGAGCAGTTAGTAGAGGCGCTGCAACCGGAACGCGATCTGAGCCGATCCCCCCTTTTCCAGGTCTCATTTAGCGTTGTACAGCGTGAGGATAGAGCAATAGCCCCTGAGACTGCGGAGACTCTCGCCTTTACCGAATGGGAGGACGCGCATCTCGAAAACGAGGTCACGACGACCAAGTTTGATCTTACCTTTGTCGCGGTAAGGCGCGGAAAAGAGTTTCATTGCGGGGTAGAGTATAAAAGCGATATTTTTGAACCTGCGACTATCGAACATTTGCTTGGGCACTGGCAGACGCTGCTGGAGGCTATTGCGGCTGATCCTACAACCTCCCTGGTTGATCTTCCTTTACTCACACCGGCCGAGCGGCGTCTCGTCTTAGAAGAGTGGAACGATACATTTCTGCCTGTCCCCTCCGTTCACTGCATACAGAAACTGATTGAACAACAGGTTCTGTCCACTCCTGATGCTCTTGCGGTTGTCTATGAGGATCAGCAACTGACATACGCGGCCCTCAATCGAAGAGCAAATCAGCTTGCTCATTTTCTGCGCAAGCGGGGCATCGGTCCTGAGTGTATGGTCGGGGTCTGTATGGAGCGCTCTCTGGAATTGCTGATAGGTATTGTAGGCGCACTCAAGGCCGGTGCGGCCTATGTCCCGCTGGATCCCGCGCTCCCCACCGAACGGCTAGCGGCTCTTCTGGAGACGCTGGCTCTGCCGATCCTTCTGACACAGGAGTCATTCAGGGAGCAGAACCCCGGCATTGGCGTCGATATATTTTGCCTGGATAGCGATTGGGGGGCACTAGACGCGGAGGATAGCTCTAATCCTTCCCACTCTACAGATGAGTTCTCGCTTGCCTATGTAATCCATACCTCCGGCTCGACTGGTAAACCAAAGGGTGTGCAGGTTACGCAGAAGAATCTGATCCATTCTACGCTTGCCCGCCTTACCTGCTATAGGGAGCCGGTAGGCGCTTATCTGTTGCTTTCACCGTTCAGCTTCGATAGTTCTGTTGCCGGTATCTTCTGGACCCTCTGTTGTGGGGGGCGCCTGGTTCTGCCGCAGGAACACTTCCAGTACGATCTGGCGCAGCTACCGCACCTTATTGAGCGGCAGGCGATCTCCCATATGCTGAGTATCCCGTCTCTGTATCTTTTTCTGCTGGATCAGGCGTACGAGGATCAGCTTGCCAGCCTGCGCACAGTGATCGTGGCGGGTGAAGCCTGCTCTATTGCATTGGTCCAGCGTCATCGTGAAACCCTGCCGGCGACCAGTCTGTACAATGAGTATGGTCCGACAGAGGGAACTGTCTGGTCGAGTGTCTATCGAGATGATGGTCAAAGCCTGCTCGAACCGGTTCCAATTGGTCGGCCTATAGCGAATGTGCATCTCTATCTACTTGATGCTGCCTTGCGTCCGGTTCCGATTGGCATCGCGGGCGAACTGTACATTGGAGGAGCGGGAGTTGTACGTGGGTATCTGAATGATGCTGCAGGGACCGCCGAGCGCTTTATCCCTCATCCCTTCAGTGCTCTCCCGGGAGAGCGGCTCTATCGCACAGGGGATCTCGCCCGTTATACCTCTGGTGGCATGATCGAATTTTTAGGGCGCAGCGATCAGCAGGTCAAAGTGCGTGGGTACCGTATCGAGTTGGGTGAGATAGAAGCCGTCCTCGATCAATGTCCCGGTGTGCAAGAGAGCGTGGTTCTGGCCCTCGAAGATGAGACGCGCCAGAAGCAACTGGTAGCGTACGTGGTACAAAGCGCTCTCTCCGATGACGAACAGGAACCAGATACGGTCCTGACAACAGAGCATATTCAACTCTTTCAGAATCTCTACGACAATCTTTACGCGCAGGAACAGGCCTTTTCAGACCAGGATAACGCTATTAATACCAGCGTCTGGACTAGCAGCTACACCAACCGGCCTCTGTTAGAGGAAGAGGTGTTAGAGAGCGTAGAAGATACCGTCAGCCGCATCCTCAAATTGCGCCTCAGGCGTGTGCTGGAGATTGGCTGTGGGACGGGTCTGCTCCTGTTCAGGATCGCTCCACATTGTGAGCAGTATAGCGGCATCGATCTCTCCGAGGTAGCTCTGGGGCGTTTGCGCGGGCGTGTGGCGTTGCAGCAGCCTGAACTGGCACATGTCAAACTGCACCATGGCGCGGCTCATGAGATTGCAGAGATCGTTGCTCCGATGGAAACATTTGATACCGTCATTATCAACGAGGTCATCCAACATTTCCCCGATCTGCATTACCTGGAACAGGTGCTGGCGAGCGTCGCAAGGGTAATGAGGCCTGGTGGTACTATCTTCCTTGGAGGATTACGCAGTCTGTCTTTATTAAAGACATTCCATGCATCGATACAGCTCTACCGGGCATCTCCCTCGCTTCCTCTCGTCCAATTGCGGCAACAACTTCAAAAGCATCAGCTTCTGGAAAAAGATCTGGTCATTGATGCCGAATTTTTCGCAACGCTTCATCAGCGGGTGCCTCAGCTCAGTCTTGCCCAGGTACAGCTAAAGGGTGGCCGTTACCAGAACGAGATGACGCGCTTTAAATACGACGTAATCTTGAGAGTCGGGGGAGACGCAAGACAGAATCAAGAGATTCCCTGGCTCGATTGGCGGGAGCGTGCGCTCAGCATTGCGCAACTTCGCACCTATTTGCAGGAGCAGCGTCCGGAGTATATTGGCATCCGTCATATCCCGAATGCACGTCTGCAAAGCGACACTCATGCGACCCTGTTGCTTGAGCGAGAGAACGCTGATATCACCACGGTCAGCGATATCAGGGCGGCTATAGAGGAGCGCGCTAATGAATCCGGTGTAGAGCCAGAAGATCTCTGGGAGCTTGGTCGAAGCCTTGCTTACAACGTCGAGATTCGCTGGCCATATGATCGGGGTGGAGCTGACGGGGATCTGATCGCTGTCCTGCGTCGCCAGGATGCAGGTGAGTTGGGTGAAGCGGGCCTTCTGCTGGCTCCTGGAGAGGCCAGGGCGATCAAGTCCAGGCTCATCTATGCCAATAATCCACTACGAGGGCAGCACGTCCAGGAGCAGGGGGCGCAATTGCGCGAGTATATACAGCAGCGGTTACCAGAGTATATGGTGCCTGCGCGCTTTGTCATACTCGAAGCCCTGCCTCGTACGCCACATGGAAAAGTAGACCGACGTGCGCTCTCCCAACTTCACACGCTCGACGCAGAGGTTGTAAGGAGCAGCGTTGCTCCACGTACCTTTGTCGAAGAACTCCTGGTCGAGATCTGGTGCGAGATCCTGAAGCGACCGGTGGTGAGCATTCATAGCAATTTCTTTGAACTGGGTGGACATTCGTTATTAGCAACCCAGTTGATGGCCCGTATACGCTCTGTCTTACTGGTCGAGATCCCTCTGCGCTGCCTGTTTGAAGATCCGACGATAGCCGGACTGGCGCAACGGGTCGAGCAGGAACTGCGTGGCGGAGCCAGCCAGACCATTCCCCCGCTGGTTCCGGGCGAGCGTTCTGACAATATACCGCTCTCGTTTGCACAGCGCCGGCTCTGGTTCCTCAACCGCTTGAATCCAGATAGCACGGCTTATACTATACCCAGCGCGCAGCGGCTCCATGGAGCGATGGATATGCGCGGGTTGGAACAGAGCCTGAGCGCAATCGTGCAAAGGCATGAAGTCCTGCGTACCACCTTCGTAGAGCATGGTGAAGAGCCTGCGCAGATTATTCATCGTGCCGGGCCATTTCACCTGCCGATAATAGATCTTGGAGCATTAAGCGAAGAGGTGCGTGAGGCAGAGGCCCGACGCCTGACAGCGCAGGATTTCCAGCGCCCGTTCGATCTGATAGAAGGCCCATTATTGCGCAGTTTCCTTTTAGCGCTGGGTAAAGATGAACATGTGCTGTTGCTCAGCATGCACCATATTGTTTCGGATGGCTGGTCTCATAGCGTATTACAGCGCGAACTGATCGTGTTCTATCGCTCCTTTACTACAGGGCAGACCTCGCAACCAGCAGCGCTACCCATCCAGTATGCCGACTTCGCCCTCTGGCAACGAAGCTGGTTGCAGGGCGAGGTGCTCGAAGCACAACTGGAGTATTGGAGACAGCAACTTGATGGCGCGGTACCGCTAGAGTTACCGCTGGACCATCCTCGCCCCACTATACAGACCTTCCGTGGAGCATACCTCACGCGCACACTACCTCTCTCGTTACATGAGCAACTGGTTGCGCTGGGCAAGCAGTTGGGTGTGACGCAATTTATGCTGTTGCTGGCGGCTTTTTCGGTCCTGCTCGCTCGCTATAGCGGCCAGAATGATATCAGTATTGGCACACCCAGTGCTAATCGTACCCACGCCGAACTGGAGGGTTTAATCGGATTCTTTATCAATATGCTGGTGCTGCGTATGGATCTCACGGAGAATCCTTCTTTCCTCGATCTGCTGGCTCGCGTGCGCGAGGTAACCCTGGGGGCGTATGCGCACCAGGATGTGCCGTTTGAATACCTGGTGGAACGACTGCAACCGCAACGAGACCTGAGCCGGCACCCCTTCTTCCAGGTGCTCTTCGGGGTGCAGCAGGCCTCTCTGGAAACGCAGACCCTCGATGATCTCACCTTACAGGATTTTGTCGTTGATCACACCATCACTAAGTTTGATATCACCTTCAATATTGTCAGCACCGAGCAGGGCCTTCAGTGTGGCGTCGAGTATAGTACAGGTCTCTTTGAGGAAGAGACGATCCAGCGTCTGCTGGAACACTGGCAGGTGCTACTGGAGGGCATCGTTGCCGATCCCGCGCAACCCCTGAGCCGCCTGCCTCTGCTCCCCCCCCATGAACAGACCTTGCTACTGAGACAATGGAGCGGTGAACCGCATGAGCCGGTGGAGCCGCGATTGTTCTGTGACCTGTTCGCCGAGCAGGTGCAGCGGCACCCCGATGCACTCGCCCTGGTCGATGAGCAGCACACCTTGAGCTACGCCGCCCTGGATCGGTGGGCCAGTGCCCTGGCACACCTGTTGCGCGAGCAAGGCGTCGGACCCGAAGTGGTCGTCGGGGTGCAGGTGGAGCGCTCGGTCACCTGGCTGATCGCGCTGCTGGGCATCCTCAAGGCCGGAGGTGGCTATCTGCCACTGGACGAGAAGCTGCCGGAGAACCGCCTGAGGCATATCCTGCGGGAAGCCGGGGTCCACCTGCTGGTGACGCTCTCGGGAGAACAGCCCGACTGGGTCCCGGCCGATCTGCCTGTGCTGGATGTGTCCTCATGCTGGTCCATACTGGCGAGGCAGACGTGCCCGCTGGGCTGGCGGGTTGCGGTGGAGGCTGAAAATCTGGCGTATGTGATCTACACGTCGGGTTCAACGGGAACGCCCAAAGGGGTACAGATTGCGCATCGCGGGTTGGGCAACCTGGCGCGTGCACAGAGCCAGCTGTTTGCGGTGGAAGCGCACAGCCATGTCTTGCAGTATGCCTCGCAGAGCTTTGATGCCTCGCTGGCCGAGGTGCTGGTGAGCCTGCTGTCGGGCGCGAGCCTCTACCTGGCCTCCCAGCCGCGCTTGCTGCCGGGAGCGAGCCTGACCGAGGTGGTGGAGCGCTGGGGGATCACGGTGGGAACGCTGCCGCCCTCGGTGCTGCGCTGGCAACCGGCAGGCACGCTGAGCAGCCTGCAGACGCTGGTGGTGGCAGGAGAGGCGTGTCCGGCGGACCTGGGAGTGCGCTGGGGAGAGGGACGACGGTTCTGTAATGCGTATGGTCCTAGCGAGGTGACGGTGTGTGCGACGGTGGGAGTGAAGGCGGCCGATGGAGCGATGCCGCCGATAGGAAAGGCGCTCAGCGGGCAGCGGGTGTATGTGCTGGACGAGCAGCAGCAGGTGGTGCCGGTGGGAACGGCGGGAGAGCTGTATGTGGGGGGGATAGGCGAAGGAAGAGGGTATGTGGGACGGGCAGCCGAGACGGCGGAGCGCTTTGTGCCCGATCCATTTGGGCAGCAGGCAGGAGGGAGGCTCTACCGGACGGGGGACCGGGTGCGCTATCGGGGGGATGGAAACCTGGAGTACCTGGGACGAAAGGATCAGCAGGTGAAGGTGCGGGGGTACCGGGTGGAACTGGGGGAGATAGAGGCAGTGCTGAGGGAGCGGGAGGGAGTGTGGGAGGCGGTGGTGGTGGTCAGTGAGAGCGAGCTAGGAGAGGTCAGGTTGGTGGGCTTCGTGGTGGAAGAGGAGGAGGGAGCGAGCGGGACGTGGAGTGAGGTGCGAGGGTGGCTGCAGGAGCGGTTGCCGGACTACATGGTGCCGACGCATTTGGTCAGGCTGAAGGAGCTGCCGCTAACGAGGAGTGGGAAGATTGATCGGCAGGCGCTGGGACGCTGGACGCCGAAGGAGGAGCGAGAGGGAGGGGAGGGAGTGTGGGAGTTGGGGGAGGAGTACACGCCGTTGGAGGAGGTAGTAAGCGGGATCTGGCAGGAGGTGCTGGAACTGGAAGGTGAGGCTATCGGTAAGGACGAGAACTTCTTTGAACTGGGTGGTCACTCCCTTCTGGCCACTCGCGTTATGACGCGGGTGCAGAAGATCTTGCAGGTAGATATATTGTTGCAGAGTCTGTTTGAGGCTCCCACCATCGCCGGGTTGGCACAACGTATCGAGCAGGCATTGCGCGGAGAATTGAGGCGAGACCTTCCCAAACTGAAAAAAGTTTCGCGCATGGAGCCAATTCCGCTCTCCTTTGCCCAGCAGCGCCTCTGGTTCTTTGACCAACTCGAACCCGGTAGCGCCGCCTACCTGGTCCCGAATGCCCTGCGGCTGAGTGGAGCCTTAAATGCGTTTGTGCTGGAAAGATGCATGAAAGAGCTTATCGGGCGTCACGAGAGCCTGCGCACCACCTTCGGAACATGGGAGGATCAGCCGGTACAGATTATTCATCCGGTGGCAGCATTCTGCCTCCCGTTTATCGATCTGCGAGGACTGCCACGCCAGCAACGCGAGGCCGAGATACACAGGCTGGCTCAGCAAGAAGCGCAACGACCTTTTGATCTCGCACAGGGTCCATTGCTGCGTGTCCTCCTGCTCCGCTCTACTGCTCTTGAGCATGTGCTGCTCCTCACAATGCATCATATCGTCTCGGATGGTTGGTCCGCCGGTATTTTTCAGCGCGAACTCACTGCGCTCTATCGAGCCTTTATCGCCGGACTCCCCTCGCCATTGTTGCCGCTGGCCATTCAGTATGCCGACTTTGCGTACTGGCAACGAAGCTGGCTGCAGGGTGAGGTCCTTGAGACGCAATTGAATTACTGGAAGCGCCAACTGGCTGATATTCCGGCACTGGAACTACCCACAGATCACCCTCGTCCACCAGTGCAAACCTTTAACGGAGCGATCGAAGCAATCAGTCTACCAGTGGCGTTGTATGAGGAACTGGTTGCCTTGAGCAGGCAGGAGCATATCACGTTCTTTATGTTACTTCTGGCGGCCTTTCAGGTTCTGCTCGCTCGCTACACGGGGCAGAGCGATATCAGCGTTGGCACCCCAATTGCCAATCGTACGCGCAACGAGTTAGAGGGGCTGATCGGTTTCTTTGTCAATACCCTGGTCATGCGCTGCGACCTCTCGGGCAACCCTACATTTGTGGGACTGCTTGCCCGCGTGCGAAGGGTAGCCCTGGATGCATTTGCCCATCAGGATGTGCCATTTGAACAGCTTGTGGACATCGTGCAACCTGAGCGCGATCTGAGTCGCTCACCGCTCTTCTCGATTATGTTTAGCGTGCAACAGGCTCCCACACCAGGAGAAGAGATCCAGGGATTGACCTTTCAGGGCCTGGGCATGGAGAATCCCAGCGCCAAATTTGATCTCACCTTTACCATCCTGAGTGATCCACGCGGCCTCCGCTGCGGCCTGGAATACAATCGTGACCTCTTCGAAGCTTCAACGATACGCCGCCTGCTGGGGCATTGGCACACTCTGCTCAAGAATATCGTGAGTAGTCCACAGGCGCGTTTATCAGAATTCTCCCTGCTCACAGAAGCCGATTATCATCGAGTTGTGAAGGAGTGGAACGAGACGCAGCGGAGCTATCCTCGGGAGCGGCTCTCCACCCTGGTCGAGGCACAGGCTATACGTACCCCTGAGCGCATCGCCATCCAGGACGAGGAGGGCAGCCTGAGCTACGCCGCGCTCAATCGGCTCTCCTCCCAGTTCGCGCATCTCTTGCGTCAGCAGGGAGTGCAGGAGCGCATGCCGGTGGCGGTCTGCTTGCCCCGCTCGCTGGAAGGAGCGATTGCCGTGCTGGGCATCCTCAAAGCGGGGAACGTCTATGTCCCCCTGGACCCGACGGCACCCGTGGAGCGCGTGCAGAGCTTGCTGCAACAGATGCAGGCGGCGGTGCTGGTTACGCTGGGAGCTCCCTCGCTGCAGGGTCTCGGGGTTCCGGTGCTTTCCATCCCTGCGTGCTGGGCGGATCTGCTGGCAGCCTCCTGGGAACCGGTGAGCAGTACGGTGCAGGCGCAGGAGACAGCCTACATCATGTACACTTCTGGCTCAACTGGCCGACCGAAAGGGGTGATGGTCTCGCATCAGGCCATCGTCAATCGGCTCTGCTGGGGACTGGAGGACGTCTGCTTGTGCAGCGAGGACCGGGTGGCCCAGCTGGCGTCGTGGAGCTTTGACATCGCCCTGTGGGAACTGCTGGGACCGTGGTTGGTGGGAGCATGCAGTGTGCTGCTCTCCAACGACCAGGTCAAGGACAGCGCCCTCTTGATCCAGCGCGTGCAGCAGGAAGCGATCACGATCCTGCATCTGGTGCCCTCGTTGCTCCATGCGCTGCTGCAAGATGCGGCCTTTGGCCAGTGTGGGAGTGTGCGCAGTCTGCAGTGTGGAGGGGAGGCGGTGAGCGTGGAACTGGTGCGGCGAGCCTTCGCGGAACTGGGGGTCGAGGTGCATCAGTTCTATGGTCCGACGGAGGCCGCGATCAGTGTGACGGGTTGGACGGGCAAGAGTCAGCAGCAGATAGAGCATCTCTCGCTGGGTCGGCCGATCGCGAACACACAGCTCTACCTGGTGGATCGGTCGTGGGAGTTGGTGCCGCCGGGGATGCGAGGAGAGATCTGGATCGGAGGAGAGGCGGTGGCGCAGGGGTATCTGCAGCAGCCGGAGCAGACGGCGGAGCGCTTTGTGCCGGACCCTTACAGTGGGAAGGCAGGTGCGCGGGTGTATCGAACGGGAGATGAAGGACGCTACCGAAGCAATGGGGAACTGGAGTTTGTGGGACGACGAGATAGTCAGGTGAAGTTGCGCGGCTACCGTGTGGAACCCGGAGAAATCGAAGCCCTGCTTCAAGAACATCCTGCCGTGGGTGATACTGTGGTAACCGTGCAGAACGATGCTGCTGGCAGACCTCGCCTGGTCGCCTTTGTCGTGCCTCGCGAGAGAGAGACACAGATCGAAAGCGATATCCTGAGAGACTACCTGCAGGCAAAGCTGCCCGCTTATATGGTGCCTTCCGCCTTTATCGTGCTAGCAGAGTTGCCACTGACACAGAATGGCAAAGTCGATCGAGATGCGCTCCTGAGATTGTACGATAGCTCAATGCTGCCTACGCAATCCTTCGTTGCGCCGCACACAGACAACGAGAGGACCCTGGCAAGCATCTGGACCTCGGTTTTAGGTTCAAAGCAGGTGGGCATTCATGATAACTTTTTTGCCCTCGGAGGAGACTCGATCCTGAGCATTCAGGTAATCGCCCGAGCGCGGCAGGTCGGTCTTCATCTGACCACCAAACAGCTCTTCCAATATCAGACGATCGCTCAACTGGCCGCTCAGGCGCAAACCGGTAAGATATCCGAGACAGACCAGGCACCGCTCACCGGGTCGGTCCTGCTCTCACCCATTCAGCGCTGGTTCTTCGCTCAGGATCTGCCGGAGCGGCATCACTACAATCAGGCCCTGCTGCTCGAAATGCAGCAGAGATTGCGTTCGGACTGGTTGCTGCAAGCGATCAGGCACCTGCTGCGCCAACACGATGCCTTGCGACTGCGGTTTGTGCAGGATGCAGCTGGCTGGCGACAGGAGTACGCTGAGCCGCCTGCTACGCCGCCATTTATCCACATCGACCTCTCTGCTCTGTCCACGGAGTTGCAAAAAATAACGCTGGAGAGATTGGCCGAAGCCGCTCAAAAGAGCCTGGACCAGGCGCTCAGCCCCCTGTTACGTTGCCTTGTCTTCGACAACGGAGAGGAGCATCCAGGCAATCTCTTGTTCATCGCTCATCACCTGATCATTGATAGCGTCTCCTGGCGTATTCTGCTGACAGATCTGGAGACTGCCTATCTGCAGCTGAGCAGGAACGAAGCCATAGCTTTGCCTGCGAAGACAACCTCCTTCCAGCAGTGGACCGCTGATTTGCAGCAGGCTGCGCAATCTACTACCTTTTACCAGGAGCAGTCTTACTGGCTCTCCGCACAAAGGATGCAGGAGCAGCCGCTCCACGTCGATATGCCCGGTGGTGATAATACGCTTGCCAGCAGTGAGCAGATAGTTGTTGCCCTTAGTGAGGAGGAGACGCGGGCGCTATTGCAGCAAGTGCCGACGGTCTATCAAACGCAGGTGAATGATATCCTGCTAACAGCGGTGGCGCTTACATTTGCTTCCTGGACACAACACAACTTGCTGCTGGTCGATCTGGAGGGGCATGGACGTGAAGAGATTTTTGAGAATGTCGATCTCTCGCGGACCGTGGGTTGGTTCTCTACACAATATCCGGTGCTATTAGATACCAGGCAGGCGCTAGATCCGGGGTCAGCCATTAAAGCCATCAAAGAGCAGTTGCGCCAGGTACCACAGCATGGCATCGGGTATGGCGTTTTGCGCTATATGAGCAATGATCCAGCCATCAGCGAGCAATTCGCCGACCTGCCTCAGGCTCAGGTTAGCTTTAATTACCTTGGTCAGTTTGATCCGCTTTTTGCCGGCCTATCGCTATTACGTCCCGCCCATGCATCCAGCGGATCTCCCTTCAGTCAGAAGGGGCAACGTAGCTATCTCTTTATGCTCAATGGAGCGATTATTGATGGACGATTGCGCATGGTCTGGCAGTACAGCCGGCAGATGCATAAGCCCGAGACGGTTCAACGCCTGGCCCAACGCTTTTTGACCGAGCTACAGAACCTGATTGCACATTGTCAGACCTCGGAGGCCGGCGGCTACACCCCTTCCGATTTCCCGCTGGTTCCTCTCACTCAACCTATCCTCGACCAACTCGTTCAGGAAGTACGAGCAGGCGGCCTGGCTATTGAGGACATCTATCCGCTGTCTCCAATGCAGGCCGGTCTACTATTCCATAGCCTGTACGAGCAGGACGCAGGGGTGTACTTTGAGCAGTTGAATTGGACGATTCGTGGCGACCTCAATGTCTCCGCATGGCGAAGAGCCTGGCAGCGCGTCATCGATCAACACGCGGTTCTGCGCACGCGCTTCTACTGGCAAGAGTCGCTCAAGCCGTTCCAGATAGTCTACCGGCATGTGGAGTTGCCCTGGAACTATTATGACTGGCGTGGTCTGCCAGTTTCCGAGCAGCAGGCGCGTCTTGCGATGCTGCTCTCTGAGCTGAGGCAGCAAGGCTTTGATCTGCAGGTAACTCCGCTTCTGCGACTCACGCTCATACGACTGGATGAGGACACCTATACCTTTGTTGAAAACATCCACCACATCTTGATGGATGGCTGGTCGCAACCACTGCTATTTCAGGAAGTTCTGACCAGCTATCGTGCTTATTGCCAGGAGCAGGAGCCACGGCTCGTCTCTCCTCGCCCCTACCGTGACTATATTGCCTGGCTACAACAGCAGGAGACGACGCAGACCGAGCGCTTCTGGCGTGAGTACTTGGCAGGTTTTACCAGGCCGACCTTGCTGTCTGTTGACTGGCGTGTAGGTATCCAGTCCATATCTTCTTATGAAAAGATGGGTGGTGCACAATTCATACTGACCGATGAGATGGCGGGCACTCTACAAAATTTTGCCCAGCAGCATCAGTTGACGGTCAATACGATTGTACAGGGTGCCTGGGCTTTGACCCTGGCACACTACAGTGGCGAAGATGCTGTGGTGTTCGGCTCGATCGTTGCTGGACGACCCGCCGAACTCCCCGGTGTTGAGTCAATGATCGGACTCTTTATCAACACCCTGCCCGTACATATACGCATTGAGTCGGAAAGGGCTGCCATTGACTGGCTTGCTCAATTGCAGAAGCAGCATATCGAATTGCAGCAGTACTCCTACACCCCTCTCGTGGAGATACAGCGCTTGAGCGAAGTACCTGCGAAACAGTCACTCTTTGAATATGCGCTGGGCTTCCAGAACTACCCTGCCGATCTCTCGTCGGCTCGCGACCAGTTAAGCAAACTGGATATTCAGGCCGTGCCGGGGATAGAACATAGCAACTATCCGCTCATGCTAAAAGTGGTCATCGGTGGAGCGCACTCCTTCCTGGAACTGTCCTATGACAAAACGCGCTTTGAACATGCTACTATCGAGGCTTTGTTAGCGCACCTGCATCTACAGTTAACGGCGCTGATGAATCAGTATCAGCAGCCGCTTGCACAACTCCCCCGGCTCACAGAGGCAGACCGTCACCGAGTTGTGAAGGAGTGGAACGAGACGCAGCGGAGCTATCCTCGGGAGCGGCTCTCCACCCTGGTCGAGGCACAGGCTATACGTACCCCTGAGTGCATCGCCATCCAGGACGAGGAGGGCAGCCTGAGCTACGCCGCGCTCAATCGGCTCTCCTCCCAGTTCGCGCATCTCTTGCGTCAGCAGGGAGTGCAGGAGCGCATGCCGGTGGCGGTCTGCTTGCCCCGCTCGCTGGAAGGAGCGATTGCTGTGCTGGGCATCCTCAAAGCGGGGAACGTCTATGTCCCCCTGGACCCGACGGCACCCGTGGAGCGCGTGCAGAGCTTGCTGCAACAGACGCAGGCGGCGGTGCTGGTTACGTTGGGAGCTCCCTCGCTGCAGGGTCTCGGGGTTCCGGTGCTTTCCATCCCTGCGTGCTGGGCGGATCTGCTGACAGCCTCCTGGGAACCGGTGAGCAGTACGGTGCAGGCGCAGGAGACAGCCTACATCATGTACACTTCTGGCTCAACTGGCCGACCGAAAGGGGTGATGGTCTCGCATCAGGCCATCGTCAATCGGCTCTGCTGGGGACTGGAGGACGTCTGCTTGTGCAGCGAGGACCGGGTGGCCCAGCTGGCGTCGTGGAGCTTTGACATCGCCCTGTGGGAACTGCTGGGACCGTGGTTGGTGGGAGCATGCAGCGTGCTGCTCTCCAACGACCAGGTCAAGGACAGCGCCCTCTTGATCCAGCGCGTGCAGCAGGAAGCGATCACGATCCTGCATCTGGTGCCCTCGTTGCTCCATGCGCTGCTGCAAGATGCGGCCTTTGGCCAGTGTGGGAGTGTGCGCAGTCTGCAGTGTGGAGGGGAGGCGGTGAGCGTGGAACTGGTGCGGCGAGCCTTCGCGGAACTGGGGGTCGAGGTGCATCAGTTCTATGGTCCGACGGAGGCCGCGATCAGTGTGACGGGTTGGACGGGCAAGAGTCAGCAGCAGATAGAGCATCTCTCGCTGGGTCGGCCGATCGCGAACACACAGCTCTACCTGGTGGATCGGTCGTGGGAGTTGGTGCCGCCGGGGATGCGAGGAGAGATCTGGATTGGAGGAGAGGCGGTGGCGCAGGGGTATCTGCAGCAGCCGGAGCAGACGGCGGAGCGCTTTGTGCCGGACCCTTACAGTGGGAAGGCAGGTGCGCGGGTGTATCGAACGGGAGATGAGGGACGCTACCGAAGCAATGGGGAACTGGAGTTTGTGGGACGACGAGATGGTCAGGTGAAGTTGCGTGGCTACCGTGTGGAACCCGGAGAAATCGAAGCCCTGCTTCAACAGCATCCCATTGTAGATGACTGCATCGTGCAGGTCGACGAGAGCAACAAGGGCGATCAACGTCTTGTTGCTTATATCATCGGTGCGAAATCAGCGGTTTCATCCACAGAAGAGCTGCGTACGTACTTGCAGGCGAGGCTGCCCGAATACATGGTACCCACCTTCTTCATGTTTCTCGAAGTATGGCCATTGACCGTGAACAGCAAAGTCGATCGACAAGCGCTTCCTGCGCCTGTCTCTGAGAGACAACCAACGAGTGAGAGTAATCTTCAAACGGCTCTTCGTAGCCCGATAGAGGAACTATTGGCAGAGATGTGGTGCGAGTTGCTGGGTTGCTCTTTCGTTGCCGGAGATGACGACTTCTTTATGCTGGGCGGTCACTCGATACTGGCCACGCAGTTCGTCTCACGCGTGCGAGCTGTGCTGCACATAGAGATGCCACTGCACAAATTCTTCAGAAATTCGAAGCTTGTTGATTTTACCCGCCTGGTTGAGCAAGCGTTGCGAGGAGAACAGGAAGAGGACGCGCTCCCTCTGTTGCCCGTGCCGCGCACCGCAGAGCCTCTCCCGCTGTCATTTGCTCAGCAGCGGCTCTGGTTTATCGATCAGATGGTTTCTGATCGTACAACCTATCTTGTACCGGGCGCTCGCCGTCTGGAAGGGCCATTAAAACTCTCCGCATTCGCACACAGCGTGGATGCGCTCGTCCAGAGGCATGAAAGCCTGCGTACGACATTTTCCGTACAGGTCAGCGAACCTGTTCAGATCATTCACCCCGCGAGACCGTTGCGTCTCCCTGTGATAGATCTGAGTGCACTGGCACAAGACATCCGTGAGGCCGAGGCGCGGAGGCTCGTGGAGAAAGAGGTGCAGAATCCCTGCGATTTACAGCAAGGGCCGCTGTTCCGTGTGTCGCTCATACGTCTGAACCACACGATGCATATCTTTATCACTGTGCTTCATCACATCATCACCGATGGCTGGTCCGACGATATACTGTTCCGCGAACTAACCACGTTGTATCGGGCGTTTGTCAACGGAGAACCTTCTCCATTGCCACCTCTGACGGTGCAATATGCGGACTTTGCCGTCTGGCAGCGTAACAGCTTGCAGGGCGAAGTATTACAGAGGCACCTGGATTACTGGAAAAGACAACTGGAGGGCGCGACTCCCCTGCTGCTTCCTGCCGACTATCCACGGCAGGCGATGCAATGTTATCGTGGCGCTGCCTCCTTCTTTATGCTGCCCTCTGATCTCTCGCAGCAGCTTATCGCCTTTAGCCGCCAGGAAGGGGTGACCCTGTTTATGAGCTTGCTTGCTGCCTTCCAGACCGTGTTGTGTCGCATCAGCAGGCAGACGGACGTTGTGGTAGGAACAGATATCGCCAATCGAACCCACAAAGATACAGAGGGGCTGATCGGCTTTTTTGTCAATCTCCTGGCCTTACGCATGGACTTCAGCGGCTCACCTCGCCTGCGTAGCGTATTGCGGCGCGTTCGCGAGGTCGTTCTGGGTGCCTATGCCCACCAGGATATCCCCTTCGAAATGATCGTCGAACATCTCAAGCTGGAGCGTAGCGTGAACCGCACTCCGCTCATCCAGGTGCTCTTCGTGCTGCAAAATACACCTCACACTTCGCAGGAGGTAGCGGATATCGTCGTCAAGCCGGTGGGCAGCGAAACCTCTACAGTGAAGTTTGATATCGCGCTGTTCGTCCACGAGCATCCGGATGGCATTGCCGTTGCCATCAACTACAGCACAGATCTCTTCAAAGAAAGTACTATCGCGGCCCTCATGCAACGCTTTGAACTGGTTATCCGCACGCTGGTAACCAGTCCCGATACTTCGGTCGATGCCGTGGAGATCCTCACCGCCGAGGAGAAGCAAGAGCAGGTCAGAGCAGAGGCTGCGCTGCAGAGTGCCAGCAATAAAGGTTTGCGTGCCAGTAAAGGCGAAGCAATCGATCTATCAAAGCTAGGAACATGGCAGTTTGGGCAAAAGAAGCGCTGAGCGTCTTGATATGAAAAATTCATCTCGCAAGTGCGAATATTATGGCCTTAGATATAAGGAGTATGCAAGGTGATACAAGCAACGAGTGTAAAAGCTTTCCATCTTTCCCATCAGCAAACGCGCCTATGGTCTTTCCTGCAGGCAAGCTCAGCTTATCGTTCGCTGTGTGCTATCTTGCTGGAAGGCGCACTGGATGGAGCAACGTTCTTGCGTGTTTGCCAGCGCCTGGTGGATCGACACGATATTCTGCGGACCTCGTTTGATACTATTCCGGATATGGACGTGCCCTTACAACTCGTTGTGGACTCCGTAGAGGTTTCCTGTTCCCTGGTCGATCTGGAAGCTCTCTCTGCAACGGATCAGCATATACAAAGTCAGGCATGTTTCGCTGCTCTACAATCTGAGCAGATCGATCTGCAGGATCAGCCTCTTTTCTCTTTCACCCTTCTGCGCCTCGCAGGAGAAACTCATATCCTGTTGCTGGCTCTGCCGGCGCTCTGTGCCGACAATTCGACCCTGATCCATCTGCTTGAAGAACTGAGCCAGGAATACTCAAGCTATCCCGAGTCGTTGCCTCTCATTGAAGATCCGCTACAGTATGTTGACGTCGCTGCCTGGCAAGAGAGTCTACTCCGCTCCGAAGATGCCGATCTCTACCAGCGTTACTGGCGTGAACTTCATCTGCCTGAGCTGGATACTGTGCCTGTGCCATTCGTGCGAGAATATAGCCTTACTGATGAGCGCACTTCCCCTTTTCTGCCACAGCAATACAGCATTTCATTAGAGGAGAACCTATCGGCAAGGCTCCTGCCTCTTGCCAGACAGCAAGGCATCTCGCTCCAATCCTGGTTGCTGACCTGCTGGCTGCTGACACTTTCCCGGATGAACAACGAATCAGAAGTGCTGGTTGGTGTAACCTGCGATGGCCGCTTCTATGAGGAGCTTGCCACGGCTATCGGTCTTTACTCCCGGGTCGTGCCCTTTAACTTCAAGCTTGCCGATGATCTGACCTTCGCGCAGGTTGCAGCACTTGTAGATACATCCCTTTCGGAAGCAATCAAGCGACAGAGCTATTTTAGCTGGGAACTGCTGAAGGAGGATCGCGAAGGTGGTCCGACTCCGCCATTTTTTCCCATCTGTTTTGAATACACGGCCTGGCCTGCGCACTTCACTGCCGGTACGCTCCATGCCTCGCTCTACCAGCAATTTAGTTGCATCGAACCTTTCGTACTTAAGTTGCATATCCTTCAATCGGACGACAGTGTACAGGCTATCCTCTCCTATGATCCTCAATATCTTGCTCCTAAGCACATTTCGCGCCTGGGTTCGGCTCTGCGCACATTGTTTCAGAGTGCAGTGGAACAGCCTCAACATCCTGCAACAACGTTGCCTGTGCTGACGCCGCGTGAGCAGGAAGCGTTGCTGCAACAATTTCAGTCACCTGCCATCCCCATCCCCAATCTCTGTTTTCATCAACTCTTTGAGCAGGAGGTGCGACGTCACCCGGAACACCTCGCGGTGCTGGATGGGCGAGAGCAGATGACGTATGCGCAGCTCAACGCACGAGCCAATCAACTTGCCCGGGTGTTGCAGCGCGCCGGCGTGGGACCCAATGTGCTGGTGGGTCTCTGCCTCGCACGGGGCGTGTCCCTGCTGGTGGGCCTGTTGGGCATCCTCAAAGCGGGAGGCGCGTATGTCCCCCTGGACCCCGAGTATCCGACCAGCCAGTTGCAGCGGCAACTGCAGGTGGTCCAGGTCCCCTTGCTGCTGACCCAGCGGAGCCTGCAGGAACGGCTCGCGGTCTGGTTGGGGCCGCAGCTCTATCTGGAGGATCTGACCGAGAGGCTCGGGCAGGAGGCGGCGCAGGATCTGCCTTCTCACAACGAGGGGGAGGACATCGCCTCCGTCATATTTACCTCCGGCTCTACCGGACAGCCCAAAGGGGTGCTGGTGCGGCAGCAGAGTTTGGTGAACTACACGCAGGCGCTTAGCCGGGTGCTGGGCAGTCAGCCGGGCTGGCAGTATGCCACAGTGACGACGCTGGCGGCGGACCTGGGGAATACGGCGATCTTTGGGGCGCTGACCACGGGTGGGACGGTCCACCTGCTGGACTATGCGACGGTGACCTCGACGATGGCGTATGCCGCCTGGGTGCAGCAGCATCCGATTGATGTGCTCAAGATCGTGCCGTCGCACCTGGCTGCGCTGCTGAGCGGGGAGCAGGCGCGAGCGGTCTTGCCACGGGAAGCGCTGGTGTTGGGAGGCGAGGCACTGGGAGGTGAGCTGGTGCAGCAGATAGCCGCGTTGAGCGGCAGGTGCCAGGTGTACAACCACTATGGACCGACGGAGACGACGATCGGCGTGCTGGTCAAGGCGCTGGGGGTGCCGCAGACAGGCGGGGGAGCGCAGGAGGTGACGCTGGGAAGGCCGCTGACCAATACGCGGGTGGTGATCCGGGATCGTAGGGGCAATGTGGTGCCCATAGGGGTGACCGGGGAGGTGTATGTGGGGGGAGCGGGACTGGCGCAGGGATATGTGGGACAGGCGGAGGAGACGGCGGAGCGGTTTGAGCCGGATGGCTGGAGTGGCGAGCCGGGAGCGAGGTTGTACCGGACAGGAGACCTGGGGCAGTACACAGAGGGGGGAGAGATCCGGTTTGTGGGGAGAGCGGATCGGCAGGTGAAGATCCGGGGGTACCGGGTGGAGTTGGGAGAGATCGAGGAGGTGCTGAGGCAGCAGGTGGGACTGAAGGAGGTGCGGGTGGTGTGGAGGAGGGAGGAGGGGAGAGAGGGGAGGCTGATCGGGTATGTGCAGGGGAGAAGGCAGGGGAGGGAGCAGGGGGAGCAGTGGAGTCGGGAAATGCGGAAGGTGGTGCCGGAGTATCAGGTGCCGGGGAAGTGGGTGGTGGTGGAGCGTTGGCCGTTGACGGAGAATGGGAAGATAGACTGGCGTGTGTTGAGAGAGCAGGAGGAGGAGCAGGAGGCAGGAGGAGAGGAGAGGAAGGAGCAGGAGGTAGGACGAAGTCCGATGGAGGAACTGGTGCAGGAGATCTGGCAGGAGGTGTTGGGAGTGCAGGAGGTGGGGTTAGACGAGAACTTTTTTGAGTTGGGGGGACATTCGTTGCTAGCGACGCGGATCATAGCGCGGGTGAGAGCGGTGGTGCAGGTGGAGGTGTCGATAGTGAAGCTATTTGAGCGGCCGACGGTGGCGGGATTAGCACAGGAGATAGAGCGGAGGTTGCGAGGAGGGAGAGGAGAGGGAGAAGAGGAGGAGAGAGCGCTGGAGGCGAGAGCACGTCCGCAGCAGGTGCCGCTGTCCTTTGCCCAGCAGCGTCTCTGGTTCCTCGATCAACTGGAACCGGAGAGTACTGCCTATCTGCTCCCACGTGTTCAGCGTCTGCAAGGCCCCCTGGATATAGCGGCCCTGAAACAAAGCCTTGAAGCACTAACGCAGCGCCACGAGATCTTGCGTACCACCTTCTCTATGCACGATGACCAGGGAGTGCAGATCATTCATCCATCGCTGAATTTAAACTTGCCGCTGATAGATTTAAGCCATCTACAGACTGACGTGCAAGAGACCATGACCAGGCGCTTGATAAATCAGGAGGCGCAGCATCCCTGCAATC
Organism: Ktedonobacteria bacterium brp13; assembly: GCA_015099395.1. GTDB lineage: Bacteria > Chloroflexota > Ktedonobacteria > Ktedonobacterales > Ktedonobacteraceae > Dictyobacter. The sequence continues at coordinate 4,039,656 of AP024096.1, read as the reverse complement.
TGACAACCGGGCCTCTGTTGCGCGTTGCTTTAGTCCGCCTGGCGACCAGGGAACATATACTCTTGCTGACTATGCACCATATCATCACTGATGCCTGGTCCTACCAGATCTTTGTCAGCGAATTAACCACGTTCTATCGCGCGTTCCATAAGCGGCAGCCCTCACCGCTCAAGCCTTTACCGCTCCAGTACGCCGACTTTGCCATCTGGCAACGCCAATGGTGGCAGGGCAAAGTACTCTCAACTCAACAGACCTACTGGCAACGACAGCTTGCTAACATCGCTCCGCTTGAACTGCCTACAGACCATACGCGACCAGCGGTGCAGCGCTATCGAGGGGCCTTCCAATCGGCCTATCTGCCCTTAACGCTCAGCAAGAGACTGACGGCCATGAGCCGACAGCAAGACGTCACGCTCTTTATGCTTCTGCTCGCTGCATTCTCCGTCCTTCTTGCTCGTTATGCCGATCAGACCGATATCAGTATCGGCACTCCGATCGCCAATCGTAGCCGGTCCGAACTTGAAGGTGTGATTGGCTTCTTTGTCAACACACTGGTTTTGCGCATTGATCTCTCGAATAATCCATCGTTTCTGGATCTCCTGAAACATGTGCGTGAGGTGGCGCTGGGGGCGTATGCGCATCAGGATGTGCCGTTTGAGCAACTGGTGGAACTGCTCCAACCTGCACGCGATCTGAGTCGTCCTCCACTCTTCCAGGTCATGTTCAGTGTAGCGCAACAGGAGCGAACCTCTGTAGCGCAACAGGAGCGAACCTCTGTGGAGCGGCAGGCGCTAGTCAACGAGGAGGAGCAACTGCTCGTCCAGCCCTTTCATGCTGGCCATGAAACAGAAGAGATTGCCACCAAGTTTGACCTGGAGCTGAATATTCTTCATGGGGAACAGGGCCTGTTCTGTGCGGTGATCTACAACCGCGATCTGTTTGAGAGCAGCAGCATCCAGCGTATGCTGGCCCATTTTGCAGTGCTTCTGGAGCACATCGCCACCGAACCAGCACACCCTATCGCCAGCCTGCCGTTGCTCACGGCCGCCGAACGACAGCAGATCCTCGTCGACTGGAATCAAACACAGCGCCCCGCTCCGCAGCCCCACTCCTTTGTGCACCTGTTCACTGCGCAAGCGGCGGCTATACCTACGCGGCTGGCTGTGATGGATGGTGTAACGCGCTTGACCTATCGGGAACTGGATCAGCGCGCCAACCAGCTCGCGCACTGGCTGCGTGATGTCGGTGTCCAGCCAGAGGAACTGGTGGGGATCCATATGTCCCGCTCGGTCGAGTTTCTTGTGGCGGTGCTGGGCGTTTTCAAGGCCGGTGGGGCGTATGTGCCCCTCGATCCGGCCTATCCGTCGGCGCATCTCGCCTTCATCTGCGCGGATGCCCGGATCCAGATCCTCATAACCCAGCCGAACTGGCGGGATGCGTTGCCCATCACCCCGCGTGCCATCTGTTATCTGGCCCCCACCTTCCAGGCGTTAGAGGCCTACAGTAAGGATGCGGTTCCGGTCGAGGCAGGGGGAGAGCAATTAGCCTACGTGATCTACACCTCTGGCTCGACGGGGCGGCCGAAAGGGGCGATGGTGACGCAACGCGGTATGCTGAATCATCTGTGGGCTAAGGTTGAAACGTTGGAACTGACGCAGCATGATATCGTGGCGCAGACCGCCTCGCCGTGCTTCGACATCTCCGTCTGGCAGATGCTCTCAGCGTTCCTGGTTGGAGGGCAGGTGTGTATGATCCCGGACCAGATAACGCACGACCCGGTGGGCCTCTTCGAGCGGATCGCCACGAGTTCGCTCACGATCCTGGAGGTGGTGCCTTCCCTCTTACGTGCCTATCTGGAGGAGATCGAACGGGAAGATCGGCCGGGAGGGCAGCCGTGGCTCACGTCGTTGCGCTGGTTGGTTGTGACAGGTGAGCAACTGTCCGTTGAAACGGGGCAGCGCTGGCAGCAACGCTATCCTGGGATCGCGCTGCTGAACGCCTATGGTCCCACCGAGTGCTCGGACGATGTGACGCATGCCCGGTTGACGGCGGATGTCATCGACAAGGTGGCCAACGTGCCGATTGGCCGTGCGATTGCCAACACGCAGCTCTACCTGTTGAGCGAAGGGATGGAGCCGGTCCCGGTTGGTGTTCCGGGGCAGATCTACGTGGGAGGAATGGGCGTAGGTCGAGGTTATCTAGGAGAGGCAGAGAGGACGGCTCTGGCCTTTGTGCCAAACCCGTTTGGCCGCCAGGAAGGCGAACGGCTGTACAGGACGGGGGATCTGGGCCGCTATCGAGCGGACGGACAGATTGAATTTCTCAGACGGATCGATCAGCAGGTGAAACTGCGCGGTTATCGCATCGAACTGGGGGAGATCGAGGCTGTTCTGCGTGCGCATCCCGCGATTGGCGAATGTGTCGTCATGCTGCGCGAGGAGCAGGGTGATGCCTATCTGACAGCCTATGTGGTAGGAAGGGGCGCGGAGAGTGCCCCTGCACGGCCAGAACTGATCAGCTACCTGCAAGAACGTTTGCCTCAGTATATGCTCCCTGCCGCCGTGGTGGTTTTGTCGGAGCTACCGTTGACCAGCAACGGTAAGATCGATCGACGCGCCTTGCCTGTGCCCGAGAAACGAGATGGCGTTGAGGAAGGGAAATCGCAGCAGATAATGACACCATTCGAAGAGGTGCTGCAGGGTATCTGGTGCGAGGTGCTCAAAAAAGAGCGCATCGATCTCCAGGCGAACTTCTTTGATCTGGGTGGTCACTCGTTACTGGCTACACAGCTCATCTCTCGTATCCGTTCCACACTCCACGTTGAAGTGACTGTACGTATGGTATTTGAGTCACCGACCATCGCTCAACTGGCACAGCAGATAGAACAGGCGCTGCGCGTACAGCAGAAGATGGAGAGTACCGCTCTCATTCCTGTTCCGCGTACAGCAGGGCTTCCTTTGTCATTTGCGCAGCAGCGACTCTGGTTTATCGATCAGTTAGAACCCGGCAATGTTGCATATCTCATTCCTCTGACTCTGCGCCTCGAAGGCCCATTCTCGCCTGCTGCATTGGAGTGGAGCCTGAATGAGATTGTGCGGCGGCACGAAAGCCTGCGTACCGCGTTTCGTTCATACCAGGGGCAGCCTCTCCAGTTTATTCTCGATCCCACAAAAGTCGATCTGCCTCTTATTGACCTCAGCCACCTGTGCTCCTCAGAAGCGAGCGAAAGCCTGGCGCAAGCGCTTGTACAGCAGACGATCAATCAACCGTTTGATCTGGAACTGGGTTCCCTGTTGCGAGCGAGATTTTTGCGGCTGCATAGAGATGAGCATGTTCTGGTCTTCGTCATGCACCATATCGTCTCAGATGGCTGGTCTATGAACATCTTTATGTATGAACTGGCTTTGTTGTACCGCTCCTTTGTCGAGGGGAAGGCGTACCCCTTACCAGAATTGCCCATTCAGTATGCCGACTTCGCCTACTGGCAGCGTCAATCTTTGCAGGGCGAAACCCTTGAGGCGTTGCTCGCTTACTGGACAGATCAATTGACCAACTCGGTCCCTTTGAAGCTACCGACCGATCATTCTCGGTCAGAAAGCTCGGTCTCAGCCAGTGGTGATTATCTCTTTGCCTTTGCCGAAGATGTCTCGCAGGATATCGTGGCTTTCAGTCGGCAGAAGGGCGTGACGCTCTTTATGACTCTGCTTGCCGCCTTCCAGACCCTGCTTTATCGCTACACTGGTCAGACAGATATCGTCCTGGGAACCGATATGGCGGGCCGGGCACAGGTGGAGGTGGAGGCGCTAATCGGCTTTTTCATCAACCTGCTTGTGCTGCGGAATGACTTGAGCGGTTCTCCCTCTTTTGCTGAGTTGTTGACGCGTACTCGCGAGGTGGTGCTGGGAGCCTATACACACCAGGACGCTCCTTTTGAGATGGTTGTTGAGCGCCTGCTCCCCGAACAGAGTGAGGCGCATATGCCTTTTATACAGGGCCTGTTTGTGCTGCAAAATCAGCCAGAGGCCCCCGTAGAAGCCGTTCCCGGTCTGGTGTTAAAACCCTTTTCTGGCGCCGGAACAACACCGGCCAAGTTTGACCTGGCTGTGTTTATGGTAGAGGGTTCCCGGAGCCTGAGATGTGGGGTGAAGTATAACCGCGCTCTGTTTGAGGAACAGACCATTGTGACAATGATGCATCGCTTTGAGGTCCTCCTACGCAATATCGTAGCTCATCCCGATATGCCGATAGACATTTTAGATTTTTATACAGAAGCAGAGAAGGCGAAACGAGCGCAGCAGAGCAAGCTCTCTCTTCGTAAGCTGAAAGAAGTAAAAAAAGACAGAGGGAATAAGGAGTAGGCAAATTCATGAGACTAGCAGCAGTAAAGGGGTTTCATCTTTCTATTCAGCAGGCCCGTCTCTGGTCCGTACAACATGGGAGTCAGGCTTTCCGCTCTTTTTACCAGGTGAGCATCGAAGGACAGCTCGACGTTGCCGCGTTCCAACAGGCTCTGCAAAAAGTCGTCGTGCGGCATAGCATTCTGCGCTCGCAGGCCTATACTCTGCCCGGTATGGATATGCCTATGCAGGTCGTCTCTGACGCTGTCGAGACTGTCTGTACCTTTGTCAGTCTGGAGAATGTGGACGCATTCCGTCAGGAGGACGTACTCGCAGAGTATACGCGTTATATACAGGAAGTGCCATTCGATGTAACGCAAGGGCCGCTCTTCCAGTGCTTCCTGTTATCCCGGTCCATGCAGGAACATATACTCCTGTTGAGCCTGTCTGCCTTCTGTGCTGATGCTGCATCCCTCAAACTGGTAATCCATGAACTGGCCCGGTTCTATACGGCCTCTTTGGAGGAAGAGGAAGAGCCCCTGCAATATAGCGACTTTGCTAGCTGGCAGGAGGAACTGCTAGCGGAAGAGGACGCTGAGGAACAGAGGAATTTCTGGTGCAGAATTGATCCTTCCCTCCTGACCACCATGCCTATCCCTTTCGCCAGGGATGGCTGGCGAAAGTCGTTGGCGGAATCTCAGGATGCCTTTGCGCCGTATGCGGTTGATATTCTGGAGATGAGCACCTCGTTTCCCCAACTCCAGGCTCTTTTGCAAAGGACCGGGTGTTCCCTTGAAGCTTTTCTGCTGGCTTGCTGGCAGGTGTTGATCTGGCGATTCACCGCGCAGACGCCGCTGCTGATCGGTGTAGAGAGCGATGGGCGTATCTACGAAGAATTAACCACGGCCATCGGTCCCTATAGTCAGAGCCTGCCCCTTTCCCTCTCGCTGACCGAGCAGTCGTCATTTGAACGCGTCCTTGTGCTGGTGCAGAACTTCCTCAATGAAGCGAAGCAGCGACAGATATATTTCGATTGGCAGTCATGCTTCGCTATCGAGAACGCCAGCTCTCAGGGAAAAAGTGGGTTTCCTATCAGCTTCGCCTATGAAGATTGGCCCGTGAAGATCCAGGCAAATGGTCTGAACTTCCACCTGACAAGTAGTATGAGCTGTATCGAACCTTTCGCGCTCAAATTGCACGCGCTCTTAGTTGGGCAGCAACTGAAACTGAAGCTCTATTTTGATCCACGCGTGTTGTCTGCCGTCCATATGCGGAGTCTGGCTAAGAGCTTTTCAACACTCCTTTATGCGGCTATTGCGCATGCGGAGTTGATAGTGAGCGCATATCCGCTATTATCCGAAGATGATCAACACACGCTGCACCATCTGCTCTCAACGCCTTCGAAGCCGTTGCCATTTCAAACGCTGATTCAGGCATTCGAAGCCAGGGCAGAGCAATATGCGCAGGATATCGCAGTTGTATGTGGTGCGGAGAAGCTTACCTATGAGCAACTCAACAGGCAAGCCAATCGTGTAGCTCATGTATTGCAACGCCACAGCGTAGGGTCTCAGACCCTGGTGGGACTCTTTGTGGATCGCTCCGTCCATATGCTGGTAGGGATACTGGCCATTCTCAAGGCCGGTGGTGCCTATGTGCCGCTTGATCCTGATCTACCGGCCTCCCGCCTGAATTATCTATTAAACGATCTTCAACTTACAAATGTGCTAACACTCTCGCATGTCCTTCCACGCCTGCCCGTTGGGGAGTGGTCGGCCTGGTGCCTGGATGAACTCAATTCCTGGAGCGATGCCGAGTGCATAGATAATCCCCATCCTCAGAGCACTGATGACGATCTCGCCTATGTCATCTATACATCAGGCTCGACTGGCCTCCCCAAAGGCGTAATGATTCGCCAGCAGAGTATGGTAAATTATGCGTTTGCTCTATGTGAGATCCTGGCTGTGCAGCCTGGCTGGCATTTCGCGACGGTTTCGACGCTGGCGGCAGATCTGGGCAATACGGCGATCTTTTGTTCGCTGGTTTCTGGAGGATGCCTGCATATTCTCACCTATGAAACGGTGACCTCCGGCGCATTGTTCGCTGACTATGTTTCCCAATATCCTGTTGATGTGCTGAAAATCGTCCCTTCGCACCTGTCAGCTCTGCTCAATTCCTGCATGGAGCGGCAGATACTCCCCCGTAAACATCTTGTGCTGGGTGGAGAAGCGCTGTCCTATACCCTGCTTCAGCAGTTGGAATGCCAGCGTGGGAACTGTTGCGTACTCAATCACTATGGACCAACCGAGGCCACGATTGGTGCGATCGTGAACGTATTGGGGGAACTGGGACGTGGGCAGCTTCTCTCAGTTCGGAGTGATGCGGTCACGGTTCCGATTGGACGGCCAATTACTGGTACGGAGGCATATGTGCTGGATCGTTTCGGGCACCTGCTTCCTTCTGGTATAACAGGAGAACTCTATCTGGGAGGCGTCGGGCTGGCTGCGGGTTACTGGCAACGGCCGGAACAGACGCAAGAGCGCTTCATTGCTCATCCCTGGCGCAAGGGCGTGAGGGCGCGGCTCTATCGCACGGGCGATTTGGTTCGCTATCAGGAGGATGGAACCGTCGAATTCGTCGGTCGAACCGATGCGCAGGTGAAGCTGCGCGGCTATCGTATCGAGCCAGGAGAGCTTGAGGCGATCCTGGGACAACATCCTGCTGTACGTCAGAACGTTGTCATTCTCCGCGAAGACACCCCCGATGACAAACGCCTGGTCGCCTATATAGTTGCTCGGCAGCAGGAGTTGCTTACTGAGGAAGCCCTGCGCGAGTTTCTGCATGAGCGAGTACCTGCTTATATGCTCCCCTCTTCCTACGTCTTTTTGCGTGCGCTTCCGCTGAACTCCAATGGGAAGGTCGATCGTGGCAAGCTCCCACAACCTGATGCCGGGCAGAAGCAGAAGGCGTCCGACATGCAACTCCCTCGTACACCTGTAGAGGAGATTGTATCCGGCATCTGGAAATCAGTTCTGCGCGTCAAACAACTGGGCATTCATGATCAGTTTACCAGTTTAGGTGGCCATTCTCTCCTGGCTACACAGGTCATTTCACGTATCCGTCAGGCTTTGCAGGTCGATGTTCCGTTGCGCGCGTTGTTTGAAACTCCGACAGTAGCCGGGCTCAGCCAGACCATTGAACAGTTGTTAAATCAGGCGCAGGCGCTAACAATACCGACGCTGCAACCCCTCCCTCGTTCCGACGAACTCCCGCTTTCCTTTGCCCAGCAGCGGCTCTGGTTCCTCTACCAGCTGGAACCGGAGAGTACAGCCTACCTGCTCCCGCGCATCCTACGTCTATCAGGCCCCCTGAACGCGGTCGCATTAGAGCGCAGTTTTGCAGAACTGGTACAGCGTCACGAGGTCCTGCGCACAATCTTTGTAGAGCAAGCCGGACAACCTATACAGGTTATTCAACCAGGCGGTGATTTCCGTTTGCCGGTGATAGATATGCGTAGGATAGATCGAGAGTTGCGAGAACAGGAACTGCAAAGGCTCATCGTACAGGAGGCGCAATCCCCTTGCGATCTGGCACGGGGACCTCTATTGAGGATCGCTCTGTTACGCCTGGATACCGCCGAGCACGTCCTCTTCCTGACCATGCACCACATCATCACAGACGCCTGGTCGAATGATGTCCTGCTGCGCGAACTGATCCAGTTATATCGAGCCTTTGCTTCCGGACAGCCATCCCCTTTAAAACCTCTGCCCCTGCAATATGCCGACTACGCGATCTGGCAGCGCCAGTGGTTAGATGGTGAGATGCTGGATGCTCAGACCCGCTATTGGAAACAGCAACTGGCGGATATCCCTCCCCTGGAATTGCCTACCGACCATCCACGCCCTGCCGTGCAGACCTTTCATGGAGCTTTCCAGTTCCTGCATCTGCCCGCATCTCTTCAAGAGCAGCTTGTAGCGCTGAGTCAGCAGGAAGGGGTGACCCTATTTATGACGCTCATGGCGGCCTTCCAGGTTCTGCTCGCGCGCTACAGCGGCCAGAAGGATATCGCGGTAGGTATCGCCATTGCCAATCGTCTTCGTCCAGAACTGGAGGAATTGATCGGCTTCTTTGTGAACACGCTGGTCTTGCGCACGGATCTCTCCGAAAACCCTTCCTTTGTAGAGATCCTGAAGAGGGTTCGCAAAGTCGCGCTGGAAGCCTATACGCACCAGGATGTCCCCTTTGAAAAGCTGGTGGAGGTAGTGCAGCCCGAGCGCGATCCCAGCCGTCCTCCGCTCTTCCAGGTCGCGCTCCACCTGCGCCAGGTGACGGATGCCGATACCAGGGGCATCGAGCAGATTGAGGATCTCAGATTCGAAACCCTGAATACTGAGAATACGACTACAAAATTTGATATGACCCTGAATATCATGAGCTATCCTCATGGCCTGGGCTGTGGCTTCGAATACAATACCGATCTCTTCGATGCCAGCATGATCCAACAGATGCTGATTTCCTGGCAAAATCTGCTCGAAGGGATCGTTGCCGCTCCAGAGACTTCTCTGGCGGATCTACCCCTGCTGACCCCTGCGCAATCTCAGCAGTTGCTGGCCGAATGGAGTGGTCAGAGCCATGATCCGGTCGAGATTGCCAGCCTGCCCACGCTCTTCGAAGCGCAGGTGCAGCGTACCCCTGACGCCATCGCTCTGGTGAGCGATCAGGGGTGCCTGAGTTATGCGCACCTGGAGCGGCGCGCCAACCAGCTTGCCCATCTGCTGCGTCAGCGAGGGGTTGGACCTGAGGTGCTGGTCGCCGTCATCGGCACGCGCTCGGTCGAACTGCTCATCAGCCTGCTGGCGATCAGCAAAGCCGGAGGCGGCTATGTCCCCCTGGACCCGGCCTCACCATCGGAGCGGCTGGCCTACCAGTTGACCGATGCAGGGGTGAGCCTGCTCCTGAGCGTGCATCCCTGGTCATGGCAGACGTCCACCGTCTCGGTCGAGTCCCTGGCGCTCTCGCAGCTCTGGTCTCAGCTGGAAACCGCTGCCAGCGAGCCGCCTTCTCTCCCCCGGGATGCTGAGAATGTGGCCTATGTGATCTACACCTCCGGGTCGACGGGACAGCCCAAAGGAGTCGCGGTGAGTCACTGGGGGCTGGGGAATCTGGTGCGAGGGCAGGTAACTGCCTTTGGCATCGGGCCACAGAGCCGGGTGCTGCAATTTGCCTCGCCTAGCTTCGATGCCTCGATTGCCGAGATGCTGGTGAGCCTGCTGGCGGGAGCCAGCCTGCATCTGGCGGAACCGGAGCAACTCCAACCGGGACAGCCCTTGCTCAGGCTGCTGGAGGAACGGGCAATCACGGTTGTGACGCTGCCGCCCTCGGTGCTGCGTGTGCTGCCAGAAGGGGGGATGCCGGGCGTTGAGACGCTGGTGGTGGCCGGGGAGGCGTGTGGCGAGGACGAGGTGGAGGGCTGGTCGGAGGGAAGAAGGATGTGCAATGCCTATGGACCCACGGAGACGACGGTGTGTGCAAGTATCGCGGAGGGGTTACAGGCCGAAGGGAGAGCGCCAAGCATCGGACGAGCGCTGTCCCAGACGCAGCTGTTTGTGCTCGACGGGCAGCAACGACTGGTGCCGCCAGGGGTGCCGGGGGAGTTGTACATAGGAGGGCCAGGGCTGGCGATAGGGTATGTCGGTAAGGCAGAGCTAACGGCGGAACGCTTTGTGCCGCATGTGTGGAGCGAGCAGCCGGGAGAGCGGTTGTACCGAACGGGAGACCGGGTAAAGTATGGCGAGGATGGTCGGCTCCACTACCTGGGTCGCATCGATCGACAGGTGAAGCTGCGTGGCTATCGCATTGAACTGGGCGAGATCGAAGCTGTGCTCAAGCGCCATCCTTATATCCAGGATGCTGCTGTGTTGATACGTGCGGGAAGCGGTGCACAAGGAGATTTGCAGCTTGTCGCATATGGAGTAACGCATGCTTCATCGGTCGAGATCCAGGAAGAAGAACTGGTCCGCGAATTGCGAGATTTTATGTCGCAGTTCTTGCCGAATTATATGCTCCCCGCAGCGATTGTCCTGCTTGAATGGATGCCCCTGACTGCTAGCGGTAAAGTAGATTACAAAGCTCTTTCCCTGCAAAGTGCATCCGACTCAGAGACCAGGCTCTCTATTCCAGGAGTGCATACGCCTTTTGAGGAGTTAATAACCGAGATCTGGTGCGACGTGCTGGGGGACGACGAGGTCGATATTCACGACAACTTCTTCGATCTCGGCGGCCACTCCTTGCTGGCCACGCAGATTATCGCACGTATGCAGGCCGCGCTCGGTGTGGAACTGCCTCTACAGACGATCTTTGAAGTGCCAACGATCGCGGGTCTGGCGCTGCGTGCTGAGCAGGCGCTGCGCGGTCAGCAGGAGCAGCAGATGCCCATGCTGGTACCTGTGCCCCGCTCACAGGATCTTCCCCTGTCGTTTGCTCAACAACGCCTATGGCTCCTCGATCAACTGGAGCCGGGCAATACTGCCTATCTTATCCTGGCGGCACACCGCATACATGGAGCGCTGCATACGCGTGCCCTGGAGTGCAGTATAGGAGCGCTGATAGAGCGCCATGAGAGTCTACGCACAACATTCGCGTTGCGCAACGAGAACCCGGTGCAGGTTATTCATCAGCCGGGACAGTTTTCTCTGCCCTTGATCGATCTACAAGACCTTTCCCCTGCGGAGCGCGAGCACGCAGCCCAACGTCTGGCGGACCAGGAAGCGCAACAGCCATGTGATCTTGTCAGTGAGCCATTGTTGCGAGCGTTTCTCATTCGTCAGGATTTCGAAGAGCATGTGTTTCTGCTCACCATGCACCATATTATCTCGGACGGCTTATCGCAAGAGGTATTTGTCAACGAGTTAACCACGCTCTACCGGTCCTTTGTCGCGGGTCTGCCCTCGCCGTTGCCACCACTGCCGATCCAATACGCAGATTTTGCTGTCTGGCAGCGCTCCTGGTTAAAGGGCGAGGTCCTTGAAGCGCAACGGGCCTACTGGAAACAGCGCCTGACTGCGACACAGCCCCTGGAACTGCCTACGGACCATCCGCGCCCTCCAATCCAGACCTATAACGGCGCGCGGCAATTCTTGCACTTGCCCTCGGGACTACTGGAGCAGCTGCGGGCGTTGTGTCACCAGGCCGATGTCACCCTTTTCATGCTGTTGATAGCGGCCTTCTCGGTTCTGCTTGCCCGCTACAGCGGTCAGACCGATATCAGCATCGGCACACCGATTACCAGGCGTTCCCGTACTGAACTGGAAGGACTGATCGGTTTCTTTGTGAACACGTTGGTGCTGCGCACAGACCTCTCGCATGATCCTACATTTATGGATGTCCTGGCTCACGTGCGTGAAGTGGCGTTGGGAGCCTATGCGCACCAGGATGTTCCCTTTGAACAACTTGTTGAGGTGCTGCAACCTGAGCGCGACCTGAGCCGTTCGCCACTCTTCCAGGTCATGTTCATTCTACAGATGGCTTTGGAAACGATCGAAAGACCCGAAGGATTGCATATGGAGGCGTTGCGTGCTGAGTACGTAACGACAAAGTTTGATCTGACGTTGAGTGTTATCTGTGGAGAGCGTGACCTCTCTTGCAGGGTTGAGTATAACAGAGATCTGTTTGAAGAAGAGACGATGCGGGGTCTGCTGGAACGCTGGCAGCGGCTGCTGCACGGGATCGCCCGCGCCCCCCAGACCCGCATCAGCGCGCTACCCCTGCTCTCGGCCTCCGAAATCCAGCAGCAACTGCTCGACTGGAACGCCACCGATGCCCCCCTTCCTCAGGGGGCAGAGGCCAGCCTCGCCCGCCGCTTCGAGCAGCAAGTGCAGCAGACGCCCGAGCGGGTCGCCCTGGTCTTCGAAGACAGCCTGGTCACCTACGCGCACCTCAATCGGCGCGCCAACCAGCTCGCCCATCTGCTGCGCTCTCTGGGGGTGGGACCCGAAGTCGTTGTTGGCATCGCCCTGCCTCGCGGCCTCTGGTTGCACATTGCCCTGCTCGCCGTACTCAAAGCGGGTGGCGCCTACCTCCCGCTGGACCTGTCCTATCCGGCCGAACGGCTGCGCTTCATGCTACAGAACAGCCAGGCCTCCATCTTGCTCACCGGCTCGCTCCAGGATCCTGAGGTGGCAGCGCTGACCGAATCCCTGCCTCCGCTGGAGTGCCAGGTGCTCTCGCTGCCCGCCATCTGGTCGCAACTCGCTTCTGCCCCCCTGGACAACCTGCCCGGTGAGCCGTTGCCCGACAGCCTGGCGTATGTGATCTATACCTCCGGGTCGACCGGCCAGCCCAAAGGGGCGATGAACACGCAGCGCGGCATCGCCAATCGGCTGACCTGGATGCAAAGGGTCTACGGTCTGAATGCCCAGGATCGGGTGTTGCAGAAGACGCCAATCAGCTTCGATGTCTCGGTGTGGGAGCTGTTCTGGCCCCTGGTGGAAGGCGCGCAGCTGGTGCTGGCGCGCCCGGAAGGGCAGCGCGATCCCGCCTACCTGATCGAGCTGATTGAGCAGCAACAGGTGACGCTACTGCACTTTGTCCCTTCGCTGCTGCAGGTCTTCTTGCAGGAGGAGGGGGTCGAGCGCTGCCAGAGCCTGCGGCAGGTGATCTGCAGTGGGGAGGTGCTCAGCGGTGGGCTGTACACCAGCTTCGTTCAGCGCTTGCGTCAGTGTCGGTTAGATAATCTGTATGGTCCGACGGAGGCGGCGGTGGATGTGAGCCGCTGGTCCTGCGCAGTGGAGGAAGTGGAGTCGGTGGGCAGCGTGCCGATCGGGCGGCCGATCGAGAACCTGCGGCTCTATGTGCTGGATGGCCAGGGGAGGCTGGTACCTCCGGGAGTGCCGGGGGAACTCTACATTGGAGGGATCGGGGTAGGCCGAGGGTATGTGGGGCGGGGAGACCTGACGGCGGAGCGGTTTGTGCCCAATCCGTTTGTGGAGCAGGAGCAACTGAGAGGGGAAGGGGCAGGAGCGTGGTTGCGGCTGTATCGAACGGGGGACCGGGTACGCTATGATCGGAGAGGGGTGCTGGAGTATGTGGGCAGGATGGATGAGCAGGTGAAGCTGCGAGGGCAGCGTATTGAGTTAAGAGAGATCGAGCAGGTGATGCAGGGCTACGAGCAGGTGAAAGACAGTGTGGTGGTGCTGCGCGAGGATGGGGGAGGAGGGAAGCACCTGGTAGGCTACGTGGTGACCGGAGAGAGGGAGCCGTTGGAGGAAGGGGAGTTGCGGCAGTACCTGCAAGAGCGGTTGCCGGGCTACATGGTGCCAACGTGGCTGCTGCAGGTGGAGGCGTGGCCGCTGTTGCCCAATGGGAAGTTGGATCGGCGAGGATTACCTGAACCTCAGCGAGCAACAGGAGCCGATCGAGAAGTGGTTGCTCCTCGTACTCCCCTCGAAGAGATCCTGGCAAGCATTTGGGCACAGGTGTTAGGGGTACAACAGATAGGTATTCACGACAATTTCTTCTCGTTGGGTGGTGACTCGATACTCGGCATCCAGGTTGTCAATCGTGCTCGTCGCGCTGGTCTCCATTTCACACCCAGACAGATATTCCAGTACCAGACGATTGCTCAATTAATCAACGTCATAGATATGGACCGCGTGACGGCGGCTGAGCAGAAACTGGTCACTGGTCCGGTGGAGTTAACGCCCATCCAGCACTGGTTCTTCCAGCAAGAGCTATCCAACCGGCACCATTTCAATCAGGACAGAATTCTGGAGATACGAGAGCGACAACAGCCATCGCATCTTCTCCATGCCATATGGCATCTGCTCTGCCATCACGATGCTCTACGCCTGCGCTTCGTAGAAGAGGATAATCATTGGCTGCAGTACAATGCGGGCTTGTCTTCTGATGTCCCCTTCATCTACGTCGATCTGGCACAGCTGTCAGATCAGCAGCAGCGCAAGGCCATGGAGACTCTTGCCGCCGCTGCTCAGACGAGCCTTGATCTCCAAACGGGTTCATTGCTGCGTGCGCTCTTTTTTGATCGAGGCGTGCAGGAATCTGGCTATCTGCTGCTGATCATTCATCACCTGGCAATAGATGGTGTCTCCTGGAGCATTTTGCTGGAGGACCTTGAGTCAACGCTGGATCAGCTACGGCGAAAGGAAACGGTGGCTCTCCCCACGAAAACGACCTCGTTTCAGCGTTGGGCGCAAGAACTGCAGCGCTATGCATCGAGCGAAATGTTGCAACAAGAACTGACCTACTGGCTGGCTCCGCAAAGGAGGCAGGTAGCCCCTCTGCCGTTGGATGTGCCCACCGGAAGCAATAGCCTTGCCAGCGCGGTTGCCCTGAGCGTGACTCTGGACGCGCAGCAGACACGGAAGCTCTTACAGGAGGTCCCCGCTGTTTATCATACTCAGATCAATGAAGTTCTGCTCACCGCCCTGGCGCGAGCCTTTGCGGATTGGACGCACCAGCATCTGCTGCTTGTCGACCTGGAGGGTCACGGACGCGAGGAGATCCTGGATGGTGTTGATCTCTCACGGACCGTGGGTTGGTTTACCACCTTTTTCCCTGTCCTACTGGATACCGGGCAAGCAACGTCCATCAGGGAAACCCTCAAAGCCATCAAGGAGCAGGTACGACAGGTGCCGCAGCGCGGTATCGGCTATGGCTTGTTGAAATATCTTCATCCTGATCCACAGGTACGAGCATCTTTAATGACGCTACCGCAGGCGCAGGTCAGCTTCAACTATCTCGGCCAGCTTGACCAGCCCTTCGGCGAATCATCGCAGATGCAGCGTCTCCATATATCCGCCGGTTCAGCGCAGGGAACTGTCGGACAACGCCCCCACACTCTTATAGTCAATGGTAGCGTTGTTGGTGGCTGCCTGACCTTCGTCTGGCAATATAGTCATCAGTTGCATAGAGTAGAGACCATCCAGCGTCTAGCGCACGCATTCTTGCGCGCTTTACAGGAGATCATCGTTCACTGCCAATCGCCTGAGGCGGGTGGCTACACGCCTTCCGATTTTCCATTAGCTGGACTTCAGCAGAGCCAGTTAGAACAGATCGAACGACAGGTAAGGTTGCTTCAGACGGCAGGAGGGGAGCGTTTCGCGCAGCAGATAGAGGATATCTATCCTCTTACACCTATGCAGGAGGGCCTGCTGTTTCATAGCCTCTACGCGCCCGAGGCGGGAGCCTACCACGAACAATTTAGCTGGAAGATTCAGGGCGCGCTCGATATCATCGCCTGGCAAAAAGCGTGGCAGCAGGTTGTCAACCGGCATCCCATCCTGCGCACCCTGTTCGTGTGGAAAGAATTGAAGCAATCGTTACAGGTTGTCTTGCGGAGCGTCAAGATCCCCTGGAGTTACTACGATTGGTCTGATCTGACTGCTGAAGAGCAGCGGAAACGCCTGGAGAATCTCCATGAGGAGGACCTGCGGCGTGGACTTGATCTGGAGAAAGTCCCTCTGCTGCGTCTGACCCTGGTCCGATTGGGAGAGCAACACTACCATGCTCTTCTCAGCCTCCATCACCTGTTGTTGGATGGCTGGTCGCAGTCGCTGGTCTTCAAAGAGGTGCTCACCCATTACCAGGCTTATGTACAAGAGACAGAGCCGGTGCTGAGTTCTCCCAGGTCATATCGCGACTATATTGCCTGGTTGCAGCAGCAGGACATGGATCAGGCGAAGCAATTCTGGCTTGCGTACCTGAGCGGCTTCCATGCTCCTACAACGCTGACCGTCGATCGTCATCCGTATAGCAGTAGAGGCCAGACCAGTCAGGAGGTGGCGGAAGAGTCGTTGTACCTCTCGGCAGAGATCGCTATTGCCCTTCAACGCCTGGCGCAGCAGCATCAGGTGACGATGAATACGATTGTGCAGGGCGCGTGGGCGCTGTTGCTGGCGCACTATAGCGGAGAAAACGATGTGCTCTTCGGTTCAATCGTCTCCGGTAGGCCCGCAGAACTGGCCGGTGTCGAGTCGATGATCGGCCTCTTCATCAATACGCTTCCCGTACGTATACGCATTGATGGCGGGATGTCGCTTATGAATTGGTTCAGGCAGATTCAGGAGCAGCAGGTAGAGGCGCGGCAGTATGAGTACACGCCGCTGGTAGATATACAGCGCTGGAGCGATGTCCCTACTGATCAGCCATTCTTCGAAAGCCTGTTTCTGTTCCAGAATTATCCGGTTGAGCCGATGGAAGAGGAGGATCTGCGTCAACTTACTATTCAGACTGACCGTGTGGTGGAGCATACCAACTATCCGCTCTGGCTCAAGGTCGTGGCACGACATGCGCTCTCTATGCAGCTTACCTATGACCGGGTCCGCTTTGATCAGGTGACAGCCGTCCGTCTGCTTGAGCACCTGCGTATGCTATTGGAGGCGATTGCCTCACCGGGTGTGCAACGACTGGCGGATCTCCCCTATGTCACAGATGCTGAGCGTCAGTTGCAACTTGTTACATGGAACTCCGCGCGGGCAGAATATGCGGACGATTGTTCCGTTCAGCGGCTTTTTGAACGGCAGGTCGACCGCGTTCCCGATGCTGTGGCTCTGGCCTATGACGATGAGCAGGTCACTTATCAACAATTAAACAGGCGTGCGAATATTCTGGCGCGCTGGCTGGTTGATCAGGGCGTTGGGCTAGAGATTCCTGTGGCGTTGCTCTCCGATCGCACCATTGCATTCGTCACCGCCATTCTTGCTATCATGAAGGCCGGCGGTGTCTATCTGCCTCTGGACCCGCTTTTCCCTGAGACCAGGCTGCGCCACATGCTTAGCCAGAGCCATTGTCGCGTCGTGCTCACTACGGGGATGTATCTCTCTACTCTTTCCCATGTTCTGGAGGAATATGCGGGAGAGGAACGTCCATCTGTAATGAAGCTCGAAACAGTATTGGCGCAGGGCGAACAGGATGGGGCTGACAATCTCCCCGAGCGTACTCATGAGCGCAACCTGGCGTATATCATCTACACCTCTGGCTCTACGGGTACGCCCAAGGGTGTGATGGTCGAGCATAAGGGTATGCTCAATCATATCTTTGCTAAGATCGCCGATGTCCAACTCTCCTCCATGGATAGCGTGGCTCAGAATGGACCACAATGTTTTGATATCTCGGTATGGCAATGTTTGGCTCCATTAATCCTGGGTGGGCGTGTGCAGGTCTTCAAAGACGAGATCGCCTTTAGTCCGCAATTCTTGCTAGAGCAGATTGAGGAGAAGGGTATCTCTGTGCTGCAACTGGTACCCTCTATGTTGCGCGAAATGGTGCAGAGCGTCTCCGCGATTGCCCGTCCGGCGCTGGCAGACCTGCGCTGGATCGTGCCTACTGGCGATGCTCTGCCGGCGGAACTTTGTCGCCAGTGGCTGGAACTCTATCCATCCATCCCTTTATTGAACACATATGGATCGACAGAGTGCTCCGACGATCAGTGCCATTATCCGATTATCAGTACGCAATCGGCCGCTACATGGCCGGTGATTATGACCATCGGCTCCCCCATCCCGAATATGCGATCGTATATACTGGACCGCTTGCTTGAATTGCTTCCAACCGGTATCGTTGGTGAACTGTATATCGGGGGTATCGGTGTGGGTCGCGGTTACCTGAATGATCCCGAGCGCACCGCACTGGCCTTTGTGCCTGATCCGTTTTCCACAGAGCCAGGGCGGCGATTGTACAAAACAAACGATATGGCTCACTACCTGCCCGATGGCACAATCGAATTCCTGGGCCGTGCTGACCATCTGGTGAAGATCAAGGGCTATCGTATTGAGCCGGGAGAGATCGAGGCCATGTTGGAGCAGCACGCGCAGGTGAGTACAACGGTCGTCGTCGCACAGCCATCTTCGTCAGGCTCTCAACAACTGTTCGCTTATGTGGTCGCTAACAATCAGGCGGATGCTCCCTCGGCCCAGGCGTTGAGAAGCTATCTACAGAGCCGATTGCCCGAGTACATGATCCCATCTTACTTTGTGATGTTGGAGGCTCTTCCTTTGACCTCCAATGGAAAGATCGACCGGCGCGCTCTGCCTGTGCCTGATCAGCAGGAGCAGAAAGACAATAGTGTCGCTCCACGTACGGCTGCCGAGGTCGTGGTAGCTCGTATCTGGCAAGATGTACTCAACCTGTCGCAGGTGGGTGTGCAGGATGACTTCTTTGCCCTGGGTGGACACTCGCTGCTTGCCACCCAGGTAATCTCGCGCCTGAGCAGCGCCTTCCAGGTAGAGCTTCCGTTGCGTAGCCTCTTTGATGCGCCGACCGTGGAGGGTCTGGTGAACGAGATCGCGCTCGTGCGTGGAGGTCTCGACGTAGTAGAAGAGATTGCTGAAGTATTAAATGAGATAGAGCTTCTAGAGGAAGATGAATTGCAACAACAGATCCTCGAAGCTGGTGAAGGAATGAGAAATGAGTAAATCTAGCAATAAAACCGGTCTGCTTTCCGCGAAAAAACTGGCTCTGCTCGAAGCACGGCTCAAGCAGAGAGGAATCAGTACGCTTAAGGAGCAGAGTATCCCACGCCGGAAAGAGGCTGAGAGGCCACTGTCCTTTGCTCAACAACGTTTATGGTTCCTTCACCAGTTGGAGCCGATGAATACCGCCTACCTGGTTCCCGCCTCGCGTCAGTTGCACGGCCGGCTCGATGCAAAGAATCTGGAGGAGAGCCTGCGAGCCCTTATTGAGCGGCATGAAAGCCTGCGTACCACCTTCCGTCTCCAGGAAGATCGCCCGGTTCAGGTTATTCATTCCGCCGCGTCATTTCGCCTGCCAGTGGTTGATCTATCTGTTTTGGAGCCGTCGGAGCGAGAGGTTGAGGGCCGACGGCTGGTTGATCAGGAAGTGCAGCAGCCATACGATCTGGAGCAGGGATCTTTGCTGCGCGTCTTCTTGTTGCGGTTGACGAGCGAGACACACCTCCTGCTCTTAACGATGCATCACATCATTACCGATGGCTGGTCCCACGAGATATTTTATCGTGAGCTTGCTCTGTTTTACCGATCTTTGACTAACCGTACATCTGCGGCTCCTTTACAGCCTCTCCCGATCCAGTATGCCGATTTTGCTGCCTGGCAGCGCAATTGGTTAAAAGGCGAGGTGCTCGATGCCCAACTTTCCTACTGGGAGCAGCAACTGGCCGGTGTTACACCGCTCAATCTGCCAACCGACCATCCTCGTCGGCCCATACAAAGCTCAGAAGGAGCAAATTGTGGTTTATTGTTACCCCCTGAGTTGTATGAAAAGCTGCTTGAACTGAGCCAGCGTGCCGATGTGACGCTTTTTATGCTGTTAGTTGCGGCCTTCCAGGTGTTACTTGCGCGCTATAGCGGTCAGACGGATATCTGTATCGGGTCTCCAATCGCCGGGCGGACGCGCCCGGAACTGGAGGGACTGATCGGTTTCTTTGCTAATATGCTGGTCTTGCGCACCGATTTTTCCGGCAACCCGTCGTTTATGGAGATCTTGCGCCGTGTGCGTGAGGTAACTCTGGGGGCCTATGCGCACCAGGATCTCCCCTTCGAGTATCTGGTGGAGAAGCTGCAGCCCGAGCGCGATCTGAGCCGCTCGCCCTTCTTCCAGGTCACCTTTCGTCTCCACCAGGCAATTGAGAATCAGGTTCCCGCTCCCACCCCTGTTCCTCATTCTGCAGCGGAACTCAGCTTCAGGGGATTTGAAGCCGAGTATGTGTCGACAAGATATGATCTGTCGATGGAGACGGCGGAGACGGCGCGCGGCCTCGACTGTCGCATCATCTACAGTACTGACCTTTATGAAGCCGAGACCATTCAGCGCATGTTGGAGCACTGGCATATCTTGTTGCAGGGGATCGTTGCCAACCCTCATATGCCGCTATCCGACCTGCCTTTGCTCTCGGAAGCAGAACTGCATCGCTTGCTCTTTGAGTGGAACGCTATGCATAACGCTGTGCTTCCTGCTGCTGGTGAGGGGCTGCACACACTGTTTGAGGCACAGGCAGCCCGCACACCTGATGCTGTTGCCCTGTCGTACGAAGATCAACAAGTGACTTACCAACGACTTAATGCCGAGGCTAACCGGCTGGCACGCTATCTCTGTCGGTTGGGCGTGGGGCCAGAGGTGCTGGTCGGCCTCTGTCTGGAGCGCTCGGCTGCTCTTTTGATCGGGCTTCTGGCCATTCTCAAGGCTGGAGGTGCCTATGTGCCGCTTGATCCCACTATGCCTGTGGATCGGTTGGTGTTTATGCTCACCGACGCGGCAATCTCGGTTGTGGTCACCTCGCAGGAGCAGATGGTGCGGAGTCAATTACGCGAGCAGAGTGAGCAGGCTAACCTGTCGATATCCTTTGTCTGGGTGCATGAGGTATGGTCCTCGCTTCAGAAACTGGGCGCGCAGAATCTCCAGCAAAAGGTCTATCAGGGGCAGGCCGCGTATATCATCTATACCTCCGGCTCGACCGGCACTCCAAAGGGAGTATTGATCCCTCATGATAATGTGATCCGCCTCTTTACGATGACACAAGACTGGTTTCACTTTGATGACCGGGATGTCTGGACGCTGTTCCACTCCTACTCCTTCGACTTCTCCGTCTGGGAGATCTGGGGGGCGCTCCTTAATGGTGGGCGGCTAGTAATCGTGCCCTACTGGGTCTGTCGCTCAACTGAGGACTTCTATCGCCTGTTGAATGAGGAGCGTGTAACCATCCTGAACCAGACTCCGTCGGCGTTCTATCAGTTGGTGAGCGAGGACGAGGTGCATGGAGGCAGGGATCTGCATTCTTTACGGCAGGTAATTTTCGGGGGAGAAGCGCTGGAACTGGCTAATCTCCGACCCTGGAATGAGCGTCACGGAGATTTGATCCCTCAACTGGTTAATATGTATGGTATCACGGAGACGACCGTCCATGTGACGTACAGGCCGCTATCCGCCCTGGATCTGCATGGGGAGTCGGGTAGCATGATCGGTGAGGCCATTCCAGATCTGCAACTTTATGTATTGGATGCCAATCGCCAGCCTGTTCCGCAAGGCGTGCCGGGCGAGTTATATGTAGGAGGAGCGGGCCTCGCTCGTGGCTATCTTAATCGAGCTGATCTGACGGCCCAGCGCTTTATCCCCAATCCATGGAGTCGGGAACCTGGCGCTCGTCTCTATCGCACTGGCGATCTGGTGCGCTATCGATCCGATGGCGAGATCGAGTTCCTGGGTCGCGTAGACCAGCAGGTGAAGATCAGGGGCTATCGTATCGAACTGGGAGAGATCGAGGCGGTGCTGAACAGGTATACAGCCGTGCGTGAGACGGTGGCGATGGTGCGCGAGGACCGACCTGGTGAGCGACAGTTGGTGGCCTACGTGGTCGCCGATCCACATTTCCAGGCCACCGAGGCCCTCAGCGACACCTGGCGGCAGGAACAGATCAGCCAGTGGCAACTGCTCTACGACGAAACCTATCAGGCAGGAGCCAACTTTGCCGCCGATTTCAATATCGTCGGCTGGAACAGCAGCTATACGGGAGAGCCGATCCCGGCCGAGCAGATGCAGGAGCATGTGGAACAGACGGTGCAGCGCATCCTGGCGCTTCATCCCCGTCGGGTGCTGGAGATCGGTTGTGGTACGGGCCTGCTGCTCTATCGGCTGGCCCCACATTGCCAATCGTACCTGGCTACCGATTTCTCTGGAGAGGCGGTGCGATTGGTCCAGCAGGAAGCACAGCGGCGTGGCCTCACGCAGGTCCAGGTGGTCCAGCAAGCCGCGCACGAGGTGGGGAGTCTCTCCACTGATGGCGTCGATGTCATCATCATCCACTCGGTGATCCAGTACTTCCCCTCGGTGGACTATCTCGTCGAGGTGCTCTCGGCGGCCGCCCGTCTGCTGAGTGAGCAGGGGACGCTCTTCGTGGGCGATGTGCGCAGCCAGCCCTTGCTTGCGGCCTATTGTGCCTCGGTGGAGGCCTATCGAGCTCCCGAGCGGACGAGCCGCTGGCAGCTTCAGGAACGGGTGCGGCAACGCATGCGCGAGGAAGAGGAGTTGCTGGTGCATCCCTTGCTCTTCCTGCAATGGGGTCAGCAGATCGGGAGTGTTCAGCTGCAACTCCGACAGGGGCAGGCCCACAACGAGATGACGCGCTTCCGCTATGATGTGCAGATTCGCAAGGGGGGCCAGCCCGCGCCGCTGGCTGGTGGTCTCGCCTTGCGCTGGCCGGAACGGGCACTGGGTGCTGAGGAACTGGAGCAACTGCTACGGGAGCAGGCGCCCCGCTGGTTACGGGTGAGCGAGGTGCCCAATGCCCGCTTGCGGCAGGAGATGGCCTTGCTGGACTGGTTGGAGGGGCAGGGGAGGAGCGAGACGCTGGGGGCCTGGAAGCAGGAGCAGCGGGAGGTGGCAGAAGCCCTGGAAGAGCCAGCACGCTGGTGGGAGATCGCCAGGCGGTGTGGCTATGACGTGCGGCTGGAGTGGTCGGCGCGTGGAGGAGCGGGCTGCTTTGATGTGCTGGCCTGTCGGCAGGACGTCAGCGAGGCGAACCCGGAGCAGCTCAGTGCGCTCTCCCTCTGGCACGAGGTGCTCAGACACCAGGATCAGGCGGGAGACCCCAACTGGCAGCGCTATGGCAACGATCCGTTGCAGGGCAAACATCTTCGCGTGATCATCCCGCATCTGCGCAACTTTGCCCAGCAGCGTTTGCCCGACTACATGGTCCCTGGAGCCTGGGTGTTACTGGATCGCTTCCCGCTCACCGCCAATGGCAAGATTGATCGTCGCCTGCTGCCGGCTCCGCAGCAGGAGCGACGATTGCTGGAAGAGCAGGAGGAGCTACAGAGTCGCACGGAGGAAGTGGTGGTGGGGGTGTGGAGAGAGGTGCTGGGACGTGAGCGCATCGGACGGGGAGAGAACTTCTTTGCGCTGGGCGGTCATTCGCTACTGGCGACGCAGGTGGTGGCACGGGTGCGGCGGGAACTGGACGTGGAGATTGAGGTGCGTAGCCTCTTTGAAGCGCCAACGGTAGGAGCGTGGGCGCAACGGATCGAAGAGGCGATCAGACAGAAGCGGGGAGAGCAGATGCCGGTCTTGCAGCCGGTGGAGCGAGGAGCGGAGGTGCCGGTCTCCTTTGCGCAGCAGCGCTTATGGTTTCTGGACCAGTTGGAGCCGGGGAACACCGCCTATCTGATCTTGCGGGCACTGGAGTTGCAGGGAGTGGTGAAGGAGAGAGCGTTACAGGAGAGTATTGGGGAGATCGTGAGACGTCATGAGAGCCTGAGGACGACGTTTGCCGTACGTGAAGGGGTGCCGGTACAGATTATTCATCCCGCCGGGCCATTCTGCCTCCCGCTCGTCGATCTACGTGGATTACCAGAAAACACCCGCATGAGAGAGGCGCAACGTCTGGCCAGCCAGGAGATGCAATATCCCTGCGATCTCGCCAGTGGCCCTCTGTTCCGCGTATCTCTGCTCCGGCTGGACGAGGAGAGACATGTCTTGCTTATCATGATGCACCATATCATTACCGATGGCTGGTCCAACGATGTGTTTTTTGGCGAACTGGCAACGCTCTATCGCGCCTTTGTCGCCGAGGAACCCTCTCCACTGTCTCCGTTACCCATTCAGTACGCCGACTTTGCCATCTGGCAACGCAACTGGTTGCAGGGAGAGGTCTTGCAGAGCCACCTGGACTACTGGAAGCAGAAATTAACCGGAGCCGTTCCGATGCTGCTGCCCACCGATCGACCGCGCCCGGCGGTACCGGGCTACAGCGGCTCTCGCCATGCCTTTATCCTGCCTGCGGAACTCTCCCAACGCATCGTCGCCTTCAGCCGTCAGGAGGGCGTCACGCTCTTTGTTACCCTGCTGGCGACCTTCCAGACCTTGCTTTATCGCATCAGTGGGCAGACAGATGTCGTTGTTGGTACGGATATCGCCAATCGTACACACGTTGACACAGAGGCGCTCATCGGCTTCTTTGTGAACCTGCTGGCGCTGCGTAGTGATCTCAGCGGTGCACCGCTCTTTCGCTCGGTGTTGCGGCAGGTACGCGAGATGGTCTTTAGCGCCTATGCCCACCAGGATATTCCTTTCGAGATGCTGGTAGACTATATGCGCCTGGAACGAGGGACGAACCGTTCCCCCTTGATTCAATTGTTGCTGGTTCTGCAAAACATGCCCGAGGCTTCTCAGCAGGCGTCCGTTGATCTGCTTGTCAAGCCCCTGGATGGCGAAGTGACCACCTCTAAATTCGACCTTGCGCTCTTTATGCACGAGGGATCGGAAGGCATCGGCGGATCGATTGTCTACAGCACAGAGCTGTTTGAAGAGGCAACCATCGTGGCTCTGATCGAGCGCTTTGAAAGCCTGCTGCAGCAGGTAATAGCGAAGCCCGATACATCGATCGATGTGTTCGATATCCGCGTTGCCGCCGAAAAAGCTCAACGTATAGAGAGTAAGCAGGAACGGCGCAAATTACATATCAGCAGCCTGAAAACAGCGAGAGGAAAAGAGATAGATATAAAAGCTTGACAAAGCATGGTCCTCTGGTTTATCCTGTTCTAAGATAACAAAGAACCATGAGATAATCTCACCGGTAATTATTCTGATCTATCATCAAGTGCGTAGTTGTCCCACCTGCAACAAGAGCAGCGAGATATCTAGTTCGTTGTAGCGTACGCTCCAACTGGATAAGAAACAGAACTACAGTGTGTGAGAAAGATGCTGTAGTTGGCGGTGCATGCTCACTTTAAAAGTAGAGTGAGTCGCCCTGTATCGCAACTGTTTCCACAGATATGCAAGCAGCAGTAACAAACCCTCTCCTGATTTTCCTGGCTGTAGACATCTTCATCGCTTATACATTTTTTGCCCTGCGTTTCTTTCCCGGTACCATAGATGTCTGAGATAGTATGCTTGTATTATCCGCATGTGATGCTGCTCATTCTGTACGCACTCTGGCTCCCTTTTGATACAAAAAAAAGAAAACATGGATGTATATTCCTTTTACATAAGAAGAATGCTCTGGCATTCATGAGTGAGCAATACTTTGAGGAGTAGAAGAGCAGATGCAAGCAACGAGTTTAAAAGGCTTCAATCTTTCTATTCAGCAAGCGCGTTTGTGGGGTTTCCAGGAGGAGAGTCTGGCCTATCGTGCGCAATGTGCTGTTCGACTGGAAGGGACGTTGCACCGGACAGCGTTTCGTCAGGCATGGTTAGCCCTGATCAAGCGGCACACGATTCTTCGCACGGTGTTTTATCGCCTCCCTGGGATGGAGGTCCCTCTCCAGGTCATAGTGAACGAGATCGGGGCTGATTATGTCCTCGTCGGCATGGAGGCGTTGTCATCTGCCAGCCAGACTGAGCAGCTTGATCACTGCATTTCCGCGCTCCAGCAAAGATTCTCCGATCTGGCTCAATATCCTCTTATCCATACGCATCTCTTCTACCTGGCGAGTGATCTCCATGTCTTGCATATTGATATGCCTGCTCTTTGTGCGGATGAAACCACCCTCTCGCTCTTTATTGCCGAACTCGCTGAGGAATATCGGCTCGCTCTTCATGGCGAACAATCGACCGAGGAACCATTGCAGTATATCGATGTCTCCTCGTGGCAGGATGAACTGTTACAGGCGGAGGACGCCGAACAGCAGGCTCAGTACTGGCAGAGATTTGACCTGTCACAATTAGCTATGCTGCCCCTGCCTTTTGTTCGTGAGCGGCACACGGAATATGACGAGCGAGAGACGAAACAGGCACGTAACTTTTCTCCTCATAGAGCAAGTATTGCTATCGATGACCGGCTCTTCGCACAGATACAATCTCTGACCGAACGGCACGAGGTTTCTCTCACCGATTTCCTGTTGACTTGCTGGCAGGTAGCGCTCTGGCTGTTGACCGACCAGGCTAGCATTAAGCATGGCGTCGCACGCAATGGAAGAATAGATCAGGAACTGGACAATGCTCTCGGCCTGTATACGCGCTATATTCCATTACAAACAAAGCTTGCGCACGAACTCCCTTTCGAGCAGGTTCTTGCGCTTACGCACAACGCTTTAGAAGAAGCCACCGACGAGCAGCTCTATTTCTCCTGGGTGCAAAATAGTAGCGGACCTCGCTTTTTCCCGTTCTGTTTTGAGCATACACACTGGCCATCCGTCTTTGCAGCGGACGAACTGACCTTCTCGTTGATACAGCGTTATTGCTGCACGGAGCCCTTTACGCTGAAGCTCAGTGCATTGCAGATAGGGGAACGCCTGGAACTTGAGCTGTTCTACAATCCCCAAATGTATAGCGTACAGGATGCCCATTCTCTGCTCTCGGTTGTCTATACGCTTATACAGCAATCCCTGCAGCGACCACAATGTGCGGTCGGTCGCTTGCCTTTGCTCTCCCCCGCTGATCAACAGCGTATCATGCGAGCCTTCCGTGGTCCACAGTCTGCCTCCTCGTCTGTGACCTTGCAACAACGCTTTGAAATGTATGCTGAAAGGCAACCAGGCCAGTTGGCGGTAATCAGCGGCGAGGAACAGTTGACCTATCGGGAACTCAATGAGCGTGCTAATCGGCTGGCTCACGTCCTGCGACAACATGGTGTAGGCCCGAATACGCTGGTGAGCCTCTGCGTGGCTCGTTCCTCTTCGATGATCGTCTGTTTGCTTGGTATTCTCAAGGCCGGTGGCGCGTATGTGCCGCTGGATTCAGAGAGTCCGTCCTCTCGCCTGCTTTATCAACTACAGGATATACAATCTCCGCTCCTCCTGACACAACAGCCTCTACTCCCACGCCTTCCAGATTGGGATGGACAGACGCTCTGCCTTGAGGAGTTGCAGGAGGCGATGTCACAGGCGTCGGCAAGCAATCCCACCAACCTGAACAGGCCCGAAGATATTGCCTACATGACCTATACCTCCGGCTCCACAGGTCTCCCCAAAGGGGTAATGATTACTCAGTGTAGTGTGCTTAATTATACACGCTCGCTTGTTGATACCCTCCATTGTGAGCCAGGCTGGCAGTATGCCACGGTCTCGACGCTGGCCGCTGATCTGGGGAATACTGCCATCTTCTGCTCATTGGTTGCTGGCGGATGCATCCAGGTGCTGGATTATGCGACGGTCACTTCGAGCGAGACATTTGTACGCTGGGTACAGCAGCATCCCATCGATGTGCTCAAGATTGTCCCCTCGCACCTGTCCGCCCTTTTAACCGACGCACAGGCGCGCGAGATGTTGCCTCGCCATGCGCTGGTTCTGGGAGGAGAGGCCCTCTCCCTGAATTTACTTGAGCGCTTGGAGGCTCTGGAAGCGCCTTGCCGCGTCTTTAACCACTATGGCCCTACTGAAACGACGATTGGTGTGCTCGTCAACCCGCTGGGTATTCTGAAATCTGGGGCGGTAGACCGAGAACAGCAGGTGCAGGGATGGCATGGCTCTCTCTCCCTGGGGCATCCAATCAACAATATTGAGGTGTATGTGCTTAGCCGTGGACAGCAGATCGTGCCGCCGGGAGTGATTGGAGAACTCTATATAGGAGGGGCTGGCGAGGCCCTGGGTTACTGGCATCAGCCGGAGCAGAGCGCGGAACGCTTTATCCCCCATCCCTTCAGTAGTGTTCCGGGCGCACGTTTATATCGTACCGGGGACCTGGTACGCTATACCGCTCAGGGAGAGATCGAGTTTGTTGGCAGAGGGGATAACCAGGTCAAGTTACGTGGTTATCGTATCGAACTGGCGGAGATTGAGGCCGCGCTACGCAAGCATGCTTCTGTATGGGAGGCAGCCGTTGTCTTGCGCGAGGATCAGCCGGGAGAAGGACGTCTTGCCACCTATATTGTCTCGCGTGGACAAGCTGATCTGGCGAGCGAAGAACTGCGCGATTTTCTCCGCGCCCTGGTTCCCGATTACATGGTGCCGTCTCTCTTTGTATTGGTCGATACACTCCCACTTACGGCCAATGGCAAGATCGACCGGCAACAACTGAAGCAGTTAGCCGTGCCAGAGCAATATGTGCAGCAGCAATCCACGGTCGATGTAACGCCGCGTGGCCCTATTGAGGAGATCCTGCTGGAGATATGGAGCGATCTGCTCTCCCTTCCCTCGCTGGGTATCCGCGATAATTTCTTCCAGGTTGGAGGGCATTCGCTTTTAGCAACTCAGGTTATCTCACGCGTGCGCGCCGTGCTCCAGGTGGATCTGTCGATCCTCAGCTTATTTGAAGCTCCCACCATTGTCCAACTGGCACAATGTATCGAGCACGAACTGCGTGGTGACAAGAATCGCGAGATTCCGCTCCTCCAGCCGGTGGCGCGTTCGCAAGATCTGCCACTGTCATTTGCTCAGCAGCGTCTCTGGTTCCTGGATCAGTTGGAGCCTGAGAGTACTGCTTATCTGATCCCTCGCGCATTGCGCTTGCTCGGTGACCTGGATACACGTGCACTGGAGCAGTGCTTTGAAACGTTAGTAGAACGACATGAGAATCTACGCACGACCTTTGAAGAGCGCGATGGCTCCCCCATACAGATTATTCATCCTGCTCATCATGTGCAGTTGCCTGTCATCGATCTGCGCCTTTTTTCCGGTGAGGAGAGAACAAATGCCGCCCGTAAAATCTTTGTGCAGGAGGCCCAACGGCCGTGTGACCTGGCGCAGGGACCTCTGCTGCGCATCTTCCTTCTGCGCTTAGACGACAATGAGCATGTGCTGTTGTTCACACTACATCATATCATCTCTGATGGCTGGTCCACGGGCGTATTCGTGCGCGAACTCACCTCCCTGTATCAGGCGTTCAGAGCCGGCTTGCCTTCGCCATTATCTCCTTTACCGATTCAGTATGCGGACTTTGCTGTATGGCAGCGCAAGTGGTTGCAGGGCAAAGTGCTTGAAACACAATTGCGCTACTGGCGTGAGCAACTGAAGGATATCCCCTCTCTGGTCTTACCTACCGATCATCCGCGTCCCCTGGAATCGGCATCTCGCGCGGGCTATTACTCATTACAGTTCTCTCAAGAACTGGGTGATGATCTCAAAGAGCTAAGTCGACGAGAGGGCGTCACTCTCTTTATGACGCTGCTGGCGGCCTTTCAGGTTCTACTCGCGCGATATAGTGGACAGTATGATATCGGCATCGGCTCGGGCATCGCCAGTCGTACGCGTCGGGAAACTGAGGGGCTGATCGGCTTCTTCGTCAATATGCTGGTGCTGCGAACCAATTTAGCCGGCAATCCCGATTTCTCTGAAGTGCTGGCTCGTGTGCGCGAAGTGGCCTTGCGTGCATTTACCTACCAGGATGTGCCGTTCGAGCAGGTGGTTGAGGAACTTCAACCCGAACGCAAGATGAACGAGCATCCTTTCTTCCAGGTGACTTTCGTCCTGCAAAATACACCTGCCGCAACGTTCAATCTGCCCGATCTGCTCTGGCATCCCGTTGCCAATCATGAAGGGATTACGCGCTTCGATATCGAACTGCACATGGTCGAAGCGCCTCAGGGATTGCGTGGAACGCTCATCTACAACACACGCCTGTTTGAGGAAACGACAATCGCTCGCATGGTGACGCATTTCCGCACGCTCCTGGAGAGCATCGTGGCTAATCCCCAGATGGGCATACAGGATCTCCCTTTGCTTCCTCAAGAGGAACGCACTCGCCTGCTCCTGGACTGGAATCGCAGCGAACTGGCATTGCCTGACCAGCTTAGCGCACCTCTCCTCTTCGAATGGCAGGTACAGGAAAGACCTCATGCTGTCTCGTTGGTCTTCCAGGAGCAACAGCTGACCTATGCAGCGCTTGATAAGCTGTCTACTCAGCTTGCTCATCTGTTGTTGAAGCGAGGTGTAGGCCCTGAAGTGACCGTTGGGGTCTGTATGGAGCGTTCCCTTGAGCTGGTTATTGCCATCCTGGGCATTCTCAAGGCGGGCGGAGCCTACGTGCCTATGGACCCATCCTATCCAGCAGAACGCCTGGCATTTATGATCTCCGACTCCGGCATGCCGATCCTGTTGACACAACGCAGCCTGCTTGCAACGCTATCTTCTGCTCCTGTCGTACCTGTCTGTCTGGACGAGATCTGGTCAGAGATAACGCAAGCGCCGACGGAAGTGCCTTCACAGGAGCATGCGGCAGATACCCTGGCCTATGTGATCTACACCTCCGGTTCGACCGGATTGCCAAAGGGCGTAGCGGTCGAGCATCGTGCATTATCCAATCTGTTGTACTGGCATCAGCGAGCCTTTGCTGTAACTTCGGCTGACCGGGCGACGCATCTTGCCGGGCTTGGCTTTGATGCAAGCGTGTGGGAACTCTGGCCATATTTGACCATCGGAGCGAGTGTATCACTGCTCGATGAGGAGACGCGCCTGGTCCCCGATCAGCTGATCTCCTGGCTTGATGAGCATGCCATCACGGTCAGTTTTGTACCGACTCCTCTGACTGAACGTATGCTGGAACTCCCCTGGCCCGAAGAGATGGCTCTGCGTTTCCTGCTGACCGGTGGCGACCAGTTGCACCTGTATCCCTCCTCTACGTTGCCTTTCCCACTGATCAACAACTATGGCCCTACTGAGAATGCGGTTGTGACCACTTCGGGTGCGATTGGCGTTGATGAGCGTCCTGAGCGCATGCCCTCCATTGGACGGCAGATCGATTATGTGCAGATATATATTCTGGATCAACGCGGCCAGCCCGTTCCTGTTGGTGTCACGGGCGAGCTTTGCATTGGTGGGATGAGCCTGGCTCGTGGGTACCTCATGCGACCCGAACTGACTGCTGAGAGCTTCATTCCGAACCCCTTTGGCAGTCAGGCCGGCGATCGTCTCTATCGCACCGGCGACCTGGTGCGCTATCGATCCGATGGCGAGATCGAGTTCCTGGGTCGCGTAGACCAGCAGGTGAAGATCAGGGGCTATCGTATCGAACTGGGAGAGATCGAGGCGGTGCTGAACAGGTATACAGCCGTGCGTGAGACGGTGGCGATGGTGCGCGAGGACCGACCTGGTGAGCGACAGTTGGTGGCCTACGTGGTCGCCGATCCACATTTCCAGGCCACCGAGGCCCTCAGCGACACCTGGCGGCAGGAACAGATCAGCCAGTGGCAACTGCTCTACGACGAAACCTATCAGGCTGGAGCCAGCTTTGCCGCCGATTTCAATATCGTCGGCTGGAACAGCAGCTATACGGGAGAGCCGATCCCGGCTGAGCAGATGCAGGAGCATGTGGAACAGACGGTGCAGCGCATCCTGGCGCTTCATCCCCGTCGGGTGCTGGAGATCGGTTGTGGTACGGGCCTGCTGCTCTATCGGCTGGCCCCACATTGCCAATCGTACCTGGCTACCGATTTCTCTGGAGAGGCGGTGCGATTGGTCCAGCAGGAAGCACAGCGGCGTGGCCTCACGCAGGTCCAGGTGGTCCAGCAAGCCGCGCACGAGGTGGGGAGTCTCTCCACTGATGGCGTCGATGTCATCATCATCCACTCGGTGATCCAGTACTTCCCCTCGGTGGACTATCTCGTCGAGGTGCTCTCGGCGGCCGCCCGTCTGCTGAGTGAGCAGGGGACGCTCTTCGTGGGCGATGTGCGCAGCCAGCCCTTGCTTGCGGCCTATTGTGCCTCGGTGGAGGCCTATCGAGCTCCCGAGCGGACGAGCCGCTGGCAGCTTCAGGAACGGGTGCGGCAACGCATGCGCGAGGAAGAGGAGTTGCTGGTGCATCCCTTGCTCTTCCTGCAATGGGGTCAGCAGATCGGGAGTGTTCAGCTGCAACTCCGACAGGGGCAGGCCCACAACGAGATGACGCGCTTCCGCTATGATGTGCAGATTCGCAAGGGGGGCCAGCCCGCGCCGCTGGCTGGTGGTCTCGCCTTGCGCTGGCCGGAACGGGCACTGGGTGCTGAGGAACTGGAGCAACTGCTACGGGAGCAGGCGCCCCGCTGGTTACGGGTGAGCGAGGTGCCCAATGCCCGCTTGCGGCAGGAGATGGCCTTGCTGGACTGGTTGGAGGGGCAGGGGAGGAGCGAGACGCTGGGGGCCTGGAAGCAGGAGCAGCGGGAGGTGGCAGAAGCCCTGGAAGAGCCAGCACGCTGGTGGGAGATCGCCAGGCGGTGTGGCTATGACGTGCGGCTGGAGTGGTCGGCGCGTGGAGGAGCGGGCTGCTTTGATGTGCTGGCCTGTCGGCAGGACGTCAGCGAGGCGAACCCGGAGCAGCTCAGTGCGCTCTCCCTCTGGCACGAGGTGCTCAGACACCAGGATCAGGCGGGAGACCCCAACTGGCAGCGCTATGGCAACGATCCGTTGCAGGGCAAACATCTTCGCGTGATCATCCCGCATCTGCGCAACTTTGCCCAGCAGCGTTTGCCCGACTACATGGTCCCTGGAGCCTGGGTGTTACTGGATCGCTTCCCGCTCACCGCCAATGGCAAGATTGATCGTCGCCTGCTGCCGGCTCCGCAGCAGGAGCGACGATTGCTGGAAGAGCAGGAGGAGCTACAGAGTCGCACGGAGGAAGTGGTGGTGGGGGTGTGGAGAGAGGTGCTGGGACGTGAGCGCATCGGACGGGGAGAGAACTTCTTTGCGCTGGGCGGTCATTCGCTACTGGCGACGCAGGTGGTGGCACGGGTGCGGCGGGAACTGGACGTGGAGATTGAGGTGCGTAGCCTCTTTGAAGCGCCAACGGTAGGAGCGTGGGCGCAACGGATCGAAGAGGCGATCAGACAGAAGCGGGGAGAGCAGATGCCGGTCTTGCAGCCGGTGGAGCGAGGAGCGGAGGTGCCGGTCTCCTTTGCGCAGCAGCGCTTATGGTTTCTGGACCAGTTGGAGCCGGGGAACACCGCCTATCTGATCTTGCGGGCACTGGAGTTGCAGGGAGTGGTGAAGGAGAGAGCGTTACAGGAGAGTATTGGGGAGATCGTGAGACGTCATGAGAGCCTGAGGACGACGTTTGCCGTACGTGAAGGGGTGCCGGTACAGATTATTCATCCCGCCGGGCCATTCTGCCTCCCGCTCGTCGATCTACGTGGACTCACCGAAGTGGAGCGCCAACTCAGAGCCAGAGAACTGGTTCGACAGGAGGTTCATCGCCCCTATGATCTGGAACGCGGCCCTTTGCTTCGAGCTTACCTGCTACGCCTGGATGCTCTGCAACATGTACTCCTGCTAACCTTCCACCATATCGTTTTCGATGGCTGGTCTCAGGATGTATTTGTGCGCGAGTTGACTGCCCTCTATCAGGCATTTAGCGCCGGCCGTCCATCACCATTGGCACCTTTGCCAATCCAGTACGCAGATTTCGCGCTATGGCAACGGCAATGGCTACGCAACGAGGTCCTTGAGTCTCAACTGCTCTACTGGCGGCAGCATCTAGCTAACCTTGCCCCCCTGGAATTGCCCACGAATCATCCGCGGCCTTCTCGACCAACCTATCGAGGAGACGTATGGTCTCTCCAGTTGCCGAATAATCTGCAAGAACGTCTGCTCGCGTTGAGTCAGCGCGAGGGCGTAACCCTGTTC
Organism: Ktedonobacteria bacterium brp13; assembly: GCA_015099395.1. GTDB lineage: Bacteria > Chloroflexota > Ktedonobacteria > Ktedonobacterales > Ktedonobacteraceae > Dictyobacter. The sequence continues at coordinate 4,005,872 of AP024096.1, read as the reverse complement.
ATGCTGCTGCTCGCGGCATATCAGGTGCTGCTGGTCCGCTATAGCGGACAGACTGATATCAGTGTCGGTACTCCCATTGCCAATCGCACCCTGCCAGAGTTAGAGGGCTTGATCGGCTTCTTTGTCAATACGCTGGTCATGCGCACCGATCTTTCCGGTAATCCCTCCTTCGTAGAAATACTGAGGCGAGTGCGCGAAACCGCGCTCGGCGCGTATGCTCACCAGGATATACCATTTGAGCAACTCGTTGAGGAGTTGCAGCCTGAGCGCAATCTGGACCGCTCTCCGCTCTTCCAGGTCATGTTCCTGTTGCAGCAACAGCAGCAAATAGCGGAGCCTGTTGAGCAGGTGAAGGACGTGAAGATTGCCGCTGTGGGGGCGGAGCGCAATACGACGAAATTCGATCTCACGCTGTCCGTCGTCAGTGATCTGCGCGGTATGTATTGTAGCGTGGAGTACAACGCAGACCTTTTCGAGAGTGAGACGATTCAGCGTCTGTTGGAACACTGGCAGATACTCCTTGAGGGAATTGTCGCCGATCCTTTTGCCTCCCTATCCGATTTGCCTCTGCTTGCCCACGAGGAGCGCCATCGCCTGCTTGTGGAATGGAATCCCATCCGGGCAGACTATTCTCTACATATTGCTCTGCATCAATGGTTTGAGCAGCAGGTGGACCGTTCGCCTGATGCAATTGCTCTTGTTTACCAGGAGCACTATCTGAGCTACCGCGCACTCAATTGTCAGGCCAATGCTCTGGCACGTGACCTGCGAGCCAGAGGGATCGCTTCTGAGACACGTGTTGGCATCTGTGTAGAACGTTCGCTGGAGATGGTTGTTGGCCTGTTGGGCATTCTAAAAGCCGGCGCAGCGTACGTTCCAATCGATCCTCAATATCCCCAGGAACGGTTCGCGTTTATCTTGCAGGACGCGCAGATTTCGCTATTACTGACGCAGAGATCGTTGCTGGAGCGGCTTCCTGACTGTCAGGCTCCAATGATTGTCTTAGATGACTTTGTATCTCACGACGCTGAGGATGTAGAGAATATTTCGCTAGCAGTCGAACCGCATCACCTCGCCTATGTCATCTATACCTCAGGATCTACCGGAAGGCCCAAGGGCGTGATGATCGAGCATCGCAACGCAGTAACCTTCCTTTGCTGGGCGCGCGAAAACTTCTCTCAGGTTGATCTCGCCGCCACGCTTGCCGCCACATCGATCTGCTTTGACCTCTCCATCTTCGAGCTGTTTGTACCACTGAGCTGTGGTGGCAGCGTTATTCTGGCCGAGAATGCGCTGCAATTGCTAACCTTACGCAACACGCACGCGATTACGCTTATCAATACCGTGCCATCCGTGCTCACTGAATTGTTGCGCTTTGGTCCACTCCCATCCTCCATTTGCACCGTCAATCTGGCTGGCGAAGCTTTGCCCGCGCGATTGGTCCAGCAGCTCTATCAGGAAGAACATATCCAGCGCGTATTGAACCTTTACGGTCCGACGGAAGATACGACCTACTCGACCTTCATCCAATTGAGAAAAGACGAGCATACGTCAACTATTCCTATCGGCCAGCCTGTTAGCAATACTCAGGTATATGTCCTGGATCAGTATCTGCAGCCTGTGCCGATTAGTGTACCGGGCGAGATCTATCTGAGTGGGGATGGACAGGCGCGCGGCTATCTCAATCGTCCAGAACTGACCGCCGAGCGTTTCGTTCCCCACCCGTTTATCGATCAACCTGGAGCACGTCTCTATCGCACCGGCGACCTGGGGCGTTATCGCACAGACGGAGTGCTGGAATACCTGGGCCGTATAGACCAGCAGGTGAAGGTCAGAGGTTACCGCATCGAGTTGGGCGAGATCGAATCTGCCCTGGCGAAGTATCCAGGTGTGCGAGAGTGTGTGGTGGTGGCGCGCGAAGATCAGGATCGGTCAGGGGAACTGTACCTGGCAGCCTATATTGTGGGCAGCGATCAGGCTCTGCAAATCAATGAAACAGCCATCCGCAGCCACCTCCAGGAGACGCTGCCTGCGTATATGCTTCCAGCATTTTTTGTTGCCCTGGAAAGCCTTCCACAGACGCCCAACGGAAAGATCGACAGAGCCGCGCTCCCCACTCCCGATCGCTTCACATGGGCTTTAAGCGAGGAGCAGATTGGGCCTCGCAATGCGTTGGAGGAACTGCTGGCCGAACTCTGGTGCGATGTGCTGGGCTGCGCCATGGTTGGTATTCACGAGAACTTTTTTGCGCTGGGAGGCCATTCGCTGCTGGCCACACAACTCATCTCGCGAGTAAGGGCTGTGCTCCAGGCAGAGATACCCCTGCGCTGCATTTTTGAAGCGCCAACGGTAGCCGGTCTGGCTCAACTCCTGGAGTCAGCGCTACAGACCGAACAATCTGGGAACATTCCTCCGCTGCTTCCTGTCGTGCGTACGCAGGCGCTTCCTCTCTCGTTTGCTCAGCAGCGCCTCTGGTTCCTCGATCGCCTGGAACCGGGCAACATCGTCTATCTCATTCCGAGCGTACGGCACATCTATGGAGCCTTGCATCTCTTTGCCCTGGAACGCAGTTTCGCCGAGCTTATCCAGCGCCATGAGATCCTGCGCACGACCTTTCAGGAACAACAGGGACAGGTTACGCAGGTAATCTCCCCGGCAGCTGTGTTCCGACTGCCGATCATAGATCTGCGTGCGTTGCCTGAGGGCGAGTGTGAATGTGAGACACGAAAGCTGGCGGGACAGGAGGCGCAGCAGCCCTGTGACCTCTCCCGTGGACCGCTCCTTCGTACAACGCTGCTCTGGCAGGATCAAGAGGAGTATGTGCTCCTGTTGACCATGCACCATAGTATTACTGATGGCTGGTCCGACACCATCTTCTATCGCGAACTAATGGCGCTCTACCAGGCCTTCAGCAATGGCCGACCCTCTCCCTTATCGCCATTACCAATCCAGTATGCCGATTTTGCACTCTGGCAACGCCAGTGGTTGCAGGGAGAAGTTCTGGAGGCTCAACTGGCCTACTGGAAACGCCACTTGACCGGTGTTGCCCCGCTCGATCTGCCCACTGATTACCCGCGACCGCCCAGGCAGACGTTCCGGGGCAGTTCCCTGTCCTTACAGCTACCCTCCTCACTGCGCGATGCTCTGATCGCCCTGAGCAAGCAAGAGGGCGTAACCCTCTTTATGCTCCTGCTCGGTGCTTTCTCCTCACTCCTGGCCCGTTACAGCGGTCAGAGCGATATCAGCGTCGGTACTGCGATCGCCAATCGTACTCGCTCTGAACTGGAGGGCGTGATTGGTTTCTTCGCTAATACGCTAGTCATGCGCACTGATCTCTCCGGTGACCCTTCCTTCAGAGAACTACTAGGCAGGGTACGCGAGGTAGCTCTCGGAGCCTATACGCATCAGGATGTCCCTTTTGAGCAGCTTGTTGAGGTGCTGCAACCTGAGCGCGACCTGAGCCGTTCACCGCTCTTCCAGGTCATGTTTGTGCTGCAACAACAACAACAACAGGCTGTGGAGTCGGTGACGCCAATCGAGGGGCTACGCATTCGCGGTATGGGAACAGAGCACACAACCACCAGGTTCGATCTCACGTTAACCGTTGTGAATGGCCCCGGAATGCACTGTAATATAGAGTACAATACCGATCTTTTCGCAGAAGAGACGATGCGGGGTCTGCTGGAACGCTGGCAGCGGCTGCTGCACGGGATCGCCCGCGCCCCCCAGACCCGCATCAGCGCGCTACCCCTGCTCTCGGCCTCCGAAATCCAGCAGCAACTGCTCGACTGGAACGCCACCGATGCCCCCCTTCCTCAGGGGGCAGAGGCCAGCCTCGCCCGCCGCTTCGAGCAGCAAGTACGGCAGACGCCCGAGCGGGTCGCCCTGGTCTTCGAAGACAGCCTGGTCACCTACGCGCACCTCAATCGGCGCGCCAACCAGCTCGCCCATCTGCTGCGCTCTCTGGGGGTGGGACCCGAAGTCGTTGTCGGCATCGCCCTGCCTCGCGGCCTCTGGCTGCACATTGCCCTGCTCGCCGTACTCAAAGCGGGTGGCGCCTACCTCCCGCTGGACCTGTCCTATCCGGCCGAACGGCTGCGCTTCATGCTACAGAACAGCCAGGCCTCCATCTTGCTCACCGGCTCGCTCCAGGATCCTGAGGTGGCAGCGCTGACCGAATCCCTGCCTCCGCTGGAGTGCCAGGTGCTCTCGCTGCCCGCCATCTGGTCGCAACTCGCTTCTGCCCCCCTGGACAACCTGCCCGGTGAGCCGTTGCCCGACAGCCTGGCGTATGTGATCTATACCTCCGGGTCGACCGGCCAGCCCAAAGGGGCGATGAACACGCAGCGCGGCATCGCCAATCGGCTGACCTGGATGCAAAGGGTCTACGGTCTGAATGCCCAGGATCGGGTGTTGCAGAAGACGCCAATCAGCTTCGATGTCTCGGTGTGGGAGCTGTTCTGGCCCCTGGTGGAAGGCGCGCAGCTGGTGCTGGCGCGCCCGGAAGGGCAGCGCGATCCCGCCTACCTGATCGAGCTGATTGAGCAGCAACAGGTGACGCTACTGCACTTTGTCCCTTCGCTGCTGCAGGTCTTCTTGCAGGAGGAGGGGGTCGAGCGCTGCCAGAGCCTGCGGCAGGTGATCTGCAGTGGGGAGGTGCTCAGCGGTGGGCTGTACACCAGCTTCGTTCAGCGCTTGCGTCAGTGTCGGTTAGATAATCTGTATGGTCCGACGGAGGCGGCGGTGGATGTGAGCCGCTGGTCCTGCGCAGTGGAGGAAGTGGAGTCGGTGGGCAGCGTGCCGATCGGGCGGCCGATCGAGAACCTGCGGCTCTATGTGCTGGATGGCCAGGGGAGGCTGGTACCTCCGGGAGTGCCGGGGGAACTCTACATTGGAGGGATCGGGGTAGGCCGAGGGTATGTGGGGCGGGGAGACCTGACGGCGGAGCGGTTTGTGCCCAATCCGTTTGTGGAGCAGGAGCAACTGAGAGGGGAAGGGGCAGGAGCGTGGTTGCGGCTGTATCGAACGGGGGACCGGGTACGCTATGATCGGAGAGGGGTGCTGGAGTATGTGGGCAGGATGGATGAGCAGGTGAAGCTGCGAGGGCAGCGTATTGAGTTAAGAGAGATCGAGCAGGTGATGCAGGGCTACGAGCAGGTGAAAGACAGTGTGGTGGTGCTGCGCGAGGATGGGGGAGGAGGGAAGCACCTGGTAGGCTACGTGGTGACCGGAGAGAGGGAGCCGTTGGAGGAAGGGGAGTTGCGGCAGTACCTGCAAGAGCGGTTGCCGGGCTACATGGTGCCAACGTGGCTGCTGCAGGTGGAGGCGTGGCCGCTGTTGCCCAATGGGAAGTTGGATCGGCGAGGATTACCTGAACCTCAGCGAGCAACAGGAGCCGATCGAGAAGTGGTTGCTCCTCGTACTCCCCTCGAAGAGATCCTGGCGGGACTCTGGTGTGGAGCGCTGGGACAGACCTCGATAGGGATACATGACAACTTCTTTCACCTGGGCGGCCATTCGCTGTTAGCAGCGCTTCTGGTTTCGCGCATAAAGGCTGCGTTCCATGTAGAGGTGCCCCTGCGTCTCCTGTTTGAGCAGCCCACGGTCGCAGGGTTTGCCCAATGGCTCGAACAGGCATTGTACGAGGGGCGCAATATCGACACCGCTCCTCTGGTGTCCCTGCCTCGTACCGGAGATGTACCGCTTTCCTTTGCCCAGCAGCGCCTCTGGTTCCTCGATCAACTGGAACCCGGAAATACCGCTTACCTGATCTCAAAAGCTCATCGTCTGCATGGCACGCTAAATTACGTAGCTCTGGTCCGCAGCTTCAGCGTGATGATCCAGCGGCACGAGATCCTGCGCACGACCTTCCATATGCCAGGTGACCAGCCGGTACAGGTTATCCATCCTGCGGCAGTGTTTCACCTGCCCCTGATAGACCTCAGTGGGCTGGACAACGTTGAACGGGAGGCTGAAACGCGACGATTGGCTGTACAGGAGACGCGTACTCCCTGCAATCTGTCGCAGGGGCCACTGCTGCGTGCCACGCTTCTACGTTCACTGCATGACGAACATATCCTTTTGTTCACCATGCATCATATTATCTCGGATGGCTTATCGCAAGAGATATTCGTGCACGAGCTAACTGCGCTCTACCAGGCTTTTGCTGATGGCTTGCTTTCCCCTTTATCGCCATTGCCAATCCAGTACGCGGACTTTGCCATCTGGCAGCGCTTCTGGTTACAGGGAGAAGTTCTGGAGGCTCAACTGGCCTACTGGAAACGCCACTTAGCCAGTATCACGCCTCTTGAACTGCCGACCGACCATGCTCGTCCGCCTGTGCAAACCTATCAGGGCGCATCACAGTATGCTGTAGTACCTGCCGAACTGTACAAAGAGCTCGTTGCGTTCAGCCAGCAAGAGAATGTGACCCTCTTCATGCTGCTCCTGGCGGCCTTCTCTGTGCTCCTGGGGCGCTATAGCGGTCAGACCGATATCGCTATTGGCACACCGATCGCCAATCGCTCGCGGGTCGAGTTAGAGGGGGTTATCGGCCTCTTCCTCAATACGCTGGTCATGCGCACCGATCTCTCCGGCAATCCCTCTTTCAGATCTCTGCTACGGCAGGTGCGGGAGGTTGCGTTGGATGCCTATGCGCACCAGGATGTGCCCTTTGAGCAGTTGGTTGAGGAGTTACAACCCGAACGCGACCTCAGCCGCTCGCCGCTCTTCCAGGTCGTCTTCAATATGCAACAGGCATCCATCTCTACCGAGCGACCACAAGGACTGCACCTGAGCGGACTGAATATTGCAGAGCAGAGCACAACCAAGTTCGATCTCACCTTGAGCGTTTCAACCAGCGCACAGGGTCTGCAATGTGGCGTCGAGTATAACGTCAATCTCTTTGAGCCCGAGACGATCCAGCGCTTCCTGGAACACTGGCAGATTTTGCTGCAAAGCATCGTCTCGGTTCCAGATGAGCACCTGGCTTATCTGCCGCTGTTATCAACGGTTGAGCGCAGGAGACTTCTCACCGAATGGAACGATACGCGCTCTACTTTCCCGGCTGAGCGCTGTATTCACGAACTGGTTCATGATCAGGCGGTCCATACGCCAGACAGTGTTGCGCTCGTCTTTGGAGATACCAGTCTGACCTATGCTGCACTTGAAATGTATGCTCAACGTGTCGCTCAGCACCTCCGCCTGCAAGGTGTGAAGCCTGGCACGCGGGTGGGACTCGCTATGGAGCGTTCTCTCGAGCTGGTCGTAGGTATGCTTGGTATACTGCATGCTGGAGGAGCTTACGTCCCGCTGGATCCAACCTATCCGCGAGAGCGTCTCTCCTTCATGCTTGAGGATAGCCGGGCGGCTGTGCTGGTTACGCAGCCCTGGCTGGTAGATGGTCTTCCCGCTCACACTTCCAGCCTGCTCTGTCTGCCTGATGCTCTGTTTGCTGCGTCTGCTACTAGAGAACAGGATACGCCGTGCGACGCACGGCAGACCGCCTACGTTATCTACACTTCTGGATCGACCGGCAGGCCAAAGGGCACCATCATCTCCCACCGTGCAGTTGTAAACTTCTTTACAAGCATGGTCCGTGAGCCAGGTATTGGAAAACAGGATGTTGTTCTTGCCGTGACCTCCTTCTCATTTGATATTGCCGCGTTGGAGCTATTACTGCCATTAACCATAGGGGCATGCATCTCTATCGTGGATCGTCAGGTCGCGGCCGATGGTCTGGCTTTAGCTAATGCGCTTGAAGTCAGTGCTGCGACGATCTTCCAGGCGACTCCCTCGACCTGGCGTATGCTTCTCCTCTCAGAGTGGAGTGGTCACCCACAGCTTAAGATGCTTTGTGGTGGTGAAGCGTTGCCTGTCGATCTGGCCGATCAGTTGTTGTCAAAGGGTGGTCAGCTCTGGAATATGTATGGTCCAACCGAAACAACCATCTGGTCGAGTATCTACAGGATACAGCAGCACGAGGAGCGTCTCTCAATTGGTAGCGCTATCGACAATACGCAACTTTATGTATTGAGTGATGCTAGCTCTCCGGTGCCGATCGGTGTGGCTGGCGAACTCTATATTGGTGGCGTTGGATTAGCAGACGGCTATCTCGGTCGTCCAGAACTAACGGCAGAGCGTTTCCTCCCCGATCCGTTTAGCGAGGAGTCCGGCGCACGTATGTATCGAACCGGAGATAGCGTTCGCTGGCTCGCTTCTGGCAGGATAGAGTATCTGGGACGTATCGATCAACAGATCAAACTGCGCGGCTATCGTATCGAAGTCGGTGAAATCGAGACACTGTTGCTACAACATTCCGCCGTCCACATGGGCGTTGTTGCGCTACGTACCGATGGCTCAGGCGAGCTATCTCTGGTTGCTTATGTCGTGGGCGTGGGAGAAGCCGAAATAACTGCTGGCCTGTTACGTAGCTACCTGCAAGGCAAACTACCAGAGTATATGATTCCCTCCTACATCGTTATTCTGGAGGCCTTACCACTAACCCCCAATGGCAAGGTGGACCGGAGGGCGCTCCCTGATCCTCAGACGTTTGAGCGCGAGACTTCCACAAGCGGCTCCCCGCAAACGCCCATAGAGGAACTGCTGACGACCATCTGGTGTGATGTGCTTGGGCGCTCAGCGATAGAGAGGGATGCCAACTTCTTTGCTCTGGGTGGTCATTCTCTCCTGGCAACGCGTCTGATCTCGCGTATCCGTAGTATGCTGCAGCTAGAGATTCCGCTACAGTCTCTCTTTGAATCTCCCACTATTGCCGGATTAGCTCAACATGTGGAGGCTGCTCTCCATATCGGTCAGGGGCTGCAATCCTTGCCTCTGGTGCCGGTATCGCGTAGCGCAGACCTTCCTCTATCCTTCGCACAACAGCGGCTCTGGTTTGTCGATCAGTTGATGCCCGATAATATCGCGTATCTGATGCCCGGAGGGCGACGCCTGATCGGAGCCTTACAGGTGAATGCGTTAGAGCGTAGTTTTACGGCGATGATTGAACGTCACGAAACGCTGCGCACAACCTTCCAGGAGAAGAATGGACAGCCGGTCCAGGTGATTTCACCTCCTCACGCCTTCTATCTGCCACTGGTGGACCTGAGTGGACTACATCGGGACGCGCGTGAAACCGCAATGCAGCAATTAGCCAGGGACGAGGCGCGGCGTCTCTGCGATCTGGCGGTAGGACCATTAATGCGCGCCACCCTTCTGCGGCTGGAGACGGAAGAACATATCCTGCTCCTGACCATGCACCATATCATCATGGATGCCTGGTCTAATGATGTGTTTATGCGAGATTTGACGACGTTCTATCAAGGCTTTGTGGATGGAACTTCGCCCTCGCTACCCCCGTTACCTGTCCAGTATGCCGACTTTGCCGTCTGGCAGCGCCAGTGGTTACAGGGTGAGGTCCTCGACGCTCAACTCGCCTACTGGAAGCAACAACTGGCGGATATCCCTTCCCTGGAATTGCCAACCGACCGACCGCGTCCTCCCGTGCAGACGTACCGTGGCGGTTCAGAGGTACTCCTGTTGCCTGCTTCATTGGGATCTGAGCTGAATGTATTGAGCCGTCAGGAGGGGGTGACGCTCTTCATGCTCTTGCTCGGTGCCTTCGCGGTCCTGCTTGCCCGCTACAGCGGTCAGACCGATATCAGCACCGGTTCGCCGATCGCCAATCGTACCCGTTCCGAACTGGAAGGGCTGCTTGGCTTCTTCGCCAATTCCCTGGTTATGCGCATCGATGTATCGGGTAATCCTACATTCCTGGAAGTGGTGAAACGCGTGCGCAACGTCGCCTTAAATGCTTATACGCACCAGGATGTGCCCTTTGAGCAATTAGTTGAGGCGCTGCAACCCGAGCGCGATTTGAGTCGGCCGCCGCTCTTCCAGGTCATGTTTGGCGTGCAACAGCTCTCCGAGGGGACTGAGACGCCGCAAACACCACCCTCTGCGCTGCGGGTAGCCGGATTGAGCAGGGAGCACAGTACAACGCGCTTTGATATCACGTTCAACGTTGTCAGCAGTGCGCAGGGCCTGCGTTGCGACGTTGAATATAGCACCGACCTCTTCGATGCCAGCACGATCCAACAGATGTTGACCTCCTGGCACTGTCTGCTTGAAGGCATCGTTGCCGATCCCCAAACTTCAGTCCTGGACCTGCCTCTGCTGACCGCCGTGCAATCTCAGCAGTTGCTGGCCGAATGGAGTGGTCAGAGCCATGATCCGGTCGAGATTGCCAGCCTGCCCACGCTCTTCGAAGCGCAGGTGCAGCGTACCCCTGACGCCATCGCTCTGGTGAGTGATCAAGGGTGCCTGAGTTATGCGCACCTGGAGCGGCGCGCCAACCAGCTTGCCCATCTGCTGCGTCAGCGAGGGGTTGGACCTGAGGTGCTGGTCGCCGTCATCGGCACGCGCTCGGTCGAACTGCTCATCAGCCTGCTGGCGATCAGCAAAGCCGGAGGCGGCTATGTCCCCCTGGACCCGGCCTCACCATCGGAGCGGCTGGCCTACCAGTTGACCGATGCAGGGGTGAGCCTGCTCCTGAGCGTGCATCCCTGGTCATGGCAGACGTCCACCGTCTCGGTCGAGTCCCTGGCGCTCTCGCAGCTCTGGTCTCAGCTGGAAACCGCTGCCAGCGAGCCGCCTTCTCTCCCCCGGGATGCTGAGAATGTGGCCTATGTGATCTACACCTCCGGGTCGACGGGACAGCCCAAAGGAGTCGCGGTGAGTCACTGGGGGCTGGGGAATCTGGTGCGAGGGCAGGTAACTGCCTTTGGCATCGGGCCACAGAGCCGGGTGCTGCAATTTGCCTCGCCTAGCTTCGATGCCTCGATTGCCGAGATGCTGGTGAGCCTGCTGGCGGGAGCCAGCCTGCATCTGGCGGAACCGGAGCAACTCCAACCGGGACAGCCCTTGCTCAGGCTGCTGGAGGAACGGGCAATCACGGTTGTGACGCTGCCGCCCTCGGTGCTGCGTGTGCTGCCAGAAGGGGGGATGCCGGGCGTTGAGACGCTGGTGGTGGCCGGGGAGGCGTGTGGCGAGGACGAGGTGGAGGGCTGGTCGGAGGGAAGAAGGATGTGCAATGCCTATGGACCCACGGAGACGACGGTGTGTGCAAGTATCGCGGAGGGGTTACAGGCCGAAGGGAGAGCGCCGAGCATCGGACGAGCGCTGTCCCCGACGCAGCTGTTTGTGCTCGACGGGCAGCAACGACTGGTGCCGCCAGGGGTGCCGGGGGAGTTGTACATAGGAGGGCCAGGGCTGGCGAGAGGGTATATCGGTAAGGCAGAGCTAACGGCGGAACGCTTTGTGCCGCATGTGTGGAGCGAGCAGCCGGGAGAGCGGTTGTACCGAACGGGAGACCGGGTAAAGTATGGCGAGGATGGTCGGCTCCACTACCTGGGTCGCATCGATCGACAGGTGAAGCTGCGTGGCTATCGCATTGAACTGGGCGAGATCGAAGCTGTGCTCAAGCGCCATCCCCTCGTTCAGGACGCCGTAGTGCTGCTAGAAGAGGATGCGCTGGGAGGCCAGAGGCTGAGCGCCTACTACGCGATAGGGAATGTATCGAACTCCGCTTCGCTTGAGGACGATATAAGGGCGTGGCTTCAGGAGAAACTCCCCGAATATATGCTGCCCTCGCGCTTCATCGCTCTGGATGCCTTGCCACTCACTCAGAATGGGAAGATTGATCGGAAGGCCCTCTCGTCAATGGAACAGCTACGCAGCACAGATCCGGACATGGAGATTGCGCTGCCACGCACGCCGCTGGAGAAGCTCCTGACGGAGATCTGGTGCGAAGTGCTGGACGATGACCAGATAGGTATCTATGACAATTTCTTCAAGCTGGGAGGGCATTCATTGTTAGCAACCCAGCTTCTGTCTCGTGTGCAGGCCATGTTGCATATAGAGGTTCCGGTCATGAGCCTGTTCCAGGCGCCAACCATTGCAGAACTGGCGACGGTCATTCAGCAAAAACAGGTGGAGCTGATGGAGCAGACAGGGAGCGAGGAAATCTCAGCGATATTAAATGCATTGGAAACGATGTCAGACGACGAATTCAACTCACTGTTTAGCTCCGATATGTAGCGAAATGAATAGGATGAAGCTCAATGAGTGATATTTCCAGACGTGTTGCCGATCTTGCACCCGAAAAACTGAAGCTTTTCATGCAGAAGTTAAGTCAGAAAAAAGAGGGCATCCCGCTTACAAATAGACGATCTCAGATCAGCGAGGACAGTGCATTTCCTCTGTCATTTGCCCAGCAGCGACTGTGGTTTCTGGACCAGTTGGAGCCGGGAAGCACTGCCTATCTCGTTCCCGCATCTCCACGGCTACGTGGAGAACTCTCCAGTGCGGTATTAGAACGAAGTCTGGCCCATCTCATGCAACGCCATGAGGTGCTACGTACGACCTTCCATATGCGAGATGGTCAACCTGTGCAGGTCGTTCATCCCTCCGGCGTGTTCCGTCTCCCCATTGTTGACCTGAGAGCATTAGCACTGAAAGAACGCGAGCATGAGGCGCGCCGCCTGGCCTCACAGGATGCACTCCTCCCCTGCGATCTGGAGCATGGACCGCTGCTGCGTACCTCTTTGTTGCGCCTGGATATGGAGGATCATGTCCTTCTGCTCACCATGCATCATATCATTTCTGATGGCTGGTCCAGCACGATCTTTATGCGCGAACTAACCTCGCTCTACCGGGCTTTCTCTGTCGGCCAGCCTTCACCTTTGCCTGTTCTGCCGGTTCAATATATCGATTTTGCCCTCTGGCAGCGCCAGTGGCTCCAGGGTGAGATCCTGGAAACACAGCTTGCTTACTGGCGAAGGAAACTGGCGGATGTTTCGCCTCTTGAACTACCAACTGACCATCCTCGCCTGGAGGTACAGGCTTATCGAGGCGCGCATCAGTCGCTGTTTCTGCCTCGTGCGCTCAGCGAGGAACTGAACAACCTGTGCCAGCAAGAGGGGGTAACCCTCTTCATGCTGCTCCTGACGGCTCTATCCATTCTGCTTGCTCGTTATACAGGCCAGACCGATATCTGTGTGGGAACGCCGATTGCCAACCGAACGCGTCCTGAGCTAGAGCACGTGATCGGCTTCTTCGTCAACACGCTGGTCATGCGTAGTGATCTCGCTGGCAATCCCACCTTTCTCGATCTCCTTCGCACTGTGCGCACAACGGCGCTGGAGGCATACGGCAATCAGGATATCCCCTTTGAATATCTGGTCGAAAAGCTTCAGCCCGAACGTGACCTGAACCATACCCCTTTCTTCCAGGTCATGTTCAGTCTGGAGCAGGTAGCTGATATGTCGGAAACTGCTCGGCAGCCAGGCAGCGTCTCGCTTGGGAATATTGGCACGGCGCAGACCAATGCGAAGTTTGATCTTACGGTCTCCGTTGTGGAGAGCAGGCATGGATTGGGCTGCGACGTCGAATACGCTGCCGACCTCTTCGACGCCAGTACCATACAAAGGCTTCTTGGACATTGGCAGACCTTGCTTGCCAGCATTGTCGCTCAGCCTCAACAGCACGTCTATCACCTTCCTCTGTTGACTGGGGAGGAATGGCAGCTACTCCTGGACGAGTGGCACTCTCGTAAAGAAGAGCCGCCAGCACAGGGCGGTATCCATACCTTGATCGAGGCGCAGAGTCAGGACACGCCGGATGCTGTCGCCGTGGTTTTTCAGGGCGAGCAATTGAGCTATGCTGCTCTAAACCAGCGCGCAGACCGGCTCGCTCGCTATCTCCGTGCCTGCGGAGTAGAACCCGGAACCTTTGTTGGGGTCTGTATGGAGCGCTCGCTTGCGCTGGTGGTAGCCCTGATAGGTGTGCTCAAATGTGGGGCCGCATATGTGCCGCTGGACCCTGCTTATCCAGCCGAACGCCTGGCCTTTATGCTCACCGATGCTCATGTGCCGCTGCTCCTGACTCAGCAGCGTGTTGTGGAAACTCTTCCCGTGAACTCATCTATCCAGCGCTGTCGTTTTGTGGATATGGATGCCCGGGACTGGCTGGCTTATGAAGGCCAGGAGTGCCTTCCCAAAGAGATCTTTCCTGAGCAGATCGCCTATATGATCTATACCTCTGGCTCTACAGGCACTCCCAAAGGGGTAATGGTGGCGCACTCGCAACTGCTGCATACCTATAACGCCTGGGAGCAGGCCTATCATCTGCGCTCTACCGGTACGGCTTATCTGCAAATGGCCAATGTGGCCTTTGATGTCTTTACCGGTGATCTGATACGTGCGCTCTGTTCGGGTGCGAAGCTGGTGCTTTGCCCACAGGATACACTGCTGGATGCCGAGGACCTGTACGCTTTGATGAGGCGTGAGTATATCGATATGGCTGATATGGTCCCGGCTGTTCTGCGCCATCTGTTGGCGCATCTCCAGGAGACCTCTCAGGCGCTCACTTTTATGCGGCTTCTGATCGTTGGCTCTGACGCCTGGTATGGGAAAGAGTATTTCCTGACGAGGCAGCTCTGCGCTGATCAAACGCGCCTGGTGAATGCCTATGGAGTGACCGAGGCGGCCATTGATAGTACCTATTTTGAAGGAGATCCGTCCAGGGATGAGCAGGAGGGCTTCGTTCCCATCGGTCATCCCTACATGAATACCGATATCTATATTCTGGACGAGTATCTTCAACCTGTTCCCATTGCCCATATTGGAGAACTCTACATCGGAGGTCCCGGTCTGGCGTACGGCTACTGGCAGCGCCCTGAGCTGACCGCCGAGCGTTTTATCCCTCATCCCTGGAGCAGGACGTCTGGTCAGCGGTTATATAAGACTGGCGATGCTGCTCACTATCGCGCCGACGGTACAATTGTCTATCGTGGACGTCTCGATTCCCAGGTGAAACTGCGTGGCTATCGTATTGAATTGCAGGAGATCGAGGCGCGCCTGTTGCAGCATCCATCTGTCCATGAATGTGCCGTGCTGCAGCGTACAAGTGCGACAGGGGAAACACCCCTGGTTGCCTACGTGGCAGGTGTGGCTGGTGGACCACTCCCCTCGCCTGAGGAATTGCACTGTTTTGTGCGAGAGCATCTCCCTTACTATATGCTACCGACCTTTATGATTGCGCTGGAGGCATTGCCGCTGACCGCTAACGGCAAGGTCGACCGACGAGCACTTCTCTCGCTGGATCCTGGCAATCTCCAGACAGAGCAAGCGAGCGAGGAGGCGAAAACTCCGATACAGGAGATGATGGCGGTAATCTGGCGCGAGGTGCTCAATCGATCTCAGATAGGATTGCACGACAATTTCTTTGCCCTGGGTGGACACTCTCTGCTGGCAACACGCCTGATATCGCGGGTGCGTACGCTCCTTCAAATAGAAATTCAGTTGCGCGCGCTCTTTGAGGAGCCAACCATAGCCGGTCTAACTCACCGTGTGGAGGTGTTGTTACAGGGTGAGCAACCCGCAACGCTGTTGCCACTGGTTCCGGTGCCGCGCACAACACATCTGCCATTGTCATTTGCGCAACAGCGGCTCTGGCTGCTGGATCAGTTGCAGCCGGGAAGTCCCCTCTATCTGGTGCCTAGTGCTCGGCGTCTGTATGGAAGTATGAATGTCCGGGCGCTTGAAACCGCCCTCGAAGAATTGATCCATCGCCATGAGATTCTGCGCACCACTTTCCGTGAGATGGATGGTCAGGCTGTGCAGGTCATCGCCCCGGCCAGCAGGTTTCTGCTGCCCATCGTGGATCTAGGAGCGTTGACTGAGGATGAGCGCGAGTCCGAGGTGCAGAAACTGGCATTGCAGGAGGCACAGCAGCCCTGCGACCTCTCTCGTGGTCCATTGTTGCGCGTCTTCCTTCTCGATCTGGATACAGAAAGACGCGTCTTCCTTCTAACTATGCATCATATTATCACCGATGCCTGGTCGGAGGAGATATTCTATCGTGAACTGATCGCGCTCTATCACGCCGCTCTTGTCGGGCAACCTGCTCCTTTGCCACCATTGCCGGTGCAGTATGCCGATTTTGCTGTCTGGCAGCGCCAGTGGCTCCAGGGTGAGACACTGGAGAAGCAACTGGCGTATTGGAAGCGACAGTTAGCGGATGTTTCTCCCCTGGAACTTCCGACCGACCATCCTTATCCTTTGCGACAGACCTTTCATGGTGCATTACAGTCCCGGTCCTTGCCTGTCCACCTCAGCGAAAAACTCGACGCGTTGAGTCAAAGAGAGGGCGTGACTCTCTTTATGCTCTTACTGGCCGCTTATCAAACGCTGCTGGCACGCTATTCTGGGCAGACGGATATCAGTGTTGGTACAGCGATCGTCAATCGTTCGCGCAGCGAATTAGAGCGATTGCTCGGCTTCTTTATGAACACGCTAGTCTTGTGCGTGGAACTCGCCGGCAATCCTTCTTTCCTGGAGGTGTTGAAGCGTGTACGCGAGGTCGCGCTGGGCGCTTATGCCCATCAGGATGTGCCCTTTGAGTATCTGGTCGAAGAACTGAGTCCGCGACGTAATCTCAGCCGCTCCCCCCTGTTCCAGTTGAGCTTTACCCTGCAACATGCTTCTGATGAGCAGCGCATGGAGGATGGACGCGGAACGCATACCGAGAATCTGAGCTGGCAGGGACTGCACAGCGAACATACCATTACCAAATTTGAGTTATCGATGCTGGTGCTTCAGACGAATGCAGGTTTGCACTGTAGCGTGGAGTACAATACCGATCTCTTCGAATCAAGTACTATTGCTCGCCTGTTGGAGCACTGGCAGCTTTTACTGGAGGCCATTGTAGAGGCTCCTCAGATGCGCCTGTCAGATTTTTCATTCCTTTCTCCTGCGGAGCGACAGCAAACCCTCATTGAGTGGAATGCGACGCATCTCGAATTTCCTGACATTCGCGCCCTGCACACGCTTGTAGAGGCGCAGGCGGAGCGTACTCCCGATGCGCTTGCCGTAGTAATGAACGGTTGTTGCCTGAGCTACGGCGAGTTGAACCGTCGCGCCAATCAGCTTGCAAGTTACCTGCTTGCTCAGGGCAATAAACCTTATACGCCTATGGCTCTTTATATGGAGCGTTCCCTGGAAGGAACGATTGCTCTATTAGCCGTGCTGAAGGCAGGTGGGATCTACGTGCCCCTCGATCCATCCGCACCGGTGGAACGGCTGAGCTGGTTGCTGGAAGAGACGCAGGCCACGATACTGATTACCCGTCAATCCCTCTATGAGCGTTTCCCACAGGTGGCAACGCCGGCCCTCTGCCTCGATCTCCAATGGCAGGAGATTTTCCAGCAGCCAGAGTTACAGAAGCCGCTGCCGGTAACTGCTCAGCACCTGGCTTATATCATGTATACCTCTGGGTCAACCGGTCGGCCGAAAGGAGTAATGATCGAGCATGCCGCGATCGTCAATCGCTTATGGTGGGGGATCGCCGATGTGGGCCTGCAAAGCAGCGATCGCGTTATGCAGGTGGCCTCGTGGGGGTTTGATATCGCGCTGTGGGAACTCTTCGGTCCCTGGATGGTAGGAGCGACCATCGTCATCGTGCCACCTCTGGAGGTAAAGAACTATCCCGCACTTATTCAAAGGCTACACGAGGAGCGGATCACGCTCCTGCATGCGGTCCCATCGTTGCTCAATCTCCTGGTGCAGGAACCCGCCTTTGCGGCTTGCCACACTCTGCGCTGTATCCAGTGCGGCGGCGAGGCGGTAAGCCTGGATCTGGTACGGCGGGTCTTCGCTGTTCTTTCTGTCCCGGTGCATCAGTTTTATGGACCCACGGAGTCCTCGATCAGTGTGACATGCTGGACCGGTTTGCCTACCGAAGCTCTGGAACACATCTCTATCGGCAGGCCGATTGCTAATACGCGCGTCTACCTGGTCGATGCCCATGGGCAACCTGTAGTACGGGGAGCGCACGGCGAGATATGGATCGGTGGAGCTGGCCTTGCGTGGGGCTATCTACAACGCCCGGAGCAGACCGCCGAACGCTTCGTCCCCGATCCGTTCAGCAATGTCCCGGGCGCACGTGTGTATCGCACTGGTGATGTGGCGCGTTATCTCCCCAATGGAGAAATAGAGTTTGTGGGCCGTAGCGATACACAGGTGAAGATTCGCGGCTACCGCGTTGAACCATCAGAGATCGAGGTCCTTTTGTTAGAGCATCCAGAGGTCAGCGAGTGTGTGGTGCTGGCTCGGGAAGATATCGTCAGCGATATCTGTCTGGTCGCGTATGTTGTTGGTCTGAAATCGGAGGGGCTACCCCCATTCTATGAATTGCGCGCCTATCTACAAGAGAAGCTGCCCGATTATATGGTGCCCTCGTACCTGGTTGCGCTAGAAGCACTGCCGCTGACCCCCAATGGGAAGGTCGATCGGCATGCGCTCCCCGGACCCGAGCAGTTGCGCGGCGAGGAGCGTAGCGAACTGGTTAGCCCGCGTACTCCGCTGGAAGAACTGCTGGCCGAGTTGTGGAAAGAGGTACTTGGACGCTCGCATATCGGACCGTACGACGATTTCTTCGCTCTCGGTGGACATTCGTTGCTGGCGATGCGAC
This sequence comes from Ktedonobacteria bacterium brp13, assembly GCA_015099395.1. GTDB lineage: Bacteria > Chloroflexota > Ktedonobacteria > Ktedonobacterales > Ktedonobacteraceae > Dictyobacter. Next base: position 3,987,341 of record AP024096.1, on the reverse strand, counting down.
TGATCGCACGCGTGCAGTCTCTATTCTCTGTAGAGATTGCGGTAACCAGCCTGTTTGAGGCCTCAACCCTGGCCGATTTTGCGCTACAGGTAGAGCAAGCAATGCGCAAAGAACAGGAGAGCGATGTGCCACCCCTGCTGCCTGTACCGCGTACGCAGGACTTACCGCTGTCCTTTGCGCAGCAGCGGCTCTGGTTCCTCGATCGTTTGCAGCCTGACAGCAGTGCCTACCTCATTCCTCATTCTCGTCGTCTGTATGGTTTTCTAAATGTAGCCGTGCTTGAACGCACGCTAAACGCTTTGATCGAGCGTCATGAGAGCCTGCGTACCATATTTCAGGAACGTGTGGGCAAGCCTGTACAGATAATCCATCAGCATGTATGTTGCCGTTTGCCCGTGGTTGATATCTCCGAACTGGCCCCCACAGAGCGCGAAACGGAGGCGCAGCGCCTGGGGATTCAGGAGGCGCAGCTTCCCTGTGACCTGGAGCGAGGACCTCTTCTGCGTACGACGCTTCTACGTCTTAATGGGCAGGAGCATATATTCCTGCAAACCATGCACCATATTATCACCGATGGCTGGTCCAGCGGTATCTTTCAGCGTGAGCTAACCACAGTGTATCATGCTTTCTGCGCCGGTCAGCCCTCGCCATTGCAGCCTCTGCCGATCCAATACGCCGATTTTGCGATCTGGCAGCGCGACTGGTTGCAGGGTGAGATTCTTCGTACGCACCTGGCTTACTGGCGATGGCAGTTAGCGGGGGCCGCGCAGCTCCAGTTGCCGACCGACCATCCTTATCCTGCCCGGCATGGTCATCGTGGCGCGTTGCATCGCTTCAGCCTGCCACGTGAACTGTATGATGCGCTGATCGCGCTCAGCCGCCAGGAGGGCGCGACGCTGTTTATGACCCTCCTGACCACTTTCCAGATCTTATTCTATCGTTACAGTGGGCAGACGGATATCGTCGTGGGCACCGACTTTGCCAATCGCAATCGCGTAGAAACCGAGGATATCATTGGCTTCTTTGTCAATGTGCTGGCGCTGCGCACAAACTTGAATGGGCGACCCTCGTTCCGCGAACTGCTCGCCCGGGTGCGCAAGATAGTGTTAGATGCCTACGCCTATCAGGAGACGCCATTCGATCTCCTCGTTGAGAAGCTGGTGCCGGATCATACAATGGATCGTATGCCGCTGGTCCAGGTTCTATTTGTGCTGCAAAACCTGCCTTCCTTCGATAAACGTGGGGATGATACGGCGCACGGAGTGGTCCAATCTCTCCATACCGGGCAGATGGAGATGGATGCGTCCCCCTCTGTCCCCGATGAACTCAGCGCAACCAAGTTCGATCTGGCTCTATTTATGCACGAGCAAGCTGGATGCTTATATGCGGGGCTGACTTATAGTCTGGATCTCTTCGAGGCTGATACGATTGCGCTCATGGCGGAGCGTTTTGTTGCTCTGCTGCAGAGTGCGGTGAAGCAGCCTGATGCCTCGATCGATAGTCTGGACTTTCTTGCCGCGCGTGAAAGTGCTCAGCAAGCAGTTGCTGCCAGGGAAATCCGCCGTGAATTGCACATCCACAGGGGTGAACGTTTTGATGTATTCGACTTGTCATAGCAAGCACAATTATAAACAGTGCTCTTTTTCGTACGAACTTTTTATGGGATAAGGAGCGAGGAAATTATATGCAGACAACCGGGTTGAAAGGAGCGCGTCTTTCTCCGCAACAGGAGCGGCTCTGGTCGCTTCAGGGAGAAAACTCTGCCTATCGAGCGTTGTGCGCTGTGCGCTTGCAGGGAGCATTAGAACTTCGGGCATTTCAGCAGGCGTTCCAGCGCATCGTTGAGATGCATGAAATTCTCCACACACAGTTTCGCATCATGCCTTCTTTGGACGTACCCGTGCAGGTTATCGGTCAATATGCTGACTTCTCGGTCCCTTATATTGACCTGCAGGCGCTGGAACCATCCGTTCAGGAGAAGTTGTTGGATGCTTTCTACGCCGAACAACAGAGTTTGCCCTTTACTCTAACCCATGGGCTGCTTGTGCGCTTCTTCCTGTTTCGCCTCTCTCCAAATACTCACCTGCTGCTACTCTGCCTTCCCGCGCTCTGTGCGGATGCCTCGGCGCTCCCCCTGCTTATCGGGGAACTGAGCCGCACATACGAGGCCTGTCTACAGGGGCAGGAACCGGATGAACTGCCTCTGCAATATATCGATATTGTCGCCTGGCAGAAGAAGATGCTCGCGGCGGAGGGTTCGAGAAGCTCCTATGAGTTCTGGGAAAGGATTGCGCTCTCTCAATTATCGACGCTACGTTTACCCCTTGAACGATCGGGGCAGGAGTCAATGCAGGCTTCGGAGTTTGATCCGCGTCTGCTCCCGGTAGTCATCGATGAGACTCTCTCCTCCTCTCTCCATGCGCTGGCTCGTCAGTATGGTACTTCGCTGAGCACAATAGTCTTAGCTGCTTGGTTGATTGCGCTCGGATATTTGACCGGGAACACGGATCAGCTGCTGGGTGTGGCCTGCGACGGGCGGTTATATGAGGAGTTGACGGAGGCTTTAGGATTATACACGCGCTTTGTTCCGCTCTCCGCCCATTTTGAACAGCACTGGTCGTTTGAGCAGGTTGTAGCCTCGGTAGACGTCATGCTCCAGGACGCTGTACGCGGGCAGGCGTATTTCACCTGGTCTCCACAGGTAGAGAATGATAGCCCGAATATGTTTCCCATAACCTTTGAGCACGAGCGCTGGCCTGCGACAATAAACGTCGGCGAGGTCAATTTCCACCTCACGCGCCGTTGGTGCTGTAGCGAGCCGTTTGCCCTCAAGTTGACGTTGCTCGAAGAGGGTGAACGGGTTCACCTGGAACTGTACTACGATCCTCAGCATATCGTGCCTGCCCATGTGCAGAGAGTCGCATCGGTGCTGCATCAGCTCTTGAAAGGCGTTGTTGAAGCTCTACAGCAGCCTGTTGGTTCTTTGCAATTGCTAGAACAGCATGAGATCGAGTACCTGTTGACGACCTTTCGCGCTCCACAGCCTCTCGTATCGGCTCAGGGACTGCATCAGCTCTTCGAAGCTCACGTAGAACGTACGCCGCATCAGTTGGCCGTAGTGAGTGTGGATGAGCAACTCACCTATCTGGAATTACATCGTTTGTCTAACCGTCTGGCGCGTGCCCTTCGTCGTAAAGGCGTTGGTGCGGGTCATCTGGTTGGTCTTTGCCTCCCTCGTTCTGCTCGCATGATCGTTGCGCTGCTTGCCGTGCTCAAAGCCGGTGCTGCCTATGTCCCGCTCGATCCAGAAAGCCCCGCAGCTCGCCTTGACTATCAGTTGCGCGATAGCCAGACGTCTCTTGTGTTGACCCGAGAAGCTCTTTTCTCACGCCTTGCTGATTGGCAGGAGCAACTGGTAGATCTGGATGCGCTCCTGTTAGTGGCAGAGCAGGAAGCCGATACCAATCTTCCCGTTTCTGGTCATGGAGAAGATCCCGCGTATATGATCTATACTTCAGGCTCGACGGGCCTCTCTAAAGGCGTTCTGGTTCCGCAAAAGAGCATTGTCAATTACACGCAGGCGCTCTGTACCCTCCTGGGAGGAGCAGCTGGCTGGCAGTATGCCACGGTCTCCACGCTGGCGGCGGATCTGGGCAATACGGCGATCTTTTGTGCATTGGCTTCAGGTGGTTGCTTGCAGGTGCTTGATTATGCGACGATCACCTCGGCGGAGGCCTATGCGCACTGGGTTGCTCAACACCCTATCGATGTGCTCAAGATCGTGCCCTCGCACCTCTCGGCTCTGCTGGCGGGAGATGCCGATTGTACGTTGTTGCCGCGTCGGGCGCTGATCCTGGGCGGTGAAGTCCTGCCTTTTGATCTGCTGGAGAAGGTGCATGCTCTGGGTGGTTCCTGTACCATCTATAACCACTACGGGCCGACCGAAGCCACGATCGGTGTGCTAACAAATAATCTGGGCCGTGTGGATGATTCAGCTTTCCTGCAACGGCTCAGAGAAGGGCAGGAAAGTATCCCTCTGGGTAGCCCGCTTGCTGGTTGTGAGGTCTACGTGCTGGATGATTGGATGCATGTTGTGCCACCGGAACTGGCAGGAGAACTGTATATTGGTGGTCAGGGATTAGCGCATGGTTACCTTCATCAGCCCGAACAGACGGCAGAGCGCTTTGTGCCCCATCCGTGGAGTCAGGAACCGGGGGCCAGGCTGTATAAAACGGGCGATCTAGCGTGCTATACTCCTCAAGGCCAGATTGCCTTTCTTGGAAGGCGTGATCAGCAGGTGAAATTACGCGGTTTTCGTATTGAACCGGGTGAGATTGAGGCGGTACTGAAGCGGCATCCTAATGTATGGGATGCCGTCGTTGTGCTGCGCGAAGATCGGGCGGGAGAGAAACGCCTGGTCGGCTATATCGTTCCTCAGCAGCAGCCTGCGCCGACGAACGACGATCTGCGCACTGTTGTCCGGGAACAACTTCCCGAGTATATGCTGCCTGCGACTTTTGTCTATCTGCATGACTTACCGTTGACCCCTAACGGCAAACTGGATCGCAAACGCCTGCCGGACCCTGTCTCTTACCAGGATGATGCGCAGGCAGAGATTACTCCTCCGCGCAGTCCTGTTGAGGAGATCTTGCTCGGCATCTGGAAGGAGTTACTGGCAGTTCCATCAATTGGTATCCACGATAATTTCTTTCACCTGGGTGGTCATTCCTTACTGGCAACGCAGGTTCTGGCACGTGTGCGCCTCTCTTTACAGGTGGAACTCCCCATTCCGTGTCTGTTTGAGAATCCTACCGTAGCTGGCTTCGCTCAACGTGTAGAACAGGCTCTGCGTGGCGATCAGGCCCTTGATGAATTACCTTTGCTCCCCGTCGCTCGCACGCAACCTTTGCCATTGTCCTTTGCTCAGCAGCGACTCTGGTTCCTGTATCAGCTAGAGCCCGATAGCGTTGCCTATCTCCTGTCGCGCAGCCTGCTTTTCTGTGAGCCGCTGAATCTCAGAGCACTACAAGGCAGCTTCACGGAGCTTGTGAGGCGACATGAGGTCCTGCGTACGGTCTTTCAGATGCAAGGCGACCAGCCTGTGCAGGTGATTAAAGCCGCAGGGAACTTCGCGTTGCCTCTGGTCGATCTACAGGGGCTGACACCGCAGGAACGCCAGGCCGAGGCTCTGCGCTTTGCTAATCAGGAGACGCAATGCCCATTCGATCTGTCGCATGATCCGCCGCTGCGCACTACGCTTTTACGCCTGGACGCCCAAACCCACGTACTTTTGTGGACGATGCACCATATCGTGACCGATGCCTGGTCCAATAGCATCTTTGTCCGGGAACTGACGACACTCTACAAGGCATTCTCTGCTGGTAAGCCGTCTCCGCTCTCTCCTTTGCCGATTCAATACGCAGACTTCGCTGTCTGGCAACGCCAGTGGTTACAGGGGGCGATCCTGGCAAATCAGCAGGCATATTGGGAGCGGCAGTTGACGGGTGCCTCGCCTCTGGAACTGCCCACCGACCGTGTGCGCCCTCCTATCCAGACCTACCAGGGGGCCTACGAATCGCTGGCTTTGCCTCCCGCGTTGTACGAGGAACTGCTTGCCTTGAGCCATAAAGAGAATGTGACCTTCTTTATGCTCCTGCTCGCTGCCTTTAACGTGCTGCTGGCACGCTATTCGGGTCAGACCGATATCTGTGTGGGCACTCCGATTGCTAACCGCACGCGCATCGAGCTGGAAGATCTTATTGGCTTCTTCGTCAATACACTTGTGCTGCGTACGAATCTGGCCGACAATCCTCCCTTTGTGGATCTGCTCAGGCAGGTTCGTGAGGTGGCGCTGGGGGCGTATGCGCATCAGGATGTGCCGTTTGAGCAACTGGTGGAACTGCTGCAACCTGAACGCGATCTGAGTCGTTCTCCACTCTTCCAGGTCATGTTCAGTGTAGCGCAACAGGAGCGAACCTCTGTGGAGCGGCATGCGCTAGTCAACGAGGAGGAGCAACTGCTCGTCCTGCCCTTTCATGCTGGCCATGAAACGAAAGAGATTGCCACCAAGTTTGACCTGGAGCTGAATATTTTTCATGGGGAACAGGGCCTGTTCTGTGCGGTGATCTACAACCGCGATCTGTTTGAGCGCAGCAGCATCCAGCGCATGCTGGCCCATTTTGCGGTGCTTCTGGAGCACATCGCCACCGAACCAGCACACCCTATCGCCAGCCTGCCGTTGCTCACGGCTGCCGAACGACAGCAGATCCTCGTCGACTGGAATCAAACACAGCGCCCTGCTCCGCAGCCCCACTCCTTTGTGCACCTGTTCACTGCGCAAGCGGCGGCTACACCTACGCGGCTGGCTGTGATGGATGGTGTAACGCGCTTGACCTATCGGGAACTGGATCAGCGCGCCAACCAGCTCGCGCACTGGCTGCGTGATGTCGGTGTCCAGCCAGAGGAACTGGTGGGGATCCATATGTCCCGCTCGGTCGAGTTTCTTGTGGCGGTGCTGGGCGTTTTCAAGGCCGGTGGGGCGTATGTGCCCCTCGATCCGGCCTATCCGTCGGCGCATCTCGCCTTCATCTGCGCGGATGCCCGGATCCAGATCCTCATAACCCAGCCGAACTGGCGGGATGCGTTGCCCATCACCCCGCGTGCCATCTGTTATCTGGCCCCCACCTTCCAGGCGTTAGAGGCCTACAGTAAGGATGCGGTTCCGGTCGAGGCAGGGGGAGAGCAATTAGCCTACGTGATCTACACCTCTGGCTCGACGGGGCGGCCGAAAGGGGCGATGGTGACGCAACGCGGTATGCTGAATCATCTGTGGGCTAAGGTTGAAACGTTGGAACTGACGCAGCATGATATCGTGGCGCAGACCGCCTCGCCGTGCTTCGACATCTCCGTCTGGCAGATGCTCTCAGCGTTCCTGGTTGGAGGGCAGGTGTGTATGATCCCGGACCAGATAACGCACGACCCGGTGGGCCTCTTCGAGCGGATCGCCACGAGTTCGCTCACGATCCTGGAGGTGGTGCCTTCCCTCTTACGTGCCTATCTGGAGGAGATCGAACGGGAAGATCGGCCGGGAGGGCAGCCGTGGCTCACGTCGTTGCGCTGGTTGGTTGTGACAGGTGAGCAACTGTCCGTTGAAACGGGGCAGCGCTGGCAGCAACGCTATCCTGGGATCGCGCTGCTGAACGCCTATGGTCCCACCGAGTGCTCGGACGATGTGACGCATGCCCGGTTGACGGCGGATGTCATCGACAAGGTGGCCAACGTGCCGATTGGCCGTGCGATTGCCAACACGCAGCTCTACCTGTTGAGCGAAGGGATGGAGCCGGTCCCGGTTGGTGTTCCGGGGCAGATCTACGTGGGAGGAATGGGCGTAGGTCGAGGTTATCTAGGAGAGGCAGAGAGGACGGCTCTGGCCTTTGTGCCAAACCCGTTTGGCCGCCAGGAAGGCGAACGGCTGTACAGGACGGGGGATCTGGGCCGCTATCGAGCGGACGGACAGATTGAATTTCTCAGACGGATCGATCAGCAGGTGAAACTGCGCGGTTATCGCATCGAACTGGGGGAGATCGAGGCTGTTCTGCGTGCGCATCCCGCGATTGGCGAATGTGTCGTCATGCTGCGCGAGGAGCAGGGTGATGCCTATCTGACAGCCTATGTGGTAGGAAGGGGCGCGGAGAGTGCCCCTGCACGGCCAGAACTGATCAGCTACCTGCAAGAACGTTTGCCTCAGTATATGCTCCCTGCCGCCGTGGTGGTTTTGTCGGAGCTACCGTTGACCAGCAACGGTAAGATCGATCGACGCGCCTTGCCTGTGCCCGAGAAACGAGATGGCGTTGAGGAAGGGAAATCGCAGCAGATAATGACACCATTCGAAGAGGTGCTGCAGGGTATCTGGTGCGAGGTGCTCAAAAAAGAGCGCATCGATCTCCAGGCGAACTTCTTTGATCTGGGTGGTCACTCGTTACTGGCTACACAACTGGTCTCACGCATACGGGCCGTCTTGCAAGTGGAAGTCCCTCTGCGCCTTGTGTTTGAAGAGCCGACGATCGCTGGAAGTGCCCAATGGCTGGCCCGGACATTGCAGGATCCACGTATCGCACATATGCCTCCTCTTGTGCCGGTGCCGCGCACCCAGGGGCTGCCCCTGTCGTTCGCGCAACAGCGGCTCTGGTTGGTGGAACAATTGCAGCCGGGTAGCACTGCCTACCTCGTGCCTACAGTTCAACATATTCATGGTCCTCTGGATATGGCGGTGTTACAGCGTTGTTTTGTCGCCCTGCTTCAGCGACACGAGAGCCTGCGAACCTCATTCTATGTCCACGAGGGACAGCCTGTTCAGCAGATCGCCACGGCGGAGGAGGTACGCGTTCACCTCGCGCTGATCGATCTCGCTGATCAGCGACCTGAAATCCGTGATGCGCAGTCTCTCCTCCTGGTTGAGCAAGAGCGACGGGTTCCTTTTGATCCTGGACAGGCACCCCTGTGGCGTGTCTTGCTCTTGCGCCTGGACTCCGAAGATCATCTGCTGCTGGTAACCATGCATCATATTATTACTGATGGCTGGTCGAATGACGTCTTCTATCAAGAATTGATGGCGCTCTACCACGCCTTCAGAGCCGGCCAACCCTCGCCATTGCCGGTGTTGCCGTTGCAATACGCCGATTTCGCCGTCTGGCAACGCCGGTGGCTGCAGGGCGAGGTGCTTGAGGCGCAACTGACCTACTGGACGCGTCAGTTGAGTGGAGCGCCACCTCTGAAGCTCCCGCTGGACCATCCTCGCCCGGATGTTCCGAGTCAGCGTGGCCAGGTCCACCATTTTTCTTTGACCACAGAACACTCTCAGGCTCTGCTCGCTTTGAGCCGTAAGGAGGGTGTGACGCTGTTCATGGTGCTGCTGGCCGCGTTTCAGGTCCTGCTCTATCGCTACAGCGGACAGACCGATATCGTGGTTGGTACGGACAGCGCGAATCGTAATCACCTGGAGATCGAGAAGATTATTGGCTTCTTTATCAATCTGCTCGTGTTACGCACCGATCTGAGTGGCAAGCCATCATTTCGCACGCTCCTGGCTCGCATACGAAAGGTTGCCCTGGACGCCTATGCCTATCAGGAGACGCCCTTTGACCTTCTGGTCGAAAAACTGATACCGGATCATTCTCTGCACTATATTCCGCTGGTTCAGGCGCTGATTGTGCTGCAAAATCTCCCCCCATTAGACGAGCAGTCCTCAGCTGAGAGCACTGATCGTGTGAGCGAGGATGAGCAGACGGCGTTGCCTCTGGTCGCTAGCGACATGGAGCGGGCAGCCAAGTTCGACCTGGCTCTGTTTATGTTTGAGCAGTCCGGCAGGCTTCACGGTGCCCTGAACTACAGAAGCGACCTCTTTGAATCCCGTACGATTGAAACCCTGGTCGCTCGCTTTACCGTTCTGCTACAAAGCATCGTCTCGCAGCCCGATGCCTCTATCGACAAGTTGGAGTTCTTCACACAGGCCGAGCGCGAACAGCAGGAGCAGGCTGAACGACGCTTACGCAATTCCCTGTCCATTCGCACTGGCGGACGCTTCGATCTGCCAGACCTCAATCTTCCTGAGCAGTAAGCCACGCTTGCTGCAATGCCGGACGACGGCGCTTTCCACGCAGATCATCAGTGCCTCATGCGCGTCGTCCTATCAATCCATGAAAGTTTTTCACCTTATCTCTACGGAACTGTGAAGGAGTAGATACGTATTATGCAAACGACAAAGGTAAGAGGAGCTCACCTTTCTCTCCAACAAGAGCGGCTCTGGCTCTTACCGCAGAAGAGCAATGCTTATCGTACGCAATGCTCTGTGTGGTTGGAGGGGACGCTGGAGGTCGAGGCTTTCCGGCAATCGCTCACGCATATGCTAGAGCAGCATGAAATCTTCCAAACCGTCTTTCATGTTTTGCCTGGGATGGCTCTTCCTGTGCAGGTAATCGGTCATCAAACTGATAGAGGTTGCCCGCTTATCGATCTGCAAGACCTGGACTCATCCGCGCAGGAGGCTGCTCTCTCGATACACTTCGCTCAGTTGCAAACACAACCCTTCGACTTCGCTCACAGACCTCTCGTGCATACGTTCCTGATACGTCTCTCTGCGAAAAAACATCTCTTCCTGGTAAGCTTCTCTGCTCTCTCCGCCGATGCAGCGACCCTTCCTCTGTTCATTGCCGAGGTGAGTCGCAGATACGCGGCCTGCCTTGCCGGGCGGCAATGGCTGGAAGAGCCATTGCAATATGTGGATGTGTCTACCTGGCAGAATGAACTGCTCGCTTCTGAGAACGCCATCGCGCCCCGTGAGTTCTGGGAGAAGGTTGATCTTTCACATCTGTCGACGATGGAGCTTCCCTTTGCCCGGGTCAACGGCGTTACCCATCTGACCTCCCAGCATCCGTCATCCACTTCTTTTGAGCCGGCTACCCATACAATCTCCATGCCGAAAATATGGAGCGAAGCTATGCTCGCTCTTGTGCATCGCTCCGGTGTGTCCTTGCCTGCTTTGATGCTTGCCTGCTGGCATCTCTTGCTCTGGCGTGTGACGGGTGAGCGGGATGCTGTAATTGGTGTGGCCTGCGATGGGCGCATGTATGAAGAACTGGAGATGGCACTGGGACTGTATACCCGTTTTGTGCCACTCGCCATACACAGTGAGAGTAGTTGGAGCTTTGAGCAGGTAGGACGGGCAGTTCAGGAGTCTCTGGACGAGGCGCTCAGGTGGCAGCCCTACTTTACCTGGCCTGCCCAACAGGATGATGCGCCGGACCGTCAGTCGCTGCCCTTTTTCCCGGTGACCTTTACATACGAACGCTGGCCCGCGCAACTGCTGAGTGGAGATGTGACCATTTCTCTCCAGCGCAGCAACGCTTATACTGAACCCTTTGTTTTGAATCTGGCGCTGCGTCAGGTCGGCGAGGAGCTACAGCTTGAATTGCAGTATGATACGCGACGGGTCACATCTGAGCAGGTGCAGCAGCTTGCTGCAGTCCTGCACACATTCATCATCCATGCCGCCCAACAGCCGCAGGCTTTCGTCAACTCAATCCCTCTGCTCTCCCTTTCTGCTCAGCAAGTTTTGCGCGTATCATTCAGCGCTTCGGCAAATACTCCGCAGACGTTAGCCTTTCATCAACTTTTTGAGAGACAGGCACAGAATGTTCCGAACCAACTTGCGGTCATCGATGTGACGGAAGGCTATACCTACCGTGAGCTAAATCATGCTGCCAATCAACTTGCTCACTGGCTGCGGAGACAGGGTGTGGGACCGGGTGTCCTGGTGGCTCTGTATATGACTCGTTCCGCACGCATGATTATGGCTCTACTGGCCATTCTGAAGGCCGGGGGAGCCTATGTGCCACTGGATGCAGAGAGTCCTCCGGCGCGCCTGGCTTACCAATTGCAAGATGTTCAGGCCCCCTTGCTGTTGACTGAGCAGGTGCTCTTTTCGCAGCTTCCACCGATGACCGGAACTATACACACTCTTGAGAGCCTGCTACCCGAAATAAAGCAGGAGCCTGTGGGCGATCTCCCTCTGCTCAATAGCGCTGAGGATATTGCCTATGTGATCTATACCTCTGGCTCGACCGGGAAACCTAAAGGGGTAATGGTTCGTCACGGTAGCGTGGTGAATTATGCCCATGCTCTCTCTACGCTGCTCAGGGCAGAGCCGGGCTGGCACTATGCCACGGTCTCCACGCTGGCCGCAGATTTAGGGAACACGGCGATTTTTTGCGCTCTCACCTCGGGCGGATGCCTGCAGGTGCTCGCTTATACCACGATTACCTCGGGAGAAGTGTTTGCCCGCTGGACCGCAGAGCATCCTATCGATGTGCTGAAGATTGTTCCTTCGCATCTTTCGGCTCTGCTGACCTCTGAGCAGGCCGGGGCGTTGCTCCCGCGCCGCGCACTGATCTTAGGTGGGGAGGCATTTCCCCTTGCTTTAAAGCAGCGCATTCTGCAATTGGACGCAACGTGCGCTGTCTATAACCACTATGGGCCGACTGAAGCCACGATTGGTGTGCTGGTCAACGCGATAGACCGGCGGGAATGGCTAGAGGATGAGGAAGATCAGAGGGGTATAGTGCCGCTGGGACGACCTTTGAGCGGTAGCGATGTCTATGTGCTCGATCCGTGGCTGCAACTGGTCCCTGCGGGCGTAACCGGCGAACTGTACATCGGTGGCGCTGGATTAGCCGCTGGTTACCTGCACCTGCCTGAGCAAACGGCGGAGCGCTTTATTCCCCATCCCTGGAGTCAGCAGACGGGGGCGCGGCTCTATCGGACCGGTGATCTCGTGCATTACAATCTCCAGGGACAAATTGAATTTGTGGGACGAATCGATTATCAGGTGAAGCTGCGCGGCTACCGTATTGAACTGGGCGAGATTGAAGCCGCCCTTCTACAACATCCTGATGTCAGGCTTGGTGTTGTCCTGCTGCGAGAGGAGGAGCCTGGACAGGCTCAACTGGTTGCTTATATTGTGCCGTGCCAGTTCCCCGCGCCATCACTCGGAGCACTGCGCACCTTCCTGCAGGATCAATTGCCATCGTATATGTTGCCCTCCGCCCTCGTCTCTCTCCGTACCCTGCCCTTGACCGCCAATGGAAAGCTTGATCGTCAGGCTCTGCCCGCGCCGGTCTCTGAGCATGAATCGGATTCTGTCTATGTCGCACCGCGCACTCCTATCGAAGATCTGCTGGTCAGCATCTGGGAGGAGGTGTTGCATGTACAGCCTGTGGGTATTCTGCACAATTTCTTCCAGCTTGGCGGCCATTCCCTCCTGGCTACGCAGATTATTGCACGCATGCAGAGCACCTTCGGCGTAGAGATTCCCTTGCGCTCCATTTTTGATACACCGACAATCGCTGCTCTGGCGGAACAGGTTCTCCCTTGCGAAGATCGAGTGGCGCTTCCTCCGCTGATTTCGTTTGCGCGAGAAGGGGCGCTTCCTCTATCCTTTGCTCAACAACGTCTGTGGTTCCTTGACCAACTTGCCCCCGGTGACACCTCATACAATATCGCCCATGCCTTGCGTATCCAGGGTTCACTCGATAGAAGAGCGTTGATCCTCGCTGTCCGTGAAGTGGTCCGGCGACATGAAGTGCTGCGAACGGCATTTCCCGCTGATGGAGCGTTACCAGTTCAGACCATCCTTTCGCCTGAGTGCTTTACCCTGCGCTTTTGCGATCTCTCGGCGCTTTCTCTCGATAGCTATGAAGCGTTGATACCACTCCTGGCCGATCAGGAGGAACAGCAACCTTTCCATCTGGCCACAGGTCCCCTGTTGCGGGTGACCCTGTTGAGTCAGGACGGACAGGATCACGTTCTCTTATTGACTATGCACCATATCGTTTCCGATGCCTGGTCTCGTCCCATCCTGATCCGGGAATTGAGCGCTCTCTATGCCGCCTTTGTGCAGAACCAGCCGTCACCGCTGAACGAGTTGCCGTTGCAGTATGTCGACTTTGCGCTCTGGCAACGCCAGTGGTTGCAGGGTGAGGTGCTCAATACACAACTTCAGTATTGGACCAATCAGCTTGCCAATGCAGCACCGCTGGAACTGGTGACCGATCGGCCCCGTCCCCATCTGCTGAGTTCTTCCGGTGCAGTGCAGGGTCTCTTTCTTCCTCATGAGCTTGCTCAGAGACTGGTCGATCTCAGCCATCAGGAGAATATGACGCTGTTTATGACCCTGCTGGCGGCTTTTCAGGTTCTGCTTGCTCGCTATACGGCTCAGGACGATATTCTTGTCGGCACACCGATTGCTAATCGCAACCGTCCTGAAATTGAGAATCTGATTGGCTTTTTCACAAACACGCTGATCATGCGTAGCGATCTTTCTGGCAACCCGACGTTTCGCGAGGTTCTGGCACGTGTACGCAGTGTTGCGCTTGGTGCCTATGCTCATCAGGAACTCCCCTTCGAGTATCTGGTGGAGGCGCTCCAGCCGGAACGTAATCTCAGCCGCTCTCCGCTCTTCCAGGTGATGTTTGTGCACCAGCACGCGCAGTCTTCTTCTTCCTCCGGACTACAATTGGGAGGCACCTCTCTGAGTCCGGTTGCTCAGACGCAGACAACATCGAAGTTCGATCTGACACTCTTTACGACCCACACTACACATGGTCTGCGCTGTGTCGTGGAGTACAGCACAGATCTCTTCGAAGCCACGACGATTGCTCGCCTGTTAGAGCACTGGCGTTTACTGCTGGAAAATATCGTCGAACATCCCGATTATAATATCGGCTCTTTCCCTCTTCTCACCCATGATGAGCTCAATCTTGTCCTGCGTGAGTGTAATAACACCGAGTTGGATATTGCTCAGCTTGGTGGCCTGCATACCCTGTTTGAGATCCAGGCGCAAGCAACCCCCGATGTGATTGCGGTGAGCGACGAGCATGCATCTCTCTCTTATGCGGCTCTGGATGCCCTCTCTAACCGCCTGGCGCGTTATCTGCGTACTCGTGGTGTTGGCCCGGACGTTGTTGTCGGACTCTGCCTTGGGCGCTCTTTAAAAACTATGCTGGCTGTTCTGGCGATCCTGAAGGCGGGCGGCGCATATCTCCCACTTGATCCCGCGTATCCTGTGGATCGTCTCGCCTTTATGCTCCAGGATGCCTGCGCTCCCATTGTTTTGACCGAGCAAGCTTTCTCCGATCTGTTGAATGTGCAGCAGGTAGAGCTTCTGCTACTGGATACCCTGGAGCCCTTGCTCTCCGAGCAGGACTGCTCACCCCTGCCCTCGCTGGTAATGTCCGATCATGCATTGTATGTGATCTATACCTCAGGCTCAACCGGACAGCCAAAGGGGGTCATTCTCCCTCATCGCACTCTGGTCAACCTGTGCCAATGGCAACAGCTGCATTCGCCAGCAACGAGCGGGACACGCACCCTGCAATTTACCTCGTTGAGCTTTGATGTCGCCTGCCAGGAACTCTTCGCCACCTGGTCGACAGGGGGAACCCTGTACCTGGTCCCAGAAGAGGTGCGCAAGGATCCCTTTGCTCTGGTCGACGTGTTGCAACAGGCCGCGATTGAACGCCTCTTCCTTCCCTTTATCGCATTACAGCAACTTGCTCTGGCCTTCGAGCAGAAACAGAGCTTCCCTCTCCATCTTGAGCAGATCATCACTGCCGGTGAGCAATTACAGATTACGCGCCCGCTCCTGGATTTCTTTGCAAAGCAGCCTGCGACGCTCCTGGTCAATCAGTATGGACCCTCTGAGAGCCATGTCGCTACTGCCTATGATCTGCGACCCCCGGCGAGCGCGTGGCCTGCCCTGCCACCTGTGGGCGGCCCTGTAGCCAATACGCGCATTTATCTGCTGAATGAGCAGTTACAGCTCGTGCCGGTGGGGAGTGTGGGCGAACTCTGCATTAGTGGGGATTGCCTGGCTCGTGGGTATATGGGTAACCCTGCTGCAACCGCCGATAAGTTCCGGCCCAATCCGTGGAGTTCCATTCCCGGAGACCGACTCTATAGGACAGGAGACATGGCCTCTTATCGCTCCGATGGCGCTATCCTTTTCCTGGGACGCCGTGATCATCAGGTGAAGATACGCGGCCATCGCGTCGAACTCGGCGAGGTTGAAGTGGCCTTAAGCAAGCATCCATATGTGCATGAGAATGTCGTGGTCGTCCAGGAAAAAGGGAAGACGGAGAAGAAGCTTGTTGCCTATCTCGTTGCGAAAGACGAGATTGTGCTCTCGACCGGTGAACTGCGTGCTTTCCTGCTTGGAATGCTTCCCGAGCCACTGATCCCCTCCCACTTTGTCCAGGTGACCGAACTTCCCTTGACGCCAAGTGGCAAGGTGGATCGCCGAGCGTTGCCGAGTGTGGAGTCCGGCAATTCGTCCCGCTCGTATACGCGTCCGCGCGATGCCCTTGAAGCCCGTCTACTGCGTATCTGGCAGGATGTATTGGATGTCGAGGATATGGATATTCACGACAATTTCTTCGAGCTAGGAGGTCACTCCATCCTGGCCGTCAACTTGCTTGCTTGCATACGTGAGCAACTGGACTATCGCCTGGCGCTCTCCGCCCTTTTCCAGTTTCCTACGGTTGCCGGGATGGCCTCGGTTCTACGCCGGGAAGCAGACTATACCCAGCCTGTGCTGGTTCCCATTCAACCCCCGCGGCCTGACACGTCTCGCCCGCCCTTTTTCTGTGTGCATGCTGTCGGAGGGACCGTCTTCCGCTATTATCAGTTGGCGCGCTATCTGGGGCATGATCAGCCCTTCTATGGACTTCAGGCCCCCGATCTGGATGGACAGGGGCGCACCTATGAGACGATTGAACAGCTTGCAGATCACTACATCACCGAACTGCGAGCGGTTCAGGCTCAAGGACCCTATTTCCTGGGCGGATGGTCAATGGGTGGCGTCGTCGCTTTTGAAATGGCTCGCCAATTGTGCATGCAGGGACAGGATGTCGCGCTGCTCGCACTGGTCGATAGCGTCGTCAGTACGCTGTCCGGACCGCCGCCCGATGAGCATGAGGCTCTCGATGTAAGTGACGCCGGCCTTGCCAGAGCCTATCGTGACTACTTCGGGATCTCTATCCCTGATCCCGAGGTAGTCCCATGCGAACCGGAACAACAACTGCACGCAGTCGTAGAGCAGATTAAAGTTATGGGTATTTTTCCGGAAAATACGGATATCGAGCAGTCGAGACGCATTATGCGCACAAACGTCACCAATATGTACTCGTTCTCTCACTATACTCCACAGAGGAGCTATCCCCATCGCGTCACGCTTTTCAGAGCACAGGATGGGGTGAATTCTGAAGATCCTACACGTCTCGCCCGCACGCTTACCCGTGGCTGGGAGACCTTCGCGGCCGCCGGTGTCGAGGTATACCCCATCCCTGGTAACCATTCCACTATTCTCGATGAGCCAAATGTCCAGACGCTTGCCTCATCACTAAGAACCTGTATCGATGCTATCGTCAGCAAAGACATGCACGCTGAATAGTGAATACATAGTGTGTAATCTTTTCATACCAATGAACAACGTCCTTCATTAGAAAGAAGGGAGAGGTGATGTCGCTCAATCAGAGAAACATTGCAGATCTAGCGCTACCGAAAATGAGCCAGGTGAAAGATAAAGTTGGAGCTACTCCGATGCAGGAAGTGTGCTTTCTGATGGAGGATGCCGCTCAACAAAAAATGCTGCGTAGAGTCCAGTTGAAGTTGGAGGGTAGGAATCCGACAGGTTCGATGAAGGATAGAACCGGAATCGCTCTTATTGAATACCTGGAACAGCAAGGGCGGTTGGATAAAGAATCGATCATTATAGAGTCGACCTCTGGAAACCTGGGTGTGGCCCTCGCCTCTCAATGTAAGGCGAAGGGATACGACTTTGTTGCAGTCATTGATCCCAAAACAACGCGCGAAAATGTCGCTCGTATGGAGGCTCTCGGCGCTCATCTCGATATGGTGTACCAGGTGGATGCTAACGGTGGATACCTGCTTTCGCGTCTCGCGCGCGTCCAGGAATTGTGTTCGCAGAACAGACGCTATGTGTGGACGGACCAGTATTCCAGCCCCGCCAATCCTTACATTCACTATATTACAACTGGCCCGGAGATTTATCGGCAGATGCAGGGAAAGGTGGATGTTGTGTTCGTTCCTGTGTCGACAGGAGGAACTCTGGCCGGTATTGGACGCTTTTTTCGCGAAGTCAGCCCATCAACGCATGTAATTGGCGTCGACGTCTTTGGCTCAGTGGTCTTTGAAGATCTTCCCGCGTTAAGGAAACTCACCGGCATCGGCTCTTCACGGCGATCCAGCTTCCTCGCCGCGGATCTTTACAAATCTTATCTGCTGATTCACGATGAGGAGGCTATTGCCTTCTGCCGTGCGCTCTTCGACAGCACAAAGATGATGGTGGGAGGTTCGAGCGGAGCTGTTCTCGCTGCCTGCGCTTGTTATCTACGATCCCACCCCGCTATGACCAATATCGTCTGCGTATGCGCTGATAATGGAGAGAACTATGCTTCTTCCATCTTCAACAATGAGTGGATCCAGCAGCACGGTCTCTATATTACTCCGGACCATCTGGGGCCAGTACCGGAGATTACTCTGAACGCGTAAAGGAGAGACCTCTTAATAAAGAGTGGACGGGACGCTTTGCAATCATCTTTTAGGAGTTGTTCTATGCTGAATAGTGCCTATGACGGTATCCTCTACCTGAGTCGAGACAATGTTGAAACGATCTGCCAGGAGATCGATAGCGTTGCCGTGATACGCGATGTCTTTCGTATGCATGGCTCCGGCCAGACTGTACTCCCCGATGAAGCGTACCTCACCTGGCGCAATGAGCACGATGAGTCGGTGAGAAGCTTAAATATGCCGGGCTACCTCGGGGGGGAGTTGCAGGCGGCAGGGACCAAGATTATTAATAGTAATATCGCCAATCCAACCCGTGGCCTGCCTCGTGCAAGTGGTATCACCGTTTTGTATGATACCAATTCTGCACGCGTGATGTGCATCATGGAGGGAGCATACATCTCTAGCCTGCGTACCGCCAGTGTCACGGCCCTGGCTATGGATCTGTTGCGCCCTGCTCACATGGAGTGCTTTGCCTTGATTGGCTCCGGCGTTCTTGCTCAGATGCACGTAAAGTTGCTGGTCGAGCGCTTCCCTGACCTGCGCGCAGTACGCCTGTACGATATAGATCCAGGGCGCGTAGAGGCGTTCTCTGCCGCCTGCCAACCTTTCCTTTACGAACACGATGTAGCCCTGCACGTTGCTTCGACGGCCGAGGACGCTATCAGGCCCGCGCAGATTATCGTTCCCGCAACGACCACTATTGAGGGATATATTCGCTATGCATGGTTGCAGCCCGGCGCGCTCCTGGTCAATATCTCGCTGGATGATCCTTTGCCAGAAGTTGTCTTCAAGGCCACCAGCGTCATCATCGATGACTGGAATCTGGTCAGTGAGGATCCCAGGCGACTCATTGGCAGGATGTTTCGACAGAAACAGGTTGTCGGTCCCGGTGAGAGTGTCGATCTCCAGGCGGGTCAGCGCCGTATCGATGCTGAACTGGGGGATATTGTGACTGGAGCAAAGATGGGCAGGCGTCAGGAAGGCGATATCATCCTTGTGAACCCCTTTGGGTTAGCAATCGAGGATGTTGCCCTTGCTTCCCATGTGTATCGTGTCGCTGTGCAGCGTCATCTGGGTACCTGGCTTCCTCGCTAGCGAGGAGCGTTGATCTGCTATGGCGTAGAGTGTGCGTTACTTCCTTCTACCCCATAGAAATACCCCATCGGTTGATTGTACTCATTATAGATGGTAAGTATAATTAAGTGCATAGAGAAAGTCAGGCTCTTGATGGCCGTTTCACGCTTACCTATGTCGTGATTCCGGTGAATCCTTCGCGTTGTATCAATCTTTTTCTGTTGCTGGGAAAAACTCCAGCTTACTCTTTGCACTCGAATGATATTCCAGTACAGGTTGTGTACTGGAATGGCGGAGCCTGGCAAAAGCTGCGTAATCTCGTTACCAATCCTTTTCCCCTTTTCTCCATTAGAAAGTGTCTGACTCCCATCATGTAGGGGAGCATACTGCTCTCTGGTGGCCTCACGTCTTACGGAGTTCGTCTTGTTTTGCAGTGTGGTGCATGAGGGCGGAAATGATGGACATCAGACATACTCTTATTGGCTACCTATCTGTAGTAGTACGAGATAGATATCGATCCTTTTGCATTTTTTATGGCATATCTGATACCCATGCTCTCCTCTTGTGCTGTACATGAATCTACGCGCCTTCGGCGCTCATAGGTTTTTGTCGTGTGGTGCAGCACAAATCCTGCACCACCACTTAACCCGATTGAGCACCGGAGGTGCGAAACGTCAGGCGGAGCGCAAAAAGAGAGCATGGGAGGCGGACACTCTCTTAGAATGTTGAGGAACTGCTACAGTATGGGCGTGTCGTATTGTCGTATGGAAAAGTGTCAATGGTTCACTTAGTAGACTGCAACTGGCAAGAAAGGAGATAAATCTATGCCACGCGATGAAGAGGAAGATAAGACAATTTACAAGGTCGTGCTCAATCACGAGGAACAATATTCAACCTGGCCTGCTGACCGCGAGAATCCCCTCGGGTGGCGTGATGCGGGCAAGAGCGGATTGAAGCCCGAGTGCCTGGCATACATCAAAGAGGTGTGGACTGATATGCGTCCTCTCAGCCTGCGGAAACGCATGGAAGAACTGGCAAAGTCGGGGAACGCTTAAATTGAGAGAGAGTAGCTGGCACTTCTTGAGAACACATGTTAGGAATAATACGCTGGAGGAGATATGATCAGAAAATATTGTAAGGCTTATCACGTCAAGGATCTCAGGCAGTTTAATGCCTGGGCGGAAAAGCGTGAGGAGAATGAGGCAGAACTCACCGATGATGACATTGTATATCTCTGGGATGACTTTACCGTGGTGAGGAGTCCTGTCATTCCCGATAAAGGGCTTGTCTTTGATGCGGTAACCCCGGAATGGCAGGATTTTTGTAAGACAACGCTGCATTTTGAGATCCCCGAGGATCTGCGCTACGCTTACGAACAATCTGAGGTGGTTTCTGCGGACGATCCAAGCAAAGCTACGGTGTAATGGGGTCTTGATCTGGCCGGATCTGCTTGCTGCAATTGTTTATGCCATCAAATCTGGCTACTGATACTTATGAGGAGTTTTCCATGGATGATCTCGTACAACGTCTCTCGGAAGGTGATCACCCGGTGACCGTCGGTGGCCCTAAACCCTCTATGGAGGAGTTTCAGAAGCGGGTTGAGGACATGGGCTATGTCTTTATCAAGTTCACTGGCACGCGCGGCGGGACTGATTTAGGGGTGAGAGTCGATAAGAGCTCTACAAACCTGAGTCAGGCACGCTTCGCTGAGGGCTCTGGTGTAGCTCATGTCGAGGGTACTTTAACCCTAAATTATGTTAAGGTGCGCTGTGTCGCCGATATCGATCTGGCAACGCTCAATGGCACCGGGCATCTCGTCGCTCTCGAAGAGGTGCACCCATAATTCATCTGAAACACCGCTAAAGTGATTGATTGCCCCTGCTCATGGGCTATGCTGAAACGAGTGAAGCATAGCCCATGAATTTTTTTTACTGTTTTGGTGATGGTTAAATGCGTTGATCCTGTCATCTACGCTTGAGCCTCTGAAGCTCTTTAAAACCTCATCTATGCGTGATCCGTGCTCTCCTGTGTATACGGATCACTATTGCTGTGGAGTGAACCATGCAGCGAAGAGCGATGAATAAAGCCATCAATAAGCTAAATCTGCTGGCATTGCGACGACACTATACGGAGCCTCATGCACTCTATAACTCTTTAAGATCACAGGATAGTCTCTATTATGATGAAACAAGTCAATCCTGGCTGGTGACCGGTCATGCTGCCGTTGTGAAAATTCTAGATGACCCTCGCTTCCTGTCTAGCCTGGGATCGGCGACGAACTCGTCCGCAGGCCAACTCTCTCCAGTGAGTCGGCAGATGCTCTTTATGGATGGCGAGAAGCATAAACAGGCTCAAAATGTGATGCTGAGACCGCTTGCCCACATGGCGAAAAATATGCCGTCCGATATTCAGCGCTTCGCTCAAGAGGCCATGGCTACTGCTAACCGCACAGGCGAAATGGATGCTGTGAGTGGCTTTGCCTCGCCTATCTCTCTCTTTACTATTGCTCACGTCCTGGGTATACCAGCAGACGATAAAGCAATGTTGCAACAGTTGGAGAACTGGTCGGATACCTTCGGCGATGTCACCAGCGGCTATTTTCGCGGTGAGATGCAGGATATTAAAAATCTGGAAGATTACTTTCGTCAGCTCATTGCTCAGAAGCGCCGCGCACTTACGGACGATCTGTTGAGCGCCTTTATTATGGCCCATGATATCTTTCCAGAAGAGGATGATCTGGTGGCCAATTGTATGATGGTCTTTGCCGCTGGTCGCATTACGACGAAGAAGTTGCTTGGAAACGGCGTCACTCTGCTGATGCAGGATTGGGAGACCTACCAGAAGGAGTTTCAGGCCAATCCGCGCTTCACCAAACAGTTAGGTGAGGAGCTACTGCGCATGATTACTCCCACCCGCTATCTCATCCGTGAGGCCAGCGAAGATATTGATTTCTCCGATACATTCCCCGGAAATCATGTTGTGCGCAAGGGTCAGCGCGTCTTGCTCTTTTTGGAGGCCGCCGATTTCGATCCCGCTGTTTTCTCTCAACCTCAGGATTTCCTTCCACATCGCCGTCCCAATAAACATGTGGCTTTCGGCTATGGACCTCATCAGTGCCCGGGAGCAACGCTGGCGCGTGTAGAAATTCAGGTCGCTCTGGAAGAACTGCTGTCGCTTTCCAGTCTCCAACCCAAGCCAGGAACGTGCCCTGTATGGAATCCAAATCCAAATCTGGGTGGTTTTACCTCCAACCCGCTTGTCTTCAAACCAGCATGAGCATAGGGTGCTCTTGCGTATCTCTTGTATATTTAAAGGGGTAAGGGATGGTGTTGTTGCTCTCTTGAACAAAGATGAAGAGAGGCGCTGCATGACAACCTTTCTCTTTTGCTATGGATCTATGTGGGGCATGTGAATCCAACCCTCCCTCTTGCTCAGGAACTCGTGAGGCGCGGTGCGATGGTAATATACTGCGCTCCTGACGTGTTCAAAGATGCGGTCCAAGTGAAACAAGTCGATTTCATTGTCTATGACGCGAATTGCATCTGGGGCTGGCTGCTCTCGCGTGTTCTGAGCATCTCTGCTATTCAGACGCTCTCCACTTTCCCCTTCCATCCCACCTTCCATCCTTTTGATCTCTACCAGCCTGGCAGCCCGATGTTGCAGGAACTCCCACTACGCATGCATCGATCATTGGAGGCTCTTTGTCGTACATACGGCTTGCCTCGCCTCTATCACCATGACTTTTATTTCCGTACAGAAGCGTTAAACATCGTCTTTATGCCTCGTGAGTTTCATCCTGCCAGTGACCGCTTTGATCAGCGCTATCTGTTTGTCGGCCCCTCGATTGCGCCGCGTGCTCAGGATCACACTATCTCTTTGGACCTGGAGGCGTTGAACTCGCTCATAATTATGCTGTTCCTCTGCTGGTTGTGCCTTTATCCCTGGAGCATGTTTAAGTCAGCAATCATTCATCATCGATCCCTCTATCGCTTCGATGATCATTGAATGCTTATTTAACACCTGGCCCACGCAAGAGCAATCCACCGGCTAAACCGGTTCCCTGCGACCTGAGGGAGGATATTTTCTACCCCCAGATGGTAGCAAATATCCTCCCTCAGGTCGCACGTCTACTATTTTTCGTTTCTTGTGTTTCATCTTTTCACCAGCACTGAATACACCTCTGGTGGATTGAAAATGTTCTCCATAAAAAGTTACACTTGGTATAGTAAACATCTTGCCTTTTGAGAGGTAGCTCTGTTTGCTGTGTATGTTTTCGTGCTGCCTCGTGGCTTGTTATGGAGTTCAACATACATCTATGTTGAAATGGCGGAGCTTACCTCATTCTCCTGGCAGTTCTTCCCAGGCTACATTTTCTTCCAAATACTAGAGAAGGAATATGAGCCACTCTGTCTCATATTCCAACGTTATTCATCCTCATATGCTCGTCCAGGGCGTGGTTTCTTCCCGGCTGGGCGTATTTATCATGCGTGACCTTTCTGCTAAATAGGCATATGAGGCTTATGAGAGGATAAACCGTCGTGAGGACTACCGATTTTCTACCGTCTAATAGTACTGATCCCTGGTATCTTATTCATTGTCAACCAAGAAAAGAAGCTTATGCTGCTCAGGCTCTAATCACCTTACTGGGTGTTTCAGTATATCTTCCTGAGTGTAAAGTGCATTCACGTGGGAAGATGCAGTATATACCATTTTTTCCTGGGTATCTGTTTGTACAGGTAGATCTACAGAAAGTTCCTCCCAGTAGACTCAATACTAATCCGGGTGTGGTGCGGCTCGTGGAATTTGGCGGCGACCCTCAGGTCGTTCCACCAGAGATTATTGAGGAGACCGCTGAACGCTTGCGCCAGTTGGACGGTATGCTGCCGCCGTCATTTCGTCCGGGCGATACGGTGCGCATGATGCGCGATGGGGCGCTGCAAGATCTTGAAATGATTTTTGTCGGCCCTACAACTTCAGCTCAGCGAGTCTGCGTGCTTCTCAATTTCCTTGGTCGCCTGAAGGAGGTGCATGTTGATACCAATCTGCTTGAGAAAGCTCCTGCAAACGAAGCCGTAAAAACTATCGCTCAAACGGCCACCTATCGCCAGAAAGAGCGCTATACCCGCGGCAAAGGTCGCAAGATTAAGCGCTCTGCGTAATGTGCTCGGCCCCATGGTTGGAGTAGTTTAGACATTTGGAGGTTTATCATGCCATTAACTCAACAGGATAGCGTATCTCTTATGACCGACGTTGTAGAACAACTTCAGGCTATTGATTACGTTGAATTGTATGTCGGAAATGCGGTGCAGGCTGCGCATTACTACCAGAGCGCCTTCGGTTTTACTCCGGTCGCCTACGCTGGCCTGGAAACAGGAAGCCGGGATAGGGTGTCTTATGTCATGCAGAAGGATGACTGCTATTTCGTCTTAACCGCTCCCCTTACCTCTGAAGGACCGATTGCCGAGCATGTGAAGCGTCATGGCGATGGTGTGAAGGATATTGCCTTCCGGGTAAAAGATGTGAGAAAGATCTTCGCCAGTGCTGTCCAACTCGGTGCCTCGCCGCTGCTGGAACCAACGGAACTGGAGGATGAAGGTGGCCGCGTTCTCAAGGCTACCATTGCTACCTACGGCGATAACGTTCATACCTTTATCCAGCGTGATGGGTTTGCAGGCACGTTTCTTCCCGCCTACCAACCGCTCAAACTACAGCAGGCTCCCTGGACCGGCCTGCATACGATTGATCATTTTGCCATCTGTCTCCCCTATGGCGAACTGACGCAGTGGGTGCAGTTCTATATGCAGGTATTTGGTTTCCAGCAAATCCATGAAGAGGGCATTGTGACTGAGTATAGCGCAGCGAAGTCTATTGCCGTTCAGGATAGGACCGAAAGTATAAAGTTCGTCCTGCTTGAGCCGATCCCTGGCAAGAAGAAATCTCAGATTGAGGAATTCTTGAAGTTCCATGAAGGCCCTGGTGTACAGCATGTCGCTCTGCAAACGCAGGAGATCGTGAAGTCGATAGAAGCGCTGGAGGCGAATGGAGTGGGCTTTGTCGCAGCGCCCTCTAGCTATTATGAGATGCTTCCTGAGCGTGTGGGCGCTGTTAGCGAGGAGATCTCAGACCTGCGCAAAGAGAATATCCTCGTCGATAGCGACGAATGGGGCTACCTCCTGCAAATTTTTTCTCAGCCGGTGCATAACCGCCCGACGCTTTTTATTGAGATTATTCAGCGCAAAAATGCTCGTGGCTTTGGCAGCGGCAATATCCAGGCCCTCTTCAAAGCTCTGGAGCGTGAACAGTCCCGGCGTGGAAATTTGTAGGGAGCCTTTGATATTTATGCAAGATATAACGAAGCGCCAGGAGATACGTCTGGCGCGCTGGGCTCAAGAAGTTCAGCAATCGACGATTCAGCAGTTGCTGGCCGTGGCTACGCAGCCCGGTATTCTCTCCTTCGCGCTTGGATTACCGGCCGCCGAGCTTTTTCCGGTACAAGCCTACGCACAGGCCGTGGAACAGCTTTTGCTTGACCATAATCAGGCCCTCCAATATGGCATGCCAGAGCTGTCATTAAAGCGCCATATCGTGGCATTGATGGAGCAGCGTGGCGTGCGCTGCCATGAGAATCAGGTTTTTCTCACTATGGGGGCACAGCAGGCGATGAGCCTGCTGGCACGCCTGCTGCTCGATCTCAATGGTACCGTGATAGTGGAAGAAATTGTCTATAGCGGTATCTTGCAGGCTGTAGAAGCACTACAGCCTGCCTTGCTCACCGTTCCCACCCATCCAGAGAGTGGCATGGATGTGGATGCCGTTGAAGCTTTGCTGAAGGGAGGTCAGCGCCCGGCGTTTATCTATGCGATAAGCGATGGACATAATCCTCTGGGTATCAGTATGAGCCTCGAAAAACGACGCCATCTGGTCGAGCTTGCGCGCCGCTATCATGTGCCGATTCTGGAGGATGATGCCTATGGTCATCTTTATTATGATGATCAGCCAATCCCTTCAATGCGCTCTCTGGATGAGGAATGGGTCTTTTATCTTGGCTCCTTCTCGAAGATCCTGGCTCCCGCGCTTCGTACCGGGTGGATGATTGTGCCTGAGCATCTGATATCAGCACTTTCCGCTTTGAAAGAGGGCAGCGATATTAATACCGCCAACCTGTCGCAGCGCAGCATCGCCGCCTATCTGGATACAGGTCATCTGGCAGGCCATGTGCAAACCTTACGCCAGGCTTATCGAGCACGCCGCGATGTGATGGTGCGTGCCGTTCAAACGTACTTCCCGCGTGACGTACGCTTTTCTCTCCCCAGAAGTGGGATGTTTCTCTGGGTAGAACTACCAGGAAAACCTGATATGGAGGAGCTTCTCAGGATCGCAATCCAACGTGAGCAGGTGGCCTTTGTGCCTGGGCATGCCTTTGAGGTCCAGGGGAGTTGCCACGCAGCTCATTGTATGCGCTTGAACTTTTCAAATTGTGGTCTCGAAGATATAGAGCGTGGTATTGCCCGGCTTGGACAGATACTGCCTGCGTAGAGACAATGTCCGCACGCTCTTCGTTGCTCTGTCTCTGATCTTAACTCCCGGCGCTTTCATCCCGTCCCACTCATGGAGACGGGATGAAAGCGCCGTTTCTTTATGAACGAGGTCCGTACTGGTGAATTCTCTTTCCTCATCCATCCCTGTCACCTGCAGCTCCCTGTAATGATGTGTATTGAGCGTGTACCAGGAAGCCATTCAGTACAATCTCATTTGGATCTCGCGGTCCGGCACCCAGCGACGCACCATGCGCACCATCTGCTGGGCCCACTGGGCAATCGTTTTGTGTCGCTTGCCCAGCAGCTGACTCACCTCGGGCGTGGTGGTCAGGACCACCGGAAAGGGTAAGGCTCAGGGCTGCCTTTTTAGCAAAAATGTACAAAGTCGAGCTTAGGTGCGTAGCCCGCTATACCAAAGTATGATAAACAATAACGGAAGAAACAGAATGGTATTCATCCTGTCGACACTGCGGATTTGTGAAACAAAGATAGCTTTGAAAATATGAAAAACCGGTTTTATCTCTAGTAATATTTGTTTTCATCCCAGCACTTAAAATTCATACTCTTTTTACCCTTGCTTAAAATATGAAAATACGGTACAATTACTTCTGCTTATGCAAATAGATCATGCAATGATTTTTATTCTAGTGAGAATCATGTTTTGTGCTTCTTCTTGAAGAAAATTGAAAGAGAGCAGGAGCTTATCAGGATAAAGAGGCTACTACACTCTTCGGCATGGATGTTACCTATTGTGCCTTGCGATATGCATTGATGTGTGTTTATGCCATTATTTGCAATGTATTAAGGTGGCCTTTCTCATTTGCAGCCTTAAGATGCACATGTTTTTTTTGCTAAAAGCAAGGCTTCAGGGGTGGATTGTGTCAATTTCATATCCAAGAGATGTTGAAAGAGTCATTGATGCGTAATAGAATTCATTACTATTACTCGTTTGGCTATTATGCAAGACTTTTAAATATGCGAATTTCTCTACATATTGGCGTTTACCGATTCATGTTTAGATAAATCAGTAAAAAAGGCAGATTTTGCCAGGAGTCGCCAATAGATGTAGTGTAGTTTGCAAAAACTCAAACGAAACATAACAAAGGATACTAATGCAGAACATGAATCGCTCTGGATCAGCATCGATAGTAGTAGTAGTAGTTGGGTGGACGTCTTGGATCAACGTCGTATCAGCACGACGCAAACGGCCATTGAGGTCGTCATTGCGTAACTGCACGTGCTGCTGATTCTTCTGCTCAAGTGTAAGCGTCCAGTCGTGATCCTGGCGGTTTGCTGGTATGTCACCGCCGAGTTCATGCTGGCGTGCCAGCAGTTGGGATGTCAGGTGCTCATTCGTCTCAAGTGTATCAGGCTCCGGTGTGCACCCATGCTAGAGACAGAAAGCTTCTGGATGGTCCTCTCAAGAACATGGCTATCGGTCCCTGAAACAAGATTTGCTCTAGATCCAAGCCCATGTGCGGACGGCCGGAGCAATTTGAACGCTGGAGTTCGCTAGTCACCCTGGCTTTCAACCAATTGTTCCTGAGACAAGGAAAATCGCCTGATCAGGAGCCGGGGTTCCGTCCACAATCGGATCAAAGGTACCCTGTCGTCATCAAAGGCAAGCTCAAGGCCAAAACGAAGGATGAACGAGCTTGTCGTGTGATTTGCTGTCATCATTTTCCTGTTCTTCGGAATGTGTGAGGCACGTTGTGAGAAGTCCTGTTTATCTAAACGTCAGTACATAGAACCTATTAGGAACTCGAAGACGAGAAACTCAGACAGTATGATCTTTCGTTGATCTGCTACAAGATTGCATGCTAAAATTAGGGGAGAATAGATTTATTATGAAAATGAGCGTTTTGATCGCAGAACCTCGTGATATTCTTCGGACAGGGATGCGAACCATTCTTGCGGCTGATGAACGTGTAGCAACGCTTTGTGAAGCTTCAAATGCGGAAGAATTGCAAATGCACCTTCGCAATAGCTCAATAGATCTCATCATTGTCAACGAAATACTCACTTCTGATATTACGATCCTTCCCCCAAATCGTTTTGTCCTCCTCACAGCAGAATTCAATATCACAACCCTCTTAATGGCCTATAAACATGGAGCGAAAGGCTATCTTCTAGAGACACCTCCGGCAGAATTGCTGCGTGCCGTTCTTGGTTTACCGGAGAGAGCATTCTTGGTGGAGCCCCGACTGACAACAAATATCATGAGATATCTTGTTGATGATACCCGCCTCATGGTCAAGGAGGAGCTTTTAACTCCCAGGGAGCGAGAAATCGTTGACCTCTTACGGGAGGGGGTTGATCGTCAGCGTATTGCGAGCCAATTGCATATTAGTAGTGCGACATTAAAGACACATATTAAAAATATATTTCGAAAACGCATCAACATAACAGTATGATAGATTGAATAATTAAGATAATAGATGATTTATTCAATCTGTGTTGTACATTGATGCATTGTGGGATCGGAGAAATGAGTTGGAAATGTGATACAGAGAAGTATGAGATTTCCAATTATCAGGACCGAACGAGTCTGTCAAGTATTTTGTGTATGTATTTTCATTTATTGAGGAAATCGCTCCCCAAATTCAATCGCAAAGCAGTTGAGTGCAAGCATCCAGCGTTTGTTGCACCACCGATTGCTCGGCACAGCGAGTGCGGCCAAAAGCCCGTTGCCGCGCCCCATCGGCCCGCAGCACGCTGTTGAGTTCGACCGTGCGCGCCAGTCCTGCCAACATGGCAATCCACAGATCGTAGAAGCTTATCAAGTGGATGATCTTTGACTTGCTTCTGTGGGATGTGGACCTGTTGTCGAATAGGGTCAAACAGTTTGATCTCCTGCACGTACAGACCCAATGCTGCCAGGCTCGAAGCTCCAGAAAAGTGCAGGGTTCCCAATGTGGTAGACTGCTTCATGATGATCCTCCTGGTGAGAACAGTTTTGAAACCAGAAACTTCTTTTCTCACAAGATGGATCATTTTGTCTCTCCTGGCAAGCTCTTACGGTTCGCTGTCACTAATTTGGACCAAATTTAGGTTTTTGAAAATAGTGCTGTAGAGCGTTTTTTCGCAATATTTTTCATATGTGTCTTCAGCGTTGTTTCCGTAATACAGAGCTGTCTGGCAATACTAGATCGATCATATCCTTTGCGAAGTAAACGAACAATTTCCTTTTCTCGTGGTGTTAAGAGGGTCTCATTGGGAACCGCAGGTATCTGTTTGTCAAAGACAAACTCCATGACGGCAGGAACAAGGGTCGGTTCAACCAAAAATGCATCTTTGGAAGGGCGGAGCAGGGTGCGAAGTAGTTCGGCCGATACATTAACAGAGAGGTAGCCGCGAGCTCCATACTCATATGCAGCCTTTAATGTCGTTATGTTTGGCTCAACAGCCAGGATCACAAAATTTTTTGTTTGTAAGATGGAGATATCGGCCAACAGATTTTGATTCACGATAACCAGGTCTGGCTTGTTGTTTGCTAGATATAGATGCAGGTTCCTCTCGTCCCTCACATCGTGAACTTCAGAGACGCGAGTATCTGAGGTTAAGATAGAACGTAATCCGATCCGAAGCACCTCTTGAGCTTCGGCGATAAGGACTTTTAGACTCATCTTATATATCTCCTATGATCAGTAGTGAGAAAGTCCATGTATCATCATATATACATTAGGGGCTGGTCATGAGACTGTGCGGCAAAAATGTGTGCAGTTGTTTCCGCATAGGCATCACTGGGAAACAATTCTGCGGCAGGTAAGCCTGGAGCAAATGAAAGGACGCCTGGTTGTGTTGCCACGGTCAGTAATTGTTGTATCGTCAACTGTTGTAGAGCCTGTGCCCAATCAGCCAGAGCCACATTTTGTGCAGCCGTATCGTGCATCATATGATTCCTCACAAGTTGCTACGTTTAGCTTGTTCACGCTCCAACTCTTTAAAAAGAGCTTGTTCGTTACCGATTGTACAATAGTGAAGTACGAGAAGGATTAACGTAACATACGAAGAAATTGGTTGTACAAAGATACTATCTAAGTTGAAGGCTATTTGCACTTTATTATTTAGGTGCAAATGAATGAATAGAGCTTAGATAGAATCTAGAATACGTAAAAGTATTAATAACATTGACATGGATGAGTATAAATCTTCTCGTTCAATATCTGCAATACCTCAGAGGGGTATTTTTATGTCAATAAATAATAAGTGGATTTTTTGGCATTGAATGAATCATATTTTGGAATAGATGTTATATAGTAACTTAAGGTAAGATGCTCGTTATCGAGGTGTTATAGATCATGTAATTGATCTATATAGTTGAACTCATGTTTGATGGGCGTATATAGTATGATCGGAAAAGATAGGTGCAGGATTAAAGCTATCAAAGTGGCCAGTTGCTGAATGTTTCAGCAATTTCCTTCGAAAAACCGTCACATTACACCGTCACAGTCTGCGGGTCCTGTTGCTGTAAGCTCTGCCGGAAACGAAAGCTTTCACATTCCATGGCCAGAATATGACTCCGATGTACAAGCCGATCTAAAAGTGCTACGGTCATTTGTTCATTGCCAAAGACCTGCGTCCACTGGGCAAATGCGAGGTTCGAGGTGATGGCAACGCTGGCCCGCTCGTAGCGATCACTAAAGAACTGGAAGAGCAGTTCAGCCGTTGGCTTGGAAAAGGGCAGATAGCCCAACTCATCCACTAAGATCAGATCAAACCGGCGATACGAAGCCAACAAGCGCGGCAACTTTAGCTCTTTGTGTGCAACTTCCAGTTCGGTGGCTAGCGTGACCGCTGGTCGAAACAGCACACGATAGCCAGCCAAGCAGAGCGTCCTTCCCAGGCCCATGAGAAGATGTGTTTTCCCAATGTCACTCGGGCCAATGAAGAGCACATTCTCGTGCGCAGCCACGTTCCCGGAGTCACTGGAGCTTTCTTGCGCGTCATCTGGTTTCTGCCGCCTTTACACACAGCCTCTTATGTGAGTGAATATGCGAATAGTTCTGACTGAGAAAACAGTAGATACAGAGGGAGAATAGAACTTTACTCATCCGATATCGTAAGTGGAAGCCGTGTTTGTAACAGGTACAGCGTCCACAGATCATACATGTTTGATCACAACCAAATTTGATAGTTTGCTCACAAATGGAACAAGTCTTTCTTGGATAGAGCCAGCCCATCTCATAAATTCTCCTTGACCTGGAGGATATCCGATCAGTGAAAATCAGCCTTGCAAGCCTTTTCGGACCGCCTCCAGGTGATGGTGTAATAAGAAACGACTATTGGAGGTGCCTAGGAAGATACAGAAGCTCAGCCAGAGTGTGGATGGAGAACCTCTATAAGGAAGTGGGGAGTTAATTTCAAAAGAAGAATATGGATGAAATACACCCAAACTCCGTCGCATCAATGCACAATTACATTGATTAGCCAGCTATTGATTGAAATTTCGTCGGGATGTGTTAGTAAGTATAGCATTAGAGAACGATTAAAACAATCCTCTACGAAGAGGATTGTTTTATCAATAATGGGGGTATCGATAATTACATGGAAGGGTATGTCTCTATTTCCTCTTATTTCCTCATAAAATACCTCAATGAGGGATTGTTGGACTAGCAAATAAAGATTATATTTTTCAGTAGAGAGATACATAAGATCGCCATATGGTATCGCTTGTCGCTTCCAAGTTGAGAGCGATTGGGATAACCCTGGATACTTCAGCGATAATAGATATGTCGAATGGCGGAGCTTACCCATTATTCTCATCTCCCACTCCTTGATTTGTTCTTTCCGATAGTGAAACACTGAGATCCGTGCTCGCACCTCTTGTTGTCTGTATCAATTTTTGTGCTATTTGATAAAGCCCCTGGCACATTTAATACATTGTATTAATGTTGAAGATCATTTAGAAGCGATTCAACTGACGATAAGCGGGGCTAACCTAAAAGAGCTAGATTGAGCGTGTTTGTATGGTGTTAAGTCTCCTGTAAAGGAGATGAAGTTTGCTCAGGGAGAAAAACACTCATGATTAGGAAATACTGTAAAGCATATTACCTATGTAACCCGAGACAGTATTCAGCCTGGACAGAAAAGAAAGAGGAAAACGAGTCAGAGTTAACGGATCAGGATGTCGTATACCTGTGGGATTGTTTTACAGTTGTTCGCAGTCCGGTGATCCCTGACAAAGGAATTATTTTTGATAATGTAACGCCTGAGTGGCAGGATTTCTACCACAATACCCTTAAATTCGAGATTCCTGAGGATTTGCGTTCTGCTTATGAGCAGAAAGAAGAGTCCGGTCAGGGCCCCAGGGAGCAAACTGCCGAGGCTAGAGAAGCAACTACCTGATGCAGTATCCTATTCTCACATTTACTCAGTGCTAAGAGAGTGTCAGCTTCCCGTGTCTTCCGCTTGCGCTGTACATGAATCTGCTTACCTTCTATCTATTTCTCGCCTGAATATTTTTGCAAGTCGACGCAAAAAAGTGGCGGAGGTCATGTTGCAATTATTATAGAAAGGACAATCTATTTTATGATTGTGGTTATGAACGCATCATGTAGTGATATTCAAATTGAGCAGGTCTTTGCTTTCCTGCATAAGCATCAACTGGAAGGCCATCTCTCACGAGGAATCGAGCGAACCGTTATAGGTGTTCTCGGTAATACGAATGGTCAGCGAGGTACTGCGGGGAATATCGGTGAGGAGATAGAGGGCGCCTTACAGGGATTAGCCGGTGTTGAGGATGTGCTCCGAGTTTCCAAGCCATACAAACTTGCGAGCCGGGAGTTTCATCCGGAAGATACGGTTGTAGAGGTGCCCTCTGCCTGTACGGACTCAGGTGTAGTCAGAATTGGTGCTAAAGAAGTTGTGATGATGGCTGGACCGTGTACGGTGGAGTCCGAAGCACAATTGATGAAAACAGCGCAAGCAGTATATGAGGCTGGCGCTGTAATTTTAAGGGGCGGAGCATTTAAGCCATCGACATCGCCGTATGGTTTTCGGGGTATGGGTGAAAAGGGATTGAAGTTGTTAGCGAAGGCCCGAGCCGAGTTTGGGATGGCTATTGTTACCGAGGTGCTTACACCTGCGGATGTTGCTCTGGTCTCTGAGTATGCCGATATTTTGCAGATTGGCACGCGAAATATGCAGAATTATATGCTTCTTGATGAGGTTGGCCGTAGTGCCAGGCCAATCATGTTAAAGCGTGGCATGTCTGCGACTCTAGAGGAATGGTTACTTGCCGCAGAATATATATTAACACAGGGGAATCCTGACGTCATCCTTTGTGAACGGGGTATTCGAACATTTGAGAAAGCCACCCGCAATACTATGGATATCAGCGCGATACCTCTGGTAAAGAAGCTTTCGCATTTGCCGATCGTTGCCGATCCGAGCCAGGGGACAGGGCGAAGAGATATTGTAGACGCGATGTCTTTAGCCGCAATTGCCAGTGGAGCCGACGGGTTGCTGATAGAGGTGCATCCTCATCCGGAAGAGGCCTTAAAAGATGGCGCTCAATCTCTAAGAATCGAGCAATTTCAGACTCTCATGCCCCAGGCTAGCATGGTTGCTCAGGCGTGCAATCGTCAATTTGTCCGCCCAACGCACCAAGCTCAACCCATTATCTGATTTTGCAGTGAATGATGGTGTGCATGCCCATCATGTGAATATCCCTTGTGTGAAAGAAAACATTGGAGAGGTGTACATATGCATAGATCCTACAGACTTATGTGTCAATCATGTGGTAAAGACTTTGAGGATGATGGATTTATGCTTGATTGTGATGCTCAACATCAAGCCTCTCTTCTTGTTTCAAGGTTTCCCAGGCTTCTGGCCTGAGAGAGGGGCCACATTAGAAACAACTACTTTCAAGGAGCTAGAAGCCTATACCGTCTTATCTTGCCTGCCAAAGACATTTGATGGTGTACTTGTGATCTCCTCATTACTATTTTCAGGCGATAGGAAGTGGCGCAGGCGGAATTGCAGTCCATGAAATGGCAAGACACCTCATTTAAGACACCAGATTTGGCGACTGTTATCCTCGTTTAATGTTGAGCCAGAATGTCCCCTTTGCGCCCATTTATCACTCATGGAAGGCGGGGGAAAATATTTTACT
The DNA here is from genome assembly GCA_015099395.1 of Ktedonobacteria bacterium brp13. GTDB lineage: Bacteria > Chloroflexota > Ktedonobacteria > Ktedonobacterales > Ktedonobacteraceae > Dictyobacter. The sequence goes on along the minus strand of AP024096.1, from coordinate 3,952,472 downwards.
AAAGTTTACCAGTGATGAAGGTAAGGATCAGATTCAAAATATTGCGGCTAAAGTACTTTCAAATCAGAGATGCAGAATTATTTATGCATTCCTCGCTTATCAAGCAGGTTATTATCCGGTAACAAAAAACTATAAGATAAAAAAACCAGCAAAGGTTAGTTTATGCAACAAAAAACAGGACATTTTGCAGTAACCAGGGAGGTTTTATGCTCACAGGGCAGATATTGCTCCAGCTTATCGTTATCCTCATCAGCGTGCAGATTTTTGGTCAGTTGTGCAAACGAGTCGGTCAACAGTGGGTAATCGGTGAGATTTTAGCAGGACTGGCATTGGGTCCTTCTCTCTTAGGAATACTCTTACCAGGTGTCAAGGGGTTTATTTTCCCCACATCAGCACTACCGACATTACAGACCCTGGGTGATATCGGCCTGATACTCTACATGTTTGCGCTGGGCGCACGCCTGGACACGCATCTTATGATGCGGCAGAGCCGAACAGCGATCATTACATCGATCAGCGGCATTGTTCTCCCTCTCATGCTAGGAGCCACGCTCGCATTCTTTCTCTTCCCAGGCTTTGCTGGTACCAAAGCGAGTCTACTTTCCTTCGTGCTCATGATCGGAACAGCAATGGCTATCACAGCCTTTCCTGTGCTTGCCCGTCTTCTGACCGAGAAAAATATGCTCAGCACGAAGATAGGAACACTGGCACTGACATGCGCAGCCTTTGACGATGTAATAGCGTGGTGTCTACTTGCACTGGTTATCGCTATTATCCATGCGACAGGGCTACCATCGGTCATAGAGACAGTCGGATTAACGCTGCTCTTTGCGCTGAGCATGCTCACTATTGTCCGCCCCCTGCTCGCCTACGCGGATCAGCGCATCCGTTCAGAGCAGCTGCGGCTTGCGCTCAGCATTGTGGTACTCTTACTTGCTGCATATGCTACAAACGCCATCGGCATTCACCCAATCTTTGGCGCGTTCCTGACCGGCATCAGCCTGCCACGTAAAGTCCATTACGTGAAACTCGTACGTAACATAGATCAGGTTAATGCGCTGCTCTTCCTGCCGCTCTACTTCGTCTATAGTGGATTGCGCACCCAGCTCGGACTGATCAACGCTCCATGGCTGTGGCTCATCTGTCTGCTTATTCTTGTGACGGCGGTCGGTGGCAAAATTTTCGGCGGCACATTCGCAGTACGCATCATGGGTCAGTCCTGGCGAGACGCGCTCAGCCTTGGTGTGCTGATGAATACACGGGGGCTGGTTGAATTAATCATTCTCAATATTGGGCTCGATTTAGGTGTTCTATCACCCACAATCTTTACGATGCTGGTAATTATGGCGCTAGTAACAACAATGATGGCATCACCCCTGCTACCGCTGCTCGGTCTTAAGCAAACGCGTTTACAAGAGTCAGGCGACAAACAGCAAGATGGAACAGCTTTCGTATCATCTCAATAATTCGGGGAGAGAAAAGCTGATCATCTAGTGGAAGGCATGATGCTCTCGCGTGTAGGCAGGGAGAGACCAGCAAGAGCAGAAGCATGTACTTGCAGGTTGGGTATTGCCTGTGTGTTTGCGTGAGGCGGTGACACTGTTCACGTCGTTGTCGCCCAAGAGGCAGCGAGGTGAGCAGCGGCAGATCGTTCTTGAGTGAGAGCGGCAAAACTGGTCAACAGGTTGGCTTGAGCGATGCGGTCATAAAAATACTGGTAGACATTGACCCCAAGCTTGGATTTCTGTATAAGTGTCAGTGTTGAAACCGGGAGAGTGTCAATTGTGAATATCGTTTTATGTATCACAATGGGTGGTAAATGATGTTGAAACCTGTGAATGTATTTGAATATGAGAAACAGGCAAGAGAGTGTTTAGAGCTGGCGATCTGGGATTATTATCAGGGTGGTAGCGATGACGAAATAACACTGCGCGCCAATCGTTCGGCATTTGAAAACATTCGTTTGCGTCCACGTGTGCTGGTTGATGTTTCAACCATTGATATGAGTACTACAGTTCTAGGTAGTCCTGTACAAATGCCTCTTTTGATAGCTCCCACAGCTTTTCATCGCTTGGCTCATTATGATGGCGAATGTGCAACAGCGCGGGCCGTTGACGCTGCTGGTTCACTTATGGTGGTTGCTACCTTCGCGACATGCAGTTTAGAATCGATTGCGGCAGTTTGCGATACAAATAGATTGTGGTTTCAACTCTATATTTACCGCGACCTAATAGTAACTGAAGAGCTTGTGCGGCGCGCTGAGGCGGCGGGATACCGTGCGATTGTGCTTACTGTCGATGCGCCTCGCCTGGGAAGGCGTGAGCGAGATATGCGTAACGCCTTCGCACTGCCAGCTACTATGAGCATAGCCAACTTTTCCACATCTGGCTATGCGGGAAGCTATATACCCGAACCTGCAATTGTCACCTGGCAGACGCTGGAGTGGTTGCGTTCAGCGACTACCCTTCCTATTGTATTGAAGGGAATTATGACCAGGAACGATGCACAATTAGCGGTCGCACATGGTATAGACGGCATCGTTGTGTCGAATCACGGTGGGCGTCAACTTGATGGCACCATTGCCAGCATCGAAGCCCTACCAGAGGTTATTGAGGGAGCTGATGGACGTTGCGAGGTATATTGTGACGGTGGTATTCGCCGAGGAACAGATGTATTAAAGGCGCTAGCTTTGGGGGCCAGAGCTGTTTTGGTTGGAAGACCGACCCTCTGGGGCCTAGCTGTTAATGGGGAAGAAGGTGTGCGACATGTCTTGCAATTATTGCACGATGAACTTGCTTTAGCAATGAGTCTTGCAGGTTGCCCCACACTGCAAGACATTCAAGCCTCACTCCTGAAAAACGCATAGCGATGTGGATCGTAAGTCGTCGAGAAGAGTAAAAGGATGCGGTGAAGAGCAAGGCATGATTCAAATTGCTAGAAAGAAGAGGCATATATACAAGTGGCTCTTAGCTTAACATTCAGTATCCTGCAAAAAATAGCGAAAGCTCTCAATGTGGTAGAACCATATTAAATGGTGAAGGTTGGATATTTCGAGCTCAATTTTTGCCATTTTCCCGAGCTCTTCACCACTTAGTGTCGCTGTACCACTCCCTAATATATGCTATATTTAATATGAGATTTTGAATATATGCTATATAGTACATAATTTGTAAGTATTACTTGTATCTATAAGTTTTTGACTCCTAGAGCATCGTGCGAACTAGTCCATCAAGAAAGATCGGGCATCATGATGAAAAGGACTTTACCTTTGCTTCTGGTACTTATTATAGCATTATCTACATTTGGCGTTGGTATTGTGGTTTATGCCAATAATTCTCATTCAGTAGAGATAACATCTTCTCGTATTGCTACTCCAACAGTTCTACCGACGGCCACTCCAACAGTTCTACCGACGGCCACTCCAACAGTTCTACCGACCCCAACCCCAGCAGTAACGAAGACGGCTATCCCGTCTCCAACATTGCAAGGTCCAGTTATCGGGCAGGGAAGTAGTAACCAGCCCAGGATTGCTTTAACTTTTGATGACGGTCCATACCCATATTACACCAGTCAGATTCTGGATATATTAAAGCAGTATCATGTGCATGCAACCTTTTTCTGTATCGGTGAGAATGTGAGTTACTACCCTACGCTGGTCCAGCGTGAACATGCAGAAGGGCATGTCGTTGGCAATCATACCTGGGATCATGCTGATCTGACACAGCAATCAGTTCAGAAGATACAATCCGAGATCGGTGATACAAGTATCGAGATCAAGGATACCATTGGTGTCACGCCTACACTCTTTCGCCCTCCCTATGGTGCAATCAATGCGACGGTCCAGAGTCAGGCGGAGCAGTTGCATCTGACCCCCATATTATGGAATGTTGATACCCAGGATTGGCAGCAGCCAGGTACGAATTCCATTGTTAAAACTGTCCTTGATAATGCAATGAATGGTGACATTATTCTAATGCATGATGGTGGCGGTAATCGTGCTCAAACCGTTGCAGCGTTGCCGACCATTATCACTTCTCTCAGGCAGCAGGGATATCAATTGGTAACAGTACCTGAACTTATCAACTGATTTTTGCCTTGTACCATGCATGGAGAGAAAGGAGCTCATATCCTCTATCTCCATGCTCTCATTCCCATCCATTAGATGTCACGGTGATGCAGTTGGGTCCAGCTTTCGACGGAGCGCAATAGGCTGGACTGTGAGATACCCAAGTTTGGTTTTCTTCGTCCGCTTCCTGGTATCAGTTGCAGCGCAATGGGGGTAGTTCATTGGCCAACATTCCTTTTTGATACGATCAGCATAGTAGAAACATGGCTGACTTGCCAGCGTATTATATAGTTAGATACTCTATTAAGTTCTGTCTCAAAACTGTACACCGCCCAAAATCTCATAACCGAAGAAAGAGCCTGAGAAGTGGCTTGAGAGCTCTTTCCTGTTTCCTATGAGGGATGCCAGTGTCCGTCTCTGACCGCACAAATGACCGCTAGGAGAGATCAGGAGCTGTTAGCAGGGTATTGAATTGAAGCATAGCTTCCTTATTTACCCCATGGCTTAACACCATACAGCTTGCACCTCAAGCATAGAATACAAATTGTCTCTCCTGACACGAGATGACACAACTCTCTTGTCCAAGGGTATTTCCTAATGGCAAAAAGAGGGGGAGATGAGCTGATCTTCTAGACCAGGCTCACTCCTTTCTCCTGAAGGTCAGCTCAGGATGTCACCGCCGGTGAGCGCGTCCACCTGTTGCTCTGTCAGAGTTCGGGCTGGTCGGTGTTCTTTCCGGCCTGAGCGCGTTCTGGCTCATCTGTGGATCAGCGTTTCATGACGATGCTCATAGCGCTTTCATGACGATGCTCATAGCGCTTTCATGACGATGCTCATAGCGCTTTCATGACACTTCTTCCTTCTATTCGTACCAGAGAGGGCAAGACGCATCAGATGGGGGGGGAGTGGTCCGAACTCCCTCCGGGCGGGCCTTTACGTTCTGAAATGCTCTCACAAAAAAGAAAGCAGAAACAACATGCGTGCGGATATCGTACCCGGAGCGACTTTTCCTGATTATGAACTGACGGATCACACACAAACGCGCCGTCGCTTGAGTGAATTGCAGGGGAATGATCCGATGATCTTGATCCTCTCGCGTGGGCCCTATTGCCCAAAGGATAACCAGCAGCACCTGGAACTTGCCGCCTTTTATCCGAAGATTGCTGTGGCCTATACCAGGATTGTGACGATTTCAACCGGGAATATCCTGGAGACACGTGAGTTCCATGATTCCGTAGGGGCGCAGTGGACCTTTCTTTCAGACTCAGGCCGCAAAATACAGCAAGACCTGGATATCCAGGAGTATACAGACCCGTTTCATAACCCGATGATACCGTATACATTTGTACTTGAACCCGGCCTGCTTATCTACAAGATTTATAACGGCTACTGGTTTTGGGGCCGTCCATCACCCGAAGATTTGCGACAAGATTTGCGGGAAGTAACGCGTAAGATCCGCCCTGACTGGGACCTGGCAGCTCCGGGATTGCATGAAAACTGGGAAGGCGATAAAACCAAGCATTACCCCTATAAAGAGCGAAAATGACGGAAAGAGATTGATGCATGGAAGATACCTCGGTCTCCAAAGCAGAAGACTGGCAGCGGCGATCAAACGGGAATATGGGGTGAATTGTCGCCCCAATACATAGAATGAGCGGATAGACGATGGAACATAATTCATACGCAAACAAAGTCGCATTCGTGACCGGCGGCACGTCCGGCATCGGCAAGGCAACCGCAATTGCCTTTGCCGACGCGGGTGCCAAAGTTGTTCTCACCGGACGCCGTGAAAAAGAAGGTGCTGCAGTCGTCGCCGAAATCAAAAAACGCGGTGGCGAGGCGTCTTTTATCCATACCGATGTGACCAAGGAAGCCGACGTGAAGGCAGCCGTGGATTTCACGGTACAAACGTATGGCCGCCTCGATGCGGCGTTCAACAACGCCGGCATTGAGATTGTCGGTTCGCTGGATCAGGTCACGGAGGAACAATACCAAAAGGCGTTTAACATCAATGTCTGGGGCGTGTTGAGTTCCATGAAGCACGAAGTTGCTGCCATGCAGAAAACGGGCGGCGGCGCGATTGTCAACACCAGCAGTATGTTCGGGCTTGTGGGTGGGGCTTATGCCAGCATCTATGCCGGCACGAAGTTCGCGGTTGAAGGTCTGACCAAATCAATCGCGGTGGAAGTCGCCAAACAAAACATCCGCGTGAATGCGGTGGCGCCCGGCGCAGTTCAGACCGACATGGTTGATCGTTTTGCTGGCAAGGAAGGCGAGGCCCGCGACGACCTGACCGCCAAGCATCCGATTGGGCGTTTCGGCACCAGTGAGGAAATCGCGGCGGCGGTTCTCTACCTTTGTTCGGACGCTGCCACGTTCACCATCGGCAGCACTTTATCGATTGATGGAGGGTACTGCGCCTGGTAAGGTATAAATTCATCTGAAACTGCCGGAGAAAAAGTGAATATTGCCATGTCTCCCTCGGTTTCATACCGGGTGTTGCGGCTGCGCCGCATAACTTCTTTGGGAATTCCGTGGCCGTGGCTCACCCACACATTCCGTGATAAACAGAGCAGTAAATCGCCTGTCAAAAAATGAGAGAAAGCAGCGAAGCCAAGTCAGCGACACAATTGCCCTCGAAGAGCTAGAGCTTTCACGGAATGTGCGGGTGAGCCGAAAATGGTACGAAAAAAATGGGATGACCTCGATTTATCAAGATTTCTCCCATGGAATGGCTGATGGCCTATTATCAAATTTGCACACCCATCAAGTGCTGGAACGCGCTTCTGGAGGCATGTTTGCGATTTCCCCATGTTATGGCAAAAATCGTGAAGCATATTCTGGATTCTGGTCAGGGCAATCGCATCTAATTAACCCCATCCAGAACGCGCAAAAGATACTGGTTGTCCCACCCGGCTTTGAGGCGCTTGGCATGGATGCCAACACGGGAAGAGTGTTCCTGGTGCAACAAATTCAAGCTGATATGGCGGAGCACCGCGAGATTTTCGTCGGCATGACCGAGCCTGACGCGCGATTCATCCTCCCGAAAGGCGATATCGAGGACCCAATGCAGGCTGTTTTCAATGCCCCAGTGGCTTCTGACCGCAGTGGCAAAGGTTTTGACTGGCGAAAAACTGAGCAAGAAGTAGCGCGTTTCTTTGGTGGTTTTCTGCTCCATGCGCCGTTCCGCCCGCACGACCCCAATGCCTCGCAAGCCTTTCCACTGGTGTTCTGGGTCGAGATACGCCAGGATTTCTGGATCACTCAGAGTCCACTGTTCGCGAATTTCCAATCGACCGTGACCTTTCTCTACCCGTCGATCCGATTCCCAGTACGGGCTGACAAAGCCGTCTTTTTCTGCGAGCGCAAACGTTGCTTTCACCTCGTCAAACAGGTTCCCGTGATTGTCTTTGGGTATTGTCAATTTATTTATAAAAACGAAAAATGTTGATGAGCTATAAGGAGAAAAGCCCTGGAAGGCAATGAGAAAGACTCTCTATGTCAAGCCCTTTTGAGACCAATTTGAAGCATGAGAAAAAATCAGGCGGAAAGAGGAGGAGAAATGTCTTCAACAAGGCATGAGCAAGTATACCACGCCGCTCACAGCTGTCAAGCCGCTTCGCTTTCCTTGACAGCCGCTCACTTACGTGGTCTTTTTTTGGCATGCCAAGTTGAAAGCCAAAGAACAGCAGGTTTTTTGGCTCGTCTGAGAAGGATGCACCATCATCAAAAGGTGCTAAGCCGCTCGGCGTGCATGCTGCTGTTGCGCTTGCTCAAAGGTGGCCGTCTGATAACACTCTCGATGCAGCCACATGGCAAAGATAATCCTGACCCACGCATTGGCAAGCGCCCGCACGGCGACGGTATGGCTTTTGCCTTCAGCGCGTTTGTGCCGATAATACTGCTTGGCCCACGGTTCACTTTGCGTTGTCTGCCACGCGAATTGGTGCAAAGCGTTGCGCAAGGGTTTGATACAGCCCAAGCGGCGATGAGCTTTGGAGTACGTCCCGCTTTGAAACAGGACGGGCGAGGTTCCAGCCAAAGCTTGCAGACTGCTCGCATTCTGGTAGCGAGAGCGATCATCGCCGATTTCTGCCAGCAGTCGCGGGGCCAGATGTTGGCCTGCACGCGGCAAGCTGGCAAAAATCTCATGGTCTGCGTGGGTCAAAAAAAGGGCGTCAATCTCCTTGTCATACTGCGCAATTTGCTCGATCAGCGGCAGCAGTTGACTCACCAGTACGACCATCAAACGCGATTTGGCGCGGGTGGTGACGGAATCGGCCTGCAAATGGGGTTGGTGCAGCTGCTCAAAAATGGTGAGTGCTACGGTCGTCGGATTGGGATGCTTGCTTTGTCTGAGCACCTCCTGGATCTGTTTAGACGAAGCGGCCATTGCTTCCTGCGGAGTGGGATAGGTTTGCAAGAACTGCAATGTGCACTTTTGTTGCAGTTTCGTAAACAGTTCCAAGGCAACCGGGTAATACGCCTTGAGGCAGGCGGTGAGCTGATTGACCAGACGTGTTTGCATCTGGATCAACGCATCTTGATCGCGGGTGAGCAGTTTGAGCTCTCGAATCTTCTCGCTATCAGGAATGAGCCGATGCAAATCAGCCAAGTCAGCACGTCCGGTCTTGGCCAGCAAGTAGGCATCAATCGTATCCGTCTTAGCTCCAGATGCGGAGCGCCGACGATCAACGGTGCGAGGGTTAACCGGATAGACCGGCCAGCCAGCCTCCAACAGCTGGGCGATCAACAGACCATGCGTGGTCTCGATGATACAAGCCATCTGTTCCTTGGACTCCGAGCCAACGATCTGTGCCAAGAAGGTGTTCAGCCTGCTCATTCCTTGAGGATTGTGATCGATACGAAGCGTCCCGACTTGACGCCCTTTCTCATCAATGACCAAGGCGTCATGGTGCGTGTCCGCCCAGTCAATACCGGCATACCACATAGACACTACTCCTCTCTGCCACATTGGTTCCTGAGCTCGCGTGCCCTTATACTGTGGCGCTCGAAGCGCGACTCTCTCATGATCGGTCTGGCTCAGGAACGCAGCCAAGGAAGTGCGAGCTTTCTCAATCGGTCGAGCCGGGTGGAGAGGGTAGACTTTCCCTGGCACGTTCAACATTTGTATGGAACAAGGGTATCCTTGTTCATGCCCTCTGTCGAGAGGGCTTGTTCTTAGTTTACTGTATAAGGGGAAGGTCTGGGTGATTATACAACCTGCTTAACTCCAGTCACCTCATTAAGAAGTCACTATTGGTCAACCAGGCATGAAATGTCGGTAACAGACAAGAAAGTTAGGAAGCATCGAAGCTCAAACTCGGGGTGATACCTTGATGTCGAAAGATTTGACATGAATGTTGGAACGCATTATTTCTCTTCCACCGATTTATCCATGCATGTGAGTATTTGAAAGCGGCAAATGCCATGAGAGGGAAAAGAGAAAGAGCATATTTCTGGTTAAGTTGACAATACCCGCACGACTGATGCGCGAGCTGCGGCACAGCAGGCCAAATTGGATGCTCAAACACCGAGCAGTGCGGGAACACGTCAACAGTCCAAAGGAGCCAAAGAGCTGCGGCGCTCCCATCGTCAGGCGTAAATGAACCTCTTTCCCTGCATTTTACACGCCCAAACCTGGAGACCACCAATTCCATTTGCCCAGAAGGCGCATCGTTGCCGGAACGAGCAAACAACGGATCAGGGTAGCATCGACCAGGATAGAGATAGTAATGCCCAGGCCAATCTCCTTCGTGATGATAATTGAGGTGAAGAGAAATGCCGATGAGACGAGTACCATGAGCAAGGCCGCGCTGGTAATCACACCACCTGTTTTTTCCAGTCCAGAAGCTATTGCTAAAGTGTTATCACCTGTCCGAAGCCATTCTTCGCGAACACGAGTGAGAAGAAAGACCTCATAATCCATTGACAGGCCGAATAACAGACAAAATAAGAGTATAGGCACAAATAACTCAACATTCCCCTGGGCAGTGAAACCGAGCAGGGATTGGAAATGACCCTGTTGGAAAACAAAGACCAGGGTCCCAAAGGCTGCGGAAAGTGAGAACAGGTTCATGAGCACAGCCTTGAGAGCCAGCAAGGGAGAGCGAAACGTCAACAGCAATGACAGAAAAGTCGTCAGCACCAGAAACAGAAAAGGCCGTAAGGATTGTTCATAGAGAGTTGTGGTAAATTCCCGATTGGCTGCACGTGTTCCCCCAACATGAATATGCAATCCCTGGCTTATAGACCTGATTCTTACCCACATTTTACAAACGGAGGTGAAAAGCCAGTTGAACGCCCTCAAGAAGTGTCTGCAAGAAGAGCCACCCTTTCCAGATGGTTCGCCATCCGGGAGGGCCGTCAGAGGCACGAGCCAGGTACCCACCCAGGCGTGCTATCTCGATCCAAAATGTGCTCAACGTCATGGTGGTCGGCGATTGGTCAGAGCGCTCAGCCAATACAGCAAGCATCAGAGGATCGATGACCTCAGAAGCCAGGCGCTCTGGATCAACGCGCGCGAGCTCACGTACTTGCAACAAGCGAATAGCCAGCGGGGACAAGAATCCCAACAAACGGATCAGGCTGTCAACCTGTTGCAATTGCCGCTCTTCAATGCGACACCCACTTTTGAGACACTGATGATAGTCTTCAACCAACCAACGATGCTTGTACCACTCGACGCGCTCCCACGCCTGTTCCATCGTCGTTGTCGGAACCGAGGTCAACAGCACCCATTCCAGTGGCTTTTCGCCTTCAGGAGCGTGTTCTTCCCACACGCGAACGACCCACACCGGCATCGGGTCTTGGCTCGCTTGCGGTTCATTGCGCGGAGGCAAGAGCGTCATCTGTCCAAACGCCATCTGGAGTTGGGTCTCGCGAGCTTGGTGTCCATGCCGAGCGGGGATCTCGAATGGACGGCTTGCTTGGCTCAACCAGGATCGTGTCCGCATCAACGAGTAGGCAATCTCTTCATCCTCATGCTCGATGCGGCGGTTTTGGGCTGCCCGGACCAAAAAGTGGGTCTTCGTCTGCTGACACGTCTGAAAAAAGGGGAACATATCGGCACCTCGATCGCCCACATGAACCCAGATCTTTCCTGGATCGGGCGTCCCAATCGCCAGCACCTGGCGCATCCAGACGTCCGTTTCCCGTTCTTCTCTTTTGAGGCGTTGATGGCGTTGTTCCCCTTTGGGAGCAGGTACACGCACGAATGGTTCTTGTGCCAAACATCCAAGCACTTCTCGCCCCTCAGGATGAGGGCAGACCGCAAGCACTGTTTGCACAAAAAATCCGCGCCCACGTTCATTGCCAATTTGCCCGACACCGCTGATTTTGTGGCGATGCGACAGATCAATATCGGTCGTATCTTGGACCAACAAGGTCACCGCAGAGGTGTTGGCTTGTTCTTTTGTCTGCTGCACATGTGGTTGTATCAGTTCCGCAAAGGTCACATCGGGTTCGTTAAGCAAACGATACAAGGCTTTCATCTCTTTCCAGGAGTGCATTTGAGTGGGCAGAGACCCCAGTGGATTTTCTGCCAAGCAGGCCGACACATGCACTGCTCGTCTCGTTCGACGCATATCGTGCAGTTGGACCGTCCCAAAGGTTCGCTCGGCCCAGCTTTTAGGATCCAGTATGTCTTGTTTGTTCATCCTGCATTTTATCACTTTGTAAAATGTGGGTAAGAATCAGGCTTATAGACGGAGGAATAGTGTGTAGTCGTTGCAAGAGTTGCTGCTCCTCATCGGAGCCATCAGGGGCATTGGAAGTGATAGTTAGCAGTGTGCTCTCCCCAGTAGTCGTTGTGTTCACTAGAACGCGTATATCGGGCGGAAGTTGTGAGCTGTCCAGGGCATAGAGTTGGATCAAGGAGGTCGGACTTAAAGACTTAAGCGTCTGAGGAGGGTGCATCAAGCCTTTCACCCCAGTGACATGAGGCAGTGTGCTGACCCAATCGGTAAGCGTCTTGAGTTGCAAGAGGTGTTGTGGCCTGGATAGCAAATTTGACCTATCGGCAGTCTGAACAAGCAAGAGCAGGGTATCATCGGTGAAAGCAGGAAACTGAGCCCGCAGCAATTCAAGCCCCTGGCGAGCCCGCGAGTCGTCAGGCAGCCCTTTTATCCCGGGCATTCCTGGTTTGAGCAAAAGAGCCGGCCATCCCAGACCGATAAGGATAGAGAGCACGAGCAGCAGGACCCACATGGGATGAGCCATGACCATCTGGGCTCCACGTCGCCACAAGCTTTGAGTATCCAGTCGCTGCGAGGCTCTTGATGGCAACGTCACTCTGGGGAATGCAAAGCTGAATCGATCAAGCCGCTTTCCTATGATGGCAAGGAGGGCAGGCAAAAGTGTCAATGATGCCAAGACCGCCAGGGTCGTTGCACATATGCCTCCCAAGCCAAAGGAGCGCAGCAACGCGAGATCAATGAAAAGTAGTCCGCTAAAGCCCAGCAGGACCATCAAACCGCTGTGAAAGACCGCTGACCCTGCTGTTGCCAGCGTGATTGCAAGAGCTTGTTCAACGGTTTGTTCGCGCGCCAGTTCTTCGCGAAAACGGTGGATGAGCAATAAACTATAGTCGATGGAGAGACCCAGACAGACAAGCGTCACCACATTGAGTGCAAAAATACTGACCTCTCGATGCGTTGCAAGGCCATAGAGCATGGCCTCTGCTCCTGTAACAGAAGCAACAGCCAGCAGAATTGGCATGAGGCTGGCCACGACGCTACGGAAGATGAGTAGAAGCAAGCAGAGTACCAGGGGCAGCGCGATCAGTTCTGCTCGTCTGCTATCTTCTTCGGCAATCTGTTGCCAATCAGAGCGAATAGCTGCGTCCCCTGTGAGCAAGAGGTGCGCAGCGCCGGGAGGAAGTGAGGCTAGCTGATCGTTAAAGGAAGGAATATGACTGACCTGTGTTGGGCTCGTTTGCCCAAAGTCAAGACGTACTACAGCCGTGTATCCATCCTTGCCAGGACTCTCTGAGACACTGCTCACATCAGGCACCCGTTCGGCCCAGTGTATCACATACTGAAATTGGCGTTGATAGGCAGGGGAATTTATACGGGTAGAATGAGATGTGAGAAGCACAAATAGATGGGAGGCACCCTGATGCCACTGAGAGATCAATGCTTGTTCTACAAGGCTCGCTTCACTGTCGCTTTGCATATATCCTCCGCTAGAGAGTGCCCCACCAACAAGGCGAGCCCATGGCAGACAACCAAGAAGCACAGCTATCCACAGCAGAAGTAGGAGCCAGCGAGAGCGATAGATGAACCGTCCGTATGTTCCTTGTATTCCCTGAGCGGCGTGCTTTTTCGGCTCTGGGGAAGGCATGGTCGATTTGTTTACCGTTTTGGTAAAATATGAGTATAATTTCATTGGTTCTCCTTTTTTCTGTTTTTTTAGCGCTCAAAGCCCCATGAGCGATAGCCCGATACCGTTTGCGGACCAGGAATTTCCTGCTCTATAAGTGAATGTGTGAGGACCTGGAGCAGGGGCCCGGGGTCTATGTAGAAGAAGAAATGACTGCCTGTAAATAGCTCAAGTGTGTATGGACCTGTCGTATAGTATTGCCAGCCCGACAGGAGGTCTACATTCACAAACGGATCACGCGATCCTGCATAGATCGTCAAAGGACAGCCAAATGGAGGTCTTGAATGATATCTATAGGTTGTCCAAAGCCTGGCATCGTAGTGGAGCCGTGTCATGAGCGTGCTCTGGTGGCTGGCATTTACCAGCCCTGGAGAGATGTTGCTCAGTTCAGCAAGCAGGTGCGCTAACCCCTCTTTGAACGGAAGGTTCAATTGTGGAATCAGGCTCCGATCAACATGTGGTGGGGGAATACAGGCAAATAAGAGGTGAACAGGAGGTATCTTCGTTTGCTCGACCAGCAGGCGAGCCACTTCAAATGCCAGAATAGCTCCCAGGCTATGGCCGAAGAAGGCGAAGGGACGATCTTGATAGCTTTGAACTTCTTCTGCTACCGCTCGTACCATCGCTGTAAATCCCTCTCCTGTTGGAGGTAGATCAAGCTCTGGAGTACGCCCAGCAGGCTGTATAGTGGCTACCTCAATCGTTTGAGGGAGCAGCTCTCCCCAGGGGAAAAAGAGAGAGGCGCTCGCTCCCAGACCAGGAAAACAAAAGAGTCGAAGCTCAGCTTCCCTATTGGGTCGAGGAAAATAGATCCATCCATTGGGAGAAATCAACATGATATCTCTTCTTTCCATGACTCGATCCACGCCTCGTCCATACCAGGCTCGCCCTTGCAGCAGGGGACAAGGTAGGACGGACGAAGCGGGAATTGAGGCTATGCTATACGATCAAACTTTCCACCAGTTCACGCTGTTTCATACCCACAGGAGCAGGTTGCGCATCTAATGGTTTTGCCTGGAGGCGCTGGCTGATCCATTCTGCAAGATCGGCCAGCGTTGGTATCTGCAACAACTGCATGATTGGAACATCGACCGAAAGGGATCGTTTCAGACCCATGCGCAGTTCCATCGCCATGAGCGAATCGATGCCAAGGTCTTTCAGTGAGCGCTCTGGATCAAGAATGGTTCCAGATCCTGTGATCTGCTGCAAGACCTGTTGAAGGATGACGAGAAGCTGAGCCGATCGTTCTTCTTTTGAAAGTTGGGTTAAGGAGGTACGAAGATCTTGCTCGTTACCGCTTGTGATCTCTTCTTGCTCTTGTGCCATAGTGTAGAGATGGGACCAACGTGCACTGGCGGCAGCATTGGAGCTAATGTCTGCTAACTTGTTCCAATTCATCCCCGCTACCACTGCCTGGACACGTTGGGTTGCTAAGAGTTTTCCTAAGAGAGATACCGCTTGCTGTGGCGATATTGAAGACAATCCAACACGCTCGAGATACTCTCCACTTACCTTTTCGCGGGCCACATAGCCCACCTCGGAGATCGCACCCCAGCTTATGGCAAATGCGGGCAAGCCCTGAGAATGGCGATGACGGGCTAGCGCTTCTAAAAAAGCGTTTCCAGCCACGTAATTGCTCTGGGCCATATTGCCGACGAGTGTGCTTATCGAGGAGTAGAGCACAAAGAAATCGAGCGGCAGATGACGACTGTGGCGATGCAGATACCAGGCTCCCAACAGTTTAGGGGCAAGGGCCTGTTCCCAGGATGGTTCGTCCATCTGAAGCACAGGCCGATCCGAGAGGACCATCGCTGCATGGATAATGCCACGCAGTGGGGGCATCTGCTGCTTGATGCGCGAGAGGAGAGCTATCAGTTCTTCTTCACGGGTCACATCCAGACGGGCTTGCATGACTTGAACGCCCCTTTGTTGGAACTGCTCAATAATAGGTGCATCTTCCTCTGTGGGATGACCCCGCCGGGAGGCCAGGATCAGATGACGTGCCCCATGCTCGACCAGAAAACGAGCAGTGAAGAGGCCAAAGCCACCCAGGCCACCTGTGATCAGATAGCTGCCATCCGCGTGCAGGTGCAGTGGTGCATGCTCCTCATGATGAATGACAGGGGCCTGTTGTTGCTGAACCTGGAGGATGACTTTCCCAATCTGACGGGATTGCTGCATGAAGCGGAATGCCTCAACGATCTGATCGAGAGGGTAGAGCTGATAGGGCAGTGGCATGTAGCGCCCCTGCTCAAACTGCGCTATCAGTTCCTTCATCAGCCGCCCAACCAGTTCTGGAGCTTCATCCGCCAGATGACTAAGTTCAAAACTGCAATAGGTCAGACAACGCTCAAATGGGTGTAGCTCCATTTTGTTTTGCTCCTGGAAATCACGTTTGCCGATTTCCAGGAACCGTCCAAAGGGGCGCAAGAGATCGAGGCTCTGGGCCGCGACCTCTCCAGCGACGAAGTTGAGCACGATATCGATGCCCTCTTCGTGGGTGATCCGCTTGATTTCCTCGACAAAGGAGAGGGAGCGGGAGTCAAACACATGCTGGACGCCTAGCTGGCGCAGATAGGCACGCTTTTCTTCCGTCCCCGCTGTCGCAAAAATCTCTCCTCCTGCGGCCTGCACTATCTGGATAGCTGCAAGGCCAATTCCTCCCGCCGCTCCATGAATCAGGACTCGTTCGCCTGCCCGGATATGAGCCACTTCGTGTAACATATAGCTGGCGGTGAGAAACACGCATGGCACTCCCGCTGCTGCTTCCATCGACATCTGGGCTGGCTTGCGTACAACGAATCGCTCATCGACCACGACCCAATCACTAAAGCAGTGAGCGGCCAAAGCAATCACTTCTTCGCCGATCTGCACTCCCGTGACCCCTGGACCAAGATCCGCAACTCGACCGGCACATTCCAATCCCAGGACATAATCTCCCTGTGTAAGAGGGATATCGTCGGGAGCGATGAGCCCCATGGCCAGGGCGATATCTTTGAAATTGAGTCCAGCCGCCACCACTTCTATCGCCACTTCGCCAGGGCCTGGGACACGCCTCTTCACCGTTTGTAGATGGAGATTCTTCAGGAGACCAGGATTCTCTATTGCCAGACGGAAGGAAAGATCTGGATGGGCCTCGACCTCATCGGAGCGGAACCGCTGTGTCAGCGGAGCACGTTCCACCCGATTGAGGAACCGCGCGCTACCGCGCAGACATATCTCACTCACCTCTCTCTGTGCATGCAGTTCCTGGGCCAGCGCGGTGATCTCTTCTGCCTGGAAATAAGAGGGCTGCTCTAAAGAGGCATGCCCCAGATCGATCATCGTTGGGCGTAATTCCGGGTGCTCACCCATCAGGACACGGGTCAGCCCATACAGCGGGGCCAGCCTGATCTGCGTGGAATGAGGGAGAGGCTTACTCTCCACCAGGAGGCCATCTTGCACTCCTTTGGTCACGACCCAGAGCCGTGGTGTGCATTGATGCTGAGCTAGCGTTTGCACGAGCATGAGCAAGCTCAGACAGCTTCTCTTGACATCTGTCAACAACATCTGCCCATCTTCTGCATCTTCGCGCTCAAGCAGGCCCCACAGATACACGATCTGGGAAGGCAGATGGTTCTCAGATTGCAGAAGAGTGAATACACGTTGCAGATCTTCGGCGTGATGTGGACGAATGAGAAAATGTGCAGCAGAGAGGCGTTGGTAGTTCTCGCCTAGATGCACGTGTATCACCATCTGCTCAGAAGCAGAGAAATCGGTCTCAAGCTGCTCAGCAACTCCGAGGTCGTCGGAAAATACTAACCAGGTCTGTGGATCATCCCCACTTTCTTCACGCTTTTCAGGAAGTTGCTCCACTTGTATCTTCTGCGCGAGAAAAACGCTTTGATCGGGATGTCCAGTCTGTGGTTGAGAACTAAGTATCTCTGTCTTGGAGAAACCAGAGCGTTCAAGTTCCTCTTTCCAGCGTGGGACGGTAAGCATTGGGAGAAGAGGACGGACATCATAGTCCTGAAAAGACCAGATCTCTTCTAATAATCCGAAGCACAGCAAGACGACGCAGGAGAGCGGATCAGTAAGTTCTGTCAGATACAATAGCCCCCCCGGCGCGAGCAGATCTCGAATACGTAAGAGCGATGTGTGTATAGAGCGGGTGGCATGCAGCACATTAGAAGCAATCACCACATCAAAGCTCCCTGTATCGATTCCTTGCGCCTCCGGGTCCTCTTCAAGATTGAAGCGGCGATACTCGACAAAAGGGTAGGAGTGATAGCGCTTCTGCGCTTGCTGAAGAAAGAGCTCGGAGAGATCCGTAAACACATAGGTGCATCTCAACGAGGGTAAAAGAGGCAAGAGAGCAGAAGTGGTTCCTCCCGTCCCAGCGCCAACTTCAAGAATGCGCAAGGGACGATTATCTGGAAGCTGTTTGATCAGATATTGCAGACTCTGCCGGATGAGATGCGTGCAAGTACGGCAAGCGAGATCCGCCTTATAGAAACGCTCCAACAGACTCGTATCACCATCAGGGAACAGCAAGCTACGTGGATCAACATCCCCTTTCAGGATTGCCGCGAGATGAGGAAAGCACTTCGTCAACAGAGCATGTAAAGCGGGATGATCGGGAGTAGAACGGATGGACTCTCTCTGCAACAGGATCGGGTCTGACACAAGAGGTTCTCTCTTGACCTGCCAGCCTTCTTGCAGGTCGACCAGGATGCCTGCATCTCTCAGGAAGAGGCACCAAGCGTGTAGGAGTGGTCCATGGCGCGGCAGAATACCCAGATCTGCACATTGTTGTTGGATATGAAATATCTCGCCTTGACCCAGATTCCACCCGAGTTGGCGGAACGTGTGCGTGATCACCGCCAGGCAGAACTTCCTAAAAGCAGGAAGGGAGTGTTGATTGTAGTATGCCTGTTCTCCTGCATTGGCAACTCGCACACGTTCTTCTTGAGTACCTTTTGATAGAGCACCAGGAGGAGGAAGATGTCCATGCTCTGTGTGAAGAGGGACCGGATACCAGTGTTCTTGATAGAGCAATGCATCGTGGTGCTTGGCTGTCCTATGGCTCATCTGAGCCGAAGCTTGCAAACGTAAGCCCCTGATTTCTACCAGCAAAGTTCCCGTTTCATCGTAGATGCAATAGTGAGCAACCAGTTGTCGTGGACTTTGTTTGATCAATCGAACATGGCATAACAGAGAAGATGAAGAGGTGGGACTCCCATAGAAGCGCAACTGGGAGTAGCCTACGGGTAAATAGACGGATCTGCTCTGTCCTTGATCGTTCTGCAGGCACCCAACAGCGAAGAAGACCTGAAAGCAGGCATCCAGGAGGGCTGGATGCAGATGATACTCTGATGCACCCTCTGGAATTCGCACCATTCCCACGGCTTCCTTCTCTCCAACAGCCACTTGCTCCACCAGCTGGAAGGCTGGGCCATATCCAAAACCAAGTTGGTGACAGGCTGCATAAAAGCTTTCTGCCTGGATACGACCTGAGCATCGTTCATAGAGAGAGATCACATCGCTGCGCTCTGGGCGAGACACGGGTTTATGAACAAGTTGTCCAGTAGCGCACACAATCCACTGCCCTTGCTCAGCCGAGTAAACACGAATGGATATCTCGCCTGCTTCAAGAGTGGTTTGCAGGCGTGTGGGGCTGTGCTCTTGCAGAAAGACTGGAGCCTTGATCGTGACCTGTTCCAGGGTAAAGTTGTTGATCTCTTCCTGTTGCAAAGCGGCAGCCAGCAGCGCTTCGCTATATCCCGCAGCCGGGAAAAGTGCGACCTGCTCTATTTGATGATCAAAGAGATACAGAAGATCGGGCGTATCCAGCACCTGTTCCCACGTCGCCAGGGCCGTTGGCAGTCGATATCCAAGCAAAGGGTGGATAATTTCTCCCAGAGGATGCAGGTTCCCATCACCCATGTCCTTCCAATAGCGCTCGTGCTGCCAGGGATAGGTTGGGAGATGGACCCGCTTCCCCTGTGGAAGAATACCTTCCCAGCGCAGGGAATGTCCCTGAGTATACAGATGACCCAATGTGATCAGTAGTTGACGGAGGTCATCATTTTCACGCCGCAAAGAAGACAAAACGCATCCCTGATGCTCGCCCAGACACTCCTGTATGTATCCGGTGAGCACGGGATGTGGCCCAATCTCCAGAAAGGTTGTCATACCTTGATCAAGCATGTGCTGGATGCCGGAAGCAAACTGGACTGGCTGACGAACGTTGCGCCACCAGTAACGGGCATCGCAGGCTACTCCATCTTCCAGAGAACCGGTGACGGTAGAAAAGAAGGGAATGCAAGGCGAGGATGGATGCAGATGAGCAAGACTCGCCAGTAGTTCCTCTCGCAGAGGGTCCATCTGTGCACTGTGAAAGGCATAGTTAATCTTGAGAAAACGGCAAAAGATGTCTTGCTGGGCAAGCGGTTCGATCACGGAATGCAACAGTTCAACGTTGCCAGAAAGCGTGACCGAAGAAGGGGTATTGATAGCTGCCAACGAGAGGTGTGGAGCAAAAGGAGCGATGACCTCTCTGGCTTGCTCTTCGGAGATGCCAACGGTTGCCATCCCTCCTGTGCCTGTCAACTCTTGCAGACGACTACGGTGGTATACCACCAGAAGAGCATCTTCCAGGGAAAGAATGCCAGCAACATAGGCTGCGGCAATTTCCCCGACGCTGTGTCCGATGACAGCCTGCGGGGTCACTCCCCAGTGTTGCAAGAGAGCAACCAGCGCGATCTGCAAAGCAAAGAGCATGGGTTGTGCCACCTCTGTCTGATGCATGCGAGAGCACTGCTCATCCTTTGCAAACTCTTCGCTCAGTGACCAACCCGCCAGAGGCCGCCAGAGCATATCACATCGCTCCAGGACCTGACGCGCGCGTGGCTGGTGTTGGAAGAGCGTTCTTCCCATGCCCCACCACTGAGGTCCATTGCCAGAGAAAACGAAGGCAATCTTCTTCTCCTGCTTTGATGGGTGAAGCGCCTCCGGGCGTGGGGTCTCCCGCTCAATCTGGAGGATGGATGCTAGTTGCGCAAGCGTTTCTTCTACCGAGGTGGCAACCACAGCCACCCGCTCTTGATAATGAGAACGATAGTGGCTGGCGCTAAAACAGAGGTCAGCAAGAGCCGGAGCATGCTCATCAGTAAGCAGGGTGTGATAGCGCTGTATCAGGTCATGAAGGGACTGCGGTGTCTTTGCAGAGAGGGGCAGGAGGAAAGGGCTCTGTTCCTGGTCTTCTTTGGAAGAGGGCTGATCAGGCGTAGCGCGATAGGCTTGCAGGACGATGTGGGCATTAGTGCCTCCAAAGCCAAAACTATTGACCCCTGCGAAGAGAGCTTCGTCGGTTTCGGGGATCATCTCGCTCTCTGTCTGCACTTTGAGGCGCAGTGCTTCAAACGGAATATGGGGATTAGGCTGCGACCAGTGCAGATTGGCAGGTATGCGACGATGCTGTAAGATTAGCAGGGTTTTGATGAGTCCAGCCATCCCAGAGGCGCCTTCCAGATGCCCTACATTGGTTTTGACAGACCCAACCCGCAAGGGATGTTCAGCGCTATGATGCGCAGCGAAGACATTGCCTAGAGCCTGACCCTCTACCTGATCCCCCGCGATGGTTCCTGTCCCATGCGCTTCGATGTAGCAGACCTGTGCCAGATCAATCCCAGCTTGCTGATAGACTGCCTGGAGCAGGGCTTCTTGTGCTTGCTGCCCTGGGTAGTGGAGGCTAGGGGTGTGCCCATCCTGGTTGACCCCTGTTGCTCGAATGACTGCGTGAATGTGATCACCATCAGCCAGAGCCTGCGAGAGAGGCTTAAGGAGCACAAATCCAACCCCTTCGCCACGCACATATCCATCGGCTTTCGCGTCAAACGCGCGACAGCGACCAGTAGGGGATAACATCTGGGCTTTGCTAAAACCGATATTGAGCCTAGGATCGAGCAGAAGGCTCACGCCTCCTGCCAGTGCGATGCGACATTCGCCCTGCCAAATGCTCTGGCAGGCAAGATGCACCGCGACCAAAGAGGAGGAACAAGCGGTATCGACACACAGGCTGGGCCCATGCCAATCGAAGCAATAGGAGAGGCGATTAGCCGCAATGCTACCTGCGATTCCCGCATTGGTATAAGCATTGATGCGGGAAAGATCGTGGCGCCCCAACGTTCCATATTCGTTGGTGCATAGGCCAAGAAAGACACCAACTGCCTGACCTGCAAGTTGCTCGATGGGGATTCCTGCATCCTCGCAAACTTCATAGCTGACCTCTAGTAAGAGGCGTTGTTGGGGGTCCATCTGGCGGGCCTCCACAGCAGAAATGCCGAAGAAGGCTGGGTCAAATTGATCGATGTCTTTGAGAAAAGCACCATGACGCTGGTAGGTCTTTCCAGGTTGGGCTGGATCGGGATGATAATACTGACGCAGATCCCAACGCGACGCTGGAACTTCGCCAACAGCATCCTGACCTGTAAGTAACAACTGCCAGAACTCCTGGGGATTCGTAATATTGCCAGGAAAACGACAGCCAACCCCAATGACGGCAATGAGATCATGCGGAAAGTGATCAGGCATCTTATGTCTCCTCGTTCTTTCATAGCGTTGGAGAGGATCTCAAACATGCATCGTGGGGAAACAGAACAGGACAAGGAGCCAGTTGAGTCAGGCTCGCATGAAGGGAACAGGCGTGAAGATACACCCCGCTACTGTATACACCTCCAAGAGCATGCCGCTCGCTTTTATAAGCATCAGGCCAGTCACGTTTCTGCTGCTTGCATATGACAAGCATGAAGAAAAGAGTGAACAGTTCTCCCACAGCATCCTTCTCACTTCTCCCCATCGAAGATGCTCACAGTCAAAAGTATACTGAAAATAGAATGTCTAGTAAATGGTAAAGAGATCAATCTAGTCAGCTACCATTCGCAACAGAGGGCGCCTTGCCACGTTGATGAAGAATCATCTCGATACCATATTTCGGACGCAGAGTCACAGACGGTTGAAGCTCGACACAGGCTTTGGGAGAAAGCTCGATCTGCCAGTGCTGAGAAAGCGTAGCCAGAAGCAGGATGCACTCCGTCAAGGCGAATGACTCCCCTATGCAGATCCGCGGGCCGCCTCCGAAGGGAAAGTAGGCGAATTTAGGCCTGCTCGCCTGCCTTTCTGGCGTCCAACGGTCGGGATCGAAGCGATCAGGATCGGGATAGAAGCGTGGATCATGATGCACTACATACTGGCTTACGACTACTCTGGCTCCGGCTGGTATGGAAATCCCAGCAAGAGTGAGATCACTGAGAGTACGCCGATCCATAATCCAAACCGGAGGATATAGACGCATGGTTTCCATGATCACTCGCCTGGTATAGTCCAGGTGTGGGAGATCATCGAAGGTGGCCGCTCGGCCGGAGAGCACGCGATCTACTTCTAGCTGGACTTTAGCCTTCGCTTCTGGATTCACAGCCAGCAGATACCAGGTCCAGATCAGGGTGAAAGCTACCGTCTCGTGGCCTGCTATCATTAAGGTCATCACCTCGTCGCGCAACTGTCGGTCACTCATGCCGTGCCCTTCTTCATCCTGGGCTAGTAACAACATCGAGAGCAGATCGCCTTGATCGTCTCCCTTCTGGCGGTGCTCGTCGATCATACGAGCAATTACCTGATCCATCCTGGCACAGGCGCGCTTCGAACGGATGTTGATCGGAAATGGGAGCCTTCTTAATAGATCTTTCCCTAGAAGAGCCCCAAGCGAGAGCGCATTTTTTCTAAACTCCTCTAACGTCACCGGCAACCCTTCCTCGATGACCCTGGTTTCCTCCCCCATATCCGCATTGAACAATGTCTTAGCCACAATTTCCAGCGTCAAGTGAGGCATTTCCTGCACCATATCGATCGTGGTGCCATCGCACCAGGTCCACGCTTGCTGGAGCGCAGCCTCCACCATCGTCTGAGCATAGCCCGTGAGGCGTTGACGATGGAAGGCAGGCTGCACCAGACGGCGCTGCTTCTTATAGAAGGGGCCATCATTTGTTGCCAACCCGCGACCCAGCACATTGTCCCTCTGCATCACCCCGTCACCTTTGCGAATATGTTCATGCTGCACTACGAGTAGTTCGCGAATGGCATCAGGATGATTGAGAACGATAATACGTTGCTTGCCGACCTGGAAAGAGAAGACATCACCATATTGGTGTGCCAGTTGTAAAAGCATTCGTAGGGGATCACGGAAAAACGCGATGAGCAGGCGTAAGGGCAACAGAGGAACTGTCTGGGTTGGGGCTGTGTACACCGGTTGCATGATGACTTATCCTCCTTTGGCGCATCTAGACGACTGTACAAACCATATGCCTGACAAAAATGGGTTGAGTCAGCATACAGTGAATGTCATTCAAATTGATTGTTAGCCAGATATATGCTCAATCGGGATCCAATCTGAAAGATACACTTCCTGAGATAGCGTCTTACTCCCATCACGATGGGAATGCTGGGGCCAGATGGGTCAACATGCGAGCGCTGGCCGCAAGCTTGATGAACGCCTCGCTGCTCTCTGGCAAGCCCTCGTGATCGCGGCTGAGCCGACGCCATCGCACCAATAAGGAGAAGAAGCGTTCAATGACCCAGCGCCGAGGCTGTGGGCGAAAGCCTGTGGGAAAGAGCTTCTCCCAATCCACATCGAAAAAGACATGCCCCTTTTTCCAGCGGATCACAAAAAGCGCTTGAGACTGCTCTAGCACAGCTAACCAGGGTCCACCAGCATATCCTCGCTCAAACACATTCACCACCCTCTTCCCCCATCTTCTGAGAGCTTCCCTCAGAAGTTGCTTCTCCACTTCCCGCTGTTTTATCGCTTTTCTTGTCCACCACTTCATCGTTGCTACTACTGGCTTCCCATGCATTCCCAGCACCAGAAGGGCTATCCATTCCATCCCCAAGACCGTGATGGGTTTTCCTCCTGGGGGATTAAAGACCCCTTTTCTTGGCCTTCTCAGCCTTATACGAGAGCCCCTCTTGTGACTTGACGACTGATTGCGTTATCATCGATGTGAATGACCTCCTGATTCCTTGGATGTTTACTTGATCCTACTGTCATTCAGGAGGCCTCTTTTGACTAGCTTTCTGTTCCTTTTCCTCAGTGAACTTCAGTTCTAAAATTCCGGGATGACTCATGCGTCACGATGGGAACGCAGATGCCAGCTTCGAGGGCATGCGAGCACTGGCCGCGAGATTATGGACGTAAGACACTCTCTTAGTCGAGATAGCCCCAAGGACGCGAACACATCTCATTGGTAAAGCCGTACCAGTTTTACTATCACCAGTATAGCAAATAGTGTGTGACTTTACAAAATTAAGCAATTAAATATATTTATAGTTTAATCTTTTAAAATTCGTGAAAATATATAGAAGGATTTTCGGGGTTGTGTTGCAAGAATGAAGGCGTGATGATAAACTCTTCTTTATTTGGAGCAGAGCAGAGGCGTTCTTCATCATGACCGAGCAAACCCCGTTCAAATGGCGCCATTTTCAGGCTGACATCATCCTTCTGTGCGTACGCTGGTATCTGCGCTATGCGCTCAGTTACAGAGATCTCGAAGAAATCATGCTGGAACGGGGACTGCATGTCGATCATAGCACGATTTACCGTTGGGTTCAGCAGTATGCTCCTGAACTGGAAAAACGATGCCGTCCCTATTTGAAGCCTCCAACCGATTCCTGGCGTGTGGACGAAACCTACATCAAGATCAAAAAAGTGTGGATGTACCTGTATCGGGCGGTTGATTCAGAGGGCAAGACGCTCGACTT
Source organism: Ktedonobacteria bacterium brp13 (assembly GCA_015099395.1). GTDB lineage: Bacteria > Chloroflexota > Ktedonobacteria > Ktedonobacterales > Ktedonobacteraceae > Dictyobacter. The sequence goes on along the minus strand of AP024096.1, from coordinate 3,927,232 downwards.
TTGGTTGAGTCTAACCAGAGATGGAGAAGCCGCCAAGCACTTCTTTTTGAAAACGCTCGCCGCCTCTCATACGAGCTCGCCACGCGTGATCAACGTCGATAAAAACGCGGCCTATCCCAAAGCTTTCGCGGAAATGAAAGCGGAAGGACATCTCCCCGAAAGCTGTGAGTTGCGACAAGTGAAGTACCTCAATAACTTGGTGGAGCAAGATCACCGCTTCATCCAACCTTTCTCCAACGATTGACGAAGCCAGGAATGGGCTTTTTCTCCTGCGAGACAGCCTGGCGAACATTACAGGGATATGAGATGATGACATGATGAGAAAAGGGCAACTGCAAGGGGTGGACAAAGGGGACATTCGAAGCCAAATTGCATTGGTCAATAAGCTCTTTGGAATGGCCGCCTAAACTGAACAGGCAGAAAGATTCCATACACATCTTTTGTCCTTCTCATTTTTTGCAACACAACCCTATGATGGGAGTATGACACCCTCTGAGAAGGTGCTGTTTACCGACGACGCTTAAATGGAACCTGATGTACGCGTGTAAGGAGGATACATTTTAATGGGAAGAAATGAGGTAAATAATGTATACTTATCATCATAAAAAATTTCAGTGGAGGCATGCTCACATCTTCTGCAAAAAAATACTTTATCAATTCAGCAGTATACGTGTTAGATTGACACTCTGGTATGTTGTGACAATTGCTGTTGTCCTTTTGTTATTGGAAGGATTATTATGTAGCACGCTCATCAAGATTACTCCATCGCTCGAACATACAACTCCTTTAATGATGATTCTACAATTCTTCTTAGTGGGCTTCGCGATACTCATATTTATTATAGCTGGTGGTTATTGGCTTGCAGTCAGTGCCATGCGTCCAATTCATCTGATTACTCAAACGGCACAGGAGATCGGCCGGATGGATCTGAGTCGCCGCTTTCACCTGAACCGTCACGATGAATTGGGGGCGTTAGCTGATACGTTCGATGAAATGCTTAACCGTCTAGAATCTGGTGTGAGCCGCCAGCGTCAATTTACTGCCGATGCCAGCCATGAGCTGCGTACACCGCTCAGCATCCTCAGTATTTCAGCGAGCAGAGCTTTGTCCCAATGGGATGAACCAGAGAATTATGGACAGGCTTTAGAACGTATCGAAGAGTATCGACGGACACTTTCCATCGTTCAAGCCGAGGCAGAACATATGACCCATCTGGTTAACGACCTGTTGCTGCTCGCGCGAGGCGATATGGGGCAAGGACTATCAGGCCCTAAAGAGGTTGATGTGAGTGAAGTGACCCTTGAGGTCGTGGAAAGATTGGCTCCTCTGGCTCACAAAGGAAAGATAGAACTTGTTTTCGGGGAACTTCCCGAGTTGTGCGTGTCGGGAGAACGTATGCTCCTGACTATCATGATGACTAATCTTATTAGTAATGCCGTTAAATATACTGCTGGCGTTGGTAATTATGTTCTTGTCGAGGGGGGGATTATCCGCAAGGGTGAGAAAAGCTGGTGCCGAATTGAGATAAAGGATAATGGCTCAGGAATTACGGAGGAACATCAGCATCTTCTCTTTGAGCGATTTTATCGTGGGGACATGGCGCATGCATCATTTCAGATGAGGGAAGAAAACTCTTACGAGGACATTACCAGTGGAAGTGGACTCGGCCTTGCGATCGTGCAGTGGGTGGTACGAGTACATCAAGGCGAAATTTGTCTTCACAGTACAGTTGGAAAAGGCTCAATCTTCGAAGTCTGGTTGCCATTAGTGGAAGGTTCTCATAGTTCGGACAAATAAGCGATGATGGAGTGGACACCTTCTCTAGTGTGCCGATATCAAGTTTTACCTTTTTGAGACATCCTAAGAGATTCAGCAGGACCGTGACACGATAACCAGGAGTTGAAGGGCCCACAAAAATCATCTCCAAATTTTGTAGCGGCCCCGCCTGCTTTGGTTTTCTCTTCTTTCAATATCTCCTTTACTACCTGTGCTTTGAATTCTGCTGTATAATGCTTCTTTTTCTGGTTCTGCATATATCTTTTTTCTCTTCCAAGCCAACAAATTTTTGTCTAGATTTCAGCGCAACACATCGAGAGGACGTATGCGCATCGTGCGCCAGGAAGTGAGCAAGGATGTAGTAATCACGAGGAGGATTGCACCAATGATTAAGTAGGTGAGTAACAATCCACTCGTGCTAAACATAAAAGTGACTGTTGTGCCTGTATTACTTAAGTCACCTGAAATGGCGTGTAAAAAGCTATTGCCAAAGAAATTGGAGAACAATGTTATCAGCAAATCGGCCAGGATTGCACTCAGGCCGCCGATAAGACCATACTCAAGTAATATCTCTTGCTGGAGCGTTTTTTGCGTATAGCCGATAGCTTTCAAGACCCCCAGTTCGCGGCGTCGTTCTCCCATATCTAAGATGATAGCATTTGCCATAACGATTATACCCGCCAGGAGCACGAGGGAGCCAACAATAGTAAATATCCAGGAGATCGTTGAGAGTCCCTGGAGATAGGCATCAACTCTCGTGGCAGACGTTGTCACAAAAGAAACGTCTGGAATACTTTTTCTGAGAGTAGCTTGAGCCTGAGTAGCTTGCGTAGGATCAATCTTCTGATCGACTGGTGAGCCAGAGGATACCTGAATATTCGTGTCGGCAGAAGTAAGAAAGCTTTTCCAGGGTCGATTGTTGATCTTCTCAATGGTTGTCGCAGCGATGGTGGTCGAGTATGACGCTACGAGGCCGGATAGGTGTGTCAGTTGTGAATGCATCGTTTGCGTCTGGTTTTGTGGAACTTTGGCGATCACATTATAGGAGAGTTCCTGATTTGTGGTGGTTGCGAGTTGGTTCTGGAGATCCAGGCTGACCACCTGAATGCTTCCAATCACAAAGACACCCACAAAGAGGATCAGCATGAGCATTGTAGAACGTATTGGGCGTCTGCCAATATTGCGTAAGGCTATTCTGGCATTCATCTTCCAATGGAGAGGCACCAGTTGCAGCATCAGTAAGAGGAATAGGCATACCAGGACGATACCTCCCCAAAATGGTTGAAACACACAGAGTATTCCTGCGAAAAGCATAGCTGAGAGAACAGCTATGAGGAATTTCGCACTCAACCTCTCTGGGATCGGAATGGCGCTGATCCCACTCACAAGTGGGCGAAAACACAGGTATAATCCTCCAAGAAATAACTCTGTCACGCAGACGCTGGCACATGCTAATAAGATATTCGGTGGCGGTCTGAATCGCCACAGGAGGAAAGAGTCCCTTCTGAACTTCGTTTTGGAGCGCGTGTATGGCGAGATCAGTCTTTGGTGGCGATGTCAATGCCGGCGTATGTAACCGCTTGGGACGGATCTGCTGCCTGATAGGTAGCAAATGAAACGAGCACAAAGGTATTGCCAGTGGGATAGGCACCAGTGTTGGCAATCACTCCCGCGAGACGGACGTGCAGAGTACGTATGGCACTGCTCTGTACGAGAGATTGAACCTGTATATCAAAGGTATCGCCGATTTTTTTGTGATAGTGCGTCAAGAAAGTCTGTGTCACAATGACTTGATTGCCAGTAAGTAAGATTTTCACTGAACCAGTCGTAGGGGCAATGAAGGTGGGTGCAGTGACGATATCGATACCATCAAGCACCATTTGTCCACTCGTTGGATTATCGAGTCCCGCAAGAATACCCAGTAAGGTACTTTTCCCAGAGCCAGATGGTCCGACGATAGCCAACATTTCCCCGCGTTCAACACGAAAGGTTATCCCTTTCAAAATATCTATATGTTCACGACCCAGAGGAAGGTGCTTCGTAATCTGAAGCGCCTCCAGCACCGGAGGAATAGTGTCATGTGTTGAAAGATGAATTTGTTCTTCTTTCTGATTGTACATAGATTCATTCCCTTTCCATACGAGAACTTGAAAAAAGCAAACAGTGCTGTCCATATCTTGTTACAATGATGTTGCTCATTTGAGCGTGTGGTTGTGCTCGCGAATTGCACACAACACAAAGAAAGTCCCAGATGGCATTGTTAGCGGGTTGTTTTTGTCTCTCGATCATAATGGATAGCATGAATACGCTTCCAGATATACAGCACAACCAGGACCGCGCAGATAATCAGGATACAGGTACTGAGATAGCCTGAGATCGGTTTGAGTTGATTGATATTGTTGCCCAGGATCGTTCCCAGGTACGTCAATACAGTACACCAGAGCAGTGAACCAATGAATGTATACAAACAAAATTTTCTCAAAGACATCCGAGTGGCACCTGCTGGAAGTGATGCCCAGGTACGCACGACCGGTAGCAGTCGCGAGTAAAAGACGGTAGCGCTTCCCCAACGCAGGAAAAAAAGGTCAGCACGTTCGATATCACGTTGGGAGAGCAAAATATAACGACCATATTTAAGGAGGAAGGAGCGTCCACCAATAGAGCCAATGATATATGCAGCTATGGAGCCGGTTAAGCAGCCAAGAGTGCTCGACAGAGAGACGAGTGTGATACTTGCCCATTCAGGCATATCAGAAAGTAAATATCTTCTGGTAATCAGAACCCCCGCTATGGGGATGACTACTTCGCTTGCGGGCAGTGGAATGTAACAGTTTTCGCACGTCATGATGAGAAAGATGCCAATAAGGCCAGTTTCAATGTAGAAATTAGTAATCATGGTTATGAGGGTATCTGTCAATTGTGTGAACATATTGTCGCTCTCCTTTATTTTTCAATCACCATGACATAAGAAGGAAAGGGTATCGCACATATCGTAGAGGTACGTACAACAAATGGAATATCTTGCGTCATCTCTTTTATTTTTTTTGGTGATAATTTATGCACGTGCAATCTGCGAGAATAATGCAGATTATGGTATATTTGAAGTGAATTGCCAATAGCTGCCTGGCCGCGAATAAGTTCCCAGGGAAATGAAAGAATCAGTTGTCCATTTTTTTTCAGCACACGATGGGCTTCCGAGAGGTATTTTTGAATGTCTGGAATGTGTTCTATGACTTCGAAACTGTATATTTTGTCGAAGGTATTATCGGGAAATGTAAGATCGGTAGCAGACATAATCATAAAATGCTCATCATTTAACGAAGTAATCATTTCCTGGTTGATGTCAATACCAAGGACGTCGGCTCCATAGGTTGATACATGGCGAGCAAATGCTCCATCGTTACATCCTAACTCAAGTATTTTTTCCCCCGATTTCGGATTGATAAAGGGCAAAAATTTCTTGAGACGGAGCTGTTGGCGAAAACGAGCATAGCCTTTTTCGCGGGCAACAGTTGCGCCGTAGGTGTAGGAGTAGAGGGGAGAACTGACACTTTTTGGTTGGGCTATTTCTTGCATGCGTACACGTCTCATGATTGTCTGCCTTTCGATTGTCTTTTTTGGTCAAGAAGAAGATAAGGCATATCACTTTATCTTAAGAAAGAGCATACCTGTTTTTCCTGACAGGACGCTGACATATATGCGTTTGTCAGCAAATTGTCAGGTTTTTCAGCGATAATAAGTGAAAATAAAGGAAATGAAGCATGGAAAGGAAAATCAGTTATGCGCGTTCTCGTAACTACTTAGGTCTCGTAGAGGTAGGCTGGACAAAGCTGGTAAACTAAAAGTATGACAGAAGAAGAGGTAAGAAAACAGGGAGAAGAACTCAGAGACCTCAAGGAGCAACTGGCAAAGAAAGATCAGCGAATTGAGGAACTCGAAGCCTATTTGATGCGGGCGTTGCTCCGTATTGAAGAGCTCGAAAGACGGCTGAGGAAAGATAGCCATAATAGTAGCAAACCTCCATCCAGTGATGGCTTGGGACGTAAACCTGGCAAAGCAAGGAAAAAGAGTGAAAAACGTTCGGGTGGGCAAAAAGGACATCAGGGAACATCACTCTTGCAGGTTCGCACTCCAGATGAAATACGTTCTCATCGCCCCACTCATTGTGAAGCCTGCCAGTTTGATTTGCAGCAGGAAGTCGGTCGCGTGAAAGAGCGGCGCCAGATCCATGATATCCCAGAGATCCGCCTCCAAGTGAGAGAACATCACGTGGAAGAAATCTGTTGTCCCGCCTGCCAGCATCTCACGCGAGCACGTTTTCCGGCGGGGGTAGATGCTCCAGCGCAATACGGTCCCCATGTGCAATCGTTGGCGGTGTGTCTGTCGCAATTTCAACTGCTCCCCATGGCACGGACCTGTGAGGTGCTCGAAGATCTCTGTCAGTGCCATCTTTCAGAAGCGACCTTGGTGAATTGGATTGGAGAAGCTGCCACCCACTTAGAGCCAACCATTCAACATCTCAAAGCCTTGTTCATCAGTGGCAAGTTCCAGCATGCCGATGAAACGGGAATACGTATGAAGGGTCTTATGAGATCCCCATCGATTATAGCCACATCTACCTCCAACCATCTCTGACCCTATTTGAAGCCCACCACCGATTCCTGGTAACATCTATGTGCAGTATCGCTTGCAATAAAACCTTTATCCAGATTAAGATGAGCGGTGTAAGATAAACAGGGGAGACTATTTCCATTTCGTCTCTTGTTTTGCGTTCTTGTTTGGTGTTGCAAGAGGTCTACCATGCCGAAACAGCGTTATGAACAGCATGAACCGACTCATGATTGGCAACAGCTCCGCCTTCTTCTCAAAGATCCAACACAAGTGACTTATAAAATCATCCGATCGTAAGAGATGTGCAACGATAGAGGCACAAGCATGGTTGTGCTTGGCGTATTAGTAGCCTATTGCCTGAACGGCAGACGAGTGAGTCGAGGCCTGTATAAAGCATTGGGGAATCACTTCATGAATGGGGATGTCAACGGATCGTGTAATATCGCTCGAAAAGTATTCCCAGAAGCCTTTGATGGCCAAGGGATAGCAGCTCCTGCTGTTGAGCCTATCCGGCTGGCCGTGAAATGAAGGTCTGTGAAGAAATTTCAGAGGCTGGAGATACTGTACGCCCAAATCTCTCCACGTTGACACTACCTTTATCACGGTTCGATCAATTTACCATGCTGATCGGTATTCAATAGTGGCGCTTTGACATCCTTGAAGATGCACCGATAGCGCGGAGCGTGGAACATCTTGGCGGTCAGCACATCGTTGATGCCTACCAGGCTCAGCGATCGAAAGAGGACGATGGCAAGCAGTGCCCCGATGGGAGAAGCAAGATAATACAACCATTGGTCGTACCAGAACCAGGAGACCAGTGCGGGGCCAAAGCTGCGAGCGGGATTCAGGCTGGCGCCAGAGATGGGCGCGGCCTGCCAGTATATCAGCGCCACCAGCATCCAGGTCATCAAAGGAGTCCAGCGCATCAGGCGATGGCTGCTGACGAAGAGAAAAATAGCCAGTACCAGCAGGCAGGTGAATCCCATCTCGATCAGAAAAACGCTCCAGATTGGATATCCGACCCCTGGGACGGTAACGCCATTATGGACACTTGCCGCTCGCTCCCTCCAGATGAGCACGGCCAATCCCGCACCGAGCACCGCACCGAGAATTTGGCTTGCAATATAGCCGACAAGATCGTGCCGATGCATCTTTCCTTGCAGCCAGAACGCCAGCGAGACCGCGGGGTTGATATGGGCACCACTCAGCTTGCCAAGAGGCGATATTGCCATGAGCGGTCCGCTTCCCGCGAGCATCAGCCCCGTAATCAGCCGGCGTATGCTGCTATTGGGAAGCACGATTGCCAACGGTGAACCTGAGCCAAAATTGAGGATGACTGCGCTTAACGCAATGAAGACGAGAAACGCCGTCTCCAACAGTTCTGAGCCGTATTCAGGCCAGTGGAGTCTTCACCACCAGGAATGCTGCTGCATGCATACCTCCCTTCTTCTGTTTCGCTTGTGCACGAGCAAACGCGGTACACAATCTTTCCAGATCGAGCTTCGAGAATAGATTGTTGCGCGATTCCGCCAGTATTGGATGAGCAAAGATGCCTTCGCGCAGGGCAATATATCGCAGATCTTGTATTCAGGCCAAATGAATCAATGATCGCTACGATGAGAAAACCAATGATGAAAGGATTGATATTCCCTTGAATCGGCTGGTTGTGCTCATTGGTGATAGCAAAGATAAGGCCAATCACCAGGGCCGTGCGCTCTGCTCAACAGTACATCTCTGTTTGCTCTTTAAGAATCGAGCGTCATAAACAGATTATTGAGCCCTTCAGCCAGGGTTGGATGTGTGAATGTGCCTTCTTTTAAGGCTGTGTAGGGCAGCTTGCCCATCATCGCCACCTGTATGATGGTCATAATCTCGCCACCTTCCATACCCAGGATGGTACAGCCCAGGATTTGTTGTGTATCGGCATCGACGATGGCCTTCATGAAGCCACGCGTCTCGCCGGTTTCCAGGGCACGGATCACAGCATTCATGGGCAATTTCGCCACACGGATGTTGCACCCCTGTTTTCTGGCCTCATTTTCGCTCATGCCAACACGCCCAAGCTGGGGATCGATGAAGATGGTATAGGGGGCAAGGCGATCCTGCGTACTGGCGCTACCATGCTCAAGCAGGTTGGTGCGCAAAATGCGGAAGTCATCGTAAGAGATGTGGGTGAAAGCTGGCCCACCTTTGACATCACCCAGCGCGTAGATGCCAGGAACGTTCGTTTCCAGTTGCCTATTGACCTGGATGTAGCCCTCCTTGTCCAGGTGGATGCCAGCAGCTTCGGGGGTGAGATCTTCCGTGTTGGGGACACGACCGGTTGCCGCCAGCAGATGCGAGCCGGTAAGCTGCTGTTCACCTTGAGGCGTGCGCACAGTCAACTGAATGTGCCTGCTGCCCAGCGGCTCAACCTGTTGCGGCGTCGTTGCGGTCAAGACCGTAATCCCGTCTTCGCGCAAAATTTTCGTGACTTCGTCAGAGACATCTTCATCCTCGCTCATCAGCAAGCGTGGACGGTGCTGAATGATCGTGACCTGGCTGCCAAAGCGGCGAAACATCTGTCCAAACTCCAGCCCGATATAGCCGCCACCAATGATTAACAGGTGTTCGGGGATCGTGTCTAGCTCCATGATCGTAGTTGAATTGAGCACGGGTACGCTCTCGACGCCTTTGATCGCGAGTTGCTTTGGTCGGTCGCCGGTATCGATAAAAATCATTGGCGCTGTGATCTCTCGCGTCTCGCCACCATTGAGATAGACCTCAAGTGTTTTTGGGGCGATAAAATGGGCGAGGCCCCTTAGCTGATCCAGTCCTTGCACCGCTTCGATGCGGCTCTCGAAGGCGCTGCGAGCGCCCTCGACGATACTTTGTTTGCGTTTACGTATGGCCTGCATATCGACCGAAATGGGGCCTGTGTGTATGCCGTAGTCAACACCACGCTTTGCCTGATAGGCGAGGCGTGCGCTGGCGACCATCGTTTTTGTGGGGGTACAGCCAACGTTGACACAGGTACCGCCCATGTGGCCGCGCTCAATTAGCGCCACTTTCCGGCCTGCCTTCGTTAATGCGATCGGGAGTAGTCTGCCACCCTGACTGGTACCGATAACAATCGCATCATAGTTTGTGGTTTGTGGCATCCCAATGTCCTCCTTCTGTTCATACGTAAAAGTAAAATTGGCTCACCGCGAGCAAAATAAATACATCAATAGTGGCATCGCATCTGTAAGATATACGTTGAATACAGTGCTAGTGGTGACACTATATCTCTCTAGTCATTCAAAATCTTGCAGTAAGGCTGTCACTGGCTGTGCTGTCTGGATGTGTTGTGATGATGAATATTATACTAACTGGTGAAGTTTTTTAAACAACCTTCACAATAAAACCTCTGGTACCAAAAAGTAGTAATTCACAGGAAAAGATGGTAATACCCCTGACTCCCTATTTGAGGGGGATGTCGCTATGGCGACTTTCCCCCCTCAAATAGGGAGTCAGGTATTAGCAGCATTACCTAATTTTTCGATCATTTACCGTTTTTCTTTTCCCAATTTCACCGGTTAATGCGGCTCTACCAGAGAAATTAGTTGAGAGTTGTTTCCACTGTTTCTTAGTACTACAGTGACACTTTGACAGGAGCATCTTTCGTAAGGTCGCACCTGAAGCCAGATCACTCATAAACAGATCTCCAATGCCAATAGGCTTCTGAAGCCATCTAACATCAAAAGTGGCACTGTAGTATTAGAGCGTGTTTTGTAAATAGCCAGAGAGATCAAAGTTTGCTATACTTAGATGCATGAGTACCGTATATCCGAGCGATCTTTCCGACACAGAGTGGGAAACACTGCAAGGCTATCTGCCCCCGTTGCCCAAATAGGGTAGACCTCCAACCCACTCCCTGCGAGCGATTTTTGATGCCATCTTCTACATTTTGCGCACGGGTTGTCCATCGGAGCACGGTCTCTCTTCCCCAACAGATAACTATATGATCAATTTGGCAGTAGCATGGATTGATGTAAAAATTGGAGGAATGCGATGACCCCACCATATCATGGAGACAGTCCACTCCCAAACGTTTCTAAGCGTAATGCTGAGTCTTCCCCAGGCACACATGGAGACATTGGAGGCATTGGAGACATTTCGTATTCAAGCGCTTCTAAGAGCGCTGATTCTTTACGAAGGAGCCTATATACAGAAGGGAAGAGAGCGCCTTCTCCCACTGGTTTGCTTCTAGAGAAGAAAATAGGGAAGTCAGTCTCTTATGCAAAATTCACAGAGCAATTACAAGAACAAAAAGGTCCAGAAAACTTTTCGACCACAACAACCGACAGTCAATGGCTGGAGAGCGAGAAGAGCACAGATTACCGCTACAACGAGGGAGGTCCGTTTTTAAAGACTGAGGAACTCAATGAGAAACTCACTGCATTTGACGAAGAGATACAACAATTGCATCAACAGTATGAGAAATTATATAACGAAGCAAGCCGATCCTTTGACTACAAAGATCCCAGCGCCATGAAAAAAGACAAAGCAATGATGGAAGAAACAGACAAAATAGCCAAACGAATTCTCCAACTACGAGAGCAATGGAAATCCTATTGGGAAGTATTAAAAGAGAGAGGTCAAAAAGGCCAGTTACAACAAGAAAACGGAGCGTATTATCGCGAACAAAGCATAAAAGAGCTTTCAGAAACCCACGGTAATGAGAATGCGAGGATGGAAAGGCGACATAAGGATGAACAAAAGACATATATCCAGGAGACCTTGTTGAAAGAAGGTTCTAGGTATGGCGAGACTGATCTCAGGTGGGAAAACATTAATGGATATCTAATCAAGGATGTTATTCTAGAGCAAAAGGCACCTTTCCTTCTTCAAAAGCAGCAAATGGAGCAAAATAAACTACAAAAAAAACATGCGGAGGAAATGAAGGAACTTAAGCAAGAACTACAGAAGGTATCATTCCCCCACAATTGATTAGTGAGAACCTGTACAGATCGCCAACCGTCTATCCTACAGTGCTACTCCACGTTGGAGCGTGTTTTGTCAAACGACTGCTACCCAATTGCAAAACACGCTCTTACCCGAGGTCACATAAGGATGACACAGATTGTGATGAAAAGATGCCCTCTGATTATGACGATTTACATCCCTGTTCCTCTGTTCCTTGACAATGTTCAATATTGCATGATATACATTAGCTTGCACAAACTAGTTCGGGAAAATTAGTGTTGGAACCAAATTTTGGGTAGTGACTCTATTTAAAAGTGGTATAATACAGGTCAGGAGGACTGACCATGACATTACCATCCCTTCCAGGCTGTCCCAATCCGGCGTGTGAACAGCCGCACGTCATTCGCAATGGCAGTAGCGGCGGACGCCGCCGCTATCACTGCCGTGGATGTGGCCGTTTCTTTGGCGCAACCGCAGGTACACCGATGTATCACTTGCATACTCCTGCTGCGGAAGTGGCCCAGGCGCTGTTAATCGTGATGCGCCGGGGCAGTTTGCGGGCGGCAGAAGAGATTACCGGCCACAAATATGAGACGATTGGCGAATGGTTGCGACGTGCGAGTGAGCACGCGGAAGCCTTGACCTCCGTCTTTACACAGGATCTTCACCTCTCGACGGTCGAAATTGACGAGTTTTGGTCGTTCGTGCGCAAAAAAAAACAGAACCCCTGACGAAGCCGATGCCGGTGAACGCTGGGGGTGCCTCGCCCAAGATCGCTCCAGTCGCTTCATCGCCGCTTGTGCCACCGGACGCATCGACGATGATCTCGTCGAGCGAGCGGTGACGCTGATCGTTGCCCGCACGCAAGGTCGTGCCTTGACGTAGTGCAGTGATGGGTGGCGGGGTAACCCCGCGATCCTCACCCGAGCCTATCGTCAGCCGAACAGAAACGACAGATGTCAATAAAAATTTCATGAAGATTTCACCAATAAGTCGCCGAAAGCAGTAGAGATGACTTTTTCGATGCTATTTACGCTTCTATAAAGCTGCTGTTGTAGCAGCTTGTCTGAAAGCAGAGAGATTTGGCTAGTTTCGTAGCCCCCTTTCTGACGTATAATAAGGGCATTCTTTTGGATATAAAGTAAAATGAGAAAGATTATCTTATGACTCAGACAGTAGAGACCTGGCAACATAAAGACACTATCACGAATGGCATCCGTATGCACTATGTAACGCAGGGCGAGGGTCCGTTAGTGATTTTGCTACATGGCTTCCCGGAGTTTTGGTATTCATGACGTCTGCAAATACCGTCGCTTGCTCAGTCCGGCTATACAGTGGTTGCACCAGATTTACGTGGATATAACGATACGGATAAGCCATCCAGAGGCTACGATGTTCCAACGTTGTTACGGGACATCGTAGGGCTCATTAAGGGTTTAGGATACGAAAAGGCTATTATCATTGGTCACGACTGGGGCGGAGCGCTTGCATGGTTTTTTGCAATCACATATCCACAATTAACTGAACGGTTGGTAGTGCTCAACGCTCCTCATCCAGATGCCATGCAACGCGAACTCAAGACATGGAAGCAATTGCGCAAGAGTTGGTATATCTTCGCCCTACAAATACCATGGTTACCGGAATACTTGCTGGGACGTAATCATGCCACCCTAATCGCTCAGATAATCCATCGGGTAGCATTCCAAAAAGCAGCATTCCCAACCGAGGTACTAGATCACTACAGAGAAGCCATACAAAAGCCAGGTGCCCTACATGCCAGTATCAATTATTATCATTCCCTCTTTCGTAGTTCGCTCAGCCCTGCAAGTGCAAAGAAAGTTGATAAACAGATCATTGCTCCTACACTTTTGATATGGGGTGAACAAGATGTCGTATTGAACATCGAACTTACTAAGGATCTAGAACAATGGGTACCCAATATCCTGGTTAAGCGGATTCCTGATACGGCTTGGTGGTCTTACGACGGCGTGATGAAGATGCGCTACGACCACTGGCTCGCTTTGTGGTTGGTGATATCAAAGAACAAGGCTACGTCTTCAACCATCCCCGACTAAATCAATACTTTTATGAGAAGTTATCCCAGCGCGAATGCCGGATATGGGAGCAACGCTTCCTGGACTATGGAAGACACATGCTGGCTACACTCACCCGTGATGAGCGCGATCCTGGTAAGATTTCGTCCTACTTGGTGCGATATTACGGTGCCCACTTGGAGTGGGGAGACGCTCATCCAGATCTTTTTGATGCGCTGGTCAGTGAGGGCTGGCAGCGAGTGTGGGAGGCACTCGAAGGCACTTACGATGGGTTCCTCAGCGGCCTGATGCGCGCGTGGAAACAAGCCGAAGCAATTGATACATTGGCGCTGAGCACACAAGAGCGGAGCCGAGCCATCAGTCGACAGTGTCGCTACACACTCATCGTCGCTTCGATCAACGTGTTGGTGAGCAATATCCCTCCAACCTTGCTGAAAGCATTCGTTATCAGGGAAATGTGGACCCCTATCCAGGGATTAGCGTACGCTCGGCGGATATCAAATGAAGCGAGGCGAGGCGAGCAGAGGCGCTCGTTGGACTGGCTCCCTACCTGCCAGCATCTTTGCTACCAGAAGCCCTGGTGGCTGTACGTGCCATTGCCCGTAAGCGTAATCGAGCACTGGCGCTGGCCGGACTAGCTCCTCATATAAAACAACTTCCTGTTGTCGAACTGTATCCTCTTTGGTGTGCAACTATTCATATTTTGGCCGCTCGCACCCGCTCTGATCTTCTGTGCGACATAGAGGCTCTGGTTCCAGTCATCGAAGTACTGGGAGAGAAAGAGGCGCTGGTCGCAACTGTGCAGGCTATTATCGAGGTCGGGAAGTGGTTTCCGTGATGGGAGAGAACCCATGTTGCCTCGCCTCTCACCTTTTATACAGTTAGACGCTCGATCTTTTGCACACGCAATAAACCCAACAAGAAAAATCAGCTTGAGAAGAGCAATCATGTCAGTCTTCTCCCACAGCTTTATATGTTGTCAGATACTCAACTTTGCAGAACTGAATACACCCAAACATGAGGAACCTAAGCATCTAATGACTCGTCAAAATCAGCGATGTAAATCAGCATGAGAAGACGCGTGAGCGCTTGAATGTTTGACATTTAACTGACCGCTTTGAGGATAGCCATTAGTAGACAACAATGGTCACTTTTGCAGAGGTTTTGAGCTGAGATAGACATCGCTAGATGGGCCTGGACGCCAGGTAACGGTTTCCTAAGCCGCGAGTTAAAAATCTGAGTCCTTCCCTCTCCATTTTAAGCGTCTTCAGCCATTGACAAAAGATCTAGTTTATCTATTGCATAACGATAGATGGTGGTATGGTCGACACGCAGCCCTCGTGTGTTCTTTTTTGCCAACTTCATCAGATCAGCTCACTTCTTGCAACACAACCGGAAGTATAGCCTGGAGAGCGCGCCAACATGCAGACTCATTGATACCGCATGTTGGCGTTATACCTACAGAGTTGGACTAGTTGGCGACAGGATGGAGCGTACTCCAGCTCTTACCGCCGTTGTTGGTCTGGAACAAGTTGAAATTGTTCTGTGCATCTTTGATGATCACCCAGCCTGCCCGGGCGTTGAGGAATGTCAGCTCTGACACTACCTGGTAGTCGGACTGCGCCTGTATCAGTCCGGTAGGATTGATAACGAGCCAGGTTCGCCCTGCCGTACTGGTGGTATGGAGAACATACTGGCCCTGACCATTGAAGCCAAAGCTCGCTCCGTCCTGCGCGTTGATGAAGTTCAATGCAACGAACTCCTGAAATGAGGTGGCGGACGATGATGGTCCCAGTATCCAGGTTTTGCCGCCATCATGCGTCTGATAGGCCGTGACGTGGGGCATTCCGTTGCCCTCGCTTGTATCAAATTTGACGAAGAGTGTGCCAGATTGCTTGTTCTGCCAGTAAGGCCCGTAGTCTTGCGTGAAATAGCTATCGGCGGCCCCTTTTATCGGTGTAACGTTGGCCTTACTCCAGGTCTTGCCTCCGTCATGTGTGGAGTAGAGATAGATGTCTCCTGCGAGCCAGATACCTGTGGCCCAGCCGTTGAGTGGACTGGTAAACGCGAAAGTGCAGCTGAGGCTGAAGGGCATTGGCAGGATCGTTGAACTCTGGTTGGTGTCAAACAGTGTCTGCCAGCTTTTGCCGCCATCGCTGGTGCTGCTCAGCAGGACGTTGAATTGTCCCGGTTGGTGGCTGCCTGCGTTGAACGAGATCCAACCGTGTTGTGGATCAGTAAAGGTGATCTGGTGGATATTGACGACGTCGGTTAACGTCGGAAATGCTGTTGTCTGCCAGGTCTTGCCGCCATCCTGGGTGCTGAGCATCTCTATCACGTTATCTTGCGTAACAATGCCGAGATACCCGTGGGTGGCATTCAGGAAAAATGTGGCTGTGATAGTGTTGTTGGTCGTGGTCGTGAGCAGCGATGGCGTTACATCGGTCCAGTGTTCAGGACCCTGTTGTGTAGCATAGAGACGTGTCTGATCCTGATTGAACGCCCAGCCGTGTTGCTGGTCGATCATGTTCAGCTGTGAGATCTGGATCGGCTGCGTTGATATCGGTCCTGCCTTCGCTTCGGCTGCGGAAGGAACAAGTAAGGCGAGTAAGGCTCCCGCTACCAGGAACGCGACCAGCAGTAGCTTTGGGAAATGTATGTGCCAACCTGTGGCTCTCCCCTTGAAGGCCAGTGCTGGGGAGGAAAGTAGTTGCATGAATAAACTCCTCGTTTAAAAACATCTATCTCGTGCTGCAATGAGCATCAGGACTAGGACTGAGTGACGTTCAATGCGACGTCATCTACAAAAAAGTCGGTTGTTCCTGTGGCATTGTTGGTGCCACTGAAGTCCACTTCGATGCTCTTGCCAGCGTATCTGGCCAGCGCCGATGTTACATCAAAGGTATACTGCGTCCACCCTTTGGCGTTTGTATTACAAAGCGTCTTTGGTGTTGCAATGATTGCCCCACGACTTGTGCGTAGACGTGCGTAGAGGTAGTCAACGCAGCGGTTAGCTGTCTGCTGGGTGCTGAGATTGGCCCAATAGCTGAGCACAACCTTTTTCGTTGTGGCGGGCAGTGTGACTGTTTGATAGATGCTGTCATTGCACGTGGCGTAGCCACAGAGATCAGCACTATTCCCTCCGGCATGAGGATTGGTCGCATTCACGATTTCATATTCGCCAGACGAACTCTCGGTCCACGAGGTTGAACCGCTATCAAAGGTACCATTCTTCAGAAGTTGGGTCGGACCACTATTGCCACCGCCAGTCGTTGCATTGGCCAGGTCGCGCGCGATGTTCCAGGCATCAGGTGTGCCCATTCCAGAGGCGGTATCATAGCCTGCCGTTGCCGAGTAATAGAGATTATTACCAGTGGTGATATCATGGTATGCGCTATAGGTCTGCGCGGTGTTGTAGAGCGAATACAGACGGGCACTGGCACTACCCAATACTGCCTTACCCTGATTCGCCAGATATTCATTCAGATCAGTGGCAATACCTGCCCATAGAGGGGCCGCTGCACTTGTACCACCGACGGAGGACCAGCCACCCGTGCAAATGGGATCATTCAGGGTACAGTAGAGCGAATACCCGGTAGCTGGATCGGCATCCGCTGATACATCGGGGACTTCGCGATTGAGATTCGTGAGATTGGTGCCAGTCTGGTACGCTGGACGTGTGAAGTAGGCACTGATACCACCACCACCACCTTCGCCGTTGCTTGTGTTGCTCCACACTGATTCACTCCCGTAGGTACCATCAGTGCCAAGATTCAAGGTTGTGCCGCCAACACCAACCACATTCGGATCATCTGCGGGCGAGTCAACTGCCAGACTGGGTGGACCAATACTAAGACCACTACTACAATCATAGGCACCTGAATCGCCAGCAGCGGCAAAGAATGCCTGACCTTGAGCAGCGCCCTGCGCAAAGATATTGTCCAGTGTAATGAGCTCTGAATCACCAGAAACTGCCTCACAGGTACCCCAACTGATACTGGTCACCTTTGCCTGGTCGTCGGTCACGATCTGGTTGTAGGTATCATTCACGCCAGTCACAGAATTTGGACCAATATAGATCTTCTGCGTCGCATCTGGCGCTAGCGCCGCTGCAACTTCCATATCCAGTTCTACCTCAACAGCTCCACTACCCGGAGTATTTGTCGCTCCGTCGACGAGCACATTCGAGTATTTCGCGGGACCGAGATTGTACTGACTGAGGTAGGTCGCGATGTCAGAGGGATTATAGCCATCTAACTCAAAAAGAGCTGTCGTCTGCCCAGCACCCGTGCCGCCGTTACTGGCGAGCGAATTTACATCATACGCGGTACGCAGTTCTGCCGGTGTGTAAACAGGGTGAGTGCTTGCCGTTTGCTTGCTCTGTCTTGTAATGGCAGCATGATGATATGTTGCAAGGTTGTCCAATCCTCCAATATAGAGGATCGCTGAGCCCAGCGTATCAGGCACTGTTGGGGCAGACGCTGGCGCGTAGACAGTGCGACCACCTTGAACATAATTGTTCAGCGTGACCCCAAAGGCTTGCTCGGCAGTGGCCACCGATCCAGACGCATTGATCAGTAAGTTATTGGATGCGACGGATGTGACATTGAGCCCCTGACTCTTCAAATACGACACGACACTGTCTACTGTTGCCTGCGTTGGACCGAAGGTTGCAGTAAACTGTTGTGGTGTCAGATAGTGATGATAAGAGGGTGAGGTTGGATCGTTCTGTGCTGCAATGAGCGCCGTCAATGCATCACGATTACGTAAGTTGAGGCTGATTGAGAGTTGAAGTTGATTTCCTTTGTTTGTTGCCTGTTCAAGCTTATACGATTTGAGCGCCGGAGCCACCTGGCCGGGCAAGGTATGATGACCACTACCTGGTGTAGCATACACAGATGGAATGCTATAGGCTACCAATGATGCCACTAATGCGAGAATTACAGCGCACCCCATCAAAATAAAGTGCGCCGACATCTTTTGCCGTGAAATCTTTTCCAAAGTATCTCCAAAGTAATAGAAGCATAAACATTGTAACAAGAACAATTCAACCCGCTCAAAAAAGAGTGTCACGCTCTTGCATATAAAGATCTGCGAGCGCCATTGCCATAGTCATTGTCCTTGTCCAACTCATAATAATAAAGTCTACTAGTAGTATAACTACTCAGATGTCATATAAATCGCTTTTGATCCGAAAAGAATTTATCAGGTTGCTCTGAGGGTAGTGTCAGAACTGAGCGGGTTGTGTTGCAAGAATGAAGGTGTGATGATAAACTCTCCTTTACTTCTAGCATAGAGCATATTTCTCAAACCCACTGATTGAGAATCGGAGGAGGACAGCGATGAGAGCAGATCAAGAAACAGAACAACAGAGCATTCAACAAATCGCTATCGAAAAGCAACTGGGCAGCTTTCAAAGCAGCTATTCATCCACGATGCAAAATGTGATAGGATTTGCGGTTTTCCTTCTCTTTTCCGCGCTAATCCTCTTCGCAATCATTGAAAGTTTCATTACTGGTTTCCCTCTTGATAGTCCTATTAAATTTCTCCTTGTCGTCTTTTCACTCCTCTTTTTCCTGTTTATAGCATATGTTTCTTATAAGAGTCGTAGCAATAAAGAGATGCTTTATGAGCATGGAATGATTCTCACGAGGTGGAATATTAAGGAAGGACGGATCATTCTGCAAGCTGTTCGCTGGGATCAGATCCAGCACACTCATGCCCACTCTAGTCAATATGGAACGCTCTATCGGCTCAAACTAAAAGACGGCCAAACGGTCGCAGTGACTCAAAGGCTCTTCAACCATATAAAACAACAGATTGACTGGTAGACTTTGTTCAGTTCAAGTATCTCCAGTTAGTGTGACAGAGCTGTCGAAGCTAGAATCGCTGCTCGCGTTCGTGAGTATGGGCTTTGAGTTATGAGTGGATGTCAGTTGCGGTAGAGTGAAGAAATGAGCCTTCTTAGGAGGCCCGCCCAAATAACAGAACCCGTATACTCTACTGAGAGAAAGCTTTCTCTCCCACGATTTTTCCCAGTCGTGGGAGAGTTATTGTATAGCAAATCAGTCATTTCAAACTATATAGTAAAAAGAATAACTTGACACATAACCCACAATATGGTAAAGAATAATAAGGGTTAGCAACTTCCGATCAAATTTCATATGAAGCATCAGATCACTCGCCCATCACAACTCGATGAGAAAGGTGAAGAACCGCTTTGTATTCATCTTACTGTTTAAGGACGAAAGGCCAATTCTCATTATGATACGGCGCTCTTCACTTCCTCTTCTCCTCATGCTAATCAGCCTTCTATTGATTTTTATCATTTCTATTACCGGCATTGTCCTGAATTTCTCTTCAATAAAGGTTACTATATCTTCCCTCTTACCAACATCCAGCCGAGGAATGCCATCTTCTACCGGAAATTATCCCGATCTTTTTGCGGAACGTGGTCACAGTAACAGCGATATTCAACAGAAGCTCAATGAGGCATGGCAACAACTTTTTTATGGAGACAATAACACGCAACGTGTCTACTATCCTGTCGGTACAAACATGGCCTACATTGAAGATATCGGAGATAACGATGTCCGAACAGAAGGTATGTCCTATGGTATGATGATCGCCGTCCAGATGAATAAGCAGAACGAGTTCAACCGCCTCTGGACCTGGGCCATGACCTATATGTACCACCCCAGTGGTCCTTTTCAAGGTTATTTTGCCTGGCACAATACGACCAGTGGCAGCATTATCGATAACTACCCAGCCACTGATGGCGATCAATGGTTTGCCATGGCTCTTTTCATGGCCTCCGGCCGTTGGGGCAACGGGCAAGGTATCTATAATTATCAGGCTTCGGCACAATCTATCCTCAACAATATGCTGCATCACAAGACGGTCAACAGTGTAACAGCTATGTTCAATACAGCACAGAAGCAACCTGTCTTCGTGCCTTACGCACGTACAGCCACATTCACCGATCCCTCATACCAGTTACCCGCATTTTACGAGCTCTGGGCCCGCTGGTCACAGCATGATAACCAGTTCTGGGCAGATGCAGCAACCAGCAGCAGACAATTTCTCCAAAGCACTGTTAACCCTGAGACTGGTCTTGCTCCAGATTATGCCAACTTCGATGGCTCAGCGAATACAACGGGCGGCCACGGTAATTTTAGTTTCGATGCGTGGAGGGTTGCCAGCAATATCGCCATTGACTACACCTGGTTCGCAGCAGATCCCTGGGAGCAGACGCAGAGTGATCGCATACAGACATTCTTTACAGCCCACAAGAGGGGCAACCAGTTCTCACTTACGGGATCGCCACTATCATCCGACCATTCAACCGGATTGGTCGCTATGCTGGCAACTGCAAGCCTGGCGGCCACCAACAATCAGAAATGGAACTTCGTGGATAACCTCTGGAACGCCGCAATTCCCAGCGGACAATGGCGCTATTATGACGGCATGTTATATATGCTTGGCCTGCTAGAAGTAAGCGGCAATTATCGCATCTACGCACCGGCTACAACGTCCTCCGCTACAACATCATCAGTATCAAGACCGAGTTCGCAGCCAACCTCAGCTCCTACCTCACACTCAACGCTGGTATCGGGCACAACTCCAGGTGGTAACAAGCAATCTATTGAGGCAGAATCAC
The DNA here is from genome assembly GCA_015099395.1 of Ktedonobacteria bacterium brp13. Classification (GTDB taxonomy): domain Bacteria; phylum Chloroflexota; class Ktedonobacteria; order Ktedonobacterales; family Ktedonobacteraceae; genus Dictyobacter. The sequence continues at coordinate 3,906,184 of AP024096.1, read as the reverse complement.
CGAAAAATACACTTTCTGGTGGTGTCATCATTCAGAGTTGTGCCACATGTTCTGGCAAAGAGAAAGTGACCCATATAGGGCCCATTTTCATCTGCTTTCATGTCGCAGCGCGACGTCACGCTTTGTCCCTAGATACCTCTAGTCAGAAGCTGGTCCTTCCTCTATATTTCTCTGCATGAGAAATAACAATCAATCATATTATGTTGGCGTTGCCTTCTTTGGCAAGAGAGAAAGGAGCGAAACGTTGAAATTATCCTGGTTTCGTATCCACCTGGTTTCTCTATTTCTTGCGCAAAAGGATGGTCGTCCAAGGAGAGAAGCTGCATGATAAGAAGAGGATGATATCTATGCTGGAACCCAGCAAAACGCCTCGACGATGGGTCGTCGAACGGCTTTTCTCCTGGCTCAATCGCTGGCGTCGCCTGCTGGTCTGCTTGGAAAAGCTCGGTGAGACCTATCAAGCCTTTTTGCAACTGGCTTGTGGGCTCATTTGCTTTCATTACACCTCTCATTTATCGGCTTTCGGATAAGTTCTATGTACCCAAAGGAAGAAAACTATGTCTCGCGGAAATGTTCTAGTCACTGGTGGTGCTGGTTTCATCGGATCGCATTTGATTGACCATCTAGTCGAACTTGGGTTCGACGTGACAGTTCTCGATTGTCTCGATTCCCAGGTTCATGGCGACGAGCCTGTCGATTCTGAAGGCTGGCCACTATACCTCAATCGTGAGTGCAAGCGCATCCGTGGGGATGTCCAGGATCCTGAGACAGTCAGCAGAGCACTGAAAGGTGTTACTCACCTGGTGCATCTTGCCGCTGCTGTTGGCGTTGGACAGAGCATGTCCAAAATCGTCCACTACACCAGGGTGAATAGCCTCGGGGCCGCAACACTTCTGGAAGAATTATCCAAGGGTAACCATCAAGTGCAGCAGATGGTAGTGGCTTCATCAATGTCAATCTATGGAGAAGGTGCTTACAAGTTACCTTTAGGACAGATGGCTACACCCCATTTACGGCCACTCGAACAGTTGCAGCAGCGACAGTGGGAAATGATCGACAAGGGCGAGGTACTCGAATCAATTCCAACACCTGAGACCAAACCCCTCTTCCCTGGCTCAGTATATGCCATAGGAAAGCGTGACCACGAAGAAATGTTCCTGGTGGTGGGTCGATCTCTTGAGATCCCGACCGTCGCCTTGCGTTTCTTCAATGTCTACGGTTCGCGCCAAGCGCTATCAAACCCGTACACTGGTGTGGCAGCTATCTTCATTTCCCGTCTGATGAACAATCAGAGTCCTCTGATCTTCGAAGATGGGCAGCAGCGACGTGACTTTATTCATGTCTCCGACGTGGCTCGGGCCATTACCTCGGTGCTCGACTCACAGAAAAGAGTATGGGAGGCTTACAACGTCGGCACCGGTAATTGGGTGACCATCGCCCAAATTGCCACCACTTTGGCAAACCTTATAGGAAAGAACATAGAGCCAACAATCCTTGGAAAATATCGAATAGGGGACGTTAGGCATTGCTACGCCGATACGACGAAGTTCCACAAACACTTCAACTTCCAAGCGCACATCCCCTTTGATCAAGGAATTGTCGAGCTTATCAATTGGGTCACGAGCCAAACTGCTGTAGATCGCACGAGGGAGAGCCTGGCCCAGCTTCAGGTTCACAAGTTGCTCATATAAATTGAAATGTGAGAAAGCCAGACATTCCGCTCAACTTAATTCTTATTACGTGAGAAAATATGTAGGTAAGATTATTCTATGCTTTATACATTCAGCAACTATTACTTGACGACACATATCGGCAGGAGAGCTTCACGCGATATCTATCTTTCTTATCCGATGGGTGAACCAGAACATAAAGTTATTCTGAAATTATATGATCCTGAGTGCCGGGTCCCCAGTACATATGCCGAAGATTTCTTGTTTAATGCCCGGCGCTTCAAACAACTCACCCATGCCCATCTCATTCCGATCCTCGATATCGGTCTGGAGGAGGGGAAACCCTATGTGGTCAGTGACTATATCGCGAATGGCTCCTTACGCCAGCACCTTGAGCAGCGACCGGCCAACCGCTTCAATCTCGATGAGGCATTACGCATCGCGCTAGACATCGGCACAGCCATTGTCTATGCACATGCCCACACGATCATCCATAAGGATATCCGACCCGAGAATATTCTTTTCAACGAGTCTGGTGAGGCGCTCCTGGGTGATTTTGCCCTGGGCGAGCTTATCCAGGAGCGCGGCATCCAGCATCAGTTGGATGCACGCACACTCAACTATATGGCCCCTGAACAGCTCAACGGCATCTCGACGCCTAAAAGCGATCAGTATGCCCTGGGTTGTCTGCTCTACGAACTGCTTACCGGCTCACTTCCTTTTAGCGCAGGCACGGGCTCCCTGCTCGATCAGCCGTTGACAGCCGAGCCGACGCCACCGTCAGCCATTGTGACCGACATCCCGAAAGCAGTAGAAACCGCCATTCTGCAAGCCCTCTCCCGTCAGCAGGGTGAGCGCTATCCCGATGTCGAAACGTTCCTGAACAGCTTACAGGCTGCCACCAGACCAGCACCGCCGGTATTCCCATTCGCCCGTTCTTTCTCACAATCATCAATAGCCGATGCGCCTACACGCGAGACGGGCATACAGATCCGTTCTGCTACGGGACTGTTAGCGCAGCAGCCAGCAAAAGAGATACCGTATGAGAACACTGAGGATGTCGAAGACATCGACGATCAAGAGATTGAGCAGGATGCTGTTGAGGACGAGGAGGCTGAGAATGAAGGTGCTAACGATCAAGTGACCGAGATGGCAGCAGATCAGGACGTCGAGGAAGAGGAAGATACTTTAGCGAAGCTCCAACCCACTGCTGCCACATCTCCAGAAGAGAGTCAAGTTCAGGCATCACCCTTCTTTGATATTATCGCAGACCCAGACGATGAGGCAGAGGAGGATGAGGTCACACTATCAACTGCGTTGGCTAGCAGTGCTCCCAATCTGCCCAGCGCACCTGGGATTGGCTCTCCCAGCATCCCTTCACCACGTATCATGTTCCCGCTCATGCAACAGTATTCGCAGCAGCAGGACGATACGCCCTTCGCCGGCGATGATCAGGACGATGATCCATTCGCCGGCGATGATCAGGACGATGATCCATTCGCCGGCGATGATCAGGACGATGATCCATTCGCGTACATCAGTACACCGGTTGCAGCCGTACAACCGGAAGACAAGGATCCTGACCTGAGCGCCATGCAGTATCCCAAGGCCGAGGCATCTATCCTGCCAGCAGATCCAATCCAGCCAGGACAACTGGCAGTGATCAGCCAGCAGCCACTATCCGGTCCAGCAACTGTACCACCGCAAAGCAGTCGCAGTTATATCATTCAACCGCCGTCACGGCGAAGGGCTAATTTATTCCTGCTTATCGCACTCGTGTGCATCATCCTGGAAACCATCTTATCTATCTCGTTCAATGCGACTATTCTCGCCATGATCTCAACAGTACTCTACCTGGTGTGCCAGTTTCTGTATCTCTTTGCTTTTGCTACGATGCTGTACTACTTCACCCGACCAATCAATTGGGTTCATACAGCTGAAGCTGCATTGATCGAAAAACGAGATCTCCCCAAGATCGTCCTTCTCTATCCAGTATTGAGGGAGCCTGAGGAGGTGATGCGAACAACACTCCTTAGTCTCTCGATGCTTGAGTATCCACCTACACAATATCGTGTCATTGCCATTCCCAATAGCAATGACGGAGAAATAATCGCATCACTAGGTAGGCTTAAAACGGAATTCCCGTTCCTTGAGATACTCCTGGTCCCTCCAACAAAGGACCCAAGTTGGGAAATAGTTTGGAAGGCCTGGGAGACAAATCCGAAGGCCTACTGGTGGCACCAGGAAAAACACCAGAAGAATCGAGACTTACCGCCCAAGAAAACACGGCAGTTGATCTATGCATTCTACACACTTGTTGCTGAGATTGGGGATGATTGGCTCCTTGACTATATCGATGCAGACAGTGTCCCCCCCACTGACCACTTCATGGCGGCTGCGGCAGGAATGCAGAAATATGATGTGTTGCAAAGCACAAACGTCGCTGGAAACCTCCTTGACACGTGGGCCGCTTCATTCCATGCTATGGACCACATGGCGTGGGATGGGCTCATCTATCCACACATGAGTGCTAACGGAGAACATCCGTTCTGGGTGCTTGGTAAAGGGTTATTCTATAAAGCGGCTGACCTTAGAGATGTTGGTAGCTTTAACCCCTGGATCACCATCGAAGACCCTGAAGTAGGGATGCGGCTATGGACCAATGGCAAGAAGATAGGCATAATCGCTAATCCTTTGATCGAGGAAGTACCAATTACTATCAAAACAGGGATTATCCAGCGTTCCCGATGGGTCTGTGGGTTCTTCCAGTCACTCAGTAGCCCATTGAATCAGATGGGAATGTCTTTCTGGCAGGCCCAAAAAGCACGGCTCAATTTTGTTCCATGCCTGTCCCTCATGGTAAACGTTATCGGGCTGCCACTAGGAATTTGGGCTCTTTATGAATGGTTCAATGGGACAAGCCCCTTATCGGTCTATTGGGTTGGTCTCGCGATGCTTAATATCGCCTCCTATATCTTGTTAATGACACGGATGTATATAGCGACGTGGCAGAGAACATCATTGGTTCTATCCCTCTTCTGGGACCGCGTAAGATACCTTATCCGAGTCAATCCGATTTTTCTTTGGGTCTACTGGCTCATCTGGTTTATTCCCATCGTTATTGGTTTCCAGATGTTCCTAAGAGATCGAGGGTATGAGTGGATTCGCACGGAGAAAGTGGATGCTAACCATGTACTTGTTCGGAAGCAACAAAAGATAGGAGAGGGTATTTAACAGTTGCAAAAAAGTACCATTATGTTAAACTATGCATGACCTTTATAAAGGTAGGTACTCGGATTCATGCAGTAAGAAGAGCCAAAATTATTCCATATAAGCAAAGCAGCGTATGAGTTGGGCCTGCATCAAAAAACAGTACGGAGGTGGATCAAACAAGAAAAGATGGTATTGTCAACTTGGTAACATAGCTGAACACTGTGCTAGAATAGCTTCATGGAAACAAACATCATCGCTCCCAATTACAAAGGCTTTCGCTTCTCACCTGAAATCATCAGCCACGTAGTTTGGCGCTATTTCCGCTTCTCGCTCAGCTTTCGCGATGTGGAAGAACTTCTAGCACAGCGCGGGGTCGTAGTGACCTATGAAACAGTTCGGCAGTGGCGCCTGAAATTTGGGCAAACGTACGCCAATGAATTGCGGCGTCGCCGTTTTATAACTCAGCAATAATCTACGTTCCTACAAATAAGTTGACAATACCGTACCAATGACAGTTATGGGATGTCAGAAAACATGACCATAAAGTCCCTGGGGGTCCTTCTTTTAATCTTCCTCTCATATTCCATTACTATAGTTTTTATAGAACTGAGAACAACGCTATAATACAAATTTGCGGGAGAATGAACTATCCCACATTCCGCACCCTAAAAAACGACTTTTTGGATATCAACAAATGATGTTTTTACGTCTTTTGCATAGTAGATAAAAGACGATAAACAAGAATATTTGTTCCAAATTGGCTCATTCTACTTTTTTCTCTCTTTCGTAAAAAGATTATAACAAGCAATAAGAGTAAAAGTGCATGGCTATCCTTGTTATTCAAAAAAGTATCATTTTGAACTGCGGAATGTGGGAACTATGATACATTCTCTCAATAATCACTATATCTACTCTGTCTAATTGCTCATTGAGGAGATGTAACAGGTGAAAAGTATAATTATAGTGTATTATATTGACTATTTTCTGTATCTCTATCAGATACTACTTTTATTATGGAAGGATGCATTGCTCTATGGCTGATAATCTCCTGACAATGCAACAGATAAATACGCCCTCTACGCTTTCGAATGAAACTGTTTTGCGTGTAGAGCATCTCACCAAAATATATGGTGAACGTCGGGCTGTGGATAATCTTGATTTTGAAGTCCGTCGTGGTGATATTTTTGGGTTTCTTGGACCCAATGGTGCAGGCAAAACAACAACGGTTCGCATGATTTTTGGCTTAATCACTCCCACAAGTGGTTCGATCAACATTCTTGGGTATGCGATGCCTACCCATCGAGCGCAGGTACTGCCCTATGTCGGGGCATTGATTGAAACTCCTGCCCTCTATCGCCATTTGTCTGGACGCGACAATTTACGTGCCATTGGCTATGGGCTTGGGGGCGTATCAGAGAAGCGTATGGATGCTGTCCTGGACCTTGTTGGTCTGGGTACGCGCGCGAAAGATCGTGTCAGAACCTATTCACTGGGTATGAAGCAGCGCCTGGCCATCGCTATCGCACTCCTGCATGATCCAAAGCTTATTATTCTCGACGAACCTGCGAATGGTCTGGATCCGGCCGGTATTGTGGAGATGCGTGATCTGATGCACCGTCTTTCTGCTGAAGGGAAAACCGTGCTGATTTCCAGTCATATGCTCAATGAGGTCCAGCAAATCTGTACACGGGTTGCTATTGTCAATCAGGGCAAACTCATTACTGTCGCTGCCGTCGACGAGTTGTTGGGCGGAACGGATGTCTTTCTCGTGAAATTGGAGCGTGCCGCCGAAGCTCTGGCACTCGTAAAAGCTCAGTCCTGGGGGGCGCGTGCATCTCTGAATGCGCAAGGCGATCTGGTGACACCTGCACCCAATGGACGTGGACAGGACCTCAATGCCTTTCTGGGTCGTGCGGGTTTTATTGCTGCTGGTCTAGCCCAGGCAAACCAGGACCTGGAACAGGTTTTCTTACACTTGACGAATTCGATGGCAGGAGACAAATAGTGAGTACCTTTTCAACATCGCTCTCCGAGAGCCAGATGCCGATCCTCAAACCGCGGTTTTGGGGGATGGTACGTGGCGAACTGTTTAAGATTACGCGTATGTGGTTGACCTGGATCATGTTCGTGATCCTGCTTGTCGGTCTGACTGGCCCTTTTGTGATCTCGGCAACCTCACCATATAATAAGATCCGTGCAACCCACTCCACCCTTCATTTTATGTATGATGAAGTCAACCTGAATCTGCTGGATTTTCGTGTGCTTTCTGGCATCTTCTTAATCATTTTGACGTCCTACATAATTGGCCAGGAATTCCAAAATGGGACGATTCGCATCCTGCTTTCACGTGGTATTGGTCGCCTGCAACTGCTATTGGCAAAGCTCCTGAGCATTGTATTGATCGCGATTGCCCTTTTTGTCATCGGCATGGTCGTTGATGGGTTGCTAATCCTTGGGGTAGTCCAGGTGCTCGTTGGCAATCTCAGTCCACTGAACCTGCTGACGTCGACCTTCTGGTCAACTGCAGAGCTCTATATGCTCACCGTATTGATCAGTATGGGGGTCACAATCTTGATGGCGCTTGCGCTCAACACGCTCGGTCGGTCGCTGGCACTCGGTACGGCCCTTGCACTGAGTTGGTTCGCAGTTGACAACGTGGGTTCAGAGTTTATGGCTATTGCGTACCGTGTGACAAATAGCAAGTTCTGGCTTGACATTACCGCCTATTTGCTCGGACCAAACTTGAATGACATGCCCAATGTTCTCATCCCCGGTCACCTTGCCGAATCACCAGGGATTAATCCGCAGGTCCCGGTAACCGGAGCCCATACTCTGTGGGTCACGCTGGTCTACGCAATCATCTTCGCCGTTGCTGCGATTCTCTTGACGCGACTACGTGACGTGAAAGAATAGCCATCGTATAGTGTCTCCGCTCGGCATAAAAATGAAAAGCGTCTTGATAAAAGGAAGAATATCGTTCCTCACCATGTGTGAAAAAACGATGTTCTTCCTTTAAAGCAAATACCTCAACAATCTGGTCGAACAGAACCATCGCTTCATCAAACGACGCGTCAAACCCGGACTGGGTTTCTTTTCGTTCGAGACGGCGAGGCGAACCCTCCAAGGATATGAGATCATGAACATGATTCGGAAAGGGCAGATACGTCGTGTTGAAAAGGGAAACATCATGAGTCAGATTCTGTTCATCTCTTCCCTCTTTGGAGTGGTCGCCTAAGCCGAATAAGAAGTGAGCCTTCCTACCCTCGTCTTACTCTGAAATTTCTTGCAACACAGCCATTGTTCCCCTCACTCAGGCTCACCGGGATAGGTTTTTTGGCCTATCCAGGTGATCTTCATAGAAGAAAATGCACACGAACATTCAGTATTATATATAAAGCATGTATTAAACTCATATATCACTATCACCCCGAAACTCGCCAAAAACTCGTCCCCCTCTCGGAGGGGGGAGATAGCTTTAGCTATCGGGGGGAGCCATCCTCGCCTTATGCTCTCGATAACTCTTCTACGCCAACCATCTCCCGTTCGGACGTAGATTTCGTCATCGAGGTTAACAGACGATAAAGGTGAGCGTGATAAAGAGCGTTTAATTCGAGATTATAACGTTATTCGAACATTTACTCCCCCCGATAGCTAAAGCTATCTCCCCCCTCAAAGAGGGGGACAAGGGCTTAAGTGCACTATACAGGCAATAGTGAACATTATTGGCAAGTGACATGACGCATTTGTCATGGCGTCCCATCTGTCTCCATTGGCCTGGAAGGCGGTTTCATGGCCTATTTCCAAAAAACCTACACTGGTGAGCCTCACTCAGGGCGGTCATCGCCAATGCCGGATCGACGACACGCTCACCAGCAACAACTCGCCGGATCGCCGTTGCAAGCAGAGCAGATGGGGCATCCTTGAGAAGAAATCCGACAACGTCGCTCTCCATCGCCTTTCGTAGATAGCCAGGGCGTCCAAATGTGGTCAGGATGAGGATACGGCACTCTGGCACTTGCGCGTGAAGGTCGGCAGCGGCAGTAATGCCATCACAGCCAGGCATCTCGATATCGAGCAGGGCCACGTCCGGGTGGGTCACACGGGCGGCCACGGCCACCTCGTCGCCGCGCCCGACCTCAGCCACAATCTCGATATCGCCTTCCAGCGTCAGTAGTGCCGCAAGCGCTCCACGTACCATCGCCTGATCTTCTGCTAGCAGTACGCGAATCATTGCTTTTTACTCCTCTTTTCATCATCGTTGCTCCCATGCTCTGGGGAAGTCATCGGTCTTTGCTTAACAGGGGAAGCCGTAGTGCTTGTTTGCTACTCAATCGTTGCTGTGTTGACCACTGCCTGAACTCGACGAGTGGGGATCAACGTAGCAAGCCACAGGAGTGCACTCATGTACAGGAGGATCGTCGGGAACCAATCCCAGAGATTATGCACACCGACCGAGTTGGGATCAGAGTTGCTCACACCGAGTATGACCAGAACAGTGGTGGAAATGATGGTCACAACAGTGAAAACAGTCATACCAATCTCGGCCCCGCGTGCATGCGACTCCGCGCCCTGGCTTGTATCGCGTACGCGGAAAATTTGCAGACCTATGATCAGTAACAGCAGAATGGGAATACAATGGAGGAGTACATTCCAAAGCGGCAAGCCAGAGCTAAAATTCCCGTCAGCCCAGCCCCATCCGGCGGCCATCAAGATAAGCGCGACGATCTGGAGCTTAAAAGTGAATTTTTGTGTGTTTGTCATCATTGTCCTTCTTTCTCGTTTTCTGTAAAATGCTAATAATTGCTCACTTGTCGAATAATAGTGTCGGTGAGTTTGTTTTATCCTTGCGCTGTTTCGCATCTCGGTGAACTCGTTCTCACCTCCGATAATGCAAGTATACGGGCGTCAGCGGGAAGATGGTAGTGAAGGCGATCATGAGATGTGTATGACAAATGTCATAAATGATGGGGTGTTAGAGAATCGATTATATTATATAGTTAGATACTCAATTTTTCTCCTACTTGATAAACCCAGCAAGAAGAACCCGCTTGAGAAGAGGAAGCGGGTCTACCTCATCACCAAAAACAGCGCCATTCGCGCTTGACCTGACTGCTCTACTGACCGCTTGAAGGGTCACTACCCGTCAACCAGGCATGAAACTTGTGCGCTGAACCAAGTGTGCAAAAAAACGGCCGATTCTGAGATAGTTGGGAAGTGGGATGAGAAAAAACCTTGCAGCTGACGCTCTCGCTACTGCTCAACGATGACTCATCGAGCAAGTGACCAACACCTAACTGCGATGCCAGACGGCTTCCTCTCCACACTCGCCTTTTTGATACACCGATGTGCTCTTCAATCTGCGATGAGTTTGGGACCACATTGGTGTCTTATAAGTGAAGGGAAATCGACCTCTCTCGCAAACCACTACGCAAGTGGACTGCTCCTGATCATAAGGAACGAATGGATACACCATTGACACATATCCCATGGAAAGGAATAACGATGTCATTCATTAGAGAAGAACGTACTATTGCCGCCACCTCGGAGAGCCTCTTCAACGCCCTGACCCAGCCAGGCGAAATAGCTCGCTGGTGGACGAACGATCTGACAGTCAAACCAGAGGTAGGCTCTCTTGCTGAATTTCGCTTTACACAGTGGGGGGCGGGTGTCCTTCAGTTTGAAGTGGCCGAACTGGACCAGGACGAGAAAGTTCGCTGGATTTCCAGGCAAGGCCCTCCGCAATGGACAGGGACCAGCGTCATCTGGCAACTCACGCCTATCCACAACGGGACAAAATTGGTCTTCACTCATGATGGGTTTGCCCAGATTGATAAGGTCTATGAATCAACACGCGGGAATTGGGACTACTTCCTAGACAGCCTGAAGTCCTACTTGGAGACAGGGAAAGGCACCCCCGGGATGCCTCTCTACGTCAAGTAAGGTCGCTTTCCGTTTAGAAAGGAATTGCAACATTTATCATGGAGAAAACACATTTTCATAGCCGCTCAATTGAGAAAGAACTGTTCATTAAAGCTACCTCTGAGCGCGTCTTCCGGGCTCTGACAGAGAAAGAAGATCTAGAACGCTGGTTTATGAAGACAGCCGAGGTCGATTTGCACCCTGGAGGAGCGATCAGGTTTGAGTGGGGGCCAGGCGTGTTCAACTTTGGCAAGATCCTCGTGCTCGAACCGCTCCATCGCCTCAGCTATACCTGGGAAGCCCTCTCACCCAGCGCCACCACAGTGATCTTTGAATTGACGGCGGAAAACGATGGCACGCTTCTCCATCTCATCCAAGCTGGCATTGGCGAAGGTGAAGACTGGGATCGCTACTACAACTTAAGTAACAACGGCTGGAGTGTTCATCTCAAGAATCTGACCATCTGGCTCGAAACTGGCATCTCCGAACCACATAGGCCCGGAAAGAGTCGGTAACCAATTTCGCGCAGTTCTCGCTGGCCGCTTTCTGTATGAATGAACTGGAATGGGCCAAGATAGGGAAAGTATGGACGAGCGGCCCACCGACCGAGACTCAAAGAGATCCTTTCGAACATGCACGAGTCTCAAAGGACACCACGATCCGTCGCCTCGTTGCGAGGCCGTAAGAGAAATAGGAACTATTCCCGGGAACAAGCATTGAAAGGAAATGAACGTATGAATACGGTATCGACATCCACATCTTTGTTAAAGAACAAGCACGCCATCATCTTCGGCGCAGGTGGTGCCGTTGGGACAGCAATGGCCAAGGAATTCGCGGCCCAAGGGGCCATAGTCTTTCTTTCGGGGCGTACACTCAACGCTGTTGAGCAGGTGGCGGCCGACATTCAAAAAGACGGTGGTATCGCCTCCGCAGCAGAGGTAGACGCGCTTGATGAGCAGGCAGTAAACGCCTATCTCGATCTCGTGGCACAAGAGGGGGGAAGTATTGATATCCTCTTGAACGCTACGGGTCCACAGGCAAAAGACTACGGCAACGGGACAAACACCCTGGAACTCCCCTTTGAGCAGTTCCTGTTGCCGCTCTCCACCCTGGTCCCGTCGCAATTCATCACGGCCCGTGCAGCCGCACGACACATGGTACGGCAGCGCTCAGGTGTCATTCTGTTTGTCACAGCAGGCCTCGATATGACAAAGACGCCAAACGTCACTGCCATTGGTGCCGCCTTTGGTGCTATGGAGGCACTCTTGAGATGTCTCGCGACGGATCTGGGGCCTATGGGAGTCAGAGTGGTTGGCATTCGTTCCGGGGCCATGGCAGAGACCAGAACCATCCAGCAAGGGATTGAGCGTATCGTAAACACGATGGGGGTCTCGAAAGCGCAAGTCGTGTCGCAGTTTGAACAGGCAACGCTTCTCAAGCGCCTTTCGACTGCTGCTGATACGGCACGGGTGGCCGCTTTTCTCGCTTCTGATGGGGCGCGAACCATCACAGGTGCTCTTGTGAATGCTTCAAACGGAAGAGTCATCGATTAATTACCCATGCAAAAGTGAAAGTTCTATGGTCCAGTGAAATCAGAGTCACGGGCGCGTGGAACGGGCTCACGAAGGAAGGGTAGGAGGCAGAGCAAAGGACGAGAAGCTGGATAGCTCCAGGAATGCGACGAGGCTGCCAATCTGCTCGCCCTCTACACCCAGGACCACCAGACCAAAGAGCTGAGAGACGTCTGCCTCGGGCTCCCGCTGGTAGAGCCCGAAAGCCGGGCTGCCGTTGGCACGCGTCGGAAGAAGGTGTCGTTGCCTGCCAGGAGTGAAGATACTCGTCCGGAGCACCGTGGCGATGGCAGCTCGTCCTTGGAACCAGATGGGAAGCGGCGGCATGGTGAACCAGGCGTCCTCTCGCAGGAGTGCCACAAATCCAGGGATGTCCGCTTGCTCCCAGAGCGTCACATAGTGGTCAAGTAGGGATTGTAATTGGAGAGTTGGGAGAGCAGTCGGGGTCTCTAGGAGCACGTTGCGCTCCTGCAAAGCGCGTCGTGCCCGCTGCAAGGCGGAATTGACGGCGGGCACGGAGAGGTTGAGCCATTCGGCCACTTCGACGGCGGGCCACTCCAGCACCTCGCGCAAGAGCAGAATGGCCCGCTGCGCTGGCGTTAAGTGCTGGAGCGCCACCAGGAAAGCCAGAGTGACATGTTCGCGGCTTAATGCACGGTCTTCAGGATCGCTGTGCGGATCGGCGAGCAGGTCATCAGGGAATGGTTCCAGCCAGATCGGCTCCCTCAGCCGTGGCGGCGCAGGGCTGTTGGGATCGCTCTGTGGATGGGTGTCTGGTGGCAAGGACCGTCTCGGAACGCTCCTGAGCGTATTGAGGCACAGATTGGTGGCAATGCGGTACAACCAGGCACGGTACGATCCCGGACTCGTGAGGGACGCACGTTTCTCCCATGCACGCAGCAGGGTCTCCTGCACAAGGTCTTCGGCGTTGTGGAGCGAGCCGAGCATCTGATAGCAATGCACGAGCAATGCACGCCGATACGGTCCCACCAGGGTCTCGAACGCCATCTGATCGCCTGCCTGAGCGGCGAGCACCAGGGCGGTTTGGGTTGGAGTCTCCATTGCGGTCCCTCTTTCTCTCGTCTCTTCCCGTCTGATCTAGTTCTGTTGACAATGAAATGAATATCGATGCCGCAGAGTTTGGGTGACCAGATTATCTCAGAAAACCAGCCTGTTGAAAAAGTCCAAGTAATCTCATCGTTTTATCTTTTGCACGCAACTTTTGGGCGTAAAAGACGGGACTGTTGGGAGATATGCTCATCTATTAAAGACTTTTTCAACAGGCTGATCACGTCCCTGAGACAGCGTATGATCGAACACGATCGGGCGTTTCTGCTGTGTATGTGGATGCCAGAACCCCTCCGTACATTTGGCCCAGCTCCCGTCCAGGTCAGGCACATCGAAGACCTCAATGGGTGGGTAATTGCCATGTGGATCTTCCAGGATACGTACCGACGAATCGGCTGGATCGGCCTGGAATGCCGCTTTAATCGTCTCGCGTGTCTTTGTATCCATGCGTCCATAGAGCTTTTGCAAGCGCATCTCACCATCGGGACCTTGTTCTGCAAAGCCTTCCCGTACCAGCATGCCGTAGAGCCAGTTCTGGGTTGCGCGATACTCAGTGAAGATAATGACTCACTGGCGACGAGACCGGCCTCAATGGTCTTCCCAAGACCGACATCATCTGCGATCAGCAGATTCGCGCGAGGCATCTGGATTGCGCGTGCAACGGGATCGAGTTGATAGTCTTCGAGATCGATGCCACTCAGAAATGGAGCTTGAATTGCCTTCACATCGGCGCTTGAGGCCGCGCCCCAGCGCACGGCATTAAGGAACGTATCCAGACGCTGTGGAGTATCGAAGCCAACCGGTTGAGGAAGAGGTGTCTTCTCGATTTTTGAGGCTCCAGGTTCGATCTCCCAGACCACCTGGAGATCTTCGCCAAGTGCATCATCTTCAACAGAAGAGAGAGTGATCAAATGATGATGATGCAAAGGTTTGGTAGAAAGCACATTTGGAGGGAGTTGACTATGTGATTCGGTATCAACGACCACATAACGACGTTGTCGAATATGAACGAGTTGACCAGTTTCAGGAAGCTGAATATCGCGCATCAAGAAATTACTTCTCCTGACTAATTCAGTGTAGATGACATAGATAAATCATCTAAGAAATATAAGCATAAAAAAATATACGAAGTAGAGCTACTATAAGTCATGCATATTTGTAAGTACGGTCATTGATGGATTACAGAACTATTATACGCTCTTATTGTTGCGATTGCTATACATTATTTGGTATTGTCAACTTGGTAACATAACGTCCCACGCGTGATCATTACCGATAAACTGAAAAGCTATAGAGCTGCCAAACGCGAAATCTTGCCAAGCGTGGAGCATCGGCAGCACAAAGGATTGAACAATCGAGCGGAAAACTCGCATCAACCCACAAGATTGCGAGAGAAGAAAATGCGGCGCTTCAAATCCGCCAAACACGTGCAACGCTTTCCCTCGTCCTTCTTTTTTGCAAGCTCTTCCATTTTACAAATAAGTTGACAATACCAGCCCTGGAGCACAGGGGGAGTTGGCTTGACAGGCAAAAAAGGCTCATGCTATAGTGGTGTCAACCTGTAATATAGGTTGACCGGAGGTAAAAGTATGTATGCATCTGTTATTGAAGAATTGAGTCGGATTGGCTTGGTGCCAGTTATCGCGCTTGAGCGGGTGGAGGATGCGGTTCCCCTCGCACAGGCATTGCACGCTGGCGGTATCGCTTGCGCAGAGATTACGTTTCGCACCGCCGCCGCAGCTGAAGCGATCAGAAGAATTGCCAATGAGGTGCCTGAGGTGTGCGTAGGCGCAGGTACCGTGCTCACAGTCCAGCAGGCCCAACTGGCGGCGGACGCCGGAGCACGCTATATCGTCGCACCCGGCTTTGATCCTGCCATAGTAGATTGGTGCCTGGATCGCCGGATCGCCGTTTTTCCGGGCGTCGCGACTCCCACCGAGATTAGTATGGCATTAGCCAAAGGACTGACCACGCTCAAGTTTTTTCCCGCTGAAGAGATTGGTGGTACACGGCTGTTGAAAGCCCTTGCCGCGCCCTTTCAGCAAGTACGTTTTATTCCCACTGGCGGAATTAACGCCGCCAATCTGGCTACTTACCTGGCATTACCGAATGTTGCCGCATGCGGGGGAAGCTGGTTGGCGACGAAAGCGTTGATCGAGCAAGGGCAGTTCGCGGAGATTACCCGTTTAAGCAAAGAAGCCCGCGTCCTGGTGTGTGAGGTGCGCGGAGAGAGTAAGGAGATGTTATGAGCAAAATCGTAACTCTGGGTGAAATCATGTTACGCCTGAAATCGCCTCAGTCTGAGCGGCTCTTTCAATCGCCTCTGTTGGAAGCGACCTTCGGTGGTGGGGAAGCCAACGTCGCAGTCTCGTTGGCACATTTTGGCTTGCAGGCTGCCTTCGCGACTGTTTTGCCGGAAGGACTCATCGGGGATGCCTGTTTGGGTGAACTACGGCGGCATAACGTCGATACCACCTCAGTTATGCGCGGTGGAGAGCGCTTGGGCATGTATTTTTTTGAGAATGGTGCCAATCAGCGGCCCTCGGTTGTTGTTTATGACCGCACCCATTCCAGCCTGTCTGAGGCAACGCCTGATGTCTTCGATTGGGCGCAGGTATTTGCCGAAGCGAGCTGGTTTCATATCAGCGGCATCACCCCGGCTCTAAGCCAGCGTGCAGCCGATCTATCGCTCCAGGCGCTGCGGGCAGCAAAAGAGCGAGGCGTGACCATTTCCTGTGACTATAACTATCGTGGCAAGCTCTGGAAGTACGGCAAGAAAGCGCCAGAGGTGATGCGCGAACTGATGCAGTACGTAGATGTAGGGATAGCGAACGAGGAGGACTGCCAGCTTTCACTGGGGATAAGCGTCGAGGGGAAGTCGCAAGAGCCGAACAAGGCTCTGGGCATGGAGCGTTACGAGGCATTGGCGCGAAAGGTCTGCGCGACCTTTCCCAACCTGCGCTTCCAGGCCATTACTTTGCGCGAAAGTCATAGTGCTAACCACAATGGCTGGTCAGCATGCCTCTTCGATGGGCATAGCTTCCTGGTAAGTTCCCGGTATGACCTGACCCATATTGTCGATCGCGTTGGCGCAGGAGACGCTTTCGCGGCAGGTCTCATCTATGGCCTGGTTACAAAACAGACAAACGAAGACGCCCTGAACTTTGCGGTAGCAGCCTCAGCACTCAAGCATACCATCCCAGGCGACCTGAATCTCGTAAACGTTGGCGAGGTGCGAAGCCTGGCGAGCGGAAATGTCTCCGGACGTGTACAACGCTAAAAAGATTGTCAACGGAACGAACGGTTACAAGAACGTTCCGTTGACAATCCTCCCGCGGTTTCGTGGAGTACACAAGGTTTTGCACTCATACTCTTACCAGAGTATCTTCATGAGCCTTTTGAAGCACATCTGCCAGTGACATTCGTTCTCTATCGGGCGATTGATCACGATGGCAACTTGGTGGATTCTCTCTTGAGCAAGACGCGGGACATGGAGGCGGCCAAGCGATTTTTCAGACAAGCTGTCGCCGTCGTTGGCCATGCTCCTGACTCTGTGACGACGGATGGGCATGCCTCCTATCCACGAGCCGTACGCGAGACAATGGGTGGCCATATACAGCATAGAACCAATAAATACCTCAATAATCGCTTGGAACAAGACCATCGGGGGGTCAAGCAACGATATTATCCCATGCATGGCTTTGGATGAGTTTATCATTACGTCTTCATTCTTGCAACACAACCCGACCAGCTGTGCTTTCACGAATGATCAGGTGAAATGGGGCCTGAGCCTGGCGCGGCTGGCCGCTATAGGTTTCCTCGATCCGGTCGAGCAGAAATGCCACTGCCAGGTCACCAATCGCCTGTTTATCGGGAGCAATCGTTGTTAGAGAAGGCATCGAGAACGCGCTCTCCTTGATATCGTCAAAACCAATCACCGCGACATCCTCGGGAACACGATAACCAGCTTCGTAGAGTGCGCGCATCGCTCCTAGAGCCAACAAATCATTGAAACAAAAGACCGCGTCAGGAGGAGAACCGGACTCCAGGAGCTGATGCATGGCCCGAATCCCACCAATACGATCATAGGACAACGATCGGATAACCAGATCAGGGTCCCAGGGTATTCCCGCCTCCGCAAGAGCTTCTCTATATCCCTGCAGACGCAAGCGGGCAGTATCACCTGCGCTAATCTCTTGCGCGCCAATTGCCGCAATACGCGTTCTACCCAGGCTGATTAAATGATTAGTGGCAAGGCGAGCCGCTGCAACATTATCAATAACAACATGATCATAAGGGACGTTGAACAGACGCTCACCCAGAAGAACCAGTGGCACATCAACACGCCGAGGAAGAAGATCCTCGCTCTCTAGCGCCAGCGGACTCATAATAACGCCATCGATCAGGTGCGGATACATCCCATTTACGACCAATGCTTCCTTTGAGCGCTCTCCATCAGTCGAATCAATGAGCACAGTATAGGAGCGCGCGGTGGCAGCGTTAACGACAGCCTTCCCAATATCGGAGAAATACGGATTGGTAAGAAAAGGGATAGCAAGAGCCAGCATACTGACATGCCCCTTGCGCAGATAGCGGGCCGGGAGATTGGGCTGGTAGTTTAGCTCCTCCAGCGCCTTGCTCACACGCTGGCGCATCTCAACCGTGACATGCTTGTATCCATTTACTACATTCGATACTGTTTTGATCGAGACACCGGCTCTAAGAGCCACATCTTTTAGCGTAACTCCCACGCGCGTTTCTCCTCTTCTTGAGACTGTCCCCTGTAACTCGTAAAAAAACTGTAGCATAGGCATGCACAACTGTCAAATAAAGCAAGCACAGCATCAAGTCCCTGAGGGGTCCAACGCATTCCAGCACGCTTGGCGCGAGTACTGACAACGGTTTTACCAGCAGCTTCAGCCACCCCACTGCCAATCTGCACAATTGTTCCATTATTTTGACGATAGCTGCTTCTGCCTTTTGCACCAAGGCCATTTTCAACATCTCATTCGTTTCCATCTGTGAGGGTTCCTCTCTGTTTTGTTTTTAGTCTACAGATGAGGATACTCTCTTTTTGTTGGCTTGCCTACAACTTTTTCATACACCCGCAAAAAAATGACGGACACCCTACCTCAGGTTACTGTTGGGCCTATATGCAGCTATGCTTCTTTCTGTTATAATGTAAGCTAAGCAATGTATCTTACAGGCTATTGCTGTCTACTCCTCTAATACTAATAACCATGTTTTTGCTGAGTAATTAACGAACTCCTCTCAATCATATCATTAAATTCACATCTATGCATGGCGGTCATGTGGTTTTGTTGTCTTGATATTCCATGAAAGGACTACAAATGGAACTAAGCAATGGTGAGAAGCTGATCATATTCATACTCACGTTTGAGGGCAAAAGCAGACACATTTCAGGACATGTACCAAGTGAAAGACAGCAGTTGGAGTGTAAATCCCAACATTGAGCGGGAGGAAATTGCACAATTCAGCGGGACAGCAAACGTCCCTCCTCAAGGCAGTTGTATTCAGGAGTCATCACCAAAACGTGAAACGATGTTCGTCCCGCTGAATTGTGCAAATCAATGGCGATCTGAATTCTGGGATTTACACTACAGGAGTCCCGTTGCTTACGGACAACTGATGTGCTAATTCGAATCTTTGGAGCCTCTACAAAAGTGGTTCAAGCTCGAAGTGATTCGAGGAATCCCCCGTGCTTGAACCGGGGAGGATGTCAAGGCTGTGAATAGACATGGACATAATCGAAGTACACCGGGATTGTGTTGGCGGGTCCAGCGGAGAAGCCAAACAATCCTATTTTGAGCGGGAATTGGGGTGAGACTGCTGTGAGACTCCAGGAAGTGCCCCTTGTCCAATGAGTGCCATCCAGGCTGCTATAAGGAGTGAACACATTTCCATGGCGATAAATGCGTAGCCAGTCTGTCACCGTTGGGTTAGTTGATGTGCTGCCATTCACCGTTGGTTGTGGATTTGTCAAGTAGTCCCAACTCTCACCCTCTGAAGGGCATTGTTGAGCACTATATTGTTTGATCGCGATATTGCTACCCGCGGCAGGCTGCACATCACAGGTTGTCTGATTCCCTGAAACAGGATTCAACGTCTCACGACCAGTTGAGATTTTGTTGAGAGAATCATTATGGAGAACATCGCTTTTGATGTAATGGTCATCATCGCTATAGATGAGCAGGCCCGCTTGCTGGTAATTGGTATTGGGATCAAACTGAAGGCGTGTTTCCACCATAAAGTCACCGGAAGGTGCATTTTCCAGCAGGATATTTGTTGCATTATTGGCATTGCGGTAGAGATCCCCATTGACCGTAATGGAGAGGTGTCCATTGACAAAGCCATGCCGTGTAGGATCTTCCCGTAGCCATGACCATTGAGGGGCCAGTGAACCATTGAAATTATCGGAGTAAGCGTATAATTGTTTGCCGGGTTGTGGTGTCAACTGTGGAGGAGCAGTATGAGTATTCAAATGAGCTACCGTAATGTTATCGAAGTCCGCATGAGCATTGATTGTAGCGAAGCCAACACGGCCATTATTGGAGTCAACGAAAGCAGGGAATGTACGCGTTTGTACAGCCAGAGGATCGCGATCCCAATTTTCGAGCGTAAATGTAAAGACCGGTTGGCCAGGATTCTGCACATTTTCATTGATGGTCAGATGATGCCAATCGGTTGGATCAAAATTGGTTGGTAATGGTGTTGTTTGCTCGGAGGAAATCTCATGGCCATTCAAATACAGCGCACTCACGAGTTCATGATGAGCTGGATCAATGAAGGCAGCAAGATAGGATGCACCATTTGACTTATTCCCCACAGGATGATAGGAGACAACGGCTCCATAGCGTCCTGTAGTTGTGGGAGATGCAAGGCGAAGGTCGAGTTCTGTTCGCGTGCCGGAAGGAACTGTTTTCTGACTGATGAGGAGACCTTGACCCTGAGTGATATTCTGTTCGACGAAGCTTCCTGTAGTACAGGAACCTGCATTTATATCCCATTGTCCAGCGGCAACTAGCCAGTTGGCACCGAATGGTGTGCCATTGCCGGGTGCACCACATCCGTCGGAAGTATTGAACGTATCGCCCAGGAGAGGTGTCGTCACAGGAGCCTTATTGGTAAGTGAAGGACCCTTGCCATCATTGACGATCGGCCAACCATCGCTGGTCCAATCGAGCTTATCGATCAGCATCTGGCGGAACGTAATACCCTGCGCTCCGTTGACCCAGCCATTATTTTCATCAACGCCAGCATAGACAATCCAATCCTGACCGGAAATGTCAGTAACCACCGCATTATGTCCGACTCCGACCCATTTGTTGCCGTTTTGCTTAAGCGTGGGGAAGCCGCCGCCCTGTGCGCCAACATTGTCACCGGCGGGATCATCTGCCGGACGTTGAGGAATCGGTTGTGATGAAGGGGTTACCATTGGATAATTATTCTGGTCCACGAATGGTCCCAGAGGAGACGTTGCCCGACTGACCTCAACACTGTAGCCGGTATTAGAAGCAGTGCAACAATTGGATGCCGAAGAGAAATCGTAATAGTACGTTTTGCCATTGACATCGTGACGCATGATATAGGTCCCCTCATAGCGGTCCCAATGGCCGACCTGATAAGCGGAACCAGTAACATGCAACGCATCGGGTGCCAATTTTTGGACCAGCGTACCACCGTAAAAACTTCCATAGTAGATATACTGCTGACCATCCTGATCGGTGAAAACAGCAGGATCAAAGGTCCAGTAATAGCAATTGGGATCAGTAGTGTACACGCATGATCGTGGAGGAATCATAGGTCCATGCTGATAACTGCCACCGGCAGAATCGCCCGCGTCCTGCCAGGGTCCAGCGGGGCTGTCAGCAATAGCCACTCCAATAGCGCTATTGCCAGCAGGAGTTCCGTAGGCGGGCAATGCATTGGTGGCAGAAACCGTATAGTACATATAATAGTGATGCTGATAATACTGGATATCGGGGGCCCAGAGGCCAGCCGTGGAGGAAGCCCAGGATGGTCGAGCCGTGAATGCATCGTGTACGAATTGCCAATGGACGAGATCGGTTGAACGGTAGATAGGGAGAATGTGGTAAGAGCCATCACTCCAGAAGTCCGAAGAGGCAATAACATAGTAGTAGCCATCGAGACCTTTGATAATTGAAGGATCGGGTGTTGTTTGAGGAATTACCGGATTTGAGTACGTGCCCGTCGAATTCGTTGACGGAAGAGATGGAGAAGCCATCGTTTTCGCATAGGCGCTTGTTTGCGTTGCCATAGGAGCAAACAAGAGCAGAAGCATCGTGAGCAAAGACATTCCCAGAGAGAATGGAAGTCTTCTTGATCTCACAATGGAAGATAAGCATGACATAAAGCCTAATCCTTTACATATAAATAGAGAGAGGCACTTTACAATTATCAGCATGCCTGTTGTGTCGTTTCATCAAATGAAGTGTAGCCGGCAGGTCCATTGCCGAAATTCGGCGTTCCATCGGAGTTCCATGTTTGTGGTTGGGCAAAAATCGCCCGATCGTTCCAGCCATTAACCGAGGATGTTTTGGCGTGATAGACGAGCCAATTCCCTCCGTGTATACCTGGAACAGGGAGTGAGATATGACCGGGGCCATAGACGCCGGCACCAGAACTGAAGACAGGTCCAATCTTCGTGTAGGACGCGTAATATTCCATATCGCCGCCGTGATAGACCAATTCACCAAGATTGTAAGAGGAGGTCCAGCTTGCATTTGCACTGTAGACAATAGTGAGCGTATTGTTGGGACCGATAAATGCTTCGGGGCCTTCCTCAATCGCTTGTACTGATGTTTCCCACGGTTGGTCGGGATTCGCAATCAACTTACGATATGCATCATCTACATGAAGAGGATCACGCATATGAGCGATGTAGATCTGTTGGGGTGCACTACCACCATTACCTGGAGGGGTACCGGACCACAATTCATACCAATTGTTATTGTAGAAAAAGACAGTGGGGTCGATCGCCCATTCATTCGTAGGATCTTCCACCTCGCCGAAGAATGACCAGGAACCGAGGGGATTATTACTGGTGGCCGTAATAGCATAGATGCGATGGGTATTATTTGTTGCGGGATCTCCCCCCATATCTCTGGCAGCAGCGAAGTAAATGATCCACTGCCCATTTAAATATTCGATCTCAGGAGCCCATACCTCCGCACTATAACTCGTTCCAGCTGGAGGGGACCAGACCTGGATATTCTGAGCATTGCTCAACGTTCCGAGTGATGAGGCTGCCCTGATCCAAATACTTCCGCCATCGGACTGAACAAGGTAGTATAAGCCGTTGGCGTACCAGATAGAGGGATCCTGTCCCTGTGATACGAGAGGATTTCGCAGGCTACATGTCGCTTGAGCAACATGTGTCTTCGCGAAGGCAGCAGAGCTAACGAGCAGAGTAGACATGATGAAGATAGCGGAGAGACCGTAGCGCACGACATCAGGCAAGTGCTTATAGATATGGCCGGTTTTCATACACCCTCCCTTGTGGAATGAATACAACAATTTACAACGTTGTAAATGAGATAATTTAATTGTAATGAAAACTGGTCATTGTGTCAAGATAAGAAAGAAAGGCAGATAATATAATTTTATGAGGACGGGATATCGAGTTAGTATATGCGCTATTAGTGAATGATGGGCAGGCGTCATTGCTCTTTTGGAGGACCGCCTTGCTAATATGAGTTTACGATCCTAGAAAAAAATCCCTTTTTTCTATATTGACAAAGATGAGATTCTCATGGTATATTCCCATTTACAACGTTGTAAAATCACAGCTGCGAAATGACGATAATGGTAGTAAGCGCGAAGAGTGGTCAGATTTTGGGGCGACGAGTGATCAATCAGCGCGAAGAGTGAGCAACTCAACTATTGGTGACAAGGGAAACCGCTTGAGATGCGGAAAACGGCTCACTCTTCACGCCTATTACCAGATAAGAACAATATTTACTTGTCATGCTGTGCACACGGAATCCTTTTCAGGTCAAAAACAATGGAAGTCTGCCTCAAAGCAGAGGTGGAAGTCTGCTTCAAAGCAGAGATAGTACGAAATTGTTTGACATATGCAGGAGGTATCAGGAAATGCCAAGTCAGTCAAGGAAGATTTTAAGCCTATCGGCCCTTATCGGTCTATTGATGACCACCGTTTTTTCCGCATGTAGTACATCCGCTATCACAGGAAATGGCGGAAACAGCGGGAATACTTCATCCAACAGCAACAGTTGCTCGAACGTACAGCTCACCTATTGGAACGCCTTGAGTGGTCCTGATGGTCCGGCAATGCAGCAGCTGGTCGACCAGTTCAACACCTCACATTCCGACATCAAAGTCAAAATGAGCATCATTGCGCTCGCCAACTATGCCACAAAGCTTGACACGGCTGCAGCCTCCAATACGCTGCCAGATGTAGCGATCGTTAACGAGGACCAGATCGCGACATCAGCGTTCCGTGGTATCATTCAGCCAATTGATAGCATCATGCCACAGCTTGGTTACGCCCAGAATGATTTCCCGGCCCGTGCCTGGAGTCAGGACGAGGTTGCCGGTCATCGCTATGGTGTGCCTCTGTTTATCAATCCATTGACAATGTTCTACAATGCTGACCTCATGAGACAAGCCGGTATCAACACATCGCCAACAACCGCGGCTCAGTTCACAGCGGATGCTGCCGCGATGACCAAGGGCAATGTTCACGGCTTCCAGATTACCTCTGGCTTCCCGGTTCAGCAGATCTTCCAGCAACTGCTGCACCAGTACGGTGGTAGCGAGTTCAATGCCGGCACAACCAAGGCGACCTGGAATAGCCCTGCTGGCGTCAGGGCACTGGAATGGATGAAGCAGGCTCAGAGCAGCTATTCGCAGCCAAAACTGCCGGTTGATGCTGATGTCAACTCCTTTAAGGCCGGTAATGCTGGCATTATCTGGAATGGCATCTGGCAGGACTCAAACGTCACCGGTAATGCCGTCGGTTTCAACGGTCAGGCTGCGGCTGTTCCTCAAATCGGCCCCGATCCTGCTACCTGGGGTGGTATGGGCTCCCTGACAACACCGTATCACAAACAGGCTTCCAGCCAGTGTGTTCAGAATGCTGACGCGACCTTTATCAAATACATCGTCGATAACTCAGCCAAACTGGCTTCCTTTGGTGATGTCCCGGCCTACCATACAGCTCTCTATAGCTCGACCGTGCAGTCAATTCCTTTGATGAAATCTCTGGCCCCGGCTGTTCAAAATCCTGTCTTCCCGCCGTCGGTTCCTGGTATCTCTGATGCATTCATTCCTCTGGGTAATGCGATCGGTGCGATCATGTCCGGTACCAGCACAAACATTCAGCAGACGTTGGATGCTTCGGCCAATAGCGCTGACCAGATCCTGCAACAGGACAGGCAGAAGTATGGGACAACGCCGAAAAACGCATAATGGCCCGACTGTTCTTGCAGGCAAGGAGATGGTGATCTCTTAATCAAGCGTTCTGGATGGGCGGCAATAAGCTCCCGTCCAGAACGCCTCTAGCGTTTATAAGAGAAAGGTCGATATCAATCAATGTCTACGATAATACAATCACAGGATGTGGCACGACGCGCTTCAGGAAGAAAAAGATCACGCAAGTTCAGTCTTACACCGTATCTGTTCATATTGCCACATCTGATCTTTTTTATTCTCTTCATCGGCTACCCATTCTTCAATGGCCTCTATCTGAGCCTGTTCCGTTATGATTATTTGCAGCCCGCGACTAATGCATTCGTTGGACTCCAGAACTACATTGATCTGTTCACTCGTGGAACGGTTGAATCTCAGGAATTCTGGAGTTCGCTCTATAATACACTCCAGTTTGTTGTCTACAGTGTTCCTCTTCTGATTGTACTGCCTCTGTTACTGGCGA
Source organism: Ktedonobacteria bacterium brp13 (assembly GCA_015099395.1). Lineage (GTDB taxonomy): Bacteria > Chloroflexota > Ktedonobacteria > Ktedonobacterales > Ktedonobacteraceae > Dictyobacter. The sequence goes on along the minus strand of AP024096.1, from coordinate 3,880,808 downwards.
TTCTCCTGAATAGCAAGCTACCGGGGGTAACGGTCTTCCGAGCGATTTATTTCGCACCCTGGGTGCTCTCGGTCTCGGTGGTTGGTTTGCTGTGGTGGTGGATCTTCCAGAGTGCGGGTGGTCTGATCAACAACTATCTCGCGATGTTCAACATTAATGGACCCGCCTGGCTCTCAGCGCTTCCCTGGGCCTGGGTCGCCATCGTAGTGGCGACGGTCTGGTGGACCAGCGGTTTCAATATGATCATTCTGCTGGCGGCCCTGCAGGGCATTTCAGATGAGCTCTATGAAGCGGCAGCGGTTGATGGCGCGAATAAATGGGAATCGTTCTGGCGCATCACGTTGCCACTGCTCAGACCAATTTTGCTGTTCGTTGTGATTATCTCGATCATTGCCTCTTTCAATCTCTTTGGTCAGCCATTCTTGATGACCGGTGGTGGTCCCGCATTGCCAACTGGTAGTGGTGCGACAACGCCTGTGATGTATGAGATCTATAATGAGGGCTTTGGACGTCACTTTGTGGGTAGTGCGGCGGCGATGTCTTTTGTGGTGGCGATTATTATGATGGTTATCTCTTATGCAAATTTCCGCCTCTTCAGAGAGCGTGAGCAGTAATAAGATTGAAGGAGGAATACGCATAATGGCAACATCTGTGAAGTCGCAAACGCTGGCTGCGCGCCAGGAGGCAAATACAAAGCGCAGGCGTAATAATCGTAGGGTACTTCAACATGTGATTACCTATGTACTGCTTGTCCTGGTGGCACTCTTTATTATCTTGCCGATGCTCTGGATGCTTTCTACGTCATTCAAACCAAAATCAGAATGGTTCTTACAGCAGATCTACTGGATTCCAAAGCGTTTCACCTGGCAAAACTATGCACAGCTGTTTGATAGTCCAGATACGCCGATTGGGACCTGGTTCCTCAATAGTCTGGGCGTGTCAACGGTCAGTACTATTTTGACGTTGATACTCGATTCGCTGGCAGCCTATGCTTATGCACGCATGGAGTTTCCGGGACGTAAGATAATCTTTGCAGTGATGCTGGCGACATTATTCATGCCAGGATTGATGTTCTTGATACCGAATTTCCTGACGATCTATAATCTCGGCCTGCTCAATACCTATACAGCGGTCATTCTCCCTGGTCTGGCTGGTGTGTTCGGGGTCTTTTTCTTGAGACAGTTCTTTCAATCGCTGCCCAAAGAATTAGAAGAGGCGGCGAATATCGATGGGGCGAATACGTTTCAGACGTTCTTCAAGATCGTGTTACCACTCTCGAAGCCCGCGCTGGCAACTTTAGCGGTGATTACATTCCTGGCAAGCTGGAATGATTTCCTCTGGCCGTTACTGGTTCTGCAAGATCCCAATCTGATGACGCTTCCTCCCGGCCTGAGTACACTTCAAAGTTCGTATGTAACACTCTACGGACCAACGATGGCGGGTGCGGTCATTGTGGCGATACCGGTTCTCATTATCTATATCGCCTTGCAGCGTTTTATTGTTCAAAGCGTGGCCAACACTGGTTTGAAGGGATAAATTAAGTTAACGCATATGGGAACAACCCGGCTCTTACAACTGGTGGGTCGTATGCTGCCAATGATGCTGCTACTGTTCTGTGCAGCGGGATGTGCGCAGCAAGGGCCATCGGCTATCAATCATACAACAGGAACAACGATGAAAACTTTTCAGAATCCAGTACTTCAAAGTGATTTTCCCGATCCTAGCATTATTCGGGTGAGGAATACATTCTATGCTTATGCGACAAATGCCGCTGGGAAAAATATTCAGGCGGCACGTTCAACCGATCTGGTAAACTGGGAGATGCTCTCTGATGCGTTGCCCGCGCTCCCCTCATGGGCTCAGTTGGGTGGATCTTTCGTCTGGGCGCCGGATGTCATTCAGATTGGTGATACGTTTGTGATGTACTATACTGCTCGCGATGCAGAGACGAATGTGCAGTGTATTGGGGTGGCAACCAGTTCTAGTCCCGATGGGAAGTTTAAGGATACGCGTTCGCGCCCTCTGGTCTGTCAGTCGGACCTGGGGGGCACGATTGATGCGACTCCATTCCGTGATGGAGATAAGCTGTATCTGTACTTTAAAAATGATGGTAATAGTCGTGGCCTGACAACCTCTATCTGGGCGCAGGAGCTATCCCCCGACGGACTGAGCGTGGTCGACAAGCCAACACAATTGATCTATAACGACAAGCCCTGGGAGGGCAGTGTGGTTGAAGCGCCAAATATGTTCAAGCACGACAACCAGTACTATCTCTTCTTCTCTGCCAATAATTATGCCGATCAGACTTATGCGGTCGGCTATGCAACCTGCCAGAGCCCGATGGGTCCCTGCACACAGGCACCTGAGAATCCTATCCTCGCCAGTCGCTTAACACAACCCTTTGTGATTGGTCCGGGCGGGCAGACGGTTTTTCAGCTTGGCGACCAGACATGGATACTCTACCATGCCTGGGATATGGATGGGAGTGGTCAGCGTGGCGATAGTCGCAATATGTGGCTGGACCGTGTGACGTGGAAGGACGGTAAGCCGCACATTGAAGGACCGACAACGGGACCTCAACCGATGCCATTGATTCCCGCGCAGGATCAACAACATCCTTTTCGCTAATACTATGAGTTAGGTATGAGTGCGCCCCCCATTTGTCTTGAGTGCGCACTCATATCCAACTCATCTAGTAAATAGCGCGAATGTTCGACGATTTTTGGCGCGAAACAGAGGAAATTGGCGCGAATGTTGGGAATCGGGTATTGGTTGCCTGAGCACACGGCTCCAGAAGCGGCTTGCTCAGGCTCTGAATGGTCGATTCCTATGTTTCACACCAAAATCCCACATTTCGCCTCAAAAATCGTCGAACATTCGCGCCATTTACCATCATCCTTATACAACACGTAGACAATACTGGTTGCTCTTTTTATTTGTCTACAGAGATCAGGTCTTTTCTCAGGAGTACTATGAACACAAAGGGCACAACGTCTTTTCGTAATCCGTTCTGGCCGGAAGGTTTTGCCGATCCATTCGTGTTAAAGTCGCGTGGCCACTATTATGCATACGCGACGGAAAACAATGGTCATCCTTCTGCCCAGACATCCGTTTTTCCAATTCTCACCAGCACAGATATGGTCTCATGGCAACCAGCTGGTAAAGCAATGGCCGCGCTTGGTGAGCCATATTTTTTCTACTGGGCACCCGAAGTCACCGAATATAATGGGCAGTTCTTGCTCTACTACGCGGTCCATACTGAGGAGTTCGCAGCCGGTATTCGCGTAGCCGTGGCAGATAATCCAACAGGACCTTTCATGGACAGCGGCCATGATCTCACGAGCGCCTTTGTACCATGGGCAATTGATCCACACGTTTTCCGCGATCTGGATGGTCAGTGGTACCTCTTTATGACGATCGAGTTTAACGATCCCTCAACGGGTCTGGTTGGCAGTGGCAATGTGGTTGATCGTATGCTCGATCCATTTACCCTTCAGGGCACACTGACACAGGTAACGCGTCCAAGCCAATCATGGCAGCTTTTTGAAGCACAGCGCGCATCAAAGGGGGGCCGGGACTGGTATACGGTCGAAGGTTCAACAGTCCTTCGCCATCGCCAGCGCTATTATGAAATGTACTCCGGCGGCTGCTTCATGCGCGATAATTATGCGGCCAACTATGCAACATCAGAGATGCCAATGGGGCCAGCGGGACTGCAGGATACCTCCTGGCACGATAAGCAGGGACTCCGGCGGCTCGTACAGGGAAATGCAGATCTCATTGGCCCCGGCCATAATTCGCTGGTTGCCGGACCCAACAACGTGGAATCGTATATCGCGTATCATGCCTGGCAGCCGGATATGCAGGCACGCCGCCCATGTCTTGATCGCATCTTCTGGCACGGCGAGGACTTATGGACGCCTGCGCCCATATCTACTCCCCAACCGGCCCCGGCACAACCACGTCTGCGCGATCTGTTTGAGCAGTCCGCATTGCAGCCCCACTGGCAACCACTGTCCGGCGCCTGGAATATCTCGCGGGATGCCGTTGTCCAACAAGACGTAGCAGCAACCAGTGCTGAGCTCAGCAATGCAGAACCATTGAGCCCAACATGGGTCCTGGAGATAAACGTTCGCGCCATCAGTGGCAGTGGTGATTATGGCATTGCACTCTACAATCAGGGACAAGTTGCGGCCAGTCTCACCATCATCCCCGAACAGCTCCAACTGAAATTGGAACTACCAGCACATCAGCGTCAGCAGACACAATCCCTGCCGGCTGGCACCAATCTTATGGCATGGCATCAACTGCTTGTCAGCGTAGCAGGCTCCATGCTCATAGTACAGTTTGATGGCATCCAGATCTTAGAAATACTCATCGACCAACCAGTACAATTATTCGCACTGCTCACCAGAGGATGCAGCGCCGAGTTCAGCGCGATCAGCCTGACAGACCATTTCCGCGACGAATTCCTGAACAAGGACTATTCACTCGCACAGATGGGATGGCAGGATGGGTCAGAAACAGGATTGCAAGACTGGCACATCGACCATGGGACCTTGCGCCAGAGTAGCGCCCGTGAGGGTGAGCACATCCTGATTAAGGGACCGGCCTACGAACATTATGAGTATGGCGCAACCTTCAAACTTATCGACGCGGAAAACAGTTCCAGGCAAGCCGCATGTGGGCTGGTCATCCAGCCGCAGCACGCAGAGAACATCTTCATCGGGCTCACCCGCAACCAGGCCACCTGGACATTACAGATCACAGGTACCGCGAATATGCACACGGAGAAAGCCATCCCTGCGGACGCGAACTTTGATCCCACTGACTGGCATACGCTACGCACCGACCAGCGGCATACGGATCTCCGTATCTTCCTGGATGGATCGGAAATGCTGACATTAAAGCCCTCACTTCCGTTATCTACGCGCTATAAAGTGGGAATTGCAACCCGAAATGCCGCCGCCACATTTATGAGCGTCTGGCAAACCGGCTATACCGACTGACTGACAGGCACATCTCAACGATCGCATTGCTTCTCTCTGAGGAAGCAAGCAACAGATCAAGGCACTGCTAACCGCCCATAAGGCAACAGGTTGGCGGTGCTTTCTTTTTTTCTAGAATCGTAAACTCATCTATGCAGTTAGGTGCTCAAATGTGTCCAGGGCAGGCAAAGCTCAGCAAGACACGTCGGCTTATGAAGATCGTTCCCGCCGGGAAGAAGAACTCCCTCTCTTGTTCTCTTTGGGGAGACCTGACCGCGCTACTGACCGCTTACTACTTATCCGAAAACCTGAGTGCAGAGCACTAGCGACGCCAGTCGCGTTGGGTTTCGGAATAAGATCTTAGAGGGTTATTTGCAGTCAGCCAGGTATGGAATTTCTGCATCGTATCCTCCTGTAAGGGCGGCAGGATATGCGAATAAATTTCAAGGGTACGCAGAGAAGAAAGCAGCTTCTCTGCGCATCCTTGATCACGCCTGCTGGTAAAAGGTGAAAATGGCAACATATATGTAGAGGTTTCCCAGTCTCATGAATACGCTATCTTTGAGGTCCAGGGAGAATCTCGCGTAAATACCCCCCAATCCCTTTGGCCTGCTGCCAGTCACGCTGGTAGCCCAGGGATACCTCTTCAAAGCGCACACCATCCCGATAGTCAGTGGAGCGAAAATGGATATGTCCATAGACGACGACTGAGACGGGAAAGCGGGTATGCCAGTCTTCTGTTTTTGTCGTTCCACACCAAAGGGAAAAGCGTGGAATCTTTTTGAGGCGGACAAATTCCTGCCGGAGCGGAAAATGGTTAATAAGAACAAGAGAATGGGATGGAGGAATGACCGCCAGACGCTTTTCGGTATACGCGACACGAGCATGGCACCAGGCGGCTCTTGAGGGATAGGGTGTAGGATAGAGAAGAAATTCATCTGTACAAACCACGCCAGTCTCCTCTGCCCAGGCTACCGCTTGCGTTTCAGAAACATCAGTTGGACGAAAACTATAATCATAAAGTAGGAACAATGGAGCTAGCACCGTTGGCTTACTGGCTCCAGGCCAAAGAGGATAGGGATCTTCAGGGGTAAGAACGCCATAAGAGCGACAAATACTGACAAGGAGTTGATATTTGCCATCCCCTTGTAGTTTCGATGCATTCCCCGATGGGATCGTCCATAGATCATGATTTCCTGGTGCCCAAATGACCTTGGCGAAACGCCTTGTAAGAATAGAGAGCGCGTAGTGCAATTGATCTTCAGTCTCTCCAACGTCGCCCACCACAATCAACCAATCTTCCAGATAATATGGTAAGGCGGCCAGCGCGAGTCGATTGCTTTGAACAGTAAGATGTAAATCGCTGATAGCGTATACTTTCATGAGGTTATGTTCCTGACCTTTTTTGCGTATAACAGATAGTAGAGAAATTTTACTACAAATTCTATGCATTGACGTTTAAACTAACGAGCCTTAACTGAACTCCATACTATGTCCCACGCGTGATCATTACCGATAAACTGAAAAGCTATGGAGCAGCCAAACGCGAAATCTTGCCAAGCGTGGAGCATCGGCAGCACAAAGGATTGAACACAATCGAGCGGAAAATTCCCACCAACCCACGCGGCTACGAGAGAAGAAAATGCGGCGCTTCAAATCAGCCAGGCAGGCGCAACGCTTTCTCTCAGCCTTTGGTCCTCTCTCTCAACATTTCCAGCCGCGCAGGCACCGTTTGAGCGCCAAGGAATACCGTACCATTTTACAGGGCAGATTTCTGGAGTGGAAGGAGATAACCGCAGGAAAACTCATCGCATAACAACCAACCCTCCTCAGTATTTCACTGTCTTCAGTCTCTCTCCTCTTTATAACTCAGCAATAATCTACGTTTCTACAAATAAGTTGACAATACCGGAACGCGCAAGCCACGTGCCTCGGCTAGGATTTTTTGGCTTTTTTCCATTTTAGAAGCTACTGTCGAGTAGAGATTTGTGCTAAAATACGTGTGTACTCATGCATAATTATAAATTATATATGTAATTATAATTTATAGCTAATGAATAGGCGACATCATTGGACAATACTTACAAATGATGTCCTAGAACCAGATAAAGAGCAGCATCAAATGAAAAAATATCCACTATTACCAAAGGCACTTGGCACTGCTATTGAGGATGCGCTGGATTTTGGTGTAAAGACACAGCAACCGTTCAGCATCGAAAGCCGCGACAAAACACCACGCATACGTGATGCGAAAGTCTTCAAAAGTGTCTGTCCCTATTGCGCAGTGGGATGTGGCTTGAATGTCTACGTCAAAGATGGCAAAGTTATCGATATCGAAGGAAATCCCGATAGCCCCATCAACGGTGGAACACTTTGTCCGAAAGGTTCTGCGACCTTCCAATATACGGTTAATCCCAGACGTGTAACACAGGTGCTCTACCGCGCGCCTTACAGCGACCATTGGGAAGTCAAACCTCTTGACTGGGCCATGGACCGCATTGCGCAGCGCGTCAAAGAGACCCGCGATGAGACCTTTGTCGAACGACTCCCTGACGGGCGAGAAGTGAATCACACATTGGGTATTGCCTCCCTTGGCGGCGCGACACTTGATGTCGAAGAGAACTACCTGATTAAAAAGCTCTTCAACGGTGGCCTGGGCATTGCCTCGATTGAGAACCAGGCTCGTATATGACACAGCTCCACAGTACCCGGTCTGGGTACATCGCTTGGACGTGGCGGCGCTACGTCATTTCCTAAAGACCTTCTTAACAGCGATTGCATTCTCATTATGGGCAGCAATATGGCTGAAGCTCATCCTGTCGCTTTCCGCAACGTGGTCAAAGCGAAAGATAACGGTACGAAGGTCATTCATATTGATCCACACTTCTCGCGTACATCGGCGCTGGCAAATAAATATGTCAATATACGCGCAGGCAGCGACATTGTATTCCTGGGTGCGCTTATTCGCTATCTCTTAGAAAACAACGCCTATTTCCATGACTATGTGGTGAATTATACGAACGCCCCTATGCTCATTCGCGAAGGCTATCAGGATACGGAAGAGTTGGATGGCATCTTCTCCGGCTATAATCCTGAAACAGGTACTTACAGCGATCAAAGTAGCTGGGATTACCAGCGCGATGAGTCAGGCAAGTCGCTAACCGATCCGACGCTGCAAGATCCGCACTGCGTCTTCCAGATCATGCGCCGCCACTTCGAGCGCTATACACCCGAAATGGTCGAAGAGGTCTGCGGCGTAGCGCGCGAGACCTGGCTACAGGTCGCGCAAACGCTGGTGGAGAACTCTGGACGAGAACGCACAACCGCCCTTGTCTACGCGGTTGGCTGGACTCAGCAGTCGAAGGGTGTGCAGATCATTCGCGCGGGCACTATTATGCAACTTCTGCTCGGCAATATTGGTCGTCCTGGCGGCGGCGTCCTGGCCCTGCGCGGTCATGCTTCTATTCAGGGATCGACAGATGTGCCAACGCTGTATGACTTGCTTGGTGGCTATATGTCACAACCAAAAGCACCATACACACCGGAAAGAGGCAAGCGCACTCTCACGATGGCAGGTCAGAACCAATCAGAGAAGGTTGTGTCAGAACAGACATTGCAGGAATATATCGAAAACAATGGAGAAAAGACCGGCTGGTGGTCTAATTTCTCCAAGTACATCACGAGTTTCCTCAAAGCCTGGTATGGTGAAGCCGCGACTGCAGACAATGATTGGGGCTATAGCTGGGTGCCCAAGGTCACCGAAGATCATTCGCACCTGATGACCACCTACAGGATGTTGGAAGGTGGAGTGAAAGGCTACTTCCTCTTCGGACAAAATCCGGCGGCAGGTAGTACCCAATCGCGCATACAGCGCCAGGCGCTTCCAAATCTCGATTGGATGGTCGTGGCCGACCTCTATGAAACCGAGACGGCATCCTTCTGGCACAAGGGAACCGAGCAGATTGATTCCAGTCAGATCAAAACGGAAGTCTTCTTCATCCCGGCGGCAGCCTCGACGGAAAAAGCGGGCAGTTTCACGAATACACAGCGTCTCGTGCAGTGGCGCGAGCAGGCCATCGATCCACCTGGGGATGCGCGTTCAGATCTCTGGTTCGTGTACAACCTTGGGCGACGGCTCAAAGCGCTGTATGCCGACAGCACCGATCCCAAAGATCGCCCGCTACAGGCGTTGACCTGGGAGTACGAGAGTGAAGAATCCAGGCATGCGCATATTCCGGATGAGCCAGATCCTTTACTCGTGCTCAAGGAAATAAACGGCTATTATGTCTATCCATCCGGCGACGGCAAGACCAGGGGCAAGCAGCGGAAAGCGTATACGCTGGAAGACGCGCCACACGTGAAAGCCTTCACAAATCTGGAGGATGACGGCAGCACAGCCTGTGGTGCCTGGATCTATAGTGGTGTCTATCCAGAACCCGGCAACAACCGGGCGGCCTCGCGCATAGCCGATGACGGAACAAACCTGGATTGGGGTTTCGCGTGGCCCGCGAACCGGCGTATTCTCTATAATCGCGCTTCGGCAGACCTACAGGGACGCCCATGGTCAGAGCGGAAAAAGTGGGTCTGGTGGGACGAGGAGCAGAAGAAATGGACAGGTTATGACGTGCCGGACTTCCCGGTCAGTAAAGCACCTGACTATGTTCCCGCGCCCGCTGCGACCGGTATGGATGCCATAGCTGGCAGCGATGCGTTCATGATGAAAGCGGACGGAAGGGCCTGGCTCTTCGTGCCGAAGGGATTGAAAGATGGGCCGCTCCCCACGCACTACGAGCCGATCGAGTCACCCGTAAACAATGCCATCTATAAACAGCAGAACAATCCGGCAGCACGACTCAACAGAAATCGTCATAACAACGTTCTGGCAGCAGTAGGCAATGAAAACTATCCGCTTGTGGTCACGACCTATCGCCTGACAGAACATCATGTGAGCGGAACCATGACGCGCTGGCTTCCGTGGCTGGACGCGTTACAGCCAAGCATGTTTGCCGAGATCAGTCAGGAACTTGCAGCGGAACGCAAGGTCAAGAACGGGGAATGGATCATTATCTCTACGCCACGCGGCGAAATCGAAGCGCGCGCGCTGGTAACTCGCCGTATGCAGCCTTTGCGTGTCCAAGGGCGCACGGTACACCAGATTGGTTTACCATTCCACTGGGGCTTCCAGAGTCCGGTAACAGGCGGTATCGCCAATGACCTGGCCCATATGGCCCTTGAACCCAATGTAAGTATTGAAGAGGCCAAGGCGTTCACCTGTAACATACGCCCTGGACGCCTCTCTCAAAGGAGATAGAACATGGCTGTTGAATCGAGGCGAGAAGCGAGGCGACTGAAAGGCTCACCACTCAAAATAGCCAGGGATATTCTCGTCGATACGGTAACAACTCTACACAAGGAGACACCGCCGGCACAGCAACAGGCGATGGGCTTCTTCACCGATACAAGTGTCTGCATCGGCTGTAAGGCCTGTGAAGTGGCCTGTAAACAATGGAACCAACTTCCGGGGGCAGAACCATCCTGGAGTGGTAACAGCTACGACAATACCGGGGCTCTGACCGCAACGACCTGGCGCCACGTGCAGTTTATCGAGCAGATCGGACGCCGCAAGCCTAAGCAGGCGGAGGAAGCGGCTCCGGTGTCGCAAATGCCGGAGCCGCCTGGCTTATCATTTTTCGCTGCCTTAGGTGCTATGCCCACACTCACTGTGCCGGATAGAGCCAGCAGTCCAGGCATGCCTGACCTGCCGCTCTTTGATAATCGCATCGAAGAGGCAAAGGAGAACGGAGAGATCCCCCAAACACCACCGGGTACCGCTCTCCCATTCTTTAATACTGACCGCTGGCTCCTGCATAGTGATGTTTGTAAGCACTGTAAAAACGCGCCCTGTCACGAGGCATGCCCGACCGGAGCGATCATTCGCACCGAATTCGATACGGTCTATGTGCAGCAGGACATCTGTAACGGCTGTGCTTACTGTACGGTGGCCTGTCCCTTCGGCGTCATCGCTCGTGACTCAGAAGGCGATGGTCGCGCCCACAAGTGTACACTCTGCTACGACCGCCTGAAGGATGGCTTTGAGCCGGCCTGCGCGAAAGCTTGCCCTACCGATTCCATCCAGTTCGGTCCTGTAGAAGAACTGAAGGCCATGGCACGCGAGCGCGTGGGCATACTGCACAAAAAAGGAGCCACCGAGGCCCGTCTGTATGGTGTCGATGACAACATCCTTGAGGATGGGCTAAACTCCTTTTTCCTGCTGCTAGACGAGCCTGAAGTTTATAACTTGCCGAGTAATCCTCAGCGCCCATCAAATAACATTATTCCAACATCGCTGCGGTCCGTTTTCGCTGTGCTGTTCCTGAGTCTGATGGGGATGTTATTCTTCAAGAATAAGGAGTAAGGGAACAGAGCATATGGAAAATATTCGCGTACCACTATCAATCGAGGCTGTGCAACAACGCGCTACGTCGCTGCTCACAAAACTGGGTAGTGACGCGGCACTGGAGCGATTAGCCGTACTGACAACCGGCTACACGCCTGATCCAGAGCGCGAGGCGGAGGAACCAACTTACTATGATTACCCTTCGCTAAAGGTGCCGGTCTGGCACACAGAGATTATCTGGTATTTCTTCTTTGGCGGACTAGCAGCTGGAAGTTATCTCATCGCTTCGCTGGCCTTGCTCTTCGGCTCAAAGGAAGATCGCACCATCGTTCGCGCAGGCTACTACCTGGCGCTGCTGGCGCTGCTTCCCTGCCCGCCGCTGCTCATTGCGGACCTGGGACGCCCTGAGCGCTTCTTGCATATGCTACGCGTATTCAAGGTCAGGTCGCCGATGTCGATGGGCACATGGAGCGTTATGGGCTTTTCACTCTTCAGCGGCCTTGCTGTTGTGATCCAGGCTGCGAGAGACGGCCTGCTTGGCAAATGGTGGGGAGCCAGGCTGCTGGCTAACTTGCCACAGAAGTTGTTCGCTGTGCCGGGAGCATTTTTCGCCGCCTTCCTGGGCAGCTATACCGGAGTCTTGCTGGCAGCCACAAGTGTACCGCTCTGGTCGCGTGGTAAGATGTTGGGAGCCGTCTTTATCTCCTCCGCATTTTCGACCAGTTCCGCGCTCATCTCGATCGTGCTGCGTACCTTCGGCGTGCCAGCCCGTACCCTGCATAAGCTAGAAAAGCTGGAATGGACCGCGATGCTGCTTGAGACGGTCGGCTTGCTCGCATTCTTGCGCCACGCGAACCGCACAGCCCGTCCGCTAGTTGGTACAGGTCCAAACGAGCATGGTCACACTTTCTGGCGCTTCATGTTTGGCGGTGGACTGCTCCTGCCCTGGCTGCTACAAACGCTCTCGCTACTAGGCGGCAAAGGCAAACACGCCGGACATGCCAATAAAAAAGCCAGCAAAGTGGGTATCTTGATCCCACTGATGGCCCTCATCGGCGGTTATTTCCTGCGTCGCACGATTGTCGAAGCGGGCCGCAGCTCAAGCGAGGATGCTCATATTTCCCTGTGGAATGCGCGTCATTAGAGCATTCTACATCGCTAAATATGCATTAGCTTAAAAGGAATCTCCTACCTGAGTATCAATAACTCAGGTAGGTAGTGTCAGAACTGAGCGTCGGTTTTTTTTTACCATTTGCTTAAAGCATTATCAGAAATACCCAAATCTCTGGAAATTTGTGTTTTACTCTTTCCACTGGTTTCAAAGAGTGCGACTGCTTGTTGTTTGAATTCGCGCGTGTAGGTCGGTTGAGATTTGCCCATTGAACCCTCCTGGCTCTAGTATATCAGATTTCTCTTCTCCGACCCTCCAAATTCGGGGGAACTCCACTGCTGAGATCAATAAACATCTACCAAGGACGCTGGTTCAGCGAGACGAGCACTCCTATTAGGATGACGACGATGGGCGTGACCATGATAACTACTCCGGCAAAACGATAGAGCGCGATAGCAGCGCCACTAGGTTCAAGCTGTTCTGAGCTGTTCCGAGCCAGAAAGCGCAATCGTGAGCGGGCAAGCGCTCTTGCATAGATGATGAGTAGCAATCCTATGACAACTGGTAAAACGACGAAGATGAGTAGAGCAACCAGACCACCTATTTGAGTACTATCCATCTTTAATGGCCCTAACTTTCTTACAAAAACACATCAACTATCTCAGTAGCGCCGGTCAAACTTGACGGACTACTGGGAAGGAAGATCGAAGTAGGTCGGTGGAGTGAGCGGATCAAAGCCCTGGAGTGTTTTCCCGGTCTTAGGATCAGGAAGGCCCATCATATCCAGATAGGTGCTCTGGGTATAGTCGACGTTCTTGCCACGCACGAAAGGAAACTCAGGTGTCAGTTTCCAGCTAGAACTAGACTCTCCTGGCTCGTTCGGTACCGCTACTAAATCGTGATGGCCGACTGTTTGGTTCGGGCTGAGGGATGGAGGAGTATCAAAATACAAACCACCATTAGAGGCACCGCTGACATCACCGCTGTTACTATTTAACGCCATGGGAACAACCGTACTAGTAATCACCTCGCCTGTTGCTACAAGCACTCCGGGGACACCGCCACCGCCAGCGGCACCCAGAGCGATCTCGCCTGCATCTACAGCAAGATTTGCTTTGTCGGCTGCACTATGAGGCACAATCGATGCATTACCGGTCCCAGCGTTATCATCGCCTGGGGCCACATAGTCAGTATAGTTGATGCCAATTTGTGGCATCTGACTAATGCTTGCTCCAACAAGTACCACATTGCTGATCTGGAATGGATTGTTGTCCTTCGCGAGAGACTGCACGATGTCGTTTCCACCCTTGTAACCTAGGATCGTGACCTTGGGATTAGTAATGTTATTCAAGCTATCATAATTTTGAATAGCTTGCTGCACCAGTAGCGCGTTCTGCTGAGAACTCAAATTATTGTTCATCGAGTTCACGGCCACCACCAGCCCACCATCGTTGGTCCGGTAGATGACTATCGGCGAGCCATTCGGCGCGTGAATCAGATCCTGGAGAAGATTTCCTACGCTCACCTCGCCCGTCGCGGACGCCCAAGCAATCTCGTCCTTGTAGGTACCAATTATCGTGACAATGGCAGTATACCAGTCCGAAAATGCGCTATGTTGATTGTTATAAAAATATTCTAGTTCGTTCTTTGCAGTGTCCAGATAAGTATTTTCCTGTTGAACTTGCTGGTCATACATCTGCTTATATTCATACACCTGGACAGGATTGTTCCCTTGAATGTGGCTTTTCTGCCGGTTGAACTCATCGAGATATTGCTGGACGTGATCAGAGTATTGGAACTGAAGATCACTCAATATTCCTGCTTTAGCCTGGTCCAGTTGTTCCAGGAGAAACTGCTGGCTCAAGTCGAGTACGCCGCCGATATCGACGTAGACGCTTAACGTGCCGTCCCTGAGCTGATTCGTGACATCATCCAAGGAATAGCCGTAATAGCTAAGCCCTTCAATATTATCATAGTAGACAAAATTGTTTATCTGGTCGCCGTACTGCTGGTTCGCGCTGTGGATTTCCTGATTTGTATGGTTGCTGGCGGTGACAAAGTCACTCAATTTCTGTTCCATGCGGCTGGTAATCTCGATATTGTTCTCAACCGCCTGAGCAAACATCATAGCCCCCATGCCTGCAAACTTCACATCATAACTCTCAACCAGCTGATTTTTACGACCACGAAACTGGCTATCCGCACTCTGAAAATTGCTAATAACCAGGGGAGTATATGAGGTAATCTTCGATAGTCCATCGTTGAATGAGCGTGTCAAATTGTCGAATGTCGTCATTCCAAAAAATCCCTTTTCTAGATAGATCATCGCTATGCCTGGCAGCTTATTTGATAATAGGAAGCTCCGCCGGTCCGTTCATGTCTATACCAGAAGTAGCATTAAAGTTAGCCATAGTCTTGATTTCGTTCTCCTCAGCCGCATTCTTGGTATCCTGTAGCGCATCGCCTATATGCTGGCGGTCCTGAAATAGCTGATTAAATGCAGTTGTATGGATATTAATAAACTGGTAGAGCGAGGAGTATAGTTGTACAGGGAAATTAAGATCGTTAAGCTGAGTAAGTGTCTTCTGAAAATCCTGCACGCTGTGCGCTTCTGAATCCATCAGGATTGCAGCGTCTTTTTTGATCTGTACACCGACCGAATGGACATAGTCGGGGTTAATAATAATTCTATCTCCCGGAGGAATTGCCATAGCTCATAGCTCCTTTCGTCCAGCCACTATCCTAATTAGGTAGGTGCGCTAGAGTTGGTCAGGTCCAAAGCCTAAGATCTTATTCCGAAAACCAACGCGACTGGCGTCGCTAGTGCTCTGCACTCAAGTTTTCGGATACGTAGTAAGTGCAAGCGATCAACAGTTTACAAGCCTCTCGCTGTGAGCAATAAGGCATCTGATCCACCTGCCGTATTCTAGTCAATGCAAATATGGAGACCAAGAGATTACTTTTATTATATTAGCAGATTTTATTACTATCGACAAGAATAGGTGGTTCTGCCAGAACTGAAAACACAACGGTCCACAAAGTCATTCAACGTGTCTCGAACTCCGTTTATATATATAGTTAGGCATGGTTCAAAATGAGCTTGAACCAATGTGACAATTTTGAACAATCAGAACGGTGAAAAATAAATTCTGAACTGCCTTCCTGAGCGGCTTCAAGATTTATTTTGGGGTAACCCAACTGTTCACAACTGTCACATTGATTTGAACCATGCCTTAGCAGATAAAAAAGCCCATTTTTAGGTTGTTTTGGTGCCACTAACCTAAGTTAGCAGCAGTATTCCCATCCCTATGTCCTATTTTCAGCGTATCTCGGCCCTGGGTCTTGTTAGGAATCTTTTTATTCTTCCTCATGAAGAAGGCCTATTTTTCGGCTGGCTCGCTACGGATTAGTACATCTCGTTGCGCACTCCGTGGGAACTACAATCGATTCCTCTTTGGCAAAGAAGCCTGGTTTTAATCTCAAGCATCATTGCCGTGTTTTTTATTCCACTCCTACTCTGGCTGGTGCAACCGCCCTTTCTTTCTGCTCTATCTCTTCGGGGAGTTTCAGGAAGTGTGTCATGATCGCTCCTATCACGTGTAAGATGGCAAAGAGCCAGATCAATCCTACAACCTGAATACTGGGCTCGAAGATGGCTACGAGTGCGGGGCCAACGAACGCAGCCAGGCCTGCTCCCAGGTTGAGTATCGCCATCGCGCCTCCTTTATTCTCTGGCGCCATTGAAGGCATCAAAGCCGAGAGCGGTGTATATGCTGCCAGCATTATGCCGTAGCAGATCACTGCTACCAAGGTTAAAAAATAATTGGGCCCGAATATCGTTGGCACATAATAGACTAGTAGTAAAGAGATCGCACAGCCGACCCCACCAAACCATAGTACTGTATTGCGCCAGCCCACACGATTCCCCAATATTCCCCACAAGAGATTCCAGATGGCGTTACTCAGAAACATTGCCCCCAGCAATTGTAACCATTGCGTAAGGGTAAATCCGACGCTTCTGCTGGTGAAGTAGATGGGGAAGAAGACGAGAAAGCCGGTTGATGGTACGGAATTAATTATACGCACAATACCACCGATTGCTATCCTCGGGTTATTTATGACAATAGAGGCGTCTCTCAGCAAACTTGCTATTATGACGTTTTTTCCTTCGGCAGCCTGCTTGGATCTTCCTGGCGTTAATGCTACACCCAGGATACCACCCACCACTACCCATGCTAGCGCTGTCCACAGGGTCGCTACAGACCCGATACGGGGCAGGATGAAGCTGGAATAGTAGGGCCCAAGCACAAGTAATCCACCAGCAAAGAAAAACCAGAACCAGCCCACAGCTGTACTCAATCTGTTTGCTGGCGTAACGTAGGTAATCCAAACGAGGAAACCATACGCGAAGAATGGATATCCCAAACCGCGCAAGCTATACATGAGCATCATTAATGGATAGTTGTGCGGCATAACTCCCAGCGTGATAAACCCGATATCAAATACTATCCAGATGAATAAGCCTGTCAACATGGTACGCCGTGGTCCCCAGATACTTGCGAGCGCGCCCGAAAACCAGGATGCAATGGCGAGGGCGATACCGTAAATGGTGAAAATGAGCGCCGCCTGCTGTTCAGTAAAGCCTAGTGTCACTATATAAGGTGAAAGCCAGCCTGCCTCCAGCCCATCACCCACCATAAATACGATGATCGCAATATATCTCAAGAGCAGGTTACGCGGCATTCCAAGAATTGTCTCCTGCCTATTATCTTTGACAACCCCTATTTGATCTGTATCGTTTACAATACACTCACTCATGATAGTTCTACCTTTTTGTCAAATTTGTCAAAAAAATATACGCTTTTGTTGCCATGCTTGAGCAGCATTATCATGTACTGGCAGCACTATTAGGTTACTTATAAAACAGATCTAACTTCGTCCAGAACTTCAATAGCGTCTTCTGGTTTTACGTTGTTATCAATCTGGGTTTTAAGAACCTGACAACAAGTTGATCTCACCTTCTCTCCAAAATAGAAGATCCAGTGTACTTATTCCGCTTAAATAATAGTATCCTTTCTGCACTCAAAAAATATTCTTATCTTTTTATATTATTAATACACATATGATCAGCTTTTTGCTATGTTTTAGGCCCATTGAATGATCAGATTCGAGGTATTGATAAGATAATTTCGCCCATGTTACGAAGATTTAAAGAAAGGAGATTTCTCTTAGAAACTCGCAAGTTTTTGACTTGACATTCTGGGGCACCATACAAGTTTTTGACTTGACATTCTGGGGCACCATACAAGTTTTTGACTTGATATTCTGGGGCACCATATAATACGTAGATATACGGAGAGAAATGATCGTTTTTCTCTCATTTGATGCATCTCCACTGACTCACTTTTTCCGTTTGAGTCCCCTCCAAAAACGGGTCAATTCCACTTTCCACAATGAGCTTCTGTGTTCTCAGTTCTGACAGAACCCTTTCGCCATACCCAAAAGTCTCGCTGTAATACTAGATAGGAAATACGGGTATGT
Organism: Ktedonobacteria bacterium brp13; assembly: GCA_015099395.1. GTDB lineage: Bacteria > Chloroflexota > Ktedonobacteria > Ktedonobacterales > Ktedonobacteraceae > Dictyobacter. The sequence goes on along the minus strand of AP024096.1, from coordinate 3,862,771 downwards.
ATTCATCGTTTTTTCATAAATAGGCCTTATACTGATGGCCAGTTGTAATCTTGGATGCACTGATGTGATTGCCAATTGATACTTCCTGCTCTTTTTTAAAAGAAAGCCCAACTTTAGAAGAGAAAACAACATTTTTTATAGAGAAACAAGAACATATTTTTATGGTATGAGGAGCGGAATGTTACGGAATTTACATACTATCGAAATCGCTGAGGGAGCATTATTGGCTGATATTGCGGTGGTCTTTCGCTTTATTGCCCTGGTTTTGCCGGCAGGTTCCGCCTTTTTTTCGATATTCAATTTTATCATTTTTGCTGTATTAGTATTGCGACGTGGAATGTATGTGGCGTCAATGGGGATGTGTGTGGCGGTTTTTCTGGCAGGCATCTTGATGGGACCGCAAGCTCTGATGTTTCTCTTACTTGAGGGTTTCGGTGGTATCTTTCTGGGTGTAACGATGAAGCATCAGTGGCGTCATGGTCCGTTGCTACTACTGGGTATTCTCGCGGGAGCTCTGACGTTGTATGTACTCGTGATGCTCTTGACGTTATTCACCGGTCTCTCCATCCATGATTTGTTGTCTAGTGTTCAACAACCGCTGAATGCATTTATCTCGCTTTTTGGGCAGATAGCATCTCGTCTTGGATATGGTCCATTCTGGCAACAGCACATCTATCCATATGTGCATGGTTTTGTCACCTGGGGTTTTACGAACTGGGTGTACACCTTGTATCCCGCGCTTTGTGTGGTTCTCTGTCCGATTGTAACAGCAATCTATATGGTGACAAATGCATTCGTGCGTCGGCTGGGCCATGATGTACGACCGTTTCCAGGCAATACGTTTCGTCGCTGGTCGCATCGCGTATGGTACCGCTGGTTGAAATTTCGCGTACAAAGGAGAATGGAGAAAAAAGGATGGCGCAAAACAGCATAGGTCTCACACCTCTTCTCGATATACAGCAGGTAACTTATTCGTATCCACTGCAAAAAACGCGTGCAGAGGAGGGAACAACGCCTTCCCCTGTATTACGTAATGTCAGTTTGCAGATCCAGCAAGGAGAATATGTCGCGTTGCTGGGGCATAATGGGAGCGGCAAGTCGACCCTGGCACGCCTCTGCAATGCTCTTTTGTTGCCTGATACTGGTCGAGTGTTCGTGAATGGCCAGGATACCAGAGATAGCACAAAGCAGCAGTCTATTCGCCATCAGATCGGTATGGTTTTTCAAAATCCAGATAATCAAATTATCGCGACTGTGGTAGAGGATGACGTGGCATGGAGTCTGGCATTGCAGGGATTTCCAATCAGTATGATTCGCGAGCGCGTCGATGCGGCCTTAGCTGCGGTGGGTATCGAGCATTTACGCCATATGCCACCACATCAGCTCTCAGGTGGTCAACGACAACGCCTGGCAATTGCTGGTATCCTCGCGTTGCGACCGAATTGCATCATTGCGGACGAGGCCACATCCATGCTGGATCCCTTTTCACGACAAGAAATGGTCACTTTATTGTCTCACCTGCATCAGGAATTTGGCATCACGATTATCCATGTCACCCACTTGTTAGAAGAGGTGGTATTGGCACAACGTGTCGTAATAATGGAGCAAGGGCAGATTGTTCAGGAGGGAACACCAGCGATGATCTTACGCGATCTTGAACGCTTGCGTGCACTCAAGCTGATTATTCCTGATACATTCACATTAACAGCACGTTTGCGTGCCACAGGCTTTGCACTTTCCAGCGAGGCCGTGACAATCGATGCGATTGAAAAGGGGCTTGTTGGTGCAGAATCCAATTATTAAAGTTGAACATCTCTCCCATCACTATGCGATGAGTCAACAGCCTAAGAAGGCATTAGACGACATAACTTTAGAGATCGCCCGCGGAAGCTGTACCGCCATTATTGGTTTTAATGGGTCTGGCAAGTCAACGCTTGTGCAGCACTTTAATGGCTTATTACGTCCGACCGAAGGGTCTATCCTGGTTGATGGCATTAATGTCGGAGATCGGCGGATCGATTTGCGTGCACTTCGGCAACGCGTCGGGATGCTCTTTCAATATCCTGAATCGCAACTTTTTGAGCAAACGGTGTTTGCTGATGTGGCTTTTGGGCCGCGACGTATGCATATGGGACGGCGTGAGATACGCACCCGTGTTCAGTCGGCTCTTGATAGTGTTGGTTTACCACATCAACACTATAGCTCACGCTCTCCGTTTGAATTAAGTGGTGGACAGCGGCGACGAGTTGCGTTGGCAGGTATTATCGCCATGTCGCCAACGATACTAATACTGGACGAGCCGACTATTGGACTGGACGGGGAAGGACGTGCAGAATTTTATATGCACCTCCAACGCCTCCAACGAGAACGAGGCGTCACGGTAATCATTGTTTCGCATGATATGTCTGAAGTGGCGAAGCTAGCCGATTGGGTGTTCGTGTTGTATCAAGGTCAGCTCATGACACAGGGGACGCCACGCGATATCTTTATGCAAGATGATCGGCTACGCGAGTGGGGATTGGCTGTTCCCCCTTTACAGGATTTGCTCTCTCATGTACGCAGGCGCGGTATACCTGCCCCCCTGGATCTACTGACGGTGGATGAAGTCTTTACCTATCTGCAGGAGCAGAAACACTTCTTCCGACTTGTAGATCAGCAGGATATGCCGAAATCTCCAGAGATCGCCCGGCCAGGAATGGCTCCTGATGGAACGTCCATTTCCTCTGAAATGTATCTCAACGAACAAGATGCTCCTACTGAACGTATGATCGCACTATCATCGGCTCGATCTCGATCAGATCTCAGGCAACATCCATATCATGAGAGTGACCTTGAGAAAACGCTAAAGCGCCCTGTCGTGCGTGTGCAGTCGAGACAACGGACTGCTCCTCATGGCTCCGGTCCTCCATCACCACTGCATGCACGTCTTCCCTCTTCACCAGATGATGAGAGATAAGGCATTATGAATCATTGATGCATGGCTATCAGGCGTACTGTATCGAGAATGGTGAGCAGGGAGACTGAAGAATTTCCTATGCTCTAAAAGAGAAATGTGAGTGGAATTAGGATGATGGTAAAAAATATTCCTCTGGGTATCTTCTATCCAGGTGTGAGTATCATGCATCGTTTACAGGCCAGAACAAAATTATTTTTAGTGGTATGGCTGGTCATTATTCTGGTGATTGCGAACCAGCGGCAATGGCATTTCGCACCCTATATTGTGACATTTGTCCTGGTGATGAGCGGTATTATGGTATCTGGCCTCTCATTGCGAGAATTGTGGCACAGAATCAAGTTTCTGGTCATTATTATGTTTGCCAGTGCCTTGTTCTCACTTTTGGGCAGCACGCAGAAGAGCCGGATTGTGTTGAGGATAGGACCGCTCTTCCCCGACTATGGCCCTGTATTCATATGTGTGCTACTTGTTGGGAGTGTTAGCCTCTGCCTCCTGCTGACAGGATTGCTACCAGGATTACGTCAGATCTGGCGGTATCGGATCATGAAATGGTTGCGCTTCGTATTCGTACTGATCGTGATTATTACTGTACTATTTCTTGGTTTGACGCTGGGCACTGCACCCAATCAGCCACTCGTTCTTGGTCCTTTTTTGCTTACCGAACACAGCGTCTGGATTTTGATGACAAGCTTTACCGTCTTTGTTGTCCTGTACCTATCCTCACTATTACTCACGATGACGACCCTGCCGATTGCTCTTGTGGAAGCAATGACCATCTTGCTCTCACCGTTGCGGCGTTGGAAATGGCCGGTCGACGATTTTGCGCTGATGCTGCTGCTTGCATTACGTTTTATTCCGACCCTTCTCAATGAAGCTGAGCAATTGATGAATGCACAGACTGCAAGGGGAGCTGATACTACGCATGGGACATGGCAAGAACGTTTCCAGAGTATGTCGATGTTCTTTCTTCCGCTTCTCCACAGTTCACTACGGCGTGCTTCTGAACTGGCAACCGCGCTGGATGCCCGTGGATATCAGAGCGATGAAAGGCGTACCCTGTTGCATGAGACAACGCTAAAAGGGATCGATTATTGTGTGCTATGCCTGGTTGTCATAGCAACAACTGGAGCGTTATTTTTCTGAGTGTATGCTCCAGCTTATCTTTACCTGGCAATGTGTGGCAAATAACGAAAAGTGGGAAAAGTATTTCAATCGAATAGATCATTAGCAAAACATTAACTGCCAATTAATAGGCATTTAACCAAATTACGCTATCCTCTCTTAGGGAGGACATGCCTCCGCACTTGTATGTATGAATGCGTAAGGAATGAGTATGAAGAAAAATGTTATGCGTAGTCTTTTATTCGCGGGAATACTCCTTGCTGCACTGGCACTGATGTTGGTGTATAAGCAATCTGGGATAGTAACAGCATCAGCGGCCTCTCCTCGAGCTAGCAGTGTTGTCGCACTTCCTGGCTATGGCGTGAGTATCTTTGCTAAAGGGACCTCAGCGTATTATAATCCTGACTCTGTTGAAGTTGCTGGTCAGTCCATATTTGTCGGGTATCAGAATACCACAGCCACCGATGGTTCAGATCACAAATCCAGCACTATTGTCCAGTATAGTAAGCAAGGGAAGGTTATGCGCACCATCAGTGTTCCGGGGCATAACGATGGCCTGCGCTACGATCCTTACACACACCAGCTTTGGGGCACTTCTGATGAAGATGCAAATCCATACATCTATACGATTGATCCCACAACCGGTAAGATAACAGAGTACCAGGTTCCACCTACACCTCATAAAGGTGGTTATGATGATCTTGCCTTCCTGAATGGGAATGCTTTTATTGCTGCCTCGAATCCGACATTAAATAGTGCTGGTGTGAATGTATATCCGGCCGTGAGCAAAGTAACCCTACAGCAGGGTAAGGCTATTTTGACTCCTATCTTGAATGGCAATGCAACAGTTACCGATGTGGTTTCCAAACAGCAAGTCACGCTGAACTTGACTGATCCGGATTCTATGTCGATTAATAATCAGGGGAATCTAGTGCTGGATTCTCAGGCTGATGCTGAGCATATCATTATTCACAACCCTGGTACTGCACAGCAGACTGTATCTCGTCTGAGCATCGGTACCCAGGTGGACGATACACAATGGATTCCTGCCACCCAGGGACGTTTGCTTATTACTGACACTGCGACGAATAGCATCTATAGTGTTGCTGGTGATGATGGGAAAGCGGGCCTTGCTGCCGGGAATGTCTATACCGCGGCTCCCTCCAATTCTGGTGCAGCTGTAGCTGGCTTTGTCGGGAAACTTGATCCCACGACTGGAACAATTACTCCTGTCATTATTGGACTTTCTAGCCCACACGGTCTAGCGTTCCTCCCTGACACGAACCATTAAGAACAATCAATAAACATCCTGAGCACAGGCTATCTGAGTATCAGGGTTTTGATGCGCTACTTTGAAACCGGAAGTTTGTATCCTTTGGCTTAATGGGCGCATAAAATATAAAAAAGGAAGAGCATCGTTCTTCACCATTTGTGAAAAAACGATGCTCTTCCTTTTATCAAGACGCTTTTGATTTTTATGTCAGGCAGAGATGTTATATGATGGCTATTCTTTCACGTCACGTAGTCTTGTCAAGAGAATCGCAGCAACGGCGAAGATGATTGTGTAGACCAACGTGACCCACAGAGTATTAAGTTCTGTCTCAAAGCTGTACACTATCCAAAATCTCACAACGAGGGAATAGTCATGAGAAGCGGCTTGAGAGCTCTTTCCCCCGTCCTATACGTGATGCCAGTATGCGCCTCTGACCGCACAAATGACCGCTAGGAGGGGTCAGGAGCTGTCAGCAAGGTGTTAAATTGAAGCATGCCTCCTCTTGGCGTGGTGGGACCCACGGGTTGCGCAACGAGATTATTTAGCTGGACAGTAGTGGGACTGGTGGAACCTGCTTGCAAAAGGATACCGATAGCTTCTTTGGGCAGTATCCATGGCGAATGCATGTTGACGTTGTCAGCACTTTTTGAGAATGGCCTGCTCTCCGCTTGACAAAGATCTTATTTCTAATTAGAATAATATGTATTAGGAGGATATGAGCAATGGAAAGAGATCATCAAGAGGGAGGGAGCCGCGAGGAGCCGCTGGGTTTTGCGCTGGGAGCAGCGGCGCGCAAACTGGCGAAATTTTACACCCAGGCGCTCGCGGGCCATGCTCTGACGCCCTCGCAACTCTTTCTCCTACGCCAACTCTGGTTCGAGGATGGATTGCCCTTACGTGATCTTGGGGGGCGTGCCCAGCTTGATGCCACCTCGATCACCTGGCTCGTCGATCAACTGGAGAGAGCGGGCCTGGTAGAGCGCAAGCGCAACGATCCTGATCGGCGCGTTGTGCGTGTCTGGCTGACCGAGGCGGGACGGCGGTCCCAGGACGAACTCGTTCCTGCGCTGGAGCGCTGGGAAAACGCGCTGCATCAGGGGCTTTTGCCCCATCACCCCTCTGATGAGATTGCCACCTTTCGCCGTGTGCTTACTACATTAATCAACACGTTGCCGGAAGGAGACGATCTCTGGAAACAGCTCTCAACCTCCTGGGATACTCGGTTTGATCTGCTCCGTTCCCTGACTGAAGAAGAGACTGATGAGAAAGGATAACACGTGATCATGGAGCAAACACATCTGAGCGGCCGAGTGCTTGAAAAAGAACTTTTTATCAAAGCTACTCCTGAACGCGTCTTCCGGGCATTGACAACGAAAGAAGATCTAGAACGCTGGTTTCTTACGAAAGCCGAGGTTGATTTGCGCCCCGGAGGTACGATCAGATTCGCGTGGGAGTCGGGCACGTTCGAAGTAGGCAAGATCCTCGTGCTTGAGCCACCCCATCGCCTCAGCTATACCTGGGAGACTTTCGGGCCTGGTCCCACCACGATCACTTTTGAATTGACAGCGGAAAACGATGGCACCCGTCTCCATCTCACCCATACAGATATCGGCGCAGGGGAGGACTGGGATAACTACTATATCGCCGTCAACGGCGGCTGGAGCGCTCATCTCAAAGATCTAACCGCCTGGCTTGAAACCGGCATCTGCTCTCCCCTGACATAGTGCATAGCATTGATATCGAGACAACGCCTGTTGAGTCCGACACGCGATGCCCAGGCCGCCACACGCTTTTTCTCGTTCGAGACGGCATGGCGAACACTGCAAGGCTACGAGATGATGAACATGCTGCGGAAAGGGCAAGTCAGAGAGGTGAGCAAAGGAGACATCAGCAGGCAGATCACCTTCATCGCCCACCTGTTTGGAGGGGCTGCCTAAGCTGAACAGGAAGTGAGGTTCACGTCCCTCATGTGTCTCCCAGAGTTTTTGCAACACTGCCAGAATCGCAGAGTAAACGCCTCATTACCGCTTCAAGTTTGTCCTGTGATGGACTCTCAAAACGCTTCGTCCGCCAGCCAACAAAGCCATCAGGTCGTACAATCACAGCGCCACCTGGTAGGACACCATACGCAGTTGCCCAACGCCCATCCACATCCACAAGATCGGCGTCAGCACCACCAACACGATAAGTGTCCAGGCTGAAACCTAGTCGAGCCGCCGTGGCTCGTGCAGTCTCACACCAATCGGTGTCTTTATCACCTGTGAGCAATACAAAATGTCTGTCGAACAAGTCAATAGTTGATATCCGTATACCATCACGCTCCAGCCATACATGCGGAGCGCGCAGACCAGGGCAGCCGCTTACATCCAACATATTGGTGTGTGGGACAACTTCGTCGTCCTCGATAACAGCAGGCGAAGCATAGCTGTACCCTATCGTAACCACGATCTCGTCTACTCTTTCTGGTTTTTTTTGCTCTGTCGTCTGCACTGGAGTTCCTCTACCCTCAATACGCAACCCAGCTTGCTCAGTCGTAAACTGGTCAACCGGGCGGCGCTCGGTCTCGTAGGTTGTCAGCAGTGCTGGACTGGCTGGACCATTGATGACCGCAGCTAACTTCCAACACAAATTATGGGCATCCTGGACACCTGTATTCAGGCCGAAACCTCCTGATGGTGGCATCACATGTACTGCATCGCCCGCGAGAAATACCCTGTCCTGCTGGAAGTGATCCGCAACGCGCATCGCAGCCTCCCAGGGGAGCACACTCAGAATTTCAACATCGAGCTGAGACAGACCCACTACTTTGCGAACGAGTTCAACACAGTATGCAGGAGTAAAATCCTCGAAAGCGCTTCCTTTTTCGGGATGATATTGCGCGTGAAACTGCCATAGATCACTATTGTTCACTGGTGCCAGGACGCCGCGTGCCTCAGGATTCTGTACAAAGCACATACTAAACCAGCGCTCGTGCACCAGTTCACGCAGGTCCGCACGAAAGTATATGTTGGCATGATACGACAACGCTTCTGTGCCTCTCATGGAGATACCAAGCAGATGGCGGATACGGCTACTGGCTCCATCGGCTGCTAGCAGATAATTGGCGCGGATACTATACTGTGCTCCAGTAGAGTTTTCTTTAACGGAGGCGCTGACACCATGCTCATCCTGTTCGAAGGAGATGAGTTCGGTATCGAAACGTAAGGAGCAACCAAGTTTGTGCGCCTCCGCGACAAGGAGTGGCTCCAACTGATTCTGGGCGCATAACGTCCCGATGGTTGGACTTACTTGTTCAAGCTGTGGCGGCGGCTCAAACAGGCTACGGCGCGAGACACGTCGAATCTCTCTGCCTGCCAGCGTCTCCACAAAGAGCCAGTTCGTGCTATCGACCAGTTCATTGCCTGCGGCGCGAATGCGTTCCTCCAACCCCATGAGCCGGAACAGTTCCATTGAGCGAATGTTGATCCCCTTTGCCCTGGGATGAATAGATGTGCCTGAGTGTCGCTCCACCAGTACTGAGCGTATCTCCTGGTGTGCCAGCAAGAGCGAAGCTGTCAGCCCAACAGGTCCAGCACCGACAATCAAGACCGGTATCGTTTCATTACACATAATGCCTCATTGATCCCTTACAATGTAAAAAGAGAGACACCACTCAGATTTTCATAGACAAACGAACTGCGTGAGATTGGCGACGCTATTAGCGGTTGTTATACCAATCGATCAGTTTACCGACCCAGGGCAGAGGCTGATTGTATTGCTCTTGAATCCAAGTAAGTTCATCCGCCAACGACGGATAGAAAAAGGACGTTTTCAATACAGATTCCTGCTTCCCATCTGCAGTATTTACCACGACGTGAACATCATATTGTGAAAGTTGGTTATGGAACTCCACCTTAACTTTATTCGCTAGAGCCAAAACAGCCTCGTCATTCGCCTTACGGAAGTCGGAGAAGTCAAGCCCCTTGTGGATTAGGGCCAGGGCCGAACTGATCGGAATACTGAGCAAACCCAAATTCGGGCTGCTCAGCGGACCATTATTCAACAGGCTCGGCATCGCTGCGAAGGACGGTGGAACCATCACGTGGACCGCTTCAATCAGCTTGCTATCTACATTCTGCAAGCGCAACACCGCTTCAACTACAGGTTGCACAAAACTGTTGACCGGATGACGTTTCACGCCAATTCGAGTCAGGCTAAGGTTGTCCGGCAGGTCTGCGTCCATCGACACTCCCAGCAAACGCCCAAGAGACCTTTCCCCGGATAAAAACTCCGTGTGGCGAAAGTAGAGCGCCTTGGCATTCCTACAAGCCAGGCTCGCAGCGTGAGTAACCAACGGTACTTGGACGAACCATTCTTCCGTCCCCTCTTGAAATGGAAATGCGAGTCCCTGCACCATGCCCGCAGCTGCGGACATAGCTGCGAGTGCCTCTTCGCTCGAAGCTCCTTGCGCCAGCGCAAGTGCAGCTGCGCCTGACATCGTATTGATGACCGTCGTAGGGCGATATCCCTTTTCAGCGACAGCTTTACCGTACATATCGAGCAGAAACATCGAAATTTTTAATCCGGCTGTTGCTGCGTCCAACATTTGTTCTATACTCAGGGACGTGCGCTCTGCCTCTGCCAACAAGAGTGGAAAAATTACAGAACCCGGGTGAGTACCATTCACAAAGTCTTCGCATAGGGAGGCTGTGATCGCCATGGCGTTATGTGCTGCAGCCTGGTCCGCAGACAAGGAGCGCTCGGATTGTCCAAACAAAGTATACTTTGCGCCACTGTTACCAAACAGTTCGTCATCAATCAGCGTGCGTACAATGTCACTTTGACTTGCCTTCGCCGCCATGGCGATGTCGTGGCTAATGAGTACAATGAGCCGTTCTTTCTCCTCGCTCGTTAAGGATTTGAAAGAAACGGTCCTAAGGATCTCTCCGCAATGTTGCTCAATTAACACCTGTTGCCTCCTTTATGGCTTTGATTCGTGCAATATCTGTCGGACAGTCAGAGCAAGACCCTTAGTTTACACTGCGGCTGCGCAACAATGACTTGATTTTACCTGGTGATAAAGGTTGCTCTTCAATAACAATGCCAAACGGACTGAGTGCATCGGAAACTGCGTTGCAAACCACCCCAATCGCCCCCATGACACCACCTTCACTCATCCCCTTCAGACCAACAGGAGTTGTCTTATTCGGCGTATCCAGATGAACGACCTCAATGTTTGGTACCTCGCGAGCCGTAGGGAGCAGGTAGTCCATAAACGACCCCGTCAAGTTCTGCCCGTTTTCGTCATACACGACCGCTTCAAGCAAGACGCCGCCAATGCCTAACGCTACGGCACCATGTATTTGACCCTCTACAATTTGTGGATTCAACATCGTGCCAGCGTCCTCTACGATCACATACCGACCAATGTTGATAACCCCTGTCTCGATATCCACTTCCACTTCGCACAGATGTGTCGCATTCGAATACGTCATAGCCGGCGGATCGTAAGCTGTGTGAATTTCAATTCCCGGCTCCATCCCTGGTGGCAGCAAGAGTGGATTCAGATAGGCGGTTTGCGAAATATCGTACAAGGTCAAGTCCGTTTGCACCCACGTGTCGCCGCTCAACCTCATGATATTCCCGTTCTCCACATTTAAGTTCTCGGCACTCGCGACTCCTAACAAGTGTGCGGCGATAGCCAGCACCTTGTCACGGGCCTTTCGTGCAGCCAGGTAGGACGTCCCTGCGCCAGCAACCGCCCCTCGACTGCCCCGACTGCCCATACCATAAGGGGCAAGCATGGTATCTCCAAGGTGAACCGCCACATCTTCCGGTTTGCACCCAAGTCCTTCAGCTATCGCTTGCGCAATTGTGGTCTCATACCCCTGGCCGGAGTTCATGATGCCGCATGAAGCATTGACGACTCCAGTTGGCTCCACCCTTACCCATGCTGCTTCGTGACCGGTTCCTTTAATGCCGGCTTTCCGATAAAACTCCGACCCGTATGTCGTCGATTCAAGCACTGAACAAATCCCAATTCCTCGATAATGCCCTTGCAAGCGGCCCGCTGCCTGTTCTTCTCGGCGCTTCTGGTAATCAAACTGTTGAACCGCTCTTTCCAGGGTTTCATACGGGGTCACATCTTCGTATCGTTCGTTCGTTGCGGTCTCATACGGCAGGTCCTCGCTCCGCAACATGTTCATTCTCCGGACGTCGACCGGGTCCATACCTAATTCACGTGCAATCGCGTCCATTGTGCCTTCAGTGACCCAGCTCGTAATGGACATCGGAGCCCGAAATGGTCCGGCCGGACATTTATTGGTCAGAGCGACCTTCACATCAAACGAATAGTCTTGAATTTTGTATGGTCCAGGCAAGAGCATCGCCACCACGCTAATCATGTAATTTGCCGGAAAAAACGAATACGCGCCGAAGTCACTGCACAACTCTGCCTGTAACGCTAAAATTTGACCGTCTTTACGCACCGCAGCCCTTGTTTTTACGAAGTCCTCGCGCGCCATCAAGGCAGAGAGAAGGTTTTCCCTGCGGTCTTCGCGCCACCTCACTGGACGTTTCAGTGCTTTTGCCAAAGCCGCAATCGTAAGTTCCTCGCGATAAAGCACAATTTTTTGTCCAAACGCTCCTCCGATGTCCGGGCAAATGACGTTGACCTGAGTCTCTTTCAACCCGAGCCGAGCTGCAAGTGCTGTGCGCATAGGGTGCGGAACCTGTGTTCCATTGTAAAGGGTTAAAAACTGACGTCCTTCATCCCATACTGCTGCGCATCCGCGTGTTTCCATAGGAACGTGGGTTTGTCTGTGTTGCGAGAAAGTGGCCTCCACGATGACATCCGCTTCCGCAAAGCGACTGGAAACATTCCCGTGCGCATACCGCTGCGAAGAAACCAGATTGGTGGGCAACGCATCATCCACAAGTGTAGCCCCATCCTCTATGGCCTTGAACATATCTGTCACAGCCGGCAAAACTTTATACATCACCTCTACAAGCTCTGCCGCATCCTCTGCCACATAGCGATCCACCGCCACCACGCAGGCGACCAGGTCGCCGTCAAAACGCACTTTATCGATAGGCAAAGCAGTCATTTCCATGGGTAGCAGGCCTGCAATCTGAGGTGCCATACGGAAGGGTGTCGTCCACTGTGCGAGATCCTTCCCTGTTACCACTGCGACCACCCCGGGTACAGCTAAGGCGTTCTCCGTGTTGATGGATACAATCCGCGCATGCGCATGTGGACTGCGTACAAAGCACGCATGCAGAGCGCGTGGAATTTCGATATCATCCATAAAACGAGCTGAACCCGTGAGGAGCCGAAAATCTTCTTTGCGTGGCATGCGTTTGCCAAGAACCTGGTAAGCACGCTCTGTCGGTTTTGTTTTGATAGTATGTACTGTCATCCTTACCTCTTCTGTGGCCCTGTGGTGATCATACCCGCCGCTTTTTTGATCGCGCAAACGATGTTTTGGTAGCCCGTACAACGGCACAGGTTTCCTGACAGTACATCTCGAATCTCTGCTTCCGATGGATTTGGGTGATCTTTTAGATAAGACTCGAATGTCATAATGATTCCAGGGGTACAAAACCCGCACTGGAGCCCATGCTCTTCATGGAATGCCTGCTGCAAAGGGCTAAGTTGGCCGTCGTGTGATACCGCTTCAATCGTTGTAATCTCATGTCCCTCTGCTTGTACAGCAAACAAAAGACACGAACGAGCAGGGCGAGCATCCCATAAAATCGTACAAGCACCACACTCGCCGTGTTCGCATCCAACATGTGTCCCCGTTAATCCAACATCTTCGCGAATAACATCCGACAACAGCTTACGTGGCTCCACAAAGACCTGGTAGTCTTCTTGATTAATCCGCAATTGCACCGGTACTTTTGCCATCTTACCTCTCCCCCATTTTTGCCCCTTGTAGACTTTCCTGGAGCGTTTTCTTTACTAGTAGTTGCAGCCATACCAAACGATCCTCTGCAGTCGCATGCAGATCACTGTTTAGTGACAGTCCTGTGGTCACGGTTCGCACGATCGCGCTCATCCACGCCTCGTCCGGTACTTCTCCGAGAAACCCTTTTAGAGATGCGCTGACGTTGATGGGAATCGACTTTGCACCGCCAAGCGCCATCAGGATATTGCTGACCTTGCCAACTTCATCGAGGCTGAGGATCGTGGCTGCTGAAACAATGGCGAAGTCCCTGCTTCGACGTGCAAACTCTTGATAGGACCAGCCATCATTGGGGTTCATCAGGGGAATTTCCACTTCAGTGAGGAGTTCATTGGGCAGCAAGTTAGTGGTGTGAATAGTGATAAAAAAATCGCAAGCTGGAACTATCCTCGTTCCTTCCGTAGAGGTAATGGTTAAGTTTGCATTAAACAACGCTGCTATGGTCGGCATTTCCGCTGACGGGTCCGCATGCGCAATACTGCCACCAATTGTTCCACGTTGACGAATCGCCAGGTGACCCACGCGATGTATAGCGTCTGAAATAATGGGGCAAAACTCTTTTAACACCGGAGACTGTTCCAAATGAGCCTGTCTCGTAAGTGCGCCAATTTGTAGTTTGTCCGCAGTTTTTCGAATGTAGCTCAGACCACCGATTTCGTTGATGTCTACCAGGTGCGCCGGTCTTACCAACCTCATGTTCATCATGGGAACCAGACTTTGTCCCCCGGCAATCACTTTGGCATCGTCTGCATAATTGTCAAGCAAACTCAAAGCCTCATCAAGTTCGCGAGGACGGTGATAAGTAAAGCTTGCTGGTTTCATGGACGCACTTCCTTTACTCCAGTTGAGAGGCGTTTGTATGAGACAAAGTGGAATATCTCATCTTAAGGTTATGAGTAAAATCGAGAATAGCCTACTTTGTCATTATTGTCCAGTTTGTGACTTGCACGAAGTAATGGCACCGTCTGTGTAACATAATGTGGCCGCTGGTTAAGACCAGTGGCGGCTCTATCGCCTGCTTGCCTGAGCGGTCGTGCAAGATATCCTGGCCATGATTCTGATTATGGTCGTATAGTCTAGTTTTGATGGGACCTGTCATCACGACCTTGTTCCCTCTTCCATTGGCTAATAAAGATAAGTATCTATTATATTTCAGCATATCATCGCATGGTTGTCAAACTATACTGACCCCGTATAATAAGACAAAAAGTTGGGAGGTTTGAATGTGGGAGAAGAAGAAATGGCACCAATCAGAAAAACGTATACAACGGAATTGAAAGTCAAAGTAGTCAAGGACACCAGATAATCCACGTAGACAATCGGGTACAGGGCCTCCAATGCGTGCGTTGCCCTTCGCTTCGCTGCGCTTGCCATGTTTGGGATAGCCGAGGTGCTCTTCCATTTCCGTTTCCAGGCAGCGTCCAATCAGTGCGCTCGTGAGTTGTCTGAGGAAGCCCCCTTCTGCCAGCAGTTCTTTGGGATCAGCGCATTCTTTGAGCAGTTCATCGATCAGTTCCGGTCGAATAGTCATATATTTTTCTCCCTCTCCCTGTTCTCACATCACTGACCTACCTCTACAAAAAGGCCCACAGACGTAGCTACTAAGTGCCTCGAATGGTTATGATGGCTTTATTCTCTTCCCATTCTTGTATAAATCCCATGTACATTGTGATTCATCTCTTCATCTTCTTGCCTCACCACTCGACCTATGATACAGTATTCACGTAATTGTCTGATACTTGTCTGATGAGAAAGAGGGGCGCATGCAGGTTCTTTTCGTGGGTGGCGCACAGGGTGTCGGTGCGAGCTGTGTCGCAATTGAGCTGGCTGGCCAGTGGATCATCGTGGATGCGGGAGTACGCGTGGATCGAAAGAGCGATCCTCTCCCCGATCTGGCTCTGTTAGAAGGGAAGGATGTGCAGGCAATCTTTGTCACACATGCCCATGCTGATCATATAGGCGCTCTGCCCTTGCTTCATCAGGCGTTTCCACTGGTGCCAATCTTTGCTTCGCGAGGCACCTCGCTCTTAATGGAAGTGATGCTTGCGGACGCCATGAAAATTATGGCGAGGCGAGCCGTGGAGGAGATGGAGCTCCCACTGTATCCTGAACATCTCATTGGGAATATGTTGATGCGTGTGCGGCCATTGCCCGTTGGCGAACCCTTTACACTCAGCGAGCTACGAGGCATTACCGTGCATGCGAGCCGTGCAGGCCACATTGCCGGAGCGGTGAGCCTGGGATTTGTCGCTGCTGAAGGTTCGCTGGTGATCTCAGGCGATATCAGCGTGACTCCTCAGCGTACCGTCCTGGGAGCGGTCGCTCCTCCGATCAAACGCCCCGACTTGCTGGTGCTTGAATCGACGTACGGAGCACGTTTGCATCCAAATCGGCAAGCAGAAGAACAGCGCCTGGCGCAGGCGGTGGCCGATGGTCTGGCGCGTGGTGGACCTGTTTTGATTCCGTCGTTTGGTCTGGGGCGCGGACAAGAGATTCTGCTGATTTTACGTGCCGCGCAGGAGAAAGGTCAGATACCGCTTTTCCCGATCTATGTTGATGGTTTGATACGCCGCGTCTGCTCAACCTATATGCTGTTGCCAGAGGCACTTCCCCCCCTATTACAGCGACAAATTCGTCGTGGGTATGCGCCGTTTCGTGGTGGTGAGATCGCCTATGTTCGCGATCTCCATCAGCGAGAACAGATTCTGGCGGGCCCTCCCGCTTGTATTATCTCGAGTAGTGGTATGCTCACGGGTGGACCGAGCGCCTGGTATGCGGCGCATTTGGCGGAGAGAGAACACGCTTCGATCTTTATTACTGGTTATCAGGATGAGGAGTCGCCGGGGAAAAAGCTGCTCGATCTTGCTGAGCATATATCCTCGACGCTGGATGTCGGTGGCATGAGGGTCGTCGTGCGTTGTCAGGTCGCAAAGTATAGCCTCTCGGCCCATGCAGATGGAAGCGAGTTGGCGGCTTATGCGGCCTCCTTGCAACCGAAACAGGTGGCCCTGGTGCATGGTGATGAAGAGGCGCGTGTTGCCCTGCGTGCTCTGCTCAAGGGCACTGAGGTGGTTTTACCGAAGAACGGTGCGGAACTCTTGATCCACACGCAGCAGAGGCAGCATGCGTTCAAGAATGGTGGAGCGGTCATCGCTGCTCCAGCACTGCCGAAAGGGATCGGTTCAGGCAAGTCTTTTGGTCCCCATGCGCTGGAAACGCTCTGGGAGGCCGTCAAGCAAGTGCCGAAGTTGCGCATTATCACGGTGCGCGAACTGGCTCAGGTCTGGTATGGAGAGGCGAGTGAACAGGAGACCTGGGAACTGCTCAATGTGTTAGAATCCGATTGGGATCAGCGCTATTTCGTGCGGCAGCACGCGCTGGCTGAGGCGTTCCGTGTACGGGGGTTGGCATTAGAAGATCCCGGAGACGCACTGCAAGATCTGGTGGGCAACGTGTTGTTTATGCAATTGACCCATGAGAGCAGTAAACCCGTCCTCTGTCGTTCGCTAGAACCAGGAGCCTCGGTTCGCGTGATGTTACCACGGGGCATCAGTCTTGAGCGTACCCGTTTCCCTTTTTCTGCGATTATCGATGTGTTGGGACCGTATCCAGAGGAAGAGGCAGCACTTACCCATCAGTCGCCAGCAGGCTATCTCGCCAATCTGGTAAAATCCGGACGGCGTGCGCTTCGCAACGTTTCAGCCCACGCTCTCGCTCAGCGTTGTCAAGATGAAGTGGATTATAGTCTGGGGGATCTGTGCGCACTGGCCGGACTTTCTGGGAGAAGCATGGAAGATCGGTTGGCGCTGGCCAAACTGCTGCATAACAATCCTGCATTGTTTAGCCAGCAAACCTCGGTTCTGGATAACGATGGGCTGGCTCTCTATCAGTTATCCCCCGGATGGCAAGAGGCGTTGCAGTATCCGGAGAAGCGCGAGTTACCAGATCAGCATGAGATATTGCGTCTCATTGAACTTGCCATAGGAAATCCACCTCGGCTCTATCGTAAAAGCGTCAATCCAGAAACGGGGGATGTGGTGCTCTCCTTCCATTTTCCTGAACCCGCGCAACGCGAATTTGGCACGGCGATAGAGCAAGCGGCTGAGGAAGCAGGCGTCTCGATTACGGTTGCGTCTCACGTACATCAGGGGGAGTTGAGCAATCTGGCGACGCGCTGTTTGCAAGAGGTTGGCATTGCCATACGTGGCACACCCTCGATTTATTTCGAGCAGCAGCAGATTCTCGTCAAGGTAGACTTGCCTGCTGAGGCTGAAGCACTGGCAATGGCCCAGGCCGATGTGCGGCAAGTTCAAGAGCGATTTCAGCAGGAAAGTGGCTGGAGCTTGCAGCTAGAAGCGCTTGCGGGTGCAAAAATGTCTTTGCCGATACCTTCCCTGTCAGTGCAAAGCATCCCAGCTCAGAGGGTGCCGCAGATGGAGAGAGGGATGGTGCAACACGAAGCTTTAGCGGTGGCGCAACGGCTTCTTTTGCCTTTGCCGCACTGCTATAAAGTCGGCGTTGATCCCAGAGAGAGAACGGTTCTGGTGCGTTTCCATTTTCCCGACCTGGCCAGTCAGCGCTATGGTGCCCTATTTCAGCAGCTTGAAGCAGAAACGGGTTGGCAGGTTGTCTTACACCAGCAGGTTCATCAGGGCGCGCTGATAGCGTTAGCTCAAAGTCTGGTGCCTGAAGGAGGGGTGTATCGGGAGACGCCTTCGATTCATCATGAACGGCGAGAGGTACGTATGAAGTGCAGCGGCAATATAAGCGAGGGACAGGTAAAAGAAGCGCAAGAGCAATTTCATGAGCAATGTGGATGGATTTTATTGTTGAGCTAGACTGAGGTATCCTAAAGAGGAATGTCATCGTTTTCAATTGTAATAAACTTCGATGTACTCAAAAACCGCAGTTTTTGCCTCATTTCTACTGGGAAAGATGATATCCTTAGAGCACTCCTCCTTCAAGGTTGCCCAAAAGCTCTCGATCATCGCATTATCGTAGCCATCCCCTTTTTTACTCATATTCACCTGGATATGATGCTCACGCAGCAGCGTTTGATACCGGCTGCTGGCATATTCACTCCCCCGGTCTGAGTGATGGACCAGTTCAGCATCATGATGCTCACTCATGGACCAGCCAACGATTTTGCGTGAATAAGCGTCGATAACCCCTGCAAGATAGAGCCACCCTTCTCGTGTCTCTTGGTATAGGTCGGTTGAGATTTGCCCATTGAACCCTCCTGATATGAGTATATCAAATTTCTCTTCTCCAACCCTCCAAATTCGGGGCAATTCCACTTTATCGTCCGATACTGGGGTTTCGCCAGTGGTATCAGCTATCATGATAGAATGAGAACAGCAAAAATCTGGTCTAGCGGTATAGATGTCTTGACAAAGAGATAAAAAGAATGTAACCTGTTCTTAACATACTGATAACCTTGAGGTTTTTCTCTCTTTCCCAAAGGAGAAAACGGGCGGGCAAGGCACCTGAATGGGCACCACTAGTCCAATCAAGCTTTGCAGTTGCCGGGTTAGAAAGGAGGTTAGTTGATTCATTAGGTTAGCAAATTTGAGAATATTATTGTATTTTTGGTTCAAGTAGGCAAGGTCGCCTCTGAGTAAGACTATTTCCCTCGATACATACGGCGCCGGACACCTTGCCGAGCTACAGTCCTAAAACAAGAGGTAGAAGGATGTTAAGCTATTCCATCGGCAGCGCGATACTCTTAGCTGTTTGGGCCTATATTGGTATAGTACTACAACTCGGCCCTGGCCTCTGGTGGCAGGAGGCACTCATTTCAGGCTTTGTCACGGGCCTCATCGTCGGCAATATTCCCCTTGGCCTCACCATTGGCGCAAGCCTTACATTGCTATCGCTCGGTCTGTGGACCTACGGCGGTGCGACAATTCCCGATTTCCAGACCGGAGCCATCGTCGGTACAGCGATTGGCGCTCTGGGCGGTGGGTTTGCGGCAGGGTTTGCCGTTGCCCTCCCAACCGCGCTCCTCATGACGCAGATGGATGTCCTCGGACGCGCAGTCACCACAATCTTCATTCACGGGGCTGACCACTATGCAAATGAAGGCAACGAGCGCGGCGTATCCACAATGCATTTATTGGGTCAACTTCCCTGGGGACTTACTCGTGCAATCCCCGTCTTCCTGGCTGTCTGGTTGGGCGCGGGTCCAATCAATACGTTGATCAAAACAGCACCGGTATGGTTTAGCCATGGGATGTCCGTAGTTGGGCATGTGCTGCCAGCGCTTGGATTTGCGCTCCTTTTGACCATGCTGCCATTGCGGCGCTTCTGGCCGTTCCTCTTAATTGGTTTTGTCCTCTTCGCGTATCTCAAGATGCCCGTCATCGGTATCGCGATACTGGCCGTTGCCATTGGTTTCCTGATGAACATGATCCAAACAAGGGCTGAAAGGGGTGAAGCCAATGCCTGATCATCTCGATGATGAAGTAGTACAACCGGCAGAGACGCTACCCGAGCAAACAGACACAGACATAAAAACAACCGAACAGAATGGTTCTGGCGATAGTGACGACGTTCGCGATCTTGTCACCCTTGACCGTTCTGTTGTGCGCAAGGCGATGTGGCGTCACCTGATCACCTTACAATGGTCATGGAACTACGAACGTATGCAGGCGCTCGGCTATGCATACTCGATGTTGCCAGTCATCGACGCAGTGTATCCAGACAAAGCAGACCGCATCGCGGCGATAAAGCGGCACCTGGTATTCTACAATACCAACCCGCAAATAGGATCTCCGGCCATTTTTGGCGCGACGGTTGCCCTCGAAGCACAGAAGGAGGGTGAAGTAGTCGATAGTATCAAAGTTGGTCTGATGGGGCCGCTGGCAGGTATTGGGGATACCATTCAGGGAATCCTCTATCGTCCTATCGTTGCGGTCATTGCCGCCTCGCTGGCACTCGCAGGGAGTTTCTTCGGCCCTCTGATCATGTTCCTCTCGGGCATCCTGTGGACGCTGCTGATGATTCCCCAATTCTACTTTGGCTACCGGCAGGGCATCGGCGTAGCGCGAGAGGTGAGCAGCGAGGGACGCGTGACCCGCTTCACCGATCTAATCACCATGATGGGTATGGTCGTCATTGGCGGCTTTATCCCCAGTATTATGTCCGCGGTGACGACGCCGCTCAAGTACACGCAACAAGTGAGCAATCTGGGGCAGGTTCATACAGAGACGGTCGCACTTCAATCTACCCTGGATCAACTCCTCCCTTACCTGATCCCTGTCCTCGTTGTCGCTTTAGCTTACTGGCTCCTACGTGGACTGAAGCTCTCGGCTGTGTGGGTACTGGTTATCCTGTTCGTAGTAGCCTTTGGCTTAAGCTTAATAGGCGTTTTGTAGCGCATACTCTCCATGCTGAAATACAGGCAGCCAGGATACTACTATTCTGGTTGTCCTGTATTTCAGCTTACTACGTATCCGAAAACTTGCGTGTGCGGGCACTAGCGACGCCAGTCGCGTTGGGTTTCGGAATAAGATCTTAGTGAATAAGAAAAGAGGTGCCCAGGTGATCGGGATTGTTGTCGTCTCACATGGACCACTGGCGGAGGGACTTAAAAGCGCTGCCGAGATGATTGTTGGTCCGCAAGAACGCTTCCTGGCCCTTGGGATGAACCCCGCGGCAGACCTGGACGAACTGCGCAAGCAGATCGAGTCGGCGGCTACTGAAGTGGCGGCAGGCGACGAAGCAGGCGTGATGGTGCTGGTCGATCTGATGGGAGGCAGCCCAGCCAATGCCAGCGCGTACCTCGCCAATAGTGGCACGACCGTTCTTTGTGGAGTCAATTTACCTATGTTGCTGGAAGTGTTGACAACGCGCGAGAGAACCAACATCGAGGAACTGACAGAAATAGCTCTGCAAGCCGCAAAGGATGGTGTCATCAACTTTACACAGATGCTTGCTAGCTGAGTCCATATTCCGAACCCCAACGCCACTGGCGTGGCTAGCGCGGTGCGCTCAGGGTTTCGGAGAAGGAGTAAATAAGGGGAGGGAGTATGACAGTCGTTCACATGCGTATTGATAACCGCCTGATACACGGCCAGGTAACGACTAGTTGGGCGAACGCCATCAATACGAATCGCCTGATCGTCACCAACGACAAGGTAGCCCGCGATCCAATACAACTGATGCTGTTGCCACAGGCAGCTCGCGGTGTCCCCACGTCGGTGCTTTCAGTTGACGATACGCTCAAGTACATCAAAAGTCCAAAGGGACAGAGCGAGCGCATATTTGTACTCGCCAAGTTGCCTCAGGATGCATTGCGCTTATTGGAAGGCGGTTTGCAGTCGAAGGAGATCAATGTTGGCAACCAAGCTCCGACCCCAGGTACCAAGTTCAAAATGGTCACGCATTCAATCGCCGTCACAGCAGAAGATGCAGAGATCTACCGGGCTATTGCTGCGAAAGGTTACAGGTTGACAGCAAAAATGATGACTAGCGACCGCGCGACCGACTTCTTGGAAATGCTGCAAAAGAACAAATTCTAGGGAATTATAAGATGGCAACAAACACTCCGTACCTTGCAGGATGGGCATTGACAGAGATTACACCGGACATCCCCTGTCACATGGGCGGCTATGGCGACCGTTCCGGACTAGCCAATGCCACGCACGATCCTCTGTATGCGCATGCCCTGGCGCTTGGCACACAGGAGCAGCCTTGGGTGGTAATCATCTGCGATCTGATCGGCATCGATGAGGCTATGGTGCACGAGGTACGTCGGCGGATAGTGCAGCAGTTCCCCGGCGCAAGCGTCTGGCTCGGAGCAACGCACACCCATTCAGGGCCAGATGTGGCAAGATCGCTATCATTCAGGCAGGAGCAGTCTGATCCTGTCATCCAGGAGCATTGTATCGCGGGAGCCAGCCGCGCGGCCATATCCGCACTTGCGCACATGCATCCTGTATGGGTGAAGCGGGCGAGTGGTGTGATTAACGGCATTGCTAGCAACCGTGACCATCCCGACAAAAGTGCGGATCTTGCTCTCGATGTGCTCTGCTTCTACGATACAGACAAGCCGCAGGCGCAACCCTCTGCCCTGTTTGCCAGCTTCCCCTGTCATCCAACGGTCCTCGATGCTAGCAATCTGGCACTATCTGCGGACCTGGCGGGGGCTTACCGGAGACAATTGCACGCTCTCCTTGGAGAAGATACCTGGCTCGGATTGGCAACAGGCGCGGCCGGCGACATCAGCACCCGCCACATGCGGCAAGGGCAGGGTTTTGACGAGCTTGAGCGCTTAGGCAGGATGCTAGCGGAGCAGGCTTATGCTTTGCTTCCGGCGGCGCGGCCGCTCAGGCTTGATCCTCCCCGTATTCGTGATGCTGTTGTCGCACTTGAGCAGAAAGAGCCTCTGGCACCCGGCAAAATCGCCGCGTACATCCAAAGCGTGCAAGCGCGTATGAGTACTGAACGGCAGATGGGTAATATAGCTCAGGCACGCACACAGGAAACAGTATTGCAGGGACTTCAGGCTGCTCAACATAGGTCTCTGGCGCAGGGAGAACAGGTGCACAACGTAGCAGTGTCGGTAGCTTTATTGGGAGAATGCGCTCTCGTGGCCGTACCCGGAGAGCTATACAATGACCTGGGCGCGCAGATCAAACGCGATAGCGAGCGCTTTGTGCTGCTGCTGGGTTACACCAATGGCTATGTGGGCTACATACCTACTCGCGCTGCGTATGCAGAAATGGATTACGAAGTATTGATGAGCCCATTCGCTCCGGGATCGGGCGAACGACTAGTAAACGCGCTTGGCACATTGCTCAGGCAAGGATAAAAGAAAACAAGCTTAGAAAGAAGGAAGCTTGGAAAGAAGGAAATAGTATGTCCGAACATGCACAATTTGGCTTAGAACTCTTCTGGCAGGAAGCGACAAACGTTATACAGCGTATCTATCAGACGCAAACCAATGCGATCCGCCAGGCGGGAAAGCTCTTTGCCGATAGCCTTGAGAACGATGGCGTCATTCAGGCGTACGGGACCGGTCATTCACGCGCCTTTGCTATGGAACTGGCAGGGCGGGCCGGTGGTCTAGTGCCGGTCAACAGGATAGATCTGGAAGTGCTCGCACTGCGAAAAGGCTGGTCACTTGAACGTGTGAAAAGCCCGGAGATCGAACGTGACATTGAAGCAGGACAGACCCTCTTATCCTGCTATCATATCGAACCGTGCGATGTTTTTATCATTTGCTCCAATTCTGGCGTCAATGTGGCTATCGTCGAAGTCGCGCTACAGGTCAAAGAGCACGGTCATAAGCTGGTAGTCGTCACGGCACTCGAACATAGTCGGCAAGTAGAATCACGGCATCCATCAGGCAAGAAATTGTACGAACTGGCGGACATTGTCATCGACAATTGCGGGCCATTTGGGGATGCAATGCTCGAAATGCCGGGAGGGCATGGCAAAGCTTGTTCTATTTCATCGGTAAGTGGCTCACTTATTGGTCAGATGCTTACTGCCGAGACAATCGGCAATCTCCTTGCACGAGGCATACAGCCGCCCGTTTTCCTTTCAGCTAACATTCCCGGAGGCATAGAGCAGGGAAAAAAATTATATGAGCGTTATGGAGATCGCTTAGCGCGAGTTTGATGATCGGCACCGGCAAGGTACTTTCAGAAAGAAAAAAACGGGGGATACATGAGCGAAGATAGACGCGCCCCAGCGACAGATCCGCTGCAAGTCCTGGTAACAGGAAAGCTCTACACACCGGAAGAGATAGCAGGACCGTTCGCCATTGTTCTTGCGGGAACGACAATACGCGCTGTCTGGCGAGTAACGGACATAGCCCAGGCGCGGCAGTTATGCTCCGAGCATATGCCGGGGGAGCCAGTAGAGGTGAGCGACCTGCGTTCCTGGTGTGTGGCCCCCGGCTACATCGATATGCACATTCATGGGCTGTGTGGGCATGATATTACAACGGGTCCGCAAGAAGATATTGCAGCGATGACCCATGAGCTTCCGCAATTCGGTGTGACTTCATTTTTTCCGACCATCGCGACGACAGGGAAAAAGGAGACCGGCGAACAGGTCGCGCGCATCGTCAGGATAGCAGAGCGTCAGGAACACGAGCGAGGAGCAGAAATTCTTGGTATTCGCCTTGAAGGGCCTTTTATCAGCCACGCGAAAAAAGGTGCGCAGTATGAACCGGGCATCCGACGACCCGATCCCGTTGAAATGAACAAACTGGCTACCATAGGGCAGGGCTGGATACGCATCATTGATTACGCACCTGAAGAGGACGCAGGAGATGCCTTGTTGGCAACGCTTGTGCAGCTTAACATCCTGCCCTGCATCGGACATACGACAGCAACATATGAGCAGGCGCTCCATGCCATTGATGGAGGCGCGCGCCATTCTACGCACCTCTTCAACGCGATGCCAGGCCTTGAACATCGCCTGCCAGGAGCGGTGGGAGCATTGTTGACCGATCAGAGGGCTACCGTCGAGATGATCGCTGACGGCATTCACCTGCATCCGGCGATTTTGCGGCTCATCCTGGCGTGCCGTGGAGCACGTGATGTCGCGCTTATCACCGATGCGGTTGCTGCCGCCGGTCTTCCCGATGGCGAGCATGCATTTATTAATCGCAAAGTTCATGTCGCGAACGGCAGCGTACGGCTGGCTAATGGCACGCTGGCGGGCAGCGGGCTGACACTTGATCGCGCGGTCAGAAATATGGTTGCGTTCACCGGAATTGGCTGGGCCGAAGCCATTCGCATGGCTTCGCTAACTCCTGCTGAGATCACAGGCGTTGCTAACCGCAAAGGGAAAATCGCACCTGGTATGGATGCAGACCTGGTCGCGTTGGATGAACAAGGGTTTGTACGTTGCACCTGGTCGCGCGGTCGGCTGGTATATAAAAGCGATGCTAACGAAAGCGTGGTGATGTAGCATGGTGCAACTTGATCCAATTCGTGTCGGGCTGATCGGCTACGGTTTCGGCAAGGTCTATGCAAATGCGCTGCGCGACGTTGCACTGTACTATGCTGACCTGCCACCGGTAGAGCTCGTAGCGGTGGCAACATCCAGCGTGACAAGTGGTAAACTCGCTGCGGAGCAGTTAGGCATTGAGCACTATACCACGGATTACCGCGAGCTACTGGCAAGCGATGACATCAATACCGTCGTCATTGCTACACCGCCCTATCTTCATCGGGAGATGCTGCTGGCGGCACTCGCTACAGATAAAGCGATCTACACAGACAAGCCACTTGCCAATAATCTATTGGAGGCACAGGAAATCGTCACGGCGGCCTGTGCACGGGGACGAGATGCACAGATATCTTTTACTTTGCGTTACTGTCCGGCCGTGCAATATGTGCGACAGTTGTTGCAGGCTGGCCGCCTGGGTAAAGTTTATACCTTTCGCCTGGCGTTTTATCGTGCGAGTTATCGCAACCCTGAGAAGCCGCTGCGCTGGAAAGCGGAGATGGCAAAGAGCGGCGGAGGTGTGCTTAGTGACCTGGTGCCACACCTGGCCGATCTGCTGATCTGGCTGATCGGCATGCCTGAGCAGCTAGCGGCCCAGACGCGCATTTTCATTCCAGAGCGTCCAGCAGTGCAAGGGAGCAGCGAGCGCGTGCGCGTGGAGACGGACGACCATGTGATTATCCAGGCGGACCTGGCGGGCGGGCAAATTGGCACGATTGAATCTGGCAGGTTGATTGCGGGCGCAGTCAGCAACTTGTCAGTTGAGATCTATGGCAGTGAAGGATCGCTATGCTGGAATATCATGGACCCCAATTATCTCTATTTTGCCGATGCCAGACTAGCGGACAGTGAGCAGGACTGGCAGCGAATACCGGTGACACAGAACTACGTGAGCACTCTTCTCCCGAGGGTAGATATACCGGCAGGCGAGATTCCCTCCAACGTCGCCGCTTTTGCCGATTTCCTGAGCAGGACATCTAAAGGACAGTCATACGACCCAGGACTCGAACAGGGCTTGCGTGTGCAGGAGGTGATTGAAATGGCGGCAGAGGCTCAGCGTGCGGGAACATGGATCGCCCGCTCTATGCCATGAAAGGAGATGCAGCCACCTTCGTCAAGACGGCGGCAGGCTGCGGTGGCTTCTCCGTAGTTCACGATGTACTGGCCTATGCCGCCTGACGATGTGGGACAACCATACAATGGCCTTGGAACTCACTACGCATCCCTGGTCCTGGGTCACGTTCTTTACCAGCCGCGTTGATTACCTCATCAGTTACTTTGCGGCTGGTGACAGCAACCTTAACTCCACCCCTATTCGCCATTCACTTTCCAGAGAATGACCGTTGTGTCTTGCGAAGCCGAAGCCAGGTAACGTCCATCCGGCGACCAGGAGAGATCATTGATCGGCCCGTTATGTCCTCCGGTCTTGCCAAAGGAGAGGATGGGAAGCTGAAAGCCCTCTTTTGTCGTGCGAGGATGCGGATCGTGCAAATCCCAGACAAAAATTTGTGTACTGCTGAGATAACTGCCTGCGATATATCGACCATTGGGCGACCAGCATAACGGTCCCACTTGAGGATAGAGGGGACCACTGGATCCGTCCGGTTGAAAGGGAAGCGTCTTGTGCGCGGCAGGATCGTCGCTTGCCAGTATTCGCAATACCTTTTTCTCCTGAGCACTACCAATGATTATGCAGTCCATATTATTCATGGCAAATTGAGTTGCCTCTATTGGCGAGCTTCGTACGCATGGGATGTAGACAATTTTGTCGAAGGTCGAAACTTTGGAGGGAATCCGCTTCGGCAAAGTGATAGATGGCGGAGTCGCTTTATCTTCCGCTGCGGCATTCCAGATAACGGTGCTAAGCAGCGGATGGTCATCGATATTGAGGCCAATGAGATATGTGCCATCCTGAGACCATGCGAGCGCTTGTATGCTGGTACTTGTCTGTGTTTGTGGCGTCGTAAGCTGATGCTGTAATAGTTCTTCGTTACCAGATGGTATCCATAAGCCGACATTGGCGGAAAAGTTGTAGATTGTAGCGATTCTCTCATCAGTAGGAGACCAGGCCAGCCAGGAGTTTATCGGTGGATTATTGCCATTTATACCGTTGCCCCCATTCGTGAAAGTTGGGCTAAAATTGGGGGTAAAGATATCAATGATCACCGGATTCGTCTGGCCTCGATGACTCGCACTGTCCGTGGCCAGAACCGCCAGTTTTTGCCCATCTGGTGACCAGTCCAGATAGCCTGACTGCAGCGAATCCCCCCAACTACTGATCTGCCAGCTCAGGGATGGGGAGGAAACGAAACGGACATGGGCTGTTTGCGATGACAATATGTGGTCAATATCCCATATCATTGCTCGACCATCGTCTCCTCCGGTAGCCAGATAGCGGCCTTTCGGACTCCAGCGGGCATTCCATACAGCCTGTGTATTAGGGGTAAGCTTGAGTATAGGAACACCGGGGATTAAATGCTGTGGACCGGCTTGCTTCTCCGAGGGCTTCAGTGCGGTGGTAAGCGCATATCCTCCACCCGCTAGAAATACCAGCGCGGAGGCTCCGCCAACCATGAAATCGCGCCGTTTGATCGTTCGTGATGGATTTGTTTTCGTGGATAAAGTGTTCGGCTGGGTGTGTGCCGTTTCTTGATCGGTAACCGTAGCGGTTGTTTGATTGTCCGTTGGTATGGTGCTTGAAAGTTCTATGGTCGCGTATTCACCCGATGGCAGAGGTGAAGAAGCGGGCATATGTGCGTCTGCTGGCTTCGTCGAGCGTGCACGTGTGTTCCGGGGTGCGATCAACGTCGCTTCAGGATCTTGCACGGTCAACTGGCCTATTGACCTGTGCTTCCATCCTTCCTCTAATTCATCCACAAAAGCAGTACAGGAGCTATGGCGATCAGTGGGCTGTTTCGCCAATCCCTTTAAAATCGTTTGTTCCATAGCCGCGGGCAGTTCTTCATTGAATTGCCGTGGCGTGGGTGGCTCTTCATGTAGATGTTTGAGGAAGATATCAAAAATGCCCCCCTGAAAGGGTAATCGACCGCATAGAAGCTGATAGGCAACGACCGCCAGACTATAGAGATCACTCGCTGGTTGGGCCTGTCCCCTTATCTGCTCCGGAGCCATGTATTCCGGGGTGCCAATGCCGGTCTGGGTGTTACTGCGATAGCTATTGGTCGTCAGGAGTTGCGCGAGACCAAAATCGGATAGGAAGAGCCAGTCATCCTGAAGCAACATATTCGCTGCTTTGATATCGCGATGGAGCATGTGTTTCTTGTGAGCGTAATCAATGGCTTGAGCCGCCTGGCGTAAGTAATTCAGGCTCGTTGTGATCGGTAACACATGCGGGGTGTTCTCGATGAGATCACGTAGCGAACCGCCTGTTATTAATGGAAGGATGAGATAGGTAATGACTTCGTCTTCCAGGGTGATCTCCCCAAAGTCATGTATTTGTAGGATGTGTGGATGCTCCAATGCCGCAGCGATGCGGGCTTCATTAAGAAAAGTTTTGAGATAGTCAACATCGTTCATAAGGACCGGCGGAAGGATTTTGACCGCGACCTGGCGATGTAACTGTGTATCTTCAGCCTCCCATACCTCGCTCATACCCCCTCGCCCTAATAATCGCGATAGATAGTAGCGTCCCAACATTTTTTCTTGCCATTGAATCCTATGGTGTATCAACATGTCTATCATCCTATCTTCCAGATCAGGATTGATGCCTGATTATCTTGAAAGCTGGCCGCTAACCATTTCCCATCAGGAGACCAGGCCAGTGTCGCTACTCCCGCTTGAATGCGGTCTGTTCCCAGTTTCTTGATATATGAAGAACCAGCCTGAAGTTTCCAGATATAGATGTTGCCATCAGCGGTCCCAACTGCTACCAGCGGTGGAGTATTTGCCGGATTGGGATTGCAAGCCAGGCAGTTATAACCATCAACGGAACTTTCCAGTCCTGCAATCGAGGGCGTATTCAAATCCTGCACCGGTGGTTTACTCATAGACGCGGACATATAAACCACACGACCTTGTGGATGCGTGGTGTCTCTAGTAGTCAGCATGACGAGATTCTTGCCATCTGGCGTCCAGTCGATCCATTGCGAAGTCTTAGAGCTAGATATCTTTACATGGATGCGTGAGAGTACTGTCCATGTCGCGTTATTCGATATAGTGACCTTGCCAACCTCAAGGTAGTCTTCGTAGCCGATGACCGCGCGCGAGCTATCTGGCGTTGGATCGGCAAGGACCGTCGCGACTGGACTGCCGCCGCTAGTTTTACCGCCGCTTGTAATTAATGTGTTTAACAATATTGTCCATTGGCGTTGTGGTCGCGTTGGATCTACAACATATAAATAACTGTGGGCCTTATTTGAATTAAGGTCGTCCGAGCCGTATCGTGTGAAACACAGATTATTGTTTGTCAACCAGGTAATAGCCCCAAAGTTACCGCTAGGTGGCATATTGATAGTTGATTGTAAGCGTAAATCGAGCGTATAGAGTGCTACCTGCGTCTTTGTATCGTCCCACTCTGAGTTGGCGACCGCGAATTGCGTTCTGTCAGGAGATATTGTTGCGCAGAGTTGATTGTCGGGATAAGAGAGCTTGCCGGAATAGAATGTTGATCCATACGGTTTATCAGGCTGCTTTAGCAGGCTGGCAACGTCCCAGCGGAAGAGCGTATAGGTATACTCTAAAGAAAAAAGCAAGCTGGCATCTTTTGACCATAAGAGATTGTTCGCATTGAGGAGCGAACCGGTCAGTACCAGTGCAGGTGCATTGGCATCTCCTGAGTTTTTTGGACGTGCCGAGATATATTGAGGAGTAGGCAAGCTTTTCTGGGATCCTTGCGTCGTCTGCCAGTATCCCCATGCGCCAAGACCAACGCCAGTGGTGATTGTGGCTATTGCGCCGCCACCGAGCAGTAGATCGCGGCGCGAGATGCGGGCATGCTGTTCGTCGGGTTGTTGTGTTTGTGTCCTTTCTTGAAAGTCGAGCCTGGGCAGGTCATGAACGGTCTGTAACGGCGTTGGCTGGTAGGTTGGATTGGAGATCGCCTGACGTAACTGTGCGACGAACTCGCAGGCAAGCGCTGGTCGAGCGGCCGGGTCCTTTTCTAGTCCCTGCAAGAGGATCTGTTCGAAGGCAGAGGGAAGCGTGGGATTAAACTGGCGAGGAGAAGGCACAGGCTCAAGTTGATGCATCATCATAGTCGCGAGGGCTGTTTTGTTCTCAAATGGCAAGCGTCCCGTGCAGAGTTGATAGGCGACGACTGCCAGACTATAGTTATCACTGGTGATCGTTGCTTTGCCACGTGCCTGTTCTGGTGCCATGTACAGTGGCGTTCCAGCGGCCACACTTCTTCCTGTCAAGTTCTCTTCGCTGCTTATTATACGTGCAATGCCAAAATCTGCCAGGAATAGCCAGTTATCTTCACGCAACAACATATTAGCAGGTTTAATATCGCGGTGAATCAGACGTTTCTTATGAGCGTAGTCAATGGCCTGAGCGGCTTGCTCAAGGAATGCAAGGGTATCCTGTAGGGGCAGCAATAATTGTTGCTGGGAAGCAGAGGTTATGCGATCTGCTAGCGAGCCACCACTGATATAAGGCATCACAATATAGCTGACGATGGTGCCATCAGGCAGGGATTGTTTGCCATAGTCATGGACTGGTAGAATATGTGGATGATTCAGTGCGGCGGCTGCCTCTGCTTCGCGCTCAAAATGTTTGGCAAAATTCTTATCCTGTTGATTGTGTGCTGGCAGCGTCTTGATGGCAACCTGACGGATCAGTCGGGGATCTTCACAAAGCCAGACCTCGCCCATGCCTCCTCGACCAATACGCCGTGCTATACGGTATCGTCCTAATGTCTCTATACCGTTCTCCGTTTGCTCAAATTCCTTTTGATCGTTCATGTATTTCCTTATCCAAAAATAGAAAATTTGCCTCCAAGACAAGCATAATAAAAGCAGAATGGTATTGTCAACAGTAGTAGCACGGGCGGCGATGGTTTCAGTGGGGATCTACTCCCCCCAGTTGCAGATAACGAGCATGTATGGTGCCCCAGAACGTTGCGCAAGAGCCTTCAAGCCGGAGGAGGCTCCGACTGATCGTCGCGAGCCTGGTTGTGGGGAGAGCGAACAGACACGCCCTTGATATAGATACGTCGTATCCCTTCTAAGATCTGTTCTGGCGTGTACCCTCGCCTCTGCCGTTGAAAGAGATAAAGGGCAGGATCGGAGGTTGCAATGATCGCATCGGCGGTGTAGATGATATCCAGCGGCGCAAGTTCCTCCTGGGTAATGGCTTCCTCAAGCAAATGCGCGATGAGGCTATGGGAGGCACGATAGTACCGCGTGCTAAACTTCATCTCTCGCTTCTCGGCAGACGACGTATCCATGCTTACCGCCAAAAATAATCCTTCCTCCTCGATGAAGGCAATGCATCTGTGGAGGACGCTGTCCAATCGCTGTAATGCTGACCATATTTCTCCATCCTGGGCATAGGCCTGGATCTCCTCTAAGAATCGCTGGGCACTCTCATTAAGCAGATCCAGAATCAATTCGCCCTTGTGGGCGTAGCGGCGATAGAGCGTTCCCTGACCAACGCCTGCTTCCTGGGCAATCTGATGCATACTGACATCCTCAATGCCTCGCTCGGCAAACAACTGCCGAGCTACCCGCAAGATTCGCTGGTCAAAATCGGCTGCCTGACGCAGTTCTGGCCTCCTGCGCATCCCTGCTTCTTTTTTACTGCGCTTTGTTGTGACGACCCGTTCCTGCTGTCTCCCTGTTTCCATAGCACCCCTCTTTATGTGATCTCCTCTTGACAAGGGGACAATTGTCCTTTATACTGCACGCTGTTGGGGACAGTTGTCCTATATGGAGTATAAGACCTCCCGCAACCCTCGTCAAGCACAGATGAAGCTTGAAGCACAGTGCAAAACAGCGCACGTGTTTGTCTCGAAGGTCCGGGACACGGTATAGTATGCTCGTGCTCATGCCGAAGATGGCTGCCACATGACCTGTTTTCCGTCATTGAGCAAGAGAAATACGAATGAAGGAAGGAAGATACATTGACGACTAGACATCTTGTTGATCCAGAACTGGTGGCGATACTAGACCAGTTTCCTACTCCGGTGTATACCACAGAGACCTTGCCGCTGATGCGCGCCGGGAGCAAAGAGATGCTCACCCGGATGGCAGCGCACCAACCCACATTTCCCGCTATTGCGGTGAGCGAACGCCTGGTGCCTGGTCCCGAAGGCTCGCCTGAGGTACGCGTGCTGGTATATGAGCCAACCAACCGCTCGATACCGCGGCCTGCCTTGCTCTGGATACACGGGGGCGGATATATTATGGGATCTCCTGAGCAGGAAGATCTCACGGTAAAGAACATGGTGTCAGCCATTGGATGTGTGGCTGTTTCGGTAGACTACCGCCTGGCTCCTGAGACACGCCATCCTGGTCCAGTCGAGGATTGTTACGCCGCCTTGCACTGGTTGTACACCCATGCAGGCGAACTGGGGGTAGATACCAGCCGGATTGCCATCGGTGGTGGCAGCGCAGGAGGGGGGTTGGCCGCTGCGCTTGGGTTGCTCGCTCGTGATCGGGGGGAGATTCCCCTGGCGTTCCAACTCATGATCCAGCCCATGCTCGATGATCGCACCTGTACGTTGGCAGAACCTCATCCATACACTGGAGAATTCATATGGACACGCGAAGCCAATCGCTGGGGCTGGACCTCCCTGTTAGGTCAGGAACCAGGCTTGCCAGATGTTTCGCCATATGCGGCAGCGGCACGCGCTGAGCATTTAGAGGGCCTTCCTCCCACATTCATCAGTGCTGGTGCCCTGGATCTGTTTCTGGAAGAAGATCTGGAGTATGCTCGTCGCCTCACGCGAGCAGGGGTGCCAACGGAGTTCCATCTCTATCCTGGGGCCTACCACGGTTTCAGGATGGTTGCTGACGCACAGGTGACACAGACCTCCACGCGGGATCAGCTTGCAGCTTTGAAACGTGCCCTTGGTGATCCTCACCACTAACATGCATATTTTCATGCTTGCGTGTCTCAAAACAGAACCGAGAGGTGAAGGATGTTCTCGAATTCCTTCGCCTCTCTATCAGATAACCCTGAAAACACCCTATCCAGGAGCCTGGCTGTGAAGCATATCGTGCCGACAGCTTTCAGCTCAGCAATGGCTTTTATACTGATTTTCAGAACCGACGCTTTGCGAGCGTGCTCTGTTCCCATCTAATGTTTCCATCTCCGGTAAGCTCGTTGACCACACGGGTTCTCTCTACCCGCCACTTCCTCAGAAGCAATGTAAAAAAACGCCTTTTACGGACGCACTGCAACACTACCTTTGCCACTCCCTCATGGAATTTTAAAATTTACACCGACAGCGATACAAACAGGAAACGAGTAATTCGGGCTAATTCCCATAGGTGATGACCATAGGCGATGGAGAGAGTGCAAGTACTTGCTGTGGTGTCATCAAGCCAAACGGGGCTTCCAGGTTGTAAAAGAGTTTGAAACCACAATATTGAAAGTTTTTATATTTGTGCATATCACCACGACACCAATTTTCATACTGCGCTATTTTATCAGCACTCCCGCCAGGGTAATTTCCTACACTATCAATATGGATCACAACATCAACACGTGGATCTGAGATAATGTCGCGTTTATCCGCGATCTCGGCAGTGCCGGGAGAGGTAGAATTTTCCAAGCCATCACCATTGCCACGGTACTGGTGAATAATCAGAGCTTTTCGTGGAACATGATATTTCATCGGTATAGCCGCTACCGCCTCAATGATCGGATTCAGTTCGGCGGCTGTTACGTTACTCAGATCGACGCCAGGAATACCATTCTTGTTGGGAAACATCCATTCTGGATCGATGGCCATTTCCACAAATGAGTATTTTTCCAGATAAGGCAAGAAGAAATGAACTTCTTGCATAATGGGTGCCTGCCCGAAATTGAGATCGAGAAAAAGCAACAGATTATGCTGCTGACAAAAATCAATATATTGCTGAATTGTAGACGCATCGACATGATGACTATAGTAGCTTTCGGGACCGGGTATACTGTCCGGGACGCTGACAACGAGATCAATGCCTGCATCTACAGGATGTGATGGATCAAGTTTTTGATACGCATCGGCCTGCGTATTCAACTGACCCAGCATATCCGAACTCAGTTGATAGGCTGGCCCGGTCGCCTCCGCTCCAGGAATAGCATAGAATGCAACTATACGGTGCGTGGGTAGTACTGCCCCAATAGTGGGATTAAATGGTACGGGGGTGGGTGTTGGCGTTGGCACCTTGTGCACCTCCACCGGCGTAGGAGTGGGAGAGATATATGCCAGTGTAGGAGGCAACACCAGCGTTCCAACGACGCCAAGCAGCAGCACAACAATAGCCAGAACTATCAACAAAGGAATATGAGACCGGGACCGGGACAAAGAACGTCTCTCTGGCCGCGCCTGCTGCGACTGCTGTGGCGATGATAATGATTGAGGTAACGATTGCCTGGGCATATGTTCCGGAGACGGTGTCGACATCTGCGTCGGTAGCGATTGCGTTGGCATATCCTCCGGTGGAGTCATTGGATGCATATATTTGCACCTTTCACAATAAAAAATAAAAAATAAAAAATAGCTCATTATAAATGTTTTCAACACCCACGTGATGCGCAACGAGGTTGCATAACTGAACAAGAAGAGCGGGAAACTGGCAAACTGAGAAGAAATGTGCCTCCCTGGAATGGAAAAGGTTCGTTGATCTCTTTCCTTCATACAGCAGAGGTATTACTGATTCGTAGGCGCACGTTTTAAATGAGCCTGTAGAGCCATTTTAGAGAAATATGCATCTCGTTGTGCAACCCGTGGGCTCTGCGATCTCACGTGTTTGTCCTATAATGTTTTGGAGTCGTTCTAATACCATGTGATAGTCGGCAAGGTCTCAATTTGCTAGATATTGCCACCCGTCAGCAGCCAGTGTCCAGAATAATCCAATGTTGTTGAAAGTCAACGCAGAGGGGGAGCGGAAGGCTCCTTGTGACAGGGTTCTTTGTAGTGCAGTTGTGCAAACGCTGCACTACTGCACTACAAAGAACAGCGTAGAGCATATAAATTAATATCCTAGCGTCCGATCAATGACGGAACCATCGATCGCATTCATGGTTAAAAAGCTTTCCATACTATGGTCGATCAGCAGTGGGTTGCTGGGTGAAGGACCACCGGTCCCATAGAAATCCCAGACCGGGACCATCGTGTAGGTATTGGCTTGATTCTTGTTCTGTACCCGCATCATGCCCAGAGTGATCCGCTTGATGGTATAGGCCGTATTCCCCTTGCTTGTATCGTTTTGGGCATAGTGGATGAAGAATTGCTGCTTAAATTGGTTCATCGCATCCTGAAACGACAGAATCTGGGCATTCGAAGAGATTGTCCCGGTGGTACGCATCGGAGATGTCCAGGAAAACTCAATTACCCCGGTATCATTCACCAGCATAAACAACCGCTCATAGGGATACGTTTGCTGATAGGCGTTCTGGTTTGGATTAGTCAAATCGACCGTCGTGGGGACGCCAGCAACGTCACGGGTAAACCACATGCCATAGGCTTGATTCATCGTATTGGGATTATCACTGGCCGAGTGCGGGATTAAGGTCCCCAGTTGTACCTGGGTAAGCCTCAGATCTGTGGCTCCCACGGCCTGTAATGTCTGTTGCGCCAGGGCTTTGGCCTGATCCAGCGACATGCTCATTCCTCTGGCCGGACCGGTCAGATCAGTATAATTATAGACATCGGGAATGTCATGGTTCGCAAAATTTACACTACAATTTTTGGCATCATCAGACGCCTGAATGTCCAGAGTCGTATCGTACCCTTTGCCAGAGTCGGCATACACCGAGAGCATATGTCCATGAAATCCTTTTATGACCTTTGCTCCACTCCCAAAGTCACTCTCATCAAGCCGTTGCAACTGTCCAGTCATTGGCGTTCTTTGTCGTGTGTCTGGTGCCAAGGATGCCCTTGACAATATACTCGTCGGATTAGAGAATTTCGAGAAATTACTGTTCCTGGCGGCAAGGAGGGCAGCACTTACGTTGCCTGATTGTGTTGTGATCTCTTTGTTTCCCTGAGCACCTGGCAGTTGGAGCGCCTGTATAAGCGCGGCCAGCTTTTGATAGTCCACTTTGGACCAATCAACTGCATTGTCATATAATTGCTTTCCCGGCATGAGGGTAGTGATAATTTTGTTGACCGTATCCTGGGTAAAACAAGTTGGCTGCGTCGTCACCACCGGGATCTTCGAGGTGTGAGGGAGTTGCACCGAGGCGTTGATGTTCAAGGTGACCGCTCCCTGCGTCTGATGATCTGTCAGCGTCTGAGGAACACCCTGCAACAGATTGGTATTCTGCGTATTACTCTTCACTATCGAGTTGATATCCTGCTGTTTGCCGGTCACCGGAGGCGTTGTCGGTGTGCTCTGACAGGCGACCAGTGACCCGATGACGGTGAGCAACATCGTCAACAGGAGAACCTTTGTCGCCAGCGTCGATCGGAGAAAAACGTCCTTATCGTGTACCTGTCTATGAGGATCATCATGTTTCATCGTTTTGTTCCTATCTTCTGGTATAAAAAAAGAGCCCTTTAACCCATAGGTGACGTTGAGAGACAAGGAATTGTTGCCTGTGTTTTTGCGAGGGTATCTCAACGTCAAGAGAGAGTCTAACGGGCTCTTGTATCATGCAGGTACACAAATTGTATCCAGATTGTAAACGTTTTTCTCTCCATATACATGAAAAAATTTTGAGAGGATAACAGGCTTCCTTTCAGAGGACCTGTTATCAGGCCGGTGACACATGCATTTCCATCAATAAACTGATAGAAGATGTATTTTCATCAACAGATAATTGCATGAGCACCGCTGCATTATTAAATTTCCATGATGCAGTTTGGGGAATACCTTGTTCGTCCAATAAAAGCAGACGCCCAGACATATGCATCTCCTGGGCGATGGCTTCAGCGGTGCTCATCAGGTCAACTATACCGGTGGCGTTCTCCACACTTATACGTATGGACAGAAACATTCCTGTTTGAGCATCTAACGAGACATCCATTTTCGTCTGATTAGAGAGCGAAAGGAAGGCAATATCCCAGTATTGCAGTGCGGGATTCCCGCTATCACCCATGATGGTTCTCTGTTCTGCACTTACAGTATATGCCTGAGGAAACTGAGCAAGTGGCACAAGCGCGCCCTTCTGCAAAAGCGTGGTTATTTGCTGAACACAGGCATCGACCGCCTCTTTCATATCCATACTGCCATTACTAAACTCTGTGGAGAGCACACTTTTCTGGACACCTTGCTCATACAATTGCACGCTTCTGGTCATTTGTGCCACGGACACCACCGATGGTGTTGGCGTTTTGCTGGCGGCAGTGGCGTTCTGTTGTTGAGAAAAAGAGATGCCTGTACTCACCGTAGAGGAAGAACTCAGGATACTATCCTCTGTTCTGCTAAGCAATACGCCAGGCATGAGCACGCTAGCAGTCACCAGGAGACTGACCACGAAGGCCACGACACTATACCAGAAGATCCTATTCTTCATCCTCATACTCCTCTTGTATATGGAAACAGGGCAAACTGATGCTGACACTGGTGCCAATTCCTATGCTGCTCACAAATTGCAACGTGGTATGATGCAACGTGGCAATTTTGCTGGCGATGCTCAATCCCAGTCCCGCACCATTCTGTGCTCTGGAGCGGGACGTATCAACCATATAAAAGGCCTCGGTGATCTTGCCCAGTTCTGCTTGCGGTATGCCTCGTCCATGATCGGTCACGCTGAAGGTGTAGTGCTCACCATCCCGGCTCCCGCGCACCTCAACGGCGCTGCCAGCACTCGATGCTTTTCGTGCATTGTCCATAAGATTGAGCAGCAATGTCTTCATGAGGTCAGGTTCAACCTGCACCCACCCTTCCTGCGCCGATGCCTTGATGATCATACCACTCTGCACAAAAGAGGGAGTCGCGGCTCGAACAATGTATCCAACCAGCTCATCAGCAGCGATCGGCACAAAGGTGAAGTCATGCAGTTCCAGGATCACCAGATTCAACATTTTCAGTGAAAGTGATTCCAGACGATTGGCTTCGTTGTAAATATAATTGGCGGCTTTGAAGACCGTTTCCGGGTCCAGCTGGCGAGAGCGCAGCATGTCGGCGTACCCAACGATGGAGGTCATCGGCGTCTTGAGTTCATGCGTGAAATTGGCGATAAAATCATCCTTGATGCGGGCGGATTGCTCTAACGCATTGATCTTCTCCTCGACTGAGGCAGCCATCAGATTAAAACTTTGTGCCAGTTCTCCAATTTCATCGGATGAGCGGATATCTGCACGCCTCTTGTAGTCTCCTGCGGCAATTCTGCGGCTGGTCTGGGTGAGCTGGCGCACAGGACGGGTTAGCAGCCATGAGATCAAAAAAGCCAAAACCGCACTCATCAGGATATTGACACCCTGATAGAAGATAAAGGTATGCACCTGCGCATCCCTTTGCGCAAACACCTCGCTGATATCCTGGCTATAGCTGAGATACAACTTCTCGGAGCCATAGGTCAACAATCCGGTCACAAAGAGGGTAGAGATCTTTCCATTACGCGAAAGCGCATACATCACTTGTCCAGCATGCAAGGAGGTCAGTTTCGTACGATCTGGCGCTTGCTTGCCCGCATCTGGATAGATCTCTGTACCACCAGTGTTATAGACAATAATGACTCTTCCTCCTTGCCCGCTCTGCAGCAGACTGGTGGCGATGCCCTGTGCGGCAGTGCGTACCGTCGCATCGGTCACGGCTTGCCCCTGCAACTCTTGCGTGACAAGCGCGGATTCAAGCATATACTGCAGCGAGAGGTGCTCATCGATAGCGAGATTCACCTCCCTGTCTTTGGCGGCAGTGAAATTTGAGGAGATCAGCAAGTAGCCACCGATAGCAAAGGAAAGCGCGACTGCGACCACGATACAGAGAAAGATTTTGAGCGAGAACCGCATCCTTACACTTCCAATCGATAGCCAATCTTGTACACGGTCTTAATTTTGTCTTCCCAACCCAGCTTTCGACGAAGCCGTTGGATATGCAAATCCAGCGTTCGCGTATGCCCCATAAAATTTGCATCCCAGATCCGTTCAAAAAGTGTCTCGCGAAAGAGTGCGATATTCTTATTGCGCACCAGCATGAGCAGCAATTCATATTCTTTCAGGGTCAGTTCTACCGGTATGCCACGCTTCGTGACTAAGCGCGATTCGGTGTTGATCTCCAGATCCTCTATTACCAGCATCCTCTGGTCTTTGTTGTAGCGCCGGAGTATCGCCTCGATTCTGGCGGTAAGCTCTACAATGGCAAAGGGTTTGACGATATAATCATCCGCGCCCAGGTTCAATCCCTTTACTTTGTCGGTGACCGAACTTCTAGCAGTAATAATGATCACCGGAATACCAAGCGGACGAATATACTCCAGAATTTCATACCCATTCACATGGGGCAACATAATATCGAGCAAGACCAGATCAAAGCTATCCCGCTCCAGCAGGTCGGCAGCGGCCAGACCATCAAAGACACAGGTGCAGCTAAACCCTGTATCATGTAAATTCATGCGGATCAAATCATTGATCGCAGTATCATCTTCAGCAATAAGTACTTTCATATCTGTCTATCCTTCACATGGATGTCGCCGCTTGATGCTGCCATAACAGCGGCATCCATCAGCCGTACCGTCTCATTATGTACCATAATTGTAACAAAGTTGTATACACAGTTGATTTTGCAGAAAAATGTCTTAAATATTACAACTACGATACAACTTCTATGCAGCCATGAAGCAAAATAATCCTAGTGTTGAAAACAACAAATGAAACAAGGAAGGTTTCCAATGCTCTCTACTATTCGTTCCGATATTCAACGTGCTGTTCTCTCCAGAGGATTTCTTGCTGGTGCGTTTGGCATGGCGATAGTGATTGTTCTTGCTTCCGCAGCAAGTCTTTACACAACGTTTGAAAACGGTCCTCAATTGCCACCAGGCTACCATGTAGAGCTGATCGGGAATGCGCTGTCATCGGATATGGTGATGTTCGCGATGCCTATTCTTTGCACACTCCCCTTTACGCCCGTGTTTGTGGATGATATTCAGAGCGGCTTTATCAAACAATTTTTGCCGCGTTGTGGGGTCAATGCCTATATTCTGGGGAAGCTTCTTGCCTGTGCCA
Source organism: Ktedonobacteria bacterium brp13 (assembly GCA_015099395.1). Taxonomy (GTDB): domain Bacteria; phylum Chloroflexota; class Ktedonobacteria; order Ktedonobacterales; family Ktedonobacteraceae; genus Dictyobacter. Next base: position 3,822,227 of record AP024096.1, on the reverse strand, counting down.
TTTCAGGAGGGCTCGTGCTCTTTATTGGCATCCTTCTGGCCTATATTCTCTCCACGCTGGGGCTCACACCATTGGAAGACCCGTTCGATGGAGGAATCATCGCGACATACTCTGCGATGATCCTTGGCAAAGCGGCTTTGTTCCTCTGTTCGGGCATGCTCTGGTCACTGGTCGGCTTTACATTGGCAAGCATCACAAAGAGTCGCTATATGGCCTATGCGGCACCATTCGTTTTTTACTATATCCTCATTATCATTCACGATCGCTACTTTGGTGCATGGTATTACCTCTATCCCAGGGAATGGCTGAATCCTTCCCATTTCTGGATTCTGGGTGACTGGGGACTGGTCCTGCTGCAGTCGGCGTTCATGATCGGCTTCAGCATCATCTTCGCCATCTTTGCAAAAAGGAAACTCGGTAATGGATAACATCAGAAAAGTTGTGCTCGTGGCTCTCTATAATTTCCACGGGTGGTATAAAAATCCACGCATTCTCATTACGTTCGCCCTGTCCTTCATTCTGTGCTTTTTGCTCACCAACAAAGTGATCCAGTTTGCGGAGAGTTATCACACAACGATGCAACTGGTAGAGGCCTTCGTCTGGACCTTTAGTGATAGCAATTCTATTTTGCTTTCCTCGCTCTTGTTGGTGTTGCTGTTTGCAGACATTCCCTTTCTCAATGCAGCTGTCCCCTTTTACCTGGTACGCATTGACCGGAAAACATGGCTACTGGGCCAGACGCTCTATATTCTTCTTGCCACCGGGGTCTACCTGGCCTTTATCCTTGGGGCAACGATGCTGCTCTGTCAAAATGATGCGTTTGTTGGCAATATCTGGAGTGAGACGGCGGCGATCCTTGGTTACTCCGCCGCAGGGCAGGCCACCGGACTCACTGTGACGGTAAAAACGTTGGAGATGTCAACGCCCTATGCCTGTATGGGAACGATCTTTGTCTTGATGCTCCTCTATGCTCTGCTGATTGCGTTTCTTATGCTGGTGCTCAACATTCTCAAGGGGCAGATCTGGAGTGTTGCGGGTGTGTTCATCTTCAGTCTGTACGGCTTCCTGCTCAATCCACAACTCATTCAAACACTGTTTGGGTGGCCCGCTCAGCTGATGTATAAAGCCAATGTGATTGTGGGCTGGGTCTCTCCACTCAATCAGGCCACCTATGGCATGCACAATTTTGGCTATGATCTCCTGCCTCGTATCTGGCAAAGCTGCGCGATTTTTGCGCTGTTAATCCTTCTCTGCTATGGCATCGCTTTTTATACCATTCGTACCTATAATTTTCATTTCATTGGAACAGAGGGCTAAGTATATGAATATCGCCATTCACATAGATCACGTCAGCAAAGATTTTGGACCAGAACATGTGCTCCGTGATGTTTGCCATGACTTTGAGGAAGGTAAAATTCATGGCATTGTTGGCAATAACGGGAGCGGCAAAACCGTGCTGATGAAGTGTATCTGTGGATTCCTGCTCCCAACAAGGGGCAAGGTGTTCGTTCACAATAAACAGGTCGGCAAAGATGTCGACTTCCCGGAAAGCCTGGGCCTCATCATCGAGACACCCGGCTTCCTACCAGGACTGACGGGGAAGAAAAATTTGAAGATATTGGCCTCTCTACGGAGAAAGATTGATGACGTGACCATTGGTGAGACCATGAAACGAGTGGGACTGGACCCCAATATGAAAAAGCCGGTGAATAAATACTCTCTTGGGATGCGTCAACGCCTGGGAATCGCGCAAGCGATCATGGAGAATCCTCGTCTGCTTATTTTAGATGAGCCATTTAATGGGTTGGATAAACAGGGTGTGCAACACATGCGAGAGTTGATACTGAGTCTGCGGAATCAGGGAAAGACGATTATTCTCGCCAGTCACAATGCTCAGGACATTGAAGTGCTCTGTAATACGGTCTGTGAGATGGACTCGGGGGTTTTGACGCCGTTGCACCGGGCTCCATTCAATTCCGCAATGCTAGGCCTTCCCACCATTCGATGATGAGGGATGCTTCTGGCACGACCACATGTCTTGTCCAGATAGAGGCCAGGGACAATGATCGGTAGTGTTGCAAAAAAGAAAGCGTGCATGTTCTGCACCTTTTATTAGTGGGATACGTTTGTGTGTCCTTCAATTTGCTGAGCTTTCAATTTTTTGCAACACTACTACAATACAGCCGGTCAGAGAGAGTTGTTCCAACGAGCGATGGACAGGAGGTAATTACCTGTATGATACTTACCTCCTCTTCTACCTTCTATAATCTTATTCTTCTAGCCTATCTGCCTCATCACGTGAACTTTCTTATTCTATAATATTTACACGATCATTGGCCAATGCCACTTTTCCCGTTTTATTGCGACAGAGCAGAGAACTTAGGAAAAATGTAATTGCAGCCATGACAATCAGAGCATAAAGTGATGCTACAAAAGCCTGACTATAATACTGTTGCACGAGTCCTGCTTGCATTTGCACCTGTGATCCTAACAGGCCAAAGAATATCAGACCGATAAACGCGACTCCCAGCACATTTGAAATTTGTGTGACCGTCGAAAGCACACCTGATGCAGCGCCTGTATAGCGAGAAGGGATCGTAGACAGAGCGGCATTCACAAGTGGCGTCCCGACCAATCCCTGACCAAGTCCCACGCAGAGGAATACCGGGAACAAAGGAATACCGTTGTGTAATGTATCTCCTATATGTTGCACGACAAAAATCGCTCCCACATCTCCCAATATCAAGAGCACAGAACCATAACGTAACACAGTCAGCCCGAAACGAGTGACAATCCGTGGCATCAATATTGAACTGATGAAAGAACCCAGGCCAAGAGGGATAAACGTAAGCCCTGAACTTAAAGGTGAAAAGCCGTGACCAACCTGCAAAAAAAGGACCAGTGTGAAAAAGAGCGCCGCATTTTCTCCATAGTATGCCAGTGCAATGATTATCCCCAGCGTGAACCGTCGCTCTTTAAAGAGATTTAATGGTAAGAGTGGGGTTATAGCTGTATGGGAAAGGTGACGTTCATAGAGAATGAATGTGATAAAAAGTGGCATTGATAGTAATAGGCACAAAATGATCCATAACGGCCATCCAGTATCGCGCCCATCCGTGAGAGGATAAACGAACAAGGTCAGCGTGAGAGCAATCAATACAACCCCGATAAGGTCCAGTTTTCGATTCTCATTCGTTGTTGATTCCTTAATAAAGAAAAAACCAGCGATGAGCGCAATGATACCAACTGGAACATTCACGAGGAATACGTTACGCCAGCCAAGGCCAAAGAGATTGCTTGTGATCAATATTCCTCCCAATACCTGTCCCAGGATTGAGGCAATACCAATCACTGCACCATAGATCCCAAAGGCTTTTGTGCGCTCATTGCCCTGAAAGCTTACCTGAATGATTGATAAAACCTGGGGAATCATCAGTGATGCCGTTAGCCCCTGTATCACACGTGACGCAATCAGGAAAGGTGGCTCGGGTGCCAGACCACAGAGCAGAGAGGTACAGGTAAAACCGAGCATCCCAAGTTGGAACATTCGCTTGCGACCAAAGATGTCACCAAGCCGACCTCCTGTTATGAGGCCAACAGCATAAGCAAGTGTGTAACCAGCTAGTACCAGTTGGACCTGGGCAAAACTTGTGTGGAGATCCTGTTGAATGGGGGGGAGTGCAACATTGACAATAAATGCATCTAGAACTGCCATAAAAGTCCCGGCCAATACAACCAATAAAGCTCTCCAGCGCCGGGGATCAACGGAGACGCTTTCTAGTGTCTGCATAATGTCCTTCTCTAAAATGGCGATGTGTCTCGTCTCTTCCGAAATCTTAAAGGCAAGAGGCACAAGGACATGCGGGCAGCCATATCGAATGCTGATAGCATGGTGAAGCTACTCGTAGATAACGGTGGAAAAAGATACTGTATACGTAACTATCTCAAATGATAGGAGGAGATAAGAAAATGCTATAATAAGTATTGTTGAACTTGCCTATAACTCTTCATTCTTTCGATCTCCTTGTCTTCCCTTTTAGTATAGGCTCAAAAATCATCAATAAGAGCTACTAAGACAAGAAATTTCGCTCAAATTTCGCTCAGAAACTGGTAGTGTTGCAAAAAATTGAAAGCTCAGCAAATTGAAGGACACACAAACGTATCCCACTAATAAAAGATGCAGAACATGCACACTTTCTCTACGGCAATGGTTCTTGTGCCGTCATTACCTGCTTCATTTTCTCTGCTCAAACTTTTTTGCAACACTACCGGTTTGTCGGGCCTTTTTACGGCAGAGAACTGAGATGGGGCCCGACCGTGTTCGCGAAATTGTAGCTATTCGAGGCATCCCAGTTGATCGCCCAGCCCATCGCTCCACCGATGCTCCAGTGGGAAGGTGGCACGAACGAGCCACAGTTGCTGCCAGTTGCCAGGCAGTCGAGGGCGGCGTTCACCACCGAGGACGACATATAGCCTCCACCAGCCGCCGAGGCTGATGCGGGTAACCCGAGGCCGACCTGGTTGGGACGCAATCCACCCTGGAGTTGGATGCAGGCCAGAGCCGTGAGGAAATTCTCCGTGCCTTCCGCGTACACCTTCCCGTCACACCCGCTCATGCTGCCGGAGTTGTAGTACTGGGTGTTGACAATGGTCAGGATGCTCTTGATATTCAGCGCCAACTGGAAGTAGTCGCTGCTGGTTGATTGCATATCGATCGTCTGGGGAGCCAGCGTAATAATCAAGTTGGAACCAGCTTTCGAGGACAACTGCTGGAGTGCGCTGGTCATATAGGTTACATTCAAGCCATTCTCCAGATCGATATCTACACCATCGAAGCCGTACTGCTTCATCAAGCTGTAGACGCTATTGGCAAAGTTGGCCGCGCTGGTCGCGTCCGAGACACTGATGGTGCCATTCTGGCCGCCCACCGAAATGATGACCTTCTTACCCTGTGAGTGGAGGGTTTTGATGTCACTGATGAACTGCGAAGTGCTATAGCCGCCGAGGGCTGACGACAGACCGGAGTCGATGCTGAAAGTTACTCCACCGGGGTTATTCGGGTCGGCGTTGGCAAAAGCCACTGCGATAATGGTGTAGTTGGAGTTGACCGCGCTCAGACTCACTGGTGTGGCACCATTCGTAAAGTCCTGCCAGTAGCCTGTAAGGAAATGCTTTCCCGAATTCGTTGGACCAGAATTCGTTGGACCAGAATTCGTTGGACCAGGATTCGTACCGCCACCAGCAGGAGGGACAGCACACGGCGGTGGATTCGTCGGTGATGGTATGGTAGCGCCAGCTGCCCGCGGCACCGTTATGGTCACGGAACCAGTATTCTTCGTACTCGCTCGTGGATCAGGATACACCTGAGACCAGGTAGCGACATTGTTCGCAATCGTTATATGGTACAGAGTTGAACCATTCGTCGCCCACCCTTCTGTGTCGCTAATGAAATCAAGATTGGATAACCCACCATTAAGAAATGTGGACTGATCCCCGGAAGACGCTGCGGGCATGGTCGCATCAGTCTGGCTGGTCAACGTGACCCATTTCCCGCCGGTAAATTCGTAGAGATGCCAGGTATTCGTACTTGCCGACTCCTGACCGGAGACAAAGACATGCTGCATATCGGGAGCAGACAAAACGTGCTGCCCATTCACCAGGGGTGCCAGAAATGTACTGGTAGGGCTCAGATCACTGACCTGATAGTCGCTTAGCTTATCGACGACTTTGATGCTGTACAGGTGCAAGTATAAATTGCTGGTAGTAATGCTCTGGGGGTTACCCTGCAACTGAACAGGCAAGATACCCGTACCGTCCGGAAACGCGATCGGGGGTGCTGTAGCAACGATGGAATTACCACTCTGTCCCGGGGCTCCACCTGGTACGCCGATGAAAGACGTGGGCTCCCAGAGTGCATTTTCGCTCAGTTGCTCGCTCAACCAGAGCCTCGCGCCGAACAGTGACGGTAAGCTCGATTGCTGCGCAGTAGCCGTAGCCAGACCCACATAATTCGTTATGCCTGGCACGGTACACCCCTGCACGGCAGAATCCACCGCAGCCGCACATGGGGGCAGGAGTCCACCGTTACCGCCGTTCCCCTGCACACAGTCTGGCATGATGGTCATCCCGGCCAACTGATTCTTCGACGCAATCTGTCCCGTCACGCTTCCTGCTCCTGTAGCACTCTGTGCATGCTGTGTCAAAGCAGACGCGACAGATGCAGCCAATCCATTCACAGAAAAACAGTTTTGACAAAAAGTTCCCCCACCAGTAGGAGCAGGCAGGGTTGTGGTTTCTTGCTGCCAGGTCACGCCACCATCAACAGAATGGTAGACATCTCCGACATAACTACTATCGGAGGTCTGTGAGAGCATCAATTCCAACCAACCTTCGTGCGCATTGATGAAATCAGGTTGGCTGACCGAAGACAGATTTTGTGCCGTAAGTGCGTTCGAAGTCATCCACGTCTTACCGCCATCAATCGTCGAACGTACATAGACGCTTGTACTAAATGTAGGGAGACTTTTTGTGTCAACCGTCACCGTGCCATCTGGCTTCGTTGTCACACTGTTCGTTACGGTTGACGCGGCATCAACATATTGTTGTGTAGACTGCGTCGTCCCCACTACCCAGGCATGATTTGCATCCAGGAAAGAGGCAGCTACAATAGTTTGTACAGTAGTGGCGGCCCCGGAGGGGGCAGTCTTTGGTTCCCAATCCAGAGGAGTGAGATCAGTCCAGGTTTTCCCTCCGTCGGTGGTTTTGAGGATCGCCTGCGGAGTCGTCGCCCAACCGTTCTGTGCGTCAAGCATTTTGAGTTGCGAAAAATGCACAGTATCCGTAAGGGTACTATTTATATTCATATTACTGGAACCAATAATGGTAGTTGGCGTCCCAAGCGTACATATGGCACCCATCAGCAGCGGAGCCATCATGACAAGCATGAGCAGAACATAAGAATGTTTTTTCCTGCGTTGTGCGTATAATTGTTTTTCTATCATTGACTAGATACCTTGATAGTGACTCAATTTTCTAGAAGTTTTTGACCAGAGTACGTAAGAATAAATACTCTCTCTGAACTTTAACACACGTAAAGCGTTCTGTCACTATTCCCATTGAATAGTAGTACATCTACTTTACAAAGGTTATTGTATTACTTAATCATTTTCGCCACTAAAGGTTATTGTATTACTTAATCATTTTTACCACTAAATGTATATATATGGTTGTGTTGCAAGAAGTAAGCGGATCTGCTAAATTTGAGAGGAAAGAACAAAAGGGGGGCCATCATGACCGAACTGCACCTGTTCAAATGGCCCACGAATTGCGCAACGAGCTTGCGGAAGAGTTATCCGTTGGGAAAGGGATGACCAATTGTTTGAAATTGGACCGTATGCACATGAGAACCGGTCGTTACTAAGGAACATGGGTCAAAGAGGGGCGAAACAAGAGGCCAGTGTGGTTTTAGATTTCTTGACAAAATGATGGTAACCGCTTACAGTTTTGGCATTGACAATTTTCTTTTCATTCTACGGATGGATCACTTTTGCAGACTGTTGACCTGTGATATTTCGTTTCTCGATAGAGAGGCGTGAAATTGATGAGGTGATCTAGTGAAATCCATTCTTAGCCTTGGTGAGCTCCTTATCGATCTCATCCCGACTACATCGATCCGGCTGGGTGAGGCTTGCTATACTCCTCATGCAGGGGGAGCGGTCGCTAATGTCGCAGTGGCCATTGCACGACTTGGAGGGTCCTCTCGCTTTCTTGGTGGGGTCTCGGATGATGTGTTTGGGGAACTGTTAGTGCAGGTTTTGGTGACTAACTCGGTGGACACGCGGTATATTCATGTGGTTCAGGGAGTACCTACTGCACTTGCACTTGTCATGTTACAGGCTGATGGGCAGAGACATTTTACCTTTTTTCGCCAGGGGACAGCTGATAGCCAGTTACGCACTGAGGACCTGAATAGGAGCGCATGGGACGGAGTTGCCATCTGTCATGTGGGTGGAGTCTTACTCTCCAGCGAGCCAGCTCGAGCGGCAACACTTGCAGCCATAGAGTATACGCGCCAGGTTGGAGCGATTGTGTCGTTCGATGTGAATATTCGTTTGACGTTATGGGCAGTCCCTGGCGCTGTCAAGGATATAATTCTACAGGTGGTGGAGAGGGCCGACATCATCAAGCTCAGTGTCGAAGAGGTGGAGTTTCTGATTGAACTGCCCGACCATCCAGCGGAAGATTCCAGAGGGAACTGGTTGGAGATGGCGGGAGATGCGCTCTTAAAGATGGGGCCCCGGCTGGTGATTATCACGCTTGGGTCTCGTGGGGCACTGTTGCTGACAGCCAGACACCGGGTAGCGGTTCCCGCGCTGGCGGTGCGCGCTCTTGACACAACGGGAGCAGGTGATGCTTTTATGGGAGCTATCTTACATATGTTGATACAGCATGGGCACGATACTGCTGCGGATCTTTCTACCCTCGCGGAGCAGGAACTGAGCCGCCTGGGTAGTTTTGCAAATCAGGTAGCAGGTTTGAGCTGTACACGCTATGGAGGTATCGCATCGTTCCCTTTTATGCATGAAGTCAGCGGCTTTTCAGCCACATAGGTTGTTCTTGTACTGATATATGTTCTCCTATAGACATTGCTCCGTATTGCGCTACTGTAGTACTTCTTTTCCATCCCGAGCCTCCTGATGAAGACTCGCATATAGACGCGATCTTTTGTCTGCGTCATTGGAGATGCAGACACCTGGCCTATCATCAATGAGAAGGAGTAAGGTATGTCCCACCTCTTTAAAACGCCCTTCACGCTTTCCACCGTCGTGGCGTCGATCCTCGTTGGCCTCATTATTGGGGCCTTGATTGCTCGCTTGTTTTCCCCAATCGCGACCAGGGCTAATACGAGTGCCCCCGCCAGCAACATGAAAGTTGATGTCATTGTCAAGTCGACCGATTCACAATTCTGGCAGGCTATGCTAGCAGGCTCCCAGACTGCAGGAAACGACTGGGGGGTGCAGGTTGGTCTTTTTGGAGCTACCTCCGAGGCAGATGTTTCCAACCAGATGAGCCTGGTTGAAAACTCGCTATCGCGTAACGTCAACGCAATTGTGGTGGCCGCTTCCTCCTCGCAGGCCCTCAATGGGGTAATTGCGCGAGCGCAGAAGCAGGGCATCAAGGTTATCACTGTCGACACGAAGGTTACTACACCGAGCAATGGTTTTATTGGAACCGATAATGCTAAAGCAGGTGCACAAGCTGCTGACCGGCTTGGAGAACTGTTACAGAAGAAGGGTATCAACTCTGGGAATATCCTCATCGAGTCGTCTGTCGCTGGTGTCCAGACGATTGTGGACCGTGACAGAGGATTTCAAAACGAATTGAAGGCACGCTTCCCAAATCTACAAATTACCGCCCATCGCTATAACAATAATGATACACCAGTCGCACTCTCCCAGACGAATGACGCGATCTCGGCCGATGCCAAACTTGTCGGAATCTATGCTGATAACAACGTGTCAGGGGATGGGGTGGCACAATCTCTGCAAGAGAATCATGCACAGAACCGCATTGTTGCGATTGGTTTCGATTCAGATCCCCAGGAGATTAACGCATTGAAGAACGGCACGTTACAGGGTTTGATGGTCCAGAACCCCTACTTCTTTGGCTATCAAGGTGTCGTTACCGCTGCGATGAGCGCCCAGGGGAGATTTGCCCCCCCAAGTCTGGACCCAGGAGCCGTTCTGGTGGATGCTGGTAATATGAATACTCCCGAAGTCCAGAAGCTCTTGTATCCGCCAACAACTAAAGGAAGGTCGTAAGATGGCTGCATCCATTTCTACAGAACCGGTTGTCCAGTTAAGTCATATAGAGAAATCTTTTGGACCAGTTCAGGTGTTGAAAGATGTTGCGCTTGAGATGTATCGAGGTGAGGTGCTTTGCCTGGTGGGTGAGAATGGCGCGGGCAAGTCTACGCTAATCAAGATCATGACAGGGGCTGTCTCCCGTGATGGGGGGACGTACCTGATTGATGGGCAGGATGTTGGGTATCCAAGCCCGTCCCAGGCGCGGGAACTCGGTGTGGGCGTTGTCTACCAGGAGTTGAGCTTATTGCCCGAGGTCTCCGTTGAGGAAAATCTGCTCATGGGGCGTCTCCCAGTTCGCTGGGGCATCGTCAACAAACAAGAATTGCGTGAGCGTGCGATGGGTATGCTGGAGCGTGTTGGTTTGAATAAAGTCAATCCTGGCGTGCTCATCTCAGAGCTGCCCGTCGCTACGCGCCAGATGGTAGAGATTGCCAAGGTGCTGGGGGCTAATGCACGCATCGTGATTTTTGATGAGCCAACAACTGCACTTTCTGAAGACGATGCACGTCACCTCCTGCAACTCATCGATCGACTCAAAAAGGAAGAAGGCGTCTCCGTCCTCTATGTGACGCACCGTCTTGAAGAGATTTTTGAGCTTGGAGACCGCATCACGGTGTTGCGTGATGGTCAATTTATTACCACAGCAGCTACCAGCCAATTTACGCATGATAGCCTGATCCGCTCAATGGTGGGACGGCAGATCGAAACACTCTATCCAAAAAGAGGACACAAAGATGTCGGGAAGACCGTGTTAGCGGTGCAGGGGTTACGCTTGAAAGGTAGTCCCTATCCCATTAACCTGGAGGTGCATGCGGGGGAGATCGTTGGCCTGGGTGGGTTGGTAGGAGCAGGGCGTACTGAGACAGTGCGGGCCATTTTCGGGGCCGATCCGGTAGATGCAGGAAAGGTGTTTGTCGACGGCGTGCCTCTGCCAGCGCGATCGCCACGGCAGGCGGTGAGGGCTGGTCTCGGGTTGCTCACAGAAGACCGTAAAGAGCTCGGGTTGCTAGCGGACCTCTCGATCAGGGAGAATGTGACCGTGGCGAAACTGTCTGCCGTTTCTCAGTACGGTGTCATCTCTCGTAAGCAGGAGGAGTCACTGGTTAATGAGCTGGTTCCGCACCTGCGCTTAAAGTTTCATTCTATTGAGCAGCCTATCTCATCACTCTCCGGAGGGAACCAGCAGAAAGTTTTATTGAGTCGTTGGCTGGCGACAAACGCAAAAATCTTGCTGTTGGATGAGCCAACTAAAGGTGTGGATGTTGGAGCCAAGGCCGATATCTACACAATCATTGGCGACCTGGCAGCCCATGGGTTGGGCATCATTGTCGTATCGTCGTACTTGCCGGAATTACTCGGCATTTGTGACCGGGTTATCGTCCTGCACGATTTTGGAGTTACGGGTGAACTACCGATAGCAGAAGCAACAGAAGAAGCGGTACTGCAACTGGCAAGTACCGCCCCCATGCGTGCTAACGCTACATAGAGAGGAGATTTCTCATGGCATCTACTTCTAGTACTCCGCAGCCTTCCCAGAAATCAACGGCGGGTCAGCAGGCAGTGGGGAAAGCACGGATGCCGATCAGCCTGGGGCGTGAAAGCGGTGGCATCCTGGTCCTGTTGATCTTCGTGGTCGTACTCATTCTAACAACCAGCAACTTTCTGACCCTCACGAATCTCGACAACCTCATACGGCAAGTCGCGGTATTCGCGGTCCTTTCGGTGGGAGAGTTATTCGTGATTTTGACTGGTGGGATCGATCTATCCGTTGGTTCGATCCTGGGCTTGAGCGGAGGAGTAACGGCTCTGCTTCTCGTATCTGGCGTTCCCACGCCAGTCGCCGTTTGTGTTGGATTACTTATCGGGTTAGCTATTGGTCTGATCAGCGGTTTACTGGTCACGCGCCTCAGTCTGCCCCCATTCATCGCCACACTAGGTATGCTGGGGGCTGTACGTGGGCTGGTGCTCCTGTTGACACATGCCAGTACCATTGCACCACTACCTGGTGATTTTAATAACATCGCCAACGGGTATGTTCTCGGCCTACCAAGCCTGTTCTGGATCCTTATCCTGGTAGCAGTTCTGGCGTCATTTGTACTTGGGCGAACAGTTTTTGGTCGTTACATCTACGCCGTTGGGTCCAATGCTGAGTCGGCTCGCTTGTCTGGTGTTCCGGTCAAGACTGTGCTGCTTTCGGTCTACTGTATCAGCGGCTTGCTCGCAGGTTTTGCTGGCATTTTAACCGCTTCGCGTCTGGGTGCGGGCATTCCTACAGCAGGAACTGGATACGAACTCCAGGCCATTGCTGGCGCGGTCATTGGTGGCGCCAGTCTGTCGGGTGCTAAGGGTCGTGCCATCGGGGCTGTTATTGGGGCCTTAATCATGGGTATGCTGAACAATGGAGGCAACCTGCTGGGAATCGATCCCTTCTACCTGCAAATTGCCATTGGCTTACTGATTATCCTGGCCGTGTACTTCGATCACTTACATGGGCTGAGTTTCAAGTCTCTACGTCGTCCAGCGGTGTAATAATGTAAAAAGGAGAGGCATTATATGCCTCTCCCATTGAGCTAGTTATTGAGGAGTGGTAGCACCTCATTGGTGAGCGTTTCCAGGGTTGTTAGATGAGGGAAATCGTCAGCGCCGATGATAAAGTAATCGAAGCCGAGATCAATGAAAGGACGCAATTGTTCCACAATCTGCTCCGGCGTCCCCACAAGAGACCAGTCGCGATTGATTTTTTTATTATCGATCAATTTCTTAAGATCTTTTTCGGTTGGTGCGCAGTAACAACCCAGCTGGAGTGTACGCTTGAGCTGCGCAGGATCGCGTCCGACTGTATTGCATGCCTGCTCATATGCCTGGACTTGCGACGTAATCTTCTGGAGATCGATGCCCTGTGTATTCCACCAGTCAGCGTGGCGAGCGGTGAGACGCATCATGCGTGGCTGGAAAGCAGCGACCATGATAGGAGGAATCGGATCAGGTTTTGGCTGGCAGTTGGCATCTTTAACCCGATGGTGTTTGCCCTCAATGGTCACATGATCCTCGCGCCACATTGTCTTGATGATATGCAGCGCCTCATCCAACTCCTCGATGCGTACGCCCGGTGAGGGGAACGGGAAATTATATGCGTCACATTCTTCTTGAGACCAGCCGGCACCCAGCCCCAGAATAAAGCGTCCTTCACTCATATATTGTAGGGTTGCAGCCATCTTCGCCAGATGAGCGGGGTTGCGGAAAAGTTGGCAGAGAACAAGGTGTCCGAACTTTAATTCGGGCTGTCGCGCTGCCAGATAGCTCATGGCTGTCCATGCCTCGAGAACGGACGTTGTGCCAAACTGGACATGATCACCCATCCATGCCGAATCGAAATGTCCAGCAATAATATCCAGACCTTGTTGATAGGCAGCGAGCTGATTGCTGCGTGACGTGTTGCCACTGTCGAAAGGCATTGCCCAACCGAACTGAATATGAGTCATCTGTACTTCTTTCTAATTGCCGAAAATGTGTGAAAGGTTAAATGCAAGTGAAATAATTATGAATAGCGAAAATTTTTGCTATTCATAATTATAAGGACGGATATATTACTGTCAAGTGAGCGATGAGAAATATTGATGAAAAAACATTAAATTGGTAGAACAACACTAAGATCTTATTCCGAAACCCAACGCGACTGGCGTCGCTAGTGCTCTGCACTCAGGTTTTCGGATAAGTAGTAACTGGTGAAGTTTTTTAAACAACCTTCACAATAAAACCTCTGGTACCAAAAAGTAGGAATTCACAGGAAAGGATGGTAATACCCCTGCCTCCCTCTTTGAGGGGGGATGTCGCCGCAGCGACAGGGGGGAGTAGATTCTCGAACTACGCTACTCACGATATCTCTACGTAAAAAACACTTTTTATCTACTAAATCCGTATTAACTTCTGTTGGGCGATTGCTAACTTTCTACTCCCCCCTGTCGCTATGGCGACTTTCCCCCCTCAAAGAGGGGGGGGCAGGTATTAGCAGCATTACCTAGTTTTTCGATCATTTACCGTTTTTCTTTGCCCAATTTCACCGGTTAATGCGGCTCTACCCATTAAATAAATAGTGTTTTTTTTATCAATATTATCAAGTGATTCCAGTCGTCATTTTGTATGCGTCATCTTTAAAAGGAAAAGAGGGAAGCAATTGATAAGCTCCTTTGTTTTATAATACATTTATACAATCGCATCTGCTTATTTACTAAAACAAATGTATGGTGCTAGATTTCAAAATTCATTATCGATAGGAGTATTTATGTCAGAACTTACTGCCGAACAGATCGTTGATCTGGCTGTTCCGATAGATTTACAGATCTCTCCTGATGGCTCGCAAGTGGCTTATACACTTAACCCATTGAGCAAGAAGGATGAGCACGGCACAAGTAATATTTGGGTTGCTCCGATTGACGGCTCTTCTCCTGCGCAGCAGTTTACCTCTGGTGATACAAAAGACCATCGTCCCCAATGGTCTCCTGATGGACGGCATCTGGCCCTGCTTTCTGATCGTTCACAGCGTGGTACCGCTCAACTCTATCTTTTGCCGGTTAATGGTGGCGAGGCTCGTCCTTTAACCTCTAAAGACAACGAGAAAGCTGTTGAACAATTTGTGTGGTCACCCAGAGGTGGGCAGATTGCCTTTACCAGTGCAGATGAGCCATCCGAGGAAGATAAGAAGCGTACCCAGGAGCGTGATGATGCCAGAGTTTATGGTGAACGCCATCCTTATGCCCGTTTGCGTCTTATCTCGCTTGCTTCTCAGGAAGTTACCACATTGGTAAGTGGTGAGCGCCATATTGCTGATCTCGTCTGGCATCCTCATGGCACTGAACTGGCTTATGTTGTCTGGCAGACGCCAGAACTGGAATCGGGAGATCGTGAGCAGGTCATTGAGCGTATTTCGCTGGCTGGGGGTGAACCACATAGAGTTTGTCGCTGGTCGGGTTCGATTGAGAATCTTACCTGGTCGTCAGATGGCGAAACGCTCTTTTTCCTGTCACCTATTTCTGGTAAACCGCAGGCTTCATCCGCTGTCTATGCTGTATCAGCACAGGGAGGTGATCCACGTTGCATTGCTGGAGGTGAGACAGACTGTGTACTTGGTTTGCACTCATTGTCGCAAGGTCAACATGTCGCTGGGTTTATCGCAAAAGGATTGGATACGCAAATCTATCAACTGGATGGACAGAATGGGCAAATACTACAACTTTCTCCGACTGTGGATAAGCAGCAGGTCGGCGATGCTTCCATTACCACTGGGCATGTCCGCATTACCGAGGATGGTAGAACCGTGCTGGCTGTGACGCGGAGTTCCAGCAATCAGCCTGGTCAGGTCTGGGCTGGTTTTGCCGAGCAAGGTGAACGTATTACAGCCTTGAAGCAACTGTCATCGCATCACGATGGAGTCTCTGGTATTACCTTTGCACAGCAACAACCGTTTTACTGGACTGCTCCTGATGGCTGGGAACTCGATGGTCTGCTGCTGCTTCCTCATAATGTGCCGGATGGACAACCACTGCCGATGATAGTGTTGGTGCATGGAGGTCCGTATGGCCGTTGGAATCCAGGTTTTAATCTTTCCTGGGGAAACTGGGGACAGTGGCTGGCTTTAGCAGGGTATGCCGTGCTCATGCCCAATCCACGTGGCGGTTATGGGCATGGTGAACGTTTTGCTTCTGCCGCGCGAAGCGATGTCGGTGGAGCTGATTTCGCTGATGTCATGTCCGCTGTTGATGCCGCGATCGAGAGAGGGATTGCCGATCCCGACCGTTTGGGAATTGGTGGATGGAGTCAGGGTGGCTTTATGTCTGCCTGGGCAGTGACGCAGACAACGCGTTTTAAAGCAGCAATTATGGGAGCTGGTGTAAGTGACTGGGGAATGATGGTACTAACCAGCGATATGCCTGATTTCGAGCTGGCACTTGGTGGGACTGCACCCTGGGATGGTATTGATGCACAGCGCCATCGTGAACTGAGCCCAATTACCTTTGCTCATCAGGTAAAGACGCCTGTGCTGATTCTGCATGGTGAGAACGATGCCCGCGTACCTTTAAGTCAGGCGACCGGCTTTTATCGTGCCTTGCGTCGCTATGATGTGCCGACCGAAATGGTTGCCTATCCACGCGAACCGCATGGTATCTCTGAGCGTGCGCACCAACTTGATCTGCTGCGTCGGGTACGTTCCTGGTATGATCGATGGCTACGTGTATGATAGTTGCAGTAAAATAATGAACGTAATGGAAATGAGGGATATCGTTGAAGCCTGTTCTGCTTGGAGTTGTGGCCTCTCTTTTTTTTGCCGTAACCTTTATTTTGAATCACGCCATGAATGTGGGGGGAGGAAGTTGGATCTGGACTGCCTCACTACGCTTCCTTTTTATGTTGCCTTTCTTGTTGCTGATTGTGATCAGCCGTAAAAACTTGATGCCTCTGTTGGGTGATATCCGCATGCACTTTTGGTCATGGTTTACGTGGAGCATGATCGGTTTTGGTTTATTCTATGCCCCAATCGCATTTGCATCCACCTTTGAGCCCGGCTGGTTAACGGCTGGCACCTGGCAGATCACAATTGTCGCTGGAACACTATTGGTGCCTTTCTTATCTGAAACGGTCAAGACTGCGAATGGTCTTGAGCGACGGCGCAGACGCTTGCCTCGTAAACAATTGTGGATCTCTCTGATCATTTTGTTAGGAGTAGCGGTTATGCAAGCCGATCAGATAACATCGATCGCCATGAGGGACGTCATCCTGGGCATCTTGCCGATCGTCGTTGCCGCCTTTGCCTTTCCGCTAGGCAATCGGAAAATGATGGAGATCACAGATGGCAAATTCGATGTCTATCAGCGTATGCTGGGTATGACGCTCTGCAGCTTGCCATTCTGGCTGCTACTGTCGTTCTGTGGCCTGATAACAGTGGGTCCTCCAAGTACAGGACAATCGTTGCAGGCCTTGATCGTGGCAATTTCATCAGGGCTCGTAGCCACGAGTCTCTTCTTTACCGGGACCGATCTGGTTAGAAAAGATGTCCGCAAGCTGGCGACCGTTGAGGCGACACAGGCTGGCGAAGTCCTCTTCACCTTGCTCGGAGAAATCTTATTTTTCTCCACCGCACTGCCATCTCTGCTCTCATTATTCGGCATCCTGCTCGTCATAGTGGGCATGGTTCTCCATAGTCTGGCCTCGAGCAAAAAAGAGATCGTGGTGGCCGCCCAATCAGTCACCGAAATCTAAAAAAACACGATAAATAAGATCTTAGCGTTGTTCTACGGTAGAGCCGCATTAACCGGTGAAATTGGGCAAAGAAAAAACGGTAAATGATCGAAAAATTAGGTAATGCTGCTAATACCTGCCTCCCTCTTTGAAGGGGGAAAGTCGCTATAGCGACAGGGGGGAGTAGAAAGTTAGCAATCGCCCAACAGAAGTTGATACGGACTTAGTAGATAAAAAGCGTTTTTGACGTAGAGGTATCGTGAGTAGCGTAGTTCGAGAATCTACTCCCCCCTGTCGCTGCGGCGACATCCCCCCTCAAAGAGGGAGGCAGGGGTATTACCATCCTTTCCTGTGAATTCCTACTTTTTGGTACCAGAGGTTTTATTGTGAAGGTTGTTTAAAAAACTTCACCAGTTAGCGTTGTTCTACCTCCGTGGGAAGATGTCACATTATTACTCTTTACCTCTTATCCGTCTCTGAAACGGAACGGTTGATTCTAAGGCACTTGAATCGTTACAATAATTTTTTTCTCCTCCTATTGTATTCTACAAGCTTATACTGTAAAATCATATATGGATGAGTTGTATTAAAATGCAAAGAATATGCAAGGATTTATATTATGGAATCTTCTCAAATATTGTGTCACGTGTGTAAGACACAAAATACTCTCCAGGATAATTTTTGTTGTTCTTGTGGAGCATCCCTATTACAGTATCATGATACCAATGATGATATTTATGCAGTAAAAAATGCAATTGTTTCTAACCCTGGTAAAGCAGGCAATTCCCATGCCAGCATGCTTTTAAATGGGCGCTACCGCATTCGTAAAACGATTGGTCAGGGAGGTATGGGATCAGTCTACGGTGCAGAGGACACTCAACTTGGGAATCGTTTGGTCGCGATAAAAGAAATGATCTATACCCGACTATCTACACAGGAAATTCACGATTCAGCTGAACAGTTTCAGAACGAGGCATATCTGCTGGCTGGTCTACAACATCCTAATCTCCCAAATATCTATGACTATTTTGAAGAAAATGGGCACTGGTACCTGGTTATGAGTTTTATTGCTGGCGAGACGTTGGAGTCTTATCAACAAAAGACTGCCAATGGACGATTGCCGGTACGTGAAGTGATTGGGATTGGGATTGAACTCTGCAATGTGTTGGAATATTTGCATTCACACTATCCACCGATTATTTTTCGCGATCTGAAGCCCGCCAATATCATGCGCACTGAGAGTGGGCAACTCTACCTCATTGACTTTGGTATTGCGCGCCACTTCAAACCTGGTCAATCTCATGATACCGTTAGCTATGGCTCGGCAGGATTTGCTCCTCCAGAACAATATGGAAAGGCTCAGACAACACCACTCTCTGATATTTTCAGTCTGGGTGTCACGTTGTATACGTTGCTCTCTGGTTATGATCCATCCCTCTCTCCATTCCGTTTACCCCCATTGGAAACATTAGTGTCAGACGTACCTCCTATGTTAGCACGGTTAATTACCCAGATGCTGGAGATGAAAGAAGAGAAACGCCCTATGAATGTTGGGGCGGTACGGCTGGTGTTGCAGGAGGTCAACGCACAGGTTGAACCTCCTGCTGCACCGCCACTTTCGCTGCCATCGCACCAGCCATCGCACCAGCCGTTTGTCGAATATGTTCCAGTAGGAGCGATCGGGCAACAACAGATGCTGATGCTAGCCCCATCCAGCTCTCCATTGAACTCGACAATGCCTGCCGTTTTGAAGGTTTTTGGTGTTCTAGGTATTCTGGTCAGTGCTGGCCTGATAGGCATTGGCATTCTAGGTTCATTTGTATCTTTTGCATCTTTTTCTGATTATGCTTCATTTGCCATTGAACTATGGGTTGGGGCTTTTTTCGTGATAGTAGGATGGATCTTGTTGCGCGTATCCGTGTGGCCGTTTCGTAAGCCGATGAAGAGTGATGCACCTGTTTCTTTTTGGCGTCATCTAGGTATTGATGGTGGGATTTTTCTGGGAGGAGCTATGGTGCTGGCTGGAGTCGTATGTACGTTCTTTTTTATATATACATACTACATCTTGAATCATAGAGTTGATTTGTATAGTGGCGGAGTTGGTGGAAGTGTACTCTATGTGACGAGTGGCCTGTATATTTTATTAAATTCGAGGCTTAAGTCGCCTAAAATTGATTTTGCTCAACGCCACACGGCTATTGCGCTCACAGGAAGCCTGCTCGGTGCTAGTTTTGGAGGGCCTGGCTTACTGATGATATTGTCCTTTGCAGGAGGAACGATGGTTGTTGGCGTTATTCTGTTGATAGTAGGAGTATTCTTGACTTTTATCACGCGAGTGCGCAAGCGGCAAATGATATAAATGTTTGTGGCTATTCATATACCCTGTTTCTGTATCTCTATCAGTATGCTGACAATATCTACTGATAGAGATACAGGAAACTGTCATGTCGAACAGTGAGTAGTACGCCAACCATATTACAGACGTTATTTACGTTGATATGGGTAGTGGAGCGTCTTATCCCCTTCCCAGTTATCCCGTAGTCCAGGTGTCATGAGTTCCCAATCTGGCCGCACCTTACGAAAGACATCGCGTAGATCTTGCCATAGATCGTTTGTGGAAGGTCTTCCCCAGAACCAGTAGCCATTATAGATTTTGTAAATTACCAATCCAGGTTCAAGTATAAGAGTATGAGGAATCATTGGATTGTGGTGTGGATCAGTATACTCTTGAATCTGGAGATCCTGCTGCACTGTGCGACCGGAGTCCGAGAGGAAGGTCCATTGAGCCCCTACAGATGAACGAAACTCATTGGATTCCAGAATATTATCAGTCGAGATCGTCACAATTTGAGTGTAGGATACGGCTATTTTCGGATAAAAGGAGGCTAAATCAAGATGCTGCTGATGATCCTTAGGACAATAGTGACCACGTGAGAGGATGAGGATCATTGGATCTTTGCCTTGAAGTTCGCTTAAGCGACGCTTCGTTTTGGTGTGATCAGTAAGTTCGTAATCAGGAAATGTAGCTCCTGGAACAATATCTTCACGCATACTTTGCCTCCTTTGTGCTGGCATGAACACTATCTGCGGTGATTTTACCTTATGTGATGTATAACCCATATTCCACGGGGCACTAAGATAGTGGTAACAATTTGTGCAAGGCAAGATGTTTCAATACTTTGAAGGTATTGAATTGCTTCCTATTCAGACTGATTCCACCACGCAATCGCTGATTTTGCATCTGCAAGCAGTTCATCTGGCTGAGATACTTCTTACCACTGATCAATTGGCGAACGATATGCAGTTTTTCTTCGATACTAAACTGTTGCTGGGTCATGGGGATTACTCATTGCTTGCTCACCACTTCTCAGAGTATACTTCCCCGTGGGGGAAATTGAAATCTGAGCCGGAGTGGCTCTTTGGGAGCAGTCCACTCTTACTCCGAGTCAAGCCCGAGTGTCTTACATTTTGCATTTGGCGGCAGTATTATCAGTGGAACAGAAAAAATTTCTCCAATCTTGCTCTGTTTCCCATAATCCACTTTCATTTCGAACAAATTTCCCATTTCCCACTTGACAAATTTATTATTTCTAATTAAAATAATATGTATTAGGAGGATTTGAGAAATGGAAACAGATCACCAAGAAGAGGGAAGCCGCGAGGAGCCGCTGGGCTTTGCGTTGGGAGCGGCGGCGCGCAAACTTGCAAAATTTTACGTCCAAGCGCTGGCGGGCCATCCCCTGACACCCTCGCAGCTTTTTCTCTTGCGCCAACTCTGGTTGGAGGATGGGTTGCCCTTACGTGATCTTGGGTTGCGCGCCCAGCTTGATGCCACTTCCACTACCTGGCTCGTTGATCAACTGGAGCAAGCGAGCCTGGTCGAACGGAAGCGCAACGACCACGATCGGCGCATCGTGCGTGTCTGGTTGACCGAAGCGGGACGGCAGTCCGAGGCCGAATTGGTCCCGGCGCTGGCGCGCTGGGAAAACGCGTTGCGCCAGGGGTTTTTGCCCCATCATACCCCCGACGAGATCGCTACTTTTCGCCGTGTGCTCGCCACACTGAGCAACACGCTGCCAGACGGAGACGACCTGTGGGAGCACCTCTCAACCTCCTGGGATACCCGGCTTGACCTGCTTCGCTCATTGACCGAAACAACTGACGAGAAAGGATAGCACTTTGATCATGGAGAAAACACATCTTAGTGGCCGCTCACTTGAGAAAGAACTGTTCATCAACGCCACCCCTGAACGCGTCTTCCGAGCCCTGACAGAGAAAGAAGATCTGGAACGCTGGTTTCTTACGAAAGCCGAGGTCGATTTGCGCCCTGGGGGCGCGATCAGGTTCGAGTGGGGACCAGGCGCGGTCGAAATTGGTAAGATCCTCGTGCTCGAACCGCCCCATCGCCTCAGCTATACCTGGGAAGCCCTTTCGCCTAGCCCCATCACGATCACTTTTGAATTGACAGCGGAAAATGATGGCACACGCCTCCATCTCATCCACACTGGCATCGGCGAAGGTGAAGACTGGGATAACTACTCCACCTCCATCAACAGCGGCTGGAGCGTTCATTGCAAAAACCTGACCGCCTGGCTCGAAACCGGCATCTGCGAAGCACCTGGGGCCACTGGGACCATTAAGAATCAATAACCAATTTTGCGCAGTTTCCGTTGGCCGCTTTTCGTAGGAATGGACTGGAACGGACCAGGACAGAGAAGGTATGAACAAGCGGCCCACCGACCGAGACGCAAAGAGATTCTTCTTAACATGATCTTTTTAAGATTACGTCAGGGAGTCACGCCACTTCCTTCTCTGCGCATCTAAATCGATTCATCAAGTACTCACGAAGTAGCAACA
Organism: Ktedonobacteria bacterium brp13; assembly: GCA_015099395.1. Classification (GTDB taxonomy): domain Bacteria; phylum Chloroflexota; class Ktedonobacteria; order Ktedonobacterales; family Ktedonobacteraceae; genus Dictyobacter. Next base: position 3,800,271 of record AP024096.1, on the reverse strand, counting down.
TTTCCGTATCAATGGTACCGCTTTTCGTGATATAAAGAGAGAACAAACGTTTCTTTAAGGAGGTCACTGATAGTGTTGTCTCTCACCGCCCCACTGTCGCTGGCTACCACGACGGCTGAACTACGCTCCGGCCAACGTGATCTGCTGGCGTTTATCCGTGAAGTATGTGATCGCATTGATGCGCTGGAGCCGCATATCCAGGCGTTTTTGCCTGAGCCAGAGCGAGGCACTCGTCTCCTGGCAGAAGCCACCCGCTTACAGCAGCGTTTTCCCAATCCCGCGCGACGCCCACCCTTGTATGGTGTTCTCCTGGGTGTCAAAGATATCTTTCGGGCTGATGGCTTCCCTATACAGGCGGGATCACAGTTGCCCTCGGCCTTATTTGCTGGCTTGCAGGCAAGCAGCGTCACCAAACTACGTGAGGCGGGAGCGCTCGTGCTCGCCAAAACAGTGACCACCGAGTTCGCAGCTGATGAACCGGGGCCGACGCGCAACCCGCACCATCTTGAGCATACTCCAGGGGGGTCGAGTAGTGGGTCAGCCGCTGCCGTCGCCGCTGGCTTCTGCTCGTTGGCGCTGGGCACGCAGACCACTGGTTCCGTTATTCGTCCGGCGGCCTTTTGTGGTATTGTTGGTTTCAAACCTACCTATGGCCGTATTGCTGCTGATGGGCTGATTTCCTATGCGATTTCCGTTGATACCATCGGTTTGTTGACGCAGGATGTCGCCAGTATCGTACTTGCCGCCCCACTGCTTTGTCCTGGTTGGAGAGAGACAAGAGAGACAACGGTGATGACTATGCCAGTGCTAGCTGTTCCGGATGGCCCTTATCTTGCTCAGGCATCATCGGAAGCATTGGTCGCCTTCGAACAACAGTTGGCGTTGCTTGAAAATGCCGGTTATACGATAAAGCGTGTGGCAACGCTCGGCGATATCCAGGCCATCAATCTGAGACACCAACAGCTGACCAATGCAGAAATGGCACAGGTGCATAAGACCTGGTTTGCAGACTATGCGTCGCTCTACCGCCCACGCACCGCTGAGACGATTCGCGCCGGACAGAAGGTGAGCGTGAAGCAAGTAGCGCAGGCCAGCGCCGGACGCGCTCTACTTCGTCTCGAACTGGAGGCGTTCATGAAGCAAGAGGAAATCGACCTCTGGGTCTGTCCGGCGGCTGTTGGGCCTGCGCCAGAAGGTATTGTGAAGACAGGAGACACAGTGATGAACCTACCTTGGACACATGCTGGGATGCCTACGCTGACGCTTCCAGTAGGGAAGGCTGCCAACGGCCTGCCATTAGGTTTACAGGTCGTCGGCCCGGCTATGGCCGACGAGCAGCTTTTGACATGGGCGGGGCCTATGGCCGATGTGCTGGCAATGATGAGCCAGAACTGAGGATATATCCTCTGGGCAGATACTTTCTGTGGAATATATACTTCCAGCGTTGTTTTTCTGTAATTACTCAGGTCTCCTCTTTTTGACGCATCAGCACCTGCCAAAAGTGTATCCTCCTTTTCCTGTCATAAAGGAGGATACACTTTTTTTGTAACACAACCCATGGTGTTTAAAGGATGGGCAGGTGCCAAATGAGATTCAGGTATGACATGGCGCTCCCATTGCACACTGGTGAATCAGGAAATGGCGATCCGAGCTCTGCGCCACTCATAGCTTGCCAGAGTGAATAGCGTGATCGCCACAATTAATAAACCTCCTATGATTAGCCACTCAAGGGCTCCACTGTGGTTATCGGGATCGACACCGAAGACGATTTCGATCCAATCTCTCCGCACCAAAGTGATCACGAACAAAATACTTGTAACAATTGCTATAGGCGTCTCAATCCAGAAACGCCGTCTCAATGTGTTTCTCATGGATTCAATCTTACCTTTCACAAAATAACTATTCTCGGTCCATAGATCCGCCTAAAAAACTATGCCGGCTGTTGCGGGATGACCGCCGACACGTCCAAATCGCGTATTAACGCATTGAAGTCGTGCACATCCGTCTCGATAACTTCTTGCAAGAGCTTCAATTGTGGATCGATGCGGGCCGCAAGGTCATTGAAAAGCTCATACGTTTGCCGCGTCGGAGCGGCATCGGCACTGGAAACCACACCAGCGAGGGCCGCAAGCTTGGCATTGAGCTTAGCTGGATGATTCAAGGCATCCTGTCTGACCTTCGCCTTCACCTGGATAAGCTCCTCTTCGACAGCAGAGAGCTTCTCTTTTACGGCTTTACTGGATTCCTCGATTGCTTCGTGGTTCTCCTGGCCGCGTGTGCGTCGTGCCCAATCCTCCACCTGTCCCCTGAGATCCCTGAGTATATTGATGGCATCGTGGGTTTCCGAGAGCTTATCTCGTATGCGTAAGCGCAGTGCGAGTTGTGCATCCAGGTCTTCCTGCGTCGCCGTCACGCGCGGATCTTTCTGCACCTCGAAAACGACGGAATGCACCTGATCGCCAACGCTCAGTTGCATCTGGTATGTGCCAGGGGATACGACTGGCCCTGCCAGGGCATCATCTCCTCCAACGAATCCATCCACCTTCGTTGAGCCAGGATAGCGCAGGTCCCAGACAAAACGATTCGTGCCCGCTTCTTTGGGTACACGCAGTTCCTTTTTCTCTTTATTGCCTGGAGTCGTCTCTGCGCCAGGAATCTGATTCTGCTTCTCTTCGCTTGAAAATGTGCTAATCTCTTTTCCCTGAGCATCGAGGAAAGCCAGCTTGACTTCCTCTTCGGACTTCTGCTGCAGGTAATAGGTTACAATCACTCCATCGGGCGGGTTCTGCCCGGCGTCCAGATTATAGTCGACGGTTTCACCATTGGATTTCTGCTTCCTTTGAACGGTTATCGTTGTGACCCCTGTCTTGCGATAATACAAGCCGGAGGGTGGCACCTGGGAGAAACCGCCAACTGTCATGAAGCGGATGGTGGGGCGTGGGGTGAACAGGTAAACGGGACTATTCTGCACTTCTTCGTTTATACGGCGCAATGGCGTGATGTCATCAAGAATCCAGAACGAACGCCCATGCGTTGCCACAATGAGGTCAGTATCCTTGATTACCAGGTCGTGGATGGGCACCACCGGCAAATTCAACTGCAACGACTGCCAGTGCTCTCCGTCGTCAAACGAAACATAGATCCCCGTCTCCGTTCCCGCATACAGCAATCCGCGCCGCGCAGGATCTTCCCGGATCGTCCGTGTGAAGTCGTTCTCGCGGATGCCTGTGGTGATCTTTGTCCAGGTTGCGCCGTAATCGTTGGTTTTGAAGAGATATGGCTGGAAATCCTCCAACTTATAGCAAGTTGCCGCGACATAAGCCGTCGCCGGATCATGCGGAGAAGGCTCAATGATGCTGATGAGAGCCCATTCGGGCAACGCGAGAGGGGTCACGTTCTTCCAGGTCTCGCCATTATCGCGCGAAATATGGATCAGGCCATCGTCCGAGCCAGCCCACAGCAGCCCACGTTCAGCCGGCGACTCGGCGAAGGCAAAGATGGTACAGTAGTACTCTGCTCCCGTGTTATCCCCGGTGATTGGGCCACCGGATGCCTCCAATTTCGTACTATCATTGCGAGTAAGATCAGGGCTGATTGTCTGCCAGCTATTGCCCTCATCCGTCGAGCGGAACACATGGTTTCCGGTGATATAGAGGATGTTCGGATCGTGAGGTGAAAGCATGATAGGTGCCGTCCACTGGAAGCGGTACTTCTGGTCTTTCGCGCCCCAACCCGCTGCCATTTCGGGCCAGACGGAGATGTTGCGTGACTGGCGCGTCCGGTGGTCGTAGCGGGTGATGAGTCCTTGATAGCTCCCCGCATAGACGATGTTCGGATCATCGGGCCGCACGGCAATGTATCCGCTCTCGCCACCTCCCATATCATACCAGTCCAGTTGGGTAATGCCAGCAAGAGGCGAGCGACTAGGAAGACAGATCGTCGTGTTATCCTGTTGAGCGCCATAGACCCGATAAGGGATCTGGGTATCGGTCGTGACGTGATAGAACTCCATGGTAGGCTGATTGTAACTTGAAGACCAGCTATCGCCGCCATTGAAGGACACGTTGGCGCCTCCATCATTACCTTCGATGACGCGCTGGGGATTGTGTGGATCGATCCAGAGATCGTGATTATCTGCATGAGGTGTCGGCAGATAAAAAAATGTACGCCCGCCATCTATCGATTTCCAGAACTGCACATTCATTATCCAAAGCGTATCCGGGTCCTGCGGATGTGCCTGGACATGCATATAGTACCATGCGCGATGGCGCAGACCACCCTCCTCACTGAGTCGCTGCCAGGTCTCGCCACCGTCGTCAGAGCGGAAGAGGGCTCCATCTTCAGCTTCGATAAGTGCCCAGACGCGGCCTGACTGGGCTGGTGAGACAGTTATACCGATCTTGCCCAACAAGCCCTGCGGCAGTCCCGGATTGCGTGTGATCTCAGTCCAGGTGTCGCCGCCATCGATTGATTTGAAAATGCCGCTGTCCTCGCCGCCGCTTATGAACGTATGTGGTAGGCGCTGGGCCTCCCAGAAGGCAGCATACAGGATGCGAGGGTTGTTCGGGTCCATTGAGAGATCAATGGCTCCTGCTTTGTCACTGCGAAACAGTACCTGTTCCCAGGTCTTGCCGCCATTGCGCGAGCGATATACTCCCCGCTCGTGGTTCGGTCCATGCGCATGTCCCAATGCTGCGATGTACACCAGGTCAGGATTCTGGGGGTGAATACGCACCTTGGCGATATTGCGCGTATTCTCCAGACCGAGGTGTACCCAGGTCTTGCCCTTGTCGGTCGACTTGTAGACGCCGTCCCCGTGCGAAACGTTACCACGGATGGTCGACTCGCCCATGCCAACATAGAGCACGTTAGGATCGGATGCAGAGACGGCTATCGCACCAACCGATGCACGTTTAAAGAAGCCGTCAGAGATGTTTTCCCAGATCAGTCCTCCATCAGTTGTCTTCCAGACGCCACCACCCGTCGAGCCAAAGTAGAATACCTGCGAATCAGTTGGATCGCCTGCGACAGTAACGACTCGACCAGCACGATAAGGACCGATCAAGCGCCATTCAAGCGAGTTCAGTAGGTTGGGATCGACTCCAAACGCATGCTCTGTCGACGGCGTGTTAGCTGCCCAGTTACTTTGAGGTTTGGATGGCATCTCCCGTTCGTTTCCCATGAAATCTCTCTTTTCTATGCGGCGCTTGCGTCACCTTTGTGTAAGAAGTAGATTTTCGTGTGGATCCAGGTTGACAGTTGCTAGCGCCACCAAACTACCAACCATGCGGATAAAACTATTGTAACATAATTTGCTGAATAAAGAGAAAGAGGTGTGAGATTTGAATCATACCCTGGCAAAAATCTTTTGACCATTCATGGGAAAAAGAGATCTCGAAGCATTTTTTACCTGATTTTGTGATATGGAATGGTGTTAGATACTCAAATCGTCGGAACCAGGTAAACCCAACAATGAGAACCCTTTTTTGTTAACTACTGTGTACAAAACAAATTATGAGAGGCACGAGTGTGCGTTCTTGACCGCATAAATGACCGCAGTAGGAGGGGTCAGGCGCTGTCAGCAAGGTGTTAAATTGAAGCATAGCCTCCCTGAAGAAGTTACCTATAAACAGAAGCGCGATGCGTTTTCTCGGTGTGGTAGTATATATCTTTAAAGAGGATGCACCACAGGGGAGATATAATATCCGCCTGGCTCCACCAGAGCTGATGCGGGCACTCAGGATTGTACCAAAGGGTGAGAACATTGGAAGGGCATTATCTGGGATGATGCCAGCGAAGGGAATGCGTCAATTGTTGCTACGTCTATAGCATCTTTGCCCTCGCCTTACGTCTGGTGCTTAAATCTTCCCTATGCTTTTGCAACATCGAGGTGAGATAGCATTGGAAACACTTCCTATAAACACTACGAATGGCACCAAACAAGGACTGAGTGAACGCTTACGTGTCGGCGTCCTTTCACTCTGGGAACGACAATTGCATCATCCCTTTGTCGTAGCCCTCGGCGATGGCTCTTTAGCACATGACAAATTCGAATTCTATATTCGTCAGGATGCACTTTTCCTGGATGTACTGACAAAAACCTTTGGCTATGCAGTAACCAAAACCAACGATCACGAAGAGATGGAACAATTTGGCAAACTGCTTCTCAATACGCTGCTCGTCGAGGAAGAACTGCACCGTCGCTATGGCGAACGCTTTGGGCTCACTGCAAGCGAGATGCTTGCTACACCTATGGCTCCAACAAACTATGCATATACACGTCATTTGTTATTTATAGCAGCTACAGGGACATTGCCCGAACTTCTCACGGCAATTCTCCCCTGTGCCTGGATCTATGCTGACATTGGTCATCATCTCATAGGAAATACATCGTCAGTGCCTGAACATCCTTACGCGGACTGGCTAGCTACTTATAGCTCGCAGGACTATGATGCAGTTGGCCTATGGATACGCGAACACCTCGACAGACATACCAACTCAATCACACCTCAACAAGAAGCACGTTTACACGAGATTTTCCTGATAAGCACTCGCTATGAATGGCTCTTCTGGGATATGGCATGGCGATTAGAGGAGTGGCCAATATGATAGTTTCACAAGATGGGGTTCGCGTATGAACCAGCCTGAAAACAACGCGAAGTGCAGGACTCTCATGGTCGGCATGCATTGCAGAACTGAATAAACCCCATCGCCCGGCAATTGTTGCAGTCGAAGAGTCTGCCATGCGCAAAAAAATGCTTTTTGTCGAATTTCGTTCAGTCCCTCTGTATTTTTCCTTACGGCGGTGTTCAAAGAATTGGGTACTTGACACAGCGGCGACGCGCTGATTTGGAGGCTGATGCCGTGCGCCGTGGGAAACCTGTACGGCAGAGAGCTTGGGAACTGGTAGCTTGGACCATCCTGCTCACCGATGCTCCAGCCAAACGACTCAACGTACAAGAAGCGCTCGTGCTCCTGCGGGAACGGTGGCAAATGGAGTTACTCTACAAGCTGTGGAAGCAAGACGGGCGTATTGATGAGTGGCGTACAGCCCATCCCTGGCGCGTGATGTGCGAACTGTATGCCAAGCTGATGGGACTTCTTCTGCAACATTGGCTGATGCTGCTCTTTGCTTGGCACGACGAGCAACGAAGCTTGGTCAAATTGGCATAGGTGGTGCGCGACACCGCTGGTTCTCTCATGGAAGCTCTGGCTGGAAACCGCTCTCTGCGGTCGGCCTTGCGGATCATCCAGTTGAGAATGGGGTCAGGAACGCGGATGAACAAGCGTCGCAAACATCCTAACTCGGCCCAATTGTTTCAGTGTGGCTCTACCACCTGGCAGTTCAGTCCTTAAGTTGGTGCGTATGGGGGTAAAAATGTTGGGAGCCCTAGTAGGCGCGTTCCAGACTCCCCAACTCCTTCGTAGCAGCCAACCGCAGCACGTTGAGCCACAACTCTTGCGGCTTCTTCAACTCCGCTTCTATGCCCTGTCCGCTATTGAACTACTCTTACTCGCTCTCATCCACGTGTGGCTCCCACTGACTTGCCCTCCCCTGCCTTGCCAACTCGTATAACCGCGCAGCGGTGATCTGAGGGAACTGATCGAACTGACCATACGCCTGGAAGGGTAGCTCCATGGGTGGCTCCTGAGATTGGTGCAGCCCCGTCATGTGGGATAAGTCACGAGAAGCCTGTGGCCCGCTCTCATACACGTGTGGCTCCCACTGACTTGCCCCCTCCTGCGTTGCCAACACGTCTAACTCCTCATAGGTGACCTCATCGAACTGACCCCCATACTGACCCCCATCATACGCCTGGATGGGTAGCTCCTGAGATCGGTGCAGCCCCGTCATGTGGGAATAGTCACGAGAAGCCTGTGGCCCGCGCTCACCCACGTGTTGCCCTCCACGTGTTGCCAACACGTCTAAGTCTAACGGCGCAGCGGTGAACTGAGCGAACTGATCGTCCCCCCCTCCCTGCGCACTCTGCTGTCGCTCTTGCCAGTAGTTCTCTGCCGCTGCTTTTTCCGCTGCTTCTGCCGCTGCTTTTTCCGCTGCTTCTACCGCTGCTTTTCCCGCTGCTTTTCCCGCCGCCTTCGCTTTTTCCGGATCTTTCGTCTCCTTCAGTACCCTCCTGCTCTCCACAAAGTACGCCGTATGGCGTGCTTTGTTCTTTGGCTGCGCATCGTACGTCGCCTGGCGCGCATCATTGTGCGCTTTTTTATCTGGCTTCGCATTGTACCTCGCCTGTTTCGCTGTATTAGCTGCTTTTTTACGTACCTTGGGCGATGCATTCTCTTGCACCCAACCCTTGCGATGCCTCTCTGGATCGCCCCAAACCAATACCAAATCCTCCCTTGTAATCATCCCACTCTTCTGTCGCTCTGTCCCATCCAGCCGAAAATGCAACATCCTCTCATTTTGCTCTGGCACCTTCCAATGTGTTTTTCCTGGACTTCTCACATCCTTGGCCTGGTTCCGGTTCCGCATCTCATCCCACCACAGCTCAGCTGTTGATGAAGACGCTCCCCCCTGTTCCTCTGTCTCAGACCCAGTCTCACTCGTCTCAGGCCGCTTTCCATTATCTGGCATCATGTCCTCCTTGTGTTTTTTCTCTATTCTACTATATTTGTCACCCTCTTGCTTTTTCTTCCCTGGTTGGGGGATATGCAAAAAAAACCATACGCACCAACTTAAGAAAGGAAGAGGCAAAAAGCAGCGCTCCATCTGCGATGATATCGATGAAAACAAGATATCGATTTCAGAAGGAGTAATACTATGACAAGTGTCTCACAGGTGGAGAGATCCCTGAAACACATCCTAGAAGAACGAGCGAATGTTCTGGCCCGTCAGACGGGTTGTATCAAGCGGCAGAGAAAATTCAGTGGAGCTGATCTGTTACAAACGCTGGTCTTTGGCTGGCTCACCCATCCAGAGGGAAGTCTGGAGATGTTCGCATCGATGGCCGCGACACGTCAGGTGCAGGTGACAGATACAGCCGTGCACAAACGCTTCACCAAGCAATGCGCCCAGTTCCTGCACGCCATCTTAGAAGAGATGACCAGTGTGATCATTGATGCAGATCGAGAGGTTCCACTGGCATTGTTGCACCGTTTTGAGGCAGTCGTGCTCGAAGATAGTAGCAGTATCGCACTTCCAGATGAGTTAGCCACCTGCTGGCAAGGGTGCGGTGGCGCTCCGGGAGAGGGACGCGCAGCCATCAAACTGCATGTGCAGTGGGATCTCAAACATGGATATCTACGAGGGCCGTGTCTCACCTCAGGGCGCACAAGCGATCGGTCGAGTCCGTTGAAAGAAGAACCACTTCCTGCGGGGAGTCTGTACATCGCAAAATCTGATTGACCAGTGCCGCCAGGATGGTAGCATGAACACCACCCGGGGCGACAATCACCTCGTTCACATCAACATTGGCCGGCTGCTCGACGAACAGTGTTTAGACGAGTTCCTGTGCAAAGCGGTCCGGACTCCAGATCCGCTCGCAGATATGCTGGTATAACCTCTGGCGAGCATCAAGATGCGCTTTGGTAAAGGTTTCATAGGGTTGAAATGGCAGGCCGCTCTGTTCGAGAAAGCGCAGGAATGAGGGATTGTTCTGGTAGCAGCGCGGATGGAGCGACTTTGCCAACAGATTCTGCCCATAGTAGTGGTCTAGCTTCCCACTATATGGCTTGTCGCTAAAGCTTTGATTAAAGCCGCGTTGAAGAAGGAGTAACCCTCCGAAGCGTTGTCGATAGGAGTCAAACTCCTCTTTCGTCGTGAAATCCTCACGCAGGTAGTCATAGCGATTGGCCCAGATGTGCTCGATTTCAAAGGGCTTTTTGATGGTGCGCGAGATATAGGTAGCAAAGTTGGATTCCACTCCGCTTTGCTCTTCAATATAGTGCGTCATCCTGGCAAGGAGCTGAGGAATGTATTTTTTGCTCCACTGATTCAGACGGAAATATTGTACGCCGTTAAATGTCTCTTCCATAGCTGCGACCTTTTGTGTCAACACCTGCACCAGTGCAGAGACATCGAGCTCTCTGATCTCCTTCATGAAGTTAAACATCGTATAGACAATAGAGGAGTAGTCGAGCGTGCGGAAATTGACCGCGCGCCGGGCGATGAAGATATCGATATAGCCGGCGACGAGCCGTATTTTTCGTTGGGCTGTCTCTCTATCATCTTCCGGGCGTAACGGCGCAAGCAAGAGTGGATATTGTAGTGTGAAGTTATTCTGTGCATTATAGAAAATATACTCCATGCCTGGTGTGAGGGTGTGAGCCGCTTTCACGCGGAACCAGGCTTTGAAAAAATCAGCGTCCTCCTCTTTGCCTAATCTGGTCAGTTGCAGCATCTGTTCTTTCCAGAGGTCATTGGCTTTCGCACGCTCATGCGTATCGGTGATGTTGGCAAGCAGATAGCCTTTGAGCATGTCTGTGGGACTCAGGCTGAGTCCACGGTCATTCATGGTTTCAAAGATGGTATAGGCGTCCTCATCAGAAGAGGTCGTAATCTCGACCAGATCAACATTTTCTTTGAGCCAGTCAATGAAGTATGAAAGGGCTCCATTAGCTAATGTTGCAGGAAAATGTTGCTCGATGTCGTCATAGCGAGCCAGAATGTTGCGAATGGATTCTGACTCGTTATTGACGTCAAAGCTTATTTCATATTGGTTATACAGCGCTTCTATGCACATTGCGCGTTCATCTATGTCCAGGTTAAAGGATTTTTTGCCGAACTTCTCAGAAAAGATAAGTGTGCTGATGTCTACCTTTTCGTTTTGAGCGCGATCTCGTTGGCGATTATGTAAATAAATGAGGAGCAGTGTAATGGATGTCAGGCGCTGCTGCCCGTCAATGATAAAATTCTTGCCATCACGATGGCTCACAATGATCGAGCCAAGAAAGTAATGTTTGTACTTTTCTACTTCGCTACGGGGATGTCCCTCCTCGTAGCTATTGAGGAAATTCGCTTCCAGGTCTTCAAGTCATTCACGAATTTGTCTGGTTTGCCATTTGTATTCGCGCTGATAATAGTCAACTGTATATTTCTTATTGCTCAGAAGATCAGTAATGGATTTTGCTCGTGCATCAATTTTATTCATCTAATACGTATTTCCTTCCCTGGAATAGTATTTTATAATAAAGCAACTGTTAATTTTTATCATATACCAGTATAAAAAGCAAGAAGCTATTCCGCTTATCTCTTATACTGGATAAATATATCGTCAATTATGTCGTCAATACAGAAGGGAGATAAAACGAAGGCTGAAAATGCCCTGTGATGCTTATAGGAGAGACTGTATGGATTATAGACCTGATCAGAATCAACAAGATCAGTCGGATATTGAATTTGAGATTATCGATATAGATGTTGAGGAGTCGGGTGATCGCTCTGCCAGACTATCAGGGTTCGATCCGCTGTTTACCTACCTTGCACACCACGCTCGTCTCTGGTCTGCGTTAACGATTTTCGCTGGGTGCATGATTATTGGTATCCTGCTCTTTCCCGATATTGCATCTTTTGTAAAACCAATGGTTCCCTCCTCGGCTACAGCGACTCCTATGGTTAACCTCTATCAGATTAATGCGTATTCTGGCAGCAATAATGTCACGTTAGTCACGGGTGATCAAGATAATGGTCAGTGTGTGAGTGTCACTGCTTATGATACGCAGAGTGGTGTTTTGCTCTGGAGTACGCCGCAATCATCATTATCCACGATTACCTATGGGGAGGTTACCAATATAGGTAGCCCGGATGTAAGTATATATGAGCGACGATCGGATGGTCTGCTCTCTTTGCTTGCCCCACGTACTGGTAAAGTCCTCTGGCACTATAAACTACCTTCGGCTATCACATTTCCCTCTGCCTATGAGCAAGATGGTATTCTCTTTTTTTCTGGGTCAGATAATGTCTTCTATGCCATTAAAGATGGTCGGTTGCTATGGCGTAATGCCAGTTTGGGAGATGAGTTGCAGATTGAGAATGGAGTTGTGTATACCTATAATTCCAAGCAACAGCGTTATTCTGCTATAAATGAGGAGAGTGGTGCTCGTCTCTGGTCATATGCAGTGCCGGGCTCAACGCAATCATTTTCGCAGACCCTATTACCGCTAACAATAGAAAATAATATCGTCTATGTGCAAACGGTCGATTACAAGTTGCTGGCTATTCAGCCGCAAGGTCATATTTTGTGGACGCATCAATTGAATGATGCTGTCAATCTTTATTCAGATGCTCACCATCTTTATGCTATCGATCAAGCCGCAGATGCACTCTATGCTTTTAATCTTCTAAAAGGGAGTATAGAGCAGACATATACTAATGAGACCGGTGTTATAGGTATTATGGATATACAAAATAACCTGTTGTATATCCACACTGATGAAGGAGTGAGAGTTGTAAATGCAGATACAAGAAAAATTGTCTGGCAAAAGGCTACCAATGTAAATCAGCCAATGGAGATAGTGAATGGTACTCTTTACGTATGCCCTTTGAATGGTATAGGGTCCTTACAAGCCTTCGATGAAAGAGATGGCACATTGCGCTGGTCAAGAACAGTGAATGATCCATTGATTTCGAGCAATAACAGCGTGTTTGAGTTGTGGTCCCCTGATAACAATACCATAGCTGTACTGCGTTTGAGCGATGGGAAAATACTCTGGAGCAAGCATATTCTGTAATGGATGATGCCGGTATGCATTTGGATCAACGCAACCGGCCGTTTGTTTAGTAGAGGATGTGTCAAGAATGCATATGGATAGTATGGCCAGCCGCTGTCAGTGTCGATACAGCTTGTGATATAGCATCTTTTTTGACAAGGATATAATCGGTATCAAATGTAGAGATTGCAAAGATACCAATGTTAGCTTGTGCCAGAGGCACGGTAATAGAATTGAGAATACCTACCAGTGAAAATGGAAATGGACCCTGAAGTTTGAAACAACGCCAGTCGCGATCAGCATGTACATCTGAGGGTATGCCCTCCATAAGACAGACGAGAGAGACTTCCTCTGGTGTGTTTGTGAGAGAGAAAAATGAGTTGGTTTGTACCCATGTTGGCAAAGGAGTTCCCGGGTGTAAACGGCAGATTGCAAAAGTTTCAGGCAGCAAAAAGAGTGTTTGCGGATGAATAGTCATAAGTGTTTTCCTTTTCAAAAAAGCGTGTGCCAGCGAAATGGCTCATCGTCTTGTCTCAATGATTGAATGAGAGCTCGCGTGCCATTTTTATTGCGCGTTATTCTACCACACAGCGCACCTCGCCGACAAAAGGATTTGACCTTCAAGTATACTTTATGGTTTACACTCTGCATAAATACAGAGTGTTCTATGAAGAAAAAGGAGATTGACATGAATTTTTGGACAGCATGGCCTGAGCATCTCCTGGCTGATGTATCTCTCTGGTCTGCAGACCTTGCAGCTCCTGGCGCTGAGGTGCAACGCATGGAACCGTATGCAGACCTGTTTCACCTGGATGTCGCAGATGCACATTTTGTGCCAGGATTGCTCTTCTTTCCAGACCTGGTTGCGGCACTGCGACCCTTGACCGAAGTACCATTTCATGTGCATTTGATGACCGAGCATCCTGCCAGTCATGTCAGTGCTTTTGCCGAGGCTGGAGCAAACCTCATTACCGTGCATTATGAAAATGGTGCAGAGGCTTCCATGGCTATTGAGCAGATTCATCGCTGCGGTCTTGCCGCTGGTTTGGCCTTGCAATTGGAGACCCCACCGGACGTCATCGTGCCGTATCTGAATGAAGTCCAATTGATCCTCCTGATGGGAACACGGTTAGGCGTCAAAGGCCAGTCGCTTGATCCTAACACGTATACACGTGCGCAAACCGTCAGGCAGATCATACGCGACGCTGGGTATGAGGGACGGGTGAAAATCGGGGTAGATGGGGGGATTCGTGAACAAACCGTTCCTTTCCTCCGTAACGCAGGGGCCGATCTGGTCGTCCCAGGGTCACTGGTGTTTAAGAGCGATCATCTTGATGAGACGTTCCAGTGGCTCCATGCATTATCTGTTCCGACCACCGACGGGAATACATCGTGGAAAAAAGAAATATGAATGCAGTGAAGGAGCATAACGTATGAGCGCAGAGCGCATAACGCTTGCCGTATTGGGACTGGGCGATATTGCCCAGAAGGCGCACTTGCCTGTATTAGCAGCCAGATCTGATGTTGACGTGGTGGCTCTGGTCAACCGCAGCAACCGTGGTGCCGCAGAACTGGCGGCACAGTACCGTTTCCCCGTCCAGGCCACCACGCTGGATCAAGTGATCGCTTGCCGCCCTGCGGGTGCGCTCGTGCTCACCGAGTCAGGGTCACATCCTGAACTGACGTGCCGACTGCTGGAAGCGGGCATCGCCGTCTACCTGGAAAAACCTATGGCCATAGATGTGGCTGGGGCTCGCTCGGTGGCAACGTGCGCCCAGCGTACCGGCCAGCTTCTCATGGTGGGCTTTAACCGACGCTATGCTCCCTTTTACCAGCAGATGAAAGGGTTGTTTCTCAATCAGGCAGCCGGTCAGTGCCACTTGATCAAGACCCGCCAGACAGGTATTCAGAAGCAGTCTCCGACCGCTGCCGTCTGGGATGACGTGATTCACCTGATTGATCTCTCGCGCTGGCTCATGGGCGATCCTCAGCAGGTGCATGCAACGATACAGTGTGGCTCGGAGGGCGAGTTTGTCGGACTCAATGTGCTGCTTGAATATCCCAACGGCCGATCAGCAACGCTGGCCCATATCCGTGCCGGTGGGGTGCAGGAACGTGTCGAGATGTATGGTGCCGGCGTGTCGGCCCGGGTCGAGGATCTGGAGATGCTGCAGATACAGCGCGGCGGGGTCTTGGAAACGCACTCCCACGAACCCTGGTCCTCCACGCTTACGAGACGCGGCTTTACATCTGCCCTGGATCACTTCCTGCACTGTCTGCGGAGTGGGCAACCTCCCACCCAGTCCGCTCAGGATGCCTTGAAAAGCCACGAACTGGCCCAGACCATTCTCGATGCTGCTGGCTGCTAAATCTTCGGAGTATGTAAAGATAGTAAAACGAGGTATACCAACTCTAGATGCGCGTGCCTCTCGGTTTGTATGCGAGAAGTTTCCTCATCACAAAAAGGGTGTGGAGAGGATCACGTCTGGGCACGTTCCTCGTCTGTCGGCACGGCTGGAAGTGTTTCAGCAGAGACCATGACGCGCTACCTGACAGAATGCCAAGGGAAAGAGCAAAGCGAGCGCGGGTCGCTTTCATCCCATCCCGTTTGAGGGGATGGGACTTCTCGCTCCCGTGTTAAACAGAGGATCTGCTTTCATATATTCTTTCCGTCCTTTACACGCTTTATTCGGTACATACAGCCCCCTCTCCTGAAGATTATTGCCATTGAGATTCAGGAGAGGGGTTCCCTGGCTTCAGCGTCTTTTTTACGACCTGTGGTTATTAATGATAGAATGTAGTAATTGCAACCACAATCTCTCTCGTGCTAGTGACCCCAGCCACCATGCCAGCCGTGGTGCCAACCTTCGTCACCCCAGCCGTGATGCCAGCCACCACCCCAGCCTTCACCACCCCAGCCTTCACCACCCCAGCCGTGGTGCCAACCACCACCCCAGCCTTCGCCATCGCCGTGATGCCAGCCTTCACCACCCCAACCTGCGCCGAAAGCGTTGTGCCCACCGGCACCCTGAACAGTGTCGAGTTCAGCGTCGGTTAATTCTAGTGCTATATCAATGTGATGCATACATATTTCCTTTCTTTTTGTGACAACAGTAGATGTATCAGCTACGATACATAGACCAAAGTGATATCTCAGATGTCGCTCAGCAATGGAGCTCAAAGATTTTTTAGCGTCGAAGAGCCTCTTGCTCGCTATACCTATTCGCTGTACGAAATATGTCGTACCGTGAATCTCAATAGCTAAATACAGTGTACAAATGGTCACAACAAACAGACTGTGAATGCTTAACACACTACCAAATTAAAAAGAGATGGCAGGAAATAATTCCGGTCATCTCTTTTCTCTCAGAGAACTTCTAGTCAAGCTGAACTGAAGAGGCTTGCTGTGTTGCGAGGTAGAAAGGGTTTCCATGCGTTTCTCTTTCTGTTAACGTGCACTATACTCTCTTTAGGAACGTGTTTGAGTTCGCAGCATCAAAGGCCATAGAGGCGACAAATATTCCTGAGATGGAGGGAATGGGGTGACAGTGTCGGGAGATCTTTTGGAGGGACACCAACTAGCTGGGCGAGTTGGTCGCTTATGCAACAGGTAACGTAGGCGATCAGACTTGCAATCGTCAGCGATATCGCGTAGACGATATCTGCTTTAGAGAGCCTTTCAAACTTTATGAATCCCACCAGAGCTTCTGGAAAACGATCTATAAATGAGTAATGCTAATCTTTGAGAAAACGACGCTAGAAGTTATAATTCAATAGATTGCATAGTTATTTAAATGGATGCGTGCTGAAAGGTTTTGTCGCGCATTCATTTTTTGCGAAGAACGCACTGCTTGACATGTGTCAATGCATGCACGAAAAGCGAGCAAGGAGTAGCAACACGTGCAAAGCACTATCTTTCTCAATACGGAATCCCCCGTTTTTACTATCCAGACTCCCACGTCCAACGGCACTCTCTCTTATACTGTGGCTGATCGGGCTGGTACTATGATTGTACAGGGTCAGGTCGATGTGAAGAGTGCCCAAACGATCTTGCCACTGCAGAAATTACCCGAAGAATACTATGTGCTTACTGTGATCGATCATACCTCTGCAGGTGCGATCGCCCGGACTATTCCATTTACGGTTATCTCTTCTACTACGTTGCCCGCTGATGGTATCTTTGGCGTAAGCGCCCATTTTTCCGGCAACAATCCGCTGAATGCTACGCGGGAACTTGTCGCTATGGGGGCCAGTCTGGTCAGAGAAGATGCACTCTGGGCGGACGTTGAGACCATAAAGGGCGAGTATAATTTTGATTCAATTGACAGATATATGAGCGTGTTGCTGCAGAGCGGCCTGAGCCCGTTGCTGATTATAGACTACAATAACCGTTTTTATGATGATGGCCTGACACCCCATGATGCAGTCGGTTTTATCGCCTATGCCAAATATGCACAGGCGCTCGTCAGTCATTATGGTTCACAGTTGAAAGCTGTAGAGGTGTACAACGAATATAATGGTGAGTTTGCAACCGGGCCAGGGGCGCATAATCCAACCAATTATGTGAAGATGCTCAGTGCGGCCTACCAGGCGATTAAATCGATACGTCCGGATGTAACGGTGGTTGTGGGGGCGACTTTTGGGATTGACCTGGATTGGTTTAAAGGCCTTTTCACAGCGGGAGCGTTAGCTTACACCGATGCTATCTCTGTACATCCTTATTCTATCCTGTCTGTAGATGTAGATACGCCCGAGCTGCGCGGTCTCGCGAAGAACCTCCAGGCTTTGCAGGATCTGATCAAAGAGCACAACAACGGGCAAACAAAACCTATCTGGATTACAGAGTTAGGTTGGTCTAATGTATTCAATGTTGTCAACGAGTCTGAGCAGGCTCACTACCTTGTACGTAGCATTGTGCTCACTCTGGCAGTCGGCGTACAGAAATATTTCTGGTACGATTTTATTAATGACGGGACGAATAATCGTGAACTGGAACAGAACTTTGGCTTAATCAGGATGCCCGATAAAGACGGATATTATACGCCGAAGCCTGCATACACCGCCTTTGCAGTGCTTATTCGTATGCTGGCGGGTCGGTCATGTCTTGGCAGGGAGCCCTCTGCGTTCGATGTGTATCATGTGCGTTTTAGTGGCAATTTGCATGTACTCTGGTCAACGCCGTTGAATCAGAAGATTGAATTAGACTCAGTTGGTCCGCTCACGTCTATCAGCATTACCGGCAAGAAGCAGCTACTTCAACCGACAGGTGGCAAGGTCACGCTCCATCTTACACCAGAACCGATCTATATCCTGGTATAGCCACACACGCCGACGCGTGGGGAGTTCACGACGGGCAAGAGCATCTCTTCGCCGCACTCGTGGGCTTTGGCGCAGGCTGCACAGAGCCAGCCCTCCTCCTCGTAGCTACACTCCGTGCAGACTGCCACGGCAGGTTTTCCGCACACTCCGCAGAGGATAGCTTTGGTTTCCGATCTCAAAGGCGCTCAGGTGCCCATAACACTCCAACCAACTCTTTCTGAGAAAATGATCGAGATCGGCGAGGGTCGCACCGGTGCTGACTTCGAGATGCATCCAGTACATGGGCTGATAGTGTCCTTTCACCACCAGATGGAATTTCTTGCTTTGGCGTCCAGGTCTGTGGCCTGCTGCGATTGCTGCATCGTTTGCTCTCCGCTGGCATGCCTGCAGGTGTTTGGTCATGGTCGCTTTGCTAAACTCTCCTTCACTTGGATAGGTGGCCTTTGTCTTATTTCTGAATTCAGTGCTTTTCCTGTCTTCTCTTTTCTTTTTGAAGCAGCATTTTCTGTTCTAAAGATAACACGGAAGACCGGCTGCAGTGATGTATATGGTGTTGGAGCAGTTAATGTGGCGGTCAACAGATCCAATTTTGTTCGAGAAGCTAGGTCATTATGAGGTTCAGCGGTTCTGTCAGAACTGAAACCTCTCTTGGCACACCGGCCATATTTCTGGCGTTCTGGTTCGATTCGGAAAGAAAAAAGGGCCCAGCGTCTATGGTACAGGTACAAAGGGTGGTCTTGTGCCAAAACATCGGAGGGAGTGGCGTATCCTTATGTAAGAAGAGAATCACCCGGTTCCGCAAAGCAATAGTGCCGGGCCTCTTCCCGAAATAAACAAAGCCATTTATCGACGGCAGTTGGCTGCGAGGAATCAGCTCTACGATGCATGAGCAGGCTTTCTCGTTGAAGATGAGGTCTCTCCTGAAGAGAAAGCTCTACCAACCTTCCTGTTTTCACATCCTGGTTAACCATTGCTTGTGTCAAAAGAGCAACTCCCCTCCCACGTATGATTACATCATACGCCGTTTGAGGAGGAACCTCAATCATGGATGATGGAGAAGAGGCGAGTAGATGTGATTGCCACTGTTTCACCTCCATACTCCAATCGATGAGAAAAAAAGGATGACTCTGGCTCACGACATCCGAGAGGGTGATGTGCTCCGATTGCGCGAGTGGATGTTGAGGATGCGTGACCATCATCAACGGTTCTTTCAGGTGCAAGAGAGGAGCGATCTCTGGATGCCGCAATGGCCCAACCACGAAGCCGAGATGAACATAGTGTTCGATAAGCATCTCTATAATTTCTCGCGTATGACCCGTATGAATCGCCACATCAATATTGGGATAGTGGTGATGAAAGCGTGCGAGTGTTGTCGCAAAAAAATCTGTTGCCAGCGATGGTAAGGTTGCAATTCTCAATTGCCCCCTTTCTCCTTGAAGTGTCCGTCTTGTTACATCTACCCCAGTGGTCATTGCTCGAAGGGCAGTTTGTGCATACGGGAGGAAACTTTGTCCAAGTTCTGTCAAATATAGACGGCTACCTCTTCGCAGGAAGAGTGCTCCCCCAACCTCCTGTTCAAGAGCGCGAATGCGAAAACTGATGGTTGGTTGGGAAATCCCCAATTTGCGTGCGGCTTTGCTGAAACTGCTGTGAAAAACGATGTGATCAAAGGCTTGCAGTTGGTGAAGATCCATCGGTGATAAAGTTCCTTCCTCATAAAAAATATTTATTAAGAGTATAACAGTTATATACTTGTTTTATAAGTAGGGGGCCAGTATACTAAGAGCAGCATCGCAAGAAGAAAGGAAGAGCTCATGATCCAGATCAACCGTGTCTTCGAGACGATCCTCAACAAACACTATGTGTGTCCACAAGGAGCGATGGGGCGCTTTGTGGGTGAACAGATGGTGCGTCAGCATGCAAAAGAGACGACCTGGACAGTCTCGCTAGCGGATGTCCGACCAACCGATCATGTGTTAGAGATTGGCTTTGGAGCAGGAAAAGCCATTGAACTGTTAGCAAAAAAAACAACGCAAGGCTTGGTGTATGGAATTGATCTCTCTGCCACGATGGTCAAACGTGCCAAAGAACGAAATGCATACGCTGTCAGAGTTGGGCGGGTCAGATTACAGCAAGGGGAGGCCGCCCAGCTTCCATTTGAAGAGCATCACTTTGACAAAGTGGTCAGCATTCATACCTTCTATTGGTGGGCAGAAGATCCCCACACCATCCTCTCAGAAATGTTTCGGGTCCTCAAACCAGGAGGTACACTTCTTTTCACATTTTCGCATGGAAAAGTAGGAGAGGAGAGAGACTACTACGATCAAACATTCATCGAAGAACACGTGTTTCCACGGATGAAAAGCATTGGGTTTACGGCAGTGTCGTCTCGATCCGGTCCTCTCTCTCGTCAGTTCAAAATCCTCGCAGTCGTTGGAACAAAGCCCTCAGTTTCATAGAAGAAGTTACAAAAGAAGGAGGCTTCGTTGGAACAACAGTAGCCTCCTCTCGATTAGTTATCGAGTGATTACTCATTTTGAGGCCATGTTTACTCTGTTTTCTTGTCTGAATACTCATCCCTAGACAAGAAAACATTCCTTGAGCAGCCAGAAACGAGCAGTCGGATATACTCAACGTTCTTCGCCCCTTTGTCCAATAGCAAAGGCACGCTTATACATTGTGTTTGTTACATTCATCATCTCGATAATTTGTGCACTTACATCTTCCGAAAAAGGCTGATCCTTGTGCATATATTGCGCCTCTATTGTCTGTATCTGTGTGCGATAGCGCTCAAGTTCTGGATTGAGATCTTCAATACCTTGCAGACAAAGCCGGCGCTCGATAATAAAGCCCCCTGGCATGGTAAAATTGAGGATAATATCCCGGTACCCGCACTGCTGAGGCTCCGCAAAACGATCCCAGTATCCCACCAGAGTAGCTCTCTGCTCTTCAGATACCTTCTCCAACGCGTGATACATATCATCCACTGTCTCATACACCAGACGCTGACTGTAATAGTCCAGCACGAGTTCAGCATGTCCGCCGTAATCAGCATTTATGCGGCGAGCCATACGTGCATACTCAGGGGAGTTACTATCCTGATCAGATTGCAGGCGATATGGTCGTTGCCTGGCCTCAGCAAGTTGCACTTCAAATTCCTCTTGTTTCACATGATGTTCATCATCTGTTCCCAGAGTTACACGATGTAAATATTCTGGTGCGCGCCGGAACTCTTGCGATTCCCACTGGTATGCTAGGACATCCATGTCCGCTTCATCAGTGATCAGCAACTTGACTGGACGAGCGCCAATGATGAAATACTCAATAGCGGCAGTCTCCATAGCTATAACATCCTCTCTGCTACTAAGGCAAAGCTTTATTGATTGAAAAATAAAACGGCAATACTATCTGATTTGCGTACAGAATAACATGGGAGGTACGCCTGCGCAAATGTTTTCATCATAGATTACAAGGCTTCTCAAAAGTCGAGGAGGTAAAAAAGAAGAGTCAATTTAGTAGAATGAAAAAAGCAAAAACACCTTTCATTAAAGAAACTATCAGTAAACGAATGCTTACTGATAGCTCTTTTGTCTAGTTACGATTATGATCTTTTAGTTCTCTCCCAAGCCTCATCGTGGTACTTTTGAAGTAACTTGATTAAGCTTAGAAGTTCTTCTAAGTCAGCATCTTTCATACTTTTAAGGTTGAGCCTGAAGTTTTTTTCGAGCGTTCGATACCGTTTATAGGTATCGTGATGCTCGGAGCCAACTTCAAAGAGCGCCATTATCTGGAGTCTGAGCTCGACCTTAAAACCATTTGAATTGAAAGAGAGGTTCGTTTTATGATTGGATAAAAGACCTACTTTAAGTAGATCTTCTTCACTAAGCCCATAGTAGGACTTAACATCAATTGCTGCTAAGTTTTGTGGGATTAGTTTCACGATCTCTTCAACCAATCCAAGGGCTCTGAAATCAACCCTGGTCAAGTCAAGCATGAGCTTTCCCTTTTTCTCATGGTAGAAGACGAGATCATTGAGATCTAGTCTTTCCCACTTAAAATGGGGAATTTCGAAGACCAGCAGAACATCGCGATATCCCGTTGGCATCGGCACCAAGAACCGATCTTTGTATTTTACTAAGATCGGATACTCAATTGCATCATGAAGCTCAGCATCAACAATTTTATGTATGACAATGCCGAATGAAGATAAGAACTTTAAAAGGTCGCCTAAAGCATTGTAGATCTCTTTGAGATTCTCAAAGCCTACAGAACCACGGACTATGTCCATGATACTGGCAAACCCTTCAGGGTAATCTTCCGCTTTTTCAAGCAGACGATCAGGCAGCTTTATGGGAGCCTCTATAACCAGACCTCTAGTATGCTTCGCGTAAGCACGGAGCAGTACGTCAAAGACTAATTTAGTGACCATCCCTCCAACAAATAATTCCCGAAGATTTCCCGACGGTTGCAGATTGAGTTTCTGTGTTTTCAAAAACTCTTTTAGATCCGTCTGGATTTTTAACTGCTGGTCATCAAAACTGGCAGTATCTGGACTTACTTGTTGGAAAAGCGCTTTTAATTCTTCGATCATCTTGTTTCTAGACATGGGCATGGTTTTTCTCCTCTTCATCTTTGCAAACGATAATTTTTAGTGATGGCTTTGGAAATCATCACTTCAGGCATCCAGAGAAACTCCGGATATAGTACGAGCATTGCAAACACTCAAGCGAAAACACTCGAGAATCTTCAATTCTATATGTACTATTTGCCTAACTTTACGTAATTCTCTGTACCATGCGCTTTTCCAAAATTCAACCTTTGCTATGCTTAGAAGAGCCTGGGGAGAGGTTTTATATGCTTTTAAAAATAAAGATTTTTTTAGGTAGAGAAAGCGTTTTTTATAAAGATGTCGCATTCTCCATTCCGAGTGTATGCCGGATATTTTTTATAAATGGTTTGTAAAAGTGTCCATTTGCTGCCGCAGTGGTATGAACTAACAGCTTGACAAAAAGGAAGCTAATCTGCTACCATTTCTTATGGAACAGGGTTTCTCCTGATTCTTTGCAAACGTCTAGCGACCAGCTTTGGAATTTTTGGTCGCTAGATTCTTTCTCGTCAATACTCCATGTGTATATACTTCCATCAAGCTTCATTGATCATTCTTTGCCCTTCCCTCACCCACATGTTTGAGACCAGATAGTGGAGCTGCTACTGATTAGTTCTGTTCACGTAGGAGGATGCTGTCTTCCTGAACAAAGATATTAATGCAACAAAAAACGACCAACGTGATTCTTGTTACGTTGATCGTTTTTACATCGTCTGTGATATTATTATTCACTTTTTGGTTTATATGTTTCTCTCAAGTGTTGAACCTGCAATAGAAATTCTTCTTGCGAGACTGCCTCTATGTCTCCAGTGCTAAAAAGAATACGACCAAGATACTGAGGAGCAGAGATAAATTCGCCAGTTTTCCAATCGTAGGCTTTGACGTCCAGATTCTCTCCATCAACTGATACAAACTTTACTGGACGCTCTCCAACGATGAAAAAGTTCATATCCTCTTCCATATGGCTCTCTCCCTGGAAACTGTAGTAGCATTATTAAGAAGACTATTTAACACTATACCATATTTTTAACATTGAAAAGGCATTCAGCAAAGCCTGACGTTTCTTTTTGGAATGCCAACTATAGTATGAATGACGTTATTGACAAAATAAAAGCAAATCTGCTATCATCTCTTACTGAACAGGATTTCTCCTGATCGTTGCAACATCTGGTGGTTTTGCTCTCTGGAAAATGGCGCTGCCAGATGTCTTCTTTTTGGCTTTTTCCTCCTGGTTCCCATTTCATATATCTCCTCACGGATATGCAATTACACTCATCTCAAAATAATTAACACTACATTTAAAGTATCTCTACAGGCTCATTGAGGACTTGTTCCTATTGTATATCGACCAAAGATATGGTACAGAAAAGAACGTTAGTAATGGTACGGTTCAAGCAAATAATATATGTTCTCGAGTAACTTGAGAACATATATAGACATTGCTAAGCCTACCAATGTTAAACAGGTATAGCCACATCCAGAGAGCAGTGCCTGTATAAATTGCAACGATTAGAGGAGTAAATCATGTTTAAGGACCAAGAAGAGAAGCGAAAGTATATCCGTCGTGCTCAAGGCCAAGGGTTGTCAGGACGTTTTGCAAATTTATCTGCAGAAATTATTCAAGGCGTGTTGGATGATGAAAACATTCAATCCGCAGACCTCACGATTTTCAATCCACAGATGGAGGAAGTTGATGAGTTTTTGAATGAACTTCAGGAATTTTTGGAGTATGAATCTGGCTATCAAGGTTTGCGTAGTGTTAGCTACGAGAATCTACCTGAAATGATGTTCCATTTTGGCGGAAATATGCCCGCTCTTTATAAGGTTCTAGTGCTTATTAAGGAGAGATTTGTTGATACTGGACTAGGCAACCTGGTTGAGTATCGTGACGGTCTGGCTAGTAAACCTATTAGCCAAACCGTTGTTGCGACAGTACAGGCAATTCCTAGCGGCGTTGTTTGTGATTTTTATCTCTTCTTAAAGTAGCCTCTTTGGAATACTAGCAATTCATTGCTAGTATTCCTTTTTTTGCTGGTATTAGTATAAAAAGCAAATGTTATAATGATAAACAAGTAGAATTTTGCTTATTTAAGTATTGCAGCAGGTTGAGGAGAAATGGAGATGAGCCCACTTTCATATTTCATCGTTGGATTACGTCCAGTCAAACTTATCGCTACAGATGATCTTTCTCTGGATGTGCAGGTTTATAATTGGGAAACACAAGGCTTTGATCGAGCACCAGAGTATCTTCATCGGGTTCTGTTGGGGACTGGTGATGAGCGTCAAGTTGAGCCTGCTGATTTTGAGCAGCGGCTCTCTCAGATTAAACAGCATCCTTATCAGCCAGCGTCCGATCCTAAGGATACCAAAACTATCTATAATAAGGGCGATGTGAAGCGCATCAATAATGATTATGGTGGTCAAGCTAATAAAGTACTGGACTATGCGAGTCGTAGCATGGTTTATGAGACTGTAGAACAGATGTATATGGCCTTGAAGAAGCTGCATGAGGAGAAGAAATATCATATCGTTGGCTTTCGGGATCGCTTTGTTTATCCACAACTCTGTGGATATCGTGATCTTATGCTTCATATTAAAATGCCAAACGGTTTTATTACTGAATTGCGGTTGTGCTTGAAAAGTATTGAGAACCTTGCTCCCAGGCTTGAACTGTATCGGCAGCGAGTAATAGCTCTTGAAGCTGAAGTGTCTGGTAAAGATCAACTATTCTCAGGTGAGGCGGTTCAAACTATTCAAACAATGCTTAATGAGGCAAATGCGATGTATAAGCAGGCCTTCGAGATTGGATTAGAGCAAAGTAAGTAATAACCTCAGGGAGACGGTGTTTGCTGTAGTCGTGCCAGAGATATATTTGTGGCAAGGGTCATAAATATCAACAAAAGCCAGAATTGACATAATATTGCAAGGATAAATGTTTTCATGCTAATGGTACCTGTACTTATTTTTGTTCATACATTACCTATTTGTGACTAAAGCGTTGACACACAAAAATAGATATGCTATTACATTTATAAATGCAGATATTTTCCTGCCTATACATAATCTCCTGGCACTGATACCTGAAGTGGTGTTTGCCAGGTGGTTTCCTCTTTTCTGAAAATAATAATACTGCACATCTTCTTCATATTACACTAATGTGCAGTTGCGCCTGATAAGCAGACGCCTGGAAAGTGAGAACAGTGGCCTCTTTTTACTCTATTCAAGCGCTCCGCATCAGCCTTGCCAGTCCACAGCAGATTCGTGACTGGAGTTCGGGAGAGGTAACGAAGGCTGAAACAATTAACTATCGTACATTAAAGCCTGAGCCAGGAGGGCTTTGCTGCGAACGCATCTTTGGTCCAACGCGGGATTGGACCTGCGCTTGCGGTAAGTATCGACGTTATCGCCACAAAGGGATGACGTGTAAGGTATGTGGTGTGACCGCTACGACGTCACGGGTGCGCCGGTCACGTATGGGACATATCGAACTGGCTGCGCCCGTCAGTCATGTGTGGTTTGCGCAGGGCGCGCCCAATCGTATGGCTCTGCTACTGAGTATGTCACCACGTACCCTCGTTGCGATTCTCTCGTATACGTGCTACTATGTGCTTTCTGTGGATGAACAGATACAACAGACAGAGTTGGAACGTATTTCACTTGAGACAGATAAGATACAAAAAGAATGCGCTGTTACATCCGCTATTGTATTCCTTCCTTCCCAACCACAAAGTACGCATAGCCAGGCACTTGCATCCACAGCATCCACAGCATCCACAGCATCCACAGCATCCACAGCATCCACAGCATCTATGACGGCCGTGCTCGACGTCGGCGAGCAACCAGTGACACTTCAATTTGAGGCCGAGTATGCAGAACAACAACAACGACTGAAAGAGCTCAAACGTTATCGACAGGTGCTTGGGCATCTCAAGGCACAGGTAACATTGAGTAACGAAGAGTATCGTCTACTTCAACATGAATGTTCTTGTCTGGTGCAGGCTGGCACTGGCGCTGCGATTATTGAGCAATTGTTGACCGCGCTCGATCTGGAACAACTGGCTTGCTCGCTACAACAGGATCTACGTAGTACGCGAGCTTCCATCCGTACACGTGCGGCACGACGCTTGAAGCTGGTCAATGCATTTCGCCAATCGCGTACGCAACCACAGTGGATGATCTTGCGAACGCTACCAGTCTTACCCCCGGACCTTCGCCCGGTTATGCCACTGGGCAAGGGACGCTTCGCCTCCACTGATATCAATGAACTCTATCGCCGTGTGCTTGATCGCAACAATCGACTCAAACAATTGCAGGCTGCGGGTATGCCGGAGATCATGTTGAATCGTGAACAGCATGCTCTGCAAACTGCTGTGGATGCGCTACTGGATAATGGTCGATTACACATACCCCAGGTCGGACCGCAGCGACGCCCTCTGCACAGCCTTTCAGACCTGCTACGCGGCAAGCGGGGACACTTTCGTCGTTATATGCTCGGGAAGCGTGTTGATTATTCAGGGCGCTCTGTTATCGCTGTAGGACCCACTTTGCAACTGCATGAATGTGGCCTTCCGCGCACGATGGCGCTTGAACTGTTCAAACCCTTCTTGATTCAGAAATTACTCCGCGCCCAGATCGTCACATCACAGAGCCAGGCACAACAGGCCATCGCACAACATCATCCTGCTGTCTGGGATTTCCTGGATGACGTCGTACGCCATCGTGTAGTCCTGCTCAATCGTGCCCCGACGTTACACCGTTTGAGTATTCAGGCGTTTGAGCCGGTCTTAATCGATGGGAATGTGCTGACATTGCATCCACTGGTCTGTGCAGCCTTCAATGCGGATTTCGATGGCGATCAGATGGCTGTGCATCTACCACTGACACCAGAGGCACAGAACGAGGCACGCACTCTCCTGCTCTCGACCCATAACCTGCTCTCACCTGCAACCGGTGAACCATCTATCAGTATCAGTCAGGATATGGTGCTGGGCTGCTATTATCTAACGCAGGAGGTGCCAGCGCAAGAAGGAGAGCCATATACCCGGCGTACTGGGCATACCCGCCACATCTTTGCCGATACCGGTGAAGCTCTGCTCGCTTATGCAAATGGAGCCGTCACACTTCAGGCACCGATTGAGATTCGCATTCAAGATAAAGCTATCTTCACACAATCCACACCTACTACGCCCATTCCTCATGTAAAGGGTAGCAGAATACAGACCACGGTAGGGCGTCTCATCTTTAATCAAGTACTACCCAAAAAGCTTCGTTTTATAAACTATACCCTCAAAAAAGAAGATTTTAAGTATTTGCTACGTATGTGCTTGCAACACTACGGTCCAGAACGCACTGCGAAGCTCGCCGACGCCATCAAACAGCTCGGTTTTACCTACGCGACACGTTCCGGCCTCTCGCTCGCTCTGAGCGATCTGCCGGTTCCGCCAACGAAACCGACACTCCTGGCGGCTGCGGATGCGGCAATTCAGGAATACTATGCACAGTGGCGTGCAGGCCTATGCAGCGACGCCGAACTACGTGCGCAAACGATTGCTATCTGGTCCGCAACGACAGAAGAAGTTGAACAGCAGGTCCAACAAGCGCTCGATCCGACAGGCCCCTTGACCGCTATCGCGCGCTCCGGTGCAACCAAGGCTCGTTTGCAGCAGATGCGTCAATTATCGGGTATGCGTGGCCTGATGGTCAACGCAGTAGGCGAAATTGTCACGACACCGGTGCGTGGTAATTTCGTAGAGGGGCTCACGGTCACCGAGTATTTTCTGAGTAGCCATGGTGCGCGCAAAAGCTTAATGGATCGTGCACTCAATACCGCTGCAGCGGGCTATCTTACTAATCGTCTGGTGAGTCTGGCCCAGGATGTCATTATTACGACAGATGATTGTGGCACAACAGACGGACGTTTAATTTCGCTGCGCGTAAGGACAGAACCACTACGCAGAGAAGATTTACGCGCTCGGTTACTTGGCTGCATGCTGGCTGAAGCATTACCCGAGTGTGGTCTGGCTTATGGAGCAGTGTTAGATGATGCAGCGCTTGAGCGACTGCTCGTTGCCGAAGTACCTTATCTCCGTATCCGCTCCGTGTTGACCTGTCAGGAACCGTACGGTGTCTGTCGTGCATGCTATGGTTGGGATCTGGCGACACATGCAACGGTGAAAGTTGGGACAGCGGTCGGCATTATCGCAGCGCAATCGATTGGCGAGCCAGGCACACAGTTGACGATGCGCACCTTTCACACTGGCGGTATTGCGCGTGGGCAAGAAGATATCACTCAGGGTCTGCCACAGGTTGAAGCTCTGTTCGAGGCACGTACACCTCAGAAAGCGGCTCTACATGATATCCTACGCTTAAAAGGTGTTGCTGAGCTTGAGAAGTACATGCTTCGCGAAATCATGCGTATTTATCAATTGGCAGGTATCTCGCTACATGAGAAACATTTTGCAGTGATATTACGCCAATTATTACGCTATGTATACGTTGATGAGGTTGGCGATACGGCGCTGGTTCCTGGCAGTAATATTGATCGTTTCAAATTCATGAATATAAATGCACAGACATTGGCTCAGGGTGGTGCGCCAGCGAGCGCGCATGTCGTATTGTTAGGACTCACACATGCAGCGCTGGCAACGGAGAGTTGGCTGGCGGCAGCATCCTTCCAGCAGACGACGCGAGTGCTTACTGAGGCGGTCCTGGAGGGGAAAACCGACTACCTGCTTGGCTTAAAGGAGAATGTGATGCTTGGACGCTTGATCCCCGCTGGTACAGGTTTGAGTAATCGCACAGAACAGTTACGCCGGCCCATTCCACAACATAAACGCCGGGGCCGTAAGAAAAAATCCTGAGGATGGTCACATCTGATGGAGTACACACGAGAGGTAGAGATTGTGTTACATTGCCATAGCTGTCATCGACCAATTCAAGCTGAAGCTCTTTTCTGTCAATGGTGCGGCGTAGCAATGGAAGTTAAGCAAAAAAGACAGTCAGGTGAGAACGCCACCGGATTACTGCTGGAGCAGTCGCTGCTACAGCAGGGACGTTACGTCATTGTTGAAACAGTGGGCAAAGGAGGCATGGGTGCAGTCTATAAAGCCCTCGATCTTCAGTTTCAACAACGTATCGTTGCGATCAAGGAGATGAGCCAGCAGGGGCTTAAAGGTCAGGATCTGCAAAAGGCGCAGGTTGCGTTTGCGCGTGAAGCAGAACTGCTGGCAGGGCTCAAGCATCCCAGCCTGCCACATATCTATGAGCAGTTTGCGGAATGTGAACGTCGCTATCTTGTCATGGAGTTTATTGTTGGCGAAACCCTGGAGCAGCGGTTGACGGCAATGCGTCAGCAGGGCCAGCGTCTCACGCTGGCGCAGATTATCGCAATCGCTCAACAGCTGTGCAATGTGCTAGATTATTTGCATCATCAACACCCCGCCGTAATCTTTCGCGATCTCAAACCCGCTAACATCATGCTAGACGCCCAGGATCGCGTCTTCTTGATCGATTTCGGCATTGCACGACTGTTCAAGCCCGGTCAAAACAAAGATACCAGCGCGCTTGGTTCGCCCGGCTATGCTCCTCCTGAGCAGTACCGTAGCGCCACATCGCCACGTTCCGATATCTATAGTCTGGGTGCAACATTGCATTATCTGTTGACCGACGACGATCCATCACAAACTCCCTTTGCCTTTCGTCCCTTCACCATTCCCAATCAGCCACAGCTCGCACGTTTTATATTGAGCATGGTTGAGCTTGAAGAGAAGCGCCGCCCCACCTCTATACGTGTCGTGCAACAGACCTTACAACAGGTGCATAAGCCCTCAAGTGTCCCTGTACAGACACAGACCAGAACCTTAGCTACAGCGATCCCTGGCAGCAGCGCTTCCACATATCGTCCATTTATAATACGTGTCATTCTCTCCCCACACAGTGAAGATCACCAACTATGGCAAGTCATTTACACGCAGTTGCAGACTCTGTTGAGTGATTTCCCTCGACTACAGATCCAAACATATGATATAAGCCATCCAGAACGAGACGCACATGCCAATTTGTATCTGTTACTATTAAGTGACGACTTTCTGGCTTCCACTCCTTGCATGAATGTGACCAGAGCCGTACTGGCGCATGCATTGGCGCTCCATTTACGTCCATATACCTCAACGACGCCGATCAGTAATTTGCTAGCATCGGTGAAAATCATTCCAGCCGAAGCGATTGCGCATAAAAGTCTCTATGCACAGGAGCAACATATCCTGGAAGCTGCAAAGATACTGCGCCGTCAGTTGATACTGTTGTTGCTGAGGGGAAGAACGAAAGGTGACATGAATCTCTTACACTGGCTGTTATGGCAACTCTACGGCGACGGACTCGCTATCTGCCGTTACTTTACCAGTGGACACTATACGCTCAAGCATATTAGCCAATCTGGACTTGCGGCTATTAATCTTCAATTACTTGATCGACAGCACGAAAGCAGAGGGAAATTGTACTTAATTGGCCCGGTCTACTGCGATGATCTCAAACAACTCTTGCAGATCATCGCGCCACTTACCATGGACCCGGAACAGATCTATGGCACAGCAACGCACTATCTTCCCCACTAAATAGGTCCCTGCCTTCCCTGCTCTTCACGTATCAACGTACTACTGTGCAATTATAACTACTATGAACAATAGCATTTCCTGGCCTGCAATTATAAAGTGAACACAACGAATAATTGATATTTGTACCCCTTTTAACCTATTCTTTTTTATGAAGAAAAGTTATACTTGTAGATATTTCACGTCAGGAACGTCTGCTCCATTGTCCCTGAAATCTTTGCGTATTATGTAAAAAGTTAAAAAATGCATGCTTTATTCTGTAAAGAAGAACGTATAGAACTATGAGACAATCACCATTGCCACAGCAGTCAGAAGCGTCGCAAACGTTTGCGCTCTCGATTATTCCGCCACTGCAAACTCAACAGGAACAGATAATGTTAGAGGCGGCTATGCAAAGTCTTGTGCTTGACTCCCAGCATCCGGTCGCGCTTGAACTGTCTGGTAGCAACGAAGAACGACGCTTCATCGTGCGTGCTACGACTCAGACTGCACTCGATCATATCGAAACACTGCTACGAGCGCAGTATCCACAGCTTGAAGTGCGTCCACTGCGCCCTTTTGAGGATCCATTTCGCCTTGAACCGCATGAGAGCGTTTCCGCAGTGGAACTGGTCATGGGTGGGGCTGCATATCTCCCGCTACGTACCTGGACGGAGCGCAAGGGTGGGCAGGAAGAGGTCGACCCGATCCTGGGTCTACTCGCCGCATTAAGTAAGTTGCCGTATCAAACGAGAGCTATTGCGCAGTTGAGTCTGGTGCCAGCACCAGTTGATTGGTCTAAGAACAGTCTGCGAAAAACAGTTGAGCATTCTCTTGAGCCAGAGCGACGGGCACAACAAGCCGAGCGGAGTGCAGCAGGAACAGGAGTTGGAGCCGTCACTATCGGCATGCCGCTGCTTATTGCGCTGGGTGTTGAGGCGGGACTCTTTCTCCTGCTTGAGCCTATGCTTCCGGCCTGGGTTGGTAATAGTCTGGGGTCGCTTATAAATGGGCAGATGCCCACTCTTACATCAATACAGATCATTACACTGATCCTTAGTATTGCCGGTTGTGTGATCCTGTTTGTGGTCATCGCCATGCTGGTTGACCGCATACAACACTCGTTGAAGCCGACGCCCATCTACAATATGAGCATGGTTGAGCAAAAGACGTCGCGTGTAGCGTATCGTACTCGCTTGCGCCTTTATGTTATTGGACCACAAACCCATGATATACGCGTCGATCTGGAGCAAGCACAGTCGACTACATTTTCACGGGTGCTGAGCAGCTTGCCAGCACGCTGGCAATGGCAGCGTGAGAAGCAAGAGCTCAAACGAAAACGTAAAGATGTTATGCTGCGCCTGATCGCTACCTATCGACAATATCATCTAGCGAGTGGCTCATATTTTACTCCGCGGACGTTGTCTGCATACAGCGCTGAACGTCTGCTGCGCGCCAATCGCCACGCCTTGCGTTCAGGTTGGGCCAGAGGGTTACGCCACTCACAACAATATATTACTGTCGATGCTCTTTCTGCGCTCTGGCACCTGCCCAATGCCAGTAAATTATCTGAACTGGCCCTCGTAGAATATCGCAAAGCGCGCACGCTGCTGATTCCCCCCGAAGTCTCGCGGCTTTCAGAAAGCTTCGTACCCATTGGTTATTCGGAGCATGCTGGCCATCGTTTGCCGTTTGCTTTGATCCCCGAATTCTTTACTGTGCATACCTTTATCGGTGGTAAATCTGGTGAAGGCAAGAGTACGTTTATGGAACGCGTCTCCGCTGAGGCTATGACACGTGGTGGATTGGTTCTGATCGATCCCCACGGCGATCTCTGTGAACATGTGCTCCAACTGGTACCACCATCACGCGTAGACGACGTTGTCCTGATCGACCTGGCAGACAAAAATGCATCAGTTGGTATCAATCCTATTGATGTGACGCTTGGGCGTAGCCGGGACAAAGCTATTGCTGACCTGTTGAAGACGCTATCGCATATCTGGTCTACTAGTTGGGGACCCCGTATGGAGAATGTCTTTGAGATGGCCTTGCGTACGTTGTTCGAGATCAACAGTATCATGGTCGCCCAGGACCCGGAGCATGGCCCTTCCCAACAGTACACATTGATGGATGTCTTGCCCTTGCTGACCAACGAAAACTTCTGCCGGTCCATGCTGCAACAGATTGACGATGACTACTTGCAT
This sequence comes from Ktedonobacteria bacterium brp13, assembly GCA_015099395.1. GTDB lineage: Bacteria > Chloroflexota > Ktedonobacteria > Ktedonobacterales > Ktedonobacteraceae > Dictyobacter. The sequence continues at coordinate 3,766,888 of AP024096.1, read as the reverse complement.
CGTTGGTGGCGTGAATACTACGAACCCCTCTCGTTGATGCAACAGCGCGATATCATTAATCCTGTCATTACCAAGGTTACCAAGTTTGAAAGCGTCATAGCGCGGCGTATTATCGGTCAGGGCAGGTCGACCATCAACTTTACCGAAATGATAGCTGAACGCAAGATAATCTTGATCAATCTGGCCAAAGGTATTGTTGGCGCCGATGTCGCAGGTATTATTGGCGCAACGCTGCTGGGACTGATCCAAATTACCCTGGAAGAGCAAGGTGTCAAAGCGGCCGAGGAACGCGCTCGTTTTCCAATCATTATCGACGAATTCCAGGTGATGGCCGGTGTTGACTACGGAGCACTTGCTGAGCTGCGTAAGTATGGCGCGACCTTCTTTCTCGCCACACAATCGTTGGAATACCTGCAGAAACTGGATGATTTCTTACTGCCAACGGTGATGGCAAACGTGAAACAACTTATTATCTTCCATATGTCGGCGCAAGATGCCGATACAGTGCACCGTGAACTGGGCGTAGAGCCAGAAGATATTCTCAACATCGACATGCACACCTGCTATGTCAAAATGCCAGCGGGCGACCATCGTCAACCAACCTTTTCTATGCGCGTCATTCCTGCAACGATGGGTGATAAGCTGCTGGCGGAAAGCATTCGTACTCGCTGCCGTATTCGCTATACAACCCCGGTTGAGACGATCGATGGTATGCTACGAGATGCTATGGTACGCAGCATTCGTATGGCCCCATCATCACAGAAAAAAGCTGGCAAAAAAGGAGGACGACCATCTAACTCCAACACACCACGACCTCATTCTACTCGCATAAATTCAGCAGCAGAAGATCCAATACCACCAATATTTGATCTGGAACAGGAACAGCCAGAAGTAGTGTTGCTCGATGCACCGTCTGATTTTACGTTGCTCGATAGCTCTCACATAGATAATAATACTGTAGAGTCTTCTGGTGAACCAACAGATATACAGTCGTCAGACGTACCGATAGCCGCTTCCAACGATGTTAATGATGTTAATGATGCCAATGCCAATACTCCAACTGATGCACCAGCGAAAAAGAAGAAAAACCGTGGTAAGCGAGCATTGAATCGCTCATTAGAGCGCGCTGCACGCCATCGTGAGGCTCTGCAAAAGCAGGCAGAATTGGAGCAGGCAACGCAAGACGGCACGTACACAGAGCAAAGCGCAACTGACCAGGCAGATGAAGAAGAGCATGAGCTGGTAGAGCTGCATGCATATTCTGATCCTCACGAAAACGGATAAACCCACCCGGGAACTGTACCGTCTGAGTGACAACGCTTGTATCTGTCACTCAGATGGTACAGTTCCTGTTTACTTTCCTGGATCGCTGCGTGGGTTGCGTTGAAACAGAAAGAAGCCACCCGTGTTATAAAGTGCATCGGAGCGCCTTTTTGTCGTCCACCAGGAAAACAAGCGAGCCTGCCAGCGGCGTCGTAAGGGCAGGTGTAGACGGAGAGCGATATGGGCATATTGATAAAACTCAAGTACCTTCCAGTCATATGCATAGAAGAATGAGACACCTCCTGGCGGCGTGAAGCGCACCTGGGCAGGGACAGCGGCAAGCGGGTTCCAGAGTTGTGCCGTGGATTGGAGCACCGTCGGAGCAATACACTCGGTCAACCACCATTGAACGGCAGGAGTTGCTTTCAGAGCAGCCGCTAAAGCGGATACCTGCTCAACAGAAAGATAGATCAGTAAGCCTTCGGTGAGTACAAAAATAGTACGAGCTTGCTTACCCAGATCCTGTAATAGTTCTGCACATGCCTCAGTGTCAGTAATAGCGAGCGGTACCTGTTCAAGCTGGCAGGATGGTTGCGCATCGGATAATAAATGGGCTTTATAGGCAAGGATCTCGGCATGATCAGCCTCAACCCAACGTAACGTCGCAGGCAGCGCCAGACGGTAAGGTCGCGTATCCAGTCCGGCTGCCAGGTTCAAGACCACATCAACCTGCTGTTCCTGAATAATGCGCAACAATATATCATCATAAATCCATGTGCGTGCGATATTCCCCCAGCCCTCGGATAGACCGGCTGGTAGTTCCTTCATGAGTTGTTCGCCGCGCTCTCCTATCAGAAGATGAGCATACGTGTCATGAATATGTGCGTCGACACGCTCGTTCTCGCTTGCACGATAGAACGCAGCCATGCGCTCTATATCAAAGAGATCTTGTATCACTGTTTCAGGCATAGATTATTGTATTCCTGCCTCTAGCAAAAAAATATTCTTGCGGCGTCCAACGGACATAGATAGCACTGTCATTAAAATGGCAACCATGGGATGTGACTCCCTCCATTCATCGCAATCAGATAAACAACCACTGCAAAGATAGCCAGAGTCAGCAGGATAGCAAACGAAACGTTGGACCCCCGCGTACTGATCTTACTTTTCGAGGTATGATTATACCCGCGACTGACATGTAGCGTGCCTTGACGTTGTGTTCCCCATAGCGATATTACATCGCCGATGGTCAGGCTCGCGCTTACAAGATATCCGCGAATGCGTGCGTCACGATTGCTCCCATCTTCCAGGTGTACGCGGAGTGCGGTCACCATCTCTTGATCTTTGTCCTTGTTTTGCTGGGTTAAAGCAGTGGAGCTACTCCATAAAATATCTGATGCACCTTTGATGAGCATAACTAGAATATCATTGGCTGGTTTCTCCAACTGGGACTGGACATATATCAGTGTGCCACTGATATCAGCGGGACGGCGTGGAAAGCCACGTGGCAGCTTCTTCTTATCCACCCATTCCGGTGACGCTACGGGAGCCATCTCTTGTGCAGATAAAGGGGTTTGTAGCGCATTCTGCTGATCATAAGGGGTGGGGAGATGGCGCAAAGGAGCGAGTTGCCTCTCATCCTGTTCGTAAGGGACAACCCCCAACTCGTTGTACGGAATGATACCCGGCTCATTATAAGGAACGGCATCGCTCTGGTCGGATTGTTTCCGGGTCAGTGCTGGTGGTCGTGTAACCACCTGTGGTCGAGCGGAGGGTAGTGCGATCTGTCTCTCTTCGTCGGTCGGCCTGGTGATTACCCCATCATCCGGCAAGAATGCCCCGCAATTGGAACAGATACGAACCACACTGGTCTGCAAGATACGATGTCCACAGGTAGGACATTTAGCGGCAGCGGGCATGATAACGAACTCCTTTTCCTCGTATGTTTTATGCTTCATGTCCTTCACTGGATAGCCCTAAACGGCACGCCAGATCACAACCTTTGAATTACTATCAACCGAGGCTACACACCAGCCATTACTTGCCCAGGAAGCCGATTGTATATCAGCACTTGTATCCCAGGTGTACGTATGGATGGGAGCTGTACTCTGAGACTGAATATCCCAGATCTCTACGATTGCGCCATTTCCTCCAGTTATGATATAGCGACTGTTTGGCGACCAGGCAACGGCGATCAGACTTTCAGCGGACGTTTTATAATACAGTGGCGCTTTTTGCAGTGCTTGTGTCTGCCAGACCAGCAACGATCCAAGATTCCAACCACTTGCTATATATTTGCTATCAGGAGAAAACGCCAGACCAAACACCTCATCATCAGAAGCTGGTGATCGATCGGGAGTTAATGAACCGACAGTCGTAAAGGTGCTCGTATTCCATATGGCTGCGTCGCTCTCTGCATTGACCAGTAACAACTTCCCATCGGAAGACCAGGAAAGGGACAGAACCTGAGCTAAACCATATAGGATCGCTGCGCCACCTTGCACTGTCACACTGGTAATAAGAGCATTATCACGGCTGGTATCCCAAATTTTCACGGTCCCATCCTGGCTGCCAGAGGCCAGACGGGTTCCATCAGGGGACCAGGCAAGGCTGTAGACAGTATTTTGATGACCCGTACAGGTAATAGATGATTGCGGTTTTCCCTTCGCAGGGAGGGTCCAGATACAAACCAGGTTGTCGTCCCCTCCAGAGGCCAGACGTTGCGCATCAGGTGACCAGGCAAGAGCACGCACATCCTGCGTATGCTTGTCATAGGAGAGGTAGGATGATGGGGTTGTAGATGTGGACAAAGGATCTACAACCCCAATATTTGTACCCTCGCCCATGGCCAGCAGTGTTCCCTGCGGTGCGAAAGCTAGTACATTCGATCCCCCTGTCTTAATAACAATCTCTCCCTGTTTATAAGGGATCGTTGGTGTCGGTGTTGCAGTGGGGCGCGTTGGCGTCGTGGCTTTGCTGCCACTACTGGTTGCGCAACCGGCAAGGCCAGCCATTGTCACGAGTCCCGTGGCCAGTACTGTTCGCCTTGATAGCGTCGATTGAAAAAGTAGGTGAGTGTTGTTCACTGCATACTGCTCCTCATACGATTTATTACAGCAAAGAAAGGAAAGTATCTATTTATCTCGAAGATCCTCTAACTGCTTTCTCATCGGCAGCCAGCATTTTACTGGCAAAATCTCCAGTCCCTTGTATTAATTTTTGTGTTGCATCTTTAAAGTTTTTCTTCTTTTCTCTTTCTTTGCTCTGATTTTCTTTATATTTTTCTCGTTCTTCCCATGTTTTGGGCCCTTGCTCGTGCCCTTTTTTTTCGGGTCCTGCATTTTCTTTACTATTTTTTTCTGGACGAGTTAATTTTGCCTGTTCCTGGTGCGGCAATATACTCTTTTCTATTGTTTTACCTTTTGTCACTTCATGACTATTAAAACCCATAGCTCTCTCCTCTCACTTGTAGTGAGGAACATCATAATCTAGCTAGTAAACAAAGATCAGGATGATAGAGTGTCGGCAATCTGAGCACTGATCATCATTTGCTCAGAGTCAGTAAAATCTCCCTGGCCCAGCACATGTTGCAATGCACAGAAACTGACTGCATCCAGCAACGACTCATCATGACCAAGCCAACTTTGTGCGCTATGCGTCAATTCGCGGAAAGCCATCTCGCACCGCTGCGCATCATTATCGTACGTTGCGTTGGTCATCTCTGAGAGGCTTCCCGCACGTACTCTAGGTGTGAGCAACGTGTTGACTTCGGTGCGGAATGTACAACGTACCGGACAATAGGTGCAACCAGTAAAGGGCCCCTGCTCTTTGTGCAATAGTGGCATATACGTTGCAGCGAAATGATCCAAATAGGGTCTGGCCTCTTCTAGTATTTGCTGGGGTTGTATTTCCTCATCAGCAGCCTCTGCGGCAGGTAGAGAAGTTTTGTCAACTGTGTGTGTTTCAGTATGCGCCTGTAAAAGCAATAGCATTCCATGCGTCAGCGACTCTCGTAGTTCGTCTACCAGCGCATAGGACCAACCCGCTTGCACACCTTTATCATGTAGTAGCCGGTAACAGCCACGCACGATAATCATGCGTAGCACAGTATGTTGCTGCTCGCGTGTAAGATGGAGTCGCTGTTCCTCCATAATTTCGGTGAAACGCAGCAGTAATCCCAGAACCTGGCCTGGATTCGTAACAAAGCTCAATGCAATACGAGCCCATAAGTGACGGCTCTTCTCCGTTGCCAGAACTTTCTCGACCATATGCGTGAATGCTGGTTCAGGGCCATTCAGGGGTGTGAGCGGCACTGCATAGAGTGCGAGATCAGGAATGTCCTGAAACGATGCAACGGATGCATAGCCAGGGCTGATCAGCTTCAGTTGTGCATCCGTCAGTGGAGAGAGCTTGCGCTTATAGTTTTCCATGCGCACCAGGTAGGCATGATCAGCGCCCTCTGCGTAAACAGCAGCCATACCGGGCATGAGAATACCAAGATGGGTCTGTTGTTCGCGATTCAGGTTCATTGTCTGACCGATACTTTGCCGGTCGTCCTGGGCGATCAGACGATGCACTATCTTGAGATTTGTATTCTTCAATACATCAGGGGCTAACTTGCTTGGAATCTGTTCTGCTACCAGCACTCCCTGTCCATAAGCACGTACCTCTGAAAGCATATTGGTAAAGACCTCGATAGCCTGGGCACGCATATTAGAGGACTCGCTATCGACCTGTGTAGGCGTATTCTTGAGCAAGCGATGTGCCTCTTCGAAAACGATCAGGTGTTGAAGTCCGGGTGGCACTGTACCCGTTGCGGCCTGGAGACGCCGATACTCGTAAAGGCGTGCCAGGAAGAGGCCCATAATAAAGGTCTTTTCATCGTCACTGCCAATATTTTCTAGCTCAAGAATAGTGGGTTGTGAAAGGAGGATAGCTAGCGGCACCCCTCGCGCGGTGTCAAGCATCAACCCCTTCGAGCCAACACGCAGTGATCCGATCCGCGCTTTCAAGCCCGCCTTAATATTGCTCTCGACCTCCTCATCGTAGCCCAGTCGATTCGTCACCTCTTCAACCTTATAATAAAGATCGGTCAGCGTAGGAAAGATTGGATAGCGGTGGCGTTCGCTCCAATCGGGCACGCGTAGATTGACGCCGCTAGTGAGGTCCCAACCTTTGTCCTCGTAGACCTCGTGCAATGCCTCTTCAAGCACATGCGGCATCGGTGAATACAGGATAAAGGCTGCGTTAAAGACCGCTTTAAGAAAATCGATATGCGTGAGCAGGGAGACCGCGCCGGGTTCATCATCCGTCTCAAACTCAAAAGGGTTCAGACGGAACGGAGCTACCATTTCATTGCCCAGCGTATATATACGTATATCAGCCCGGTCGGCAAGCGCGCTATGCAGAGCACGGTACTCCGTCTTAGCTGGCTCAATTACCAGGAATGGTTTGTGCGCAGTGACGGCCTGATCGAGCAGGTTCATCACCGTAGTTGTTTTACCACTACCGGTTACGCCCACGACCACTACGTGTCTGGTCAGAGCCTCAAGCGCAATGGTATAGGCATCATAGGTATTACGGCCATTCTGCTGGATGATACCGAGGGGCAAGGTATCGTCAGAGAGGGGGTGGAAATCGACGTCGAAGCGTACAACGTCGTGGATTGCATAGCCAGGAACCTCCTCACGCGGAAACTGGATCATAGTCGCAAGCTCGTTTGAGGTGAGAAAAGTTTCGAATAGAGTGATGGCTCTACCACCGCGTGCGCATAGGGAGACCCGCAATGGATCGGGGTGTGAGTCCGCACCGGTCAGTGTTCCGGAGAGGAGTGAGGCCATGCGTTGCACATCGTCCCTTATACGGGCACCGAAGTATGTGCGCACCGTCCATTGACCCGCTGCCGAGGCCTGATTCAGCCGTTCGAGTTCACGCTCCAGGAGACGCATCAAATACTGTGCGCGGTAGTTAACCATGTCAGCGCTATAGGTTTGCGTCTCACTACCAGATTGCAGAGATGTGATCTGCTGGCTCGCCTGCTTTGTCGTCGTCAATTGCGTGCGCGAGCGCGACGTTATCTGTGTGAGCAGATCGACCGCTTTCATACGTTCCTCGATGACTCTGGAGCGGGGACGTGGATGGGCCTGAACAATATAACCCCAGGTTGCGCCATACATACCCCGAATGACCCGCTCGATCTGCCCTTCCTGCATCTCTGATCCCTCAGGTGCCGCATCATTCTCTGTATATTGTTGTGAAGAGAAGGCTGTACTCTGTCCGGTACTCTTCATACCTGAAGAAAAATCTTTGCGACCAGGGACACCGATCACAACGCCTTGTTCCTGAAAATGGGCCTGAATCTGTGCGGAGAGGGCCTGGGTTGAGACTTTAGCAAGCTGAATACCAGGAAAGATACCTTCTAGCAGCGTGTGTGTAATCTGCTCCTGACCCAGCGAAATAAATACGGCAAGTCGCTGCGGTGTTCCCAGGATCACGAACGTTAAGTCAGCCTGTTGCTGAGTATGCGCACTCATGACCAGATCAACAAAACGTCGAAAAAAGTGATTGCTTGCCTGCCTGGACCAGAAATCCGCCAATCCCCGAATTGCGAAAAAGCTCTGTTCTTCTTCGTCAAAGAATACCTCTGGATTGAAAGGCTCAGGATACGCACCTTCCAGATGGAAGCGCTCGTAGTTACTGATTAACCCTCCCAGCGTGTTGAGCGAATCACGATCGAATCCAGGTACCATAACTATCGTAGCTCCCTATAGTATTTACAACTTTTTACGCTACCATAGCACAAATGAGAGCGATTTACTAGAGAAATATAGGGAAAGTTCTTTAAAGAATATCTCTACACGATTGCATTACCCATAGAGTTGCGAAGCATTCGAGGGTGTTGAGCATTACTACATTTTGGGAACATGTAGCAAATAATTCTCCATAATATGCTATTCTTCCCTATATTCCCCTATACACAGCATCAATTATTCTTTATAATCATATTTGTTCGTCCTTTAAAGCAGGCTTACTCTATTTTTTATGTATCACTATGTACGTACATTCTTTACGTAGTGCACAAAGATACATATAGACATATTATTATTCATGATTATTATAAATGTTACATACCTACCAGAATAGATGAAGAAGGAAACCGTCATGAAGATCGTGAAACTTCTTTTACGTGCGTTTTTGGGTTGGAAATGGCCATTGAAAGTAGGACGCGCAGGCAAGGTTGCCATAATCATTTTCGTCGCGCTCCATCTTGCTTTATTTGCTGTGCTCCTGATGCCCGATCAGACCCAGGCCCATATGGCTACCACTCGGCAAGCTGCGCAGCAGACCCAGACTCATACAACACAACAATCCGGGCAGCCCAACGCATCCTGTAATGGAGCCGACCCCCTCTATTATAATGATAACTGCTTCACTCCGAGTATACCGGGAACGAAGGCCACTGGATCTGGTTCTTGGAAAGATGGATCGATACACAGCCCCTTCGGAACAAATAGTGCGTTCTTCTTTGTAACTGACGTGACAACAACTATACAAAACGCCGGCGTAAGAACCATGTGGAGAGGGGCACTGTGGATTGTTGATATCTGTATGGTTGTACTCTTCACGTTAAATGGACTTCGTATTATCTTTGTTGGTAGTATTTTCCGCTATGCCGATGTTGTTGAAGCACTACCCAAAGTTTTTATAGCATTGATCTGTGCTCATATTAGCTTCTTTTTTGCAGTATCACTGATTGGGCTTAATAATACCCTTTCTTCCGATATTGACCAGTGGGTAACAAATCGGATAAATGTGAATACACCTAGTGCTAGTGGGACAAGCGAAATACTTCCAGTATCAAAAATAGATGGGGGAACAATTTTACATGCAAAATTGAATCTATCTCCTCCAACTGGTAGATCGGGATGTACAGAAGATCATAGAGATGCTTTGACTGTTTATTGGAAATGTCCGGTTACTGCTACTAGTGGGTTAAGTATCATACCTGACAATCTCAACATTACTGATTTATGGAGCAACATTAGTGATCTATTCAATATTGGGAACCTCTTTTTAAAGATGTTGAGTTTGATGCTTCTTACACAGCTCATTATACGTATGTTCTTCATCGACTTCTATATTATTCTTAGCCCGATTGGCATCGCAGCCAGTGCGTTGCCGGGGCGCTCAGGACAATCATTGACTCGTCTCTGGCTCAGTGGCTTTCTATCCTCAATTTTTGTGCAGTTTTTGCAAGTTGTCGCCCTCATCGTGATCGAGGTATTGATCGCTGCAATGTTTAGCTCGCTACGAAACTTGCTAGACCCTAATTTCATATCTAACGCTAATTTGGAACTCATTCTAAAAATTGCCGCGTTATGGTTCATCGTACGCATTCCTTCATTACTCGGTACCGCTCCGATGAGCACCATGGTGCAGACCGGGCAGGCTATGACACAGGCGGCTACTGCCATTGCAACAACTCAGATAGCAGAGGTGCAGGCTGGAATGTCAGCTGCAAGTAGCGCGGGTGGTGCGGTAGCGATGGCATTTATGTAAGGCATATTCCATTTATAAAACTTAGTACATAAGCATGTTGTATGTGGAGATAACCAGATGATGAAAGGACTCACAAGTAAACCGGATCTCTATTCGGCGTTGGGAGGCAGGGTAGTTTTAATACCGATGGCGATCATCGTATTTATTGCCAGCCTGAGCCACTTTGGCGTTATATCTATTCCAAGTTCATCATCAGCGACTACTACTACGACTACGACTACGACTACAGCATCTATAGCAGGCAATGGTTATGCTGAGGTTGGTCAAGGAACCTGGGATGTTGTCGAGACAGCAGAAAATATGGCGCAGCAGCTCACAACTAATAATGCGGGCCAGGTTACTGTTCTGATCAGTCATGTTGCAAACTGGTTGCAACCATATATCGGTAATTTCGCAAATCCTGACAATGTGCAATGCGCAGAATTTGTACATACTGTCTTTCAGCTTTCGCATCCAGCTGGAAAGACAGATATTGACCATTCATTACCCTGGTATGGCAATGCGATCGATTATTGGTCTAACGTTATTCCCTACGAAAGTCAAGGCTGGCAACGCATTGACAATGGAACAGAAAAGCCATTGCCAGGGGATATGGTCGTCTGGGACGGAGGCGATCAGGGTCTGGGGCATGTCGCGATTGTCGTTGCTGTCAACAGTGATAGCATCGACGTTGCCAATGCTAATGCGCCTGGTGGCGATGGACCTGGCAAGTTATATCGTCGCATTCCTATGGATGGCAATGGCTATCTTACCTCGAATTATACGGGAGAAAGCATTCTAGGGCTGATCCGCAATCAGAATTGGCTCACAAACAAAGATACGTCAGGGGTAAACACCTTTACAATTCCAGCGTCGCTACAAAACTCGCCGTGGATAGATGTCGCACGCCAGGATGCTAATGATTACAATATCGATAGTAATATCTTTTTGCGCCAAATTTATCAAGAGAGCGGATTCAATCCAGATACGCCGAATTCCTCCACGGGTGCGCAGGGCATTGCGCAGTTTATGCCTGGTACTGGCGCTGAATGCGGAGTTGTAACAGCGGCAGATAGGGAAGATCCGACCACCGCATTAAAGGGAGCAGCCTGTCTGGATGCTGAAAACTTGCAATTGTATATAACAGCCAAAGATGGTCAGCCTGACACGCTCGCTTATGAAAAGATGCTGGCCGCTTATAATGCAGGGCCAGGCGCAGTAGGCAGTGGTAGTGACTGGTTCAGCAAGCTTCCTGCAGAAACTCAGAACTACATTACCGTTATTATTGGCAGCACAAATCTCGTTTGAACCTACATACTATTCATTGAAAGGAATCATTTTCATGTTTTTATTCCATGCAATACAGCATGCGGCATTGCAGACGCAACCGATGTTACTGACAGGGCATTTCCCATCGCTCATGCTAGCAGGAGCTCCTGCTCCTGCTCCTACTCCTACTCCTGCTACTGCACCTAGTGAATTCTCTAACCTGAGCACTTTTCTGACAGCCGTAGAGAGTTTATTGCAATGGTTGGGAGGCATATTGTGTGCGATCGGTATCATGGTAGCTGCGCTGCTGCGTATTACAGCATTTGGCAATGAGCGAAAAATTGCGATCTCCAACCTTGCTATTTCCGCCGCAATCGTTGGCCTGATCATTCTGTTACTGGCAACTGCCTTCCAGAAATTTATCACTCGCAACCTGCCAGCATCTTCAGTGAATAGCCCATCTGTCGCGCTCTATCATCCTGTTCAATCACGCTATAGTGTTGCCGTTGACGGATCGCATGTGACTATCACACTCCTGACGCAACGCCTGTAGATTGGTAGAGCTAGATAAGGGTAGCGCACAATGAAAAAAGAAGAATTTCCTACCTTTTTGAATGAACAGCCAACCGTTGTCCTGGGACGTACCTCGCGCGAACTACTGATAATGCTTTGTGGTTGTGTGGCCGGGTATGTCCTCTATGAATATATTGGTGATCTGTCGGCATCAGCGCTATGGGGGATACTCAGTATTGTGATCTCCTGCATCCCCGCAGTTCTTGCCATTGCAGTGGCGCTCATCTATATTGGGAAGCGCCCTCTGGAAGAATGGTTTGCCGCATGGGCCGTATATGCATTGTCACCAAAAATTTATCTCTATAAGCCCATTATGGACAGTCCCAAAGATGAACTACAAGCGGCGAAAACAAAACAATCACCGCGTAAAATAACAAAAAATCAGAAAATACAGCGTATGGTTAATCCCGGTGATGAGAATTTTGAAGCGGAATAAGTTCACAATTGAGCGGAGGTGTCGTGTATGTTAGTTGCTCCTCAGACTCCCAGTCAGGTGATTAGTGGGACAGGAGACCTCAAGCGTGTGTTTGTGCGTTTGCGCGAGGTACATAATGGTATTGCCTGTCTGAACTTTGGGCGCAAAATTTATGAGTATCGCGGTATTCTACAGGTCAATACGATTAATTTTTCTTTAATGTCTGAAGATGAACAGGACGCTCTTATCGAAGGCTTTAAGGCCTTTCTCAATGGTCTCTCTTTTCCTATTCAAATTCTGATCAAGAACCTTCCCTATAGTCTGGACCATTATCTGCGAACGCTAGAAAAAGTTGATGGTGATCTCGCGGACCTTGCGCAAGACCATGCCAACTTTGTGCGCCAATTCGCGCACAAACGCGCTCTGGTCAAGCGCCTCTTCTATATCGTCGTTCCCTCCGATACAATAGTCACCAGAAATGCCGCAGACGCTTTATCCGCAGCTTCCACACAGATTCGGCTACGCATTGAAGAACTACAGCGCCAGCTTGAGCGTATCGGCTTGACTGGTCATCAGTTACAGGATAAAGAGATCATCGATCTGTACCAGAATTGCTATCTTTCCGAAGAGACTCGTCAGTATCCTTTCTCGGATGAGTTGATTCAAGGTACAAACCGGCTGATGACCTCAACCAGAGACAAGCAGCATGTGGTAAAAATGGAGGATCTTGAGGCACTGCTGGTGGAGCCAGAGGAGCCATCTGAAGCAGAGGCATCCATAGCGAAAAAGAAGCGACGTAAAGAGAAGAAGCAGAGCAAAGGTAAAGATACTACGAAGATTCCTGACTTCAGTACCCTGGAGGAACTGCTCATGCCCAGCAGTGTCCAGATCTTCCCCTGGTATATGCGCATCGATGGTGAGACCAGCTATGAATATATACGCACGCTCTCTTTTATCAACTATCCGCGTAGTGCGTATCCTGGCTGGCTGGACTCGATTATTCAGATTGATGAGCCATATGTAGACTTCAGTATTCACATCAAGCCGCTTGATCCCCAGCAGGTTAACTCGCGACTGGGCAGGAAGGCTGTCGAGTTCCGTGGCTCTGCCCTGGCTTCGCAACGGCAGGGTAAAACACTCGATCCGACCGCATCTATTGCGCTGCAGGATATCGAAGGTTTACGCTCCAAATTAGCACGCGGTGATGAGCGCATCTTCAGCATCTCTGTGTTTGTGCAGGTACGTGCCAGGACACGGCGTGAGTTAGGTGAACGCAATAATCGTATGATGGCAGCCATTCGTAGTCTCGACTTTCGCGCGATGCCTGCTCATTGGCAACATGTCGCGGGTTTTCTCAGTTGTCTGCCTGATGGTGATAATCAATTGGGGCGCAGCCGACTCTTTGGTACCAGTTCAGCCGCCACCTTCTATCCTTTTACCGGGAGCGATATCAGTATGGATGATGGCATTATGTTCGGCGTTCATCCGAACGGTGGCCTGGTAATCATTAACCCCTTCAATAGCAATGAGCTGGAAAATGCGAATATGGTCGTGTTCGCAAAGTCTGGAGCAGGTAAGAGTTTCTTTCTAAAAACGATCTCGGCACGCTTACTGCCAACCTGCAATGTATATGTTGTTGATCCCGAGGCTGAATATAGTAACCTGTGCCAGCGCGTTAACGGCCAATATGTGCGCCTTTCCTCACAGTCGCTCGAATTCAATCCATTTGACCTCTATGCCAGCACAGGTTCCTCTAATGAGGCCGACAAGCGTGATGCGAGCAAACTAGATGACACCAAAGAAGAGGGTAACTTCTTCCGCGAGAAATTGCTGAATCTAACAACGTTACTTGAGTTGCTGCTTTCAGATGAAGGATCGCTGACACAAAAAGAGAAAGCATTCCTTTATAGATGTCTGGTAAAGACCTACGAGAATCGTGGCATCACGGTAGATCCGACAACCCATCAGAAATCACCTCCCAATATGCAGGAGTTCTATGTTATTATGTCCAGCGCACTGCGTGGTGATACACGTTTTGGTATTGCTGAAGATATACATGGTCTGAGCGAACGCCTGGAACGCTACCTCCATCTCTTCCCAAGCAAAACACATGTCATCCTGGACAACAGATTTGTAGACTTCAATGTTCAGGAGTTGAACGACTCGCTCAAACCGGTAGGACTCTTCCTGATCACTGAGTTCCTCTGGACAAAAATGCGCCAGGCACGCCAATCACATGGTCAGCCGCCCAACACCATCATCCTGATTGACGAGGCATGGTTGCTCATGAAATTCAAACAGGGAGCAAAGTTCCTGGAGGAGTTTTCACGTCGTATCCGTAAATATGGCGGCGGCCTCTGGTGCACGACCCAGAACTCCGATGATTTCTTGAATTCAGAGGAAGGCAGAACCATTCTGGCTATGGCAACAATGAAATTCCTGATGAAGCAAGACTCATCAACGATTGAGTCAGTAATGCGTACCTTCCGCCTCAGTCCGGGCCAGCGTAACTTCTTGCTCAGCGCGCGACGTGGAGAAGGGTTATTCGCTACGAAGATCTGGACGCAGATAGAGGTGGTCGCGTCTCCTAAAGAGACAGAGGTTGCTAATACGACATTAGGTGCTCCTGCGCCCATTCAAGATACTGTCCCATTTGAACAAGAAATAGTAGATATCGAGAACTATGAGGATGACGCAGAGTTTTCGTTCCAACCAGATACTGCGTTCCATATGACCCATCCACAACAACTCTAACACGTCAGCGATGGGTAGCAGTCACTTTGCACTAGATTTTCATGAGAGGGATAACCGCTATGCGCGTCTCACCTGTTCCTGCAAAAAATATTGCCGCACCACTCCAGCAGAGGGTGGTGCGGCGCTACCTGCCTCTTGTAGTAACGCTTCTACTTAGCGTCTGGATTACTGGAGGCTGGTCACCAACAACCTGGGGCTATTTATTTGAGGTTATTACACACTGGCATGCTATCGCGGCACGGCAGGGAACAGCATTGCTTCCTGCCTTCCTGGTATTGCTTGCACAAAGTATTTTGCTGATCAGTGCCTGGATCTTGCTGATTATCCTGATCTATCGTGAAGTGCGAAGCGCGCTACCCGCACATGTGCAGAGCCAGACCGACGAGTCTGGCGGAATAGCCAGGCCAGGCCTGCAAGCAACCTTCCAACGCTTTATTGCCACAATGAGCGCGCAAACGCAGGAAACGCGTGCTCTAAAGCTAAAAACGGCCAGCGCCAGCGCAACGATGCTGACAGAACCCGAGGCTATCGTAGAGAATGTACCAATCATACCAGCCATGCCTGCTGCGACTGTGATAACAAGCGCATCATCATCACCCGCTGCAGATACTGAAGACAAGCAACTGGAGCCAGAGCAAGTGAACGACCAGCAGTCCGCAGCAGTACATCAGGACGAGGAAGCACTCTATGTGTTGGATTACCCTTTTGAGAGCGCTGATACCACCAATACTGAGCCGGATGCATCAATAAGTGGCAACAATCCCTTTAATACCAGCGCAGACATTCTTACACTTTTTGAAGCAGAGCCGAGCGCTGCCGACAATACTGCTGAAGATGAGCAGACAGTCAACAATACAGAACCTGCATACGTCTTTGGCAATCCCTTCGATGGTCCACTTCCCGATGTTTTTACCTCAGATGATGATCTGAAGCGTGTGGTACGTGAGCAACAGGAAGAGCAACGGCACTCTTTAGAGAAAGCAGCAGAGAAGGCAGCACTACATAACGCCAGGAAGGAAGTCAAACTCGCGAAAACGACTCCGCATCAAAGCTCGAAAAGCAGAGAAGAGCCACATGACTAGCTATTATGAGTGTGATCATTTGTATTTTTGCTCGTACGAACGATCTGCGCATTATGGCTATTTACTTCGGGCAAGAGTAGATAACCGTAGTTTAAGATGCAATAGACATAGACGCCGGTTCCCCGTAGCTTGCTACGTATGCGATCGATATGTTTATCCATCATGACTCGTACTTTCTCATCCGTAATATAGTTATAAGCCATTTCAGCGAGCTCAGTATATGTAGTGGGTGTGCCATGTCGCAACGGGAAGAGTAGGCTAAACTCGGTTATTGTCAGATCGACATTGACATCACCGATTGTAATCATACGTTTGTCAACATGCCATTGAATATTGCGTAACAGTTCTCTCTTCTCTGCCGCTACTTGTGTTGAGGGGAGGTGAGAAACACTGGTCATTAGTACTAGAATTCCTTTCTAATAAGCTGATATACGCTAAAAATTCACTTATTCATTACATTTCCTATTCTGATCGATCGCAGCCATCCTAATTCTCTGTATTATCACATCTAAACACGTCATTCAATCATATCAGAAATTATACAATTAATCGGTTTTTATCGCAATAAGAGCCAATTAATTGTACTACTCTCGTCGTGTTCATGGTACTATGGATAGCATCGCGTGTGCTGTGGAATACATTGGCCCCTGGTATCCCTGGCCTTGTCTCTGAAACACACTAAAAAAATAATGGAAAGAAGGCCAAAAACAGGATTAGAGCAAAATATCTTTGCTTCTGATTATTTGTACCTGTATTCCCCTGGAATACTATTCTCATTTCCTTCATACTGTGATTATATATAGCTCAAATAGCTTCATTTGTAGAGTAAGTCCCACTTGCTCTCTCTCTCATTCTACATAATATACTCTCTGTTTTTTTGCAAAATATAGAAAGCTTGCTTACCTTTCTTCCCGAAGTCAGGCAGCAACAATTATGGCGATCTTATATTCTCTGGAAAGGACTATCGCGCACATGGAGCCGCCTCAAGATCCCTTCTTGGGCAAGTCGATTCGTGGTTACACGCTTGATACCCTGCTAGGCAGAGGCAGCGTTACTGCCGTATATCGAGCGCACACGACAGAACGCTGGCAGATTCCTGAGATCCTGGTCACTTTAATTCTATTGCCAGAGACGCTCACACCTCCTGAACGAGAGCACTTTTACACTCGTTTTCGTAAGTTGGCCCAGCGCCTCACTAAGCAGGATCATCCTCATCTACTTGCGCCCTTTGGCTGCGGAGAACAGGATAATCAATGCTACTTGCTGGTCACTCCTGCCGCCGGTCAAACCCTGATCTCGCGCCTGCGGTCTCAGAGCCGTCTCGCGCCCATTGAAATCCTTCCCATACTGGAACCCATCGTAGCGGCTCTGGAATATCTCAACCAGCAATATCCCACTTTCCAGTTTTTACACGCTGGCAACGTCGTATTGGTACAGGATGGAGCGGCATACCCTGCATATGTAACAGGAACAGGGATGGTACAATTACTGGCAGGGAAGGGCCTGACGGCAACACCCCCATATGCTGACCTGGAGCAACTAGAGCATCTCAAGAATCTTGCCGGTATCTACCAGGGAAAACCGGAATACCTGGCTCCTGAAGTTGTGAAAGGAGAAGAGGGTGATATACGTTCTGATGTATATGCGCTTGGTATCTTGCTCTTTGAACTCCTTAGCGGACAGCCACCTTTTACAGGGACCACGTATGAGCAAATTGCACGTAAACACGTGCTTGAACCGCTGCCATCGCTCCATGAGCAATGCTCTGACATTCCCATCTCCATTGAGCTCGTTGTGAATCGTGCCCTGCACCGCGACCCACCGCAACGTTTTCGCTCGCCGCGAGAACTCTATGACACATTTATCAATGTACTCAACAAGCGTGTCTTCGTGCCAACACATATTCCGTTGCTAGAAACAATTCATAAGTTGCAGCCCGCGCTTTCGCCAGCGCCGTCCTTGTTACGTATCGCCGCCCCTCATGTTGCTCAGATGACCTCCACTATGACAGCGCCAGCAGGAGCAAGAGAGGATGTATTGCCGTCTAGCGAAAAAGCAACTCATTATCGGCCAGAAGATGAGAGCGAAACGGAAGATGAGAGCGAAACGGAAGATGAGAGCGAAACAGAAGATGAGAGCGAAATAGAACAGAAACACACAATGACAGTGCCGTCCTCTCCACCTGCTCACGAAAATAGTCCTGATATGTCTATCCAGGCGATGATCACGCAGATACAGCAGCAGAGCGAAAGATTGGAAGCTTATTATAACTCTATCCCTGGCAGCGAACCTGATGTGCCACCTCGCAATTTTGCACTCAGTGGACCACGTCCGCGAGTAATGGACGATACGCGCTCTGCGCACTCAGATATTCGTATAAGCAGTAAAAATGAAAAAGTATAGTCGTAGTAATCTTGAAGGAGATAGCGCACGTGAAATCTAATCTTCTGCGTACAGAGGTGTTGATCGGAGCATTGTTTCCCGTCGTTGCCTTATTAATTGTTGGGGAAACAGGCATCAATCAGATGACCAACACAGATATTCGTTTCTTTATTTTTGTTCTTATTCTTGCTATTATTCTCGTTTTTATCGGTGAAATCGCACTGGTCACTTTGATACAAAGAGCTATCAAAAAACAATATGCAGATATTGTAAAAACATGTCAGGAATACGCAACTGGCAATACAGAAGCACGTGCTACGGTCATCGGTGATACTGCTCTGTCCACGCTTGCTCATGGGCTAAATGCGTTAATTGAAGAGCAATCCAGCCTCAATCAGGACCATAACGTAACAACCTCACGAACAGACGAGCAATTACAACACCTTGTTCACGAGATCACACCGGTCCTGAAAGGCGATCTGCGCATCAAAGCAGAGGTGCCACAAGGGAACATCGGTACCGTCGCTGATATCTGTAACGCTCTGGTTGAAGAACTGACCGAGCTGGTGAGATGGACGCGTGACTCGGCACAGCAGGTAACTGATGTCGCAAGCACGTTGTTGGAACATGCACTAGAACTTGCACAGACAACAGAGATCCAGATGCTCCGCTTTTCTCAATCAACAGAATCTGTAGAAATACTTATTGCCCTTCTGCAACGTCTGGGTAACAACCTGCAATTGAGCGTCGATATCGCTCAGGAAATCTCTGACTACACCCATCAGCCGCAGCCACTGCTCGAGAGTGAACAGGCACCACAAAAGGAACAGCGTGTTCTACTTGAGCATGTGAACAAAGATATCGAGAGACAGCGCCAACTATTGAGTGAGTCCGTACAAAAGATTCAAGAGCACGCTACGACAGCGGAGTCCACAATTGAGGACTTCTATAGCTTTGCGCAACGTATTCATCATTCCAGCAGCGGCATCCTGAAAGCAGCGGAACAGGTTGGAGCACTGGCAAAACTGGCAGAACGGTGGAAAGACTCGATCCTCTCGTTCCAACTCCCTGAAGAAGAAGCGCTTCTAGCGCCCTTACAGAATAGCACTGATGAATCAACGCTGATAACGCCGCTGCTGGGTATGCAGCGATAAACAATAACCATCTGGAAACATCTATACGCCTGACGAGATAGTTGTATGGAGAAGCGAAAAACCATAGTACTCTTTTATATAGACAAATAGTAATAATATATTACCGAATAAAGAGAGGTCGCAGTGATGATCATAGATGCTCAGCCAGAACAGCCATCATCAACCTTTACACGAGATAGTGAGCAGACTGAGCCCGTACAGCAGGTCGTAGAGCAAGAACCACGGTCCAGGGGCGTGTCAGTGCAGGAACCTTTCAGCCATACTGAGCGGCAGGATCATATCTTCTGGCTCCTGCTGCTCACGATCCTTTATCTGGCTATCCTGGGTTCCCTGAAACTGATCCCGCATTTCTTACTACTACCTGCGCATTGACATTAGCCCCGTCGTAAGAGAGCCTCTCTTACGACGGATCAGCATCTGTCCCTCTGAACGAACCTGGTACACCTAATACTGGTAGCGTCGGTATTAGCGTCGATGGAAAGATAAGTATTGGAGTAGGAGTTGGGGCAGGTGTGGGAGTAGGAGTTGGGGCAGGTGTGGGAGTGGGAGTAGGGACAGGTGTGGGAGTGGGAGTAGGGGCAGGCGTGGGAGTAGGAGTAGGGGCAGGCGTATGCGTGGGAGTAGGGGCAGGCGTATGCGTGGGCGTGGGTGTTGCTCTGGTGGGGGGCTGCGTTGGTGTGAATATTGGCGAGGACGGTATTAGTGTTGCTGATGTGGAAGTAGGTGTGGGTACAGTAAACGGGTCTGAGGATGGTGATGAGGTTGATGCGCCAGACACGTGCGTGGTTGTCTGCTTGTGACTCTGCTTTTTCGGCTTCGGGTGTGTAGTAGTTGTCGAGCCTGGCGTTGGAGCTCCAGTAAACGTTGAAACAATCTCTTGCGTAACCGATGAAGAGAGAGCATGCGCCTTCTTAAGTGGAGTGTATAATGTAGGAGAACCAGAGAGAGATAGACAGAGCAGCGTTCCAACAAAGAAAACACCGGTGATGCTCAGTATAATCCAGATGATCCGTGGCTTGCTTATCACTTTACAACGAGCCCATAGACTACTCAGTTGCGAACGATGCCAGGGGAATAGCCGCGTACAATTGCGCAGTGTACCTGATAAGAAGCGTCGCATCTCTGCAACGAACTGCGCTGTATTGAGTGTTGTCACAACATCCCCTCTCTGTATGCGCGAGATGAGAGGTTTGAACCGTTCCCCAATAGTGTTCCAGACCCGACGAGAGAAGAGTCGCTGCACCCATACCTGACGCGGCAATGCTTGCAGCGTGATGACCATGTGTGTTGCCAGCGACTGGCACTGACCAGGCAGGGCGAGAAACCACCGGCTAGCGAATCTTCGTTGCGGTTCAGCGGCATCTTGAATTCCAGATGCCTGACCGTCAGCTGGAGCGAACGATATTGTTCTGCGCTTTTTGGGATAAGCAAGGGGCATCTGTAGATTTTCCAGGAACGCCGTAATATCGGCATAGCGCTGGGCTGGATCTTTTGACAACGCACGTAATATCGCTTGTTCGAGAACCGGAGAGATCTCCCCATTGCTGGCGACGAGCGATGGTGGTTGTTTTGTTGTATGCATCAGACGACTGGTAGAGAGCGCGACGGCTGGAAATGGGACAGAGCCAGTCAATAGCTCGTAAGCCAGACAGGCAAGGCCATATTGATCGCTTGCAGGGCTAACCTCACCCTCAAATTGTTCAGGTGCCATATAGGCTGCCGTTTCAGCATCTGGGCGTACTGCGACCTGCGAATTATCAGAGGAAACGAAACAGCATTGAAAATCAGAAAGCCAGATCTTACCATCCACCTGGCGAAAAACATTCCCTGCTTTGATATTCCCATGCACACCACCATGTTCATGCACAAAAGACAGGATCTGTCCTACCTGGCGTAGAATACGCAGCGCCTCGCTGATGGACAGAGGTGCCTTCGCAATGAGATCCTTTAGAGAACCCTCCGGGATATGCGGCATTACAAGATAAGGGTGCTCACGCTCTATCCCATAACCCAGCAGGGGTAAAATATCGGGGTGTCGAAGGTTATTGATGAACTCAACCTCTTGCGTGAAACGGGTGATATCCTGCTCCTGAGTAATGCGCAATGACGAAAGAACCTTCACAATCACATCTTGCTCGGGGCTCTGTACTACTTGAGCGAGATAGATAGAGCTATTTTTTTTTCTTGCCAGTTCGTTTACAAATTGGTATGTTTCAAACAAATGCTGCATAGAATCCATATGTCCTTTCACTTATACTATGGAGCAACGGAGCAATAATATATGCATTATCAGTGCACCTGGATATCATCGATATAGACTGTATTTTCGACGTTGTCTTGATTACTATGGACCTGGATACCAATACGGTCCCAGTGAAAAGACTTGCCCACCGTACTCGGGATCGTTATGCTCAATCTGTTCCATTTCCTCGCGACTAGCGTGTGTAATGCTCCGCTCACGTACTGCTTGTGCTGATTATTGCTCACAAAGAGTTGCGCCGAGAGGTACTTTGTCTGTGCAGGGGTATAGATATAGGCGGTAAGCGTGCCACCATGAAGCTTGATAAGAGAGGATAGAGCGGGAGACTGATTGTAGATATAGGGAAAATCCTTATGCGCGTCTTGAGATTGAAAGATGAGTTGTAGAGAATGCGATCCACTATGGGCAAACTTTGCATTCGTGTTCACATGCATGGCAAGTATATTGCCAACTTTAGACCATCCCTGAAGTGTATCATTTCCGAAAGAGCCATTAAATGTGACAGGGGATGGTGTTGGAGTGGGGGTGGGTTTGACAACAACAGTGTTCACCACCTGACTGGGCGTGGAAGTTGAGGCACTGGCACTAGCCGTGCCATTACCCGTTATAGGAGGAATAATGAATACGCTTAATAATAAGAGGACCCCCACACAGCCTGGAAGAAGAATCCAAAAAAGGTGTAGATGCTGCTGGCGAGTTACACGTGAATCATCCATAAGGTTTGTTTTACACGTTCCTTCCTAATAATGTATGTCCTGATTATGTTCGTAAGCAATAGGAGCATAAGCCATATATTTTCTAAAAAGAGGATACGCTACTATGCTTAACATATTTTGATATTCATGTCTAGTCAAAATAGCGACTTTTATCTCTTTTTTTATACAAATTATATAATATGCAAGTAAACTGTCCCTATATTTCTTAATCTGGTATTTTCTTCAGCGTACGCTGCGTATGACCGCTTGAAGGGTCAATAGCCGTCAACCAGGCGTGAAATTTATGCATCGTATATTCTTGTAGTCGTAAGGCGTTCAAACGCTCTTCGTCAGTTCCATAGACTGCTGTGGGATCAGGAAAACAGTGGTTAGGAACCGCTCCCCGTCCCCCACTATCACCCATCCCCTGGTTTGTGCGCACAGAAATAATCTTGTAGCAATTCAGTCCCGAAAGTTGCCCTCCCTACAAACTTCCTATAATATGTTTATAATCGTTGTAAATTATCTACATTCATATAAAGAAGAAACTATGCAGACACAAAAAGAAGAAACTATGCAGACACAAGAACTTATTCATGCAACAATAGAACACTATAAGATTGAGCGACACCTGGCGCGGGGTGGAATGGCGGATGTCTTTCTCGCACGAGACCTGCAACAACCGGAGAGGACAGTTGCCATTAAAGTGGTACTACAGGGCTTGGGGGAGCAAAGTGAACGCTTCCTACGCGAGGCGCAGGCGATGATGTCACTGCGCCATCCACATATCTTACCGGCGCTCGGTTCTGGTTCTTATGCAGCCTGGCACTATATGTTCATGCCGTATGCTGCCGGAGGCTCGCTACGTGAGTTGACGGGGCAAGGGCCCTTGAGCATAGAGCACACCATAACACTGCTAGAACAGATCGTTGAGGCTATTCAGTACGCGCATGACCGTGGCATCTTGCACCGTGATATCAAAGCTTCGAACGTCTTGCTACGCAATTCTCACTACGCCTACCTGGCCGATTTTGGGTTGGTCAAGAGTACTACCGATGACTATAGCCTGACGCGCACCGGTTTTGTGTTGGGCACTCCGGAATACATGGCTCCCGAGCTACTGGACAACGAAGCAACCCCACAGAGCGATGTCTACGCACTAGGTGTCTTGCTCTACCTGATGCTGACAGGCACCCTCCCATTCAAAGCTACAACGCCAATGGGGGTCATGATCAAACATGTTCAGGAGCTACCACCCCAACCAACCATAATCAACCCCGCACTACCACCAGCGATCGAAACGGTTCTGGCCCATGCATTGATGAAGGAACCGTCCCAGCGCACCCCGTCTGCATATATGCTGCTACAGGAGTTCCGCATCGCCCTCGATGCAAATGAACGTACTGAGCGTGTTCCGGTCGTGCAAACCAGACCAAGCATTGCCCCTTCCCTACATTTAGGGATGCAAGCCGACGGCAACCCCAAAAAGCTACTGCTTGTCGCACTGCTTGTCGTCCTATGTCTGGGACTCCTCCTGGTCTTTGCGTTCCCGAAATCATCAACGTCAACGATGACACCAGCTCCAACACTGCAGGCCACCAAAACCTACCCAAATGCAACGCCATCATCTACGCCGTTGGTGTATCCACTCAAACAACTACACGGTTCCGAGAAGAAGCATCACAGCAATGTAAACCACTAGAGTGGCGATGATTAGACATTAAGCTGGTGACACTCCTGTCCCCTACTGACAAGTCTTCTCTCACACCTTTCTAGATTGCAACATAACATAGTCCACGAGTGCTCGCAGTCACGGGACCATATCCTTTTAAGCCGCCGACTGAGAAGACATGTTGCCTACATTCTCACCTTAATGTAGCTTGCCAAGAGCAGATTGGCAAACTTGTAAGACAAGATACTTTGCGACTTTAGGGTAGGAGTAGATGTAATACCGGTTATATATATCTCTTGTCTATCCGTCTATATATTTTTGTATACAAAAATATATAGACGGATTTTACAAATGTTACACAATATCTTAAGCTTATGGTAACGTGTTAATATATTTAAATTTAAACTTGTAAATATTGACATTCTAATAAAAAACTTGTATTATTATATCTGTTAGCAGGATATATATTATTTTGATATAAGCATGCACGGCATTTAAGACGTTAATAATAAGTATTCTCAAGGTTTCAATCGAAACAGAAAGTCAGGCAGCGTACAAATAGGCACAAGACATAGATGCCTTAATTATTTTGTTATGACGAATAGTAAAAATGAGGATTAGATTTACTGCTACCGATTCTTTTGCTGCACTGCTGCAGTATCATCGCAATAGTGCGAGAATACCGCTCCGCGTAGAGTACAACAAATCGATGTAGCCACTCACTCACTCACTCACGCTGTTAGTGAAGATGAAACAATCCGCCTCCGGCCGGGGATATCCGGTCCCATTCCCTGTCAGATTGGCGATACCCTGACAAACCGTACCTACGCAACCATTACCATTACCAAGTTAGATGTCTGTGGGCAGCTAAATACTGCTGTCTAATTAAGTGCGCGTGATTATACGTTGGCTTTTCCTGAAATACCTGAATAGCGGCGGAGGCTTATTGATGCATCTGACAAATAAACAATTTTTAAAGTTGATACCTTTATTGGTAGGAGTAATCGTAGTCGTAGGTACGCTTATTTTCTTCAACTTGAATAGAGCAGCTATTAACAACCAACTCGCTGCTCTTGATCTCATTCCCAAACCTGAAAAATTGACTGAACTTTATTTCGACAATAACACAGGCTTGCCAAGCTCTGTGCCGAGTAACCATGTAATAAGCTTTACATTCGTCATCCATGATCTCGAGGCAACCGATTATCAGTATGTCTACAATGTTTCCGTGATTGCTACTAATGGCAGCAGACGCATCATCGATAGCGGAAATGTGCTGATTAAGGATAACCAGTTCTACACAAAAAGTGAAAATTTTAAGCTTACGGATACACCTGGAAGGCAAGATGTAGTTGTTGAGCTAACGAATAAAAGGCAATCGATAGATTTTTGGATAGGGAATTAAGAAGGATAGGGAATGAAGAAAATGAAGAAAATAACTGTGATCATACCAGCATTAAACGAAGAAGAGGGCATCGGCCCCGTTCTTAGAGAGATACCCATTAATACGCTTCTGTCCATGGGCTACGAAACCGAAGTGATGGTCATTGATAATGGATCAAAAGATAAAACAAGCCATATTGCCAAACAAAATGGTGCCACTGTTATCATTCAACCTATTAGAGGGTATGGTAATGCCTATAAAGCAGGATTTGCTAACGCATCCGGAGACATTATAGCCACTGGCGACGCAGATCTTACCTATCCATTTGAAGATTTACCTGCCATCATTCAAAGAATGGAAAAGGACGATTTGGATTTTATCACTACTGATAGATTGAAATATGTAAATTCAGAAGTAATGACATCAAGTCATATCTTTGGCAACAAGGTGCTCACAAAAATCATTAAGCTTCTCTTTAACTTACCTTTTGTGGATTCTCAGTCTGGAATGTGGATCTTCCGCAGAATAATTTGGGACGAGTTGGATGTGCGGTCATCAGGAATGCCTTTCTCCCAAGAAATAAAGATTGAGGCATATATTCGAGGTTTTAAATGTGCGGAAATTCCGATCAACTACCGCATACGCGCTGGAGATACAAAACTCAATACATTCAAAGACGGAGCAAAAGTAATAGTACAGATCTTCATCAAAAAGCTTTCTACCTTCTTTTCAAATACGAGCATAGCAAATTCAATTGCGATCAACAAAAATGTACTTGTTATAAGCGAAAAAGAAAAACAGTCATTAGTCGAGTTTTAAAGGGAGATAATACTATGAAAATTTTAATCGTAACACATTATTTCAAGCCTCATATTGGGGGCATAGAAATTATCGCGTACAACCAGGCGAAAGAATTGATAGAAAAAGGTCATCAGGTAACCATTATCACAAGCAAGTTTCAGCGTGAAAAAACTATCGAACACAGCGAAGGCATCAGAATCGTACGGGTGCCCGCATGGAATTTGTTTGAGAACAAATTTGCTGTACCATATCCCATATTTTCTCCTTGGTTAATCTTAAAAATCAACAGAGAGGTGAAGGATCACGATATTATTCACGCGCATGGTGCCTTGTATCAGGGATCTTTCTTTAGCGCGTTTTTTGCAAAGATGCATAAAAAGTCGTTCCTCCTCACTGAACATGTTGGATTTGTGATGTACAAAAGCTTTGTAATCAATATGGTAGAAAAGCTTGCTTTCCATATAGTAGGGCTATATATTATTCGAGCGAGCTACGCTACAATAGTATATAATACGCATGTTAGTACATTAATAAAACAGTATAAAAAAGAAGTGCTCTATCTCCCTAACGGAGTAGATTTTAAGTTATTTAATAAGCCAACAGCACAAGAAAAACAAGCTATTCGCGAGCGCTATCACATGCTACCTGATAAATTCATCGTTTTATTTGTTGGCAGGTTTGTGCCTAAGAAGGGATTTGATATTCTCTATAATGCAAAAGATCCGGCCTACGTTCTCGTGTTTGTTGGTGGAGGAGGAAGTATTCCAGAATATATACAATCTGATAGTTCGGTAAGAATTATGGAGCCATTACCTCAAGAAGAGTTAGCTCTGCTCTATAAAGCAAGCGATGCATTTATTCTTCCCTCTTATGGTGAAGGGTTTCCCCTTGCTATCCAGGAAGCGATGGCCACAGGGCTACCAATTATTACGAGTAAACATAATAATCTTGACCAGATACTTGATAGTCCGCTGATTACCTATGTAGATATAACAGAAACGGACATAAAATATGCAATCAAAAAAATACAAAGTAGTAAAACACTTCAAAAAGAGATGGGTGAATACTCTAGTACAATCGCTAGAGAACATTACTCATGGGAGAGGAATGCTACAAAATTATTAGAGGTTTACGCTAAAGGTATTAGTTCAATTCACTGATGGTTAACACGGGCAATTTCAAAATAGCGATCGATAAAGAATTTGCGACCTGTTGCGTGATTGTGATGAGGTTAAAGCCACAGAAATTTTTACCTGTGCTGCACGGGTTGCTTTAACTAAAGAAAGTTTACAGCATGTCTAAAATAACCCTGACCAGACCAGCAATCATACAGATAACATCCTATTACCCGCCGCATCTGGGTGGTATGGAAAATGTTGCTGCGCAGATCTCAGAGAGATTTGTAGACAAAGGATACGCACTATCAGTCTATACATCCAACATAGGCTATTCCTGGCAAGCCGTGGTGAGCGCAAAAGTACCGGTTCATTATTTAAAATCGATTGAATTTGCGCATACGCCAATTATGTTTAGCTTGTTTTTTCGGCTTCTTGCTCTACCGCGTCATTCTCTTATCCATCTGCATGTTGCGCAAGCATTCTCGCCAGAAATGGTGTATTTGATATCGAAGATAAAAGGGATACCGTATATTGCGCATATCCATCTTGATGTAAATCCTTCCGGCCCCCTGGGTTTCCTGCTTGAGACCTATAAACGTTTCTTTCTCAAAAGGGTGTTGAAATCGGCGGCAAAGATTATTTGCCTTTCTGAGCCACAAAAGCAGCTCATCGTTGCAAAATATGCGCTCCCATTAGAGTCTCTTGTGGTGATCCCTAATGGAGTGGCTGAAACATATTTCATCGAGAAAAAAACACGTGAAAATACCGTTCCACATCTCTTATTTGTAGGTCGGTTGGTGGTTCAGAAGAACCTCGCACTGCTCATCGAAGCCCTTTCACAAATGCAAACGTGTGTCTTTTTGGACATTGTGGGCGAAGGGGAGCTGAGAAAAAATATAGAAGCTTTAATCCAGAAGTACAACCTGCAAAATGTGAAGCTGCACGGTAAAAAGACAGGTACAGACCTCATTGAACTGTATAAGTCAGCGGATATATTTGTGCTGCCCTCTTTGAAAGAAGGTGTCTCTCTCTCGATGCTGGAGGCATTAGCAGCTGGCCTTCCTGTTGTTGCTTCCGATGCACCTGAAATACGGGGCATCCTTGGCGAATGTGGTGTGCTCATTCAAGATCCAACTGCCACAAACTACGCAAGGGCATTAGACAAGCTATTATCAAATAAAGATAATATAAGGAATTTAAGTATTTTATCAGTAAAAAAAGCACATGATTATTCATGGGTAAGTGTCATGGATTCTATAGAAGATATTTATAAGGAGGTAAATTATGGCATTCGGTAAAAAAACACTGTTTTCATTATTACTGGGGTTCGACCTCCTGGCTAACATACTGGAGTTTGCACATATCAATTTTTGTTATACAACGACGCTTCTAGCTTTCTGTACCTGTATTTTATTGCCAGGTGGTCTTATCTCATTAATTTTGCGAATCAAAAAGATATCTTTCTGGGAAAATCTCTTAATTATTGTAGGACTTAGCATTGCATTTTTAGAGTTCGGTGGATTACTCCTAAATATCCTCTTGCCATTAATCAGCGTGAAGGACCCACTGGCATTTCAAAATATCCTTTTTGGTTTTGATATCTATGTTTTGCTCCTTTTTCTGTTTGCCTGGATAAGAACAAAACAATTTGTAATTCAGATATCGGGGCAATCGCATCCCATTGTGGGAACTGGCCCTATAAAGCACGCGATGCCAAACCAATTTGTGAAGCCCGGCCGTATAGATGTCGGCTACAATGTGCTTGAAAATGTAGATACGATTACTTCGATTCAGATACCACTTCTCAGGCATTCGAGAATCGAAAAGGTATTATATACCCTGCCTCTCTTCTTCCCTGTACTCGCTGCTTTGGGCGCTATTGTTCTCAACAATGGTGGCAGCGATATCCTGACACTTATTCTCCTGGGCGCTATCGCGTGCTATAGCCTTCTCC
This sequence comes from Ktedonobacteria bacterium brp13, assembly GCA_015099395.1. GTDB lineage: Bacteria > Chloroflexota > Ktedonobacteria > Ktedonobacterales > Ktedonobacteraceae > Dictyobacter. Next base: position 3,737,574 of record AP024096.1, on the reverse strand, counting down.
TGGTGCTCTTCCGTGATAAAATAGCCTCTGACCTCTTTCCTTATGCCATTTTTTTCATAGGCATGGCCTTGTTATTTACCACTTCTCTGCGCAGTTCGTATATATCAGGACATGATATTGAAACAGAGTTTTTTGTATTTCAGCTGACAAACGCACATCATATGTGGAGTATGGCATTTTTCCAGGACCTTTATAATTCCTGTCTGAGTATCACTATCCTGCCAACAGTTCTCACCAATCTCTTAGGCATACAGGATGTGTACATTTATAAAGTTATCTTTCAAATTTTATTTGCTATTGCACCGATAATCGTATTTTTCATTCTCAAGAAATATACGACACCAGTGCTCGCATTTTTGTCCGCATTATTTTTTATGTCTTTTCCGACATTTTTCAATGATATGCCCATGCTAAATCGGCAGGAGATAGGCTTTATCTTCTTTGGTCTGGCGCTGTATATGATGCTCCTTCCTACACTCCCTTTAGGAATGAGAAGAATATTGTTCATTATTTTTGCCTTGAGTACCATCGTTTCTCATTACTCAACAAACTTTGTTTTATTGGCATTAGTCACAAGCGTCTATGTCTTAACATTCATCATCACGCGACCGTTTGTGAAAAATACCGTTGCCTGGCTATTCTCAAAGTCTCACATCAAGATTAAAAATGCGTTTCCTCATCAAGCTTTTCTCAGTCTGCCACTGATTGTGCTCCTCTTTTTGATGACGTATTTTTGGAATACTTTCTATACAAATTCATCAACCCATGCCAGTTCAGTCATAATACAAGTTGTGAATGGCTTGTTTGTACCATCGAGCAACGACGCTAAATCAGGCGACCTCTCTTATAGTATCTTCTCTTCTGCCAAAACTGATCCCAATAAACAGCTGCAAGACTATATTCAAAGCATCATACAATCAGTAAAAGCTAGTGATACGGCGAAAGGAGAATCCAGTCAATTTTATAGTAAATCAATAACGGATAAATATCCAAGCTATCCTATTCCCCAAGAACAAATTCCACCAAGTCCACTAGGAAATTGGTTATCTTCTCTGCAGATCCCGGTATTCGATATTCAGGCAGAGTTAAGATCACTTTCAGCTTCTTTCATGCAAATCTTTATCTTCATTGGTTTGCTCGCTATCTTATTCTTTAAGAATAAGAAACCGTTTGATCTACAATATCTGCTGCTCTGTTTTAGCTCTCTTTCTCTCCTTGTCCTGATTACGATACTACCTGCTTTATCAGTAGAATATGGAATACTACGCATGTTTCAACAGCTGCTTTTTGTACTTTCATTGCCGATTGTGCTTGGCCTCGGTTCGATATTGTTTTTTGCGAAAGAGCAAAAAAGAGTGATTTTTACCGCGATCATAGCCACCTTCTTCTTTTTAAACTTGACAGGATTTATTTCGCATCTTACAGGGGATTATTATCCACAAATGACTCTGGATAATGCTGGTTCATACTATGATGCGTATTACGTTCATAAATCAGATGTTCTTGCCATGACCTGGCTCTCAAAAAATAATCCCACGGATAAACCTGTCGAGGCTGATTTATCGGGTGGAAATAAACTGTTGACGTATGGAGATATAACAGCCTTAAGTGAAATTTTCCCACCGATCATCCGGAAAGATAGTTACGTGTACCTGGAAGTTTCAAGTCACATAGAAGTGTCCATCGATAAAAATGTCCTCACTTATAACTCACCCAAACCATTTTTAGATGATAATAAAAACCTCATCTACAGTAACGGAAAAAATGATATTTACAAGTGATCACGTATAAGCACTCATAGAGTAATAATGGAGGCTCACAATATGAAAGTCCTTAGAATAGTTAGCCTGGGATACATAGCTGGTGGTGCTGAAAACGGTATTGTCAAATTACATCCCTACTTATTAGATAGAGGTCATAGTGTTAAAATCCTTGCCAGTAATTTAGGAGCTGATAAGAAACATTTCAATGACTACACATTTAAAAGTATCAATTCTACAAATCCATTAAAACTGCTCTTTTTTCTTTTTAATCCTTCTTCATTTTTTGCTTTGAGAAAAATATTGAAGGAGTATCAGCCAGATATCGTGCACCTGCATACGATGAATCAGATAACACCTTCTGTGCTCTTTTTACTCAAAAAACATCCTACCGTCATGACGTTGCATGGACCGGAGACCTTTCTGCGTAACTTGTTGCTCTGGTTTCTCCTGCCTGCGCATTTTAAGCAGCATTTTTATGACCAAAAAGATCTGAACCTGGCCGGGAAGTTTACCTACTTTTATTTTAATTCTATTCAGAAAGTTCTTTATAACATTGGGCTGAAGAATGTAGATATCTTTATTGCTCCCAGTAAAAGTATGCAAAATCTGGCTGAAGCTGATGTGTCACCAATCGTCCATGTGCCTAATTTCATTGAGCTGCGGACCTTTCATGCCTTAAAGAATAATTACAACGTGCTTTTCGTTGGGCGTTTGGAACAGATGAAGGGAATTGAATTATTAATACAAGCCCTCCCTTCAATCATTCCTCTCTTTCCTCAAACGACACTGACCATCATCGGCGACGGTTCTAGTAAGACGGACCTGCTAGATCTAACCACACGTTTGCAGCTTGAGCAATACGTACACTTTACTGGTTGGGTGGAGAATAAAGATCTGGATAGCTACTATGAAAAAGCTAGCATTGTGGTGATGCCTTCCATCGTGGCTGAGTCCTTTGGGGGCGTTATCCTGGAAGCTATGAGTGTGGGAAGACCTGTGATTGCCACAAAGGTCGGAGGTATTCCAGAAATTATTGATGATGGCGTCGATGGCTATCTTGTCGAACCTAAAAACTCAGAGCAAATAGCGGAAAAAATCATACAACTTTTTTCAGATGAAGAACTCTTGATAGTGTTAGGGAGGAATGCTCGCAAGAAAGCTGAAGGGTTCAGTATTGAAAAATATGCAGAGAGCATGGAAAAAATTTATGGGACAGTCATAGATACCTACAAAACTATCAGACGCCCTCAATCAATCTTACAAGAAGAATGTGAGGTTTCGTGATGCAGCCATTGGGCACGGAGAAGAGGGGCCGCCCAGAAGAGCAAGAAAGAGTTCATGCGATGAGAGTCTGCCTCGCAACGCCCTACTTTGCGCCTGCACGCGGGGGTGTTGAAACGTACACACTCCAAATGTGTACACATCTGCGAGACGAATACAAGCATGACGTCTTCGTCATCACGACCAGGAGCGGTCCAGGTATGGTACGCGTCGAGGAGAGAGCAGGCTTTAAGACATACACACTACCTACGAGCATAAAACTATCCAACACGCCTGTAAGCCTTGACTGGCGCAGGAAGTTAAGCGGGATCTTCGCGATCGAGCAGCCAGACGTTATCAATGCGCACACGCCCGTTCCTTTCCTGGCAGACATGGCTGAACGTGCACGCGGGCCCATCCCTTTTGTGCTGACAGTCCACAATGACATCGAGAAATCAACGTTCCTCGGCAAGCTTATAGGTGCAGCGTACTACCGCGTACTCGGGAACAAGACGCTTGAGCACAGCGACAGCATTGTTGCAACATCCGACTATTACGTGGACACGTCGCGCCGGTTGAGTGCTCAACGTTCAAAATTGAGCATTGCCACATGCGGCGTGGATACTGACCTGTTTCATCCACAGTCTCCTGATAATACTGTCGTTCAAGCGGACTATGAGGGTCGGCGGATCGTCCTCTTCGTCGGAACGATGGATGCAACCCATGCCCACAAGGGGCTCGACATTCTCATCCGTTCCATTGCACAACTGCGAGATCGCTATGAGAACATCCTCCTCCTTGCTGTCGGCAAAGGAGATGCAATTCCCAGGTACCAGAAATTGGCAAACGATCTCGGTCTCAACAATCATATCCTGTTCCCCGGTCCAGTTGAGAACGCCGAACTGGCAGAATGCTATCGTTCGGCAGATGTGTGCGTTTTGCCATCCATCAATAGGTCAGAGGGGCTGGGACTAGTGTTAATCGAAGCATCGGCCTGCCAGACACCAACTATCGGGACACGCGTGGGCGGTATCCCCTGCGCGATCCTGGATAACAGAACAGGTCTCCTGGTGTTACCAGCAGACGTCAAGGCACTGGCTGGAGCGATAGATCGCATCCTGTCAGACTCCACGTTTGCAACTTCCCTGGGCGTCAACGGCCTTCGTCATGTGAAAGAGCACTTCACGTGGAGAGCATCGGCAGAAGCAATGAACAACGTGCTTGTACGTACCGTGTATGACCATCGAAAGGAATGCCAACAGTGAAGATCCTCAGCCCAAATGAACGCGTCATGTGTAATAATGGAGAGTCAGAAAAGATGCAAATGAAAATACTTGAAATAATTAGCCTGGGATACGTAGCTGGCGGTGCCGAGAATACCATTGTACAAATAACTCCCTACTTATTAGATAAAGGTCATAGTGTTAAAATCCTTGCCAGTGATTTAGGTGTTGATAAGAAGCAATTCAATGACTATATCTTTAAAAATATCAATCATACAGGCCCATTAAAACTGCTCTTTTTTCTTTTTAATCCTTACGCATTTTTTACTTTGCGAAAGGTATTGAAGGAATATAAGCCTGATATCGTGCATTTGCATACAATGAATCAGCTGACCCCGTCTGTGCTCTTTTTACTCAAAAAGTATCCTACCGTTATGACATTGCATGGACCAGAGTCCTTTCTGCGTAACTTGTTGCTCTGGTTTCTCCTGCCTGCGCATTTTAAGCAGCATTTGTATGATCAAAAAGATCTAAACCTGGCCGGGAAGTTTACCTACTTTTATTTTAATTCTATTCAGAAAGTTCTCTATAACATTGGGCTGAAGAATGTAGATATCTTTATTGCCCCCAGTAAATATATGCAAAATCAGGCAAAGTCAGATGTGTCACCAATCATCCATGTGTCTAATTTCATTGAACTGCGGACCTTTCATACCTTGAAGAATAATTATAACGTGCTTTTCGTTGGGCGTTTGGAACAGGTGAAGGGAATTGAATTATTAATACAAGCCCTCCCTTTAATCATTCAAGCCTTTCCTCAAACCACGCTGACCATCGTCGGGGATGGCTCTACAAAGGCAAACTTGCTAGACCTGACCACACGTTTACAACTTGAGCAGTCTGTACACTTTACGGGTTGGATAGAGAATAAAGATCTGGATAGCTACTATGAAAAAGCTAGCATTGTCGTGGTTCCTTCAACCTGTGCTGAGGCTTTTGGTCTTGTTATTCTGGAAGCTATGAGTGTGGGAAGACCGGTGATTGCCACAAAGGTCGGAGGTATTCCAGAAATTATTGATGATGGCGTCGATGGCTATCTTGTCGAACCTAACAATGCAGAACAAATAGCTGAAAGAGCAATAAGGCTTTTTTCGCAGGGAGAATTACTAACAGAATTGGGGAGAAATGCTCGAAAAAAGGCGGAAAAATTCACGATAGAAAAATATGTGGAAAATCTGGAAAAAGTATATGAAATGATACTGAGCACGTATACAGTATAGGTAATTACTCAGGTTCCTTAGGGACACGTCTCGGCAGAGTTGAATAGTGACATGCTACGGAGAAAATAAGACATGCTTAGGCCAACCGGAAAAACACTCAACATCGTTGCGCATGCAGATGATGATCTTCTCTTTCTCAGTCCAGATCTGCTTCATGCCATTCAAGTTGGTCGCCCTGTCAGAACAGTCTTCCTGACTGCTGGTGACGCCGGTGCTGACGCTGACTATTGGCAGGGACGCGAAACCGGTATCCAGGTAGCCTATGCTCAGATGTGCGGAGTGGCTCATGCTTGGACGCGGACTGATGCTGGTATTATAGGACATCCGATCCCAGTTTTTACACTCGCAGGTCACTCCACTGTCTCCCTCGCCTTTATGCGGCTCCCCTGTGGCAATAGCAATGGCAGTGGATTTGCAGCTACTCATTATAAGAGCTTACAACAACTCTGGACAGGTTCGATCTCAACCATTGACACGATAGATGGCTTATCAAGCTATAGTAAAGCGACATTAATAAGTACACTAAGCGCTTTAATGTCATCTTTCCAACCCGATCAAATAAATACGCAAGATTATGTAGGTGCCTACGATGATGGCGACCACAGTGACCACCATTCAGTTGCCTATCTAGTCCGGGCTGCTGCACAACTGTATACAATTCCCCATCACATAACAGGATATGAAGGCTATACAACTTCCTCTCAGCCTGCGAACGTCACCGGCGCAGACCTCACTGCCAAGCAAGACACTTTTTATGCCTACGCTCATCATGATCGAGCCGTCGGGCGACTACCAGTTATTTTTCCAGAGGCATGGAAAATGAGCGTGCGATTGCGCCGGATTATATATCTATTGCGCTCATGGCGCTCACGCACTCGCTACTGGCTAAAATCTGTCGTATGCTTCTCTACGCATAAAAGTGCAGCGTCCAACGCCGATACAACGTTCATGCCCTGGCTGCAACGTCAATACACCGTGGATGCAAGATCTAATGAAGATAACCTATGATGGTACCTGACAAACGGTACCACCACAACCCCGCGGCAAATTGCTACTGCCAGTTCGAAGCAGAGAGGCCCGACAGCTTGAATAGTAGCTCCAAGTTGCCAGAATATCTTTTCCCTATTGGACATTAATCGTTATTGTGTATGCTGGCGGAGTGGAAAGAGCATTTTCTGAGTCTGTCGTGTTAGATCCTATCGTAAGTTGAACTTGCCCTTTGCTCGTAGCCTGATATACAGCATAGTACGCGTCAGTGTTAGCATCATAATGAAAGATTTCTGACGACTGTAAGATGCCTTTTTGGCTGAGGGAAATTGAGGCATTCCCACTATCACCTAGCTGAAGCATTAGACCAATCCGATCAAATACATGCAGGTTTTGTACCGTGTGATTACTGGTATTTTTAAGCAGGTAACTTTGTGAGTGGACAACGGTCGCTGCCTGAAGAGAGGCATTAAAATTTCCTAAAGCATATTCTTGAAGAATGTATGCTGCAGGGAAGAGATAATCACCATTGTTCTTAACAATAGACCAGGCATCGGGATATTGATCGCGGCTATAGAAATCATAGGCAACCGCTCCAATTATCTGAGGCTTATGCATTTCTTTTAGCGCCTGATAAACGCCTTGATAAATATTTGCCTGCAACTGTGGGCTCCCAATTGTATCCTGGTCACTCACCGCATCGCCATTGGCTTCACCAAATTCCTCAATAAGGATCGGCTTTGTGGTCTGTAAACCATTCTCGACTTGTGCTATAAACAGTTTTGTTTTCAAATCAGGATTCAAACCAAGCCCTGAATTATTACTATCCAACCCGCCATACATGTGAATAGAAAAAAAGTCAACAATATTGGCTATCCTTTGACCACCAGAGAAATCTGACCAATTGTAATTATTCGGGTTATACGGATCTGCAGGCGATTTATCCCCCGCCCACCATCCTATCGTTTGTTTTAGGTGCGGGTACTTTGCCTTAATCATCGCATGGGCCGCCTCAAGCATGTTTATATTGAGATCAGTGAGAAGCGGTTCATTCTTAATATCGACCGCATAGACGTCTGAGTTAGAAAAAACTCCACTATCCAGATATTCTTGCACTAAATGCAGATAGACATGTCGTATATCGGGCGTATAATAATCTCCGTTGTTACTAGCAACTTCTATAAGGATAATCGCTCTAATCCCTTTGCGCTGCATCTTGCCGAGTACCTGGTTCCACTGATTTTCCGTATACACAGAATCCTCATTATTCTGAAAACTGCGCTGCCCGTTGGTGATACGGATGAGGTTAACTCCAAGATTGGCTGCAATATCGATGAGATCCTGACCCTTACTATTGACAATATAGTGCTGTGACGTAGGCAGGATCTGACTCATATCAACGTTTTCACCATAGAAGTTGGGTGCACTCTCTGCGAAGGGATGAATATTCAGGAACAGGGAGAGATTAAGATAGGGAGAGAGAACACATTCTGCGAGGCAAGCTAAAGCGCAGAGGCCAGTCACCCAGATTAACAGAGGTCGCTTGGTTCTTCGAGATGATTTTTTTAACACGTTGTACTCGCCCTCACCCGGTCTCCACCATATAAGCTACGAACGATAAAGGTAATAGCTATTAACCCTGCGATTACCTGTCCAATGAGCCAACCCCAGCCTATGCCCAGCAACTTATTAGAGATAAAGGCATACGATAAAAATAGTGTAAGCAAAGCTATTAGCACGTTTAATACAACGAGTAATTTTATCTGATGCTTCACATTCATGATCGCATTGGCAATTAAGAGCAGCGCTGTAAATATTGTGGATATGCTATAAAGCTGTAAAAATTGAAAAGCTTCAGACGCATAGCTTTTACCGAAGAACTGTAACAATATATTGCCAGCAAAAACGATGATAGCTGTTGCAGGAATAAGAATGGCTGAAATTGTTACCATCGCCTTCTTTACGTGCTTTTTTAGTTCGGCTTCGTTATAAGAGCCTTCTGTGAGCAATGCCTGGGCAGTAGCTACGGGAATGACCAGCAAGATGCTTTGGATCATGGAAGCGATGTAATAATATGCAGCATATTTCGCTGACAGTACATTTAATATTATAATTGGTAATACAAGTGATGGCATATTAAACATAAAACTAACGAGGTAATTAGCGAATGAATAGGACAGAGTTTCTTTTAGCAAGGAAACATTCACAGAAATTGAGAGCCTGATTTTAAACCGGAATACAAGTATCGTAAGGCTAAAAAGTACGCCAAATGCAAAAGCTGAAGCCGTAGATGCAAATATACCGTATGCGCCAAATGCAACCAGCGCAAAAGGAATAACGATTTTCAAGCAGCTGATGATGGTATTTTTTATGAGTATATTCCCGGCAGCCCTCAAAGCCATAAAGGTACTTTCGACAAGCATATTCCAGGAATAGAAAATAACAAAAAGAATGAAGGAGATAAGATAGAAAAAGTTGGATTGCAGGAAGAGTAATTGTGGTGAAAATATGTGTAATTCCAGCAAAAAGATAATAGATGCCGCAAATGTAACAAGCGTAACGATAACAAACGAGGAACTAATCAATTCATTTTTATCGGTAGATTTGGGAAGGTATCTATTTAAACTGGAGTTTAATCCCATAACGGTCAGGTTGTTTAATAATGTCATGATCGAGATAAGGGTAGTAGCGATACCAACATCCTCTGTCTTATATAGTCGTGCTATTATGATCCAAAAAACAAATCCTAATCCGCCCAATATGAATGTACTGGCCATATTAAATATAGAATTCTTATAAAGAGGGTCAGTCATAATGTGCATATAGATAGTTTTAACGTTTATTTGCTTGAGTAGCCCTGGCTTGGATGTTTCAGTTTTAGGTTCGGAGATTGCTCTGGCTCCAAACGGGGGTGCTGGAGCATATCCGTTAAGAGATGCCGGGTTAATCTGAGAAAGGGCCATCTGTTCGATTCCGCCAAGTTCAGCGCGATAGCCACGGCTTGTCACCTGGGTGTCGATCTGTCCCAGATACTCGATATCTCCGGAGGGGGTAATGCGGCCACGATCTCCTGTCCGGTAGAGGCGCGGCACCATCTCCTGATCGCGACCAACTGGATTGGATACAAAGCGCTCCTTTGTGAGGTCTGGGCGATTGAGATAGCCGCTCGTGACGCCAGATCCGCCAATGCAGATCTCTCCACTCCTACCATCTTCGACGGCACGGAGTTGCTCGTCCAGAACATACACATAATAGGTTGGTAATGGCGTGCCAATAGCGATGGGGCGATCGGGAAATAACTCACACCAGGTAGCCGTGATCGTCGTTTCAGGAGGGCCATATGTATTAAGCATCCTACGCCCAGGGCGAGACCAGCGCCTGACGAGATCGATCGGGCATACCTCGTCGCCGACGAGGATGGCGCGTAGAGATGGTACGTCACGCTCGATGGCGGCAAGCAGCTTCGGCACGCAACGAAGCACTGTAATCTTGTGCTGACTCAGGAACGCTGCGAGTCCGAGGCCGAAGCGTCGAGCATCCGTAGGACCTGCGACCAACGTTGCACCTGCGATCCATGTCGGCCAGATCTCCTCGATGGAGAAGTCAATGGCTGTCGACATACCCTGGTAGACCCGGTCGTGACGCGTTATACCGTAGATTGGTGTGGCTACATGGAGGAAGTTGACAATATTGGCATGCGAGACGGCAATTCCATTCAGCCGACCAGCGGCGCTTGATGTATAGGTGATATAGCAAAGGGATGTCGGCTCAACGCGAAGCTGGGGGCGGGTCTCATCCTGCTGAGAGATAACTTCATATGCCTGATCGAGTTCGATGACAGGACAGGGTAGGACGCTCGTTTTAGTGCGAAATACAGAGGTCGTCACAAGGCCCCGCAGTCCAACGTCCTTTGCGATAAAGACCATCTGTTCAGAAGGGCAGGAGGGATCAAGCGGGACAAAAGCTGCACCTGCCTTGAGTACTCCAAGGAGTGCAATATAGGTATCAAGCGAGCGGTCTAAGAGAATTCCAATTGGGTTGCCCTTTTCAACGCCACATGAGATGAGAAAATGTGCCAGGCGATTGGCACGCTGGTCAAGTTCCTCGTAAGTGAGTTGGGATGACCCACAGATGATTGCCGTTTCCTGTGGTAACCGATCACATGTTTGCTCAAAGAATTCGGGCAGGAGCTTCACACGTATCTTTTTGATTGCTCGCATCACGGTCGAAGTTGCCCCATTGAGATGCAACCGCTTCAAGCGCGTTTTTTTCGGAGCTCGTGGTGCCGTAGAAATTTTGGGTCGTGGTATGTCAGTGACATCTTGAGGTAACGGTGTGTGTGTGTGTGAAAGAGAAAAGTCAAAATGTTTATCATTATCTATATTCATTCATGAATCCTTGTGCTCTGACCCGCAAATTATCTTGGGAAATATAAGTACCTATTAGGATGAGCGATTTCTTTACCATTGTTCAGTAATCCATCTTTTTAGATAATGTATCACTCAAATGAACAGGGAAATTTCTCCTACCCAATTTCAAAATTTATAAACAAGTGGCGAGAAAACCACAAAGTACTCAATCTGGTTGTAGTTCACACACTAATACATATTAAGCAACAGTATAACATATTCATAGGTAAAAATATATGGCTCATTAATTACACAATAATTCTTGTATAAATTTTTCATAAAGAAATAGGATGATCATGATTGCCGGTTTTGTCAGAATTCAAACAACCGCTTGGCAAAGCAGTCAGACCTCTGTTATGCTGATCCCATGAAAACAGTATGGAACAGGGCTGTTGCAAAGACGGAAATAAAAAGGACCTCACCAGGGTCTCCATTCATGATGAGGATCATATCATCACAACGGGTTCCGACCCGATAGGAGATCGTGGTTTTATTACGCGGTAGTGACGCACGATATACCTGCCTATACCGTTGTGGGTGGCATTCCGGCTCGCGTGATACGCGAAATCAAGTAACTACAGAAGATCCAGTCGTAATATTCTCTCCGATCGGGTCAAGCTCACATTTTACTTTCCTGACAAATTTGTCCCTATTTCCCTCTAGGTATTTGCGCTCGTTTTTTTTATGATAAGGAAAGGAGATAGAAAGTCAGTCCTGATTCTACTATTTTTTTATCATAAAACAAGGCGTAATGGTAGTGAAAAAGTAGAAAGAAATGTTAAGATCTAAGTGAGAGGAACTTCTTATGCTGGAAAAGCAACGCTATGAGGAAGATAGAAAAAGAAAGCCTTTTCCCTTGCTGCTATTGGTCATGATTGCTCCATTGTTAATGGGTGCACTCTGTTGGGGTGGTGGTAGCATTACTACGATCGGATCTAGTCATACAACTTCGGTAAGCACCTCCTCTTCCTCTCCTCTCACCAATTTTTCGCAACTCAAAATGCTTGACGCACAGAACGGTTGGGCGACGACTCCGCAGGCGATCCTCAAAACCACCGACGGAGGGAAAACCTGGACTGATCTTACTCCTCTGGATTGGGAACCAAAGACTGCAACCGCTGGGGCCACCACTACTGTTCAAACGATCGTTGCCGCCTCTTTTCTGGATGCAAAGCATGCCTGGGTAGTGGGGACGACGCAGTCTACACAACAATATGTTGATGCCGCGTCAACCGTAACGAACAGTGTGACAACGAAGCCAGATGGCACGGTGACGGTTGACACAAAAAGTCTCCCTACATTTAGTACAAGCGTCTATGTACGTTCGACGATTGATGGAGGTCAGACCTGGGTGACTTCGAACGCACTTACGGCACAAAATCTGTCTTCGGTCAGCCAACCTGATTTCATCAATGCGCACGAAGGTTGGTTGGAATTGATGAAATCACAGACCTCCGATAGTAGTTATGTCGGAGATGTCTACCATTCTGTTGATGGTGGCGTGACCTGGCAGCAAGAAACCACAACCCTGCCTGCTCCTACTGGTGGGGGAACCTTTTGTCAAAATTGTTTTTCCGTGAATGGGTTGGCAGCATCTGTCGCGTCTGCTTTGACACAGCATGCACAGAGTGCTACAGGAGCAGGAAGCGTGACGGGACAGATTGCGTCGACGAATCAGTTAGACGGGATGACCATCATGCCAGCCTGTGTGCAAGGGAACGGCAGCGGGAGTAGTCAACTGCCCCCATGTGATGCTGCGGTGGATTCTTCCGTGCAGGGGTGTACCGTGCCAGGCATAACGAATTATGTGGGTCTGGCTACGGCTGTTGCGTACCAATCGAAGCTCTGGTTGAGCCAGGAACTGAACGCAAATGCTCTCTGGGAGACCACGTCTTTCATCTCGACACCCGGTGGAGTTCCGGGACAGAACGGTAATTCCATTGTTGCCACATCACCACCGATCGCGTTTCTGGATGGTACAGGCATCTTGCCCGTTCAGTTGCAGGGTGACCCCCAGAGCATTACTACCAGCAATTTATACTTGCACCTGTACAGCATCAAAGTCGTCGATAAGCTAAGCGACTATCAGGTCAGTGATCTGAGCCCTACCAGTACATTTCTGGCACCCCTGGTGAATGGGCAGCACGATTTGTCCGCGCCCGATATGCAGCATGTCTTTGTCGCCGGTCAGGAGTCGGCAAGTACGAATACCTGGCATCTCTACGAATTTACTGGAGGGAAATGGGTCACGTTGACCAGCCAGACTGATGCGACCATGCCTGCAGCGTCTTCCGGAAACCAGTCCACATTTCTTAATAGTGGGTTATCCAATCTTGATTTCATCAGCGACACGGAGGGGTGGGCGACAAATGGACCAAATCTGTACCATATAACGATCGCGAACAATGTCGCCACCTGGTCACAGGTATTTCCTGCCACGAACACGACGAACCAATCCTCCAATGGAGGTGTGTCTCGTCAGCCGGGAACGCTAGCAGCGTCACCAACAAATCCGCCAGCGTGTGGTAACAATATCGTTGTCTCCAATGCCCCGCCGTCACAGCCTGCAACTGCACAATTACATACATTCACATTCGTTAATAGTACCAATCAGACTATCTGGGTAGGCGCAAATGGGACGACGATGCCGAATCATGGAAGTTGGGACGGGCAATTGGCACCTGGGAGTAGTCAAAGTGTGACGGTGAGTACACCATCGGCCAATCTCTGGTCCGGCCGTTTTTGGGGACGCACGGGTTGTACAAATGGCAAGTGTGATACTGGCGATTGTGGTACTGTAGTACTCTGTGGCACTGGTGGTGTTCCACCCGCAACACTTGCAGAGTTTGCCCTTAATGGTGCGAAAGGATTAACCTATTATGATGTCAGCCTGGTCGATGGTTATAACCTTCCGATGCTGATTACGTCAAGTGATGGGGAGCCAGCTCCTGATAATTGTGGTAATAATCCATGCGTTGATGTGAACAAGATTTGCCCGTCAGCGTTACAAGAAGTCAATGCAAGTGGCAATGTAGTTGCCTGCAAGAGCGCGTGTGAAGCATTTGGCACCGATCAGTACTGCTGTGGGGGTCGGTACGTACCAGGAGTATGTGACCCTAACACCTGGCCCAGTGCTGTCGATTCTGCCAAACTTTTTAAAAGCGCGTACCCCCATGCTTATAGCTATGCCTATGACGATGCCACCAGTACCTATACGTGTACGCCGACTTGCAACTTCACTATTACTTTCGGTCTGACTCCTGCTACCGCCTCGGCTGTTTCGACGCAAAATAGCGCGAGCGCTTTCATCACTGGGAATTTACGGCAGTTTACGCGATGGAACAGTCGTCCATAAGAAGAGTGGCAGTGTTCCCAGTGGTCAACCAGGGACCAATCAATCAAGGAAAAGAATGCGCGATAGTCTAGAAGCATCATCAAAGGGACCAATCTTCATTTTGAACTAGGGATAGGTATCGCTGATGTTGTTCCATACATCTAAGAGGACTTTACATGGGTTCAGCATTGAATTTCTGGTAATTGCGCTGAATGTTCGAACAAAAGTGAGCGTGGACAGTCCATGTGTCGAACATTCAGCGCAATTACCAGAAAAGTAGCTAACCCATTTATTGATTTCCTCAATTCTGGCTAGCTACTTTTGTAAGCTCATCCAAACTTTCGCGCGAGACATGCATTGCGTGCATAAAACCATCGGTTCACCAGCGATTCTTGCTATTCAAAAAAATCTCGTCCCAAATTGCGGAATGTGGGTTTTACTGAACTATTTCTCCTGGTGCTCGACCCACTGAGCTCGCCAGGCAGGTGGCTCGAACGGATCGGCAAAGTACTGTGTCTCGTGGGCAACCTTGCCATCGCGAAACTCCATAATGCTGACTGTTTGAGTTGGCTGCTCGTTATAGCTGAGCACGTACTCGGTGATCCATAGATCGCCGCTCCCAAGGATGCGCCGGATGGTGAAGCCCAGCTTCGCCGGGTGGTGTCCGCGAAGGGCCTGAATGTTGTGGCGACCGCGGATTCGCTCGCCCGACTGAGGATACTCGACCAGGACGTCGTCGTGATAGATTTCGTGTTCCGCTTCTATGTCACCAGCCGCGGAGGCTGCCCAGTGCCGATCCAGGGCTGTCCGAATTTCTTGGTTTTCCATTGTTTATCCCCCTTTGGCTCGTACATAGCAACATTCATCTCATGTGAAGATGCCACAGGGCCATATTCGTATGAAGGCTAGTACTTCCGGTGCGCCATGATCATCCTCGCTTGATATGTGCGTCCGTCTTCCGCATACCAACGATTCGTCAATTCAAAGATGAGGAATGCAATTTACAGGTTTGGAAGACAGTATACCTGACGGGGAGCGGTTTTTCCAGGAAATTTTGTCCTAGTGCTCAAGATTGAGGGCAAATTTTCACGTTTGAAGGCCAGATCTGCTCACTTCGTAGGGTATTTACCAAGTGCGACTGCTTGTTGTTTGAATTCGCGCGTGTAGGTCGGTTGAGATTTGCCCATTGAAGCCTCCTGGCTCTAGTATATCAGATTTCTCTTCTCCGACCCTCCAAATTCGGGGGAACTCCAGACACCTGCTTCGGATGCCATAGGTATTGAGACGTCTTTCCGTATAATCGAGTACCAGGAGCGTAAGTTTTTTTCCTTCTGTACGATATACCTTACGGAGAACGAAACTTTCATAGAGAAGGATGCGTGATGGCGCAAAAAGATATTTCTACAGTCGGCGATAGATTGGTGACGGAACTCTATCAGCGTCACGCAAACAGGATATTCAAATATATCTATACATCCATTCATAAACGAGAAGAAGCTGAGGACATGCTGGCCGAAGTCTTCCTCGCAGCCTTCAAGTACAAAGGGCTCTCGCGGTTGAATGAGCAGCAACAATATGCCTGGCTCATTTCTGTCGCTCGTAATAAAACGATAGATTGGTACCGACGCTCAAATCGTTACTCACATACATCGCTGGAACTGCTCTTGGATAAAGATATGTCGGATGCCGGTGAACGTTTACCGGAGCATGTCATGATCAAGCAAGAAGAATACGCGCTCTTGCAGGAGCGTATTTTGCACTTGCCCGAGCTCCAGCAGGAGGTGTTGCGTTTACGCTTCATTGTTGGCTTGCGTAGCGTGGAGATTGCAAGCATGATCGGGAAAACTGAGGGAGCGATCCAGGCGGCCTTGTGGAGAGCGCTACGTGCATTGCGTACCCTCTATCAGAACGAGAAGGGGTAGGAAAACAATGGAGAAATTTGATAATATTCATTCTGCGGCAGAGATAGATGAACACATAGAACGGCTCGCTCATGCGGAGAATGGAGATCTGCCGTTGGATGCTCCTGAAATACAGGTTATTCGAGCGTTGCAAGAATACTACCAGCCTGACGAGCTAGATCAGCATTCGATTGATCGTACCTGGACGCGTCTGGTCCATCTGATGAGCACAACCGATGTCGTGGGGGAGGAGCCAACGACACTGGTTCAGAGCACATCTTCCGATATCCTGAGAAGATTTGGTCATGGGAAGCTTCGTCCCCATATACCCCAGAGACCATGGTGGAAATCTCTCAGCACATTGATCGTCCTGGCGATGGCTTTCTTGCTCATAGGGAGTGCTATCAGTGTTTTCTCTATGACCAGGGTGTACATGCATAAACCGACACCTTCATCTGTAACGATGACTACACCCACAAAAGGAACCACTGCCAGACTTGGGACCAGCATTGGCGGTGTTGCTCTGGGCATGAATTTAAATCAGGTAATGAACGTCTATCCAGCAGCAAAACTCAATGTATATCAGGTTAGGTCTGGTCCCATTTCTATTACCGTGGAAAAAAATGCATCAACCTACGTTGTGGTACACATCAGCGTGAGCGTGATGAATAGCTCCATGCCGCAAAAGTCTTCCATGCCACAGAATTCTTCTTTGCCGCAAAAGTCTTCCATGCCGCAAAAGTCTTCCTTTGCGACAGTGGAAGGATTGCGACTGGGCGATTCTTCTACCACCATGCATGAACTCTATCCGCAATTTGTGATGAAGCGAACCACGTTATCGCCAGGGTTGCAAGCAAAGAACATGATGTATGTTGCAACGATACACGATGACTATGATACGACGCTTCAGGTGATGTTTAATACCCAGAATCGTGCGGTGGAAATTACGTTGCAAAAAGCGATGTGAACGGATACCTGTAACCAATCTGGTCTATTACTTCTACGTCCAATCAAACAACTTTTGTGGAATCCTGTGCGCTTGGCACGCCAATAGTATCCTGCATGTGTTCTATGATGGTACGTAGATGGTTTGTCGTCATTGATTGGGGCCAAATTTAGGCAGATGAAAAAAATGTGACAGTGTGGGCTCAGATCATAGAGCCCACCATTGAAATAAGCAAGGATGTGATGACCGATGAGAATGTTTACGAAGCAAAATAGAGGAATGCTCTGTGTCGTATCTATCATTCTAGTCATGTTGACCGCTTGTACTAACGGGAGTATGTCAATAACCCCGGTGAAAGAGTTATCGCAACGAAGTGCGCAGGATGTAGCACTCCAGCAAGCCAGAACGACGGCCCAAAAAGAACTGACGCAATTTCAGAGTGTGATTCCGTTGATGCAACAAGATGGGGCCGATGTTTCCCTGTATCAACAACAATGTGCCACTGACCAGACGATGCTGCGTAATGCGAAGTCAGTTGCGGACCTCCAAAGTGTCACGCAACAACTTGAGGGTCAGATGGCTCCCTCGCAATTACCGCTGGCGCAGGCACTGGCGAAGTACCTGGTGCAGTCATTTCATCAGGAGGCGACGAACTGGGGAAATACACATCAGTATCAAGATGCGTATAGTGGGAAGAGTTATCCATACGACTTTGAGTATCTCGCACAACCAGATGACTATGGTGCCGGTTTGTGCTCAACATAATAAGAAGATATTGTATAACACATAAAATAAGAGGCTTGTTCATATGAAAAGACGTCAGCTTGTTGCAACAGTTTTATTAGTTATTGTTGTTGAACTTTTAATTACTGTACCGTTGATTTTATTTACCCGTCCTGGCAAAAATATTGTGGCGGTTATAAATTCCACTCCTACTCCTACCCCTACTCCCAGGCCGATTTTGACGGTGAATAGCACTCCACCTGCAGTTTCCGCCAAAAGTGCTTTTTTGATGGACGCGACCACTGGTAGAACGTTGATGAACGTGAATGGCAATGCTCGTTTACCAATGGCGAGTACGACCAAGATTATGACCTGTATTATCGCGTTGCAGAAAGTGAACCCCAATAAGATCATTACAATTGGTCAGGATGCTGTGAACGAGCCAATTGAGAATGGTGGAAGTTCGGCAGGTCTTGTCGCGGGAGATAAGATGCCAATGATTGACCTGTTATATGCGTTGATGCTGCCTTCTGGTGACGACGCAGCCATTGCCGTCGCTGATGGTGTGAGCGGTTCAACTGCAAGCTTTGTGACGCTGATGAATCAATATGCTGTGAAACTGGGGTTGACCAATACGCATTATGTCAATCCTGATGGTCTGCCGTATGATCTTCCGGGCGGCAACGTCAATCCACAGCAGTATTCTTCCGCTGCCGATCTGGCAAAATTAACGGCCTATGCAATGCAAAATGAGACATTTTCGCAGATTGTGAATACACAGGAGTTTGATTTGAGCCAGACGAGTGATTATCATGCGTATACATGGGATAATACTAATAAGTTGCTTCAGGTATATCCCGGTGCGATTGGTGTCAAGACTGGTTCGACGGGTGAGGCTGGCAATTGTCTGGTCTTTGCCGCGAAGCAGAATGGGCAATACCTGATTGGTGCGCTCTTAGATGATGGCGCTTATACGGGAACTGAAGTTGCTACGCAATCACGATTCACCGATGCCGCGAAAATGCTTGCCTGGGGCTTTAGCCTGCCACTTCTTCCACCACCGTCTCCTACTGTAATTTTGCGAAATACATGAGGGAGAATTTGAGGCGATATATGAGGTATGCGCGGATGATAGAAGGTAACACATAAAAAGAGCGGTAGAAGGTGGATAAGAAGAGAGGAAAACCTCAAAGAGCGTGCAAAAGAGGGGCAAAAAGCAGGGGAGGGAAAGAGGGCAGAGGGAGCCGTTGGCGTTGATTGGCGTCGAGAAAAGACAGTGGCGAGAGCGTGAGAAGTGAAGGTGACAAGGAGGGGAGGGAGCGTGAGAAGCGGATCGAGGCAAGGGCCTCGAAGAGTGTGCAAAAAATGCCCTCAAAGAAAGGGAAGAAGAGGATCAGTCTCTGTTTTGATGCAGTAATTGAGGGGAAATCTGAAGAGGAAAATGAGGGATGGAGGTATAAAAGGAAATATTTGAGAAAAGAGGAAAAATAAGCGGTTTTTGTCGGTCATAAAGGAACCAGGAGCAGGAACTGAGGAGCGAAGTGAGGTCTCGTGCTACCCAGGAGTGGAACGAGACCTCATTTTGTATGGAACATTGAGAGAAAACGAGGTGTGGGAGGGGTATACTTTGCTGAGTGATTTGAGATGTAGAATGTAAGTAAAGGAGTGTGGATGAATGAAATAAGGGAAACGTGTATTAACGATGGGAGAGTTTACAGAGGTACAACGGGTTTAATCCTCTAAATGGTATAAGGTGATCAGGGGATGTGTGGAAGAAGAGGTGCCGCAAACGGTGCAGGCGAGAGACCCACGGGTTGCGCAACGAGATGCACTTTCGACTGAAGTGGCTTCACAGGCCCGTTCAACTTTCTCGCTTTTGTCTGAGAAGGGATTATAAATACCTCTGCCTTATGGAAGCATGAGAGCAATGAAGGACGCACTCCAGCCAGATCACTGATGAGATATATCTCGTTGCGCAACCCGTGGGCTGTTACATTTCTTGGAGAAATATTATAAGACAAAGAAAGGAATTCTATGCGCAAAAATGATCCAATCAAAAGGCAATATCTATTGCTCATAGTGTGTGTCAGTATCGAAGTTTTAGGAATGATATTGGTTACCTTTTCATCTATTATGGTGGGCCTAAAGTTTTCACTCAACCACTTTTTCTGATCATAGTAGGCATTCTACTTGTTGTTTTTCTGATAATCTTCGGCGCATCGACCTTGTTAAGTCGCCTTCTCTATAATCGCATTATGAAACAAGAGATTACTGTGCACGAGCAAGGTATCACGGCTGAATACTACGGGAAAGCGACCACTATTCCCTGGCACGAGGTGCAGGGATTTGATATCTGGGGCGGCAAAACGAAACGTATGATATCCTATGAATTGATCGGCGAGAATGGGGTCGTGCGCTGGGTGGTACCTAATCAATATCGGCTATTCTTCCCTTTTAAGCCCACGATCCCCAATGACGAATATACCCAGAAGATGGCTGCTCTTCAGCAAGTGATCGTCGCCCAGAGCGGTAAGCCACTCTATTCATCTCTCTACAGGTGTTTGTTTTTATATCAGCTTTGCCGCCTTTGCTGGCAGGAGTTTGCTAATCAGTAGTGCACATGCATAGAAAATGATAACACCGATCAGAAGGAAGCGATATCCAATGAGCATGCTGAAATATTCCAGTCCGCCTCCAACCATAATACCGATGAGATTAGAGGCGAAGGCAATATCAGCCGTCTCGCTATCGCGAAATGAATTGGCAAAGATGATGTTAGCAATAAACACCGGTGTAAAGGCCAGAATACTTGCTAACGCGTATCTGGTAACTGGATTTCCCAGGAGCAAGGCTTCTGGTGGAAGCAGCAGGTTGAAAACCAGAATACCAAACAACAGCAGATACCAGGGGAGGATGTGATTGATTTTGAACCGACTGTTAACCAACACCGCCAGTAATACACCGACGAGAATAGCAAAGGAGACCAGGGAGTTCACCATCCATGTGCTGCCAAAGAGAAGTGCAAAGGTTGTTAAACTCTTGACCTCTAACAGCATAAAGGCAACTCCCAGGAAAAACATATGCCAGTCGAAGCGGCGTAATACCCTCCGGGGAGCTAGTAGTAGTATTCCAGCCAACGAATAGATAGCTACCATGCCCAGTCCAAAGATGTAGAGCGATGGAAAACTACGGTCGTGTAGGTACAGGAAAGGCCAATCATCAGTAGTTGGAGTACGATCCGTAAGGGGATAGAAGCCCTCTCCGATGACGCGCAAAGAATTGGTATTTTTGTTCTTTGCATATTCATGATAGGGACCGAATGTTCCCGGTGGCAATGTCGCAAGGCGAGGTCCCGCCATAATGACTGCCGCACGCCCCCAGCCACCATAGGTAGAAACAAGCGGTTCCTGATGAAAGTTAGCTCCCACCATATTGACGAGTTTTTCCACCAGCCATGGCTCGCGGTAATAGTTGTAGAGTACGAGTAAACCATTTTTGCTGAGGTGTGATTGCGCAGCCTTAATTGACTCCTGTGTCAGCAGAAAACTTTCCAGCCTCAAGTTCGTATTGCTTGACGTCAAGGTAAGTGAATCGGGAAGAGCAAAAACAATCAAGTCATACTGCTCTTTTGTGTTTTGCAGATAAGTACGACCATCGTTGATGACAGCTTTCACACGTGGATTTCCATAGGGATGATCAGGATGATAGCGTGCGCCAAGTTGCTGAATTATAGGGTCGATCTCGACTGCTGTAATTGATGGAACGCCATAAGCCAGGGCGGTTGAGGTATCAGATCCACTTCCTGCTCCTAAGATGAGTGCATGATGGAATGAGCGACCAGGAAAGAGACTATAGACCCGACGATAGAATGGCTCTTTATATTGCCAGGGAATCATCGACTGGTGACCACCCGCATTATTGACATCGACGAGATAGCCATTATGAGGAGCCGGACGCAGCATGATTTTGTAATAAGGCGACCAGTAAGTATTGCTTTGTAGCGATGCAACGATAATCAAACTGGCTACCACTGGTATTGCCATCCACCAGAGACGTTGCAGGCTTGTGAGCAACAAAACGGGAATAGACAACACGAGAAACCACAACAGGGGTGGTAAAGAGAAATAAGATATCAGTGAGAAGCAGGCAATTCCTGCCAGGCTTCCAAGGATGTCATAGGTATAAGCAGTTAACGGAGGCACTTTAGCAAACAACTGACCAAAGATGCGAGATAGTGGGATAAAGCACAGCGTTACCATGCCAAAGATAATAGGCAGGACGATAAAATTCTCCGCATGCGCACTCTGTGCTTCACCTGCTCCATAATAAAGAACATCAGTTGAGCTGATGCGCAAGTCAAAACGATTGAGGGTTACAATGACTGTCAGCGCAAGAATGAGTACTGGGAAGGGCGGAAACCAGAAGCGTTGACGGCGAGCTGAGAGCATACCCAGCCCGATACCCAGGAAAGAGGCCATGAGGATAAAGTTGTTAAAATAACTCAGATAGCGAACGTAGGAAGGTATCCAGCGAATGCAGAGGAGCTCGAAAAACAGCATTGCAAAGGAGACTAAAAGGATACGTATGCGTGAGTTCTTAATCAGTAGTTGTTGCTCTTCGGTCCCTATGCGTAACGATGGCCAGAGCTGGGGGCGATTGGATACGATATTCACAAGGAGACGGGGCATTGAAACCTCCATACGTAACTTCCTGAACAATACAAGAGAATGCAAGTATGCTTGCTTACTTGATTGATATACACAGAAGAAACGTTTCAAGGAGAAAAATAGTGCCTCATCTTATAAACTGACCCCCACTGGCCCGACGCCGCGTGAACATCAACAAGAGAAACGAAAGTCGCTTCCTGTTCTTACTAATCTACACTACAAACGCGATTGAGTCGGTCAACATGTCGTTACGCAAAGTGACGCGCAACCACCGCATTTGATAGTATGTAGATGGTCAAGTATTGTGATCTGACCATCTACATACTGTCATTCAAGGCCATGGACGTTCAGCGCATAAGAGAGTTGACCAGGCCAGTTCGAGCACATATGAGCAGCAAGGTGCCGATTAATAACCAGAACTAGAAGACGTCGCGGCAGGAGTCGTCGTCGCGGGAGTCGTCGCGGCAGAAGTCGTTGTTGCTACAAACCATTCACCTGAAAGACCCTCACCATTGGTTTGTCCTGGGGCTGAGTCACCCGCGTAGGTATAAAGGAAATGGCCGTTCGCTTGTACTTGCTTACCATTCGCATCTGTGACAACGCTTAAGCCAGTCGCACCAGTAGGACTACCAGAACCATTGAACAGTAATGGAGGCCAGGTGGATGCGCAACCACCAGTACAGGCCGCCGTTGTCGCCGTATCAGGCGTAAAGGTGTAGAGCGTCATACCCTGAGCATTGGTTAAAGCCGTGACTTTTTTGCCTTGTACTGTTAATGACGCCGTCTTGACTGCATCACCGGTTGACGTACTTGCAGTGGTCGTTGGTGCTGACGTTGGTGCGGTCGTTGGTGTGGTACTGCTACCGCTGGTACTTGCCTGGGTCGTTCCACAAGCCGCAAGAAACAGTAAGGAAAGGGCGCAAAATCCGATGAAAGTATATGTTCGTAAAGTTCGCAAGGTCTATGTCCTCCTAAAAGGTACCCAATACAGGTCTAGATTGTGATTCATTCAGATGCAACTATATACGCTACCGGGTTACAAACACAAATAAGGGAGGGTACAGTGGTATCGGCTACAAGACCTCTATGGGTATGGGACGCGTACAGGTAGTGTAACGTCCTGTTCAACGCCTCTCTGCTCGTTACCTTCCGAAGAAGCGTTGTGTGAATGTCGCGACAAAGCTTATCTCGATGAAAAGTCCGATAATTGCCTCGCACGCAGCGAGCGCTGTTTCAGGACTGGCGAGTGAGTACGTACCGGGGAGAAAGCCACGATACAAGGAGGAACCGCAACGTCTATTTTTGCCCCGATCCCCCGGTCTTTGAACAATCAACCTGATAATGAAAGAAAACACCATTTCTTTCTCATCTATAATGGAAAAGGATTCACAACAAATAGTTGTAATTGGGAGCGATGATGTTTGTTTTCATGAGGCTCTCCGCAGGTGACATCGCTCTTCCTGGTCATCTTCCATCTGCATGTAGATCTTCACAGTCAGG
The DNA here is from genome assembly GCA_015099395.1 of Ktedonobacteria bacterium brp13. GTDB lineage: Bacteria > Chloroflexota > Ktedonobacteria > Ktedonobacterales > Ktedonobacteraceae > Dictyobacter. The sequence continues at coordinate 3,713,581 of AP024096.1, read as the reverse complement.
ACCCCATGGATGATTGCTAGCACAGTTAAGAGAGCGATTATGACAGCGATTAATTCAATAACGCTGATATTTTCCATCTTAATGAGCTTGACTTGTCACCATATAGATAATAATCTATAGCCGGAATGATCATTCTAAGAAGTAGCGAAACCAGGAGTTAATCACTTACCCACATGCGTAATAGTGTTACTAGCAAGTGAGTAAAGTCAACTATGAACACAGAGTTTGCGCAAGAGAAGAAGGAGAGGGAGAATGAAAGGCATCGTTACAAACACAACGCAGGATGAGCATGCTAATGTAGTAGAGTTGACAAACGATGAGTTGGCAACAGTAAGTGGCGGTTACCAAAGCGCCGATAGACCCTATAGCCCCAACATTCACGATAACGATCATCGTCGTTACAACGATCATCGTCGTTACAACGATCATCGTCGTTACAGAGATCATCGTCGTTACAACGATCAGCACCACTACAACCGTCCTGGTCAATACTAGAATGATTACGACAACGGCTACTATTAACACCGTAATAGCATAACGGTCAGCCGGATGTGTCGTTGACCGTTATCATCACTCTAAAAATGGCAGCTTCCTGCATTTGCAGGAGGCTGTCACCGGCTGCTGATCAATATCATTCATACGTTTTCTCGTTTTGAAACGAGCTCATCTCTTGAACAGGAAGTTCGACAAAGAACGTGACTCCTTCATTTGCCGAGGATTCACTCCTATATGTCCTCCCTGTTGCTCAATATACGCCTTACTCATCGTCAAACCCAGCCCCAACCCCTCCTGATACGCCGCTTCTGCAGTAGGCATCCGCTAGAACGGCTCAAAGATCCGCTTTTGTTGTTCCGCTGACAATGCCGTATCTTTGTTATGCACCCGGATGCAGATACTGCTTTTTCACAGGAGGGGTTCACGGGACCGCGTTATGCTTCTAGCAAGCGGAAGATTGGTAGTGCGTATCTCAGAAAGAGAGAAATGTATATGTCTATTGAAACAATCTGGCCCTGGATAGCCTTTAATCTGTTTATTGCCGCCATGCTTGCTGTCGATCTCGGTATCTTTCATCGTAAAGCTCATGCCGTCTCATTAAAAGAGGCTTCCATCTGGAGTGCAGTATGGATCACCCTGGCCCTGATCTTTAACGTTGGTCTGTACATGTTATGGGGTCCCAATCCCGCGCTCCAATTTTTTACAGGCTGGCTGATCGAAAAGTCGCTCAGCGTGGATAATATTTTTGTCTTCGTGCTGCTCTTTTCCTTCTTCAGTGTACCTGCTGCCTATCAGCACCGTGTTCTCTTCTGGGGTGTCATAGGTGCACTTATCATGCGTGGCCTCTTGATTGGAGTGGGAGCTGTGCTCCTGAATCAATTCCACTGGATCCTCTTCGTGTTCGGAGTCTTTCTGATCTTCACCGGAATTCGCCTGGGCCTTCAGAAAGAAATGAAAATAGATCCAGAAAAGAACCCACTGCTCATATTTGTTCGTCGTATCTTTCCTGTAACCAGTGACTTTGAACAAGATCGCTTTATAATCCGGCGAGCAGGCCGGCTCATGGTGACACCTTTGCTGCTAGTATTGCTCATCGTAGAGAGTACAGATCTGATCTTCGCGGTGGATTCTATTCCGGCGGTATTTGCAATCACACAAGACCCGTTTCTTGTCTACACGTCGAATGCCTTTGCCATTCTTGGCCTACGTTCCCTTTACTTTGTACTTGCGAACGTGATCAGCAAGTTTACCTATCTGAAACTGGGGTTGTCAATCATTCTCACCTATGTTGGGGTGAAAATGCTCCTGGCAGATGTCTACCCCATTTCAACCCTCCTATCACTAGCCATCATCGCGCTCGTCCTGACTGCTACGATCGTTGCCTCAGTGATACGTGCTCGCCACATTGCCGAAAAACCAGGGGGGTCAAAAGAACACCCCAATACGCATCAACCTGAAACCTAAGGACTGATGCGTGCACGTTTTGCTGCAAGAGATCCCTGGATTGGGTGAAATCGTTGCTTTTGGTATTTTGATCATGCTCTCTTTCTGCTGAGTAAGACACTCTTCTCTGAGGAGAATGCTTGCTGGCGATCCTGGCTCTTTTTTCTTCTTGGGACAAAAGCCATCACCGCAAAAGCGACCAGCGCGAGGACAGATGCGCTAAGAAAGCTCTCATGCATCGCGAATAAGATACTTTGGGGCTGCAACACGGCTCCGGCGATGCCTTGCCTGGAGAGGCTCTCCATATAGTACTGGCTGCGGTTCTGCACAAAGCTTGCAAAGATTGCCACCCCCAGAGGAGCTGCGGCAGCACGTAACACCGCCAGCAGGGTGGAGGCATTTGCGATCTCTTGCTCTTCTTCTTTCTTGATCTGTGAGAGCGCTGACACCGGAATCTGATTCGTCAGCCCACCTTGACAGCCGAGTAAAAACAAGAAGCCGACAATCATCCAGATCGGCGTATTCAGGGCAAGTGTCATCATCAACGCAAAAGCACAGGCAAGTACCAGTAAGCCAACCATGACGATCGGTCGAGGTCCAAGTCTATCAGCAAGCTTGCCACCGAATGGGAGGATTGCCAGCGGTGCCAGAGCAAGAGCTCCCTGGATTAGACCCGCCTGGATAGCTGTCTCTCGATGCAACGTTTGTAAATAAATGGGAATGAGAAATAATACTCCAAACCAGATAAAGAAGACAATGATCTGGGTAAGCGTACTACAGGTAAAAGCACGGTCTCTGAAGCGGCGTAAATCCAGCAATGGCTTCTGACCAGATCGCGTTTTGAGGAGTTCGATAATCACAAAGGTACAGAGAAGCACTAACCCACCAAGCAGGAGCAGCACGTTTTCGATGGAAGTCGCACCACTCACGATTGTGGAAACGGCATAAACTACGATGGCACTCCCAGCAGCCGCAGTGAGAAATCCGAAGATATCGAAGCGGGTACGAATCTGAGGTGGCGTCGGTTGAAGCGTTTTCTGTGCAAGAATAACCGCTACAATGCCCAGTGGCAGATTGATAAAGAAGGCCCATTGCCAGCCAAACGAACTCACCAAATAGCCCCCAAGCACCGGCCCAAGCGTGGGCGCAACCATCATAGCCATGCCCATGACACTGGTTGCCATTCCTCGCTCCTCACGAGGAAACACCTGGTATTGCAAAATCATCACGATTGGCAGTAAAATGCCCCCTCCAATGCCCTGAAGCAGGCGAAAGAATATTAATGAGGGTAGATTCCAGGCGAAGCCACACAGCAAGGAACCAAGAAGGAAGGCAGTCAATGTCCAGAGATAGACTCGTTTTCCTCCAAAGATTGCGTTTAAGTAAGGAGCAGAGGGGATCACAGCAGCCTGCGTGAGCATATAGATGGTTACAACCCATTGCAGATCATGAAGATTTGCTCCAAAGGCATGTTGCATCTGGGGAATAGCAATATTGACAATGGTCGAGTCCATTATGCTCATAATCATGCCCAGCGCAATAACAATCGTTACCCGCCATTTATAAGCAATGTGCACAGGGGCACGCGAGAAAAAACGCATCACATCCTCCTTCAGCGAATGAATAGATACTTACACGTGTAAGTCAGGGACCCATGTCTCCTAAATAAATTGACTTACACGTGTAAGTACACTATAATGGGAAACAGAGACCCATGTCAAGGAAAAAGCAGCAGAGAGGATCATAAAAACGGGAAAAGCAAGTCAATCGAGAGTGACAAGTGCCGATGTAGCACAGGCAAGCGGTGTTTCACGAGCAACGGTGAGTTATGTTCTCAACGATGATCCCCATCAGAGCATTCCGCCAGAGACACGCGAACGCGTCCACAAAGCGGCACAGATGCTTGGCTATCATCCTTTTACGCCAGCCCGTATTCTGCGTACAGGGCAGAGTCAACTGGTCCTGGCGGTTCTCCCATTTGAGCAAATTGATCCTGCCCTGGCACGGAATCTGAAAGCCCTGGAAGCAAGATTAGCCGCTCATGGTTTAACGCTGCTCTGTTCCTTTGGCCAGCATCTGCGAACCAAAACCACTCATCCATCGTTCAATGTGACTCCAACCGTCATTCTTTCCTATGCTGATGAGGCTGATCCAACCATCGCGGCTTTCCTCGCTCCCTTCCATGTTCCCATTTTTTCCATGATGAGTCCCGAAACCCTTCAACAAGCGGTCGGAAGGATGCAGGCAAGCTATCTGCTTGAACATGGGAAACGCCAGCTGTTCTTTATTGCTTCCCAACGCGAGGATGTCCATTTCTTGATGCACAATCGTTTGCTTGGGGTACGTCAAGCATGCGCCCAGTGGGCACTGGAATCTCCATCTGTCTGTATCATCCCTTCCTCGCGAGAAGATGGACGATTGGTTCTTCGTGATCTGTTAGCCGGGTGTGCGCCACCATGGGGAATATGTTGTTATAACGATGAGGTCGCTTTCGCCGTGATTGCTGCATTAACCGATGAAGGCATTGCGATCCCAGAAGGCGCGGCGGTCATTGGATGTGATGATATTCCTCTCGCACCATTCTGTATCCCATCGCTCACGACCATTCACTTTGACACTGAGCGTACTCTCGATCCACTCGTTGAAATGATTATGGCGACGGCTCACGGTGAATCTGTCAACGAGGTGCCCCAGATGGTCATCTCTGTCATTGAACGCAAATCAGCATAGGATGATGGGTAATTCTCCTACTCTCCTTGTCAGAAATCTAGCCCAAGAAAATCACTACGAAACCTTTGATGTACTTGTTTTTTTACAGGAAAAGAGACTTGAGTATATCGATTGGCAATAAACGTCATGTCGGTCATCCATTTTTTGTTGGGTTCCTCCGCCGTAAAATTTCGGCTCTAGTATGTTAAATTTCTCTTCTCCGACCCTCCAAATTCGGGGGAATTCCACTTTTAAATAGCCCTGCTGATATGCCCATATCTATCACGTTGCTGCGACCTGAATCACCACCTGCTCTGAATTAACTGGCATTTGGCAGGACGTTTTTTCTGTCTATTGAGGCTTCCGCTGGTAATTCATAATGGCTTAAATATTTAAGTGGAGTGCCCTGTAGAGCAATCTGCCCTTGTGCTGGTCCCTTATCACCTGTAGATAAGAAATTGCTCCTTATTTGTACTGCAATAACACATCCGTCAGGATACGCTCTTGCAAAACTAAATGCTGCTGATAAGTTCTGTGTGTATTCTGGATGTTGCCCTCCCTGGCTAACTTGCTTTATGACGTCCTCTTCGTTGGGTGGATATATGGTAGATGCCTCTGGTATCTTTATACCTTTTGCTGTCTGATTTGCGCGTGTTTCCTCAGCCTCTGTTTTGCTACATCCTCGAAAAAGTACATCTCCTTCACCCTCAAGTGGCTGTAAATTTGCTCGCCATTGGTTTATCTCTATGCTTGCCCTCTGTAGAGCTTTTTCTGGATAATTTTTTTGTATTTCTTGCCTGTGCGAGCTTCTTAGTGCTTCAAGTCGATTACGTGAATGCCTTGATTGATACAAACTTTGACGAAATCTCTCACGAAATCTCTCAGTGTTGCTACGATTTGATGATCCAGGTTGAGAGAACCTCTCGATGTTGTCGTTTGTTTTTATGTCTGGTTTTTTATTTATTTTATTTATTCTAGAGCCATCCATAAAATTCATCCAATTCTTGTTTTGTTACAGGATATCGTACAATAAAATATCTGATACTTCTGCGTCATCTCGGATCTTTGCAAAACATGAGTTATCTGAACTTTGCGCCTAAAAGTTTGGATAACTTATAACTGACCCTTTCAATCTCTCACTACCGTGGCACTTCTTGAACTCAGCAATAAATATCTCAACACAAGCGGCCTGTCAGTACTTTTCTGATGGTAGGATACGACGTACCATATAATTAGTGTTATATGGTACATTCACGCTCAGATCGCAGAAGACCATGTTTATCAATCTGCGCTCCAGGCTATTTAACGTTGTCTGATTAGAGAGAGCAGACACTACCGACTAAGCACAAATTTACTAATTATATAATACATCGTATCTCTTCGTCAGAAAAGTACTGACAGGCCTGATGGTCTCCAGAGAAGTGAGCGGTTTCCCACGCCAATTGATGGAAATGTAGGAAAAGAGCCGATGCTCGATTTTGTTCCACTTGCTGGTGGCCGGAGGAAGATGGCAAACGGTGATGACCAGACCGGTCTCATTGGCAAGCTGTTGCAATTGCTGCTTCCACAGCTGATTGCGCGCTTCATTCGAGCCACCGCCATCAGCGACAATGAGTACCACCTTCTTGGTTGGATAGAGTCTGCACCCGATGGTCTTCCACCAGCGTCTGAGGCTCTCTACGGCAAATTTAGCAGTCTCATGGTCGATCCCAACGTTGATAAAGCCACTAGCGAAAATCCCCTCGCGTGTAACATCCGTCTGATGGCGGTTTCGCCTATCGTATGCCCTTGGCTGCTCAGCGCTCTCCTCAGTTTGCTCACCGACTTGCTCGTCCATTTGACCAAACTCTGCGGATCTCCCTTCGGCTCCAGCATCGCCTCCACATCGGTTTCCAGCGTCTTGTCCTTTTCGGTGACGTTTTTGCGTCCTCCTCCTGGCTTGCGTACCCGCTCCCCTGGCTGATAGCACGCTCCAGCCTCCAGTTCTTGTATTCCCTTGCGAATCGTTTTTCGGGTGACACCTGCTTCGCGTGCAATTTGGCTGATCCCTCCCGCGCCAATTTTTCTGGCCTCTGTTGCCACATACAGCCGCCACTGACGCTCGTTAAGCCATCCCTTCAGCAATTGGTATTGGTTCTGTTGTGAGAGATTTTTCATTCCTCCTGCATATCATATCCCTTTGGATAGTTTATTTGGGCGGGCCTCCATAGCGCGGGTAAACTCGACAGCAAGCTCGCATTCTGTTATATCTCTTCCAGAGATTCTTTTTTTGTGGAGATATGATGAGCAAGAAGCAAATATCGTCATTTGTCGATCTGACCTTATTCAAGCAAGATATCGCAGAGTTGGTGCAAATTTTTCAAAATTATTTGCAGGATGTCGAGTTTGTCATTGATGAGCGACGCATTGTTGAGAGCACACAGCTTGAACAGTATGAGGCTGCTTACCAGGCACAGTCTTTGCTTGCGCGCGGCTACTGGTCTGGGACAACTGGAAAGGATGCCGATGGTCAGAGTGAGCGTCTACTCATTGAATTGAGGATGAACAAAGTTATGGCAGTCCTGACAGGCTGGGACAGTGTTGGGAAATCTGAGTTTCTTGAGCGAATAAGAAAGGTGCTTTTGCGCCGTAATACTTCTATGCAGCAGACTTTACAAGTGGTGACGGTCGGTCTGTTTTTAGGTCCACTCCTTAGTGTAATATTGCTACTAGAACGCCACTCTATCAGTTCCATCCTGCAACTTCTTAGCGAGATCGGAGCAATCATCCTGGCTATACCAGTTTTTGTCTTGCTCTTCGCTTTTATCGTGAAGCGGCTGAAATTGGAGAAACGCATCTTCCTCTTTCCCGGAAAAACGACGACGACTCAAGTCTATCACCGGTCCGGCATGGTGGCCCGACTGGTGGTTGCTCTGGTGCTGCTGATTGTCTTTGACGGCTTCCTTGTTATTCTCTTTCGCTTGCTCTGACGATAACACCATCGCCTTTCGTCTTTCAGGAAGGTTGGTGATACTCAACTGTTGCAGTGTATTTGCTGTTGGCATTGCACGAGGTGGCGGTTGCATTTGCAATTTGACTGCGTCAATAAGTTGAGCTAGATTTGCCATGAATAGCTTTCTCTCCAGTGTTGGTTCGGCTAAGCTGTGCGTCTCCCACTGTCTGGTTACTCTAAGGAGACCATCAACGACCTAGCTTTGGCCCCGCGTTCGCTGCATCACGGATACGTATTCAAGAGACATTATGGTATGAATAGGACTATCACTAGCAGCGGAATCTGTAAAGCATTGTTCTAATGTTGGTGCGGCTCTGCATAAGCCTCGGTTTACGCAGAGCTGAGTCCTCGTCCAGCTTCAGGATAGTGTTGTACGTCTTTATACGGCGTGCATAAACAGAGTGTTATAATCGCAGCACTATGGCGTTGGCAGAATCGAGTCTGAAGAGTTGACGACCCTTGCTGAACGTCAGCGCCTCGCTCGCGAACTCCACGACACGCTCTCACAGGGACTCGTCGGCCTACTCATGCAACTGGATGCAGCCAACGCTCACTTTGCGAAGAACTTATACCCTCAGGGGTGTACTATCATCGCACAGGCTATTGAGCGTGCTCGGACAATGCTTGTAGAGACACGCTATGTCATCTCCGACCTGCGTACCCCGCACTCCCTGCACCCTGACGATCTCCCCGAATTAGTGCAGGAAGAGATTGAACGCTTTACCAGTGCCACCGGTATCCCGTGTGAGGCCGATGTGGATGCCCTGGTGTTCACGCCAGCAACGTATTGTGAACAAGTCTTGCGTGTGATTACCGAGGGATTGACCAATGTTGCTCGCCATGCCAATGCGCACCATAGCTGGGTTTGCGCGACTACCCATGCCGAATGGGTAGAGGTCGAAGTGCGTGACGATGGTGTCGGTTTCGATACTACTACTGCTGGAGGGAACTTCCCCGGACATTATGGACTTATTGGACTACGCGAGCGCTCGCGTGTGATGGGAGGTCGGCTTGACATTATCAGTGCATTGGGAGAAGGTACCAGTATACGTATACATGTGCCGCGTGAAGTTCAGTATGCGGAGATCGAGATAAGGACAGGAGAGCAAGCGCTGCTCTCGCGTCAGACAAGCAAGGGAAATAGCTATGAGTAATATCATTCGTGTTATCGCCGTTGACGACCACCCACTTGTGCGCGAGGGATTGCGCTTGATGCTTGCCACCAGCGAAGATCTCACGCTTGTGGGTGATGCGGCCAACGGCTCGGAGGCTTTGCAACGTATTGAAGAGTTGCTACCTGATGTAGTTTTGCTCGACATCTCGATGCCCGGCATGGATGGGCTGGAGGTGCTCAAGCATATCCGCCAGCGCTGGCTTCATGTTGCCGTCTTGCTGCTGACAACCTCCAATGAAGACGAACACATGGTCCGTGGTTTGCAATCTGGCGCTTGTGGCTACCTGCTTAAAGAAACTCCCATCGATGCTCTGTTTCATGCTATTCGTACAGCTGCACATGGCGAAGTTGTGCTCCATCCTGAGATCATGACACGCGTGCTGGCGCATGCCAAAAATGCAGCCATTCCTCTCGAGGCTTCTCAACTCACCGTGACGCATCCCAGTCATATGGAATTGACGAAACGCGAACAGGATGTGCTTGCTGGTGTTGCGCAAGGAGAGCGCAGCAAAGAGATAGGTGCGCGTCTTGGCATCACTGAACGCACCGTCCGCGCATACCTGAACAGCATTTTCGCCAAACTGGGTGTAGACTCACGTGCCTCTGCTGTCGCTGTTGCCATGAAGTACAGCCTTTTACCAAAAAAGTAAGCAGCAAGGTAGCTAAAGACTATCGAATGCTCGCTGTTGTAGCGTGATGCTTTACCCGGTGTAGCCACACACTCCGACGCGTGGGGAGTTCACGACGGGCAATAGCATATCTTCGCCACACTCATGAGCTTTGGCGCAGGCTGCACAGAGCCAGCCCTGTTCCTCGTAGCTACACTCCGCGCAGACTGCCACGGCAGGTTTTCCGCACACTCCGCAGAGGATCGGCGGGGGAGTATTCCTGGCGAGTACCTGAATGGGCTCGCCTTTCGTTTCACGTTTTTCTTCTGCCAGTACTTTCACGTTCAGTTCCGTGGTGGAGCCGAAATCGTACTCGTGCCGACACTTGAGTCCTGGACTGAACACTTTATCCAGCCTCACATGCATAGTTTCCTCGTCCTCCAGGTCCTCCCCCCAACCTCCAGCCATGCCTGCGCCTGACGAATAGCTTTGGTTTCCGATCTCAAAGGCGCTCAGGTGCCCACAACACTCCAACCAACTATCTCTGAGAAACTGATCGAGATCGGCGAGGGTTTCGCCAGTACTGACTTCGAGATGCATCCAGTACATGGGCTGATAGCGTCCTTCCACCACCAGATGGAATTTCTTGCTTTGGCGTCCAGGTCTGTGGCCTGCTGCGATTGCTGCATCGTTTGCTTTCCGCTGGCATGCCTGCAGATGTTTGGTCATGGTCGCTTTGCTAAACTCTCCCTGACACAGATAACAAATTCCTGTGGAAATCTGTTTTGTCATATACCCCTCCTCACTTGTTTTTCTTTCCTCTAGCGTATCACATGTAGCGTACCATATGAGCCCTGGCTAATGCGAACACTGCTATGTGGCTACGCGGCACCAAAGAGGCAGATGTGGTCACAAAACACTCTCGAGCCATTCATCCATTGCTTCTTGTAGCCGTTCATCTCGCCAGTGGTACCACTGTTGCTCCCATTCATCGCCAAGGACATACAAAACATCTTTAAAGCGCCTGAATGCGCCTTTGCCCATTATGGCAATGGATAATTTTTCAGCGACCTGTTCGTCTTTTGGCGCAACGATTGTGTCGATAAAATCTACCATCCATTGATAGGCCTCAGAGCTCTCGATGCGGTCAATGCGCGTATAGTCATTGCTCCCATCGATTTCTTCTGACAGTTTTTCACGTTCATCGGGAGTGTCATATCCTGAAAGGCAGACCACTTCGCCAGTGCGTGTATTCAGAAAATATGCATTGCTCAGGTCTGAGTCATCCATCGCCTGCTCAAGCAAGTACTTTTCAATTGGCTTCCCATTGCGGAGTTTTAGCATGATGGACCCCTTTCTCTGTTCCACTCATCTTGAAGCAGCATGTTTTGTACTAATAATAACACGGAAGACCGGCTGCAGTGAAGTACATGGTATTGAGCATTTACTGTGGAGTTCAACACTTAGAATGAGTAGTATTTGAAACAGTAGCTATCGCCAGGTTAAGCAGGGGAACTCTTTAGATGATGATGAACGCTGACCAGATTGCGTTGTTGAGGGTGAAAGATAAAAAAGGGACCCCTTTAGCGTGTGATGGTCTTTTCCTGGCAGGATTTTATATTTTTAAGAATTGTGTAGAGCTGATATTTGGGCGAACATAGGCATACTTCTCTGTCGTTTAGATGCTTTTGTGCCGCAGGGTAACTTTGACGAGCATAATGTTGGTTCAGCCTCAACGCTCATGTGCTAGAATGACAACTAAAGGTAGAGGGACTGCTTTACTAAGTGAAGGAACGACATGGACGAAACGATTGTTGAGACGCATGCAGGAAAAATCCAGGGCGCGGACCTGGGTAAGGTCATTGCCTGGAAAGGCATTCCGTACGCAGCTCCTCCGGTAGGAGAGCGCCGCTTCCAGCCGCCACAGCCGCTGGAACCCTGGACAGGTGTACGCAATGCGACGACCTTTGGTTCGATCGCGCCACAGCTCCCTTTCCTGTTAGCGAATGGTACGTTGGAAGTAGAGATGCCGGAGCCGCAAAGCGAGGATTGCTTATATCTCAATATCTGGGCACCGCGCCAGGAAGGTCGGAAGCGCCCGGTCATGGTCTGGCTACATGGCGGCGCACTGTTGAACGGATCTGGCTCACAATCCGATTATGATGGGGCGGACTTTGCCGAGCAAGGTGATCTGGTTCTCGTGACCATCAATTATCGCCTGGGCGTCCTGGGCTTTCTTTACCTGGCAGAGCTGGCAGGGGAAGCCTATGCTTCTTCAGGAAATTGCGGCCTGCTGGATCAAATCGCAGCGTTCCAATGGGTCCGTGAGAATATCGCAGCCTTTGGGGGCGATCCCGATAATATCACGGCCTTCGGCGAATCGGCGGGTGCTATCAGCATCGCGCTGCTTTTCGGTATGCCCGCGGCCAGAGGACTGTTTCAGAGGGCGATTCTTGAGAGTGGCCCGGTCGGCACTGTACCAGATAAAAAGGCCGCCAGTCAGAAGACCCAGACGTTTCTGGAAATCCTTGGCCTGAAAACCAGCGAGATTGACGCGCTGTGGACGCTCCCTTATGAAAAGCTGCTGGCCGCTCAGGCTCGCTTGCTCAAAGACGGTCGCCTTGGTGGCATTCAGCCGGTACTCGATGGCAAAGATCTGCTCGCAACGCCTCTGCAAGCGTTCACGCGGGGCGCGGCCAGAGATGTGACGCTACTGATCGGGACCAATCGCGATGAGGCCAGACTCTTTACCGACACGATCACCGGGGAGAAGCGCGCATCCTCGCTCGCTTCTGGCGCTATTTCACCAGAACTTAGAAAGAACGCTCTGAAAATTTTGCGAACCTACAGCAAAAGCAAACGCGCTTTCTGGCGGGCTCTGGCATGCTTCGCTCTGAGAAGGCCTGACGAGAAATTGCAAGATCTCCTGCTGGAGATACTCACCGATTACGCGGCGCGTATCCCATCGATTCGCCTGGCCGAGCAGCAAGTGCGACAGGGTGGACGCGTCTGGATGTACCGCTTTGACTGGCCCTCGCCTCACCTGAAATTCGGGGCGTGTCACGCGCTGGAACTGCCCTTTGTCTGGAATAAGCTGGAGGCGACAAGTATGAGCGTACTGCTTGGAGCGAAGCCTCCGCATGAACTGGCTCGTGGAATGCAAGCGGCCTGGATTGCCTTTGCCTGCGCTGGAGATCCCAACATTGCCAAACTCCCATCCTGGCCAGCCTATGATCTTGAGCACCGAGGCACCATGATCTTTCACGAAGTGTGCCAGGTGATCAATGATCCTCAAGCGGCTGAACGCCAGGTCTGGGATGATGTCTTCTTGACCGAGGAACTTGATAGCACAGCAGCCAGCGGAGCATAATTTTGCCTTGAATAGCAATAACACATAAGACTCGATTAGTATACAAGGAGATTTCGATGGGCACGCACTCGCAAGACCAGACACTTTCAACCAGAACACATAAGAACGGACATGCTCTTGTGATTGGTGGTAGCATAGCAGGTCTGCTGGCTGCTCGTGTCCTGACTGATTACTTTGATCAGGTAACTATTATTGATCGCGATGTCTTTCCTGAAACGCCCACTCACCGCAAAGGAGCTCCACAGTCCCATCATACACATGGGCTCTCAGGACGTGGAAAGGTGATCATCGATGCTCTGTTCCCTGGTATTTTTGCTGACTTGCGTGCAGTTGGTGCCGACACCATCCATGATAAAGTAGCTATGGTCATGGTTTCGTCGTTTGGTATGTTAGCACCGTTCAATGTTCGTGAGAGTATGCGGTTTAGCCGTTACCTGCTTGAATGGCATCTGCGAGAGCGTCTCGTGCAACGATCGGATGTCCAGACCCTGAGCAATTGCGAGGTGACTGAATTACTGGCGACGTCTGATCACACACGCATTGTTGGCGTCAAATTGCGTGAACGTGGCCTGGAAGGACGAAGGACGACACTGACCGCCGATTTTGTTGTTGATGCCAGTGGACGCAATTCAAAGACGCCACAATGGCTGACCGCTCTGGGCTATGAGACCCCGCCGGTGGATTCAGTGAACTCTGGTCTGGGCTATGCTTCACGTTTCTATGAGAAGCCTGAAAATTTTCCAGATGTATGGCAAGGTATTTTCATTCTTCCACGTCCACGACAGAATCCACGCGCCGGGACAATCGCTATGATTGAGAACAATGTCTGGCATGTGACACTGAGCGGTGTTGCAGGACACTACCCTCCAACTGATGAAGAGGGCTTTTTACAATGGGCACGGGATTTACCCGATCCAGGCCTCTACGAATCGATACGCATCGCGAAACCATTGACAACCATCCGCGGCTACCGTGTACTAGAAAATCATATCCGCCATTATGAACGCCTGAAACGCTGGCCTGCTGGCTTTATTGTGCTGGGGGACGCCGTCTGCGCTCTTAATCCCATCCGTGGTCAGGGGATGGCCGCCGGTGCTATAGGAGCGGATACGCTCAATATGTGCTTACGCGAACAGCAACGGCTCTCCAGAACAACCTTTGAACAGCACTTCCAGTTGCAACTCGCCCGGGCATTGACCGATCCCTGGCTGTTCGCGCTGGGAGAAGATTTGCGCTGGCCCGATGTTACATTACATGGAGCACGACTTCCCATTGGTTTCGAATTATGGCAACGCTATCTGGATCTCGTATTACAAAGTGCTGTGCAAGATCCAGAGATAAGCAAAGCATATATGGAAGTCTATGGGATGCTCGCCCCGCAATCTTCACTCGCCAGACCACGTATTCTGCTGCGTGTACTTGGTGCGACTTTGAAACATATGCTCATACCATCCACACTAACGACAAACAATACAGGTGTGCTATCTGCGGAAACACTTGCGCAATTACATGCCAGACCCACCAGACTCATCGCCAACACAGGGGAAACAGTTTAGCATCCTATAGCTACGGGAATAGATAGCATTGTAAACGCGTTATAGCTTGCGTAGCAAACAATGAATTGCTGTCTGCATAGGCATAAAATTGTTTCGTTACAATCAACATTGTCGTAATGGATAGATGTATTAAATCCATCGCTCCTGGGTTGCGTAGTACATGCATGTAAAAGGGGAACATTGTTGTTTACCAGAGTTTACCACTGGCAAGTGACGATGTTTTTTTTGTGTGTGTGCAGCAATTTAAACATTTACGTTATTTACATTAATACACACAGAAGGATGATAGATATGGTAGAGACACGACAATTTGGAAATACTGGCATGAATATCACCGCAGTCGGCTTCGGTGCCTGGGCGATTGGTGGCGGTAACTGGGAGTTTGGCTGGGGAGCTCAGGATGACCAGGAATCGATTGACACCATTAAAAAAGCTATCGATATGGGAATTAACTGGATCGATACCGCAGCTGTCTATGGTCTGGGACATTCTGAAGAGATTGTTGGTAAAGCAATCAAAGGTATGAACCAGCGCCCATACATCTTCTCGAAATGCTCAATGCGTTGGGACAATGAGCGCAAGATCTATCGTAGTCTGAAGGCTGCTTCACTGCGTGAGGAGATCGAGAATAGTCTGCGCCGCCTGGATATTGATGCACTTGACCTGTAT
The DNA here is from genome assembly GCA_015099395.1 of Ktedonobacteria bacterium brp13. GTDB lineage: Bacteria > Chloroflexota > Ktedonobacteria > Ktedonobacterales > Ktedonobacteraceae > Dictyobacter. The sequence goes on along the minus strand of AP024096.1, from coordinate 3,698,565 downwards.
CAGATCCACTGGCCTGATCCTGAGGATGAAATTGAAGAAGGTTGGAGCACACTGGTAGAGTTAAAGAAAGAAGGCAAGGTACGCCATATTGGTGTATCAAACTTTAGCGTTGAGCAATTGCAGCGAGCTGAGAAGATCGCTCCCGTGGAAACTCAACAGCCGCCTTACTCAATTGTGGAGCCCACGTATGAGACGGAGATTCTGCCATATTGTAAACAACAGAACATCGGCGTCATCGTCTACTCCCCAATGTTCTCTGGTCTGCTTACCGGTAAGATGACAGCTGAGCGTGTCGCACAGATGCCTCAGGATGACTGGCGTCGGACTAATCCCGAGTTCCAGGGCGAGCGCTTGACGCGCAATCTACAGCTTACCGAACTACTGTCAGAGATTGGCCGTGGATACAATGTGACACCTGGAGTGGTTGCTGTAGCCTGGACACTCTATAATCCCGCAGTGTCAGCCGCAATCGTTGGTGCACGTCGCCCTTCACAGGTTGAGGAAACCAGCGCGGCCTTGAGCTTCCGCCTCAGCCAGGGAGAGTACGAGCGTATTCAGCAGTTCGTTGCTCAACATCCGTAATTCCTCAGACGCTGTCTATCCCACATAGGATAGCCTGACTACAAAAGTGGTTCGTCATACCAGCTATATTCTGGTAAAACGGACCACTTTTCTCTATTTGTTGCACGCAAGGCCCCACGAATTATGCTTCTCTGATGAAAGTTTGAATAATTCTTGAGTATTGCTAGATGATCTTCTTCGCTGCTTTTTCTATACTTCACTTGCTCCAGTTCTGACTGGCAACAATTATCCACCATGACGTATAGTGTTGTTATGAAGGTCTCCTGATTGCTCATCAGTGCGCTTCTTTTTGGGTGAAAATACTATGATTTTCTGTACGAGTGGGACAAAAAGTGGTTTCAGGCCGATTACAAAGAGAAATAGCTCTGTACAATTGTGCGTGATGTCCACAGCCGTGAGGGAAGAACAGTCATGGATCATCCAGAACACCATCCGGGCGATGATGCTGCACCGCAAGATGCGCGTAAAGCGACGGACGTGGGAGGCAATACAGACGATTTTGATCTCTCCCAACCCGTCATGGAGGAATTGACCGGTTCCTTGCCAGGCAATAAGCGTATCCGCATCATTCGGCCCGAACATCCTGTCTTTCGGCATATCAGTGAGGGCACATTGGAGGCAACCGAACGCTCCTATGTGCCGCAGGATCCCCTGGGCAAGTTTACTGCTCGCATCAAGCACTTCGTGATTGGTTCGCCCATTCCAACGGGCAAGGCCGGGCAAGAACGGCTCACCAAATTTAAAGCCCTGGCGGTTCTCTCTTCGGACGCCATCTCCTCAGTTGCCTACGCAACTGAAGCTATTTTGATTAATCTTGTCGCCGCTGGCTCAGGTCATCTGGGGCTTGCCTTCCCTATTAGCATGGTCATTATCGCTCTGCTTACGGTGGTCGCCATCTCGTATCGCCAGACGATCCCCGCCTATCCGAATGGTGGTGGATCGTACATTGTCGCGAAGGATAACCTGGGCACGACTGTCGGGCTGGTCGCGGCGGCTGCCTTGCTCATCGACTACGTGCTCAATGTTGCTGTGAGCGTCTCTGCGGGAGTATTAAACCTGGCCTCACTTTTTGGTGGCCTCAGTCCGTATATCGTGCCCATTGGTGTGACCCTGGTCGTTTTAATCACGCTGGTCAATCTGCGTGGCGTGCGCGAGTCGGGGACCTTCTTTGCTTTTCCGACCTATTTCTTTGTAGTGACTGCCATGCTCCTGATTCTTATCGGGGTCGTGAAGGCGTTTGTCTTCCATCATCAGCCTTTTATCGCGGAATTCACTCCCCCCGTTCAAGCCATTGAGCCGCTCTCTCTTTTCTTGATCCTGCGCTCGTTTGCAACTGGCTGCTCCGCTATGACCGGCGTGGAGGCTATCTCCAATGGTATTCCAGCCTTTCAAAAGCCAGAGACACGCAATGCGGTTATTACCCTGACCTGGATGGCGGTGATCCTGGGGACGCTCTTTTTTGGTATTACGGTGCTGACCATGACCTATGGCGTCGAGGCCAACGCGAGTAGCAATCCAACGGTGGTGGCCCAACTTGCAATGAAGGTTTTTACTGGGCCGCTGGTCTTTCTGTTCCCCGTATTTCAAATCGCCACCCTGGGGATTCTGACGCTGTCGGCTGAGACGAGCTACTCTGATTTCCCGCGCCTGGCTTCTTTGCTGGCTCGTGATAGGTTCCTGCCCAGTCAATTCGCCTTTCGCGGCGACCGCCTGGCCTTTTCTGTTGGGATTATTTTCCTCGCTATATTGGCCAGTACGCTGTTGATCATATTCAAGGGGGATACCAATCGGCTCATCAACCTCTTTGCCATTGGCGTCTTTATCTCGTTTACGCTCTCGCAGGCTGGTATGGTGCGTCACTGGTATCGTCTGCGTGCGCAAGACAAGACCTGGCGGCGCAGTATGCTCATCAATGGGGCAGGCGCGACAACGACGGCGCTGGTCGCGATCGTGATCTCTGTGACGAAGTTTGTGGAGGGAGCCTGGATCGTCGTCTTACTGATCCCCTGCATCGTGTTGATGTTTAAAGCCATTCATCGGCACTATGAGCACTATGAACGAGAACGCACGTCGGATATTCCCTTGAACCCACACGATATCCATCATAGGATTATCGTACCGGTCAATCGCCTGGATCGTGCCTCGCTGCAAAGCCTGTCCTACGCTCGTTCAATATCGCAGCATGTGACAGTCGTTCATGTCGCCATCGATGAGGACGACGTCAACCGTGTAAAGGCGACGTGGGTGCAGTGGCAGAAACAGCTGCCGGAGGAGGAGGAGACACATCTCTTGATCATTGAGTCTCCGTATCGTTCTCTCCTGCGTCCTTTGCTGGCCTATATCGATACGATCAAGCGGTTCCACCCAAATGAGACACTGACGATCATCCTACCTGAATATATAGTAGTTCACTGGTGGGAGTACTTCTTACACAATCAGAACGGTCTGCGTCTGAAGGCAGCACTGTTCTTTCGCCCAGGTATCGTAGTTATCGATATCCCTGAGCACTTGCGCGACCGCTACCAGGCCGACGTAGTCCGGTCAACTCACAATAGCTAAAGAGCACGCATAGGTTGCCTGAACAACGGTTTGCTTGGGCGTAGTGCAATGTTACTGGCTAATATTTTTAATCATGCCGTTTCCCCTGAGGTAGGCGCGCAGACGCCGATCTATCTGGCCAGGAGTTGACCACTACTGCTGCCGCGACGCGGTAGTGGTGCACTCTTAGCAAACGATAATGCGCTGCGGACGATTAATTCAGACTCTATGGTTTCTGGGCCTTTCCGCCGAGAGGCAAGGAGAACTTCTCACTGGAAAAGTTCTTCAAAAAATGTCTATTGACTAGTATGGTAGAGTCCCATTTCACCGCTTAATGTATCTCTGCCGTCGTACCCAATGGTGCGCTACGCATGACCATAATCGGCGATGATTAGAAGATCGTCATCAAGCGTTTCAGTTAGCCCTGTTTCAATTAGAACAAAACTTCCTTACAGCTTGTTTCTGTGGTAAACTCATTGGTGTGCACGGTTATTTACTGCTTTTGTAAGCGCAAGCTGCGAGAAGCTGCGTGCTTTCCGCAGACAAAGCCTGGATCGTCGCACAACTGATAGGAAAGGGAATTTTATGTTTTGTGCAACAGTTGCTTATCCAATCCAGCAAGGCGGTACTTTTGACTTCGATTACTTTGTAAATAAGCATGTTCCTATGTTTGCTCGTCTCCTCGGTGATAATTGCGTGCGCTTCGAGGTGCATAAAAGCCTGACCACGCCTGGCGCTCCGGCTCCAAATTTTATTGCGGTTGCCTATTTTTGGGTAAAGGCAGGCGAGGATTTCGGTGCAGTTCTTGCACAGCACGGCGAAGAAATCTATTCAGATATACCTGAATTTACTAACATTGAACCTATCCGGCAGTGGAGCGAAGTCGTGCAAATGGAAGCCAACTCGTGAACTAGCAGCGAGGGAGCAATAGAGCGACTGTACAGAATCGTGAAAGGATAGCAATAATGTCTAATCAAGCTTCGTATGGAGAGAGCTCGGAAGTCAACTGGAAACTGGACCCGACGACCGGTTATGGCACGTTGGTCAGGCCGTCTGGACCCGGACCGTTTCCCGCTGTGGTGATGGTGGCGGGCAGCGGCCCCACTGACCGCGATTGGAATTCACCACTCCTTCCGGGATCCAATGGCAGCGCCCGCCTCATTGCGGAGGCGTTAGCACAGGCTGGGATTACTTCACTGCGTTACGACAAGTCTGCTTCCGGACCACATGCTCGCGAGAACTCGCAACTTCTGATCGGCAAGGTTAGCATGCAAAGCCATGTCGACGAGCTCGCCGGAGCCGTACGCACCATGGCAAGCCAGTCTTATGTCCGTGACGGCCGGATCTTTGCGCTCGCTAACAGCGAAGGAACCCTTCACGCCCTGAACTACCAACTGAGCAGCCCCAAGATTCCGTTTGCGGGACTCGTGCTCATCGGCCCTCCTGGACGGGCCGTTGGCACTGTTGCGCGATCCCAATTGGCTGCGCAGGCGTCTGGCATACCGAATGGGGATGCGTTGCTGGCGCTCTACGATGCAGCCATCGTCCGCTTCCTGGCGAGAGAACCCGTCGCCCCGGATCCATCGCTGCCGGAGGGTGTCCAGATGCTGCTGGAGAGTCTGGCAACTCCGGCCAACCTGCCCTTTGCCCGTGAGCTCTGGACAGCCGATGCGGCTACCCTGCTCAGGCAGGTGGACATTCCGGTGCTGGTCATCATTGGGAAGAAGGACATCCAGGTAGGCTGGCAAGCCGATGGCGAGCCGCTCCAGCGTGCCGCTGCGGGACATGAGGAGGTGACCTTCCTCTTCCCAGAGAATGCGAATCACGTCCTCAAACAAGAGCTGCGGCCTCGGTTAGAGTTGGTGCCAGCCGAGATTGCGGAGAGCTACAATGGTCCCGATACCCGCCTGGATCCGCAGGCCCTGGCCAGCATTCTAGAGTGGCTGGCTGCCCACTCTTGACCCGGTTTCGCACGCTTCAATGCTCCTGGGACTGTTCGCGGATGGTCCGGCAGCGTGGCGAGAACATGTATCACCGATTGCTCTGCTCGATGAACTCTTGCGTAGCAATGCTGACCAGCAAGAGCGATCCCACAAAGGCTGTGAGCATTCCGCCCAGTGAGCTAGCAGGATTGCAGAATTACAGGTAGGATGCTTGCTCTTTCAGGTTGGGATCGAGTGCGATGGCTTGCTCGTAATCGCTGCGCGCTTTGGTACTTTCTCCTAGCTGTTGATAGGCGCGCCCCCGGTTGTAGTAGGCTTCGGCCTGCTGTGGCGAGGCTTGAATGACGATATCGTAGTCTTGAATTGCCAGAGTGTATGCGCCTGTAAGCGCTAATGCGTTGGCGCGTTCCCAGTAGATGCGCTGATCATGATCGAATTCAAGGGCTTTGTTGAAGTCGGTGATGGCCTGTGGGTACTCTTTGAGTTGCACATACGTCCTGGCTCGGTTCCAATAGGGATAGCTGAAGGTGGGGCGTAGGGCGATGGCCTGCGTACAATCGGCGATGGCGGCGTCATATTTTTCTGTTTGGAGGAAGGCCAGGCCACGATTGACATAGGCTTCGACATAGTTGGGATTCAGGCGTAGTGCTTGATCATAGTCGGCGATGGCCTGTTCAAGATCGTCGAGCGCATCGTAGACGAGAGCGCGGCAGTAGTATGGCGCTGGTAGTTCTGGCTTGAGTTGGATGGCCTGTGCATAATCGGCCAGTGCCTGATCATACTGTTTCAGACCTTTATAGGCGATACCGCGATCATTATAGAGCTCTGGCAGAGGTGTCAGAGCAATGGCGGCGCTATAGTCATCGATCGCCTGCTGGTACTCCTGGCGATAACTATATAAACTGGCGCGCTGGACATAAGCATCGCGATGATTAGGATCGTGTTTGAGTACCTGCGTAAACTCCTCGATACCCTTCATATACGCTTCCATCATGACGTAGCACAGTGCCAGCGCATAATGGACCAGTACAGGATCAGCATCGGGCTTCAAACCATCAAACGAAATGCTCGCTATACAGCGATCGCCGTCGTGTTGATGTTCTTGTTGATGATAATCTGTCTGATAGACCTTAATTTTTCCATCATTTGTAGTAATCTGTGCGAGTAATTCTTGTAAATCCATTTGAACAGCCATAGAGAAACTCCTTGTAATAGCAAAAGCATGTCGCTAAAGTGTATCGCTTGTATAAATAGAAGTCAATGTAGAACAAGAAGAAAGGAATACGCTGTTATATATGCAGACGTTTGACTGTATAATAAGGTGTACGTTAAATAACAAAACGCTTCCTATCCAAAATGTTTCTTTCATCATATAATAGCTTACAATTAAACGAAGTATTTCAAGATGCCTGGGGCCATGCTCAAGAGCCTTTCGAGTCCAGGACGCACGAGTTTTTAGCACTGGAGACGTTTGATCCCACCCTCTGCTTCCTGGCATGTGCGGGCGAAACGATTGTTGGTTTCGCGATGTGCGCGGAGCTAAATGTAAAAATGGGGAATATAGAGGAATTAGGCGTTCGGCGGACGTGGCGCAACTGTGGATTGGGCAGAGCGCTCCTGCTTCACACCTTTCATGAGTTTGCCAAACGCGGCAAACAGGTCGCGCATTTGAGCGTCGATACGGAGAGCCAGACTGGCGCAACGCGCCTTTACGAGCGCGCCGGCATGCATGTGACGCTCCTCAACGATTTTTACGAGAAAGAATGCTCACGAGGACAATGATGTAGTAATGCTTGCAAACAAGCAGACACACTACATCTATCCAGGAACCTGCCTCTGGCAAATGTGATGCGTCAATTTTGCACAAAAACGATTTGTGCAAAACGCACATGTCAAGGTATAGTATGAAAGGACCCGAGGAAGAGGGCGAGAATCAATGAAGAGGGAGAGATTGCAATGTTGAATCAGAGTCAGGTAAGCCTGCTCCAGAAGCGGACAGCAGAACTGCTTGCACGAGAAGGTATACAGCTCACAGTACAAGAACAGGCAACCATCGAAGTCGCCGATTTTGGGCTGGGTGACGTGGAGCGTATGGGCTTAGAGATCGTAACCTATGTGAACACGGAGCGCTATTGCGCGAAAGAACTGGTCTTATTTGCGCGTCAGACCTGTCCGGAACACAAACATCCTCCAATAGAAGGTGCTCCAGGAAAGATGGAGACCTTCCGTTGCCGTTGGGGCAAGGTCTGGCTGTATGTCGAAGGTGAGGAAAGTGAACAACAGATCCAGGCGCAGATTCCAGGCGGGAGTGAGGCATATTATACAGTGTTCCATGAGATCCCTTTGCTACCCGGTGAGCAATATACGATTCCGCCCAACACGCTCCATTGGTTCCAGGCAGGAGATGAGGGAGCCATTGTCTCGGAGTTTTCAAGTACCAGTCGTGATGAATTCGATATCTTTACGGATCCTCGGATTACGCGCCTCCCAGTTGTAAGCGAGAATTAACGCAGGTGAGATTCTGAGATTTTGGCATTCAGAAATGTTCTGGTTAGTATGCATCATCCCTCAAAAATTTGGGATGATGCATGCTTATTTTTGCTTACAGTTGCCTATCTGTGCCCAATAAAAATATTCCGCACTATCGGTACGACCATTTATCTGGTTGCGGCGTAAAACCCCTGGCTTGAGCCATGGGGATAGAAGCCGCTTCCTTGTGCAGATCTCGGGTATGGTGGTACTATTACCTCTTGACAGGTAGTACACAACATGATACAAATGTTCCAGACAAGAAGTGCGTCAGAACGACACGCTTCTTCCGGTGGCAGAAGAAGAGGAAGTAGAGGACGGAGGGGAAGTCAGCGGTGAGTGAGACGAAGCGGGCGTATCGGTATCGGTTCTACCCAACCGATGAACAGAGCACGATCCTGGCTCAAACCTTTGGCTGTGTCCGCTTTGTGTATAATGACGGACTGCAGACCCGTTCGCTGGCCTACAAAGAGCGCGCAGAGAAACTCTCCTATGGAGATCTCTCGGCGCGGTTACCTCACCTCAAGCAAACGTATCCCTGGCTGGCCGATGTTTCAAGTGTGCCCCTTCAGCAAGCGCTCAGGCATCTCAATACGGCCTTTGAAAACTTCTTTGCCGGGCGTGCCAGGTATCCTCATTTCAAGTGCAAGCAGCATAAGCAATCAGCCACCTATGTATGCATGTGAGACCGCGTCCCCCAGAGAGTCTTACCACCTCGTACCCCTGGAAATGCCAAGCAAACGGCGATACACTCTGTGCAAAAGTTGTTCATCGATGAAGAGATCAGGGAGTATCGCCATGCATGAATCATACCCCAAACGCTTTTTGTTGTATACCTTGTTGCAACGTCATCCTGAGTGGACGCAAGCGCACCTGGCCAAAGAGACGGGCATGTCCCTCAGTTGGGTCAAAGACTGGCGCCGTCGCCTTCGCCCCTATCTGGACGCTCCTTTTGACGACGTGTATCTCATCTTACAAGGGCACTCCTGTGCCCGCAAAACGCCACCTCCCCATCTCTCGCTTGACGAGATTTTCCAGATTGCGACCCTGCGCGAACAGCTTCCCGAGCAACTGCATCGGGTGGCTGGTCCACGCACCATTCGCAGCTATTTGCAACGGCAGGTCCATGCCGAAGAGGAAAGCTATGTGCCTCCGGCAAGTAGCACCATCTATCACTATTTACGCCTGCTTCAGTATATCGTTCCTCGACATCCTTCCCACCATGAGCCCCTGGATCCCGTTGAGCCGTTGCGTCAGTGGCAAGTGGATTTCAAGGATGTCAGCAGTGCCGAGATCGATCCCCAGGGCAAACAGCAGCATCGCCTGGAAATCTTCAACGTGGTCGATCAAGGGTCTTCGTTCTGGCTGCACGCCGAAGTGCGCAGTGACTTTACCGCGGAAACCGTGATTGAAGCCCTGGTCCATGCCATGGAGCGCTGGGGCGTGCCACGCCAGATCACCTTGGACCGCGATCCCCGCTTTGTCGGGAGTCCTCAGGGCAGCGATTTTCGTTCCGCGCTGCTGCGTTTTGGTGCTTGTCTGGGCATCCAGATGCAGGTCTGTGATCCGCATCATCCTCAGCAAAATGCCTACGTCGAACGCTTTCATCGCACGCTCAATCAAGAGTGTCTGCAGTTTGAACGTCCCACCACGCAGCTGCAGACCCAGGAAGCCCTCAGCACATTTGAGGCCTTTTACAACCACGAGCGACCGCATCAAGGACGAGCGCTCCTGGATCGACCTCCAGCCGAGAGGGTCGCCCAGGCGACCCCGTTACCACCGCTGCCCACCCAGGTCGATCCGTTGGCGTGGTTGCGCCAGGAACCACAACAGGTCTTTTGCCGTCGCGTCGATGCCGCCGGTCGCATCACGTTGGATCTCAAGCATTACTACGTCGGCAAGGCGTGGCGTCGACAGGTCATCACCGTGCACCTGAACGCGGAGGAAGCGCAACTGGTGCTGCTGGCAGAAGGGCAGATCATCAAAGTGCTTCCCGTGGTGTCCTGGTCAACCACGCCTCTTTCGTTTGCGACCTACGTGCAACAGATCCAAGAACAGGCACGATCCGAACATCGGCTTCGCTCCTTGCAGGAGCGACAGCAACGCGTGCGCGCCCTGAGCTCTTCTTAATGAGGGACACGAGGTGGTGAAACTCCTTGGGGGACGCGGTCTCACATGCATACAGAAGTGTTAGACCTGTGCGGGTAAACGCCCGTCAGGCAACCCCCCAATGAAGCAGGAACCTCTCAAGTCCGTGAGGATGAGAAGCCCCCGGATTCATCCGTGGGGAGATGTCACGTCTGAACTCTACCAATTTTTGTGAAGATGAGCAAACTGTATGCTGTTTTTCATCTTGTTGCCCAGCCCATGGGTGCAAGGATGATGATTCAGGATAAAACAGGCAGTTGCGTTCTGCGACGGTATATTTTATACTATAGATAGAGATTTGAAAATCGAAAACAGATTAAGTTATTCTTTTTCAGCATCTGGAGCGGACAAAGTAATTTGATGATGTTAGACCAATCGATATAAAATGCACATATTTAATAATAACAGAGGAATAAGGAATGATTGATCCGAAGGCAGTTATTCTACAGGTACAGCAAGGAGACCCTCCAACTACATGGAAGATCTTAAAAGGAAGAGATTTTCGTTTCGTTCAAGGGGTTATAGGAGGATTGTTTCTCTTTGTTTTCTTGTATCTTCTTATCTGGCAAGTAAGCGAGAAGCTCTTCCATGTTACTATACCTTTTAGTTATTTTCCTTATCTCATACCCTGGTTTCCCTATGATATAGTATTGATTGCTTTCCTCGCAGCGCTATATGGGTACAAGGCCTGGTCTAAGGCCGCGCGACAGAAAGATTCGGCTCTCGTACTCATGCCAGATGGACTTGTTCAGTGCACAAATTATCACGATATTGAGAAGCACGAATACAAGGTCTTGTTTTACCCTGACATCGCTAATATAGAATTCAGGCGTATTGATGCCTCTAAAGGTAATCCAACTACAAACATGTACCAGATACGCGTTTATTATGGAGTTATTATCACTTATCAGAACAACCAGGAGGAACAATGGATGCTAGATATCCGTTTTGGACCTCCAGACGACATCGCCAAGACAATTGTGAATGAATATAAAAAATATCGCTTAAGCCAGGCTTCATAAGCTCTCTGCCACCGCTATGTGTCCCAGATATTGGCAGGACTATGACCCTGATCCGGAGCAGCACCGGGCCTTTGAATGGCTTGAGAGCATACCCTGGCGCTCTACGGAAGCATTCGCTTCCGTAGAGGACAAGATATTTCTATAGCCTGATGTCTTCCGCAGATCTTTTGCTACTATACAATGCCTTCAAGCACGCTGTAGGGCGAGCGTGTTGGCCAGATGTGTGCCAGATGCAGGCCAGCCGCTTCAAAGAGCGCGCGATACTCGGGCTCGGTCCTTTCCTGTCCGCTAAGCACGACCATGAGCTGTAGATCAATCAACTTGGTCGCAGACATGTGTTGTCCAGGGAGCACAACCTGCTCAGTTACCAGGATGCGCCCGCCAGGATTCATTGCCTGGCGACAATTGCTCAGTATACGCACAGCTTCCTCATCACTCCAGTCCTTGATGATCTGCCGCATAATATAGGCATCCGCGTGCGGGATCGTCTCAGGCTTAAACATGTCTCCTGCCACAAGCTGGCAACGATCAGCGATATCCAGGGAGGTAATTTGTGACCGCGCATCATCAATAGTGTTCGGGAGATCAAAAAGGATGCCATGGAGTTGTGGATGCGCGCGCAGAATTGCTGTCAGCATACGACCATAGCCACCACCGATATCGACAAGCGTAGAGAATGTGCCAAAATCATACCCTTGCGCGATCGGGCCATCCGCCTGTGCTGTGAGACCTACCATCGCACGATGAAAGACCTCAGCCTGTTCAGGATACTGGGCTAGATGGTCAAAGAGAGGTGTACCAAAGAGGTGATCAAAGGCAGTTGCACCTGTCTCCATGCTATAGCTCATCGCCTCCCAGGGTCGCCATTGCCAGGTTTCGCCGTGGATGAGCGTCGCATCATACATTGAACCGGGTACACCTGGACGCAAGAAATAGGATAGAGACGTTTGCTCATAGCTGCCTACCTCGGTCTCCTGGAAGAAACCAAGGCTTTCCAGGGCGCGAAACAAGCGTAGCAGTGAGGTAGGATGAGTATGCGTTTCTTCAGCCAGATCCTGCACGCTGCGCGGTCCGTCCTTGACCCGTTCAGCAAGGTTGAGCAGCACTGCCTGACGAATGGCCTGAGTCTTCATCATACCGAGCAACATATCCAAAATGACCACCTGTGGTGGAAGTTCGTGTGAATGTGATGATTGTGTCATAAATAGAGATCCTTTCGTTAGAGGAAAAGCTGTAATGCTGCCAAATCCTCTCGAAGTACTTCCAGTTGAAGCTGTGTGTAGCGATTGGCTGGACGCTTTTGAAGGCTACGTGCCAATGCCCGCACATTGATGAAGATACTCGTGAAGCGAATATGCTGCATGTAGTCTGATGGGAGCGAAATCCTTTCCTGATAGCCTTGAATGAGTCCTGGTAAGCCCCGATAAGAGAGCGCTTCACCATCACGCACATGGAAATGACCCAGATCGTACCAGCTACTTGCTCCCCGAATCTCCCCAAAATCAATGATACCGGTGTACCTGCCTCCTTCCTGATAAATGTGGTTTGTGTCGAAATCTCCATGCGCCAGATATCCCAGCTCAACATTAAGCCAGGAGTTGTAGCGAGAAAGGGCGTGCTCAAGGTGTATCCTCTCCGAAGCGTGTAGGACATTTCCGGCCAAAAAAGCGAGATCGGCATCCCAGTCTTCAAGCACAAAGGCGCGGTGAGCCGATCGTTGTGCTCGCAGGTGTTCTGTCTCTAGTTGGTCATGCTCCATCCAGCCAAAGCCATCAACGGGAATGCCATTGATGTGAGCCAGATCACGCCCTGCTTCTACGAGAATAGCATGTAGTACCTCTTCGCTGAGGAAGGAGGATTGACCTATCGGACGTCCTTTGATTTCGGTTGTTACCATGATCGACCTTTGTATCAGCTCATTGTAGTGCTCAAAGTAGATGACTTCTGGCACCTTAACCTGCATCTGGCGGAGGCGTGTGTGAATGGCCACCTCAGGTGCGAAACTGGCGTGTTCTTCTGGAAGGATACGCAGGTAAAAGACCTCATTCTGACAGACCACTCGGTAGACGATGGTGGAAATGCCTTCTGTCACCCGCTCGATTTGCGCTGACTGTGTAGGAAATATATGACCCACGATTGTCTTAACAGCTGGCATATCCATAAGATGTTGGTTCATTATTTCTTCTCTCTCTGTTTCATTGGGCGGTGTACTTGCCGCTGCGTTTCCGGCAGAGTAAAGAGATCCTGCATCTGGGATGAGGCGAGAAAATGTGAATGTAACTCGTTATTGGTAAGAGCGCTGGCAAGCTCCTCGACAATAACCACGGCGCGGGCCAACGCCTGTGCCAATGCATAGACGCTCCTGTACGATACACTTGTCCATCAATACGAGGTGTTGCAACGGTAGAGTGCAAACGTTTATCTATCCTCTCTATCAAGCGAATAAACGCCTTTTCCAACGCTTTTGAGTTACACTTACTTTATCACATGACGCATCTGTCACTTTACACAGTGTTGTGTCAGACGGAGCATGCCAGTCAGCGAGAGATTTGTACGACATTGTCGTCCATGGTGTGCTTCATGAGAAAGGGGCGAACACGGATGTTCAAACGTCTTGCCCGCTGGGGCGGTATCGCTATTTTTGTAGGTTGTCTCTTGCTTTCTCAGGGGGCATCTTTTGCTCATGCTGCTCCCACCAGCGTGGGAAATTTGCACCAATTCAGTTACTTTGGTCCTGCCGGACTGTATAGCTACGACGTGTATACTCCGGCAAACTATCACATAGGTACCTCTGTGCCGCTGGTCGTCGTATTATCCGGATGTACGGTAGATGCGTCAACTATAGCGGCAGACACCGGTATGGATAGTCTGGCAGACCAGAAGCAGTTTGTTATCGCCTACCTCCAGCAGAATGTCTTGAACAATCCCGCCCTGTGCTGGAACTTTTTCCTGGCGGCTAACCAGTTTCGCGGTTCGGGCATTGCGAGCCAGCCGCTCATGCCATGACAAGCGGTAATGCGCACGCTGGGCAGGAGAGATCGTCGCAGGGGAAGAGGCGAAGGCTCGGGGGAGGGCCGGTTCAATCAGGATCTCCAGGTGCTGACGATGCAGATGCATACACGCCTGCCGCTGGTGCCGTCGGTTCCAGTCCTGCCAGAGGAGCGGAGCTGAAATTGTTGCATCGTTGTGCTGAGTGGAAACATCGTGTTGCCGGTGAGAGACGAGTCTGGTCTCTCACCGGCAACGGCATTAAAGTACACCCGCATCTCTCGCCGCATAATACGAAGGATAGATGGGGCGGAAGCCCAACTCATCTCGGATGCGGAGGGTATCGACGATCATTTCCCACGGATCATTGAAGGAGGCATCTGCGTCACTTGCACCTTCTGGCAGGCCATTCAAGCGCCGCAACTCTGCGAAACTCATGGGTGCGTCATCGGCAACATTGTAGATCCGGCCGTCGATCCCAGCGGTGGCAATAGCGAGCAGCAATGCCTGCGAGACATCGGCATGATGCGCCATATGCAGCCGTTTTGCTGGATGCCACTGCCTCTCGCCCAATATCGGCAGGGCATCGTGCACATGCGTATCTCCTTCCCCATAGACAAAAGGAAGACGCAGGATACGCACTCCCAACCCGCGTGTGCGATACATTTCCAGCAGCGCCTGTTCAGCCGCGACCTTGCTTTGCGGATAGGTGGCTGTTCCCCGAAGGGGGTCATCTTCGCGAGCGGGCCGACTATGATCTGGACCATAGACATTGCTCGTGCTGGTGAAGACAAAACGCTCAACCCTTGCGGAAAGGGAGGCGTTCGCCAGAGCCAGAGCACCATCCTCATTGGTCGTCCTGATTCGCTCCTGGTCAGTTCCCCGAAAGAAGGCTGCTAGATGAACGACGGTCTGGACTCCTGCAACAGCCGAAGCGAGGCTCTCCGGCTGGCTCAGATCTCCCACGATCACCTCAGCCCCCAACTTGTGGAAAGCCTCAGCCTGTTCCGCTCGGCGAACGAGAAGACGCACGTTATTTTCACGTTGCAACAGACGGGGCACGAAGTGACTTCCAACCTTACCAGTTGCACCAGTGACAAGAATAGTTTTCATGATCATTTGACTCCTTGTGAATGAAAGCTTTGTAAATGAAGCTTTTCTCCTACTGTCGAAAGAGAGGTGTTGCCAGGTCTCTTCGCGCGTCTCGCTTGACCTGGATACCACTTACTTAGTATGCTTGAGAGACATTCAGATAACCAACCTCCCGTGATCGTATGATTGCGAGTAGTAGGATAAGGAGCAAAACAGATGGAAGAGATAGAACGCCGAGAAACACTCGCGGCCTTCTTGCGCACCCGCCGCGCCCGGCTCTCTCAAACAGAGGTAGGATTACCAGCACGCAGCAGGCATCGAACGCCAGGGCTGCGGCGCGAAGACGTGGCGGAATTGGCGAATATCGGGGTTTCGTGGTACACTTTGCTGGAGCAGGGAAAGGACGTTCATCCCTCAAAGCCTGTCCTGGAAAGCATTGCACAGGCGCTCAGGCTCACCCATGTAGAGGAGAAGTATCTGCTCCTACTGGCAGGTCACACTCTACCTGTGAAAGCGCCACCAGAGGAAGAAGAGGTCCCCCCAGAACTACGGCACGTGGTGGACGTGCTGACTCCTCATCCAGCCTTTGTGATCGGGCGGCGCTGGGACGTTCTCTTCAGGAATCGAGCAGCTGACCTGGTCTTTTGCTTTGATGAGCCCTTTCCACCGCACTCGCTCAATGTGGTCTGGCGCTACTTTCAGATGCAAGAACACTCGCTCGATCTTGACTGGGAGGTGCAGGCGCGCAATCTGGTGGCCCAATTTCGTGCCGATTACGCTAGCTATCCAGGCGATGCCTCGTTTGAGGAATTACTCCATGATTTGCAGCACATGAGCCCATTATTTCGGGAATGGTGGGAGCAACATGATATACGAGGTTTGCCCAATGGGCCACGACCCATGATGCATCCAACGCTCGGTCTCCTGGAATTTGACCATGTGCAAGCCTATTTTTCTTCCAATCTCCGTATGAAAATCTATGCCGCTTCCCCTTCAACCACTTCGAAGTTAGAACAGGCGTTGTCTGCTTCCTCTTGATGAGGGGATCGTAAGCAGCGCCTGTCTCGTTGCGCATCGCGTGGGCAAGGAGACCTGGCGTATAACGTGATGGGACACTATGCCAGGGTTGTTCCCACTATCGATTTTCAGGGTTCGGTTGATCCCGTTGTCTGGCCAGTGAACGGCGATCAGGTCATTCAGCAATGGATGGAGACGGACCACGATGCTTCAGGTGGTACCTACAACGCGAACTTTCTTGCTCCCGCGACCACCACGCATGGACAGGTAGCAGGAGGGCATTCCTATACCACCTACACCTGGAATAACAACAGTGGGCAGGAGATCGAGGAATATTGGGTCGTAAACGGTATGGGGCATGCCTGGTCTGGTGGATCAGGATTATGGGGTGATCCCCAGGGTCCAAGTACGAATCTAGCTATGTATAATTTCTTCATGCGTTTCAGTAATTAAGCCCTGGACAATTGTGAAGAAGCTCGCTGCCGTATGTGCTGGTGGCGGGCTTCGATCAGCATAAATGAAAGAGAATATGACTATGTTTACTCACCAATTGAGAGTTAACGGCATTAACCTCCATTATCAGACCTGGGGGGAATTTACCCGGCCCGAGCGCAGCGTCTTGCTTGTCCATGGTCTGACCGCCAGTAGTCAGGAATGGACACTGCTTGGGCCAGCATTGGCTGAACAAGGCTGGTATGCTATCGCACCCGATTTGCGCGGACGGGGTCTGAGCGAGAAACCACCGCATGGTTACGGTATTCCTTATCATGTCAACGATCTGCTCTCACTCTGTGATGCGCTGAACCTGTCGACTGTCCATCTCATCGGCCATTCACTGGGAGCACAGATTGGGTATTTCCTTGCGGCTGTCCATCCCAGGCGTCTGGGCCGGCTTGTGCTGGTGGATGCAGGCGGACGTGTCCCGTCGGATACACTACAGGCCATCGCTGCTTCGCTGCAACGGTTAGGACAGGTTTATCCCTCGCTTGATGCCTATCTGGAAGAGCGGCGGCAAGTGCCGATCCATCAATGGAGTTCCTTCTGGGAGGCGTATTATCGCTATGACGCCGAAGTTCATCCTGATGGCACCGTCACCTCACGCGTTCCCAAAGCAGCGATTGATGAGGAGATAGTGGTCAATATGAGTCTCAATGCTGACACACTTTTGCCGCGCATCCAGGCACCCACACTGATTACACGTGCCGCGCTGGGTACGCTGGCACCCGACCGTGGCCTCATCCTGACTTCCGACGAGGCCGAACGCATGCGGGGTATTATCGGAGGCAGTAGCGTGGTAGAGATTCCCGACACCAACCATTACACCATTATGCTTTCAGAGGTTTTCACAAGTGCAGTGCTGGCTTTCCTGGCCCGGATAGACGAGACAAGATAGATAGCTTCATTTTCTAGATGTCAGGGATGGTAAATGCAAACGCTCTAACTCAGCTGGAGGTGAGCCTGAACCACGATCTCTGAACTCAGATTTCTCTTGTTACAAGTGTTCTCTTCTCTGCCTGGCTCAAATCTGTTGAACTTCGCCAGATGAGCACGCTAACTTGAAGCCATCATTGACCCAATTGCTGTCATCGTCACGATATGTTGTGCGCATTTGAGCGGGATCTGAAAGCCAGGAGCCACCCTTTGATACTGCGTATTCCTCTTGAATGAGCGAGTCTTCACGCCCATCAAGAGGACAATGCCATTCAAATAAGAAGAATTTGAGCTCAGAGGAGCGATGATGCCCTTTCGATAAAGAATCGCATGGAGGCTGACGAGCGCGCTCAGCAAGAGCACTTCTCCCTTCAGGTGTTTCCACCCTTTGCTCTTATTTGAATGGCATTGCCCTCTCTGAGGGGGGATGTCGCCGCAGCGACAGGAGGGAGTAGATTCTCGAATTACGTTGTTAACCATCACCAAATACTATCTATCCTTCCCGTCTTCTTAGCCTGTAATCGAGGAATACAGGATATTGCTCGCGTTTTACTCCCTCCTGCCGCTTAGCGCGGCTGTCCTCCCTCAGAGAGGGAGGCAGAAGCTGCATCTCCTGAATAGCGGGCATTCTCTCTGGCAAAGATAAAGTTCACTATCACTTGTAACGATGGTAATACCTCTGCCTCCCTCTTTGAGGGGGGAAAGTCGCCGCAGCGACAGGGGGGAGTAGATTCTCGAACTACGCTACTCACGATACCTCTACGTCAAAAACACTTTTTATCTACTAAGTCCGTATCAACTTCTGTTGGGCGATTGCTAACTTTCTACTCCCCCCTGTCGCTATGGCGACTTTCCCCCCTCAAAGACCATCATGAAAAAGGTTCACCACCCAGGATGAAAACGCCATTTTCAGAAGAGAGGGAGGCAGGTATTAGCAGCATTACCTAATTTTTCGATCATTTACCGTTTTTCTTTTCCCAATTTTACCGGTTAATGCGGCTCTACCAGGTCAAGAGCCTGTCGCGTCTTTTTGGGAAATTGGGTAGGAAATTGCTTCCTATGTAGATTCCTTGCAAGGGCAATACAGCAGATGGACCGAACCGAAGAGACAAGGAAACCTCTTGAAAGCTTCTGTTGTGTTTGACTACAGACAGTCTCTTTCAAGAGGTTGCTTTATTGCCAGTCATCCCGAACTTTTGAGGGATGATGCATGCTGATCTTCGCTAACAGCTTCCAATCAGGGTCCATACGCCGGCTGCGCCACCAGGAATATCTGCCTCTGTCCACCACTTTGCCTGCCAGAGCGAGCCGTTATAGGTGACCTTGTTGCCACCAACATAGGCGATACTGGAATTCCATGCTGCTACACCTGCACAGGTACCACCACCACCGCCACCCTGTGTTGGGGTCGGTGTGAACACTTGTGTCGGAGTAGGGGTAGGCGGTGGCGATACAACGCCGCCACTGAATTGTGCAACGATTTTTGTGAAATCCCAATCATTCTGAGGCACGCTACTGCACGTACCGGAGAGTGTTCCGTTGTTGTTGGGTGGATTACATTGACGATCACGGTTCACCGACCAATAGGTGAAGCGAGCCATTTGATTGCTTTCCACAAAGTTCAGGACTGTCTGAAAATCAGCTTGATAAAAATATTCTGCACTATCGGTACGACCATTCATGTCTGAAATTCCTTCATGGGCGTAGGCCGTGGCACTACTCCAATTGAATGTGTTCATCAGCATGGTATGGAAACTCTGGAGTGCATTGGTCTGGCTGCTAGCTCCATTGAAGCCGCCATCGAATGGCATAATGCCATAGTTGTTTGGTGTATATCCCAGTGCCTTTGCGTTATTCAGTAACTGTTGCCCAAAGTAGCCTGTGCCACTTGTCGTACCTGGAATGGTAATTGATTCATAGAGACCAGGATTGTTGTTTTGCAGAATTTGCGCTGCCCCAAGCTCGTTGTTGATGGCTGTCGCATTCTCATACTCAGGTTCTTCCAGATCAAAGTCGAGCGCGTGTAAGGCATATTTGTTGATAATTGCCTGCTCAACTGCGGCTGTAGCCTGTGGCGTGCCACAGGTCTCACCTAATTTCGTGCCACCATATCCTCCGAAGGATACGACAACATCACCACCTGCTGCACGGACGGCATTAATAATCGGCCCTACCTGCGTATCAGTCGAGACGTTATCCAGGCCTGCATCTGATTCCCAGGCGGCAGTACAACCACCATTAGCCACCACAAATGCCAGCGTAAAGGCTTTGACTCCGCTTGCAGACATAACAGTGGGCAAGTTTGGAGGAGTATTGGCGAGCGGCATGACATAAGGGGCTGCATTGTACGCATTCGAGGTGGTAGCGGCGACTGCTGCTTTCGTTACAGATGGTTGCGTGGCCATTATAAGGGTGAGAATGACAAGGAGTAGTACAGCAATAACTGCCACTCTCCGACTGCTACGTATGTTCACTGGCATGAAAACCTCCCTGTTGCAAGTGAGAGCAAACACAGATCTGTTGCTTTTCGTAGCACAATGCTGGCGAGGAATAACGAGATATCTGGCGATATTCTAGTGCAGCATCCTTGCCCGAAAGATTGCCTGATTCTCTATGGAAGTATGAAGTAACAATCTGCTTCTAGTACAGAGCATAAACTACTTTATGTATATATGTCAAGATGTCTATACCAGTTTTGCGAAGCCAACACTGTACTGCTGGCTAGCATAGGCTGCTTTAGCCACCAGTATTGGAGATGGCAGACTGCGGTACGTTCAGTGTTGAGATCGCAAAGACGTGTAGTTGTCCCTGATTGACTGAAGAGGGCAAGGTGACACTGGCTACATCTTTGCTCGATTGTAATGCGATATCAGTATAAAACAAGTAGGTATTGGCATAATTGGTGCCTTGACCTGAGTTATAGTAGGTCATCTGCGATTGAATGGCATTGCCCGGGTAGAGTTGCGAGAAGTCTCCTCCATTCAGTGACCAATCACTGAAACCAAGCATAAAATATTGTTGGCTGCCATCGGTGTAGTTGATCGAGGCAATACCAAAGGATGGTCCATTTGTCGCGGCACCGAGAAAGCCCAGCAGATTCGCATGCGCCATGGGGGTGACTGGTATCGTTTGACCATCGGCAATGTAGTTATTGTTAGAACCTGGCAAGACGTTGGGCCAGCTAAAGACCATCTTATTAGGCTTAAAGAAGGCGTTATCACCAGGATTGATGCCAACGTTTTGTAGTGCCTGAACTGAGTAACTGTCATTATTACCATCGAAATCGCCTGTTTCAGGAGCCGAATCACTACTCACGCCTCTATTGTTATAGGTCAACGGAGGTGGGGTGGCTGCCAGTGAGCCCGAAGTTGGTGATGGCGCAGTCGGGTGCAGGCCAAAGATGGTCAAGGTATCCGTTGTGCCAACAAAAACCTCGCCATTGGCTATCGTGGCGCTAGAGAACTTCACATAGCTATCCAGGGCATCACGGGCAGCATTCTGGTTACTATTGTAGAGTTCAGTCCCGAGATTATCGGCAGTGTAGGCTCGCAGTGTTGCGCCCGCGGGATCAATAATCCAGGCAATACCGGTGCCAGCCTGTGTGCCATTGGCCGAGATGCTTGGATTGCCACCCGTAAAGCCGAAGTTTTCAGATGTCTGCGAGGTTGCTGTGGTTGAAAGCGTGCCACTCGGTTGCAATTGGAAGGCCCTGGTCGGACTGCCAGCACCCGAAAAATAGATGTATTCTCCATTGGGACCGGTATAGTACGCCGGATTGCCGTAGGCCCCACCAACCGTACCGGGCAGGAATTCCTGTATTACCCTGTCAATGTCGTTGCGATGCGGCTCGTTTGTATCGCAGTTTAAATTGGGATCAGCTGTAAAGTTGCCAAGTTTATATGTGTTCAAGACATAGAAACGACCCTCTTTGCCACCCATGAAAAGTTCGTTGCGCGATGGCACTAGCATTGGTCCACCTGAGCTGATATCGGCATCTCTATACTTCAAGCAGGCAGCGTTGAATGGTGTGAAGTAATCGGTCAACTTCAACTGAGGACTGAGCTGAATGACAGAGTCACCCGCATCCTCTCCACCTGTAGCAAGGTCCACATCACCATTACCGGTGGAGGCATACAGATTGCCCTGGGTGTCAGCTGCTATCGCGCCACCAGAGCCCCAAATACCCGCTCCTGCACCATTGGACGAATCATTATAGATCTCTTGCTGCTTGAACGAGGTGTTATCGTATGTGTAGCCAAAGACCCAGCCATGATAGGGGTCATCGTCACAAAATGAACCGAAGGCGACATAGATCTGACCATTCACAACGGTTAGCGCAGCGCGTTCACGCTGATGAACTGGTAGGAAATGAATGACACCATTGCTCGCTCCATTCCCTGTACCAGTAACTGACCCTGTGATGACGGTTGGACTGCCGGGCTTGTCCAGGCCTGTGGTGATGTCTACAGCATGCAAGCGATAAATCAGGTTGCCACTTTCTTTGGTAAAGGTGACGAGATACATGGTGTTTATGCTGAGATCGATAGAGGGAGTCCCTGTAATCCCTATTTCAGGAACCGTATCGTTACATGAGACATCGGTATACGCAACGCTGGTGGCTCCATTCGTCAGATAATTTGTCTCCCAGAGTGGAGCAGTGGTTGTCGTCGTATCTGCGTCGAACGCATAGACCTGATCGTGTTCAGTGGCGACAATAACGACGTTGTGACTGACACCATTAATGGTGAGGTTGGGCACAAATAATGGCTGTGCATAGACCTGTCCTTGTACCGGATAGGTCACACGTTTGCCAAAGGTTGCTGCTTTGACATTGCTCGTGTTGAGAATGGTCTCATTGGCATGTAATCCTGTACGTTCAATGTTATTTTTGAAGGTCAAAACGGCTGTGTTCGCTGGTGCGGCTACAGTTGCTTTATGGGGGGCAGCCATCGCAAAAGCACTGTTTGTATGAGCGACAAGTTGGAACAGTAGCGTTCCGCCGCTCGTCATGAGAAGAATAAAAGCACTGAGTAGCGGAAAAATGTGAGCTTTCTTGAAACGTCGTATGCCAATTAGTAGTGAAAGACGTGTCGTACAGACTGATTTCTCTTGCTTGTGTGTATGTAACCGCATTCTGCGTCCCCTTTATAGAGAGAGGTAAGATTGAAAAACAATGCCACAAGAATTATTTAGCAAAAAAGAGTGATTGAGATACTATGAGCCATAAATGTACTATTGAATAGCCGTAGACGCATACATATTAGTCTTAGTGCGCTGCTTATATTTACGGAGTTTATCTTCTTTATGCCATATATCTCAGATTTTACTTACTATAGTATCAGAAGGTGGATAATGTAATCAATAGATAAAAAGGATAAATGAGTGGGGAGGATGTGTGAATACGTCAATTCTGTGCTATTGGGGCACGTGATCCTGGGCGTATCCGGGTTTAGCTGGGGACTGAAGTGTTACAGAAGGGGATATCTATGAGTTGGTGTTTCTGCCACCTCGGGTAAGGGCGTACATCTCTTCGACGCTATGGCAATGGAACAATTCGTGACCACGACCAGCTTTGATCCAGGCTGAGACGGCCTGAGCGTAGTTTACATCATGTTTCTCTCTACCCGGGCCTTGTGATATATTGCGCAAGAGAAATGGGATATAGAGACGCCAACCTTCAAGGGAAGCCTTTTCTTGTATTCTTCTTGTTCTTCATACATATAAATTTATGGCTTTGAGCGTTGTCTGTCAAGCCAACGCCACTTGTCGGTCATCCCGAACAATGCCGTGTTAGCAAGAACAGGTCTGTATTGGAAATTCCAGTTTGCAATCTACTCCAGGAGCCGTACAGATCTTTTCCCGATTTTGTTATTGCAGACCTTATCACCAAAGTAGCGGGAGACTCTTTTGTTTCTTTCTAATAAAAGCTGTATTGGAGGTGATACGGGCTTCCAGGAAGTTTTCCTTGCCAGACCCCCATTTGGAGAACGAGAAGCGACCCTTACGCGAAATTCCCTTCACCGAACGATATTGAGCTTCGCTGCTGGCCCGTCCGCGTTGGCCTCTCTGTCTGAGCTTTTTCTGCGGTTGATGCGTTTCGGCACGGCGCTTGTTTGTGTCTTTTGGGTATTCACTGCCGGTTGTGGTTCTACCCGCCAATCACCAGACCCCTATGCTCATCGCTCTTTCTCCCCTGAGGAACGAGGGGATTCTCGACTGACGATGCCGGTTTCCTGGCCTGGCATTTCTGGCCTGGTGGGTGGTTGCAGCGATCCTTCTATTCTATACCCCACTCTTGGCCGTGGTTGGGAAAACCTTCCGTCTGCGCGTGATATAACCCTGTTGTATAGCCTTCTGATGAAATTGTACCTTCGTGATAGTGATTGTCCTGTCTCTGCCCTCGATGTCTCGCCGTGCTCAGGTGCCCTCGATGTCTCGCCGTGCTCAGGTGCCGCCGATGTCCCGCCGTGCTCAGGTGCCGCCGATGCTCTCTGTTCGTAAGGCGGAGGCAGTTCTGCTCCCCGTGGCCTATAGTCTACCGTGTAAGGTGGAAGCTGTTCTTCATACCGTGTCCCAGGTGCGGCCCGATCCCCGTAAAATTGGTCAATTCCCATTCTCCGCTCATGTGTATCATGGGGATTTTGAGGCGCACTCGAAAACTCTGTTTCCCGTATCCCTCCGTGCTCAGATGCAGCCAGATGCCCATTGTCAGCGTCCGTGTGCTGGTTATATGCATCGTAGGGGTGTTGAGGTGCACTTGGCTCCATTGGCTGCTCCATGAATGCAGCGGACAGTAGGTCTTCACTGGAGGAGCTTTGCCTCCTCTCGCGCATGAGCTGTCGGCTGAATATTTCCTGGTTCGCTGCACTCTGATTATCATTTCCATGCTGCCCATCTGTTGGGCTATCTCTATGTGGTTGCCCTTCAAAAGAAGATTTTCTCGAAGGCATCTTTCTCTCCTTTTCACTATCGATGTACTCAAAATCTGCTAGAATTGTTAAAACGCGTAAGGTATGCAGAGCCGCACGGCGTGCTAAAAGGCCTGAAGAGAGAAGATGAGGAGCAGCGGAAGGACTCACCCGGACATTTCATCTTTCTATTGAGGAAAGGCTACTGGCGCCCAGCCCACTTTCTCTCGGAGAGTAGCAGGAACTCGGACACCAGACAAGAGAGATGGAGGGACAATCGCAGCAGCGCATCGAGTTAGTCATGTTGGGCCGGTGCTCCTCGTTGGCGTAACATCTGCTGTAGATACAGCTCGCTCCCTGGCTGCGGAGGTCCTGCGGTATGTTCGAGGGGTGCTGCTCTCTTTGTTTTCTGGGAAGCAGAGGATGTCTTGTCATTTAAACTAATTTATGGAGTTTTTCAATCAGATAACCTGGCTTCGACTTGCCAAGAATTGGCTTGAGAAGCCTGTCAAGACGGTTTTTGAGGAAAATTAAATAGGCAGGTAAAACGAGCAAGAGTATATAAAATGTTTGCAACGTATCCCTGTTGATGATCTATTTAGCTGTTTGCTCATTTTACCGCTCACCTAATTGTCAAATTTACTGCTCACAGAATAATTCCAAAATTTACAAGGAGCAGAGGACCAGACCCCCTCCGGTTGGCGCTACGGATATATGCCGCGCGTCTCGATGGCTTCTGCAGAGCGGGCAACGGCTACCATATATGCGCCCATGCGTAGGGTTGTCTGCCGACGCTCAGCCTCCTGCATAATCGCATGAAACGACCGCACCATAATGAGCTCTAAACGCTCGTTGATCTCCTGGGCCCCCCAGAAGAAACGTTGCAGGTCCTGTACCCACTCAAAATAACTCACCGTCACGCCGCCTGCATTTGCCACAATATCAGGTACGACCGTGACCCCTCGCTCCTGCAAAATTCGATCTGCCTCTGGCGTTGTAGGACCATTCGCCGCTTCCACGACGAGCTTTGCCTTGATCGCGGCAGCATTGCGGTCTGTGATCTGATTCTCTAACGCCGCTGGAATCAGCACATCACAGGGCAACTCTAGCAATGCCGTATTGCTCACCGGCTCTGTCCCGGGTAACCCTTCCAGATAACCATGTTCCTGCACATATGCCAGCGCCTCCTGAACATCAATCCCATCTGGACAGAACACGCCCCCGCGAATATCACTCAAGCCAACGATCTTGCACCCTTGCTCCTGCAATAAACGTGCCGTGACACTCCCGACATTGCCAAAGCCTTGCACTACAACCGAGCAATTAAGGGACATCCCACACCACTTCAGAGCCTCCCTCGTCACGACCATCACCCCGCGCCCCGTCGCCTCAAGGCGACCTTCACTGCCGCCTATGGCGATCGGCTTACCCGTAATAACGGCTGGAACAGTATAGCCTACTTGCATTGAATAGGTATCCATCATCCAGGCCATTATTCTGCCGTCTGTATTCATGTCCGGCGCAGGAATATCGCTCATCGGGCCGATCACAATCGCCATCTCCGTGATATAGCGGCGCGCAATCCGTTCCAACTCGCCGCTAGAAAGTTCTTTGGGATTACACGTGACTCCACCTTTGGCTCCCCCAAAGGGAATCCCAACGACACTACACTTCCAGGTCATCCACATCGCCAGAGCCCTGACCTCATCGAGCGAAACCTCCGGACTAAAACGGATGCCACCTTTGGCTGGTCCGCGCGTAATATCATGTTGGACGCGATACCCGGTAAATATTTTTATGGTCCCGTTGTCCATCTTGACCGGGAAATTGACGGTGAGTTCACGCTTGGGCATACGCAGCATAGCGCGTGTTGCCTGGGGAAGGTTCAGAAGATCTGCAGAAGCATCAAACTGTGCTAACGCAGTCGCATAAGGATTCATACTATCAACAACCATGTGCCATACCCCTTTGGTAAGGTATCTCTTCATCGAGATTACAAAGCTACTACCACTTTAGTCAAGCATTGAGTGCCGATTGAAGCCCATCATCAATTGATACTATATCATATTTACGTGTTTAAATAGCAAACAGAGTGCATGTGTCAAATACCTGATGCTCTGGCTTTTCCTTTCATGTTCAGTCTTTTGAATGTTGGGCAAAAAAGTATGGCTTGATTTTAAAGGATATAATAAGCTAAAGTATATTCAGCGAATCAATTATAAAACGAGCTTGAAAAGTTAAAGGAGAATATACCATTGAAGTTATCTGTTATTTATCAATGTTTGAATCTGAAAAAGCTAGTCAGGATCATACAGTATTGAAATTCGCCATCATATCATGTATTAGAGATAGAAAGACGCTGTAAATTGTTGAAGGAAAAACTTTGGAAACAGAGGTATGGGGTGTGTGCCGGCTTGCTCATTGCCTGTGCTACTCTACTCCGTGTCTTTCTCGCCTATAACAATTGGCCTCTGCTCAATGCTGATGAGGGGGTTATGGGCATTATGGCGCTCCATATTCAAGCGGGACAACATCCTATTTTTTTCTATGGACAAAATTATATGGGAGCGTTAGAAGCGTATCTCGGGGCTGGTCTCTTTTTTGTCTTTGGGCCTTCTCCTTTCGCGCTGCGTCTGGCTTTAATTGTGTTATTTCTTTTATTTCTGGTATGCCTCTATGTATTAACTGCTCTTCTCTATACAAAGCGTTTTGCGTTGTATATGCTATTTCTTTTCAGCCTGGGCTCGAATGTGATACTTTCGCGCCAGTTAAGTCCGCTTGGAGGTTATGCCGAGATCCTGGTATGTGGGACCCTCTCGTTTCTGCTTACGTTGTTGCTCTCGCTCTCTGCGGCTAGACCGGGATCTCGTCCTGTATGGAGAGGCGTGGGATATGTTAGTTGGGGGATAGTTGTTGGTGTTGGAATATGGAGCGATTTACTGATTTTGCCAGCAATTATCTGTTCCGCGCTGGTCCTGCTGGTCTTTTGTTGGCAGGATTTGAAGAAAGGAGCCTTGCTCTTCATTCTGCTGGGACTGATTGTTGGAGCAATGCCTCTTATTCTCGCCACTGTCAATGCTGCACCTGGTCAGAATCCCTGGTCTGCGCTCATCGGTATGCAAGGAGCACCTGCCTGGTCGGTGCATACTGCTGTCCAACAGATCAGTAGAACCGTAATTTATAGTCTACCTGCCATTACTGGTAATCCACTATGTCATACAGATGACCTGTCCAGCATAAAGATGTTGGGTTTTGAACCTGTACAGCCGATGAATGCCGCTTGTATTACCATCAAGGTAAGTTGGTCCTGCTGCTATCTTTTTTTGTTGCTGTATGCAATTGTGCTACAAGTGATACAAGTACGGAATCTTTTTTTTGCCTGGCATACACATTCCAATGATGAAAAAATCTCTGGAGAGTTTATTCGAGCGTGTGTTGCTTTCGCTATAGTTTTACAAGCGGCTTTGACGTTGTGCGCATTCCTGCGTAGTCATGCTCCACTGGATGGAGCCTCGGTTTATGCACGTTACCTTGTATGCATCTGGATCGCAACTCCTATTCTGCTCTGGCCTTTGTGGCGGTGCATGCAAAAAGTCTTTGTCGCCGGCGGGATAAAAAGTCTTCGCTCTTTCCTGGTAATGACATTGATGGTTATCATGATACTGTGCCTGAGCTATGGTACCTATGAAACGCTGACCGAGGTACCGCAAGCTCGAACGGCCTATGCCCAGGAAGAAGAGCTTATCTCGTCTTTATCCCAACACGGCATTACCCATGTCTATACCGATTACTGGACATGTTATCGTTTGGCCTTTCAGAGCGCTGAGCGCGTCACCTGTGGTGTCGTCACGGGCGACTGTTCGTTTCGAGCCGACCAGCACAACAGATATAAACCGTATTACGACGTGACCAGCCATGATCCCCATGCCGCGTATCTGTTAAATGGCAACGATTGCGCAAACGTCTTCGAGCAGCGCGGAGGGTACCAGAGCTTTGCGATCGATGGTTATACAGTGTATCAACTGCCAGTCAGATAGATGAGTAAGGCATATAGTATCCTGACCAGGGAAAGCTCACCGGGGTAGGTTTTTGGTGGGATATGCAATGAAGCCACTTCTCAGGCCGATGGAGACAGATGGAATGCCATGGCGAATGCATCCCGTCGCCTGTCAATAAAGTATACTAGCGCCTGTAAGGATGCTGATACCTCTGTCTCCCTATTTGAGGAGAGGTGTCGCCGCAGCGACAGGGGGAGTAGATTCTCGAACCACGCTATAATGTCCCATTAAACGTATTTATCAATCTTGCCTTCATAGTCTCTCATCGAGGAATACAGGGCATTGCTAGCATTCTACTCCCCCCTGCCGCTAATGCGGCTTTCCCCCCTCAAAGAGGAGGGCTTGAGCGGCATTTCCTGTATGACATGCAGTATCTCAGGCCGAGATAAAGCTCACTATTGCCTGTAACTGCATATCCCTCTCTTCGAGGCTCACCAGGATATGCCAAAAAACCTACGGAAGTGTGGAAGGTGCGACCTGTGTGCGGCACGTTATTATTCCCCATTCGTGCTGGGTGTGGCTTGCTCCTCTGCAAGCTGCACCTCCTGTTGCGTATTCGTCAGGTGCGGGACAGCGGCTGTAAGCAGTTCGCTTGCAATAAGCAAGGCATCTGCGGGTGTAAGTGCTACTGCCACCTTAAAGGATGGATCGAGGATATTCTCTTCAGTAGGAGTCTGGTGACGTATCTGGAACAAGACCTGCTGGGGATTGCTATAAATGAGCACTCTATCTCCGCTTGCAAGCTTGTGGTTCATACACTTCATACCCTTTGGCGTACTCATGGTACGGTCTCCTTCTGCCTCTCAAAAAGCTGCTAATTCTGACGAATGAATAATGTGATTGGTGTGAAACCTCCACCGTCTGCCTGCCCAATAGGTGTTCGTTGCCACCACCATCGCCAGACGCGTTGTAGTGCGTCAAGTGGATTAAATTGGGCATGAGCAGGTAGCGCATCACCATAACTTAGCCACAGCAGGGGACCAACCCCCGTGTATTGTTGTGGCGCACATTTTTTCTGCTGCGATGCTACGCATGGTGGAGGCATGTAACCTTGATCCCATTGATCAAAAAGATGATACAGTTGGGATGTATAGCCTGCTCCGTAACGCATTTGTATCTCTGGTGTGTCTGCCGACTCCGAGAAAATGACCTGTACATTATTTGCTTGAGCGGGACAAGCCGTTGGAAAATTGAAGCAGACATGGGTATAATCTCGTAGGTACCAGGCTAGCGGCCATGTCGCATCCGAAGTAACTCCGATGGATAATTGATGCTTTCCTTGATCGAGACTTTGATCGAGACGCCCTATTTGGGACATCATCGTATTTATGGCAGGGGTTGTCTGGACGTAAACCATCATCTCATGATTGGCATCCGCTTGATGAATATAGCTAACCTGGATCATATTCTGCAGGGTGAGCACCAGAAGAAAAATTGCTATGAGTATGGTACCAATAGCGCTGTTGTGAGCAAAACGCCTTTTCCTCTTTTGCTGTCTATAGAAGACTTCACTCTCTTCAGTGCTGTTGAGTGCTACTTCAGGTACGCTTACACTTCTTTTGAACATTTGAATGAGTGTAATGATTGCTGGTTCTAACCCAACACCGGCTAGCAGCAGTAGTGGGATCATGCTATGAATCATTAACCACGGCATTTTCTCAGCCGCCCAGGAATAGATCAAGAGGTTCCCTAGAAACCAGTAAACCAGAAAGAGACGGAAGCGCGTGGGATGCGCCAGGCAGCGTACAATACCAACCAGCCCAAAGACGACACCGATCTGTTCGTATAAAGGGATCAGCAGCAAATAGTAGTACCAGGGTTGACCGCCACGTGCTACCTGTTGCTGTTGTATCCAATAGTAGAGTCCTTGCCAGATGCCATCCCCAATACCATTCGGAACGTAGGTGAAGAGCACAGTAAAAAGCAATATAAACACGAATGCGCTACAGACAAGAGCAAAGAACCAATGCTTCCAGGGCAGCGTCAAAATGGTATCAAGGAGCGGCTGCTTTTGCGGATCTACGCGTAAGGCCAATCCATGCCGCTCTAGTATGACATGTCCCCTCTGTTCCCGAATGAGCAGTACAGTGACGAAAACAACGAGCGCAATACCCAACCACGGTAGAATCATCTGCGTTACCGCTTTTAGCTGTGCAACATCGGCATCGGCTGTCGCTTTATGCTGTGTGATATATACTGCTAACGCTTGTAATTTCGCGAAGAATACTTTCGCAATGATCAGCAGTGCCACAAAATAGAGCAGTACCGTTGCAGGAGCCATCGTGCGCGGTAATAATTGCAGTTTACGAGATTGTGTCTCTTTTCCAGAGCCAGATAGGAAGCGCCACCGTACTGCTAATTCCCAGCTTAAAAGTGCGCCGAGGAAACTGCCAAAGACAGCGATGGTTAAGAACGTAGCTTCATTTGTGGCATACGAGAGCGTCAAAGCCAGAGCACCAATCAGTAGCCACTTGCCTCTGCGCTCGCGGATATAGCGAGCTATCGCAACGACCATGAGCAATGTGAAGAAGGCCATATAGATATCTTCGCGTGCAAAGCGAGAGAAATAAACCATACTGGGCGAAATTGCCAGGAAGAGACAAGCGAGCCAGGATCCAACCTTGCCAATATAGTCACGCACGAAATAGGGAAGCCCAACGAGTAAGGTTCCCAGGACTGCCGCCGGAATTCTCACCGTTGTCGTATTGATACCCTTATCGGGTGCACCCAACCACTGACTAATTCTATAGCTAGTAGCGATAATATGGAATTGGAACGGCCCATGGGTGAGGGGATCGTAACGATAGCAATTTGCAGAAGCCGTAGCTACACATGTAGACCAATTATCAATATTGTTATGCAGCAATACCATCGAAAAATAGGCATGCAGGCTTTCGTCGAAGTGCAGAGGTTTAACGCCCAGGCCCCAGAAGCGGAGGAGTGCGCCCAGCAGAAGAACACACCAGAAGGGGTATGAGTGCAATAAATGCTGATAGATAGCTTGCCAGGAACGCTGTACGAAGGATGGATTAAAAGTATTTTGTTCTTCCTCTAAAATAGGGTTCGGTGGCATATCCTGCTCCGTTTGGTTTGTGAAAGATCCCAAAAAAGAACCTCCTACTCTCTTCAATCTATAAGCCTGCATGCGGATGATAAGACGATCGATAGGGCATGGGTAGAAAAGAAAGTGGAGTGAGCAACGTTGCTAAGAACTCGTTTCATTTTTCTCTTTTGCTCATTGTTAATAGTAAACCGTCGTTTTCATAGATATATTTAGGAATTCGTAAATTATACGAGAATATTAGCAGATTGTAGTAGGATCAGGCAAGCCTTAGCGTTATTTTAGGGGGAGAGTCACCTGAAAGGTTGATCCTGTTCCTCTTTCGCTCTCTACTGTGATTGTTCCTTTGTGGTGCTTCACGATCTCTGCAACAATATATAATCCTGTCCCCAGGCCAGAGACCATTCCTTGCTGCTGACCAGGGGCTCGATAGAAACGCTCAAAGATTTTCGCAGCAATCCCCGCTTGCCAGGAACGCCGCCACATTCATTTCTTCAGAAGAGAATTTGAGCGTAGACGCATAATTGGTCCTCTCACTTTCGCCTATAATGGCTCTTGTTGGCAGATCGTTCGTAGGGTACCATACGGTCACAAGCACAGGCACCAGGAATATTCCTGGCAAGTGAAAGGATCAGACCATGACAACCGAATCTCGTACGCAGCATCCCTTCCATATGTATGATGCGATACTGGCCCAACCACACGTATTTGCTGAGATTGTGCAGCGTATTCGCCCGCGTATCGAACAGATTGCGCATAAGCTTGAGCACGCTCAGCGCATTTTCATCGTTGGTATCGGCACGTCGTTCCATGCCGCCGAGGTAGGCTATCACCTGTTGAGGTATTATGGCGTAGCAGTTCCCTTCCAGGCGCTACACTCCTTCGATTTTGCTCTCTATGGTCCTGCTCTGAGCGATAGGGATTGCGTGATTGTTGTTAGTCACCGGGGTGGCAAACGCTCCAGTTTAGAGGCCATCAAACGGGCCAAAGAGGCCAATTGCTTCACTGTACTTATCACGGGTGAAGGTACCCCTGGCACGATGCAGTACGCCGATGTTGTTTTCACAACAACCAGGCAGGATGCATCTTCGGCGCATACGGTGAGCTACACTGGCTCTATTGCTGTCCTGGCCTGTCTTGCTGAAGGGCTTGGACAGCAGCAGCACGCGACTAACTTCCTGCAAGAAGAGCTTCCTGGCATCTTACAAACCTGCTTGATGGCAGGTACACAGATGATGTCTCTCGCAAACGCTC
The DNA here is from genome assembly GCA_015099395.1 of Ktedonobacteria bacterium brp13. GTDB lineage: Bacteria > Chloroflexota > Ktedonobacteria > Ktedonobacterales > Ktedonobacteraceae > Dictyobacter. The sequence continues at coordinate 3,665,994 of AP024096.1, read as the reverse complement.
ATCTGAAGCATCGTCGTATCTGGATCGTAGGTGGCGGACCATCCGGCATCACCGCCCAGGAGATTGCGCTCAAGATCAAGGAGACCTCGTATCTCCAGGCCGAGGGGATGCCAGTTGAGGTCATGTTGCATGGCCCATTTCAGTGCGTCGAGCCAGAGGATCTTTTCATTCTCATCGTCCCTGCTGGTCCTGCCCAGGCTCGCGTGCTAGAACTAGCGACCATGATCAAGGCAATTGGCGCACCCTTTATCGTCGTCAGCGACGGTACGGCTACTAATATTCAGCAGGATGCGGCTGCCGTGTGTAATGTTCCATCTGTCCCCGAACCGTTTACCGCGCTTACCTGCCTGCTGCCATTACAACTCTTTAGTTACTATCTGGCGCTGGCACGCGGTACCAATCCCGATGGCTTTCGTCTGGAAGATCCACGCTTCGCGCAGGCTATGAAACTCGTGCAGTTATAAGAGAGTTGCTGTGGCTGGGAACGAACAGATAGCCCTTCATGCAAGAAGAAAGAAGAGGCCTGATGTATCTGGAAGAAGCCAAAAAACAAGCAGAAGTGTTTCAGCGTCTCAGCTCTCGTCCATTCATTCCTTGTACACTCGAAGAAGTTGAAGGGATCGAGCAGCATATAAAACATCGTTTGCCAGAGGCCTATCGAGAAATTCTTTTATAGATGGGGCATTCAGGTGGTGGTTTCCTGGAGGGGTCTGATTGTTTGTACGATCAACTTATGGAAATTCAAAGCTGGGCAGGAGAACTCCTGGAAGAGGACCATTTCTCTAAAGCAATGCCGGAAGATACATTCGTTTTTTTTATGCATCAAGGGTATCAACTTAACTTTTTTGGCTTAGATGAAGGGGAAGATCCTCCGGTTTACTATTATCTTGAGGAGAATCCTGTTAGAACATCGTTTTCTCAGATCTATCCACGCTTTAGTGATTTCCTTTTAACTGAAATGAATGGGCATATAGATATTCACACCAGGTGGTCTCTCTCAAAGAAGCTCACCGATGTAGGTTGCCTTAGAAAATAATCCGGGATTCGATGGTCAAGGAAGGAAAAAGGCTGACACTGCCTCAGCATATGCGTTATTTTCATGGCCCGCTCTGTCGAAAAGACATGAACCTTTTTGTGGGATATGCAAAGAAACCGCCTCTCAGGCCGAGGGAGACAGATGGGGCGCCATGACGAATGCATCCTGTCGCTTGCCAGTAATGTTCACTATCGCCTGTAAGGATGATAATACCCCTGCCTCCCTCTTTGGGGGGGATGTCGCCGCAGCGACAGGGGGGAGTAGATTCTCGAACTACGCTGTAATACACCATTAAACGCTCTCTATCACTCTTGCCTTCCTAGTCTGCCATTCTTGATGACGAAATCCACGTCCGAACGGGAGATGGTTGGCGTAGAAGAGTCATCGAGAGCATAAGGCGAGGATGGCTCCCCCCGATAGCTAAAGCTATCTCCCCCATCCGAGAGGGGGACGAGTTTTTGGCAAGATTGCAGACGATAGCGATACATATATTTAATCCATGTGATATACACGATAATGGATGTTAGTATGTATCTACTTCTCTGAGGCTCACCGGGATAGGCCAAAAAGGTTCATGTCTTTTCGACAGAGCGGGCGATGAAAATAACGCATATGCTGAGGTAGTGTGAGCCTTTTTCCCTCCTTGACCATCGAATCCCGGATTATTTTCTAAGGCAACATGGAGTCGTATGCTTCATAGAAAATCTTACTGCCGGGTAAGTATCGATATTTCACTATATTGTGCCTGACCACTGTGGCAGCGGCTCTCTGGCTTTTCTCCATGCTGGTGGAATGCTCTCGCCTCCATCGTACAGTGCAACAATCCCGCCGACCATGGCGCAGGTGGTATCCACATCGCCAAATCCGCTGGCGGTAAGCCAGAGGGCTTGCTCGTAGTTGCTGAGCTGTTCGCCCGTACACCAGAGCACAAAAGGGACGGTATCCTGTGCAGAGAGGCCGGTTCCATTGCCCAACATGGTGGTGACTGACTCTACTGGTGTCGTTGTTGACAGGTCTCGTGCCCAGCGCGTTTTTCTGCGTACCTCGCTTGTAGGGAGAAAGGGCAGAATGAGATCGATAAACTCCGCTCGATCGGGTCGCTCGCCTTTTTGTCCGAGTCTCCAGGACCAGGCTGCTGCAATGGCGACTGCGATGCTGCCGGCAAGTGCTTCTGGATGCGTATGTGTGACTTCGGCAGAGAGGGTGGCTTGCTCAACCACGACATCGAGTGTTTCAGCAAAATAGGCCCCAAGGGGTGCTACTCGCATCGCAGCACCGTTGCCAAAGGACCCCTGACCCGCAAACTGTTGGGATGCTGCCTCGCTCCAGGGAGTGCCAGCACGAATGGCCCGGAGTAAACGGTGCAGAGAAGGACCATAGCCACGAGATGGTTCGTAGTGCTCGGCAAAGCTTTCAGCAAGACGATCCTGTTGGATTGCTCCAGAGTGTTGCAGAATGGAGGCAATGGAGAGTGCCATCTGGGTATCATCGGTGTATAGCCAGGGAGGCGTGGGAATCTCGTGCGTTGCGATACGCTGCTGCCTGGCGAGAAGTGGCTGGTGGAAAAACTGCTCGCCGAAAGCATCCCCAATGGATAATCCCTCCAGGGAGCATCTGGCACGAGTTAATCGCTCATCGTGGTCACGAGGTAGTCCTGCTTGTTCCATTTTTTTCCTTATTGCTCTATATTCATTATTTATATATTACCATAAAATATCCCTCCTCCCTATCGCGTATGATTTACATACTGCCCGAGTGTAAAGAATGCGTTTTTTTTAGATCCTGATGGTTGTTTCAGATCACGTGGATATTTACTCTCTGCCAGGCATTGTTTGCGTAGCCTTTGAAGTTCCAGAGCGGCCCCATATCCTCTGGCTGGGTATGACCGTCAGCATCCCATGCACGTACTATGAGCTGGTAATCGCCAGGCGCAAGCTCCAGTGTTGTTTCCCATAGGCACCAGGCCCATGGATCAGCCCGTGTGACGATCGTCGTCGGATGCCAGGTCATGCCTTTATCTATTGAGAGTTCGACGCGTTCAATGGGAACCCCCTGACCCGTAAGCGCATAGCCTTGTATCATGTTTGGTCCTGCTTTACGGGTTTCCGCTTCTTGTGGCGTACAGATGATGGCGTTGAGAGATATCTCTTCCAGCGTTTTTCCCTGGTTCCAATCGACTGTGTCTGCTGTAACATTGGGTGGAAATGTCTTATAATCACGAGCCTGGAAATAGTTGGTGGAGGGCTTTTCTTGCAGCGTGATTTCACGAAGCCACTTGACGCTTCTAACACCAACATAGCCGGGTACAAGGACACGTAAAGGGAAGCCATGCTCACTGGTAAGCGGTTCATGATTCATCTCATATGCCAGGAGAACATCTGGTGAGAGTGCCTTCTCCAGCGTGATAGAACTGCCAAAATGAATACGCTTGCCCTCCTCTTGTATCTCATCCAGGCTGGTGAAGGCCACATGGTGGGCATCAGTCTTCACTCCGACTGCTTGTAACACATCGCGCAAGAGAACGCCTCGCCACTCCGCAGTCCCAATAGGGTCTGGTCCCCAGAGCAGTTCTCCGCGCAGAGGACGTAGCGCGTCCAATTCTTTCCGTCTGCTACCAGCACATACCAGCGTTGCCGTGACAGTATGTTCAGGAAATTGTGATCGTAGTTCTTCAAGCGATACGTCGAGTCGGTTTTGAACCATACCTGTGACTGACAGGCGGTAGGTGTCCAGATCTACATGAGGTATTGATCCATGGGTGCGTAGAAAGAAAGCATCCTGTGGCGTAAGAAATGAGCGCCGCAGAAGATCTAATGGAGTGCCAGCATTTATTGGCTCTTCCTGATAGACTGTCAGCTGTGAATGGTTGAAAGGTGCTTGCATTGAGGTGCTCCTTTTAGCTGCGGGCGATACAGTTATCGGCAGGTCTATATTGTTGTCAGTCTATATATATAGAAGCACGCTCTGGGAGATGATAGTGTTTCAGTCGTGGAATAGCACTGTATTGCAAGCGACGTATGCCTACTTGATTCCTGGTGCGTAAGCTTATATGCTATGGCTGGGCAGTACCGTGAAGCGCGATGGTGGTGTAGGTGAGACGCGCAGGCGGTATGAGGATGAAACCCCGGTGGTGCGCGTACATGGCAAACGTTTCAAAGTGGGCTGGAGCATTGCTTATCAGGTCGACGGCTGGCAGGAGCACCGTGAGCGATACAATTCCTACATCGGGATTTCCAGGGAAGAAGACGGTAATCAGTGTTCCGAGTGGACTGTCCTGCACATTTACATTGTTCCCACTCCACGTCTGCTTGCCTTGAGGCCCTTGATAATAGAATTGGGTGCTCGCCATATTATAGGTTATGAAGGTGTGTACTCCTGTAAAGGTGAAGAGATTTGCTCCCAGTTGTGATGGCTGCATCCGCATCTGACTGCTATGAGTTGTCTGAATGGCGAGCCGATTGCCCCCATAAGGCAAAGATGTGCTTGCGAAAACATGGGGAGCGTGAAACAACATTAAGCTGAGCAGCAACAGAGCACACAGTCCACACAGAGCATGTCTCCACACTGACTTGAAACCATAAGGAAGTACGTACATAATTTTCTATCTCCTTAAAAACAGCCTACTCGTATGCACAGATAAATGTAATAGTGTTTCTGCCTTTATTATAATAGAATACTGAAATTACAGATATCTATCATACTTATCATGCTTTATCCCTTATGAAGGATTCTATACGAGTAGGTGTTACCCATAAACATAGTAGAGCATATAATCCATTGTCTATAGTCTATGGCGGCGAGGAGATACATCCATGCGAGGTTACAATCGCTATACAAGTCCAGGGAAAAAGTCTTTCTTTATCTGCTCATGCCTCACCTGCAAATTTTTCAATACCTGCTCATAGGCTCTCACCATATCAGGTGGACCGGACAGATAATAGGTACGTTCAAGATAATCAGGCAGGACATCTAGCAACATTTGCTCTTGTATTCTGCCGACAAACGCTGACCAGTTGCGCGGTACAGCAGCCGTATCAGTCAATGTATAGAACGTTCTTATGCCAAGTTTAGCCTGGACCTCACTCAGTACGTCTTTATAAACGATCTCATCCGCCCTTCTATTGGCATAGAACATGACGATATCGCGTCTCTGTTGCGTATCGAGCAGATACTTCAACATACTTCTAAAGGGTGTAATGCCTATCCCTCCGGCGATAAAGACAAGTTTTTGTGTCGGATCTGTGGGTAACGTGAAATCTCCTGCTATCTGGGCTGCAACAAATTGTGTTTTGCCATTCATCTGAAACATAGCTTGCTTAAAGCTGCTCCCCTGGTCATAAAAGCGTATACCCAGGTGCACAAAATTCTCAGTCGGCGATGATGCAAGCGTAAAGTATCTACGATTCCCCCGGCTATCCGCGTGAGGATGTGCCAGCGTGAATTCCATATATTGTCCAGGTCTATAGGTCAGTTTTTGTGAGGGCCTGAATACAAAATCAAAGACATTATGCCCCATTTTGATTTTTCTGTTTAAGGTCAGCACAACTTTCTGCTTTGGACTCACCAGGTATGAGAAGACATTTCCCAGTACTAAAGCCAGTTCCGGTGTGGAGTAAATGGAGCCGAGATGCACCTGAGGCATGAACAACAGACCTATCAGAGCACCGTATACTCTGCGCAAATTTTTTGTTGGAGGAGCCGTAAGAGGTTCAGTCAGCATGATAAAGGCAAAGAAGAAGAGCGGCGACTGGACCACCACTTGATACAGTGCCGTCGTAACCGATCTTCCTTGAACAAGAGTAATAAGCGCGATCCCTACAATCACCGCCGCACAAAAACTCAAAACCATGTCCTCTTGTCTCAATTTACGCGCAACGAGCAATCCTCCAATCAGTACAAACGGCAACATACTTACAGTTCCGACCCACCAGCTAGCCGATTGGTTCAGCACAAACGCAGTAATCACAACTGCAATCGCGGCTGGATTAAAGATATGCTTCTTCCGTAGTGCCAGAATATACTTTGAAGACATCGCCAGTATGGCAGCCCAACCCAGGAACAGAAAAGCGCCTACCGATTGCGCTGGATCAATAATCAACGCCAGGATGAGGGCGGTAATATAGACCGATTCAACATTTGCTGGTACGTTAAGCATAAATGCTAAAATCGTATTCATTGCCCAGCATATAATAATCAGAAAGGCTGTCGATGCCAGCAGTGCCAGTGGAGAGAAGGCCAGAACCTTAAACGCTGCCAGGATAGTCGCGACCCCAATCAATCCAATCAGGAGATAAAGTACAACCCTGTACATCGTTATACGATCCAGTATATAATCAATTTTTGCCATTATTTTACACCACATGCCTTTCAAATCTGCTGGTAAGTGTTGCCTTTGTCCGGGTAATTATTCCTATACCCTTCAAATCCTGGTCGCCTGTTGATAGCATTTATGCTTTTGCTTGCGAAAGTGCATCTGTAAGCGATTGTATAAATGCTTCACTGGAATCAGTTGCTCCGGTGACTACATTTACATTAGCACTCTGAGTCTGAATAGCCTCCTGCGTGAGCTGGGGGTCGGCATAACTATTGATCATGACTGATTGGTTGCGATCATTGGGGGCCTGCAAAAATTGCACATCGGTTATTTTTCCTTGTTGAATGACCGCTTTGACTTGTATCATGCCATAGTAAGCATCCGCAGCACTTCCGGTGTAGGTGCCATTTTTATACTGACCAGGTGTTGTTGATGCAGTTGTGGTACCGGATGGAGATGGACTTGTTGCTCCAGGTGTTGTTCCCCCGGCAGGAGTAGTAGTTGAGCGCGTGGATGAAGTACTTCCACTGATTGAGTTACCTGGCACAACTGCAACAGGATTTGAACGACTATAGACAAAGCTATAGAGGACAAAAGCGCCTATAATAAAAGCGCTGACAATAAACTTCTTCATTATGTATGCAACCCTTCTTAAATTATCTTCAGCTCTTGAGTATGATGTCCTTTACAATATCTTTCTCTATCGCTGAAGAAGTATTCAGGTACATTCAGGTAAAGGACAGGAAATGATTGCTCGTTCCTGGTTTCTTCATCACAATAGGAAGATGCTGCCATATGTGTATATTTATCATTCTTAAATGTATCATTCTTAAATGAAACCAGGATGAGAGGAATCTAAATGGTACATACTCTATCCGGTCTCTTACTCGTTTCCACATGGATACAAGATAGCTCATAAATATCAAAAAAAAAATCTGAAGCTGTAAAAAATCTGTAAATCTCTGCAGGGATTGGGGGGCTTGTCGTAGGAGTGTAGTTTTGGGTATACTCGTAGGAAACGAAGCGAGTGCCCAGAATGTCCCTTAGCATCACCGTAGTGAGAGTAGTACAAGGAGGACCAGGATGCCGGTCAGTTACACTAATCGCAAAGGCCAGACATATACGCTCTATAAGGGGCAGACTAAAACCGGCAAGCCACGTTATTACTTTGGCCGCCCGGGCCATAGTCAAGGTGAACCAGTCAAGGAGTTGCCATCCGGTTTCACGATCAGCGAGAACATCAATGGCCTGGTCACCCTCAGCAAATACCGCCCTGTATTGATCCAGCCAGAGGAGGTGACAGCTATAGAGGCAGAGGTAAAGCGGCACCCCGAGGCTTACCAGTACCAGATCGCCGTCAAGCGCGACAAGATTGAAATCTACGAGCAGAACAGCCTCAATTTCGACGTTCTGTGCAGCCGACTACAGACGACTTTCCAGTTGGACCCGGACCAGGTTTCGCGGTTGCGGTCACAGGAGGAGCACTATGCCCCCCGGTACACGCCTGTGTTGCGCTTCATCCTCCTCGATCTGATACAGCGGCGGTTCAGCGTGCAGCGGATGTGCTACCGACGCAGTAGCGACGGCTGGCTAGAACTGAGTCAAACGGGACCCGTGGCAGAGTTGGCTCATGCGTTTATTCCCACCCTGGGCACTGATCTGTTCTATGAACTCTGGTGAGCCTGTGGCAGACACAATTTTGTAATTGCGGCAAAACGTATGTCTCAGACAGATAAGGTACGGGTTCATATGCAAGTTCGCTAATGTAAGCGACTGTTTGATTCGCAACCTTTCCGCTTCTATTGCAAGCAGTTCTCAACCTTTTCAGCCAACACCTTACGAGCTTCTACAATCTCTTGCATTTTTCGGCCCGTATGACCATTGTCTTGTGAGATAAAAATATCCTGTGCAATGATCATTGAGCCTGCTGCCAATCTTGAGACATTCTCTCGTGTTTGCCATATGTGCGCCAGGTCATCTAGCGCATCAAAAAACAGACCTAAGGTGGGCTGATCAAGTCCTTGACGATGATGAAGATCCAGAGAAATAGATGAGACACCCAATACTTGTGTCGTAACAACGGCAATAGCGTAATTTTCATCCGGATCTCCTGGAGTGAAAAGATGCTCTATCCAATGGCTGAACCGTAGATAGACCTCACGTAATTCAAGCTCTTCTGGATGAAGTTGCATACGAGCATCGATGCGTGGGAAGACACCACTAAACATATGCACAATATGTTTGGGAACTTCCACTTGCTGTTCCCATGCACTCTGAACTTTTTTGAAAGCTCGCTCTAGCTGGGAAAAATCGTCTTTCAAGTCTTTTTCAATGGGTAAACCACGATCAACTTGATCCAATAGACCACCAGGCTCAGTTACATGATACTGTAAAACTGTATAGGCTTGCTGCAAAGAAAAATCTTCCACTTCCATGCTCTTACTTTCCTTTTATGAATACTATTCTGAAATTAAGCTATCTACTACTCCATCTGGTGTCTTGGGCACACGTCCTCGGGTGCCAGTCATATCTTTCGGTACCTCTTCACCATCCTGGTATAGTGTCGCAGTACATCCTTCCCAACCATAGACTGTTATACAATTAATGCTATACATAACTTCAATAGCATTTGAGCCGACTGGAGCAATAGCACTTTGTAACGTCAGGAGCCATGTAACATCCGGCTCCATTGTATATATCTCCCCCCAGGGTTCTAAGATAAAAGTCGTAAGGGCCTTTTGTTCATTTACAAACCGTAGCGATACTTCATACTCTTGTAGCAATTTTTATCCCTCTTCCGGACTCAAAAGATCACTTACATCATGTAGTATACCCTCTATAAATGCATCAGAAATTTTAGTGGAATGTATTTTTTTATGATACAACAAATACAAAACGGAACCCATTATTAAGTATCGCGTTGGAATTATACTCGTGGACTTGACGGATGGGGTGCTTTATTCGTACAATACTATAGTAAGTCACATACAAATAATTAGTGAAAGAGGTGCGCTCTGGTGACGCTGCGCCCTGCAAGGAGTTCTTGATGGAACTTGGTCTATATACATTTGCTGATAGTATGTCTTCTCCGCTGACGGGTGAGACGGTTAGCCCGGCACAACGCCTGCGCAACCTTATTGAGGAGATCGAACTGGCCGATCAGGTTGGACTCGACGTCTTCGGTGTTGGTGAGCATCATCGCCCCGAATACGCTGTCTCGACTCCGGCTGTGGTACTCGCTGCTGCTGCTGAGCGCACGAAGAAGATTCGCCTGACAAGTGCCGTCAGCGTTTTAAGCTCGGATGATCCTGTGCGCGTCTTCCAGAATTTTGCGACGCTGGATCTTCTGTCGGGAGGACGTGCAGAGATAATGGCTGGTCGTGGCTCGTTCATAGAGTCGTTTCCACTTTTTGGCTACGATCTTGATGACTATGATCAGTTGTTTAATGAGAAGCTCGACCTGCTGCTGCGTCTCCGTAAGGATGTGCGCGTGACCTGGTCGGGTCAGCACCGTCCTGCCATCGATGGGCTTGGCGTCTATCCGCGTCCTATACAGGATCCCTTGCCAGTCTGGGTCGCTGTAGGTGGCACGCCTGCATCAATGGTTCGTGCGGGAACCCTTGGTCTGCCGTTGGCGTTGGCTATTATTGGAGGCGAGCCTGCACGCTTTGCTCCATCAGTCAATCTGTATCGTGATGCGGCACAGCGTAGCGGACACGACATAAACACATTACCCGTCGGCATCAACTCGCATGGCTATATTGCGGACACGTCGCAAGCTGCAAGAGACGAGCACGCGCCTTTCCATATGGCTATGATGGGCAAGCTGGCAGTAGAGCGTGGCTGGCCCAGGTCTGGTCGGCGTGAATATGACGCCTCGACTTCTCTGCGCGGAGCCCTGGTGGTTGGGAGTCCCGAGGAAGTCATTGAAAAGATCCTTTTCCAGCATGAGGTCCTGGGGCATCAGCGTTTCCTGATGCAGATAAGCATTGGCGCGCTACCGCATGACAAGGTCTTGCATGCGATTGAGTTGTTCGGTACCAAAGTCGCTCCAGTTATACGCCGTGAGACTGCCTCTACTGCCGCCGTAGATACGCGTGCGTAAGCCTCAGCCTTATGGCATGCTCCAACATTGGAGCATGCCATAAGGCTGCTCGTAGGTTCGAGTTGTTTCCCTATCGATCAGAGGGTCGACTCTGACTCTGTCGATGGTAGTGATGCGTGGCGAACCTGTCTATTCAAGGTGGTCGCGATGGCAAGTAGTATCAGCAATCCACCCAGGAGTAGTGCACTCCATTTTGCTCCAACACCTTGAATCAGTATTCCTCCGACGATGGCTCCTACTGATTGGGTGCCCCGTGTCACCAATTGTACGGTACTGTTCATGCGACCACGCATGGCATCAGGGGTTGCTTGTAGTCGATAGGTCACCAGCGAAATGGTATAGATCGGAGCAACCAGTTCTTCTGCTGCCGCTATAAAGCCCATTACGATGGCATTCGGTGCGATCGCGTAGAGCGGGAACATCAGGGCTTCGAGCCAGAACATACTGATTGCGATCTTGCCAAAGGGGAAGCGTTGACGTACCCAGTTGCTGGCAATGTTTCCCAGCAGCGCACCTATAGCCGCAGCGGTAAAGATAGCCCCAATACCACTGGCGGAGGTATGGAGATCTTTAGCCAGGATCAGGATGACCAGGTAGCCTGCACCATAGCGCAAGCTATCGGCTCCATTCACGATGGTGAGGAACCTGAGCAGCGGCTGCCGCCACAACCAGGTAAAACCTGCGGCGATAGTTTTATGCAGCGGCAGGTTCGAACGTTCCTGACTGCTCTGGAAATTCCCCTGCATGAGATTCAGCGACAATACTGACACTCCAAAGGAGATGGCGTTCACCAGGAAAGGGAAGACGCTCCCGATGCTATAGAGTGCGCCACCAAGTAATGATCCAACGGTGCGCACACTGGAGTACGCCGCCTGCGATTGGGAAAGCGCGGCAGGGAGCTGTTCTTGCGTCACCACGTTGGGTAGGGCTGCCGCATTTGCAACGCTAAAAATGGTTCCCAGTACACCGGCGAGCGTCACTGCGATATAGATGTGTAGCATCGTCAGGACGTGAAACCAGAAGGCAAGAGGAATAGTGAGTATGATGCACAGACGTCCAGCATCACAGAGTAGCATAATCTTCTTACGGTCCCATCTGTCTGCGATCACGCCCGCAAATGGACTGATTACAAGTACCGCGATCGTGCCCAGGCTGACCGCAATACCCGCTTGAACGGCAGATCTGGTGAGGGCTAAGACCAGGAGTGGGAGCGCAATAAATTGCTGTTGATCTCCGATAAACGAAACAAGCTGGCCACCTTGCAAGAGCAGGTAGTTGTGATTACGCCAGAGCGATTGCGATACATTGGTTTTATGCTTGTGCGACTTCATCCCTGGAAAACTCCATTCTCAAAATGCTTGTACAGAGAAAACACAAAGCGTGCAAAAAGGCCGTGGACAGCGCTTGTCACTCGCCCCAGGGCCTGTCTGCTGATGAGAAATGGCAAGAAAAAAGGAAAGCCGTGGGCGAGACCTGTGTGTGTCACCCACGGCTTGTCGATGTGATGTTTTGCTAACGCTCACTCCAGACTCGTGTCAACGTCTTCCCCAAAAAAGGGCATAGTACGACATTGGGCGACACGAAACGCGTGAACACATGCGTAACACGAGCGAAAGTGCCAGCCTTTGGGCTGCTTCGTCATTGTCGCGTCAGTCATACAGGTCCTTTTCTTCTTTCTATACTGGAGGCTGCGTGCTGCGAGGATGCAGCAAAAGTGATGATAACAGATGTATTTGTGTATGTCAACCGATCGTTGCCTGCTAGAGAGCGTGGTAATCAACCTTTTCAGAAATATATACTACGCTATTTTATGTATATTGATGAGTCTTACTTGTGAAATTGATAAACGATATATCCAGGCGTTATAATAGTCATATATAAATGTATAACTGTACTGATAAATGTATCGGTATATAAAAGGACATAACCCTACAATAGTTAGCACAGAGATAAGGGTGTTCATTATGTGCATGAGTAAGATGATCCGATATCTTTGGCATCATGGAACACCGCCTCAAGATGTTGGCGTACGTCTTCCCCGGTGGCGCCAGCCCTTTTTTGGCTATCCAGTGGGGCTCTTCCTGGTGATTGTCATGGTGCTTGCGAACTTTTTTATAAAACAAATGCATTTCATGTGGACTCCCTTTTGTTTTGTAACCGTCATCGTTGGATTTGTGTGGGGAGTAAGTCCCGCGCTCATCACAGTGGTACTTGGTTTCCTCGCTTTCAATTTCTTTGTCGCTCCTCAATATAGTTTATTGACTGCGAACATATGGACCGATATCAGAGTATTCGGTCCCTTTGTGCTTGCGCAATTCGCGATAGCTCTTTTCGCAGCTCACAATGCTGTGCAGCAGCGGCGTATTCTTGCCGCTAAGCAAGAGATCTCTACATATGTACAAGAACTGGCAGCAGCCAATCAGCAGCTTGAGAGAGTCAACCATCTCAAGGACTATTTTATGACACGTGCAGCGCACGAATTAAGGACGCCTGTGACTACGATACTAGGGGAAGCGCAACTGGCTCTGCGTCGCCTGAATAAGGTAAAGGGAACAACAACTGAATTGCTCGTATGGAGAAATCACTTTGAAAAGATTGAGGAAAGGACACGTCATTTACGTATATTAATTGAAGAACTGATTGATATCAGTAGTTTTCGCTCGGAAGGGATGCAATTACGGATTGGAACATGTAATTTTGAGCGCCTCTGCCAGGAAGCCATTGAGAATCTTTGTACAATTTCGGAGAGATCTATTAAATGGACGCTTCCTTCTGAGCCCATTATCCTACAAGCTGATTGTGAACGACTTTCCCATGTCGTCCTGAATGTCGTGAATAATGCCTTCCAGTATGCCGCCAAAAACACTGTAGTCGACATTCGCATATACACAACACATTCCGCTGCCATTCTCCAGGTTCATAACGAGGGTCATGTCCTTTCAGATGAAGAACAAGAACATCTTTTTGAACCATTTTATCGTAGCCCCTATGCTGAAACCATGTTTAGAGAAGGCTGGGGACTTGGTCTCACAATTAGTAAAGAAATTGTTGAGCGACATGGCGGCCATATCTGGGTAGAATCATCTGAAGGCAACGGCACCACCTTTTTCGTGCGAATCCCTCTGCAGACAAAGTAGTGCAATCTCACTGAAGGTGGACGTATGCGTGGGTTGACCCCACTCGCCAGCTGGACGCCAGAGGACTTTCTCACATTCTTGTCAACTGACTGGTTAGTGAGATATAGTAGGGGCATGGGACGAGATATACAAGAAACAAAAAAACGCCTGCTTAATGCAGCAACGAATGAGTTTGCCCGGCGGGGCATTGCCGGGGCACGTGTTGACCGGATTGCTGACCTTGCCGGGTGCAGTAAGGCACTCATCTACGACTATTTCGGCAATAAAGATCAGCTCTTTTTCCTTACGTAGAAAAAGGGTTGTTGATGGACATTGATACGTTAGTTAGCAGGATTCGTGTGACTCAAGGATGTAAGGTATACGACCCGATCGGATTACCAATGCTATCAGGGAAGAATGTTTTACCTGATGACCTGAAGATGTTTTACACCTTATGTGGAGGTATGAGCCTTTTTGAAGATCGAGCGTATCCACTCAGCATAGTTCCTCCCAATCGGTTTGTCCTTGCTAATCCAACCATTATAGGTGAAATTGTTGAAGATGATATATCAGCAACCTGGCACATTATTGGTGATGATGCAAATGGAGACTATATCACTATCGATGTAAGTGCGGAAAGGCCAGGAAGATGCTACGATAGTTTTAATGATTGTCACGGCGTAGCTGGATCGTGTCCAATTATTGCTACCTCTTTTACTGACCTTGTCTCTCGGCTTTATGAAAATCGAGGACAATATTGGTACTGGCTACGTCCAGATTTTGTTTCGCTAGGAGACGCTTATGGGCAGTAGCGTGTTTTGGCGTTCCAATGATTGCTGCCTGAAAACCGTTCGTGGCATTCTGCACGGTCCAAACCAGTTGCGTCTCCCAAGTACAGTCTCTCCTCAGGTATCGCCATCCAGTCCAGTCATGTCAGCTTCCAGGCGAGTACATTTTCTCCTCGCCAGTGACCCGAAGACAAGGCCGCAACCTCATCCTCATGGGCGGTGCCATCTCCGCCAACTTACTGCGAACGTTTGTCGTGCCGACGTTCTCTGCCAGCATGTTTCCCTGGTCACCACTCAGAAAACCATTGCTTGCTCAAGTTTTTCAGCCCTTCAACAACAAATACGTAAAAAACAGCCGATTGGATCTCTTTTTTCAGACCAATTTCTTGGAAAGGGTTAAAATCTCCAAAAACTCATTCAGCGTATGCTTGCTGACAGGATGCCGCAAGAAGCCAGCACCTATCGTTAACGTATCTAATATCTCTTAGAGAAAATATTATAATAATATATATAACGTTTAACGATAGGGACCCCGCAAAACATGAAAAGTCTACCAGATTTCACGTAAATTTCTGTATTTGAGCTTATTTTGCTGCTTTGCGGTCTACCAAACGTACATTGCGGTCTACCAAAAATATTTAGCGGTCTACCAAAATTACACTGCGGTCTACCAAAAGTATTCAGCGGTCTGCCAGAATTATTTTGCGGTCTACCACTTTTGCGATGGTAATCTTCTACGACCGCTATGACGTTTGCCTGCTTATCTTCAGCGGTCTGCCAAATCTTACTAAAAGTCTACCACTTTAGACTGCTTTTGCTCCTCTCCAGATCTCGCTGGCCTCTTCATTTTCTGTCAAAATATGCTCATCCTTATACGGTTTTTGGTCGCACAGAATAGCCAGCATGGTCGGAAAATGTCTGGTTGGTAAAGATAGCTAGACTCAGGTATACATATCTTTACTACGTCTGGCTAGCTATTACTGAGAGGCCAGCAATGAAAGTTGGGTATTGCCCTCAGGGTGTACAGGTTGGAGTGCATGCGACGTTGTGGATAGCTGCCAGCGGCGGATTGCTGGCTCCACTTTATCTCCTCTTTTCTCATATTCATTTGCCAATGAAGGCCCATAAAATCCCACTCCGCACGCTTTGATAAAGTTTACGTAACCAGTGTGATGCTGTTTGTACAGCATGGCATAATATGATGCAAATCCCTTGATTGTTCATGTCCAGAATGTATGTGTACGCTCACACTTGTTGCATAGCAAAAGATGGTTTATAACGGGATTCTATAGTGGTTCTTGACTTCTCTAATCGAATACTGTATTCTGTATCTTGTATACAAAATAAATATATTCTCTAAGCATCTATTATGCATGGAGAGGAGGAGGGAGGTGTTCGTAGCGATTTTCGCCTCATAGCTGCTTTCTTAGGGAAAGGACTCTTAGGGATGACTCTGCTTTAAGCGTTTACAACGTTGTAGCGCGGCTAACATAGCAGGGGTTTTGAGGGAAGGCATCTCTCACATCAGGAAGGATGGATTCTTCTGAATGAAAAAGCGTTTCAATCGACGACGATTTTTGACAGTCTCCGCTGGCACCGCTGGTGCAATCGTGGTTGGAGCACACTGGCCGAACGCTCAAAAATTTGTGTATGCCGCGGCGGCTACGTCTGCTGTGACTCCTGTATCATTGTCCTCTTTATTTAACAATAAAGGTGTTGGAGGTGCTCCTGGACAGGCCAACTTTGATGGTTCGGGCTACGCCTATCCCGCCAATCAGCTACCGGGGGCTGGACAGCAAACGCTGAATGGTATCCCATACCTGTTCCCGAATTATTCTGCCGGTGCCAATGATAATGTCGTTGCCCTCGGGCAAACGGTAAGTCTCTCGCCGGGCGAGCAGCAACAATATCAACAGATCTCTCTGCTGGCGGCTGCAAGCTATGGTCCGAGCGGTGGGACGCTGACGATTCATTATACTGATGGCTCATCAAGTTCGGTCTCGTTGACGGTATCAGATTGGTATACACCGACTGCCGGTCTCGTGAGCACGACGTATCGCTACACACCTACAGGTACGGAGCAGCATGCCGTCCATATTTATGCTCTCTCCGCGTTGGTGGACGCTACTCGCACCGTAGCTTCTTTGATATTGCCGAACACTGCTCAGCCAGCGGCAGGTCAGGCCAGTCTCCACATTTTTGCTCTGACACTGCTTCCCTCTACCCAGGTGCCAGTACCATTGCCCTCACTATTGAACAACCAGGGTATCGGTAGTGCTGCCGGACAAGCCAATTTTGATGGTTCGGGCTATGGCTATCCGAGCGATCAAGTACCAGCTGGTGGCATCATTGGGCTGGCCGGGGTCTCCTACCTTTTTCCCACTCACGGTTCAGCGACGAAAGACAATGTTGTTGCACTTGGACAATCTATTACGCTCCCACAGGGCCACTATCAGCAAGCCTCTTTGCTTACCGCCTCCAGCTATGGCCCTGCGAGCGGTACAGTCACGGTCCACTATACTGATGGCTCAAGCAGTACCGCAACGCTGAATGCGCCCGATTGGTATAATGGTACTTCTGATGTGATCAATACGACGTATCGCTATACGCCAACCGGAACGGATCAGCATGCGGTCCACATATATGTTAGCCAGGTGTGGATCGATGCTTCACGCGTAGCCGCGTCGTTGACATTACCACAGACTGCTCTGCCGGCCGCGAATACTGCCAGCCTGCATGTATTTGCTCTGACGTTGCAACTGCCTTCCGCGCAAACCTACGCGGTCCAATTTCTTAAAGTGCGCTCTACGACCAGGCAGATGCCCGTGACCGGCTCCGGACTGGCGCAGGTTGTCGAGGCGACTGTGCAGAACGTTGGTAATAGCTGGTTTAGCTCATCACATAGCGTGACGCTCAGAGTTGAAGCTACAGGTATACAAACAGTCGTGCCTGGGATTGTCTCCAGACTGGGTCCTGGCGAGCAGGCAATTGTAGAGATCGGCATCACGAATGCATCCTCGCTTGCAAACGGTAGCCAGATTGCTGCAACAGCTGTGGCCGATGTAAATGATGGCAATACCGCTATGCTAGCCTTTACGCTTACTGCTGGCATTGCTGCATACAGTGCGACAGATGCATCACTCTCACAACATGAGTCGCCTGATTGGTTTAACCAGGCCAAGTTCGGCATTTTTATCCACTGGGGCGTCTATTCTGTGCCCGCCTGGGCACCAGTGGGGCAGGAATATGCCGAGTGGTACTGGAATCACATGGACAATAGCAGTGATCCAACCTATCAGCACCAGTTACAGAACTACGGTGCCAGTTCGCAATACGATGATTTTATTCCCCAGTTCACTGCGGCAAACTTTGATCCGCAACAATGGGTCCAATTATTCCAGCAGGCGGGAGCGAAATACTTTGTGCTTGTCTCCAAGCACCATGAAGGTTTCGCCCTCTTTCAGACGCAATATAGCCATCGTAACGCAGTGGAAATGGGTCCGAAGAAAGACCTTGTGAAAATGCTTTTTGATGCCGCTGCGACCACTGCACCCACTTTAAAGCGTGGCCTCTACTACTCACTGCCGGAATGGTATAATCCCGCGTATGCTGCGTACAATCAAGGTGGCTCATTTGCTGGCGGACCTCCCAAGCAGTTTGTAACTGGTCAGGTAATCCCTTATACCGGTTATATTCCTGTGAATGATTACGTGAACGATTTCCAGAAACCTCAGCTGCTTGAACTGGCGAACCAATATCATCCGGATAACCTCTGGGCCGATATTGGCGGACCTAACGATAGTCGTACTGTGCTGGCGGACTACTTTAACCAGGCGCTTACTACTGGTCAGCAAGTGACCGTGAACAATCGTTTTGGTATTCCCGATTACGACTATACAACGCCTGAGTATGCGTCCAGTTTCTCGTTTAACGCTCAGAAGTGGGAGGCTACACGCGGTATCGATCCTTTTTCTTTTGGCTACAATGCAGCTACGCCTGATAGCGATTATGCGACTCCCGGTCAGCTCATCACACAACTTGTGGATATCGTCAGTAAGAATGGTAACTTCCTGCTCGATATTGGACCAAAGGCTGATGGCACTATTCCAACCATTATGCAGCAGTGTTTGCAAGGGATGGGAGCCTGGCTCAAAGTCAATGGTGAGGCCATCTACAATACCACCTATTGGCAGCGTGCGCAGCAAGACGGCAATCTGCGTTTTACTATCAGTCCGAACAATGCATTCTATATCACTTCCCTCGTGCAACCAGGTAACCAGATTGTTGTTAATGAGCCGGTGCCTATCCAATCTGGGGATACTATTCAACTGCTTGGGTATCAAGGAGGCTCATTACAGTGGAGTCTGCAAAATGGCTCGCTGGTGATTACCGTGCCTGCGGCTGCTCAACAAAGTGGTCAGTATGCCTGGGTATTCAAAATTGCCTGGAGTTAAGGGTTAGCATGCTAGAAGAGGGAGCACAGACCTGCGTAGCCAGGGTTGTGTTCCTTCTGTCAACAGCGCGAGTGTTACTGGGCTGTCCATCCTCCATCAATTACCGATCCCCATCTCCATCTTTAAAAATCGCGTGATGCGGGTACCCCTTGGTTCACCTATGGGGAGGAGCATCACGCACTCCTTTCTTGTGTGTATTCATAACCGTCCGCCCTGTGCAAACGGCGCATATACTTGGGGTGAATATCAAACTTTCCAAGACGAAAACTTGGGCGATGACGAATTGCAATGCGTCCCTGGGAGATTCTCTTCGGAGTGACGGCTTTTACCACGTCGCCTGTGCGATACCCCAGAAATGATCCTTTGCGCTCTTTGTGCTGTTTCGGGAACCCGTAGGCATCCGTGACGCACATTTTTCGTCGTCCGTGACCAGTCGCCTTCACCAACAATGGAACCACTCCCCGCACTGAGAGTAGGAGCGGTGTACTCTTCCCTACATTCGCAGCATCGCACCAGTGGGTCTTGGGCATCTTGCGCGTCGTTCTGTTGAACTTCGTCAGCCCGCCCGAACCGCATTCAACCGGCAATCCCGTGACTTGTAAGCGTTCAAAGAGTGCCCAGCGTGTCACATTCACGGCTGCTGCATCCCTGAGCGGCTGCTTAGCCTGGGCCTGGATGCGCTTGAGCACCTCGGGTTTCTTTTTCAGAAAATCCTTGATGTCCTGCGTGCCTTTGGCGATATTGCACTTCTCACAGGCCAGAGCCAAATTGCTGATGCGATTCGTCCCACCTTTGGCACGCGGTACAATGTGCTCTACCTGTAAAGGAATATCTTTGGCTCCGCAGTAGGAGCATTGTCGTTCCCACTTTTCGAGCAGGTACTCGCGGATTTCATAGCTTGCGAGCGTCCCTTGTTGATATTCCACTCCTGATATTTCCGGGTGCTCCATCTGCTGAAGATCGAACTTGACGAGTTCCATGCTCATCGCGGTGATTGGACAATAGCGAGCAAGACGCAGTACCCATGTCAGAATGTTGTCGATCCTACTTTCTAACGAGGGTGGTAGCCAACCCTTCTTTCTGTTCTTCCGGTTGGACCAGCGTGGCTTTCGGTAGCGTGTTTTTCGCTGTCTGCGTCCTCTGCGTACCCCCCGACGATCATCGAGGGCCGACTTGATCGCCTGTCCACGATGCGTGAGTTCTGCGGCAAAAACGACTTCGCCTGTTGCATCATTGACGACCGCAATGCCAGTGGTCTTCGAGCCGGGATCAAGCTTGACCCGTAGCGGCTTGACTTCAGGCTGCTCGACCACTCGCTTTAAGACGATGGTGAATGGATACATGCGGTACACGGACGCTTTGCCCTGTTTCAAGAGCAGACGTGCGCGGGCCGGATGCACCGGGTTTAACGGCTTACAAAAACTGTCGATCACGAATACATTGCTCAAGTTGAGCCTCCTATTGCTAGGGTGTTGTTTGCCTCGTCAATCTTCGGGAGGGTTTATCGTCCAACACACTGGGTTAACCCTGTAGCCCTGTTTAATGTGGGACCGTAGAGCAGCGGGCTGGCATGCACCCGTTGGTACCTATTTCTTCCCGAAGGGAGCACTATCGCTAGTGCTAAGACTGGTCAGGTGTGGACTTACTTGCGCAAGCCCCCGGATTTATCCGTGGGGTTCCTGACGCGCATAATGTAAAACAAGCCCTTGACGAATGAAGATCAGATAAGTATACTGTATTTTGTATACATAATACAGTGCGTTTCCCGGAAAAGCAAGAGTTTATATGTAGATGCGTCTCCTGGGAAAGAGGATGAGCGCCAGGTGGCCTGGTGTGAGCGCCAGTTACAGAACATTCGGATATTGATAGGAAGCACCCGATGACTTCAAATTTCACAGGAGCGGATGATCGGAAGAAGGGTACTGTTGCAGAGATATTTGACGAAAGCCTGTGCGCGGAATTATTTACACTGCTCTGGGGACAGGAGCGTACTGCCTTGCCTACAGTAGTGGATCACGCGTATGAAGAAATCTGGAAGCGCGTCATCATGATTGGTGGAAGCAAGGAGCAGCGGCTTTCAGATGTCATCCTGGCCGAACAGTTGGGCATCAGCCGCACACCGGTCCGCCAGGCGCTGGAGCGTCTGGTGCAAGAAGGATTAGTACGCTCTGATCCCCGGCGAGGTTTTTGGACGTGCACGTATACTGCGCAGGACATCCGCGAAATCTATGAGATACGTAGCGCACTGGAAGTATTGGCCGTACATCTGGCAGCTCCGCGTCTCAGCCAGGACGAACTCAAGGCGCAGCTTGCTACTCTCTATGCTGTACGTGCGGACCTGGATACGCATCCTGTGCTGCGTTTCCTCCAGATAGACATCCGTTTCCACACGCTCATTACACGGGCTTCAAACAATGGGCGTTTGATCCACAGTCTTTCTCTTTTGCGCAGCCAGCATTCGATGTTTCAGATGCAAGACACATACTATCCTCAGCGCATGGAAATTGCTTTGAATGACCATGAGCGTATCTTATTAGCGCTGCTAGCAGGCAATGTGGACGAGGCGGTAACGTGTCTGGCAAAGCATATCCGGCACGCGATGGATGGGGTGCTGGCAGATATCTTTTTGGAAGGAAAGGAGGGTATTTTATAGCTCCAGCCTGTGGAGCTTTACAACGACGGAGGTAATTGAGCGTTCAGAGTGTAACACAATAGTGACAATGATGCCTCTATATCTGTTATGTAACCTGGGAAACCGGGAGGGAGAACTATGAAATTGAAGTTCCCACGTCGTCTACGAGCGCTAGGTGCGCTCTTCGCTGTCGCTCTTGTCCTTGGGGCGTGCGGTAGTACGCCAGCCACATCCTCATCGTCTGGAGGGGGCGCGCTCGCATCGAATGCGAGCTTCAAACTCGGTGTATCGCTAACCTTCAATAATACCGACTTCTGGACCAGTTATATCCCCTACGAGACCAAATTCGCATCTCAGTACAATGCATCCTTAATTGGACCGCTTGTCGCTAATAACAATGCTGCTCAGCAGATCACGGACATCCATACGTTGATCCAGGAGGGCGCTCAGGCATTGATCGTCAATCCGGTCGATAGCGCGGCAATTGCGCCTGCGCTCGATTTTGCGGCCAGTAAGAACATCCCCGTCGTCAGTGTTGATGTTGCGCCGAGTACTGGCAAGGTATTTATGACGGTGCGTGCTGACAATGTCGCGTACGGGCAGAATTCTTGTAAATATATCGCTCAGCATGCAACGAGTACCAGCGGTCATGTCGCTATTCTGGAAGGAGATCTTGCCTCCCTCAATGGCCAGGATCGCTCGAATGGCTGTATCCAGTACCTCAAAACGAACTATCCAAACCTCAAGGTCGCTGAGTATGCAACAAAGTGGGACACCCCGACCGCGGTCAGTGATGCTAAAACCGCGCTGAGTACCTATCCAGATCTCAGGGGGATCTACGTTCAGTGGAGCTCACCTGAAGATGGCATTCTAGCGGCTGAGCAGGCCCTTGGCAAGTTCTCCAAAGTGGGTAGTCCTTCGCATATCGTTCTGATTGGCAACGATGGTGTACCACATGAGCACGCGCTGATCCGTGCTGGCCAGCTCGACGCTACCATCTCACAGCCAGCCAACACTTACGCGCAGTACGCAGTCTTCTATGCGCGAGCTGCCCTTGAAAAGAAGACCTATTCCGCCGGTCAGACCACCGACCACAATAGCACCATCGTTACTCTGCAAAATAACCTTGAAGATGCTCTTCCAGCTCCTATTGTCGATAGCAGCAACGTTAACGACCCGAATCTATGGGGGAATGCGAAATCCACCTCCTAAGATCTTATTCCGAAACCCAACGCGACTGGCGTCGCTAGTGCTCGCACACGCAGGTTTTCGGATAAGTAGTAAGTGCCTTCTGTTTGTTGATAGAATCTGTCAAATCCTGTGATGTGTTGGGTATGAGGAATGGAGGATGGAGGATGGAGGATGGGTTCTATCCGCAAGCAAAGGTCAGGTTTCCCTATCAACGAACGGAGGGATCATGATGGAACCTGTTAGCGGAGGGCCGGTCGTTGATCGGATCTCTGTTGGCGCGGCGCAAGGTGTCTGGAAAGCCTTTGGTGAAACGCAGGCATTGAGTGATGTATCGCTTGCTGTTGAGGCTGGTACGTGTCACGCGCTGGTTGGGCGCAATGGTGCCGGAAAATCAACCCTGGTGGCGATCTTAACTGGTCTGGTCCGGCCAGATCGTGGTGTGATCAGGCTTGGTTCTACGGCAGCGCCGTCTCTGGCGGATCGTGCCGCCTGGCAGCGTCTGGTCGCGTGTGTGTACCAGAAGTCGATGGTTGTGCCGAGTCTGACGGTTGCTGAGAACGTGATGTTGAATCGCGCGATAGGCAATGACCACGGTATCATCAACTGGCGTGCTGTACGTGCCAGTGCGCGTCAGATTATGCTCGATTGGGGCTTCGATCTGGATGTGAACCGCCTGGCGCGTGACCTTTCAGTGGAGCAGCGTCAGGTTGTCGAGATTGCGCGTGCCCTTTCAGTTGGAGCGCGTTTCCTGATCCTCGACGAGCCCACGGCATCATTAGAAAAGGCCGCGATTGAACGTCTGTTTGATAGGATTCGTCGTCTCAAGGCCAGTGGAGTTGGCATCCTGTATATCTCCCACCATCTGGAAGAGATCTATGAAGTATGTGAACACGTGACCGTACTGCGCGATGGTAAACGTGTATTGAGCGAGTCGGTGCATGCAATCAAACAGAATAGCCTGGTTGAGGCTATGGTTGGGGCTGCTCCACAGCGTGTCACAGAGATCGTCGTCCCGGCACGAAAGAGCACGTCTGAACAGCCACGTCTCGAAGTTTCCCATCTGTGTATTCCGGCTACTCTGGGTCCGGTCCAGGATGTAAGTTTTGCGCTACGGGAGGATGAGTGTGTTGGTCTGGTCGGTTTGCAAGGTTCTGGTGTCGCGACGGTTGCGGATGCTGTAGTTGGTCTGGTGAAGCCTGCCTCTGGCGAGATTATGCTGAATGGGAGTGCGCTCCACGCTGGTAGGGTAGATGACAGTCTGCGCCAGGGCATCGCATATATACCAGAGGATCGGCATGCGCGTGGTTTTGTGCCTTATCTTGGAGTGGGCGAGAATTTAACGCTATGTATTCTTGATCGTCTATCGAACGGCGGGATCGTTTCACACTCGCGCTATCACCGGATCGCGACTGCACTGGCGGAGCAGTTGGGGATTATTTCTAGCGGCCTCAATCAACCGGTCGGGCAATTGAGTGGAGGAAACCAGCAAAAGGTGGTGGTTGGGCGAGCGCTGGCCCTGCATCCAGGTGTACTGGTCGCCATTACGCCGACAGTTGGCGTTGATGTGGCCTCTAAAGAAACGCTCCTCAACGTAATTGACGCGGCGCGCAAAAGTGGCACTGCAATTTTACTTGTCTCAGACGATCTGGAGGATTTGCGTATTTGCACGCGCCTGCTCGTTATGGTGAAAGGGAAACTGGTCAAGGAGTATTCCGAACCGCCCTGGGACCGGCATGAATTGATTGCAGCGATTGAGGGCCTTGCTACGACGGAAAACACAACAGCAGAGGAGAATCACGATGAGTAAGTCGACAGTAGAGCGTCCGTTAGAGCAGCCGGGGGAGAGTATCGGCAGAACATTGCGGCGTCAGGGTCAGCTCGTTATTGCCAATTGGATAGGGGAACTGGCCCTGGTTCCGGTGATCATCCTCCTGCTGATCATCGGTGCCTTTGTGAATTCGTCATTTCTGACTCTCAATAACCTGATCAACGTCGCGCAGGAGTCTGCCGCGTTAGGTCTCGTCGTCGTTGCCGAAACCCTGATCCTGCTCACAGGCAAATTTGATCTATCCCTGCAATCGACGTATGGACTGGCACCGATGATTGGAGCATTCCTGATTGCCTCGAAAGAGGGGCAAGGTTTGGGTACTCAGTGGAATCCATTTATAGGCATTGCGATTGTCCTGCTGGTCGGGCTTATAGTGGGGGCAATCAATGGTTTTCTGGTCATTAAGCTGGGCTTTAATGCTTTCATTTTGACCCTGGCCATGCTGATCCTCCTGGCCGGTATCCAGGTAGGCATTGTCAGTGGACGAACCATTTACTTCCTGCCCTATGCGTTTACATACCTGGGTGGACAATCCCTGCTTGGCATCCCTGTCTCTGTCTGGGTGACTGGACTCATCTTTTTGCTGGCGGCACTCTTCTTAAAGTATCACCGTATTGGACGCGCCATCTACGCGATCGGTGGTAATACCGAGGCGGCTCGTGCCGCAGGTATCCATGTGGATAGGATACGCATTGGCGTTTTTATTGTGGGTAGCATCCTGGCTGCGCTGGCCGGTCTGATGACAGCTGGCCAGGTGGTTGCAGTTACCTCCAGCCAGGGTAATAATCTCATCTTCTCAGTCTTTGCTGCCGCTGTGATTGGTGGTATCTCCCTTGATGGTGGACGTGGACGTATGGTTGGTGCACTTACCGGCGTTATCCTACTAGCACTGGTTACCAACATCCTGGTTCTCTCGCAGATCCAGACTTTCTGGATTGATGCAGCCACTGGTTTGATCATTCTGGTTGCCCTGGGGTTGGCTCGTGTCATTGGTACCGATCGTGCATAGAGCGAACTGCGCAGGACTGGAATGGCTACTCAATGGCAGCACCCGTGCTTGGTGAGCAAGCAGCGTCTGCTGCTGGGAAAGCGTCGTCTTATCAGCAGCAGACGGATGCGTTGACCGCCGATAACAAAAGTTATCCGCATCTCCTATTCTTCCCAGAGAGTACAAGCCTTGTTATTGCTTTGGAATTTCGTTCTCTTCTAAAAATGCGAGTGTTTCATACAACCAGCGCAGATAGGCGTTTTCAAACTCGATCGCGAAGCGTGCGATAAGAGTGAAGAAAGGATCTCCTTCGTCGGCTTCAGTGTAGGGATTGTGGCGACGTCCTTCTTGTATACGTTCTCCACGGGTGGGAATGTATTGTAAATTCTGGCGGTAGTTGAGAAGGCGCATCTCATGCTCTGCAATACCTTTTTTCAGATTCGCTGCTAAGTCGTCGTGAGAAGCAAACGAGCCAAATAAGATCTTCAGCAACAACTCATCGCGAAGCTGCAAGACACTCGCAGGTTGCGCTTGCCAGGAGGCCAATGCTTCAGATCCTCTCGGTGTAATAGAATAGACTTTCCGATCTGGCCGTGATTCTTGCTCTTCACGTTCCATTTCTACCCAGCCGAGATCTTTCATACGGCGAAGTTCATGATAGATCTGGCTGTGGGCTGCTCCCCACATCGGCGAGAGGCTGTGATCGAAAAGGCGTTTGAGATCATAGCCGGACTGGGGCCCCCAAAATGCAAGGAGCCCCAACACTCCATAGGTAATTGGATAAGCGTTCGATCGATCCATTGCACCTCCTTTGCAGCCTTGCTCACTCTACCTTTGTAAAAAAATCCAGGGCATCCTATGTTATCACGTCATATATTGTCTTGACAAGAGATGCCTTTTCGCTCTATGATTATAAGTAATATGATGGGAAGTCATAGAAATAAGGATATTTCTCACAAGAATATTTCTCAGGGAGAAGAGTATGTCGCTCGTTATTCAAGGTGTTAACGTCCACCTAACAGATTCTGGTTCTGGTTCCCCTATTCTCTTTCTACATGGTGCTCCTGACTCGGCTGAGATGTGGAGTGGTGTCATAGAGCAGTTAAAGAAACAATATCGCTGTTTTGCTATTGATTTGCCAGGATTTGGGCGTTCTACTACCCCGGCAGATTTCACCTGCTCGCTGGAGAATATGGCCCGTTTTCTCGACGAATTGATAGTAGAGGCCGCTATCCCAACGCCACTCAATCTGGTCGTTACAGATTTTGGGGCAACGTATGGTCTGTCCTGGGCTGTGGCTTATCCTCACAAGGTGCAGAGTATTGCAATTGCTGGCAGCTCCAACTTTAGTTCGCGCTACCACTGGCATGGTACTGCCCGTCTATTGCGCATCCCCTTACTTGGAGAATTAGCAATGGCAACGCTGACCCTGTCCGCTCAGGAGAAGATGATGCGTCAAAATGCTCCCTTAGTCAGTACCGAGTATGTGCGGGCAGCGTATACCCTCTCACTGGCAAAACCAGAGACACGTCGTATGATGCTGAAATTGTATCGCAGTATTAATTCCAGGGACTTTATAGGGAAAGAAGATCGTCTGCATAAACTGATAGAGCAGGTCCCAACCCTTGTGCTCTGGGGCGACAAAGATCCTTTTATCTCACCAGAGTATGCAGAACAGTTTGGCAGCGCACGGGTTGAACATTTTGCACAGAATGGACACTGGTTGGCTGTTGAGTCTCCCGATATCATCGCACAACGGCTCGCGACATTCCTTGCTTAAATTCACATGATGTGCTGATACGATTGTCAGGTGTATTTCCTTTACTATGCTATTCACGCCTGACAAACGTATTATTAACGTTGATTTTTGGGTTATTGCTACGGGAGACTCAATAAGAAATAATACATAATATGAGGAATACATAAAATGGTAACAAGGAACAATAGAGTATGGCCCACAGAGAACTGGTCTGAATCTTTCCCTGAAGAACGAGGCTTAAATAGTAAATTTCTTGTAGCTATGGACCAGTATGTACAAAGGGAAGACTCAAAGTTTCGAGCTATTCTGGTGATACAACATGGTAAGCTTGTCTTTGAGCGCTACTATGAGGAGTTAGAACCGTATCACTATCATCGCATTGCTTCAGCGACTAAAAGTATTATCTCCATGTTGATAGGGATTGCTCTGAAAGAGAACTATTTGAGGAGTCTTGATCAAACTCTTGTTTCCTTCTTTCCTGAGTATGCTTCATCAATTACCGATATGGATAAACAAGCCATTACTTTGCGGCATCTGCTGACCATGACCAGCGGGTTAGCGTATGATGAATTTAAAGATTATGTAGTACGTTGGGATGAAGGCGGCGATCAATGGGCAGAGTTTGCGCTTTCACTACCGATGGCGCATAAGCCTGGAGAAGTATTTCAATATGCTTCACTTGGTGTTCACTTACTCTCAATTATTTTAACGAAAGTGACTGGCAAAAGTACATTGGATTTTGCTCGTCACTATCTCTTTAATCCACTTGGCATTGCTACGAATGAACAGGATGGTTTTCTGTGGATGCGTGATCCCCAAGGATATTATCGTGGCGGTGGCGGCATGCGTCTAGCGGCTAGAGATTGTGCCCGCTTGGGATATCTCTATCTGAACGGCGGTCAGTGGGAAGATAAGCAACTTTTCTCGCCTGAATATCATGCGTTGACAACACAGCAAGCTAATGCTGGTGGCCCTCCTGTTCAGGAAACCTATGGATATCTGTGGTGGGTTACCAATTATCTGGGCTATCACACCTATTTTGCTAGTGGGATAGGTGGCCAGATTATTGCTGTTGTGCCAGAACTGGATCTTGTCGTCGTGATATTGTCCGCTAACCAACATAATCCTAAAGAACGACTGCAAAGAGAAATTATCCCTCAGTTTATTATTCCTGCTAGTATGGATAAGGAACGTTAGTAATTGAAGGTGGCGCCTCTGATAAGTAGGGCATTGCTTCAGCAAACCTCTGATGATGGTTTTCTCTTTGAAAACTCATCAAGCGTGTATTACGAACTCCCCTCTGCATGCATACAGAGGGGCTACCGCATAATCTCAATGTGGCGAGCTAGTGGGACGTTTCCACTGTGGTACTATGCCCGTTGTTATCGCTGGCCGGGGTGGATGCCGTCTGAGTAGGTACAGTAGGTACCGTCAAAAACTGCTCGGGCGGAATACCATTTGCCTGTAACAGGTGCATAATCATATGGGTCTGCCGTACGATCTCCTCATCTTGAGCCTTCAGGTGGTTCATGACTTCTTCGATATCGTGATAGGTCTTGATGGTGGTGTTATACTGCTCCGTTGCCTGTAATTCTTGCTGTCTTCCCAGCAGTCCCTGTCCAACCATAATTACGATCATCAATGGTAATTGAGGGACGGATGCCAGTGCCAGGAGGAGCGGCCATGGCAGGCGGTCAAAATGCACAATGGTGGCATTCGCAATGATCCACAGGACAATCCAGGCCATAATGACCCAGAATGTAGACATCGCCTGGAAAAGTTTCGTCATCCATACCGCTACTTTTTGATTAACTGATCCAGCGGCTTTCTCAGCTTCGAAGAGCAGGTTCACATTCTGTGGTTGATGAGGATGCGGGCTATTGTGAAAAAGTGTGCGGGCTTGATGCCATCTGGGTTTTGTGCTTGCGTCTGTCTGAGGGGTTTCCGACATGGTCAAATCCTCCTTGTCTGTTGTGGAAAGCGTGGTCGTGCGGGTGAGCGTACTCGTTTGCTTGATACCGCAAACCAGGCAGGCTTTCTTTGCTCTGCCAGTGCACTCATTATAGAGAAGATCACATGTTCACGCAAGTTAAGTAGAGCATGTATCTCACGTATTTGCTCTGGAGTAAAAGATGTGGTAGAGGTACAATAAGAGCAAAAAGACGTTGTCGTGTGCACAAGGGAGGCTTTTTATGCATACATTTAACATAGATCAACGCAATAATCTTATCATTGGTACGAGCTTAGCCGCTGAAATACCTGCATCTACTCTGGAATTGAAGGCATATGTTGTAATTGGCTCTTATGACATCAAAAATGGCAGGGCAAGTGCATCTTCAAGAATCCTTAATCGCGACCAGGATGATTTACGCTTTTGGCTTCATAAATATGAGATAGATAAAAAGTATCTAGGAAGTACTGATGAGATCGCGGAAGAGCAGTTGGCTCATGATATGTTTAAGAATGACATTCAGGATATAGAGCAATTAGAAAGAGAAGTAGAGAAGTATTTAGACGATTTTTCTCTTCTACAGATTCAATGGAAATTCGACCCTCCGTTGCCTTTCTGAAACGCAGGATTATATCCTTCCTTGATCTTAGCACGATCGTATCCACTCTCCCTTCAATGGTGATTACTTTCTAAGACGGACCTGCCCTAATCCCATCGCTGTTTTGTAGCCAACGCCGCTATAAAAGGCCATTTGTGCCAGGAAATAGAGTTGTTGTTGGATCGATAGAGGAGCTTCTGCATCGCTGCGTTCATTGTGTCTGCGCAATTGATAGGTGCAGGAGCCTACGAAGCCGCGTTGCATGTGCGTCGTAAAGTGGACATGGTGGGCTGTGAGATCATAATCCATTACAATGATGCCATCCTCTTGCAGATATTGCTCAATTCGCTCTTTCTGTATCAGTGGAGTAAGCTCAGGTGGCGCGATATCTTCCCAGCGACGGAGCAGATTGGAGAAGATAAATTGGGGGAGCGGGAACATGGCGTGATGCGATCCATAGCCGGTTTTGCTTGTGCCACGACTGAAGGTTGTCAACGCGGCAAATTCGAGTGTCAGTGACGTGTTCGCTGCAAAACGCTTTGCCTTTGCCTGCTCCACGAGGGTCTCCAGTGAGGTAAAGCCAGTCCAGCCAGAGGGGTCATCGTTGGTGAGCAGAACATTCTCTAAGAGGAACACCTGTTTGCCCAGGCGTAGAAATGGCGCGCTGGCCGTGTCTGTCTGAGCGATGTTCGCTTGCAGCAGTGCATTGTATAAGAGAGGAAACAGGTCGCCGAGTAGCAAGGTGAGACGCAAGGTATAGGTCTTCTCTGGATCGAGCGGGAGATGGATATTCTCGCGTTCAGCATGCAGAAAACGCTGCGTCGGATGTGGAAAGTGCAGACTGGAACAGGTAAACAGGCGGCGTTTCTGTCCCTCATGCATCCATTGCGCGACATCAGGAGCCGCCGCCGCGAGCCACTTGAGAAAGGCTCCGTGTACCAGTTCGCCCGAGAAAGGCATGAGCGTCCCTGGCTGAAGTGGGCGCAATTTTAAAAGCAGGGCATAAAGCCGCGCCGGGCCAGTCCGCATCTCTGCTATCTCTGTCATAAAATCTTCCTTCTCTATAGCTGCCAGTAAATTATCTCTGTAAAAGTCTATTTTATGCCAGAAATGAGTGCTTTGTATAGATTTACCTGGTACGAGATAGAAGTTATGATGTGTACGACGCAAAAGTAATGCTCAATAATAGAAGTGAAACAATCCAGGGAAGGAGGCAACCTTCCCTGGAAGAGCTGATAACACTGATAGTGTTTGATCTCTCTGAAGCGACTTTAAGAGCTATCACGCCTCTATTCGTTCCAGGGTGACTGGAGGACAAGGTCGCAGAAATTTGGACTTTTGTATCCAGGGATGAAACGCTCACAGACGTCCGCTTTGATGTTCCCAAACGTTGTTTGTGGTTTGTGCTTGAAGCCCTCGAAAAACGCGGGCAGGATCTTGTTCTTGAAACCATCACGTGGGAATGCTGCTACGATCTGTTTACGCGCCTCCTCTGAGATCTCTTTCATGCGATCACCCATGACGTCGAAGCCAACTCCGTGATAGACAAGCGTAACGACTGGCTCCTTGTATTCGGCTACTCCAATTGTCGTATGTAGCGCGATCGCATCCCACACGAGCTGAGAGGTTTCTTTGGGGATGCCATGTTGTTCAAGGAAGCTACGTGCCGCGTTGGCTCCATCTACCTCGAAGCGTTTGTCTGGACTGCTATAGTGTTTAGTCAGTCCAAGATCATGGAATATGGCGCTAATATATAACAGCTCAGGATCGTACTTCACGTTGTCTTTACGGCCTAGCGATGATCCGAAGAGGAAAACTCGGTGCGAATGGTTCCATAGCAGTGGA
The DNA here is from genome assembly GCA_015099395.1 of Ktedonobacteria bacterium brp13. GTDB lineage: Bacteria > Chloroflexota > Ktedonobacteria > Ktedonobacterales > Ktedonobacteraceae > Dictyobacter. The sequence goes on along the minus strand of AP024096.1, from coordinate 3,634,389 downwards.
TTACCGTGTTCATGAAGTAGCTCTGCAGCTTCGTTGGCCAATTTACTATCGGGAATTTCGATACCTGCAATATTCTTTGTCATGATCAGTTTTCTCCTTACGACCACTTGACTGGTCATTATGTTTAACGCAACTATGCAAACACTCCTGTTCTGTAAATATAAGTGCATGCTGTTAGTATAAACAGCCATCGGAGGGATGTCATGACCTGAAAGTAGGATTCCAAAGTAGGAGTACATGTAAGCGTCTCTCCGGTATTGCTGTTGTGGAACCCCCTCTCTACTGTTCATACTGGAAGATACATGTTCTCACTACCAGGGTATCATGGAAGGGAAGTGGGGCAAAGAGGAACAGTGGAAAATAAGTTGCACACCGAAGCCAATGCTTGACTGAGAGTGCACTCCAGGGTAGCATTAGGTACAGATAATCTTACTGGAACGTTAGAACTTTGAGAATATTAATATAAGATGTTTAAGTGTTATTTATAGGGAAAAGAAAATATGAACATTCCACATATAGCCATTGATCTTGCTCTACCACCTGCTAAACGTTGGCATCAACTGCTGGCTTTCAAAGATCAGGCACGCCAATTGCTTGACCAGTACACGACAGGTCTGGGTAGTGTTGAGCAATTGCGGGACCATCTTCTCTCTTACCGCGATGCTTATCTGCCTGCGGAGTATACCACTGAACTTGCCGCAGTTGCGCATCTGCTCGCTGTCCCTGAGGAGGTTGTGCTTGCTGTGAATCTTTACTATGATCTGGTCAAATTTATTATTGGCTGCACTGCCTTTGCGCCTGGACAAACCAGGTTACGTAGATACGTTGGTGCAACAAGTCTCTGCCTTGATCCTGCGCCAACACAGGAGGCAATAGGTGAGCAAACGAAATACTCCAATGCCGTCTCTCTGGAAGGAGCAGGCCAACGGGCTTGTACCGTACCTACGAGCGCGACCAAGACAGTTATTCGTTTCTAGCTCTTTTGGGTAGTATAGCACATAACAAGGAAAAAGAAAGGGAAGCGGGTCGCTTTCATCCCACCCACTCAAACGGGGTGGGACTTCCCGCTCCCGGCGTTAAAATCTCGCAGCGGAGTTGTACTGACATGCAAGAGTTAGCATCTGCCTGGTTTGACGAGTTTACGTTGTTAGATATGCCGCACCCCTTTTTTGATAAGCATAGACCTGCAGATATTGCTGCATTTCAGGAAAAACTTCTGCTCGTAGCCTTGAATGCCAAAAAGCAATTTCAACTATTACAATGCCAATAATGTACTCGTGATGATGCTCACACAAGATGTAGCATCTGTTTCGATATGTTTTCGCATATACTTTCCTTACTGTATATATATAGAATACTACTATTGCCACATTGTACAATACAGCGAGAAAACCCTCGCTTGAAATATACGTTTAACTATAATAAGGATGAAAAAGATGGATGAACCGTTTGCCTTTTTTTCCGAACTATGTCAGAAGTTTGAGTACAAGCTTGATCCGGACATGACGATTGATATTGAAGAGGTCATGAAGGAGAACGAAGCTATCGCAGCTTATACAATAATATTTGACCGACAAAAGAACATCTATAACATTGGTATCGTTCTCAAAGACTTCTCCCGATTTACATCTCACAAATTTTTCTGGGACTTCGTAAATTGCATTGAGTATCAAGATGGTATGACGTTTTATTGTCGCAGAATATTCGATGAGTGTATTAAGTATTCTTTCTGTTCAGTCAAATCAAGTGAGTTAAGCGTACATTGTGAACTGAATTTTAGAGGGAAGTAGAAACAAGATGTTTCGATTTTATGAAGATTATCAGCAAGGTTCCTATCTGGAATAATACCACCTCCGTAAACTACCTGCGTACCTGTATGAAATGGGGGGCTCTGCCAGGGCTAGAGCAAGAGTCTATGCTGTCTGAGGGCGAATTGAAGTATTTGACAGCAGATCTTTTACCTTTTTAATTGACGTATGAAATTGGCAGGTGGAGAATAATATAAATATAATTGTATGTACTAAAGCATAGCAGGTATAATGAAGGCTCGACATGCAGTTGTGTGCAGTATCACGTACATATCCGTGCGGATTTGAAGGAAGTATAGCCTGGATATAGCGCCAACATACGGATGCATTGATACCGCATGTTGGCGCTATACCTACAGAGTTGGACTAGTTGGCGACAGGATGGAGCGTACTCCAGCTCTTACCGCCGTTGTTGGTCTGGAACAGGTTGAAATTGTTCTGGGCGTCTTTGATGATCACCCAGCCTGTTCGGGCGTTGAGGAATGTCAGCTCTGACACTACCTGGTAGTTGGCCTGTGCCTGTATCAGTCCGGTAGGATTGATAACGCGCCAGATTCGCCCTGCCGTACTGGTGGTATGGAGAACATACTGGCCCTGACCATTGAAGCCAAAGCTCGCTCCGTCCTGAGCATTGATGAAGCTAATGCGTGAAATAGCTATCGGCGGCCCCTTTTATCAGCGTATCGTTGGCCTTACTCCAGGTCTTGCCTCCGTCATGCGTGGCGTAGAGGTAGACGTCTCCTGAGAGCCAGATACCTGTGGCCCAGCCGTTGAGTGGACTGGTAAACGCGAAAGTGCAGCTGAGGCTGAAGGGCATTGGCAGGATCGTTGAACTCTGGTAATTATATATATGTATTCGCCTTGCCCTTGCGTCTACTCTCTACTGAAACAGGTCTTTTTTTTTACCAACAAAATAGCTTTACCGGATGACTCGAAGAGCCGCATTAACCGGTGAAATTGGGAAAAGAAAAAACGGTAAATGATCGAAAAATTAGGTAATGCTGCTAATACCTGCCTCCCTCTTTGAGGGGGGAAAGTCGCCATAGCGACAGGGGGGAGTAGAAAGTTAGCAATCGCCCAACAGAAGTTGATACGGATTTAGTAGATAAAAAGTGTTTTTGACGTAGAGGTATCGTGAGTAGCGTAGTTCGAGAATCTACTCCCCCCTGTCGCTGCGGCGACATCCCCCCTCAAAGAGGGAGGCAGGGGTATTACCATCCTTTCCTGTGAATTCCTACTTTTTGGTATCAGAGGTTTTATTGTGAAGGTTGTTTAAAAAACTTCACCAGTTAGTGTTGTTCTACCGGATGACTCGACGTATCCATTTTTTTTGAAGTTCACTATATAGCAGAATGTGTCTCACAATACCTTATTGTCTCTCTCTCAATAGAGTGTATAAGCCGCCTCCATATACGTTGCCTTACCATGGTGTATACATGATTTTAGCTATAAATTTGCGTTTGCTGACTTCCTCGCTGTCTTATGTATGAAAACGTTTTCTTACATAAGACAGCGGAGAAGATCTATACACATTTTCATCCCCTACCTCCAACTCATAGGGATATGTTTTTTGCATATCCCGGTGAGCCTCTTTGAGGGCAATACGTAATAGTAACCATCATTAACTGTATCGCATATACTATCTGTGTCTATCGATAAGGCCAACTATCGCCTGTAGACTCGCAAAAACCACTATCCCCTCAAAGAAGGATGTGAGTTTTTAGCAATATTACATGTTTTTATGAGCATTTGTCGTTTTTGCTTTTCCCAATTTCACCAGTTAGTGGGGCTCTTCCGATTAAATACATAGAGGATTAATAATGTAACTGGATACCAAAAGAAAGATAAAAACTATGTCAATGGTCAAGGTTGCGTTCAAGGAAGCCGGTTGGATTTTCTTCATCAGTCGTCTGGTTATCCTTGTGATAACCTTTCTAGGCGTATCTCTGCTGCCAATGAGTGGGAGTAACTCTTCATGTCTGGCAAATCCGAGCAATTGTATACGTGCCTGGATGCACTTCGATGTCTTCTCGTATATATATATTGCGATGCATGGGTATGATGCTGAGCGTGCGACTGTGTTTTTTCCGCTCTGGCCTCTCCTTCTGCACAGCCTGGGTTTTTTAGCAGGAGGCTCGGATGTCAACTTTTATCTTATCGGTATGGTTCTTGCCAATCTCTTTTTCTATCTGGCGCTGGTGGTGCTTTACCTGCTTACCGCCAATCTTTTTGAGCAGGGCGTTGCGCAAAAGGCATTGCTCTATCTCGCCTTTGCCCCCTATGCTTTATTTTTCTTCATTGGCTATACGGAATCCCTCTTCTTGTTGCTGTGTCTGACAACCTTCCTCTTCTTACAAAGAGGATTGCAATATGGTGTTGCGATAAACTGGTGGCTCGCGGGTCTCTGTGGTTTACTCGCCTCATTAACGCGCTCACAAGGCTTTCTCCTGACAGTACCATTCATACTTGTTTTTGCGCAGCACTATATCCTGGCAGGCAAATTCACTATGGCACGTTGGCGTGAAAAGATTATTGCCCTGCTTCCTATTGTACTTGTTCCTACCGGTGTTGTGCTCTACATGTGTTATCTCTGGTATACGAAAGGTAATCCCATGCTCTTCAGCGTGGCTGAGGCAAGAGATTGGCATCGCGCTTTTCGACTTCCCTGGGTTGGGCTGCATGCTGCTGTGCGGGGCCTTTTCATTCCTGGAGGACTACAACTGCAAAATGCGCTCAATCTTGGTAGTTTTCTTGTGACCTTGCTCATTCTTGTAAGTGGTTGGAAACGTCTGCCGCTGTACTATACCCTCTTTGCGTTGGTACTGATTATCTTCCCGCTGTGTTATCCTCTTGGTACTGCCGATGCTTTAGCGGCGCTCCCACGCTATATGCTCATCGTTTTCCCCATCATTATTATCAGTGCGAGTTGGAAACAGCAAAGGGTCGTAGCGCTCTATCTGGCGTTTACAATCACCCTCTTCATCTTTAATTGTCTCCTTTTTAGCCATCACTACTGGGTAGCCTGAGCGGAAGAAATGGAGAAACTTTTCTCTGAAAAACGGCGTAGTCTTAGTAGAGAGAGGAACTGAATCACCGAAAATTATGTCGTTGATTACACAGAGCAGCATCGATTCCGGCGGGTCCTATGAATACAAAACCTGGATGGAATATACAGACATATCAAGTACCGTTAGGGAGCGGCATCACTCTTGAAGGGAATTTAAACATTCCTGAGCAGGCTTACGGTATAGTGCTCTTCGTTCATGGTAGTGGAAGCAGCCGGCACAGCCCACGTAACCAGTTCGTTGCACGCATGTTGCATGACGCTGGCTTTGCGACCCTGTTGATCGACTTGCTTACATTAGAGGAAGAGGAAGAGGATCGCTATACCGGCCACTTACGCTTTGACATCACATTATTGAGCAAGCGGGTCGTACATGCTACAGACTGGCTCTCCCAGAATCCTGCCACCAGCCATCTCAATATTGGCTACTTTGGTGCAAGTACAGGGGCGGCAGCCGCACTCGTTGCGGCTGCAGAGCATCCTCATGCCGTTGGCGCTGTCGTCTCGCGTGGTGGTCGACCAGATCTGGCCGGTTCCTTTCTGCGCCACGTCCTGGCTCCTACACTCCTCATCGTTGGCTCCAAAGATAGGCAGGTTATTCTGTTGAACCGGGAGGCTGCTTCATTTCTCACGTGCGAAAACGAGATAGCGATCGTTGAAGGAGCTACCCATCTTTTCGAAGAACCCGGTACCCTGGAGCAGGTCGCAGAACTGGCTAGCCGATGGTTTGCGGGCTATCTCGTTACCTGATGCTGTTACTGCTAAACGGTAGCTAGCGGATTCTTTGTTTGGAGGGGTGAACGATGGACGAAATGCGTTATCGCGATCGAGCCGAGGCTGGTCGGTTGTTAGCTACGATGCTTGTTGCCTATGCTCAGCGTCCAGATGTCCTGGTGCTGGCGCTGCCTCGTGGTGGAGTGCCCGTCGCATATGAGGTAGCAAAAGCGCTCCATGTCCCACTCGACCTCTTCCTCGTGCGTAAACTGGGCGTTCCCGGTCAAGAGGAGCTGGCGATGGGCGCGCTGGCAATGGGAGGGATACGTGTCTTCAATGCAGATGTAGTGCGCATGCTGCACATTCCTGACTACATTATCGAAAGCGTTGTGGCAAAAGAGCAAAAGGAGCTTGAACGACGTGAGCGTCTCTATCGTGATGGTCAGCCTCCACCGCATATGCAGAATCGCACTGTAATTCTCGTTGATGATGGTTTAGCGACCGGGGCAACGATGCGTGCCGCAGTGCGCGCGCTCCGCCAGGAACATCCTGCACGTATTATCGTTGCTGTGCCCGTGGCTGCACCTCAAACATGTGCTGAGCTTCGCCCTGAAGTTGATGAAATGATCTGCGCTCGCATGCCGGCATCTTTGTATGGTGTGGGCTGGTGGTATGAGAACTTCGCGCAAATTTCGGACAACGAAGTACACGCTCTGCTTACTCGTTCTAAGCACGAGAAACTTCAGATTTCTAGCAATCAATCTGGCTGAGGGATCAGGCATTGCCTTTTTACCATTCAGAAATCTCTTCCATCTCTTTGTGATGGTTTTGAGAGATGTTTTTGGCTTCGGAGATAGCAACGAGAGGTATGCAAGCTATGTTGCTAGTAGCGAGATCTGTTCATCAATAGGCAGGGCCTTGCAGAATAAGAAAACAGGCCCTGCGATATCCAGAAAGAGAAGAGATGATGAAATCAGAGGAGATTACATCTACTTGTAACGAACACTATGATCTGATTGGTGCGCTCTACCACATGCTCGAAGGCGCCTGGAAATATGAGAGCTTCCGTAAGGAAGCGGAGAAAGCTGGTGATCACCAGTTAGCTCAATTTTTCCACGAAGCACAACTCGACGAATGTAAACGGGCTGCACGAGCAAAGGAACTCTTGAGAGAGCGCATCGGCTTGGCCGTAACCCATTAGTACAACGGTACCGCTTTCTACGCAGCATGATCAGGTGGTAGTTCTTGTAGCAACCTGCATCCAGATTATGTACAAGACAACCTGATAGCGCCCGACATTGTAGCATGCTTCATACCGCTTCTAGAGGACAGGTAGAGCATAGGCAATACTGTTTTTGCACCTTTCAGCAAGGAGCAGCACTGGATTGAAATGCCGGGCGGTGGCGTGGGAAGCCTTATGAACGTCTTCTCCATGGGATGATACGCAGCAGTACATAGCATACTGCTGCGTATTTTGTTGAGTAGATAGAACATTAGGAGTATGTATCATTATTTAATGTAGAAATTTTTGGGTAGGGTGATCGGGCTATGCGCTTTGTCGTTTTGTCTATGGAAGAGGTATACTCCAGTGACCGAAATACTGGGATGTGGTGTCAAATCGTGTGAGGATATGGGGATGTAGCGTGGTGGCGATGGAGGGTGTGGAGCGCGCTTGCGGCGTTTTGATGGCTCATGCTCATGTATTATCATGTACCGTCAGGACGAGTATGCAACAGGTTATTTTTCGCCTTCTGGGACCACCGGAAATCTCTTACAACGACCAGCCAATCAGGATTCCCCGCCGCCGCTCTCGCGCCTTGCTCTACTATATGGTTTCAACCCATACTTCACAACCTCGCGAACGTTTGATGACGTTACTTTGTGGTGATATGGACGAGGAGAGTGCACGCCGGGCCTTTAAAACAATGCTGGCGGAGGTGCGTTCACAATTACGCAGCATTGATCCCTCCATCGATTGGATCAAGAGCGACGAGGATCGACTGACGTTCAATCCGCTCGCGCCGATCTGGCTGGATACGGAGATCTTCGAGAAGGATACGGCGAGCTTGCAGCGCAACTCGAATCAGGCGATCAAGCTCTACCGTAGCGATTTTCTGGATGGTTTCTTTCTGAAGGGTGCTCCCGATTTCGATGCCTGGGTGCAGAGTACGCGCGACCACTTTCACAACCTCTATATGATGGCCTTGCAGCAAATGGCGGATGTGTATGAGGCCAATCATCAACTGGATGAGGCCATTACTTGTATGCATATGTTGCTGGCGGCCGATCCGCTGTCCGAAGATGCTCATGCTCGCCTGATGCGCCTCCACTGGCTGGTGGGCGATCGTACGCAGGCGCTACGGCAGTATGAGCGGTTGGGTAAGATGCTGGCTGAGGAGTTTTCGGTGCAGCCAATGGCGACGACGCAGGCTCTGTATCAGCAGATTGCACGCAGCACAGATGCACATGCCGTCACTTCCTCTATACCCCCAGCACGCATTGCCCCTGTTCACGCTGCCCCGACACCTATAGTGCCAGCTATGCCTCATATGCCTCATATGCCTCTAAAAACTACGGTGGAGGTGCCGCTGGTGGATGTGGCTTTACCATATGTGGGTCGGGCGCGGGAATTGGATTGGCTGCGGGAGCATCTGATCGGTCATGAGAACGAGCATTCGTTGCTGCTGGTACAGGGTGAGATGGGTATGGGTAAGACGCGTCTGCTGCAGGAGATGCTGAGGTGCTACTGCGCCGATTGGCTCGTTTTGCGTGGTACATGCCAGGAGGCGGAGGGCAAGAATGGGTATCATCCATTGGTCGAGGCTCTACGCTCGGGTCTGGACCGGGAGGATATTGCCCATCTGGAACTGTACCCGGCATGGCGCGCACAATTAGAATTGCTTGTGCCGGACCTTTTTAGTATAGGTGGTGCTGGTAGCGTTGTCGATACGAGCACGTATGATAGCGTTGAACGCACCGGGGCGAGTCGCAGCGAGGCAACGCTGCTGGCTGATGCGCTGGTGGCGTTGCTGAACGGACTGGCAACCTCTCAGCGTCCGTTGCTTTTGTTGCTGGATGATGTGCATTGGTGCGATGTGAACACGCTGGGGTTGCTGGGCTATCTGGCCCGTCATGTACGCCGTCGGGAAGTCTTTTTGCTGAGTACGTATAGTCCGGGTGGTGGGGAGCAGCGACTGGCTGCTCTGCGCAACAACGCTATGCGCCTGGGTGTGTTGTCCGAGTTAGCGCTTGCTCCACTCTCCAGTGCGGATATAAGTGAACTGGTCGCGCTTTTTGGCACTCCCGGCACTCCCAGTGCTTCCAGTGCTTTAGATGCTCAAGACAGTGTACCGCAGTATACCGCAACTGGCCTCTCGCTGAACGACTGGTGTTACCGGCAGAGTGAAGGAAATCCTTTATACGCATTGGCCTGGCTCGAAGCTGGTTGGAATCGACCGGAGACATTTGTGCCAGAGCACATTGCGTCGCAGGTTAGCGCACAACTGGACCGCTTGAGCCGCCATGCCCGGCATCTGCTGATACTGGCTGCCTGTAGCCAGGAAGCGTTCGATCTGGCACTGTCCGGGTCACTGCTCGGTTATACGCTCGCGACGACACTGGCAGCCAGTGCTGAGCTGATCGAACAGCGCTTGATCGTTGCGGTTCCAACTCCCGCAACTTCTATCTATACGTTATATACATTTGCGCATCGCACTGCTCGCGTGAGTGTCCTGGCCTCAATGACTGCTATCGAGCGTTCTCTGTTACAACGGGCGGTTCAAGGTACGTTGGATATCGGTATTACAGTATAATCGCTTAATTATCTCATTCTCGTATATATTTCGCGCAACGTTACCGGCGCTCTCTGCTTCGCTTCTTCCCCTGCCGTCGTTTTTGCAACTTGCTTGTAACTTTTTTGTAACCCTTACGGTGTATGCTTCCTCCATGATCACGTTGCGAGGACACAGTTTGTGGTGTCTATGATAAAGCCGAGGGTCAGATAAGGTTATCTGGTCATAGCGCGATCATTGCTATTTTTAACGAGGGAGTATTGACACGGTGGTCCATTCAGCCCGACAACAGCAGCTTTTTGCTGGCGTTACTATTCAACGATGGCCCTGGTCTATTGAACACGATCATGACCTGGAGAATCCGTATGTGACTGCGGGAAACCGTGTTTACAGTGTGGCAACCCAGCATGGTGAGTTTTCAGCGATTGGTTGGCGTCAGCCGCACGAGATGTCTGGTGTCTGGGATCATCCGATCAAACTGCTAGATGGCTTCTGGTTTGGCATCTCCTATGGTCCGAATACTCTCATCGGCCCGGCCAGCAAGATTCACTGGTTGACCAACGCCAGTCGCTGGCGCATGACGCCCGGCGAGGTTGAGATGACGTATCAACTCCCTGGATTGAATGTGGTGCGGCAGGAATATGGCGTCGATGATCATGAGGGGATACTGGTGCGGCTGCGCCTGGTGAACCGTGGTTCGTCGGCGCTGGACCTGCAACTACATTTCCTGGCGCATACCGATCTGCGTGTCGCCTGGCTGGGTGAGAATCGCCTGACCTGGCGCGATGGGCAGGACGAGGCGGTCTACCTGGATGAGCAGGCCTGTATCGCAGCCTACAACACGGTCAATCCTGCCTATGTCCTCTTTGGTGCCGGCAAACGTCCTGCCGCAGTCACGATCGGCACTGACCTCTCGGTCACGAAGCAGACGCCGGGCGAGGGTGCCTCCGGTCATTTGCGCTATACCCTGCACCTGCCGGTAACTGGTAGCGAGGAGATGCACTATATCATTGCTGGCTCGACCCAGTCCAGTAGCGATGCCAGCACGACTTTCATGCAGCTCAAGGACTCCTTTGAGGAGCTGGCGCAGCAGCAACGCCAGCGTTATCAGCACATCATCGAGCGTAGCTCGCTACATGGCGATGACAAACTGCTTGAGACCGCCTTTGGCTGGGCCAAGGTCAATTTGCAAATGCTTGAGCGTGTCATTCCTTCTATTGGACAGGGCATCAGTGCCGGACTGCCGGACTTCCCCTGGTGGTTCGGGAAGGATACGACCTTCACTGCCCTTGCACTGGTTGCCAGTGGACAATTCGAGCTGGCTCTGAGCTCACTACGCAACCTGATGCACCATAGTCAGATCGTCAACAACAATGGTAGCGTTGTGCATGAAATCCTGACGCTGGGGCATATTCACGATAGCGGGCACCTTGTCGAGGTTCCGTTATTCGTGCGTGCCTGCTACCACGTATTCCTGTGGACCGGAGATCAGCAATTTCTGCACGATATCTATGACTTCTGTGTGCGTGGTCTTATGCAGTACGTTCTGGCCTCTACCGGGTCAGACGATGAACTGATCGCCACCGGCAAAGGCATGATCGAATCGCGCGAGTTGCAGAGCGGTAAAGGTTTCAAAACGCTGGATATCGCCGCCTATACGTATCAGGCGTTGCTCTGTCTGGCTGAGCTTGCCAGCGCTATCGGCGACGATAGCCGCGTGCCTGCATTGCGTGACAAAGCCCGGCGTATACGTGAGCTCGTCAACACGGACTGGTGGCTGTCGGACGAGAACCTGTTCGGGGACATCTACGCCTCCGCTCAGGAGCTTGCGGCCTCTCACGAGGCCTTGCGCGCCGAGGGACCCCTGTGGCCTGGCGATCTCAAAGAGCTGGAGCATACCGATGCCATGCTTGCTCGTTTCACCGAGCGGCACGGGCACGACGAAGCTACGCTACGACAGGCACGGCCCTGGCTGTTAAAGCACATGATCGCTGCTATGCCCATGGAGACCGGTCTGGCCTCGCCCGAACACGCCGCGCAAGCTTTTGCGCGTCTGGAGTCCGACGAGTTCACCGGACCCTGGGGATTGTATCTTAACCCTGAGCGCGAGCCAGCTACCATGACATTGCCCAATGGTGTCATGGCTGCGGCTGAGGCGCAATATCAGCGCATGGACCAGGCGCTGGCCTATAGCCATCACATCGCCCGAACGTTAGCCCAGCGTATGCCCGGTGCTTTCAGCGAAGTCTCACCGGACGGCGGCAGCTTTATTCAGGGCTGGTCGAGCTATGGCATCATCTGGCCGGTTGTTCACGCCTTCTTTGGCTTTCAACCCAACGTCGCCCAACATCGCGTGCGTTTTATCCCTCACTTTCCTGCCTCCTGGCATACCGCGCAGCTCCACAGCGTGCGCGTTGGCACCACCGGCATGGATCTTGAGGTCGCAAAATCTCCTCAAGACGCGCGGATAGTTCTGGAGACACAAGATCTCTCGTACGAAGTCACGCTAGGGTATACCTGGCTCGGGACAACCATGCCCGGTCGCGTTACCTTAAACGGAGAGGAAGTCTCTTTTCACACCGAGGTATTTCACCACGGGGGAGAAGACGACGAGACTGCACAGAGGTGCACGCTGCAAATTCCTGCGACGAGAGGTTTGCAGCGCTATGAATTACATCTCGTCTGGTAAACAAAATGTTACCTCGGGCATTCAACCCGGGTGGCAATTATGTAACAATTAACTAAAATTGCAGTATATAGCTCACTGTTGAGCTCTATACAGGAGGATCGCTATGAAGCAAAAGTTTGCAACCTTTACTCCGTTCTTATTTATCCTCGCGCTGCTGATGGCTGCGTGTGGTGGAGCGAGCGGAAGTGGAAGCAGTAACACTACTACTAGTAGTAATGGTGGTGTAAACCAGCAAGGTATCGCTAGCGGCAACCATTATATTAGTTGTCCCAGCAACACAACAACGACCGCCGCAGCTCCAGAGACAGGTCCAGTAACTCTGACCGTTTCAGGCTGGACCTCGACACCAGCTGAGGATGCACTGGTGCAGCAAAATCTGAAGAACTTTGAAGCTTTGCATCCCAACATCACAGTCAAATGGTCTCCTATTACCGGTGACTATCCGACGAAGATGCGCGCCAATGTCGCAAGCAATACCGTCGCAGACGTCTTCTATATGCAGCCTTCGATGTCTAGCGAATATATCAGCAGCGGCAAATTGCTCAATCTTTCACCGTACATGGCCAAGAGCGGCGTGAACGCCAGCGATTATTATTCCGCACTTATCAACCCGTTCACCTGCACAAGCGGACAGGTGTATGGCCTGCCAAAAGACTGGAATAGCCTGGGTGTTTTCTACAACAAACAACAGTTTAAAGCCGCTGGCCTCGCCGCTCCTACCGCTAACTGGACATGGAGCGATCTGCAGAACGATGCCCAGAAACTGACCAAAAATGCCGGTAAATCCAATGCCACCTATGGCATCTCCTTGAGCGCAGACGCCTCACGCTGGGGTGCTTTCCTGCTGGCTAATGGTGGGTCCGTGCTGAGTAAAGATGGCACGCAGTCCACCTTCAATAATCAGGCTGGCGTCAATGCTCTGAACTACTACGATAGCTTCTTCAAGAACAACACTGGTATCCTACCGACCACCGTTGGTGCCTCCTGGAATGGTGATGCCTTCGGCAAAGGCAATGCCGCCATGACCATTGAAGGTGGCTGGCTTATTCCATACCTGCAGTCAACGTATGCAAGCACTCAGTATGGCATCGCTCCTTTACCGGTCTCTTCGACTGGCAAGCAGGCAGATCTAACCTTCACCAATGCCTGGTCTGCGTCCTCCAGCACCAAGCATGCAGAGGCTGCCTGGGAGCTGATCAAGTACATGACCGGTGCAACCGTGCAAGAGAGCCAGTTGAACGCTGGTTTCGCGCTACCGACCTTGAAGAGTCTGGCCAATGCGTCTTACTTCTCCACGCATCCCGACTTTAAAGTACTCTTCAATGCCGCACCATATAGCTATGCAGACTACTATGGTCCACAGGATGCTACTATCCACACGGACCTCGCCAACGCGATCGATGCGGTTGTGCTCAACAAGCAGAGTGCTCAAGCGGCCCTCAACGATGCTGCAACCAGGATCAATAGCCAGTTGCAAAATCAATAGCTAGTTGCAAAACGAGTAATTGTGATCGGGTAACGGCGTGCGCTCATCTACGCACACCTTTACGACCTTGATGACCTTTACGCACACCTCACCAGTATCGCTGGTGAGGTGTGCCGCAGATAGAGCTGCATAGACTAAACACATCTAGTAAAAGGAGAATGTCAATGGCCACCCAACCGGCAGGACCCTCGATCACGCGTGCTCGCACGCTGACGGAGCGGCCGGGTCCTCGACGGAAGCCAGGACACAGCGCAATGGCAAAAACGCGCTCAGAGACAGTAGCTGCCTACCTCTTCCTGACCCCCTATCTATTCGTCCTGCTCGTATTCTTTCTGCTCGTCTCGCTCTATGGGGTTGGGCTGAGCTTTTTTCGCATTGATCTTGGTTTTAGCGGTGCGACCTTCGTTGGCTTCAAAAACTATACACAGCTCTTTAGCCAGCTTGCCAATCCTGGTCTGAGCGATTTTTGGACCTCGATGGGGAATATCCTCAAGTTTACGGTCTCTGTGGTGATCTTGCAGACAATACTCGCGCTGCTCCTGGCGCTGTTGCTGCACTCTCTCAGGCGCGGTCGCGGTATATTCCGTACGATATTCTATGTGCCAGCGGTGACCTCGTCGGTTGCGACCGCGCTGATCTTCCTCTGGCTCTACAATCCGGACGGGATAATCAACTTCCTGCTGTCACTGGTTGGGGTTCATGGGCCGGACTGGCTGAATAATGTCTTCTGGGCCTTGCCTGCGCTGATGCTCCTCAATGTCTGGAGTACGGCGGCCACGTTTATGATCTACTTCCTGGCCTCGCTGCAGGATCTGCCTAAGGATGTGCTGGAGGCTGCCGAGGTCGATGGAGCCAGTCGCCTGCAATCGTTCTGGTATATTACATTGCCTCTACTGCGCCCGACGGTGTTCCTGGTTGTCGCGCTCGGTACCATCGGTGCCTTCCAGATGTTCGACCAGGCGAAGTTTATGACCAACGGCCAGCCGTTGAACTCGACTTTGACGCCAATGCTGGAGATCTATAACGAAGCTTTCCTCAATGGCGGATTTGGCCAGGCGGCTGCGATGTCGGTGATCCTTTTCATTCTCATTTTTGCTGTGACAATTATGCAACGCCGTTTGATCGATCCCGGTACACGGCAGTAGTTATGTGGAGGCGAAGTTTATGGCACAGGTAAGATCGCGTTCAGTACGATTGACGCAGCAAAAGCAAATGAAGCTGGCAAAAGAAAAACGCCCGGTTTCCTGGGTACGCATCGTGATTTATGCGTTCCTTGCGGTTTTCACGATTAGTTCTATCGGCCCATTGATTTTTACGTTTATCTCATCCTTTAAAACCATGGGAGATGTGCTGGCCTTCCCGCCGACGCTGATCCCGCATCCCTTTGTCTGGAGTAACTACCAACTCATCTTTGGCAATTCGCTATTCTTGCGCTGGATGCTCAATTCTGTGATCTATGCCGGTGGGGCGACGGTACTCAATATGCTCTTTTCGGCTATGGCGGGATATGCACTTGGTCGTATGGAGTTTCCGGGCAGGGGGCTGATCTTCACGTTTACGCTGGCCGTGATGATGATCCCTACGGCGATTACCTTGATTCCGAAGTTTCTGGTCGTCAATAACTTTCATATGGCCAATACCTACTGGGCATTGATTCTGCCCGCCATGGCGCAGCCCTTCTCGGTCTTCATCATGGTGCAGTTTATGAAGGGTCTACCCAGGGAACTGGAGGAATCTGCTCGCATCGACGGCGCGTCGCGCTGGCGTACGTTCTATCAGGTCATCCTACCACAGGTAAAGCCGGCTCTGACGGCGGTCGTCATTCTGACTTTCCAGGGAGCCTGGAACGATTTCCAGTGGCCGTTGGTGGCCATGGGCACGCAGAACATGTATACGTTGCCACTCGGACTCTTCTTCTTTAAGAGTACCTACTATACACAGTATAATCTGCTGCTGGCCGGTTCTATGTTTAATACAATCCCGATCTTGATTCTCTTTTTCATTTTCCAGCGCTACTTCATCGAGGGTGCTGTGGCTTCAGGTGTGAAGGGTTAGAGAACTATCTCTATTGAGTTTAATGAATAGAAAGGAAATGTGCTACTTTCTGAACCATGGATGGTGATCTTTTGTCGAAAGTCATTGTACGTGCAGGAAGCGAGCATGTATTACATATATACATATGAAGGAAATTATCGAGCACCCCGCTGCGGCCACGCCTTCTTTTGATCGTGATGTATTAGTCACTTTCGGGCAAAAAGCGTTAGAGGCACTACAGACACTGCAGAATCCGTTGGGTCTTATGGCAAGTGGGCAGAGCGACCACTTCCATGCTATCTTTGGTCGCGACTCACTGTGGACGGTGCAACTCGCGCTCAAAGCAGCGCGGCGCTTGCCGGCGAGCGCGTTGCAGGTAGGAGGCGCGTATGCCTCCTACCATGACTGGTTGCACGGGTTGGCCAGCAGTGTCCTGCGTGGCCTGGCGCAGTTGCAGGGGCAGGTGGTCAATGACGTCAACGAGGAGCAGCCGGGTAGGATTGTGCATGAATACTGGTCGCCAGTACCGCCGCATATGGTGCAGGCGCACTGGCCAGTTGCCGATGGTAATGGACGTTATTACGGAGCCTTTGACGCCACATTCCTCTATGTCTCTACTGCGGCGCAGGTTGATGCCTACTTTGATGACCGGGCCTTGCTTGAAGAGCTGTGGCCGCATATTCACGCGGCTCTGCTCTGGATGTTGAACTGGTCGGATCTGGACCAGGATGGTCTGGTTGAGTATGCCCGGCGCAATCCAGATGGCTATGGCTTACCACACCAGGTCTGGAAGGACAGTGGCGACTCGATTCAAGCACCTGATGACCGGTCGTTAAATCATCCGATTGCCTGGATCGAGGTGCAGGGTTATGCCCTTGATGCATACGCTGCCTATATTGCGCTGGCGACGAAACTTGAGCACCTGGATAGCGACCTGCAGCGGCAGATTGAGCAGCGCATGGAGCGCTTACGACAAGGGCTGGCTGCGTTCTGGATGCAGCAAGAGAACGTACCTGCGATGGGGCTCGACGCGCAGAAGCAGCAGGTCCCCCTGGTATCGTCGAATGCTGGGCATCTGCTCTGGAGCCAGGCCGTTGATGAGCAGCAGGCGCGGCAGATTAGCGAGCGTCTCCTGCGCCCCGACATGCTGACGCCCTGGGGAGTACGTACGCTCTCAGACCAGGCGTATTGTTATGATCCCTTTAGCTACCATCGCGGAACCATATGGCCCTTCGATAACGCAATTATTGCCGCTGGTATGGCGAGCTACGGCTTCGACGAGCAGGCGCGTAGCATCGCGCAGTCCGTATTGCAGGCCCTGGCGACCATTGATAGTGCCGTCGAGCTTTACATGGTGCTTCCCTCCCAGGTAATTCGTGCGCCACAGATCCAATCGTCGTGGGCGCTCGTCGATTACCGGCAGGCGTGTAATGTGCAGGCATGGACTGCCGCAGCGATCCTGTACATGGTTTCACTGTTTTTCTAAGCCTATCTGAGCTTCAACAGAGAGCAAGGCGCGGGACGTTGACCAGGAGTATTGGTCGGCGTCCCGCGTTTGGGTTAAGGCGCATTCACCAGTGAAATTGGGAAAAACGAAAATGCTCGCTAAAACAGGAAATGCAGCCCCTGCCTCCCTCTTTGAGGCTCACCAGTGTAGGTTCCTTCGAAAATAACTTTGGGACTCGGTGGTCGGGGAGGGAAAAAGGCCAACACTGCCTCAGCATATACGTTATTTTCATGGCCCGCTCTGTCGAAAAGACATGAACCTTTTTGGTGGGATATGTAATGAAACCCCATCTCAGGCCGATGGAGACAGGTGGGACGCCATGACGAATGCATCCTGTCGCTTGCCAGTAATGTTCACTATCGCCTGTACAGTGCACTTAAGCCCTTGTCCCCCTCTTTGAGGGGGGAGATAGCTTTAGCTATCGGGGGGAGTAAATGTTCGAATAACGTTATAATCTCGAATTAAACGCTCTTTATCACGCTCGCCTTTATCGTCTGTTATCCTCGATGACGAAATCCACGTCCGAACGGGAGATGGTTGGCGTAGAAGAGTCATCGAGAGCAGAAGTGAAGGATAGCTCCCCCCGATAGCTAAAGCTATCTCCCCCCTCAAAGAGGGGGACAAGAGTTTAAGCGTACTTTACAGGCGATAGTGAACTTTATTGACAAACGGCATACTGCATTCGTCATGGCATCCCACCTGTCTCCACCGGTTCCTTCGAAAATAACCCGGGATTCGATGGTCGGGGAGGGAAAATCGAATCCCGGGTTATTTTCGAAGGAAGGTCCCGTGCAGCAGGCTTCGAAGATCATCAATAAGGAGTCCAGCCCAGCGTGAAAACAATGTGTTCAGTATCCAGTGCGGGGTGTCGCAATAGTCCGGATCGCTCGGCGGTTCGTATGGCGGCAATATTCTCTGCTCTCGTGCGGACAATTACAGGCCACTGTGGGAGGTGTTTTCGTGAGAGGACTACTGCTGTCTGTGCCAACTCGGTGGCATAACCGTTGCCCCATGCGCTCGGAGCGAACCGATAGTACAGGTTCAGTACGTCCCGATCACGCCAGATCAGAGGCCTCACTCCACCAAAGCCGAGGATATCCTCTGTCTGCGGAAGTGTGACCGCCCAATAGCCAATGCCGTATTCTTCCCAGTTCTGCCTCCAGAGTCGTAGCCTCTCCTCACTCGTTGCAAAGTCTGGATCGGGGCCAGTGGGATTGTAGCGGTTGGTTTCCAGATCGCCATGGACCGCGAACATGGCAGGACCATCATCATCTCGCAAACGACGCAGAATGAGTCGTTCTGTGTGCACCTCGCTGAATATGGTCGCCAGTGCGACCCGCGAGGGAATCCCATCATTTGTTGTAGAAATGGACAGGTCATGGTTGTGCGCGTCGTCGTTTCTCATGCGCGTATTCCTTTCCTTTATTCCGTCCTTGATCCTCTTTATAGCGTCCAAACGGAGTGCTAACGTACTTTTGTTTACAAGTATATTGCCAACAGTTGATCCGCTTCTTGCTATGAAGTAGAAGTGTTATCTCAAAAGGCTGGAAAATGCTATATGGTGTGCAATGAGAGAAACAGGAAGACGGTCGTTGAACGAGGATATTCTATCGTTTTTCTCTTCACTTGTTGCGCTCCTCGTTTTGATCCAGTACACTCAAAAGAGCTCTTACTGTTTGATGTACCTTTTCTATAGTCGATGTATGGTTTCTTTAAGAGGAGGAAGACATGGCACGCGAAGACACCTATGCCGCTGATCCAGAGGATGGATTGGAAATGACGAGACTCATAGAGCAAGATCAGTTCGTGACCAAAGGTATGGGAGGCGTCTTTCCTGAAGGGGATGTACCTGATAACGTACTGCATATTCTTGATATTGGATGTGGTGCTGGTGGTTGGGCTCTTGAAGTTGCCTATCGCTATCCTGACTGTGAAGTGGTTGGACTCGATGTGAGCGAACCACTGCTTGCCTATGCACGCGCGCGGGCAGCGGTCCAGCATCGTACGAACGCGTTATTTGTGCATGGCAACGTTCTCAATGAACTCGATTTCGCTGATGGAGAGTTTGATCTGGTCAATATTCGTTTCGCAACGGCATTTCTTCTTCGGGAAGCCTGGATACCTGTGTTACAAAAGCTTTTTCGTGTCATACGGCCAGGTGGCATAATTCGTGTCACTGAGTTTGATATGATGGGGATCAGTAACAGTCCAGCTCTGGAACAATTTCTTGGTTACTTATATCTAACGCTGGGCAAGATGGGCTATGGCTTTTCCCCTGACCGCAAAACTCTTGGGATGACGCCGGTCCTCAAAGGGCTCCTCTCATCCTCCGGTTTTGAACAGATCACATTATTTCCCCATGTCCTCGATTTTTCGAGTGGCACAGAATTGCACCAGCATCAGTACGAAAATTATGTGGCCGGCTTTGATCTCTTGTTGTCGTTCGTGCAGAAAACTGGTGTGGCCACCGAAGAAGAGTTCCGAGCGGTACTCAACCAGGTGCATATTGAAATGATGCAAGAGAATTTCCAGGGAGTCTGGCATCTTCTCACGGCTCGAGGGAACAAGCCATTATAAGAATGAGACAAAGAAAAGCCATAGAGATTGCAGCTAGTTTGTGAAAGGGTTAGAATACGAAGGGGTCTGAGCACTTGCCAGAGGAAGATACATAGTGAAGCAGCTGCCTTCTCCTACGGTACTCTCGACCTGGATCATTCCCTCCATGGCCTCAATCCATTCTTTAACCAGTGAGAGCCCAAGCCCTGCCCCACCCTTGCGTCCAGTGCTCTGTTCTGCTTGATAGAAGCGTTCCCAGACGGAGGCAAGGTCCTGTGGAGCGATCCCTTCTCCCGTATCCTTCACCTGTATCTTGACTTGTTCATTTTCAATACAGCCCACAAGGGCAATGATGCCGCCTGGGGGAGTGTGGCGCAAGGCGTTGTGTAGGAGATTCTGAAAAATCTGCTCCAGACGCTGAGCATCTCCTTGAATGGCTGGCAGCTCTGAAGGTAGATCAAGGAGGAGCTTGATCTTATGTGTGCGGAGGACCAGAGGGGCTCGCGCTTCTACCAGACTCTCCAGCAATGCTCCAAGCTCTATAGGCCTGGACTGGACAGTCAAACGACCAACCTCAGAGCGAGCCAGTGAGAAGAGATCATCAACCAGAGACTGAAGATGCAGAACCTCCCTCTCCATCACTGCTAGATTGCGTTGTAGCGTAGGAGCAGGCTGTTCGTTCCAACGCGAAAGCGTAATCTCTAGATAGCTACGCAGTGTGGCCAGGGGGGTACGAAGCTCATGCGAAACAGAGGCAATCAACTGGCGGCGCTCCTGTAATAGATGTGTCACCGTATCGCGCTCACTCCCTAAAGCTGCGAGCGTCTGAGCCAACTCCTGCATAGTGTGCTCCAGGTCGCCAGCCATCACATTAAAGTCGGTCTGCAATTGCGCAATCTCATCCTCACCATTAACGGGAATGCGCAAAGCGTAATTTCCAACACGGACAGCTCCCGTCGCTTCGGCCAACGCTTTGAGCCGTGGGGTTGTCTGTCTGACCATCAGATACGAGAAAAGGAAGGAGAGCGGCAGCGAAACGATAATCACACCAAAGATAAACAGTGCAACCTCAATAATATAAAAAATAGTATCGGGATTATTAGAAGTTGTATTGGGGCTATTGGCCAACTTCCAGAATAGCATAAACATCGTTGCTAGAAGCAGAAGCCCGCCCAGCAGAGCGACCAGTGTAATCTGCAGGTGAGCAAAGCTCAAGAGTAATCGGCGACGGCGTAGATGATCCCATGGGACCCAGAAGCGCACCCCAATTCGTGCTCCAACGAACGCCAATATATTCAGCTCTACAGCGCTTCCTAGTGCTTCACCAGCCGTATGCTTCCAATGTAATACTGGAGCTAATCCCCCATTGGGCAGGAGGTTGAGCGCCAGGAGGCTTCCACCTAAGAGGAGACAGCCTGATCCACCCACCAGGATTTCTATGAGCCCTTGTTTCCACCAGGTATGTGAAGAGACGCGTAGCCGCAAGCCTAACCAGAGTAGACAGCAAGGACCGACTAAGAGCATCATAAAAGTACGTAAGAAAGATGGTGGCTGTGAGAGATTTAGCCATAACATACCGGACCAGAGCACTATTCCTACCAGGAGAAATTCAAGCAATGATCGTCTTAGTCCAGCTGCAGCTAGAAGAGATTGCGAATAAGGTCTCATTCTTCTTTCCTTTCTGAACGCAGACGGTAACCAATCCCCCAGACCATCTCGATCGCTTCACCCAGCGACCCTAGTTTTCTACGTAGGCGTAGGACGGCTGTATCGACTGAGCGATCGGTCCCTTCAAAGGTCTGACCCCAGACAGTATCTAATAGATACGAGCGATGAAAGGCTCGACCAGGACTGCGCAGCAACAAGTGAAGCAGTGAGAACTCAGTTGCGCCCAGATCTAAGAGCTCATTATCGAGATAGGCCTGATGAGTAAATGGTTCGAGTCTCAATGAAGCGTAGTAGAGAGGTTTCTCCGCTCCGACTTGATCGGCCTGCATAATCTGTCGCATCCGCTCAGCTCGTCGCAAGAGGGCATGCACGCGTATCACTAGCTCGCGCATACTAAACGGCTTGGTGAGATAATCATCAGCTCCCAGCTCCAGACCAAGCACACGGTCGATCTCCTCGCTCCGTGCCGTGAGCATTAAGACAGGCGTTGCCGAGCTCTGTCGCAAGCGGCGCAACACCTCCAGACCATCTAAGCGAGGAAGCATCCAATCCAGAATCACCAGTGCTGGCGGCTCTTGAGCATGAAACTCTAGCGCCTGTATCCCATCAGCAGCATGTCGCGTGTGATACCCATGCGCTGAAAGCTCCTGGAGAATTGCTTGAGCCAGATCATGGGCATCCTCAACCAATAAAACCGTCTCCATAAGAAATCCTTTCTGGGGACCCATACGCCTTCAGGCTATGGGAGGAAAGAAAGGCGTCCGCAGACGCACAATGTTTCAAGCCGTCCCCTTGCGGAGGAAGAACAGAAGTGCGGTCTGTCCTTCAATGCCAGAGATGGCTGGCACCCTTTTCCGCACAAAGTAATGTGTGCCTCGTCGATGATAGCGGTCTGCACGTCTCCTGAGCACTGGCTTAACCCTCGTAGACCTGGTTAACTCAGAAGTTATAGAGCAATGCGCTGGCATGCACGCATTGGTACGTTCTTGAACATTGCCGCTATCGTAGCCCGATAACCGTTTCCCGCCCCAAGGGGCATGCAAGGAACAGTCCTGGCTGGGACTGGTCAGGTAAGCTCGCAGAGAAAGACGGGCAGAAACCACCCCATCTCTACAAGCCCGTCCCGTTTAGGGGACAGGGTTCCTGACCTAGCCGTATCCTTTAGAAACAAAGTGATTTTACTACTATATACAACCTATCATTACTGCCTTCCTTGCTTCCAACGCAGGTAACCTGTCAGGAGTAGAATGAGCAGCAGCGAACTTCCAATCAACAGGGCAATGCTCTCCACACCTTGCAGAGGCGTGATACCGTGTAGCCCTATACCACAGACCAGTTCTCGCGATCCCTGATTAAAAAGTCCAGAACAGGTGTAGCTACCAATCGGCGTCAACATCGTGTTGCTCATGGTCGGAATCCCTATTTCTGGTGGCAGTAGATTGCCCCAGAACCAGTAGAGCACAAAAGCTAACTGATAGAGCGGAAGCCAGAGAAGCGCAGTACAGGCAATCGAAAGCGCACCAACAAACAGCACCCCAGGCACAATTAGCGCTGCAAAGCTCGCCAGAGCAACAGGCCAGGCGGAGAGAGTATGCCAACGATTAAGGATGTAGCCAGCTCCTACCCCATATACTACTACCATGGGCAAGAGAGTAGCCAACGTGCTGCCTAAAAATTTACCAAGGAGACGAGCACTTAAAGGATTAGAGAACGTGGCATGAAGCTCATCGACATGGGTCCGGCGCTCACGAGGCAGGCGATCTGCGAGTAGAATGGCAGCGGCAATAGCGAGCAGCATCTGCATCTCACCCGCCCAGTAGACCAGAGCGTCATTCACTGGCGAGGTGAGGGGTCGAAACCAGGGCTGATGATAGATGATAAAGATCATGCCAAGCAGAATAAATGTGAGCCAGAGCGCCAGACGACGAACCTGCATCCGAAATTCGTAGTTTGTCGCCCCCAATAGAGTAGACAGGTAGAACATGATGATCTCCTTTTTCGTTCTTTCTTATAAAGCCTTAATAAGTGAGAAATTCTTAATAAGTGGCGATTCTGGCTGATGGCTTCTCTTCGTGCATAAACCAGACATAAGCATCCTCGAGTCCGGGTGCTGTTGGGATAGCCTGGGCCTGTTTAGGGGGCGTACCTACAATGCGATATTGCATTGAGTTGCCAAGATTGAGCATGGAGACGACAATAAAATCTCCTTCAGGCTTGGGACCGACCGTATTAAGTAGCCAGACTTTATTCTGTGTCTCCTCCAACATCTGAGAGAGATCCCCCTGAAAGATCACGCGTCCGCTCTTCATGATAGCCAGACGCCGACAGGTCTGAGCGATATCTTCGACTATATGGGTGGAGAGGAGAACGGTACGTTCACCAGCCAGATCAGAGAGCAGATTACGGAAACGAATCCGCTCCTCTGGATCAAGGCCCGCCGTCGGTTCATCGACAATGAGCAGGCGAGGATCATTCAGCAGAGCCTGCGCAATGCCCACACGACGTTTCATACCGCCCGAATAGGTCTTGATCTTCCGACCAGCGACAGAACTCAGCGCCACCAGCGATAAGAGCTCATCAGCTCGTTCCTGGCGAGCACGGCGATCGCGCAATCCCTTCAGGATTCCAATGTAATCCAGAAACTCGCGCGCACTCAGATCGGGATACATACCCAACTCTTGTGGCAGATAGCCGAGCGTCTGCTGAATAGCCGCGCGTCCCCGCGCCGTCGTGCCATCAAATTCGCCGACCTGAAGCTGTCCGCTCGTGGGCCGTAGAATACCAGCAAGCGTACGCATCAACGTCGTTTTTCCAGCCCCATTGGGCCCCAGCAGACCAAACATACCAGTCGGAATCGTCACGCTGAGATCATTCAGAGCATGCACACCGCCGCGATAAACCTTATTTAAACCGTTGATCTTAATATCCATGATTGATAACTCCTTGTCGATACATGCGATAAAAAAAGTAGATCAGAATGAGACAGGTTATTCTTCACCCGCGCGACCCTGGAGCAGCGCTTCAGCATTGTGTAATAATTGCCAGTCAACCAGAAAGAGCAGTAGAGCAATGCCCAGCAGTGAGTAGCGATTGACGAACCAGAACTCGATGCCAGGTGCCAGAGTGGTAGCAAAGAGAAAGAACGGCTTCAGCCAGGAATAGCTGATAAAGTAACCATAGAAGATCGCCTCGACAATCCAGAGTCCAGAGATCAGAGCGCTACTGGCAACGCGGCTACGAATCAAGAGAGCCAGGCAGGTACCCGCTCCCACCAGCCAGAGCAACGGGGCCAACCATGTTAGCTGCTCACCGAGAACTTGTGGGATCACAGCCCAGTGCTCCAACTGTGCAGGAATGCGTAGAAATTTCCAGTGATAGATGAACGTACTTGCCACCATAGAGATGGCAGCCGTCCAGACGACAACGAGCGTCAGACGCCAGAGCGCAGTTAGCGCAAACGTGCGTGGGAGCGTTAATTGCAGCTCCATTGCCGCATCGTAACAGATCAGATTGGCAATCAAGAGCGTGGTAGCAAGAGGAAGAACCATCTCAATGCTGCCAGTGAGAACCTGTGCAATACGAATAGGCAAGATCTGTGAGTGTGATAATAAGAGAGCCAGTACCGTCACAGCCAGCATAATTGCTAATGGAACAGCAAAGATCCAGCCGCCCAGAATTCGTAGCTCATAGCGTAAGCGATCAACCAACATACAACACCTTCTTTAGTTCAGAGTGATAGTGAAAACGTGAACCTGGGACCATTGTAGAAGAAAAATATGACCACTTGATCTCGTAGTTGTCGCAAAGCTGTGACAACTCGGTAGAGACTCACTAACTGGTGAAATTGGGGAAAGGGTAAAAACGATGTGTGTGTCGAATTTGGTGCAGGATGAGTTTACCTCGCCTTCGTGCCCTTTTTCCTTGCAAAGGGCACGATCGAATATGCTATCATTGATGATCGAAGTACCAAATCACCGGAGAGCCTGAGTTTGTCTCATGTTTGAGGGCTCTCGCCTGTGTTCCCAGATGGGCAAGCGACCATAATGGATCTTTTCTATCTCTCTTGTTCAAGGAGCGAGAGCAGGAGCTCATCTCATCAGGTGGGCAGTTCTTCTTCAGGAGGAAGGATGAGCGAACACATTCAGCACCAGGAGGGGGATGTCGGCACGCACACGAATGAGGAGTTGCTGCACGTTGCTCTGACCGAAGCGGACGAGGATGTCGCGTGGCGAGCTATTGCAGAGTTGCAGGGGCGTGGCGATCGCGATGTCTTCGATCATGCTTGCAGGCTGTGTCGAACGGAGGATGCTCTGGCGCGTCGCATCGGAGCCGATATTCTCGGCCAACTGGGGGGGCGCTTTGGTCAACCAGGCAGCTCCTTTCACGAAAAGACGATGGCGGTCCTGCTGGCAATGGTAGAACACGAGCAAGACCCGCACGTCCTGCATGCCGTTGCGATAGCGCTGGGCCACCGCCAGGACCCACGCGCAATCGAGCCACTGGTCGCTTTTAAGAACCACCCGGATGCGCTTGTGCGCTATGCAGTCGTCCATGGCGTATCGGGCCATGAGGACGAGTTGGCAATCCAGACCTTGATTGAACTCTCCACAGACCCCGATGCTGATGTACGCGACTGGGCAACGTTTGGCCTGGGATCGCAGATTGATGCGGACACTCCCGCCATTCGCACGGCCCTGTTCGCCCGTCTCACCGACGAGGAGAGTGATACCCGCGGCGAAGCCATGGTTGGATTGGCCCGTCGTCACGATCGAGGGATGGTTGAACCGCTGCTCAACGATCTGGAGGCGGGTTGGTTTGGAAGTCTGCTGATGGAAGCAGCGGCTGAGATCGGTGATCCTTGCTTGTACCCGGTCTTGCTCCGGCTGCGAGAGGAATGGAAGGGTGACAAGGAGAACTGGCGCTACAAGGAATTGGAAGAAGCCATCGCTCGCTGCCAGCCTGCATAGAGAGCACAACCTCTTGTCACTTGCTGTTGGACATGTGGCGAGATAAGCCCATCCTGCACCCAATTCGATGGAGAGTCTCCTGTAGGGTCTGTTTTGATGATCTGTGGTGTATTTGGTTGCGATGGTTGACCAGACTGTATCATAATAATGTCCCTCCTTTTATAGCAAGTAATAAGATTTTTTGTAGATACTATACGTAACTCATGTTATTGGTAGTACGTATGTAACTCTGCATTAGAGACACTCTGTAGACATGTAAATTCAGGTGTGACCTGAGCGGCAGAATTACTCCTGCCAATTATAAAGATAGATTCAACGTGCTATATTTATGATATAAATAACAGCCAGGGAAGGATGATAGATATGGCAATCCTTGCTCATTTGGTCATTACTTCGGCTTCGGAGGAAAAGCTATGTGCTGTAGAACTGGTCGCTTTTGTCCACGAGCTTCTTGATGCAAGTATCTGCTCACTCCCTGCCGGTATCCTTGTCGGTCAGGCTCGTACACTTTCGCATTACTGGGGCGGCCCAGATGACCCTTACATTACTCCCAATGTTCCCGGGTTTATGCTTGACTTGAAAGAAGCAGAATTCCCTCAAGAATTGATCTGGTATTATGGAGATGATGAAAGTGCGTTCCTGGAAGCGCTGGCGCGGATGCCCCTGGAAGAACATGATTGTTGTATTAGTTTCCCAGGTGAATGGAATGGTTGGGATGGCGCAGTCCTCTATATTCTGAAGCAGCCATTACTTCTTGCTTTACCAGGGTCTTTGACCACGCAGCCTCACCATAGTGTCACGTATTGTTTTACCCTCTTTTCGATGATAGGAGGGGGAGGAAAGGTGCAAGGTACCTCCTTGCAACCTATTCTGGCACGTTATTTTGGACGTGATCTTCTTCTGGAAGAGTCGATAGATTGGTAAGCCCCTCACGAAGTCTTACGGCTCTTTACAAACGTGTATGAAAAGTATTTAGTATGAATCAATAGAAAAATGTCCTTATAACAAGGGAAAAGAAAAACAGTGAGAAAGATTGTCCCAATTTGTATCTTTGCCCTTTTTCTCTTCATCATGTTTTCAATCGAACTCTCTCTTACAGATGTAAAAGGACCAATTATCATGGCTTTGCTGCTTTCGATAATAATCTCTTCTATTGGAGAATTGACGAACTATTCGATTAGAAAAGCAAAAAAGAAACAAGGAGAAAAAAGAGCAAAAGCTATGCCCCCAAAGAGTGAAACGATCCACTAAATCAGAAAGGAGTGCCTCAACTGGCACTCCTTATAGCATAGCGTTTTTAGTGAGCAATAAGCTCGCCTGCAGTATCGGTCGCCAGGAACGTACGAATAAACGCAGCATAGGCGTCCTTCGTTGCTATCCATGTGATATTTCGTCCTCTTTCCAATGCTGTATCTCGAAGGTGTCATCGTCACCGAGGCGTACATAGAAGAGCTGATCAAAGCCTTCCTGATATGAGGGGCGGACAAGCCTCTTGAGCGTCGCGAAGATTGCTATATCTGGTACCCTGGCTTTCCCGCTACGTGTACGGTTGCGTTCCAGACACTGTGAGACCTGCGACTCAAAATAGTAGCCGGTGATAGTTGTGGCGTACTGACGACCCTGGCGGATCAGTTCAGCACGATCCGCCAGGGTCGCATTGGTATTATCGACAACGACCGAGTGACCGGCCTGTAATGCCTCTTCGATCAATTGCTGTTGCCGTCTGGCCTTGTTCCGATTGTTGTACAGCAGATCCTTGCTCACATAGTCATAGGCGTTGCCAGTAGCAAGCTGCCGCTGATAGAAGCTGCTTTTGCCGGATGCTTGCAAGCCGATAAAGATGATCAGTTCCAATTTTCCCTACCAGTATTGCCAGGTTTATTCTTTTGCTGGCAGCGCTAATCCATGCGTAATGAAGTCCATGACGGCATTAAATATGTCATCGGGGAGATGAACTTCCTCTTCTTGCGTCTCTTCGTTTTCTTGCGGCCAGATGAGCCAGCGTAATGCTACAAAGTGACCTATGCCCATCAGTGCGTAGGCGGTTGCTTCTGGCGAGAGCGTTCTAATTGTGCCGCCCTCCATCGCTATCTGCAATCCATGTACGTAGCTATGACTGATAGCACGGTAGTAGGCCTGTGCTGCTTCCGGGGCGACCCGTCCGGCTTCCTGGACGATGCTATAGATGCGACGGTGATTGGCCGCAAAATCGAAGAAGGCAGCAAACCCGCGTCGCTCAGCCTCCAGGCGGTCAGGAGCGTCAGCCATGGCAACTCTTGTCGCGGCACGCAGGCGTTCACCGACGTCTTCTACCAGTTCGACGAAGATCTCGCGTTTACTATGAAAGTATATGTAGAAGGTTCCCTGCGCAACACCTGCTCGTCTCGTGATCTCCGAGATGCTGGCCTCGTAATAGCCCAGCTCGCCAAAAACTACCTCGGCTGCATCTAGAATACGCCTTCTGGTTAACTCACCTCTGGCGGTAGCTGGCGAGGGGATGGTTCCAGGGCCTTTGGAAGAAGCCTGTTTATCTAAAGCCGTAGCATTCTGTGATGCCGGCGGTACATGCTCATGCCTGGGCATTCCGTTCTCCTTTGTACTATGCTGCTTGCTCTACTATCATCGCATACACGCTCAGTTCTGTCTATTTTTCACGCAGTCATGCAGGTACAGCAGATAGAGTGCCTCCCCTGCTTGACTTTTGTAGAGAGAATAAGTACAGTGTATGATACATGATTCATACGTCATACTGCAACACAACAAGCTATTTTAGCGTGTATGATTATTTGGCTACGTTAGCTCTCTCCTCGGGAGATGAGCGCTATACCGCATGTTCCCTGGTTGCGCTATGTATTTGGCACAAGGCAGTGTCAGGCCAGAGCATCCTATACAAAGAGGTAAATGACGATGATATTTGTGGGCGTTGGAGAATGGCTTGCTCGTCGTGAGCAACTGACTCCCGAAAAGATCGGCCTCATTGATGTTGAGACACAACAGCGGCTTACGTATCGTGTGTTGATGCTACGTGCTTATGCCCTGGCTGAGGTATTGCGTGAAGAGTATGCAGTGCGGCAGGGAGATCGCGTGGTTGTACTGGCCCTTAATGCGCCCGAGTACCTGGATGCTTTTTTTGCTTGTGCGCTGCTTGGCGCTATTCTGGTGCCATTGAATGTACGTCTGACGCTGCGTGAGTTGGCGCTAATCCTGACAGATTGTGAACCCAAACTACTGCTGCATGATGATGCATATCACAGGCAGGCTAGCGATCTCTCATTGCAGGTACCTGCAAGCGCTATTGGACCTGTGCCGCTCCTGGCGTTCTCGGCGTTTCCGGGTGCTGTACCTGCCCTGGCGCTGCGTTTCAGGCCATTTCAGACGCTCGATGGTGAGGAGATCGCGTTAATTCTTTATACCTCTGGTACAACCGGTGTGCCCAAGGGGGCAATGCTTTCACATCGTATGCTTACCTGGAATGCTATTAATACGCAGATAAGCTGGGGGGTTCGTGAAAATGATATTACACCGACGTTTGCTCCTTTTTTTCATGCGGGTGGCTTGAATGTACTCACGACGCCGCTCTACCATTGTGGGGGGACCGTGGTCCTCTTACGGTCTTCAGAACCTGCCACTATACTACGCATCATCGAGCAGGAGCGGTGTACGCTTGTCTTTGCTGTCCCCACGGTTTTCCAGATGCTTATGCAGCAGCCTGCTTTCGCGTCCTGTGATCTCTCGTCGGTACGCTTCTGTGTGACCGGTGGCTCGTCCTGCCCAATCCCTGTAATTCAAGAGTATGCAGCGCGTGGTTTAGTATTCAGGCAGGGCTACGGCTTGACCGAGGTGGGGGTCAACTGCTTTAGCCTTGCTCCTGAAGATGGACTCCGTAAGGCTGGCTCCGTTGGCAGACCAGTCTTTCATTCTCGTGCGCGGATTGTGAATGAGGATAATGAAGATGTTCCCTCTGATGTCGTCGGAGAGCTCTTGCTCTCTGGGCCACATGTATGCTCGGGATATTGGCAGCGGCCAGAAGCTACTGCGGAGGCCTGGTCTGGCGACTGGTGGCGCACAGGCGATCTGGTGCGTTGTGACGACGAAGGCTACTACTACATTGTTGGTCGTAAGAAGGATATGTTGATCTCGGGCGGCGAAAACGTGTACCCTGCCGAGGTAGAGGGTATTCTGGCTACGCATCCCTCTATCGTTGACGTAGCGGTAATTGCCCAACCTGATGCCAAATGGGGCGAAGTTGGCCTGGCCGTTGTCGTGCCGCGCGTCAAGAACAGCCTTACTACCGAAGAGGTGATTGCTTTCTGCGCTGGTAAACTCGCTCGCTATAAGATTCCTCACTCTGTTATCTTCGTCGATGCATTGCCGCGTAACGTGATGGGCAAGGTCTTGAAAGCGGAGTTGCGGAAACACTATAGTGTGTAAATTCAGTGTCTTACTCGTATTTTGAATGACGGTATGCAATCAGAGTAGAGAGGAGGGAGCCTCAGGTATGCAAGCTTCCTCCTCTGCTAACGTTTCGCTGCTTACCTGTTTACGAATGATTATCCACGAACTCTGTAAAGATTTTTACTACCTCTGCTTGCTTCTCAATATGGGGTGAGTGTCCACACTCGGGCAAGGCGACTTCGCTATACTGACCACCATTGGCGTTGTAGCGCTCCAGAACTGTCCGCACCTGTGTCTTCATTGGTTGTGGTGGATATATCTCAGCACCTGGCCAACCTGGGACCGCTCCAATCTGGCCAAGAAAACCCAGGTCGAAGAAGGAGGTATCAGAGACAATCTGGTCATCCACGCCATGGAGCCAGAGTACTGCTGGCTTGACCTGACACTGTGCGAAGTTGCTCTGGTTGAGATATTTGGGTGAGAGGGCATTATTGATGCCCTGCGTTCCTGGCGCAATGTTAGGCCAGTGTGAAGATTGCGTGAGATCGCCTGGATAATTACCAGGGGTCACGCGGGTCGAATTAATAGAACTGACAAAGATCTCTTCACGTTCGGGCGATACATGAAATGGCGGCTTGAAATAGAAGGTATTCATCGTCGTACGGGGTGAAACCTGGTCACTTCCACGATCTCCCTGTTGTAGCCGTTGTACAAAATCTGAATTGGTGATACCGCCACCACTGCCAGCGTAATCGGGCCATATAGGAATACCATCGGCTTCCTTCGTACCGCCAAAGCCAAAGGGAGAACCAGGGGCTTCCAGTGTCAGCGAGCGGAGCGTGCCCGGATAATCGATGGCATACTGCATTACGACATTGCCACCCAGCGACCAACCCAGTAGATGAAATGGAGGCAATTCCAGTGCGCGCACAAATGCGTCAAGGTCATCAGAAAAATCCTGAACTCCGCGTGTTCCATCGAGCGGAAGGACCTCGCTATCACCATAGCCACGCATGTCGGGAGCGTAGATGGTATAGCGCTTGGTCGCAGCCAGTTCAAGCATAAAATCCTGGAAGAAGAGAGAAGAAGAACAGTTCCCGTGTACCAGCACGATCGGGTTTATCCCAGTGCCAGCTTCCAGATGGGAGACCGTTAACCGATCAGTTTTGATTGTGTGTTGTGTAATACCAGGAATGATGAGGTTGGTTGTCATGGCTCGTTTTTCTCCTGCTATTGACTGGATGATACATGAGTCATGTGTCATATTTAGATAATTTTATCTGATCCAATGAGCGATGTCAAGTGTACGAGCGTGAGAAAGCACCTATACGGGCATAGATGGGTTGTATCTCCTGGAAGTAAGCTTACCGAGGCAGGTTTTTGTACAGAAAAATTCACTATCGCCTGTAAGGATGCTAAAACCCCTGCCTCCCTCTTTGAGGGGAGATGCCGCCGCAGCGACAGGGGGGAGTAGATTATCGAATTACGCTATTAACCTTGATTATACACAATATATCACTCTTATCTTCATAGTTGGTCAGCGAGGATTACAGGGAATTGCTAGCGTTTTACTCCCCCCTGCCGCTATCGCGGCTTTCCCCCCTCAAAGAGGGAGGCATAAGCTACATTTCCTGTAGAGTGTGCACTCTCTCTCGCATGGATAACGTTCACTATCGCCTGTAAGGATGCTAAAACCCCTGCCTCCCTCTTTGAGGGGGGATGTCGCCGCAGCGACAAGGGGGAGTAGATTCTCGACGTATACTATTCACTGCATATCTACATCAAATATCTCATTCCTGGGAGATCATTCTGGCTCGAAAGCAGTCGGGGGCATGGTCATTGACCATGCCGACTGCTTGCATAAATGCGTAGCAGATCGTTGGTCCTACAAATCTGAAGCCGCGCTTCTTCAAGGTCTTACTCATGAGCTCACTTATTGCAAGCGCATTCTGCTCCTTTGCGTCGACTAACGGTTTCCCCTCTACGAACTGCCACAGGTACGTATCGAAACTTCCAAAAGCGTGCTGAACTTCGAGGAAAGCTCTGGCATTTTCGACTACGGCATTAATTTTCAGACGATTTCGAATGATGCCTTCGTTTTGCAGGAGAGCCTCTTTTTTGGCTGCATCATAAAGCACGATTTTCTCGGCATCGAAATGATCGAATGCTTTGCGGTAACTCTCGCGTTTTTTGAGAACGGTTAGCCAGCTTAAACCTGCTTGCGCGCCCTCAAGATTGAGCATCTCAAAGAGCAGGCGATCATCGTGAACTGGGACACCCCATTCATCATCATGGTAGGGGATGAACAACTCATTGGACTCCGCCCATGAGCATCGTACTTGCTTCATTTGTTGGTCCTTACGCTACTTTTTCTATTTTCTTCATCAGGCGCACTATTACCAGATCCATTGCTAGCTACAATTATACCAAAAGTCGCTTGCAAGAGGCAGTTTTCCGATCCATAGTCTGGTGCGCATGTTCCTGAAAAGATTGTTTCAATACGTAGTAGCAGTCCATCCTGTGAAATTTGCTTGCGAGTTTATAATAATAGTGAGAGCAGTTTTTATGTCGTAAGACACATAAATGTGTGATGATGAATTGCTCGCTTTTGTTTCTGTAAACATGACAAAAACTTTTTAATGGATGGAGGACAACTCTCAATGTCTAAGTACACTATTTCCTGCAAAATCGCTTCTATCGCAGCTGGAGCCACTCTCAGTGGATTTTTAGTATTACTTCCAGTGCATGCTGCCTCAGTCCCTGCTCCACATGTTGCTCATCACGTAGTGAGTGCCAATACGGGAACGGTAATGCATCACGTAGTGAGTGCCAATACGGGAACGGTAATGCATCACGTAGTGAGTGCCAATACGGGAACGGTAATGCATCACGTAGTGAGTGCCAATACGGGAACGGTAATGCATCACGTAGTGAGTGCCAATACGGGAACGGTAATGCATCACGTAGTGAGTGCCAATACGGGAACGGTAATGCATCACGTAGTGAGTGCCAATACGGGAACGGTAA
The DNA here is from genome assembly GCA_015099395.1 of Ktedonobacteria bacterium brp13. GTDB lineage: Bacteria > Chloroflexota > Ktedonobacteria > Ktedonobacterales > Ktedonobacteraceae > Dictyobacter. The sequence continues at coordinate 3,600,683 of AP024096.1, read as the reverse complement.
TGCATCACGTAGTGAGTGCCAATACGGGAACGGTAATGCATCACGTAGTGGGTGCCAATACGGGAACGGTAATGCATCACGTAGTGGGTGCCAATACGGAAAAATCAGTGAATCCCGTAATGGATGATAATACGGAAAAATCAGTGAATCCCGTAATGGATGATAATACGGAAAAATCAGTGAATCCCGTAGCGGATGATAATACGGAAAAATCAGTGAATGACGTAGCGAATGATAATACGGAAAAATCAGTGAATCCCGTAGCGGATGATAATACGGAAAAATCAGTGAATCCCGTAGCGAATGACAATACGGAAAAAGCAGTACATCACGTAGTGAATGATAATACAGAAAAATCAGTACATCACGTAGTGAGTGATAATACGGAAAAAGTAGTGAATGATGTAGCGAATGACGTAGCGAATGACAATACGGAAAAAGCAGTACATCATGTTATTAATGGTGTTCAGGCTGTAATGGTCGCAGCTCCTGTTCCACATGACTCGCATCATGATGCGAGTCATGGTGCTGGAACAACGCATCATGATATGGACCATGGAACGACGCATCATGATGCGAGTCATGGAACGACTCATCATGATGCGGGTCATGGTGCTGGAACAACAGCTCACCACGACGCTGCCCATCACTAATTGCAAGAGATGATGTAGAGACAGACCTTTCAGTGTTTTTGTTGCCATAAGCGAGGGGATCACTCCCTCTGCTTATGGCAATACACTTTGTCTTAACAATCGGGCATAGCATAGAGCGTTGGATGATATGGTTAACAATGCATCAAAGTACCTCAATGCTGTTTTTCTTGCACTCTCTGACCCCACACGTCGGGCCATTTTAGAACGTCTCAAATGAGAATCTCGCGCAGATCGTCTCCTTGACAGGGCATCCGGCAGCATGATAAACTTAACCTATTAGTTAAGTTTATCATGCTGCAGCTAAAAACTGCATTGAGGAGGAATGACGATGTCAGATATTATCCAAGAACTGACGATTGAAGCAACGCCGGAGAACGTCTTTTATGCTCTTGCCATGCCGGATGGGATCACTGGGTGGTGGTCGAATCATGTGACTGCCGAGCTAAAAGTTGGCTCTCTCACCGAAGTTCGCTTTGAGAATGGAGGGGTCTTCAAGATGGAGATTATCGACCTCGAAGTCGGAAAGAAAGTGCATTGGAGCGTGAGGCTTTCCCCACATGATTGGGAGGGGTCCACGATCACCTGGGATCTCACGCCGATCTCGAAGGGGACCAGGCTGCTCTTTGGTCAGCATGATCTCATGGTGGGTGATACTGGCTATAGCATTGAGGAGACGCGCGCAGGCTGGGAATACTTCCTGGGGAGCCTGAAGTCCTACCTTGAGACAGGGAAAGGCACTCCCTATGTGTATTAGCGGAGAGGAGGTGCCCCTTTCATGATAGCCACTGGAGCCTGCATACGCGGCAATCGTACCATGTGAGAAAGGAACAGAAAGGTTATAGATGATAGTGGGTAACAACGTCAGCAGCATCCCTTGACATTCTTTGAGTTTAGAAGTAAACTATTGGCAGAGATGAATGGAAAGGAGAACTGACGGATGCTTCGCTCTTCGGTACTTGTCTGGTTGCGGCTCTTTCGCGTTTTTCAGAAAATCGATCGCGTTTCAGAGGTGCATCTGCGCTCCTGGGGCTTAAGTACGGCCCAATTTGATGTTCTTGCGCACGTTGGCGCTTCACGTTCTATTACGCAGCAGGAACTGGCGGATCACCTTCTGGTAACGAAGGGTAACATTTCGCAGCTGATTGACCGTATGGAGAAGCTGGATCTGTTGCGGCGTTATCAAGACAAACGTAGCAATAATCTTGTCCTGACAGAGAAAGGACAGGATCTCTATCGGTTGGTCGTACCAGCGCAGGAAGATCTGGTAACCAGTCAATTTTCGGCACTTTCCGCGGAGGAGATTTCTCAGCTGCGCTATCTCTTGCGTAAACTTGATCTTTCTCTGGAGTAAGAAGATTTTTTTGCGCATAAAGTTTACTGCTAAACTCTCAAAAAAAGAGACAAGTATATTCACATTCTGTTAAGGGAGAAATAACTATGCAACTGAATGGTCTGCATCATATCACTGCCATTAGTGGCAACGCATCGTTGAACGTCGCATTTTATACGCAGGTTCTTGGCCTGCATCTCGTCAAAAAGACGGTGAACCAGGATGATGTCGCAGCCTATCACCTCTTCTATGGAGATGATATTGGCCGTGCAGGCACCGAATTGACGTTTTTTGACTGGCCGCAGGCAGGTCCTAATCGTCCAGGCGTTGGCACCATCTCAGCGATCATGTTCGGTGTGACTGGTCGTGCTGCACTGGAGTGGTGGGTTGCGCGTCTGGACTCTTTCCAGATCACCCATGAAGGCATTAAAGTACGCGGCAAAAATGAGACCCCGTATCTGGCTTTCCTTGATCCAGAGGGCCAGCATATTGAATTAGTGGATGATGAAGGAAAGTTAGGCGGCCAACCCTGGAAGGGGAGTCCCGTTCCAGCCGAGATGCGTATTCGTGGCCTCTATGGAGTCAGAAGCATGGTCAGGGATCTGGGTCCCAGTGCCAGATTGCTCACCGAAACTCTTGGTTTCCGCTCCATAGATAGCTATCAATCAGAGCACAATAGTACCATAGCAGTCTTCGAAGTAGGAGCTGGCGGACCTGGAACGCAGGTGCATATTGATATTCGTCCCGAACTGCGCAGTGGCATGCCAGCTATTGGAGGGGTCCATCATGTCGCCTTCCGTACGCCTGACAATGAAGAGCACGAGCTCTGGCGCGAGAAAATAGCAAAGGTCGTTCGCGGTGTCACACCGGTCATCGAACGTTACTACTTCCACTCCGTCTACTTTAGGGAGCCCGGTGGCGTCCTCTTCGAGATCGCAACGGATGGTCCTGGCTTTACCGCAGACGAAGATCCAGAGCATCTTGGCGAGCTACTGGCCCTGCCACCGTTCCTGGAGCCACGGCGTCAAGAGATTGAAGAGAACCTGAAACCCATCCAGTCACTCAAATTTGAGCCAGTTACCCGCTAGCTGAGTGGAGGATCTACAGTTATAAAGCACGAGGGTGGCCCGCGTAGCAGGCCACCCTTATGTATCTATAATACATAAAAACAATGCTATTGCCAAGAATATCGCAAAAATCCCTGCCACCATCGAAGATGAATTCGATGCTAATATCGCCATTACCGCTATCGTGTACAGTATCTCTAGTGTAAGTAAAGAGCACTATCACTGACAATCCTCCACGGCAGAAGCGTCACATCTTTGTCCAATACAGTTTATAATAGAAACGCTAGGAAGATATTTTGCATGGGATGAAGTCAGGAAGAAGGCGTGTGACATGAGTTTACTACGTCAGGGCAAGGCACAGGTGCTAAGCATCTATATCGGGGAGTCTGATCAGTGGAATGGCAATACTTTGTATGTCGAGATCGTGGAGTTTCTGCGTAAGAATGGTTGTGCCGGTGCGACTGTTACGCGGGCCATCGCCGGTTATGGGGCTGGCGTACGCTTACATGAACAAAAGGCATGGCAACTGACATCGGATGCTCCAGTCATGCTCCAGGTTATTGATCAGCCAGAACGTTTACAGCGTTTACTGCCACACCTTTTTACTATGGTAGGGAGCGGTATTATGACGCTTCATGAGACTGATGTCTTGAAATACACGCATGCCCATGCCCATGGTTTGCCTGTGAAACTGCCTGTCCGACAAGTAATGGAGACGTCGGTGCTGACTGTCCTGCCAACGGCCTCTCTGACGCATGTTGTCTCCTTGCTATTAGATGCGCCATTTCGCGTGCTACCTGTCGTCAATGAGCAGCATCATCTGGTTGGGATTATTAGTACCGGGGATCTTATCCGTCATGATGTGCTGCCGATTCGCCGTGGTATCGTCAAGAGGGCTCGTGAATTGGATGAGACTACCGCTCAACATATCGATACGTCACTTGAACATATTCAGCAGAGCCCATTGCTAGCACGAGATGTGATGAATACCGCTGTACGAACAGTGGAACCGGCGAACTCGATTCGTGATGCTGCGCGAATTATGCTTAATTCGGGCTTGAGGCGGCTACCGGTCGTTGAAAAAGATGGTACGCTGATCGGTATGCTTTCGCGTGCTGATCTGTTGCAGGTCGTCGTGACGAGTCCTCTGCTCAGTCCGCAAGCACGTACGACGACGCAAGCGCTCTCCCAGAGCGATGTGTTAGCGGGCAGGACGCAACCGACGACGGTTGCCACATATATGCAGACGGCAGTCTCTACCGTTGATAGCGAGACGCCGCTCACTGAAGTTATCGATGCGCTGGTTAGCTCACCCTTGAAGCGCGTGATTGTCGTAGATACTGAACGGCACGTGCTGGGTATTATCAGTGACGTGGACGTTTTGACGCGTATCCAGGCTGAGATGCGCCCCAACATTCTCAACATGCTCGCAGATTGGGCACGTGGCAACCGGACGCGTATCGCTACTGGCGCATTGCCGCGTTCTACTGCGAAGGCTCAACGTGCAATAGATGTAATGAATACGCAGGTGGTCACAGTGACTACGAACACCACTATAGATGTAGCGGTTGAGAAGATGATGCGTATGGGTCGTACATTTCTACCAGTTGTAGATGAGGAGAATCATCTGGAAGGTGTGGTTGGTCGCTCTGATCTACTGAAATTATTTATGGAAGGGTAGAAGAAGATGACAGCAGCTATAACCTATAAAAAGGGGAGACGCATCCGCATCTTTGTGGGAGAAGCTCAAGCGTGGCAAGGACGGCCCCTCTATCAGTCCATTGTAGAGGCGGCAAGGCAGCATGGCGTGCTACGTGTCGTTGTTTTTCGTGGCATCGAAGGCTTCGGTCCAGAACACCACCTTTCAACGGATCGCATTGTCGATATCTCCGAGAACTTACCGATTGTCATTGACATTATTGAACGCGAGGAACGAATAGCATCACTGCTGCCAATACTGGATCGCTCTATCAATCGGGGTATGATGACGATGACTGCGATAGACATTGTCGTAGGCGCAGAAGTGTAACGATTGATAAATCGTCATTATCTGACTGTTTCAATTATGTATTCATATATAAATATTTCCATACTTGAAAGGATACTCATGTATGTACTACACGCTTCTTATGCTTGGCTCAGGATTATTTTGGACCGCCACCTATGTGTTGATCATTCAGCGCAGTTGGCGTGACCACTCTTACGGAATGCCTTTAGTCGCGCTTTGTGCTAACATCTCGTGGGAGTTCATCTTCACGTTTCTCCTGCCACCTCACCTCATTCAGCATATTGTCGATATTGTCTGGTTCGTGTTGGATGCAGGCATTTTTGCGCTAACGATCCTCTATGGTCCTAAGGAATTTCCCACATTAGCGAAGCGGATCTTTTATGGAATGTTTGCTTTGACACTCGTCACAAGTTTCTTCGCGGTACTGTTCGTTACTCTTGAGTTTCACGACTCAGGTACATACTCTGCGTTTGGGCAGAATCTGATGATGTCTGTACTATTTATTCCGATGCTCTTCCGTCGCGGTTCCTTACGAGGTCAATCGCTGGCTATTGCGCTCTGTAAATTAATCGGTACCGCCTTTGCATCGCTTGCCTTCTATCTGTATGCTGTATCCTATCATCACTCTGTGCTCTTGCCCTTTCTCTATATCGCGACCTTCATCTACGATGTACTCTATGTAGGGCTGGTCTATACACGGCTGCGAACCGCAACAAAGATAGCGCAAAAACCTGCTGTCGAGGTAGAGCAAATCGTCACGTCGATATAATTGAAATAGTCGCTGAATCAGCCTTTTACTTGTGCTATCTCTTTGATACATAGAGGGTGAAGAAAGCGTAAGTAGCGTCTTCTATCTGTAACATGGACAATGACAGGAGTTGAAAAACTTCTTTCGTCTCTCTCCTGTCATTGTCATGAAGCTATCGACAAGGCAAGCTGCGTATGGGAGGATGAATAGCGTCTTACTTGACGACTGGATTTTTTGTTGGTTGCAAGGCTTTCATAACCTTCTGGTTCAGATTTAAGGTTGCCCGTACCATCTCGGGTGGTGTCAATGCCATCCATTGATTCAACGACACATCCGCAAAACGATTGCTCTTGAACATTTCCAGGAAGCGTAGTGGCGTGTTACCTATATTTTCGATGTAGTGGCCCATCGCGAAGGGGACATAGCCGACATCGCCGGCCTGGTAATTGAAGGTTCGTGCTTTGCCCTCTGATGCAAAGACGGTCATACGCCCGCTCCCCTCAATGTAGTACTGCCACTCGTCGGTATTTGGATGCCAGTGCATCTCGCGTAAGCCACCTGGCTCTACCTCTATTAACGCTGCTGCAATCGTCGTTGCTACCGGGAAGTTGGTCGAATCGACGATACGAGCGGTACCTCCGTTGGTTTTTATCGGATCCTGCTCCAGTAAGCGATAGCTGAATTTCTGGGGTACCGGTCCTTGCTGATCGTAGACTTTGTCCGTTGCCAGCGGACCAGGTACCGGGGCAGGAAAGATATAGCGCTCACTGGCGGGTATATCGGCAAAGTCGCTCTCTGCCACGCCGAAGTTCTTTGCCAGTATCTCTTTAGGTGTATGTGCGAACCAGTCGCTAACCAGAAAGGTTGAATCTTCAGAGAAGTTGCCATCGTCAAAGACCAGCAGGAACTCGCAGCCCTCCTCTAATCCCTGAATGGAATGGGGTATCCCGGCGGGGAAATTCCATAAGTCACCGACACCGACGTCATCTAAGAAGTTGCGGCCCTGCTGATCAACTGAACTGAGGCGTGCCCGACCGTTGAGCATGTAGGCCCACTCGGCCTCCTTGTGCCAGTGCATCTCGCGTACACCACCCGGGTTCAGTCGCATGTTGACGCCAGCCAGGGTGGTGGCAATCGGCAGTTCGCGCGCAGTGACCTGGCGTGCCCAACCACCATTCTGCAGCCGATTGTGCGCATCCGCGAATGAAAATTTTAGATTGGGTATTGTGCCCTTATCGGTCTCAGGTGGTGTGAGGATATCAGGATTTTGGATATCGCGTAGAACATTCCGTGGGCCGGGATCTGTTCCACCTGCATCTCCGCGTATCGGTTGTGGGATTTTGCCTAATTTGCCTTCCAGGTTGTATGCAGTAGTCTCCATAAAGGGACGGTTCCTTTCTTGTACTAACTATGAAGCCATGTTCGTTATTTCACCAATGCGTGATCCTGTACTATTCCTGTACTATTTAGCTATTCGGATCAAGAACGATTTTAATGCAGCCATCGCTACGCTAGTAGAACTTCTCAAAGGCTGCCGGGGCCTATACAGAGACAAATCTGGCACGCGACCTTTATTATTCGCGTTTCACTGACGCGCTATGCGCACCCTGGGTAATACCCGTCTGCCTTATGTGTCTGAAGTGTAAAATAATAGATCTTAGACGTACCTACCATGACATTGGTACCAGGATGCAAAAAAATGCAGCATTTTCGCCTCTCTTGCGATATGAAAGGGCGAGATCTCACTGTAGCTTGGAGGCGACAAAACAAGGATGAAACAACACTACTCGGTAGCCCTGGATCGGGCCTCGCTGGCACACATGTATCAACAGTCTGCGCCCAAAATCCTGGATTATATCTATAAACACGTCTCCTCCTTGCCCGATGCGGAGGATATCCTGATAGATGTTTTTGTGGCAGCACTTGAGAGTGCAGCGTTTGCCTCATTAACGGAACAAGAGCAGCAGGCATGGTTGTGGCGTGTCGCTCGGAACAAGGTCATCGATACCTATCGACGTGCTGAACGCTTACCTCATGCTTCTCTCAGGAGTGTCGATGATCAATCTATTGCAGATCCTAATGCAGATCCCGAACAGCTGAGCCTCCAGTTGGAACAAGATGGCAATCTGGCACAACTGATCAAACGTCTCTCTCCACTACAGCAACAGGTCTTGTACCTGCGCTTCGGTGAGAATCTGCCTTGTGCACAGATTGCTGTCAGAGTTGGCAAACGTGAAGGCAGTATCCGTTCTATGCTCTCACGCGCATTTGATCTTCTCCGTCGCCACTATCACGAGCAAGAGAAAGGAGACCATCAGCATGGAGTCAAATGATAAACGCATTCGACCAGGGGATGTCGACGAACAGATTGAATGGTTGACTCAGCATGTACAGGACAACACGCAAGACGGCAACCGGGATGTCGAACTTGTTCGCCATCTACAAAGCTACTATGGGTATGAGATAAAACAAAAGCAGGACACGCTGCAACGAGCATGGACACGCCTCGAACAGCAGTATGAGGACTCTGCGCTTGTATTTTCAGAAGAAATGCGTGGACAGCATGAACAAAAAATGGTCGAAAGGTCAGGTCAATCTCGCATGCACCAGGAAATAGTAAGGACGATGCCGGTACGACGACATCTCCCTCTTTGGGGCTACATGGTAGCCATTATCGTTACCGTATTGCTGATCGGGAGTACGGCTGTACTGATGAGCCAGGCGGTACGACCAAATGGTACATCAGGCTCCCCAGGCTCCTCAGGCGCTAACCATTCTACCTGTGTTATATCCACACCTCCAGCAGCAGCAGCAACTGCTGTAGCTCAATCAGGCAAAGCAAAACCCGCTACTGGCTGTGCCACATCAACAGTTCCGACACCGATACCTGTACCCAGAACCGGGAAACCCGTGCCGACACCGACACCTTCTGTAGGGGGGCAGCCTGTGCCGACACCGACACCTTCTGTAGGGGGGCAGCCTGTGCCGACACCGACACCTTCTGTAGGGGGGCAGCCTGTGCCGACACCGACGCCTGTCCCTGGTACCGGCTCTATTCTTGCTCCAACTCCTATCTCTCGGTAGTAAATCTCACATGTGACGACAATGTCAGCGCGGATTTCAGTTCGCTGCCAGCCATTATCTGGCTGGCAGCGTGGCGATAAAGGTGGTGCCCTGACCGGGCCTGCTCTGGATCTCGATATGACCTCCATGCGCGCGAATGACCCAGTCGACGATGGAGAGTCCGAGTCCGCTATTGCTTCCTTCATGTTTCGTGCGGGCGGGATCGGCGCGGTAGAAGCGTTCAAAGATGTGGGGAATATGCTGTGGGGCGATGCCTTCGCCGGTATCACTGACACTGATATGTGCACCTTGCTCATCTTGCTTCAAGGCGACGCGCACGGCACCTCCAGCGTGTGTATAAGTCAGAGCATTATCCAGCAGATTCATGACGACTTGAATCAGGCGTGTCTCATCTCCCAGCACAATGACTGGTTCGTTGTGCTCGATGGTCAGTGTGATATTGCGTTCTTGAGCCAGGACCTCTGCGTTCGCCACGACCTCTGCGATGAGATAGTCCAGTTGCACGGGTTCACTTTCGAGTCGCGCTTGATCTTCGTCGGCGCGGGCCAGCGCTAACAGGTCGCTAATCAGTATGCCGAGATGTTCAGATTCGGTGTTGATCTGCTGAAGGATGTCGTGATATTCAGCTTGCGTATGGGGTTCTAACATGGCGACATCGGTCTTGCTGCGGATCGCAGCGACGGGCGTGCGCAGTTCGTGTGATGCGTCAGCGACGAAACGGCGTTGCCGTGTAAAGGCTTTATCCAGTCGTTCGATCATCTCGTTGAGGGTAATCGCCAGTGCGTAGACCTCGTCATGGGCGACGGGCACGGGGACCCGCTGACTAAGATTACTCTCCTGGATCTTACGGGCCGTTGAGGTCAGATTATGGATGGGCGTAAAGGCCAGACCTGCCAGCCAGAAGCCACCCAGCGAACTGAAGAGGAGCATAATCAGTGCAAGGATCAGCAGAATTGTGACCTGCTCGCGCAAGATCAGATGCAATGGATTGAGCGACTCACCGACCTGCACCACGGCGAAGGTTGTGCCATGATCCCGTAATGCGTTACTATAGATGCGGACCTCCTGGTCCATCTTGCTGGAATGTACTGTCCCTGTCCAGGACTGTCCATGCAGGGGTTGCGTGAAGCTGCTGGATGGTGGCTGCAGGATCTGGAAAGCAGGGGAGGCATAAATGACCTTCCCATGTGTATCCAGGATACGTTCCATTGCATTGCCCTGAATATCGGTGCTAACGCTGCGTGGGTCCTCATAGTTATTGTGCATACTCTGTAGTTCGTTTAGCACATCATGTACGACAATCTTATGATCTTGCAGGGTAATCTCGTCGGAGAATTGATCTTCACGTAGCGCAAGGGTTGTATCGAGACTCACGGCCAGCGTGTGTTCGAGATACTTGTAGGCCAGCACACCACAGCCGAGAGCCACTATCATAAAGACAACGGTATAGGCGAGAGCGAGTTGTTGACGGATACCGAGACGCTGTATATGGCGGATAATAGGTTGGCAACGTTCGAGGATAAACGTCATGCTTCTGGCTCCTTCAGTTGATAGCCACGACCGCGCAGGGTATGGATGATATCCGGCTCGCCTGCGGCACAGAGCTTATTGCGGAGATAGCGGATATAGACATCGATGACATTCGAGAGGTGCTCAGCATCGTAATCCCAGACATGCTCGGCGATCATCGTACGACTGAGTACCTGGCGTGGATGGTGCATCAGAAATTCGAGTAGCGCATATTCTTTGCTGGAGAGGCTGATCGTGCGCGCACTCCGACGAACGTCATGGGTACTGGTGTTGAGCGTGAGATCAAGGAAGGTCAACTCCGTTGTGCGCGTCGTACCATCACGGCGTAGCAGCGCACGTACGCGTGCCTCGAATTCGCGAAAGGCAAAGGGCTTGGTCAAATAATCATCACCACCCATGTCCAGACCGTTGACTCGGCTATCCAGATCATCGAGTGCGGTCAGGAAGAGAATGGGCACAATGCTCTGCTTCTTGCGTAGCTGTTTGCAGATGTCGAAGCCGTTTAAAGAAGGGAGCAGCACATCTAACACGATCAGGTCATACGGTATACTCAAAGCCATGGCGAGCGCATCCTCACCATCGTGCGCAAGGTCGACTGCATAGTGATTTTTTTCGAGACCCTGTTTCAGATCCTCCGCCAGACCAGGATGGTCCTCCGCGACTAAAATTCGCATCTTCTTTCTGCTCCGCTGTTGCTCTACTGCTGCTGCTTCAACATATCTGTATCATACTGGATCGACATGAGAGGATCATGAGGATGTGTGCTAATGCAACCGCTGGCGTGATCCATGCATGACTTTATTATAGCGCGTTCAGTATTCTCTGCATTAAAACGATCTCTGCTTAGTACCTGCTCTCTATCCTCACCTCTATAACCCGCTCAATTGTTCAGCCTATCCTGAATAGATGGTCATAGGAGTTTACTTTATTCATTGTCTTCTCATTTATGTTCACTATAGTATTCTGAGAGGGTGTTTAGGAGTGAGTAGATGTGTTATAAAGCTACATAATAAATCTTCTCATCGCTCTCTCTACCTTTTTCTCTCATTTATTGTAAGAAAGTATCAATAATGGTAATACTAGAACATATCAATCTCTCTCTCTTTCTTTTGTTGAATCATGAGGTGGGGCACAATACGCTGCTTGATGGCTGTGTGGTTTTTTGTGCGAATTATCTCCTATTCTTCTTAGTCATTCCGATACTGTTGCTCTGGGGACTGCCGAGTCGCTGGCGTCGGCGTACCGTTCGACCAGAGGAAGCTGTAGTGCTGCATGAGAATCGTAATACGCTGATCTGGATGGTGTGTTCTTGTGCGCTCGCGGTGGCGATAAGTAGCCTTGTCGCCACCTTTGTCTTCGAGCCGCGCCCTTTTGTCTCTCATCATGTCACGCTCCTGATCTCTCATTCTGCCGATGACTCTTTTCCCAGTGATCATGCGACCGTGGCTTTTGCGATCTGTGGGATGTTCTTGTGCTGCCTGTTGTCTGAGCTAAAGGCTCTGCGCAGGTTACCTGATCAGGAAAAGAGGCAGGGTAGAAGCATGCTGCGTCTGCTGAGGAAGCCTGTACTGTTGTCGTTCGTGGTTGTTGTGGCTTGTTGTCTGATAGGGGTAGCGCGTATTTGCGCGGGCGTGCATTATCCAGGCGATATCCTGGCTGGTGCTTTTGATGGCATCGTTGCAGCGGTTCTCGTCTCAATGCTTGCACAGCGGTTGCAGGTAGTGACGACATGGGTGCTGCATTTTGCACAGCGTCTTCACCTTGCGTAATCACCGTCACTGGAAATGCTCCACTATCGTACTTATACCTATATATATACATTGATCCCTTTAACGGAAGGATGCTTCTTGCTATGCTTTCACATCTCAATGATCAGCTGATAGCTCTCGTCACCCAATTCTATCACTCCACCAGTCTGGTAGGCATCGCTATCGCAATGGCACTTGAGAGTTGCTGTATTCCATTACCCAGTGAGGTTGTGATGCCTGTGGCAGGTATTCTCATCGCCAATGGTACACTGCTCAAGGGAGAACCTGTCTGGTTGAGCCTCTTCCTGGTCAGTCTGGCGGGTGCTATCGGTTGTCTGCTTGGATCGATAACTGCCTATGGTATTGGTCTGCGCGGTGGTCGTACGCTCTTGCTGAAGTATGGCAAATATGTCCTTATCTCTGCTCATGAAGCAGAGAAGGCCGATAAATTTTTCGCGCGCTGGGGTAGTCTGACGGTCTTTTTTACGCGTATGTTGCCAGGTATTCGCACATATATCTCGCTACCGGCAGGTATTACGCGTATGCCATTTGGTAAATTCTGCCTCTACTCATTTATAGGATCTTTCCCCTGGTGTCTTTTGCTGGCCTATCTTGGCTATCTGCTGGGGAACAATATTGCCGCGTTGTCACCTTACTTTCATATTGGAGAAGCGGTCCTGGCTGTTCTGCTGATTATTCTAGTGCTCTGGTATATATATCGCCAGTTGCGTGCACGGAGAGAGCAAGGCGCAATAGAGTAGAACGTATTGAAGCATACTCCTTTTCGCGTGAAGGAGTCTCCTATCACTCAAGAATAGGAGGCTCCTTCATGTTACTACGCCGTGTGGGTTAGCGCTTGTGAATACGCAGTGTGAGGATTTCGTAGGGTTGGAGCGTGATCTCAACGCTATGCTCGCTGTGCTCCAACTCTTTCTCAGGCACTTCAAGCAGGTTTGTTTGCCAGATTGTCTGCACCGTCATTGCCAGTGAGAGCGTGGTTGTGGTCGTGGCACCAAAGGCTTCGTAGATACGTATGATGATATCGTCGTTCTCTTCGGCCTTCTTGATGGTCTCAAGCACGACGTTCTCGGCTGCTATGCGAGCAAACGAGAGGCTTTGTTCGTTGCCAGCTGTGGCACTGGCTGTGGCTGTACCGGTCACGATGTTTACGGGGACGTTGAGCTCGTAGCCTGCGCGTATCACGCCGCCCTGGATATGATTGCCTGCGTGCGGAAAGAGCGCGTAGGTAAAATCGTGTTCGGCCTGATCGGCGTTTAATCCTGGATACATAGGGCTGCGCAAGAGGTTCAGGTCCAGCAGACTCTCTGTAACGTAGTGCCCATATTTGCAGTCGTTGAGCAGGGCGACACCGTACTCCCATTGTGAGATGTCGATCCACTTGTGTGCACAGATCTCATTTCTTGCCATATCCCAGCTTGTGTTGCGATGTGTGGGCCGCTTGATAGAGCCAAATTGGATATCGCAGGTGGCCTCTGTTGCTGCTACGGCGAGCGGAAAGCTCGTGCGTAACATTTTGTGTTGCTCACGCCAATCGACATGCGTAATGAAGTCGATACGCCGACTTCCTCTGGTGAGCACGATCCGTTGCTGAAGTGTTGAATCGCCGAAACGATACTGCTGCTCAATAATGGCCTGTGGCCCATCGATCTGTTCTGATACCGTCTCTAGCACAAAATGGTGTGGAGGTCGCTCTCGATAGGAATAGGAAAAATCCCAGGCGTCGCCATCATCGTCATAGACCGCTAGCCTGTTTGCTGACGTCTCGGGCTTGAGTACCTCACGCTGGTACTCTTTATCCCAGATCCCTTGCATCGAACCATCGGCGGCAAATTCGACTCGGAGCACGTCATTTTCGAGCCTCTTCCTGGATGCTGTCAGCTGGATCTCTGCAGTTCTGGTCGCCAGCAGGCCGAGATCGAGCGTTATATAGCCCATGGATGGTACGGTCACGTAGCGCCACTGCCGATCAATCTTCAACCATGTGCTGCGCTCCCAGGATAATGTATTGAAGAGTGTATATGTTTGCTCTGTGGTCTGCTGGATGAGGGCATGCTGTGCCTGGCTTAAGAGCTCTTGTGTCTGCGCAAGCAGGTGTTGATAGCGTGCCAGTGACTCCGTATAGACTCTTTGAATCGAGGAGCCGGGTAAGATATCGTGGAACTGGTAGAGGAGTACCTCTTGCCAGATAGTATCGAGCGTCTCTGTCGGATAGGGATGTCCTATCTGGAGGTGTGCCAGAGTGAGTATGAACTCAAGTTCGCGTAGGGCGAGCTCCATCTTGCGGTTAAAGCGCTTATTGCGTGCCTGCGATGTATATGTTCCCTGATGTTTTTCCAGATAAAGCTCACCATTCCAGGTGGGATACTCGCTGCTATCTTGTGCCAGCCGCTCAAAAAAAGTCTCCATATGTTCCTGTTTGACCGGAGCAAGACCATCCAGGTTCTTTTCGCGTGCCAACCGTTCGAGGTGCTCGCTACCAGGACCACCACCGCCATCGCCAATACCATAGAGGAGCGCACAGTACTCGGAGACGACTTTATCGGCATAGTTTTTCTCAGCGGCAACAATGGCTCTGGGGGCAGCTGAACTGTTATAGGTTCCTTCCGGTGGCATATGCGCGAGCACACGCGAGCCATCAAGTCCCTGCCAGAAGAAGGTGTGATGTGGAAATGTATTGAAGGTATTCCAGGAGATCTTGATGGTCAAGAAATAATCGATGCCAGCCTCCTTTAAGATCTGAGGGAGTGCCGCTGAATAGCCGAAGACGTCAGGTAGCCAGAGCATTCTGGGTGTGGTACCAAATTCGTCACGGAAGAAGCGCATACCATAGAGGATCTGGCGTACCAGTGCCTCGCCACCAGAGATATTAGTATCCGGCTCAACCCACATCGCGCCCTGCGTCTCCCAACGACCTTCGGCTACTCTGAGCTGGATCTTCTTATAGAGTGCAGGATAATACTTTTTCATCCACTGATAGAGTTGCGGTTGACTGGCCCCAAAGATATAGTCGGGATAGCGCTCCATCATGGCCAGGACCGTTGAGAAGGAGCGTCCACCTTTGCGAATCGTTTCACGTAGCGGCCAGAGCCAGGCCAGATCGATATGTGCATGACCGATCGCACTGACGTGGAGCGAAGGTGTGCCATTCTTTTTTGCCAGCTCCGGTGCCAGGATCTCGCGAGCTCGCTGTGCCTCTTCTGTGTTGTAGGTGCTTAATTCATTCGCAGCCTTATTCAGTGCATGCAAGATTCGTTGGTAGCGTGCTTTCTCAGGTTGAAGCTGCGTCATCAACTCATGCAGGACAGCAAAATCGTGGTAGAGGTTGTATAGTGTCTCATTGTACAGGGCAACGTGTGCCTCTTTTACGATGCCGCTATCCGCGTATGCTCCAAAGAGATCGTTACAGCCAGCATCGGCCCAGAGATCCACATTCTCACCATCCTGAGCGTGTTTGCTAAATGGCATAATATGTTTGCCTGGTCGACCCAGACTCATATCGAACGTCGAGCTGACCGTCGTTAAGCCAAGAACGGGGGTACCCTCTTTATCAACGACCGCTGCCTCGCCACTCAGATCAATCATCAGTACAACATGCTTCGCGGCGGCCACTGCCGGTACCGTGCCAGTAAAGTGGAACCATGCACAGTCCCATAACTTGCCCCAATTTTCCCCGATAGCTAGAACTTTATGTGTGCCTGTCTGGCGTTCAGCAAAGGTCACAGGTTCAGGTGTAATCCACGCTTCGACCTGCAGAGTGGCTACAGGCGTATAGATTTCCTGCTCAATTCTCTGTAGAATTCTTTGCAGATTATCTGGCGTTTGCAAGTAATAGTACGGCAAAATGTTTTTCGCTTTCCTGAAAATCGTGTTGCTGCTCTACAATAACCACATCGTTATTCGGGTAAGATATCAGCCGAGCTATTATACAATACCCATGCTCGGCTGATATCTATAGTGTTTCACTTTTCAGGCCTTTTTGCAAAGGGTATAGGCACGATTGCATGATATTATTGCGTGACCAGCACTTTTTCACCCAGGTAGTGTTGTAAGCGCTCTTCACCTTGCGGGCTGACCAGGAAGGTTACTGTATCGCCTGCTTGCATCACACTACCGCCACGTGGGAAGATAAGCTCGCCGTCACGTCGAATGGAGACGACCAGACATTCTTTAGGGAGCTGTGCTTCGCGTAGAGGACAGCCTATCAGGTGCGTGCCTGGCTCAATCTTTGCCTCAATCATAACCGTTCCTTCGACGATTCCACGCATCCGGCGCGCATCCTTTGTCAGGGTCTCGCGATAGAGCCGGGCGATGTTGGCTGCTGTAATCACACCCATGACAGGTTGCCCGGTTGTAAGCGTAGTATTCTCGATGACCGGTGCCCAGCTGACACGCGAACTCGTCAACCGTTCTAGAGCCTCATCCAGTGTCTCATCAGGATTGAGCGTCAGCACCTCTCGATTCATCGTCTCCTCAATCGTCCTCTGTTCACGCTGATCGAGCGGTACGCGTTGAATATCAGCCAGCGTGAGAACGCCTTGCAGATTATCCTGCTCATCCAGGACCGGTGCGCCACTGACAACCTCGTCTGTTAGCATCTGTTCGGCCTCTGTAACTGTCTGTCTGGCAGAGAAATGCACTGTCAATGGCATCAACGCCTGACGTACCGCAAGCGTAGATAGCAGTGGAAATGAAAGCTGTAAGCGATGGGCCGGTGAGTCCGCACGGGTATTGACCTGACTCTTATAGATGGAGTCCCGACCGACGATAATCGACGCGATACTTACTGCAATCATCGCAGGGGCTAGCAGCGAGAGGTTGCCTGTCATCTCCGCTACCATCAGCATAATTGCTAGCGGCGCGTGTGCGATGCCACCGAAGAGCGCCATCATTGCGACAATCACAAAGGGTCCCGCCGTTGGTGGTAGGCCCGGTAACATATGATAGCTCAGACGCCAGACCAGTGCGCCAACCATTGCGCCGATGACCATGCCAGGTCCAAAGATGCCACCCGAACCACCCGAACCGACCGTCAGGCTCGTTGCCAGTATCTTCGCGAATGGTAAAAGCAGTAAGATCCAGAGCGGCAGTGTCAGCAGGCCTGCACCCATACTCACCTGCACCCAACCATAGCCCATACCGATCGATTGTGGAATGACCAGTCCCATTAAGCCAACCAGTAGACCACCGAATGCTGGCTTGAGCCATTTGGGGATCTGGATACGATGGAAGATAGCAGTAATGCCATAAAAACCACGCGCATAGAGGCGACCGATCAACCCGCAGAGCACGCCGATCACAATATAATAGAGGAGTTGTGGCGGCGAGGTAAAGGCCAGGTTGCCGGGCGTCGAGAAGATCGGGTTCCAGCCCGACCAGGAGCCAAAGATGCTATAGCCAACGATCGAAGCGATTAACGCGGGGATAAGTGCTTCAATCTCCAGATCATCTTTATAGAGGATCTCGGCTGCCAGGATGGCTCCTCCAAGTGGGGCACGAAAGATAGCACCGATACCAGCACCGACGCCTGTTGCCAGTGCAATCCGGCTATCCTGCGCATCGAGCTTGAGCATGCGCGCCAGGATAGAACCAAAGCCAGCACTGATCTGGGCCGCAGGACCCTCGCGTCCCGCCGACCCGCCACTCCCAATCGTAATAGCGGAGGCCACCAACTTGATCAACGGAATCCTGGCACGAATCGTCGTTCCTTCATGGAAGGCCTTGATCGCAGCATCCGTGCCGTGTCCTTCAGCCTCCGGTGCCCAGGTAAAGACAATGATACCGGCCAGCAGACCGCCCAACGTCGTTACCACTGGCAGTAACCAGGGACGTGCCGAGCTCCAGAAAGGCATAATTGCGCTTGAACCCTCACCACCAGAGCTTGGTGGTACATAACCAACGATCCCCTCCAACAACCATGTATTAGCAAAACGGATTGCTGCGTAAAAGACAATAGCACCTACCCCGGCTACAATGCCGATCAACGTGCTTAAAAAGAGCCATTTTAGCAGGTAGCTCGGACTTTCAAAACCGCGTCGAATACGCCTGAAAGCAAAGAGCCGCTGCCAGCGACCTGGGATGCGTGTCGCTTGTGCTGCATCGGGATCCATATGTCATCTCTCCATCTCTGTATACCATGTACGCTATCTGAATAAAGACTTGCATAGCTGACCAGGTGCTCAAAAACAGTATAGATGAGTGGGCGGTCAGCCATAATAAGCGTAAAAAAAAGGAGACTATTGCTCGGCAGTCAGTCCCTGTAGAATGAAACGAGCCGTCTTTTTCGCTTGCAACAGCAATATCTGCTTAGATTGACCAAGGACACGTGCTGACAAAATAAAGGACTCGGTTAAAGAGAGGATCATCAAAGCTGTTGCATCAACATCTTGAAAGGTGATCTCGCCACGGGCTCGTGCCTCTTCAAGTACCAGTGCAATAACCGCGCTATAGTCGCGTAGGAGTCTGGTTGCCTCGGCCTGGAAGGCGCGATTGACGCCATAGAGCGCACTCATATAGACATTAAAGGAGTCGCTCTCCTCTTCCGCTAGCTGTACAAAGGCCCGGAAGAGGAGCTCTAAGCGCGTATCTAGGCTGCCATCCTGCGCTAATGCTGAGCGGATCGCCGTCAATTGTGATTGCGCGATAAAGCGCAACATAGCAAGAAAGAGCTCGCGCTTATTCTCGAAGTAAAGATAGATTGTGCCTTTGCCGATGCCAGCCTGTTCCGCGATAACATTAATGCTTGCCTGGTCGAAACCGAGCCGTGCAAACTCTCGTGCCGCTTCGTGTATAATACGGCGGCGTGTTGCCTCGCGCGTCTGTTCATCAACAATCTTCGGCATACTCTTCTCCTCACCAGCCAGTCCTACGTTATGATTACGCTCTGTAGTATACATCTTTATTGGGCAGTTAGTCAATAAAGATAGTGATGTGCATGCGATCTACACGAGACCAGGGAAGAAGTCTTTCTTGATATAGTCACTTTTGATGTGCATATCCTTCAAGATCTTTTCATAGCCCCGCACCATATCGGGTGGTCCGGATAGGTAGTAGAGGCGCTCATCATAATCCGGTACGACCTCTTTGATTGCTTCTTCAGTAAGGCGTCCAGCCAGACCATTCCAGCCAGGAGGGAGTGCGGCGGTATTGGTCAAAGCATGGATAACTTTGATCCCTGATCGTGCCTGCACTGCATTGAGAATATCTTTATAGGCAATCTCATTGGCGGTGCGGTTAATATAAAGGAGGATGATATTACGTCGCTGCTTAGTGTCTAATAGATATTTGAGCATACTCCTGAATGGTGTAATCCCGATGCCGCCAGCGATAAAGACAAGCTTCTGTTCTGGGTCCTGTGGGAGTGTGAAATCTCCTGCGATCTGTGCGGCTACTATTTTCGTCTTGCCATTCATCTTCAGCATTGCCTGCTTAAAGCTGCTACCCTGTTCGTAGAAGCGGACACCTACGTGCATATTTTTCTCGGTTGGCGATGAAGCCAGCGTGAAATAGCGGCGATTTCCCCGGCTATCAGGATGTGGATGTGCCAGCGTAAACTCCATATATTGTCCAGGTCGGTAGTGTAGCCTCTGCGCTGGCGTAAAGACAAAGTCGATAGCGCCAGTAGCGATCTTTACCCGTTGGGCGAGCTTGAGTACCACTTTTTGTTTAGGGCTGACGATATAGGCAAAGATATTACCCAGCACTAGCGCCAATTCAGGGGTCGAGTAGAGGGTAGCGAAATGCAGTTGGGGAAGAAACAGGAGGCCGGTAAGTGCAGCGTAGACTCTACGCAACATCTTCGTTGGTGGCTCTGTGAGTGGCTCCGTGAGCATGATGAAGGCGAAGAAGAAGAGTGGTGAGCCGACGAAGAGTTGTTGTGCGGCTGTCAGTAGAGGGTGGCCTTGCACATATGTTATGAGACCAGTGAACACAGCTGCAACACCACAGAAGATAAGCGTCATCTCTATCCGGCGTAATTTGTAGGCAATCAGCAGTCCTCCAACGAGTACCAATGGTAGCATACTTGTGGTCCCTACCCACCAGCTGGCAGATTCGCCCAGGGCAAAAGAGGTAATGACGACAGCGATCGCTGCGGGATTGAAGATGTGCTTATTATTGATAGCGAGGATATATTTTGAGGAGATCGCCAGTATCGCAGCCCAGGCGATAAACTGAAACGCGACCGGCGTCTGTGCTGGATCGATAATCAAGGCCAGGATTAGCGCTGTAATATAGGATGATTCGACGTTTGCTGGTACGCCAAATACCGCAGCCAGTAATGCATTGAGGACCGCACAGATCACCACCAGTAAAAACGTAGATGCCAGCAGGGACAGTGGTGTAAAGGGTAGGATATGGAAGGCTGCCAGGAACACGGCTACAGCGATTAAAGCGATCAAGACATAAAGTACCAGGCGGTACATCGTTATGCGATCGATAAAATAATCTAGCTTTACTTTCACTTCTATACCACATACCTTTCAAATCCACTAGTAAATGTCGCTTTGGCCTGTGCATCGATCATATATCCTTCAAAGCCTGCTCGCCGCTCGATAAACTGTATTCCAGCGCGTCCCATTGCGAAGGCTGCTGTAGCAAAACGATCGGCCTCATAGACGTTGGGACCAATTACCGTGATGCTGACAATCTCCACGAGTGGTATACCTGGATGATAGGGATCGTAGATATGTTGTCCACGAATAGCCGTTCCCGAGGTTGCGATGCCCTGCTCCGTAAGCGTAAGGATCTTGACGTTCTGACTGCGATTGAACGGATTGCGGATACCCACCCGCCAGGGCTGGCCATCTTTCGTGCCCGCTACCTGAATATCGCCGCCGGCATCAACATAAAAGTTGTGTAAGCTTTGCGCTTTGAGCATACCGGCAGCGTTTTGCAGCGCCCAGCCCTTCACAATCCCTGAAGGATCGCAGTATCCGTTGCGTTGGATATCGAAATATCCATCTGTCTCTCTTTTTGTCTGTGCGCTCAAAGCCAGGATCTTTTTCAGATCTGTGCTGTACTGTGAGAGAGGGAGTTCGCCGCGATTAAGCCTGGAGATCTCACTACTCTCCTTGTAGGTACTGAAGGTCTCATCGATTGAGCGAAAGTAGGCGAATACCGTGTCCAGACTCGCCTGCGTAACTGCTGCGTCTACAACTTCGATTGTAATGGGCATTCCCATAATAAGGCATGTCTGTTTCATTGTTATACCTGAGCTTGTGTCAGGGCTGCTGATAGTGATTGTATAAATGCTTCACTTGTATCGGTGGCCCCGCTAATAATGTCGACCTGCCCACTCTGTGCCTGTATGGCCTCAGTGGTCAGTAGTGGATCGGCATACTGATTAATTTCTATGGATCGATTGCGATCATTGGGATATTGTAGATACTGAACATCCTTGATCTTGCCACTCTGGATAATGACTTTGACCTGTATATTGCCCCATTGCGCATCCGCAACACTACCCGTATACGTTCCATCTCTATATTGTTTGCTCGCAGCACCACTTGATCCAGATGTGCCTGTACTAAGCGGAGATGAGCGGTTAGTGCCAACTGTGCTATCAGGGGCGATTAACGCCGGATTTGAGCGGTGGAACGCAATACTATAGAGAATGAACGCCCCGATGATAATGAATGCTACCCCTAATTTTTTCATCTTACTGTCAGGACCCCTTTATGCTTTTATGCTTTTACACTTCATATTATAGTCGTGTTTTAGCTGAAACTGCTATATTGATCTACAACATGTATAGCCAGCTAGCAAGTGTCACAGCCAGGGAAAAGTGCAGATAGCGATGCATTATCCTTTGCGATTAGCTTAATCGTAATTGATAGTTGTCAAGAAAGAGATTGAGAGCTGTAAAGAATTTGTAAAAGCTCAGGCTTATTGGCTGGCGAGAGCGCGATTGTCAGTCTGAAAGGTTTTGCTGCAAGAAGGCGAGTATCTTCTGCCAGGAGTCGCTGGCTGCATCTGCATTGGCTCTGGGTGAACCGCCGAACGTCATACCAAAGCCGTTGGGGTACGTAACCGAGACCATGGGTGGTAATGAAGGGAGTCCATAGGGGAAGCAGACAAAATGACCGGCCTCTGCGTAGTTGAGATGCGTATACGTATAGGCGAAGTTATGTGCGCGGAGCCGCTCCATAACTTTCTCGGAGTAGAGTGCTGACGGCCAGAGTTGATCCTGCTGTCCCGCTAGTAAGAGGATCGGTCCCTGCGTCTGCTCAACTGGAATGGTGGCCGCAGCAACCTCTTCTTCCTTTTTGAGCAGTTTTATAAAACCTGCTTTCATCGTCATGGGTGTATGAGTGAACATGCTTTTAAAGGCATTAATGGTCATACCGATACTATCGAAAAAGCCTGGTTTAAATGTAAGGAAAGGCAGTGGTTCCCCATGGTATGTCCATGCCGCTTTTGTACCTGCGCTGACAGCCGAGTGTCTGATACCGCTGGGCGCGCCTGCAATTATGGCTCGTACGGATGATATGGTGGCTCCTAACAGCAGCGCCAGTTCGCCGCCACGCGACAGACCAATCACTGCGATCTTATCTGCCGCGACCTCAGGTTGTTCCTGGAGCCAGGCGATAGCGTGCTCAAAGTATTCAAGCGGAATGTTTTTCAGCTGTTTTGGCTGACCTTCGCGTTTAAAGTAGGCGAGCGCGAATGCGGCGTAGCCACGTGATGCTAAAAGTGCGGCTGCATTTTCGTGCATCCCACCATCAGAGCCATTGAGTACCAGCGCCGCAGGATGTGGACCCGGAGTGGCTGGCAGAAATAATGTACCAACGAGTCCATGCTCCTGTGGATGGCGCTCGGCTACGCCTGGTGCGGCAAATATTCGTTCGATACTGGTACTATTTTATCTGCGTATATAGTATTTGACGTTGGGATGAGCGAGTTTACAACAGAACAGTCGCGGTTGAAGCAATGTATGGATAGCGAAGGAAGGATTATGTTTACATTTGGGATAGAGCATGAGGTAGCATTTTTGCGCGCTGATGGGCAGTTTGCCAGTTTCCATTCGACTACATTTGCTGAGTTCGCTGCTATTATTGAACGCTTGCCCATCTATAAGGAGGACTATCCGTTCTTACGGGTTGGTCGTAGTGGCATCAGGCAGAAGCGCTGGTACGTTGAGGGCTTTGAGCGGCATGATGCTGCAGGGCGGCGTAGTGGCCTTTTACCGAAAGGGATCGAGATTCGGACGACTCCACAGTCTACGATTCGGGCTGCTGTTGAGGAGCTTACTATGAGTTTTCTCTTGCTGCGTGACGTCGCTCTCAGTGCGGGTTTTGTACCGGTCCTTACCAGTTTTCATCCGTATTGCACGGAGGTTGTGCCTGACGATCCCTTCAATACATTTGAAGCTGCGCAACTCCAGCGCTCGGCCAGCGAACGCTCTGCATTGTTCTCGCTGCTATCATATGGTCCTGATCTGAATATATCCTCTACGCATGCGAGTACTGCAGAGATACTGGATGTTGGTCGGAAATATACCTTTTATTGTCCATATATTCTGCCTTTTACCTATAGTGCACCTTTTTATTCAGGAGCGTTGTGGGATGGACTTTCGGTACGTACATTTCTACGTATACTGCAGCGTCCGGTCACCAATGTGTTTCTGGCTCAGCGCGGCGACGAACAGAGCAGTCATCGTGCATTGGTAAAATTGGCGCGTATCCCGGCTGAAATAGGGCGTGTCGAGTTCAAGGCATGCGATAGTTGTGATGACTTTGCGCTCTATGGTGGGTTGCTGGCGTTGCTGAAAGGACTCTGGCTGGATCGGTCGCTGCCGGGTCGCGCTGATCTGCCAGATATTGCATTGCATCAGTTATCTGCAAGACAGGGCTTTGCTCAGCAGGATATTGTAACCGGTGCCCAGGCTGTGCTGGCAGCGGCAGCGGTAGCGCTTGTCGATGATGAAGATATCCAGTGGCTTGATGGATTGCGCACGTTATTGACGCAGCGTAGAGCACTGGCTCTAGCTATGAGAGAGGCGTTTTACAACTATAGCTCAATTGATGCTGTTCTACTGAAGACATACATGCGCTATCGTTGAGCAGTAGCCAGGCTGAAATACATGTATTTATGTGTAATAATCAATCACATAGCATACAATACGACAGGGTCAAGCTTGACACGTGTTACTAGCACATGCTAATATTACAATATTCCATTAATTAGCTGATAGGATGTAGCACGAAAATATTGTATTGCTTTCCAACGAGATATTTTCAAGGGGGAGTTAATGCCTACTATCGCTACGAACGACCTACGTCGTGTTATCACGGCCCTCGGACCAGATCTTCGTCTCAAATCTTCTATTCATCCACACCTCACGGCTGGTTATAGCAAGGGTGATCGCTACAGCAAGGCAGATCGCTACAGTAAGGCAGAGATGCCTGATGCCGCGAGAACCCAGATCCAGTCGCCAGATCCAGTCGCCGATGCTGCGTTGTTAGGGCGTCTGCGTGCACAACTTGAGCATCGGAATAGCGCATGAGCGTACCCGTCTTTCAGGAGATCCTACTGAAACTGGCGGCGCGCTGTAATCTCAACTGTACCTACTGCTACTGGTTTCGGGATCAGTCTGTCTATAGCAAGCCTCCGATTCTCACATCGGAGGCTGAAAAAGCCTTCCTCAGCCGTCTTGAGGTACACATTCAGAGCTATCACCTTGCCAGCATGACGCTGATCTTGCATGGCGGAGAGCCGCTCTTGTTTGGCAAGGCGCGCTTTGTTGGTCTGATGGATGCCCTCGACGCGATCGAGGCACGTACGGGCTGCACAATTATGCGGACAGTAACGACCAATGCTGTCCTGATCGATACGGAATGGATACAGATCTTCCGGCTTTTCAATGTGCATGTTACTGTGAGCGTTGATGGCCCTGCCGCCGTCCATGATAGAGCCAGGATCGATCTACAGGGACGAGGCACGTACGAGCGTGTGCGCAGTGGTATCCAGTGTCTGCGTGCTCAGCAGATCGAGCCGAGTGTCCTTGCCGTCTGTGATCCCGCTAGCAATCCTGCGACTACCGTTCAACATTTTGTCGAGATACTGGGCCTCTCTGCGTTTGACATCCTGGTACCAGATGCGATCCACGACGATCATCCACCCTCGATAGCGCCTTACTATCTGACACTTTTTGATCTCTGGTACGATACCTACCTCAAACAAGGGATCTCTATCCGCTATTTTGAGACGCTGGTCGCCAGCCTGATCGCTAGCCTGACCTCGGCAACGACGATCAACTACAATCCAGTACAGACGTTGACGGTGCTCACCGATGGTGCAATTGAGCCGGTCGACGTCCTACGTATAGCTGGCAATAGCAGTACGCATACCGCACTGAATGTGCATACGAATGCATTGCAAGAGCTTGCTGACGACCCGCTCTGGCGTATGGCGTATCGAGCAACCTGTGAGCTACCGACTGTCTGCCAGCAGTGTCGTTATAGCTCGGTCTGTGCCGGTGGCTATCTACCGCATCGCTGGTCAAGCGAGCGTCAATACGACAATCCCAGCGTCTACTGTAGTGATTTGTTGCAGATCTATGATCACATCTGGGAGCGCATCATCCCCGAGATCCAACTCGAAAGTGGGCAGTCGTCCTATAGTTTGCTGGACCTGCTGAAGATAGTACAAGAGGGGACATATAATGCCCTGGGCAGCAAGTAATAGTATTCCGCAAGAGGCGTTGCAGGCCATTATCAACGACTTTGCTCTGGGACAGTTTGAGCAGGCGACCTGGGCGGGTGGCTACTCAAACCAGAATTATTTTGTCACGACCACGACAGGCGATTTCCTGGTCAAGTTCCTGCTTAATGAGCGTGTAGAGATCAACAAAGAGTTTGTGTATCTCGAACGACTCCAGCAGCATCACTATCCTGCTGCCTACTATCTTAAAGCCCCCAATGGTTCATATCTCTGGGAAGGCCATGAGCGACGTGCTGTCCTTGAGAAGAGGTTAGCCGGTCAGCCGCCAACGAGACAGGATAATGTCTGCTGGCTGATTGGTGCGCAGCTTGCTCGTTTGCATGCGCTACCCTATGCAGGCTTACCTGCGACCAGGAACGTTCTGAGTAGAGAGTATCTTACGCATGGCATGGCACTGGCTCAACAATCTTTTGATCGTGAGCTGCTGGTACCGCTGATCGATGCATACGAGCAGATTGCGCAGCTGCCTTATGAGCAGTTGCCGTATGGTATCCAGCATGGTGATCCGACGCGTAACAACTGTCTTTTTGCGCAAGAGACCTTCGTGGCGTTGCTTGATTGGGAGGAGGTGGGTACTGGTCCAGTGCTTATAGACATGGCGGTTGCGATCTTGAGTTGCTGTTATCGCTATCAAGGGGCAGGGAATGCCGTACGTGAGGAGCGCTGGTATCGCAGCTTTCTCAGCGGTTATACCAGTCAGCGTCCGTTGACCGCGCTCGAGGAAAAGTATCTACCGCTGGCATCACGTTACGCTGCTCTGGTATTCTCATTGTGGGGACTGCTCCAGTTTGGGCTCTATTATCCTGACCAAAAGCTCCTACAGGGCTGGCTCCATCCAGCCATTCAGGTCTTGTAGGAGCGATCGTGTAGGATAGAGAACACCGATCGGGTGGTTATGCTTCGTTGCCGCCATCCCCGCCATCCAACCAGACTGTCCTGCTACTGAAATGAGTAGGAGTGCGCTCAGGTAAATGTGTTACAGGATAACCCAGTTGGACCAGCGCTAGCAGATGCTCATCGGATTGCAGTCCAAACCAGGCCTTGACTGCCGGATCATAGACCGCGTCGCCAGTGCGCCAGAGGGTTGCCAGACCAAGCTCCTCAGCCGTCAATAGCATATTCTGGACAGCAGCCGCAGTGGCTGCGACATTCTCAATATCCCGCTCCCACTCAAGTTGTGGACGCGTCACAGCGACCGCGATAATGACAGGCGACTGCAGTGGGCGATTATACTCTTTCTGCAACTTCGCCTGTGCCTTCTCACCCTCTGTCTCGCCCATACGCAGCTTCAGAGCATCGACCATCACCTCGGCCAGACGCTCTCGGCTCTTGCCCGTCAGCACAAAGAACTTCCAGGGCTCAGTTTTATAATGATTAGGAGCATAGGTAGCCGCCTCTAAAATGCGCTCAATCAGCGCACGGGCCGGCACCTCATCAGTCATGCGCTTTGTAGAGCGACGACTCTTAATGGTAGAGAAAATAGTACGATTTTGAGCAACTTCCAACGTTTCCGTCATGCAGGTTTTACCTTACTTTTTAGTTTAAATATACGGTAGCGTTTATATCCTACCTTATGACTCGGATACTAGCACGGGTTACCGCAAAAAGTCAAGGTTGAGGAGAGAAACATGCATTATAGCCTGAGCCAGGTATTGGCTGTATACTCCTGGTACCAGGGGGCGCGCACAATACTGAACGAATGGGTTGTTTGATCGTGCCAGCGTAAGATTGCCATTGAACCAGGATGGACGACGCGCTCTGTTCCACGCCAATCCAGGTCGGCTAACTTACAATAGTGGGTGGTGCCATTTTCGGAGGTACCCTGTTGATATTCACCGCCGATATGTCCATAGAAATGGTAGGATGGTCGATATTTTTCAAGAGCTGCCGTGATCTCGGGCATCCCCATACTGCGCCGTCTGTTACAGACCACGACCGGGCCCCGGCGGCGGAGCGGGAGGCGCACTCATCCAATACCAGATCGATCTTGACCCAACGAGAAGACATATACTCCCGACTGCAGAGTAGATGAGTGTGATGGGGTGAAAGCACCCTGGTTTTCGATCTTCCATCGTTTTCTCCTCCAAGGGAGTCTTTGTCATATTCGGCGAAGAGCAGACAGCTGATCCTTGTTCCATACTTGATTAAGACATTCGAGGGCATTTCCTAACTCAGAAACCCTCCTACATATGGGGTTTCTGAGTTAGGAAATGCCCTCAGACAGTCCAATCCAGTGTCATCGAGAGTCTGTCTGGCTGCCTGATGGAAGGGTCGCAGGCAAGCCATCCCGACCGATTGGAGGCGCCAAGACTTATTTGACGATACGGAAGGTGAGGTGGGTTACTCCAGTTGAGGGGATGATGCTGGTGCTTTTCAGCTCTATGGGCGCATCGAGGGTATCGAACATGCGCACGCCAGCGCCAAGCAGGTAGGGCACCAGATCGACATGGATCTCGTCCACCAGCCCCGCCCGCAGGCACTGATGAAGAATGGTAGTGGAAGCGATGGCTACCTTTTTGTCGCCGGCGATGGCTTTGGCTTGCTCGATGGCGCTTTCTATGCTATTGGCGAAGGTGACGGGCCAATCTGCCTTGACCCATTCTGGCGCGGGTCGATGGGTTACTACCACAACTGGCGCATTCACAGGGTGCTTACCTCCCCATCCATGTGTCATCTCGAACAATCTTCGCCCCGCTACCAGTGCCCCTATCTGCTCAATTGCCTCCTCAAATACCTCAACACTCTTCTCTGAAACCTTGAGTTCTATATCTCCATCGCCTTTTGATGCGGTAAGATTAGTGTCGCCGCTCGTCATCCACTTGAAAACGAGCGAAACATCATCGTCTGGTCCGGCAACATAGCCATCCAGCGACATTGAGAACCCGGTAGTAATTTGGCCCATGTGTATGCTCCTTCATTTTGAATAGTGGGGTGTTTGCGGATACTCCGCTTGATAGAGAGTATAATCCAAAGCAGTGAAGTAGTAAACGAGAGAAACAAGGCAAGTATGGTATCCTCCTTGGAGGGTATTTCCGAATGTGACGGAGTAAGGTAAACTGATCCTAACCGAGGTTCGTTCCCTCGTGATGGAGATCAGCTAATGATGCCCACACTCGTCAACGAAGCGGCACCAGTGCCCCCACCAGCATATCATCGTGCGCACGCCCGGCTTGGCCCAGCTTTGTATATTGATGCCCTCACCTTGGTGAACACCTTGCATCTGCTGACGCTTTGCCACTTGGCCGTGCGCTTGGCTCATCATCGGTGTCCTCCCCCATTGCCCAAAGGCCCCGGTGGTGCACCTCGGACATATCGTGAAGAGTCTTTGCTGCTCATTGCACTTCTGCGCACGCTTTGGCGGCTTTCCTACGCCGATATGCGCGACTGGTTACGCTCGTGGCCTGCGCTGGCCTTGGCGTGCGGTTTACCGCTCGACACGGATGGCCACCCCCGCATTCCGAGTTCGTCGCAGCAGTGCAAACGCAGCAAGCTTGGTGGCGCGACGCTGCCTGAGGCGCTGTTTGTCCTCAGCGTCCTCACCGCCATCCGCAGTCGGCTCATCGGTGCTCGCGATCTCATTATCGATAGTGTCCCCATTCTCGCCTGGCACCGCGCCGACCCTGATGCAGCCTTTGGCCATGCTCCCGCTCAGCATCCTTGTCCACTCTTACGCGGCTATCGCGTTCATACCCTCATCTGTCGTGGTTCGGGATTGCCCCTCTTTTTTCTCCTTTCTCCTGCCAATGCCCATGATGCACCATTCGCCAAACCACTGCTGGCGTGGGCGGTGCTGTTGTATCGCATCCGTCCGCGCGTGATCCGTTTGGATGCTGCCTATTGGGGCTTGCGCCTTATTGCCTGGATTCACGGTGTTCTAGGAGCCGTCGCAGTGATCCCGTGGAACCCGAAACGTCAGAAAAATCGTTCCTGTTTGCCTCCCACCTGGACTAAAGAAGAACTGGGCAAACGGAGTGGCATCGAACGGTTCTTTGGCCGCGTCTTTCTCTTCTTTCATCTGCAACGTCCTCCTCTCTCTGGTTGGTCCACCATCGCCCGGCAGGTTGCTCTGACCTACACTGCTACCATCATCGTCGCTTTGGCTGCCCATCAAGCTGGACGCCCCGACCTCATCCGCTCTCCCAAACGCGTTTTAGCTCATACGTGGGAGGGTTTCTGAGTTAGGAAATGCCCTCTGTAGTGTCTGTAGTGCGCTCCTCCTGTGCAGCGTCTTCTTCCTTGAGACGGACGGTGGTGTTCTCTTCGTGTGTTTCTTCTTCATCGAGCAAGATGTCGGAGAAGTCGATGATCTCCTCCGGCTCTTCTTCTTCGTGGCAGGCCGCAATAAAGTCGTCGAGGGCGAGGGAGAAGGCGCACTGCCAGGAAGGGTGTTCGGTCAGGGGCAGGTGGACACGATCGGGGGCAAAGGAGACCCATTGGCTATTGGGGTCTTCAGCGCCTGCGCGCAGGGTTTTGGGGGAGAGGGTCAGGTGGGCGAGCACGCGACCGATGAAGAGCCCGGCTTGTGGTGGATCGTCTGACGGCATCTGGTAGAAGGAGGACACCGGCACGAAGAAGACATCGGGTGCCAACTCTCGGATGTGGTCAGGGTCGGACGACCAGGGAGTACCGGGATGCTGGAACCAGGCGATGCCCAGGGGATGACGGTGTTGGTTGACGTGGATGATATCCTGGCAAGCCGAAAAGGGATCGTCGTCCCGCAGGATGGTACCCAGGAGGCGAAGATCCTGAAGAGACCATTGCTGAAGGAGGTCATGCATCAGAGCAAGAAGGCACTCATTACTCGAGGAAAAGGGAATGTGCTCCTTGAAGAAGATATGCGAGGTGAGGGTGGTAGGGGCGCGGCACACGGTACAGAAGCCCGCGCTGATGGATCCGTCGCACATGATATCGCCTGGTGACCGGAGCTGGAATTGGGTGAGAACGTTCTCCAGTGCATAGGCAACGCGATCACGATCGTATTGATCAATCGTGGGATCAAGCAAAAAGACAGGTTGTGTGTGCTGCTGTTTCATCTGTATCCTCCTTAAAGGTTTAGTGGTAAAGCATTAGGGTGCGGTGTGCCTTCGGTGATTTCGTCGATCCAGTCTTCCATGAGGGCATCCCAGTGGTTGAGATAATGTTCTTGGGTGGCTGTGACCCAGTCGGTGGTGCAGCCTGGATAGTCATAGCCGATGAAATCAGGGAGATTGGTAATGACGTCGAGATGTGGAAATGGGACGCAGCCGGGCGCATAGGAAAAAATGGCCGTGCCGACCAGGTAGCCGGATGCGAGGAGGACCCAACCGACGAGGGGATCACGGAAAAATTCGCCAGCTGCGCCTTCCTTGCCTCTCTGTTAATACCCAAGGGCCATAACCAACCAGATCAAAGCCGGTTAAGTCTTGATCTGGTTGGCCCAGGTTTCATCTCTCTGATCTATGAGTTAATCACTGCCGTAATCTGCAGGAGCAGGAATGAGATCAGCCGCCGGCCTTTGATCCTGAAAGCCGACAGGAGGGCAGTTGATAAGAATATTCGAAGATCCGTATTTCGCTCCGCCAGGCCCTGTGATATAGCCTTGTGCTACAAGCTTCAGTATGATATTCTCATCCGTCTGGCGCGTGTTTAGTCCCTTGGCAATTGCCTCTTTCGTCCATTCTCCAATCTGTAAGTCCCAGGCGGGGCTATATGCGTTCGCATGTCGAGGGTCATCAAGTGATGGAAAGTCACCCTGAATGTTCAGTGGATCTGCCTGTTCATTACCGAGCGGCTTGCCAATACCTGTGTTGTCTGGTGTGGCATCCAATGCGTTATTCCCATCAAGCAGTAGATTACTCAAACCTTGTGCTTGTGGATTATCTCTACCAGTCTGTCCATTGCTAAATGTGAAGATGCGCTCACGGGCTGAGGCGATAAAATCATCTCCTCCCGGATAGGGCGCATCTTTTAAAGCCGGGACATAGGTTGCGCGCTCAATGGCGGCAGCTACCGGACTATTGCTATCTGTGCTGATATACAAGATGCGCTGGCCCGCATCGAAGCCATTTACCATCAGCAAGTCAACCGTTCTATTCTTAAGATCAATCCCTACGACACGATCTCCCGTATTCGTATGGTGATAAAAATCAAACGGACCATCTCCGGTTGCGACAATAGGTGTATTATACACAACAACAGAGTTCTGAAAACGTATAAAGGGGCTGTACAGCGCATCTCCTACCGCACCAGGTTGGAAACTTTTCGGCGGAAAACCTGTTGGTCCTGCAACAATCGAGCGGGTGGGGCTAAAGTCTGGTGAACCTGCAAAGTTGATAATCGCTGTATCGAACGCGTTGTTTTCTGGAACAGTAATCGTTGTTTCTTGGACACAATGTAAGCAATTAATACCCATATTTGCTAGTTTTGGGGCATAATTGACATTCAGATCACGAGCAATACCGAAATCAGAGGCATCGGTAATGATATACCAGACCGTCTTTCCATTGGCGTTTCCTTTGTACAATGGGAGTCTGACCGTGCCACGTGTAAGATCAATCTGTCGAATTCTTTTAAAGACAAAATGATCTTGTGCTAAAAGCATATCGTCTCGTTCACCCTGATTCCCCATATTCCCAGTTTGTCCCTGTTCACTTGTAGAACGCTGATCCCCAGAACCACCATCCCGCGAATGCAATACGGAAGCCCGGGCTGTATTTACCGTCATAGCCATTAAAAAAAGTGAAAAGAGTGTGATACGCAGCACAATCCGAAACCATTTTTCTGTAAATCGTGCAGGTTTGTTGGAAATCAAGTTTGGTCTCCTGTTATCTTGTTGACAATATCTTGTTGACAATAAAGATCCAAGACGGATCTTCACAGAAATGCGTCCTTCTACCACTTTGATAACGTACATTTTTATGGTTTGGTACAAAAAAGCCTTAAAAAAGCTAAAAGATTGGATCTAGTGCGCTAGATAGAAACAGCGGCCTAGTTCTCCTTCTAAAATATCAGAATATTCTTGAGGAAGGTGAGCAATCTCTTCAGACTCAACAAAGCAGAAACACTTCATTGCTGAGCGTTGTTTTCCGGGTTCTTACTCAAAGTTCGTGGTAAGCCCAACAAGAGTTCGGAGAAGATGTTCCGAAATTCATGGAGTAAGACAAGAGAACCTCATCTCTCTTGATAGCCATCATTACGCAGCTGGTAAATGGTTCATGGCCAACTTTGACACTGCTGGCAAACCTGCTAAGCAGCAAGCAGAGCAGAGCCTTTGGAAGGCAGAGGCCCGCGTTGGAGCAGGAAGGTCGCCATCCAGCCACGCCAAGAGTCAGCTTACCTTACTCAGCCAAATACATGCACGTTTTGGGCTCTCTTGAAGAGCTTTTTAAGGGTTAGGAAACGCTCTCACATTCGATACACCTATCGGCACTCAGAGGGTGGCAGAACGCACCTCTTGTCAGGACAGAGTGTCCTGTGTTTGGGTGAA
Source organism: Ktedonobacteria bacterium brp13 (assembly GCA_015099395.1). Classification (GTDB taxonomy): domain Bacteria; phylum Chloroflexota; class Ktedonobacteria; order Ktedonobacterales; family Ktedonobacteraceae; genus Dictyobacter. The sequence continues at coordinate 3,567,310 of AP024096.1, read as the reverse complement.
AGGTGCGCGTCCACTCGGAACTTGCAACATGAGCGATCCCTGGTCGCTAAAAGAAGGCATTCAGAGGTGCTATCCACTCCAAATGCCCGTCGACTTCTACCAGCGGAACGGGTTGGTCGTCGCCGGGCCCGTGCAACGCCAGGACTCCCCGTGGATCTGGTGCCGCCCCGGAGTGTGGCGCAGACGGCGGCTCTTGCCAGACATGATACAGCGGTCCGTGCTCCCCAAGGGCATCGATAGCCTCATCAAATGCTGGCCGCCGCTCTCTCGGCACGTGCATCCGTGTCGCAGCATGAAAGATGACACGCGGTTCACCAGGCGGCAAATGCTGGGCAAGCCGAGGGCACACATCGATCGCGTCACCAGCAATAATGGTCGGAGGTTCCTTCGCTACGCTCTCAAGTGCCGCGGAGAGCAGATCTGCCTCGTGCTGATTCTCTGGCCACACCAGTGCCCTGAGCCAGAGCCGTTCCCTGGGGTCGGTCACGTCCACCGGGTTGAGATCTATGCCGATGCGACTCATGATTGGTGGCACCTCGTCGAGGTGAGGCGGCGGTTCCTTCCCTCGCCATTGTGTTTGGATAGAAACGGTCGTGTCCCGCTGCCCAAACACACGGCCACCCAGGACGTAACGATACCGGTCGAAGTGAAGATGAATGCCAGCGGAGGCCCCGACCTCGATCAGATGCACTGGTTGGGCGTTTCGCTTCCTCACCGCCCACAGCGCGACTAAGAGACCCACCGACCGCTTCACGACGTTCGTCTGGACGAGCCGCGTGCGAATGAGTGTTCCCAGTTCGTCGTGGTAGCTACGACAGAAGTCGAGCAGAACTGGCCCAGCCTCTCCCGGCTCTTTGGCTAACGTATTGACTAGAGACGGGTAGAAGTCGCGCAACGGATGTTGCACCCCGCTCAGCAGGAGGTAGTGCACTGCACCCAAGAGCAGAAACGAGGCCTGCTGCCCCGTCCGCCGTTGGGTGAGGAGTTCGAGGATCGGCTGATCCCGTGCTACCACCTTGCAGAGCGACTGGTAGAGCGGAGAGGTCGTGTAAATGGAAGCCCCGTCTGCAAAGTGCTCCGATAACTGCTCAATCTCTTGTGATCTATCCATGACGATCAATCTCCATAACTGGACTAACCACTAGTGGGTCAACCCGTAATTGAGCGGCCATTCGTAGCAGAATGTTGAGTCCCGGCCAGAAGCCATCTGCGTCGTTATGATACCTTTGGCGAATACCTGTTTATTTGCGGGTTGACCCACTAGTGGGTCAACCCGCAATTGAGCGGCCATTCGTAGCAGAATGTTGAGTCCCGGCCAGGAGCTGTCTGCGTCGTTATGATACCTTTGGCGAATACCTGTTTATTTGCGGGTTGACCCACTAGTTCTTTCTTTTTGAAAAACATTGCTATTTATGCATGCGATCTGCTATTGTAGAGCTATTGCTGCGTCGTCCTTTTCCCTGCTCATGAGGCTAGCATACTCCCTTGACTGACGGCCAGAGGAGGCAGATCCGACGCTTTGATAAGCAACTGAAAAAAAGAGGAATGAGCTATGCAATCTCAACATAAGGCTCTACCAGGCAGCTATTACGCTAAGTTAATTGGTCGTAGTATACTTTGCATACTTAGTTTTGCGATGATCTTCATAGAGATCTATGATATCTTCCATCCTTTCGACATGGTTCCAGTTAATGCAGTTATTCATGCTGCACGAATATTTTTTATGGTAATACTATTTATTAGCACATGTTTTTTAGTTTGGTATTTCATACGCTTCGAGCGCGCCAACGTATTGGGAGAATCAAGAGTTATTCCCAATTGGGTCCTATTCCTGACTCGATGGGCAGAGACTCTATTCCCGGCTCAATGGACTTTGAAAAGTGGCGTCAGCACCTTTATCCTTTATTTTACTGGCAGTGTGATATTTCAACTTCTCTGTCCTTATAGCGAGTCCCCCAATATGGCATGGATAGTTGGCTGTGCGTTCCTTTACGCGAGCTTTGTAACGTTCGTAGGTTGGATTGGACGTCGCCGATCGCGTAAAGCCTAAAATCTTTATTACAAATGAAGCAGTTATAATCTGAGCCAGGTATTGGCTGTATACTCCTGGTACCAGGGGGCGCGCACAATACTGAACGAATGGGTTGTTTGATCGTGCCAGCGTAAGATTGCCATCGAACCAGGATGGACGACGCGTTCTGTGCCACGCCAATCGAGGTCGGCTAACTTACAATAGTGGGTGGTGCCATTCTCGGAGGTACCCTGTTGATATTCACCACCGATATGCCCATAAAAATGGTAGGCTGGTCGATATTTCTCAAGGGCTGTCGTGATCTCGGGCATCCCCATACTGCGCCGTGAAAATCCGGTGGGCATATCATGCGTCAAAAGCACATCTGTAGGCATCGCACCAAGCTTCTTAAGGCGCGCCTGCTCGTCTGGTTGAATGTGAGTATCTTTGAGCTGTGGCGAGTGTTGTCCTATGCGTCCAATCCCCAGGACCGCTAAGCGTTCGTTTCCCTTCATGTATGCATAAGGGACGCCTGTCTTGAGGCAGTACAAGCGTTGATAGGCATCGACCGGAAAGAGCGGCCCTGACTCCTGCCGTTCGAGGTCGTCCAGCCAGGCATGAGCTTCATGGTTGCCGCGCACAAAGACGAGATTACAGGTAGTTTGCGCCAGGACAGCCGCTGTCGCATCCCTATATTCGACGAAGTCATGCATGAATCCCAACTCTGTCGGCTCACGTTCGGCATGGCGCATAGTAGCTTTATCCAGATACTCCACCGCAGGATAGAGACCCATGTCGCCAGCTTGCAAGATCAGATCGATCTTCTCCCCCGTCTCGTGCTCCCAACGAGCACACAACTTAAATGCCAGCAAAATTCTTCCATGGATATCTGCAAAGATAGCGATATTCATTGTTCCCCATTCCCCATTAGTAAGTCTTTATAGTGTATAGGACGTTGCATTGTCGCTCTATAAAAAGATCCTGCAACTCTTTTTTACTAAACAGAAGCACTTTCCCAATTATACTAAAAAATTCTTGGGAGGATAAAGTAGTTGTGAAGTTTTTATTTCCCTAGAAACTTAGCGAGATTATATTGTTTTTATAAATTTGATGGGTTAAAATATTAGGCAAGCCATTTATATAAGCAATTAAGATTATATAAGGCCGTCTTTATAGTTAAGGTGCACGACCTTACCTGCTCAAAATGTTTAGCTAATCTAAAACAAGGGAGTAGTTAGTTGTCTTATACCTGATTATTCTAGATTCTACTGTTAGAACAAACCATCGATTAGCAAGGGAAGACTATTGTTCATTACCAACGCTTAGGTGTCACTTGGCATATATCTTCCTTATCTATCGGGCTAAAAAATTTATAAGGGGTAAGATTCATGAGTAATTGGGATGATTGGGCCGATTGGAATGATCAACCAATGCGGGGTGATTGGCATAAAATTTCTGATATACAGCAGGATATAATTAGTAAAGACGAAGATAGCAAAACATACTTAACACTTTATTATATTTATGCACGCGAAGATGCGCTGCTTCAGAGTCAATTAGAGAAACATCTCAGTTTATTGCAAAGGTGGGACCTCATTTCGAATTGGTATAGTCGTGAGATTGTCGCAGGAACAAAGTGGGATACTCAATTCGATATGCACCTGGAGGAAGCCTCCATCATTCTCTTACTTATTAGTTCTGATTTTCTAGCTTCCGACTACAGTTATAACACTGAGATACAGCGCACTCTGGAACGCCACAGGCAGGGCAAAGCTCGCGTTGTACCGATTATTCTGCGACCATGTGATTGGCGTGCTACTCCTTTTGCTTATCTACAACCTTTGCCACGCAATGCCAGGGCAGTGACTACGTGGGACAGCTTGGATGCGGCCTTTGCTGATATCACGCGCAGTATACGATTAATTTGTCGCGAACTTCAACAGTTAAGCGCCACGTATATATTACAATCGTCGCATAAACCTTCACAGACTTATCAATTTGATAAAGTCTTTGTCAAGTCAGGAACTCCTACTGTCACATTTGTAGAACCTATAGATTTTGAGGCATTAAAACAATCTCTGGCTCAGCCAGGGCGCGGTGTTGTGATAGAGGGCCCATCGGGTGTAGGCAAAACCACGGCCGTTGAAAAAGCTATAGAATTCCTTGCCGATCTTGAAAAGAATTTTAATCTTCTCTCTGCCAATAAACGCCGACCATCTCGTAAAAAATTCATCGCGCTCAGTGCACGTAATCCAGATCATCGGCGTCGTCTCCAAACATTACGTCAATGGCATAAAGGAACAGTGATTGTAGATGATTTCCATCGACTTGATCCAGTATTACGTGAGGACCTTATTGACTATCTCAAGTATCTTGCTGATACTAACTCCACATCTCGAAAGCTTGTTATCGTAGGCATTCCTCGTACTGGTCAAACTCTGGTTGATACCTCATTTGATCTCTCAACAAGAATAGACGTCTTCCCGTTTGGACATGTCTCCGATGAAATTATGTTTCAAATGGTCGGAAAAGGTGAGTTGGCTTTAAATATTCTTTTTGATAGAAAGGCTGATATAATTATTGCTGCCAATGGTAGCTTAAACATTGCCCAATTTCTCTGCTTCAATCTTTGTCAAATTGCGAAAATTGTTGAAACATGTGATCAATCACAGATAGTTCCCTATGATTTTGATACCGCACAGTCTTCAGTTATCAAAGATTTATCCAGGAAATTCGGTGAGTCAGTTAGACGCTTCGCAGCTATGGGTGGACCACGGGATTCTACCAGCTTACTGCTATTAGAAGAGTTGATCAATAGCGAAGATGGTTTCGTCTCTGTTCCATCATTCAAAAACAAGAGACCAGAGATAGCGCAGTTCCTTGAACGGTTCATTACCGAGGGCTGGATGGAACGGCTTTATCATGAGTATCCAGAATGCGAGCAGCATTTCTTTTTCGATCACACTAAGCAAATCCTCGTTATTGATGATCCACAACTAGCCTTCTATCTCAAACAATTGCGCATCTCTATGCTTGCTAGAGATGCAGGAAAGATTGCAAAGCTGACACAACGTAAGGTCTTTATCAGCTATAGTCATGAAAATGATGAATGGCTCAAACGCCTACGTGTACATTTGAAACTTATTGAACGTGAAGGAATAATTGACCTGTGGGATGAAACGAAGATTGCTGCTGGGATGCAATGGAGGGGAGCTATATTAGAAGCAATGCGAACCTCAAAAGTTGCTGTGCTTCTTATCAGTGCTGAATTTCTTGCCTCGGATTTTATTGTGGAGCACGAGCTTCCCACATTGCTTACCCAGGCAGCAAGTGGAGGGACGATTATTCTTCCAGTTATTGTCTCACCTTGCTTGTTTCATAGAACTAAACTGAGCAATTTTAAACCAATTAACCCTCCCGATAAACCGCTTTCACTGCTTTCAAAACCAAAACAGGATCAGATATTAGTCGGTGTGGCGGAGACCATTATGCAACATCTTACAAATATAGAAATAAAGAAGAAAGGGAATACTGAAAGGACTCAATAAAAAATCTATGTGCCGTAGATAATTTAGCGTTTTCTATGTAAATCAGGCTGCAACGTCAGATTATATAGCTTACCATTGAACGAGGTATTATAGTAGACCCATAGAGCAGATAGTTGTGCTCACGTGGACCTGGATCTCTAGCAGTGAAGGGCATAGTGTAAGCTTTCTCCTATAAAAGAGAGTTTTGGACGAAAGGGAATGGGTAGCTACAATGACGACGCAACAGGAGCGGAAAACGGTTGGTATTCTTATTTTTGCAGATGTTGAGGTCCTTGATTTTTGCGGACCCTTTGAGGTCTTCGCATCTACGCGACCACTTGGGATACACGATGATCAGCAACAACTATTCAATGTTGTGACGATTGCTGAGCATGCAGATACGGTTTCGTGTCGAGGTGGACTACTGGTCAAGCCCCATTTTACTATCGACGAGCATCCTTCCCTGGATATCCTCGTGATACCGGGCGGGGCTGGGACGCGGCGTGAGGTAATGAATCAGCAACTCCTTGCCTGGATTGCGCGCCAGCATCTGCACACGACCTTTACGACCAGCGTCTGTACCGGTGCGTTCTTGCTGGCCGAACTCGGTCTGCTCGATCAACATCGAGCAACTACACATTGGGGCAGTATCGCAAGGATGCAGCAGAGCTATCCTGCCATCACCGTACTTGACGATGCTCGTGTTGTCGATGAAGGGCATCTCATCACGTCGGCTGGCGTCTCCGCTGGCATTGATATGAGCCTGTACGTTGTTGCATTACTATACGGCGTCGATGTCGCCGAGCAGACTGCACGTTCGATGGAATACGATTGGCATACACGCGAGAACGTGGCTCGCTAACGGCTCATACCTATCTACGAGATAGGCCATACAAACGGCAATTATATGTGCTGTTCGTATGGCCTATTGTGACGTTGCTCTGGTGCTATTTTTACCTGTTTACTGCTGCAAAAGGGGTAATACCTGTGTTCCGATGCGCTCTAGCTCTGTATGCATGGGGCTGCACTGGATCAGGAAGAGATCGACGCCGGCATCTGCGTACGCTTGCATGCGTGCGGCGATCTGGGTGGGCGTGCCGACAAAATTGGGGCGTAGACCACGGTTTGAGACGGAGTAGTCGCGCAACGTCAGTTCACGTTCCAGTTGCGACATCGTTGTGAAGTCTTTGAAGCCAGCGTAGCCGGCGCTGTCTTTGAGCGTTGTGATGCGTGCTAACTCGGCCTGTGCCTCTTCTTCGGTATCGCGACAGATAACGTAAGCCGCCATGCCATATTTCAAGGTCTTGTCAAAGCTATTGGCGCGCTCACGCATATCTGTAATCTTCTGGCTGACCGTCTCCAGATCATCTCCGTGCATGAGGTAGGCATCACAGGTACTGGCGATCAGCGTTTTGGCTGCCGGTGATTCACCGCCAGCATAGAGGCGGGGCCATGGCTTCTGTACCGGCTTGGGCGCGAGGTACGCCTCTTCTGTATGGACGTATTTTCCCTGGACCGTTGTCCGTTCCTGGCTCCACATACCCTGTAGGACGCTCAAAAACTCTGCGGTGCGCGCATAGCGTTCATCGTGCTCCACAAAGTCCATTCCATATTGACGCGCCTCCTCAGCCCACCAGGCTGAGACGACGTTCAAGGTAAAGCGGCCCTGTGAGATCTGGTCAATATTGGCGGCCATCTTCGCTACGATCGCAGGATTGCGAAAACCTGGACGGATAGCGGACATGATCTCGATCTTGCTGGTACGTGCTGCGATCGCGGCTGCAGTTGTCCACGCCTCCAGTACTGGCTCGGCGGGTCCTTTGATATCGTTCAGGTTAAGTTCAGCGATCAATGTCGTAGAAAAGCCTAGCTCCTCAGCGCGCTGTGTCAGCTCAACACAATACTCGAAGGTCGCTGGCATCTGTTCATCGTCTATATTACGTAGCCAGCCACCAAAGATTGGCAACCAGAAGCCAACCTGGGGTATATGGCGCTCACGTTTCTCACTCATAATATCTTGTCCTTTTTGTGTTATGTGGCACTGCAAATAGTATGCTTCCTATTACTGCATAGTGGTTAGCTAGTGCAGGCTAACAGGCGCAGAAATAGTTGTTGTGCCCAAATAAGGTGGTAAGCATGCGGGCAGCGGGGGTGGGATCATCGGTATTGATGACAGCGTCGACGATATGCTCGCTCTTACCAGCCACAAACTCGGCCCAGAGCGCTTCGGGCAAATACTGTACTGTCCCTCTGCCATGGCCCTCTGTACGTAGGGCAAAATAATCTCTGGCATAGGTCCAGACGATTCCATTTGCCGGCTCCTCTGCGTGCGTTGGCTGACCGATGCTATCGGCGTATGCCAGCCAGGGCAGGTCGACACCAGCGGCGATGGGGAGGCCGATCCATTTCCAGACCCGCGTATTGATATCAAGCAATTTATGTTCACCATCGTGTGCATCATAGATAAACTCGATCTCAGAGATGCCACGATAGCCAAACTCTTGTAGCATACGCACGCCACGCTCGGCAATGGTCTGTACCTGTTCAGAGACAACCAGACAGCCGGTACCAAAATTGGGAGGATACTGTTCGAGTTTGCGTCCGACGAAGACCCCATGCGCCTGTCCATCCTGTCCAATATAGGAACAGACAGAATAGAAATCGGTCAGGCTCTCGCCTACTATCTCCTGCGCGACCAGTGCATGTCCATGAGCACGCTCAACCGCATCTCTCAGCTCATCTGCGGACTCGATACGCCACGCTTTGTCGCGGAATACATCATAAAATGAACGCTGCTCTGTCGGTTTGACAATACAGGGGTAGGGAAGCTCCTGTGCTACCTGTTCGATGGGCTCTGTTTGCAGGTTCCATGTACGCGGAATGGGGATCTGTAATTCTGTTGCGGTCTGATAGAGTTGTGCTTTATCCAGGATCGGTTCAACGATAGTCGAGTCGGAGAATGGGAACGTAAAATACTCAGCCAACCGCTCACGATGGCGATTGACGGCCAGTACCCACTCATCGTTACAGGGAAAGAGGATACCGCGTTGCTTCAGGTGGTGACCGATAGTGAGCAAGAACGCAATAAAGCCTTCCTCGTCTTGCAAGACGTTAGGACAGAGCGCAGATGCCGTGACATACTTCGACGCGAACGCATACCCGTTGGCATCGCGATCAAGAGCAATGATAGGCACGCCATGTTTGCCTAATGACCGAGCAACGGCCAGACCGGTAATATGGCTATTAAAGACGATCGCAGCAGGTAATGGCGACAGATTGATCTTTTCTTCAATAGACTGGAGGAGTTCCGCAGTCGATAACATACTTCTATCCTACGAAAAATGTGTATTAAATAGATCAACAATATCGTTTCATTATAGAAGGCTCAACTATCTTTGTCAATTTGGGCGCAACAGGCTCGACCAGGTAGGGGGTACCGAGTCTTATTGCCCGGGTTGCTTATGAATAGGGCTACTCGGTTACTCCTCTATGGCTTGCAGCCTGTACATCTTCAACGATGAGTAGCACTATAAGCAGCACCTCGATCAGTTTATCGATATAACCGAAAAGGTTGAAGTATCTGATGACTGCCCAGAGTATAATGGTGAGCGCTGTATATAGTATGAGCAGCCAGCGAATCGGACGTTGGATGCCAGCGATTTGGGGACTATAGAGCGCAACGAGCAGGACCAGATAGCCAATGCCGTTTAAGAGAAAAAGGATGAAAATGGTGCGTGTCGGGAATCCGTAGCTGAAGGCCAGGTAGAGATGGGCGATAGCTGTAAGGATGACCAGTATCGCGATCCCTCCTTGTACCAGGCCTGTGGTAAAGGGGATGTAGCGTTGTTTTATTTTCTGCATCTTTAACTCCTTTCTACTATGCTATATAGCAGAAGTTGATACTACTTATCCAGTATATTCTGCTTTTTAGCTCGACCAATAGAGATTTATGTAATATGTGACGCTTATTTATAATACTTGCGGGTAAGATGCTGTGGAATTAGCTGATATTGTGCCTGCTCTGTGAGAATAGGCAGCGATTATTGAGGGCCTGCTGGCGTTGTTGCACGGAGGAGTGGATGAATATGGTAGAGAGCAGCAATTTGTAGCGGAGGTAGTGTGGTGCCCTCTACCATGTATTGGCTTAGTGTGCGGGTTGAACGCCGTTGACAATATCCTGTAGTGGCTCGCCTTGCAGGAGGCGGAAGGCGTTTAGGATACCGGCCTGACCGATGCGCATGATCGCTTCCTGTGATGTACCGCCCAGATGGGGTGTGACGTAGAGACGTGGTGTATGGAGCCAGGGATGATCGGCGGGTGGTGGCTCGACGTCGAAGACATCGACAGCCGCGCCTGCGATCCAGCGCTCTTTGAGAGCCTGGACGAGTGCCTCTTTCTCGATAATGGTGCCGCGTGCCGTATTTACCAGGAACGCGCTCGGCTTCATCAGGCGCAGACGCTGCGCGTTGAGCAGGCCGACGGTACTCTCGTTCAGATCAGTGTTCACACTGACATAGTCGGCCTCCGCCAGCAGCGCATCCAGCGCGCGATAGCTGGCACCGAGCGGCTTCACCAGCTCCTCTGGCTTCGGTGCGACATCGTTATAGATAATCTGCATGTTGAAGGCGTGAGCCTTATATGCCAGATCGGTACCGATATGTCCCAGTCCGATAATCCCCAGCGTCTTTCCATGGAGTTCGGTGAGACCGAGTTGACTTAACAGATAGGGCTGGTTCCAGACGCCGGTACTCAATCCCTCATGCGCCTCTATCAAGCGTCGTGAGAGCGCGAGCATAAAGAGCATTGCCAGTTCGGCCACATCGAAGTCTTCGGCACGGCTGGAGCCGACGTTGCAGACAGGGATCGCACGACGTGCTGCAGCCTCGATATCGATATGATCGTAGCCATGACTACAGGCCTGGATGAGGCGTAAGTGTGGCAACTTTTCGATCAGTTCAGCGCTGACGGGGACGAGCGCCGTGAGCAGAATCTCTGCTCCACTTAATTCCTGCTCACTCAGCTGCTCGAAATTAGTAGTCGTAATCAGCTCGAAGTGCGCGGGTAGAGCCTGACGTATTTGCGCAAAACTGGCCCCGGGATCGACAATGTTTGAAATACCTATCAGCAATTTCATCGATTCAAGTCCTCATGAATAGAAGAACGTATGCATCGCTGCAGTGCTCTTCCTTACGGTATTGCATGCTGTGTTCTATCTTGTTTATACCTGTCTGATCGATGAAAGTCAAGATGAGGTTGCTACTTTATGTAGGTTTACTGGAGGAGCGTCGCTTTGCAGAGGGGGAGGATGAACAAAGATGGAACCGCTCTGTTCCATCGAATATATAGTGTCAGATAAAAAGAAGGGTATATTAGCCCAGATCGTGACGACGGCGGATAGCGCGTACATAATGGAGGGTATCTGCGCCGAGCGTCTGCGTTGGTGTGACGTCGGTAATCTCACGAAAATCGTGGATGCCAGAAGGACTCTCGACCATCTGCTTACCACGGAACGGGATCAACACGCCAGTGACCTCGCCCTTGCTGGTCTTCGCTTTTACATATTTTCCTAAATTCGCTTGTACTTTTTTTTTGAACATTTTCCAACCTCATGACATGGATGCTATGGCTAGTACCTACTAATTCTATACTACAATCGATTATCGTGTTATATTTGGCTATTTTCTGTATATATCGTATAACAATAGCAGCCCTGATGGCAAGTGCTTATACGGCCTATTGTGATAAATTGTATCTGTATGTATCAGCTTGTAGAGCCACTTGAGTAGATAGTATGGTCGAATTTGCGCTAAAGGGAAAAGTAATTGGTTAGCGTGGAACATGATGAGCCGCTTGTGCTAGCAAGCCGATGATGAGCAGGATGATACAGATGCTGACGATGATCAGTACGACACGCAGCACCTGACGATAGCGTCCCACGAAGAGTGGGGGCGCGGGTGTATATGGTTCCGGCGTAATCTCTTGCCAATGCTGTAGCCTGGTCAGCAGGGTAATGACATCGGGATAGCGTTGCTCTGGATCGCGGCGAATGGCACGCATGACGATTGTGGCGAGCGCGGGTGGTAGGGTAGGATTGAAGTCAAGGATAGAGGGCGGATCGTGTGAGATGTGATCGCTGATCAGTGTGAAGCCGTCCTCTTCTTTAAATGGAGTGCGACCACAGAGTAGTTCGTAGAGTATGACACCCAGTGCATAGACGTCATTGGCCTGGCTGGCTCGCTCGCCGCGTAGCTGCTCAGGTGACATATACTCGGGTGTGCCAACAGGCGTGTTGCGCCGCCAGAGCCAGGGATGCTTCTCATTGACGATGCTGGCGATACTGAAGTCCATAACCGTACAGGTATAGGGAGGATCACAGTGGGGATGTTCGGTGAGCAAGATATTTTCCGGTTTTATATCCAGATGAATAACCCCTTGTTTGTGGACCGCAAGCAGGATCTCACAGAGTGCTATAAGCAGGTTGACGGCCTCTTGTGGTGGTAGCACAGGTGTCGAGCGCGTCCGCAGCCATTCACGGAGCGAACTGCCGTGGATATATTCCAGCACGATATAGTCGGCGCTACGCTGCTCATCTTGATTCAGGTGGTGTTGGAGCGCAGGATGTTCTAGCAGGCGACCAATACGCTTTTCGCGTTGATAGCGCTCATAGATCTCTGCTCCACCGATGAGATCATCGCTCGGAAACTTGAGGACCACCTCTTGCTGTGTCGTTTCATCCAACGCGAGATACACCTGGTTAGCTCCTTGCCCGCTGAGCAAGCGTTGAATACAATAGTGATCGATTGCCAGGCCAGGTTGCAGAAACACAGGCATTGCAGGTCTCCTTTGGTGGTGTATACGGTTCGCCGTCATCGCATATCAGCGTGTCGTCCCCATAGCGATCCATAACGGTGCAAGGGATTAGTATATATGTATATTACTATATATGCTGTGTTATCAATATGCGCTCAATAGTACGCTATATCAGCTAAATTACAGATCAAGGAATGAACACACAGAGAAATCAGGCTGTAATTTCTTTGAGCTGATTTTGATGGAAATTGCCGTTTTATTGAGCATTTCTTTAGAATCATCTTATTATACTAATCAATGTAGGGTGTGACGCAATGTGTAAAGGTTGTCACATTGCGTCACTCTGGCTCTGCTGTCTGCTCCGCAACGATTACCAAACTCCCGGCCTTCAGTACTATCCAGGCATGGTCATTAAAAAGTCTTCAGCTGTTGCCTCCCATTTTTAAATGCTCTAATAGCGCTTGTGACAAGAGCGCAAGCGGCTATTTTGCTCATGCATGGCAAGCAAATGAAATTTTGCGCTTGTCGCTTACGTTATATCCTTAATGAAACTTTTTTTAACGGGCTAGTGCTGACATAAAAACAATCTCTGGCGGAGTGATGGTATGATCCTTCCGCCGAGTGTATTTATGGTGGAGTTATATTCATGCATGTGATAGGTAGACGTTCTCAGCGACGGACGTCGTGGTTCCTCTCTTTTTGTGTATTGTGTTGCCTGGTGGCTCTGGTGAGTGGCTGCGCTTCAGGTTCTGCTGCGAGTAATGCGAAGGCCGTCCAGCCTACTGCGACACCGACAGCGACACCGACGCCAATGCCAACCCCAAGTCCTACACCTGATCCAGCCGTTGTCGCCCGGCAGAAAGCTCAGGCGCGTGTCCAGCAGATCCTGCAAGGAATGAGTCTGGATGATAAGTTGGGTCAGCTTATCATGGTAGAGTTCATCGGCAGTGATTATGCTGGCAGTGGTTTGCAGCAGATGATCACGCAGGAACATGTGGGTGGTTTCTTATATCAGGAGATCAACAATAATTTTACGTATCCGAATAATAGTATCAGTGCTACCCATGCCTTTTCTGCTCAGGCGATCGCAGATAGCAAGATTACTCCATTGATTGCGATCGATCAAGAGGGTGGTCTGGTCAGCAAGACAGAAGGCTTCTTTGGACCGACGCCGTCTGCCCTGGCGCTGGCTCAGAGCAACAATCCACAAAAGGCGCAGCAGCAGGCACAGACCGACGCTGGACAGCTCAAACAGCTGGGTATCAATGTTGATCTGGCTCCGGTTGTTGATGTCGGGCCAGCGGATAACTTGCTGCAGACTCGCTCGTTTGGGAATAACCCGACGACAGTGACCACCTATGCCGGTGCCTTTTTAAATGGACTCCAGCAGAACGGTATTATCGGTACCTTTAAACATTTTCCCGGTCTTGGTTCGCTCCCTCAGAATGAGGACCCGCATAACACACTGCCGCAGGTGACCCGGAGTATGCATGATCTGGAGAATATTGATTTTGTCCCGTACAAGAACCTGTTGCAGCAGGATCATCCGGCAATGGTCATGACCACCGATGTCGTGACCCAGGCTCTCGATCCAACACAGGCCGCCGAACTCTCGCCAAAGGTCCTGCAATATCTACGGAATACCCTTGGCTTTAATGGCGTGATTATTACCGATGGACTGTATATGGCAGGTCTTTACAACGGTCAGAGTCCCACGAACGACCAGCTGGCACAGGTCGCTGTCCAAGCTATCGAAGCTGGCAATGATATCGTCGAAGGACCGTATACCCCTGCTTCAGTGAGTAGCGTCATTGCAGATCTGAAGCAAGCGATCCAGCAAAAGAAACTCAGCCAGAGCCAGATCGATCAGTCAGTTACACGCATCTTATCGATGAAGCTGCAATATGGACTCATAAAATAGCATTCAATGCTACTGTTAACTATTAAAGCTGTAAATATATTGTATACCTTAGCGTCCCAACAAAAGAGAGATGTTGTATCATGCAATATCTCTCTTTTGTGGTCACTATGTAATATGGCTATAGAATAGAGTTTTCTTTTACTTTGTGCTACTATATATTTAGATACATTATATGCATGAATAAGCCTTCAAATATCTATGCCCTTTTGTTATAAGAGACTTTACTGACTCAATTGATTGATGATTTCTTATGGTTATTAGTGCACGTTGTAAGAGGGAGAGTAAATGGCAACAAGTACATTATATGTGAGCGATGAGTATCTACTGAAGAATCCTGATTGGCATGTTGCGGCTTCTCCGTGGAAGGCGGGCGAGATTCTGAAGATGCTGCGACGTAACCACCTCAAACCCCAATCACTCTGCGATATTGGCTGTGGTGCAGGTGAAATTCTATACATATTGCAGCAATATATCGATGACCGTTGCGTGTTTCAAGGCTATGATGTTGCGCCTCGTGCGATTGAGATGGCAAAAAAACGTGAAAACGATCGTTTGCATGTCGCTCTAGGCGATTTTCACACTGATGATCATGCTACCTATGATATCATTCTACTTATCGACGTTTTGCAACATATTGAAAACTGCTGGAGCTATCTACGCGACATTCATGCACAAAGTTCCTACAAAATTCTACAACTTCCACTGGATATTGCGGCTTTCCCCGTTGTAAGCAATAAAGTCATTGATTATTATAAGGCAGCCGGGCATCTGCATTTTTTTACAAAGGATGTCGCCTTTGCTCTGTTACGGCATAACGGCTATGAGATCGTTGATTGGTTCTATACGGTGCCTCCTATTGATACAACTCCCTGGCGTACTGTACGCAGTAACCCATTAAAGATTGTGCGCAAAGTCGTTCGTGTGCTCAAACGAGGCGTGCAGCGTTTGCCAGGCCTGCTCTGTTATCGGATTGCACCAGATCTGGCTGTGCGGCTCTTTGGAGGATGGCGCTTGATGGTGTTGCTCCGTTAGCGCCTGGTTGCAGAGAAAGAAGCAGAAAAATAGGAAGACAATAGAGTAGGGACAGCAGAGGGGAAGGACATTGACGGAACGAATAGCCAGGTCCTTCCCTTGCCCTTATTTTTTTGCTTTGCTGACTTTACGAACGATGGCTGGGATGATGTTGCGTGCGGTTGCGTCTGTGCCAGTGACAAAGCGAAAGAGCGGTCCGAAGCTGATCACGGAGGCCAGTCCTGTAAAGTAGAGACCCGGTATAGTGCTTTCAAAGTGGCGGGTGAGTATGGGGGAGTCTTGATAGGTCTTGATCTGTGCGATAATATCAGGTGCCAGAAAACTGATCTTCTGGAGATCGACGCGATAGCCGGTGCCTAAGAGGATATGGTCGCAGTGGACAACGGTTCCATCGGAGAGTGTCAGTTGCACTCTCTTCCCCTCTTCTATCACGCTAACCTCGCGTACAGTGCAAGATTCATGAATAGCGGCCTTGTTTGCGAGGCTGACCTTGAGGTTATAGTTATTGACAGGTCGGTAGCCGCCCTTCTCCTTCAGCAGTTTATCTTTTAGTTTGCGCGGTAAGGAGTGGAACATGTATGGATGGTTTTCGATCCACCAGTTAAACCAACCGGGTGAGAGTCGTGCATCAGGATAGCGAATGCGTTGCCAGAGTGTGCGTTCGGAGAGTGGCGTGCCTGGTAAAGGAATATTAGAGGTATCTTCTTCGACGGGAGGCGACCAGCGAATAGGGCGTCGCGTAATAAGATGA
The DNA here is from genome assembly GCA_015099395.1 of Ktedonobacteria bacterium brp13. GTDB lineage: Bacteria > Chloroflexota > Ktedonobacteria > Ktedonobacterales > Ktedonobacteraceae > Dictyobacter. Next base: position 3,551,258 of record AP024096.1, on the reverse strand, counting down.
ACCTTTGCTCCGCTCTTTTGTATAATGACCGCTGTCTCTACTGCGCTGGGTCCTCCGCCGATAATCGCGATCTCTTTCTGTGCATACTGCTGGTAATCAGTCTGTTGTGAGGAGTGCACCATCAAGTCAGGGGGGAGACTGCTGTATTCAGGTGGAATATATGAGTAGGCACTCAGCCCATTCGCGATAATGACAATTGTACTCAAGAGACGGCGGTGATCTTCGAGTGTGACAATAAAGCCTTCTGGACTGCGTTCGACGCCGACGATCTGGGTTTCATCCGTTTCCAGTTTGAGTTGCTGCTGAAACCAGAGTCCATAGCGGATAAAGAGTGGTTGCGAGACCGAGCCTGCCGTGGTCTCTTGCTGGTCGTGTGTCGCGAAATAGTGAGAAAATTCATAGTTTCGCTCAGGATCGGAGAGTGCAGTCGCACTCCAGTGTGAGCGCAGTGTAATCTCTGGATGGACAGAATAGCGCCAGAATCCCATTGGCTTACCGAACATGGCTACTTTGAGTGGATGGTGTGCCAGGTGTGCTGCCATTGAAAGCCCGTAGGGACCGGCACCAATAATCACAACGTCGTAGTGTGGGAGTGAGGAGAGTGAGGAAGGTGTCGTTTGTTCGCGTTGAGAAACAGCCTGATATGCCATAAAACAATCCTTCGCATTGCATTATTATAGATGTATCGAGGTGTCGTGCTGATGCCGCGGCACACTGTTGTTGCACAATTGCAGAATCTATTGAAAAGATACAGAATACCTGAAAGATAGTATACGTGTTTATTGTGTCATTGCCAGGATGAAAAAGATGGAAAACACGTATTAATATGAAGAATAAGGTAGAGAAAATGAAACCAGATAGTATCCTTTTCAGTTGTGTCTGATAGCAAAATATGGTGATAGCCGGGGGTATAATGACACTTACTATGGTCTGAGTGCGATAGTTACATTATGACTAGTCGTATCTATCTATGATAGTCGATAATAATAATAATGAAGTATCTTTCTGAAGGCCGAGGATGGATGAAGTGTGGAGATGTTATTGATTGAATAGCGTAAAATTATTTTTTTAGAGGGAACCGATACGTGCATGACCCAATTGAATCTCAACCTACTACGCAAATGCCTGCATCACCTAAAAGCAATAATAAACTGTATAAACGCTATACACTAAATCGACGTCATGGTGTAATTGCTCTTGTTGTGCTGGCTGTTGTTGGCATCTTGAGCACTCTTATCTTTATTCCACTCTGGCAGGCGGCGCAGCAGCCAGCGATGCCAACAACCCACCGACCTGTTACCATTACAGTACCTCAGAAGCCCTTTGATCCCAGTATCAATGCCGTTCTGCCAACCCATCGCATTATTGCTTTTTATGGTATCCCTGGTGCCGCTCCAGCTGGTCCGGCCTATACGTTGAGTAGTGCAATGCTAGCGAGCCTGCGTCAACAGGGGGCGGCGTACCAGACACTAGATCCGGCCCACCCGGTCGATCTGGGGATCGATCTGGTAGTGAGTGTGCCTGATCCTGATCCAGGTCCGGCCGGAACATACAGTCATCATGTGGATAACCAGACGATACAGTCGTACGTCGATTTTTGCCAGAAGAACGGGCTGCTGCTGTTCCTGGATCTCAACTTTGGGCAAGCGCCAGTTGGAGCGGAGGTAGATTATTTTCTGCCTTACCTCGAAAAATATGCATTTGTGCATATGGCAGTCGATCCTGAATGGATGTTTCCACGCCGTGACGGTATTCCAGGTACCAATCTGAGCAGTGTGTACGCCTCTGACCTCAACATTATCATCAAGAAACTGGACCCTATCTCCATGCAATATCATCTGCCACGCAAGATCCTGGTTATTCATCAGTATCGTGGTGATGGTGATGGAATGCAAAACCCATATGGCAACCCAAATGTCGAGATCGTCGATAAGCGAAACATCTTGAACGATAGCAATATCGATGTAGTTATTCATGTGGATAGTGTTGGCAATTATCCTAATGCGATAAAAGATAAAGAGCAGCAGTATACGGACTGGGTTACCAACGATATGCAGCGCTTCCATAATTTTAAGTACGGTGGCTTCAAACTCTTCTATAATCTTGAAAGCAAGTACGGCCTTATGACGCCCCAGCAGGTATTAGCCATGAAACCGGCACCCATGATTATCACGTACGGGAATTGACCACCTGTATTTATCTTCAACGTCAATGGCTTATCTGAGTGGAGTTGATCAGTTGGATAGAATGAGATGCTAGTTGACAATCGACGTTTTCCTGCGCTATACTGCTTGTAATAATAAACCGACGGTCGGTTTTTGATAGGGAGGGACGATGGTTCGTACGGTCAATGAGCAAGAATACGCAGAGAGGCGTAATGCTATTCTCGATGTGACACAGCAGTTGGTGGCAACCAAAGGTTATGAGCAGATGGCGATTCAGGATATTCTGGATGCACTCCAGATCTCCAAAGGGGCATTCTATCATTACTTTGCCTCCAAACCAGCGTTGCTACTGGCACTTGTCGAACGCATAGGGGATCAGGTGGAGCAGGTGGTGCTCCCCATTATTCATGATCCGACAGCTGGTGCTCTGGAAAAACTTCAGCGTTTCTTTGCTGTCCTCGACCAGAGGAAGATCGAGAACAAGCGTTTTGTGCTTGCGTATATGCACATCTGGTATGGCGATGAGAATGCCATCGTCCGTCATAAACTTTACCTTGCCCGCATTAAACGCTTCACGCCCTGGCTGGAGGACATCATTCTTCAGGGGACCAGGGAAGCTGTTATGACGACCCCTTATCCCGATCAGGCTGCCAGATTTATCCTCTGCCTGCTTGAAGACGTTGGCTATGCTACGGTCGACCTGATCCTTGCGGAAGAACATGGGCCCGACGACCTGCCTCGCCTCCAACGGATCGTTAATGCGACGGTTGATGCGCTGGAACGCGTGCTGGGTGCGCCGACTGGTTGCTTGCAGCGCGCTTCGCGCGAAGAACTTGAGCCGTGGTTGTCCCCATCCTCGTGAAAGCAGGCAAAACAGGAGCTGTAAACACGGAAAACAAAAGTGTATCTCACAAAGAAACAGGAGGGCTCGGCCAACATGCGCAACATAGTCAAAGCTCCCATCTTTCGCATAATCCAAATCGTTTGGTCGCCTATCGCGCTTGTCAGTTACGTCCTTTTCGTTATCAAGGTGATTATATTCAGCCGTAAGTCAGGAGTATCGTCAACGACGCTGGCATCTCTCTATACGCGGTGGATGCAGCACAAGTTGGGCACGAGGCTCGATGAGCCGGCCGTCCGACTGATGATGGTACTTCCCAACGTCTCCCATCTGGGTCTACGCTTCGTCACGGGAGGGACGCTCCTGGCACATCGTTTGACCAGCTACGTGCCGAGAATCTACCGCTATCCCTATGAGGGAGATCCGCCAATGCTGCACGAGTCGGCTGCCCGGACGACCTTCTTCGATGCTGCTCTGGCCCGCCATCTCGGGGACATTGAGCAGCTTGTTATCCTCGGTGCAGGCTGGGATACTCGATCATATAGGATGCCGCAAGGCATCCGTTGCTTCGAGGTCGATATGCCGAAGACTCAGCAGACAAAACGCCAGATGCTGAAAAAGGTTGGCCTGGACACGACTCGGATCACATTTGTGCCTGCTGATTTTATGATGGAGGACTGGCTTGAGAAACTGGTGCATGCTGGCTTCGAGCCCGACAAGCCGAGCTTCTTCCTTTGGGAGGGTGTGACGATGTATCTGGACCGAGAGGCTGTCGAAAGCGCGCTTCGTAAGATTGCCGGCACCGCCAGCGGTAGTGTCGTGGCATTCGACTATTTCAATGCCGACTTCATCGAGGCGCGATCACTTTTCATGCGCTACTCGAGAGCCGTGGTCAATGCCATTGGCGAACCATTCAGGTTCGGGATCAAGAGTACGAAGCCTTCAAGCAAGTATATGGCTGCATTTCTTGAGTCTTGTGGCCTGTCGATGGAAGAGCAACGCAACTTCGGGCAGGAGACTGACCGCAAACCCGCCATGGCAGGCTTCACGACCGCGATCGTGTAGACTGCGGTCCTGGTACTGAGCAGGACCGCCATCTTCTATACACAAGCAGGAAGGACGACTGTGCGCTATAATAGAGCAGCAGCAGGCATTGTCGGGTTAGATTTATAAGACCCCTGGTGTAGACATCTAAACCTGATCCCATTGCTTATGCTTTTGCGGTGCAACGCAACCTGTGTTCCGTCACCATTCTATTTTATGGAGGTCCTCGCTTTACCTTGAACGTTTTCGATATGAATATTTTTGTTATTGCTGTATGTATTGCTGATATTCATGCTGATCCTGCTAGTGATTCTGAGGTGGTGACACAGGCGTTGATGAATACGTCGGTCGTGGCTGGCGATGTGCAGGGAGCGTGGACGCGAGTGACGCTGCCTGATTATGCAGGTTGGATACGTACCGCTGAGTTGGAGCTTCCGATTGTGCGTGGTGTGTGTGAGGAGGATGAAGGGACCTGTGGGGTGCCTCTCCCCTATTCACTGCTGGTAACTGTCCCCGTTGTCCCTGTCTATATCCATGCGCAGGGCGAAGAGAAGTGGTATGACGTCTATCTTTCGACTGCTTTACCCTATATTGATCTGGCTCATCCCAGTCGTCTACGTGTAGCGCTGCCGGGTGAGCGCGAGGGTTGGATTCCGCGTGAGTATGTAGCTATGCGTCGGAATGATCTGCTATTTGAGACCCAGGATCTGCGTGTGGTAACCGACTACGCGCGTACTTTTCTGGATATCCCGTATCTATGGGGTGGGACGAGCTGGCGTGGCATCGATTGCAGCGGTCTTGTCCAGCTTTGCTATCGCATGGGTGGGAACATCTTGCCACGTGATGCCGATCAACAATGTGCAGCGTTACCCCAGAGTGTCGAGCAAGACGCTCTGCGTGAGGGTGACCTGCTCTTCTTTGGTCGTGAGAGTATTACGCATGTCGCGTTAGCCCTCAACGCGCACGAGTATATTCATGCCGAAGGCCAGAATTACCATCGCGTCCTTATCAATAGTCTGGACCCCCATGCTGCCAACTATAATGAGCGACTGGCAGCATTGATAAAGGAGATCAAGCGTGTGCGCGACCGCTAATGCGAAAATCTGAGCGCACTAGATAGGGCGAATCCTTCTGCCACGCGTGACAGAAGGATTCTTTCGTGTTCAGGCGACGACAGCGGATGCTTGTCGTGGTTGTCTGAAGCGCAACAGGCGGAAACGATCCAATGGGACGACCGGTTGCGTTTCACGAATAAGACCAGTGATCATCTCACCCAGAAGTAGACCAAACTTGAAGGCATGTCCGGTGAGCCCAGTCGCGAAGACGATACGATGATCTTGTGGCATATAGTCAAGAATAAAATCCTCATCGACACTTACATCATAGATATAAGACTCTATTTTTGCTAATGTAGCCTGCTCTAGTTCTGGTAGGATCGTATACAGTCGGCGGGCGACCTGTTTGATGACTTTCTCATCTATCGGTGGGACCTCGTCCGGTTCTGCCGGCGCGCCAAATGAGTGTGAAGCGGCTTTAAGATAGAGTGGACCTGTGTTGCCGGTAGTATGCAGTGGAAAACCATAGAGGTCATCTGCTATAAATGATGGAAAATTATACACTCCATAACGCTCGGCGGAGAGCTGTGAAAAGTAGAGCAGGTATTGACGCGTCAAACGCACAGGGAGCTCCATCTTGCCAAGTAGACGGTGCACCCAGGGTCCTGCTGCGATAACCACCCGATCAGCAGTAATCACCTCGCCACCGGTAACCTGGAGTTGGATAGGTTCCCGTTCACTTTCATTGTTGATCTGCGTAACTCGATGATGCTCGATAATCTTCCCTCCTAGCGCGAGTATGTATGTACGTAGCGCTTGTAGACATGAAGAAGCATGCAGCATCCCTGCGTTCATATTGAACGTCAAAAAGTCGAAATCCTGGGTACGAAACTGTGGAAAGCGTTGCTTACAATCAGCATGCGTCAGACGCTCGATAGCATAGCCCATCGTGCGTAGTGTATGGTAGCTGGCGCGTGTAGACTCATCTTGCTCGCTACCCAGCACAAGTACTCCGGTGGGTGTATACAGTGTGCGTTTGACCGTCTGTTCAAGTTGTTGCCAGCGTTGAAGACTGAGTTGAACCATCTGCGAATAAAGGATATCGCTACCATACTCAAAGCGTAAGAGGCGTGAGATGCCATGCGAAGAAGCCTGGTCATGATCGACGATGGCCTGTTCCAGGATCGTAACCTGCTCGATTCCTGATCGCAACAGATTATAAGCTGTAGAAAGTCCGATAATGCCGCCACCTATGATGACGATACGTTGTTGTTGCACGATGATGTTTTGTCCTCCTGTCTATTTGGTCTGTCTCTTGCTTTCTTGAACCCATTCGAGTATAACAGAAATGATTATATATTTCAATGCACAAAACATGCACTCATAAACCCTGAAGTATATACACATATTATTCTTTTAATTGTTATGTAAATGTACTTAAAGTGTATGTACTTTGTAAATCGTACATAGATGTGTTTGTCAGCAGTTTACACTATGGAAAAACGTAGTCTTTCGGCTGGAAAAAGGACGTAAGGAAAAGGATTGTTGGTGCTGCAAGCGCGTTCAGATGATGTTGCTTTATGAAGCACACTTGATATAATCATGAAAGCGAGAACCTGAGAGTTCAGGGTGCTGAGTACATACTGCGTACATGGAAGTCTAAGCAATAGACGTGTTGTTGTACATGGAGATGCAAGTGTAGATGCGTTCTTGTGTATATGGAAGTCTATTGTTTAGACGTGTTGTTGTGGTTTCTTATCAATTTTAGTAAGAAAGTGGTTCCTCTTAAATGAATAAACGTGATGAGTCGTTATTGAGTGAGAGTGGCGAAGATAGCCAGGGTAGCCAGGCAGAGGTTGCGCTGCATATTGCACCGTCCGTGCTGAAAACGGCCTCTCCTGAAGTTCCTTCTTCTAAATACTATACTCTGCGTTATCTGCTGGCCGCGACGCTGGCGGTAGGGGAGAGCCGTATCATATTGCCTGCACGTAGTGATGATAGCGAGGCATTATTTCGTGGCTGTCGAGCGTTAGGTGCGCAACTGACCTGGGAAGACGAGACTGAGCGTGTGCTTATAGTACAGGGGGCAGGGCGTATCGATGGTTCTGTGTATATGCTGCAAGGGACCGGACCAGTAACGATAGATGTAGGCAATGCTGGAGCGGTCTTGCGCCTCTTACTGGGAGTGGGTACGCTGCTCTCCGAGGTGACCTTTGTGACCGATCATCCACAATCACTGGGCAAGCGTCCAAATCGTGAATTGCTAGAGGCTCTGAATGCATTGGGTGCGCAGTGTGAGGGGCGTAGTCCTGAAGGATATTTGCCGGTGCATATGCAGGGCGGTACACTTCAGGGGGGCACTGTCCAAATCTCTGGAGCACGTAGTTCACAGTACCTGAGCTCGCTACTCTTTCTTGGCCCTTTCTTGCCGGCTGGCCTGAACATCGACGTGATCGATGGTTTGAAGTCGCAGCCACTGGTCCGTGCAACGCTAGAGGTGCTACATGAGGCTGGGATCGTTGTCACGTATGATGAGACGCTGCGCCATTTCTCCATTGCGCCCGGGCAGCACTATCAGCCGCGTGAATATATCATACCGGGTGATTATCCCTCGGCAGCGGCGTTACTGGCGGCGTATGCCAGTTCTTATAGTAGTGAGAGTGTCTTACAGTTAGCGCGTTTACGGCAAGGGGATGATGTTGGGGAGGCGTTGAAAGTTGCCCTTAACGCGCTAGGTGCGAATTTGCACGTCGCAGGGGATACCATCACGGTTCGTGGTGGGCAGCGGCTACACGGGATGCGCTGTGATGGTGATGCGATTATCGATTGTATCCCGGTCCTGGTAGCCTGTGCCTGCTTCGCAGAGGGTGAGACCGTCTTCTACAATATCGAGAGTCTGCATTATAAAGAGTGTGACCGCATCGACGACCTGTGTGCCGAACTACGCAAAGCTGGTTGTGACGTAGAGCCGCAACGTGATGCGATCATCGTTCATGGGCGACCAGAGGGCGTTGAAGGCGGCGTTACCGTTGATGGGCATAGCGATCACCGCCTCTTGATGGCTCTGGCGATCGTTGCTCTACGCAGTCGCCATGGTCTCACACTGACCGGCGTCGAACATATCGCCAAAAGCTACCCCTACTTTTTCACCGAACTGCAACGCTGGGGGGTCGAGATCCAACCAGTGCTTGGCTGAAATAAGAAAAAGCGTGTGACCCTCTTGCCGACAGCGTGATCATCGAGTTTCATGAGACACCGCAAAGACTCAAACTATGATTGAAGACCACAGTTTACGTCTTTCCGCTGTCTCATTTTTATGCTTTTTTCCCTTCCTTGATCTTGCTGCCTTTCAAAACCGGTACCTGTAAGACGTCAGAGATGGGATTCTTAGCCTATTCTGGCTATGTTTCATCGTGTATCAACCTTTGCCAATATAATCCATGTTATGCTATGCACAGCAATAAGCAAGCAGAGAGTATCCTGTGTGCTTCACGAAGAAGCGAGGAACATTGGATACCTTATTGTCAGGGCAAGTAAACGCGAATAGCAAATATTCCAATATTTTCTGTGCCCTATACTTTCTGTGCTCCGCGTCCTGTTGACCTGGGATGGTTATCTAGGATGTAAGGAGTAACACTAGCTATGTACAAGAGGTTATCATGTTTAGTTTACGTCAGGACGACCGGTTGACAGGGGGGACTACCCCATTTGCTTACAATGCTGTTAGCCATAGCATGCATTCATCTCATCAGCAGGAAGTAAAGCATATGTATTTATTGCTTCTTATGCTGACGGCTATTTTATTATTGTGCTCTACTTTTCTCTATTCCATCCTACCGATAGGAACCACAAAGGCTGGTTTCGCATATATGGCGGGATCAGGTTGGCCTGGTAGAGGACCCGGTGGTTGGCCTGGTAGAGGACCTGGAGGACCCGGAGGTTGGCCTGGTAGAGGACCTGGAGGTCCTGGAGGTTGGCCTGGTAGAGGACCTGGCGGACCCGGAGGTTGGCCTGGTAGAGGACCTGGAGGTCCTGGAGGTTGGCCTGGTAGAGGACCTGGAGGTCCTGGAGGTTGGCCTGGTAGAGGACCTGGAGGTCCTGGAGGATCTAGTGGATCACCTGCAGCGGCTGGCCTTACACCACAGCAACTCTGGAAGCAGTATAATTTGCCCGGTGTGAATGGTGGTGCGGGACAACTGGTTGCAGTTGTCATTGATGGTGCGGATCCCAACATTGATAGTGATCTCCAGACATACAGCACGGGATTAGGTCTTCCTCAATGTACTGTAGCGAGTGGATGTCTGACCATTAAATATCAGGGTGGTCAACCTATTGCGCCCGGTGCCGATGCGGCTGAAAGTGTATTAGACATCGAGACGATCCATGCTATTGCCCCAAAGGCAAAACTGTTGCTTTATGATGTGCAGAAGAGTAGCGCTGGTCTGGCCACTGGTCCATCGGAGATTATCAATACTCCGGGACTGAAAGCCATCAACATGAGCTATGGTTTTGGTGCCAGTACTCCACAATATCAGGCGCTGTACGCTAATAATCCTAATCATGTTGCACTCTTTGCTGCCAGTGGTGATAGTGGTCATTCAACAACCTCATATCCAGCCGGTTATCCAGGCGTGATAGCTGTTGGTGGGACCACACTTAATAACGGTGTAGAGGCAGCCTGGAGCGGTTCTGGCGGTGGATTAACAAGCTTTGCGGAACCGGCAGACCAGAAAACCTATGGAATTCCTCAGGCTAATGGTAAGCGTGGTGTTCCTGATGTCGCAGCGGTGGCTGGAACACATATTGCTACATATCAGCAAGGTCGTTGGATCGGAATGGTTGGTACCAGTGTTGCCTCACCAATCTGGACCGGCATTGCAGCCCTGGTGAACAAACCTATCACTCCTGATCTGCTTTATAGCGTGGCGAAGCAGTATCCAGACGCCTTCCAGGATATTACCAGCGGTAGCAATGGTAGTTGTGGTTTTGTTTGTACAGCCCAACCGGGTTATGACTACATCACCGGTCTGGGAACACCCAAAAACTTTGTGAAAGATGTCAACGCCCTACCATAGGGCATATAGGCATACGTTATGACAAAAAGTCCGTGGTCCACTTTATCGGACCACGGACTTTTTTGGTAGAGCCGCATTAACCGGTGAAATTGGGGAAAGAAAAACGGTAAATGATCGAAAAATTAGGTAATGCTGCTAATACCTGCCCCCCTCTTTGAGGGGGGAAAGTCGCCATAGCGACAGGGGGGAGTAGAAAGTTAGCAATCGCCCAACAGAAGTTGATACGGACTTAGTAGATAAAAAGTGTTTTTGATGTAGAGGTATCGTGAGTAGCGTAGTTCGAGAATCTACTCCCCCCTGTCGCTGCGGCGACATCCCCCCTCAAAGAGGGAGGCAGGGGTATTACCATCCTTTCCTGTGAATTCCTACTTTTTGGTACCAGAGGTTTTATTGTGAAGGTTGTTTAAAAAACTTCACCAGTTAGTGTTGTCTACCACTTTTTTTGCTGCGGTGTCTGCTTCAGGAACTACGGCAAGCTATCGCCAGGAAAGCTTCGCGTCATATACGTCTCATAGAGCAAGACGCCTGCTTTCACGGCTGGATCTTCGTCCATGATTGTTTGTACTTCTTCGACAGATGCATTAAAGATACCAACACCGGCGAGTGTACTTTCAGAAATGGGGCAGACAATCGATAATAGGCCCTCTTCACGAAGCGCAAAGTTCCGGCGTCCGTGTTCCCAAATGATCTTATCGGCCCCTTCATCGTGTCTATGTGGGCCAGGTTTCAGAATAACAATGCAATACTGCTTCGTTTTGCCCATCATACGTTTCATGAAATCATCGCTAATCGTTGGCATTGATCCCTCAATTTCTCTTACAATACTAATCACTATAGAGTGTCTATCTTTACTAATCTTATCGCGGGTTTCAATAACGGAAATAAACACAAAGCGTCTATAGCAGTAAGCATGCTTCGGCGGCCAGCCAGAAGAGGCGTTCGCGGATAGCTGTCTGATTGTTCCAGTTACGACTATCCCATTGCTCTCCACTGAGATCGTCGCCGCCATAGAGTAGCTGTGCGAAGGAGACGTTACGAAATTGAGCCACAGCTAGAAATGTTGCCATCTCCATCTCGACCGTCAGACAGCCTTCAGCGCGACGATGGCGAATCTTCTCTGGCGTTTCGCGATAGATTGCATCGGTGGTCCAGGTCTTGCCAACGACATAGGGACAGTGGTGGGCTTGTAATGTTTGTTCTAGCGCAGCGACCGCCTGTGGATCGGTGGCTACCTCACGTGCAGGTGGGAGATATGGGCTCGTGGATTAATCAGGGCCTCCAATGCCGCATCAAACTCAAGAATAGGATAGGTATGGGTAGATAGAGTGTTTTTCATATAAAAATATCCCTCTTATTTACTTGACTGGCTACAATTTGCTAGTATTATTATAGAATGAAATATTTACATTGAAAGGATTCATGTTGTCAATGCGCACTTTTTCCATAAGAAATCTTTTTTATGCGCCTATTTTACTTTCTCTTCTTCTCATGTCAGGAGTACTTTCTAGCTGTGGCTCTTCTTCCCCCACGAGTTTCGTTTATTCCACTGCATACGAGTTGGATTATATTTCCTGGCAAGCGAACGGAAATAATCAAATATCGGGGAATATCATCAAGTTACAGGCTTTTACCGGGGCAACGTCGTCTGATAGCGGCAACGGAGCAACGTCGTCTGATAGCGGCAACGGAGCAACGCCGTCGACACTTAGTTTTACTGGACAACAGAATGGTCAAAACGTGTCTTTAACTGCTAGTGGCGTTATTACCTACACCGGTACTATTCAGGATAATACACTCAGCATCGAGACTACCGATGCGACCGGGCAAAGTGTTCAACAAAAATGGAATGCAATTAGCCGTAGTGATTATAATCGCCTTGCAACAGCCTTCACTAGCTATAATCAACTTGCCGTTGTATCAGCAACAATGGATAACGATCTTCAGAATATGCCAAGTGATTCAACATCTTCGGTTGCTGATAATGATGTTCATATCGCGCAGACGGCTGTACAGGATACCCAGAACGCGATCGATGATTTTAACACCTCGTATTATGGCTTCGGCTGCAACTTTGGGTCACTAATTCCCGGTTCTGGACAGAACACACGAGACCCATTTCAGATTCCAATAACTGATCAGCCAACGTTTCAGACGCTCAATGATGACCTGAATCAACTCCAGCAGCAATGGAGCGTAACCCAAAAAGTGGATGTCGCACAACTTAACGGCATTCCTCTGCCCTGGAGAGCAGCAGCTGCGGCGAAAAAGCAGATTTCCCTTGATGAGGATGCGGTTAAAGCTCAAAAATCCTCGATGAAAATGAAAATCAGCAATGATCAAAAACAGATCACTGGCTTCAAGGCACAATTTGCTGCGCTTACTCCGCAATATACGCAGGACGTAAAAAAATATTGTAATAATTAATGCATGGAAAAATACTGAATGGCAAGACTCACGCAATGAGAAACAGGGCACGGACGTCGGTGCCGTGCCTGCGTTTTCCAGCCAGATAGTATTTATTATGCGTTATGCGTCTGTATCCAGGTGACGAGATCGCTGTCGAGGGCAGCGCGTTCAGGTTCGAACTCGGTATCGTGAAACCAGGTGGGATAGCTGCGCCAGGTTTTATCCTGGCTGGCGAGCGCGTGATAGAGGGAGCGCGTCGCTTCAATATCCACGACCGTATCTCCTTCAGCCTGTACGACGAGCGCCGGGATGGTGATCTGTCGCGCTTGTTTGATGACGCCCAGACGCATGCGTAGAATCTGGACCAGAAAGCTGGCGGTCTGTGAGCGTACCCAATAGGGATCGGCATCGAGCATACGGGCGGCTTCAGGATTAGCGGTCATGCCCTCGTGACCACCACCAACCCGCCAGAGACGGCGCGATTTAACAAGTCCACCCAGCAAGATCCCCACGGTCGTGCGTAGCGGCAACTGCGCGGTATCCTTGATCCACGGATTTAAAAATATCACGCCCGCGAGCAGATCGCTGTGGGCCGCTGCAATATAGGTTGCAAAGATACCGCCCATACTATGTCCCAGTACATAGAGCTTTTGAGCGGGATGCCGTTGCTGTATTTCTCGCATCAGTGCCGCGCAGTCCGCTACATATCGTTGATAGACATCGATATGCCCCTTCATACCCTGTGACCGTCCGAAGCCACGATGATCCACTGTATAGACACTCAGGCCCTTATCCCACAGCTCCTGTGCCATATCCACATACCAGCCGCCATGACCACCCAACCCATGCAAGATCAACAACACATCCGCGTCCGGACGCACCCAGGAACGCACAAAAAGCTGGCACTGATCCGGCAACGTCACATATTCACTCTGCAAAGCTGCCGCTTGCTCCTGTCCCCAGACGCCGGGAACCTCTGGCTGATAATGCACCATTACTTATCGCCTTTCATCTATTGCCGCCATAGGCAGTGAAAGTATCCTGCTCCAGGGATGGCAAATTCCACGCTATAATGATACAATACACTTCGATTATGAAGGAAGCCATATTGGGTGGTTTGGTGGCGCTGATACCCTTATTCAGTCGAAAGGATAAGATTGTGTATAGGTTTAAAGGCTTTGATAGCTCGCTGTGTGGTGATAATATGGCTGCGCTGGAGGCTATGGTAAACGCCTGGATGGAGGGGGAACGCCCACGCATTCGGCAGATGTGTCAGAATATTCGCGGTCAACATATTCTGTTGAGTTTCGTCTATGAGGATGCGCACGAACTAGAGGGTCGCGTCTCGACGCAGACCTCTGTGACTGCGATCACGGGGGCTTTTCCACGTATATTTGACGATGAGAAGATTGACGATCGACCTACTAGCCCCAGTATTCCAGCGACTCCTCCTCCTATGCATTAATGTTCTGGTACAGGTTCGTGTGCCCGTTCGTATACAAATAAGTACAAACAAGCTACAAAGCTCTATAAACAAGGATCAATATGGCGACTCCACATTTGTTATATGTAACTCCAGAGGGAGAGATCGAAGAAGCTACTGATTTGCAGGCGCTCTCTTTTGGTGATATCCCTTTAACCGAGGCTGACCTGATTCCGTTACCCGATGGGGTCACTTTGTCGATGATGCCTGACCGTCTGGCGGTCGGGCTTAAATCCTCCGGTGGTCTGGAAGTTTTGTCATCCGAGAGTGGGTGGGCCGTTGCTGCCCTCCTGCCTATCGGCTATATGCGTACGCTCTTGCCCGCATATGAGAAGGTGCCAGATACCGAGCCTTTGCCTTTCTTTGGCTATAGCGCGGTTGCCAGTGTCGATGGTGAGATTTATGTCGCTGCGATTAAGACCGACGATCCCTACAAGTGGCATCCACGCTCTTTCTCGCGTCAGAAACTAGAGCGCCAGGTCAAGCTGAAGCAGAAGGCACTGCCCAATAACCGCCTGGTTGCTCAGCATGCGCATTGTGTGCTGGATTATAGCTGCCCGACTGCCAGCAATCTGTTTTTGAGCCGTTGGGAGATGGGGATTGCGGTCTCGCCCAGTTGTAACGCGACGTGTGTTGGCTGTATCTCGGAGCAAGAGGAAGAGGATCTGATTTCACCACAGGATCGCCTGACGTTTGTACCTACGGTTGATGAGATCGTTGAAGTCGCGCTGCCACACCTGCTGCATGCCGAAGAGGCTATTGTGAGCTTCGGTCAGGGCTGTGAGGGCGAGCCGCTCCTGCAATGGCCGCGTATCGAGAAGGCTATCAAGGCGCTGCGTGCGAAGACCAATCATGGTGTGATCAATATCAATACCAATGGCAGTAAGCCACGCTGGTTGCAGCACCTGTACGACGCCGGACTGGATACCATTCGGGTGAGCACCATCTCGGGCCATCCTGAGACGTATGAGGCCTATTACCGACCCAAAGGCTATGTCTTTGCGGATGTTATAGAGTCGCTCAAGCGGGCACGTGCCGATGGACTCTACACCTCCATCAATCTGCTCTCTTTCCCTGGCATGATTGATCGTGAGCGTGAGGTAGAGGCGCTGATCAAATTTGTCCGTGAGACGGATCTTCAGTTGATCCAATTGCGTAATCTGAATATTGATCCAGAGGTACTCTTGCCACGTATGCCTGCGCTCAAGTCGATGGGTGAAGCACTGGGCCTTCAGAAGATGCTTGAGATTCTGCGCAAAGAGGTACCAGAGGTGAAGTTGGGCAACTTCTCTCGTCCGATTCAGCGTGTGCGTAGGAGTGTCGATGCGACTGATGCGAAAGTGAATGTAGAGGTAGGTGTAGGGGAGCGACGGGAGAGCGCAAGCAGTGCACGGCCCTCCCTGCCAGTCATCGATTAACGCGTTGGGCACCCAGCACTTTGCGTGCGGCGACGACAACCGGATCGACGCCGAGCTGCATGATACAGTCACGCGTGCTACAGCCTTCAGGGGTGCCCAGTTCATGACCATGATAGAAGCAGGGCATGCAGGGTAGATTGAGACGTACAACGTACGCCTGTCGCCCTGCCGCCCCGCCTGTATATGGTCCCCAGGCTTTGTGGCTGGAGAGGCTAAAGATAGCGACTGTTGGTGTCCCTACGGCAGCTGCTAAATGCATCGGCCCGGCATCATTGCCGATAAAGATATCTGCTTGCTCTATGACCGCTGCTGCTACCTTGATCGAACCCTTGCCCGCCAGGCTACGTACTGGCATCTCTGAGGTCATCGCCGAGATCACCTGCTGATGCAATTCTGCCTCTTCCGCTCCCCCTATCAATAGTAGTTGACCGCCATAGTCACGATAGAGTGTATCCGCGAGACTGGCGAAGCGTTCAGCGGGCCAGCGACGTGCTACGCTATAGCCACCGCTCCCTGGATGCATTGCGATAATGGGATGAGCCACGCTGTCCGGATTATTATCTGCATAGACGATCTGGCGTGCCTGCTGACGTTGCTCCTCGGTCAGGGGTAGATAGAGGGTCTTGTCTTGCGTTGTTGCTCCGACAGCCTCGGCGATTGCCAGCGCATATTCAGCCTCATGCATTGCACCGAAGCCATCATCCTTGATGCGCACATTCAGGAACCAGCCATGTCCATTATCCAATCCGACCCGCCACTTTGCTCCCGTTGCACGCATGAGAGCCTGATGCTTGAGCCGACCAAAAGGGAGCGTCAGATGGTGGAGCAGCAGGACAGCATCGTAATGTCCACCATGCAACCTGCTCAGCAGTGCTTTCAGTTTCAGCAGCGACTGTGGATTGCGGACAATCTGTTTTGGCTCATCAAACAGGTATTTATCCAGCACGATGACATCATTAATGACATCCCAGCCATTGAGCAGGCCCGCTGAATCCGGTGTGACCAGCAGATCGATCTGTGCTGCGGGATAGCTCTCGCGCAATGCTCGCAGGGCTGGCGTCGCCAGGAGCAGGTCACCGATCCCGGCCATCTTTACAACCAGGATGTGAGCATCTGCTGCAAGTGTAATCTGTTGTGTATGCATTATCTTTTCTATTTCTCTGTCCGCTTCGTCTAGCGCTGTGTGTCTAGTGACTGATTGACGAGAGTTCAGTGGTTGGTTGAAAATAATAGGTATAGTGATACAGTTGACAGCATTCGTGAAAGCCCAGCCGCTGGTAGATCCGCTGACTCTGTGTAGATGGCGAGAGGACTGCGAGTGCGTAGCCCAGACGTCTTATCTCTGAGATGACATGCTGTGTCATTGCCGTCCCAATCCCTTGCTGGCGCGCCTGGGGCAGTGTTCCGACACCATAGATGCCAGCGATCCCTGTATGCAGCAGGATCGCTGCTACGGCGACCGGTGTGCCATGCAAATAGCCGATATAATGATGCCAGGACTTATCTCCACCAAATCCATTATAAGCATAGGTGCGTTGATAGTTTTTGGCGGTCTCTTCGGTAGTCTCAAAGCAGGCCATCTCGACCTTGCATTTTTGCTCTAACTCTGCCAGACTGTTGACTTCTGTAATCTGTAGACCAGGTGGCATCTCACGCGGAGGGCGTGGCGACGCGATCTCTGCGAGCATACAGATAGTTGTATCACGATGCTGGAAGTCATGTTCTTCCAATAGGTTTGGGAGATCAGGCGGATACGAAGTGGGGCCAACGGTCCAGCCGAAACGCTGCAAATGATGGTGCTGAAAATGCTGAATTGTCTCTTCGATCCTGTTCTCGATATATTCAGGTTCATCGTTATCGAAGCTCGTCAGCAGAACGCCATTGGGGCCAGTCGGGCAGGTAATGAACCAGGTCAGTTCCGGGTCTACATGCAGTTCTGCACCTGATAGGGCGCGACCAAAGCCTGCCATCTCTTCCGCGAAGTTGCGCTCAACCGCATTGAGTAGTCTCTCTTCCGATGGATTATGAAAGATCTTACTCATCAGCCTCTCCCTTAACTATAAGCTTTACGTCTTCTCTTAATACGTCTCCTGCCGTAATTGGTTGCGCAACATTACTTCTGTTCTGTTTTGTAAGTGTTGTTCTGGTGCGTATGGCTGATAGGACACGCTCAGGGGTCATATTCTTCATGCACTGGGTCGTGAAGAAGCGACAATCGGCTGGCAGTCCCTGTGCTTTGTAACAAGGGCTGCACCAGATGTCGTCTTTTAAAACAATCGCCTTTGGGCTGACTGGTCCGCTGAGCGCCGGGTCGGTGGGGCCGTGAATAGCGATCAACTCTGTCCCTACGGCGGCCGCTATATGCATCGGTCCGCTATCGCCAGTCAGGAGTAGATCTACGCGTTGGAGCAGCCCGGCCAGTTGTGTGAGCGAGGTCTTGCCTGCCAGGTTGAAGGCCTGCTCTTCCTCTTGCATGCGTGTCATGATCTGGCTGATGAGTGGCTGATCGTCTGGTGCGCCGGTAAAGATAATCGTTGCGCCCTCTTCGCGGATCAAGCGATCGCAGAGCCTGGCCCAGTAAGGGATAGGCCAGCGCTTGGACTGTCCATTATTGGAACTGACGTGGCAGGCGATCAGTGGACCTGTTGTAGGGATAGCGTTCTGCGCCAGGATCTGCTCAACTTCTGCGGCGGTCTGCTCGCTGACATACAGCACCGGGATGCGGTCCTGTGGTGCAGGGGTTGCGCCAGCCGCTTCAGCCAGGCGCAGACAATAATCGACCTCGTGGATATGGTCACGCGGGTCCCAGTGCCGACCTGCTACATTATCAGTCATCAGACCTGGATAGCTCTCCTGTCCAAAGCCGAGTCGTCTCTGGGCACCACTAAGCAAGGCGAGCAGTGCGGCCCAGGGGCCAAATACGCTGACGGCCAGGTCATAGTTGCGCTCTTTGAGTCGCTGGCGCAGGGCGCGTACGCCGCGCCAGTTGGCAGACCGTAGGAGTGCCTGTGGACGTCGCCAGATATTGGGATCGTAGGTAATAATCTCGTGAATGTCTGGATCGGCTGTGATTACCTTTGCACTCGCAGGGAGTGCTAGCAGATCGATCTCTGCCTCTGGATAGGTTTTTTTCAACAGGCGGACAACGGTGAGCGAAAGAACCAGGTCACCGATCAGGTCCATACGCAGCACCAGAATGCGGTGTGGATAGAAGGTGAGTGGCTTGAGTGCTGGACCCCGGTTCCCTATACGGCGGAGACGGAGATAGAGGCCGAGCAGACTCATACTCAACGAGATGCTCGCGAGCAGAATGCGCTTGCTGCTACGCACGGCTGTATTCCGTAGCTGGCGACGTGTATCCGGCTGTGTTGGATAGCCATATTCGTCTTTGTCTGGTTGGTATGCTGCTTTTGTCATAATAGTCTTTCTGCCATCGGCATGCCTATGGGATCTGCGGGATCTGCGAGCTGAGCGTTGCCTTGATCAGTGTTCGTAGAGCTTGCTCGACCTGCTGCTCTGTTATGCGTTTAACACATGGATGAGCATCGAGCTCCTCGGCTGAAAAGTCCAGACGACCACAGGGGATCGCAGGACAACCGGGGCAAGGTTGTGTAGAGCGTAGGACGTGGTGTCGCTCTGCTCTACCCCAGGGTCCAAAGATATGTTCATCGGTTGGTCCGAAGATGCGCAGCGTCGGTGTATCCTGTGCTGTCGCTATATGTAGCGGCCCATTATCTACACCGAGCACAAGCTGTGCACGTTTGAGTAGCGCGGCTAACTCTCCTACTGTTGCATCAGTGATCAGCAGTGGTGGAACCTGCATCTGAGCAGCAATCTCTTCTAACAGCGGGCGCTCTGCCGGACTGCCGGTTAAAATAATCTGTGGCGCAGGCACCAGGAGCTCTCCTGTTTGTAGTTGGTTGGCGAGCATGGCCCAGCCTGCATTGCGCCAGAGCTTGACGGCTCCCCCTGTCCCCGCATGGATGACAACAAGAGGAGTGGTCGATGGTATCCCTGCTGCACTCAAGCGTTGCGTAATCTGTGCGCACTCATCCTCACGTGGTGTAAACACGAGTGGATACTGCACTGGCTCGTAGGGCTCAGGGAGCGCCGGTTGACCGAGCGCCTGTAAGGCAGCAGCGGCAAGGCGCAGATTCGAGACCGTCGCGTGTTCCGCCGCAGGGAATGGGAGTGCCTCAGTCAGGAACTGTTGATTAGGTGCAACGGCATAGCCGATGCGGCGTGGAATACGCGCAAGATAGATGAGCGCGGCCCCCCACCAGAAATCTGGTCGCAGGTTGATTGCTATATCGTAGTTACCTGCTCTCAACTGCTGCGCTGTCTTGAAGAGCACCTGATATGGCTCTAGCGGCTTCTGCGCTGCACGTTGAAAGCCGGGAAAGGGACAGGTTATGCACGCTGCGATGGCGGGGTGGCGTGCGACGATCTCGTGTGACCAGGGACCGACCATCATCGTGATCTCGGCCTCAGGTAGCCGCTCTTTTAAGGCTGCCAGTACCGGCGTGACCAGGATCATATCGCCCAGATGATCTGGTCGTATGATCAGAATACGTGGTGTGCGGTTCAGGTTGGGACCGATTCTCCGTGTAGCTCTCCGTGCACCCGGCAGGCCATAGAGGCGGACAAAGCGTAGTATGAGTGTACGCAGCAGGCGTTTCAATGGCGTTACTCCTTCGTCTCTAGCGTGTTGGCAGAGAGCTGATGCTGAGTCCCACCTGTGACAGGAGGGAGCAGACGCTCAACGGCTTGCCAGACGTCGTCGACCGTCACCGCTGACATGCACGTGCAGTTGCTACAGGGCTGCATCTTGCCCAGAAAGAAGCATGGCTGTCCGGTTGGATGTTTCCAGAGTGCGCTATGGTGAGGATCGTCGAGCGGATAGGGTCCGTATTCCTCTGGACTTGTTGGGCCGAAGATCGCGATGACCGGAATGCCAACCGCCGCTGCCAGATGCATAGGGCTACTATCGTTGCCGATGAAGAGCGCACAGGATTCTGTCAGCGCTGCAGTCTCGCCAAAGCTCGTCTTGCCTGCCATATTGCGTACGCTACCTGCCGGGAGATCGAGTCCCTCCATCACCTGCTGATTCAGCTCAACGTCGCCGGGACCACCGGTGAGCAGGACCTGCACGCCGCGCTCTTTTACGAGCCGTTCAACCAGAGCATGATAGCGTGTAGCGGGCCAGCGTTTAGCTGTCAGGTCCATACCAGGATTGCTACCACCACCGGGGAAGACGGCGACGCGTTGTTGCGTTGCAGGCTCGATACTGCTGCGTTCTTGCTCGGTTGTCACAAAGCGCATGCGCGGATGGTCGATTGGTAGTTTTAGGGCACGCGCCAGATCCAGATAGATATCGGCCTGATGTTGCAGGTGTGTGCGATCGGTTGAGACAGGGACACGATCGGTGAGTGAGAAGCCACGTCCCAGACTATCGGGCCCTACGCGACGTGGAATCAGCGCTAACCAGGGGAGTAGCGTCATCATCGGTGATCTGTCCAGTACGAAGGCCATATCGAAGTGTAACCGACGCAACTGACGTGCTAGCTGCAAATATTCAGCGATGGTATAGCGACCCGGGATACCGATCTTGCCACAATCTATAATGTGATCGACAGCGGGATGATGTTCAGCAATCGTCTTCGACCATGCTCCCGTCACATACGTAATCGTCGCAGTGGGATAGCTGGCCTGAAGCACCTCTAGTAGCGGTGTTGTCATAATAACATCGCCGATACAACAAGGCTTGAGTAGCACAATAGAACGCGGATGGTTGCGCGCACGCTTGTTGAACGGTCTGCATAGAAGATCGATTAATGCAAATGGGAAGCGTAACAGTTTGCAAATTGTCGTAATAATATGTTGACGCAGAGTTTCAGTCCTCATAATATATTTTTCGCTATTATTTTACTTTATTCTTATTCCAAAACCCAACGCGACTGGCGTCGCTAGTGCTCGCACACGCAGGCTTTCAGATACGTAGTTCATAATCGTTCACAGACGCGCTCTTGAACAGTGCGAGCTTGTGTTTTTTGTATCATAATCTTCCACGTTGCGAATGTCAAAAAATGACCGATCGGGGGATAAGCTGTACGCTGAAAAGCCTGGCAAGGCCTGCTAACCGTCTTTATGGGGGTGACAGTCGGCTGGCATTATCAGTGAAGGGATATTACGTGATAAGGCCGTAAATGACGTATCAAAACGTTACGTCGTTTACGGCAAAGATTAAACATTTTTCACGGCATACATTTTCGCTCGCCAGGCTGATATAATGGTTAGCTGCGTGGATGCGAATGCGTCAATATATACAAACTACAGAATCTCTCCTGCGCCTTCTATACACGGCCCGTTTGCTTGCGTGCGTAATCAGCCAGTTGCATGAATACCATTAAATTCGGTACACGCCAGACTCTAGTGCGAAACCTCCCCAACATGCTGCCCATCATGTACACCAGTACCCATCCACGATTGAGACCCACCCGATCTATCTGATGCCAGGGTATTGGCACTCTATTATGACTTATGCCTTGTTTATCGACAACAAATGGCTCAAAAGACACTGGTGCGCCGCTATTGTAAGCCGCTATGGCTAGAGGCAATTGACGACGAGTAACCTCCTGCTGAATGGTTTCGCCCAGGTACTTGATAGCTTGTAAGGAGCCGGTGAATTTGAACGTAGTTCCATCCCTTCGACGCACGGTGTAGAGATACGAAGTATAGATGGGTATACCGTAACGTCGATGCTTGATGATTTTTTGCCATACTGCTTCGACCTGGTCCCAGCGTATCACATCGATTTTGCTTCCCTTGGCTCGCACCAGCCCTTCCGCGAAAGTGTAGACCTTTAAGTTGAAGCCCGAAATGAATCCTATAATGGCTATGATCAGTACAATGATGAGAATAAGGAAGGCCAGAATTGCGCTAGCAGGCCCATCAGATGGCAGCCCCAGGAGAGGTAGGAGCACAATCAGTAGTGCGGCAACGGGCAGGACATATACACTCCAGGCATTCGGTTTATACACCTGTAAGGGTGCGCCCAATTGATAGGACGCGGCCTGTTGATAGATCGCTGGCGGTAATTGTGGCACAGGGGAAGCGCCAGGCGTTTGTGGCGGATACGGTGCATATTGACCCTGTGGTGGTGGTGATTGTGGCGGATACGGTGGGTATTGACCCTGTGGCGGGGGTGATTGTGGCGGATACGGCGGGTATTGAGACATAGCATTCTCCTCCTGAACACGTATTTCGTCGATTAACACCACAATTATAGTATGCATCGGTCAAATTAACAAATATAGTAGTACAAGATAATAGTACCATATAAGGCAAAAATCCCATATAGGGATATATCTCTGTGTTTATGCTCATGGCGGTAGACTGACCCCGCTATCCTCTCTCGTAGCCAGAGAGGATAGCAGACCCACTAGTGTTATAGAGTATGCACTCAAGTTAAAAGAAGTGGATGCTTTGACCAGCGGGGGCGATCGGACGCGTCAGATAGACTTCGTAGCCCTGCGTTTGCAGGTGTTGCTGAACACGGCTGGCCGTTGTGAGATCAGCAAAAGTTGAGAAGAGGGTAGGGCCGCTACCGGATAGGCGGACGTTATCCGCTCCAGCATCTAGCAGGGCGCTACGGGCCTGTGCGACCTCTGCATACTGCTCAAGAACGCCACGCTCCAGACTATTGTAGAGGTTCTGTGGCTGCAGCGTGCTCTCTGTCTCTAATGCGGCCTGTGCGGCATGGCTCCAGGAGCCGTTAGTGTAGTCCTGTGGTTGCAGCGCACGGAAGACCTGGGCTGTCGAGATGCTGATTGCTGGTTTCAGCAGGACAAGCCAGCGCATCGTCGCTGGCCAGTTATGTTTGAGCTGCATGAGACGTTCACCGCGACCCTCACACAGGGTTAGGCCTCCCTGCAAGAAGAAGGGCACATCTGAACCTAACGCTGAGGCCATCTCCCACAGTTGCTGATCGCTCAGGGGAAGTTGCCACCAGTCGCGTAAGGCGAGCAGGACCGTCGCGGCATCGCTGCTACCGCCGCCCAGGCCTGCTGCGACTGGAATCCGTTTCAGCAATTCGATATGTATTCCGCGTGTCAGGTGAAGCTGCTGGCGGACCATCTGGGCCGCCTTGACCACCAGATTATCGGTATTACATAACTCCGCACGGTTACAGACCATACTCACACGATCCTCATCGCCAGCGATAAGATAGATGGTATCGTAGAGATCAATGGTTTGCATGACCGTAGCGAGCTCGTGATAGCCATCAGGTCGCTTCCCCAACACATCCAGGGTGAGATTGATCTTTGCGTACGACGGAACCGCGTAGAGCGGGCTGATCGTCGTAGGTTGTGTGGCATGCTGTATTTGACTCATGCGTGCATTGTGCACGGCGCGGCGCGTCTTGTCAAGCTCCATACTCTTGATCCACCTGAAAGTTTTAAACGGATGAGTTTTCGTATGCCAAAGTTGCGTCAAACCTGAGGAAACAGTTGCATAGCCTTTAAATACCGCTACTTAGAATGTTTTTGGATATCATGATATACTATGGCGTGTGCATCGAATGCCTGAAGATAGTCCACTCCTGTCTATTTTGTCGCTTTGGGGTAAAACTTTGAATATTACTGTCGCATATTACCATCCGCCTTTCCATCCTGAGACGCTGAAGCGAGACTTCGAAGAGATTCGAGCCTCGGGGGCGACAAGTATTGTCTATGCTATTCATGAACAGGAAGAGCAGCGTTGGCCGCGTGACTTTGAGCGTGTCTTGCTTATGGCGCGAGATGCTGGACTGAAGGTGTATTTAAGTCTGGGTCGTTTTGGTAATCTATTTGCAGGTCCAGTCTTCATGCCAAGCTGGTATACCTTTCAACATCCCCAATCCCTGGTCAAGGATCGCCATGGTCGCGTGCACGATATGACCTGCTTTAATAACGAACAGTTTCGTTCCTGGCTCTTTAAAGAGATTGAATATTATGTACAGAACTATCCTGTACATGGTATTTTGTTGGATGAGCCGCGCGCACCAGATGTCACCTGCTTCTGCTCGGTCTGCCGTGCGCTCTGCCCCGATATTACTGATTTGCAACATTTTCGCCGTCGCTCTATGATGGAGTTTTTGAGTGAGCTCTTCACCTGCGTCAAGCATGTCAACGAGCAGGTCCAGACCTCTATCGTGCTATTGCCGCACGACCTGAATCTTGTGGATGAGCTAACGTCGATTCCATCCCTGGACACCATCGGTTGTCATCTGTTCTGGCAATTGTTGGAGACCGATGTATCAATGGTCGAGGAATGGGGCCACGAGGTCGTAGAGGCTACTCGTGCAGCTGGAAAGCGTAGTCAGCTCTGGCTACAGAACTTCAACCTCTCTGCCACAGACGAATCACAGCTTGAACCGGCCTTTTCGGGTCTGCTGTCTGCCGAGCCAGACGAGGTTGCCTGCTATTACTATTGGCGTAACAATGAAAACCCTGAACAGGTCTGGCAGCAGACGCGTGGCCTCTTACGCCGCATTCCACGTCGTCAGCTCTTCTGGCAGACGGGAGCACGTATTCCCGTGCCTGTGACCCAGAGCCTTAAAGCCCAGTTTGTCAAAACGTCAGATGTCAAAAATGTAGAGCAAGACTCCGAGGTGTTGTAAAGGTCCAAAGCAAAAGGAGCGGCAAGTACCGCTCCTCGAAGTCTTACTTTCGTATTGATATAGTATTACCGAAGACCGCCGGGACCTGATGTGGACGAAATCTTATTGTCTTCGTCGTTCTGGTAGGCCTCCTCCAGCCGTGTACGCACTGTCTGAATCTGTGTCCGTGTCTTCTCTGTGACGTCTTGCGCGGAGAGCACCACCGCCTGGACACCAAGCGTATTGAGCGCATGGGCGTCGGCCTCGCTCAGGTTGTTGCTGACATTGATGAAGGCCGGATAGCGGACTGCCTCGCGTACGGCGCGGTAGTCGAGCACCTCTTCAATGGTCAGAGCGCTGAGCTTCTCGCTGAGGTCAAAGTCGAGCAGTACCCCTGCGATACCATCTAACGCCGTCAGATTGCGGATATAGAGTGGATAGATCTCGCCATCGCGCATTGGAACGATGATGACCTTCTCCAGATCTTTGCTCTCCAGTGCCAGTATGCGAGCGGGGGCATTGAAAGGCAAGATAATATACTGAACGCCGAGCTCGATTAACTTCTTCAACTGCTCTTGATCCAGTTTATCGTAACCACCCTGGACATTGAGGCCAGTCGCGGTACTCGCTTTATTTGCCTTCGCCGCCTCGATCTCCTGTTTCAGGACCTCGAACTGAGCGGTATCCGCGCCATTCCAATCAAAGAGGATGCCATCTGCACCCGCTTTTAATGCGGCTTCGGCGCTTCCGGCGCTAATCTTGCTTACGTGCACAACGAGAGCGGCGGCACGGGCCTTCGCTTCGCTCTTGTTCTTGCCCAGGAAGCCCATGCCTCCACCGTTCTGCGCCCGGCGTGCCTGCGTAAACATCTCTTGCAGTTTAGCCAATTCCTATCTCCTTATTATGAAACGCGTTTTTGTTTATGACTCGCGCAATATTTAACGAACGATTATAGATACGATGTTTGTTACTGCTTCTCTTGTTGCATGTCGTATCCTATTGCTGCATTCAGCGCCTGATGGTGCTGTGCGCAATGCACAAACGGTTAATCCATTATAGCACTTCCACGTTACCAGCGTGAATGCGCTGGCGTGTTGTGTGTTGTGTGCTATTCTTTGGTGTATCAATACGCAGTGGTTCGGATATGTTATTTTACGATGGAGGATGAAGTAGTTATGAGCTATGAGCAGATTGTAGAGGCGACGGACGCTATCAGGCGGCATACAGAGCAGCGACCCCAACTGGCGATTATTCTTGGTTCGGGCCTGGGTGAGCTCGCAACAGAGATCCAGGACGCGGTAGCTATTCCGTATGCTGAGATCCCGCACTTTGCAGAGTCAACGGTAGCTGGACATGCTGGCCAGATGGTGCTTGGAACACTAGAAGGCGTCTCAGTCGTCGTGTTACAGGGACGCTTCCATACCTACGAGGGCCATTCAGCACAGGTAGCTGCCTTCCCTGTCCAGGTGATGCGTCAGTTAGGAGCAGAGGCCCTGATCGTCACCAACGCGGCAGGCGGAGTCAATCCTGATTACCGGCCCGGTCACTTTATGCTGTTGCGTGATCACATTAATTTCCCTGGTATGGCAGGGCATCATCCGCTGGTCGGGCCAAACGACGAGCGCCTGGGACCC
The DNA here is from genome assembly GCA_015099395.1 of Ktedonobacteria bacterium brp13. Classification (GTDB taxonomy): domain Bacteria; phylum Chloroflexota; class Ktedonobacteria; order Ktedonobacterales; family Ktedonobacteraceae; genus Dictyobacter. Next base: position 3,524,497 of record AP024096.1, on the reverse strand, counting down.
CGTTTCCCTGCGTTGGCGAAAGCCTATGACGCCGAACTGCGTGCTATTGCCCACAGCGTTGCTGCACGCAATAGCGAGATCGTTTTGCACGAAGGTATTTATACGATGGTCACTGGCCCTAGCTTCGAGACTCCAGCCGAACTGCGTTTCTTACGAATTGTGGGCACGGATGCTGTCGGTATGTCGACCGTCCCTGAAGTTATAGTCGCGCGCCACATGGGGATGCGTGTACTCGGTATTAGCCTGATCACCAACCAGGCAACCGGCGATGAAAATATCGAAGTCAACCATGCAGAGGTACTGGCAACCGCTGATATGGTCGGCTCGCTCTTCTCCTATCTTGTTCATGGCATCGTACGCGAGTACGCCGCCAGGTAGTGTAGTATACGTAAGTAACATGACAAGAAAAGAGGGCGGATGCATTACCACATGCTCCGCCCTCTTTTCTCAGGTTATAGTTCCTATGACTTTTTAGGTATAGTTATGGTGCCCCAACTCCAGTTGTAGTAGATGCCAGCCCAGTCGGTAATGCCGACTGTATGGTAGGTTCCAGGTGCCAGGGCAGAATTGACCGTAAAGGTCCAGGTTCCGACGCCATTTTTGCAAGGTTGTGTCTGAGGTGTATTTTGATATATCAGACCTTGACCAGTAGGAATCTCATTAGCTTGCGGTATATCGATTTGCATTGGGGCCCTGCCTTTCCCCAGTAGGGTCTCGTTAATTTGTGGTGTGCCCTTGATCAGTGCGAGATGGCAGGTGATGCCATCTGTTGTCACTGGCTGTTTAGTGGCTTGCGATGTTGCTGTGAGCGTATACGTATAGACTCCATAGACACTATTCGTAGGGAGCGACTGTGATACCAGGGGAGAGTCTAATGGTTGTGGTGTAGCGACGGGTGTTGTTGATGGTGTTGGTGTAGCGACTGGCGTAGATGTTTTTGCAGCCTTCGGGCCGCCTGTATTATTATTATTGGTTTGTGACTGTTTGGATTGTGCATTGTGGTTGAACGTGCCTACAGCAAAACCCATGATGCCGCCAGCAAGAGCAAAAAGAAGAAATGCGATAGTAATTACTGATTGAGCTGAATTGCCTTTATTTTGTAATGGTTGCGCCATTTGTTGCATTTCGTACAAGCTCTCTTTTCGTCGTTTAAAAATACATCCGTTTGAAATTTATTATACCATTTGAGATTTATCATACCATGTGTTGTCACTTTCAATGAGTATGGGAAGATTAAATAGCCTATATTACCCACGAAGATTTTGGGACGGATGATCGAGAAGAAGAGAGAGGTCGGTCGTGCTTCTGGGGGTCACACGACCGACTGCCCGAGTCAAAGGTGGGGGATGAGGTCGAGCACGTAGAATCGACATACCCGGTGTGATGGGTCACTGTGGTGCGTTACAGTCTGCTGGGGACAGACCGAAAGCACCGTTTCCGCAGTCTTACACCAGGAACATGTCTTGTCTACTCTCTAATGGAAAGAACCAGCGTTGCGAAATTTTTGGGGGATGCCACGTGATGGTATTGGGGGACAGAAAGAGAAAGCCAGGAATTCTGCTTTTCCTGGCTTATGGTACAATGGTTGTAACATCAATACCGAGTTATTTTCAGCGTTCAGCGTTGCTTCTTTACAAAGAAGTCAAAGGAGTCTTGTATGCATGTGATAAATTATGTAGTGATCGGTGCTGTGTTGCTGCTCTTGTTTGGATCTAAGCAATTGCAATCACTGGCTCGTAATGCAGGGAAAGCCACTGGCGAGTTAAGGCAGGCCAAAGATCGCCTGGTTGCTGATCCTTCTCTGGAAGAGCTTATGAACATGAAGCGATCACTGGATCGTATGCCAACTACTCCTGGTAAGGCAATGCAGATGATGCTGGCTCCTACTACGAAACCAGCGGATGCTACAAACGCTACTGCGAACGCTGTTACAGAAGATAACACGTAGCATTTTTTCGATAATACTGGCGTCATAACGTCGTTAGTGTGAGCTGAGTGCATTGATTTTAGGCGAGAGGGTATAAAAGCGTATGGCAGATCTGACGCAGATGAAGTGTGAGGCGTGCCAGGCTGGAGCGCCAGAAGTTACTGGTCATGAGGCGACGAAATTTCAGAAACAGATCCCTGAGTGGGTGGTTCTGGAGCGTGATGGTATAAAACGGCTGGAGCGTGTCTACAAGTTTAAAGACTTTGTGACGGCGCTGGCTTTTACGAATAAAGTTGGTGTTCTGGCCGAGTCCGAAGGCCATCATCCCGCCATTCTGACCGAATGGGGTTCAGTTGGTGTCGCATGGTGGACACATGCGATTAAAGGCCTGCATCGCAATGATTATATTATGGCCGCCAAAACCGACGAGATCTTCAAAGAGTTCGCTCAGTAAACCTTAGCTTATCAAGAAAGAACGCTGACCGCACAGACCGTCATGGCTTGTGCAGTCAGCGTTCTTTCTCTGTCTTATTATGATCTTGCCCGGTTGGTTAGAGTGCGGCGAACAGCCCCTGGCGATCCGCCAGACCCTGACCCTCTTGCTGCATGATGTCGACGCTTTTATTGAATGACTCGCGCTGTAAGAGAGCCTGTACCAGTACCTGTGCGGTATCTTCGCGGGTGATAGAGCCATGACTGGAGGAGGGGTGTGCTGTAACAAGGACCTCCCGACCACCGCGCTCGTTACGCAGTCCGCCAGGATGGACGATCGTATACGTGAGTCCGCTATCGATGAGATCTTGTTCGGCGCGTGCCTTGGCGTAGAGGATATTGGCGAGTGGCGGGATGCTCTCAGGCTGCTGTGTCCCCATGGAGGAGCAGAGTACAAAATGGCGTAGATTGGCATTGATCGCAGCGTCGATGGCGTTCTTGATCGTGGTATGTTCGGCTGCTTCGATGGTGCGCAGATCGGTAAAGACCCGGGTGCCGATCGTGCTGATGATCGCAAAGGTGCCCTCAACAAGACCTGGGAGCGTGTTTTCTGTGACCTCAGCTATGACGACCTCGGTGAGCTCTGATGCCAGATGCTTGCCCTTCTCCGCCGTCCGTACCTGTGCGCGTACAGGTATAGTAAGCGCCTCCAGGGTAGCGACAACAGCTCGCCCGGTCTCACCACTTGCTCCAAGCACGAGGACGCGTTCTCGCTGCTCTGATCTATTGCCTGCCATGTATGTACATTCCTCCTAAAATATCTCGCTTACAGAGTAATACTGTTGTTCAGAAGATGCTCTTCAGGCATTGTACGGGTAGCGCTCTATTTTGTATAGGGGTTGCAAAGCTCGGTTCTGCGATGCCATTGTATTGTAAAAAAAGCGATAGAGATGTATGATACATATCTCATCCCAGGCGGTTTTATTGACGCGCAAGCAAGCAGTATGCTACAACCAAGGCAAAACTGGAGAGACGCCCACCGTGCCTAGCTATGACAAGATCCCGACGTACCTCAACCCGGAGCAGCGCCACGCGCTGACACAGATTCCTTCTGACCTCTCTGATCGAGACATTGCACGTCACTACACCTTTACCAAGAAAGAGCGTGAGCTAATCAATCGTCGAAGACGAGCTTCTAATCGCCTTGGGTTCGCCGTCCAACTGGACCTCTTGAAGTTTCCTGGTCGCACACTCATGGAAGTGAAAGAGGTACCCAGAGCAGTTCTCATCGCGATTGCCGAGCAAATCGATGTCCCTGTTTCTGCCTTTACCAGCTATGGCGATCGCGAAAATACCTTATATGAGCATCTGGATGAACTCCGGCGGGAGTGTGGTTTCCGTTCCTGTGGTTGGCTGGTTGGCGGGAGTATCTGCTCGTTGCCAGGTCACTGCTTCCTGATGCGATGGAGAGTGATCGCCCACTTGCGCTCATTGAGACTGCGTTGGAGCGGTTGCGCACCAAAGGTATCCTTGCACCTACAATGATCCATATCGAACGGTTGGTATGGATCGTGCTGAAGATTGCAGAGCGACGGCTCTTGCGCACCTTGACCATGTCGCTTACCCTGGAGCAGCGAACCAGGCTGGATGGTCTTCTTCTTGCAGATACCAGTATTCGTGGCGCGACGCGTCTGAGTTGGTAACGACAGGCTCCTGGCGTGGCCTCGCCCAAAAGTATCAAGCAACTGGTCGAGCGTCTCTTGTTCCTGCGAGAGCTGTCGCTTCCTGTCCTGCCAGTCACATTGCACCAGAATAGAGTCTTGCAATTGGCCCACAAATGCAGCAAATATCAGGCGCAGCCACTCTTGAATTTGCCACGAGACCGACGCCACGCGTTGCTCGTGACCTATCTTTTTGAACTGTCACAAGATCTGACCGATCAGGCCCTCGACCAGTTTGATCGGCTGTTAGGCGACTTGTTGCGCAAAGGAGAGCGGCGTCAGGAAAAGCACCTGAAGATCAACTCGCGCCAGATGAATAGTCACCTGGCAATCTTTACCAAAGCAGCAGAGGCGTTCTTGCTAGCGAGAACCGAAGGCAACGATCCCGTGCAAGCGCTCCTCGACAAAGTGCCGGAGGTCTAACTTCAGGCGACCGTCGATTCGGCAAAACAGTTTCTCCAACCAGAGGATCTGGACTCGCTGGATCTCATCTCAACGCGGTACGCCCCAATGCGGCAGAGCCTGCTTTCACTCTATCAAGTGCTCGATTTCCAGCCCTTTCGCAAAAGTGAACCGTCCTTACAAGCGCTCGAATATATCTCGACCTTCGCAAAACTTCGTCGTCGCGTGACGGGGAAGGAGCAAAAGGTGGGCAAGGTGAAGATGCATGCGCCTTTGGGCCACCTCACCGGGCGCTGGCGCAAGCATGCGTTGGATGGAGAGAAGATTACCCCTAATTATTATGAAGCGGCAGCCTTTGAGTCTCTCAAGGGGAGGATACGCTCCGGAGATGTTGTAGTGAGCGGAAGCCGACGGTATCGCCCCTTTGAGAACTACTTATTGCCGCCCGCACACTTCGAGCAATTGACAGAGAAACAGCAAACCAGGCTCTCTATCAGCAGTGATGCAGAAGCCTATCTGGCAGCCAAGCAGCAGGAGATTCGCCAGAAACTTACGGCCTTACAGGAGAGTATCGGAAAGGTCGAAGGGAGCCTGACCCTGGATGAAAAAGGACATCTCCATCTTCCCCAACTGGAAAAAGCTGTCCCGGAAGAAGTGGAACGCCTAAAAAAGCGCGTATACGCATTGCTGCCGCACCTACCATTAGCCGATCTGTTGCTCGAAGTCGATGCCTGGACTGGATTTCTGCGCCACTTCACGCACCTCACGAGTAAAGACGCACCGACTGGCGTGCAGAAACTCGAATTGGTGGCTGCACTCATGGGTATGGGCATGAATCTGGGACTGGAGAAGATGGCCGAGTCGTGTCCGTATACCTATCGCCAGCTCTCCTGGTCGATCGATTGGCACATCCGCGAGGAGACGTTGTTGGCTGCACTGGCGAATCTGGATAATTTTGTCCTCTCGGCACCACTTTCGTCTGCCTGGGGAGATGGCACCACCTCGTCATCTGATGGTATGCGTCTGCAAGTGGGAGTGAAAGCAGCCAATGCCGAGTACAATGCGAAATATTTTGGCGCTGGGCGAGGTACGAACATGTATATTCATGCGGCGGATATCTGGATTCCTTTTGGCAAGCCGCAAATCATCGGGACGAATGAAGAAGCATTGTATGTCGTCGATGCGCTTTGCCATCACGAAAGCGATTTGCATATTCAAGAACATTATACCGATACGGGTGGAGCTTCTGACCAGGTGTTTGCTCTCACGGCTCTGCTGGGGTTTCGTTTTGCTCCGCGCATTCGAGATGCCCTCTCACGTCATCTCTATGTGCTGGACGACGTGGGCGAATATGGCCCACTGAATACCCTACTTTTTGGCCAAATCAAGAGCAAGCTCATTATCGAGCAATGGGATGAGATGCGGCGTGTCGCCTCATCGATCCGTCACGGGACAGTCTCAGCTTCATTGCTCATGCGTAAGCTCGCGGCCTATCCTCGTCAGAACCAGGTGGCGAGGGCACTCACGGAGATGGGAAAGCTGGAGCGAACGGTCTTCTTATTGGAGTACTTTCGCAACGAGTCCTTCCGTCGACGTATCCTCATTGGCCTCAACAAAGGGGAATCACTGCATGCCCTCGCACGCCAACTCTTCTTTGGACGACTGGGAGAACTGCGAGATCGGGCGTTTGAGGATCAGATGCATCGAGCAAGTTGTCTGCATTTAATTATGGCAGCCATTGCCGCCTGGAATACCGTGTATCTCACCGAAGCCATTGCGACACTGCGCAAAAGAGGTGAGGACATCCCAGAAGCAACGGTGGCTCATATTGCGCCACTGGGATGGGAGCACATTCGACTGATCGGCGACTACCATTTTGCACCACAATCCGGTCGCTCGTTGGAGAACCTACGTCCCTTGCTCTTGCAGGAGAATGAGGAAATCGCGTGAGAACCTGAAAAGAGGGAAAGAAAACGTTCGTTTTCTTTCCCTCTTTTCGGGAACAAAAGGCACTGGCATTCTTACCCGTTTTCGGGTAAAATAACTGACATTGACGAGGTTCTCATTCCCATCACCTACGAAGCGAGGAAAAAGCGTGCCAAGACAGACGTTTGCCTATCTACGATTCTCCAAATTAGACCAGGATCTGGAAAAGAACAAAGTGGATATTTTGAAATGAGCCAATGACACCCATTTGGGACTATACCGGCACCACAATATGGTTTTCTGATTAACGTGCATACACGAGAGAGATAAACAGAGGAAGTTTTGCTCTATGGAAATCCGTGAGAGTCAGCCAAACCCTGAACAAGAACAAATGCATGATACGGATATGCTCAAACATCGGGCAAAAGAAAAGATAGACATCGCTAGGAGGCAGGTTACTCGCAACATGCACAAAGATGATGAGAGATATAAGATGGATTTATTACGTGAGATGAAGGCAAACCTTCCAATACACACGGTCGAACAATCAACACAACCTGAAAACTCGTTGGCTTACAGCCAGGAGGCCCATAAGGCAAGTGAAGGGTCGGAAGCTTCTACTCGCATCGAAGCTGAGTATCGAACACCGCCTGAGGGGTGGAAAGGTAAACAGAAGGAACAGGTACAGAGGTACAAATATGCTTCGATGGATGAATTTGTATTTTCTTCCTATACACCCATGACAGCGGAAGAAACTTTGGGAATGTTTGCAAGTAGGGTAGGGACCGACCTTTTCATGCGCAAGGCTGACATAGCGCATGATCAGCGACGAGAGGTCTCTGGTAAGCCCGAGAAAAGCCTTGGCCCAAATATCGAAGCCTCTAATCCTCGTTTAGCTCAACAATATCAAATGTTGTTGCCCTCGCCTCACTTCCAGCATTTGGATCAGCTGGCTAACTCCCATCAAAAGCTCACCCTCATAGACTCGTCTGCTTCAAAAAAAATGTATGATTTTTCTTCTATATATGATCCTGTAGGCCATAGAATTCTCGTTGATCTGAAAGATAAAAAAGGAAATCCCAGGCCTTTTGAAGATGTCCGAAAGGATCTTATGATAGAACTTCACAACGCTTGCTCCAGGGACTCGTTTCAACGGACAGCGACACTTTTTCCAAAGGGGTTAGATAAAAAAGCCTCTCCTGATGAAAAAGAATCGCATTCTTACAAGATGGCTAAATTTGCGCTTTCTAGTGAGTGGAATGAATGGATAAACATTTTTGAATGCAGTCAACGTATCCAGAATATCAATGCTGATTTAAATATGCAAGATGTACGTATCACAAACCCCTATGAGAGACATTTCGCAAAAGCTGATCAGGGGTGGTATCAATTTCCGAATTATCTGCAAGATCAGATATTACAGAAGCATACGGCTCATTTTGATAGCATGGCTCACCGCCCCGATTGGATAGGAAAGCGTCTCATGGCTGTGGCAGATCCAGCCAGTCTCATGATTACGCAAGAACAAGTAGAGAATTGGAAGAGCGGTAAAACAACAAAAATAAAACCCTTGTCTAATAATCCTTGGTAACTCCTCTGAAAAATACAGGTATAGCCCCATACGCACCAACTTAAGAATGGAAGAGTATTACAACAAGGTATAAAGCCACAGGAGGCAGCAGAGATGGACCGTCTTAGCAGATAGGTGAGAGCGCCTCATTTCTTGTTGTGTTTTTATCACGCTGAGAACAATGCTCTTTTCTGAGATTGCGCAGCTACACTACAAGCTCTCTCTGGGCATCACTGCCTTGCAAAGTATGGTGAGATCTCTCTGCAACTCACCTTTTCCTTAAGTTGGTGCGTATGGGAGCAAGGCTCCATCGCTCCTCGTCTTGCAGATCGCTCTTTGATACCTTGCTCTACTGTATGCTCTCGATCAGTGCTACCGCCTGGCAGGCGATCCCTTCACTTCTACCGGTGAAACCCAGTTTATCTGTCGTGGTCGCCTTGACACTGACCTGTGTGCTATCCAGCTGTAGGATCTCTGACAGTCGTTCTCGCATGTGGGGCGTATGGGGCGACATTCTGGGTTGCTCGGCGATGATCGTAGCATCGACGTTGACGATGCCCCAACCATGCTGCCTGAGCAGGTCACGGGTATATTCGAGGAAGGCGGAGCTCGGCTTATCTTTCCAGCGCACATCGTTTGATGGAAAGTGGCTGCCGATATCGCCCAGGGCAGCGGCACCGAGCAAGGCATCTACTATCGCATGTATAACCGTGTCAGCATCCGAATGACCGGCGAGCCCACGTGTATGGGGGATAGTGATGCCACCAAGTACCAGCGCACGTCCATCTACAAAGGAGTGCACGTCATAACCAGAACCAATGCGTATAGTCATATTCAGAGAACCTCTTTTTACTTTTACTTTTACTTTTCTTCTTGCTCTGCCTTGATGAAGGCTTCGGCGACCAGGAGATCTTCTTCGGTGGTAATCTTGATATTACGGTAGGAGCCAGGGAAGACGGCGACTTCATAGCCGAGACGTTCTAAGAGCAGGGCATCGTCTGTGGCATCACCCTGTGCCTCGGGTGAGTGGTGTGCTGCGTGGATCAGAGGGAACGAGAAGACCTGGGGTGTCTGTACGGCCCAGAGCAACTGACGATCCGGTGTATCGACGATGATATCTTTGCGTACCAGCTTGATCGTATCTTTGACCGGCATCGCGGCAATCGAGGCCTGATGTTCTATGGCTGAACTGAGGCCCAGTTTAATGATAATATCCGAAATCAAGGGACGTGCTCCGTCGTGTATCATGACCCACTGGCAGGCAGGCTGTAATGTTGCAAGGGCATCGAGACCTCGACAGACCGAGTCCTGACGACGTTCGCCGCCGGGAACGATCGCTTGTATCTTTGTCCAGGACTCATGCAGGCAGAGTGTATTTGTCTCTTGCAGGCGCTCCTCACTGGCAACGATAATAATCGTATCTATTGCTGTGGATGCCTCAAAGGCATCGATCGTACGGGCCAGCGTAATGCGGCCTGCCAGCGGTATCCAGAGCTTATCGCGCCCCATGCGTCGACTGGCTCCTGCCGCCACAATCACAACTGCGGACGTCTCTTGCATCGCTCTTTTTCTTTCTCTAAGATCTTATTCCGAAATTCAACGCGACTGGCGTCGCTAGTGCTCGCACACGCAGGTTTTCGGATTAGTAGTAAACATAAAAATAAAGAGCACCGCAAAGGGTGCTCTGGTAATTCAAGGTCATTCATCTGGACTTTTTGTATGAATGGACGCTGCTATTCAGCAAGCAGCCTTATTCAGCCGCTAGACTTCAGGCTGGCCTTTGCTTGGCCGGTGGCTGTGGAGGAGCAGGAGCAGCTGCAGGTGCAACGATACTGGTCGTCACATTATGGATACTGCTACCCGCCTGTTTCGGATGAGCGAAGATCATCCGTCCAGCAACCGTCTGGAGCACGCGCGTCACCGTTACCTCGATAGTGGTGCCCATAAACTGACGACCATTTTCAACGACGATCATCGTGCCATCATCCAGGTAGCCAACACCTTGATTCAGTTCTTTGCCATCTTGCATAATTTTAATGTGAATATCTTCACCTGGCAAGAGTACCGGCTTGATCGCGTTCGCCAGCTCATTGATATTGAGTACTTTTACGCCCTGCAATTCAGCGACCCGGTTCAGATTGAAGTCATTGGTAATGATCAAGCAATGGATATCGCGAGCCATCTTGACGAGCTTGCCATCGACATCCGCGATCCCTTCAACGTCGTTATCAACGATCTCGATCGGCACCGTCGCATCTTTTTGCAGGCGGTTGAGGATCTCCAGACCACGACGTCCACGGTTACGACGCATCGTATCAGCAGAATCCGCAATGCGTTGCAGTTCATTCAACACGAAGCGTGGCACGACCAGCGTCCCGATAACAAAACCGGTCTGACTGATATCCGCGATACGACCATCGATGATCGTACTGGTATCTAGCAGGATCGGCATGGCAGGGAAGGCAGGTGCCTGCTGCGTGGATGATGCAGGCTCTTTATCTTGATCACGTTTCTTCCTGCGTTCCTCGCCACGTTCTTCATCACGTTCCCGGCGACGGAATGGTGTAGATTGAAACAGGTGAGCGATATCGCTTTTCCGTAGGACTGCAGCCGTAATACCGAGATAGCCGAAGATAACTGCACCCAGGAAGGGGGTAATCTGACCCAGGCCAAAGGGGAGATATTGCAGTGGAATCGTCAACACAGCAGCGAGGATAAGACCTAGAAGTAAGCCAGCGGAAGCCGCGACCAGATCGCTAGCCGACGACGCATGAATTTTGTCCCGCATCCACTGATACGGGATAACCGTAATATACGGAGTAATAATAATAGCGGCAATCGTAATAACGGCAATAATTCCGATTGCCCATGGCATAGGTGGCGGTGTCGTCAATCTGTAAAGTATAAACAATACTGAAGCTCCGAGAGCGACAACGGCGCCTATGATGCGGGAGATAGTATTTACAGACATCCCTGCATCCTCCAGGCATTTGCACATAACGTGCAGTTCTAGCTCAAGAGGGCGATGTGGCTTCTTTGTCCATACGCAGGTCAGGCGGTTTTGGGATGAATTAAAAAAGGATAATTCCAGATGAAACAACAATCATGCAATAGCCTGCTGCTGAGAAAACACTCGCCGCTTGAGCGACCAATCTTCAAATTTTATACGTACGTTAGTGATGGATGGTTGTGAATTCCCGAAATTTGGGTTCGACTCAACAGTACTTTGGTGAGCGAACAGGATATTCGGAAACGTATACCTCGCTTTAAGGAGAGCATGGAATGCTTCTCTCTCAAAATTATGAACTTTGCGTCATCGAAACTTGCGTGTCGATTAGCCAGTATACACGTTGACTGCGATTTTTGCAAGCTTTATAAGCAGATTTAAGATGCATTTCCTAGTAAATGACATCTTAATTAGTACCTTACTGATATTTTACCATTTTATATGGTAAATTGGTTCATGTTTCACGGTGAATTTTTTTTGTGATAGGCTTTACGCTATATGTACGGGTGCATTTTTAGTGTAGCGCGATCTCTAATGCTACTGCGAGTGTGCTAGCTGTAATGACGCGGAAGTCATCAGGGAGTCTGGCCTCTTCCAATTCGGCCAGGGCACGTGAGTTCTTGCCTCCGGTAGGGACAATGCAGCGTTTAAAGCCCAGTTTAGCCGCTTCTCGTACTCGTAGCGTCAGACGACTGACCGCACGCAACTCTCCTGAGAGTCCGACCTCGCCAATCAGTGTCATATCGGCCGGGATTAAGCGCTCACGATAACTGGAGGCGATCGCCGCCGCGACTCCCAGATCGATTGCAGGCTCTTCTACCGTAAAGCCACCTACTACATTAGCATAGATGTCGTGACTGCCGACCGCCAGACCTACACGCTTGGTGAGTACTGCCATCAGCATCAAGAGCCGATTATGATCGATGCCATTGGTCGTACTTCTGGGATTACCAAAGTTGCTTGGTGTCACGAGAGCCTGGACCTCTATCAGCAGGGGACGGGTGCCTTCCATGCTGACGACGACCGCCGAACCTGTCGCATTCGTAGCACGATCGGAGAGGAAGACCGCTGAAGGATTGGAGACCTCGATCATCCCTTCTCCATGCATCTCGAAGACGCCCACCTCGTGCGTCGCGCCAAAGCGGTTCTTGATCCCGCGCAGCAGACGATACGAGTGATAGCGCTCTCCTTCAAGATAGAGGACCGCATCAACGATATGTTCAAGCGCCTTTGGTCCTGCGACCGTGCCCTCTTTCGTTACGTGTCCAATCAGCACAATCGGGATCGCCGTCGTCTTTGCCAGATGCATCAACTGCACAGTACATTCGCGTACCTGGCTGATACTGCCTGGTGCCGCGGTCAGATGGCTGGCAGCCACCGTCTGAATCGAATCCACAATCACCAGCGCTGGTTTGAGTCGATGCACGGTCTCGGCGATTACATCGAGTTCAATCGCCGATAACAGATACAGCTGCTCGCCGACGATATCAAGCCGTTCAGCGCGCATCTTGACCTGCTCAAGGGATTCCTCGCCGGAGATATAGAGGACCGGACCCACGTTCTCCGCAATGGCTCCTGAGACCTGGAGCAGGAGGGTTGATTTGCCGATACCCGGCTCGCCTCCCACCAGCACGAGTGAGCCAGGGACGAGTCCGCCACCCAGCACGCGATCCATCTCCGGGAAACCGACTGAAATACGAGTATGCACCAGAGGCTTAATCTGTGGCAACACAATCGGGGCCAGAGCGCCATGGGAAAGGCTACCTCCACTGCCCAGCATAACACTTTGCCGACGCTGTTGTGCTGGGCTTGTAGGCGTCTCAACAACCTCTTCTAGCGTATTCCAGGCTTCACAGTCGGGACACTTTCCCATCCATTTGCTATGTTCACCGCCACATTGTTGGCAGATATATTTTGTGCGTATCTTTGCCATTAAAAATTATTTTAACCTGTCCAGTTATCTTGTAATGAATATGTAATAGAAGTGTCGCTTGTCTGCTCTGTACGTGGTTGATCTTCAGTGGGTTATTGGACAAAAAGAGGGACGTGACATATAAACGCTTATGTGCTTATACATCACGCCCCCCAGCTACTTTGTGCCGGCTAGCTCACCGGTTTAGCCTTCTTTAGCCCTCATTGTTCGTGCTGCTGCCCTCGCTACCAGCGGAGAGCGCCGCCTCGGCTGTAACCGATGCGGGTGGTGGTAACTGTTCAACGCGATTGCGCACCTGCAATGACAGATCGTCATCAACAACAAGCGCCTCAATCAGATCACCGGGATGGAACTTCCCTTGCAGCAATCCCTCAGCTAACGGATCTTCAACCATGCGTTGAATCGTACGGCGCAACGGGCGTGCACCATACTGCGGATCGAAGCCCTTCTCAATCAAGAAGTCCTTCGTAGCCGTAGGTGTGACCAACTCGATCTGCTGTTCCGTCAACTGCGCACGTACGCGGTTGAGCAACAGATCGACGATCGAGTACATCTCCTCCATCCGTAGAGAATGGAAGACGATCGTTTCATCGATACGGTTGAGGAACTCAGGTTTAAACGTATTTTTCAGCTCGCCGAGCACCTTGCCCTTCATCGCATCGTAGTCAGCTTGATTGGCTTTGCTCTTATCTTTCGAATTGCGGAAGCCAATCGACGCCTCTCTGTTCAAGAGTTGAGCACCGACGTTTGATGTCATGATGATCACGGTGTTGCGGAAGTCCACCGTACGGCCCTTCGCGTCAGTCAACTTACCATCTTCCAGAATCTGGAGTAGCATATTGAAGACGTCCGGGTGAGCCTTCTCGATCTCGTCGAGCAGGATCACGCTGTACGATTTACGGCGAACTGCTTCGGTCAACTGACCGCCCTCTTCGTAACCGACATATCCGGGAGGGGCACCAACCAGGCGGGCAGCCGCGTGGCGCTCCATGAACTCTGACATATCGATCTTGATCAAGGACTCCTCGGAGCCGAACATAAACTCGGCCAGCGCTTTCGCCAACTCTGTTTTACCGACACCGGTGGGGCCCATAAAGATGAAAGAACCAATCGGGCGTTTCGGATCTTTCAGACCTGCGCGAGCACGACGGACCGCACGAGCGATCTTCTCGATGGCCTCATTCTGACCGATAACTCTGGAGTGCAGAGCATCCTCCATCTGCAAGAGGCGCTGAGACTCTTCTTGCGCGATACGCATCACTGGGATACCCGTCCACATCGAGACGATCTGCGCGATCTCCTCTTCGCCGACGGTCGGCTTCTCGTTTCCACGCTCTTTATGCCAGCCGGATTCCAGCTTCGCAATGCGATCGCGCAATTTGACTTCGCGCTCACGCAGCTCAGCGGCCAGCTCATAATCCTGTTGCTGAATCGCCGCCTCTTTTTCACGCAGGACCGACTCCAGACCCTTCATCGCCTCTTTGAGGTTCAGAGGAGCAAGAGAGTTCTGCATGCGTACGCGGCTAGCGGCCTCATCGATCAGATCGATGGCCTTATCCGGCATGAAGCGATCGGTGATATAGCGGCTTGCCATATCGGTAGCAGCTTTGAGAGCCTCATCGGTGATAATCAAACGATGGTGCTGCTCATAGCGTTCGCGAATACCTTTGAGGATCTCAACGGTCTCCTCAACGCTTGGTTCGCGGACGATCACTTCCTGGAAGCGGCGTTGCAGAGCGGCATCGCGCTCGATGTACTTGCGGTACTCATCGAGTGTCGTAGCACCAATACACTGAATCTCACCCCGGGCGAGGGCAGGTTTCAGGATATTAGCGGCATCGACCGCGCCTTCTGCGGCACCGGCCCCAACCAGAGTATGAACTTCATCAATAAAGATGATACAATCGCGACTGTTACGGATCTCTTCTATAATCTTTTTCAGGCGCTCTTCAAACTCACCACGGTATTTTGTGCCCGCCACGAGGGAACCGACGTCAAGCGTCAGCAGGCGTTTGCCAGCCAGGGTCTCAGGAACTTCACCGGAGATCAAGCGCTGGGCCAGGCCTTCAACAATAGCGGACTTACCGACACCGGGCTCACCAATGAGAGCCGGGTTATTCTTTGTACGACGGGAGAGAATCTGAATGACTCGCTCGATCTCCTGGTGGCGACCGATGACGGGATCAAGAGTCCCACCGCGAGCAGCGGCTGTCAGGTCGATACCCATCTGATCGATGGTAGGGGTTTTAGAATGTTTTGCGTCACGTTCATGTGGGGTGCCAGACTGGCTGAGCACCTGAATGGTCTGTGTACGCACTTTCTCGAGGTTCACGCCCAGGCTCTCAAGGACACCTGCCGCAATCCCCTCACCCTCACGCACTAAGCCTAACAAAAGATGTTCTGTCCCGATATAATGGTGGTTCAAGCGACGAGCTTCATCAACAGCGAGCTCGATTACCTTTTTAGCGCGTGGGGTAAGACCAATCTCGCCAAGGACGATCCGGTCACCACGACCAATGATAAACTCTACAGCGCTACGAACTTTATTAAGTTCAACGCCGAGATTCGCCAGAACTTTGGCGGCAACACCCTCGCCCTCGCGCACAAGGCCGAGTAGGAGGTGCTCTGTGCCAATATAATTATGCTGGAAGCGTTGGGCTTCCTCTTGAGCTAAGCTAAGAACTTTTCTTGCTCGCTCGGTGAATTTATCAAATCTATCTCTATCATTCACCCGTTTGTCACCCCCCTTTCAATGGCAGAGGGTGGAACCGAGCCCTCTGTGTCGCTCAGGTAAACTATGTCATTCATAATACAACACCCATCATACAGCGTCAAGGATAACAACAACCGTAACTCCCCGTCTGTTAAATGCCTTCTCGTGGCCGTTCAACCTTCTTACTGAGAAACAATCAACCTCCGTACTGTTTCTGTATACAATACATCGCAGTGGAGAGGTCGCTCTTTATCTGTTCAAGTGTGAAATGACGTAAAGGTAAGGAAACGTGTTTTGTACAGATGTCTCCGTGTTCTCGTTGATACGATGACAAGCGAGTGGCTATTTGGAGTAGTCCAGCCATGAACATCGTTCCTCCATCGTCAGATCTCCCTGGATATCTGTTTTTCTATGTTAGTAGAAGAACAAAGTAGATAGCAAGGAAACCGTCAATTACATATTCTGTAACCATTTTACAGGTGACGTTAGAGAAAACTCCCGTTATTTTTTTGGTAAACTGTGCGTTTCATCATACTACAACTTATTTTACAACGTCAAGAAGTCTGTGGATCACTTTTACGAGATTGAAGAGGAAGGAAGTGAAAGCTGTGTCAGATTGAACCAAATCTACTGAGCTTTGTGAAAGTGTCACGTTACTATGTTAAGAATATCCAGGAACGTTCTTTTTAAATCTCTACATTTAGCTGAAGATGACGAACCTCCCTGTAGAGCACTACAGGGAGGTCGCTTGACTATGTCAGAGATAGCGGAGCTGTAAATAGGATCGTTTACTGCTCAGTTGTCTCGTCGTCTTTTGTACGCTGGCGTGCTGCGCGGAACGCCTCAGCCATCGCGGTTAGTTCACCTTCGGTGGCTCCTGCATTCTCGCCACGCTCGCCGCGTTCACGACGCTGCTCGCTAGTGCGCTCACGCTTAGCCGGTACCTGCTCTTGATGAGTAGACAAGGATTCCAGAGAAGGAGTGCTAGGAGCTGCCTCAGCAGGGGCTGCTACTGGTGCACTGTAGTCTACTGGTTCGCTTGTTGTGGTTGTCGTCGTCGTTGTACTTGTGGTCGTGCTCTCGCCGGCCTCAGTCGCCTCTTCTAAAGTGGCTTCTTCGGTCTCGCTAGCAGGAGCATCCATCTCATCGGCCTGACGTAAGCTCAGACCAAGGCGACGGCGCTCGGCGTCGATACGCAAGATACGCAACTGTAACTGAGCACCCTCATGCAAGATTGACTTGGGGTCAGTGCCTGGCTGGAGTTCGGACAGGTGGATCAGACCCTCGATGCCATCTTCGATCCGTGCGAACGCACCGAAGGGAGCAATCTTGGTAACTGTACCTGTGACGAGCTGTCCAGGAGTGTAGCGCTGCTCAACGGTTGTCCAGGGATCAACCTCGGCCCGTTTGATAGAGAGCGCAATTTTCTTTTTGTCTTTGTCGACACTCAGGACCTGTACTTCGACTTCTTGACCGACATGCAGGACTTCGCTAGGATGGTTCACACGACTCCAGGCAAGCTGGCTGATATGAACCAGTCCGTCTGCGCCGCCAAGGTCAACAAAGGCACCGAAGTTAGCGAGATTGCTGACAACACCTTTGCGGACTTCGCCGGGCTTCAACTCATCAAGCAACTCTTCGCGACGGCGCTGACGCCATTCCTGGACGGCCAGGCGCTCGGAGAGGATCAAGCGGTTACGCGCTCGATTAATCTCGATAATTTTCAGCTGAAGCTCTTTGTCCTTCATGCTGGCTAGTTTCGCAGCTGTCTCCTGGTTTTCACCACCGGCAGCGACCTCTTCACGTTTAAGATTGAGGATCTGCGAAATTGGTACAAAGCCACGAATGCCTGCTACATCAACGATTAAGCCACCTTTGTTGAAATCGATGACTTTCGCTTTCAGTAGTTCATTGTTCTTGTACTGCTCTTCTGCGATACGCCACTGGCGCTCGGTGTTCGCTCTCTTCAGAGAGAGAACCGCATGCCCTTCAGAAGTCTCTGGCTGAATAACATAGACAAGAATCTTGTCATTCAGATGGAGTTCACTGAAAGAACCATATCCGTTGGATGGCAACTCTTTCGTTGAGAGAACGCCTTCGGATTTTAAGCCGATATCGACAAGAATTTCTTCCTGATCAATACGTACGATCTCTCCCTCGACCACATCACCACGTTTGATACTAATGGGACTGGTTGATTCGGCTAGCAATGCTGCCATGTCGTTTTGGTTCAGTTCTTCCAACTCTTCCGGGTTGCTGTTGCTGTACTCTTGTTGGTCATTTCCTTCGATCATCGTCTGTACCCGCCCGCTGTTTTGATTTGCCGCTGGCATTGTCGAAAGGTCGCCGTGCGTTTGTGCTTGCATGGGTAGTATACCCCCTTCGATCCACGGTTTTTGCCTTGTCCGGGTTACTACACCCGTGCATTCCCTCTTGGCTCTGTGCTTTAGGATCTTCCGACGATGTTTTTTTTACACCGCAAATTTGCCGCTTCCAGACTGTAGTTCTAGCAAACAGTGTAAGAACAACAAGATGGACTGCACTGCACGTTGGGACCCTGGGGAGTGTACCATCGGACTTGGGCTTATTCGGAGGAGGTGCTCAGGCGGTCTCGTTTCGGTTGGTGTACTTGCCGATAGTGCTTGCTCGCCAAGACTACCCGCATGACCTATTGTTTGCTCTACAGAACGGTGATACGAAACGATACTCGCAGGCAGTACGCCATTATCTTCGGACAATGAACGTCTGAACGTAAGCATACCCCCACTCGATACAGTCAATTATACCAAATGCCGCCTCCGATTGCAAGACAATACCTAGCCTTTTGGCAGATATCTCTGATGTTTTTTATATCTCATAGTGTATCATATTGTCACAAACATTACCAGTGCTCTATTGTTTTTTGGTTGTTACGCGACTGTTTTGTGCTATTTTGTGTCTATATATCGCTACTTTCATTCCGTTTTTAGCAGGATGTGATATATTAAGTACTATGGATGTGCTGAATCTTTTACAAAATACCAATGCTGTCGTTACTCTTCTACAGCAACGACTTTTTTCGATTGAGCAGGCGATCTCGCTGGTGGATAACGTGGAAGGCTTTCATCCCGAGGCTCGCCGCTCGGCTGTTTTACTGCCGCTCTTTGAGTTACAGGGCAAGCCGCACTTGCTCTTTATTCGCCGTGCGGCGACGCTGCGTGCGCATAGTGGCGAGATCGCTTTCCCTGGTGGGAAGGCGGATCCCGAGGACCCCTCTCTGCTGCATACGGCGCTGCGTGAGGCACGCGAGGAGGTCGGTATTGTTCCAGAGCATGTTGTGCCGCTGGGTGTGCTCCCACCGGTCTTTACGGTGATGAGCAACTATCTGATTACTCCGGTAGTCGGCTTTCTGCCTGCGGGACTGGGAGACTTACTCCTGCAACCAAGTGAGGTGGCAGAGGACATTATTGTGCCGCTGGATGGATTGGCCGATCCGGCGATCTTGCATACCGAACTGTGGGGCGGTGCGCAGAAGCAGCGGACTGTCTACTTTTTTGATTATGGTACATATCGTATCTGGGGCGCTACTGGTCGTATTCTCGCCACGCTATTGGACTTGTTGTTCGCTCAGTCCCCCCATTAGTCATACCTCACTTGCGAAACTCACGTGTATGACTACAATAAGTAGTAGTCGGACAAAGTCTCAAAGGCTTCTGTAGTGCGTATGTTGTATGCTGTCCCTTGTTGATGCGGTTGGTTTGTTCGTGACTCGTGGAGTAAAGCTGTGACATTGCCCGGTTCTGACGCTCGTTCTCAAAGAACGACAATACCTCGCCGACCACAAATCATTTCATCCCCTACTTCCTTTGATCCCGCTTCGCCTCACTCGATACCCGATCTGGCGCAGGATTCTTCTCAAGCTGCGTCCCTCCTTTCTGCCTCTGCACGGTCGGCGTCTATTCGCTCGCAATCGTCAAAACATGAGCATGCACTGGATTTTGCTACACACTCCTGGGACCTCGCGACTGGAGGATTGAAGACGCTAACCGCGAAGCGTGAGATTCCCATGCGCCCCGAGCGTCGTGTGACGGGGGTCGTGCCCGATATCGTGGCGACCTCCAGGAGCTACATGTTCGCTCTGGTCATTTTCGTGTGCGTGGTGTTGATGCTGATCGGCGGGGGCATCGTTTTATTTGTACTGTTATTGTAATGCAGGACGCTTATCTTATGCATGTAGCGCTACTATCAGTATGGAATTGGAGTTTTGCCCGCTATTTGGAGTGTGAAAAATAAAGACACTCTACACTATTCCTTTCTAGTACACATATAAGGCTAAAGTACAAAGCTTATACACTATATATCAGGAGCGAACGGCTGGTACCCCATGCAGGTCCCTGGCTGCGCGTACTGCTTTGATGATCGCTCGTGCGAGCGTGTCGGCTGCTGTTGCGCCGATGGCGCTGACGATTTGTGCCGCTGTGCCTGGATCTGAGGCTGCGTGCTGAGTACCTGTTGCCAGTGTAAATACGACGTCACCGTCGAACATGGTGTGTGCAGGGCGAATAACCTGTGCCATACCGTCGTGTGCCATTTGCGCTACTTTTTTGGCTTCGGCTTTGGTGAGGGTGGCGTTGGTGGCGATAACGGCGATGGTGGTATTGCCAAAGGGATTGATGGCCGCTGGCCCTTCTTCTGGTGTCGCGTGCGCTGGTGCCTCCTGGGTGGTCGCTGGCTCGTTTGCCGGGTTGACCACTATGGTGCTCTGTGCAAATGCGCGCTGTGCGCCGGCGATCAGTTGCTGCTTCTGATTGTCGATGACGTCGCCCAGAGCATTGACGGCGACGATCGCTCCTATAATAATACCGCCTACCAGTGTACTACTGGCAGAGCCAAGGCCGCCTTTCATGGCGCGCTCGATGCCGAAGAGCTTGCCGACCGTTGCGCCGGTTCCTGCGCCGACGTTGCCCTGTGCGACAGGCTCGGCGTTTGCCTGTGAGCTTGCCAGGTAGCCAGAGGTTGCGTCTGGACGTGTATGTGCTGAACCGAAGGCGAGATCGAAGATAGCTGCGGCCGGTACGATGGGGACGCGTGCAACGCCGGTATCGAAGCCTCTGTTGTTCTCTTCTAAATACTGGACGACGCCACCTGCGGCATCCAGGCCAAATGCGCTGCCGCCTGTGAGCAGTACAGCGTGTACCTCATTGACCATGCAGAGCGGATCGAGCAGGTCTGTCTCGCGGGTAGCCGGTGAGCCTCCGCGCACATCGACACCGCCGACCGCCGCTGGATTACTTAGAATAACGGTACAGCCAGTGCCAGCCTCAAGATCCGTGTCATGGCCTACAAGAATGCCAGGAACATCGGTAATATCGTCGTGCATATTTTCTCCTCCTCTATAAATAAAGAACCAGAAATGAAGACAATTTGGGTAGAACAATACTCACTGATGAAGTTTTTTAAACAACCTTCACAATAAAACCTCTGATACCAAAAAGCATGAATTCACAGGAAAAGATGGTAATATCCCTGCCACCCTCTTTGAGGGAAATGTCGCCGCAGCGACAGGGGGGAGTAGATTCTCGAACTACGCTATTAACCTCGATTATACACTATCTATCACTCTTATCTTCATAGTTGGTAATCGAGGATTACAGGGCATTGCTAACTTTCTACTCCCCCCTGCCGCTAAGGCGGCTTTCCCCCCTCAAAGAGGGAGGCAAGTGCTGCATTTACTGTAGATCGTGTAGTATCTCTAGTATGAATATTGTATGATATTGCCTGTAAGGATGCTAAAGCCCCTGCCTCCCTCTTTGAGGGGGTATGTCGCCGCAGCGACAGGGGGGAGTAGATTCTCGAACTACGCTATTAACCTCGATTATACACTATCTATCACTCTTATCTTCATAGTTGGTAATCGAGGATTACAGGGCATTGCTAACTTTCTACTCCCCCCTGTCGCTAAGGCGACTTTCCCCCCTCAAAGAGGGAGGCTTTAGCGATATTACCTATTTTGAAGAGCAATTGCCGTTTTTCTTTTCTCCATTTCACCGGTTGATGCGACTCTACCACATTTTGGTATAGTCGTGCTTATTCTCTGATCTTCTGGGATTATTATGATGATATTCTGGCTTAAAAGCAATGGGAGGACAACGCTCTGCGTGTCCTCCCATTGTGGTTCGTGTATGTGTTTATGTGTATATGTGTTTGTCACGTGCGTGTTATTAAAGCGTGGCAAACTCGGCAGGAATGGCCTGCGTCAGTGTGAGCATAGTCTCGGCGACCGGGGTTGTCTTGTTATAGACGGCTGAACCGGCGACCAGCAGATTGGCTCCTGCGCGGACTACCTGTGGGATAGTGCCTGCATGGATGCCGCCATCTACCTCGATATCGATATTCAAGCCACGTTCGTTGATCATGCGTCTGGCCTCGGCGATTTTAGGCAGGGTCTCAGGAATGAGTTCCTGTCCACCAAAGCCGGGGTTGATGGTCATGATAAGCAAGAGATCGATAAAGGGAAGCATATCCTGTAGCATGAAGACCGGCGTCGATGGGTTGAGCGCCACACCCGTCTTTTTGCCTGCATCTTTGATCTGCTTGAGCACACGATGCAGGTGAGGGGAGACCTCTTGATGGACGATAATGACATCCGCGCCTGCTTTGGCGAAGGTCTCGATATATTCCTGTGGGTTGGTGATCATCAGGTGGGTTTCCAGTACCGAACTGGTGACACCACGCACCGCCTCGACGACCATGGGTCCCATGGTTATGTTGGGGACGAAATGCCCATCCATGACGTCGATCTGAATACGCTGTGCGCCTGCCTCATCGACCTCGCGGACCTGTTCCCCGAGTCGCGTAAAGTCAGCGGATAGGATGGATGGAACGATATGTATCATCTCTCTCCTCTGTCCTCTCTTATTGCTGCTGCTTGTATGTTTTCTTGAGCAGCTTTGCGGCACCCGTATCAATCATCCAGGTTACCTTGCCTTGTGACGGGCGAATATTCTGGGCGGGATACTCCTCGCCATTCTCCGCGCCCTCTAAGACCTCGGCCAGTGCGGCATCTTTCTCGGACCCTGTAAGTAGGAAGAGAATATGCTGGGCGGCGTTGAGCAGGGGGAGCGTAAAGGTCAGGCGTGCGGGTGGAGGCTTCGGCACGGAGACGGGCATTACAAGACGCTCGCGTTCGTGTAATGAAGCCTGGTGTGGGAAGAGCGAGGCGGTATGCGCCTCGGGTCCCATGCCCAATTGGATCAGATCAAAGCGCGGTATCCCATCTGTGTGAAAGACCCGGCGCATCTCCTGCGTATACGCCAGCGAGGCGGCGTCACGATCCTCTGCATCGGCAGGGGCACGATGGATATGGCTGGCTGGGATCGACAACTTGCTGAACAAGAACTCGTCGGCCAGATGATAGTTGCTCTCAGCATCATCTGGCGGCACGCAACGCTCGTCACACCAGAAGATCTCGATCTTGTTCCAGTCGAGCTGACTGCGATATGGCTCATTCGCCAGAATGCCATACAACTTTTTCGGTGTTGAGCCACCAGAGAGAGCGATCGTAAAGACTCCGTGGTCGGCGACCGACTCATGCGCCACGCGCACGATATAGTCGGCGGCTGATCGACTGAGTTTATCTATATCTGAGAAAATAGTTACATTCATACAAAACTCCATTTTAAACATAAAGAACAGGCGTGAAGCCGGTAACTTACTACTCTTTATATAGTACGTGTATCGACTTCCCGCCGTTCTACATTCTCCGTGTTATGCTTACCCGAGGAGTGAGAGCACTTCGTGGATCGTCTCCTCATAGAGGTGATCACGGCCCATGATCTCTAGTTCATGATGCAGCAACTCACTCTCTTTATGCGTGTTCGCGACACTGACCGTACGCTGTGGATGGACGCTACCAGGTAGTTCAGCGGAGGTATAGACATGGTCGTCGTCCTCACCGCGTGCGATGGTGAACGCTGCCTCCTGACCCTGTGTCGTACTGTGAAGACGTATGAGACAGATAGTACCAGGTTCAGAATCAGCCATGGGGCGGGGGCGCACGATAAATTGAATACCTGCGAGCGGATTGCTACTGCTATCGCTTGTCTGCTGCTCCACCTTCTCCATTTCCGCTACGAGCGGCTGTGAAATCACTTTAGCGATATCGCGCTGCGTCATATACCAGCCATAATGACCGGTGACATAATCGCGCTGATTATCTTCTTCACGGGATGATAACTGCCAGCCAAGGCGATTTTTGAGCCAGGCTGCCAGAAATAGCGCGCTAAGGGTAGGGAGGGCTGTGGGCTGATCTGCCGGATGCCCGGCATGGGAAGAGGCAGGGGCATGCGAAGCACCATTTTTTGCGGGTGCAGGTGTGGGTGTCGTCGTGTATTCAATCGTGATATGATTGACGCCCATCAGATAGGGCCGGTATTCCGACACATCGAAGAACTGCGCAATCAACTCACGCAACGCCGTAATGCGGCTCCATGTCAGATCGCTCATCGCACAATTGACATCGTCGCGAATAAACTGCTCAAGATCCCGCAGGTTCTCAGCAGGCCGTGAAAAATGGCTTGAATCGACGATTGCCCGGCTACTGATAGCGATAAAGCGCTGGAAGATCTCTTCCTGCTGGGAAAGATCGTCCACCCACCATAAGTAGACAGGAAGATCGGCTCTGGACAGCGACTGCACAACGGTCGCTGCATATTTGATAGCTGCGCCACGCACCATAACAGTCACCTGCTCAAAGTGATGGCGCATCATATCAGAGACGATGGGAAAGGACCGTAGCGTCACCCAGGTAGAGATATCTGCAGGTGCATCGCTAGCGGTATCAAGAATTAAAAGGGTAACTCTAGCAATATGGATACTGGATAAATCACGTAAGAGAGCATTGACTTTGCGTGCCGACTCGAGGTCGCGTGTACAGATGACAAAGTTGAGAACACTGGTACGTACATTCATGTTCTGACTGATACGCATATTATCAGCCGCCAGGTGCCAGAGAGTGCTCAGGGCCTCCTCCACCTGCTCCTGGAGAACTTTTTTGCCAGCCCAGGGTAATTGTATGCCCCGGGGAGCGGAGTTATCCGTTGCCATTCCTCTTCCCTTCATTCTTTGAACTTCATTGTTCAAAAGGACAACATTGTGACTAGGTGGTTGTTTGTCGTGCGCCTGCGGCTCTCACTGTACCCTATGCCACAGGTGTAGAGAGCAATTAAGGGCGACGCCAGCGGCGACCATCGCGCCAGATGAACTCGTCGGCAGCCTGTGGTCCCCAGGAGCCAGACTCGTAAGTGCGGATCGTTTCACGCGGTGCGCTCTGCCATCCATCGAGGATATTCTGGATAAATGTCCATTGCGCCTCTACCTCATCACGGCGTGTGAAGAGGGTTGAATCACCGTGCATCGCGTCGAGTAAGAGACGCTCGTACGCCTCCGGCTGCTCACGTACAAAGGACGAGCCATAGAAGAAGTCCATATTCACCGAGCGAATTTGCATATCGGTGCCTGGTACCTTCGCGCCAAATTTCAGCGAGATGCCTTCGTCTGGCTGGATACGCAAGGTAAGGACGTTCGGCTCTACCTGTCCCTGTGCATCGCTATCTTTGAACAGCATGAGCGGTGGCTGTTTAAACTGAATAGCAATCTCAGTAACACGTTTGGGTAGGTGTTTACCAGTACGTAAGTAGAATGGTACGCCAGCCCAACGCCAGTTGTCAACAAAGACCTTCATGGCAACGTAGGTCTCGGTGCTGGAGTCTGGTGCGACGCCGTTCTCTTGCAGGTAGCCGGGGACTTGCTGTCCGCCGACCCACCCGGGTCCGTATTGCGCGCGGATTGTGTTGTTGATGACCTCTTGTCCTGAGAGTGGCTGTAATGCGTGGAGCACTTTCACCTTCTCATCACGGACCGAGTCTGAATTAGCGTCAATCGCGATTGGGGGCTCCATAGCGACCAGTGTAAGTAACTGGAGCATATGGTTCTGAATCATATCGCGGATCGCGCCCGACTCTTCGTAATAGCCGGCTCGACCTTCCAGACCGAGATTCTCTGCAACCGTAATCTGGATATGGTCGACATAGCGACGGTTCCAGACTGGCTCAAAGATGCCATTGGCCAGACGGAAGACCAGGATATTTTGCACGGTCTCTTTACCCAGGTAGTGGTCGATGCGATAGATCTGTTCTTCGCGGAAGACCTTCGCAACCTGGCGGTTCAACTCACGCGCAGTAGACAGATCGTGACCGAATGGCTTCTCGATGATGATACGCGTCCAACCCTTACGGTTACGATTCAAGCCGACAGCGCCCAGATTCTGAATGATCTCAGGATACTGGCTGGGGGGCGTCGATAGATAGAAAATGCGGTTGCCGCTTGTACCACGCTCTTGATCGAGCTTATTCAATAAATTGTTTAGCTTAACGTAGCCTTCAGGATCGTGGAAGTTGGATTGCAGATAGTGAAGACCAGAGGCGAAGCTCTCCCAGACCTGGGGATTGACAGGTTTCTGACGTGAATAGTTGTTGATGGACTCTAGAGCCTGCTCCCGGAACGTCTCGTCGGTATACGGACGTCGCGCGAAAGCGACTACAGAGAAGCCCGCGGGCAGTGGATGCTCAAGGGCAAGATTGTAAAGCGCCGGTAAGAGTTTTCGATGTGTCAGGTCGCCAGTTGCGCCAAAGATCACCATGACGCATGGCTCAAGGCTCTCTTTAAAACGTAACCCCTCACGAAATGGGTTTGGCGCCTCGACGACGCTACGCTGAGGCATGTGTAATCTCCTAATGAACTTTTTATTTGCGAACAAAAGTTGCGAACAATCGTTATATGCTGAGCACTGTAGCTACAGTGTACTCATTGCGTAGTAATTATACTAATTCTACGACCGATGTAGCAATAGTGCTATGTGCTCTCGGTGGAGTACTCTCTTTTGTATCGTTACTCTATCCACCGTCGATCAGTATATCACTTTTTGTAAGTGCGGGGACAAATTTCTCATGCGAATCGCTATTCGTCCCTGTGACCCTCTCAGTGTATACAAATGACACTATGATGATACTACTGTTTTCTCTCAGTAGCCATAGGTCCTAGAGAAAAAATATATCCATCCTGGTGGCGGCTATACGTTTGTAAAAACTGACCAGGATGGATACCTCCCTCACTAGCGACGCCAGTCGCGTTGGTGTTCGGAATAAGATCTTAGTGTGTTACCTGCTCCTGAATGGCACCTTTCTTCTTGTCGATGCCTGCAAAGAGCTGATGGAACGAGGTGCTAAACTTTTCTACGCCTTCGTCCAGCAACTGCTGAGTAACCTGGTCGTAGTGGATGCCAATCTTTTCGAGAGCGTCGAGAGTGGCCTGTGCACCGGGAATGTCGTCCTCAATGGTAGTGCGGACCTTCCCATGGTCAGCGAACTTCTGAACGGTCTCCAGTGGCATCGTGTCAACGGTGTCTGGTCCGATCAGTTCTTCTGCGTACAGGGTATCGCGGAAGGCGGGATTCTTGGTGCTGGTGCTGGCCCAGAGCGGACGCTGTACATGTGCGCCGGCCTTTTTCAGGGTCTCGAAGCGTGGGCTGTTGAAGATGCGTTTGAAGTCCTGATACACGATGCGAGCATTAGAGATCGCGGCTTTGCCTTCCAGGTTCTTCAACTGCTCTTTCTCGGCCTCATTACTGGTGGCACTGATCTTCTTCTCAATGAGGGGATCGACCAGTGTGTCGACACGGCTCACAAAGAAGCTGGCGACTGAAGCAATGTTGCTGACATCTTCACCACGGCCATGGCGATCTTCCAGGGCACGGATGTAGGCGTCGGTGACGTCACGGTAAGCATTGAGCGAGAAGATCAATGTAACGTTGACATTGATGCCGCTACGCAACACTTCGAAGATGGCCGGGATACCTGCAGGGGTCGCTGGAATCTTGATCATCAGGTTCGGGCGATCGACCAGCTGCCAGAAGCGTTTGGCCTCAGCGATGGTGGCTGCTGTGTCATTGGCGAGGTCGGGCGAGACCTCCAGGCTGACGTAGCCGTCTTTGCGGGTGGTGCTATCATAGATAGGGCGCAGCAGGTCGGCAACGGTGCGAATGTCTGTGATGACAAGTGCTTCGTAGATCTCGTTCGTGCTCTTGCCTTCTTTGATGAGCTGAGTCATCTGATCATCGTAGGCATGACCGGCGCTGATCGATTTCTCAAAAATGGTTGGATTCGCTGTGACGCCAAGAATGCCGTCCTCTTCCAGCATGCGTTTGAACTCACCGGATGCAAGCTGCGAACGATCGATATTATCATACCAAACGCTTTGTCCCTGAGTCTGTATTTCTTTGAGTGGATTGGCCATTGCAATTCTTGCCTTTCTTTTCGTAGCTTCGTTTCTTCGTGGTGGGGATGTCCTCAATACTGAAGACACCCCATCTCTATAGGTAGGAACGAGTGCTTTCCTACTTGTTTAACAATGCTTTTGCTTTTGCTACAACATTCTCGACAGTGAACCCAAATTTCTCGAAGAGAATCTTTGCAGGAGCTGACGCGCCAAAGTGGTCCAGTGTTACCAGTGCGCCGTCCAGTCCAACATAGCGATACCAGCTCATGGGAGAGGCCGCCTCGATTGCGACACGTGCACGCACGCTCTTCGGCAAGACCGACTCTTTGTATTCTTCGCTCTGTTCCTCGAACAGTTCCTGGCTAGGTACACTTACTACACGTACAGCGACGCCTTCCTGTTGCAATTGCTGTGCCGCATCGACGGCGAGTGAGACTTCAGAGCCGCTGGCCATCAGGATGATGTCAGGTGTCTTGTCACTATCCTGTAGCACGTATGCGCCTTTCGCGACGTTACTCGCGCTTGCAAACTTTTCTCGATCCAGGGTTGGTAGATTCTGACGAGTCAGCGCAATAGCGACAGGGTTTTTGTGTGTGATTGCGATACGCCATGCCTCAGATGTTTCGTTGGCATCTCCCGGACGCAGAACGGTCAGGCCAGGGATGAGGCGCAGTGCTGAAATCTGCTCGACAGGCTCGTGGGTCGGACCATCTTCACCAACACCGATGCTATCATGGGTGTAGACGTAGATCGTCTTGATGCCCATCAAAGAGGCCAGACGAATTGGTGGGCGCATGTAATCCGAGAAGATCAGGAAGGTCGCGCCGAAAGGAATGATGCCACCGTACAGGGCCATACCGTTGAGGATACTGCCCATAGCATGCTCACGGATACCGAAGTGCATGTTACGGCCATTCTCTGTCGCTGTAAAGTTGCCCAGATCCTTCATATTTGTATTGTTGGAAGGTGCCAGATCTGCGGAACCACCGATGAAGTTCGGCAGTTTGGCGGCGATGGCGTTCAAGGCTTTACCACCGGCGACGCGGGTAGCGACAGCTTCACCGGTCTGCCAGACGGGCAGATCGC
Organism: Ktedonobacteria bacterium brp13; assembly: GCA_015099395.1. Classification (GTDB taxonomy): domain Bacteria; phylum Chloroflexota; class Ktedonobacteria; order Ktedonobacterales; family Ktedonobacteraceae; genus Dictyobacter. The sequence continues at coordinate 3,495,468 of AP024096.1, read as the reverse complement.
TATCCCAGCCTGCGGGCAGTTCGCCTTTCAGCTCACTCTGCCACTGTTTGGCCAGTGCGGGATTGGCGGCGCTGAAGGCATCATAGGTCTTCTGCCATTCCTGCTCTGCTTGCGCGCCACGCTCAACGCTCAGGCGGTAGTAGTTCAGGGCCTCTTCAGGTACGAAGAAAGGCTCGATGGACGGATAACCCAGGTTGCGCTTGGTGGCGATCACTTCGTCTGCGCCGAGTGGGGCACCGTGGGCACCATGGGTATCGACCTTGTTAGGGCTACCGAAGGCGATCTTGGACTTGACGACGATCAGTGAGGGCCGCTCGGTCTCAGCCTTGGCGGTATTGATCGCGCTGTTCAGGGTCTCCAGATCGTTGACATCAGCGACGTGCTGTACATGCCAGCCGTAGGCCTCGAAACGTTTGCCAACATCCTCAGTGAGGGCGATGCGAGCGCGGCCTTCGATGGTGATATTGTTGTCATCGTAGAAGTAAACCAGTTTGCCCAACTTGAGTGTTCCGGCCAGCGAGGCAGCCTCTGCGGAGACGCCCTCTTCCAGGTCACCATCACTGGCGATGGCATAGATATAATGATCGAGTACTTTATGCTCGGGCGTGTTGAATCGGCTGGCCTGGAAGCGCTGTGCGATTGCCATACCAACGCCGTTACCTACCCCCTGACCCAGCGGGCCTGTGGTGGTCTCGACACCGGCTGTGTGCCTGTACTCTGGATGTCCAGGTGTAAGGCTACCCCATTGGCGGAACTGTTTCAGTTGGTCGAGGGGCAGATCATAACCGGTCAGGTAGAGCATGCTGTAGAGCAGCATGGATGCATGACCGCAAGACAGGATGAAGCGGTCACGGTTCAACCAGTTTGGATTCTTCGGGTTATGGCGCATGTGGCGCGTGTAAAGTAAATATGTGATGGGTGCGAGGGCCATTGGTGTGCCCGGGTGCCCAGAATTTGCTTTCTGTACGCCATCCATGGCTAGTGCTCGAATGGTATTGATGGAGAGTTGTTCTAAGGCTTTGGGATCTAAGGATGTCTGCTGTTGCGTAGTCATTAATCCTCCAGAATTTAAGTTGTTGTTATTGTACACAATACACTAACCACCGATATAATACCACATTTCCGCGAGCATGTGGGTAAATCGCAGGGACAAAACTCTCAAAATGATCACACTGCCAGCGATCTGTGATCACAATGAGATGTGATAAACACTATGGCACCACATAAGCTCCTGCTTGCTATCAGCAGTATTTCTTTGTTCAGAATACACCCTCTTTTTAAGATGATACCACATAGCACGAACGAGTACAGTCTAGAGAATGTGCTTTGCCTGTGTGATTGGGCGTTCTGATTTCAGGTTCAGGCAAGGGCCCATTAAGGGAGAGATGCCGTTATCGTGACATCCCACCCTTAATGGGCCTTGGATTGATCTACAAGAGTCTGGCTCTTGCGTTGTTACGAATCCTTCTGTGCTTTTTGCTGAAGTTCGTAGAGCTTGCTGATGGCTTCGATCGGTGTGAGTTCGTCGATGGCGAGTTTTTTGATCTCCTCTATGAGGGGATGCTCTTCGGATTGGAAGAGGGTCATCTGCCAGGCGACGGGCATTGTGATGTCGTGCATGGTTTTGCGTCGTGCTTTGGCGTCTCCTTGCCGCTCCAGTTCTTGCAGGATCTCTTCGGCGCGATGGATTACTGGTCTGGGAATGCCGGCCAGTTGTGCGACGTGGATGCCATAACTCTTGTCGGCACCACCTGGGACGATCTTGCGTAGGAAGACGACCTCGCCGTTCTCTTCAGTGACGGCTACGTTGAGGCAGCGAATACGTGGTAGGAGTCTGGCGACCTCGACGAGTTCGTGGTAATGGGTGGCGAAGAGTGTACGTGCGCCGCTTCTTTTGCTGTTATGCAGGTACTCGACGATGGCGCGGGCGATTGCGAGGCCATCATAGGTGCTGGTCCCACGTCCGATCTCGTCAAGGATGATCAGGCTGCGGGGCGTGGCATGATGCAGAATATTCGCGGTCTCGACCATTTCGACCATAAATGTGCTTTGCCCGGTTGCTAGATCGTCCTGCGCACCAATACGGGTGAAGATGCGGTCGACGATACCGATGGTCGCTGTCTCTGCTGGCACGTAGCTACCGATCTGTGCTAACAGGGTAATCAGTGCGACCTGGCGCAGATAGGTTGATTTACCGGCCATGTTGGGTCCAGTGATGATACCGATCTGTGCGTCTTGATTGGAGAGTTCGACGTCGTTGGGTACAAAGGGGATCTCGGTCTGTGCGGCCTCGACGACAGGATGGCGACCGGCAACGATGTGGATGCGGTCACTCTCATCCAGCGCTGGACAGCAGTAGTTCTGGCGTGCGGCCACAAAGGCGAGACTCTGATAGACGTCGAGTTCTGCCAGGGCATGCGCGGTATTGAGAATGCGCTCCGAGGCGTGTTCGGCGATATCTGAGCGCAACTGTACAAAGAACTCGCTCTCCATCTTGTTGACGCGATCCTGCGAGTTGAGGATCAGGGTCTCATACTCTTTCAGATCTGGTGTGATATAGCGCTCGGTATTTGTGAGTGTCTGGCGTCGGATATATTCTTGCGGAACACGACTGATATTGGCTGCCGAGACCTCGATAAAGTAGCCTGTGGCACGATTGAAGCCGACTTTGAGCGTGTTGATGCCTGTCCGCTTGCGTTCACGCTGCTCCAGATCCGAGATCCATTGGCGACCGTTCTGCGAGGCATCGCGTAGCTTATCGAGCTCGGCACTGAAGCCCGGTCGAATAATGCCACCGTCGCTGATACTCATCGGAGGTTCTTCAACGATCGCGTGTTCGATGAGCTCAATGATATCATCGTTATTGGTGAGCCGTTGCAGACTCCGGGTGAGCGTCGGCTTGCTAGTGGCTTCCTCTTCTGAGAGCGATGTGCGTACCTCGATGGCTGCTCGTAGACCGTTGGCCAGGGCAACGAGATCGCGTGGCGAGGCGATTTTTTGCCGGACTCGATTGATGAGCCGTTCCAGGTCGCCGGCTTTCTTGAGTCCTTCCGCGAGCCGTGCCTGTAACAGGGTATCGTTGAGTAATTCGCTAATTGCTTGCTGGCGTTGTTGCAGGATAATGATATCGAGGAGCGGCTGACCGATCCAGCGTCGTAGCAGGCGTCCACCCATCGGCGAACGTGTGTGATCCAGCACCCATAGCAGCGAGCCTTTCACCGAGCCCCCACGACCGGTCTCGAACAGCTCTAGATTGCGCCGTGTATAGTGGTCAAGGGTCATAAACGAGTTGGTGAAGTAGGTCTCCAGTCCGTTGAGTTGTTGCAGCAGACCCTTCTGTGTCTCCTGTACATAGGCCAGGACGGCACCGGCGGCCCGGATCGCGAGCGGCAGTTGTGCACAGCCAAAGCCTTCCAACGAGGCAACGTTAAATTGTTTCAGCAGTCGATGACGGGCGTCGTCCTCGCTAAAGTAGCGCGAATCGTAGGGGGTTACGTGGCCTGCGATCCCTTCGAGTTGTTTGGCGAGTGGTGCGATATCGTCCTCATCCTCGTCCTCATCGATATCAGGGACTGCGGCGTTAGGATTCCCGTTACTGCCAAGCTTCGTGACCTGCTTCTCATTCATGACAGTCGCCAGCCAGCGCCGTTTACGGTTCCCGAGCTTACTAAAATGTGCCTCGACCAGGACCTCTGCTGGACCGACGCGGGCGATCTCTTGCTGTGCGGCCAGATCGGGTTCAGTCGATGAAAGCTGGGTTACGGCGAACTCGCCGGTTGTAATATCAATGTAGGCAATGCCGACTGCGTCCCGACCAATAACGACGCTGGCCAGAAAGTTATTGCGTTTGGCTGCTAGCATCGCTGGATCGATGATCGTGCCCGGCGTCACAATACGGATCACCTCGCGGTCGACCAGACCTTTGGACTGCGCTGGATCGCTTGTCTGTTCTGCGATCGCGACACGATAGCCCTTGCCAACCAGGCGAGCGATATAACCATCGGCGGCATGGTGGGGGATACCGGCCATTGGAGACTTCTGACCACGACCAAAGTCCCGGCGTGTCAGAGCGATCTCTAGCTCGCGGGCCACGATCTCTGCATCTTCATCGAACATCTCATAGAAATCACCCATGCGAAAGAAAAGGATCGCATCAGGGTTCTGGTGTTTAATATTTAGATATTGTGCGCGCACTGGACTATGCGCAGCAGGCTGCTTGTCTAAATCTTCAAATAGCACATAACACCTCACATCTCAAACTTCACCCAAGTATAAAATTATTTCTTTGTTCTGTAAACGGTGCGACGCAAAAAAGGGCATTATGGAATGGATATCCCGTCAATTTGTCTCACTTATGCATAAAAGGTAGGTTTTTACCGCCACCTTGTATATAATAGAAGCAGCGTATGTGGAAGGAGACAAGGTCTTCCCCGACGACGATATCTGTCAATTCGTGTAAGATAGGGAGAAGATAGGGTCTTCTCTCTATACAAAATATTTGCAAGGAGGTTGTTGTGGTCTACCTCATTATTATCTTGTTCTTGCTGGTGTGTGGTGGTCTGGCTACACTTACAATCTTTAATGTTACCACGCAAGTTCATCTGTCTGCACTCTCATGGCAATCGCCGGATCTCCCGATCGGTATCTGGCTTTTGATGGCGTTTTTCCTGGGTGCTTTATTATTGTATCTCATCTCGGTAGCAGAGGCTGCGAGCGATCGCCGTGAGTTGAAGCGTCTGCGTGTGCGCATCGCGGATCTGGAGAAGCAACAGGATGCTTCAGACGCCAAGGGATCGGACGTACCATCTATACCGATGCAGTCAAATCCAACGATTCCACGCCCTGCGTTGCGACCGAGCGGTCCTCTCATGCCGATGCCTGGAGCCCCACAGCCGGGAGCAGGAGTTTCGCGCCATCAGGATCTACCGCCCCAACAGCTTCGCCAGTGAGTGTTGCCAGCGACTACGTGGCTTCTTGTTGTCAGGAGCCTCCTGCGCGTGACCGGGCTGAATAGGTTGGGGTTGACAGCTACCGGCTGCGCTCGGTTGCGTTGTCTGCTGGCTCTGTGTCGAATCCGAGCGATGCGGGGGCGTCTCCGTCTCTACTGTAGCTGGCTGATTGCTGATAACAGGCTGTTCTGCCTCAGCGTGTAAGCGGGGCTCATCCTCAACCACAAGAACCTCAGGATAGATATACGGCCATTCTTCAGCAGTCGCCTCACTATTAGCCGCAGTGACAGTGACAGTGACCGCAGGTTCTACAACGTTCATCGGCTCCTCCGCAGTTTCAGGCTCTTCAATGTTTGGCGTCTCTTCCATATTCGTAGGCTCTTCAGCCGCCTCAGGCTCTTCCGTGTTTGCAGGCTCTTCAGTAACCTCAGGCTCTTCCGTATTCGTAGGTTCTTCAGTAACCTCAGGCTCCCTGATCTCTTCCTCTGATATCGCTATAGGTTGCTCGGCAATGGTGTTGTGAGGCTCTTGAATCTCTTGAGGCTCTTGAATCTCTTGAGGCTCTTGTTCTGCTTCAGCTTGTGCCTGCTCATCTGTCTGCTGAGGCGATTCAGGCTCTTCCGTAGAAACCTCAGCAGTTTCGTCGGTCGTTGCCACTAGCGCTGGGAGTGCTTCTGCGGCAGGCTCGTCTGGTAATGTTTCTTGCACAGGTGCCTGCTGGATAGCGAAATCATATTCTTGCTCATTTGCCTCTTCTGTCTGCAGCACCTCTTCTTCTGGGATCAACGCTTCAGGTTCAGGTATCTCCGTTTCTTCAGATGCGATAGCCTCCTCAAGTGCTTCGGGTTCCAGTATCTCAGCGGCTTCCGCTTCGAGAGATTCTTCAGATGTTTCGGGTTCTGTTATCTCCGTTTCTTCAGATGCGATAGCCGCTTCAGGTATTTCTATGGCCTCTTCTTGCTCTGGCTGCTCACTTTGTTCGGATTGTGGTGGTGTTTGTTCTGTGGTGGTGCTGGCGACTTGTTCTTCATCGTCATCGCTCATCAGTTTACGTAGCAGTTGATCTTCTGTAGTGGTGTTGCTTTCTGATGGGATTGTTACCGAAGCTGGTTCGTCGTCTGGCTGGTCGAGTGAGTCCTCCAGGCCTTCCTGTTCGGCCATCGATGCAATCCAATCATATGCACCCTCAAGGGCGTGTTCGCACCAGAGCGTGATACCTTCGTCAAGCATGTTGAGTTGTTTGCAACGCTGGAGGTTCTGCATGGTCTGATCGAGCCACTCTTCGCCGCGTTCGAGCATACGATCTAGCAGGTCGATATCTTCTACGCCGCTTGCTTGCAGCTCTACCAGACTGGCGAGGGCAATTAAAGGGAGCGTGACGGAGAGCATCTTCGCTTCGTTGTCGACGACGCGTTGGCGCGCCTGTTCGATCTCGTGGGTGAGTTGCTCCATCTGTTGGCGCTTCATCGTAAGCTGGAAGGCGGCATAGAATTGCTCTACGTCGTTTGCGGAGAGTTGTGTAAGGAGCTGCTGCACGTCTTTTTCTCCGACCGGCATATTTATATCAGTCGCAGTCTCATCTCGTCCCTGGATCATCTTCCCTCCGATGTGTTTTCTGCCTGTTTGCCAGGAGCCTGTAATGTCTGATCGTTCCAGCGCTGGAAGAAGCGCTCGACTGATCGATTTGTGCGTTCGCTCTGCTGATCGATAGGGCTCTGTTCCCCGACGGCCTGTTCTGTTGTACTTGTACTGCGAAGATTGCGGAGCCACCAGGGTACTTTGAGTTGGGGATCGGTAAGGCTATGAGCGTCGACAAAGGCATTGATATCCGCTGGTAAAAGGTTACCGGTGTCATCCTGTTGTGGATGGTCAGGTGGGAGCGGTGGCTGCGTGCGAGCATTGATGATGGGTTCTTGCATGGCATTGGTATTAAAGTTTGGCAGACGTGTCCATGCCTGAAGTGCTGGTGAGACTGCACCTGTTCCCAGTTCTTGCTGCGGTACTGGTGCCGGCTGTTCTCGTCTTCTCTGTACTGGCGGTTCCTGTCCTGCCTGTCCCTGGCTTCGCAACTCACTCTCTTGCAGTGCAGGCTGCTTCTTTTGAGCTAGCTCCAGCTTCTGCTTTGTCAGTAAGGCCTGGATGATCGGGTTCTGCGTCACATGTGTTGTCGTAGCGAGCCGATCGATCTCTTCTTGTAGCTGTTCCTGTTCTTGTTCCAGGTGCATCAATGCGCTGCGCAAATGCTGGCCTTGTTCGCGATACTCTAGCCATTGCTTGTATTGGCCCATAGTCTTCCCCATAAAATCTTTTTACAGCAGTCCTATGGGCAGTATAGCATGCAGCCATACAACAGACAAGAAACAGTAAGATTACTACTAATAGTACGCATACTCGAGAACGACTATGGCTGTTAGATTAGTATAGCCCTTCATTTTCAACTGCAGTATTATGCGAGATGCGCAGCAGGATACCGACGATGATGAAGTTCGCGACCAGGGCATTGACGCCATTGCTCAGGAAGGGTAATGGGATGCCGGTCAGCGGCATGATTTTCAGGTTCCCTGCGCTGATGATCAATGTCTGAATAGCGAAGACACAGGTCAGGCCGGCGGCCAGTAGCTTTGAGAAGGTATCGTTGGCCTGTGCCGCGATACGGAAGCCGCGATGGATAATCAACAGGTAGATAGCGATGATTGCAAAGAGGCCAGCCAGTCCTAATTCTTCCCCATAAGCAGTAAGCACCATATCCGATTCGATGACGCTGGTCAACCATGGCGCACCCAGGCCCAGTCCCGACCCGATTACACCACCGCTGGCAAGGTTAAGCAAGCCTTGAAAAACCTGGGAGCCTGCATTCTCCACATAGTTGTTATACGCTAGCGTATTGGTACCGACCAGAGGATTGAAGGTAACAGCGATGAAGCGAGCACGTACATAGGGCAGAATCAAGTACCCAACGTATGCGAGCACGATGAAGGTTAGCAGGCTGACAAAGACGTAGGAGAATTTATTGGTAGCGAGATAAGTCATGCAGAGGAAGAGACCATAGATCAGCAATGCCAGACCCAGTTCGCGAATGATCAAGAAGCTTGCCAGACTGAGCGCCAGAATAAAGATCAGCGGGCCGAGTTGGCGCAACGGCGGCAGGCGTAGGAAGCCTAAGCGATAGTAGCCACGTGCGATCATATCCAGGTTATCGTTCAGGTAGGCAGCGAAAAAGATCGCGACACCAATTTTTAAGAATTCAGATGGTTGTATTTTCAGGAATCCAACGTCAAGTATATCGCGCGTTGGGTCTCCACCATGCAGCGTCTTGATACCATTGATTATCGCCGGAATGAGAACGGCAAAGCAGAAGAGCATCCAGGTATATTTGTAGCGACTGAGCCACTCAATATTGCGTAATACAAACATGGTAGCCAGGCAGACGCCCAGTGCCACAATCGCCCATTGTAGTTGACGTGTTCCCAGATTAGGTGTTCCGATATTTGGTCCCAGGCGCGTCATCATGATGATGCCCAGTCCCGTGAGCAGACTGACCAGTGGCAGCAAAATCTGATCCGCCTTACGAAAGAAGATAGTAAGGACGATATGTACCACGAAGACTGCCACCATAAATTCAAGCATCGGTAGCATGCCATTGGCGAGGGGGAGGCTATTCATATTCAACGTTGTATTGGAGTCCAGGTTGACGGCCAGCCAGAGTTGCGATGAAGCGGTCAGTAAGACCAGGCCTGGCAAAATAAGCAAGCCGAACTCCGTCCAGCGATAGCGACGCAGAAGACCACCACGCCGTATGGCCGGCTGTTGTTGCCGCCTGCGACTGGTACGGCTGGTACGACTTGCGATCAGTGCCATCTCGAATACGACCTTTCCGTTGTTCTACCTGATGCTTTATCAATAAACCTGAAAGGTTTTGCGTGTATACTATAGAGAAGAGGGAGAGCGTGCAACTACTATTCTTTCACGGTCCGCTGTTAGGATACTGCAATTATTATTATACGCTCACTTCCATCTGATCGGATAGAGAGGACTGTCATGCCGGTACTATGATCTGTACCTGAAAAGAAGGACCTACTCGAAACTTATTCGGGCAGGTCCTTCTTTTTTTGTTTACCTGCGGATATGCAGGCTTATAGTATGAGGTAGATCAATAGCCTTCATTCTCAACTGCTGTATTATGCGAGATACGCAGCAGGATGCCAATGATGATGAAGTTCGCAACCAGGGCATTGACACCATTACTCAGGAAAGGCAACGGGATACCGGTCAACGGAAAAATCTTCACTATATATGCGCAGATGATCATTGTCTGGAGCGCAAAGACACTGGTCAGACCGGCTGCCAGTAATTTGGAAAAGTTGTCGTTGGCCTGTGTGGCGATGCGGAAGCCGCGATAGATGATCAGCAGGTAGATGCCCATAATCGCGAAGAGACCAGCCAGACCAAACTCTTCACCATAAGCTGTCAATACCATGTCAGAGGTAATGACTGGAATGGAGGTTGGATCGCCCATACCAAGTCCTGCGCCAAAGATCCCTCCGCTTGCCAGCCCGATGAGCCCCTGAAAAATTTGAGCACCAGTGCCTGTTACATAGTTTTCATAGTTTGTGGTTCCCATACCCACAAGTGGATTAAATACCACCGTAGCGAAGCGTTGACGCACATAGGATAGAAGTGCGTAGCCGACCATGGCTAGAACGACAAAAACGATCAAATTGAAGACCGTATAGGACCCTTTTCCTGTCGCTATATAGGTCATGCAAAGGAAGAGACCGTAGATCAGCATTGCCAGCCCTAATTCACGAATGACCAGGAAGCTGAGCAGGCTGATGCCGAGAATAAAGACCAGCGGGCCGAGTTGACGCAATGGAGGCAGCCGGAGCCAGCCGATGCGGTAATAGCTTTGAGCCAGCACATCCAGATTATCGTTGAAATAGCCTGCAAAAAAGATGGCGACGCCAATCTTCAAGAATTCGGATGGTTGTATCTGTAATGTACCGACACCGAGAGTATCACGGGTTGGATCGCCACCATGCAGCGTCTTAATACCGTTGATCAGTGCTGGTATCAGGACAGCAAGGCAGAAGAGCATCCAGGTATATTTATAGCGGCTGAGCCACTCAACATTGCGCAATACGAACATGACGCCTACGCAGACTACCATAGCTAAAATAGCCCAGAGAAGTTGTCTGGAGCCCAGAGTGGGGATGAAAAGATTGGGTCCCAGGCGTGTCATCATAATGACGCCCAACCCACTCAGGAGGGCTACCAGTGGAAAAAGAAACTGGTCGGCCTTCTTGAAAAAGATCACGAAGACGATATGTACGCCCAGCGTTACGGCGATAAAGCCCAGGATCGGGATTAAGCCATTGAAAAGAGAGAGCTTTTTGAAGTTTACCGCAGTGTTAGGATCCAGATTGACGAGCAAGAGCTGGATCATACAAAGTACAAGGATGATACCAGGGATGATCAGCAGAGTCAGTTCTGTCCAGCGTAGACTCTGCAAGCGCCCTGATAGGCGGGACGTTGACTGCCCCTGCTGTGTTGTGTGTGCCATCTGTGCCATCTATAGAACCACCATTGTATGCTAGCGTTGCTCTACTGTGTAAGTTTAAACTGAATATAGCCGACGCGTACAATATCGCCCGAACGTGCCGGGATCGCCTCGCGAGCGGGCTGGTTATTGACATAGGTGCCATTAACACTGCCGGCGTCCTGAACATACCAGACACCGTTACGGAACCAGAGACGCGAATGCTCCGAAGAGATAAAGCCGTCTGAGATCTGGATCGTATTGGTCGGACCGCGTCCGATAGTCGTCTGAGGCTCCAGATCGAAGCGTGTCCCTGGCTGTACGATAGTGCTAGGACCGCTATCGACTACCACCAGATGACCCAGGACGTTACCACGACCTCCTCCCGGCATGTCTCCCGCTGCGGTTGTCTTCTTCAGGTCACGTGTAATCGCAATGACCACCTGCATCAAAAAGAGATAGAGCAAAACGATGAATAATAAGCGCAGTATAAGTAAGAATACCGGTAGTTGCATAGGTTGAAGATCCTACCTTCTTTCGAAGTAAAAGTCATAGCTGCCGATGGTGAAATGATCACCATTGCGCAAGGTATGCTGACGCATATGCGGTGTATTATTAATGGTAATACCATTAGTACTACCAAGATCGTAGATGGCGAATTGTCCATCTTGATATTTTATTTGTGCATGGTAACGTGAAACGCGCTTATCTTCAACAATAATATCATTGCTTAATTGGCGACCAATATTGACCACCGGTTTTTCAATACGATAATTTTGTTGCCCCGCCTGTGGTAGACGAATATTCATCCACGCCTGAGGCATCGGAACCATATTTGCACCGCCAACGCCCCCATTGGTTTGATTCGGGCTATACCCCTGCTCATAACCGGGACTGCTGGGCAACGGGTGGTTTGGACTGCTGGCACCCAGATTTGTATTGCCATGCTGGGCACTTGACTGACGCGCAGCCTGACCCGGATGGCTACTGTCGATACCTGGGAGCGGCTGACTTGGAGCAACCTGAGCCCGAATCTCTGCCAGCTGGGCCGCGCTCAATGCCTGCGTCGACATCTGACCGGCCTCGCCAGCATCTGCCTGCGCGGTCTCGATACGGATCTCGCTGGTATTGAGTTTGGTATCCGAATGCAGACGGATGATCGGTACCGTCTTCAAGGTATAATGGCGGCGACGTGCGAACTCGATCAGATGGTTCTGCCAATCTCGGATGAGCGAGGCCTGGCTGGAATCCATCTGCTGATGATCCTTCATACTCAGATAGATATCATACGAGTTCGGTGCGAGTCTGCGACCCTCACTCTGCAGCATCAAGTTCTCGTCCATCGCACGCTCCAATTTACGTGCAATCTCGACCGGCTCCAACTTTGAAGGGAAGAGTCGGTTAAATGGACGTTCAACTATACGCTGAATAAAGGTTTCTACCCTTGATAATGGGTTCTGGCGAGCTTTCAATGGCTCACCCTCCTGCTAGTTAAAATCTGACGTGCTGACCGCACATCTGCTGCAATCTGCTCTTTCAGGGCATCAACACCCAAAAACTTTTGATCTCCGCGCACCTGTTCGATAAAGATGACATGGAGGTACTTGTCATATAGGTCTATGTCGATGACATCGATAAGGTGCACTTCCACCAGGCGTTTGGTTCCATTAAAGGTTGGCCGTAAACCAATATAGACTACACCGTTATAGACGGTGGATAAATCGTGCGGGTCACTTAATTGACCATTATCGGTCATATGCACAGAGTTATCCTTTTCACTATTATGTACGGTGGCGAATACTGCGTAGATTCCATCCGCTGGTAATAGCTTGTGGGCGTCGGGAAAGATATTGGCGGTTGGGAAGCCGAGCAAGCGACCTCGCTTATCTCCGTGTTCAACACGGCCTTCGAGTAGGACCGGATGTCCAAGTAGCGTATTGGCTTCGGTGATGCGCCCTTCTTTAATGAGAGCACGAATACGTGTGCTACTGATCCGTTGCTCATTGGTTGTTTCCAGAGAGACGGCCTCGACCTGAATACCGTGTTGCTGCCCGTACTCTTTCAGAAAGGTGATGTCGCCCATTCGATTGTGTCCCAGGCTAAAATCTTCGCCAACAACAATGCCTCGAATAGTAAAACGTTCGCGCATGCTATCCATAAAATCCTGGGCAGAGAGTGCAACGACTTCGGGCGTGAAATTGATGACAATGGTATCTTCTATGCCACCCCAGGCCCGCGTCAGGGCTATCTTCTCTTCCAGAGTTGTAAGATAGTGGATATCCGCGTTTGGGCGTACAACCATCATGGTATGCGGCTGAAAGGTGACCATTACCGGCGTACAATGCAGCTGCTGAGCCATTGTACGCAGTGCTGTTAGCAGGCGTTGATGACCTAGATGGATGCCGTCAAAGTTTCCGATAGTGAGCGCAATCGGAGTCTCTTTTGCTATAGTTGTCTGAAATTCCGTCATATTCTTTATGAGGCCCTTCCCATGAGCTTTCCCGGAGGTACCTGGTGAAATCTATAGTATGTTGCTGTCGGGTGTAAGTTCTCCCGTAATAGTACCACAGCAACTGCGTCCAAGCAACAAAACTGGTATTGATGCGCCGCCTCAGTTCAAGACCTTTTTTGGCTGCCATTGCTGTATTGCTGCGTTCCAGGTCGCGATCGCCAGGAAGCGTCCATCGGCTGCATAGACACGGCCCAGCGTGGGGGTCTCGTCTGTCTCGATACTACCGGTTGTGCTGGCCTCTTCTTTTGCCGCGTCAGACTCGATGCGGAAGGGGTTCCCGTGCAGGACGCGCTCGGTCTGTTCTACGCTGAGGTTGAGCGCGGGATAATTCTGGAGCGCGTAGTCTGCTGGAAAGAGATGGCGCTCAACGGCTTCCTGACCCTCCTCAATGGCGAGCGCAAGTTGTTCGAGCGTCAGACTATCTTCGAGCAAGAAGGGGCCGCTGCGTGTACGGACAAGCCCACTCATATGCGCGCCACAGCCCAGGTATTCTCCCAGGTCGTAAGCCAGCGAGCGAATATAGGTGCCTTTGCTACAACTGACTGCAAGGGTCAGGCGTGGTAGTGACCAGCCACGAATATCCAGGGCATGAATGGTGACGTTGCGAGTCTCCAACGTGACCTCAACGCCTGCTCGGGCCAGCTTATAGGCCGGTTGACCCTGCACCTTGATGGCAGAGTAGCGCGGTGGCATCTGTTGTAGTTCACCCTGGAAGTGCAACAGTGCCTCCTGGATACGGGCGAGTGTCAGTCCGCTTGTATCGCCCTGGCGTATGATCTCGCCTTCGGTATCGTAGGTATCCGTCACGACGCCAAAGGTAATCTCAGCTTGATACGCCTTGCCGCTCTCGCTGAGATACTCGGCGACCCGTGTACCCTGTCCGATACAGATCGGCAAGACGCCGCTCGCCAGAGGGTCCAGCGTCCCCGTATGGCCGACACGGCGCTGCTTAAGCATATGGCGTATCTTCGCGACGACATCGTGTGATGTTACGCCTACAGCCTTATTGATATTCAGTATTCCGTCCACCGCAGCCTCTTTCCTATAGCTACTTCTTTGTTGATGTATATGTCTCTATTGTCCCTGCTGACGATCCGTCTCTTGCATTTCGCGTTCGATCTCTGCGATGACCAGGGAGATCGCTGCTTGTAACGGCTTATTGATCGTCGCACCGGCTGCTCTAGGATGTCCACCACCACCAAGGCGCATACAGACTGCCGCCACGTTATAGGGCTCATTACTGCGCAGGCTTACGCGGGTCACGTTGGGATCATCGTAGGTTTTGAAGAACGCGGCTACCTGTACCCCTTCGAGGTCGCGTAACATGCCAGAGGCGTTATCGTCCATGTCAGGCGTCGCTCCGACTGCAATCAGCGTCTCTTTGGTCGCATAGGACCAGATAAGACGGCCATTGAGCGAGCTCTGGGCGTTATTGACGGCGGCGGCGATAAAGCGAGCCTGTGCCAGCGGCTGTGTACGGAAGATCGGCTTTACGATCTGTTCGGCGACCGCTCCATGTTGGACGAGCAGTGCTCCGATGATCATTGTACGTGGGGACGTGTTCGGATACTGGAAGGAGCCAGTATCGGTGATGAGTCCGGTGAGCAGACAGATGGCGGCATCTTTCGTCAGTGGCAACCCGGTCTGCTGCTGAAATAGGGTAACCAGTTCGGTTGTTGAGGCTGCGTCCGGCTCAATAATATTGACCTGTCCGCAACCGCTGCTGCTGATATGGTGGTCGATATTGAGGATGGTGGCCTGATCCAGAAACGCCTGATGGTTTTTGTAGATTGCACCATAGCGTGTAAGCTCGCCAGCATCCAGCGCAATGACAAGGTCAAACTGCTCGTCGCCCAGTGTATTTTGTAGCGTCTCTATGCCCGGCATGAACTTGAAGCTGCGTGGCGCGGGATCAGCACAGACGGGGACGCAGGTCTTGCCGAGCTGGCGCAGGATATGCGCGAAGCCCAATGCAGAGCCGAGGCAGTCACCGTCGGGATGCTCATGTGCCAGCAGGGCGATACGCTGTGCTGGCGTAATAAGAGACATCGCTTGCTGGACCTGCGTCGGATTGAGCTGGTGAGCAAGCGATGTGAACTCGGGAAACGTTGACTCTATGGGTTGTAATGTGTCACTCATTCGGGCGCGTCTCGCTTTCCGGTGTTTCTTGCGTCCTTGAAACTGCGGCTGCCTGCTCAAGCTCGGCCTGTTTCTCTTTATCTTCTCGCGCAACCTGGTTGATAAGACCCAGGATGCGTGCACCTTCTTCGATGGAGGTATCCAGCTTAAAGGCCAACTGTGGCATATAGCGAATCGTCAGGCGCTGTGCCAGTTCGTGACGCAGAAAGCCATTGGCGTTTCTGAGTCCCTTCATGGTCTCTTCCTGCTCTTCGGGTGTCCCCATGACGCTGATGGAGATCTTCGCGTGTCGTAGATCACCACTGACTTCAACGTGAGTAACGCTTGCGAAACCAATGCGAGGATCTTTCAGGCGGGTGCGCATAAGTTCACTGAGTTCGGCGGCGATAAGTTCGCCTAGTTTTTCTTGTCGATGTGGATTAGCCATCTTCTTCTACCCCTTACACATGCTATGAGGGATCCATACAGTAGCGGTTGCCCACTGCTGTGTGGATCCCTCATATTGATGAAGTTATGCTCCTGGTGTTACGCGCTCCTGCGCGAATGCCTCGATGATATCTCCAACTTCATACTCGTTGAAGCCATCAAGTACGATACCGCATTCGTAGCCAGAGGCCACCTCACGGACGTCGTCTTTACCACGGCGCAGCGAGGCGAACTTGCCTTCGAAGACCTTCTCTTTGTTACGCAGCAGTCGACACTGTGACGAGCGGGTGAGCTTGCCATCACTGACACGACAACCTGCTATCTGGATCTTACCGGCTTTGAAGGTCTGGATGACCTCAGCATGCCCATTAAGAACCTCACGGAACGTCGGCTCCAGCATACCAACCAGGGCTGCCTGGATATCCTCGATCAGTTTGTAGATGACCGAGTAGTAGCGGATGTCGACGCCTTCGCGCTGAGCTTCGCGGGTCGCAGCATCGTCTGCCTTGACGTTAAAGCCAATGATGATCGCACCAGAGGCTGATGCCAGGTGGATGTCGGTCTCGCTGATGTTACCGATACCCTCGCGGAGCAAGCGCACTTTGAGGTTCTCTTCACCCATCTTCGAGAGGGCACCCTTAATAGCTTCAGAAGAACCCTGCACGTCACTCTTAAGAACGACGTTGAGCTCTTTGACCGAGCCTTCCTGCATATACAGCGTATCCAGGCTGACTCCGCCCAGCGGTACAGCCTCGTTCTTACGCTTGTCGGCCTCTTGCTGCGCCATCGCCTTGGCTGTCTTATCGTCGGCAACAACTTCCAGACGATCACCGGCCTGTGGTACCTCTGGCAAACCAAGGATACTGACCGGAGTACTGGGTGGTGCTTTCATAATACGCTTGCCACGATCATTGGTCATCGCGCGGATCTTACCGGAGAGCGTGCCAACGATGATATTGTCACCCATCTTCAGCGTGCCCTGCTGTACCAGAACGGTTGCCATGGCACCACTGTTCTTTTCCAGCTTGGCTTCGATAATGACGCCAGTGGCTGTCCGAGAAGGATTGGCGCGGATGTCCTGTACTTCGGCGACCAGCAAGATGTACTCAAGCAGTTCGTCGATGCCTTCACCGCGTTTGGCCGAGATCGGCACACAGACGATGTCACCGCCGTACTCTTCGATAACCAGACCAATCTCAGCTAATTGCTGTTTGACGCGGTCGGGATTGGCATTGGCCTTATCGATTTTGTTTAGTGCGATAATGATCGGCATCCTGGCGGCACGTGCATGGTCAATGGCCTCACGTGTCTGCGGCATAATGCCGTCGTCTGCCGCGATGACGATAATCGCGATATGGGCGACCTGCGCTCCACGAGCACGCATAGCAGTAAATGCTTCGTGACCTGGAGTATCCAGGAAGGTGATCTTTTTGTTGTTGATCTCAACCTGATAGGCACCGATATGTTGAGTGATACCACCGGCCTCACCGTCCGCGACCTTCGTTTTTCGAATGGTGTCCAGCAGCGAAGTTTTACCATGGTCGACGTGACCCATGATTGTAACGACCGGGGGGATCTCGATCGTATTATCTTCGCTACGGCGAGCGGCTGATGCCTCACTGGCAGACAACGGACGCGCGACGGTCTCGGTCTCGGTACTGCCGTTTGGCGATGGCTCGAAGCCAAGATCAGTCGCGACCAGGGCTGCTTTCTCATAATCGACAACCTGGTTGATACTGGCGAAGACACCATGCTTGGTAATCAGATCGCGCATAATCTCAATCGGTGTGACGCTGAGCAGATCAGCCAGGTCCTTCACTATAATCTGTGGTGGCAGTGAGACTGGTCCTGTTACTTTCTCTTTGACCTGTGGCGTGCGGCGTTCCTGTGTGCGTGCAGCGTTATTGGTGCCACGACCACGGTTACCGCCGCCAGGGCGACCTCCGCTGGGGCGCTGCTGTGTGCGTCCACTACTGTTGCCGTAGGATGGACGTGATCCACCACTACTGCCGCCATAAGATGGACGTGTTCCACCATCCCGCTGTGGACCGCCTGTACGCTCTCCGGGACCTGTGCGATCGCTGCCGCGATTGCGATCACCGCGTTCGCCACGTTCACGTTCACGCTCTATGATTGCCGGGCCACCAGCGACTGGTGCACCGCCGAAACGTGAACCGCCCATGGGAGGACGACCCGCGCCAGGTGCGCCATTAAAGCTGCCGGCAGGGCGAGGTCCGCCCGGGCCTTGTGGACGGGGACCACGATCTCCGTAAGGACGAGGGCCGCCCGGGCCTTGCGGACGGGGACCACGATCGCCATAAGGACGAGGGGCACCCTGACCTTCAGGACGGGGACCACGATCGCCATAAGGACGAGGGGCACCCTGACCCTCAGGACGGGGACCACGATCGCCATAAGGACGAGGGGCACCCTGACCCTCAGGACGAGGGCCACGATCGCCATAAGGACGAGGAGCACCCTGACCCTCAGGACGAGGGCCACGGTTCTCGTAAGGACGAGGAGCACCCTGACCCTCAGGACGGGGACCACGGTTGTCATATGTGCGAGGGCCACGATCGCCATAAGGACGAGGGGCACCCTGACCCTCAGGACGAGGACCACGGTTATCATATGTGCGAGGACCACGATTGTCAGTGTGCTCGCCAGCGGGACGAGGCGCACGCTCACCGGCAGGGCGAGGAGCACGTTCGCCAGCAGGACGAGGAGTTACCTCACCAGCAGGGCGAGCGCTCTCTTCACCGGCGGGGCGAGGAGCACGTTCACCAGCGGGGCGAGGCGTTACCTCACCAGCAGGACGAGCGCTCTCTTCACCGGCAGGGCGAGGTGTACGTTCGGCATGCTCGCTGGCAGGGCGAGGTGTACGTTCGGCATGCTCGCTAGCAGGGCGAGCGCTCTCCTGCTCCTGGGCAGGTGCATTGGCGTTGGTTGTCGTATTCGTATTCGCTGGAGTAGTACGCCGTCGAGGCGCAGATCGATGCTCCTGTTCCTGGCTGCCTGTTGTGTGACTTTCTGCTTTTGAGCGGGTACTCGTCCGTGTCCGACTGGTTGTAGCTGGTGTAGCACCAGGTGCTGCATTCGTTGGCGTTGCTGCCGGCGTTGCAGGTGTCGGTGTTGGGGTTGAGGTCGGTGTTTCTACCGACTTTGCCTGCTCGGTGTCACCCGAAACTTCTGATATATCTCTCATGAAGAAGACTCCCTTTCTAATTGGGACGCGCCATCTTGTGGCGGCGGAATCTCTTCACAGCCATAAAAAAGGTCTGTCTCCCATATCGCTTCTTACTAAAATTTGCTATGCGAAGGGTGACAGATCCTCGTTGGTGCAGTGCCAGGCGTTTATACGTCTGCGCTCTCTACAATGTAGTAGAGGCTATGGTTATTTCATCATAGCTATTCGCTCCGCAAAATTTCGCTTACAACTGCCCTTAAGACGAGGGGCTGTGTCTCTAACTTGAGTAGAGAAAAAAGAAAACATTGTTCAATCCTCATCTAATCCAAAGATCAGATGCACAGTATTGAAAGACACTATCCCCTGCATCAGGAAATAGTGAACGACATACATACTGCGTTCAGTATATCTTAATCAAATCATCCTTGCAATATTATACCGCAAAAAGCAGCTAGAGATACCATGCTGGTGTCTCAGTTCTTGAAAAAAACTGCATATCCTGAGTGCACAGAGTACGAGGCATTACGGTATTACGATGTTTTGCCTGGATGAGCTTTAGCGGTGCCCGCTACGGGTTTGTTACTGGCGTTGGTGGCTACGGGTTGTTCGTCAGCAGGTAACGTGGACATAAACTCTAAAATGCCGGCGCGATCCTCTTCGCTGAGCGTTGTTTCGAGCTCGTGCTCAATACGATGCTCTTTGAGTGCTTTCTGCCAGCAGGATAATCTCGCGCTGATATAAGCTCCGCGACCAGACTTCTTGCCCGTTGCGTCTACGAAGACGTGACCATCGGGTGTGCGTACGACTCGTAACAGCTCACGTTTGGGTTTGGTCTCGCGACAGGCGATACAGGTACGTAAAGGAAGATGTTTCTGTTTCTGTGGTTGTTTGCCCGGTGTCTTCGCCATCCATTCACCCCCTCACTGCGTGCTGCTGGGCCGGCCCTGGGAGGTCACGCAAGCCTTCCCAGAGCCTTTCCTTCTCTTATGATCGATTGCTGCGCTCGCGTTCGCGGTCGCGATCTCGGTCGCGTTCACGACGGCGTGAGCCACCCTGACCGGATGAGCGCTCAGAACGCTCGTGCCGTGGTGCCGCGTTGGTATAGCTACCGGTCTCCACGGCCTCTTCTACACGCTCTTCAAAGACCTCGCCCTCAGCGGGCTTGGTGACATCGACGCGCCAACCTGTAAGCTTAGCTGCCAGGCGAGCATTCTGTCCATCTTTGCCGATCGCCAGTGAAAGCTGTTTCTCGGCAACGGTGACCAGCGCAGTATGATCTTCTTCGCGTAACTCTACTTTAAGCGGCTTGACCGGGCTCAATGCATTCGCCACAAAAGTTGCCTGGTCGGGGCTCCACTGGATAATATCGATCTTTTCATCATGCAGTTCACGGACGACGTTCGTGATACGTGATCCACGTACACCGACACAAGAACCGATGGGGTCCAGACCTTCCTGACGCGCTACGACTGCTACCTTTGAACGACTGCCAGGTTCACGGGCGATTGCTTTTATCTCAACAGTACCGTCGTAGATCTCAGGAACCTCGGACTCAAAGAGGCGGCGCACCAGATCACGATGCGTGCGAGAGACGAGAATCTGGAGCATACGACCCTGGACACGGCGTACATCGTAAACGAAGAAACGGACGCGCTGATTGTGGCGCGGATGCTCAGACTGGACTATTTCGCTGTTGGGCATCATCCCTTCAACTTTGTCGACATTATCGAGATCGAAATCTATGATCCAACCACGAGCGGGATCGTGCCGTGAGAGAGTGCCGAGACGTATCTCGCCGACCCAGTTTTTAATCTGTTCGTAGAGATGCTCGTGCTCTGCTTCACGGATACGTTGTAAGATAACCTGTTTGGCGGTCTGTGTAGGTATACGTCCGAAGATAGAAGAAGAGTCGACATCAACAAATTGTCCGAGTGCCGCATTAGGGATGAGGCGTTGAGCCTCAGCCAGAGAGATCTCTTCATTTGCATCATGTACCTGGGCCACGACACGTTTAGCTGCCCAGACATGGACTTCACCGTTTTTGTCGACTTCAATGCGGACATTCTCTCCGCCACCGAAGCTCTTGCGGTAAGCCGCTAGCAGGGCAGTGGCCACAGTCTCCATCACCACTTCGCGGGGTAGTCCCTTCTCGGCAATTAGTTGTGCGATAGCCGCCTGAAATTCGCTCCTCATAATGCCATGTTCCTCCCGCTGGCCCCGGTAATCAACTACTATCAGTTTTTCGAGTGCAATAAAAAAGTCTCTGGCAAACAGAAAAGTGGGCAATACCCACTTTTTAAAAGATGTTTACACAATTCTGATGCTATTATAGCACGTGTTTTGCCGTTTGACTAGTGGCACAACTACTCCTCATACTCGCTGAAACCCGTTCAATAGAGGGCCGGCAGCGAAGTAACTACGAGTAATCATTCGTAACCACTACTCAACTACTATATGGAACGACTTTTTGGGTTTCCCGTCATTTGTATACCTATATATGTCTACTCTGCCGCGATGCAATCGTGCGTTGCTACATGCTATACTTTCTATATGGAGATATGTTTTTCTTTAGTTTAATCAGCGATTGCGAGCATCAAAGGAGTGGACGTACATGGTAGTATCGCATGTCATAGACGACGAACGGACTTTGATTGAGGCGATCCATGAGATTGCCAAAGAGCGTGTGGCCCCACGAGCGGCCGAGATCGATCGTACTGGTGAGTTTCCGTGGGATATGAAAGAGTTGCTGGCTCAGCAAGATATTTTTGCGTTACCTTTCCCTGTTGAGTATGGTGGTGTCGGTGCCAGTGAGTTAGCAATTGTCATGGCGATTGAAGAGTTGGCTCGCTATTGTGCGACGACGAGCCTGCTGCTTGCGGTTCAGCAATTAGGGAGTCTGCCGATCCTCCTGGCTGGTTCAGATGAGCAGAAACAACACTATTTCCCGCGTCTGGCCAGTGGTGAATGGTTAGCGGCCTTTGGTCTGACCGAGGCTGGTTCCGGCTCGGACTCCGCTGCGATGACGACACACGCCGTTCGTAAGGGTGATAAGTATATCCTGAATGGCTCCAAGCGTTTTATCACGAATGGTGGTCTGGCTCAGGTCAATACTGTCTTTGCACACACGGCACCGGGTCAGGGGACACGTGGTATCAGTGCCTTTATCGTTGAGAAGGATTTCCCTGGTTTCTCGGTTGGTCGCATCGAAGACAAGATGGGTATCAAGGGTTCCCAGACAGCTGAGTTGATCTTCACGGACTGTGAGGTGCCGGTCGAGAATCTGCTGGGTCGTGAAGGGACCGGCTTCAAGACTGCCATGATGACCCTGGATCGTACACGGCCCGGTATCGGAGCACAGGCGCTCGGTATCGCGCAAGGCGCACTGGATCTGGCGGTCTCTTACTCCAAGCAGCGTGTGCAGTTTAATCAACCGATCTCCGCCAATCAAGGTATTCAGTTTATGCTTGCTGATATGGCAACGAAGGTTGAGGCGGCTCGCCTGATGATCTATAACGCCGCTGAATTGATCGACAGTGGAGACAAGAATATTGGGAAGGCATCGGCGATGGCGAAGATGTTTGCCTCTGATGCTGCAATGGATGTGACGAACGATGCTATTCAGGTTCTTGGTGGGTACGGGTACATGAAAGAGTATCCCGCTGAGCGTATGATGCGCGATGCCAAGATTACCCAGATCTACGAAGGGACAAACCAGATTCAACGCCTGGTCATTGCTCGTGCGCTGCTGAGTGAGCAGGAATAGTGGCGGTAATAACGCCTTACTGTCTACCGGGTGGCCCTCTTGCTGCTCATGCAGTACAGCAAGAGGACCTCTGTTAACGCGGCTCCTTTGTCTGGTTCTTGATGAGAGGAGCTGCGAGCGGATTGTTTTTATCGTAGATCAATACTTTGTCGATACGGCGACCATCCATATCAACGATATTGAAGATATAGTTGCCAATCACAACGGAGTCGCCCGTTTTGGGGATACGACCAAGATGCGAAAGGATCATTCCTGCCAGGGTATGATAATCGTTGCGCTCACCCTCTTCCCGCGCTGGCAAGTCGAGTTGCTCCCGGATCTTCTCGTGATCAATCATGGCATCTACCAGTAAGCTACCGTCTTCGCGCCGTACGATCTCGCTATCCTCAGGTTCATCATATTCATCCTGTATCTCGCCAACGAGCTCTTCCAGCACATCCTCTAGCGTCACCAGTCCCACAACCTGGCTATATTCGTCGATCACGAGTGCCATATGAATGCCTTTGTTGCGGAAGGTGTGGAGGAGATCATCGACATGCTGAAACTCAGAGATAAAGAAAGGTGGGCGAGCGATGGTGCGCAGATCCATGTTCTCCTCTTGTTCTTGTGTCCGTGCACGGAGCAGATCCTTCGCATAAAGTACCCCGATTACATTATCGAGTGTCCCTTCGTACAATGGCAGACGCGTATTGCCTGACCGCATGAAGGTTTCAGTGACCTCTGGCAGCGGTGTCTTGACCTCGATGGCGACGATCTCCGTTCTTGGCACCATAATACTGCTCACGTTCTGATCGGTGAAGCGGAAGACACGACTGATAAACTCTTCCTCTCTGCGCTCAACGGTACCGCCAGTTGTGCCTTCATGAGCCATATAGACAATATCTTCAGCGGTCACTGTATTTTTCGTTGTTTTGTTCTGACCAAGCAACGTGAGGAGCACATTAACGGAGAAGGTGAGTAAGGCAATGATCGGTCGCGCAATCTTGGAGAGCGTGATCATGAATGGCGCGACAGCGATGGCGATACCTTCCGCAGACTGGAGCGCCAATCTTTTTGGCGCGAGCTCACCAATGACCAGTGAGAAATAGGTAATCAAGAGAACGACAATTGTAAAGGCGATAGTATGGGCGTAAGGTGCGATCGGTTGATAGCCCTCAAGCTTTTGCGCCAGTATATTACTCACGCTCGCACCACCATAAGCCGATGCAATGTTGCTGATCAGCGTGATGCCTACCTGGACAGTAGCCAGGAAGCGGTCTGAGTTTTGTGAAAGTTTAAGGGCTTGTAGTGCGCCTTTTTTGCCAGTATCAGCCTCTTGCTGTAAACGACTACGGCGTGAAGAGACGACAGCGATCTCTGATGCTGCAAAAAAGCTATTAGCAACAATGAGGGCAAATATGATAATAACTTCCATCCAGGGAAAACCACTCATGAATGTAACACCTTCTAAACTTTCTATCCCAGATTTACGGTGCAATGAATATCTCTATCACGTGTCATTGTAGCAGAATTGAGACGTTTTTGAGGAGGCAGAGCGCTATAAAGCAGGGATACAGCGAGCACGTATTACTGATCAGCAGTATGTGCTCGCTGTATCCCTTGTATCTCTGTCTTTCAATGTGGTTACATCTGTTGTGTTTGTGCCTGCGATTGGGTTGCTGCGAGGGCCTGGACGACGATCTCAGAGATATCTTCGACCTTCATCTTCTCTTCGGCATCGACACCTTTGATGCCGTCCTCGAACATCGTGATACAGAATGGACAGCCAGCAGCGAGTACCTCGGCATCGGTCGAGAGTGCCTCGTTGACGCGCGTCTGATTGACACGCTGTCCAATCTTCTCTTCCATCCAGACACGACCACCACCACCACCGCAGCAGAAGCTCTTGTTACGATTGCGACCCATCTCGCTGATACCGTTATCGTTGAGGACGTTCAGTACGCGGCGTGGTTCCTCGTAGGTATCGTTATAGCGTCCAATGTAGCAAGGATCATGGTAGGTCAGTTTGCGTTTATCGAAGCCTGGATTGAGTTTGAGGCGTTCGCCCTTGAGCAGTTCATCGATAAAGACGGTATGGTGCACGACCTCGTAGTTGCCACCCAGCTGTGGATACTCGTTGCCGATGGTGTTGAAGCAGTGGGGGCAGGCGGTAATGATTGTACGCTGCCTGGTCGCGGTTGCGGTTGCGCTCCGGGCGGCTTTCAATGCATTCTCTACCTGATGATCACTGTTGACGCTCTGACCATCCTTCTCACTTTGCTCATCCTCTTTGGCGGTCGGCTTCGTATTGAAGCCGTAGCCATCCAGGGTCTCGATATTCTGCATCGCCTGCATCTGCCAGAGATACTCGTTACCGATACGGCGCGCGGGATCGCCGGTGCAGGTCTCTTCTGGTCCCAGGATCGCGAAGTCGACGTTTGCAGCTTGCAAGACCTTAGCGACGGAGGTTGCGACCTGCTGGTTCCGCTGGTCGAACGAGCCCATACAGCCGACCCAGTACAGGACTTCGGCATCTGGCTTCTCAGCCAGCAGAGGAATATTCAAGCTGGCGGCCCAGTCTGCACGCTTATCGTTGCTGATCTCCCACGGGTTGCCGTTGCGCTCAATATTATTAAAGAGGGAGGTGACCTCCTGTGGGAACTCGCTCTCTTCCATGACCAGTGAGCGGCGCATATCGACGATCTTTGGTACGTGCTCGATGGCGACAGGACAGATCTCCATGCAGGCCATGCAGGTTGTGCAGGCCCAGAGCGCCTCGGTAGAGATGATACCACCGATCATTGGCTCGTGATGGGCCTCTTTCTCGGCGGCTGTCTTATCGGCTTTGATGCCTGCGACGCCGAGCTTATTGTAGAGCGAGTCTTTGCCTAAGATCTCACCGCTACGTACAAACAGCTCTTCTTTGACGCCAAGAATAATCTCTTTTGGGAAGAGCGGTTTGCCGGTATTGGTAGCCGGGCAGACGGTGTTACAGCGCCCACACTCGGTACAGGCGTAGCCATCCAGCAATTGCTTCCAGGTAAACTGCTCCACCTTCGAGACGCCGTAGTCTTCACGATCCTCCAGATTCTCGATCAGTGGGAGCGCCCCTTTCTTCTTATAGTTCTGGAAGAAGACATTAAAGGGGGTTGCCAGCAGGTGCAGGTGCTTTGAGCGTGGTAGATAGATCAAGAAGCTTAGCACGGTCAGAATATGAACCCACCAGAAGACGCGGAACAGGATCGTGTTGCTGCCCACGCCAAGTCCACGGAAGAGCGGATAGAGCGCGGCACCTATCAGCGTCCATGCCGCCCCATTGGTAGCGGCATATTCAAAGCCCTCGACCAAAGCCAGCGTCAAGATGACCAGTAAGATCAGTCCTAGAATAATAAAGCCATCCCAGGGGCCGTGCAGTTTGCTGGTTAACTGTTTTGGCCGTACAATGCCACGGCGTATGGCGAAGACGATAAGGGCGAAGAAAACCAGGACCACAAAGATATCGAGTAGAGCCGCGAAGCCACGTGTCTCGCCAACGAAGGGGAGCGAGGCATTGAAGGCTCCAAGAATCAGATTGAGTAGCCCAAACTGAATAAGGATAAAGCCCCAGAAAGTAAAGAAGTGGGCGATACCAGGGACTGGATCGCGTAGAACCCCGCTCTGGCCCAGCACGACCTTGAAGATCGAGCCGACACGTCTGCCGATCTGGTCGCTGCGATGATCAGGGCGTGCCTTTGTCAGGAGGGTGATCAGCTCGCCGGCGCGTATCCCGAAGAGCGCGAGGGCGACCAGGAAGAGGATGACAAAGAGCGTAGTACCGATCCATCCCCCAGTGGGTGAGAGTACAGGGGGTGCCATAGAATAAACCTCCCTTGGTTAGAACTGCGGCCAGGGGAAGAGTGGTCCGCGTTCAGCCGTCTAGTTGCTGTTCTGCTCTGCTCTTCCCCGTACACATTGCCGCATAGGATCTATCTAGTAACTCTGCATAGCAAGTTCTACGAGACAATGCCGGCTAGGCTTTCCGGCGTTTTACCTCTGCATCAAGCTGCGGCAAGATCGCCACGGCATCACCGATAATCCCCAGGTCTGCGACGGAGAAGATAGGTGCGTGCTCATCTTTATTGATCGCAACGATGTATTTGGAGCCTTTCATGCCCGCCAGATGTTGGATCGCGCCACTGATGCCTGCCGCAACGTAGAGCGTTGGCTTGACAGTCTTGCCGGTCTGACCAACCTGGTAGCTATAGGGGAGCCAGCCTGCATCAACGATCGCACGCGTGGCACCTGGAGCACCACCCAGTGTCTCGGCTAACTCCTCGACATAGTGGAAGTTGTCCGCTTTACCCAGACCGCGTCCGCCACTGACAACGACGACCGCATCTTCTAACGCCGGTCCCTCGCTCTCAACGGCGACGGTCTCCAGTACTTTGATACGTTGTGAAGCAGCGCTGATCGTTACGTTAAGGGTCTCGATCTCAGTGGTGCGATCCGCGAACTGCTCGACTGTGAAGGCCTTCGGACGCGTCAAAACGATGCCGGTCCCATGTGGGAGCGTCGCAGTCACGACGGTCTCGCCACCCCAGGGGACGCTCACCTTTGGCGCAGCGCCATCGGCAAAACTGATATCGGTCGCATCGGTGATCAAGCCAAGATCGCAGCGAATACTCAGCCGCGCCGCGATATCGCGCAGTGCATAGGTTGTTGCCAGTAACAGCAGGGCGGGTTTCTGCTGGGAAAGGAGCGTACTCAGGGTCTCAACGGCTGGTAAGGTCAGATATTGCTCATAAGCGGCGTCCGCATGCACATAGACCTTTTCCGCACCATACTGACCAAGCGTCGGAGCTACCTCAGCGGCTCCGCTACCCAGTACAATTGCTTCAGCGCGACCTAGCTTCGCGGCCTTACCCAGCACCTCAAGCGAGGAACGGACAGGTGCGCCGTTCTCCAGTTCAACCAGTACCCAGATTGTCTGTGCCATCTTTTATTCTCCTTGCTACCTATTGCTTTACCACTAGATCTTTTAGGTCTTGATTTTGCGAGTATACTAGAAAGAAGAGGGAAGCGTAGCGACTCCTACTCTTTCACGATCCGCTGGTAGGATACTGCAATATGGGACTAGAGTAACTGGTAACGCTGCAAGAAATCAGCGATAACTTGAGCTCCGTTGCCCTCATCCTTGACGATCTGACCTGCTGCGCGTGCCTCGGCTTTACCAACCTCAACGACCCGCTCACGTGCCCCGCTCTCACCGACCTGTGCGGCATCGATGCCCAGTTCTGCGAGACCAACCTGGCGTAGTGGCTTCTTACGAGCGCCCATAATGCCCTTCATCGTAGGATAGATAGCCTCGAAAGAGCCGCTTGCTATGGTCACGACCGCAGGTAACTGTGTCTCGACGGTCTGATAGCCGGTAGGAATAACACGTTTAATGATCGCTTTCTGTCCTTCGACAGTGATCTCACGTGCGAAGGTGAGCTGTGGGATACCTAAAAATTCAGCGATGCCGCCGGGGACCATGCCTGTATAACCATCGGTGCTCTCAGTAGAGCAGAAGATAATGTCCGCACCTTCTTTTTTGAGTACGGCTGCCAGTACACGGGCTGTGCTTACTGCATCTGAGCCAGCCAGTGCGGGATCAGTAATCTGGATCGCGCCATCAGCGCCCATCGCCAACGCCCTGCGCATAGCTTCTTGAGCGCTAGCAGGACCCATGCTTACAGCTATCAACTGGCTATTGCCAAGTGTGTCGCGGAGTTTGATGGCGGCAGAGATTGTGCTCTCATCACCAGGATCGAGGACAAGCGAAACCCCGCTGCGCACCAGTCGATTTGTAGTGGGATCAAGTTTGCTTATTGTAGTATTGGGATCAGGTACTTGTTTTATGCAAACAAAAATCTTCATTGTTTATTTCGCCTCGTCTTTTGCTGTGGGGACGTAGGATATAGAGAAAACGACAGTGTTTCCTGAGCTATCTTATTGTACCTGTGATAAAAATAGCGTGTCAATGCAACTGGCTAACAGATCTTGCAAGCTACGCAAACACCACTCTATTCAACACGTGTAGCCTGGTTTTGTCGTCGCACGATGAAGCTGACGATAACGGCTAACAGACCAGCAATAATTAAGGGAATGCCGACTGAGGCATCACTTGTAACAGACCAGGCGATGATGCCGATGATCTCCAGCAAGATACCACCGATCAGCAAGACAAGAATGGCCAATGAAGAGCTTTCAAATGAACGGCGAATCTCTTCGTGTCCATATACGACGCCTTGTTGCTGCTGTTGCGTGGTTGAAGCCGTGTTGTCCTGGCTATGGCTAGCAGCGGTCGTGGTCATGGTTGGTTCTAACTGCTCTGTTTGCGCTGTCTGCTGGCTGGCATTTTTAATGGCGTCGTAGAGTGCCTGGCACTTCTGGCGTGGCGTGCGAATATAGACGGTGTGTGCGCCGTCGCTGATCATAAGCTCACGGAAGACGGGTTCATATTTCTTATCGCGCCACGTAACCTGTTTCAGGTCCGCAAGATTCAAGGGATCTAAGAAGAGATGCTCACGTGGGAAGCTCTTATAGTAATAACCCATCACACGCTGATTGGTGACGATGACGTCGCACGCGGTACTGCTGGACTGCTGTCCATTATCCCAGATGGCAGGGAGCGCCAACTGTGGTGCTTCGCCCTCCTGCATCTGTGCGCGTAACCCTTTAACCTTCTGTAATATCTGCTCTGCCGCTGCTTGCTTCGCCATACCGTCCTGCTCTCTCCTATCTCTGGTTGCCAGTCGCCGTGCTGCCTTCGCTGCGTTGATTATAGCATAGCCAGGGCACGTCAGAGCAAGGTATCCTTACCTGTTTTTGTGCGCTTCAACATCATTACTTTCGAAGGTGAAACGTTACTCACTGAGTGGAGGCTGATGCTATGTGGAGTAATCTGTTGGCTGCGCGTGCTCAGATGGGTACGTCGTTGGCTTTTCATATCATTTTCTCGGCGTTAGGGGTAGGTGTACCGCTGCTCCTGTGTATATCCGAGGGCTTAGCGCTCAAGACAAAGAACGTGGTCTGGATGCAATTAACGCGTCGTTGGGCGCGAGCGGCTGCGGTCCTTTTCGCGATTGGTGCCGTTTCTGGGACGATCCTCTCGTTTGAATTGGGCCTGCTCTGGCCGACGTATACGCGCTATGCCGGTGCGGTCGTTGGGCTGCCATTTATGATGGAGGGCTTTGCCTTCTTTACCGAAGCGATCTTCCTGGGCCTGTATCTCTATGGCTGGGATAAGCTCTCGGCGCGTGCGCACTGGATCTGCTCGTTCCCGATCTGGATCAGCGGCCTGCTCTCTGCCTGGTTTATCGTCAGCGTCAACTCGTGGATGAACACTCCAGCTGGTTTTGTCGTCAAGAATGGACAGATCGTTGGCATCAATCCTTTGCAGGCGGTCTTTAATCCCAGTACACCGTTTGAGACGGTGCATATGATTCTGTCCTGCTATGTAGTGACCGGTTTTGGTATGGCAGCGGTCTATGCGCTGGCATTCTTGCGTGGCAAGCGGGGTGAGTATTACCGCAAGGGTCTGCTGCTGAGCATGTTGATGGCGGTCGTTGCGATCCCACTACAGATCGTGAGTGGTGACATCAATGCACGCTACCTGGCAAACCTGCAGCCGACCAAGTTCGCCGCGATGGAGGCGGTCTTTAAGACGGAGAGTGGTGCACCGATTACGATTGGTGGTCTTGTCAATCAGAATACCGGTCAGGTTACGTATGCAATCGAGTTGCCAAAGGGCCTGAGTATATTGGCGTATGACAATCCGAATGCTGTGATACGTGGACTGAACCAGGTTCCCAGGACTGATTGGCCGGTTGTGCAGTTTGTGCATACGTCGTTTGATGGTATGGTTGGTGCTGGTTTCTTTGCATTGTTTATTGCGGTCGTCTTCTGGGGCCTCTACCTCTGGCGCAAGCATCGTTTGCCCGAGAACAAGCTTTTGTTGCTGGGCGTGGTATTGGCGGGTCCATTAAGCTTTCTGGCGCTCGAGTTAGGTTGGATGGTAACCGAATTGGGCCGTCAACCGTGGGCAATATATGGTTTCCTACGTACGCAAGATGCAGTGACAACTGCTCCATTGCTCAATGTGAGTTTCTTCATTTTCTCGCTCATCTACATCTTATTAGCGGTGGCCTTAAT
Organism: Ktedonobacteria bacterium brp13; assembly: GCA_015099395.1. Classification (GTDB taxonomy): domain Bacteria; phylum Chloroflexota; class Ktedonobacteria; order Ktedonobacterales; family Ktedonobacteraceae; genus Dictyobacter. Next base: position 3,464,802 of record AP024096.1, on the reverse strand, counting down.
CTGGCTACTGCTGCGTCAGGCACGTCGACCGTTGCCGCTGGTGACGTTGACTGACGATGGGTATGAGGTGAAGGAACCTGCGCAAGAAAAGGTCGGTGTGCAGTGAGTATTGCCTTGATTGCCCTGATTGTGCTCTGGTGGGCGCTTATTGTCTATGCAGTGCTTGGAGGGGCCGACTTCGGCGCGGGGGTCTGGGACCTCTTCGCTGCTGGTCGAGATGCCAGACGTCAGCATGAATTGATTAATCATGCCCTGGGACCGGTCTGGGAGGCCAACCACGTCTGGTTGATCTTCCTGATTGTTGGTCTCTTTTCGGTCTTCCCGACTGCCTTTGCTGCACTCTCGATAGCGCTTTTCTTCCCGATTACGATCGCGTTGATTGGTATCGTCTTACGTGGCGCTGCCTTCGTCTATCGCTACTATGCGGTAAGTGAGGAGAGCCTTTTCGCGCGTGCATGGGGGCGTGTCTTCAGTATTATGAGTATCGCCACTCCTTTCTTTCTCGGTGTTGCTGCTGCTGCCGTTGCTAGTGGACGACTGGTCAATGCGCAAGGGGTAGCACAGGCTGGCAATATCTTTGCCTGGCTCTCGCCTTTTACCGTAGTGATCGGTGTGATGGCTATCGCACTCTGTGCGACCATCGCTGCGATCTATCTTGTTGTGGAGGCGCGTGATACCATTCATGATACGCAGTTGACCCGTTCATATCGGCTGAACGCATTAGCGGCTGGAGCGATTACCGCGCTCCTGGGTGCTGCTGGCCTCCTGCTCTCGTCCTCTGAAGCACCCCTTATCTGGCAAGGCATGTTAAGCCATGCGCTCCCTCTCGTCATTATTACCATGCTGATTGGTATTGCTACGGCAGTCGCGCTCTTTTTACAGCGTTTCCGTCTGGCGCGTATCCTGATCATTGCTGAAGCAGCCTTTATGCTGGGTGCGTGGGGTCTCTCACAGTACCCTTATGTTATCCCACCTTACTATACTATCGAAAGTTCGGCCAACGTTCCGAGTGCGATTCTTGCACTGCTGATTGGTATGGCGGTTGGTATGTGTATTTTGCTGCCGTCGCTCTACTATCTGTTCTCGGTCTTCAAATTACCTTACCCTATCCCTGGTCTGCGTAAGAGTGTACAGTCGCAAGCGTCCGCGCATAAGTCAGATTGCCAAAAGCAAGCGCTATGACCAAGATAGCTTCAGAAGCCGCTTTGCACGATACATCCTGTTTGCTGTCATCTCGTTACGCATCCCATGGGAGTTACAGGCTTACATCAAGCACACAGATTACTACGGAGCAACGTGTGCCAGTGCCCACGTCATAATCGTTGCATAGGTTGTATGTGCTGAATAATGCAGGTTCAGGTCATGGCCTGTATTCGGAATAACATGCACTTGCAACTGGGCCTGTGGTGAGTAGAAAGGAGCCTCCTCTTGATAGACTGTCGCAGCGCTTGAGCAGTTCACCGCATTGACGCAGGAAAGCATGTCATTTTGTCCTACGACTAACAGAACCGGCACATTGATCTGCCTGGAGAGCGTACTTGTGAGTGCAGTTTTAAGATCTACCAACTCTGATACGGTCATCGTTTGCTTGATCTGGTTATTGTACGCAATGACGTTCGGATCGCTGTATGTACCAGGCATATAGTAGAACGCTGCTTGGATAGAACCTGGTCCATCAGTAAGGTAGCCGGAGTCCAGATTCATGCTGGCGAAAGCGGGATCAGAGCTAGCCTCTATAGCTGGAGCGATCGTCATTACATTGGGATTCTGATTATGCAGTGCACCGGTAAGCACAACGCCATTCACATCGTGATAGGTCGCAGCCTCCGTAAGGGAGACACGGGAACCAAAAGAGTGACCAATCAGGAGTACACGAGGAAATTTGGTGTTACCAATGCTACCAGCTTTTAATCGGGATACAATCTGATGCAGGATATACGTATTCGAAGCCATATTAACATCAGTGCTCACAGGATGTGAACTCAGACCGATACCAATGCGATCAATACTGAATGTGCTATAGCCAATACCGGCGGGACTGTAATAGCCAGTAAAATATCGTACAGCCGAATAGTCTTGGGACCCCTGTGGATCCTGAGCGGTACTTGGCCAATCCCAATACTGATAGTCGTATGTAAGGCCCGCAACCAGTAGCTCAACCGTCTGGCTGGCCCCATGACGAGGATTACATAACTCACCATAGACCCTATTGTTGGCCGGTTGTCCTGCCGCCAGGGCAAGACCATTTACGTACATTGATGTGCAAGTACCAGCACCACCATTGTTTGCAGGCGGGGCAGACTGTCCATTCTGTCCAGACTGTCCATTCTGTCCATTCTGTCCATTCTGTCCATTGGCAACTGTGGCTGCATGAGACTGCCCAACAAAAACCATGAGTGCAAGGAATGTCATTGCAAGCACTACACAAGAAGCCAGACGGGTGTAGCGCGCAATACGATTGTAAAATGTATCCATGTAGGTGATTCTCACTGCTAAATATAGAACACGCGTTTAAACGCATAGTGTAGTTACGAGACAATAGAATTACTAGAAACTTAAACGGTAAAATGTTACTATTTGCGTATAAACCTCCAATCGTTATAAAATAGCGTTTGCTGTTTCATCATTCACAAAGATTATCGACCTCGTAAGCAGTTTACCATTACAATAATAATTTATCAACCCTACAATAAAATTGTATCTCTTTCTAAAATTAGTAGTTTTAAAACTATTGGAGCAAACCTCAATAAAGCCGTTTAAATAGAAGAAATTGCATTTATAGTACTTGAATAGCAAGGGAGCGATGCGAGAAAATGAGGGGAAGGATGCATAATATCCACATTCCGCAGTTTAATCTGAAAAAAGATAAAATCCATAGAGCGTTGAGCCTCCTGGACGAATGAGGTTCCTGATCATCTAAAATAGCTCAACAATAAGGTATTGTATTTGATAAAACTATTGAGTGGGAACCACCTCTATTTACGAAATACTTTTCTGAAGTACGCCTTCACTGAGAACCCGGTAGCTCAGGAGATCGCGACCCCGCAGAAACTGGTCAATCTTCTCGGCGTCTTTTTGTTTGGATAACTGATCCTCGCTGGTAAAGGTCAGTGCATCTTCGCCGATGCCTTTTTTTGCTAGGAGAGCCTGCTTGCATGGTATGAGTTCCTCTCATTGTTCTTTGCTTGGCGGATAATGCTACGCATGCTATAGTTATGAATGCTACGATAGTTCTATGCAGGTCATCTTGCGGGCGGGTGGTATGGCTGTAACAGAAGAGCGTGCACATAGCCAGCGACTATGTACACGCCAGTGGCTAGTGTTCCTGGTGGAGTAACTTATGGAAGAGACCGAAGAGTAAGAATGTTGGCGGCCATTGTCCTACGAAGATACTCCAGTCGCGTTTGTTGGAGACGAAGAGGAGAGCGGAGACGATGATCGAGCCTAGTGCGGCCCAGTACCAGACCTCTTCAGGAACATCATCGGTGACGCGGAAGTATTGACTTTGAACATCTCTAGCATTCGAGGTGATGTCTGGGGACTTTGCCATGTATATCGTCCTTTCTAAGGTTATGTATTTTGACTTTTATAGCTGAACGCTTTGCCAGCTGGTGAGCAAACTAAGGTCATCATACACAATCGGCATATTTATAGAGAGATGTATGTCTATGATGAGAGATGCTCATTCTATTGCAGGCCAGGCTGAAGAGCAGGGGTTAGATCCTGTGGCGCGCCCGTCTGCCTGGCGTGTCTGGCTCAAGACCAGTCGCCCTTTTACACTTACTGCTGCTGTAAGTCCGGTCTTTGTCGGGACAGCGGTGGCTGGTTATCAGGGAACGTTCCATTTCTGGCTCTTCCTGGTAACCTTTGTCTCCTGCCTCTTTTTACAGATCGGGACCAACTACGTCAACGAATATTTTGATTATCGCTATGGTCTGGATCACGCGGGCTCGCTGGGAGCCTCAACTGTCATCTTCCGCAAGGAGATGACCGCTCGCCAGGTATTGCTTGGTGGTATTATCTGCTTTGTGATCGCTGCATTGTTGGGTATTATTCTTATCTTTACGGTAGGACCTGAGATCATTCTCTTCGGTGTGGGTGGTATTCTGATCGCGTATTTCTATAGCGCGAAGCCATTCAAGTTCTCGAGCCGAGGACTGGGGGATGTGATGGTCTTCCTGGCAATGGGACTTGTGATGACCTGGGGTTCGTACTATGTACAGATTCATCAGTGGTCATGGGTTGCCCTCGTCGCAGCGATCCCGGTTGGCTTTACAGAGGTCGCGATCCTGAATATGAACAATACGCGTGACTATCAGGATGATATCGCAGTCAACAAGCGGACATTACCGGTCCGTTTTGGCGTGCGTTTTGGTCAACTCTTTCATACCACGCTACTGCTGGGGACCTATGTCGTTGTCACGCTGGCCGTACTATTGCGTATCCTGCCGTGGCCGACGTTGCTGGTCTGGCTAACCTTTCCGTTGGCTTTTACCAATGTACGTGCCGTTCTGCAAGCAACGGAGCGTAAGGCCTATATGATTGGTATCAAAAAGACCTCGCTTTTCCACCTCGTCTTTGGTCTCGCCTTATCACTCGGGTTACTGATCGCCGCATTTATATAAAATCAAAAGGCGGGCGCACGTATTCTGCTACGTCGCCCGCCTTCTTGCTGCCAGGCCTAATGGTGGACCGTCTGTGAGATTTCTGTTGTTCGATTGACCAATGGATAGAAATTGATCGTCCAGCCTACCCCAAAAGGTTTAGGTTGCAGGATATTCGCGCTGTCTTTATTCCAATAGGCTGCTTGTAAGCGCTCTTTAGATGGCAGGCGGAGATCGTAGGGGAAGCCCAGTATCTTGCCTTCCCAGGTCCGCTCTTCGGCCGGAGTACGTAGTTGCTGCACGATTGCAATGCCGAGCAATGTTACCGTTGCCCCTATAATCAGGCCATTAATGAGTTTCTTAGATTGTTGCTTATTACTCATCCACAGATCCTTCCTTACTACACTATTTCGTAAATAGATGATCGATACTTATATATATTTATATGCGTTTACTAATTATTACGAATAACCTTGAGCATAGTTATCTTTTCAGATCGAAGAGCTATCCTGCCAGAGAGGAGTACTGGTGCCTGCGTCTTTTGACGGCATATCGTCATGTGAGTGATGTGAGTACTATGAGCACCAATACTGTTTCCTCTGGCAGGCTGGCTGTTAGGTATCCTGCGTCTCACTCTCCTGGACAATGGATTGGACCGTCTGTGCCGATGGGCGACCTGCCCGTAGTAATGCGGTTGAGGTGGGCGTGGCTGTAATATCTTCATGCAACGATTGCCATTCGACTTCGCTACGCGCGAAGACACTGAGGGCTGCCGCTACGAGCAGGAAGATGAGCGTGAGACCGCCGACAAGGTACCACCATTGTGCGTTTGGAATTAATGCTGTCCATGAGAAGAGCAGCGTATTGCCGATCGTGAACAGACAGCTGAGGGGTCCACAGATGATGCTAAACCAGATCAGCGGCATGGGAAAGATGCGCTGCTGCCGAAATGCGCGTGAGTCGCGTAGATAGTTACCGAGCAGACTGATAAAGAGGAAGAGTGTCGAGATGGTCCAGACGATAGCAGCGGCAGCCTGCCCAATGTTGTATATCTGGATCGAGAAATCCGCTGCGTTGCCGAAGAAGGCGATGATCGGTGCCATTATAAAAGTGAGTGTCGTAAAGACGATTGAGAGCGCAGTCTGAAAAAGGATCGCATTGGCTGGCACACGGTGTGTATTGAGGCGGGAGATAATGGGAGGCAGACGGCGATCGAGTCCGGCGACAAGCAGGATACGCGCATAGAGGTAGTTATAGATCAAGACCGTTCCGAAGAACGTGCCCATCAGACAGAGGGCTGTGACCAGACCAATACCCTTGCCTAAGACAATATCGACCGTTGTGACCAACGCAAAGGGATTGTCGGCTGCGTTCCGTCCCATGACAACCAGCACCGCGAGCGTATTCGTCAGATAGGCTACGATCAAGATGATACTGCCAAAGAGGAGGTGCCGTTTTACAACGTAGCGTCCCTTTATCTCGCCAGCCATATTGAGCGGTCCTTCCGTCCCGATATAGGCGAAGGCCAGCAGTCCATAGAGCACAATATTGCCCGGCTGAATACTCCAGGCCGCCCAATCATCAAAATCAGTGGCTGATTGATGTCCTGTAAGTAACCAGACAATTGCTGCCAGCGCGATCAGACCGACACTGGTCAGGAGGAGCCAGAAGATGATATTGATTGTATTTTGTACACTGCGAAAGCGCTGCGTCGAAACAAAGCAGCCAAGCAGTAGAATTGAGCAGATGACGACGCTCTGTGCCCATGGCGTCATGGGGAGTGGACCAACCAGTGATTGTACATAACTGAGTAGCAGGTTCCCCATGCTACTGGTAATAAGAATACCCGGTAACCAGGCACAGAAGCCCGAGAAGAAGCTCCAGTAGCCACCAATCGTACGATGTGTCCAGTTGTAGAGTGCTCCCTCACAGGGGAACATATAGCCCAGTTGTGCCGTCGCAATCAGGCTGGGTAAGAAAAAGGAAAATCCGACCAGCAAGAGGTACGTAATCGCTGCTGGTCCGCCCGCAACGGCTGTTGAAGCGTACGAAGCAAGGTATGTGGAGATGACAAAAGTCGAAGTCATATCTCTTGTGCCTAAAATGCGTGGCATGATCTGTGGCACAATATGTTCCGAACGTAGCCCTGAAGGCTCAAGTGGTAGTGGTTCCAATATTCCCATGAGCTCCAGATCCTCGGGCCCCCACGTGTCCCCAGAATCCGTATTTTTATAAAATTTCAAGAAAGTCCCCTCCCTACTACATAGCACCACCACGGCATATAAATGCCGTATAGTAGAAGCTTAGTACGTTATAGAACGCTTTTGAGATACAGAGCATAGAATAGTAGTACTATTTGATCACTTGTGTTATTTTTGTGTCGAGAGTATAGTCTATGTTAAAACATGTGCTTACTGCGATCATCGCTACTACAATTGGTCTTTATGAATATAGACGTCGAAGAAAGAGAAAGTGCTTATAAAGGTATTGACGAACGAAGCGCAGTAGTTTACAATATTCTATATACATAAATACCGAAATTGAGAAATATACATATGTTATCGACATCGATATACTAGCAGGCTAAGAATGCCATGTGAAGAAGTTGGTAGGGGAGGTTGAAGGTGCACGTATTGGCTAATGATGATCGATCAATGCTGGGCGATATGAACGCATCTGAGTTCCACAAATATGGTCATCATGTTATCGATTGGATTACCAATTACCTCACACACGTTGAGGAGCAGCCGGTTTTTCCACGCTTGATGCCCGGTGATGTAGTGCGTAGCATGCCCCGCCACGCACCCGGGCAAGCCGAATCGATGGAGACGATCCTCTCGGATATCTATCGCTTGATCGTACCAAATCTCACCCAATGGAACTCAGCAGGTTTTATGGGCTATTTTAGCTCAACTGCGTCCGCGCCCTGTATTCTGGCGGAGATGCTAGAATCGACCTTTAACGTTTCACGGATGCTGTGGCGTACCGCGCCTGCGGCAACCGAGCTAGAATTGGTCGTGGTGAATTGGTTTCGTGAGCTGATGGGGTTGCCAGAGAACATGTTTGGCATGCTGCATCATAATTCGGCGGTCCTGCACGCACTGGTCGCAGCGCGTGAGGCGATACCATGTATGCATGCTGCTCGCGAAGGTCTGGCGGGTCGCCCCGAGATTCCACGGTTGCGCCTCTACATGTCAGCGGAGGCGCATTCCTCGGTCGAGAAAGCGGCAATTGTCCTGGGCATCGGTCTGCAAGGTATCCGGAAGATCAGCACAGATAGTATCCTGCGTATGGACGTAAATGAGCTAGAGAAGGCCATCGAGGAAGATATACGTGATGGCTATCTGCCATTCGCCGTTGTGGCGACGGTCGGTTCGACCTCCACGACGAGTATCGATCCTGTGCCGCAGATTGTACGTGTCTGTGAGCACTATGGACTCTGGTTGCATGTTGACGCCGCTTACGCAGGTCCTGCCGCTATGTTGCCTGAGAAACGCTGGGTGCTGGCTGGTTGCGAACATGCGGACTCTTTCTCAGTCAATCCACACAAATGGCTCTTCACCTCGCTCGGTTGTAGCATCCTGTATACGCGCCATCCAAAACTACTGAAATCGGCCTTGAGTCTGACGCCTGACTACTTGCAAGATACCGCGCACGGAGAGGATGAAGTTTTAAACTTGATGGATTATGACTTCTCGCTCCCTCATCGCTTTCCCGCTCTCAAGTTATGGGTTGTGATGCGCTATTTTGGTCGTGAAGGACTGATCGCCAGGATTACCGAACACTGCCGTCTGGCGCAACTCTTGCTCACCAAAGTAGAGACGACACCTGAATTCGAGTGCCTTGCTCCGGTCCCGCTCAGTGTCGTCTGCTTTCGTGCCCATCCGCGTGGTATCGACAATGAAGACTCACTGGAGGCTCTCAATAAACAGATCATGGCACGCATCAACGACGCTGGAAACTACTTTCTCTCGCATACACGCATCCATGGCAAGTACACGCTACGTGTAGCCCTCAACAATATCCATACAATGGAGCAGCACATTCACAGTCTCTGGGAAGAGTTGCGAGCAGCCTACCATATCGAGTATGGCCTCTGGCAGCGCAAGGGCAGTGGTACCCGGCCTGGTAGCATGCATATGCTCACCTTACCTAGCCGGCAAATTGAAGGCGAGAAGAAGGAATTCGTATAGCCAAAGACGTAGATATTGTAATGTTGAGGGTAAAATAGCTGCACAATTCGTACTTTATCAGCGCCTTTTTGAGCTCTTACTACCAATGGGGAAGATGCGGATATATAATATCTCCGACTTATGCTTTGTTGTGTAGTGGGTGCGAGATGAATGTGAGTAAAAGGGAGCAATTGAATAGATGCGTGCAGTGATGATTACCGAGCCTGCTATTGCGGAGGTGGTAGAGCGTGAGCGGCCAGTGATAGGGGTGGATGAGGTTCTGGTGCGTTCGCGGGTCGTCGGCCTGTGTGAGAGTGACGTTGAGTTATATCAGGGGAAGCGACCAGAGGGCTATTATCGTTATCCGATCGTGCCAGGTCATGAGTGGTCGGGTGAGGTCATTGAGAGCGGAGCGCTGGTGCACCATGTTGTGCCGGGAGATCGAGTTGTCGTTGAGAGTGTTGTGTATTGTGGGCTCTGTCGCAACTGTCGTCATGGTCTGACCAATCTCTGCTCGGCTGGTTATGAGGAGCTAGGTTTTAGCCGTCATGGTGGTCTGGGCGAGTATGTTGCGGTCCCTGCCCGACTGGTGCATGCCTTGCCTGCTGAGACGTCGTTCGAGGAGGCGGCACTATTAGAGCCGGTTGCACGGGTCGCGCATCTCTTTCTCAATACACAGCCGCTACCTGGTGCTGTTGTGACGATCGTTGGTGATGGCGTCGAGAGTCTGATCGCAGTGCAGATAGCCAACTTTTTTCATCCGCATGCGATCGTCTTATTGGGCTTCAGAGATGAGCGACTGCAACTGGCGCGTCAGCTAGGTGCGACGCATGCATTCAACATGAGCCGGGTGGATACGCAGGCAGAGATCCTGAAGATCTCAGATGGCCGGGGGGCAGATATTGTCTTTGAGGGGACCGGGCATATTCAAGCGATGGAGGAGGCCTTCCTGACTGCTTGCCGGGGTGGTACCGTTCTGCTTGAAGGACTGACCAGCTCGACTGCGCCATTGAGTGTCTCGTGTGATATCTTTGTCCTCAAGCAACTGAAGATCCAGGGAAGCTTTGGTGCGAACGCTGCGGCCTGGGAATACGCCATCCGCCTCTTCACCGACGGTCAGCTCCAGCTAGCGCCACTGATCTCTCATCGCTTCCCACTTGACGAGTATCAAGAGGCACTGGATACACTGGTACTGCGTATGAGCCGAGCGCTAAAAGTGCTCATTACGCACGAGTAGTGCCGATTGACCAGATAGCTTTTTAACATTGAATAATACATCAGTTTTCTGTGCAGCGCGAGGAGGTTTTTGACAATAGGTTGTTTGTCCTGGTACAATTAACTACATGGTTAACAATTCATCACAGCAACTCAATGCCGTTTTTCTCGCACTCTCTGACCCCACACGTCGGGCCATTTTAGAACGTCTAGCACAAGGAGAAGCCTCTGGGACAGAACTGGCTCAGCCGTTCTTGATATCCGTCCCGGCGATCTCGAAACATTTACATGTGCTTGAACAGGCGGCTCTCATCGTGCGCAGGAAGGAAGGACGCGTCCACCGTTTTCGCCTGGCCGTCAGGTCAATGCGAGAGGCTGCAATGTGGCTTGAGCACTACCGGCAGTTTTGGGAAACACAATTTGATGGACTGGCAACCTATCTAGAAGCGACTTCTGAAGAGGAGAAAGGCACTGATGAGAATCTCACGTAGGTCACCTCCTTTTCCCTTCGATAACTTCTCCCTGCGCATTGACGACTACGATATCTTCAGCGGCAAGCGTATCGTAGTATGTGCATAGTGGGCTACCTGTTTCCGTAGCTCCGACAGTAGCATGGATTAATCTCCTCGTGCTTATTGCACTATTAGCGTGAATAATGCGTTAGCAGAATCTGGCATGCCGCCTCTGCAAGTGGCGTGCGTGCCTCTTGCAACTGTTCAGGGCGTCGAGTGCGTAGCCAGAGGCGGATAAACTCGCGGCTAGGACCCAGGCAGAGCGGAATATAGAGAGTGTCTGGATAGCGAACGATTGTGTTGTTCGCTATAAAAGGTTCCAGCCATCTTAAAAAGTGTTGTGCGGATGAGTCTAGCGACTGGCGCAACTCTTCTACATAGCGTCCAAGATATTCTGTGTTAGCGGCTTGAATCACATAGATACCAAGATCAGGGGATTGCTCATACCAATCCAGGTAGTTATAGACCAGTGTTCGCAGACCCTCTTCTGGATCATTGGTATTGAAACTCTGCAATAACGTGGCATTGAGGTCTTTACGCCCTTCACGATACAACTCTGTTGCAATATTCTCTTTTTTCTCAAAATGATGATAAATACTGCCTGTGCTAGCTCCTGAGAGTTGGCGTATATCTTCCATTGTTGTATCGGTAAAGCCTTTTGTCAAAAATAATTGCAGTGCAGCTTCTAGAATAGCTTTACGACGCACTCCCGTTGCGACATTGCGACACGAAGTACCGGTCATCATGATCTTCCTCTCCCTTTGTTTTTGGCGCTTGCTAGAAAAGCAGGTCTTCTGTTTGACTGAAATTGTATCATACTCCTAATCAGAATTATATACTAGAGTATCATTTTAGTTGCGAGTTATCAGATTTGAGATATCCCTATCCTTGCAGCGACCTGCTTATCTGTTCTGCTCCTTGCGTTTCCGTTTGGCTTCAACGAGCTTTGAGGTTGTGTTGCCCACTGAGACCTCCTCCCTGGTATTTGGCGCACTCGCTGCTGGTCTGGTCTCTGCTGGCTTTTTAGCCGGTTTCGCGGGAGTTGTCTGTGGTACCTCTGCGCTCCTCTTTTTTGCGGTAGGTGGCTGGTTGCTAGTAGTGCGCGGTTTTGTGATATGTTGCAGTGGTACCGAGCGTGTGGGAGGACTGCTTGTCGCTGGTTTGGGTGGAGTAGCAGGAGTAACACCTGGCTGTACTGGCGTGACTGGTCTGCTCTCGATTGTTGGTGTGATGATCTCTTGCGTATCGTTGGCCTGATGCTTGATCTGCTCGCGGCGCTGGAGCACATGGCTCAGTGATGAACTGGCGGTGCTTGTACTGGCTATGGGCGTATCTTTTGCTCTCCGTTGGAACAACTGGCTCAGGCGTTGATAGCCGGTACGCAAGAACTCTACACTGGAGAGGCGGCGTAATGCGATGTCCAGCGGTAAAAGCAGTGCGGCCAGGATGAGTAGCCAGAAAGCCAGTGAGATCGAGGCCTGTGCGGGTTTCAGACTCTCGCTAAAGGCATCTGTCGTATTCGAGGGATTGAGCAAGCTTCCGCCTCCGCTCTGCGCCAGCAGTTTCAGATAGTTGGTATCTGTGCCCTGGGTATGAAACTCTGGTGAATAGGGAATGACGAGTCCGGTAGTAGCGCTGAGTTGGCTTGAGTTCTTGTCGCCCTTGTAGGTGATCTGTAGCAGGTAGGCACCGACCTGTTCGGTTGGGAAGCTGCCTTCCCAGCGATCCGGGGCGGTCGGTTGCAGGGTAATATTTTGCTGCGATAGATCCGGACTGACAATATGGGCCTGGACCTGTGGCTGCTTCCCTGTTGTGCTTGTACCGGGTGGCAGATCGACTGTTATCTGTCCTCCTCTATTGGTGACGCTGCCATTCACATCGAGTCCGCCCTGGTTCTGGGATGGTAGGGTCCAGGTGACGACGTTAGCCCACCAGCGCGCGGCATCGTTCCAGGAGATCCAATGCTTTGTCCATAGCCCCAGCGCGTCACTGGTCCAGGCCGCAGAGCGCCCCAGGCCATATTGCCAGGTGGCTAGAATTGGATCATCCAGGTGGCTGACCAGTACCATCTGAGCTGCTGGTTTGGGGGTCGTCGCGACATAGCCATTGAGCTGTGGCAGACCTGTAAAGCCGGTCAGGATCGGATGATTGCTGACGACGGCTGGCGTGAAGGTTTCGTTGATCAATGAACGTTTGGCTGCTTGCTGGGCCTCTTTTAGGAGGATCTGTGGGATATCCGCTGGATTGTTGGCCTGGTAGAAGCGTCCTTTGCCCCATTGTGCGATATTCTGCATTGTTGCGATATCTTGCGGGCTGAGTGCATTTGTCTCGACTGCAGAGACAGTAATATTCTCGTTTGCTATTCTGTTGACTGTGGGGGCATAGTTGTCGTAGGCGTCGCCGTCGCCAAGCAGGATAATGTGTTTGATCTTGGCGTTCGTATGCAGCAGTTCTTGTTCGGCGTTCGCGAGATCAGGATTATAGCTGGCAGGATCGACCGGGTTCATATTGTCGATCTGGTTATCGATATTCTGCTTGTTGGTCACGTTTTGCATTTTGATGCTCAATGCCCCATAACCAGCGGAGATGCCGACCTGGTCGCGTGGCGTGAGCAGTCCGACGACCTCTTTAGCCGCCTCTTTTGAGATGTTGATCTGTGTCTGTGCTTCCAGGCTTTCGACGATTAAGACGACGGCGATGGTTGGTGTCTCTTTATGTTGTGGAATCTCCATGCTCACTGGGAGCGCCTGTTCCAGTGGCGTGCCGGTATAGCCGCCGACGCCGTAGCTATTCTGTCCGCCGCTGACGACGAGCCCATGTCCCAGGTCACGTACGAATGATTGTATGACCTGCATGCGTGTATTGCCCAGTTCAATGGCCGGGACATCGGCCAGGACGATACTGCTATATGGGACCAGTCCATCAAGTGTGGATGGGATATCACCTGGTGCGCCAACACTGATATCGATATGTGTCGCCTTCAGTGCTGCGACGATATTCCGTCCGCTGCCTGGTTGGCCTTCAACGACGAGGACACGTGGCGGTCCCTGTACATTGACAAAGGCGGCCCCTTCATCGTTTTGCGCAATGGCATCCTGTGGCGCGCTAAGTGTTGCGCGGAATGTGTGAAATCCAACCGAGGGTGAGAGCATTGTAAAGCTGAGATCTTGCTCGCCCGCCGCAAGGGAGACACTCTGCTGTGTAATAATGCTCTGGTCCATGTAGATATTGATGGTCGCTTTCTGAGCGACACTGCTATAGACTCTGGCGTGTAGCTGGAAGCGCTCATTGGTGTGCAGATTCGTGGGGGCCGTGAAGTTGTCGATACGTGCATCTGCTCCTGTGGTCTCAGGCAAAGGCACTATATCCAGGCGAATCCCCTGTTGTTGTAATAGTTGAGCCTCCTGCAGGGCATCCTCCATGTTTTGTTGACCATCGGAGAGCAGGACAATATGGCGTTGTGTATCGCTGGGCATGATAGCTGCTGCCAGGCGTAGACCGGCTGCGAGATCTGTATAGTTGGTATCAGGGGTGGACTCAAATTGTGAAAAGTTGACCTGTGTTTGCACTGATTGTTCGACGAGTGCGTTGCGTCCTACGGCAACGATGCCTACACGGTCATCGGTCTGTTTATGTTTAATAGCTCCGTTGATCCACTGCTCGATAAAGCTCCGTTGGGACGATGTGCTGGCCGAGATATCACCAACGAAGATAGTTGTCTGATGGCTGACGGGCAGCGCGAGTGCGGTGCCTGCCAGTGCCAGGATGATGCAGGCAAAGAGCAAGAGACGACAGGCAAGTATACAGCGTCGTTGCAGCGCTGCATAGGGCATCGACATCCGCCGCCAGGTGAGATAGACCAGGATGCCGATGGGAAGAAAGAGCAATAGTAAGAGTGGTTGCTCAAAGGTTAACATGACGCTCCCCTTTCGCGTGTTGTTTTAATCTACTACGCACGCGTTTCTTGTATTTCAGTGCGCGTCTCCTTAGCGTGTCCCAGTCTGGCGAGTGGCGTTGTAGCTGTGCGATGAGCTTATTTGTTGATTGCTGCTTGCCTCTACGTCCCATGTCGCTGTGTAGAGAGCCGCCTTTGCGTATGTTGCTTTGGAGTTGGTAGTTGCGACTAAAGAGCCACCATTCTACACAGAGGATCAGTAGCAAGATAGCTGCGATCCAGGGCCAGATCTCACGGAGTTGGTGTGAGACAGTATTCTTACTGCCTGTGAAGTTGACACTATGGTTAATGGGTAGTGTATGGGCTGGTGCAAGGTTCGATTGTGTCGGGCTAAAAAGATTGACGGTGAAGATGCCATTGAGCTTCTGTCCACGTACGGTCTGGCTCACCTGATAGACCCCTACATTGTTTGTATTGGTATAGGGGATAACAGGGAAGGGTGGTCCTACATTGACCTTCTGCTGATCTGGTCCGGTAACACTCACCTGACTGGCTCCTGGCCAGGTCTGGACACTGACTGCGCTACCCGGGCTGACCTGTCCCATGCCAGTGACTGGGGCCGGTAGAAACCAGTTCAGCATATTGACCATCAGGATCGGGAAGGCCGGCTGGAGTGGTAGATCGGTCTCATGCAGGTCGAAGCCGAAGGCCGCGATCCGTTGTCCATTATGCTCGCCCGCAATCAAGAGTGGAGTCTCTGTCGCATTAATCACCGTCTGCTCCCAGAGTGCGGGTTTGAGCAGATGACTGTCCTTTAGCGTATGGATATTGCTCAGATCGATATTGCTTAAGAGATTCAAGGGATCGTTGCCCGCGCTAATCTGGTGCACTGCCATCAAGGGGCCGCTGGTACCAAACGCATTGTTCCCATTGGGCGGGTCAACAAAGAGTATGTTCCCGGTCGGCAGAGTCGGCGGCGTATAGCCATCGAAGACCGTTAGATCGTAGCTCCCGATATTGTGTGCATATTTATCGGGTGTCGTCTCAAACAGGGTCACATTCGATTGCAGACGCAGCGCCGTCTCCAGATACATATTCCCTTTGGTGACCAGGAGTACCCGACCATGCGCCGCGCTGCCGACCTGGGACCATGCATCATGATCGCTGGTCATCGCATCTTGCGAAATGATATGGGCGTGCAATTGATTCGTTGTGGCGTTCAGGGGTCCCCACTCGATAGAACCATCTGCACCAGCACCGAGCGTGACGGTCTGCACTCCAAAGAGCCTGCCGTTGGTATCCAACTCGACCGGGATTGAACGCTGGGCATGGCTATAGTTCGCGACCTGCGCAAAGGCGATCAGTTTTCCATTTATCAGGCGCGATGAGAGCGCCAGCAGTGCAACATTAGGAGCGTCGGTCCCGACGGACTGATAGCGGACCGGGAACGAGACGTCCAGGTTTTGATCGGTATTCAGCACATGTCCATCACCGATCACCATCACCTGCGCATTTGTCTCACCTGTCGCCAGAGAACCGGCCAGCGAGAGGGCTTGCTCCAGATCAGCCTCTTGATTGGTGACCTTTGCGTTTTGCAAGGCACTATGCAACTGTCCCTTATCCTGTGAGTTCGCAATCAAAATCTGTGGTGAGCGTGCCATTGTGATCAGTGAGAGATGGTCATTGGAACCCATCTCATCGATATAGTCACTGATCGTGTTCTTTGCATTCTCAAAGCGGTTAGGGGCTACATCGGTGGCCTGCATGCTGGCTGATGCCTGTAAAATAATAATCGTATTGCCGCTCAATGGACTATTGCTGAAGATAGCTGGTCGCACCAGCACCAGGATAATGAAGAGTGCTGCCAGCAACTGCAATATCAACAGCGGCGTGACGCGCAGACGCTGCCATGGACGGCTGGCCTGAATATCCTGCATCGCTTGTTGCCAGAGCAGCGTGCTGCCAACAACGCGCTCCTGACGTTTGGGCCGCATAAAATAGAGGAGCAGGATGATGGGTATGATCGCGGCAAAGGCGAAAGCCGCGGGAACAAGGATGCTCATAAGTCGCCTACCCTTCTCCTGTTATCTCACTAATTCAACCTGGCGGAGCAGGCGCTGCACTACATCGATAATATCCGTGTCGCTGGCGATCAATGTATAGCTACCCGCATACCGATGTGCGCAGGCTGCTAGCTCTTCGGTGAACTGTGCCAGCCGATCTCGATATGCCTGTAGGATATGGGAGCCAGCACTGACCTCGACCGTGTGTGATCCCTCGCTATCGCGCAACTGCCAATCGCCCTGTAACTGTGGATCGAGCTCATCCGGTGAGAGGATCTGCAGGAGTGCCACCTCTTGCCGTAGCTGCCGTACTGCACGTACTCCTATCTCATAGCCGTTCGTATCCAGAAAATCTGAGATAACGATCGTTAAGCCTGGCGTCATCGCTATGCGGCCCAGATCATAGAGGGCCCGATTCAGGTTCGTGTTCCCTGCTGTCGGTAAGGTATGCAGAAAATCACCGACCGTCCAGATCGCGTTCTTGCTATTGCCTATCTTGCGGTAGGCCACCAACCGATCTGTCAGTGCCCCCAGTACGACATTATCCTCGCATTTGAGGGCGATATAGGCCAGGGCTGCGGCGATCGAGTGCGCAATGCTGGCCTTGACTGGCTCGCCGTGTACCATCGAGACGGAGCAGTCGATAAGGATGGTCACTGTTATGTTCTCTTCAGCCTCGAAGACGCGTAAGAAGAGCCGTTCCAGACGGGCATAGGCGCGCCAATCGATGCGGCGAAAGTCGTCGCCAGCGGTATAGCGCCGGTAGTCGGCAAACTCTAACGAGGAGCCTGCCAGGGGCGAGCGACGACGACCAGGACGTCCGGTAGCCATCGGGCGACGTGTGAGTAGTGCGACATTATCGAGTCGCTGCAAGATGCTAGCATCCAGTGGGAAGCGTGCAGATGACGCTGCTTGATTGGCGCGCTCAACCATAATCTTTCTTTCTATGAGAGTTCATCAATAATCGACTCAATCAGTTTCTCCGGTGTTATATTGTCGGCCAGTCCGTCGAAGTTGAGCGCGATGCGGTGGCGCAGAACCGGGTAGGCGACGGCGTTGATATCCTCAATGGAGGCATTGTAGCGACCATCCAGCAGTGCGCGAACACGGGAGGTGGTAATCAGCGCTTGCAGGCCACGTGGACTGGCCCCGTAGCGTACATACTGGCGAATCTTTTCCGGAGTGTCCTCTCGATCTGGATGTGTAGCGAGCAGCAGGCGTACTGCGTACTCTTTGACGCTGGTGGCGCTTGGTACTGCACGTGCAATGCTGGTCAGGTGCATGAGTTGTGCGCCGTCAGTGATTTTCTGCGCGTGGAATGACTGGGTGCCCACAGTGTTCTCGACGATGCGCAAGAGATCCTCGGCTTTGGGGAAGTTGACCATGATCTTGAGCATAAAGCGGTCAAGCTGTGCCTCTGGTAGCGGATAGGTCCCCTCCATCTCCAGTGGGTTCTGTGTGGCGAGCACAAAGAAGGGCTGGGGCAGCAGACGTGTACGGTCACCGACGCTGACGGTATGCTCCTGCATCCCTTCCAGGAGGGCAGATTGTGTCTTTGGTGTTGCGCGGTTGATCTCGTCGGCGAGGACGATATTAGCAAAAATAGGACCAGGCTGGAAGCTAAATGAGCGTGTGCTACCCGCTGTGCCGTCGCTCTGCTCTGAGATAATATTCGTTCCGACGATATCGGCAGGCATCAGATCCGGCGTAAACTGGATGCGCGCAAACTTGAGTTCGAGCGTCTCCGCCAGTGTACGTACAAGCAGTGTCTTGCCCAGGCCAGGTACGCCCTCTAGCAGTACGTGTCCTCCGGCCAGCAGGGCCAGCATAAGTTCGCGTATGACACGTTCCTGTCCTATGACGATGCTCTGCAATTCCTGCTCTAGCCGCTGCGCTGTCTCGATGAAATAGGCGATATCTTGCTCGCCTGGCTCACCGCTCCCAGCGGCTGCTGCAGGTGCTAATGTTTTGACGGCAGGCTTATTTTTAGCGAGAGTTGTCCGTGTCGACGCTGTATTCTCCACACTCTGTGTTCCTGCTGCGTGTGCTGATTGCTGTTGGGGTGGCTGCTCTCGTGGTACCGTCGGGGCCGGGGTTGTGGCTGTGATATTCGTAGTAGCTGTGTTGTCATCATACCCCGGGTACACAGGAGACAGATTTTCATCATCATACGGGTTGGCTGAATTATCGTTTACTTTTGCCATTGTATGTTTACTGCCCTTCTAGCAAATTGCGTTGTGTGTTTTGTATCCTTTTCGTGCATAAAATGTAAGACGAATTACTGGCCTTCTAATGAATCGAAGTAGCTGTGGACTGTATCTTTTACGTCTGGTGAGACGTTGCTATTGTCGATGTCGTCGTGTGCTTGCTGGTTATACTGCTGGATAACCTGTGAGTAGGGAACAGAGTTCCCCTGGGAGGAGACGCCCAGACTATTGTCTGCGCTTTGTGTGCTGCTCCCCTGGCCTTTTTGTCCCTGTACATATACCTGGTCGCTCTTGCCGCCATTTTTCTTCCCTCCGCTACCTGTGCCACCAGATCCTCCCTGACCTTGCCCCTGGCCCTGGCCTTGACCTTGACCTTGTCCCTGACCTTGTCCCTGGCCCTGGCCTTGACCTTGACCTTGCCCCTGGCCCTGGCCTTGACCTTGACCTTGTCCCTGACCTTGTCCCTGGCCCTGGCCTTGACCTTGACCTTGTCCCTGACCTTGTCCCTGACCTTGACCTTGTTGTTGACCTTGCCCCTGACCTTGTTGTTGACCTTGCCCCTGGCCCTGGCCTTGTTGGCCTTGACCTTGTTGTTGGCCAGTCGAGTTGTCGGTGGCGGCTGCGAGATCGTTGGCCTGGTTTTGCAGCTGCTGGCTGGTCTGATTCAGTGCATTGCTGTTGGTTGTGTCGTTCGCGGTCTGCTGGGCGGCGGATTCGACGGCGTTGGCGGCGTCGGATGTCTCAGATGCGTTGCCGTCACTGAGCGATTTCGCGAGCTGGTGGAGCGCTGAATTGAGCTGTGAGTTCTGTCCAGCTTGATTGGCTGCCTGCTCAAGCTGTTTCGCCAGTTGATCGCGCTGCTGCTGAGACATTGAGCTGGACTGCTGTGCAAGGTTCTGTAGTGCTTTAGCGAGTGCTTGCGGATTATTATTGCTGAGTGCCTGCCCCATGGCATTCAGATTTGGGTTGCTGCTACTTGAGAGTGAGGTGCCAGCAGAGCTCTGGCCCTGTACGCGACTCGTGAGTTGTGGGCTCTGTAACTGATTCAGTTTGGCCTGTGCATCCGAGAGCGCTTGTTGTGCGTCGGTTGGCGTTTTGGCCTGCTGCATCTGTGACTCAAGGTTACGCAGGATACTGTCAATCTTTGCTTTCTCCTCTGGGGAGATACTTGTTTGCTTTGCCTCTAGCTGGCGTAGCTTCTCGATGGCACTGATCTGACGGGCGACCATGGCCTGGTTTGCAGCCTGTTGCCGCAAGATAGCCTGCATCGGGTTAGGGAGCAGGGCGAGCAGGAGTAGGGCGGCTATAGCGATACCCAGTATAATGAGTCCTGCCCGGCGCGGTCGCAGGGTTATTGTTTGTTTGAGTGTATGCTCGTTCAGGCGACGCAACGCATCTTTGCGTTGTAGCTGGACGAGAGGACGCGTTTGCGTTCGTAGCTCCCAGGCGGTTCCTAGCCGATCGTAGAGGGCGAGTCGGCGATCGAGGTCCCTGGCCGTACTCGTAAACGTTGGACGGGTCCAGATCGCTGCTGCAAGTGCGAGTATGACGACCGTCAGTGCTATCCCTGCGGCCCAATAGGGCGCGCTCGCCCAGGGTACCAGACGTGCTATCAGCATGAGGAGTGCGGCCAGTATGAGCCCGGTGATAAGGCCAGCATTTCCCCATGTAAGTGTATGCCGTATGAAGATGCGCTGACGCCATGGGCGTAGCGCTCCTGTCAGTTGTTGTTCTCCGTTGATCGCTATCTCGCGGGTCTCCGTCACGGGTGACGGGAGTGTTGTAGCCATACACCACCGTTTCTCTACTTCAAAGGGTAAGCACGAGTGTACATACTTACCCTGCGCTTCTTACTGTTTATCACGCCTCTACTGGGACCTTTGTTTCTATCGGTTTCTCTACAGGTTTCTTGTTCAGGTAACGCTTATCCCGACTGCGTCGTTGTTCTGGCCTGATCCGTAGCATGCTGGCGGCGAAGAGCAGCGCAGAGACCAGTACACTGATAAAAAGATAGAGTTGCCAGACCATAATATGGAGATGCAAAATCTGGTAGGGTCCTGCCCATGTCGTACCAACACTGAAGGTGCTGAACAGTGCCACGATCGGGTTCCAGGCCAGGTAAAAAGGTGGCGCTGGAATAGCAGGTACTGTATTCAGTCCTGGACCAGATGAACTGACGACTGCTACACCATTATTTGCTATACCGGACGCGAGTTGCAGCATATAGAAGAGCAGAGGCAGCCCGCACCAGAGCAGGACGAATATGTAGGCCAGTGCCGTTGAGACCGCTGGTCGTGATACTAAGGATGAACAAAATATCCCAAAGGTTGCGAGAAAGAGGGCTGTGGCTGCGAAGATGAGCAGTGCCTCGAAGGCTTGCAGTGGTGAGATGCCTCCAAAGAAGAAGACGAGACTGAAAAGCGGGATCGAGGACACGATGAGGAGCAGGGCATTGATCAGTCCCGAAAGGAGCTTTCCTCCTATCAGTGCTGCAGGCGAGAGACGTGAGCAGAGGAGCATGTCGAACGTCTGGCGCTCTTTCTCTCCATTGATCATTGTCGTTGTAAATGCAGGCGTCACAAAAAGTACCAGCACAAATTGGATTATCAGGAGCGTGGTATACAGGATTGTGCCGATGCTGCTCCAATCAGTGTTGCCTAAGCTATGGAGTTCAAACCAGCCGATAATACCGAGCAATACGATATAACCGACCATTAGCCAGACTGTACGCTCGCGCCTTGTCATAAGGCGCATCTCTTTAATCAGGAGCGCAACAAACGTCATGATTTTTACTTGCTCCTCTCTGTAATATTGAGGAAGACCTCTTCCAGTCTTCCGCCTCCACTGCGTGGTGAGAACGAGACGACGGGGACCTTGTTTTGTATCAAGGTCTCCAGGATCTGTCGCATTGCTTCTTCATCGCCGGTAAAATCGGCCTGGATGTTTGTACCGGTCGTATCGTTGTTCGCGTTCTCTTGTATGACCCGGGTGATCGCCGGATTGGCATTGAGTATCGTTGTTGCATGCTCAACATCTTCACGGTGCAGAACATGGATCTCTAGCTGACGCTCTCCACCTAACTGGCGTGTGACCTGTTCGACGCTGCCGGCAATGATCAATTTGCCACCTTGTAGTATCGCTATATCGGTACACATCTCGGCCAGTTCAAGCAAGATATGTGAACTGATCAGAATCGTTTTGCCCATGCCCTGGAGCGAGCGTACCAACTCGCGTAGCTCTACTCGTGCGCGTGGATCTAGTCCAGAGGCCGGTTCGTCCAGCAAGAGTACATCAGGATCGTGCACAAGGGCACGTGCCAGGCAGAGGCGCTGTTTCATACCTCGTGAGAGCGACTCAACGAGCGCATTGCGTTTGTCAGTCAGTTCAACCAGTTCGAGTAGATCGGCAATGATGCCAGCATGTTTGTTGCGTGGAATACCGTGGATGCCAGCATAGAACTCCAGATATTCAGCCGCTGTGAGATCAGGGTAGACACCAAAGAAGTCCGGCATATACCCGACCTTACGCTGAATGATTGTCGGCGTCCGACTGACATCCCGATCCTCGAACCAGACCTGGCCGCTACTCGGTGTAAGTAGTGCGGCCAGGATACGCAGCAGTGTGGTCTTTCCCGCACCATTAGGTCCTATCAGACCATAGATAGTATTGCGTGGTATCTCCAGGCTGAGGTCGTTGAGCGCGTACAATGAACGGTAACGTTTACTCACATGCTCCACACGGATAAGTGCTTCTGGCTTATCTGCGAGTGCCGTTGCCGTACTGGTTGTGGTTGTACTGCTCTTTTCCCCCTCTTGCTGCTTGCTTGTATCCTCTGCTACCCGTTGCTCATGCTCTTGTTCATAATCCATACAATCCCCCTGTTCTAGTGGACAATTGTGCCGTTGATCGTCAGGTTTGGTCGATTAAAGAGAACGGTACCCAGACTGCTATCCTGGTTGTTCAGGCTTAAGAGTATGCGATTGCCTGGACCAATATACGCCTGAGCCTTCTTGACGGTGAGCGCGAACTGGTTGAATGTGACGGCATCCCAGTTGCCAGTATGCCAGTTATAGAGATACGCCTGAAGATGATTGATATCACTGGAGTTTCCCGCGTTTTGTGTCGCAGAAGGAGGCATACCGGGATTATTTGCGTTGGCCGTAAAAGCGAGCTCACCGTTCTGCACCTGTGGCGCTCCCGGCACTGAGTATTCAAAGGTCAGTGAGCCGGTGGTCATGGTATAGGTGCCCTGCACAGGCTCCTGTATATTGGTTGACTGATCCTGCTGGAGATGAGTAATCTCTGAGTTTACCAGACCTGGTGCTATGCTGACTGCACCTTGATAGCTGACATCTAGCGGTGCCTGTACGAGCAACTCATGTGTTCCATTAGCTACCTGTCCATTGATCGTGACATCGCTGCCTGTCTGATTCAATGCTGATAACGCATGTGGATCTTTAATCCAACCAAAGAGCGTGATCGGAGCGCCGTTCAGTAGTAATGGATCTCGGCTGCTGGCGGTCTGCCCGGCCATAAAGGATTTTGTGACAACTCCATTGATCGTAGCGACCTGGACGGACTGATGATAGCAACCATTCCCATTGCAGTAATCGCCGCTCAGTGCTTCGAGTGCCAATGCATGCTGCTTGGCTTCGTCGGTGACGGGACTATTGCCAGTGAAAGGATAGTAGCCGCCCTGTCCGGTCTGCATCCCATGGTTTGCTGCGATCTGATCGGCTATCGTGGCCGCCCCATTGGCATTGTTACTCATCTTGCTATTCAATGCCAGGGTAATCGTGCGAGTACTGTTGGCCTGGAATTGACCCAGTGAGATGAAGTAGTTATCCATGGCGATATAGGCATCATCTAGCGCGTATGGTAGCGTATTGGTAACCGTGCCACTGACGACGTTCTGCTGGAGTTGCAGATGTGAGGTCAGGCCTCCAGTCATATGGGTATCCTGCTGCTCAATCAGTGTACGGTTGGTCCAGATCTCGACCCCTTTAAGGTCTACATCTGTCCCATTATTGCCAGTAGTGATGGTTGTTTGCTGTATCCCGTTGCTTTGTTGTGGATATGGCGCATTATTAGAATTGCTCCCCTGATCGCTATTGACGAAGGTATTGCCCGGGATGTGCACAGTATAGTCACCCTGGTTGGGGACAAAGACGCCCAGATAGGTCGTCATGTGCCCGTTGGTTCCGGTGGTATCGGGACGATTCAACTGGAGGACCGTAATGCTACTATTGATGACTGCGTCGCCCTTTTGTTTGAGTGCCAGTCCATAGCTCAGGAGTGTAAAAACCAGAATGGTAGCCAGAACGATGCGCCAGCTATATTGACGGCGTCTGGTTCGTCGCACGATGAGCATCCTGATCGGACCAAGGATGAGAATATAGCTCGCCAGCAGCGCCAGGATTAGCCAGAGTGATGGATAGGCGTTGGGAAAGAAGATCTGGAGGAGATCGCCCATTGATGAGGTCGCATTCCATTGAAAGTTTTGTGGGTTGATTGTGCTGGATGCATTGGTGATGGCGCGGTCCCCTAGCGTGCGTAGTAGCAGACCCTTCCATAGATCGTTTGTCTGCGGCCATGAGGCGAGGGGTTCCAGGGTTGGATCATAAGCCAGGAAGTAGACAGTACCCTGTCCCTGATTGCTCTTGACGATCAGCGGTACCTTGCCATCCTGAGCGCTCTGAATAACGATGCTGCCTGCCTGCGGTTGTGCCGTGGTGATGGGTGTATTTGTGTTGAGGGAGAGTTGTGGTGCGTGTCCTGCTGGAGTCACTGCGCTGACCGGTAGGAGTGCCGTCCCTGCTGGAATTGTGCTGCCCCCATGGGGCGTAGCAGGGAGTAGTGAGGCTGGCAGTGGACTCAGTGTGTTCTGCCACTCGGGACCGCCGATGACGATCAGGTCGCCGCCCTGGTTCACCCAGCCTTGCAGTGCTTTCATCTGCTTCTGGCTTAACGTGCCGGTTGAAAAGTCGTCGAGTACGATAACCCCAAAGTTTTGCAATAATTCTGTCTGCGCTGGTAGTGTCGCGGCTGAAAGATTCATGGTCTGTCCTGATGCCTTGAACAGATCTGACAGCGCCAGATTGAGACGGTCAAAATTATTAGGGGTATCGGAGAGAATACCAACCAGCGTTGTATTGTTACTCAGTGCCTGAGTCGCGACCTGCCTGGTTGCTACTTTACGACCGTTTATATCCAGTAGATCGATGTTGAGTGGACTGTTGCCACCTATCGCGCTCATGTTGAGCGGTATATTGAGCGTTACTTGCTTCTGGGCACCGGTTGGTAGATCAATAGTTTGCTGATAGACAGCCGAACTGCTGATAGCATTGGGTACATTATAGCTGGTATTGGGGAGTGTGATCGATAGTTTGCCACTAAAATCGGCTCCGGCATTGCTTAACGTTACCTGTACTGGTACCCAGGCCCCGTTCTGATACGTGCCATTAAAGCCAACATTGATCTTATTGATTGTGGGTGTGGTCGCCGCATACTGGAAGTCTCTCGCGTTATAATCCTGCTCGACTGCTCTGCTGCTCTGAGCTAAAGCCGTGCCTGGAAGAAAGAGATTACCGAAAATGCAGAAACAAAGAACGAAAATAGCGCTCCATACCGTTTGCCTGTATCGAGAGCGTGTTCGTTGGTTGAGCATCTCTCTTAGCCCCTTTTTATCGATCTTTTACTGTCGATCGAATATTTTTTCGCTATTCATTTGCTCTGGCAGAAGATCTACAATGCAAGCTCATATTCGAGAATTTTACTCCATCAATATTCAAGAGTAGTACCTCTTGCATTTCTAAAAAACTCTATCTTCTTGCGCAATAAGTGAGTATGTATCATATTCTATTCCGTATTTGGGAAACGGGTCAAATTATGTGCCGCTGATACATTAGACGTTCTATAGTCCCAATTTGTTGCAGTGACAAGAAAAAGCATATGCACTGTATGTTATAGCATAGGAAATAGTTTAAGAAAAATAGACTCAACTGAAGAATAGCGTGTTATTTTATCTCTATTGTTACATGTATCGACATACAGAGATAAAAATGAAGGACCCGGCGTGGAGCGTGCAGTCTTCTCGCACGCTCCACGCCGGGCCTTGTCTTCTCGCTTGCTCTAGCGTCTTGCTCTCTACCTGTTCGTTGTGTTCATTGCGCGCATACGCGTGCCAACCTGTTCAATGAGGTGTGAGGCATCGCGCCGTCGCAGAGCATTCATACGTGGGCGACCGGAAAGGTTTTCCTGTATCCAATTGCGGGCAAAGGTGCCGTCTTGAATATCGCGTAGGGTCCCGCGCATCTGTTCACGCGTATGCTCATCGATGATGCGTGGTCCAGTCACATAATCACCGTACTCGGCGGTATCGCTGATCGAGTTGTGCATGAAATGTATGCCACCCTGGTAGAGCAGGTCGCTGATCAACTTTACCTCTTGCAGACAGCAAGTATACGCTACTTCCGGCTGATAGCCAGCCTCAACCAGTGTTTCAAAGGCGGTACGGATCAGCGTTGTGAGGCCGCCGCAGAGCACGACCTGCTCGGCGAAGAGGTCCGTCTCGGTCTCCTCGGCAAGGGTGGTCTCGATAATCCCTACACGAGTACAGCCCAGCGCGTGTGCATAGGCATGAGTGAGCGCTTGCGCCTGCCCGCTGGCATCCTGGCAGATGGTCCAGAGTGCTGGAATGCCGGCACCGATACTGTAGGTGTGGCGTAGTTGTACTCCCGGTCCGTTGGGTGCAACCATCGCCACATCGATATCCTCGCGGGGCTGGATCTGTCCAAAGTGCAGCGCGAAACCGTGGGCCAGGAGCAGCAGTTTGCCAGCGCTCAACTGTGGTAGGATACTCTGCTGATACACGTCGCCTGCCACCTGATCAGGGACCAGCAACATGATTACATCGGCCTGTGCTGCCGCCTCATGCGGGAGCAGCACCGACCAACCATCTTGCTCTGCCTTCTGACGACTCTTACTTTGCTCTGGTAATCCAATACAGACGTGGCACCCACTATCCCGTAGATTCAGCGCATGTGCGTGTCCCTGGCTGCCATAGCCAATAATTGCGATCTGCTTCGTAAGGATCGGTGCGATGTCAGTATCCGCGTCATATAAAATATTTACCATATCCCTCGTACATTCTTTCTACTTGCTCTGGTTAAATATATCAATGCTGCGGGATCACCTATTCATCAACGCCTATCTGATGACTCGTCTTACCGGTTTCTATGGCTCGTTCGGCGCGTAGCTCCTCAATGATCGCGTTGTTCATATGGTAGGTCTCGCTCTCAGCGGGGAAGGTACCGGCCTGGACATCTGCGCTATATTGCTGGAGGGCAGCGGTGGCGACATCCATCAGATGCGCATACTGGCGTACAAATTTTGCGAGTCGCTGGTCGCTCATACCCAGGACATCGTGGAAGACCAGTACCTGTCCATCGCAGCGGGTACCTGCGCCAATCCCGATTGTGGGTATTGCAATCTCGCTGGTAATCAACTCGGCCAGCGTATCGGGTATTCCTTCGAGCACCAGCGCAAAGATTCCTGCCTCAGCCAGCGCGACTGCATCGTCAAGCAACGCGCGTGCCATCTGACTATCTTTCCCCTGTACACGATAGCCACCCATGGCATGTACCGACTGCGGCGTCAGTCCCAGGTGTCCCACCACCGGGATCTCGGCGTCCAGGATCGCCTTAACGACCGGAAGACGCTTGCGTCCACCTTCTAGCTTGACGGCTCCCGCGTGACCCTCGCGTATCAAACGACCGGCGTTACGTACCGCCTCTTCCGTTGAGGTATGATAGCTCAGCCAGGGCATATCTGTGACAATCAATGAAGCTGGTTTGGCACGAGAAACGGCTGCGCTATGATGGATCATAATATCGACGGTCGCGGGCAGCGTGTCTTCATAGCCGAGCACCGCAGTGGCTAGCGAGTCGCCTACCAGGATCATATCGATACCGGCAAGATCGACAATATGAGCCATGGGTGCGTCATAGGCGGTAACCATGGTCAGTTTGGGTCCTTGTTTGCGAGCTTTGACAGCTGTTATTGTAACTTTCTCACGCATCTGCTTTTCTCTCCTCTGCAATGATAACGCCTGTATCCCACGTGCCATCCGTATGAAGTGCGAAGTTGTCGATCAGTCGTATAGAGCCAACCTGAGCGGCGATCAGCAGGAGGGCTGGTGCCTGTACGGTTGTCAGTGGGAAGAAGGTCTCTGGATCTCGAATCTCTGCGTAACTTACTGTAACCTCTGGTTCACTTGCTACCACAGCCTGCATCGCCTCTCTTACTGCTTGTGCATCAGCGGGCATTGCCTGCTGGCAGACCTGTTGACCGGCCTGGAGTGCGCGATAGAGAACAGCCGTCTGCCTGCGCTCTGTGCTGGTAAGATAGCTATTGCGGCTGCTCATCGCCAATCCATTGGCTTCGCGGATTGTAGGCATAATAGCAAGCTCGATGGGTAGATTAAAATCGCGGATCATGCGTTGAATAACGGCTACCTGTTGTGCATCCTTCTGCCCAAAATAGGCTGTCTGGGGTTGCGCAATCTGAAATAGCTTGAGTACGATGGTCGCGACACCCCGATAATGACCTGGACGTATCTCACCTTCTCCCTGCTCGACGAGAGGACCGGTAGGGACGACATATGTCGTAAAGCCCTGGGGATACATCTCAGAAGCGGAGGGCAAAAATACAGCATCGACCCCGAGAGACTCAAGGAGATGCAGATCGCGTTCAATGTCACGTGGATACGTCGCTAGGTCTTCATGAGGGCCAAATTGAGTTGGGTTGATAAAGATGCTTACGATAACTTTTTCTTGCTCTGCACGTGCGCGCCTCATAAGGGAGAGATGCCCCTCGTGCAGATAACCCATGGTGGGTACCAGACCGACAGCGCCGGTCCATTGCGCGCGTTCATGCCTCATCGCTTGAACGGTGCGTACTATGCGCATAATGGTATGACTCCTGATAGAAAAAAAGAGCGTCACCGGGTTATTGTAACACACGGTGATAATACTACTGTCTATGAGTTATAGCTACTATTCTTAATAGCATACATGTAGATACCCATGGAGTGGAGCAACACTCACTGGTGATTTTTTAAACAACCTTCACAATAAAGCCTCTGGTACCAAAAAGTAGGAATTCACAGGAAAAGATGGCAATACCCCTGTCTCCCTCTTTGAGGGGGAATGTCGCCGCAGCGACAGGGGGGAGTAGATTCTCGAATTACGCTACTCACGATATCTCTACATCAAAGATGTTTTTTATCTACTAAGTCCGTATCATCTTCTATTGGGCAATTGCTAGCTTTCTACTCCTCCCTGTCGCTAAAGCGACTTTCCCCCCTCAAAGAGGGAGGCTTTAGCGACATCACCTGTATTAGCGAGCATTTGTTGTTTTCTTTGCCCAATTTCACCGGTGAATGTGGCTCTATCCCATAATTGCTGCTATACTCATCTATGGAGGACTTTAACGCCCTCTGGTCCTCCAATAAGGACCTTTTCTGCCATATTTAAAAACAGGCCGGTCTCGACGACTCCAACGATGCTCTGAATTTTAGCGTCGAGCGTGACTGGATCGGTGATCCCTTGCGGAAAGGTGCAATCCAGGATGTTGTTTTTATTATCTGTAATGAAGGTCTCTCCATTGCGTACACGCAGCGTAACGTTTGCGCCCAGCGCCTCCAGATGGAGTTTGACCGGTGTCTTTGCCAGTGGTGTAACCTCGACGGGTAGTGGGAAGATGTGACCGAGTTGCTTGACTAATTTGCTTGGATCGGCGATCACCACAAAATGCTTCGCGGATGAAGCAACAATCTTCTCTCGTACCAGCGCGCCGCCCGCACCCTTGATCAATTGGAGTTGAGGATCGATCTCATCCGCACCATCGATATAGATATCGAGCACTGGGTGATGATCCAGGTCGGTCAACGGAATATTCAGACTTGCAGCCAGGTCCATCGTGGCCTGTGAACTGGAGACCGCACCTATGATATGCAGACCCTGGCGTACACGCTCTCCCAATGCAAGGACTAAATAGTTTGCCGTCGTGCCAGTACCTAACCCGACAACCATCCCCTCATCTATCAATTGTGCAGCGGCTTCACCGACCTGTTGTTTCCATAAATCTTGTTGGCTCTTCTGTGTTGACATGTTGTAAACACTCCTTTTACTGTGTGGCGGCTAGCGCGAGCCGCTACTGTGTCGAGTATAGCACTTTCTTTGAAAAGGCTACAAATTCTCTGGATCGTCATTCTGAAATGGCGCTCTATGGAGCTCTAAATGTACATTTTCCGATCTTTGTTGATGGTAAATCATGAATAAGTACTAGCATTGATACAAATCTGTTATTGAGAAGCGACAATTCAGGGTATAATTATTCATAAAGCAGTCAATACTCTTTATTAGCTTATGCACGCTTAGGCGAGAGCTTTTTAGCGAGCGTGACTTTTTCATCTAATACAATCAGTAGTAAGCGTGTCATTGAGCTGTGTTTTGCTGTATCTTATCGATCAACGTGTTCTAGGTGGTTTTAAAGATGTCTGATGTCTGGCGCATTTTTGTGGTTGTCGGTGACGAGCCTCTTAACCAGAGTGTCGTAAATACTCTGCGCAAAGATGGCTATGCGGTACAAGGAGTCATGAATGGCGCGGATGCTGTCCGTGTCCTCTGGGCTGAAGAATACGATGTGATCCTTTGTGACCTCAATACTCCTGGTGCGGATGGCTTTGAATTGCTGCAATGGTTACGTGCGTATCACCCAAACACACGTATGATCATGGTGGGTGAGGCGGGCGCGGAAGACCTGCGTATTAAGGCGTTGGAGAGCGGTGCCGTGAGCTATCTTGAGCGCCCGTTGGATATCCGTCTCCTTAAAGAAGAGCTACGTCGTTTCTTGCAGCAGACGGGCTTCTCGGCTAGCCTGGACTCTTTTGATCTGCTGGATGTTATTCAGATTATCAATATGAGCCGTAACAGTATCACGCTGCTAATCAATACCGGGCTGGAGGAGCATGGTACGCTACGTTTCCAGAATGGTGAACTGATCTGGGCCGACTACGGGGTGTTACGCGGTGAAGAGGCCTTCTTTGCTCTCGCTGCCCACAAGAATGGGACCGTCATTCAACAGCCGTGGAATGATCAGGTCACCTCCAATGTGACCCAACCACTCTCTCGTCTGATCTTTCAGGCTGTGCAGTATCGTAAGAAATACGCGAACCAGCAGTATAGCGGCGAGATCGAACGCGTCTCTTCCGCCCCTGCCTCCACATCTTTTGCGACTGCCGTGCAACATGGCGATGTAGTCGACGACAGCCCCTTTTTCTTCATGGATGATTCACAAGAACAGCCAGTTGCGCAACAACCGTATCAACAGCAGCCAGCTGCGCAACAATCGTATCAACAGCAGCCAGCTGTGCAACAACCGTATCAACAGCAGCCAGCTGCGCAACAACCGTATCAGTCCCCTTCCATGCCATTGCCGACCTCACCGGCTGTGTACCAATCATCTGAGCCGCTTTTCCCGGAGCAGAGTTCGATGACTGGTGATTATGCGATGCCTGCGCCAGTGCCTGAAGAGAGTCCGGTGAAGGAATGGTGGGAGAGTACAGCACACTTTGCGCGTGTGCGTAGCTCGGCTAATACACCCGAAGATATGATAGCCGAAGAGGCGCTCGCACCAACGATGGCTCTGGATAGCAATGCTCTGAATGCACTGTTACGTCAGATGAGTGAACCTATTCCTGTCCAGCAGCCAGCGCAGCAGCAGGCCAGCCTTCCTTCCTGGTTGACGGATCAGCCTACATCGAGCATGGCTGCGTTACCTGGGAAAGCTGCGACATCCCGCAATACTCCTGCCGCAAGTAAGCTTGAGCAGGTGAATATACCTGCAACGCCTGATGCCGCCGACTGGATGCTACCTCCTCAATATCCTCAATATCAGACAGGACAGACAGAAAGAGCAGAAAGGACAGCATTGCCAGCTCCTATAGATACCGATCAATTGTTATCTGAGCCGCCAGCAACCTCTCCACAGTCCTTTTCGTCTGCACAGAGCTCGCCGGTGACTCCTGCTTCTGCAACTCCCTATGGCTCTTCGACGCAGTTGCCAATAGCTTCTCCGCTAGCTCCGACGATGCCGCCCCAGGAGATGCCTGCGGCTTCATTGCGCCGCGCTTCGCCTGACTGGCAGTCGGGTTCGTTTCCTGCGATCTCCCATCAAGCGTCATCACCAGCGCCAGCGCATCAGGCACTGCAACGACCATCACAGTTTCTGACTCCTGCGCAACAGCAGCAGCAATCACCAGCTGCTGCTGATCGGTCCCCAGTGGTGCCTGTTACGCAGAATGACTTTGGTGATAGCAATCCAAAGCTCTCTACGGATGTGCTACGTGCCCAGGGTGCGGCACGGCGTAACTATGCCTCGTTAGTGGCTGCGCTTCAGAGTCTGGGCTATTCAGTTACAGGCTTTATTGCTGCCGCGGTCGTCACTCTGGATGGACAACCGATCGCTCAGGTGGCCGTCAACGATATTGATATCTCGAAGATCTGTAAGTATTTCAGTACTATCCAAAAGAGTGTCTTGCAAGCATTCGACCAGGAGCAGTGGGGAGCGTGTGAAGATACTATCATCACCAGTACCCAACGCCATCTCTTGATGCGTGTGGTAGGATCTGAAAGGAGAGCTTTTCAGGTGTTGATTACGACACGTGAAGCGAATCCGCAGGATAGCCTGGAAATTATGGCGAACGTTGAAGGTGCCATCAAAGCAGCACTGAGTTAGCCCATGTTTTACGCGATAAGGATTGAGTTGCCGCGATGAGTAATACGAATACGAAACGCAAGCAGGTTGTGAAGGAAGTAGAGGAAGAGCAGGAGCCCAGCAGATTTTTTGCTATTATGCTGAGCCTTTTCATCGTTATTGCAATTATGGTTGTCTATTCGCTGGTCTTTCACTAAAAGAGAAGATCTGATAGCCAAAGCGGGAAGGTCCAGTGTTCATAAAAACACGAACCTTCCCGCTTCGTTGTGCACTTTGTGCGCTGCTTACTCGGTCTTTTCGTGCGCGCCCTCCAGCAGTTTTTTGAGGTAGTCAAGGTTTAAGTCTCTATCGGTTGAGACCTCATCCACGAGCTGTGACTGTGGAATGTTTAGACTCTCTTGCTTGCGTATAGAACGCAGGATCCTTTTTGGTGCAGTCGTTGGATTCTGGGGATCAGACAGCGGTCCTGTCTGGATCTTGCTCGGATCTCTTTGCCGCCTGCTCTGACCGAGTTGACCAGACTGTTGCTGTGGGAATGTCAGGTCATTACGTTCTGGCTGGCGGCGAGCTTTGATATGTTGGAGTTGTTTTTCAATGCTCAGCTCGGTATCGAGGCTATCGAGCTGCTGTTCAATGTCCTGCTGTTCAATGTCGGCCAGTGCGCGAGCGCGAGCTTCGGCGTCCATGACCGATTCCTGAGCCTTGCTGGTCGAGCCCTGTTTGCTGTTGGCTTTATTGAGGGCATCGTAGACTCGTTGCTGGATGAGGGCGTTGCGTTTGCGTGCCTCCAATAGTTCGATGGTCGAGTCAACATCAGTGATTTTGAGCTCCAGTTTTTGCAGGACTGAACGCATCGTAACGACCATCTGTTCCTGTTCTTTTTTCTGATTCAGGTAGCGTTGTCCTACTTTATTGAGGTCGTTATACTGAATCAGCGCGGCACGTGCGTTCTCGTCTTTCCCCTGCTGAACCGCCAGTTCTGCCCGCTTGAGCCAGCTATCGGCCTCTGCTTTTTTCGCCTCGCCGCGTTTTTGCAGCACATGGCTCTCCGCGATAGCTTTCGCAACCTCTGTCTTTACCTGCACCAATTGATTGCGCATATCGAGTTGTAGTTGGCGCAAGGTCTTTTCAGGGTCCTCTGATCTCTCAACGACAGTGTTGAGATTTGCCCGCAGCAGGGTAACCACCCTTTCCAACAAGTTCATAGTCTTTTTCTCCATCGGTTCTGCTGTTGTGCCGTGCGTGCTAGATCGACGCGTTCTATAACCTAGCTTGTGGCGTAAGACGCGGGGGGAAGGTCGCTTCCACCCGCGTTATGCACCGTGACTGCTCTTCTCTTTTTACGTATTTACGTATGAGAACTAGTTTCTGTCTGTTGCATGAGACTCAACAGTAGTATTGGTACCGTTGCTCTGGGCTTTCTCAGCCTGTGTGGCCGATGCACCATCTTTGGAATTGAGGGCAGGAATATTCTTCATCAAATCCCCAAATTGTGTGCCGCTGAGCATTTCGAAGAGGGCTGGTACCTGGGCGATCATGCTGACGATGTCACCGGTGAGACGGCTGGCACCCATGCCGCCATTCTGATCGTTGCCGGTTGAGACGATCGTGACTTTGTCGACCTTGCTGAGTGGCTCGGCGATAGCACGTACGATCTCTGGCATACCGGTGAGCAGTTTGTCAAGGACGGCTGCCTGATTGTATTCGTTAAAGGCGCCTGCTTTGACTTTCATGGCGTCGGCTTCCGCTTGACCTTTAGCACGAATAACTTCAGCTTCAGCAAGACCACGAGCGCGGATGACTTCAGCTTCAGCAAGACCACGAGCACGGTTGGCTTCCGCGTCACCTTGTCCACGAGCTTTTGCTGCGTCGGCCTGGCCCTGTGCTTCCAGGATTGTGCGTTGGCGCTCGGCTTCGGCGACTGTTTCAACGCGGCGGCGCTCAGCCTCGGCACCCTTCTGGACGGTCGCTTGCAGTTCTAATTCACGGCGCTGAATTTCAGCTTGCTGCACTTTGATCTGTGAGTTCTTCTCGACCTCGGTGACACGTACAGCCTCAGCAATAACCTGCTGCTGCGTGATGTTGGACTGAATGTCATAGGCTTTGTCGGCTGTAGCCTGTTGCTTCTTGATCTCAGCGTCAAATTCCGCTTTCTTCAATGACAGGTTACGTTGTGATTCCGCCTGTAGGGCCAGTGATTCTGTTTCGGCTTTCACGCGCTCTTGATCAGCGATTGAGCGGGCGACGGAGGCTTCACGGGCGGCATTGGCTTGCTGGATCTGTGTATCGCGCTGTGCCAGGGCACCGGCGATATCTGCCTGCTTGCGGATCTGTACGATCTGTGGACGGCCCATGTTGACGATATAGTCGTTCTCATCGCGCACGTCTTTAATCGTAAAGGAGATAACTTGCAGGCCCATCTTCTGCATGTCCGGAGTGACGGTGCGTAGCATTTTGCTACCGACGCTCTCAGGATCTTTGACCAGATCTTCGACTGTCAACTGACCGACGATACCACGCAGGTGACCTTCCATGACCAGGCGAATCAAGTTCTCGCGCTCATCCTGGGATTTGCTCAGGAATTGTTCCGCAGCTGTCTTGATGCTCTCGTGGTCGGAGCCGACTTTGATCTGTGTGACAGCTTCAACGTTGACTGCAACACCCTGGGTCGTGTAGAGCACCTGGCGTGGAGCAACGTCGAAGGACATGAGCTCAAGAGAGAACTCACGTGCTCGCTGTAACAACGGAATAACAAAGTGTGCGCCGCCGTTAACAACCTGAATTCCACCCTGACCATAGACGATCAAGGCCTGGTTCGGGCCAACTTTACGTAAGAGGCTGCCATAAATGCGAAAGATAAGAAAAACAACAAAAACGAATGCAACTACTCCGATTGCAATAGTAAGTGGAAGCGTCATTGTCAATTACTCCTTTTGTGTATCATTGCGCATAACATACTCATTAGTACTATTTTTGTTGGTTATAGTAGTATCGGTGTTTTCTTCTAATAAAGCTCGTAACGTAGCGAGGTCGTCGTCTTCGGCTGCAAGCAATGGCGGGGCCTCTTCCTGGTTGATAAAGTGATCCCAGGTATCGACCTCCGCAACGCCGCTCTGATAGTTGACAACCACCACTTCCTGATCTCTCTCAAGACGGCGTCCGTCGACACTGCGCGCGGGTATGCTTTTGCGCAGTTTGCCCGGTGAGATGTAGAGGACCTCGCCCATGCCTTGCTCTGGTATGGTGATATTTACCTTCCCAAGCAGACCGGTGCGGTCCGATATATCCTGGATTGTCGATGCTTCACTGTCTCCAAAGACGCGTGAGAGCAGTACAAGGATGGCGGCGGCAATGATGATGCCACTTGCTCCTGCTAATGTTAATACAACAGGTAGCGCGAACGAGGTGTCATTATGGAAGACATAGCCAAAGAAACCAAAACCTAAAAGGAAAAGAACGATGCTCGTTGGGTTGAATACGCTGAGTAGTGAGAAGCCATGACCATGGTAGTGGGTACTGTGCTGCACATCTGTATGGACATGGGTCGCGGGATCACCGGTTGCGTGTATGTGTGCGGGACCATTGCCCGTGACATGCGCGCTGATGCCGTGATGGACCAGTCCATGACCATGCGATGCCAACCCGCCGAGTAACCCGGTAATCAGCATGTAGACAAATCCAAGGAGAAAGCAAACAACGAACAGCAACGAAAGCGGATCAGTTGCGATCATAACGATGCTCCTTTGACTTCAGTGTATCGATGCGGTTCTCCCGACAGCGCTGGGCGACTGGACGATTGATCGGCTGGTAGGCCAGTTTATAGGCTGGTGCCGGTCGGTCGAAATATTCCAGGATGCCGATGATGCCGGTGAGGATGCCACTGATGCCTAACACTATTCCTAGTAGCAGGCAGGGTAGCGAGATCGATACTCCGATGAATGCGAACATTGGAAATACGTTGTTGGCATTGAAACCGGCTATTATGAGGAGGAGAAGTGCTCCACCAATCATACAAAGAGAAAACAGTACCGGGTGTTGGCGTAGCAGTGGGTGTCGCTCCTGTGGACGCTGATCGCGAAATCCTTGTGTGCTGTTATCTTGTTGGCTGCTGAACATTCCTTACCTTCTCTTTTTCCTCTTCTTTTTGTAGCCTATGGTCTATAGACGTTATTCTCTCTACATTCACAAATGGAAGCTCTTTGTCTTCCTCTGATAGGCTAAAAATACTAGTAGAATGTCATTAGATCGCCAGAATGTCATTAGAGATCGTTGCTTTATAAGCTTTCGGGCGTTTCTTCGGGCATTGTGAGTGCCTCTATGACCGCTTCTAGCTCTTCGATTGAAAGATCCATTAATGTGCGAAAGGCGGATATAAAACGCCTGGGCTCGGGCTCTTCGGAGAGCCTTTGTAACAGTTCATAGAGATCCGGTTCGGAACGCCACTCGGCGGCATTGGCAATTAACCAGGTTTCGAGGCGGTCACTACCCTGGCCCATTTCGCTGAGCAGATCCGTGCTGTAATTCGCTGGATCGCTGACCAGATAACCAGGATGGACCTTGAAGAAGCGCGCCAGCAGGTCTCGACTTGATGCTGTAAGATGGAGTCGTTTGGCACTCTCTAATTGCGAGAGGTATGCCTGGCTGATGCTCTCGCCTAGCTCTTCTTGCATGGCTTTAACGACTTCCATCTGCGTCATCGGTCGGTTGATGCCGCGTAATTCCCCCTCCACTTCACGTAGATGCTTTATCTTCTCCGCTAAATTCATTCTTCAGCCTCAATAACTATTTGCTATATAGAGTATAACTTTCTGTTATCTACTTGTCAAGAGATTTTTTCAGAAATTTTCTCTGGGGTGTGAGAGTAAAATGTATTGGGTTTCTTCGATTATCATAGCAGAAAAGTAGGTGGAAAACAGGTGAACGGTATTTTCGGGTATGCTTCTTCGTCGTTCGCAGTCGCATCCATAAAAAAATGGGGCCTGCTTTCTTCTACAAGCCCCAAATACAAACGGGTGAGAGCCTGTGACCCACTCTGCGTCCCGTCAGTGATGAGTATACTAGCCAGATATCAAAAAACACTCACGTTTTTGTAAAATTTGTTTCTATTTCACTTCCTGGCTGGTAAATTCTGCGGCGTTAAGGTTATCTTTCCCTCGGCTGCTTGCTCTACGGCTCCTCGTGTAAAGTGCATAGGGTGATAGTGACCCGTGCGCCAGAGCGGGATGAGGTCGTCGTAGTGCGCGCTGCCGGGTTGTCCGGATTGTCCTGGTGAGTGTATGCTCTGTGAGGCATCGAGATCGTGCAGGTCGATAATCTGACGATATGAAGCGACGGCGATGACTGTAGAGAGGTTGCCGGGTGCGCTCAGGGCGACGTTGACGGTGTCGCTATTGCCGCCAATGGGGAATGGACCACGGTTAAAGCTTGCTTGCAATGCTTTGACGCTGCCCAGTGGATGGCTATAGCTTAACTTGTGAATCGCCCCATATTTCCATTGCAGGATGTTGTTGCCCAGGCGGTCACTCAGTTCATCTATGGTGGCGTCGAAGGCGCTGTTGAGTGCGGCTTTCCAACTGTTGGGGCCGTTGGGCACTGCGGAGTTGGCGAACCAGCTCGCGTCCTGTTCTTTGAGTAGCCGTAGTAGTAGCGGTTTGAAGCGGCTGGTGTAGTCGTTGAGGGCGTTAACGGTGGTGATGCCTTTGCCCAGGTAGCTGGCGAGCAGCTGTTCGTCGTCGCCGATGACGGCATCCAGTACGATCCGTTCGAGCTTGGAGGCGAAGATGGTGTAGATACTGGCGGCGATACTATCGATGCTGAGCACATAGTCCCAGGCCTGCATGATCTCTTGCGCTGCCCGCTTGAGTGGTGTGCTGGCTTCGCATGTCAGCAGGTGCGCTACGAAATCACGAGCGGGGATAGAGTACTGGTCGTTCTGGATCGCTGCCATGTCTGCACGTGTCAGCTTCTTGCCGCTGGTGATCAGGTCGCTGATACGTTGGGCTCGATAGCCGTTGGACCATTCATGGGTAATATAGTGGGGATAGCTATCATCAATGACGCGATTATTGGCGGTGGCGATATACTGCTGCTCTGGATTATAGGTCTGGGGCAGTTTGTCGAAGGGGATCAAGCCTGTCCATTCGAACTCGCCGGTCCAGCCTGGTACGGGGAGGAGCGCCTGGCCCTGTGCGCGGATCGGGATTGCTCCGGCCATGATATAGCCGATATTGCCATCGACGTCGGCGTAGACAAAGTTCTGTGGTGGGACATCCCAGAAGTGGAGTGCGGTTTTGAACTCTTCCCAGTTGCTGGCTTTGTTGAGCAGGCGGATGGAGTCGATCAACTGCTCCTGCTCGAGTCCGGTCCAGTGTAAGGCGAGTGGGAGCTTGGCTGGTTCTTGTGGCTCCTGCGTAACTGGATTGCCATTGCTTTGATTCAGTGATAGGGGGGGCATATGTGTAATGATCGGACCGTGGCGGGTGACGCGCACCTCTTCGATGGCAGGGATCGCCTGACCCTTGACCTGGATCTCTTCACGGACGATTGTGGCTGTCTCCCACTGGCCTTTAAATTCGTATTGTTCCGGGTGTTCGGGATGAAACTTCTCGATGTACAGATCCTGCACGTCGGAGACTGCGTTGGTGACGCCCCAGGCGATACGCTGATTATGTCCGATAATAACCCCTGGTGCGCCTGGGAAGCTTGCTCCCGTGACATTGAGATCGCCAGCGACGAGATGGCATTCGAACCAGATCGAAGGGACCATCTGCTGTAGATGGGGATCGTTGCAGAGGAGTGGCAGACCGCTCTCTGTCAGCGCGCCACCGATTGTCCAGTTATTACTACCACCCATCGTACTGAGTCCTGTGATGGTGCTCAATTGTTGATATTGTTCGACCAGTCCTAGATTGATGCCTTGATAGCTTACACCGGGCGGCACGATCAATGGATGGTTGCTATCATAGCCTGGTTCTAACTCGGAGGCGCGGGCCGCACCCAGTTTATTGACCAGTCGTGCGCGGATCAGTTCAGTCTCCCAGTTGCCGCTCAGACTCCATCCCTGCACCTTGCCCCATTGCAGGACATCCTCTTTGCGGAATGGCTCTGGCTCAAAACGGAGAATGGTAAACTCGACCGGTAACTGCTTGCGATGCTGTTCAATATAGGTATTAATGCCGCTGGTATACGCGCCGAGGATTTTGTGGCTCTCCTCGCTGAGTCTCCCGATCTCGCTTTTGGCGGCCCGATGCATACCCAGACGGCGCAAGAAGCGGTCGGTTTCGAGGGCTACCGGACCTACAATCTCTGAGAGCCGGCCTGCTCCCAGGCGGCGATTGATCTCAAGTTGCCAGAGACGTTCCTGAGCGTGGATATAGCCCTGTCCAAAGAAGAGATCATCTTCGTTTTGTGCGTAGATATGCGCCACTCCATAGTGGTCGGTAATGATCTCGACCGGGGCGTGTAAGGCTGTAATATGAAAAGTGCCGGCTTTGGGAGGGAGTGAACGATGCGTGAGGATCTGCAGGGTGCCACCAAATAGTCCACTGACGTCGGCTGCCGTAGCCACTGTCTTTTGCCACCAGGATGCCATATTGTATGCCTCCTCCGGGTAGATATAGCTGCTTTGCGCTATCGGGAACATAGTACAGGAAAATAATAAAATAAAGGAGATAGCTGTTACGTGTCGCTTGAGAGTAGCAGCTACCTCCTCCTATTCTACACCAGTTGCGTGCCTTTGGGCGTGTCGCGTACCTCAAAGCCCAGCGCTTTAAGTTGATCGCGCAAGCGATCTGACTCTGCCCAGTTACGTGCTGTCCGTGCGGCATCCCGCTGACGTACCAGTTCGAGGGCCTCATCACTGACCACAACTTCAGCTTTCGGCTCCACCGTATCCAGACGCAGACCCAGTACACGATCAAAGTCGAGCAGCAGATGGCGACGCTCGCCGGCTTCGATCCTGTGTGTACGGGCAGCCTCACGTGTAATACTGATCGCAGTTGGCATATCCAGATCGTTATTAATGGCTTGATGGAAGGCTTCGCGTGTCTTGATCGCCTCCGCTGACCACTGTTGTGGTGTAGCGGTAATTGGGAGCTCCGCGATATCGGCGCGTAGATTGTTGAGCGCGTTCTGGGCTGCGTTGATCGAATCATCGGTAAAGTTCAGCTTCGAGCGATAGTGCGCTGTAAGCAAGAGGTAGCGGTAGGCTATTGGCTCAATGCCACGCTCTTTAAGATTGCTCAACAGCAATACATTACCGACTGAGCGCGACATCTTGCTATTGCCAAAGTCCAGAAACTCGTTATGGACCCAGTACTGGACAGGCTGCTTGCCGCTGCTGCCCTGACTCTGTGCGATCTCATCCTCATGATGTGGAAAGACAAGATCGATGCCACCGGTATGGATATCGAACTGCTCGCCCAGATATCTGGTCGCCATCGCTGAGCACTCGATATGCCAGCCGGGGAAGCCAACGCCCCAGGGACTCTCCCAATTCATCTGGCGTGTTGCGTCGCCATGTTTCCAGAGCGCAAAATCTTCATTTGCGTCCTTATCCTCTGCGATCTCCATCTGCGCTCGTCCATGACCACCAGTACGCAGGTTCTCGACGGTATTGCCGGAGAGCGCACCGTACGGCTTGAAATTGCTGACGTCGTAGTACACGTTGCCGTCGCTGACATACGCTAACCCATTGTCAATCAGTTTCCCCGTCATCTCAACCATCTCTGTAATATGGTCGCTGGCCTTTGGCATAATATGCGCTGGGAGGATATTCATCTCCTCGACATCGCGCAGGTACAGGCGTGTATAGT
This sequence comes from Ktedonobacteria bacterium brp13, assembly GCA_015099395.1. GTDB lineage: Bacteria > Chloroflexota > Ktedonobacteria > Ktedonobacterales > Ktedonobacteraceae > Dictyobacter. Next base: position 3,423,542 of record AP024096.1, on the reverse strand, counting down.
ATTCGGCGATCTCGTGGGCGGAACGACCGCTCTTCCTGGCCTCATGCTCCAGTTTGTCCTCGCCTCCACGTGGATCGTCGCCTTCGTGCAGATGACCGACATCGGTGATGTTGCGTACCAGCAAGACATCGTAGTCGTTGTACTCAAGCATGCGCCGTAGCAGGTCAGTGGTCGTAAACGCACGGAGATTGCCGATATGAATATCTTTATACACTGTCGGTCCGCAGTTATAGATGCCGACATGGGGTGGTTGGAGTGGCTTAAACTCATCCTTAGTACGTGTTAACGTACTGTACAGGTATACTGGTTTGCTTGTCATGAAAACATGTCTCCTCTATCTATCTCTGTCATCGTGCTCATCGTGCTATCTGTGTGCTTATGTGTTATTGCTTGCAGCATGACATGGGGCTGTATTGTAGCTCAGACAAAAGATGTGTGTTGGGGGGAGTAGCGACTCTACTGTTGTTGAAAGGCACACACGTACGTTCGCAGAAGGCTGAGCTACCATCCTTTAGATGCGATGCGGCTTCTGCGAACGTGGCTACAGGTACACATATTGATATGTGGGTAGACCTTCACGTGTTTGCTCCAACGTATCGAGTATGTATTTTGAATCTATGCATCCATTATACCATAGTGACCCCATTATTGCCCACAATCGACCGGCATTGTGCCCGGACTTTCCCATTCTAAAAAACCGAGCAATGATGGGGACCCTAATTACGCAAATACCATCACTTGGCTGCATCAATAAAGACAGGTTTCACTGCCAGAATCTTTGACGTTCTGGCAGTGAAACTGTATCATAGTATGATTGAAACTTCTAACAAATTGCAGTAAACATTGCTAAATGCTTGTAAATGCGTTATACTCCTGTAGTGAAGACGCGTGAAGATGGTAGGGAAGAGGAGAGCGGCGATGCAATTAGTGGAACAAACCATCATTGGCAAAACTGATCCGCGGTATATCATTATTGATACGGCTGCCTAAGAGAAGATCCCAGCGCGTTGAGCTTGGTCGTGATCGTGACTGCCGTTGGTAATTCAGCATCGGTGTAATGGAACGCCGTGATCAACTGGCGACGGACTTCTGCGGCAGTCAGACGCGTATAGAGCCGAGTACTGCGAAACTGCGGATCGGCCTGGCTTTGCCCATCCACAATGGTGATGAGATCCTTCAGCAAGTTCGGCAGATGCTCTTCACTGCGTTTCCTGCCTCGAAGCTTGAAGGCATCTACACACACCAGTCCGCTTTTCAGTTCATGCTCGCCTTTCCTGATCGTTCCACGATTCCAACCTAACTCCTCTTCGGCTCGGCGTTGCCCTCCTTCTCCCAATGCTCGTACCGTCCGTGCCATAAAAAGACGGCGAGCGCTGCTTTTTAATTCATTTGCTGTCTTGATCAGTAACTCTTTCACCTCCTCCGTCAGTTCCATCTTCCATCCTCCCGTATCTTTTTTGCTTCTAGTCTATCATCTCTAGGCAAGGATGTTTCTGGGGTAATTTAATTTTTTAGCTTCCCTAAGGGTCAGTTCTCCTCGGCGAAAGACCAGGGACAAGAGAAAAACATGAAGCTCTCAGCAATATTGCTGTCTTGCCCCTGGTGTCACGAACATTGGAAATGGGCCAACATGGACGGAGCGGCTTGACAAGACGCACGAGATCATACATACTCTCTGCGATGGGCTGAACTTGAGGCTTGACGAGCACCAGCGTGAGATCCAGCAGCTTGTTGCTGATCGTGACACACTCCGGACGCAATTGGAGAGTGAACGGCAGGATCGTGAAGCGTTCCAGCAGGCGATCCGGCAGGAGATGACCGCAGCGCTCGCACGGCAAGATCAGGAGCGGAGTCAACTGCAACACGATCTCCAGCGTGAGATTCAGGCGGCGGAGCAGCGACAGGTCGCCGCCATGCAGAATGCAAAACAGGCTGAGAACGAGGCGAACAAGGCACAGGAGCACTCGCACGACACCGGCAATGCGTAAACAGATGAGCGGCCTGTGTGTGGTGCGTGTAAGAAGCATGGGAGTGAGCGTGAGGGAGTGTGGGCCTACCAGACTTCCGGCTCAGTGTGCCAGGCACCTGGTCGTCTGGATTCTGGCCCGTGCGCGTCCGTGCTACGGAAGCTGTTACCACTGGCACCAGAGCCAGGGCTCTCACAGAGAAATGGGCCACAGACAGGAATGCCGATTTTATGGCCGTAAAGTACTTTGTGGGGTCAGTGCATCGAAAGATGAAAAACTGTACGCTAAGCCCGAAAAGCGAAGAAGCAACCTGGCGCAGAATTAAGCTGACGTTGACACCTTCGACGAAGAATAAGAGAGAGGCCGGATGCCACCAGGCTAGAAAGGGAACACCTATGCAACATTTCGAGCGAACAAGGAGATCCTTGCAGGAGAGCCCGGAGCCAGAAGAAGCGCGAGGACGACGCGCCATCGGCCCGGAGGTGGAGGAGGTCCACGTGCGCCTCCGCAGCCCTGGAGGCCGCGAGCATGCTGTCTCCAGGGCACGTGGAGCGGCAAAAGCCTTTATCGAAACCCAGATGCCAGACCGTCCCCAACACCAGCAATTAACCCAGAAAAAGCTGAGCAAGTTGATGAGTGGAGAGCAGCAGCGCGCGAATGACTGGAGCCTTGTGGAGGTCCCGCAGGTCCCCCACGTGCGCCTCCGCAGCCCTGGAGGCAGCGAGTATGCTGTCTCCAGGAGATATGGAGCGGGAAGCGCCTTTATCAAAACCCAGATGCCAGGCCGTCCCCAAAACCAGCGATTAACCCAGAAAGAGCTGAGCAAGTTGATGAGTGGAGAGCTGCAGAGCTCGCATGGCTGGAGCCTTGTGGAGGAAGCAGGCTCGGAGCCAGAAGAAGCGCGAGGACGACGCGCCAGCGGCCCGGAGATGGAGGAGGTCCACGTGCGCCTCCGCAGCCCTGGAGGCCGCGAGCATGCTGTCTCCAGGAGATATGGAGCGGCAAAAGCCTTTATCAAAACCCAGATGCCAGGCCGTCCCCAACACCAGCAATTAACCCAGCGAGGGCTGAGCAAGTTGATGCGTGGAGACCGGCAGCGCGTGAATGACTGGAGCCGTGTGGAGGAAGCAGGCTCGGAGCCAGGAGAAGCGCGAGGACGACGCGCTAGCGGCCCGGAGGTGGAGGAGGTGGACGTCATCCGCTTGCAGCGTCTTGGAGGCCGCGAGCATGCTGTCTCCACTGCGCATGAAGCAGGCCCGGAACTGGCTCCCCTGCCACAGGAGGCACCAGGGGGAGCGTGGCTCCCATACACAAACGATGTTTTCATGGGGTATGTCTCCGACGAAGAATAAGAGAGAGGCCGGATGCCACCAGGCCAGAAAGGGAACACCTATGCAACATTTCGAGCGAACAAGGAGATCCTTGCAGGAGAGCCCGGAGCCAGGAGAAGCGCGAGGACGACGCGCCAGCGGCCCGGAGGTGGAGGAGGTCTCTCTTTTCACGGGTAGGTAGGGGTGAAATGCGCGAAGCTGTCACCCTGGGAAGCCGTGACAGGGAGCCAACAGAGAGAAGATGCGGAGATCTACAACCGTGACAGCAGATCGTACATCACAACGCGTCGCCAGGTGGCCAACATGTGACTGCCAACTCCTGGTCACAGCCATGCCTCGATGATCTCCCCGCCTGAAAGTGGATCCCGCTTTCTGCACCGTTCCGATGTCACTCTGCAGACGCGGGATTAACTTTCCCTCCCCCCAGTCAGTTGGTATTTTTTATGCTATAGTCGGGACCCTATAGTGGCTTGCTCGATCCTGCTACATTGATCGAGTAAGCCACATGTTGTTAGGGACTCTCAAATAATTAATTATCCCTGCCAACAGGCAGAGAATACATGATATCTACGAACCATTTCTCCAGGGAAGGCCATCGCTGGAGGTAGGTTTCCACCACTTGCATGGCTTCCTTCGTCAGCTTCACCCCGGTCTGATAGGTGGTCGTCACCAATTCGACCATCGGATGGTTCCCTTTCCAGGTCATCGTTTTGGCAAATTGGATGACGGCATCCACCGAATCGAGCAAGGACCCATTCCAGTGCTGTTCTAAAATGCCCCAACAGCGCTCAACCGGATTGTATTTGCTATGATAGGGTGGATAATACGCCAGACGGACGGTGATCTGATACTGTTGCACAAATTCGAGCAAACGCTGCATGAACTGGGTGCGACGACTGTGATTCTCCGGTCCATTATCCACATTGATGACGAGGGTCTTGATGTGGGAAAAGCGCTCTTTCACGCTCTCCCACCACTGCACCAGACGATCCACCAGACAGTCGCTGGTCACTTTGGAGGCGACCCCGTACAGAAAGAACTCATCGGAAGCGGGCAGGAAAATCCCCACCGGTGTCACTGTGGCTTTTGCCTCAAAATCATGGTCAGCCGCTTTGGTTAGCACGCGACTCTTTCCTCCTCGTGCAAAGGGACCAACTTTGACTGTCGCCTTGGCATCCATCGAAAGACGTAAGGTCGAGTCTTCCGCATCTGCCTCCTCATTGACCTGTTTTAGATGCTCGAAGATGATATCCGTTTCTGGGAGTTTTTTTGGGGTTGCGTCTTGGCCACCTTTCTAAGAGAAGATCCCAGCGCGTTGAGCTTGGTCGTGATCGTGACTGCCGTTGGTAATTCAGCATCGGTGTAATGGAACGCCGTGATCAACTGGCGACGGACTTCTGCGGCAGTCAGACGCGTATAGAGCCGAGTACTGCGAAACTGCGGATCGGCCTGGCTTTGCCCATCCACAATGGTGATGAGATCCTTCAGCAAGTTCGGCAGATGCTCTTCACTGCGTTTCCTGCCTCGAAGCTTGAAGGCATCTACACACACCAGTCCGCTTTTCAGTTCATGCTCGCCTTTTCTGATTGTTCCACGATTCCAACCTAACTCCTCTTCGGCTCGGCGTTACCCTCCTTCTCCCAATGCTCGTATCGTCCGTGCCATAAAAAGACGGCGAGCGCTGCTTTTTAATTCATTTGCTGTCTTGATCAGTAACTCTTTCACCTCCTCCGTCAGTTCCATCTTCCATCCTCCCGTATCTTTTTTGCTTCTAGTCTATCATCTCTAGGCAAGGATGTTTCTGGGGTGATTTAATTTTTTAGCTTCCCTAACTATTTGACCAGTATTGCGTAATTACAGGGTAGAGCCGCGTTAAGATATTGTTGGCGAATGACACAACCAATAGAATCAGGGTTGTTTTAGCCAAAAACAGACCAGATATAACCTGCAAAAAGTATCAAAAGCGATCTAGTTTTGGCCCCATTTCACTCTCTGTGTCATTCGCCAACAATGCCCCATGCGCCAGGGCGCACCACCGCGCATGAAATAGGCTCATCATTAGCTTATTTCAGGGGAATATCTTAGTGTTGTTCTACCTAATCACAGTGCTAATCACCGAAAATATGGAGGCACAATAACGTGCGTGCATCTTGCACTAGAAAAGAAACGGAGTTCGACCATGGCAATTGAACACAGCGAAGTGGTGTCTGCACCACCGCTCAAAACGTCGTGGTGGCAAATTGGCATTGGTGCTATCCTGGCCTCAGAGATCGCTACAGCGCTTTCTCTCGCCTTTCTCTTCCTCTGCGGCGGTTCAGGTGCATTCAGGCTCACTGGCACCTCTTCTGGACTGCTCATCTATTTTGGAGCCGCACCGCTAGCTGGTCTGTTAGTTGGCTGGTTGCTCTGGTGGCTATGTATCCAGAGAACCGGGCGTACGACAGTACGTCGTGGCGTGGTCTTCGGTGCATTGAGCGGCATCATTGCGCATCCTATTATGTGGGCGCTTGCCTCACTATCCATAGGTATTGTCGGTCAGCCGTTTATCCGGGAGTTTTCAGCGCCCTTCCAGTGGGTCAATCAGGGTGGATGGCTCCGTCTCACGGAAATTCTCTACTTTTCGCTGCTCAGCCTGATGTACGTAGGATGGATTACGCTGCTGGTTGGTGGAATCGCTGGCGGTCTACTGATCTTCTTCCAACAAGCTCACACGCAACGCTGACAGATCAGAGCAGGCTCAATAGCTTCCTGATACTATCGTGGTGATCCCATCTTGCCCACAATCGAACGGCATTGTACCTGTGTTGAATAGAGCAGAGGATGGTATCTGCATGCTGGCTTTCTACCATCCCTCTGCTCTGTGCTGCTCGTGTATGAAGATCGAACTGTGCTTATACGATGGCTGCCTCGGCTTCACCGGCCTCGCGGACAGCGAAGTAGACGGATTGTGGGTGATGCGCAATGATTGCTGCGGTCGATTGCTCTGGTACCAGCTGGCAGGCTTCAGTCAGGTTTACTCCGATTGCCTGTGCGACTGGTAGTATTTTAAAGAGCTCCCGGTGCTCTTGAATATCTGGGAGGGCTGCGTAGCCCCAACTGTAGCGCCGCGCCTGCTCTCCACTTAGCTGGAGCTCCTGGCGTACGAGCCGATTGGTATACTCGGCGAGGGCTTCTGCCATCTCGACGGCGAGGCCATGTACAAAGTAGGCTTCAGAGTAGTTGCCCTGCTCCTGGAGCTTATCGATGGCATCGCTGGCCGGCTGTCCCATGGTCACAACCTGCAAAGGGACGACGTCGACTTTACCGCTCGCGCGTGAGGCGAAGTAGTCCGCCATGCAGAGTCGCTCGCGTTCGCTCTGGCGTGGGAAGCTAAATTGGCCAATCTGCTGCAGTTCGCCGCTCTGCTGATAGCGTTGTGGGTCGTAGATGAGCAGATCGTTGCCACTGGACTGACATGGATAATAGCCATAGACAACTTTCGGTTGTAGATAGCGCTGCTGGCGGGCCTCACGGAGCATGCGTTCCAGGCGGGGCTCGAACTCCTGCTTGACCAGGTGATCGAACTCGGCTCCGTGCGCTTTACCGCCCCAGTGCAGGCGATAGAGCGTGTTGAGATCGACGCATTCCATGATATCTTCCAGTCCGATCCTGTCGAGGACACGCGGACCCCAGAATGGTGGGGTTGGTAGCGTCTCCAGCGGCTTGATACTGTCGGAAGGACGTGTTAGATCCTCGCCTTGTACTGGCGCGGGCTGTGCCGCTACTTTTTTCTTCTTTGTGCGCTCACTCAGGGCTTCTTGCTGGATGCGTTGTACCAGGGTATTATGCGTATCCACTGAGCTGGTCAGCTTATCTATAATGTCGAGACCCTCAAAGGCGTCGCGTGCATAGTAGACGCCGGGTGTATAGGGCAGTGGCTCGCTATGCTCCTTCTGATCATCGACAAAGAGGATGCGCCGTCCAAATGAGCGATTGATGGCTGCCCCTCCGATAATCACCGGGAACGGTAGCTCGCGTTTATATAGCTCTTTTACGCAGAGCGGCATCTGTTTCGAGGTACTGACGAGCAGCGCTGAAAGACCAATTGCATCTGCTTTAACCTCGATGGCTTTCTCCAGGATCGTGTTTAGCGGGACCTGCTTGCCCAGATCGTAGACGGTATAGCCGTTATTGCTCAGGATGGTATTGACGAGGTTCTTGCCGATATCGTGTACATCACCGAAGACGGTTGCCAGGACGATCTTGCCCTTGGTGTAGCCCTCTTGCTTCTCCAGATAGTTCTCCAGATGTGCGACCGAGCGTTTCATGACCTCGGCTGACTGCAATACGAAGGGCAGAATCAACTCACCGGCACCAAAGCGGTCTCCGACGTCTTTCATGGCCGGGAGCAGGACTGTGTTCAATACGTTGACAGCCGCGTCGTTCTGCGGTAACTGCTCGCTCTCCATGCGCTCTGCGACTATCTGATCGATCAGTGGCTCGACGCCTTCTTTGCGGCGATGCAGGATCTGCCAGTGTATCTTCTCGGCGGTATTCATACCCTCGGTTGGATCGGCCTTCTCGCTCTCGGTATTCTTCTGCGGGCCGTGGGACTCGAAGTAGGCGATATAGGCGGGCAAGGCATCAGGACGATTGAAGATCAGATCATCGGCGAGCTTACGCTGCTCCGCATCGATCTCGGCGTATGGCTTGATATGCGTCGGGTTGACGATCGCCATATCCAGGCCAGCCTTGACGGCATGGTAGAGGAAAACGCTATTGAGGACGGCGCGGGCATGCATCTTCAGACCAAACGAGCCGTTACTTACACCCAGGATCGTCATAACGCCAGGCAGTTCGGCCTTAATGCGCTTGATCGCTTCCAGGGTCTCGATGGCGGCGGTCATGAGATCTTCTTGTCCGGTGGTGATCGGGAAGGTGAGCACGTCAAAGATCAGTGCACTCGGTGGCAGATCGTATTCGTTGACGCAGATATCGTAGATCTTATGGGCAATCTCAACTTTACGCTCTGTGGTCTTACCCATGCCCTCTTCATCGATGGTCAGTGCGATCACTGCTGCGCCGTGTTCTATGGCGAGTGGCAGCACCTTTTCTATACGCTGGCGACCATTCTCCATATTGATCGAGTTGATGATGACGCGACCTGGTGCGATCTCCAGTGCAGCCTGCAAAACATCTGCCTCTGTCGTATCGACGACCAGCGGCGCTTCCAGTCCCATCGAGAGCTTCTTGATCAGGGTCGCCATCTGTTCGGCCTCGTCGGTGCGCTCGGTCAATGCGACCTGCACATCCAGGACGTGTGCGCCACCTTCGACCTGTTCGCGTCCGATTGCCAGCAGCGTATCATAGTCATCGGCTAAGAGTGCCTGTTTGGCTTTGCGGCTACCGGTAGCATTGACGCGTTCACCAACGATCAGGGGTGCGGGTTCCTGTTGCATTGAGACGGAGCGAATACCACTGGAGAGGAGCGGGGGGATGATCTGCTTGAAGTCTTTCTGGTTCACATTCTGGTCGGCGACGGGGCGAGGGGCGCGTGTAGCCGGTCGACAGGCATTGACGATTGCGCGCAGATGCTCATGACTATTGCCACAACACCCTCCAACGATATTGACGCCAAACTCAGTGACAAACTCATACAGCGCCTTCGCCATTGGCTCTGGCTCCATAGGATAGACCGCCTGTCCATTGACATTGAGTGGCAGGCCGGCATTCGGCAGCGTCGAGATCGGTAGCGGACAGTTCTCGGCCAGGAAGCGGACCGGTTCGCGCATATGTTCGGGCCCTGTCGAGCAGTTGAGTCCGATGATATCGACCCGCTCGGCTACCAGCGTCGTCATCACCGCACTGATATCAGTACCCAGCAGCATCCGTCCGCTGGTATCGAGCGAGACCTGCGCCTGGATCGGCACGCTGCGCCCGGCCTCTGCCATCGCTTTGCGCATCCCCGTAATGCAGGCACGCACCTCCAGAATATCCTGACTGGTCTCGATCAGGAGCGCATCAATGCCGCCTTTGAGCAGCCAGTAGGACTGCTCACGGAAGATCTCAACCAATTGCTGATAAGTAATATTGCTAAGGAGAGGATCGTCGGAGGAGGGGAGCATACCGGTTGGCCCAACCGAACCTGACACGAAGCGTGGCTGTGTCGCGGTACTGTACTGATCAGCCAGGCGACGTGCAAGCTGTGCGGCAGCCAGATTGACCTCTTTGGTAAGATGGCCCAGACCATATTCATCGAGCTTCAAACGGCTAGCGGTAAACGAATTCGTCTCAATGACGTCGCAGCCAACCTCTAAGAAGCCGCCCTGAATCTCTTCAATAACCGATGGCTTTGTCAGTACCAGGTACTCGTTACATCCTTCGGTCTTAGCACCACCGTAATCTTCGGCGGTTAACTGGTACTGTTGTATATTTGTGCCCATCGCGCCATCAAAGATAAGTATCCGCTGGGCCAGGGTATCAAGAAATCGGCTCATAGTTCCCTCCGGTTCCCTGACTGCTCGCTTCCTACGGCTCAGCGTAGGAGGAAGAGAAGTCTTTACATAGATGATGAAAAAGATGAATTGTTATAGCTTGCTCTGTGTATTCGATTCTGCGCATGGAAGAATCGTATTACAAGTATAACGTATGATATGTATAACGACACAGCTTTGTGTGGTGTGATTTTTGCGAATCTATAGATAAATAGATAGCAGGCGTTGATCATGTATCGCATGCTTCATGCTGTGATAGATAGCATATGCAACACCTGCCCGGATTACACGATGTTACCGAGTATGGTAAGAGGTAGCTTTTTTAAGCGTCGGTAGCGGCCAGCGCATTCACCAGTTCGCGGCAGAAAGCGGGTATATCCTCGACAACCCTACCCCAGACAAGGTTCTCCTCGCGGAATGCCGCTGTATCGACCCAGATAGCGCCAGCGTTCTCAAGGTCATCCTTGATGCCTTTCGATCCTGTGACATGTTTCCCACGCAGAATCCCAGCGGAGGCCGGTACCCAGCCGCCGTGGCAGATGACGCCGATAGTTTTCTTCGCCTTCTGCATATCGCGTACGAGTTGCAGGACACCGTGGTTGCGGCGTAGTTTATCAGGAGCCCAACCGCCTGGTATGACCAGTCCATCTAATTCAGACGCTGTTGGTGCCTCTTCAATGCTGACGTCGGGCGTCATCTCCAGACCGTGCTTCCCACGTACTGGCTGACGATCCAGGCCAATCACAATGATTTTAGCCCCTTCTTCCCGTAAGCGCATGACCGGCACCCAGAATTCCAGGTCTTCGACTTCCTGGGCGACAAAGTAACCAATTGTTTTTCCCTGTAAGCGCATTATATTTCTCCTTTGGTCTTGTGAGGTGCCTTCCAACTATTATAGCATGCTCAAATCATGCTTACCTGAACGCTATCAGGCTCTTTATATGTCACCTCTCTACAAGGTAGAACATTCTTTGCCAAAACTAGCATCCCGCGTCAACCGTATCCCAATTAATATCTCGACTGATTACCTGTGCAGGGCCACTCTATATAAACAGGAGGATGGACAATGGCGCATCAATTTACGCTTGGTATTGAGGAAGAGCTTTCCGCGTAGTGGTACCCCTGATGTATTTCAAGATTATGCGCATTTTGATCGCTTTGTGCAGGACCTGATCGCGACCGGTTGTATCGATAACGGTAAAAAGATCTGGTGGGATATGCGGCCCCATCCTTTCTTTGATACTGAGTAACAGTCATCCCAAAGTCAAAGGAGGTCTAGTGTCTAAAATATTCATAACTGGCTCGACTGATGGTCTTGGCCTCATGGCGGCTCAGCTATTGGTTGAGCAGGGCCATAAAGTAGTGCTGCATGCACGTAACGACAGGCGAGCTGCTGATGCGAGAGCAACTCTCCCCGCAATGGAGGCCATCGTCGTTGGGGACCTGGCAAGTATAGCGGCGACGAAGCGCCTCGCCGAACAGGTGAATGCGCTGGGTACCTTCGATGCGGTGATACATAATGCTGGCGTCGGCTATCGCGAACCCCGGATTGTCACGGAGGATGGTCTGGAACACATCTTTGCTATCAACGTCCTTGCCCCCTATATTCTTACGGCCCTGATAACACGGCCCGAGCGCTTGATCTACCTGAGTTCTGGTATGCATCGCGGTGGCGATCCTGGCTTCCAGGACCTGCAATGGGAGCATCGTCCCTGGAATGGCGCGCAGGCATATTCAGATTCCAAGCTCTTTGATACTGTATTGTCGGCAGCTATTGCTCGACGCTGGCCCGGTGTATTCGCGAATGCCGTTGAACCAGGCTGGGTGCCCACTAAAATGGGTGGAGCGGGTGCGCCCGGTGATATGGCACAAGCGCCGATCACCCAGGTCTGGTTGGCAACGAACAACGAGCCTGCCGCCCGTGTGTCCGGTAAATACTTCTACCACAAGAAGTTGCGCGAGACCCATCCGGCGGTCAATGACATACATGTACAGGACCAGCTCCTTGCGCAATGTGAAGCGCTCAGTGGCGTACCTATGCCCTAGCCGACGTGGTTGACGACAAATATAGCCATTCTATTAAACGTCTCATACGTCATCCCACACTTTGGGATGACGTATGTATGGTAGAGCCACAGTCAGTGGTGAAGTCCTCATCGCTTTTTACAAATGCATCTCTTATTTAAAAAAAGTAGAAATATAGAGAAGATAATGGTTATGCACTTACCTCCCTCTCCGAGTGGAGAAGGAGGAATAACAGTAAAAAGACGATAATATCCCTGCCTCCCTCTTTGAGGGAGGATGTCGCCGCAGCGACAGGGGGGAGTAGATTCTCGAATTACGCTATTAACCTTGATCTACACTATCTATCACTCTTATCTTCATAGTTGGTAATCGAGGATTACAGGGAATTGCTAGCATTCTACTCCCCCCTGTCGCTAAAGCGACTTTCCCCCCTCAAAGAGGGAGGCGAGTCTTTAGCGGCATTACCTGTTTTGGCGAGCGTTTGTCGTTTTTCTTTTCCCCCAAATTTTGTCCAAATTAGGCGACACATTTTTGTCAATGCGCTTGGGGCCTCAAATCATAGCGCAGCAAAAAGGCAGAAGAACTGGAGCTTCGTATGCACAGAGATTTACTGCTTGCTTGGTCTAAGTTGTTTATCAATGTGCTCCGAGTTTTTATGTTGCTAATTTGGACCAAATTTAGGTTTCCCAATTTCACCGGTGAATGTGGCTCTACCTGGAGTTCTACCGTATGTATTAGAAAACTGCTTTGTCTGCAATCTTCTCGATGGCCTCTACGAAACGAGCAATCTCTTCGTTGGTATTGTAGTAGTGAACCGATGCGCGTACCATCTCTGTCAGGTTGCGTTTCTCCATGTCGAGCCGTGTTGAACTACGGATGGCGACGGAGACGTTGATGTGTTGTTCCGCCAACTGCCGCTTGATCTCTGTGGGGTTGATCCCTTCGATCGTAAAGGTGACGATGCCGCCCTGGGTGATGCCGCGATCATGGACGATGACGCCAGGGATGGGGGTGAGTTGTGCGCGTAGACGATAGGCCAGTTCTTTGACGCGTCGCCAGATCGTGTCGAGTCCCCACTCCATAGCGTAGTCGATGGCAGTGGCGAGACCTATGCGGCCGGCATAATTGGTTTCCCAGGTCTCGAAACGGCGTGCGTCAGCGAGCATCTCGTAGCTATCACGTGCCGTCCAGGTCGCTGCATGCAGATCCAGGAAGGGTGGTTCCAATTGCTCCAGTACCTCACGTCGCACATACAGAAAGCCTGTGCCGCGTGGGGCACGTAAATATTTGCGACCGGTTGCTGAGAGCAGATCACAGCCAATCTTCTGCACATCGATCGGCATCTGTCCTATCGTCTGGCAGGCATCAATTAAATAAAGGATGCCTGCCTCTTTCGCCACCTTGCCGATGGCCTCAATGGGATTGACCAATCCGCCAGTGCTGGGCATATGGGTGACGGCGATCAGCCTGACGTGCTCGTCGAGCATATTGCGTAGTGCCGCAACATCGAGCTGTCCGTATGCATCGTCAGGGACGGCTTCGACGCTCACACCAGTCTTGCGCGCAATCTGGAGATAGGCGATATAGTTGCTGGCATACTCGGCCATCGAGGTAAGTATACGGTCGCCAGCTTTAAAGGGAATAGAGTAGAAGGCCATATCCCAGGCGCGGGTCGCGTTCTCGATAAAAGCGATCTCGTCGCGCTCGCAGTGCAGCAGGGACGCCGCCGCAGCATAGGCATGCTCGATGCTGTCCGCCTGTTGATCACCTGCCTCATAGCCACCGATCTGTGCCTCCAGTTGCAGGTACGCTATAGTGGCGTCCAGCACTGGTTGCGATACCAGCGAGGAACCGGCATTGTTGAAGTGTAGTACGTGCGCCGTCCCTGGAGTTTCACGTCGTGCTCGCTCAATATCAAATCCTGGCATAATATATTCGTCCTTTACTATAAGTTATAGTGGTATTGTAGCAGAATAGTAGTGAGGACGCTTGGCCCTGATGAGTGGCTACTCTTCCTGACGCTTCCGTTACGAGTGCTGCACGCAACCTGTCGGTAAGCCCGCTGAATGGCAGAGTCTCTAAAAATGTCAACAGAACGTAATGGCTCATAGGCTCAAGCTAAGCCAGGCTATTATAGATAGCAATGTAGCACGTCTGTCATTCTAGCTTGATGCTACTCTGCTGGCTATTCCAGCTCGTTTTCAGCAGGCAACTCGTAGCAAAATCAGAATCAGAAGAGGAACGCAGGTATGAAGAAGTTGACAACGGTTCTGTTAATCTCTATCGGCATTTTCCTGGGGATCGGTTCACCAGGCACCACGTTGGCCGATGGCGGGAGCGGCAACATAGTCTCAGGCGGTGGTGGCTCCAGTGGCTCTGGAGCCATCGTTATCGCCTGGAATCAGGAGTTGTTACACATCGTACAAACGCCTGGCGCTCAGACCGCCACCGTTCACCCGACTCGCAGCTTCGCTATGCTGCACGTGGCGATCTACGACTCCATCGTCTCCATCACCCGGAATGCGCCTCCATATGTCTACTCGCTAAACGCTCCGACCAGTGCACTGCCCGATGCAGCAGCAGCCACTGCGGGTCATGATACGCTGGTGGCTCTCTACCCTACAATGAAGGCTGAGCTCGATCAGCGACTCACCAGCGAGCTCGCCAAGTTCCCGGACGGAGCCGACAAACAGCAGGGCATCCAGGTCGGTCACACCATCGCTGAGCATGTGGTGGCCAGCCGCGCCAATGATGGTTCCACTACCACACCATCACCTTTCGGGCCAGGCAATCTGCCAGGCAGCTACCGACCCACACAGCCAAACTTTGCGGCACCTGTTTTCACTAACTGGGGAAATATAACTCCTTTTGTGCTAAACTCAGGGGCACAGTTCCGCTCGGCCCCACCTCCAGCGTTGACCAGCCAGGCTTACGCGCAAGCTCTGAACGAGGTTAAGAACCTCGGTCAAAACAGCAGCACGACACGAACGGCCTATCAGACCAAGTCCGCAATGTTGTGGGCGGGATCGCCCTGGAACACGTGGAATGAGATGGCAGAGGACAGCGCCAGCGCTCACCATACGAACCTGGAATCTACCGCACGCCTGTTCGCGCTTCTCAACCTATCCTTCGCAGATAGCGCAATCGCCCTATATGATACCAAATACTACTACCAGTTGTGGAGACCCATCACGGCAATCCGTGAGGCCAATACGGTCGGAAATCCACTCGCAGTCGGCGACCCAGCCTGGACGCCGCTCATCACTACCCCACCTGATCCTTCTTATCCAGCCGCCCACAGCACGATTAGCGCAGCCGGAGCGGTCGTGCTGTCCTCCTTCTTCGGTGATCATGATCAGGTGCGGGTAACCTATAACGGCACCACTCTGATTTTTGCCAGCTATACAGACGCGGCGATGGATACTGGCCTGAGCCGGATCTATGGGGGAGCGCACACTCGGATCGATCACGAGGCGGGCGTGAAGCTCGGGCAAAACGTTGCACAATTCGTGCTCGACCATTCGGTGTCAGCCTACTTCGGTCGCGGCTAGAGCCATGGCCTGCAGGCAGGGCTGCACCTTTCCTGGCAGGGCGACCTGGGATCGCTTTGGGCAAAACGTGACCGGTATACTTACTCGCTTGGCAGTCCCATGACGTTGAGTGTGCCGGGATATTCGACGGTGAAGTGATACTCGATGCTACGTTCTCCATTGGTTGGGAGTGCGAATTCCCAGGTCAGTTGCTCTAACTTCGTTCGCTCGGTCGGTTGTGGCGTGATTGATTGGGTACGGACCTTGATACGCTCATTCTGGGGTATCGGTAGGCGATCACGTACGACGATCTGTTTGGTCACCTGTGCGTAGTTGTGTACGGTTATGCGGTAGGCATAGGTTGTACGCCGGATATCGTTCTGGAGCAGGATGCCGCCCTTGTCGACGGTATGTTCGATCAATTTGCGTGTGACCTTGATGCTATCGTCGATACCCAGAAAGATCTTGAACTGCTCATTGTTAGCTGTCTGCTTGATGCGTGTACTGCCGACGTATTCGCTCTCCATAAAGATCTGCGCTTCGCCGGGTAGCAGGACGCGTTCACTGGTATTCGTGATGATGCCGCGTACATGTACAAGCTCTTCCATTCCTGGTGCACAGACATAGTCGAAGGCGCAGGGGAACTCGTCATAGGCGATAGTCGTCTTATGGGGTGAGTTGTCCGACGGGATATCGATGTTGCGCCCGACGCGAAAGACGAGTGCGGTCCCACTTTGCTCGATTGTGGTCGTCTCCATTGTGGCTAGTGGCGCTCGGACTGCCTGGGGGGCTAGCGCCGCGACCATTCCTATACCCTCTTCATCTACCCCATTATTTGTATCTTGCGCCGCTCCTGCCGATGTGACAGAGGAGAAAGACATCAGGGAGCGTGCTCTGGGTGCCGGCGTTGGCAGAGGGGTGTAGGCCCGTAGATACCACGGTATGATTTCTGGTGCGATCGTTGCTTTACTCGGGCGAGCCGTCGAGAGGCTGAGTGCAACGTCGTGCCAGTCCTCTCCGGTATATTGCTCTACGATCCCATAGTAGGTGAGATTGATATGCGCACCATTATGCTGCTCGCTGGCACTTTGCTGGACGCGAACGTCATAGGTCGGATGCCAGGCTGCGCCCAGAATGATATAGGTGACCTCCAATGTAAATTCACCGGCGCTCGTCAGGTCGATAGTGACGGTGATGGTCAGACGATCACTGTTCACATTGCCTGTGCGCTGGTTGTATTCGCGCTCTTTGGCTTTCACTGCTGCATGCGCCTGCTGGATGCTTGCCTTTAGATTCAAGGCTGCTTCGGCGTCCTGGCTGGCCTGGGCTGTCATAAATTGGAAGAAGTCCGCGCACTCCTGCGCTTTCATCTGTCCCTGTGCGATCCCGCGTGCGAAGTCTTTCGACTGCTCGCCCAGCGCACGTAGCCACTTGCGACGATCCTCGAGCGCTTCCTGCTGGGCCTCTAAGAGACGCCATTGGCGTGTCAACTCTGCTAACTCTGCTTGTAGACGCTGACTCTCTGCTTCGGGTGGGCGTGCATGATACTCATCGCTGACATCTATATTGAGGATACGTGCTCCCTGGGGACCGCGACCGCTGGCTCGTAGTGAGTCGCGCTGAAATTGTGGCAGTCCATTGATACGCAGGACATGTTCGCCAGCCTCAAGCGTGAGGCTGCCGATGCGTGTGATCTGTGCTCGATCGTTGTAGATGGTGACGGCGTTGATAGGGGCGTCGATATCTGGCATGGCTACGACCTCTCATCCTTTATTTGCGTATTTGCTTGCATGTACGTTTCGCAGCGCTAAAAGTAGTGATTTTTTTGTTCGTAGCTAGTAATAGCGGCATAGCCTTAATTACCGCCTTTTGACATCTTGCAAAGAATACGGTATGGTAAACAGGTATTCTTGTCTCTCAATATCTCTATCACAAGTGTATCATGGGTTCTACTATTTTGATGTTGATAGGTTGAGGTGTAGTGTCAATGTCCACTCGATCCACCCAGAGTCCTGCCCGCAAACAATATTTAGAGTTTAAGCAGCAATATCCCGATGCTATCCTGCTCTATCAGGTGGGCGATTTCTTTGAGACCTTTGACAGCGATGCCTATATTATGGCGCGTGAATTGCAGATTGTGCGCACGACGCGTAGTTATAGCAAAGGGAAAGAGCGTGTGCCGCTGGCTGGTATCCCTACGCATGCGTTGGAGAACTATGTTGGTAAACTGGTGCAGCGTGGCTATAAAATTGTCATCTGCGAGCAAGTAAGCAGTGAAGTGCCGAAGGGACGCGAGGTTGTCGATCGCGTAGTAACGCGTATCTTGACGGCTGGCACGTTATCAGAGCCGAACCTGCTGCCGGCGCGGCAGAATAACTATCTGGTCGCCATCGCCTCGGGTCGTACGCAGACAGCTCTGGCGACGGTCGATGTAAGTACGGGCGAGTTTATGGTGACGTGGTTTACGAATGCTGATCTACCGGTTGCGCTGGAGGCTGAGCTACAACGCCTCGCGCCGGTTGAATGTCTGCTCGTAGAGGGAAGCCAGTCGGATACCTATCAGTTTCCTTCCAGGACGATGACTGTAACCCATTGTCCGGCCTATTTCTTCAACGTTGATACCGCACAGGCTCGCCTCTGCCGCCATTTCGGCGTGCAGTCGCTGGACGCCTATGGCTGTGCGCATGATCCACAGGCTATCGCCGCGGCTGGTGCGATTATTGCGTATGTTGAGAAGATGAATAGCGCTCTGCTCTCGTTGCTGACATCATTATATTCGTATAGTACACATAGCTTTATGGTGTTGGATGCGCATACGCAGCGTAACCTCGATCTATTGCAGAGTGCGCGTAGTGGCTCGGTGCAGGGAAGTCTGCTCGGTGTGCTGGATCGTACGATTACGCCGATGGGTGCACGTCAGGTGCGGCGGACAATTACGCAGCCGTTGCTCGATCTTCGTGAACTGACACTGCGCCATGCCGGGGTAGAGGAGCTCTATGAGCGTGCTGCACTGCGTAATCGCTTTACGCAGTGCTTACAAACATTGGGAGACCTTGAGCGCGTTGCTGGCCGTATCCGTCAGGGGACGGCTGTGCGTAACGAGGTGCTGGGCCTGCTCGAATATCTGGCTGTCGTCCCGCTGTTACGTGATCTCATGCAGAGTTGTGAGTCCGAGCTGCTACTGACGCTGGCTGATGAGCTTGATCCCTGTTCTGGGGTCAGTGACTTGATCGAGAGTGCGTTAGTGAGGCCGCAGGAGGAGATGGAAGAGGGTGATGAGGGTCGTTTGATCAGGCCGGGCTTTCACGCTGATCTGGATGAGCTGTTTGCTTCGATTCGGGATTCCCGGCGTTGGATGGTCTCGCTAGAGATGCGTGAGCGTGAGCGGACCGGGATCAAGAGCCTCAAGGTTGGCTTTAACAAGGTCTTTGGTTATTATATCGAGGTCAGTAATGCGAACCTCAAGCTGATCCCCGACAATTATATGCGTAAGCAGACGCTGGTCAATGCCGAGCGTTTTATTACGCCGGATCTCAAAGAGCATGAGGCTCGTATCCTGACGGCGGTTGAGCAGATTGAGGAGTTGGAGCGTAGCATCTATCTGGATCTTTTGCGGCAGATCGCGCTCTCATATCAACAACTCATGACGACAGCTGGTGCGATTGCGCGTGTCGATGTGTTATTGAGCTTTGCTGAGGTCTCTGCCCATCAACGCTACGTGCGCCCGACATTAGAGCTGGGGCATCGTCTGGAGATCGTTGATGGTCGTCATCCTGTGGTGGAATATGTGCTGGATGGCGATGTCTTTATCCCCAATGCTACTCAGATGGATGCGGAGGGTAGCGAACGGGTCCTTTTGTTGACGGGACCGAATATGGCAGGAAAATCGACTTATCTACGGCAGGTAGCGCTGATTACATTGTTAGCACAGATCGGTTGCTTTGTGCCAGCGCGCCGGGCCTGTATCGGGTTGGTCGATCGTATCTTTACACGGGTGGGCGCCGAGGATGATATCGCTGCAGGCAAGAGTACCTTTATGGTCGAGATGGAAGAGACCGCGACAATCCTGCACCATGCGACCAGCCATAGCTTGATTGTACTGGACGAGATTGGACGTGGTACCAGTACCTATGATGGTCTGGCGATCGCGCGTGCGGTCGTCGAATATCTACATACAACCGTTCAGGCTCGTACGCTTTTCGCCACGCACTACCATGAACTTGCGGCGCTCGCCAACGAGATGCCGCATATGCATGTGTATACAATGGCGATCAACGAAGATGACGAGCAAGGGATTGTCTTCTTACATCGTGTCATCGCGGGGAGTACTGGGAAGAGCTTTGGTATCCATGTCGCTCGTCTGGCTGGTATGCCACTGGCGATTGTGCAGCGAGCCGAAGCATATTTACACCAGCTAGAGACTGGTACCGGTAGTGTACGAGCTCTTCTACAATCGCCTTCGGCTGCGTTGACTGTTGCCAGTGAGTCTGCGCCTGCTCTGCAGCATGTGGCAGAAGCGACTGGACAGTATCGTATGCAGAACGTTGCTCCTACCGCTGTGCAACTGGCTGGTGATGGTGATCGTGGTAGCTGGCAGAGTGAAGAGGCGCGAGCAGTCGCGTTAGTGGCGGCACGAGCGGGCCGCGCTGCTGCCCTGGACTCGATCGATGTGAATGCGATTACGCCGTTAGATGCTTTGAATTTACTCTCTCTATTACAAGAAAAGTAAGATGTATTATGGATGATATCTCCGCGCAGGCCATAGCAAAGCAATGGCTCCCATCCACAGCGCGTGCACCCTTAATCGCGCTCTCACCCGAGGTCGCTGAACGTATTGCGGCGGGAGAGGTGATCGAGCGTCCTGTCTCTGTGGTCAAAGAGTTGCTGGAGAACGCATTGGATGCGGGTGCCTCTGAGCTGCGTATCGAGGTGCGTGGTGGTGGTCTGCATCTGATACGCGTCACGGATAACGGCATCGGTATCCTGGCCTCTGATCTGGAGCAGATCTGTTATCGCCATACGACCAGCAAGCTTACGTCTTTCGACGATCTGGAACGCTTGCAGACGCTGGGCTTCCGTGGCGAGGCGCTGGCGAGTATCGCTGCAATCTCTGAAATCACCGTGCTGAGCCGGGCAATGGAGGCCGTCCAGTCGGGTGAAGAGGAGCAAGCGGGTCATTGGGTGACATGGCGTGGCGGAGCGCTTGAGCAGCGTGGGCAGCGTGCACGTTCCCAGGGGACGACGGTAACGGTGGCTGACCTCTTCTATAATGTACCTGCTCGCTTGAACTATACACGCCGGGCACGGACCGAGAACGGGCATATTCTACAACTGGTCCGTCGTTATGCGCTGGGCTATCCTGGCGTGCGTTTCTCGCTGATCATCGATGCGCATACCGCTCTACATACCCGTGGTAGCGGTGATCTACCCACAACTATCGCAGAACTGTATCACCTGACACTGGACGAGATGATTCGTGAGATTGCTGAACATAGTGAAGATAGTGAGGATGATGTGCCGCACTATGTATTGCGTGGCTATATTGGCAATCGCGTATTAGCGCAAAATAATCGACAGTATATTACATTCTTCATCAACGGACGCTGGATACAATCTACCGCTATCCAGAATGCGTTGGAGCTAGGGTATCGCAGCTTTTTGCCACGAGGCAAGCATCCGCTGCTTGTCCTCTCATTGCAGGTACCCGCGCACGAGCTAGATGTCAATGTGCATCCCGCCAAGACGGAGGTCCATCTCTTGCAGGAGGAGCTGATCCTGCCGGTGATCACGCGTGCGGTCCGTACCCAGTTGGAGTGCAACCCTGCCACCCCTGGCGAACGCTATGATACTTATCTGCCCGGTCCCTTATTAATGACGCAGCGCCGTCTACCAGCGCCTCGTCGCCACGGACTGCATGAAGCCTTACTGAATGAGGAGCATACGCTGCAAGGGAGCGAGCTTGAGCCTGCAACCCCTAGAGCGATCGCGCAGCTTCGCCCACTGGCTCAGCTACAACAGGCAGTGATTCTGGCCGAGGCCCCTGATGGTGCTCTGTATATCATCGATCAGCACCGCGCTCATGAGCGCGTCATCTATGAGCATCTACGCGAGATCCATCCCTGGACCCGCGCGCAAACAGGCGATGAGCCATCTGAGCAGACTGAAGCTGCCGAAGTACCTGTCCACCTGCTCCTGGAGCCAGTGCTGGTCGAGTTGAAGCGTTACGAGGCGGAGTTGTTGGAGCAGCGCTTACCCTTGTTGCGCGGCCTGGGGATCGAGTGCGAGCGCTTTGGCGGTCGGAGCTTTCTCGTGCGTTCGGTGCCAGCTAGCGAAGGTGCCGAACAATTGAGCGCGCATCTCAAAGATCTAGTCAGTATCGCGGCAGAGGATACGAGCGACTGGGTCGATCAATTGATTACCGGGCTGGCCTGTCATTCAGCACTCAAGCGAGGCCGTGCACTGAGTCTGGGCGAGCAACAGACGCTCGTGCAGGCGTTAGCCAGAGTTGCCGCACCAGCAGTCTGCCCACATGGAAGCCCAATCCTTCTGCACTATAGCCGTTCATTCCTGACAGAACGCTTCGACTGGTAACCTGCCAGTGATCAGTAATGTTCTCGTTTGGCCAGGCACATGTCACTTTGCTATCTTTGTGCGCCGATAGATAGCATCCATCGCTACTTGAACATCAATAGAGACAAAATCGATGGTCTGTCCAGCATAATAGCGCTGATACGTCCACTTTTCGCTCTCGCCTCGCCGAAAGACTTCTACGGATTGTTTTATTGTACCGATAAGAACGTACTCTTGAACCGATGCGACTTCCTGATAGCAGGCAAACTTGATACCACGGTCCTTCGCTTCTGTTGATACTGAGAGAACTTCGATGATGAGTCGAGGGGACTGAAGCATCGTCACATCGTCCTTCGCGTCGGCTACGTCGCAGCTCACAACAATATCAGGATAGACATGACGATCCTGGGATAACTGTACTTTCACATCGCTGTCGAACACAACACACGGGCCACTTCGCAGCTCCTGATCTAGCGCTGCAATGGTGTTGACTGCGATGCGGCTATGGGCGACGGTTCCACCAGCAAGGTCGTACACGTAGCCATCAATATACTCGTGATGGATGTCGCTCTGTTCGTCAAGGCGCTTATACTCCTCCAGGGACATTCGTTGAGGTTGTGGATATGCGACCATCTCTACTCCCTTTTACTTCTGCACATAAGATCCGCCTTTATCCTGTGAACAGTATACATGAATTGGACTCGCTACGCTTAAATAATATGCTACTCCTCTTCCTCTTCTAGTTCCATTTTCGCTGGCTGCAATTGCCCGCAGGCTCTTCTTAGCCACAGAAGAGCCTGACCATCCCTTCTGCTATCACAATAAAGACAATGTCGAGTGCCAGCAGAATGAGTAGCGCAAAGTCGACGTGTGAAGCGATAGAGGTTGCCAGCAGTACCAGTGTTGGAAACTCATGCATATACCACACGGCAGCGAGCGCCAGCGCGATCACCAGAAGGAGTCCACACACAAACCAGCGTGCACCATGCCAATCCTGACTGCTCGGCCAGAGCTCGGAGGTCACGGTAAGAATCAAATAGGGTGCGAAGATCAGTGTCCAGAGCGGCCAGGCAGGGCGGAGTATTTGGAACTGCTGATGTAGCTGATCAAACGTCACATCCCAGAGGTTGAAGCCGGTCCCGGCCCAATACAGAAAAATAAAGGCTGCAATCCCTCCGAACAGGGGAGCGATCCCACTCAGTCCATCGCCCACATAGCTCATCAAGCGGCCCTGAGGTCGTACATACTGTACTTCGCCAAGTTGTAGCGACTGCGGGCGACGTACAATCCGCCCATCGGAGCCGAGGTTGTGTTGTGGTACTGGCTTGATGCGAAATAGTGTAATGCTCGTGATACGAAAGCCAAAGGGTGCAAAGAGTAGGATTGCAACCGCATGGCTGAGTTCGTGTAGAATGACTCCTGGCGCATTGAGCCAGAACCAGATGAGTAGTCCTCGCTCACGCAATAGATGGTATCCAAGTGTATCTACACGTCGTCGCAACGCTTTGCGTGACACACGGAGCAAGATGAAGAGCACGAGCACTCCGGCGATAATCAGCAAGGGCTGATACGGGGCGATCTGCTCCATAAGCTGGGTCTCTTGATCCATTCAGAATTACCTTATTACCTTATCTGTGCTCGTGATAGCATTTCATGCATATGCGCATACGAAATCGAGGTACAATATATGCGCATATATTCCTGCTGATATTATTATTATTATACATTATGAGACGATAGAGCCTGTTTCATGGGCTCTTTGTCAGCCTGATGGTCCTCCTGCGACCTATCATTGATATGTCTTCGTTCATACGAAAGACCCCAGATGCCAAATGCGAAGACACAGATTGCTATTAAATACAGCACCCGATCAACGCGGAAAAGATCAGTGACGGCACCAGTAAACAGGATAATCGGAATTGCGCAGGCATTATACAGCACTAACTGGAGCGAAAGCACACGGCCTTTAATCCAGTCTGGTGAACGCTCTTGCATTGAAGCCTGCGCTGGAATATTCACGCAGTCCAGCGATATGCCAGCAAAGAACATCAGCACTCCAACTATGATTAGTAAGAGCGGATTCTGGTTCCATGTATGTGGCATCAGCTGATGGATCAGTAGCGTTGCCAGGGGTGCGAGCGTCATCGCCAGAGCCATCACGGTTGTGCCTATCAAGACTGTACGCGATTGACCTATTCTTTGCAATACGCGTGGCATCAGGACAGAACCCAGTACCAGGCCGATGCCAGCGGGCGCGAAGACAAAGGCCATCATGTTGGCTGGCATGCCCAACATCTGTGTCACGATCGTCAGCGAGAGTTGCCCGATTACCAGGATCAGGACACCAGCGAACGAAAGCTGAATAACCGCCAGGAGCAACATTTTTCGCTTATGGATAAAACGCCAGCCCTGCATCGTTTCATCCCACACCGTGCGGAAGACGCTCAGGGTCTGTGTTGCGATATCTGGCGTCCCTTTGTGTTGTAACTGTGTCTGTGTGAGTGAACTTTTGGGGATGGAGATAATCAAGACCGCACAGACCAGGTAAAGTATCGCGATCAAAGCGTTCAGTTGCACAAATGGATCGATGTTGATGCCGATCAGCTTGAACGTTGGCAGCACTGACAGCGCAATCGGCGCGAGCAGAATATAGCCCAGCGCCTGTGAGAGCATAAAGGTGATATTGAAGAGTGAGAGTGCGGGTGTCAACTCTTGCTCGCTTACCAGTAGCGGGATTGCTGAACCTTCGGCAGGCGAGAAAAATTGTCCGACGGCTGAGAGCAGAAACGTTAGCAGGTAGATAGGAATGAGAACGCTACTACGGTCAGCGAACAGGATGAGCACGAAGAAAAACATGATTATCGCGCGCACACAATTACTCAGCCACATGACGCGCCGCTTATTCATGCGATCAACGAATACACCTGCCGGGGCACCGATGAGAATTGCAGGGAGACTAAAACAGATAATTACGAGTCCGATCATAATCGATGAACTGGTGATCTTGCCAATTAAGACAATCAATGCATAATTGGTTGCATTGAAGACTGTCATCGAAATGAGTTGTGCCAGCCAGAGCCGCACAAAATTCCTCTTCTTAAGGAGCGTACGAAAGCCACCGTTGGTTTGCGCTACTGCCATTAAAACCTATCCTTATGCTTCATAAATTTACTTTCTTCTGTTATAACGATGAGCATACCGTTTACGCGTCACATGTTTCACTGTTCTTCTACTACTACTACTCATCTTCAGAGAAAGGATCTATTTCCATCTTTGCAAGACGCGGTAGCACCTGTTTAATACGACGTTCGACTTCGATGCGTGGCAACAAAATGCGTCTCCCGCATTTTTCGCAGCGTAAGCCGATATCCGCACCCAGGCGTACTACCTCCCAATCGAAGCTACCACAAGGATGTTGTTTACGGAGTCGTAGCCGATCTCCGATTTCAAAACGCATTGGCTGCATAGCGTGTTTATCTTTCTGCATTGTAATGTGCTGACTCTCGTACTTCCTTACCAATGGCGGTCTGGTAGAGATTATGTGCTCGGATATAGTGCTCGACTGCCTCTGGTACCTGATACTTAATAGGTCGCCCCTGCGCGACCCGCTGCCGAATATCCGTGGATGATATATCTAATTGAGGCAGTGGCACAACAGAGAGTTTGTCGCGAAGACCCGGTAGGCGAGCCTCCGACTTATCATTATATGCCATGTCGTCCACATAGCCGGGTCGTCGTACCGCTATCAGATGGGCCAGTTGATCCAGGATCTCACGTGGCTTATACCAGGATGGGAGGTCTCCCAGACTATCCCAGCCTATGATAAACGACAGCTCGCTCTCCGCTCCCCATTGCTCATGGAGCAGGCGCAGTGTGTCGACCAGGTAGGAAGGTCCTGAGCGATCGACTTCGACGCGTGAGATGGTAAAGTGCGGATTCGCTGCGATTGCCAGTTCAACCATTGCCATACGATGATAGGCCGACGTGACCTGGCGACTCATCTTATGGGGTGGCTCGCCCGCTGGAATGAAGACCATCTGCGCTAGTCCCAGCGTTGTACGCACCTCCTCTGCCATAATCAGATGGGCGTGATGGATTGGATCAAAGGTACCGCCCAGCAGGCCAACTGCCCGACGGTGTGGGGCTGGCTTTTCTGTCATAACTCGCCTCGCTCTTTCCACGTATCTCTGGCTCTATATTGGTTCAATCACTGTGATATCCGCACTTGGAAGTAATGCATGGATCTCGAAAATGACATCGGAGATATCGATAATCTGTCCCGACTTTACCCAGAAGCGCAGTTGGAAGTAAATTTTGTTCTCAATGTAGCGGCTTACCATCACCGCTGGCTCAGGCTTGTTTTCGACTTCACGGCGACCTTTCAGTAGCGTCAGAAGCTTACTACTCGTCTCTTCGCGTGTAAAGCTGTCGGCCTGTAGACCGATCTCCAGAATCGAGCGCCGTTCTCCATAGTGTGTATTATTAAATACAGGATTGCTAAAAATAAAGATATTGGGTACACTGATTTCTTCTCCGCTTGGCATCCGTAGAATGGTCGCGCGTAACTGAATATCTTCTACTTTCCCAACGTACTTTAGCATACCGGGAGCAGTAACACAGATCTGGTCACCGATAAAGAATGGTCGTTCGATGAGGATATAAAAACCCGCAATCAGGTTTCTCAGGACGTCTTGTAGCGCTACTGTTAGCGTGACCGTAAAGGTTCCCAGTACAGCAATGGGAATGCCAACCGGCACCTGCCAGACCAGTAGGATGGAGACGACTGTCACAGAGACTACGATAAAGTAGAGCAGACGCGCTATAAACGTACGCATGTTGATATCCATGCGCGTGTTGCTCAGTCCTCGCAGCGTCCACGCACGTATTGTGCGAGCAATACCATAGCCCAGGGCTGCAATAAGCAGGGTTTGTATGACCGTGCTACTCAGGCTCAGCAGATTATCCGGGTTGAATGCTTTCGACCCACCAAAGAATCGCAGCACGAGCTGTACGTTCCAGGTTGCTAGCGCGCCAATAAGACCCAGAACCGTTGGTATGATCACGACCAACGTGCCCAACGTCTGCGTAATCCAGTTATCCAAAACCGAACCAGCCAGATGCCGTATCAGTAAACGACGGAGTAGCAGGCCCAACACAATGGCCGCTACGATCATCAGCGCGCTCAGTCCCGTATTAAGCGCAATATTTGTAGAGAATAGTGTTTGAATTGGTGTTTTTGAGGGTATAGCAGCCAGCATTAAACGTAACATGAGTAGAACGAACCCTTACTCCCTGGTATATACTATTGTGCGATCCTATCGCATTTCTTTTGGCGCATTATATCATACAGATTTTTTTCGCTGCCGAAAAACGTGAGTTTAGTACCGCTTACCTGCCGATAGCTTCAATCAGATCCTTCCGGGTCTGCCAATTACAACCTTACTCCTACAAAATAGAGAGATATATGTGATTATACCGCATCTACGAGTTTCACTGCTGCTGTTAGCGTACCGCGCAGATCTTGATACAGACCGGCTTTGGCATCTCTAGCCTATCGCCGGTTGGCTCCAATGTACCATTATCCGCATCTCTCTTAAATACTACGATCGAGTCCGTATCCTGGTTGGCTACGAGCATGAGCCGACCGCCAGGGGTAATCGCAAAGTTACGTGGTGTCTTGCCAACGGTGGAGACGTGCTGTACGAACGTCAACATGCCTGTCTCTTGCTCAATGCGATAGACGGCGATGCTATCGTGTCCGCGATTGGAGCCGTAGAGGAAACGACCATCGGGTGATAGGTGAATGTCGGCACTGGTGTTCTTTGCGCTATCTTTATATTCGATGGGCAGTGTCGAGATTGTCTGGAGTGCGTGCAGTTGTGCGGTGGCACTATCATAGGCGAAGACAGTAATGCTGTTGGTAAGTTCGTTGATGATGTAGGCATAGTGACCGTTGGCAGAGAAGACGCTATGACGAGGTCCTGTACCGGGCTCTACGGCTATCTCACGCTGCCAGACATATTTTTTTGCTGCGAGGTCGAGTTGATAAGCGAAGATCTTGTCCAGACCGAGGTCGGCTATCAGGACGTTCTTGCCGCTCCTATCAAGGACAATAGAGTGTGGATGGGGACCTTCCTGGCGATCTGTGCGCAGACCCTTACCTGTCTTCTGTATAAAGTCTATCTGCTCTCCGATTGTGCCATCCTGTAGCAGCCCATACGCACAGAATGAGCCTCCTGTATAGTTGACTGCTAGCAGCATCTCATCGCCTGGCGTGACACTGATATAGCAAGGCTCCTCACCAAGCGTAGGGCGTTGATTGAGCTTTTGGAGTGTACCGGTTGTCTGGTCGCGTGCAATGGCAACCACTGAGCCACCCTGCTGTTCGTGGTAGTGCAGTGTCTCGCTCACGGCGTAGATATGCCGCTGCTGACTGTCGAAGGCGAGATACGATGGATTGTCGATGCCTGCGAGATTGTCGACAAAACTCAGTTGGCCTGTCTCCTCGTTCAGCCTGTAGATGTAGATGCCCGGCTGGTCGCTGCTCGCGTAGGTACCGACGTAGACGAAATACTGTTGTGCCTCTTCCATGAAAATAATCCTTTCTAAATAAGCTCTTATTGTTAGTGTAGCTTACTATGGTAACCTGTCAAGATAAATGATAAAGGTTATGATTCTTTACATACCATGCATACCATGCATGCCGCTAATTTTCAGTAGTGTGACGAGCTCATATGTGCTGATTGCTTCTGCTTTCTGGAGCAGTCCGCAGCTTGCTGCAAGTTGACCGATGATCTCTTCTGGTCGATCTCCAGCTGCTTTGAGTGGGGCGAGACCTGAGCTTTGCTGGCGCTTGGCCATGCGCTGTCCATGTTCGTCGAGTAGCAGGGGGACATGGATAAAGGTGGGCACTGGAAAGCCGAGGGCTTCGAAGAGGAGGATCTGGCGCGCGGTTGAGGAGAGCAGGTCGGCTCCTCGTACGACCTGGTTGATATGCATGAGGGCATCATCGAGGACGACTGCAAATTGGTAGGCGATGATCCCATCCGAGCGCTGGACGATGAAGTCACCGACGGCTTGCTGGACATGCTGTCTCTGTGGACCCAGTAACTGATCGGTGAAGTCGACAATGCGTTCGTCGGCGACGCGGAAGCGCAGTGCGGGACGGCGACCATTGCGCTCATGTTCGCGCTTTTGGACTGCGGTGAGATGGCGACAGGTTCCTCTGTAGCGTGGTCCGCCCTCATCGCTTTGCTGCGGTGCACTGACGATCTCGGCCCGGCTACAGTAGCAGGGATAGATGAGCCCCCTGTCCTGCAATTGATTAAGATAGTGTTGATAGATGGCTAGCCGCTCACTCTGGATATAGGGCGCATGCGGCCCCTCTCTACCCGGCCCCTCATCCTCATCGAGTCCTAGCCAGTGCAGGTCCTCTAGCATACGTTCAGTTGCCCCTGGACGCACACGTGGACGATCCAGATCTTCTATCCGTAGAATAAACTGTCCGTCTACTATTCTGGTATGGAGCCAGGCCAGCAGCGCTGTACGCAAGTTGCCCATATGCAGATCGCCGCTGGGACTGGGTGCGTAGCGTCCGCGTACGGGTACTTGCTCTGCTTTGCTGCTATTGTTGCTCTGGTTGGATGTGTAATGATTGGTCATGGCGTTTAAATATGGCAGAGCTCAGACCATGGGCAGGTATGTGCTGCTCTGTCGCTGCTGCCATGGTTGCTCGGATAGATATCCAGGCGGGCCAGTAATCGAACCAGTGTACAGAGTGGTAGCCCTACGACGTTGAGATAGCAGCCGTCGATCCTCTCTGTGGGTCGGAAGGTGGTATTCTGGATGGCGTAGGCCCCTGCTTTATCCATTGGATCACCTGAGGCAATATAGCTTGCTATCTCTTCCTCGCTATAGTCGCGCATCAGGACCGGTGTACTACAGTTCTCCCCGTATACTTCAAGCTGTCCATCGACCATGCGACTGACAACGATAGCACTGACGACACGATGCCAGCGACCACGCAGTGCCAGGAGCATTTCACGTGCGTGCGCCTCATCACGTGGCTTGCCCAGTTGCTGCTCACCGAGGATGACAGTCGTATCCGAAGTGATCACAACATGTTGCGCTGCCTCAGGTCGTGTGAACATCATGAGCGCTTTATGGGCTGCTGTCCATTGTGCCAGACCATCGATGGGACCTTGATAATGCAACTGTGCGGCATCCTCATCACCGGGTGCAATCCCGACCGTATAGGGCAGGCCCAACGTTGCAAGCATCTGCCTCCTGCGTGGTGAAGCGGAGGCGAGTAATAAAGGTAGCTGCGTTGTCATCATCGGTTACAATGTCCTCATAAAACGTTTTTCTTACAACTCAATCCAAAACCGTGACGTAGGTTGCCCATCTTCCAGAACCTCATTCTCCAGGACCCCACCATTGGCAATAATCGTATGGGCTGAAGCTGTATTATCTGTCGCACACGTGATAAGCACCCTGTCCAGGCCAAGCTCTCTGCATTTATTCAATGCCAGCCGTACTATCATTGTAGCATAGCCCTTCTTGCGTTCAGATGGCCTGACGCCATAGCCGATATGACCCCCGAAGTTGTACAGATATTCATTCAACGAATGCCGAATATTCACCGCTCCCAGTAGTCTTGCCTCAGGGTCGCTCAGGAAATACGTATCGGCAACGATCAGGTTAGCAGGGAGCGTCTCAGGCTTTTGCATAGCGACTATGTAGTCAAGCCACTGCTGAAATGGACGGTCACGTGGATTTACAGAGGACGGTACAATCTGTTCAGCATGATTTTTCCATTCATCGATATAGTCCCAGTATTCTTGTTCATCAATCTGAGTCGCTGCGAGCAGTTTCAGCATACCAACGTTTCGCGGATACCTATAGTATCCTTATCCCTTCATTTTAATGCCATTTTTAGTCTTCACATGGAGGAATCCCAGCTTACAGGCCGGAATTCCTATCAAGGCAGACAACTGTTTCGATATGTGCGGTCTGCGGGAACATATCCAGTGGCTGAACCGAGCGTAGTTGATAGGTCGGGTTGAGGTTGCAGAGGATGTTGAGGTCCCGTGCGAGGGTTGCTGGATCGCAGGAGACGTAGACGATACGCTTGACTGGATGCTGAATTAAGGTATCGAGGACACTCTGCTGACAGCCGGCGCGTGGCGGATCGATGACGAAGCTATCGATCTGCTGTGCGACTCCTGGCAGGACGTCTTCTACCTTGCCTTTCAGAATCTCGACATGTTCGACGTCGCGCATATTCCACTGCGCATCTTTCACTGCGCTCGTTGATTCTTCTATGGCGATGACCTTCCTGACGTGAGGAGCAAGCAGGGTCGCGAAGGTACCGACGCCACAATACGAGTCAACGACTGTGAGCTCCTTCGCCTCTTCAGGCGTCTTGCCAGCGAGTATGCCATTGTAGACCATGTTTGCCATCTTCTCGGCCTGTGCGATATTGGTCTGGAAGAACGAGCTAGGTCGGATACGGAACGCATGCCCACCGAGTGTCTCCTCCATGGTCTCGCTACGTATCTCCAGTCCGGCTGCGGCGAACTGTGCGGTCATCTCTTCGCTCTGTGTCGGCTGGATCAACATCTGATTGTTGCTGGTGGCGCAACGAATAAGCACCTGTGGCTGCGGGTTGACCTGCTGCTTCACGAGGTTCAGGGCCCGATTGATCTTCTCGTCTGCGATAGGACATTCATCCAGTGGCAGCACCCAGTGTGAGTTGCGTGCGGTCAGACCTGGTCGACCTTCGCGGTTGACTGAGAAGCGCATATGATTGCGGTAGTGCCAGGGATCGTCGCAGGCGACGGTAGCGAGCAGTGGTGGATCTTCAAAGCCACCTACTTCGTGGAGCAACTGGCGTACGATCTCGCGTTTCCACGCGACCTGCGCACTATACTGCATATGCTGGAGTTGACAGCCTCCGCAGGTGCCGAAGACCGGGCATGGAGCCGTGATCCGCTCTGGTGCAGTCGTATGTTGCTCGGTAATCCAGACACGTGGTGGTCGCTGTTTCCAATGGCGACGTTTGCGTCCAGGACGCGGTTTGGGTGCCTCTTCGACCGCGATAGTGACTCGCTCACCGGGCAGGCCAGCGGGGACCTGGATGACGTGTGTCTCCAACTCCCCGGCTGCGTTCTGCTGACTGATCTCCGCTCTGGCGTGTCCATCGCGACCGAGCGCGCCGAGTACTACGCTATGGTAGGTAATGGCGAGCTCTTCTTGTCTGTGTTGTCTCTGTTGTGTCATCGTTTCTTATGCTTGCCCTGCTTTGCTTTACTCGATTTATTTTTTCCTTGACCGGCGGTCTGTTTCTTAACTAGATTTAACTGCTGGCGTACATCCTGTACGATCGGATCGTCGCCGTCCAGTTCCTCCGCACGTTGCTGATACTTCTGGGCGCTACGAATATCGCCGCTGCCCAGGTAGAGCATTGCGAGCGAGGCGTTCAGGTAGGCGCTGTCAGGATTCTTTTCGACGCCTATGCGTACGATTTCACGTGCTTTCGACAACTGATTGATCTCAGTATAGACGTAGGCGAGCGTGCCATACGACTCTTCGTCGTCTGGATCCAGGATGAGAGCCTGCTTCAGGGCCTCTTCCGCTGCTTTGAAGTGCTTGAGCTCAGCCTGGTAGTAGCCGATGCGTTGCCAGGTGCGTCCATTATCGGGTTCCAGCTGTGATAGGTTCTGGTAATGGTGCAGCGCAGCCTCGTGCATATCACGCTGTTCGGCGATCTGTGCGAGTCCATTCTCGATCTCGATCAGGTCTTCTTTCGTGTTGGGACCCTTCTCTGCGACGCGGAAGCAGGCCTCTGCTTCTTTTAAGCGTTGCTCTTCCACTTCCTCGTCTTCTGAATGCAGGAGGATAGTACCGAGCAGGATACGTGTCTTCGGATCGTCTTCAGCGGCCAGGGCCTCACGGGCGATAGGCTCAACCTTATCCAGGTATACATGCGACTGCTCATGCTCGTCATCTTCGTCGGCCTGCTCTGCCAGCAGCATATAGGTGTAGGCCAGGTTGCGGAGAATGACACCTCGTAGCTCGGTTGTATGCTCAGCTGCCTGCTGCGCATAGACGGCACCGCGCTCCAGATCGCTGATCGCGCCAGTCATACTGAAAGCACGTCCGTAGAGGTCTTGACTCTCCTGCGGGTTCTGGGCGATCAGCGCATCACTGAGATGGAGATAGTGTGTAACGAGACGGGTCATGGTTGGCAGGTCACCGATCATCTCGGTGAAGGCGTCCATGATATCCTGTACATCTGCTTCTTCGCCCTCGTCCTCCTCATCTTCGTCCTCCTCCTCGTCAACCACATCAGCATCAACCACATCGGCCCTGACTATCTCAATTTGGTCGCGGCTCACGGGGCCTATGAACTCCTCGTCCTCCTCCTCATCTTCGTCCTCTTCTGCGGCTTTTGCTTCCATGCTTTCGATGAGACTTTGAAGTTCAGCATCGACTACAGCCAGACGCTGCTCTAGTTCTGCGCGTGGCTGCCGGAAGGCGTTGGCTGCCTCGTCGCTCATTGTTGAAATGAGCCACTCATCTGCCTCATCCGCGTGCACGACCGTATAGCGTGTCCAGAACCAGCGTCGTCCAGTGTCTTTGAATTCGATAGTGCTGAGAGGGAGCTCGGGGAGGGACTCCTCGGGTAGCTCTGTAATACATAACGACCAACCGACATCGATGACTGAGATCTCCTGACCATTTTCGTCTTTGAGCGCCTCGATCATTTTGATCTCAAGGTCGTGTGGCTGTGCAACCTTTGCCCATTGCTCGCGGCGCGCAACCCATTCTTCTTTTGAGAGGCCCTCTATTAGTGGACTATCACTGGCAAGGAACTGGTAGGCAGCTTCGTAATCGCCCTCTGACCAGGCATCAACAAAGGCATCAACGACCTGTACATAACCAGACTCACTCTGCTCAAAGAGGCTGGCGAACATATTGCTGATCTCGCTGCTGATATCTGGGAGCTGGCTATCTATCACCTTATCCATTCCGTTGCTGTAGAGCTCACCAATGCTGATGGGCTCGCCTTCTTTCTCATTCAGGAACGAGTTGAACGAGGAAGGGAAGGCTGTGATATTATTCTCTGCCGGGGCTTCCCATTCTGAGTAGATGTCGTTGTTCTCTAGTTGTACGATACGGCTCCGAGCCTCTTTCCGTATGCTTTTTTTGTCGCTCAGACTGAAGATGGCTTGAATAAGATCGGCGGCTGCCAGATCATTCTTCTTGCCGAGTTCTTTAATCACTGCAACCTGCTCGGTCTCGTTCAGGCTTTGCACTGGCTCAATGGTGTTTACGACCTCTGCGATCGAGTGACTGGCGTTCAGTTGCTGTGCATACTCTGTATAGTGCTCAACGTATTGCTGAGCAGCCGCGCTAAGTCTGGCTGACTGCCCATTGTTGGGATGTTGCTGTTCTGCCATAGCCGTTGTTTCCCCTTCATTGATGCTATAAATGCATCGCTATTATAAGACCGGATCTCAGCAATTGTTCTACTTTTGGGTTGTTGCCTTTTCTATTATACCTGTTGCTGTTTACCCTCGATCTGCTTATGTACGACTGAGATGATATCGGACTCGGGATCGAGCCGCTCGGCTTCCTCGATGTGTCGTTTTGCTTGCCGTTTGTCACCGGACTCCGCATAGACTGAGGCGATCAGCATGTGCAGGTAGGCCGTTTCAGGGCTTCGTTTGAGACCATCTTCTAGCAGGCTCTGTGCACGGCTGTATTCTTTGCGCTGCACATAGATCGCTGTCAGTTCGCTATAGATGCGTGGGTCGATGGGCTCCATGGCAAGACCCTGTATATAGTAGGTCTCTGCGTCTGCTTTGTTGTCGATCAAGCGATTGGCGAAGCCTAGACTGAACCAGACGCCAGCATAGGTTGGATCGAGCTCTGCGACCTTCTCATAATGTGGAATTGCTTCCTTGTAGCGTTTGGCGCGCATTGCGACATTACCCAGGCCTGCTTCGATCGATGCGTGCAGGTTGACGTTGGCGCTCTCCCTGGGGAGCAGCGCTGCCGCTTTCTGGAACTCGTCGCGTGCCTCGTCATCGCGATCGCTACTCATTAAGAGCTCGGCTACAAGTGCTCGGTTCATTGCGTTGTCTTCAATGGTGACCACCTCGCGTAATATCTCCTCGGCACGTGCTAGCAGATGCTGACGGCGCTCTTTTATCTCTTCACCCTCGCTATGATAGGCCATCTCTGCCAGCGTTGAGCCGAGGCGGCGTAACGTATCCGCCTTGTGCTCCGGGAAGCGTTGATTCATACGCTCCAGATAGATGACCATGCGCTCGGGATCTCCTGTGAGCAGTGCATGTTCGTATGCTTCCTGATACGTCTGATAGTCAGGATCAGCTATCTGTGCGAGCAGGGCATCGTCGAAATGGAGCAGCTGTGTCAGACGCCAGGCAACCTCTTCCTGGAACGATTCGGGATCTTCTTCACGGCGTTCCAATCGACTATCAATCGCACTCTCATAGTTCTTGATACGCTCTTGCAGCGCTTCAACAGGCAGACCCTGCAGCGCGGCACCTTCATCTACGATCTCTTGAATGCGCCAGGCACCGTCCTCTTTCACAAGCGCGTAATTTGTCCAGAACCAGTGGCGACCCGACTCTTTATTGACGGCTGTCCCCATCGGCATCTCGTCGATGGTCCCGCCTAACTGTGTGTCACTCAGTTCAAGAGACCAGCCGACCTCTGTTAGACGCTCGTTCGCCATTGCGTCTGGTTGCATGTCCGCTTCCTGTTCGTGCACAAAGCCCAGTTTCATACGCGTTGGCTGTGCCTCATCGTACCAGGCCCGGTGCTGGTCGATCCATTCATCACGGCTCTGTGTCTGACGTAATGGATTGTCGATGCTAAGTAGATCGTAGGCCAGTGCATAATCGCCGAAGGACCAGCCGCCGATGAAATTGACGACCAGCTCTTGCGCTTCCATATCAGGCGCGATAAAGGTCTGACCACTATCGAACCCTGCTTCATTGACATCGAGCACCAGACGTTTGACATTCGGTAACTGCAGACGGAAATCAGTGTTCAGGGGAGCCTTGCGCCATTCATTGACGCCGAGTGCTTCCTGAAGGAGACGCTTGCCTTCTGCGAGGGTGCAAGAGGAGAGTTGCAAGACGCTGCCCTGACCACGCAGTTCGCCGATGTGTTCCTCTATCCGTCGCCTGGTACCGCTCTGTGTATAGAAATCTTTGATGCCAGTCTCCCAGAAATCAAGCACAAAGGAGAGCATATGCACTTCTTTATAATCGAGTCCCTGCTCCCAACAGAGGATCAGGATAATCTCTCCTTCTTCGCGTGTTGCTGAGGCATAGCCTTTCCAGAAACGTGGCGCATTAGGGGTCGGGAGTTGGGCGAGTGCACCTGGTATTGCTGGCGCTTTCCATTTGGGATATGTCTTCGACGATTCCAGACGGATTATCGCGCGACGTGCCTCTTTCCGTACCTCTTTTTCGGGACTGAATATATGGAGTGCGCTCACAATATCGGCGGCCGCGTTTCTATTCTCTCGCCCCAACGCTTTTATGAACGCTATCTGAACGGGTAGCGGAGTCTGAAAGATGGCTGCCAGCACAATCTCCACGTGCTCTTGATCGGGTGTCTCAAGCAGTTGTTGTGCCAGTTGTGGATAGCCAGCTAACAGGTCGGCTACCTGTGTATTCTCTTCGGGTGACAGTTGTGTTGATGTCTCTTTTTTCGTTGACATTCTCGCTCTGATCTCCTCACTACAACGCTAACCAGTCGATTGTACCACGAACTATGAGTAGAGTCGAGAAATGAAAAAACAGACAACAGAGCTATATGGTAACTCTGCTGTCTGCTCTCATCTTTTTTCTCGCTCGGGCAGGTTCGCTAGCCTGCCCCCACTACTCGCGGAGTAGAAAATCAGATGCTCACAGAGGTCGGAATTCTTCTGTTGGCCTGTTCACGTGCCTTCACATTCATATAGGAGAAGGCGTGCTGTCTGGCCGGTTGCGTCTTCGCGGACAGCATCATAAAGGCCGGGAAGGCAATACAGTAGAAGTAGGAAGAGAGGCTACGCCACGCCAGGAAGAGAGGCATGATTGCGAAGAGCCATGCCGATTCCGGGCGTTCCTTACAGGTGCGCCAGTAGGCGATCAGCGAGAGCGCAAAGCCAGCGTACTCTAGCAGCGAATAGACCTTCTCAGGCAGGTAGGGGATGAAGTGTGCAGTACTGAAACTGACCAGCCCGACCCCCATTGGGAACATCGGATCACTGATCGGAGCCATGACACCTGCGAAGAACGCCTGGTAGTTCCACATAATAAACGGCAGGTTGATTGCTAACGCGACACCGCTCATAATCGCTAGCCGAGAACAGGCCTCTTTCCAGCCATAGTGCCGCAGCGCCATGATAGCGTAGAAAGGGACAAAGTACCAGGCAATCTGTTTGGTTGCGATCGCCAATCCCAGGAAGACCGCTGAGGTCCAGCGCAGATCGCGCTTCAGCCATGAGACGACCAGGAAGAGCGTATAGAGTACGTCAAGGTTTCCACCCCACGTGGAGGACCACATACCGACGTTCGCCATAGAGAGCAAGAGCACCCATGGGCGCAACTCACGCCGTACAGACTTCCAGGCGACAAAGACGATCAGGATATAGCAGAGCAGATAGAGCGGCAAGACGTTGTCATTCTGCACAAGCGCAAAGGGTAGCAGCGTCAGGAAAGAGAGTGCGGGATAGCTGACCTTCGCCTCGAACTCTGGTACACTCCCAGATTTGAGCGACGTGTTCAGGATAGATTGCAGTTCTGCCATGCTCGGATAATCGAGGCGGTTTGCGAGCTGTCCCTGGCGCAATGGAGTTGTCCAGTTCGGCTCAATCGTAAAACGGCGTACCAGTTCTGGGATATTTGAGTCGGTGTAGGGGTTACGTCCCTGTGTTAAGAGGATTGCCGCGTTCGTATCCAGAGATGTGCCATCATTTGAGAACTGGGGCGCTGAAAGGCAGTTAATCACGGTAGAAATACATAGGTAGCCACCCGCGATAGTAACCAGGAAGGCAATGACCAGTATCGCACGTTGCCAGAGCTTTGGTCCCTGCTCGGCGCTGCGCGCAAGAGTATTAGTATCCCTGGTACTCTTCTTCGTCTT
The DNA here is from genome assembly GCA_015099395.1 of Ktedonobacteria bacterium brp13. Classification (GTDB taxonomy): domain Bacteria; phylum Chloroflexota; class Ktedonobacteria; order Ktedonobacterales; family Ktedonobacteraceae; genus Dictyobacter. The sequence continues at coordinate 3,385,473 of AP024096.1, read as the reverse complement.
CGTGCGCTTATTATCTCTCCAGTGTGCAAAAAATGTATCAAGTTGCGACTGTTGTGTCTTTGCAGCGCGAGCAGGCTTGATGCCCATCCATAGTGCAAAGAAACTGCCTAGAATGAGCAGAAAAGGGATGAGCGCACTTATCGCCGCAATATTTGGTATCTCGTTGGCTGCTTGCAGTAGAATGGCCACAGCGATCCAGACAGCACGTTGTTGCAAAGGAGCAAGAACTTCATAGTCAGCTGATGAGCTATCCGTGAAAAAGTAATGCATCCATTTATAGGATAAAAACAGCTTTTTGGGCTGTATAGGTGTAGTCTGTTCTGCTACAGATTGCTCTGCCATATACTTACGCTTAGCCTCAGTATGATACGTACTTTAAACATCAATACATGCGCATATTATTAGATGTGGCTGCTGCACGATCGATTATATAAGTACATGAGGCGACGCGCTTAACCTCCCGTCGAAGTACCGAGACGTCTCTCTGTCGATAGAGAAGAGTAGGTGCGCTGATATTTTTGATATCCAATGAGTCACCGGCTGTGATTATAGACGTCTATCTCTCGGTCTGAGTCTTACAACGAAGGGAGAAAGAAGTTCGTCACAACTTCTGTATGAAGTTGCGCGAACTTTACAAAAAATTGATATTTTGCTCTGCAACTCGAAAAAATCAGAGGGGCAGGCGATAATAAAGCTCTTTATGCTGGAGTTTAAAGCCCAGGGATTCATAGAGATTGATCGCGGAGGCATTTTGATCATAGACATGGAGATCAACCGCGTGGAGAGCTAACTCTTGCTGTGCATAGTGAATAACGTGTCGGAGAAGGGTACGCGCATAGCCTTTACCACGTTGCTCAGGATGGATGATGACGCGTTTGACATAGCCGACTTCGGCGATTGTGCCGTGTGGGGGGATCATCAACTCGGCTTTTCCTATGGGCGTCCCATCTTCTTCGAGTAGAAAGATCAGCGTCTGTTCGTGCGTAGAGGGATCGACCGAACCAAAGTATTTGTGTACTTCGCGGTGAATGTCACGTGTTGGCGAGGCGCTAAAACTGTCCAGATGTTCGATATGGCTGATATCTTCTGGTTGAGCGATGCGAATAACCAACTTCGTCGTTGGTGGTTTTTCTGTCATGTCCATGTGGTTCCTGCGTTTCTTGTTATTTTTTTACGGTCTTTAATGCTTCAGAATGCATTATCTCCTCTTTTGTGTCATTTGCTGTTGTCTGCGTGGCAATTTGAGAATAGCGACGAAGGCGACAAAAGAACAACCGAGAATCAAAATGGCATAGACGATGCTTTCGCCATCTTTTACTTTTGCAGAGAGGCCCGCAACGAGCATAGATATGCCCCAGATAAAGAAGCCGATACAGACAGCAAATAGCAACAGTGTGCTGGTGAGTTTCTTACTCATATCAAGTGGTATCCTTCTCGTGAAATGAGGAGGAGATGCTAGAGCATCTCCCACTTTGTACAATCGGAATTATATCATAAGTAATACGTATAATTTTACTGAACAGTACCGTCTGGTTGGAGTGCTTCATAGACCAGTTGATGAATGACGGCTCTGAATTCTCCCCATTCGTTCCATTGGCTGTTCAGTTTTTTGGCAAAGCCTGCGTTGAGGTGCGCAAGCTGTTGCGCCAGTAGCGGTAGCTCGTCTGGTGAGACCTCACGAAAGTCTTCGACTTGTTCGCTCTCGTCGATGGCACCTAATGTGCCATCCTGTTCATCGAGCAAGAAAGCGAACGTATAGAAGATTGGTTGCTCTGGCGTGTCTTTCAGGCTGTACGAGACCCCTACTAAGAAGCGTGTCACGACAACATCCAGTCCCGTCTCTTCCTGGGTCTCACGTAGTAGCGCATGTAAGACGCCCTCGCCGTTATTGATGCCGCCAGTAAGTAAGCGATAGGCATTCTGTGGATAATAGGCCTTGGTCATTGTAAGTAAGCGACCATTTTTACGGCGCACGACCATGCAGACCTCACCATAACGATCCTTCTTGCTGAGAGGATCGAAGTTCTTATTTGTAGGAAGTGTTACTGCACGGACCAATGGTAACTCAGACTGCCCTGAGCCATAGTGCTCGGCGAGTTGTTGCAGTTCATCTTGAATATTCTGTGGCAATGCTGGAAACATCGTCTATCTCTACTCCTCATGTTTTAAAGTGTGCATCAATGAGCTGTTGCGCCACAATTGTACCATGTTCGAGTGCGAGATGAAGACGCCCACCGACAAAGCCATCTCCGCAGAAGGCTATCCTGCGTGGTATGGCGATTTTGTTCAGTGCCTCTTTATCGGCCTTGTCTCTGGGCAGGGCAAAGCGCCAGTAGTGGTGGTCTGTGAATGTTGGTGCTGGTAGGTCTTCGTCGATCAGCGTCGCTACCTGTTGGGCGACATCCGCATACAGTATGGCAGGTGGTGTATTTAGATGCTCCTGGCTATACTGTGGGGCCATCTGTGCGATTAGCAGACCCGCGCCGGGTGGTGTACGCTCAGGGCCTTTCTCATGTTCCCAGGCTAACCAGGAGATAGCATGTTGTTTATCTGTATTGACAAGAGCGTAGTAGTCCCGGAGGCGTGGACAACTCGCATAGCCGAGCATCACTGAGATTAAGGGATTGTAGCTCCCAGTCTCTAACAGTTCCACAGCCTGAGACTGGAGCGGTGTATCATGCAATGGGCTATTACAGATCAGACTACTGGCCTGTGGTACGGGAATACTAACGATGACGGCGTCGAAGCTGCCGTAAACATGGCCGGAAGTATCAAAGAGATCCCAGGTGTCATGATGTTCTATGCGATCAATAAAGGTCTCAAAGGCGATGTGGAGACCTTTTGCCATCTGTTTACTGAGTGCGCTGAGCCCATCGTGATAGCTTATCTTGCGCTCGGTATTCTGCTGAGGGTCGCCCTCCTGGATCTCGTTCTGACCAGTAAAGGTCCAGACGGGTTTCGTAATATCGAACAGATCAGGTGTGCGGAAGCGCTCGGTAATGAACGCCATGATCTCAGGCGACCCCTCTTTAAAGTATTGTGCTCCATAATCGTAGACATAGCCATTGCGTCTGCGTGTGACAGCGCGTCCTCCGACGGCATGGCTCTTCTCATAGATGGTGACGTTTGCTCCAGCGTCACTGAGTGTGTGTGCCGCCGCCAGACCACTGATCCCGGCACCGATAATTGCAACTGTTGGCGTGGTTCGTTGCTGACGAGTTGTCATCGGACACCTTTCGCCTCTCATGTAAGCCGATCGGATGGCTCTGCTTCCATGAGTATATCAGAGTCATCGGCGATCAGCGTTCTACCACCAGTCCAGGTCGCCCGCGCTGGTTATGTTGCCGTAACCAGTTCTCTTTCCACAGGTTTGAGCGACCAAGCATCTCTTCGGCTCCCTTCATCGCAATGTCGGTTGCGTTACCGCCAGTGATATGTGCGATCTCGCGGATACGCTGTTCCGGTCGCAGTTCATTTACAATGGTGACGGTGCGGTCATCGAAGATCTGCTTGTTAACATTGTAATGTGTGTCGGCAAACGCTGCAATCTGAGGCAGGTGGGTGACGCAGATTACCTGATGGTTCTGGGTGAGTTGCCAGAGTTTCTCGCCTACGACACGTCCACTGCTGCCACTAATTCCGGCGTCGATCTCGTCGAAGATCAGGGTAGGCGTTGCGTCGGCGTCGGCCAGGATGGTCTTGAGTGCGAGCATTAAGCGTGAGGTCTCACCACCTGATGCGATTTTGGTCAGTGGCTTGAATGGTTCGCCCGGATTAGGGGCAATGAGAAACTGGATATGATCTACGCCGGTCAGGTCGCAGCTATAGTTTTGACGCTCTTCGCCATTGATACTGGCTGGGACGCCTTCGCTATCAGGTTGCTGCAGGATCTCGACCTTGAAGCGCGCGCGGCGCATATTCAGATCGTTCAGCTGTTCTTCCATAGCACTGGCGAGGATCTGTGCCGCTGCGTTCCGTTGCTCGGAGAGCTGTTCCGCCAATATGCCGATCTCTTTGCGGTACTGTCCATCTTTTTGTTGGAGTTTCAGGATCAGCTCGTCGCGGTTCTCGATTGTTTCTAACTCCGCCTGATCCTGGGCGGCACGCTGAAGAATTTCCTCAATGGTTGCGCCATACTTACGACGTAGCTTCAGGAGCAGATCCAGCCGCTCTTCGATATCTGCGAGGCGATTGGGGTCATCTTCAATATCGGCGGCATAGCTACTGATCGCTGTCGCGACATCTTCAAGCTGGAAGATCGCACTGGATAGCGTCTCTTCATATTCGGACATTGTCTCGTCAAGGCGTGTGAGCTCGTTTAAGCTCCTTTGTGCCTGCAAGAGCTGGTCCAGAGCCGGCGTAAAGCCATCACCGGCGCTATCACTGCCCTGAATCGTTCCGTAAATATGCGCACTCAGTTCGCGCAGGCGTTCTGCGCTATTGAGCACTTTGCGTTCGGCTTCTAGCTCCTCAATCTCGCCCGGGTGTAGCTCAGCCTTTTCGATCTCCTCGATCTCGAAGCGCAGGAAATCGGCACGCCGTTCTTGTTCACGAATATTGTGCTGGAGCGCCTGTAATTGTTTGTGGGCATTGCGCCATTCGGTCACGCGCTCACTGAGCTGATTGCGCAGAGGGAGCGTCTCAGCGAACCGATCCAGGAGATTGATATGTTGCTCAGAGCGCAAAAGGCTCATGTTCTCGCTCTGCCCATGGATATCGACGAGCCAGCTTGCTACCTGCTGTAAGACATGTTGCGTGACTGTTCGCCCGTTGATACGTGCCACAGTACGGCCCGAAGGGAAAATATCGCGTGTCAAAATCAGTTGACCGTCTTCAGTATCGAGGTCATATTCTTGCAGGATAGAGGCCAGAGCAATCCTGGCGTCCGCGCTTTGTGAACCCGCTGCGCGTTCGTCATTCTCGCCATCCTCCCCCGCTGCTCCCTCTTTGGGCGTGCTTGACCAGACGCTCCCAGGAAGGTTCGGGAGTGCCTCGACGGTGAAGATGCCCTCGACAGATGCCTGTCGCGAGCCAGCACGAACAAACTCGGCACCAATCTTGCTGCCAAGCAGTGCGTTAACTGCGTCAATGATGATTGACTTGCCTGCCCCGGTCTCGCCGGTAAAGACATTGAAATCCCGGCTCAAATGTAATTGCAGGCGATCAATGATCGCGAAATCTTTAATCGTCAGTTCGATAAGCATGTTGTGTATCAGTCGTTGCTGTGCTATCGTTTCTTAACTTCGCATTAATAATCTGGTAAAAATAGGTTGGTGGCCGACGCCGGAGAAAATGCGTGACGTACTTACTTTTGCGTACTGTAATAAATGCGCCGTTCTGGACTACACGATTTAGCTGCCCGTCGGCTGAAAAAACGCCGGTCTGGGAATTTGTAAAAATTTGTAGCTTGATTTTGGCTTCTGGTTGGACGACAAGCGAACGGTCGGAAGCCAGATGCGGTGCGATCGGCGTAAGTACCATGTTCTGAACCTGGGGATACAGCAACGGGCCTCCTACTGCCATATTGTACGCGGTAGAGCCAGTCGCTGTCGAGATCAGCGTACCATCGGCATAACTTGTATTATAGAAATAGTCATCTACCCAGATCTTTACCTGTACTCCACGTGGCCAGGTTCCACGCGCAATCACCACATCGTTTAAAGCGAGAAATTCCTCTTTCTTCCCATCCTGTTCGAGGACTGTATGGAGCATTGTACGCTCGTCGACCCAGACCGATGCATCACCGTCCAGATAGTAGCCGAGATCTCTTGTGACGGCTTCGGGCGAGAGTTCTGTCAGAAAGCCGACTCGTCCAAAGTCGATGCCAACAATCGGGACACCAATGCGTGCACATATGCGTGCTGCATGGACAATTGTTCCGTCTCCACCAAGGACAAGGACGAGATCTGAGCCTTGCAGAAGCGAGTTATCGCAATCAACCTGCTCTTCATGCGCGCCCTCTTTCACCTCTTCTTTGCTGATATCGACGACACGCACCTGGTGTCCTTCACACTGGAGCCTTGTTACAAGTTGGTTGGCGAACCTGGCTGTATCTTGCTTGCGCCCCTGGTAAAATATCGCAATTGTCTTCACTGTTGAACATCTCCAATTGGCAAGTGAGGGCAAACACGATGTGCCGCCCTTACATGTTAAGCCCCAGTAATGGTACGTCATGGAATGCTGGTTGTCAACAGCATTTGCGGAATAAATGTTCTTATTTTTTACTGGTTGGTCTTTGTTTGATGCAGTCGTTCTTCTGCCAGCCATAGGGCTTCTTCTTTCGAGTGAATCTCGCCTTCGGACTGCGCTTCGGCGATCACTTCGAGCAGTTGTCCGATCTGCGGGCCTGGCTGTAGATGGAGACGGCTCATAAGCTCATCTGCTTGCAGGAGTCGCGGTGGCAAGAGACGTTCGCGTTCTCTTATATACCGTGTGAGCAATAGACAGACGGTTGCGAGATGACGTCGCCAATGCTCTGTGAGTGGCTGTGGTCCGCGCATGGAGAGATGGTCAGCCAGCGAGACAAGCGCGACGTTGATGCCATGGGGTCCCATGTCGACAAAGTAGCGGCGTATGGCCCGTTGCGTCACGGTGTCATGACTTAACTGACCGGGTCGCATATGGTGCGCGACGATCTGCTGGATTAAGCGCCGATCCGGTGTGTTCTGTCCAAGGCGGCGTGTAATCTGCTGTACTATCGGTACTCCGACCTGCGGGTGATGATAGAATTTAATAGCTCCATCTTCGTCGACTGTGCGTGTCGGTGGCTTGCCGATGTCATGCATGAGCGCTCCCAGTTTCATCGGAACCGAGGTGAGTTCAGCCAGGGTAAAGAGTTGTTGCTCTTCAGCTTCGTGTACGAGCTGTTGGAGTCTGAGCATGTCGCCGGAGCCACTCAGATCCAGCGGTGATGCTTTGAGGGCTTCTGCTGGCTGGTGGAGCGCCTCATCCAGGCGCTCAAGCATCGTTACGGCCTCCAATGAATGATCAAAGACGTCCCAGTAATGCAGGCTTGGTTGTTGCATCCCACGTGCCGGTTCTAGTTCGGGGATCAGCGCGGTGAGCAGGTCGTGTTGATCGAGGAAGCGTAGCCGCTCGATTGCTCCTGCTGGTTGCAGGATCATTGTGAGCTCGTCGCGTACACGTTCTGCTGCGACCTGTGTGATAGATGGAGCGTACTGCGTCAGAAGGCTGGCGGTATGCTCTTCAATACGCAGGTGATAGTGGGTCATGAAGCGTACTGCGCGTAGCATACGTAAGGGATCATCACTAAAAGCCGTGTCCGTGACTGCACGTAAGATATGCTGCTGGAGATCCGCAAGCCCTCCGAAGGGATCGATCAGTGGGCGCAGCGCGTCTGCATCGCTGCGTTTGAGTGCTGTCGCAAACGGTATATCGTGCTGCAAACGCTGTAGTATCTCAGTAAGCGGCATGGCGAGCGCGTTGATAGTAAAATCGCGTGCGCGCAGATCGTCCTCAATGTGTTCCCCATGGAGCGGTGAGACGTCGATCGTCATCGTCTGCTGAGCTGTTTTGAGCACAATGCGACTGGCTTTCTCGTGCATAGGCGCGTAGAAGCCATTCAATGCATTGGCAAGCTGACGTGCCAGTTGTGGCGCATTATGGTTCGTCACTATATCCCAATCAACGCACGGCTCACCGAGCAGCAGATTGCGTAGCGAACCCCCAACCAGGTAGGCAGGAACATTGTGTTCCGCCAGGAAGTGCGCTGTATGGTCTAACTGGTGAAGTACCCAGGAATCTAGCATAATCTCTTATTATATCGATCCTTATACAGGAATTAAGCACTGATAATCTTCAATGACTTCTGCTTATGATACCATCAATGTCTATATCGGGCACGCTCCATCTCTCACATCTTCCTCACATCTTCCTTGTTTTTCGTGTGGTCGACGCCTGAACTTTTCTGCTGGCTTGACGTAGATTCAAATAGTATGCATAGATTTTTCGATGAGTGACAGCTACTGGCAAGTGTCGTGCGTAGCTTTTTACTGACATGGTACAATTGATAGTAAAATCATTGGCGATAGGTACCATTTACTACTTATCCGAAAGCTTGAGTGTGCGAGCACTAGCGACGTCAGTCGCGTTGGTTTTCGGAATAAGATCTTAAGAAAAAGCATCTATCGTTATATGTAGAAATACGTAAGGTCGTACTCTCGCAGTACGTAAACCCTGAGACAAGAATGGTTAGATGAGCTTGAGTCAGAATTATGGTGTATTACGTGTGATCCATGGACATACACTGCATACTGTCGGTGTACGTCAAAGTAAGTATGCCATTCGTTGGTTCTCTGAAGAGCAACAGGTCTGTTTATTGACGAGTAGAGAGACAACTATTGGCCGTGCGTTGAGCAATGACTGCATTTTAATAGATCCTTCCATTTCGCGCGTGCATGCGCGGCTGGTTCTGGATCCGCAAGGCTGGAGTGTTTATAACCTGACTGAACAGAATGTGCTCCAGGTGAATGAAGAACCGCTCCCAGCTGGAGCTCATATCGCCGTGCACTCGTTAGATATTCTCCAGTTTGGCAATACTGTCCTACAATTTATTGCTCCCACTGTGCCTGCTGACCTTTTGCTCACCACGTTAGCTGATGCACCGGCGGATTTTGCTGAGTCGGTTCCGTTGCGTGCCCCACGTACTGACACGTTAGATCCCTCCTCAGACGCGCATCTCCCTTCTGCTGTCAGTACGCTGCCCGGTAAAGATGGTAACCATAGTAGCGATAGTAGCGATAATACCTGTCAGCTTGCAATGACTGCCCTCTATGCTGATATCGCTCAGACAGATAACGCTGCCGCTTGTCCTGCAAATATTGCTGATCTGCCTCTACTCAATGCGATTACCGATAGAGGCTCTCCTGGATTGCATGATTCTTTGCGTGAGGCTGCGTTGCCGATTACGACCGAGGAGAAGTTCTTTGGTGGAGGCATTACGTTACGTTTCGCCTTCCATAGCTTACGTTTGCATAAGCGCTATGCGCTCATCGGGGCTATTAGCTGCTTTCTCGTGCTGGGTACCGTTATTTTTATGCTCTTGAGCAATACGCTCGGCATCTCTACGTTAATTCACGATAATCCCACGACATTACTCACGGTCCTGCTCGTGCCAGTGATTGCGGCATTGGGTATTAGCGTCCTGGTCAGTTTTGTTGACCGCTATGAGCGTGAGCCGTGGTACCTGCGTCTGGCGGCCTTCTTCTGGGGCGCTATCATCGCTATACCACCGACGGTTTTTATCGAGCAGTCGCTGGAAGTTTTACGCCCGATGCTGCTTGGTTCCAGTAACTCAAATATATTGAATGCGCTATTTACAGGACTCAACGCCGGGGTGACCGAGGAGACGGTGAAGGGTCTGGGTGTCATGCTGCTCTTTATTGTGTTGCGCGACGAGTTCGATAATGTAACTGATGGTATTGTGTACGGTGCGCTGATCGGGGCGGGCTTTGCCATGGTGGAGAATATTCTGTATTTCGCGGGGAGTCCGAAGACCTTTCTCTTCTTGCTGGTCAGCCGTATTGTGCTCGGTTGGTTAAACCATTCTACGTTTACGATCTGTTTCGGCGCTGCCCTGGGCTATATTCGTCATACGCGTGTGCGCTGGCAGCATATTGTCATTCCTCTCCTGGGCTATCTTGTCTCGGTCAGTCTGCATACGGTCTTTGACTTTGTGAACTCCTATGCCAATGCTCTGGCGCTCAACAATCCTGATAATGTCACTATTGTACGTTTCTCGATGCTTGCAAGTATAGGCGATTACATTCTCCTACTCATGGTGCAGGTCGTCATCATCTTTATCTTGATCAAGTCGCTGGCCCATGAGGCAAGTATTATTCGTGAGTTCCTGACCTCGGAGGTGAGTAGTGGTACCGTGTATGTTGAGGAGTATGCGTTGCTGCAACACTCATTCTTGCGCGCACGTGTTGAGCGCGATGTGCTCTGGCACTACGGTTTGCGGCAGTGGTTCCGAGTGCGTGCGCTCTATCAGACCGAGATTGGACTTGCGTTTCGTAAGTGGCATGTCAGTATGGGTGATAAGCCCAAGCTTGGCTATCTCCAGCCCGAGGATGCCTATCGCCAGCGTATCCAGCGTTTGCGGCAAGTGATTGCCGCAGCCGAAGAACGCGCCTGATCCGGTGTCGGGGAAGAAGCTGAACGAGTTGAAACTGGGGCGGTCATAGCGATAAGATTGTTGCGGGGATTCCGTGTCCTTTTGTACAGTGCCGATATATAATAGATATATAATATGGTCGGTTATGGTCGAGGATACACCTGGACAGAAAAGGATGGGTTCATTATGGAACTGGAGCGGGATATCCTGCTACAGATCTATCGCAACATGTGTCTTACCCGTGCTTTGGAAGACCGTATCCGCACGCTCTTTTTACAGGGACGTATAGTTGGCGGGGTCTATACAGCTCAGGGCCATGAGGCGATGACTGTCGGGTCTGCAATGACGCTACACGACGGAGACTGCATTGTTCCACAGCATAGAGACCTGGGGATGCACCTGGTGCGCGGCGTTGATCCTCGTGCTATCATGTGTCAATGGTTGGCTCGCGGAAACTCTCCTACGTTAGGGCGTGATGGGCAGCTACATATTGGTGATATGCATTATGGTGTGGTACCTATGATCAGTGTACTGGGAGAATCGCTCCCGGTCGCCTGTGGTGTCGCACTTACTATGAAGATGCGTAAACGCTCAACGGTTGTGCTGGCTTCATGTGGAGATGGTGCTACCAGTACCGGTTCCTTCCACGAAGCTCTTAACTTTGCCTCCGTCCAAAAGTTACCATTGATTCTATTAATCGAAAACAATGCCTATGCCTATTCTACGCCGAACTCGAAGGAGTTCGCTGTACAGGATCTCTCGCTACGAGCGAGTGGCTATGCGATGCCGGGTGTGAGTGTGGATGGGAATGATGTCCTGGCGGTCTATGCAGCGGTTCATGAGGCGGTTGAACTCGCGCGCAACGAGCAGGGTCCGGCCCTGATTGAGTGCAAAACCTTTCGGGTCCGTGGACACTCCGAGGCGGATAAAGCCGATTATGTTCCACCTGCACTACGCCAGGAATGGCAGGCTAAAGATCCTATTCAGCGTTTCTCAACTGCTCTGTCGCAACAGAATATTTTGACGCCTGCGCTACAGGCAGAGATCGCTGCCTGGGTGAAAGCGACCGTTGATGATGCCGTACGTTATGCTGAAGCGAGTCCTGCTGCCGACGGTTCAACGGTTGCAGAGTATGCCTTTGCCCCCGATGGACCGCTCGCGATTATCGGAGAACCAGGCGCTAGCGATCCCGTGTATGTGAATGCGCAGGATAGCCGTATTGGACGGCCTTTCAGTGTTGTGTCTGAAACCTACAAGACAGCCAAAACCTACAGGGCAGAGGAGGCCGGACGAGTATGAGCAAGACGATAAATAATAAGAAAGTGACGTACCTGGAAGCTATCGGCCAGGCGATCTATGAGGAGATGCAGCGCGACGAGGCGGTATTTTTGTTGGGTGAGGATGTTGGGAACTATGGGGGGGCCTTCAAGGTCAGCGCGGGTCTGCTAGAAACGTTTGGGGCTTCGCGTGTGATCGATACGCCGATGGCTGAGGCTGCGATTATCGGTTCAGCGGTCGGTTCTGCCTTGATGGGGATGCGCCCAATTGCTGAGATGCAGTTTATCGATTTTATTACCTGTGGTTTTGACCAGATCATTAATATGGCATCGAAGATGTACTGGCGTGTAGGGATGCCGGTTCCGATAGTCATTCGAGGCCCTGCCGGTGGTGGGACCAAAGGTGGGCCGTTTCATTCGTCGAGCCCTGAAGCCTGGTTCTTTCACACTCCAGGGATCAAGGTCGTTGTCCCTTCAACAACGTATGATGCAAAAGGGATGTTGAAGGCTGCGATTCGTGACAATAACCCTGTGATCTATCTAGAGCATAAATTGCTGTATCGCCTGCCCGAGTTGCGCGAGGAACTGCCGTTGGATGACTATACTGTCCCGCTTGGCAAGGCTATTGTACGTCGTGAGGGTGAGGATATGACGATCCTTACCTATGGTGCGATGGTCCATCAATGTCTGCGTGCCGCGCAGGCATTAGAGGAATCTGACGACCTGGCGGTAGAGGTACTTGACCTGCGTAGCCTCTCACCACTCGATAGAGATGCTATTATGGAGTCAGTTAAGCGTACCAATAAAGTGCTGATTGTGCATGAAGATACGTTGACCGGTGGTATTGGCGCTGAACTTTCCGCTATACTTGCGGAGGAACTGTTCGAGTATCTGGATGGACCGATTACTCGTGTCGCCGCGCCCGACGTTCCTTTTCCATACGCGCCTCCCTTGGAAGAGGCGTATCTACCGAACGCAGAAAAGATTCTGGTGGCAGCCAGGGCTCTGGCTGCTTATTAGATTGAGGAAATACCATTATGTTATTGTGTTCTATTAATGCTTCCAGTAATGCTTCCAGGATAGCGCTCTTGACGCATCTGATCAGTGAAGATAAAGGAGTGTGCTTATAATGCCAACGCCGGTAACAATGCCACGCCTGGGTGAGTCGGTCTCCGAGGGCACGATTGGTGCCTGGTTAAAAAAAGAAGGTGATCTGGTTGAGCAAGATGAGGCGATCGCTGAGGTTATTACCGATAAAATCAACGCCGAATTGCCATCCCCGGTCGCTGGTCGCCTGACAAAAGTACTGGTGCAGGTCGATGAGACTGTTCCGGTTGGTGCTGAGATCGCGTTGATCGAGGAGAGCGCAGACGTCTCCTCTTCCACCTCTACGGCCAGTGTTGCGCTGGGTCCCGATGCTGCCCCCGTGCGCGATCGTGTTCAGGCTGAGACTCCTGTCCTGAATAAAGTTCCTGCCGAACTCGTCACCGCTTCTGCTAACCAGGCGCTCAACGGCGCGACTGGCTCTGTGGATACAGTCGAGATCGTAAAGCCACAGAGCGATGAAGAGCGCCAGCGGATCTCTCCGCTTGCTCGTCGTCTGGCTCGTGAGCATGATATCGATCTCAATGCTATTCAGGGGACCGGTACGAATGGACGTGTGCGCAAAGAAGATATTCTAGCGTATGTTGCCAATCAGGAGCAGCAGCAGCAGGCACCCGTTGCTGCTCCCGTTATGCCTGTTACGCCTGCTGCTTCGACCGTAGTGGTAACACGTCAAGAAGTTCCAGTTGCCACGTCGGTTTCAGCTATGCCAGCCGCGCCTGTCTATATCCCCGGCGAAGGTGAAGAGGTTATTGAGCCGAGCCGGATGCGTCTGGCGATTGCCGAGCATATGGTGCGTAGCAAGCGCACGTCGCCGCATGCTACCACGGTCGTCGAGATCGATATGACCAATATCGCGAAGTGGTTGGCACAGAACAAGGCTGATTTTAAGCAGCGTGAGGGTTACGGCATCAGTTTTGTGCCCTTTGTCATGAAAGCTGTCTGCGAGGGGATTCGTAAGTATCCTATGATCAATTCGACGTGGACCGCTGACAACAAGATTATCATCAAGAAGCATATCAACCTTGGCATCGCCGTAGCGACCGATACAGGTCTGGTCGTGCCGACGCTCTATGATGCGGATCAGTATACTATCGCTGGACTGGCTCGCCAGGTGAACGCGATTGCCCAGCGTGCACGCAACAACAAGCTTACAGTACAAGACATGCAGAACAGCACATTCGTGGTGAATAATCCTGGCATATTTGGTACAATAATCTCTATGCCGATTATCAACCAGCCGCATGCAGGTATCCTTAGCATGGATGCTGTCGTCAAGCGTGCCGTCGTCGTAGAAGACGATGCGATCGCTGTCCGTTCGATGATGTTTATGAGCCTCTCATTCGACCATCGTATTCTGGACGGTGCCGGTGCTGGAGGCTTTATGCAGGCCGTACGTACAAAATTGCAGAGTTACGGTCGTGAGATCGACGTCTACTAAGATCGTATTCCACTATACCAGGATACGTACATATTTTAGGAGCGGCGGAATGCCGCTCCCTACAAGAAGGAAACAGAGGACCATGGCGACCATTATCCCAGAGCGACGTCCCGAATGGTTACGTGTACCGGCTCCCAAGGGTCAAAATTATAGTGATTTAAAGCAGTTGATGCGTGGGCAGTCGTTGCATACCGTCTGTGAAGAGGCGCGCTGCCCTAATATTGGTGAATGCTGGGGTCATAAGACCGCTACGTTTATGATTCTCGGTGATACTTGCACGCGTAGTTGCGGTTTTTGCGCTATCGCGACTGGTCGTCCGTTGGGTGTCGATTGGGAAGAGCCCAAACGTGTAGCTGAAGCGGCGAAAGAGATGGGCCTGCGCCACGCAGTGGTGACCTCTGTCAATAGGGATGAATTGAAAGATGGCGGTGCCTCGATCTTTGCAGCTACTATCCGCTGGATTCGCCGCCTCAATCCTGGCTGTAAAGTTGAGGTCCTGACACCTGACTTCAAAGGTGATGCCGATGCCTTACGTGTGGTCATGGATGCCAAACCAGATATCTTCAACCATAACGTGGAGACGATCCCCCGACTCTATCGCCAGGTCCGCCCGCAGGCAGTCTATCAGCGCTCATTGGATGTGTTGCAATTGGCGAAAGAGATGTATCCAGGCACACGTACAAAATCCGGCTTCATGCTTGGCTTAGGTGAGTCAGAGGAAGAGGTCTTGCAGGTCATGCGCGACATGAGCGAGCATGGTATCGACATCTTGACGATTGGTCAGTACCTGCGCCCATCCTTCAAGCACCTGCCGATCCAGCGCTACGCCACTCTTGAAGAGTTCGCGGCCTTCAAAAAAGCCGGGAAAGAGATGGGTTTCCGTCACGTCGAGTCCGGTCCCTTCGTCCGTAGCTCCTACCATGCACACGAGCAGGCAGATGGGGCAAATGCCAACGCGTAGCAACACAGAAGGCCAGTGCAGGGATGCTTGCGCGCCTGCTGTGTGATTGTGTTCAGGTAAAGAAAGGCGTAGAGCTTGAAAATAACCATTGATACTATTGATCTGGCGTATGCGGATCATGGTATTGGGCAACCTGTTATCTTCTTGCACGCCTTCCCGCTCAACCGTATGATGTGGGAAGGGCAGATTGCGGCTCTGCTGCGTGAGCAGCGTTATCGTCTGGTAGCTCCTGATTGGCGTGGTTTCGGCGAGAGCGGTATCGTCGAGGGGACGCCCTCGACGATGGATCTGTTTGCGCGCGATATTGCTGGTCTGATGGATGCGCTTGGCATGCGGCAAGCGGTTCTTTGTGGACTCTCGATGGGTGGCTATGCGGCAATGGCTTTTTATCGTCAGCATCCTGAACGTGTGAGCGGCTTGATCCTGGCTGATACACGCCCGAACGCTGATAACGAGGAGGGGCGTGCGAACCGTGAGCAACTGGCACAGGTCGCTGAACGCGAAGGTCCCGACGCAGTCGCTGATCGACAACTACCGCGTCTGCTCGCTGCTGAGACGCGCAAGCATCATCCAGAGGTAGAGGCGCGCGTGCGTAGTATGATTGCGACTGCGACGCCCTATGGGATCGCGGCTGCTTCGCGTGGTATGGCACAGCGCCAGGACTCGACAGCGCTCCTGGCTCATATTACCTGTCCGACACTGGTTATCGTTGGTGCAGAAGATGGATTGACCCCACCTGCGGTTGCACATGCCTATGCTGGTCAGATTCCCGGTGCGCAGCTAGCACAAATAGCACATGCAGGGCATCTTTCTAATTTAGAGCAACCTGAAGCGTTTTATACTGTAGTAAGCAATTTTTTGCAGGCTCATTTTTAAACGCGGTGTGGAAGTTCGCATTCTGATTGTGGGATATTAATTGCGCATTCTGATTGCGGATATTAGGAGAGAAGGGAGTATATGCTGTTCGGGAATTGAATCCCGTCTAGTATATAGTTGCTAAAAACATGACCAAATAATGCATTGGTTCTGCCTTTTCGCATTGAGCTACGCCCGTTGACGAACCAACTAGGCGGCAGGTTGGACTACGGCCAACCTCTCAAAGCCGTACATCTTGATGGAGATGTACGAGAGCGCGCAAACGGTGCCTTCAAGCTCCTGCAAAACGTTTGCAGTTGAATGAGCCCGAACGCACGTTGAGATGACTCCCAACACGCGAGTGCTTTTACTCAAGGGAGCGTTTTACCTTGAAACCCCTGAAACACTATTGAGTTGTCAACGTACTCGTGAGGTACAATATAACAGAAAGAGTAGTGTGTGTCAATACAAAAGATATGCCCATGTTTGGGGATATTTGATAAGAAAAGATGAAAGCTTTCTCAATACTCCCTTTTCTCACGCTGCTCGCTTTCATGGTAGAGCATAAAAATAATAAAAATAGTGTAAGAGGATCATTATACATGACGTCGCCCTCAATAGTATATACTGAGCGACATGCACCGATTGTGCTTGTCATCGACGACAACTCTGCTATTCGTGATATGGTTACCTGGGCACTGGAACTGGATGGCTTCGAACCGGCTGAAGCCTCTGAGGGGCAGGAGGCCTTATCCTGGCTGCGTGATGCAGTTCATGAGGGACGTTTCCCTGCTGTTATTCTGGTAGACATGAATATGCCTACGATGGATGGTGTGACTTTTATTGCCCATTTAGCTGAATTAGAGCGTGAGTATGCATTCTCACTGGATCAGCAACCCTCTATCATTGTCATCACAGCCCTTTCTAGCGTCGCCGCCGCCAAAACGCTTGGCGTTGCGCATGTGATAGCCAAGCCCTTTCATGTGCGAGACTTGCTTGACACTGTACGCCAGTTGGTTCGTCCCGCATAACCATGAATAGCGCAGCCGTAGACTGCATCTGAAACGTCGCCTGAGGCGGGCGTTTTCGCATGGACGAATGAAATACGGCTTGCATCGTTATGCTACCATGCGAGTAGGGCATGACACGAGGTCGCCCTTTACCTATCATCTATCATCATTGAATAGTATATGAGGAAGCAGACGGCGATATGGATTTTGACGATGAAATCGACGGAGAGATAGAAGAAGTTGGCAGTGATGAACTGCTCTCGGACGACAACCTGCGCCTGCCAGTAGGGGCCAATCCTCTTGTACGACTGCATGCAGTGCGTGCGTGGCTAGCACGTCGCGAGCGTGAAACAAAGCTAGAGATGGGAGAGGCCGCGCTCTCATTGCAGGAACTGCAAGCCAGTGTAGAGTTGGCTAACCTGCGTCGTCGCGAATATCAGGAGCAGTCTGCGAAACTTCAGCGTTACCAACAGCTTTTTGTGCAAGCGAAAGAGCGTCTTGAGACGTATGAAGAGTCGAGTACTTTGCTGGAAGAGTCTGTAAACCACGTGACGGTCAGTGAGCGGCTGCTTGTTGAGTATTACCTTGAGCTTGACAGGATCGTGCAGGATTACATGCAGGAATTGAGTGATCAAGAGGCCTTAGCTGGTATAGAGGCCGGTGAGCACCTGCAACCGGCCCAGACACCACGGCTACAGGCGCTCCGCGACGTACAGCAGCGGATAGAGCGTGTAGGAGCCTCTTACGAAGAATAGTTCCATTACGAAGAACCGATTCAAGCGGGCAACACGCAATAAAGCTCGAATATGAGTGATGCAGGTCAAGCTCCTGGCGTATAGTAGTAGTATCGTAGTACCCTGTACTGTTGGGTACAGAGTACTACTACTACTACTACTACTACTGGCTTAAGGGTACGACCTGCTGTGCAAACTGAAGCTTCAGACCATTGAGAGGCACTTGCTGATTGACAGGAAAGTCGACGAAGCCGCTCTGAGCACGTCCAGGATACTCGATCGCATCGATTGAGACCAGCTTTGGACTGAGCTTCTCTCCATCTGGCAAAATAATCTGGATCAGGTGTGCATAGTCCACACCAATGGTTGTACTTCCGGCATTATGATTCTGCGTATTGATCATTACGCGCAACGTATATTTCCCAACATTCCCCACGGTCTTCCCATCGTCAGAGAATTTGGTTGCCAGTTGTGTCTGCGTGAAGCTGACGGCTACCCCTTTATACGTAAGCTGCTGCTTGACGGCTTGCTGATTAAGTAGACCTGTTGCTACGACTGGCGGTGTCGGCTCACCCCCAAAAAGAGTATCATGCTCTTTCTCGTGAGGACCCGACCACAGTACCAAAATGACTGCCACAACAATGGCGATGATCCCTACAATTGTACCTGTACGTGGTAACATCGGCAGGCGTTTCTTAGATGTTCTCGTAAGCTGTTCCATTCTGTCTTTGGCTCCTGACCCGCATCAGCACTATACTGCGTGCTGATTGCATCTATAAATCGTATTATAACAAACGGTTGCCATAAGAAAGGAAGACAGAGGACGATCCATGCGCAGGAGCTAGATGGGAAGCAAGTGAAAGAGGGCCAGGGACGGTCTCGGTCTTCTCTCCAGACCATCCCTGGCTGTATGCATCCGGTTATGCATCTCGTAGTGAACGCCTACATGGTTGTTAGCCTAGAGCCTTCCTCCCGACCTCAACGACCTCGACAGGAGCCTTCTCTTCTTCGTAATTGGCCGCAATGGTGCGATCGATGCCGCGCTTGAGGCCAATGGCTTCAAAGAGTGGTGTGAGTACAACTGCGATGATCAGATTGAGTAGCAGCGCGGAGATGGCAGTATAGATGGGTATACCAAGGATCGCGGTAGTCGCTTTGTTGCCTGCTACGACAAAGAGCGTTGTGCCAAGGACCATCGCCGCCGCCCATCCTACAAGCAGTGCCCAGCGGTTAAACCAGCGCGTATAGAGCCCCATGAAGACCGTCGGGAGCGTTTGTAGTATCCAGATGCCTCCTAATAGTTGGAAGTTGACCACCAGGTCTGTCTTGACCAGTAGGATAAAGAGGAGTGCACCGAACTTGACGACAAGCGACATAATCCTGGCGACCTGCGACTCTTCGCGTTCAGAGGCGTCGCGTCGTAGATATGCTTTGTAGATATTGCGTGTAAAGAGATTCGCCGCCGCGATCGACATTATAGCCGCCGGTACCAGTGCACCGATCGAGAGTGCAGCAAAGGTGAAACCGGCAAACCAGGGTGGGAAAATTGTATCGATCAAGGTTGGAATCGCACTATTATTACCGAAGCCCGGGAAGGGAACAATCTTATCCGCAATCGCCATAAAACCGAGCAGCGCCAGGAAGGCCAGCATCAGCGAATAGATCGGTAACAGCGCTGCATTACGCTTGACGACCCGTTGGCTACTACTGCTGAGGACGCCAGTCAGTGAGTGGGGGTAGAGGAAGAGCGCCAGTGCAGAACCCAGCGCCAGTGATGCATAGGCCACCTGTTGATTCGCAGGTACCAGATCAAAGAAGGTCTTTGGATGGAGCAGATGTTTCTGCGCGGCAGCATTAAAGAGCGTCGCAAAGCCATGATAACGGAGCGGGATGATCACTAGAATTGCGATCAGCACCGTAAAGATCATCAAGTCTTTGACCATTGCAATCATTGCCGGAGCACGCAGACCACTGGTATACGTATAGGCTGCCAGAATGACAAACGCAATAATAAGAGGCAGATCCACCTGTAAACCCAGGATTGGTACCGTCAGTGGCAAGCCTAATCCGGCCAGAGAGATCTGAATGCCATACATCTGGAGCGCAATATAAGGCATCGTTGCCAGAATACCAGTAAAGGCTATCGCCAGTGCCAGTGTGCGACTCCCAAAACGGTCTTCTACAAAATCGGCTGCCGTCACATAGCCGCGCTGTTTACAGATCGTCCAGAAGCGTGGCATCAGGATAAAGACCAGCGGATAGACAAGGACCGTGTACGGTACGGCAAAGAAGCCGTTAAGGGCTCCTAGCGCAAACATAGAGGCCGGGATCGCGATAAACGTATAGGCCGTATACAAATCACCGCCCAGCAGGAACCACGTGACGCCGGTACCAAAGCGCCTACCAGCCAGTCCCCACTCATGGATCGTATTCAAGTCACCACGTCGCCAGCGTGCAGCGACAAAGCCGAGGACCGTCACCAGTGCGAAGAAAGCGATAAAGACGATAAATGCAACCGTGTCGAACTTCATGACATCTCCCTCACAGACTTACTACTGATCCGAAAACCTGAGTGCGTTAGCACTAGCGACGCCAGTCGCGTTGGTGTTCGGAATAAGATCTTATTGGTGTGAATGTACAGGCACGGCATCTTACGCGCCGAGGAAATAGGCCAGAGCTGTGATAATCGACGTAATAATAATCCAGACCATCTGGTACCAATAGAAGAAAGGGATGCCGATGAATGAGGGGGCTTTGAAGTCATAGAGAAAGGGCAGCAACAAGAAAATGTAGGGGATGACGAGGAGCCAGAGAAGCCAACGGCGGCCTCTCTTGCGGGTGTGTGTAAGCATGATTGCGCACTCCTTTTTGATATAATATAATGCGTCTACAGTGCTTCTAACATCTTCATTGCTCTTATAGTATTATAATTTACGTGAAAACTTGTTCGTTGTCAATGCACTATGCTCTTGAAAAATAAGGACTTCTGGCTGCGTATTTGAATGCTATCTAAGTGCCACTTAGGTGCTACTTAGATGCTACAGAGCAGACCCAGACCATATTGTGAGGCCATGCGTACGACTTTCAGAAAGGCATCAGCGTACGCCGGTAGGACTTCGTCGATCATGCGTGCCGTATCGCCACCGGTCATGTGTTGTCGACGGTAAGAGAGGACGTCGGCCTGTGCTTTCTCGATATCGGGGGCGGTAATATGTTTGATGCATTGTGCCAATTGCCAGGCTTCATCAGGTGTGAGATAGCCGATATAGCTTTCATAGGGCTCGCCCGCATGGTAGCCGAAGGGCATGCTACGGCGGCTACAGGCCAGGAGCTCAAAGATGGCCAGCGCACGAATCGAATGCGTACCCAGCCAACCACGCAGATGGAGCGTCTCTGGCTGATGACCGATCTCAACACCCTGGAGAGGGAGAGGTGTCTCATCGCTCTCCTCATCGTCATCCAGCTCTTCCTCTAGCGAGATACGGAGAGGGACCTGCGTGCTGATCTCCCCAGCCAGTTCATCCAGGCCAGCCGAGCGTAGGAGCGAGACCATTTCGCCCCGATTCATACGTTGTTCGCCTCCACTACTGGTCTGTACTATATAGCCATCCGAACCAGTGCCGCTATGCTCGCAGGGCGGTATCAACCAGGCCTGGCAGTATTCCTCGACGATGGCCCCCCAGACAGCGCGCAGAGCATCGGCATTGTGATACAGTTGTGGCGGATGGTGATGAATGTAGCGGTCACTGAACTCGGTAAACGTCTCAGCTGTGCACAGCAAGCGATATTCGCGCGCGGCATGCGCGCCCTGTGGAAGCTGTTGTACGAAGGCTTGAGCGCGTGACCAGGTGCGCAGAGCATGTATCGATGGAGGGAGAAACTCTTCATCGCGTGCGCAACGCGTCTGCTCATAGAGTTGCGCTACCTGGCTGTCGTCCCGCTCTATGAGCCAGCGGCTAAACGACGGCATAACCTGTTTGTTATAGGTTTCCCAGTCAAATCCGTGAATGCGTACCAGCATAGCAGCCCCTTCTGCCTTCTTCCCAATAGTGTAAGCATCTCTCTTGCGTAAGCAGTGTAAATGATCTCTCTTACTATCTTACAAGAGAGGCTGCATCTTCTCAAAAACCGCAATGAACGGTTATCGATATGTACTAAGATGCAGCAATTGTGCTTCTATCAATTGCTCCCATATAGCATATAACGAAAGCGGGGCAAACAATAGACGGGATATAGGAATAAACGGTGTGAAGAGACTGCAGTCTCGCTAGAGCAAGAACATATTGCTATGTTTCGAGCTATTCCCTTGCTGGAAATCGTTCAGGTTGTCGCTGGGGACCGGATGTGCATAGAGACCCATCTGAGCCTGACGCATAATCGTCTCCAGGACCGGATCGTCCTGAATGCTGGGTGGAACGATCGGTAATGATGGCTGTGTCTTTTCCGGTGCCGGCATATTGGCCTGCTGAGCCTGGTTGCCCAGAATCTGTGTCAGGTCAAAAGAATCTGGGAGCAGAGGACGCATATCGCTACTGATCGGATTCGGCTGCATCTGACCTGCAGGTTGTTGTGATGGTTGCTTCGGCAATGCGCTGGTAATCGGGCGCAGATCACTTGGCAGATACGTCTCTCCTAGCAGACCCATGCCCAGGTATGGCGGCATCGTCGGGGGAGTTGTATTCCCCTGTGGAGCCGGAATCGCTGGTTGCTTGCCAGAGAAAGAGTTTAACGGACCTGTCAGGGAAGCGATAGCTGCATTGTCAGGATTAAAAAATGCGGGTGGTGGTGACATCGGCGTCATATTGAGCGCTGGCGATGTCTGTGACGTGGCCATGAATGCTGCAGGGGCGGCAAAGGGGACGGGGGTTTGTGGTAGTATTGGCATCCCCATCTGTTGTCCCATATCGGCGTTTTGCTGCTGGAAAGCCCAGGGCATCGGGGTCGCAGGTGCTGTAGGAGTTAAAGGAACGCGCGGTGCAAAGGGTCGGCGTGGTTGCGCCTTATTTCTGTTCAGCAGCACGATGCCGACGATGAGTGCGAGAAGTAGTAACACTGCTGCGCTTACCCCGATGGGTAGCAGTAAGCTACTACCCATTGTAGAGCTCGTAGTGCCGGATTGGTTATTGCTTGCAGTTGGCACGCCATTGCTCACGGCTGTCGCTGTTGCGGCAACAGTTGTTGGGGTCGGGGAGGGTGTCGGCGTAGGTGTTGTGCGGGGTGTTGGCTGTAGCGTTGGCGTTGAGCCAGTCGGAGGAACGAAGGGCGCGCCAGCTCCCTGTGTCGGTGACTGTATTGGAGTGGACGTTGGTTGTGGTTGCGGTGTGGGTTTCTGTGCTGGAGGCACAGTCGGTGTCGGTTGTGGTTGCGGTGTATGGGTTGCTGTAGGAGCAGGGGTTGCTGTAGGAGCAGGGGTTGCTGTAGCAGTATGGGTTGCTGTAGCAGTAGGGGTTGTAGTGGGTGCTGTTGTGTTGCTCGCTATGATAGTTTGCGTTGCCGTTAACTGTGTCAACGAAGTCGGCATCAACGCATGAGCTTGAAGCTGGGACGCTAGCAGCACCAGGCAACTACATAATAACAGGGCACTTGCCACAATGACCGTTTTTAAATATTTTTTCATCTTACTCTTTTGACACCAACTCAGGATAAAAATCTTATAATTTCAGATTGTTTGGACTTAGTGTAAATGGATGCAAGATAGGACGTCAAGCTGTCAGAAAATTGTACTAGTGTATGTCGATACTGTAATGCTAGTCAGGAAATCCCAGCATGGCGTCGCTTTTAGCGGAGAGGTTCTTTCTTACGGCACCTTACGTCCGTTCATGGCATTAATAAGAGTGTATCTTCATTTGGGGAGCCTGTATATCCTGATAGGAGAAGGTGTTGGTAAGCGGCATATTCATTGTGATGGTGTTTGACGGTTGCTAGCTTGTTCTGCTTAGAAGAGTGATGGTTACTGCATACATAGTATCTGAGGATGGGAAAAAGAGCATAGGAATTACTACTGATCCGAAAACTTGCGTGTGCGGGCACTAGCGACGCCAGTCGCGTTGGTTTTCGGAATAAGATCTTATTGTGGAAGGGTTCACTTTTTTCAATCAAAGCATGTCTTATACTATGTATAACACAAGATACCGAATGACCGTCTATGCTGATGGAAAACCGTAGCGTGTATCCGATGGAAAGCCGCGCTGTAGGGATGATCACTTTGAATGCTGCCACGCTGAGAAGAGGAGTTCTACCATGATGATCATAGATGATTCGGTTATCGTGAGTATGGGGACATTTTTACGGCAGGCACACGAATTAGCTTTAACGCGGTATAAGTACGAAGACATCCTGTTAGAAGATGACCTGTTGTCATCCTATGGAGAGGCATTAGAGACTGCCTGTTTGCATACACTACGGACATTTTGTGATACGGATATGTGTACGCATGCTTATCGTTCAGCGAATATGGCTGAGATGGTTGGTTACGCGCTCAAGCTATCGAGGCAGGAGTTAGTGACCCTGCGTATTGCGGCCCTCTTACACGATATCGGCAAGATTGCTGTCCCTGCTCCTATTCTGTATAAGCCTGGTTCGCTTGATAGTAGTGAGCGTGCATATATCCAGATGCATCCTCAACTGGGTCAGCGCATCTTGCAACTGGCAGGAGAGAGCTTTCTGCCGTTTGTACCCATTGTTTTGACACATCATGAGTTCTGGGATGGGAGTGGCTATCCTCACGGATTGTATGGAGAGGCGATCCCATTATTGACGCGTATTATTACAGTCGTTGATTCCTACGACGCAATGGTTTCATTGCGGGTCTATGGAAAGCCACAGACCGTGGTGCAGGCGCACCAGGAATTGTTACGCTGTGCGGGTCAGCAGTTTGATCCCAGCATCGTCTCCGCGTTTTTAGCGCTGTTTGACTCACAGCCGGCGCAACAATCCTTTTACGACGCGGAGACTGCGTTGTCTCCGCGCTATCCGATCTCTTCAGGCGTTGCCCGCCTCGCACTTACCGTAGCTTATGCGAAGTCTCTTAACAAATGGACCTGCACGGGTTGGCGCAATGTCCTGAGTGCCTTCACCTCAATCTGACGTATTCGCTCGCGTGTGAGCTTAAAGTGGCTACTTAACTCTTCCAGGGTATGGCAATAACCATCTTGTAATCCATAGCGTAGCTCAATAACCTGCCGTTCGCGTAGGCTCAGAGTCTCAAGAGCACGTGAGATGTGGTCTTGTAGGACCTGATGTGTTACGACGTCAGCGGGTGCGGCTGCGTGTGGATCTTCAATCATATCGGCCAGATGATACTGTTCATCATCGATAAGAGGCGCATCCAGTGATATAGGTGGTTCAGCCATACCTTGTAATTCGACAACACGTTCTTTGGTAAGATGAATTGCGAGAGCTATCTCTTCAGGAAATGGATCACGGCCCAGATCTTGATATAATTGGCGAGTAGTACGTTTCATTTTATATATAAGTTCAACAACATGAACGGGTATATGAATAGTGCGTGTATGTTCGGCTACTGCTCGGCTAATAGCCTGGCGGATCCACCAGGTAGCATAGGTGCTGAAGCGGAAGCCACGAACGGGATCAAATTTTTGCGCGGCCCGGATCAGGCCAAGGTTCCCTTCTTGAATAAGATCTAATAATGAAACTCCATGATTATTATAGCGTTTGGCGATGCTCACAACGAGGCGTAGATTGGCTTCGACGAGGCGTTGCTGGGCGAGCATATCTCCAGTGATGATGCGCCGAGCCAGGTACATCTCTTGTTCTGCGGCTAAGAGTGGGTAGCGTCCGATCTCTGCGAGGTACTGCCGGATGGCATTCTCTGCTTCGGCATCGCCACAATAGGTCTCCTCTTCCTCCTCCTCTTCCTCCTCCTCTTCTTCCTCTTCCTCCTCTTCCTCCTCTTCGAGATAGGCTTGCGCGACTTCGTCAGCCAGACTGGTTGGCAGTACCCCGTTCTCCTCCTCGTCCAGGAGATCTGTGCCAGCGGAGTGAGCTCGGCCTGTCTTGCTGGCAACCCGTGCTCGTTCGTTTAACGGCTCTGTTGCATTGTCAATCGTTGCCAGGTACTCTGTGCGTATTGTCTCTTGGCCGCTCTCATCGTTGCGCTTGCGCGGCCTACCTTTTTGACCTTTCTGTCCTTTCTGTCCTTTCTGCCCCGTCCCAGCATGCGTAGTAGTCGTTTTCGCGTGCGTCGCCCCAGACTTTTTGCATGGTGTTTCGGTCGATCTTTCTTTGTTCCTAAATGTAACATAGCGATGCTGATCTCCTGGCATCGCTTCTTTCATCTGCAAGTGTTTTGTTATGGCTACCATATTCCAACTCCTTTACCTCAAATCCCATTCCACAACCTGGTAACCGGAGACATTATGCTATCTTCTTTTGTCTCGATAACACGAGACCTGAAAATTTTTCAGGTCTATCCCCCCTATACTTTATCTGTGCAAGATATGTGCCAATATAGAGGTGTAGGGATGTAGACAGGCTCGAATAGCTGTGTGAGGCGGTACTTTTTCATTGCGTCGTAAGAGGTACTTTTCATTTAAAGCGGCTATTCTAGCATGAAAGTCGAAATTTTTTACAGGTGATGCGTAATTTTCCGCATTCACCAGATATCAACGAAAAAGCACCAGTATCCCGTTCATTTGCACAAGTAAGGATGACGACAGATAGTTATTCTCCAGATAACGTGTGGGGTGGTTTATGGATGGTAGGGTGATTTTGTAGGGTGAAATTCTTTGTATGGTATGCCGTGCTCGTTGTGCACCTGTGCTAGAGGGGACCTGCGTTATGGCCAAACTCTATACTTCTTATAGTTCTGCGTATAAGGAATTGAAACCTCTGCGTGGTGCTCCCGGTCGTTTTGTGACGCGACCGCATGCGACTATTCAGGCTTCAGACCTGCCTGCGAAGCCTATTACTTTGCGTGCCTCGACACATCCCGAGGCGGTAGCGAAGGTCAGTTCACGATACTCGCGCATCAGTAATCAGGTTGGGGATCTGACTCAGCGTCCGACTGTCCCACAGTTGCAAGCTTCACCGTCACCAGTGCGGCCCTTCAATCCTATGACGCCCATACCTTCTATGAGCGACATGGTTCCTCTCAATGCGGTACACTCTGTCCTACACCCTGTCCACCATCCTGCGCAGTTGCCGACGGTAAAACGCTCCTTTTCTTCCTCCCATCAAGCGTTGGCATTGGCTCGCCCTGTTGTGCGAGCGCAACCACGTGATATCGGCGAGATCAATACATTCCCACCTTTGTTATCTAATACACCAGCAGTGCGGCGCGGCCTCTGGCGACCATTAGATGCGCTCCGCTGGTGGCTACTTGCCCCTGGACGCCTTGAGATTATCATCTGGATCATAGGTGTCATTATCTTGCTCATAGTGACAGCATTACTTGTCTGGTTTTTTGCGGTCAGTTGGCGTTACTGTCTGTTTTAGCAAAGAGCAACGACGCCTTTCCAGTGTATTGAACATCGATATGCGCTGATTGGCAGTGGCTGTTTGATAGCTCTGGTCCAGTTGAACACTTCGGGATGCAATGAGAATATATAAGCTTTTATGCTAGTGTGTGCTGCTGATCTCGACTCAGAGCAGCCGACGTGGTACAATGCGTTGCGTTGATGTTTGACCAAGTTGCGTTGATGTTTGACCAAGATAAACCAAGATAAACCAAGAGATGCTTGCAAAATGAGAGGGTAAAAGAACCCTAGACGGGGAGGGTGCAAGATCCTCCAACAAGGAGAGCATATGCCTAGAGGACGCAAGGGATCTCCTCAAGAAAGTGTCGATAGTATATTGCTGGCGATCAGTCGCCGCGATGATATTGACACAGAGACGATGTCTCATTACCTGGATCGCCTGGATGAAGAGTGGGCGGAGGGTGCGCGCGAAAAAGTTCTGCATCTGTTGCGTAGTAGCGACGGACTGGCTCAGGCGGCAGCTTTGCGCGTGCTTGCAGAGTTGGCGACCGATTTTGATCTGGAGGGACTTGAAGACTTTGTGGCTGATCCCACGGTAAGCGACCTGGCGAAGCTCTCCCTTTCTCCTATCTTGAAGGAGCTCGGCTCTGAGATAGCGGATGATGGCCTGGTCGAGTATTTGAATGATCCTGCTGGCGCGATTCGACAGATGCAGCTACGTTTGCTAGAGATGGTCGGCCAGAATGAGATGGGGATCGAGACGATTTTAGAAGACGTTGTCTCAATGCCGGTCGAGCGGCGTTTCGCGTTTATCAGCTGGCTGGGCAATAGTAACGATCCTCGTGCGGCAAACCTGCTGGTTCCTTTGTTGGAGAACCAATCAGGCAAAGTCGTCCAGGCGGTGATCGAGGCGCTGGAGCAACTGGGACCGATTGCGATTAATCTGACGATCCCGGCCTTAAACCATGTGATCGCGACGACGTCGAACCGACAGACGCGCCAGCAGGCGCGGGCGACGCTTGGGCGGCTGACGATGCAATCGATGCTAGGCTCGGAAGATGCGGTGATGATGGAGCAGAGTCTCATGCAGCAGCTCCCGCCCTATCAGGCGCGTGTCAGTGCACTGGATGGCTCGGGAACACAACTTATTATGCTCTCATGGTTGCGTCCAGATGGCCTGGTCAAGGGAGTCAATGTCCTCTTCCATGACCAGAAGGGGATCAAAGATTGCTATGGTGTCGATGAGATGGACAAGGAGCAGTGGCAAGCGCTGGTCCACGATCTGGATGAGCAAGGCTTTACCAGCTTTACCGTCCCCTTCGATTTTGCGCGTATGCTGGTTATCGATGCTCGTGCGCTTAACCGGCGTACACGTACAAAGTTGCCAATCGCCTATTCGATCTGGCGACCGATAACAGAGGCCGGCCTTTCCCCTCATATCTTCCTGGGCAATGGCGCTGTCCCATCCAGGCCGAAGAAGGGCTCTCAGATTCCGGTGGTCGCAGAGCTCTTGCCTGTGAATGATGAGACACAACTCCAGGCTCAGAAAGAGGGTGCCGGGGTCCATCAGTGGCGTGAGTTCGCTTCCTGGCTGTACGAGCCGGTAGAGCAGGTTGAACCGTACATCTCTCACTACTGGTCAGCGCAAAATGCTGCTGAGTCACATAAACGTGGTGGTCGCCGAGAACTACAAGCAGTACTGGAGCGGCTGGTCGACGAAGCTACACGTGCGTTAATCAATGAAAAGTGGTGTGCGCTCTATTCAACGCGGCTACGTCGCCAGGCAGCGCTCTACCAGCAGGTTGGGAGAGAGACCGATGCCACGGTCTTGCGTGCCGTCGCCACTCTGCTGCTGGCAACAGATCAGGTGCCAGCATACGAACAGGCGTTCCCGCGTGCTGTCCTGCGCCTCTCCATCGAACAGGGTCCGCTGCGCTTGATGATGGAATCACTGCGTAGTGGAACGGCGATCCCATTTTTGTAGAGCAGAACGCAATAGGGGAAGCATATATATACATAATATTATAGAGAGAGCGTACAATAGTTCTAATGTCGTAAAATCCCACTATCGCCTGTAATGTACACTTAAACCCTTGTCCCCCTCTTTGAGGGGGGAGATAGCTTTAGCTATCGGGGGGAGCTATCCTTCACTTATGCTCTCGATGATTATTCTACGCGCACTATCTCTTGAGTGCATAGAGTCTATAAGCGAGGATTACAGGGAATTGCTAGCATTCTACTCCCCCCTGCCGCTAAAGCGGCTTTCCCCCCTCAAAGAGGGAGGCTTAAGCTGCATTTCCTGTATAGCGTACAATAGTTCTAATGTCGTAAAATCCCACTATCGCCTGTAAAGTACACTTAAACCCTTGTCCCCCTCTTTGAGGGGGGAGATAGCTTTAGCTATCGGGGGGAGCTATCCTTCACTTATGCTCTCGATGACTATTCTACGCGCACTATCTCTTGAGTGCATAGAGTCTATAAGCGAGGATTACAGGGCATTGCTAGCATTCTACTCCCCCCTGCCGCTAATGCGGCTTTCCCCCCTCAAAGAGGGAGGCTTAAGCTGCATTTCCTGTATAGCGTGCACTAGCTCTAGTGTAGGTGAAGTTCACTATCGCCTATAAGGATGCAAAAACCCTTGCCTCCCTCTTCTCGTATATTGTGTGTACTTATAGTACGTCTCAGTCTGCCTATTGCTACTGAACCTTATTAAGGATAAGCTCAGGAGCTTTGAGAATCTCTTCGGCTGCATGTTCTCCGCTATGCATGGCTCCTTGTATGCTGCTGGATTGCGTATATTCACCTGCAAGATAGAGTCCTTCGATCTCTGTTCGGTTGTCAGGCAACTCTGAGTAGATGCCAGCGGGCTGTGCGAATTGTGCGAAGGGGATGTGATAGGCCGCCAGGAGTTGCCAGCGTTGCAGATCATAGTCAGGGAACCAGTGTGCCATCTCTAGCTTTGCACGTGTCGCGATTGTCTCATCGTCCTCGCTGGGATTGCCCAGGACGGTAACTGATAGCAAGTGTTTGCGTGGTGGTGCGTAGGTTGGCGCGATATTGGTGAGTAGGACAGCGTTGTTGACATAGGCAAAGGGATCAGAGTTGAGCAAGATCTTTTTCTGGCGATAGAGCTGTTCGTCTCCTGCGAAGTAGAGGGTCACAGTACTGACTGCTTTCATTGGCAGCGAACGTTGTACGAACTTCTCGGCGATCGGGCTCTGCGTGGCGACGACGACCTGCTCGCCCTTGATAACTTCGCCGTTGATCAGTTTGACGCCCTCGACACGATCGTTGGCGATCAACAGTTCCGCGACGCGCGCGTTACAACGGACCGTACCACGTGGCAGGTGTGAGGCCAGTTGTTCGGGAATGCGCTGGATGCCCTCAGCAGGTATAAGAATGTCACCGGCGGCCAGCATCTTAAAGATAAACTGGAACATACGGGCGCTCGTGTGTAGTGAGCGATCCAGGAAGATGCCACCGTAGAAGGGCCGGACGAAATTGTCGATGAATTGGTCTGAGAAGCCCTTCTGGTGTAAATATTCCTCGGTCGTGAGATCCAACTCATCCTTCTCAGCTTTGCCACTGAAGATCTCGCCAGCCGATAGGCGCAGTAGTTGTTGGCGCAGCGCTACAACGCGCAACTTGTCGGTTGGCGGGATGAGTGGATTGAGTACGCTGGGTAGCAGGTGCGTCGGCTGGCGTAGTGGATCAGTGATCTCGTAGCGTCGATCGTTTTTGACCATCAGCGCACCAGGATCGAAGACACGCTGCTTGAGTGTCTGTACGTTCAGATGGCGCTCGACCGCTGGATATGCAGTAAAGAGCACTTGAAAACCACGATCCAGGCGATAGCCATCTCCATGGTAATCGGTGCGCATGCGTCCACCAACCTGATCGGCGGCCTCCAGCACAAGCACCTCTTTTTGCGCTTCATGCAACATCTTTGCGCAGGTAAGGCCCGCGAGGCCTGCGCCCACAATAATAATCACAGTGTGTACTCCTTAATGCTTACCATAATGGGTTCATCACCAGGCCGGTTGCTAGCTTGGGATAAAGATACGTCGACTTGGCTGGCATACGATCATCGGCCAGGGCAACGTCTCGCACCGCATGGAAAGGGAGCCCGTTGAGCAAGATAAGCGCCTGGGCTTTTTGCTGGCGTAATTGTTGTAGCGCCTGAGCCGTATCGTGCTCATAGCGTACAAATTTGCCTGCAGTTATGTCTTCCCGCGTGATGCCAAGCGTCTCTTCTAATAAAAGTTTTTGGACGATAGCAACATCCAACGCATTCCAGGATGCGCTATGCCCACTACTTGCCATACGTTGCTGACCCTGTGTACTGATACTTATTAATAACGTCTGATCCGCCGTTTTTAAAATGAATGAGGGACTCTTCTCCCTTGCCTGAGCCAGTTGTGCGAGCAATGTCTCGTCATCGATCTGTTCAGAGAGCTGCACGCTCTGGAAATTCTGGTGCTGTCCTGGCTGTACAAGTGAAAGTTTTTGGAACTGCTCTGTCGTAAGATCGTTGAGGAGGCGGTGTGTGGGTAATACCAGCAACCCTGGATCATCGATATCAACCAGCGCCATCATAACAAAGTTGGCAGCATCCTCGGAGTCCATGGCTGGATATTGTTGGCGCAACTCATCGCGATACTGTAATGCCGTTGTATAGCGATGGTGACCATCAGCGATGTAGAGCTGACGCTGTGCGAAGAAGTCTTGTATCTGTGCAATCTGTGTACTATCGGTGATTGGCTGCAGGAGATGTTCTTCACCAACCTCGTCGGTAATGAGAACCTCTGGCTGGTTGGCATAGCTGCTGAGCAAGCGACGTATGCGATGCTGGGGATCATCGTAGATGGACATAATCGGGCTAAAGTTGGTTGAGCAGGCATGCAAGAGTTGCAAACGGTCCTCTTTATCTTTCTGGCGTATATGTTCATGGGGGAGAACGACGCGCTCATCCCACTCTGCCAGACGTACGCGAGCGATAAGACTGGTACGTGTATAGCTCTGCCCTGCGTGGGTAAAGTTCTGCTGATAAAGATAGTAGCAGGGGATATGTTCCTGACGCAAGATACCATCCAGTCGCCACTCAGCCAGCGTTGTAGCTGCTCGTGTGTAGACAGTATTGAGCGACGTATCAGTGGGCGTCTTCTGTCCTAGCTCCAGACGAATGACATTGTAGGGATTGCGAGCGTAGTAGGCGGACTGTGCCTGCGCATCGATAACATCGAATGGTGGGGTAATTGTCTCTGCCAGTTCGCCGACCTTCTCTTTGACGTAGCGTAGTCCATGTAGTGGTTGAACGTCTGCCATACAGCGGTCCTCCAAAAATTTTCTATGGTGGCAGTAAGGGACATGCATTCGAGCTGATGCATGGTCTTACGCTGCTATCGTTTCGAATATTCTGCGCTCATTGTATCATTCCTCGAAAAGCCTGGACCCCGGTTTAGTACTCTCTCCATACGAAGAATATGGTATTTCGATATATCCACAAGTCCTATTTGAAGCTGCACAAGTTGACGCGCATTGATACAACATGTAGATTCATTAGAGAGTAAGAGAACAGGTGCGGTAGCATAAGCAGCATGGGCAGTAGTATAAGCCTGTTGGTAAAGACTGGTCGTCTGCTTTGGGTTGTTCATTTAACGGGAGAAGTGTGTAGGATGCAAACACTATCGGAGAATCAACTTATTGGGCAGGTAGTAGGAACTTATCGGATTGAACGTTTTACGGGAAAAAGCCGTTTAAATACAGTCTATCTGGTGCGCCAGTTGACGTCGCAAAAGGTTGATGCGTTAACCGTGTATACGACGCCGGAGCGTTTTACACCTGAGATGCAAGCCCTGTTCCTGAAGCGTTTCTTAAAAGAGGCGGCAGTGATCACGGCACTCGATCATCCACATATATTACCTGTGTATGCGTACGGTGAACTGGCAAACCAGCCCTATCTGGTCACCCCTTACACAACTCAAGGCTCGTTAGCTGATAGGGTCAAGCAGCAAGGACGCTGTAACTTTGAATATGTAAGTGAGCTCTTATTACAGATAGTCTCTGGACTTGATTATGCGCACCAGCGGCGCATTTTCCATGGAACGCTGAAGCCAGCAAACATCGTGTTGCAGGGTGATGATATGGTGCAGGTGGCGGGTTTCGGCTTGCTGAATATGTTGCAGCGCAGTGGGATAGAGCCCGTCACACAGCCCTATGCCCATCTGTTAAGTGTCGCCGATACGTTTCTGGCGGCCCCCGAATATATTGCGCCAGAGATTGTGTTGGGCAAGGTCGTCGATGCGCGCTCGGATGTCTACTCGCTCGGTTGCATTCTTTATGAACTCTTGAGTGGGCGACCTCCTTTCACGGGTCCGGAGCCATTTGAGACAGCACAGCATCACGTACAACATAACGTTCCTTCGTTGCGCGCACTGGCTACCGACGTGCCAGTAGCGATTGTCTCGGTGGTGCATCAGGCCCTGGAGCGCGACCCTGATCGTCGTTTTCAGAGCATCGGTGATCTGGAAGAGGCATTTGCGCAGGCTTCGCAAGGTGCTATCCATTTTAGCCAGGCCCTGCCAGCATTGAGTCCACGCCGAACCAAAGTTCTCCTTGCATCCACAGCATCGGCTCAGCCGTCTGGGCCGATAGAACAGATGGAGCCCTTTACTGGCACGCAATCAACTGTCCAGGATCAGCAGCGCCGTAGTACACTCTCCAGGACGGCGGGCGATTGGCAGCTTGTGCCTCCGATTGTTACTGGTCGTATTCCGGTTGTGAATATCCGAGGCACGAACTCTGAGCGTACACTGCCGAATACCGGTCCCTATATTGTACCAGCTCCGCCGACGCTGCCTCCGTCCATGCCACAAGAGATGTCTGCCGACGTAAAGCCGATGAAGCCAGCAAAGCCTACTGCCTTGAGCGGGCGCGTGCCCGAAGGACAGGCGCAGGTCCAACCACAACCACAACCACAACCACAACCACAGCCGCAGGCGCAGAGATCGCCTGATAGAAACTATCTTGCCACAACATCCTTCGTCGGGACGACTCCTGAGCAGATGGCTGCGGATGCTCAAAACTATGCGTGGTGGTCGCCCGAAGAACCAAAGAAGCAGGAGCCGCAAGCCTCTCAAGCGCAAGGTTCCGCGCTACCGCGACCCGCGCCTCGTGCGAACAATGAGGTGAAGGCACCGGCTGCGCAGCAAGGGCAACAAGGATCGGTACGTCTCCCGTCAGGTGATGAACTGAATTGGATGATGGAACCATCCAAGCCGGCCACGAAGAAACGTGGCCCCGAGATGGCCGCAGGCGCGCTAAGCAAGCCAGCCGTAGGGAAGACGAAGGAGCCTAAAGTAAAGCGTCGTAGGGTCGTAGCGTTATTGGCGGCCGGTGCTCTGGCAGTCAGTGGTACCGGAGCGGTCTTTGCGTTCGAACATGGTAAATTTGGTCAACAGGTAGCAAATACCCAGGCGCAGCAGAAAGCTCTTACACAGTCGCAGCAAATGGCACAAAAAACGCAAAAGCCAGCGCCGAAGCAGCTAGCCAAACCAGTCCAGAAACAGAGGAATACGAATACTGGACAGACCGCGACGGGTGGGCAGACAGGACATACCGGCACTCCGGTTGGCAGTACAAAACAGGGTATCAACACTGCCGTACCGTTTACCAATCCGAAAGATGGTATGGCTAGTTTATTGATCCATCTGCCCAATGGTAATTTTGTGGCGTACGAGCGAGCCTGTACGCATCAAGGTGTCAGTGTAAACTATAATCCTGCTACCCAGGAATTGATCTGTCCATTACATGGAGCGACCTTTGATGCAAAAAATCAAGGGGCCGTACTCGTGGGACCGGCTACGTTGCCTTTGCCCAGAGCTACGATTCAAGTCAACACAGATGGAACTATTACGGTAATTTAACCTGTACCCATAGAGTGATAGCGACACTCTACGCACAGTAATCGGGGGACGATAGCGGTGTTCGTCCCCTGTACATTCTTTATGCTATGCTTTACACGTAATTTTACTCTTTACGTGAATCAAGGAGCCAGGCTACTTCCGCGAGAATCTCGTTCACGTCCAACTCTGTTTCTGTGTCAGCCTCTTTTTGTGCGGGCTGTTCAGAGGACATCTCGTCAGTTGAAGCCGTTGGAGTTGGCAGACTGAGTTGCACCTGTTCCTGTTCCTGTTCTTGTTCCTGTTTGACTGCTGGTGCATGGAAAAATTCTTCTTCGCATGCATGCAATGCATCTTGTGCTGAGATATCACCATAGTGGATGCGTGAGAGCAAGGGATGATAAATGGAGACTGTTTGAATCAGTGCGTTGATTGCTAATTGGAATTGTTCGAATGTCAGCCCATCCTGCGCTATCGGAATACTTTCCTCCAGGCGGATCTCGCCATCTGTTAAATCGATTCCGAACTTCCCAATCGCAATGCGGTAGTTGACGGCCATCAAGGCTTCGAGGCATTCCATGCGTCGGTCATCTGTGAGGGTACTAAAATGAGGAACAACCAGCATTAACTTGGTAGTAAGCCCTCCCTGATGAATGCCCACGACCATCTTCCAGGGTCCATGATTGTCGTGAAAGGCCAACTCGATAGTATTACGTGGGTAATCCGTATGAGAGACTTTTAGCCCCAAACGTTGTAAAAAGCGAGCGACATGAAGGATGCCAAAGCTCTCCGCCATTGTATTCTCCTTTTGATGGTGAAAAATGATGTTACTGGGATGATGAGAGATGTAGAGAGGGAATACGCGAGAGCATATATGGAGAGTACATGAATCATACTATAATTATATACTATTTAGACACGTTTTTCCTACCCCATCCGTCATTTATTTTGCGCAAGTATATCATAAATCAAGTCAACTGCACACACTGATCCTGCGCAATTTAGTAGATAGTACTACGTTTACCAGGTAGGTTCTAAAAAATGTGATGAAGAGACTTGTTTTTTACGCAGAACTATGCGAAGGTAATAAGATAGATAAGACAGCTGTTCAGGCAATTTTATAACAATAGAAGGAATGTAGTAAGCAATATGACCAGGAATCACGTATCACAACAAGCTAACAATCTGGATACTTTGACGTTTGAGGAACGTATGGCACTGGGCGCAGAGAATGCGCTGCTCTGCATGGGTGTGACCGAAGGGGATCGGGTCTTTATCCTGACCGATTACGCTCGCGAGAATATTGCGCGTCAGGTTGCGGCCGGTGCGCTGGCGCGCCATGCCTCCGTTACGGTCCGCTTTCTAGAGAGCTATGGTAAGCGTCCGCTGACCGCGTTCCCTGATGAGATGCGCCAGGATATGCTCAATGCTCACCCAACTGTGACCTACTATATCGGAACAGGTCAGCCAGGTGAGATTGCATTTCGTATTCCATTGCTCCCGTTCCTGGTCAATGAACTGAAGGTGCGCCATGGGCATATGATCGGCATCGACAACACGCTGATGACCGAGGGTATGTGTGCCGATTATGATGAAGTATATAGCAAGACGCATGAGATCTATGATATTGTTGAGCATGCACGTACAATCCATGTAACTTCGGAGAAGGGTAGTGATGTCACAGCGACCTTCCATCCTGATTGGAAATGGGTTCCCTGTGATGGTCGCTATCATGAGCAGGGCAAGTGGGGGAACCTGCCAGAGGGCGAGGTATACACTGCTCCGGCGACCGTTGATGGAGTGCTGGTCTGCGATGTGCTGGGTGACTACTTCTCTGAGAAGTATGGCGTCCTGAAGAATCCGCTGACCATTCATGTAAAGGATGGCTATATCACTGCTGTGAGCTGTGAGGATGCCGAGATCGCGCAAGATGTCCACGATTATCTTTTCTCTTCGCCTAATGGCAATCGTGCCGGTGAGTTCGCTATCGGTACGTTGACGAGTCTGAAACGGCTGGTTGGTAATCTGCTACAAGATGAGAAGATGCCAGGGCTACACGTTGCCTTCGGTAATCCCTATCCTGAGTTCACTGGAGCAGACTGGGACGCTTCGACGCATGTCGATGTGATTCCATCAAAATGTACAATTGAAGTTGATGGACGTGTCATTATGCGTGATGGTCAATTCACCGTATAAGACAGAGCTCGGATAACTGAAAGAGAGATTGCAGCAACAGACAATGCATGCTATAGCCATGCCAGAGGTAGGATACGTTGTTTGTTGCTGCAATTGCATGGCAGTCTAGACATTGACAGGCGACATATATTGCGAATACAATTACAATAGTCTCAGCATATGTTTTTCTTCATCATGATGAGGAGCGTGGCATGACTG
Organism: Ktedonobacteria bacterium brp13; assembly: GCA_015099395.1. Lineage (GTDB taxonomy): Bacteria > Chloroflexota > Ktedonobacteria > Ktedonobacterales > Ktedonobacteraceae > Dictyobacter. The sequence goes on along the minus strand of AP024096.1, from coordinate 3,348,224 downwards.
CAATCAGGGGACAACACTTGATAGGAAAGGTGATTGGCTCATGTGTCCTGGAGAAGATGCTTGGCTATGGAGGGTCAAGCGCCGTATTTCTGGCGCGGCAGCAACGATCCGTTGTCGCTCCTGAGCGTAAAGTAGCTGTCAAGGTTTTTTTGCCACGTGCTGGTATTGATGATCATATGCGTGCTGCTTTCTACGAACGCTTCTTGAGTGAGGCCAAGGCAGTTAGTCGCTTAGAGCACGCTAATATTTTGCCGATCTATGCCTATGGTGAGGAAGAGGGTCTACCATATATCGTCATGCCTTATATGCCTGGTGGAACGCTGGGCGAGTATATGTCGAAGCGTGGTCCACTCTCTCTGCAAGAGGCCAGCTGGTATCTACAACAGCTGGCAGATGCCCTCGATTACGCCCATAAGTATGGCTGTGTCCATTGTGATGTGAAGCCAGCTAATATCTTGTTGGACCGTGAAGGGTACGCGATGCTCTCAGATTTTGGCATTGCGCGCATCATTCGCGATCAGGCCGATGAGGAGCAGAGCAAGAGACGCTCCGAGGATCGTCATCAGGAGGTTGTGTTGGGAACGCCTGACTATATCTCTCCCGAGCAGGCGCAGATGCATCCGCTGGATGGTCGCTCGGACGTCTATTCATTGGGTGTCACCCTCTTCTACGTATTGACACGTCAACTCCCCTTCCATGCTGATACACCGATTACCCTGGCGCTCCTGCACGTCTACGAGCCAGCGCCTTCACTGATGCTGTTACGTGCTGATATCACGCCTGCACTGGATCGTGTGATCCTCAAGGCGCTGGCCAAGCAACCTATTGATCGTTATCAGACGGCTGGTGAATTTAGTGAAGCGTTCACACAGGCCCTCTCGGATAGTGAGAAGCATAAGGCGTTTGCGCATATCGATAGTCATATCGGCTTGAGCGATGATGATCTATTGACCGGGCCACAACCGGTGATGATCACGCGTCCTATTGTCCGTGTGCGTCCGCGCATGCTGCGTCCTGCGCGCGATTACCGCCTGCTTTTTATCAGTCTGGTGATCTGCATTATCCTGACGACGGTCTGTCTCTCTTTCTCATTTATGGCCCATCATCCGCAAAGTACGCACCTCACCACACTGGCGACTCCTCACACTACCGTACCGACTCCTACTCTACTGGCAGACTCTTTCGTCCACGATTGGCCGCAAGGTTCGGGGCAAGGTTCGGGCTTCTCCGTCGACAGGCAGCAACACTACCATATCGTGAATAACCAGATGAATGCTGTCGCCATGGCCTTCTACCAGAATCACCTGCTGCAAAATTTTCAGTTGAGCGTCAACGTGTTGGAGATCAAAGCGAGTGATGTCTCGGATTACCAGGGGGTTGTCTTTCGCGCCTCCGCCGATGAGATGCATTACTATCTCTTCGAGATCGCGCCGCGTGATAAATCATACGAATTCTTGCGCTGTGATAACAACCATTTTGAATATATAAGCGCTGGCAATCTGGATTTTCCACTGAATGCAGGGAAAGAGAATATCCTGGTGGTCTCAGCACAGGGGAATGCCTTCCAATTTTCAGTCAATGGGCATGCCGTTACCAGTGAGCCGATGAAAGATAAGGACGCACCATTGAAAGCAGGATTGCTTGGTTTGTACCTGGAAAATAAGGGCGAAGTTGCCTTCTCTCACCTCTTGCTCCATAAGCGTTGAGCGTTGCGCAGAGCACTATTTGACATAGTCTGTGCAACCCACTATACTGAAGTTGGCTTGAAATGCACTTTGCTGCTATGGTATAGGTAGAAGACAGGCGAGTACGCCATAATACCAGGCTATAGCATGCCAGGAAGAGGAGAAATTCAGACAATGCCTTATATTATTACGCAACCATGTATCGGTGTGAAGGATGCGTCCTGTGTGGACGTTTGCCCGGTCGATTGCATTCATCCATCCCAGGGAGAGCCAGGATTTGAAGAGAGCGAGCAGCTCTATATCAATCCAGATGAGTGCATTGACTGTGGCGCTTGCGAGCCAGCTTGCCCAGTGACTGCCATTTTTGAAGAGTCAGCGGTTCCTGAAGAATGGAAGAGCTACATTAAGATCAACGCTGATTTCTTCTCTGGTCAGTAAGATCTTATTCCGAAAACCAACGCGACTGGCGTCGCTAGTGCTCGCACACGCAAGTTTTCGGATAAGTAGTAAGCGAGCTTCGTCTTACCTTGACTGCATGTAATTCCTGACCCATCTGACATTTCGCTAAAGCCGGGGTATGCGCTCATCGCATAGCAAAGAGATGGATGTGCGTTTACCCCAGATGGCCATGTAACTGAAGCTGTGTTGGGAGGGGCGAAAAACTCTACTAGTAAGAGGGTACAAGGCTCCAGGGGAATAGAGTCGCGGAGCAGGCGTATTGTTCTCCAATACAGTGTATATCTCTCATCTCGAATCATTGTGCTATAATAATTGTGTTGCGTATCTTTTGCACACACATACTACTTCTTTTCATACGGAGTGAACCCCAATGCCAACTACCCGAAGAAGACGTGCCAATCCACCAGAACAGCCAGAACAAGGCAGTCCCCTTATTGAAGCAACTGAACAGGTAAATGTGCCTGTTGAGGCTCAGGGGACGGAACGTAAGCAGGCGGAAGTGACGCAAGCTCCTCTTCCTGAAGCCAAGAGCCCAGCCACTCCAGCAACATCGACTCCGGCGGCAACAACGGTAGCCGGACAGGAGTCTGCGTTGGAGGATACACAGGCTCCCCAGGGACAGTCCTCTGCTGATGAGAAGACAGAGAGCGTCGCAACACCTGCGGCACCTGCACCTTCCTTCCGCCATACAACACATGCATCTCGCGCGAGTCATGTGAGCCGTACCCATCCGTCGTTTGCGGCTGCAACTCCGCCCGCAACGCCTGTCTTTTCTCCTGAAGTTGCCGATGCTCCGTCTGGTCCGGTCGCACGCCCGGAGCGCCGTCAGTTGTCTGAACGGATACAGGCGCAACAAGCCCAACAGGCACAGGAGCGACCAGAGTATCCGCCAGCTATTGAGGGTGGTCGCCGTACCGCGCGCGGAGAGCTATTCCGTCGTCCGCCGCAGCCACCGCAACAGCCAGCAGCAACACCCGCGTCAGCAGCAGTTGCACCGCCGCAGTTGCAGCCACCTTCGCATGAGATCACGTTGCCACTGGGCAATATGTTGCATCTGGCCTACAATCCTGGCTACACGGGTTCAGAAGAGGCACGGAGCGCTCTATTACAAAAGCTAACGAGTGAGAGTAAAGCGGGTGGTCGTGCGCGCTGCTGGAGTTGTGGCTCACTGGCTATCGCTTATGATCGTTGGGCAACACGCAGCAAGTCCTTTGGGGAAGTAGGCATTGCCTTTTGTGAGATCTGCGGTGTCTGGAGCGTTATGTAGCAGGCTTGCGTGTGGACAAGAGAAGATACAGGATTTACTGTTGCACGTATTGAGAGCAAGTCTCTTGTAACCTGAGAATTGTTCTTACGTATACATAGGTGAGATGCCTATTTGCTGACGTGTACTGTATCCAGTATGCCTGGTCGATAGCTATTCTGAGGTGCGTAGAAAGAAACGCAGGCGTCTGCTAACGGACGCTTTGATGTTCAAGCTTGAGGTTTACTATGTATAACTACGATCCGAGAAACAATGGCCCTTTTGGTGGCGGTTCGAATCGTGGCCGGGGGAATCAGTTTGGTTCTCGGTACCAATATCAAACACTCGCCTATGGTGCGCAAAGTAGTAGTGTACAGGCAGGCAGCCTGATCAGTAAAGTGATGGGTATGCTGGCCTTTTCGTTTATCTTTGCGGCACTGGGGTCGTTTGTAGGGTTTACCCTGAGTATCGGCAGTGGAACGTCCTTGCTGATTATGCTTGCTGGCTTTGTTGTGCTGATGGTCTTGCATGCCGTCATTCAAAGGACGCCATTAAATCTGATTTTGCTGTATGGCTTTACCTTTATAGAAGGGCTGGCGCTCGCGCCACTGCTGCAATTGTACATTGGCACCGGTAATGGGAACTTGCTGGGTCAGGCCTTTGTGCTGACAGCACTGGTTTCGTTGTCCCTGGGCATTTATTCCTGGACGACCAAGCGTGATTTTACACGAATCGGCGATTATCTGTTCTTCGGGGTTATCTTCTTATTGATTGCCGGTCTGGTTGGCCTTCTTTTCCATTCGACAATATTCGCGTTACTGATCTCAGTGGTGGGTGTCGCCATCTTCTCCGGGTATGTGCTCTTCTATGTGCAACGTGCCAAGTATATGGCGGATACCTTGCCGAATGCCGTTGGCTTAACGGTCTCACTCTTTATCACCGTCCTGAACCTGTTCCTGTATATTCTAGAGATCCTTACCATCTTTAGTGGTGGGCGTGGTCGTCGGTAAGCGAGACCTGCGCGTGTGCTACACAATCTGACAGGGAGCAGTAACGCCCCTTTTGTATTGTGTAGCAGCTTTATCAGCGTAAGCAGTACTTTTTTCTATGATAATCCCGGTTGACATGAAAAAAGTATAAAGATTTTGGACGATTTTTCCAGGCTTTCGTGATGGAATAAAATGCCCTGGCACTGTGTTTTCTGGTACAGTGGGACAAAATAAAACACAGTTTTTCCTCTGATAAGTCAGAAGAGATCGTGACCCATATAGTACGTTGAAAGTGAGCGAAATGAGCATGAGTGCACACGATAATTTGGTTCATGTAACCGATCAGGATTTTGAGGCTACTGTTCTTAAATCCGATACCCCTGTAATCGTCGACTTCTGGGCGACCTGGTGTGGTCCCTGTCGCGCCATTGCACCTGTCTACGAGCGCTTGAGTGGCGAGTATGCAGGCAAATTGAAGTTCGCAAAGATCGACACCGATCAGCATCCTGTGGCACCGAGCCGCTTTGGTATCCAGGCGATTCCGACCTTGCTCATCTTCAAAGGCGGTCAGGTTATTGGGCGTATGGTAGGTCCTCAACCCGCACGCCTGAAAAGTGAAATCGATCGTGTCCTGACCGAAAATGGTATAACTGTTGCCTAAATAGCAAGTGTTGTATGGTATGACCTGGTAGGTTTAGAATCTACCAGGTCATATTACGTAGTCAATCAAATTTATCAAATTTATTGTATTACCCCCTCGACTCTCTTCCCTTTTTGTGATATATTCTTCCCATAATGTTACATATCCAAAAATCTGTTGTATGGACATAAGGGGAACCGTATATGCCAATTCTAGAGCGCTCAAATCCATTGCCGCTTTATTATCAACTGAAAGAAGTGTTGAAGCAGCAGATCCGTGCCGGGCATCTTGCCCCGCATACTGCTATTCCTTCGGAGCCTGAACTTGTGACTCAGTACCATGTGAGCCGTGCCACGGTGCGGCAAGCATTGACCGAGTTGGTACATGAAGGGCTGCTCTATCGCCAGCATGGGCGTGGGACATTTGTATGCGAGCCACGGGTACAGCAACAAACTATTAGTGAACTTACAAGTTTTTCTGATGAACTACGTCGTAGAGGGAAGCGTCCGGGTGGAATGCTATTTGTCAGTGAGTTGGTACGTGGGTCGCAGTCAGTCCGTGAGCAATTACGGCTGACCGATGAAGAGCAAGTGATTCGTCTGGAGCGTCTGCGTACGTCAGATGATATAGCTGTCGCTTACGAGGTGGATTATCTGCCATATCCACGTGCCGCCGGAATTTATCAACGTGCAAAAGAGACCGCCGATGGCTCACTGTATACATTGATGTCCTCCGAGGGGTTACAGCCATATATTGCGGAGGAATCGTTCAAGGGGGATCATCCTAACGAGCGTGAGGTTGAGCTCTTGCGTATCGATAAAGAAGAGATTGGTGTTCGTCTCTACTGTACCGCTTTTGACGAGACGGGCGCGCCTATTGAATATACTGAAGCATTTTATCCTGCAAATCTCTATGAATTCCATCTCACTCTACGTGTCACACGATAAGTACAGAAGCATCTGGCAAGAGCTTTGTGCTGCTATACTATTTATTGTGTTGTTGTTTTTGAATAGTAAAAATAAAAGCACTTGGATTATGTGTCCAGGTGCTTCTGTCTTTTATTCTGGCTATTTTTGTCTAGTTTGATTTTCTTTTGCAATACATGCTTTTCATGTTGCTATGCTGCAAATGTTTTAGGTGTGGGAATGGGTCGACCAAGTTCTTTAGCGACCATGAGCCAACTTTCAATAGCATCTTCGCCTTGTTTGATTGCTTCCTCATGTGTGTATCCGTGAGTCATGCATCCTGGCAGTTCTGGGACCGTGACAACGTAAATTTTATCATTGGGGTCCCATTGGATGATCATAGAGTATTGTTTGGTTTCTTCCATAAGAAATCCTTTCTGGGGACCCATACGCCTTCAGGCTATGGGAGGAAAGAAAGGCGTCCGCAGACGCACAATGTTTCAAGCCGTCCCCTTGCGGGGGAAGAACAGAAGTGCGGTCTGTCCTTCAATGCCAGAGATGGCTGGCACCCTTTTCCGCACAAAGTAATGTGTGCCTCGTCGATGATAGCGGTCTGCACGTCTCCTGAGCACTGGCTTAACCCTCGTAGACCTGGTTAACTCAGAAGTTATAGAGCAATGCGCTGGCATGCACGCATTGGTACGTTCTTGAACATTGCCGCTATCGTAGCCCGATAACCGTTTCCCGCCCCAAGGGGCATGCAAGGAACAGTCCTGGCTGGGACTGGTCAGGTAAGCTCGCAGAGAAGACGGGCAGAAACCACCCCATCTCTACAAGCCCGTCCCGTTTAGGGGACAGGGTTCCTGACCATTGTTATTTTCCTCTCGTGCGCTTAAGTGCGTTGTTGACTTGTCGAACTTGGTATGCTTGCGCATCGTCTCCATCATGTCCAGATATGGTGACTTCTATGTCTGAATACTGAGGGTGAAACCAGACTGTATGACTTCCTTTTCCTGGTCTCCAGATGAATCCGGCCTTACTGAGAGTGCTTTTAAGCTATCGAATTTTTTGTGGCATGATTTCATGCTTTCTTTATTATAACATGGTCTAGTGTGTTGGAGGTTAGTGTTTGTTTGATCTAGGATTGAAGCGGGTTTAGGTAGCCTTTTTACCATTCTGGTTCAAAATTAAGTTGCGTTCTCTAAGTTGCGTTCTCAAGGTAGGAAAAAGGGAATAAGCAAAAAGCCTGTGGGTGAAGTATCGCACGTGTAATGGTTTTTTGAAGTGCTATACTAACGTGAAAATTTGTCCCCAAATGAGCCATTAGGGGGTTAAAAACCTTGATGGCTATTCTTGCTGTGTCGGCTTCTAGCATTGGCTGGCTATTTGAGGGAAGAAATTGGTCTTGTTAATAATTTGGTGTGACGTATGCTATACTAGCAAAGATTCAGTGTGTACTTGCGGATAATGCAATTATTATAGAAGGTTAAGAGGAGCCGGTATGAGTGATATTCATGATGAGTCCAATACGACAGGTAAAGTGGACCAGAATAATACATCTAATGGTGTTCCTATTCGTTTCGTGAACCGCAACGAGCTCGCGAATGATGAGCAATCATGGACGAATCGCGGGAACACAGCGGCAGAGGCTGGTGATTATGAGACGGCGGCAGAGGCGTTTGCGCAGGCCGTCGAGTTGGGACCTGATAACGCACGGGCACGTTACAATCTTGCGCTGGCCCAGCAATACCTCGGTGATATAGAGACAGCTATTGCGGGCTATCGTCGGGCGATCGATCTTAATCCTGAGCTTGTTGATGCCTATGTTAATCTGGCGAACCTGTACGGTGAGCTTGAGATGCATGAGGAGTCTCTTGAGACGATACAACAGGCAATGGAGCTCGATCCTCAGAATGATGAGTTATATTTAAACGCTGGCGATACGTATCGTGCTCAATTCCTGTACCAGGATGCTGTGATGGCTTATCGGCAGGCATTGATGCTCAATCCTGATAATAAGCTGGCGAGTGCGAATCTGAACGATACTCGTGAGCGCATCAATGAGCAGTGGCGGCGTGTAATGGATCAGGAGCGCAAGATTGATGAGAATCCCACCGAGCCTGCGCGCTATGTGGATCTGTCCAGCATCTATCTTGACATGCGTCGCTATAATGATGCCCTCTCGTCCGCGAACCAGATTCTGAATCTGGAGCCAGATGCCCGTATTGGTTACGATGCGCTAGCCGCTATCTATGAGCAGATGGGGGATCGTGATCAGGCTGCCGATGTCTACAGCCGCATTGTTGCTCTTGATCCGGAAGACGCTGATGCTCTGGAGCATCTGGGAACCTGGCGTTCATTGCAGGGCCGTTATCAAGAGGCGATCGATGCCTATCTGCGTGCTCATGATCTCGATCCACAGCGCATAACAACCAGCTTTAGCCTGGCTGAGTCGTATCTGGAGACCGAGCGTTTTGAGGATGCGCTGGCTATCTATCAGGAGCTGGTTGATCAGGCGGATCGTGGTGATGTTCAGGGCGACGACATGGCGGCTGCTTATGCTGGTCTAGCTGAGACGTACAATGCTCTGGGACGCTATGAAGAGGCTATACAGACGTCTGAGAAGCTGTTGAAGCACTCAGAAGATGATCCAGAGGGGTATTACCAGCTGGCGACAGCCTATGACTCTCTAGGACGTTATGATGAGGCTATAGAGAGCTATCAGAACGCGATTGAGAGCGATCCGTTGAATGCTGATTACTATAACGATCTGGCCGATACGTTGCACGAAGTCAAACGCTACAATGAGGCGCTGGATACAGTGCAGCAGGCGGTCTCGATGGACCCTTCAATGATTACGGCCTATGAGACGATGGCGCAGATCTATGAGAGCCTGGGACGTCCAGAAGATGCTGCTCAAGCACTGGGTCAGGCCAATGAGCTACGTGCAGCCAACGGCGAATAATGCGGCCATTGGCGCTGCAGCTCCTCGCACACGTCAGATCGGCAGGGAGGGATTACGTGCTAACTGTTCTGTTAGCCTACGTGCCCTCCTTATTTACTCGTATAATCCCATTTTGCCGCCACTGAGTCTTTCGTTCAGTGGTCGTTTACACTCCTGTCCCCTCTGCTTTTTTCTCAATCGCCTCTATAAACGCCTGTAAGTCTGGTAGATGGTGGTGGATATAGTCATAGAGGAGATCATGATCGACACGTTCCGGATCGTGTAGCAGTGGCTCCCGTAGATTGGTCAGTACTTCAAGCCGATATGCCAGCAATGATGGGATCACATGTTGCTGTGCCAGGACGCTCAGCAGTTCATGATACTCTTCAGCGCGTTTGAAACCGTAGGCTGCAATAATGGTGCTACAGGTAAAGAAGCAGGCTTCGATAGCCAGTTGCAGATAGCGCTCTGCCAGGGCATAGACATGATAGTCGTTCACAAACTCCTCACGTGTATGGTTCACAAGCTCTTGCAGATGTTGTAGTGCCATCCGCAACTGGTGGAGTGAATGTTGAATCATCTCGCGATCCAGTGGAAGCATCTGGCTATAGAGGCGGCGGCTCAGGGCCTGATTCTGTATCTCGTCCAGCTTCTGGAAGTCCAGGTAATCCATCACTGCACGCGTCTCAAACGAGACGCGGTATTTCTCGTTGCGGCTGAAGAGAATCTGTCCAAACTTGATGACTTGTAATTTCAATAGGAGTGAAGCTTGATTGAGGATGACGACATCGATGCTATCCGACTCAAGCCGTTTTGTAAGCTCGCTTAAAAAGTAGAGTTGGTAATCGAGAAACTGTTCTCTTTTAATTTGATCCATCAATAGAATAGCGACATCAATGTCTTTGAGGTGACCAAACGTGGTCCGATTGGAGAGTGTGCCCGACAGGTAGGCTGCATTCACAGGGTTTTGGGAGAAGAGTTGGTTGAGTTGAGACTGTTTTTCTAGTAAGTTCATGAAACGCAACCTCCAAAAGATACGCTGGACTTACTCCTGAGTACTGCGCTCACACTTCAATACTCAGGATACGCAACGCTCCATTGATCAGAACTGAACTTTTCTTGCTGTACAAGCAAGTATAACATATAGTTTTGAGCGATGCTGCTGTTGGTAGGGCGTTGCTGATGGCTTAGCCCTCGACCCATTCTTCTCCGTTGGTGGCAACCTCTTTTTTCCAGATAGGGACGGTGGCTTTGAGCGTATCGATGATGTAGCGGCACGCCTCGAAGGCTTCACCGCGATGGGGGGTGGCAACAACAATAATGACGCTGGCCTCGCCTATCTCTAAGCGACCACTGCGGTGGGCGACGGCGACACGTTCTACGCCAAAGCGCTGCTGAGCCTCCTGGATGATAGCTTTAATCTGTTCGCGCGCCATCTCTTCATAGATCTCATATTCCAGGTAACGTACCTGTTTGCCGCGTGCGTTATCGCGTACAATGCCCTCGAAGATCACGATACCGCCCGCGCCAGGATAGCTGACAGCATCGACCAGGGCTGCCCGGTCCAGGGGTTGAGCGGTTAGTGTGATAATGGGTTTCATGCGCGACCTCCTCCTGTGGGTGGGATAAAGACTATTTCATCGCCTGCATGGAGTTCCGTCTCTACTTTCACATAGCGATGGTTGACGGCATTCACGCTCCGTTCCAGTACCGGTTGGAGCTGTGGATAGCGTCTCACTAAGAGTGCACGCACGTCAGCGACCTGAGTCTGCTCCTCAACTGTTAGCAACTCTTCGCTGGTGCCTACGATATCGCGTAATGACGCAAAATAGCGGATGCGTATGTTTATCATGGCCCGATTATAACATATAGGGCAGACGTATAGATAGGTGAGAGGCCTTTTGCTGTACGATGATTGTGTGGCATTGTAGTATTGTAGCAATGTCGCACAATCATGATAAAGGGATAGGATGAATTATGTCTACATTGTATCAATATGATGCGGTTGTCATCGGCGCTGGTCCGAATGGGTTAGCGGCCGCAGTTGATCTGGCACAAGCCGGACGCTCGGTGCTGGTCGTGGAGGCGAGTGAGACGATCGGTGGCGGCTCACGGACCAGGGAGTTGACCTTACCTGGTTTTCAACATGATGTCTGCTCTGCAGTGCATCCGTTGGGAATCGGCTCACCGTTTCTGCGGACGTTGCCGCTGGAGCAGTACGGTCTGGAGTGGGTGCAGCCTCCGCTCTCTGTGGCGCATCCGCTGGATGATGGTAGCGCAGTGACCCTGACCCGCTCAATTGCTGAGTCCGCCCAATCTATGGGGCTCGATGCACACGCCTACGAGCGTTTTATTACGCCCGTTGTTGAGCACTGGCCTATGATTGCGGATGCTTTCCTGGGTCCATTGCGTCCGGGTCCAATCTTGCAGCATCCCCTGGCACTTACGCCGTTTAGTTTGAATGCTCTCCGGCCTGCGCATGAATTATTGGTGCATACTTTTAAAGGAGAACGTGCACGAGCTGTGCTAGCAGGTCTGTGCGCCCACTCTATGCTGCCGCTCGAAAAGGTAAGTAGTTCCGCTGCCGGTCTGTTGCTGGCGACGTTAGCGCATGTCTATGGTTGGCCTATGCCGCGTGGTGGTTCGCAGCGGATAGTCGATGCGCTGGCGGCCTACCTGCGTTTTCTGGGTGGTGAGATCATGACCGACACGGAGGTCAAGAGTATTGATGCCTTGCCACGTGCGCGTGCCTATCTTTTTGATGTAACGCCACGTCAGCTTTTACGTATTGCAGGATCGCGTCTGCCAGCGGGCTATCAGCGTAGTCTGAGCCGCTATCGTTATGGTCCCGGAGCTTTTAAGATCGATTATGCCCTGGATGGACCTATCCCCTGGCGTGCGGCTGCTTGTTTGCAAGCAGGAACTGTTCACGTGGGTGCGACATTAGAAGAGATAGCAGATGCTGAACGGCAGGTCTGGCGTGGTGAGCACTCTGAGCGTCCGTATGTGCTGGTCGCGCAGCAGAGTCTTTTTGATGACAGCAGAGCTCCAGAGGGTAAGCATACGGCCTGGGTCTACTGCCACGTACCGAATGGTTCGACGGTCGATATGACTGCAGCTATCGAAGCGCAGCTTGAACGTTTCGCGCCTGGTTTCCGGGATCGTATCCTGGCGCGACACATCAGTAATCCGCAAGCGCTTGAACGCTACAACGCCAACTATATCGGTGGTGATATCAACGGTGGGGTTTTGGATCTTGGTCAGCTGTTTACAAGACCAACCGTACGCATCGTTCCTTATAGCACACCGGCCAAAGATATCTTTATCTGCTCATCATCGACGCCTCCAGGCGGTGGTGTGCATGGAATGTGTGGCTATTTCGCAGCGCGTGCAGCGTTACAGAGCGTATTACGCTAAACGCGTATTATTTGTATAGGGGAGCGCTACATAACGTGTCACCAGGGAGCAAAGTAGCGCTTTCTTTTCATTCTAAGGTCGTCGCCTAAATGAATGGAATACCCTTGGGAGACCATTGGGCGCACTGTCTGCTATTACCGATATTCCGCAATCCCGCTCTCAAAAGCCTCTTGATCCTCATCTTCCAGGCCATACAATGCCTCCTGCAACGCGAACGTTCCCACATAGAATCGTGCTCGTGATAATACAGCCTCGATGCCTGGATAGTGGACAGAAAAGCGTTCAAGAAATGGCTCTCCATAGCAGACAGGACTGAGAATAGCAGCAAAATCGACAGCGGGATCACCCCATCCTGCTGAGCTGAAGTCGATGATGCCACTGATGCTGTTTGTTCTGGCGTCGTAGAGAATGTTGGTGCGCCCAAAATCGCCATGAACGAGGGCCGGTGTATAGCTACAGTTGCTTTTATCGCCCAGGAAACCTTCAAATTGCTCGGTTACCCACTTGCGAGCATCTGCTCTCATGAAAGGGAACAGCTTGCTCCGAAAACGGGCGTACAAATCTCGCCACTGCTCACACCCCTGAAAGTCTGGAAGCTTCACCTCAAGGGCTTCCACAGAGATGGCATGTAACTGGTGGAGAAACGTCGCCAGTTGATCTGCCAGATGTTGCACTTCTTCGTCTTTCAGAGCGTCTAACGTTTTGGGCCAGAGTGGCTCTCCTGGCAGGAGACGGTAGCCCATAAAGATCTGACCGATCGAAGCGGTTTCCTTGCTCCGATAGATTGGATCGGGAATTGGCAGTGTGTTGTAGCTTTGTAAACTTCGCAAAAGAGCGGTTTCCGTCACTAGCTTGGCCGCCTCACGCGATGTTTTCGGAAAGCGAAAGATACTCTCGTTGTTGACCATCAGAATGTCATTGAACTGTCCATTCTGATTGATCTGTACCGTTTCAATGCTGAAATCAGGGTAGGCATCATGGATGGCGTGAATATATTGTGATTGCTTGCTCATATGGATCTCTGTATCCCCTCTTTTCATTACCGCATCATAGCTTAGTCACTTGCCTCCGGCCTGTCAAGCGGTTCGTTGGGGTAGCATACTCATCTCAGGCTTTACGATGCCACTCAGCCTTTGAGCATGCTACCTTTGTTCCATTGGCCCCTCTTTCTCCAGCTTACGCAATGAACTCTTGCGCAAAAAAGCGCAGCGAATCCAGTTGCAGGACATCAGTGAATCCAAGTATCACTTCCTGGACACCTGCAGCCTCCAACTCGGCCAGGCGTTGGCGAAGAGTATCCGGGCTACCGATCAGCGCGCCAGCTGCAATGGGGCGACCCAGGAGCGCGACAGGGAATTTTGCCTTTGCCTGTTCGTCAGTTTCTCCGAGAGAACAGGCAAGGGTTACTGTGCGGTGAATGCTCTCGTAATCGCGCCCAATGGTCTCGCAGTGTTCTTTGATCACTGCAAACTTATGCTCGATGGTCTTCAGATCACCAGACACGTTACAGGCATCGCCGTACTGCGCAACCAGTTTGAGTGTGACTCTTTCGCCGCCTCCGCCGATCAGCAGAGGGATGTGTGGTTTCTGGACACCTTTGGGTTGATTGATAGCACCGCGTACCTGGTAATATTTACCCTCAAAGGCTGCTTCTTCTTGAGTCCACATAGCCAGGATCACCTGCACTGCTTCGCGTAGGAGGCGTAGGCGGTCGGGTGCGTCGGGATAGTCGTAGCCATAAGCTCGATATTCGTGCTCGTGCCAACCGGCCCCAATACCGAAGTTGAGCCTCCCGTGACTCAGGACATCGACCGTGCTGGCCATTTTTGCAAGCAGCGCAGGATTACGATAGCCATTGCACGTGACCATCTGACCGATGCGGATACGCTTGGTGTCACGTGCAATGGCTGCAGTGGTAGTCCAGCACTCAAACGTTATTTCCTGCGATGGCTGCGGGATCGTATGGAAGTGATCGACGAGCCAGGCGGACTCAAAACCCACCTCGTCGGCGGTCTGTGCAATACTTGTCATTGCTTCATAGGCTTCAACTGGATCCTTGATCCTCGCCAGTTCCATTGTCCAGCCTTGTGGCAGGGACAAACCAAATTTCAACGTCATGAACAATTCCCTCGATTCTGCTAAAAATGGAAGAAAGACATTCGCGCCTTTTTGGAGCAATCTTGTACGGCCTATGGATGTGTTGTCTTGACGCAGATGCCCTGCTTGAATATACTCTGTTTGTGATACCAGAACCAGTGTTTCTTGATCATAGGTCTCTAACTACCAGGATAAGGAGCAACTGACATGCAGGAGCGTGAGCGTCGTCAGACCCTCGCTGATTTTTTACGCCAGCGACGAGCTCGCCTTTCTCCCACTGATGTGGGACTGCCGCCTGGCATCCGTCGACGAACGCCAGGATTGCGCCGCGAAGAGGTCGCGCAACTTGCCAATATTGGCACCTCCTGGTACGTCTGGCTAGAACAGGGGCGTGATGTGCATCCCTCGGCGCAAGTGCTGGAAAGTCTTGCTCAGGCGCTCAGGCTGACGCTGAATGAACGTCGGCATCTGTTTCTCCTCGCCGGACAACCACTTCCTTCCCCTGCGTCCCCTTCGGAGGAGAGCGTCAGTCCGGCACTCCAACAGATGCTGGATGACCTCAACCCGACTCCCGCGTATGTCATGGGACGACGGTATGACTACCTGGCATGGAACAAAGCTGCCGATGGTCTCTTCGCCATTTCGGAAGCATCGTCCCCTTATGCACGTAACCTGATCTGGCGACTCTTCACCAGCCCGACGATGCGGGAGCGCCCCAATTGGGAAATGGTTGCGCGAGCCACGTTAGCGGAGTTTCGTGCGGCTCGTGCTCACTATCCCGGCGATAGATGGTTCGAGGAGATGATTGAGGATTTGAAACAGATCAGTCCTGAATTTTGCCGTTGGTGGCCCCATCACGATGTGCGTGGTGCCCTGGACGGCCACAAAGTCATGCAACATCCGACCCTGGGACACCTGGAGTTTGAGCATCTCACCTTGCAGGTTCTCAGCAACCCTGATATCAGGATCATGATCTACGCACCGAATGCCGTGACACGAGCAAAACTGCAACGCTTTCTGGAAACAATGGCTAGCGGGGAGTCGAGCACAAACGTTTCAGCGCATTAGCAGAGAGAGGAGACATGGCGTTCTGCCTCTGGTTCGGCATGGACGCATGAACTTGACTAAATTTCGGGATCTCTGGTTTATGTTAGTAATGGTGGTCTAAGGCAATCCTCAGACCACTTTTCCGTTTCGTTACACCACAGGTCCAGTCTTTCGAGTTTATACCCTTCATTTCTCCGGGTTAAGACCAATTTGACAATGGTAGATAATATGAGATAGAAGAATAGCTTACCCCTATCTAACTATCTAAGATATAAAGGAGTTCGTTATATGGCTAACGAGATGTCTGTTCATGCGCAAAATATCGGAGACAGGCGCTTTGCAATAGAAACCGGCAGTGGTCATCGCATTGTACTGGACGCGAGCACAGAGAATCAGGGTGCTCGCCCTATGGAGATGCTTCTGGTCGCTCTTGCAGGTTGCTCGGGTACCGGTATCCTTTCTATCTTGCAGAAGATGCGCCAGAATGTGACTGATTATGAGATCCAAATTGATGGAGAGCGCTCGCAGGATGACCCGAAGATATTTACGACGATAAGGGTCAACCACATTTTCACAGGTTCAAATCTCCGTCCCGAAAACATTCAACGTGCAATCGATCTCGACACAACAGGTTACTGCGGTGCGAATGTCATGCTCAGTAGTAGCGCTACGATCATCCACAACTTCCAGATTCGAGACACGGCAACCGAATAACTCAGCCCACCTCACCCCTCTTCTGAAAACGCCGTTTTCATCCGGGGTGGTGCATCTTTTTCATCAAGAGGGTTTTGCAGCCAGTATTGAGTAATAGTGATCTAAGGTAATCCTTAGACCACTATGCGGTTCTGTTACACTACAGACCCCAATTATGCGCCTCCGTAGGTGACAATGAGATCGGTGGCATATCCGAGAAGAAAGCCGATCAGTATGCCCCACATCACAATTTCCGGTGCCCGGAACCGTTTCGCCTGGCCGAGCAGTTCGGTGACGACGTAGATAATCGCACCTGCAGCTAAGGCGAGGAAGAGAATGAACACTTGCGGAGAATGGAAAATGATGCCTACGACTGTTCCAAGAAACGTGGGGCCTCCACCAATCAAGCCTAAGAGGAGAAGAAATTTCCAGGAAACGGTCTGACCGCTTAAAGGACCGGCAATGCCAAAGCCTTCGGTCATATTGTGCAGACCAAAGCCAATAATCAGGACGATAGCCAGTTGGAGTGCTCCCGTCGCGGCGGATTGGCCGATTACCAGCCCTTCGGAGAAGTTATGCAAACCAATCCCGGTGGCGATGAGGAGCGCAAGCGTGCGAGGAGCAAGTTCTGCTTTCTCGACCAGCGTTGTGGCTCCAGTCGAGATCACAGAAGCAGATGCATCGCCCGCAGCCTGTGCCACGGTGCGCTTGCGCGTCCGCGTCCGATCGAAGACCAGGCGATTGAAATAGACCAGTCCTACTGAGCCTAATCCCACGCCGAGGATGAGTAAGAAGACATCCAGCGAGAAGATGCCTGTGCCTGTATGCTGCGTCCGTACCGTATCCAGGGCAGCATTGATGGGATCGCTGGCTTTACTGACGACATCAAAGAATAAAAAAATAAGGATGCCAGTTGCGAGCATATTAAAAAATATCTTGAACGACTGCGGGAGTTGTTTGAGAAAAACCAGAGGCAATCCCAGAAAAATCGTTAGTCCAGCAAAAGCCCCGAGAAGAATAATTGTTCCAGTAGACATACAGTGTTCCTTTCACTTCCATGTTGTCAGCTAATATATTAGGGTATGCTAATATCTTAGTGTGCAGCTAGGATATTAGTCCACCATAATATCATTTGTCAAGGGCTTCTCGACGGCTACTCCATATATACTATGCTGGGGGGACAGATCCATAAAGGATGAGGTAAACATTTTACATATAACGCAGCTATAGCGTATACTGAAAATATCGAGCCTGGATGTAAAATAGCTATATATAGCATGCAATGTTCTGTGGCGCATAGGCCATACACGCTTGTTCAGCTATTATAGTCTGACAGCATAAGAAGAGGGGAATGAATTATAATGGATGCTGGTACGATCGCAAAAGCAAATTTTGAGGCTTTACATAAAAATCCCTATCCTGGTCGCGGCCTCGTCGTGGGCCGCTCTTCTGCCGAGGATGCCTGGTTGATGATCTATTGGATCATGGGACGCAGTGCGTCTAGCCGCAACCGCAAGTTTGTCGTGGCGGGCAACACGTTGCGTACCGAGCCGATCGATGCGACAAAGTTGGATAACCCGGAACTGCTCATCTATGATGCGATGCTAGAACTGCCGAATGTCTATCTGGTAAGCAATGGTGATCAGACGCGTACTATCTATGATGCCTTGCTGGCTGGCGGTAGCTTTGATTTGGCGCTGGAGAAGCGGGAGCGGGAACCGGATGCGCCACATTACACACCACGTATCAGTGCGATGCTTGATCTGAATACGTATCCTGGTGCGGTGACGTTGAGCATTCTTAAGGCGAACCAGGCTAATCCTACCAGGACGGATCGTTTTACGTATCGACCTGCTCGTGCACCGCGCGGCTTTGGGTTCGGCCTGACTACCTATCGTGGAGATGGCAATCCGCTGCCCAGCTTTAGTGGCGATCCTCTGCTGCTGCCGTGCAGTGGCAAGGCTGATGCGGTATTGGATACCTATTGGAACGCGCTGAACGCGGAGAATCTGGTGGCGCTGGCTGTGAAGCAGATCTCGGGACAGAATGGTGAGAGCCATATTGTGGTCCGCAATCGCTATACGCATAATAACGCATAACGCTTTACATGCTTGTATGCGCCATCTTTGCATGAAAGGCGATCTGTTCGGCGAGCATACTCTGCTCGCCATGGATCTCCGCGCGCGTAAGAAGTGTCTCTGCTATGCGGCGATGCAGAAAGCGGCGACGGGTCTGACTGATCTCTGTATAGAGGAGATGGCGCAGTTTTTCATAGCGAAATTCATACAGCAATAGAGTCTCTAGCGGCTGTGTCGGGTCAAGAGAGTCACGCTGCTCTGCCATCTCCACTATTCCCACCATCTCCACCATCTCCTCTATCAACCCCTGGTTTAGTAACTCTTCAAGAGCGAGTACCGTCTCCTCCTCACTATTGCTACTGATTGTGTGTAGCGTATGAAAGTCAAACGAATGACCGATGACGGCTGCTACGCTGAGTATCTGGCGGCTCGTTTCATGTAGTGCGACGAGTTGCAAGGAGAGCACGGTGCGTACGCCAGCGGGTAGTGGCCAGTATTCCTCTTCGATGTGCAGTTTGCCTGCCGCAATCTCGCTCAGGTATTCGATCAGCAAGAGTGGTAAGCCTTCGGTCTCCTGATAGAGACGCTGCCCAAGTGTAGTGTTAGCGATTGTGAGTTGAATCTGTCGTGCTTGTGGCGACGGTGCAGTGTTTGTAGAGCTTGTATTGAGGTGCTGGACGAACTGCTCGATGCTACTGGGACGCAGCCGTGCCAGTGAGAGGTGCAGTGCCTGGCCGTTATGCTTGAGCTCATTGAGCAGGTGGTAGAGTCGATGCGGTGGGCTGATATGAGGACTGCGCCATGTGAGCACGATACAGAGTGGTTGCTCATCGAGGCGACGTAGCAGGTAGATGAGAAAGTCGATTGAAGAGGTGTCCGCCCATTGAATATCGTCAAAAAAAATGAAGCCGGGTGGTTGATCTGCTGAGATTTGACAGAGGGTGAGGAACATCTGACGTAAGCCCTCAAAGAAGTGGTTCTGCGCGCCTGGACGCTCCAGGAGCGGTGTTACTGGTGATAGTGAGTGACGTGGAGTTAGTTCTGGTAGTAAGCGACCAACCTCCTGGAGCCAGTGAGTGGGGAGGTGGGAGAGTGCTCTGTCGGTAGTGGCGTGGAGGGCGAGTACGGCGCGGAGTCCGCTGGTAATCAGTCCATAGGCCAGGTTGCTCTCGCCTTCATAGCTACGAGCTGTGATGGTGAGTCCGCCTTGCCGCTGTACGTGCTTGAGCAACTCTTGCGCCAGCCGTGTCTTTCCAATGCCCGCCTCGCCATCTATAACGATCAGCATGCCACTCTGCTCGATCTTGCTATAGGCGCTGTGTAGCAGTTGCCATTCCTCTTTCCGACCGAGGAGTGGATACCTGTACTGCGTTGTGTGCAGTGTTGCCAGGCTCGTGTTGACATAGCGGGCCGTGTACTGGCTGCCGCTTTCTGAAAGTTGCAGGGTCGTGAGCATACTCTCTGTCTGTAACAGGGTAGGTGGTAGTGGCGCATGATTGTCTTTGAGCGTGAGATATAGTTGCGTGGTGACCTCTAAGGGTACCACGTTGAGTTCGTGGTCTAGCAATCGAACGCACTCTTCGTACTGGTGCAGTGCCGCTGCACGCTGTCCGGCCCAGGCATAGAACTGCATCAAGCTGCGGTGGGCCGCTTCGTGGAGATGATCGATAGCCAGCCATTGTCGTGCGTATGTGATCGCTGTCTCAAAATCAGCCTGGGCGCTATAGCAATGGGCGATGCGTTCCAGCACATAGGCATACGAACGGCGCAGGCTATCGCTCTGAAAGGTCTGCCAATCATCAAAGTTTGCGCTATCGGATAGATTGAAGCCAGCCAGAAAGTCGGCACGATAAAGGCTGACAGCATGTTGTAGCGGTTCCAGGCATGCGGCGCAGATCTGTGTCTGTTTATGTCCGTGGGTAGAGCATTCAGCGATGGCATGATGAAAGGCCTCGACATCGATCCAGAGGTGGCGCTGGCGATCCAGTTCGATGGCCTCACGATCAATTTTCAAGCCGACACCATCCAGTGCTTTATTGAGCGCCCAGAGCGTACGGCGTAGGGTTGCATGGGCATGCGGCTGATCATAATCGGGCCAGAGGAGGGTCGCGAGCGTATCACGTCGCTGGCGCTGACCCGTAATCGCGAGATACGCAAGGAGCGCGATAGCTTTGCGCGTATCGACAGTAATACGAGCGCCATTGCGTTCAATATAGGGTGATCCCAGTAAAAAGAGTGTCAGCTCGGACATGCAGTAAACCTCCAACTATGGAAGATTATACCTAATGCCCGTAGCAAATGCAATTGATTCCCGAAATTTACTACTATTACGTTGATTTTTTAATATGTAATATACACCTATATAATATATGCTAATATCCTCTATATTATTACTATATCCCTAAAAAACATACACAGCCAATCGAACATGTAGCTAAAAAGGTGATGGAGAGAGGGAGAGGGGTGCGGGGAGGGCTGGAAGCCGCTCCCCTACGGAATACTTACTACTGATCCGAAAACTTGCGTGTGCGAGCATTAGCGACGCCAGTCGCGTTGGTGTTCGGAATAAGATCTTAGTGGCCGGCGTAGTGTTCGGCGAGGGCTGCAACCATACGGACTCCGACGCCTGTACCGCCAACTTCCTGGTGAGCTTTGACGCTCTCGTAGTCGCTGGTACCTGCGATATCCAGGTGCGTCCATTTGGCGTTGCCGACGAAGTTTTCGAGGATCTTCGCTGCGGTCACTGATCCGGCTGCGCGTCCGCCGGTCTGCTTGATGTCGGCGATGTCGCTCTTAATGTAGTCGGCATACTCTTCATCCAACGGCATTGGCCAGTATTTCTCTCCGGCTACACGACCGGCGGTGATGATCTCGTCGGCCAGTTGTTCGTCGTTACTGAAGATGCCGGTCATGGTGTGGCCGAGGGCAACGACCATCGCACCAGTCAGGGTCGCGAAGTCGAGGATGCGTGTGTGGCCTTCTTGTGAGGCATAGGAGAGTGCGTCGGCCAGGATCAGGCGACCCTCGGCATCTGTATTGACGATCTCAATGGTCTTGCCGTTTAGAATACGCACGATGTCACCGGGCAGGTAAGAATTGCCGCCGGGCATATTCTCGCAGGTGGGGACAAAGGCTGAGACGTTGATCGCAGGTTTCAGACGTGCGATCGCCTGCATTGCTCCCAGTACCGTGGCGGCACCGCCCATGTCACCTTTCATGGCATCCATTCCAGCGGCTGGTTTGATCGAGATGCCGCCGGTATCAAAGGTAATGCCTTTGCCGACCAGGGCCAGATCTTTCTCGCCGTCTTTCCCACCATGGTAGCGCAAGATAATGAAACGGGGTGGTTTGACGCTGCCCTTTGTAACGGCCAGGACGCCGCCCATACCCAGTTCGCGGATCTTCTCTTCCTCGAAGATTTCACATTCCAGGCCAAACTCCTGTGCCATCGCCTGGGCACGATTTGCCAGTTCGATAGGATACAGGACGTTGGGTGGCTCGTTGATTAGCGTACGGGTGAAGTTGGAGGCCTCGGCCAGAATCTGTCCACGCTCGCTGGCATGCGCGAAGTCACTCTTCTGCTCTTCTGTGGTCAGCAGGGTCAGGGTTGTGACCTTATTGGCCTCTTTACTGCTATTCTGGTATTTGCGGAACGTGTAGAGACCGAGCAGTGCGCCCTCGATCGTGACCTGGGCCTCCTGGAAGGCATCGAAGTGACCGCTCTCGGTAGCAAAGCCGGTGCTCAGGATGAGATGTTGTGCACCGGTCTTTTGTAGGTGGCGGCTAGCGATCTCGGTCGCACGACGTATGGATTGCGAGGTCAGGGCCTCCTGTTTGCCCAGTCCAACAACGATAACGCGCTTGGCAGCTAGCTTGCCTGCTGAGTGGAGGGTTAAGATCTCACCCAGGTTGGCCTTGAACTCGCCCTGTGTATAACACTCGTTGATCAGGCCATCCAGTGCCTTCTCGACTGCTGTACCAGCCTGGGAGAGCGTGATGCTTCCCTCTTTCTTTGCGGCACCAATGATGATGGCGTCACCCTGTGCCTGTTGAATGTCCTGTGTTGTCTGGTTAATCTCCATAAGAAATCCTTTCTGGGGACCCATACGCCTTCAGGCTATGGGAGGAAAGAAAGGCGTCCGCAGACGCACAATGTTTCAAGCCGTCCCCTTGCGGGGGAAGAACAGAAGTGCGGTCTGTCCTTCAATGCCAGAGATGGCTGGCACCCTTTTCCGCACAAAGTAATGTGTGCCTCGTCGATGATAGCGGTCTGCACGTCTCCTGAGCACTGGCTTAACCCTCGTAGACCTGGTTAACTCAGAAGTTATAGAGCAATGCGCTGGCATGCACGCATTGGTACGTTCTTGAACATTGCCGCTATCGTAGCCCGATAACCGTTTCCCGCCCCAAGGGGCATGCAAGGAACAGTCCTGGCTGGGACTGGTCAGGTAAGCTCGCAGAGAAGACGGGCAGAAACCACCCCATCTCTACAAGCCCGTCCCGTTTAGGGGACAGGGTTCCTGACGAGCCCACTCCTCTTAATTTGTCCAATTGCTAGCGGATGATATGCACGATGAAATAGAGATGTAAAGATTGGCTGGCGACCGCTCCTTACAGCATTGGAATCATCCGTAAAATAACCCGACCGATCGTTGATCAGCCAGGTTCTCTTCTGGGGAATCTTACTTCAGTATGGCACATCATGCGTTGTCATACAAGTTTGGAGTCGGGCATGGGTCGCGCCAGCTACTCGGCGTTTTGCGTGTAGCCAAGGAGACGTGCGACGACTTCCAGCAATTGACGCGGCTTGAATGGTTTCGTCAGATACTCCGTACAACCGATATGGCGTGCAGCCTCCCCTTCGTCGTTGAGCGCGTAGGCGGTGACTGCGACGATCGGCACCTGTTCCATGCCGGGTCGTGCGCGGATAAGCTGTGTGGTGCGATAACCGTCGAGCACAGGCATAGAGAGATCGGTTAAGATCAGGTCTACATGCTCGTGATCCAGCATCTCTAGCGCTTCTCGTCCATTGGAGGCTGAGATGCAGTGGTAGCCACGCGTCGAGAGGACACGTTCGATCAGAATGCGATTTGAGACTTCGTTTTCTATGACAAGAATGGTTGCCTGGTGTGTTGGTTGGTGTGAACTATTCATTTCTTCTCCCACGTAAGGCCGTTGCCTACACTATAATGCCTATCTGAGCGATGGGGAGCGAAAACGAGAATGTAGAACCTTCACCCGGCACACTCTCTACTGCGATCTCACCACCCTGCAACTCGATAAGCTTGCGCGCGATGGCGAGACCAAGCCCCGTCCCTCCAAAACGTCGTGTCGTACTACCGTCTGCCTGGCGGAATGCTTCAAAGATATATTCCAGCGCGGCAGGCGAGATTCCTATGCCCGTATCACTGACGGCGATCCGCAGCATCTCCTGTTGTTTGAGCTGAGAGCAGCGAATCGTGACGCCACCCGTCTCCGTAAACTTGAGCGCATTGGAGACGAGGTTGGTCACTACCTGGCGCAAGCGATGGCCGTCAGCCAGCACCTGGGGAAGATCATCCTCAATCTCTAGTTTGAGTGCAAGCTCTTTCTCATTGGCCATTGGCATGAGTTGCTCGACGACCTGCTCCAGACGTGGAGCCAGCGCTAACGGCTCTGGTCTGACCTCTAGCCGGTCGGCCTCGATCTTCGACAGGTCGAGCAGATCATCAACAAGTTGTGAAAGCTCTTCGGCACTGCGAACGATAAATTGGATATGTTCTTCTTGCTCGTCCGTAAGCGAGCCCTCGACAAAGCCCTCTAGGATAAACGCACCGTAACTAATAATACTATGTAACGGCGTCCGCAATTCGTGCGTCACATTCGCCAGAAATTGTGATTTCAACTGATTGGCTCGCTCAAGCGCGGTATTTTGATTTTTGACCTCCGCGAAGAGTAATGCGTTCTCGATCGCCATCGATGTCTGAAGAGCCGCTGTACTCAGCAGAAAGGTATCCCGGCTGCTGATTGTATGTGCTTGCTCTCCATAGAGAATAAACGCACCAATCGCCTGATCTTGCAGGAGCAATGGGACGGTGATTGCTGATTGATACCCGGCATCCAGGGCGAGCTGTGCCCAGTACTCTTTACGTTGCTGATAAATGGTGCTGATATCTTCACCACAGACGATTTTGTGCCGATGTATTGCCATACGGGAGAGGATACGGTCTACCTCGCGTAATGAGGCACGTGGGATGCGTGTAGCGCGATTGCTATAGGCGGCCTTTGGCTGTATACGATGGACAGATTCAACGATCTGCTCTGGCTGCTCTGTAGCGTTCGTTTTATTACTCGGCTTCGGGATCGCCATCATTTTATTCGTCGCTGCCATCGAGATATCGTTGTCGGGATCGATGTAGACGGTGGCATTGTTTGCTGACTGCTCCTGCTGGTCCTGCCATTGCGCAACGGCCCAGGGGGCAGTACTCTCACGTCCATAGAGCAGGAGTGCAACATGTTGTACCTGCATGATATGCCCGATCTGGACGACAAACTCACCTAAGAGCTGCTCCAGGTTGAGCGTCGACATCAGGGCATCATTCATGATGAGTAGCTTACTCATCTGCTCTATCAGCACCTGACTCTCGCTGTAGAGCGACTCGGTGAGCGTGGTGAAAGACTGCGAGAGCATCTGGAGCTCCTGCGTACGTGGTACGTCGAGCGAACTGATATCCTGGCCCTGGACAAGCATCTGCGCCTGTACTTGCAGGCGGCGTAGCGGCCGAATCAAGAGGATGCTGGTAAAGAAGGTGTAGAGGAAGATCCCCAGTGCAAAGATAGTGAGACCAGTGCCTAGCAGGATCAGTGCCTGGCTAAGAGGATGGCTTGTGAAGGGCGAGAGTGGCTCCATGGTTGCAATGGTCAGCATTGCTCCAATGGGTGGTGTTGCGCCTGGGATACTTTGCTGGGTCTGGGTAGAGAGAGATAGCATCTGTGCCTGCACCATGAGCCGTGCGGTGGTCGTAATGATTGTCGGACTGCTGGCCTGGCAGATCTGGTTGTCACTGGCACTTTGCTGTTTGTCAGACCGTGAGCTCTGGGTGAGCGTGAGATCAGAGGAGGTCAGTAGTTGTTGTCCCTGGCAGAGAGAGACTGGACTTCCACTCTGTTGTGCTAATGTCTGTGCGAAGAGCGCATCGATCGGCTGTACTGCGACGAGGATACCTTGCACCGCGTGGTGTCCATGTGTGACAGGGAGTGCGATCATCTGCGACCATGTTGTGGCTCCTGCAGAAGCAGAGCCAGTAGTGGTCGGCTGCTGGAAGGGTTGAATAATGAATGCTCCCTTCCCCTGGGCGATCTGTTTCACGAGGGGGGCAAGCCGTGTGAGTGATGATGACATGAGGCTACGACCACCATGCGCAATCCCTTGCCGCTGCATATCTAAGAGTGCCAGCGTAGACAGATGTGCACTGAATGTAGCCTGCTCTAATAGATCTTGTAGCGTAGAGGTTGACCCGGTTGATCCAGGCGCTCCGGTTGACGTCTGTGCACTGCTATTTTGCGAGTCGTCAGCCTGTACACTGGCTTGCTGCGCCAGTTGCTCTGTAACCAGTGGTTGTTGCGTAATGTGTTGTAACTGCTGTATTACGTGTTGTGTCTGCGTATTATAGGTTGCTTGTAGTAATAAAAGGTGACTGTGTGCATCTCTCCTGGCCTGATACTCAGAATATATTCTGAGCACGCCCCAACCCGTAAGAGAGAAGAGGAGCAGGCAGAGCAAGAGGATTGCAGTAGCCACCAGGATCAGTTTTCCACCAAGCGACCGTACAGTGAATTGCATACGACCTTCCCTACGAATAAAAGCAAAGAGAGAACGGGGTGCCAGCTCGTCCTCTCCTTACCGCGCGTCAGCTTAGCGACGCGAAGCTTTGAACGGGGCGCGTGCCAACCCCATGGGGAAAAGGTTGCACGTATATCGTAGAAATACGCTACAAGCTGCTCGTCGAGGTGGATCTGCTTGCCTACGTATATCCCGCCTTCCGTCCCAGGCCTATGTATTATAACGTATTGACGAGCAAAATGTTAGCGTTTTTTAGGAGCAATCTTTTAGGGTAGTATAAATTCATTGAATTTTAATAACGAAAGCGTATTTTTGCCTATTTTGTCTCTATGTGTTTCATACAATGTAATTGTCTGGCACACAAAGATCAGACTTTAGCCTCTTTTTGTGTTGATCCAATGCAGGCTGAAAAGATAGACAAGCGAGAAGAAGATGAGGAGCAGTATGAGGAAGGGACGCTGGGAAACGGGCTGAGCTTGTAGGAGTGGGGAGCGTTGTCCTGAGCAGGGAGTGGGTGTATTAGTTCCAGTAACGCAGGCTGTTTTTTCGAGCGTTTGCCGATTGTGCAGATAGCCATAGGCTGAGGAGGAGAAAAGAGCATCACGAAGTTGTGGTGCTGGTTCGACGCGTGGCAGTTGGGTTAATAGCGCATCGTAGCGCTGGTAATCTGCCAGTAGCGAGCGGCATGACTTGCAGTCCTCCAGATGTAGGGTCACCTCGTGATACGTATGAACTGTGAGCAGATCATCAAGGTAGGCACTTAAAAGCCCCTCGACGTGCTCACAGTTCATCTGGTTCCTCCCCCCTGTTCCAGGGCGCGATAATGTTGTCTAAACGATTGCCGTGCTCGAGAGAGATACATCTTGACCCCGCTCTCAGCGATATTCAACGTGTGTGCGATCTCGCTATACGAGAAGCCTTCCTGTGTATACAGGAGCAGAGCGGCACGATATTGCTGAGGCATACGCCGAAGAGCAGCACGCACCATCTCGGTTGTCCCATATATCTCTTGTGGGTCTGCGCTCTCAACATCAGCAGGTTCATGATCGAGATCTTGCCAGGGAAGCCACGCAATCAACTTACGCCGTCGCAACGCATCGTATGCAGTATTGGTGGCGATACGATACAGCCAGGCTGAAAGTTTCAGGTTTGCGTCCATCTTTGGCAGAGCGCGGAACGCCTTAAGAAACGTATCTTGCGTAAGGTCGTCCGCCTGCTCGCGATCACCTACCAGGTGATAGACATAGTTATAGATCGGCGTCTTATATTCGTCGTATATTTGTTCAAAAGACCAGGAGTCTTCCTTGGTTTCCACCCGGACCATGCGCTACAATCCCTTCGATAGCTACCGATTTTCTTGTCCGTTCCATGCAAGAGCAACCAGCAGCCGTCTCCGAAGATGTATCGCTTATGCGTGCGTGATAGATGTGTGACAGATAGACAGAGCAGTGGGCAACGATGCTGCAATAAAATACTGCCCCAAAGGGTCTGACTGTGACAGAGAACCACGCGGTTCAGATACGGAAACGCTTTTTCCTTCTGTGTAGTGGAACGGACAATGAACACCATCAGTAACATGATAGAGTAGTCTTGCGTACTTGCTGTTACGTGCTGTATCGTTTATCATGGTAACATACTCTGGTAGAACTACAGCAATCATTAGCCTATAATTTAGTACTATTGGGCAAACAAGACGCGGCTTGCGTTTCCTCTTCGTTACATATCAGAGTAATTTCGTGATATCCCTTTTCTATGTGGTTACGCCCTGTTCTACTATCGATCTCACGCTATCCTCTGGCGAGCAGATCCCGATCGAGCAGCGCAAGCCGGAAGAGGTGACCACGATGCTGGGTACCCGTATCGCTCCCCCTATACAGAGGCACTCGCGGTTATGCTGTGTGAGGAAGAGGACTGATCCACCCTGTCTGTGCCAAAAGTTTACGGAAGATAGGAAGTAAACGAAAATACTTGAGACTTCAGTTACACTTGAGTAATATAAGAGACTGAGAACGACTATTACATCTATCATTTGAAGGGAAGCTGTGTACAGTCAGGAACCCTGTCCCCTAAACGGGACGGGCTTGTAGAGATGGGGTGGTTTCTGCCCGTCTTCTCTGCGAGCTTACCTGACTAGTCCCAGCCAGGACTGTTCCTTGCATGCCCCTTGGGGCGGGAAACGGTTATCGGGCTACGATAGCGGCAATGTTCAAGAACGTACCAATGTGTGCATGCCAGCGCATTGCTCTATAACTTCTGAGTTAACCAGGTCTACGAGGGTTAAGCCAGTGCTCAGGAGACGTGCAGACCGCTATCATCGACGAGGCACACATTACTTTGTGCGGAAAAGGGTGCCAGCCATCTCTGGCATTGAAGGACAGACCGCACTTCTGTTCTTCCCCCGCAAGGGGACGGCTTGAAACATTGTGCGTCTGCGGACGCCTTTCTTTCCTCCCATAGCCTGAAGGCGTATGGGTCCCCAGAAAGGATTTCTTATGGAGACTGATGTCGTGCAATCCGTTGCTTGCTATGCCGAAGAGGTTATGGGGAGCGAAGGTTTTCGCTATGTAAGCGCGGTTGTTGCGAACTGTAAAATGCTGGCCCTCCAGCTTGAACCGGCTGAGGATGGGCAGATAGCCGATATAGATCTAGATGTGTTAACTGTTGCCGGATATCTACACGATATCTCGACGGTGAGTCATGGTTTTCACGATCACCAGATCAAGTCGGCGGAGATGGCCGAAGAGTTTCTCAAAGGGATCAACGTGCCTGAGTTGCAGATTACACGCATCACACAGGCGATCCTATCTCATACACAGGTCTCTACGTCCGAGGATCATGAGGAGCCGGTGACAGAGGGTCGTATCCTCTATGATGCCGATAAGTTAGGGCGTCTGAGCGGGCTGGCAGTTGTGACCTCACTGATCGAATTTGGCGCTCGCTATCCTAACCGGGCTGTGACAGGAGACGTTCTTGCGGCTATCTTGCGGCATATCGAAGAGCGTTTCATCGAACTTTATCAGTCGCTCAATACCGCACCTGCACGCGAAATGGCGCGCGATAAATTCAACAAGACACTGGCCTTTCTGGATGGTGTGGTTGAGCATCTGGGTGACGCGACCCCTGTCTAGGTACAGTTCGGACACCGGGAACGCTTGTAAAGAAGAGTCTTTCAAGTTTCTCCTGGTAGTGGTAGTATTTCTGTTGCGGTGGCTATCTCTCGTGCAACGATCCTTTGTCGCTTGCCTGATATATACCCGCAATTTTATCGTTTTTGTACTATATATAGAATGTTTAATGGAGACGTACGTTGTCTATTCTCGTTGTTGGTTCTGTCGCTTTAGATACCGTTGAGACCCCTTTTACAAAGATGGAGAGCGTGCTAGGGGGAGCCGCATCATATTTCGCGACAGCTGGCTCGCTCTACGATCAGGTGAATCTGGTTGGTATTGTTGGGAGTGATTTTCCACAGGAGCACCTGGATTTCTGGCATGATCATAATATTGATCTGACTGGCCTGCAGATTGAGGAGGGGAAGACCTTCCACTGGCATGGTCGTTACCACATGGATATGAACTCGCGTGATACGCTGGATACGCAGCTTGGTGTCTTCGGCGATTTTCACCCGGTCGTTCCTGAGGTGTATCGTGAGAGCGAGCTCGTCTTTCTCGCCAATATCCAGCCTGATCTCCAACTAGAAGTACTAGATCAGATGCCTGCCAACCGCTTCACAGTTTTGGATACCATGGAGCTGTGGATTAACATTACCCGCCCCAAGCTGGAAGAGGTGATGAAGCGTGTCGATGTGCTCTTGATGAGCGAAGAGGAAGTGCGTCAATTCACTGGTCAAGCCAGTATTCCTGCTGGTGTAAATGAATTGTACAAGTTCGGCCTGAAGTATATCGTGGTAAAATTGGGTAGCTACGGTGCTTTACTGTATGGTGCGGACGGTACGTATTTTAGCGCACCTGCGTATCCGCTGGAAGAGGTTGTAGATCCCACTGGCGCTGGTGACAGCTTTGGTGGCGGCTTCATGGGGTATCTTTCGCAGACCAGACCTGATGCGCAGGGCAGATACTCGATTGATGATCTGAAGCGTGCTGTGGTGCATGGCAACATCCTCGGCTCCTTCGCCTGTTCAACCTTTGGTATCGACGGCTTGCGTGTTCTGACAATGGAGCATATCATAGCACGGTATCGTGATCTGGTACGCTACTCGCATTTCGAGCCAAATGGTATCACGCGCTAATCTCTCGCATTACGCCTTAATAGAGCATTACCACCATTTGTGTTAAGCCCTTAACATGGGAGCAGTAGTCATGATATGGTGAAATGTTGTAAAATGCCTGGTAATGAGAAGGTAAGAGCCCGCTACTATTAAATATATGTACCACAATGATACATGTGGGAGTGGTCTTGCACTACTCTGGATTGTGTTGACGAAAGGGAATTATTTAGTTCATGACGACTTCAATAAAAGGAGATGTCCGTGACATCTCACTGTCCGCTCGCGGCAAAGACCGTATTGAGTGGGCAGCAAAAGATATGCCTGTACTGCGCCTGATTCGTGAGCGTTTCATTAAAGAGCAGCCACTCAAAGGCATCCGTGTCTCCGGCTGTTTGCATATTACCACTGAGACCGCAAACCTGGCGATCACGTTGAAGGCTGGTGGCGCTGACCTGGTATTGTGTGCTTCAAACCCTCTGTCCACTCAGGATGACGTTGCCGCTGCTCTGGTGAGTGAGTATGGTATACCTACCTACGCTATCAAAGGCGAGGATGAGGATGTCTACTATCGCCACATCAATGCTGTGCTCGATCACAACCCACAGTTGACGATGGACGATGGTTGTGACCTCGTTTCAACGATTCACACCAAGCGTAAAGACCTGATCCCGACGATCATCGGTGGTATGGAAGAGACCACAACGGGTGTAATCCGTTTGCACAGCATGGAGAAGCAGGGCGTGCTCAAGTTCCCAGTGCTGGCTGTGAACGACTCCGATACCAAGCATATGTTTGACAACCGCTACGGTACCGGTCAAAGCTCACTGGATGCTATCATCCGTTCAACCAATATTTTGCTCGCTGGCCGTACAGCCGTTGTTGTCGGTTATGGCTGGTGTGGTCGTGGTGTTGCCTCTCGTGCGCATGGCATGGGCAGTAACGTCATCGTCTGCGAAGTCGATCCAACACGTGCCTTAGAGGCCGTCATGGATGGCTATCGTGTCATGCCTATTCTCGAGGCTGCCAAACTGGGCGACCTGTTCGTCACTGTCACCGGTGACATCAACGTCCTTGATCGCGCACACATGGAAGTCATGAAAAATGGCGCTATCATCGCGAACTCCGGCCACTTCAACGACGAGATCAATATCACAGAGCTGGAGAAGCTGGCTGTCTCCAAGCGCCGTGTCCGCGACTTCGTCGACGAGTACACCTATGCTGACGGCCGTCAGGTTCACCTGCTAGCAGAGGGCCGTCTGGTCAATCTCTCAGCCGCAGAGGGCCATCCGGCCAGCGTTATGGACATGAGCTTTGCTAACCAGGCTCTTGCCGCCGAGTATGTGCTGCAACATGCCAAAGAGATGGAGCCAAAGGTCTACACGCTGCCAGAGAATCTCGATAAAGAGATTGCGCGTCTGAAGCTGCATGCTATGGGTATCGGCTTCGACACCCTGACCGCTGAGCAGGAAGCCTACCTCAGCTCCTGGGAGTCTGGGACCTAATACAGTTCAGGATTAGAGGGGATGTGGACTACTCCTGTGTCGCCCATATCCCCTGGTACTTGCGCGCGCGCTCTCTCATGTACTTGCTGCTTCTGCGATTCTGCAGGTACATGGAGACAGCAGATGGAGTTGTAGATGGAATGCGCAGTAATGCACTTGTCTCGCATTGACAATTGTCCCATCTATGAATTACAATGCTGATAGCAAGACATCACGGGTTGGTTGTACTACCAACTGGTGCCGATTGATATATATCGGGCTACTTGTACACATACACAATCGAATGAGTGAGATTGCTCTCATCAAGAGAGGTGGAGGGAAACGGCCCGATGAAGCCCGGCAACCCGCCTGCTGAACAGCACAGAACGTACTGTTTAGATACAGGAAGGGTGCCAATTCCGGCGGTTAATGCTATGCCGCAAGATGAGGGGAAGAGCATATATAATGCCTCGCCCCTGAAATGCAGGGGTTTTTTTGTGTCTCAAAAAAGCGAAGTGCTATTCTCAAATTCACCTCTTGCATAGATAGAGACTTAAAAAATCTCATCCCTACATCCTAAAACTGGCGCTTATTTTATGCACGCGCCACCTATCTAATCTTTAGCTTTTGAGAAAGGAACGGCTCATGACAAGTTTCATGCGCAGCCCTAAAACATTTTTCACCAGTGAATCGGTAACAGAGGGACATCCAGACAAATTATGTGATCAGATTTCTGATGCTATTCTTGATGCTATTCTGGTTGAGGATCCCCTGGCTCGTGTAGCCTGTGAGACTGCCACCACAACTGGTCTGGTACTGGTTGCCGGCGAGATCTCAACCACTGCATGGGTAGATATGCCAGCAGTTGTTCGTAAGACAATTGAGCAGGTGGGTTATATTAATGCTGATTATGGTTTTGACTATCGCACCTGTGGCGTAACAACATCAATCGGCAAACAGTCACCTGATATTGATATGGGCGTCAGCCGTTCGTTAGAGGCTAAGGGCGAGCGTGTCCTGCTGAGCGACGATGAGTTGGAGAGCATTGGTGCTGGTGACCAGGGTATGATGATCGGTTTCGCCTGTGACGAGACTCCAGAGTTCATGCCACTACCAATCAGCCTGGCCCACAAACTCACGCGTCAGCTTTCAACTGTACGTCGCCGTTCATGGAGCGGTAGCGGTCCGATGACGTATTTGCGTCCTGATGGCAAAGCCCAGGTTACCGTACAGTATGAGAATGGTCGCCCGACTCGCGTCGACACCGTTGTTGTCTCAACGCAGCATGCGGACTATATCGATCAGGAGCAGATCCGTCACGATGTCATCGAGTACATCATCAAACCGGTCGTCCCTGAGCATTTGCTGGATAAAGAGACCAAATTCTTCGTCAATCCGACCGGACGTTTCGTGACCGGCGGCCCAATGGGCGATGCTGGTCTGACCGGTCGTAAGATCATTGTCGACACCTATGGCGGCATGGCTCGTCATGGTGGTGGTGCCTTCAGTGGTAAAGATGCCACCAAGGTTGATCGCTCGGCTGCTTATGCTGCGCGTCATATCGCCAAGAATATCGTTGCCGCTGGCCTTGCGGAGCGCGTTGAATTGCAGATTGCCTATGCAATCGGTGTAGCTCGCCCGCTCTCCCTCTTTGTTGAGACCTTTGGCACTGGCAAGGTTTCTGACGAGGAGATCGTGCGCTTGATTAACGAGCACTTCGATCTGCGCCCGGCTGGTATCATCCAGGCCCTCGACCTGCGTCGTCCTATCTACCAGCCGACAGCGGCCTTTGGTCACTTTGGTCGTACCGACATCGATCTGCCATGGGAAGAACTCAACAAGGTTCCCATGTTGCGCAAAGGCGTCGGAGCCAACGTCGATGGTAGCAAAGCTGCCTCCTCAAAGTAAATAACATGTCGTAGGAGACTTCTGTCCTCCTCGTCATTGGGCCGGAATGTTGAGTACTGTATACATCTGTACGAATGCTCAACCCTCCGGCCTTTAAAACCTATCCCCGTGATGTCCTGGAGTAGTGCTCTTGTTTGACGTTGATGGATCATAGCGGTCTCTTCTTTTTTCTGTTCATAATCATTTATAATGGAAGTGAGGGCCTTTGGCGCCCAAATGAAGCTGAGATTACGTTTTAGACAGAAAGAGAGAGTTACGGGATGGACTTTTCACTCAATGAGGAGCAGACAGCCATTCGGCAGACGTGTCGCGATTTCGCTGAGCAGGAGATTAAGCCGCGAGCGGAGGAGATGGATGCACAAGGGGCGTTCCCTTATCAACTGGTGCGGCAGATGGGTGAACTGGGTTTGTTGGGTCTGCCTTTCCCCGAGGAGTATGGTGGCGCAGGCGCTGATTTCCTGTCGTACTGCCTGGCGATTGAAGAGATCTCACGTGGTGATGTCTCTGTAGGCATTACGATGGAGGCGCATACCTCCCTGGGCGCAACTCCTTTCTCTCTCTTTGGCTCACAGCAGCAGAAAGAGCAGTACCTGACGCCTCTGGCGCGTGGTGAGCAGCTATGGGCCTTCGGTCTGACCGAACCAGAGGCCGGCTCCGATTCGGGTGGCACACAGACGCGTGCGATCTTGCAGGATGGTTGCTGGCATATCAATGGCTCGAAGGCATTTATTACGAATGCGGGTACCGATATGACCGGCGGTGTGACCATTACAGCCGTCACGGGACTGCGCTCTGATGGTCGTAAAGAGATCACCAACCTGATCGTTCCAAAGGGTACAACGGGTTATGCGATTGGACGTCCTTATAAGAAGATGGGCTGGAAGGCCTCCGACACGCGTCCACTCTCCTTTGAAGATTGTGTGATCCCTGAAGCGAACATGCTCGGGCGACCAGGAGAAGGCTTCAAACAGTTTATGCAGATTCTGGATGCTGGTCGTGTCGCCATTGCTGCCCTCTCGGTAGGACTGGCCCAGGCCTGTCTTGATGAAGCATTAAAATATGCTCAACAACGCAAACAGTTTGGCATGCCTATCGGACAGTTCCAGGCGATCCAGTTCAAGCTAGCGGATATGGATATGGAGATTGAACTGGCACGCCTGGCTTACTTTAAAGCGGCCTGGATGAATATGCAGGGGCGTCCCTACTCGCGTGAAGCCTCAATCGCCAAGCTCTACGCCTCTGAAGCCGCCAAGCGAGCAGCAGACCAGGCCGTCCAGATCCATGGCGGCTATGGCTTTATGGACGAGTATCCAGTTTCACGCTACTGGCGCAGTGTCAAGATCAACGAGATTGGCGAAGGGACCAGCGAAGTTCAACGCATGGTCATCGCCAAAATGCTGCTCGCCACCCAGCCCCAGTAATTTACGACATTATTGTTCTTACCCTCCGTACCACTACCCGAGTGCGGAGGGGCGGCGATTTGCAGTATCTCTCGCATTCATAATGTCCACTATTACCTGGCTCTCTGCCCGCGACAGAATAATGAGCCTGAACGTTATGAAGGGGCATATCCTTCCTCATACGCAAACCAAGCGAGCACACGCCACTAGGTTGGCAAGCATTCGCTCTTTCCTGTGGCATGCGTTGCATTTGTTTCTCGATGGAATTCTTCGTGTTGTTGAATATATCATCACATGTTCCTATTTGAATGCGAGCCAAATGCCAAGCGTCACGAAGATGCCACCAGTGAGATAGTCGATCCAACGTTTGGCTCGCAGATACGCTCTGGTGACGGGCGCGAGTGAGAACAGGCATGCAACAAGGCAAAACCAACTTGCTGCGATGATCACCAGAAGCACAACACTGGTTGTCTGGACCCAGAGTGGTGGGTGGACTGGCAGGAGGGCCACAAATAAACTACTAAAGAAGGCGATGGCCTTAGGATTACTGATATTGGTGGAAAATCCCACACCCCAGGCTGAAAAGCTACGTGTGGGAACAGGTGCGACAGATGCCATCGGTTGCGTTGGGTGAGAGGCATGCATGATCGTCTTGATGCCTATGTAGACGAGGTACAGCCCTCCCATAAGGTGAATGATCTCGATCAGCCAGCCTACCCGAGCTAGCAGGACACCCAGTCCAACCACGCTGGTGGTGATCCAGATGGCAATCGCTGTTGTGATGCCAAGGGCTACCAAGATACCATCACGTCGTGAGTGAGCTGTTGCGTATTGTACTGTCACCGCGAAATCAGGTCCCGGTGTGATCACAAACGCCATCCAGACCCCAACAAGGGTGACAAAGTTTGGGAGATAGGACATAAAAAAAGCATTCTCTTTTAACTCTAATAAACAGGGGATCATAGTTCTGAAACTCTAGCGAATCCTAGAGACTCAGTTTGAGACGGAGCATACAAACAGGGGAACCAGTATCCCCTCTACTCTTTCGAATGTACCGCTATGGATGGACCACGAGGTCATCTGACCAACCATCCTCTATCCCATTGCCGAGGCTTTGGGACTACTTTTGAACAAAGTCTCTGACATCAGTTCCTAAAAGTACTTATCTCAGGCGACCGAGACGCTGAGAACAAAATGTGAGAACACATAGATTTTACCCCTCTTGTGATTTTAAGAGGAACCACTACCTTCATGCAGTTATTCTAGCATGGATGTCAAGCAAGCAATATAAGTAGAAGGAATTGGACAGAATACGCATTTATTGTCAAGAATTTGCTACATTGCGAAGGAACGTTTGTTAGAGGCTGTGTGTAAAGTGGCCTGAACCCGCCCGACAAGATCATTGAGCAATATGCAAAGATTTTGTTTACAGACGCCCGCAGAGCGGTACGAGACTACCTTTACACACAGCCTCTCAAGTCCGTGAGGATGAGAAGCCCCTGGATTTCATCCGTGGGGAGATGTCACTTGGGCCAGCGTAGTACGTTAAAGGTGATCTGTGCGTTGGCGTCGTTTGCTTGACCGGACTGGTCATTTGTGGCGGCGCTGGTCCAGATGACACTGTTCCCGCTGACGCTTACAAAGATCGCGCTACGATCGACGTCGTTGATGCCGTTGACCATGACGTTGTTGCGTGCATCGTACATCTCGTATTGACCATCGGGGTCCTGCCAGATCAGGTAACTGGCACCGCCGTGGATACCTGTGACAACCTTGTTGTCAGCGATGATGGTACTGGCCTGGACGTAACTGTTGACGATGAATGCCTGCAACTTGCCGGTGATATTCTCATCGATCTGTGGTGTGCGGACCGTGGGATCGACGCTTAATGGATTACCCAGCAACTGTGTAATATTCTGTTGTGTTGCTGTCGGCGTGGGAGTACTCCCAGTCGTCGTCGGCGTATTTTGTGCGCTTTGCTGGCTCGGTTGCGTGGCCTGTGCCTGTGGTGTCGTAGTCGTAGCCGGGCCCGTCTGTGCTGGTAGCAGGATCTTTGTCGTAGGATCTTTGCTGAGTAGGAAGAGCGTATTATTGACAATCTGCGGGCTGAATGAATTTGTATCGGTGCTATACTGATAGGTCTGGGCTTGCAGATGTGGCGTAAAGCGACCACTGGTATTATCGGGTTGCGCTGCGCTCATCTGGCGGGTCCAGATCTGACTATTCAGGCCGTTATCCTGTGTGTACCACTCGTCAGACCAGTAGATGCTGTTCCCGTTCTCTGTATTGGTAGGTGAAGTGAGAACGTGTCCACCGTTGGCTGATGCAAGCACGGTGCTTTGCACGGGTTGGCTGGGATCTTTGGCATCGAAGCTATATTGCGACAGGTACGATGTTCCCTTGCTATCCATGTACGCGACGACTGCACTATCCTGATAAAAACTGATACCCTGGATCGGTGAAGTGACCCAATCAGGCTCTACCGCAGCATTGAAGAGATCGCTATGCAATGTAATCGGTTGTGATAGCTTATTGCTGGTAGCTTGCAATGCTTTATTGGCACCTGTCGCCTTGTTCGTGGTTGTTGTAGATTGAGTGCTCTGATTCGCAGTGGCACTCGGGTTATTGCCAATATACAGAGCCTCTAAATTCCAATTGCCGGTGAGCTTGTTGACACCCGTCTTTGTCGTGGATGTTGGCTGTGTGCCTGATATTGCTGTATTGTTCGCATTGCTCACGTTATGTGTCGCATTCGACTGATGGCTTTGCCCTTTATTGGTTGTCGGCGTTTTGGGGGGCGTTGTCATCTGGAGCCAGAAGAGCCAGTCGTTGTTAGAACCCAGCACAACGATCTGATGCCCATCCATGGTTGTGACTAAAGGTTCACCAGTAGCGGTTGCACGTAGCGCAACGTCTTGCGAGAATTTGTCTAGCGTCCAGCTACTGCTGTCCTGATTGTAGGCTGAGTAATAGATCGTGCCATTGTTTATGGTTGCGCTGGCGATATTCGGGTAATCTGCAGAGAGTTTGAGCTGCTCTATAGCGGCCTGGCCCACTGCCTGAACAGCGACCTGGGCGTTCCCACCGCGTGGAATCAGCGTATTTTGTTGGTTCAGGCTTGTCAGATAAAGTAGAGAGAGCAAGCCAGTGGTCATAATAACGATCAGGAAAGATGCAGCGATACCAACGATCGCAAAATGATGCATCTGTGGACGCCGACGGACCTGACGTCTCCCAGGTTGTATGACGGGGAGCGGACCTGTATCGGCAGTCGAGAGTGCGGCCAGAGAATGGACATGAGGAGTCTTCCTGGCAAGTTCTTTAAGATAAGGTGTAAGGAAAGCTGGTGTTGGTGTAGAGGGGCTAGCAGCAGGCGTTTTTTGCAGATAACGCACATGTTCAGCCGCCAATGCATGCATCAGCTTATCATGAGCATCAGGAGATGGCTCAATCTGTGGTACTGAACGGATACGCTCTCCAATAAAAAGAGTATGAGCGGATGCGTCATTGCATGCTGCACAGGTTGCCAGATGATGCTCTAATGACTGTCGGTCC
Organism: Ktedonobacteria bacterium brp13; assembly: GCA_015099395.1. Taxonomy (GTDB): domain Bacteria; phylum Chloroflexota; class Ktedonobacteria; order Ktedonobacterales; family Ktedonobacteraceae; genus Dictyobacter. The sequence continues at coordinate 3,309,636 of AP024096.1, read as the reverse complement.
TCATTATTTAGTTCGCGAAATACGGCGAGCAATGCTCGCGCCTGACTACAGTTCACTCTTCACCGACCTCTTTTTTATACAACCCAATAAACCGTTCTCTAGCCCGCATCAGGCGCATTTTGACGGCGGATGGACTGATTGTTAAGACTTCGGCAATTTCCGCGCAGGATAGACCGTCGTTTTCATATAACCAGAGACAGACCGAATATTTTTGCGGCATCTCTTGTAAGACGCGTTCAACAATCTCGCGGTCAGCCACCTGGCTTTCAAATCGTCCACCGTCATAGCCATTGCGCTCGTAAAGCGCGGTGACGTTACTGGATCGTGGCTCGTTGTTCTGTTCGTCGCCACTCCCATTAAAGCTCTCCGACGAGGTACCACCGGAATCTGATACGACACCAGCCCCAATACCTCGATCCTCATTGAATAGCGAGAGCGGTAGCCAGGATATCAAGCGTCTACGTCGAAGGGAGTCAGTTGTTGTGTTGGCTGCGATACGATAAAGCCACGCCGATAGTGCCCCCGGCTGGACAACTGTTCCTCCTAAGAGAGCTTTATATGCTTTCACAAATACGTCTTGCGCAAGATCGTATGCCTGTTCGCGGTTCCCGATCAGATGATAGATGAAATTCGTAATGGGCATCTGGAAGCGCGTGAAGATGGCTTCAAAGTCAGCCACATCTACCCGTTCCGGTTGCTCAGGCGTGAGTGCAGCGGGAGGCGTGTCCACAGGCGCATCTGCGTCATTTGTGTGCTCGTCTTCCTGCAGTGCAGCCTCGTCACGATTCTTTTCACTATCTAACTGCGGAATCGTCGAATGGCCCTGCTGCTCGTCGTTTGTTGACGAACTCAATCCGCTATTCGTATTGTACAAACGTATAGAGGTATCCATCGGTTACATCGGCCTTGTATAAATGCAGAGTGTCTTACATTTTCGTTATTTTGAACATTTACCTATGCTCGTGAGATAGTCTCGCGCTATCCCTTTTCTGCGGTCGTGTCGTATATGGTTCTATCTTTTCTACGTAAAGCACAGTAGAACGTTGTTCAAAATACTGTGAGATACCAAACAGTACCGTCAATGAGAAAAAATGCTCCCCTCTATCTTTAATACGTCGGGTCAGTGTGATGGTAGAAGATGGTCTGTATGAATGAGAGTAGGCAATGGTAATCTTTTTAGTGAATGAAGGCTGCGCGAACGGCTCTCTATCTGCCCTGATTGCCCATTATAAGCACTCTCAAGCATAAGTATAGCATATTTTATATGAGATTGATGCCCCCTATACATTTATTATATTTAAATGCATATATTATTAAACACTAAGCATTTTCTTAGCTTTCTTTTTCTGTGTGTCCGTCTTTTCCTTGCTACCGTAAAGTATGTTCTTAGCTCCGTTCTTTTGCCTGTAGTCGTCTTTATTGTTTACTGATGTGTAGCTATGAAGCGCTGTGAGCTGATATGCACATTGCTATTCTGTGCTATTTCTGCTACGATGTGCTCATGGCAACCCAACAAACACAAGCTCAAACGCCCGGCTGGAATATTGTCGGGCATGAACATGCGATAGATCTTTTGCGGCGAACATTGCTGGCGCAGCAGGTTCGCCATGCGTATCTGTTCGCGGGTCCTCAGCATATCGGCAAGGGTGTCCTGGCACGTCGTTTCGCGCAGACGCTATTGTGTACTGGTGGGGCGGACCCTACAATATCACCGCCTGAACCGTGTAACACCTGCCTCTCCTGCCGTAAGGTGCTGCATGGCAATCACCCGGATGTACATATTATTTCACGTGCCAGCGATAAACAAGTTTTGACGATTGAGCAGGTACGGGAACTGCAAAGCGATGCCTCTCGTCGCACGATCGAGGGACGGCGTAATATCTTCATTATAGAGGATGCGCATGAGATGAATGTACAGGCGGCGAACTGTATTCTCAAGACCCTGGAAGAGCCAGAACAAAGCGTTGTGCTTATTTTGACGGTGCCGGATGCCGGACTGTTACTGCCAACGATTATCTCACGTGTCCAGACGATCTCTGTACAATTGCTGACAGCCAGACAGATAAAAGATGCGCTGATCCAACGTTGGGAGTGCGATGCCAGCGAGGCTGATCTGGTCTCATCATTAGCGGCAGGACGGCTGGGCTGGGCTGTGCAGGCAGTCGAAGACGAGGATCTCCTGGAAGAACGGAAGACGTTATTGGACTCGCTGGTGAAGATCCCGACGCTCTCGACGGTACAACGCTTCGATATCGTACAACGGATTGGTTCCGATGGTGAGCGTGCACGCGCAGCCTTAGAGTTGTGGTTATTATGGTGGCGTGATATGGCATTGGCAGCGAACGGGTGTCTGGATCTGACAGTGAACGCCGATATGCGCGATCTACTCAAGTCGCAGTCTGCGAAGGTTGGCTCTGATGAGTCGGCTCGTATGGCGCGTGCAATTTTGCAAACGCAAGAGTCCGTTGAGCAGAATGTGAACGCACGTACAGCCCTTGAGGTGCTGATGCTCGATACGCCAAACTTTAAATAGTGCTTGTCTGTCCATCTTGGAGGATGTTCATCAACTAGTGGCTTTTTCGACTTATGGTGGTTATTCCTGGTGTTTATTTCAATGAAGAAGAGGAGCACGTATGCGAGCTGATTACCAGTATGTTCTCATCCAACAGGATAATGCCGTCCTGACCATTACCATGAACCGTCCAGCAGTATTGAACGCGATCAATAGTCAGATGCTTGAGGAACTGAACGAGATCGCCGATGAGGCAGCCACCGATGCAGCCATTCGTTGCGTCGTTCTGCAAGGGGCCGGGCGTGCCTTCGGTGCGGGACAGGACCTTTCAGAATTCAAGGCGTATTACTCGTCAGAAGATGTTGATGCCGGACCGTTAGGCGAGCATCTACTGGGGTATCACCGTCTGGCGCGCACATTGCATGAGATGCCCAAACCGGTGGTTGCTGTGTTACACGGAGTAGCGACTGGTGTCTCTTTAAACCTTGCGTTCGCCTGTGATCTGCGTATTGCTGCCGACACAACACGTTTCTCTGAGGCCTTCGCCCGCATCGGTCTCGTCCCCGATGGTGGTGGTGCCTATTTCTTGACGCGCCTCGTCGGTGTGGCTAAAGCACTGGAGATCTCACTGCTCGCAGATGAGTTCAGTGGTATAGAGGCCGAGCGTCTGGGACTTATCAACAAGTGTGTTCCGCTCGCTGAGTTAGCGGCGACGGTGGCGGCATTTACGCAACGTCTGGCACAGGGTCCGACATATACCTATAGTCTGATCAAGCAGCTGACATATTATGCTCACGATCACGATCTGCAAGACGTCTTTCATCTGGAGTCTGAATTTCAGGATAAGGCGTTCTGTACCGCTGATCATCGTGAGGGTGTGCAGGCCTTCTTTGAGAAACGAGCTCCGCGCTATAGCGGCAAATAACTATTCTACAGAAGCTAGCAGGGAACAAGAATTACTGTGCGTATCGATTCTCTTTCATATAACAACTTACAGACGCAGGGAACGTCTCGACGTGCCTGGCTGCGCGAGCATGCGCCACAGCATCTTCAGCAGTGTGCTGTGCTGACAACTGGCGGACTTATGCAGCGTTCAACGGGTACTTCGCGGAGTACGCTTGTCCTGGGCGCTGGTGCTTGTACCGAGGTCCCATTGACCGATCTTGTACGCTCCTCGGAAGAGGTTGTGCTGGCGGATACGGACCTCGCTGCGATGCAGCGTGGACGCGACGAGCTCTCGGCTGCCTCTATGCGTAACCGCGTACGTTTTGTGCAATGTGATATCAGTGGTGGTGTCAGTAGCGATCTGCTGCGTCTCGCACGACGGCAGGATTGGCAGCAACTGGCGCGTCAGGGCGCGAATGTGCTCTTCGATGCAGCCGCAGACTGTCTTGAGCAATGCAAGGTTCCTGATCCACCAAATATCTATACATTGCGCGATGGTGACTTTGGGCTTGTCGTAAGCTCCGTCGTACTGACCCAGCTCTTCAGTTATCCATTGCTAGATCTGATGGATCGTGTAAAAGAGATTGATGAGAATATGCTGCTTGAGCAAGAGCGTCACCGCCGCTATCAGGATGCCGCGCAAAACTTTCGCATTCGCGTCATCCGTGCGCATCTCCACTTTATGCGCAAGCTTGTCGACCTGGGTGGGCGTGCAGTCCTACTCACTGACATTCGCGGCTTCGCCCAGAGCGCCCGTGATCCCGAGGGCCACCATCGCCGAACCATCCCACTCGTCCCTCGTATCTTTCCTGAGCTGATTGGCGAAACATTTACTGTGGTCGAAGAGGCCCAATGGGAATGGATGACGGACCTGCCAGAGGAGGAGCGCTTTGGTCGCGGCTACGAAGTCAGCGGCTATATTCTCGCTGCCAAAAATTGAGCGCAATAGTGGAAGTAGGATAGGAAGAATGTTTTACGAGCGTCTATTATGAAGAGGGGCGGGTCTGGTATAAACCATTGACCCGCCCCTGTTTTTTGTTTGCCTATGGGTAGTGCCTGGATCTTAATGGTGGAACAGGCGTACACCTGTGAAGGCCATCGCCATGCCATAGTCGTTACAGGCTTCAATCACGACGTCGTCGCGCAGCGAACCACCGGGTTGGGCGACGTATTTGACGCCGTACAGGGCCGCGCAGTCGATGCTATCACGGAAGGGGAAGAAGGCGTCGGAACCTAGAGCGACATCATGCAGGTTCTTAAGCCAGTCTTGTTTCTCTTCCTGTGTCAGACGCTGTGGAGCCTCTGTGAAGTTCTCTTGCCATTGCTCCAGTTCGATCGGTGTGATATCGTCACGCAGATAGATATCGACTGCATTGACGCGATCCTGGCGCTTGATGCCTGGTTTCCAGGGGAGCTCTGCGATACGTGGATGCTGACGTAAGAACCAGATGGCAGCCTTCGATGCCGCGAGACGCGTACAATGGACACGTGACTGCTGGCCTGCACCGATGCCGATACATTGACCGTCGACCGCGAAGCAGACCGAATTCGATTGTGTATATTTGAGCGCGATCAGCGAGATCAGCAGGTCGCGCTGTGCCGACTCGGGCAGCTCCTTCAGATTGGTCGGGATATTCTGCAACCAGTCGGTGCTGGCGAGGATCGTATTGTGCTGCTGCTCAAAGGTTACGCCGAAGACCTCGCGGTGCTCAAGCGCCTCTGGCTCGTAATTGGGATCAACTTGCAGAAGGATATAGCGACCCTTCTGCTTCTTCTTCAGGATCTCCAGTGCCTCTGGCTCAAAGCCGGGAGCGATCACGCCATCTGAGACCTCGCGTGAAAGCAGGCGTGCGGTCGGAACATCGACCACATCGCTTAACGCCGCAAAGTCGCCAAACGAAGAGAGGCGGTCCGCGCCACGTGCGCGTGCATAGGCAGTTGCCAGCGGAGAAAGTTCCAGATCATCGACGTCGTAGATGCGTTTGAGTGTATCGCTCAGCGGCAATGCTACGGCGGCACCAGCCGGGCTGACATGTTTGAAAGAGGCCGCCGCTGGCAACTTCAATACGGCACGCAGTTCCTTGACAAGTTGCCAGGAATTGAGCGCATCTAATAGATTGATGTAGCCGGGAGCGCCGTTGAGTACCTCAAAGGGCAGACCGCCTTCGCGATAGACGCGGGCCGGTTGCTGGTAAGGATTGCAGCCATAACGGAGGGCCAGTTCATTGTTCGACATGTGTCTTTCCTATATCCTTGTGTTTAGCGCTGATTGCGTTGTTATTGTACGTACTCTCACTACGCTGTTACTTTATACACCCTGATTGATGATTTCAAGATCCAGTTCTGGGTAGAGTGGGTGTTTTTGCAACAGGGCCTGAATGCGTTGCTGTGCCTCGTTCTGAATCGCGCTGTCCAATCTGTATTTTGAGAGGCTGGCTTTACCACTGGTAGTTTGGGTCGGTGTGGCATTGGCAAGGACGCGTTTAATGATGCTGGCAATCTCGCGCATCTCGTCAGTACCCATGCCAAGTGTTGTGATAGCAGGTGTGCCGATACGCAGGCCGCTGGTATACCAGGGACCGTTCGCGTCGAAGGGGAGCGAGTTGCGATTGAGCGTAATCTTGCATTCGCGCAGGACCGATTCGGCCTGACGTCCGGTGAGTCCAAAGGTTCTGGCAACGTCGATCAGCATAAGATGGTTATCGGTCCCGTTGGTCAGGACATGTAGTCCTTCGTTGATGCAGGCTTCAGCTAATGCCTGTGCGTTCTCTACAATATTGTGGGCATAGGTCTGGAACTCTGGCTGTGAGGCTTCGCGGAATGCAACCGCTTTCGCCGCCATCACATGGGGCAGTGGTCCACCCAGCATCTCGGGACAGCCTTTATTGACCCACTCGACAAACTCTTCTTTACAGAGGACCATACCACCGCGTGGTCCACGCAGGGTCTTATGCGTCGTTGTGGTGACGACATGAGCATGGGGGATTGGATCGAACTCGCCTGTAAAGACCTTACCGGCCACCAGGCCAGCGAAGTGTGCCATATCAACCATCAGGACCGCTCCAACCTCGTCGGCCATCTCACGCATCTTCGCGAAGTTCAACTTACGTGGATATGCGCTATAGCCAGCCAGCAGGATCAGTGGGCGTACCTCATGGAGCTGTGTGCGTAACTGATCGAGATCGATCAAGCCGCTCTCGCGATCAACCGTGTAGTGGTAGACGTCGAAGAGTTGGCTGGAGATGTTGTGGCGATAGCCGTGGGTCAGATGTCCGCCGGAATAATAGTCGAGAGAGAGCAGGCGCTGATTATGGAACGCCTCGCGAACCTTGTTCCAGTCCTCACGGTTCAGTTTGGAGGGATCTTCGTAGCCGAGTTCTGCCAGGACCGGCTTTTGTACTTTCGCGGAGAGAATAGCCAGGAACGCAACAAGATTTGCATCGGCCCCTGAATGTGGCTGTACATACGCATAGTCGGCACCGAAGAGCTCCTGTGCGAGCTGAGCCGCCTCGGACTCCAGTGCATCGACGTTATCGCAACCGGCATAGAAGCGGTGATTGGGATAACCCTCAGCATATTTATCGGTGAGCAGATTGCCCATCGCGAGCTGTGTCGCTAGAGAACTATAGTTCTCGCTAGCAATCATCTTCAGATTGCTACGCTGGTCGCGCAGTTCCTGCACAATGCCAGCCGCCACGCTCGGCAAGACCGTACTGATCTGATCAAGAGAGGCATAGAACGCGGCCGCAGCAGTATTGGGTGTGGCACCGTGAAGTTGGTTAAGGTAGCGTACAAGATTTGATGAAGCGGTAGAGATAGCTGTATTCATAAGTCGCTGACTCCTTCTATATTAACCAGACATGAACGGTAAACAGTTGGTCATAGTACCGCAGTATGGCGGTAGCAGAACCTCGTTTATGTGCAAGTCCAGCCCAGGCGAGCGACTGTAAGATTGTCATCGTCGCGTAAGATAGCAATAAGTATAGCTATACGCGCTTCTGTCCAACCGAGAGGTCTTTTTCCTGACTTCCTCGTGGTCATTCCACTGATATCGCCAGTCATCAGGAAAACGTTACTAATGACATTATAACACATGAGGAAAACGTTACTAGTGAAATTATAACACACGGGCGTAAGCAGGTTGCAATTCTTTTCTGGATGTGGTATAAATTGAATGTTCATTCAATTTTGCAATGAACCGTAGTGCGAATGTCATGTGAATTGAGCAGAAAGAGATAACGTGCAAAAGAGAGATAAGCGTGAGGCGATATTACAGGCCACGCTGGAACTGATTGCGGAATATGGTTTTCAGCATACACCGATGTCCGCGATTGCCCGGCAGGCGGATGTGAGTGCTGGCATCATCTATCACTACTTTACGGGGAAAGATGATGTTATTCATGCCCTGTATCGAAAGGTGAAGGGTGAGCTGAGTGCCGCTGTCTTCACCGCTTATGATCCACTGATGCCCTTACGAGAGCGCTTCCCGGCTTTATGGATCAGTGCTTTTCGCTATTGTGTGACGCATCCCGCTCAGACAGCCTTTTTAGAGCAATATGAAAGCTCGCCTGGCAAGCATGATGATGCATTATGTGATGAAGAGATGGCGCTCTATCAGCTGCTTGAAGAATACCGTAGCCAGGGTATGTTAAAAAATCTGCCGCTCAAGGTGTTCTTTGAACTGACGCTAGGTATAGCAATAAAGATGGCTCTAGGTGTACATAATGGTACGCTGGAGCTCGATGATCGTGAACTCGCAACTATTGCTGACGCCTGTTGGGATGCGATTGCACGCTAACGTAGAGAAGATTTCAAACGTTCGGCGTTTTACTTTTTTTTGTTACTTGTTGAATGAACGTTCAATTTTTGGGAGTATTTTATGACTAAGTGGACAACCAGAGATATACCGAACCTGGAGGGCCGGGTTGCGATCGTTACCGGTGCGAATAGTGGTCTGGGACTGGAGACCGTACGTGCGCTGGCCGCTCATGGTGCACATATTGTGCTGGCGACACGGAATGCTGAGCGCGGACAGCAGGCGTTACAACTGGTGCAGAGCGAGGTACCGGGTGCGAATCTTGAGGTTGCGAGCCTTGATCTGGCCTCGTTGCGTTCAGTCCGTGAGTTCGCCGCTCACTTCTTAGCAACGCATGATCGTCTGGACCTGCTCTTCAACAACGCAGGCGTCATGGCGATTCCACGCCGTGAGACTGAAGACGGTTTTGAGATGCAGTTTGGTACCAACCATCTGGGTCACTTTGCACTCACCGGTCTCTTGCTGCCGCTCTTGCTCAAAACACCAGAGAGCCGTGTCATCGTGCTGACTAGCATGGCACGTACGATGGGCCGCATCGACTTTGACAACTTGCAAGGGACCAGCTCTTACTCTCGTTGGGGTGCCTATGGACAGAGCAAGCGTGCTGACCTGCTCTTCGGCTATGAATTGCAGCATCGCCTGCAAGCTAGCGGCGCCAGTACGATCAGTGTCGTTGCTCATCCAGGCTATGCTAAGACCGAGCTTCAGACAACGAGCGCGACTCTTTCAAATGCGAATATAGAAATGTTCTTCTATCGCAATTTTGATCGTCTGATCGCACAGAGTGCCGCCATGGGGACGTTACCACAGTTGTATGCTGCCACAGCGCAAAATATCTTTGGTGGTGAACTGGTTGGCCCTGCTGGGATGGTGCGTGGCTATCCTAAAATCGATCGTCGTGCACGCAAAGAATATAACCGTCCAGTCGCGGCCCGCCTCTGGGATGTCTCGACTAAATTGACCGGCGTCGATTTTGCAGAGTTACAGGTACCATCACAAAGCTTGAGTGTGTAACTTGTAACGTTTGCTATAAAAAAACATACAGTGTCTGGAGAAGAGGGTCTGATGCTGCTTATATGCGCGTCAGGCCCTCTTCTTTGCCGGGAATAATACTTTCAGACAGGATGATGGTCTATAATAACAAAACAGAATGTTCATTGTGCAGAAGAAACGCAGCAAGGAAAAGGTTGTATCATGAAGCCAGCAGAGCTCATACGGACGTACGCGGACGCGTGGCGGGCGGCTACCCATCATCCTTTCTTACAGGGGGTATACGATGGAACGCTTAAGCCTGCGCTTTTTACGACGTGGTTCGTACAGGATTATCTTTTTGTGCGTGACGAGTTTGTGGCTGTTGCTCATCTCTTGACTCGTGCACCGCGCTCCGCATATAAGGTGTTGACAGAGATGCTGGTCTCCACGGAAGCTGAGATCAGTTGGTTTGAAGAGCATGTCAAAGAACAGCATCTCTCGCTCGATACCAGTCTTTTGCCTGCGACCGAGTCGTACCGCGAATTTTTCCGTGATCTGGAACAACTCCCGTATCCAGTGGTGATCACGATGTTCTGGGCGGTGGAGCGTGCCTATCTGGATGCCTGGTCGAATGCCGCATACGGTGATTTTCGCTATCGCGACTTCGTTGAGCACTGGGCCAACGAGGATTTTGGGCGCTTTGTTCAAGAGTTGGAACAGCTTGCGGAGCAGGCGCAGATTGGGAGTGGTGAGTATGATCCCCTGACCGCATCACTATTCCAGCAGGTCGCCCGCCTGGAGCACGACTTCTGGGAGATGGCATATTCATCCCTGGATATAGCAACGGGAGCAGAGACATCAGGGGAATTGCGGGGAGAAGAGGAAAAGCCGCAGACGCTGCCACAACAAGATGCCCCATAAGCCTATCGTAGCTTATTCAAGGTAGAGATCTATAGCAGAGATAGTAAAAGCAAGCATTCGCCAGGATGCTTGCTTTCACTGTCTCTGCAGCGTTGCCCAGGTACAGATGGGCGTACTGATTAGCTCTTTGTTCCTTGCTCGTATGGTAGAAGCATCTAAAGCCATTAAAATGAATGGTGGAAAGCTTGTACCTGCGTTCCAATTTCGCAGTAGTGCAGAGCTTCTATTGAGACGGGTGCGTCTCCTTCCCTCCTGGGGGTGAGGTGGCTTTTCTGCTACACAACATGTAGCATTAGTGGATTGGGGATATATGGACGGAAGTTTAGATGAAGTGTCGGGTCAAAGTGGTTGGGAGAGTAAAGGGTATCATATTCTCTGCTCATTGGATAAGGGTCCCTCTGCTGAATACTTGCTTGCTGAAACGGATGATCATGTTCAGCAAGTGGTGATCAAATTGTTTGCGCTAACGCTATCTGAGCCGCAAGAGCTACAGTTCTTCCAGCAAACTGCCAGACTTCAACAATTAAAAGATCCGCATATTCTGAGGATGTTAGACGCAGGCAGCGTTGAAAACAGCGTTCATGCTGATGAGCGCCAGCCATTTATTGTGATGGCGTATACCGATCGTATGACGTTACGTCAACGTTACATAACACGCTCCTCCAGGGATATTGCAGATTTTCTTCCTTATCTGAAAACAATCGGTGATGCACTGCACTATGCGCATGAAAACATGTGCGCGCATCGTAACTTGCGACCGGAAAGCATACTCCTTCATCAGGATGAGGAGCTATTGCTCTCTGACTTTCTCCTTGATGCTGTCGACACAGGAGTGCAGGAAGAGATAGATGAGACAAGTGGGGTAGATGAGATAGATAGGGTAGTAGAAAACTATGACCATGAGATGTATGGGCGAGTTTGCTACATGGCTCCTGAGCAGTTTGCTGGTCCTGGGGAGTATGCCAGTGATATTTATGCGTTGGGTGTGATGGCGTATGAATGGATCGCAGGAGAGCCGCCTTTTCATGGTTCCTATGCTGCGATTGCGGAGCAGCACAAAGAGATACCTCCACAGATACCTCCACCTGCTCTTGCCTCTAAAGAGCCACCAGTTGCGGATGCAGTGCAACTGGTGATTATGCGAGCGCTGGCGAAGGACCCTGCGGAACGCTTCTCGTCGCCCGGAGAGTTTGTTGCCGCTCTGGAGCAAGCACTCGTATTAGAAGTCACGCTGGAGTCAGATTCCGAGTATCGGACCGATCCTGAAATTGAACTGGGGTCAGCGTCTGAGTATCGGACTGATCCCGAGATTGATGTTGAGTTGCTACGTGAAAATGAGTCAATACGTGAAGATGATCCTGTAACGCCGTTGCCACTCTCTCCGCTGCCCAGGGCTTCACATTTCACACAACCTGCCAGGTTTCCTGATACTTCTATTGAGACGACTCCTGTGTTGACACCGTTGACGCCGCAGCGTGTCATGCCTGGTAGGCCTGCTGTGATAGCGGACTCGTTGCATGCCAGGCGTACGAGCGAGCTATCGCTGGGTCGACGTGCGTTTCTGTTTTCGTTAGTTGCGCTCTCCGCGCTAGGTGGTGCTGCTGCCTGGCTCTTTGCGCTGAGACTCACTCCATCGCCCGTTGAAGCGACGGGACAGGGTCTGATCTCTGATGATACGAGTGGTATCCCCGTGAGTTTGCAGCCCACGACGATGCTGACCTATTATGGGCATAAGGCGCGCGTGAATGCAGTGGCGTGGTCACCGGGCGATCGTTTGCTGGCAACTGCCAGTGATGATCATCTGGTCATTCTACTGAATGCCAACACAGGCGCACCACAGCGTATCTATCGTGGGCATACTGCTGAGATTACTACACTCGCGTGGTCACCGAATGGTAGGTTTATCGCTTCGGCTGGTGCGGATAACGCTGTGCACGTCTGGGAGGCGGCGAGCGGGAAGGTACTCCGTATCTATACCGGTCATACTCAGCGCGTGAATGCGGTGGATTGGTCGATGGATAGCGCGCTGGTGGCATCAGCGAGCGATGATAAGACGGCCCAGGTCTGGAATGTGTTGAATGGCGAGGTGGCGATGGTCTATGCCGGACATACGGATAAGGTGAACTCGGTGGCGTGGTCTCCTGACAATACGCGTATCGCTACCGGGTCGTGGGACCATAGCACGCAAGTCTGGGCCACTGTCCCCTCGGATGCCTTTGCGATTGGCGATACCGTTTTTTCGTACTGTGGGCATAGCGCTGAAGTCTATGGTGTGGCGTGGTCGCCGGATGGACGTCTGGTTGCGTCGGCTGGTGGTGATAACGTGGTGCAGATCTGTAATGGCGTGAATGGTGCGGCGACAACGCTACCGCCGCGTAGGCATGAGAATATTGTCTACAGTGTGAGCTGGTCACCGGATGGCAAACAGTTAGCGACGGCGAGCGCGGATAAGACGGTCCGGCTATGGAATGCCCACACTGGACGCGGAACTTTTATCTACCGCGGACATAGCGATAGTGTCTACGCTGTTCAATGGTCTCACAATAGTCGGCGTCTGGCGAGTGCCAGCGCGGATCGTACCGCACGCATATGGCATCCATAGTAATGTTCTGTTGCTCTCCATTGTGCGTTTGTTGTGAGCTAGCGGGAAGGGCCAGTGAATGACGCAAAGCCTGCCATCAGAAGGGAAAGAACAGCAGAAAAGCCTCTCATCTGAAGATAAAGAACAGCAGATACATATACAAGATGGCTCTGTGCCACAACCATTTGTGTTGCCACAGACACCTACGGCACGAGAGTCGCTGGAAGATAGTGATGGGAACGTGACGATCTATCGTGTCGACAATTTCTTTGTAGATACTGCGCAACATAGAGCGCTGGGGCTGGATGTGGCATCGATCGTGGAGGAAGATACGCCAGCGACGACGTTGAGCTGGACCGCAATGCAGCGGCAGCGCTTTAGCCTGGCTGCTACGCGTAAGATGCCGCGCATTGAGCTCTTCAATCCTGTGCTCAAGAGGGATCTGCCGCTGGCAGTCTGGTTGGAAGCGCTGCTGGTCACGCTGGTACTGGCTGTGATCGCGTATGTGCATGCTCTGAATATGTTCAGCTATCCACTGTTCAGTGTAGAGGAAGGGCGCTATGTTGCTAACGCCTGGGCGATAGGTCATGGGACGTTTGAACCCTACACCTTCCTGTATAATCAGGTACCGCTGGGATGGATACAGATCGCTGCCTGGACACAGTTGATCCATCTTTGTGGCGAGATGTGGAGTGCGATGGGTGTGATGGGTGCAATGGATAGCGCTCGTGTTCTCATGCTGCTCTTGGCGCTGGGGAGTGCGTTGCTTATGTATCTGATCGTGCAACGTGTCAGCGGCAGTCGCGGGGCTGCCCTCCTTGCCATGTCGTTATCCGCGCTCTCGCCTTTGGGACTGACCTATCAACGTGAAGTGCTGCTAGAGAATATTGGGATCTTCTGGCTGCTGCTCTCGCTCTTGCTCCTGGTAGCTGGCAATAGCCAGTTGCGTACCATTGTGTTTGCCGCGATCGCGTTGGGGATCGCTATACTCTCCAAAGAGATTATGCTGATCTTCTTTCCTGCTATGCTCTATGGGGTCTGGTTGCACACGACCCGCTTCCAGCGTAAGTTTGCGTCGGTGGCGTTCGGCTATATTGTACTCTCGCTCTGTTCTACCTTTGTGCTGCTTGCTGTCTTGAAGGGCGAACTGCTCCCTGGCTATTATCGGTCGCATCTACAGTTACCGAGCTTGCTTGGTGGATTGCTAACGATGGTACATCCTGCCAGCGCAGGTACCCTGTTTCAGCTGAGCTGGGCTGCCTGGCAGCACGATTCGCTACCGCTACAACTGATCAGCGCTGGAGCAATTGCTATCAACGTGCTGGGCGGTCAGCGCAATCGTTTGCAATGGTTCCTGGCTTTCTTATTGCTGAGTTACTGGGCCTATCTCTTGTTGAGCGGCCTGGCTTATCCATCATATATCGTGCTTGAGCTGCCACTGATGCTGCTCAACATAGCGATGGCCTTGAATACTCCACTGCTCTGGCTCTGTAGACGCGTCGGCTGGGATTTCGCCCGCATGCTGATCATTTTTAGCTTGATCGGTGCGCTGGTCCCTTTCGATATTCAGCAAGCGGCAGGTCAACTTACGTTGCGTCCTGCGACTGCTCAGGTTTATGCGCTGCAATGGGTGCGCATGCATGTTCCCTCGCATGCTGTGGTCGTGATGAATACCTACTTCTTCGCTGACCTGCACCAGCCTGTCGTGATAGGGAAGCTGCACCGGGGGCCCTACAACTATGCTTTTGTCTATAGCAATGCTGTCGCTGATCCAGATATACGGGATGTCTGCCTGCACAATAACTGGAATGCGATCGACTATCTTGTACTGGATACCAGCATGGTAGATGCTATTCGCTCTGATGGGAGTCAGATGGTCATGTTGCAGCGTGCGCTCTCGAACGCCGAGCTCTTACAGGTCTACACGGCTGACAGCGATGCGCAGGCAACGCTACGTATCTATAAAGTTTTGCACGATCCCTTACACCAATCCCTCGTGACCTGTAACAGTCAAAAGATTCAGAAATCATGAAAAATAAGGATACTAGCATGTCATACGATCATAATAATAAGCTTAGTAAGCATGGTCGCGCGCGGACAAGATCCCTGCGGCTCTTTGTGCTATTACTGATCAGCGGGATCGCGCTCTCTATTGGAGTGCTCTGGCTCTGGCATAGTCTCTTCATCGCTAGCTTGCCTGCTGGCATGGGCTACTGGCACACCGATGGTGCGCAGATACGTGATACCAACGATAAGCCAGTACGTATGGCGGGTATTAACTGGTATGGTTTTGAGACTACCAGCTTTGTCGTGCACGGACTTGGTCAGCGGAACTATAAAGATATGTTGCACCAGATGCAAGGTCTGGGCTATAACACGCTGCGACTGCCCTATTCTAATCAGTTATTCGATGCACAGAGTAAGCCACAGGGTATCAACTATCAGCTCAATCCAGATCTCAAAGGACTGAGCGGTCTGCGCTTGCTGGACAAGATCGTCAATGCAGCCAGCGCTAGCGGTCTGCACATTATTCTCGATCGCCATCGACCATCTGCGAGTGGTCAGAGCGCGCTCTGGTATACGAGTGCCTATCCAGAGTCGCGCTGGATAAGCGACTGGAAGATGCTGGTACAACACTATAAGCATAATCCGATGGTTATCGGTGCCGATCTACATAACGAGCCACACTTGCCTGCCTGCTGGAACTGTGGTGATGTACGCTACGATTGGCATCTGGCTGCCGAGCGTGCTGGCAATGCCATCCTGAGTGTCAACCCCAACTTGCTGATCATTGTTGAAGGGGTCGAGTGCTATAGCTCTGGCGCAGGAAATACGTCCTGTGACGTGTGGGGCGGTAATCTGCAAGGCGTCAAGAGCCATCCTGTACTATTGCAGCTTGCCAACCGCGTGGTCTACTCACCACATGAATATGGGCAAAGCATTGCGGACCATCCCTGGTTTCATGCCGTAAACTATCCACAAAACCTGCCTGCGGTCTGGGATAGTTATTGGGGCTATATCCAGAAAGATAATATTGCGCCTGTTCTGGTGGGTGAATTTGGTACCACGCTACGTACAGAGAGTGATCGCCAATGGCTTACGCGATTGGTCTCCTATCTGGGGACTGGCGCACAGGGGATCAATTGGACCTACTGGTGTTGGAATCCCGACTCGCAAGATACGGGAGGCATCATGGATACTGATTGGCGCAGCATTGACCAGGATAAACAGCAATACCTCAATAAGATTCTCTATCCACTGAGTCGTAGCATTACACAGACACAGTAAGCTGATTTTAGGCTCGCGACAGCAAAGGAGGGTCGCACATAAGCACGACCCTCCTGTCATTACATTATCGGTTCTTGTTGCGTCTGGTAACCCTGATAACCTATGAGCGAGCTTCCTGGACGGCGGGTAAGGCAGAGACTGCGGCCAGGGTATTGTCGAGCAGAAAGGTTGCTTCGTCTACGTCTTTCTCACTCAGGACCAGTGGCGGGATCATGCGCAGTGTATCGGGTGCGACACTGTTCAGCAGCAGACCTTGCTCCAATGCTTGCGCGACAATAACCGGAGCGAGACCGTGGCTGACATGGACGGCGCGCATCAGTCCAATACCGCGCGGGCTATCGATGAAGTCGTATTTTGCGCACAGTGCATCGAGCTTGCTCTTCCAGTAGTCGCCAACCTTGCTGGCATTCTCAAGCAAGTGAAGCTCTTGTATGGTGGTGATCGTAGCAATACCGGCGGCGCAGGCAATCGGATTGCCACCAAACGTTGTGCCGTGATCACCCGGTGTAAAGAGATCGGTTCGCTTATCGGTCAGCATAGCGCCGATAGGCACACCACCGGCCAGTCCTTTTGCCAGCGTGACGATATCGGGGCGGATACCGTAGTTTTCCCAACTGAAGAACTTGCCTGTACGACCCATACCCGCCTGAATCTCGTCGCCGATCAGTACCAGGTTCTGTTCATCGCACCATGCGCGCAGACCCCTGATGAACTCAGGGTTACCCGGCCAGATACCGCCCTCGCCCTGTACTGCCTCGACCAGCACTGCTACCGTCTTCGCGCTGGTGGCATCTTTGAGCGCTTGCAGATCGTTGAATGGTACCTGCTTAAAACCGTCGGGGATGGGTGCCCAGGTTGCCTGGTAGGAGGCTTGCCCGGTAGCCGCTGTCGTTGCCAGCGTACGACCATGGAAGCTATTCTCCATGCTGATGATCTCGAATGCTCCGTGGCGATGCATGCGGCCAAATTTACGTGCCAGCTTAATGGCACCTTCGTTGGCTTCGGCTCCACTGTTAGAGAAAAATGAGCGCATACCGTTACTCTGGATGCCCAGCAGTTCAGCTAGCTCAATCTGCCGCGTATTATAGTAGAGGTTAGAGACGTGGACAAGTTGGGTAACCTGCTGTTGGACCGCCTCCACGACGGCTGGATGGCAGTGACCGAGGACGTTTACGGCGATACCTGCGACCATGTCGAGATACTCTTTCCCGTTGGAGTCCCAGACACGTGTCCCTTGTCCACGAACGAGGGTGATTGGCTGACGTTTAAACGTCCCCTGATAGTATTGCTGTTCAAGGGCAACCCAGTCTCGTTGTTGTAGTTGCATTTGCATTTGCGCTTGTGATTGTATCTTATTTGTCGACATATGCCATTCCTCACAAAAGAAATAAAGCAGAAGAGATCGTCATGTGCTCAGATGACGATGATATGGGGGTACAGTGGCGCCTCTTACTTGCTTGTGTCTGACCAGATGCTAAACCGAAAATCTTCCCATGCGTTCATTGTACAATATTTTCAGCAGTTGGTCTCCCAATTACTGCTTAAAAAAAACAGGAGCGATACGAGGCCGCTCCTGTCTCTGCAACGTATGGGCCATAAGAAATCCTTTCTGGGGACCCATACGCCTTCAGGCTATGGGAGGAAAGAAAGGCGTCCGCAGACGCACAATGTTTCAAGCCGTCCCCTTGCGGGGGAAGAACAGAAGTGCGGTCTGTCCTTCAATGCCAGAGATGGCTGGCACCCTTTTCCGCACAAAGTAATGTGTGCCTCGTCGATGATAGCGGTCTGCACGTCTCCTGAGCACTGGCTTAACCCTCGTAGACCTGGTTAACTCAGAAGTTATAGAGCAATGCGCTGGCATGCACGCATTGGTACGTTCTTGAACATTGCCGCTATCGTAGCCCGATAACCGTTTCCCGCCCCAAGGGGCATGCAAGGAACAGTCCTGGCTGGGACTGGTCAGGTAAGCTCGCAGAGAAGACGGGCAGAAACCACCCCATCTCTACAAGCCCGTCCCGTTTAGGGGACAGGGTTCCTGACTAATGGTGCACTTCGTCACTCGTTGTATAGGGTGGCTGTAATTGCGGTGGCAGGGCATAGCCGCCAGCGTGCGAGCCAGTCGCATTGTTCGCGTCGATGACCGGCATGCCAGCCATGACCGATGGCTCTTCGTACTGCTCGTCATTGACGGGCTGATTGAAGAGTGACTCGAAGAGTGGTCCCTCCAACGTCTCCTCTTTGATCAAGCGCTCACTGATCATGATCAGGCGCGTCTTGTTCTGGAGCAGGATATGATATGCCTTATCAAAGGCTTCCTGAATGATACGCCGTATCTCTTCATCGATCTCGCGTGCTGTCTGCTCGCTATAGTTACGCTGCTCGTTGATATCGCGTCCAAGGAAGATCATATCCTCTTTGTGACCAAGGGATACTGGTCCTATGCGTCCACTCATGCCATACTCAGTGACCATCGAGCGCGCGATCTTGGTGACGCGTTCGATATCGTTCGATGCGCCAGTCGTGACCTCGCCAAAGATGATCAGTTCGGCGACATGACCGCCCATGGCATACGCCAGCGTATCCTCGAACTGCGGCTTGCTCCAGAGATAGCGATCTTCCGTCGGTAGGAGCATTGTATAGCCACCTGCCTGGCCTCGTGCAACGATTGATACCTTATGGACCGGATCGGTATTGCGTAGCATACGAGCGACCAGAGCGTGTCCGACCTCATGGTAAGCCGTGATGGACTTCTCGCGTTCGCTGATAATCCGACTCTTGCGGGCCGGGCCTGCAACAACACGATCGATCGCCTCTTCGACCTCGCTCATGCCGATCTTCTGTTTCCCACGTCGTGCCGTCAGGATAGCGGCCTCATTCAGCAGGTTCTCGGCATCTGCGCCCGAGAAACCAGGTGTGCGTCGGGCAAGTACCTCCAGCGAGACATCATCATCCAGGGGTTTTCCACGTGCATGGACTTGCAGAATCGCGACGCGACCACGAATATCAGGGCGATCCAGTACCACCTGGCGATCAAAGCGACCAGGACGCAGGAGTGCCGGATCGAGCACGTCAGGACGGTTGGTGGCAGCGATCACAATTACATTGGTATTGCCATCAAAACCATCCATCTCCACCAGAATCTGATTGAGCGTCTGTTCGCGTTCATCATGAGAGCCACCGAGACCCGCACCACGCTGGCGACCGACTGCATCGATCTCATCAACAAAGACGATACAGGGACTATTGCGTTTTGCCTGCTCAAAGAGGTCGCGTACGCGGCTTGCCCCAACACCTACAAACATCTCAACGAACTCGGAGCCGCTGATACTAAAGAAGGGGACCCCGGCCTCGCCAGCCACAGCGCGTGAGATAAGGGTCTTGCCGGTGCCAGGAGGGCCGACCAGCAAAAGTCCCTTGGGGATGCGCGCGCCGAGCGCCGCGAACTTATCAGGATATTTCAGAAACTCAACGATTTCTTGTAGTTCTTGCTTGGCCTCTTCGACGCCCGCGACATCGGCAAAGGTCACCGAAGGTTTATTGCCCAAGAACATACGCGCTCGGCTCTTACCAAACGACATGGCCTGATTATTGTTGCCCTGAGTTTGCCGAAACATAAAGATCAGGAACGCACAGACCAATACCAGCGGAAGGAAAGTCCCCAGTGCACCCAACCAGTTCCAGAATTGGCTGGGGGCCTCGTATTGGAGCTTAAGAACCTGCGGATTGGTGTAATCGATATTGTTCTTGTTCAGGACACGGGTGATATCGAAGCTACTATCTATCGTTGCAGATTCCTGAGGTGCATTCGCTGCCTGGCCCCTGATCAGTGTAATGGACCCGTTAGAAACTGTTAAGGTATCGAGCTGCTCTCTTGCCATATCCGTCTTCAAGTCGCTCAAGATGCTTGAGACAGCAACCGGCCTGACATATGTTTGTGGTCGTACAATAAATACAATGATCAGGATTGCAATCAGCAAGATCAGGAGCCAGAAAAAGCTCGTACCGAGCCATTTTCTCTTCTTTGCCATCTGGGCTCCTCTCGTTCCAATGTGGCTATGTGTGGCAAGCGCTGGTAGCCGCTAGTACCTGGTATAGTTTTGTGTATACTTCAGCTACCTGGCGTTATAATTGAGACTCTTGTGTGCCCTATTATAGCACACACACTACTCTCTCTCGCACAGACTATTCCTGTACAATCGTGTTATCTCTAATAGTTGTTTGTTACTGTATACTATCAATTGAATGTTAAAAGAACGCTAGCGGTTTCAAAGGGCGCGCAAGTACCAGACCCCAGACCTCGCGTGCACCCGCTTGCCAGAGCGGATCTGCACAGGCCACCAGTGTACTACTCGTTGTACTTACATCATCTATAATGAGAATATTACGGTTACGCACGTTCAAGGTTGCAGCGGCTGCCTGGTAGTGGAAAGCACCCAGGACATTATGGTACCTTTGTTCGGCTTTGAGCATGGCCTGTGCTGACGTTGCACGGGTGCGTCTGAGTCCGGTGGTGTCCAGTGGCAGCGTAAGTTGTTGTGCACAGACTCTGGCGATCAGGGTTGCTTGATTATAACCACGTTGTTGCTCGCGTTCATAATGCAGTGGCACTGGAATGATAAGATCGGCATGGAGTTGGTAGCGTTGGTAGGCGAGGGCCAGGAGGTTGCCCAGGAGTGGCGCTAAGCTGGTCTGTTGCTGGTATTTGAAGGCCTGGATACATGTACTGAATGGCTGCTGATACAGACTGACACTGCGCTGTCCCGTGAGACTACCTATGGCAGGCGGTAGCAGGCGGCAATGCCCACAGAAACGGTCCCGCAACGGGAGCCCACAGCGCTGGCAAAGAGGTTCTGCAATGGGTTGAACCGCCGCCAGACACGTTGCGCAGAAGAGCGCTCCACTCGTCTGGCAGGCGACACAATGCAACGGAAAGAGTAAACTGAGCACATTTTGCAATGTACGTGACCATGACAACCTATCCAATGACACCACCCCTTCTTCATCCACATTACCCACTACATTTAACAGGTCACCTAATACAACGCCACGGACCTTGCTATTTTCTCCGCCGTTTTTACTAGTCTATTCTATTCCATCTACCACCGATACTATAGTTGCGCCTCTTCGGCGGATCTACGCATGGTAGGGAAGAGGATGACGTCGCGGATCGATTCTTGATCGGACAGCAGCATCGCGAGTCGATCGATGCCGAGGCCAACGCCACTGGTCGGTGGCATGCCGATCTCTAATGCCTCCAAGAAATCTTCATCCAGAACTTGAGCTTCATCATCACCGTGTGCGCGCTGGCGTGCCTGATCTTCAAAGCGTGTTCTTTGATCGAGCGGATCGTTCAGCTCTGTATAGGCATTGCCACACTCCAGACCGCCAATAAAAGGCTGGAAGCGTTCGACCAGGCCAGCTTGTGAACGATGCTGCTTGGTCAGCGGCGAGACATCGAGCGGGTAGTCTGTCAGGAAAAGGGCTTGTAGGAGCTCGGGATGGCGTTGGCGGAACATCGCGCCCTTGAGGTCATCGATCAGACGACCATAGCCCAGCTTTGGATCGACCTCGTACTTCTTCGCACGCATCGCAGCCGCCAGACTCTCACGATCAGGATACCAGCGTACATCGATGCCCGTGAACTCTGCAATAGTATCCAATAGTGGATAGCGCTTCCAGGGCGGAGCAAGATCGATCTCGGTTCCCTGATAGCTGATACGAGTCGTCCCTTTGACTTTCTGGGCCGCCGCAGCCAGCATCTGTTCAACAAGCAGCATCGTATCGTTGTAGTCAGCGTAGGCCATATAGAACTCCATCATTGTGAATTCAGGATTATGGCTGCGATCGATGCCCTCATTGCGAAAAGTGTGCCCGATCTCATAGACGCGCTCAAAGCCGCCAACGATCAAGCGTTTGTGATAGAGCTCGATAGCTATGCGCAGGAAGAGGTCGCGATCCAAAGTATTATGATGTGTTGTGAATGGGCGGGCATTCGCACCACCATAGAGCGGTTGCAGGATTGGTGTCTCGACCTCGATAAAGTCGTGTTCGTCCATAAACTGGCGGATAGAGGTAATCATGCGGCTCCGCGCTACAAAGGCCTGCTTAATCTCATCGCCATTCGCAATCAGATCCAGGTAGCGTTTGCGTTGTCGTGTATCCCTATCTTCCAGGCCATGGTATTTTTCTGGGAGTGGACGAAGCCCCTTCGCCAGCATGCGGAAACTCTGTACATGCAGGGTACGTTCTTGCGTGCGTGTCACAAAGAGAAAACCACTCACCTGTATAAAGTCGCCCAGATCAAGGAGCTTGATCTGCTGATACAACTCAGGGCCGACATCATTGATGCGGATATAGATCTGAATGCGACCAGTACCATCCTCAATCTGCGCGAAGGTCGCTTTGCCCATCTCGCGTAACAGACGGATGCGTCCGACCAGCGTAAACGCCCCTTCTGGTCCCATATAGCTATCAAAATGGGTGAGGACATCCGCAATAGTGTGTGTGCGTTCAACCGTTTGAGGATAAGGATCGATACCCAGGTCACGTAGAGCTTGTAAGTGTTGGATACGGATCTCCCGTTCGTCTGCCATGCTATTTATTGACCTTTCACAGGGGTTACACCCGTACTTGTCTTATTTTTTTCGTGGATTAGTGAGAATAGTGCTGTCGTTTTCTCATGTCATCAGTCCCTGTATTGTAACATTGTTCGCAGAGCCTGTGTAGATGGCTTTGTCTCAGCTCATGAGCCGTGTCCGGGCCTATTGAGCGAGTGTTTGGAAGAAGATCTGAGTGTTTTTCAAATGGAAGAGGATGGCAGGGATGCCAGGGATCCTACTCAGACCGATCGGCCCGGGAATGTCAAACAGTATTCCCGGGCCGCTGCGTCTCTGCAGGGTATAGGTATGGGAAGGAGTGCTATCGATAGACACAGGTATAGAACTTCTACTATACCAGCCGGGGTCTAAGCGATAGCGATGATGGTATATTCTTTGACGCCGCCGGGGGTAGCGACGATTACCATGTCACCTGCCTTGTGTCCAAGTAGTGCTTTCCCAACCGGTGACTCGTTTGAAATACGACCCGCGCTGGGATCAGCCTCAAAGGCCCCGACCAGTTTGTAGCTATATTTGCGACCGGTCTCCGTTTCGAGATTGACCTTCGAGCCGATTGTAACAACGTCGCTCTGAACATCATCAATCAGGACAGCACGAGCTACCATCTTCTCCAGCTCGGCGATGCGCCCTTCAAGGTTGGTGTGTTGACTTTTGGCTTCTTCATAGGCAGCATTGTCAATAACATCACCGGATTCTTTGGCGTCATGGAGATATTGCGCGACCTCTGCACGCTTCACTGTGCGCAGGAATTCGAGTTGATGCATCGCACGTTGTAGACCATCATTGGTAAGGAAAGTATCTTGTGTTTCCATAACTATTGTCCTCTCGTTGTCTACGGACGAGTTCTCTCCAGTGAGAGATACTCTTTCCGATGGAGAAAGTCCATACATCAGACTTTCCCTGATAATCTATGTCTTTTTTCAGCAATTGATGGGAAAGGGAGGGCGCGCTGTTCGTGTCCTGTTTTGTCCTGTCTCCAGAACAGAGAACGGAACTTATCCGACGTCTCCCCAGCTAATGCTGATCAGTTCGCCGGAATGACTACGGAGTAACAGCTCTCCTTGATCATTCACATCCTCAGCTACACCGCTGAGTAGCTTCTCACCCTGTTGGACTTGAACTGTGCGTCCAAGGGTCGAAAGACGATTGCGCCATTGCTCTCGTACCAATCGAGAGATTGCATTGTAGCCCTGTCTGTCCTGTGATTTCTGTGTGCTCACTGCTATATCGTCTGTGTTTTGAGGGCCCTGAGCTTCTTGTTGTAGAGCCAGGTAGCGTTCCTCTATGTGGTACAGCATGCGAGCTATGAAACGTTCGCGATTCACTACATCTCCGCTCACCTCCTCAAGTGTCGTGGCTTTAGCAACAAGCCCGGGCGAACTGGTCTGTAGTGGAGCATGAACCTGGACATTACTGTGTTCGATATATTGAGTTATATGGCCATTTATATTCACCCCGATACCAAGAATAGCAACGAGGTGACCAGAATGATCATGGCCCGTCTCAATAAGAATACCCGAGACTTTCTGCTCGGCTAGCAGTACGTCGTTTGGCCATTTGATGCTGGCAGTGAGTTGTGTTGTATCTGCGATGGCTTCAACAACAGCGAGAGCAGCAACCATAACCAGAAGATAAGGCGGGAAAGCCGGTCGCAGCACAGTGGATGAAAGGACGTTCATGCCCTTAGCATCTACCCATTGTCGTCCGAGCCTGCCCCTACCAGCCGTCTGGCTATCGGTAAGTACTACAATCCCCTCCTCTGACCCTTCCTGAGCCAATCTCATTGCCAATGAGTTGGTGGAATCTACAACTGGTTCATAGACCAGGCGATCATACGTGCCAAGTAACTGTGTGTCCAGATACTCTTTGATCTGTTGAACGGCCAGTTGCCTGGCAGATGTTTTGATCTTTTTGCTATCTTCCAACGCTCTACCACTTCTAGAACTAAAGGGCGGACAGTTATCTGTTACTGAGAGATGAGAGAAACTGTAAAGCAAATGTGCATGAGTATATTTGGAAAGAGATTTAAAAAAGTAGTATACACATAAAATTGAAAAAGTATACAGAGATCAAAGACGTAAAAGTATATAGACAATCTACGTTAGTGAGTGTATGTGAGTAAGTGATTACTTTTTGGGATAAGTAATCAGGTGGAGAATAATCATCTTTCAGTTCAGCGAAGGCTATGTTGTGTACACATATTATGTTGTCCTCATTATTATGTGACAGAGCAATTCAAAGCTGTAATAGATGAGTGCAGGGATTTGGATGAGCTACCATGTTCTATAAAAACCCCAGAGCAGTAGGGCAAATCATTTTTTTGCTGCTGCTCTGGGGGTGCTGCACAGGCCGGTAGAATGCACTACCAAACCAATGTGTGTTTGAAGTAACCCTCACCAGGCTCCAAAGCTTGGGAGTGAGCAGAGACGCGTTAGCGACTCAACCCTCTTTCTTGGAAGGTGTGGGATTCAATACCGCTGCCTGTGCAGCGACTACGTTCACTCATTACACACCACCTCCTTTCGTTGTCAGAATTGTACCATCGAGATTTAACAGTTGTCAAGCTTTCTCTTGTATATCTTTCCAGACACGGTCGTGCTTTCCATCCGCAAACGGCTCCACAAGAGGCCTCGTGCTCTGGATTGTTCTGTGAAGATTGTGTGAAAAATCACGCCCGTCAGCATGAGCAATGCCGATGGCGCGATGAAATAGCTGCGAGCATTCCTGATCGTCGCGTTTTTCTTGTTGTTTTTCTTGTGCCTGTCCATAAGACTCTCTCGCCTGGCTGCTATTAAAAAAGTGTCTGCTGTTTTTGCGATTGAGAATAGCGACCGATAGAGATGATATATAGCAATCAGTGTGTAACGCTTCAGCGTATGAACTTTGTAGGGGTACTGACGTACTGACGGCTGCTTTTTGGCAGTTGCAGAGCTTTTGACCTGCGGATTACATCGACGCTGGTGAATGTTTTACCTGGTATCTCGGCCTATTGATAGGATGAGAAAGAGCGTGGCGACGTCTTGCAGAAGGGATGAGCTTGTCTGCTCGCTTCTGGGAGAGCAAAACAGATATATGCTATACTATAGGTTAGTAGCAGAGTCCTTCAGGGGTCTGGTAAGGGAAGTACTGGCTGGTTATGGATCTCTGGCTACAACTACTTACACATAGAACAGCCACAGGCCTGATCTCGTAACCGTGTGAATCGTGTAAATCGTGTCTGTACGTTGAATATGCATATCCGGCGCAGGGATAGGACCTGGAGGTGAGCATGGAACTACTCAGCGATATCATACGTAGTCAGGTACCTCACGCCTGAATGGTGGGGGCTTGAGGATGGGGTGAGTTCTGCCCGTCTTCTTCGAGCCTGAACCTGACCAGACCCAGCCAGGGCCGTAAGGCTATCGGGCTAACGCTCAGCCTTCGGGCTGTGAATGGTTTCCTCCCCATGTATTGAATGCAGGGGTATCCACAATCGAATGAACTGATGCTTTTCTGTAGCATATATGCTTATCTTCCTGATGTTCGCCGTTGTTACTCTTTCTTGTCTTATAGCTCAGTCCCGCTTTTATCGGTCGTGTTGGTCAGTAGTTTCTACAACGGTTGACACGTGGCAGATAGATGTTGATTTCAAATATGATGTTGATTTCAAATATGATGTTGAGTTCAGAATATAGAGAAGAAGCGAAGGAAGGAGGACTTACTATGCAGCAAACCTATACAGACTTGCTTATCGATGCCCTCCTAGACGAGGGTTTCACCGTAGCGGAAGCTCAGCGTCTTATACAGATCCAGGAGGAGTATCAGACGCGCAAAGCGAGTGAGGAGACGAATTATCATCGTTTCGCACGTTGGTTGGTAGAACACGGTCGCTTGAGTGAGTGGTAATCATAGGCTCCAATGTGACCTTGCGGCACACTTTGTGAATGTTGTACAATGGGAGTAGCGGAGCAGTGAGGACGGCGTGGCATTGCTACGCCGTCCTTCTATTTCCTGTGACCAGCCGATCAAACTATTAACCTACCATAAGTTCGGGTGACTGTCAGGTACCCTATCCCCTGAAGGGGATGGGCTTGTAAATTGTTCGTGGTTTTACACGAGGCTGTTGCAAGCCCGGACCTGATCAGACTCAGTTTCAGCAGAGTGTCTGGATACAATCAGCCAGGCTGAAACTACGATATCGGGAAGGCTTCAGAACGTACCTTGGGATGCGTGCCAGTCCCAAGCTCTACAACTTTCAAGTTAACCAGCAAGACGGGGTTCGATGCAGTGCTTGAAGGATGTGCGGCCCGATCTCATTGTCGAGGCAAACATAACCTACGAAGGGCAACCTGAGTAGAGGGGTTTTGAGTCATTCCGACACAAAATGGCTCCCCCGCAAGGGGATGGACGCGAACCGAGAGTACGTCTGCGGACGCTTTTCTTTCCTTCCACCGCCTGAAGGCTGGTGGGTATCCAGAAAGGATTTTTATGAAAGCGGTTGTTATGGCCGGAGGGGAAGGATCGAGGCTACGACCACTGACGATTCGACGACCTAAACCGATGGTGCCCATCGTGGGTAAGCCGGTGATGGAACATATTCTGAACCTGTTGAAGCGTCATGGTATCACTGAGGTCGTTGTTACGGTTCAATATCTGGCAAGTAACATTGAGGATTACTTTGGCAATGGTTCACAGCTTGGCATGCATATTACCTATTCACGTGAAGATGTTCCGCTAGGAACTGCCGGTAGCGTGAAGAATGCCGAAGATCAATTAACTGAACCTTTCCTCGTAATTAGTGGGGACGCCCTGACTGATTACGATTTAACTGCGCTTATAAAGTATCACGAAGAGAAAAAGTCCCTTGCAACCCTCCTCCTGGCTCATGTGCACAACCCTCTTGAATATGGTGTGATTATCACCAATGAAAGTGGGCACATTACGCAGTTTCTGGAGAAGCCGAGCTGGGGTGAGGTCTTTAGCGATACGATTAATACAGGTATATATATTCTGGATCCTAAAATCTTTTCGTATTTTGAAAAAAACAAACAATTTGATTTTAGCCAAGAGCTTTTCCCAATGATGCTGCGTCAGGGTGATCCCATCTATGGCTATGTAGCCACAGAGGGTTACTGGTGCGATGTTGGTAGCCTGAACGAGTATATGCGAGCGAATGCAGATATGCTGTTGCGTAATGTGAATCTGGATATTCCAGCCAAGCATATCGGTAACAATATCTGGTGTGAAGAAGGGGTTGAGATCCACGAGGATGCACAGATCTATGGCCCGGTCTACCTGGGTCGCGATTGTCGTGTCCGTGCCGGTGCTATCATTCATGGGCCGAGTATGATTGGTAGCTATACCGTTGTCGATGAGCGGGCTCAGGTTGATCGCAGCATTGTCTGGAACAATTCTTACATAGGCGATCGAGCAGAGTTACGTGGCGCGATCGTTGGCTTCTCGTCGAATGTCAAGAGCAAGGCCGTGATGTTTGAAGGTTCGGTCATCGGTGATAATTCAATTATCCAGGATGGCGCGATCATTCAACCGAACGTGAAGATCTGGCCTGATAAAGAGGTTGAAGCCGGTGCTGTTGTCAATACCAGTATTATCTGGGGGTCGCAGGGTCGCCGCAGTCTCTTTAGCCGTTATGGTGTAACGGGCCTGGTCAATGTAGATCTGACACCTGAGTTCGCGACCAAGCTGGGCGCGGCCTATGGCGCTATCCTGCCCAAAGGCTCGGTTGTCTGTTTGAACCGCGATGCGAATCGTACGTCGCGTATGATTAAGCGTGGTATTAACGCTGGCTTGCCTTCGACCGGTGTAAATGTTCATGATATCAACCAGGTTCCGCTCCCGGTCGCACGCTACTTTATTCGCACGACCGATGCGTTTGGTGGAGTTCATGTCAGTGTCTCGCCGTATGACCAGCGCGTTGTAGATATTAAAATCTTTGATCAGAACGGCCTCGATATCAACAAGACAACCGAGCGCAAAATTGAGAACCTCTTCTTCCGTGAAGACTATCGCCGTGTCTATCTGGATGAGATCGGGGCTATCGAGGTTTTGAGCGATACGGATGTCCTGGGTCATTACATGGAGGGTTTCCACAAGGTTGTTGATTATGAGGTGGTGCGCAAACGCAAGTTCCAGCTCGTCATTGACTACGCGCACGGAAGCACGACGGGCATGTTGCCGCCGATCCTCAAAGAGTTAGGCTGTGAAGTGATTGTCTTGAACTCGGAAGAAGATGATTCAGTTACTTCGCGTACGCCTGATGAGCTGGGTAAGGATATGCAGCGTCTGGCGACGATCAGTTCGGCTTTGAATACCGATATGGCAGTGCGTATCGATCCAAGTGGTGAGCGCATCTCGGTGGTCGATGATCGAGGTCGTATCCTGGACGGTGTGAAGATGCTGGCTGTGATGACGAGCCTCTATCTGCGTCGCCATCATGGTGGCACCGTTGCGGTTCCGGTGACGGCTCCAACCGCATTGCAGCATATTGCGCAGCGTCACGAGGGCTATATCCAGCATACCAAGGTCTTGCCACATGCTTTGATGACTGCGGCAAGCCGTGAAGGTGTCGTTCTGGTTGGCGATGGCAAGGGTCAGTTTGCCTTCCCAGAGCTTCATCCGGCCTTCGATGGCATGTTGGCGATCGCGAAATTGCTAGAACTGCTGGCATCCTTTGGTATGCGGCTCTCTGAAGTAGTTGATGACCTGCCTACGTACTACATGAGTAGTGCGCGTGTGACCTGCCCCTGGGAGCATAAGGGGAAGGTGATGCGTATCTTGAGTGAGCAGTATCGGGAGCGTCGTGCGAAGCCGATCGATGGCATTAAGATCGATCTGGGTAAAGAGTGGGTCCTGGTCCTGCCTGATGCGGACCGTCCTTTCTTCCATGTCTTCGCTGAGTCGGTCTCGAACGAGCAGGCTCAGGCCCTGGCTGAAAAGTATGCTCGCGTTGTGAGCGGACTCCAACAGTAATCTGCCGCATGGGAGGACGTAGAATTTCCCCTACGTCCCTACGTCCTCCCTTTTTTTTATTGCCTTTTCCTCTTCTCTATCCTTTGTTGCTAACTCTGTATCTCTATCATTTTACGCATGGGCGAGGTGTGCTGTGTGCGTTGTTGTTTGTGCCGGGCGTGCTGCACCGATGACGATCTGAACTTTATCGGTGTCGCGTTCAATATCGCGCTCAATGAGAATGTGCTCTGGTTGAGTGTTCAGACGTTGGATAGCCAGATTGATCCCTGCTGCGAGCGTGGTTGCGTTGCGCCAATGCAGTAACTGACGCGCACGACTGTTATCCAGCACGTGTACTGGAGCCTCTGCACCGATGTCGTCGTTCCATTGTGCTAGCGGGGATTGGGTCTCGGATTGTGTGTGCGTTGTGGGGTGTATGGTATGCACGTAGAGCGGTGTGAGGTGGCTCTCCATGATGTGCGCGACCATTTGATAGAGCTGTGTGAGGCTACAGCCCAGACCAGTACAGATGTTGAGCGTCTGATTATGGCCTCGTTTCAGTAGTGCGAGGTTGGCGCTACTGATATCGTCGATAAAGATGTGATCGCGGAGTGTATTGATTTCGCCACGAATAACCGGGCGTTGCTGTTGCTGGAGTGCGTCGATCATCGTTGTGAGAGGATGTGCGGGCCGTTGCTCGTAGAGACTATCCTCGCCATAGACATCGGCGTAACGCAGGATAGTATGCTCCAGGTGATATTGCTGTGTATAGTAGCGCACGTACCATTCGCCGGAGAGCTTGCCTACATCCTGTGCATTACGTGGGTACAGCGGATCGTCCTCATGGATAACATGTGTTGGTCGCTCGTTGGTATTGGCATAGAGATCGTTGCCGCCGGAGGCGAAGATAATCTTCTTGACGGCAGCATTGACACAAGCGTCCAGGACGTGCAATAACCCTCGCACATGGAGATCGGCCTGCGCTAAGGTCTGTTCCTGGCTCGGTGCATACGTATCGCGCTCTTGCGAGTAGGCTACGTGGTGGCTGACGATATCAGGACGTTCGTGTTGAAAGATGGCATGCAGCCGGCGATCGCGAATATCGACGTGATAGAAGCGGGCACGCTGGTCGATAGCGTGTTCCTGTTGTTGTCCGTATACCAGGTTGTCGATGATGATAACATCATGGCCCGCGTCCAGGTATGCGGTGGCTAGATGTGAACCGATGAAACCCGCCCCACCGGTAATTGCTATTTTCATTGTCCTCTCCATATGGTTATCTCGCTGTCCAGGATCGGGGGGAACGGCGTGCGACCCTATGGTTCTATGGACAGAAACTGTGCCGCGCTGCACGTTCATGAAAGGATAAAGCCCTGTGTCTTCCTCTGTGCCCCTCTCTTTCTAGTGTATCTCCTTAACATATCGGCACGTTTGTACCTGTTATGTACAAGTCCACAGAGCTTTTTGTGTGCGCTCTCATCTCCACAAGCCGTGAGATAGCCAGCCAAAAGAGGTTGTATGTTCGCTCTATTAGATGTTTGGGAGGCTACCGGCCAACAAACCCTCTAACGTTGAGCGTTTGACGCGGTATGCCTGCCGTTTGCCACGATGCGGGAGCGTAATCGCCTCAAGTGCTCCACTTTTAATCCAACGACGTACGGTTGTATCGTCAACCCGTAAACGGCGTGCAACCTCTCGTACGGTTAAAAGTTCCTCACGTTTTTCCTCTACCATCTCATTACTCCTCCTATTATTTGTTTGTCGCGTTGAACGAATGTCTGTACACCCTTACCGCAGCTTTTTACACTCTAGAGAGCTGAAACGTTGCCCATCTGTCATTTTGGTAATGCTGGAAAGGATGCCTTGTATGTATTCTGCTTACAATGTTGGAAGCTATTCTCCCGTTGTGCTTGTATCTGCCGTTCTGGTCAGGCATCTTACAACACTGTCTGTCTGTTAACTATACTATACATCTCGACGCAAACATAATAAAATACAGCTTGCACCCCCTGTCGAAAAAGAAAGGTCTGTGCGACGATGCTCTGTACGACACTGTATAACACTTTCCGCTTTCGTTCGCGCAATCTGGAATAGAATAGAATAGAATAGAATAGACAGAGAAGAGAGAAGTTGATTGAGAGAAATTTCATGACGACAAAAGAGAAAAGAAAAAAGCTCGTCTTAGTGGACGGACATGCTATCGTCCATCGTGCCTTTCACGCGGTCCCTGAGGGCCTTTCAACGAGTGCCGGTGAGCCTGTCAACGCCACATTTGGTTTTACCTCGATGCTGCTAAAAGCATTGCTGGAGGAGAAGCCTGACTATATTGCTTTGACCTTTGATCTGCCGACGCCGACGTTTCGTCATCTTGAGTACGCTCAATATAAGGCGCAGCGCCCGACCATGCCAGATAATATGAAGCCGCAGTTTGGGCGGATTCGTGAGGTGGTCAGTTCCTTCGGTATTCCGATCTATGAGCAGGCTGGTTTTGAGGCTGATGATGTGCTGGGGACGCTCTCGGTGCAGGCACGCGAGCAAGGTGTGCAGACGATTATCTATACTGGTGATATGGATACCTTACAACTGGTGAATGATGATGTGATGGTGAAGGTTGCCAAGCGTGGTATCACCGAGGTGGTGGAGTACGATGAGCACGAGGTTATGCAGCGTTACGGTTTTACTCCTAATAAGCTGACAGATTTTAAAGGCTTGATTGGTGATAAGTCCGATAATATTCCCGGTGTCCCTGGTGTGGGCGAGAAGACCGCCGTACGCCTGATCAGTGAATATGGCGATCTGGAAGGCATTCTGGCTCATCTTTCTGATCTGAAGCCACGCGATCAGAAGTTATTGAGCGGAGCCGCAGAGCAGGCGCGCTACAGTAAATATCTGGCGACCATTGTGCTGAATGTGCCTGTCACGCTTGATCTGGAGGCCTGTCGCATAACCCAGATCGATAGTGACAAGATCATCACACTTTTCCGCCAGCTTGAGTTCCGTAACCTTGTTGAGCGGGCTTTCTCCCTGTTTCGCCAACTGGGTATCCCTGTCTCTGCGACTGCCGGGGGTGATGTTACCGCGCGTGACAGTGCTCTTTTCGAGGCGAACGATGCGCAAGACGCTGACCTGACTGGTAACGTCCCTGATACTCACTATGACAGCGCTACCGTCGCTGGTGAGAATCCGCTCTACGCTCCTCCCAGTGGCGTTGTGCCGATCGTGACGCCGCCGTTGCCGCCCGGTGAGGATGTGGCAGTTGCGCGTGACATTACCGATCCTTCTACGCTGCTTGTAACGGATACAGCGACAGCGTTGCAGCCTGCGAGCGCGACTCCTACCTCTGTGGCACTCAAAGAGGAGCCTGCGCAGTTAAGCCTCTTTGAGCTCGCAGCGCCGGCGGAGGAGACTGTACGCAAATTGCACCTGCCAACGAGGACCCCTGTCGCCGCTGACCTGTTTATCGATACTGATGCGAGCGAACGGACGCAGACCAGTACGCTTGTGGTCGATAGCGAAGAGGGGCTACGCGTCCTGATCAAGAGTCTGGAAGCTGCTGGCAAGTTTGCGCTCGATACCGAGACCTCCTCTGAGGAGCCGCGCCATGCTGACCTGGTTGGTATCTCGCTCTCCATGGCTCCAGGTGAGGCGTATTATATCCCGGTCGGTCATGTCCGGACACCAGATGGTCAGGAGGCTGGTCAACAGCTACCACTCAGCTATGTGATCGAGCATCTGAAGCCGCTACTGGAAAATGAGAAGGTCTTTAAGTATATGCATAATGCCAAGTATGATCTGGCGATGATGCTACGCTATGGCATTGACGTACAGGGGCTGGCCTTTGATACGATGCTGGGTGCGTATCTGGCTGAGCCGGGTCGTCGTGGTGTCGGTCTCAAAGATCAGGCCTTCCAGCGTCTCGGCGTCATGATGACGCCAATCAGTGAGCTGATCGGTACCGCCAGTAAGATGATCAGTATGGCTCAGGTGCCGATTCGCCGTGCCGCCGACTATGCCGGAGCCGATGCGGATATGACCCTGCGCCTTGTTGAACCGATTGAAGAAGAGTTGCGCAAGCATGGTCTGCTGGATATGTACCAGCGTATCGAGCTGCCGCTGATCACTGTGCTGATGCAGATGGAGCTCTATGGAGTTGCATTGGATGCCCACTTCTTGCGGGAGTTTAATGTACGCCTTGAAGAGCAAGTGGAGGCACTGGTCAACGAGATCTATGCCTCGGTGGGACATCACTTCAACGTCAACTCGACCAAACAGCTCGCCGATGTGCTCTTTATCGAGCTCAAGTTGCCGACCGGCAAGAAAACAAAAACCGGCTACTCGGTCAATGCAGATGTCATAGAGGGGTTGCGTGGTCGCCATCCAGTCGTGGACTACTTGTTGGAGTATCGTCAATTGAGCAAGTTGAAATCGACCTATGTTGACGGCCTGCTCTCGTTGATGGATAACACGACCGGTCGTGTCTACACCTCGTTTAACCAGACAATTGCCTCCAGTGGTCGCCTCTCGTCGAGCAATCCGAACCTGCAAAATATCCCTGTGCGTACACCTGTGGGCCGTCAGATCAGGCGTGCATTTGTCGCCGATCCCAGCTATGTACTGCTCACCGCCGACTATTCGCAGTTTGAGTTGCGCATCCTGGCCCATATCACGCACGAGCCACGCCTTGTCGAGGCCTTCACGCAGGGCGAGGACATTCACATGATCACAGCCTCTACTCTCTTTGGTGTACCGGTTGAAGAGGTGACGAAGGACCAGCGTCGACTTGCGAAGACGGTTGTCTATGCGGTACTCTACGGTCAATCTGCCTATGGTCTGGCGAATGTTACCGGTATGAGTAACGCCGAAGCTGCTGAGTTTATCAAGCACTATCACGAGACCTTCCCTGGCGTCAAAGTCTACGTGGATCGGACGCTGCAGCAGGCGCGCTCGCAAGGGTTTGTGAATACGCTCTATGGACGGAAGCGTTTCTTCCCCGATATGCATGCCCTCTCGCATACCGAGCGGCAGGCACTCGAGCGTGAGGCTATCAACATGCCGATCCAGGGCACAAACGCCGATCTGATTAAAATTGCCATGATTCGTCTTCACCATGCACTCAAGGCGCAGCATATGAAGACCCGTATGATTCTCCAGGTGCACGATGAATTGGCCTTTGAGGTTCCAGTTGAAGAGGTCGAACGTGCGCAAGAGCTTATTCGTTCGCTGATGGAGGGCGTCGCAGAGCTGGATGTGCCGATCCGTGTTGAGATGAAGATGGGAAAAAGCTGGTATGAAGCCGAGCCTATCGAGCCCTAGTTGAACGGAAAGATCCGACTAGCTATAGAAATAGAAAAGGAAATGTAATCGTGCAATTATCTCATCTTGTTAATACTCTTCCTCCCTATCATTTCGCGGACGCCAAGCGCAAGATTGCTGAGAAGCAGGCGGCAGGCGTCGACGTGATTACGTTGTCGATGGGTGATCCAGATTTACCAGCCCCCCAGGCGGTGGTTGAGCGTTTGTGCGCGGAGATGCAGCGGCCTATTAATCACCGCTATCCGGAGTATCGTGGGTTGCGTGCACTGCATGAAGCAATTGCTGCCTGGTTTGAGCGGCGCTTTCATGTCACGTTGACACCTGAACAGGATATTTTACCGTTGCTGGGCTCGAAAGAGGGCCTGGCGTATGCAGCCTCGGCGGTGCTCAATGCCGGCGATATCGCGCTGGTCCCTGACCCGTACTACACGGTCTATGTAACCGCCGCCACAACGGTTGGTGCCGAGCCGTATCTGCTGCCGATGCGTGAAGAGAATCACTATCTGATTGATCTTGAAGCTATTCCGAGCGCCGTACTGGCTCGTGCGCGTCTCCTCTGGCTCAACTACCCCAATAACCCGACCACCGGTATTGCTGACCTCGCGTTTTTTGAGCGGGTGGTTGCCTTTGCGCGTCGCCATAATCTCGTCATTGTACATGATATGGCCTATGCTGAGGTCTATTTCGATGATTTTCGGCCAGTGAGTATCTTGCAGGTGCCTGGAGCGCGTGATGTCGCTGTTGAGCTCCATTCGCTCAGCAAGACCTACAATATGGCTGGTTTTCGTGTTGGCATGCTGGTTGGCAATCCTGCACTGGTCGACGCAGTAGGTCGTTTGAAGAGTAATATTGATAGTGGTATGTTCCGCCCTGTACAGTACGCAGCGATCGAGGCGTTGAACTTACCTGCCTCATGGATTGAGGAGCGCAACGTGATCTATCAGCGTCGGCGTGATCTGCTGGTGGAGGGCTGTAACGCTCTCGGTCTACGTACCGAGTCACCACGGGCGGGTCTTTACGTCTGGGCGCATGTTCCTCAGGGGTATACCTCGAAGGATTTTACGCAGTGGCTTTTTGAGCAGTGTGGCGTGATGGTAACGGCTGGCGCGAATTTTGGCCCTTCCGGAGAAGGCTACATTCGTATCTCGCTCACCGAGTCTGATGAGCGTATCCGCACAGCAATTTCTCGCATACAGAGCGTTTTGCGTCGTTAGCATCCGCTATTGTCGTGTCGCCGGGTTGAAGTTGACATCCTCCCGTCCCATTCAATGGGACGGGATTCCAAGAATCACTTCTTGGGTTTCCTGCTTCGCTGAGTCGTGCCCGGTTTGGTTTTCACCGCGCCGGGTCTTACGGACTCTCCACAGGCTTCAAATACCGTGAGCCCCACGGCATGTATATTGTGAGCAGCATTGATATCACGATCATGATGGACGCCACATTCAGGGCACGTCCACATGCGGATATCAAGCGTTAAGGAGTCGAGAATATGTCCACAATCAAAGCAGCGTTTGGAGGATGGGTACCATCTGTCAATCTTGACAAGGTTCCTACCATACCATGCTGCTTTGTATTCCAGTTGAGACACAAACTCACTCCAGCCGACATCACTGATCGCTTTACTGAGTGTCGGATTCTGGACCATGTTCTTCACCGCAAGACTTTCAACGCAGATCGTTTGGTTTTCACGAATCAGGCGGGTCGAAAGCTTGTGCGAAAAATCACGGCGGCGATCAGCAATACGAGCATGGATACGCGCTACCTTGAGACGCGCTTTGTCACGATTCTTGGATCTCTTTTGCTTTTTGGCGTGTCGTCTCTGAGCTTTTGCCAGTTTCTTTTCATCCTGGTGGAAGAACTTGGGATTCCCGATAGTCTCTCCCGTGGAGAGAATGACAAAGGACTTCAAGCCCAGATCAGCACCAACGGTCTGCTCAGTAACAGGCAAGTGCGCAATGTCTGCTTCTACCAGAATGCTGATGAAGTAGCGGTTAGCGCAATCCTTGCTCACGGTCACACTGGATGGGCTGACACCCTCTGGCAAGGGACGCGACCAGTGAATGTTCAATGGCTCGCTCATCTTGGCAAGGGTAATCATCCCATCTTTGTAGATGAAAGCATTGGAGGTGTAGGTTGCAGATTGCTTATTCCGCTTTTTGTGGAAAGTTGGGTAAGGCGTGCGACCTTCAAAAAAGTTGATGAACGCCTTATCCAGATGACGAAGTGCTTGTTGCAATGGAACAGAAGATACCTCAGACAACCAGCAGGTCTCTTCTTGCTTCTTGAGTTCGGTCAACCGTTCACTCAAGTCTTTGCAGTACAGGCGTTGTTGCTCATTGAAGTAAGCATCCATCTTTTGACGCAATGCCCAATTGTACACAAAACGGCAGCACCCAAAGGTACGAGCAAGAATATGTTGTTGTTCTGGCGTGGGATACACGCGATACTTAAAAGCGCGTTTCTGTTTCATGCTTTACATGCTAGCAGAAACGGCGTAAAGTGTCAAAAACTAGTACCAAAGGAAGGAACGGCACTTTCATCCCATCCCCTAGAACGGGATGGGTCTTCCCGTGCCATCTTATAATTCGTATACAGAGTAGTGAGTAAAAAGTATCGTCGTACTAACATAGATCATACGAATGGTTATAGTATTGAGCATTTTTTAACAGTGAACGTGCTTCACGGTCTTTGTTTGTGTAATAGAGAGGTAACCAATAAATCGTCTGATTGTAGTACGGATTTCGTACGTGGAAATGTATACTGAATTCAATGGTAAGAGGAAATGGGTTATGGTCCTAAAGCAAGATGCATCTGCGTCATCTGCATACTCTCACACATTGCTAGACGCCTGGCATATTCGTGCTGATAGCGCTCTTTGTCACGACGTGCAAGCAGGCCTGGAGCGCGAGTGGCTCGTAACGAACGGACTGGGAGGGTATGCCGCTGGTTCTCTGGTTGGTGCGACCACTCGTAGTTATCATGGCTTGCTTGTAGCGGCACTGCGTCCGCCAGTGGAGCGGA
Organism: Ktedonobacteria bacterium brp13; assembly: GCA_015099395.1. GTDB lineage: Bacteria > Chloroflexota > Ktedonobacteria > Ktedonobacterales > Ktedonobacteraceae > Dictyobacter. Next base: position 3,271,702 of record AP024096.1, on the reverse strand, counting down.
CAGTGCTGGTTGCTAAGATCGATGAAGAGGTGCTCATGCCAGGGGGCACACAATTGTCTCTGGGGGTCAACGAGTATCAAGGAGGAATGATTGAGCCGCAGGGCTACAGATATCTTGATGCGGTCGCATTGGATGGAGATATCCCCTGCTTTTTTTATAAGCTCAGCGATACGCTAACATTGGAGAAGCGTATCTGGATGGAGTACGGTCAGAATACAACGTATATTCAGTATACTCTGCATCGTTCCTCTACAACATGGCAAGATAATAAGTCCCTGCCGTATGCGAACTCTGACCAGCAGGTCAGCGATGCTGCCGTGACGCTCACACTTTCTCCGTTATGCCTCTCCTGCGACTATCATAGTACGCTGCAAGGCTCTGAAGATTGGCGTTTTCTGGTAGAGGGAAGTGAGAACCGCTGTCGCGTACGTGCTCAAGAAGGTGCGCCCGCGTATCACCTGATCGCAGACCCTTCGACCGCCTTTACCGCCAGCGGTCTCTGGTACTGGCATATCTGGCATCGTAGTGATCATGAGCGTGGTTTACCTGATCAAGAGGACTATTATCAGCCGGGCTTATTTCACATGACATTGACGCCTGGGATGCGTAAGACGGTGGTTTTGATGGCGGAGACAGAGACGTCTTGCTCCTGGGGGTATGGTGGTGCGCACCATGAAGAACTTGTCGCACATGCTCTGATGCGTCATCAGCGGCGGGTGCGTCAGATCCTTGCGGTAGCAGATCGTTCAATTGATAATCTTCAGATGAGTGATCCCGTGCTTGCGCGTCTCATCATGGCTGCTGATCAGTTTATCGTTGCGCGTCCTGACTATTCAGATCCTTCCGCAACCACACAGCCGTTGCGGCTCTCGCCCAATCGCAAAACCATTATTGCTGGTTATCCCTGGTTTGCCGACTGGGGACGTGATACCATGATCTCGCTACCCGGTCTGATGCTCTATACCGGGCGTTACAGCGAGGCGCGTGGCCTCTTGAAGGCCTACATCTCGTATGTGCGGCATGGCCTGATCCCGAATCGTTTCCCAGATGCGCATGAAGAGCCGATCGAGCCAATTTATAATACGATCGATGCGACACTCTGGCTGTTTCGCGCCCTTGATCACTATATCTCGAAGACCGGCGATTGGTCGCTGCTCAAAGAGCTCTTCTTAGAGTTGAGTGAGATTATCCAATGGCACATTCAAGGGACCGACTTTGGCATCGGCGTTGATCCTGATGATGGACTCCTGCGTGGTGGTGTGCCTGGCGCGCAACTGACCTGGATGGATGCGAAAGTGGATGACTGGGTTGTGACGCCACGCTATGGCAAGCCTGTTGAGGTCAACGCACTCTGGTATTATGCGCTCACGATGATGGAGACCTGGGCGGTCCATCTCTCTACGGATGCTGCGCTCTATGGTCAACTACGTAGCCAGGTGCGGCAAAACTTTGCGGCGCGTTTCTGGAATGAAGAGGGCGGCTATCTCTATGACGTCGTCGATGTGAATGGTGTGTCGCAGCAGAACGATGCAACCTTGCGTCCCAACCAATTGTTCGCAGCCTCCCTGGTACACGATCTTCTCTCCGAGCAACAGGTCGCGAGCCTTTTCCAGAAAGTGACCGCTGAGCTCCTGACGCCAGTTGGACTGCGTACACTCAGTCCGCATGATCCTAACTATCATCCACATTTTGCTGGCGACCGCTATCAGCGTGATAGTGCCTATCACCAGGGGACCGTCTGGCCATGGTTGATGGGGGCTTATGTGGATGTGCATCTACGTGTCCATAATAATCCTGCTGCGGTGGTTCCATTGTTGGAACCATTGATCCGGCAGCTCTGGTCATCTTGCCTGGGCACCCTCAGCGAGGTAGCAGAACCTGAGCCGCCCTATACGCCTGCCGGTTGCATCGCACAGGCGTGGAGTGTCGCTGAACTTTTGCGCAGCTGGGATCTCATTCGCGAAAGTTTACATTGATTACAGTCGATACCGATGAGCCCTGTCTCTCTGGGGTAGAGTTTTAGGACGGGAACGTTCCAACGTTCCAACGTTCCAACGTTCCTAAAACTCTACCCCAGTGATTTTTGCATTTAATTACCCCTAATATCATAAAATATCACTATTGCCTGCAATGTATCATAAAACTCTTGTCCCCCTCTTTGAGGGGGAGATAGCTTTAGCTATCGGGGGGAGCTATCTTTCACTTATGCTGCTCACTATCATTCTACTCTAAATATTACTTTAGTCTCTATAGCCTATAATAGAGGATTACAGGGTATTGCTATCTTTTTACTACCTCTGCCGTTAACGCGGCTGTCCCCCTCACCGGGATAGGTTTTTTGGTGAGATATACAATGAAACCACCTCTCAGGCCGATGGAGAAAGGTGGGATGCCATGACGAATGCATCACGTCGCTTGTTAATAATGTTCACTATAGCCTATAAAGTATCATAAAACTCTTGTTACCCCCTTCGAGGGGGGAGATAGCTTTAGCTATCGGGGGGAGTAAATGTTCGAATAACGTTATAATCTCGAATTAAACGCTCTTTATCACGCTCACCTTTATCATCTGTTATCCTCGATGACGAAATCTACGCCCGAACGGGAGATGGTTGGCGTAGAATAGTCATCGAGAGCATAAGGCGAGGATGGCTCCCCCCGATAGCTAAAGCTATCTCCCCCCTCAAAGAGGGGGACGAGTTTTTGGGTAGTTTTCAGTCAATAGCGGTATATGCATTTAATCTATGCGATATGTATAGTAAATGGATAGTAATATGTATCTCATTCGTTGAGGATCACCAGGATAGGACAAAAAACCTACCCCGGTTCAGAGGCGGATGACGATTGCGCTGACATTTCCTTCGCCGCCAGTTGCGTTCGCCGCCTCTATCAGAAGTGTTGCTACGTGCTGTGGGTCCTCTGATTTTTGTAGAAGTTCTTCTATCCGCGTAGCGGGGAGCGTATGCCAGAGGCCATCTGTGCATAGTACGATGCTAGCGCCCGGCTCAACTGGATATTGATAGTGATCGATGGTGATGCTATAGTTTTGTCCCAGCTGGCGATACAGTTGGTGTCGCTTAGGACTGGTTGTGGCCTCTTCTGGTCGTAGCAGTCCCGCTTCAACGAGGCTGGCGGCCAGTGTATGATCCTTCGTGAGGCAACGCAGGCCATGCTGTGGGTGATAATAATAGGCGCGACTATCTCCGACATTAGCAATATAGAGGTGCTGTTGATAGAGGAGCGCGATCGTCAGCGTACTCCCCATATTTGTATCGTAGTCTGCGTTGCAGTGATAGATGACCTGATTCGCCTGGCGCATGGTATCACGGAGCCACTGCTCCAGCGTAGCCTCGACATTCTGCTGGACCCTGATCACCGTACGTGTCGATTGCTGGCTGGGTGATGGCGATGGATGGCTGGTCTGCGAGGCCGCGGTGGCAGATGTAGAGATCAGTGGTAGCAAGATGTCTGCGACTGTCTCGACCGCTAAGCGGCTGGCTTCATGTCCGCCTGCTGCATTGCCATGCTTTCCTCGCACACCGTCTGCGACGGCGAAGAGTCCAAATGAATGTGGCGGAGGTGGGAGATTAACCGCCAGCCCCTGTACAACCAGGAGCATATCTTCATTGTCCTGTGCTTTGTGGCCAATATCACTGAGGTAGCCGACCTGATAGGGATCAGCGGACATCAAGGATGTATCACTCAGCGTATGCCCGCAATGGCGACAGTAGCGTGAACTGCTGCGATTTTCGCGTCCACAGAGGGCACAGGGGTTTTCGGGAATGATCGCGCGTACGATGACATTGGCGTTACTTGTGGTTGTCATCGAGGCATCGCTGATCGTTGGTTCAGCCCAGATATTATCGATGGTCAACGCATCGTGCAGGGCCTGCGTAAACTCTGCCCCTGTTTGAAAGCGCTTCTGCGGCTCTGTCTCTATGGCACGTAGCACGACCGGATCGACCGAAGGTGGCAGCGCGAGATTGAGTACGCTGGGAGGTGGTAGGCCGCGTGCGCGATTGCGTACGACTGCCTGGTAGGGTAAGAGTCCGGTAAATAGCTGGTAGGCCACTACACCCATAGAATAGATATCACTGGCTGGCTCTGCCTTCCCATGCTCCTGTTCGGGTGCGATATAATTCTCTGTGCCTAGCGCCCAGCCACGCTGTGTCAGCGGTTTCTCCTGCATAGCGCGTGCGATACCAAAGTCTGCGACCATCAAGCGACCGTCGTCCGGATTGATGAGCAGATTTGAAGGTTTAATATCGCGATGCACGATCTGCTGAGGGTGGGCGTGGATGGCATCGATCGCGGCGGCCAGATCGGCGAGAAAGCGCTCAACCTCTAGTGTTGGCAGGGGATGTTCTGGTTTCATCAGCGCTTTCAGTGTGCCGCCAGTAATCAGAGGCATCGTAATATAGAGGAGCTCGCCATCCTGTCCAAAGTTCAGTACCTGTACGATATTGGGATGCTGAAGTTGATGGGCATAGCGAGCTTCGCGTCGGAAACGCTCAACTGCAACATCGGCATCCATCGTGCTCAGCGTGAGTGAGAGTACCTTGAGTGCAATCTGCTGCACCTCAAACGTATCGCTTACCCTATAGACTGCTCCCATACCACCCATGCCGATCAGTGTCTCGACACGGTAGCGTCCCGCCACCACCGTCTCAGGGAGTAAGCAGCGGCACATTGGTCTGGAGCATTGTTTGGTTCCGGGTGGGTAGTCTGTCTGGCATCGAGGGTTTGGACAACGTGGCATACGACTCCTCTTACTCTTCAGCTTATGGATCTCTGATCTCGGCACTGTGGAAAGGCTTTTTTTTGTGCCAACGCGCAACTATAGTGTAGATGAATCATATGCATCTGTCAATAAGTGTAGCGGTGCTCACTATAGGGCAGGACGCTAGCAGGGGGTAGATATGCTCTGGAACGTCTCTGGTGTTCTTAGTAACCTCTCTAAGACCCTGTAAGACCGTTTCGACCGACATTGTTTCTTTTCGTCTGTGGCGTTATAATCTGAAAGACCAAAGAAGGTTTGATGCCTGCATAGGTTGATAGACGCATCTAAAGGATAAAAGGATATCATGCTACAAACGTTACCATTAGTTCTTTTTGTAATCATGGCCGAAGTCTCTATTGGCGCAGTCAGTGTTCTTGTTTTTCTTGACTGGCGTAATGAGGTTAAGCGTGGTTTTCTCGTTTCATATGCTCTTATCTATCTGGTTCTCGCTGGCCTGACATACTGGTTTCAGAGTGACTTCGCCACTCCTTCACTATTGAATACGTTCCCGCTGCTCGATAAAGGCTGGACGGTGCATCTGTCCTTGCCATTGCTGTTGTTCTTCGTGCTGCTGGCCTTCTATAGCTTCTTTTTACTGCTCGATAAGCATGCGGGCATAGCTGAGCCTGCTACGGTTGCACCGGCCGCCGTTGCCGTGGAGACGTATGCAACTGTTCCTGAGACTTCGACTACTGAGGCGGATGCTGAGGTTGTTAGTGCGGAGATTCCCTCTTCAACTTCAGATGCAGCGAGTGCTGGCGTCTCTCATGAGGAACCTGCTGTACGACGTGGTTCGACGTTACGTGTGTTGCGTCTGGCGAGTGGCGTTGTGACGGTCATTGCCGGGTTACTGACGCTGCTGGTGATCGCTATGATCTTCCGTCCGCTGGCACCTACCAATCTAGGTGGTGTCTTTACGGTGGCTGGCTTCTTTGCTGCGGCCTTTGCGCTGGGTGGTGTCCTGACAGCCATGTGGCTGGGTCACTGGTACCTGGTAACGCCTGCGCTCTCTGAACGTCCTTTACAATTCTCGACGACGCTGGTGCTGGTTGCTGTTGCGGCGCAGGTCATTCTGTTTATCGCGACCGGTACGCATTCGACCTCTGCCAATCATACAACGCCATCTAACGTGCCTGCTGTCACTGCGACGGCTACCGTGAAGAGCTCCGATCCCAATCTGAATAATAGCGTGAGACCTGGCAATGCACCTGTGGTCGCGCCGATTAGTGCGGCAGGAATTGGCTGGTTGCATATTCTGGTTGGTTTTGTGATGCCGCTGGTGCTGGGAGGACTGGCCTGGAAGTTGATTCGGGAGCGGTCGTTCCAATCGGCAACGGGTATGCTCTATCTCGTTGTGGTCTGCACGCTGGCGGGTGAGATTATTGCTCGTGGTCTCTTCCTGAGCGGCCTCTCTTAAAACGGAGCGCAAGACAGGTACTGAGTAGTATGAACGTAGGGGCGGCGCGTCTATCAGCAGGCGGGAGCGACACGAGGCCGCTCCTACGTTCTACAGTCTTTGCGTATTCAGTCCGGCTAAGAGTTTATGAGATGTTTGAGGCTCCCTGGCTCTTCGCTTTTTCGCGCTCGGCGAGCTCGCGGCGCAGAATCTTGCCCGAGGCTGTCTTTGGAATGCTATCGATTGCCTCTACAGCATGGATACGTTTATAGCCTGCTAGCTTTCCATTCGCAAAGGTGAGAATATCGATAGGTGTCGTAGCCGTGCCTGGTCGCAATACAATCAGACCCTTGACAAGCTGACCCGCTTCATCGTCGGGTATTCCGATGACCGCGGCTTCCAAAACATCTGTATGTTCGAGGAGCAGGGCTTCAATCTCAGCCGGGGCGATGCCGAAGCCTTTATACTTGATCATCTCCTTCTTACGATCTACAACATATGTATAGCCTTCGCTATCGATGTACGCGATGTCACCAGTATAGAGCCAGCCATTCCTGAGTGCTCTTGCCGTCTCTTCAGGAGCATTCCAGTAGCCTTGCATCACCTGCGGTCCACGGATAATTAATTCGCCCTGTTCACCCTGTGGTATTTCACGTGTCCCGGTCTCTATATCGACAATCTTTTGTTCGGTATTGTGGACCGGTAGACCAACACTGCTTGGACGTACTACCGAGCGATCTGCAGGCTGTGTATGTGTGAGCGGTGAGGCTTCGGTGAGCCCATAGCCCTGCACGACCTGCGTGTCTGGTAGCTTCTCCTGTAGCCTGCGTGCTGGATCAATCGCCAGAGGAGCCGCCCCAGAGAAGATATAGCGTACCGTCTTCATCTTATCCAGGGGGATCGGTGCATTTGCCAGTCCCAGGATGACTGGTGGGACCGCAAAATAATAGGTGACATGATGCTGCTCGCAGAGCTCCAGAGAGCGGATGAGGTCGAAGCGTTCCATAATGACCTGCGTTCCGCCGCATGCCAGGAAGCTACCGGTCAGCATTACTCCATAGATATGGTAGAAGGGTAAGAAGAGGAGTGCGATATCAGCGATATCCAGGCTGAGCGAGGTGACGAACTGCAAGTTGTTGGCGACCAGATTGCGATGGGTCAGCAGGGTCCCTTTGGGCAGACCGGTTGTGCCGGATGAGTAGGGGAGCGCGAGCAGATCATCGCTGCTGATGTCGACGTGCGGTGGTAACTTGGGTGATGAACGGCGCATGAGCTCCGCGAAGGTAACGGCATTGGGTAACCCTTCCGGTAGCTGCGTGCCAGTGGCGATGATATGCTTGAGATGTGGAAAATCACTGTTTGCGAGTGTGAGTTGCAGTAACGGAATGAGTTCTTGCTGAACTAGGATCGCCTGCGCTCCGGAGTCAGAGAGCTGGTAGGTTACCTCGCGCTCTTTGTACGAAGGATTCATTGGACTGACAACGACACCGATGGATGCAGCGGCAATAAAGGTAATGATATATTCAGGTCGGTTTGCCAGGAAGAGACAGATGCGGTCGCCTTTGCGTAGGCCCAGCTCGTGCAGCCCATTCGCAATACTATTTACCATCGAGACAACCTCGCGGTACGTATAGATGAGCTCATGGAAGATGATCGCTCGATGTTCTGGATTACGTGCGGCGGCGTCGCGTAACAACTGATCATAGGGGACATCAGGAAGATCGATCGTAGGGCGGAAGAGTTCAGGTGAGAACATATTCTGAGACATGCCAGAAGTCCTTTCTACGGTACCTCAACATTGAGCTTCTCGTATCTCGCATGCAATGTGTGGGACCCAATACCGGTCCGTAATAAGATGCTACGAGTCCTGAAATTGGCGTCAACAAAACAGGTAAATGCTTGTGCATATTAGTTTGCCTGTTTCGTAGCATAACTTTATTTCTGGCGAAGGTCAAGAGCAAAGTTTAAATAGTGGAGATATTGCAAGAAAATTACGTGTAAAAGCGTTTCAGCTGCGTCATATACACTATAAAGGATAGCTAATAGGAGTGGACTTATGAGTTGTGAAACGTCTGGACTGCAGTGGCCTGAGGATCAATGCTTGCCGACCTTCCAGCCTGTTGAGAAGCTGACTGTCTATGATCTACGGGGAACGTCACATGCTATACAGTCGGCTGCGGCGGTGATCGCTGGTATCGTCAATCGACCGCGCCCCTCGGTGTATCTGCTCTTTGGTGCTGACGAGGTATTCTGGTTGCAGCTTCTGCCGCCCTCTTTGCCGGTGACGTATGCGCCTGCGACTGGCGAAGATGCGTTTCACTGTTTGCTTACTGCTGCCCTGCCTCTGTTGCACGGTGTTATTATCTATGATCCTGTTCTTATTGATACGATCAACGTTGCTACGACGCTGGCTGCGCAATGTGATGGTATCGTCGTTTCGCCTGCTCTGGCTGCTACACTGGTGGAGCGCTACGCACTGGCGATCATCGATGATCTGCGTGAGTATCACTGGCAATCACGTCTTCAAGCCTATCATTGGGCGCAGCGAAACCTGCTGCCACTGGCCTCGGGTCGCCTTATCGCTGGTCTGGACCCGCACAGTTTCTGTGCGTTGCGTTCATTGCTGGTCGCGACACGTGGCTTCTGTTGCTGGCTGGATACGCGCCAGTATCTTCCACCACATGGCAAGCTGCGCTCGATTGCTGGACTCTCTGAACGTGGTCTCTTTCGCCAGTTGCTCTCCGCTCTGGCTCCTGGCTCCTCGGCGCATCTGGGCTGGGTGGTACACGAACAGAGTGCGGTTGCGTTGGCTTCAGACATGGGCGTGCCCGTCATTGCCTCAGACTATGTAGCGAACCTGGAGGTCTGGACGGCCATCGCTGCAACCGTCGCTGTTCCCACATCTGTAAACGCACCTCTGCCAGCCCCTGAGAAGAAGGTCTATCTCTCATTTACGATGAGCGATGGCGATAATCTGCAATATTGTCAGCATCGTATGTTGCAGCTCTGGCGCGACGAGGCTCGCGGATCTGTGCCTATCGGCTGGACGCTGACGCCACTCCTGTTACAGAGTATGTCAACGCTAGCTGCTTACTATACCAGCACTGCGACCTCCAACGACGAGCTGCTCTGCAGTCCGAGCGGACTTGCTTACATGTATCCTTCGCATTGGCCTCGGCAGCGGCTGACTCCGTACTTTGAGCAAACGGCAGCACTGATGGAGCAGGTCGGTATGGAGAGTATCGAGATCTTCGATACCGCCTTCATCTTTAGTTCTGGTCTGCCCATCCTGCGCTCTTTTAGCCTGACGGGTATGGGATTGCATAAAACTCGTCTCCAACAGACCATCACGGCTGCCCTCAGGCGATATGGTGTAAAGGGTATCTTGAGCGGCCTCGGCTATACCGGATGTCCCTCACGTCATCAGATTGTAAATGGCATCACCATCTACCAGAATCCGGGCTATAGCGGGAGTGTGGCGCAGACCGTACGCCTGATCAAAGCTGCATCACGTATCAGACATAAGCGTCCTGTTTATCTCAATATCTACCTGATGGCCTGGACGATGACCCCCAGTGACATTAAAGAGGTCCTGACCCGGCTTGGTCCGGACTATGTCTGTGTCCTGCCACGTACCCTGCTCGCCCTGCTGGCAGGTGAGCAAGGGAGCGTGCTAGAAACGCAATAAGGTAGAAGTCCTCTATGTAACAGGAAGAGATAGCCATATCCGGCTAGTCCGCTCATTGGTAGAAAAGTGTGCTGAAAATAGCTTGACAATTATGATGTCTCCAAGTACACTCATTAGCAGTTAGAGGACTTTCTATTCTCGGTTTATGTAGAGATGCTAACACAAAAAAAATTCAAAGGAGGGTTCTATGAACAATGCACATCTTTATTCAAAGCATCGTGTGCGAAGAACTCGTCCATTCAGCAAGAGCAGAGCATCATCAAACAATGTTGTTTTGATGTAGCTTACTCGTTTTGTTGCTGTGGCTCGGCTCTGGCTGAGCTTATTCTTTGCCTCCAAAATTCCCCACGATGCATAACAGTACATTCTCCATAACTGCAACGTCCAAATATACCGTTGTTCACGGCATGCCGCTCTCTCGTATCTTTCGTATAAGCATGCTACCTACGATCGGGCGGCGTTTACGATTGTTTTTTATCACCAAGAGGGTACTCATACACGTCAGGAACCCCACGGATAAATAAATCCGGGGGCTTGCGCAAGTAAGCCCACACCTGACCAGTCTTAGTCTTGAAACAGGCTCCCTTCGGGAAGAAATAGGTACGGCAGGGTGCACGCCAGCGCTGCCCGCTACGGTTGCAGTTTAAACAGGGCTACAGGGCTAACCCAGTGATTGCAACGTTAAACCCTCTCGAAGCTTGACGAGGCACACATCACCTACGAAAGTAGAGGCTCAACTTGAGCAATGTCTTCGTAATTGACAGTTTTTGTCAACCGTTAAACCCGGTTCATCCGGCCCGTGCACGTCTGCTTTTAAAGCAAGGCAAAGCATCGGTGTACAAAATATATCCCTTTACGCTGATCCTGAAACGGATCGTGGAGGTGCCAGAGGTCAAACCTTTGCGCATCAAACTAGACCCTGGGAGCCGCACAACTGGTATCGCCATCGTGAACGATGTATCAGGCGAAGTGGTCTTTGCGGCTGAACTCATGCATCGTGGGCAAGCAGTCAAATCTGCACTGGATGCCCGTCGGGCGGTACGGCACTCACGTCGTCAACGAAAAACACGATACCGCAAAGTCAGATGGCAGAACCGCAAGCGTAAACAAAGGTGGTTACCACCCTCGTTAGAGAGTAGGATTGCCAACATCCTGACATGGGTTGAGCGACTGCGACGATACGCTCCAATCACGGCAATCAGTATGGAATTAGTAAAGTTTGATCTCCAGCAGATGGAGAACCCGGAAGTTGCTGGTGTGCAGTATCAGCAAGGGACGTTAGCCGGTTATGAGGCACGTGCATACTTGCTCGAAAAGTGGAAGCGCACCTGCTCGTACTGCTGCGCAAAGGACATGCCACTGCAGATCGAGCATATCCACCCACGAGCCAGGGGTGGCACGAACCGCATCAGCAACCTGGCTCTGGCCTGCGAGAAATGCAATACGGCAAAGGGGACGCTCGATATCGCAGTGTTCTTGAAGAAGAAGCCTGATGTCTTGCAACGGATTCAGGATCAAGCAAAGAAGCCACTCAAGGATGCAACAGCCGTCAACGCGGCACGCTGGGTACTGTTTGAACGTTTACAGGCGACTGGATTGCCAATCGAGTGCGGCAGTGGCGGATTGACGAAGTACAACCGAACAACGCGAGATCTGCCCAAGACCCATTGGTGTGATGCGGCCAATGTGGGCAAGAGTACCCCTGCGGTGTTCACGGTCAAAGGTGTCGTGCCCTTGCTCATTACGGCGAAAGGACACGGGAACAGACAGATGTGCTTGCCTGACAAATATGGGTTCCCACGTACCTGCGCCAAAGGGGCAAAGTCCGTCAAGGGCTTCCAGACCGGGGACATTGTGAAAGCGATGGTCACCAAAGGGAAGAAAGTCGGAACCTATGTTGGGCGCGTGGCAGTGCGCAGTAGTGGATCATTCAATATTACGACCCAACAGGGAACCATTCAAGGGATTGGACATCACTCTTGCCAGATGCTTCACAAGAGCGATGGCTACAGCTACACGAAAGGAGCGCCTGTTTCCTCCTCATGCATGAATGCAGAGGTCTCCACAGGCGGGAATTAGATGAATTGTTTAGAGGGGTTACTGTATCCCCCCCAACGCAATTGTGCGGTTCTAACAGAACAAAAAAAACGATTGTTGCTTGATCTACCATTGTCACATGTTCAGGTATTGTTTAGCCACAACCTCAACGGAGAGGAGGTGAAAGCATGAGAGGAAAAATTCGCGATAAATACTCGACAAACAGGCGTGATTCGTTCCACGATGACGAGGGCGATATGCGCCGTCCCGCCCGGCGTGCGGGTCACGTGGCCCAATGGATTGATCAATCGGAGGACGAAGAGGAAGAGTACGAAGAATATCTAGCAGAGGAAAGTGAGGAGGATGCGTTGTTGCTCGCTGAAGAAGAGCTACAACCATCGATACAGAAGATTCAGCAGGTTCCAGTCAAGGCGAGCAATTTGAAATAGCTTTGCGTTTGCTCTCTCTCGTAGAACCCGGTAGAGCCCATCTGAAGATGTCCTTTAACGACCAGTGTACTAGAGATATGGGAGGACTGAGCTTGTGTCCTCCCATATCTCTGCGGCACCCATGATTACTTTACTACTTATCCGAAAACCTGAGTGTATAGCACTAGCGACGTCAGTCGCGTTGGGTTTCGGAATAAGATCTTAGTGCTGGTAGTTTCCCGCTTGCGTCAGGAAGATTCTGAAGATACCGCGCACAATCATGTAAACTATGCCCATCTCAATAACGATCAATGTCACCCAGAGCCAGACCAATTGACCTTCTGCCGTACCGGTGCTCAGCCCACGAATAGCATTATACAGTATAGGGATCAAGATACCGAGTGGAATGATGACCAATGCTGCACAAAAAATAACGACCGCTGCTGGGAGGATGATCCGCCAGAGACCTGAATCGCGCAGGTTCTCGGTCTTTGCTGTTCCGTATGACTCCCTGTGCTCACGCTCAGGTACTTCATGTTTCTCAGGTACGACACTCGTTGTCTGTATAGCCGCTACCTGCGCAGCCGAACCAGAGGTTGGCTCTGTTGTCGATTTTTCTGTTTTTTCGCCCATAAAAAGTCTCCTGAAGAACGAATGGCAATTATACCAATATTCTTTAGTATACCATAAAAAGAAGGGACACCCCTTGATAAGAGGCATCCCTTCTTCTCATCTGTTGTTGTCTGAGCACGCTCTGTTCGTCATCTGACTGATGACAAGCAGGCGAGACTACATATGTTTTTCTACTTGCGAAAAGAGACTTTTCTGGATAGCTCGTGCGACAAAGGGTATGATAACGAGACTAATGACCAACTTGGCAACTGTCTTTTTCATTATTCCAGGGCTCCTTCTTTGTGTTGTGTTGTTGTTGTTTAACCTGGCACTTTAAGGTACTTCAGACTGAGACTGGTGTGTACAGATAACTGTATGGGCTTAAAAACAATCAAGATAGGTACATGCATTCTCTGTAATATACGTAACTCTAGCGAAGAAGGTTGGGATTACGTATAAAGCAGGGGAGACAGCCTATCTGCCTCCCCTGCCGATTGTTACAATTGTTCTGTGTATAACAATTGTAACAATGCTAGTGGCCTTAAACTCAACGATTTTCAGGTCTTGTCGTCACGGTCGCTGGCTCTTCCTCGCGTTGCTTCGCTGCCTCTAGCTGCTCGTTAAGGCTGACTTCTGAGCGCTCGGCCTGAGGATCATAGGCGCTATTTGCGTTCTGATAGTCACTGACGGCGAGTGGGCGCATGGGTGGTCGTTCCTGAGCGCTCTCCGAGCTATGATCCAGTCCCTTTATAATCGGAGCAATGATATCCATCGGTAACGGGAAGATGATTGTTGAGTTTTTCTCGACGGCGATCTCTGTGAGCGTTTGCAGATAGCGCAACTGGATCGCGCTCGGCTGGGCTGCCATGATACTGGCTGCCTGTGCGAGTTGTGTCGAGGCTTGCAGTTCACCTTCGGCATGGATGATCTTGGCGCGTTTCTCACGTTCGGCCTCAGCCTGTTTTGCCATGGCACGCTGCATCGTAGAAGGTAGCTCTACGTCTTTGATCGCGACTGCGGTAACTTTTACGCCCCAGCGCTCAACATGCTGGTCGATAATCGTCTGCAGGCTCGTATTCAGTTTCTCGCGATAGGCGAGCAGCTCATCCAGATCAGATTGTCCGAGGACATTGCGCAGGGTCGTCTGACCGATCTGCATCGATGCATCAACATAATGAACGACATTGATCGTTGCAGCCTCAGGATTGACAACGTAGAAGTAGATAACAGCAGCCACACGGATAGTGACATTATCGCGGGTAATGACCTCCTGGGGAGGTACCTGCATCGTAACAATACGTAGATCTACTTTCACAACGCGACTGACAAATGGTGGGATGAATATCAGTCCCGGTCCACTCACACCGCGCAGCCTGCCCAGAACAAACACGACACCACGCTCGTATTGCTGGATAACGCGCATGCTAGCAGGGATGATAAAAAGCAGGAGCAGTATGATCACGACTGCAACAATGATTCCAGTCATTGTTTTATGCCTCTTCTTCTGTCAATAAGAGAGGTATTGGCCTCTCATGCTCTAAAAATGTACATGAGAATGGAAATAAAAGGGATGGAAAGCAAATTGTTGCGTACACGTTTTGCAATAGAACAAAGCTCTTTTACAAATGTACAAACTCAAACTGCTTGACAATCTGAAGTACTAATGATATAGTTATCCCCATCACAGGTCTTGGGCGCTTAGCTCAGCGGTAGAGCGCTTCGTTCACACCGAAGAGGTCACTGGTTCGATACCAGTAGCGCCCATTTGCTTTTTCTTCTGCTACTACTTCCTATTATATTGCTGCGTTGCCAATACGCCACTTTATTTCTCCACAACATAATTACGTATCAACTTCTCGGAAAGTTCCGTTTTTGTAGGTTTGCTATTTTCAATGTGTCGGTGTTATATAGTGAGACAAATACTAGTTCTTTTGTGTGTAAGTGAGTCTGTAAGCCTGTACGTTTGTACGTAGTGTCTCCCTACCGTTTGACGTGGATGGCTATGAACCCAGATTTTTCAGAACAACGTCATCAACTTGTTTCATTCTTGCGCCGCTATGGTGTCTATAATGATGCTGTGCTCGCGGCCATGGAGCGGGTGCCGCGTGATTTTTTTGTGGAGGATGCTTTTCTGCCGTATGCGTATTCTAATCAGGCTCTTCCTTTGCAATTGGGGCAGACGATCTCGCAGCCACTGATGGTCGGTGTGATGACGCAAGCTCTGTACCTGGAGGGACATGAGCGTGTACTTGAGGTTGGGACAGGCTCTGGTTATCAGGCGGCTATCCTTTCTCAGTTGTGCGCGCAGGTGTATAGTATTGAGCGTTATGCACCGTTGTCTGAAGAGGCGGCACGGCGTTTTAAGACGTTGCGTATTCAGAATATAGCGCTCCATGTCGGTGATGGGACGCTGGGCTGGCCGGAGCATGCGCCTTTTGATCGTATTATCGTAACGGCTGCGGCTCCTCATGTCCCTACGCGTCTGGCATCGCAACTGGTTCCCGGTGGTTTAATGGTGGTTCCTGTTGGTGAGCAGTTAAAGCAGACGTTGACGATTGTGAAGCGTACGAAGGATGTGGAGGATGGTTTGCAGGTGCAGTCATTGGGTGACTGTATCTTTGTTCCGTTGATTGGTGACGATGGTTGGTAGTGTACCTCTCATGGACCTATCTGCTTTTGTCATGTATCCATTCAGGCTGTACAATTGCGTGACTGGTATTCGTTGCTTATAATAGAAGAAGAAGAAAGTTTTTCCCTTTTGCAATGAAAGCTAGCTGCAATATTTTGCTATCGAGGTGAGATGCATGCCAGGTTTATTCAGTGGCGTTCGTGTCAATAGTCCGCTCGGGTTGATTGTTTTTCTGGTATTCTGGATAGTCCTTTGTGAATGTGTCCATGTACTCATTACGCTAGGGCGACGTGAGCCAGTAATCGGTTGGGGTGTGAGTCCTTTTGGGATAACGTTGATGACGTTGCGTGAACCGTCACTGCTCTTTATCTGGTTAGATGTCCTCTGCCCGGCGTTGGTCTCAGGGTGTTTGCTCTGGATTGGTCTGTTCACTTCTATCAGTCCATTGACGATTCCTGAGCGTTGGCCTATCAAACTTTTTGTGCTGGTTGTGGGCATCTGCATTACAAGTTGCTCGAATCTCTATCATGCTCTCCATGATATGCGCCATCCTCTTTGGGGCGAGGCGCGTGTACTCCGTACCATGCAACTTCTCCGGACATCGTATACACGTATCCATTTTACCGCGTTTGGACAAAGCTATTTGCGCAAACATTTTGATGTGAACCCCACCGAGTTATTACAGGTCCTGTCTTTGTAGTTCAGGTTCAGGACCTGCTGGTTCGTTATCACCTTCCGGCGGCGGTACATATGCTGGTTTGAGCGGCAGGGTAAAGTTGAAGGTGCTACCCAGGCCCTGCTTGCTGACTAAAGAGATCTCTCCACCGTGACTATCGATGATCGCTCGTGCTACATAGAGCCCCAGTCCGATCCCTGAGTAGTTCTGGCTGGCGGTATTATGCAAGCGGTAGAAGCGTTCAAAGATATGTTCAGATTGTTCTGCGCTGACGCCGATCCCTTGATCTATGACGCTAACATAATACAGCGCGTCCTCGATCCGCAAGATGACAACGATCTGTCCCCCGTGGGGTGAGTACTTGACGGCGTTATCCAGAATATTGCCGATAACCTGCCCGATACGAACGCGATCCGCCCTGACCATTGTCTCTTCGCACTCCACTTTCAACGTAATGGTATGCTGTTCGGCGCTGGCCTGGATTGAGTGTGCGGTCTCGTGCAGGAGGGTGGCGAGGTCAAAGGTGCTATATTGCAGGCGCAGGTTCCCATACTGCACCTGTGAGTGATCCAGCAGATCGTTGACCAGGCGTTCCAGATGTTCGGCCTGGCTCTGGATGATAGCGAGGTTGCGCAGATCATAGCTCTCTGGTGGCTCGCTTTCAAGGGCAATCTCGCCACTGGCGCGCATCTTGCGTACTCGTCGTTCTATACGTCGTGCTACGTGCTGTGTATAGCCTTTAATCGCTGTCAGTGGCGTACGTAGCTCGTGTGAGACAACGGAGACGAAGTCATCCTTGAGACGCTCGATCTGTTTACTCGATGTAATGTCATTGAGGACCACGACGACCCCGATTGTGCGACCATGACCGCGCGCATTGGTGTCGTTTAGTGGGGCAGCACTGACACTCAACGTCAGGGGGACGCGCTCTTTCGCACTACCTGCGACGAGTTCCTGACTCTTGACGGTCTGTCCTGCCAGGGCTTGCTGGATAATCTCGATGAAGCGTAAAAGCCATCCAGCGTTGCTGGTGGCTGCGAGTTGCGCTAAAGGGATACCGGTTCTGACCGTGGTCAGCGTCTGGGCGAGTAACTGTTCTGCTGACGCGTTAAGCGAGGTGATCGCTCCACGTTCATCGGTAATCAGCAGCCCTTCGGCCATACTACCGATAATCAATTCCAGCCGCAGTCGTTCAAGCTCGGCATCGCGCCAGAGTGCGTTCTCGCGTTCGTGTAGTCGTACATTGTCGAGCGCTACAGCGGCGTAATCCGCGATCATTGTTGTCATCTGCAAGAGATTCTTGTCGAAGGTCCCTGCTTGCTCGTCGAAGAGGCTGAGCAGACCAATGATGCGGTTCTCGACGATCAATGGGACGTTCAGGCTGGATTGAATATATGCGCCGGCGAGCTCATGCGGCAAGCGTCTGCGCGCTAAATCGTCAGGTGCATCGTAGTAGGCTGTGCGTGCAAGATGTTCAGCGGTGACGCTGGGAAAGTTGATAGCCGTGGCTGCGCTGGCTATACGCTGAATCATTGACTCTAAAAACGAGGAGTTGAGTGGATAGCAAGGAATAATAAAGAGATCGTAGGGTTCTCCTTTGAGGAGGATACAGCAGGCTGAGAAGCTATAGAGTTCTTGCAAGGTGACCAGGAGTGCCCGGTGCACTTGAAAACGATCTATCGCTGCAACAAAACGCTTTCCAATGGTGTTCAGGTATTGTAGCTCGCGCTGGAGTGTAGCCAGCCTTTCAGCACTGAAACCCCGTCCATTGGGCTCTTGTACGGTCTTTGCCTTTTCCATGGTATCGAATGTTTGTTGTGGTGTATCCAGTGTCTGCGCTTTCGCTGTTGCTAGTGTCTGTCGGGTCGCTGACAATATCCCTGCTGTCGGTATCTGAGATACCTGTTGCGAGCCCTCTGATTCCTCTTGCTCTTGTGATAGGCTGCTCTCCATGGTGCTCCCTTATTGCGCTTGTTGTAGCTGCTGAGCAACTTCTTCATGCAATGGAGGAACGATGAGATCACCTGTGAGCTCTCGTAGCCCTGCGAAACACTCCTGCAGCAAGGCATCCAGTCCCTGGACGAGTTCTTGTGCTGTAATGCCACTAAGCTGTTCGTGTATGATTGATGGAACAATATCAGTATAAGGACGATTGGTAAGACAACTGAGAAAAGGATAGGTATTTTGAACTCGTGTTGCGGCACCTTGCACAAGAGCACGTGTGGTAGCTTTCCCTAGATAGGGTGTGACGCGATCGTCAATGAGCTCGATAGCATTCAGGTAAGCCTGAGTGATTTGCTCCTGGGAGATTGAAGAGGAGTCGTCATGTATAGGTAGCACTGTGTCCTCCCTTCACTTTTTTAAAACCTTCTCCGTTGTTTATTATAGCATAGCCACCTATGTATTGTAAGTGGATAGTACCTACAACGAATGAGCTGCGATTGATTTACTATATACATATTATTATATTTAACGCGTTCTATGTAGATTGGGTAGCACCACATTTGGCAGATGCTGGCATAAAATTGTTGCCTGAAGAGCCTGATAATACTTATTGTGTAAGCAAAGTAGAAGTAATAACTACGGTGGACTCTCCATATGTAAGAGGCATTCAGATGCTGGCTTATAAGTAGTATACGTGTTTTCTTAAAAAAACGGTGACAAGAATTCAATTCGGGCGAATTCTTGTCACCGTTTTTGCTTTAGCTATTTAAACCAATCCAAACAGACGCGCCAGCCAGAGGCGGAAACCACGCAGCGCTGGTTTGCTGCTGTTGTCTCCGTTCTCGTGTCCGGCTGCCATGTCGACGAGCCGTTGTCGACCGCGTTCCTGGCGGTTGCGCTCTTGCTCGACCGCTTCCTGCTGGCCATAACGCTCTTTCTGTTCGTCGATGGCATGCTGGAAGTGTTCCCAACGTATCTGGAAGGGGCCGGCGTTATCAGGGACCGGTGAGGTCGCGTGATCAGTAGCGATGTCTTTAGGTTCGTTAATAGATATCGCTGTCTGCCCATCCGTGGCTGCATCCGTGGTGGTTGCGCTGCTTGTCCCTTCGATAACACGTGGTACGTTGGCGCTGCTCGTTGTGCCCAGACCGCCCTGATCCTCTGGAATGACCTGAACCTGTCCAGTGGTGAGGCGCGGTGAGATCCATGCGCGCAAGGCGAGCAGCGCTGCTCGGCGACAGATCGCTTCGATATCGGCACCGCTGCGTCCCTCTGTTACGCGCGCCAGTTCCTCGATTGATACATTAGAGGCGATGGGTCGTCCACGCAGGTGTACTTCGAAGACTGAGCGCCGTCCTTCTTCTGTCGGATACTGGAGCTCGATGCCCAGGTCGAAACGACCAGGACGTAGCAGCGCCGGATCGATCATGTCGGGGCGGTTCGTTGCGGCCAGTACGATGACGCCTGTGCGTCCCTCGATGCCGTCCATCTCGGTCAGTAACTGCGCGATGACGCGATCTCCTACGCTGCCATCGCTCATGTTGCCGCCGCGTCTGGGGGCCAGGGCGTCCAATTCATCAAAGAAGACGATACACGGTGCGGCCTGCTTGGCGCGCCGGAACGTCTCGCGTATCCCTTTCTCAGATTCGCCGACCCATTTCGAGAGGAGTTCTGGCCCCTTGATCGAGATAAAGCTGGCTTCACATTGATTGGCGAGTGCACGTGCGAGCAGCGTCTTACCAGATCCCGGAGGACCTGAGAGGATGATGCCGCGTGGTGGTTCAACTTTTGCGTTCTCGTAGATTTCGGGATAGCGTAGTGGCCACTCGACGCTCTCGGTCAGGGTATTCTTGACGTATTCGAGACCACCGATATCATCCCATGAGGTATCGCTGACTTCGACGAAGACTTCGCGGGTCGTCGATGGTTCGATCTCACGCAAGGCTGCCTGGAAGTCCGCCATGGTGATACTCATATTGACCAGGATCTCGTAGGGGATGTAGCCACGCTGGTAGTCGATCTGCGGCATGACGCGGCGCAGGGAGTTCATGGCGGCCTCGCGACAGAGCGCTTCGAGGTCTGCTCCGACGAAGCCCGGTGTGAGTTGTGCCAGGCGTTGCACGTCTACGTCATTGGAGATGGCTGCGTCGCGGCTATGGATATGTAAAATCTCCATACGTCCACGCATGTCTGGTACGCGTAGCGCTATCTCGCGATCGAAGCGACCAGGACGTCGGATTGCTGGATCGAGGGCATTCGGTTGATTAGTTGCGCCGATAATGACGATCTGTCCACGGGATTCCAGACCATCCATCAGGGCCAGGAGCTGTCCGACGATACGTCGTTCGACCTCGCCACCTGTCTCGGCTCGTTTTGGTGCGAGGGCGTCGATCTCATCGATGAAGATGACGCTCGGTGAGCGCCGCTGGGCCTCCTGGAAGACGTTACGCAGCTTTTGCTCGCTCTCGCCGTAGAACTTATTGATGATCTCTGGTCCGTTGATAATAAAGAAGGCTGCGTTGGTCTCGGAGGCGACGACGCGTGCGATCAGCGTCTTACCGGTGCCAGGAGGTCCATAGAGTAGGACGCCCTTTGGTGGCTCTACGCCCAGACGATCGAAGACCGCTGGATATTTGAGTGGGAGCTCCAGCATCTCACGAATACGCTGGATCTCTTTGCCCAGACCACCGATGTCTTCGTAGCCGACGTGCTTTGGGGCACCACCGTTGGCTGCTCCACGTGCCTGTGCGCGTACAATCGTCTCGGAACGCACCATGACGGCGTCTACCTCAGCGATGGCGCTGGGGCTCTCTTCGACGATTGGTAGCTCACCGGTTGTGCGGCGATGCAATGTATAGGATGGTGTCGCTGGCGTGGTGCCGATGATCAGAAACTCGCGTGGTGTTGTCCCTGGTGTGCCGACTCGTAGCAGGTCGCCGATGGTGACAGGCAGCCCGATTAAATAGCGCGCGATATACTGCAGGTCGCTCTCTTGAATCGGCGTGCCACTGCTGAGTGGGAGCAGAGAGATCTTCTCAGCGTTCTGTACTCTAGCCTTGCGGATAGTTATACGCTCGCTTAATCCGGATGCGCTATTCTGGCGCACCTGGCTATCCATGCGTATCGTCTGCTCCCCACGATCGACGGCCGCATTCGGCAAGATTCTTGCGGCAGTGGTACGATTGCCTGAGATCATCACAATGTCGCCCGGCTGGCAGCCCAGGCGTTCAATATCGTTAGGATCGATACGTGCTGAGCCGCGTCCAACCTGGAATCCTTCCACGACCGTCAGCTGTAAGCTATCAGTGGTGGTTGGTCCGGCTGGCTGCTGTGGCGCCGCCTGTTGGGCTGCTGGTTGTGCGGCATCGTTCTGCGGTGTTGTTGCCTGCTCTTCCGCATTGGGGGCCAGTTTCGTCGTTGTCTGCCCCCCCTGCGCTGTCGCTGTCGCTGTATCGCGTGGATCTGGCGGTAGCTTCGCCGTAATATGCGTTGGTGTTGGATTGGAGCTGTCTCTGGTATTCATAGCTGGCTGTTTGTGCTCCTCCATTGTGTCCTTTCTTAATGACTGCTTGTTCTCTCGCGGGTTATCTTTGCTGATCAATGATCTATGATATCGTCGTTGGGTCTGTATAGATATGTACGCGAGATCTAGTCAAAAGTTGGATAGATAGTCTATTGGCTAGCCTGTTCTGGTGCCAGTCTACGTGCCTTTTGCTTGTGTTTCTGTGTTACCTGCGTGCATTCCAGAGCGTGGTGCGTGCGTCGTTACGAGAAGCATGACCGGCATCGACTATGGTCTTGCGCAAGAAGTAGCCACCGATGAGGACCAGCGCCGAGATCAGCAGTCCCAGTCCGCCACGTTTGTGCCGTTGCTGTCCGTGTGGCTTCTGACGTCCAACCATGAGCAAGAGACCCTGGAGTAGCCATGGGAGCAGTAAACCACCACCGATAAAGCTCCAGAAAGCCCGTCCTTGCTCGCCTTGCTCTGTCCCGACCAGTGCCTTCGCGGCTCGACCAGAGGCACGTAGATAGCCGAAGAGACCGAGCATCTCCAGGCACATGTTGGCCCATTCGATGCGCTCTAGCTTATGTAGACTTTTACTTGGCGCGCCGATCAGCCTGAGTATACATGAGATCAGGGCGGTACTGGTCGAGAAGGCCGATGAGATAAAGACTGCGCCGAGCAGTTTGCTGCGCGACCAGACCGGGATGCTGGTGGCGGCCAGCAGGACGCCAGTATAGCCACCCAGGAAGACCGCGAAGAGGCTACCGGGTAGTGCGATCAGCTTTTGTGGCAAGCGTGCCAGCAGGCGTGCCCCCCACCATCTGCCCAGTAATCCGTCACGTGCCCCCTGAATGATGGCGGTGCCGCCACTGAACATGGAGAAGCCCAGCAGTCCCCAGACGCCCATCGACATCGGCGACTTGAACTTGAACATACGCAGCATATTGAGGAACTTCTCTGGTCGCCCCAGGTCTTTGATCAGTAGCGGCGGACAGGTTAGGACCGCCAGCAGCGATGTATAGTAGCCGACGCGTGCTACAGTGGCATCTTCCGGTGAGCCGAAGAGATTGGCGATCGTGGCTATGACATAGCTACCAGCCGCCAGTCCGCCCATGAAGAAGTACCAGACGATCTCCCACGTCCAGACCGGTGCTTTGAGCACTGGATAGTCATAGTACGTCGACTCCTGCATCTCTGCAACCGGATTGGGTGTGTAGCCAGTCGTGATAGTGGCACACCAGGCGAGCAGTTTTTGCAGATCTACAGATTGCGCTGACTGCATTCCGCGTTTTATGGTTGTCGTCGCAGCCCTGGTCCCTTCTGACAGGTCTATTGGTGCGTTCTCTGGTATGCCAGCTGGATCAGCTGTGCTGAAATCAGGAATATGTGTCTCTTTCATCAGAAAATCCTTTTTGGAATATGCTCTCAATCTTGTTTGAAGAAGATGATCCCCATTAAGCCCATGACTGCTGCCGTTGCGATAACGCGCAATGATGCCGGTATGACGTGGGTGCTTGGTCGTGGTGGATTCTCTGGCAGGTTGTAGACCTCTGGTTTATCGAGTAAGAGGAAGAACGAGTTGAGCCCACCTTCCAGTATCGTGTCATCTTCGCCATATAGGCGTGCCTCTTTGACTCCGCGCTGCTGCAAGTCCCCTAGACGCTCTCTGGCGTGCCTCTTGAGTTCGTCGACCGGACCAAACTGGATCGAGTCTGTCGGACAGGCCTTTGCGCAGGCCGGTTTCATACCCTCTTTAAGGCGGTCATAGCACAATGTACACTTGTGTGCCTGTCTGTCGCCCTCGCCATCGCGGGCAATTACGCCGAAGGGGCAGGCGACGACACAATAACCGCAACCATTACAGATATCCTGTTGTACGTAGACGGTGTTGAACTCGGTGTGAATGATTGCGCCAGTCGGGCAAGCTTCCTGACAGGGAGCATTCGCGCA
Source organism: Ktedonobacteria bacterium brp13 (assembly GCA_015099395.1). Lineage (GTDB taxonomy): Bacteria > Chloroflexota > Ktedonobacteria > Ktedonobacterales > Ktedonobacteraceae > Dictyobacter. The sequence goes on along the minus strand of AP024096.1, from coordinate 3,248,057 downwards.
GTGTTTGCAGACATCGCTCTGCATCAGCCAGCGATCACTACTAAAGAAAGGGAGCGGTGCTGTGAGCGGCAAGGTTGGTACGGTTGGTACGCGTCGTTCGATCTGTTCAATAAACTGTACGTGTCGCCACGTTGTTGCTCCGAGCTGCTTTGTATTGTCATAGCTGGTCCCGGTCCAGTCTGGATCGATCGCTGGTAGTTCATTCCATTGTTTGCAGGCGATCTCGCAGGCTTTGCAGCCGATGCAGAGGCTGGTATCGGTAAAGAATCCCATCGCCTGCTGCTCGGGTGGTGGCGTCTCTTTTTTGAGGAGTGAGAGCAGGTGTGTGGCCTGCTCAACCCCTGCAGGGATGAGCGATCGTACTGATCGCTCATCCTGTGCAGTTCCTCGTGCTGTCTCAGCTCTCTTCGTCTGTGTTGTCATTAACTTCCTTGCTTCCTCTATGAAATGCGTCCAGGTCGGACGTTGCATGTAAAGGCTTTGGCCTCTTCGATACCTACGTTTGGTTCGAGCACAGAATGCGTCAGATCGTTGGTAATACTGCCTGTACTCTTGCCCTGGAAGCCCCAGTGGAAAGGCAGGCCGATCTGGTGGACGGTTCGTCCGCGCATCTGGTATGGGCGTATGCGCCGTGTCACCATCGCGCGGGCCTCTATCTCGCCTCGTGGCGTACAGATAACCAGCCATTCACCATGGATAATGCCGCGCTCGGCTGCCAGTTCAGGACTGAGCTCAGCGAAGAGTGCGGGCTGGAGCGCGTTCAGCCAGGGCATCCAACGTGTCATTGGACCGCTGACATGATGTTCGGTGAGCCGATAGGTCGTAATGACGATGGGATAGCTCAGATCTCCGATGGGTGTCAGCGGATTGTCCTTGCGCTCGCGGTTATACTTGGCGGCCGGATTGCTCTGCTGCTTGTACAGCAGATTGGTCAATGGTGACTCGACCGCTTCGTAATGCGTGGGCAATGGACCGTCCTTCAAGCCGCTGGGTGCGTAGAGCCATGCTCGACCATCCGGTTTCATGATGAAGGGATCTGTGCCGCTGATCGCGTCCATGCCGGTCGCACCTGGCTGTGGTCGATAGTCAGGGGCCTTATCGATCGGATAATCAGGGACATCTTTGCCGACCCATTTCTTCTGTTCGGCATCCCACCAGATGTACTTTTTGCGCTCTGACCACGGCTTCCCTGCGGGGTCTGCCGAGGCGCGATTGTAGAGAATACGCCGGTTGGCGGGCCAGGCGAAGCCCCATTGTAGATTGGACTCGCCATCGGTAATCCGTGATGCCGCTAGATTCTTGCCTGGTTCTGGATAGACGCCTGTATAGATCCATGAACCACAGGCTGTACTGCCATCACTTTTGAGCACGGTGAAGGTCTTTACATGTGGGGCATCATGGATCGTATATTTTTTGCTTTCACCACTTTGCTCATCTTTTTGCGTGACGTAGAAGCCATTGATCTCTTTCAAGACCAGTTCGGCGTCTGGCTCATCGGTCAGCCGCGATCCTTCTTCCGGGTGCGCACGCTCATAGTCCCAGGTCAGTGCCTGGATCGCTTGATCGCGTGGTTCCTGACTGCCCGCGTAGAGCTTTCTCAGGCGCTTGCCCAGGTCGTAGATGAACCAGAGATCTGAGCGTGCAGCGCCCGGTGGATCGATCGCTTTATCGCGCCATTGGATCAGTCGTTGTGTATTGGTGAAGCAGCCCTCTTTCTCCGTTGATGCCGCTGCAGGCATTAGAAAGACCTCTGTCTTGATTGTTGAGGGATCGACTGGCTCACCATGCGGACCTTTATACCAGAACGCGGCAGATTCGACTTCGTAGAGGTCACGTACAACCATCCAATCCAACTGCGCAAGCGCTTTGCGTTGCATGCGTGCGTTGGTACTACCGGCTGCTGGATTCTGTCCTAGCAGCAGATACCCTTTCACCTTGCCATCCAGCATCAAGTAGCTTGTGGAGATGTGCGAGTGGTCGCCGACGATCTTCGGTAGCCAGTGATATTGCCAGTCGTTCTCTGCGGTCGCGGCGTCACCATACCAGGCTTTGAGCAAGCTAACGATGTACTTTGGCATATGTGACCACCAGCCTAGCTTCTGGCCGGCTGTATCGATATATTCACTGAGGGTCTGTTGTGATTTCTGGTGCGTCTGCTTGTCTTGCCGTGCTCTCCAGGTAGTGGCGTTCGGTTCGTCATGTGTATGGGGTTGCGACGTGAGCATTGCCGCTGGCTGCGGCATATAGCCTGCGAGCAGATCATATAAGGTTGGAATATCGGTCGAACCCTGGATAGAGGCATGTCCACGCAGGGCCAGCACGCCGCCGCCCGGACGACCAATATTGCCGAGCAAGAGCTGTAATATAGCCCCGGCACGAATAATCTGTACGCCTTTCGATTGTTGTGTCCAGCCTACAGCGTAGCAGAGCGCGGTCGTGCGTTCACGTCCAGAGTTAGCGACGAGGGTCTGTGCTACCTGGAGCCATTGCTCACGTGTAATACCACACTCGTTCTCAACCATCTCCGGTGTGTAGCGCGAGAAGTGACGGCGCATGATTTGTAGCACGCAGCGTGGATCTTGTAGTGTCGGATCGGTGCGCGGGTTCCCATGTTCATCGCGCTCGTAGTCCCAACTGCTCTGGTCAGAATACGTCTGAGTCTTTTCATCATAGCCTGAGAAGAGACCATCCAGGTCTTCGGTATCCTTGAAGTCTTCCCGTATCAGCATTGCTGCATTCGTGTAATACTGTACATACTCGTGGAAGTAGGCTTCATTCTGCAATATATAGTTGATTAATGCGCCTAAAAAGACAATATCCGAGCCTGCGCGTGTCGATACATACAGATTGGCAAGCGCTGATGTGCGTGAATAGTGCGGGTCAACATGGATAATCTGAGCACCACGTTCTTTGGCCTTCACCACATTGGCGAATGCAATAGGATGGGCCTCCGCCATGTTGCTGCCGATGATCAAAATACAATCGCTATTGACAAGATCCTGTGGATAGGTCGTAGCACCGCCGCGACCGAGTGTTGTGCCCAGACCGGGCACAGTGGAGCTGTGTCATATACGAGCCTGGTTCTCGATTGAGACGATCCCCAGTCCGCCATTCAGCAGTTTCTTTATGACGTAGTTCTCTTCGATATCCAGCGTAGCGCCACCCAGGGTCGCAATGCCCAATGTATGGTTGACTTCGCGTCCATCCTCTAAGCGCTCAACGAAGGTCTCGTCGCGTGTCTGCTTGACGCGCTGCGCGATCTGCTTCATTGCCCAGTCCTGTGACTTTTCCTCCCAATGATCGCTATACGGCGCGCGATACAGAACCTTTGTCAGGCGGCTGCTATTAACGGTATATTGATAGGTAGCCGAACCTTTGGGGCAGAGGGTGCCACGATTGATGAAGCTGGTAGGATCACCTTCAATATCGATGACCTTGCCGTCTTTCACATAGACATTCTGGCTACAACCGACGGCACAGTAAGGGCAGACGCTATGTACGACTTTGGCGTCGCGAATGCGGGGGGCTTTGTCGCGACTCTCCTTACTGAACGGTTGTACACGGGAGCCGATCTCCAGCAAATCTGAGACCACCCCTTGTACATTCCTGGGTGCTTGTGTCTTCTCTCGCATAAGGCTCTTTCCTTTTTCTAGCGAATAGCGAATAGCAAATATCAGCGGTTATTATGGATAAACTCTATGAACTCTATGAACTCTATGAACTCTAGATATAAACTCTATCATGTAGTTCTACCGCTTCGCATTGTAATTGGCTACACTACCACCTTTGTACTGTGTTGACTATTGTACCATGCTCAAAGGAACAGATCGATAGGGAATCTACCTCTCTCTTCAGAGAGATATCCAGAGATCCGTTATCCAACGCTATTTCCTACACAATTCAGCTATGGAAATCATCTAGAAAGTCTATGGGATAGCAAATAAGGGGTATTGGCATAAGCCCAGCAATTATGCGTAAAGTGATTGTTCAAGTAGAAGGCACTCTACGTACCTTAGTACTAGATTCCTAGTTTTCTAAGCGTTCTAAGCATACACTAATCTTGCTAAACGAAATTTCATACGCTATACTAGCCTCAAGTATCCTACTAAGACATAGAAAAACACTATAGCACACCTTGATATGTCAGGAACCTTGTCCCCTAAACGGGACGGGCATGTAGAGATGGGGTGGTTTCTGCCCGTCTTCTCCACAAGCTTACCTGACCAGTCCCAGCCAGGACTATTCCTTGGATGCCCATTGGGGCGGGAAACGGTTATCGGGCTACGATATCGGCAGTGTTCAAGAACGTACCAGTGGGTGCTTTGCCAGCCCGCTGCGCTATAACTTCTGAGTTAACCAGGTCTACGAGGGTTAAGCCAGTGCTCAGGAGACGTGCAGACCGATATCCTCGACGAGGCACACATTACTTTGTGCGGAAAAGGGTGCCAGCCATCTCTGGTAACGAAGGACAGACCGCACTTCTGTTCTTCCCCCGCAAGGGGATACCTTGAACAATTTGCGTCTGCGGACGCCTTTCTTTTCTCCCATAGCCTGAAGGCATATGGGTCCCCTGAAAGGGTTTTTATGGAAATACCACCCAAGAATAATCGTGACACAAAGAACTCTCGTCCACGGAACTTGTTGCCTAAATTATCGCGTAAGCGTAGTATTCTCACTCGTTATGTTATCCCGGTTGTCCTTGTGGTGCTGGGTATTATCCTCCTGACTATTGCCGCCGTACGTGTTATTTCGTTCTCTATGCGTTCAGCTGCGGCTGTGCAGGAGCGCCCGATCAGTGACGTATTGAATATGGCCGATCACCATCAGTTGAAGTCAGTAACGATCTCTGGTAATGATGTAAACGCAACCGGTACGACAGGTCAACAGTACCATGCTGTAAAAGAAGACGGGCAGCCAGTTACTGAAATATTTAGACATGATGGCGTAAGTGTGAATGTCGTGAATAGCCAGCAGGGTGCATGGGAGCAGGGTGCGATTGACCTTGTGCTGGTCCTTGCGGTTCTCGGTGTGATGTTTGTCTTTATTCGCCGTAGCAGCATGGGTGGTCGGTCGATGCCTTTCTCGCGTTCAAAGGCGCGCCGTTTTAATGAGAGCTGTCCTACTGTCCTTTTCCAGGATGTCGCGGGTGTCGAAGAGGCCAAGATGGAGCTTGAGGAGATCGTGGAGTTCTTGAAGCAGCCTGAGCGTTTTACGGCTATGGGTGCGCGTACTCCAAAGGGTGTCTTGCTGGTTGGTTCTCCTGGTACTGGCAAGACCTTGATCTCTCGTGCGGTGGCTGGTGAGGCTGCCGTCCCGTTCTATAGCGTGAGTGGTTCTGAGTTTGTTGAGATGTTTGTAGGCGTTGGTGCGGCTCGTGTACGTGACCTTTTTAAAGAGGCCAAAGACCATGCGCCTTGTATTGTCTTTATTGATGAGATCGATGCGCTCGGTCGTCAGCGTAGCAATTCAGGTACGGGTGGCAACGATGAGCGTGAGCAGACCCTGAACCAGTTGCTGGTTGAGATGGATGGTTTTGACAAGAATGCGAATGTGGTCATTATCGCGGCAACCAATCGTCCAGATGTGCTCGACTCGGCGCTGCTGCGTCCCGGTCGTTTCGATCGTCGTGTAATGCTCGATAAGCCTGACATTCGTGGTCGTGAAGCGATCCTGAGTGTCCATGCTCAAGGGAAGCCTATCGATCCTGACCTGACCCTGACCGATCTGGCTCGTCAGACCGCTGGTTTCTCGGGTGCTGATCTGGCCAATCTCCTCAATGAAGCTGCCTTGTTGGCCGCACGTAAAGATCTCAAGCTTATTGGCAAGATCGAGTTAGAAGAGGCGATCCTACGTGTCCTGGCTGGCCCGGAGCGTAAGAGCCATCTGATCACAGAGGCTGAGAAAGCTATTATTGCCTATCACGAGGTTGGTCACGCAATCGTGATGCGTATGACTCCTGGTTCTGATCCGGTGCAGAAGGTGACGGCGATCGCGCGTGGTATGGCGCTTGGTATCACTGTCTCGGCTCCTGCTGAGGATCGTTATCTGGTGCGTCGTTCCGAGCTGCTGGCGAAGTTAGCCGGTGCTATGGGTGGTCGTGCCGCTGAGGAGATTATCTTCGGCGATGTGACGACGGGTGCCAGTCAGGATATCGATTATGTGACCGGTATCGCGCGTCGTATGGTCTGCGAGTTCGGTATGTCGCCGCTCGGTAATGTGGCCTATAAAGCCGATGCCGAGGGGAATCTGATGATTAGTGCTGAACTGGCATCCAGGATCGATGCAGAGGTCTCGCTGCTGATTGATAACGCGTATGCCACCGCTCTGCGTGTCTTGCGCGAGAAGCAGGATCGCCTGGAGGCTATTGCTGAGCACCTGATCCAGGTTGAGACAATCGATGGTGTTGAGCTAGACAAGATGCTCTTTGCCGCATGACCACCAGAACATTCATCGCCTTAGAGATGAGTACGGGCCTGCAACGCCACCTGAAAGGATTTTTCCGGCAGGTGGCGTCTGCCTTGCCCTCGCTCCGCCGGGTCGATAGTGCTGGTATCCATCTTACGCTGGCATTTCTTGGTGAACTGACCGATGAGCAGGTTACCTCTGCTATCGCCGCAGCCCAGGATGCCGCACAAGCTGTCTCACCGTTCTCGTATCGCCTGACACAACCGGGTATCTTTGGCTCTGCACGTCAGCCCCGTGTACTCTGGATGGGGATTGAGGAGCAGTCAGGTGCACTCCAAACGCTGCATCGCTCACTCAATGCAGAACTTGAGGCGCGCGGCTTTGAGACAGAGCACCGTCCCTTCTCTCCACATCTGACCCTGGCACGCTGCAGAGCTCCTCTCACTCCCGATGAGCAAGCCGCCCTGCAACGCCTCCTCACCCGGCCTCCAGCGCGGAGCATTGCCTCTCATCGTTACCTTGTGACCGGCATCCAGGTCATCAAAAGTGAGCTACAACAGAGCGGTGCTCGCTATACCGTACTTTTTCAGGCACCTTTGCGAGCATAAAAAAACAGGTAACGTCTTGTAGAAGGAGAAAGATAACAGATTGCCGTCCTACCTCTGTGGATACATATTCCTATTTGGAGATAGTTCCACTCAGTATAACATAAGTTTCTCCCAAAAGCAAGCCTTGAACCCCTTAATGTATGTAGCAAACATACATATCAGCACACCATTCTCTGTATGCTTTCTCCAAACATCGGCGCATTCCCCCTTTAAGGGTTGACAAGTATTTTAAGGTAGTGTATTCTCAAAAACAACGACGGCATACATTAAAGTTCCAGCATTGATGCTGTTGTAGCTTGTGTATGGTAAAGATTTTTTTTATACACTACTGTCGTAACTGAACTGTAATTGATAGTGAATGGAGTAGCGCAATGCAAGCATTGACATACGGCACACAGACGGCGGCAGCTTATGCTGCATCTCACCGTAGGAGTGCTATGCCTAATGCAGCAGATGAGCAGCGCTTTCAAGCTTCTCGCACTGCCTCTCATTCTGGTACACCTCAGTTCCTGTTAAAAACCGGCGTCAAGACGTCGGTTTCTTTGTTTATACTCGCAATTATTATTAACAATGTGCTAGCTCTTGTAGTACTCCTTACAGTTGGGCTTGTGGTCATTATTAGCGTCCTCCTCCTTATCGGCCTTACCGGACTCATAAGGCTTGAGAGTTCGGTAGGGCGCGGCAATGATCTAGCCACAGAGAATGCACTGGGAGTATGAAAAGGGAGCAATGAAGCCACCCATCCAACGAAGGTATCCTGACGAGGACCTCCCCATGCGGAGGTCTTCTTTTTTTATCCTTTACTGCTGATCTGTAAACCCGAGTGTACAGAATGCAATGCACTGGCGACACCTGTCACAATGGTTTGCGGAAAAAGATCTTATTCTTGATGTTTTAGGAGGATTTATGGCAATCGCTGCAAAAGATATCCAGCAGGCTGGTACAATCCGCTCAGCCGAGCATACAGATAACAAGGTTCGTGAACTCACAGGTAGCGCGATCATTTGTGAGACCCTGGTACGTGAGGGCGTTGCGCAATTATATGGCTATCCTGGCGGCGCAATTATGCCCTTTTATGACGCGGTAACTGCCTATCCTTCTCTGCATCATGTGCTTGTGCGTCATGAGCAGGCGGCAGCCCATGCCGCTGATGGCTTCGCGCGTGTATCAGGTAAAGTTGGTGTCTGTATGGCTACCAGCGGCCCTGGTGCGACAAACCTGGTTACTGGCCTGGCGACGGCTTTCATGGACTCGACGCCAGTGGTTGCGATCACCGGTCAGGTCGCGCAGCAGTTTCTTGGTCGCGATGCTTTCCAGGAGACGGATATCCTGGGTGTAACCCAGCCTGTCACCAAGCATAATTTCCTGGTGCGCAATATTGAAGAACTGGCCCCAATCATGCACGAGGCGTTCTGTGTCGCTCGTAGCGGACGTCCCGGTCCTGTCCTGGTCGATGTGCCGAAGAATGTGCTGCAGGCAAAAGCTCTCTACGATCCATCGCAGCATATGACCTCCGATGAATATCTGGAGCAGATGGCTGCGAACGCGCCGCGCCCGACAGAGGACCTGCTCATGCGTGCTGCCGCGCTGATCGCCACCGCGAAGCGTCCGCTTATTATGGCGGGCCATGGTGTCATCCTCTCAAACGCGTATGCAGAATTGAAAGCCTTTGCGGAAAAGACCTCTATCCCGGTCATCACAACGTTGCTGGGTCTGAGCGCGTTCTCCGATACCCATCCTTTGAACCTGGGTATGCCAGGTATGCATGGTCCTGCGCACGTGAACCGTGCGATCGGAGACTCCGATCTGATCGTTGGTGTTGGCCTGCGTTTTGATGATCGTGTCACTGGCGACGTCACACGCTTTGCCACTCACGCGCGTTTGATTCATATCGATATCGATCCCAGTGAGATGCACAAGGTAAAGATTGCCGATGTGCCGATCGTCTCGGACGCTCGTACCGCGTTGCAGGCTCTGACCGAGACTGCTGCTCCGCATGATAACAGTGCATGGCTCGCGGAGGTACGCGGCTGGGAGTCTGGTGATACCGAGCGTGCGAGCATGATTGAGCGTAATGAGGCTGTCCCTGATCCAATCAGTATCCTGAATACGATCTATGAGGCGACAGAGGGTAAGGCGATCATTGTCTCTGATGTTGGTCAGCATCAGATGTGGACGGCCCGTTTCTACCAGTGGACCCGCGAGAATAGCCATATCACCTCTGGTGGTCTGGGTACGATGGGCTTTGCGCTCCCTGCCGCCATGGGTGTAAAGATGGCCGCGCCGGATGCGCCGGTCTGGGTTGTTGCCGGTGATGGTGGTATTCAGATGAACATTCAAGAGTTGGCGACGCTGCGTCAAGAGGGTCTGAATATCAATGTTGCCATCATGAATAATGGCTATCTGGGTATGGTACGGCAGTGGCAGCAGTTCTTCTTCCAGAAAAACTACTCCGAGACGCCGATGACTGGTCCGGATCACGTGAAACTGGCCGATGCGTATGGTCTCAAGGGTCTGCGTGTCACGAAGCGTGAAGAGGTTGCAGGCGCTATTCGTGAGGCTATGGAGAGCGATAGCAGCGTGATCATCGATTTTGTGATCGAGCCCGAAGCCAATGTTTATCCGATGGTTGCCCCTGGTTGCCCGATCACTGAAATGATCGAAGAGTAGAGTGCCGGTGAAGAGGGGAAGGAAAGTAGAGTAAAGTAGAGTTATGAGTAATACAACATCCGCTGCACCTGTTGTGCGTGCCCATCATACGAACGCACCGCAGGGTTCAGAGCGTATACATACACTGATTATCGAGTTGGAAGATCGTCCAGGTTCCGTCGATCGCGTTGTTGGTGTCTTGCGCAGACGTCGTTCTTTGATGCAGAAGTTTTCGCTGACCCCTGCGGGCCAGCCAGATCATGTACGTATCACCACGCAGGTGCAGGATGCTCAGGTGGTCGTTGAACATCTGGTAGAGCAGTTACGTAAGATTATCGATGTCAAGCATGTGGCGAATCTGGATCTTCAGCAGACACTGGTACGCGAGCTGGCTTTGATCCAGGTTGATACGACACAGGCCGATATCAATACCATCATCAATGCCGGTCAGCAATTCGGCGCAACCGTCATCGACGTGACACCAGAGACCGTTACCTTTGAGGTGACCGGTCGCGGTGAGCGCGTCGAGCAGGTCATCGCAGAGCTCAACGCATTTGGTGTGCGTGACATCTCTCGTTCCGGTTGCGTTGCGATGGCTCGCTTTAATAACGACGCGAATCAATAGTCATAGCAGGTATGCTAACTAGGGAGGGCGTGATAGCGATGTATCATGGCCTGGCGTGTTTGACGTCCTTCCGCTTTTATTCAGCGTAATGTATTTCTTACTCAGGATGTTATAATCCGTGATTTTGAAAGGTAGAAAAACTGATGGCTAGTATTTATTATGATGCAGATGCGAACCTTGACCTTATTCAGCAGAAGCATATTGCTATTATCGGCTATGGGAGCCAGGGTCATGCCCATGCACTCAACTTAAAAGAGAGCGGTTGTGATGTTGTGGTTGGCCTGCCAGCCCAGAGCAAGAGCCGTGCCAAGGCCGAGGCCGCTGGCTTGCGGGTCTTGAGCGTTGCCGATGCCGCGCAACAAGCGGACGTTATTATGTTGCTCATTCCTGACGAGACGCATCGCGAGGTCTTTGAAAAAGATATTCGTCCCGGTCTCGCCGCTGGCAAGCTGCTGTTGGTCGCCCACGGCTTTAGTCTGCACTTCTCGCAGGTTATTCCACCCACCGACATTGACGTTGCGATGGTTGCGCCTAAGAGCCCCGGTCACATGGTTCGTAGTGTGTACCAGGAAGGTGCCGGTGTTCCTTCGGTCTTCGCAGTCTTCCAGGATGCGACCGGACAGGCTGAGGCACTGACGCTCTCATACGCTCGTGGTATTGGTTCAACGCGTGCTGGCGTTCTGCGCACCACTATTAAGGAAGAGACCGAGACCGATCTCTTTGGTGAGCAGGCTGTACTCTGCGGTGGTGTCTCTGCCCTGATTCAGGCTGGTTTTGAGACGCTGGTCAATGCTGGTTATCAGCCAGAGGCCGCATATTTCGAGTGTTTGCATGAGATGAAGCTGATCGTTGACCTGATGTACCAGGGTGGCATTGGCTACATGCGCTACTCGATTAGTAATACTGCTGAGTATGGCGACTATGTAAGTGGCCCGCGCATTATTACCGACGATACACGTGCTGCTATGCGTCAGGTACTGGAAGAGATCCAGAATGGTACTTTTGCGCGTAACTTTATCCTTGAGAATCAGGCTGGTCGTCCGAGCTTCCTTGCTATGCGTCGCCGTGCCGCTGAACACCCCATCGAACAGGTGGGCCGTGATCTGCGTGGCATGATGCCCTGGCTCAATGCGAAGAAGTCCGATGCAACTGTACAACCTGAACAACCTGCGCGTACCCAGCCCTAAACTTTCGGGGAGGACCATGTCCATGCTGTGCGCTGTATCTCGTGCGACAAGATGCACGTGAACTACAGCGCTGGCTGGTACGTGTGTCCTTCCCGCCAATCGGAGGAGGAGAGATAATCATGGGAGATCCTGCGGTAAAGATTTTTGATACTACCCTGCGTGATGGTGAACAGTCTCCAGGTGCGACTATGACGCTTGATGAGAAGCTACAGGTGGCAGATCTACTTGTACGCTTGAACGTTGATATCATCGAAGCCGGATTCCCTGCCGCTTCACCAGGAGATTTTAGTGCCGTCCGTGATATTGCTCGTCGTGTGAAGGGTTCTGCCGTTGCCGCTCTGGCGCGAGCTCAGATCAGCGATATCGATATAGCCTGGGATGCCATTCGTGAAGCAGAGCATCCGGTGCTCCATGTGTTTCTTGCTACCTCTGATATCCACCTTCAACATAAGCTGCATTTAAGCCGTGAAGAGGCGCTGCAACGTATCCATTCGAGTGTTACGCATGCGCATAGCCTCTGTCCAACCGTTGAGTTCTCTGCTGAGGATGCTACGCGTAGTGACTGTGAATATCTCAGTCGTGTCTTTGCGTGTGCGATCCGCGCGGGTGCGAGCACGATCAATGTTCCGGATACGGTCGGATATACGTATCCGACTGAATATGAAGCACTTTTTGTGTATCTGCGCAAACATGTGCCAGGCATCGAAAACGTCACGCTGAGTGCTCATTGTCATGATGATCTGGGTATGGCTACCGCCAATACGCTGGCCGCTATTCATGGTGGTGCGCGCCAGGTTGAGGTCACTATCAACGGTATTGGTGAGCGGGCGGGCAATACTGCGCTGGAAGAGATCGCGATGGTCCTGCGTACGCGTCCAGAGCTTTTTGGTAATCTCGATACCCACATCAATACCGAAGAGCTGTTGACTGCGAGTCAGCTTGTCAGTAGCCTGACAGGTATTCAGGTGCAGCCGAATAAGGCGATCGTTGGTATGAATGCCTTTGCCCATGAAGCGGGTATCCATCAGGATGGCGTGCTCAAGAACCGTATGACCTATGAGATTATGACTCCTCAATCGGTCGGTTGGAACGCTACCAATCTTGTGTTGGGGAAGCATTCTGGTCGTCATGGTCTGGATGCTCGTCTGCGCGAGCTTGGCTACAGGCTCGACGCTGAGCAATTGAAATCAGCGTATAGTCGCTTTATTGCCCTTGCCGATCAAAAAAAGCACATTTCAGATGCTGATCTGAACTATATTATTGAGAGTGGTAAAGAGACTCCTGCTGCCATATAAAGCTGCGTGAGAGGGCATGCTCGCTTTAGCTATCTGCAATCTGCTATTCGCAATCTGCCCTCTCACATGTTCACATACGTCTGTGAAGCTTATCGATTATGTCGTATATGACCACATATACATACTACCTATTGCGCTATAATGGGTGCAACGTTCTTTATTGAAGAGATAACGGGGCTGTACCGGGCTCCTGATGTTGGATGACTTTTGTACCCCGGTACGCATGGACGACATCCGTCCATGGTACAATGGATAGACTTGTGAAAGGATGAATTATGCACTCGTCGTCAGAAAGGCAGGTAGCCGCCGATGGCAATGGTATTACCTGTTATGGTTACCGTCTTAACTCCAGCAACGTCCGCTAATCTGGGTCCTGGTTTTGATAGTCTGGGTTTAGCGTTGCAATTGTATAATCGCTTTGAGGTTGAGGAATGGGGAGATGAGCCAGAACATCCCCTGATCGAGATCTATGGCGATCTGGGCACTGGTCTCTCGACCGGGCCAGATAATATGTTTTTTCAGACATTTGTGTTGCTTCTTGAGCGTTTACAGGTGCCTGTTCCCTCTGTACGTATTCGTATGACTATTAATATTCCTCCTGGTTGTGGCCTGGGTAGTAGTGCTACGGCTGTCGTTGGTGGTTTGATGGCGGCTAACGAGTGGGTGCGTCCTCTCGGTCTGGCGGTTCCTAAAGAGGATCTGCTGGCGATGGCGGTCGAGTTGGAGGCTGGGAATCATCCTGATAATGTGGCTCCGGCGCTCCTTGGTGGTCTTGTGGCGACAACCCAACAGGAGGGAAAGTTCCACGCGATCAGGACCACTTTCCCTGATGAGCTCAGGGCTATTATCTTCACTCCCTCTTTCCCTATGGATACTGTTGCGGGCCGCAAGTTGTTGCCGGCCAGTTATACGAAGGCGGATGTCACGTTTAATACGGGGCGGGTGGCTTTGTTGTTGACTGCTCTGCAAACTGGACGCTATGAGTTGATTGGTGAGGCTATGCGCGATCGTCTCCATCAGCCGTATCGCCTGGCGCTCTTTCCAGCTATGCCTGCTATTATTCAGTCCGCCATCGATGCCGGGGCGCATGGTGCTAGCCTTTCTGGCGGCGGTTCTTCTCTTATCGCACTGACCAGTTCCCGTTTCCAGGAGGTGCTCAACGCTATGCAGCGCACCGCTCGTGAGGCGGGTGTTGAGGGGACTGGTATGATTTTACGTGCGGATCAGAATGGTGCGCGGGTACTCAATACGCCGCGTAGTCGCATACGAAAGGAAGTTAGTGCTCGTTATGGCGATCAATTCTACTGGTCTCCAGCCAGACCGGGAAGCAAACGATAATCGTTTCCATTCGTCGGCCTCTCTTGCTCCAGATGTCGTTGAGGCTTTCGCCTCAACGATGCTGCGTTGTGTGGAGTGCGCTGCGCTCTATCCTGCTATTGAGGCTGGCAAACCGCCGCGTTATCGTTGCGATTGTGGCGCTGTTCTCGATGTGGAACAGGAATTTCGTCTCCCTCAGCGAGCCGATCGTGCTCGTCAGGCCGCGCGAGATGTCGATTCTATGCTGTATGGCCTGGGGAGCGAGATTGATGCTGGGACTCCCTCGGCTGGTTCTCCCTGGCGGCAGATCTTTGATGAGCGTGCGGCTACTCCGCCTATCTGGTCGATTAGTTCAGACCAGATGTTGCTCGATCATAGCGGTGTCTGGCGCTATCGCGAACTGATCCTGCCTGCTCCTGAGCGGTATGTGGTGAGTCGTCCTGAAGGCAATACGAGTCTCTATCCGGTCGGTATTGAGAACTGTGTTGCGAGCCGGAGCGGCCATCGCCAGATTGGTGTATTTGCTGGTCTGGAGCGCTTTTATTTAAAGCATGAGGGCGAGAATCCCACCGGTAGCTTTAAAGACCGTGGTATGACGGTTGGTGTGACGATGGCGCATCTGTTAGGGTCGAAGGCTGTGGCCTGCGCCTCTACGGGGAATACCTCGGCTTCGCTGGCCTCGTATGCTGCTCAGGCAGGTATGGAGGGGATTGTTTTCTTGCCTTCGGGCAATGTGTCCGCTGGCAAGCTGGCACAATCGTTGGCCTATGGTGCGCGGACGGTGCAGATCGATGGCGACTTTGATGATGCGATGCGGCTGGTTGAGCAGGTGTGTAATGAACTGGGTATCTATCTGTTGAACTCGCTCAATCCTTTCCGTGTCGAGGGTCAGAAGGCGATCGGCTTTGAGTTGCTCCAACAGTTGGATTGGCAGGTCCCTGACTGGCTGGTCCTGCCTGCTGGCAATCTGGGGAATACCTCGGCGATCGGTAAAGCGTTCCGTCAGGCGTATGAACTATCGCTGATCAGCCACCTGCCTCGTTTCGCTGCAATCCAGGCTGAGGGGGCGAGTCCTTTCTATCGTAGCTTCAAAAATGGCTTTAAACAGCGCGAGACTATGCAGGCGGATACTGTCGCGACCGCCATTCGTATAGGAGATCCGGTGAGCTATGCACGTGCGCGCCGGGTGATTGAGGAGACAAATGGTGTCGTTGAGTCGGTGACCGATGCGGAGATCCTGGCTGCGAAGGCTGTTATTGATCGCTCTGGTATTGGCTGTGAGCCCGCTTCTGCTGCGACTCTAGCCGGTGTACGTAAGTTGGTCGCACAGGGCGTCATCAAACGCGATGACAAAGTAGTTGGTATCCTGACGGGTAATCTCTTGAAAGATAGCAAGACTGGCATCCCGCAGGCGGTGAGTGGTGGTAGTGTGAAAGCGACGATTGAGGCTGTCAGGAGTGCTTTAGCTGAATGACCTGGCGGCAGCGTCTCTCTCTGCAGATCCTTCCCTTCCGCACTCTGCCTGATGTACGTGCAGCGGGTGTGGTTATCAGGAACCCGGCATCGCTACCATGGTGGCGGTGCTGGGAGTTCTACCTTATTTTTCTGCTCGCTTCGCTCCTACGCCTCTATCAGTTAGGTACCACCGAGTTTGATAACGATCAGATGCAACTCTTTATTATGTCTCGCAATGCCGTGACCCATGGACTTCTTCTGGCGACCAGTAATGTTGCTTCGATTGGTATGTATAATCCTCCTGCCACTAACTATCTTTTAATGATTCCGGCTGCTATTAGTGCGAATCCATTAGGCGGTGTCATTTTTACGGCTGGTCTTGCAGTTATTGGTGTTCTTCTCTCCTATTTCTTTACTCGTCAATACTATGGACGGTTGGCGGCGACTATAACTGCTTTGCTCTATGCGGTAGCTTCGTGGCCTGTCTTCTATTCTCGTTTTTTGTGGAATCCAAATTTTTTGCCTATTCCTCTCGTTTTACTGTTCTGGTTTATGTATCGTGGGGCTGTAAGTCATAAAAAGTTCTGGTTTTTTCCTGCGGTCTTTTTCCTGGGTCTGGTGGCGCAGTTTCACCCTACAGCCATAGTTCTGGTGGCTCCTCTCCTGGTGGCACTTGTGCTGGCTCCTCGCAAAACAATTCGCTGGTATGAGCTTGTGCTGTGTGTCCTGGGGATCGCATTTCTTTATGGTACGTATGCTGTCCGCCTAGTCGAGACGCACTTTATCGATATTACTATGGTTTTGAACGCCTCGAAGCATGCTAATGGCTTTCGTAAAGATGCGCTGATCTTCTATCAAGCGCTGCTTGGTCCAGTAGGGGCTCCCTATCTCGGTCCGAAATCTATTTTCTACTCTTTGCGCAGGATACCGTCTCCACTCATCAAGTGGGCTTTTACGTTTATCTTACTGGGTGGTGGACTCCTGGCGGTCTGGCAAGTTATCCGTGTCGGACGCCGCATGTCGCAAGAGCAGTCACGTTCTCGCCTCTGGCTCCGACGCGTGCTTGACTGGTGGCTTGAGCTACGTGCCTCACCGCTGCGTTGTGGACTGCTTATCCTGTTGGCCTGGCAGATTATTCCGTTAATCTATCTGCTCCGGCCCAGTGTCAAATTACATGAGCACTATTTTCTGCTTTTCCTGCCGGGTCCGTTCATTCTGGTTGGTTTCTGCGTTTCGTACGTTATTCACCATCTAGATAGGTTCTCTCTGGGTCGTATCTATCGTCTGTTGAGCTATGGTGTGGTTGCGCTGCTCATCTGTAGTCTGGCGGTGACGACGTTCCTGTATGAGATCGACTCCTCTACGACCGGACATATCGATGAGGTGGCGTGGACCAATGCCAATAACTACTACGATGATCTGGGTACGATGCAGCAGGCGCTCCAGTCCGCTGATAAGATTGCGCTGCAGGATCATTACCGTTCTCTTACTATTGAGACGACTCCACTGAAAATTGATGGTATGTCCTATCTTGCGCAGTCGCTGCATACTCCTACGATGACGGCTATCAACAATTGTTTGCTGCTGCCTGCTCCTTCACAAGGACCTGCACTGCTTTTGATGGCAGAGCACAGTGATCTTGCTGACAGGCTGGCTGTAGATTTTGCCCATGCCCGCTTGATTACGTCCTTCCCTCGTCTGAGTGGACCCCCGTATCTCCTCTATGCGGTGTCCGCTTCACCGGCTGCTACTGCCTCTACTGTGACGTTCTCGCAGCCGAACAAGGATCCATATGTACAACTGCTCTCGACACAGTCGAATCAGAGCCAGTTAGTTTCGCGCTATCAATTACTGGGTAGTGGGGATGTGGGCTATCACTATGATCACGTGTATACGTTCAATCAGCAGCCACTGGCAAATACGACGACGACTGCCACTGCTGGTAGCCAGACCTGTCACTTCGCTAACTACCAGGCAGGTAGCCAGGTTATAGTGCCTCTGGGGAATGTTGCTACAGCAACACTGCCGGCTGTACAGGAGCAGGTTTCGACGTATGAGCTTCGCCCGGCCAACGTCTCTGTCTCCTTGTTTGGCACGACGATTCCTATGAGTACATTCGCCGTAAATACGCCCGATCCTGTCACCCTGCAGGCGGCAAACGGCACCTCTGAAGTGAGTACCAAAGTTACTCCTGTAGCCCCTTGATGCTCTGCCCATTCTTTTTTATCCGCGCTAGACGAGTGCTGTCTCTATCTATTTCTGGCTATGGCTATGGTATGGTGTAAGATGGTATAGAGAGAGAGAGGTACCTTTAAACAGCATCCGCTATACCTTGATTTCACGTATAGGAGAGTGTACGCTGTTCATAGGTGCAATCCTACACTATTTTTGTGCTGCGGTTCTGTACTTTAACCACTGCAATGACTGGTTTTTGTGTTCGTTCACTGCTACAATATGCTTACCTGTTTGGAAATACATCGTAAAGAAGGGCTGCTGTGAGTACTTTAAAGCGACTACGCGGATTGATTCCGGCGTGGGATATGCCGTCGGACCCTGTTAAGGCTGTCTGGTGGTTTCTGCATTGGTTGCTGAAGGTTGTTGTCAATTTCTTCTGGCTACCTGTGCTGGTAATGGTTGTGTACGAGGTTCGTAACAATATGCTGGTCAATGGTATTGGCAGTGGTATTGTGAGTGGAATCGTGACACTCATTGTAGGCCTTGTAGCCTGGGCCATACTGCTTGGTCTGCTGTGGTTCGTGAATATAGTGAGCGGTGTCTCGCGTGTTGTGTCAGATGTGAAGAATATGCAAAAGCAGCAGAACGAATTCTTGCGTCAGTCTTATGGCTCTCCGTTTTCAGGCTTCGATGCCGACTCCGGGCAGAGCGGACCGCGTCGAGAGCGTGAGCGTGTTGTTGAAGGGACGATCACTGAACTTGATGAAGAACGGCGCAAGCGTCGTAGCTGATCAGTTTCTATATTCAGATATCTGAATATATAAAAAGGAAGAGAGCCGCTACGCAGGAAATAGTAGCGGCTCTCTTCCTTTTTCTACGTGGTTCTCTATTCTATTATGCACTGAGAGGATTGGCGCTCTTCCATGCCTCCCATACGGGATCCTCTGGCGTGGGCACGTATGAGTAGAGGAGTTTCCCTTCGCCCTCGATTGCGAACTGACCCAGGGCGGCTGGGATCACGATCGACTCGCCGCGAGCCAGTGGCTCGTGCTGTGTCAGTTCCTCACCGTAGCGTACACTCGCGGTAGCATCTAGCGAGGTGAGGATGATGCAGCTTGTGCTGGCCTGTCCGCAGAACTCACCGTCCTTGAGTGTGATCTCGCGTGTCATAAAATAGGAACAGGCGACAAGGCAGCGATCGTCATAGGTGCGCGATTCCGTTACTTGAACGGGTTGCATCTTGATTTGTGCGGACTCTGTGAAGTGGGTGACGTCAAGGGAGCGCTCGATATGCAATTCACGTGGCTTGCCATCGGCAGATAAGCGCCCATAGTCATACATGCGATAGGTGACGTCGGAGTATTCTTGTAACTCGTAGAGCAAGATACCGCTACCAATTGCATGCACTGTTCCGGCTGGTACAAATACAACGTCGCCTGCTTGAACAGGCTCCTCGTGCATTAACGCTTCAAGCTGGACCTCTGAGATAGCGTGGTGTACGGTCTCGCTATCGGTATCATGCTGAAAGCCATGAACGATGGTGGCACCAGGATCGGCTGCAAGAATATACCAGAATTCGGTCTTGCCCAGTTTTCCATGTTCGTACTCGTTGGCGTAGTGATCTTTCGGATGGACCTGTACCGAGAGCTGCGAACGAGCATCAATGAACTTGGCAAGGAGGGGGAAGCGTGTACCAAAAATCTCGGTTGCTTGTTCCCCTAAAAGCTTTACTCCCAGTTCTTGTACGATGGTATCCAGTGTCTGTCCTGTGAATGGACCGTTCTGGATAGTGTTACTGATCTCTGTCTCCCAGGACTCGCCGATAAGGGTATCGCCTGGAGGGACCTCTTTCCATCTCTCTTCAGCGAGGCGACGACCGCCCCAGATGGTTTCGTGTAATGATGCTTTTAAGCGTAGTGGATAGTACGTAGACAAAGTACAAACTACTTTCTGAAATGACTTGATGGGGTACTTTCTGTCGTTACTCAATTCGCCAGTAGAATTCCTTCTATCTTACGGCGTAATTTGTCACGCATCACGATACCCGTAACACGGTAAAGTTCTTTCCCGTCCTTGAAAAAGATCAGGGTCGGTATCCCTTCTACCTTCCATTGGTTGGTAAGCTCTTCATAATCAGTCACGTTTAGTTTGGCGAAGAGAATGCGATCCTGGTATTCCTTACTCAAGGCCACAAGTTCTGGCTCCTGAATCTGGCAGGCTCCGCTCTGTTCTGCAAAAAAATGGACGATTGCCAGTTGTGTGGCATCTAATATCTTTTCTGTGAAATTCTCTTTCGTTACTGCAATATAGTTTTCTGCCATGCCAACCTCTTGTGATAAATAATGAATGCTACTCTCTACTCTCAAGGTATCACTGCCTGTGCTCATTGTCAAGAAAGGTGTTCCTGGGCTATAGATGCTATAAATGTTATTATACATGCTATCGCGTTATGCTAGCTAGCTGATGTGAAGATGGTCTCTGCATCTTCTATAAGATAACGATACCCCTGCTCAGTAAGAAAGAGCTGACGATTGGCTGAAAACTCTTGATCGCGAGTATCACGGGTGACGACAGTATAGAAATAGGCGATATTCTCATCCCCACCTTTCGGACGAAGAATTCGTCCCAGGCGTTGGGCCTCTTCTTGTCGTGAGCCGAATGTACCGGATATCTGGATTGCGACGTTGGCATCTGGCAGGTCGATCGCGAAATTTGCGACTTTACTGACGACCAGGCGCTTGATCTCACCACGTCTGAACTGCTCATAGAGCTTTTCGCGTTGTGCATTCGAGGTGCGTCCTGTGAGTAGTGGTGCGTCAAGCTCTGTCGCCAACTTCTTCAATTGATCCAGGTATTGTCCAATGATCAGTATCTGGTCGTTGGGGTGCCGCTCTAGCAGGTGACGCGTCACATCTCCTTTGACGGAGTTCTCTGCTGCCAGGCGATATTGTTCGCGGGGTTCGGCGGTTACGTAGGCGTATTGCTCATCCTCGTTCGCGAAACCGACACGGATCTCATGGCATTCCGCGCTGGCAATCCAGCCCTGATGCTCCAGTTCACGCCAGGGGACATCGTATTTCTTTGGCCCAATCAGGCTAAACACGTCTGCTTCTCGTCCATCTTCACGTACCAGGGTTGCGGTTAACCCCAGGCGGCGACGTGCCTGTAACTCGGCGGTAAAGCGGAAGACCGGTGCTGGCAGCAGGTGAACCTCGTCATAGACGATCAAGCCCCAATCATAGTCGGTGAAGAGCGTAAAGTGTGGATACTGGTTCGGATCGAACTCGGACTCTGGCTCGCCATCTTGCGTATCTTTTTTGGCTTTGTGCTGGCGATAGGTCATCATCTGATAGGTTGTGACAGTGATCGGTGCAATCTCTTTGCGCTCGCCACTATATTCGGCAACCATTTCAGGGGGTAGATCTGTCTTATCAAGGATTTCTTGTATCCATTGGCGTACCGCGACGGTATTCGGGGTCAGAATCAAGGTGGCGCGCTGGACTGCGGCGATCGTTACCAGTCCTACGATGGTCTTACCTGCTCCGCAAGGCAGGACGACGATACCACTACCTCCGCTCGGTGCTCCTCCGGCATAGAATGCGCCGACGGCTGCCTCCTGATAGGCGCGTGGCAGAAAATCTTTCCCTTGCAGGGTGATATCGCGCAGGTGAGTTGGCAGTGGCGAGCCATCTGTATAGCCAGCGAGATCTTCAGCAGGATACCCAATATGGATCAAGGCCTGTTTGATATGTCCGCGCTGTGCGCCATCGACCTTCAGTGTATGGTGATCGACTACGCCTATAATATAGGGTTGCAAGCGTTTGTGGCGCGTAATCTCTTCGATCAGCATCGTATCATCGGAGTGCAGCAAAAGATCGTTATCCTGACGGAGCAGTTTGATGCGTCCATAGCGCCGAATATAGTTCTCAATTTCCTTGACAATATTGGTGGGAAGAGGATACTTACTATATGTATTAAGCTGATCAATAATCTGCTGCGCATTCATACCGCCAGCGGCAGCATTCCACAGTGAGAGCGGTGAGAGCCGATAGGTATGGATATGCTCTGGTGATTTTTCTATCTCTGCGAATTGTGCTAGCGCATCTCTCGCCTCCTCATGGAGTGGATGATCAACTTCCAGGAGAACGCTACGATCACTTTGGACAATAATGGGGTTGCCTGGATTCATTATGCTTGCTTGCTCCTTCCCTTCCCAATATCCGAATATCTCAAGCAAGTGGTTAAAAGCGGCATGAAAACCGATCAACCTTTGCTGCGCTCTAGCATTTTGCATTGAGTCTTTTACATGTGCTCTTTTTCTATTATACGCCGGGCATCTGTGCCCAGTTCGTAATATACTTCATAATAGCCTGAACGGCCTGTTCTTCGTAGCCACGCATCAGATGCCGGGCTCCAACGATCACTTTAATACCCTTTGGCCCGGTCATCTGTTCAACAAATGGCTCTAGTTTAAAGCGTGGACAGATCTCGTCGAATTCGCCGGTGACAAATAATTTGGGGCGTTCGAATTGGCGTGGAAAGCCATGTTGTGCACGGAAGAGGGGGACACTGACCGCGACAATAGTACGAATACGTGCATCATAGGGGGCATAGAGTAACGTTGTATACGCACCGAACGCATGACCGACGACGCAGACCTTCGCGGGATTGATGCCCGGTTGCGTGAGCGCCATGTCCAGTGCGCCTGCCAGATCGAGTGGCTCCATGCGTCCGTCTGTTGGTTGCCCCTGGCTGTGACCGACGCCACGAAAATTAAAACGCAGGGCGACCATACCTGCTTCTGCTATGTTGTGAGCCAGCGCTACGATCAACGGATCGTTCATATCACTACTGGCTGGCTGTGGATGGCAGAGAATAATGATGGGGGCATTTTCTACTCTGGTGGGGGCATGAATGATCCCCTCAAGCGCAAATGCAGGTTGCCCCTTGCTATGGAATGTAATTGGTTTTTCCGTTTGTACTGATAAGGTCATCGCTTATCCTTTGCTTCCTGGTAGGAGGGTCTCGCATCCTCCCTGCCTGCTGTATTTGCTCTTACCCTTCTGCAACGCGTTCCCTATCTGCCTGCTTGACTGCATGTTCGGGTCCACCCTTGCCCTCAATATTATCTCAGTCAGCCTCATGCGTCAACATTGTAAGCATAGAAATTGTGTGAATTCTCTGTCATTCCCTTGATTTCACAGACTGTATCAACCTACTCGGCTCTCAATGCTTGTAATCTCCTGCATTACAAAATATTCATCGTCTTTCTCGTGATAATTTATCTCATAGGAGCTACTCGAAAAACGTCACTACTAATGTATGTATGAATAAGAGACTCGCCGCATGCGGGTGTTCTGTCTCTTTGTTCCGCTGGCAGATGTGTTGTCTGTAATCCAGTTTTTGCATGGTTGCTTGCTTTGAATGGTGCTGTAGGGCGGGTTTGTATCACATTCTTATCTCATAATTGTAAGAGTTTGACGAATTGCTGTGATTTGTTCAACAAAACCCTTGCATGTCGGCAGAAGGATGTTATACTAAATATGACATATGTATACCTATTTTTATCCATGTTGGTATTATGTATACATTGTAGGCATTTACTTCACTTTATTTGAACAAAGAACAGGGTGTCCTCGCTGGCTTCATACAAAGGGTCAGGGCTTTTGGCTTTCCGAAGATATGTGTACAATAGGAGGTGTCGTCCGACTATTTGATCTGTCAACAGCGTACTTTCTACTATTTGTATACTGGTGTAGCACACTATCTCTCTTTGTTTGTGCTATGCTCGTATTGATTGATCTTTCCGCGCTGAATCTTTCCGCCGATGGTACGCCGATGGTAGATACGCATTAGTATGTGAACTCATTCTGTACTTTTTGGTAGTGTACTACTTAGTAGAAGAGAAAGACCGGGGGTCTATTCCTGCATACGGTCGTATATAGTGAAATGTAGAGGTAGGAGCATATATGTCCAGCATTTTAGTCGTCGAAGATGATGAGGTCATCACTCAGTTAGTGCGGAAGAACCTGGCGTGTGAGGGGTACCGGGCGGTTTCGGTTGGGAAAGGCGATGATGCTGTACAATTTGCCATGCGTGGAATGCCTTGTCTTGCGATCATGGGTGGCCTGAGATCAGGGATTGATTGCTACAAAGTTATTCAGCAGTTGCGTGAGCATCCCAAGTGCATGCATATTCCGATCATTATGGTCAGTGCTTTGACTTCTCTGAGCCAGAAGGTGCGTGCGTACGAGCTGGGCGTCGATAGCTATATTACGAAGCCTTATAGCTGCGAAGAGCTGCTTGCAACTGTTCGACGGCAGCTGAAACGTGTGCAACAGACGATGCTTTCTCCTCTGACCCGTCTACCTGGTGGGCTGCAACTTGAACGTGCCGTCGACTATAAGCTGCGTGGTTCCTGTCCCTGGAGCGTTCTCTATCTTGACCTTGATAATTTCAAAGCATTTAACGATGCCTATGGGTTTTTGAAGGGCAACGATATGATCCAGTTGCTTGGAAGTATCTGTCAGCAGGTTGTCTACGAGTATGGGAATGCGGATGACTTTGTCGGGCATGTCGGTGGGGATGATTTCGTTGTGCTGACAACTCCTGATCGCGAGAAGGTGCTTTGCAATCATATTTTAGAGCGCTATAAACGCGAGAGCCTGGCCTTTTATCGGTCAGAGGATGTTCAGCGTGGCTTTATTGGGAGTGTTGATCGCAATGGCCGCCCATTTCAGTTTCCGCTGGTAACGCTCTCTATTGGCGTGGTGAGTGATCATCTGAGCTGCGCGTATTCTATTACCGAGGTGAGTTCTCTGACCGCTGAAGCAAAGCGCCTGGCAAAGCAATCTACCAGTAATATCTCGCATATTTCGCCTTCACTTAACTGGCCAGCTACTGCTCAGGCGACACAACCGATGCAACCTACGCAGCCGTTGTCTGCTCCCCTTGCTCCCCCTCCGCTCAGTCCTGCGGCCTTCAGTCGTACCTCTGGTCCATCTACCGAGCATAAAAGCTATCATTATGCGGAAGAGAATGCTCTTGCGAGTCGATACAAGTAATCAACTATAGATTATCTACTGCGAATATAATATAGTAAGTAGCAAGTATAGAGACATACTTTGATGCTATCTTGCTGTCCTCTATGAGCAAAGTATAGCATGCCAGTAAATCTTTGTTTCACCTGTCAATTTATGTTATGCTTTGAGTAGATTACTGATTTATATTACTGGTAGTTTGAAGGGGTTGTATGTCTACATCGCAGGACTTTGATCATCTCTCTGCAAACTCTTCTTCTTCCTCTGTGCAGGAAAGTGACGCTGATCTCTTTGCTGCTCAGGAGGCGGAGGCTCACCGGCTGGCAATACGTGAGAATGCGAAGCATGTCTTGCGTGAGAGCGGGTTGGCGGAGATGTTACAGAGTGTCAATAAAAATATACTCAAGGGGCGTGGTCATTTTGAAGAGTATGATACGCTGATCCTTTTCCGTTGGGGGACACAGTCGACCCGGCGTCATCTGTGGATCGAGGTACGTGGCAATACGCTCTTGTTCCGTCTGCATCCTCACCGCAAATGTAGCACTCCGGCACCGTTATGTGATGGAGAGTATCATACGTTTACCAGTTCAATGTGGTCTGATCATGCCTTCCTGGCCGCTGAACTGAAAAAGTATTACGATCGACCCGTCTCTGAGACCTCTGCCGATTAAGCTTTTTCGCTGTCGGCATGTCATCTTTTGGGATAATTCTATGGTGGGACGCGCGAGCCTATAGTGCTTCGAGCAACAGGACTCGCGCGCTATCTGCCTGCTCTTCCATGGCTTCGAGCCGCTGATAATGCTCGTTTATGATGAATTCGCTGCGTTCGATCTCGTTGGACCAGCTATAGAAGGCCAGGAGCAGGGAGCTTGCCTGCTTAAAGAGTTCGCGTCCATTGATGATCGTACCGGGCCATGCGATACGGGTCGCCGTTGGTGTATCTGTAATCCCTCTGGCGAGAAAGCTAAATGTCAGGAGCGCCTGTAAGTCGGGCTGTTGCAGTTCGCGTAACCAGTTCTGGCGTACCTGCTCTATCTCGCGTGTGGGTATGGTGACGAGATGAGCGCTGGCCAGCGTTGGTGGTGCGAGCGGACGCCGATAGCCCCAGGCATAGGTGAGTACCCACTGCTCCGGCGGTGTCGCCAGTACCTCTCGATTATCCAGCAGTAGATGTTTCGGATTATGGCGCTCCTGGGCCTTGAGCCAGCTCTCTTCATCCTCCCATGTCGTCATCAAAAAGTAGGTGGAGTTATTACTGCCCTGACCACGATAGAAGCGTGATGTCGTCAGGCCAGGAGCACTACGCAGTGTATCGATGATCATACGTATGCGTGTCAGTGCCAGTACCTCTTTTCCCAGCTGCGTCTGTGCCACCGTCACAATCAATATCTCTGAATTCTGCTGCAAGGTTATCTATCCTGCTTTCGCGCTATACTTTCCTACGTTTCCAATAGCGTGGGAACACTGGAAGCATTGCAAGCATAACATATGCGCTTATGGCAGGGCAATAAACCGGCCTTTTTGTTCCTGTATGTTCCTGTATGTTCCTGTATGTGCGCTACGGCATATAATAGAGGCGGCTTGTATGAACAAAAGCTGGTGAAGGAGAGTGTTACGGTTATGGATATTTCGGAGCTGGGTGAGTTTGGTTTGATTGCCCGTTTGACGTCTGGTCTCGCGACCCGTTCGCCACAGGATATCGGTATCGGTGATGATTGTGCGGTGCTGGATCTCGCGGCTGATCGGCTGCTGCTGGCGACCTGTGATAGTCAGGTTGAGCATGTGCATTTTACGCTGCAAACGTCGTCGCCTGTTGCGATTGGTCGGAAGGCGCTGGCAATCAATCTAAGTGATATTGCTGCGATGGGTGGGACCCCGCTCTATGCTTTGATCTCGCTGGTGCTACCTGCTCATCTGCCTGTTGCGACGCTGGATGGGATCTATGCTGGCCTGCGTGAGCTTGCGCTGCGTTACGATACGGCGCTGGTCGGTGGCAATGTGTCTGGTACGGGTCAGCGTGGTGAGCAATTGATTATCGACATTACCGTGCTGGGGAGTGTGGAGCGTGGGCGTGCTCTGCTGCGTAGTGGTGCCCATCCTGGTGACCTGCTTTGCGTCACTGGTACCCCTGGTGACTCAGGTGCTGGCTTCTATTCATTACAGCATCCCACCCTGCCGGTCGATACTGCGACACTGGCGTACTTGCATGAACGCCATACCTCACCGACTCCGCGTGTCTTCGAGGGTCGTGTCCTGAGTAGCTTCGATCCCGGTTGGGTGACGGCTGCGCTGGATATTAGCGATGGCCTGAGTGGCGATCTCTCGCACCTCTGTGAGAGTAGCGGGGTTGGTGCGCGACTCGATCTTGCTCGCTTGCCACGCTCCTCTGCTCTGCGTACGCTGGCACGTGTCGCGGAACACGATCCGTATGCCTGGGCTTTACATGGCGGCGAAGACTATGAACTCCTCTTCTCTGTTGCACCTGAACATGCTGAAGCAGTCGCGCAAGCTGTCCTGGCGCAGACCGGGACAGCTGTCACCATTATCGGTACCGTGTTGCCACCTGCAGAGGGAATGCAGCTTGTCTATCCCGATGGGCATGCGGAGCAGTTGACTATCCAGAGCTGGGACCATCTGAAGCAGTAAGGCTTGCTAGCTGTACTGCTCTTACGATTGCCGTGCGAAGCTGCGTAGTGCGAAGGTAATCAACTCCTCCAGTGCCATTACACGATCCTGAGGAGCTTTAGTGAGGGCGGCCTGTGCTTCGGCTCCCGAGTAGCCAAGGCCCTGCAAGGCTTCCATCGCTTCGGCATAGACTGCGCCGTTCGTCGTACCTGCGGCGGTAGCGCCGTTTGCACCTGCTTGTGCACCCAGTAGCGCCATCGGCGGTAGCTTGCCTTTTAACTCCAGTACAATGTGTGCTGCGAGCTTCTTACCAACGCCTTTGGCGATCCCCAGTTTTTGTTGGTCGTCATTGGCGATTGCCTGATAGAACGTCGTAGCGTCCATGACTGAGAGGATTGCCAATGCGACGCGTGGACCGACACCGGTAATACCGATCAGTTGCTCAAAGCAGTCTCGATCGGCCTCGTTTGAGAAACCATAGAGCGAGATACCGTCTTCGCGCATATGAAAATGCGTTGCCAGCGAAACCTCTACGCCCGTCTCTGACAGACGATTGAGCGTCGTAGCTGGCGCGAAAACGCGTATACCGAATCCTCCGACGCGTATAATTGCTGAATCAACCCCGGTTGCCTCGAGGATTCCATGAATACTGGTGATCATTGCTCCGGCCTACCTTTTTCTGTTGTTTTCTATTGCTTTCTCTTTTACTAGCGCGCAGGATACCGTGGTCCTGGATAGCCTACGATATTCGTAGCGCTGGTGTAGGAGGCTGTATTGAGATGACAGATAGCGATGGCTGCTGCATCGGCGGCATCATCTGGTTTGGGGACCGCCTGTAGTTTGAGGAGTATGCGCACCATCTCTCCTACCTGGTTCTTATCGGCCCCTCCATAACCGGTAACCGCCTGCTTTACCTGTTTCGGTGTATACTCGGAGACGGGGAGACCTCCGTTGGCGAGTGCGAGCATAGCGACACCACGTGCATGGCCCACGGTCATAGCGGTCCGTGCGTTTTTAGCAAAGAACAGCTCTTCCATCGCGGCTTCGTTCGGCTTGTACGTTTGCACCAGGGTACTGAGACCCTCATAAATAATCTGGAGGCGTTGAGCCAGCGGCATCCCGGCCGGAGTAGTAATGACGTCGCAGGCCAGCAAGCTCATCTGATTGCCCTGTGCCCTCACTACCGCAAACCCCACGATAGCTGTTCCTGGATCGATGCCGAGCGTAATACGCGCAGCGGCTGGTGGCGGCATTTCGTTCTTGAGCATCTGCCAACTTTCTTCAGGCATGCGCGACCAATGCTTCCTGCATGCTGTAATCCACAGTATTCTAATACTTTTTCAATGCGTTCTATGAGCATCTCTTTGCACGTATCGTCGTGTATGATACTGTCCGACAACGGGGCTATGTACGTTGTCTGTAGAGCACCGGGCATGCCCCGTTATCGGTTTGACAGCATCAATACGCCGCTTATGTGATGCTGGGAGGCTCCATTCTATTCAGCATGTGGGCACTCCCGTGCAGTGCATATCTGTGCTAGCTAAAGGAAGCCGCGAACTCATCTGGAATGTCGGCATTGGTATAGACGTTCTGCACGTCATCCAGGTCTTCCAACTTCTCAATCAGACGAATAGCCTGGTGTGCCGTCTTCTCATCCGCGATCTCGACGCGTGTCTTGGCGACCAGGTTGCTCTCAGACTTCATGACTTTATAGCCACGTTCTTCCAGCAATTTATGGAACTGCTCGACTTCTGCCGCATCACTATAGACGGTGAGTGACTCGTCGCCCTCGCTGTAAGGTTCGACGTCGTCTGCGCCCAGATCCATCAACTCGATTGACATCTCATCGGGATCGTGGTCGTCGAGTGCTACTTCAAGAATACCTCTGTTCTCGAATAGCCAGTCGACGCACCCGCTCTCACCCATATTCCCGACATTTTTATGGAAGGCGTTGCGGACTTCGGCTACCGTTCGGTTACGGTTCTCGGTCAGTGTCTGTACAAGAATCGCTGTGCCGCCAGGACCGTATCCCTCGTATGTGATCTCTTCGAGGTTCATATCTTCAGCGCCGCCGGTAGCCCGCTTAATAGTACGCTCGATGTTGTCCAGTGGCATATTAGCGTCGCGCGCGCGCTGTACAGCCATGCGCAGACGGAAGTTCATGTTGGTGTCACCACCGCCGCCTTCGCGTACCGCGACTACAATCTCGCGACCTAGCCGCGTGAATAACTGACCTCGGCGTGCATCATTGACGCCTTTTGATCGGCGAATCTGTGCCCACTTTGAATGTCCTGACATATCGTTGCTCCCCTAGTCCTTTTGGACAATCCTGAGTATTAAAATATGCATGCTGCATACTATAGACATTGGCTTTGTGTATAGCTGTCGGGCCTATTTTAACACGAACTGGCAAAGAGCGTCGAGGGGGGATCGATCTCATCTTTTCGGGCAGAACACGCCATAAGCGGCTCTCTGATGGGAGGGGCTCACCCTCAGTACGTTTTTTTACAAGAAAGTTGCCCTATCCGAAAGCCGTCATTTCATAGATTCATACACACGAGTGATACCGCTATTATCAGTTATTAACTGTATAGTGCATCATGCCTCCATCATCAATAACGTTCACTATCGCCTGTAGAGATGCAAAAACCCCTGCCTCCCTCTTTGAGGGCTCACCGATATAGGTTTTTTGGCAGGATATGCAATGAAGCCCCATCGCAGGCGGATGCAGACAGATGGGACGCCATGACAAATGCGTCATGTCACTTGCCAATAACGTTCACTATCACCTGTATAGTGCACTTAAGCCCTTGTCCCCCTCTTTGAGGGGGGAGATAGCTTTAGCTATCGGGGGGAGTAAATGTTCGAATAACGTTATAATCTCGAATTAAACGCTCTTTATCATGCTCACCTTTATCGTCTGTTATCCTCGATGACGAAATCTACGTCCGAATGAGAGATGGCTGGCGTAGAAGAGTCATCGAGAGCAGAAGGCGAGGATGGCTCCCCCCGATAGCTAAAGCTATCTCCCCCCTCCGAGAGGGGGACGAGTTTTTGGCAAGGTTACAGACGATAGCGATATATATATTTATTTCATGCGATATGCATAATAATGGTGTTATTATGTATTTACGTCTATAAGGATCACCGGGATAGGCCAAAAAGGTTCATGTCTTTTCGATAGAGCGGGCCATGAAAATAACGCATATGCTGAGGCAGTGTAGGCCTTTTTCCCTCCTTGACCATCGAATCCCGGGTTATTTTCGAAGGAAACCTACACTGGTGAGCCTCAAAGAGGGAGGCTTAAGATGCATTTTCTGTATAGCGTGCAATAGGGCTAGTGTTATGCCTCTCTGACAGATAGTATTACCTATTTGTCAGAGAAGCAGGAATACTGCTGGCGGTGCCTGGTGTTTTATCACTAAACCTTTAGGTTTTGCGAGTATACTCTAGAGAAGAGGGAAGCGCGGCGACTCCTACTCTCTCTCGATCCGCTGGTAGGATACTGCACTAGTCGGCGATATGCAGGACGATACGGCCTAAGCCATGACCGCTCTGACTGTGCTCATGGGACTGCACGGCTGCGCTCAAAGGGTAGGTCTTTTCAATAATGACTCTTACCTGACCCTCTTCGATGAGTTGCGCAAACTGCTGGAGTAGTTGGCTTGATACTTTGGCCGAAAAAGACGCGACGTGAATACCAAGTTCCTTTGCTTTCGCTTCATCAGGTGCGCCTGCGATGGTGACAAGATGGCCTCCGCGCTTGACCAATTGATAGGATTGTGCGAGCGTTGTACCTCCTACTGTGTCCAGTACCAGGTCAACCTTCTCTACGGCGTTCTCGATGGGGGTATCTTCATAGTTGATGACTGTGTCAGCACCGAGCTGGCGGATAGCATCGACATGTTTGCCGGAGGTTGTACCGATGACGTGTGCGCCCTTCCAATGTGCGAACTGTACGGCGAAGAGGCCGACACCGCCTGCTGCACCCTGGATTAAGACCGTCTGGCCCGGCTGGAGCTTGCCATTATCAAAGATCCCCTGCCACGCGGTGGTTGCACCTATCGGGATCGTAGCGGCCTCATCAAAGCTTATCTTCTCTGGCTTTATGGTCAGTGTCTCTATAGAAGCAATTGCGTATTCCGTATAGGCTCCATTTGCGCTCTGCCCAAATACCGCCTGTCCTGGCTGGAAAGCCGTCACGCCTGGTCCAACCTCTTCAACGATGCCGGCGATATCAGCTCCTGGTACATAGGGGAGCTCTCTGGGCCAGAAATTTTGAAAATCACCACGACGTATCTTCCAATCTACCGGATTTACGCCTGCTGCGTGGACTCGCACCAGGACCTCGCCCTCTTTTGGTGTGGGGCGTTGCACCTGCTCCAGTTTGAGTTGTTCAGGGCCGCCATACTGGTGTACGCGAATACTCTGGATCGTTGAATCTGCCATAGAATTCTTATCCTTTTCTATTACGGCATGGCACATTTTGTGCCATGCATCTTTTTTATGTGTTATTTCCAAAAAGGAAGCGACAATCTATCCTTATCGTATCTTTCCCGCTTTTCATCTGTCAAGCAGATGCTTGCATAACTTTAGTATCCTCCAGAACATAAGTGTCTAAAGATGAGCTCCTATTTAGCCTGATTCTGTATTGATATACAACACATCAGCATCCCGCACGTACATACATATGAGATGTCGAGCGTGGGAGGGCTTTCAGTATCTACTGCTATGCTTTCGCATACGCGTATAGATGTTTGTGAATGTGCAGGATATGTAGAGTGTGCAAAGTGTGTGGGAAGACAGAAAAGTGGTGGCTGTGGCAGAAGAGCAGAGAAAAAAGTCGCAGAGTCAGCGTCGTGCAAGTGGTTCGCCGAGTCAGCAACTGGGTAGTTGTGGTGAACAACTGGCGGTTCAGCGTATCCTACAGGATGGATATTGTATTTTGTTGCGCAATTTTCGTTGTCGTTATGGAGAGATCGATATTATCGCCGAGCATGAAGGTGATCTGGTCTTTCTTGAAGTGAAGACACGGCGCGGCGTCGCTTATGGTATCCCGGAGGAGGCTATTACGCCTCTCAAGGTGCGTAGAATGTTGCGTGCGATTGCCTACTATCTCAGTACGCACGAAGAGCTCTACAGTGAGCGCTCGTGGCGTATCGATGTCGTTGCGGTGCAAATGAGCAGTGTTGGTCGCCTGGAAGAAATTCGTCTGTATCCGCATGCTATTACCGACATTGAGAGATTATAATAGATAACACGTTCTGTCAGGGTAAGGATCTCTCCGTTCAGAACGTAAAGATACTTGATACAGCATATATTTATAGCAGTAGCTATTGAACAGTGAAATTGTGGAGGCGTTGCATGAGCGATTTTTTTGATTCAGCTAAAAACTTTGTAAATTCTGCGGTTAGCCGTACAGGCTGGGAAGCGCAAAAGCAGTTGCGCGTGCGTAGTAAACAGAGTGAGATCGACAAACTTATAGAGCAGCGTGCTCAGCTCTCTGAGGAGTTGTGCCAGATTGCGATGAACCTGTATCAGCAGGGAACATTAAGTGATACCCAGCTTTCGCGGCTCTGTGCCAGTATCTTTGAGCTGGATCACGATCTGCGTTCACGCGAGCAGCAGTTACAGGAAGCGAAGAACGAAGCCTATCCTGTTGATCAGTTCGCGCCCAACCAGCCGATGAATTATGCTCCACCAGCCCCAAATGCGCCGACTGCAAACCCCTATGGCACCGATCCTAACGGGTATGCGAACCCAAATCCGAACGCAAACCAGAATCCGAACCAGAACGCCAATCCAAATCCGAATGCAGCCTATGGTGCCGGAGCTGGAGCGGCTCCAGCTCCGGGCCAGGTTCTCTGTCCGCAGTGCCATAGTGTCGTACGTTCCAATTCTCTGTACTGCCGTAACTGCGGTGCTAAGGTACGCTAAGGTACGCCAAGGTACGCCAAGGTACGCCAAGGTACGCCGTTCACGTATCTGAACGGCGTACCACCCTGCTGTTACTCATCCTGAGGCTGTGCTATACTCACATCGAGATCCACGCCTTCTGATGCGGGTCAACGCGAAATTTCTCGTACATCTCATCTATGAATTTTTCGTCTCTCACGCCGTCCCAGATTTGATCATTCTTGCCAACAATCCATATTTGATACTGCTTATGGGCATATTCCCACACCACAACACTTTCTCCGTTCGGTTGCTCTGTGCGCGCTTTATTCCCGGCGCTCAAGGCAATGGCTGCATGCAAGCCATATCGTTCTGTATGTTCCATTTCCTGCTCTCCATTCGATAGCGTCCTTCAGATAAAGATCTAGACTCTAGGAAAGATGTTTGTATCTACGCATGATGCCTTACCGTTGTTTAGCGTTTCGCTGGTCAGCAGAAGTCAACACGTACAAACGAAATAACACGCTACCTGTGTGTGTGCAGCGAGTTGCTTTTTGAGTTCCTATCGACAGTATAGTGCAAGAGGTAAACTACTGCGTGTACACTCCTCTTCAATCAATCATTAGCTTTTAGCCACACTTATAGTGACATCTTTGTATTCTTTTTCTTTCGGTGTATCCAGTGTAGTGTCTGGTGGCGTAGTGATCGTATTGGTTGCCTTACGATGGAATAAGAGTCCAACGATGGCGCAGAGTAGTGCGGTCCCGCCACCGACCACGAGTGCTAGCTGTGTCCCTCCAACGCTGGCTAGCTCTCCGTCGAGCAGTGAGCCAGGCGCATTAGAACCGGCAAAAATATAGTTGTACAATCCGCCCACACGTCCCTGGAGATAGCCAGGCGTTGAGATCTGAACGATTGTATTGGTGTTCGCGGTATAGGTCGTATAGCTAATGCCTGTGATCAGCAGGAGGATGATCGTTCCGGTGATGGTATGTTGCATACCCAGGACGATCTCGCTTATGCCGAAGACTGCCGCGCTGAGCAACAGGGTACGCCAGTTTGCTCGCCCTAAAGATGCTGCAATCAATGCTCCGATCAGCGCACCCGCTCCAAAGCAGGATGTCAGTAGTCCATAGACGACCGAGTTGGCGTGCAGGGTATCACTGGCTACCAGGGGCAAGACGACGTTGAAGTTGATGCTGGCGGTGCCGATGAAGAGGAAGATGCCAAGTGCCAGCAGGGTGGGCGGCGTCTGAAATGTATAGCGAAAGCCTTCGCCGATACTCTTGAAGATCTGCTTCTGGACACGTCGCTCGATCGGAATAAGCTCATCTTTATGCATCACGATGAGCGAGATAATGACCGCTACATAACTGATCGCGTCGATGCCGAAGCAGACACCGACACCAAAAGCAGCGATCAAAAGGCCACTTAGTCCAGGACCGACGATGCGTGAGGCATTGATCAGGCTGGAGTTGAGGGCAATGGCGTTGGGTAGCTCTTTGCGTCCGACCATCTGTACGATAAATGCCTGTCGACTGGGATTATTAAAGACAAGGACGAAGCCGCGTAGGGCTGCAATCGCGAACGCATCCCCTACGGTTACTATATGCATCAGCGTCAATACTGCGATGATGCTACTACAGAGCGCGAGTGCGATCTGGGTGACGATCAGTGTGATACGATGATCGAAGCGGTCGCAGAGCGCGCCACCAAAGAGCCCGAAGGCCAGATAGGGTCCGAATTGCCAGAATGTGAGCATACCAACATCGAACGCAGAATGTGTGAGCTGTAGTACCAGCCATGCCATCGCCGCTGTCTGTAGCCATGTGCCGACCTGCGAAAGGAATTGTCCGGAGAAGTAGAGTCGGTAGTTATAATGTATACGTATACTGGTGAATGTCGGGCTGTTGAGGAGCCGTTCCAACGGCTTTCTGCGTACGATATTGCTCATTCACCTCTCCTGGCGATCTGTTGTAGCGGCTCAATAGCTGCCGCTATGGCTGCACGTTCCTTCGGTTCTAACATCTCTAAGCGAGATGCCAGCCATGCTGTTCGGCGGGCTCTCAGGTCGAGCATAAATGCTTTGCCAGCCTCTGTCACACGCAACTCTACGCGTCGTCGATCCCCCTCACTGTTACGTATCCGTTCCACTAATCCAGCCGCCTCCAATTTATCGACGTGCTTGACCATCGTCGGTGCACTGATATGTTCCAGTGTTGCCAGCTCGCCCAGCCCTAGCGGCTCTGACCGTGCGATATTCCCTAAAAGACTGGCCTGAATATTGGTGACCCCCATATCATGTGCTTCATTGCGTAAGAAGCGATTCAGGCGCAACAATATCGGTCGCAGTCGATTTGCAATCACCAGAGCATCCCCCAACTCCTCAGCCTCCAGTGCCTCTGCGGTCTTCTCCGCCTCCACTAGTTTCTCCGTCTCTTCCCTCTTCTTCTTTATCCCCTCCATCTCCTCCATCTCCTTTACCTCCTTTACCTCCTTTACCTCCTCCACCCTCTCTGCATCCAATGAATGAAACTCTTCAACCATACCAGCTCCCTCGCGCAGTTTTTTCGTTGCATTTGCTAATCATTCGTAAAGCTAACTATATTATAGTCGATCGTGCCGTTGCTGTCCAGTAGCGGTTCCGCTGTTTTTTGGCTGTTCAGGCTGCCTGAAGTTCTAGCACTATGCTATAATGTTATTCACCATACCCTGCGCTAGTGGATGGTGCCAGGCCAACTTTCTGGTCGCTGCTATCCGTTACAAAAGTTTGGGGCATGCCTTATTTCGATGTTTCTATCGGTCGTCTGGTCAATAATTGTGCTGCTAGCAGCCGTGTGCTGCAGGTAGGCAAGAGCGATCGCGTGATGCCCGGTTGGGAGGAGTTTTCTGTGCGTGACGAGCTTTCTGAGCATGTTGTTCAGCCTGAGCAAGGATATTGCACGTTTGAGGTGGTAAGTAAAAGTGGAGTGCAGACGCAACGTCTGGGTGAAGCTCTGGGCGTACTACTACGAGCGGGCGATCTTATTCTACTCGATGGTCAATTGGGGGCGGGCAAGACAACAATCACTCAGGGAATCGCGAAGGGGATGCATGTGACTGAGGTGGTGAATAGCCCCACATTTACACTGCTCAAAGAATATCGCGGCTCCGTCGCCTTACCCGTTATTACGCAGCTATCACTCTATCATTTTGATCTGTATCGACTTGACGAACCGGACGAGATCCTTGATCTTGGTTTTGAAGATTACTTTTATGGTACTGGTGTCTGTGTGGTTGAGTGGGCTGATAAAGCTACCGAGCTATGGCCTACTGAACGGCTCGTCGTGCGCTTGACTCCTGAAGAGAAAGCGCAGCGGCGTCTGTTGTTCGTCGCGACAGGCACGCGCTATTGTGAACTGCTCCGACAGTTTCAGAAGAAGACCTATGCAATTACTGGCCTTTGATACTTCTACTATGGGCAGTGCGAGTGTCTCTCTCTGCTCTGAGCATGAGTTGCTCTGTGAATATACCTGGCTTGCGGGCAATAATAATCATAGTATCGACTTGTTCGCGTCTATTCAGCGCATCATAGCCGAGCGACAGCTCTCATTGCAGCAGCTAGACGCCATTGCTGTAGCTATTGGCCCTGGCTCTTTTAATGGACTCCGTGTGGCGCTCTCGACGGCCAAGGGCCTGGCTTTCGCGCTGGGGAAGCCACTGGTCGGTATCAGTACGTTAGAGCTTATCGCCGCGCGTCAGGCACACTGGCAAGGGATTGTCTGTGCGTTGCTTCAAGCGGGACCTTCGCAATTTTACGCTGCTTGCTATCGGTTTATACCGCGCGCCAGTAGCGATGGCCTGTTGGCGTATCGCACGCAACAGTTGGGTGACTATCAGGTCCTGACAGCACCAGCGCTGGCCGGCTATCTCCGTACGCATGCTCAAGAATGGGCTGCTACCTCCTCAGTGGAAGAGGGGTCCGGGGCGTCGAACGAGTTGAATGAGTTGAATGAGTTGAAGGAATTGCATGGAGCGCATGAGTCGAAAACTTCCGTACTTCCGTTTCTCTTGTGTGGAGAGATAAGTGCGGCATCCCGACAGACTCTCATGCAGTTATTACCACAGAGTCTTTTTCTTAACGCTGCACAATCGGCGCGCCATGCGTCTACTCTGGCGCAACTGGCTGTACAGCGTCTACTGGATGGTCTAGAGGATGATCCTGTGAGTCTGGAGCCTCTCTATTTACGCCGTCCATCGATTACTAGCAGTACTCGTAAGCAGCCGTTGCTTGCGGGGTTCGCCGAACGAGCCGGCGATCATGATAAGACAGAAAGGGAACAGGGTGCGTTACGTCATTGATAGAATGACGATGTCGGACGTGCCTCGCGTTATTGAGATTGAGCGTTTAGCCTATCCATCAACGTGGCCTCCGAGCGCCTATCGCAAGGAATTGCAAGATAATCGTTGGGCGCATTACATCGTGTTACGCGATAAGCATATTCTTGAAGAGCAAGTCTCAGCATCCCAGGAGTCGGAGAGGTTGCGTAAAAATCGTCCTTTCCCGCTCTCTCTATTGCCTGGTCGCCCGATCGCATTGGCTCCCTCACCAGACCTGGCCTCGATTATCGGTTTCTCCGGTCTCTGGCTCATGGTTGATGAGGCGCATGTGACGACGATCGCTATGCATCCAGAGCATCGTGGTCATGGGCTTGGTGAGTTCTTGCTGGTGAGTCTCATTGATATTTCTTATAATATTGGGGCGAAGTGGGTTACCCTTGAGGTGCGCGTCTCCAATCATACCGCACAGAACCTGTATCGCAAATATGGTTTCCGTGAGGCTGGAGTGCGTCATCGCTACTATAGTGATAATCAGGAAGATGCGCTTATTATGTGGACTGATGAGATTAATTCTCCTGCGTATAAACAGAAATTTTTAGCGTTAAAAGCGGCGCTCTTTCAACGTCTGGAAACCGAATAGCTGCTGTTGAGAGTCCGCCGGGAGGTCCATTGTGTCTTCTCTTATGTTCTCTACGTGCTATCTGTGGGCAGTAATCTAGGATGTGCAACGTAGTATATCTATATATTCAGGCACTATTCTGAACAAGCTATGCACATATACAGTGATGTAGCCAGGCGGTGTGTTCAGGCGGAATGGCGTTGCTAGAGGATCGTGAATCCGGGATGGGGATACTGAAAAAGATGCTTGTACTTGGAATTGAGAGCTCTTGTGATGAGACGGCGGCCTCTCTTGTGCGGGATGGGCGCTATATCGTCTCGAATGTGGTTGCCTCTCAGATCGAAATTCATAATCAATACGGTGGGGTGGTTCCTGAAGTCGCTTCACGCCATCAGATCTCGGCTGTCATTCCGGTGATCGAGACGGCATTAGCGCAGGCGCATTGTTCCTGGGACGAGATCGATGCTATTGCGGCGACCTATGGACCAGGTCTGGCGGGCTCTTTACTGGTTGGCCTGACGACCGGGAAGGCGCTCTCGCTGGCACGTAATCTGCCGTTTCTCGGTGTCAACCACCTGGAGGCTCACCTCTATGCAAACTGGCTACATGCCTCAACGCTGGTCTCTGAGCCTGCACTTGGACCGATTACACTGGCTGCGAGTGCGGGTAGTGCTGCTGTCAGTGCAACTGCTCTTGCTCCGTCGTCGGATTGGCGTTTCCATGAGGGTGATCCACTCTTCCCTTTAATCGCGCTGGTTGTCTCGGGTGCGCATAGCGAACTGGTGCTGGTGCGGGACCATGGCGACTATCAGCTATTAGGGCGGACGCGTGACGATGCCGCTGGTGAGGCGCTGGATAAGGTTGCGCGTGTAATGGGACTCGGTTATCCTGGCGGACCGGCGATTCAGAAGATGGCTCGACTGGCTGAAGAGGCCTACAGCGCGCAAAAGCTCCCATTGAAGAAGGCGCGTAGTGCCTACCGTCTACCACGTGCCTGGCTGCATGGTACCTACGACTTCAGCTTTAGTGGTCTCAAGACTGCCATGCTGCATCTGGCGGAGGGTGCGACTGATCAGACGCATGTGCAGCACGATGATAATCACAAGACGCAATATACCCGCTACACCCGTATGGGAGAGCAGGCCGCTCAAGATGGCGCGGGCGTGCCTGATGTCGCATTGTTAGCGGCGGGCTTTCAGGAAGCTATTGTTGACGTGCTGTCGGTGAAGACACGCAAGGCAGCACAGGAGTATCGAGTGAAACAGGTGATCCTGGCTGGTGGTGTGGCTGCGAACCTGCGGTTGCGTGAACGCTTGCAGCAGGAGTTGCGGCCTCTGGGGGTGCGCCTGAACTATCCTCCGATTGATTTTTGTACTGACAATGCCGCTATGATTGCCAGTGCTGCCTTCTTCCACCTCAGTCTTGGTGAACATCATGGCTATGATCTGGATGTGCAACCAGGATTGAGCTTACCTTTTACACATTGAAAGCGAGGGTGCTTCGTATGGCTAAGCAAAAGACCTGTGCTCTGGGGATTGATCTGGGTGGGACCAAGACGCTTGCGGCTGTCGTTGATCTTACCACTGGTGAGGTGCTCTCATCTGCGCGCAAGCGGACACGTGCGAATCGTGGTCAGGATTTTGTTTCCCAACGTACCATTGAGTTATCGAATGCGGCCATTGAGGCGGCCAATCTTACCTCTCCTGAAGAGTTGGTGGCGATTGGCGTTGGGGCGGCCGGACAGATTGATCGTGAGAACGGTGTGGTGCTGGATGCTCCCAATCTTGGTGTACATAATTTAGCTTTGGGTACCATTTTAAATAAGAACTTTGGTCGACCTGTCTTTGTCGGTAATGATGTGGAAGTGGCTGCGATGGGTGAGTGCCTCTTTGGCTCTGGCCGTGGCTACGAAAATTTTGTCTGTGTCTTTGTCGGCACTGGTATCGGTTCTGGTATTGTGCAGAACGGTAAGATGTATACTGGTTTTACGGGGACTGCCGGGGAGGTCGGGCATATGACGATCCAGGCAGGCGGTCGTATCTGTGGGTGCGGCTCGCGTGGGTGTCTGGAGGCCTATGCTTCGCGTACCGCGATCACGAAGGCAGTCCTGGCTGAGATTCATCATGGTCGCTCCTCTATCCTCACAGACGATGCGTTGGGTCTGTTGAAAGAGGGCGATACGATTATTCGTTCCGGGATCATTGCGAATGCGATCCAGCAGAATGATGAGTTGGTCATAGAGGTGGTCAAAGACGCTGCCGACTATCTGGGGTATGGTATTGCGTCGGTTATGAACTTCTACAATCCTGATGCTGTGATCCTGGGTGGTGGGGTCATCGAGGCGGTTGACCTCTTGTTTGATACCGCTGTCCATCGTGCCCGTAACGCAGCGCTCTCGGCCTCTGCTCAGAAGACGCCGATACTACGTACGAGACTGGGTGATTTCTCCGGTGTCGTCGGTGCTGCCGCTCTGGGCGCGATGGCCGCTGGCTACAACTTCGCAGCCGCTGGAAAATAAGATGCCGCTTCGAGTAGGAGGGCCGGGAGGGCTGGCTTACACCAGGTCAGACCTTCTGTGCCCTCCTGTGCCCTCCTATACTATCTGTTCTGTTACTAACTGTCATTACACCATAATCTACTAAGAAAGCGGGGATATGCATGGACGAGAGAACGCCCCATATCGATGTGCGTGCTGTACAAGTCAGTGACGCTCCTATACTCCATGGACTCGATAACGATTTTGAGACCGACCATATCTATGTACTCAGGGTGCAGAATCGCTCGTTGCCTGGGACCGGCATACGTCCTGTTGCGAATAGTGCCAGCGTGAGTGAAGAGAAAGAGTATGCAAAGGCAAAGGAGCCGAAGGAGCCAGTGGCGTCCTTCGCTCTGGAACTGGTCGAGACACCCGTCGATCCTCCGCTCTATAGAAATCTGCATGAGCATAAA
The DNA here is from genome assembly GCA_015099395.1 of Ktedonobacteria bacterium brp13. Classification (GTDB taxonomy): domain Bacteria; phylum Chloroflexota; class Ktedonobacteria; order Ktedonobacterales; family Ktedonobacteraceae; genus Dictyobacter. The sequence continues at coordinate 3,206,893 of AP024096.1, read as the reverse complement.
GGCGCGTTAGCCGAGATCCAGATGCTGGTGCGCAAAGAGGATAGTGGCTTTACTGCTCTGGTTGATGGCAAGGTCGTGGGTGCGATCTTTATGACGATCGAAGAAGACCGCTCGGTGGCTCGTATTCAGAAGCTTATCATCGGTCGTCAGTATCGCCGCTATAAGGTTGGCTCTTTACTCGTGCGCTGTGCCTCCGACTGGGGACGCAAACAGAAATGCTGGGCTTTGCTGGTTGAGGCACAGAGCACCAATTTTCCTGAGGTGCAGTTCTATTTACGCAATGGTCTGGAGATCTGGAGTATCTGTAGCCACTTCTATCCGCCAGGTGCAGCGGACCACGATGTTGCCCTCTTTCTGGGGAAGCACCTCTTAACGCATCCAGAAGGTTAGCGCTATCCCTTTTTCTAAGATCTTATTCCGAAACCCAACGCGACTGGCGTCGCGTTGGGTTTCGGAATAAGATCTTAGTTTGCATTCTGGTAGGTCACGCTGAAATCCTGGTTATTGCTTAACGACCCAACAGCATCCAACGTATACGAACCATTATTACTCAGCATATCCATCATTTGCCCTCCGTAGTTGCCGATCGGTTCCATCGTTGCATTGCCATTGACGTAAAGCTGGCACTGGGACAGTGAGTCTGTCCCAAAGTTGGCAAGTGGGGACAAACCGCCGTTGATGCTTGGTCGCTCAACAACACATTCTCCAGTGGCGCTGTCCGAGTAATAGGACGATCCATAGAGATAATAGGAATTATAGTCGTTTGTACTATTGTTCTGAATGTAAAACTCGTCTGATCCATTTTGATTGGGATTTGAGTTGACATACACCCAGATCTGGTTTCCATTATACAATCCTTTAGAAAGAGGAAGATCCTCTTCCGGATAACTCGTTTCTCCTGCTGTGTTGGACACAAATTCCCACCAGGAAGTATTGGACTGACTCCCATTTGAGTTTAAGGTTGAATCAATCCCGGCCTGCACTAATCCATAAGGGTTGGCACCATCGCCTCCCATGCCTGCCCAGATCGAGACATGAGAGCCGCTCGTATTGGCTGCGAGTGAAGGAACATTGAAGGTGACCATAGATGCACTATACGTGCCACGACCTGCACTTGCGACATAGCCAGACCAGTTGTAAGAATACAGTGTATTCTTGATGGTTTTTGGTTGAGGATGAAGCAGGTGCGTAATGCTACTCTTTGTCGGCTGTGATCCACAACTCCGATGCTTGGTATATACCAGTTCATGTTTCCACTGAGATAGGTTCTGGTCAATCACAGCATGTGTTGGTAGTCCATATTGTATCAGTTGCACGTCTGAAAGATCCAGAAGATTCGCATTTTGTGGCGGTTGTAAACACTTCGCTTCCCCATAAGCGGCAAGCTGTTGTACCGTCATCGATTGCACTGATACTGCCGACGCTGCATAGACGGGGGATAGATGCAACGTAACAGTCAGTAGACTCATAATAAAAAAGCTTCCCAAAATGGGGAAGACTTTTCTCCAGAGAGAATCCGTTCTCCGCATGTGTACCATAGATGCCTCCTTGCAATGGATATTCCTTCGAAATCGAATAGCGAATCAAGCAACTGCTTAGCATACATTCCTGCTGTCATGCATTGGCTTGTCTCTTCCTCTCCTTCTACTCACTCTCCAATTGAATTATGGCATAAAAAAAGTTATCTGTAAATATGTATTTATATATACGATATTACTGTTTAGACTAACAAGTCTCGTAAGAGCGTAACAAGATGTTTTGTGAAATGTGTGATTTGCCATAGTTTCTGTCCTCCAAAGCTGCTTTATGGCTCTTACGCAACTCTCAGTAGCCGAGAACATATAAAAGAGCCTCTGGATACCATACGAGGTATCCAGAGGCTCTTTTATGTACTGTTGTGTTATTCAACCGCGACCGGCAGTTCCAGTTTCGGGAAGAGCGGTGCTGGTTTGGGGAGCGTAACGCCAGCGGCGATTGGCCTGACCTGCCAACCCTCTTTGCTGACTTCACCCTCAAAGCCCAGCAATTCGTGGAGTTGCTGTGAGGAGAAGGGCAGGAAAGGACTGAACAGGGCATGTAGTCCGCTGATGACCTGGAGCATGACGTAGATCGTGGTGCCAGCGGCCTCGCGGTCGACTTTAATCTGCTTCCAGGGTGCCTGCTCATCCAGATAGCGGTTGGCGGCGCGGGCGACGTTCATGGCGGCGTCCAGTGCACTCTTGAAGTGGCATTTCTCAATCTGGCTGCTTACCACTGCGAAGCCGTTCTCAAGCTCTGCCAGGATGGCTTTGTCGGCGTCGCGATACTCCAGTGGTGTGGGGACCACACCGCCAAACTTGCTTTGTAGGAAGGTGAGTGTGCGGTGGACGACATTACCATAGGCGGCGACCAGTTCATCGTTATTGCGACGGATCATCTCTTCAAAGGTGAAGTCGCTATCACGTCCCTCTGGCGCGGTGGCTGTGAGGTAGTAGCGCAGAGTATCGGGACCGAACTGCTCTAATACATCGCGTGTCCAGATCACGTTGCCGCGACTACTGGAGGCCTTCTCGCCGCTCATGGTCATAAACTCATTGGCGGGCACATCGAAGGGCAGGTTGCGGTTGCCGTACCCCAGGAGCATAGCGGGCCAGATAATAGTATGGAAAGGAATATTATCTTTCCCGATAAAGTAGTATGGTTTGACCTCTGGCGACGTCTGACCGGGTACCCACCACTCTTTCCAGGCTTCAGGTTTCCCCTGCCTCTGTGCCCACTCGACGCTGGCGGAGAAGTAGCCAATGACGGCGTCGAACCAGACATAGATGCGTTTATCTTCATAGCCTTCGAGCGGGATCGGCACGCCCCAATCCAGATCACGGGTGATTGCACGCGCGCGTAGACCCTCTTTAAGCCAGTTCATAGCAAAGGAGAGTGTGTTAGGACGCCAATGCTCCTTGTTCTCGGTCAGCCACTGCTGTAACGGCTCTTGCAGCTTTGGTAGATCCAGGAAGAAGTGATCGGTCATACGCATCTCTAACTTGCTGGTCGTGCTGCCACAGAGCTTACAGCGAGGATCGATTAGATCGATAGGGTCCAGTGTATGACCACAATTATCGCATTGATCCCCACGGGCCTCTTTATAGCCGCAATTGGGACAGGTGCCCTCAATATAGCGATCGGGCAAGAAGCGGCGATCGGTGGGACAGTAAGCGGACTGCATGGTATCTTTGAAGATATAGCCCTTATCATAGAGGGTCAGAAAGAAGTCCTGTGTGATGCTATAGTGATTGCTTGTGCCTGTCTCAGTATAGCAATCCCAGGATATCCCCAGCTTCTCCCAGACTTCGGTGATCTGTTTATGATAGCGAGCAACAAACTCGCGTGGAGATATACCCAGACGTTCAGACTCGACAAGGATCGGTGTCCCGTGCTCATCGCTGCCTGAGACCATTAGAACTTTGTTACCCGCCATGCGGTGATAACGTGCGAACGTATCTGCCGGGAGATATGCGCCTGCGACCTGCCCGACGTGTGTTGATGTTTTTGCATACGGCCAGGCTACGCAGACCAGAATATGCTCATTCATGTAAAATGTGACTCCCTTTGTTGATCGATGGAGGGGAGGATGAATTCCTTTGACTTGTGACTTTGCTGTGGATATCTCTCCGACAAGAGAAAAACAACAGACGAACCACGGTTATTATAACAAGTGTCTGCATTGAGTACAAGAACCAACTGTCGTTGAGTGCTTGCTTTACCTGTACCCGCGACTCTTGCTACTGCTAACCGTGGCTTACCATCCAGCTTTTTATGTGTATTATTTGATTACTGACCGATATAGCGTGCATAAACGGAGCGCGCTACTTGCTCGTCGTTGGTGCCTTTAATGATGGCGCGAGCATCGGGGAATACCGTGATCTCATAGCCATCGATGAGGCTACGTAACAGGTAGTCGTTGTAGTTCACGGTCCCTACGCCGCGTAAGCGTTCCGCCAGGAGTGCAAAGTCGAGCCGTCCTCCCCTCGTATCACTCCGCACCTGAATGGCGTTGTGTCCGCACAGACTGGTACTGGAGCTGCCCGCTGCATCTAGAAATGTAAAATCGTGTTCATCACAGGCCGGACAGCCCGGCTGACGCGGCAACTCCAGACGCTCAGAGATATTATCCCACAGGTCCAGCCAGTAGAGGTCGCGACTGACCCGGGGGCTTTTGAGTAGGATCTTGAGCGCCTCTGTAGAGGCGATGCCACTGATCGCTCCGACGATACCGTTGAGTACTCCTGCCGTATCGCAGGTTGGTGTCGTGCCTGGTAGTGGTATTTCAGGGAAGGCGCAGCGCAGGCAGGCTGTTCTGCCTGGCAGAATGTTCATCGTTACCCCATACGCCGCGATAACGCCGCTGTAGATCCAGGGACGCTGGTACTTGATGCAGGCGTCATTGATGATATAGCGTGTCTCGAAGTTATCGGTCGCATCCAGTACAATATCGGTTTCGCGTACCAGGGATTCAATGCCATCGGCTGTAACATCGTCGACCAGTGGCTCGATCTGCACATCGCTATTAATGCGCCTCAGCCGTTCAGCTGCAGCGATCGCTTTTGGAACGTGACGGGCAACATCATCTTCATCAAAAAGGATCTGACGTTGAAGATTATTCGTCTCAATGTAGTCGCGGTCCACGATGACCAGACGCCCGACCCCAGCGCGGCACAGGTTATTCGCCAGCACCGTTCCCAGTGCTCCACAGCCAATAATCGTTGCTGTCGATCTTCCTAACTGTTCCTGTCCTCCCTTGCCGATCGGTCCAAAGAGTATCTGTCGTGAATAGCGATCGAGCATCGTCTGGCCCCCCCTTCAATAGGTAAGAATGCAAAAGATCAGTGACCTCTTGTATTTTAACACAAATTACCCATACCGATGATACATATCCCTCCGGCTCTACTCCCTGCTCCTATTTACATATTTCCCGCCAGCTACCTGCCAAACATCTATTGCCGGCATGTTGCTCAAGTGAACTTTACACTTGCTCAACGGTGTGCGCAATTGTGCTGCTCTCCGGTTATTCAGGCAGTTGGCAGCATGAAATAACTGTGTTACAATGCTGTGAGTGCGATACTTTTTCTGGGATTTGTAACCAGTACATTGTGTAAAGCTTGGCGAGAGGCACAGCTAGATGAGCAGCGGACATGCGAAGAAGAAGGTATTGGTTATCGACGATAACCCGACCATTGTCGAGCTTATCAAATATGCCGTAAGTTTGCAAGGCTCCTATGAGGTTGTTGTTGCATACGATGGAGTACAGGGACTGGAACGTGTCCTGACGGAGCAGCCTGATTGTGTCATCATCGATGTCAAAATGCCAAAGATGGATGGTTACCAACTGGTACGTTGCTTACGTGGTGATGCGCCGACAGCCAATGTGCCGTTGATCATTTTGAGCGCGATGACGCGTGAGGAAGATCAATTGACTGGCTTGCTTTCTGGCGCTGATGAATACCTCACAAAACCGTTTAAACCCAATGCTTTGAATGCTGCTATTGAGCGCGTGCTCACATTAACACCCGGCGAGCGACAACGCCGCACTGATTCTTTAGTTCAGACGCAAGCTGAACGCGATTAGGTCGTTGTTGAAGATATGGTGGACGAAAAACATAAAAGGTCAGAAGATGTGTATCCGGTTAGCCGCTGGCCTGCGTCTTTTGTAGTAGAGTGTAGGAAGTGAACTGAACTTCTATTAGCCAATCGTCTATGTTTCTCGGACATTGTAATAGTAGTAAATGGCGCTGTTATGCGCGTGAGCACAAGCATTGCGTAGGTTACATCTTCTTTTAGTGGACAATGATCCACACATAAAAAACAGAATGTCTCAGACACTGGAGAACGATTTCTCACTCCAGTTCGTGACATCTTTGCCCGAGGCATACGAGAACCTGAGTATGGTGCCTCTTCCTGATATGCTGATCACAGAAGTCTATGTTGAGAATGAGAGTGGTCTCGATCTCTGCCGCTATATGCGCAATACTCCTGCCTTACGGAACATACCTGTGATGTTTTTAACGACGCGTGCGACGCTACAAGATAAAGTAACTGGCTTCCAGGCTGGAGCCGACGACTACGTTGTGAAACCTTTTGACGGACGCCATCTCAAAGCCCGTATCCGTCTGCTTGCTCGCATCAAGCGTCTTGAACGCCGTACGAGCGCATAACCTAACGAACTGATGAAACCGAAGTGCTGCATTGCTAGGTCCACCAGTGTGCTCCGATGGAGAGATTGAGCACCACGGCCCAGGTCATATACATCAGCCAGATGCCAGTCAGTAACCGCCATACCCCGGTGAGGCGAACTCCACCTGGGAATATACCGAAGTGAGTGGGTATTGCTGTCAGATAGATAAGGGCAAGCCCTATAAACACAATCGCGACAGGAACGTCTCTGGCAGCAATGAAAACGATAACACCAAGCAACGAGAGTAAAAAGAACGCTATGGACATCCAGCCTTCAGGCTGATCGCTAGCTCCGATATAGCGGCGATGCGCCAGTGCGAACCAGTGAGTGCCATAAGCTGTGAATGCGAGAGCCGCCATATAGAGCGCCGAGGTAGTGGCAGGTGGCTTACTAAAGACCTGAAACCAGGTGAGGCCGGTAAGCAGATAGACACCGGTGATGAATTGCATAAAACCTGACATCCAGAATGCCCATATGCTCATCGTTCGATTTACTTCTGGATTTGATGTAGGAAAACCGAACACCTCCTGGCCGCCCCAGATAAGGTAGCCGGTTCCGAGTCCAAAGAAACCAATTGCGATTGGCACAAAAAGCGATGGCGCTAATTCGAAGGCCGTCATAATTGCGTCCCCTTTGAGTTCGTTGCTTATCAGGACTACTACTGTTCTTCTCTACAACTAACCATAGGTACCGGATAGACGAAAGATGCTCGTGCCAGACCACTCATTTTCATTTAGGGACTTGCGAAAACTAAATCGTCCCAGAGATACTCTATTGTCGCCAAAAAGCTCTGTGTACGACGAAAATGAGAGCGTTTCCTAACCCTTAAAAAGCTCTTCAAGAGAGCCCAAAACGCGCATGTATTTGGCTGAGTAAGGTAAGCTGACTCTTGGCGAGACTCGTTCCCTCGTCAGGAGATCAGCTTATGATGCCTCTCGTCGTCAAAAAACAGGCACCTATCCCACCTCCATTCTATCAGCGTGCGCAAGCCCGGCTGAGCCCTGCTTTGCATATCGATGCTCTTACGCTGGTCACGATGTTGCATTTGCTCACCCTTTGTCGTTTGGCCGTTGGTTTAGCCCATCGTCGTTGTCCGCCACCATTGCCTGCCGGTCCTGGTGGCGCACCACGTATCTACAGCGAGGAGAGCCTCTTGCTGATCAGCTTGTTGCGGACTTTGTGGCGCTTATCCTATCAAGATATGCACGACTGGCTCAAGAGTTGGCCCGCGTTGGCCCTGGCTTGCGGATTGCCACTGGGCAAAGATGGACGCATCTGTGTCCCTAGTAAATCTCAGCAGTGCAAACGCCGCCACGCTGCTGGCGCTCCTGTGCACGAGTCGCTCTTCGTGCTGATCGTTGTGCAAGCGCTCCGACGACGACTCATCCGAGCTCGTGATCTTATCATTGACAGTGCTCCCATCCTGGCTTGGCGACGCCGTGATCCTGATGCCTCCTTTGGGCATGCTCCGGCTCACCATCCTCGTTCTCTCTTGAGAGGCTTCCGGGTGCATACCTTGATCTGTCGCGGTTCAGGGCTTCCCATCCTCTTTCTGCTTTTTCAGCTCATGCTCACGATGCCCCTTTTGCCAAACGCTTGTTAGAGGGGGCCGTGCGTCTCTACCAGATCCGTCCCCGTATTCTTCGCTTGGACGTCGCCTATTGGGGTCTGCGCCTCATCGCCTGGATTCACGGCGTGCTTGGTGCCGTTGCTGTCATCCCTTGGAATCCCAAAAATCAGAAACGCCGTTCTTGCTTGCCACCCACCTGGACGAAAGAAGAACTTGGCAAACGGAGTGGCATCGAGCGCTTCTTTGGACGCGTTTTTCTCTTTTTTACCTGCAACGTCCACCCCTCTTCCCACGGGATGCGCAACGAGATGGATCTCAGCAGTAAATTGGCTTGAGCGTATCCATTAGCACTCTCCGGTTTCCAGCAGACTGAAGTATTTTTGCGTACCTGGCAGAAAAACGCGAGTGTATGGAACGAGCCGGTAGAGCTATTTCCGCGAAATGTGGTAGAGTAGGGGCCGGTCGCCCATTGCTGGGTCGCCCGTACCCCCCTCTCCGAACCTGTACGTGCCGTTTATAGCGGCATACGGCTCTCACCTTCGCCAAGTGGCAGGGATCAGTCGGGTGTGCATAGGGTCTTCCAACAACCCTGATATCTTTTGATACACTCACTTTCTGCCGCTGATGCGGCGCACTATCTCGTTGCGCATCCCGTGGGCGGAGGCGGCGCTGGCGCTGTGGTTATATGCGAGCAAATAGTTGAAATTTGTTTGAATTATCTACGCAGCTCCTATTTCTGCTCATGGAAGAAAGAACATTCGCGCTATTTACCAAAACCTGAGTAGGTGCAAACTTGTCAGCGCAATCTATTGCAAGAGTAGTATAGTATTTAGATACCTATGTGAGGATAGTAAGATTCTTCTTCAAATTAACTTACTATCCGTTCACCTTGCGAGGAATGTGCTTCAGGTTGTTACTGTTCATTGTCTGGAATCATTCCGAGAGGAGTCATCCATGAGTAGATCACCGCTACGGTTGTTCCTCCCCAACCGCTGGGTAATCGCTATTACCGCCGTCATCATGCAGCTCGCCCTAGGCTCTGTCTATGCCTGGAGCGTTTTCCTCAATCCAGTGATAGCGCTGTATCACGTTACAGGGCCTCAGGCCGACCTCACCTTTAGTATCGTGTTACTTGCCTTGGGTTGCACTGCTGGCTTCGGCGGGTATCTCAATAACCGCTTTGGCCCCCGCGTTATCGCCACAGCAGGTGGCATTCTCTATGGCCTTGGCGTCATGCTTGCAACATTTGCTGCATCCCACCTATTTCTCCTGTATCTCACCTTTGGCATCATTGGTGGCATCGGCGTTGGCCTTGGCTACATCGTTGCCCTCGCGATGCTCATCAAGTGGTTCCCCGACCGGCGCGGCTTCATCAGCGGCCTAGCGGCCGCAGGCTTTGGCGGAGGCGCTGTGATCACAGGTCTGGTCGCTGCAGCATTGATTAAGTCTATTGGTGTCAGCAGCACCTTCCTCTACCTCGGTATAGGCTATCTGGTGGTTATCGTCATTGTGGCACAATTCTTCCGCACAGCTCCCGAAGGCTATGTCCCTGCTGGCTGGACACCCTCAGCCCGCCAACAAACAGATCGCTCTGTCCGTGAATATACCCTTCCAGAAGCATTACATCTCCCGAGGTGGTATATCCTGTGGCTCATGCTGGCATTAAATGTCACTGCCGGTGTCGGCGTGATTTCGGTCGCCTCCCCATTAGCACAGAAATTCTCCGGTGTTGCTCCATTGACGGCTGCATTCATCGTCAGTGTCATTGGCATCTTTAATGCCTTGGGACGGTTCTTCTGGGGTTGGCTCTCCGATGGCATCGGGCGTCCTTTCACCTTTCTGAGCCTCTTCGTTATTCAGGCCATTGTTTTCGCCCTTATGCCATCGGTGGTTAGCAACTTTACCCTGCTCCTCGTTCCAGCAGCCATCATTGGATTGTGCTGTGGAGGCGGCTTTGGCACGATGCCAGCTTTCGCGGCCGACTTCTTCGGGCCAAAGAACGCCGGCACGATCTACGGCGTAATGCTCACAGCATGGAGCGCAGGTGGCATCCTTGGGCCAATGCTGATTACTAGCTTCGGCACAACCACCAACCCCGATTACGTGACACCGCTCTACATCATCGCCGTTATTATGCTCATGAGTGCAGCCCTACCACTCATCGCTCGCAGACTCGCACGTCGTCGCGGTGACATTGTTGAGGTCACTGCAGCCACTGGGCACTAGTACTAGTACAGACTGGCGTAAATAGTGAGTGAGGATGTGATAGAATAAGGAGAGAAAGAAGCAAGGAGATTGTCCACATGCCTCATCCACAAGCAAACGAGCTTCATGTGAGCTCGTTACAACACGAATTGTTGGAGCGTATGGTGCATCGGAGCACCAATGCCCAACGACTGGTGAAACGCGGTCGCATCATTTTGGAAGCAGCCGAGGGGGTCAGTAATAGCAAAATAGCCCAGCACTTGCAGATGGGGTATGAAACAGTGCGGCGTTGGCGGGATCGCTGGCACATGGCGCAAGCCCATTTGGAGGCGATCGAAGCTACCGCAAAGCCAAAACTCCTTGGTCAAGCCATCGAGGTTCTCTTGACCGATGAGAAGCGCCCCGGTGCCCCAGAGACCTTCACGTTCGAGCAGTTCATGCAAATCATGGCTCTGGCGTGTGAAACACCAGGGGAATCACAGCGACCAGTCAGCAGTTGGACCCCACGTGAACTGGCTGATGAAGCGGTGAAACGCGGGATCGTCAAGCAGATTTCTCCCCGGACGGTGGGACGTTTTTTAAAAGGCGAGCGTTTTGCAGCCTCATCGCAAGCGCTACTGGCTCACGCCACCTCCCGATGATCCAGCTGAGTTGACGGAACAGATCTGCACGGTGTGCCAAGTCTATGAAGCGACTCCAGCACTTGCGGCGCAGGGCACGCATGTGATCAGCACCGATGAGATGACGGGTGTCCAAGCTTTGGAGCGTTTGCATCCTTCGTTGCCGATGCTGCCTGGTCATGTCGAGCGGATGGAATTCGAATACAAGCGGCATGGCACCTTGAGCCTGATCGCCAATCTGGATGTAGCCACCGGTCAAGTGATCGCCCCGAGCCTCTTACCGACACGCACCGAAGCCGACTTTGCAGCTCACATTGCCCAGACCATTCAGACTGATCCAGAGGCTGCCTGGGTCTTTGTCGCCGATCAGCTCAACACGCATCAGTCTGAAACGCTGGTTCGTCTCGTCGCGGAGCAGTGCGGCATCCAGGAGGACCTGGGCATCAAAGGCAAAAGTGGTCATTTGGCCTCGATGCCGACGCGAGTTGCCTTTCTTTCAAACCCGAGCCATCGCATTCGCTTCGTCTACACGCCCAGGCACAGTTCTTGGCTCAATCAAATTGAGATTTGGTTCAGTATTCTTGTTCGCCGCCTCTTAGCTCGCGCCAGTTGGACATCCCTGACTCACTTACGCGAGGGCATCCTGGCATTCATTGCTTATTACAATCGTCTTTCCAATGGTCCTTTTCACTGGACCTACAAAGGACCGTCTCGCCTCTAGACTCCTACGATATTTCCGCCAAGCTGTACTAGTTAGGGACTCAAGAAATTATTAACTATCCCAACTTCCTGGCAATAAATGCGTCAGAGGTCTGTGAACCACTTTAAGAAGCGCATTGCGTAAGCACTTTAGGTAGTTCCTCCAATGATGTAATCTCGGCAAATGGCTGTATATCCGTTTCGTTCCGCCATTGGTGACGATTCACCCAGATCGTGCGAATACCTACCGCTTGTGCTCCGTACACATCGTTGCGTAATGAATCACCGACATGAATAATCTCATGGGGCAATGCGCTCGCCTCGGATAGGGCCCATTCATAGAACTGCGGCTGAGGCTTCTGTACCCCATGATCTTGGGCAAAGACCGTAAAGGCAAAGGTCTCCGGTAATCCGCAGCGTTCTGGATAGGTATTTCCATTGGTGACAAGTCCAAGACGATATTTTCCTCTCAGAGCAGACAGAGCCGGTATCACATCGGGATATAATGGAATAGCAGTAAAACGGTATTCGAGGTAGCATGCCGTAAGGCGAACTGCTAGCTCAGGATCGTCTCGTCCAAGATCCTTGAGCGTTTGTTCAAAAGCCTTCAGACGAATGTGTTCGAGTGGAACGTTGCTTCCCTGGAGGGTTTTTGCTACTTCATCTCGGGTTTGCCTCAAGTCAGCTATCGTAAGCGCTTCGGCTTGCGGCCCAGGAACGAGAGCACGAATTTCTACTTCGTGCTTTCCTTTGCGCAGAGTTCCGCGATTCCAGCCCAGTTCTCGTTCGGCCAGTCGCTGGCCGCCTTCGCCCAGAGCCTGTACCGTCCGTGCCATAAACATCCGGCGTGTACTGCCCTTGAGCTCCTTGGCCGTGTTTAAAAGCAGCGCTTTGACTTCCTCAGTCAACTCCACTTTCGTTCCTCCACGAAATTTTTTCTTGGCACAGTATATCACACTGGGACAGTTTATTTTTCGGAAATCCCTTATTACATGGATAACGCGGCAAAAAGTAACCAGGGATTATTTGAAAAGAATGGGCGATCACTTCTGATGATCGCCCATTCTTTTTCTACTTTTGTTGATGCTGTCTCTAGCCGGGGAAGTGGCAGGCAGCATAGTGATGGGAGTCTCCTGCACCTTTAGGCTCCAGGACCGGGATCTGCTCGCGACAGATGGCCTGAGCTTTCCAGCAGCGAGGATGGAAGTTACAGCCGCTCGGTGGATTGACCGGGCTGGGGACGTCGCCTTCCAGGATGATACGTTTGCGATGCAGTTCAACGTCTGGATCTGGCACTGGGATCGCTGAGAGGAGAGCCTGTGTATATGGGTGCAGTGGAGTCTTGTAGAGGTCGGCACTGTCAGCCAACTCTACAATACGACCCAGGTACATCACGGCGACACGATCACTGATGTGTTTGACGACTGAGAGGTTGTGCGCGACAAACAGATACGTCAGGCCTAACTTCCCTTGCAGGTCCTGCAAAAGGTTGAGGACCTGAGCCTGAATCGAGACGTCCAGAGCGGAGACCGGCTCGTCAGCTACTATGAAGGATGGGTTGAGGGCCAGGGCGCGGGCAATACCGATACGCTGACGCTGACCACCACTAAACTCGTGTGCGAAGCGGTTTACATAGAAAGGGTTCAAGCCAACTGTCTCCATCAGGTTGGCTACATGCTCTTGAATCTCCTTCGCGTTGCCGCGCTTAAAGTTCTCCAGCGGCTCTGAGATGATCTGACCGATGGTATAGCGAGGATCGAGAGAGCTAAAAGGATCCTGGAAAACCATCTGCATGTTTGCACGTGTACGGCGGATCGCTCCGGTTGACAACGTGGTTAATTCGACTCCATCCAGTTTGACGGTGCCTGCTGTTGGCTTGATCAACTGTAAGATTGCGCGGCCAGTGGTGGATTTACCACAACCGCTTTCACCTACCAGACCCAGCGTCTCTCCACGACGGACGAAGAGATCGACGCCATCGACGGCCTTCACATGACCCACAGTGCGGCCTAGCAGTCCGCCCTTAATTGGGAAGTGGACTTTGAGACCCTTTACATCTACGAGCGTTGTGCCAGCCTTTTTAGGCGTTTGAACTTCTTGTACCATGATTTTTTCCTTTGTTAGTTTGGATAGAAGCACGCTGCAATCTGGTTACCGCGTCCGACTGACATAAGTTCTGGGCGTTCCTGACGGCAACGATTCTGAACTCTGGGGCACCGTGCGGCATATGGGCAACCGGCCGGAGGATTGGTGAGGTCGGGTGGCTGACCCGCGATTGGAGTCAGGCGAGCGCCACGAACCTCGTCTACGCGCGGAATAGACTGAAGAAGTCCGATGGTATATGGGTGGGCCGGCGTCTGAAATATCTGCTGGACAGGTGCGGATTCGACGATGTGACCAGCATACATCACATTGACATTCTGGCATGTACCGGCGACCACACCCAGGTCATGGGTGATCATCATAACAGCGGTGCCAAATTCTTGTGAAAGACCCTTCATCAACTCGAGCACCTGGGCTTGAATCGTGACGTCGAGGGCTGTTGTTGGCTCGTCGGCGATCAGCAGCTGTGGATTACAGGCCAGGGCGATGGCGATCATGACGCGCTGTCGCATACCACCGCTAAACTCATGGGGATAGCTCTTGGCACGCTTCTTGGCATCTGGAATACGTACGAGGTCGAGCATCTCGACTGCACGACGCCAGGACTGATCGTTACTGACATCTTTGCGATGGCGTTTGACGGTCTCAGCGATCTGATACCCAACGGAAAATACCGGGTTCAGCGAGGTCATCGGATCCTGGAAGATCATCGACATTTTGCTACCACGAATATCCGTGAGTTCGTTCTGCGATTTTTCCAGAATGTTCTCGCCGTTGAAGTTAATCTCTCCTGCGATGATCTTACCCGGAGGATTCGCGACGAGACGCATGACTGAGAGCGCTGTGACACTTTTTCCGCAGCCACTCTCACCTACGACTCCAAGTGTTTCACCCGGCTTCATAGCAAACGTGACGTCATCAACAGCTTTCACCACACCTCCTCTCGTATAGAAGTAGGTTTTGAGGTTATTCACTTCCAGCAAGTTCGCTGCCATATGTTATCTCCACTTTTTACTTAGATCTTATTTCGAGAACCAACGCGACTGACGTCGCTCGTGCTTTGCACTTTATGCACTCAGGTTCGCGGATAAGCAGGGTGTCTTGTGCGCGAGGCTTGAAAATATCACGGATCACGGAATCCATCATAATAAATAAAAATGATAGCGCGCTGCTAACGGGTGTTGAGTTCTTCCGTTTGCTTTCCGTAGACGTATTCGTTCGCATTGATATGCGATCCTGCTTTAAGACTTTCCACGGTACCTGTGCGGGCATGCCGCGTGTATTTCTACCTCTTAGTGCCAGCTCTGTTATTGAGTAAACATGCAAGAATCTTCGATGCTATAGCTCACTGCTAGCGTTTCTACTCTACTCTGGAATGGATAGCATCCTGCATTCCCATAAAAGAGAATTGGTGACGAAATTATAAAGAGTTAGTATCGGAGAAGATCCATTTCGTTTGCTGTTTGAGCCGCTAAAGTATCCATTGAGCCATGCTGCCTTTTCTGCAAGGGGAAATACATGAGTCAATTTTTTTATTTTATGTGAGCCTACTCTTATTGTCAAGTTTGTTTGTCGATCTTCTCAACTCTATATGCGTTTGAGCTCTTGTTCTTATGCATACGGAGAATACTATACCCCCTGAGATCTATATGTACTATTACAATAATATACAATAATACGTTGTAAACTGTACGGATCTCACAATCGGTTACTGTACTCGATAGATGGTAGCCCAATCGTCAGGTGGGATGATGTTTTGACCATTGTCGACGATGCCTATGATATTGCTACTCCTCAGGAACGTTGTGGTCTCTTGCGTCATGGGTATCCAGCCGACGTTGTTGACGATCTGTTGTTCGGCTTGCTGGTAGAGTTGGATGCGTGTGGTGGCGTTGTTGCTGGCGTCGGCCTGCGCCAGTTGCTTCTGGATCTCTTGCTGGATGGCTGCGGTGGCGCTGGTGTTCTCTCCATAATTCATATTGTTATAGATCGAGCCACGACCAAATTGGTGCGTGAGCCAGTCTTGCAGGTCGGGATATTCGCCAACCCAGGCCAGTCCCCACATCTGTATACCATTCGCGTTGCCGGTGGCTGCTGTGACGCGGTCGAGCAAGGTCGTATAATCGACAGGATCTGCTATGACCTGAATATGGAGGACACGCTGCCAGTCCTGGATAAGGGCCTGTACCTCCTGGTCAAAGCTGTCGACGCCTGTTACATAGGTAAGATGGATCGGCGGTATCTGTGTGACGCTGGTCCAGTGCTCTTCTTGCAGGCCTTGCTGAAGCAGCTGTTGAGCTTTGGTGGGGTTCCCACTCAGGCTCTGTGTGCCATCTGGGCCGGTCAATTGTGGATTATAGCCATTCATACCTTGTGGGACGATATGGTTGGTTGGTAGTAGTGTGTTGCCCCAGATAGTTTTTGCGATGGCGTTCTTATCGATGGCGAGGGCGAACGCTTGCCGAATATGAATGTTGTCGAACGGTTTGGCCAGATAGTTCATCGTATAGTAGTTGATCCACAACTGCGGTACCTGCTTGAAGTCTTTACGCTTGCTTAAGCTACTCAACTGGTTGCTGGGGACCTCGGTCTCATCGAGCTTGCCATTCAGGTAGTCCTGGTAGGCGTCATCCTGCGAATGGTAGAGCACCAGACTGACTCTCTGCAATTGTGGCCGTGGATCGTAGTAGTCGGCGTTGGGTATAAAGTCGAGATGGGAGCGGTGTACATAGGTCGCGACTTTGAAGGGACCCGCACCGCCGCCTGCGTTGAGATGGTCTGTGAAATCTGTTCCATAGCGTTGAATCAAGCTTTTCTCGACGACATAGGCGCAGGTATTGGTGAGCATAGATAGGAAATAGCTCGCTGGCTTGCTGGTTATGATCACGATCGTACTTTGGTTGGGCGTCAGGATACTATCCCCGATCAGCGTTGGGATACGTCCGGCAAGCAATTGGTCAGAGTCTTTGATCAACCCCAGGTAGAGGGGTGCAACGGTTGATTTGGTGGCGGGTGACAGGGCGCGATTCAGGCTGTAGGCGATGTCGGTCGAGGTAAGTGGTGTGCCATCGCTGAACTTCAGATTTTTCTTGAGCTTGAAGGTCCAGGTGACGCCATCAGCGCCGAGTTGCCAGGATTGTGCGAGTTGCGGTTGGACGTGCAGTTGATCATTGAGTGAGACCAGTCCCGTTGTGTACATCTGGACGGCCTGTATTGAGGCTGGATCGTGGGCGCGTGCTGGATCGAGGGTATCGAAATCCAGGATACCAACCTCGGGTATCGTATATGTCTGCCTGTCTGGTGGCGCTTTAGTAGGTTGCGGGGTATCTGCTTTGCCACCTCCAAATGGATTACTACAGGAGGCGAGCAGAAGTGCGACGAGACAAAGGACGAGTGGGAAAGGGCGTGCAAAAAAATATCGCTTCTTTGCGCTATTGAACTTTCTATTTGTAGACATGCAAGGTGCATCTCCTTCAAAGACGTTCTCTATAAGCTGAGCTATCAGTCGCAAAAAACAGGAAGCAGGAGGGCTCAGACAGTCTATCCAATGTCTGATCAGCCTTTACTGGCGATCTCATTGGTGGCTGCTAACCCTCCTGCATCCTTTATCGTATGCTGTGAACGTCAATCTACCTGGCAAACAGACTTCTTATAGTTTTGCCAGGAGGTTGTCGTGGGTACCAAATGTAGCTGCGCGCAGTGCTGCATGCAGGAACGCCTGGATCGAGTGACCAGGAAGATCTTTTGGCCAGTTGGTATACTCTTCGCCTGCGGCCAGGACGAGCTGTAGGGAGCGACCTTGATCGGTTGTGTAGTCGTTCTGTGCGGCACCCAGTCCCAGTGTACCGAAGAGTGCGCGCGCATCGTGACCCAGTGTGAGGTAACGATTCGCGGTACTCAGTGCACCGGCATAGTCTTGCGCGTACAACTGTTTCTCTAGCGTTTCAAGCTGGGATGCTGCGATCAGGCCACCTCCGACCGTGCTGCCAGTTGCTGCAGGTGTGTGGAATGCGTTGCCCT
This sequence comes from Ktedonobacteria bacterium brp13, assembly GCA_015099395.1. Taxonomy (GTDB): domain Bacteria; phylum Chloroflexota; class Ktedonobacteria; order Ktedonobacterales; family Ktedonobacteraceae; genus Dictyobacter. Next base: position 3,189,468 of record AP024096.1, on the reverse strand, counting down.
GTGTCTCTTGCGCAACCTCTTTGTACAGTGCATTGATATAAGCTGCTGCGGTATACACCAGGTTATAGACTTCCACATCCTGTACCTGACGGAAGACGTTGCGGACGGCTGATGCGTAGAGCAGACCATTGGAGGCACGCAGGAAGCGTGCATGATCTTTCTCATCAACCTTTTCCAGGATCTCAGCGGCGGCCAGAGCGATGATCGAGGCGACTGCGCGTGGAGCAGCCTCGCCGGTCAATATAGCGTCGGTGACGGCCTGGAGGACCTTTTTGGTATCGGCGTTGCTCAGGATGATCTGCTGCACTGGCAATGCGTTGGCATTCTTCGGTGTAGAGAGGCGTGTACGGATGCTGGTTAAGCCATGGGCGGCAGCATGTTGCCGGACCTCTTCGATCCAGGCTGGCTGGGTCTCATTGGGTGCGATCACGAGCTTTGGTGCCAACCAATGGATCAGGGTCGGTACATGTGAACTCCACTCAACGGCATCGAGCAACTGGAAGCCGCGCACAGCACACTCCAGAGGATAGCCCTCACGTGGGAAGTTGGTGGCATGGGTCTCATAGGCACGTACCTGCAATGTGCGGTAGTCTGCGCCTGTGCCATAGAAGCCCAATAAGATACGCTCGGTCAACGTGAGATCGTCTTTATTGACCGCCTCATTGAGGACCTCATTGATGCTCGTATTCTTATCAACCAGTTCACTGGGGAAGAAGGCCGGAGGCTCAGTGATTGCCGTCGTGTTGCCGATGCGCACCGCTGGAGCTGCGATCTGCATGGCGCGCACGAAGAGTGGCAGTGTTCGTGTTTGTGATGGGGCCTCCTGATCCAGGGGGGCGGGTCGGGCGCGCAAGAAGCGAGCAAGCATTGCTGCCGCCGCCACTGTAATCGTGATATTGCCCTCAGGATCGCCTTTGCTGGCGATCGCGCCAATACGTCCAAGCAAGACATCGGCGTTGCGTTCTTCTGCCAAAAGGGCGCGAGTGCTGGAAATAATACGGTCCGTATCGCCACTGATGACAGCGTCAATCAGCGTGGAGATATCGACCCTCAATTCTAATGCAGCCATGTATGACTCCTGATAAATTAAGTGTAAATGTATGCCCTATAATGCATAAAAAGAGAGCTAATCTTTTAATTCGCGAATAGCGCTCTCTATGCTGGGGATATCTGCGTATTCTTCGTCAAGAAGTTTATATGCTCGGCTTAAGTACAGTTCTGCTAGTTTAGCACCTTTCTCTTGTGGAGAGAAGGCCGCTTTAGTGATCTCTGTGCCGCGATACTTTTCGGGTAACAAGCGTATGAGGCGATCCATCTTCCGCCTTGTCTCTTTAAGGAGAGTGGTATCCTGGCCACCAACGGCGTAGCGTGCCGTACCAACCAGCTTCCCAACTTCGACAAGCTTTTGACGCTCTGGCATGCTTTGGAGTAGCAGTTCTTCAGGGTCGAGATCGTCGTTGTTAGTAGCGGGCTCTTCTATGCGTGTGGGCTGGGATGCTGTGGAGAGTGGAGTCGACTTGCTGACCTGCTTAATATAGTTTGAATACAGCTGTGCGTACTCCTGACTATACATCGCAGCAACCTGCATACGTTCCATATCCTCGCCAGAGACCGTGCCAAGATCACAAAGATCATCGCCTCTGCGTTCGGCCAGAATCTCTAGCTCCTCTTCACTGATCCCTTCTTCTAGCATTGGAGGGATCGGCATGCCAGTGAGACCATCTGCCCCCTGCAACTCCTCGGAAGGGATCTGGGAGGTAAACATAGGAGGAAGATACTTCGCAATAGACATTGGTATTGGTGGTACAAGGCAGTAGGTACTATAGACAACTCGCGAGTTGCTCCTGCTGCGAGCTAAAAAGACAGCATGCCCCTTGGGTGCCTGGGAATTACCCCGCAAAAATTGTAAGCCCATAACGAAGTGTTCCTCCAATAATACGTCCGGCGAAGGACGATACAGCATGCTCCATCGTCCTGCTTCGCGCGAATAGCCATTCTAATGTTTTTATCACGTGTGACTGGTAGGACCGTCGAAACGGCGTCTGTCAGACCGCTGCTTGTTTTCCCTGTAGAGCATGGTTGTCGTTACCTCTTATTATTGAGCACACGACATCGCTCTCTAGTATATCATCTAATTCCCGCCTGTGGAGACCCCTGCATTCATGCATGGGGAGGAAACAGGCACTCCTTTCGCGTAATTGTAGCCATCGCTCTTGTGAAGCATCTGGCAAGAGTGATGTCCAATCCCTTGAATGGTTCCCTGTTGGGTGGTGATATTGAATGAGCCACTGCTGCGCACTGCCACGCGCCCAACATAGGTTCCGACTTTCTTGCCTTTGGTGACCATTGCTTTTACGATGTCCCCGGTCTGGAAGCCCTTGACGGACTTTGCCCCTTTGGCGCAGGTACGTGGGAACCCATATTTGTCAGGCAAGCACATCTGTCTGTTCCCGTGTCCTTTCGCCGTAATGAGCAAGGGCACGACACCTTTGACCGTGAACACCGGAGGCGTACTCTTCCCCACATTCGCCGCATCACACCAGTGAGTCTTGGGCAGATCTCGCGTTGTTCGGTTGTACTTCGTCAATCCGCCACTGCCGCACTCGATTGGCAATCCAGTCGCCTGTAAACGTTCAAACAGTACCCAGCGTGCCGCGTTGACGGCTGTTGCATCCTTGAGTGGCTTCTTTGCTTGATCCTGAATACGTTGCAAGACATCAGGCTTCTTCTTCAAGAACACTGCGATATCGAGCGTCCCCTTTGCCGTATTGCATTTCTCGCAGGCCAGAGCCAGGTTGCTGATGCGGTTCGTGCCACCCCTGGCTCGTGGCTGGATATGCTCGATCTGGAGCTGGATATCCTTCGCGCCGCAGTACGAGCAGGTGCGCTTCCACTTTTCGAGCAAGTATGCACGTGCCTCATAACCGGCTAACGTCCCTTGCTGATACTGCACACCAGCAACTTCCGGGTTCTCCATCTGCTGAAGATCAAACTTTACTAATTCCATACTGATTGCCGTGATTGGCGCATAGCGTCGCAGTCGCTCAACCCAGGTCAGCATATTGGCAATCCTACTCTCTAACGAGGGTGGTAACCAGCCCTGTTTGCGCTTGCGGTTCTGCCATCTGACTTTGCGGTACCGTGTTTTTCGTTGACGGCGTGAACGCCGTACCGCCCGACGGTCATCCAGTGCAGATTTGACTGCTTGCCCACGATGCGTGAGTTCAGCGGCAAAGACCACTTCGCCTGATACATCGTTCACGATGGCGATGCCAGTTGTGCGGCTCCCAGGGTCTAGTTTGATGCGCAAAGGTTTGACCTCTGGCACTTCTACGATGCGTTTCAGGATCAGCGTAAAGGGATATATTTTGTACACCGACGCCTTGCCTTGCTTTAAAAGCAGACGTGCACGGGCCGGATGGACCGGGTTTAACGGTTGACAAAAACTGTCAATCACGAAGACATTGCTCAAGTTGAGCCTCTACTTTCGTAGGTGATGTGTGCCTCGTCAATCTTCGGGAAGGTTTAACGTTGCAATCACTGGGTTAACCCTGTAGCCTTGTTTAAACTGCAACCGTAGCGGGCAGCGCTGGCGTGCACCCTGCCGTACCTATTTCTTCCCGAAGGGAGCCTGTTTCAAGACTAAGACTGGTCAGGTGTGGGCTTACTTGAGCAAGCCCCCGGATTTTATCCCGTGGGGTTCCTGACTAGTAGCAACAGAAATGCGTTAGAGTCCCTTACGAAGTTCTGTCAGGTGACGTACAAGTTCTCTATTGCGGCTCAGTTCTTCCGGCGTCAGATCGTCTCCGCTGACCGGTATGTCTGTTTCGTAGCTACGCAATTGCTTGATGATCTCTTTTGAGCCTGCTACGCGTATAAAGTCTTGCAACAGTGCTCTGGCCTCTTCATAGTGTTGCTGTTGCAGATCGGCGAGCGCAGTCTCAGCATATTGTTGAGCATACTGGCGCAGGAACATGCCCCAGCGCTCCGGCTTGCTGATACTATTCATGACCCGTTCGACCTGAACGATAGCTTTACTCTGGTCGTCACGTGCGCGTACATAATCGCCACGCAGCAGGAAGACGGAGCCGCGTGCGAAGCGGGTATCGGCGACCCCTAGTGGACGACGTTGCTGATGATAGAGTTTGAGTGCCTGCTCAAAATCGCTCAATGCAACTTCTTGCTCGTCCTGGGCGCGATTGATCAAGCCATGGATCAGTTGTGCGTCGGCTTCACTGGGTTGATCGTCGGCCTGTTTGAAACGTATCATGGCTGCGTCGCAGTTGTCCATAGCCTCTTCCCAGCGTTCCTGCGCGACGTTTACCTGGGCATTTCCCAGTACGGCGAGTCCGTCGCCATCGGTGCTCTCGTTTAACTGGTACTGACGACCGGCATCCAGGTAGAGTTCGAGGGCGGCATCAAAGTTGCCTTGTGATAGTGCTGTCTGCGCCAGACCCAGGGTGAGGTCTGCTTTGAGGGCGGGGTCTTGATGTGTTTTAGCTTGCTCTTGCGCTATCGTGAAGAGCCTCTCAGCCTCATTGAAGTCGCCTTCAGCGAGACGGAGTTGTCCGTGCATAATCGTCACGAATGGCGTAAGCTGAGCCGCGAGTGAGTTCTTACTGACGGTCTCCTCTGCTCGTAGCAGATGTCGTTCAGCTTCCTTCATATCGCCTAACAGGATCTCCAGGCGTGCCAGGCCGATCTCGGCTTGCGTCCTGTTACTAGCCGCAGTCCGCTCATCAAGGTGCTCGCCCAGCGTATCGACCTCTGCATAGAGTCCTTTAGCCCGTCCCAGCTCGCCCATCTGCCGTTCGACCTCACCCAGACCGATCAGAGCCTTCTGCTCGGTGAGCACCTGGCCCAACGTATGCGCCTGCTGGCGACCACTTTCCAATGTCTGGCGCGCTCGACTGATAAAGCCGCGCTTCGATTGAATGAGTCCCTGGATAACGGTCGTCTCTGCCTGGCCCAGACGATACGCGACTGCCTGGTAGGTGCGCAAGGCCCGCTCAACGATCGAGTTCGCGTACCCGAGCTGTCCACGGCGGAGATTGATCTCTGCCAGTATACGGCCCGCGCGTGCTGTCCCCAGGGCGGAGCGTTCATCAGTATAGATCTGTAGCGAGCCCTGGGCACCGATCAATGCCTGATCGATCTGGCCTTGCAGTAAATAGATCTCCGCTAATCCCAGGTTCGCATCGGCCTGTCCCAGATTGTACTCGATCTGTTGGGCCAGGTTGGTTGCATCTGCCAGCACTGCCGACGCCTCATCCAGGTGTTCCTGTTCTATATAGATGCGTCCTAATCCCACCTGAGCATCGACGACCCCAAAGTTATCGCGCGTCTCTCGATAGATCTCTAAGGCGTGCTTGTATGCCGTCTCGGCCTCTCCGAACTTGCGCTCCATCGCGTGAATATCGGCCAGACTGCGGCTGGCATCTGCCTCATTGGTACGCTCACCAACCTCTTTAAAGCGGCGAATGGCCTCTTCATAGTGCTCTGCCGCATAGGCGATGTTGGCGCGCTGTAGCTCAATGTGGCCTAAGGCCAGTTCAACATTCCCGACGCCACGTGAATTCTGTTCTTTGCGATAGATCTGCTCGGCTTCCTGGTAGGCATCTTGCGCCTTATCCAATTGTGCGAGCTGCCGCTGGACATGACCGAGTGACAGTTTGGTTGCGGCGACCTGGAGTAGACGTTCTGCCGTCTCAAAGTGGCGGATCGCCCGCTGGTAGCCAGCAATCGCCTGTTCTGGAGACCCGTTCTGTTCACTAATCTCCGCGATCATCACGCGAGAATCGCCAGCCTTCTTAAAATCTCCAGCAACGCGAAAGCGGACTTCAGCATCCTCGAAGGCCTCAGATGCCTTGTCCAGTTTTCCATCGTTGAAGGCATCGAAGCCAGCCTGGAGCCGTTTCTCCGCCAATTGGAGATCTTGCTGCTTCTTATCGTTATCGGGTGTCATCATAATTTACATATCCTTAAAACTCGTGCGTTGTTGAGTATTGATGGCTTTTTTCATGGTATTTCACCGTCATTGTAATTCGTGGTTCATTGAATGTAAAGGCAGGAGTGAAACTAACTCGCACAATAGTGTCTGGTAGTGTTATAATTGCAAATATATTTTATGCAGGTGGAATATCATGCCTTCCGGTCGGAGAGTGGTGCTTGCCATTTTAGACGACCTTGCTATGATATTCTTTATCTGCATGTTCGTTGGGTTATCTGCTTATCCGAAAGCCTGAGCGCGTCAGTCGCGTTGGTTTGCGGAATAAGATCGGTGTTTGATGAAAGGCCGTTGCATAATGAAAGAAGATGCTCTCGCACGTGTTGACCTTTTCTCAACGTTAGACAAGAAGGAACTCAAGGCTCTTGCTGATGAGTGCCAGGAACGAACATATGAGCCGGGATCAGTCCTTATTGCGCAAGGTGATACTGGTGTCGGTGCATATATAGTAACGCAGGGGACTGTTCGTATTACACGAGCCGTGAACCCTGATCGCGCTGAAGAAGATCTTGGTACGGTCGGTGCTGGCCACATTCTGGGTGAGATGGCGCTGCTTGATGAGCTACCACGCTCGGCTTCCATTACCGCCGTTGATGAAGTGACCGCGTTGCTGGTGCCCGTCTGGGAGTTTCGCTCATTTTTGCGTAACCAACCTGACGTCGCAATCAAGCTATTGGCTACGTTAAGCCGTCGTTTGCGCCGTGCTGAAGCTGCTCAGCAGCGCCCATAACGTCTGAAAACAAGAAAAGCACAAAGCCTACGAAAAAGTGTTCCAACGTTGAGAGCTCCATATATCCTGGCGTTGGGATGCTTTTTTTTGTGCGTCGTTTTACGTCGTGCGTGTAGAAGGGACAGCGTAAGCGGGTGGGAGAGTTAGAAATCGTCGGATGGAAGTGGTTCAGGCTGCTCGGCAAGTGAAAGCTGGTTCAGGCTCTCAGTATTTGGTTTCTCTGGATTGAGTAAAGTCTGGATCTCCTCAAACATCTTTTCCACGTCATCAAAAGATCGGTATACGCTCGCAAAGCGAATGTATGCAATCTTGTCCATATGGCGTAGTCGTTCCATTACTTGCTCGCCGATGATATCACTTGATATCTCTTGTCGACCAAAACGATACAGCTCTTGTTCGATCTCTTCCACCGCTTTTTCAATCTCCCCGGCCGGGAGCGGACGCTTCTCACATGCCTTACGAAGTCCCACATAGAGCTTTTGCCGATCGAAAGGCTCGCGCCTCTGATCCCGCTTCACCACCATCAAGTGGAACTTTTCCACCCGCTCATAGGTACTGAAGCGCCCTTTGCAGTGTTCACATTCACGTCGCCTGTGTATTGCATCACCAATATCCCGCGAGTCTTTCACCCGCGTCTCTGTGCCTCCGCAAAAAGGACATTTCATCCCTTGTCCTAAACCTCACTTTAGAATGAATTTAGGACTATTTTACCACAACGCAGTCGCAGGAGACAGGACTATGCTCCGCTTTGTTGCTGTAGATAGTGCATTGTACCCTGCTATTGCTCGACGTTGCCTATCAGATTGCATCGATGCTTGACCGCTTACTAGTGGGCAGCGCTGGCGGCAGCATATTCTTTTGTCAGTAGTTTTGCGGTTGCCCTTGCGGCCTCTGCCTCTGCCTGCTTTTGCGCATTAGGGTGAACTTTACCAATATAGCCAGAACGCAAACGAGAACCCTCGCGCCAATACGCATACCAGTATGGACCGTGTCCCTGTCCTGCTTTACAGGTGCTGCAAGAAGGCTTCCCGCATTTCCGATACTGGAGTTGATAGGTAATGTGTTGATCACTTGGTATGTTCGTCATTGCTCTCTCCCTACGAACGCTATCCCCTTTGACATATCAATAAACTTGAACGCATTTTAAATGCACTGTTATGATACCATCAGTGTATGAACATTGTCTGAATTTGTTATTTTAAAAGATGAATCGATGTTCATTGTTATAGCGATTGTCTGTGCAATATATGCTGTCTCATGTAAAACATTTTTCATTTAGAAAGAACGTTTGTGTTAACACGTTTTCGCTCCCCTTTGTTTATTGGCTAGACCTTGCTCTGTGGCATAGTTGTTGCTCTATCCGCTTATCCTTCACAGTGTTTTGTCGTTATTATTTTACTGTTCATGAACGAGATTAACGCGCATCTGAAGCCGTTTTGTCTTCTCCTTCGTAATCTCATTATTGGTTTCCTTCCTTTAGGGATTAGTGATATAATAAAGAAAGAGAAAGCCCGTCTTTGCTACGATGAACCATCTGTTTTGTTCGTTTTGACCGTGTTGTAGGATTGGAAAGAGAGCGAACTATGCAAATCGTTATTAAAAGCAGACAGATGCAAGTTACACCTCAGCTTCGTAATAAAATTGAACGCAAGCTACAGCGTCTCTCGCGCTGGGTAAACGACAATGCGCGTGTGGAGGTAACGGTGGCGGAGGAGCATACGCGGAGCGCAAATGATAAATATTGTGTGCAGCTTGCCCTTTCTGGTGAATCTGTGAGGAGTGAGGTTAGCGCTTTAACCGCGAGCGCAGCCCTGGATGTGGCTCTTGACAAATTGGTTGCTCAATTGAGCCGACAGAAGGATCGTATCACCAGGAAGCGCCACCATGCTACCCCGATAAAGATCCTCTCACTCTCTCGTTCTGGTTCGCTAACTTCGCTTGATGAAGAACCAGTGTCAGATATTGATGAGAGTTTCCCGGTTGAGACAGAGCATAATGAAGCTATCTGGTCGCGGGTATTGGAGATCCGCCGCCTTCCAACACATTCAATGACCGATAAAGAGGTGATTGAGCATATGGAGCAAGGGGGTGACGCGTTTTACCCATTTTTCAATGCTGAGTCAAATAGTGTCAACGTGATGTACCGCTTAGAGAGCGGTGGCTATGGGTTGTTGGTCCCTGCTCAGGAGTAGCACAGTGACGTGGCTTTTCACTGACGTATATACTCTATAGAACAGAGTAAGATCTTATTCCGAAAATCAACGCGACTGGCGTCGCTAGTGCTATGCACACGCAAGTTTTCGGATCAGTAGTAAGGCATATTGTAAAGACGAACGAAACAGCATACAAAAGAGTGGACCCATTTCTGATAGGAGAGAGATGGGTCCGTTCTTTGCGTTCTCGTATGTACATAGAACTGATTATTGTTGTTATGGTCATTACGAGAGCGTAATCTCGAATTGCCAGGGTTGCGGTGGTGGTGTCTCAAACTGTCCGAGTGGATCAGCGGCGCGCAGGATGAGTGTGCGTGCCCCGTTGCCGGGTAGTGGTCGGAACCGTGCACTGCCCTGGTAGACGGCGTTATTAGGATCGTTCGCGAGGTCTGGACGGGCCAGGATCATGCCACCATGGTCACCTGTCCATTGTGTGCCGGTATTGTCGCGTAAGAAAAAGATAATGCGTGGCACAAAAGCAAAGCCTGTACTAAAGGGGTGGCGTATCCAGAGATAATGGAGCTCAAAGAAATCCTGAAAGTATTGTAATCGATGGAGGATAAGAGTCATCCCCTGCTGTTTCTGCTCGATCTCAAGCGTGATTGTGCGTAATGGCTCACGGGGTTCACGCGTTGTGGCGGTCTCGCTCTGTTCTGCCCTGGGATTGGGAGCCGCAACAACCACAGGGGGACGAGACGCAAGCTCCAGGGCCATTGTTGAGAACGGCGTCGAGTCATGTAAGATATCAGTACAGAGTTGCAGGCACTCATCACAGATATATGCTGCTCCAGGTCCTGCGACCATGCGCCGTACCTCTGATGTGTGCCTTCCACAAAACGAGCAACGAGCCATTGACCGATCAAAACTCATAAGCGTTGTCCCCCTCGTGCTTTCAGCCAGGGAATTACCCTTTGTGAGTACGCAGGGCTTTCGCTGCCTCACTATGCAATCCCAGGCGTTCGAGTATAGAGGCGTGTGCCTCCCACTCTAATGTATCATCTAATGGTATCAATAAGGGTGGCAATTCAGCTTGTGTTGGTTCTATATAACTTGAACTCTTCTCTAGCACGGCTTGAGCGTGATTGGCTCCGTTGAGAACCAGCGGTGCTACCTGCTCAAGCGTCTGTTCCTGACCATATTTTCGTTGCAAGGCCAGGGCGATCAAATGATCGGCGAAATGTGGGTTCTTCGGTAAGAGAGACCCATGTAGATACGTACCATACGCGTTACGATAGATGGCACCCTCGGTCTGATCTTCGGCGTTATTGCCGAAGCCCTTGAGTACCTTGCCCAGTGGTTTCGCTGTCCCCAGATAGGTGCGTCCACCATGGTTCTCAAAGCCTACCAGTGTCTGGTTGTTCCAGCGCAAGGCGATATCGCCAATGCAGCGTGTAGTCTGTGGACCCTTGTGTTCTGTCCAGGCATCGAAGACCCCCAGGCCACGCATATCGGGTCCTTCAGCGGGACGGTAATAGTGAGCCAGGAGTTGGAAGCCGCCACAGACCGCCAGCACCGGCATATCGTCCTCAACTGCTGCCCATATCCCGATCCCTTTACTATCGTAGAGGTCCTGGGCGACCGGTGCCTGTTCTTTATCTTGTCCGCCACCAATGAATAACATATCGTATTCATCTGGAGCCAGAGCATCGCCAACGCCTAAGCCGACGACCCGTAATTCGATCCCGCGTAATTGACAACGCCTGCGCAGGGTCAAAATATTTCCTCGATCGCCGTATAAGTTCAGTTGATCGGGATAGAGATGTCCCAGCGTGATTGTCTGTGAATATGTTTGTTTCTCTGCCATACCTTACACGTCCTTCCCTTCCCAATAACGGGCGGTAAAACCACGCTGTTCCAATTCATGATGTAATTCTAACAAACCTGTATACGTTGGTACGACGAACAAAGTTTCGCCGGTTGGTGTCTCGCCAAGCGCACTTTGTAGTGCGTTCGCTAAACCATAGATCTGTTTGCTAGGACGATTCTGCTCTGGAATTTGTAACGCATCTTTTTGCTTCTCTGGCGTTGTGCGCTCTTTGCGTCGTTCGTCGCGCCGCTCGTCTTTCTCTAACGTTCTTGACGCACGTAGTGACGCACTGGGGATGACCCGGATATGTTCCTCGTTGACACCGGCATATTTGAGTCGTAGTGCCAGGTCGTACGCGCGTGTGCCAGAGACGACTATCGTTGCGGCATAGCCAGTGAGCCGCTCAAAATCGACGTCCCAGATCCAGGAAATATCCTTGCCATCAGCCGTGTTATCATTGAGTACGAAGAGCAGATGGCGTGGCGCTTCTCCAGTAATTAACGTTCGTAACACTTCATTGAAGCCGGTCGGATTTTTTGCCAGCAGGAGCCGTAGCTGTTTGCCCTGGACCTCGATACTTTCGCCACGTCCAAAGACCGGTTTAAATTGTTCTATGCCGCTGGTGATCGGTTCCCAGGGAATATCCAGTGCATAGGCCGTTGTTATAGCGGCGAGAGCATTGTAGATGTTATAGAGTCCTGGCAAAGGAACGATGATCTCATGTTGCTCCTCACCCAGGGTTACCTGCATACGCAGACGATCAAAACCATCGGCCTCGACATTGGTAGCCTCGACGGTTGGTGTGGGACGACTCTTGCCGCAGTTGAGGCAGCGGTAGTGGCCCATATGACTGTAGAAACGTGTGTCATAGACGAACTCGCCACCACAGGTGGAGCAGACACGCGTATCGATAACCTGGTGACGCTCATCTGCACTATCCTGATGGAATGCAGTTGACAGTTGATTGACACCGTAGTATATAATACGACCTTTAAAGTTGTCGCCCAGTTGTGCAATTGCAGGATCGTCTGCATTGAGTACCAGTGTTGCGTTCTCGGGGATCTGCGCGATCGCTGTTTTCCAGCGTGAGGTGATCGCATCAACCTCGCCATAGCGGTCGAGCTGATCGCGGAAGAGGTTTGTGAAGACAATGATCCTTGGTGGTATCATTGGTACAAGTTTGGGTAGAGCGGCTTCGTCGACTTCAAGAATCGAGATCGCCTGGCCAGACTGGCGTAGATGTCCATTGGGTTCTGCGCGAATAATCAGCGAGGCTGCGATACCGCGCGTAAGGTTTGAGCCTTCGCGGTTACGCCAGACGCGCATGCCGCTATCATTTAAGATATCAGCGATAAAGCTACTGGTGGTGGTCTTACCGTTGGTGCCAGTGATCATCACGCTGCCATGTTTGAGCTCGCGTGCCAGATGCTCAATAATATCAGGATAGACTCGTTGAGCGACAACGCCTGCGATACTGGTTCCTCCACCGATACGGAGACGACGGCTAACCGCGCCTGCAGTACGTCCGGCGACAACAGCGAGTCCTGCGCGCACCTGGTTATGTGGTGGTCGGCGCTGCCGTTGTTTGCGTGATAGTGCGGGCTCTTGTCTCGGTCGTGTGGGCGTAGCAGGAATAGTCTCAGCGGCACTCTCATCTGTGGTACTTGCCTGAATGTCAGGGGTATCCTTAGTATCCTTAGGATTTTCAGATGGAAGTGGCTGTGATGGTTGTCGTTTTCGCATACTTTTCCTCCCCATCGGCGCTTCTGCTTTTACTCTCTCAGATCAAGATATATTGATTGTGACTTACATGTGTGATTAATATTCTTTAGTATTTTGGATCGTTGCAATTCTGTTATCCGGTAGGGGAGGTTCTTGTTTCCCCAATTGCTGAAGAATAATAGATGAATGCAGCATAGCATGCAAGCTCGGCGGGGTCAAGGGTAATAGGTATGAGGGGTACTGGGAAGTAGGAATGAGGCCATCTGACATCCTTTTTGTGATTTCTGATAGTACTCTTGCAGGGGGCTTGCCATGGTATGGTAAAGATATATACAAACCCAATGACACTTTTGCCACCATATGATATGCTGCAAAAAAGGGCTGTCTGGAAGCAAACTTCTCGTTTACGCGTATCTCCTGCTGGAAATGTGTCTGTTTTCGCTGTGCAGCCAGGGTAATAAGCGGTAGAGCACAGTATGGAATGGTAAAGAGCAGTTAAGAGCATGTTACAATCAAAGAAAATCGCGATCACTTCCCCCTAATTGGGGATAAATAAATGTAGTATAGTGTAGAATAGCTACTTGTCAAGATATGCTATTCTATCCATTAAGACGAACACTCTAGAACTATGCGGGTTTTGTACAATAACGAAGGTCAGGTAACAATTTAAATGGCGAAAAAACTAGTAATTGTCGAGTCTCCAGCCAAGGCCAAGACTATCGAGAAATTCCTTGGTAAAGACTTCGAGGTCCGTGCTTCTATGGGCCATATCATCGACCTCCCAAAAAAGGGGCTGGGTGTCAATACTCGCAAAGATTTTGCCCCAAAATATGAGGTCATCGAGAAAAAAGATAAATTAATCGACGAGCTTAAAGCCGCCTCCAAAAGAGCTGATGAGGTATACCTGGCCCCTGACCCTGATCGTGAAGGTGAATTTATTGCCTGGTCTCTTCAGCATACGCTTGGTCTTAAGAATCCGCACCGCGCCGTCTTTCATGAGATTACGAAACGGGCAGTGCAAGAGGCAATCCAACAGCCGCGTGAAATAAATGAAGATCTTTTCAATGCGCAGCAGGCGCGTCGTGTGCTGGATCGTCTGGTTGGTTATAAGATCAGTCCTTTGCTATGGCGGCGTATTCAATCCGGTACCAGCGCAGGCCGTGTACAGTCGGTTGCGCTACGCTTGATCTGTGATCGCGAGGCCGAGATTCGCGCGTTCGAGCCCGAAGAGTATTGGAGCATTACGGCTACCCTGAGCAAGCAGAAGCAGTCAGAGCGTTTTGAGGCTGCCCTCTTCTCACGTCTGGGTGATGCTGTGGAGGCGACGGATGATGTGATTGAAGGTGAGGAGCAGGCTGCAGAGGCCAATGCGGAGACCAAAAACGGGAAGGGTAACAAGGGGCGTATCAAGGTAACTTCTCAGCAAGAGGCTGAGGCGATTTTGAACGATCTGAAGGATGCGACGTATAGCGTCTACAAATATGAAGAACGTGAACAACGCCGCCAGCCTCCTCTGCCGTATACCACCAGTACGATGCAGCAGGATGCCTCTTCACGGCTGTACTTTAAGCCGAAGAAGACGATGAGCGTGGCGCAGCAGTTGTATGAAGGCATCGAGTTAGGGGAACGCGGCCATCAAGGTCTGATCACCTATATGCGTACAGACTCGACGCGTATCTCTGACGAGGCGCAGACCAGTGTCAAGGCACATATCAACGAGCACTATGGGAAGCCATATGTGGGTGCGGGCCGTACTGGCAAAGTCAAGGCGACAACCCAGGACGCCCATGAGGCTATTCGCCCGACCGATGTGGATCTGACACCTGCGATCGTGAAGCATTTCCTATCGCCGGACCAGTTCAAACTCTATAATCTTGTCTGGCGTCGCTTTGTGGCAAGCTTTATGACGGCTGCCATCTTTGATACCGTACGTATCGATATTGCGGCGAAGCAGTACATCTTCCGTGCCAGTGGTTCGAATCTCAAGTTTCAGGGCTTCTACGCTGTCTGGTCGCGTGAGGAAGACGAGAAGCTCTTGCCTGTCATGCGCGTCAAAGATCCGCTCGATTGCCATGGTGTTAAACCGGAACAGCACTTTACCCAGCCACCCCCACGTTTCTCAGAGGCGAGCTTGATTAAAGAGCTAGAGGAGCAGGGAATCGGGCGTCCAAGTACGTACGTTCCTATTATTAGTACGATCCAGGATCGTGGCTATGTGGATCAGGAGCAGCGCCGTTTCGTGCCGACGTGGTTGGGCGAGACCGTGAACGAGGTGCTGAATAAGCACTTTCCCAATATTGTCGATACCGGTTTCACCGCCGATATGGAACGGAAGCTGGACGATGTCGAGGATGGACGCCGTTCCTGGATCGAGTTCCTGAGCACCTTCTACACCGACTTCAAGACGACGATGGAGAAGGCCGAAGCCGAGATGAACCGTGTTCAGAAGCCACTGGAGGAGACCGACGAGCAGTGTCCGGATTGTGGACGCAATCTGGTTATTCGTACCGGTCGCTTCGGTCGTTTCATCTCGTGCTCAGGTTTCCCTGAGTGTAAGTATCGGCGTTCAGTGGTCAACAAGACTGGCGCACTCTGTCCGCTGTGTGGTGGTGATCTTGTTGAGCGCAAGACGCGTGTCAAGAAGAAAATCTTCTACGGTTGTGGTAACTATCCGACCTGTAACTTCGCGGTCTGGGAGCAGCCGGTGCCTGAGCTCTGTCCGAATGATGGTGGGCTGATGGTCATTCCTCGTGGTAGCAAGACAGCGGTCTGCTATGCTGATTTCGTGGCTAACCAGCAAGCCAGCGCAGATAAGCCCGTGCAAGAAGTGGCGACTGTTGGCGATGCGCAGGAGGCTCTCGGTGAGAAGCCAGCCCGGACCCGTGCGGCGACTACGCGTAAAAAGGCGACAACAACAACGACAGCCGGCAAGCGCACGACCTCTACGCGCGCCAAGACGAGTACGCGCGCGAAGGCGGGGAGCACCACCAAAACGAAAGCGAAAGCGACGACCAGGAGTAAGAAGACCAGTGCTGCGGCTGAGGGTGGTGCCGATGGTGAAGTTGCCAGCAAGACGACGCGCCGTCCCAGGGCAGTGGCGAAAGCCTCCAGTAAGTAAAGAGAGTGTACAAAAGCGGCATGCTAAAGAAAACAGCAGATTTGCGTGGCAGAGGTGTGATATAATCGGATAATAGTCAATTCCTTCCGATCTCAACCTTTTGTTACTTGTGCTGATGGAGGATTACATGCCGCATTCAGTGACGCTAATCCCCGGCGACGGCACTGGCCCGGAGATTACCGAGGCCACCCGTCGAGTCCTGGAGGCGACGGGCGTGCAGTTCGAGTGGGACGTATGCCAGGCGGGGGCGGAGACACTGGCAAAACAGGGAACGGTCTTGCCGGAAGAGGTGATCGATTCGATCAGACGCACAAAGGTCGCGTTAAAGGGTCCGATTACAACGCCCGTGGGGCGCGGTCAACGCAGCGCCAATGTCACGTTACGTAAACGGCTTGACCTCTATGCCAATCTACGTCCCGCCAGAACCTATCAGGGTCTTCGCTCGCGCTATGACCATATTGATCTTGTGATTGTACGTGAGAATACTGAAGACCTCTACGCCGGTATCGAGTTCCAGCGTGGCAGTCCTGAACTTGAAGAGCTCATAGAACTGATTGATCGTACGACCGGACACCGCCTTGATAGCGAAGCAGCTATCAGTATTAAATATATCTCTGTAGCTGCCAGCCGTCGTATCGTCAAGTTTGCCTTTGATTATGCCCGTGCAAACAAGCGCCGTAAAGTAACGGCGGTCCATAAAGCGAATATCATGCGTCTCTCGGATGGTTTATTTCTCTCAATCGCCCATGAGGTCGCACGTGAGTACCCCGATATCCAGTATGAAGATCGTATTGTCGACAATATGTGTATGCAACTGGTCCAAAAACCCGAACAGTACGATGTCTTAGTGCTCCCCAACCTCTATGGAGATATTATTTCAGATCTTTCTGCGGGTTTGATTGGTGGACTGGGTGTCGCGCCCGGGGCCAATATTGGGAGTCAGTACGCGGTCTTCGAGCCGGTGCATGGGAGTGCGCCCAAGTATGCAGGCCAGAACAAAGTCAACCCGATGGCGATGATGTTCTCTGGCGTGATGTTGTTGCGCCATCTTGAGGAGCGTGAAGCGGCCACTCGGCTAGAGTTGGCCCTTATGCAGGTACTGGCGGAGGGGAAGAACGTAACCTATGACCTGAAGCCACGCCCGGATGATCCTACGGCGGTCGGTACCTCGCAAGTTGCTAACGCGGTCATTGAGCGACTGTAGAGTGTAGAGTGCAGAGTGTAGAGCATGTGTAAAAAAGCTACGGGAGAGCTGTAACTAGTCCTCCCGTAGCTGGCGTTAACGGTTTGTTAACTCGTCCTGCCTACTCGCTTGCCAGCACACCGGAGCTGTTCTTGCGCCATGTGTGACGAGCCTGGATATAGCGGACTGTGCCAGAGCGTGACCGCATCATAATGGAGGAGGTACGTGCGCCCTTCCCATGGTACTGAACGCCATCCAGCAGTTCACCGCTGGTAATGCCGGTGGCCGCGAAGCAGATATCCTCGCCACTCACCAGGTCATCGGTGCGGAAGACGCGCTCCAGATCGATGCCCTCGGCGATGAAACGCGCGCGCTCTTCGTCTGTGCGCGGCCAGATCTTGGTCTGGATCTCGCCATCCAGGCATTTCAGCGCAGCGGCGGCCAGTACGGCCTCTGGTGCTCCACCGATACCAAACATGACATCGATACCTGAGTACTCATCCATAGCGGCCTGGATCGCAGCTGCGACGTCGCCATCGGTGATCAGGCGAATACGTGCACCCGCCTCGCGGATCTCACGAATCATTTCCTGATGGCGTGGACGATCTAGAATGACGACGGTCAAATCATCGATATGGGCCTGTTTCACACGCGCGATGCGATCCAGATTGACCATGATCGGTGCATTGATATCGATAACATGCTTAAATGCCGATCCAACGGCGATCTTCTGCATGTAGTAGACACCCTGGGGCGCTGAATACATGGTTCCGCGCTCGGCGGTGGCGACCACTGCCAGGGCACCGGGGAGACCGAGTGCGAGCAGGCGTGTACCATCGACGGGATCGACGGCCACATCGAGATCTGGTTTGTTGCCATTCCCAATCTCTTCGCCAATATAGAGCATCGGAGCCTCGTCTTTTTCGCCCTCACCAATGACGACGACGCCATGCATATCGACACCATCGACCGCATGTCGCATCGCATCGACGGCAGCCTGGTCGACCATCTCTTTATTGCCCTTGCCCATCCAGCGACCTGCGTTAATCGCTGCGGCTTCAGTGACACGTACCAGTTCCATCGCGAGGTTGCGCTCGATGGTACGTGTTGGTTCAAAACGTTCAATCTCAGTCATATGAGAATTCCTTTTTCCTTGCGAATCAATCCTATCGTCTGTTTAGTTAGCCAGAAACATGCGGATAGGATTTTTAGATGTTGATGTACCGTGGGCGAGTACGGCAATGTTCTGCCTGCATGATTGTACGCAGACATTCAACGGCTGTATCGAGTTTCCCCTGGCGATTCTCGATGACATATTCATAATGTTCTTTTTGTGCTAATTCATAGCGCGCATTTTTAAGGCGAAGTTGTACCTGTTCCTCAGTCTCTGTCTGTCGGTTGGTGAGCCGTTCGACCAGCTCTTCGACCGAGCCGGGGACCAGAAAGATGTAGATAGCATTCGGAAATTTCTTCCGAACAGTTGCGGCTCCTTGAACGTCAATCTTGAGTAGAACGTCTCGTCCTGCCTGGAGGTTCTCTTTGATCGGTTGAATCGGCTGCCCATACCAATTGCCATGGACCTGGGCATATTCAATCAGCTCATCGTTTGCAACCATACGTTCAAATTGCTCAGAATTAACAAAATAGTAAGGGTTTCCTTCACTCTCGCCAGGGCGAGGTGCTCGTGTAGTTACCGAGGCGACCACATGAAAATCCATGCCCTGCTGTTGCAAGCCATGGATGACACTATCCTTCCCGGCACCAGATGGAGCGGACAACACAAAGAGCAGTCCTCGTTTGGTTGTCTCAGATTGTCCTTCGTGCGGTGTTACTAGTTGTGACTCAAGTTGCATGCTTCTCTTCCTGATGTAGTCAAATAGAGCGAGAGTAAGAGGTGTACGAACAAACGTAACTTTGTTATACTTAACCTTGCATTCGCGCGCACGAGCATACATACAATGAACATGGAGGTGATTGTATATGTCCGTGTTGCTACTATTGTACAACACTCGTAGGTAACTCGAAAGTCGCTTGCTAGAGTCGCTTGCTATAGAAAGAGCTAAGTAGCTATGTATGTAGACGCCATTACACTGGCGGCAGTCGCCGACGAATGGCGCAAACTGCTCACCGGGGCTCGTATCGATACTATCATCCAACCCACCGAGCATGCTATTGCGCTACAATGCTACGCGCCTAACGCGCAGCACGTCGAGAGCGGCGGGAGTGGAGGACCGGCAGGTCGTAACCGCTGGTTCTATCTCTCTGCCCACCCTCAGCTTGCACGTGTCCATATCACGGCCCTCAAGCCGCCGCGTATTGCCAGCGAGCCACCGCCCTTTGTGATGCTGCTACGTAAACATCTTGAGGGGGCGCGTATCGAGTCGATCAGCCAGCCGCGCTGGGAGCGTGTGATTGAGATCGTTGCCGGTTATCGTAAGAGTCCCGATAGTGACGAGCGTATCCGCTTCCGCATCATTGTCGAGGTCATGAATCGCCTGGGCAATATTATCTTCTGTGATGAGCAGGGCACGATCCTGGGCAGTTTGAAGCGAGTGAGCTCCGAGGTGAACCGCTATCGTGTCATCGCCGCTGGTATCCCTTACGTGCCGCCTCCGCCACAGATGCGCACTCTGGCTGGTCAATCCCTACCACGTCTGGAACCTACCACTGTGACTGCGGCTCAGCTCTCTATCTGTGCGGCCGACGAAGACGCGGTCGCTGCCTTACAGGGTCCTGTCCGCAAGAAGAAGCGTGATCAGGGTCCGCCAACGCTCTGGCAGTTGCTCTCCAAACATACGTTGGGTTGCAGTCCACTACTGGCCCGTGAGGCTGTCTTCCGTGCCACTGAGAATGCTGAGATGCCAGTCTCTGCTGCGACGCCGGATATCTGGGAGGAATTGGCCTGGAACGTGCGAGATCTGACGTCGCTCTTCGATACGCAACAGTGGCAGCCGCAGCTGGTTGAGCGTGCCCTGAGCGGTGAAGAAAGTGGGGATCTTGAGCCGGTCTTGCCTGATCTTGCAGATGGCGTTGCTGAGCCTGGAGTGTCTGAAGAGCCTGGAGAGCCTGAAGAGCCTGAGATACCAGATGAGAGTTACGTACCGCTGGCCTTTGCTCCTTATGTCATGGAACAGTATGCGGGCCAGCCTGGCATGCGTGTGCGTCAATCGCCATCCATCAACGTACTGATTGATGATTTTTATGCGCGCACCGAGTGGCATGATGCTGTCGATACGCTACGGGGTCCGTTGCGCCGGGTCTTGCAGACTCAGCTTGAGCGTTGCCAGCGCAAGGCAACGCTGCTCGACAAAGAGTTGCAGGCCGAGGCTGAGGCGCAACAGGACCGTCTCTATGGCGAGCTTCTCCTGGCCCATCAGCACGAAGTCGGACAGGGGCCGCAATCTGTCATGCTGGAAAACTACTTTGAGCAAGACGAGAACGGTGTGAGCGCCCAGGTGAAGGTTCCGTTGGACCCACGCTTTGATGCGGTCACCAATGCGAATCGTTACTTCAACAAGTACCACAAACTACGGCGTTCCCTTGAACTGCTGCCGGACCAGATCGCGCAGAACAATGCCGAGCTCGCAACCGTTGCGCAGATCATGTCGGATCTCAAGCTGGCTGAGAATGCCAAAGAGATCGACCTGGTAAAGGCTGAGGTCCTGGGACAGGGCTACATCCGTGGTAAGGCTGCGATTGACAAGAAGGCGCTTAAGGCCGCGAAGAAAGGCAAACGTGTCAAGAAGCCAGGACCGGGTGGTGGCGCGCCTCTCTACGTTCCCTGTGAGGGCTTTACTGTGATGGTCGGGAAGAACAGTCGTCAGAACGAAGACGTCACGTTCCACCAGGCCACCTCGAACGATATCTGGCTGCATGCACGTGGCGTTCCTGGTGCGCACGTTATCATCAAGACTGCGGGTCGTGAAGTTCCGCGCCATACTATCGAGCGAGCCGCTACACTGGCTGCCTACTATAGTGAGGCCCGTGGCACGACAAGTACGCCCGTTGACTATACACTGCAGCGCCACGTACGGCATATGAAAGGTGGCGGACCCGGTCTCGTGACCTACGAACGCGAACACACTGTGTATGTCGAGCCCGATAAAGCTCTACAACTCATGTCTTAAGCGCGCGCTCTTCGCAAGGCTCTAGCAAGCATCGGCCCATCACTCTTCAGCGTTCACGTGATGAGCCGATGCCCATCTCTTCGCGATACTTGGTGATGGTACGCCGTGCGAGTGGGATCTGCTGCGCTGCCAGGATGCGGGCCAGTTCTTCGTCGCTCAGGCGATGTTTCGGGTCCTCGGCTTGAATCAGTTCGCGGAGCATATCTTTGATCTTGAGTGAGCCGTCGAAGAAATCTGCCATTGGGAACAGGCGACCATTGGGGAGCAGGGCGTATTTATACGCGGTTGCTCGGCTGACTGTCCCTTCGTCTAGATTGAGTTCGGCGGCAACCTGCGCTCGTGTGAGCGGCCTCAGGGAGCGTACCCCTTTCTCCAGGAACTCTTGCTGGAAGTTTACAACGATCTCGGCTACTCTGCGTAGCGTGCGCCAGCGTCGTTGGATGCAATCGACAAAGAAGCGTGCTCGACTCTGGTTCTGACACAGATACTGTTGAATTTCAGGCTGCGGCGGCTGTTGTTGTAGGACCGTCGGATCTGTGGATGTCGTTGTACGCGCAGTACTGGCTGAAGCCTTTTCAGCTCTGGGTCTGCCACTATGCGGATACTCTGCCTCGATAGTGAAGTTATAGCGTTTCTCTTCCATGAGTTCGACCTCAAAGCCGTTGTCGCCGCGTCGAATAATAATGTCAGGATGAATATAGTGGGTACCGCCTGCCAGTGGCTCATTGCTGGTTGCATGGTAGATATGTGCGGGGTAAGGATGGAGCATCGTTCTGATATAGCTGCTGGCCAGGCGCACCTCACGTTCCGGAACCTTGAGGAGGCGAGCAATCTCCGCGAACTGGTTTCGTCCCAGATGTTCGAGGTAGCGATCAATCACTGTGTAGACTAGTGGATGAGGGGGGCTGATCTCTTCGATGGCTGCAAGCTGGATAAGCAGGCATTCGCGTAGGTCACGAGCGCCTATGCCCAGCGGCTCCAGGGTATGTAACTGGCTTAAGACATGGTTGACGCGGGCCAGAGGAACCTCGATGAGTTCTGCGATCTCGTGTGCGCTGACCTCAAGATAGCCACGCTCGTTGAGGTTGCCGACCAGTTGTTCCGCGATCGATGCATCATCGGGTGTGATGAGCGTTTCAAGCTGTTGCAGGAGATCCTCGGTGAGTGACTCTCTGGTAGCGATCAGGGCGAGTGGATCGAAGCTATCGTCGCTATCGGCTTCAGTAAAACTGTAGTTGTCAATATCGAAGCAGATCTGCTGTTGCTCCCACTGGACCGGCGTGCTGGCATCGCTATACGTTGCGAGAGCCGCTGATGGTGGCGTGTTGGGGGTCAGGCGTCCACAGACGGTGCAACTCTGTCCATAAATGGCTGTGGAGCAGAAGAGGCAGATGCGCTGCTCCTTAACTTCTAGCGCCGGGTTCTCTGTCTGCTCCAGATTTATGGTGCGTTCCATCTCGTCTGCCGATAAATGGAGAATCGTGCTTGATGTTACAAGTCGTGCGGTCACACGCAACGTTTGATCTTGTCGTGGTGTCTGTTCCAATCGCATACATATACCCTCCCTATCCCCTGTACATACCCGCAAGACAGCATAAAAACGGTTCTTTTCGCTGTATAGGGTCTGTATCCACGATGATAGCACCTGTTCTTGTCGTCTCTATCGTTACTTTACAGGTTAATGCAGAGCACGTTTACCTGTATGAGTGGCATGAAACTTATTGCTGACAAGATTATAAAACAGAATGCAGGAGAAACACCAGGGCCATTTGGTATCAAAATTGGTGTGTTTTGGTTGTGCTATTGCTTACTACGTATCCGAAAACTTGCGTGTGCGGGCACTAGCGACGCCAGTCGCGTTGGTTTTCGGAATAAGATCTTAAAGCCAGCCACGTTTTGTGAGTGCGTCGTGAGCGGCTTCTTGCTCTGCTGTCTGCTTGTTGCGGCCCTGACCGCTGCCAGAGACCTCTTCGCCGAGCATGACTTCGACGGTGAATTCGCGATTGTGTGATGGACCTTCCATGCCGACCAGACGATATGAAGGGGTAATGCCAACGTGTGCCTGCGCCTGTTCCTGGAACAGAGATTTGTTATCTTTGAAGAGGCGTTTGTTGACAATCATATGGGCCAGTGGATCGAGGCGTGGGAGCAGAAAGTCACGTACAGCCTCTAGTCCCTGGTCGAGATAGAGTGCGCCCAGGACAGCCTCAAATGCAGATGCCTGTACGCGTTGTCCGCCACCGCTGCTCTGCTCGCCTTTGCCCATGAACAGGAACTTGCCCAGGGTCACTTCGCGTGCGAAATTTGCCAGGGTCTCGGTACGGACCAGTACAGCGCGCACGTCGGTCAGTTCGCCCTCGCTTAAGGTTGGGAAGGTGCGATAAAGAAAGTCCGCACTGACCAGTGCGAGGATTGAATCGCCTAAGAACTCCAGGCGTTCGTTGGAGCTCAGGCCAGCGCCGGGCGTCTCATAGATATATGAGCGATGTGTGAGGGCCAGAGTCAAGAGCGCTGGATCTTGAAAATGGACCTTTAAAATCTCTTCTAATTGTTCGTGCATAAATATACCTCTAGCAGTTGCGTGTTGTTGGGACAGGTTCTTGCGGTTTTGAAGGCCAATAGGTGGTCGTCTGGTAGCGACCAGTGGGCATAAAAGCGTTGTATCATACAACTATTATAAGTTCTGTGCTGACTTTTCTGACAATCATTGTAACGCGTTTTGAGATGGATCGCAATGTGCACACCTTTCATGCCTTGTTGTAGAACAGGAGAAGCTAGACGTAGAGCGCAAACTATGGTACCCTTATGCGGTAGGCTTGAGAAGGGCAGGTAATCGCGGACCACTACAGGCGGTCCGAGGAAAGTCCGAACTCCATAGAGCAGGATGCTGGCTAACGGCCAGTAGGGGTAACTCTCAGGAAAGTGCCACAGAAACGTACCGCCAGTATGTGGCTTGCTGCATACCGGTAAGGGTGAAATGGTGAGGTAAGAGCTCACCGGCAGTCAGGTGACTGGCTGGCCGGGTAAACCCCATCTGGAGCAAGACCAAGCAGAGAGATCAGATCTTCGGATCTGGCAGGTTGCTCGCCTGTTAACTTTCGGGTTGGTCGCTGGAGACGGCAGGTAACTGTCGCCCTAGATAGATGATTACCGCCGCTGTGCGTGTAAGCGTGGAGCGGGTCACAGAATTCGGCTTATCGTCCTTCTCTGCCTACTCCAAGCGCCTGAACCTTGCAAACCACTCCAAATTCTCTCAAAAAAAGAGAAGATGCTGCCACCTTCTCTTCTCTTTATAATTCCATCGAAACCGTATAAAGCGATGGTTCTTCTCTCTTAATGGCTGATCTTAATGGCTGATGCGATCGTGTTCAATTAACCAGCGGATAAAGCCAAGACGGCGGCTCTCTTCCATCATCTCTTTGTACTCGGTATGCTCAGTAACATGATTTTTCATGTGAACGAGTTGTAATGCCTCGTCAACTGTAAATCCCTCGGCACATAACTTTTCAAAGTCCGCGCCATCTGTAGCATATATATGTTCTGGCATAATGATAGGCTCCCTTTAATGAATAAAACCGAACAAACTACATCACTGAGCTTGATGAGTACGAATACGCGTGATTGG
The DNA here is from genome assembly GCA_015099395.1 of Ktedonobacteria bacterium brp13. GTDB lineage: Bacteria > Chloroflexota > Ktedonobacteria > Ktedonobacterales > Ktedonobacteraceae > Dictyobacter. Next base: position 3,164,936 of record AP024096.1, on the reverse strand, counting down.
ATGGATTTCTACGTGTCGGCTGGATCTGCTATTCGTATAAATTATTCATGCGCATTCGCTCGTAGACATCTTGTAATATTCAACACTTTCCTTCCGCTAGATATTTCCATCGCTACGAGAAGATGTTTTGGAGAGAGTTGTTCGTGATAGGGGAGCGACACGAGGTCGTTCCCTACGTGTACAAGATCCTGGTTGTAAAAAGTGAATGTATCCTCATAATCATAGAAACGAAATATTGTTTCTAGAATAACAAGGAATGTAAGCAATCTCTTTATTTATTCTTGACGTAGGCACTGTCGGAAGAGTAGATCCGAGGATAGGAATGTGCTGAAAGTATTTGCTAATTGTAGCACATGTATTTCTGCCTGTCTATCCTCGTATCACTGCGTTTCTTTGTGTGATCATTTTGTGATGTTGAAGCCTGGATATGTCAGATGATAGATGGATACTTTCCATCATTTATGAAAATCAAGCCCCAGTTTAAAGAGCCGTAATGCTCTTTCTGTACTATCCCTTGTCAGGGATGCTGCTTGTTCCATAGCATAGACTAACGACATGGGTCGAGAGGGTAATACGCTAATCGCGGCAATTCCTAGCTTGTAGACGTCATGGTAGTGTTCGCTTAAACCGCCAGCCAGTGCTATGACCGGTATATTGCGTTGTTTTGCTGCTGAGGCGACTGCTCCAACGCTTTTTCCATAGGCGGTCTGTTCGTCGATCTGACCCTCGGCCGTAATCAGCAGGTCTGCGTGGGCCAGTTGTGCGTCAAAATGAACGGCCTCCAGGACAATCTGCGCGCCCGGTCGCAATTGAGCGTGTAAGAAAGCAAGCATCCCTGCTCCAAGCCCGCCAGCTGCTCCCGCTCCAGCTATCGTTGCAACGTCGCGCCCCAGGTCGTGTTTGAGTCGTTCCGCGTAGTTTCTGAGAGCGGCATCCAGTGCTATAATCATCGCTGGGCTTGCGCCTTTCTGGGGACCGTAGATTGCGGAGGCACCCTCTGGTCCGCATAGTGGATTGGTGACGTCGCTGGCGATCGCAAAACTACAGGCATGGAGACGTGGATCGAGCTTGCTTATATCTATCTTTGCGAGCCTGGCAAGTGCGGCTCCGCCTGGGGGTAGCTCTTGACCAGCGGCATCCAGGAGTGACGCACCCAGGGCCTGTGCCATTCCTGCACCGCCATCGTTGGTCGCGCTACCACCAATCCCCAGAATAAAGTGCTGGCAACCTTGATCCAGGGCCGCTCTGATCAGTTCGCCAACGCCGCGCGTCGTCGTTATGCGGGGGTCACGCTGTCCCTCCGGTACGAGTGGAAGACCCGAACACGCTGCCATCTCAATGACTGCCGTACGCCTGTCCTCTGTAGCCAGCTGACCATAAAACGCTGTGACAGGGCTACCCAGCGGACCTGTGACCGTGTACTTGACGATCTGCCCATGTGTCGCATCTACCAGTGCCTGTACCGTTCCCTCGCCGCCATCTGCAATTGGTACTATAGTAATCTGTGCCTCTGGAAACACAGCTCTCACCCCCTGTGCGATCGCCTCTCCTGCCTGTGCTGCTGTCAGACTCCCTTTTAGCGCTTGGGGTGCGATTAAAATATGCATGCTCATCCTCCTTCTATACCGGACCTACACTTTATCTGTATGGTTAATTTTCTCACATAGAGCCTGAGGGGAAAGGGAGGTGGCGTATATCTGATTTGCATCTCTTATAACGCTGCCCTATACTATGACGTACGGTGCAGCGTCACAAGGAAGAACAACTTTTTTTAAGCCTATGGAGACGTTCTATGTTCAATGGCCTCTCTTTTGTATGGTCGTGGAGTCCGGCAGGGATCATCTGTTTTCTAGCGTTGATCCTGCTTTATTTACTTGCGCTCAGGCGTGTACAGCGACTGCGACAGCAGCAGCCACAGACGCCGCGTGTGAGCACGACACGAATAATTGCATTCTTTTCAGGTGTAGTGATCTTTGCCCTGGTCCTTTTCTCTCCGCTCAATACGATCGGACGCACACAACTATTCTCAGTGCATATGTTGCAGATTGTGGTGCTAACGACGGTATGTGCGCCACTTATGCTGGTAGGTAGCCCGGAGATCTTACTGCGTCCTATCTTGTCGTTGCCGGTCGTAAACTGGCTGATAACTTTTCTGACGAAGCCTGTCGTGGCCTCGCTTACCTTTAATGCGGTCTTCTTTTTCTTCCATCTTCCGAGCGTGCTTGGCGTCGTCTCGGCTACCACAGGGTTGAACGACCTGATGCTGGTCGCTATCTTCCTGACCTCGTTGCTCAACTGGTGGCCGTTGATCGGATCATTGCACGAGTTGCGCAAGATGGGTTACCCTTTGCAGATGCTCTACGCTTTCCTCGATGGGCAGCCGGTAGATATCTTTGCCTTCGTGCTGGTCTATACGGGTGTCCCAATCTACCATCACTATGTTATGCCACCACAACTCAATCTCACGCCGGGTGGGGATCAGACCACTGCTGGAGCGTTGCTGCTGATCCCAGGTCTGGTTGATCTGGCTGTGATGTCGCCGCTCTTTATCAAGTGGCTCTCACAGATCGAGCATAAAACTCGGATGGGTGATCTTCGCCGCGAGCAGGCGCTGGCAAATGAAGATTATGATGAGTATGGCGATGATGAAGATTACGAAGACGACGAAGACGAAAGTAGTCCTGAGAGCTATCGTCCTCGCATCTCTAACGGGACACAGTTTAGCCCATCTTGAAAGTGCGCTGTCGAGCCTTTTCGAAAAAGATAGGGAAGAACGAGAAAATATGCAACACAGCATGGGGAGGGAATTCGGCCCTCCCGCTGTCTTGTACTCGTTGTTACGATGCCTGGACGCCCTGTGCAAGTATCGCCCGACCGGTCGAGGCACTGATGCGCATCTGACGTAACGCTGTATACTCAGGCGAATAATACCACCCTTTGAAGTGTTCCTCATCGGGGAATGTGATGATCACAAACCGTTGCGTCTCCCATTCGCCCTCTAAAACTTCAAGTGATCCTCCGCGTACCAGGAACTCCCCATGATAGGGCTCCAGTGTTGCCGCAACCCCTTTACGATATTCTGCATAGGTCTCAGGATCAGTGATCTCCTTGATATCAACTACAAAAAATACTGCCACGGTCCACGCCTTTCTTGCTATTGTAACGTCTGTACGAGAAGTAGCTTTAAGGCTCCCATTATACGATTATTTTTTGACCCTTCATTCGTGACATGTGTAGATATGTACCATATCTGGTGTTGTAAAAATACACTATCGCCCGTAGATAATCTAAATACCTTGTCCCCCTCCGAGAGGCTCACCAGTGTAGATTTTTGGAAGGATAGGCAAAGAAACCCCCTCTCAGGCCAATGGAGACAGGTGGGATGCTATGGCGAATGCATCGCGTCGCTTGCCAATAAAGTTCACTATCACCTGTAAGGATGCTATAATCTCTTGTCCCCCTCTTTGAGGGGGGAGATAGCTTTAGCTATCGGGGGGAGCTATCCTTCACTTATGCTGCTCACTATCATTCTACGCTAAATAGTACTTTAGTCTCTCTAGCCTATAATCGAGGAGTATCGGTTATTGCTAGCGATTTCCTCCCTTCCGCTGCTCATCGTAGCTGCCCTCCCTCAAAGAGGCTCGCCAGTGTAGGTTTTTTGCAGGACATGCAATGAAACCGCCTCCCAGGCCGATGGAGATAGGTCAGATGCCATGACGAATGCAGTATGTCACTTATCAATAGAGTTCACTATCGCCTGTAAAGATGCTAGAATCCCTTGTCCCCCTCTTTGAGGGGGGAGATAGCTTTAGCTATCGGGGGGAGCTATCCTTCACTTATGCTGCTCACTATCATTCTACGCTAAATAGTACTTTAGTCTCTCTAGCCTATAATCGAGGAGTATCGGTTATTGCTAGCGATTTCCTCCCTTCCGCCTCTAATGCGATACCTCCTCAGAGAGAGTGGCAATGGTTTTAGCTTCCTTTCAGATGCTAGTTGGCTTTATCAAGAGCTGCAGTTAGTCTATGTGATAGAGCTAATAATGGGCACTATTATGTATTCCCTTCTTTGAGGCTCACCGGAATATGCCAAAAAACCTGCACCGGTGAGCTCGGAGGGGGGAGTAAAACGCTAGCAATCGCCAAACAGGAAATGATTCGGCTACAGTATATAAAATCGATAGCTGGCGTAGAATAGTCATCGAGAGCATAAGGCGAGGATGGCTCCCCCCGATAGCTAAAGCTATCTCCCCCCTCAAAGAGGGGGACAAGAGTTTAAGCGTACTTTACAGGCGATAGTGAACATTACTAGCAAGCGACGGGATGCATTTGTCATGACGTCCCATCTATCTCCATTGGCCTGGAAGGCGGTTTCATGGCCTATTTCCAAAAAACCTACATCGATGAGCCCTCAAAGACCATCATGAAAAAGGTTCACCACCCAGGATGAAAACGCCATTTTCAGAAGAGAGGGGGACGAGTTTTTTGTAGTGCACAGGCGATAGCGACATTAATCCTCGAAGAGGATGCAATGACTGTATTTCATGTATTACGAATATTACATATGGCGGAGAAAGGGAGGGGGTAATCATATTGGAGCGGCAAGGGATAGCAGCAAAGTAAATATAAGGTGATCTTTATGTGTTAAGGGCATATTTCATGTCTTTTTAATAGGCATTGATTACCGTCTATGGTACACTCCACCTGTAGTTTGTGTGATGAATGGGTTCGAGGGGGATTGTATATGCAAACAAGAACATCAAACTTTTCTTCTGCGGAGCAGTCTATATTGTGGATGCAGTGGTGGTATCGTCTCACCATTCCGGTAAATGTAGCGCGGGAAAGTGAACGGCGAGCGCGGCTTGTCAGTATCGTTGTTTTCCTGCTGCTATTGGACAATCTTTGTTATGGTGTCTCGTTTTTTTTTACTAAGAGTAGTACGTTACCTATTGTTATTGGCATCGAGACAGTTCTATGTATCGTTGCCCTGTTTTTCAATCGTCGGCAAGCATACAATACGGCTGGCGGTATTCTCACCCTTACCTACACACTTGGTATTACGGCAGTTATCTTGCTGATACCCCACGTCAGTATTGGACTGTTTCCTATCTTTGCTCTCCTGATTATTCCGCAGGTGTTAGCGGCAACGCTTCTGTCTCCAGGCTGGACCTTTGCTTCGACTGCCTTTAACATAGCGTTCATATTCTTGATACTCGAGTTGAAACCACTGGCTGCCGGTGTCACCGTTGCTATCAGTCTTACGTACTTCTTTATTGTGATCACTATGCTGCTCCTTGTCGCCGGTATCTCTTTTGTGCTGGTGAAAAACCTGCTTTTTGCATTGCAGCAGCGTGACACTGCAGAGGAGGCTGCGGTCCTGGAGCGGCAGAGTACTGCCGTTGCTGAAGTCAAGGCCCGTGAAAAAGCGCAGCTAGAGCAAAGTATCCGTATGATTGTGGAAGCACAGACCCGCTATGCCAACGGCGAAGTAGATGTTCGTGTGCCATTGACCTCAGATAATGTACTCTGGTCTGTTGCGGGTGCCTTAAATAATCTGTTTTCGCGCCTCCAGCGGCAACAAGAGGCAAACCATGATAGCGAGCGCGTTCTGCATGCCGTGCGTCTCCTCCAGCATATCATCGCGCTACAGCGACAGGGGAAGCCCATGCCACTCTACTTACCATCAGGCACTATCGTCGATCAGCTTGCGATGACGCTATTGCCTTCCTCTCAATTTGCGCACGACAAAAGGCAACAGCCAGAACCGTACCGCCAGCGAAGTAATCCGCATCTGTCCAGGTAAGCCTGCTCCAATAGGCGGGCAGTGCGGGCAGAAGGACGGTAATGGGCTTGCTACGACCACTTGCAGTGTTGTCGCAGTGCCTGGTGTAAGCGCCGTTCATATTCGTCACGGGCGATCTCTGTGACACCGAGGGAGGCCAGATGTGGTGTCAGGAATTGCGTGTCGTGGAGGCTATAGCCATGTGAGCGTAAATGATTAACCAGGGCGACGAGGCAGACTTTGGAGGCATCTTTCTCGGTTGAGAACATGCTCTCGCCCATGAATGCGCCGCCTAGCGAGACGCCATAGAGGCCACCGACCAACCTGCCTGCGCGCCAGGCCTCGACACTATGTGCGAGATTATGGCGATGCAGGTAGGTGTAGGCCTTGATGAACTCCTCGTTAATCCAGGTATCTGTGCGGCCTGCGCAGCCGGCACATTCCCGCATGACACGCTCAAATGCGCTATCGATACGAATCGTATACAGTCCCTTATTCAACGTGCTGCGGAGTGAGTGTGAGATATGGAGATTGTTGTGTTCAAGGATTGCGCGTGGATCGGGGGCGTACCAACTGATACGCCCCTGCTCATCAGCCATTGGAAAGATACCCTGTACATATGCATTGATAACAAGGACTGGATCTAATGGCTCTGGTCGATACTTGCGCATGAATTGCTCACCTTTTTTGATAGATTGGCGCGTCAGGCCCTGGCAAAATAGCGTGCGATAGCCGTTGCGCGTGAGTTCAGGCTGTCTAACATCTCTATATCCTTTTTACTGAGCGGCTTGATGATCAGAAGCATCCCGACGCACAACACGATAAAGACGACACCAGAGACGCCCAGCATAAGGCGACTCTCTGGATGCCAGATGAGCCAGGGGAGCGCAGCAACAATGAGCGCTAGCAAGATACGTAGGGTAAAGACCAGTACATCTTTGGCGTATTGTAGCGGCAGTCCTGGCAGGATAAAGATCAGTAGCAGTATGCCCGTGACCGTCTTGGCGACGCCATCAGCCACCAGTGCTCCTGCAGCACCCCAGATGGGGACCAGTAGCGCACCGACTGCAAAGATAACCGCGATGCCTATCCATTGGCTCAACACAACGAAGCGGGCCTTCCCTGTCACGTAGAGTCCGTATTGATGAATAGTTGCTCCTAGCAGACGGACCAGCAAATTAAACAGGAGGAAGATCGCCAGGAGTGGACCAACCCCTATAAATTTGGTGCCGTAAAGCGCAAAGGCGATATTATTCGCGTTAAAGAGACAGAAGACCAGGGCCGGTGCTTCGATGAGCGTCTCTATCTTGATCAGCACCTGCCAGGTCTTGCCGAGTCGATCATAGTTATCCCCTGCGAATGCCGCTGAGAGGGCAGCACCGCCAACGCCCAGAAAGCCCGAGACAAGCAGTGTATTAGCAGCGTCAGCCAGCTGGAATGAAAGGTTAAAGTAACCGATCTGAACGACTGAGACTGCGTAGATGCCCAGCAAGATAATCGAGGCCTGCTTAAGTAACGCACCGGAGGCAATATTCGTGACCCAGGCCGAGAGGCTCAGCTTCATAATAGCAGGCACCGATGGACGATAACTCTTGAGCGTTACCCGCAAGAATGGCGCTTGCCAGACGATGAAGGCTGCTGCATAGAAGAGCGCGACCCCTGCCTGTAACCAGAGTATCCCTGTTACTCCCCAGCCCAGGTTCAGTAGCACGAAGCCCAGTGCGAGCAGGAGTAGCTGTGAGATACCACCCACGACCAGTACGATATGCGAGCGCATCTGTGCCGAGCAGAGTGCGCCCAGCAGGTTGCTTATCCCTGAACCTAAAATATAGAGAGTGATCGGGATACTGTATCTGTGTAAGACCTCGTTATTCATGCCCGCAGCCAGACTGTGTGCGCTGGCCGTGGGGATCAGCCCGATCAAGGCGGCGGCAGCGGGGAGGCCGAATAACATAATAACGGCGCTGACCACAAGCACTGCCAGCCGGATCGTAAGTAGATAGCGTGTCAGTTGTGATGCTGCTGCATCGCCACGTTCTGCGATCGTTCGTGGCACAAAGGTTGCTACCGCGTCTTCCAGTCCGAGCGCGAGCACATAGAGCAGTGTATTCATTGCCGTCTGGACAATACTGTACACTCCATACTGCCCGGGTCCAAGGTTACGTGTAATGATAATAGTAAAAAGGAACGATGAGATATAGAACCAGAGTCCGTACACCTGGTTAAATAGATAGTTATTCGGTGTACGTTTTAGCAGGTTACGCGCAGCCCCTGCCTCTTGTGAGCTCTCTGTCTCTGGCATCGTTCGTGTCGTGGATGTTGATGAGACGTTCATATCAGGCATAGTGCCCTCCCGTTCGATGCCTTTCCATCTCAAGCCTCCTTGCGTAAGAGGGTCCTGCCCGGTAAGCGTTGGCAAAATAGTATTTTCAGCTATAGTATTTTCAGCATTTTTTTGTGCTGGTTTGTTTTCCAGCTCCGCTCGTGCGGCCAGCAGTTTCTTCGATTCTCTCGAAGGCTCTGGCGGCCCGAGACGTTGAAGTCGTAATGGTCTTAGCGGTAGTTTCTGCATGACTGTATTCTAGCCCATCTTGAAAAGAAATCGACCTAACCAGCCAATACCTCCTAGTGCCACGAAAAGTTCAAGGACGCTGACATTCGCAGTAACATGATCAGCCGAGACCAGATAGAACGCGCCAATCTTAAATGTTGCGGCAACGAGGAAGAGCCCCAGTGCGATCCAGCCTGGTAAGGTTGCGCAGAGCAGAGCCTTCTGCCAGGTGCGAGAAAGAAAGCCGATGGCGGTCGGTAGGATATAGATCAATAGTGATATAAGCGGAGCGATGCTGTTGGGAAAGGGTCCGTTGAGCGCGCTACTGCTGGAGTTTGGCAGCACGCGTGTCCATAACTGGGGTGGGACCAGGGCAGAAGTCACCAGGAGGGTTTCGATGACAACCATGGCGATCAACGCGATCTTTATATTTAAGTTTAGCCGTGCTGCCTTCGCCGCCTGGGCCCCTGCTGTACCTGGTTGGAACATATGATCCTCTTTCTGATTATAATCTCTTTTTTTATTTATGAAGCGACAATAATCCCATTTGATATTTTAAGAGTAGTATACGATGTACGGATGTGTCTAATTGAGCTTGCGTGATATTTCCACTGCTAACGGCCTGTTTGATACCATTGATCATGATTTGCAAGCCGGCGGAATCGGTGGCACCCATGAGCATATCTTCACCTGCTTCCACTGCCATAGCGGATGCCTGGTCTAAGGTGTAGAGATTGCTGATCCCTTGCATCGTCAGGCTGTCAGTAATAGCGACGCCTGTGAAGTGCAAATCATCGCGTAAAATCGTTTGAATAACCGTTTTAGAGATGGAGGAAGGGAGTGATTGTGGGTCGATAGCTGGAACGATATCGTGGGTGACCATAACGGCGTCCACTCCACCCTGGTTGATCAGACTGCGATAAGGTGCCCAATCGATGGCTTCGAGATCGGCGCGGCTGCGTGTGAGTGTGGTTACGTCGGTGTGTGCATTACCAGGGACGTCTCCGAGACCGGGAAAGTGTTTGAGGACCCCGACGACCTTGCCGCTTTGTTGCAGCCCGCGTAGATATGCGCCAGCCATCGTGGTGACCGCAGCGGCAGTGGTGCCGAATGAGCGATCTTCTTGATGGATCATTGAAGCATCTAAATTATCGACATCGACTACCGGGGCAAGGTTCATATTGATGCCCCCTGCTGCGAGGTCCTGTGCGTCAGTGATGCCCGCTGTCTTTGCCTGGTTCGGATCGTTCGTTGCTCCGATGGTTGTTGCCGAGGGGCGTGTTCCGTATATATCGCTTAGACGGTTGACGCTGCCTCCCTCCTGATCGGTTGCGATGATCAAGGGGATACCCGGACTATTCTGTTGGAGTTGTTGTGTCAGTGTTTTCAGTTGTGGCGCGGAGCTCATGTTTTGATTGCCATTGGAGAGGAGGACCGCTCCAACATGATACTGGCTAAGCATTGTGGACATGTCGAGTGATACGTTGGGGCCTACAAATTGCACCATCATCATCTGCCCAATCTTCTGATCCAGCGACATCTTACTGACAATCTGATCAATGGTCTGATTGACACTTGCGTTTGTCGTAGCCTTTGTGCCACTTTGGGCCGGGTTTGGTAAGGGATGCTGTGTGAGATAATTCTGTAATGCTGCCGCATTTGCTGCACTGTTGGGGTTGCCATAGAGCGCGTAGGACCAGCCCTGTGAGCTGAGAAACTGTGTCGGGCCCAGCGTTAGCGTGTGAATGACGACGACGGAGAGCAAGAGTATCAGGAGTGCGGCTTTTCCTTGCGTCATCTTCGCTCGTTGCAGTAGCGATTGTGGGTGTTGTGCGTTGTATACGCTGCCCGGTTGCGCAAAACGGAACGATGTGCTTGGGACGCGTTGTGTCTCCTGCTGTTCGATATATGTCTGGCGGAGATCGTTCGTCACGACATTGACGCGACTGGTCTCCAACTCAGAAATATGCGTTTGCTGGGCTACCTGTGGTGCTTCATCACTGCTGTTCACAGTGGGCATACGATTGGTGTCTTCTTCATCACTGCTGTTCACAGTGGGCATACGATTGGTGTCTTCTTCATCGATAGACTTTGTAATTTCTGTATGAGATAGAGGCTGTATTTGAGGATTTAATTGTTGCGAGATAGGCTCTTGCGGCGTTGCAGGTACATTCTCTTGCGTATGATTATTTCCTAATATTGGTGGTCGCTTTATTTGTTGACTACTTTTCTGTACTGTTAGGGGAGCATCTGGCTCCATGCGTGGACCCCTTTCATATACTCGTAATAATTTACCTGACACCCGAGTACGAGCATGAGCGATGCCAGTTGCGTTGGTATTAGGTACACCATCATAATAAAATACAGACGCCTTATGGTTATTTTTTTGTGAAAAAATAGAAAGACCTGTAATTAGGAACGTCCTACATTGAAGAGCTGTAACTAGCTTAGCATTAATGAATATATATGTACCTATATTGCTAGTATAAAACAGAGAAGGCATAAACTACCAGGGGAAGATAATGCGTAGAAAGCAGAGTAATTGGTGATGGATGCCGGTATGAGCCTGGGGAGCAGCAGGGGAGAGCGGTGAGAATTGGGAGGATACTACTATATCTCCTATACAGATGTCGCGTCAATTGCAATTGCGGTATACTTTTTGAGGCATGGTGGGCTATACTGTCTTTATCTTTGTTTTTTATAAAATTTGGGGTTATTCTCTATGTTAAATCAGGAGCAAGAACTTGACACTTTTAGTGCTACAAGTGGTCGAAGTTTTCCAGCTGTGACGATGCGTAGCCTGTTGTTCAGCGCACTGATTGGTCTGGCTGTCGCCTGTGTGCTCTCACTATTGCTCGGCCTGGCTGTCTTTTTCCCATTGCATCTTCTTTCTCATTACCTTCTACTTATTATTATAGGTTTGATTGAATTTCTTCTCTTTACTATTGTCGCTTTTTTCGCGGCACGACCTTTTGCTCTTTATCGCTATCTGCGTTCAGTCCATAGTGTGCAGCGTAAATATCATGATCTGTATACGCCTCTGACGGCTCTGACGAATTTTCGCAAGTCTGCCGATGCTGAACAGAATGGGGGCATACGACGCGAGGAGCATATTTCGATTCTGGATCTGGTGGCGCGTCAGGAGGCGCATCAGTTGATCCTGGGTGTGCCTGGTGCTGGTAAGACGATGGCGTTGCGGGTGTATCAATTTCTCTGTTCGCAGCATCCATGGCGGCTCGCGTTCGCGGGGAGCAAGGTTCCGGTCTTTGTGCCGATGAAGAATTATAGTCTGTACCTCAAGCAGCAATCCGCTGAGGCGGCTGCGCCGGTGGTGGCTCCTACCGATGACGATCTGTTTGATACTCTCTCTCCGCAGCAGCCTTCGTTATTGACGTATCTGCAACAGACAAACCTGCCGGGTATGCGTCACCTGCGACCATATATGGAGAAACTTTTTACTGAAGGGCGTCTCCTGTTGCTCTGCGATGGCTTGAATGAAATCGATAGCCTTTATCTTGCATCTGTCAGCGAGGAACTGGTCCACCTCATGCGTGAGACAAATAATCGTCTGGTCATGACCTGTCGTGAGGTTGATTATCGTGAGCAGGGGGATCTGGCACAGCTGGTTGACGAGGGGCGCGCGGCTCGTGCGGATATGTATCCGCTCGATCTTGCGCAGGTACAGGAGTTTGTGGCGCGCTATATTGAGCGCCAGAATGAGCGCTGGAGCCATTCGACCGCTGAGATTATGGCGGTGATCGATCGCAGCCGTCTGCGCTACCATTGTACCAATCCGATGATGCTCTTTACGTTGATGGAGATTATCGACAAGATTGGTGTGGAGCGTGGGAAGCAGGTTGATACGCGTGGTCGCTTGCTACGCGAGTCGATTCGTCAGTTGATTGCGAACGAACTGGCGCGCTCGAATAGTAGCGCGCCAGATGAGCATGAGGTGATACGCTTCTTGAGTGAGGTGGCCAGTGCGGCGCGTTGGGCGCACGATCGCAATGCGATTCAGTTGCGCATTGGAGCGCTGCCAGCCGATGCTGCTGGTGCGGCGCGTGGGAAGCGTAATTTTGATGAGCTGGGTGATGAGCTCAAGTACTGGCTGGATGAACATCCAGCGCAATCGCCTTTCTTTGATGAGAATGAGGCGCTTGTTGCGACTCCATATGATGATGTGGGGCGTATCTTGCAGTTCGCGCAGAGTGCGGACATTATCGAGATCAGTTCGGATGGGGTCTTGAGCTTTCGCCATGAGTTGATTGCAGAATATTTTGTGGCGGAATATTTCACGTCGGCGGTCTCGCGTGTGCTGGAAAGTTTGAGCTTGCGGGAAGATCTGTTGGAGGATGTGGGACGTTGGAGTGAGCCGGTGGCGATCTGGGCGGGCTTGCTAGACAATCCACTTGAACTGGCTGCCTGCTTTGGTCGTCTGGGCCTGCAGCAGCAGGGCTATGTGCTACCGGCTTTGACGCTTGGACTCATCTGTGTCGGTGTACTCTGGACGCCGCCGCAGGCTGAGTTTCAGCAGCATGTTGTTTTGCCGCAGACGATTGAGGATGCGCTGGCGATTGCTGTGCGTAACCGGCAGGCACGTGAAGAGTTGGCGATCTTATTCCAGCGGAGTGCTGAGGAGGGTGGTGAGGAGGTCTATCGTTCGCTGCTGCCGCTGATTACGGTTGATGGGGTCGATGATCTGTTGTCGCTATTAGATCAGCATATCGTTCCCGATCTGCTCTTTACGCAATTGCAGGATGCCGCTGAAGATGTCGCCTACGAGCCGCAGGTGAAACGTATTGTGCGTGTCTTGGGGCGTTTTGGTGAGCCGGTGGTGGCGCGGGCGACGGAGCTAAGCTTACCTACGCCGGAGCGTTCGTTACGTTTGCGTGCTGCTGCTGTGAATACGCTTGGTTGGACAGCGCATGCGCACGCGGTTGAGCCGCTTTTTGAACGTTTGCGGGATAGTGATGTCTTTATTGCGCAGCGTGCGACGAATGCGTTGATGCGTTTGGGACCACAACTCACGCTGGCGCGTATCTTTGCCGAGCTTGATAATCGCACGCCGGGTCCATATCTTTCGCGGGTCCATCAAGCGATGCTGGCGATCCTGGGTCGTTTTGTTGATCCGCCGGATGGTCATTCGCTGTTTTCAGCGATGCAGTACCAGCATATTATTGAGCATGTGGTGCCTGTGCTTACCTCCAACTATGAGGCTGAGCCAGATGTGCAGGATGTTGCCGATGCGTTCCTGGTCTTGCAAGGTCGTCCACAGGATGCTGCTGAGGGATATGAGCGACGTTCTGAGAAGACGATCGATACGCTTTTGAGCTACCTGACTTCGCAGGATATGATGGCGATTGAAAATGTGGTAGCGGTCTTGCAGGAGATCGGTGCACCGGCGGTCCCGCGTGTGATTGATCGCCTGCAACATTCTTCTGAACTTATGCGTGTACGGGCCGTTGAGATCTTGAGTACCGCTCATGATTATCGTGCGTTGCAACCGCTGCTGCATACGCTGAGTGATGCGCAGGAGGCGGTCTGGAAGGCGGCGGCGCAGGCTTTGCAGCGCTATGCTCCAGAAAGTATTGCGGGTCTCATCGAGCAGGTCCTGACGGGGCCTGGTGATGAGGTTGCCGAACGTTCTTTGAATGTGCTGGTCGCGATCGGTGAGCCGGTGGTGGAGCGTATTATCGATGCTCTGTCGACGGTGGTGGCCGGTCGTTCTCGCTTCCTGGTCCAGATCCTGGAGCGTTTACGTGATCCACGTGCGGTCCCGGCGCTGATTTCATTATTGGAGCAGCCGCAGCTGGAGCCATTGCTGATTGTGGCGATTATCCGTGCGCTTTGCCAGTTCCCTGATGAGCGCGTTGTTGCGCCATTGCTCAAGATCCTGGCGATGCCTGCGACTCTGGTCTATGAGGCTGCGATTATCGCGCTGAGCCAGTTGCCTGCGTTGACCTTTGATGGATTGGTGGTGGCTCTGGATGTGCCGCAGGATACGCTCTTTACCCAGCGTGTGCGGCGCTCGCTGCTCTTGATGACGCCTTTCCCCGGCGAGCAATTGATGCGAGCACTTGAACAGCCGCGCAGCGAGGCGCAGGCGCAACAGATCCTTCTGGTCTTTCAGGCACAAGGCAAGGAGGCGGCTCAGGTGCTGGTTCAGCATATCCAGCACCGTGACGAGCGGATACGCGAATATATCTATCAGGCCTTAGAGAATATGCCTGGTTCTGTGGTAGTCCCGGCGCTCCTGGCGGCGCTCTATCAGCCGGCTTTGCGTAAGACGATCGGTATGTTCCTGCTCAAGTATCCGGCCACTGCTATTCCTGCGTTGGTAGGTCTGCTGGGTGAGCGTGAGCGTGGACCTTTCGCAGTTGAGCTCTTGCCGCAATTGGGGCCGGATGTCTTGCGCCCGCTGCTCGTGGCGCTCAATGATCAGCGCAGTCAGGCCCGTGATGGTGCGCAGCAGGTGATTGTGACGCTGGTACGCCGCCAGGCTGGTGATCAGTTAGAGCAGACGCTGCTCGACATTGTGCATCTCTTCTATCCTCCGCTACCGCTGTTGGCACGGCAGGCGCTCCTTGATGTGTTGACCGAGACGCTCTCGGATGTGAGCATGCCGGCGCTTCTCAGTGGTCTGGAAGATATCCAGTTGCTCAACGATGTGGCTGATGCGTTTACGCGACTGGCACAGAAGCCTTCACTACAGGAGAGGGTGCTCAATGAACTGGTGAATGCGCTCTATGTCGATGAGCGTCGCCAGGGAGCGGAGATTGCCTTGATTCGTGAGGGCGCGCTGGTGGTCTCACGGATTGGCGATCTGATCGTCAATGAGAATCCGGCGATTGCTGGCTCCGCGCGTACCATTCTGAGTGAGATCGGTGCTCCGGCGCTCTCGTTTATCTGGACTGCGCAGAGCGATCGTAGCAACCTGAATCGTCGTGAGGCTGCGATGAAGGTCTTTAACAGCATGCCGCCAGAGGTCATCAAAGATGAACTGGTCGAGTTGCTGGTGGGGGATGATCGGGATGATATCGCGATGGCTGTCTCGTTGCTGCTGGCAAAGATCTATGAAGAGGGCTTGCAACCCTATCAAGAGCATGTGATGGTGCCGGAGCTGATCGATTATATCCGTGAGCACAATATTCATGAGGTGAACCTGCGTATCATTGCTCTACTTCTGTTACTGGGCGAGTCCGTCTTTGTTGATCACCTTATCCAGGCCTTGTGGGAGAAGCCGCAACAGCGTAAGCAGTTGCTCTACGTCTTCTTACTGCTCGGCCCACGTACGCAGCGTCTCTTGCTAGAGATGTTTGACGATCCCGATTCTCCGCCTGAAATGAAAGCCGATCTCGCAATGATCCTGGGGATGATGACGACTTCGGGGACCTTGATCGATTATGTGCGCAACATCAGTGCCTTTGGTATCTCGACGCAACGTAACGTTGTGCTGCATCCCGAAGAGCTATCAATCTCGCTACGCGCACTTGGTAGCCTGCTGGCAAGTGGAAACTGGGATGTTGAGAAGTTGCAGGATATGCGTGGTGATGGGGATGACATATTGCATGAGATCTGCAACGTCTTATTAGGTATACGCTATGAGCCACAACTGGCGAAGCTGCGCCATGATATCGATAGCCAGCGTGAGACCTTTAAGCGAGAGCTTATCGCTGTGACTGCAACGATGGAAGAGCGCCAGGAGTATATCAGTAAGTTGGAACTCGACATGGAGAAGATAAGTGACGAGCATAGCACGAGTACTGAGGAACTACAGAGGATAAAGCGTGAACGTGATATGCTAAAGGTACAACTGACAAAGATGTCCAGAGATAAAAATGACCTCGTCAATGAGAAGAATGAGGAGATCGAGAAGCTCAAGCGTGACAAAGATCTGGCTGTGCAGAATTATCATATCCTGCAACGTCAGCTCAGTAATGCGCTGAGCTCTGGTCAGGGTCCGCAGAGTAATTCTGGGCGCTCTCGTTCATAGCAACGATATTGTTACGTGAAAGATACATAGCAGCGATAGAGAGGGGGCTGTGTGAGCGTGTGAGCGTGTGAGCATGGCAAGCTAAGTGGGAGGGTGTACAGGGATGCTCCCTCTCATTGTGCTACATGGAGGAGCCATGCAAACGCAGCGTTATGACTTTGTGCACCCGTTGGCAAGTGGGCAGATGAGTGATGTCTGGTTAGCGCTGGATCGCAAGACCAGTATGCAGGTGGCGGTCAAGATTATGAAGCTTGGCGATGACGAGGCGCGTAATGCCAAGACCGCCGAACGTTTTCAGCGTGAGATTACGATCGCGCAAGAGCTGCGGCATCCTCAGATCCTGCCGATTCTTGATTATGGATATATGCTCAGTGAAGTGGGCGACAACGGGCGGCATGTCCCCTACCTTGTCTCGCCCTATATTCCAGAGGGCTCGCTGGTAAGCTTGCTGGAAACGCGAGATCCGTGGCTGCGTTGGACGTTGCCGCAGGTTGCCGACGCCGTCCTGCAAGCGGCGGAGTGCCTCTGGTTTCTGCATACGCGCACTCCGCCTATTGTGCATGAGGATGTGAAGCCAGGTAACTTCCTCTATCGCTCGATTAATAGTCCTGAGCGTTCCGTCTTGCTCTACCTGTTTGACTTTGGTATCTCGCGTCGCAAGTCGCCATCCTTTGCTATCGCCAGCGAAGTCGTGGGTACCCTGGAGTTTATGGCCCCCGAACAGATTCGTCAGCAGGTGGACTGTGCCTCCGATCAGTACGCGCTGGCGGTCATGGCCTCGCTCCTCCTGACCGGACAATATCCTATTCATGTCGAGAAGCGTTCCGAGTATGTGGTGGCCCAGCAGGAGGCCCGGCCGTTCGCGCCCAGTGAACTGTATCCTGAGCGGCTCTCGTCACCTGAGGTTGACGCAATCATGTTGCGCGCACTGGCTAAAGATCCTGCCCAGCGCTTCCCGACTGTTTTGAGCTTTGGCCAGGAACTACAACGTGCAATCCAGGCTTTTAGCAAGCAGTCATTTTACGCATCCTCTACGGCTCATCCTGGTAATGAGCCGACAGAGCCGACTGAGCAAGCGACAGATCAGCCACAGGTTCACCCTGCTATCGGTCA
The DNA here is from genome assembly GCA_015099395.1 of Ktedonobacteria bacterium brp13. GTDB lineage: Bacteria > Chloroflexota > Ktedonobacteria > Ktedonobacterales > Ktedonobacteraceae > Dictyobacter. Next base: position 3,147,498 of record AP024096.1, on the reverse strand, counting down.
GCGAGCAACCGAGGGCCGTATCGCCTTTACCTTTGACTCGCCGGAGACGCACGATGGTCGTCAGCTCAACGATCCACTCCCCCCGCGTCCCGCCAGGCCAACTACGGATGTAGTGGGTCGCTCTGCCTCTGTGTCTGCTGCTCCACCTGCCTTGTCCGCGCTTTCGCAGCAACTGTTGCCTGTGCCACTACGCCAGAGCCTGCCAGCGCGCGCACGGATGCTGTGCTGGTCACCGAATGGGGCATTGGTAGCAGCCGTGCTCTATGGCTCAGTCATCGTCTACGCGCCTGCTGATGCCACTATCCTGAACGTCGTGACTGCGAACGCTCAGCGTGCGACTGGCTGTTGCTGGTCGCCGGATGGCACTGTGCTGGCAGTCGCCGGGCAGCGCCAGCTCTGTTTCTGGGAACTGGCGACACACACGACCTTGCCGCTGACCATCCCCTGCTCACAGAACACGATCGAGGGACTCGACTGGTCCGCTCAGGATCTATTGGCGCTCTGGCTTGAGGATCAGATCGTGCTCTATACCCTCTCGCATACGTCCCTGACGCGCCGTACTGTGCCGGAGCCGCGTCGTATACCTACTGGCAGCGCGCGTTGCGGGAGTCCGGGAACCCTACGTTTTGCACCAGACGGTCGCTATCTGGCGATGGGAGCGAGCGATGGTGAGCTACTTTGCTGGCCTCTTGAGCAGATTGGGGGACCGCTACGGCTTGCGCCACGTGGTCAGAAGGTTCAGTCCTTAGCCTGGTCGTCTGATGCCAGCCTGCTTTGTGCCGCCACCAAAGATTGTTGCATTCAAGGTTGGGATATGCGTACCCGGCAAGCGGTTCTCCAGTGGTCATCATTGCCAGCTATGCCACGTAGCCTCGCGATCTCCTCTGAGCAGCAAATTGCTGTCGCCTCCAGTGAGCCGCGCCTGCTGCTGGGCTTCTCCAATCTGTCCAGTCCTGATTGTACGCTGCCAGGCCAGCTTATTGTTGCCTGGTCGTCTACGCAGAGTCAGCTTGCCACGCTCGATATTCAAGATGAGCGCATGCTACTCATCTGGCAGCTTGAGCGCGCTGCAATGCTACGTTGAGCTTGCGTTGACGCTGTTCTGCCGATCGTAAATCGCAGGTTGGCTGGGTTCGATGGGTTGATACTGGAACCTGTAGCGGGACTTTTGCGTGTATAAAAAGTATCCAAACACGTACTTTGAATGCTATTCCAATGTGGAAGTGAAACATTTTACAGAGTAGATTGGAGCGTAAAAGATGAGTCATTCTACGAAAGTGCGTGAGAAGCGCAGCGATCTTGAGATACTGTACGATAAAATTAAAGCGATCAGGCTGGCTATGATGACTACTGCGGACGCCGATGGTGTGTTGCATAGTCGTCCAATGGTGACACAGGACCCAAAGGATATGAAGTCAGATGGCTATCTCTGGTTCTTGACGTATGCCAGTGCGTCGAAGGTTGGAGAGGTTGAGAAGAATCATCATGTCAACCTGGCCTATGCAAAGTCAGATGACAATCTCTTTGTTTCTGTGAGCGGTACGGCTGAGTGTGTACATGATAAAGCGCGTGTGAAAGCTCTCTGGAGTCCGCTCTACAAAACATGGTTCCCCAATGGGCCAGACGATCCTGCTATCGCTCTGTTACGTGTGCATGTCGAGCATGCAGAGTATTGGAATGCTCCTGCAGGCAAGATGGGCTTGCTCTACACTATCACGAAGGGCCTTACTTCGGGTGGCAAAGAGACTCCTCCTGGTGAGGATGTTAAACTCGACGTATAGTATAGTCTTCTGTTGATACAAAAAATGGAGGGCAATATGCTCAAGCATAGACGCCCTCCGTTTGCTTGCCTTTTCGCCTGTGGGTCTTTTGCGTAGCGTGTTAGTTCGACGCCGTTGCTTACTCAGGGGTATTTATCTGTCTGGTGTTGCTATCTTGAGCGTGCTCGGAGGCCATTTGCGCTTCTTTCTGTTTGCCAAGCTGGGTAAAAATAGTGCTCTGCTCCTGATAGGCGATGGTGAGTGCGGGGTTAAGTTGGAGTGCGTTTTCGAGGGCGATCAGGGCTTCATAGGGCCGTTGTAGATAAAAGAGGACGCGTCCCTTGTAGAGTAAGATGTCGGCGTTACAAGGGTCCAGGCAGAGTGCTTGCTTATAGGCTGCCAGTGCTTCGATATAGCGTAATTTACGCAGGAATGTATGTCCTTTCTGAAGATAGTCGTTGTCCTGTTCGGTTGGTTGCGCGGTAACTTCTTTCATCATCTTGCCTCCATCTCTTTGCTTCGCTTGCTCTTTCCTTGCTGTAAAAAAACACGGTGGGCGCTACATGAGCGAGCAATCTATTGTCTATGACAATGTGTGCATTCATAAGTGTAGCCGCTCGTAGAGGTATTGCACGAGTGCATCTATGGGGCAGAGATAGGGCAAATATCTATTTTCGTGGTGTGTATGACGAAAAGTAGTTCTATATGGTACTATATGGATATTAATATAGATGATACCAGGCGTTTAGATTCGTATATTTCTATTTTAGGATGTATATTGCGCTACTTTATCTGCTGGACTTATACTAAGTCTCTTTGAGAGCGAGCTGTTGTATGACAAAGAAGAAGCCAAAGAGCGTAGTTCCCAACCATCTGCTCAGGGAAGAACGTGAGCGACGTAACTGGTCGCATAAAGATGTTGCCGATCGTATCCAACTTCCTGATTCTCCGACTGTGGGCCGCTGGGAGCGTGGTATGACTTTTCCACAGCCTCATTATCGTCAGCGGTTGTGCGAGGTCTTTGATAAGACGGCGGCCGAACTGGGACTTGAGCGTTCGCGAGCGGCGCACGAGAAATCTGCTACGCAAGACGCTGCTCTTCCTGTCCCGAGCCCTGCGGTTGTTCCATTGTCTCCTATCGCTGGTGAGCCGCCGGTTGCGCGCACTATCTTTATCTGGAATGTGCCAGCAGCCCTGACCTCCTTTGTTGGCCGGCAGCAAGAGGTAGAGAGTGTCTGCTCGCTGCTGACCGACAAAGATATCCGTCTTGTGACATTGCTTGGTCCTGGAGGAATTGGCAAGACGCGCCTGGGGACTGAGGTTGCGCATGCCCTACGTTCTTATTTTGTGAATGGCGTATGCTTTGTCTCTTTCGCGGCAATTGATGATCCCGATCTCGTCTTGTCTACGCTGGCGCAGGCGCTGGAGTTAGAGCAGGGGACGGCCCTGCCACTATTAGAGCAGGTAAAGCACCTGTTACGAGATCGTCATCTGTTGTTGCTCCTGGATAACTTTGATCTGGTACGTCGGGCGGCTCCGTTGCTAGAAGAGTTGCTGGTGGTCTGCGCTGGCATCAAGATATTGGTGACCAGTCGTGCTGTATTGCACTCGCAAGCAGAATATGAGTTTGTTGTTGCGCCACTGGCTGTGCCCGCGGTGGCCTCTCCATTCAAGGCGGAGCAGTTATACGAGTACTCGGCGATTGAGCTATTTGTGCAGCGTGCCAGGGCTCATCTCTCCTCGTTTCATATTACGGAGCAGAATGCTCCCGCACTGGTAGAGATCTGTCAGCGTCTCGATGGTCTCCCGCTGGCGATCGAAGTGGTGGCGGCACACAGTAAGATGTTATCGCCGCAGATGTTACTGAATATGCTCCACCAGAGTTTACGTGTCCTGGTGAGCCCTCTGTCGACGCTGCCTGATCGCCAGAGGACGCTCTACAATATCGTGAAATGGAGCTATGATCTGTTGCAACCGAGTGAGCAGTGGCTTTTCCGTCACCTTGCGCTCTTCGCCGATCGCGCATCACTTGAGGATATTACGGCGTTGCTGACATCGCTCTCAGAGCAGCCATTGGCGATTGTGCAGGGGCTCTCTACGTTGCTGGATAACAGTTTGCTACAAAAATATGAGCAAGAGGAGGGAGAGCCGGGAGAGCCGCTTTTTTATCTGCTGGAGATGATGCGCGAGTTCGGTCGTGAGACCCTGAAGGCCCAGGGTGAACTGGAGCGTGGACAGCGGGCTCATGCGCGTTATTATCTAGAGCTCGTTGAACAGGCGGCTCCGCTATTGAAGAGTGCGGAGCAGACACACTGGCTGGCACTATTGGAGCAGTGTAAGGCAGAATTGCGGGTCGCGTTACTCTGGTTTGTTGAGCGAAGTCCAGTGAATGCGGCAAGTGCTTCGATGGTATCGTATGTATCGATTGAAGAGGGCGCAGAGGATGCTGAAGATGCTGCATGGGCTCCGACTGCTTGTGCGCTGCGTTTTGCCGAAGCGTGTGGTAAGTTCTATGGCTTACGTGGCTACTGGAGTGAGGAGTGGTACTGGCTGCGTGCCGTGCTTGCTCTGCATGGAGGTGAGGGTGTGCCTGCCGTTGTAAAGATACGTGCTCGTGTGCTACGCCGTGCCGGTCATCTGGCCTATCGACTGCGCTACCTGACGCAGGCGTATGTCTGGCAGCAGGAGAGTGTAGAGCTATCGCGCGCGCAGCGTGATCTCGTAAATCTCGCGGGCGCGTTAACTGGTTTAGCCTGGACGCTCTATCGTCAGAAAGAGATTGTGCGGGCACGTGAACTGTTGGACGAGAGTCTTACGACGGCGCAGAGCTCCGGTGATTACTGGTCGCTAGCCAACACACTGGAGCGCGTTGGTCGTTTTGAGTATGAAGAGGGGCATTACCGTGAGGCCCGTACGCTGTTGAACGAGAGCATCCACTATTCGCGCCAGGTAGGGGATCGCGAGAGCCTTGCGCGTATCCTGACCACAGCGGTGGCAATCGAACTGGCAGAAGGGAATATCGAGCACGCGACCGTTCTGACCGCCGAGAGTCAGCAGCTTGCGCAAGAGTTGGGTACTCGGCCCTTGATCGCTCTGGTGCTGGATAGCAAGATAGATATTGTGCTGGCTCAGGAAGATTATGCCAGCGCGATTGTGCTCTGTGATGAGCGGATTGCTCTCGCGCAAGACCTGGGTGATCGTCCGACCGAATCACGTGTGTATCTGCGTTTAGGCAAGATTGCTTTGATCCAGGGCAATCTTTTGCGCGCACGTATCTACGTTCAGAGTGCCCTGGACTACTTCCAAAATCAACAAGACTATTCCAACATCACCCGTGCTCAGACGTTGCTAGCGGAGATCGAACAGGCATCCTGAGTGTCTTCACGATCATGTCTGTCTATGTAGTGAGCGTTGTGGATTGTGGCTTGTGGCTTGTGGACTAGGCGCTACCCAGGCTATTTTTTACCTCTTCAGCAACCTTCAACCAGACCTGTTGGCGTTGCGACTCACTGATGCTACTCAGCGGCTGCGAAGGCTCGTTCATCATCTGCATGTTTGCTAGCTCGGTAAGCTTATAGGCACAGGGATTAAGGATGACGCTGATGATTTTCGTCTCCTTCCTCTTTTCCGCAGCCAGGAGTGGCGGCAACTCATAATCAAGGATAAAGTTCGAGGCCAGAAAGTTGCTACTCACAAGCAGCACAGCGATGCGTGCGGAGTTTAACGCCTGATCAAGCTCTTCACGCCAGTGGGCACCTGGACGAATCTTGGTATCATCCCAGTAGTTGATGTACCCGGTACGTACATAAATAGATAGTTGTGTATGTAGTTCATCGAGATAACGCTTATCTTTGCGACTATAACTGATAAATACCTGTGTGCGTTGTGGCTGCTGGCTGTTGGCGCTGGTAGTGTTATCGGGGAGAGAGGTCATAGCTTTTGCCTCATTTTTCTTTCTACGTATGATACATTTTTAACAGCATAAAAAATGAATAAACAGTCTTTCCTATTGTAGTGTAACAAAAAAAGCTTGAAAATGGAAGTTAGCAGGATCTATGATGTCCTTCGCTTGCTACCAATAGCTGGCGGTGCGTGATAGAATGAAGAAGGTGTAAATATCGTCGCTCTTCTACGTGTTACTATTACGCTTAATATGTAACTAGATGGATATTGGGGCGATTTAGTGTTATAGTGTATCGTAGTATAGCATTGTTTGAAGAATAGAGGGGATGATATGCCCGATAACGATCAGAATAAGAATCAGAGCGTGCCACGAACAACAACAACAGATGCTGGTATTCCCGCCACGAGCGATGAATATTCACTCTCCGTTGGACCTGATGGTCCTCTGCTATTGCAAGATCATTATCTCATTCAGAAAATGGCTCAGTTTAATCGTGAGCGTGTGCCAGAGCGTGTTGTGCATGCCAAGGGTAGTGGTGCATTTGGCTACTTTGAGGTAACGGCTGACGTCACACCATGGACAAAGGCTGCGTTTTTAAATAAAGTAGGGAAGCGCACAACGGTGCTTGCACGTTTCTCGACGGTGGCTGGCGAACTTGGCTCTGCCGACACTCAGCGTGATCCACGTGGTTTTGCGCTGAAGTTCTACACTGAAGAGGGAAACTACGATCTGGTTGGTAACAATACGCCGATCTTCTTCATTCGTGACCCTTCAAAGTTCGCGGATTTCATTCATTCTCAGAAGCGTATGCCTGATACCGATATGCGTAGCCACAATGCCATGTGGGATTTCTGGTCTCTGTCACCGGAGGCTCTGCATCAGGTCGCGTTCCTGATGTCTGACCGTGGTACGCCAAAGAGCTACCGCCATATGAATGGCTATGGTAGCCACACCTTTATGTGGGTGAACGCTGCTGGCGAGCGCTTCTGGGTGAAGTATCATTTCAAGACGGAGCAGGGTATCCAGAACTTTACGGATGCCGAAGCCACAGCTATGACTGCGCAAGATCCGGATTATCATCGTCGTGACCTGCATGATGCCATTGCGCGCAATGAATTCCCGGCCTGGCGTCTGGAGATGCAGATCATGCCGTTCGAGGATGCCGCGAACTATCGCTTCAATCCGTTTGACCTGACCAAGGTCTGGCCGCATAGCGACTATCCGCCGATCACCATCGGTCGCCTCGTACTGGATCGCAATCCTGAGAACTTCTTCGCGGAGATCGAGCAGGCTTCTTTTGAGCCCGCTAATATGGTCCCTGGCATCGGCACCAGCCCGGACAAGATGCTGCTTGGCCGTCTGTTCAGCTATCCTGATGCGCATCGTCATCGTATCGGTACCAACTACCTGCAATTGCCTGTCAATCAGCCTCAATCCGAGGTTCATAGCTATAACAAAGATGGTGGCATGCGCTATCGCCATAATGGCAACCAGCCGGTGTATGCTCCCAACAGCTATAGCGGTCCACAGGCCGATAGCAGCCTTGGTGAGGCAAGTTGGTCGACCAGTGGTGAGCTCGTGCGCAGTGCATATACACTCCATGCTGAGGACAATGACTTCATCCAGGCGGGAAACCTGTATCGCCATATCCTGGACAAGACCGGACGTGACCATCTCGTTAGCAATATCGTCGGTCATATGAGTCAGGGCGTCGAGCGCTTCGTTCAGGAGCGTGCGGTCAATCTCTGGCGCAAGGTTGATAGCAACTTTGGCGAGCGTATCGCCCAGGGTCTTGGTATCGCTGCCCCAACCACTGTCGGCGACGACTAAGTTCTGGCTGTGTTATCCTACCATCCGTGCTGTGTGTAAGTAAGTAAGTAAACACATAACGATCCCATTCGTAATAGCAGTTGCGAATGGGGTCTTTTTTTCTCCCTGAACACCCCCAGACGCTTTTTTCTTCTACGTAAATAGATTGTTTAACGATACTAGAGATAATGCACGCTATGCATGAAATGATGCCCCTGTCACCCTCTTTGAGGCTCACCAGTGTAGGTTTTTTGGGGAATATGCAATGAAACAGCCGCTCAGGCCGGTGGAGACAGGTGGGATGCCATGACGAATGCACCCCGTCGCCTGTCAATAAAGTTCACTATCACCTGTAAAGTTGCTAAAATCCCTTGTCCCCCTCTTTGAGGGGGGAGATAGCTTTAGCTATCGGGGGGAGTAAATCCTCGGATTCCGTTGTAATCTCTCATTAAACGCTCTTTATCACTCTTGCCTTCATCGTCTGTTATCCTCGATGACGAAATCCACGTCCGGAAGAAAGAGCTGGCGTAGAATAGTCATCGAGAGCATAAGGCGAGGATGGCTCCCCCCGATAGCTAAAGCTATCTCCCCCCTCAAAGAGGGGGACGAGTTTTTGTCGAGATTACAGGCGATGGCAATACATATATTAAATACATGCAAAATATATAATAATGAATGTTAATATGTATTTAATTCTATGAGGCTCACCTGGATAGGCCAAAAAGGTTCATGTCTTTTCGACAGAGCGGGCGATGAAAATAACGCATATGCTGAGGCTGTGTGAGCCTTTTTCCCTCCTCGACTATCGAATCCCGGGTTATTTTCGAAGGAAACCTACACTTGTGAGTCCTCAAAGAGGGTGGCAGGGGTTTTAGCATCTCTACAGGTGATAGTGAACTTTGTCTACACTATATGTGTTGTGGAGTAAATCAGTATCCGCCTTCTCTACGGCAGTGAGAAGGCGTAGATCATATGATCAAGTGAGCCGATGTAGACGAAGCCGTTGGCAACCATGGGTGAGGTAGAGGCTGTGATCGTATATGTGTTGTTGGTTGTCCAGAACTGTTGACCGCTGATGGCATTGAAGACATAGAGGTTGTCGCTATAGGCGGTGATGTAGACAAGTCCGTTGGCGATAATGGGCGAGCTATAGATGGTGTTGCCGGTCGGCTCGACCCATTCTTTGCGACCCGTGACTGCATTGAGCGCGTAGAGGTTGTGGTCGGAAGAGCCGAAGTAGATCATTCCGTTAAAGACCGCAGGTGAAGAATCGATGAAGCCGCCAGTGAGGAATGACCACTTCTGTTGACCACTGCTGGTATCAAAGGCGTAGAGTTTCCCACTCTGGCCGCCAGCATAGACTATTCCTCCAGCAACAGCCGTTGCGGTACTGAGGCTATCACCGGTTGTTGCTGTCCAGAGGGCTATACCAGTTGTCGCATTAAAGGCGTAGACATCGCCGTTTGTTGAGCTGGCATACAATTGATTGTTGTCGATAGTAGGTGCTGTATCGATGCTCCCACCGGCAGTCGCTGTCCATAACGACTGACCGTTTAAGGCATTGAAGGCGTAGATATTACCGTCGCTGGCACCAACATAGACGGCATTATTCGCGATAACCGGTGAGCCTCCAACCCCATTACCGGTCTGCACTGACCACTTTTGTTGGCCCGTGGCTGCATCGAAGGCGTAGAGTTTGTCGTCGCCAGAACCAATATAGACCAATCCATACGCAACTGCTGGCGACGAGTAGGGATATGTGTTGCTCCCAACCTCGACGTGCCATAGCCGCTTGCCTGTTGTCGCGTTAAAGGCGTAGAGCTTCCCATCAGCGGATGCTGCATAGAGTATGCCGTTGACTATGGCGGGGACTGTGTTGATTGTATCGCCGGTTGCCTGTGCCCATGTCTGCTGCAGTTGCGCAATATTGGAGCTGTTCAGGGTCGTTTCGTAAGGATTGACATGTGTATGCTGTGGGTCCATGCCGAACATGATGCCTTGCTTCTTTGAGGCGTTGTCGTATGCACTCACGGTTGGTTGGGCTGTCGGAGTTACCTGTCTGGTGGCAACTGGGGTCCTCGCTGTGTTCAAGTGTCCCTTGCTATAGTCTGGTAGATAGCCGAAGAGTACCGCGAAGGCACCGATGCTCATGCCAAGCAGGATTAATGCCACAATACCGGCATAGAGCAGCAGACGCTTTGGTCGCTTGTGTGGCTGATTGGGTACAGTAACCATGCCCGCTTCTGTTGTCGACATCTGTACTTGCTGCTCGCGTTTTGACTGTGCGATTGTTTTTTCTAGCTGGGGGAGAGCACTTGAAGGTATCATATTGGTTGGCATCGATGTTGCGTCACGTGCTGCTCTCTGCACGAGAGCAGTAGTGCCAGTCATGGCCTGTGTTGCGTGATCAATGGTTTGTTCTTGTTGCAGTGCCAGCATAAAATCCTGGACGGAGGGGAAACGGTCGTGCGGATCTTTTGCCAGAGCTTTAAAGAGCGCGGCTTCAATCTCTACTGGGAGGCCAGGTACCTGCTCGATCAGTGACGGTGGCTGTCTGCGGGTATGTTGGATGGCTATCTCTAGCGCTGTGCCGTGAAATGGGTAACTACCACTGAGCCACTCGTAGAGGACGATGGCGAGCGCATATTGATCGCTGGCAAAACATGGGCTCCCATCGAGTTGCTCGGATGGCATATACGCAATGGTGCCGCCAACCTTCATTGTGTCGTTGAACGACTGACTGCTCACCGTGGTTGCGATGCCGAAGTCGCTCAGGAGAAGTTCGCCATTAGAACGGACAAGCATGTTTTCTGGTTTGACGTCGCGATGGATAATGCCCTGGTTGTGTGCATACTGCAACGCCGCACCGATCTGTGTGGCGTATTGAATGGCGATATCAAGCGGAACGCGGGTGCCTCGAGGATAACTATTGCGGACAGTCCCTTTGGTCGCATAGGCCATCACCAGAAAAGGTGTATTGTCGCGACCGAGTCCAAAGTCCAGCAGTGGCATGATATTGGGATGTTGGAGACGAATAGTTCTTGCTTCATTGAGGAAGGAGCGTAGCTCTTCCTGCTGTGTTAAGTGGATGTGCAGTAATTTGATGGCAACCTGCTGCTGATTGTGGATCTGTTCTGCCAGATACACTGTGCCAAACGCGCCACTGCCTAACAACTGAAGCAAGTGGTAATCGCCCATCGTCTGTCCACTATAATCAGCATAGTCGGTCATTATCCGTGTACCTCTTCAATTGCTGCTCTTGCTTATTTCGTTGTAAGCATAGTGTAATAAAACCTGCGTATCTCGTCAATGCTTCGAGCTGTGATGCAGGCGTATTAGGTGATTATTCCTATGTATTAGCTCACTTTTTCCAATTGATAGAGTTATGCTTGTGCTTATATAGAGGATTGCGTTTCATTTGAAAGAAGTGGTGGTAGAGATAGAAGCCTCCTGGTCACGCCAGGACGTATCCTCGCGCGCGTAGCAGTAGAATAGTTCGAGTGGCGGTTGTTTCTCTGCGTTTCCCTGCATATGTCCTATCCTCGTAATGAACTAATTATCTCAACGAAAGGCTCGTTGTCTATTTGTAATGCTCATTCGATATGCGTTATACAAAGGAGTGCTCGCTTTTCTATCATCAGCAGTTCTGTATTATGTTAGCAATGTATAGAGCATAACTGTAAATAATACAGAATAAGGAACGTTTTATGCCACGTTTGATCCTCGTAGGTCGGCAAGAAGAGATTGCGAGTACTCTTTTTGCACGTTTCTTTGTCTTCTATAGCAACATTTTTACCTATGGTCTGCTGGTGGACTCTGAGCAACCTTTATGTACTACGTGGCAGTCTGCCTTTGATCTTATACTCAAGCTGGCAAAGCTACAATCACACTGGGAGGCGCGCGAAATAGAATGCAGCAGCCAGACGCATACAGGACATTGTGTGTTTCAGATCTCACCAAAGCGTACAGGTTGGTAGAACAGTAAGCCTGGCATAGAACGGTAGCAGGGCGCTGCATTCTCCTGGCATGGTTTGCAAAATAACAACAGGGAAGAAGATCTAACCTTTATTGGGGATAATCTGTATCGTAATGGCAAGACATGAATGAGTCCTAATTGGAATATATCGGGACAGGCTGATGTTTTTATCAGTAAAGACAGATAGCACGATAGCAATAATATGAAAGAGAAATGTCTATGCCTGATAATGAGAATTTGCAAGCCGAGAAAATCACGACAATGTATGTAACCACATGGTGTCCGTATTGTCGTAACGTAAAGCGCTGGCTGGACACACATGGTGTCCCCTTTACAACGGTTGATATCGAGCAAGATGAGCAGGCCGCTCAGTTTGTGATGTCGGTCAATGGTGGTAATCAGACGGTGCCAACGGTCGTCTTCCCTGATGGTTCCGTTGAGACAAATCCTAATGCATCATATCTGGCGAAGAAGTTTCCCCAGGTAGCTAGCAAATAAACGTTCTTCGCTCCTCAGAACAGGAGGTCTAGAGCACTATCCCGTGCCACTGGACCTCCTTTTTGTTCGCATCCTGATCCTAACTCTGAGACGCAGTGACCTTGACTGTGAGGATGAAATTCCCGTTCTTGATGGTACACGTGCCCGGTTTAACTGCCTGATATCCAACAAGATAGTATGGAGGTGGCAGCGAGGCATTCCCGAGGTTGTGGTTGTCAATGGCTTGTGCTGGCTGACAGGAAATCTGTATCGCTTGTTTCGGATACTGCGGCTGGTAGAACGCCAACCTATATAATGCAGAGAAACTAGTATTCGTCTCTGTGTATGTCATTTTTTGTTCAGTGTATAGCTCATGCTCTCCGAGTCTTGCCAGCCTTCTTCTGTAGATCCTCCATCGCCATGGACGCGCTTCCTTCCTGTAACCACCATCTTTTCTCAGCATTCTAGAATATGTTCCATGTGCAGAAGCGCAATTAACACAAGTATTCACTATTTGTTCACGTGGTCAACTATACTTGCCATTGCTATTATTGTGCAGGTATACTTGAAAATGAGTATCGTCCTCTTATTGTTACAGTTCATCCAGGGAAGGAGAACGCGTAATGCGCTGGAAGTATAGAGCGCTGATAGCATCGCTGCTTGTTGCGTTATTTATAGCTGCGTTGACCGGTTTTGCAGCCGGAACGCCGAAGGAGGCTCAGGCGGCAAGTCCGATTGCCGGCTTACACATTGTAGGGAACAAGATCGAGAACTCAGGTGGACAGGTCTTTCGTCCTCTGGGCGTTGATCGTGGTGGGACTGAGTATGAGTGTGATAGTGCGGGCACTACAGCTGTTTTTGACGGACCCAACGACCTGGCTTCGGTCCAGGCTCTGCAAAGCTGGGATGTCAATACGGTACGGCTTCCTCTCAATGAGGATTGCTGGCTTGGTATCAATGGTTTTCCCGCGGGCACATATAGTGCTGCGCAGTATCAGCAGACGATCGTCAGCTATGTGAATCTGCTCAATGCCAACAACATTGCGGTGATCCTCGATCTACACTGGGCGGCTCCTGGTACGCAGCAGCCAAAATCACAGACGCCTATGCCTGATCTTGATCATACCGGTGCGTTCTGGACCTCAGTTGCGAATACCTTCAAGAGTAATTCATCTGTAATCTTCGATCTATTTAACGAGCCCTATACGCAAAGCTGGAGTTGCTGGCTCAATGGTAGTACTGCTGCGAATCAGGCTCCCTGCGGTGATGTAGGCTTCGCCGTTGCGGGTATGCAGACAATGGTCAATGCAGTACGTGCGACCGGCGCGACGAACGTCCTGATGGCGGGTGGTCTGGCCTACTCCAACGATCTTTCGCAGTGGTTACAAAATGAACCGAATGACCCGCTACACAGTCTGGCCGCTTCATTCCACCTTTACAATTTCAATGCCTGCTCTAGCGCGAGTTGCTGGAGTTCGACCATTGCCCCTGTCGCTGCCAAAGTGCCTGTCGTTACGGGTGAGATGGGAGAGAACGATTGTAGTAGTGGCTTTATCAATACGGCAATGAGCTGGCTTGATCAGAACGGCGTTGGATATCTTGGTTGGGGCTGGGATACATACGACTGTAGCAGCTATCCCTCGCTCATCTCCAACTATAACGGAACGCCAACGGCCTTCGGTGCTGGCCTCAAGGCTCACCTGATCGCTCTGGCTGGTGGCTCTAATCCGACCCCGACGCCAACGCAGCCTGGCCCGACGCCGACCCCGCCTAATCCGACGCCAACCTCGACACAGCCTGCTTCTGGAGGTGTCCATGTCGGGTATCAGGTCAGTAATCAGTGGCAAGGAGGTTTCTCAGCGAACGTCTCGATTAAGAACAATGGCTCCTCAACCATTAATAGCTGGAACTTGCAATTCACGTTCCCTGGTGATCAGAAGATCACGCAACTGTGGAATGGGAACTATACCCAGAGCGGCGAGCAAGTTTCGATCACCAATATGAGCTATAACGGAACCATTGCGCCTGGACAGACCGTAACCTTCGGCTTCAACGGTACCTGGACCAGCAGCGATGCCAGTCCCACCTCGTTTACACTCAACGGAGCACCGACCAACTAACATCGTAGTGTGTGCTTTGTACTTTGTAGCGAGATAGATTGACAATGTGCATCCCCTGCCATCTTAAGATGGCAGGGGATGCTATTTTGGGTGACTTGATGTTCATTTTTCCATTGTTATAGTAATTAAATACTTGATAGTAGAAAAGCAGATATTACTATATAAAGATGATAGCAAACTTGTCCCCCTCTTTGAGGGGGGAGATAGCTTTAGCTATCGGGGGGAGTAAAAAGCTAGCAATCGACAAAAAGTATATGCTTCGGCTAAAGTTTATAAAATAGATAGCTAGCATAAAATAGATGCAAGTAGCATATTCGAGAATTGGCTTCCCCTTGTCACTAAAGCGTCATTTTACTCAGAGAGGGGGACAAGGATTTTAGCATCCTTACCAGTGATGGTAGGATTTATCTAGATTATAGATAATAGATGCTAAATATGGTAAATACGATAATATTTTGTCATCCTTTCTGAGGGGATGTTGAAAGGGGAGAAAGCTATTTATCCGCATGTCCATCTCAATAGTATATTACATTGGTAATTTCATTCCTATTCTTCAGGTGATGGGATATATTTAAGGAAGATGATGTGGTTGGATCTTTCGCGTGAGGAATAAAAGGAGTAGCCAATGGGAACTGATCACTCTGGTACTGCGGATAACTTGCAAATGCTGGCCGATGTCTATCGTAAACAGGGGAAGTATACACAGGCCGAGTCGCTGTACCTGCGAGTGCTCTCTCTCTATGAGGGACAGGTGGGGGCTGACCATCCGCGTATGGCTACCAGCTTGAACTCTCTGGGTTTCCTCTATCAAACGCAGAAGAGGTACGCGGAAGCTGAACCTTTGTATCGACGGGCACTGGCAATCCGCGAGCAGCAGTTAGGTCTTGCTCATCCTGACACGGGGGTTAGCCTCAATAATCTGGTAACCTGCTATCAGGAACAGGGAAAGGATGCGGAAGCTGAGATGTTGCTCGTGCGCACTCTTGCCCGACGTTCGTTGCAGGGAGAAAGCTGACATCTTCCCATCCTGGTAGCCGGAGATGAGCGATGAATGTAAAAAAAGCCCTGATGGTTTCACCTGTGAAGCAGGCAATGTGTGATGATGGGGATGGGGAGCCAATGATCATAGTCACTCGGTTACGGTCAGGTGATTATGCTGTTTTTTTCATCCTGTTTGGCCTGAATCTGCTCGATCACTTTCCTGGCGAGTTCCAGCGAGGGGAGATCGCGGGATCGCAGGACGGCCCAGGCTTTGCCAGACCCCCGTTGGAAGATGCTTAGCCGGGAAAAATAACGTATATCTCGAATCGCTTCAAAATCGTACCGTACCGCTTCAATATCGTGCCATGGGAGGAGATGGGTTTGCAGCATGATCCCTGTGAAATCCAGTCTCAGCTTCCCAAGAGCGAGAGGTGCGCCACTCTCATATTGGGCAAGAAGCGAGGGTGTGTTCGCTTCAACATATTGCGCCTCGACAAGGGCACCCATGGTGGAGTCCAGTGTGAGTAGAGGGCCGTTGTTGCTTTTGATGCGGTAGATTATGGTAGGGATGTCATCATAAACAGGTCTCAAGCCAGTTTTGATAGCAGTGATCTGTTCCCATGTTGTTACCTCCAGGCGGCTTCCTCTGAGCGTAAGAATACCGCCCGTGCAGATCACGAGCCTTCTGACCATGAGGAGATATTTCCTGAGTAGGAATATTCCCATCCATACTGGTATAAAAAAATATATCGCCATAATAACAAGAGTACGCAATGAATCTCTTGTGATGCCTGATATTTCTAGTAAAGAATGAGTAAGTATGGCTAGAGCAGCAAATAGTGCAGTTATGATAAGCCAGGAGAGAAAATCAGAGGCCATACTTATTACCATCGCTTTTTTCGATTGCGGAGAATATTCCCTCAGGGGCTTTCCCAACCCAGCGATCGCAGCTTGCACATTGGCCTCGTCAGAAAATGTGAACTTCTGTTCCATAGATCAATGTCCTCTATCTGGTGAGATATTTACGAGCATGATGCGCACTCGGCTCCAGGTGATAAGACGAATAAAGAGTGATTATATCAAAAACAGGGGCTGCTTCATTATAAAATGGTTTGTGATTCATCCCTTTCCTTTATCTGAAAAACGAGAATATAATTATGCACAAGCAATTTTTGATAGTTAAAGGAAAGAGAAGCCATGGAAAATGAGCAACAAGTACCTGGCTGGATTCTGAATGATGGGCGATTTATCTCCGAACTCAAAGAACTGGAAGCGCTAAAAGAGAACTTTGTTGTACGAAAAATACATGCATACAGCAGACGGGCTACTCAAGCACGGCTACGCTTTCGTATTTCTAGCACATTGATCATCGGTCTGAGTGCCTGCCTCCCCTTTCTTACTACTCTGAGAGAAGGGATCTGGATAAGTATTGTGCTTCCTATCGTTGCCATAGCGATCGCCGGACTATCAGGTCTCAATGCCTTCTTTCGGTGGGAAAGTAATTGGAAAGGGTATAGTCAAGCACGTTACCGACTTGAATATTTGCTCAAGGTGTGGGAGTTAAAAATAATTGAGGCCAGACATGCGACGGACACGCAGAAAGCAGTGGAAATAGTTGTGCAAGCGACAAAGCAACTCCCGGATGACGTGGAATCTACGACAAGTGTCGAGACCGAAGAATATTTCAAAAGAGTTCAAATTCCCAAAACATCGCGAAGTCTGTGAGAACCGGATCGAGTCCTTTCAAATGAAGTGCGAGCAAACAGCGATTACACTTGATAGAGAACACGAAGCCGCAACAGGTAATCCATGGCACTGCAATATGGATGGTTGGTGCGGCCAAGTCTTGTAGGATGTCCTCTCTCCCCAGGATGCTCCTGGCACAATAAGTAATCCAGGTGGTAAGCGAACTCAGGCATGAATCTGGCTGATAAGATCTGGAGAGTGTAACCGAGATCCGCACGATTCACGAACTATCAGGCGCGTTTGCAACCGTATCTCTCTCGGTGGCCCTTCCAGGTGCTGTAGCCGCTCAAAGAGAAGATGAGCAGCTTGTTTACCGATCTCATACGTTGGCTGGCCAACGACCGTCAAATGAGGTCGCATCACTGAAGCCCAGGTAAAATCATCAAAACAGGCAAGAGCGATATCTTCTGGACAGCGCAGGCCAAACTTCGCTATGGTTTGCAGCGCACCAATGATCATTGTGCCATCCATCATAAAAAGCGCCGTTGGTCGGTCTTCGAGCGAAAGAAGTTGTAGCGCTCCTTGCTCCCCTCCATCTATACGCGGACGTGTCATAACAATCAGGGCAGGATCGATAGCAATACCATGTTTTTCGAGCGCTTCAGTATATCCTATCAGGCGCTCTTCAGTGGGTGCGATCCCCCGCGCCCCTGTCATCAGCCCGATACGTCGATGACCAAGCCCAAGGAGATGTTCTATCGCCGTTCTGGCACCGACTATATTATCAACCATGACTGTATCAATGCCTAGATCAATAAGTGAGCGGTCAATACCTACCAGCGCAAGCTTCTGAATAGGGAGCGCCTGCAAATATTCATGACTACGATCCGTTACGGCGATAATCAAGCCATCGGCTTGTTTGCTTTCCAGAAGTTGCAGATATTTATTCTCCTTCTCAGGATCTTCATCTGTATTGCCGATAATTAAAGAATAATTATGAGCATGTGCCACATCTTCTACGCCACGAGCAATATTTGTATAAAAAGGATTCGTAATATCGGGGATAATAATCCCTATGCTATGACTCACCTGCGTCTTTAACCCACGCGCAAAACTATTACGCTGATACCCCAAAGCAGCAATGCTTTCGCGCACACGTTGCGCTAATTCAGGGCTCACATATTTGTTTTCATTCATCACAGCCGATACCGTCGCAACAGAGACGGCTGCATGAGCGGCAACATCTTTGATAGTGATAGAGCGATCAGCGGATATCGCCATGTAGGTTCCTCTCATTTGTATACATAACGATACATTCGTTGCTTTTCCTTGAGTAATCGTTACACTATTGATGATACTGAACGTATCATAGATGTCCTTACCCTGTCAAGGAAAAACGTCGCCAGGAGTAAAAAACCTTCTATGTCTTGACAAACGCAAAAGTGGTATGGTATAGTCAGAAAAACGATTAGCTAATCGTTTTTCTGACTATACCATACCACCTTTACTTACCGGGTATTGGAAGAAGAAATTTTTTACTTTCTTCATGGTCTTATTGCGACAGTTGCCTCTCCGATGAGAGGTACTTGTCCGCTGTATTTTTCCTGGTGTACGTCTTTCTCAGTGAAGAGAAAGGAGGTGCCTGTCCAGAAGGCTTAAACATGATTGTTGCCCTATTCCTGTACACGTCATGTTGAGTCCGTTATTAAACATCGTTGTGCCTTGAGTATTTTAGACATATCAATGGAGAAATGTACAATGAAGATTGCGGTACGAACCATTGCTGTGCTTACCGGCATTGCACTACTTTTCTCAGGGCTAGCTGCTTGTTCCCCCACTAGCCAATCATCGTCACCGAACACGACTACGCTCACTATCGGTACTGTCAACAATTCGCAGATGGTGCAGATGGAGCAATTAACCAAACAGGTGTTTGAAAAACAAAATCCCACGATCAAAGTCAATTTCGTCACTTTGCCAGAAGACGATCTGCGCACCAAGGTGACCCAGGATGTCGCTACCAACGCGGGCAAGTTTGATATTGCCACCATCGGCAATTACGACACTCCTATCTGGGCACACAACGGATGGTTGCAAGATCTCTCACCGTATTTAACGCAGATGTCGGCCTCGGAGAAGAGTAGCTACAACTATGGTGATCTCCTCAAGCCGGTCATGGCCTCGCTTTCCTATCAGAATGATACCTATTCTCTCCCGTTTTACGGAGAGAGTAGTATGATGATGTACAACAAACAACTCTTTGCTCAGCACAACCTGACGATGCCTCAGCATCCCACCTGGGACCAGATCACCCATTTCGCGCAAGTGCTCAACGATCCTGCACATGGGGTAGCTGGCATTGTGCTGCGTGGTCAGTCAGGGTGGGGCATGAATATGGCTCCTCTTGATACTGTCATTAATGCCTATGGTGGTCAATGGTTCAATATGAACTGGCAGCCCCAACTCAACAGTCCTGCTGTCACACAAGCCGTCACTAACTACGCCACCCTTTTGCAGAAATACGGCGAGCCTGGTGCTTCTACTGCCGGTTGGCAAGAGTGCTTGAGCTTGATGACACAGGGCAAAGCCGGTATGTTCTATGATGCAACCTCATTTGGTGGCTCATTAGAAACTCCTTCACAATCCAAGATCGCTGGCCAGGTTGGCTATGCCTATGCTCCGACAGAAGTTACATCAAATGGTAGTCGCTGGCTATGGGCCTGGGCGCTTGGCCTGGTCAAAAGTAGCCACAACAAGGATGCCGCGTTTAAGTTCATTACCTGGGCGACCAGCCCACAATACCTGACGCTTGCCGGCAAGACCTTTGGCTGGGCCAACGTACCGCCAGGCACACGTACTTC
Source organism: Ktedonobacteria bacterium brp13 (assembly GCA_015099395.1). Lineage (GTDB taxonomy): Bacteria > Chloroflexota > Ktedonobacteria > Ktedonobacterales > Ktedonobacteraceae > Dictyobacter. The sequence goes on along the minus strand of AP024096.1, from coordinate 3,127,924 downwards.
GATTTACCAGAACCCTGAGTATCAAAAGGCTGCTCCATTTGCTCAGATCACGCTTAGCTCGATCAACACTGCGACCCCAGATCATCCAACCCTTAATCCTGTCCCCTATCACGGTATTCAATACGTGGGTATCCCGCAATTTGAATCGGTAGGGCAACAGATTAGTGAAACTATGTCATCGGTGATTGCTGGAAGAACAACGGTGAGTGCGGCATTGCAGCAGTCTGATCAACTACTTCAGTCTCAGGTCAATAAAAGTAATACCGCCGGGTATTAGTCTTGCTCATCATGAGAGATCATGACTCATGGAGGAGAGACTGCCAGTTCTTTCGCGCTGACAATCTCTCCTCCTCTAATGATGCAACACTTTGACTATCTGACTCTTATCTAGAAAGGTATTGCTATGAACCGAGCGTACTCTGCTTCAAAGCAAAGCAGTCAGACACTCACGGCGGGTTTACCTGAAACACGAACTGGCATGTCATCTCCACGTGTCAGGCAGCGACGAAAAATCACGTGGCTACATATTCCGGCACTCGTGTTTATGATTGTCTTGACCCAGATTCCCTTTGTTCTATCAGTCTGGTTTAGTCTTCACTCCTGGAACCTGCTGGAGCCAGCGCTCGGTTTCCCGTTTGTTGGCCTCTCGAACTTTATCAGCACGTTCGTTGGTGATCCGAACTTCTGGCCCGTGATGGGACATACGGTGGAACTGGTATTTGGAGCAATGATCCTGGCGCTGGTTGCGGGAACCATCCTGGCCTTGCTCCTAAACCGCCCAATCTGGGGCCGGAATATCCTGCGTGGGCTGGTCACCGTGCCGTTTCTGGTGACCCCATCGGTGATGGCTCTTGTCTGGAAGAATCTTATGCTCAGTCCCGATTTTGGCCTGATCGACTGGGCGTTACGCTCGGTGGGCCTGCCTGCCGTTCCCTGGTTCTCTTCGTTCCCTCTGGAGAGCGTCACTTTTGTGGTATCCTGGGAGTGGACGCCATTTGTGATGCTTGTGTTGCTCGCTGGCTTGCAAGCGGTTCCTGGCGAGGTCCTCGAAGCTGCAAAGGTAGATGGGACCACCACCTGGACGACCTTCTGGTGGATCATTTTTCCCATGTTGCGGCGCTCCTACGAAGTGGCTATCCTGTTTGGAACCATCTTTATCTTTCAGACCTTTGGCGAGATCTACTTAACGACCGGAGGTGGTCCAGGAGTGGCGACCAACACATTGCCCTACTATACGTATAAGACTGCCTTTAATTCCTGGCAAATCGGGCAAGCTTCGGCATTGGGCGTTATTGGTGTCGTCATTGCCATTCTGGCCGCCAGAGCCATGCTGCATTTTACGGCTGATAATACCCCAGAGGAAAGGAGTTGACGAGATGGCCTTAAGAAAAAATTGGGTGCAATCGTTCTGGACCATTGTGACCTATGTGCTGGTATTAGTGATGATCTTTCCGGTAATCTGGATGGTGATTACTGGCTTTAAGCAAGAAGCGGATGCCTACAGCTCAACGCCAACCCTGCTCTTTCAGCCAACCCTGGCCCAATTTCAGCTGGCGCTTAATTCAGGTTTTACCGCGTATCTGTTTAATAGCATCATAGCATCTCTAGTCTCAACTGTCATCGCTATGCTGTTAGGGATTCCAGCAGCCTACTGTATGGTGTTTCAGATGCGCAAAAAATCCTCGAACGACATGCTTTTCTTCGTACTCTCAACTCGTTTTATGCCATTTGCAGCCATCCTTATCCCGCTCTATGTGATTGTTGCGCGTCTGAACCTGCTGGATAATCTCTTTACCTTAATCATTGTCTACACGGCAATGAATCTACCGCTCATTATCTGGATGGCACGTTCGTATTTCCTGGATTTGCCGAAAGAAGTGTTAGAAGGTGCCTGGTTAGATGGCTGTAATGCGTGGCGCACAATTGTTAGTGTAGTAATGCCGATGGCTGCTCCCGGCCTGGTCGCGGCGGCCCTCCTGGCCATCATTTTTGCCTGGAATGACTTTTTCTTTGCAGTAACTTTAACCTATACGCAGTCGCCCACCCTCCCTATTATGGTAGCCGTCTTCTCTAGCACACAAGAGTTGTTCCTGGCAAAGGTCTCCGCATTGGCAACCGCAATTATTCTGGTGCCAGTGATTCTGGGGATGTATGCACAGCAACACCTTGTGCGGGGTCTGACGGGTGGTGCGCTCAAATAACTCAAGAATAGAAAGAAGGATTTATACTTTATGCGAGCTATTATTATCGATGCACCTGGTAACGTTCGAGTGGGTAGTGTGCCAGATCCAACACCACATCCGGATGAAGTGGTAATACGAGTGGAGGCTTGTGGTATCTGTGGTACCGATCTCCATCTTATTGATGGAGACTCTCCCCTGGCTCGCTATCCACTTGTGCCTGGTCACGAGTTTGCTGGTGAGGTCGTGGCCCTGGGAGACAACATTGCACGATACAGCGGGAGCGAGGCAGGCGTGAAGGTTGGGAGCAGGGTTGCAATCGAGCCGAACCTCTATTGCGGTCGTTGCGAGAGTTGTCGTACAGGGCATGAAAACCTCTGTTTCAACTACAATGCGATTGGTGTGACGACCAATGGAGCCTTAGCCGAGTATGTGACGGTGCCTGCATCGAAAGCTTATGTCTTGCCAGATACCCTCTCGTTGCGCGAGGCGGCGCTAATCGAGCCACTCTCTTGTGCAGTGCATGGGATGCATAGCCTCAATCTCAGGTCAGGTGATACTGCTCTGATCGTGGGAGCAGGCACGATGGGAATGTTGCTTATGCAACTTATACAACGCGGAGGGGCTTCGCGCGTTGCAATGGTAGACCTGAATGTGCAACGCCTGGCGCGTGCAGAGCAGCTAGGTGCAAACAGAACCTATAAAAATATCAGGCAGGCATTGGCCGATGAACCTCGTGGTTTCAATTGCGTTATCGATGCGACGGGAGTTCCAGCGGTTATTGAACAGGCATTTATGGCGGTCAAGCGTGGCGGGAAATTTATGATGTTCGGCGTCGCGCCGTCTGATGCATCAGTTTCGCTTTCACCATTTCGTATCTATAATGAGGAGATTACCGTTATTGGCTCAATGGCCGTTCTTTTCTCGTTTCAAGCGGCTCTCGATCTCATCACGGGTGGAATAATCGACACCAGGGCGATGCTGACGAGTGCACTGCCACTAGAGGACTTTCAGAAAGCACTCAGCCAGGTACGGAAAGGCGAGGGGGTCAAGACGTTGATCCTTCCGAACGCCTAGCTCGAATACTGGAAGCAGCATTTACAGCAGTTCGACGCCATCGAAGAAGCGTTCAGTAAGCCCCCAAAGTGAAACGGCATGTGCCGGAGGCGCATAATGTTTCACTTTGGGGGGCTTACTGAACGCTTGCTAAGAGCTGCCCCTCGTTTAATTCCCAAATTTACTGCCCCGTGACTCGATCTGTCTCGTTGCAACGTCCAGATCTTGCACTCCATAGATGACTTGCGAAAGGGTAAGCATGATGCAGACTCCTTTACTGATCTCGGCATTAGCTTCTCAACTTCCTGAGCAGGTCGATACATTGGCGCCTACGGTTCACCTGCCAGATCAGAAGTTTCGCAGTTAGTGCAGAGGTCGGTAACAGTGGAGTTCGTTGATCACTGGTTGGCAGCCTGGTGAAGCAGGGTCCAGAATTGCTGGTCGGCTTGTAGGTACTGGCTCTGACCGGTGTCAAAATCTCGGGCAACAAAGGTGCAACTCGCTTCATAGGCGCTTATGTGGAGAAGAGTCAGGTTCCATTGCAAGAAGGTCAGTTCGTACCATTTCTGTTTTCCAGCTACTTTGTCGTTGCCGAGGCAGCTGTCCGGCGGGGGTTGGGCCGTTGGAAATGTCGAAATCCGAGCATAGAGCTTCTGAATCAGTTGTTTCTCCCTCACGGGGTATTGTCCGCTGGTTTTGCCCGTGGATAGGCTGAGCAAAAGACTATCAGGTTGCGCGGGAGTAAAGACGACACTTGCCAGGGTCTTTGCGAATAGCTGCTTGAACTGTTCGTTCATGCGATAGACGCCACCGCGAGAATGATACTGTCCGTCGAGGGCAACGAGATTCTGTTTCAAGTCAATGGCGGCAGCAGCGGGCTGATCTGAGGTGTGGAAGATGAGTTGGTAGTCGCTCGTTCCATTCAAATAGCTGTTGTTTCTCGTCATTGGCGGCAGGGCCAGTATCGCATTATAGAGGCGCCGGGCTGTGCTGGTGGAGGTGATCTGCGTTGTTTGAGGAGGTTGGGGATGGGAAGGTGTAGGCATCAGAGAGAGCCAGTTGACTTGAGTCGCTGGGGTTGCCTCGTAGATGGCATTATCGAGCTGGTTCCAGAAGATTTTGTAGCCCATGGCAGTGCGGTCATGCTGTTCTCCCGAAAGAGAGATCCGATGACAGCCATCATTTTCGGCCACAACAGTAACAAGCTTCTTTTGCCCTTGATAGAACGTCAGGGTATAGTGTGGTCCCAAATCGGCTGTACAGGCTATGTGCTCGGTCATCTGCGGGAGAGCGTAGATTGTGCCGTAGAGTTGCTGCACCATGCTGGCAACCATCAGGGTCACCACCGGCTTTTCCTGGCTGGGCAGGTGGCGATCGATCTCAATCTGCACGTGATCTGGCTTGCTGCCCACAGGGCTCCCTGGGGCGCTGCGAGCTGAGCCGCAATTGCTCAAGCCGATCAGGAGTCCCAGCATCAACAACGGGAATAATAAATACTGGCCTTTTGTGATTCTCATGACCCTCTCCTTAAAGCGATACGATGTAACAGTTGTGCTCTAAAGAGAAGACGCTTGTGATCTTGTTGTTTGACGCATGACTTGGAACTTACGCAAGTTTGCTGATTCAAGCCACGGATTGGAAAAGTCATTTAGCTTGTGGCGAGCATCGGTAGGCATTCAATGGAAGTGTTTTTCCTACTTGGCGATGAGACAATCTTCCAGAAGGATCTCATGTTCTTACTTTCCAGTCAATCCGTCATGCGCATATTCTAATCTACTGCTGGTACGAGGTGTTCGGCGAGCCAGCAGAGGATGCCGGGATTGCTGCGGTCTCCGATGACGATCTCTCTCAATGTTTGCGCGGTCTCTTTGGTGATGGCTCCTCCGTGGGCGAGGCTGTTCCGGCTATCTTTGACGTTCTGGGTGTGGATGCGTCTCATGAGCTCTTCAAATTGTTTCGGGTCGCTATTGGACTGTTTGACCAGGTGCAGGAAGATCCTCCAGATGATGCGTCCGTTGCCAGAACTTTTATTGCGGTCCCGGTAGGCAAGATCTACTGTGCCCAGGGTAAAGCCGGGTCCGTTGGGTGGGTAGTCGCTGGCGCTGGGGTTGTGTAGTCTCCTTTTGAGTTCAAATTCCAGGGCACGGCAATATTGGATGGCTGGTGCGGCCCAGTCCTGGAGGGTGACTTCTTGATATTGCTGCCAGACGTATTCTCCACTGATCAATGTGTGCCGTGTATTGGCTGCAAGGCTGTGTGGATCTTTTTCCCAACATGTGCCGAAGACCCAGCTGGCGAATTTTTCTTCGATCTGTTGGGTCATCTGGGCGGTGCCTGCGAGACTGACGTATTGCTCGACGGCGTGTCCGACGCTGTTGAATATCTGCTTGCGGATCTGTTCGGTGTACTCTTCGTTGCCAGCTGCTTCGGCTTGTTGTAACTGTTCGTCACTTCTGCTGCGGATGTCGGTGCTGTGTTGCGTGAGCTGCTTCTGGGTGGTGACACGTTGCACGTATGGTTGTACGATTGGTTGGCCGATGACGTGGCAGAGGTAGGGATTCTTGAGGCAGTCGGTGTCGGCGTTGACGAGGTCAAAGACGTTGGGGCCGATATGCGGCTTGGGACAGAGGATGGTATGGGCGGGCTGACTGTACTGGTTGGCGTTTGTGGTGTCTGCGTCGAGCCATGTACCCTGGCAGACGGGGGCTGGTCGTTGCGGTAAGTGCTCTATTGCCAGTGTGAGGATGGCGCGTAGACGCGCTTGCAGGGTGGGGAAGGGCATGAGTGGGTCTAGATGATAGAGGTGGATCTGCTGGGTTTCTATGTGCTGGTTGTATTGTTTTTCGCTACGCCGAATGATCCGTGTGCTCTGCTGCTCGCCTGCTGGTTCTGGTAGCCGGGGGAAGAAGAGGGCGGCTGTCTGGGCTCTCAGGAGCGTCATGTCTCCCAGCAATTTTTTGATGGGCTCGTGGGTGTTTGTTGGATCGCTGCCGCTGAGATAGTATTTGGCGTCCAGGATGACGGATGGTTCGCGCCAGATAAGACGGTCGTTGTGACGTACCTCTAGCGGGGTTGCGCGTTCGATGGTGTAGTCTGGTCGCGAGGTCGGTCCATGTTCCCAATCTGATTGATAGCTGGTGCTGGTATTCAGTTGGCGGTTATAGAGGAAGCGGTAGCGTTGTCCCTGCCAGCTAAAGGTATATTGGAGCAGGTCGGTGGCGACCTGGGTGTCGGAAGCCTGGACGGTTCCGTGTTCCTGTAGCAGGTGCAGGAACTCCAGGGCGATCCATAGCTCATAGAGCCAGGCTGCGGTTTTTTCGTCGTCGCGGGTGGTGCTCAGTATGTGGAGGTGTTGCGCGGAAGCGCGACCGATGTGGAATTCTGAGAAGCGTTGCCACCAGTGTATCAGGTCGCGATAGGGGCTGGGACCTGGTCGCTGGTGGGCTGTTACGTACTGGATGAGGGTTGCGATGTTACTATTTTTCGCCTGGGTCAGGAGTGCGCGGGCATAGGCGGCGGCTAGCTCGCGCTCGGCTCGCTCGTCTGCTCCGATCAGTGCCTGTTTCTCTTGCTGATTGAGCTCTTCGTCGGTGAAGAGGTTTCCGCTGGCTTGCTGGATGGCTTGTCGATAGGCGAGCAGGATCGCGACGACAAGGATATTTTCTGGTGTTTCCATGCTCTGCTGGCGTAGCTGGGTCTCGAAGCGTTGCGGTGGCTGACCGGGCGTCTGGACCCAGCTTTGTTCGAGTGTACGTGCCCAGTCGATCGTGCCCCGCGTGGGCGTTTCTTCCTGTAGTCGTGTACGATCGGTTTTGAGGCTGAGCTGGCGTCGGATTCGTGGGAGGATGTCATCCAGGAGTTCGTTGCTGAGCATCTGTAATTTGATGTAGTTGTCATAGTGTTGCAACAGGGGGAGCTGTGGCAGCGCGCTCTGGGCGAAGAAGAGACGAAACTGGTTGCGCAAGAGCGGTGCGTCATGTTGTAGGAGCAAGCGTATGATGCGCCGCTGGAGTTGGGACGCATAGGCTTGCTCCTGTTGCTCGCTGGTTGTTTCTAGCATAAATAGCGTGTCCTTATCTGGAACGAGCGAGGTTTTATAGGCCTCGTTCGGCTTTGAATGTACGCAGGCGACGCGTAAATTGTGGCAGTTGATAGGCCGGGCTTTGCAGGTGGAAAAGATCGCTCAGGATCGCTGCTGCTATCTCGGGTCGGTCCTGGGTGGCGAGCTCTTCTACTTGTGTGTCGCTGATGAAGGGCTGTCCCGCTTCATTCTGGACGCTGGCTAGCGCGAGCAGTTGGCGGTACAGACTCTGTGGCGTGCTGGTCAGGCGCGTCAGCAGTCTGCTGTAGGCGTTGTTGAAGCTGCTGTGCTCGGTTGTCAGGTAGAGTAAGAGCGTTTCGATCTCATCCGGTAACAGGACCTGGAGCTGGTCGGCGATGGTGTCACAGAGGGCGGCGTCGAGTGCCTGTGTGATCCATTGTTCTTGCGTGCTGTAGTTCTGGAGCAGACCTGCGATGAGCATATGGCGTACGAGGCTGATGGCCTGGGCGGTGCCCAGCTGGCGATAGATGCGGATAACTTCAAAGATATTCCAGGCGGCTGCAAAGGCGCTATGGAAAGGATCTTGTTCGTCTTCCCAGAGCATGGAGTAGTGGCCCGAGGCTTCTACGCTGATAGCGATGGTGTTCTCCCAGTAGAGGATATCTTCTTCGACGGTGAGCGTTGAAGTCAGGTGCATGACTTTTTTGAGGGCTTTGTACAGGACGATGCCCTGTTCGTCTTCCCGCTGCTGCCGTGTGGGTGGCAGGATCTCGACGAATGAGAAGCGACGTTTGAGGGCTTCACTGATCTGATTGAGGTAGTGCCGGTCAAAGCTATTCAGGGTGCCAATGATGCGGAAGTCGAGTGGAATGGGCAGCTCTGCACTGCCGCTTTCGATGCCGACGCGCAAGACGTCGTTACCACCTAACGCGGTCAGGGCGTCTCCTAATGCCAGATCAATGGGAGCACGGTTGAATTCGTCGATGACTAGCCATTGGCCTTTGAAGGTCTGGATACTGCTACGGTCCATACTGCCGGAGGTCTGGAGGCGCGTGCGACGCAGTGTGATGTGACTCCACTCGGCGGGATTTTTGCCCTGGAATGACCAGTTCTTTTGAATCGTTGCTGTGAGATGGCCAAATTGGATCTTATAGTGTATGCTGCCGTTCTCACTCTGCGGGACGATACCACTGATCAGCGTGCGTGGTGTCCAATCGTCGGTGGCGGTCACGAGACGTGTAGTGAAGGCGGTCTCTGTTGTCAGCTCGCTTGCTTCTGTCTCGCTTTCAAGGCTGGCGGCTGGCTCTGACTGCGCTTTTTCGCTGCGCCAGAGTACTTCGGGAATGATGCGTGCCAGCTCGGTTTTGCCTGTGCCAGGAGGGCCAGTTAAAATGACGTGTCCGGCCAGCAAGGCATGATAGATGCGCCTGATGACTGTTTCGTCGACCAGGATATGGCGTTGTACTTCGTGGATGAGGCGGGTCAGGAGTGGCTCCGGGGTTGGCTTGAGTTGTTCGTGGGGGATGAGGAGGGCGATCTCTGCGGGGGTCAGGTCTGTGGGTTGGTTTGCGTTTACGTGGGGTAAGGTTGTGTACTGTGCTTGCTCGTCTGCTATTTTTCTTACCTTTGTCAGAGGAGCGCTTAGGAATTCAGCGTTATCGTTATCTTTGATCAGGATTGCATCGGATATGATCAGTTCCTGACGATGATCCATAAACCACCACAAAAAGAATTCTCGCCAGTATGGCAAGGACGTTATCTGTGGTGCTGCGTTGCTTATAGCGTCAAAGAATGACAAAAAAGCGTCGTATTGAGCACTAGTACGAATTATAAAGGCATCTCCGCTTGGCTTGAAATCAGTACTATTGGGGATCAAGCCTTCTCGTACAAGCACTGCCATGCTTATACGTACATATTCAGTGCAGATGATAAATTCACCCTCGGGATCGAGCCAGTGCGCGATGAGTGAGATAAGGAATGCACTGCTTCTGGGAGCGACAATGGTGCCACTGCTGAGTCCTGCATGTCGTAAACGGTCTCGCTCTTGCAGCAAGAATGCATAGCATTGTTCGATTTTTTGCCCGATGGTGCGTGCGTTGAGATTCTGAAGTAGCGCTCTAAATTGCTCGTTGGCCTCGTTATTGCTCTCAACATGATATTTTGCGAACTTGGTGAGCTCGATGTTGGGATGACCGGGAGTGTTATGTCTCCCAGCATACCAGCGGTTCTTTGCCTGGTTTAACACAGCATTGAGCTGTACGAAATTAATCTTGCCCTGAATAAAATCATGGAGCGCAGTTTGAATGGCGGGCAGCGTCTGTTCGCGCTCAGCTGTGGTTCTCATGCGTTCTTCAATATAGTGATGGTCCGCCAGGAATTTTTGGACGATCTCTGGGAGTGTCTGTGTGATCATATAGTTCCTTCCAATCTATAATTTATAAATAATCTATGCATCAGGTAGAACAACACTCACTGGTGAAGCTTTTTAAGCGATCTTCACAATGAAACATCTAGTACCGAAAAGTAGGAATTCACAGGAAAAGATGGTAATACCCCTGCCTCCCTCTTTGAGGGGGGATGTCGCCGCAGCGACAGGGGAGAGTAGATTCTCGAACTGCGCTACTCACTATACCTATACGTCAAAAACACTTTTTATCTACTAAGTACGTATTAACTTCTGTTGGGCGATTGCTAACTTTCTACTCCCCCCTGTCGCTATGGCGACTTTCCCCCCTCAAAGAGGGAGGCAGGTATTAGCAGCATTACCTAATTTTTCGATCATTTACTGTTTTTCTTTTCCCAATTTTACCAGTTAATGTAGCTCTACCTATGCATCAAATTTATTGAAAAAGGCCAGGTTGTCGCGTTCAACGGTGCGGATCAGGACTGAGCGATCAAGGTATTTGTTGCCGCGCTCACAGGATGTTTCGGGTATGAACATGCAGGCGTGGCAGGCGGAGCCATGCAGGGTATTATCTTCCAGGCTGACGTGTTCGGCGCAGAGGGGATCGGATGCGCAATATTGCATGTCGTCCAGAGCTCCGTCAATATGGTAGCCGAGCTGTTTGCCCAGGCTGACGAGTCCGCCCAGGGTGCCTTCGCTATCGGATGCTGCCGTATAGATAAGGATGCCTGCCATGGCTCCTCCGGCGGCAGTTGGCGGCTGGGCGTAGATGCGTTCGCGGATGCTGGCTGCGGCGTAGCCACACTCCAGGGTCAACTGGCGCATGAGGGCATGGGCAAAGGTGTGCAGCAAGATATAGCGAATGTCGGGATAGTTGGCTTCAGGATGATCTATGTTGCGTGCGTCACGCCAGCGGCGATGGGCGTCGCGGAAGATGCTGTTGTGGCTCTGGACGTCGCGTTGTTCTAGCCAGTGTTGCAGGGTATCTTCACGAAACTGGATAAAGATGCCTTCTCCACGGACCTCTGCGGCTGGTATCCATTCCGGTGATTTTCGGGTCAGGTGCATGATATGGTCTCTGGGCAGTTCTTCGTCTTCGGCGTAATCGCCCAGGGATTCCAGACGCGTAAAGCCTGTTAGCGCACGCACCTCGCGCAGACGCTCTACCAGTACGACTTGTTGGATGTAGTCTTCGTAGCCTTCTGGAATGTTCGTCGGGACGATCTCAAAGTCGTCGGTGCGGGGCGCGTGGAGCGGATCGCTTAACACCTGCCATTCTGGCAGTTTCAGGTCGCCAGGGGTTACCGTCGTGGGCATATTGCCCTTCTTCCTTTGAATGCCGTTCCAGATCTCTTCCTCGCTATAGTCTGCCAGGCTACGCTGGATTGCTGGGATCGCCATGAATACCTTCAGTCCCTCGATAGTATTGACCGCCTGTAGGATATCCCAGTGGTTGGTGATCTTCTGGCTCAGGAGATCTTCGCCTTCTGGAATGGATAAGGTTGAGTAGACCAGAGGGAACCAGGTGTTGGAGGCGGAGAGCAGGATCGTGCGCGCATCCTGGGTGCACTTGTGTTTGGCGTAGCTACGCAGATGAGGGGTGCGACCAGTGCATAGCGGTCTGTAGGTATGTTCGTCTTCCTCGGAATTGAAGGCGTCGGACATTGGACGACTGGTGCCACAGGTCTCACATTTGATGTAGATATCGGAGGGTTCGCCTGAGACACCGTACTCATACATATATAAGGATGCGTGATTGCAGGGGCGACTGCCATGGACGTAGTGCATCCAGGGGAAGTCGTCGAGGTGACCGGCTGAGCAGGCGATCATGAAGCGGGATGGGACGACGATGGGGGCGAATCTGCTTTTGGAGCAGATCTCATGGCGGTAGCAGGTTTTGTCGGGATGGTATCTGTAGGCCTTGAGTTGGAAGACATTGCTATCCACGGGGGCCATCATATGGCAGACGGGACAGACCATCCAGCGCGGGAAGGTGGCGACCGGGATACCGGTGGGCATACTCGTGGATACACCTGGCTTGTCGTCGCTGGCTGGCGGCGAGAGGAGCTGCTTGAGTTGTGGCCCCATGATCGATTGGACTGCCATGAGGAGGCGGGGCTCGAAGATCTCCGCTGAGGTCCTGGTATCCCAGTCGTCCAGACCCATGACGAGGGTGGACAGGTGGGGGAGATCGACGATCGCGCCGACTCCATAGGTTAAAAGCAGCTGATTGGGGCGAATATCGCCGATGGGATATTTGGCTAGATAGCTCATTCTGCTGTCTCCTCCTGTTGAATGGTGTCTGCTGGCTCTCCTAGACCGCGTTCATCCAACAGCAAGTGTACGTTGGGTTCGACGTTGCGTAGAGAGTTGAGACAGGTGAATGGTTCCCATTTACCGCGTGCTGGCTCTTTGAGCAGATTGGTGGTTTTGCCGTTGTTTTCTTTTTTGTAGCCCAGGCTCGCATAGCCGTTGGCCTCTTTGTTCCAGTACTGGATAAGCTTCTGCAGCTCTTCCTGTACGCGTGCGCTGATTTCGATGTTGGCTACTTCGTCGGCGCGCCGGGTGATGGCTGCGCTGGCGCGTGCGAAGTCTGGGATGTCGGCTGTGATCTCACCTGCTGCGCTGTTGCGGTTGAATTGTGGGCCGGAGAGGCGGATGATGCTGGTGAGGAGGGCCGCCAGACCACGATCCAGTGCACGTGGCGCGAATGGTGTGACGGAGAGCGCTTCTACCTGTTGGTAGAAGGTGGCGTGATAGTGCTCGAACTGTTCGTAGTGCGAGAGGTCGCGTGGCCGTGCCCAGTTATAGATGGCACAGACCAGTCCTGGAAAGGTACGCCCGACGCGGCTGGTGGCCTGGATATATTCAGAGGTCGTTTTGGGCTGTCCGACGACGACCATCAGGCTCAGGCGTTTGACGTCGACGCCGACCGAGATCATGTTGGTGGCGAGCAGGACGTCGATGGCTTTGCTCGTTTTGTTCCCTTCAACGCCAAAGCTCTGTTCCAGGTTACTGAGGACTTCAGGGATGTCGGTTGAGCTCACGCGTGAGGTCAGCTCTTTGAGGTTCAGTCGGCTGCGTTTGCCGAGTCCGCGCTGATCCATCTTGCGGATGCGGTTACTGATGTCGTCGTCGATCAGGTGGCGCATGCCGCCCAGTTCGCTCATGGAGTTGAAGTAACCAATCAGTGTAAGCCAGGGATCGGCTGCCTGCGAACCATAGCGGTCGCTGATGGCCTGGGCTGCTGCGAGATAGGCGAGATAGACGCGGATCTGGGCGGCCTTCATACGCCGACCATTGGCACAGATACCGAGATAGCGGCGTCCCGGCTGCTCTGGTCCTGGTCGCCGCTGGCGTGAGAAGAAGTTGTCTTCGATATCGATGCCCTGCGGTGGGAAGATCATGGTCTGACGCTGGAAGAGGGACTGGATCTGCTGCGATGCCTGCCGGATGGTGGCGGTGGCGGCGATGACTTTGGGGCGGACTGCTTGCCCGTTGACCTCCCAGGTGGCGAGATAGTCGACGCCGGTCTCGTAGAGTCCGACGAGGGTGCCGAGCGGACCTGCGATGAGGTGTAGTTCGTCCTGGATGATGAGGTCGGGGGGACGCAGTGGTCCATGCTCGCTAGAGCGGGTCTTGCCCATGCGACCCTGGGCTGGATGGCTATCTTTGTCTTTGATGTCGGGCGAGCGGAAGCCGTGGCGTTCACAGTATTTGTCGACCTGACCGAAGAGCATCTGGGTCTCGCCACGCCATGGGAGTTGCGCGAATTTGTCGACGGTCGCGATGATGAGGGAGGGCAGGAGGCGATAGATCTCTTCATCGACGACGAGGACCGGAAGCCCTTCTCCGTTGGAGTTGGCTTTCGTAAAGCTACAGCGACCTTCGGGATCGCCACAATACATGAAGGTGCGACCGCGTCCCTGTTCGTAGGTTTCGACGAGGATATCTGTGCCGGCATCGATCTCTGTGCCGCACCAGGGACAATGGGTGAGCTGACGCGGATTGCCGTAGCCGCCGCTATAGCCGACGCTGTTATCGCGAAAGCCTTTGACGGCTTCGTTGCTATCGCTGGTAGTATTGGGTGTGGAGCGCTGCCCGACCCAGAGTCCCAGGCGGAAGGGGGTACTGCCCCAGAGCGCCAGTTCGGTACGGCGAATGGCTTCGCAGGCACAGATCAGGGCGGCGGCACGTTGAAACTGTTGCAGGGTAAGCAGGCGCAGGGTGTAGCGCATCAGGACCGCGACGCCGTCCTGACCTGAGCGTCCGGCGATGGTACCTTGCAGGCGGCGAATCCCCAGAGTATAGGCGGTCAGACCCAGATAGGCTTCGGTTTTGCCACCGCCAGTGGGGAACCAGAGCAGGTCGGCGATGGCGCCGGGACTGGTGCTGCGTTCGGGATGGTTGAGGTCGGTGAGGGAGGGGAGATTGAGCAGGATAAAGGCGAGCTGGAATGGTCGCCAACTGCGGTTGGCGGGTATGTTGATATCGTGTAGGGTGCGTGACCCTGCGCGGCGGCGCTCTTCGGCGACGAGGGTATGGATGCGTTGGAGCCACATGGTGCGGTTCATAAAGGTGAAGGCTCTTGCGGCATCCGGGCTATCGCTGAGTAGTTTGATGCCTGCCGTGATACGTTCTAGGGCTTGCTGGCACTGTTGGATGGCTTTAATGGCTGTGTCATGGTAGCTCTGTAGCTCTTCGCGTGGATCGTTGAGGCGGCGCTTTTGCTCGTCGATCCAGGTGCTATAGGCGTTGGCGAGTGGTTGCAGCATGCGTGTGAGTTCGTGGGTACTGGCGTCGGCGAGCAGCAGCATATCCAGGCAGAGCTCTGCGAGGGCGGGCAGCTCTGTGGCGCTGGGTGCCTCGGTGCGTGGCACTTCATAGCCAGGGACAACGGCGGTGGTGAGACGGATAGCTGCGGTCGGATCAGTGGGCAGCGTCTCGGCATGCACGCCGATGCCATGGCCGACGGCAAAGCTGACCTGCTTGCGGTACAGCATGGCGAGCGCTTTGTCTTCTTCTTTATAGAGGCGCTGGGAGGCGCTGGGTCGGCGTTGGAAGATGGGACCACCGTCGGGGGCGGCGACGCTCAGTTCTGGTTGGAAGAGCCAGGCGCTATCACGTAGGCGTTTGGGCATGCTCTGCCCGTTGACGAGGAAGAGGGTGACGGTCCAGTAGTCATGGGCGCGGCGGATGAGTCCTTTGACCAGGACACCGGGCTGCTCGTCTGGTTCTGGTTCCCAGGGCTCGATCGGACCCTCTGTCAGGTAGAGAGGATAAGGCTTGCCGCCGCGTTGGGTACGCTGCCAGACACGTTTGGGCTGGCCTTTCGCGGTCTTGCTGACAGCGCTCTCCCCTTTCTGATACTGGCCCCAGCTGGCTGTTACCTGTATGTGGCTGGCTTGCAGATTGACGCAGAAGCTCATGCCGATAGAGGAGGGACTGAGGCTAGTGGTCTGCGAAGCGTCGGTATCGGTTACGCCGCTATCTTCGGAGCCTTCTTCGATGGTGCCCGTGCTATCCAGTTCTTCAGCTGCGATCTGAGCATCATTGGGGGCGACCAGGCCAACGAGATAGCGGTCACGCACGCGGTCATCCTCAACCTCTTCGTCGGCCCCACCGGCTGGACCCAGCAGATCGCGAATGACCATGCCCTCCAGTTCGTCGCGCAGAGCAGCCGGTGTAGGTACCGCCAGGATGGACTGTGGTTCAGCGGCTGTGAGAGTCAGTGGAGTCAGTGGTGTCTGTGCCATCTCTGCCTTCAGCTCATCGGAGATGCGTTTGAGTACCGTTTTTTCGGCTTCGTCTTCAATAAATTGAATGGTCTCGAATTCTTCCTCTTCCGGGGGGAGCATTGAGGTGACTCTGGGCCTGGGTGTGTCGTTGCCGCTGGACGTGGCTTCGTCTTCCGGGAGCCAGAGAGGTGGGATGGTGATTGGTTTGACCGGGACGGGATGCAAGGGTGGTAATGGAGACGTCTGGTCGGCCTGTTGGCGTTCCAGTGTGTTGAAGGCCTCCTGGATGGCGGGCACGATGGCTTCGGGGATGGTATCACCGCCGATGCTATCGAAGTGCTCGGTGAGATTGAGTCGCTTAAATAAGATTGCGAGCTGATCGGGCCTGGGTGGCACGGTCACGTCACTCCAGTCCAGGCGTAGCTCGTTATTGAGTAGACCTTTATTGATGCTCGCCAGGACAGAGTGTGGTGGGAGCTGTTGCGGTAAACGCAGTATCTGCATGGATGCTAACCTCTTGTTCTCTATAGTAAGTGTGCACTGTCTCCAGTGTAGTTAAAGTATGCTATCGTCTGTATAGTTAAAGCGTGCTACCGCCTGTATAGTGCACTTAATCCCTTGTCCCCCTCTTTGAGGGGGGAGATAGCTTTAGCTATCGGGGGGAGAAAATGCTCGAATAACGTTATAATCTCGAATTAAACGCCCTTTATCACGCTAGCCTTCATTATCTATAATCAAGGATTACAGGGCATTGTTCGCATTCTACTCCCCCCTGCTGCTAAGCGCAGCTGTCCCCCCTCAAAGAGGGAGGCATAAGCTGCATTCCCTGGATAGCATGCAGTACCTCTAGCAGAGATACTGTTCGCTACCACCTGTATAGTGCACTTGATCCCTTGTCCCCCTCTTTGAGGGGGGAGATAGCTTTAGCTATCGGGGGGAGTAAATGCTCGAATAACGTTATAATATCGAATTAAACGCCATTTATCATGCTAGCCTTCATTGTCTGTCATCAAGGATTACAGGGTATTGCTCGCATTCTACTCCCCCTGCTGCTAAGCGCAGCTGTCCCCCCTCAAAGAGGGAGGCATAAGCTGCACTTCCTGTAATAGCATACGCTATCTCAAGTGTAGATATGTTCACTATCGCCTGAAAGGATGCTAAAACCCCTGCCTCCCTCTTTGAGGGGGGATGTCGCCGCAGCGACAGGGGGGAGTAGATTCTCGAAATATGTTGTATTGCACCATTAAATGTATATATCACGCTAGCCTTCATTATCTATAATCAAGGATTACAGGGTATTGTTCGCATTCTACTCCCCCCTGCTGCTAAGCGCAGCTGTCCCCCCTCAAAGAGGGAGGCATAAGCTGCATTCCCTGGATAGCATGCAGTACCTCTAGCAGAGGTACTGTTCGCTACCACCTGTATAGTGCACTTGATCCCTTGTCCCCCTATTTGAGGGGGGAGATAGCTTTAGCTATCGGGGGGAGTAAATGCTCGAATAACGTTATAATATCGAATTAAACGCCATTTATCATGCTAGCCTTCATTATCTGTCATCAAGGATTACAGGGTATTGCTCGCATTCTACTCCCCCCTGCTGCTAAGCGCAGCTGTCCCCCCTCAAAGAGGGAGGCATAAGCTGCATTCCCTGGATAGCATGCAGCACCTCTAGCAGAGATACTGTTCGCTACCACCTGTATAGTGCATTTAAGCCCTTGTCCCCCTCTTTGAGGGGGAGATAGCTTTAGCTATCGGGGGGAGCAAATGCTCGAATAACGTTATAATATCGAATTAAACGCCCTTTATCACGCTAGCCTTCATTGTCTGTTCTCCTCGATGACGCAATCCACGTCCGGAAGAGAGATGGCTGGCTTAGAATAGTCATCGAGAGCAGAAGTGAAGGATAACTCCCCCCGATAGCTAAAGCTATCTCCCCCCTCAAAGAGGGGGACGAGTTTTTGGGCACTTTGCAGGTGATAGTGATATATTTATTTAATTAATGCAATATATATGATAATGAATGTTTGTATGCATATCAGATAGTCCGGCTAAAGTTCCAATAGGTTGCGTCAAAGCCCTGCAGCAGCGGCGAACTGGCCTCGTGCGGGATAACGACGAGCAGGGCGCGCATGGCGCGGGTCATGCCGACAAAGAGCGTACGGCGTTCACGGGTCAGGGTCTCGTCGGCCTCCTCTGTGCTGGCTTCTGCTGGGATGGCTGGATAGTTGCTGCTGGTGAAACCGGCCAGGGCGACGATGGGAAACTCCAGTCCTTTGGAGGATTTGAGGGTGATGATCTTGACGCCTGAATGTGCGAGGTCAAGGTCATGGCCCGACATGTAGGTCGCCTCGGTGCCGATGTTGTTGAGCGCGACTGCCAGACTGCGACCTACGGTCTCGCTGGGGCAGAGGATCGCACAGGAACCGAGGGCGAGCCGCAGGCTGAGACTAGCTTTGGTGAAGAAGTTTTTGAGCAACTTCACTTCGTAGCTGCTATTGAGTACCGTACGCGCATCGGGCATGGGGCCATTATTGATATAGTGCCGTTCGCTGACTTCTGGTTCAAGGATGCCGTAGTCCAGGTAGGATTGGGCGGCCTCGCCGATCTCAAAGGTGGAGCGATAGTTGGCCTTGAGGATGCTGGTGCGTCCCTGAAACCGCAGATCCTGGTGGATGTCTGACCACGAGAAGCTACTGCCATAGATAGCTTGGTTGGCGTCGGCGGTGACGAAGAGGCGGCCGGGTGTCTTACAGACCTGGATGAGCATGCGCAATGCGCTGGGATCGAGGTCCTGGGCCTCATCGATCACGACGGCATCGTATGCTTGATAGAGCAGACTTTTGCGCGTCAGGCGCTCGGCACGGGCGCGGCGCTGTTGCCACGTCTCTTTCTCTGCCTGCTGGAGCAACTGGCACCAGCGCTGGTAGACATTCCAGACGGCAGTACGATGGGTCGCACTCAGCCGCAGTTTGCGTCCGGCGCGGGACACTTTTTGGTAAGCTTCCAGGGTCGTGATCTGGCGACCAATGATGACGGAGTTAAACTCCTGGAGCAGATACTCCAGACCCATACGCTCGATGATCTGCTGCTGCACCTGGACCTGGAGCGAGTTCCCCTGGAAGCTCGTTGTGTCCACTGCCTCTCTGGTCAGTGCCTGTAGCTCATGTGTGTTGGTGAAGAGGGCCGGCAGCTTTGCCATGCCGCAGCTATTCAGGACCTGATAGGCGACACTATCGGCGGTATCGACGCGAACATACTGTGCGTCAGCTCCCAGCAACTGATTGAGCAACTGCTGCGAGGACTTCACGAGGGCATGGGTATACGTAGTGAAGAGGATCGATGGAGCGCTCTTGCCGCGCTTCAATAGCTGATCGAGTAGCGAACGGACGCGATAGAGGGCGACCGTACTCTTGCCGGTACCTGGACCACCCTTGACCAGCGTCGGACCTTTGGTCGTGAGTGACCAGTTGGCATACTGCTCCTGTTCTGGTGAGAGCTTGAGCAGGAAGTTGAGGAGCTCGCCCTCTTTATAGCGCAGGAGATCATCCACGTCATTCAAGATCAGATCCGGCTGCTCGATGACCTCGATCAGTGGTCGACTATAAAGATAATCCATGATGTTCGACATAGTCTCTTGATCGACACCAGAACAATTGATCAGCCCTTCCTCATCGGTAATGCGCAGGAGCCGTGGATAATACGCCTCATTGACGCGCAGCTTTTTGAGCATATCGATAGTAATCGGCTCTGGTAGCGACGCCGTCGGCGCTTTCGTATAGCTATGCTCCCAATCTGAGCGTGGGGAAGCGGTCGTGGCGGCATCTTCCATATCCAGTTCCAGCTCATTCAACTCATCCGTAGAAGGAACATTATCGGGTGCGTCCTCTGCCCGATAGATCGACTCATCGCGCTTAGCAACCTTATAGATCAAGACCGTCTGCTTGTTAAAAGTATAGAAGATCCGATAGCGGCCCGAGCGGATGCGATACGGCTTCCCTGGCAGATGGACAAGCTGCTTCTTGACCTTATTATCTGGCCGAGGGTCCTGAGTCAGCATCGTAATCTTTTCCTGCACCTGCTGCATCTCTTTGTTGGGCAACTTCATAATATCAAAGAGCACAGCCGGTTTTATCAGCGTCTGCCATTGCGTCATCGTCACTGGTGAGTCCTTCCCAGAGGTAGTGTAGCGAGCTGGCGGCATTGCACAGCACTGTTATATAGCTATGCGCAGTCCCGTCAACTCGCTATCCCCATGAACAAAGAATACCGATAGGATAGGTATAGCTATTAATATGTAGTATATACTAGAAGAGCGTACTTTGCTCTACATCGCTGCCCATCGTCCTTGCTGCTCGTAGCGGCATACCCGCGCCATCTGTCGTCTGTGGCATGGCAGTACCATTGTGCCCGGTAGCCTTCGTCGCACCCTTCTTCGCCTTGACCGCCTTGCCCTGTGCATCAACGAGTCCGGCCGCAAGCTCCTCCGCATGGCGTTGATGATTCAGTGCCAGCAAGCGATCGAGTACCTCCCGTCGTGCAACCTCACTGATCGTATAGCGCAACCCTTGCTTCGTCTCATGAAAGCCATGCTCAAGCTTTAGATCATCCCAATTGTAAGCATGAGCAACCGCTTCATCCATTTCCTTGTGCAGTGCACGCAGTTTTACGATATCTGGTGAGCTCTCATGCGGATTGTGGAAGCGATTATATGTCTGGGTCAGCCCTTCTTGTCGCGTGAGTGTGATTAATTGGCGATGGTTATAGTAGCGTTCTCCAATAGAGTTAAGACTATGTAAGTCAACTGGAAATGGAAATGTTTCAAAGCAGTCAGAGGGTGTATAACGTTGATCATTCCTCATGCTTGAACCATTCATCCTTACCCAATCACTATGAAATGAACATTGAATAAGAGCGAAGTCTGCATCAGAAGATGAAGAAATTACTGCCAGCGCATCAGAGTACACAATATTGGTTGGTCCCCAGGTACAGATCATATATTTTGATACACGTGGAATTGCTAATGCTCTGCTTAGCGTAGCAATTGTAGTATATAAATTCACTCTTACTCTTGCATGTTGCCACCATAATCTAGCAATTGATTTTGCTGATGCATCTGCTTTTAATCCAAGCTTATCTCGTTCTGGTTTAACCTTTTCTTTTACTATTTCCATACAGTCAGGATATAATTCTGCTTTCTCAAGTTTCCAATCATGGAAATTTATTACCCAGCGGCTTGGTGATTGATCTGGTCTGGTGTTTAAATCTTCACCATTGATATATGGAAACAGCACATCTTTGTTACGTTGATCTTTTGCGATTAATGTAGCAGTTTCTTCTTCAGTTAAAATGAAATCCATGCCCAGTACATAAGAGCCTATGAAGGATTTGTTACCATTGCTTGTCAGTGTATAGGGATTACCTGTTATTCCTCCTGATTGTGTGAGAGATGGAGTGATATCATTGGTGGGTTTATTATCTAATATATAAGTTCCATGCCATAAGCCATGCCTTAGCCAGACTTGAGCTACCTCAAGACCGGCTTCTCCAGGCCATTTACGCGTGGGAATAGCACGAGGAATGGTCCAACCAGCGGCTGTAATCTGGTCAAGCCCTACTTCTCGTGTATCGCCCTGGGCAATGGTGTTGGTGGCAATCAATGCACACATGCCTTGTTGTTTTACTGACTCACTTGCTCTTAAAAAGAAATAGGCGCATAGGTCCGCATGGCCTTTTTTGCCATGCGCTATGTGCTCTACTAAATAGTCGCGATAATCAGTGCTAAGCGTTCCTGTGATTTTCTTTCCTCCCTGGAATGGTGGATTACCGACGATCGCGGAGAAGCCAGCTTCGTCGCCTTTACTGATAAATACTTCTGGGAATTCCAGGGGCCAATGGAAGGGTGTGGTGCCTTTGAGCAAGACGTCAACTTGTGCACGCATCTGCGTGAAGGCTACGTCTTTTGCGGTCCAACTCGCCGCCGAGTCTCTACTGAAGAGGGCTTCGTCGTAACCTTTGGCGAGGACGATATACTCTAAGCCGAGGGTACTGAGTATGGCCTGGCGGCTTTTGGCGTCGCTGAGGGCTGCGCCGATCAACATATCGGCTCCGAGTTTGAGAATCTCTAAAGCTTTATCTGCTTCTTTGAGTAGTCGCTCTTTTTCCTGGATGACATATATATCAAAATCTGCCAATGTAGAGATCTGGCGCCGTTTGTGGATGACGGTTGGCAGAACCGTCTGCATGGTGTAACTAATCCTCGACATTGTTGTCGTCACGCCTGATTCTGCTGCTAGCGAGCCGTTATAGAGCTGGCGTTCGTCGGCTCCGAGTAGAGAGTCACCGCTGCGCAGGTTATGATCCAGAAAGGTGAAGGGTTTGTTTTTCGCCAGGGTGATCAGCCAGAGCGAGAGCTTCGCCATCTCAACGGCCATCGGATTCCTGTCCACACCATACAGGCAGCGTTCACTGATCAGGCGGCGCGCAATAGCCAGGCGTTCTTCAATCTCGGACGGTAGCACCTCTTCTGAGTGATCGCCTTGCGAGAGCTGACCCGAGGGCGTGATCTGTGGTTTTCGTATAGTTCCTGCTAGCTCGGCCTGTGCGTTGAGTGTGCGTTCGGTGTTCTCCCAGGCTTCGACCAGCTTTTCAGAGAGATAGCGGCAGCTCTGAACCAGCAGGGCACCTGAACCCATCGCCATATCGCAGACCTTGAGGTCCAGGATCTCGGCGGGTGTGTGTAGCTGCCATGCTTCTTCAGGCCAGCCTTCGGCGGGTCCGCTATAGACGAGGGGATCGAGGGCGTGCTGGACCAGCGGCTCGGTCAGGCTACGCGGGGTATAGTGAGTGCCGGTGGAGCGGCGATCACTGCCGGCGGTGACGTAGACGGAGCCGGGGGTGACGATGATATAGTTTTTGAAGGTATCTTTGCGTAGCAGTCCGACGAAGGGCCGGATGCGCTCAAAGAGCTCCTGCTTATTGTCGCAGGCTCCCATCAGGCGGCTGCGCTCTTCCTGTTTCTCGATGCTCACGGACAGGCTCTTCTGGATCGCGTTGGTCGTGCGCCCTGTGACGCTTACCAGATAGCTGATCAGCTCCAGTTCACCTTTGCTGGCATGTTGCTCCAGTTCATCCAGGGTCGTTTCGGGCTCGCTATCAGCTTTGCCGAGCAGGCCAAGGATAGCGGTCTCGGCACGCTTGGCCGTATGGTCGAGTAGCCCTTCATAGACATGTCCAATCTGTTCAATATCCAGGGCCTGGAAGGAGAGGCGGCGCGGCTCAACGCTACCCCCGACCTTGATTTGCAGGTATTGGAGCGCACTGAGTAGATGTAGGACGGTGCGGTTATCGATCTTCAACGGTTGGGCCGGGAGCTCCTGCCATGACGTCCCCTTTGCGCGACCTTCCAGAAAGGGGAAGCGGTCGGGATCAAAGAGGCGACCGCCATAGGCAGGCAGGCGTAGATTGATATGTTCGACACCACCATAGACGATACGGAAGATAGCCAGCAGGCGGCTCCAGGCGTCACAGCGATAGCCCATCACATCTTCGCCCTGCTGATCGCCCTGTTCCTGTAGCTGTTTGAGCAACGTCGAGGCGGCGTAGTTCTCATCGTAGAGCAGCTCGCCCAGCAACAGCATCTTGCGCTCTTCCGCCGAGAGCAGGAAGACCAGACGCATCATCACCGTCAGGGCCGCCTCGTAGATCTCTTTCTCACTGACCCCTGCGAGGAGCGAAGGCTGCTCTGTGCCCTGCTTCTGCCGCTTATCCTCTTTATCCAACTGATCGAGCGTATGGACCAGCGTCTCCACGGCGCGCAGCACCTGATCGCCTAGCTGATTGGTGACCTCCTGTTGGTTTTTGGTACTCTCGGTCAGCATCGCCTCCAGGGTCTCGTCGGGCAGCGTATTAAAGAAGCGTTCTGCGCTTAGCAGGCTGCGGAAGGCACGCAGGGTCAGGGGCTCCTCGCTCCAGAGCGTTGCATCCCAGGTATAGTGGCCTGTCGTCTCGTTTTCAGGAGCATCGACGAGCATCCACTGTCTGCCATTGGTGATGAGGCCCAGGCGTACCCCACTATGGCGTAGCAGCTCCATCATACGTGTCACGGGCGACGCCTTCCAATGTTTGTCGGCCACCACCTTCGTAAGATCCTGGCGGTTCGGATATTGCTGGATCAGGAGCCGTGGCTCTGGCTTGTGCGGGGCACGAATGACGAACAGGGGCCGCAGCGTCTCCGCATGTTCCTTTGAAACATAACAGAGATCAGCCGGGATCTCCTGGCCCTCCAAAATAGTAGCGGGGCGTAGCTCCAGAACCTCCGCCAGCACAAAGCGCAACCATTGCGTATGGATAGCGGGATCTGGTCGATTGCCCTCCTGATTGTCGAGCCACTCTTCGTAGGCCTGCCCGGTACGGTGACGGACCTCACTCTCATCGCCGGGTTTATCCAGGCCCTGCGGAAAATACTTGAGCAGGACCGGCAGACTCAGGAAGGGACCGGAGATTTCAATTAACGAGAGCCATTCTGCATGTATATGCGCTACATTGCGATCATTAGCCATAATATATCTACATCCTTTCAGACCAGGAAAGTAGTGAATAGTCAGTTATGCATGTGCCAGACGTTCAGGGACCAGATAGGTCACAGCTACCGGGAAGAGTCTGGA
This sequence comes from Ktedonobacteria bacterium brp13, assembly GCA_015099395.1. GTDB lineage: Bacteria > Chloroflexota > Ktedonobacteria > Ktedonobacterales > Ktedonobacteraceae > Dictyobacter. The sequence continues at coordinate 3,103,841 of AP024096.1, read as the reverse complement.
GGTAGGATCGGCGAAGCGCTGCTGAATGCGTCCGACCTCCTGCTCGATCTCGCCATCAATCTGGCGTGCGCGCTCTTCCAGGGCATCCAGATCGCGTTCATACTGCTTGCGCTCATCGGTAGAGAACCCCGTCATTTCGAGTTGCACCACCTCCGGCTGCTGAATCTCTTTGCGAATATTTTGCTGGAGCTCGGTCAGGATAAAACGAATCTCACCTTGCTCTTTCTCAGCGCGCACCGCCAGGGTCCTTTTCAGACTCTCCTCGCGGTCCCGCATGCGCAGATTCAGCGCCTGCACCAGGGCATCTTTATGTTTCGGCCATTGATCCGCCAGCTGTCCTTGCATCTTCTGCGAGACTGCCTGTATCTGCGCGGCGGCCAGCGCCTCGCGTAGCTGCCGCTCATTCATGCGCACAAAGCGACCTTCGCGCAGATAGCCGCCAGCCGCCACCAGCTCCTCATGCAAACGCTGATTATCGCCACCCAGAATGAGCAGACGTGCATGCGCAATCACAGCCGGCCCATCCATCGTATGGTTCGGCACCGTACGCGCCGTCACCCGATACAGCTTGCTATCGCTACTCGACCAGATCTCAGCGCGTAACAGGCGCAGCGACATCGTCACCAATCGATGATTGAGATGGGCTAGCACCACATCGTCGCGGCCCTGGACCAGGTTATGATCAAACACAATCGGACGCTTCACATGCGTATGGGGATGTTCCAGCCCATCGGTACAGGGAGCCCAGCTATCACTCAGCTCCGAGACATCAAAGACCTCGATAGGCTCATAGCGACCATGCGGATCGTGTAGCATGCGGCGCTGCAGCGGCGGCTGCTTGGCTAGCTCCAGCGCCGTCTCGACGACCGCCTGAATATTCGCAGGTGTCAGGCCAAGCTCCTGCCGACCCTCTAAGAGCTGCTCATAGAGCTGGCGAATGCGCTCCTCCAACTCCTTGCGCTGCTTGCGAGCAAATGCCTGGAGACGACGGGCGGGAGCCTTTGACTCTGCCGCCTGCGTATCCAACGTCCTGCGGCGACCCAGCATCTTTTGTGCCACCTGGTCAGCGATCACCGGACCGACATTGCCCAGATCCTCGCGAATCTGCTCAACCTTATCCACGACCCGCTTCAGAAACTCCAGATCATCGTCCAACGGATTGTCAGCCGTCGTCGTCCCAGTTGTTCCAGTCGCCCCGGCGCTCGTACGATAGCTACTACTCACAAAGTGATAAATATTGACCACCGCCGCCCGCTGACCATGGCGATCCACACGACCATTGCGCTGCTCCATGCGATTCGGATTCCAGGGGATCTCATAATGGATCAGTTTGGAACAATGATTTTGCAGATCGATACCCTCAGAGGCTGCGTCAGTCGCCAGCAAAATACGTACCGACGAATCGGCTGGATCGGCCTGAAACGACGCCTTCACCCGTTCCCGATCCTCCGTTGCCATCCCACCATACAGCGTCAGCAAGCGCCGCTCGCCATCGGGACCTTTCTCCGCGAAGCCCTCGCGTGCCAGCAGGCCAGCAAGCCAGTTCTGCGTATCGCGATACTCCGTAAAAATAATGACGCGCTCCTGCGACCACTTACCACCGGGCCGCACATTCTCCTCAAGCCATGCCAGCAGCCGCTGCGCCTTACTATCGAGCTGATGATGTGCCTGCTCCGACAGGGTCCGCATCTGCTGAATGAGCCGCTGCTCCTCCGGGCTGGTCTCGCTAAAGAGCGGAGCCGTCGCCTCCAGAGCCGCAGCCGTCGCCTCCGAGAGCGACTCATCATCGTCATGCTCCTCCTCGACCTGCTCGACCTGACTGCGCAGAATGCCCATACCGGGTCGTCGCGTCAGACTGGTATGGCGCTTTGACTCCTTCAATGAACTTTCGTGCTTGTTCAACGTCGTAGAGAAGGCAGCCGGAGAAGAGAAGAGACGCTTTTTGAGCAGCATAGCCACAAACTCGGTCGCATACTGTTCCGTATTATCTTTCGCATGCGCAATGCGTAGCGCGCTATACTGCTGTAGCGCTTGATGGAGATCACGCTCCCGCTGCGTATACGCCACCTCGATCTCCGTAATCTTCCGTTCATGGAAGCGAGCCGTACCATCCCAACGCTTTGGCAGCTCCGACTTCAAACGGCGCACCATCACCGCATTTAACTGCTCACGATCCGGCTCTACGCCACGAGCGAAGCGCTGATTGTCCAGCAGTTCCAGGAGCGACGAGAAGCTATTGCTATAGCCATTATGAGGAGTTGCCGACAGGAACAGCTTATGCTCAAAGTGAGGTGTCAGGCGGCGCAGGGCCGCAGTGCGCAGCGAATCGGTCGCATACCTGCCACTGCCAGATGGAGCCACATTATGTGCCTCATCGAGAATCAACAGATCGAACTTGCGTGGATAAGGAGACGCCCCCTCTGGCGGCAAGATCTCGCTAAAGAGCCGCATCGGGCGTTCGCGTTTCAAGAAATCGATCGACGTAATCAAGCGTGGGAAGTGGGTCCAGGGATTGACGTGCAGACCCCGTTCGCGTCTGAGATCGTGTAGCGAGTGGCTATCGATAATACGGAACTCCAGTCCGAACTTATCGCGCATCTGATCGTGCCACTGTACCTGTAGCGAAGCCGGGCAGATAATCAAAATGCGGCGTGCGCGATGGCGGATAATCAACTCCTGCGCCACCAGACCCGCCTCAATCGTCTTACCCAGACCCACATCATCAGCGATCAGCAGACTCACTCGCGGCATCTGGATCGCCCGCGCCACCGGATCGAGCTGATAATCCTCCAGATCTACGCCACTACGAAAGGGAGCCTGGATCGCCTTCACATCCGCGCTAGAGGCCGCGCCCCAGCGGACCGCATTCAAAAACGTATCCAGCCGCACCGGAGTATCGAAGCCAACCGGTTGAGGCAGAGGAGTCTTCTCAACCGTCCGAGCGCCCGGCTCCACCTCCCAGATCACCTGAAGTTCCTCCCCCAGAGCATCATCATCCACCGCCGACAGCCGCACCAGATGTTGAACGTATTGGCCCTGTAGAGCCGGAGTAGTCATAAGATTAGTAGGTAGCGAGCTTTGAACAATATCGAGAACCACATACCGACGTTGGCGTACATCCACCAATTGTCCTATTTCAGGAATAGAGAGCAGACGACTCAAGAAATATCTCCTTAATACAGCGATCCAGCGATCCATCAATACAGAGAGATACAATAATGCAGTAAATACATACGAATAAAATAGCAGTACTTTAATTGCAAAAAATACCCACTATCCCAGCATACCCAGCAAAATTGAATTCAAACAAAAAGACCCTGAAGACGAATAAACGCAGTGGCTATCAGCCTACCTTATGGGAATGTATTGTCTATTATACTGTTTGGATCAGAAAAATACCAGTACAGGCTAGTATAACAGTAATACCCATGCTCTATAGCTACGGCATAGACACAAAAAATGGATCGTTTTCATCAAAGATGCATACGGTAGACGTGTCAGGAATCGATGTATAAAAGCATCTGAAGCCATAGGAAAATGTATGATAGAGTCCGGTAGCTTTGGTATTTCTCTTCAAACCATAACGGAGGTGATTGGTGCTGTGATCCAGCTTCTTTACTAAATGGATAGATAGCCAGTATCAATATTTATTTGCACTATTTTATGTGCACATTCATATGTTGAATCAGACGCCGGATTTCTTCCATTATTTCAGCTATGGCTATGTCCGTATTCGCCCATGATGAAATAGACTGACCTATGCGTGGTAAAGGTGTAAGTAGGTTGAAGGGTGATCGTTGCCAATAAACGGGGCTCAGAATAATGGGGATGACTCGTGTCTTTTCCTGTGCATTTCTTTCCATAATTCTTTGAAATTCAGAGCCATAAACATAATCCGAAGCCATGAAATCTGGGCTAACAAAAAGCAAAACAATGTGTGCCTGTTCTAGATGAGCATCTACTTCCTGGTCCCACTCCTGTCCCGCGCTGATATCTCTATCATGCCAGATAACAATGCTTCCTTGCGACCTCAAGGATCTCAGGTGTTTTTCAAACTTATCGATCCATAACCTGTCAGCATGGGCATAGCACATAAAAATTTCTACAGGCTTAAGATTGCCTGGGAAATCTGGTTGCTGTGCCGCCATTGAAGGTGATGTTCCGGGAAACGGTGGTGCTTGCGATGATTTAGCACGTGTATTTAATATGCCCTGGAGGATGGCATATCTTGCTCTTGCCTCACTGAGTCCAACAATATCGATATAGCCAGCAGAGGTCAGGATACCTTCGAGTGCGCACTCTTTGACGCGTATCAGCACCAGGGTTGGGTCCTGCACAAATGCGTATGCTTGTGAGGCAAGATATGCTGGCGAGAGGATGGCCAGTATGCGTTTCGCTTTTCTCGCGGCCTCTTGCATAAGAAGTCCAGGATTAGCACCAGGGCGGAAATCCCAAACCTGGAGAATAGTTGTATAGCCCTCGTCTTCAAGCTGCCATGCAACCCATTCAGCCCAGGCACGATCAGCTTTGTTATAGCTAATAGCAAAATCTTTTGCAGAAAATGTATTCATACTATTGCATCCTTCATTCAGCCGAGAATTGTGTCTGCTGGATATTCCAACTCAGGTAAGATGTCACATGTACCCGATTATCAAAACACACATTATGCATAGATTGAGGGGTAATGGAAACTAGAAGCGGAGGATCGATTCTCCTTTGTTACCATAAACACAATATTTTAATATATTAAAGGTAATGTAAACTATACAGGAAATGCAGTAAAAGCCCTCCTCTTTGAGGGGGGACAGCCGCGCTAGCGGCAGGGGGAGTAGAAAGCCAGCAATATCCTGCACTCCTCGCTTACAAATTAAGATGCGGAAGTAATATTTTGCGATAAAAGAGATATTATGCGCTATAGCATAAATCATTTCTCCTACACTGCGAACATTTTTTATTCATAAAGGTATATACAGTAGAGAGAGCTTTTGTTATATGACGGGATGTTAGGGGTGTATGCTATGTCTAAACCACATGATCAGAAGCTTATTCCTTTGGCCAAAGAGTTGCGTAAGAATATGACACGGCAAGAGAAAAGATTATGGTATGACTTTCTGTGTCACTATAGACCTCGTTTTCAACGACAAAAGGTGATAGATCCATTCATCGTAGATTTTTATTGTGCGGACGTGCGTCTCTGTATTGAGCTTGATGGAGATCAGCATTATACAGAGGAGGGGTTATTGTACGATGCTAAAAGGACCAGGATATTGAATGGGCATTCCTTACTGGTTGTACGCTTTCCCAATAGTGATGTGAATAACAATTTTGCAGCCGTTTGTATGTCCATCGATAATGAAGTAAAGAAACGGCAACGTTCCTTCGCCGAAGAAAAGAGGAAGCGAGGGGAAGATGGAATAGACGCAGGAATGTAGCGAACAGCATAATTCGAGAATCTACTCCCCCTGCCGCAGCGGAGACCTTTCAGGCGATAGTGAACATTACATCAGTCAGAGATACTGCACGCTATCCAGGAAATGCAGCAAAAGCCCTCCTCTTTGAGGGGGGACAGCCGCGCTAGCGGCAGGGGGGAGTAGAAAGCCAGCAATATCCTGTATTCCTCGCCTACCAACACTGTATGCTAAAGGGATAAAAATGTTTAATGGCAGTAAGAAACGTAATTCGAGGATCTACTCCCCCTGTCGCTGCGGCGACATCCCCCCTCAAAGAGGGAGGCAGGGGTTTTAGCGACTCTACAGGCGGTAGCGAATTTTATTGACAGGCGACGTGATGCGTTCGTCATGGCGTCTTATCTGTCTCCATTAGCTTGAGGGGCGGTTTCTTGGCCTATCCTTCCGAAAAACCTACATTGTATAACGTACAACCAACCTCCTTTTGAAGGTTGGTTCCGTTTATTTAATCCTCAAACCAGACAACAAGGCGTATGTTTTCGTCACCATAGAGGCCACCCAAGACTTCAAGCACCCTGATCGTTGGATCCCAATATACGTCTCTTTTCCAGCTACCCTGTTTCATCTCATGCCACGTAATCCACGTATGCGCGTATAAATTTCCGTATGCGGCGTCTTCTCTGACCTGAGGAGAGACATTAGCTGGTAATCCCCTTCTGGCTGCGATGGGTTGAACATCCAATATTCTGATGCCAAAGAGATAGCCAAAGGTCTCATAATCTCTACCTAAATACACCACTCCAATTTTCATGGCCGGGTACCATGTCTCATCATCCAGATCGATGTTTCTGTATTCGATCCAGCCATCAATATCTGTTCCCATAAGGCAACATTTTCTTTCATCTAGAATTTTTATCTTTATTACATGTGATAAATGCCTTATCCAGCATTATATCTAAACCAGGCTGTGTTTTAAAGCTCTATCTTGAATTGACAAGAGGAGACTGATGCTGTCAATCCTCAAAAGCGGGAATACAATCACTGAAAAATCAGTCTCTCGTGGTAACAGAGAAATGATCTTTTTTATTGATGTGATTCAGCAGAAAGAATATTGGGAGGAGCGTATGTTACGAACACACTACGACTTGACTATTATCGGCGGCGGCTCAGGTGGCCTCACCGCTGCCCATCTTGCGCAGTCGCTCGGTGCCAACGTTTTACTGATCGACAAGGAACGGCTGGGGGGAGATTGTTTGCATTACGGTTGTGTGCCGAGCAAGAGTCTGATCCATGTGGCACATGTTGTACAACAGGCCGGGCAAGCGGCACATTTTGGATCGATAGCGACGTGCCAGAGTGTTGATATGGCAAAGGTCAGCGCTTCTATCCAGGCTGTGATTCAACGTGTGAGCGATGCGGAAAAGAGCTACGCCGAAGGCGTGACCGTGGCATTTGGACACGCATCATTCATATCTTCGACAACACTTCTTTTGAATGATGAGGAGATCACCAGTCGTAGCATATTGGTCGCTACCGGATCACGCCCTGCAGTACCGCAGATAGAGGGCTTGCAAGCAACAGGCTACCTGACAAATGAAGATGTGTTTGACCTGACAGCCCTGCCAGCATCGCTTGTTATCGCTGGAGGGGGTCCTATTGGTGTAGAACTGGCACAGGCACTGGGGCGGTTGGGCACAAAGATTACCATTATTCAGGGGCCAGAACGTCTCCTGCCACGCGAAGATCCTGAAGTTTCGGAGACGATTGCTGCTATCCTCAAGTCAGAAGGTATTGATATCATCACGAATGCACGCGTCGTGAAAGTGCACCGCAATGATACCAGGAAAGTGATTACGGCCCGGCAAGGGGAGCAGATGTTGCAGTTCGAGGCTGACGAACTCCTCCTGGCCCTTGGTCGTCAGCCCAATATATCAGAACACCTGAACCTGGAAGCGGCTGGGGTTCAGTATAATGAGAAAGGGATTCTCGTAGATGAGCATCTCCAAACATCAACACCAAACATCTATGCCCTCGGTGATGTGATTGGAGGCTACCTTTTTACGCATGTTGCCTCATATCACGCCGGGATAGCCGTGCGTAATGCCCTGGTACCACTGGCAAAGAAGAAAGTGGATTATCGTGTCGTGCCATGGTGTACCTTTACCGAGCCAGAAGTGGCCAGAGTCGGACTCCTACCCGCCGAGGCAGAGCGACAACATAAGCATGTGCGTAGCATCAAATTCCCCTGGTCTCAGATCGACCGTGCCCAAACGGCGAATGAAACGGCAGGTTTTCTCAAATTGGTTCTGGCTGGAAAAAAAGAGCAGATTGTTGGCGCACATCTGGTCGGAGCAGGTGCCGGTGAACTGCTGGGGGAAATAGCCCTGGCCATGCAGCATCACCTTACCATCAAAGATATCTTCAATACCATTCATCCTTATCCTACAATGAGTACAGGGCTACAGCAGGCCACCTTTGAGGCATTTCTCACCGGGCCTGAAGCTGCCAGCAATCGTAAGTTCATACAGCTATTATGGGGCAAGCCTACAAGCTACCTTAGAAACGCCTTCCTGCGGTAGCCTGCGAGCAAGCCCACAGAAAAAAGCTATGCATCAGGAGACCATGCAGGGGAAGAAGAGGAGAATAATGGAACAGATTAACGAGCAACATCCACACGGAGGAAGCTGGCTGCGCGAGATCGTCTTTGGCCTCAACGATGGTCTGGTCACGACGCTTGTGTTTATCATGGCCGTCAGTGGCATTGCAGCAGCGCATCTGGTGGTCGTTGTACTCAGTGAGGTTATAGCGGGAGGGATTTCGATGGCGCTTGGTGGCTATCTTGCTGCTCAGACAGAAAAGGAGATTCTCGATCATCGCATCGCGACTGAGAAGTATGAGATCGAGCACGAGCCAGAGGAGGAACACGCCGAATTGCGTGCCATTTATCAGTGGAAAGGCTTTCAAGGGCCATTGCTTGATCGTGTGGTCAGTTATCTCACGGCAGATCATGAACGTTGGCATCGGGCGATGGTGCACGACGAACTAGGGGTGGTAGAAGACGAGCGCATCAATCCCTGGTCACGAGGGCTGCAAATCGGTCTCTCCTTTGTGGTCGGTGGGCTCATCCCGACTGTGCCAGTGCTGCTCATGCTCGTGCAGATGCGCTGGTGGGCTTATGGACTCACAGCGCTCACTGCGATGGTGTTGGGCACAATCAAAGGTCGGTACACCCACAAAAGTCCTGTGCGCGCTGGCCTCGAATTTCTCGTGGTAGTGACTCTTGGGACGCTGGCCGGGGTGGGCATCGGCTTCCTCTTGCATGTTGACTAATGCCTGCTCTGCGAAAATCTTCTCTCAGATCCGCAGGCACGCCACAATAAGCGCAAGCAGCCTCATAGCGCACAGTGTGGGGACTATGCTATCAGGTTGAGGCTTGTATCAGTTGGACAAATTGTTGCAACTCATTCAGACTGAGATCTGAGGCGGCCCAATAGGTCAGCCCTGCTTTGGTCCAGTGAATCAGGTGATAGCCCTGGGGCGTGTTCGTTTCCGTTACGCCCCCGATGTTTTGTGTTGACGGCCAGATGAAGAGATTAATAATATGCTCTCGACGCTTATAGACGAGTGCCGCGACCGGTTGGTTATCCAGATAATCCAGGCGTCCACCAACCAGAGGAAATCCCTGGGCTTTAAGATCGACCACCGGAGGTGAGAAATCAAGCTTTCCATTAAACCATGGTTTGACAGTGTGTTGGTCAGAAGATGGTACATCTACCAGATGATTTGCCATCAATGAGCGTATATGACTGTCAAGCACCTCCTGTGCTAAGCGATTGCCACCAGAAGCTGTGGGCCAGAGACGAGTGACCCCCCAGAGCGAAAGAAGGATGGCACAGATCAGCACAGCCGCAACGCTCAGCCCACGCCAGGACGTCACGTGAGCAAGAAAGACGTTTCTATTGGCTTTCCGTACCGAGGACCGAATATTATTCCGTAGCTTCTCAGGCGCTTGAAAATAGAGAGAGCTTGTTTTTATGGCTGTGCGGATCTCTTGATAATTGTTGTAGCTTTGTAAACAAGCTTTACATTCCTGAAGATGCTGCTCGACCTCTAAGGTGTCAGCCATATCCAATTCAGCATCTAGATATGCGTGGAGCAGACGCTGTACCTCTGTGCAATCCATATCATTCCTCTTCATTCATGTGAGCAGTGAGATAGCGCTGAAGCCATTTACGCCCGCGTGCCAGGCGAGACATCACTGTCCCCATGGGCACATGCGCAATGCCACTAATCTCCTTGTATGATAATTCTTCTAGTTCGCGTAGAATGATTACTTCACGAAATTCTACAGGTAACGTTTCCAGGGCCTCTCTGAGCCTCTGCTGATCGCTACTATGCAAATGCAGTACTTCTGGATCCAGGGCCTCAGTTCCCACATCATGGAGTTCTTCCTGAAAAGGTACTGTCAATTCATCTGTCTGGCGTTGTTGCAGCCAGCTGTAACAGGTATTGCGCACAATGGTCAGCAGCCAGGCGCGACTATCTCCACCACGAAAACCGTGAAAAAACCGAAAGGCTCGCAAGTACGCTTCCTGCACTACATCTTGCGCATCCTGATCATTATGTGTTAGCCAGCGAGCCAGATTGTATGCCGCATCCAGATGCGGTAGGATGAGTTGTTCAAAACGTAAGCGTTGATCGCGCTCTTGCACTTCCTCTCCTTTCATCCTCCACTAGAAGAGACTGATTTTTCGCGGTTTCTATTCCCGCCCTCCAGGTGCCGAAGTTTCCTGCCACTCAACTATTTCCATCCGGTCTGGTGCTCGTTTGCAGATGAGCCAGTAGCGTCTCACATTCTTGCTGTGTATTTATTCTACAAATAAGAGTACAACATTTTTGTTTTCACTTGTATTTATAATGTAGAGTTTTATTTTTTTTTGGTGATTATAGAGGGAATATTTCTCTCGAAAAATAGTCTGTGTAGGTGAAGGACAAACAGACAGGGAGATGTGCCTGGACAATCAGACCATGGAACCATTGGCTCTCACTGGCTCTCACAGCATCTTCCGACGATACTATGGGCACTATCAGTCCAAGAAGGCAAAGGAGAATTTCAGTGAATAAAGCATTCTCAATCGAGGCAACAGAACATGCATCTGTTGCTTCCCCGGCGAATAACCTTGTAAAGGGGTATAGCATTGTAAGCGCGTCTGCGTTTACCATTATCGGCATCGTCATGGTGGTCCTGGCCCTCCTTACTCCGACGAGCATACTCTTCAATGGAGGCACTGTTGTTGTCAGCCTGAGCATAATCTTCAAGGTGTTCGAGATTGTTTTCAGCTTTGGCATGCTCCACGCTGCCATTCTGCTATGGCGCACGATTTTGAGTAAAAAGTATATGTCTCGTGGTGTAGGGATACTTTCCGGTGACGCCGCTCTTGCCAATGCATTTTTCTACTTTGGCTTCGCCATGACAGCTTTTCACCTGGGCTACGCTTCTCAAGCAATCGCCCTCGCTCAGTTCATCACTGTCCTGGTGGGCCTGTTCTTTGGTGCTGGTGGGCTGGCCTTATCGGGGGCCTCCAAGCCTGCTCGCCCACTAGGGCACATCACGTTTCCGCTCATGCTCCGTGATGGTGTCATCCTGATTGTTGGAACCATCCTGATGGCGATTGCGTTTGGGCAACTAGCGGGAGTGGCACTCAAACCTCCTCAGTGGAATTGGATCAGCTTTTTAGGGATTACGGTCCCCGGCATGTTTCTTCTTATGGGACGTGAAGGCGTCAAAGCACGGTTAGAGACCTGGAAGGGCTTTGCCAGATTCCCTCGTGTGCTGCTAACAGAGATCCTGCTTGTTCTTGGTTTAGCGATCATGTTGTACGGGAGCTATGCCAACTTGACATTGGGAGTAAACGGCTATCAGGTGGGGCCAGTGGGGAATGTGGCTGGGTTTATGCTCTGGATAGCGGCTGTACTCTTGCTTCTGGTGATACGTGGAGCCTTCAAGATAGCTGTTTCGCAAAGATACAACGACGTCGGCTATCGGATAATCAGTAAACTGCTCTACGTGATGGCGATAGTGTTCTTCATCTACGGTGAGCGCTCCTTCCTCTCAGGCCACGCTCCGCTATTCTCCGTTGGAGGGGCCGCTCCGGCATCTGCCCTGATTCTGGTTGGAGCATTCCTGGTACTTGTTGTCGGAAGATCTGCTAGTCAGAAGGTGCGTGACAGCGCAGGTTCAGACGAAGAGTCCCATAGTGTAAAGAAAGAAGTGGTGCAGAATGGATAGGGCTAACGAGCTTTACCAAACATATCCACCGATCAACTCATATGGCGTCATCGGTGATTGCCATTCGGTGGTCCTGGTATCAACGGAAGGGTCTGTAGACTGGGGAAGTCTACCGGACTTCGATAGCCCGGCCATCTTTTGTCGCTTGCTAGATGCAGAGCGCGGTGGCTACTTCCAGATTGCGCCGACAGATAGCTCTCTTGTTGGATCACAGGACTATCTGAGCAAGAGTAATGTTCTGCAAACTCGCTTCGCCAGCATTGCTGGCGAAGCGGTGCTCACCGATTTTATGCCGGTAGAAACGTTGAGCGCCTGGCCATATAAAGGCATGGATAATAATACCTGTGCGCAGGAGGATGGCTCCTGTCATAGCCTGGTGCGTATTATTGAATGCACGCACGGTAAAATGTCGATCACGATGAAGCTCAAGGTGAGCCCAAATTATGCCGCTGCACCCAGCGAGGTATCCCTTGCGCCCAATCAGTTGGGGGCGCTCATTTCCGGCGGACAGCAACATGTGGCCCTGGCTGTTGTTGGCGCTCATCTGTTGCCATCATTTGCGCTGGAGGTAGTACAAGAGCCAGAAGAGTGGCACCCAACCATTCAGGCACAGTTTCTCTTGCGTGAGGGCGAGCGCTTATGCTTTGTCATTGGCATAGGGCGTACCGTCCAGGCTGCTCGTCGGCTCGTGGAGAATGAACTGCCCCAACGCAACTTTGATGCGGAGCTAGCACATACCCTGCACTGCTGGCGCACATGGCTTGCCAGTTGTGCCACATGCACCTGCCTGGGGCCATATGCGCACTGGGTGGAGCGTAGTGCTCTCGCTCTCAAGTTGATGACCTATGCTCCCACGGGAGCGATCGTAGCGGCACCGACTACCTCACTGCCTGAGGATATGGGTGGTGTGCGCAACTGGGACTATCGGTTTACCTGGTTACGTGATGCCACCTTTACGCTTTATGCGTTCAACATCCTGGGCTTTACAGAAGAGGCTCACGCTTTTACCCACTGGTTGCGTCGTCTCTCATTTGCCGATGGCGAGGATTTGCAGATCATGTACGGCATCCGTGGCGAGCGTGAGTTGACCGAGCAAGAACTGCCTCATCTGAGCGGCTATGCTGGGGCCAGCCCCGTGCGCATTGGGAATGGTGCGGCGAAGCAGAAGCAAATGGATGTGTTTGGTGAGGTTCTGGACTGCATCCATCTATATCGTCGTCAGGGTGGCTTTGAGCGCTACGGTGAAACGTTGGAAGGTCCACTGTGGGCGATGATGCGCTCGCTTGTTGACTATGTCTGTACCCACTGGCAGCAGCCTGATTATGGCATCTGGGAGATGCGCGGTGACCCACGGCATTTTGTCTATTCAAAGGTGATGTGCTGGGTTGCTCTGGATCGCGGGATTCGCGCTGCCGAACAACTCAACCTGGAGGCTGATCTTCCCCGTTGGATGGCCGTACGAGACCAGATCCGGGCCGATATCCTGGCGCGAGGTTACAATACAAGCGTCGGTGCTTTCACGCAGTCATACGGCGACACAACGCTCGATGCCGCAAATCTCTTGCTGCCGCTGGTTGGCTTTATTGCGCCTGACGATCCACGCATGCTCTCAACCGTTGATCGCATTATTGAGAAGTTGACGGACAAGCATGGCTTTGTCTATCGGTACCTTTCCGAGGATGGCCTGTCAGGTGGAGAGGGAACATTTACCACATGTACCTTCTGGCTGGTCGACAATCTGGCGATGCAGGGCCGTGTTGATGAAGCTCGTGCGCTTTTCGAGCGTCTGCTCAAGTATGCCAGTCGCCTGGGTCTCTTCTCCGAGGAGATCAATGCTCAGAACGGAATGGCTCTGGGCAATTATCCGCAAGCCTTTACGCACATAGCTCTGATCAATAGCGTGAACAATCTGCGGAAAGCTGAAATTCGTTGGTCTGAGCACCGTCCTGATCCAGTTATTGCGGCCATTCGCCTTACTACTTATCCGAAAACTTGAGTGCATTGCCATCAAGGCCACAAAATGCTGCACTTTTGGTTGCGTTTTGTTATACTTTCAGTATGAATTATCAGATTTTGTTGTACTACAAATATGTTGAGGTCGCCGATCCAGATGCGGTGAAGCTGTGGCAGCGGGCGCTTTGTCAGTTGCTGGATTTGAAGGGGCGTATCATTATTGCTGCGGAAGGTATCAATGGCACGGTTGAGGGGCCGGTCGCTAAGATCAATCAGTATGTCCGCGCGATGAATGAGTATCCGGCGTTTCGGGACATTCCTTATAAGCGCAGCGAGGGGAGCGGTGAGGCCTTTCCTTCGTTGTCGGTGAAGGTGCGTGCCGATATTATCAGTAATAGTGTGGCGGAGTGGGACGTGCATCCTACGCAGCAGACTGGCAAGTATCTTTCGGCGGACGAGTTGCATGAGTGGTATGAGAGCGGAAAGAAATTTTATCTGGTCGATATGCGCAATGATTATGAGCATAAAAGTGGGCATTTCGAGAATGCGATCCTGCCCGCTATCGAGAATTTCCGCGATCTGCCAACTGTGCTGCCAGAATTGCAGAAGTTGACGGATGCTCCTGTGGTGACGGTCTGTACCGGTGGTGTGCGCTGCGAGAAGGCTACGGGCCTGTTGCTGAAGAATGGTATGCAGGATGTCTATCAGCTGAAAGATGGGATCGTGACCTACATGGAGAAGTATCCCAACCAGCATTTTAAAGGCAAGCTGTATGTCTTCGATAACCGTATCCTGATGGATTTTGCCACCGACCGCGAGCCAGAGCATGAGATTGTGGGTCGTTGCGTGTACTGTGACCAGCCGTCGGAACAGTATATCAACTGCACCAATGATGCCTGCCATCGCCACTTGATCTGCTGCCCTGATTGTCTCTCCGAACACACTCCTTTCACCTGTCCCCAGGGCTGTCGCGCATAGCGCCTGCACAGCGTGCAGGCGCTATGCGCCAGTACTATTATTGATGGAAGGCCCGTGTGTGTATGACAGCTAATACCAATACAGCCAACCCGACCACAACAAACAACAAAACGAAAATACTGGTAGTTTTAACCCACCAGGGTAACGAGAGCCGCTGTGGTAGGTGTATTGATTTTTCTCTTCCGTTTTCCTCAAAACGGATTCTGGACAGGAGGCCAGATCACCTCCTTACTTTGATTGGTGTTGGTGTAGTATTCTTGATATTTTTTTGCTACAGGCTCGATTAAATCAATGTGATTGCACGCCTCGGATAGAGGTTTGTTCTCCGCCTGGGCTGCTCGCAATGCAGCAAGAACACTAATACCGTATGCTGAAAGTGGCGAAGCTTCCCTGGCCTTATGATCATCTTTTGCCAGATTAAATAGCCTTATGTCTTTCTCTGAAGCCAGTCTACCCTGGACTTCACTGCCTTCTATCTCACTTTTGCATTGTTGGAGAAATTCATCTACATAGGTTTGTTTGATTTTTGCGTATTGGTCAATTCCACTATAATGGCCTGAGAGCATCTTTTCTATGTAGTCCTGGGCGTATTTTTCCGCGTACTCCTCCAATCTATCATAGGCAATGGTGAGAAGTACGCCTCTCTTATGAAGTCTTACTGCCTCCCCAATAAGATTCAGTGCCTTGATTTGTGCATCGCCGACCATCTTCTCTATTTCATTAGACATCTTCAGTATCCCATCCGTTTTGGGCAGCAACTGCTGACTCTGTACGACACTATCTATGAATGGTTGTAGATCGTCGTTGTCATAGTTTGGCATGATGATTACAATAATCCTCTCTATCCCCACCAGGGAGGACGAATGGTGTACAACAGTCGGCGCGAGGTGAATAGTAGGGTGTTGTGTAATGGTGCGGATAGTGCGCCATGTGTGCAGACGCAACCATGCACGAGGTCCATGTCGTCCATATCTGTGCATATGCATATACTGCTGCAAGAGTTCACGATGTACAGAAAAGCACTAAGAGGAGATAGAGTTAAGTATACCGGTATTTAACGTAAAGTCAATGAACTGGAGTTCTATATTATGCATAGTATCTTTTTGTATTATCCATGGTCAACATAGCTTTGACGAACCCACGGGATGCGCAACGAGATTTATCTCAGCAGTAAATTGGCTTGAGAGCATCCTTCAACACTCTCCGGTTTCCTGAAGGCAGAGGGATTTTTGCGTTCCTACCAGAAAAAGCGAGTGTATGGAACGAGCCTGTGGAGCCATTTCAGCGAAATGTGCATCTCGTTGTGCATCCCGTGGAGAGAGCCAAACCTTCGTACAATCTTCATTGCGCGTCATCTCTTACATGCTGCAAGCAAGCAAACTTTCCCTTTTTCCCTCTATACATGGAGGGATAATCAGCGTAAAATGAGATAAGAGACAGGTAGAAACGGCTTTATGGCCATTGAGAGGAACGCGATCCGCCTGAGCAGGAAGGACCCGATAAACACGAAAGACCTCATTCTGCGCCGACATTGAGACAACGTGAAGCCTTTGAAGCGACGGAGAGAGCAGCTGAACGGGCGATACCACGCCATTGACCGATGGAAAAGGAGCAGCCAGTCAGTGCGAGCAATGAGAAAAGCCTTCCTCTTCACACATTCTCGTCAGGAAGCGTCCGCTCGACATCAAAGCCGTAGGTGGCATGGGGATCAAGCACAAGATGGCAGCCGATCTCGATGACGAGCAGAGGATGTTTGAGGAGCAAGCGGCACAATTGTGACTCAACAGATTGCTAGAATAGAGCAAAAAGGAGCTTTAAGGAAATCGTATGCATCCGAACGAAGAACTAATCAAGAAATTCTATACGTGCTTTCAACAGAGAGACACTGATGGTATGGTCGCGTGTTATCATCCAGAGATCGTGTTTTCCGATCCTGTCTTTCAGACACTCAAAGGGGAACGCGCCGCTGCCATGTGGCGCATGCTTATAGGACGTAGCAAAGACATCGAAATCAGCTTTGCAGATATCCAGGCAGACGAACAGCAAGGGGTCGCTCACTGGGAAGCGCGATACACCTATTCCGCCACAGACCATAAAGTACATAACATAGTAAACGCTCGGTTCCGCTTCCAGGAGGGAAGCATACTTGTTCACCAGGACACATTTAACATCGAGAAATGGGCCGCGCAAGCCCTGGGCATCAGTGGGCGTTTGCTTGGTTGGACGCCATTTATGCAACAAACCATTCGTCGCAAAGCCTCTCAAACGCTTGATGCCTACATTGAGAAGCAACATGTTACCAGTTAAGCCAATGCTTCTCATCGACCTTTTCCCCTGCAACCCGATGGCAACTTGCCCTGTCTTGCCAATCACCCTCTCTATCCACAAGAGCGCAGGCTGGAGCGCGATGGCCCTCTTCGTCTGTTGTATACGGCATACGGCTCGTATTGCAGATTGCCGCACCTGCGCGTTGCATGCCCGGCGTCAAGAAAGCATTCACACCACCAAGCCACGTCGGGTCAGTGCCGTTTTCCCCTTTTTCCTTCGCCCCAAAAAAGAGGGCTTTTATTGCTCAGCTATGTAATCTCGTTGCGCATCACGTGGGACGAACTGGTACAAGATCCCGAAGAGGTCGCACAAGCCATGTTCAAAAGCACAGCCGCAGATCTATGCGGTAGAGCAACACTAACTGGTGAAGTTTTTTATGTGAGCGCACATTTCTTGATATCTTCTGACCCTTTCTGAGCAACTGCATTTTGAAACGACCTTCACACTGAAATTTTCAGTACTAAAAAGAAGAAATAACAGGAAAAAGATGGTAATACCCCTGCCTCCCTCTTTGAGGGGGGATGTCGCCGCAGCGACAGGGGGGAGTAAATCCTCGAACTATGCTACTCACGATACCTCTACGTCAAAAACACTTTTTATCTACTAAATCCGTATCAACTTCTGTTGGGCGATTGCTAACTTTCTACTCCCCCCTGTCGCTAAGGCGACTTTCCCCCCTCAAAGAGGGGGGGCAGGTATTAGCAGCATTACCTAATTTTTTGATCATTTACCGTTTTTCTTTTCCCCTAAATTTGGTCCAAATTAGTGACATATTTTTGTCAATGCGCTTGGGGCCTCAAATCATAGCGCAGTAAAAAGGCAAAAGAACTGGAGCTTCGTATGCACAGAGATTTACTGCTTGCTTGGTCTAAGTTATTTATCAATGTGCTCCGAGTTTTTATGTCGCTAATTTGGACAAAATTTGGGTTTCCCAATTTCACCGGTTAATGCGGCTCTACCAGAGAACGCATAGCGGCTTTGTTCTGTCTATTTGTCGCTCTTGATACCCTCTAGACGAACAGTGGTTGCATGCCGAGGCGGGCGACCATCTCTGCCATTTCGCTATCGGGGGTCTTCTTTTCAAAGCGACTGGCTGCGTCAAGTACCTTCGGTAGAAGATGGATATCTCCAACAGTATTCAAAAAGATGTCAGGCTGGCCCAGAACCCAATGGACGGCACGATCAATGTCTGCTTGCTCTACCAGTGGCGCATACCAGGTACTATGTGTATGCTGATCTCCCATATACGGTTTATAGGCGATTGATTTAATCGTCTGGACGGCAACGTTGCGCTGGCGGCATGTTTCCAGAATAGCATTGAAGTTTTCTGCATAATAGGGATTTTGGAGCGTGACGTAGTTACAAGGCAGGAGTACAGAGTCAAAATCAAAGCGCTCCAGGCTACGGCGATGGGTGGCAGCGATCTGTGTTCCATGACCGGTAACACCGATCGCGCGTATCAGTCCCTGTTTTTTTGCTTCAATGGCAGCCTCAATCACACCACCTGGACTGAGTGCAATATCCCATTCAATTGGATCGGCTAGACTGTGAAATTGCCATAGATCTATATAGTCAACGTGCATACGTTCTAATGAGCGGTGTAGCTCTTCTCTGGCTTTATCCGCAGTACGCTCGCCCGTCTTGGTCGCCAGAAAGAAATCAGAGCGATGGTGTGTGAGCCAGGGGGCGAGGCGTAATTCTGCATCACCATAACTGGCAGCCACATCAATGTGGTTGACACCGTATTTGAGCAACACTTCCAGCGTCTGATCGGCTTCAGCCTGCGTAACTGATCCCAGGGACGCAGCGCCAAACAGTGTTCGGGTACTCATATGACCTGTACGTCCAAACGGTAGCTTTGTGATTGTCATAAATATAAATTCCCTCGCTTGTTTTGTTGTCTATTCCATTATGATGGAAGGTCATGGAGAGTTGCGCTGTGTGGCTGGCAACATATTTCTCCACTCAGTAATACGTTTGAGTCTCCCCATCAGTTTTGTGATGGATATATTGGATATTATAATGCCTGAAGGCGTGAGTTGTCTCGTTTCGAGAGCGTATATATGTCTTTGTTAGTTATCATTCAACACTTTGAGTGAGAGGAAGTATGTTATGTCGCTGACTTCAGAGTATCTCAATAATGCCAAATATAAACTTGACTGGAAGATGAAGCTGCTCTTCTGGTTGATGAGTCGTAGCCCATCGATAGCTGATGCCGATATTCAAAAAGTTCGATCTGGTTCTGACTCTAAGGTGCTGTCCAACGTACTGTTCCGGCACATTCGAATTGCCGACATCGAAGATCGGTCGATTCCCGGACGACAAAGCCCTATTCCCGTGCGGATTTATCGCCCAATAAAGGCTGCAAACCTGCCAGTCGTCGTCTTTTTTCATGGTGGTGGCTGGGCAATAGGTGGGCTCAACGGCCATGATGCAATCTGCCGACGTGTTGCCGTAGAAAATGGGGCGCTGGTTGTATCGGTGGACTATCGTCTTGCGCCGGAACATACATATCCGGCGGCGGTGGAAGATGCTTATGATGCAACGTGTTGGGTGGCGGAACATTCGGCTGACCTGGGTGCATCCCCGGACAAATTAATCGTGATGGGCGATAGTGCCGGTGGAAATCTGGCAGCAGTCGTCAGTTTAATGTCACGCGAGTTAGCAGGCCCGTAGATTGCATGCCAGGTGTTGATTTATCCGGCGGTGGACTTTGGCGAGGGCTTCCTTTCTAAACAGCTCTATGATGATACTCCGGTTCTGAATCGTCAGACAATGGACTACTTTCGCGATTTGTATATCCAGCAGCCAGCCGATCTCAAAGATCCCCACGTTTCGCCTCTGTTGGCGGACGATTTAACGATGGGAGCGGGAAGTCCTATCCCGTTTGAGGGGGTGGGATGAAAGCGATCCGCTTCCTTTTCTTTTTCCTTGTTCTGTGCTATACTACCCGAAAGAGCTAGAAACGAATAACCGTCTTGGTCGCGCTCGTAGGTACGGTACAAGCCCGTTGGCCTGCTCCTTCCAGAGAGACGGCAGTGGAGTATTTCGTTTGCTCACCTATTGCCTCCTGTGTTGGCGCAGGATCAAGGCAGAGACTTGTTGCACCAACGTATCTACGTCACCTGGCTTGTCCAGGGAAGTAGTAGTAGGGCAGACACGCCTCCCTGTTGTCTCAGTCAGTCAGGGCTTCAACCACACGTTGCAGACGTGGTTTCTTCGGAAACAGGCTACCGCCCGGATGATGCTGAGAAGCCTGTCACCCTTTAGGGGACAGGAGTGTCACGCAGTCTTCCACCGGCTCTAATATTGACCGCAGAATATGATCCGTTGTGTGATGAAAGCAGCGTAGAAGTGATGGAGACTTCCTGTCCGACCCTCATGCAGCAACGAACATTGTGCTAAACACGTTTTACCACAATTTAGAAAGCAGGAAATATTTCGTGCCGATACAAGATTATGGTGTTTTGAAAGCGCGTCCGCAACAGGGTGTCAACGCACGCGTTTCAAACCCGCATTACCAGATACTGGTAGCTGATGAGAATGAGACGAAGTTTCGCCTGGCGGTCAATGTGCAGTCGCAGGATCAGCCAGCCAATCTCCAATATGCTATTGTGCAAAATTTCCAGCATGCCATAACGGATCAATTACATACCCTGCCATCCACCTATACCGCGCTTACCAGTCAGTCCGGTGGGCTCGCGCTGGACTATATCCGCTCAGGCCTTTTCCCGCTCGATCAAGTGGATCAACTCTTTGCCATCGCGACAGAGAGCCAGTTGAGTCAGTTGCTGGATGTGCAGATTCAACAGGCTATCGCCGATCCAAATGCCTTTCTTTGTGCCTTTGGTCAGCGCTGGCCCGAGACAAATACCCCTGATCGGCCCTTTGGTTTTGTCCCGGATAACGGTATCCACGATATTCATATGAATCAAGGCGATGAGGATGCAGCGTATGCCTCTGAAAATGGAACCTGGCAGGACGGCGCGTTGCTGATCTACCTGGCCTCCACCCAGCAATGGACTGCAATCTTCCTGAAATTTCAATCGCAGTCCTGGCAAACCGATAACAACGGTCAGCCTGTGAATCATCAGCTGTGAATCAAACGAACATGTAAGGGCAGTGGTGGCTACTTCGCACATCTGTTCTCAAAAATGGATGCTTCTGCTTTGGACACAGCCGGGATGGGCTACCAGCCGGCCGCGATGCCCTCGGCACGAGGGTCGGAGCCACCATGCATAACACCATTGATGGGATCAAAGATAATGCCCTGGGCATATCCCATCGTTGTGAGCCATGCATTTCCTTCTTGTATCACATGACCGAGTTGGCGTAATTCATTGAGCGTCTCACCTGGGATGCGGTTCTCTACGAGCAGTGTCTCTTCACCATCGTCTGAGGCACCATGTACCCAGCGTGGCATCTCGATCGCTTGCTGTATATTCAAGCCAAAACGGGCTGTGGCTGTATAGACTTGCAGGTGCGTCTGCGCTTGACCATCACCGCCCATGGTGCCAAAGACCATCGCTGGCCGACCGTTGCGGAATGCCATGGATGGGATCAATGTGTGTAGTGTGCGTTTCGCGGGCGCTAGTGCGTTGGTAGCGTTTGGATCAAGCGAAAAATAAGCGCCACGATTTTGGAGCACAATGCCTGTATCATCGACCACAACACCGCTACCAAAGCCCTGATAGTTACTTTGAATCAGTGAGACAACGTTGCCTTCACGGTCCGCCGTACACATATAAACGGTGTCACCCATGAAGCCGCCAGGCGCGACAGATACCTGCGCTCTTGTGAGATCAACAAGTTTACTACGCTGCGTGAGATAATCAGGGGCGATCAGTGCCTCCGGGCTAATGTGCATGTGGGCTGGATCGGTCAAGTATGCGGCTCGATCCTCGAAGGCAAGCTTTTTGGCTTCGACGGCAGGATGAATGGTGGCGGTAGCCAGTGGATCAGCACCAAGTGGCAGGCGATCAAGGATACCCAGCATTTGCAGGGCGGTCACTCCCTGGGTATTGGGAGGCATTTCATATATTTGGAGATCACCAAACGGCACGCTTAATGGCGTGACCCAGTCGCTCCGGTGGGATGCTAGATCCTCTCGCGTTATCAGCCCACCTTCTTTGGCGAAGAAGGTGGCAATTTGCTCGGCGATCGAGCCTGTATAGAACGTATCAATGCCCTCTTTGGCGATAGTACGCAGTGTACGGGCGAGAGTCGGGAAGCGCATGACCGAACCGACCTCTGGCACAGTAGTCTCGGGAAGGAAGTGCGTATGCCAGGAACGATGGGTCCCTGGGCGTTTACTAACTATGTTTAATGCATTGTGTAATCCAGGTCCAACGGCGAAACCTTCTTCCGCATACGAAATGGCTGGGGCAAGAGTTTGCGCAAAGTCCAAACGACCAAAACGCTGTGCCGCCGCGCCCCAACCGCTCGCGCAACCTGGCACAGTAACCGAGTGCACCCCAAATTGTGGCATCGTCGTGTAGCCCAATTCATGATAACGCTCAATGGTGGCTGTTTGTGCAGACCGCCCACTTCCATTCAGTCCATGTAACGAACCGCTCCTGGCATCATAGATGAGCATAAATGTATCACCACCCAGGCCACAGACAAAAGGATAGACAACTTGCAGCATAGCACTGGTTGCGATTGCAGCATCAATCGCATTTCCACCCGCTTTCAACATTTCCAACCCGGCCTCGGCTGCCAGATAATGGGGAGCGGCTACAATTCCGCGACGAGCTAATGTGACGGGGCGATGTTGGGTAAATAGTGTCGTCATGGTTTCTCCAATTCTGTAGAGCTTTCCTCTACAAAATAAACAAAGTTATGTTTAGAAACTAGAAGTGGAACCAGGTTCTTATACTAACTAAGTATATTATACATAATAAATCTGTGTAACAAGACAGTATTCTTCATAAAAATAGTAGCATGATAAATTATTATAATGTAAAAGATGCTACGATGATGCTGGCTGTGATAGCCATATCAATAAGGTGCCAAAGAGCCTGACAGGCCCGCTGAGCTTACCACGCCTGCTACAACAATTATTGATTGTATTTAATATACATACAAGCTTAATCACATGAAAAATTTGAAATGACAAATATCTTGACAGATCTATATGAACAATGTACAGTGGTAAATATCCACAGTATTACTTTGAAATAAGTGAATACTGTAATCTATCATTTTTACCAGATCTGTAACCATCCTCCTGCTTAATTGATTTAATTATCTCTATCAGGATGAACACTTCCTGCTAATGATGGAGGTTCGCAATGACGTATACCGTCTTTGGACATACCGTTGGTAATGTTCGCTCAAACACATTACCGATCAAAATCGCAATCCTCTTCCTTTCCCTGCTATGTGTGTTATCCGCATGCGGTAGCACCACTTCACAAACTCCGCAATCCAAGGTGGGTGGAACCCTTAATGTCGGTCTGCAATCTGATGTCGTTACACTTGATCCAATGAAATCCTCTGCATTATACGATCGTCAGGTCATGTATAATATATACGATACATTGGTGCAAGTTAATGCGCAAAATGATGTTGTGCCAGATCTCGCAACATCATGGACATATAAAACGCCAACCCAACTGATATTTACACTGCACGCTGGTATCAATTTTCAAGATGGCACGCCGTTCAATGCCGCTGCGGTTGTCTTTAATATCAACCGATATCTAAATACTCCGTTGTCTTTTCGCGCTAGTGAGTTGTCTGCAGTCAAATCTGTCGTAGCGCAGGATGCTTTGCATGTGGTCTTCAATCTCAAAAAACCATTTTCTCCGCTCCTGGCAACGTTGTCCGATCGCGCTGGCATGATATTATCGCCAACGGCGGTGCAGAAACTGGGAGCGAGTCTGGCGAATAGCCCGGTAAACGCAGGCACCGGCCCGTTTATATTTAGCACGTGGCTGAAGGGTGATCATCTCACACTCAAGCGCAATCCTAACTACTGGCAGAAGGATAGCCAGGGCCAGACGTTACCGTATTTGAACTCCATTGTTTACCATCCATTTACGAATGGCACTGTTGAGTACTCAAATCTGCAAACAGGCACCATTAACGTTGCTGATTCGGTCGATCCCAATGATGTGACAAATGCGCAAGCCAATCCCAGCCTTGTTTACAAGCAGATTCCAGCCTTAAGCTTTTATGGTATGGAGATGAATACGAAGGCGGCACCATTCGACAACCTTTATGTCCGACAGGCGATTGAATGGGGCGTCAACCGTCCGGAGATCCTTACAAGCGTGCTGAAGGGGCTTGGTGTACTTGCTCAAGGGCCGATTGCACCGACAAGTTGGGCGTTCAATAGTCAATTTGCTCCCTATAGCTACAATGTGAGTCAGGCCAAGAAACTGCTGGCCCAGGGCGGTCACCCCAATGGGATTTCCTTTAATCTGATCATTGCGAGTGGATCTCCTCTGACTACACTGCTCGCTCAGTATCTTCAGTCGGAACTCCAGCCTGCCGGTATTACTGTCAATATCAAGCAGGAAACTTTTGCCGCTCTGCTGAGCGACGGCACAGCGCATAACTTCCAGGCCCTGTTACTGAACTGGAGTGGACGACCTGATCCAGATGGAAATATGTATACATACTTCCATACAGGCGGTAGCAATAATGATATGCAGTTTTCAAATCCGCAGGTAGATTCTCTGCTTGATCAGGCCCGCGTTGACCAGGCACTGCCAGCACGTACTGCCGATTATCAGAAAGCGGAGCAGCTCATTATGCAAAATGCTCCTTATGTCTTCTTCTATCATGGCGTATCACAGGAAGCGATAACGACAGCCGTAAAGAACTTTACTTTGCTGCCATCGGGCATGATGACCTTTACAAATGTCTATCTCGGCTCCTAGCACTTTGTTGGCCGGGGGTTCAGTGGATTTTAAGGTCTATCACTTGCTGTTCCCGTTGTTCAGACCATAGTAAGATGAGAGAGGCGGAAGCGATGCGTCCGTCTCTCTCATCTATTGATCTCTGGAAGGAGCACATTTGTGGTTCGTTATATTGTACGGAGACTCCTCTTTTTTATCCCTGTTGCATTCATTGTCAGCTTCCTGACATTTATGACTATCCACCTGGTACCTGGTGATCCTGCACAGATATTATTAGGTGAGTCGGCAACTCCTCAGACTATCGCGTTGTTACGTCAGCAACTCGGGCTGGACAAACCGCTTCCTGTACAGTTTGGGCTCTGGCTCTTGCAGGTTCTGCAGGGAAATCTGGGTCAGTCCATTCAAATGCAGCAGCCGGTACAAGAAGCGATCTGGCAACGGCTGCCTGTGACTGTGGAGCTGGGTGTCGCTTCTCTCTTGCTTTCACTGCTTCTGGCCTTTCCGCTTGGTATTTACTCAGCAACACATCGCAATAGCTGGATAGACTGGCTTGTCAATATTGTTAGCTTGTTGGGTACAGCTATTCCTAGTTTTGTGTTAGGTCTGCTATTACTGCTCTTTTTCTCGGTGAGTATGCGACTTTTTCCTCCGGGTGGCTACGTGCCGTTAGATGTGAATCCATTAGCTAATCTGCAGGATCTCGTCTTACCTATGATCACGTTGAGCGCGGGATCGGTGGCTGTAAATATGCGACAGATTCGTGCCAGCATGGTTGATGTGCTGAACCAGGATTACGTGCGGACGGCACGCGCAAAGGGTTTGAGCGAACGTCGCATTGAGTATACGCATGCATTACGCAATGCCATCATTCCGGTGCTGACGATCGTGGGTTTACAATTTGGAGCGATCCTGGGAGGCACATTTGTGGTCGAAACGATTTTTCTGTGGCCCGGTATTGGACAATTGGCAGTCAACAGCATTCTTTCGAAAGACTATCCCGTGGTCCAGGGAGTTGTGCTCTTTTCGGCATTTACATATATGACCACTAATCTGGTCGTAGACGTTTTGTATGCCTTGCTCAATCCTCAAATTCGTTTTTGATGTATAAAAGTGAGCCTTAATAATTTAAGCGCAATAGCTGTGATTGTATAATTTCAGGAGATGAGTATGGCATCGACAAATATTGATAGGAAGGGTTCTTCTGTTCAGGCGGGAAGTTCTACTAAACGTGCAATAAGATTTATGAAAATGGTGCATGTATTTCGTAGCGATCCGCGTTGGTGGTGTGGGGTCATCGTGCTCATATTTGTGTTGGCCGCTATCTTTGCCCCGCTGATAAGCCCTTATTCACCAATCCTCTATCACCCTGCCGTCGCTGCTCAGGGGCCAAGTCTCGCACATCCCCTGGGGACGGATGCGCTGGGAAGAGATCAGCTCAGTCGTATTATTTATGGAACCCGTGTTTCGCTTTCCGTAGGCGTCGTGACGATTCTCATGGGTGGTATAGTAGGCACCATTCTAGGTATCATTGGAGCCTATAGTAAAGGTTGGGTGGATCAGGTTATTACGATGGTGGTGGATGCACTTTTATCATTTCCATCCATCGTGCTGGCTCTGGCGCTCGTCGCGGCGTTAGGTCCCAGTATCATTAATCTGGCTATCGCGCTGGCCGTGGTACGTGTTCCGATCTATACTCGCCTGGCACGCGGGCAAACACTATTAATCTCGGAACAAGATTATGTGACCGCCAGTCGTGTCAGTGGTACACTAACATGGAAGATTTTGTTACGACACGTTTTCCCGAACATTTTTAGTCCATTGCTGGTGCAAGCGACAGTATCTATTTCGCTGGCAATCCTTGATGAATCGATCCTCAGTTTCCTTGGTTTAGGGACACAACCACCTACGCCCGAGTGGGGAACCATGATCAATGATGCTCAACAGTATATCCGCAGTGATCCCTGGATGATGGTAGGTCCGGCGCTTGCGATTATTATTGTTCTGGTAAGCCTTAACGTGTTTGGGGATGCCGTACGTGATTATCTTGATCCGCGTTCGTCTCATGAAGCCAACCACTGACTTCTCGGTAAAAGAAATTCTTAACCAGTGTGGTTGTTGCCAAAGAGAGAGGGGCAAGAGTCATCACCCTTGCTCCTCTCTCTTTTTTGTTTTCCTCAGATTGCTCGTCTGCATCATGCCGCTATCTATTCTTCTGAGCGTGCATCTCGTTGCGTAACCCGTGGAAAGACCCAGAATGGGATTTACAGTAACCTTGACAAACAAGAGGAAATTCAGTATATTTGTAATATCGGATCCGATATTGATTTCGAAAAGTATCGGCAATCAGAGTGACGACATGCCCCCTATCCATGCTGGAAACCTCGTATGGTAGGGAAGTGCCTACTGGTTGCCCCGTTCGTTGCAAGGAAGCAGGAACATGGGAATACAAAGAACGCTGAGTCTTCAGAATATCGCGCGACTGACCAGGGCTTCAAAAGTTATGGTCTTACGGACCCTGAGCCACCATCTGTTAATCCACAGCGCAGTGTCGGCTCATATTCTCAGTCCATATATGCTCTCCACACACCATCATCCCCGTATCCAGTAACCAACCCGCCTTATGCCGACTCCCTGACAGCGTAGCCATCGCCGCGATAGCGGTGTTGGGAGTCAAAGAGGTACTGCTCTCTTTGAGAGAGCGGAAAGGAAAAACGATCAATGCATCTGTTTTCCAACAGAGACAAGGACACGACTCCACGATCTCAGTACAAACGGTCATACGTTCGTCTGGCGATGCTGGCGTCTATCGGCGTACTGGTACTCGGCTTGCTGACTGCCGTTAGTTTCGTGCCGCAGAGCGGCACGTCGAAAACCAGAGCTGCTGCCGCCTGGACTCAGATCTTCTCCGATGAATTCAATGGGCCAGCAGGGACGGGGGTCAACACGGCCAACTGGTTGTACGATACCGGCACCGGCTTTGGCACAGGCGAGATCGAGACGATGACCAACAGCACAAACAACGTCTATCAGGACGGCGCGGGCCACCTGGTCATTAAAGCGATCCGCGATGCGAGCGGGAACTGGACCTCGGGGCGCATCGAGACACAGCGCTCGGATTTCGGAGTTCCGGCTGGAGGCATATTGGCCATGGAGGCTTCGATTCAGCAACCCAACGTGTCGGGTGCCGCGGGCGAAGGGTACTGGCCAGCCTTCTGGTCGCTCGGTGCACCATACCGGGTGGATCACAGTTGGCCCAAAGACGGTGAGATCGACACCCTGGAGGACGTCAACGGGCTGAGTTCCGTGTACGGGACGCTGCACTGCGGCGTCGCTCCTGGCGGACCCTGCAACGAGTATTCCGGTATTGGCAGCGGGAAGCGCGCGTGCTCTGGATGCCAGACTGGATTCCATACGTACCGGGTAGAGGTTGACCGCAGCGTCTCGCCTGAGCAGATTCGCTGGTATCTGGATGGGGTGAATTACTTTACCGTGAGCGCCAACCAGGTCGATGCGACCACGTGGGCTAACGCGGTGGATCACGCATTCTTCATCATCTTTGATCTGGCAATGGGTGGCGGTTTCCCGAACGGGGTGGCCGGTCACAATACCCCGACCGCTGCGACCGCCTCCGGGGCCTCCATGCTGGTTGACTACGTGCGTGTGTACACGGCAAATGGACCAACCTCAACGCCGACGCCGACGCCCACTTCGACGCCGACGGCAACGCCTACACCCACCCCCGGAGGAGGTGTGCAGATCAACGCGGGCGGCTCTGCGGTGGCTCCTTTCGGTGCGGACACGGACTTTAGCGGCGGCACTGCGGTTAGTACTGCGAACACGATTACGACCAGCGGCGTGAGCAATCCTGCGCCCCAGGCGGTCTACCAGAGCAACCGCTACGGTACCTTCAGCTACGCCGTTCCCGGCCTGACTGCTGGCGCGAGCTACACCGTCAGGCTGCACTTTGCCGAAACCTACTGGACGGCAGCGGGTCAGCGCATCTTTAATGTCGGTATCAATGGTCAGCAGGTGTTGAGCAACTTCGACATCGTTGCGAGCGCTGGCGCAGCCAACAAAGCGACTGTGCAGCAGTTCACCGCCACAGCGGATAGCAGCGGCAAGATCACGATCCAGTTTACCAGCGTCAAAGATAATGCCCAGATCAACGGCATCGAGGTCATTCCGGCGACGACCACACCCGCGACCCGGATCAACTCCGGCGGGCCAGCGGTGGCC
This sequence comes from Ktedonobacteria bacterium brp13, assembly GCA_015099395.1. Taxonomy (GTDB): domain Bacteria; phylum Chloroflexota; class Ktedonobacteria; order Ktedonobacterales; family Ktedonobacteraceae; genus Dictyobacter. Next base: position 3,074,781 of record AP024096.1, on the reverse strand, counting down.
CCGTTCGCTGCGGACAGCGACTTCACCGGAGGTGCAACCGCCTGTAGCACGAATACCATCAACACCAGTAGCGTGAGCAATCCCGCGCCCCAGGCAGTCTACCAGTGCAACCGCTACGGCACCTTCAGCTATGCCATCCCCGGTCTGACCGCCGGCAAGACGTACACGGTGCGCCTGCACTTTGCCGAAACCTACTGGACAGCAGCGGGCCAGCGGACCTTCAACGTCAGTATCAATGGCCAGCAGGTGCTGAGCAACTTCGACATTGTTGCCGCCGCTGGAGCGGCCAACAAAGCGAATGTACAGCAGTTCACCGCTACCGCAGATAGCACGGGTAAGATCACGATCCAGTTTACCAGCGTCAAGGATAATGCCCAGGTCAATGGCATCGAGATCATCTAGCTCACCTTGAAAGGAGGTGACGAACAGAGACCACAATGGGGCATCGCCTGTATTCATTTGTATGAAGGTGCGCCTATACTGGATGTAGCGATGCCTCTTTATTCTCTCTGAGAGTGCAGTCAATAGTGGATGGGTTGGCTATGAAGTTGGGCTGCACTCGCCAGAGAAATCCGCTGTTTCATTTATTTGTCGAGAGGAAGAACCTTTCGAGTAAGGAGACTCGCATGACCATGCCGGTTCGGCGTTTCCCACTGTTTTTCGCCTTGTGTGCTTTACTGCTCAGTTCCTGTTTTGTTTTTCTCTACACACCTACGATCAGAGCCATGGGTCCAACGGTTCAGGCCTGGTTGACAACCAGCAACGGAAGTAGCCAGCTTACCCCGCAGCCCAACATCACATTTGGCCCAAACACCGGCAGTGCTTCGACGATTAGTGTGAATGAGTCCCAGACCTTCCAACAAATGACCGGCTTCGGGGCCGCCGTTACGGATTCCTCCGCATGGCTGATCTACAATAAAATGAGTAGTAGCCAGCGCGCAGCCTTGATGCAGCAGCTCTTCGATCCCAATCAAGGCATTGGCATCAGCTTTGTACGTATTCCAATGGGCTCATCGGACTTCTCGATCAATGGGCCTTATTCCTATGATGACCTGCCAGCCGGGCAGTCCGATCCCAATCTCAATTCCTTCTCAATCAGTCACGACCAGGCATATATTCTCCCAGTCCTGCAACAGGCACGCTCCCTCAATCCCAACCTTACCTTCATGGCGAATCCATGGAGCCCGCCAGCCTGGATGAAAACGAATGGCTCGATGCTAGGAACCGCCAATGGCGTGACCGGCACGCTCAATTCAGCAGATTACGGACCGCTGGCCCAATATTTTGTCAAGTTTATTCAGGCATATCAGGCGCAAGGCATTCCTATTTCCGCAGTTACTCCGCAAAATGAACCGGAATATGCGCCCAGCAGCTACTCAGGCATGTCCTGGTCGGCCAGCGGCGAGAATGCATTTATCAAAAACAACCTTAGCCCGGCTCTCAAAAGCGCTGGCCTGTCCACGGGTATCCTCGGCTTTGACCATAACTGGAACGACACCAATTTCCCCAGCACCTTGCTGAACGACTCCACGACGCGCAACGATCTCGCGGGTATTGCCTGGCACTGCTACTCAGGCAGTCCCTCGGCAATGACGACGATTTACAACGCTGACCCGGCTGTGGGTGCCTATGAAACCGAATGCGCAACGGGCGCGGCCGTCACTCCTATCTCAACCCCCGATCTCCTCATGCAGTCGGTGCAGAACTATGCCAAGACGGTTGAGCTCTGGAACCTCGCGCTCGATCCTAACCATGGCCCACATTCTGGTGGTTGCCCGGACTGCCTGGGCGTTGTGACAATCGATCAAAGCACCGGCAACGTGACGTACAGCAACGACTACTACCAGGTGGGCCAGTATAGCAAGTTTGTCGTGCCCGGCGCGTACCATATCGCCTCAAATTCCCTGGGGAGCCTGGCGGACGTTGCGTTTAAGAATCCCGATGGGTCCAAGGTTGTGGTCGCGCATAACGACGGGGCTAGCAGCAGTTCATTTCAGGTGCTCTGGAACAATCAGGGTTTTAATTATACTCTCCCGGCTGGCGCAACGGTGACCTTTAAATGGAGCGATATCCTGACACCCACAACGACAGCGACGACAACTGGGCCGACCCCGACGCCCACAACGACAGTGACGCCGGTTCCCACGGGGAGCGTGCAGATCAACGCAGGCGGTTCGGCTATCTCGCCCTTCGTCGCCGACACTGACTTCACGGGCGGTTCAACCGCGGCCAGTTCCAACACCATCAACACCAGCGGCGTGAGCAATCCCGCGCCCCAGGCGGTCTACCAGAGCAACCGCTACGGCACCTTCAGCTACGCCGTTCCCGGCCTGACTGCTGGTGCGAGCTACACCGTCAGGCTGCACTTTGCCGAAACCTACTGGACGGCAGCGGGTCAGCGCATCTTTAATGTCGGTATCAATGGTCAGCAGGTGTTGAGCAACTTCGACATCGTTGCGAGCGCTGGCGCAGCCAACAAAGCGACTGTGCAGCAGTTCACCGCCACAGCGGATAGCAGCGGCAAGATCACGATCCAGTTTACCAGCGTCAAAGATAATGCCCAGATCAACGGCATCGAGGTCATTCCGGCGACGACCACACCCGCGACCCGGATCAACTCCGGCGGGCCAGCGGTGGCCCCGTTCGCTGCGGACAGCGACTTCACCGGAGGTGCAACTGCGTGTAGCACGAATACCATCAACACCAGTAGCGTGAGCAATCCCGCGCCCCAGGCGGTCTACCAGTGCAACCGCTACGGCACCTTCAGCTACGCCATCCCTGGTCTGACCGCCGGCAAAGCGTACACGGTGCGCCTGCACTTCGCCGAAACCTACTGGACAGCAGCGGGCCAGCGGACCTTCAACGTCAGTATCAATGGCCAGCAGGTGCTGAGCAACTTCGACATTGTTGCCGCCGCTGGAGCGGCCAACAAAGCGAATGTACAGCAGTTCACGGCCACAGCAGACGGCAGCGGCAAGATCACGATCCAGTTTACCACCGTCAAGGATAATGCCCAGATCAACGGCATCGAGATCCTCTAGCGTACCCTGAAAGGAGGTGACGAACAGCAACCACAATGGAGCATCGCCTGCATTGTGGTTGCTGTTCGTATGAAGGTGCGCCTATGCTTGTGAATGTAGCGATGCCTCTTCAGTCTACTATCTCTCCTGCTCTTTTTTTAACTATTTACAGATGGACACATATCGGGATAGTGTTAGATAATGTATAATATATAGATAATGTATATTATGTAGGTAATGTATAATATATCTGGAGTGATTGAGTAGAAAATTTGGCTTAAGATTCTTTATGCTCTGGATAAGATTTTTAAGGAGGTGCGGAGATATGATACACGAATAGTGCTACATGAAAAGGATGTTGTGTAGTGAAAAGAAAGCCAGTGCTGGTTTTCTTTCTGATACTGTGAGGAATATATATGCATCGAATAGTGTTTCGTTCTCGTTTTTGTGTGCTGCTGGTAGTGCTCTTTGCCACTTCGGTCCTGGCTGGTATGCAGGCTCAGGCAACAAGCTATGCAGCAGTTAACCATCCCCTTGATTCTCGTCCCTGGATGAATACCTCGCTTTCCCCTGATCAACGTGCCGATCTCCTGCTGGCACAGATGTCACTGGACGAGAAGATTGCCATGCTCCATGGAAGCAGTGGTAGTGCCTATGTCGGCTATGTACCCGCGAATGCACGTCTAGGTATTCCAGCATTGAAGCTGGAGGATGGACCTGCGGGTGTCGCGGATGGAATGAATAATGTGACTGCATTTCCCGCACCGGTTGCAGGTGCCGCCAGTTGGGATTCCACTGTGATGAACAACTATGGTCAGGCATTGGCACAGGAACAGTGGGGCAAAGGTGCAAATGTTGCTCTGGCGCCCACCGTCAATATTTTACGTAATCCACAATGGGGGCGCAGTTTTGAGAGCCTGGGTGAGGATCCATATCTGACGTCGCAGCTTGGCGTTGCTGACATTCGAGGTATCCAGAGCCAGGGCGTGATTGCGGAAGTCAAACACTATGCCGCCAACAATCAGGAGTATGATCGCACCACCGTCAGCGAAAATGTTGACGAACGCACTTTGCATGAGATCTATCTGCCCGCCTTCGACGCCGCCGTCAATCAGGGGCAGGTCGGTTCCGTTATGTGCTCCTACAATAAGGTCAATAATGTCTACGCCTGTGAAAATTCGTATTTGCTCCAGGACGTGCTGCAGCAACAATGGAACTTCCCTGGCTTTGTCGTATCGGACTGGGGCGCGACACACAGCACAGTAGCTGCAGCGAATGCCGGACTGGATATGCAGATGCCGGATGATTCGTATTTTGGTACGGCACTGAAAAATGCGGTGAACAATGGTCAGGTCAGTATGGCTACTATTAATGATCATGTGCATCGTATTCTACGCACCATGTTCATGATTGGCCTTTTTGATCATCAGCAGACAGGTACACCCGCTAGTAATGTCGCAACGCCACAAGATGCACAGGTCGCGTTGCAAACTGCAGAGCAGGGAACAGTGCTACTGAAGAATGATCAACAGACATTGCCGCTGGATAGCAGCAAGATCAAGTCAATTGCCGTGATTGGTGCGGATGCTTCCACATCGGCAACAATTGCCGGTGGTGGGAGTGCCGGCGTCGTTCCTCCCTATATCGTCACGCCACTGCAGGGTATTACAAAACGGGCGGGCTCTGACATTACCGTGAATTATGCACAGGGCCCCACCACTGATGGCAGTTTACCTACTGTTGATACACAGTATCTAACACCTTCCTCTGGGAGTGGTCAGGGATTGCAGTCCCAGTTCTTCAACAACATGACGTTGTCGGGTTCACCGGTGCTGACAGGTGTCGATCCCACTGTGAATTTTAACTGGAATGGTGGGTCGCCCGGTACCGGAGTTTCCACGACGCAGTGGTCAGCACGCTGGACTGGCACACTGAAAGCGCCGGTGACCGGAACTTATACCTTCTCACTGACCAGTGATGATGGGAGCCGTTTCTATATCAACAATCAATTGCTCATCGATAACTGGCGTGATCAGGCGACGAACACCGAGACAGCGACCATCCAGTTGACCGCCGGACAGTCCTATCCCATCAGCGTTGAGTATTACCAGAACGGAGGAGGCAGTAATGTTTCCCTGGGCTGGAGTGTTCCAGGCCAGAGCAATACGTGGCTCGATCAGGCGGTACAAACAGCGAAAACCTCAGATGTTGCAGTGGTCTTTGCCAATGATAATGAGTCAGAGGGTTCAGATCGCACGAGCCTGGAATTGCCTGGCAGTCAGGATCAATTGATTCAAGCCGTTGCGCAGGCCAATCCGCATACCGTTGTGGTGCTGAATACCGGTGCGCCCGTGCTGATGCCCTGGGTTGACCAGGTGTCGAGCGTCGTCGAAGCATGGTATCCTGGGCAGGAAGATGGCAATGCGATTGCAGCAGTGCTCTTTGGCGACGTCAATCCCTCCGGCAAATTACCAATGACCTTCCCGAAGCAAGCCAGTGATGTTCCGGCGAATACACCGGCGCAGTATCCAGGCATCAACGGCCAGGCGCAATACTCAGAAGGTGTCTTTGTTGGCTATCGCTACTATGACCAGAATAATATCACGCCGCTCTTCCCCTTCGGGTATGGCCTCTCCTATACCACATTTGCCTACAGTAATCTCGTGGTGTCGCCTGGCACGACGTCATACAAGGGCAATGTGTCGGTCGACCTGGATGTTACCAACACTGGTTCACGTGCTGGCGCTGATGTCGCGCAGCTCTATATAGGTATTCCGTCTACCAATGTGAAGGAGCCGCCCAAACAGTTGAAAGCCTTCCAGAAGGTATTCTTGCAGCCGGGTCAGAAACAGCATGTGCACTTCAACCTGGATGCCAGTGCACTGTCGTACTGGGATGTGCAGTCTCATGGCTGGGTTGTGCAGGATGGTACCTACCAGGTAATGGTCGGTAGCTCGTCACGTGATATTCACTTGCAAGATAATTTTGTTGTCAAACAAACAAATGGACCACGTTACGTAACGGTGCAGGCACCGGCTAGTATTGCGCCTGGCAGTACGGGAACTGTGACCACAGCGTTTACAAACGGTGGAGATATTGCTGTGCATAATGTGCAGTTCAGCCCCCAGACACCGACAGGCTGGACAGCGAAGGCCACGTCTGCGAACACTTTGGCGACGGTTGATGCTGGTCAGACGGTGAAGATGACCTGGAGTGTTTCTGCTCCCACTAACGTGCAGCCGGGTAACGCCCAGTTCAGCGTGAATGTAACGTATATGGGTGAGGATGGTTCTGGAAGGAGTCAGGGGGCAACGACGGTAGATGTGCCGTACTCGTCGCTGGCGCAGGCATTCAACAATGTTGGCGTCAGTGATGATAGTAATCCGAGTGTTGGCAACTATGATGGCAGTGGCTTCAGCTACTCAGCACAGTCACTGGCTCAGGCTGGTTTGACGCCTGGTGCGACAGTTTCTCATCAGGGCATCAGCTTTACCTGGCCGAACGTGCCATCTGGCGTAGCGGATAATGTGACTGTGAATGGGCAGATGGTCCTATTCTCAGGCTCTGGCAGCACGCTGGGTTTCCTGGGTGCTTCAACATTTGGTACGCAAAGTGGAAATGGCACGATCACGTACACTGATGGTACAACGCAGCAGTTTACACTGACGCTGGCTGATTGGTATGCCAATGCAGCTGCTCCTGGAGGTGATATCGTGGCGACAGCTGCGAACTGGAACCAACCTGCTGGGAGCACATTTGGACCACACGCGGTCAGCGTCTACTATACTGCGATAAACTTGCAGGCAGGCAAGACCATTCAAACTATCACACTGCCACAGAATAGCAATATGCACGTCTTTGCGCTCGGGACGAAGTAGGCGTTTTGCCCTCGTCTATTGAATATTGAGCACATGGAACAGGGGAGCCATGACGATGATGTCTGGCTCCTTTTTCTTCTTTGTCAACCGCTCGTGAACGTCGTTATTGTCGTACGATTTGTTGTAAGGTGCTATCGGTTTGCCTCTTGGGATTTGTTGTAAACTGGAGGGAAATAGTGAGCTATTCGTCCGGTCAACACAAGAACGCAATGAGCACGTTCATGACTGGCACCCATTCGTCGCGTCCTTTTCTGGAGAAGAGCAATGAGACAGGCAGAGAGGGAACCGCAAGGAAGAGTAAGGAGAAACAACTTGACAGAAACGAGTGAAATCTGGACCGGGGAAGCCATCAGCTACGATCGGACGCGCCCCACGCCGCCGCCGGCTCTGCTCGATCTTCTCACGCAGTTGATTCACACGCCCTATCCCGCCCTGGTGGTGGACCTGGGGAGCGGTACGGGGCTTTCAACCACGATCTGGGGTGGGCGGGCGCAACGGGTGATCGGGATCGAACCTAATGATGATATGCGTACTCAGGCCATACGCAAGATCGAGCATCATCCCTACACGGCACATATCGAGTATCGCGAGGGGGTTGCTCATCGAACCGGCCTGCCCGACGGGTGTGCCGATATCGTCACCTGTGCTCAATCGCTGCACTGGATGGAACCGACTTCGACGCTGGCCGAGGTCGCACGGATCCTGCGCCCCGGCGGACTCTTCGCTGCCTACGACTATGACTGGCCGCCAACACTCAATTGGGAGCTTGAGCGGGTGTACCAGGAGGTGGATGAACGCTTCGATGCGCTTCTCGAGGAGCGTGGACTTGCTCAGAACCTCCAGAGATGGTCGAAAGACACGCATCTCGACCGTATGCACGACAGTACTCACTTCCGCTTTACACGCGAATTGTTTCTTCATCATATCGAGCAAGGAGATGCTGCACGCTTCATTGAGATGGTTCTGACCAATGCGTACAGCCACCAACTCAAGCTGAAAACTATCACCAAACAAGAGATCGGCTTTGATCGCCTCACACACGCCGCGTTCCAATATATCGGGTCCGAACCGATCCCCTGGTACTTTAGTTACAGAATCCGGATCGGCATGAAGTGAGTGCAGGGATTTGTTCACTGGCGATGCCATGATGCTAATAGTTGTACTTCTTGCTCCGGTTCAAGTCCAGCTCGTCGCTTTTCGTCAGGTGGAGATAAAGATGTACTGCTTCACGGCATCAGCGAGCAATTGCGCTGACGCCTGCACAAGGGATGGGATATAGCCATTGGTGTCAATAACTACATCCCAGTGTCGGCCTTGTAATGCGGTTAAATCCCCTCGGCGATCTCCTCTATACCCCTTTTGTGATCTTAAAATAGAGAAATACAACAATGAAGAAATGGGTACGCGCCTTCATAGTGTAGTAAAAATTCGCAGTGGGGACCTCTACTAGATTTGCATATGTAATTTTTTCTGTGATAGCATGTATGTAGTGATGAGGATGTCATATTATTTTGTCCGCTACGTTCCATCGGAGATATTTGCGGTCGCCCGGAGCGTATTGCTGGAGTAAATTGGGATGGCATGTTCGTTATTTCGTTGCTCTTTATATGAAAGGATACCGTATCTGTGGAATATACACATCTTGGTCGTACTGGATTAGAAGTCAGCCGCCTGTGTCTGGGAACCATGAATTTTGGGCCACAAACGAGTGAGGCCGATAGCTTTGCGATCATGGATCACGCATTAGAGCTAGGCATCAACTTTTTCGATACGGCCAACGTTTATGGTCAGAAGCTAGGCGAAGGGGTCACCGAAAACATCATTGGACGCTGGTTTGCTCAGGGCGGAGGTCGACGCGAGAAAGTAGTGCTTGCGACAAAGCTGTTTGGTAAGATGGGCAATTGGCCCAATGATCAACATTTGTCTGCACGCCATATTCGCAAAGCCTGCGAGGATAGCTTGCGCCGTCTCCAAACGGATCATATTGACCTGTATCAGATGCATCACATTGATCGTCGGACGCCATGGGAAGAAATCTGGCAAGCGATGGAACAACTGGTACGCGAAGGTAAAGTCATCTACGTTGGAAGTAGCAACTTCGCTGGCTGGCACATCGCCCGTGCCAACGAAACAGCCCGTCAGAGACATTTTCTCGGCCTGGTATCCGAGCAGAGCCTCTACAACCTCACTGCCCGCACCATCGAACTAGAGGTCCTACCCGCCAGCGAGTCTTATGGGCTGGGAGTCATTCCCTGGAGCCCACTCGGCGGTGGATTGCTTGGCGGTGTTCTGCGCAAAGCTGAAATCGGTCGCCGAGCCGCCCCAGCTTTCCAGCAACGCATCAACGAACTGCGTCCCCAACTCGAGGCCTACGAGGCGCTTTGTCGCGAACTTGATGAAGAGCCTGCTAATGTCGCATTAGCCTGGTTGTTAGCGCAACCCGTCGTCACCGCCCCCATCGTCGGACCTCGTACCATCGAGCAACTCGATGGCGAATTGCGAGCCCTTGAGGTCAAATTGTCGCAGGACGTATTAGATAAACTCGACAAAATCTTCCCAGGCCCAGGTGGAACCGCCCCTGAAGCCTACGCCTGGTAAACTATAATCTTCGCACACTGGTACCTCCCATCATCACTTGCTGCACGTAAATGTGAAATCAACACGTAATATAGGAGGTGCCATCCACGCGAGATCTTTTTTAGAACAACTTGTTTAGTAAAGCACGCGAGGTTCGTATATGCTCTCGCATGGCCATATACGCTCCCTGAGCATCACGTTGCTCCAATGCCGCAAGCAGCGCTTGATGAGGGATAAGCGTGCTCTCTGCGACATGATACCTTGCAAAGTAGAAGTGCCAGAAGCGTAAACTATGCATCAAGATCTGATCGGTCGCATCCTGCAATAACGAATTGTGCACACAACTGGCAAGGAAGCGATGAATAAGCTGATCATCATCTAAAAACTGTTGCACAGCTGTCTCTTCGCGAGCGCTCTCCGCTTGCTCAACCAGGCGCCGGAGCTCTGCCAGTTCGGCAGCAGTCGCGTGTTGTACGGCAAAGTAAGCATTACCGCATTCGATCGCTTCACGTGCCTCGAAAATTTCACGCACTTCATCCAGTCCAATTGATGCGATCATCAGACCGCGCCTGGGGAGCACCTTCACAAGGCGATCAACCACCAGGCGTGCCACTGCCTCGTGAACCGGCGTCCGTCCCAGTTCTATCTCCGCAGCCAGGGACGACTCGTTCACCATTGCTCCTGGCTGCAGACGCAGGTCAATAATCATAGCGTGGATACGCTCATACGCGACATCACTGGCTCGTGCTATCTTCTTCGTGTCTCCTGTTGAAGTAATGATCGGTACTACTCCTGCATTGAATTTCTGTTGATTTCTCTTTGATCAGCGAGATCGATAACAGTCACCTTAAGTCTACCACGATTGACAATGAGCATCTGACCATTTTCGAGCGTTTTCCATGCTTCATCCCCCTGCAAACCTGTTGACCCAATCAAAACCGCATCCTCTGTAATACGATACTTTAGTGAGAAGGAGAAGTAGTCCGGTTCTTTTTGAGCTAGCTCAGATTGCGGATCAAAATCGCAGACCGCGTAGAGTGCGTCTGGCATGAGCAAGAGAAAATTCGTGCTTATTACCTGCAAGCGCTCGTGAACCAGCTTTACATATGTCTGTATAGCCTCAACCGCAGGGACGCTCTCAAGCGCGGAGAGGAGTGCCAGAAAATGACGCTCACTATCCGTCGTCCCCGTAAGGTTTTCACGCAGATGCGGAGCAATGAGTTTTTCGAGTTCTGCATTGGGCTTGATGATTCCATTATGCGCAAAAGCCATTTGGTCATAAGTAAACGGATGCGTGTTGGCCCCACTGAGCGGGAAACCAGGGGTGGCCCAGCGTAAGTGACCCAGGAAGGCATCGGTACGGATGTGTTTTGCCAGGTCGGAGAACTCTTTGCTGGCGTGAGCTGGCTCAGGTGCTTTCGCCATTTGTAATCGATCGGACTCATCGTACCAGGCAAAGCCCCAGCCGTCACCGTGAAGGTGTGACATTTCTACAAATGACTGTAATGTATTATTTAGAAGATGGGCGACAGTAACTGGCTCACGCGTTACATATCCAAGCAGACGACACATAAATTCCTCTTTATTACTATAAAATGCTGAAATACTATAAAACGCTGAAATAATTGCATGAAACACCCCCATCGAGCACAATAGCCTGACCCGTCAGCCAGCTTGCTGCACCGGATGCAAGAAACAGTGCCAGTTCGGCGACATCTTCTGGTCGTCCAAACCGTCCCAGCGGGATATGATCAAGGCGCAACTTTCGTGCCTCCTCATCAGCAAAAAATGCCGCACATGTTCCGTTTCGATCGGGCCGGGGCAGAGCGCGTTCGCGCGAATGCCATCCCTGCCAAATTGCACAGCCAGAGAATACGTTAAAGCCACAATAGCTCCCTTACTGGCACCATAGGCATCTTGCGGCTTGATGCAGCCCACGACCGCCAGGAACGAACTCATATTGACGATCGCTCCACCGCCCTTCTGTTTGATATGTGGAATGGCATACTTGCAGCACAGTGCGGTCCCAGTCACGTTGATGGCGTAAATACGCGCCATCAGTTCAACGTCCAGGGTCAGGACCGATTCGTCCTGGTGGGGCATTACGCCAGCATTATTGAAAAGGGTATCCAGGTAGCCCCACTGTTGCACTGTCGTCTCAACCGCTGGCAATAATGCTCTGTGCTGTCTCCTCTGCTTTGTCCTTGCGCGCATCCACTACAGCGACACGCGCGCCTTCCCGCGCGAACAGTTCCGCGCTTGCGTGACCTAACACGCCCCCGCCACCTGTGAGAAAGACCACTTTCTCTGCTAACCTATTCATATGTACCCTCCAGACTCTCTAAAGGCCGTAGAGCCGCAGAGCATTGTCACGAAGCACCGCTACTCCAGCCTCCTCGGCCCCGGCCACATCCAGTTCGCCGTTTGCTACACGCTCGCCCAAAGCCTGCCCCAGGATTTTCCGGCCATCGCGGGCGCTAAGCCAGTGCAGTTCAGGCACACCCACGCCATCAGAACTGTAGAGGAGCTTTGAGAATGGAGCAACATCCAGTGCCGCACGCGTAAACTCAAGCATTTCGCTATAGCCCAGAAATGGAATGCCGTACGAGAGATCGAAATACACATGCTCATAGACCGTTGCCAGGTAGGCCCCCTGACGCACATAGGGATAGGATTCATGCAGCAGCACAATAGGCATAGCGCGATACTCTTTGCGCTCAAGCACAGCGCGCAGGTTCAGCGGGTTCGCCAGCAGCATATCAGCGTCGGCATCTCCATAGCCTGTATGAAACTGGATAGGCAGTTCTTGTCTGGCTGCTTCGGCAAAAACCACATGCAGCAGCGTATCCAGCAGCGGCTTATAACCCAGGCGAACCGCACCTTTGATTTGTACTTCGCGTCTGGCCGCAGTAAAAGCCATAGTGACCTCATCACTGTTCCAGGTGCGAATATCCAACCCTGTACGGTACGCGACGATACTTTTTAACGCGACGTAACCCTGTCCACGAATGTCGTTCAGCGCAGCCTTTAGCGCCTCGACCACAGCAGACAGTGTGTCATATCTGGCAATCAACTCCTGCATCAGCAGTTCCACGCGCAGCATCGGTGCCACACGGCAACCGGCCAGTTCCGCGTGCTCCGCGTCAGAGAGAAGCAGTTGCTGCGGCGGATAGCCCTTGTCCAGGAACAGGACCTCGAAGTTAGCCGCTTGCAGATACTGCTGCACCAGGCTGCGGTCATCGTATTTTTGACGTGCCGCCAGGACAGCGTGTTCGGTCGCTTCACACTCGAAAAATTCCGCCATCGCGCGTATCAAGCGCCGATAAAAAAGCGTTGTCGCCACATGCGTTGTTCGCATTGTATGGTCGCTAGCTTCGGTGAAGTGTTGACGCCACGCAGGAATGTCCATTGGTCCTTGCATCCGATAGATACCATGGCAGTGATTATCCGCCAGTGGCACATGCGTGAGATCTATTGATGTCATTGAGCGCCTCCCCAAAGAGCTATGGTGAGAATGCACTAGAACTTATAGAAGTGGTTCCGAATTTCAAACTCGCTATCCTGCTCCGCAAAAGCCTTCTCTTCCGAGCGACGTACGGCCAGATAGGATCGGCTCATCAGGTCTCCCATGGCCTCCATGAAGAGTTGATCGCGTTCCAGTTCATCCAGTGCGTCAGCCATCGTTGTCGGTAAACGGCGAATGCGGTTCTGTTCACGCTCACTTTCGCTCAAGCTTGCTGGATCGTGCTCGCACGGCGCTCCTGGATCAAGGTGGCGTTTAAGCCCATCCAGCCCGGCGGCAATCAGTCCAGCGAGCGCAATATAGGGATTTGAGCTACCATCCACTGCTTTCAATTCGATGTGATAAGATTGCTCTTCGCTTCCCCAGAATGGTGAGACAATGCGTACCGCTGATATATCAGATACATGCAAGAAATATATAATAAGCTCGGCTAATTGTCAAGGCCAGGTTTGCGTTTACGGCCAGAGCTTGTGAATGTTCCCGTTTTCCCTTATTGTACGCCTCTTTTTTCCTCTAGCAGTTGCGCCAACCGTGCATTATCTTGCTGAAGCCTGGTTTCGGCCTTGATCATCAATTCATCGATGCGCTCTTGCGGCCAGATCACCACACCATCATCATCAGCAATGACCAGATCGCCGTCCTGGATGATTGTGCCACCAAGAGAGATCGAGCCACCGACGTAGGCCGGTCCAACCTTATGGGGAGCTATGGGAGTCACTCCCCGGCACCATACACCAAACCCTGATTCGCGGATTTCCCGCGAATCTCGAATCAGGCCATCCGTCACAAGCCCGGCGATGCCCGCATTCTGCATTTCAAGCGCCATCAAGTTACCAATAGTTGCGGCACGCGATGTACTCCCTCCCGCGACAACCAGCACAGAACCCGACGCAGGCGGTGCTTCCAGCACTTTTCGCACCGCCAGGTTGTCGTCCTGACTTATCAGCACCACGCGGGCCGGACCAACGACGCATAAGGCGGATTGCAGGGGAAGAATAGTGTTTGGAAGGACGCCCTGTCCTTCAGTCGCATCGGACGCGAGCGTGGCTGTAAGCCATGTGGGAAACTCATTCATGGTTCTCTCCTTTAACCTATGGAGAGAGTGGCTCCTGGTTGTGTATCAATCAGGAGCCACTCTCTCCGAGCATTCAATTCTTTATGCAGGCTGATGGCATTCGGGGTTTTCCGACCAGCCTGGTATTCTTCCTCGTATCTACGCAGTCCCCGCTGATTGTCGCCAGCATTCCACGAGTTCCGGTGGCACATAAAGCGCTTTTTGAGGTTATTGTTCCTAGTATACACGTATTATACTATGTAGATACCCACACTGGTAGAGCAACACTAACTGGTGAAGTTTTTTATGTGAGCGCACATTTCTTGATATCTTCTGACCCTTTCTGAGCAACTGCATTTTGAAACGACCTTCACACTGAAATTTTCAGTACTAAAAAGAAGAAATAACAGGAAAAAGACGGTAATACCCCTGCCACCCTCTTTGAGGGGGGATGTCGCCGCAGCGACAGGGGGGAGTAGATTCTCGAACTACGCTACTCACGATAACTCTACATAAAAGACGCTTTTTATCTGCTAAATCTGTATCATCTTCTGTTGGGCGATTGCTAACTTTTTACTCCCCCTGCCGCTAAGCGCGGCTGTCCCCCCTCAAAGATGGTGGCAGGTATTAGCAGCATTAACTAATTTTTCAAGCATTTACCATTTTTCTTTCCCAATTTCACCGGTTAATGCGGCTCTACCGCACGTTGCAGTCGTAATGTATTTAAGGTGCGAGATAATATCGATCGAATAGTCGTTGCATTTTTATTGAGCCTCTTGCCGATTTCTACTGAATGCATGCCATAGGCGAAACGCAATTGCAGTATCTCCTGCTGAAGAGGCTTTAATGTCTCGATACTGGGCTGGCGCTCTATCTTCCTGGTCAATGTGCCCATCGGTCTCCTTGCCCTGCTCGCTGCCTTCCCACTGCTGCGTGAATCGCGGAAACCAGAAGCAGGCACGCTGGATGCAGGCGGCGTGATCTTCCTCATTTGTTCGCTTTTTCTGTTGGTCTTTCCGCTGGTCGAGGGAGGAAATGCCGATGCCCGCCGTGCCACCCCTGGTTTGGCGAAGCAGCTATGATCGCGTACTATCTTGGGCACCTGAAACTTGCGTGTGCGGGCACTAGCGACGCCAGTCGCGTTGGTTTTCGGAATAAGATCTTAGCGGCTGTTACTTTTATGAGGATGTCACACACCTTCTTCTGCTCACTAAACTTGACAATAACAACGATCATGGGTAACAATAGTTACAAAGATGATCAATATGATCAATATTGTCAGGATTATTGTCTCTCACTCAATGAATCCTATGAGAAAGGACCACTGTCATGGATAATACGGATCTTTATGAAGCAATTGAGGAGGTTACACCACATCTCACGCCAACGATTCTCAATATTTCGCACGACATTCATGCTCATCCAGAGCTCAGATTCCAGGAGCACCACGCCGTCTCTCTGTTGACAAATCTGTTAAAGGAACACCAGTTTTCGGTAACCATGCCGCCCGTGGCGAAACTGGACACCGCATTTACAGCCACGTTCGGTGATGGTCAACCCAGGATAGCGTTTGTGGCAGAGTATGACGCGCTGCCAGAGATTGGACATGCCTGCGGTCACAATATTATTGCCGCGATGTCGGTAGGCGCTGCCCTTATTGCGCAGCGTGTCATACAGCAGCAGGGTTTACCGGGTACGATCGCGGTCATCGGTTCGCCCGCGGAAGAGGGTGGCGGCGGCAAGATTTTTCAGCTCGAAGAAGGTATTTTCGCGCCATATGATGCTGCACTGATGTTTCATCCCGGCAATCATAATGAAGCGGACCCCACATCAAGCGCGCGCGAGGGAATCGATGTGCATTTTCAGGGGAAAGCGTCTCATGCTGCCTCCGCTCCGGAACAAGGCGTTGATGCGGTACAGGCCGTGGCCAATTTCTTGACGCTCATCAATAGTATGCGCGCCACGCTGCGGAAAGATGCCAACATTCATTCCATTATTACAAATGGTGGGCAAGCGCCTAATATCATTGCTGAGCACGCGTCTGTTCGCTTGCAGGTTCGCGCATCCGATAGCGACTACCTGGCTATATTGCTACAGCGTGTATTGACCTGTGCCACGGGCGCAGCCAGTGCGGTTGGTGCGCAAATGACATGGTCTCGCTTTGTCCCCGCGTATGCAGATTTACGCCCAAATGCCGTGCTCGTCGATATTCTGCGCGAGGAAATGGCTCGCGAGGGTCGTGAGTCCATACACACAGGCGCGACCACAGGTTCAACGGACATGGGGAACGTCTCTCACGTGCTACCCGCGTTGCATGGAAACATTCAAATTGGACCTCGTGACATTGCCGCGCATACGCGTGAGTTCGCAACCTATGCTCTTGGGCAGAGCGGCGATGATGCGGCTATCGCCGGTGCGAAAATCCTGGCTCGTGTCGCGCTTCGCCTTCTCAACGCGCCGGAACTGCTCAAGCAAGCTCGCGCTCAGCATGAGCAATAAACAGGCAAGGAGAATATATGCATCGTCGTCCTATCAGGTTCCACTGGTTCCTGCTGATCATCCCCTACGCGTGGGATGTCCTGCTGATCCCCTGGGTCAACACCATTCGTTTTCAGCCTTTCGGCATGCCGTTCCTCTTTCTGTGGATGCTCTGCGGAATTATTGTAACAAGCCTTACAATAGCCATCATCCATCAGATTGATAAGCGTTTCTTCTCTCAGCAAAGCAGGTGATAATGTGCTTCGTTATGTAATTGCTATCGTAATTGTTCTAGGTACTATGATAGGTGCTTGGGCCATAACACGTAAAAAAAATATTAGTTTACAAGATTGGGCGGTGAGTGGACGAGGATTGGGAGTTTTCTTATTCTGGTTTCTCAGCGCGGGAGAAATATTTACCATCCAGGCGTTCCTGGGTACAAGTGGGTGGGCATATGCGTATGGCGCGCCTGGCTTCTATACGATTAGCAATGTTGCTCTGGGTTACACGTTGGGCTACTGGCTGCTACCAAAGATCTGGCGTATTGGCAAGCGGCACTCATTCTTAACCCAGGCTGACTACTATGGAAAACGCTTCGATGCTCCCTGGCTGGGTTCCGTATTAGCTATTGTTGGCATCATGGCCTTAATCCCTTATTTACAGTTGCAGTTTACCGGTTTGAGCCTGATATTGAAACTTGCTTTTGGCGCATCCGTCAATACCGCGCTATCGCTCACGCTGGCAGGCATCATCATGCTGGGATTTATTATCGCCGCGGGATTGCGGAGCGTTGCCGTTGCGAGTATCGTTAAAGATGTTTTAATGATCGTTGTCCTGTTAGCAATAATATTCACGATTGCCGGTGCGGCGCATCTGGGATCAATCGGGGCTATTTTTACCAGGATGAATCAATCGCATCCGAACTATGCCTGGCTGCCGGGATTGGCTCCCAAGCTGAACTATACGCCCCTCTGGTTCATCTCGACAATCCTCATGACCAACCTTGGTTTCTGGCTGTTTCCCCAGAGCTTCCAGGCGACGCTCGCGGCACGCAGCGACGAAACCATCCGGCGCAACGCCATTTTTCAGCCCCTCTATGCCCTGGCCTATCTCTTTACCTTCACGATAGGCTTTGCTGCTCTCTTAGTTGTGCCGCACCTGTCGAATAGTAATGATGCGTTCCTCGCACTTGTTGGCAAGGTATATCCGAACTGGTTTGTTGGTGTGCTGGCTGGCACGGGCATATTGATCGCGCTTGTTCCTGGCTCTTCGCTGTTATTAACGGTTGGTACGCTTTTTGCCAACAATATTTATCGTGGTATCTTTCAGCCGCGCGCCTCTGATCGTGTGGTCTTGCTGGTTAGCCGCTTAGGCGTCGTGGGAGCGACGGTGATTGCCATCGTGATGTCTCTTAACAGCAATCAAACGATCGTTGGTATTTTTCAGGTAGCCTACTCTGCTATCTCGCAGCTCGCGCCCAGCCTGCTCTTAAGTCTCCTCTGGCGGCGTATGACCAAGTGGGGTGTGCTAGCCGGCGTTATTGTAGGTTTGATCGGTATCACTGTGCCGCAGGCCATTGCCGCTGAAAAAGTCATTGCCTTCACTATGAATACTGGCTTCATTGCTGTCATACTAAACGCAGTGGTCACTGTCGTTGTTAGCTTGCTTACACGCGCTCCAAGTCAAGAGGCCATTGAGGTAGGTTTAGAGACAACACCAGAAGTAGCCCCAATACTCTCTGCGGCTGTTGGCGACTAGATACGCGCTAGATGTTTGTACGAGATCAAAAAGGGCCGACAACAAGAAAATTTCTTGTTGTCGGCCCTTTCACGCTTCGCCTGAGTGAAATAGCAAGACAGAATCTTATCCGGGAGCTATCTCGTATGCGCCCTATCTTCTTGCGTCCTTCCGTTTCAGAAAAAGACCGATCACTACCATTAATATCAGTATAGTGACGATTAATGCAGCCCAGGACAACAGAAGGCGATGTATCGCATCTTCCTGGCTATAAATCGAGTAGAGTGTGCCTTGATAGGTATAATCATTGCCGAACAGTCGATCTCCGCCTGTCGTATTGGCATGCATGCCAACGATGGTTCCGAGCGCAGTTATTGCCCAACGCGTTGGGAAGACCACAGCGAGGATCTGTGTAAGCCAGTCCTTGAGTGCAAGAATGGCTCCTGAAAAAATGACCTGCGGAATGAGAACGATCGGCACAAAACTGATGGCACGATCATTATTTGGCACAATAGCAGATATTGTCAGGCCAAGCATCAGACCAGCCAGCGATGTTAACGCTAGTGTGATATAGGCCTCCAGCAGCGGAGGAAGAAAGACACCCTGATGCAGCGGCTCTCCCAGCTCCATTACTAAAACAAGTACGGCACTCTGGAACAGGCAAAACACTCCCAGCACGACGATTTTCGAGAACATATAGGGAAGAATGCCTAGATTGACCGCCCGTTCACGCCTGTAGATGGCCGATTCCTTGACGATTTCGCGTGCTCCGTTAATACAACCGAACAGAACAGTTGCGAAAGCCATAATAAACAAGGCTTTTTGCGCATCTATCCCCATGCCTTGCACAAGGAAACTCTGTAACGCATGCTCCAGTCCTCCCTGGCTGCGCACAAAAGCCTGACCCTGGGGATTGGTCTGTAAAAATGAATAGACGACCTGGCAATCTACTTGTGCCCCCTGACTCATCTTCTGAGGCAGTACAAGGGGGCCTGATGCAGTGAGAATTTGTGTATTACATTGCACGAGCTTATTGCCATCGAATATACCCGGACCCACCTCAAAACGCAGCATCAGCACGAGGAGAGTGGCAATGATTGGTGCCTGCAAAAGCAGAATGAGTAAGTTACCAATGTCATTCTTGAGCAATTCCACATACCGTGTCGAGAGCAATACAAACTGAGACCAGCCCTGGCCTCTTCTTGACTTTTTTTTCGTATGTCTCATTGCTGATTGTGCTGTAGTAATCGGGTCTTTCTGCTTGTGCTGCGCTTGCTCTTGTTTCAACGGTTCAGCCACATAGCGCTGGTAATCAGCTGAATTCAGGAAGCGCGTTGCTGCTTGTGCTGGGATATCTAGCTCACCCTGGGTTGGCTCCAATGTGCTATAAATCTCGGCGAAATCGGTCCTTTCAAAGAAGGTTTTTGCCTCGTTCGGCGGACCAAAGTAGGCGAGACGTCCCCCCTGTGCCATAAAACAGATATAATCGCATGTATTAATGTTATTTGTGGCATGCGTGACCAGGACAATAGTTCGCCCTCTATCCGCCAATCGGCGCAGAAGCACCATCATTTTACGATCTAAACCCGGATCCAGGCCGGATGTAGGCTCATCTAAAAAGAATACTCCCGGGTTGGCAAGCAGCTCAAGCGCAATTGACACACGTTTGCGCTGCCCACCGGAAAGTTTGCTTACCAATAATGAGCGCCGATCTGTCATCTCTACATCTTCAAGGACCTCATCGATACGCCACTGGATCTGTTCCCTGGTAAAGTCACCTGGGAGACGCAGCCTGGCAGCATAGTAAAGCGCTCGCTCTACCGTCAGGTCCCGGTGCACAATGTCGTCCTGGGGTACATAACCCAGTTGCGTACTGAATGTTGCTAGATTGTGATAGTAGTCAACTCCATTGTAGAGGACTTCCCCCTGATGAGCGGGACGCAGGCCATTCATGGCATCCATGAGTGTAGATTTCCCCGCACCAGATCCACCGACAATGGCTACAAACTTCCGAGGAGGGATCACGAGTGAAATATCATCGAGCAGAATAACATTGTTATTCCCTATTTTCGTCAGGTGCAGTGCATCGATTCGTATATGAGCACTCTCGTCATATTGTCTCAATTCGGTCCCGGTATAGATAAGCCGGTAAGGCCCAATACGAATCTCGTCCCCGCTACGCAACAGATGATCGCTAACACGTTCTCTATTGAGGTAGACGTGATTCATACTATTGTTATCAATCACACGATAGCCATCAGCTGTTTTCTCCAGCACTGCGTGGTGTCCTGAAACCTGGGGATGATTGAGAACGACTGTATTCGTCTCAACACGCCCAATGGTAACTCGTTCGATATTTAAAGGCACAGGCGGCATCTCTGGCAACGCTTCATTGTTCTGTTCGCTGCCGTCATTATATGTGAGAGTGATTAACGTCCCATGCTCATCTCCAATACGAAATATGTCTCCATTGGCAAGTTGCTTGCGCAACTGCTGATCACCGCGAATATGTTGCCCCTGGTACCATAACCCATTCAGGGTCTTCTCGCGCGATGGATGAGGATGGATAAGGAACAGTGCATTGCCTTCTTGGACAATCTGTGCATGCTGCGACGAAACGGTCGGTTCCTTGATCACTATGTCATTTCCCGCATCGCGTCCAATACTCAGTGTTGGTTTGTTCAGTATATGTTCCTGCACATCACTATGAATATTGCTGCTCACAGTTAATATAGGCACACCACTGTTACCTATTGAAGCAAATACTGTATCAGAGGGCATAGCACCAGATTGCACTTTGAGTGGCGATCTCAATGTCTGAAGCTCGGGGATCTGTGCTTGTTCTAGTGTTTGGGTAGCAGAAGGTTGTTGCTGTTCTGTCACTGCTTGTGGGAGAAGAAAAACAAAGCGAATTGTCCCGCCAAGGCTGACGATACAATTATGTTGCAAAATGCCCTGTTGCTTTACTTGTTGCTTGTTAATCGTTATATGGTTGCTTTGTGAGAGGTTCTCAATGCTCCACACACCATCTCTCCAGTGAATATTGGCATGTTGCCTGGAAACTGCAGGATCTAACACGACAATATCGTTCTGCTTCCCTCGTCCAAATGATGTGGTTGCTTTCTGGATAGAGATATTTTTTTCAGCAAGTGGTCCGCTGAGAAAACGGATTGTCGCCCCACCGTTTTGCAGTTCTTCTCTTTGCATATATCTTTCCTCGCGCACATAAAAAGCAACGATAAAAAGCAATGATCGCTATCTATATCAACTGTGGTATGGCTTGATCTCAAAAGTAGCTAGCCGCTGATTGTCTTGGTAAATCTGTGTCATGCCCATCTTCTTTATCTGCTGAGTGGTTGTATCTACCTGACCTGCATAGGCGATAGTGGTCTGCGTTACCATATCATTTAGGAGAGCGAGAGCAGAGGGCTGAGCCAGTTGAGTGTTGTTCATGTGTACCAATTGAATAGCATCCTGCCTGCTTTGTCCTAACTCTGCCTTCATATTATTGATACCTATATTCACTTGCACTGCCACTGAACGCTGATACTGTGTAGAGCCAGGCGAGGAAATAACACCGTTCAGATGAAGCGCGATATGATACAGATAGCTGGGCGGATTTTGTTGTGTGGGATCAAACTCAAGCAGGCCAACCTGGGCATATTGATGATTGTCATAGAGAGGAGTACCTGCCGGTACATCTTGATTGACGTAGGTATCTCCATCAAGATAATCAAGGATTGATACGATGTGTTGACGCAACGTAGCAAAATGCTTTGCCTGCCAATCGTTCCGCGCACTCTTAGACCACTGAGCAACCGCGTACGTGTTGCGAGCAGCCCAGATATCCAATCCCCCGGTGAGATGGAGAGATATCAGAGTTGGATCGTTCGCCAGCAAATGGCGGATATGATCCAGTAAACTATAGCTTTGATTAGCTGGCACCGTCTGAGGAATCTCTGCATAATAGCGCCATGCATTGAGATCAGGGGAAGGGATATCCGGTGTGACAGCTGAACTTTCTTCGGTGATAAGAAAACGACTGGTGCTTGCGAGCAAATCCGAGCTATTCTCAGTGCCAGCATAAACAAAATGGACGTTCCCATTCTTCACTGCCAATTGTCCCAGGAGAATCGGGGCTCCTTCAGGTTGATTTTTATCGGGTAGTAACCACGCATAGTAGCTTTCGCCGCGTTGAGGGGCTGGAATAGTTTTGAGATCTAGCTCTAATTTACTGTTATTTCCCCGGGCCGTATCCTGTGTTAAGTTCACATCACTGAGAAAGAGGGCCTGACCAACAGCGGCATTCGTACCGGTGATAGTGGCAGTCTTATGTGTAGTGAACCATAGAAATAGTGTGCCTGATCCCGCTACAATTAAGACGCCAATCAATAGTGCCGCGATCACGATACGCATCCTCTGACGTTTTCGCGTTGTTCGTGCATGTGGTAGCGGAGGAACTATCAGTGGCGTCGCTTTGGAGTCAGTAGTTTGCTGCGAAGAAGAGACCTTACCAGTTATGATTGTACCACTAGTTGTTGCTCCTGGTAACAGCGGTTCAGAATCCGGCAAATGCACGGGGCCACCGGTGTCCCCTACTCTTTCTACCGATGGAATATCAACTATAGATGCATCATTGCGCACAATTGTAGCTACATTGTCGCCAACAACTGCATCCGCCTGTTGCTGTATCGGAGCATCTGCGGAAGTTGAAGTAACCACAGTCGCCGCTTCATCATCAACTGACAGTGTGTCAATTGATGTTACCTGTGTTTCGTATATAGAGGCAATAGCCAGACGTAAGTCTTCTGGTATGGGGAGATCAAGTGCCTCCGCCACTGCGAAGATCATGGCTGCGGCAGTGGGAAAACGATTTTGCGGCTCTCTCGCAACGCTTTTCAAGAGAACTTCGGCTAACGCAGAGGAAAGGTTCACATTAATGGTGCGTGGATCAGTGGGCTCATCCGTGACGCGCTGGAGCATAATGCGGCTCGAACTATCACCATAAAACGGTGGCTTTGAGGCAAATATCTCATAGAGGACTATTCCCAGCGAATAGAGGTCGGTACGGTTACTGATCGGTTTATTCTGCACCTGCTCAGGAGAAATATAGAGGGGAGTGCCAAGCACAAATCCGGCCACCGTTTGAGATGGAGCATCCATCACCTTGGCCAGACCAAAATCTGAAAGAATCGGCTCCCCCATTGGGTTACGCGTTCGATTCGCTTGATCAAGCAGAATATTCGCTGGCTTAATATCACGGTGAATAGTGCCTTGTTGATGCGCATAATCTAGAGCCAGGCTGATAGGTGTAAAGAGCCGAATAATATCGCTGGCAGAAGGAAATTGTTTTTGCTTCGATGTAGCACTGATATAATGGGCTAAGGTTTGGCCTTTGATATGCTCCATAACCATATAGGCAAGTGTCTCATTAGACCCAACTGATTCTGAAGTGTGGAAGTCATAGATCTGTATAATATTTGGATGGCGTAAAGCTGCAACCATTTGTGCTTCATGAGTAAAACGAGAAATAAAGTCTGGGTCTGTTTGTAAATTCGCATGAAGTAATTTTATAGCCACATAACGATGTAATTGAGTATCAAAAGCTTTCCATACCTCAGCCATCCCACCACGCCCCAAAAGTTCCTGCAATTCATACTTCCCAACGCGTTGGGGGAGATCATTCATGGGCCGCCTCTCCTTTGTGCTTTTCCATAGCTAATTATCTCAACCTTATCATAATATACATGAAGAGATATTTAAATGTCAAGATAAAATACAAATAAAATGCAGATGAAATGCATTATTAATGAAAATATATAATAAAAATGTAATTCATTCGTGACTGCTCAGGTTTTTATGCGATGGAGAGTAGCCGCTGCTCTAATCCGGGGTAGTGTTGCAAGTCTGCGTCTGGTCAGGTGTGGGCTTACTTGCGCAAGCCCACCCGCCATTCAGGAGTGGGTCCCTGACGATGTATGCGTCCTGGTCGTTGTCGTGGATGTCGGAGTATAGCGCGTCAGGTAGAAGAAGTCGCGCTGATCCGCATTCAGATACTCGTAGCCCGTGCCCTGCATCTGGGTATTAAGCTTGTTGATCGTTAATGTCCCATGACTATTACGCTGATACAAGAACGCGCGGGTCCAGAATGGATTGATATCTGTTTCCATTGCCATAACCGCGCCAGCTGCGTGTAGCGCTATCCCCAGCGTTTCCGGCAACAACGCATTGCCGGCTGCATACACCAGATTCCCCTGGGCTGTGATGCCAAGGCCCGAACGCCAGGTATACTGGCTATTCAAGATCGTGCCACCCCAGGCTGCACCATCCTTTGTCAGAGGATTAATCACCCCATTATTGATCAGGAGCGAGGCGTTCTGACGCCAGGCAACCAGATCCTGGTTATTGCTATTGAGTTGAGGATCGACGCCCCAGGAGCCTATAATCAGTTTCCCGCTACGTGTAATGGCAATCGTGGCAGCAGTTGGTTGTGGTGGCACATAGACTTTGCCATCGGTCATGAGGCCATATGCTCCATCCGCATATTTAAATCCACCATTCAAAGTAGCCAGTAAAGTATTGCCTGCTTGATCAGCTTTAGCAATGCTTCCTGTGCCATACGCATTGAGTGGTCCGCCTGGCTCCTGCGTGCCAGCTACGATGTGCAGCCGCGAAAAGCGCGTATCGAGCTGCAAGAGCGTAACGATGGCATAGGGATAGTTAGGATCAGGCCGAATAAAAGCACTGGCATCCATTGGCAGATAGTTATAGGAACCAGACGCCTGCTCCAGCACATTCCAGACGCCCTCACCGCTGAGAGCTGGTGAGACGACTGTTTTCATAGGAGGCAGGGGCATCGGCTTCATTGTGGCCCGCACCGGAGGGGGAACCGACTTTACAACCCTCGATGTCAATTGTGAAGGTGCAGTGATGTGTTTCAAGCCCAGTTGATATTGGAGTTGATTCGCCTTATTTTGAACGTTGAGATACCAGGCTTCAACCTGAGCCGCTGCGACCGGTCCGGCGATTGCCCGGAACTCGTCAGCACTCCAGGCACCTATCGTGCCATTGCCCTGGGTCAACACAACCACAAAGATCGTGATCACACTGCACACAACCAGCCAGACTGGTACACGCTTCTTACGGGATTTCCGGGATGCCCTCCGTTTTGGTTTCTGTGCGAGGTGGTGTTTTGTCGTTTGAGGTGAAGCCACCTGTAACCGTCCCGAATCTTGCTCGGCCTGCGATGGCATCTCAGATGGCCGGACCTGCCATGCACTAAGATCCAGTTCGACCTGAGCACTGGTCCAGGGTGAAGGAGTTGGCCCTGCAAACACATCAGGTTGTACCCAATCGGCCTGCTCCTCTGCCAACCGTTGAGACGGCGCTAACGGCTCTGCTGTATCAGGGGAGCTCACGGGCATGTTATCATAGAATGTTGACATTGGATGAATGAACTGCCGCCGTGGCGGTGTATGTTTTTCTCTATTCATTAGAATAATCCCACAAATAGACTTATTAGCAAATAAATGCCTGCTTATGCGCCTAAATCTCTAAATATACCAATCTGTACATTGCAGATTGACAGGGAAATAGCATCTGCTAAGCGTATATGGAAACGAAGTGTGACAGGCTCCGTCACTCATCATACTTCACTGGATATCCAGTACAATGTGTTTTCAAGAAGCACTATCCCAATTATGCACAAAGCTCCACATTTTTTCTACTTATTCCAATATACACGCGAAAAGGAAAGAAATTCACCAATCTAGGACTTTCAGTTCACATTTCGCAGGGAAGGCAATGAGATCAGCATAATTCTGTAGATAATGTGTTCGTTAATGGTTTACATTTATCATAGTGTGTTATATTATTTGCATATGTCAATGTTAAGCGATTAATAGATAAGAATGCAGCATTGAATTTAGATGATAATTTATATTTATAATGAAGAATATAGTGTACCTCATCACTATTTATAAGTGCTCTATTCTCGTGCAGAAAGTAATGATGTACGTGCATCAATGGGAGAAATTGTGTCACTAGATGTAGCTAACAGTAGTGTTATTAGTACTATTCTGCGTCACGATACAAAGGTGACGAGTTATAAGATCGCGCTCCTGCGAGCCATTAATGATGTTGTGATCTCTTTCCCGGATGTATATACATACCATCAAAATGTCCTTGTGCCATTACGCGCCCTGGCTGACTACTGGATTGCGTATTACTGGCCCTTTGTTGATCCTCAGCGGCCAATCTACCAGGGAAGACGTTCGCAGCGTGCAGGTGGATTAAATACTGATATTGCCTTTCGCCAGGCGTTGAGCTCGTTGCGTCTGGAATGGGAGCGTTCTATCGGAACTTCTTCAGGACCTTCTGATGGCTTCTTTCTTATCAATGATATGAAGATCAGCAGGAAAAATCAGCTTTATTCTCCAGAACTCCTCCAGCAGTATCATGCAGCAGTGGTTGCTCTTTGTGACGCTCTCGAAATGCCGATCTGTTATGCTGGCCCTGGAAAATGGGCACTTTTTGCAAAGCCGGTCAAATTCAAGTATCTGCAAGGTCAGGGAATATCGATTCCAGGAACCTTGCCAGAAGATCGTTGTCTTGTGATCAATGCTGAACTCTGGCAAACCTTCCGTGACATGTCGCTGTGGGTCGAAGCGCTGTGTATTCATGAATGGTGCCTCTTTACAGAACGTTTATTGCAAGAGCAGCCAGAGCAAGCTATCAATCGAGGGGATATCTATCGGCTTCTCACTGATCGGCCAGATAATCGACGACCGTTGACCTGGGAACGCAATCATATTGATATCTTGCTTTTAGAGGGAACAGAATTTATTTGCCCCTGGACGGAAAGGTCGATTACGCAAGGGGTGTCCTATCATCTTGATCACCTTATGCCTCTTTCTGTGTACCCTATGAACGAGCTCTGGAATCTAGCCCCATCTGATCCACACTTTAATGCTCATCAAAAACGAGATCGCTTGCCATCATCTCAGCGACTTGCGCGTGCTCTGCCGCATTTGGCGCATACCTATGCGAACTACATGACATCGCGGCAACTCGCTAGCGTCATCAATGAGGATGTGAATGGACGTTTTTCTACTGTTCCGCAATTGATCAGTCAGGATCGCCTTTCATTCCCTCTGGCTGTGTCACAGGTTGTTGGGAATTTTCTGAATGACGTTGCCATTTCTCGGAATCTTGCCAGGTTTTAAGAAGAAAGGGGTTATGGCGAAAAATCTCTCGTAGCATGCCAAAATTTCTACCCGCAGGACGCGCTTGTGCAGCACACACTTCTTCTGTCGAGACGTCGGAGCATTTTTTTTACCTTCCACATGCTACATAGAGTGATCGAAACGTGTTTTTTGAGCAAGATCGGTAAAATGGGAAGAGAAAGACAAATATCTAGAGAAGATATCTTCTTTGTGTCTTTCTCGATAGCTCACGTCTATGAGCCCTGCACAAGGAGGACGCGTTTTTGTGTGTGCCACAGGCAAAAATCCTTTCGCTTCTTGTGCAGAGCTCATACACGTGAGCTCTCTCAAAAAGAGAAAGGATCTTTTCCCATGACACGAAAAAGAACACGCTTGCTCATGTTGGCAACCCTGACCCTGCTCCTGGGACTGCTGGGGGTACTCAGCCAGCCGCAAGGCCACGTCCATGCCGCTTCCGCCTCCCGAGTCGTTATCCATGACTGTGCTGATGACGATCAACTGCAAATGGCTGTCGCCGCCAATAATGCGTCCAGCGGCGGAGCAACCATCACATTCGCCTGTAGCGGAGATATCAAGATCGATGACGGTACACTGATGATCAACAAGAATCTGACCCTGGACGGCAACGAGCAGCACGTCACTCTTGACGGCCAGGGCCTCGTGCAGGTCATCGCCGTGAACGGCGTCACTTTCACGCTCAAGGACCTCACCATTACCGGGGGATCTTCCTCCCTCGGTGGCGGCCTCATCAACAATGGGGGCACGGTGACTATCTGCAACAGCACCTTCACCTCCAACAAGGCTGGCGTCAACGGCGGCGGCATCCTCAACGGCGGCACGATGACCATCAAAGAGAGCCGCATCACCAACAACACGGCTGGCACCGGTGGCGGCATCTTCAACGGTGGCACGATGACCATCAAAGAGAGCAGCAGTATCACCGACAACAAGGCCCAGAACGCCGGCGGCCTCTTCAACTTCCTTGGTGGCACGGTGACCATCAAAGAGAGCAGCATCGCCAACAACACGGCCACCACCGACGGCGGCGGCCTCTTCAACGAATTGGGCAAGATGACCATCAAAGAGAGCAGCATCGCCAAGAACACGGCCCTCTTCGGCGGCGGCCTCTTCAATCAGGCCGGTGGCACGATGACCATCAAAGAGAGCCGCATCACCAAGAACACGGCATCCGACGGCGGCGGCCTCTTCAACAATACGGGCACGATGACCATCAAAAAGAGCCGCATCACCGACAACACGGCCTCCTTCGCCGGCGGCGGCCTCTTCAACACCAATGGTGGCACGGTGACCATCAACGAGAGCCGCATCACCAAGAACACGGCTGGCGTCGGCGGCGGCATCGTCAACAATACAGGCACGATGAAGATCAGCAAGAGCCGCATCACCAACAACACGGCCTCCTCTGACATCGGCGGCGGCATCGACAACTTCGGTGGCACGATGAACATTACCCAGAGCCGCATCGCCAACAACACGGCCAGAGGCAACGGCGGCGGCATCGAAAACGAGGGCATGATGAACATTACCCAGAGCCGCATCGCCAACAACACGGCCAGAGGCAACGGCGGCGGCATCGAAAACTTTATGGGTGGCACGGTCAACATCACCGGGAGCACCATTGCCAACAACACGGCCACTTCCGGCGGCGGCATCGCCAACGAATTCCGTAGCAACACGGTCAACATCACCGGGAGCACCATCGCCGACAACACGGCCACTTCCGGCAACGGCGGCGGCATCTTCAGCAATAGCGGCACAGTGCACATCACCAACAGTGTTCTCAGAGACAACCATCCCAACAACTGCGCGGGGACGACTGTCTTCACCAGTGGAGGCGGCAACCACGACAGCGACGGGACTTGTCACGTCTAGCACCTGCCCCTTTGCGGGGATGACCCCTTGCCTGCATGGATGAACCAGGGAGATGGCGCGGATGTGCCATTTCCCTGGCTTGAATCTTCGGCAAGGGGAATGGATCGGAATCGATGAAAGACGCAAGTGCGCCTCTGCGCTCGGTACGACGTGAGTCAAAGCAGACGAGATCGGCAGAGACGCCCGACTGGTGAGACGAAGAAGAGAGCATGTGTATGCATGTGCCAGACCATCCACGCGAGCCTGGCACACGCTCTTTTTTCTGCTCTCAGCATGCTGAGAGGGGAAGCCGCATCTGCTGCAAGTACCCAGTTCTGGGGTTTGGTCTCCTTGCAATGGCCCACACCATGCGCACCTTTCCGCTCACGGCATGGCACCATTTCCACACCCGTGTCATGTTGGGATTGACAGAAAAGCGAGGTTCAGGCCAACCAGACCAATGGGGCCAATTTCCAAGATGTCGAAGGAGGAAGCCGGATGGGAAGCGGATTTCCCAAAGAACACCATGCCAGGACACGCGTCGTTTTTTACCCTTTCCCCAATTTTACCAGTTAGTGGGGCTCTAGTGGGCAGATTCAGTTTCGCCCTCTTTGTTCGCTTACTTTCGGCCAGCCCGGGCACGCCGTTGGAGATAACGCGCAATGCGTTCTATGACGTCCTGAGAGATTGTCTCAACCTCCTGGGGAAGCAGATTGCCCTTGGCTACCTGGCACTGGAGGCAGGATGGAATAACGTTGCCAACCCAGGTTCCTCCGCCCTGACTCACGGGTATGAAATGGTCGAGGCTCTCAAAGGGACCTTTGCAAAACGCGCAGTGCCAGTTGTAGTAGCGTAAGCTTTCAGCAATGTGGAAGGTGAGAACCGAGAAGGAGAGCCGGGTCAGGCGGCTTTGATCATCCGCCTGACCCATATTGATGTTAAACGATCCACGGTATAGTCTTTGGCAGTTTGTTCATGAATGCCTGTGAGACATTCAGGTTTCCCTGCACTAACCAGGGCGGCGCCACTCCCATCCATTGTGCCAATGAGAAGTTACTAATCGTGGGTGATCTAAAAACCTCCATGAATTGGAGCGGCGTATTGCCGGTATTTTCTGCGTAGTGGATATAGTTGCTCGGCACATAGCCCACATCACCGGCCTGATAATCGAAGGTAGCCGCTGTTCCAGAAGAGGCAAAAGCAGTGAGACGTGCCTGACCTTGGAGGTAATACTGCCACTCGTCATTTGCATGCCAGTGGATCTCTCTCATGTGGCCAGGATTCACTGTCACCAGAGCTAGCGAAGCGCCAGTCACTGGGAAAGAAGAACTATCAACGATATGTATAGTGCCAGCCTCATTCTGAAAAGTGGGCTTATTGTTCGACATATGATAGCCAAAGGCCTTTGGCGGCTTCCCATAAGGTTCGGGGACGCGCACGTTCGTTGGAGGTACCTGGCCTGGATAGATATAGCGTTGGCTTGGCGATGCAAGATTGCTCACTTCGCTTACCGGGACTCTAAAGTTTTTCGCCAATATATCTTTGGGGAGATGAGCAAAGGCGTCACTGAGCAGGAAGGTGTCGTTCTCGGAATAATCTCCATCCATGAACACCAGTATGAACTCACTACCCGGGCCACCAAAGGCTTGAAGCGAGTGTGGATAAGCCTCGGGGAAGAACCAGAGGTCGCCCTGGTTGAGATTATCAACAAACATGCGTCCACCTGCGTCAAGGCAGGTGATCTGAATGGAACCGACGGTGACGAATCCCCATTCGCCTACGGGATGCCAGTGTAACTCACGAATGGCTCCAGGGTTCAGACGCATGTCTACGCCTGCCATTTCAGTCGAAACGGGAAGCTCTTTGGTCGTCGTTTCCCGGGCCCAACCAGCGGGCGCAAGCCGATTGTGCGAGAGTGAGAAGGGCCACTTCAGATTGGGTACCGAACCTGCGTCGGTCGGAGGGGGGGCCAGCAGATCAGGATTCTGTTCGTCAAGCAGGACATCACGAGGGCCTGGATCGGTCCCACCAAGTCCATTTCGCTCCGGTTGCGGTACGGTACCGTTGTTGGTCAATGGGTCAGGTTGTGGGATACCATCAGCCAGGCTGGCGATACTGGAAACAGCAGATGCGGCGCCTGCTGCCGCGATGGATTGAATGATTTTACGTCTCGTTGTATCCATACTTTACTTCCTCCCTACTATTTCTGCGGTCATATAGTTAAATGCACAGGCTATCCCAAAGTCGAGCATGTGCACGGAGTACGCTTGCTCGTATGAGTGGTGACACAGATGGATTGCTTTCATTGCGATAAAACTAGCTGATCTCATACCAGGGTTTCGCTCCTTTAGCCAGCGGAGCCAACAGAAGAGCTTGATTTTAGCGCAACAATTAGTTGTAATATGCGTCACTACTTATATGAGTCGGCGTCTATGTTATTTTTCATAATATTTGGATCTGCCCACGGGGATGCGCAACGAGATAAACTCAAGCAGACGAAGTGCGGACGCACACCTGCGTGCTTCTCGTAGCGCGCGAGGCGGGTCAGATCGTCGGCTCGGTCCAACTGGCTCTGGCCACCAAACCGAATGCGCAGCACCGGGCTGAAGTACAGAAACTCTTTGTGCTTTCCAGTCAACGCCGACGAGGAATTGGGCGAGCGCTCATGCAAGCCGTTGAACAGGCCGCCTGTGACAGGCAGCGAACGTTGCTCGTGCTTATTGTTCAGCTATGCACTCTCGTTGCGCATCCCGTGGGCAGATCCAAGTTATTCTACAATCCACAGAAAAGATAGTGTTTTGACTCTTTTTTGTTCGCTTACTTGCGGCCAGCGCGGGCACGCCGTTGGAGATAACGCGCAACGCGTTCTATTACGTCCTGAGAGATTGTCTCAACCTCCTGGGGAAGCAGACCGCCCTTGGCTGCCTGGCACTGGAGGCAGGATGGAACAACGTTGCCAACCCAGGTTCCTCCACCCTGACTCACGGGTATGAAATGGTCCAGGCTCTCAAAGGGGCCTTTGCAAAACGCGCAGCGCCAGTTGTAGTAGCGTAAGGTTGCAGCCCACTCACTCAGGTGCAGGTCGTCGGGATGGTTCTTGGAATGAGACTCCTCTTTGTGGCGCTCAATACGATAGCTTTCCGCATAGAGTAAGTTGCGGCAGTGCAGCTTACAGGCGGTGTCACTCTGACCCCAGGTGATCACCGCATTACAGACCCAACAGCGCCTCTTTGTCTCGATCATGATGCCTTTTCCCTTCTATAGGGATCTGCCGTACAGATAGAGAAACCAGTCCAGTTCGATGAAGTCACGGGTGTTGAGCAGGATGTGTAGTGAGCGTAAGACGACTTGCAGATTCTGCCAGGATGGTGTTTTCTCTGTTTGATAGCCCATTTTCCGCATGATATCTCTGGTGGCTCCATTGACGAGGCCGATGGCATCTGGATGGAAGATCATGCCAAGTCCGGTGGCGTTGTTCTCGCCAAAGCCTTTGGTGTTATAGACGCGCAATGCTTGTTCTTGTGGTGTCAGGGTCTCATCATTGAACGTGTGCAGAGCCTGTTTTAACAGCGAGAATTTGAGTGCTTGATCTTTGATCATCGGGGCAAAGATACCCGTTGACTGACCGAAAATATAGTTGCCGTGCAGCTCTAGCTGCCCTGCCAGGAGCGCTTTTTCCAGATCATGGATCTTTAACTTCTGCTCGGCCATCGTTTTGAGCAATTTGGTCTGTTCATAATATTTAAAGAAAAGCTGCAACTCGATTCTATGGCTATGCAAATAGGTACGGGACTCGATGCGCCAGACTTCACGATCAAACATTTCGACATCTGGCAGGGACTCTGGATCAGCCAGCAATGTGCGGATCTGACCCGCACGCGTGCGACGGACATTGACAATAAAGTTAGCCAGCGGATCGTGCTGGAAATCGACATAGGCAGCACGTAATTTATCAACATCATCAATAGGCATTAGAGACGACTCCTTCTATTATGGCAGCAGATAGGCATTGTGTTCTCGTATAGTCATTTGTAT
This sequence comes from Ktedonobacteria bacterium brp13, assembly GCA_015099395.1. Classification (GTDB taxonomy): domain Bacteria; phylum Chloroflexota; class Ktedonobacteria; order Ktedonobacterales; family Ktedonobacteraceae; genus Dictyobacter. The sequence goes on along the minus strand of AP024096.1, from coordinate 3,041,383 downwards.
GAAAGCTTGCGACGTCATCATCGGCCATCTCTAGCTGCCAGCCTGCAATCCTTCCCATGCCTCCACCACGCGAGCAGGATGAGCAACCGCCGGGTCAGCTGGCCCCGGCACCAGTAGCGTCTCGTATGCCTCGCCGCTCTCCATTGCCTGCTGCATCTTGTCATAGATCTCTAAAATAACCTGCTTGGTACGATAGTTGTCCTTGCCATATTCCTTCTCATCCTTGCGTTTCACAATCAGGAATGTCTCCATAATATAAGCCACATCATCCCGTGTAATACCGTAGAGGTGGAAATAAGCTGCGTCTAGTTCACAACGCAACAGAAAGCGGCGTTCTTCATCCGAGTGGAACGGAGGACCATCATAGCCACAATCCTTCGCGAACGCCTCCAGATCCCAAGCGGTGTAGGTGAGTTCAAGAGCACGAAGGAAGATCCAGGAGCCCAGGGATCTTTTATTCGCCCATTGGCACGGGGTCTCAAACAATTGCGGTAGCAAAACGGGTAACTGCTTGAGAATAAAGAATGTCATGTGAGTGCCGCCAAGCTTCTGACGCGTAACATAGTCGAAGACAAAGGATGTATTGTAAGAAGCAAGATATGTAAGTGCTTGCGAATGAAGATTGCCCGGTATCATAATGGGAAGAGTATGTCCACAAGGCACTGTTGGAATAATGCTAAATATAGCAGTACGAAGAACCACTGCACTCGTCACATCCCTGAATGCAAGAAATGCTTTATTTCTTTGTCTCATAATCTCTGGAAGATCATGTTCATGAACCCAATATCTAGGCATAGGAAATAAATTGGGATCATTATGTTGACTCGCATCCAGCTCTGGCAATTTACCTTGATTTGCTTGTGCTTCCGTTTGCCCATCGTAAGTGCCAAAGCGATGATCATAGAGCCAAATCATTTTGCCTTCGTAGAGCGGTAGGCAAGTTTCATTGCCACGATAGAAAATATTGCCGCGCAGATGCCAGCCCTGGGCTTGTAACTCATCATACATGTGGAACAGATGAGAATCGTTGGACATATCGAACATTCTGTTAAAGGAAATATTCCAGGGATTCTCTTCAGAAATGCCTTCTTTGACAAGAATCGGAACCTGCTCATAAATGGTTTTTGTTATAAGCATGTCGCGCTTTGAACGAAAAATTGGGCAGGTATGAGTGTTAGGGTTAAGTAATGCGACATCCGCAGCAGAAAGTGAGAAGTGACGTTCTTCATCTTGAAGATACGAAGTTTGGCGAGCAAAGAATACAAAGTCTGCAGTAGCGTGCTTCCTTTTATCGCCAGAAATAGTAAGCAGACAAAATTTTGTTGCATGATGGATAGCGGGAAATATAAACTCTTCATTCTCGAAGCTATACAAACTTACCAGGGTTTGAGATGCCATCAGGTTCTGGAAGAAGAATTTTGTCGTATCATCTGTAGCAATCCCCGAAGGCACGATACAACCCATTCTGCCAGTTGATCCTATAATATGTCTCATCCCTTCTGCAAAAATCGTATATGTATTGACATCGCCTCGACCACAAAGGGGATAGCGCTCACTGTGGCGTATGAGATAGCTTTCACCCTCGGCTTTGCGCAGATCATCACGAAAGGCTGCATGTAAATCTGCATCTTCATGCTCTAAGGCTACAATCATCTTTCTGCGTTGCGCTGTATTGGCCGCGTTGGCGATGTCGGGTCTACGCGCTGCGAACCATTCCTTTTCCTGGATCTTGATTTTTTCCCATGGCGGGTTGCCCAATACGACATCGAAGCCGCCGGACCAGCCCGTTTGTACGTTCTCTGCTGTCTGCCCGTCGCTAAATACACGGAAGACGGTAGGGAAGGCGAGGTGCCAGTGGAAGAATTGATATTGTTGGGCTAATCTTTCGATTTCATTCTGGATTGGTTGGGTGAGTTGCTGAGAGTTCCTGCTGAGTCGGTGATAGACATCCTGGGTGATTGGTTCGAGGCTGGCTTCGGTTTTTTTCCAGACAAAGGCGGCACACCAGGCATTGGCGCGGAGCAGACTGTCCTGATATACTTGTGAGGCGAGTAGTTGTTGATGCGTTTCGTATTTGCGGTGTACCTCTTTCACTGTATCATCTGCAAGCAGATCAATCTGGTTCATGCCAGCTTCAATAACCCGTTGATCTTCCCAGGGTTGTCCCTCCAGGTTGAATAGAGTCTGGTTGCCTTCGCGGTATTTCTTGTTGAGTTTTTTCCAATCGCTACAAACTTTTTTCTTATCTCCTTCGATAGGTTCAAAGGCACTGTCCGGAATCCCCTGGTCCATGAGATAAGGGGTGGTGCCGAGCAGGCTGTTGCCGCAGAGGATGTGCGAGTCGAGGAAGGAGAGCGGTTTGCCGGGGTCGATGGTCTCCATCCAGAGGTTGACTTTGCAGAGTTCGACGGACATGGGGTTGATGTCTACTCCGTAGATGCAACTTCCTACTACCATACGCAGGGCTTTGCGGCGCTCGTCGGGGGCGGGTTCTTCGTCTCCGGTGCGGATGGCGGCGAGCTTTTTGGCGATGCGGTGCGCAGCTGCGATCAGGAAGTGTCCACTGCCACAGGCAGGGTCACAGACTTTGAGGTTGAGGATGGCTTGCTCGGCTTCCTCTTCATTTTTACCCTGACAGGCTTCTTCCAGTACAGGATTAAGTGCGGAATCGAGCAGGCAGTCGATCAGGCTGGTGGGGGTGTAGTAGCTGCCAGAGGTTTTACGTTCGTTGCCGCTGACGTGCTTGAGTTTGAAGTTGGCGACTCCGTTCTCGCCAATGGTCAGGTCAGGGTGTAGTTCGAGCAGCGATTCGTAGACGCTGCCCAGTTCTTCCGAGCCGAGATTTTTGTAGTCGACGCTGCGGTATATACCTTTGTCGTCGATGGTGGAGAGCGAGCGGATGGCGTCCAGCAGCGCATAGTTGGTTAGTCCACAGCCAGCGAGGTCTGCGACTGCCTCGCTTGAGAAGAGGAAACCATTGAGGGCGGGCAAGCCCAGTTCGGGATAGCCTTCCCCGGCACCGAGTTTCTCCATCACGATCCATAGGGCGCGGAACTGGTCGGTGTGGCGGGTGCCGATGCGCTGCTCTGAGAGCCGACGCAGACGCCTGGTTGAGTAGTAGCTGAGGTAGCGCTGTTTGGCTTCCGGACTGGCATCTGGATGGAAGAGGACCTCCCGATCCTCCGCCACAAAGAGGATAATCAAGCGATACACGAGTCGTAACACCTGTCGATAGTAGTCCTGCGGTGCTAATGTGCCTTCACGTAGTTTGGTGCGGAGCTGATAATTGGCGGGCGTATTACAGGTCAGAAAGCCTTTGCCCAGCGCGTTAATCGCTTGCTCGACCCCTGCACGTAACGTATCCAGGGCACGTACGCCATTCTCCTGCGCTGTCTTCGTCCACTGCTCAAGCCAGCAGTCAGCTAGCCGCTCACCTTCAAAGCGGGAGTAATGACAGAGGAGCCAGAAGAGCGCGAAGTCTGCATACGCCTCTCCCTGCATCATCCTTTCCAGATCGAACTCGACGTAGGCTTGACGAGTCAGACTGACATTCCGTCGTAACAGTCGTAGCGTCCTGCCGTTGGAGACAATGCCCCACAGATGTTCATTCGAGTTGTTCAGCAACTCTTGCACCAGACTGTAGGCACTATTACGAAATGTCGTGCCAGGTGTGCGCAGCACTTCATCTAGCTCCTGCTGATAACTTACCAGATGAAACGGAACCTGTCCCCAGCCATAGGTAATCGCGTAATTCTTCTCTTTGTTTTCCAATCTGATCGCTTGTTTGTTGGCAGGGAGTCGACCATAGCCGAAAACCTCAAAGATACGCAACAGCCAGCGGTTTAGTGTCAGTTCACGTACCCTATCTGCCGTGTGGGGTTTGCTGAGCTCATTCTGAAGGTTATGCCAATCCGGTAGCAGTTGGAGCCAGGCATTATTGATCGCCTCGTTCAGCTTATAGCCCTCCCGATGATAGCTGGCGGCGGTCGTACCTTCAAGGGTAGGATCAAACTGCTCAATGCGTTGCAGCATGTCGAGCGGGAACAGTGTTCCCTCAGAATGGATGGTCGAGAAGAGTGAGCGTTGTTGTTTGCGCAGTACGGCGGTAACCATAATCTTTTTGAACCTCTCTAGGCCTGTGGCTGATAAGGTAGATAGACATACATGCCCAGCACATCGGGCGGTAATTGGGGCTCGACGTTGACACGCACGCTGAGTGATGCCGACCGGCGGACACGGCGATGCGCCTCGCGTAGCTCGTTGGCGCGTTCTTTTGCCAGTTCATTCATGCGTGGACTAAGCTGCTCGGCAAAGTTGTCGATGATGCCCTGGAGATAGAAATGAGCCTCGTCGCGGAACATGTTATCGTCGGGGGTTGCTGCCAGCAACTGTTTGATATAGGCTTCGTCCTCGATCCATTCCGCTTTCCTGGGGGCTCCTCGGAAGGCAAAGACCTGACAATCCTCGGCGAGTAGTGGCTGTGGGTCATCCGGTGTCGAAATATGGAAGCGCAAGCGGACCAGTAAGAGCGTTGTGCGCTTCTCCACCAGTCGGGTGTGCATGACACCGCTGCGATAGGCAATGCGCTTATGAAAAGGATCATCTACCGGGTCCAAAGCTGTATCCATCACATAGGCCGCCAGGCCCTCGACCAGCGGGTGCGTACGATTCAGCTTGAGTGCATCCGAGGGTGCGGACTGGTTGAAGCTGATCTTGAGCTTTGCTTGCTTGCCAGTGACAAAATGATTGATATTGATGGCATCGCGTAAGGCATCTGGGACCTGTGTCAGATCTACTTCAAAGCTCTCCATCCCTAAGGCGCGAACCGTAGCACCATAGCTTTTCAAGGCATCCAATGTAAATGTGCACACATCCTCCATCTCGCCGATAGCGGCCTGGACTGCTGCCAATTCCTGCTTCACCTCATCCACCTTGATACTGCGCTGCGCAAAAATAGTGCGTGAAATCCGCTCGCGCTTCTCGGCGGCCTCCCACTGCCGATCCAATATGGCGCGCTTCTGGACCGTCTGATCATCAAAACCGGGGAGCGCTCCCTGTTGATGGACATTTTTGGCACTGCGTAAGAGCAGTCCCTCTAGCACTGCCTCTAATACCTGTTCCGTATCGGCAGGCACGGGCACCGAGACCCCCAACGTCTTGCGGATCTGCTTATGCTTTTTAATCAGCACCTCTAGCACCAGCCCATCGATCTGATTATCCGCCCCAAAATAGGTGACTACGCGCACCTTGCGACTGGTCTGTCCAAAGCGATCCACGCGGCCCTCGCGTTGCTCATGGCGCGTTGGATTCCAGGACAGATCGTAGTGCACGACGGCATTGAAATAGGTTTGCAGGTTGATGCCCTCGCTCAGACAGTCAGTACAGACGAGGACGCGCTGCTGCGCTTCTGCCAGCTGTACAATGCGCTCCTCACGCTCTACAGGCGGTTGCAATCCAGTAATCGCCGCCACCTCAATCCCTCTGAGGGCTTTACGTAGCTCAGCTGCTACATACTCGGCAGTCGGGATAAAGCGACAGAAGACAATTGGTTGATAGCCCTGTGCGACCATCTCACGGATCAGCTTGATCGCATCCTGGAGCTTGCGATCCTTTGCGCCTTGCAAGCGTTCGGCCTCCTCGGCCATCGCCCGCAATCGGCTCCGTTTCTGCTCACCGGCGGCATCCTGGGGCTCGAAATCACTGCCCGGTGCGACATCCATCCCTTCCAGCGCATCCTGATCCACCAGATCCAGCACCGTATGGCGACCAATCTGATCTACCTCCTCGACCGTTTCCGCATCAGCAGTATCTGCACGGTTGCGCAGCGTGGTCATCGCAGCGGCGGGACTTGAGGCCAGCGAACGCAGTAGCGCCAGGGCCGACCACCAGCGTACCCGCTGACGATTCTTGCCACCCGTAGGATCTTTCACCGTCTCGCGGGCATAATCCAGGACCTCTTCAAAGAAGTGCTTATACTCAGGGGTCAGATGATAATCTGTATTGCTATCCTCGCGCTCCGGGAAGATTGTCTCTTGATCCAGATAGGAACGGATATCGACGCGGCGGCGTTGCACAAAATGTTCGGCGAGCTGCTCACGATGCTTCTCGTTCTGGGTGCCACTCAGATCAATGGGCAGATCCTTAAAGGTCGGATTGAGCAGGGTGAGTAGCGAGCGGAACGCCTCTTCATTGCCACTGTGGGGCGTTGCCGTCACCAGAATCAGATGTCGTTTGGGTTGCCTGGTCAGGCCGGAGATCAAGCGATAGCGTTGATGGCGGCTGCCACTGCCCTCACCGGCATAGGCACAGGTATGGGCCTCATCGACAATCACCAATTCAGGACAATTCTGCAAAAAGGTGTCACGGTAGCGATCCGACTTCACGAAATCGGTTGAAATAATCAGGAACGGATAATGTTTGAAGACTGATTCATCCTGCTGGCAGGGGCGTTCAAGCTGCTTGATGGTACTGGATAGCGCCAGCTCGGCATCGATATGAAACTTTTCGCGCAGTTCAGCTTGCCACTGTTCCGCCAGATGTGGTGGACAGAGCACCGCCATGCGTGACACTTCTTTGCGATCCAGCATTTCACGTGCGATTAGCCCGGCCTCCACCGTCTTGCCGATACCAACGTCATCGGAGATCAAGATCCGAATCGGGTCCAGGCGGAGCGCCATCAACAAGGGGACTAGCTGGTAGGGCCGAGGCTCTACCGCGATCCGTGCGAACGAGCGAAAAGGTCCGGCGCTTGAACGGAAGCCAAAGCGTACGGCATCGCGGAGCAGACGGCCAGAAAAATGATCCCCCGACTGTTCAGGATTGGGGAGGGAAAACTGCGCGGACTCCACATCCTGTGACTCCAGTGGTAGATAGATACCGGCCACCTCATCATTAGTGCCACCCAGCGGGCGCAAAATTAGCATCTGCTCATTGGACTCGGGCAACACAATCCACTCGCGTCCACGGGCCTTGACCAGTGAACCTACAGCGTAATTCATATAGTTCTCCTGAAAATAGTTGGAAGTTTAGCCAGTTGTGCGGCCCATGTTTCTTGCGCACCAAAGCGAATGACCCTGCAGCCTACATCGAGCAGGTCATCTGCAATCTCATTATCTCGCTGTTGACGCTCAGGATAGTGTGCGGCGTCTCCATCGATATAGAGCGCGACGCGGGGATTGTTGTGGTAAAAGTCTGGCTGGGCCTGACAGGGAGCAGGCTGATCCGAGGGGATGAATTGATAGCCTTGCTCATGCAAGAACTGTAGCCAATCCTTCTCAACCTGCGATCGTGTGACCAGTTCAAGCACTGGTAGCTCATGACTACTGGGAGCGCTCATGCTGCGAAAGTTCACCGTCGTCTGACACAATGCCAGCAGGATATCGCGGATGGATGCTCGGTCCAGGAACAGATGATCTCGCTGGTTGGCATAGGTCATCAAGCAGTTATAGCAAGCGGCTTCACATTCCTCGCTTGCCCCATCGGCCCGCCCGAGATCCTTGCCAGTCATAGGATCATAATGGCAGAGTTGTAGCGCCTCACGTGCCACCTGTTGCAGCGCGGTTGGATCATCAATGAGCTGGCGGAGCACGCCGGCTCCGCCTTCAGAGGACTCATAGAACAGCAGAAAGTTCCGGTTTTTGCGATCTGGTAATGGCTCTGCCGCCAACTCATTATCCTCAAGTTGGAAATGTAACTGGATGGCGCTCTTCAAGGCCGATTGCAAGGAGACCATCTGCTGCTCACTGAGCTCTAGCGATCGATCAGGTTCAAAGAGCAGACAATTGCGCGTATCCTCAACATACGGGATAACACGCGCATACGGCTGGCTGTTGGGTCGGCTCTGATCACTCACCGCATCGCGCTCACTTTGCCAATAGCCGCGTTGGGTATCGAGCAAGAAGCCATCCACCCCATTCTTGCGGCGTAGGAGACCAAAGTTGATGCGAGATAAGGTGGCCGATTGTCCATACGTCATCTTCCCTAGCGGCCCACCTGCTGCATCCAAACTGGCCTCTGCATACGAGGTAAAGCGGACCGCTGTACGGACATCATAGCCTTGTCTTTGGCGCTCCTCTTCATCGGAATTGATGCGGTCGCGGCGCACCGTAGCGACGCTCTGCAAGCGGAAGAGCCCACTTAGCGGACCATTGAGTTCGGTATGACAATATTCGCACACATTAATAAGCTTCTCCTCGTTTTGCCAGTGGAGATAGCCGCAATGCTTACATTGCTTCACCGTCCGGGTGAGTACCGCCGAACCCTCCTCGCTCACTGAGAGCAGTGCCCGATTGATGACATAGCGGGAACCCTCATGATAGATAATTGCGTTGGGCGCAAATTCTGAGATCGCCAGGAAGCGAGGACGTGAAAGATACTCATCCTTCTGCCTCTTGCGGCGTGCGGGAATATAGGCCGCAAGTGGTAAGCGTGGGAAATTATAACCAGGTAAAAAGCCCTCGCTTGCCATGTAACGATAACTGTAGAAATCAGATTGGTCCAGTGCGCCATCATTGGTGAGCAGGCTTAGCTGCGAGGTCGCCTCTCCCTGGAGCCGCTTCGCCGTTTCTTTCTCATCCTTACTTTTTGACGAGTCGCGAATAATCTTTGTCTGCTGATCAAATTGCTCCAACGCGGTCTCGTAGAGCCTGCGCCAACGGCCACAGGCCTCGTCAAACCTGTTCTTTACGCTATCCAGTGTATTGGCTAGCCAGTTTGTGGATTGTAACCATGAGACGGTCTCATCCGCTTCCTGCATCAACGTCGCCAGCACGCGTTGGGCCCGCTGCTCGGCCCGCGCACGGGCATCGCTGCGCTCCAACTCATGTTTAATTTCAGGTAATAATTGTAATGTTGGTGTCTCTCCCGCCACATCTAGCAGGTCTTTTAGTGAGCCCTCCAGCGAGAGATCAGTTTCTGCCAGCCAGATCGCATAGACATGCGAGCGCACCAGATCCTCATTCATTAGATCCAGTCGGGGAGGAGAGACCGCTCCCTGGACCATCTCTTCGGGATGGCGGAAGAAATATTGATCGTGTGAACTGCCGGTCGAACAATAGGAGAAGACCAGCGCAGGTTCTCCACTACGACCGGCGCGACCACTGCGTTGTGCATAATTGGCCGGGGTCGGTGGAATATTGCGCATATTAACCAGGTTGAGTTCTGCGATATCGACGCCTAATTCCATTGTCGGTGAGCAATACAGGATCGGGAGAATATTCTTGCGGAAATCATCCTCACGCTTTATGCGCTCCTCATTCGTAACCTGGGCCGTATGTTCACGCGCCTCGATGCCCAGCAAGTATTGTGCCTTTTCGCGATAGAAATTGCGGAAGAAGGTATTCACTGAGCGCTCGGTGTCAGGTGCTTGTGGAACCCGAATCGGATCATGTAGGGCAATCTCGCCAGTCCCCATGCGCCAGATCAGGGCCGCAGCAGGTAATTGATAGCCGCCCACTCCATGCTTTTCATCCGGCTCCAAAACCATCTCAACCAGTCCTGCATTGCGGAGACCATCCAACAACTGCACGATCAGCGTTCCCGCCTCGGTTGTGGTCAGGGTTTGCGTATATTCTTTGAACGTGGTATTGCGGCGCAGATAGCGGCCAAAACTACTGCGACCAGACAGATAGCGATTGCTGCCATCGTCGAATTTCTCTTTGCTACGTGGAATAAGAATGGGCGCATATTCTTTCAGTTCCTGCTCATCCAGTGCCCAGGGAGCCACTAAACGCTGATTGCTCTGTTGTTGTAGCACATCCTGATAATCCTTGTTGAGATAATCAACCTTGATGACCAGTTCGCGGCGCATATAATCCAGCAGCGTCTTACTGATCTCGCGGCGGGTAGCCGGACTTGCTTGCTGCAAGGCTGGATGTGTATTTTGCCAGATCTCTTCATCCGCACACACCTCATCCAGCGAGAGATAATCGATGACCAGGAGACCACACTGCTCAAGATTGGGTGAGGTAATACGCCAACCGCGCTTGAGATCTCGATAGAGTCGATAACCAAGCACATTGCGAAAGGCTTTATTGGTCTCGGAGAGGGCCGCGTATTTCACGTTGTCGTCAACCGCGTAATATTTCAGCGGTAGATGCAACGCTTCAAAGACCTTCGTGGTGAGGGTATCGTGTGCCAGTCCTTCCTCGCCTGTCTGTTTGACCGCCTGATAGAGTGCCGAACGCAATAGACCGATCTCGATATAATCATTGAAATGTCCCGCCTGTAGCGAGGCATCCTGACGATTATCTGTAAAACTCAACAGTTTAGGGGCGACGCCCAGTAGATGCCCTGCCTGTCTGGCTTCATTGACATGCCGGATCGCTGAGAGGCTGAGAATCGTGGTGGAGGTACTGCGTCCCTCGGAACTCAGGGAGCTTAATTTGGCGAAATCATTATCCTGCGTTGAGTCGTACTCGACGCCACAAGAGAGACAGAAGCGGAATGGCGCACGTAGAAAGTGTCCATTACTCCCCTCTTCTTCATCACTGACAATCTCGCCATCGGCCCGCACGCGTATGGGCAGTGGGCGCAGATCTTTTTTCGTACTCGTGAGCGCCAATCGGCCATGGGCGCGCTCTTCTTTCCAATCCTCCGGTAACCAGGCCTCAATTTGCTCATTTTCGCGTGGCCATGGCTTGTCCTCACTCAGATAGAGATAGCCCGCTTTGCCTCCCTGTTCATCCTTGACACGATCATTCGGCTCACGTTTCGAGATGCGCTCTTCAGGTTTCATACGGACACAATAATATTCCTGTCCGCACTCACGGCAAAAGACCAGTGGCAGCAAGATCTGATTGCGATTCGTTCCCGGCACAAATTGCTGATAGTGAATGGTCAGATGACGGCGCTGTGCTGAAGTATCTGGGGAAGCATAGACCATATCCCCCTTGCTGATAAACTGATGCAAACGAAAAGCGAAGGGCGAGCGCCCAGTCGTAGGATGCTGAATCTGTTGATAGCCTGCCAGCAAGCCTTGCTGGATAATCTGGCTACACTGCTCGACTGCCACCCCTGTTAAACGAGCTAAGCGTGCAGCGGCATTATCGCCTTCCCCTTTAATGCGTAGAGGGCGTGTACGAACCAGGCGTTGCTCTCTGGTGGTGATACCAAAAGTGCTTTCCAGCCAGATTGAGAGGGGGTCGTCGATGAAGCTCTCATAGGTCTGCGGATGCTGGGTTGCCGCGTGTGTCACTCTTTCGCGCAATTGTTGCACGAAAGCTGGTGAATCTTCGTCAACCGTACGGGTTGTACGCACGAGCGTCTCACTGATGATATGTTCAGGAGCGACCGTGGTGCCGAAGAGACGGGACGCCATGCCTGCCACTTCGTGCCGTTGCTCAGCATACGAGCCACCACCGGCTAGCGTTGCTGAGGTACCTACATATTGTAAAGGTTGCCCCGGCTCCGTCAAACGATCCCGCACCCGACGCACCAACAAGGCTACATCTGCACCCTGGCGACCACGATAGGTATGCAATTCATCGAGTACGAGAAAACGGAGATTGGTAGAAGCGATCAGATCGCGCTCGCGCGGCCTGGTCAGAATCAGCTCTAGCATCACATAGTTTGTGAGCAGGATATCTGGTGGATCAGCAATGATATCGGCCCGATCCTGTTTCGACTCCTGTCCTGTATAGCGCCTTGACCGCACCTTGCCTGCGAAGCTGTCTCGTAAATATTTATCAAGCTCATTTTGCTGACTATTTGCCAGCGCATTCATTGGATAGACCACAATCGCTTTAATGCCACGCTGCTCTGGATGTTGAAGAACATAGTTAACAATTGGAATGATATACGCCAGACTTTTACCCGATCCGGTCCCTGTAGTCAGCACATAGCTATGTCCCTGATTGGCAATGCGAATCGCCTCTTCCTGATGTTTATGTAGGAAAAGGGGTTCCCCCTGTGGCTGCGCATCTGATTTGTTACGACGAAAAATACGAGCGCAATCGGGATGAAGGATCTGTTCCTGAATCAGTGTCTCAATTGTCTCACCCTGAGCAAAGAGAGGGTTAAGCTGGATCAATGGCTCTGGCCAGAGGGCACCATGCTGAAAGAGTTCGTTATCTACAAACGTACGGATAGTCGTGTCACGGATCTTTATAAAGCTATTGATGTAGGTAGCATAATCGTAAATAATACTGTTGCGGAGATCAAAAATATTCATATATAGTCCTTGCTTCACTAAGATCATGTCGATGAATTGTATTCCTTGTATAAAACAAAGTCAATACCAGTCAGTAGTTGAATAATATAACTCTATCGTTTTAGCGTGATGTATTGGTATTTATGATCCTTGACATGCGGATAAGCACGGCCTTAAAATAGGGATACACTAAAAAGAGTGAATATATCAATACAAACATGTTATTTGAGGCACCCTATGAACTATTATCTCTGCCCTATCCAGAATCAAAGCATTACTATCAAGAAGTTCTATCCGCTTGAAGAGAAGCTTACGATAGATTATCCTGCTGATGTACTATTGCCTTTCAAAATTGATGAATGTGTCTTGTTGATTCAGTATGCCGATGATGCTCTTTTACCCTATGAATTCAGCATTATTGGTATCAACCGTGTAGTGCGGACGTTGGTCTTAAGTGTCCGCGCCATTTATCAAAATGGTGTGCCACTTGCCACGCTTGGTCTTTTATTGCCAGAGCACATGTTGAGTAACTACATACAACTCACCGGCCAGCAGGTCAAAGGTCTAACCAGCCTGATGAATATTCATCCTTTTCACCTGCCCAATGATGATCAATTTGCAGCGCCAGACCAGAATGATCAGTTATCCTATCCACCTTCACTACCAGGGCTGGACACACTGAATGACACGCTCCACACCATTAGCGATCAGTTTGATAACATCGCACAACTGATGCAAGAATTTTGGAACGCAAAAGCAGTTGATTCTTCACCTGAAGCTGTCTATGAAGAAGAGGACGTCATTGAGGTCGTGGAACACGTTGAGGATGAGGATGAGGAGATCTTTGAAGAGTCTGAGGTGCTGGATTATGTCAAAGATTACATTCGCGAGAGCGGCTATTATTTTGACGACGAGACACTCTATAATTATCATATCTGCCTGAAAACACGACCTTTCGTGATCCTGGCGGGCCTCTCCGGTACTGGAAAATCCAAGCTGGCCCAACTGTATGCGGAAGCGCTTGGACAGGATAGTACGTTCATGCGCCTACCTGTGCGCCCCAACTGGAACGATGATCGCTATCTGCTTGGACATCTCAATACTGTCACTGGAGACTATGTGACCGAGTCAGCGGTTGAGTTTATCCTGGCGGCCAATGCCAATCAAAAAAAGCTCTATAGCCTTTGCCTGGATGAGATGAATCTTGCGCATGTCGAATATTACTTCTCACAGTTTCTCAGCGCTATGGAAGGGGATCGTCCAAAAGATCGTCGCATCGCACTGATGAGTGAGCGGTCTTTTACCCAGTTACAAGAGCAATATCGCAGAGCAGGCAAACGTTCAGCATTACATTCAGCCGATATCTACCTGACTGACAACCTGATTTTCACCGGCACCATCAATGTTGATGAAACCACCCAACCTATCAGTGATAAAGTTATTGATCGCGCGAATACCATTGAATTCTTTAATGTAGATCTAGAAAATATTCCGAAGCCAGGAAATCCGAAAGAAGCATTGCCCATTTCTAACCGCGCCTGGCAGAGCTATCGTTCCACTGAAGCAGACAATAGCCGTCACGCCCAGATTATCGAGATCAACACTATTCTGAAGCAAGCTGATATGGGTCTTGGTTACCGGGTCGTCCACGAAATAGAACTGTATCTTGCCAATAGTCGGGGATTGCTTCGTACCGATGTCGCCTTCGATCTGCAATGTAAGCAGCGTATCCTCCCACGTATTCGCGGTACAGAAGCCATTGAAGGGATGCTTGGTGACCTGATTACCTTTAGTAGAAAGAACAAGCTTGCTCATACTGAGAAGCGGCTGCAAGAAATGAAAAGCAGGTTGAAACGCGATGGCTATACCAGTTTCTGGCGTTGATGCTGGCACACATGCCTGGCTCACACTAAACAACAAACCAATCAGCCTTCAAGAAGGTGCAGAAAACCTTGAGGTAGAGGCGGAAGAATACAAAAAGAACTATTTTCGTACTACTGCGCACACTCCTCGCCCGGTAGAAATCTTTATTGATCAGAAGCCGCTGTATACTCATGACTATGGATTTTGGGAATGGAGACCAGTTACCTATGCTGGTCTGTATGAATTGCGTATCCATGCACCTGGTTCAGGCTATCCTGATCAAATCACTAAAGTGCGTGTTGTGCCGCAGTATTTCACCCAGAAGTTGTATCAAAACATGCAGGACGATTTGAGCAATATTGCCGCCGACCTGCTTTTCAATCTGGTATCATCGATCAGTGAACGCGTAGAGGTCGTCAAGAGATTGCAGGATAGTTCACCTTTGCAAGAGTATCGCCACGTACGGGTAATTATCGACAAAATGAGTGATGTGCTCAGTGCATTACGCCGAGACCCGTATCGTGTTCTGAGCGCTCAAACAGAGCAGCGTGAGTGGTCAGATGTCTGGCAATTCAACGGCGATAGTCAGGCCATTGGTGGCGAAGTGATTCACATTCCCAGACGCGTTGGCAATCAGGTACAGACCCTGACGTTACCTGTCAAATGGCAGGTTCCACAAACCGTGCTTTCTTATGATGTCTATGAAAACCGCTTGCTGAAGCAATTTCTGAAAAAGCAACTCATCACTAAACTCACCGCGATCCAGGACCGGGCACGCAGTGAGATTGGGCAACGTAAAATAACGCTGGCATATATGCAAAAAAACCATTTTAAGGATGACGAGGAGCAGGAACAGATTGTAGCTTTGCAACGTGTCATCGAACATTGTCAGACCATGAAACAACGCTGCTTACGCTGGAGTAACGAAGTTTTTTTGCGCTCTGTACGTGGAGAAGTTTCCGGCAACAACGCGACGCAGGTGTTGCTTAAGCATCCCCACTATAGCCGCTTTTATAAACTCTACTTACAATTTCAGCAGCGGCTCCAGATCAGCTTGAATACCCAGACGTACATCACAGAACTGAGTTTACGCAAGATGTCTGAACTCTATGAAATGTGGAGTGTCTTTGAAACCACCAGGATCGTTATTGATGAACTCAAGCAGCATGGCTATGAAGGGATTTCACAGCAGCTTTTCTATGAAATCGATAAAGGCAGTTTTCAATTCCAGGTGCGCAAAAACACTGCCAGTATCATCCTGGCTAAAGATGACAAGCGTGTAAAGATCATCTACGAACCCAAATATCCAAACCATAATGTGACCCATGCTGAAGCGCTGGTTACCACAAACGGTAGGACATTACCTCAGACGCCAGATATGTCCATCGAAGTGTACCAGAACAACAAGCCTCTGGCTGTCTGCATCTTTGATGCTAAATACAGACGCGATAAGGAAGAGAAAGGCTACTTTTATCCGCTTGCCGAAGACACCGATAAAATGAGTAACTATGCAGCCAACATTCAGTACCAACGCTACGATCCCATGAGTAAACGTTTTAAGCCACGCAGCATTGTCTCATCAGCGTATGTACTGTATCCAGGGAATCGTGTCTACGAAGAAGCCAACGGCAAAATAGGTGGTATTCCACTGAGGCCAAACATGTCGCTCGACCACCAGCAGGAAGTTCGGCAGAAGCTTCGCGCTATTCTCAATAGTGCAGATATTACTTAACTCTATCTATTTTATCATCAATGAAGACAGTAGAAAGATGGAATCTTATGATAATAATGCATTGTTTGCATATGTCTATTTTTACCCTTTACTTTCTCTTTCCTGGGCTTCCTTTTCCTGGAAACATAACCGCCTCCCAGGCATTTGATTATATTCACTATATTATTATCTATCAATATAAACTCTGATGTAAGGAGTCGTTATCTTTATGCCATCACTAAATTCATTGGAGAAGAATCTTCTTGAGCGGATCAAGTATATTGAACTTCTGGGTGAACTTGACATCTCAGAAGATCAGGTAAAAGAACTTGAAACGGAAATTGCACAGTATATTCAACAGTTTGACCAGGTAAAAGCTCTGGATATTTTGACAACCCGTTATCCTACGAGCCTCGCTCTCTGCCTCGTCTTGATTGGTGTTTCCGACTATCATGATGGAAATTATTGGACCGGAGTTGCACAAAGCATTCAGATACAAAGTGGTCATGCACAGTCTCGCTTGCGCTCCTTTTTTAACCAATTTGTACAGGAACATGGTTTAGCAATGCTGAACGATACTGGCCGCAAATATGTGGGCAGTATTCTCTTGCATGGGGGGATTCCAGACTATTCCCTGAATGACTTCTTTGAATATTTCTTAACGCCTGCCCTGACACGTACCGAATACGCCGGGCTTGAGGCGAAGGATATCATTGCTTTCTGGTTAGAGCACTCTCATGGCGCAAATATTGGTAAGCCGATTGTATATTTTTTGCAGTTGGGAGGAAAGATTGCCGTTGACTTTGTCTCTCGCTGTCTGGATATGGCTCGTTATTATGCGGAACATGAAGTAATTCCTGATGTCGAGGAAGTTGGCTTGCCGTTACGTATTGTTGCGTCGTATCGCCAATGGGCGGAAACGCATAAGAAGACTGCGACGACATCTCGTTATCGTTTAGCCCGGCCACTTTTTGTTATTGATCCCTGGGAAGGGCTGTATGTAGAACTTCCCACCCAAATTTTCCCCTCCACAACCTCTCATCAGTCTGATGTATCCTGGACCATTGCCTTCAATGAGGAAAAGATTGTGGTTCCATGCCGCTTGAACTGGGAACATGATCATTATGTTACTGATATCTGCCAATTGGAGATTGCAGAGCCAGCGGTAGCGTATGACGTCACCCTCTCCATCGATGCAAGTGCCATTCATACCTGGAAATTCGCTGGCATCGCTGAGAAAAGCCCATTGTTATTCTTCGATCCTGAGACCGGTTGTCTGCTCCAGTTTTATAGGCAAATTATACCCGCAAAGCGATTGTGGCTATTGTATCCATCTCAGCAATCACTCAAGGTGACCCAGGGGATTAAGCGTGAGGTTTTCCCCCAATTGCAGGATGACTGGTCTGATTATCGTCTGGAAGATTGGGACCTGAGTACCGCCACAGAGCTTAGCGTTGGTACTTCTACTTTTTCTGTTGAGCCTGATCTGAGCAAATTTCAACCGTATTTGGAGGGACATCTCGTTGCAGGTGTATTGCGTACTGCTGGTATGCCAGAAATATATTCCGGTGCCCTTGAGATTTGCATTCCTCTCCCTCCTCAACGTGATGCAACGATTGAGGCACAACGCTGGCGTATCACTATTCGAGAGGGAGAACAGATTCTTTGCCGTTCTGTTCCGTTGTCGGAGTATCGTATTGATCAGCAAGTGTTACGCGTGCCGCTTGCCTCTTCAACGTATCTTGGCTCCAATGCCTTTGGCCGTTTCGAGGTTGCACTCCGGGGTCCATTAGGACGCGATTGCATATTGGCTTTTACCATTGTGCCGCAACTCACGATTCAAGTGCGAGACAGTGATCACATACGGTATGTTGATGAGCAAGGCATGTTAGCCGCACCCAAAATAACGCTGCAAACGCGGGAAGATATCGACATTACAAGTAGTGATAGTGGGGTGAGTCTCTATACGAGCAAGCCGGGAACGTTTCATCTTGAAGTTCCTTCGAGCCAGACCCAGGCAGGGATTCGGCTGCAATCGAAATATAAAACTGCGCTTGCTTCACGGGTATCCTGTCTGATTGCTCTTCCTGTAGTACATTGGACCATAATTGATGGCCCAATGTCGGTATCGCCTCAAACCATCTGGCATAAAGAAGCAGTAACATTGCCCCTGGCCTGGCTAGAGCAGGCTGAGTCTCCACGCTTACTTATCTCACTTGATCCAGCTGAAGGATATCATAGTACACTAACCGGTGAACTTGCTGTCTATTATGATACAGATGCTGCCCCACAAATGCTTATCTCACGTGGTAAAAAGAGCAATCGGCTCATCTTTAATCTCGCAGAAGCTATTGATAGTATGCGCGCCAGTCACGAAGGTTTTGTACACGTCAAATTTATCGCTGATAGCGATGGTAATAATGCACACCATCTGCCTCTCTCCTTTCCGGTATTGCGCTTCTCTCAATCCTTTGAGGTGTCTGATCTGGATGTGGTAGCTAGCCTGGTTCGTAATCAATGGCACCTGCAAGCGACCTGGACGAACGGGCGGTCTATTATCACGAACCGTCATCTTTTACTCTGGTCTCTTTGGCGTCCCTGGTCACCTGCACTGAAGTTCTCTATTCCCAATGACATAGATAAGAAATTCGAGTTGGATATTTCCTCTCAGGAACTTCCTCCTGGAGTCTATTGCGTTGAAATTGCCGTCATTGATCCCTGGTCCAATGAAACCCGTGCATGGCCACTGTTTCAGAGTACAAGTATGCTTGACGTACAGATAGGAACTCCCCGACTATTTCGACGGTATCATGCAGCTCTTCCTACTGGCTTAGCTAAATCTCTAGAGAACTTTCTGGCTATAAAAAATCCTCAGCAGCGCATACAACTATTGCAGTCCATGGGCAGGAGTAACCCTAAACGAGAAGATCTTCGCTTAGTGTTTGAAGCATTCCTGGTTGAATCTGAATATGCTGAGGCAGAGCAGGGAGAAGAATGGTTTCAGAGTGAAGTGTGGATGCTCTTTAAGAAAATCTTGCTACAGGATGCTATCGAACTGCTCATTCTCATGTGGCAGCATATAGCGTATCACCCTGCCGAAACGAAGGATAGGTTAAAGGAGTGGTTCTATATCCTATCCCCTACGCTTGGTCGCTTGCTGGAGCAAATCCAGATTGACAGCTCGTTGAGTTTGGTTGAATTGATCGAGATTGCTCCAGGTCTGAGACGAAATATACACACACGGGCAGAAATATTTGCCCGTTTGCAAGGTGCGGGCATTACCGTTCTGGATGATCTAAATGGTCTGAAGATTGGTAATATTGAGGATTTATATGCTGAATTACCGGAATGGTTGATCAACGCGGAAAACGCCCTGGATAGCACCAAACTCTATCTTCGGGAAATCAGTGCCTATCCACTTTTAAAAACTGAGCAAGAAGTGCATTTCGCAAAACAGAAGCAGGATGGAGCGCAGGCCGGGAAAGAGTTGAAGCGCTTGCAAGGAACAAAACAGATGGTTCGTATTGCCATGCTTGAGGATCGCGTAGAAAAAGGGGAAGTCGCACGTCGTCGCCTTATTGAGGCTAATTTACGCCTGGTAGTAAATATCGCGAAGAAATATATGGGTCGGGGTGGTATGGAATTATTAGACCTTGCACAGGAAGGGAGTATTGGTTTGATGCGTGCTGTTGAGCGTTTTGATGGCTCACGTGGCTACAAGTTCTCTACCTATGCCACGTGGTGGATTCGCCAATCCATTACGCGAGCAATTGCCGATCGTTCTGGCCTTATTCGTATACCTGTACACATGTATGAATTGTTATCTCGCTTTCGACGTGTTGAGAAAGAAATTTTGCTGCGAGAAGGGCGACAACCGATAGATGAAGAGCTAGCCCAAGAACTGAATGTACCTCTGCAAAAAATTCAGGAACTACGTGGCTATGCTCAGCGGCAGCAGGTTGTTTCGCTGGATACTCCTTTGAATCCCGATGAAGATGATGGACAAACGTTAGCTGATAGGATTGAACGCGAAGAGTCTGATCCGCAAGACATGATGGGGCAAACTGAATTGCGCGAGAAAGTTGAAGAAATTTTTCTTCAACTTACGGAGCGTGAAAGACAAGTATTACAACTACGTATAGGCTGGGAAGACGATAAAGGACATACTCTTGAAATGATTGGAAGTCTCATAGGGGTGACGCGTGAGCGTGTTCGACAGATTGAAAGCAGAGCACTTAGAAAGCTGGGTCGGCCTCAGAACCGCCAATCTCTGATTGATTTCTTCAAAAATCCTGACATATAAAAGAGGTCGTAGATGAGTACATTACATCCAATTAAGACCATGAAAACGATTAAAGATAGCTATACCCGCTATCTGAAAACTATTTATCCATTTCAGGATGTTGAGTTGCGCACAAGGTTTGCGCAAGAGATTGAGCGAGATAATGCATTGGTAAAGGGACCTATGTTGGAAGCGGCTCCTCTTTTTGAACAAGGGAAGAGTATTGCTGAGTTGGTCTCGGAAGGTGTCTTACATCCCTCCTTTCAACGTCTATGCACTTCTTCATTGCCATTAGAACGGCCTCTCTATCTTCATCAGGAGCAGGCGACCAGGCATGTTGTGGAACGGCAACGCAATGTCATTGTAGCGACTGGTACTGGCTCTGGTAAGACTGAATCCTTTCTGTTGCCAATTTTACAGCATCTGTTGCAGGAAGAAGAAGCTGGGACCCTGGCACAGCCTGGTGTGAGAGCATTACTGCTCTATCCTATGAATGCACTCGCGAATGATCAGTTAAAACGCCTTCGGCATATTTTAGCAGGGTATACTTCTATCACTTTTGGTCGCTATACTGGCGAGACGGAGATGGAGGATAGTCTTGCCCAACAGCGTTTCTATGAGCAGAATCCGCATGAGGAACTTTTGCCGAATGAATTGATCAGTCGTCGACAGATGCGTGCCAGACCGCCACATATTTTATTGACCAATTATGCCATGCTGGAATATCTGTTGTTGCGACCAGAGGATTGTGAGTTATTTGATGGTCCTACCGGTAATCATTGGCGCTTTCTGGTTCTGGATGAGGCCCATGTCTATGATGGTGCTAGCGGCATCGAACTGGCAATGTTGTTACGTCGTTTGAAAGATCGTGTTGTTGAGAATGAGCCAGGGCGTTTACACTGTATTGCGACCAGCGCGACACTCGGACGTGGGCACGAAGATTTTCCAGCTGCTACCACCTTTGCCGCGAACTTATTTGGCGAGCCGTTTGAGTGGGAACAGCATGATGTAGTTGCAGCCACGTGTGTACCGACAGCCGCTTTAGGTCAGGTCTGGGGCGAGGGCCAGGCAGAATTCTATCGTCAACTTTCGCGTGCAGTGCATACCCTCCTGGAAGGAGAATATGCTGTAACGGAAGGGATTGAGATGCTCTGTCAGGCGGTCATTCCGTTTCTACCGGAACAGATTGTCTCACAAGCTCGGAGAAAAGCCCTTTTTCTTCATACATCTCTGCGTGAGAAAATAACGTCACATCGTGAGGCTCTCGTGCAACTGTGTGACGTATTTCTGCATAGTGTCTTGCAAGGTGATGAGCGTGTCCATCGTCTGCATGATCTCCTGGGGGTTCAGCCATATTTTTTAATGACGGTCTCGCATGTCATTTTTCCAGATGATCCAGATGCGGATAACCTGTTAGTGACCCTGGTTGATCTAGCTGTCAGGGCTCGCTCAACTGCGGCAAGCCTATCACTTTTGCCTGCTCGTTATCATGCTTTTGCGCGTGCATTGGAAGGGGTGTTTGTTTGCCTGAATAGTCATAGGCATAAGGATCAACACCCGCGTGTCTATTTGAAACGACACGAACGTTGTCCTGAATGCCAGGGATTTGTAGTTGAGTTGGCCAACTGTATTCGTTGTGGCGCAAGTTATGTGGTCGGGGATATTGATACGAGTCATACAGCGCATGGGGCTCCCAGCGCACAGACACCAGCATATTTACGTCCATTGACTGATGGCGAGCAAGAGAAATTATCGCATCCGACCTATTTCTTACTCCAGGCAGAAGTTGGTTCTAATGATGAAGACGAGGTAGTTGTTATCGGTGATGAACAGGATGACGATGGTGGTCTGGCGATGCGTCTCTGTCTTGCCTGTGGCCGTTTGATTCCTGATGGTGAGGCTGCCTGTTCCTGCGATGAAACTCTGATTGCGTTGCATACGATGCTAGTGCGCCGGGGAGAGGAGCCGCGTCGCTGCATTCACTGTGGCGCACGCAGTACGAATACGTTGATCTATCGTTTCCTGACAGGTCAGGATGCGCCGGTCAGTGTATTGGCGACCGCCCTCTACCAACAAATTCCTCCTTCGCCAGACGAAGAGACCGCTGATTTACCGGGTCAGGGACGGAAGCTACTGGTTTTTTCGGATAGCCGGCAAGATGCAGCCTTCTTTGCCCCATATCTTGAACGCACCTATAACCAGGTTCTCCATCGCCGGTTGATCCTGCAAACCCTGCGTGAAGATAGTGATGGCCAGCAAGGCTTCCTGCGCTTGCAGGATGTCATACCACGTTTGCAGCAACAGGCGGATCGTGCCGGTTTTTTTACTGCAGCACAAAGTTATGATGAGCGTCGTCGTACTGTCTCAATATGGTTGATGCAGGAATTGATGGCTTTGGATCGCCGTCTAAGTCTGGAAGGCCAGGGTTTGCTGCAATTTCGTTTAGTGCGTCCACGTCGTTGGCAACCACCCCGTGTTTTACAAATTGCCCCCTGGAATTTATCGTCAGAAGAATGCTGGACTCTGCTCACTCTTTTGCTGGATACCCTCAGACAGCAAGGTGTTACCACGTATCCTGAATATTTGCAAGCAAACGATGAAGCTTTTGCACCTCGCAACCGAGAGTTTTTTGTTCGTAGAGACCAATCTGACAGCAAGATCGGTATTTTAAGCTGGGCACCCACTCGTGGTCGGAATCGCCGTCTGGATCTTTTGGAGCGGCTCCTCCAAGCATGTGCACCCACTCTACCGGAAGCTGAGCGCCGGAGTATCGCACGTGAAGCATTAATGGGTATCTGGCATCAGCTGACTGAACCAGGTTCTCAGTGGTGTGATCATCTTGTCAGTCAGGTCCTACCAAAACAGGGTATTGTCTACCGTCTCAATGACAAGTTCTGGGAAATGATTCCTCTTGCTGAAAATGCCGCATATCATTGTGAGCGTTGCCATACTATTGCCATCCTTAATGTCGCTAACCTTTGTCCGATGATTGGTTGTTCTGGTCGCTTGCGCCCTGGCGTTGCGAGTACAGATAATCACTATCGCTCTCTCTATCTCAATATGTTACCAATTCCACTTACCGCTCATGAGCATACCGCCCAATGGACGAACGATGAAGCTGGCAAAATTCAAGAGAAATTTATTCGCGGCCAAATCAATGTATTAAGTTGCTCCACAACCTTTGAACTTGGTGTAGATGTGGGCGAATTGCAAGCGGTGTTAATGCGCAATGTTCCTCCCACGACAGCAAATTATGTCCAGCGTGCAGGTCGTGCAGGCCGTCGCACTGATGCCGCTGCGTTTACACTTACCTTTGCACAGCGCCGTTCTCATGACTTAACGCATTATAATGATCCTCAGAGAATCGTTGCTGGACGCGTCCAGCCTCCGAAGATTAGCCTGACCAACGAAAAGATTGTGCTTCGACATATGCAAGCCGTTTTATTGGCGGCTTTTTTGCGCTCTATCTACGAGCAGGAGCACCGTCTTTTTCGGAACGTTGGTCAGTTCTTCGAGCCAGAAGGTGGATTGGTTCCTGGTACAATGCTCTTAACGGAATATGCCTTGACATATCCCGTGGCTGTGTTGGCTGCACTGCGACGTATTGTGCCGGTAGCACTACAAAATGAGGTTGGCCTGGATTCTTGGAGCTGGCTACAGACTGTGAACCAGGATGGTATGCTTGATTTATTGGAGTATGTCGATACTGAAATAGCAGATAGTCTCAATCTCTATCTTCAATATGAGCAGGAAGCGATCAAGCAGAGGAATTATTCGCAGGCCCAACATTATCAGCGGGTCATGCAAACCATCCGTGGACGCTCTTTACTGGGTTTCCTGGCCTCGCGTAATCTCTTGCCCAAATATGGCTTCCCCACTGATGTGGTTGAGTTAAAAACTGATCATTTGTCAACCATAGTGGCTTCCAAAATACAGCTACAACGTGACTTGCGCATTGCACTCTCTGAGTATGCCCCTGGTGCTGAAGTCGTGGCCGCCAAACATATCTGGACCAGTGGCGGACTCTATAAACAGCCGAAGCGCGCATGGCCGACCTATCATTACACTATCTGCCCTGCCTGTAGTCGTTTCTGGCGTGCCGAGGGTGAGATAGCAAAGATTTGTAGTTGTGGTGGTCCGTTGCGGAATAATAAAACGTTTCTCATTCCAGAGTTTGGCTTTGTCGCTTCACCAAAGAAAGCTCGCCTTTCAGGGGAAGCCCGACCATTGCGCTTGTTTTCTTCACGTGTCTATTTTGCTGAGTATGAACCACGCAATCATGTAAGTGCATCTCCGGAATTTGAGCTGGTCGAATCTTTAAGCAATACAGATATTCAGGTGAGTCGTTATCATTCTCACTTTGGCAAAATGGCCCTGGTCAATAGCGGACCTCAAGGTCGAGGATTTCGTATTTGTCAGCAGTGTGGATTTGCTGAAGTCGCGCCAGAACAAATCATACCAGGAACGTTACGACGCCGTACTAAGACACGTCCTGAAGGGCATATTAATCCTCGTACAAGCGCATCCTGTAATGGCTTCATAGAAACCCATCATCTCGGTCATGAATTTATGACCGATGTTGTCGAACTACGTCTAACCGGTACGTTATCTCATAGCGCACCCGTGAAACTTTGGCGTTCACTCATCTATGCACTCCTTGAAGGAGCCGCGCAGGCACTTAGTATTCGTCGTGATGACATCGATGGAACACTTTACTATTATGGACTCAACCAGCCACCTGCCCTCGTCCTCTTTGATAATGTTCCTGGTGGAGCCGGCCACGTCAGGCGTATTGCGGATGAAATCGCATTAGTTTTCGCTACCGCGTATGCGTGTGTTAGTCATGAATGTTGCGGACCCGAGACCAGTTGTTACGAATGCCTACGCAACTACCGCAACCAGATGTACCATAAAGAACTTCAGCGAGGTCTACCTCAAGAATTTCTCGCTCAGGTACCTGGCGTTACCAATATCGACGCGGGCAGGTAGTTGTATAATGGCACCGGCGTCCCGGATCTTCATTTTTCGTGCTCAGAGTTGCAACCCTGAGCACGAAAAATGAAGATCCAAATTATTTTATATCCTTGGACATTTCTCTCCTACTCTTCTATCTACTTTAGTGCCTAGACTAGAGCCATCTCGCTATTCTGGCGGTCAAATGCTTGCTGGATGAGATACATTGCATCATCCAATTGGGTCGTTGCTGTAAGTCTTATTCTGACCTGCCCGGTCCCACGATGTCCGATACGTGTTACATCTTCGCCAATCTTCTTGGGATCATCAATCTCTTCAAATGGGATACTCATTGTGAGCACGAGCGAATTTTTGAGTGTTTCAACGCCTACAAAGTTTGACGTCAATTTGTAGGCGACATAGTGCTTCTTGAATTCCTCAGTTACATCGACGCTCAGGTTTAGAATTCTCTTGCGTAAGTCATTGAAGAGTATGAGCATTTCGCCTTGCAGGTAAGGATGATCGTTGATGGTATAGACTTTGTCGTCATTTTCATCATCACTGTCCTCCTCAACAAGTGGCGGTATGGTTTCAATAACTTTTTCGCCCCCTGTGCCCATGGGTATCAGGTTCATTTCGTAACATCGGCGTATTCGTTCTTTGACATATGACCAGGTGGTCGAGAAATAGGCATTTTTCCCGTCACCATACTGTACCCATTTCCCATCCATCAGACGATATACATAAAAACGTTTCTCTGTCGCTCGGACGAGCCTGAAGCCTTCTGGTACGAAACCCGCCAGTGGATCTTGGACCGGACCAATGATCTCCGCCAGGAAAGCTCTTCTTCCCTGTTTACTGCTATATTTGTTTGTCACTTCAGCAGACAACTCAGGAATAGCCCATATCTTAATGGCCTCATCGGCTAATTGCTGAGCACGTTTTTCAATAGCCTGCTGATTCCAATGCTCCAGATGAGCCAGGCTCTGATTTAATCGTAGTGGACTGTGGTCAAAACCGCCCTCAATCATTCTTTTCTCATAAAATGGACGATCACTTAACTGAGGATTGTAACCGGTCAGTGTGAGGTTGCCAATGGTGTGTAGATAGCGTGCCTGGATATCCTTCCACTCTGGTCCCAGCGCCTGTCGCCAGGCTTCTGACAGACGACTATTTTGAGGCATTACATGCTCAAGCGTATAATTTAGAATCTGTACTTGCTCTTTGCGCTGATAGTTTTCCAGTTTGTTGAGTAAGTAATGGCGGCGCGAAGAATTATAGATATCTTTCATGACAAAGGCCGCCCGGAACTCATCATTGCGGGGAAAGCGTCCACCTCCCCATTTTGTATAGAGGGCAGCCTGGATACTTTCTAAGTAACGTTCTTTATCTATCTCTGCACTAAGGGTCGTAAACACTTTATTTAAACCATTCGTTGGAATGCTACAGATGGCGCGGCGGAACACATAGCTCTCAATTAGACGTAATATTGCCACTAAATCTGCCTTTGATAGTTTGTTTTGTTTGTAGTCATCGTAAATTTCCAAAAAGAACGGATATGCGACATCAACTTTAAGTGAGTTGATATCACGCATCGCTTGTTTGATCTCGGGATCTTCTTCGTGGAGGAACGCCATGTTCGCATAATATTCTGCATAACGCGCGATATCCTGCACGATCTCTTGAATGGTGATCTTATATTTCGTCTGGTGATAATGTTTAAATGTTGTATAGACCTTATCAATATTAGGAATAACACCTTGCTTTAAGGTCAGATAATCGCGCATGAAACGGTCAAAATAGTCTCCGTTGCCACCATAGCGGAACTTTTGCTCAATAGGATACCAATACTCTCTATAAATTTTCGTTTGCTCATCATTATCGAGACCCATTAATACATAATTCCGAATCAGATCAGCCTGCGAGAGATCCATGCCCGTCGAGTTAAGGCTTTCGAAGATAAGCTGGGGATTATCAAGATTTTTGTGCAGTGATATCTCGACAATGATAAGCTTATTAATGCCTGTTAATATGGTAGATATATCAACTTCTCCATGCTGTAATTGTTCACGGAAAAAGATATAGTTATCGACCAGCGGGATGGACACTTTATTATTATTTGCTGTTATCTTTTCTGGCTGATCGATGATCTGTTTTAAAAGCTCTCGATCGTTTTGGGTCAGCAACAATTTATAGCGCTGTTCCTCTTTGCCAAATTTATTAATCAGATAAGAATCGTAGATGTCATCTTTATAGATAGTTTCTGTTTCGCCTGGTTCCTGCTGAGCAATTTCGGCTAATGCTGCTAATAAAAGAATCAGAGTTGTCAGG
Source organism: Ktedonobacteria bacterium brp13 (assembly GCA_015099395.1). GTDB lineage: Bacteria > Chloroflexota > Ktedonobacteria > Ktedonobacterales > Ktedonobacteraceae > Dictyobacter. The sequence goes on along the minus strand of AP024096.1, from coordinate 3,014,095 downwards.
CGTTGCTGACCGTCGATCAGCAGGAATTGTGGCACGTTTCCGAATAATATAACGCCCTGTTGGATGTAGACAACCGAACCGATAAAGTGCCCAGGCAATTCTTGATTTGTGCCTGCTCCAACGATATCATTCCAGAGTTGTTCGCATTGTTCACGCTGCCAGCTATAGGTACGCTGATAAATGGGAATGACAAATTGCTTTTTGCCATTGAGAAACGGAAGAAAGTAGTTCTCTTGTGCTTTCATGAAAGTTTTTACCTGTTATTCTTTACTCAGATACCATCAAATTTCAATCAGTTTGTATATGGTATAAAGTGCAATTTTATGACTTCTTGTAACTACTATCTCTAACCTTCTTAAGATAATATAAGGCAGGATAGGTAAATCTATACAAGAATATATATTGTCTATTATACGTGTTATTCTGGTTGGTGAAAAGGGGGTAGGCATTTTATGTACGTAGGCTGCTAAACGTGTGTCGATGGACTGACAAGCTTACCCGAAGCTTTGGAAACGGTGTTTCTACAGACGTGGGTACACTTGTGCATGGTGTATATGGGGCGCACGTCGCTGCACTACATCTCCTCCAAGCACATCAAAGAGGTGGCGTGTCTCTTTGAATGTACAGATGATGCATCTGGTTCGTCGAGAATCTGGACTCTAAGAAGCTGAGAGTGGAGAAAAACGGCAATGAATGCTGTTTGAACGGCAAGATTGGCAGCCCTTGGAATCGTTATAAATAAGCCTGGCACTAATTTATTCCGCCATCATTCCGCCATCATTCCGCCATCATTCCGCCATCATTCCGCCATCGATGGTATAACTAAGGTAGTAAGTAATATAAAGGCTTTTAGGATGGCGATGAGGGATCAATGGCGGAATTACAAGGGACGGAATTACGACACCTTATTAAAAGTGGGGAGACGACAACCGTAGAGTTGAAAGCAGCCGTTCCTCGACATGTGGAGATACGTTTGTATGCGATCAAAAAAGGTCGGCAACAAGAAAATATCTCGTTGTCGACCCTTTGTCTACCACCATCCAGGCCCAAAACTCTGACAGCAAAGTTGACAGCAAACACGTTTGTCAGCAGTGGAGAAACGTGGAATTTGCCAGACAGTTTCTGGGAGTTTGAGCTCAGAATGGATGGGAATGGACTTCTGTGGAGGGGTTATACCGGTGAAGAGATGCGACAAGCCTGGTTTACTATTGTTTTTGGTTGTCCTCTCTGAGCTCAAATTTCTCTTGTTTATCCTCTTCGTGTTATCTATTCTTGTATAAATTTTTCGGTGTCGCTACATAGTTGCTACATTTCACAAGATTTTAAAGTAGATTATGTCCACGTGACTAGTTGGTGTGCGTTTTTTATCTCATGTATGCTGGTTGAGCAATCTTTATATCTGTCAATTTTAGGCATCCGGATAACAACGCTTTCTCTTCTCGATGTATAATTATATTCTCCTAATTCTTGTTTTTAACTTCTTGGCATGATAAATTAAATCTATGTTTATTATGTGGTTAATTATTTAGAGGGTAAACATAGATGAAAGAGAAAGTACAAGAACTTTATAATTTTTTAAGCGCGTAGATAAAAGTGAATACAATCTTGAAATTGGCTTTCTTTCTTAAGAAGTACCTATATTTGCATCTATTCTTGGTTATGGAAAAAAACAAGTATTCTTTGAAGTAGTCAAAATTGCCGTCAACTTTTCAGAATTTTCAACCGGCTCGAAGCTTCTTCTTTACATCGCTATCTGGGCTTTGCCCCCGGCGCGCTCACCCGTATCGATTTTCTCAAGGTCTTCAATAGTGATCTCCCAGCCGAGCTGATGGAGCAAGGTTGTGTCTCACGCCTGGTGAGGGGTCTGGTTGTCAGAAAGTCACTTACTGATGCTCAAGAGGTACATGCTATGCACGGGCAAATGCAGGGATAATCTCTTTGCCATACACTTCCAACATGCGCTCCTTGTCCCCAGTCATCAAATAGATGTTAAATTCGTTGACGCCGATCTTGCTTAACTCCTGGATGCGCTCTCGGCACAGCGCAGCCGGGCCGATCACGCAGAAGTGAGAGACCACATCATCGGTGACAAAGTCCGCGTGGGACGCGCCTATCTGAACATGCTCCTGGTAGTTGTAGCCGGGACGATTCCGCACATAGCTGGTCAGCTCCGGTGGCAGATCTGCCGTGGAGTAGCGCGAGAGGAGATCGACGACATGGTTGGAGACGAGCGCAGGGAACCAGCGTACCTCGGAACATGCGCGAGTCAGGTCATCCGAAACATAACTCGCCGTCGCGCACATCACATGGAACTGTGACCAGTCGCGTCCCGCTTCCTCACAGCCTTCTCGCACAAAGGTAAGACACCACTTGATCAGATGGGGATCGGTAAACTGCAGCACAACTCCATCGCCAACCCGTCCTGCTAACCGCAGGACTTTGGGTCCATAGGCGGCCACGAGGATAGGCAAACGGCCACTCGCCCATTTGATCTGGATGGGGGGCAGGGTATTGACATGGGCAACCTGACCAGCGGTCAGCGCACGTATCTCGCTGATGGCTTGCTCCATCGTCGCTAACGAATCGGGCTTTTTACCTATGACGCGTACTGCGCTGTCACCGCGACCAATGCCCATGATCATCCGTCCACCTGAGATTTCATTCAAAGTGGCAAACACGCTGGCAGTGACGCTGGGATCACGTGTGCTGGGATTGGTCACACATGTCCCCAGTCGCATGCGCGTGGTATTGAGGGCCATCAAAGTGAGCAGTGGATACGGTTCCATCCAGAGCAGGTGTGAGTCGAACAACCAACCATAGGAGAAACCCTGCGCCTCAGCCATACGCGTCAGCTCAACGATACGGCTCGATGGTGGGTCGGGCTTGAGCGTGATTCCGAACTCAATCATAGGACTTGCTGCTCTCTTTCTCGTTCTCGCAGGCAAAGCCAGCACATGTTGACGACGTTGAAACTATTCTTGTCTTTGCTTCTGGTTATCTGGGATGTTTGGAATTTTTCCAGACAGACACACGTATTTTAATATATATGTATCAATGTATCTAATGAGTTTTTTTCTTTATCTGCCTGATAGGTACGGCTTATTCCGTAACACAACAGATTTTGCTAGCGGGAGAACATGTGGTGCTGAAGGTTGTTGAGTTGGCGATGGACTATTCGTTGTTATCATAGAATGGCGTAAAGGACGCCAGAGCATGCTCTTTTGCCGAGACGAAGGAGCCGGCCAATTGCCTTCGTCTCGGCAGTGTACAGACCTGGATGAAGCGCTGGACCTGGCTGAGAGGATGTCTGACGTGAAATATGGCTCCGTAAAGAATCCTCAGTATCTTCTTCTGATAGGGAAGTTGTGCCCGCAACTTTATGAGCACCTGAAACCTATTGGCTTATTTTTGCTCTCAACTTTGCCCGCAATGACTACAGAAGGCAGCCACCTATGAAGTGGCTTCACAGGCGGCTACTTGGTGGAGATGGGGAAGAGTTGAACTACTATTGATATGCTTTTGGCCCTAATAGATTGGCTTCTCTCCTGTATCTGAGCCAGTTGAACAAAGAGATGTATTAAGATTTTGTTTGTGGTTGCCCCTAAAAATTTTTGTATTGTCGTCATTGTTGTAGTCAGAATTGACGTCAACAAAAGCTTATTTAGCTGACATAGGGATGTACGATGCGATCAGCCTCATCAGATAATGAGGCTAACGGTACCACCATAGTCTTTGCCTTTATCGAGTACTACAATGCGACGATAGCCAAGCCCTTCAAGTGGACCTATCAGGGTAAAGTGCTTACTATCTAAATCGCAGAAGGATTTCAGCGTCCTTGTATTAGTGAGAGTACAAGGGCCTCATATTACCTCCATGATATGAGCAGCTCCCTCTAATGCCTCCAGATTTGCTGTACATCCCATCGTTACATTCCATCACGTAGCCTCTCCCGTTCCAGAAGTAGTTAATACAGCTAAAGTAATCACAAAACTGCGCAGGGGGTGAATAAATCACATTCCCTGGTGTAAAGTCATACCCCCAAGGATTGCCATTCACACCGGTTTGAGGAATTGGAGTCGGTGGTAGCGGTTCTGGTGTAGGCGTAGGGCGAGGTTTGGGGGTAGGCGTAGGCTTTGGCGTAGGATCAGGAGTAGGTTTGGGGGTAGGAATAGGAGTAGGTCTGGAAGTTGGAGATGCTACAGGCATCTTTGCTGGTTGTGTTTGAACGACAGGTGCTGATGTATAAGCCAGCGTATTTGTTCCACTGGCATACGTCCCGGTTGCAAATGCTAATGAGATAAGAGCAACAACTGACCCTACAATTATACCCATCTTTTCCCGCTTGTTTTGAGATGTGTTCACCTCATAAGGAGTTGTAGGTTTTTCGTGTTGGAATGAAACTATAGCAGCACGAACTAGATAGATGCAGAACATAAGGGGAAAGATAAAGAAGAACAGGCATCCCATGGAGGTTCGCTTTTTCTGCTCCATCTGCCTCCATTTGATCAAGCCTCGAAGAGAAATAAACCCTTTCCAGTCAATAATGATAATACTGACTATTAGACCCATAAATATACTAGCTCCAGCATTTGCTAGAAAGTTTGTCAGATTATTAGAGGATGTATTACCTCCACTAATCCCAATAAGAACGAGAGACACTACTGTTGAAATTACTAATCCTAAAAGTATCTTCTTGCTATAAGGGTTAGTTTGGTCATCGGATGGGGGAGGCGGTGGTGGCGTATAGAAGCCTCCAGGTTGTTGATGCATAGGAAGTCCCTTTCTACAACATACACATGTATGCACATACATCAATTTATATGATAAATAGTAAGACGTAGGAAGATATAAAGAGTAAAAAGAAGCGTAAGGAGAATAGAAAGAGCACCGGGTATGCGCCTTTACTATTGCTATTGATAATGTATAAACTCATCGTTCGCTTAAATTTTTGGGCATAAAATGAATTGTCTTCCCCACTTGGGGCCAAAAAACGCCCGTAAAACGGTGCTTATTTCCCACTCGGCAATAATGCTTGAGATTAAAATCAGGCTTCTTTGCCAAAGTGAGGATCGATTGTAGTTCAAATGCTCAAAAATCGGGCGCTTGAGAGGGTAATTCTCAAAAACCGCCTGAAATTTAAGCGAACGGTGAGGATTATGTCCCCGCGACTAGTTAGTGTATAGCGTGGCCCAAAACGGATTGAGCCTTCTGCAACTTGAGTACCAACCTTTATACCGGAACCTGGAAACTGTGTCTGATACGATTATGTATGATAGATGCTTTGATGCCCTGGACCAATGTCTTGAAGGACTAGAACAAAGTGTGAATAGTCGTTTTGAGCGCTTAGAAAAGCTACTCCTTGATCGTCTTCCCCTTTCTTAATCCTCTCCCTATTTTAAAAGAATAATGAAAGCACCTGAGCTGTTTAGTTCCAAGTGCTTTCATTTGTTTAACTTTTACTACAAGGTGGTAGTCCGTGGGTATACAAATCAATGTACAGAAATGCTTCTTAATCAGCTGTCTATATGTTGATCCATATCAGACAACTTTTGTTCTGTGAGCAGATAGTTTTCTTTCATTACTTTTGTTTTAGAATGGTTTGGTCCCAACACCTGCTCACAAATCTGCAACGCTCGTTCGAAGAGGGGCTGGGCCTTGGCATAGTTGCCCTGATCACGATAGAGACCAGCCAGATTATTAAGGCTGGTAGCAGTAGCAGAGTGCTGTGGCCCCAGCACCTGCTCGCGAATCTGCAGCGCTCGTTCGTAGAGAGGCTGGGCTTCGGCATAGTTGCCTTGATCACGATAGAGATCAGCCAGATTATTGAGGCTGGTAGCAGTATCAGGGTGCTGTGGCCCCAACACCTGCTCACAAATCTGTAGTGCTCGTTCGAAGAGGGGCTGGGCCTTGGCATAGTTGCCCTGATCACGATTGAGGCCAGCCAGATTACTGAGGCTATTAGCAGTATCAGGGTGCTGTGGCCCCGACACCTGCTCACAAATCTGCAACGCTCGTTCGAAGAGGGGCTGGGCCTCGGCATAGTTGCCTTGATCACGATAGAGCAGAGCCAGATTATTGAGGCTGGTAGCAGTATGGGGGTGCTGTGGCCCCAATACTTGTTCGCGAACCTGCAACGCTCGTTCGAAGAGGGGCTGGGCCTTGGCATAGCTGCCTTGATCACGATAGAGCAGAGCCAGATTATTGAGGCTGGTAGCAGTAGCAGGGTGCTGTGGCCCCAACACCTGCTCGCGAACCTGCAACGCTCGTTCGTAGAGGGGCTGGGCTTTGGCATAGTTGCCTTGATCACGATAGAGACCAGCCAGATTATTGAGGCTATTAGCAGTAGCAGGGTGCTGTGGCCCCAACACCTGCTCGCGAACCTGCAACGCTCGTTCGAAGAGGGACTGGGCCTTGGCATAGTTGCCTTGATCACAATAGAGACCAGCCAGATTATTGAGGCTGGTAGCAGTAGCAGGGTGCTGTGGCCCCGACACCTGCTCGCGAACCTGCAACGCTCGTTCGTAGAGGGGCTGGGCCTTGGCATAGTTGCCCTGATCACGATAGAGCAGAGCCAGATTATTGAGGCTATTAGCAGTAGCAGGGTGCTGTGGCCCCGATACCTGCTCACAAATCTGCAACGCTCGTTCGAAGAGGGGCTGGGCTTCGGCATAATAAAAATAGGCATTTAACCAACCAGCAGCTAGCGCTAGGATCTGTGCGACTTCAGGTATTACCATCCTGTACTCATCTGTAAGAAGTAATAGACGCTGTGACTGGAGTACGTATGGTTGGCACTGTTCCCATGAGGCTGGGTCTATCTCACTGCAGGCTGCTAAAAGCACATGAATGACTCGTTCTACCCACGTTTTTTGCATCTCTATGCTCATGTAGTCTATTAATACTGCTTGCATTAGTCGATGCAACTGGAGTTGCTCATTGTCTGCATTGTCTGCACTCCGCTTGAGTAAGGAAAATTTCAGCAATTCTCTAATCGCTCTGTTGAGTTCAAACAAATCGCTGGCTACTGGCTCCAATACTGGCCCAAGAAACGTGCTTCCAACGAGCATCATGCGAATAGGGATCGCATCCGGTTGTAGGAAAGCGCAAAAGCGCAATAATTCTGCGGCCGCCGGATTGGCTCGTTCCACTAAGAGGAATGATAGGGACCAGGTCGTTGCAACTGGTTCAGGATGTCCTGGCGCAAAACGACCTCGTTCCTCTAAAAGTTCTCGACGCCTGTGTTCGTACAGAGCCATATAGCTTGAGAGACCGCATCCTGTCTCTTCGACATAGGCCCCTGCTTGATCAAGTGCTAATGGAAGTCCATCTAAGACGTTAACAATGGCCCCTGCCTCCTCTCGCATCTTCGCCGACGCTTGCTCAAGGGTCGCCTCAGGTGTCAGTACCTTTGCTCGTCTCAAGAGAAGCAGAACGGACTCGTCTTTCTCCATTGGTTCGATGCTAGTTGTGCGTGGTGTGAGGCTTCCTGTTGCCGTCGCTCTCGTCGTGATCAAGATATGCCCTTGACTCATTTGAAGCAATGATTGATAGGGGTTAAGAAGCGCTAAATTGTCAGCATTGTCAAGTAATAACAACCACTGCTTGTTGTTGGCTGCCCATTCTCGCAGTGCATTCATCGTAATATCGATATCTACATCTTCACCGGGCAAGGGAAATCGGAGAAGAGATGCAACTTTTATGAAATCTGTCTGGAGCGACTCAGACGTATCTGCATTAATCCAGAAGACATAGTGATAGTCTTGCTGATAGCGATACGCATATTCGATGGCTATCTGAGTTTTCCCAACTCCACCAAGGCCGCCAATTGATTGTGTTAAAGCCATTGATTTCCCAGGAGCAAAAGAAGTACGCAACTGCAGGAGAATATCTTCACGTCCTGTAAAAAAAGGGTTGCGAGGATAGGGAAGATGGAAAATCCGCGCAGGCTGGTGTTTGTCTATAATAGCTTCAGTGCTGTGCTCAGTAATACGTATCTCACTAATAACCTTGCGTAATTCTTTGACTACCTGTGTCCAGGCTTCATCTTCTAGCCATTTTGAGCTTTTTATTGGAACTCCGTTTCTCGGTAACACCTGGAGATGATGAAATGGAGCATCCTCCCAGGAAACTGAACGAACGAGAATTGGTACCACCTGTGCATCACCTAAAGCCTGGCGTGCAAGGGCTCTTTGCATTTCTCTTCCATAGCAGTAGTCTGATGCCAGAAAATCAGAGCTAATAAGAAAAAGAATAAGATGGGCGGCATCGAGATTCTCATCAATTTCTTGTTCCCAATTGTTCCCTGGCATAATGTTGCGATCATGCCAGTCAGAAATGATACCAAGACGTCGAAGTATGGCAAGGTGCTTTTCTAAATTTTTGCGAAGCGCTTCATCCTTATGTGAATAGGAGTAGAATATCTTTATTGCCTTCTCTGGCTGTGGTGTAATTTTCATTTGCAATCCTTCGCATACAAAACCTACTACAAGATAATCTCGCGCATCTTCTCACCTTGGTCATATAAGGGAGAGTTGAACTGGTTCATGTGCTTTTGTGCGTGCTTGAGTCCTTGCTGCATTGGCTTGTTGAGCACAAGAAACAGAAAATCTACCTAATTTTAGTGATGGAACTTTGCTTTCCAGCCACGGTTGATATAACCTTTGCTCTCACGATTTGGTTTCTGTTGAGTTAGCTCGTCTTTGGTGAAAGATAAGTGAATAAATGAATCTGTGTTCTTGAAAGATTGAGCGTATTGCTCCACAGCAAATCTACTCAATTCGTTATCCCTGGTATCTAGATCTGCACTAAATGCTAATGCAGTAGCTAAAATTAGTATATCGTTCCAGCTATTTCTAAAATTCTGTTTGATATTATGCCGTTCCATAAATCCTTTGAGTAATAGAAATGATAGATCAAGAATTTCTTTGTTTAAAGGTACACATCTTAATTCATTGTCGAGCAAAAATTGGAATCGTTTCCTTAGTATTTTCTGCTGATCTTTTCCTAGGTGCTGTATTGATGTATAAAATATTTTCGCATATCTATTGTTTATAATATCAGCAAGTGCGATATTAGAAAACTCAATTATTGGCTCATGATCAAGACCAAATTCCATAACAACAGAATCGGTTCGCCCCTTACCGAACACCGGTCTATTGTGGGGGTGTCGGGGGTGGGGGCGTTGAAAACTTATGGGTAAATATAATAGATCATCTATATGTAACCTAGGAAGATAATAATTGGGTTTTTTTGGATTGCTACTTTGTAATAATAAAAATTCGCTAGCTACAATTGAAGAAATTGCACTATTATGGAGATTAACGGTATACATCCCTTTGAATGCATACGATACTATCTGTGTATCAAAGAATTGATAATAATCCATTGCTTTTTTACCTTCGTATTCATAATTATTAGTTTTATAGGTTCTATATACCTTATTATATTTCATAGATTACTGAGTTACAACTGATATCTCTAGGGATAAACACTGGTAATGAGGTAGTTGTAGATGTTCAAGAGGAAATTTGTTTTTATTTTTGTATGTTTTTATGCTTAGTTGTAAAGCAATGTAAAAGGTTTTTGCTGTCAAACATGCTGTCATAATTGCCAGGTTATCCAGTAAGGTAAATTAGGATTTAATCCCATAAAAAGCATCTGGTTATATACAAGCCAGGTGCTTTTTATGAGGCTAATATGATATTAAGGGGCCTTGGGTAGTACACCCGATCACTCTTCTTATGCTGCTACTTTAGGCGCGGGGATAGTCCACCCCTCGTTCTTCGCAACTTCGATCCATCCCTCAATAGCTTCCTTTGCATTCTGCAAGGCTTCCTCATATGTGCGACCATGGGTCATGCAGCCAGGAAGCTCAGGAACGCTTACAACGAAAATCTGGTCATCTTCATCCCATTGAATGTTCATAGAGTAATGAAATGGATTCATAACGGCCTCCCTAACTTTCTGAGGACTTCTTTGACTTGTTTGATCTGGTATTTGTCAGCATCATCGCCATCTTTGCCGGATAGCGTAACCGCTACCCCTGGTAGGTTTGGGTGTATCCAACCAGACAGTTTCTGGGAGTTTGAGTTCAGAATGGATGGGAATGGACTTCTGTGGAGGGGTTATGCCGGTGAAGAGATTCGAACCCTTAACCCTTGCGGGATCTGTTTTTGAGACAGACGCGTATACCGTTCCGCCACACCGGCTTGCTCTTGACGGAGACTATAATACCGCATCTATAGTCGGAAGTCAATAGTTTTTTTGCTGTTTTCTCTATTTTTCCTGAACTTCTGAACTGACTGCTTGTTGCTCCGTCTCATCCGCTCCCCTTGCTTCTTATATTCCTATGGAGTACCATCTCTCGGTATGCCATCTCGCTGCTGACGGTACTTCAGTAGCAAGCTTCCAGTTTCCTGCTTGCCTGGCGCACTAACTTCTGGCTGCACGTCTGACAATCCTGTAAAACTCTCCTCGTGCTCATCCCTCTTCCTCTCGCTTAACCGCCGCGTTAGACGTGGCGAGGTGACAGGCGGCATGCTTTGCATCTGATCATTCCCGTTGTCTTGATTTTGATCTTGATCTTGATCTTGCGTAGGGACGCGCCAGAATTTTCGCTGCGTAAGGATGTCGCCGGGCTGATTGGCGGTACTTGTAATCAGTCCTGCGTATTGCAGGTGGCGCAGCGCTTCAAAGATGATGCGGGGGCGAATCTGCTCGATCGGAACGACGGGGGTGGCCTGCAACCTTTCCTGTAGTGTGTTCATTGTTATACCATCGCTAGCGGGTAAGAGTGCGAGGATGACGTCTGCTATATACTGGCGTGCCCTTTGTTGCTGTATGCGCTCCTGCTGCCAATGCTGTATGAAGCGGTCCTGTGGCTGATGGATGATTGGTCGAAAGTGTACCTCGAAGCGGCAGGCGTCTGCTCCATGTTTCATACAGGTGCGCTCGATTACACGGACCTGCTCGCTATAGCGCTCACCGGCTCCTTCGATGGCTCCGTAAAGGACAGGGCAGAGCTTACGTGGACTATCATAGATCAGTAATATACCCTGCGGATCGTTGGGTAAGGCTTCGTATCTGAAGAGCGGCGGCGTGATGCCGTCGGGTGTGCGCCTCATCTGTTGATGACCTTCGCGCATGATAAGGAGTAGCTCACGACCACTGTGTACACGCGTAAGAAAATAAGCGCAGAGGTGGCTGGTGAGCCCGTTCATGATAAAATAGCGACCATATTCACGTAATAAGGTGTTGGCCGGGACTCCACTCAGCTTGCAGAGCGCCTGGACACCGGCGATCAATGTCGCATCGTCGTAGATACGGCTCGCCAGTGGTGCCGTCGCCGTGGTCTCTCCAACGGCAGCGCGATAGTTGTGTAGCAGGGAGTCGCCGAACCGCTCGGCAATATACTTCTCCCAGGTGACAAAAATTAAGCCATGCATTGTCTATTCTTCCCTCCACTACCCAGACATCATCCCACATACTTAGACATGCGTCGCTTATACTATAGCGGATATCATTCGTTTATTAGCATAGTTTATACGTAACATGGGACTTATGGGATTGAGGTGGTATTGCAGATGACCGATAGCACGGAATTTAAGGTGTTACGATATAATAGAATGGTAGAGTGGTTGTGGAAGCATTCAATTGACATGGCTCTATGGGAACTCCTGGAAACTCTAAAGGAACTCTAAAGGAACTCTAAGGAAATAACCTTGCGCAGAGAGAAACTGTTCTGCTATACTTTTCCTATCGCTTTACGGCGCTAGTTGGTGAATAATTCCGTTTCATTACTCGGTCTACGTGGCTATAACGGAGCGTTTGATGCTTCGGGCATGGCTTGTCAGTACTTTGTCGCATCTCCATCTTCAAGTGTGAAGATTACGGTGAGGCAATGGTCTTTTTGACGCCCTATCGGCGCTATCTGCTCACTTATTCGGTGGAGGTTTTCCGTGCTTGATAATGTCACTCCGACAACGACGTCCGCTCAGTCTAAGAATAGTGCGCTTGGTTCCCTGGATGCAGATACTATTATTAAGAATGCACCTGATCCCATTTTCATCTCGGACCTTGAAGGCAAAATTCTGACTGCGAATGATGCGGTCTATGAACTGTTGGGTTTTCGTACTGATGAGGTGTTGGAGCAATCGCTTTCGCGCTTTATTAGCCCAACAGAGACACGCGAGTTTCTGGCAGCCCTCAAAGAGGTGATCGAGCGTGGCGCGACCCGCAATGCACGCTTGAATCCTCGTACCGCCTCCGATGAAGTGATCCCGACGTCGCTGAATGCCTCGGCTCTGCGCGATACAGATGGCAAGGTGATCGGTGCGATCGGCATCCTGCGCGATATGCGTGAACTGGACAAGGCGCGTGCCTATGCTGATAGCTTGATTAAAAATGCACCGGACCCGATCTTTGTTTCAGACCTGGAAGGAAAGATCCTTACGGCGAACGATGCGGTCTATGAGCTGTTGGGCTTCCGTACTGACGAAGTGTTGGAGCAGTCGCTCTCACGTTTTATTAGCCGGGAAGAGACACGTGAATTTATGGCGGCTCTGCGTGAGGTGATCGAGCGTGGCGTGACGCGTAATGCGCGCTTGAATCCACAGAGCGCCTCCGGTGAAGTGATCCCGACGACCCTGAACGCTTCGGCTTTGCGCGATATAGATGGCAAGGTGACCGGAGCAATCGGCATCCTGCGCGATATGCGTGAACTGGACAAGGCTCGTGCGCTCGCAGACAATCTCGTGAAGAACGCGCCAGACCCGATCTTTGTTTCGGACCTGCAAGGGAAGATTCAGCAGGCGAACGATGCGGTCTATGAGCTGTTGGGCTTCCGTCCAGACGAGGTGCTGGAGCAGTCGCTCTCGCGCTTCATTAGCCAGGAAGAGACGCGTGAGTTTCTGGCGGCCCTTGATGAGGTGATCGAGCGTGGTACGACGCGTAATGCGCGCCTGAACCCGCGTTCTGCCTCCGACGAGGTGATCCCGACCACGTTGAATGCTTCGGCACTGCGCGATCCCGATGGCAACGTCATTGGTGCGATCGGTATCTTGCGCGATATGCGTGAGTACGAAAAGATCTTACGCGATCTGCAAGAATCGAAATCCGAATTGCAGGAGAAGATTCTGGACCTGGAGAAGTTTGAGGAGGTGGTGGTTGGTCGCGAGCTGAAGATGATTGCGCTGGAGAAAGAGATCGAAAATTTGCGTCGTGAGGTTGAGAAGGTAAAAGGACGAAATAAATGAGTAGCACGCTTTCGCATAGAGCGGCCAGCGAAGAGTGTGAAGATAGTAAAGATAGTAAGGATATGAGCCTGGAGGAGTTGCGCCGCGCTTATGAGCTGCTCCAGGCTGAGAACTCAGCGCTTGTTGAGCAAAATAAGCGGCTCTCGAAGCGGGTGGAGAAAGCGGACGAGCGGCGGCGTGCCTTTGTCCATATCTTTAGCGATCTGAATGAGGTCAATCGTAAGCTCAATGATCAGCGGAAGGCGATGATTCATATTCTGTCTGATTATGAGCACGAAAGGAATCGTCTCGCCAAGCTGTCTGAGCGTCTGCACAATTCTCGTCGTGCGCTGATGCATATCTTACAGGATGCCCATCGTACGAATATGCGCCTTGAGGATAGCCGCAAGGCGATGATTCATATTATGAGTGATCTGAAGGAGACCTCCGAAGAGGTGCGTCGCCGTGAGACAGAGCTACGAGAGAAGCAGGAGCAGCTGGTGCAGGCTGGCAAGCTGGCGACGCTGGGCGAATTGACGACCGGCATTGCACATGAGTTGAACAATCCGTTGAACAATATTGGACTCTTCGTCGGCAATGCGATTGATCTGATCGAGCTAGGGATGGCCGATGCCGATCCTGCGCGTATCTCGCAAGAGTTAAATAGTTCCATGCAGCAGGTACGTAAGGCGACTGAGATCATCTCTCACCTGCGTACGTTTGGTCGTGTGGCATCGGTGAGCCGCGAACCGGTAGAGATTACGCAGATTATCCTGCGCGCTCTTTCATTGATGCAAGAGCAGTTGCGTCTGCGTCAGATCGAAGTGGTCCTGGACTTTCCGCCGGAAGAGATAGTCGTGTTCGGCAATGCGATTCAGCTCGAACAGGTTTTTATTAACCTGGTCACAAACGCACGTGATGCTCTCTCTGAAGAGAACGTTGCGCAAAAACGGCTGACCATTATCTGTGATTGTACAGAGAGTCACGTTTCTATCAGTGTAAGCGATACGGGTCCTGGGATACCCGAAGGACTGGAGCAGCGGATCTTTGATCCCTTTTTCACGACAAAGGATGTTGGTGCGGGAACTGGCCTTGGACTCTCTATAACCTACGGTATTATCAAGGAGCATCAAGGGACGATTATTGTGCGTAATTGTCCAGGGGAGGGAGCCGCCTTCTTGATCCAGCTTCCGCTCAAAGTTGAAGAGTAAGCGAGTGTTTGGCAATTATGACCGAAGCATATATTCTCATTGTCGATGATGATACAGCGCTTTTACAAGCCTTACCGCAGGCGCTCTATCTTCGTATGCCGGGTATGCGAGTGGATACCTGTGACTCCGCTCTGGCAGCACTGGAGCTGCTGAAAGCACATGATTATGATGCCATTGTCAGTGATATCAAGATGCCAGGTATGGATGGTCTTGCGTTGCTGTCTCGTGTTCAGGAAATGCGTCCTGATACTCCGACGTTGTTGATTACCGGTCATGGGGATCACAATCTTGCCATTCAAGCGCTGCGTGGCGGTGCGTACGATTTTATTCAGAAGCCGATTGATCGCGATTACTTTATCGCAGCTCTGCGGCGTGCAACTCAGACACGGCACCTGCGCCGTCGCGTACAGGAGCAACAGCATTCGTTGGAGCTACACGCGAAGTCGCTGGAGCGGACTGTGCAGGAGCGTACGCATGAGCTGGTTGAAGCGAATGCCGCGAAAGATGAGTTTATCAGTATGGCTTCTCATGAGTTGAAGACGCCACTATCAAGCTTGAAAGGGATGACCCAATTGTTGCATCGTCGACTGGAACGTGCCAGTTCGCCCGAGGTCAATAGCCTGGTGAGCATGGAGAACTCTATTCGACGTATAGAAGTGCTTGTAAACGATCTGCTCAACATCTCGTCGTTAGAAACGGGCATGTTCGCTTTGCAATGCCAGCGTTGTGACATTGTCGAGTTAACGCAAAGCCTGGTCAACGAATACGTCGTAGGTACCAATCCGCATCCTGTCATTCGTGTCAAGCTGCCTGCCGGGCCGATTGAAGTTGATGTAGATGTTGAACGTATCGGGCAGGTTATCCTCAATCTGCTCTCAAATGCCCGCAAGTACTCACCATCTGGCACCCCCATCCAGGTCGCGCTTGATGTCCATGATGCGGAGGTCCATGTCTCCGTGCAAGACGGTGGTGTAGGTATCCCTGCGGATCTCGTGCCACAGATCTTTGAACGCTTCTATCGTGTGCCTGGCACCGAGGTGTTGACGGGATCGAGTGTCGGGTTCGGGCTGGGTCTTTATATCTCCAAGCAGATTGTTGAGCATCATAACGGCCATATTCACGTTGAGAGTACACCTGATCAAGGAAGTCTCTTCCTGGTAAGCTTGCCGCTGCCCGTAGCCTCAGATGTGTCCAATGAGCATGCCAACTTCGAGACCTCCTCCCAGACGCCGTAGTGCTTTCCGTTGGTAACGGAGAGGTAGGGAGGGCTTGCGTCCAGGCACAGATCCTCCCTCGCAACCTGGTATATGCCGTGTTGTCTGTTAGAACTCCTCTTCCTCACGTATTTGGAGCTGGCCGTCTGTTAACTCCCAGCGTTGACTTTTGTGATCATGCAAGCGGCGTATAAACCAGCGATCGTGTGTGATGACGATGACTGGTCCAGCGAAGTTCATGATTGCGGACTCGAAGGCCTCAAGCATCTCCAGACTGATATAGTTTGTAGGTTCATCGAGGAGTAAGACGTTTGGTTGCTGTGCCATCAGACAGGCGATCTCTAGCTTACGCCGCTGCCCGATGCTGAGCTGTCGGACCTGCTTCTCCATATCTTCGCGTCGAAAGAGGCCGTAGCCTATCAGTTTGCCAATGTGTTCGCCCTCATAGCCGATCTGTTCACGGCGATACGTCTCGATCACTGTCTTGCCCAGATCCAGATCATCCGGCTCCTGGGGCAGATAGCCGATGCGCGCTCCTGCTACCACGGTTACGCTGCCACTCCCTGGCTGCTCCTGTCCCATAATGAGCTTTAGGAGCGTTGTCTTGCCGCTACCATTAGGACCCGTGAGAATGATGCGATCCTGGGCTGCGATGCTCGCATTGACGTCGTTGAGCACCGTTCGTTCACCGAAACGCTTGCAGAGTTGATCTAGATGGATGACGACCTGTGATTGGATGCCTGATCCCTGAAATTGTGAATTTACTTGCATCGCCTCGGGCGGCTTCTCAAGCGCATCTGCCTCGATACGCTCTAGCTGGACCTGTGCCGCACGCACATTCTTCGCGATCGTGCTCTGTACGTTCTGCTCAAAGAAGTAGGGGAGGAACTTATCGTTGTCACGCGCTGCTCGATGCGTATGTCCAACCTGCCGACCACTTACCTTGATCCGCTTCTTGAGCTCTTTGATCTCCTCCTGTTGTCGCTCATATTGCTCTAGCCAGTGTCTGCGTTCTATCTCACGCGTCGCAACATATGCATCATAGTTTCCGCTATATTGCTTCAACTGGTGATCATGTTCAGTAATCTCAAAGATCTGGTTGACGGCCTTATTCAAAAACTGCCGATCATGCGAGACCATCAGGACCGCACCCGCATATTGCGCGATGTACTCTTCTAACCATTCCATACTGGCGACATCCAGATGGTTGGTCGGTTCATCGAGCAACAGAATATCAGGGGATTGTAGGAGCAGCGCCGCCAGCCCTACACGCGCTTTCTCGCCACCTGAGAGCGTCTCTACGCGTTGTTGCCGAGGGAGATAGTCGATGCGTAATCCACTCAGGATCATATCAATCTTGTAGTCTAGCTCATAGCCTCCGCGATCCTGGTAGCGGCTACTGACTGTGCCGTATTCTTGCATGAGTAGAGCCAGCGGCTCGCCCTCTGTAATAGCCATCGCTTGCTCAAGTTCGCGCATGCGCTCCTCAAGCCGCTTGAGATTGCCGACCGCAGCCAGTAGCATATCGTCGATACTGCGGCCATAGAAGGGTGGCGTCGTTTGTGAGAGATACCCATACTCGGTCGCGGGTGCGTAACTGATCGAGCCACTATCTACTTCTTCCTGTCCGACCAGCAAGCGTAACAGTGTTGTCTTACCAACGCCGTTTGGCCCGACGATACCAGCGCGATCGTTCGCATTAATAGTAAAAGTGACGTTCTCCAGAATGCGATGCACGCTAAAGCCTTTACTGAGCGCACGTACTGTCAGTAACATATATACCTCATCATTATCTAACTGCCATTGTTATGCAGTAATACCTATATTTTTGGGGTAAAGATGCTCTACTGCGCTCATAAAAGGGATAGCTGGCACAAACACATAGTTGCGCAACTAACTATACAGGTGGGGATGAGTTGTGTGTCGAATGGGCAAAAAAAATCCATGAGCGCAGGGCATACAAGAAGATGCCTGAATCATGGTAGCGAAGGAATCAAGAAAACAAGACGCTACCAGATACGAATGCTGCTCATGACTTTCAATGGACGCTCCTTAGGGGAAATTGCGAAGAATATTCAGTAGTGAAATTTGTTACTTATAAAGTATACCTGATCTACGCCCAATTTTCAAGTTTTTTGTTATGAAGTTATGAATTGTTACAATAAAAAGTTGTAAAACAAAATAGTAGCACAACACAATGCCTGTTAAATCATTTTATTGAGCTCTGCAACGTGTTATTATAGGCAGACCTATATTTTTTTGTTTTAAAAACGCAGGCTAGATATAGCCTTAAGGCTTTAATGCCTATAGTGTGAAAGGATTGCATGAAACCGCATTCGTTACGTCTGTATATGTTCTTGTCGATCGCGGCTGCTCTTGTAACGATGGCAGTCAAATTCACTGGCTATTTTCTGACGGGTTCAGTTGGATTGTTCTCTGATGCAGCCGAATCGGTTGTCAACCTGGCTGCGGCTCTGGTCGGCTTGTGGGCAGTCACACTGTCTGAGCGTCCAGCGGATGATGACCATACCTACGGGCACACAAAATCTGAATACTTTTCGAGTGGGGTTGAGGGTACGCTCATCCTCGTTGCAGCTATCATTATTGTTGTTGAAGCTTTTCCCCGTTTGTTCCACCCTGCACCGATAACGCAGGCATACGTTGGCCTGATCTTCTCGGCATTCGGTGCTATCATCAACGGTGTGCTGGCCTGGTTTATGCTGCGGGCAGGCAAGAGGCAACGTTCTATCACGCTAGAAGCGGATGCGCACCATCTGTTCGCCGATGTATTCACTACGGTGGGTGTCTTTGTAGGTGTGCTGCTGGTGACGATTACAAGATGGAATATCCTTGATCCCATTGTCGCTATTCTGGTGGCGATCAATATTATCTGGACCGGCATCAAGCTCCTGCGTCAGACCGGCCTGGGGCTGCTTGATACAGCGCTGCCAGAAGAAGATATCGCAGTTGTACAGCGCGTTTTAGAACCATATCGCAAACAGAATATCGACTTTCATGCTATGCGTAGTCGGATGGCTGGTCGAAGGCGCTTTGTCTCGTTCCATGTGATTGTGCCGGGTAGATGGACGGTACTACGAGGACATAGTATGTGTGAAGAGATAGAATTAGCTATTCACGCAGCCTTGCCTGATAGCACCGTCTTTACTCATCTGGAGCCAAAAGAAGATCCTGTCACTTTTCAGGATATCGAATTGGACAGAACACCGGCTGTTGAGTAGCTGCGAAGCTTTGTCGCTAGCCTTTGCTCTGGGGTGCGCCGACTCTCATAAGCCGTGCTATACCGCGACGCTCTCGCGTTCCTGTGCTTCTGCTTGTGGCGGCTTCCTCAGGGTAAGGACGAGGAGTGTGATAGCGGCAACTGGGAACCAGAGCTCTTCAATCGCTTCAAGTATCGAGAGCGCAGCGACTCCTGGTTTCTATAAGATGAGAGGACAAGAAATTGCTCTGCTTGCAAGCTCTTGTCCTCTGTATTCCTGGTTTAAATTCAGCCTGTGTTTGGACTGATAGACAGAATGAATTCACTACTGAAATCACCCAGAAGGAAGGAGAACCTTCTGTTTCAGCCACTCGCGCTGGCCCTGCTCGTCGAGCTCTTTAAACTCTTCGTCGCTGAGCGAGATAGTGACGGCGGCCATATTTTCCTCCAGGTGTTTCACCTTGCTGGTGCCGGGAATCGGTAGCATGACTGGACTGCGTTTCAGTATCCATGCAAGTGCGACGCTGCTGGGGGTTGCGTTGTTCTTCTTCGCAATAGTATCGAGCAGTGAGCCTGGTTGTGCCAGACTGCCAGCTGCCAGCGGGAACCATGGAATAAACCCAATAGTGTTTTGTGCACAATAATCAAGCACATCTTCACTCTGGCGCATTACCAGATTGTACAGATTCTGTACTGTCGCGACCTTGAAGGACCTCTGTGCGGCCTGGATCTCCTCAATATTTACTTCGCTGAGGCCCACGTGACGTATCAGACCCTCTTGCTGCATCTGCTTGATGGCATCAAACTGCTCATCACGCGGCACCTTTGGATCGATACGGTGTAGTTGCCAGAGGTCGATGCGTTCGATAGCCAGACGCCGCAAGCTCATCAGCACGCATTGGCGCAGGTATTCAGGACGTCCTAATGGCAGCCAGATATCTGGACCATGACGGGTAAGGCCTCCCTTGGTGGCGATCACCATATCTTTGTAGGGATAGAGAGCCTCGTGGATCAGGTTCTCGCTGACCTCAGGACCATAACTATCGGCGGTATCAATAAAGTTCACACCAAGCTCTGGTAGCCGTTTCAGCGTACGGAGTGCTTCCGCGTGATCCTCGGGCTCGTCCCAGATGCCTTTACCGGTTATGCGCATAGCACCATAGCCAAGTCGGTTCACCGTAAGGTCGCCACCAATCTGGAACTGACCACTAGCCTTTGCATTGATATCACTCATGCGTTCTTATCCTTTCTGTCTCTTCTTTTAGTACACCCAGCCAACGATGAGTGGGTGGAGATAGCAAAACATTGCATGCTATGAAAGCTTCACCCAGGATAGTCTACTGCTTAGAGCGTACTCTATGTCAAGGTCAGGAGCAATCCAGCGGGTGGATCTGCATGCGTATGGCTATTAAGCGTTCTCGCTACGTGCGGTGACGATATCATTGCTGGCTGCCCAGCGATTGAGGTCTTGTTTCTGGATCGCGGCTGCCATCAGGTCTGGGAAGAGCTCTGGCGTGCAGGCGAAGCAGGGGATGCCGAGTTGAGCCAGCGCAGCTGCGTTATGATGATCATAGCTGGGCGCGCCGCTATCTCCGAGCGCTAGCAGGCATACGACGTGGACGCCGCTCTCGACGAGTTCTGCGGCACGCTGTAGCATCTGCTTTGCGTTGCCACCTTCGTAGAGGTCGGTAATCAGGACGAGGATGGTCTGGTTGGGTTTCTCTATGCTTTGCTGACAGTAGCCAAGGGCTTTGTTGATGTCGGTACCACCTCCGAGTTGCGTACCGAAGAGCAGGTCGACGGGATCATGTAGCTCTTCGGTCAGGTCGACGACGGCTGTGTCGAAGACGATCATGCGTGTGCTGACGGCCCGAATGGTTGCCAGCACGGCTCCGAAGATGCTCGAATAGACAACGGAGGTCGCCATTGAGCCGCTCTGATCGACGCAGAGGACGATGTCGCGTAACGATGAGCGTTTGTGTCCATAACCGACCAGCCGTTCGGCGATGATGGTCTTTTTTTCGGGCAGGTAGTTTTTGAGATTGAGCCTGATTGTGCGCTGCCAATCGATCTCGTTGGCACGTGGACGGTAGGTGCGGGCGGCACGGTTGATACTACCGCGTACTGCCTGGATGAGTGGATTGGCGAGCTTTCGTTCGAGTTGATCGGCGACCTGACGCACCACCTGACGTGCGGTCGCTTTGGTCTCCTCTGGAATGGCCTTATTCAGCGAGACGAGCGTGGCGACGAGATTGACGTCGGGCTGTACCTGCTCCAGGACCTCTGGTTGCAGGAGCATGGTGGTAATGCCGAGCCGATCGATGGCGTCTTGCTGCATGACCTGGACGCTCTGTGTTGGGAAGTAGGTGCGGATATCTCCCAGCCAGCGCGAAACGTGCGGAGCCGATTTGGCGAGACTACCTGCACCCTTCTCGCATTCATAGAGCTCTCTAAGCACATAGTCCATGTCTTTGTCCTGCCCCGTCAGTGCGATACCCGCACTGCTAGCGCCAGTCGCGAGTCCTTCGCTGGCTGCGCCTCCGAGCACGAGTCGCCAGCGACGCAGACGTTCTGATTCGTCGGGTCGCTGCTCATCGATCTCATCAAGCTTACTGTTCATATGTGACCCCCATGATCTGTGCTAAGACCGGTAGTACGAGCGCGGCCCGTTGCTCATCCAGCAGGGTAGGATTGCTGCTGCCCGGTCCTTGCTCTGGACGGTAGAGATGCTTGACCTTCTCACCCATCTTATTGCGCTCAGGTGGTTGGAAGAGTGCGAAGGTGCGGCGCAGGATTGGTAGCTGTGCGATAAATGCCGCGGGTGATAAGCTATTGAGCCAGCGATCTAGCAAGCGCCAGAGCTGGTCTTGATGCAGCAGGAGTAGTGCGTTGCCGGAGAGGAAGCCCTCAATCCATGCGGCTGCCTGTTCGGTATCACCGCTAGGTGAGAGCGAGAACGCAGCCAGCCGTTGCAGCTCTTCTTCGGCGAGAGCTTGCTGTTCCAATAGCATATAGCAGGCGCGCCCACGGATCAGCCCGTGCATGTTGTCTTGCTCACTCAGGCTATGCAGGCATGTGAGCCATTGCTGGCGCTGCTCCGCTTGATCCAGTAGCTGCACGCAGTCCTGGACGTTGTTGATGCTACGTAGCATGGAGCGCGCAGAGTCGGCGTTGAGTGCGCAACAGGCCCCTGGCAGACCGATCAGGCTGCGTTCAAAGAGGCCGTCGATGATTGGTTGTACATGTTCTGCTCGTGTTTTGCGGACGCCGCGATAGTGGACGATGCGTGCCAGCGCCGGGAGCGCATCCATCAGATGCTGGATATCGCTGGTCAGCGTAGCTCGGATCTGGATGGCTTGTAGTACATGGTCGATTGCTGCGGGGAGCTCTGCCAGGATCGTCTTGTCGAGCAGATTTGTGAGTGCTGGCAGCTCTTCTTGCTTGCTGGCTTGCTCACGCACCGAGCCAGCGGCGGCGGTTACGATAGTGCTACCGTAGATGTTGGCTTCGATCAATGCGACGATAAATTCAACTTGCCACTGTAATGTCCAGTATTCATGGAAACTTCCTTGTGTCCTTTGCGTTCCGTACGCTCCATACGGAATGCCCCAGTTGATATTGAGCAGGCTGAGCCGATACAGCAGGTGGCTGCGTGCCAGGTCGTTCTCTTTGCGCAGATCCAGATCAAGCTGCTGCTTTTCGACGGATTGTACGAGACGCAGGCGTTTTTTTTGCTCCTCAAGATCGCGTAATAGTGGAACGGTCGGGGCCTCGGGCGGTACCTGACCCATCTCTTCACCGATCTCTAAGCGTGTGCGGATCAACTGCATCGGCGTCTGCTCGCCATGGCAGAGGACGGTCAGGATCGCCTCGGTATGCTCGGCCAGGCCGGGCTGCGGCTGATCACGGAGGGTCGCGAGTGTCTCGCTCAGTCGTACAGCCTCGATGACGCTTGCCGACGAGGCATCCAGCCCTTCTTGCCGCAACAGGCGAGCGGCTCTGGTAATCCAACGCGCTGTGACTTGCTCAGCGGTCGTCCAGAGATGCGCATACCAACCGGGCGACTCAACACCTGCGCCATAGCCGCTGCGATATGCGAGTCGCGAGTTGGTCCAGGGAATCCAGGTGGCTGCGATTTTTGTCTTCTTGAGACCTTTGAGCAGTGCGTTGTCGGCCCTGGCTGGTCCAGGCTCAACTAATACGGGCGCGTGATAGGCTCCACAGACGACGGCGATGCGCTGAAAGCCTTCTTTTTGCGCGCCGCGTATTGTCTGACGCATGTATGCTTCGCGCCGGGCTTCGCGCTCATTGCTCGGCGTTTTCCCCTCGCGTAACGCACTCATCGCTTCGAGGATACTCTCAAAGAGATCGACGCTGTTCTGACGGCGCTCGACCATGCGCTCCCACCAGAGCTCTTGATCCTCGTAGCCAGCTGCGCGTGCCAATAACGAGAGTGGATCTTCATGGACCATTTTCTCATCGGCGGTTGGTAGCAGCTCTGCGTTCTCGCGTGTCCCTGGCTCGCTGGCTGTCTCTGTCGCCTCAACCTCAGCGTGCTCTTCTTCAATGCCCAGCTGGAACGCTTGTGGTAGATCCATAAAGCGTGCCGGAATACTATTGCTTAATGCATAGTTGAGCGCCTGCCATTCTGGCGAGAAAGAGGTAAAGGGATAGTAGACGGCCCGACCGGGGTGTTCTGGTGTGTAGATCAGCAGTGCAACAGGTGGACGCATCTCTGCTGACATCATCAGTGGGAGCGTCTCCTGTGCATCCGGTGGACCCTCAACCAGTACAATGTCTGGTTGGAGCTGCTCCAGGGCGGCGCGCAGATGACGCGCACACCCTGGTCCATGATGTCGAATACCGAAAACATGAATCGTACTCAATCTCAATGCTCCCCGCTATATTACTTCAATGAAGGTAGCGACACCTGTGTACATAACGTTCTCGCTTTCATACGAAGATAGCCACCGCGCCAGGGCAGTGGCTATAGATTTGCATCAATTTACCCTGGTGTAGTACTACACTATTCTTTGTGAGCGTCTGAAGGGTGGTAATCGGTTTGAGGGGGCATGACACGGCAAGTATCTCCTCAAAGCGATCCAGTAGTTCCAGACAACAATAACTGTTTAAAGCTTAAGCGCTATACCTGCTCCAAGAACACTAAAGATACTCCGCGATAAGTGCCTTTTTACTTTTTAGCAGTTCGGCTGGCGTACCCTCAAACATAATCCTGCCACCCTTGTCACCGCCTTCGGGGCCAAGGTCAATGATCCAGTCGGCTTGACGGATAACGTCCACGTTATGTTCGATAGTAATCACAGTGTTGCCATCTTCTACCAGTTGGTCGATGAGCTTGTGCAAGCGAGCAATATCTGAAATGTGTAACCCAGTTGTCGGCTCATCAAGTACATAGAGGCTGCCCTTTCTGTGCAGCTCACTGGCTAATTTAATGCGTTGGCATTCACCGCCGGAGAGCGTGCTTAAGGGCTGGCCGAGCGTTAGATACTCCAGACCTACGTCATTGAGTGCTTGTAACTTTTGAGCAATCTCTGGCAAATCAAAGAATTCATTGGCTTCGGCCATGGTCAGATCGAGCACCTCAGTGATCGATTTGCCATTATACTTGTAGGATAATACCTCGTCCTTGAAGCGCTTACCACCACAGACGTCGCAAGGCGTTTTAGCATCATCAAGAAAGCCCAGGTCAGTGGTCAAGAAGCCGGCACCTTTACAGTTGTCGCAAGCACCCTTTGAGTTAAAGCTAAACAGTCCAGCGTCAACCTTATTAGCCCTGGCAAAGGCTTTGCGGATAACATCCATGATGCCGATGTAGGTGGCAGGGTTAGATCGGCTGGAAGTACCAACTGCCGATTGATCGACCACGATGGCGTCTGGATGTTGCTTCAAGAATACTTGATGAATCAGCGAACTCTTACCCGAACCAGAGACCCCCGTAATCACAGTGAAGACCCCTGTCGGGATATCGACGGTGACGTGCTGCAAGTTATTAGCGTGGGCGTCCTCGACAGTCAGCTTACCAGAGGGCTGGCGAAATACTTGCTTGATCGGCGTCTGATCTTTCAGATGTTCGCCAGTCAAAGTCCTGGCCTTAAGTAATTCCGGGTAGGCGCCTTCGAAGACCACTTGACCACCATTGATGCCAGCCAGCGGGCCAACGTCTACGATATGGTCAGCGGCTTTAATAACGTCCGGATCGTGCTCCACGACAATAACCGTGTTACCCTGGTCGCGGAGTTTAAACAGCAACTCGTTCAAGCTGTGGACATCGCGGGGATGCAAGCCGATACTAGGCTCATCAAAGATGTACATAACATCAACCAGACTGCCATTCAAGTGTTTTACCATCTTGACGCGCTGCGACTCACCACCGGAAAGTGTATCAGTCATACGGTCAAGGCTGAGGTAGCCGAGGCCAATCTCAACTAAATTAGATAGGCGTTCCAGCACTGTTTTGACCAGCGCATGGTTTTCCTTAGCGTCAAGCTTTTTAAGCACCTCGAAAAGTTTATCGACCTGCATGGAGCTCAGGTCGGCAATGTTGTAGCCCTGAATTTTGCAAGCCAGTGCTTTTTGACTCAGCCGTGCGCCGTGGCACAGCTCACATGGTCCTCTAGTAATGAACAGTCCAACGCTTTTCTGTGTGCGCTCCGACATGGTCTTAACATCGTTGTTGATATAGTTACGCACAAATCTGTCGACCACGCCTTCAAAGTTGAGGTGCACACCGTTACCCAAATCGGTCTTGACCAGCTTGGAGTGGTACAGATCGTCGAGTTCTTTTTGGCTAAAATCTTTGAGTTTTTTGTCGTTGTCGAACAGCTTGGAACGCTTCACGGTTTCAAACCACGGGCTGTCATTCTGGTAGATGGGCAGTCGCAGTGCGCCTTCGTTGATCGACTTGTTCATATCAAAGGCAGCATCCATGTCGATACTCAGCTTTTGCCCGATGCCGTTACAGTTAGGGCACATGCCCGCAGGATCGTTAAATGAGAACATGTTGGCGTAGCCCACGTACGGCTTGCCGAAGCGCGAGAACATAAGGCGAAGCGCCGTGGCAATATCCGTGACTGTGCCGACCGTTGAATGCGAGCCGCCACCAAGCGGTTTTTGATCGACGATGACGGCCATGCTCAGGTTCTTAATTTCGTCGGCTTCCGGTTGACTGATGCGCGGCAGGAAGTTGCGCACGAACATACTGAAGTTTTCGTTAAGCAATCGCTGCGCCTCAGCGGCAATGGTGTCAAAAACCAGCGATGACTTACCCGAACCGGATATACCGGTGAAAATTATAATCTTGCGTTTAGGGATTTTTAAGGTGACATCTTTGAGGTTGTTTTCGCGAGCGCCGCGAATTTCAATATATTCTTGCATCATAACTGTTATTATTCTCCTTACACTGATACTCTACCTTCCGGGTAGTTACTTCATACCAGTCAGTTACAACAGAATACCCCAAACACGGGATTTCGATTCTTTAATTTGACGTGTTCCGCAAGCGGCAAAATGGGTGAGGGCAACATTCGTATTCATTGTCGCAAACGTGAACGGTATCGCTGCCGTCACTGAGGTGTAAGCACTTCATTGCAAGCGCGATAAAAGTCTTTCCAGTCTCTGCGCCCTTTGACGACGGTTTGCAGGTATTCCAGCCAGACGATGCGGTCCTGTACGGGATCTTTGACGATTGCTCCGATCAGACCTGCGGCCAGATCGCTGGCGCGCAGCTCGCCATCGCCATAGTAACCGGCCATCGCGAGTCCGCTATTGATGACCGAGATCGCTTCAGCTGTGGAGAGGGTGCCACTGGGGACCTTAACCTTCGTCGTCCCCTCGACGGTGACGCCGTTACGCAGTTCGCGGAAGATGGTCACAACGCGGCGAATCTCCTCCAGGGCCGGTTTCTCGACGGGTATCTCTAGCGCCTTGCCAAGACTGTCGACGCGCCGACTGACGATCGCTATCTCCTCCTCCATCGTTGCCGGGAGTGGCAGAATAACAGTGTTGAAGCGGCGTGTCAGGGCGCTTGAGAGCTCGTTGACGCCCTTATCGCGGTTGTTCGCTGTGGCGATAACGTTGAAGCCTTTGCGCGCCTGGACTTCAGTATTGAGTTCGGGGATCGGCAGGGTCTTCTCAGAGAGGATAGTAATCAATGTATCCTGAACCTCGCTGGGGATACGCGTTAGCTCCTCGATGCGTGCGAGCTTGCCTTCTTGCATGGCGTGCATCATCGGGCTCACTACCAGCGCGTTTTTTGAAGGTCCTTCGGCGAGCAGACGAGCGTAGTTCCAACCATAGCGGATGGAGTTCTCATCGGTTCCTGCCGTACCCTGAACGAGGAGCGTCGAGTCGCCAGTAATCGCAGCGGCCAGATGTTCGCTGACCCAACTTTTGGCGGTGCCGGGTACACCATAGAGGAGGAGAGCGCGGTCGGTGGCTAGCGTAGCGACGGCGATCTCGATCAGGCGTGCATTGCCGACATATTTAGGGCTAATCTCGAAGCCATTCTCAAGCTTGCCGCCCATCAGATAGGTACGTACGGCCCAGGGCGAGAGCTGCCAGTTGGGCGGGCGCTGCCGCGTATCGATCTTTGCCAGCTCTGCCAGTTCTTCTGCGTATTGCTGCTCGGCATGCTGACGCAGGACAGCGTCTACGCTATCGCCAATGTTGGTCTCGTTCAACTCGCTACCTTGTGTGATCGTCATTGCTAAATCTCCTCCTGAATACGCTTACGTAGTTTAATGTGCTTGATACATTTATTGCGCGACTCGACGTAACGGATCTGATAGTAGTCTTTGTGTATATAGTCGCTATCTGTTTGTGCATGTGCTTCTTGCTCCTGGATGATCAGCGCGAAGCAATCTGGATGTAGCGCGTTTTGGGCATGTAATAGTGTTGTTAGACTGGACCCGAAATGTGGATCGTTATTTGCGGATGTATATTGAAAGATGAGTTGAATATAAACTTGACTGACAGGTGGACTCCAGATGCCCGGTAGCAGTGAGAAGAGCAACCAGAGCTGGTCGAAGTCCTGCTTTTTCTGCGCCTCCCACAAAAGCTGTTCGATTGTGGATGGTTCTGCCCGACCAAGGAGTTGTCGTGTCAGTTCGTAATCCTCTTCTTCCTGACCATAGATGCGTTTTTTTTGCTCTACTAAAAGCTGTGCCAGGTGCCAGCGGAGCAGTGGTAGCTGCCAGGCTGTGGTCGCATGAAGCCCTGCGGCACGTGTCCAGTTCTTGATCAGTGTGACCTCATAGGGATCGCCCTCTAATGCGGCCAGCAGTTCCTCGACGTTGACATGAAAGCGTTGTTCCCAATGCTGTGGAGGGATCGCGCTGATGGCGAGATTGAACCATTGCTCTGCCTTACTTTTCTTACCCAGGCTTCCCGCGATATCGACGTCTTTACACCACTGTTCGTCTGCTGGTCTGCCACCTGCCATCACGGGGAGAGTCACCAGGATCTCTCCGTGCTGCAGTGTGTGTGGCTGATAGTCCAGCATCTCGTCTGCTCGTTGCATGAGAAGTTGTGCTTGTGTTGTCTCTGGCAATGTAACGAGGAGCTCGGCACTGCGCTTACGCACCTGTGGCGAGCGGTCAGTGAGTTGCTGGATAAGAAATGGCACGTCATCCATGCTCAGTCCGCTGTGTAGCGTATCAAGCAGGATCAGACGTTCGGCGGCTGCCTCTTTGCTCCATGCCGCTGCGAGCCATGCACGGGCCTGAGCGGGCTGGTTTTCACGTAGTCGTTGAAGGACCTCAATGCGCTGTGTGAAGATCCCCTCTTGCCAGATCGTCTCAGCACTGGCGTTCTCGTCTGCTCTGTGTGTCAGTGCCCATTTCCAGTCTGGATTATAGCGGGCGAGCCAGTGTCCGCGCTCTCCAAGTAGTGCCAGCAGTGAGCGACCGAGTGCCTTGTTGGTTGTGCCACTCTGTAATGCTAGCGTCAGCAGGTTATACGGGAGACGCTGGTGTCTGGCCTGGAGCCGCTGGAGTGCCTCTGGCAAGAGATCATTGGCATGTTGCAAGAAGAGCTCGCGCAGTAGATGGGTTACCTGGTCATTGCAGGCGGGAAGCTGCTCTAGCGGTGCCTGCTCTATTGGATATTCGCGCTTACTCGTCAGCTGGCCTGCCTGCTGATAGATCGCGAGTGCGCCAGCTGTAAGCAAAAACGAGCGTTCGCGTTCTGCTGCGTCAAGCTGGCTGCTCAGCGTATCGACGCCTGTACCGGTGTTTATCTGAGCCGCTTGTTCTGTCTGCTGATTGCTCGCTTGTGTGGTACCGATGATGGCTGTTTTGAGCAGCTTATCCATCTTTGAAAATTGCGTGATGTGGGTACCCCTTGGTTCACCTATGGGGAGGAGCATCACGCACTCCTTTCGTGTGTGTACTCATAGCCATCCGTACGATGCAGACGGTGCATATACTTCGGGTGAATGTCAATCTTCCCTAACCGGAATGAGGGGCGATGGCGAATAGCAATGCGCCCCTGAAAAGCCCCCTTTGGGGTAATTGCTTTTACCATGTCTCCAGTGCGATACCCCAGAAATGCCCCTTTGCGTTCCTTGTGTTGTTTCGGGAAGCCATAGGCATCCGTGACACACATCTTCCGTCGCCCGTGACCTGCTGCCTTGATTAGCAAGGGCACCACGCCCTGTATTGAGAGTATAGTTGGAGTACTCTTCCCGACATTCGCTGCATCACACCAGTGGGTCTTGGGCAGCGAACGCGTTGTCCGATTAAATTTGGTGAGACCTCCAGACCCACATTCGATTGGGAGTCCCGTAGCTTGCAGGCGTTCAAAGAGTCTGCTGCCTAAGCGAAGAGGTCGCCCTCTCCGCTCGGCTTCAAAACCGTGCTTGAGACTTGTCACCTCACACGGCTCCTCAATACTGCGGTCAGTTGTCATTGATACACTCCTCTTCGTGTTTCACATGCCTTTGGTCGTGACAATGTCGGTGAAGGGCACATTTGTTGCTGAGTTCTTCACCACCGCCCTCACTTTTCGGGGTAATATGGTCGATCTCTATGAGATCTTCCTCCCGGAAGAGAAGTTCACACCAGCGGCATTTTCCTTGCTGTTTCTGTAGCAGTTTTCCTAGCGTCGTCTTTGTTAATGGGTGATCTTTTAACCGTTTGGTCCAATAAAGGAGGTTCCCGTCGAATGGGCTTGCTTTGCCTTTTACCTTCGTGTGACGTTGAATGGGTATTGCGTGCCATCTCAGCACATGTTGTTCAGGTCCCTCTGGCGTGGCATATGTCCAGGTGTTTCCTTCAATTGTCCGCCAATACTTCCCTTTTACCCATCTCGCTCCTTTCTTCGGGTGTTTTCGGGTCATCTTCTGCCAAAGCATACTGACGAGATGGTGGTCGCATGTCGCAAATTGCTTTGCCGATACGACCGTTCGATAATACAGCGCCCAACCATGGATAACTGGGTTGAGTTGGTCAATGATTTCCTCTTGCGGAAGCGATTGACTTTTCTGTATTATCTTCCTGAGTTCTTGCAAATGGCGTTGAACTCCTTCTTTACTCGGCGTGATGATCGTTTTGAAACCTGACGGCTTTCCTTTTCCAGTATGGGTCTTCCCTACCGGGAATTGTCGAACAGTAAATCCCAGGAAGTTAAATCCTACATTTCCCTGATATTCTTTCAGAGTATGGGATAGCCGCGTTTTGCTCGGTTTCAATTCCAATCCGATGCCTTGTAACCACATTGCGATGATTTGCTGCGCCTTAATGACCTCTGTTTCCTGGGCATGCAGCACCACAAAATCGTCGGCATACCGGATGAGCTGTGGTGCTCCTCGCAGTGCGGATGGAGCCTTATTCTCACCGATGTAGGCTTTGAGTAACGCTTCTTCCATTCCATAGAGGGCGATGTTGGCAAGCAGTGGGGACACAACCCCACCTTGCGGGGTTCCCGCCTTGGTTGGGGAAAGTTCCAATGCTTCCATGACTCCAGCCTTGAGCCAGCCTTTCACCAGTCGTCTCACTACTGGATAGGTGTGCAGCTTTCCTAAGAGCGCTTGATGGTCAATATTGTCGAAACAACCTTTGATATCCGCGTCCAGAACGTATTTGCTCTTTAATCGGATGTTAATGAAGATTGCTCCTACAGCATCATGGACACCGCGTCCCGGTCGGAAGCCATAGCTATTGGCCTCGAACAAGGCTTCCCATTGTGGTTCGAGGGCGGCTTTGGCTAGTGCCTGACATGCCCTATCAAACATTACAGGAATGCCCAACGGCCTTTGCTCAGTTTTTCCTGGCTTGGGTATCCAGACGCGTCTGAGTGGTTGTGGCTTCCTCTGGCTCATCCGCTTTGGGTGAATTGCTTCAACCATCGCAAGTCTGCCAGTTGGTTGAACGGATTTTACACCATCTATGCCAGCGGTTTTCTTGCCCTGGTTGTCCTGGGTCACTCGTCGGACTGCCAAGAGTCGGGCTGACCGGGACTTCATTAACAATTTCTGTAACTTGTGAACTGTTTTCAGATCTCCACGTTCGGAGGCTTTGAAGATGCGCTTTTGCAGGCGGTACAGGTGTTGCTCTAGCTTGCGCCAGGGTAATGCTGCCCATTCCTCACTCGAACTTGCGTCCGGTGCCTTGGTTTCTCCCATGCGACTTGCACTCCTTCATTCCACAGTATCGGGTCTGCGTCAGCGTGTCCTGGGCATTACCCCAGGCGTTTGCTTCTCAGACCATCCCACCAGACAGATACTTGCGGTTGGTACCTGCTCATGCTTTCAACCTCGCATGAGAGTCATCTGCTGGTTACTTCGTTCCGATAGTTCGTTTTACGTTACCGTAGGTCTCCTGCTGTCCGCCGGGTTTTATGGGGGTGAATACCGATCACCGTTGGATATGTCGGCCCCTATCCTTGTCCATTTTGGACCAAGCCCCGCATTGGCTCAATGATACTTGCGTTAACTCGCGTTGGCTTGTTCGCCATAACGACGGTTCTGGTGCAGGTTCGCTTGCGCTAGCCATAGCAACTTGCTAGGGGTTGTTTGTCACATCGAGTTTGCAACTTTGCCCCATTTCTTCCCGCTTCTCGGATTGATGACCAGTCGCTACCGAGGGGAAAATGCTGTTCCTCTTTTCACCTGGAGGGATGGGAATTTCGCCCATCATCGAACTATCAGTTGTCAGCAGGGTATATATTCTGCTGCTGTTCCTCCCCCGTTTTCACGGTTTTGGATCAAACGAATCGCAGCCACCGTGTAGCATTGACTGCCGCTGCATCTTTGAGTGGTGCATTGGCCTGGGCCTGGATGCGTTTGAGCACCTCCGGTTTCTTCCTGAGAAAGTCTTTGATGTCCCGCGTGCCTTTGGCGGTATTGCACTTCTCACAGGCCAGAGCCAAATTGCTGATTCGATTTGTACCGCCTTTGGCCCGTGGTACAATGTGCTCTACCTGCAAAGGAATATCTTTAGCTTCACAGTAGGCGCATTGTCGTTCCCACTTTTCGAGCAAGTACTCGCGGATTTCATAGCCTGCGAGCGTGCCTTGTTGATATTCCACTCCTGCTATTTCCGGGTGCTCCATCTGCTGAAGATCGAATTTGACGAGCTCCATACTGATCGCGGTAATGGGACAATAGCGTGAAAGACGCTGTATCCACGTCAGAATGTTGGCGATCCGACTCTCTAACGAGGGTGGAAGCCAGCCCTTCTTCCTGTTCTTGCGATTGGACCAGCGTGGCTTCCGGTAACGTGTTTTACGCCGTCTCCGGGATCTGCGAACCGCCCGACGATCATCGAGCGCCATCTTGATCGCCTGCCCACGATGTGACAGCTCAGCGGCAAAGACGACCTCTCCTGTCGCGTCATTGACAACCGCAATGCCCGTGGTCTTTGAACCAGGATCAAGCTTGACCCGTAGCGGCTTTACGTCAGGCTGCTCGATCACCTGCTTTAAAATGATCGTGAAAGGGTACATTCTATACACTGAAGCTTTGTCTCGCTTCAGCAAGAGGCGAGCCTCTCCTGGATGGACCGGATTCAACGGTTGATATACACTATCGATTACAAAGACTTTACTCAAATCGAGTCTCCTTACACTCCTTGCGGAGCCTCCTATTGCTAGGGTAATGTTTGCCTCGTCGATCTTCGGGAAGGTTTCTCGTCCAACACACTGGTTTAACCCTGTAAGCCTGTTTAATGTTGGACCGTAGAGCAGCGGGCTGGCATGCACCCGTTGGTACCTATTTCTTCCCGAAGGGAGCCTGTGTTTCAAGACTAAGACTGGTCAGGTGTGGGCTTACTTGCGCAAGCCCCCGGATTTATTCGTGGGGTTCCTGACCGTTTCTTTTTTCTCCCTTTCGTGGTTTATAGCAGATGATAGCTGTCTTCAGCCTGCAGTGCCAGCGGCAGTAGTGCTTCGCCGTTCCACTCGCCAACAAAATCGACGGGCGTTCCACCACTGTAGATCAGCATCTCCCAGTTCCCATCCTGCTTGCGTAGTGGCAACGTATCTCCGGTCTTATCCTGCAAGAACCAATCCCGACTCTCTACATCATGCAGAGGCACACAATCGCGCACGACACAGAGGAAGCGTTCCATCCATGGCTGCTGACTGAGTTGCTGTGCTATCTGACCGGACAGTTCAGCGAGCGTCGCGGCACCTGGAAGCGGTCTGGGTAGTGGTTGCAGGTCGGAATGCTCAATGATAAGTGCGCGTTCAGCCAGCTTGCCGGGCCAGAAGGCCAGTTCAGCCTGTACTTTGACGCCCAATGGATATGTAGCGGCGAATGCAGGTTGAAACTTCGAAAATTGCAGCACCAATGCGTTGCGCTGGCTCTGTAGGCCATGCAACCATGTACGGCGTGTGTAGGTCTGATCTTTTTCTTCGGTCATCTGACCCAGGATCAGCCATTCGTCTTTGACGCGCTCACCCTGTTGGATAATCTCGATTTCTTGATAGGTCCAGCCAACGAGCTGACGGATAGTTGCACGCATGGCATCATCGTAGCGCTCTGGATGTTGATAGGCCTCCGTTAAGAGTGCAGTCTTGCCGAGCTGACCCAGCAGTTTTGGCATCCAGTTTGTGGAGGTGAAGGGGATCGCGCCCATGCTACGAACGCGTGCAGCGAGGCCTGGAGCTTGCGCGTTGATAAGTTGTGCTCCGCGCTCATCCCAGATCCCCATTGATTGCTGGCTCAGATTGCCCAGACCGTTGCGGATAAGATCGTTGAGCCAGAGATCGAGTTGCTCAATACCAGCCAGGACCTTATCTTCGCGTTGAGCCATGCTCTTTGCTTTGTTTGCGGATGGTGGTGCGCTGGCCTTCGCGGCCGCGGCGGCCTCTTTACGTTGCCTGGCCTCGGTAGCGGCGTTGAGCCACTGCTCGATCCATTCTGGTCGGGTGGTAGTTGCTATGCTGCTGCCACTGCTCACAGTGAGATAAAGTAAGCCCAGTGCGTGTTTGCAGGGATATTTGTTACTGGGACATGAGCACCGCGTGGAGAGTGTGCTACTGGCGATTCCGACCTTATAGGGTGTACTCGAACTTCCTTTGCATTCTCCCCATAGCGCGGCCTCATCCTGGCCCAGGTTTGTCCAATGCTTCAAAGCAGCCATCTTCATACCTGCTTTGTTGGATGTATCATCGGGTGAAAGTTTGGCGACCTGCTCTGCTGAGATCTGTATTCCCAATATCTTCCCTCGTAGAAGTTATTTGTTGCTCTGACAACATACTATTCTTGCTGGGTCTGGTAAATGCGGCAATCGTAGTACAGTCCTGGTCTTAGCATCCTCTGAGTGCTCAGCGGCTGTGAGTGGCCTGTACTGCTTGCTGAAACCGTGCCCCCTGCTGCTTCGTGCAATGGATAGTACATAGAAAAACGTATTCTTTGTATATTTCCACGAAGTACGATTTAGCGGTCTTCTGATGTCCGTTAGCTTTATGTATTTATAGCAAACGCTGGACATGGCTCGACCTTTTCATATATGGTCTTACGAGGGAGGCATCATGACTATGCACGAAAGAGTAAAGCTGCAACATATTCCACTCAAGGTGTATCGTAGTAGTGATCGTCTTATGATAGCGACTCCAATGCCGGGTTTGCAGCCGGAGGATATCGCTATACAGGTCTCTGAGAAGGGACATGTCGTCATTAATGGTGAATTACGGGGCATATTGAAGGATATTAAAGAGCTGCTGATCGATGAATGGAGCGTTGGTGGTTACCATCGTGAGTTCGATCTGAGTCTGCCTGTAGACGCCGTTCATGCAAATGTGAACTATGGGAATGGCGTCCTTGTTATCGCCTTTCCACTGACCGCTGATAAGACGACGCCAGCAACACTCACGTTGATTCATACCGGTGTGGATCGTGGTGAGCGTAGTGGGTATGCCGGGCATACGCATACGAACTAGACGTTGCTTATGAAGAGCGCCATGTAGGAAGCAAGTAGCGTAACGTAGAGAGAAGCACAACACGGCAAAGGGATTCCGTCTATTGCGGAGTCCCTTTGCCGTGTTGTGTCTGTTTTCGTAACGATCTCGTAACGCTGAAAATGTACAATGACAGCGTATAACAGCGTATATCACAAATGTGTTGCTTTAAAAACATCATGTAAACATTTTTATATATCATTGCTCTGGCATACAACGTCTCACGTGAGATGTTTATCTGTGCGGAAGCCAGGACGTTTGTCTGTGCATTGCATAATCGACAAGTAAAGGTGTGTGTGTCTCATGCAACAATTACTGACGTCTGACGAGCAGATCAAGCCATCATGTTTCGTCTCTCTGTCTGTGCGACCACATTCTGTTCAACCTGTATCATCACACCTTCGTACATTGGGATTGGAGCAGCTAGCGCAAAAGTGTCAGGAAGAGATGCGGCACTATAATTGCGGTGAGTATGGGGATGATTGCTATGCGCTAGAGATTTTTCATCGTGCGATGAATATGCAAGAGGCGAGGGCCTGGGAGATTTTGCAGCAGTGCTTTGGGGGAGTTGTGTCTGGCTGGTTGCGTCGTCATTCGCGGCGTGAGCGGGCATACGCGTTAGATAGTGAAGAGAACTATGTGGCGCAGGCGTTCACTCGTTTCTGGCAGGCGAGCATGAACAATCCTGAATTGAGTTTTGCCTCACTGGCTGCCGCGCTAAATTATTTACGAGCGAGCCTGAATGGTGCGATCATGGATACATTGCGTATCTATAATCATCCCAACGAGGTTCCGTTACCTGATCCAGGCGATGCCTTATACACTGGTGAGCCAGCTGCCGAGGAGCCGGAGGAGGGGGATGAACTTTGGGAGGCGGTTCGCTCGCTATTAAGTGATGGTCGCGAGAAGCGCCTGGCCTATCTGCATTTTCATTGTGGCCTCAAAGCTCGTGAGATCGTGCATTTTTGTTCGAGTGAATTTAATGACGTGCAGGAGGTCTATCGCCTGCGCCATAACATCTTTAAACGCCTCGCTCGGCATGCCGACCAGATTCGCTGGCGCTTAAGCTGCGTGTAAATATATGTAAGAGGATATGCGGTTCACAGAGTAGTGCGGCTAGGAAGCCACGAGCTTTGAAGCCGTGGAGGAATGGCTGCTTTTTCTCGTCATCCCTCTCTTGCATTTTATGAGAAATCATGTATACTGAGTGAAAATGTGTACCAATCTACTAGGACTGCAGTAAGGAGGTTTTTCGGGATGAAGCGCAGCAACACCAGCACCTTCCTTTTGGAGTTGCCCCTCCGCACCGACGCCGGACAGGCCAAGCGCCTTGCTGCTCACCTGGAGGTAGGGCGCTGCTTCTACAACAACCTGCTCGGGGAGGCCCGCCGGCGTCTCAGTCGCATGCGCAATGATCCCGCCTGGCCCCTGGCCCGCACCATCCGCAGCAAGTCCGAGCGCCACGCCGCCTACCAAGCCTTGCGCACCCGCTACGACTTCTCCGAGTATGCCTTGCATCGCTATGCGACCACCCAACGCGTCCACTGGCTGGCTGAGCATCTGGATAGTAATACCGCTCAGAAGCTGGCGAGCCGGGCCTATCAGGCCGTCAATCGGGTCTGTCTTGGCCAAGCCAAACACGTCCGCTTCAAGAGCCGTGGCCGTGGCCTCGATAGTGTCGAGGGCAAGAGTAATACGAGCGGTCTGCGCTTCACGCTCCAGGACCCCACCGACGGCAACGCTGGCTTTCTGCAGTGGCAGGGCGACCGCATCGAGGCTAGCATCAACTGGCAGGATCCCGTGGTGGCTCACGGCCTGCGGCATCGCGTCAAGTACTGCCGCCTTCTCCGTCGGAGAGCCAGCAGCGCACGCTGCCAGGGAGCAGATACGCATGGCTATCGCTACTGCGTCCAGCTTGTGCTGGAAGGTGCGCCCTACCAGAAGCCGAAGCATGCCCCCGGTCCTGACACCATCGGGCTGGATATCGGGCCGCAAACCCTGGCGATTGTCTCCCAAGAGCAGGAGGCACGTCTCATCACCTTTTGCGACGAACTGCGCCCCAATGCCCGGGAGCGCCGCCGCCTCCAGCGTAGACTTGACCGCCAACGTCGTGCCAACAACCCCGAGCACTACGACGAGCAAGGACGCTGCAAGCCAGGGCGCAAGCGCTGGAAGGAGAGCCGCAACTCCCAAAAGACACGCCGGCGTCTGGCGGCTCAGGAGCGCCGTCTGGCGGCATACCGCAAGAGCCTGCATGGACGACTCGCTCACGAGATCGTGCAGATAGGCACGACCATCACCATTGAAAAGACCTCCTACAAAGGCTGGCAACGCCGCTTTGGCCGCAGTATCGGACTCCGAGCCCCTGGCATGTTTGTAGCACACCTTACACGCACAGTTGCGAAAACTGGCGGCCTGCTCAGAGAAGTCTCGGCCTTCGATACGCGCCTCTCCCAATACTGTCATGGGTGCGGGTGCTACGTCAAAAAGCCCCTCTCGCAGCGCTGGCATCACTGTCCGTGCGGGATCGGCCCGGTACAGAGAGATCTCTACTCGGCGACGTTGCTGGCCTTTCTTCCGCAGACTTCCTTGATCCCTTCCATGGCCCCTGAAAGATGGGCAGGTGTGGAAACGCGCCTGACGCTGGCGATGGAAGGTGTGCAACAACGTGCGAGTGGTCGCGCCTCTGTGCCGACCAGCATGGGTATTCCCTATGAGAGAGCGCGTCAGCGAAAAAGTCTTGTGCCGACCCGACAAGAGCCCTCCCTTCTTTGCTATCGCAGGAACCGAGTGGAAGCGTTGGTTACGGCCTAAGAACCCGCTCGTCTTCAGACGACGCGGAGTTTCAGATACCCTCTTGCTAAGGTGCATAAGCAATATTAATTGCTTATGATGATAAATTGCGATATTAGAGATAATATAAGCTATCCAGGTAATTGGCGATGCTAGCATTTACCCTCTTCAAAGAGGCTCACCGATGTTTTAGCGAACTTACTAGCGATGGTAAACTTCTACGACACTAGAGGTGCTGTTCTTTCCTTGCTTGATTAATATGAGCCAGAGCGCAAGCATAGCGGTGATAATGAAGACTTCGTAGGGCCAGAGTGCGATGAGACTGACGTGTTCTATCAGGCTACCAGCTAGCCATGAAAGTAAGGCGGCACCGATGTTTGCGGAACTGGCAAGGAAGCCAATGGCGCTGGGGACCAGGCGTGGTGCGACGAATGTTGGCATCAGTGAGACTACTGTGGGGAAGATCGGTCCCAGGCAGAAGCCGATAACGAAGAGCCCAAGTATGGCACCGACTGTGGTTGAGACCAACCATATAATGAGCACTCCACAGATCGCCCCCAGCATGCTGTACATCACCAGCGTCGCGGGTCCTATCCGTTCAGCGATATGTCCGAGTACTACACGACCAAGCGTCAGACCCAACCAGTATCCACTGATGATCCAGCCTGCTACAAACTCACTGGTATGGCGTTGACCCAGCAAGAACGTCACGCTCCAGTTGCCCGTGCTGACCTCTGTTCCAGTATAGAAGACGAAGAGGAGGCAGGCAATCCAGACTACTCGTACGCGTAAGGTGGCACGCAAGACATTCTCGTGTGGTCTCAGCTCTGCCTCTAGCTCTCTATGGTGTTGGGCCGGACTTTGGACGCGAAAGATCGTGAATAAGCCGATCAGCACGATTAGCGCAATGGTACCCCATGCGATGTAGATGCTACCCCAACGTAACTGTAACGCCAGGAGTCCAGCACCGATAATTGGACCGAGCCATGCGCCAGCACCATAGAATGCATGCAGATAGTTTAGGAGCCGCGTATTGTTTGGTAAGGCCGCTATGTATGAGTTTAAGCCGGCATCCATCGAGCCAACACTCGTGCCCAAAAAGAATGCCGCCAGCAGCAACACCGTGAAGGGCGGTTGCAGACTATAGATGCCAGCACCGATAACGTAGTCGATTGCAGCCACAATTAAGAAGCGGCGTATACCAAGTTTCTCGATAAGCAGACCACAGAACAGTGCAGAGATAATGTAGCCAAGTGAGGCAGCAATGAAGATATAGCTCAGAACGATATTATCGATATGATAATAGGCACGTATGCTTGGGATGAGTACACCTAAGCCACCATCATTCGCCCCAATTAAAATAAAAGCGAAGAACGTCAATGCAATCGATAGGCGCATCTCGCCTGTTAACTTACTTTGTTCTGCTTGCTTGTCAACCGTAAGGGACATAAAGAAGTATCCAATCTAGTATTGCCAGTGTAAAGATCAACAGAAATTGTATCACAGTATGATTTTTATTTCACAAGTATTTTAT
Organism: Ktedonobacteria bacterium brp13; assembly: GCA_015099395.1. Classification (GTDB taxonomy): domain Bacteria; phylum Chloroflexota; class Ktedonobacteria; order Ktedonobacterales; family Ktedonobacteraceae; genus Dictyobacter. Next base: position 2,974,475 of record AP024096.1, on the reverse strand, counting down.
CATTGATTGTAACTTCTGGTGTACACTACTATTTATAGTACGTGTGGGCGTGACTGGCTAAAATGTCCTCTCCTCTTCGTGCAGGGAGGTGGTGCTGACCTCTGGATCCAGCATAAGTTTGCGCTCTTCAGGGACGGCGAGCGATGGTGATGCCGTTGTTGCTCCACTTTGTTGCATGCGTGCAATTACGACGATAGCGCAATACTGTCCTAGCAATACTGCCAGGATTCCACCCAGCAAGCTACAGACGATATAAAGCAATGCCGGCCAGAGTTGTTGTCCGGCGAGTAGATTGACGCTGCCCAGCGCCAGGCTACTGAACGTCGTATATGCTCCCAGGAAACCAACGTTGAAGAAGAGGCGGCGTTTGGGTCCGATGAAGATAGCGGCATCGGCGAAGGTTGTCAGGAGCGCGATCAGGAAGGCACCGGTAATGTTGATCGTGAGAATATCAAACGGCCAGCTATTGCCGAGCATACCCTGAATCGCCAGGCTGAGCAGGTAACGCGCAATCGTTCCCAGGAAACCGCCTGCGATTACTGAGAGCAGGCGTCGTAGCTGTAAAACATCCTTTGACATGTATATTTTATACCCCCCAACCTATTGCAAGCCCCAGGCTCGCCGCCAGCAAGCCTAGCACAACGTTGCCACCAAGATATGCTATGCTGGCTCGCATATTGCCACCGCGTGCCAGTTGTACTGTCTCCCACGACATCGTACTGAAGGTCGTGTAGCCGCCCAGGAAGCCCGTTGCCAGGATCAACTGCATAGCTGTGCTGAGGAGATGCCGTCCAGTGAGAGCAAAGATGAGACCGATGACCAGCGATCCCGTTACATTAATCAGCAGTGTACCATAGGGGAATTTGGTGCCGGCAGTAGCCGTTACTATGTGGCTGATGAGATAACGTGCCAGCGCTCCTAACGCGCCAGCACACCCAATGAGTATAATCTGTAATAACAAAATAACTCCTGCATAAAATTGGTAGCAGATCGCTCTGTTGAATAAACACAAAAAAAGCTCCTGATAACAGGCGCTATTCGTCCAGCATGTTATCAGGCGCTATTAGCTTCTTTGCGGTTCGACCAAAGAGAACGCTTTGATCAGGCGAGCTCCATCACCTATACGTTATTAGTAGTAAGTATAACATACTTCCTGCTTTCGGATTGCAAGGATGCCTGCTTAGGCAGGATCTGCGGTCTGGCTCTTGGGAGCGGGCATGACCGGTGGGAGGCACGTGCTGTTCTGTGTGTTCTTCTCACCTGGTGCTGAAAGTGCCGCTGCCAGTTGATGAAGTTGTTCACGCAACTTCGTAAATGCTTCAGATTCTAAGGCTGTCCGACAGACGAACTCCGTCGCAATCGGAGCAGCCTGATTTTTGAGTGAGAGACCAGCCTCGGTGAGATGAATTTCTACCAATCGCTCATCCACTGTGCGACGTTTGCGTTCCACCAAACCAGCGCTCTCAAGGCGCTTGAGCAAGGGTGAGAGGGTACCTGAATCTAAAGAGAGCAGCAGCCCAAGATCTTTGACGGTCCTTGTCCCATGTTCCCAGAGGACAAGCATGACCAGGTATTGAGGATACGTCAATCCCAGCGATGTTAACAGTTCACGGTAGGCATTTGTCATGGCTCGTGTGGCTGCATACAGAGCAAAGCAGAGCTGGCTGTCAAGTTTGAGAATATCATCTTGTGACATCTGTGTCATGGAAAACCCTTCCAACGAAAATTTGAAATGCAATAGAAAGAGAGATACATAAAAAAGAGATCTACAACGCTCCTTCGTAGCAGCAAGGGACGAAGTACAGGATCCTCATTACTCTGCAGTATAGCGCATTCATCATGCTTTGTCAATCTAATTGTGCGCAATTAAACAATGATAAATACAATTTTTAAATATCTAAATGCGCTAAGTAGTATTGACAAAAATTGAATTGTGTGGCACATTTATATTCGGATGCTGTTATGTAGTGGTGAAAGGATGTCAACACCAGAGAAATTGTGGAGTGAATGGTAGGGATTGGTAGGGATTCAACACGACCTTCGCTGAAATCACTGCCATAATTTTGTATGAACAATAACTATTGGAGGAATAAATGAGCGATCAAGTCAACAAGAAATCACCAGTCACAACAAATGATTCGGGCATTCCTGCCGCCAACGATGAGCATTCGCTTTCCGTCGGCGCCAATGGACCTCTCCTGCTGCAAGACCACTACCTGGTTCAGAAGTTGGCACAGTTCAACCGTGAGCGTGTTCCTGAGCGTGTCGTGCATGCGAGAGGGACAGGTGCCTTTGGCTATTTTGAGGTCACTGATGATGTGTCCCAGTGGACCAAAGCCGCCTTCCTCAATGGCGTCGGGAAGCGCACTCCTCTCGTTATTCGTTTCTCGACAGTTGCCGGTGAACTGGGTTCTGCTGACACGGTGCGCGATCCACGTGGCTTTGCCGTCAAGTTTTACACTGAAGAGGGGAACTACGATCTGGTCGGGAACAATACTCCGATCTTCTTCATCCGCGATACCATTAAGTTCCCGGATTTCATCCACTCGCAGAAGCGTGTCCCTAGCACGGGTCTCCCGAGCCATACTGCGCAGTGGGATTTCTGGACGTTGTACCCGGAGTCTGCTCACCAGGTGACCTACCTGATGACCGATCGTGGGACTCCCCGCACCTTACGCCACATGAATGGGTATGGGAGCCACACCTACATGTGGATCAATGCCAACGGCGAGAAGTTCTGGGTGAAATACCACTTCATCAGTGATCAGGGCGTGGAGAACTTCACCAATGCAGAGGCAGGTGCGGTAAGCGGTCAGGATCCTAACTTTCATCGCCGCGATCTGATTGAGGCGATCGATCGGAAGGACTATCCATCCTGGCAGTTGAAGATACAGATCATGCCCTATGAGGATGCCGCCACCTATCGCTTCAACCCCTTCGATCTGACCAAGATCTGGCCGCACAGCGACTATCCATTGATCACGATTGGTCGCATGGTCCTTGACCGCAACCCGGCGAACATGTTCAATGATATTGAGCAACTTGCTTTATCGCCGGCCAACATGGTCCCTGGTATTGCGGCCAGCCCGGATAAGATGCTGCAGGGTCGTATATTCAGCTATCCGGATGCTCACCGCTATCGCATCGGCACCAACTACAATCAGTTGCCGGTCAACCAGCCACGGAGCGAAGTGCATAACTACAATAAAGACGGCGCGATGAGCTACCATCACAATGGGGACCAGCCGCACTATTCTCCGAACACGTTCAATGGTCCCCAGGCCGATACTCAGCGCTATGGCGAGCCTGAGGGCGTGGTGATCAGTGGTGAGGTTGCGCGTACCGCGTACACGCTGCGTGCTGAGGACAACGATTTTATCCAGCCAGGCAACCTTTATCGTAACGTGCTGAGCGAGACGGAGAAAGAGCACCTGGTCACTAATATTGTTGCCCACATGAGCCAGGGTGTTGACCGTGCGCTGCAGGAGCGTGTGCTCAAGACCTACTGGTCGCAGGTGGATCCCGACCTGGGTCGCCGCGTCGCCAAAGGTCTCGGCCTTGCGGAGAGTGGCGGAGCGCCCCAGACCGTCGCGTCAAGCGTGATGAGGGAACGTTAGGATGTCATCGGCGGTAACGCTTAGCGTTACCGCCAATGGGGGGATTTTTCGGATCATACGACGATGAGATCGCGGAGAACAGCAAACTCATCGCTGTATGGAATACTAGATATTATACAGTGAGTATAGTTTATCAGGATGAAAATACATGAGTAGCATTGCAAGAGCAGAAATGATCCGTGAGGATCAAGCAAGCATCGATTATGTACGACCCGTTGTCGCGGAATTCGCCGGAACGTTTTGCTTCATTTTCATCGGCGCGGGATCGATTGTTGCGAATCAAATGACGCATGGAGCGCTGGGTCCGTTAGGCATTGCGCTGGCGCACGGCCTGGGACTCGCGGTCATGATCAGCATTTTCGGCGCGACGTCGGGAGCACATTTCAATCCTGCCGTGACTATCGGCTTGGCAGTAACAAATCATATCAAACCTGCCCTGGCCTTGCTCTATATTATCGCTCAACTGGTTGGCGCGACGCTCTCTGGCCTGGCGCTGCGCGTCATGTTCCCACAATCGGTCTGGGAAACGGTGCAACTCGGCACGCCAATGCTTGGAACCGGTGTTTCTTTCGGCCTGGGTGTCTTCGTTGAGGCGCTGCTGACCTTCTTCCTGGTCCTGGCGGTCTTTGGCACCGCTGTTGACGAGCGCGCGCCCAAAATTGGCGGCTTTGGCATCGGCCTGACGTTGATGGCCAGCATCCTTGTGGGTGGATCAATCAGCGGCGCGTCTCTGAATCCCGCGCGCACCTTCGGGCCCGCGCTCGCGGGTGGTTTCTGGACCAACGATCTTGTCTACTGGATTGGCCCAATCGTTGGTGCAATCATCGCGGCCCTGTTGTACCAATATGTGATCTTGCCACGCAAGAATCAGTAATCAAGGGTTGGGGAATACACCATTTGCGGTGGAATAAGCATCCTTGACGAATGCAGATTGAACCGCTCCGCCGCAGGTGCCGATGTCACGTTGTCCGTGCGACAGATACGAGAACACTTTGTGGAACATGGACTCGACGATGTCATTAGCCATCGTAACGCTCCTCAAGCCCCTTTACGCGCTTTGGATGGAGAACAGGAAGCCCACCTGATTGCGCTTTCCTGCAGCGCTTGTCCCTCGGGGCAAGCGCTGCAGGACGTTGCGTTTGCTCGCTGATCGCATGGTGCAATTGGACTCTGTGGAGAATAATAACAGCAAGTCAGTTATGAAACGATCCGACGCATACTCAAAAAAGGAATAGGTACCGTCGTATGATTTCAACCGCTCTGTTACGTTTACAGAACAGGAGCGTCACAATCGTCAACCCCATGGCGTGACAACAGGCCACCGTATCCGTCATGATCCGGCGTAAATGGCGAAGGTGCTGCTCTCGTTGAATGCCCTCTTCCTGCTTTCGGATTGCAAGGATGCCTGCTTAGACAGGATCTGCGGTCTGGTTCTTGCGAGCGGGTATGGGAGAGGGCATGACCGGTGGGAGGCACATGCTGTTGTTCTGTGTGTTCTTCTCACCTGATGCTGAAAGTGCCGCTGCCAGCTGATGAAGTTGTTCACGCAACTTCGTAAATGCTTCAGATTCTAAGGCTGTCCGACAGACGAACTCCGTCGCAATCGGAGCAGCCTGATTTTTGAGTGAGAGACCAGCCTCGGTGAGATGAATTTCTACCAATCGCTCATCCACTGTGCGACGTTTGCGTTCCACCAAACCAGCGCTCTCAAGGCGCTTGAGCAAGGGCGAGAGGGTACCTGAATCTAAAGAGAGCATCAGCCCAAGATCTTTGACAGTCTTTGTCCCATGTTCCCAGAGGACAAGCATGACCAGGTATTGAGGATACGTCAATCCCAGCGATGTTAACAGTTCACGGTAGGCATTTGTCATGGCCCGTGTGGCTGCATACAGAGCGAAGCAGAGCTGGTTGTCAAGTTTGAGAATATCATCTTGTAACATCTGTGTCATGGAAAACCCTTCCAACGAAAATGGAAATGCAATAGAAAGAGAGATACATAAAAAAGAGATCTACAACGCTTCTTCGTAGCAACAAGGGACGAAGTATGGGAGCCTCACTGCCCTGTAGTATAGCGCATTTACTATACTTTGTCAATCTAATTGTGCACAATTAAACAATGGTAAATACAATTTCAGAATATTTAATTGTGCTAAATCATATTGACAAAAATTGAATTGCATGGTACCTTAATATCCAGATACAGTTATGTATAGGTATCGTGGCTTCAATAGAGGTTATCCGTTCTACGGATATCGTGTCAGCGCTGCCAACATCTACGAAGTAGCATGCTTTGTCTGCTGCTGCGCCGTGCTACTAGCCGCGATGACCGGTTCTTCCTCCTTGGTCTCACTCGGCATAATCCGTGCCAGCAGCGTAGGATAGAGTGTTAGCACGAGGTTTGTCAGCGTAACAATGACCATGATCAGGACTGCACCAGCTATGAGCGACAGACTCACGACTGTATTGTGGAGCATATAGGGTGCATAACTGCCCAGCGAGCAGAGCTGCACAACAAGTGGCACGAAGAACAGGTAAGGAAAATAGAAGGCGAAGGCGATCGAAAAGACGTCTGCCAGATAGAAGTAGCGCTCATGCATCTCCGGTAAGAAGAAAGGGATGCCCAGCACAAATACGAGTGCCAGCTTGAGTATGATAGCGGTTGTGAGCCTCTGCTTACTGAGAAATACCAGTATGGCTACTCCAAGCACAAACAGTCCCGCCAGAATAATCCCTACCCACTTCCAGAGGCTCGTCGGGCTTGTCGGCAACCATTGATAGATACTCGGAGCATTATATGTCAGGCCTGAGCCAAAGGACACATTGCCAGCGCCAAAGCCGCCAAAGCCCCCCTGTCCGCTCTGTCCACCTGCCGGTTGACCTGACCCCGCTGGAGCCGTTCCTGTTGATCCTCTAAATTGACCGGTAGTCGTTGAGCCACGATGGCCACCAAACTGACCACCACCACCAAACTGACCACCACCACCACCAGAACCGCCGCTGCTTATCTGTTGAGCATAGATACCGAGTAAGCTGCTAGCGCTACGACCCGCGATATAGGCAGGCGCAAGCGAGAGTACAAAGATGGCAGGAATAAGCACGAGGTAGCCAATAGGGAGTCTCTTTTTGCAGAGAAGGATCAGCAAGACAGGCAAGAAGAAGATTGCCTGAAGCTTGAAAGCGAAAGCGAGGCCGAAGAAGGCACATGCCCAGCCTGGTCGATCGGTGAGCAGAAAGTAGAGACTCCCCAGACAGAATGCAGTATAGATCGCATCGCACTGTCCCCAGGCAGAACTATTGATGAAGATAGTTGGTGCGAACAGGACTACCAGTGCACCTATAATCGCTGCCAGTGAACGCTTATACTTCAAGCGAATAATCAGATACGTGAAGAGACCCAGCACGCAATCAAAAATGACCGCGATTGTCTTGATGGCGATCAGTTTCGCTATTGGAACGTACGTTGCTAGCGCAAGGAGGTAGAGATAGGGCGGGTTATAGTTATAGAAGTTGTCTTTGAAGGCGGCAAAACCGCCATTGCTCTTAATATAGTCGTACCAGCGGCTCACAAAGGCCGTATAATCGCTCGTAATATTGCCATAGAGTGATACACGTAAAGCGATTGCTAATATAAATAGCAGTGTGACCACGCAGATCGTGATTATCTGCCGGACAGACGCTGAATGCTTTTCCTTAAGACTCATCGATCACCTCTTGTGGATGCTCTCATATTTCTACTTATGGATAAGAAAACGTATCTCTCTTATCCATAATTAGTTTCATGTACAACCATAACATGTGCATATCAAAATTCTGCAAAAGAAGTGTAAAAGATCTTCCTCAGGTAGTAAGAGATCAATCTTCTCTGAACGGTAATGGTATGTCAACCGTTTGGTTCTTTGGCGAATCTGGCGTACAATCAGGTCGATGACACAATTTGCATGGCGAAGGAGCTTTTTCTATTATGCAAACATTGCTTGGTATCGATCTTGGTACTACGGGTGTTAAAGCTGCACTCTTCTCTGCTGAAGATGGGAATGTTATCTCTGATGCTTTTGTTGAATATACGCTCTACCATCCCCATCCAGGGTGGGCAGAGCAGGAGCCTGCTGAATGGTGGCAGGCGACTATCTCTTCGATTCAGAGCTGTCTACGTACGGCTGCCCAGCAGGGGATTCAGCCGGAAGATGTACGCGGATTGGGTCTCTCGGGTCAGATGCATGGTGTGGTCTTGCTGGATGAGCAGGGCCAGGTCTTGCGCCGCAGCATTATTTGGGCGGATCAGCGTAGTGATGAGCAGTGCCGTTGGATGACCGAGAAGGTTGGCGCGAGCAAGCTTATCGAGTATGTGAGCAATCCTGCTCTGACTGGCTTTACGGCCCCCAAACTGCTCTGGGTGCGCGACAATGAGCCTGAAATCTTTGCGAAGGCACGAACGCTCTTGCTTCCAAAGGACTATATCCGTTTTCGTCTGACTGGTGTGCAGGCGATGGAGATCTCTGATGCTGCTGGTACCTGTTTGCTGGATGTAAAGCATGGTCGATGGTCGCAGGAGGTACTCGCGGCAATCGGGCTCGATCCAGGACTCTTGCCGCCGGTCGTCCCTGCCGATGCTGCGAGCGGGACCATCACAGCAGAGGTCGCTGCCCTGACCGGTCTGGCTGCTGGTACGCCGGTCGCAGGCGGTGGTGCGGATAACGCATGTGGTGCCGTTGGTAACGGCGTTGTTGAGCCAGGATTAGCCCTGCTCTCAGTCGGTACCAGTGGTATTGTTCTGGCACACTCGAACTCGCCGCAGGTGGACACCTCGGGTCCGGTGCCGCGTGTGCATACGTTCAATCATGCCGTCCCTGATGCCTGGTATCTGATGGGGGTCACACAGGGTGCGGGCCTGTCACTGCACTGGGTGCGCGACAATATCGGCCTGCCTGAAAGTGCTCTGGAGCGCTGGACGGGGCTCGATGCCTATGATCTACTGGCACGCGAAGCCGAGCGCGTTCCTGCTGGTAGTGAGGGCCTCATCTTCCTACCCTATATGCAGGGTGAGCGCACACCACACCTGGATGCCTATGCTCGTGGCGGCTGGATTGGTCTGACAGCCAGCCATACGCGCGCGCATCTCATCCGCTCCGTCCTGGAGGGTGTGGCCTTTAGCTTGAAGGATTGCTACAACATTATCCGTGATCAGGGACTCGAACTGAAGCAGGTACGTGCTACCGGTGGTGGCGCGAGCAGCCCGTTATGGCGACAGATTATCGCCGATGTGCTGGGTGTCGAACTGGTCGTCACCAACGCCTCAGAGGGACCCGCCTTCGGTGCGGCCTTGCTCGCGGGTGTCGCGGGTGGCGTCTACTCCTCTGTACAGGAGGCGTGCGCAAAGACCATCAGGATCACCAAACGTACAGCGCCAAATGCCGAACTTGCCCCCATCTATGAGCAAGCGTACGAAACCTATACCGCGCTCTATCCAGCGCTCAAACCAATCATCAGCCATCCACTATAAGCTAACAGGGGGAGACTTCGTCGCCATGTACGAAGCCTCCCTTTTTGTTTCCGCATTTCCTAGATGAGTGCTTTCGTAAATGCAACATTATCAATGCAAGCTTTACGGGTAGGAAAATTCGACGAGAGCCGAGCGTCATTCCAATAACCTTTATATCCATCTGGATACGCGACCACAAAACCATGCTCCTGAACTAACTCGTCAAAAACGTTCCCGCTAAAAGCGCGCATCTTCTCTCCAGTTTGATTCGAGCCATGAAATACAATTAAAAGCGGTGCTGATCTCCACGCACATCATTCTTTTCGAGCACTCAGCTATGGACTCACTGTTCTCGTTCCCCCTTGACAAACTAGCTTAGCTAGATTATTCTTGGGGAGAGGAAAAGATGACTAGCTAAGCTAGTTTGTCAAGAGGATGAGAAAGGGGATGAACTCTCTTCTGTCTGGCGGTGAAGCCCCCCTGGCATGAGCTCTGATGCATGCATCTAGCAGGGAAAAAGGTTCTCCTCCGCCGTCATTTTCTCTTTACGAAAGAGGAAGATATATTCCTATGGAGCATAGTTTTTCTGTCACGGATCGTCGTTTCCCATTCGAGCCGAATGCGGCATTTGGTGGATGTCGGCGGTAACATCATCATGACCGAAGGCGGTTGTGAAGTGTTGAACGTCATGCCGACGGTAATGCGGCTTTTTGCTAATAAGAGGTAGAACGAGGATATTATGTTCTCTCAGGTTATCTCTCATCTCTTATCCAGCAATGGCAACTCTTTCCACAGACGAATGAAAGGTATCTGCTTTATGTCTTTACAATTTGGCATCTCTCTCCCCCAGGGTTGGGTCATGGATCTGGCCAGCATTAAAGATCCCGTTGAGGCCTACGAAGCGATGACACGAGTCGCGCAGACAGCCGACGAACTGGGCTTTACATCCGCCTGGTTAGTCGATCATTTTCACACGGCTCCTCAACCGTCTCAGGAGGTCACATTTGAGTGTTGGACCACAACAGCAGCTCTGGCCCGAGACACAAAAAGGATTCGCATTGGTCAGAAGGTTACCTGTAATGGATACCGTAATCCCGCGCTCCTCGCGAAAATGGCCAGCACCGTTGATGTATTGAGCCATGGACGTTTGAATTTCGGCATCGGTGCGGGCTGGTATGAGCATGAGTATCGCGCCTATGGCTATGAATATCCTGATGCCCCTGAGCGTCTGCGGATGTTGCGCGAGGCAGTGCAGGTCATTCACGCGATGTGGACCCAGGAAGAAGCAACTTTCGAGGGTAAATACTATCAGGTGCGCGGCGCAATCAATCAGCCGAAAGGTGTTCAGAAACCACACATTCCCCTGCTGATTGGCGGCGGCGGCGAAAAAGTCACGCTCAAGCTGGTCGCGCAATATGGCGATGCCTGCAATGTCGACGGCTCAATCGCTGAGATCAAGCACAAGTTTGAAGTGTTACAGGGCCACTGCGCCACCGTAGGGCGCGATTACGCGAGCATCCGCCGCACCGTTACGACTATGTGCGCGATTGCCGAGACAGATGAACAGGCGCTGGCTCAGATACCCCCGGCCATACTCGCACGCCTGGGTGAGCGAGTTAATGAGTCATTGATCGGTAGCCCCGCTACCATTCGCAAACGCCTGGAGGCCCTGGAAGAGGCTGGTGTCCAGGAACTCATCATTACCTTCGCCAACGTGCTCGAACTGGAACCGCTACGCGTCTTCGCTCGCGAATTTTTGGCCTAACACCATCATTTAGATACAGATCCCGGTTGGTACGCAGCCAATCCCGCTCTCGTACCAACTGAGATATTTGCCTCTTCTCTTTACTCGCAAGGGCATCCCTGGCAGAAGCGCGATAGATATCTCTGACCAGGGGTGCCTGGGCAGAACAAAGGCAAGACACGAAAATAAGGAGACCAGGAATGCCGTTACAACGTGAAACAGTGGCACGTGCCGCTCTGCATTTAGTGGATGAGGTTGGGTTGGACAGTTTAACCATACGTCGTCTTGCTGCGCACCTGGATATTCAAAACCCGTCGTTGTACTGGCACTTTAAGAACAAGCAAGAACTGCTTAACTGTATGGCCGAACTGATGCTGGCTGATTTCTTTGCTGAACTGCACGAGCCAGAGCCAGACCAGGGCTGGGCTGATTGGCTGACCATATATGCCCGCCAGTTGCGCAACATGATGCTTGCGCACCGCGATGGAGCACGAATCGTGGCGGAAGCCGATCCGTCGCGGAGCACGTTCTTCGAGGGTTTCGAATGGGCACTGAATGTGTTGCGGCATGCTGGCTTTGATGGGAACGAGGCCGCCATAGGAATAATAACGCTCCAGAACTATGTTCTGGGCAATGTCTTTGAAGTACAAGCCCATCCCTTTTCTCTTGCGTCTGACGAGGATGAGAAACATCTGCCTGCCTTGAGGCTTTCTATCGATAAAGAACGCTTTCCCTGCGTTGCTGCTTTTCTTCACACCCCTGATCTTTTCTCATCCGCCTGGGCTTCCGCACAGTTTGAAATAGGATTGTCACTGTTTCTGGACGGCTTGCGTGCACATTTTGCCCAAGAACACTCAAACAGCACGGGTGGAGAGAACCCCTGAGCGTTCATCGGAGGAATGCGGCTCACCATCTTCGTGAGCACATGGCATCTTCCCTCTCTTCGCCTGACAACTTTGTTGAAGACAGCCATCCTCATGTGACACTGGCCATTTCTACATGTATTTACGACTTTTGCTACCCAAATGGCTGTCCCAGGAACGAATATTTGCCATCAGCAGGGTCGTTGCTTGGCTTACTCTCCTGGTGGCTCAATCAGGAGGTCTTACTTTCCGCTGAGGATATGGGAACGATCTACTGTCAATTGATGGCGAAGGAAAACGGCGACCTCCTCTCTGTCTTATATGTAAATACAATAATTAAATGAGGTAATTTCCATACAATTAATTGCTGAGTGATTGTTTTAAATAACGTTTGATTTATAGCAACCAGACAGCAATGCGTTATCACAAAACTCCCTCATTTAATTATTGTATTTACACCACTAGGTCAGGAACTGGTGCGTGGAGATCGCCTCATTGTCCAGAAACGTAACTGGCTTTGTGGCTCGATAGTGGTGACAACTACCTGAAACCCATGATGTTGGTAAAAGGAAAGATTTTTCTCTTCAAAGGTTTCCAACGCGCAAAACGTGCCTTCCATGTCAGCCTGCTGGAGAACCGGAGCCAGTAAGGCCCCTCCTATTCCCTGGCCTTGGCAAGAGGGAGAGACTCCTATCAGAGAAAGATACCAATGGGCAGGTGGTATTATTTGCGAACTGAAACGTGCCAGGTGGTTGATGACGCAGGTAAACCGCTGATACGCTTGTGTACCAAATTGTCTCTGCATTTGATCCAAATTGCTTTGTTTTGCCCTTTCTATCGTTCTCTCATGAAAACCAGGAGGAGCCCAAACGGCAACGCCTTTGATCGGCTCACCAGTGCTATACACCGCACGTAATAAAGCCCCCTCTCGTACACTTGCGGCGAAATACCACGAGAGCACCCGTCTTCTCTCCCCCGGATCTGGAAAAACGTACTGATTCAAAGGATCGGCAAAGAACGCTTCTGCTAACAACATTCCAGCTGACGAGATCTGTGAATCACCAATGGACGTAACCTGTATATTGTTCAGTTTCATAGTTTAATAGTATGTTCCTCTTCAATCTCTACTCCGCTCTCACTCCGTTCAGTGATGATTCAACTGCACAAGGCGACGCGGTTGCCCTGCCACAAACGCTTCTAAATTCTCTATCAGTTGATCCGCAAGGTTTTGTAGCGATTTTCTGCTCAACCAGGCAAGGTGCGGTGTGATGATGATATTCGGCACATGCGGATCTAATAATACATGCTGCTGCTCCGGCGGCTCACTACTGAGCACATCCACACCAGCGCCTGCGATCTTCCCACTCTGGAGAGCATCGGCCAGCGCATGCTCATCTACTATACCGCCTCTTGCACAATTGATAAGCAAAGCATGTGGAGACATCAGGCGAAATTCTTCTTCTCCTAGCAGGCCACGTGTCTCCTCCGTCAAGGGACAGAGGACCGTCACAATATCACTCTGGAGAAAGACGTCGCGCCACAAAGTTCGCCCCGGTCGCGCCGCACTTCTCCCTTTATGCTCCGCGATCAGGACATTCATACCAAAAGCCTGAGCCAGATGTTCTATCGTTCTGGCAAGCGTCCCATAACCGATCAAACCGATCGTGCTCCCGGCGAGATCATAAGGAATAGAAGGCGGCGCAACATATGGGGAGAGAGAGCGTTGCCAGGTACCACTTTGAATCTCGGCATGGAGAGGCATGAGATGGCGATGTAATGCCAGAATCAAGGAAAATACGTGCTCCGACACGGAACCAGTACACCAATCGCGAGTATTGGAAACAAGAATCCCGTTTCGCTGGCATGCCTCCAGATCAATACAGTCTGTCCCGGTCCCAACCACCGAAATAAAGCGTAAGGATGGTAGGCGATCAAGCAGCGATCCCGATAGCACAACACGATTCGTAATGGCCATCGTCGCTCCTTGCAAGCGCTCCTCCACCTGCTCTGGTTGCGTCATCGGATACTCCTGCCACTGATGCTCAAAGGTAAGTGTGGGTAGCGTTGATTGGAGAAGATTCCGATCCAGAAAAACGATTCGCTCCATAACCTCAAATGCTCCTTTTTCTCGCCTCACTACTCATTATGTGCCTCATGCCTGACATAGAAGTGAAAAATAGCCAGTCAATACCCCAATTTTCCCAAAAACAGGGAGAGGCATACACATGCTAATGTCCTTTCAACATCAGGAAAGGACATAAAGTCGTCATGATAAAAATTTCCTATATAGATCTGAATAGTCTCTTCTGGAACAGATTAATGTGCTGTTTTTTCAGCTGGTTTCCAGCTCGCGATAGAAGTCAGAAATTTCCGCAAGACTTGCGCCTCCTCAGCAGAGAACTCGCCGAGAAAATCCTGATTCATCTGATCCATTTCAAAATCCAAGGAAGACTGTAAATCACGTCCGCGAGCCGTGAGCACCACTCGATTCACCCGACGATCGGTCGCATGTGCTCTGCGCTCGATCAATCCAGCCTGCTCCAAACGATCAAGCAGCCCTGTAATTGTGGCGCTATCCAGTAACAAACGCTCACCAAGTTCAGCCCCACTCTGGTCATCCTGTTCCCAGAGCACCTTGAGCAACGCATACTGCACTGGTGTCACCCCATACGGTGCCAGACGCTGCTTGGCCGATTGCGTCACGCGTTGATAGGCCTTGCCAAGGTAAAAACTTAAGCAATCCTCCACTTGTTCCATACAGACTCCTATTCAGATACATAAAAAGAGAAACGATCATCTTTCATATCACTCATGCGCAAGTATACCATCCACACAATACTTATGCAATAGCTACTTGTATACAAGCTATTTATATGCGAGGAAAGAGGAGAAAAGGAGGGAGATATCTCATGTACAATGACACCCCGATATCTAAGTATTTGGTGAAAGAGCATAATCGTTCCCTGCGGAGGGTTGGAGTATATTTTTGCTCGCAAAAATAACTTGTATACAAGTAACTATTGCATAAGTATCATGTTTATTATATACTTGGAGACATGGAGATTGAGATGGGAGGAGGGACTTCCTCTCTGTGCAGGAGTTTCTTATGGAACATATTGAGGATTGCCTCAGCTTTTATCTGGGGAGGGCCTATCAGCGCGTGACGCGGTCGGCTAAGCAACGGCTGGCACTATATAAGGTGACCCCTGTGCAGTATGCCCTGCTCAAGGTGCTGTGGGAACAGGATAATCAGAGTGGTGCCCGGCTTGGTGAACGTTTGTTGCTTGATAGTGCCACGATGACCGGACTGCTTGATCGCCTGGAGCAGGCGGGGCTGCTTGAGCGCAAGGCGCATGCCACCGACCGCCGGGTGAATAAGGTTGTGCTGACGGCCCACGGATGTGATCTACAAGGGCCGCTTGATCATGAAATGGATCAGATGAATGAGGATTTTCTCGGCGAGTTTGCTCCTGACGAAGCCATGCTCCTACGGAACCTTCTCACGACGATCGCTGGACAGAAGCGTACAAAATAGATGGCTTCCGCCCAATAACGGGAAGATCGCCATATGAAGAAGGAACTGAACGGGAGCGTTGTGCTCTCATACGCTCTGAGAGAAGCTTTTTAAAGTGAAAGGGATTTTTATGCTCTTTGATACAAAGATTGCTCTGGTGATTCGAACCGATCTTGAGCCATGGCAGAAAATAAATGTGGCAGCGTTTCTGGCCAGCGGCGTTGCAGCATCCTATCCTGAATGTGTGGGAGAACCATATGAAGATGCCTCAGGGAATATGTATATGTCTCTGATTGGTCAACCAATTTTGATTTATGAGGCTGATGCGAACGGGTTAGCACGGGTTCTTGATCGAGCTCTGACGCGAGGAGTGCAACCGGCTCTCTATACAGAGGAGATGTTCTCAACCACGCATGATGCCGCGAATCGAGATGCAGTAAGGAGTGTCGAACGGCAGGACCTTAACCTGGTTGGTCTGGGCATTCGGGCGGAGAGAAAAACAATTGACAAAATTGTCGATAAGCTGAAGTTTCATCAGTGATGGGTTTGTAAATTTGATAATTAGGGTCTCCCGCTACTTTGGTGAATGATGAGCTTATCAGGAAGTTGCTCTTTTTTGCAATCTACTCCAGGAGCCGTACAGATCTTTTCCCGATTTTGTTATTGCAGACCTTATCACCAAAGTAGCGGGAGACTCACTGAATTCTGTGATTTACAGTCTTATAAGAGGGAAGTGGGGTCAATGGTTCTTGCATTATATTCAGAGCATGAGAACCTTCCATAGACCCGATAGGCGCAAGGCTCCTTATAAAGCATTGACTTAATTAAGTCAATGCTTTATAATACTTGTATGGATATGTTTGTTGCACTGGCAGATCCTACAAGAAGGACCATTTTAGAACTGCTTGCCAGCAGCGGTGAGTTATCGGCTACTGCTATCTATGCGCAATTTCCTGTGAGCCCACAGGCGGTCTCACAGCATCTCAAAGTCTTGCGTGAGGCGAACCTGGTGGAGATGGAAAAACGTGCCCAGAAGCACGTGTACCGTCTCAATCTCCATACTCTGTCTGAATTTGAAGCGTGGGTTCAGCAAACGAAGCAGAGGTGGAATGAACGTTTCGATGCATTGGATGCAGTACTTGAAGCTGAAAAAGCGAAGGGAGACGCATAACACTCATGTCAGCAAATAAAGCAAATGTTAACGCAGAACCGGGAAAGCAAGAGATCCTCATTACCCGCGAATTCGATGCGCCGCGAGAGCTCGTTTTTAAAGCCTGCACCGATCCACAACTCGTAGCGCAATGGTGGGGGCCGCGACGGCTTTCAACCTACGTTGATAAGATGGACGTCAGGCCTGGTGGTCAATGGCGCTTTATTAATCGTGATGCAGAGGGGAACGAATACGCCTTTCATGGCGTGTACCACGAAATACTTGCACCTGAGCGCATTATCGATACCTTTGAGTTTGAGGGCTTACCGGAAACAGGGCATGTCACGTTGGAGACGATGCGCCTTGAGGCATTACCTGGCGGAAGAACCAGGCTAACAACGCAATCTGTTTACCAGTCAATTGCTGACCGCGATGCTACGCTCCAAAGTGGCATGGAAGAAGGGCTCAATGAGACCTATGAGCGCCTTGCAGAAGTTCTACAAGCGCTGTAGAGTCGACTACTCAAAAAACGGCTCAAGGAGTGCTGCGCAGGCAGACCTCCGTAGTAGCCAGGTCAAGCACAAACTCAAGCTTGATAAATAGTCATCGCGCAGATGGTAGTTCCGATAGCACCGAAATCTACGGTCATCACAGCAACACCGCCCGTGGAATATGAGCTATCTGTGAGCTGGTTCAAGAGTTGCCCATTTATCCAGATGGTGATTTGACTGCCTATCGCGACAATAGTGACATGGTTCGACACATTTTGCCCCGTTTTGATGCTGGCACTTTTGGTGTTAGAGACCAACGCTGCGGTCGGGGAAGCCAGATCATAACTTCCATCGGTCCCAATACGTAGACGATAGCCTGTGCCGACTCCATTTGGGCTCCGGAAAATGATGCCACCCCCATTCCCCTGGGAAGTAATATCTGCTTCAATGCGGATATTATTTCCCGTAAAACCCTCAATATAATTGGCGGTATAGCTATTGGTACTAGCGTCATAGGCGGTTCTCTGCCCCGAAAAGAGAGGGGGAACCGGCGTCGGGGTTGGCGTAGGCTGTGGCGCTGCCTGGGTAACTGGACTGGCTGGCGCTGCCTGGGTAACTGGACTGGCTGGCGCTGCCTGGGTGGTTGAGCTGCCTGCTGTGGTGGCCGTTGTATTGTTGCCAGTGGAGGGTGCCGTCGAGAATGTAACCACGCCTACCACGCCTACGATAAGTACTAAAACAAGCAAAGCTGTACTTATGATGAGCCATTTCTGTATCTTGCGAGGTCGTACAGGTGGCATAGGAAATTGAGATCCAGCAGCGGGAAATGCGGGTTGCATGTTCACCGGAGATGGTATCATATAGGTATTGGCGGCTGGTAGAGCTGGAGTCGTATAGGTATTGGCGGCTGGTAGCACCAGACCACCGAGCGGCGGGGTAGATCTTTGTATTGGATTATCCTGTGGCGTTGAGTGAGTAGTTGGACTGTTATTGTCGCTTGTGACAGGATAAACAGGGTAGGACATTCCCAGCGATGATGATAAGATAGTCGGATCGTTGTTTGGTTGTGGTTGTGAATTTTGACTTATGATTGTGGCATCATCTGTATGGGTATGCACTACTGGCATAATTGGATCGAAGCCGGTCTCGGCCCCACAGCGTGAACAGCGTATCGTATCAGCATTGAGAAGTAGGCCACAATTTCCACAAAAAGCCATTAGAAACACCTCATAGTATTAAAAAATAAGTAACGATATAATTACTCTAGTATGCATTCATAGCACCGGGGGCGAGTCAGCAATATTGCGAGAGTCCAACCTACAGATGTTCTTGTGGTAGAGCGCCTCCGCTTACTTTTGTGGCAGCTTCCAGGGTATTGATAAATTAGTTTCGCCCCTCCAATGAGTATTACAAGCCATTTAGTCCACTTGAGACCCGCTTAGTATAGCATAGGAGGCTGGTCCAGACAAGATTCAATCCACTTGTCCACTTGTACGCAGGGCTTTTGGGTTTACCCGTTTTCCCTGGAAAGCCTGCCAGATGTATAAACGACCTATAACGATATATAAAAAAAGATGTGAAGATGGTATACTCTTATGGGTAAATACGATGCGAAGAGTGAATCATGAATTACAAATAGATTTAGAATTTGGTTCTTGCTTGCTCTATAGTAAATACACATATACTAATATTTCAAATAATCGGAGAATTCTATGCGACAATCTAACCGACCACTGTATTTAAGTGCGTTTATTGCGTTCGCCCTGATGAGTCTTCTGGCGGCATGTGGGAATCCGAGCGCGACCACTGGCAGTACACCGCCCAATTCCACGACAACTGGTAATACGACCTCCGCCAAGGGATGGATAGCTACGTGAGCGCGATTGTCCTCTGTAACTATTTTTGTTATGCTATGGTTTATCTTATGTAAATGAGTGAGATGAGATCTTTTCAAGAATGAAACAAAGATGAGCAATGATTGTGAGGAGTGATCTATGTCTGACCCCTGGGTTCGCGAAGCGATAGCAGCGATCAATGCTGACTATACACGTTCTGCTGATACACATCTGGTACAAGTTTTATTACTAGCGTTACCAGAGATCAAGCTTTATATAAAGGACGAATCAACACATATTACAGGAAGCCTGAAACACCGTCTGGCGCGATCACTTTTCTTATATGCGCTCTGTAATGGTTGGGTACAGAAGGATACACCAGTTATCGAGGCGTCTTCTGGGAGTACAGCCATCTCCGAGGCATATTATGCGCGGTTATTAGGCCTGCCGTTTTTCGCCGTCATGGCACGTAGCACTTCACCCGAGAAGATCCGCCGTATCACACAATATGGAGGAGAATGTGTCCTGGTAGATGATCCGAGACAGGACCGTCATCACGCGAAGAAGCTTGCAGCGGAGTTGCGTGGTCATTTCATGGATCAATTCACTTTTGCCGAACGGGCCACAGACTGGCGTGGAAATAATAATATTGCAGAATCTATCTTCAAACAATTGTCAGATGAAGCCTATGCCATCCCCGAGTGGGTCGTGTGTGGTGCAGGGACAGGGGGAACTGCAGCAACCCTGGGACGTTACATTCGCTACCGGGGCTATGAGACCCGGGTGTGTGTCGTTGATCCGGAGACCTCAGTCTACTATGACTACTATCATACACGCGATAGTAGCCTATGTCGGCCAGGAGGATCGGGGATTGAAGGCATTGGGCGCCCGCAGGTAGAGCCCTCGTTTTTACCTTCAACGATTGATCACATGATCAAGGTGCCAAACGCAGGATCGTATGCAGCAATACGTATACTACAAGAGCTTATAGGGAAGCGCTTTGGAGGGTCGACTGGTACCAATTTCTATGGTGCGTGCCAATTGATAGCCGAGATGCTCCGGCAAGGGAAGAAGGGTTCGTTAGTGATGCTCGGATGCGACGCAGGCGAGTTATATAATGACACCTACTATAATGCACAATGGCTCGAAGAACAGAATATAGACATCGAACCGTATTTAGCACAGCTCAAACGCTTCATCACCGATGGCGTCTGGGTAGACTAGAGGGCGTCTTGGAATGGCTTTGGGTTTGACATCGCCAGTCTCGCGCCTCAGTTTGAGATACCGCTTGATCGTGGCTCGTGAAACGTCGAAGTGAAGACCGCTGTAGACTCCCCTCGCAGAGGAGCACTGCGAGGAGGAGTCTGGGGAAAAATAGACAAAGTTCTTTATGCTTGCTCATTTTACCAGGCATGCAACATGATCATGACTACGATGGTGAGCAGCATAATGATGAGCAAGATGACTCCATAAAGCACAGGAACACGTGGATTGGAGTCCCTTTTTCGCATTCCTTGTCCTCTACGTTCCATCTCCACCATTCGTTCTCTCATCTTCATTTCCATTATTTGTTGCATTTGTCTCATATCGTTAAAATCTCTCATGCTTTTGCCCTTTCTCTCAAGCGTGATGATCATTGACTGAATAATGTAAGCTCTGCCCATAACTATCTGGCGTAGTTCCTGTAGATATATACGCATATCCTCGCATCTTGATGGAGAATCTTTTTCATTGTAGGGCGCGTAAAACAGCGGTAGAGCTTAGATTTTAGTCCAATGGATAGGTCAGATATATGAGAAGGAAGTCTTGGCGAGGTTTCATGGGAACGATCTGCTGTGTCTGCGCCTTGCAGAAGTGCTACAAGCGATGTAGCGGCGACTACTCAAAAAACAGCCTTTTGTGGCTTCACCGTCGTTTTGTAGTAATCACAGAGATCTGTCAGGGGACACTGCTGACAGCGCGGACGATCATAGATGCAGACGCGTTGCCCATGGCGTAGCAGAGCTTTGTGGAAATCGTAGATGCTGCGGGCGTCGTCGGGGAGTAGGGCCTGGAGCAGTAGATGAGCGGCCTCCGGTGTGACTTTCTTGCCGATCAGTCCGAGGCGACTCGCTACTCTGTGGACGTGCACGTCAACTGGCAGGAGTGGCATCTGACAACTGAAGAGCAGGATGCAGGCGGTGGTCTTCGGTCCTACCCCTTCAAAGCGGTTGAGCCATGCCGCAGCCTCTTCGATAGTGAGTTGGCGTAGAAAATCCAGGTTGAGCGAGCCACGCTCCTCGGTGATCTGGCGCATGATTGCCTGTAAGCGTGGAGCCTTGACTTCGGGCCAGTTGACGTTGGCAATCGCAGCCTGTACTTCAGCGGTCGGAGCGTCACGTACCATTTCCCACGAACCGAATAGCCTGAGCAGATTGGCGTAGGCGGCGGCTGTCTGCTCGTCTTTGGTGCGATGCGAGAGGATAATATCGACAAGCATACTCATTGGATCTTTTTCGGACCATGGCGATATTCCATAGCGTGCGGTGAGCCGCCGTGTGACCTCCAGTGCCTTTGCTTTGAGCGCAGCGATATCCTGTGAAGGATAGCCATAGTCGGCGGGATCGCGAGGAAGCCGTACGCGCTTGATTGGTGCTTGTTTAGCCATCCCATCTCCCTTTCGTGGCGGGCAGGCTGTGCTGCCTTCCCGCCATAATTTCATGTTGCATTAGTGAGCTTGCAGAGATTATATATATGTATCTCTATACAACACGTAAGAATAGGTATGGCCTGTTGCATTCTGTTCCATTTACGTGGGTCTATGGATGCATCCGTGGGTCTCCTGCCAAATGTCTCCCCTCCTGTCCCGAGCGGCCTGACGCTCTACTCGATCTTGAATGCGTTGAGCTCGCCAGTACTCAAAATGAGCCTGTTATTCTCGACGGATGGACGACTCAGCTTGCCGCGTCCGACACGGGCTGCGAATAAGAGCTGCCCCTGCTGTGTATCTAGAATGTTGATTTCGCGTCCGAAGTTACTTAGATAGATATACTTGCCATCGACGACCGGGGCTCCTTCGATCTCGTGTTTGATATGCGCTCCCCAGAGCAACCGGCCGCTATTGATATCGATTGCTAGCAAGCGTGTACGTGCCGAGTCCCCCACGAAGCCACTATGCGAGCCAAGGATCGCGTAGCTGCCAGCGACGGTGATGCCACCCGAAATGTGACGATCGATCTTCATGCTCCAGCGGGTATCGCCGCTAGTCATATCCAACGCATAGAATTGATCCTCGTAAACGCAGAGGCCATAGGTACGTTCATCAATCGTGACGGCGGCATGCATCTCGCCGATCTCAGAGAAGGTCGCTATCTTCTGGCCGTGATTGGCATCGACGGCATAGCAATTGCCGCGCTCGGTAGCGATATAGACAACGTCGTCAACGACATAAGGATGACCGAAGATGGCAGCTTTAAGGGTAACGTTCCAGTAGCGTTGCCCGGTGGCGGCGTTGAGTGCGAAGATCGCATGCTGAGAGTAGGCGTAGACGATATCGTTGGCGATTGTCGGGGTTGCTTTGAGATACTCTTCGGTCTCAAAGTCCCAGAGCAGTTCGCCGGTATCGCTGTCGACGGCGTAGACGGTCCCTCCATTGTTGATGTTGCCAGCGCAAAAATAGACGGTACCATTGCTGACAACGGGCGCGTCATAGATGCCATAATCGGTATCGAAGGTCCAGAGCGTTGAGCCGTTGGCAATCGAGAGGGCATTCAGTTGGGCCTGATCGCCTGCATTGGTACTATAGATGCCGGTGTAGACAATACCATTAGCTAGCGTCGGTTCCGCGTAGTAGGTATGGTCATTATCGGGTGCGCCAGCCCAGAGTGGTGTCAGTCCAGGCATGTGGGTGGCTTGCCGAGGCGTGGTAGGTTGCGCGCGCCGTGCCGTTGCATCTGGCCGTATGCCTGTGTTTTGTTCGTTGCTACGACCACTCTTCTGTCCGTTATTTGCGGTGGGCAGCAGTGGTGGCGTGGTACGAGTGGGCGTACTCAGGCGTGGCGCTACATTCGCACGCCCCGCGCGCGGTGGCACACGGTTGGCTGCAGGGGGGCGTGCATCATGGGCGTGGTGCTCAACTGATGGTTTCTTCGCGGGTTGCTTGTCCGGATAGTAGTCGTTATCGTCCTCGGGCTCGTCGTAATACTCAACGCCCTCGTCGAGCTCACCGCCATACAGCGCATCGCCCTGCTCATCACTGGACTGTGGCTCAAAGCTGGTGGCGTTATAGAGGGCCTCAATGAAGTCAGTGACGCTCGGGAAACGATCGTTACGCTGCTTCGACAAGGCTTTGAGGATGACTGCTTCGATTTCAGGCGTGACCTCGGGATTGAGGTCGCCAGGCGGGACCGGTGCCTCATGGACATGCTGGTAGGCGATCGTGAAGGGGTCTTCGGCATCGAAGAGAGGCTGTCCGGTCACTAGTTCATACGCTATACAGGCCAGCGCGTACTGATCACTTCTCTTGCTCACCTTGCCTTTAAATTGTTCGGGTGCCATATAGGCAGGGGTACCAATCTCATCGGCATGACGCGTTTTTTGAATGGGCATAGCGATACCGAAGTCGGCCAGGAGCGCGTTCCCTTCGGCATCGAAGAGGATATTCGCTGGTTTGAGGTCTCTGTGAACGATATTGTGATCGTGTGCGAATTGCAGACCCTGCGCAATCTGGTTCAAGACATCCAGAGCCTCATCCAATGGAAATGGATGACCTGGTGCTTGATCCATATGATCACGCAGCGAACCACCAGCAGCGTACACGGCGACAAAGAATGGATAGCCGTCGTTAATACTTGCATCCATCACGGGCAGAATGTGTGGATGCGAGAGCGCATCCAGCATCATTGCCTCCTGGAAGAAGCGATCATACTCGTCTTGCGAGCTTAATGTGGCGTTGAGTACCTTGATAGCAACCAGCGGTTTGTTGGACAAGATGTAATGTTTGCCCAGGTATACACTGCCGAACGCTCCATGTCCCAGTAGTTCAATGAGTTGATAACTGCCTAATTGTTTTCCTAAAAGTTCGTCCTTAACCATACGCGTCCCTTTTTTGCACAGCGAACAAAACGGTAGAGATAGGCTTAAATAAAAATATATTCTGCTTCGTGCCAGGAAGTCTCCGATGTCTTATCATAACGCAAAATGCTTTATTTCGCTATCCCCCACGTGCTACTTCAGACGCACATATGTTCCTATCAGCCGTCCAGACACGATATTCATCTCCATTTCATAACCTTTATGGATCTTTGTAACCTTCCACCCTACGATGGATTGCCAGGAAGAATCCACCAGGGAGTTCCACCTTTAGATTGATTACAAGATTGTCGATTGCTCTTTATACTAAGAAGAGACTGTCAACGTAGATGTGTTCTCCATTTGAATGGAGGTTTTCATGGCTTTTGAAAAGGCAACGACTGGCACGAGAAGCCCACAAAGACAGCGTTCTGTCTATTTGACCAGCGCGATTGCTGCGCTGGGTGGCTTGCTCTTTGGTTATGACACAGGTGTCATTTCTGGCGCTCAACTATTCTTGATAGACACGTTTCATCTCAGCCCACAGCAGCAGGAGTTGGCGGTAAGTTGCGTGCTGGTTGGTGCGATGATCGGTGCTGTCATTGCTGGCCGTGTGAATGACATTCTAGGTCGCAAAAAGACGCTCATTGGCCTGGCGATCCTCTTCACGCTAGGCGCTATTCTGACTGCTTTCTCTCCAACGTTCATCTTCTTCATTATCCTACGTGTTATTGTCGGTATCGGCATCGGATCCGCCGCGAGCGTGGTCCCTGTCTATATCTCAGAGATCGCGCCATCGCAGATACGCGGTAAACTTGTGATATTCCAGCAGTTAGCGATTACGATCGGCATCGCAGTATCGTATTGGATAGATCTGTTGTTTGCACGTTATCCTTTGGGCTTGTTGCCCTGGCAACCCATGTTCGCCGCAGCCGCTATCCCAGGCATCTTGCTCTTTGTGGGCATGCTTGTCAGCCCGGAGACGCCACGCTGGTATGCGAGTAAGGGGCGTTGGGAAGATGCCCGTCGTACATTGGACAGCATTAAAGGGGCAGATACAGAGCGCGAACTGACTATCATACACGATGCCATAGTGATTGATAGTAGCCAGGGAACTTTAAAAGAACTGTTTGCTCCTCGTATCCGTATGGCGCTTGTCGTTGGCGTTGGCCTGGCGGCCTTACAACAGTTTGTCGGTATCAATACCGTCATCTATTATGCTCCGATTATCTTCCGATCAGCGGGTGTTGCCACGGCGAATGCAGCGATTCTGGCGACCAGTGTTGTTGGTGTTGTGAATGTCCTCTCGACGCTGATCGCGTTATCGTTCGTTGATCGTCTCGGTCGTCGTGTCCTCCTGATAAGCGGATGTATTGGCATGATTATCGGCCTGGTCATACTGGGCCTGGTTTTCTTCATTCCTGGCCTACGTGCGGGGGGAGCAGGCTTTACACTGGCTGCGTTGATCATCTATATCATCTCGTTTGCCTTTAGTATGGGGCCTGTCTTCTGGCTGCTCAGTGCTGAGATCTTCCCGACGCGGCTACGTGCGGTTGGCGCTGCCTCGTCTACTTTTGTAAACTGGCTCTGTAATTTCCTTGTGAGTGTCACGTTCCTGTCGTTAGTTGGAGCGATCGGTGAGTCTTACACATTCTGGCTCTATGCGGTCTTTGGTTTCATCGCCCTGGTCTTCTGTATCCGTCTTGTTCCTGAGACGAAGGGCAAGAAGCTTGAGGAGATTGAAGCCTACTGGATGAATGGGCGGAAGTGGGTCGGTGTTGCTCCTCAATCGAATACTATACAGCCTCAGCGGGGAGACTGAGTGGGTGATGTGGTTGCGTAACCACTACGGAGCGATGTCTCTGCTGGTACTCAGCTGACGCTTTGGTATAAAGGGAGAGCCGTGAATAATTTCACGGCTCTCTCTTTTTTTGTACGTATTTTTGGCTGCTATTGAAATATTTTCATGGATATGGTAATCTAAGTTTTAGGGGACTAAAAATTTAGTTTATGGGAGAGAGAAAACTGTGCAGAAGCCTATTCAGGAACTCGCACCGCGCGTGAGTGATTGTTTGAAGCTTATCTATGCTTTACAAGAGCGTGGACAAAAGGTCACGACGTCGTTGGTAAGCGAGCAATTAGGGGTAAGCGATGCAACTGCGACAATGATGTTTAAAGAGTTCGCACATGTCGGCTGGGTAGAGCACATTCCGTATCATGGTGTTCATTTGACACAGGAGGGCGAGTTGAGGGCGATGGAGATTATTCGTCATCATCGTTTGCTTGAACTGTATCTGTCACGTGAGCTTGGGTATTCGTGGGATAAGGTCCATGCAGAAGCTGATCGTTTGGAGCATGTGATCTCGGAAGAGTTTGAGGCGCGCCTGGATGAGCTCTTAGGTTTTCCAACGGTCGATCCGCATGGCGATCCTATTCCCAGTAAAGAGGGTGTGCTGGCTGTACGTCATGGTGTGCTGCTGTCGCACATGTCTGAGGGGCAGGTTGGTCAGGTCTTACGTGTAAGCGATCAAGATCCAGAGAAGTTGTGCTATCTTGGCTCGCTGGGCCTCTATCCCGAGGCGTCTGTTCAGTTACTGTCACGTGCGCCATTTAATGGCCCCTTGCGTCTCCTGGTGGGTGATGCGCCCGCGCAAACAGAATGTTTCTTGAGCGTTGATCTGGCAGATACCATTGTGGTTACGGTGTTGCCGTAATGGTGTGTGAGGTAGAGCCACAATAACCGGTGAAATTGGGAAAAGAAAATGAAAAATGCTCGAAAAATTAGGCAATGCTGCTAATGTCTGCCTCCCTCTTTGAGGGGGGAAAGTCGCCATAGCGACAGGGGGGAGTAGAAAGTTAACAATCGCCCAACAGAAGTTGATACGGATTTAGTAGATATAAAGCGTCTTTGACGTAGAGGCATCGTGAGTAGCGTAGTTCAAGAATCTACTCCCCCCTGTCGCTGCGGCGACATCCCCCCTCAAAGAGGGAGGCAGGGGTATTACCATCTTTTCCTGTGAATTCCTACTTTTTGGTACCAGAGGTTTTATTGTGAAGGGTGTTTAAAAAACTTCACCAGTTACTACTGATCCGAAAACTTGCGTGTGCAGAGCACAAGCTAGCGACGCCAGTCGCGTTGGTTTTCGGAATAAGATCTTAGTGTCGTTCTACCCGGTGCGATAGGGACGGATTGACTGCCAGATGACCTGCGTGACGTGTGATCGGCCTTGTGTGCGTGTACTACTGCTATAGCTGATATATCTGATATAGCTTATGAATGCCGCAAAAAAACTTTGTATAAAAATGTAGGGGAAGGTTTCGTTTATGGCTTCATTCTCAAAATCGCAAAAAGGCGTAGAGCGCACCGACTTGCCCATATCAATGCGTGTCTTGAAGAGCACCAGAAGTCTTTGGGCAGGACAGAACCACTGGGGGATCGGTGGGCGTGAACTATTTGGGGCGTTAGGTCCTGGTTTTCTGATTAGTGTTGGCTATATGGATCCTGGTAACTGGGGAACCAATCTTTCGGCGGGTGCCGGGTTTGGCTATCAGTTGCTCTGGGTGATCCTGGTAAGCAATGTAATTGCGATTGTATTGCAGATTGCCGCTTCAAAACTGGGTATCGCTACTGGTAAAAATCTGGCCCAGTTGATCCGTGAACAGTTATCGCGTCCGCTGACCTATTTTCTTGGGATTACTTCGGTGCTGGCTATTCTGGCGACCGATCTGGCTGAGATCTATGGTGGTATGCTTGGTTTTAATATCCTTTTTGGCATCCCGCTTATCGTAGGTGCAGTGCTGACGGCGTTGCTGGTGATGGGTCTGTTAGCGATCAGCCACTTTAGTCATCGCAAGGTTGAATATGTCATTATTGGTCTGGTATCAGTCATTGGTCTTGTCTACCTGTACGAAACGTTGCTATTGCAGCCGCACTGGGGTGGTGTGGCCTTCCATACCGTGGTTCCGCAGTTCTCTAAGGGCAGTATCCTGGTTGCGGTTGGTATCCTTGGTGCGACTGTGATGCCGCACAATGTCTTCTTGCATTCGTTTCTATCACCGCTGCGCCTGAGTAGTCCCGACGCCTCTACGAAGGAGCGGCGCAGGGTTTTGGCGCTCTCCAAATTTGATACAATCATGGCCCTGAACGTTGCTTTCTTTGTCAATGCCGCTATGGTTGTGGTTGCTGGGACCGTCTTCTTCCATCGTGTCTCACCGAGCAGTCTGGATCTGACGACGGCTGCTGCGACCCTCACACCGACGCTGGGCATCTTTGCTGGCGTCGCTTTTGGTATTGGGCTCCTGGCCTCTGGTCTTGCTTCTTCTACGACCGGGACCCTGGCGGGACAGGTCGTCTTTCAAGGCTTCTTTCGGCGTTCGGTCCCTTTCTGGATCTGGCGGACGCTGACGATGCTGCCGGCTCTCGTGCTGGCGGCGTTAAACGTCTCGGCGGTGAATGTGCTGGTTATCAGTCAGGTTGTGCTCAGCATGCAATTGCCCTTTACTATGGCGGCTGTCTTGACGTTGAGTTGTCGGCGTGACCTGATGGGTACGTTTGTCAACACACGTTGGGTAACGGGCCTCAATGCGCTTGTTACGATTCTGGTGACCCTATTGAATGTTTGGTTGCTCACGAGTATACTATTACCAGGATAATATACTAATAGTATCTGATCCAGGTTTTGTGTGTTGTTTACTGTCGATGTGGAGGCAAGGTAACAGATGTGGAGGCAAGGTAACACATGACCATATACTATGTCGATGCGATAAATGGCAATGATAGCAGCAATGGTACAGCGTCACCAACGGCATGGAGAACAATTTCCAGGTTGAATAGAACCACTTTTCAGCCTGGAGATACGATCCTGCTGTGTCGTGGTTGCATTTGGCGTGAGCAGTTTACTCTTAAAGACAGTGGCACATATGGGAATGTCATCACTATCGGCGCGTATGGGTCTGGCAGTGCGCCACAAATAAGTGGGACAGACCTGCTTACAGACTGGACAGAATATACAGATTCAGATTCAATTTATATGGCCAGTTATACGAACAGTATCACAACGTGTTTGCTTATTGAGGATGGCACAATTGCTACAAAGGTAGCGTCGCTTGCGAACCTGACGGCTGCTGGCCAGTTCTACGCTGACGATACCGGGCATAGTGTCTATTATTGGGCATTTGATTCAGGAAGCCCAGCAACGCACACAATGGAGATTGGCGGGCGGTACAGCTGTTTAGTGCTGGACAACTTGAGCTATATTACCGTCGACGCTCTCCATTTGCACGGAGCTGGTGGGCAATGGGGGGCTGGCTTGCACTGTGTGCCCAGGTCGGCACTGTCAAATCATATCGTTATCAATAATTGTGAAGTGGATTATGCCTACTACACTGGTGTGTGGTTTTCACATTACGGAACAAGCTCAGGTGATAGCATCACTGTGAGCAATAATCGCATCCATCATAATTGGGTCATCGGACTCTTCTTTGATGGCTATCAGTTGACGTATCCAGGCCAATACACGTCAGCAGGCCGCTTCACACATGTCACGATTAGCTACAATCACATTTATAGCAATGGCAACACAGTGAATGGTCAACACGGTTGTTATATGAGATATGTCCAGGCTCCTATGATCACACGCAATGAGATGAATAACAATACGGGTTCGCTTTCATGGTCATCAGGCGTGTATCTCGTAAGTTGTCCAGACTCGATAGTTACGTATAACCACCACCATGACAATCATTGGGATAATTTCCATTGGGATTCCAATTCAAATGGCATCTTGTGCGCGTTTAACATCAGTCATGGAGCAATGCATAATGGCTTTATGATTGAGGAGCATTATAGACACGATGGAACATCATTATTGACGCATAATCTGAGCTTTAATGATGTGTCTGCTCTGTACTTAGGACCAGGCGGCACGATCTATGTCGTTGCAGGTGTGACCATCGTCAATAACATTTTTGCGTATGCTAAGACAAGAGCATTTGGCATTGACTGCAACGCTCCAGGCGCAAAACCAGCAAGCTACTTTGATAATACGGTGGATAATAATCTCTATTACGCGCCGTCAGGTCAGGCTCTTATGCAAGTTGTAGCGGCTGGTGGGCCTGGCACTGGCACTGTCAATTACACACTTGCAACCTGGTTAGCGTATACAGGATGGGATACACATTCTTTGAATACAGATCCACGCTTTACGCGTTATGCAGCTGATGGGAGTGGCAATTATCATTTACAGTCAGGTAGTCCGTGCATTGGTGCTGGCACTGTAACGAGTGCAGATCCATCGGCAGATTATGATGGTCATCCTGTGCCTCAAGCAGGGCGCTATGACCTTGGACCATACGAATTCATCAAGTAGCGCTGAAGAAACGGTAAAAACGGTATTGCCACAGAGGGAAGACAGGTGCAGATCTGCATTAACCGGTGAAATTGGAAAAAACAGTAAATGATCGAATAACCAGGTAATGATGCTAATACCCCTGTCACCCTCAAAGAGGGAAATGCCATTCAAATAAGAAGAAGAAGGTCTCAATGTGCGATACTGAGAGTAGAAAAAGTAACTCATTCAGTCGAAGCAAGGAGACCTTCTTTATGCCTTTTAGCCAGATTCACAGCCATTCTCATAGGCATCGCCCCGGCCTCACTGCCTCGGTGACCATTGAATGTTTAGAACTGGCCGCTTCCTCTCTTCAAGCACTCGTCCCGTAGCGCTCACTTTTTGAACCTCGTTGTGTGCTTCCCTTCCCCTCTTCTAAAACAAGTGCCACTGTAGTTATATCAGCAAGCACGGATGCCCTGCATGCCTGCTGATGTCCCGCTTAGGGAATACCTCTGCTCCAGAGGAGAAATGTCATGCACTCACGGCTATTTTTTTACTATGAGTTTAGAATTGCGTTGGCCTTTTTATATGCACTCTCCCACGGTTGAATGCGTTCGAAGGCTGCCGCAGCGGCAAGTACTACATCATCGGCAAAACGCCTTCCCACAATTTGCAGACCTACGGGGTGGCCCTCCGCAGTAAAACCTGCTGGGATCGAAATAGCGGGATGTCCCGTGAAATTGAAAATGTAGGTGAGACACCATCCAATAAGGGGATTTACTTTAACCCCTTTCACTTCCGATGGTCCAACCGTGTTTCCATTATCCGCATTTGCAACGGATGCAACAGAGAGGGTCGGTGTAACGAGCAGATCATACTCTCGGAAAACATTCTCCACCGTCTGCAACACCGTCGTACGAAGAAATTCGTTACGCCGATATTCAACAGCTTTTAGATCCATCACATTCTCAATCATCGCAGCAAACTCTGGGGTTAACTGGTCACGATAGTGCATCAAATCCCATCCTCCTCCCAGCTTAAATATGTCCAGAGCATGGGCATAGAGAAGTCCCTGACTTTGCACCCAGAGAGCACTAAGCTCTTCCTGTGATGGCCCCATCCCCAGTTTCACCTGTTCCACATGCGCTCCCGCCAGATGAAAAGCATTCACGGCCTTTTTCACAATCTCCTGCACGTTGTCTTCAACCGGAAAGATGTCCAGATCAGGGCTATACGCTATTCGTAATGTACGAATACTGCGTTCTGTAGCTTTTATATAATCTAAGTGATCATCAGGTAGACTAAATGGATCAAGGGGGTCTGGACCAGCCATAACACGCATCATCAAAGCGGCATCTTTTACCGTACGTGTTATCGGTCCCGGGTGCAAGAAGGGGGTATGCGCCAGAAAGGAATTAGGCGGTTCTCCCAGGGGAATACGGCCAAAAGTTGGCTTAAAACCCACAACGCCACTCATTGCGGCTGGAATACGTACCGAGCCGCCAGCATCTGATCCCTGCGAAATGCTCGCTAACCCGGACGCCATAGCAGAGGAACTACCACCACTTGATCCGCCAGCATTGGTTGCTAGATCAAAAGGACTCCGTGTTGGTCCATACGCAAGGTTATCTGTTATCCCTTTATGCCCAAATTCTGGCGTGTTTGTCTTCCCTAACGGGATTGCACCTGCGGCAAGCAACCTTGCAACATACGGTGTACTTTCTGTCGGTGTGAAATCGATAGCATCTTTAAAAGGTTTCGACCCAAAAGTGTTGCGTACCCCTGCCATAAAATCAAAAAGATCTTTAATCGCTACTGGCACTCCATGCAACGGCCCCAATTTTTGCCGTTGCATAACAGCAGTTTCAGCCTGGCGTGCCTGCTCCAGTGCTTGATCAAGCAACAAGGTGACATAGGCGTTCACTTTTGGGTTGAATGCGGAGATTCTTCGTTGATAGGCCTGTGTAACCTCAACAGGTGAAACCTTGCGTGAACTGATCATTTCTACAAGCTTGAATGCCGGGAGATAACATAACTCCTCATCCGAAAGACTTTTGTTATCCTGGTTTCTGTTCGTGTCTTTGTTCATATGTACGTTCCTTCTTAGATATTGTCATTTAAACTAAACCAGACAAAAGGTCTCCAAACTTTTTGTCTGAAAATTCAATGACTAAGAGAACAAATAACACTGCTCTCTTGCTTGAAGTATAAATGAGAATCCTGCTCAGACACAACGAAGTAGGAAGAATGGCAAAAAATCTTACCCTATTGATGTTGTTTGTCACAATGCTCTTCGTACTTGGGGTCATAACATTTTTACCCCCATACGCATTAAGCTAAGGTCAAGAAGGTGACAAAGTGATGTTCCATCTGGCCTTATGGAAAAAATCAAAACGAACCATAATGAGAAGGAGCATGGTGATGATGAGTGTATCACAGATTGAAGAAGCCTTGAGAGAAATAATGGGCCCACAAGCAGATGAATTAGCAAAGAAAACTGGATTTATGCGGAGAAAACGTAAAGGAGGAGTAGCAGGAAGCAATTTTGTACAAACACTCGTATTTGGATGGCTTGCCAAAGGAAATGTGACAGTAGGACAATTAACCCAAATGGCTCAAAATTGCCATCTGACTATTACAGGGTCAGGGCTTCATCAGCGTCTTACGAAGGAGGCAGCAGAGTTTTTACAGCAGGTTTTAGCAAAGACAACGAGCTACATTATGAAAACAGAAGCAGCAGATATTCCCGTCTTTAAGAGATTTCAGGCGATTATTCTGGAAGATAGTACGACAATCTCATTTTTACTGCGCTATGATTTGAGGCCCCAAGCGCATTGACAAAAATGTGTCGCTAATTTGGACAAAATTTGGGGGAAAAGAAAAACGGTAAATGATCAAAAAATTAGGTAATGCTGCTAATACCTGCCCCCCTCTTTGAGGGGGGAAAGTCGCCTTAGCGACAGGGGGGAGTAGAAAGTTAGCAATCGCCCAACAGAAGTTGATGCGGACTTAGTAGATAAAAAGTGTTTTTGACGTAGAGGTATCGTGAGTAGCGTAATTCGAGAATCTACTCCCCCCTGTCGCTGCGGCGACATCCCACCTCAAAGAGGGAGGCTGGGGTATTACCATATTTTTCCTGTTATTTCTTCTTTTTAGTACTGAAAATTTCAGTGTGAAGGTCGTTTCAAAATGCAGTTGCTCAGAAATGGTCAGAAGATATCAAGAAATGTGCGCTCACATAAAAAACTTCACCAGTTAGTGTTGCTCTGCCTCGCATCACCTGAACAGTTGGAATTGGCGCGATGGCTTTTGCTGCTCACAACTGCGCCACGCAGACTGCTCTCTCCATGAAATTGTGGTCATTGTGCGTCTTCGCTGGCAGATTGAATTGCTGTTTAAGTTGTGGAAACAGCATGGTATGATTGACGAGTGGAATACGAAGAAACCCTGGTGCATTCTGTGTGAAATCTATGGGAAAATGATTGCGATGGTTATCCAACACTGGTTACTTCTTTTTATTCCTCCTTTTAGTACCAGCGGTTTTATGGTGAAGGGTGTTTAAAAAATTTCACCAGGTAGTGTTGAGGTAGAGCCGCATTCGCCGGTGCAATGGGGCAAAGAAAAACGGTAAAAGCTCGAAAAATTAGGTAATACTGCTAATACTCGTCCCCCTCAAAGAGGGGGACAAGGGTATTACCATCTTTTTCCTGCTATTTTTCCTTTATATGTGCTGTCTATTGTATTTATGTGCTATGTGTGGCCTTTCTACTTGACTGTTTGCTGCTTTTCGGCTACCGTAAGGTGCGTAAAGAGCTAGATGTTAGGAGATGCTCCGTGGCGATACGTTGTTCAAATTGTGGTCATGAACTACCGCGAGAGGACGCGCGATTTTGTAGTTATTGTGGGACATATAATTCTCCCCAGCCACAGGCCCAATCTCAGCCAGCCGCTCCTCCGGCACCCGGTGGCAACCCGCCAGCCACTCCTGTATCACAATCATCCCAACCACCTGTGCGTCCTACCCAAGTTGCGCGCTCGCAAGATGCTAATGCGACGCCCTGGTTTGGTTTAGAGGATCAGAGACCGAGTTCAGCGGGGACTCCGAGCAGTCCAAGTAATCCTGGTTTCCCTGATATGCCGAGTACGCCACGTCCCGTCGCGGGTCAGCGTCCTCGTATGCGTAAGTATAATGTAGCACGCGATAACAGTCCCTGGAGTGAAGGTTCGAGTGCTGAGGATGTTCGTGATGGCGCGGGCTCGTCTCCAGCGCAGCCCGCGCAAGATGCCGCTGCAGTAAACTGGCCTGGACCGTTGACGCACGTTGTGGCTGAAGAGCAGCCTCAGCAGAATGCGGCCCGGTCTTCTTTTCCTGTACTACCGGACACTCCGCGCCCGGTTGTCGATGATGTTCCTACCGTTGCCTGGAAGAACGAGCCAGCTACGCAGCCTGAGCAGAAGGACACGTCGAAGGATACTCCTATTGAGGATCTGCCAACCTCTACCTGGAAGGTAGACCAGGCTGCACCGGTTCAGAACAAGGATGCTGCTATTGAGGATCTGCCAACCTCAGCTTTAAAGGTAGAGCATCGTGATCAAAAGGCCGCTGATATCGATATTGTGCGTGGAAACTCTCTCGCCGGGCAGCCGGATAGGGCGAAGCAGCCAGAGCCGCCAGCGCACTTCCGGCCACCCGTTGCACCTGCGGCAGTTCCACAGGCTTTTAGCGATCCAACTATAGTTTCACGTCCCTTCCCAGCGGCTGCTGCGTCACCACCACCGCGAGTAGCACCAGCGCCGGTGCCACCAGTAGCGCAGGGACCATCGTCGCAGCCCTATTTCCAGTCTGCCGCACCAGGACAGTCTTTTGCGCAAGGAACTTCAGCGGTACAGCCTCCGGCTGCTCCTGTGAGGCCTGTGCAGCCTGCTATGCGCTCAATGCCGGTTGGGAGTAGTAAACGGACGATACTTATCGCTGTCCTGGCGATTATTGTGGTTGCTGCAATTGCCATCGGATCCTGGATCCTTACGGCGAAACCTTTTAATGTTCCACCGGAGACGCAGCCGCTACAGACGGCGACGAATAGTACATTGGGCGTCACACTGCAATATCCGACTGGCTGGCTGGCGAGTACCTCTGGCGCTACCTGGACGTTGAGTGATAGTAGCAAAACCGATCAGGTGCTTCTCACACAGGCCGCTGCCCCTGCTACGAGCGACCTGACTGGCACATTGAACCAGGAGGCGAAACAGCTTGGCATGTCGAGTCCGAAGGTCGGAGCATCAGTGGCCTTTGGGAATAGTACCTGGTTCCAGATTCAGGGGGGCCTCCAACTTCAGGGTGCTAGCTATACCGGGACCATCTACAATACCGTGCATAATGGACACCTGTATACATTGACCATGATGGCTCCTCAATCAACGTTTGCTGATGTTGAGCGTGTGGTCTTCGCACATATGCGCAGTAGCCTCGCGTTCCAGTAACATAATACCATCCAGAGTCGCCGCAACGAGTTGGGAGAGCGTCATGCTCTCCCACTTTTTTTTTGCAGCTACTTTTGTGTATACAGAAATACCACCGAACGTGTATAGTAAAGAGTAGGTAATCCTGTTGTAATACGCCAGATAACTTGAGAAAGGAGTGCGCGGTGGTTCTGGGGGGCAGACTACTGGGGTTGCTGGGCTATGCTTAGCTGGGAGCCTGTAGGTGCTGCATGAGACTACCGCGTAGGAAAGCAGAAGGAAAATTATGGAAGATATCCATTTTGAGCGTCATTTTCGTACACCCTATTCGGAGGGCTATTATATTATGCAGGGGAACAACCTGCAAAGTAACAATCGGCTGGGAACCGTCGATATCCACTTCACGACGACGGCGGTTCATGGTACGCTGATCCTTGAACGTGAGTTGGAGGAGGCCGATCTGACGAAATTGATCGAGCAGATTGACGAAGATCTTGTGCTCTCCGCTGACATGCCACGTGATGACTTTTTGGTCAGTGTCTACGTCGGGAAAGATGTCGGCTTTTATAGTGATGAATTCTTTGCGGAAGAGAGCAATGAGGCGGCCCTTGATTTTGGTGCTGACGAAGGGTAGCTTGATCTCGTCCCTGATACAGCTACATGGTCAATTGCTACGTATGCAAGGCGGCGATGCACAGGGGCGATCTTTATTTTCTAGCCAGCAGACGTGCGGGGAGAGCCATCTTCTTTTGCACGTCTTCTCTCTCCCTCTCTCTCTCCCTTTCCCCTCTCGCTTTCTACAGATATAGACTTAATCTTCTAGCAGACCACGGCGCATAGCGTATTTGACCAGTTCCGCACGGCTATGCAGGTTGAGCTTGTCCATGATATGTGTGCGATGGGTGTCGACTGTCTTTGGGCTAATGACCAGGAGTTCGGCGATCTGATTATTGGTATGGCCTTCGGCGACCAGTTTCAAGATCTCGCGCTCACGTTCGGTCAGGCTGCTATAGCTATCGCGTTCTTCTCCGGTGTGGACGCGTTGCAAATAATCACCGACGACGACAGACTGGGCGGTCGGGGAGAGGTAGAACTGACCGCTCTTGATAACGTGGATGGCCGTGATCAGTTCGGTGTCCAAAGCCTCTTTCAGCATATAGCCGGACGCACCGGCACGCAGAGCCTGGAAGACATATTCATCGTGCTCGTGCATGGTCAGCACCAGGATTTTGACATCGGGCTGTATGCGTTTGATCTGCTTGGTCGCTTCAATACCATTCAGATCAGGCATTGTAATATCCATCAGTACGACATCGGGCTGGAGCCGCTGGACCTCTTGTAGCGCCTGGCGACCATCTTGTGCCTCGCCGATGACCTCCATATCAGATTGAGCATTCAGCATCAGTCGCAATCCTGCGCGCAGGATTGCGTGGTCGTCGGCTAACAATATGCGTATTTTCATACTTTTCGTGTATCCTATCTCGCGAGCTGTGAGCAACTCTCTGGTTACTACGTATCCGAAAACTTGCGTGTGCGTAGCACTAGCGACGCCAGTCGCGTTGGTTTTCGGAATAAGATGTTACTCTGTGTATGCTATCTACTCAGTAATTGACGTAGCGGAAGAAGTACTTGGGGTAGCGATTACGGAACGAATGGGGATGTGAGCATGAATAGTCGTGCCCTTATCCGGTGCGGAATCGATCTCTAATGTGCCATCGAGTAGTTGTGCTCGTTCAAACATTCCGACCAATCCCCAACCTCGCTCCTGACCCATACCTGGTTTTTTGTTGAGTAGATGCTCGACATCGAAGCCGCGTCCGTCATCTTCGATGGTGACATTAATTGCGTTATTCTCTTCTTTTATAGTAACGTTTACTGTGTGCGCTTTTGAGTGGCGAGCCACATTCGTCAGCGCTTCCTGTACGATGCGATACAGTACGGTCTCCATCTCAGATGATAGACGATCTTTGATGCCTATTGCCTGATAATTAACCGTAATAGCGAACTTCTGCTGGTACTCTTTAATATACCAGCGCAGTGCCGGGAGCAGACCCAGATCGTCGAGAGCGCTTGGTCGTAGATCGATGCTCAGGCTCCTGATCGCTCGTAGCGTGAGATGTGCGAGCTGCCTGGTCTCTGCTATGCGTTCCTTGGCCTCCTGTGAGGGGACAGACTCCTCCAGGACAGCCAGGCTAATGAGGAGCGACGTCAGAACCTGAGAGGTTTCATCGTGCAATTCCCGTGCTACGCGTTTCCGCTCTTCTTCCTGCGCATTAATGATCTGAGCTGCGCGCTGTCGATTGGCCTCATCGATCGCCTCCAGCATCATATTGAAGGTACGTGCCAGTTGGTCTGCCTGTGGATCCATACCGGTCTGAGGAGCTCTCAGGGAGCGCTCACCTGCCTGTACGCGATCCATGACGCGACCCAGCTTCAGCATTGGGCGGAACGCGTATTGTAGCAGCACAAAGTTAAGCACCACACTGACCAGCCAGCCGACCGTCACAAAGATAACGAGCGGTGTATAGGAGAGCGTTCCTAGTCGTGTTGCAAGGTACGTTCCCCCCGTGGCCCCGATAAAGATGATAGCACTATTCGCAATCAATACACGATAGAAGAGGGATATATTGTTGAGTGCACGGAAGAAGCGCCATCGTCCCGGGTGTTTCTTTGGATTGGTTGTATCGTCAATAATTGCCTTGGTCATCGCCCACCCTCTTTACAAACACATGACAAACACGTGCTTTTTCATGATGTACTTCGGTAATTGTATCGGTTATTGCCTGAGACGTCAAACGTGGCTTCTGGCCTACTTGTGTTACCGATATCAGGTAGATACTACAGAAAAATCAGGTAAGTACCTGATGTCCGCTCATGAACGTCGGGGTATCTTAGGTTTAAATGTCTAATGGGCGTTACGAGCTGATTGGTACTACAATCTGGTACTCTTCCACTTACTCGAGACAATCCATTATAATCTATTGTACAGAGGGCAAAAGTTCTAAATTCTAAACTCAAGTCCAATTTCTTCCATATGCTGAATTGCTAAGAAACAGATCAGTTTGTGGAATTGTCACCATTATTGGTGATTCAATGTACGAGATCGCCGCTATGGAAGAAGCAAGTACTATAAGTCGGTGTCACATTTTAAAAGAAGAACTTTTGCGATGGTATCTTTCTATTCTGATCGAGTATAGCCTGTATTTTCGGGCTGATCCTTTTGAGGAGGCACAGTGAGCGCTAATAATAAAAGCTTGCTTGATGTGGCAACGCAGAAGCTAACCGAGAGCCAGGTATGGCGTTCTATTTTCCGCCATGGCTACCCGGACACTCCCCTGAACCAATCGTTGGTGATGATGGGGAACGTATTTCTGCATCTGCACCCCGTCAAGGTGAGCCGTAAGGCTATGAAGACTACATACACCTGGTGTCTGGGCGGCATCTCATTCTTTCTCTTTTTGCTGCTGACCATTACCGGTGTGTTTCTGATGTTCTACTATGTGCCTGATACCAACCAGGCGTACCAGAACATTAACCAGCTGAGTACGGCTGATTCGTTTGGTCATCTGGTGCGTAATATGCATCGTTGGGCGGCTCACTTAATGGTGGTCTCTGTAACCCTGCACATGATTCGTGTCTTTTACCATGGCGCGTACAAGCCACCGCGGGAGTTCAACTGGGTGGTTGGTGTGCTCCTGTTCTTTGTCACGCTTTTCTTGAGTTTTACCGGGTATCTGTTGCCATGGGACCAGATCGCGATCTGGGCTATTACCGTAGGTACCAACCTTGCCCCGTATACTCCTCTGCTGGGTAACTCTGTCTACAAAGTGCTGGTCGCAGGAGGAGCTGTAAGCCAGGCCACCTTGGTCCGTTTCTATGTGGGCCACGTCATATTATTACCGCTGGCTGCGGCAATCCTGATGGCGGTCCATTTCTGGCGTATTCGTAAAGATGGTGGTGAGGCTGGTCCTCCTCCTCCTTCGCGCCGTGAGTTAGAAGCACAGTCTGGTGAGCAGCGTTCTCTGACCAGTTCAACCCGTTAGTGATGCTGATGGGAATGAAAAAAATGGAATGTCATGCCTTTCAGAGGAGCGAGTTCAGGCGCGGTGGTGCGCCGATTCTGATGGTTTCAAAACGAGGGTGTCTCGATCTATCGCAGAGAGGGCAGGTTTGATTATGGATAGTGATACACCAAACATTTCACCGCAACAGTATGAGGTGTTGCACGGAGGCGGTGCCGAAGCCGCTGAGATTGCCAGGCAGCGTCTCTCACGTCGTAGTTTTCTGCGTAGATCGATGCTTGCGGTCTTTGGTGTCTCGGCGGCTGCGTCTGTTAGTGGTGCGCTTTTCTACTTGTATCCGAGTGTTTCGTCCGGTTTTGGTGGCAAGATTGTTGTTGGCAAAACGACTGACTTTAAAGCGGCGACGCCTGCAACCTTTATGTTGGAGCAGCAAGGGGTCTTCCACCGTCCGACTGCGCGTACCTACGTCATTCATATGGATGCCAGTACGCAGTTTAAACTGACCGGTGCGGATCTGGCGGCTCAGTTGAGTGAAGAGAATATTGTGAAGGACAAGGATGGTTCGTACTGGGTTGCACTGTATCAGAAGTGTGTGCATCTGGGCTGTACCGTTCCGTTCCGTGACAACTGTGCAAGTTTTAAGTGTCCATGCCATGGTTCGCACTATAACGTTGATGGCGAGTTCCTGGATGGTCCGGCTCCACGTAGTCTGGATCGTTTCGCATTCTCTGTCGCTGATGGCAACGTAACGGTTGATACAGGGACGATCAATAATAAGGTCGCTCACCCTGATCCAACGACGCGTCTCATCAGTGTTCCGACGATCGCGTGTTCCGCATAGTTCGCCTGGCGAGCATAGTTACAACAAGAAAGGGACGGTCATGGGGTATCACAATCACAGAACGCCTGGTGGGCCGTCCCTGGCACGAAAAATCATGTATGTAAGGTGTCAAGAGAACACCTGGAGGCTCTATCGACCACGGTGAGTCGACAGGGTACATATCATATCGTATCATCGTATCATCGTATCTAAAAGGGTGTGTGTTATGGTGAATCTTGGACAAGGAGCGGTGGGTGTCGTCATCCTGTTGATAGTCGTCGCTGGCTTGCTGTTCATATTCTATTCCCGCTCGAATGCAGTCGAGAAGACAGGCTATGGCGCACTTATTATGTTAGCCGTCGTCGCAGCCATGATCCCAGTGTTATGGATCATGGAGGGGAATAATCAGGTCAATGCGACCGCTGCTCAAAAGGCGACTGCAATCCAGCGTGGTATGCAGACCTATGCGCAGTATTGTACTGATAGTTGCTATGCCATTGTCAATGACAAGGTCCAGAATCCGACCTACAATGGCTACACGTTTACTTATCTGGGTTCGCTCAGTGATAACGATCTTCAGCGCATCATCGACTCGGGCTCTTATAATCCTAAGGCTACTGTACAGCCAGCGAGCTTGACATCGGTGCCGAGGCGTGATACCTATGGTGGCGCGCTCCTGAGCAATGATGTTGATTATCTGATGACGTTTCTACGTGCCAGCTCTAACGATCCCAATGGTCTGACGCAACTCCCTGCCTACCTGCAAGCGAACTATGCGACGCAGTACGCAGCCGCAGTTTCGCTGGGTAAGAACGGACAGTTTGGCGTGCCCAAGGATATGACGAGTAAGAATGCGATTGAGATTGATATCGTTGGTCCTGGTCAGAACGGTGTTACCTGTGCCAGTCAGACCGGTTGTTTTTCGTTGCCCAACATCACAGTGAAGGTTGGCACGAAGATTACCTGGGTCAATAAAGCAACTCTCGCGCATACTGTGAATGCTATCCAGGGGACGAATTTGTCGAGCCCGCTGGCAAGCACAGATACGACGCTGATCAATTCAGGTGCGGGCAAACCGTCTGGTCTATTGCAGACAGGTCAATCGTATACCTGGACCGTTACTGATGCTGCGTACAACGTCAATCCAACTACTCATGCAGTGGATTACTTTTGTACGATCCATCCTGATATGTTGGCGCAACTGGTGATTACCAGGTAAAGCATGTTGAAAGGGATTGCATTTCATGCAACATGTATCACAACGACGCGAAGCGCCTGAGAGTATATCGTGGGCCAGGGCGATTATTTTCGCGTGCGGCTATTTCTTTTTAGCCGCGATCCTGGTTGGCCAGGTGCCCAGTTATGTATACAACACGATGACATCGTCTACGCTGACCAGTTTTGAGCAGGGTACGCTCGCTTTTGGGTTGACCTGTCTGGCTGGTTTCGCGGTAATTACGATTATTGCTCTACTTTTTGATCCTAAACCGGTCGTGCCACCGCTGACGATTACTGGCGCGGGCGTTGTTTTAAGCGTAGTGGGCCTGGTAATTGCTACTGTGGCTCCTGCGATCGGGTATCATTACTTTCCTACTGTAAAGACGAGTATCCTTCCGTTGCTGGGAGGAAACTTCCTCTGGTTCCAGCCGGATAATATTGATATAGTAGGTATTGGACTGATCATTCTGTTTGTTGGTGTGGCGGCTATCTTCTATAGTGTGCTGGCGCTACGTGAGCAAAGCAACCCTGATCGTCGTGATCTGGGTGCGACCACTGCTGTCCGGACCATGCTATTCATTTCGGCTGGCCTGCTGGCAGTTTTCCTGTACATCTACAACTACGGGATCGGGAACGCCTTGATGCAAGATGTGGTAATTGGTATCGCAGTCTTCACGGGCTTTGGCGCGTTGGCACTGCGTCTCCACTACCTCATGCGCCCGGTGCGCAAACGTGTAATGTCGGGACTCTACCTGGTTGGTACGATAGGATTGGCGCAGATCGGTGCCGTCTTTATTCTACTCTGGTTGGTCGCGTATCCGCTGCTGGCGCTCATTCATCCGTGGAGCTTCATCGGCCTGGGTGATTTCTTGACGGCCTGCACTCGTCGTACGGCGATCCCCGCATCCTGCTCTTTTACTCAGGATGCTGGCTATATCGTTGATACGCTGTTCTCCAGCGCCTTCTTCGGTGTTTCTCTACTCGCAGTTGTTATCTGGAAGAACCACCGTAATACGATCATCGTTAGCAGTATCGTGTTGATGGGAATCATTGCGCTCTCCGTCTTCGTCATGCATACCGCTGTGACCGATATTACAACGGCTTTGCTGGTGTCCGCTGCTGTGCTGGTCGTCGGCACTATCTGGTCGCTCTCCTCACGCCGCGAGTTCGCTATCATCGGTGAGAATAAGCTGGGTTGTCTGGGTATGACGCTGCTGGCTGGCACCTGTCTCTGTGTGTACCTGGCGGCCTTCGCGCTCTTCTCGATGCCCTACTTTGCAGGGACAAACTTCGAGACGGTCCCGAACGTTCCAAGTGTCGCGCAGAATGCTGGAGCAACCGATGCCTTCGTTATGTTTGCTCTGTTCGTCGCATTAGGCTTGCTACAATTCTTCTTCCTGGTACGCAATCGCTATCGTGTCTAATACTGATAAGCGGTAAAGAGTACGTAAATAGCTTGCCCCACTGCTGAACTTATGGTAAGGACAGCAGCGGGGCAAGCTATTATAAAGGGAGCACTACAAACCGTTGTAAATATTCCTCGTTATACTAGTGGGTCAACCCGTAATTGAGCGGCCATTCGTAGCAGAATGTTGAGTCCCGGCCAGAAGCCATCTGCGTCGTTATGATACCTTTGGCGAATACCTGTTTATTTGCGGGTTGACCCACTAGTGGGTCAACCCGTAATTGAGCGGCCATTCGTAGCAGAATGTTGAGTCCCGGCCAGAAGCCATCTGCGTCGTTATGATACCTTTGGCGAATACCTGTTTATTTGCGGGTTGACCCACTAGTCCCCACTGGAAGAGTTCCCAGCCCTGGATCTGGGTCACCTCGGCCTCCAATGGCGTATTCGTCTGATCGGTACGGGCGCTGACATAATCGCCATTGGCCTGAGCCTGTAGCGCGACGGTGCCATTACTTTGTGGAAGCCAGGTGAATTCCTCCCAGCCCTGGATCTGGGTGGCGACAGCTTCCAGCGGCGAGTTCGTCTGATCAATTCTGGTGCTTACATAGTTGCCGTTCGCGTGAGCTCTCAGGGCAATCAAGCCATTGCCTGCATCGAGAACATCAAACTCTTCCCAGGCCTGTACTTGCGTGACATTCGCGTCTAGCGGCGAGTTCGTCTGATCGGTACGGGCGCTGGCATATGAACCCGTATAGGCTCGCAACCAGATGGTCTTGCCGATCGGCGCGTTGGGTGTTCCACCACCTGTAGTGGAAAAAGATTTCCAGCTATTGATAAAGTCATACGTTCCCTGCGAGATGCCGCTACAGGTATCCGATGTGGGGGGGGTAGCACCAGGGCAGGAGCCATTATCGCGTGATACAGCCCAGAAGGCCAGTTCGCCGATAGCATGCGACTGTGCGAAAGAGAGTACCTGTGAAGCATCGCCCAGGCTAAAGATCTCACCCGGCGTGTCGTTCTGTCCGATCATTGATGTGATACCAACCATCGACCATAATTGACTGGATGTTTTCGAGGGGAAGATGGCTTGTAGTTCAGAATAGAGCCCGTTAGCCGCGTTGATGGACTCCTGCCCCATCTGGCTATCTGCTGAGCCATAGTCCATGGTCATCAGGTTTACAACGTTGAAGTTGACACCATGCGAGACAGCATTATTCAGTAGACCCAGACTATCGCTGAGGAGCCCTGTTGTACCGGAAGGCAATGTGAAAGAGATCGTCAGACCAGGATTAGCCGCCTGCAAAGCCGCCAGTGCCGTATTCCGTCGATCGTAGGTGGTTGAGTCTCCCTGTTGACCGCCCTC
The DNA here is from genome assembly GCA_015099395.1 of Ktedonobacteria bacterium brp13. GTDB lineage: Bacteria > Chloroflexota > Ktedonobacteria > Ktedonobacterales > Ktedonobacteraceae > Dictyobacter. The sequence goes on along the minus strand of AP024096.1, from coordinate 2,930,116 downwards.
GATATCAAAATCAAGATGGGTGAGGTTGTAGTGGTTAATCACAGCCTGATACTGCGCCTGCAAGGCGCTGGCTGTGCTACAGGTCTGCGCCAGTTCCTGCCCAGCTGCGCCGCCAAAGGAAACGATCACATCACCACCTTGACTGCGGACATATTGGATATCGCTATTCAATGAGGGAAAATAGGTAGTATCCTGGCTAAGGGGAACCGTACCATTCCATTCAGCAGTACACCCATTGCCCAGCATAAAAGCCAGCGTATAGTATTTCTGTCCGGTACTTTGCGTGACCGATTGCAGCGAGGCACCTTGACCCAACTCTGCATACGGTGCAAAATATGATGATGGTATGCTCGATGCGGCGTGCGCCGGTATAATCCTGGTAAGACCTAAGCCACCCAGTGCCAGCGTGCAGGCGAGCACAAGTGTACTCGCTTTCAGGAAAATGGAGAAAAATCTACGAGGAATAGTCATCCGTGAATCCTCTCTGAAACGTATGATTAACGTTTCATACCAATTGAATCCTGCCAATTAACTTTCATCAACAAAGTAACGGCAATCACTAAAGGCTATGACCTGCACATGTAGTGAAGCCATCCACTACGCACAAAATAGACTGCTATTCGTCTATATTACCACTTATCTATACCACTGGTTGTCTATACCACCACTTGTCTATACCACGCCGAAAACATCAAGCAAAGCAGATACTGATTGATGCTTTCTGATCCTCTCATCCGGTATTAATCAGTACTGGACAACCAGTAGACAGGTCATATAGACCACATGCGTAGTAGCAATGACAGACACAGTACATATACTCTATAATTAATGTAATACCATGCACAGCGTTATTTGTCAATATGTTATGAAAACCTGGTTAATCTGGCAAAAACAAATCTGCCGCAAGCCTTCATTAGATAATACATATCTCAGGAGAAACGATAACAACGTTCTCTTCTAGAGATATTTGGAGACCCTGTAGAAGACCTTGCTACCTCTACCAAATCTTAGTTATACTTATATATAGATACGCGTTTTTTACTATAGCAAAAGATGAGGAATGATGAGCGTAGATACAGCTACCGATCAACTCCCATTGCCACCATTGGCACAGGGACTACCTCTGGTGCATAATGCACTGGCTATGCAACAAGATCTGATGGCGTTTCTTATGGGGGAGTACAGGCAATTGGGGCCGATATTTCGTGTGCGTGCTCTCAACCAGGAATTCGTCGTTTTGGCGGGACCGGAGGCGAATACATTTGTGACGCAGGAGGGTGCTGACAAATTCCGTTCGCACGAAGTCTGGAATGACTTCGGCTGTGAGTTTGATGCGCAGCACAGCATGTTAGCCATTGATGGGGAGTCGCACTTGCAGATGCGCAAGCTCCTTAAACCTTCGTATTCGGTGAGCCGACTTTTATCCGATATCCCTATGCTGGTCGATATTGGGCAGAAGGTTATCAATCAATTCCAGGTTGGCGAAGAGGTGCCTGTACTCTACCTTTTTCGCTTGATTGTGACTGAACAATTGGGTCGGGCTCTGGCGAATCACGCGCCTGGTGCCGATCTCCTACCTACTATTACGACGATCAGGAATTCGCTGAATGTGTATGTGAGCAAGCAGAAGCCTGCCTTTATTCTGAAATTCCCTTCGTATCAGCGCGCAAAGCAGCGTTATCTTAAGATGGGTCAAGAAATTCTGGCGGAGCACCGCGCGACGACGCGTGACAAGAAAGATCTGGTTGATGAGATCCTGGTCGCCAGCGATAAGCCAGCTTTTCATGATACATTGGGGAGTGAGGGTCAGATCGCCTTTGCTGCGCTCGGACCTTTTGTGGCGGGTCTGGATACCGTTTCCAATGAATGTACCTTTATGTTATATGAACTGCTTAGCCATCCTGACATCCTCGCTCGTTGCGTGGCCGAGGCTGATCAACTTTTCGCGGATAGTGAGCCGACGCAGGAACAGATTCGCTCGCAAGGTGTGTTGCATGCTGCGATGAAGGAGACGTTGCGCCTGCATTCAATTGCGCCTGCCATCAACCGTACGGCGGCCAAAGATTTCACCTTTGCCGGACATCAGGTGAAAGAGGGCCAGAATGTAATTATCGCGACGACCGTGAGCCACTTCTTGCCAGAACTCTTTCCAGATCCGTATGCGTTCGATGTTGAGCGTTACAGTGATGAGCGCCGGGAACATAAGCAGCGTGGGTCCTACACACCCTTTGGTGTTGGTACCCATCTCTGCCTGGGTGCAGGCGCTGCTGAGGCGCAGATTGTGCTGGTGCTGGCGAGTCTCTTGCACCTGGTCAACGTGGAGCGTGTTGCGCCTCAGGCCAAATTACGTGTGAAGATGGACCCTACGCCTACCTTTGGGTATAACTTCCGTGTACGCATTGGTGAGCGCCGTCACCAGAAATAACCAGATCTAAACGAATATAGTTAGCAAGGAACTGTGTAGCGGCAGCATGCTTGAGATCATATGTGTGGCTACGTTGTTTCTTGCTAGCGGCTTGCTGCTCGCTGCAACATCGAGTAAACCGGGCTATATAATCCAATGTCGTAAAAGATCACTATTGCCTGTAGAGACGCTAAACCCACTTCCTCCCTCAGAGAGCTCACCGATGTAGGTTTTTTTGCCTATCCCGGTGAGCCTCAACAAATGTAATGCATGCTATTATCCATTACTATCTCTATGACATATAGTAACTGCACATTTCGATATGTATCACTATCGACTATAAAGTACCAAAACACTCGTCCCCCTCTTTGAGGGGGGAGATAGCCTTGGCTATCGGGGGGAGCCATCCTCGCCTTCTGCTCTCGATGACTATTCTACGCTAGCTATCTCTTCCGTACTGAGATTTCCTCATCGAGGATGACAGATTACGAAGGCAAAATCGATAGATAGCATTGATTATAGGCTAGAGAGACTAAAGTAATATTTAGCGTAGAATGATAGTGAGCAGCATAAGTGAAGGATAGCTCCCCCCGATAGCTAAAGCTATCTCCCCCCTCAAAGAGGGGGACAAGCATTAGCGACACTAACTATTTTGGCGAGCATTTGTCATTTTCTTTTCCCACTTTCACCGGTTAATGTGGCTCTACTGCGGGTTCTTTTCTGTCAAGATATTGATGGTCACCATTGCCTGCACGCGCCTTGCTGTTTGCTGCAATATCGAGTAAACTGGGCTATACAATCATATCTGGAGGATAGAAATGACCCGGCTACTCGCGTTTTTACACACATCTTCTGTACATATTCAAACATTTAATGCATTGCTTGCCGAACTCGCGCCGGATATTCCCGTGCGACACGTTGTCGATGAAAGTTTGCTGAGCGAGGCCTGCGCATCCGGGGGAGTCACCCCGGCGTTGCGTAAGCGGGTGGAAGAGATACTGCTGACCACTGTCGAGGAGCAGGATGCTGCGGTCATGGTGTGTACCTGTTCGTCTATTGGTGCGGTGGCTGAAGCTGTGAACGTGCGCACCCACGCTACGCTGATGCGTATCGACCGGCCTATGGCGGTTGAGGCAGTTATGCTCGGCTCGCGCATTATCGTCGCCGCCACATTGTTGACCACACTGATCCCTACACGTGAGCTGATCCTCTCGGTGGCGCGTGAGGCCAGAAAAGAGGTGCAGATTATCGAACAGCTCTGCGACTCTGCCTGGCGTCAGTTTGAGCAAGGCAATCAAGATGCATACCTGCGTGAAGTTGCAGACAACTTGCAGAGCGCAGCTACGCAAGGCGAGGTCATCGTCCTCGCCCAGGCTTCGATGGCGCGTGCTGTCGAACTCTGTCCAGACCTTGCGCTTCCGGTGCTGACCAGCCCCCGTTCAGGTTTGCTGGCGGCAATTCAGGCGTATCGCAAGCACGAAGTTACTCACGGCGAGGCGTTTTGAGGTGAGGGCATGCTGCTCTTCAAGCTGTCGATGCCAACCTTGCCCTCTGTCCTCTTTCCGTTTATGCTCTGGCAAAAAAGAAGAGGTCTGCGAAGAAAGTTCTGTTGGAGAAGCAAGGAACACTATGCGAATAGTGTTCCTTGGTGGCACATTATGAGAAGCAAGGAGCATAAAGATATGACGGAACAAGTTCTCCCACTTACCACATTCTACAGCGGCTGGGCTGCCTACCAGCAAAACCTGGTCAATATCATTGCGCCGCTTTCCCCCGCACAGCTTGCGTTACCTGCCTCATCACATCACTGGTCACTCGGGATGATTGCGCAACATATCGTTGCCAACCGTGTCTGGTGGTTCCAGGTGTGGATGGGTGAGGGGAGTCCCGATCTTGCCCCTATCGCGCACTGGGACCCTGCGGACGAAGTGGAGCAACCCGCGCTTGATGCCGCCGAACTGGTGGCCGGACTTGAGGCTACCTGGCACATGATTGCCGATGCACTTGCCCGCTGGACTCCCGCTGATCTTGGGCATATTTTCCCAAGCCCATCACGCTTGAGCGAAGAAGAGCAGCGCATCTTCGGCGAACGCACGCGGCAGTGGATTATCTGGCATGTTCTCGAACATGAGATCCACCATGGGGGCGAGCTTTCCTTAGCCCTCGGCAACTATGAGCTGGAGGGTATCTATGGCAACGCGTAAATTTTGCAACACTACCCTTCTACAGACACGGCAGACGTGCGTCATCGTTTCTTGAATCATGACCCCAATTCTACCTCATCACTTACCACCTAACCACTACCCATGCTTGCTACTTGCGCTACACGTGTAGGTGTCACGATAACCTGCATATTATGCTGTTGTAGTGCTTCTCTATCTGTGAGCGAAATTCCATCATCTGTCACCAGTGCATGAATATTGTCCAATGAAGCAAAGCGAGCGAGAAAAGCCTGACCTATTTTTGAGCTATCCATGCATAAGATCACTTGACGCGAAGAGCCGATCAGAGCTTGCTTGACTTCTGCATCGGGCAAATCGCTCGACGATAAGCCTTCTGGAATGAGTAAACCGCTGGTAGCAAGAAACAGTTTATTGAGATGCAAGTTATGCAATTCTGTAATGACTTGCAAGCCATAGAAACACTGTGAACCGCGATGAAGGGTCCCGCCTAGCACGATAAGCTGGTAGAGATCATTCTTTGCGACCACATTTGCTACAGCTAGAGAATGTGTCACAATCGTAAGCCGTATAGCAGGCAAATTAGCAGCTACCTCCGTTGCGGTGCTTCCGCTATCTATGCCGATGACATCACCCTCTTCTACAAAGAGTTCCGTGGCGTGCCGTCCTATGGCCTGCTTTTCGACAAAATGTTCGTGCATACGAATATCAAAGTTGGGTTCAATCTGGGTGGATGCAGTAAAGCGCGCGAATCCATGTTCCACTTGTACAATCTGCTCTTCGGCCAGAAAGCGAAGATCACGTCGAATGGTCATCGGTGTCACATTGAGGATGCGACTCATCTCCGAGATAGAACAACTTTTGTTTGCCTTGAGCAGTGTGACAAGTTGTTTATGCCTCTCTACTGCACTTGAATGCCTTGTTCCCATGGACTATCTTTACTTTCCTTTTTTTAATCTAAAGGTGACGGACGCTTTTCTTCTCTCAAGTGGGACAGGTTTTCATGCAATATTGTGTGATCAAATTATATCCACAAGCTTCAATAATGAAAATGTCAATGCATCATTCTGTTGCCAATAAATCAACACGCAAATAAATCGTAACATATCTATTAACAAAAAGCAAAAATCTGCTGTATTTTCCATTGCATTCCCATAAAATATCTGTTAGTATGTTCTTTATAGCATGCAGATTGTTCTACATAGAACAATCTGCATGCTATAAAGAACATATGTTGCAGATGGTTCCTTACTAGTGTTTACTTCCTGGCAAACTGCTTAAATGTTGATTCATCCTAGGTACGGCATGTTCCTTTAGTTGAAAGGGGTTATTACAATGCGCGCTGCTATCATCGACAAACCTGGCGAAATACATATAGGCAATGTTCCTGATCCTAAACCTCGGCCACACGAGCTCATTGTTCGAGTTGGTGCTTGCGGCATCTGTGGCACTGACTTGCATATCGCCGCCGGAGAGTTCCCTCCGTCTCCTTACCCGATTATACCAGGACACGAATTTGCGGGCGAGGTCGTTGCTATTGGTAGTGATGTTCCACAAGGAATTGGTACGCAGCAGACAAACATCGCGGTTGGTGCCAGAGTAGCAATTGATCCTTCTTTGTTCTGTGGTCATTGTATATTTTGCCGCACCGGACATGGAAACCTCTGCTTGAACTGGGGCGCGATTGGCGATACCGTCAATGGTGCCTTCGCGGAGTATGTTGCTGTGCCTGCGGCTAATGCCTATGTCTTGCCTGACACTATTTCCTTCCGCGAGGCTGCTCTTATCGAGCCGATCTCTTGTGCTGTGCACGGTATCCACCGCCTCGCGCCTAAACTGGGTGATACCCTCTTAATTGTAGGCGCTGGCACGATGGGGCTACTCCTTTTGCAGCTCGCGTTGCGCGGGGGCATCGCTAAAGCAGTGGTCGTCGATGTGAATACCCAGCGCCTGGAGCGGGCCAGGCAATTAGGTGCTTCATCTACGTATACCGATGTAAAAACGCTGCTCTCGGAGGAACCGCTTGGTTTCGATTGCGTTGTCGATGCTACCGGTGTTGCATCAGCAATTGAGGGGGCCTTTGATGCCGTAACACGCGGAGGCAAACTGATGGTCTTCGGTGTTGCCCCTAAAGAAGCGCGTGTTTCCCTCTCTCCCTTCCGCATCTACAACGATGAAATAACCGTCATCGGCTCGATGGCTGTTCTCTATTCTTTCCAGGCGGCTTTGGATCTCATGAGTAGCGGTGCAATCACCACTAAAGCGTTCCTCACTGAGACGCTTCCCCTTGATGAGTTTCCAAAGGCGCTCGACATGGTGAAGCGTGGCGTTGGCGTGAAAACGCAGGTGTTGCCAAACGAGTAAGTTACGCGGTAGAGCCTCAGTAAATGGTGAAAGTGATGGGAAGGAGACTTGAAAATTGACGCGTTTCACGTCATTCTGTGAATATGCGAATAAAAACAGAAGCGATGAACGCGTCACTCCAACTGTCGTCAGACGTTTACGGCTCGGACTGGTACGATGTTGGAAGGGCTTCGCAAGCTAGCTGAGCTTGTATTCATTGTGGTCGGACTGCTGGCCTACGGCTGTCCAGCATGCACGAGATCGGATGCTTGCAGATCGCTTACTGCGCGTGGTACGCTACAGGTCTGACCGCAACTCATTATTGGACAAGTGATCAAAAAGCAGAAGAAATACCGCCTGATCTCGGTCCAACACAGCTTGCTTCGTGGGACTGGACAGGGCTTGGCAGCATGCCTCACTGATCATGTGTAGAGTCTCCAGTATAAGGTGACGCCACAACTCCTTGCGAGCATGCACGAGGCCCAACGCCAGGATATGATCCCGTCATCAGACAAAGAGGACAAACCCAAAGGTGTAGGAGGGAGGGCGTCCAAGTACTATCTCATTCTCCTCAAAATGAAACAGGAGAAAGAAATGAGAGCATCTCATGCTGCTTGAGCTCAACCACCGTTTACTGGGGCTCTACCAGTCTCTCTCTCCTATTATTTTTATCCTCAACAGTCGTTAATGCCCCACATTGAACAGCGTGTACGCTGCATCGGAAAGCAAAGATAAAGGAAGCATGAAGCAGAACGAAATACGCCTACAGTATTTAGCCGCTGTCTCTCAGCGCTATAGCAGTGTGACACTCCCTCTTGGAACGACCGAGTCCCTCTCGCTGCAAGCTATCTTTCAGCCACTCGCCTTACGCCATGAGCCGCTCGCCGCGGAAGACCTTCCGTTTGAGCAGCGGCGTTTGCTACTTGGAGAGCGCGACGATGACGACAATGCCAACTCCTTTGCGGGAAGTGGGCAGCAACGTGCGAAACGCGAGGGGGCCATGCAAGCAGTCGTGGCCGAACATGGAGAAGAGGCGCTTGCGCGTAGCCCTCAGCGTCGTGTCGTTATCCTGGGCACGCCGGGTACCGGGAAGACGACGACCCTCAAATATCTCGTGAGTCGCTACGCTGAAAAAGCCCAACATAACGAGCATGCGCCTCTGCCTATCTTTCTTTCCCTGGCAGAACTAGCACAGTCCGGGAAAAGCCTGCAGCACTACTTGCAAGATGTGGTCGCGAATTTACATATTGAGCCGAGCTATGCGGATGTCCTCTGGCAAGCGATTGCAGAGGGGCATGCATTCGTAGCGCTCGATAGCCTGGATGAAGTGAGTCCAGCGCTACGCGCGCAGATGATTGACCTTGTCAACTATTGGGCTGCAGAGGCTGGCAATACCTGGCTGGTGGGATCGCGTTTCACCGAGTATAAAGGGGGTCAATTTAAAGCCGGTAGTTTCTCGGAATGGGAACTGTTACCGCTGAGCCCGCCCTTGCGCAGTGCGTTGGCCGAGAAGCTCTTTGCTGAACTGCAAAAGAGTGGCAGCTTCTCGTCGTCTCCTCTGTCCTCAGCAGTATTTCTTGCGGCATTGGAGGCCCATCCCAATGCCGCGTCCTGGGGACAGAATCCGTTGTTGTTAAGCCTGGCTGCCATGGTCTACGTCAAAACGGGTGCGCTCCCGGCCAGCCGTGTCATCCTCTACCAGGAAGTGATTGAAGCGGTTCTGGCGTCTCGCGAAAAAGACACAGTGCGTCGTAAACAGTTATTGCAGGTGTTTTCACGCCTGGCCTTCTGGCTGTACCAGCGGAAAGGCCGTACGTTCACGCATGACGATATTTTGCTCTTTCTAGACCAGGAGCAGAGGCGTTCTATTGCAGAGCAACTGCTCTTCTCTGGTCTGTTGGATGTAGTGGCCCATGAGACCTACGGTTTTCGGCATCAAACCTTTCAGGAATATCTGGTGGCCGTTGAGCTTGCTGCGAACATGACGAGCGAGGATCAAGACACACAGCAGGAATGGTTCACATTTGCCTGGGACAAGCGCATGTATAGCCGGTGGTCCGATATTTTGCGCATGACGGTGGGCATCATTTCGCAATCCCCTGACGTGCAGAGTCAGACACTGCTGGAAAGATGGTTCGTAGCTTTACTGGCACAACGAGAAAGCCCGGAAGGAGATCTTGGGGATCTGGGATTGATGCTGGTCATAAAATCACTCTCCGAACTCAATGCCCTGCTTGAACAGCCAGTGCGTATAGGTATGCAGTTAGAGCAGCAAGTGGTTGCGCTCTGGCTCAAAGAACAAGTAGATGCTACACGTCATCAACGGTATGAGAGAGTAAGGCGTTTAAGTGCATTGGGTGGCGATATTGGCCTGCTGGCGCATGGGTGGACAACTGAAATCTTTGAGCAGCTACGAGCATGCCTACACGATAGCAATGGAGCAGTTTCTAATTTTGCGCAGAGTGCTCTGGACGCTTTAGGGATGTATGTACCGTTAGAACCGTTGGTGAGCATGCTGCAAGATGCTGATATGCGTGTGCGTCGTACAGCGGTGGAAGCGTTGGGGAAGCAGGGGGAGCGTGTGCGACTAGAAGTGTTGGAGGGAATGCTGCAAGATGCAGATGCGAGTGTGCGCAGTGCAGCGGTGGAAGCGTTGGGGAAGCAGGGGGAGCGTGTGCCTCTGGAAGCCCTGGAGGAGATGTTGCAAGATGCTCATGAGGATGTGCGTCATGCCGTAGTGGAAGCGTTGGGAGAGCAGGGGGAGCGTGTGCCCCTGGAAATCCTGGAGGGGATGCTGCAAGATGCAGATGCGTATGTGCGTGGTGCGGCGGTGGCAGCGTTGGGAAAGCAGGAGGAGCGTGTGCGACTAGAAGTGTTGGAGGGAATGCTGCAAGATGCAGATGCGTATGTGCGCCGTGCAGCGGTGGCAGCGTTGGGGAAGCAGGGGGAGCGTGTGCGACTAGAAGTGTTGGAGGGAATGCTGCAAGATAGTGATTGGCCTGTGCGTCGTGCAGCGGTGGCTGCGCTGGGAGAGCAGGGGGAACGTGTGCCTCTGGCGCGACTGGAGGGGATGTCACAAGATGCTCATGTGCAAGTGCGCCGTGCGGTGGTGGCAGCGTTGGGGAAGCAGGGAGAGCGCGTGCCACTAGAAGCCCTGGAAGGGATGTTGCAAGATACTGATACGCGGGTGCGCCATGCGGTGGTGGTCGCGTTGGGGAAGCAGGGAGAGCGTGTGAGGCTAGAGGTCCTGGAGGGGCTGTTGCGAGATGCTGATGCGTATGTACGTTGTGCAGCAGTGGAAGCCCTGGGGAAGCAGGGGGAACGCGTGCAACTAGAAGCCCTGGAGGGGCTGTTGCAAGATAGTGATTGGTTTGTGCGTCGTGCAGCAGCTACGCTGATGTATAAAACAAGCCATACTACTCTACAAATGGACCAGGTGATTAAGTATAGAAATATAGATGAAGATACAAAGATACTTTTAATTAAACTATTAACGCATAGAGACGTGTCTTTGATTACACAAAAATTTAAAGATGATGCAGAACCATCGGTACGCTGTGCGGTAGTGGAAGCGTTGGGAGAACAGGGAGAGCGTGTGCCTCTGGAGATCCTGGAGGGGATGCTGCAAGATGTTGATGAGGATGTGCGCCTTGCAGCAGTGAGAGTGTTGGGGAAGCAGGGGGAGCGTGTGAGGCTAGAGGTCCTGGAGGGTATGCTGCAAGACGAGGAGTGGGTAGTGCGTCGTATGGCGGTGGAAGCGTTGGGGAAGCAGGGGGAGCGTGTGCCCCTGGAGCGACTGGTGGGTATGCTGCACGATGGGGATATACGCAGTGCGGTGGTGGAAGCGTTGGGAGAGCAAGGGGAGCGTGCGCCCTTAGACGTTTTGGAGGGGCTACTGCAAGATGCAGATGCGAGTGTGCGTCATGCAGCGGTAGCAGCGTTGGGGAAGCAGGGGGAGCGTGTGTCCCTGGCGATCCTGGAAGGGATGCTGCAAGACGCTGCTGCGTATGTGCGTCGTGCAGCGGTAGCAGCGTTGGGGAAACAGGGAGAGCGTGTGTCCCTGGCGATCCTGGAAGGGATGCTGCAAGATGTTGATGGGAATGTGCGCAGTACAGTAGTGGACGTGTTGGGAGAGCAGGGTGGGCGTGTAAGGCTAGAAGTGTTGGAAGGGATGCTGCAAGACGCTGATGAGGGTGTACGCAGTGCGGCGGTAGCAGCGTTAGGGAAGCAGGGAGAGCGTGTGAGACTGGAAGTGTTGGAGGGTATGCTGCAAGACGAGGAGTGGGATGTGCGGCGTGCCGCGGTGGAGGCATTGGGGGAGCAGGGGGCGCGTGTGCCCCTGGAAGTGCTGCAGGAGATGCTGCACGATGATGATGTGGATGTGCGGCGTGCCGCGGTGGAAGCGTTAGGGAAGCAAAGGGAGCGTGTGACGAGGCAGGTCTTTGTCGAGGCTCTGAAGGAAACCGATAATGGTGTCAGGGAGGCTGCTGTACAGGCTTTGGACCGTAGTTACCCGGATGTGCTGGATGAGCTTATGCCCGCTGTGCACGAAACGCTGGAGACTGGTGTCTGTGTGGGTGAGGTGTTGTGTACGCCCATGCTTACGCAATGCGCAGAGATGCTCGGGCATTTGAAGCTGGCACGGCCTGATCTCCTGACGTTTTTGACCGAACTACTGGATCATCCGTACTGGGAGACGCGGCTGGAGGCTATCCGTGCGTTGGGCAAAATCCGGCGCAATATTCCTGATCGGGCTATCAAACGGCTGATGGAGATGCGTCTGGATGCGAGTCTGGGCAGAGCTGCCTGGGCAGCCGATGCCGCACTGGCCGAAATTCTTTCGTTGGAGACGGGTATCGAAGACGACTAACGGATTGCCTTATCCTCAACAGATGTGGTAGCGCCTCATTAACCAGTAAACGCCAGCCATTCTGAGCTCACGTATCACCGATTTTTTGAAATCCAAAACATTAGATATATACTGAGAGTGCAGAGAAAAAGCAAGGAGAGCAATTTATGCCAGTTGGGTTCTATTGGACTGTCGTTTTTTTTATCATCTTGACGAGTGTTTTCTTGCTCGCGGAGCTCCTTGCAGTGATCACCGTGTCACGAATAACAAAAACACGCCTATCATTCCCATTCTCCTGTTATGTGCTGTTTTGTTTATTTGCTCTTGAGGTGGGAATGTGTCTCGGAGTTAATACTCTTCTGCGGATACTCCCTTTCGGGCTTTTTCAAGAGGTCATACTGGTCTTTTTCATTCTCATTGGCGTGGTGCTCATAGTCATCTATGTAAAAGACGTCTTCATTTACAAGTTACTCTCTCTGCCCAAACACAAACGAGGTATCGATACATGAAAACGCCAGGAGAGGATCACACTCAAAAAGCCACAAGCAGCGAAGCGTTCATCAAGGTGGCATCTATTCGTCTCTTCTTGACCCGCTTGGCTCCTTCCCGTTACTGATTATTGGTTTTCAGACACACTCTTTGAGAAAGACCTTCCGAATTCTTGACAATAAATTAAGTATATATTATACTATTGAATAGAAAATGAATTATTAAATATAGGTTGATCTGTCTTTTTGAAGGAAGGTGCTTCTCATGTTTCTCTTCAAAACTCAGTCTGAGCAGACGAGCGTCGCATCGTCTCTGCCGCTCTATCGCCGGGTCCAGCATCGCTTGCTCGGACTCTGTATTCTGCTTGCGCCACTGACCCTGACTGTCTACCTCATGACCTGGGTCAACGTCAACGTTAGTGGCTCCTCTCTCACCTATAGTCAAAGCATTGCAGCAGTAGGCGCTTTCGCCAATCAGATCCATATGATCTTTGGCATCCTCGCTACCATTTTCTTGCCACTGGGTTTCTTTGGGATGGCGTTGCTGGGAATGAAGCGTGCGCCGTGGCTTGCGACGATCTCGGCAATCTTTGCTCTCGTTGGGTGGGCTCCTTTTGGCGCGATTATAAGCCTCGACATTCTGGCGTACGATGTCGCTCGCGTGGGGAGCATTCCACAACTCGTGACGTTATGGGGACAATTTAATGCCGATCCATTTATCATGACATATCAATACATCTATATTATTGGTCATCTGATCAGTGCCATCTTGTTGGGTATTCTGCTTGGTCGGACACGACTTATTCCCGCCTGGACCGCCTGGGCATTTGCTTTAAGTAGTCCAGTGACCATGCTCCTCTTCACGTTCCACGTGGTTACCCAGCTCGAATGGATTGTGTGTGCACTTTTCATCATTGGTGCGTTACCCGCTGCCCTTGCCATGTGGAATAGCAAGGGCGATTCGTAGATGACATGCAATCAGGCCGCAGTCGCCTTATATCAGAAGCGTGGGTTTTACCTGATTATTTATGAGAAACAAAATTTCATCATTAGCGTTATTGTCTTATATAAGATATTCGTTCGTTAACTCCATAATACTAAACTTGTCCAATTACGGTGGATAAGGATGGGGTGGCTAGTATTCCACATGAAGCTTCCTGATGCGAGGAATAAGAAGTTCCAGGTGCACGCACATACGAGGAAGCATGGAGAGCGCTACCAAGTGAAAACGTGAGTAGGAGGAACATTTTTATGGATCGACGAGTGAAGGGAGTTCACGTCCCTGTGTGGAAACGAGGCCTACTAATTGCAACCCTGCTGCTGTGCGCAGGACCTTTTGCAACCATACCGTGCTTCGCGCATTCTTCTCTACATGAACATATCCACTTCGTTCACTTTGCTACTTGTGTTGCGGGCGATGGTGGCGACGGGGGAGTAGCAACGAATGGGAGTGCCGGAGGTCGTGGCAGTTCTGGCGGCGACTGTGTGTCTGCTGGTGGGGCTAAAGGGGGAACAGGAGGAACTATTCAAAGTAGTCCTGGGTTTAATAATGCGAACGGAGGGGATGCATTTCGCTAGGATTCTGCATGAATGCAACATGTCAATACGCATGCAATCTCGTACATAAGGCTGGTACCGGAACTCCCTTTCCGGTACCAGCCTTACTTTATGGGAGGATGTACACGTTACTTATGTGGTGCGTTTGGTGGTGTGTTCGGTTGCACACTGTGGTCTGGCGCCAAAACGATTCTATGAGGGACGCTAATAACACAATCACCTCCATTACCTCCATTTGCTCCCGTACTTTTACCAGTTGCTTTTCCCCCATTTCCACTATTTCCCGCGACGCATGCAAGGTAGATATTCAGGATGTTCACCTTTTTCTCCTTGCCATGATGGCGCACGTGGTGAGGGTGGTGCGAACTCGTACGAGCATAAGCAGAGTGGGTGGAAGCGATGGTTGCAAAAGGCCCTGCGCACAGCAGCAGGGCTACAATTAGTAGGCCTCGTTTCCACACAGGGACGTGAGCCCTTTTCACGCGTTGTTCCATAAAAATGTTCCTCCTACTCACGTTTTTCATCAAGTAACTCTTTCTACGTCCGTGTATGGGCCTCCTGAATCTCCTGGTCCTCGCATCAGAAAGCTTTACGTCGTCTGGATACAGATACTGAACTCACCTGGAATCTCCTCTCCCGTATTCAACCCGTGCTCGATGACCACTTCCTGATAAGTCTATTGATATCTATCGGCTTACCTGTGCATCTGTACACTGACATATACCACTATGAAATTACATGTCCTCCTTGAGACCATGCCGATTGTTGTGTAAAGATATCCCCTGTCCAAGAAGGCCAATTGAGAAGATAATACAGGCATAGTGCGACCTTTTAGGTCAAAACCTTTAACTTCAGACAAGGAGAGAACTATGCCTGCGCACAAGAAAGAGCATACCGCACCAGAAGAAAGCCAGCCTCGAACATCGGAGTCGTCAGTCCCAAACCTGCCAGCACCAGAAGAATTTCATCGGTATCTGCGTGCTCAAATCCGCGATGCCACACGGGTCGTCATGGAAGAAATCATGCGCGAAGAGCTGGAACGGTTTGTGGGGGCGGCCTGGGGAGAATGCACGCCCGAACGCCGTGGCTATCGCAATGGCTTCTACACGCGTGATTTGGCAACGACCAGTGGTCCCATTGAGGATTTGAACGTTCCCAGAGACCGCGCTGGAGAATTTCACACACAGGTCTTTGAGCGTTACAATCGGTATGAGCAACAAGTAGCAGATGGATTGACTGAGATGTTTGTCTCAGGAACCAGTACCCATAAAGTTGGGGAAGTCGCCCAAACGCTCATGGGAGTGGCTCCCAGCGCTAGTGCTGGGAGCCGTCTCAACCACAGCCTCACGGAACAATTTGAAGTCTGGCGCGTGCGCCCACTTCTCATTCATTACCGCATCTTGTACCTCGATGGCATCCATTTTAGTGTGCGCCATGGAACCAAAACCGATTCCACGATCATTTTAACAGCATTGGGTGTCGATCTGGAAGGGAATAAGGAAGTCCTTGCTTTACGAGCGTGTGCCGAAGAAGACAAAGATGGCTGGAGTTGTCTCATACAAGATCTGCGCAACCGAGAAGTGACCGAGATTGATCTGATCGTCACTGATGGGCATGATGGACTTCTGGCAGCGATCAAATCTCTGTTTACAGCGACCCTAC
This sequence comes from Ktedonobacteria bacterium brp13, assembly GCA_015099395.1. Taxonomy (GTDB): domain Bacteria; phylum Chloroflexota; class Ktedonobacteria; order Ktedonobacterales; family Ktedonobacteraceae; genus Dictyobacter. The sequence continues at coordinate 2,914,633 of AP024096.1, read as the reverse complement.
GTCAGCGGTGTTTGGTGCACAAACAGCGCAATGTCCTCAACGCCATTCCCCACCGCGAACGGCAAGAGGTCGCGACTGAACTGGGTGGGATCTGGAAGCAGGAGAAGAAAGAGGATGCGCTGCTCAATCTAAGCGCATTCAAGGCCAAATACCAGAAGCGTTACCCCGAAGCCATCCGGAGCTTGAGTGAAGATGAGGAGCATCTCCTCACGTTTTATGCTTTTCCACCGGTGATGCATCGTTATATTCGCAGTACGAATGCGATTGAAAGCTTTTTCAGCAACGTTCGGCAACGGACTGATCAAATTGATACCTTTACCACCGAGACCAGTTGCCTCACGATTGTTTGGGCCACAATGCAAGATATCCATTTGCCCCGCATTCCCGTTTCGTAACGACTGAGGAGAAACGAGAGGGAGAGAAACAAGCAACCAGCTTCCCATGCTGGTTAAGAGGGAGTTTTTGTGCCCTTTTGCCGCTTTTTTGTCGAGAAGAAACTGTTTCTCTTGTAGTTCTTCTTCTGATCAGCTTTTCCTCCCCCTGAATCTCGGCTTCTATTGATGAGATTTTTCATCCCTGTCTCTCGGCATGGCATCCAATGCCCAGGTTTTCATGGCATCAAAAATAGGCCGTATGCTCTGTCCTCGTTCAGTGAGTTGATACTCGACATGCAACGGCACCTCTGAGAACACAATCCGTTCCACAATGCCTTGTTCCTCTAATGCTCGGAGCCGCTCTGTCAGCATTTTCGGGCTAATAGTCTGCAACGAACGACGCAGTTCTCCAAAGCGTTTGACGCCCGTGAACAAGTCACGGAGAATGAGAATGGTCCACTTGCCATCTAAGACCTCCAGGGTACGTTCGATCGGACATTTTCTATTGATCATCAACGCTTCCTCCTGGTTTTTCTTTTTTGACTGGTTTCTTTTTTGTAACTATTGCACTTTTTCGAAACTAATTTACAACTATACCACACTGAATTACACTGTCAATAACACATCTGTCCCGCTGCCCCGAGGAAGATGTTTTAAATCACCATCTCTATGTAAGGAAAAACAGTATGCAGAAAATAGTCATTGGATCAGTTGAAATCATCAGTTTGACTGACACAGAACTTGATATTCCACTTCACGTCGCCTTTCCAGATATACGCGCCGAGCAGTGGTTCGCCTATGATCACACTGCTCTTACGCCATCCTTAACTGGTGAGGAATTCCTCCATATGCGTGTCGGCGTCTTTCTTGTGCGCTCGCCTGAGTATGTTTTCCTGGTGGATACTGGCCTGGGATTAGTTGCCACGACCACCATGCCATCACCCGCACCTGCCTTGCCTCCTTCTGGCCTGGCCCAATACTTTTCAGGCGTGCCCGTGCGGTTGCAGGAAGAACTCCTCGCTGTGGGAATTAAGCCGGAAGATGTGGATACAGTCTTTCTGACGCACGCGCATCGTGATCACTATGGATGGAACCTCACGAATGAAGGGGATCCGTTCTTTCCCAATGCTCGCTATATGCTCAGTCGAACAGATTGGGAAGCCTTTCAACACCCTGCCATGCCAGCACCATTACGTTGGGGATTGGAACATTTTGTATCTCCACTCTCGGCACGGGGGATGCTTGATCTGGTACCAGATAAGCACCAGTTGTTTCCTGAGATCCGTACGCTGCCAACGCCAGGACATACGCCGGGGCACATGAGCCTCTTGATTGATGCCGGTGGACAGCAAGTGCTGATTGGAGGTGATGCCTTTGTCCATCCTCTCCAGATTTCAGATGTGACCGTGAGTTTTACCTCCGATATGGATCGAGTGCAGATGACAATGACGCGAAAACACCTACGTGAGTGGCTCTGTCAAGATCGTATTATACTTGCATCAAATCATATCCCAGGCTCCGGCATTGGGCGCATTCTCCATGATGCTCATCAGTACTTCTGGCAGGAAGAAGAGTCGCATTCGTGATGAAAGGGTAACTGTTTTGTATGCTTTACACGCCTTTGAGTGAACCGGCGGTTATACAGAACAGTTCAGAAATCAGCCGTTCCCACAGAGCATTACCAGGACGTTGGATGTTAGAAAACCAACGTCCTGGTCAGACTTCGGCGGGTTCGTTCGCAACCTATTTGTCTAAACATCACTATCTTACGCAGAATTATTATTATGAACATAGATAATGGATTTGATTCTTTCAAACGTTCTGTTGCTTTCAAACCTTCAGATCTGCTCTTTGCATTACGGGTAACACTTGTCTGTATACTCCCACTTCTTGTTGGAAACATACTTGGTCAACTGCAGTTTGGGGTAATTGTTTGTATTGCAAGCATTCAGGTATCCCTGGCCGATGTAGGTGAAACAGATCGCCAGAGAGTATGGTCTATGAGCCTGGCGACAGTGTTAACTGCCATTGGAATATTCCTGGCAACGATCATAGGCAGTATTTTCTGGTTAGCTATTCCAATCCTGTTTTTTTGGATCTTTGGTTTTAGCATTATTGAAGCCCTGGAGGAACGCAGTTCTGCTGCCAGACTCGTAATCATGACCATCTTTGTTGTATTTCTTGGTCAAGGGGCCTATCTTGGTGTTGGATTTGAGCGCTCTCTGGCATTTTTTCTGGGTGGTGGATGGGCAATCGTGTTTTCGCTCTGGTTCTGGCCGTTTCACCCACTCCAGGCCAAATCCGCACCTCAAACGACCCCGGATCGCTCTCGATCCTTGCATATTACATCGTCTCAAGAAAATACAACTGGTTTCAACAGCAGGTTTATCCATGTTATCAGGCTCTTGCTCAGGGAGTATCTCACATCAGAATCATTCGTGTTTCGCTATACATTGCAGCTAGCCTTCCTGTCGTTTGTCGAATAACTTTTCCCATTTGACACATAACTTTTCTCTTGCCTGTGCAGATTCAACATGAGTGTGGCCGTTTGACCAACATGAGTGTGGCCGCATTTCAACGAGAAAAGAACTTGGATCAGATCTCGACAAGCACATCGAAATATGGTACGCTTTTTGTATCGTAGGTAGGGATAGATAATTAGGTCACGTGATGACTTTGGGTGATAGGAGGGTATCATGCCTCGACCTCTCGACGGCACGGCTTTTTTGGCATACTGCCGTCAATTTGGTTTTCCTCAAAAAACACAAGAACTCCTCGACACCATTCGCTCATCGCCCCCAAGTCGTACTCCTGGAGCACATCACGGCAATATGCCAGTCTGGTATCCATCGAAGAAGATGCAATGCATCATCAAAGCAGAGAGTGCCAAAGTCGAGTTTGCTTTCTTACTGGCTGCCGAGCACGATGACGCTATTTTAGAAATATGGGACCAGCCGCCTTCCATTCCCTTGGAGTACCTGGACAAACGTGGCCGCCTCCAACGACCAATGCATACTGCCGATTACTTTATCTTTGGCCGAGAGGAATGCGGCTGGATTGAGTGTAAGCCCCTTGAAGAGTTACTCAAGCAGGCAAAGGCGCGCCCCAACCGCTTCGCCAGGGATGAGCAGGGGGTCTGGCACTGTCCACCAGGTGAAATATTTGCTGCGACGTATGGCCTGACATACCGCGTCTGGTCCTCCGATCAGATTAACTGGGTTGCGCAAGACAACGCCCTCTATCTGGAGGATTACTACCAGCATGTCGAGCAACTCCATGTCCCTGAACAGACTTTAGCCGTTCTTTTCCAACTGGTTGATGAACAGCCAGGCATCACTCTTGCAAATCTCCGGGAGGTAGCGGGGGATATCCCTACTGATCTCATCAATATTGCGATTGCCCGACATGATTTGTTTGTCGATCTGGGGCGCTATCGGCTCTCGGAACCAGCACATGCGCCTGTTTTTCGCCAAGAAAACTCAACGCCAGACCCTGTTCCTCCCGTTTCCCACGACCATGGGCTGCTTTCCCTTGCCACAGAAACCTCCTCGCGCTTCACACGCGAAGGCCAAGCGTTGTTTGAACAAGCTAACGATGCTGATTCTGCGACAGCGGTGTTCCGCAATCGGGTCATCCATCCTGAACAGTATGACGACGAGGAACAGGCGCGAACCGCAGAAGCACGAGCGGCCGTTCCGGCGCGGACCCGACGCCGCTGGCAGCAGTGGTACCGTGAGGCTAAAGTGACCTATGGAAACGGCTTTCTTGGCCTGTTGCCCCACTATCACAACTGCGGAGGAAACCGAAAAATCTCTACCGAAGTGATCGACCTCATTCATCAGGTGCTGGAAACGCACTACGATACGGTCCGGCGTGCGCCTAAACGTGGAGCCTACGGAGAATATCTCAAATGTTCAGAGGAAAGCGCTCTCAAGCCAGTCAGCCAGCAGACCTTTTACTTGGAAGCCCAGCGTCACAAAGCCGCGTATGAACAAACGCTAGCGCGGGAGGGAACGCGCGCAGCCTACCCCTTGAAGGATTACGTCCACGACCAGGAGCAGACGATCAGCCGCCATGGAACCTATGCATGGGGACTGGCACATATTGATCATACGGAACTCGACCTGGCTCTGTGTGACTCCAGGACAGGCCAGGTTCTTGGGAAATGCTGGTTAACCCTGCTCATTCTCGCCTTTCCTCGCAGGATTGCGGCATTCTACTTGACTTTTGATCCTCCTTCCTACCGCTCATGTATGATGACCTTGCGCTTGTGCGTGAAACGGTATGGGCGCTTGCCAACTGCTCTGGTGGTCGATGGGGGTCCCGAATTTCAGAGCGTCTACCTGGAGCAATTACTCGCGCTTTATCAAGTGCGAAAACAGCAACGCCCGGCGTCGGAACCACGGTTCGGTTCGCCACAAGAAAGGCTCTTCGGCTCCCTGGATACCACCGTCCTCTATCATTTACTTGGGAATACGCAGGCAACACGCGAACCCCGACAGATGACCAGAACGACTGATCCCCGTCGCCTTGCCGTGTGGACGCTCCCACGACTCGCTGAACGAGTGCAACAATGGGCTGATGAAGAGTATGAAACCATCCGGCATCCAGCGCTGGGCATGACACCGCGCCAAGCATATGAACGATCAATCGAGCGCGATGGGCTGCGCGCTCACAAGGAAATCCTCTACGATGAGACCTTTCGGATGGCAACCTTTCCGACCACCCGGAAAGGAACCGCTAAAGTCGTTCCGGGGGTCGGCGTCAGAATCAATCACCTGGATTACTGGTGTGAGGCCATGCGTGACCCAACGGTCGAGAACCGGCAGGTCAAGGTGCGCTACGATCCCTTTAATGTGAGTGTGGGATTTGCTTACATTGATCACAAGTGGAGGAAGTGTGACTGCCCCTACACAGAGTTTACGGGATGTTCGGAACGCGAATTGCAACTGCTTGCGGAAGAATTACGTAAGCGTAACCGCATCACATCTGGGCGCGAACAAACGGAGCTAACCCAGAAGCAATTAGCTGCTTTCCGGCGAGAGAACGTGGAAATCGAAACGTTGTTACGCCAGCAACGCCATGATCGAGAGACCAGAGCTGCGCTGACCGTGTTAGAGGGAGGGAAGACGGCACCAATTGAGCCTCACCTCGCTGAAGAGAGAGGCGACGAGAGCGAACCTGCTGCCCTCGCTCTCCCGAAAAAGAACAACCCCTATGAAAATCTGCTTGTGCTCAAGCGGATCGAGCTCTAAAACCAGAATGGAGGAAGCCAAGTGGGAGTGTCAGGGGAGCCAGATCGTTTCCCATCCGACTTGCTGGCCCAGCCAGCAGGGACGCGCCAGGAGTACTTTGAGCAGCAATGCCTCATTGAACATCCTCATTTACAGCAGGTCTTAGATCACATTGTCCAAACCATTTGTCCTCCAGGTGAAGGAGCAAGCAGAAGAAGGCCAGGAACGATGGCTCTGGTGATTGGTCCGAGCCGTGTTGGGAAGACGACTCTCATCCGTTTACTGGAAGAACGGCTTCTTGCGCAGGCAAAAAGTCAGATGGAACGCGATGCGAGCTTCATTCCCTTTGCTAGCATTACCGCAGCAGGACCCAATGCCAGCCGTTTTGACTGGCGCACCTACTACCGGGCGATCTTACGAGGACTCCAGGACCCTTTCGTGGATGGCAAAATTGCCAGAATCCGAGAACGCGAGTTGCGAGAAGCGATGGAAACGGCATTACTCCAGCGCAGGCCCATCGCCCTCATTGTGGATGAAGCCCATCATCTCGCAAAAACGTCCAGCGGGCGATATCTCCAGGATCAGCTTGATCACCTCAAATATTTTGAGAATCTTACTGGGGTCAGCCATCTTCTGGTAGGCACCTACGAACTCCGTCCCTTTCGGAAAATCAATGCACAATTAGCCTGTCGGAGCGTCGATATTCACTTTCCTCGCTATGATGCCGCCCATGAAGAGGAAGCACAGGCATTTCGGAGCGTGTTGTGGGCACTCCAGCGCCAACTTCCGGTGGAACAAGAGCCTCAATTAGTTGACCAATGGGAATTTTTGTATGCTCGCAGCATTGGATGCGTTGGCCTGGTCAAAATGCATCTGAATCGAGCACTCGCCCTTGCTCTCACGGAAAAGAAGAAGACTGTGACCCTTTCGCATTTACGGAAAACGGCTCTGCCAGAAGCACGAGTTGAACTAGCGCTCAGGGATGCCCTGGAAAGCGAAACGGAGCTTGCCGAAACTGCTGGTGCGGACGAACGGCTTCTCACTCTTCTCGGGTTGAGGGGCTCGCGACCTGCTTCTTCTCAACAGATGCAGGAAAAGGACCAGTCCTCATCCCCAAGCTCTGCCCTCCGACCAGGAAAACGCGGGCCAGGTCGTGATGAGATTGGAGGGGGAGTCAGTTCTGATGAGCAGGATCGGGCCGGATGAGCGAGCCCGCCCAGATGATAGTGCAGATCAGAAATACCTGGCACGCTCTACTCCCACAGGAGCGTGCTCTGCCTCGTAGTCGGCTCTATGATCTGGCTCCTTACGAAATTGAGACTCCCTGGTGTGAAAGCTTGACAGGATATATCAATCGCCTGGGGTGGACGCATCATATCCCACCGCGCGCGCTTGTGGCTCAGGAAATTGTTCCTCGACTCGACGAACGCCAGCGCCTCGCAGTTCCAGTAGGAGTCTTCGGGACCAAATGGGCGATGAGTCTCAATGGCGCTGGAGTCGCAACGAAACCCTGGATTGGGGTGTTAAGCCATCTGACCAGCCGCGAAGATTTACCGCTATTGACACTGCCGTTCTGGGTTGGGGATCTTTCTCCTCGCTGGCAATTGCGGGAGACCCCAGCCTGGTGCCCTTGCTGCATCTCTGACTGGCGAGCAAATGGACAACCACTCTACCAGCCTCTTCATTGGATGATGCGGGTGGTGACGCTCTGTCCTCAGCACCAGACTCCGCTCATCGATCACTGCCCCCACTGCCAAAAATGTCAACTCGTTTTCGCTTCGAGGAAAACACAACCTGGGGAATGCACTTCTTGTGGACATGGACTTGGGAACGATATGAATATGCACTCTCCCCAGCAGGTCAGCGACGAACACCATACCTGGCAAGAATGGGTTTGGAGAATACTCCAGGAATTACAGGCCACCTGTTCTCGTACTGGCATGATCCCGTGGGAAGCGTTCTTCAGGCATCTTGCGGCGTATCTTCGAGAGCAAAAAGGCCATTCACGGCTGGCCCGGGCGGCAGGTATTGACAGGACGGTGCTCTATCGGTGGATAGATCCTGCTGATACCTACAGCCCAACGCTCGAAGCGATTCTCAAGTTGTGTTATGTGTGTCAAGTTACCCCCTTCCAGGTGATGAATGGTCAGCTCGATCCACGTCAACTCATCGTTCAGAAGGGGACAGAGCTTTGCCCACCTTTGCCTCATCGTCAGAATCGGCGATTAGATCGCGAACGTTGCCTGGAGGCTCTTCATGCCGCTTTAGACGACAAAAATGAGCCGCTGGCCCTCTCTCACGTAGCACAGCAATTGGGTTATGAGGACGCTCGTCAACTCATGTATCATTTTCCAGAAGAGTGCAAATTGGTAGTGCAGCGGGCGCGAGAATATCGACAACAACGTAAGGTCCAACGTCTTGCTCAGGTACGCGAAAACATACAACAAGTGGTACTTTCTCTTCACACTCAGGGCATTTATCCATCTTTGCACAAAGTGCAATTTTTTCTGCCTCGTGGATTGATGAAGTCTCCAGAAGCTCGTGAGGCTTGGCATGCTGCTCTCCGGGATATTGGCTTTGAACCTTGAGATGTGCGGCCACACTCATGTTGGTCAAACGGCCACACTCATGTTGAATCTGCAGCCTGTGAGCAGAAAACGACCCTTCTCAAAATAGGCTCTGTCACATAACTTGGCTCATGTCCACTTTTGGGGATAGATGAGCTTATCGGTGTGATCAGCCTCAAGCTTCGTGCTTGCTAACCAGATCGGAATAACTCATCAATTCACCTTTTCACCAAAAGTGGACATGAGTCCTCTTTTTCTCTGCCTATCGAGCAGTTCCATCATCTGGTCCAACTCGGCCATATCCAACAACAGGAATTGGCAACTCCTTCACCCTTGACAGACGCTGCCCGCGAACGCTTCGCTCGCGCTTCCCCGAAAAGTCTGGAAGCCGCAAACAAGCGCTGGCGAGAAATTCTTGCCTACTTTCGGGGCGACGCGTTGACTGTCACCCCGCGCTCAGTTCAGAACTGGATGGCAGCGTACCGTCAGGCTGAGGCTGACATGGGTTGTGGGTATCTTGGCCTGCTTGACCACACGGCGTCACGTGGCAATCGCTCTCCGCGCGTTCCCGATGCCTCAAAAGAGTTGCTCAAAGAATTTCTTTCGACCCATTACACAGCTCCTCAAGCAAAACGCGCTGCATCAGTGTATCGGATGTATCGGGCGGAGGCAGAACGACAGGGAATTCCTCCTGTCGGGGAACGCACTTTTTACCGCGAACGGGAAGCATTTGAAGATTCCCGTGTGACGGCCATGCGTCGGGGAAAACGTGCGGCCTATGGACTTGATCCGGCTCTTGCCTATCTCGATCAAACCACTCCTCGGCATGGAGAGCGACCGTTTGAGCGAGCCCATCTGGATCACACGGAAATGGATATTGTCCTGGTGTCCTCGGTCACTGGCAAACCCCTGGCAAGACCCTGGGCAACCTTTCTCACGGATGCGTACAGTCGCCGCATTCTTGCCTGCTACCTCACCTTTGACCCGCCGAGCTACCGTTCAACCATGATGGCTTTCCGGCTCTGCGTGAAACGGTATGGACGGCTCCCCCAGGAAATCGTGGTGGATCGTGGCCCAGAATTTGGCAGCGTCTACTTTGAGGCACTGCTGACCCGTTGTTTTGTCACCAAACTGGATCGTCCTGCCCAGCAGCCGCGCTTTGGTTCGGTCATTGAACGGCTTTTTGGAACGACGAATACCGAGTTGCTTCAACAGCTTCGAGGCAATACCCAGGTCAGTAAGGTTCCCAGGCAGATGACTGACGAGGTTGACCCAAAGCGCCTGGCTGTCTGGACCTTGGATGCGTTTGCGCGTCGTCTGACAGAATACTGCCAGGAAGTGTATGACCAGATGGAACATCGTGCTCTTTTTCAGAGCCCACGTGAAGCCTTTCTCCAGGGGACACTCCGCGCAGGCAAGCGTGCGCACACGCTGATCCCCTATTCAGAAGCTTTTCTCATTCAAACCAGGCCAACAACGCGCCTGGGCGTCGCAAAAATCCATCAGAGTCGAGGCATTACCGTGAATGGCTTGCAATACTGGCATGACTGTATGCGCTTGCCCACGGTGTTCGGTCAAACCGTCCATATTCGATATGAACCCTACAATATGGGTTTTGCCTATGCCTACATCGATGGTTTTAACCATAGTGCTGTGGAGTAAAGTGAAAGCCCACAAACAGCCATTCTTCCATACAACATGGTAGTTTGTAGCAGTCTCAATCAGAAGCACCTTCAGTACCCCCGCCAAAGATGGAATCCCGACACATTTTCCCCACCATTCCTGCTTGGCCTCCGTCACGACTCCGGGTCTTGTTGAGAAGAAGCAGTGCTGTTCTCATTGCTATCAGGCGGTAGTGTACTCGCTTGAGCTGATGGATCTTGCGTGTCGTCGCTTGGCGATGGAGGGGAAGGCACAACGGGCAATTGGGGGGTACTGGGCATAGGGGCTTCATCAATGATGGCACCTTTTGCTTTACAAGCTTCGCGCTGCTCTTCGGTCAGTCCCTTGGCTCTGCGTAAATCAGCATCTTGTAGGGATCGAGCATTTTCGGGGTGGGTTCCGCTGAGGTCTGCCCTGCTGAGGTCTGCCCTGCTGAGATCTGCTCCGCTAAGATGTGCCCCACTAAGATGTGCCCTGCTGAGGTTTGCCCCGTCGAGGAATGCCCCGTCGAGGAATGCCCTGCTGAGATCTGCCCTTCTGAGGTTTGCTCCGCTGAGTTTGGCCCCTCTGAGGCGTGCTCTCCTGAGGGAAGCTACTCGCATCCAGACATCTTTCAGATCAGACTCATCAAGATAAGCACTATCTAGTCGAACATGCGAAGCATCAAGAGATTGCGTATCGAACTGAGATTTCCGCTGACCCAATATCTTACACGCAAGCGGGAATGACTCCTTCTGAGATTTCCGCTGACCCAATATCTTACGCGCAAGCGGGAATGACTCCTTAAACACCGTGATGAGCGCTTGGCTAAGCGAGTCGAGTGGCACATATTCATCTGGATCAAGTGGTGCAAGTGTGTTTGGATCAACATGTCGGAGTCGTAGATGGGTAACAGCCAAATCGAAGGATTGCTGATAAAATTGCTCATAGCCTGGTTGCAAGAACGTGCGTAGCATGATCGCTGCTCCAGCTTGAGCCGCCTTGCTTGCACTCCCCAGTCCTTCAACAACTCTTTGGAAACGTTCTTCGTCGCGCTTCTCCCGTTCGTCCAGTCGGTTTCCGCGCCATTGCCTGAACCCAAGCACGGCAGCTATGAGTGCAGCCGTGGCAACGAATATTGTGCCAAGGGAACCACCGATAGCATTCAAGTAAGGCCAGATCCCCGAATTTTCTCTCTGGAGCTTGTCATCCTGCTGCTTGAGTTGATCTTTTGCCAATGCCGTTACCGTCAGGTCTGGTGCTGGTGTTCTCTGAATGGTTGCCGTTCCCGTTGCAGGAACACGTTCAGACTGTGCTGTTTCGTTTACCTGACCAGCCGAGAGGGGTATCCAGATCATGAGCATCAGGAGCAGCAGCACGATTGCAATAGCGATACCAATTTTCCACAGATTCCTCTTCGGCACGTTCATAAACAGAGTCTCCTCACTGCAATAACTGAGCATCTTGGAAAAACACACGCATTTTCTTCATGATACCTGCTCACCCCAAACTGGTCAGGAAGCCCAGAATCATGTTGGAAATGGTCATGCAAGAAGGCTAATTGTTGTTGGGAATCGTGGACAGAAAAGGTCGTGAAACTGCTCAGAGATCACTCCAGATGGTGGAGTAACCTCTGAGCATAGTCATCCTCATTTCTCGTTTGCAGGACGGGTACGCGTTGCTCGTGGTGACACTTCTCGCTCTTGTGTCAATCGTGCTTCAGCAGCCTCGGCTCGAAGTCGCCAGGTGAGTGCTTCGTCTTGCTGACCCAGCCAACGTTCTCGCTGCTCGGTCAGGGCTCGCTCGGCGATGATCAGACGCTCGACTAATGCTTCTTTGCTCATGCGCAGATAGCGCTGGCGCACCCGTTGCTCATCCCGGCCAGGTTTTACTACCTTCGGCGAAGTAGGCGATGTCACTACTAGCGATTGCGCTCGCTTTCTCAATGAGCCTAGCCAACTCCGATGTTGCTCGTAGTAGGCTCTGGCCTCCTGGTTGTCGAGGATGGCACTCTCGGAAATCCCCTTTTCGTCGAACTCCCTGGATTTGGCGGCTACTGTGGACAAGGAGACTCGCTGCTTGTCCTTGAGTAGCGCATCCACACTGCGCTTTACCAGATCAATGGTGCGCTGGCGCAACTTCGCGTAGACCTTCTCCTCTAGCCAGGGATATGGTTCATGTTCGTTTTGTTCGTGGTTGAATTTGGATGACACGCTTTTCGTCCTTTCGATAGGCAACAATTTGCTCCATCTCCCTGATCTCCAGTTCGCTGGCCCAGAGAAGCTGTTTCATTTTCTCAGCTTCTAGCACCAGACCTTCTTGCTCGTAGTAGGTGAGGCGTTCTTTTGCCCAACGCATCTTCTCCTCAACCTGATAGCGCTTCTCAGGATCTGGTGCTTTTGCCGGACAGTGGATACAGTCGAACTGATTTGGGCAATATGCATCGAGCGTACAATCGCCTCCGCAGACGGGAACGAGCATTCCTACACGCCTCATTGCCGTTTCTGCTTGTTTGGCTATCTCCTCTGGAGAGCGTAAGATCGCCTCTCGAATATTAATTTGGGTTGCGAGCCGAGCAAGGAACGAAGCATGTTGCTCAACCTGTATATACTCTGGCATCTCGCTGTAATACTTTGTGACCTCCAAATTTTTCTGTTGCAGCCACTTGGCGACCAAATCAACGGACATTCCTTCGACTTGCACCGCAAAAGTAGCGAAGGCGTGGCGCAAAAGATGCGCCTTGATCACGACCTGGGTCCCCTGGCTCGTATGAAAGATCATTCCATGAAGGAGAAAGCGCATACAAGCCGTGATCGCCTTGTCCGATAAGTGCTGGTGATTGTACTGAAAAAGGTAGGGCGCTTTCCCAAAGCGATGGCGTCTTGCATGGTCAGAGGAAAAGGAAATGCGGGGCAGTGGTTCGCCGGGCTGGAGCTTGTAGTGGACACATAGCATGTGTGCCGTCTTCTCGATCAATCGTACCGACTCTTTGCCAACACCGTAATTGTGTAGCGTCGATGTTCGCTCCCCTTTCGGCAAGAGACGCAGCACGTAGCGAATGCGTGGAGTCTGATCATGGGATCCTGGAGGGGGGGCGTCAACGAGTCGAATGATGCAGTCTGGCGAGAGGTTGAGCTGCATGAGCTCGTTCATACGCATGCCCGTCGTCGTCAGCAGATCTAATCCAAGAAGTCCAAAGGTCGCCGCCGCAAGAAACTCGCTTACAGGAACAAATATTCCCTTCACGCGTTTCTGCGCTTCTGCCATAAAACGACAATTACTTCTTCCTGTACTTGTATCATCTGCCCAGGTCAGCAAGCCGGAAATCCCCGCATCGAATGGTGCTATCCGTTCTGTGGATGTGATTTCTCCATATCCCCACTGATGCAACCATGCCTGTCGAGCTTCTGCCAATGCTCCTGTGCGAGCTTTCAGCCCAAGAAGTCCTAGCGCGACTAATTCGGTAAACCAAAATCCTTCAGGAGGGGCCTCTCCTTCCAGGCGTTCCGCATTGACAAACTCAAGAAAAAGATGGTTTCGTTCATCTGAATACTGGTGCTGTCCTCTCTTCGCATCGCCCACACTCTTCCTGTTGTATTGTTTCGTATGTTCAGGATGCAGCACAAAACTTCGACGATCCCAGATACGGAAATGAAGGCGTTCCTGTGGTGGATTACCTTCATCATAGCTAAATTCCAGAGGAAGATTAGAACGATCTGGGAGAACCTGTGCTAATGCCTGTTGATATGCCTGATCCAGTCGCAGTAATTGGTTGTATCTGAAGTGAGATTCGGCTCGCAGAGCAACAAAATGAGGTACAATTGCTTCTGTTTCTGTTTTGCGATGCTGGCGTTGTTGTTGCTCAAGTTCTTTTTTTCTATTCAACCCTTCTACCACGAGAGGATTCACGACAGGAAGCACAAAGTGTTGATATATTTGCTGCTCTGCACTCGGCAAGGTGGCAAGCCAGTTGCTCACCAGCTTGGTCGCATTCGTGTAATCTCTCAAAAACGACTGACGTGTGTTCTTGCTATCCTGAGGTACGACTTCTTCCTTCAGATAGAGAGGAAGATAGTGGTCAACTTTCCACTCATCCATCGTCTGCAGACCAAATGCAGGGAAAATGACAGAAAAGCGTGCATTGAGAATACGCACAGCGTACTCCACTGTCCATACATCTCTTCGGCGAGCTGAGAGGACCGCGGCAATGAGTGCAAGATGATCTGCCCAGGGTTTCCCAACCACATTACGGAACAGATATTTCACTGTACGCTCATGCACGGGAGGCCACTCTCCATGTGGATCACCTCCCGTCTTCGGTGCGCAGAGGATCTCAGGGGCAATATGCGTCTCAAGAGATTGCCATGTGTGATTGACAAACTGCTCAGTTTTCTTTGTCATTCTACACCTCCCCCTGCCAGGCTGTAGAGAAACGTCAGATCAGGCTCATCGTCACCCTGAAGCATAGTGTGTGAGGCTACGACTACACCCTCGCTTTGTTTCTTCCCCTCTGGCAATGTGTATTTCCCTCGCTTGCCGCTCTTGCGTCTTTCCAAATGTCGCTGGATTTCTTGATGCGTCTTTTTGAGAAATTCATCCCGCGTATCGGCATCCAATTGCTCATTAAAGTAGTGTTGATAGACTTCCAATGTCTCTTCGTTCTGCCACTTCATGTACTCGACAAGACCGCGTAACCGCTGTTCGATCTCGGCTTTGCTTTTGGCTGTCTCGTAAATATCTCGTACCTCGCATGTCACATGCCAATGCCTGCTCTGGTGTACGTCAGCTTCGATTTCCGCCGCTTGACAGGCAGGATTCCAGTAATGCTCCCGATATTCTTTGGGTAGGAGTTGTGTACCTTGGGTGGTGAGGAACAACGGAACGGTCTGAAGATCGGCGTGCCCACGTTTGGCAAGAAGCAAGTAGTCCTCCAGTACATAGCCATTCGGGTCGAAACGAATGCGCTCCTCATCGAAGTAGCGTTTGAGGAGAATTACAGTATTGTCAGCAAAGCTGAGTACTTTCGTGCGCCTCCCATAACTGCCCTTGCTGAAAGCACGAGCTTTGGTATGCGTACCGAGAACTGCCCAGTCACCAAGCATGAGTCCGGTTACCTCAGAGATTCGAGCACCTGTCTCAAAGAGAAGCCAAGTGACAACTTCATCGCGCATTCGTGTGTGCTTGAGAGGCAACTTCTCGCCTCCCTTCAAGATCTGAGCCGGGAGTTCAGGATCATCCAGGATCTGAGGAACCCACTCCTCACGTTCTAACTTGTAGTAGCTATCTGTAAGACGGTGCGCAGGTTTTGAAAGTGGCTTGGCCACACCGCTTTGGTCGGGCATGAGCGGTGGATCTGACGCCTCATTCTGACGCTCAAGATGTGTTTCAACGGCAGCAATTGTAACGCTCATTGCATCAATCATGGGGTTAGAGAACGTGTAGGAGCCACATTGGCGCATCACCTGGTAGAACATTTTGAGCGAAGCTAGAAACACACGGATGGTGCTGCGCGTCCCAGCGGTGATGGCAACATACTTCCATCCCTGGTGGTGCGGATGGACCTGGCACTGCAGTTTCTGTACCAGATAATCTTCCACAGATCGGCGGACTTGTGACGGAGATACATCCCAGGCGTTTCCAGATCGTATCTGCCATACATCGGTATCTAGGTACGTGAAAAAGGGGATAATGGAGTACAGATAGGTCTGGACGGTCTTGGGACTGACACGCGCACTGGCTTCTTTCCCAAAGATAGTTAAAGGGAGGTGCAAGCGGTTCTGACAATCAAAGACGAGGAACGGGTGCTGATGCTTGACTGTCTTTGGTCGAGGGGCAAACCAATACGAATTCATTCTACAAAACTCCTTTCAGCTACTCTCGTTGAGTAGTGACTACAAGTATGTAGCTAAAAGGGCTTGAAGACAATGGCTAAGAACCATATATTACAAAGGGGTTTACTGTATGTCAGTGGGTCGAATGTATCGCTGAAGCCTTTCTCCAGGTCCATGGGCGTTCTGAGCACGAGTGGAATCTCATTTTGGAGGAGTGGCGCGAACACCAACGCCAACACCAGCTCAAAAGAGTGACCCTCAATGGTCCACGTCTGGCGGAATTCTTGCGGGAATTGGAACAAGACGAAGCATGGCTCCTGCAACGGCAGCGCGATCTGGAAGAGCAACCGCAACGCGAAGCTCTCCTGTTGTCAGGATCGCTCCCCATCCAGGAGACGCGCCAGACCGATCCTTCTTCTATCGAAGTGGATTTTTCCACCATTCCACACTATGAGGTCTATCATTAATGCTTGCACCACACACACGTTCAACGGAGTCGCTCAACGACTTCAAAACTAGCAAAGTAAGGCACCCACGTCTGATCGAGCAGGAGAAGTTTCTTCAGCGGGCCATTTCTGGGCACAGAAGTTACACGCTGATCGATCTGTACGGGGCAAGCGGAGTAGGAAAATCAACACTCATTGAACAAGTCGCCGGTCTTGTGCGTGAAACCTCGACCAATCCAGCAGTCTTTCCGGTCGTGATCGTCCAGGCATCCCCCGAGGATATTGGGTCTTCCGCGCGGTTAGATTACTATCAACAAATCCTCGCACAACTGCAACACTATCCTGCAATCCGGGACCGAACGAAAAATCTTCAACTCTACACCAATCCTGGCAAAAAGGGGAGCGATCCGGCAGAATGGCTTGAAATGCGCAATGCCGTCGAATATGCCTTCGCTTTGCTCCAGGTGAAGGTCGTCTTTGTTGATGAAGCACAGCACCTTCTCGCCGCCGATGCAGGGCGCAAGCCGACAGCGCAACTGGATTGGCTAAAAGCGCTCACCAACAGGACGAATGTCCTTCATGTGCTTGTGGGCAATTTTGATTTGTATGAGTGTTGTCACTTGAATGGTCAAGTCGTGCGGCGCATGCGCGATCAGCATTTTTCTCGCTATCACCTGGATACGCAAAAAGAATGCGAAGAATTTGTCGGTGCCCTCAGAAGCCTGCTGGAGTGTGTTCCTCTCACAGTTGACGTACCCACCCTGCTGACCCACTGGCGTTGGTTTGGCGAATGGAGTGTGGGGTGCGTGGGGATCTTGGGGGATTGGATTGTCGAAACCGTTGATGCTCTTTGGGCCGAGGGCGAAACTATCCTGACGATTGAAGCGCTCGCCAGGCATGCTTTACAACCCGATCAACGAGCACGGCTGGAGATGGAGGCTCGCACTGGGGAAAACAGAGTGGCGCGAGCGCAGGCGAAAAGTGAGCAGGAACTTCAGCAGTTACTGAATCCGCTGACGCATGATGGGAAGGCAACTCAGGCGAACACTGGTACTCTCGATCCCACCACCCCTCAGGAACGCAAGGGAGGCCGAATCGAGCGAGCCGCTGGGCGCGACCCGGTGGGAGATCAAATGCCAGCTCCCTCAGCCAGTAAATGCTCTTTTTCTGGCGTGCTGAAGAAGATTCCTCTTCAACGGTTTCTTGAAAGCGGCATTGAGCGAGTTGAATGCCCAGAGTGCCAGGCGCTTCGCCAATGCCAAGTCACGCCGCGTAACGGCGTCCTTCGCTATCCAACCCATGACAAACGAAAAACACGTGTACCTCAAACAGAGCCACGGTGGGCACAAGGCGGAGAGGAATGGGAACCCATTTCGGGGGTAAGAAAGTAGTCTAAACGAGGTATCACGATGCTGGCTGTGGCGATACCCCTACGACCAAGTAACGGAACATTTCCCTATTCAGGAATCCGGAAATGTTCGGCACAGGAAGAATGCAAACCAAAACGAGGATAGGTATGCCAAAGCAAAAACCCAGACTCCCAGTGATAAAGTATGGTGATGTCGTATTTTACGAAATCACCGCACCCATGCGTTTTTATTTTCCTATTTGTGATGGAAACCCCTATGCTGCTTATCTTTTAGATTACTGCTTTAGCTTGAGAAATATTTCTCTCTTCGCATATCAGCAAAAGATTGATCAAGAAGAAATAGACCTCGCCGGAATGCCGCTAGAGGATCGTGAAGTCGAAATAGAAAGAAGGTGGCAAGAGGACCTTAGCAAAGGGGATATTCGACAAATTCGTGTATATGAGGGCGAAGATTTTTAAAGGACGAAGATGATGCAGAAGAAGGAGCAAATGGCTTTTTTGATCTGAATCTCGGTGAAGATCAAACTATTTACTCTTTTAGAGGGAAAACACCACTGGAGCATCTCAGACAACATTTTGATGAAGCGTATCGTCTGCTCAAGGAAAAAGGGTTTCTCATCTCCGCTGGGGGAAAAGAACAGTTGGCTTGGTGGGTTGTGTAGATCCCAGAATTAAGTGAACCCGAATCTGTATAATTATGCGGGCGGTGTCCCCTCTAGACAAGGAAGAACCGCCCGCATAATTCATCCAATTGTCTCCCAGCTAATTCTGGGATTTATACTCTGACGATTGCTCCCCTTTTGTCTGCACATGGGAAAGAAAGCAAAAGAGCGGCTCTTCCTGAACGTTCACCAAGAGTGGACCGGTTCCGCAGAATCACGCGGATTGACGCACATGCGTGGTTATGTGCCAGCAACGATGCTCTTGAGCTGGTCGAGGGACGCTCGGATCAGTCGCGACAGATCTTGCGCGTTGGGTTCGCTGACCCAGCGATCAAACGCTGTTTTGAACGCGATGACTCCGACTTCTGCGGCCAGGCTCGCGGCAGGGTCAGTCACGCCGCGTCTTCGCAACGCTTCGACCATAGCTGAGGTGAGTAATGCACCTTTCAGCAGTTCGCGTTCTTGGAGCCCTGGGTTTGCGGCAATCACCGCCTGACGCTGCCGGACGAGTGTATGACGCTCCTGGAACACAGGGACGACGCCCTCCAGGGCTGCGGCGACTGCATCGAGCGGCGTGGTGGAAGCAGGCGCAGCTTCGATGGCACTCACGAAGAGAGTGCGCAGCATGTCCTGACTCCCGAACAGCACCTCGCGCTTATCGGCGAAGTAGCGGAAGAAGGTCCGCTCGGTGAGGCCAGCCCGTTCAGCGATCTCCGTCACCGTCGTCTGCTCAAACCCGCGTTCCTGGTACAGGTCCAGAGCGGCCTGCTCCAGTCGGCCCCTGGCATTGGGTTCCCATCGGCTCATCTGTTCAATTCCTCCTTCATGACAGCCATTGACATCACTTCCATTATACGGTATCATAGTGATGTCAGCAACTGACGTTACTGTGTCGCCTTCCCGAGAGGGATCTGTGGCAGAGCGGGACAGAAAAAGGGAGCAGGCCGATTCTCGCGTGAGAGCGTGCTGGAGAAGCTGCAAGACAGGCGAGAGCAAAGCCGCGATGGAACGCACATCCGTGATCTCACACTTTTTGTGCTTCTTGTTTACCTGCGACGAAGCCAGTCCAGTGCTTCAACCCTTTTGCTGTTCCATGGTATCACAGACCCATTGATGAGGTCGGCCCACATGTCAAAGCGTTTCATAGAACGTTCGCTTTGGCGAGAAGAAAGGAAGAGGAATCGTCAACATGGAATTTATGGTAAGAGCCAGCTTACGCGCACAAGATCAAGAAGAGATGCTCCCCCTTGTCCCCCAGGAGCAAGCGCACATTCAAGCCTTACAAGAGCAAGGAACGATAAAGGTACACTACCTCGGTGCTGATCGTTTGTCCGTCTGGGTTGTGATGCGGGGAGAGTCACAGGATCAGGTGCAAAAGGCTCTGGAGGCCTTCCCGCTCTATCCTTATGTGAGAGAGCTAGAAATCGCACCACTATTCAAGATGTAGTCAGGAATGCAGATTGTGTTGTCATTTATCAGTAATCTTGCGCGGGTTTCTCAGAAAACTTGCCACGAGGCCCTGCGCGTTTAGCGTATGAGCTTTCTCTCATAAAATGTCACGTCATTTTATGAGAGAAGCCAATCTGCTGAAAGCGCTTCTCAAGCCAATATGGGTAAGTTTTCTGATACAAACGCGCCATGAATTACTTTAAATGATATGTGTTAACGGACGTTTATTTTTACCGTAATTATTGATTCAGGGTACGCCCCAACTTTTAGCAGAGAGCCTATGCAGAGAAAAGGAAAGCTGATAAGAGAGAGCCATCCTGAAGGAGAAAGAACAAGCAAGGCAACGAAAGGAGATCGTTATGGCAACCGTCACCCTTGTGCGCATCGCGCATTCCAGTGTCCTGATCGACTTCGACGGCTACCAGGTTCTCACCGATCCCTGGTTTTCAGAGCGATTTGGCTACTATCATGGCGAGCCGTATGGCATCACGCTGGAGAAGCTGCCCCGCCTCGCCGGAGTCGTGGTCAGCCACGGACACTACGATCATTATGATATGCAAGCCTTTCAGGCCTATCCTGACAAGCAGGTACCGATAGCAGTCAAGCGAGGGATTGCCAAGGCCGCGCGCCAGGTCGGTTTTACCAATGTGGTTGAGATGGACGCCTGGGAAACTACCAACTTCGGCCCGATCACCGTAACCGCCGTGCCTGGGAAACATGGCGTGCCGGAGATCACGTATCTGCTGCAAGCTGGTGGCGCAACGGTCTACTTTGGCGGTGACACACTGCTCATTCCTGAACTCTCGGAGATTCCGGCGCATTGTCCGCAGATCGATGTGGCGCTGCTTGCCATCAACGGTCTGCGGATTCGCCCATCTGGCAATCGCAAGGTGGTCATGGACGCGGCTGATGCTGCCGAACTCTGCCGGATTCTTCAGCCTCGTTACGCCGTGCCGATCCATTATACCTTCAAGGGAGGGCCTATCGTGGATACGCTGATTTTGAAGTACGCAGGCAAGCCTTCTGAGCTGACGCAGCAATTCCAGCAAGCCACCGCCATGCTTTCCCCAGCAACATCTGTGCGGGTCCTAGCAACCGGCGAGCCATTGGTGATCACGGTTTGATTCTTCCTCAAAATCACCTCTGCGCTTGTCGCTCGCGATATGCCGGTTGGCGTGTAGATCCCAGAATTAGCTGGGAGACAATTGGATGAATTATGCGGGCGGTTCTTCCTTGTCTAGAGGGGACACCTCCCGCATAATTATACAGATTCGGGTTCACTTAATTCTGGGATCTACAGGGTTGTGGGTGATGCACTAGAGGCTTGTTATCCAGATCTCTATGAACAGCACGAGCATGAATCCGAACCAAAGCGGAAACGCGAATCGAAGAAAGTGCAGTATCATGTCAATCGTGCAAAGAGGGTAGGATTGCCTGCAACGCTCACCCTTCCAGAATGGATGGAGACGCTTTCATATTTTGAATGGAAATGCTCATATTGCCGCAAAGCTCCCTATGCTGTACTAGAGCATGTTGAACCGATGATTGCAGGCGGAGGGACAACCGTATTCAACTGTGTCCCGTTTTATACGACAAACAACACTTCCTGGAAGTTTTGTCAGTTGCGATCTATTCCCTGCTCCATCTTTCATTTGGCTATTGGATCTCCCTGACCATTATCACTATTCTTAGACCTGATGTTGCAACAACACGTCAACGAATGCTTCATCGCCTCATCGGTACAATCGTGGGAGGAGTGCTGGCGGCAGGACTCGTTGTGGTCGTACACAGTTCACTTTTGATCTACATCATCATTGTGATTACGGCTTTTTTAACCTTTGCCTATTTTTCTGGCTCGTATGGTCTTTGTATGACGTTTATGACGATCTTCGTGATAATGATCTTGAATTTGTTTGCTTCTGGCAACTGGCACATTCCTTTTATACGCGTGACGCAGACACTCATCGGAGTTTTACTGGTATCTCTGGCCATTTCATTAGAATGGATCATGAAGAGTTGTGTTGCAAGAAATAGGAAGAAAACAAGATGAGTAGAGAGCGCCTCTGCTTGTTCAGTTTAGACAACTCCTCCAAAGAGTTTGACAACTAATGCCACCTGGGCTCTCACATCTCCTTGTTTGAAGTTAAAGTTTTAACCCAAAGGGTCGTACTATGCCTATATTATCTCCTCAATTAGCCTGTCTTGAGACAGGGATCTTTACACAACAATCGGCATGGCCTCTCCTCCTTCCTTGCCTGCCTGCAATAGTATCCATCTCATCTTTATCTGTCATTGATGAATGGAGGTCTCGGACATATCCGCTGCGCAAGTCATGTGCGTCATCGGCATTCCACGGATCTGCGCAAGTCGTACTGCTTCTTAGTGAAGAAAGTTTCTATGTGCAGGCGAGGTCACTACCAGAGGCGTGAAGAAAGAGACCTTATACAGATGCATAGGTAAGCCGATAGATATCAATAGACTTATCAGGAAGTGGTCATCGAGCACGGGTTAAATACGGGAGAGGAGATTCCAGGTGAGTTCAGTACCTGTATCCAGACGATGTAAAGCTTTCTGATGCGAGGACCAGGAGATTCAGGAGGCCCATGCACGGACGTAGAAAGAGTTACTTGATGAAAAACGTGAGTGGGAGGAACATTTTTATGAAACAACGCGTGAAAAGGGCTCACGTCCCTGTGTGGAAACGAGGCCTACTAATTGCAACCCTGCTGCTGTGCGCAGGGCCTTTTGCAACCATACCGTGCTTCGCGCATTCTTCTCCACATAAACATATCCACTTCGTTCACTTTGCTACTTGTGTTGCGGGCGATGGTGGCGACGGGGGAGTAGCAACGAATGGGAGTGACGGAGGTCGTGGCGGTGCCGGCGGCGACTGTGTGTTTGCTGGTGGGGCTAAAGGGGGAGCAGGAGGAAATATTCAAAATGGTCATGGAACTAATAATGCGAATGGAGGAAATGTAATTCGTCACTAGTCTGCATGAAATGCAACACGTCCATGCGCATGTAATCTCGTAATAAGGTTGGTACCGGAAAGGGAGTTCCGGTACGCCTTACGCGATGGGGGTGCAGGTTACTGCTGCTGTAGTGCGTCGTGTTCTATCGACAGAAGGATAGTATGAGGGATATGGATATTGCATTGACCTCCTTTTCCTCCTTTAGCCCCCTTACTGTGACCAGTTGCCTCTCCCTTTTTCCCATTTTTCCCCGCTTGACACGCAATATAGATATTCAGGATGTACTCCTCATTCTTGTGATGAAGGCGTATCTGGTAATGGCGGTACCTGATAGCACTAGCATAAGCAGGGTGGGTAGAAGCACTGGTTGCAAAAGGCCCTGCGCACAGCAGCAGGGCTACAATTAGTAGGCCTCGTTTCCACACAGGGACGTGAGCCCTTTTCACGCGTTGTTCCATAAAAATGTTCCTCCCACTCACGTTTTTCATCAAGTAACTCTTTTTACGTCCGTGCATGGGCCTCCTGAATCTCCTGGTCCTCGCATCAGAAAGCTTTACATCGTCTGGATACAGGTACTGAACTCACCTGGAATCTCCTCTCCCGTATTCAACCCGTGCTCGATGACCACTTCCTGATGAGTCTATTGATATCTATCGGCTTACCTATGCATCTGTATCATACTTGATCAAGACATCCTGGATCTTCCAAACTTTTGATGAATCTAATTGATGAGATTATTTCCTGGCGATCAGAGAGGAGTAGCTGGTACACTGAGAGTCTCAGAGAGAGTAAGCACCTTTTGATATACACCTAGCGCTTGCATACCCATCGCCTCGTGTAGAGCAACGCTGGCCGGATTAGGTAGTGTAATACCTGCATATGCATTGTGGAAACCCAACAAATGTGGTCACAAAATATGGTCCTGGCACTATTATTATATAGTACCAGGACCATTGTGAGCATTTTCGATGATCAATGCAGTGCTATGCCGTGAGGTTGAGCTTCCATGCGCTACGTCCATGCGTTGCGGCATAGAGTACGCGACCAGAATCGGAGATAGTCAATCCATACACGGCGACGAGTGGCAGACCTTTGGCTGCGGGACGCCAGTGGTTCTGGCTCGCTTTTAAGCGTCCAACTCCGAAGTCGGTGGCGACATAGATATCACCGGTGACGCTATCATAGGCGACGCTTGTGATAGGCTGATCTCCCAGGTCATAGCTGATGTCTTTCCAGGTCGCTTTTCCGGTAGTCGGATTGTAGCGTACATCGAAGACGTGTCCCGTTGTGTTGGGCGTGTAGGCGTTGTAGCCAGAATACGTGACAATGGCGTGATATTTGTCTTTGGGATCGACCGCAATACCGCTGATAAAACGGGTTGGTTGGGCTGCTGTATCGAGCCGTGTGAAACTGACTGCGCTAGGAGCGGCATTGGCATTGAGCGAGATAAACAGGCGTCCGAGACGGGTAGCCGTCCAGAGTGTCTGTGTATCGCTGGGTGCGCGTGTGATGGCTACCACATAGCTGCCAGATTTATCAGTGCCATAGGTTTGATCGACAAGGTTGTTGCCCAGCGGCACCCAGTCGCCACATGGAGTGCTGGGATTGAAGTCACCAGTATACTCGTTACAGTGTTGTTGCAGATAAGCCTGCGAGCCGCCACTGTCCTGTGTGCGCCAGATGTGTGCCAGGCCTACAAACATTGTCTGACTGATCGTGGGATCACCAATCAATGGCACATAGAATGAGGCCGCTTCTCCGCTATTGGCGAGCGGATCACCCCAATAATCCCAGCCATTGGGATCATTGCCGTTGAAGTTAACGTCGCCCTGTGGACCATAATAGGTATGCATACGAATGTTGGGATTGCCAGCATCGATGACCGATTGTCCACCATCGCCGCCCACATTCTGTAGCCAGGTTGCGGGATTAGCGGTGGTATTAAAGGTTCCGTTATCCTGTGTGCCACCAATGACATCATTTAGAGGATTTTGGGGATTGATGGTGAGACTCTGGAACTGAATGGTGGATAGTCCAGCATTCAGGCTAAAGATGTGGGTTGGAATAGCTTTGAGCCAGGTCTCACAATCTGCCAGGTCTGCTCCGCTTAAATGACGGACACCTGAACATTCGCTAGAGGTATCGGCGAACTGACCACTGGTGCGTACGATACCACCATCCGAGCCCAGGAACGCGATATTGGGATTGTTCGGATCAAAGGCAATCGCGTGCTGGTCAGGATGCATGCCCTGTGGCGGTGATTGCGTATCATTAGTCATATCGGTAAAGCTGACGCCAGCGTTGTTAGATCGCTGGACCGTACGTCCGTTTGAGGGAGCACCAGTTGGTGTCACTTCACCGTATTGGAACTGACCGCCGATCCAGACACTATCTGGCTGTCCAGGAGGAGAGGCGACCGGCATGTCATAGGTACACTGTCCGCTACAGTAATTGTAGGATGAATATCCCGCTGTTCCCGGCGTGGAGTTAGATAGTTTGATCCAGCCTGCATTGGTTGTGCCATTCGTTAAGGTGCTCGCTGGCACATTAGCGTTATCAACGCGATAGAAGTCTGACGTGCTAGTACCGGCATCACCTACGTAAATACGTAGTTGATTGCCATCAGGTGCCAGCGCGAACTCGGTACGCGATGCGATACTATTGGCGATGTTACCGCCGCCCGCCGAGGCAAAGACCTGCTCAAAAGAGCCGCTGGCGCTGCGGTATAAGCCATAGTCAAACATCGAGAAATAGACCTGTGGTGCTGACCCGGCAGGGATACCCAGTGTATTAAACTGAATCTTACTCACGCCGCCACGGAAAAAGTCGTTACCATTAGGCGAAGTTGGATTGACAACATCCGATGCTTTGCTGAAGACCAGCTTAAAGCTGAGTCCACCATCCAGAGATTCGTAGAGACCAATCGTCGGCGCATCAGGGGGTGAGAAACGTCCTCCATTGACCGAGGATGAGCCATGACGAGCCACTGCTGTACCTATATAGATATGTTGGCGGTTGGTTGGATCAACGGCTACGGATGCAATCGAGCGATCTTTGGCAGCCGCTAAGCTACCAGGGAGGAGGGTCCAATGTTGACCATAATCCGTTGATTTGTAGAGGCCAACACCTGCCTCTGAATCGCTAGAGCCACTGGGTTCGCCGGTGCCTGCATAGATCGTGCGTCCACTGGGATCACCAGGGTCCAGTGCCAGGGAGCCAATCGCGGTGGAGGCAATGCCGTTGTTGATCGAGGTCCAGGTTGGTTGGGCCGCCAAACCATTATCGCTACGCCAGACGCCACCACCAGCCGCGCCTAGCCAGACCCGGCAAACGGTGGTATTGCAATCATTGGCGACGACTATCGAGGTGACGCGACCAGAAACGGCGGTTGATCTCCCTGTATAGGTTGCCTGGCTGACCGCTACCGGATTCGAGGGACCCGCCAGTTGCCAACTAGCGTTCTGCCGATTGGATGAATCGCCCGTTTGTGGATGCTGCGCTAGCGCCAGATGGGCGTTATAGGCATTCATTACCTGTGAATTATCAATGTAGGTGTGTGGATACGCTTGATTGTCATATTGCTGTTGGGCGAGCGCCGCCGCCGTTCCGTTTGACGATGAATTATCATCGTATCTGGCATCATCATGATTGGTGTACAAAAAGTGATTGAATTGCGGTTGAATGGGATAGGCGGCTGCCGAAGGAACCAGCAAGCCAGAAATTCCCAATATACTCACCGCGCACAGACTTAGCAGGCTGTAGAGACGTAAGCGGGTGGAACGAAACATACGAATATCAAACCTCCATGTTTTTCGTTTCCAGATAATCCATTATTGGTGCGGTTCATCACAGTTAGAGGGATAAGGTGTTCAGGGTGTGCATAGTATGCTCTCAGGCTATGCACGCTGGGTGTTCCCTTTTATCGTTCCGCCTTTTGCTTGAGATAACCAGAGATATAGGTTCATAAATATCGTGATGTCCGCATGTCGGTATCTACGCATGTGATAGAAAAGGTTGCAGAATAAAAAGTATATGGATGTATGAAGCTATCTCCGTTGCCTCATGTATGCAAAAGGGAACGTGGCAACAACGACATTGTACAGTGACGCTTTTGGCACAAAAAGCCTTAAATGCTCACATGTATCTAAGCATACATTGAGAAGCGATAAATGTCAATGTATACCTGATGTGAACTATAGAACTATAGAGTTTCCTCTTTTGTTTTTCTGTTATGATTGATTTTTAACTTATCGTGAATGGATAAGAGGTTACACTTTTAGTGCCACCTATGCTATCTGGATCAAGCGTCTCACTATAGTCAAAGACAATGCGATAGATACCTGGTTGCCAGGTCGCGGTGGCCGTAGCTGATGGATATTTGCTGCCTGAAATCATTTCCGGGCGTAAGCTTTGTTGAATGCTGTCTCCTGCTGCCAGACGTCTGATTGGACTTGCCTGTACCTCAACGCAGCGTCCCAGGCGCACCCACCTTTTATTGATCTGTATTTCTATGCGTACCAGTGAGCAACTGGCTTGTGGCGAGGTTATATACATACTCTGTGTTTGTGAATTGGTCACTGTGACCTTGATTATATCGTGAGTTGAATAAGCTATTTTATCCAGCTTGATTTGTGCTGTCCTTGAGGGTGGGGCGGTCCCCTGACCTTGTGTCTGAGCGTTCTCACAGGCGATCAATGTGAGCAGACAGAGCGGTATATAGCAGATATAGCAGATAAAACGTTTCTTGAATGCCATAGATACCTCCTCAAGAGAGGAGACGTTTAAGCGAGCTTAAAAGTTCCTGGATGCGATATTTTCGTTGGTATAGACCTAAATTTGGTCCAAATTAGCGACATAAAAACTCGGAGCACATTGATAAATAACTTAGATCAAGCAAGTAGTAAATCTCTGTGCATACGAAGCTCCAGTTCTTCTGCCTTTTTGCTGCGCTATGATTTGAGGCCCCAAGCGCATTGACAAAAATGTGTTGCTAATTTGGACAAAATTTGGGGGAGAAGAAAAACTACAGATGTTCGCAGAAACATGTAATGTTGCTAAAACCTCGCCTCCCTCTTCGAGGGGCTCACCAGTGTAGGTTTTTTGGAAATAGGCCATGAAACCGCCTTCCAGGCCAATGGAGACAGATGGGACGCCATGACAAATGCGTCATGTCACTTGCCAATAACGTTCACTATTGCCTGTATAGTGCACTTAAGACCTTGTCCCCCTATTTGAGGGAGGAGATAGCTTTAGCTATCGGGGGGAGTAAATATTCGAATAACGTTATAATCTCGAATTAAACGCTCTTTATCACGCTCACCTTTATCATCTGTTATCCTCGATGACGAAATCTACGTCCGAACGGGAGATGGTTGGCGTAGAATAGTCATCGAGAGCATAAGGCGAGGATGGCTCCCCCCGATAGCTAAAGCTATCTCCCCCCTCCGAGAGGGGGACGAGTTTTTGGCGAGTTTCGGGGTGATAGTGATATATGAGTTTAATACATGCTTTATATATAATACTGAATGTTCGTGTGCATTTTCTTCTATGCAGATCACCGGGATAGGCCAAAAAACCTATCCCGGCGAGTCTTCGAGGGGGGAGACAGGGGTATTACCATCTTTTCCTGTTATTCCGACTTTTTAGTACCCGCTTAAAACCTAAATTTGGTCCAAATTAGCGATATAAAAACTCGGAGCACATTGATAAATAACTTAGATCAAGCAAGCAGTAAATCTCTGTGTATACGAAGCTCCAGTTCTTCTGCCTTTTTGCTGCGCTATGATTTGAGGCCCCAAGCGCATTGACAAAAATGTGTTGCTAATTTGGACCAAATTTGGTATAGAGTGTTCTTTGCTCGTACCGCTCCGAAGTGCGAGCAAAGAACCTGTAAAGACATTTCTCATCTGAATGCATATGGGTCTTAGAAGTGATGGGAACGGTGAATGCTGTCGACCTCAGGAGAGCGAGAACGACAGTGCTGCGCCTTCCGCCGACTTGAAACCAAAAGATCTTTCTGACGTTTCTAAAGAAGGAGAGTCTCTGGTAGTTGATGAGGAAAGAAAGGAGAAGTGAGAATGGAAAACAACATGCATCGCAACAAGAGGGGCATCGTTCGGAAAAATATTCTGGTTGTGCTATTACTCGCACTCTTCACGATGATGAGTTTCACTGGATCGGCCTATGCTCAGACGATACAAGGTTCCCCTATGGTTACACCACCTCGGAATGCTCCTGCTGGAACAGCAGATCTGAATTGGAATCCGCGGAGTAAGGCGCTTACCGTGACCCTTCATCTCCGTGGGCTACAACCAAGGAGCAACCATGGCGCGTATATCCATGCTGGTACTTGCGTATCAGAGGGGCGAGTTCTATATCCATTCAAGACTTTTGTTGCAGATGCAGCTGGGAATGGGGTACCAATAACAACCGTCAATAACGTGACCGGTGGTATACCAGCCACAGGCTGGAGCATTGTAGTTCACACGGGTACTACTGCCCAAACGGCTGGTCTCCTTTGTGGTAATGTTGTCAATCCAAGGAAGGCGGCATCGGTATCCATCCCATTAAGTGCAATCCCTGCCCCTGCCCCTGCAAGGCACTAACCAGGAAGGTAGGGATGTATTAACCCGGTAAAGGATGTCTCCGCCCAGCTCACCCTTCTACGCGCAAGTGTGGAAGGGTGGGCTGGAGGGCAAAGGATGAGAGTCCGGACAACTCCAGGACTGAGCGTCGAGCTTTGGGTTGGAGTCTCCATCACTTCTACGCTGCTTTGATTCTCGTGCAGTACACCGCACGTCTCCGAAGAGTCCATGTGTGGCCTCAGCCAGGCAAGGAACCGCAAAAACGTTTCCTGTTTTTATATTACACCTCTTTTATGAGGAAAGGCAGTTCTTTCAACCATTCCTTCTTCTGTAACGGAACAAAATATAACACATGTTTTCACACTCAGTCAACTCTCAGCACAAAAGTACTTTCCCCTGGTTAATCACATTTGCATATATTTTCAATCACTGTTGTTATGCTCCCAGGTGCCTTTTTCTTTCGCGTCCAGTTCAAGCGTTGGATCGCACGACTCATCGTTGCGGAGCTGACCTGGATGCCTTGGGTCGTTTCGATGACTCGGCAATGCTCTGTAAGTGTTGCGTGACACTCCGCACGCCTTAAAAGGACGGCGGCTTCTGGCTCCATCTTTGTGAAGACCGCGGTAGCACTGTAGCCCAGTCCTCCAGTCCAGCTTGCTTATTCCTCACAGATATCACATCATTTCAATAGACTTCTTGAGTTTTGGGCAGGAATGCGTCTTCGTTCTCAGGGATGTGGTACGTGAAAGGGATAGGTACTTACTGTATGTCCAATGCAAAGCAGACCAGGCGTGTCACTCCTGGGTCGAGTGATACGCTCCTCACCATTCTTGAGGCGCTTCCCGATGCCTTGTTTGTCGTCGATGACGCTGATACCATTGTGTATGCCAATGCGAGCGCGCAGTCCATGACCGGAGCCACACCTGAGGCATTACGTGGGAACAGCTTCTGGCGCGGCGCGGCGCACCTGGTGAGCACCTCGCTCTACCAGGCTGTCCAGAAGACCAGACAGACCCGAGCATTGACCGAAGTGGAGTATGTTTCTGCCGTGACCCAGAGCTGGCTGCACGTGCATCTCGCTCCGACTGTTGGGGGGCTCATGGTGCAGTTCCAGCAGGGGAGAGCAGCAGCCCAACGCCAGGAGATGTTTGCCCAGGGCGAGCGCCTCTGCATCGATGACCTGGATGGCTTGCATACCAGGATCGGGATTCTGACGCCCGAGGGGATCGTGTTGGAGATCAACGAGGTCCCGTTAGACGATGCGCAGGTCCGACGCGAGGAGGTGATTGGCAAACCGCTGGCCGAGACCCTCTGGTGGTCTTTTTCTCCTGCCAGTCAAGAGCAGCTCCGCGCCGCCATCGCACGAGCCAGCACGGGAGAAACTGCGCGTTTTGAAGCCGTAGTTCGCCCGAGGGAAGGAATGGTCCTTTCCTTTGAGAGCGCGATCACCCCCCACATGGATGCGGATCACCACATCGAGTACCTCGTTATCGCCGGCATCGACATCACCGCGCGCAAGCGAGCCGAAGCAGAAATCCATGCCTTGATTGATGCCATCCCCCAGTTGGTCTGGACCGGGCGACCAGACGGCTATGTCGACTATTATAATCAACGCTGGCGCGACTATACCGGCCTGAGCACTGCACAGGCCCAGGGCGATGGATGGATGCAGTGTACACATCCTGATGACCGGCAACGCGTGCTGGCGGTGTGGCAGCACGCCGTCCAGACAGGCAGGCCCTATGAAACGGAACAGCGCCTGCGCCATGGCACGAGCGGAGACTATCGCTGGTTCCTGATGCAAGCAACGCCGTACAAAGATGCGCAGGGCACGATCCTCAAATATGTTGGCACCTGCACCGACATCGACGACCGGAAACAGGCCGAAGAAAGGATCAAAGAAAGCCAGGAGAACTTGCGCGTGCTGGCCGAAACGGTGCCACAACTGGTGTGGAGCACAGGACCGGACGGCTTGACGGAAGACTGGAATCAACGGTATGCGGACTATCTCCAGGCGACGCCAGAGCAATTACGAGGGTATGGCTGGCGCCAGTTCCTGCATCCAGAGGAGTATGACTACGTGTGCGCGGTCCGGGACCGCTCGCTGGAAATGGGTGAACCCTATGAGATCACCTATCGTCTCAGAGATGGGCGTACTGGAGGGTATCGCTGGTTTTTGGCCCGCGCCATGCCGGTGCGTGATGACGCAGGCCAGATCGTCAAGTGGTTTGGGACTGCCACCGATATCGACGAGCAAAAACGGACGGAGGAAGCCTTACGCCAGAGCCAGGCACGCGCACGCGCCCTCATCGACTCCAATATTATCGGGATTGTTTCTATCGAAGTGGAAGGAGAAGTGATCGTGGAAGCCAATGATGCCTGGCTTCACATGACCGGCTATACCCGAGAGGATGTGCGCAATAGAACGCTGACCAGGGCGGGGACCACTGCCCCAGAACAGGCGCCTCTCTTCCAGCGTGCGTTCCAGGAGGTAGCCGAACGTGGGCAGCTAACGCCCTTTGAAGCCGAGGTGGTGTGTAAAGATGGCAGTCGCCTGTCGGTGTTACTGGGAGGCGTCATCTTCCAGGAGCGTCCACGCCAGATCATCAGCTTTGTGCTGGATAATTCGGCTCGCAAGGAACTGGAGCAGCGCAAGGATGACTTTATCAGCATGGCCAGCCATGAACTGAGAAACCCGCTCACCGCATTAAAGATGCAGACCCAACTGGTGAGAAAGCGACTGGAAAAGCAAGGTCTGAATGTCGCTGCTGCGGCTCTTTCTGGGATGGAGGGACCCGTCAAGCAACTCGAACGTCTGATCGCAGAGTTACTTGACGTGTCCAAGATCCAGGCGGGCAGACTGGAGTATGTTCAGGAGCCAGTGGATCTGGAGGCGTTGCTCCATGAGGTTGCTGAAACCATGCAACAGGTAAGTACGACGCACACCGTGGTGGTGCGTGGGGCAGCGCCTCGTTCGCTGATCGGAGATCAAGGTCGGCTCGAACAGGTCTTCACCAACCTGATCAGTAATGCCATCAAGTATTCACCCGATGCCCAGACGGTCGAGATGGACCTGAGCACCTCCCCAGAGACGGTCACGGTCCGTGTGCATGATCATGGCCTGGGCATCCCACGAGAGCAGCGCGACAAGATTTTTGAGCGCTTCTATCGGGCCACTGGTCCCAAGCAGAGAGCGATCCCCGGCCTGGGCATGGGGCTCTACATTGTGGCGGAGATCATCAAACGCCATGGGGGAACCATCACGGTGGACAGTGAAGTCGGAAAAGGATCAACCTTTACGGTGACCCTTCCTCTCAACAGGGATACCTGGCAGGGAAATGGTAAATTGGCTGAAGGACTCCATTGAAAAGAACGTGCTGCCGAGGCATTCCTTCAGCTGAGAACGGTACTACGCTTTACTCCCATACGTAATCAAAGCAGATGAGTTTGAGATCTTCACGTTTGAGCTGGTTGCTTTTATCGCTGGCTGGTTTCTTGTCGTTGGTGCTTTCGCTATCGATACCCTGTACGGTGGCGAGCAGCTGCTGGACCTGCTTGTCACGTTTGAAGGTTTCGAGTGCTTTGCGCAGGGTTTTGATGTAGACACGCGGCAAGGGTACGTTGAGCTTTTGCATGGCTGCGATCATCTCTTTACGGTTAAAGCCGGGGCTATTTACGTGACCACGCAAAGTGGCTACGATGGTTTGTTGGATGGGGTCCAGGATCTTTGGTGCTTCCTCGACGGCTACTTGTTCGAGCGATGATTGTAGGATAGAGTCTATGACGCGCTCCTGCAGCTCGAAGATGTTGACTTCGTCGCTGCCAGGAACATAACGTGCGGTATCTGGCTGGCAGACAATGAGGTTGGTGATGAGATAGCGGTTGTCTTCGATGCGTTCTTTGCGTGTATTTTCGCTGAGGTCGACATAGCGCCAGTAATGGCGTCTACGGCGACCGGCCTTTGTGTCTGTGCGCGGCTTGTCAGGTGCGGTGAAGGAGAAGAAGACTCCTCTGGCACCCTGACGTAAGAGGCCGCTGTGAATGCCATCTGGCAGCTCTTCCAGCGATTGGCGCATGCCGCTATCAAGTAAGCCTTTCAGATTCTGGAGCAGATATTCGCTACTGACCAGTTCGGCGAAACGTTCTTGTTCTTCGACGACGCTACCGTCTTCGCTCTCGATACGTCGCAATGTGTTGAAGTTCTGTGGATGGACCGTTTCACCCAGGATGCTGGCGTCCAGGAGGCCGCTGCGATCGATGTTAGAGATCTTTTGTGAGAGGCTTTCCACCAGGCCAAGCAGTTGTTCCAGACCATCATCGGGGAACATATTCATAATCCACAGGGTGTCGAAACTGGTACCGATACGGTCGATGCGCCCGGCACGCTGGACCATACGGGTCGGATTCCAGTGCAGGTCGTAGTTGATGAGGATGCCGCAGTCCTGTAAGTTCTGCCCTTCTGATAATACATCTGTAGAAATGAGTATATCGATCTCGTCTGGCGTATTGGCGATATTGAGCTGGTTGTTGGCGAGGGGGGCGAAGTGCGAGACGACCCGCGTGCGCTCTCTGACGACGGTGCCGCTATCCATACGGCGGATGGTTGGTTCTCCTGCGCTGGCTCGCCAGCTAGTGCCTGCTTCGTCTGTGGCGCACAGGTTGCGATAGAGATAACGAGCGGTATCTTTGTAGTAGGAGAAGATCAGCACCTTCTGCCCTTTGAGCTCACCGGCTAGCAAGTTTTTGAGTTGCGCGAGCTTTGCATCGCGTTCTGGTGTGATCGCTGCAATGACATACCAGATTGTGCGCAGGGCATCGACATCTTTGCGCAGATCTTTGTGTAAGCGTCGCAGATCGTATTGGGACGCATCGAGGGTAGGGAGGCTCTGGATGAACTGGCGTGCTTCCTCGTTGGTGTCCAGATCTTCGGCACGTGAGTTCGGGGTGGCATCGTCCTCATCCTCTTCGATGGTGATGAAACGCATCGCTTTCTGGAAACTGCTACTATCGAGGACTGTGCCGTCCAGGATGTAGCTTTCAAAGGTCTCTAGAAATTCTAGTGCGCGGCGTATACTGATGCGGAAGGCATCGATGCTGCTCTCAAAGCGTTTGAGATAGCGACTCTTGAAGATACCGACGAGGGCTTCTTCACGTCCCTCTTCCAGTTGGTCGCGCTCGATGCCTTGCTTTTTGTAGGTTTCGAGGCGATATTGAGCCAGGGAGAGTCCTTCGATATTTTTGACGACCTTCTCGTAGATGCCCGCATAGGTCGCTTCCAGATTATAGCGAATGGTCTTGAGACGACGTTCGGGCCAGTGGATCGGTTGGCCCTTGATGGTGGCGTTCGGGTAGGCCTGTTTGATGAAGGGCCGTGTGCGACGAATGACGATCTCTTCTAGCAGGTTGTAGAGGGCGATACTGCTATCCTGCTGGCGTTGGGCCTGGCGCGCTGCTAGAAAGTAGCGCTGGAGATCGCCGATGCCTGCGGCTGCGAAATAGCTGCGGTCACCGCCGGTAAAGAGTGCGACCTGGTTGTACAGATCATAGACATTATTGTTGATGGGGGTTGCTGTGAGCAGGATCAACTTTTTGCGTTCGTTGCTGCTTGCGCCACGCCTGCCATTGCCTGCCAGCAGGCGTTCGAGATTATCATAGCGTTGCGCGCCGCGATTGCGAAAATTATGGCTTTCATCAACCAGGATCACATCGGCGTCCAGGATATCGCTCAGATCGCACTCCTCGCGTCCCAGGGATTCCTGGGTGACGATGCGTGCTGCAATGCTCGAACTGAGCAACTCTTGCTGCCACATCTTTTGCAGCGCGGCAGGACAGACGACCAGGGCTTTATAACGCAGGTGATAGGCGTAGTCCTCCAGCAGTTTCTTGCCGATCCAGGTCTTGCCCAGCCCGACGCTATCGGCAACCATGACGCCATCGTAGCGGGACAAGATCTTACGCGCCTTTTTTACGGCGTCCTCTTGAAACTCACTCAGCTCAACGGCGGAGCGTGTATACTCATTGCCGCTATCGTTATCGAGGTCATCACGGAAGTATTCAAAGATCGCTTTCATATATACCTGGTACGGCGTATAGGCTTTACGGCCAAACTTGGAGGCATTGATGAGATCGAGCAGTTCTGCTTTAAAGTCGCGTGCGTCTTCCCACTGGCGTTCATACCAGTCTGCCAGTTCGTTGATGGCAAGCACGCCCGGTAGATTGGCGGCAATGCGGCGTTCGTCCTCATGCAGGGCCTGCAATTGCTGACGTTCAGCGTGCTCCATCAGGCCGCGTACCAGTTCAGGTGCGATCTCTGAGCTCTGCAAATTGGCGCGATGGACGAGGTTCAATTCTTTGTTGGAGGCCAGGCCCGCACGCGTGAAATTTGAGGAGCCAACGACGGCGGCTAGCGGATCGAAGTGCTCAAGGCCGCTACCATGATAGAAGAGGTAGCACTTGGCATGCAGGAAGCCGCGTGTATAGAGCCGGACCTGTACCTGTTCTCTGTGCAAGAAGGCGGTCAGATCTTCCACCAGCCGTAGCGTTTGTTCATTGAACGTGGCATCTGCCAATTCATGGATCAAGCCTCTGACCGCGTGCGCGCCGCCCTCGCGTAGACCGAGGTCCGTACCTTCTTCCGGCTCATCGCCCAGTAGCAGGCGAAATGAGCCCAGGCGCTGCAATCCCTGGTGGAGAAGCTGCCAGCCACCCACGTTAAAGTATGCAGTAGCGATATCGAGCGACTGGCCCTGATGTTGCGCCAGCAGTGCATTGAGCACGTCGCTCATCAGATGACGCTGATTATCAATTACAAATGGTAGCGACGTCATGTCTTTTACTCTCCCTTGACCACGCGAATCTCAGCATCTGTCAGCCCGTACAGCCTGTATACAATCTCATCAATCAATGCATCCGTCTTTTTCAACTGCTCTTTCAGTGGTAGTACAACGTGCAAACTCTGCTCGTAGGCTGCCACAATCTGCTCTGCAACCATATCGAGAGACGCAATACCGAAGCGCTGCTTGTTTTTACGCAGGGAACTGAGCAACTCTTCTGGCGGCACGTGCTGATCATCCGCCTTCTGATAGTCACCTGCATACTCCATAATTTTCTGCTTACCCTGTAGCGTATCGATACCGTTATGCCCATCCTTATCTGGTCGCAGTTTGATAATCTTCTCCACATAGTCCAGAAAGCGCTTCTGCTCATCGCGTTTCTCACGGTTGAGACGCAACATCTCTTCCGCCAGCAATGCCAGCACGTCATGCACAACATCGGATTGCTCTGGCTTCTGTGCGAGGTGATGTTCTACAGCGTTGAGTACGCTCTGTTGCTCGCCTGGATTGGCGAGATAATCCTCAAAGAGCTTGTGCGCTTGCCTGCTGTGATATTCTCGTAGATGTTCTGAGTTGGGGAAGGTGATGCGACGGATGGGAACTTCTTTCATGAAGATATAGCCAGGTTCGTAGAAGTTACCTCTAAGCTTAGGCAGAGTGTGTTCAAATATGAAACTCATAATTTTACTATTTAGGATCGATAATAAATAGGCATCGGCTACGGAAATGATAAAGGTTTTTTGATTGCTATAATAACCCTTTTCATCAATAGTGAATTCGGGTTTATCGCAGATATTAGGGAAAATAATCTTTGGTTTATCAAACTCTTTGTAATAAGCAATATTATCTTGGATTTCATACCACTTATAAGATCCCGGTTTTCTACCAGCCCACGAGCCATGAGTTTTCTCATCCCAACTTTTGGGCCTTGGTTCCAATTCAGTTTTATACTGCAAGAGATGACGTGTTATTGCTTTGTACTTAGCTAAATCAATACCTTTTCTGGTGAAGATGAGATAACGTTCGACATAATTAATCTCATAGCGTCTAACATTTTCTCCTGCTAGAAATGGTTTAATCACCTCTGCACTATTTGGATCTTCAAGAATAAGTTTATCTCGTGTGAATTTATCAATAACGAATGCCTCGTTATATCCTGTCTTTATTCCATAGTAGATATTATCGTTAACAAAATCTTTAAGAGATGCACTTTTGTTGTTGAGCTTATCTAAAATACTTTGATTCTCTCTAACTGCTAGTGACCAGTTGATACCTTCAAACGCACTTTCTGGCATCTTGCTAATTGTAGTGTTAACAGCATCATCGAGGTTAATAAATTTTAAGCTTTTTATCAAGGCATACTCTATTGGCTTACCATTATGTTGTGTCTTCGTAGTTAAGATAATGATAGGATAGGTTACAGCATCGCCAAAGACAGGCAAGTCGCCAAAGTCAATCAGTTTTTCCAGCTTGACTTCGTTCGTGAGATATGTGCGTAGGGTCGCTCCATAGTTAGCGCGTATGAATTTGTTGGCGGTAATCATGCCAAAGCGACCGCCGGGACTCAGTAATTTGTTGCCTTTTTCAATGAAGTAGGTGTAGAGGTCAGCGATGCTGTTAAAGACGCTGTAGAGTTGCTTGAAGGCGTTCTTGTCATCGGCAAGCCCTTCCTGGCGCACATAAGGGGGGTTGCCAACGACTGCATTAAAGCCTGCGTCGGCTTTGCGCTCTGTTCCTTCCAGGAAGACTTCGGGGAATTCAAGATCCCAGTGGAAGAGATGTTTATCGATCGCGAGCTCATATGCTTGCTCAATGGCTGCGCGCTCATTTGTTGTGAGCGATTGGTAATTCCCATCAAGGATTTTCTGACCATGATTGTTCACGAGTTCCTGTGCACCTTTGATGCCGTAGTATTCGCCAACCCAGACGTTGAGCTGACGTTTGATGGGTGCCAGATCGGTAGTCGCATCCTTATACATGCTGCGCGAACGTGCGACCTCCGCTGCGGTAGAATCGCTTTGCCTGACGATATTGCGGATCAGTTGTGTGGCGCTGACCAGCCCTGCGTATTGGCTGCCCCACAGGTCGGCGGCCAGTTTTTTACGTATGGCGCTGAAGTCTTCACCTATCAGCGAGTTGCCGCATTTGAGGTGATGGTCGAGGAAGGAGAGTGGTGCGCCCAGCGTGAAGCTGTCGAGCCAGACGCTGACTTTAGCCAGTTCGACGGCCATGGGGTTGAGGTCTACGCCGTAGATACAGCGTTTGAGGACCTGACGTTTGAGTAGATTGATGTCGGTGAGCTTTTCGATATTGATCTGAATCCCCTGCTCTTCCATCTGCTGCTGAATCTCACGACGGATGACTTGCAGATGGTAGTAGACAGGATTCCAGGAGAAGCGGTCCAGGTAGCGCGTCATGCGGTCGGTGATGTAGTCTACGGTCTCGACCAGAAAGTGCCCGCTACCCATGGCCGGGTCCAAGACTTTGAGATCGAAGAAGATCTCGTTCAGGGTGTTTTTGTACTTATTATACGTGTCGAGTTGAGCATCATCAGCTTTCAGGTGCTGTTGACGCATGATCTTTTCCCTGCGCATCTTTGTACGCAGGTCTTGTTCGACGTTGCGAAACTCAGCTGTGAGCTTTGCGAATTTTTCATCCAGGACGGGACCGACTGTATTGGCGACGATATATTTAACGATATAGTCGGGTGTGTAGTAGCTGCCGGTGGCTTTGCGTTCGTGTTTGTCATTCTCTAAATAGACGTTGCCTGGCTGATAGAGGCGCTGTGCACCGTTGAGCGTGGTCGTAATAGACTGCTTCTTCTGGATCGCTTCCTGCTGTGAAATAATCTGTTCGGTCTTCTTGCCCTTGCCCGTGCTGACCACGGCCATGACTTCGGTCGCGGCACGTAATCTGAACTCCAGCAAGCCTTCGTAGATGCTACCCAGTTGGCGTACACCCAGGCTTTTATAGTCGACAAAGACAAGGCTGGCTCCCTTCTTCTCCTCGACGCGGGCCAGCAGATCCAGACCAAGGGCCAGTTCGCGATCAGGAATTTTCAAGGTGCTCAGGAAACGTGCCGTTCTGGCTTCGTTCGAGCTATCCTGCGCATCCGTAGTGGTCATGAAGAGACCACCATTGTAGATCGGAACGTTGAGGTCGCGGCTGCCTTTGTCGATAGCGCCAAAGAGCACCCTGAGGTTATCGTACAATCCGGTCGCGGTCGCGCTGTATTGGCTGGCGATCTTCAGCGGTGCCGTCGTTTTGCTCGTCCCAGCGTCTTCCGCGATACCTACTTTGAGATGTTCCAGGCTATAGCCATAGTAGCTACTGATCTCGCGGACGGGCAGCAGGTTGCGGCTCTCGGCATAGAGGAGGAAGAGCAGGCGATAGAGAAATGTCAATGTGGCGTTGAAGACTTCTTGCAGGCTTGCGCTGCGCTGCTGTTCGTCCATCTCTAGCAGGGCTGTGGGCCAGTGCTGATGCTGTTGCGCATAGTTCACGAAGCCTTGTGCGAAGTGTTGGAAGATCTGATCAAAGATCAGGTTCTTGAGTTGTTCGCCGACCTCGTGAGCGTAGCTGACACTGTGTTGGAGGATCTGATCGAGCTTGGAGATCAGCGTCCCATCGCTGGTCGGGATCGTAGCGCGGAAGGCTTCAGCGCGGAAGAGGAACCAGAAATATTTGAAGGCCCTGGCCTGATCCTGGTGTTCCTGATTGATAATCTCATCGAGATCGATCTCGTAATAGTTGGTGGCGCGACTATGGGCACTGGCCGAGTAGAGCCGCCAGTACTTGCCATTGGTGAGGATACCCCAACTGGCGCTACCCTGTTCCAGCAACGTTACGACCGCTGCCCCTGGATTATCGTTCTCACGATTGGGATCGTCACCCATCTGACTCTGCGTGCTATCCAACTTGCGGTCCAGATCACGCTGCCAGGGATAGACCAGACAGAAACCGACCGTTGTGTTAACGGCCTGCCCCTGCGTAGCCTGTACCTGCAACACATAGTCAGGTGTCCGTTCCGTACTCTGAGCAGTTGAGGAAGCCGAGGAAGTGGAGGAAGTGAGGGAGAAACCAAGGAGCTCAAGGACAGGCCGGATAAGCTGTTCCTGCACAACGGCCCGTGGTTGGTTCGCATATTCATCTTTAACGCTGGCATAGAGGTTACGTAGCGTCTGCATAACGTGTCTGAGCTGAGATGACTCGCCATCCCATTCGGGTGTCTCTTCTTTATCAGGCAGTCGTTCGCTTAAATAATAGTCGGAGAAGAGCGCACGGTTATTGAAATACGCCTCACTCCAGTAGGAGACCATATAGGCAGAGCGTAAGCGTTCGACATAATCATAGACGCTCTCGTCAGCATGGTACATGAACAGGCGTAGCACACGTAGCGAGATACGATCTGGATTGCGTCGATTCACCGTCATCGTACGCGAATATGGATTATCCTTACGTGGTTGTGGTATGCCAAATAATGAAGTCTGGTCCTCTGGTGTACTCTCAGGTAGCTTCTCGTCAGCGACCAGCACAAAATCGATATGCTGATAATTTGTCGTCAGCACCAGAAGGAAATCGCCACCGCGATTATTAAATATGCGTGTAAGCTCACGTGTCTGTTGCTTCGTAACAGAGGGCGACTTCATCTCAAAGAGAAAGACTTGCAGTGACCAGCCATCGTCAAGGAGAGCGACACGCTCAATAGAGGTAATAGAGTGACGCAGATCATTGGTGATACCGAGCGTTTGAGTAGTAAAAGGCGTGACATTGTCAGTATCGTAGCCGAGGGCCGCGAAGAAATCCTGTACCTGCTGACGACCTGAAAGCTCCTGTACATCCCTGCGGGCAATTTCAGTAACCATAGATTATCTGCCTATTCTGAACAACCAGGTATGGAAAGGTATAGTGAGTCCTCAAGAACCTTTCCTGAACGCGATATCGATTCATAGAAGATTTTTAAAGGTGTATATAGCATGGAGCTTTATCCTTTTGTAGGATAAAATTGTTTTTAACTGCAGCGAAAGCCTAACATGCAGTATTAGGATTGTCAAGCTTAGAAACCATGCATTGCAGCTAGATGGAAATATAGAGAGGGGAGATGCCCTGGTTTAGCTTATGGAGACAGATGGGACGCGGAGACAGATGGGACGCGGAGACAGATGGGACGCCATGACGAATGCATCACTGTGGTTATCATGAAATTCACTACCGCCTGTAAAGAAGATAAAATACCTTGTCCCCCTCTTTGAGGGGGGAGATAGCTTTAGCTATCGGGGGGAGCTATCCTTCACTTATGCTGCTCACTATCATTCTACGCTAAATATTACTTTAGTCACTATAGCCTATACTCGAGGAGTATCAGATATTGCTCGCGATTTACTCACCTCTGCCTCTAAAGCGATACCCCTCAGAGAGAGTGACAAGGGTTTTTAGCATATTTACAGGTGCTAGTTGGCCTTATCAAGAGCAACAGTTAGTCTATGCGATAGAGATAATAATGGGCAATATTATGTATTCCCTTCTTTGAGACTCACCGGAATATGCCAAAAAACCTGCACCGGTGAGCTCGGAGGGGGGAGCCAAACGCTAGCAATCGCCAAACAGGAGATGATTCGGCTAAAGTATACAAAATCGATAGCTAGCGTAGAATAGTAGTGAGCAGCATAAGTGAAGGATAGCTCCCCCCGATAGCTAAAGCTATCTCCCCCCTCAGAGAGGGGGACAAGGGTTTTAGAGTATCTACAAGTGATAGATATTTTTATCGTTAATAGGAGTGATAGGGAGAGCAAATCCTTCACTTCTGCTCTCTGCTGAACATGGCGTTTTCATCCTGGGTGGTGAACCTTTTTCATGATGGTCTTTGAGGAGGTTTAATGTGCGCTATTGCCTGAAAACTATCCAAAAACTCGTCCCCCCTCAGAGAGGGGGACAAGGGTTTTAGAGTCTCTACAAGTGATAGATATTTTTATCGTTAATAGGAGTGATAGGGAGAGTAAATCCTTCACTTCTGCTCTCCGCTACTTTCCTACGTTAACCATCTACTAAAATCCTACCCAATAATCCATTACTCCTACACTGCGAACATTCTTCATCCACAAAGGTACATACAATAAAGAGGTTTTTACCATAGAGCAGAATCTTAGAGGTATATGCTATGCCTAAATCATATAATCGGGATCTCATTCTATTGGCTCAGGATTTGCGTAGGAATATGACAGAACAAGAGAAAAGATTATGGTATTGCTTTCTGCGTCACCATAGTCTTCGCTTTCAGCGCCAAAAGGTGATAGATCCATTCATTGTAGATTTTTATTGCGCTCATGCGCACCTCTGTATTGAGCTCGATGGAGATCAGCATTATACAGAGGAAGGGCTGCTGTATGATGCTAAAAGAACCAGGATATTGAATAGGTATTCCTTACAGGTTGTACGCTTCTCCAATAGTGATGTGAATAATAATTTTGCAGCCGTTTGTATGTCCATCGATAATGAAGTGAAGAAGCAAGAACATTCTCTTGCTGAAAACAAGAATAAGCAGGGAGAGGATAAATTAGACACAGGAAGATAGTGGAGAGCATAAGTGAAGTATATGCAATCATAGAGTATATGTATGCTATACAGGTAATGGAGATTACTAACCCTTGTCCCCCTCTTTGAGGCTCGCCGGTGTAGGTTTCCTTGTGATATATGCAATGAAACCGCCGCACAGGCCGGTGGAGACAGGTGGGGTGCCATGACGAATGGGTCACTTCGGTTGTCAATAAAGTTCACTATCGCCTGTAAAAATGCTAGAATCCCTTGTCCCCCCTCCGAGAGGCTCACCGATGTAGGTTTTTTGGAAATAGGCCATGAAACCGCCTTCCAAGCCAATTGAGATAGATGGGACGTCATGACAAATGCGTCATGTCACTTGCCAATAACGTTCACTATCGTCTGTATAGTGCACTTAAGCCCTTGTCCCCCTCTTTGAGGGGGGAGATAGCTTTAGCTATCGGGGGGAGTAAATGTTCGAATAACGTTACAATCTCGAATTAAACGCTCTTTATCACGCTTGCCTTCCTAGTCTGCCATTCTTGATGACGAAATCCACGTCCGAACGGGAGATGGTTGGCGTAGAAGAGTCATCGAGA
Organism: Ktedonobacteria bacterium brp13; assembly: GCA_015099395.1. Classification (GTDB taxonomy): domain Bacteria; phylum Chloroflexota; class Ktedonobacteria; order Ktedonobacterales; family Ktedonobacteraceae; genus Dictyobacter. The sequence continues at coordinate 2,871,538 of AP024096.1, read as the reverse complement.
GCAGAAGGCGAGGATGGCTCCCCCCGATAGCTAAAGCTATCTCCCCCCTCCGAGAGGGGGACGAGTTTTTGGCGAGTTTCCAGGCGATAGTGATATATGAGTTTAATACATGCTTTATATATAATACTGAATGTTCGTGTGCATTTTCTTCTATGAAGATCACCGGGATAGGTTTTTTGGCCTATCCCGGTGAGCCTCCGAGAGGGGGAAGAGTTTTTGGCAAGGTTACAGATGATAGCGATATATATATTTAATCCATTAATGTTGCGAAAATCGGCGCAAAATGCTTCATTGAAGCATTTTGGGGTCTGTTCTTACCCTCCGCCTTCTTGCTCGCTACAAGGCCTACCATGCAAGGGCAACGAGAAGTCTCAGGCAGAGGAGGGAACCAATGGCAAACCAGGATCACGTAGAACTGCTCAAGCAAGGGCATTCCTCGCGAGGGGAAGGGTCACCGTAAAGGTCGATCCTCTTCCAACTTCGCTGTCCACGGTGATGGTTCCCCCATGACGTTTGACGATCTCCGCCACAATGTACAACCCCATCCCCAGACCAGGGATCGATCTCTTCTGGGGATCAGTGGCCCGGTAAAAACGCTCAAAAACCTTATCACGCAGCTCTCGCGGGATGCCCAGGCCATGATCGCGGACACTGACTGTGACCGTCTCCGGGGAGACGCTCAGGTCAATCTCGACGGTCTGGGCCTCGGGAGAATACTTGATGGCATTGCTGATCAGGTTGGTGAAGACCTGTCCCAGCCGGTCTCGATCCGCCATCAGGCTGGTCTGCACCACGCCACGCACCACGAGGGTATGGCTCGGATTGGTTTGTTGCATGGTGTCGGTGATCTCCCGCAGCAAGGCGTCGAGATCCACCGTCTCCTGGACGTACTCCAGCCTGCCAGCCTGGATCTTGGACACATCCAGTAACTCTTCGATCAATCGCTCTAATTGTTTGCCCTGCATCTCCATTATGGAAAGCGCAGGAGCAGCGTTGGAGATTCCTTGCTTTGCCAGTCGCTTTGCCAACAGTTGCGTTTGCAGCTGCAAAGCGGTGAGCGGGGTCTTGAGTTCATGACTGGCCATGCTGATAAAGTCATCCTTGCGTTGCTCCAGTTCCTTGCACGCCGAATTATCCAGCATAAAGCTGATGATCTGGCGGGGATGCTCCCGGAAGGTGACGCCTCCCAGCAACACCGGCAGGCGACTGCCATCTTGACACACCACCTCAGTTTCAATCGGCGTGTGCTGCCCGCGTGTCGCTATCTCCTGGATCGAGCTCTCAAAGAGATGCGCCTGTTTCGGGGGAGTGATCTTCCCCCGTCTCAGCGTTCTATTGCGCACATCCTCTCGGCTATAGCCGGTCATGTGAAGCCAGGCATCATTGGCTTCCACGATCACTTCTCCTTCCACTTCGACAGAAATAATCCCGATAATATTGGAGTTGATGAGAGCGCGGATGCGCTCCTGACTCTGACGCAAGGCTTCCTCGATGCGTTTCTGCTCATCGATGTCAGTGCAGGTGCCAAACCATTTGATGATCTGGCCTGTTTCATCACGCATTGGCGTCCCACGAGTTAAGAACCAGCGATACTCCCCGGTCTGGCCATTTCTGAGACGTCCTTCGTGCTCATACATTGCTCCCGTGTCCAGAGCCTGCTGCCAGCGAGCTCGGATGCCTACACGATCATCAGGATGGATGAACGGGAGCTGAGGCCATCGGTCGCTTTGTAGCTGCTCAAGCGTAAACCCGGTGTAGTCACACCAGTGCTGGTTTGTGTACTCGTGTTGGCCGTCGGGTTGTGCCACCCACACGAGCTGTGGCACTGTTTCGGCCAGCACCCTCAAGTTCTCCTCGCTGGCTTTGATCCGCTGTTCGGCTCGTTTCTGCTCGTCGATGTCGGTGCAGGTGCCAAACCACTTGACAATCTGGCCTGCTTCATCGCGCACCGGCATGCCGCGGGCTAAGAACCAGCGATACGCGCCCGTTTGGCCCTCCTTGAGACGATATTCGATCTCATAGGGCTCGCCCGTTTCAAGCGCATGATGCCAGACCGTCAGGGTGTGCTGATACTCATCAGGGTGCAAAGACTGGCTCCACTCATGGGCCAATGCGTATTCGGAAGAGAAACCGATATAGTCACGCCACCGTTGATTCTGGTACTCAATCAGGCCGTCGGGTTGTGCCACCCACACGAGCTGTGGCACCGTTTCGGCCAGCACGCGCCAGTTTTCCTCGCTTTCTTTGAGCTTTTGCTCGGCTTGTTTCTGCTCCTCAATGTCGGTGCAGGTGCCAACCCAGTGCAGGATCGTGCCCTGTGCATTTCTCTGCGGCACGCCTCGGGCCAGAAACCAGCGATCGGCTCCGCTGGTGCCGTCTCGCATGCGATGTTCCACTTCATAGGGTTCCCCCGTCCGGATGGAGGTTTGCCACGCCTCCCACACCCGAGGCCTCTCATCGGGATGCACCCCCGCCAGCCAGCCAACCCCTTCGGCCTGTTCGTGGGTCATCCTCCAATACTCGATCAAGCGTTGATTGTGGTAGGTGAGATACCCATCTGGTCTGGCGGTCCAGACCAGATGGGGGATGGCATCGATCAGGGCACGGATTTCCGCTTCGGCGCGCTTGCGCGCGGTGATGTCGATCCCGGCGTAGACAAGGTACTCAATGTGGTTGTCAGCACCAATGTGTGGGGTGATCACTGCGTCAAGGTCACGGTACACTCCCTTCATCGGCTGGATCACGGCTTCGAAGCGCACCGTTTCGCCCCTGCTGACTCGTGCGATCGTTGCGCGTAATTGCCCTTGACTGGCAGGAGAACGGGACCACCAGGGGGTTTCAGCCAATGGTTTGCCAATCACCTCCTCTCGTCGGACCTGTGCATCCTCTAAGGGGCGCTGATTGATGGACAGGATCATCCCATCAGGTGTCAAGATCGCGAGCCGGTCAGAGATGTTCTCCAGGATATCAGCGCAGAGGTATTCGCTTTGGGGAAATGACTCCTGGCGTCGCGTTGGTGCTCTCCCCTCGTGGAACTGCAACATGAGTCCCCCAACGGTCGGAGAGAGCTGTACGTGCAGCCAGGTCTGGGTGACGGGAGAAAGATACTCCACTTCGGTCAATGCTCGGGTCTGTTTGGTCTTGCACACGGCCTGGTAGAGCGATGTGCTCACCAGTTGTGGAGCGCAGCGCCAGAAGCTGTTCCCATGTAATTCCTCTCGCGTGGTTCCGGTCATGGCCTGCGCGCTCACATTGGCATACACAATGGTCGCGGCGTCATCGATGACAAACAAGGCACCGGGAAGCGTCTCAAGAAGAGCGAGGAATGCCCCACACGACGCAGGAATGACACACGTGGTCTGCTTTGTATTCGACATATTGCGGTAGCTATCCCTTTCACATGGCCCCATCCCTGGTAAGGAAGATGCTTCCCTACGCTGACATCAAGAAGTCTATTGAAATGATGTGATATATTCGAGAAACAAGCAAGCTGTACCATTGTCTTGCCGGATAAGAAAGAGAAGGAATTCTTATGACATTGAAGAGAAATCCACGCGTCGCAATTCTTTGGCACGGTGACCGCGAAACGCGCGATAATGCAACGACTGAAAATAATAGGTTCCAAAAGATTTTTGCAGAATTTGAACGTTACAATTTTTTGGCTGAGCCTGCCGTGTACAATGATGCATTTGTTGATGAGGTGCAACGTCAACTCCATGACGTCGATGGCGTTCTTGTATGGGTGAACCCCATTCAAGACGAAACGAATCGAGCGATGCTTGATGACATGTTGAGAGATGTTGCCTCACATGGCGTCTTTGTCAGTACACACCCAGATGTCATCTTGAAAATGGGGACGAAAGAGGTTCTCTTCCAGACACGCGAAATGGGTTGGGGGGGCGATATTCATCTCTATAAAAACACAGATGACCTCCGTCAGCAATTACCAGCTCGCCTTGCTGATGGTTCATCGCGTGTATTAAAACAAAATCGTGGGAATAATGGGATTGGAGTCTGGAGGGTGGAATTGGTTGATGGGAGTGGTGCACAAGAGCCAGACCCTGTTGTGCACGTTCTTCACGCACTTCGCAACAGTACAGAGGAAAAAATGTTACTAAGCGAATTCTTAAACCAGAGCGAAGCCTATTTTGCTGAATCTGGGCAAATGATTGACCAGCCCTTTCACTCTCCCGTTCCTCACGGTATGGTACGTTGCTACATGTCCCAGAACCAGGTTGTTGGCTTCGGGCATCAATATGTCACTGCTTTACTCCGACCAGAGAGCGGTTCCGAACCCCTCCAGCCACAACCGAGACTCTATTATGCTGAATCGCAACCAGAGTTCCAGGCATTGAGAAGAAAGATGGAAGCCGAGTGGATTCCACAGTTGCAAAAGCTCCTCGATATTGAAACGGAAGCGCTACCGATTATTTGGGATGCGGACTTTCTCTATGGACCAAAGACCGTAGCGGGTGAAGATACCTATGTCTTGTGCGAAATAAATGTCAGCTCCGTGTATCCTTTTCCGGATTCGGCTTTGCCGAAACTGGTCAAAACAGCAGTAGCAAGCATGAAGCGAGAGGAGTCTGAAGCGCCTGAAGATACCAGATAAGCAAAGAGAGGGATCCCTCAACAACTGTCGCAGTGAGCTGTTCGGGATGAAAGCGTTTCGCATGTCCTGGACGTTTCGCAACCCATCCGATTCACGCCAAGGAGCACCCTTGTTGTGCAACCCGTGGGCCTCGTGAGCGGGTTATTTACACCAGTTCATTCAGGTCATTTACCAGCTGCTGCACTGGCCGAAATTCTTTCTTTGGAGACGGGTATCGAAGACGACTAACGATACCCTCGGATGGCGTAGCGAAGCGCTGAATTCGTCTTCCTGTCTCACAAATTGCGCTGAATTGTGCCTGGTTGCTTTATTTGCTGACTTTTTTACCTTCCGTCCTACCATGCTAACATGCTATAATAAATTACATTTCGTGAGTGGGAGGGAATTTGTATGCAGTCTGAACAACCTCTCAAGGTTCTGATCCTTGCTGCTGAAATTGTGCCGTTCGCTAAAGCCGGTGGTTTAGCTGAAATTGTTGGAGCACTGCCTAAGGCGTTGCAGGCGTTTGGTCACGATGTACGTCTGGTAATGCCACGCTATCGACAGGTGGACTCGCAGCATTTCCAGTTGACGGAGATGTTTGATGCGGTCTCTGTTCCGATGGGCAGTTACCAGGTGCAGGTTGGGGTGACGAAGGCTGAGATTGGCGATCACATCCCTGTGTATATGATCGATGCTCCGCGCTTCTTTGATCGGGAGAATATTTACGGGTATACCGATGATGGCGAGCGTTTTATTTTGTTTTGTCGTGCCGCCCTGGAGGCCGTTCGCGCTCTGGATTGGTCGCCTGATATTGTTCATTGTAATGATTGGCATACTGGTATTGTGCCAAATTGGATGCACACTATCTATCGTGATGATCCTTTTTTCGCTCATACTGCCTCTGTCTATACTATTCATAATCTGGCATATCAGGGCATCTTTGGATATCGTCTACTTGAGGTAGCCGGTGTGGCTTCCAATGGTTTTGTCTATCCACAGATTGCGGAACTGGCGAATGTGGTGGATATTATGGGGCGCGGTATCCTGTTTGCCGATGCTGTGACGACTGTAAGCGAACGTTATGCGCAAGAAATTCTAACCCCTACTTTTGGTGAGAAACTTGATCATATGTTGCGTTCACGACGCGATCGGCTCTTTGGCATTCTGAATGGCGTCGATTACCAGGAGTACGATCCGAATGATGATCGTTTCCTGGAGGCGAGCTTTGATGCGCAGGGCTTAGATAAGCGAGGGCTCAACAAGGTCTCATTACAAGAGATGGCACACCTGCCAGTCAACCCGACTGTGCCGCTCCTGGGTATGATCTCGCGCCTGGCGGACCAGAAGGGGCTGGATCTTTTGATGCAGATTATGCAGCCGCTACTTTCGCAGGGTGTGCAGTTTGTGCTTTCGGGTGTTGGTGAGCAGCGCTATCATGAGCAGTTCCAGAGTCTGATGACGCGCTATCCTGAGCAGGTTGCGGTCTTTCTGACCTTTAATGCTGAGATTGAACACCATATCTATGCAGGCAGTGATATGTTCTTGATGCCATCACGCTTCGAGCCGTGTGGTCTTGGTCAGATGATTGCTATGCGCTACGGTAGTGTGCCGATTGTACGTCAGGTTGGTGGTCTGGCGGATACCGTACAGGAGTACAATCCAGTGACTGGAGAGGGGAATGGTTTTGTCTTTAAGAGCTACGATGCCTGGGAGTTCTTTGCGGCCATCGTACGCGCTCTGACGCTTTTCCCGCATAAAGAGATCTGGCAGGCTCTGCAGTTGCATGGTATGGCCGTCGATCATTCGTGGAAAGCTTCTGCACTCCGCTACGTCGAAGTCTATCGTAATGCGCTGGAGTACCATAAAGAAGGTAAATAGTCTCAGAAGCTGTTACAATATGTTATATTGTGACATTTATCCAGGGACGGCAAGCATACTCAATTGTGTGTAGCGTATTGCCTGTGGCAAAAGTGGAAAGTGTTCGCATACTTTCCACTTTTTTGTATTGTGAGGGGGCATGGGTACCATTATGGTTGGGAAGCTGGCTTATATCGACTGCTCTGCTGGTGTGAGCGCATCTATGTTGCTTGCGGCTTTGCTCGACGCTGGTCTGGATACGGATAAGCTGAAGAGGATACTATTCTCTGTTCCGCAATTTGATGTCTATCGCCTGAAATGGCAGCGATTCCGTTCACCGGTTGCCACGGGTACGATGATGGAAGCTCAGCCCAACAGGCGTGAGGAGGGTCTATCTGTTCCCGAGTGGCACTTCGCCCTGGAAGAGAGTTCCACGCTCCCGACCGTAGTTGTGACAAAGGTACTCGCGACCCTTCAGTGTATTGAGGATGCAAGCCGTGCAACCAGAGGAGCAGTCCCATCCGTTCAGTTTTCTGCGCTTGATATGGCAGAGATCTGTGCTGTCTTACTGGGCTTTCATCTGCTCCATATCCAGGACATTTACTGCTCCGAGCTACCGATCCTATCCACCACCTCGCCTGTGACCATAGAAATTGGTCGCAATGCCAATCTCTATTGGCGAGCGAGTGAGCGGGATGTGAGCAACACAACCTGTAATGAGATAGGTGTAGCGTTGCTTGCCACCCTGGCCCACTATGGTAACCCGATTATGCGGATAGAGCGTGCGGGCCATGGCTATGTCGAATTTTTTCACCCGCACTTCACAGAAGATAAATTTGGTGTGGCTCATCTTTATGTGGGCTACGAGCCTGGTACGCAAGCGCATAAGAATGATAGCGATCAGGTTGTCGTGATCGAGACAAATATCGATAATATGAGTGGAGAACTGTTGGGTGCCTTGATGGAGCGGCTCTTGGCGGCTGGTGCTCTGGATGTGACTTATACGCCGATACAGATGAAGAAGGATCGTCCGGCTACGATGGTAACTGTCATCTGTCCGCCGAAGTTGAGCGAGACCCTCTCGTTGATCTTGCTGCGTGAGACCAGCACGCTGGGTGTGCGTACGCAGCTTATGACTCGTCTCATCGCGCAACGTGAGCAGGTACAGATCGAGACCGCGCTAGGGCCAACGCTGGTGAAGGTCAAGCGTGTGCGGGGAGAATTCATCAGTGCCTCCCCTGAGTATGAGGAGTGCCAGCGGCTCGCGCAAGAAAATGGCATACCCTTGATTGAAGTCTATGAGATCGTGCGTGACGCAATCCGCAAGTCGGACGTATCACAAAATGTGCAGTAGAATCTGCTAGCTTGTTCTATCTCAGCGGTATGTGCTGTGTTTAAGGAGGTGTTATCTATGGATTTTGTGGATTGGCGTAAGCAACAGGATCAGCCGTCTACTCAGCGAGTAGAGCAGCAGCCAAAGACGAGCCGCATCGCTGGTCCGATCATGAATCGTGTCGAGGAGGTTATTCGGGATGCTCAGGCGCGTGGCGAGTTTGATAACTTGCCGGGCATGGGGAAGCCGCTTGATCTCGATCTGCATCGTGAGGCCGACGATAACGCGATGGCCTATGGTATCCTCAAGAATAGTGGCAATGTCCCCCTGGAGATTGAACTGCTCCGTCAGATAGATGCGGATATCGCACAGGCGCAGAGCCGTATTGAACGTGTGCTCCACACCGCACGCAAGCTGCGTAGACGCCGCGTACCGCTCTTCGAGCGCGAGAAACGCGCCTTCAATGCCGAAGTCGAGCAGACTGCAGCGTACTACGACGAGACGCTACGCCGCATCAATAGCAAGATCCTGACCCTTGACCTGACAACCCCCACTGCCCTGCATCGTCCCCTGTTAGAGGTCGGCAAAATGGTGCAGACGTTCCGTGAAGAGTGCCCACCCCTCAACTAACCAGCGCATTTCCCCGTCACGAGAGGTGCTGTACGCCATCCAGGAAACGAAGCTAACGCACCTTAAGCCCTCCTCTTTGAGGGGGGAAAGCCGCCTTAGCGGCAGGGGGGAGTAAAACGTTAGCAATGCCCTGTAATCCTCGATTATAGACCGTAGAGACTAAAGTACTATTTAGCGTAGAATGATAGTGAGCAGCATAAGTGAAGGATAGCTCCCCCCGATAGCTAAAGCTATCTCCCCCCCCTCAAAGCTGATTCTTACCCACATTTTACAAAGTGATAAAATGCAGGATGAACAAACAAGACATACTGGATCCTAAAAGCTGGGCCGAGCGAACCTTTGGGACGGTCCAACTGCACGATATGCGTCGAACGAGACGAGCAGTGCATGTGTCGGCCTGCTTGGCAGAAAATCCACTGGGGTCTCTGCCCACTCAAATGCACTCCTGGAAAGAGATGAAAGCCTTGTATCGTTTGCTTAACGAACCCGATGTGACCTTTGCGGAACTGATACAACCACATGTGCAGCAGACAAAAGAACAAGCCAACACCTCTGCGGTGACCTTGTTGGTCCAAGATACGACCGATATTGATCTGTCGCATCGCCACAAAATCAGCGGTGTCGGGCAAATTGGCAATGAACGTGGGCGCGGATTTTTTGTGCAAACAGTGCTTGCGGTCTGCCCTCATCCTGAGGGGCGAGAAGTGCTTGGATGTTTGGCACAAGAACCATTCGTGCGTGTACCTGCTCCCAAAGGGGAACAACGCCATCAACGCCTCAAAAGAGAAGAACGGGAAACGGACGTCTGGATGCGCCAGGTGCTGGCGATTGGGACGCCCGATCCAGGAAAGATCTGGGTTCATGTGGGCGATCGAGGTGCCGATATGTTCCCCTTTTTTCAGACGTGTCAGCAGACGAAGACCCACTTTTTGGTCCGGGCAGCCCAAAACCGCCGCATCGAGCATGAGGATGAAGAGATTGCCTACTCGTTGATGCGGACACGATCCTGGTTGAGCCAAGCAAGCCGTCCATTCGAGATCCCCGCTCGGCATGGACACCAAGCTCGCGAGACCCAACTCCAGATGGCGTTTGGACAGATGACGCTCTTGCCTCCGCGCAATGAACCGCAAGCGAGCCAAGACCCGATGCCGGTGTGGGTCGTTCGCGTGTGGGAAGAACACGCTCCTGAAGGCGAAAAGCCACTGGAATGGGTGCTGTTGACCTCGGTTCCGACAACGACGATGGAACAGGCGTGGGAGCGCGTCGAGTGGTACAAGCATCGTTGGTTGGTTGAAGACTATCATCAGTGTCTCAAAAGTGGGTGTCGCATTGAAGAGCGGCAATTGCAACAGGTTGACAGCCTGATCCGTTTGTTGGGATTCTTGTCCCCGCTGGCTATTCGCTTGTTGCAAGTACGTGAGCTCGCGCGCGTTGATCCAGAGCGCCTGGCTTCTGAGGTCATCGATCCTCTGATGCTTGCTGTATTGGCTGAGCGCTCTGACCAATCGCCGACCACCATGACGTTGAGCACATTTTGGATCGAGATAGCACGCCTGGGTGGGTACCTGGCTCGTGCCTCTGACGGCCCTCCCGGATGGCGAACCATCTGGAAAGGGTGGCTCTTCTTGCAGACACTTCTTGAGGGCGTTCAACTGGCTTTTCACCTCCGTTTGTAAAATGTGGGTAAGAATCAGCCCTCAAAGAGGGGGACAAGGTTTTTTAGCATCTTTACAGGCGATAGTGAACATTATTGGCAAGCGGACGTGATGGGTGGTGCCCCACTAACTGGTGAAGTTTTTTAAACAACCTTCACAATAAAACCTCTGGTACCAAAAAATAGGAATTCACAGGAAAGGATGGTAATACCCCTGCCTCCCTCTTTGAGGGGGGATGTCGCCGCAGCGACAGGGGGAGTAGATTCTCGAACTACGCTGTAATACACCATTAAACGCTCTCCATCACTCTTGCCTTCCTAGTCTGCCATTCTTGATGACGAAATCCACGTCCGAACGAGAGATGGTTGGCGTAGAAGAGTCATCGAGAGCAGAAGGCGAGGATGGCTCCCCCCGATAGCTAAAGCTATCTCCCCCCTCAGAGAGGGCAATGCCATTCAAATAAGAAGAAGAAGGTCTCCATGTGCGATACTGAGAGTAGAAAATGTAACTCATTTAGTCGAAGCAAGGAGACCTTCTTTATGCCTTTTAGGTTACAGCAGATTGACCCAGATAGCAAGTTTTGCCAGCACCTGCAGCTGCCATTTCTGGAACGGTGCTACCCGCGTGAACTGGTCGGTGAGGTGTTGAGTCAGTGTCAAGCCTGGGAGAAGCGCGAACGCAAGCTCAGTCAACTGGTCATGGTCTACTATGTGATGGCCTTGTCGTTGTTCCGTCAGTACAATGTCACCGACGTGTTTGCCCATCTGTGCCGTGGCCTGGAGTGGCTCTGGCCCGATTCCCATCTTGCGTTGCCGACTGGGGGGGCCTTGACCGCACGCCGAGCGAGCCTGGGCAGCATCGTCATGCGTCGGCTCTTCCGCCAGTGTTGCCGGCCGCTGGCCACTGAACGCACCAAAGGAGCCTTCGCCTTTGGCTTGCGACTGATGGCCATTGATAGTACATTGGATGAGGTTCCTGACTCGCCGACCAATGCCTTGCATTTTGGTCGCCTCACTTCTGGCAAAAGTCAGTCTCCCTATCCCCAGGTGCGCTGTATGTATCTGGCCGAAGTGGGCACCCATGCCATCGTCGATGCGCTCTTTGCCCGCTGTAAAGCCAGCGAACAAAGCATGGCCTGGGCTCTGCTGCGCTCGCTCCATGAGGGGATGCTGCTGCTGGCCGATCGCAATTTTCCCTCGATCAACTGGTTGACGGCCGTCGAGCACCAGGGGGCACATCTGCTCTGCCGACTGAAGGCAGGCATCTTCACCCAACGCAGTTGCACCCTGGCTGACGGCAGTTACCTGGTCAATCTGCGACCCAAAGGCAAAAACCAACCACCTTTGACGGTCCGTGTATGGATTTCCCACATCGTCAGAGAGCGAGAGCCAGTACATCGTGCACTACGGAGAAGCAACCGCAGCCATCCGATACCTCCGTTCTTGCAGGGAACGCAAACGAGCCTGTGCACGGGCTTGATGGAGCATATGGGTCAGGAACTGCTCAAATGAGAGGGCATGTCCCACCAGCCCGCGCAGGGGGATTTCTTTGATAAGGCATTGTTCATGCAAGATGTGCACACACCGCCTTTGCGCATCCAGATGCAAGACCAGATGATGGCCGACCAAGTGGGAAGAGACGTAATAGCGTTTGAGGTCCAGGCTGACCATCCCATGGCGGTCCACTTTGCGCTCCAGATGCAGCCCATCAAGCTGGTTCAGCCAGCTATCCGGGTCCACGATGGGCGGTAGCGCTGGCAAGGAAGGCAGAGACGGGAAAGCTGTCAGCGGCGGTTGATTGCCACACGCGAGTCCTTGATGCGGGCGTTCCTTATTGTAGTGTTGTACGAAGGTTTGCGTGACCAAGCTCGCTTGCTCCAAGGTCTCTGGCCGATCCAGAGCCAAACATTCCTCTTGATAACTGCGATGGTAGCGCTCGACAAAGCCGTTCTGTTGTGGATGATGGGGCGCACAGATCTGGATGTCAATCCCCAGACAGGCCCCAAAGCGGATCAGGGCCGCCGGAAAATCACTGCCCGCCGGACTGCCCACCCAGCGGGGATCTCGATCCAGGGTGATCTGCTGAGGGCGGCCATGCTTCGCCAACGTGCTTGCGAGCGCTTGTAAGGCCGTTTCCGCCGTGAAATCGGAACGCACATGGGCATCAAGGAGCACGGACGTCCCCACATCGATCACATTGAGTGTCTCCACCACATGTTGCCGCTTGCCATCTGGGTCGGCTGGGACCGTGCTCACATCTTTGAAATCGATTTGCCAGCAGCTCATGGGCGCAGGGCGCTCCACTGGCTCATGGATCGGTTGCTTGCGCAAAGCGATGCGATCGTTGACTTTGAGGATGCGATAGATGGTCTTACAGGAGGGAAGAGGCAACTGAAAAAACAGCATGAGCGGATCACGGGCGAGGTAGTAGTGAATGGCTTCCGGACCGGGAACGCGTCGCAAACCTTCGGGGGGGGGATCCCGAATGGCGAGGATCTCTTGGACGACCTCAGGCAGCGTTGTGGGCGAAGGGGTCTTGCGAGCTCGCGAGTGGCCTTGCAGGATGTGTTCCAAGGGGATGGCCTGGGCCAGTTCCTCGCGAAAGCGCTTGAGCCATTTTTCCACCCAACTGGTGGAACTGCCAAGAGCGGCGGCGAGCTCGGCGTGGGACCACTCAGGATGCCGCTGATGCAACGTATACAAATTGGCACGGGCAGCGTAGTATGATGAGAGCATGACGGATACACCTTTCTGCAACAGATTTATTGATGTTTGTTGTATAGTGTACCGTCTTTTTCTGCTTGGGTCAGCAGGGATAACCCCTTGCTTAGGCTTCACGATGTACTGGCTCTCGCTCTCTGACGATGTGGGAAATCCATACAGTCCGTATCATTGAGTACCGTCTTGAGCCCTCGGTGGCGCGTGAGCTGGCCGACTTGCCCACCTCACGGACCTCGGACCGGGCCAATCCCTCGAAGGTGCATCGACTGGTGACCACGTTGCTTGATCCCCAGCAGGCTCCGGCCCTGGACCTGATCTGCCTGTACCATGAGCGTTGGGAGATTGAACTGGCTATTAAGGAAATGAAAATTCATCAACGACTCAGCCCGCAGCCCTTACGCAGCAAAACGCCGGAGTTCATCTATCAGGAGCTCTACGGCCTGGTGATGGCACATTATGCCATCCGAGCCTGGATGCATGAAGCGGCCCTGCAAGGGGATCTGGATCCTGATCGTCTCAGCTTTACGCATGCGCTGCAGACCCTGGATACGGCGTTCTATGAGTTCTCGATTGTGGCCAAGGAAGAGCTGCCTCGTCAGCAAGAACGCTTGCTGGCCAATCTGCGGAACCCCAAGGAATTACTGTCTCCTCGCCGCTTGCGCTTCTGTCCGCGTGTGGTCAAAGGTCTCTCTTCCGCCTTCTATCGTCAGCAAGACAAATATCACTCCGTATGCTTCAAAAATACCACCTTTCGCGACATTATTCTTATTTGAATGGCATTGCCCTCAGAGAGGGGGACGAGTTTTTGGTAAGATTACAGGCGATAGCGATATATATATAATACATGAGATATACACGATAATGGATGCTAGTATGTATCTACCTCTATGAGGCTCACCGGGATAGGCCAAAAAACCTACATCGGTGAGCCCTCAAAGAGGGGGACAAGGTTTTTTAGCATCTTTACAGGCGATAGTGGATAATAGCGGTAGAAGATAATAGTGTAGTGGACAATATAGATAGTAGAGGTAGGGGGTGATAGGGGCAAGGGGTGAAAAAGGCAAAAAGAAAGCCGATGATCAGACTCGAACTGATGACCGTTCACTTACGAAGCGAATGCTCTACCAACTGAGCTACATCGGCGTTTTGTCTTTGCTTCGCTGGCGTCCTGAGAGGCGCTAGCTCGTCTCGACATGGTCGATTATAACCCGTAACCAGTACTATGTCAAGCGTTTTTGACACTCGATTTTCTGATTCGTCAAACTCTCAAAAGAGATGAGACCAAACTCTCAAAAGAGATGAGTTAGTAAGAGTACCGGTCGCTGTTTTTTTTATCATGAGTCGATACATTCATTTTTTAATAAATGCAGTAGAAAAGGATTTACCAAGATTTACAGCAGAACATTTTATCTCGACAAGTGTACTCGTGTATGATACAATGATTGATAATGTTTCAGTCCACGCTAGTTTGGAGTCTTGTATGCGCGCCCTTTTGGTTGCGACCACGAATCGTCATAAACTGGAGGAGCTTCAAACGATCTTCTCCGATCTTCCATATCAGTTGCTTTCACTTCATGATCTTCACATTGATCTCGATGTTGAGGAGACTGGAACGACTTTCCAAGAAAATTCTGCCTTAAAGGCCCTCACATACGCACGTATCTCGGGGGTACTTACGCTTGCAGATGACTCTGGTCTAGAGATTGATGCCCTCGGTGGTGAGCCAGGTGTCTATTCTGCCCGCTTCGCTGGCCGCAATACTCCTTATGAGGAGCGTTTCCGTATTATCTATGAGCGTCTACATGCTCAGAAAGAGCTATCCCCTGCGCCGTGGACAGCCCGTTTCCGCTGTGTGATCACGATCGCGGAGGCGAATGGGTATCATCAGAGTGTCGATGGTGCGCTCGAAGGCTATGTCGCTGATGCACCCTGTGGTGAACATGGCTTTGGGTATGATCCTATCGTCTATGTCCCTGCGTTTGGCAAGACCTGTGCTGAGCTTGAACCAGCTGTGAAAAATCGAATCAGCCATCGTGGTGTGGCTGCGCGGCATGCGCGTGCGTTATTAGAATCATGGCCTCAATCCTCTTCTTCCCATGTTTAGTGTCGGTGCCGGGGGAGCATATTTTCTTTATACCAGGTTTGCTACTTTTCTACGTATAATTGTGAGGTGGCTGCGTTTATCAAGGGGATGTGTTATTACACTACAGCAAAAACCTGGTGGGGAGATGTTTACGTTGGTGAGGTGCTTAAAAAATAATCGAGAGAGATGTGAGGAAGCATAATTTTATGGCGAAGAAACCAGTCATTCGTGTTGCTCTTGATTTAGAGACAACGGGGTTACATCCTGAGCAAGATACGATTATTGAGATTGCGGCAGTGAAGTTTCAGGGGACGGAGGTGCTCGATACATTTGAGACGTTTGTGTCCCCCGGTCGTTCGATTCCTTATCGTGTGCAGCGTTTGACAAGCATTACGCCTGAGCACCTTATTGGCGCTCCTCTTTTCTCTGCGCTGGCGAAAAAGTTGCAGTTATTTCTGAGTGACTTTCCTATTGTTGGTCACAGTATCCCCTTCGATGCTGCGTTCCTGCGCCAGCGTGGTCTCGCACGTGCAAATCCACTTATTGATACGTTTGAAATGGCGACTGTGCTGCTCCCTTCGCTTGCGAGCTATAATCTGGGGAATGTTGCGGAGTCGCTGGGTCTGCATGTGCCGGCGGATCGCCACCGGGCGATGGTTGATACGGTGCTGGCGATGGATGTCTTTCTCGCCTTGCATCAGCGTTTGCAGGAGGTTGATCTCGATCTGCTCAATGAACTGGCGAACCTGGATGCGCCACGCAATTGGCCGCTGCTCCATTTCTTCCGCACTGAACTACGTGAACGCCAGGAGCGGGATGGCGTTACGGGTCGCCTCGCACGCGGTAGCCTGGGTGAGCGTTTTGCCTCGCAGTTAGGGATGGACCCACGGGTCCTCTCATTCGCCGTTGGTCAGCCAACTGCGTCCCATGCCGCAGTTCCCATGTCTGTCACGGCACCTCCCCACGTCGAACAAAGAGCAGAGCCCGGCGCTGAAACATCCGAGAATGCCGCTAGCTCGTCTCCTGTGGTCGTCCTCTCACCTCCTGTGGTTGCCGTACTGCCAGCAGGCTATTCAGAGGCACGTAGCGCTGTCTATGGCGCGTTTCAGCAGCGTGACCCGTTGATGTTAGAGATTGCAACCGGCGGCAATGATTATACGCCTGCATTGTTGCCTGCTCTTGAATGGGTGGCCGGTCGCCCTGAACGCGCTGACGATACGTCGCCGTCTACGGACGAGCAGCGCCGTCTGGTTATTGCCTGTGCAAGCCAGCAGAGTGCACGTAAGCTTATCGATAGTATGTTGCCGCGTCTGCAAGGACATATCAAAAGTGACCTATCTGTGGCGTATCTGGCTGAGCGTGGTGGCTATCTCTGTACGCATCGCTGGTTTGGCGCGGCTCTGCGGCGTACCAGTGGTGAGCTATCAGCCGAGCAGGCGCGTGGACTGGCCAAGCTCTCGCTCTGGATGCAGCAGACGCAGACGGGCGAGCGTAGCGAGTTAACCTTGCTGCAACAGGAAGCCGCCGCCTGGGAGCGTATCAATTCTGGTTATGAGCGTGTCCCCTCCTCCAATCAGCGCTTCGGGACCAGCTATGAGCGTTGTACCTATCGACGTAAGGGCTATTGTTTTGTCAGCCTGGCAGAGGATCGTGTGCGTGCCGCGCAGATTGTTGTGACAACGCATGCGGGTCTCTTTGATGATCTTTCAAGCGCGCATTCGTTGCTCTCGGCGATCGACCGTCGTGTCATTCTGGATGCAGACTTGCTGGAAGACGAGAATATTCGCTGGGGGAGTGCAGAGTTTGAGCAGCATTATCTCTTCCACCTCCTGAATACGATCGGTGCAGAACTCTCTGATGGACGCTACCAGGGCCTGCTGGCGCTGGCCGCCCCTTCGCTGCGTGAGAATGGTCCGGGTGGCCTCTCATTGACGCCAACGATCCCCAAAGCTGAATTAGATACCCGTCTCGTGCGCTGGTTCCAGACCTTGCGGCAGGCGCGCAGTTCAGTTGAACGCCTCTTTATCTCGTTCCAGTCGTTGCTCGAAGAGTTTGCTCAGCAGGGGAACCGTGATAAGAATCGTTCTGAGAATGGACAGCGCCGGGGCCATGAACGGGTAGATCAATCGCTACGCCTGAGCAATACTGTGCGTCATCTCA
This sequence comes from Ktedonobacteria bacterium brp13, assembly GCA_015099395.1. Taxonomy (GTDB): domain Bacteria; phylum Chloroflexota; class Ktedonobacteria; order Ktedonobacterales; family Ktedonobacteraceae; genus Dictyobacter. The sequence continues at coordinate 2,854,506 of AP024096.1, read as the reverse complement.
GCGTCTGGCAAGAGACCGAGGATGCATGGAAACAGACGGCTCAACGCTTGCAAGCCGTAATTGATCTGGCCCATGAGGCAGAGAATAGTATTCTTACGCGTCAGCAGCAGCAGCGCCGCCGCATGGAGTTGGGTAGTGGCGAAGATACGTCGGTGGCCTCTGAATTGGTGATTGCAGCCCATCAGTTGCGTGAACAATTAAAGCTAGGGACGCAGGCATTAAGCATGAGCAACGGCAACATGGTCTACTGGCTACGCATGCCTTTCATGTCACCCCAGAATCAGCATGGTCCGCGTCGTTCTGCGGATGCGCCACATTCTCCGATGCCAACGGAGCCATCGCCGGTCTTGTATGCACAGGTTGTGCAGGCCTCGCTAGAACTGAAGCGACTCCTGCTAGACAAGCCAGCGGCGACTATCTTCGCGGGGACTGCGCTCTCGGTTGATAACTCATTTGCCTTCTCAGGTGCACGCCTGGGCAATGAATCGCTCCCGGTGCACTCGCTGGTAACCGATCACCATGAGCAGACCTTACTGTATCTGCCTGACGATGTGCCTGAGCCGAACTCGCCGCAGTATCAGCGCCACCTTGATGAGACCTTGATCAGCGTCGCCACCGCTCTCGAAGGTCAGACTGTCGCGCTCTTTACGTCGCATGCAGCGTTGCGTAGTACGTATTCAGCCATCAAGCCGATGCTCGAAGCTCGTGATGTGATGGTGCTGGGACAGGGTATTGATGGGTCGCCGCGCCAATTATGGCAGATCTTCCGGTCACAGGAACGGGTAGTGATTCTGGGCACGGGCAGCTTTTGGGAGAGTATCGATGATGTACCATGCTTGCCTGCCTGCCTCTTTATCTCACGGCTACCGATGCCGGTCCTCAACGATCCTCCTCTCGCGGCGCGTGCGGATCTGTATTCGGATCAGTTGCACCAGTTGACGGTACCAATTGCCGCTTTGCGTTTGCGTCGTGTCCTCAATCGACTGGCCTGGGGAGAGAATAAACGGAACGCCGTCGTGATCTTTGACCGTCGCTTGCTCACAAAAGAGTATGGGCCAACGATTCTGCATAGCTTGCCGCGCTCTTCGGTGCGTCAGGGCGCGGCCTCGTTATTGCCCGATACCATTCTCGATTGGTTAACTGCGACCGGTTCCTGGTCGTAGCGGAAAGGACCTTATTTCGTATGTCGCAAAAGAACTCCAGTGAGACGCGTGATCTGCGTGTTGTCTATGGTGCTTGCCCACATGATTGCCCTGATAATTGTGCTCTGGAGACGCATGTCGATGCGCAGGGCAAAGCGGTACTTGTGCGTGGTAGGGTCGATCATCCGGTGACGCGTGGCTGGCTGTGTGCCAAGGTCAATCATTATTTAGAGCGTGTCTATCACGCCGATCGTTTGTTGTATCCATTGCGTCGTCGTGGTCCCAAGGGCCGTGGCGCTTTTGAGCGTATCTCCTGGGATGAGGCGCTGGACGAGATCGCGGAGCGCTGGCAGCAGATCAGTGCTGAACATGGGGCGCAGGCTATCTTGCCTTATAGCTATGCCGGGACGCTCGGTCTGGTACAGGGTGCCGTTGCCGACTCGCGTTTCTGGAATCGCCTCGGAGCCAGTGGACTTGAGCGCGCGATCTGTGGTCATGCCGCTGAAGAGGCGGTGCAGTTGACCATTGGTGGACGCCTCGCGCCAGCGCTGCAAGATCTTGTCCATAGCAAGCTGGTGCTGATCTGGGGCAGTAATCCTGCCAGTACCGCGCCGCATGTGATGCCTTTCTTGCGTGAGGCTCAGCGGAAAGGGACCCGCGTGATCGTCATCGATCCCCGTCGTACTCTGACTGCTCGCTCGGCTGATCAGCATATCCAGCCGTTGCCCGGTACCGATGCGGCACTGGTCCTGGCTGTAATGCATGTGATTGTGACTGAGAATCTGCACGATGAGCAGTGGATCGCGGAACATACGGTCGGTTGGGAGCACCTGCTGCCACGGATTATGCAGTATCCCGTGGAGCGTGCCGCTCGCATTACTGGTCTGAGCGCTGAAACGATCACTGAGCTTGCGCGTAGCTATGCGACCTCGACTCCTGCGCTCTTGCGTATATCGGATGGCATCAATCGACACACCAACGGTGGTCAGACCGTACGTGCCCTCGCCTGCTTACCGGCGTTGACGGGCCAGTATGGTCGTCTCGGTGGTGGTCTGATGTATAGCACGAGCGACTGGATCAAGTGGGACGCGCAGGCTGTTCGACATGCTGACGACGCTGCCTGCCCGCCGGTACCGCGTACGCTCAATATGAACCGTCTGGGTGCGCTCCTGACCGGCGAGGCGCAGCCTGCGGTCCATTCGCTGTATGTGTATAATGCGAACCCGGTCGCCTCTACGCCGAATGCGAGCAAGACGATCGAAGGTCTCATGCGTGATGACCTGTTTACGGTCGTGCATGAGCTGTTTGAGACCGATACGGCGCGCTATGCCGATATCATTCTACCGGCAACCAGCCAGCTAGAGCAGGTCGATCTGCATAAGCCGTATGGACATGTCTCTTTGCAATACAACAATGCAGCAATCGAGCCGCTTGGTGAAGCGCGTAGCAACTGGGATGTCCTGCGGGCTCTGGCGGCCAGGATGGGCTTCACGGAGTCGTGGTTACAGGATGATGCAGAGGCTGTCATTCGTGACGTACTGGAAGCCTCCCGTGCAAAGAATCCGGCGTTGCAAGCTATTACGCTAGAGGATCTGCAACGTGAGGGAACGCTACAGCTGCCGTTCCCTGAAAACGAACGTGTTCCGTTTGCTGATGGTCATTTTCGTACGCCTTCGGGCAAGGTTGAACTCTATTCAGAGCAAGCTGCAGCCAAGGGCTACGATCCCATCCCCGGCTGGGATGCCGAGGTCGAGGGCTATCAGGAACCCGTTGCTGGTGCTGCTAATGGAGAGTCGAAACAGACTGAGCCGAGGTTGGCAGGATCTTCTGAGCTTGCGGCGTTGCCATTAGTGAGTGCGGGTGCCCATCATTTTATTAGCTCATCCTTTGCGAACGTGTCGACCTTGAAGGCCAAGGAAGGTGTGCCGACGCTCCACATTCATCCAGACGATGCGCATGTACGTGGTATTCAGCATGGGCAGATGGTGCGTCTTAGCAATGAGCGTGGTTGGTGCCGTATGGTTGCTGACGTCTCGGACGCAGTGCGACCGGGTGTGCTGGCCGCCGAATCTGTCTGGTGGCCGAAGCACAGTCCCGATCAACGTAATGTGAACTGGACCACGTCGGATCGCCTGGCTGATTTCAATGGTGGCTCTACCTTCTATACCAATATGATCACAGTAACGCGTGAAGAAGATTCGGATACGTGGTAAACTTACTGGTTTCATTTGACGGGCTTTGCGCTCTATGCTACGATACCTCTGTTGCAGTATCCCCACATGGATCGCTGGGATAGCAAGAGACCGCTAGCACCTCAGGAGTCTTCTCACCAAAGGTCATGGGGTTGTACCAGGGCGATCCCTACACTGGGTCAAGTGATTCTGCACTATGCGGATAACGTTGTGCGATCCGCACTGTACGAAGGGGAGTGTGAGATGAACTTATACGAGCAATTGATTGTGGTGCGTGAGCGATTTGAAAATATTGGCGCGCATGATGATAGCATGGACCTTGTCGAGAAACTGCTGAAGAGAGCGGAGCCGGCAAAGAACGACAACACGAGCATTGCAATGCTGCAGGTGTTGCGACATATGACTCGCATGCCTGAAGTTATCGATAATTACAATATTTATAATGACATTCAGGAATTATTGAGCGAGCGCGATGATGTCGAGATTGCCACGCAGGAAGACTCCGCTCCGGCAGCCTATGTTGACACGGAGCGTCATCCCAAACCCAAGTCTTTCTACAAGGCCAAGAAGGACCGGGAGAAAAAGGTGAAGTAGTCTGCTCTACTACTCTGACTCTGTGGCAGGTCCTTCAATCTCTTTGAGCGAATAATCTGGACCATGCAGTTGCAGTTGTTGTTTCATGGCATGTAACTGAGAATCAACATCTTGCTGAGATGCAATCTGCTGCAACTCTCGTTCCAGGCTATCTTCAGGTCCGCCGGCACCGAGTAAGCCTTGTTCGCCCAGGGCTCCCTGTTCGATCAGTGAATCCATGGCATTGGCGCGTGCCTGCATATTGAGTACCTTATCCTGCGTACGTTGCATAGCGAGGTTCATCTCGGTCATCTCCTCTGAGATGCCAGACACAGTCTCGTTGATCTTCACCTGCGCTTGCGCTGCATTATACTGCGCCTTCACCATCTCCTTCTGCGTACGGAATGCCTCGATACGTGCGGACACATTGCGTTCCATTCCGAGCAATTTTTCTTCCTGTGCATGCAACTGAGAGATCTGAACCTCATAGGTATTGAGCTGTTGGGTCAGAGCCTCTTTGCGTTGTAGGGCCATGCGTGCCAGATCTTCGCGGTTGGCCTGCAATGCCTGGCGGGCCTGTGAGTCCAGTTTTGTGGATTTCTCCTGTAGTTGTCCTTGCTGCATCTCCAGGCGTTTCTCCTGAGTGACAACATCGGCAATTGAGCGTCTCAATTGCTGAAGCTGCTCCAGTTGTTTGCCGTAAGAGTAATCCATAACTTGCCCGGGGTCTTCAACCTTATCCATAGCAGCGTTTGCTTTGATATTCAGCAAGTTAGCAAGGCGAGAGAACAGTCCCATGTGGGTTCCTCCTGATAATTAGAGCGATATGATATATGCTATAGAACAACACTAACTGGTAAAGTTTTTTAACAACCTTCACAATAAAACCTCTGGTACCAAAAAGTAGGAATTCACAGGAAAGGATGGTAATACCCCTGCATCCCTCTTTGAGGGGGGATGTCGCCGCAGCGACAGGGGGGAGTAGATTCTCGAACTGCGCTACTCACGATACCTCTACATCAAAGGCACTTTTTTATCTACTAAGTCCGTATCAACTTCTGTTGGGCGATTGCTAACTTTCTACTCCCCCCTGTCGCTAAGGCGACTTTCCCCCCTCAAAGAGGGATGCTTTAGCGACATCACCTGCCTTAGCGAGCATTTACCGTTTTTCTTTTCCCAATTTCACCGGTTAATGCGGCTCTACCAGCTATGCTACCTCCGCAATTTGTACAAGATATATACGCCTCACGCGAGGATGCGTTGTTTTCTGCTCGTATCATAACATATCTATATTACGCAGACGCATTCTCTTTTGGTCAATGAAAAAAAGATGGTACCAGGGCTTGACATCGCATGACAGGTCAGTTATAATCATTTTATCAAAAGGACATAGATGCGGGTTTGGTGTAGTGGCTAACATGCAACTTTCCCAAAGTTGAGATCGTGGGTTCGATCCCCATAACCCGCTCCAATAAAAAGACCGCCTTGCAATTGCAGGGCGGTCTTTTTATTGGAGCGGGTATCTTTTTTTGCTCAGATGAGAGGGTGGTGAAGTCCGTTCCTGATCTGGTATACTCCACTGAGATGGTATAAATTGTAAATTGGCTTCTCAGGAGTAGTTATGTTCTTAAGGGATTTTGATGCAGCATCAGTGGGCACACGGCTTGGACTGAGCAAGGATTTCGGCTCCTGGCTTGAGGAGTTGGAGTCAATCGGACCGCTGTCGCCTCCAGTGCGTCTGCCCGGGATGCACGACGTTGGCGACTTGCTCGCTCGCCTGGGCGTGTCGCCTGCAGATGCAGTCGAGATCATCGATGCATGGCCCATTCCGGATCAAGCTCCGGAGATGTGGTGGCTTCTGCAGCGCTGCCACCAGCAACTCGTCGTGCAGATGGGTAAGCCATACCAACCCCTGCGGTGGCAGCCACTCCCACCGCATCTGGGAGCTTTTGGCAGGCTCTTCTACGTGTACGTGTTCCTTTCAACACTTCCTGCTGTGCGGCAATGGCACCAAGAGCATGGCATTGCCGATGACGTGTCCTGGGTGACTCTCGCCGACCTGGGTGAGCACATTGCTATCCACCGACGACTATTCGGAACCGCTGGCCTCGACAGCCCACGATGGCTGACTCTCCATTTTCGGGGGGGGCTCTATCGGCTCGGTCGGTTGCAGTTCGAGCAATCGCGGCTCCCTGCCCAATGGCCGCTGTACAACGACAGCATCAACAACGCTGTGCCGGAACCGCGACCGAACCCGGGCGCTCCTGCCCTCGCCGTGCATATCCCGGAATCTGGTGGGCCGTTAGAGCCAGATGCATGCTCCGAGTCATTTGCGCTGGCTCGCGATTTCTTCGCTCGTCACTTCCCTGAAGAGCAATACCACTTCGGGTGTTGCGGCTCCTGGCTGCTCGACCCACAACTCGCCGACTATCTGCCGCATACATCCAACATTGTGCGCTTCCAGCGTCGGTTTCACCTCGTTTCGGACAGTACCAACGGAGACCAGGATGTCATGCGGTTCGTTTTCAGACGCACCGCACCTTCACTCGATGAGCTACCTCAGCGAACGATGCTCGAACGGGCTGTCGTCGAGCATCTCCAGGCGGGGAAACATTGGCAGTTCTGCTCTGGCTGGTTCGCGTTGTAGGGAGCAAAGCTGATCCATTTATGAGCAGCAGAGAAGCACCTGGACAGAAGGATGATCTGCTGAGCACGAAGCTAGCACTTCCGCGCCCACGTTCGGCGCTTGTGCCTCGTGAGGAGCTGAACGTGGTCAACAACATAGGCGGATCGTCGACATCTGCTAACCCGGATGTCCCGGTCACCGTAGTAAGCTATCCGTAACGGTTTGAGGACTCGTCCCATCATCTGACTACGGCCCAGCAAGCCCCGCCCATGGAGACGGAGTTCGCTGGGCCGTAATCGTAGCTGGTTCGTCTCAGTGTCTTACGAAGATGGCGGCAGTGTTGTTTAGCGTTATTTTTCGACTTCGCTACTACTTGAGATGCCATTCAGGCTGTCTTGCATCTTCTGCATATCTTTACCGACCGTCTTCAAGCCAATCAGGCAGATAAGGCCAGCTAATAGCAGGCTCGTGGGTCCTGTAAGTGTAAGTGCTGTTACCAGTGAACCTGTCTTATCGCTGATCGCACCGACGATCGTTGGTGATGAGGCGTCGCCCAGCAGGTGACCGAGGAGGAGCGCCAGTCCAACCGCCGTTGCGCGTACATCAGGAGTTGTGATGTCTTGTAAGATCGCCTGTATCGGTCCGAGGCAGAAGCTTAATGCGACAATAGCAGGGATGAACAGGACAATAAAGCCGGTCAGGTTCTGCATCGACAGTGCCAACCAGGTGAGCGGCGCACCGACCAGAAAGGCGATGGCTGTGATGAGCATACGCCCCTGTGGCAACCGTTTTTGGAGGTGGTCGGCTAACCAGCCACCGATCAGTGTACCAATGAGGCTACCACCAGCTAATGTGCCACCAGAGACCAGACCAGCACCAGCCTGCGATAGATGGAATTGTCTTTGTAGCAGCGTTGGGACCCAGCTCATTGCTGCCCCGATGATGAAGAAGCTACAGATAAAGGCGGCTACCAGTATCCAATAGGTGGGAGTCTTGATCAAATGCCTGAGCGCACGCGAGAAGCCAGGACCGGCAATACTGCCGTGCATAGTACTGGTCTCATTTTGCGCATTGTCTTTGCCATGGTCAAAGGCACCGCGCTTCGGTTCGGCAATGCGCCAGACAAGGAATGCGCAGATGAGTCCTGGGATGCCAACGATATAAAAGACCCAGCGCCAGCCCAGTACTTGCGCGAGCGCTCCGCCAGCGATCAATCCTAGCGCGGTGCCTATCAGATTACCGGTTGACCAGATAGAGAGTCTGCGTCCACGGACCTCGCTTGGGAAATAATCACCGATCATCGAGAGGGAGGCCGGTGCGTAACCAGCTTCACCAACGCCAAGTACCGAACGTACCGCTAAGAGGTGGATAAAGTTGTGTGTTATGCCAGCCAATGCTGTGGCTACGCTCCAGATTGTGACGCTGGCCGCGATAATATTTTTTCGTATTCCGCGATCTGCCCAGACGCCCAGCGGGAGTGTGAGTATGCCGTAAATTAACAGAAAAGAAGAGTTGATCAGACCCAACTGAATATCTGTCAACCCAAATTCTTTTTGCACGGTTGTCTGAACCGCTGCGAATATTGAGCGATCCGTGTAATTCAAGATATTTATGATAAGAAGAAGAATAAATGCAAATTTCGCTTGTCTCACAGAGGGTGCAGAGTCTGTCTGCTTCCGTTGAACCGAACCCCGGGTAGCTATTTTCATAGGGGCAAAATCCTTCTATTGTTTTTGTCGTTAATGCACATATAGCTGTTCGTTTTATACGCGCTACTATAGTATACGAACCGTTGAGGCTCTGTGTTTGATAGTGTGCTGCTACCAGACCTTATATATTCCTCGCCTGCCCTGACTATACCACGAATGATTCCGTATGTTGTTTAAAATGTGTCGCTATTTTGTCTCAATTGTTGGGTTGCTATGAAGATGCCAGCAATTTTACCAACACGGAAATGTAGCGTTTATTCTATTGAGGTTGTATTATTGAGATTATTGGTCCTGGTGCCATTATATCCATTATAAAGGAAAAGATCCGCATTGTGGTGGTTAACGAAACTGAATGGTAGGGCTGTACCGTATAGAGAGTAGCAAGCGTTTAGAAAGAAATGTTGGAATCGACTTTTTTTGCATCAATGTGTGGAACTTTTTCAATCGTGGCTATTGCACTGGCATTATGATCTTATTCCGAAAACCAACGCGACTGGCGTCGCTAGTGCCCGCACACGCAAGTTTTCGGATAAGTAGTATGTGTAAAATTTGTATACGTTTATTCCGCTGAACTATAAGACGTCGCGCGAAGGAGGCAAAATGAATCTTGCTCTTGCTGCTGGAATTACAATCAGTGTCGGCCAAAATACCTGGAGTATTGGCTGGGGTTTGATCATGTATCTGGTGATTGCATTGATCGTAGGGGTTATTGCAGAGTTTATTGTCGGTTGGCGTGTTCCTTTCGGTATTGTTGGTGCCATCATAGCTGGTATTATCGGTGTATGGTTGATGACCAAAGTTCTCAATGTGCAGATCGATGGATTGAATGATCCTGTTCTTTATGGTGTTCCACTGATACATGGTCTTATCGGCTCGATAATCCTGATCGCTATCTGGCATCTGCTGACCGGTGGTGGCAGGCGTCCTCGCCGTCGTCGCGAGCGTGGTTACCGCGAGCGTGGTTACCGCGAGCGTGCTTACTAATAGTAGTATTCTTCCTCATCACACGGTAGAGAGCATTATCCTCAGATGGATCTTGCTCTCTTTTCTTGTATTCATTCATTTTGCACGATCTCTTACAGTGTATTATCTCGATAGCATTTCTTGCTGGAGTGGATCAAAGGTTTGAGAAGTCTTCGGTAATCCACGTCTGGTTGGTTGCGCTGATACGTATACCGATGCCGACTGCGTGGTGGGTGGTACTCAGGATATTGCGGCGATGGAACGCTGGCTCCGGCTCGTTGAGCATACCGACATCAATCTGTTGCACGCCTGCCCAGAGCGTTGGGGTGGCGGCTGCGTTGCCGATATTTTCTCCGCAGGCGGGATCGTTTAAGCCTGCATTCGCGATGCGCTGGCAGGGAGCGGGTTCGCCTGCGCATTGATGTGCGATGCCGCAACCTTCTACCATGAGTGTGCTATGTTGATATGCGGTACCCGCCAGAATGGTGTTCCAGGCCAGAGGAGGAAGTCCTGCGTTGGCGCGGTCCTGGTTGATTAATGCGAAGAGCTGCTGGACGAGTTGTTGCTCTCCACCGGTAACGGTGCTTTGTGGTGGTGCGATTGGTTGCATTGCCATGTGGGGGGTAGGTGTTGGTACGAGCGATGTCGGTTTGCTGACGTGCGTTGGTGCACTCTGCATAGGCGGTTGATGGGGAGGATGGACCGAAATACCCTGCGTTGTTGTGTTCTCTTGCGCGACTGCTGATGCCTTTTTTGTCGCGCCTGTCGGCGGAACAGGTGTGCCAGAGCAGGCACTGATAATTACTACGAGTGAAAATAGTGATAGCCATAACGTCATAGAGATTGATAGCTTTTGCGTGTAGTATATTATCCGCTGTTCCAAAACGTACAAACCCTCCTGCATATAGTTCTTTATTGATCAAAGTGTAACATAGTGCCGAGGGTATGACCGTATTTCAAGATGTATTTGGTACTTTTAGAGAGGATCGTCTGTTTACTAATCTAAAAAGAGGTACTCTTGCGTTAAGTGGATTCCCGGAGATGTTTCTAAGAGTGAGGGTCGAAACTAATTCATTTATAGAGTCCTAGAAATGATGGATGTGGCACAGAGAAATAATTGTTGATAGCAAAAAGAGAAGCATTCCTTTCTAGAGGGTCGGCTTTAATTTAAAACTTAAATGAAGTGAGTAAATATAAATGATAGAAAATCCTAATGTGCTACAATGAAAGCACTTTTAGCAAATCAAGGACATAGAGAGGTAAAAAGCAAAATCATGTCAAATAACCCATCTCACGAAGCAGCTTTATTTTGCCGCTATATTCTGAGCTCACTGGATCGCTTGTTACAATGCCTTGAGGGGCTGAATAAAGAACAGCTCAACTGGCGTCCTCCTGCGCCAAACACGAACAGCCTCTATGCTTTAGCGGTACATACCATGGCCAATGCTGAAGAAAACATCCTCTATACACTGTATGATAGACCAAGTCCACGCAATCGCGAACAGGAATTTCTGGCGCAAGGTGTCTCAGCAGATGCATTAATCTCCCAGTGGCAAGATTTACGTGAACGTTTGCAAGATACTCTCCTGGATCTCACTTCGGAAGATCTGGAACGTGCACATATTCATCCTCGTCGGGATACCATCACTGGGCTTGACATTTTGATCGTTGTCGCAAGGCACTCTGCTGAGCATTTAGGGCAGGTGGAATTAACACGTGACTTGATGCTTGCAGTAACAGCTCAATAGTTTCAGGTGAGGTTAGATACATCTGTGTACATAACTAGAAATGTATTTTCCAGGATGAATTAACGTCGAACGCGAGCCAGAAGTGATGCATTTATCGAACCAGCACGCTGCAATGCTCTCAGATTGATGATGATATAAATCAAGGTATTGAGGTTGGCGACAGAACGTTGGTTGTGCACTTTTGGTCGTTCGATCCCGAGTGCCTGGACTTGACTATTGATACGTTCGCAACTCGTTCTTTGGGCGTAAATAGCTTTGTAGAGCGGACTGCTACGGTCGAGTAAGGCACTCATGAGACCACCACGCTCCCAGTTGAGATCCTTGACGCAGCCTTTCTCTTTCACAAATTGTTCGTGCTCACACCGTTCTCCGGTGGCGTTGGAAGGAGCAGGCCAACGGGCTTGTACCGTACCTACGAGCGCGACCAAGACGGTTATTCGTTTCTAGCTCTTTTGGGCAGTATAGCACATAACAAGGAAAGAGAAAGGCATCGTGTTTGCTCTGGCCTTCTTGCCTGGGAAGGCCACCTCGAAAGCCAGAGGGGCCAGACCGGCGGAGACCGGACCAGTGGAGATAGAATCAATGGAGGCGTAGTGTGTTCCTCGGCCTGTAGAGATACTACCTGAAGCAGCGTCTAAAACACAGGTACTGAAGAGAGATCTTGTGCTTCGCCTGAGAGAGAGCAGACCATTGATGAAGTAGTTTGCTCTCTCTCATAAGCAAAAACAACCGCTTTCTTCTATCCTTGGAGATACACAGAGGATCAACTGGCGTGAACCGCTGTAAGCTGTTTCTTAGATTTTTCCTGCGGAACAGATATTTGCGGAAGTGAAAGTGTTATTGCTGGCATTTTCTTACCCAGGCTGAGTGAATGCATAACCTCGTAGTGTACTGAGAGATGGGATTTATTCAGTTCGTACAAGACCATTATGCCGCCGAGCCAGACGACTGCGACTCCTCCCAGGAACATCACAAAGGAGATAAATGCCATAGGGTTAGAATTTTGTATGGCCGCTATTGCCAGCAAAAACATACTGATGACAAAAATGAGGACTGCTATACCGATGAGCAGAGCAGCATCGTGGATCAGCTTGTGCCGCTTTAACAGGTGCGGGAGTTGAGCCTCAATTTCATTGAGGCGTATTTTGCTGAAATCATCCATCGTATCATTGAGTGTAGTGTCTGTTGAGCGCAGGAGCTCAAAACGTTCCAGTGTCATTGATCGCATACGGACACTGATGCTATCATATCGCTGGAGTTGTCCATTGAGAAAGAGAATGCAGCACGAAACCATGACGACAGGGGCGACGATAAGACTGATAATGTTAGTAAGATGGGTAATGTCCATGACGGTTTTTTAATCCTTTAGCAAGAAACCAATGAATAATTGCAAAAAAGCTCAGAGATGCTCATACGAAAAAGAAAATTCAAACACAACGGAGCTTATAAAAATATTGTATTAGTATTATATAGGCAGAGCTTTCATTTTGTCTACCCACATTCTCAGAATTTTCTCAGCGTTTTCTCAGAATTTTCTCAGAATTTTACACCAAAAGAAGCCCACGCTTGTTTTTTTAGAATATTCTCCTAAAAGACAGCATGGACTCCTTGAAGCATCAGGCTTGCTTACGGGGCGCAATACGGATGAACGTATGCTAGCTCTTAGTAACCGGTTGTCCGCTCGAAGGCTGTTGCGATAGTGCTATAGCCTGTAGTTGTTGAGTGAATATCGTGGAATGGTGAGCAGATCCAGGTATAGTTGCACGTATTAGGATTCGGTGATGCGGTACCTCCAAAGGCATCAAAGACATCGACGACGGTTGCGTACCCTTGAGCATCGGTCGCCAGATGTTGATTGATTTGCTGAATATAAGGGACGGATGAAGGGCATTTATTCTGGTAGGGATCGTAGTAATTCATGAGGAGCAGATCGCCTGTACGCTTCCCATTGACGGTGAGTGCAGCACTCAAGCCAGGTAGAATAGTCTGGGTCAGATTGGCATCGACCTTTGCCAGGTCACTTGACCAATTTGGGCTGATCGTGCAGGTTGTAGAGTTGATATCGGGGAGTAAGTCATTTGCACCGATATCCAGGGTCACCGGGCTCACCTGACCGGAGAGGATACGCAAGTAGTCCTCTGCCGCCGTAAGTTGCGAGCCGATGTACGGGAACTTGCGCAGTTCTGGGTAAGGACATTTCCCACTGATCATTGTTGCGGCTGTCTCGCCAGGACACCCCATGTTGTCGTAATCCGTGGAGCCGTGCTGCTTCAGATTTTGGGAAAAGTCAGTGGAGTAGCCATGCGCAAAGTCCAGGTCTGGCTGAAAACCAAAGGCGAGAGAGTCACCGAGTGCCAAATAGTGTGACTTCACTCCAATCAAAGACGGTGTTGCATGGGTAGCTGCCAATGCGAAGGTCGTGGGGAGAAGTGCGAAGAGTGTCGCTCCGAGAAGCGCTATCAGTAGATAAAGTTTACGCGGCATCGTGCGTTTGAACATATCTCCTCCATGAAAAATGAACAAAATTGCTTTATCGGCAAATACGTCTCATAAGTCGCTTTATGAAAGTGCCGAACAATATACAGCATACCTTAAAAAATGCGTAATTGCAACGTTAAAGAAGAGAGCATGAAGCTAGCAGAAAAGAACGATGAGAACCAACCACCCATTACTACGTTAGCGTAAATATCCATTTAAACAGCAAACGACGGGTAATATCACTTGTCCCCCTCTCTTCTGAAAATGGCGTTTTCATCCTGGGTGGTGAACCTTTTTCATGATGGTCTTTGAGGGCTCATCGATGTAGGTTTTTTGGTGGGATAAGCCATGAAATCTCATCGCAGGCCGATGGAGACAGATGGGACGCCATGACGAATGCATCCTGCCGCTTGTCAATAATGTTCACTATCACCTGTATAGTGCACTTAAGTACTTGTCCCCCTCTTTGAGGGGGGAGATAGCTTTAGCTATCGGGGGGAGTAAATGTTCGAATAACGTTATAATCTCGAATTAAACGCTCTCTATCAGTCTTGCCTTCCTAGTCTGTCATTCTTGATGACGAAATCCACATCCGAACGGGAGATGGTTGGCGTAGAAGAGTCATCGAGAGCAGAAGTGAAGGATAGCTCCCCCCGATAGCTAAAGCTATCTCCCCCCTCAAAGAGGGGGGCAAGAGTTCAAGTGTACTTTATAGGTGATAGTGAACTTTATTGGCAAGCGACGCGATGCATTCGTCATAGCATTCCACCTGTCTCCATCGGCCTGAGATGGGGTTTCATTACATATCCCACCAAAAAACCTACATTGGTGAGCCTCAAAGAGGGAGATAGTGGTTTTAGCATCTATACTAGCGATAGTGTACTTTTGCTGTATTATGGATTATACAATCTATATCTATAGAGGGTGATAGAAGGATAGAAAGTGTACAAAAGAAGAATAGCAGCGGGGTAGCATTCAAAAAGAGAATGCTACCCCGCTGCTATTCTTGTCTATATGCTTGACCCATTGCCAATTGTTTGTTTAGATGGTGACGCCTTTGATGCCGAAGATGTTACCAGCTTGCTGAATCTCGGCGATGGCCCAATCGGGGATCGGGTTATCGACTGAGATGACCATCAAGGCCGGCTCATCGGGATGACTGTGTGGATCATAGGCGCGGGCTTTACGCACGCTTGGGCCAACATCCATATGCCGGATATTGATACCTGCCTTGCCCAGGATCGTGCCGACGATACCGATCATGCCAGGCTGGTCGATGTTGCGGCAGAACAGGATGTAGCCTTCTGGTACAAATTCGGTCCAGTAGCGGCCAACACGTACAATGCGGGGCTCTCCATGGACGACGGTTCCACTGAGTTCGGTGATCGCATCGTCGTTAAAGGTCTGTCCGGCGTCAGGGATGACGCGCAGTGTGACCTGGTTGGCGAACTCTGCTGGCGTGGTGGATTTTTGCTCAACTATCTCCAGACCCCATTCTTTCGCCAGGATCTGGGCGTTAATCATATTGACATGCGCGTCGGAGACCGATTCGAGCAGTCCTTTGACCAGGGCGGCTTGCAATGGGCGCAGGTCGTAGCTGGCAATATCGCCGCTGTATGCGATCTCGATCTTGTGCAGTGGCTCTGGCTGCAATTGCGTATACAACTGTCCCAGTTTCTGTACCAGGGTCATATATGGTTCCAGAATCTTGAGCGTCTCTGGCAGGATCATTGGCGCGTTGACCGCTGCACGTGGGAAACCACCGTTGATGACAGAAACAATCTGCTCGGCGACATCGGTCGCGACCCCTACCTGCGCCTCGGCGGTCGATGCGCCCAGATGTGGAGTGGCGATGATGCGCTCGTGTGAGATTAACTTTTGTAGGTGCTCGTTGTCACGTACAGGTTCCTGACTAAATACGTCTAGCGCTGCTCCCGCGATATGCCCATCGTTGAGGACTGTGAGCAACGCATCTTCGTCAATCAGACCGCCGCGTGCGCAGTTGATCAGTCGTACACCTGGTTTCATCATACGTAGTTCGCGCTCACCGATCAAGCCACGTGTCCCATTGGGGCCGCTCGTGAGAGAGGTATGCAGCGTGATGAAGTCTGCCTGCTGTAGGACCTCGTCCAGGCTGAGCATCAGCACGTTGTTCTTGCGTGCTTGCTCAGGTGAGACGAAGGGATCGAAGGCGATGATCTGCATTTCGAGACCCTGCGCGCGCCGGGCGACGGCCATACCAACCTTACCCAGTCCAATGACGCCCAATGTCTTGTTGCGGACCTCGACGCCCATGAACTTGCTTTTCTCCCATTTGCTCGCCTTCATGCTGGAGTCGGCGGCAGGGATACGGCGAGCCAGGGCCATCAGCATTGCGATGCTATGTTCGGCGGCTGCGATGATATTACCTGTGGGTGAGTTGACGACAATGATGCCACGTCGTGTGGCTGCAGCGGTATCGATATTATCGACACCAACGCCTGCACGTCCGACGATCTTCATCTGATGGGCAGCATCCAGCACTTCACTGGTGACCTGTGTCTCACTGCGAACGATCAGTGCTGAGTACTCACCAATGATGCCAATGAGTTGCTCAGGCTTGATGCCAGGGCGTTCGTCAATCTGGGCGTCGGGTAGTTGCGTTCGCAGCAACTCGACGCCTTCACGAGCGATCTTATCGGTGATGAGGATCTTTACTTTGCCGGTCTGTTGTGCATTTCCGACAATCTCATCATGTACTTTTGCCATCTCTCAGCTTCTCCTCTTCATGCCTGCCGGCATATCGAATGCCTTGCTCGCGCTCCGCTTTACTTGTGGAAGCCGAGCTCACCTAGCCGCTTCTCTACAGTATCCATGACGACTTCCAGATCTTCCTGTGAGAAATATCCCAGGTGACCGATGCGGAAAATCTTACCTTTATAGTGGTCCTGCCCGTCTGCGAGTACGATATTGTCGTTTTCGCGCAGTTTCTTGAGCAACGCTTTCGTCTCGATGCCTTCAGGCGTCTTGATGGCAGTGACGGTGTTGGATGCATAGCGCGGATCGGTGGCTAAGAGCTCAAGACCCATGGCCTGGGCACGTGCACGCACATACTCACCAGCTTTGACATGACGTTCGAAGATGGCATCACGCCCCTCGTCGAGCATCATCTCAAGCGCGACGTCAAGCGCGTACATCAGCGAGACCGGTGGCGTCGTTGGATGCTGCCAGCTTGTCTCCAGGACCTTGCGCGCAGATGTCCAATCCCAATAGAAGCGTGGTAATTTTGCCTCTTTGTGGGCTTTCCAGGCGCGCTCACTGCCTGCGATCATCATAATGCCAGGAGGAACCATCCAGCCTTTTTGTGATCCTGTGAAGACCACATCCAGATCCCAGAGATCCATCTCCAGTGGGATGCTACTCAGCGAGCTTACGGCGTCGACAACGATCAGTGCATCCTCACTGACGCGACGAATTGCCGCAGCCAGGGACTGGATGTCGTTGGTGACACCGGCAGAGGTTTCGTTGTGCGTGAGCAATACACCGCGGAAATCGGAGATCTCGCGTAAGCGTGCCTCGACAATGGCCGGATCTGCTGCTTCACCCCAGGGAAACTCGATGCGCGTGACCTTTACTCCGTAGGTTTCTGCGATCTTTGCTAAGCGTGTGCCAAAATTGCCAACAATAACCGAAACAACGTGGTCGCCAGGTGAGAAGACGTTGACGATGGCGCACTCCTGGCCGCCAGTACCAGAGGCTGGATAGGTCAGTACGGGGCTGGTTGTCTGGAAAAAGTATTGTAAGCGAGGAGTAATGCGTTTCATAATCGCGGAAAATTCAGGGCCTCGATGGTTGATCATAGGTGCCGCTTGCGCCTCGAGCACCCGTGGGGGTACCGGTGTTGGACCTGGGACGCGGAGATTTTGTGGCGGGATAGGGGCACGTGCTTCAACTTGAGGGACTGGAATAGCTTTACGTTCCTGTATAGTCATAGCTCTCGGCACTCCATATTCTTTATATCTGTATAGCGAGCATACTGAATAATATCTGTATAGCAAGCATACTGGATAGCATACCGACACTGAGCGTCGTCGGGATACCCTCGCGGCTACGCAAATGCGACGGATAACAGCTCTGTTAGCCGCCGCTCTTATTTCTAAGTGGTATACAGTTTCCAGTATAGCATATGCGGCTGTGCATCCGATAGGGAGACGCATTGCTGCATTTTGCTATAATTTGGCGCTGAATATGTACATTTTGTATGAGGTTAGCTGTTTTCTACATTTTACACAACAATAAAGATCTAAGAAATTCTGTGAAGCTTGACGAAGTTGGTCCGATTCTCGGCTGCTAATGGCATGCCACCCATGATAACAATGTGCTCACCGCGCTGGAACTGGTACTGTTCTTTGAGGAGTTCTTCTACCTCGGTGATTAGTTCTTCAGTGCTCCCTGCGAGCGTAACGGTATGCGACCAGACGCCCCACCAGAGTGCAAGTTGACGGTAGACCTTCGCGGATGGTGTGTAGGCCAGGATCGGAGTGCGTGGACGATCTTTCGAGATAAGTTGTGCTGATGCTCCAGAGCGTGTAAAGCTGACGATGGCACGCACGCTGGTCTCTTCAGCTAACGCACGGGCGGCATGGCTGACCGCCTGCTCTTGCGTTGGACGTTGATTGCGTGGTGGCTTCGCTGTGCTATACCCCGCCTCTGTCTCAAGACAGATCTGCTTCATCATCTTCACAGCCTCGATGGGATATTTTCCGGTCGCAGTCTCTGCACTCAGCATGACCGCATCGGTTCCATCTAAGACAGCATTGGCGACGTCGTTGACTTCAGCGCGGGTTGGACGTGGATTGGTGATCATCGATTCTAGCATCTGGGTTGCCGTAATGACTGGCAGGCCAAGATCGTTACAGCGTCCAATAATGCGTTTTTGTAGCAGCGGCACCTTCTCCGCAGCCATCTCTACGCCCAGGTCGCCACGTGCAACCATCACACCATCGACGACGTTTAAGATCTCTTCAAGATTGTCGATGGCTTCTGGCTTCTCAAGCTTAGCGATCAGGAGCGTCTTCTCGCGGATCCCCTGTTCGTGGAGCAATTGCTTGATCAGTTCTTTAGCTTCAAGGACATCCTCGGGTTTGCGCACAAAGCTCAGAGCAACATAATCGACGCCGTGCTCAATACCGAAGCGCAGATCTTTTTGATCCTTTTCTGTCAGTGCAGGGGCGCTGACAGCGACGCCTGGCAGGTTGATCCCTTTGTGCTCTTTCAGATCACCACCATGTACAACAACGCAGTGGATATCCGTAGCATTAAAACTGATGACGCGCAGTTCGAGCAGACCATCATCCAGCAGAATGCGGTCGCCCGGCTTTACATCTTGCGCCAGGTTCTGATAGGTCGTTGAAATAACCTCCGCTGTTCCGCTGATGGGACGAGTAGTGATTGTCAGGTCAGCTCCCTCTAGCAACGTTACGGGCTGTCCATCTTGTAATGAGCCGATGCGGATCTTTGGTCCCTGGAGATCTTGTAAAATAGCGACAGGGATATTCAGGCGTGCAGAGATGTTACGAACCATCTCAATCGTTTTGGCATGACCTTCTTGCGTGCTGTGCGAAAAATTCAGACGTGCCACATTCATGCCAGCCTGTATTAACTGTTCAATATGATCTTCATCAGCCGTGGCGGGTCCGATCGTACAAACGATTTTCGTCCTTCTCATTTTATCAACTTTTCTCATATGCAAAATATTTGCTCCTTTGAATCTTTCTCCGCCGAACGGCATCGTCCCTGCCCTACGTATAAAATCCTCTTCCAAACCGTTAAACACCCCAACGTCACGTGACTGAGCTCACCTGTGCTTTGCACACTATCCATTCAGGCGTTCGGATAAGCAGTTAGTAGAACAATTGGATTACAGCATCTTGAGTGTACATCCTTATACTCTATGGTTGCAAGTTCAACTCGTAATGGAGGCAGTAGAGGGGTGGTAGAGATGGCCTATATGGATCAGCTTATCTGCTGCGCTTAGCGAGCTGTGGGTTGCTGTGCAAGAGAGTGCAATTTTATTGACAATCCAGCTCCATCATGGTATCCTAATCGGGCCGTAAATGTGGTGCACTGCTATGTGTTGCGCAAAAAACGGTGTGACTTAAAAATATCGCCCCTTGAAATGGGGCAGAGGTGGATTTCGTACATGACTGTTAAAATTCGTTTGAAACGTACTGGGATGAAAAAAGCTCCCAGCTATCGCGTTGTTGTCGCTGACTCTCGCTCTCCCCGCGACGGTCGTATCATCGAGAACATCGGTTGGTACAATCCTCGTACTGAGCCTTCTGAGATTCATATCAACGAAGAAAAAGCTCTGGGTTGGTTGAAGAATGGCGCACAGCCTACAGAATCGGTCTCTTCACTGCTGAGACGCTCAGGTATCCTGGAGCGCTTCAATCAGGCGAAGGGTATTACACCTGAGGCAAGTGAGCAACAGGCGTAATTTCGTCATTTCGTCTTCTTGAACCCCGAAATCTATTCAGTGTTATGCTACTGAAATGAGTAAGGATACTGAATTATGCGGAAATTGATTGAGTACGTTGCTCAGTCGTTGGTGGATGATCCGTCGGCAGTGCAGGTGCGTGAGATTCGCAATGATCGTAACGCTCTGGTACTGGAGTTACACGTCGGTGCCGATGACTTTGGAAAAGTAATTGGTCGTCAGGGACGCGTTGCTAAGGCTATGCGCACACTGTTGCGCGCCGGTGGCACTCGCGAAGGTCGTCATACCTCTTTGGAAATTCAGTAACGTTTTTGTGGGCCAGTTTGCAGCTTTTGCCTGCTAGCTTCCGACCCGCTACGTCGCATTTCCCTTGCTCCTTACGTGTATGATGATATACATTCCGTTGTGTATCCTCACATCATCACGTGAGAGCCTGGTAGAACGATGACTGGTGGGTAGAGCGGATCATTCAATTGCTAGTGTAGTGCAGACTTTGAGAGAACAACACGCAATGGAAAACACGACAGAGTGGGCTGCTATCGGACGTATAGTGGCCCCTTTTGGTATTCGCGGTGAGTTAAAGGTGATGTCGCTCAGTGATGTCCCGAACCGCTTCGTCACATTAGAATATGTCTTTCTGGCCCCTGCTTATACCCGTTACGCGATCGAGAGCGTGCGCCCGTATAAGGGTGATATGCTTTTGCTTAAATTGCATGACGTGGATGATGCGAATACCGCTGAGACGCTACGGAGCCGCGAACTCTCGATCCCTATCGCTGAACTGGCAAAACTTCCCCCTGATTCTTATTATCAACATGACATTCTTGGCTTGACTGTCCTGCGCATGGATAAGCGCGAGGTCGGGGTGATCAATGATATCTGGACGACTGGTGGCAACGATATCTATGTGGTGAAGGGGAGCGAGGGACAGCAATATCTCATTCCGGCAGTGAAAGAGGTTATTAAACAGATTGACCTTGTCCGGCGTGTAATGTATATTGATCCTATGAAGGGTTTGTTAGATGATGAAGCAGAGTTCGATGATAGCCGCCAGGAGGATGATTCCAGTCAAGAGGAGGTAGAATAGCCAGAACGAATCGTAGATCCCAGCTGTAGTGCCGACTCATTCCTGGTTGTGTTGCCGCGTCGTGCGTCGTATGTTGTCCACTTTGCTCTGTCTGGACATGGGCGTGGTGGGGCTCGCCAGGGGCCGAACAGAATGAAACTCTGCCAACTTTTCATTCGTGTTGACTTATGAGTAGGTATGAGTTTTACCGACACTGTTATTGCGTTAACCTTCTAGCGCGTCACAGTATACTTGTTGGGGAGGAGTCTTAATGTCAGACCATATTCCGACTCTCGCTGATGTTTGTAGTGCTATCGCAGAGGGCCGCCTTTCAGCCGCCTCTGACGGTTCGACGTATCAGGTGAGTGCTTTTGAACTGCGCCGTTTCTTTACTCCTAGCCATGCCCTTCCCGTTATTTCTTCTCGCAGTACTCTTTCGTCTTCCCGTTCTGAGACGCAAGATTGGTCACTGTATAAGTTGTGTAGCTCCGGCCTCTAAGATCTTATTCCGAAACCCAACGCGACTGGCGTCGCTAGTGCTCTGCACTCAGGTTTTCGGATAAGTAGTAATGCGGGCTTTTTTTATAGCATAAAAGGACACCTGTAGACATATATTTCAGGTGTCCTTTTTGTTACCTTACCTCCTCTATCTCCTCTATCTCCTCTACCTCCTCCACTTGCTTATCATCCTCCAAACAGCCCTGGAAACAGAGTGCTCAGGATAATCAAGAGCGTCAACACCGTCATGACGATCGTTGTCGTCCAGGCAACGACATTGAAGATCCGACCATTGGTGTAGCGCCCCATCAAGCGGCGATCATTGCACAGCAGAATCATCAACACCAGGATCACCGGCAAGAGCATGCCGCCCACCACGTTGGGGAGATTGAGGACAAAGACCAACCGGTTACTGGGAACAAAGAGCGTGATGCCAGCGCCAACGACAATAATGCTAGTATAGAGCGACAGAAACTGCGGTGCCTCGCGGAAGGTGCGTCCAACTCCGCGCTCCCAGCCAAACGCCTCGGAGACCGAGTAAGCTGTTGAAAGGGGAAGGACACTGGCGGCCATTAGCGAGGCGTTGAGCAGTCCGACGCCGAAGAGGATTGCCGCAATATGTCCGTTGCCTCCAACGAGCGGAGCCAGGGCCAGGGCTGCGTCTTTGGCTTGCGTAATCTGAATATGATGCACAAAGAGCGTTGCACCCGTGCAAACCACAATGAAGAATGCGACAAAATCGGTGAGAAACGCTCCGAAAAAAGTGTCGATCTGCTCGTAGCGCAGATGCTTCACCGGGATCTGTTTGTCGGCAATGGCCGATTGTTGATAAAATTGCATCCAGGGTGCAATGGTTGTCCCGATGACGGCGACCAGAGTAAGCAAATAGCCCTGGTTGAGTTGGATGGCAGGGACGGCCGTTTGATGGAGGACCTGCAGCCAATCGGGATGGACGAGAAATCCACTGACCACATAGCTTACATAGATGAGGCAGAGGGCGAGCAGGACGCGCTCGACGTATTTGTAGCTGCCACGCGTCACGAGAAACCAGACGATAATCGCCGCTAGCGGAACCGCAATGAATGGACTTACGCCAAAAATATCCATGGCACCGGCAACGCCGGCGAATTCAGCGACGGTCGTGGCGGCATTGGCAATGAGTAATAATACCATGCTCCAAAAAGTGATCTTGACGCCAAAGCGTTCACGAATGAGGTCAGCCAGGCCTTTGCCCGTCACGACGCCCATACGGGCCACCATCTCTTGCACCACTGCCAGGCTGATTGTTATCAGCACAACTGCCCAGAGGAGTCCATAGCCGTATTGTGCTCCGGCCAGTGAGTATCCGGTGATCCCGGTTGCATCGTTATCCACATTCGCTGTGATGAGTCCTGGTCCGATTACCGAAAGCAGTAGCACGAGTTGACGAATCCAGACAGCCCGCCGCTTGCGTACCATTGGCTGTGCCGGGTACGGTTTTTTCAAATGTTTCACACGCTTTTTTACCTTTCTATGGAGGCATAAAGATGCCTCCTTGAATATACGCTAGATTGGCTCCATAGATCAACTTGTCTGGCTCTCCACAACAACGCAACTACTTTAGCTAGTACTATGCGCGCACGTGTTCAGATGTACACTAACTATGCTATAGTGTTGTTATAAGAAGTAAATAGATTGGTAGTATTTGTTATGGCAGTAATAGAATGCACTGAGTTAACCAAGCTTTATGGTCAATTTACTGCGTTGAAGGAGTTGAATCTTGCTATTGAGCAAGGTACCTCTTTTGGCCTGCTGGGTGAGAATGGAGCGGGTAAGTCGACGTTGGTACGTTTGTTGATGGGCTTTATTTTTCCAACGTCGGGTCAGTTACATGTGCTGGGGGAGGCTCAGGTCATGCGGGCGCATACGCGGGTTGGCTATGTACCAGAGCGTCCGTTTTTTGAGCGGCGTGTCTCTGGTCGTGGCTATCTGCTGCATTTCGGTAGATTGCTTGGCTTACGAGACCCTGTGCTACACCAGTATGTGGATGAGCTACTCGAGCGTGTGCATCTACGGGATGCTGCTGCGCGCACTGTCGGTGGCTACTCGAAGGGGATGCAACAGCGTCTGGCAATCGCTCAGGCACTGCTGACTGATCCGGATCTATTGATTCTGGATGAGCCTACAAGTGGTCTGGACCCGCGTAGCCAGTGGGAGATTCGCCAGCTTATTCAGGGTCTGCGTTCTCAGGGGAAGACGGTTCTGCTCTGCTCTCACTATCTCGCGGAGGTGCAGGAGCTTTGTGATAGCATCTGTATCTTGCGCCGTGGTGAGATGATCCTGTCGGGGACGGTTGCTGCACTGGTGACGGCTCACAATGCCGTTGAGATTGTCCTGGCGGAGCATCTGCAGGCGTGGTCGCTGGTGGACTCGTTAGGGCTGCCCGAGCAAAGCATTCTCAATGCGCAAGAGAATCGGTTGGTTATCCAGGGTGAGGCGCAGGCGCAGGTGCTAGAACTGCTGGTGCAGGCACAGATCCCGCTGATCTCATTGCAACCCCAGCAGAAGACCCTTGAGGAGGTCTATGTGCAGGTCACCGATCGGGCGAACCGTGGGGTTGCGGCAACTTTTCTGCAATCGACGATGATAGGAGACAATTAGGTATGCAGTCTGAAATCTCCACGCTTCCGGACAGCCCCAGGCAGAACGTAGAGGGCTCTACTCAGTGGCAGCCATTGTTTTCTTTGCCGGCATGGGAGATTGCACGTTTTACCGTGCTGAACTATCTGCGTAGCGGCTGGATCGTGTTGGATATCGTGCTGGTCTTTACTGTCTTTTCCGTCTTTTTTACCAATGGCGAGCTCTCAGTTGACCAGTTTTTCAGCCAGGCGCTGCCTTCGATGGCGCTGCTCAGTCTGCTGGGTAGTGCTATTTTGACGCAGCGCACCTTGAAGGCGAACCTATATCTCCAGCTTGCCCGACTCAGCTCGCGCGCTATCTTTATCGACGGCATCATGCTCGCGACCGCCCTTTTACGTATCCCCCTTTATCTGCTTTTGCTGGCCTTTACGTTCTTCATACACCACCATATTCAGGGCCTGACCGTCGCAGGTTTCTTGCTTGGTTCGTTGGGTGTGCTCCTCGTGATGATGCTCTGTGCCTTGCTGACCGTCGTGCTCTCCCGCCCGATTGCGACCCGTATCATACAGATTATTTTCCTGGTCTGGATCGTCATCGTCCTGTATACCAGCGTCTATCTCTCGCCTGACTTGCGACATTACATGCAAATCTTCCAACTGCCCCTCTATCCGATCAGCGCCTGTTATCGGTTCGCGCTGCATGGTACGATCGATATCTGGGGCTGGCTGGGTATCGTACTGTTACTGCTATATATGCTGGTTTTTGTCCTGGCCGCTCGTTTCTGGTTTGCCAGACGTGATCTGCTCTTTAGCTAGCGCATGATCAACTCAGAAGCATTTAGTGCCACATTTTAGAGTTTTCATGCAACATACGCCGTTAGTAAATGTTTTTAAGTACAAATTCTAATCCAGGTGTCCTTATGCGTTGGGAACTTTTTTAGGTTGTGTATCGTCTTCTGTAGTAGGTGCAGTTAGAGCAGAAGTTTCGGAGGTGATACGAGAAATGGTACACAGATTACAACGCTACTTTCGGCAGAGTCGCTGGACTACTCAGAGAGCCGTGGCGGCCATGCTACTCTTCTGTGTTCTGGTTGTTGTGGCATTAGCAGCGTGTGGTTCTACGGTAGAGGGGGCTCAGAATCCAACGCCAACACCAACCCTACAAGTGCGGAAGTGCGGCAGCGTACAAACGAGCCCTAGGGGTCTTCCCCTGAATGCAGCCATGGCGAAACAGGCTGAAGCGTGTTTCTGGCAGGCCTATCAGAAGTGTCAACCGGCAACGCTTGGCTTTGCCAGCACGTCCGTCGATACGGTGGCCCTTCATACATTCAGTATTCGTACCAGCGGCCAGAACTGTTCTGTTACCGATGCTATGCAGCATGCTATTGTGCCAGCTAAGCTTTCAGTGGCCAAGACCTATACGTGTACGGTAGTAGCCACGAAGTCAGATGGGCTTCACTTCTCGGGGTGTGGCGATGAGGGTGATGTGATTGTGCCTATGTAGGCCCGTGGATGATGAGGCAGCTTTTAAGATTGCGTTAAGATTGCGTAAAGAAAAGGGGATCGCCAGGATTGGCGATCCCTCCGAGCAACTCAAGGTAGAGTTAGGGATAGGAAATAACGCACCCACCGGCGTTGCTATTGAACGCGTTGCTCCAGAGCGACTGGACAGGGAAAGTGCCGGTGCTCAGGGTGATGTTGGCTGATGCGCCCTGACCGGAGTTGATCCAGGCGCATTTGTCCCCGTTCTCGCTCCCAGTGCTGTCGAGCCAGCCAGAACTGGGGTAGATATCGCTTTCGGTCTCGGCGAACTCATGACCACCGACAATGGTGATGCCGTCGGTCAAGCCCGCGCTACCCGAGTTCACGAAGTTGGCGCCGCAACTCGTGCCTGCGTCAGTAATGTAGGGCATGTTGGTATAGGCGACGTTGCCGTAGTTCGAACTCGTCGAACTGTGCCAGGCGCAGTATTGTGTCCCGAAACCACTCGCGTTATTGCCAGTCGCGGTATTGATCACATACTGAACCGTTGTATTCGAAGACGCAGTCGTGTTGCCAAAGTGTGCCGCTGCATTGATCGCTTCGCTGGCGAGGCTTGTCTGACTAGGGTTGGAAGGAGCCGCGGATGCATTGTCATACCAGACACCGCTGAGCACGCCAGCGGGGTTTGTGGCATGAGTGCCTGAAGAACCACAGGAAATAGTGCCGCTGGAGACGCCTTCACAGTATTGAGTCACCGAGTTGTTCCAGCTTGAGCCACCTACGCCGTTGAAGAATTTCTGCTGGATGGCCGCTTCGCCGGAGGGATCGTTGTTGTTCCACTGTGATCCCCAGTAGACCAGATATACCTTGTCCGCTCCTGTTTCGACGCCCACACCGCCTGTGCCGCCATGGTAGCTAAGGTTACTGCTCCCACCGCATTTGCGACAGGCGTTTTTTACCCGCATGCTGTGGATGGAGTGAAGGACCCCACCGTTTGAGCTTGCGCTTGCACTAGCAGGTCTGATAGAACTAGCGAAGGTGATCGCTACTGCGATCGCTAAGGCCAATGTGACCACAACGCTAAAATGGGATCGTTTCATTGCTGTGCTTCTCCTCTTTTTTTGGGGCAATTAGGTTGAGTGCCATGTTATTCGCTATTATTAAATAGTTATTGTTTATAAGTATAAATATAGTGATTCATGTACAGTTCATGTACAGTTCATTGCTTTTTCACTTTAACGGTACCTTTAGTAAGACAGGTCAAAAGCCTTGTAGATGCTTGAAAGTTAATAAAGAGGCATTCTGTTTTATTGCAATTCAGGGTGTCTTATACCAAGAATCTTCTCTATGTCTTATGTAAGTCTTATGTAGGATCTTACTGATGTGCCTGTAAATTTTGGAATTAAGCTTACAGGGTACGATCGATCTCTGGGGCTGGTTGGGTATCGTACTGTTGCTGCTGTAGATGCTGATTTTTGTTCTGTCCGCTCGTTTCTGGTTTGCCAGACGTAACCTGTTCTTTAGCTAGCGAGAGACTGGCAAGATTCATGCAGGCTTGATGACCTTTGGGGAAGTATGTCTTGCGCCTATTGATCCCGGCGTGGGGATCTGGCGTAGGGATCTAGTACTCTGTCATCTCTCACTTGATGAGTGTGCCGCCTGGGGCGGCAAGCAAAGAAGAGAGGATGCGGGGACACCCACGCGCTTCATCTGCCCCCGGCAGCGCGTCGCCCCGGCAGAGGGCTCGCCGCCCTCTGCACTCCCGCTTTTTACTCATCGCTTGACGGATGACAGAGTACTTAGCCATCGTCGGACCTGCGAAGGAAGGCTTTATTTCCACTATTCTGTTCAAGTGTAGCAGATGAGAGGCGGTTTTTCCAGGTTTTGCATTCCAGGGGTCAGGGCTGATGCGAGTCTGCGAGCACGCATCAGCCCTGACCCCGGTGAGCAGCCAGTGTCACCACTGCAGGCCACGTTTCGGGGGCGTGGGCGGTGGTGCGAACCTACTCGCGGCGGCCTGGGGATACGGCGGTTGCTAACCTGCTGGCGGGTTCGAGATGTGGACCTGACCACTCGCCGCTGAGGTCCCTCCCTCACAGTGCTGCACGAAAGTTGCGTCGAACTTCTGCACATAGCCCTGAGGACCGAGGACAGCGTCAATGATGGTGAACGAGCCGGTCACCGTGTTGCATCCCCGGCCGTTGCCGTACAGAGCCAGGCCCGGCCCATTCCCGTTGAACGGGTACCGGTGCGCGTCGCTGTAGGTACCCGGAACGAGAACAGCAGGCTTCCCATTAATGGGTGCCACCGTACCGGGTGCTCCGAAATCCAGGGTCCACAAGTCGCCGTTGTAGCCGGTAACCCCGATGCTCACGGTGCTACCGGTGGAACTGGCGGAGATGGTCAGCGCGTCGCCCTTCCTGGTGGAGTACGAGTACAACTTGTCTCCGGCGATGAAGTCGCCGGCACTCCCCCTGAAGCTTAAGGTCCCGGTGGCCTTTGTCGGGCCGAATGCCGTCGGCGACGGGGTGGCCCTTGTCGGGCTGAATGCCGTCGGCGACGGGAAAGCCACCGGTGGAGTATATGAGTAGCTCGGTGTGGGTGCATTGCTGGCGACGATTCTCCCCAGCGTGTAGAGCGAGCCACACAGAACGCAGGAAATGGCGATGATGCCGCCCCCGGCGATAAGCAGCCAGTGCCACCACTGCAGGCCACGTTTCGGGGGCGTGGGCGGTGGTGCGAACCTACCCATGGGCGGCGGATAATATGTGTGCGGCGATTGATTGTAGGTATACAGCGGTTGCTGATCCTCTGGCGGCATGTTCGGAGGCATAGGAGTGCTCAATCTGGTTGTCCTTTCTGGTGGCTGTCCTTCCCGGTGCGACGACCGGTCGGCCTCTTGTGATGTATGTAGCCATTCATGAGCGAGGAGTCGCTACTATGCTGACCTTGAAATGCAAGAAACAGAACGGAAGATAAAATCCCCAAAGTAATATCAATAAAATAACACCAACCCATAGCCCTTTTTGACATGATAGCCCTCCAAATTTCTTCTTAGACAAGATTTTAACTCGTCTAAGTAGACAAGTCCAGCAAGACCATAAAAGTTGCAAGAATTATCAAATGTCTCATAGTGCCGCCTGAGGCGGCGAGGAGAGGAGAAGTGATGCGGGGACACCCACGCGCTTCATCTGCCCCCGGCAGCGCGTCGCCCCGGCAGAGGGCTCGCCGCCCTCTGCACTCCCGCTTTTTACTCATCGCTTGACGGATGACAGAGTACTAGAGTAGTGAAACAAAGTGCCGATAGAAGTAAGGTATGAAAATGATAAGTAAGGAGTGTGTGCCTCATGGCAAATGACAACGAAGATATGCCCGCTGCCGAGCAACAACAAAAGACACAGAGTAGACGACGTTTTCTTCAAGGAACCCTTACCCTTGGCGCGGCCCTGGCTTCCGCTGGCATCTACGAGATCATCGACACTATTGCTCACCCACCGGAGCGGGTCGCTCTCGCAGACGGCCAGCCCTGGCCGCCGGAACAATATATCATCGAGAACCTTTCGGTGATCATGGACAATGGCTCAGGCATTAATAGTAGCAATGGCACGATTCCAGTCGTGGTGCACCCACTGCACGATCACATGATTACTGCCAAATTAAATGTCCCGGCTACTACTAAAGACTTGCAGGAGGCACAGCAACACCTGGAATCCGTCCTCCTGGGGCTGGAACAGAAATTCGATCCCACTCCCGGAGGATTGAGCATCGTGATAGTTTGGGGGCTCCCGTACTTCCACAATTACATCCCAAGCCTGGGGCAAACTTCTAGTTTTTTTCAGGCTGGGACGCGCTACCCAGATTATCTGCCGATCGACCTGGCTACATCCAAGTTAGAGGGTCATACAGTGTATGCGGTCCAGGACGCCATGACGTTTCCCAGCGACCAGCCCCCTGCTGGCTTTGGACCGGTGCGCCTGGAGCAAAATGATGTGGCCGTGTTACTGCGCAGTGACTCGCTCGCGAACATCATGGAAGGCACCAACGCCATTTTCGGGACAGCAAGTAATCAGGCGGGCAGCCTGTTCAATGTGACGAGTATCCGCAGAGGCTTCACCGGTGGTGGTTTCTATGGGCAACAGAGCCTGGCGAGCAAGCTGGCGCTGGAGTTTAATCTTCCCGGCGCGGCATCTATCCCTACCAATGCGCAGATCTTCATGGGCTTCACTTCAACCATACAGTCTACGCTCAGTCCAGGGATCATTGCTAATCTGGAGACCATACCGGGACAGACCAATCAGTGGCCCAACGGCTACTTCAAACGCGGTACAACAATGCACCTCTCTCACATGTTTGAAGACCTGGCTACCTGGTATGGGAGTGGGGGACCTCCGAACTACTCCACGTATGCTGATCGCCTCCAAGCCATGTTACGGCCTGGCCTCTCGGTTCCTGAGGGAACGCTCACAGTGAATCCGCCGATTGAGAGTAAGGCCCAGGTGTTTCAGGATGTCCAGCAATACAAAGTCTATGGCCATACTGGGAGTATGCAAACGATTACGCGTCAAGATTCGCCAACGACTAGCAACTACGGCACTGTCTACCCGACTGGTACGATCGTCAACCAGCGCGGCGATTTCAATACGGTAGACAATCCGTTCTACTACACCTCCGACCCGACTGGAGACCATTACAGCAGCAAGCAAGCAGCAGGCATGCACTTCATTACATTCCAACCGACGATTGGGAACTTCAATCGCACGCGGCTCGCGATGGATGGTCACTATTCCGATAAGACCATCGATCTCTCGCCGCGCTCCTTCGGCGCAGGCATCAACTCGGTTCTGTTCACGACCCACCGACAGAACTACCTGGTGCCACCGCGTATCCATCGTTCCTTCCCGCTCGCCGAGTTTCTGGCCTGACACTCTGACTCTCTGACTGCGCTGTGAAGGTGAGTAAAAGTTGCACGA
This sequence comes from Ktedonobacteria bacterium brp13, assembly GCA_015099395.1. GTDB lineage: Bacteria > Chloroflexota > Ktedonobacteria > Ktedonobacterales > Ktedonobacteraceae > Dictyobacter. The sequence continues at coordinate 2,823,963 of AP024096.1, read as the reverse complement.
CTGGCATCCAGCCACTATAATATGTGCAGTGTTCGATAGCGCGTTTATCAAACGCGCTGTCTTTATCTATCACTTATCACGTGCTGACCTGGATGTTAGCTGATCTATTTCCTTTGTGCTCCCATGTTTGATCAGCTATTCATAAGAATGAATGTGAGCTAGAACCTGTTATACGAAAGGGTGTTGTATGGAGCAACTTGATAATGAGTATGAGTACGTTGAACGTAAACCCAATCCGCGTGCGCGTTTCAATTGGCTGTATATCGTGCCTGGATTAGGTGCCGTCTGGTTGCTTGTCCTGCTATGTGCCGCCATCTTCCAGATACCGCTTACTGGCATCATTGATCCGGTCATGGGTACGATGATTTTGATGTTCTTCGTTCTTGCTGGTCTACTTTTCTATGCACTGGCACCGAAGTCGAATCGCTAAATCATTGCGTACTAGCAACGATAAAGGGGCAAGAGGAGATAGATACTCCCTTGCCCCTTTTGCTGTGGACTTGCTAGTTGATTGCAGGTCTTTCGAGTTGTATAAAGCTTTGTGCATCTACCTCAATTCCGCTCTCCGAGCCATAGAAGATGCGTCCGAGGATCTCTGCTGATTCTACCAGTCGTGGTCCTGAGCGATTGATATAGGCGTTCCCATCAATGGCATAGATGTGCCCTTCACGTACAGCTCGCAATGTGCCCCAACTCGGATGTTTTTCGAGGAGTGGTACATCCTGCATGGTACGTGCGATATCGTAGCCACAGGGGCAAAGCACGATGATGTCAGGGTCCGCGTCGCGTAAGGCGTCCCATGTAAGCCAGGGAGAGTGCTCGCCGGCATGACCAAAGATATTCTCTCCACCGGCAGTCGCGACAAGCTCTGGTACCCAGTTGCCAGCAGCCATAAGCGGATCGAGCCATTCGAGCATCGCTACCCGTGGCTTGCTGCCCTGCTGCTTGCTTAATTGGTCTGTCAGGGTCTTGAGACGTTCCATACGCTGTTGATAGCCAGCGACGAGCATGTTGGCTTGCTCTTCGCGATCGACTGCTTTGCCGATGCTTATGACATCGTCCCAGATATCCTGTAGTCTGTAGGGCGCGAGTGAGACGATGTGTGGCTTCAGACCGAGATTGTGCTGCAGTGCCTCTTCAACATCGCTCTGACTGACGGCGCAGACTTCACACTGCGTCTGCGTCAGGATGAGCTCTGGTTGTAGCTCCTGTAATTTCTTAGCATCGATTGTATAGACACTGAGCGCGCTCATAGCGACCTGCTCAGGCAGCTCCTTACTGTGCGCGATCGTCTTGACCTGAGCATCAATCTCATTACTGCTCACAGTTGTATCAATCAATGTATGGCTTACGACTGGGAGTTGCTTGATTGCAGGTGGATAGTCACATTCATGCGAACATCCGACAAGTTGATCCAGACAGCCCAGTTCAGCGACCACCTCGGTCGCCGCTGCTAAGAGAGAGACAATACGCATAGTTGATCCTTTATTTTTACCCTTCCCCGCGAGTTCTTACTGCTAGTATAGTATATACACTTTGTTCTATGTATGCCAGAAACTCTCTCCTGTAAAAAGTAATACTGTTCTATTTGCCGCATTCATTACAATGAGAACGTACAATGAAACTGATGAAGAAGCACACTACCCACGCCGATCGTGCTAAGACACACCAGACGCGCTCTCAGAAGAGATGGTTGGTTACCTACGTCAGCGTTTCGATATACTGAAACCAGAATGCCGCATCAATGCGTGTTAAGTATGTTACAGACAGATACGAGGTGTATGCAGGATCAGCAAATACATTGCCTGCGTCTTAACTGCCCAGCCATACACAATCAGGAAAAAGTAAACAAACAGTTCTAGTGAGGAGTTTTCTAATGACGACGAAAGAGAAGACATCCCAGGTACAACAATGGACAAATCTGGCACAACAGTTACGTGTAGATAGTATTCGCTGTACAACAGAAGCCGGATCAGGTCATCCAACATCTTCAATGTCGGCCGCTGATCTGATGTCGGTGCTGATGCTGAGCCATCTCCATTATGACTTTGATCAGCCCAAGAATCCCAATAATGATCATCTGATCTTCTCTAAGGGCCATGCATCCCCCCTGCTTTACTCGATGTACAAGGCCGCAGGTGCCATTACCGATGAAGAACTGCTGACGCTGCGTAAGTTTGGCAGCCGTTTAGAGGGCCATCCGACGCCCGAACTGCCCTATGTCGATGTCGCGACTGGCTCACTGGGTCAGGGTTTGCCAATTAGTGTCGGTATCGCGCTGGCCGGTAAGTATCTGGATAAGCTTCCCTATCATGTCTGGGTCTTGCTGGGTGATAGCGAGACTGCGGAGGGCTCTGTCTGGGAGGCGTTCCATCTGGCATCGTTCTATAAGCTGAACAACCTGACGGCGATTATTGATGTGAACCGCCTGGGTCAGCGTGGTCAGACCGAGCTTGGCTGGGATATTGATGCTTATGCGGCACGCGCCCGTGCCTTTGGCTGGTACGCGGTTGAAGTTGATGGTCACAATTACAACGAGATTGAGCGTGCCTATAAAGAAGTTACGAAGGTTACTGATCGACCAAGCGTCATCATCGCCAAGACCATCAAAGGGAAAGGTGTCTCCTTAGTGGAGAATAAGGATGGCTGGCATGGAAAGGCGTTGAGCAAGGAGCAGGAAGAGCAGGCTATCGATGAGCTGAAGCCAGCGGTGCGTAGCATGGTCTTCCCTGTTCAGAAGCCAGCCCCTGGTCAGCCAGCTCCTGAGCGTGTCAGGAAGAACGCAACGCTGCCACGTTATGAGCTTGGTGATAGTGTCGCGACACGTAAAGCGTACGGCGATGCACTTAAAGCCGTGGGTGCGGTTAACCCGGACGTTGTGGCAGTCGATGGCGAGGTCAGCAACTCGACCTATGCAATAGAGTTCGCCCAGGCCTTCCCTGAGCGCTACTTTGAGCAGTATATTGCGGAGCAGCAGATGATCGGTTCAGCCATCGGTCTCCAGGTCCGTGGCAAGATCCCATTCGCCTCGACATTTGCGGCCTTCACCACACGTGCCTTCGACTTCCTGCGTATGGCAGCGGTCTCACGGGCGAATATTCGTGTAGTCGGCTCGCATGCAGGTGTCTCGATCGGTGAGGATGGTCCCTCGCAGATGGGGCTAGAAGATCTGGCGATGATGCGTACGATCTTTGGCAGCACCGTCCTCTATCCAAGCGACGCCAACCAGACTGCGCAGTTGGTCGAAGAGATGGCGTATCACGGTGGTGTTGTCTATATGCGTACCACACGTGGGAATACTCCTATACTCTACGCGCCTGACGAGAAGTTCTCGATTGGTGGTAGTAAGGTCCTACACGAGTCCGATAAGGACCAGGCGGCGATCGTCGCGGCTGGCATCACCTTACACGAGGCGCTGAAAGCCTACGACCAGCTCAAGGATGAGGGTATCCTGGTACGTGTCATCGATGCTTACTCGATCAAGCCAATCGACGATGAGACGTTACTCGCGGCAGCTCAGGCAGCCAACGGACGGATCATCACCGTAGAAGATCACTGGCCGGAGGGCGGTCTCGGTGAGGCAGTGCTGGAGGCCTTCTCGCAGGCTGAGATCCCGATGCCGATTGTTACAAAATTGGCAGTCTCATCGATGCCTGGTTCTGGTACCCCTGCTCAACTGATTGAAGAAGCAGGGATCAGTGCCCACGATATTGTCCAGGCAGTGAAAGCGCTCATCAGAAATAAGCTCATCAGGAAATAAATAGTACAGCACCGGCGAGGGCTCACCGGGATAGGCGTGTCGGCGGGAACGTTGTTCTGCCCAACGCTATATCCTGGTGTGCCCTTCTCTGTTACTGTTAAAGTTCACTATCGCTGGTAAGTATGTAAAAACCCCTGCCCTCCTCTCAAAGAGCTCACCGATATAGGTTTTTTGGTGGGATATGTAATGAAACCCCATCTCAGGCCGATGGAGACAGGTGGGACGTCATGACAAATGCGTCCTGTCACTTGCCAATAACGTGCACTATTGCCTGTATAGTGCACTTAAGCCCTTGTCCCCCTCTTTGAGGGGGGAGATAGCTTTAGCTATCGGGGGGAGTAAATGTTCGAATAACGTTATAATCTCGAATTAAACGCTCTTTATCACGCTTGCCTTCCTAGTCTGTCATTCTTGATGACGAAATCCACGTCCGAACGGGAGATGGTTGGCGTAGAAGAGTCATCGAGAGCAGAAGTGAAGGATAGCTCCCCCCGATAGCTAAAGCTATCTCCCCCCTCAAAGAGGGGGACAAGAGTTTAAACGAACTTTACAGGCGATAGTGAACGTTATTGACAAGCGGCATACTGCATTCGTCATGGCATCCCACCTGTCTCCGCCGGTTTCATTGCATATATCACCAGGAACCTATACCGGTGAGCCTCTTTCCTTCGAAAATAACTTTGGGACTTGGTGGTCAAGGAGGGAAAAAGGCCAACACTGCCTCAGCATATACGTTATTTTCATGGCCCGCTCTGTCGAAAAGACATGAACCTTTTTGGTGGGATATGTAATGAAACCCCATCTCAGGCCGATGGAGACAGGTGGGACGTCATGACAAATGCGTCCTGTCACTTGCCAATAACGTGCACTATTGCCTGTATAGTGCATTTAAGCCCTTGTCCCCCTCTTTGAGGGGGGAGATAGCTTTAGCTATCGGGGGGAGTAAATGTTCGAATAACGTTATAATCTCGAATTAAACGCTCTTTATCACGCTTGCCTTCCTAGTCTGTCATTCTTGATGACGAAATCCACGTCCGAACGGGAGATGGTTGGCGTAGAAGAGTCATCGAGAGCAGAAGTGAAGGATAGCTCCCCCCGATAGCTAAAGCTATCTCCCCCTCAAAGAGGGGGACAAGAGTTTAAGCGTACTTTACAGGCGATAGTGAACGTTATTGACAAGCGGCATACTGCATTCGTCATGGCATCCCACCTGTCTCCACCGGTTTCATTGCATATATCACCAGGAACCTATACCGGTGAGCCTCTTTCCTTCGAAAATAACTTTGGGACTTGGTGGTCAAGGAGGGAAAAAGGCCAACACTGCCTCAGCATATACGTTATTTTCATGGCCCGCTCTGTCGAAAAGACATGAACCTTTTTGGTGGGATATGTAATGAAACCCCATCTCAGGCCGATGGAGACAGATGGGACGTCATGACAAATGCGTCCTGTCACTTGCCAATAACGTGCACTATTGCCTGTATAGTGCACTTAAGCCCTTGTCCCCCTCTTTGAGGGGGGAGATAGCTTTAGCTATCGGGGGGAGTAAATATTCGAATAACGTTATAATCTCGAATTAAACGCTATCCATCACGCTCGCCTTCCTAGTCTGTCATTCTTGATGACGAAATCCACGTCCGAACGGGAGATGATTGGCGTAGAAGAGTCATCGAGAGCAGAAGTGAAGGATAGCTCCCCCCGATAGCTAAAGCTATCTCCCCCCTCAAAGAGGGGGACAAGAGTTTAAGCGTACTTTACAGGCGATAGTGAACGTTATTGACAAGCGGCATACTGCATTCGTCATGGCATCCCACCTGTCTCCATCGGTTTCATTGCATATATCACCAGGAACCTATACCGGTGAGCCTCTTTGAGGGGTGAAAGCCGCGATAGCGGCAGGGGGAGTAGAAATCTAGCAATTTCCTGTAATCCTCGATGACCAACTATGAAGATAAGAGTGATAGATAGTGTATAATCGAGGTTAATAGCGTAATTCGAGAATCTACTCCCCCCTGTCGCTGCGGCGACATCCCCCCTCAAAGAGGGAGGCAGTGGTTTTACCGGCATTACCTGCATGGTGTTCAGCATCTCTAGTGCAGATAAAATAACGCCGAGGGTCAGGAGTTCGCGCACGCGGTGAGCTCTTTACAAGGATTAGTTGAAGGTGATGTAATTGTAGTGGATGGAAAACGCAGCAAGCGGAATGTGCTGCATGCCAGGAAAATTGTCCTGGTGTAAGCTACGACGAATACAGCGAAAGGTAAAAATACACGATGCGCTATCATTTGCGTGAGCGAGCCTGGAGCATTACTGAAGACTTTCTTGTACGTGATGATCGAGGGCAGGCAATATTTGAGGTTCGTGGACGTTTCTTTCATATTGGCGATAACCTCGTCCTATTGGATCGTAGTAGCGGTCAGAATCTGGTAGAGATTAAGCAGCGCCTGATCTCGTTGCTACCGAGCTATGATATCTACCGTCAGGGGCAGCACTGGGCCAACGTCCATGAGCAGCTGCACCTCTTTGGCGGGGAACGCTTCAAAGTTGAGGGCGAGAACGGTCAGGTCTTCCATATCCAGGGCAATCTCTGGGATTGGAGCTTCACGATCACCGATAATGCAGGCAATCTCTGGGCCACCGTTGGCCGGCAATTCTCACTATTCCGCGATAGCTATGCGGTAGATGTCGTTTCCGGTGTCGATGCGCCTTTTATTATCGCACTGGCAGTGGTTATTGAACTGGTCAAAGAGCACCACGAGGAGCATCGTGCGTAAGCCTTGTAACCCGATACATTGAAACGATGAGCTCTTCTAGCAGCCTGGCTGTGTAGAAGGGTTCATCGTTTCGTGCATATGTATCAATAGAAGCGAGTCGTTAATCGCTAAGGGCACCCACCTGTTCTTCAACAGGGATAGGAGCACCTTCGATCTCGATCTCAATTTCTTCGATCTCAGCGATGCTAGCTGGGCGTACAAAGGAGGCCAGAGCAGCGATCACGCAGAGTGCTGCCGCAATATAGAATGCGATATGCAGGCCGTCTGCGAAAGGAGTCGAGATGAGCGTTGGGAAGAAACTCTTACCCAGAACGGTGGCCTGGTGCGCTGGTGTCATTGTTTGCAATGCCTGCTGCGGTAGCAGTGTCTTCATCGGATTGTAGCCAAGGAAGGCGGCAAACAGAGCTGAGATCGGAGGGAGGTTTGCGATAAGCGATACGAAGGTTTGTGGCACTCCGGCCTGTGTGAGGCCAGCGGTCATGGTCGATGGCAGTCCATTGGCGAGTACCAGGGTGATAATACCGAAGAACATCGTCATACTCAGGACTGAAGCGACATTCATGAATGTCGCACGCATACCGGAGGCGACACCACGCTGATGGGCCGGGACGCTATTCATGATCGCTGTTGTGTTCGGGGTGGTGAACATACCCTGACCGATACCCATAATGACGAGCAGGACAGCAAACCAGATATAGTCAAAGTTTGTTGGCAGGAAGGTCAATAGGATAAAGGCGACGGCTTGAATAACCATACCGGCGATCGCGAAGATACGTGGTCCGAAGCGATCACTGAGTATGCCGCTAATCGGTCCAACGACAATGAAACCAAGCATTGAGGGTAGCATATAGATGCCAGCCCACAACGGGGTGGTCTCAAAGCTATAACCGTGGAGGGGCAACCAGATGCCCTGCAGCCAGATGATCAGAATGAATTGTAGACCGGCACGTGCGAGTCCTGCGAGCAGGATAGCAATATTACCGGCGGTGAACATCGGAATCTTGAAGAGCTCCAGGTTAAACATTGGCGCTTTTACCTTCATCTCCGCAAAGACGAAGACGACCAGGAGCAGGATACCGACGATCAGGCAGCCGATGACAAAGGGGCTCCCGAAGCCAATAGGTGAGTTACCATACGGCTCGATACCATAGACCAGTCCGATTAACGCAATAGTGAGACCGAAGAAGAAGGTGAGATTACCGGTCCAGTCGATCTTTTGTTTGCCACTGCGTGCTGAGAGGTCGCGTAGTTTCCAGAAGGCCCAGATAGTACCAATGACACCAAAGGGGACGCTGACCAGGAAGACCAGGCGCCAGTTGATAGCAGCGAGGATACCGCCCAGGATCAGGCCGATAATCGACCCTAAAATCGCGGCGATAGAGTTGATACCTAACGCCGTGCCGCGCTGTTTTTCTGGGAAGGCGTCGATCAGGATGGCAGTACTATTCGCCATGAGCAATCCACCACCGACCGCTTGTACCAGGCGGAAAGCAATGATCTCGATGGCCCCCGCATTCCCGCTATTAGGAGTCAGGAAGAGCAGGATACTGCCAATGGTAAAGATGGCGAAACCCAGATTGTAGAGGCGAACCCGACCGAACATATCGGAGATACGACCGAGTGTAACAACGAGTGTTGCCGTCACCAGCATATAACCGAGGAGAGTCCACAGCAGATATGTGGTCTCACCAGGTGCCAACGGATTGATACCGATACCATTAAAGATAGAAGGTAAAGAAATGAGTACGATATTAGCATTGATTGTGGCCATCAACATACCAAGAGTGGTATTTGAGAGCGCGATCCATTTGTAATTTGGCCCAACGGGTCGTGAATGACGTGCCGGCACCGTAGCTGATACGGATGTTTGTGCCAAGTTCTCTCTCCTTGCAACGTGGGAACAAGCGCTTCATACTTGAGTTTGTTCTGTGAAGTTGTCTCAATCAAAAAAATGTTTAACCTGTTCATTCAGGTGTGGTGGCTCTCTTTGCCATGAGGATGTGAGGATAATGATATCTACCCTTATTGTATTATTGATTCTTAATAAGGTCCAATATATAATTAGACATGAACTTATAATGATCTGTCTATGAATGGCCTGCGACGAGGAGCGAGAGCGCTTTTTCTGGAGTGTCGTAATGGAGCATAAAGGGGTGATCTGCATGGATCTTCTGCAACTAAGGTATTTTCAGGTGGTGGCGCGCCACGAACATATGACACGGGCGGCGCGTGAGCTTTCGATCGCACAACCCTCGCTGAGCCATACCATTACGCATCTGGAAGAAGAACTGGGGGTGCCGCTCTTTACACGGAAGGGACGCAATATCTACTTAAACCAGTTTGGGCGTGCCTTTATGCTGCGGGTGACGCGTATCCTGGATGAGATAGAGGATGCGAAACGCGAACTGGCCGATCTTTCAGGTGCTGAACGTGGTCGTATTGCGCTGGCGGCTGTTAATATCTCTATGCTACCAGAGATTCTCAAGGTCTTTCTCACCGATCATCCGCACGTAAGCTTTCGGCTCTTTCATCATCACTCGCCGCGTCGGATCTATCAGTTGTTAGAGAGTGGTGAGCTAGATCTCTGTGTCGCGTCGCCCCCCATCCAGCAAGAAGGCATTATAACGATTCCGCTGATTACAGAGGAGATCTTTCTGGTTGTGCCTCACGATCATCCCTTTGCGGCCCGTCGCTCGATTGCACTCGCAGAGGCGGCGCATGAGCACTTTATCAGTCTGCGCTCCGGCTACTCGTTGCGTGACATGACCGATGAGCTCTGTCGGCAAGCGGGTTTTGAGCCGGATATCCTGGTTGAGAGCGAAGAACCGAGTGCGATCAGTCGGTTGGTGAGTACCGGCTTCGGGGTAGCTTTTGGGTCCGAGCTAAATTGGCGCAACTCCTTTGATACCAGAGCGGTCCCGCTACACATTACGGATCCTGTTTGCCAGCGTACTATAGGTCTCTGCTGGCGTGAAGGGCATTATCTATCGCAGGCCGCCTGCGATTTCCGTGATGCCATTATCGCCTACTTTGCCTGTCTGCCACGACCCGATATTCGTGATACTATACACGATTTTCCGCAAGCTGAACCTATTGCCGACGTGAAGTAAACTAGTGTTGATAGCAGGGATAGCAGGGATAGCAGGATAGCAGGATAGCACTATCGGACTGCAAATTTATAGGACTGTTGCAGTGTTGGAAAGGTAGCAGGTAACGTAACATTGAATGCTGACATACAAGACTCGTTGGAGTGGACTTCTGTGCTACAGGCGACCACGACGGTAAATTTTCGTGCGCAGTTGCCCGGGCTAACAACTGCCGGAGTGGTTGCTTATACGGATGGGGCCTGTATCAAAAATCCGGGTGGGCCGGCCGGTTGGTCTGCCCTCTTCTGGTCGGCAACTGATCTTGTGAATGGGAGTATACGGGAGCACGCGCCGTGTTTTGAGTGCTATGGACATATCCCCCGTGCTAAAACGACGACCAATAACCGTGCGGAGATCGCTGCAGTGCTGACCGTACTCAGTCTTGCGCCTCCTGGCTTGCCGTTGAAGATCTATAGCGATAGCGAGTATACGATCAAGGTGGCGCAGGGGATCTATCAGATGAAGGCGAATCCGGATCTCTGGTCGGCATACCGTATACTCTTAGGTTTCCGTAAGGTTGCGCCGATCTTTGAATGGGTGCGTGGTCATAATGGGCAACTACAAAATGAGCGTGCCGATGAGTTAGCCGGACTGGGTGCCTGGAACAGCGATGAAGCCGCATACGATAAATGGCAGCATTCCGAAGCACATGAGGCGCATAACAAACCTCGTCCCGTCAAAAATAAACTTCCCTCGACCGAACAGAGTCTCCTGCTCAAGCAGACGCTGGCTCTGCACACCTACTTCGATAGCGTCGCCGTCGATAGCGGAAGGATCAATCCGCAAGAGCGCAAATTTGTACAGGACATGGCGAAACGTCTCCAGAAGCCAAACTTCGCCCCAACCGATAAACAGTTGCAGTGGCTCAAAGGCATTATGACCAGGTACCGTGTGTGACGAGTGGCATGCTTTTCCTACACTAGAGAACAGACCATTTTCAGTGGAAAAGAGGTATGACGGATTTTCATTCGTTCTCTGACATCTGCCGCCTCGGGAGCGGCACAAGCTATGGAAGTTCTGGCTGGATCGAACCTTGAAGGCCAAATTCGATCCTTGGGGTCCATTCCGTCGAACCTTCAGGTCATTTACCAGATAAAGAATCTGGTAAATGACCCGAAGAAAATTGAGCAGCTTTTGCCCTGAAAGGTGAGCATTTGCCCCCAATCATGAGCAGAGATGGTATCTCATCCAGACAATGCCGCTCCTGACCTTGCATCTTCCATCGGTATCTTGTAAATAGGCCCTCTCGTTCAGAAAGACCCAGCACGTAGGTTAACGACTTGTGTCGAGAGGCTCAACAGAGTATGCTGTTGGCACAAGTTAGTTCTCCTGATGTCTTTCTAGAAAGGAAATTCTCGCACTAATGCATATTCGCCTTCTGTCCGAACACGATGTCATCCCTTTTCAGGCCCTTCGCTTGCGTGGCCTACAAGAGACTCCCGACGCCTTTGCCGTCACCTCCGATGAATTTCAGCAGGAATCGCATCCCCAGATGGCAGAACAGTTGTGTGTAAAAGGCGACCCACCAGAACGATTTGTTCTCGGTGCCTTTGAGGATGAAGACACCCTCATTGGAATGGTAGGCTTCTTTCGTGAATCCTTGAGCAAGCTGCGACATAAAGCCACGGTTTGGGGGATGTATGTCGCTCCAGAAAAACGTGGGCAAGGAGTTGGCAAACGGCTACTTCAAGATCTGCTCAGGCGAAGTGCCACGCTTCCAGGATTGGAGCAAGTTCACCTCACAGTTGTCACGACAAATAAAGCCGCTCATCACCTGTACACAACTTTGGGATTTCGGGTGTACGGTCTGGAGCCTCACGCATTCAAACAGGGTGAACGGTATCTGGATGAAGAACTCATGCTTTTTTCCTTATTGAAGTAACCACTCGCATGTCTTCTCCTTTGGTCAGTCCGTCTGAGAAGCGCGAACGCAATTTACAACTCTCAGGAGACGTCTACCAGATGTGGAGCGGTTTGCCCAGGCACGTTCCTGCTAGTGCTCATGATTGGGGGCAAATGCTCACCTTTCAGGGCAAAAGCTGCTCAGTTTTCGGGTCATTTACCAGAATCGTAGGGAGGCTGACGAACGCGCTTAGCAAGAGCATTTCTCCCTTTAGCTGTTTCCACTCTTTGCTCTTATTTGAATGGCATTGCCCTCTTTGAGGGGGGACAGCCGCGATTAGCGGCAGAGGGGAGTAGAAAGCTAGCAAAGCCATGTAATCCTCGATTACCAACCATGAAGATAAGAGTGATAGATTGTGTATAATCGAGGTTAATAGCGTAATGCGAGAATCTACTCCCCCCTGTCGCTGCGGCGACATCCCCCCTCAAAGAGGGAGGCAGGGGTTTTAGCGATCCTACTAGCGATGGTGAGCTTTTACGATATTAGAGATATTATAAATGTACGGGTAATGCAGGTGATGTCTGGTTTCTTCAAGCTATGGTCTTCCTGCCATCTACGTACAGACACAAGTCGTGAGGTGAGAATCTCAGGCCGTGAGAAGATAAAGAGGACAGTCTGCTAACAAGAACCCGTCGTAAGCGTAGCGCTTGCGGCGGGTTCCAGTTCTAGCAAAAATGGTACTTGCTCTAGGACTCAGACTCCTCGAGTGCGGTTTTGGCATTCTCAGGGACAAGTTCTTTCAGCCTGTCTATAAGCTCGCGGCGCTCTTCTAATAGCTGCTTATGCTGTGCTTCGAGGCGCTCTACAACTTGTAGAATCAGATGATCTTGATGGTCCAGGTGGTCCATGATATGCGTAATCTCTAGTTCGCCTTTAGTGTCCGTCTTGTAGTCATTCTCAGCGGTCAAGCGGTCCTTTGTTGCCTGTCGATTCTGGCTCATCATAACGAACGGAGCACTGTATGCAGCCTGGAAGGAGAGCGCGAGGTTGAGGAGGATAAAGGGATAGGGATCCCATTTGGAGGGTAAGATAGAGTTGAGGATCAGCCACAATATAAGAATGATACTTTGAATGATGATAAAGCGCCAGCTGCCAACGGTTGCGGCGACGGCGTCGGCAATGCGAGCGCCTGCGGTAATCTTCTCATCGATAACCTGGTTGACATCGATAGGTAGTACACGCTTCTCGTGCTTAAAGGCTGGGAAAGTGACATGCATCAATGGTTGACGCTGATGGGTAGGTGTAGAGGGTGTGGCAGGTTGCTGATCATTGACGGGTAGGGATGAATTGGGGGTGATTTCCATAAATAAGTGAGCTCCTTCAATTACAGGATGCATAGCGAGTGCATATTGAGTATATAGCTGCAAAAAACACAGCTTCTACTGAAGATAAACGTGTGATCATGGAAGAAATCACATGGCTACATTTTTATCTCTTGAGCTTAATGGTATACTGGCTGTACACATTTTTAGATAAAAAGCAGGAATGGATCAAAAGAATAATGTTGTTAACCATTTCCACGACGTATCAGCCTGCGACAGATCTGGGTTACCTGTTGCACAAAAATCCGGCGCGCTTGCAGTCCTTTACGCTCAACTTTGGTCAGGCCCACGTTTTTTACCCTGAGGCGACCGCTGAGCGCTGTACCGCTGCACTGTTGCTGGATATCAATACGGTCCAGCTTATGCGTGAGCGCGACAAAGGATTGTCGCTGGACCAATACGTCAATGATCGCCCCTATGTTGCCTCTTCTTTTTTGAGCGTGGCTATCGCCGAGACGTTCGGGTCAGCCCTCAATGGTCACAGCAAAGAACGCCCCGCGCTTGTGGAGACAGCTATCCCTCTACAAGCTCAGATTGCGGCCCTCCCCTGTCGCGGTGGTGAAGAGTGGCTACGGCGGCTATTTGAGCCGCTTGGCTATCAGGTCACTATTACAGAGCATCTGTTGGACGAGAAATTCACCGACTGGGGGAGTAGCTCCTACTATACTGTGACGCTGGCGGCAACCTGTCGGTTGAGCGATCTATTGACACATCTCTATGTTTTGATCCCTGTGCTAGACGATGCCAAACACTATTGGATCGGTGATGACGAGGTGGAGAAGCTGTTGCGCCATGGTAAGGGTTGGCTGGAGACGCACCCTGAGCGCAACGTCATCTCGTATCGCTACCTGCGGCATAAACAGAGTCTGACCCGCGACGCCTTGAGTCGCCTGATTGTGGAGGAGTCTCCGAATGATGATATTGAGGAGACGGAGCAGATTGCGGAGGCTGATCAGGAGACAACTGGTAACGCTGCAGCGGTCCAGGACGAGACGAAGCAGAGTGAGGAAGAGCGGAAGCCAAATGTCCATGAGCAGCGTTTGCAGGCGGCTGTAGAGGTATTCCGTCAGTGCGAGGCACGGCGGGTGCTGGATCTGGGTTGTGGTGAGGGCCGCTTGCTCAAGCTCTTGCTACAGGAGAGGCAGATCGAGCATATGCTGGGCCTGGATGTCTCGTATCAGGCGTTGATGTTGGCGCAGCGTCGTTTGCATCTGGAGCGTATGCCCGAACGGCAGCGTGCACGTATCGAACTTATTCATGGTGCGCTGACCTACCGCGATAAGCGGCTTGAGGGCTATGATGCAGCGGCAGTGATCGAGGTGATTGAGCATCTGGATCAGCCGCGCCTGGCAGCTTTTGAGCGGGTGCTCTTTGAATTTGCACGCCCCGGAACGGTCGTCGTGACGACGCCAAATGCTGAATATAATGTGAAGTTTGAGACGCTACAAGCCGGTACGTTCCGTCATCAGGATCACCGTTTTGAGTGGTCGCGGGAGCAGTTCCAGACCTGGGCACGTCAGATAGCGGAGCGCCATGGTTACACTGTCCGTTTTGCTGAGGTTGGACCATCCGACGAGGAGGTGGGTGCGCTCTCGCAGATGGGTGTCTTCTCACGTGTCGCCATACCGACCACGCTGGCCGGTTGATAGATTACAGTGTTGTCGCAGAAAAGAAAAAAACGATGAAGATAACGATTCCAGAACTCTCGCTAGTCGTGCTGATTGGGGCCTCCGGTTCAGGGAAGTCATCCTTTGCACGTAAGCACTTTAAGCCTACCGAAGTCATCTCTTCCGATTACTGTCGCGGCCTGGTGGCGGACGATGAGAACGATCAAGCGGCTACGCCCGCAGCCTTCGAGATCCTGAACTGCATCGCTGCGAAGCGTATGGAGGCCGGTCGTCTGACGGTCATCGACGCGACAAACGTGCAGAAGGAGGATCGCAAAAAGTTTGTTGAACTGGCGCATCACTATCATTTCCTGCTGACCACGATCGTGTTTAATCTACCGGAGCAGATCTGTCAGGAGCGCAATAGCCAGCGTCCTGATCGTCAGTTTGGGATACACGTGGTACGACGCCAGACGCGCCAGCTACGTAGCTCGCTCTCTTCGCTGCGGACGGAAGGTTTTCCTTTCGTGCACGTCTTGCGCTCGCCGGAGCAGGTAGATGCTATCGAGATCGAGCGCCAGCCACTGTGGAACAACCGCAAACATGATCGTGGTCCCTTCGATATCATCGGCGATATCCATGGCTGTTTTGCTGAGCTACAGAGCCTGCTGGCCGAACTTGGCTATGCTGTGACGTCCCGTGAAGAGGAAGACGGTACGCATTACCGTGTCCAGCATCCAGAGAAACGCAAAGTTATCTTTCTGGGTGACCTCGTTGATCGAGGACCAGACACGCCTGCGGTGTTGCGATTGGTCATGGATATGGTTGGAGATGGGGCTGCGTTCTGTGTGCCGGGGAACCACGATAAGAAACTGGTACGTAAGCTGAAGGGCAGTAATGTGCAACTGACGCACGGTATCGTGGAGACGTTGCAACAACTTGAGCCAGAGTCCGCAGCCTTTAAAACGCGTGTCACGAAGTTTCTGGATGACCTGATCAGTCACTATGTTTTTGATGATGGTCGCCTGGTTGTTGCGCATGCAGGGTTGAAAGAGTCTATGCACGGTCGCGGATCGCGTGCGGTGCGCGAGTTCGCACTCTATGGAGAGACAACGGGAGAGACCGACGAGTTTGGCCTGCCGATCCGTTATAACTGGGCGGGCGATTATCGTGGGAAGGCACTGGTCGTCTATGGGCATACGCCGGTCCCGGAGCCTGAGTGGCTCAATGGTACTATCAATATAGATACGGGGTGTGTCTTTGGTGGCGCGCTCACTGCTATGCGTTATCCGGAGCGGACACTGGTTTCTGTGCCGGCGCGTGAGACCTATTGCGAGCCAGTACGGCCTCTGCAACCGCTTGTGGAGCGTGAGCAGGTGGTCTTGACGGCGCAGCAGCAGTATGACGATCTCCTGGATATCGCGGACGTTACAGGCAAGCGCATAGTAGAGACGCAGTTGAGCGGCAAGGTCACTATTCGTGAGGAGAACGCGATTGCCGCACTGGAGGTCATGAGCCGTTTCGCAACAGATCCACGCTGGCTTATCTACCTGCCGCCGACGATGTCGCCTGGAGCAACCAGTAAGGAGCCCGGTATCCTTGAACATCCGGCGGAGGTCTTCTCCTACTTCCGGGAGCAGGGTGTGCAGCAGGTGATCTGTGAAGAGAAGCACATGGGTTCGCGTGCTGTCGTGATCGTGTGTCGCGATGAAGAGGTTGCGCGTGCTCGCTTTGGCGTCCTGGCAGAGAGCTTCGGTATCTGCTATACGCGTACGGGGCGGCGTTTCTTCGATGATAGTGAGCTTGAGACGGCTTTGCTGGCACGTCTGCGTAGTGCGTTAGATGCGACAGACTTCTGGGCACGCTTCGATACTGACTGGGTCTGCCTGGACTGTGAATTGCTGCCATGGTCGGTGAAGGCGCAATCGCTGGTCCTGCGGCAGTACGCGGCAGTAGGTGCGGCTTCGCGTGTCGCGTTGAATTTAGCGGTAGATGCGCTAGCGCAGGCCGAGGGTCATGGTCTTGCAGTTGGTGCGCTGCTTGATCGCTATCGTCAACGGCAAGCGCAGGCCGAGCGCTATGTGGATGCCTATCGCCGCTATTGCTGGCCTGTGAACTCGTTGGAGGATCTCAAGCTAGCGCCGTTCCACATCATGGCGACACAGGGCCACGTGTACAGTGATAAAAACCATCACTGGCATATGGAGACGCTCGCCGAGATCTGCCGCGCCGATGAACAGGTCCTGCTCGCAACGCCGTATCGGCTGGTTGATCTCAATAACGAACAGAGTGTTACGGAGGGTATCGGCTGGTGGCAAGCGCTGACGGCAGCGGGTGGTGAAGGTATGGTGGTCAAGCCATTTGACTTTATCACGCACGGGAAGCAGGGCTTTGTGCAGCCAGCTTTGAAGTGTCGTGGCGCTGAATACCTGCGCATCATTTACGGACCTGAGTACGACGTGCCAGAGAACCTGGAACGCCTGCGCTCGCGTGGCCTGGGTGCGAAGCGCTCGCTGGCATCGCGCGAGTTCGCACTAGGTATGGAGGGACTCGAACGCTTCGTACATAACGATGCCCTGCGTCGTGTCCATGAATGTGTCTTTGGCGTCCTGGCGATGGAGAGTGAACCGGTAGACCCGCGCCTATAGCCAGCGCAAAGGAATGTACCTCTGTTACTCTATTCATAGTGGTAATAATCCTACTACTATGAATAGATGTTTTCATGACCTTTCAAAGAATATGACACCTATTCTGATCCTGCCCGTATCTGCAACACACAGCTATGCTATACGTATTTGTTACAGTTATTTCCTGCAGCGTAGCGAAAAGGATGTCTTCTATTGAGAAATATCAAGGTTTATTATACTACTCCTGAGTAATCGAGAGTTGTTGTAGTGAGGAGGATAGGCGTTGCATCGCATGCTTGAGATGAATGGCCTGTGCTATGGCATATGCCTCTTCAAAATAGTTTCTGGCTTGTTGTTTCTCGTGTTTCGCCTGGCATATAGAACCATAACTTCCCAGGGCAAAGATGAGCGCTTTCTTGATATCTATGGTGCGGGCAAGCTCAAGCGCTTGCTGACAGTGGGATGTGGCCAACGCCACGTTCCCCATCTCAAGATGGACATCCGCAACTGCAACATGGGCAAAAGGCAGAGAGACGCGACCCGCCTGTTCAGACAACTGCAGTGCCTCGCTCAAATACTGTAGGGCCTGGGTGAGGTTGCCTTGCACTTGTTCTTGAAAGCCAAGATGGCGCAGCGCTTCGCTGGCCTCTTGCGCATAGCCTCCCGCTTGCGCGATCTGCAGGGCCTGTGTATAGTAAGCATGCGCGTCCTCCTTTTGATCAAGCACATCGGTGGTGAGACCGAGATGAAAGAGTGACTCGCTGATGCCTCGTTCGTCGTGAAGCGTGCGTCGCCGTTCTAACGCTTCTTGAAAGCTAACATAAAACATATGTGGGTCGCCTTCGCGCCGATTTGATGCGGCTACATAGTGGGCAAATCCAATAGCATCAAAGGCGTCAGCGATAAGCTGTGGATCTTCAATCTCAGTTGCCAGTTGCTTGCCCTTTTCCAGAACAGTTATTGCCTCTTCAATGGAAGCATTCTCAAACTGTGTTCTGGCCGTCAACCTCTTACCATAGTGAAGCAAGAACCTGGCCTTATCATGTTGTGTCACCTCTGGCATCGCGAGTGTTTGTAAGCCAGATTGGAGCAGCTGGAGCGCCTGCCAGGGCCGACCAGACAGATAGTAGGATTGAGCAATATTTTCAAAGGTGAGCAGTAATGTACCAAACTGTTTGGGCAACGCTTCTTGAACTGGTAGCTGCTGCATGGGAAAGCCTTCTTTCTCTGTCATTGTTGTTATCCGCCAGATGTGCATGCCAGCAATCTTTTCTTATGTTGATCTATTCATAGTGGTAATAATCGTGCTACTATGAATAGATATTTCCATGGTCTTTTTTTATAGCAAGATAACTAGAGAAGCAGAGAGTTCGTATTTGTTTCTGCAACTAGCTTCAAGTACCTGTTCCTTGTGAGCAGAAGTCCTTTCATGTAACGGGTGAGTACTAGTGTTTCAGCCAATCTCCCAAGGAGGCCCAGGGGGGCGCGGAATGTGAATATATCAATCATGAGCGTCCCAGATGGTTGTGGGACAAATTCATGAATATGTTTTATTTCCTGAAAAGCCCCTCGAACCATTTCATCGATAAAACGGTGCGGTCGCTCATAGGCAGTAATTTTTGACGTCAGATGCTGTTTGATGCCAAAATGAATGGCTTCCCAGGTCACGGTATCGCCAAGTTTCATCAACCCGGTCGTCACACCAGCAATCGGGCGTTCGTGCGTCTGTGCTGTGGAGTGACGATGCATATCAACGCTGAGTGAAAGATCAAAACAGCGTTCTGCCGACGCTTCAATATAGGTTTCTAAGCGAATGGTAGGCATAACTTCTTCTCTTTTCTTACGGAGAGGACTCGTGGCTTTCTCCTTGTGGCTTTCCAAATAGCGATTTAGCAATGCGTCAGAGATCAATACCTTCCTTTTTCTGAGTATCTGGCTGAAGAAGCGGTTCATCTGCGCCGAGTAATGGACCAATAATCCGTACCAGGCGCACGAGCACTTGTGAAACAACTGGAAGCCATAAAAGGGGTTGGAGCAGTTTGAGCAGATCACGGAGAAAGGCAAGGAGTTGCTGGGTCCGTTGGGTTCCTGCGCTCTGGTCAATCAACCAGAAAAACACCATAGCCAGATGAACGCCATAGAGGACTGTTGCCAGATCCTGGCGTTGCGAGACTCGCGGTGCATCTGTTGCCCCTTCAATGATCGCAAGATACATGCCTCTGGATTTCTGGCGAATGTCCGCAGTGCTTGCGCTCAGCACACCAACTTTGGAACGTGGGTTTAAGGCCGTGCCAAAGAGCGCCGCCAACGTCTCGCGGTGTGGTGCCATGAGTTCAAGGAGTTTGGTAGCTGTGGCGTAAAAACGCTCCGCCAGTGAGACCGGGGGAAGGCTCCTCGCGTAGCTATCGAGTTCCTCTGCCAGACGCTGATAGAGCATCATCACCAGTTCTTCTTTGCCGGTAAAATAGCGATAGGTCAGCCCAGGAGAATAGCCTGCCTCTGCCGCAATATCGCGCATGGTCGTTTCTTCATATCCCTGAGAGCCGAAAAGGCGGAGCGCGCTGGTGAGAATGCGTTGGCGTGCCAGTTCGCCTTTGCGGATCCTTGTTACTTTCTGCTCCTCTGCCATATCGTCTCCATCTTGGATGGTTGTCTTACAGTAAAAGTAAACATGTTTACTTTTACAAAAGTATAGCGTATTTGATCTGCCTTGTCAAGAGAAGTAAACGCGTTTACTTACTATTTATCCGAAAACCTGCGTGTGCGAGCACTAGCGACGCCAGTCGCGTTGGGTTTCGGAATAAGATCTTAGAGCCTATGAATTCTCTTGAGTAAGTACTGGATCAGATGAAACTGTGAAGCGATGAGTATCTTTCTCAGATGCTGATACGTGATCCCTCTGGTGCTTCGTAAACGAACAACCCATCCAGCCGTGTTGCAGGTGAATAGCTCAGAGGTCACGCACTCCTGGTTGACGGGCCAGGAAAAAACGCACGAAAAACAGAAGAAGAAAGCTCTCGCATGTGTGTCATTGTTTCTACTCAAAAGATCATATTCAGTCAGGATATGTTACACAGACAGAGGAGGACAAGATGAAAGCCGTTGTATATAACGGACCACGCGATGTTAGTGTGAAGGATGTGCCAGATGCGAAAATCGAGCGACCAACAGACGTGCTGGTGAAGATCACCAGTACCAACATCTGCGGCTCCGACCTGCACATGTACGAAGGTCGGACTAATTTTGAGAAGGGCAGGGTGTTTGGGCATGAAAATCTTGGCAAGGTCGTCGAGATTGGCAGTGCAGTTGACCGGATCAAGATCGGCGACATGGTTTGTCTGCCATTTAATATTGGCTGTGGCTTCTGCCGGAACTGCGAGTCCGGGCTGACCGCTTTCTGCCTCACCGTCAACCCGGACCCGAAAATGGCTGGTGCCGCCTACGGCTTTGCTGGCATGGGGCCTTTCAACGGCGGGCAGGCCGAGTACCTGCGCGTGCCCTATGGCGACTTTAACTGTCTGAAGCTCCCGGAGGATGCACTGGAGAAGGAAGACGACTACGTGATGGTCTCCGACATCTTCCCGACCGGTTGGCATGCTACTGAGCTTGCTGGTGTCCAGCCCAGCGACTCGGTGGTCGTCTATGGGGCGGGACCAGTTGGTTTGATGGCCGCCTACTCTGCGACCCTCAAAAACGCTAGCCAGGTCATGATCGTCGACCGCCACCCCGACCGACTGCGGCTCGCCGAGCAGATCGGGGTGATTCCCATTGATGACTCGAAAAGCGATCCAGTTGAGCAAGTGCTGGCGATGACCAATGGTAGGGGAGCCGATAAAGGCTGTGAGTGTGTAGGCTATCAGGCTCATGATCCCCAGGGCCATGAGCATCCCAATATGACGATGAACAACCTTGTGAAATCGGTGAAATTCACCGGCGGGATTGGCGTGGTCGGCATCTTCTTGCCCCAGGACCCAGGAGGCCCGGACCAGCTGAGCAAGCAAGGAGAGATCCCGTTTGACATGGGCCTGTTCTGGATCAAAGGCCAGCACATCGGAACGGGTCAGGCCAATGTCAAGGACTACAACCGTCAGTTGCGCGATCTCATCCACGCGGACAAGGCCAAACCATCGTTCATCGTCTCGCATCGTCTGCCGTTGGACAAGGCGTCGGAGGCGTACCAGCATTTTGATGCGCGCGACGACGGCTGGACCAAGGTGGTGCTTAAGTCCAGTCACACACCCTAAAAGGAAACCATGATGAGACAACTGGCATGTGTTTTCCTGGACTGGACATGCCACCAGGGATGGTCGAAGTATAAGTAAGCAAGGGCGAAAGCCAAAGAGCAAGAACCCACCTCTCCGCCTGGGTTGAAACCACAGCGGCTTGCGGCGGGTTCTTTTCTGTGACCTGCTGTCGCAGCACATGATCGGCCACGCCTTGCTCTTCCAGGGTGCGCTGATACGCCCACAGGTCCTGGGACAATGCTTTGCTGCGGCTTCCATCGGATGCCAGAGGTGGGTGGCCCAACAGGCGAGCAGATTGGTGAAGCGTTCAGCACCATCGGGCGGCGCACTGCTGGGCTGCCTGCCAGAGGAAGACACCCTGAGTCTGGAGAAGGGGAGGCTATGCCAGCCTCCCACGCGCAACAAGTGTGTGTACATTTATGAGGATAAACAGCGCAGTAAGCCAGAGAATCCCTGCGCTGCCCAGTCCTACAATGACCGACCATATCCAGTGGCCACCAAATGTCAGACCAACGAGCAAGGCTAGCAGCGCTCCACTCCCCAGGAGCGAGAGAGCAGCGCCTACCAGCACGTACACCCGAACCCCAAAGAGGGAGGCTAAGGGAAGAAAATGCAGTCCAACGATGAGACAGATCACGGGAGCAATGTATTCGGGGTGATTGAAGAGCTTGAGCAGCACTACTGCGGCTGCAATGGCCGCAAATTCTCCTACAACTACGCTGCCGAAACGCCTGGAGATCTTCCGGCCTTGCGCTTGCTCTTCTGGTGCTTCCTGCACCTGGGGCAGCCGTCGTACCACCTGCCTCGTCGCAAGGCAGAGTGCCAGCAGCATAATGGTCACGACTGGAGTGATAACGATCATGATCTGCGGACCCTGCAAGCCCCAGATGGCACCGACACAGGTCAACACCAGGGCGCCAGTAGTCACTCCCGCTAAGTAACGAGGCGACGCCTCAGCAATGTTCTTTGGCTCAGTAGTATGTGTTTCTACCGGTGTATGCTTTTTGTTTTCCAGGCTGTATGCGCGTTCCATGTTTTTTCAGAACCTTTCTTCCTCTTGTGAGAATTCGCTGGTCGTCAATGAAAACAGTGCCAACTTCAGAAGCACTGGAAAAAGAATATCTTATCAAAGAGATGAGCACATGGGCCGAAAGTCTCCTCTGAGGTCCCATTTCTGGCGAGGAGCAGAACAGGGGAAAGCTGCGTCAGATAGAGACCAGGCACAGAAAGAGTATAAAACCAACCCAACACCTGGTGAGTTGACTTCATGAGGGGCACGTGGACAAAGAGGAGGTGGAGCGTTAGAGCAGAGACAGTTCGCGTGCTCGTGCTACCGCATGGGTCCTATTCTCCGCCGCCAGCTTCACCAGGAGACTACTCACATGTTTCTTGGCGGTGGTGAGCGAAATGACCAGCCGGTTAGCGATGCTCTGGTTGGAGGCTCCCTCGGCGAGGAGTTGTAAGACCTCTTGCTCGCGCGGGGTGAGCGGTTCAATCAGCCCTGAAGAAGCAGGGTGCTTCTCGTTCATCGCTCCCTGGGTAGATCGACCTGTACGCGCCGATTCCGAAAGAGCCAACCTGTTCTTTTCTCCTTCAAAGGCTGCCAGCAACGTTGAGATATATGGGAAAGAAATCTCCTGAAGCGTCTCTTCTGCCAGGCTTCCTGTGAGTGTCGCGGTCTCGATGAACTCCTCCAGCATCCGACGCATGGGTTCTCCCTCCTCCAGATACACACGGATGAAACCTTCTGGCTCCGTCATCAGGAGCAGACGGGCCAGAACCACGCGCGATTGTTCGTATTTTCCCTCGTGTTGCAGGGCAACGGCAGCGATGGCCAGGAATGCGCTGGTGGCCAGAAAATCTCCAGGACGGTCAAAATGCACTCGGAAACGTTCCAATGTTTCAACGGCCCGAGCGTACTGGTGCTGCGCACAATATACTCGCACCAGCATCAGAAACTCTCGTTTGCGGTTGGGGTCCCAGTTCTCTGGATGAAAAACGACGCGCGTGGCCCACTCGCTTGCCGCAGCAATATCACCTGTTGCCAGCCAGTACCGCACTCGAACCGCAGTGAACTGGGTCGCAAAGAGCGCGTCCAGATGCTCCTGCTGTATGAGATGTTCTGCTTTTTGGAGCGCCTGGTGTGCGCTCACCAGATCACGCTCCGCAAGCGTGTGCTCAGCCAGACAAAGATCGCCTGTGATCTCTACATCGATCTTCTGCCAGGCCGCGGCCTCCTGGATGATTCTCTGTTGCAAAGCGATTCCCTCACTCAGACGATTCCACTGATACAAAACGTCCCCCTGACAGGCAGAGAAATACCCTGCCAGGATGGCATATCCCTTGATGTGTTGCAACAGAATCTGGGCTGCCAGGCATTCCTGGTACGCCTGGCGCAGCAGTCCTGCTTCAAAAGCGGCCAGGGCAAGCCATTGTGTCACCTTGATGATCGCGTAATGGTTCCCCTCCTGGCTGGCGCGCTGCTTCATCTCCAGGAGCCTCGGCACCAGCACACCTCCCTCACGCAAAAAGATATAGTGCAGAATGAAGTGGTTGGACAGGGGAATGAGTTGCCAGATGACCTCGTCCTCACTGTCCACTGTTGGCATGTTTTGTGTGCTCAGACGGAGGCGTTTTACATCGCCTGCCATAATCGCCTCTAGCGACACACTCCACTCGCGCAGCAAGCGAAGTCGAGATTTGAGGAATGATGCCTCCTCCGAGGGTTGCGTTGCATTGCCGTGTTGCCGAAAAACGTTTTCTACGCGCATCGCTATCTGCTCCACCTGGGCGCGCACGCTGGTGCGTTGTGCTTCTACGGTTGAAGCGGCGGTGTTCAGCAAATAGAGAGCGGCATTCAAGACCAGATGAGCGTGATCGCGCACGACCGGATCAGGCAATTCCATGATCCAGCGGTACAAGGTCTGGGATTCGCCATGCAGCCAGACCTCCTCAACAACACGCTCCATTAACAGCGCAGCATAAGGGAAGTCGGAAGCGGCCAGCGCATGTACAATCGCCTCGCGTGTCTCGCCCTGTCCCTCATACCAGCGGGCAGCACGAATATGTAAGCGTGAGATGAGCGTCGGGTGTGTGGCACGTAAGCGTGCGAGAAGTCCTTCACGAAAGAGGTCATGGAACCGATACCACTGCCGATCATCATCCAGAGGGATGAGGAAGAGATTCGCTCGCTCGACCGTCTCAAGCATCTCCTGACTGACCCGAAGCGTTGGGGCGTCGGTGACGGCCTGGCAGAGCGAGGCTGACAATCGGCTCAGGATGGCGGTTTGGAGCAGAAAATCGTGCAGGGCGAGCGGAAGATCAGCCAGGATTTCCTGTTGCATGTAATCCAGTAGGTAGCGGTGACTGCCAGAAAGTGTCTGGACAAAGGCCGAGTGATCTTTCTGCTTGCGCAGGGAGAGCGCGGCCAGTTGCAGTCCCGCGATCCAGCCTCCCGTGCGTTGGAAAAGCGTCCCCATGTCTGTGTCCGAGAGAGCCAATCCCATGATCTGTCCAAGAAACGTAGCCGTTTCTTCCCGGGTCAAGCGCAAATCATGATCGCGGACCTCGGTCATCTGTCCCCGTACACGCCAACGGGGGAGAGGCAGTTCAGGATCGATGCGACTGGAGAGCACCAGATGCAGATTGTCAGGGAGGGCATCAACGAAAAAGAGCAGAGATTCATGGATCGCCTGGTCATTAATGACATGGTAGTCATCCAGGATCAGGACGGCCTCTCTGGGCAGCGCCACGAAATCATTGATGAGCGTCGTCAGGATCGTTGAGAACGCCGGAGGTTGTGGAGCCTGTAACATGGCCTGAGCGATGCTGCCAACGTTCGCCAGATTGGCACTGCTGCGCCTCAGTGCTCTTATAATCGAGGTCCAAAAACGTGCTGGATCATTGTCCGACGCATCGAGAGAGAGCCAGGCGATTGCATTGGGAGCATGCGCTGCCCATGCAGAGAGCAGCCTTGTTTTTCCGCTTCCGGCAGGAGCAGAGAGGAGCAGCAGTCGGTATTCTTGTACTGCATCCAGCGCCTTCTGTAAGTGCTCTCGCGCAATGAAAGCCGAAGAGAACCGAGGAGGAGTGAGCCTGGTTTCCAGCAGTGGGATGTGGCTCCCGTTCCTCCTTGCACGCGAAGCGTTTGGTACAGCAAGAAGCGGCTCTTGAGAGGATGGGGGCGGTGTCTTTGTGACAGCAATGCCCAGGGCCACCTCCTCTAAGTGTGTAAAGGAAAGCCGGTCAATCTGCCCAAGATAGCGCTTGCGGGCTTTCCGGCCATGGGTACTGTAGGCATACCAATATTCCCCTCCTCGTAATCGGGCTTCTTTCACGACCCGCAGACGCCCTGCCCGTCCCTGAAAAGAGAAGGAGATCAGAGAGGTCTGCTTGTGCAACCAACTCTGCCACAGACTCTCGTCTTTTTGTCCAAAATGCGCGTGGAACTGTCCGGAAATATGCAACTCATAGTGATGATGCTCTTCTGACCAGAGGAGCGCAAAAAGAGATGGTTTTGACATAGATCCCTGGCTGTTCTCTGTTTTTTTCAATTACCCAACCACCCAACCACCCAACACTGGTGAGTATAGCATAAGAAGTGGAAACGCACATTCGTCGGTAGCACGGTTGAACGCCGACGCCACTGGGAGCGATACAATCGCCTTTTGTGTATCGTACCTCCTGTCCAGTGGGCGATAGTTTTACTAAAGCGGTTCGTACGTGGCGCTATCATCTCTGGCTTATCCCGCTACAGCTCTACGCCGTCTACGATATCCTGCTTATCGGCTATTCACGTATCTTAGAGGGCGACCACTGGTTTATGGAATATGACAAGTATGTGGTTCATCCGCACTTGTTGTGCTCAGCAATTTCGTTGAACGAGTCTAAAACGTGCGCGGAAAAGCCGAAATTGCCTTGAAAAGATACATAGCGTGTGGTATTACCATAAGGTGATGCTTGTGCTTCTTGCCAGGTCCCCTTTTTGTCGATCACTTCTTGTAGTAAGGAGAAACTCTTATGGTGAACACGTATCCTGATCTTAGCGTTCGAAGTGTAACATCGCCACGCTTGCGTGGGCTAACTGTCGTTATCCTCGTTATCCTCACCGCGCAATTTTTACTCGGGATGGCGGTCAACCTGTTTGTCACCATTCCCAGCAATCATCCAGGGGCCAATCCCCCCGAATATTTCTCGGGAGTTTTTCAGAGCGTGAAGTGGGCAGTGACTTCCGCTTCCTCTCCCTTGTTGTTACTCTTGCATGCCAGCCTGGGACTGATGCTGGTCGTTTTGACTATTGCCCTGCTGCTCGCTGCCATTGTTGCGCGGAAGGGGGGCTGGATTGTCGTGGCGAGTATTGGGCTCATCGGGGTGCTGGGGGCAGGTTTTAATGGCGGGAGCTTTTTGAACTACAATCAAGACTTCAGCTCCATGTTGATGTCCGTTGGTTTTATTCTCGCCATGGTGACCTATAGTCTTGGTCTGGCCAGAGGGAAATAACGGATAATTCAAGACCCCACCAGGGGGAGAGCAAGAAAAGTGAGCGCTTCATGTTTGCCTTTCTTGCTCTCTGCTTTCGCGGGTCAACCGTTGGGGTGATGATTCGTGTTGGGCAACGCTCTTAAAAATGAAGTGCCGCGTGTGGCGGGATATAAATGGGTGGTGTCTACCCTACTACTACTTCCCTGGACAAACCAGGGCACCATCTGATCCCCTCAATGAAACCTTCTCGAAGCAATAGAGCCTGGATCGGGTCACCACTATGATAGCTTCCTTATGCAGGAAAGGAAGCTAGCGCGTCAGCCATAGTTGTCGGCACACACACGGTAACCTCGCAGCCAGCGGCTGGATGGTTCTGGATGGTAATTGTGCCTCCGTGTTTCTCAACAAATAGTTTACAGATATAGAGGCCAAGGCCAATCGCCTTATGGGCTTTGTCGCCAGGTTGTGGTGTGCCGTGATAGAACTTTTCAAAGACATGCGGCAGATCTTCTGCTGCGATACCACTGCCGCATTAACCGGTGAAATTGGGAAAAGAAAAAACGGTAAATGCCTGAAAAATTATGTAACGTTGCCAATGCCTGCCTCCCTCTTTGAGGGGGGAAAGCCGCCTTAGCGGCAGGGGGGAGTAGAAAGCTAGCAATTACCTGTAATCCTCGATTACAGACTACAAATGCTAAAGAGATAATCCGCGTAGAGTGATGGTTAACAGCGTAATTCGAGGA
The DNA here is from genome assembly GCA_015099395.1 of Ktedonobacteria bacterium brp13. Classification (GTDB taxonomy): domain Bacteria; phylum Chloroflexota; class Ktedonobacteria; order Ktedonobacterales; family Ktedonobacteraceae; genus Dictyobacter. Next base: position 2,796,356 of record AP024096.1, on the reverse strand, counting down.
TTTACTCCCCCCTGTCGCTGCGGCGACATCCCCCCTCAAAGAGGGAGGCAGGGGTATTACCATCTTTTCCTGTGAATTCCTACTTTTTGGTGCCAGAGATTTTATTGTGAAGGTTGTTAAAAAAACTTCACCGGTTAGTGTTGTTCTACCATCATGCCAAGATGCGTCATTTTTTTCAATCCTTTCCCCCAATTTCACCGCTTAGCGGGGCTCTACCCAGCTACACATCGCGGGACATCTCTACAAACTCATGCCCACCATCGCTGTTGCGCTGTACGTAGCTGCGTACAGGTTGGAAGCCTACGCGCTCGTAGACACGGATAGCGCGCTTGTTCCAGGGAAAGACGTAGAGCAGGAAGTGCTGCGGCGTAAACTCTTGCCGTGCGAAATCGAGGCATGCCTGGATAGCCCTGGCAGTAGCCTTGTCCATCAACGAAAATACAAACTGCTTTTTCACCCCTGGCTCTTCTTTCTTATGGTTCTTGACAACATAAAATGATCGACATATACTTTTCTCAAGGCGACTACAAAAGATATTAACCAACGAGGGACATGAGATTTGTACCCTTCAAAAACGTCTTTAGTAGTCGCCTTGCCCACGCCAACTTTCCCCTGATTACTGACTTGCTCCATCGCTCTTCTCTGCTTCTTCCTCAGGCAAACGCAAGCTCTCTCCATCGCTCTTCTCTGCTTCTTCCTCAGGCAAACGCAAGCTCTCTCCATCGCTCTTCACTTCTTCTGCCAGACGCAAGAAGTCACTGTAGTCTGCTCTATTGCTGAAGTTATCATGCAATTCCTCTACTTTGTGTTGAGCAAGCAAGAAGGCACTGAAGTTTGCGACACTGGAGAAGTCATCATCTTCCAGCATATTTACGATATTACGGAAAACATCGCGGCGTGGTTGTCCACTCCTGGGGAGTGAGATGCCGATGGCACTGACGTATTGTGGCTCGCGCTCGCGTCTGATCTCGTCGGCTACCAATTCCAGCAGTTCAGAGATATCCAGATCGAGCGCGCCTGCCAGGCTCTCCAATACCTTAGCGGACGGATATTTCTGCCCACGTTCGATCTCCCCAACATAGATCTCCGAGAGACCCGCTTTGGTACCCAATCCCTTGATCGTCAGATTCCGGCTCTGCCGTTCCTGACGTACAACACGCCCGATGATCTCTTGTAGGTCTGCCATCTTTATCTTCTTTCTAGAGTCGTGTATAGCTCTGCTCATTCTATGCTCATGGCATAGGTTTTTTGAAAGATATGCTGTTAGCATAGATTTTCTCTATCGGTAAAGGCTATGAGCCTGCTATATTCAAGATAACACAAAGTTATGTTGTGAACAAGCTACAAGGAGATAGAAAAGATGATTTTCGAACGACCTTCTCGCACAATGCTGTCTGCTCATCAGGAGGGGCAGTCAAGCTTTCCTATTCCGATGGTCTATGAGCACGTGCCAGCGCAAAGGCTGCCCTGGGAATACCACGTATTGACCATCGATAGTGCCGAGCAAGCGTTGCCCGATGAGGCGCAACTGAACGCATTAGGGAGTGAGGGCTGGATACTGGTAGCGGTAGTAGATACACGGACGCGTGAGCACAGTTCACTTGTCCATTATTACTTTACGCGCCAGGCACAACAGGAAGAGAAGAAGAAGTAGTTGTCCTGCTACCAGTCGCTGTTGCATTACGAACTGTCTGTCTAGCAATAGTTATTGCAATAGTTATTGATATACATGTGTACTAGAAGTTATCAGAGAGGAATGTCTGCTATGAGTGTAATGGTACCAACCGTATTAGAAACGACGAATCGTGGTGAGCGCGCATACGACATCTATTCGAGATTGTTACGTGAGCGCATTATTATGGTCAGTGGACAGGTTGAGGATACGATGGCGAACGTCATTGTGGCGCAGCTGCTGTATCTGGCCTCAGAAAATTCTGAGCGTGAGATCAATCTGTATATTACGTCGCCGGGTGGAGTGATCGCGGCTGGCCTCGCTATCTACGATACGATGCGCTCGCTGCCCTGTCCGATTGCGACGACCTGCGTTGGCTATGCGTATAGCTTCGGCACGATTCTGCTGCTGGCAGGTGACAAGGGGCGTCGCCGAGCGCTACCACATGCACGCATCCATATGCACCAGCCGTTGGTACCGAACGGCGCTGGTGGTCAGGCGACCGATATCGATATCCATGCACGTGAGATGTTGCATACACGCGACGTGATGAACGACATTATCCACGAACATACCGGTCAGCCCCTGGAGCGTATTCGTGTCGATACCGAGCGCGACTACTTTATGAGTCCTGAGCAGGCTGTGGCGTACGGTATTATCGATGAAGTGCTGCCACTGACGGATCGTAAGCAGTACGAGCAACTTGCAAAGTAGCGTGTATACTACGCCTGGCTGAGCGAAGACGATAGAGCGGTGCAGTGATTTCTCTGCACCGTTTTTTTGTTAGTGTTGTCAGTACTTTAGTTCCCCTTGATTATGCTATAATCAGTGATAAAGCGCATAGAAAAGGATGGAATCATTCTATGGTGCCAGCAGATTTCGCAAACTTTTTTACCGTGATGGCCGGTGTCGGAGCAACACTTTTTGGCCTCATATTTCTTGTAATCTCCATTAAGCCTGAAATCACGAACGCTGAAAATACCTCTGTGATGCGACAGGCCCAGGTTGCCAGTTCTTACAGTGCATTACTCAATCCGCTCGTTATCTCGTTAATAGCACTTGTGCCTGATGCAACAATCGGTACAGTCACACTCATAATGAGTTCGATCGGACTTATAAACACCATCATCATGGGTGTAAGTCTGTTACGGGATTCTAAGAGTGGGGTGAAGAAACTGAAGAGCGTTTTCTTTATCCTCGTTAGTCTTGTCATCTTCAGTATTGAACTCTTCTACGCAATACGCTTAGTCATAACACCTGGAGATCTTTTTGCTCTTTATAATCTTGCGATACTACTTGTGATCATCTATCTCTATGGCATTGCACGTGCCTGGGATCTGGTAGGCGCGCGCCAGTTCCATATTCAAGAGATGTTCGCCCCTTTGCTTCCTAAAAGAATGGAGGAAATCAGCTCTGACACGCCACACGCTGAGAGCACGAAGGATGCTAACAAATAGATACATGCGGATAATATCAATTTGACAGCGTCGATCAGACAGGAATCTTGTGAGTGGTAGAGCCACATTAACCAGAGAAATTGGAAAAAGAAAAACGACAAATGCTCGCCAAAGCAGGTAATGTTACTAAAGCCTCGCCTCCCTCTTTGAGGGGGGAAAGCCGCGATAGCGGCAGGGGGGAGTAGAAAGCTAGCAATCGCCTGTAATCATCGATTATAGACCATGAATACTAAAGTGATAGAAAACGTTTAAGGATGGATTACAGCGTAGTTCGAGGATCTACTCCCCCCTGTCGCTGCTTTTCACGGGTAGGTATGTCAATGGAAGAGCCTGTAGAGCGGAGAAAAGAACGAAAAAACACGAATAAGGGTGTCGGAAGCCGCCAAAAAGCCGAAAAAAGAAGAAGAAACCGAAAAACTCAGTTCCTCAAAGGAGGATGCGATGTCTTCTTCTGTTCCTAGCATAGCAGAGTGGCAAAAGCAGGTGGCTGCATTGGTTCCGAGTCTGAGTACGGCGCACATTCGGCTTTTAGGGCTCATGAGTTATGGGATTATCACCGTGAATGGCTGTGGCCTCACGCGGTTCTCGCACGGGCTTGCCAAGATCGAACAGGTGTCTGAAGAAAGCCTGCGACAACGGATACGAGAATTTTATTATGAAGCGGAGGCCAAACGGGGCAAGCAACGACGAGCGGTGGATGTGCAATCGTGTTTCGGGGACCTGCTGACGGCCATCCTGCGCCATTGGCAAGGACCACACGAACTCGCGCTCGCCTTGGATGCCAGTAGCCTGAATGAGCGGTTTACGGTGTTGAATGAGTGAGTATGGGGAGCAAGTGGAGGGGACCGTTGTTATCCGCTGGGAAAAAGGGTATGACGAAATTGTCGCAGTGCTCACCGATCTGCCAGCCAAGCAGACGAACGTGAGTTGGTATTTTCAACGCTTTTGGATAGAGGGGGAATACAAAGATCACAAAAGCGGTGGGTGGGGATGGGAACAGACGAAGATGACTGATCCCAAGCGGGCAGAGCGGCTCTGGCTGGTGATGGCGGTGGCGATGCAGATCGCGGTTCTGGTGGGAGGGCTCGAAGATGCACAAGAGCAAGAGAAGCGAGCGGGCAAAGCACGGCAAACATGGACGCCCAGACGAAGAGGCAGGCCTGCCAAAACATGGCAGAGACCGCGAGGACGCGAGCAGAGCTGTTTGATACGAGGCCAGCAAAGCATCCACGCAGCGATGCTGCAGCGAGAACCGCTGCCGCAGGGTTTTGTGATCAGTGAACCGTGGCCCACTCAGACGTATCCGCGCAACAAGCCAGCGGACTGTTGGCTCAAGAAACGCAAGAAGAAGGAGGAGATGAACAAACATGAGCGGAAGCGGCGGCAGCGAAAGGCTCAGCAGGAAGCAGAAAACCGGCAGCCCAGTCTGTTGGAACGGCTCAAGCGGCAGCGACAGGCCAGTCGAGCCAGAGCCGCCCAGAACGTGGAGCGTGAGCAACGCGAACGTGAGGCCGAGCACAAACGCATACAATAAGAACAAGCCGCACAACGCATGCAACACCTCCAACAAGACAAACAGAAACAGGAGGAACTGGCCCAGAAAAGAGAGGTGCGTAAACGAGCCAGTGAAGAACGTGAACAGATCCGAGAGGAACGCCGTCTCTGGCATGCAGAAAATCAACGCGATCGAGAGGCCCGAAAGCTTCGTCAAACGGAGCGGGTGGCTCGACGCTCTTCTCCAGCTCAGTGCGCTTCATTGGCTTCGTCCACGATATTCCCTCTGCCACATGCTCTCGCTGAGCCTCTCAAGCCACCGTAGATTATACCTACCCGTGAAAAGCAGCGACAGGGGGGGTAGATTCTTGAATTACGTTGTTAACCATCACCTTACACGAATTATCCCTTGAGCATGCATAGTCTATAAACGAGGAATACAGGCTAGAGAGACTAAAGTACTATTTAGTGTAGAATAATAATCGAGAGCATAAGTGAAGGATAGCTCCCCCCGATAGCTAAAGCTATCTCCCCCCTCAAAGAGGGGGACAAGAGTTTGAGCGTACTTTACAGGTGATAGTGAACTTTATTGGCAAGTGACAGGATGCATTCGTCATGGCGTCCCATCTGTCTGCATCGGCCTGCGATGAGATTTCATGGCCTATCCCACAAAAAACCTACATCGGTGAGCCCTCAAAGACCATCATGAAAAAGGTTCACCACCCAGGATGAAAACGCCATTTTCAGAAGAGAGGGAGGCAGGGACTGCATTTCTCTCAGAAGATGGTACGAACGGCAAGTTTCTCTGGCAATGCCTGTAGTAGCTAGCTCCATCTATACCAGCGGTCCAGGATCTCCAATCAGGTGGAAGGCAGCCCAGAAGTAGGGATGGAGATAAAACGTGTGCCGGGTTTCACGGGCATGCGCGATAAAGGTCCGCTGCGCCTGGGCCAGGGCGGCAGCTTTCGTAGCGCCACTCAGGAGGCTATGATAGAAGGTCTCCATGAGTTCGGCGCTACTGGCGTCATCGACCTTCCAAAGCGTCGGCAGTAGCGAGGCGGCTCCAGCATAGAGGAAGCCACGCCCCAGTCCAATCACTTCATCCAGACCACCAATCACCCCACGACCCGTCTCACAGGCACTCAGTACCAGCAATGAGCAGGCAGTAAGATCCAGGTTGAAGGCTTCGATGGTGCTAAACTGGCGATCGGCCAGCTTGATATAGGAAAAATTGGGCGCATCCAGGCGGAAGAGACCATGCGCCGCAATATGTATCAGTGGACTCCCAGGACGCCCACCACTCATAACATCATGCGACGTCGGCGTCACAGCTGGATCATCGCCAGGATTATTCGGAACAAGCGGAGTGGGGATACCTTGCAGACCCGCCAGTAGCCGTGAGGTCGCTTCTTTATCGCGATAACAATAGACGTCGAGTTGCGCCGCCACGACCTCTGCCTCATGTACGGCATACGCGAGCCGACCACCATCTGAGAGCCCCATCACCAGCGAATCTGCAACCTGCAATGCCTGCTGCCGAATAGCCTGACCTACACGCTCCCCTCGCTGCTGGCAGATGTCGAGTAGCGATGCAGCCGGTAGATACGATACCTCGACGTATTCTACAAGAAAGTGCTCACCATCATAGAGACTATGGAATGGCAGATAGTGCAGCAGACCATAGGGGACAATCAGGAGGTGCTCACAGGCATGCAGCGTAGCGACGACCGGGCGCAGCAAGAGATCGTAGAGCCGCTGCAAGAGTCCAAGCCCGTTCCCTAGCAGGCTCGCGGAGATCTGTTCCTGCTGTTCGGTATTGGCAATCCCTCCGATAAGGTCCAGATTGGTACGCCACAACGACATCAGCCGTTCCAGACGTGGAACGGCCCCTGCGACAAGCTGCATGGCGATCCCCCGGTTGGTCATCTGAAAAATGTAGAGATCTTCGCCAGCAATATAATATTCCAGTAATACTGTTGCAGGGGCAAGGCTGCGCTTGAGCACGTCGGCGGTATTACTCATCCAGTTAAAGCGCGAGTGCACATGCCGGTTACCAGCCGAGCGCAGATAGACACGCTCCAGGAGCTGTTCCACCTGGCGTTCTCGCTTCTGCATCTCTTGCCGTGCCATCTCTGGAGCCACTGCGTGTACACGCATCTTGGCACTATCGCTCAGGTGAACTTCGTCTTCGGTCTGATGGACAATCGAGCTAAAATAGGCCTGCTCCTCACGCGCCTTGTGGAGCGCCTCCACGACCTCTGCGCTATCCGAATCGTGGTAACGAATACGAATATCGATGTTATGGCGCAGGTAATCACTCAGGACACGCGACTTGGCCTTCTCGACAAAGGTAAAGGCCAGTTCGTGAAAACCGCGCCGCCAGGCCAGCAGGATCGCGCGTTGATAGATATCGGCCTTGTTCTCTAGAAAACTGCTACGCTCGTCGAGTACGAGACGGCTCTGGATCTCGTCGATGCCTTGAATCGCTCGCTCGTAGAAGGTAGCGGCCCTGGCAAGATCACCGCGCCGCTCGGCAAGCTGTCCCAGGAAGTCGTTACAACGATAGAGCAGGTCGAGCATCTCCTGGCCACTCGCAATATCCAACGCCTGCATACAGAGATCCTGCGCCGTGGCAGACTCACCCCGCTCGTTCGCGATATAGCCCTGCAAGAGCATCACGTGAGCCAGGCGCGGCAGATCCTCGTGCTCGGCAAACGCGTCGGCGACGTACTCGGCCTCGCGTGCACTGGCATCCAACAGGTGCAGTGAAAAATAAAGTTCGGCACGCTGGAAACGAGCCAGCGCAGCCAGGCGTTGATAGCCTACACCTTCAAGCAGGCGACTCGCTTCATAGAGCATGACAGCACTATCGTGTACCTTACCCAGCTGGATCGCGGCGGCAGCTTTGTGCATTAATGCATGCGCGAGCACCTCTGGCTGACCGGGCGTGGCACGAAAGAAAATGACGGTCTCGTCGGCTAGCTCATATGCTTCGCGCGTACGATTGAGGCGCACCAGACAGCTACACATCTTGAGCGCCGCCATGTAGGCTGCATCGGGCATCGCACAGCGTTTAAAGATAGCGCGACATTGATCGTAGAGCAGGAGAGCTGCGCTATAATGTCCCTGCGCCTCATAAATATCGGCAATATTCATATCTTCGCGCGCTACCGATATAACCTCGCTATCTCCTGCCCGCGCAAAGGCCGCGCGAACCTGTTCATGCAATAACAAAGCCTCACGAAATTTGCCCTGAGCAGCCAATGCCAGCGCTTTATTCCCCTGTGCACGCGCAATATACAGCTCCATCGGCTCTTCACAAAGCCCATAGGTCTCGATAGCACGATCAAAGTGATGCAGAGCCTCCTCGTAGTGTCCCACTTCGTAATTGATGATCGCGGCATTCACATCGATCTGCCCTACACGCCGCCACTTTTTGTAGTGCATAAAGACATCACGAGCCGCCTCGGCATCACGTAGCGCCTCGCTCGTACGATTCAAGCGCAGGCAAGCACCCATACGACCAAAACGCGTACGCGCCCAGCCAACCTCATCATTGATCGCGAGGAACTCTTCGCCAGCGGCGTCAAAGAATGGCAGCGCCTCTTGATTACGGTTCATACGGCGCAAAGCATCGCCACGCGCCATCAAGCCAAGTGCGTGATAAGACATGTTACGGGTCAGGTCCCCGATCAGCAGCAAGTAGCCCGAGAAGAGCAACGAGCGCTCAACACTCACATACCAGTTCTGGTCGGCCTCTCTCTTCAAAGCATCGACCAGGCGATTGAGTGCGGTTGCGCTAAACTGCGGCAGGCAGGCACGCAATAGCTGCTGCCCCTGTGCCTCACCCATCTCGGTCAGCGCCGCAAGCAGTTCCTGTGGGGTTATTGCATTATGGATATGTTACTCCCCATCTCAATTCTGTAGTATCGTTACAGGTATCTGCTCAACGACGATCGTACGCTCCGGGAAGAGTAGTTCCAGTGTATAGGTTGTCGGTGCCAGTGCGGTAAAGATGACGTTGCCAAGCTCATCAATCCGCTGCGTCTGTACGACACCATCGGCGGTCAGCAGTTGAGCCGGGATACCATCCAGTGCATCCGCGTTCGCTGCCTGTCGCATCACCAATCCGATCAGTTGTAGCGCATCGCGCTGCCTGGGGTCCTGCTCCAACTGCAACGAGATCGTGACGTTCTCAGCAACATAATTACGCGGCCAGAGCACCCCATCCTGCTGTGGAGTCGAGCCACGCTGAAAGGCCAGACCCGGTTGGGCAGCCGGCAACAGGGTTGCTGCCACGTGGCGCAAGGCGCCCAACGACTCCTCCCGTACTCTATGCACTGCCTGCTTGATATCATTGGCTGCGTTCGCGATACGGGCAGCCTGCGGATAAAAGGCAGCCGGTGGTGCGACCGGCGGTGTCACAGGCAATGCGATATTCCCCTGCCATGTCGCGACCCGTGTGGATCGTTCGGCCAGCATTGGATCGGTATCAACGGCCAGAAAATCGACGAGGGTCGCCAGTTCCGCAGGACACAACACACAAACGTTGAGATGTGCCCGGACAGCTAGCGCCTGCTCTCGATCAAGTAAACCCAGTTGATAATCACCGAGTACCTGATTGGATGGGCAATCCCACCGATAGAGCTTACTGGTCAACTTCCGCTCTAATCGTCGGTAGAGCTCTACCTGTGAAGAGCACTGCTGACAATGCGCGAGGTGCTCAATAACAGTAGGACGCACACGTTCACCTTCAAGAAAGGCGGCGAGCTCCTCATCTCGAATAGCACCTGGTTCGCTACACTCCATGAATTTTTCCTCAAAATTAACATAGGATACAGGTTCAGCGCACATTAGTTACTACCTGTTTTTAGTAGTATACGAAGAAAATCGAAAAAACGCTTCAATCAATATGCTCGGTAGAACCGCATTATCATTAACCGGTGAAATTTTTTAACAACCTTCACAATAAAACCTCTGGTACCAAAAAGTTGGAATTCACTGGAAAAGACGGTAATACCCCTGCCACCCTCTTTGAGGGGGGATGTCGCCGCAGCGACAGGGGGGAGTAGATTCTCGAACTACGCTACTCACGATAACTCTACATAAAAGACGCTTTTTATCTGCTAAATCCGTATCATCTTCTGTTGGGCGATTGCTAACTTTTTACTCCCCCCTGCCGCTAAGCGCGGCTGTCCCCCCTCAAAGAGGGTGGCAGGTATTAGCAGCATTAACTAATTTTTCAAGCATTTACCATTTTTCTTTTCCCAATTTCACCGGTTAATGCGGCTCTACCATATGCTCTGACGTAGGCAATTCCATCAGAATAAACGGGTTCTTTTCGTCTTTTCGGACCCACATCGCATACCTATGGCCGCTAATAATGGAAAAGCGCCTGGAGACGCCGATTACGCCGCAGACGTTCCAGAACATTACGCTTAATCCGATAAACGTCATCAACGCTCGGAAAATAATGCGGCTGCTGGCTTGAGATCTCTCCAGGCTTCATTCCCAGCACATAGGCCAGGTAGATGAGAACCCGCTCGTCTTCGCTATGTACCTCCTCTTGTATCAGTTGCCAGATGTCGCGCGCAGAGAGCAAGGCGACGACCTCCTCGGCTGGATCATCACTGGCTGGCTCGTGTTCAATGGATTCCAATGTTTCTTCGTATTGACGTGCTTGACGTGCTCTCACTTCGTCGGCAACGACACTATGCACACACATCTTCAAATATTTCAAAATTGCCGCCAGCGTAGCAAAATTGCTGATCTTGACAGGTGTCAACGCCTGCGCGAATTTGGCGAACGCGGCATTTACGAGTGGTCCACTCCCATCTTGTCCCAGTAGCGGCGCTGCGCTCTGGTGTTGCGTTACCCAGGTGAGCACAAGCGGCGCATACTGCTGATAGATGTAGCTCCAGGCACCCTCATCACGCTTGATGATGGCACGCCGAAACAGTTCCAGACAGTAGCGATCATTCGATGGGCTCTGCTTTAAAAACTTGTTGGTCTCCTCAGAGCAACTCTGAGCTAACTCCTGTAAAGAGAATAACTCTAGATGTGGTGCGCTTTCACCCCTATCACCCTGTCCACTCCCCTGTGAGGAGTGTGAAAGGTTACGAGACTCCATTAACTGGCCCCCTGCTTCCGTCTACACATTTCTCTTCTTCTGATCGAACGGTCTTGATCTTCTCGCGGCAATCTCCGAGCAGTATCTCCTCCAACAAACCTATTTTGTCCCTAAAACAGTATCCTTCTCACGCTACCATTTTACCAAAGTTTTGCTCACTTTTGCGCGGGTGTGTCTCCTGTACATGTTCATCTGGAATAGATACTCCTCTCCCACAGCTAAAAACGCTCACACACTTTTCAGATATTATCGCACTTTCCTTCAAAATATAGCCACTCATTACCGATTCACTCCGTTCATTCTGATAGGACCATTACAAGAAAGTCCAGAACTACGATGCAGCGAAAGACTTTCTAGTTTTCTCGCACTGCGCTATCTATAAAATTAAATATCGCTTTATACTGTTATTTCTGCTAAGCTTCTTTTGTACTAGGAGAATGTGGCGAATTACTATCAATCATTATCATACAGGTATCCTTTTATGCTATGCTTGTACAACGTCAAGCTTAATCCCTAATGTTCCGTAACGGAATTTTTTATCCAAAGACGGAGTAGAAAGACCATGTCTCAGAAGCGCGGCATTGCAACAGATCAAATTAATAATGTACTGCAGGTCATCGAACTTGGTCGCAAGACAGGTCGGCTTACCGTGGAACGTGGTGAGGCGGAGCAGCAGGAAAAAGGCGAGATTGTGTTCAGCAACGGACATATCGTCGATGTGCATTGTGGACAACTCAGTGGGATGGCAGCATTCAACCAGCTCCAAACGTGGGGTCCTTGCCGTTTTGTTTTTGTGAATAACTCGACGGAACAAGCACCAGGGGCACTACAGGAATATTCGCCGCTCACTACCCGTGAAAACAGCCCACGCACAACCGGATCAATGACCACTATACAGCGTGATACACAACCGAATAAGACCACCCAGAGACAATCAACAGGTCCTCTCTCTGCATTCTCGACAGGACCATTACCGCCAAAGCCAGCACCTATGCAGCAATCTGGCACAGGTTGGGCTGGCGACAATAGAGGCCCTACTCCACGCCGTACCAGTCCGGCGGATGAAGGGCTTGCCAGACTGGCCCAGTTTCAGGTCTCACGCCAACATCGCCAGTGCTACCTGCTCATCGACGGGCGGCACAGCTTCGCTGAACTGATCCGCTTGATGAATCGCACTCCAGGTGAAGTTCAGCAGATATTACAAGACCTCATCAATATTGGTATTGTTCAATATTAATACCAGACACTCAATGTAATGCGAGAGGATAGATCGATAAATAGAAGGCTTCGCAAGCAAAGAGAACGCAGACACAGTTATAGACAGCTATGTACAGTCTCTCTAGTCACGAATACATCAAAGGAAATCAATGAAGATGGTACAAAACATACAAAAACCAGCTCTGCGTAAGGGACGCTCACTTTCATTCCTTATATCGCTCTGTCTCTTCCTGGCTACAATTATTCCCTTGCTGATCATACTGGGCTACATCTGGCTAGCGACACGTCCTCTGCTGATCAACCAGGCAAAGAACGTTATGACCAGCGATGCCCAGACACGAGTTCAAATTATCGATACTTATTTTCATGAGCGCCTACTTGATGCGAAAACTTTAACGCAGGTTACCGTTGTCCAGCAATTTCTAGCACGTCCATTGAGCGATAGCAATACTCCTGACTATCAAGTTGATCAGGTACACGCTCTCTATGCCTTGCAAGCTGGCCTGAACCGCAATCCTGACTATACCAACTGGGCACTCTTTGATGCGCAGGGACAATTACGTCTCGCGCTACCAAACTCCAAAAAGCTACCGAAGCGTGGTGCCAACTACTATACGGCGCAGCAATTAGCCAGCGTCAAAGCAGGCAAAGAGTTTATCTCTCCTGTCTTCTATGATGCTACCACCCACACAACGAGTGTCGACATTTTTGCGCCCGTTGTTGCAATCAATGCCCAGGGACAACCCATGGGGGTACTGGGCTTTATGCGTGCGACGTTAAATCTGACTACCGTCAACACCCTGATTCACCAGGACAGCAACGTCCATGGTGCTGGGAGCTATGCGTTTATCGTCGATGATCAAGGGGTGCGTATTGCAGACCCCGACACTCAGCGTATGTTTACCAGTGTCGCCATACTTAGCGCTCCTATTCAGCGGCAGATCACCGCTGGCCAGCGTTATACCACACAGCAAGATGTCAGTCTACTTGCCGCGCCAACGATCGCCACAGCGCGCCAGCAGACAACCGCGAGTGAGAGTATTCAAGGCAATCTCGATACGACCAATACTAATTATCAGATTGTGCGTCAGGCAGCTACTGAAGTGCCCTGGCAATACTTTGTGGTCAGCCCCGTCAACTCGGTGACAGCAACGGCGAACACGCAGATACAAGATATCATCATTCTTATGATCATCGCCTCAGTACTTGTGGCCATCATCGGTATCATCACCGGGCATAGCATCACACGCCCAATCCTGCAAGCAGTCGAACAGCTCCAGAACAACAGCCAGGCTCTGAGTAGTCTTTCTAGTAATCAGCAGGAAGCAGCCAACGAACAGGTCTGGGTTGTCGAATCGTCACAGGTCGGCATGCAATCCGTCCAATACTATTCCGACGCCTCACGTACAGCGGCCCAGCGCCTACGCGATACCGCGCAAGAACTGCGTGCAGCGCTCCCAAGCTCGCTCCCACCGCAGATCGAGCAATTAATCAACAACATCTTCGATGCCGCCAACTACATCGAGCGCGCCACCGAACTCCAGGGTAAGAGCGGCCAGAAGCTAGCAGCCGCGCTCAAAGTCGCCACCCAGGTAACCGAGCAACTCCATAACGGTGCCACCTCCACCGCCGAAGCCGCGACCCACCTCGAAGAAGTTGTAGAAGAATTGCACGCCGTCGTAGGCCGCTCATGATAGGGCAGGCAAAGAAAAAACAAAGGAATAGAGAGAGCCAGCGTTTAGCTCTCTCTATTCCTTTATAATCCTAAATATCTCTATTGTCGTAAAAGCTCACTATCGCTAGTAAGGTTGCAAAAACCCCTGCCTCCCTCTCTGAGGGGGCTATGGCTATTACCTTCATTACTGCTATAGCTTTCCATACATTGGGAAGCCATCTAGCGCCAGGCATCTACCCAACGCGCCCAGACGTGAGAGCGTTTATCCATCAGCAGCAGGATCGCCAGAGTCGCTTTCGTCTCGCGTATCCCAACTTCGCGCTCCTCATCGCTCCCGGCAGACTCTCCCAGTGAGCGCCGCATATTAAATAGTAACCATCCCAGCCATGTCCCCATAAAGCCGTGAATGGCATCGAGACCGTTATCTGCGACCACTCCACCTGCCTCGACATAGCCCTCGATCGTAGCGGCAAAGACGCCCTCATCCGGTTCACCCGTCGCCAGGCCCGCCCAATACAACGCAACGCTCACAAGCTCCATCGTTGGATTGATCAGACCAGCGGCCTCCCAATCGACCAGACAAGGGGTCTGTGCATTGCGCCAGAGGACATTCTTCTGATCCAGGTCGGTATGGCTCACAACCATACGCTGTGTCAGAGCAGGTCCAGCCGACTCGTAGGCACGCGTCAGAGCAAGCAAACGGGGCATAGCAGCACGAATAGGATACGCCCAGGGGAGGGTCGGATCGGAGGCCTGGTAGGTCAGAATATCCCAATCCTCATCATGAAAGTGGGACCATTCGTGCGCCGTCAGACCTGGTATCTGGAGATTCAATGAATGGATCTGAGCCAGCACGGCACCTAGCCGCTGCGCATGTCCAGTCCCAGCGGCACCCGGTCCCAACATCACCCCATCCACCCAGGGATAAACCATCACCTGAGCATCAGCAAGCTCTTGAATGACATCACCAGCAGCGTTTTGGAGCGCCGCAATAGCAGGCACACCGCACGCCACACAACGAGCAGCCACCTGCTCTGAGAGGCGATACAGGTGATCAACGCCCGGCTTCTGCATAATCGCAGGGTTCAGACACTTTACCGCAAACGATCCATGCGTCGTCCGTAGACGCCACATGCGATGCAAGAGACCACCAACGACCGCCTCTGGCTCAACCAGGCCTGCACCAAGATTCAGCGTTTCACACAAACGTGCAACTTGCTCCGTATTCATCTTATTACGGCAGGACACCCGCTTCTTCTGAAGCGAGAAACATGCCACTCTCCTTTGCTATCTGCCATCACACAATGGGGCCTATGCGACAGGAACGCTAAAGCGAAGAAACCTCTCTTCAGCATAAGGCTCATCGACGACAATTTTACCATCTTTCCCCTCCCGCCGATACCCTATCATCACTACAGGCGATAGTGAACTTTATTGGCACTGGAGATACTGTACTCTATAAAGGAAACCTCCTGAGAATTTCTGTGGTGTTTGGTTACACCCAGTGTCTCTCAGGAGGTTTCTTGACTTTCAGTCATCCCAGATTTTTGAGGGATGACTCATCTTACGTCGTCTGTCAACTCTCAGTTAGGCCTGGGAATATTGATCAAATGCGCCGCCGATTACCATGGGGTAGCGTTCCTGCGAGGCGCGTGGGGACGCAGCCTGCATCTCAGCCGTGACGCGTGCGATCGTCGCATCTCGGTCGAGTCCGTCTTTGATCGCGCCGTTGACCCGTGTACGTAGCAACTCGAACCATGTGCGCATATTCCCGAGGGCTGTCGGGGGCTCACTGGGGCCGTGACCAGAGATGACGTGCTCGGCACCTAGCTGCTCCAACTTTTCTAATGCCTGAATCCAGTTGTTAATGCTGCCTCCGGGTGGGGTTGCAGGGACAAGGGCATTGAAGAGCAGGTCGCCCGTGAACAATGTTCGACTCTGTGGCAGCCAGGCGACGCTATCGCTCGGACTGTGTGCGATGCCAAAGTAGAGGAAGTGGACCTCGATGGCACCGACATGGATGGTCAGTGTATTGTCGAACGTGACCGTGGGCGGGGTAAGCTGGATGGGTCCGATGCGCTCGGCCATCTGCGGATTCTTGCTGAGCCCTGCTAGTGTCTGTGCTCCGGTCGTGACCAGGTTTTCACGGACACCCTCGTGGGCGATGATCGCACTATCACGAAAGACCTCATTGCCGAAGACATGATCGAGATGCGGATGTGTATTGAAGGCGATCAATGATCCGTGTGTGTGCAATTTATCAGCAGCCTCGCGCAAGGCTGTCCCCTCAGCGACGCTGATGCCGGTATCGATAACCAGGACGTCGCCTTGATCAGCAATAATGCCGCGATTGCAGACACCACCACTGGCATACTGGACGCCGGGTACAATCTCATGTAAAGTAAACTCTGTCATAAAAATCCTTTCAATGCTATAGAAAGCCTATTGCTATTTTATCACGAAATGTATTGCGAACGCTACTCACAAGGGTTATGCTACTAATTCCCTTCGCTTATCGCTGGCATCTGCGTTCGATCTTGCTCTGCTGCGACATTGCTGGGTACTGTCTGAACCTCTTCTACAATCGCTTGCTGATTGCCACGGAATAGCGAAGCCAGTGCTGCTACCAGACACATAGCAACCGAGAGATAGAAGACATTGTGAATACTCTGCATAAATGGTGGAGAGATGAGATTCGGGAAGAAGGAGTGCCCAAGTAGAGCCGCCTGATTGCTCTGAGGGAGCGCAGCGCGCACTTTCGCAGGGATCAGGGTCGCCATCGGATTGTAGCCAAGGAAAGCCGCGAAGAGCGCGGATGTCGGTGGCAGATGGGCGATCTTATCAGCGATGGCAGCCGGTATGTTCTGCTTGATCAGGCCACTAGAGAGCGTGGATGGCAGTGCTACGGCCAGCCCGGCAGTGATAATACTGAAAAAGACGCCGATGCTCACGACCGAACCTGAGTTCTGGAAGGTTGCACGCATGCCAGAGGCAACGCCACGTTGCGAGGCCGGTACGCTACCCATCACCGACGAGGTGTTGGGCGACGAGAACATCCCTTGACCCAGTCCTAGCAAGAAGATGATGGCCGCGAACCAGATATACTGAAAGTTTGCTGGCAGCAAGGTCAGCAGGAAGAAGCCGAGCGCCTGAATAACCATACCCGTCGTCGAGAAAAGTCGAGCGCCGAAACGGTCCGAGAGCCAGCCACTGAGCGGTCCCATCAACAGGAAGCCGATCATCAGCGGGATCAAAAAGATACCAGCCCAGAGCGGCGCGACATCATAGTTGTAGCCATGTAGCGGTAGCCAGATACCCTGTAGCCAGATGATGAGCATAAATTGCAAGCCACCACGAGCGATACTGGCGAGGAAACTACTGGCGTTGCCAGCGGCAAACATGCGTATACGGAACAACGCGAGACTGAACATCGGATCGGATACATGATTTTCGATATAAATAAAAATGCTCAGCAGGATCACGCCAATGACCAATGCGCTGATTACCAGAGGATTGCCCCAACCGATAGCTGAGGTGCCGTAGGGTTCGATACCATAGGTGATACCAAGGAGCAGAATGGTTGCACCGAGAGCGAACGTCACATTGCCGGCCCAGTCGATCTTTTGATGTTGGCGGATCGTTGCGACTTCGCGTAGCATCATATAAGCCCAGATTGTACCGACAATACCTACTGGGACGCTCACCAGGAAGACAAGACGCCAGTCAAAGTAGGAGAGGATACCGCCAAGGATCAGTCCGATCACCGAACCGAGGACCGCAGCAATCTGGTTGATACCGAGCGCAAAACCACGCTGGTTGGAAGGGAAGGCATCGGTGAGGATGGCAGCGCTGTTGGCAAAGAGAAAGCCAGCACCAACGCCCTGCACCAGGCGGAAGATGATCAACTCAAGGGCACCCGTATTGCCGGTACCTGGTGTGAGCCAGAGCAAGATACTCCCGATGGTAAAGATCAAGAAGCCCAGATTATAGAGTTTGACGCGACCCAGCATATCGGAGATACGTCCGAAGGTGACCAGCAGCGTAGCCGTGACAACCATATACCCCAGTAGCATCCAGAGAAAATAGTTGGTCTCTCCAGGTGCAAGAGGATCGATTTTGATGCCTTTAAAGATTGCAGGTAGCGAGATCAAGACAATACTGGCATCGATGCTTGCCATCAAAATGCCAAGAGTTGTATTTGTCAGGGCTATCCACTTGTAATGCGGCCCAATTGGTCGCTGTTGCCTTTGGCTCCAGGATGAGCGCTTTGGCGCTGACCCATCGACAGTATGAGCAACTGTATCCAAGACTATGCTCCTTTTTACAAGATAGATTACATCTCAAGATAGATTACTGCTATGGAAGATGGAACCGTTCTTCGGTGAACAGGCAGCCATTAAGAGGATGGTGATAAAACGTGACTCTAGATTATTATTCTAGCATATTTTTAGTTGCGACTGTCAAATGGCTTGATGTGGATAGCAACACTAACTGGTGAAGTTTTTTATGTGAGCACACATTTCCTGATATCTTCTGACCCTTTCTGAGTAACTGCCCTTCATCGTCTGTCATCCTCGACGACGAAATCCACATCCGGAAGAGAGAGCTGGCGTAGAAGAGTCATCGAGAGCAGCAGTGGAGGATGGCTCCCCCCGATAGCTAAAGCTATCTCCCCCCTCCGAGAGGCTCACCGATGTAGGTTTTTTGTGGGATAAGCCATGAAATCTCATCGCAGGCCGATGCAGACAGATGGGACGCCATGACGAATGCATCCTGCCGTTTGCCAGTAATGCTCACTATCGTCTGTATAGTGCACTTAAGCCCTTGTCCCCCTCTTTGAGGGAGGAGATAGCTTTAGCTATCGGGGGGAGTAAGTGTTCGAATAACGTTATAATCTCGAATTAAACGCTCTCTATCACTCTTGCCTTCATCGTCTGTCATCCTCGACGACGAAATCCACATCCGGAAGAGAGAGCTGGCGTAGAAGAGTCATCGAGAGCAGCAGTGGAGGATGGCTCCCCCCGATAGCTAAAGCTATCTCCCCCCTCCGAGAGGCTCACCGATGTAGGTTTTTTGTGGGATAAGCCATGAAATCTCATCGCAGGCCGATGCAGACAGATGGGACGCCATGACGAATGCATCCTGCCGCTTGCCAGTAATGCTCACTATCGCCTGTATAGTGCACTTAAGCCCTTGTCCCCCTCTTTGAGGGGGGAGATAGCTTTAGCTATCGGGGGGAGTAAATGTTCGAATAACGTTATAATCTCGAATTAAACGCTCTCTATCACTCTTGCCTTCCTAGTCTGCCATTCTTGATGACAAAATCCACGTCCGAACGGGAGATGGTTGGCGTAGAATAGTCATCGAGAGCAGCAGTGGAGGATGGCTCCCCCCGATAGCTAAAGCTATCTCCCCCCTCCGAGAGGGGGACGAGTTTTTGGCAAGATTACAGACGATAGCGATACACATATTTAATCCATGCGATACATATAATAATGCATGTTAGTATGTATTTACTTCTCTGAGGCTCACCGGGATAGGCCAAAAAACTTACATCGGTGAGCCTCAGAGAAGGAGGCTTTAGCGACATTACCTGCTTTGAAGAGCATTTGCCGTTTTCTTTTCCCAATTGCAGCGGTTAATGTGGCTCTGTGCGCTTGATGTGGATAGCGTCAATTTCAAACCATTGTGCATCTGTCGATGTTGTGCCGAAGCGGAGCGTGCCGCGTGGTGTAGCGATGGCGTACTGATTATCCAACCAGGCTACGAAACCGAGGGCACGTGTCGGGGGGTGTGGTGCTGTGAGCACGATCTTTCCGTCTACCCGGAAAGTTGCTACAGTGCTCAACCACTCTAGCTGGTAGGTATGCCAATCGGAGAGAGTAATTGTATCGAGTAGTGCCTCCTGGGCTCCGCTGACACGTTGCAGCCAGCGGGCAGCACTGTTTGCATGCTCGGGTCTTCTGCTGATGCGCTCACGTCCGATAGCGAACGCGGTTGGGAGTGTCGCAAGCAAGCTCTCTTTGCGCATGGCATGGACGACCTGTGCTTTCCAGCCCCAACCTGGAATACCTGGGACGAGTGCCATATTCGAGGGTGGTGCCGCATAGAAGAACCAGACAGCTTCTGGGAGCATAAGCACGTCACCACGTACTGAGAATGGATAGTTCCAGAAGCCGAAGCCAGCTGTCCCGCGTAGCACTGCCTGGCTGTTAGCCTGTGTCGCAGAGTTGCCGAGAGCCGCCGGATGTGAAGAGCGAGCACGTACGGTCATGCTGAGTGGTGGACGCCAGGGGAAGTTGGCGCGAGCCAATGTCCCATAGTCATCGATCTGAGCATCCGCATAGCTGCCCTGCGGATTGGCTGGCAGATACATCCGCAGAGCAGAATCCACCACGTGCAAGCTCCCAGTCCCCAGGCAGGTCTGAGTCCAGCGCGTAGCGAGTTGGGCTGGCTCGCCCTCTTTGTGTGTAAAGTCATCAAATAGCATAGTGTTACTGTGTTCCGAGATCTGGTTGATGGAGGAGTGTCTCCTCCAGACGTTGCCAGACAATCATATCGGCCTGTAGATTGTTAATAGGATTTTGATAGAAAGACGACTCAAGCATCACTTGTTGGACCAGAGAGCGAAAATGAATAAAGTGTTTTTTTTGCTCTTCAAGCTCCGGCATTACACATAGTGCGATCTGTTCTGGCGCGTAGAACTGTTGGGGTTCAAAGGCCAGGGCAGCCAGCTCTGCGTATTGCTGTATCAGATCAGTGAATGATTGCGCTTGAAAATAGTTAGGGACGGTACTGGAAACCAGGAAGACACCAGCGATGCGCCCTGCATAGAGTATAGGATAGATAGCAGCGCTCTTCTCGAATTCGGCGTGTTGTGCGGGCACGATCGGATGTTCTTGTTCCATATTTTGAATAATACCAGGTCGACACAAGGTGACCACATTTCCCGATAGCGATTCCGCGCCCAGGAATAAAGCATCCTGCTCAAGATTACTGGGCCAGGGAGGTGTGCCCAGACCGACGTTTTCACGCAGGCTACGAACTTTTTGATAGGGGCCAGAAGGCGGCATGCAAGACACAATCCAGATCGACATCCCTTGTCGCTCTGGATCAAGTTGGCCGATAGCTTGCTGCAAGATCAGATGGCAGGTAGACCAGAAGCGCAGATTTTCATTCGTCGTCGCATGTGCTGAAAGTACGCGTGTATAAAATTCGGCAGGGATGACGCGCTGCTCCTCGTGAGATGCAGCGGGCAGCAGCGTCTCCTCTGTCACTCCACGCTCTTCTTTAATGAGTCGGAGAAAGTCGTCGCGATACTGCGGTAGCGCTGCGATCAGCTGGCGTAGATTTTGTGGACGAGGTGCAGATTCCCCACTTACCCAGCGCGTAAGTGTGATGGATGTGACTTTCAGCGTTTCTACTAAATGTTGTTTCATCTTGTTGTCGCTGATAATCATCCCTAATAGTTCGCGCCACGTTCGTGCTTCTTGCATATTTTCTATCCTATCAAAGAAATTTGCTATAAAAGCACCATAATCTATCCTATCATAGCATTTTTCCTACGTAGGGTCAATAGAGTGAAAGACCTTTACGCCTATTCCGAGGGTACCTGTATGCTTGCCTTTTTCTACTTCTTTAAGAGGCGATTGGTAAAAGCGTTGGTGACACGTTGGGGTGGGTAGAAGTGCGAGTGTACCTGCACAGAACGAAAACGGTAGACAACAACGCTTCCGTTGCCGTTCTGTGCAGGTACAGTACATTGATCATGCAGAGGTCGCACCATCTCTGCTCAATCTGACGGATCAGACAGATCAGGCGGATCTAGCCTTTGATGGCGACCATGTGTAGCCACGTACGAGGAACACTTGGTAGATCAAGCTCTTCGCCGACTTTGTGAACGGTGGTTTGGAGCGCCTCGGCACCATAAGCTAGCGGAACACCAGGGAGGGCACCTTCGATGAAGAGCCAGTAGTGACCGATATCCTGCCACGCATCAAGTGAAATCGATGTATGTGACTCCTGTGTCTCTACGTCTTTGAAGCCGTTCTCTTTCATCTTCTGTACATAGTCATCACGGGTGAGCCACTGCATAGCCATCGCCTTAGCGTCACGTGAGAGGTGAGCTTCGGGGTGTTCCTGACGCAGCCAGCCCACAGCACGACGGGTCCACAGGCGATAGAAACGTTCCGTGCCGGGGACATAGGCCCCCTCATAGAAAGAGCTGTTGCATGCAAAGATGCCGCCCGGAGCCAGGATCGAGACAACCTGTTTGAAGGCCTCTGATTTGTCTGGAACCAGGTGGATCGCGTTGCAGAAGAAGGCAGCATCGGCGTCGTGAACAAGTCGCGGCAGGTCTTCTGACTCGCCCTGGATAAAGTCTGCCTTAACAGAAAGTCCAAGTCCATCGACATTCTTTTGGGCCAGGCGCAGAGCCTCCGCCGAAGGATCAACGCCGATCAAGCGTACATAGGGTGTTCTGCCCTGCTGCGCTAACTCTTCCGCGATCAGGCAGGTAACTGCACCTGTGCCGCATGCCATATCGACGATGGTCAGTGGTGCCTCGACTGGTCGATTGGCAAAGTGAGCGAGTGCCTGTTTTACCAGTTCGCGGTTCACCTCCGTATAAAATTTGTGCGATGCGAAGGCCTCGAATGTATAAAGATTGGTTTCATCTGTCTCGATAAGACCCATGATAATTCCTCCTGAATAAGTTTTCTATCACAAAGTTAGATCGAATTTAGCGCCAACTTGTTTCAAAAAAAAGCCAAATTAGCAAGAAAAAGACCTGACTTTGCAACTTTCTACTTTTTTACTCTCTCCATATTCTGAGCATCTAGAAATAATGTCTGTTTGCTTGTAGCCGTAGCTGTACCAGTAATTGGTCAGATAAGAGAACAGGCATCGCCGAGATGAGCAGGAAGATAGGGAAACGGTTGTGCCAAAAGTGAAAACGAGCGTGTTTTTATCTTTTTATACAAGAGGGGATGGGTGCTAACCGGTATGAGTTGGCGTACCATCCTCTCTTCTACGTAGCAACATATAAGCAAGCCGTATTCGTGGCGCTTACATACTGCTTGTATTCGCGTTTAGATATGCATTGACATGCCGCCATCGATGGCGATAATCTGACCGGTGATATAGCTGGCCTCTGGCGAACAGAGGAACCCTATCATCGCCGCGACCTCCTCGGGTGTGCCGAAGCGCTTTAGGGGAGTCTGATCGAGCATAAATTGCCGGAGTTGCTCGGAGACAATAGACGTCAACTCGGTTGGAACGAAGCCAGGGGCGACGGCATTGACCGTGATATTGCGGCTTGCCATTTCGCGGGCAGTACTCAGCGTAAGGGCCAGGATAGCGGCTTTGGAGGCGCTATAGTTCGCCTGTCCCGCGTTGCCAAGCAGGCCCGCGATCGAAGCGACATTCACGATACGGCCCCAGCGTGCCTTCATCATACCGCGTAACGAAGCCTTCGTGCAGAGAAAAGCCGCTCGTAGATTGGTATTCATGATATGTTCAAAGTCGGCCAGGGTCATCTGCAGAATCAACTTATCGCGTGTCGTTCCGGCGTTGTTAACAAGAATCGAGATTGGCCCGAGTGCTTTTGTTGCCTCACTAAAGAGGCGGGCGACATCATCTTCCTGGCTGACATCGGCCTGCACCGCGATGCAGCGGCGACCCACTGTCTCGATGCTAGCCTGTGCCTCGCGTGCCGCATCGACGTTACTACGATAGTTGATGACTATATCGGCTCCCGCTTGAGCCAGGCGTTGCGCAGTAGCGCGACCAATGCCCTGGCCGCTACCAGTAATCAAGGCTACTTTTCCAGCCAATGGAAGGGATTGCTCTTGTGACATATATTTTCGTCCCTCTAGAGAAATATTTGCTCGCGAGTATCTCTGCCTGCCACGAAACGCGCTATTGGTTTCAGTACCGTCGTATGTACTTTTCGGTGGTTCCCACATGTATCTCGCTGCAAGCGAATCGAGTCTTGCGCATAGATTGTACCAGAGGTAGCAACCTTTGTCTGCTTTTTAGTGATAATTTTGCCTGTTTACGGCTTTGACTCATCTTTTCATCAAAAAAGCGGGATGCGTGGATGGCGTGGACGAGTAATGTCGATATGGTCATCGAGCTGTGTGCTTCCATCGATAACGGCATGGTGTATCTGTTCGGTTGTTAATTGGTGTGCTTGCAGGAGATTCGCTCTGATCAGGATCGTATTATTGAGATCTGTGACAAGCATATTGGCATTGGTTAATAGCGCTCCTGTAAGATCAGCGAACGAGAGATTAGCGGCGGACAGATCTGCCTCGCTAAGATTCGCGCCGCGCAGACATGCTCCAGTCAGGTCAGCCATAAAGAGATTGGCCTGTGCTAGATTGGTATCACGTAAGTCTGCGTTGCGCAGATAGCGATACGAGAGGTTGGCATTGGCCAGATATGCACCCTGAAAGCTGTGTGGCTGGTAGCCGCTACGCTCACTGGCGGCATGATCCTGTGAGTTGGGAAGCGGCAAGGGGGTATCTTCTATATATGGGAGGCTCGCCAATTTGTCTATGGCGTAGGTCTGCTCTGCCTTGATACGCTGTCGTTCTAGATTGGCGGTCTCCTCAATAGTGCCGACTAAAGTATTCTCCAGCCGGATAAACTCTTTATGTTGTTGCTCTTCCCAGTGATGACGCTGTACCTCCTGCGCTTTTGCCCACGCCTGCTGCAATGCTTGCAAGCGGACGACCTCCCTGTGTTGCGTGCGCAAGCTTAGAATAGCGAGGAGAATGACAATCGTGCAGGTCACTACTATGCCGCCAATGAGCACTATATTGGTCATCGTTTCCCTCTTCCCAAGTTGTTATATCCATATTAACGTGCTATAAAATGAAGTAGTAACGTAGATGGTGTACAATAGGAGTTGTTGTGCTTGAACAGTTACAGAATAACTCCTATCCGTCTATTGCATTCATCTATCGTTAGCTGCATGCCTACTTATAATAACGCCAGATTCGCATTTTTCTATACAGCTATTCGGACTATGCTGAGTTCCTCATGAACGATATATCGACCATTTCAGGATGATTGAGTAGGTCGATAGTGTTTGTATTGTTAACAGGATTTTGTTTTTTTCTGCTACACTATAAGAGAACAAATAAGCATAACGAGGTACCAGATGAGTCAATATAAATTTCCGCAACCGACCTCCTTTTTACTGGAGGAAGAGCCGCGCAAGCTCTACATTTCGTGGAGTGATGGGCATGAGACCGTCTATGATTGGGAGCGACTGCGCTGGGCCTGTCCCTGTGCATGGTGTGCCGGTGAAGGCGGCCTTCCAGGTGTACTGGCGAGCAAAAAGAGCTTGAATCGTGAGGAGACAACGCTGGTCAATATAGAGCCAGTGGGCCGTTATGGTCTGACGCCCGTCTGGGAGGATGGTCATCATACAGGTATCTACACCTATGAGAAGTTGCGTGCGCTCTGTGAGTGCGATGAGTGCCGGAAGAAACGCATGGAATAGTTGGGGGGAATAGTTGCAATTGTTACTCCTTTTGTGTGGAACGTGTGGATGAGTTTGGCGAGTCGTCCTGAAAATACTAGCAGATACCTCGCTGGTTAAAGATAGCAATCTTTATCGTTATAAATAGATGGAACGATAGTTGTTAGCATTTGAAGACCGGAGAAGTGGTATGCCTGCTCATTATTCTGATCCTTCACTACGCGCAAAACGCGCTCGCTACCTGACATCGGCCTGGGTCTTGCGCATTGCTTTTGCCTTACTGATCAGCGTCATCCTGGTATTGATGTTATTTGGTACGAGCGCGTTTTCGCATTGAGTGTAGTGCATCAAGCGGGGCGTTGTTCGTTGATTAAGCGGCGTGTCATTGGTAGTACGCGTAGCGTCATTGGGATATGTGGTACGACGGTGCGTAGTGTCGCCGTCGAGATATCAAAGAGTTGTTGACGTTTGTGGCTCCAGGGCAGGTCAAAGATCTGGCGGATCGGTTCTGGTAGCAGCGCGCTGGTGACATACTGGTTCAGGTGCATAAGTGGGCGCAGTACGTCATTGATGGGTGGATAGAGAACCGCCTGCGCCAGTTCACGGCTCTCAGGCGTGGCGGCCAGTTGTTCACTATAGACCATAGAGTGTACATAGGCGCGCAGCTGTGCAAGATCCTCTGGTATCGCGTGGGAGGGGATACCCATCATCCTGGCGACCTGTTTGTTCTCTTGATAATAGCGTTCCTGCGCCTCCTCTTGTAGTGGTTGAATGAAGAGTGGATAGGTGAGCAGGATCGTATCGACCAGGGTTGCAAAGACCCAGAGCAACAGAGCAGGATCGTGGGCATCGTAACGTGTCCCCACGTTATATTGGCCGGCATTGCTTTTAAGTGTGCCGTGGACATGGTGGTGCAAGCGATTGATTGTCCGTGCGGCGTGGTGAGATTGCGTGCTATTGCCAAACATCAGAAATTGTTCAAGCTGGAATGTTTGCAGCGCTCGCCCGATCGGATCGGTCATAAAGCGACTATGTTCATAGACTCCTGCTGCTACGAGCGGGTGCGCCAGCTGCATCAGAACAGCGCGTGCAGTCCCCAGGCTAATAATTGTCTCGCTCGCAACCTTCCAGGTAACATTCCCCTCTACGAGTCCGCTACTCTGTGTCATCATATATCACACCTTGCTCCGGTTATGCTAGCGTTTTGCTCCACCATTCGTTGCTACACATCGGTAAACTTTCTATATAGCTTGCTTACCCTTTCCACGTTACCACTCCTCTATGTGCATACTACATAGGAGGTAGCTGTTGCGGTGGGTACTGAGGTTGAGGCTGGTTGTACTGTTCATCAGACGGCGTGGGGGGCTGTGGTGGATAATAATACTGTTGGCCGCTTTCTTGATAGGCCCCTTGTTGTTGTGGTGGTTGATAGCCTTGTTGATAAGGTGCCGGCTGAGGTTGCTGAGGTTGTTGGAAAGGTGGTTGTTGATAGGAAGGCTGTGGTTGGTAGTACGGTGCCTGCTGGGGACGATTGCGATTATAGAGTCCCATCGTGGTGAAATTACCGATGAGTCCTGTCACAACTGGTCGCATCGCAGTCATGAGCGCGGCTGCGATCAGAAAGACAATCCAGGCCGAACTCCAAAAAGGGCTGAGTACAAAGAACATAGCGAGTGCAAAAAACCAGACAAAGCCTGAGTAACCACCATAGAGTGCTCCGGGCTTGCCTGTTGAGAGTGCACTAAAGAGAGAAACGAAGGCCAGTGTCGCGAAGAAGATAGGCAGGTTAAAGCCACCCAGGGCGAAGGTTCCAATGATGCCAATGATAAGGATAGCTGTCGTGAAGCCACCCAATGTCGTTTGATTTCTATTCACGATTATTGCTCTCCTGACGCTAAATGTATAGTGAGAAGCGCGTGCCACAGTAGAGAAAGGTAGCGAAGATCACAATCAAATAAAAGGGTTGTATTATGCTTCTAGTGCACTCCCTCCTAATGAGGTACGTTTCAAGCGGGAGTAGGTTGTATTTTTACTTGAGCCAGCATATAGCCCGTATGAGGGATGGTGAGTATATACAGTGGCTTTTGCGGATGGAGCTCGATCTTCTGGCGTAGATTATAGATATGCGGCTTGATTAGCGTCTTGACCTCGGCTGTAGCGTACTCCCAGACATAGCTGACGATCTGGTTTTGCGTACAGACATGACCGGCGTTCCTGACAAGCAGGTGTAGGATCTTGCTCTCTGTAGGGGTCAGGCGCACGACCTTGTGATGCACACAGGCTTCATTGTGTAGCAGATCGACGCGAATGGGTCCGGCTTGAATAATTGAGTTCGAGTGTGTCTGTGAAAGCTCTGCGCCACGTATGCGCCTGCTCAGAGCATGGATATGGGCGAGCAGCAGGTCGGGATAGAAGGGCTTTCGCATATAGTCATCTGCGCCAGCCTCCAGGCAACGTATCTCGTCCTTGATGTCGGTCCCTTCATCGAGAGCCAGGATCAGCGCATCAAATGTACTGCGTAGCTCTCCGCAGAGCGCCAGAGCAGGGATACTGCTTATGATGACGATGTCAGGCTGTTGCTCGATCCATACGCTGCGCATCTGCTCCTCACTGATGGCGCAGGTGACTTCGTATCCAAGGCTTTTCAGCCAGGTCGCCAGCATCGTAAGCATGCTCTGGTCGCTATCAACAAGCAGTAATTTCATAATTCGGCCCTTTCCTCTTCATTCAGCACATCTACTGCACTTCCACGCGATAATTGTTTTGTAGTATAGTATCTAAACGTTTCTATGCTACAAAAGTTCGATACGAACCTGATAGCATTGCAATTAAAGAGCACTATTGCCTGTAGAGTACACAAATACTCGTCCCCCTCTTTGAGGGGGGAGATAGCTTTAGCTATCGGGGGGAGTAAATCCTCGCCTTATGCTCTCGATTACTATTCTCTGCTAACTATCTCTTTAGTATTCACAATCTGTAATCGAGGATTATAGACAGTAGAGACTAAAGTGTTATTTAGCGTAGAATGATAGTGAGCAGCATAAGTGAAGGATAGCTCCCCCCGATAGCTAAAGCTATCTCCCCCCCTCAAAGAGGGGGACAAGGGCTTAAGTGAACTATACAGGCAATAGCGAACGTTATTGGCAAGTGACATGACGCATTTGGTTCCCTAAAGGACGGAGAGCCGTTTTTTTCTTGCTTTCACGGCGAAAATCGCCTACCATACAGTGTATCCACATAGATGTTTTGATGGTGTGGTGTGCCGAATGATTATAGAGAGACAAGCGTCAATTTAAAAAATAGCAAGACTGGAGAGACTTAATCTCATGACTGTTCATCCCTATATCGACCTGCGCAGTGATACGGTTACGCTGCCGACGCCTGAGATGCGTGAAGCGATGTATAGTGCCGAGGTCGGTGATGATGTGTACGGAGAGGACCCGACAATTAATCGCTTGCAGGAGCTAGCGGCGGCTATGACTGGTAAAGAGGCGGCTCTGTTTGTTCCGACGGGGACGATGGGGAATGGTGTCGCGATGTTAACGCATAGTGGACGTGGACAATCAGTCATTGTCGGTGATCAATCGCATGTCTATCATTACGAGGCTGGTGGTATTTCGACGCTCGGTGGTTCTCCGATGCATGTGGTACCAACGCTGCCCAATGGTATGTTAGATATCGAGGCGGTGAAAGAGGGGATTGCCGACGAGAGCGATTCCCACGAGGCGGCTACCTCTTTGATCTGTATCGAAAATTCACACAATCGTTGCGGCGGTACTGTACAGAGTGTGGAAGAGGTCGAGTCTATCACTACGCTGGCGCATGCGCGTGGGATTGCGGTGCATATGGATGGCGCACGTGTCTTCAATGCTGCGACGGCGCTGGGTGTACCTGTGAGCCGTCTGGTACGTGATGTCGATTCGGTGATGTTCTGCCTCTCCAAAGGACTCTGTGCGCCAGTCGGTTCGATGGTTGTGGGCTCACACGAGTTCATCCGACGTGCAGAGCGCAATCGCAAGCTGCTTGGTGGTGGTATGCGACAGGCCGGCATCCTGGCTGCGGCTGGTATCGTTGCTCTGGAGCAGATGGTAGAGCGTCTGCCTGAGGATCACCAGTTGTGTCGGCTGCTGGCAGAGGGTATCGCGCATTTGCCGTATGTCGATCTTGATCTGACTGGCGTCTCCACCAATATCCTGATCTTCACTCTGCGTGATGCGCAAGGGCGCTTCCTGGCTGATAGCGTGGTTAACGACGTGCTGGCGAAAGTACAGGAGCAGGGTGTCTTAATTAGTCGCATGGGGCCGCATGGTATCCGTGCTGTGACGCATCATGGTATTGGTCGCCAGGATATTGAACGGACGATACAGGTGCTGGAGCAGGTCCTGCGCGATCTCCATATATAGCCTTCATAATATAGCCTTCATAGATAGCTGAGAGAGCCAATCGGTTAAGCAACACAAATCCTTCAGAGGAGCACACCTTATAACTGCGTATGTGTGCTCCTCTGAAGGATTTTAGCGTTCTGTGAAATAGCACTATAGCTAGATTATGCTGGCTTTGTCGTCTTTGCCGGTTTTTTGCGCGCTACAGGTGCTTTCTCCATGGGCGTTGACTTTTTTACGGCTGGCTTCTTGTCTGTCGCTGCTCTGGCCGGTACAGCTTTCCTGGTTGCTGGTTTTGGCTTACTGTCAGTTGCGGTAGTTGCCGCTTTCGCTGTCTTTGGCTTATTGATCGTTGCAGCCGTGGTAGCTTTGGAGGTCCTGGTTTTGCTAGCAGTGGGTGGTTTACTTGTGGTAGCTGCTCCGGGTTTGTTTGCAGTCGTAGACTTGCTAGCAGTTGTTTTTGTTTTGCTACTGGTAGGCGTTTTGGCAGTCGTTGTACGGGGCTTATGTTCGACTGTGGCGACATGTGTGGCTGGAGTCTTTCTGACTCTGGGGGCCGCTTTCTCTACGCCGTCATCAGGACCCATTGCGATGGTCTCTTCGTAGAAGATGTTATCGCCAAATTCTGCCTTTGCGGTGCCGCGCGCACGGAGAATCAGGTGCTGACTGTGTCCAGTGTTGGCGGGATTGACCAGGTTCGGCCATGGCTGAGTTGCGATAGGTGATTGTACAGGATCGAGTGCCTCGATAAATGCTGAGATGCTAGCGAAGCGTGCTTTGACATCCTTTTCGAGTGCGCGGAGGAGTGCCTGGTCGATATGTAGGGGCAGGTGCGGATTCACCTGCGTTGGAGGGACAGGAACTTCGTGAAAGTGAGCGTTGCGCAGTTCGTCGGTACTCTGACCCTGGAATGGACGGCGACCGGTGAGCATCTCGTAGGCCATACAGGCGAGCGAGTACTGATCGCTCTCATTATAGACCTTGCCGTGGAACTGTTCTGGTGCCATATAGGAAGGGGTACCACCCAGGCTGGCGACAGACGAACGCGCGGTTTTGGTCACTCTGGCAATATCAAAATCGGCGACCAGGGCAGCGTGCTGCGCATTAAATAAGATATTCTCCGGCTTCAGATCACAGTGGATGACATGTGCCTGGTGCGCAAATTGTAGGGCCTCTCCGACCTGATGCAGGATAGTGATGCCCTCGTTGTACGGGATTGCCTGACCGCGTAACTTGCGTAGACGATCGCGCAGTGAACCATTGGGGGCGTACTCTTTCACGATATAAGGATAGTTTTCGTAGGTGCCAAAATCTATCAGCGCCAGGATATATGGGTGTTGGAGTCGTTCCAGGATCTGAGCCTCTTGATAAAGAATATTGTTCGCCTCACCCTCAGTACCAGCGAACGCCTTCAATAATATCTTCAATGCGACCACACGTGACGTCAGGACGCTGTGTGTCGCCTTATAGACGTTGGCGTAGCTGCCTTGCGCAATCTCGCCCACAATCTTATAGTTGCCTACCTGTTGACCAACTTGAAGCATCGTGCACATACCTCGCATGTTTCTATCAGTATTCCTTGCTGAGTCGCAAAAATTATAACACTATCTTCACGTCTGTACAGCTCTGTAGCGCTCTTTGCAATCATCTCAATATTATCCCAAAAGGAATAGCCGTCTCCAATAGTCTCCAATATAAGAAGAGAGCAGCACCGTATTCCTGTAAAGTAGTCGGTGCTGCTCTCTTCTTAATACTTGCCGCTGAAAAGTGTCAGCTGTCTTTGTCTATATGTCGATTACGCGCCAATATCTATCAGGTTAGCGAAAATGCTGTAGATAAGCAGGATCACGAAGGCGACGATGACATTGACCAGCAGCATCATGCCAGCGGTCTGGAAGACACCTACGAGATGCTTGGGTATATATGCGTATTCGTTAAAGGCGACCATACCATCGAAGACGCCCAGGACGATGATGGCAAGTAGCGCACTGCGAATACAGGAACCGATGCTGGGACGGCGTCGGCGACCAATCATTGCCAGTCCGGTTGCTACACCTGCCAGTCCATAGAAGAACCAGGGTTGCCACCAGATGGCTGTAGCGGTAGGGTAATGCAATAAAGGGAAGAGTATATGGTATGGTGGAGGCGTGCCACTATTCTGGTATAACATATCCGCCAGAAATGAGCCGCCAATGCCGACAATACCTCCGACGATCGCGCCGAATGCTCCACCAAAGAAGAGCGGCACGGCCAGGACGATGAAATAGAGTTGACCATTAATGGGGACGCGTAACGAATAAAGGGCACAGAAGAGTATCAGACCAACGATGGTCGCGGCTACTTTCCACATCCATGGACCCATTGACCCCAGATCAAACCAGCTTTCCTCGGCACCAGCGGATGGAGTCGAGCGTACAGGCTGCTCACTACGGCGCGGAGCATCTTGATAATCACGTTCCCGCTCTTGTTCCCGCTCTTGTTGCGCTGAGGATGGA
The DNA here is from genome assembly GCA_015099395.1 of Ktedonobacteria bacterium brp13. Lineage (GTDB taxonomy): Bacteria > Chloroflexota > Ktedonobacteria > Ktedonobacterales > Ktedonobacteraceae > Dictyobacter. The sequence goes on along the minus strand of AP024096.1, from coordinate 2,764,342 downwards.
TAGCTTGCTTTTTGCGGTAGCTCTGCTTCGTTGCGGTAGCTCGCATTAGCTGGTTGTCTGTGCTGCTCACCCTGTTGCGGTGGATAGGGTGTTTGCTGTCCGCCATAGGGCCGTTGCGACTGATTCGCTCCTAACTGCTGCTGCTGTTGCTGATACGGTGGTGCTGCGCCGTATGGGGGCTGCGGCTGCCCATATGGAGGACGTGGTCCAGGTTGTCCTTGCTGCGGGAAACGACCGCCGGGACCAGAAAATTGCCCATTACCGGGTCTCGGTGGTTGACCGGGTTGGTTGGGTGTGTAGGGTAGAACCATTTTCTGTGGTGTAAACTGATTCGCCTGCCCGGGGTAAAGCTGACCCTGTTGTCCTTGCTGTCCTTGCAACTGACCTCCATTGGGACCCAGGCCGCTCTGCATCTCGGTTGATGAAGAATGGATCGTAGCATTAGGACCAGCATTGGACAGGAATCCTTGCTGTGTCGTACCGGTTGGTTGCGCGTTTGCTATTTGCGAAATATCGGATTGTTGCTGTGCTGTTCCAGATGCGTTTTGCGTTGGTTGCATCAGTTGCGTAGGGCCACCAGGTTGGGTTCCATCAACGTTCTGGGTGGGCTGCGCCAGCTGGGTCGGATTACCGAGGCTCGGCAGCGGTAGAATCGGCGTATTGCTTGCGCCAGGTATCGCTACCGTCGCATAGTTTGTGCCGGCTTGTGCTGCCTGCTGAGTTGCTTGCTGCGTACGCTCCATTGGAATATTGCCAGCCGCCGATTCAAAGGCCTGTGCGAAGCCATTCATGCTCTCGTAGCGGTTATGTGGATCTTTTTCCAGCGAGCGTAAGATGACTTGCTCGATAGCAGGTGGAAGATCGTTGACCATATTAGTCAGAGGTTGCGGTGTCGCGAACATATGCTGAGTGCACATCTCAGTAAATGTCCCCTGGAAAGGTCGTTGGCCGGTCAACCATTCGTAGATCACAATGCCCAGCGAATATTGATCACTTGCTGGTCGGGGCTTACCCTGGATCTGTTCGGGCGACATATACGCTGCCGTCCCGATGACGTCTTGCGTGCCTTGGTAGCGAGAACTTTGAGCGACCAGAGCGATACCGAAATCGCTGAGGAGAATCTCATTACGACGTCCGATCAGCATGTTTTCTGGCTTAATATCGCGGTGAATGAGATGTTCTTCATGCGCATATTGTAATGCTTCAGAGACTTGCTTTACATAAGGCATGACCGTAGTAACTGGTACTGGAATACCTCGTGGATGGCGCTGGCGCAACGTGCCGTTGGTCGCGTAATCCATAACCAGGTAAGGAGTTTCGTTTTCGATACCGAAATCCATAACGCGGATAATATTTGGATGCGAGAGGCGTGCGATAGTTTGAGCCTCTTGCAGAAAACTATCCGTATCGTCGTTTCCGGAGAGTTTTGCCTGGAGAATCTTGATGGCAGCGTATGACTTGAGGTACTGATGCTCAGCCAGATAGACTTCGGCAAAGCCTCCCTGTCCCACAAGTTTGACTAGAGTATAGTTCCCCAGTCGCTGCCCGATGCGATCGGCCATCCCTACTGCTCCTAATCTTCGTATGTCGATGCGATAGTATGCATGCTTACTATGCTCGCATAATTGTAAGTAAATGATACCATAACGTCAAGTGTAAATGGTACCAGCCTGCGAACTTCCTTTTAAGAGCGGTAGCAGAGTTGTCCATGACGATTGACGATTGTTAAATTCTTCTCATACTTGAGCCTTCTCATTAATTGAGCCCAGTCTTACTGGCGGATATCTCCGCTGGCTAGTTGATGCTGGATCAGGTGTGCATAGTAGCCATTCTGACGCAGAAGATCTTCGTGACGGCCCTGTTCTACGAGCATCCCCTCATCAAGGACGAGGATACGGTCGGCATCACGGATCGTGCTCAGGCGATGGGCAATCAGGATCTGCGTGCAGGGAAGCTGGCGCAGATTTTGCTCGATACGGCGCTCCGTCATGACGTCGAGAGCGCTGGTCGCCTCATCCATGAGCAGGAGCGCTGGATGATGTGCCAGAGCGCGTGCGATGGCGAGTCGCTGTCGCTGTCCTCCTGAGAGTGCGCCTCCACCTTCGGAGACATAGGTCTCATAGCCCATCGGCATACGAGCAATGTCATCGTGCAGATCGGCCAGACGAGCGGCGTTGACTGTACCGGTGACATCCAGTTCGGGCGCATTAAAGGTGATATTTTGCCGAATGGAGCCGCTAAAAATACCCACATCTTGCATAACAACGCCAAACTGCGCTCGTACAGCCTGGTAGTTGAGATAACGTAGTGGTATGCCATCATAGGCGATCGAACCTGTGGTTGGCAGGTAGAGCCCCAACAGTAACTTGCCAAGCGTGCTTTTGCCTGATCCGGTACGTCCTACGATAGCTATCTTCTGACCGGGCTGGATATCGACGGTAATCCCTGTGAGAATGATCGGCGAGTTTGTATCGTAACGGAAACTGACATTATCAAGACTGATCCGTCCCTGAAGGCGTGGTGGTTGCTGTACCAGTTGGACGTTCTGCTCGGGATGCGCATCCAGCACATCAGCGATGCGCTCAAAATGTGATTGTACAAGCTGAAGCTGCTGACCACTGCTGACGAGTGATGCCAGCGGTGTCAGAAACGAAGCAGCCAGCGTATTGAGGGCCAGCATAGTACCCAGGCTCAGTGTATTGTGAATAACCAGTGTCGTTCCGTACCACAGCAGGAGTAGCGGTGCGAGCATCTGAAGGGTGCCCATCAGTGTTGCAATGGTAGATGAAAGATAGTTGCGTCTGACCGAGACATTGAGCTGTTCCGTAAACAGGTTGGACCAATGATCAAAGGCCCGTTGCTCTCCTCCAGATGCTTTAAGCGGCTCCATCCCGTTGAGTATCTCGCCTACATAGCCCTGTGTCTTGCCGACTGCTTCCAACTCACTCTTTGCCAGCGCATGCATTCTTTGATTACTAAAGAGTAAGAGCAACAACTGGAGGAATCCGATTGCCAGTACAACAAGACCAAAGGTGGGTGCTTGTGTGAGAAGAATAACGAGGTAGACCAGAACTATACTCCCATCTAATACTGTCGAGACCAATTGGCTGCTGATGATATCGCGAATAACAGTATTGCTAGAGATACGGGCCATGATATCGCCACTGGAGCGTTTCAGAAAGAAGCTATGGGGCAGCGAGAGCAGATGCTCAAAGAAAGCTGGTAGCATCTGTAGATCGAGGCGTGTCTGGAGATAGACGAGCAGGAGTGAGCGCAGCAGTGATGTAATGAGCTGCGCAGCCACGACAAGGATCAGTCCCAGGCCGAGTACAGGCAGTATGGAGAGCTGATTTTCAGGTACGAGTCTGTCAACAATAAGTGCAGTGAGCAACGGGATGGCAAGTCCAAAGACCTGTAAGCAGAGTGACGCGAGCAGAATTTGCAGCAGGATCCAGGGTGCACGCCGAGCATATTGACCGGCGTAACTGGCAAGTGTCATCTGAGCCTTATTGGCGTGACGCACAAACTGCTCGCCTGGTTCCATCATAATAACGACGCCAGTAAAGTTTTGATCGAACTCTTTGCTACTAATACGCCGCCTACCCGCCGCTGGATCTACCACGTCTACACTGATAGTTGACCAGCGTTCGACGATCAGAAAGTGATTAAACTGCCAATGCACGATAGCGGGTAGTGTCACTCCGCGCAGTTCTGAACTCTCGCGGGTAATTGCGCGCACGCGTAGCCCATATGTGCGTGCTGACTTCACGATATCCAGGGCCGAGAGCCCATCACGTCCAATACCTGCCTGCTCACTGATCTCTGAGATACTAGAACGGCGACCATAGTAGCAGAGCAACATAGCCAGACAAGCGGCCCCGCACTCCACCTGGCTCATTTGTAATAGGAGCGGAACACGCTTGCGAAAGGGATTATGTAGACCTCTGGCTCGTTTGGAAGTGGCCTGAGATGCGGGTTTCTGTGAACTCTGTATGGGAGGTTTTGGAACGGCCTGTATCGCAGGGATAGTCTGTGCTAAAGTTGCACGCTTTACTGCTCTCTGTTCATCTATATCTATAACACGTTGCGGTTGCGGTTGCGATGGCTGTGGTCTATCGAGCTCTTCTAGCTGTGCACTCGGGTTATTATGGATGTGGTTGCCACCGTGCATACGAATATAATCTCGATCGATGAGCAGACTGAGTTCACCCTGTGCCCGATGTTCGGGTGACGGGGCAAACTGCTGCTGCTGCCATTGCGGTTGTTGATTGTGTTGCATAATAGAGAGAGCAACCCTCCAGCTATACTATATTTTCTTCGAATGAGTATGGATAGGATTATAAGGAATTTTGAGACAGAAGAATTTGCAAAAGTGATAGTGTAGCGACTGATAGTTGTGTTGTGAGTTGTGCTGTACTGATTGACTTTTGTGCTGTGTATTGTTTCAGTACCGTGCTCGCCGTCTCATCCAGCGTGACGATTATGATGCGCGCTGGCTGTGTCGGCACTAGCGGTGATCCCAGGGGTGCGAAACGTTGCCGCAGTTGTGACACTGTAAGGATCGTGGTTGGCGCTTGTGTGATACGACCGACTATCTTTTGTTGTACTCCTTGCAGCTGTATTTGTACCGAGTCCCCAGGCGAGAGCACGCTATTGTCGATAGTTGCGGGTAGAAAGAAGACCGCTTGCCGTACCGGTACTGTTGGATGTTGCGCTGTCGGTGCAAGGAACATACCGGTGCTTTGTATTTGAACAGGCCAGTGGTAAAGTGAGACCAGTGCACCCAGCAGGCAGGCCAGCAACAGGAGTAGCCAGAGCCACGTAAAGAAGAGCGGTCGCAGTACATTGGGCAAGACTGAGCGCTCGCTTTTGCGCATATAATGCTCTACCGCCCTGGAGCGGAAGACTGGACGTTGTGGCTGCCTCTGTACGTCTAGCCGCTTGCTTATCTGTGGCGGCATATATCCCCTCCAACTATCGCATCCTATGAGCATTTCGTTACCAGGTCCAAACTTCTGAAGAGGCGTCAATGGCGGGCGGAGAGAGATGAAACTCTCCCCGCCGTACACTCTTTTGAAGAGTGATCCTGACTACTCTTACTGATCGCCGATCAAGATCTGACTAGTTGAACCAACCATCATGATCGCAGCGATTGTGGCAAGGATCATAATTGTGGCAAGGATTATAGTGGTGATGGTTATGAAGATTGAAATGGCTCTGGTAAGATTCAAACTCATAGCCATTGCCATAGCCATGACCATCGCCGCTGCCGCAAGCTCCATTGACCTGAGCCAGTTCCTGCTCAGTAAGTTCTACCTGCTGCTCTGCGTTCTGCTCGTTTTGTGCATTTTTGTTAAAGCTGAATTTCATTGTGGATATTACCTTTCGTTCGTGTGTAAACAACATTATTAAATCCTTTTACTGCATTTTTAAGGACAATTCCCTACTATCCCTTTGCTGCATTATGAATATCTGCTTTACAAGGAACTTAGCACGTCAAGAGATGCTTTCTCTGTGTTAAGTATCGTAATGAAGAGGCGTTATGGGCGCTAGACCTGTGAAATGTAATCACTTCTGGTCTGTAGCTCTTCATGGTTCATAACCAGCTCACGGGTATAATATACGCTATAACTTTCCATATAACAATGTACTGCTTCACAATTACTCTGTGATATAGCTCACAAAAATAGTCTTGTATACAATAATAAATGTTATACATCTTGTGTAGATAATTGCTGTGAAGCGAGGGCAAGCTCTGCAACGTAATTGTAGGGGGGAGCTTATTTTCTCCTACGCCGCCAATTTTTCTACTATGCAGCGGAGTCGCGTCCATAAGATGGCATCGTTGCCTATCGCCGTTTACTGCTTTACGTTGCCCTCGAGAGGGTTGCGGTCGTTGGTGACCCTCTCTAAGCTCTTATTCCGAAACCCAACGCGACTGGCGTCGCTAGTGCTCTGCACTCAGGTTTTCGGATAAGTAGTAAGGGGACGGCTCCCACAGGTGACTGGTGAGCTCATTTCCGTAGAAGCAAAGAGTGAGTTCGATATCCTACTGTTGCGATCCATAAGTGGGCTCTCAACCAGTTGTGCCTCCTCGCAGGCCAATTCCAGCATGTGCGCAAAGGCCCATATCGTAGGGAAGCGCTGCTCAGGCTGTTTTGCCAGAGCGCACTGGAGAACATCATCGATAGCCTGTGGCAATTCTGGACGATAAGCCTGCACTGACAACGGCGTGCCCCTGAGATGTTGAAAGAGCACCTCTTCGCTTGTCCCGCTAAAAGGGAGATGTCCAGTCAACCATTGATACGTCATCGCCGCAAGAGCATACTGATCGCTGGCAAAGGTCGGTATATGCATGAGCTGCTCAGGAGCGATGTAGCTGGCGGTACCTGCGATAGTGGTTGACGCAGAGAGTGTATGGATCTTTTGTGCGATTCCGAAATCCCCAATACAAAGGTCATCATGTCCTCGCATCATGACATTCGCAGGTTTGACATCGCAGTGGATGTACCCCATCGAATGTATGAAATGGAGCGCGCTGGCTATCTGCTTCACATAAAGAAGCACCTGCGCCGGTAGTAGCTGTCGACCTATAGGATAGAGATCGGCAAGCGAGCCCTTCTGTGCATATTCCAGTACAATATAGGGCTGCAGGCTTGTAACCGCGTGACCTTCAAAGCGAATGATATGCCGATGCTGGCTTAGATGTGCCGTGATATACGCTTCCTTCACAAACTTAGCTGTGTAATGCTTTGCGTGTTCTTGCGTTTGCCGCGTTTGCTCGCCTGTTTTCACGTTCAGAACTTTGAGTGCGACAAGGTGTGAATAGTGCCTGGCCAGATAAACGGTTGCGTAGCCCCCGTGCCCAATCTCTTTGATGAGTTGGTAATTGTCGAGATACGTCCCAGGCTGAAGTATCGTCTCCTCTCTAACGTGTGCTATCTCCATATGACTGTGCCTCTTGTTTCGAATAGCAATCGCATAATAGCTCCAGATAGATATACTGCTTACATGTGTAAGTATAGAATTGAGCATGCGACAAGGCATTGCTTGTTACTGCCAGCTAGATGACACTGGCAGGCAGCATCGCTTGTTTGTACTATGTAGCTGTATGATGATACTCTTTTGGTGTTGATGACAGAATATTTATAAAGTTCAATCTATAGGATAAAGGGGGCAATAGGCTGTACTTTGAATATATTAGTATTTATAATGTATAGAGATACTTAAAAATGCCCTTGAAATAGATTGGTGTGTGTGTGAGGGAATGTATGGTTTGTGAAATGCTTAATGCTATTCGTGTCTCCTTGTTTCGCCGTGTATGTGTTATAGCGGTTATCGTCTGCCTCACGGCTGCCTCTCTCTTTAATTCCCATCTTTCAACTGTCTCTGCTCACTCTGCGTCGGTGAATAGTTCTATCCCGGCTAATTTGCAAGTGCCAGCGCATGAGCGACTGGTATTGCAGGCCACTGTGAAGCAGGGTGTTCAGGTCTATCGTTGTACGGCACCAGGATATTGGTCCTTACTGGGTCCTACGGCTCTGCTGCAGGGGACGCATGGAGAGCTTATTGTGCATTCTTTTGGTCCGCGTTGGCAGGGGAGTGATGGTAGCGTGATTACTGCCCAATCGATTGCATCCTTGCCGCAGTTATCAAGTATCCCCTGGCAATTGTACAAAGTGAATAGCCATAGTGGGCATACAGGCTTGTTGAGCCATATCAATTATGTGCAACTACTCAATACCACTAACGGAGTGTCAACGATCTTCTGTAATACAGCGGCAGACACAAGCCTTATGACGGTCCCTTATTCTGCGACATATATGTTTTGGCAGCCACAATAGGCTATGTTATAAGTGGTGGTGATGGGTGACAAGGGGTGTGAGGTGCAGATATCTCTTAACGCATACTCATTGTCGCCTGCGATAAGAGCACATTGTTACGCTGTTTTTCACTTCACTTCACTTCACTTCACTTCACTTTACGTTGTGACTGACTTTGGATTTTCCATAGGTTGCCGACTTTCCCTGCTATGCATAGTGCGGTGTATGTTGATTGACGTGTGATCCCTCCGCGATCCTCTGTAGCCTGGATGGTGAGCATAAGTGTGACGAGGGTACCGTCGCTATTTGGTGATGGTGTCTGGACGGTCACTGTATCATGTATTGTATATTCATAGCCTTGCACGAACTTTTCGTAGCTCTGTCCCTGTTGATACTGAGTTGATAGCAATGCATAGGCACCCTGAAAGTTGCGAGCATTGATGTTTGCGTAGAACGCTTGCACCATCTGTTGTGCTTGCTTTCCTGCATCTGTCAGGTTGAGTTGCATGTTTACAGTTTGTTGTGACGGGTTTTTCACATACTGTGTGTTTGCTTTTAATAGAGTGGGCGGGTGAAAGGAGACAAATGCCATAAAGATTGCCAGGAGCGCCAGAAAGAAGATGATAGGTATATTCAGGGCGGCTTGTTTTTTCTTCGTAGGCTTTTTGGCTGCGTGAGTGGGTACTGCAGACTCTGTTGATGGCGCCATCAATGGGACGTGCTGCAGCGGTTGTGCTACCTGGTCAATAGTGGGCAGGACGTAATGTGGTTGATTGGAGGAAGCTGCAGAGGATGTATAAGATGGGTATATGTACGAGAGTGGGTGCCCTCTAGTCCGGTCTATCGCTTCAGTGGGCGTATTCACCGTGTTTTGTACGATATGTTGGAATGTCTCTGCCAGTTTAAGCGCTGATATATAGCGCTGCTCTCGATCTTTGGCTGTGGCTTTACGTAAGATAGCATCAATGCCGCTGGGGAGCGACGGATCGAGGCTGCGTACTGATGGTAGCTGCATACTCTTATGCATCTCTGCCAGCGTGAATATGTTGCTGCTCCGAAATGGCAGGCTACCGGTAATCATCTGGTAGAGCACAATGCCTAAGGAGTAGATGTCTGCTCGCTTATCGATATCTCTGCTGAGGCGATGGAAGGTCTCTGGCGCGATATATTCAGCGGTACCCAGGATTGACTCTGTATGCGTTATAATCTCGTTCTGTGTCCAGGTGTCGTCTTCATCGGGATTAGCGATAAAGCGTGCAATACCGAAGTCTGCCAGCAAGAGCCGACCGTCGCTGTCGAGTAGAAAATTTGTAGGCTTAAGATCGCGGTGGATAACTTTGTGGCTATGAGCATAGTCAAGGGCTGATGCCATCTGTTGCAGGTAATAGACCGCCTGCGTCAGTGTCAACGTTCCTGTCTCCTGCCTTTGCATAAGTGTGTGAAGATTTCCTCCGCGTATGTAAGGCATAACGATGAATGCAAAACCGCTGTCTTCTATGTAGCTGGTAAGTTGAATGATATGTGGATGCTGAAGTTGGCTGATGATACGGGCCTCTCGTTTAAAGCGTGCCAGTGCCTGTCGTGAGCCCTCCCTGGTCTCGTGCATGAGCGGGTCCAGTGCTTTGATTGCTATCTGCTGCTGTGTACGATTGTCCAGGGCCAGATATACAACGCCCATTCCTCCGCGACCGATAATGCTCTGCAAGGTATAGTCTGCAAATTGATAGCCGTTAAGTGCATCGATACACATATTCATCAACCTCCGTACTCTTCACCAGGAAAGGTTCCTGGAGACAGACACCAGGAAGAATGCTCCAAAGGGCGTGATGGTGATAAGGCGATAATGAGAGACGTTGGGTTTACTACATATAATGTGACTTTTGTTATTTCTATAGTGTAGACGGCATTGGATAACGTAGGAGTATAAAGATTGCTATAGTTTTATACTCCTGCAATATATGTATTCTGTATCTAGCTTTATTATAATCGTGCTTGTTTGTCCTTCGCTGACGGTTGAGTGCCGATAGACTGCCGCATAGCAACGTAGCAGCTTTCTTTCATCTATTTATGTGAGAATTCAGCTACTTTACCTGTCCCTTTAAGGGTATGACGTCACCTTTTGTAGGGAGGGCAGGCGCTTTTCCGTTTATTGGACGCCGCTGTGGTGTAGTTATAAAATATGGCACTATGAAATTCCTGTCTCCTGTGGGTTGACGCTGCCGACGTAGGCGCACTCGGTATAGAGGGGACATTCGCCGCATTTGGGGTGTTGGGCATGGCAGATCTGGCGACCGTGGCGGATGAGGCCGACATGCAGGGCGTAGACCCAGTCGGGCGGAGCGATTTTGGCAAAGACGGTGTGGGCCTGGTTGGCATTGATTTTGGGTCCGATGAGGCCAAGGCGTTTGCTGGTACGCCAGACGTGGGTGTCAATTGGCATGACATTGCGTCCTAGATTGAAGAGCATGACGCAGGCAGCAGTTTTAGGACCAACTCCTGGTAGCTTTTGTAGATATCGCCAGCCTTCTTCAGGTGTTAATTGGTCGAGTTCATCAGAGAGATATTCGGTCAGGGTTTTGTTGCCTCCCTGGGCTTTTTGGTTTTCTGTGAGGGTGTAGAGGACGTCCTGGATGCGTGGTGCTTTGACGTTGGCCAGGCCGCCAGAGCGAATGGCGTCTGCTACCAACTCCGTAGGGGCGTCGCGTACCTCTTCCCAGGTAGAGTATGTGTCGACGAGCTTGCGGTAGGCTCTTCCCGAATTGATGTCGGAAGTATGTTGTGAGAGAATAGTGCCAACTAGTCCACCCAGGGGATCATAATCAGGGTCATTATGCATTTCACCGTAGGTATCTATGAGAAGGTTGTAGACGTTTGTCAGGTGGGTACTTGGGATAATCGATGCCGTCATTACTCTTTCCTATCCATACTATGTAACATGCGTTATTTGTATATAGACTGATGGGAGCCCGATCTCTAGGTAATCCTCGATTGAAGCATAGATACTATATTACTACAAGGATAGTAGACGCTGATCTTTTATGACTTTTGTTCCCTGGTATGAAGCCTTTTTGTTGCAAAACAAAAATTGCTGGCAAAAACGCTTGACAATCGGAAGCGATATGGTATACTACGTGAGCTGTCGAACGCAAGACAATCTCTGATCCCTACGGATCAAGCTCCTGTCAGCTTTCACGCACCCGTGCCACGCTAACGTGGCTCTCCTGGGAATGATCGTTCTTTCTCTCCTACTACTCCAACAATTCTTGTTGCTGTAGGAATGTCAGCCCTTTTTATAAGTGAGGCGACACTGAAAGCACAAAAGTACCGAGCTTCGCGGACCTGCGAAACTGGTGCTTGACAAACCCCAAGAGATGTGCGATACTACAGCTACCGAAGCAAGCGAACGAAAAACACTGCTTGCTGGTTTTGAAGCAGACATGCTTCAGCAGAGCACTTTGACAACTGAAGAGTGGAAAGCAGAAGAACACAGTAACTGGAACGTGTTTCTTTCAGAAGAAACACACAGCAAACACGTATATGTACAAGCTACCAGTTCCTGTCAATTCGGACGGAGTCCTTCGGGACACTGTCCACAATCATAATCTGCGATTTATAGCCATGTTTTTATAACATGCGCCATGATTGCAACTTACCATGCATTTTTCCCTGGCTTGTTTGAGCGAGGGTGAGATAAATAAAATTGTTTGGCGAGTTTGATCCTGGCTCAGGATAAACGCTGGCGGCGTGCCTAACACATGCAAGTCGAACGCCCTTAGCAATAAGGGAGTGGCGGACGGGTGAGGAACACGTGGGTCATCTACCTTTCGGTGAGGAATACCGGCGAGAAATCGCCGACAATACCGCATACGCTCGCAAGAGCAAAGTTCGCAAGAGCGCCGGAAGATGAGCCTGCGGCCGATTAGTTAGTTGGTGGGGTAATGGCCTACCAAGGCGTCGATCGGTAGCTGGTCTGAGAGGACGATCAGCCACACTGGGATTGAGAACGGCCCAGACTCCTACGGGGGGCAGCAGTGAGGAATTTTCGTCAATGGGGGCAACCCTGAACGAGCAACGCCGCGTGCAGGAAGAAGGTTTTCGGATCGTAAACTGCTTTTCTCTGGGACGAGAACGGACGGTACCAGAGGAATCAGCCTCGGCTAACTACGTGCCAGCAGCCGCGGTAATACGTAGGAGGCAAGCGTTGTCCGGATTTATTGGGCGTAAAGCGCACGCAGGCGGTCGTATCAGTCCAGGGTGACAGTTTCCGGCTTAACCGGAAAAGGACTCTGGAGACGGCACGACTTGAGGGCTTCAGAGGGATGTGGAATTCCAGGTGGAGTGGTGAAATGCGTAGAGATCTGGAAGAACACCAAAGGCGAAGGCAACATCCTGGGGAGTCACTGACGCTCGGGTGCGAAAGCTAGGGGAGCGAACGGGATTAGATACCCCGGTAGTCCTAGCCGTAAACGATGACCACTAGACGTTGGGGGTATCGACCCCTCCAGTGTCGCAGTTAACACAATAAGTGGTCCGCCTGGGGAGTACGGTCGCAAGATTAAAACTCAAAGGAATTGACGGGGACCCGCACAAGCAGCGGAGCGTGTGGTTTAATTCGATGCAACGCGAAGAACCTTACCAGGACTTGACATGCAAATGCACCAGCGGTAACGCGCTGTCTCCTTCGGGAGCGTTTGCACAGGTGCTGCATGGCTGTCGTCAGCTCGTGTCGTGAGATGTTGGGTTAAGTCCCGCAACGAGCGCAACCCCTATCGTTAGTTGTACTTTTCTAGCGAGACTGCCGGTCAAACGGAGGAAGGAGGGGATGACGTCAAGTCAGCACGGCCCTTACGTTCTGGGCGACACACACGCTACAATGGTCAGGACAATGGGAAGCGAACCCGCGAGGGGGAGCAAATCTGAGCAAACCTGATCTCAGTTCGGATTGGAGGCTGCAACCCGCCTCCATGAAGTTGGAGTTGCTAGTAACCGCAAGTCAGCACATTGCGGTGAATACGTTCCCGGGTCTTGTACACACCGCCCGTCACACCACGAAAGTCGGCAACACCTGAAGCCGCCAGGCTAACCCGCAAGGGAGGCAAGCGTCGAGGGTGGGGTCGGTGATTGGGGTGAAGTCGTAACAAGGTAGCCGTACCGGAAGGTGCGGCTGGATCACCTCCTTTCTAGGGAGTATGTGATAACCGCGTCTGGCAACAGACGTCGCTGTTATCGACTCTCAGGTCGAACAGGAACCTGAAGCATTAGTACACTTCCTGCGTGTCAGCTCTATCCAGTCTCGGTGCTGTTTTCCACTCTCCAGTTGTCAGACGCGACGTTTCGATGTCGCTGCTGAGAACACGCACTTTGAACAATTTAAGATACAGATCTTCAATTTTGCTGAGCGACTGTTGTTGCGAAACGACGGTTCTTTGCAGGAGTTGAAACAGAGGATCACATTCTCGTAAGAATGAGAAGACCTGTTCACACAGGGGACACAGCAGGAAGCGGCTGGAAGGAAACTTCCAAGCACTTCCGAGAACTGAAGAAGAACAAGCTACACAGAGTACGAGGTGGATGCCTTGGCGCATATGACCGAAGAAGGACGCGGAGACCGGCGAAACGTTCGGGGGGAGCTGCATACAAGCGAAGAACCCCGAGATTCCGAATGAGGCAACTCCTCCAGAGTGATGTCTGGAGACCGCCCACTGAACACATAGGTGGTGACGGGGGGACGTGGGTGAACTGAAACATCTCAGTAGCCCGACTAAAAGAAATCAACCGAGATTCCCGTAGTAGTGGCGAGCGAACCGGGAACAGCCCAAACCAGCGATCCCTCGGGACCGTTGGGGTTGTAGGACCAGCGTAAAGAGACGCAGCGGTATTCGAACACGTTGGAAAGCGTGACCAGAGCGGGTGAGAGTCCCGTAGAAGACACCGGTGCCGATCGGGCTGGGATCCTGAGTACCACGAGACACGTGAAATCTTGTGGGAAGCAGGGGGGACCACCCTCCAAGGCTAAAGACCATATGCGACCGATAGCGAACAAGTACCGTGAGGGAAAGGTGAAAAGCACCCCGCGAGGGGGATGAAAGAGATCCTGAAACCACGTACTCACCAGCAGTCAGAGGCCACTGTTCCATGAGGAACCAAGGGCTGATGGCGTGCCTTTTGTAGAATGATCCGGCGAGTGCATCGTCGTAGCAGGTTAACCAACGTTAACGTTGGGGAGCCAGAGGGCAACCGAGTCTGAAACACGGCAAAAGTTGCGGCGATGCGACCCGAAACCACGTGAGCTATCCATGAGCAGAGTGAAGCGGATGTGACAGTCCGTCGAGGCTCGCACCCACCAGTGTTGCAAAACTGGGGGATGACTTGTGGATAGAGGAGAAATTCCAATCGAACGTGGAGATAGCTGGTTCTCCCCGAAATGTATTGAGGTACAGCTGCGTAGTGGCTCTGGTGGAGGTAGAGCACTGAATGGGCTAGGGGCCAAGTGCTGGTTACCAAACCCAACCAAACTCCGAATGCCACTAGAGAGAGCACGCAAGTGAGACGGCGGGGGCTAAGCTTCGTCGTCGAGAGGGAAACAGCCCAGATCACCAGCTAAGGTCTCCAAATCAGGACTGAGTGTACAAGGGAGTCAGTACGCCCAAACAGCCAGGATGTTGGCTTAGAAGCAGCCATCATTGAAAGAGTGCGTAATAGCTCACTGGTCGAGTGTAGTGGCACCGACAACGTATCGAGGCTTAAGTCCTGTACCGAAGCTGTGAAATCCGTCTCTTTTTGAGATGGGTTGGTAGGGGAGCGTTCTGTGAGCGGAGAAGCCAGATCGGAAGAACTGGTGGAGCGAACAGAAGTGAGAATGCCGGAATGAGTAGCGCCATATCTGTGTGAACCAGATACACCGAAAGCCTGAGGGTTCCTGGGCACCGTCAATCGTCCCAGGGTCAGTCGGGTCCTAAGCCGAGGACGTTATAGTCGTAGGCGATGGCAAGCAGGCCAGATATTCCTGCACCGGAGTACATTGTTTGACCGAAGGGGGGACGCGGTAAGGAAGGTGAACCCATCGAATGGACAGGATGGGCGTGTGCGTTGAAGTGCGAAACCGAGGCAAATCCCGGTTTCCAGTGCATGACACGTGCACCGAGCGCTCGCAAGAGTGCGGAAGTCATTGAACCCTACGCCGCCAAGAAAAGCCTCTAGGAAGATGTATACTCCGCCCGTACCGCAAACCGACACTGGTAGGCAGGGGGAAATCTCCCCAGGTGTACGAGCGACCCTCTGTTAAGGAACTCGGCAAATTAACCCCGTACCTTCGGAAGAAGGGGTGCCTGAGTAGCTTTCTCGCGTAAGTGAGGGGGTGAGCAGGCTGCAAGAAATAGGCTCAACCGACTGTTTACCAAAAACACAGGTCTCTGCGAACACGAAAGTGGAAGTATAGGGGCTGACTCCTGCCCAGTGCCGGAAGGTTACGAGGAGCGGTGCACGTAGCTGCGAATCTAAGCCCCGGTGAACGGCGGCCGTAACTATAACGGTCCTAAGGTAGCGAAATTCCTTGTCGGGTAAGTTCCGACCCGCACGAAAGGAGTAACGAGTTGAGCGCTGTCTCGACAGAGGACTCGGCGAAATTGAAGTACCCGTGAAGATACGGGTTACCCACGACAGGACAAAAAGACCCCGTGGAGCTTTACTACACCCTGGCCTGGAAACGAGGTGGAGTGTGCGTAGGATAGGTGGGAGCCGGAGAAATCATCCTTGTGGGGGTGATGGAGGCAAAAGTGAAATACCACTCTCACTGTATGTTGTTTCTCATCCTGAACCATGAAGCTGGTCAGGAGACAGGACCAGGCGGGTAGTTTGACTGGGGCGGTCGCCTCCCAAAGAGTAACGGAGGCGCTCAAAGGTTCCCTCAGGGTGGATGGACATCACCCGCAAAGAGTGCAAAGGCAGAAGGGAGCTTGACTGCAAGACGGACAGGTCGAGCAGGGACGAAAGTCGGACTTAGTGATCCCACATTCCCGAGTGGAAGGAGTGTGGCTCAACGGATAAAAGCTACCCCGGGGATAACAGGCTGATCTTGCCCAAGAGTTCATATCGACGGCAAGGTTTGGCACCTCGATGTCGGCTCGTCGCATCCTGGGGCTGGAGTAGGTCCCAAGGGTTGGGCTGTTCGCCCATGAAAGCGGCACGCGAGCTGGGTTCAGAACGTCGCGAGACAGTTCGGTCTCTATCCGTCGTGGGCGTAGGAGAATTGAGGGGCGTCATCTCCAGTACGAGAGGACCGAGATGGCTCAACCGCTGGTGAGCCAGTTGGCCTGCCCGGGCCAGAGCTGGATAGCTACGTTGAGAAGGGATAAGCGCTGAAAGCATCTAAGCGCGAAGCCGCACCCAAGACAAGTTCTCCCATCCTTTCTTCGGAGAGGATCAAGATCCCAGGAAGAGAACCTGGTAGGAAGACGACACGTGGAAGTCCGGTAACGGATGAAGCGAAGTTGGACTTATGATCGTACGGCTTGTTTCACAGTGGTGATCCCATGGATGTGAACAGGACGATCGCAAGCGAGTGCATGTGAATGCGTGTGTGAGAAGACTGTTTCTTCTTGTGTGAGGAACGTCGCTCGCCGCAACGCGCTCGGCAAAATTGAGGATCTGTATCGTAAATTGTGAAATTGTAAAGAGATGTGCACAAAAGACACCTGCCTATGCAGGTGAGCTGGTGACGAGAGCGAAGAGGGTACACCCGTTCCCATCCCGAACACGGAAGTTAAGCTCTTCAGCCCCGATGATACTATGTGGGCGACTGCATGGGAAAATAGGACGTCGCCGTCTCACCCGCCTTGAGCAGGTGTTTTTTTATATCCTGGCCCTATTTGCGTAGCGTATGGCGCTTTCTCCTAATCTCTTTGTGTTTATGCCCAACCTTCTGTATAATGATTCCAATTGTACTGTATGCATGCTGCCCATTCAGGGTGTATTCGCAATTATAACGTTTCGGTGTCCACGATAACTAAGATCTTATTCCGAAAACCAACGCGACTGGCGTCGCTAGTGCCCGCACACGCAAGTTTTCGGATCAGTAGTAATGAATACCTGCGGTAAAATAAATGGCTGAATAGAGAGAGGTCTGGTATGTTTCTGCGTTCCTCTGGTGTCTCTGTAGGACGACGGTGGCGACTTTCTGTCGTGTTATTTCCCCTTTGTGCGTTACTCCTTATATTATCTGCCTGTGCTGGCAAGAGCGGAACATTAATTCTGTTACATGGTAAGCCTGCGCTGGCTGCGGCGCAGGAGCTATCGATTCCTTTAATTGGAACAACTGATGTCAACTCAATCGATCCCGCTAGTAATCTCGATGAGAGTGGGAAGCTGTTGGCTGGCATGCTTTATAGTGGACTTGTGCGGCAGGATGAACAGTTGCAGGTCGTGCCTGATCAGGCTACGTGGCAGATATCTGGTGATGGTAAAACCTACACATTTTCTCTCAATCCAGCTGTGACGTTTGCGGATGGCTCTCCAGTAACGGCGCAAACATACGTTGATTCCTGGACTAGCGCTTTGAAGTCTGCTGCGGCTTCCGCCGCATTACCCCCTACCCTGAATGATACCAGTGATACTCCGTTGCCTTACACGCTG
This sequence comes from Ktedonobacteria bacterium brp13, assembly GCA_015099395.1. Classification (GTDB taxonomy): domain Bacteria; phylum Chloroflexota; class Ktedonobacteria; order Ktedonobacterales; family Ktedonobacteraceae; genus Dictyobacter. The sequence continues at coordinate 2,746,889 of AP024096.1, read as the reverse complement.
GCCCTGCCGATTGCTGGTGCCGATGCACTCTATACCGGTCATGCTCAGTCTCTCGCCGGTGTTCAGGCTGTAGATGCGCATACGTTGCGCGTAACGTTGACGCAACCTACTGCCACTTTCTTGCAATCACTGGCCCAGCCCTTCTTCTTTCCAGTGAACCAGAGCCTTGTCAGCGCCTACGCTCAACAGCCGTGGCCTGTCACAATCGCTGAACATGGAATTGGTACCGGACCCTTTATCGTCAAACAATGGAATCGCGATATCAGCCTGGTATTGGTGCCCAATACTCATTATTATGGCCCAAAATTAACGTTAACTCAACTTACCGTCTATTTTATGAATGATCCTCAGGTCGCATATATTGCCAATCGCGCCGGTCATTTTGATCTCACCTATAATATGGTAACCAATGATCAGCTATCTGCGAAAAAATTGAATACCTTTTCTTCGACAACACTCCTCCAGACGGATGCATTGTTTTTTAATGTAAATCAAGCTCCTTTTAATTCAAAAGAGCTGCGGCAGGCCTTTGCCTCTGCCCTCGACAAGCAGCGACTGGCTAATGTGACTTTGCAAGGTGTTGTTACTCCTGCTGAGACCCTTTTTCCGCCGACTATGACTGGCTACCAGGCTGCGCCAGCGAGTTTTAATGCAGCGCATGCCAGTCAGCTTCTCAAGTCAGCTATTGGCAGCGGTGCAGCGCCATCGATTACGTTTACCTATCCTCAATCTGCTCTTTCGGTGCCAACAGCTACCGCTATGCAGTCAATGTGGCAGCAATCGCTCGGTATTCATGTGAACCTGCATCCGTTGCAGGATGATGCGTATGTACATGCATTGAGCACCAATAGTATTCAGTTTGGTCTCTATACCTGGACCTCTCAACTGGATGATCCGTCAGACTTCGCCAGCCGGTTGCTCTCAACCTCTACTCAGAATGCGGGTCAATGGCAGAATGCTGCCTATGATAGTACTGTGAAGCAAGCTGAGACTGCCAGTGGCGCAGATCGCTTGCGCTTGTATGATCAGGCGGAACAGATCGCGCTGCATGATGCAGCTATTGTACCTCTCTTCCATGATACAGGGGCAGCACTTGTCGGTCCATGGGTCCAGGGCATAAGCTATAACGCTATGGGTCTTTACTTTGGCGATTGGTCGCAGGTCAAGATCTTGAACCATAATTTTTAGTCGTTAGTAGCTCTCTTGGTTCTCTCCTTTTCTTGGGCTCGACGTCTCCTACTGGGGATGTTAGAATGCAAGCGTAATAGATAGTGTGTTGTTTACTTGCGGATGGGGCGTACCCTAGAGGTAAAGGTGGTTACGCCTCATACGAAGTTGCAATATGTAGTTGAGAAAATGGAAACGATAAGTATGTACCTGGATAAACCATTACAAGTGTATCTGGATGATCTGGCTTCAGCTCAGCCGACTCCTGGTGGCGGCTCTACTGCCGCTGTGTGTGGTGCAATGGCCGCCGCTCTTACCGCTATGGTCTCTCGGTTGACGTTGAGCAAAGCTGATTATGCTCCTGTTCATGCAGAGATTCAGGCTGTCCTGGAACGTGCTGAGCAGATTCGAGCGCGCTTTCAGCAGCTTATTCAGGAAGATATAGATGCCTATGGTCAGCTTTCTGCGTCCTTTAAACTTTCACGTGCGACGGCTGATGAGAAGGCAGCACGAACCACGGCAGTACAGGCTGCGTTATTGACTGCTGCTCTTGTTCCGTTAGCGGTGGTTGAGCTAGCTGCCGAGCTGGCGCACTTGAGCTTACGTGTTGCTGAGATTGGCAATAAAAATGTGTTGAGTGATATCGCGACTGCCGCTGGTCTTGAGTCGTGCGCTGGCTCTGGTGCTTCGCAGATGGTACGTGTCAATCTGCATTCGTTAAAAGATGCGGAACGTGTTAGCGAATTAGAGCGCCGCCTGGATACAGCGCTGACGACGCTGGCTCAACTGAGCGAGCAGACGGTGAATACGGTGGGGGGACAGGCATGACTGCAATAATTTTAAGTGGGCGTACCATGAGTGCCGAGTTAAAGATCGAGCTGCGTGAAGATGTACAGCGTTATGTACAGCGTTACGGGCAGGCTCCTGGACTGGTTGTGGTTTGTGTTGAGGGTGACCCAGCATCTGGCGTCTATAGCAAGGCAATTTTGAAGTTGTCGGATACTCTGGGTGTGCAGGCGCGGCTGGAACTGCTGCCGGCCGAGACGACTTCAGAGGAGCTGCGTACGGCGCTCGTACGTTTGAATGAAGATGCAGCGGTGCATGGTATTATCGTACAGATGCCTCTGCCTGCTCACCTCTCTCAGGAGGTTGTGGCGAATACGATCTCACCTGCGAAGGATATTGATGGGATTAGTCCGTTGAGCGCGGGTAAACTCTGCCTGGGACAGCCTGGCTTCCAACCTTCGACGGCGGCGGCGGTCATGGAGATGCTTGAGCGTAGCCAGACGCCGCTGGATGGTCAACATGTTGTTGTCCTGGGACGTAGCAATGTTGTTGGGAAGCCATTAGCGTTGTTGCTGTTACAGAAGCATGCGACGGTGACTGTCTGCCACTCGCATACACATGACTTGCCCTCTATCACGCGCCAGGCTGATGTTCTGGTGGCGGCGGTTGGGCGTGCGCGTATGGTGACGGCTGAGATGGTGCGTCCGGGTGCGACTGTTATCGACGTAGGGACCAATGCTGTACCCGAGGGAGGAATCGTTGGTGATATCGACTTTGCCTCTGTCGAGAAGGTTGCAGGTGCGGCAACTCCTACACCTGGAGGTGTCGGTCCTCTTACGAATGTGCTTTTGTTAAAGCAGTGTATTCGTGCCGCATGGCAGCAGGCTGCACAGTAATCAATGTGTAGGGAGCGACAACGCTTGCTCCCTATCACTCTACACCCGCTACATAATGCTGACCAGTGTCTTCGTTGTTTTGGGCTGTAGAATCGGTAGCGTAAACCAGAAAGTAGAGCCCTTTTTTAGCTCGCTACTCACCTTCGCTTCGCCACCATGGCTTTCAATAATTGAGCGGCTGATATACAGACCCATACCGAAGCCGATGCTCGAACCATTACGTATTTCTACCTTTTTCGCGCGGTAAAAGAGCTCCCATATATGTGGCTGTTCTTCAGGTGCGATGCCGATACCTGTATCCTTTACGCTTAATCGTGCCTGCTTTCCCGTTTGTTCAACAAAAATCTCTACTTCCTGGTTACGATCGCTATATTTCAATGCATTGGAGAGATAGTTATGAATAACCTGCTCTATGTGATGACGATCGACATAGACGAGAACGGGCTCTGATGGCATCTGCACAAGGATCGTACGCCTCTGATTGAGCTTCTGCTGTTGCTCGAGTGCTGAGTGCACAATGGTTCGTAGATCGATTGGTTCAAACTGGAAGTTCAGTCGATGTTCTTGTATGTGGGTGATATAGAGGATGTCGTCAATCAGGTTTGTGAGACGATAGATCTGTCCATCCGCACGAGACAGCAGGCGTTGCGTTGTATCGAGATTGCGTAATAGCTCTTCTTTGTTGAGTAATTGCTGCGGTATTTGTTCAAGATCTTTTGTTGCACGCCGCAAAAGGATCTGAATTGTTCCTTTTATTGTTGTGAGAGGTGTCTTGATCTCATGGGCTGCCAGTCCTAGAAAATCGTTCAGGCGTTGGTTGGCCTCTTGCAGCGCGCTCTCCAGAGCCTGGGCCTCGGTCTGCTCTTGTTCTAGCTTCTTTTCCTCGACTGCTAACTGCTCGCTCTCCTGTTGGACTTCCCTGAGATGTTCATCCAGGAGTGTATCGAGCTTACCGTGTTGTTCAAATGATTGGTTAAATTGTTCAGTAATTGTTTTATCTATTATTTTGTACATGTCTGGATCGGCCTGTACCCAGTGATGACAACTATCGACATGTGCGAGCAATGCTGTCAGGAAGATATATTGTGTACCGAGCACACGCTGAATTTCGCGTCGGCATGCGTGCATTTGTTTTTGCTGAACAAACATATAGGCAATGCAGGCAAAGAGTGCGAACTCTGTCTCGCTGTCAACCGGCCAGTCTTTCAGTGGCGTGTGGACTGTACTCAGTTGGTGGAGATGGTAAGAGATCTCATGCTCGGTGGGTATGGGCCTTTTCAGTAACGTTACAATCTCGTGTTCAGCTATATTGTGGGTATGTAGCATTATGCAATGGCTACGCAGATCATAAGGAACATGACAACAATAAGAGAGGTAGATAAACAATAGCTCTTTGAAGGGCTGCGGAAATGGGTTGTTGATATAAAGCTGTTGCGTCTCTTGCCAAAAGGAATTGAGCAGTCCATCTGTATTGACGATACCAGCAAAAAATGGAGGTATGAAGCCATAGTGCTGTTGTATTTCATTTAGCACTTGTTCTTGTGTGCTATCACTCGTGTTAAGCATTACACCTTCCTCCATCAATCTATAACTAGCCGCTGTGATTACCTCGGACTGCCGTATTCTGATCACAGAATGGTATCGCGAGCGGGGAACAGTAAAAATCTCTTATCGTCCAGCGTGGTGTATCTGCTACCCCCGTTTGGAGAGATTTTTGATAAATGGTACCTTCAACCTGTGATACGCATTTACATTCTGTTGAGACTCAACAGGGTGTGCTGATAGGGTCTGATTTTTTAAATGATGTAATTTTTTAGCTATAATGATGAACTCGCTCCACCTATTAATGTTACCTATAGTGAATACTAGCTATAATGATGCCCTGATCAAAGAGCACATGGACAATTCTTGTTGCAATTGTCCATGCGCTCTTTGATCAGGGCATTGATGTTACGCTATCGTGATCAGTTACGCGCGGCCTGATTGCCGTCTGCGTGCTGCTGCTGCTTTACGGCGGCGATCTCGCTTGTGGGCTAGCTGTTCTGCGGAGGGATACGCCTTTGGTGTCTCACCCTGGTGGTTGGGAGTAACTACTTTGGCTTCATTGGCTGAGCGTATCTTCTGTGCGGCCTCTCTACGGTGACGGTTTGTGACAAAGATGCTTTGAAAAATGATCAGGAACATGATGCCGGCGGCCAATAGCAGGACAAGGTAATAGAAGGGGACAACTATGATGCTAAATGATACCGGGAAGAAACCGACCGTGATACCCAGGTTGACCGCCAGGACGATTGCGAGCAGGGCATATTCAATGCCCGTTAGCGTACGTACATTGGTATACCAGCGGGCTTTTGGATCTCGCACACGTTCTTTCTTTGAGAGTCTGCTGCCTGTGTATATAGTATAAATTCCGAGTGCGAAGAAAAAGAGAATGAAGACCGCCGTTAAACGTGGATCGATGTGAAACATAGAAAAAATACTCCTAATGCTGGCTGCTGCTCACTCTAAAGGCCATACTACTACGTAATCTATTCCTGAATATCATAAAAATCCTTTCTGGATACCCACCAGCCTTCAGGCGGTGGAAGGAAAGAAAGGCGTCCGCAGACGTACTCTCAGTTCGCGAACATCCCCTTGCGGGGGAAGAACAGAAGTGCGGTCTGCCCTTCGTTGCCAGAGATGGCTGGCACCCTTTTCCGCACAAAGTAATGTTTGCCTCGACAATAATATCGGGCCGCACGCCCTTCAAGCACTGCATCGAACCCCGTCTTGCTGGTTAACTTGAAAGTTGTAGAGCTTGGGACTGGCACGCATCCCAAGGTACGTTCTGAAACCTTCCCGATATTGGAGTTTCAGCTTGGCTGATTCTATCCAGACAAAACGCTGAAACTGAGTCTGGTCAGGTCCAGGCTTGCAACAGCCTCGTGTAAAGCCACGAACAGTTTACAAGCCCATCCCCTTCAGGGGATAGGGTACCTGACAGCATAGGAGAACGAAAATACTAGCTCCCAGTCTTGTAAGATTGTACGCTTGCGCTGATCCTGAGTGCAATGGCGGGTGGTAGCTGCGTAGGAACGCTCACTGTGCCGGTTCGTGCGAAGAAGAGGACGTAGGCAAGTGCAAAGGTTCCAAAGATAAGGATGCCAATAATGGCAATAATAATCCAGGGTAGAATGCTTTTTTTTGTCTCGCCTTGCTGAACATTGCCGACCACTGACGGCGTTCGGGTCTTAAAGCCCATACGTAGAATCTGGCGGATTTCACCTGTTTGTGTCATGCCAGGTTCTTCATAGGATTGTATCATAGATTGAGCTTGCGGGTTATTCGCCCGATTATTGTATTGATTATAAGCTTCACCGGTAGCTGCATATGTGTTGTAAGGGTTGGCCGATGCTGCATTATTCGAAGAATTATTGCCGAGATTGAGATTGGGATTACTAATAGGATTACTACGTGGATTTGAGTAGCGCGGCGGCGTTGAAGTGCGTATGATTTCAGTCACGGCATTTTGTATTGGCTGTGATGAAGGGGCGCTGGGTGGAGTTGTAGGACGTGGCGACGCTGCATTATTTCTAGGGGTTGGCTGAGCAGTGGTTGGTTGATCGGCAGTATAGCGCTGCTTTAAGGTTAAGGGTGATTGCGGATTCTGAGGGCCATAATTGGCATTGGGTGGGGGTGTTTCAGGAATGTTGTCCATGCGCGCCTCTGGCATATTGGGATAGGACTGTTGTGGGTTCATATCGAAGTCGAATTGTGGAATGCCTGCATTCGAGGTTGGATTAGACTTATTCGTATAGTTACGCGTGTCAGGGGGCGGGATAACAGGAGGTGCGGGTGGTTGCGTTGGCCCGGGTTGTCGCTGCGGTTGCGCTGGCCTTTGCGTCGCTGAAAGCGCAGCCATACGCGCGTTGGTCTGGTTAAAGCCACAGTTATTGCAGAAACGAGCATCGGCTGGTAAGTCAGCGTGGCATTTTGGACAGTAATACATGCAACTCCTCTTCTTCTTTTGCGACCTGTGATAACTTCTAAGGGAGGTGCACAGAGGACCTCCCATCCGTATATGCGTGCGTATATATATATACGCATTAAAATGCCACTATTTGAGTGTCAACCAGTTCTAAAAGTATTTCATGCTTCGTTAGCATACCATTGTTGTAGATGGAAGTGCACAAATTATGAATAGTATATGAGAACATTTTCCTATGTCAATATATTTTGGGGAATTTATGGTTGTTTGAGCAAGGGAATGGAGTTGTTACAATCTGTGTTGAGTTTAGTAGAGAGCGAGAATTCAGGAGTTGGTCTCAGCAGGGGGTAAGTTGCTAGCTTTCTTACGTGGGAGCGTACTGGTATCCTGATAAAGGATCGCCGGTGTGCAGTATCAGGTTTTTTTTCCCTGCAATAGGGTGTTCTCCTGATAGGATATCGGGCGCTATTGTCTTGACTAACTCTAAAAAATCGCTAAAATCTCTATAGGACTAAAAATTTTTAGAGGTTTATGAGGTTTGCATGCATATTATTGTTATTGGTGTCGACCACACTACTGCCCCTATTGCTCTTCGTGAGCAGGTAGCATGTTCCGCACGTATGATCCCTCAGATGCTCCAGGCTGCCAGGCTGGTAACACAGGAAAGTGTGCTCCTCTCGACCTGTAATCGTTTTGAGCTGTATGCTGTGTGTGAAGATATCGCACAGTGCCGTGAAGATCTTCTGCAGGTGATATGTGAGGAGCGTAACGTTGCGTACCAGGAATTAGAGCCGCTCTCGTATAGTTTTGTTGATGAGCGTGCGTATGCCCACCTCTTTGGTGTGACCAGTGGGCTCTATTCGTTGGTGCCAGGGGAGCCGCAGATACAGGGGCAGGTGGTGGAGGCGTTGGAGATCGCACAGGGTAATGGGCATGCAGGACCAGTTACATCCGCGCTCTTTCGGGCGGCGGTGGTGGCAGGGAAGCGTGCGCGCAGTGAGACAGGAATCAGTCGCAATGCGGCCTCATTAAGTCACGTTGCTGTTCAGCTTGCACGTCGCTTGCTCCCTGATTTTCATCAGGCAAGTGTCTTGCTGGTTGGTTCGGGGACGATGAGTGAATTGGCGGCTCGTAATCTGCGCGATAATGGTGCGCAGAAACTTGTGATTGTCAATCGTACTCAGGCGAACGCGGTAGCATTGGCCGAATCATTACAGGCGACATTGCGCCCTTTCGACGAATTGCATGAGTCTCTGTTGGAAGCAGATGTTGTGATCTCTTCAACAAGGGCTCCACATGCCATTATAACGATGGACCTTATGACGCGTGTTATGGCACAGCGTGCGGGTCGTACGCTGGTGCTGATCGATATTGCACTGCCAAGGGATGTAGAGAGTGCAGTCTCTACGTTGCCCGGTGTCTATCTGCACAATCTAGACGATCTTCAGCGTGAGGTCGAGCGGGGTATTCAGCTTCGCCTGCAAGAGACCGCGCATGTACAGGATATTATTGCGGAAGAGGTAGAGTCATTCAAGCGTTGGTTGGCCTCCTTGAGCGTGGTGAGCACTATTAGCGAGTTGCGTCATCAGGCTGATCTGATTCGGCAGCAGGAACTTGCGCGTACATTACGTCAGCTCTCTCCTACGTTGTCTGAGCATGAATTGGCGGCGGTGCAAGAATTGACAAACCGCTTGATGAATAAGCTGCTACACGCGCCAACCCGGAATCTCAAAGATGCAGCGGCGGCTGGTGAGGGTCATGTGTACGCCCAGGCGACACGTTATTTATTCGGATTAGAAGAGAAGAGCGATGCGAGTAGTACTAGGAACGAGAGCAAGCAAGCTGGCTATGACGCAGACCCGCTGGGTGGTGCAACGGTTGCAAAAGCTGTGGCCGGATCTTGAGGTTGTCATTGAGCAGGTGCGTACGACTGGCGATAAGGTGACGAATGTCCCGCTGTCGCAGATCGGTGGCGACGGTGTTTTTGTGACGGAGATCGAGAACGCTTTACATGAGCGTCGGATAGATCTGGCTGTGCATAGCCTGAAGGATCTTCCTACGGTTCAGCCGGATGATCTACGTCTGGTGATCGTCGGACCACGCGAAGATGTGCGTGATGTGCTGGTGACGCGTGAACCTTTTCATATATCAAATGGGAAGTTGTATGCTGAACATATGACGTCGCCGACGGGTGAGGGGTTGCGTATCGGGACCTGTAGCCTGCGCCGTACTGCGCAGCTGCGTACGATTGTACCAGATGCGCAGATTCTGTCGTTGCGGGGCAATGTGGATACGCGGCTGCGCAAGTTGGAGGCCGGTGATTATGATGCTATCGTGCTCGCTTCGGCAGGCTTACAGCGTCTGGCTCTGGCTGAGCAACTTGCAGAGCGGCTGACCTATCTACCGCTAGAGCTGCTGCTGCCTGCGCCTGGACAGGGTGCGCTGGCGATTGAATGTCGAGCAGAGGCGGAGATTGAGGCTCTGCTTGCCCCTTTGCGTGACGAGGCAGTGCAGGCGACTACCAGTGCCGAGCGTATGTTTATGCGCCGCCTGGGTGCGGGCTGCTATCTGCCTGTGGCCGCCTATGGAGCTATTACTGATGGGACACTGACACTGACTGGTCTGGTTGCTAGCCTGGATGGGACGCGCCGTATCGATGTTCAGCAACGTATACCATGGTCGGAGACGGCGGGCGTGACGAGCGTGAGTGCTGCCGAGCAGCTAGGTGTGAATGTAGCTGAGTTGGCCCTGGCGCAGGGTGCGCAGGAGATCATTCAAGCTCTGTCGGGTCCGCGAGAACGGGAGCAACAGCATGTTTGAATCTCAGCAAGCGACAAGTGGCATCCAATCCGCGACACCTCTACAGGGGAAGCGGGTGTTGGTTACACGTACGCGTGAGCAGGCGAGTGCTCTTAGTGAGCGGCTGCTTGCTCTTGGTGCGACACCGATTGAGTTTCCGACGATTCGTATTGTGCCGCCTACTGATTGGACCCAGCTTGATGCCGCCTTGCGCCGCCTTTATGCTGTGGAGTATGATGCGTATGATTGGCTGGTCCTTACCAGTGCTAATGGGGTGCATATCTGTATGCAGCGTGTGCGGGCACTGGGCTATGATCCCGCTGCACTGCGCGTTGTCCGTATTGCGACGATTGGTCCGGCTACGGCTGCGGCTCTGGAGCAGTATGGCTTGCAGGCCGATCTCGTACCCGACGACTATATCGCTGAAGGGGTTGTGCGTGCTCTGTTAGCCGATGCGCAGCGGCGCGACGTTCCTATTAAGGGACAGCGTATCCTGCTGGCGCGGGCGGCTGAAGCGCGTAAGATTCTATTTACTGAGCTGCAGGAGGCGGGTGCTCTTGTTGATGAGGTGCCTGCTTATTATACGCATACGGTGGCAAGCGATGACGAGCGAGGCCAGGAGATTCTGCGCCTGTTGCGCGAGCGTCAGCTTGCTATCATAACGTTTACCAGTTCTTCGACGGTCAGGAACTTTGTGGCCTGGCTGCACAGTTGCGTTGCCAGTGATCCTGCGAGTTCCGAGAGTGCTGAGAATGCCAGTGATACGACTGCTATCCTTGCTCTTGTCAATCAGAACACGAAACTGGCGAGCATTGGACCGATTACGTCCCAGACTGCGCGTGAACTGGGCCTCACTGTCACGATTGAGGCCAGTGAATTTACGATTGAGGGTCTGGTGAATGCGATAGTAAACTACGAAGGGGATGACGATGGACACAATTGAGACAACGACGATTGAAACAACGAAGATCGAGACAACACTGAATAGCGAGAGTCATGTGCCTGAGACGACGCCCGCAGCCGCTCCTGCGCAGCCTAAGCCAAAGCAGCCGCGCCAGCTTGTGCGCTTCACTTTCTATAAATTAGATCCGCAGTGGCAGCATCTGCCCGCTGACGTCCGGGAGCAGGGTCGTGCGGAGCTGATCAAGATCTATAATGACTACGCTGCTCATGATGAATTAATCAAGAGTTATTCTTTCTATGGTGTACGCTTCGATGTAGATTTCATGATCTGGCAGGCAACCTATGATATCGATAACCTGCGCCGTCTGAATAGCCAGATTCGCCGCAGTAGCATGGGTCCTTACCTGCAAGAGGTGCGTTCGATGCTCTCGATGACCAAGCGTTCCGTGTATGTGGGGAAGCACGCTCGTGGTTCACACGATCCACGCCTGGTTATCACGCCAGAGGATCGTAAGTACCTCTTCGTCTATCCATTCATCAAGACCCGCCCCTGGTACGCGCTACCAATGGAAGAGCGTCGCCGTATGATGGCCGAGCATATCCGCGTTGGCCTGAAGTATCCAAGTGTCTCGCTGAACACAACCTACTCGTTTGGTATTGACGATCAGGAATTTGTGGTGGCCTTCGAGACCGACGATATCACCGATTTCCTGGACCTTGTACAGGAGCTGCGCGAGACCGAGGCGAGTGCATATACGTTGCGCGATACCCCTATGTATACCTGTATGTCAGAGTCGATCGAAGACATACTTACGAACCTGGGCGCGTAATTCAGTAGGGAAGGTCATGAGTAATACAGAACAAGAATTGCAGATGACGCGTTCGCATGCGCTCTTTGCTGAGGCGCAGAACCTGCTGCCAGGCGGCGTCAACAGTCCTGTGCGTGCGTTCCGGGGTGTCGGTGGAGATCCTGTCTTTATCGAGCGTGCTGAGGGAGAGTATCTCTACGACGTGGATGGGAATCGCTATCTGGATTATGTGCAGTCCTGGGGTCCGATGATCCTGGGGCATACCCATCCGGCTGTCGTGCAGGCGGTTACCGAGGCCGCACAACACGGCTTTAGCTTTGGTGCACCAACCGAGGCTGAGAGCGTGCTGGCCCGGCTCGTGATTGAGAGTGTGCCTTCTGTTGAGATGATACGCTTTGTCAATTCAGGAACTGAGGCGACGATGAGTGCGCTGCGGCTCGCACGGGCGTATACCGGTCGCAGTAAGATTATCAAGTTTAGTGGCTGTTACCATGGGCACGCTGATATGCTGCTCGTGCAGGCTGGCTCTGGCGTAGCGACGATGGGGCTGCCGGATAGTCCGGGTGTGCCGGTTGAGACGACGGCGAATACGTTGACCGCTGAATATAACAATGCCGCTGAGGTTGAGCTCCTCTTCAAGACCTATCCGCAGGAGATTGCCGCTATTATTGTCGAGCCGATCGCTGCGAACATGGGTCTTGTGCCTCCGCAGCCGGACTTTATGGAACGCTTGCGTATCCTGGCGGACCTCCATGGTGCACTGCTGATTATCGACGAGGTGATGACGGGTTTCCGTGTGGCGCTGGGTGGGATGCAGGGGCGGCTCCAGGTGACGCCTGATCTGACGTGCTTCGGAAAGATTATCGGTGGTGGTATGCCGGTTGGTGCGTATGGTGGGCGACGCGAGATCATGGAGATGGTTGCGCCTGCCGGGCCGATGTACCAGGCGGGTACGCTCTCGGGCAATCCGCTGGCGATGGCTGCTGGTATCGCGACGCTGAGAGAGCTGCGTAAGCCGGAGCAGTACGCTATTCTGGAACGCAAGGGACAGCTGATTGAAGACGGTCTGAACAAGGTCCTGCGCGACAGCCATATCTCTGGTCAGTTGCAACGTGTCGGCGCTATGTTCTGCCTCTACTTTAATGAGCAGCCAGTGACGAACTATACACAGGCGAAACAATCAGATGTCCAGCGTTTTGCGCGTTACTTCTGGGCGATGTTGCAGCAGGGGATCTATCTGCCACCATCCCAGTACGAGGCGTGCTTTATCTCGCTTGCATTGTCGGATGAACAGATTGAAGAGACTATTAGCGCGGCTGCACATGCATTGGCCGGGGAGAGATAGGGACTATCATGAGTAATACGTTTCCATTTGTGCGTCCACGCCGTCTACGTCAGAATGACAGGATCCGTGGTCTGGTACGTGAGACGCATCTGAACGTTGAGCAGTTGATCTATCCTGTCTTTATCGCTGAAGGTATCAGCGAGCCACGCGAGATCTCGTCGATGCCTGGTATTATGCAGTGGCCGCTGGAGATGATTGGACGCGAGGCGCAGCGTATCGCGGAGCTGGGTATTCCTGGTCTCTTGCTCTTTGGTATTCCAAATGAGAAGGACGAGGTGGGTTCGCAGGCGTATGCGGAACATGGTGTCATTCAGGAGGCGATCCAACGTATTAAGGCTGCCAGCCCTGAGACGCTGGTGATTACCGATGTCTGCCTGTGTGAGTATACCAGCCATGGTCATTGTGGCGTGCTGCATAACGGCAACGTCCAGAATGATGAGACGCTGGATCTATTGTCAGAGATGGCGCTCTCACATGTGGCGGCGGGCGCTGATATTGTGGCACCTTCCGATATGATGGATGGTCGTGTCGGAGCCCTGCGCCATGCCCTCGACGAGCACGGTTACCAGCAGACGCCCATTATGGCGTACTCTGTCAAGTATGCCTCCGGCTTCTACGGACCGTTCCGCGAGGCGGCAGGCTCTGCTCCTCAGTTTGGGGATCGGCGTGCCTATCAGATGGACCCGGCGAATGTGCGTGAGGCGCTGCGCGAGTTGGAACAGGATATCGCTGAAGGGGCAGATATGGTCATGGTCAAGCCAGCGCTGTCGTATCTTGACGTCATTCGCCAGGTACGTGACCATTGCGATCTACCGCTAGCTGCCTACAATGTGAGCGGGGAATATTCAATGGTCAAGGCTGCTGCTCAACTGGGTTGGATCGATGAGCAGCGTATCGTGATGGAGATGCTGACCAGTATTCGGCGTGCCGGTGCAGATATCATCATTACCTACTTTGCGCCTGAAGTGGCTCAGTGGCTGAAGGGATAGCCTCGCTGTCGCGATAGTGGCGAGCTATAAGAGAGGAGCGCACTTATTTTTTATAATGAGTGCGCTCTGTGTGTTCACTGTGATTTTTTCCTCTAGTAACTCTAGAAATGTATGTTATCATTATTTCAGATACGGAAAACGTATGAATAACCAGAGCTATTTCCTGATATCAGGTTGTAGCTCTGGTTATTCGTAGGTAACGCTTTTGTTGTTTATAGAATGTCATAGAGGAAAAAACAGCGTATTCATTGTGTCTGTCAGGGAATGCTAGGGAATGTCATGAAATGCCAGGGAATAGATCGTGGATACTCGACTGTTGTAAAAATTGACAAGGGGATTATGAGTGGGAGCGCAGTTCTTGTTGAGCTGCCACACTTATAAGAGAGAAACATGTGCATGGATGTATGTCTTTACCGGCCTGGTAAACGCCGCGCCAGGAAACGACATAAGCCAACAAACATCAATGCTTTACTGGCTTCACCTATAAATGCCGCCATCAAACCGGCTGTCAGGCCGATGGTGATGCCCAGGCGACCCGCTGGATGATGCAGAAGCTGTTTTAATGCTTGCATGTATGCCTGCCCCTTATACTAGAAGTAAGGCTGCTGCTGATTTCAGAGTCTTATTGAAATCATTTTGTTCCTTATTCTTGCTAACGGTAGCACATATAGGCTACGTCTGTCCATAGCACTCTATACTAAGGGCAGTGATGCGAGTATATTGGAAACAGAAGTATATGGCGATGGATGGTGTTGACGAAAGCAGGTGGGAAGGGGTGTGGCGCTATAAAAAGAAGCAACACTCTTTTCTACCAGGAACGTTTTTTTGCGGAGCTGGTACCATGGTGGGCCGCCACCTGCATGACTACGGATCGTTATAGAATCTGGGAGTTCAGAGGATAGACGCTCTGATGTAATGCTGCCAGAGAGCGAAAATCAATGCCATAAAATTGCCTGGCGAGGGGAGCGAAGAGAGCAGAAATGTTCTCGGTGTGAACTAAGCAAACGCTTAATTGAATGATTTTAATGAGAAAACTAAAAAAAGGAAATTAGTCGGAAAAGCTGTTACTATTCTGTAGTCTGTTGCGTCTTCATTTGTTATGAGGCTCCAATTTTTAAGGGTTTTCTAAGGAGCTCTAATCTTATTCTAAGGTCCGTTGTACTAATCATATTCATATTAGAGAGAAGTGTTTGTAATGGTTGGGATAAACGAACTCAATCGCAATTATATGCCGATTAATTCGTATGGCGTCATCGGCGACTGCCACTCAGCGGTACTTGTATCGCCCGACGGGTCGGTGGACTGGGGATGTCTACCAGACTTTGATAGCCCTGCCATCTTTTGTCGTTTGTTGGATGCGGAGCGGGGGGGTTACTTTCAGGTAGCGCCGGAGGAAGGTACAATACCGGGTTTACAACGCTATCTGCGAGGAAGTAACGTCTTGCAGACTCGTTTTACCAGCATAGCGGGTGAGATGGTTCTCACTGATTTCATGCCTGTTGAAACGTTAAGTGCCTGGCCATATAGGGGAATGAACAACAATACCTGGCAGTTAGAGAATGGTTCTTGCCATAGCCTGGTGCGTATTGTTGAGTGCACACAGGGCGAGATGTCTGTAGTGATGCGTTTAAAAGTGACTCCTGATTATGCTGGTGCTGATAGTACTGTTGAAATCGTACACGAAACACTGGGTGCTCTGATTAATGGTGGCGGACAACATGTGGCCCTGGCTATCGTTGGGGCAGATCTGCTGCCATCCTATACGGTCCAGATTGCTCAGGATAAAGAAGATCGACACGCCTCTGTCGAGGCACATGTCACTTTGCGCGAGGGCGAGCGTATCCTTTTCGTGGTTGGTATGGGGCGTACAGAGGCTTCTGCGCGTCGCTTGATCGAAGAGGAGCTGCACACACGTAACTTTGATGCTGAACTTGCTCATACACTGCACGCCTGGCGTCAGTGGATCGCAACCTGCACGTATCAGGGTCCGTATGCTGAATATGTTGAGCGCAGTGCGCTGGCTCTTAAATTAATGACGTACGCACCGACGGGCGCAATTGTAGCGGCTCCCACGACCTCGTTGCCTGAACAGATAGGTGGAGGGCGTAACTGGGATTATCGCTTTACCTGGCTGCGTGACGCGACGTTTACGCTGTATGCTTTTAATGTGCTTGGCTTTACGGAGGAGGCACGTGCGTTTACGCACTGGTTGCGCCGCCTCTCGTTTGCCGATGGCGAGGATCTACAGATCATGTATGGCATTCGTGGTGAGCGTCACCTGCCTGAACGTGAGCTGAGTCATCTGAGCGGCTATTGCAGCTCTGGCCCGGTCCGTGTTGGCAATGGTGCGTTCGATCAGAAGCAGTTGGATGTCTTTGGCGAAGTGCTGGATTGCATTCATCTCTTCCGTCGTCAGGGTAGCTTTGAGCGCTTTGGCGAGACGCTGGATGGTCCATTGTGGTCGATGATGCGTACACTGGTTGATCATGTTTGTGAGCACTGGCAGGACCCTGACAATGGCATCTGGGAGGTGCGTGGCGGGATGCGTCACTTCATCTACTCGAAAGCGATGTGCTGGGTTGCGCTGGATCGTGGTATTCGTGCCGCGCAGCAGTTGGAGCTTGACGCCGATCTGCAACGTTGGATGAATGTTCGCGACCAGATCCGTGCTGATATCCTTTGTAATGGCTACGATACAACGCTCGGGGCCTTTACACAATCGTATGGCGACTCGACTCTAGATGCTTCAAACCTGCTCTTGCCGTTGATTGGTTTTATCGCACCGGATGATCCGCGTATGCGTTCAACCGTTGATCGTACGATCGAGCAACTGACCGACGAGCATGGTTTTGTATACCGTTACCTGACCGATGATACTGATGATGGTTGTGAGGGCGAAGAGGGAACATTCTCAATCTGTTCGTTCTGGCTGGTAGATAATCTGGCAATGCAGGGGCGTATCGACGAAGCTCGTTCGCTCTACGAGCGCCTGCTTAACTATGCTGGGCGACTGGGCCTCTTCTCAGAGGAGATCGACTCGAAGAACAATATGTCACTGGGCAATTATCCTCAGGCATTCACGCATATTGCTCTTATCAATAGTGCGAACAATCTGAGAAAAGCTGAAATCCGCTTGTCGGAACAGCATACCGATCCTGTTATTGCGGCTATTCGTTTACAAAAGCAATAAACGCGACGGCAGAAGAAACTTTTATCCTGCAATTATTCATTATTCTGAGAGAAGAGACGGGTGGTTCCCTATAGGCCATCTGTCTCTTCTCTCTTTCTTTACTTGCCCACGAGCCGCGCCACCACCGGGGCAAAGTTCTCCATCTGTGTGGCCTGGATCTGCAGGTAGGAGAACCCATAGCGTTCCCGCTGCTCAAGCAGAAACTCTACGGCTTGCTCGGTGCTGTATGGTCTTTTTGGAACGACCCATCCTCCTGTCTGAGCAGGGAGAGCGGCTTTGCTGTCGGTGATCTCCAGATCGTAGATGGTCTGACTTAACTCCAGGTCAGCCGCACGCGGCCCGGCGGCTTCTTTGATCCAGGCGATCTTTTGCTCCAATGGAGGATCTGACGGATCTCTTCCCTGCGCACTGATTTTTGATCCGATAGCAATGATATCCGCTTCTCTGGCCGCCAGCTTGAGCATACGCTCTCCGGCCCCGGCTACGAGGAGAGGCGGATGTGGCTGCTGGACCAACTTGATATTGCCTTTCAGATCTGTAACGGTATAGTGCTTCCCGCTGAAATTGACGGTTTCTTCTGTAAAAAGCAGTTTTAAGAGCTGAAGGGTTTCCTCAAGATGACTGACGCGTGTGCCCGCGTGCGGAAATGGCAGGCCCATGTGCTGGAATTCATCTGGCGAGACGCCTGCTCCCAGGCCGAGCTCAAAGCGACCCTCGGAGAGCAGATCCAGCGTGGCGGCTTCTCTGGCGAGCAGGACAGGATGGCGATATCCATTAGCGAATACATAACTGCCGAGGCGCAACACGGTTGTTGCTTCAGCGGCGACAGCTAATGCTGGAATGGGAGCAAGGATTCCTGCGGTCGTGCGGTCTGGTATGAGCAGGGTCGAGTAGCCAAGCTCCTCGGCCCTGCGGGCAGTGGTCACCCAGGCAGCATGCGATGGAGCGTAGCCCGCTACGACGCCAAAACGAAATGATCGAGGCATATGGTGCTTCTCCTTTACAAGAGCCTTCTTCATAACATATTATCTAGACAGTCCATCTAATTAAAATTTAGATAGACTGGTTATACAATAAAAACTTCGGAGGTGTCAAGTCATCTATGAGTCCTCGCCCATACCGACTCGGTCAACGTCAGGCGGCTACCGAACAGACGCGCGCCCGCATCATCGCTGCTGCTCGTGAACTGCTCATCGCTAGCGATGGCTTTTCTGGCTTCTCCATCGATGCGGTCGCCCGTCAGGCTGACGTTGCCCGCATGACCGTCTATCATCAGTTTGGTTCCAAAATTGGTCTGCTCGAAGCTCTGTGTGACTCCCTGGCGATCTATGGGGGGATGGAGCAGTTGGCCTCCGCCTTCCGTCGACCGGAGCCGCTTGATGCCCTGAACGAGTACATCAGGATCTTTGGTTGCTTCTGGCAATCTGACCGGCTCGTGACGCGTCGGCTGCGAGGTCTGGCCGCACTCGATCCGGATTTTGAGCAGGTGATCCGAGCTCGCGACGAACGGCGTCGTCAGGGATTGCGTGTCATTGTCCAGCGGCTCGTTGAACAGCATGGACGACCTGAGTCTTCAGCTTTCGACGAAGCTGTCAATGTCCTCTATACCTTGATCAGCTTCGAGTGTTTCGATATCCTCGCTGGACCCACTCGTAGCCTTGAGGAAGTTGTGCCTGTGATGCAGCGGCTTGCCTGCGCGGCACTCAATCTGAACGGCTCTGTTGCAAAAAATAACCTCATCGAGTAGGATAGGATGCCCTGAAGTTGGGTCATGAAAAGAGAGGAGAGGAGAGATGCTTACTTGATCTGGGTTAACCAAAGATGTGTGTAAGGTCCGTTACAGCTGGCTAGTACGAATGTGGTGTCGAGAAACAATATGCTTGTAATCAGGCTGTGGAAGAGGTAATATAGTATCCAAAAGGTGTATATTGAATAAAATTTAGTAGGTGATAATGAGTCAGATCGTTTCTCCACACGATGCATTACATCGAACTCTGCGGAATCGACTTCAACCAGACGAGCGGCTGCTCTGGACGGATCACCCACAAGCGAAGAAGCTCAGAATTCCTATACGAGCAAAGTGGGGCGTTTGGGGTTTTCTTACCAACGCAATTGGGGCTCTTCTGCTTACGGCAAGCTTGTATTGGAAAATATCCATAGGTCCTCATCAACAGAGGCCTTTATGGATATTTATACAATATTTTCTCCTTATGTTTCTTTTGGGGTTCATGAATACATGGTACCAAACGTTCACTGCCGCATTTAGAGATGCCCCACCTCATTGGCGCTATACTCTCTATGCTATTACTGATCAGCGGGCCATAATCATTGTGCGCTTGCCTGCCTGCGAACCAAGTGTGCTCTCATATCTGCCGGGTGACATTGATCCCGTTCCAGGCCTTATTCGTCGTGATGGCTCGGGCATTCTTCTATTCAGTGAGCCACGCCAATCCAGGATCGGTCGTTCTGGACCAACTTTTGAACTCCCAGGCAGTTTTATGGGAATTTCTCACGTCCAGGAAATTGCTGCTCTGCTACAACAGCTCAAAGCTAAAAACGAGCTGCTTGCTCAAGATAGCATCGAACAATTGCAACCGGAAACCCCTCGTGCATGATGCTATGACCGTTTCATGTGCCTGTCATTATCGGAAAATTTCTAAACCATTGACGCTTGGACTACCTAAGTTCCTCCGAAATTAACGACAACCTGTAAGGGTTCCTCCTGGCTCCGAATTTCCAGTAAAATGACTGCACTCCATGTATGGATCTTACATGCTCTCTTAGATGAGTATATTTACTAGCATGATTTGGTTTGAAAAATATACTTAATATGTAATATAAATAAAAGTGTGTAATGTTATATGTAATATAAATAAAAGTGTATAGTGTCATATATAATAATAATAGTATTCAAGGAGAAATAGCAATGAATAACTTCCTCAGGGTAAAACAGGCCCAGGTCATAGCTGCGTTGATCATGGCTATCGTTGTATGGGTCACGACTGTAGGATTAGGACTCAACACCGGAATTACAGGAGCAGCACCTGTAGCATCGAAGTTCAACACCGGAATTGCAGGAGCAGCTTTCCTCAACCACAGAGATGCCCAGAAGGTGCCACTTTGGAATCCCCAACGTGCCCAGAGGGTGGAACTCACCAGACTTAATCGAAACTGTTCGGGTACCATCGTACCACCCCCTCCCTCGGATCTCCTGGAGCATGGCTTTTCAATCATCAGCGAGACTGAATCAAAGCCAGAGCGGCTGATTGCGGTGGTGGTGCTTAGAAATGCTACCCCTAACGCTACCTACAACATCAGACTGATCCAGACACCGAATACGCTTGCAGCTTGCCCAGGGAGTAACGGCACTCTCACCACGAATGCTCAGGGAAGCGGGAACGCGATCATCCGGGCATTTGTGCAACGTGGCAGCTCAGATGCGTTCGTGGCCCTCAATAACCTGGCAAACCCCGATAAAGATTTCTTCACCACCGAGGAAGTGTTCTTTCGCTAAGCGTTAGCTCACTGATGCTTAAAGCCGTTTACTGCAACCTACGGAGGTCCTCACTCACCAACTACGTAACTGGCCCGGTAGTAGTACATTACCGGGCCAGTTACCAACTCTTCACGATCTTTACAGAATTTCAATGTGTGTAACTGGGGCTGCTATTGACTTGAAGATGTGTGCTTGCTTGATTATATTGTTCTGAATAGATTAGAGCCAATAATGGATCGGGCTCCGCAAGAAAAAGAGCGCGGCAACGATCACAGCGACAACGTAACCTGGCCAACGAGTTTTAGGAGTGCGTGCAAAAATTGGTACAAGGATCAGGCCAATGATGGGCAGGATGGAGACTTTAAAGAAGGAGAGCCAGCTCAGGATGCTGGAGGGTAACAGCGTTGCATAGGCAGGATCATGCTGGATCAAGATATGGATCACAATGTCTTGCACATAGGTGAAGAGAGGGAGAGCAATGAGAAACAAAAGACCAACGGCAAGCCCATAGCTGGCAATGCGCGTCCTTTTAAACTGAGTAAGAACAGGCGTAAGAAGGATCAAGAGGAGAGTCAGAAGATCCTGGATGCCTCGAAACACCATGCTTCGGCCTATCATGATCCACTCTCCATGATAGGGAGCATTGGGGTTTATAGGGAAAGTGTCATTGATAGCGATCAGGAACAGAGAAGCTAGCAGAAAAGGAAAGCTGCTGAGGGACAGGCCCAGGATAAAGCTGGTCACGCGGCTAAAGCGAACGAGAATGGAGCGTGAGGATGGCAGACGGGGAGAAGCGTTTTCATGAGTGATGATAGGTTCTGACATAGCTGGATCCTCCTTGTATCTCGTTCTTTATTTTTTGCTGCACATAGAGAAGCATATTACGAGCATGTTCATTGTATTGAAAAACATGCTCGAAGCTCAGAGCTCCAATAAAGAAGAGGAGAAGTTAGAACTTCTTCTTATTCGAACTCTGCTACAAGCATATATGCATAATTATAAATGTTTTGTCTACAAATGTAAATGCAAACTTTAAACTGGTCTTTTTTGTACAATTATCTTAGTGAGAGCGGGTTATCTCTTTTCTATAAAGGAGATGCTTTTAAAGGCTCCCTATCATACGCGGGTCGCAGTCATGGGATAGCCAGACCAGTTTATGTCGATGTGGTCGACTGTCCCCTGCTTGTTCTTTACGAAGGTCAATGCAACCTCTCCTTTACAGCGCGTAAAGTAGTGTGTGGGCGAAATGGCATAGATCTCTGACTTCGGTAGCGGCGGCACATGAAGCCAGAACTTGCCTCCTGCAACGAAGAACTTCAGGATGGTGGTTCTGCCTCCAAATGTTCCTTCATACTCCCCTGCATAGTCGGCCACCGTCACAAGATCAAGATCGATAAATGTACGCTGCTCTGGGAGTGTATATGGCTCTCCAAAGGCGATGGCGGCCAGGGCTGTCTCGACCTCGAACACATTCACATTCTCGAAGTTATTGAGGACAACGATGGTCAGATCATCCTCAGTATAGTGCTTCGCTATTGTCTGATAGCCATGCATCGCGCCTGAGTGACTGATGGACGGGTGTTGCGCATGCTGCCCAATCTCCCAGCCATAACCATAGGTTAGTGGCGTCTCATCTCCACTTGTCGCCCATGGCGTTACCATCTGCTGGCGCGCATCTTTGCTCAGTAGCGATCCCTTGTAGATGGTGCGCAGCCAGCGGAACACATCGTGCACCGTCGAATGCAGTCCACCTGCCGCATACAGAGCAGTAGGATCATCATACTCATACCTGACCGGAGCAGTGTCGCGCAGAAAGTAGCCCGAGGCTCGTTCCTTGACCAGCGCATTGATCTCCTCATAGCCCGTGTGGGTCAGTCCGATTGGCTGACACTGATGCTGTTGCAGGAAGGCGTTGTAGCTCTGTTCCGCTACCTGCTCAATGATGGCTCCCAGGAGTATCCAGTTCGAGTTACTGTAGCTAAACGGATGTATGTTTAGTGAGTAAAAAAAGATGCAGGATGGATAGTTAAGTAGTGATGCCTTTCAAGTAGGTATCTGTGAGAGCGTTGGCTATCTGTTTTAGCGAGAATGTCTTCGAGCTTTGTAGCCAGAGCAGGAGTATGCCATTGATCAGTGCG
The DNA here is from genome assembly GCA_015099395.1 of Ktedonobacteria bacterium brp13. Classification (GTDB taxonomy): domain Bacteria; phylum Chloroflexota; class Ktedonobacteria; order Ktedonobacterales; family Ktedonobacteraceae; genus Dictyobacter. Next base: position 2,724,404 of record AP024096.1, on the reverse strand, counting down.
GTGAATGCCAGGGCCGTTACCTGGATATCCAGGTCAGCGCGAAGCTCGCCAGAGATGATACCTGCATGCAAGATCTGCTCCAGACTTTGTGTAAAGGCCAGTGCGCCCTGATATTTTTGTGTTAAGCCCTCCCCCTGAGCGTCTACAATGCCGGGTTCTGACTTAAAGAGCGTCAGTTCAAGTGTGGCTTGAAAGACCTCGTCTTCCTCGATCTGCTCCAGCAAGCGTACGATCAGGCTGCGTAGCGTTTCAGTTGGCGAATAGCCTGCTGCTGAGATCTCGTCAAGAAACTGACCGGGTTTCTGCGACCCTTGCGCCAGAAGTGTCTGGTAAAGTTCGGCTTTGCCTTGGAAATGCCAGTAGATAGCACCGCGCGTGACTCCAGCTTCTTTAGCGATATCCTCAAGGGTGCTGGCTGCATAGCCCTTCCTGCTAAAGACACGCAGCGCAGCCTGTAACACATGCTCTTGTGTGAGTGCAGCATCTTCTTTTGTCTTACGAATGGCTCAACTTCTTCCTGGCATAGATACATACATGCTTGTATGTATTTTAAAAGAAAAAGAGAGATTAGTCAAGGGTCTGCAAAACAAGAAGTGCTTGCAATTTAAGTCAGGGTGGAATGATGGGGTGGGGTATTTCAAACGGGGCCTACGAAACCGGGACAACAACATTTGCATGTTGAGAGATAATACCCTGATACCGCCCAACGCCTCCAGTGTGGCTCGACAAGCAGGGAAAGAGGATAGGAAGAGTTGTCTCCTCATATCCTCTCTTCTGTCTTTAAGTCGCGCTGGAATTCCCTGAACGCGTCTTGTCCTTTTTCCGGCGACTATTTGCTCTGGCCTTTCCCAGCCGACTTGGTTGACTCAGGCGTGATTGTCAAACCGAGGCCTTTGGCTACCCGTGCTCCCAGGTCGGGGTCGACCGGGTACCAGTAGTTTTTGAGCGCGCGCTCTTGAATGGAGCGCTCGACACCCTGGCTCATGTGGGTGACGATATTGTTGACCAGATGCTCCCGGTCCGTCTCCGAGAGCACGTTGCGGTAGAGATTGCCCGGCTGCACGAAGTCGTTGTCCTCCGCGTGCAGCGTATACGCGCTGCGCATAATCTCGCCAGCCTCCACGAGCCAGCCGGGATCATGGTAGCGCTGCGGGTCGGCCTGTGGCCCACCGTAGCTGTTGGGCGCGTAGACGGGCTGGGAGTCGTTGTAGCGAAAGCGCATCTGACCGTCCTTGTTGTAGTTGTGCACCTCGTTGAGCGGCCGGTTGACCGGCAGCTGATCAGAGTTCGCACCGTTGCGATAGCGCTGCGAGTCGCCGTAGGCGAACATCCGCCCCAGCACCATCTTGTCCGGGCTGGGCCCGATGCCCGGGACAAAGTTCGACACCTCGAACCCGGCCTGCACGATCTGGGCGAAGAAGTTCTCGGGGTTGCGGTCGAGCACCATCCGGCCGATCGGGATCGTCGGGTAGTCTTTGTGCGGCCAGACCTTGGTTATGTCGAAGGGGTTGAACCGGTAGTTGGCCGCGTCCTCGTACGGCATGATCTGCATCTCGAGGCGCCAGGACGGGTACTCCTTGCGGGCGATCGCCGCGTTGAGGTCGCGCCGGTGGTAGTCGAGGTCCTCGATGTACATGGCCTTGGCCTCGGCGTCGGTGAAGTTCTGGATGCCCTGCTCGGTCTTGAAGTGGTACTTGACCCAGACCTTCCTGCCCGCGGCGTTTTCCCACAGGTAGGTGCTGCTGCCATAGCCGTTCATGTGGCGGTAGGTGCGCGGCGTGCCCCGGTCGCTCATCAGGAACGTCACCTGGTGGGCCGACTCGGGCGAGAGCGACCAGTAGTCCCACTGCATGTTGTTGCTACGCAGGCCGGTGTCGGGCATGCGCTCTTGCGAGTGAATGAAGTCAGGGAACTTCATGGGGTCACGCATGAAGAAGACTGGCGTGTCGTTGCCGACGAGGTCGTAGTTGCCTTCTTCGGTGTAGAACTTGAGGGCGAAGCCGCGCACGTCGCGGTCCGTGTCCGGGTAGCCCTCTTCGCCGGCCACCGTCGAGAAACGCGCGAGCATCGGCGTGCGCTTGCCAACTTTGTTGAGGAAGGCGGCCTTGGTCCACTCGCTGACGTCCTCCGTCACCTCGAAGTAGCCGAAGGCGCCGCTGCCCTTGACATGGTACACGCGATCGGGGACGCGCTCGCGGACGAAGTGGGCCAGCTTCTCGTTCAGGTAGGCATCCTGTAGCAGCACGGGTCCATCGGGCCCTGCGGTGAGCGAGTATTCATCGCTTGGTGCGGGACTGCCGGCGTTAGTCGTTGTGATCGGTCTTTTTTGTTCGCGTTGTTTGCTCAATTGTTTCTCCAATCTCTCCCTCACTGTTCCTGTTGTCGTCAGATGAAAGTGTCGCACGCTCCTCATGCGTGCTCTCTCGGCAGCAATGATGAGCATGTTCAACAAGCGGAGGGAGGCTGAATTACACTATTGTTGAGAATTTCACACATGCAACAACTCCTACGAGCATAATGGATGAGGGCAAGAGGACCGCCGTCTGACAGAGAGTATGGCAGGGTTTTTTGCGATATTTACGATGATAGTGAATTTTTACGACACTGGAGAGGCTGTACACTATACAGGTAATGAAGATGCTGCGCCTTAAGCCTCCCTCTTTGAGGGGGGAAAGCCGCCTTAGCGGCAGGGGGGAGTAGAATGCTAGCAACTGCCTGTAATTCTCGATTACCGACTATGAAGATCAGAGTGATAGATAGTGTATAATAGAGGTTAATAGCGTAATTCAAGAATCTACTCCCCCCTGTCGCTGCGGCGACATCCCCCCTCAAAGAGGGAGGCAGGGTTTTTTGCGATATTTACGATGATAGTGAATTTTTACGACACTGGAGAGGCTGTACACTATACAGGTAATGAAGATGCTGCGCCTTAAGCCTCCCTCTTTGAGGCTCACCGGGATAGGTTTTTTTGCCTATCCAGGTGATCTTCATAGAAGAAAATGCACACGAACATTCAGTATTATATATAAAGCATGTATTAAACTCATATATCACTATCACCCTGAAACTCGCCAAAAACTCGTCCCCCTCTTTGAGGGGGGAGATAGCTTTAGCTATCGGGGGGAGCCATCCTCGCCTTATGCTCTCGATGACTCTTCTACGCCAACCATCTCCCGTTCGGACGTAGATTCCGTCATCGAGGATAACAGACGATAAAGGTAAGCGTGATAAAGAGCGTTTAATTCGAGATTATAACGTTATTCGAACATTTACTCCCCCCGATAGCTAAAGCTATCTCCCCCCTCAAAGAGGGGGACAAGGGCTTAATTGCACTATACAGGCAATAGTGAACGTTATTGGCAAGTGACATGACGCATTTGTCATGGCGTCCCATCTGTCTCCATTGGCCTGGAAGGCGGTTTCATGGCCTATTTCCAAAAAACCTACACTGGTGAGCCTCTTTGAGGGGGGAAAGCCGCCTTAGCGGCAGGGGGGAGTAGAATGCTAGCAACTGCCTGTAATCCTCGATTACCGACTATGAAGATCAGAGTGATAGATAGTGTATAATCGAGGTTAATAGCGTAATTCAAGAATCTACTCCCCCCTGTCGCTGCGGCGACATCCTCCCTCAAAGAGGGAGGCAGGGTTTTTTGCGATATTTACGATGATAGTGGACAATGGATGCTTCGGAGTGCTGATGGTTGCGCTCCTGTTTCTCCCTCTGGTTGCTCAGGCTTATGGCTTATACGGGGTGCTTTGCGCTCCTTTCTGGGCTGGGTGTGCCGGGTACTGCCGGCGCTAATTTGAAGATCCGCTCCAGATAGTGGTAGAGCGCTTCTGCGTTGGCGGGACGGCTACGGAAACCGATGTAGCCGTCGGGCCGGATGTAGTAGAGTGTCTCTTTGCGCGCTCCATATTCGGCATGGACGGTCGATTGGGGATCGAGCAGGCGAGGGGTGTCGTCTGAGAGACCGGTTGGCTGCTCGCTCTGTCCTGGTACGACGACGTAGGGGTGGATGTCGTCGCGGAGGAGCGGGTCCGCCTGGATCTTTTGCGCGATCCTCGCCAGGCGTTGATAGACTGCGGCGGTGGCATGGGCTCCGGGGAAGAGCAAGAGATGGCTCGCCGTTCCCTGGAAACACTCGAAGAGGCTGGTGAGCTCTCCCTGCGGGTAACCGACGCAGAGAGCCTGTGGGGCGCGATCACCAGCCTCCAGCGGCGTTTTGTAGGCCATCTCCGGGTCGCTGGTATCCGCTAGAGGGCCGTGGATGTGTTCGAGTCCGCTCCACATGCGCGAGAGCGAGGATGCGCGATAGTTGATGGGCAGCTGCGATGCTTTCAAGCCCAGTCGTTTCTGCACATAATCTGTTTTGAGCAGTGGCACTATAATCTGGTTGCGGGCGATGCGGGTAAGCGGATTCTTTGCTACGATGATGTCTGTTCCCAGCTCGGTCCCCTTCAGGACGCCTTTGGCGACCGGGAGCCGCTCCTCTTGATAGCTATCGAGTAGCTGCGCGCTGGCTTTGTTCTGTAAGACCAGTGCCAGTTTCCATGCGAGATTAAAGGCGTCCTGGATGCCCGTATTCATCCCCTGACCACCAAGGGGGCTATGGATGTGGGCGGCGTCACCTGCCAGGAAGACTCGTCCGAGCCGATACTGTTGCACCATACGCGTGTTGATGATGAAGTTCGAGAGCCAGGTTAGATTGCTGAGGCTGGTCGTGCGGTCTCTGGTGCGCTCGAACAAGACCTGCTGCATGAGTTCGAGCGTGACGTCTGGTATCCTGTGTTGTCCTTTGGTCGGAGCCATGTCGGCGAAGATACGCCATTGTCCGCTCGGCAGTGGGAAGGCGGCAAACACACCTAGCAGACTGAACCATGCATGTATTGTGCTGCGTGACCTGGTCCAGTTGATGTCGACATCGGCCAGCAGGAAGTTGACGGCCAGGGCTTTGCCGACGAAGGGGATACCCAGCAGCTTCCGTACGCCACTATGCGCACCATCGCAGCCAACGATCCATTGCGCATGCACCTCTTCGACCTCAATCTCGGAGGTCGAGGTGCCGCCCTTGCTGGTGTCCGCGTGCTCTACCAGGGCGAGGACGCCATCACTTTCGTGTGAAATAGCGGTGATGCTGCGGGAGCGTAGAATAGTGCCGCCCAGCTCGGTGAGCCGCTCACCTAAGATGCGTTCGGTCTGTTGTTGCGGGAGGATCAGCAGGAACGGATAGGGGACGTTGTTCAAGCGATCCAGGTTTACTTCGAGGAGATCCTTGTCACGTTCGTGTAACGTTGCTCCTACGAGCTGATGACCCGCGCTCAGGAAACGATCCACGATGCCCATTGTCTCGAATACTTCAAGTGTGCGTGATTGGATACCCAGGGCGCGTGACGTATTGATCGGTTCGGCTAACTGCTCAATGAGGCGGCAGGCGACGCCACGGCTCAGCAGTTCACAGGCCAGCGTGAGACCGGTCGGACCCGCCCCCACGATGAGGACGTCGGTTGTGCTTGTATGTGTGACTCTTCTCTCTTGTTGATTGTTCACTTGCATGGTTCAGTTCCTTTTCATTTTTCAACACGATACTGCTACTATACGCACGACAACACGACACTGCTAGTATACGCACGATGACGCGCCACGACGAGATACAAGCAACTGATCACGTTGCGTTCACTGCTGACACGATTTCGCTTGCATATGCGATAATAGGCACCGAGAAACAATATTGGGGGGCCTGGTGGGAATCCACGTGCCCTTCCACATAAAGAAGCAGGTGGGAGAGTGTCTTTAGTTCATTATCCAAGTACTAGTTTAAAGCCGCATCGTGATGAGAGTCTACAGAACGGTCATCTCTGGATCTTTTCAGGTGCGTTGCAGCAAGCGCCGAGCTGGGTTGAGACGGGTGGAGTGCTCGATGTGAAGTCATCGACGGGCCAGTTTGTGGCGCGTGGTTACTATAACTCGGCGACTGATATCGCTATTCGTATCCTGACGCACAATGAGGATGAGGATATTGATGCAGAGTTTGTGCGGCGGCGCATACGGCGCGCCTGCGAGCTGCGTGCGGTCTTTGATCCTGCGCAGACCAATGCCTATCGTCTGATCAATTCTGAGGGTGATGGCCTGCCGGGTCTGGTCGTTGATCGCTATGCGGATACGCTGGTGATGCAGATCCATACGGCTGGCATGGAACAGATGCGTCCGCTGGTGCTTGAGGCGTTGCTGCAAGAGACGGGTGCGCAGGGTATTCTGTTGCGCAACGATGGGACGGCGCGTCGTCGTGAGGGACTGTTTACGGAAGAGCCGCAGGTGGTGGCCGGTGAGGTGCCGAAGCAGATACCCGTACGTGAAAACGGAGTGCAGTTCGTTATCGATGTCTGGAATGGACAGAAGACCGGTTTCTTTATTGATCAGCGCGACAAGCGTGCTGCGCTGCAGAAGTACGCACCGGGGAAGCGCGTGCTGAACTGTTTCAGCTATACGGGTGGCTTCTCTGTCTATGCAGCCCTGACCAGTCCTGAAACGCGTGTGACCAGCGTCGATGTATCGGCTCCGGCGATCAAAGCTGCGCGGGAAAACTTCACGCTGAACGGACTTGATCCGCAGGAACATGCCTTTGAGACGGCTGACGTGTTTGACTATCTGGAGCAGTTGCGCCAGGATGGCGAGCTCTTTGACATCGTCGTGCTTGATCCTCCTGCCTTTGCGAAGACGCTGGGCGTGCGCACACATGCGCTGAAGGCGTACAGGCGCTTGAATACGCTGGGCATGCAGGTCTTGCGTCCGGGTGGGATCTTGTTGACCTGTTCATGCTCCGGCGTGATCGGCATGGACGATATCCTCGGTGCGATCTCCACGAGTGCGCAGCGCCTCCATCGCTCTGTCCAGCTACTCGAAGCGTATACGCATGGTGTCGATCATCCAATCAACCTGGCAATGCCTGAGACGTCCTACCTGAAGGCAGTCTTCACACGCGTCGAATAGGTTCTGCATATTCGTGCTATGATCGATTGTCTGTGACTGCGATTATCTGGTTGCGCTGTAAAACCCCTGGCTTGAGCCCTGTCTTTTATACACAATTTACACTGTTAAATGTGTATAAAAGACAGCCATTTAGATGTGGGGTACCTGACGCTTCACGATCTCCTCTTCAAGTTGAGGAAATTCGCACAATTGAGGTACTGACGCAATTGATCTGACCAAATAAGTGCAAAAGGGATGATAAGGTGCCGCCATCCCCGTAACGCTTCTCTCGTGGTCCTCCTCATGGTCTGCTTGTATATGGGTCATATGGATCGTATGGATCGTATGGATTGTTTGACTTTCTCATAACGTTTATAACGTTATGGCCCTGGGTCGAGGTGTCACCGGATGACCGAGCCCCGTTGGCCTGGATGCGGTTCTGATTGCGCCAAGCCGCAAGCAGCGGGTCGAGAGCTGTCTTCGTTGGTCGCAGCGTCCCCTGCGTTTCGGGCGTGAAATGTCCTGACTGTACAAGGTCAGTATAGTAGCTGATCGCTTGTTGAAGGCGCTCTGCCTCCTGCACTTGCTCGTTGGCACTACGCAGGCGCGCCAACAGCAAGTTATAACCATTGGAGATCGGCTTGAGGACACTAGGCAGTCCAACGTCATTGATTTTGGCCTCGCTGTGCGTAATCCTGCTGCGCTGCTTGATATTGTTGAGGATGTGAACATATTGTATGGAGATCTGTTCAATGCCCTCGGTGATGAGGATCAGGTTTTTGTTCTCTGTGGTAGTGGCTTCAACCTTGTGGTGCTCCAGCGCTGCCACCATTTGTGCCCGATCAGCGCGTTTTGTGGTGCGGATCAGCTTGTCTGAGTAGGAGCTGACCACCACCGCAACCATAATTTGTAGCGATACTGGCCTCATGAGGATCGCCGCAAATTGGACCTGGAGATCGTGATTGAGGATCGCCGTGTGCGGTTGCAGGATTAAATCCGCACTAATAAATATCGCGTTGACAAAACCAACGAGGCGCATACCGTTGGGAGAAACCAGCGTCAACGCCATGATCTCGCCGAGTACAAAGAGTTCATATTGTTGCAAGCTTGGTTCATCAAACGGCCAGGTCGACAGACAGACAGCGGCCAGTGCCAGTTCAAAGCAGATGGTGACCATGGCCCCTGCTACCACCGGCTTATGGAACTTTTTGTTAATAAAGAGGGCAATGAGGCAGATTGGCATCATGCCAAAATCAGCATAAAGAACCTTCGAATTGGGTAAAACAAGAGCGCCGGGGATAAATAAAATGAAAATGATCCAGATGGTCAAGACGGCCAGGCTGAGGGAGCGCATTTTTTGTGCAAGTTCGCGCTCGGCGAACGTCGCCGTAGCAGGCGATGCCGGCACGGCGGCCAATCGATACCATTGTTCCAGTAGTTTGTCCCATGCACTCATAGGTGCATCGGCCTCAAAAGAGGAGGCCACCTGGTCAGGAGACCAGCGAGTTCTGTTTCTCGGCTGCAAGTTTTTATCCTTTCTGATGGTGGGTGCGTGGCACCGGCTATATGGCTACTGATGTCGTTAATCGTTAACAGTTGGACCATTATTGGGAGGCCTTGCTTCAGGTCTCGCTCTAGATTCTTTCGCGTCTGCGCATGCTAATCTGATGCATAGCAATGAGAAAAATCAGTCCTTTTTCCACTATGTCTGGGGCAAATCTCAAGAGGCTTTTGATCTCGCGGACGGAGCGCTGGCCGTCCACTAAACCAAAAATCAGCCATAGGATTCTTTGTTCCTCGTTCGGACGACTGGCTAACCAGTCAACATGTAGCTCAGCAATGAGACGTATCGGGATCGCATCATCCGCAACTGCTGGGGCTGTCTCTGGCAACGTCGGCGCTGTGGGCGCGGGTGCTGGCACGAGTGCGGAAGATTGCGGCTGAGGCGGAATGTGGCGGGGATGAAAAGACCAGGCGAATGGTCCTTTGCGTTGATCGAGTTGGATCAGCATATCCTGGCTGACCGAAATCTGAAGGGAACGCTGCTCGCCAGCGTGCTGCTCGCCAGCGCGCTGCTCGATACGGAAGCAGGACACAATTTGACCATCTACAACCTGGATCACATACTGCGAAGTGGTTTTTCTCAAAAATCCCTGGGAAATGCTGGCCCGCAATTCTCCATTCAGTCGCTCTCTTGCCAGTAACCCTAAGGCCATATCCAGGCCCAAGCTCGCATCAATACTGTAGTCATCCATACTCTCCTCCTTGAAGCTTATTTTCTCCTTTTGTACGTCGTCACGTTGTCAGCTTGTCAGTTTGCCTGTCTCATAACCCTTCCTGCACATATTCTCTATCTGCAAAACATGAACGTATCCCACTTTTATACTACTCTCTACTGAGATTGTCGAACCAGACCCCAATCGAGGCACAGAATGACTAGTACATTGGGCTAGCAGCTTTAGACAAAAAGAAACGCAAGAACGCACCACGCGTAGAGTGAGTGTGGTGCGTTCTTGCATGGCTGTTTTCCTCTTTCTTTTTTACGCCTTACTTACGCCCCAGGTACGTTGTTGGCATCAGGGAGGTCAGCGATAATGAGAGGAAACCAGGGGTGAATTTCGCCCACGCACACTCCCTGCGTAATGGCCGGATCGTGCGCCATGATCGCTTGCGCTTCTTCTAGCGTCTCGGTACGAAACACATTGAGTCCGCCTGCATTGTCCACCAATGGCCCTGCAATAGCAACTTTCCCCTGTGCATGTTGCTGCAACATGTAGCCCACATGGTGCTGGAGCGGCTGCTCGTTCACTGATTTGCCTGGCAGCCAGTTGGGGCCGGGCGTGTAAAAAAATGCGAATAACATAAATAGTTTCCTTTCGGATGTTATAACATCGGTTTATTGGTAATGACGTGCTGTATGTTCGGTTGTCTAGTTGTCGAGCTAATTAATACCGTACCCGGCATCAGTTACAATCCTTTGGCCCCGTATCGAAGGATTGAAGGCAAGAGCCATCACCGCATCAGCAACGGCTTCGGGATCACCAAACTCACGGGTCAGTAGCCGAGGCCCAATCGTCGCAGCTACCTGCTGAAGTATCTCAGGGGGCAATGCTTGTGTCCAGATCGGCGTCTTCGTAGGGCCAGGGGCCACCGCATTGACGATAATGTCTTTCGCGGCAAGTTCGACAGCGGCAGTGCGCATATATGCCTCCAGGGCTCCTTTTGAGGCTGAATAAGCCGCTAGCCCCGGAAAGCCACCACTCGTAATACTGGTGGAGATAAAGACGACGCTACCCCCCCTTGGGATATGCGGAACGACCAGATTCGTCAGTTCCACGATAGAAATAAAGTTCGTGTTCAGATGATGAAGCAAGACCTGTTCAGTAACTTGCTCCACTCCTGCAAAGGTAAGGACACCAGCAGCAGGAACAAATACATCAATATGCCCAAATTGATCAACAGCGGACTGCACAAGTCGCTGACGATCAGCCGCAGCGGTAACGTCTCCCACAACAATACACGCTCGCCCATCATGTTCCTGCGCCACCTGTTGCAGGTTTTGCTTGTTGCGCCCAAATAGTACGACGTTCATACCTTCTGCCAGAAAACGCTGAGCGATCGACTGACCGATACCACTACTGGCCCCGGTTATGAGCGCGGTTTTGCCTGCCAATGTACCAGATAACGTCATAAAATCCTCCTTTATCAATATGTGTCACTACAAGAAGCGATAAAGAGAACTACACCTTGTGAATGTTGGAAGCACTAAAGATCGGTCCCGCTAAATGTCGAAGCACGGTGGTCATATGCTCCTGTAGTGGCACCTCTCCCGGATCGAGGCCATCCCGCGGAGCTAGACGCTCCGGTTGGAAGACCCATTCAAATGGACCTCGTCGCCCGTCAGCACGTTTGACAACGTCAATCCCCACATGACGGCGCTCGCCAGTTGCTTCGGGGAAGAAATGGGAGGAAGCTTGGACATTCCTTGCTGATAGCGATTAGTCAGCGAATACTCAATCAGCGCCAGGGAAAAGGCGCAAGATAAGCTGCAATATCAATCACATGAGTACCACTACCAGCAGCATTACTAGTCACAAACTATCTCCTTGTTATCACTGCATAGCACACGAGAAGCCATACTCAGCCGCTCGCTCTCCGTATCTCTCTAACGTATTGCCTTTATTACCATAGCATACATTAAGTTTCGCGTCAAGATAAAAATACTTTTGTAGTCATTTTTGTGACAAAGGCTCAGCTTTTTCACTTTTTTTATAGTTTTATGCACATTATGCACATTTATTGTTTCAAAAATAGCAAAGGAAACCGTTTTTCCTGAAAACTTTTAGTTTACATTGATGAATATTCGCAGCAATCGAGAAGAAGCAGCATCACGTGTATGATTTCGATTTTTATGCTTATGTTGCCACGACGGCGCTCCGGTTGCATCTGACGCTCTTCGAGATGGCATCCGGTTTTCAAACACTGGTGATAGACGCGCATCGTTCACGAAAACCAGGTGATCTGCGTGGAGAGCCTGGCCGTCAAAAACATGGTCAAAAATCACTGCCTGGCTCGCACGATCAGCGATGTGGGGTGGGGCGAGTTTGTACGCCAATTAGAGCACAAAAGCCAGTGGTCTGGACGGACCCTGGTCAAAATCGATCAGTGGTATCCTTCGAGCAAAACCTGTTCTGAGTGCAAACAGGTTGTGGACGATCTGCCTCTAGATGTACGCTAATGGACCTGTCCAGCGTGCGGGGCCTGGCATGATCGCGATATGAATGCTGCACGTAAAATATTCTGGCTGAGGGACTCTCAGTGTCGGCCTGTGGAGGAAGTGTATGCATGTGAGACCTGTGCGGGTACATGCCCGTCAGGCAACCCCCCAATGAAGCAGGAACCTCTCAAGTCTGTGAGGATGAGAAGCCCCCGGATTCATCTGTGGGGGGATGTCACAGTGCGATCTGTTCATCTGTAGGTATACCTGCTACAAAGTTTGCGGCCTCTCCATGCAGATGGCTATAGTCTGCCCACTGCAGCAGCGTGCCATAGACGCGCTCTTCGTCGGTGGTTAAAGCGATCCTGGTGATTGAGCAATTGTGGTTTAGTTGTAGCAGTAAGGGTCGCACATCGAGATCGGGACAGATGTCGTGCAGTGTGTGCGTAAAGATGCCGCCATGTGCAACGATGGCGATATGCTTGCCCTCTTTGCCGCTGGTGGCGTCGCGCAGGGCTGCGCGAAAGCGAGCCAGCAACTCGATATAGTTCTCACCAGCAGGAAAGGCGAGGGTATGGTTGCCCCCGAACCACTCAGCAACAATACGGTTGTGCTCGTCCCAGTTCTCTGCGGTCGGCAGATAGGTCTCCATGGCACCGACATGGATCTCGCGAAAACGTTCGTCGATGGTGATGGGTAGCTGGTGTGCCTGCGCGATATAGTCAGCGGTCTCGTGGGCGCGCTTGAGTGGTGAAGCATAGATCTCGTCGAGTGGTTGGTTTGCCAGATAGTCGGCTGTCTGCTGAGCCTGCAGCCTGCCTTTGGCGTTTAACGAATAATCGACATGCTTATAAGAAAACTGATGATTGACATTGGCTGGATTCTCTCCATGACGGATAAGGGAAAGAATATTTGTCCATTGTTTTGACATGAAACGTCCTCCATATATATTATTATTGCGAAGAGGAATTGTTCTGTCAACCTTTAGAAATGGATAAGTGTCTTGTTATTATTCGATAATTGGAACTGGCTTGGGTAACTACTCAGGTCGTGTATAGACGAGCACATGCCAACTCACCTACGCACGACCTGAGTAATTACATATAATTTTGCATTAGATATTACTTGCGCGGCTATAGATTGTAAGCGAGGATTACAGGTGGTTGCTAGCTTTCTACTCCCCCCTGGCGCTATCGCGCCTTTCCCCCCTCAAAGAGGGAGGCAAGAGCGACATTACCTATTTTGAAGAGCATGTGTCGTTTTTCTTTGCCCCATTTCACTCTCTGTGTCATTCGCCAACAATATCCTCAAAGAGGGGTAAAAGGGCTTAAGTGCACTATACAGGCGATAGTGCACTCTATTGACAGGCGACAGGATGCATTCGTCATGGCGCCCCATCTGTCTGCATTGGCCTGCGATGGGGCTTCATTGCATATCCAACGAAAAACCTACACTGGTGAGCCCAGAACGGGGGGAAGATGTTCTCAGCACGGTTTTACATTCAGGTCAGGAACACAAAGTTTCATTGTATTTCTGGCCTGTTTCGACATCAAAAGGATTAAGAGTTAAATACGTAAAATTAGCAATATGATATTTTAGAGGAGTGGAAAACACATGGGGTATATGGATATATATCCAATCATCCTTGTAGTTTTTTATCTCGCGAGTGCTGCCCTGGTCGTTTACGTCGTGATTTTAGTGGTGCAAATGTTGCGTTTGACTGTTCAAGCCTTGAATAAATATTTGCAGTCATAGAAATATTACATAACTGGCCTGAGCAGGTCAGTTATGTATGGATGATTTTATATATGGAGTCGATGCCTTCTTGACGTTGCTCAGAATACTTTTCGTTTTTCTCTCCTACAACGGGTCTCACGCCACAGCCATGGACTCTCGCACCCGATCGAGCCATTCACCTATCAAAGCCTGAAAAAGTTGGCTTTGCTCAATGTGCGCATTATGGCCAGCACGATCCAGAACAGCGAAGGTTCCACGAGGATAGTTTTCCAAAATGCGCCAGGCATCCCGATAGCCTGTGACATGATCCTGTCTTCCGACAAGGATCGCGACTGGCTTGGAGAAAGGGTGTGGAAGGACATCCACATCCATCGAGTAGCTATAACGCTGACTCAGCCTTTGGAGAAACGCTTCATCAGCAATCCTGATCCCTGAGAGAAGCTCATCTCGAAAACGCTTCCAATTCTGTTCATCTTGTACCACAGCCATCGAGCCGTATTCCTCCGCATCCGCTGGGGAAAGCTCAGCCAATAATTGGGCATGTTCGACAATCACAGTACGTGGTGGGAGATCCCGCTGACTTCGATTCCCGAAAATGACCGGGCAGATGAGTGCCATTCCCGCCACCTGAGCGAATTTGCGCTGGAGCACTCCTCGGCTGAGATATCCCCCATACGATGTTCCTGCAATCAGAAAGGGTTGCTCAGGGATGACCGCATCAATAAAGTCTATCACGACATCCAGCATATCATCGGTGCTCTTGATCTGTTCGTTGCCTGGCGTCTGCCCCATGCCGGGCAAATCAAGATAGATCCGTTGCCAGCCAGGCCGCTGCTCGAAAAGAGGCTCCATACAGCCTTTCATGAGACGGTGATCAGGCGTATATCCATGGATCAAAATGAGAGGGAGACCAGATCCGTAGGATTCATAATAAATAGGGACATCTCGAACAATACATTCCATAGATTGAAAACTCCTTCTACTTTGCGTAACTCAGATGAGTCTATCACGCAAATGAATGGTCAAGCGTCCTTGGAGAACCAGAATGAAGTCATCCGTATCCCAACGGGATCAGGCTCTCGTCGAGGCTGTGGATGGTTGCGGTGAAGCTGAGCGCTCGACGGAGCCAAAAATCCACCCTCGCCGAACTGCCGGCGAGAGTGGACCTGATTTCAGTTGCCTACGTTAGAAAACCGGGGCCAGTGACCATTGTTGTTCAGGACCATTATCGCTGGACCATTGAACGAGTTGCGTTCCCTCGGTAGTAGAGGCCGCGCCCACTGCCACAAGCAAACCACTCTGTTTGCCTGTAATGGTATAGTAGCCATTGCCCACTGCAGTGAAGAGCCATTGCTGGTTCGCCCCGCCATTGCTACTCCACTGGTCAAGCTGTACGCCTTCGTTCGTGGCATTATTCGGTACATCAAGCACCAATCTGCTATTCGCGTTGACCAGGTTGAAGTAACCTCCACCCGCATCAATGAGCTGCCACTGCTGGTTTGCCCCTCCGTTAAGGGGCCACTGAATGACTATGCCACCGTTAGAAGTTGACTGCCCCGAGACGTCCATAACCATACCACTGTTGCGATTGTACAACGTGTAGGTCACACCGGTGGTCGGCACGACGCTCAGTTGCCATTGTTGATCGGCTGCGCCAGTGTCGGGACTCTGG
Organism: Ktedonobacteria bacterium brp13; assembly: GCA_015099395.1. Taxonomy (GTDB): domain Bacteria; phylum Chloroflexota; class Ktedonobacteria; order Ktedonobacterales; family Ktedonobacteraceae; genus Dictyobacter. The sequence goes on along the minus strand of AP024096.1, from coordinate 2,709,311 downwards.
ATAACCATGGCGCCACTCGTGGCCTCGACACACAGATGGTTCTGGTGGTTGACGATGGTATAGTAGCCACTACCCGCGTCAACAAACTGCCATTGCTGGTTCCTGCTGCCATCGTTACTCTGCTGCTCAAGCTGAGTGTCACCGGTGTCAGATGGAATGTCGAGCAAGAGATTGCTGTGATAATTGCGCACTGTCACATAGCCGTCCCCAGCCGCGACAAGCTGCCACATTTGGCTGGCCGCACCATTATCGGTGGACTGTACAATCAGCCCTCCATTGGAGGTCGAGGAACCGGAGACATCAAGCACGAGGCCACTCTTGCGATTGACCAGTTTGTAGGCGGCTCCGGGAACAGTGGTCTCGCCAGGAGTCACGCTGAAATTGTCAAACTGTGCGTTCTGCCAGCCGCTGACGCCGACTCCAACCTGACCTGAGCTATAACTATTATCAGTGACGCTGCCTACGGTTACTCCATTGATCTTCGCGGTAATACTGCTGCCCAGGCAAGTCAGGGCAAGCGTGTGCCAGGTATTCGTACCGAGCGCAGCGACAGCACCAGATGCGAGTGTGGTAACTGTTCTTGCGGTGGTGTTTTTCAAAATGCTCCAGGACCCGCCATCAGTGACGCGCAGATAATAGGCGTTGATGGATGCAGGTGAGAAGCCTGCCTGCGTGCCTACGCGCCCCATGATCTCAACGTAGCCGGATTGCTCTAACAACACATCGCTGGTCACGGTATAATCGGCCCAGTTAAGATCCCCCAGCAATGTGTACGGATCACTGGAGTTATCCCAGTTAATTGGCGCGGTGGGAGCCATCTGGCGCATAACCTTACCGCGGAGTTCGTCGCTGGCTGCAACGATTTCAAAGGCACCATTCTGGTCAGAGAAGTATCGTGGCTCCCGCCCGATCGCATAGTTCTGGAAATTATCAGCGTAAGGCAGCCCCAGAATAGCGGGCGGAGGCCCAACAATCGTGCCCTTCCCCTGGCCTGTTGTCGTCGAAAGCGTATAAACATAACCAGGCTGCAAGGTGACAGAATATGAGCCCAGTGTTGGCGTAATATCCTTCTGCTGTACGAAGTAGTCACTAGCGCTTGCGGAATTGAGGTTGGTGGACCAGATATGGACAGTACCGGTTGAAAGACCAGCGTTGACCTGGAATGTCACCGTCTGGCTGGCAGAAGCGTCCACCGTTTCGATAATCACACTATAATCGTAGCCTTTGGCAGCTTTGAGTGTCACATAACTGCCATTGCTGTCGCTGCCTCCCAGATAACCACACGCGCTATCGATATACTGCCAACCTGGCTGGGTAAACTGCGTCGTATGGGCAGTAACCCAGAGTTGCTTGCCCACGCTATAGTTGCCGGACCAGGGCTGGCTGGCAACCATCAGCCCAACAGTGCTGTAAGGCAGATTAGGATAAATTGCGGCGATCAACGGCCAGTTGATATAAGCGGTCATGTCACCATCGATGTAGCCACGATTGATCGCACGCGCCATCGGAATAGCGCCGCTGTTCTGATCCTGAGAACCATTCTCGCTGGCCCACAGGGGCTTGCCCAAACTTTTGGCGTTGGAGGTATTAGGACATGAGGTTGCGCTGCCACCATCACCACCGGTACAGGGGTAGTGAACGCCTACAATATCGATGGAGGCGTTAAAGGTCGAGTCGCTCACCATCGCGTCGGCTACGCTCCAGTCAGAGTCAGCGCCTACAATTTTGGTTGAAAGCCCGTGAGACTGGATGGCATTATGGAATGCTTCATAAAACAGCTCGTTGTAGCCACGTTCATTCCAGCCTCCGATATAATCGATGGTCAGGCCATGCTGCTCGCGTGCGCCCTCAATCCAGGCAATATAGTAGTCGACCATGTCTTCGGACCAGAAGCGATTATTGGTGTCGTAAACCGGCTTGCCGGTAGTGCCAATCCAACCCGGTGCGCCCCAGGCCAGACCGTAAAGTTTGATCTGAGGATTACGCGCTTTGGCTTCCTTCATCAGCCACCACTCGTAGCCGCGATTGAAGTTCTGATCGGTAGGCGTATGCATAAAGCTTGACTCAGAACCATCGGTCGAGTTTGTATCTCCGCCAACCTCTACCTTCAAAATATGGAGGTTGGCTCCATAGTTGGGTTTGAAAAGATAATCGAGGATCTGAGAACGATATGGTTCGGGGTAGTCGATCAGGAGACGTGAGTTGCCACCTCCTCCGCTGATTGCACCAATGCCATCAAAAACGCGTCCGGAGCCCTTTCCGTCGATAATTATCGATGCAGCGGTGGCACTCTGTGCATAAACAGGAACGCTGGCCAGGCCGGTGGCCGTGACGGCTGCTCCGGCGGAAAGTTCCAAAAATCTTCGGCGATTGAAACGCTTCTTCATAAACGAGAACCAGTCCTTCCTTGACTGATATATGCTGTATGCCTTGTGCTAAGATCTTATTCCGAAACCCAACGCGACTGGCGTCGCTAGTGCTCTGCACTCAGGTTTTCGGATAAGTAGTAAGGAAAACCCTAAAACGTTTTGCGACGTTGTAAACGCTTCAAACAGGGTCGCCATTAAGCATCATTCTCCTAATGAAAGAGAAAGAAAAAGAAAGCAAAAATCTTGAAAACATTACCTCCTTAGATGGGGTGATTGTGTATCAGCAAGAGTACTTCTGGGATAAATGGTTTTTTTCGTTGCTCTATACGCTATTCAACAATAATACTTTACCCAACCCTTCGTTATCTTGTCAAGCCTTATGATGGTCAAAAATAATTCATTTGTAGAATTCCTTTGTTAATCGATTTATCTCGATTGAGAACATGTGCATTTATAACAAGATAAATTAAGTATTGATGTTGGCAACTGAGCGTTGATTGCGCTCCTGTGTTAAACTCATACAGATACTATTTTGCAGGAGGCAGGTAACGATGCAAAGGCGGTCACTCGAAGAACTTATCAATACGGAAGATCCAGGTTGGCCCCTGGTACAGGGATGGATTGCAGCCGCACATAACCAGGTAGAAGTACTTGATGTTGGCCGTGCACGAGGTGAAGATGTGCTGCTTCATCTCCAGGTGACGACGCGCTCGCCCATGGGAGCTATTGCATTTGAAACGGGTGGCATCCTCATTGATCATGGATGGTTACGTTTCCTCGGATCGGGACATGAGCAGATGAAGGGAGATTTGCAGTCCTGGAATACCAGCGAAGACCTGCTCAAAGGTGGTCTGATCATTGCCCATGATGCCGTTGGTGGATTCTTTGCCCTCAATGGGGGCGCATTTCCAGGGAAGCCAGGAACAGTCTTCTACTTTGCACCTGATACCCTCACATGGGAGACGACGAACAGGTCCTACTCCGAATTACTAACCTGGGCCTTAGCTGGTGATCTAGCGCTGTTCTACGATACCATGCGCTGGCCCGGCTGGGAGCAGGACCTCGCCACGCTCACTGGTGATCAAGGGGTAGCCATCATGCCTTTCCTTTTTTCGCGAGAAGGCGGCCCTATCGCTAACCGCTCCCGACGACCTGTCCCCATGGACGAATTGTGGCGTTTGCACCTCGATCTGGCCCACCAGTTTGGGAATCTTCCTGTGGGCACTGCATTTGCCGTCTCCTTGCTGGATCATCCCACAGAGAACGAGTGAGGTAAGGTCGGATCTGTTCGACTACACCTCAGAGGCCACGACTCTCCGTGCGATTATGCGCCAGCTGTTGTTATGCCTCTTCACTACTCCAGGATCGTAGACGTGTTTATTGATTTATCAGGTGAAAAGTAGCATCCATATGTGATCAACATGTGGTATAGTGAAGAACGAACATCTGAGTAACGAGCTCAAAAGAGCCTACCAACAAAGCAGAAAGGGGTTCCCTGGGCTGTACATTGTTTCCACTGGTGCCCAATAGTTGTGGTCTGTTATGGGAGCAATGACGCCGGGCAAGCAGCATGACAGTTCTCAGCGATCACACCATCGAGCTTTCAGATCTGACCTTCCATTATCGCGAAGCAGGTAATCCAGGCGCGCCACCACTCATTCTCCTCCATCAGCTCCTCGCTGACGCACAGGATTGGGATGAGATAGCGCTCACACTCGCCGAGCACTATCACATCTTCGCACTTGACCAACGTGGTCATGGAGGGAGCGCCAGACCCGGCATATACTCCTTTGAATTGATGCGCGACGATCTTAAGGCGTTCGCCGATGCTCTCTTGCTGGATCGTTTCACGCTGATCGGTCACTCGATGGGTGGGACGGTCGCGTTCCTCTTTGCCGAGAGCTGGCCTGAGCGGATCGAGCGCCTGGTCATCGAAGACACGCCTCCCCCCCATGGGAAGAGTGCTCTCTCCGATATTCCCGAGGAACCACCAGAGACTGTTCCTCCCCACTGGCAAAGCAACTGGCAACTGGTCAAATCGATTGTGCGCCAGCTGCGCAACCCTGATCCCTCCTGGTGGCGTGACCTGCCTACCATCACCGCCCCGACCCTCATTATCGGTGGGGGATCGACCAGCGATATCCCTCAGGAACAACTCGCCGAGGTTGCTCACCTGATCCCGGATTGTCGGTTGGTGACCATTGAGGGTGCCGGGCATACAGTCCATCAGAACCGCCCGGAAGAATACAAAGCCCTCCTACGGAATTTTCTTTTCGGATAGTCAGGGAGAGAAATTATGTTGACGCTTTTCTATTCTCCCCATGCGACCAGCGTCGATAATGAGGCTGGCCGTGCTTCTGGTCACGCGGATGTGCCTCTGTCTCAGCGCGGTCTGCAAAAGGCAGGGGAACTTGGGCAACACTACACGACACAAACACTCGACGCGGTCTTCTGCTCTGACCTCCAACGTGCAGTGCGGACTGCTGAAATCGCGTTCGCTGAACGCAAGCTTCCGTGTGCGCGAGATGCCCGACTTCGTGAGTGTGATTATGGTGATCTGACACAATGCCCGGTTGCTCAGATCGATGAAGAGTTCCCGCAGCGTATTCTAGAGCCGTTTCCCCATGGGCAGAGTGTGCGTATGGCAGTAGATGCACTGGGAACTTTTTTACAGGATGTGTTACAAGCGTATGATGGGAAAACGATCGTGGTGATCGGGCACCGCGTCACCAGATATGGGCTTGAGTACTGGTGTGGTGATAGCTCGCTTGAGACGATTGTACGCACTCCCTGGCAATGGCGAGATATCCCTATCTGGCACTATGAATTGCATGCACGTGACATTGAGCGACGTTCTATTGTTGGTAGCCATTTTGAGGATAGCAGCGATGTGTGAAGCACCCGGCGAAAATGATCCGCGCTTAGAGCGACAGTGGAACATACTAGAAGAGCACTACCGCCAGAACAAACCCATTGTTGCACGTCTTCTTGGTCTGACAGATCACACAATGTTTGTCGATATTGAAGGCATTCGAGGGTCCATAGACCACTTTGTATATGGATTCACACGACAGGTACCCGTAGAAAAGGAGCCTTCAGTAGAAAGATCCAAAGAAGAAGAGGAGGCTTCATTTCGACAATTCGTCCAACAAAGTTGGAACGATTTGACAGGGAAAGAGATTCTGCTTAGAATCGTTGAACTAGATAAGGCAAAGAACTATCTGCAATTGTCACAGAAGTTGCATATCAAGGTGACTGCAACCGCAGAGCAATTTACAATAGGCCATGTCTACACTGGTATGATTATTTCTATCAATAGCGCACGTGTAATCGTTGATTTAGATGGTATTCAAGGAAGGTTTCTCTCAAGGAAGATCACTCCTGACCAACCAGGTTTTCTTGATCTCAGCACTGTTTTACGTTTAGGTCAGGAGATCGGGGTAAGGGTCACTGGAATGCAAGAGGACGTCCGTTCTCATTGCCCACTTATCCTGTCTTTAGAGAATGTTTAGTGTGTTGCATGGTACGCACCAGGTGCTTCATCGCCTCTCTTGCATGACTGCGTTTGGTTCTTAGTAAATGACCTGAAACCTTAGCCGCGTTTGCCCTCGAACATGAGCACTTGACTCGAATGTTGAGCCGCACAACCATTAACTGCCTGCCAAACCACTCCCCATCTGGGATACCGGCATTGAACGTTGAAGGTAAAAAAGGACCTTAAAGAAAAACGCCGGGAAAAATGTTGGAACCCCGCTCTTGCCAGAATGAGCATGCCCTGGTTAGAAGGCTCTGTTCCATAGGCAGGGTACGCTTTTGTGGTAAAATAGTGTATATCAGAGGATATGCATGAGCTTTCTCGTGCAAGCAGCATAAATGGAGAAAATAGATAATGACGGTAACAGGGAATTCCAGGAAGAATATAGGTTTTATCGGCATGGGGAATATGGGAAGTCATATGGTACCCAGGCTGCTGCGTGCTGGCTATCACCTGACTGTCTATGATCGCACGGCGGAGCGGGCACGGGCCATGGGCCAACTTGGGGCGCTGGTGGCCGAGACGCCCAGAGAGCTGGCTGCCAGCAGCGAAGTCATCATCTCCTGTGTCACGAATGACAGCGCTCTGGAAGCAGTCATGCTGGCGCCAGATGGAGCGCTAGCGGGAGTGCATGCCTCATCAGTGATCATAGATATGAGCACCGTTGCCCCGCAGACATCGCGCCATCTTTTCCAGTCTGCGCGAGCAAAGGGCGTGCCGATGATCGACGCTGCCGTCTCTGGCAGCGTGCCTCAAGTCGAACAGGGAAGTCTAGTCATCTTTGTTGGTGGCGAGCGGGAGACGTATGAGCGCTGCAAACCCATCCTTGATGCGCTAGGAAAGCAGAACATCTATCTGGGCGTAAGCGGAAAAGGGACGACCATGAAGCTTGTGGTCAATATGCTGCTGGGCCTGAGCAGGCAGGCTCTGGCAGAAGCGCTCGTGCTCGGAGAAAAGGCTGGGCTTGAAAGAGAACAACTCATCGATGTCCTCAAGCAGACAGCGGTTGTCTCTCCTCGTCAACAAGCTGATCTTGAGCACGCGCGGCAGCGGGAATATCCAGCCGATTTTGCCCTGGCCTTAATGTACAAGGACTTTCAGCTCATTCTCGATGAGGCCTTTGATGTATCCGCGCCTCTGCCAATGACAGCGGTAGCGCAGCAAATAGTCGCGGCTGCGATGCGCAGCAAGGGCGAAGAAGATGCTTCAGCCATCATCCAGTTTATGGAAGCCTTCGCTGGTATCTCTGGCTCATCCTGAGAATACGGGGCTCATGCAGCGTATCTTTCAGGCTCTGCAGTAAGGCATGGAATGGATGCTAGAAGAACTGGGCTTGCTGCCAACATAGAGCAGGTGGTCGGCGGCTCCACGGAGTGAGGGTTCTTTGCTCAGTCGGTAATTGAAATCGACCCATGCTTGCCAGGCTTCGCCAGTCAGCTGATTAACCTGCTCTTCATTACGAGCGACGACTCCTTCACAACCGAGGAGGTCGAGCGTCTTAAAACCAGCTTGTTCCATGAGCGGTCCAATTTCAGCGGGATGAGCAAAATAGGCATCTGTAAAGCCAACGCCCTGGCTAGCATGATAGATCCCTGTGCGTAGGGTCTCTTCCCACGCGGCTCGCTGCTCAAACAGCGTAGAGGGAGTGTTCTTCGCAAGGTCGCGAAAAGCCGCGTAGCGGGTGATGAAGGCCGCGAAGATAAGCCCGCCGGGACGCAGCACACGCCAGGCTTCACCAATGGCTTGCTGGCGCTCAGGATCTGTCAGCAAATGATACAACGGACCCAGCAGCAGGACCGCATCAAAGTTCTCGGCGTGGAGAGAAGAGAGGTTGAGCGCGTTCCCATGCACGTACTGATGAATGGAGATGGTGCTCTCCTGCGCTTTTTGTCGTGCCAGGGTGAGATTGCCCTGCGAGAGATCAAGGAGCGTGACCTGATGTCCGAGTGCGGAAAGCGCCAACGTGTATCTGCCTGGTCCGCCACCATCATCGAGAATTGCCTGTGGAGCTGGTGGCAGATAGTCAGTCAGTGCGCGCATGGTAACGGCAAATTCTGTGCGATGACGTTCGAGACGTTGCCATTCAACCTGTGACTCATCATCATAATACTGTTCAATCAAGGGATTTCCTTTCCTGTCTCTTCCTCTTTTGATATCTCTACTATTCTACTATTCTACCATCCTTGACGTCTACCCACTTTATGTGTGCGCGCAATCCATCTATCTGAGAGCTGTTTTGGTTATACTATAGGTATACTGTGTGCTACCTGTGCACCGGCATAGGCGACGTTGCTGTGCTGTTTGATTGAAAGGCAATAAAGGATGGATTTTTCAGGAACGCAGAATATTAATGTGGCGATTGCCGATGTCTGGACGTACCTTTTGGATGTCAATAAGGTTGCGCGCTGTGCTCCCGGTTTTCAGAGTCTAGAAACGATTGGGCCAGAGCATTGGAAGGCGGTAGTCGCGTTTAGTGTGGGACCTGTGAAGGCCAAATTTACCCTGGATGTGACACGACCAGAGCTGCATGAGCCGGACTTGATGGTTGTGAAGGCGCGTGGGAAGGCTCCTGGGAGTGCGGTTGATGTCCAGGGCAAGATGCAGCTTAGCGCGGTTGGCGAGAAGCAGACGCAGATGGATTGGCAGGCGCATGTCGTGGTGAATGGCACGCTTGCAGCCGTTGGTGCTCGCCTGATGAGTAGCACGGCAGAGAAGCTGACTGAGCAATTCTTTGCGTGCTTGAAGTCGAATCTGCAGGCCGCAGAACCAGCATAGCCGTCCAATGCTAGTTAGAGAGCTGCTCGTATCGTACGAAGAAGAGATGCATGACTGTTTTACAGGTATACTGTAAGCAGCCAGCGTCTCTTCCGTTATGTATGTATGGGTATCAGTGAGGCTTAGAAGGCTTGGAAGGCTTAGACGTATGCCTTCTCAATCTCTTTTTCGAGATTTTTGAAGAAGCCATTGAGTGAGTTCTTTACCAGGCCCTGACCCAGAGGATTGTTGGCAATGGCTACGGTGCCTTCCAGATCGGCATTGGCATCGTAGGTGAGCAGTGAGCCACCGACTTCGTCAGCCAGGCTGATTTTGGCGAGTGCATTGATCGAGCCACCGCGACCCTGACGGGTAAGCTGTAACTCAAGATAGCTGGGGTCCTGACGATTGACGATGTTCAGGAACAGCTCGTATGGGCCTTTGAGACCGGGCAGGGGTGTCGTAATCTCAACACGCAGGGTATTGGGGTTAACGAACTCGACACCGTTGGCACCGGAGGCAGCCTGCAAGACTGCAGGTGTTAAGATAGCCGTGAAAACCTGTGCACTGGTCGCCTTGAATTTATGAGTTCCGCTGAGTTTCATTTAGGAAAATCCTTCCTTAATTTCTTCAGAAATAGCAACGTCCCACCAACGTCATAGTTTGTCGCAGTTGTATATCTACATCTGCTAACGCTGATCTAGTAGATCAGGCTCTATTGTAACGGTTTCTGGCGATACTTTCAAGTCCAAAATCAGTATAAGACAAATTTCCTATTCAGTTTGGAGAACGCTTCTTCGATGGGCGAGAGATCCGGCGAGTAAGATGGCAAATACAACAGAAGACAGCCTTTCGCTTCAATGGCCTGACGTACACGTGCTCCTTTCCTGGCTGGGCGGCCTGGAATCGGCTTGGGGGAGAGGTGACCAATCTCTCGTTGTTGCTTGAGATAGCGTTTGATCGTGCAACGGAGGACTCATCTTTCATTCCGAGTCCTCCCCAGATGTATAAAAGGAGATCAGGCTATCTAACTGCCTGAGACAATTGAATAACCAGGAGCGCTCACGATATATCCCCAGTGTGGATGCGTTGTGGGACAAGTTGGTTCATGCAGTACGGTTGCCGAAAGAGGCGTCCATTGATCGCTACTACTATCGAGATAATTCTCACAGGTGATGGTTTGCATGTAGAGCAGATGAGCCTTCGCGCCTGCTGGCATGTCGATTATGACCTGTTTCTGTTGCTTCTGGAGAGAGAGTGCGCGATCCTGGGGAACCTGCGAATTGACCTGTATATGGATCGTGGGCCAGTGTCCAGCAAGTGGGTCAGCTAAATCATGAGAGGATGGACCCATGGTCAACGTTACCTCTCTGCTCCTGGTCAGGGGGATATATTGGTGAATCGTGATTGTTTGGCCAGGCTTCACCTCAAGCATAAACGCTGGTTGGGTGCAGGCAACATCGAGTTTCGGGAAGGAAAAGGATGGATTGCTACCTGCTGTTACCTGCACCATCAGCGCAGAGGAGAAGCACAGATCGGCTGTACGATTGATGCCATCAAGAAAGACAGGCTGGTGTGTATGGTTCGTCAGCGAGACATCGATGGGAAGCAGTTCGCTGAGGAAGTATGGTCCACCAATCAGCACGCGCATTGATGCCTCCAGACCATGAGCCTGAGTCTGAGCGGTAGGACCTGGTCCAGAGACAGAGACGGATTGGGGGGCAGCAGCGCCGTTTGAAAACGGATCAGCCCTGAAGAGTGCCCAGGACCCAAGGATGAGTCCAATCACCACCAGCGCGACCAGGAGATTGGTAACCAACCGCGTGGATTTGCTCGCTGGCCTCGTTGGTGTGTGAAGTCCGAACTTGCGTTGCTGTGTGAATGAACCCACGTTGGAAAGAGAGGGCGCGGACATGGTCTGCGCTAAGCGTTCTCGCACTTGTGCAATGATCTGCGCCTGCTCTCTGGCTACGATTGGAACTCGCCTTTGTGAAGAAGACCGGAGAATTGTCAGCAGTTGGTTATATTCTTGCTTCTCCTCTTCAGGTACCAAATCATCACTCATGATTCGCTCTCCTTTCATCCTGTTCGTACAACGTTTTTAAATGGCGCAATGTTCGCGAAAGCATTTTCCGCACAGTTCCTTCAGGTTTCTCCATCAGGGCTGCAATTTGGGTAAGACGCAATTCTTGAACATAACGCAGTCGAACCAATTCTCGTTGAACTGGGGTAAGGTGCTCGATCGCCTGCAAGAGCCATGTCCACTTTTCTTGCTTTTCAGCTTGTTGTTCAGGCGTCAAGCTCAGGTCTTCAATTTCCTGTACTTGTCCTAACGGCTGGATGGTGAAAAGTGCTCGATGCCGGTAGTGATCGATGACCTTGTTTCGGGCCACACGTCGCAACCAGGCCAATTGGCGCCTGGCTGGGAATCTGGCAAGCGACGTGTTCTGGAGCGCAGCCAGAAAGACCTCCAGCAAGAGATCCTCGGCGTCCTGCCGATTAGAAACCTGCTGGCATAAAGAGGCCAGAAGCGTTTCTGCAAAGCGCTCATAAAGCATGCTCTTTTCCACGTTTTGCAGTTCATCTGTATCAAGTGGTTGCATACATTCTCCTCAGAGGGTGTAGGGTCAGAAACGGTGAGACCCATCGTAGCATAAGTCGTATGAAGAGGAAAAACGCGACAGTGAGGGTCTCAAGTCAATGAGATGAGCTCTTCCTCACAAGGAAACTAGCACAAGGCTGGTAGAATGGGCAATCGTGGCTCTGGTAGCTGCAGACAGCGAGTGACCAGCAGCTACCAGGAAGTTATCATCAGACGGAGAACCTGCAGGCTCAATCTTTGTGAAGACCGCTGTCGTGGAACTGGTACGTTGCAGTAGCCACGGCGTGCTTATTTTCACTGCCTATCTGCTTTAACACAGATAAAGCGTGCGGAACCTCTGTTTTTGCATGTCGTATGTTATGTACAAATGTGCTATTCGGGCAGGAATTTTCGCCATATGTGTTATACTGCCTCTGAGTATTTCAACATGTGTCGCACAGTCTTTGTAGGTGTCATCTGGAGGGGACAATGGATGTAAAAGAAGAACAGGATGAGCACGATCAGCAGGTATGGTTAGCGCGTAGTGCCCGGCAGCGGCAGGATCTTTCGCTTTCGGTTGAGGAGGCGTTGGATGATCCGATCTTGCAGGAGTTATTCTGGTCGGATGAGGATGATGAACCTTCGAGTACCTCTCTTGCGCAGCCCGAAAAGGGTATCTTTCCTCCGCGTTTGAGTTTGCAATCGCGCACGATCAGAGCGATGCATGCCGGGCGTGAGGGGAGTGAGATGGTGGCACAGGATGAGTCTGCCGCGCTGCTGCATGCTGATGGACCTTCTGAGACGGCGGGCAGGCGGTATCCCACTGCAAATCCTGTGGCGCATAAGGCAAGCGATACAAGTTCCTTGTTGCGTTTTGCCCAGCGCCTGACATCCTCTTTCTCTGCGTGGGATATGTCAGCGGACCATGAGCAGAGCGGGAAGACTGGTCCGCTCCATCCCTTGCTCTCTGATGCTGATCATCAGGCCATGCAGCCGTACATGGGACAGAAGGCCTCCTCGTTAGCTGCCATCGCCGACATTGAAGTTTGTACCGCCTCGACGACCGGTGAGCTCTCGTCACGTGAGATCGTACGTGAATTTCCGCCCTCGCCAGAGCTGAATAATTATCCATATGCAGGTTCAGGAGCCGGATCTTTGAAGGCTCAGACCGGCGTGCTTGCACGTGTGCGACCGAGTGAGCGTAGTCAACAGATAACAGAGGCGGCACAAAAGAAGCGGCTGGCTGGTCGTAGCACGCGTGTACGCCTGGAGGTGGTCCCTAAGCAGTCAGCAAGACAGGCAGAGAAGGTGAGACCGCCTCAGGTCGTAGAGCAAAAGCAGCTAGAGCAGCAAGAACTACCAGAGCAGCAAGAACTACCCATACCGCTGCAATCTCTGGTGCAAGCGAGCGTTCAGAGCGTTCAGAGTGTTCAGAGTGCGTTGAGTACGCAGACGAATGCAGAGCTGGCAGTTGTGCTGCCACCGCGTCGTGAGTCGATACCGGTCACTAAAACTCAGATACCGGCGATCTCGCCTGAAGTACAGCAGAGCAGTGAGGCTGAAGCTGATGTTGCGTATAAGGGGATGCTCGACGTAGCGGCACGTGGAGCGCTCTCGGGCACTGGCTTCTTTGCGGATGGACAGAGTGATGTGACGGTTGCCAACTCGTATGTGACCGAGCACAGCGTCGTCTTGATTACCCTGACATCGAATCCTGGCCCGGTCGTTGTGCAATATATCACGCTCCAGCCGCAGTTTGGCTTTACCGTTCACCTGACAGCTCCAACAACCATGCGAGCATCGTTCAACTATATTGTCTTACTCGGAGAACTATTTTAATATGTAAGTTGAAACGTATTTTACTGTGTGTATAAATTGAGTTACTGTTATAGAAGAGTTCACTTCTCAGAGGAAGGAGAATATGCATGCAAACAGTACTGAAACCGCCGTTTACACACGAAACAGCCCTCCTGAAAGTCAAAGCTGCCGAAGACGACTGGAACAGCCGTGATCCGGAGCGGGTTGCTCTGGCGTACACCCCTGATTCTCAATGGCGCAACCGGACGGAGTTCATGACAGGTCGAGAGGAGATCAAAGCCTTTCTCAGGCGAAAATGGGCCAAAGAATTGGACTATCGCCTGATGAAAGAGTTGTGGTGTTACACTGACAATCGTATCTCGGTGCGTTTCGAGTACGAGTCAGGAACCCCACGGATAAATCCCTGATTCTTACCCACATTTTACAAACGGAGGTGAAAAGCCAGTTGAACGCCCTCAAGAAGTGTCTGCAAGAAGAGCCACCCTTTCCAGATGGTTCGCCATCCGGGAGGGCCGTCAGAGGCACGAGCCAGGTACCCACCCAGGCGTGCTATCTCGATCCAAAATGTGCTCAACGTCATGGTGGTCGGCGATTGGTCAGAGCGCTCAGCCAATACAGCAAGCATCAGAGGATCGATGACCTCAGAAGCCAGGCGCTCTGGATCAACGCGCGCGAGCTCACGTACTTGCAACAAGCGAATAGCCAGCGGGGACAAGAATCCCAACAAACGGATCAGGCTGTCAACCTGTTGCAATTGCCGCTCTTCAATGCGACACCCACTTTTGAGACACTGATGATAGTCTTCAACCAACCAACGATGCTTGTACCACTCGACGCGCTCCCACGCCTGTTCCATCGTCGTTGTCGGAACCGAGGTCAACAGCACCCATTCCAGTGGCTTTTCGCCTTCAGGAGCGTGTTCTTCCCACACGCGAACGACCCACACCGGCATCGGGTCTTGGCTCGCTTGCGGTTCATTGCGCGGAGGCAAGAGCGTCATCTGTCCAAACGCCATCTGGAGTTGGGTCTCGCGAGCTTGGTGTCCATGCCGAGCGGGGATCTCGAATGGACGGCTTGCTTGGCTCAACCAGGATCGTGTCCGCATCAACGAGTAGGCAATCTCTTCATCCTCATGCTCGATGCGGCGGTTTTGGGCTGCCCGGACCAAAAAGTGGGTCTTCGTCTGCTGACACGTCTGAAAAAAGGGGAACATATCGGCACCTCGATCGCCCACATGAACCCAGATCTTTCCTGGATCGGGCGTCCCAATCGCCAGCACCTGGCGCATCCAGACGTCCGTTTCCCGTTCTTCTCTTTTGAGGCGTTGATGGCGTTGTTCCCCTTTGGGAGCAGGTACACGCACGAATGGTTCTTGTGCCAAACATCCAAGCACTTCTCGCCCCTCAGGATGAGGGCAGACCGCAAGCACTGTTTGCACAAAAAATCCGCGCCCACGTTCATTGCCAATTTGCCCGACACCGCTGATTTTGTGGCGATGCGACAGATCAATATCGGTCGTATCTTGGACCAACAAGGTCACCGCAGAGGTGTTGGCTTGTTCTTTTGTCTGCTGCACATGTGGTTGTATCAGTTCCGCAAAGGTCACATCGGGTTCGTTAAGCAAACGATACAAGGCTTTCATCTCTTTCCAGGAGTGCATTTGAGTGGGCAGAGACCCCAGTGGATTTTCTGCCAAGCAGGCCGACACATGCACTGCTCGTCTCGTTCGACGCATATCGTGCAGTTGGACCGTCCCAAAGGTTCGCTCGGCCCAGCTTTTAGGATCCAGTATGTCTTGTTTGTTCATCCTGCATTTTATCACTTTGTAAAATGTGGGTAAGAATCAGGGATAAATCCGGGGGCTTGCGCAAGTAAGTCCACACCTGACCAGTCTTAGCACTAGCGATAGTGCTCCCTTCGGGAAGAAATAGGTACCAACGGGTGCATGCCAGCCCGCTGCTCTACGGTCCCACATTAAACAGGGCTACAGGGTTAACCCAGTGTGTTGGACGATAAACCCTCCCGAAGATTGACGAGGCAAACAACACCCTAGCAATAGGAGGCTCAACTTGAGCAATGTATTCGTGATCGACAGTTTTTGTAAGCCGTTAAACCCGGTGCATCCGGCCCGCGCACGTCTGCTCTTGAAACAGGGCAAAGCGTCCGTGTACCGCATGTATCCATTCACCATCGTCTTAAAGCGAGTGGTCGAGCAGCCTGAAGTCAAGCCGCTACGGGTCAAGCTTGATCCCGGCTCGAAGACCACTGGCATTGCGGTCGTCAATGATGCAACAGGCGAAGTCGTTTTTGCCGCAGAACTCACGCATCGTGGACAGGCGATCAAGTCGGCCCTCGATGATCGTCGGGGGGTACGCAGAGGACGCAGACAGCGAAAAACACGCTACCGAAAGCCACGCTGGTCCAACCGGAAGAACAGAAAGAAGGGTTGGCTACCACCCTCGTTAGAAAGTAGGATCGACAACATTCTGACATGGGTACTGCGTCTTGCTCGCTATTGTCCAATCACCGCGATGAGCATGGAACTCGTCAAGTTCGATCTTCAGCAGATGGAGCACCCGGAAATATCAGGAGTGGAATATCAACAAGGGACGCTCGCAAGCTATGAAATCCGCGAGTACCTGCTCGAAAAGTGGGAACGACAATGCTCCTACTGCGGAGCCAAAGATATTCCTTTACAGGTAGAGCACATTGTACCGCGTGCCAAAGGTGGGACGAATCGCATCAGCAATTTGGCTCTGGCCTGTGAGAAGTGCAATATCGCCAAAGGCACGCAGGACATCAAGGATTTTCTGAAAAAGAAACCCGAGGTGCTCAAGCGCATCCAGGCCCAGGCTAAGCAGCCGCTCAGGGATGCAGCAGCCGTGAATGTGACACGCTGGGCACTCTTTGAACGCTTACAAGTCACGGGATTGCCGGTTGAATGCGGTTCGGGCGGGCTGACGAAGTTCAACAGAACGACGCGCAAGATGCCCAAGACCCACTGGTGCGATGCTGCGAATGTAGGGAAGAGTACACCGCTCCTACTCTCAGTGCGGGGAGTGGTTCCATTGTTGGTGAAGGCGACTGGTCACGGACGACGAAAAATGTGCGTCACGGATGCCTACGGGTTCCCGAAACAGCACAAAGAGTGCAAAGGATCATTTCTGGGGTATCGCACAGGCGACGTGGTAAAAGCCGTCACTCCGAAGAGAATCTCCCAGGGACGCATTGCAATTCGTCATCGCCCAAGTTTTCGTCTTGGAAAGTTTGATATTCACCCCAAGTATATGCGCCGTTTGCACAGGGCGGACGGTTATGAATACACACAAGAAAGGAGTGCGTGATGCTCCTCCCCATAGGTGAACCAAGGGGTACCCGCATCACGCGATTTTTAAAGATGGATGCGCACACATGGCAATGAACATTGGGAATTTGATGACGAAGGCCTCATGCGGCGGCGCGATATGAGCGCGAATGATTATCCTATTGAGGAGTCTGAGCGGCGCTACCGCTAGACTATAATTCGCCCTTGACTTCGCGCTGTAGACGCAGGAAGAAGTCCGCCATGTACGTATAGCGCTCTTCGGACAGGATGCGACCGGTTGCAGTGGTCATATGTTTATGCAGCTCGTCAAAGAGCAGACGAAACTCGATACTGGGCGAGTAATCAGGACGCCGTCGTAGCTCGCGGACAGTTAAAGGATCGACCGGCTCAACGATCTCGGGTGGCAGCTCAGAGTAGATTTTCTGATTGTAGCGACCGGTGATCGTATAGAGCCGGGCGATCCCTATTGCGCCCAGGCAATCGATCTTGTCGGCATCATAGAGGATCTGACCTTCCAGTGTCCCTGGTCGGCTCTTGCCAGTCATACGATGCTCGCGGATGGCTTGCTGGACCGCCGGTATCAGCTCTTGTGGGAACTGGCTAGCGCGCAACAGCTCTGCCGCCATCTCAGCACCGATCAGGGCATGATCGCCACCTTCTTTGCGTTCGCGTTCCTGTCCAATATCGTGGAAGACGACCGCTGCCTGGATCGTAGGCAGGTTGCCACCTTCGTGCCGCTGAATCGTCTCAGCAAGGGCCAGTGTACGTGCAATGTGATCAAAGTCGTGAGAGGCATCCAGTGTTCCCTCACGCTGTAATGTCGCTTCAGCTGTATTCAGCAACCAATCTCGTAATAGTAATGTCAAGGTAGATATTGTCGCTTTTCTTTACTATGCCGGCTCTTCAATCACAGACAAGATATTGCCAGCAGGATCTTTAAACCATGCTATCAGAGGACCACCACCTTTGAAAATCCCCCGTTGGTCCTGCTTGTCCTCGAAGTAGATCTCCATATGCACGCCACGCGCGGTTAAGTCGTCTATGGCCTGCTCAATGTTGTCCACTGGAAAATTCAGAACGGTAAACGTTGCTGGAATATGGTCCGCTTTAGGATACACCACGATCTTCTTGTCGCCTGCGATATGGAGCTGTAACAGACCGAAGGCTTCAGAAACCTCCAGACCGAGCGTCTGTCCATAAAATTCCTGCGCCTTTGGCACGTCATCTACAGAAAAACCGGAAAATGCTTTTGTCTCTTTGAACATAGCTTTACTGCTGCCTTTCTTCTCACTGTCGTCTCTACGCTTGTCGCCAGAGGTACTCTACGCGTACTCTCTCCTCTTCCAAAACAGTGAGGTAAAAGCGGAAATGCTGGAAGCAGCAGAAGAACGAGTGTTCAGGACAGTGCTGTGTCAGTCGCTGCGAGTGGAAGTGTCAGAATAAAGCGGCTCCCTTCGCCTGCGATGCCGCTACTTTCAACGCGGATCGTGCCACCGTGTAGCTGCAAGAATTCGGCGACGACAAACAGTCCCAGGCCAACGCCTTTGGCCTGGCTGGCACCAATATTTGACGCTCGATAGAAGCACTCAAAAAGATGAACCTGATCTTCAAGTGGAACGCCGATACCGCTGTCTATGATGCTCACTTCGACGACCTGTTCTTCACGCTGTATTGTTCCTATTGCCCCTGTCGTGCTCTCCTCGTCGCCGGTCTGAGGCAGCGTCTCAAGGGGTATCAGTCTGGTCAATCTGGTTAGTGTGAAGGTGATCGGACCACCCAGGGGACTGTATTTTATCGCATTCTGTAGCAGGTTCGCAAAGATCTGTACCAGGCGGGCGCGGTCGCCTTTGATGAGGTAAGGCTGTGTGGTTGGATCGAACTGGTAGCTAATGGTGTGGATGGGAGAGGTTGCGCGGTGGTTGGAGATGATCTCGATAATCAGGTCTGCGACGTTAATCTCTTCAAGATCGAGGTTAATCTGTCTGCGATTGAGACGCGTCACTTCTAAAAAGGTGGTGACAATATTCGTGAGCTGTCGTGTCTGATCCGCGATAAACGCATTGCTTTCCAGGAGTCGTTCTTTCAGCTGCGGATTGGCCTCTTGGGCGCGATTGAGGATACGTGTCATCATCTGGCTATGCGCTAAAATGACGGTAAGGGGGGTACGAAACTCATGGGCGGTAATGGCGAGTATCTCGTCCTTCTGGGCATTGGACTCACGCATGCTGGCTTCGTTAAGACGGGCGATCTTTGCCTCTTGTTGGAGCCGTGCCTCCTCGATTGCCATGCCTGCGAATTGCGCAATCCCTTCGACGATCGCGATATCCCAGGCGTTAAATTCTATGGCACTGAGTGGCTGCGTCGCTCTCGCAGTGGTTCCGTTGTCTGCCTGCTCGCTATTCGCATGACGATGGATGACCGAGCGATCGAGTAGCATCAGACCCAGCAGGTGATATTGATGGGTAATGGGGACGGCCAGGACCATCCGATGGCTGGTCTCATCGGTATTGGCCTGGCTGAGTTCGTTGTTGATGAGTATCGCACGGCCCTCTTTGAACTGTTGCTGGTTGAGGGAACTGACAAGCTGCCGGCTATACTCGGTGGGCCAGTCCGCGATCTCTTGATCTGTGAAGCCAGTCGAGGCCAGCGGAGTGAGCGTCTGTGTCTCTTCATCAAAGATCTGCATGATGCCGCGCTCGCTACTCAGGGTATTGAGTGACATTGCGAGGATACGTTTGAGGATCTCGTCGATCTCAATGACGCCGGAGACAGCCTCTGCCGCGTGCAGCATCGTTAACAGTGCGCGACGTAGACGTTGTTCGATGCGTACCTGCTCTGTGATATCGCGAAAGGCGCTGACGATGCCGATCTTGCGATTCTCGCTATCCAGCAAAGGGACAATATTGATCTCGGTTGCGATCTCGTTGTGTTCAGAATCTTTGCTTAAGAAACGTTCGCCGTGGATCTGCTCACCGCGTAGAGCGCGGACGAACGGGAGATCATCTGGCTGGATGGGTTCGCCTGTGAGTGTAAAGATTGAGCGGTTGCGCAGGAAGGCAGGGAGATCGTGGTTGGCGCTGGCATTCAGTTTGAGCATCCTATCGGCGGTCTGATTACTCAAGATGACACGCCCGTTGCTATCCAGTACGACAAGCCCCTCGGTCATCGCGTTATAGATCGCATTGAGGGTATTGGCGCGTTCATTGGAGAGTGCCACGGCATTGCGGGCCTCCGTCAGGAGCCGGGCGTTATCGATAGCGACGGCGGCCTGCTGTCCGATAGCTCGTGCGAGCTGGCTCTGATCGTGTGTGAACGTCGTCGGCTGGCCTGGATTGTCGAGGGATAGCATCCCGACAGGCCGCCCTTCGCGGATCAAGGCGACGAGCATAATAGAGCGCGCATAGAATTTATCGGCGAGCATCTGTAATCCTGGCTGCTCACGCAGTTCGTCGATAATGATCAGTCCCTGCTCGTCCAGCAGGCGACCAATGACAGGGTTGTCGAAATCAATCAGGCTGTGATGCCACATACGGTCTGCCATCTGGAAGATGCGCTGATGCATCTTCTGCACCGACATATGGTAGGCGGTAGGGAGGAAGCGCAGTCTGGTCGGTCTTGCCGGGTATGCTGAGGGCGACTTTTGACTCTGACTTTGACTCTGACTTTGATCCTGGTTATCTTCGAGGAGCCAGATAGCACAGCGCGAGACCTCACAGACCTCGGTGGTACGTCGTACGAGGACCTGTAGGATGCGTGTGGGATCAAGCGATGAGGCCAGTAACTCTGCCAGTTCGCGCAAGAGTTCGCTTTCACGCAATGCTTTGAGCAATTGCTGCTTTTCGCTCGTCTCTGCTGACTGTTGAGCAGCCTGGTGGCCATTTATACTGATGGAATTTTCGTTACTATGCTGCATCACGATTGCTTCCTCTAACCTCGGTGTAATGAGCGACGTGTTATGGGCCCTGAAACGTATCATCTCTTTTCCGGGCAAAGATTAGTACGAATATTTCCTGTTGTTGAGTCAAAGTGTAGCAGATTTACTGAGGTTGCGTCAAGAAATACGTTACTCGTACAGCAACGCACGTAGCTACTCTCTTTGCGTTACCGTTTGCTTTTCAGTGTAATTGTGTCGTTGTATGAGGAATTGCGAGTAGGAGTTGCGCCAAAACGGTCGGGGGATAGTCCGGATAGTAGTAAGCATGCTATAATATTTTCCTACCTTTGAATAGTGGAGGATTCTTATGCCTATCAGCATTGGTATCGACTATGCGCCCCCGCGCTGGTCGTGCTGTCTCGCCGATGATGAGACGATTATCGAGCGTAATGCTTTCAAGAGCGCTGCTGCTCTGCTGCGTCACCTTGAGCAGCTCTGTTCGCTCTATCCAGAAGCCGTGCTTATGCTGGCGCTGCCACTGGAGATAGAGCGCCAGACGTTACATGACTATCTCATGCGAACGCAAGTCGTGAGTGCTGTCAAGGATGATCCGCTCCCGTTATTTTTGGCGACGATCAGTGAATTTTCGCAGCAGATTTATCTTGTGCCAGCGGTACAGCACCTGCCCCACATTCCAGTGCACCGACAGCTTTTGCGTCCAACATTGGGTACGTCTACCACGTTCTGTATGCTGGTTTCATTGGTGCATTTTATGCGTCAGCAGGAGGCTACCTGGACGGAGATGAACTTCTCCTTGCTTTCATTGAGCGCGATGTCGTATACATTGCTGGTCGTCAAGAATGGGCGGGTCGTAGATGGAACCGGGGAGCGTCTCCTGCAGAGAGCGAGCGAGCAGACGGAGCGTGCTGCCATCCAACAGGCGATCCTGGAACAGTTGACGTACGATCTGGCGGGGATCATGAGCGTCCATCAACTGGAAGATGTCGTATTGCTTGTGCATCCTGAGGTGTCAGTTGCAGATGAAGCGGAAGAGCAGGCGGGGGAGGAGCAGGACCAACAAAACCAGAGCTATCAGGAAAAGATTATCAATCATTTCTCTGATCTCTATCAGTTTTTCTTGTATCCAATGAGTGAAAAGAGCGTAGCGGGTTTTGAGGCTGCGCAAGGTGCTGCTCTGCTGGCGCAAGGTCTGGGAACCTCTGGACTCGCCGTTGAACTATCTCGTTACCTATTTCCCTCCTCATCCTCATGTGCACGAGCGATGTGAGCACGGTCTTTCGACTCAGTCGGTGTAGAATCTATGTGGTGTTCGGACTCGTCGGCTGGTCGATCTTCATTCAGATTGCCGGCGACCGTACTGACAAAGGTCGCGAGATTATTTGGCAGCGGTTGTACATGCTCACGGAAGTAAGCATTCACCTCGGCACCCAGCAGTAGGATCACCGCAAAGTAGTAGAAGAACACGACCAAGGCAATCGCGAGACCGATCTGCCCGACGTAGCTCTGCATAAACATGCGGATGTAGAATGGGAAGAGAGCGATAAAAAGCTCTACCAGGATAGCCGCGACAATCGCTCCAGGCCAGCTTTTGCTGAATGCGATGCGCTTATTGGGTACGATCATGTAGATCGCAAGGAAGAGTACAAAGGCCGCAAATAGAGCTCCAATGTAGCCACCCAGAAGGATCATTGTCTGGTTTGAGGCAACGGTCTGCAAGAATGGAATTTGTTTAAGTGAAGCGTTGCTATTGATCAGTCCGAGCAGAGTTGTTGGCAATGTGGATGCCAGAATCATGATCGGCGTTAGCAGACTAAAGATGACGACCATGAGGATAGCGACAGCGTTTTGCAAGAGAGCGGTGCGTGGACGTACGCGATAGATGATGTTCAGACTCCCTTCCATCGCGACAAAGAGTCGTGAGCCGCCAATGATTGCAACGATTACAGCGAGGATAGCGAGTGGACCCGCCGACGCTGATAGTTTGTTGCCGACGCTTGACTGCAAGCTGCCTGAAACGCTTTTTAGGGCAGGAATTTTTTCGAGCGCGCTAAAGATCGTATTCGACCCATTTGGATTGTGTAAGATACCAGTGAGGATAAAGCCAGCGATGGCCACCAGCGCAATTAGGATTGGCAGCAACGCTGTGATGAGGCTATAGGCCAGTGCGCCCGCAAATGTTGTGGCCCAGTCGTTGCTGAACTTGCGGATGAAGCCCTGAAGTGGCTTTGTCTCTTTTTCGACAGTACGGATCTGCTTTGATGAGTTCAGGCGAGCCCGTATGGCTGTGCCTGACCGCTTAATTTCACTCGCCATCTTATCTCCCGACGCTTTCTGCTACAAAAGGATGTTTAAGGGAAAGTAGTAGAACGTATATTCCTGGTACATTGATCACGGGCAAGTCAGCCTGGAGGTTTCAGGTTGGAGCAGAAGGGCATGTGATAAAATAAATCGGGTAAATAATTTTAAGGAGATAGGCGGGCCTCACGCCATGAGTTCACGACCACCACAATCGATTGCTTCGCTACTCTGGAATATGATGCGTGTGGGTATGCGCACCATCTGGATGAGTAATGCGAACCCTGCGCGTATGTTGCTGCAACGTCAGCAGGCGCTGGCTGTTCTTGGCCTGCCTGCGAATGCTACGCCGGAGCAGATCAAGCATCGTTACCGTCAACTTGCCAAGCGCTATCATCCCGATCGCGGCGGTGATCAGCGAGAGATGCAGCGTATCATTTCTGCGTACGAGTTTCTCAAGAAAGAGCGTGCGACGCTGTAAATGCGTCGCACCTGACCCAACCACACTCTGTGAAACCATGCCACCCTCTCAGACCCTGCCATCCTCTCAGACCCTGCCATCCTCTCAGAGTGTGACTTAATGTTCACTATTGCCCGAAAACTACCAAAAAGCTTGTCCCCCTCTTTGAGGGGGGAGATAGCTTTAGCTATCGGGGGGAGCCATCCTCGCCTTATGCTGTTCATTATCATTCTACGCTAAATATTTAATTTAATCTCTATAGCCTGTAATCCTCGATGACAGACTGCGAAGGTAAGAGTAATAGTTAGCGTAGAATAGTGGCTAGCAGCATAAGGCGAGGATGGCTCCCCCTTGTCGCTAAAGCGACATTCCCCCTCAGAGAGGGGGACAAGGGTTTAATGGTACTTTACAAGCGATAGCGAGCATTATCTACGACAGAGATATAACTACGACAGAGATGTAGCGAGACTATACATGCTGCTTTAGCCGTCCAGATGGGCTCCACAGTTGTTGCAGAAGCGTTTGCCTGGGCGCAGACGTGCTCCGCATTGGTCGCAGTAGATTGAGTCACGCGGTGCGGCCTGGGGCTGCTGTGGCGGCGGTGTATAGTAAGGTTGCTGTGGTGTGGCCTGAGATGGCGGCGGGTTGCGCCCATACTGAGGCTGAGGTGGTGGCGGGTTGCGCCCATACTGAGGTTGAGATGGCGGCGGATTCTGCCCATACTGAGGCTGGGACTGTGCTGTGTTCTGTTGTTCCTGGCCTTGCGTTGTTTGCATCGTTGACTGGATTGTTTTGGCTGCTTTGACCGCTATACCACCGAGTGTGCTGGCAATCTTCAGGCCTTTGGCGATATCGTCCATGTTTTGCTGCATACGGTGGGTGGGTGGGAGCGATGTCGAGTCGGAGACTTTGGTAAAGTGATTGGGACCGATGGCAAGGTCTGTGCCGTCCTCATTCAGTTGTGCGCTCTCAAAGCCGCCATTGGCGAAGGTAAGCTGTACTTGCAAAGCCTGTAGCAGATAGGTCCCCTCTTGCAGGTTCTCAGGCGCGTTCGTATTGACCTGTTGCCCCTGCATCAAGGACTGGGCAGCATGGCTGACGCGGCTCTTTTGCTGAACTTTGAGTGTGAAGCGTCCGTTCGCATAGAGCGTCAACGTGTCGATACGAGCGGTAAAGTAGTCGAGTCCCACGCCTGAGCCATGGACACACTCGTATTGGCCTGTCACTGGTTTCATCTTGTCACTGTCCCTCTTCGATCTTAATTTCGCATACGCACACCAACGCGACCTACGTTGTTCGTGCCGTCTGTTAACCTACTCTCTTGCACCTTCGTCTACAATAATTACGAGCTTAAACCGTCGTTGGTTGCGTTGACTATTATTGCGAGGGTGTGCGTTCGCGCTAACCCTTGTGTGACTGCTATGCTGCGGTTGTATAGCCAAAAGGGGCCGCTTTATTGATTATTTGCAATCTTGCTTTACAATGTGTCAATATTGCCTCAGGTTACTGGCGTACACAATAAGTCCCGACCTTTTGCTATTCGTAGTATTTTGTTCCTGGTAACAAGTATAATTGGGCCGATCGTAAATGACAATCCCCGCAATTTACACGACATGCGTAGAGCGAAACGAGTAGATGCTACTAGAAATTTTGTGCAGTTCGTGTATAGTATGCAATGGGGAGAGAAGTGTGTGAGAATTATTGGGGTACGTAGAGCGTTGTGTAAAAAGGGTATATGTGATCGTATGTGTAGTGTCTTGTCTTGAGTATATGTAGTGCCTGTACTGTCTGAACTGTTTGATTCCATTTTCAGCGTTGCTCGCAAGAATATACTATAAGGAAATTTTTGATCGCGAGCGCTTGTTGTTTTGTTAAATTATGATTATATGTTTGCCCAAATACTGGATGATTGGTGGCAATAAGGGATGCGCAGACGAGTTGTCAGTGTTATGATCTCGTGAGAGATGGGGTAATGTTGTGTCGTATAGATAGGGAGAGTCGTACCAGGAAATAGAAAGTCTAGAACTTTTGGTCGAATTGCTCCTTGACTTTCGGGGATTAAGGCTGTATGCTGAAAAAGCAACACTGGATTTTGAAGAGAGGTAAAACGGTAGATGTTTCGTTCCCCCAACGCACTCCCTGCCACGCGAGATGAGTTAGATGTTAGGCAGAAGCAACACCCTCTTTTTAACGGGGGAAGAGCAGACGAACAAGAAAAAGTAATGATTTCAACACAAATAGATACAAAACAAGTGATAAAAAAGAAAAAAGATGCCTCGGATTATTCTTCGGCGGATATCCAGGTACTTGAGGGGATAGCGGCGATTCGTCATCGTCCTGGTATGTATATTGGCTCTACCTCCGCCTCTGGCCTGATCCATTTAATCTGGGAAGCTCTAGACAATGCCGTTGATGAAGCAGTAGCGGGCTATGGCAAGCATATCTGGGTGAGTGTGGATAAAGATGGGTGGGTGACTGTGCGTGATGAGGGACGTGGTATGCCGTTTGACCCGATGCTCTATCAAGGCGACTATCTACCAGCGGCAACCGTGATTCTGACGGTTCCGCATTCTGGTGGCAAATTTACTGAAGGTGCGTATAAGACGGCTGGCGGTCTGCATGGCGTCGGCTCAACAGTGATCAATGCCCTGGCAGAGACGCTCGAACTTACGATCTGGAAAGATGGACAGAAGTTTACCCAGGAGTTTGCTCGTGGTATCGCTATGCCGCACGAGATTGAGCCCTGCGAGAGCAAGATGCATGGAACGCAGTTGCGTTGGCTCTATGACCGCACGATCTTTGATCCAGAAGCCTATTATGCGTTAGACGCGCTGGAGAGCCGCCTGAAGGCTGCAACCTATCTCAATCGTGGCGTGACGTTCCACCTGGATGCCTGGGATGATGCCGCTAATGAGCATATTAGCCGCGTCTTCTACTCGCGTGAAGGGTTGCCTGATTACGTTCGTGACCTTGCAACAAGCACCAGCGAGCCACTATTTAAGCATGTCATCAGCATCGCCAAAGAAAAGGACGATGTGCGTGTCGAGGTCGCCTTGCAACCTACTACTGGTTACAAGATTGCCATGTATAGCTATGCAAACGCTGTACGGACACGTGACGGAGGCGTGCATGAGACTGGCTTTAAGGCTGCGCTGACCAAGGTCGTTAACGACTACGCGCTCAAGTTCAATGTCATCAAAAATCGTGAGCGTGAAGGCTTGCGACCAGAAGTTATTCAACAGGGCTTAAACGTCGTCATCTCAGTTAAATTGACAAATCCGCAGTTCCAGGGCCAGACCAAGGACCGTCTGAATAACGCCTCGGTTGAAGGTATCGTGCGTTCAGTGGTCGACGAAGGTCTGAAGGATTGGTTTGAGAATAATGCGATCTCCGGTAAGGAATGGCTCAAAAGAATCCAGCAGATGCAGAAGGCACGCAATGAAGCTCAGTTAGTTGAAGAGCTTTCGCGTGGTGGCAGCAAGAAGAACGGCGAGCTTATCGACACGACCCTCTCCAAGAAGTTTATGCGCTGCAATACAAACGATGCTTCACGCGCTGAACTTTTTATCGTTGAGGGTGACTCGGCTGGTGGTAGTGCCAGTCAGGGACGTTTCTCCGACTTCCAGGCTGTACTCAAATTGAAGGGCAAACCACTCAATGTTGCCAAAGCTGACCTCAAGAGTATCGTCGAAAATGAAGAGATCCGTACGATCATCAATGTACTGGGGACCGGCACGCGTGACATGTTTGACATCGGCCGTTTGAAATTTAGCCGTGTCATTATCGCGACCGACGCAGACGTTGACGGCTTGCATATTCAATGTTTGCTGCTGACGCTCTTCCACCAGGAGTTTAATGATCTGATTGAGCAGGGCTTTGTCTACATCGCCTGTCCGCCGCTCTTCTCGGTGAAATACAAGAACAAAGTCACCTGGTTGTTGGATGATGAGGCGCGTCTCCAGTTTGTGCGGCAACATCCCGATGCCGAAGGATTGGAGTTCAAACGCTTTAAAGGTCTGGGTGAGATGAACCCGAAAGAGCTGCGTGATACGACCTTCGATCCAGCGCACAGAATGCTTAAGCGCGTCACGATGGAGGACGGAGTGTTAGCGGCAAAGTTGGTAGCGGAACTGATGGAGGATAAGAATGCGGAACGCCGACGCACCTTCCTGGCCGAGCATTCGCGTAAAGTGAAAGAATTGGACGTATAAACAATGGCTCGTAATTCGACTGATGATGTAGATACAACGATCGCTGAAAATGGTATTGTGCGTGAGGATTTCTCGGTCATTCTTTCGCAGGCATTCGCGACGTATGGACTCTCTGTAGTGACTGATCGTGCACTGCCCGATGCCCGAGACGGACTCAAGCCGGTACAGCGCCGTATCCTGGCTGGCATGCGCGAGGCTCGCTATCTTTCGTCGCGTCCAACTGTCAAAAGTGCCGAGGTGGTGGGCCTGATTCTAGGCAACTATCATCCGCATGGTGACGCCTCGGTCTATGAGGCGGCGGCCCGTATGTCACAACCGTTCACGTTGCGCTACCCGCTGATTGAGGGGCAGGGCAACATGGGTAGTGAAGATGGCGATGATCCTGCCGCCTATCGTTATACTGAAATGCGCCTCTCGCCATTGGCAGAGGCGGTCATGGCCGACATGGAGCGGGCGACGGTCCCGTTGCATCCGACCTACAAACAAGATCCCAAAGTACTGGAACCGGACTACCTGCCCGGTCATATTCCGCCGATCGTCAATCCATCCAGTGGTATCGCGGTCGGCATGTCAACCAACATTCCTTCGCACAACCTGGGCGAGGTCATGCGGGCCTGCATTGCATTACTGGATCGGCCTGAGATGACGGTTGCGCAGATTATGGAGTACATTCAGGGTCCTGACTTTTCGCAGGGTGGGCGTGTGGTTGGTGTGGATGGCATCAAAGATTATTTCACGACCGGCAAGGGCCGTATCTTCGTACGCTCTGATATCCGGCTGGAAGAGACCCCGCGTAGCCGCTCGTTGGTGGTGACGCAGATTCCTCCCATCGGTCGCGATAAAGTCAAGAATTCGATTGTCAAAGCGATCAATGCTCGTAAGCTTGAAGGTTTGATGCCCGACATGCGCGACGAGAGCGATACCGAGAAAGGGACGCGCATCGTGCTGGAACTGCGTAAGGACGCCGATCCTGGTCAGATGGTCGCCCTGCTCTTCAAAGAGACCGATCTGCAGGTCGCGCTCTCGTTCCAGATGGTCTTTCTCTTTGGCGAGCCGATGCAGCCAGGCCGCCAGCCGCGTCAGGTCGGTGTCGTCGAACTGCTCAACTACTGGAATAATCACCAGATCGACGTACTGACCCGGCGTACCCAATACGAGCTGCGTAAGGCCCAGGAGCGGCTGCACGTTGTCGATGGACTGATGGTTGGTGCGCAACACGCCGAAGAGGTCGTACGTATCTTCCAGCAGGCAGAGGATCGTTCGGCGGCCCGTAAAATCATCGAAGAGCGCTATAGTTTGACGCCCATTCAGTCCGACGTCATCGCCTCGATGACCCTCTCGCAGGTGACGCGGCTGGATGCTGACCGCTACGTGCGTGAGCGTGTCGAGCTGCAGACGCGGATCAGTGAGCTTGAGAATATCCTGGCCGATCGGAAAGTTCTGATTGCCACGCTCAAAAAAGAGATGCAGCAGCTCATCCGTCAGTTCGGTGACGAGCGCCGTACTGTTATCGATACCGCCATAACGCTGACTACGCCGATTACCGAAGTCGCCAGTCTGCACGAGCGCGAGCCCCTGCTCGTTGCACTGACGCGCAATGGGGCCCTGAAAGCACTGACCGTCGATGCCTTCAAGCTGCGTGGTAAGGGGAACGATGCCGTCTTGAACACTGTACGTGGTGATGAGCAACTGCGCCAGGTTATCAAGACGACGACCCAGGATTATGTGCTCTGTATCTGCTCGACCGGACGTGTCTGCCAGGTGGCTGCACATCGTCTCGCCGTCGTCACACGTTCCGCAAAGGGCGAGGCCATCGACGAAATATTAGCGCTACAACCCGACGAGAGCGTAGTCGCTATCCTGCCTGTCGATAACTACGACGAAGACCGCTACCTTGTCACGTTCAGCGCACAGGGTAAGGTCAAGAAGTCACCGCTCAGCGAATATCGGGCCGTCCATGTCGATGGCGTGCCGGATATGAAGCTGGTTGAGGGCGATACGATCGTCAGTGCGTTGATCTCACGTGGACGTGGTGACTACTTTGTCTCAACCGATATAGGGATTACCCTGCGTTTCAGCGATGAGCAACTGCGTGCCCAGGGTCGCAGTGGTCAGGGTGTTGCAGCCATCGCACTCAACAAGGGTGGCGAGGTCGTAAGTGCCTCCTACCTTGACGAGGAACCGGATATTGTCGGCGACGAAACGGTGCAACCGTTCAGCAATCTGATCAGCCTGATTGTCTTTACGCGTAACGGGATCGCCAACAAGATCCCTGCCAGTCAATTCCCCCAGAAGGGGCGTGCGACCTCAGGTATCGTCACCATTGAACTGCAAGGAGACGACCAGGTACTGCAAACCTTCCTTGTACGCGGGAACGATACCTTCTTGCTGGCGACTACAGGTGGGCGCAACGACCAGCCGGTCGTGCTGAAGGCCGCTGACATTAAAGGCTTTGCACGAGCCCATCAAGGCTCCGTCATCTCCGAGAACCATATCCTCAACGTCTTACTCCTGCCATAGCGCAAGGGAGGGGTCTCTGTATTTGTACCCACGCAGTATTCATGCAGAGGCCCTCTTCGCCTCTCGAAAGGAATGATGTCAGATATTAGTGTCTCCATCATTCCTTATAAAGCAGAAGATTAAATGGATGAGCACCAAACACCGTTTTTTGCTAGACCCAAATATTCGGCTCACTGATTTTGCGTCCTCGTTTTTGGTGTGCTGTCCTCGCTGCCAGCGTTGTGCACATGTCATACCAGAATTTGATAGGACACGAGAGATTGTCAGTCCGTACTTTACCAAACGCGTAAAATTTCTCTGCACATACTGTGGTGCTGTTAAAGAGAAGAGTAGCTGTACACAAATGTGGGTTGGAGGAGCTACCGATTGGTATTTTCGTTTCCCTCTCTATCTGCAGATGCCAAGTTGCGGACATGTATTATGGGCTCTCAATTTTGAGCACTTACAGTATCTTGAGGAGTATGTTCAGTCTGCACTAAGAGAGCAAACAATCACTTATAATAAAAGCCTGGTTTCTCGAATTCCTATATGGATGAAAAGCGCAAAGAATAGAAAAGAAGTTCTTCGGTGCATTCACAAGTTGAGAGAGCGATGTTAATGTAATTTGTTCCTTGATTTGGTCTAAATATAACTAGTATCAGACTGGTACTTGTCCCAAAAAGGACTGTTCAACCCTCTTTCTTTGTAATGGTCACAGGTGGTGGTCATCACGACAACATCTCTATTCATAGAATGAGGAGGAACATATGGCAAAAACATATCAGGTCCCAACGTTTGTACGTTTGGCAAATATTCTGACATTGACCCTGCTGCGCGCAGGCGTCAAGCTCGTAGGATTCGGGAACTATCCCATGTACCTGCTCACGGTGCGTGGGCGCAAAAGCGGGCAGCTGCGTACGGTCCCGATAGTGACTATTGAGCGCAATGGGAAGCGCTATGTGGGCTCCGTGTATGGAATAGTGGATTGGGTACGCAATCTGCGAGCAGCGGGAGAGGTCACCCCCATAGGCGCGGACTTTAGGAAAAACGGAGGAAAAAATGACGAGAGAAACACTCATTGACCTTTCGCAGATAACATTTCGCCTTTCTCAGAAATAAATTCGTCTCAAAAGCAGGGAGAACGAGCAAAACGGATATACTTTCTCGCATAACTTAACTTTTCCTTCAACCATTCCTTTCATTCGACTTTGACTGTTGACATGTTTTCGCTCCGTTTTGGCTCAATAAAGAAAAATTACCCGAGAAAAACGAAAAATTATGCGAGAAGTTCTTGCTCTTTGAGAGGCAAACGGATATACTCGAATGGAGAGATACATTTTCTTCTATTGGCGGTAGTTGGCAAAACTACTTACATTGAAGCCCAGTCCACGGTCCTGATCATTGAACAGTAAAGGAGACCCCGGATGCCGAAATCTAGCCTATTTCAGAGAAGAGGCACAATCCTACATTGAGCGTATTCGTTCGTCACAGCCCATGCGGAAGGTGCGTAATCGCGCCTCCAACGTGAGCGGGCGTTACCCTTCAGTCAAAATGGGCCGCTCGATCCGGTTTGAAAGCCGTCACGTTGAGTTATGGGGAATCTACGAGATGGAGCGTAACGACGATGTTTTGGAGTATTATGACCAACCGACGCGCATCCAACTTTAGTATCGTGCCCGCTCTGGTCGTAAGACATCCCAATGGCATACGCCTGATTTCTTCGTCCTCAGGCAACACTTTGCTGGCTTTTATGTAAAAGTGTCTATATAAATGAAGTATAGAAAGAGGTTTTATGTCCTGGTTTAAGAAGAAGATACTTCATACAAAGGATTCTCCTCTGAAGAAGTACAGTAATACGGAGACATTGAAAGAGCAACAGATAAGTGACCAGAACATGTATATGTTACCGAAGGACATTCGGGAAGTCAGTCGGTTGGACTTTCAGCATTATCTATTGCGGCAAACCATCTCTGGTAACTATCTCGCTCCTATTGGACAGCCGGAGGCCATTCTGGACGTTGCGTGTGGGACCGGGCGCTGGATGCTAGAAATGGCTCAACAGTTTCCTCGGACGTTGATTACCGGCATTGACCTGACACCATTATCTGAATCGACAATCACTTTTCCGAAAAATTGTCGTTTTCAGCAGTGTGATATTTTTAAGGGGATTCCATTTCCGCCATACTCATTTGACTTTGTTCATCAGCGCTTTCTGATCTTTGCTCTGCCAGTGAACCGCTGGTCTCCTGTGATACAGGAAATCAAGCGTGTTACACGCCCTGGTGGTTGGATTGAATTGACCGATCCGGATCTTACCTTTAACAATCAGGGGCCAGAAACGGCAAAGCTCATGAATTGGATCTCGCAGGCGAGCTGGAAGAGAGATATGGATATTACCATTGGGGGCAAACTGGGCTTCTTAATGCAATCCGCTGGCCTGGTCAATGTCACCGTCAAGAAAGTGCCTATCCCTCTGGGTGATTGGGGAGGGCGCATTGGTAGCTTCCTGATCAAAGATTTTTATGGTGCTGCCCTCACACTGAAGCCGCTAATCGTTGCAGCCACTGATGCAACCCCGGCGTCCTATGATGCTGTTCTCGCGGCCTGGGTTCGTGAGATTGAAGTGTATCACACCAGTTGTGATTTTTATATAGCGTATGGGCAGTGTCCATCTAAGTAATGCGTATACAAAAAATACAAGTTTAATGACAACTGCGTCATGTCACTTGCCAATAACGTTCACTATCGCCTGTATAGTGCACTTAAGCACTTGTCCCCCTCTTTGAGGGGGGAGATAGCTTTAGCTATCGGGGGGAGTAAATGTTCGAATAACGTTATAATCTCGAATTAAACGCTCTTTATCACGCTCGCCTTTATCATCTATTATCCTCGATGACGAAATCTACGTCCGAATGAGAGATGGCTGGCGTAGAAGAGTCATCGAGAGCAGAAGGCGAGGATGGCTCCCCCCGATAGCTAAAGCTATCTCCCCCCTCCGAGAGGTGGACGAGTTTTTGATGAGTTTCCGAACGATAGTGATATATTAGTTTAATACATGCTTTATATATAATAATGATGTCTGTCACTATCTTTTTTTGAGAACACATCAAACATCAAAGAGCATACTGACTGCCTTGCTCCAGGGATGTTTTAGCAAAAGCAGATGCTTGTTCTAACCACGCCATGATTTCAGCAAGGCAGTCATGAAGCGGTTTGACCGTATCCACGATAATGTGAGGATGGAGGAAAGCATAGTTTGCTTGCGAAAGGTAAAAACGTCGATAGGCTTGAAAGCTGTCCCAATCTGTTTGATGATGAGTTGGCAGCCCTGACGTTTTCCGTTCCGTAATGCGGCTCCTCCAGAGTGACTCGTCAGAGCACGTGCACTCTATCACTGCCAGATAAGCGTGTGTTTCTCTCGCAATGACTTGGGCACGATCATAACTCACGCGGGAAATGAGAGGACTGTCACAAATGACATTTAGCCCTTGCAAAAGCTGACGGCGAGCAATGTTGAACATGATATCATATGCCAGACCACCAATTCCTGGTATCTCGTCTCCCAACAAATCTCTCACGTCATCTTTGTCGATCAATGGCCAGTTCAGATGCTTACTCAATGCACGGCTCAGGGTGCTCTTTCCACAGCCCGGCAATCCTCTCATGACGATGAGCCACATAGAAATGCTCCTCTCAGTTAACGCTGCTTTTGATCTAATTGTTGTTTGAGGCGATATAGAATCTCTCTATCCGATCGTGCACTATTTGAAGAAGTGAGTGTGGCAATGAGGGCAGGCAGTCTGTCGTTTCTTTGAAAATAATCCGGGATTCGATGGTCAAGGAGGGAAAAAGGCTCACACTTCCTCAGCATATGCGTTATTTTCATCGCCCGCTCTGTCGAAAAGACATGAACCTTTTTGGCATATCCCGGTGAGCCTCAAAGAGGGCAATACATGCCAGCATCCATTATTATATATAAAGCATGTATTAAACTAATATATCACTATCGCCTGTATAGTGCACTTAAACCCTTGTCCCCCTCTTTGAGGGGGGAGATAGCTTTAGCTATCGGGGGGAGCCATCCTCGCCTTCTGCTCTTGATGACTCTTCTACGCCAGCCATCTCTCATTCGGACGTAGATTTCGTCATCGAGGATAACAGACGATAAAGGCGAGCGTGATAAAGAGCGTTTAATTCGAGATTATAACGTTATTCAAACATTTACTCCCCCCGATAGCTAAAGCTATCTCCCCCCTCAAAGAGGGGGACAAGTGCTTAAGTGCACTATACAGGCGATAGTGAATATTACTGGCAAGCGACAGGATGCATTCGTCATGGCGTCCCATCTGTCTCCATTGGCCTGGAAGGCGGTTTCATGGCCTATTTCCAAAAAACCTATATCGGTGAGCCCTCAAAGACCATCATGAAAAAGGTTCACCACCCAGGATGAAAACGCCATTTTCAGAAGAGAGGGAGACAGAGGTTTTATCATCTTTACCAGTGATGATGAACAATAAATATTATTTATTATATTAAGATCAAATGTTAGAATAACAGGGCTTTCCAGTTCTTAGAGACCTTGAGAACCATCTCTCATACTTTTCCGGTTCGTGTTTGGCATCCATCTTTTCCTCAGGTCACATCCCGATGCCAGTGGAGTTGATTTTCGATCCTCATAGAGATACGTAAAAAAGCATTCATTGTGGCGTTTATGAGTAGTAATCTTTTTTTGGTTTATAAAACATATATGGAGAGGTTTCTATGAGCTCTGATACACATACTGAGCAGAGCAAGGGCAAGGGCAAGGGCACAAATATATGGTTCTTTGTGCTGGCTATAATCGCTATTTTCTTGCTTCTCTCAGCCGTGGGAGGCTATTTTTTTCATTGGACCTGGACGGGGTTCCAGGGTAATACTCTGTGGGATTGGTTGAAATTATTCCTTCTTCCGGTTGCTCTGGTAACAGCTAAGATTTCGTTCAAAGGTCATCAGCGCATGTGGCTTACGGTGGCTATTATTGCGACTGTCGCTCTAGCAGTGATTGGAATTGGTGGCTATCTTTTGCAATGGAAGTGGACAGGATTTCAAGGCAATACCCTGTGGGATTGGTTAATTCTCTTACTACTTCCTGTGGGATTGGTTGTCTTGAAGCTCTCTTATACTGAGTATCAACAACACAAGCAGGCAAAGCCAGAGGCATAAGGGATATTTGTAGCTCGAATAGTTTATTATATGTGGAATCATTTGAAAGATAATAATAAGTATGAGCATTGACGAGATGCATTCTGAGGAAAGCGTGCCGACGCAAGTTGCCGGCGAGATCCATCCTTACAAAAGGAAGCTACGACAGGTCCTGTTACTGGCTACTATCGTGCTGTGCCTTACGGCTATTGGGGGTTATGGACTCAATTGGTTATGGACCGGTTATCCAGGTAATACGCTCTGGGACTGGTTGCATTTACTACTGATTCCTATCGGACTTGCGGCTGCTACGCTCTTCTTTAGTTCGGAAAGAACCTGGCGCAGAGAGTGGACTATCGCGCTTGTTGGGTTGGGACTTTTGTTGCTAATCGTAGCTATCGGTGGGTATGCCTTGCATTGGACCTGGGCCGGATTCCAGGGCAATACGCTCTGGGATTGGTTCCGTTTGATTTTTCAACCGGTTGGTCTGGCGAGCCTTTCAATCTTCTTTGGTACGAAACGAGCCTGGAAGCGAACCTGGGGCATCGCACTGAGCGTGGCTCTCCTCCTCTTATTGATCACCATCATCGGCGGTTACGTTTTCCACTGGACCTGGACGGGCTTTCAGGGGAATACGCTGTGGGACTGGATCAATATGTTCTTGTTGCCGGTGACGTTGGCTGTGACGGAAATCTCTTTTAAAGGGTACGAACGGGCGTGGGTGGCCGTTCTCGTGGGCATTTGCATTATCTTGCTAATCACCATCGTCGGCGGCTATGTGTTCCACTGGACCTGGACGGGCTTTCAGGGAAACAAGCTTTGGAACTGGCTTGAGTTGCTCTTACTACCAATAGCCTTATCGATTGTCCAGCCTTTATTTGATACTTATCCTCAAGAAGGGCGTGCCGTGGCGATCGTGGCGTTCGTATTCCTGCTGGTTACTCTGTTTGGCAGCTATGTGTTGCACTGGACCTGGACGGGCTTTCAAGGCAATACCCTGTGGGACTGGTTGACACTGCTGTTGCTGCCGATTGGCCTGGCGGTAGCTCGGATTATTTTCAAGCCAGCACCAAAACCGGCGCTGAGTAAGGAAGAGCCGCAGGTAGCCGTTACGTTAAATGAAGAGATGCCGCTTAGTCCCAAACCTGTGCGTCCCACCTTCCGTGAGCGAAAAGGGCTGGTGGCTATTACACTGGCTGCCATTCTGCTCATCCTGGTCGGATCAGGAGTAGGAACCCTGACCTTCGCGCATGCCCAAACTTCTACCGTGCCCTTGAATAATGATATACATGGATCGCTATCTTTCTTTAGTTCATTACATCCTTTACACCATGGGCGTATAGGTATCAATGATGGCATACAACTTCAACTTCAGCATGCCCCCGATCCCTCCATGGGGAGTCAGTATTACGCCTGGTTGCAGAATGATCAGGGTGAACCTGTCTCGATTGCTTTGGGCATGGTGACTCCCGACCATGGCAGCTTTTCCCTGACCTATCGTGATCCGCAACATCGCGATCTTCTGGCAACAACGAGCCATTTGTTGATTACTGAGGAAGCCACCAATATCGTCCCCAATAATTCAACGCAGGATAAAGGACGCTGGCGCTACGAAGCCACTCTGAGCTATCTTGATCATATGCGTCTATTACTATCAGATGTGCCAGATCTTGAGCATAATGGTCTGTTCGGTGGCGTTGCCGTCGGGTTCATGAACAATATTGAGCAGGTTGAACACGAAAGCAACACGGCGAAAAATCCGGGATCAGTTCATCTCATGCGCCAGGCCGTTGCTAACGTTATATCGTATCTGGATGGCAAAT
This sequence comes from Ktedonobacteria bacterium brp13, assembly GCA_015099395.1. Classification (GTDB taxonomy): domain Bacteria; phylum Chloroflexota; class Ktedonobacteria; order Ktedonobacterales; family Ktedonobacteraceae; genus Dictyobacter. The sequence continues at coordinate 2,672,565 of AP024096.1, read as the reverse complement.
GCGCTACCTCTGACTTATCCCAGGCAGGAGGGTCGATAGTAAGCGAAGCCAACATTGTCCATGCCAGCAGTATCAGCCTGCTCGACTGTGACGATACTCGGTTGTCTGGTGCCCCTGGCTATCTGACGGGTATGCAAAATCAACTGAATGACATCGCACAGAGTTCCGGCGTTACGCCTGCACAAGCTAAACAAGCTATGCAGATCAAGGCAGCGTTGGATGTGTACAAGACCTGGCTGGGACAGATTCATAGCGATGCATTACAGCTTATCAAGCTGGATCATAATCACCTGGCAGGAGCGCAGACATTACGGGTTGATATGGCAACGCAAGCGGACTATCTTGTGCACGGTGGAGTTAATCACGTTACCAATACACCTGTACCGGATGTTCAGCAGCTTGTCAATAGCATCATGCAATTGACAAAAATGGACGTTGTCACATATAGAACGTAGCTAGTGACACTTGATACCAATGAGCTCATCTACACATTGTTTTCTATCTTCTATTGTAACTATGCCATTTAGTATTGCAACTATGCCATTTAGTTTTGTTGTTTTATAGTGTTTTTAAGGGTCACATACTGTATCGTTACGCCGACTCGTTGCGTGTAAAAGCTGTCAGCGTGTAAGTAGCATAAGCATGCACTTTCTTTCTAGTTGTAGGAGGGTTGAGTAACTGTGACGAATGAGAAAGAACCAGTTAAAAAGGCAGCTAAGGCTGAAAAGAAAAGCGGCAGCACTGCAAGCGGTAAAAGTAAAGCTTCCAAATCTAAAGATGAGCTTGACGATGTAGAGACTATTCCGAAAGAACAGGCTCTTGCCGAAATTCGCGCTGCCGCTGAGAAAGCTCGCAAAGCAGAAAAGCAATAAGCATATCTCACCTATAGTTACAATGTGCCGAAATAGTTATGATGCGCCGAATGATAACTATTTCGGCGCTTCTTTTTGTGTTGTATGCATCCCGCTATTCTGGCACGATGCGGCAGTCCTGCACCGGAAGCTCTAGCCAGACGCGTTGCTCGATCTCTGCAGGGGTAGAAGAGTAGACGCGTATGGGCTCCATCTGTATATCTTCTGGTATGACCTGGATGTGCCAGCGACCACCAATAAAAGATGTGTACGAGACTGTGCCGGTGAGTACATTGGCCTGTCCGTCAGGCAACGCCTCACGATGGACACGGATATCATCGGGACGGCAGAGGAGCTGTGCATGTTGCTGCAGGTGATCTCTGGCTTCAGCACGTACGACGCCCGTCAGTACTTTTTGCTCCGACGACTTTGTATTGAGACGGAGCGTGATGCTGTCGTCTGTTGCTGTCGCTGGCTGGATGTCGCCTGAGAACAGGTTCGCAGGTCCCATAAAAGAAGCCACAAAAACATTCATGGGATTGATATACAGGTCCGTTGGTGAGCCGACCTGCTGCACACATCCATCGCGTAAGACCATAATACGATCGGACATCGCCATTGCTTCATCCTGATCGTGCGTCACATTGATCGCGGTAATCTTGAGGCGCTTGAAAATCTGTACCAGTTCTGTACGCATGGTCTCGCGCAAAGCGGTATCGAGACTGGATAGCGGCTCATCGAGCAACAATACGCGTGGCTCTGTCGCCAGGGCACGTGCCAACGCGACACGCTGCTGCTGTCCACCGGAGAGCTGGTAGGGATAGCGGTCAGCCAGTCCCGGCAGGCTGACAAGTTCCAGCAATTCCTGGACCCGCGACGCGATCTTACGCGCTGAAAAATGACGTAGACGCATGCCAAATGAGATATTGCGCGCCACCGTCATGTGCGGCCAGAGTGCGTAATCCTGGAAAACCATCCCGATCTCACGTTCTTCGATGGGCATGCTACGCTTCTCATGAAAAAGGACCCGGTCTCCCACCTGGATCAGACCGCTCTCAGGCGTCACCAGGCCTGCAATCGAGCGTAGGATCGTCGTCTTGCCACAGCCAGAGGGGCCAAGTAGCGAGAGGATTTCGCCCTCTTCCATCTGCAGGTTGACATCAGAGACGACCCGCCGTGACCCGTAATTCTTGTTCAACTGTTTGACTTGTAGATACATCGATTGTCTTTCTTTTTGCGCGGCGCTGTAGCAACTGACTCACCAGCCAGGGCAGGAAGCGCAGCACGATAAGCGCGATAGTCACAATACCAATATTGAGCATTGCAAGTGCCATACCAGGACCGAGTTTGAAATCATTGAAGAGGCTTACAATCTGTACCGGCATCGTTGGCTCACCCGGCGGGTACAGCAACTCGGATGCGGACAACTCAAACATCGTCCCAGTAAAAACCAGTAGCCAGATAGAGGTAAGGCTTGTGCGTAAGAGCGGCCCAACGATACGTAGGAGCAATTGGAAGAGACTCGCGCCTTGTACCTGTGCTGTCTCCAACAAGCTCTGACCAACCTGGTCAAGTCCACCTATACTTAACCGTGTCGCGTAGGGGAGGCTGCCACCGATATAGGCGGCGAACAGGAGCCAGATAGTGCCGTAAAACTGGATGCCCACCGCACCGCCGATGCCTATAGAGAGCAGCCAGGGCGCATTCCAGGCAAAGATATAGCCGCAAGCCAGGACGATACCCGGTACCGCAATCGTAATGAGAGTAAACATGCCGAGCAGTTTACGACCAGGAATGGTTGTGCGACGAATAATAAAGGCAATCGGCAGACCCACCAGCGTCGTAATCGTGGCCGTGCCCAGAGACAGCCAGAGGGAGCGCGTAAGGGCACCAAGATCATCCGAGCCCTGAGCAAGTACGCTCTGATAGTTTGCGAGCGTCCAATTTGCCGGTGTGAGACCTTGCCCAAAGGCTTGCAGGAATGAGAGCACCAGGCACATCCCCAGCGGGAGCACCAGTGCCAGGAAGAAGATCAGGCCACAGAAGATGACGGCAGGCCACTTCCATAGACCCAGTTCAACCGTATGCGCAGGACGACTTCTGCCGCTGATCACCTGAAATGAGCGTGTACGTAAGATCGCCGACTGTGCCAGCATCGCCAGCGCAATCGCCACAAAGAGCAGCAGCGAGAAGGCGGCGGTAAGCGCAAAGTTTACAGGTGCGGTATTAATGGATGTATAGATCTGATAGGTTACAAGCGTAATATTCGAGCTCTGCGCAATCGTGGCCGCAGTACCGAAATCTGAGAGACTCTCAGCGAAGGCGATGAGTCCACCTGCTAAAATCGCAGGGAGCAGTAACGGAGTATTGATACTGAGCCAGGCCCGCCAGTTACGTGCCCCCACACTCCGTGCCGCATCCTCGAACTCCGAGCCAAGTCCATGCAGGGCCGCGCTCACCGAAAGATACACAAAGGGAAAGGACTTCAGACTCAGAATAAAGATCACACCAGCGGGCGAAAAGAAGCCATTGACCAAAGCATTTGGAAAATGCAGATACTGATCAGGAATCCCACCACGCAGCATGATCAGGGACCATGCTTCACCGACCAAAAATGACGGCATGAAAAAGACGATCCACACCAGCGTATCCATGGTACGACGGAGCGGAACATTCGTACGTCGGGCCAGTATAGCCAGGACCGTACCGATCAGGGACGCCAGCACAGCGGTTGTCGCTGATAGCCAGAGCGAATTAATGAATGCGCCGTAGTTTTCAGCAAACGCAAAGACCTGATGCAGAGCATCAAGACTGGGCGTGAAACTGGGCACGTCGGCATATAACTGCGGAAAAACGCTTTGGAGAATGATGGCAGCCAATGGATAGAGCACAAACAGGACCAGCACAATTACAGGCACACCAATCACCACGACCTGCCCAACCAACCGCAAAAGAGATTTAACTGAAAACAACGAAGAGGGCGTAGTGAACGTATTCACTATGCCCTTTTCCTGGTCCTCAGCAACGTTTATTGAACGATGTTTGTGTGGAACCATTGTTTATATTCAGCCTCTACAGATGACCACTGGGACAAATTCAAATTGACGTAGTTGATACCGGTCAAGCGGCGTGTCACGACAGGAGTGACCCCTGTGACCAACGGTACAAAGTAAGTATCACCATCGGTAGGATCATGGTGCGTCATGATTGATTGACCAGCTGGCGAGAGTACCCAGTTCACAAACTGTTTGGCACATGCCATGTGACGAGCCTGAGCGGCGATACCGATAACACTTGGTAATCCTACTACACCCGAAGATGGATAGAGGATATTGATTGGCTGTCCAGCTTTTATCGCGCTATAGATGGCCGAGTCCTGGAGGATACCAAACTCACGAGCGCCAGTCTCCACGCTATTCAAGGTTGGATTATTGGTCTGGAAAATTTGCAGCCCATTCGACTTCAACTGGCTGAAGTACTGCTTGGCCTGGTTTTCACCGCCCATAATCTGGCCCAGGCCAGCAAGTAAAGGATAGGTTGGTCCAGATAAAGCTGGATCGTTCATCGCCACCAGATTTTTATAGGCGGGCTTGAGTAAGTCACTCCAATCCTTTGGCAGGCCAGCCGCAGGAATATGCTTTGGATTGTAGGCAATGGCACCCACCGTTGTCAGACCAGTAGGATAGTAGCTGTTATCGCTTGCTACATACTGCTTTCCCAGCGTTGTCAGGTTGCTGGCGCTCGGCGAGGACCATTTGAGCAACGCATGCTGATCGTCCAACGACTGCATGGATACATTGCCATCGAACCAGGTAACATCCCATTGTGGATTCACATTGCCTTCAGCCGATATCTTTGCCAGCAGATTACCTGTACTGTCATCGACAAGTTTGGTTGTAATACCGGTCTGCTTCTGGAAAGCATGCGCCATATCAGAATCATAGCCTTGCGCAGAGTAGAGGGTCAGACCAGTGGATGCATTACACGTAGAAGTGGCAGATCCGTTGGAGGTGCTAGAGGCAGAGGCGCTACCACTACCGCTACCACCACACGCAGCAAGCGCCACTACTATTGAGAGTAACGATAAAAATAAAATAGAACTTCTCAATAGCGAAATAGAAGGCTTTTTGCCAGGGATTACAGACATGAGTAAATATTTCTCCTTAATTACAATTGGAGCGTCTATACCTTTTGCATTGATGAGGCATAGACCGGGTAGTGTTGTGTCAAAACTCATAACCTGCTCACCTGCTAGCGCAGCAGGAACTAATTTATATGACAAGAGACAGAACAATACGTAGCGAAAAGCTCCACTGCTATGTAGTTTAAATGGAAGGTTTTAAATGGATGTTAACAGGGAGTAAAATTATTCTATGTTACATGTAACAAAATGTTATTTGTAACAGATGTTATTTTGTGTGTAACATAGCTCTGTACTAGCACTTCCGGAAGAGCAAATAAAGCCCTCGCCGGGGCAACGAAATAGTTACAATGCGTCGAAATAGTTATCATTGGGCGCATTGTAACTATAGCTGAGGCGCATCTTTGTGTGCTGTAGGCAGACAGCATGCGTAAGATAGATACTTTCAGCATGACGTAGAGGGCAGCCCCTGCTAATCTAGCAAGTTCTGGAGATGGATGGTGTCGCCGACCGATAGCACATCGAGGGTGCGTGCTGGGTAGACGGGCGGCAGACCCTTCCGGGGTTCAGGTATGTAGTAGCGCAGGTGTGTGATAGAGGCGAAGGCGACTTTGAAATAGCTGAAACTTCCCGGTGTCATCTGCAGGATTGTATGCATAAAATAAGAGATGAAGCCGCCATGCGTGACCAGAACGACGGTATCATCGGCTGTGCTACGCGCTTGCAGGAGTCGAATGGCCTCTCGACTGCGTGCGAGCATACTTTCTTCGGTATCGATTGCATAAAATGGTGGCTGATCGTCAAATGTTGCGGTGAAGCGCGCCGATGGATACAGCTTTTCCCCCTCGCTCTTTGGGTAGCGGCGTGCCTCTCTAAAAAGACCCTCACGGATCTCCGGCCAGATCTCGAAAGGCTGTCCACCCATCGCGTCAGACATAATTTGTGCCGTCTTCAATGTGCGTAGCAGCGGGCTCGCAGCCATCAACGTTACCGGCAACTGGGCACAGTAGCGTCCTACCGCTCTGGCCTGCTGCTCACCACGGGGCGTCAGTATCGCGTCAGTCGCGTATGACGCCTTTTCTCCGTGTCGTACAAGATAGAGATCCATGGTAAATATATTCGTCCTTGTCTATGTGGAGCGTAAAGCCTGGTTACGCTAAATGAGTATGTAGCATATCATAACACATAGATATGACTCTATCTTGTCTGATTACTTTTCTCTATTGTTTAGTGATTGTTTAGTGATTGTTTCGTGTCGTGTCTATGCTAGCCAGCTTCGGTAGCGATAGATTGTTGTGCAACTTGCTGCGGGTTGGTTTTCTTGATTACACGGCGCATGGTTGCGGCTGCATCTTTGTCGCGTACGAGGAGCGCAAAAGCGCCTGCGATAATGATGAGTCCGGCTGCCGTGATAAATGCAGCGTGATAGGCCGTGTAGTTGGGGAGGGTGACATTGTGGCTATCGAGGTAGGTTGCACCAATGCCACTGATGACACTACTCAGAATGGCGACACCGAGTGCGGCACCAACCTGCCGCTGCGTGTTGTAGAGTGCGGACGCCTGTCCTGTCGCCTGCGAACTGATATTGGCAAAGGCAGCAGTCTGTGCAGGTAGGAAGATGTTAGCCATACCGACGCCGATGAAGAAGATCATGATACGCATGAACCAGAGGTTGGTTGTTGCGTCAATAAAGCTGAGCAATATCATCATAACTGCAACGAGGGACAAGCCTGCCAGCATTAAGCGGCGTGGTCCGAGCGTTGGATAGATCCGTGCGGCGAACTGTGTCGCTATAATAACGCCGATTGCTTCAGGGAAGGTTGTCAGTCCTGATGTTAGCGCTGATACGCCGCGCGCCTCCTGCAAGAAGAGCGGGGCGGCATAGAGGACGCCGAGGAAGCCGGAGCCAGAGAAGAAGGAGACGAGATTGCAGCTAGTGAAGAGACGATTGCTCAAGAGCCGCAAGTCGAGCATCGGCTGCTCTGTGCGTAGTTCGATAATGACGAATGCGATGAGTGAGATGATACCGGCGATGCCAGTAATGATGATGACTGGTGCAGCCCAACCGAGGTCTGGACCTTCGCTTAATGCATACATTGCGAGTGAGAGGCCAAGTCCTGCGAGTATGAAGCCAGTGAAGTCGAAGTGATCGGTGCTGGGCTCACGCAGTTCTTGCAGGTAGAGCGCACCAAAGATACAGGCGGCGATACCGATGGGGACGTTGACATAGAAGACCCAGTGCCATGAGAGCTTTACGACCAGGAGACCACCGATGATCGGCCCGCTGGCTGGCGCTAGCACAGTTGGGATATTCAGAATACGAGCAACCTGGACCCGTTGTGCCGGTGGAAATGTGCGGTAGAGGAGCGTGGTGCCGACCGGCGTGAGCGCTCCGCCTGCGATCCCTTGTAAGGCGCGGAAGGCGATCAGCATACCAAGACTGTTAGCCAGCCCGCACAGAGCGGAGGCAAGGCTAAAGAGGGCCAGCGCGCACAAAAAGACGCGTTTGGTCCCTAGCCGATCACCCAGCCAGCCCGATACAGGGATAATGACCGCCAGGGTCACGAGATAGGCGACGACGATGGCATCTACTGAGGTGCCAGGTGCATGAAATTGCTGTCCAATTGCAGGTAATGCTACGTTAACGATAGTGCCGTCCATGATAGACATAAACATTGCTGCGACGAAAACGATACTTACGCTAATCTTTGGATCCATTTGACGATGTTGCATGTAATGTGCTCCGAGGGAATGCTAGAATGGATCGAAGTGCAGATCTCTTATTCTTCTTACTATTTGTTAGTAACCATTGTATTTGCCAGCTATGTTAACTGTCAACCTGGCTTACTGGATTACGAGGCCAGGGTGGTTACTTTTTCGCCGCATAGTGTGTTGCGTGCACTTTCTATGAATGCACGAATTGTCGGCGAGAGCCATTTCTCCTGGTGCCAGAGCATATAGGTGCCAATGGCGAAGGTATTGCCCTCCCAGGGTAATTTGACCAGCCGACCATCGGCGATCTCTGCCTGTGCGCTAAATTCGGGCAGAAAGGCTAAGCCCAGGCCTGCCATCGTGCATTGCTTGATGGCTTCTACACTACTAAATTCAAGGTCTGCGACGGCATCGATGCCGTTACGGCGTAGGGCGGCTTCGAGCGTATTGCGGTATGAGCAGCCCTGTTCGGTGAGCAGGAAGTGTTCGCCCTGCAATTCGGTACCCTGGAGCGTCGTGCCTCTTCGGGCCAGTTGTAGTGCGACGGGATGATCGGGTGCGGCAAGGATATAGAGAGGATCGTGGCCTACTTGCTCGTATTGGAGCGCCTGTGAAGGAAAGATATCATCGATAATAAAGGCGATATCGATCAAGCCTTCGCTGACCCGGCGACGCAGTTGTGAGCAGTCAAGACAGGGCCGGAAGATCAGGCGAGCCTGGGGATACTGTAGCCGAAATTCGTGGAGTAACGTGGGTAGACGGTAGGTGCAGAGTGATTCGGGCGCACTGATGGTGACAGTACCGGTCGGGCTCTCGTTGTCTGTGACGGCGCTACGAGCCTCGTTGACCTGGTTGAGAATCTTTTCGGCATAGAGCTGGAGTCGTCTGCCAGCATCGGTCAATGTGACGCGTTTGCCCAGGCGATCGAAGAGCCGCACTCCCAGCTCCTCTTCCAATGCTTGTATCTGTGCCGTGACGCTGGACTGGACATAGTTGAGAGCATCAGCGGTACGACTGAAGCTAAGCGTCTGGGCCAATATGCGGAATGTTGTAAGTTGGCGGATCTCCATTCAGCGTATCTCCTATCGATTTTTTTGATAAGTATCATCAAAAATGTTTCCTTGACTTGATAATACCATTCATTTACACTTAGTACAAGAGGTGTGAATATGCGGTGGTTATTACTAATGAGGATTGTAGAACGAAAGACGTAGCATTTGTACAGAAAAGTATAATCTGTTTTAAGAGGATTCATCTTTAGATTTTCTATGCATGTACGGTTTCTAATGTGCACGGTTTCTAACGAGAAGGAAGGAAGTCAATCATGTTGGTCATACTGTTGTCCTTAGTGGCACTCATACTGTTCGATGTAGCTGCCTTGTATTGGGGCGCTGATAGCCGTGAGACGTTTGATTCGCGCGAATGGCGCAATCGCGTGAGCTATTGGTCGCGCGAAGCGATTATGCCTGGTCGTTAGATTGTTAGTGAGAGAGGGCGAGGCTGCATGCTGACTGGTGTTATTCTGTGATCAAAAATGATGCCAGCCAGCGTGCAGCCTCACTCCATGCCTGTTGCCAATCGGTGCGTGTGAGGTCGTGTGGAGAGTTGGGATATTCAATATAGCGGAGCCGCGCAGGCGATTGCATATAGTACGGTGTTAGAGCTTGATGGAAGTTGCGGGCGTAGTGTGCGGGGATGTTTGTATCCAGCGTGGCGTTCTGGGAGAGGATAGCGACCGGATAGAGCTTTTCGAGATGCAGGTGCGGGCTCTCTGGCCGGGGGAGCAGCCATTGCGGTGAACCTACGACGGGCGCGGCGGCTACGATTCTCTTATCCGTGATGAGCGCTGCATAGCTCACAAAACCGCCGAACGAATGGCCACTGATCCCGATATGACCGGGAACGGCCCAGCCACGTTCTAGCAACGCATCAAGGATACCTGGTAGTTCGTGCACTGTCTCACTCAAGACATCCAGAAAGGACGCTTCATAGCGTGGATCGCCACGGGTCTCATCGGTGATAGCAGGGAAGCGTTCAATAAAGTCAAGGTAGCGGCGTTCTCCATGCCCTATCCCATCGATGCCGAGCGCCAGCATCCCCAGTTGCGCAAAGCGCTCTAGCACTCCACGATAGCCCTCTTTGCGCTCACCAAAACCATGGTAGAAGAGGACCGTGCCGCGTTGCGCGCAGACCTCCGGTGCTACTGCCTGCTCGTAGACGACGAGTGCTGGCGCTCCTGCAATCATGACGCGGGCCTTCACGTATTTCATCATTCACTCCAGGATATATTATAGTTGGTATATACATCTATTATAAGATTATAGCATGATAGTATATGCTATAAAGAGAATATCGCTTTTTATGATCATATTTTAAACTGTGCCCATGTTTTAGACTGCATAGAGCATACAATCTCACCTCCATTCAGGTTTGACGCTGGTATATTGGCCGTGATCTGGTATAGTAGGGGCAACGAATTTGTTATGTGAGGTTATGTAAATTATGGCCTATTTTTTGGCGAAAACCGATCCAGAAACGTACTCGATAGAGCAATTCGAGCAGGATAAAGAGACGACGTGGGATGGTGTACGCAGTGCGCAGGCGGTACGTGTCATTCAATCGATGCAACAGGGCGACGAGGTTTTTATTTATCATAGTATGGGCGAGGCGGCGATTGTGGGACTGGCCCGTGTGACAGGGCAGCCGCGTCCAGATCCGCATGATAGTAAGAGTTGGGTGGTTGATATGCAATTCATACGTCGTCTGGCCCGGCCCGTGACGCTCCGTGCCGTTAAGGAGACGCATCGTTTTGACGATTGGAGTCTTGTACGCCAGAGTCGTCTCTCAACGATGAGCATGCCTGTGGAGTTTATACATTGGATGCGTGAGCACTATCCGCAAAATTTTTCTGCGGCTGATATATCGAATGCTTTCTAGCATATGTTGAAGATTTTATACGCATAGAGAACAGGATGTTAATGATATGGATACGAATGCCTGGTGGTATATCAATAGTCGCTGGGTGCATCCGCAAGAGGCGACGATATCGATCAATGATGTAGCGGTCCTGCGTGGTTACAGTGTCTTCGAGGCGTTACGCACATATAATCGACGTCCGTTCCACCTGGACGCACATCTGACGCGGCTCTATCGGTCTGCAGAACTGATAGATCTACCAGTCACTTTTGACCGTGATTTTCTGTCACAGAAGGTGCGAGAGGCGATTGAACGCAATAGCTATACGGATGCTTCTGTGCGCATGCTTGTGACGGGCGGGATCAGCGAGGATGGTGTACTGCCTGCGGGGGAGCCTGGTCTGGCGATTATGGTGACGCCGCTGGCTGCTCGCGATATGCAGCGCTTCGCGCAGGGTCTCAAGCTGATTACGACCCGTCTCCAACGCACGACGCCAGAGGCGAAGACCTCGAATTATACCTCTGCTATTCGCGCACTCAAGGCGGCCGCGCAACGCGGTGCGAGCGATGCCCTCTATGTCAACGAGCATGATCACGTGCTGGAGAGCACACGCGGCAACTTTTTTGTCTTGCGTGGCACGACATTGATTACGCCGCAGAAAGAGGTGCTGCACGGGATTACGCGTGAGACGGTCCTTGCGCTGGCTCGTGGCGTTTTTACAATCGAGGAACGTGCCATCCTGTTGTCTGAATTGAGCGAGGTCGACGAAGCGTTTATAACATCCTCGTCGCGTGAGATCACTCCGGTCATCCAGATCGATGACCAGAGCATTGGGAACGGTCAACCCGGTCCCCATACCTATGAGCTTGAGCAGCGCTTCATTGAGATGATCGACAAGCAGGACTGGTGAGCAGCGCATGTTGATGTGTGGAATAAGCTCTACATCTACTGATGACGTAAAAGTCGGCATCGCCGACAATGCCAAAAAGTACTAAGAGTGCGCAGATTACTTCTTTTGTATCTTATATGTTGGTATAATCGAAGTGAAGTTTATGGAGAGGAAGATATTTAGTTTGGCAAGGATAGTTCGCTTCTTTGGATGTATCGTGCTATTTGTGGTGATGGTTGGATGTATCTCTGTGCCTACACGCAGCAAGGTCGCGCAAACCAACCAGGTAGTGCAGGTGAGTGTCCATACGCACAAGGTTGTCGATCTGCAATCAGCACAGTGCCATGCGCAAAAGATGCTTTGCGCTACAAATAAACTAACCCAGCCCACTACAAAGTCTGTTCCGGCTGCTCCAACTACCACGACATCTGTCACACAGGCGGTACAGGCGGTCTTTGCTCAGATCAATCAGCAACGCGCTGGTGCCGGATTGCCTGCGTTGACATGGAGTACGCAGCTTGTGCAGAGCGCACATAATCATAATCTGGTGATGGTGGCTGCTGACCAGCTCTCACATCAATTGCCTGACGAGGCTGATCTGGGGACACGTATTACCCGGACAGGTCTGGTCTGGAGCTCGGTTGCTGAAAACATCGGCACAGGCACCGGCCAGAGTGCACAGAGTATGGCTCTCGCCTTGAATCAGTCGATGTTTGCCGAGCAACCACCCGATGATGGACACCGTCTCAACATCCTATCGCAAAACACACTGATTGGTGTTGATGTTATTGTCGATGGCAGCGGACGGGTCTGGTTGACCGAAGACTTTGGACGACCTCTCTCCTGATATGCTGATGACGTAGATACTTCTGCACTCAGGCAAGGTTGATCCTCGCTTGAGTGCAGAGTTGGTCTTAGGATGCCTTACGGTTTGCGTGCACGGACAAAGGCGCTGACAAAGCGTCCATCTACCGCTTGCCGTTCTGCTGGCGAAAGCGCGTCAATGGTTGCGCTGGCACCACTTGCGGCAATCTCAGCCAGCGAATAGCGCCGTGTTACCTCGACGTCTATATCCACGAAACCGGCTGCAGCGAGCAATGAACGGTAGGTTTGCTCTTCTAAAGCTCCGGCGATGCAGCCCGCCCAGGACTCCATATCCTGGCGAAACGCTGGTGGGAGGTCACCCTGTATCACTATATCTGAGACAGCGAAATGTCCACCAGGAGCGAGCACACGATAGGCTTCGCGTAGGACCTGTGCTTTGTCGGCGGAGAGATTGATCACGCAGTTTGAAATGACCACATTCACACTGTTGTCGGGCAGTGGGATAGCTTCGATGATACCTTTCAAAAACTGAACATTTTCAACTCCTGCCTCCTGGCGATTCTTCTCTGCGAGCTCCAGCATCGGGTCCGTCATGTCGAGACCGTAGGCAAAGCCCGTTGGCCCGACACGTTTGGCGGAGAGCAAGACATCAATCCCGCCACCACTGCCCAGATCCAGTACTTTCTCGCCTGGGAGCAGTTGGGCGAGTGCCGTGGGATTACCACAGCCAAGAGACGCCAGTGCTGCAGCCACCGGGATATTGCCTAATTCCATCTGCGTATACAGATCGGACGTGATAGGATTTTCAGCGTTTGCTCCAGGTGTGCAACAGGCTGGTCCACAACAGGATGTCTCACCTGTTGTTGTAGCAGTGCCAAGCACCTGCAAAGCGGCTCCAGCATAACGTGTACGGACGGCTTCACGCAATTTCTCATCATTTTGAGGCACTGAATTCATCAGATAATGCTCACTTTCTCTTGTGCTGAGAGCAGCACTCTGCTGCCCTCATAGTGTACTGTCTGAAGAGACGAGGCTTTCCGTAAAAGGACGCACCTGGATACTCGCGACTTCCTGTTCCGCTGTACAGCAGGAGGCATCATCACTACAGCACTGACAATGGGGAGCATAGTTGAGAATATGGCCGCGGGTGTCCAGCTCAAAATGGCAGCAAGCGAGAAGCAACTGTTTGAGTCGTTGTCTGGCTCGTTGTACCCGTGACTTTGCCCCCGAAAAGGAGATCGCCAGGCGTTCACTCAGCTCTTTCTGCGTCAATCCTTGATACTCTGTCAGGATTAACGCCTGGCGATCCTGGGGTGGCAGACTATTCACCATCACGCGGACCGCAGGAAATAATTCGCTCACAATATCATCGTCTGGCAGATCTTCAGAAAGTCGAAGCACCTCTGGCTCTTCTAGCGAGATAGTGGTTCTTCTGCTACGATAGTAATCAATGATCGTATTGCGGGTAATCTGATAGACCCAGCTTTCCAGTTTCTTTGTCTCTTTGAGTGTCTCGATTTGCTGATGAATTTTGACAAAGACATCCTGCAGGAGATCTTCTGCCGTCGCATCATCACTCACGCGTATACGAATAAAGGCATACAGTGGTGAATGAAAGCGCTCCCAGGTTTGTTCTGTTAGCAGAGGCACCATATAGATACGTCTCCTCTCTCTCTAAGATCTTATTCCGAAAACCAACGCGACTGACGTCGCTAGTGTTATACACTCAAGTTTTCGGATAAGTAGTAATTGATTCTTACCTGAAGAGACGGAGGTCCAGCCAAAAAGACGCAGCGGTTCAAGTACTTATCCTTGTTGCTCTTCTGCTTGCGCCGCTGCGTACAACGCTTCAAACGAACGGGCTGGTTCGCGATCAAGGAAGTGGTCAATTTTGGCGCTAAGAAGGTCGCGGGTATGGCGAAAAGCGGCCAGTCGTTCCTCAGCAGTACCGCTCACCTGAGATGGGTCAGAGAAGCCCCAATGAGCCTGGCTGCGGGTATGCGGAAAGTATGGACAGGTTTCCTGAGCCTCGTGGCAGACCGTAATGACCAGATCCATTGGTGGCTCGGCGGCAAATGTCTCGATGCCTTTGGCCCTATGATTACTGAGGTCAATGCCAATCTCTTGCATGGCCTGGATCGCCAGCGGATGGACCGTGCGAGGTTGCGTACCGGCGCTAAAGACAAGAAAGGAAGAGCCGCCACGAGCGCGCAGTAATCCCTCTGCCATTTGGGAACGCGAAGAATTGTGAGTACAGAGAAAAAGCACGCGTAGAGGCTGTTCAGCCTGTTTTGAACGTTCAGACATGAGTATTGCCCTCTTTCATGAGAAGAAACGGAACACAAAAAGGATATTACTAGCAACGGAGCAGTTCCACCCTGCTCCTCCGCTTGCGTTTTAGGGTTCTGGTATGTTCTCCCATTTGCCAGTGTCCCTGATGACCGGCGTGTAGGCAGCGAAGGCGTCGAGCAGGTCGCCAGGATTTTCGGCTGTGATGATCATATGGGCGTGTTCGTCTTTGACGAAACCTTCTGTGACAGCATGTTCGATGAGTGAGAGCAAGGGGTCAAAGTAGTGTGCGATATTGAGAATGCCAATCGGTTTGTGATGGATGCCGAGCTGTGCCCAGGTAAGCATCTCGAAGAACTCATCAAACGTACCGAAGCCGCCTGGGAGGGCGATAAAGCCGTCTGATAGCTCAGTCATCATGGCTTTTCGTTCGTGCATACTCCCAACGTCGTATAGCTTGGTCACTTGCAAGTTCGCGATCTCACGCGGGAAGAGATTCCTTGGCATGACGCCGATGACTTCACCTCCGGCTGAAAATACGCTGTCCGCGATCACTCCCATTAATCCGGCTCGTCCTCCACCATACACCAGCCCCAATCCGCGTGCAGTGAGCTCCCGACCCAGTGCGTAGGCTGCTTGCTGATACTCTACGTGCCGCCCTACGTTTGATCCAGTATAGACACAAATACGTTGCATGAGGTAAACTAATCCTTTCACTTATCTATTTTGTATAGTATATCTTGTTTAAATGCTTGTCTACGATCTATGTCGAACACCTGCGTGATTGACATGGTTCGTACCTGACACCTGGGTGTGCTATCAGTGAAGATAAAGTACTATCACGTTAGCCTTATAATGCTATGACGTTTAAGTATCGGTCTGTTCATACGTCTGCGTGATAAGAGGGTGTATGCTCATCCCTTTACCTGGCGCTGGCATTATGCAATCTGTAGAGTCTCAATCTACCGTCACTTCGTAGTAGAGAGAGAACTGGTTTTAAATACGATTATTTCGTTATTATAAATGAGTTTTATAACGTTCAGTTACTATCTGACAAGGAGGCTCTTAATGGGAAATCAGTATGGTGGTTATCCTGATCCACGTTATTCTGATCCTCGCTATCCACAGCCAGAGGACCCTACTGAAGCTGTGCCCTATTCCAACCAGAATCTCGGTTATCCCAATAATGGTGGTCAGCAGCAGCCCTATTATGATAACAATTACCCGCAGCAGGGATATCCTCAGCAGGGGTATCAGCAACCAGGAGCGCCATTTGTGAGTGGTGGTCAGGTTGAGAAGCGTGAAGAGGTGTACGTTGACCGTGAACTGCAGCGTGCGAATCTGCGCCTGTGGCTTGTGCGTTTCACATACTTCTTGTTGAGCGTTCTCTTAATCGTGCTTGGCCTGCGTTTCATATTCCGTCTGCTTGGTGCGAACTCTTACAATGCATTTGTATCAGGACTGTATTCTGTCAGCGACTTCTTTGTGACACCTTTTAACGGTATCTTCGGCGAACCATCTTTACGCTCGACCTTTGTCTTTGACGTCTCAACCCTGATCGCCATGCTCATCTATGCGCTGATCTTCTGGGGAATCGCTTCGTTGATTCGTGTCCTGCTCGCTCCCCCGACGTCGGGAACGCAGCATATAACGACGCGCCGTCGCAGCAACTAAGCTTGATTGCTACTATTGGATGCGTCATTGCATCATAAAAAAAGACGAACAGAGATCAGTATGTAGAAGTATAGAGTTCTGATCTATGTTCGTCTATCTATGCTCTTGTGTGTTTGTGCTACTGATACTATCAGGCTGCGCCACCCAGGGGTGCATGGTTGTGTGTGGCCTGGCGGTTGCGCAGAATATTTTCAGCCATCTGTTGTAGACGTGCCTCGCTACGTACACCGAAGCCTGGCAGCTCGCGGATATGGTGTAGTTGAGCCTCTGAATATAATTTCTCTATTGAGTCGATCCCCAACTCTTCATGCAGTCGAATGGCTGTGTACAGACCGATATGATCAACGGTCAACAGGATGCGTACGCCCTGTGGCAGCGTCTGTGCGTAGAAACCATTGTTGATGGTCATTGAGCCATGCAGAGCAAGATCTTTAATACGTGTACGTAGACGTTCGCCAAGGCCAGGGATTACCAGTGGTGCGCCTCGTGTCAGGATATCGACAACCGACTCCTGTAGAGCAAGAACGCCGCGAGCAGCATTGCGATACGCCTGAATGCGGTAGCGATTGCCGTTCTGCGACTCGATCATATCTGCAATGCTAGCCAGTACCTCAGCAATCTGGCGATTGGTCACCTTCTGAGCCTGGACCGGCTCTTGCTCCATGCCAGGGAGGGTCGGTTGAGTAGTACGTTTGCTACGTCTCATCTGCAGCGGTGGCATAATTTGAACTGTTTGTGTAAACTGCATAATACTCATTAGTGTTTGGCCTCCCCTATGCAGTGCTAGCTATCTATCAACTGCCTACTCTCTATAATTCTTTTTGGACATACAAAAAACGGAGAATTCTAGGGGTATAAGGACAGATACGAGGGGTGATTGTACGATGAGAGCACACTCAGAATATACGATAATACCTTGAAATCATGTTCTAATTATAGCATATTTGTGCTTACAGGTCAAATAGAAAATGGTATGGCTGTCCATATGCGATAAAGCATTTGGTACTGTCGCACTATGCTTTTTTGCCAGTGGAATCTGTACAAATTTTCATAATGATCAGGTATACTGAAGGCAAATGACGTTTTTGACTCTTTCCATGTAGGAGAGAATCTTTCATGCCCTAACGACGACTCTTTGTTGCCAGACTTGAAATCTACTTCTCACGAATGAAAGGGACAGCAAACATGCCGACACGAACCATTCTCCTGTTAGTATGCTTATTTTTCTGTGTCATCCTTATCCCAGGAGGTATTTCTTATCTATCTACGTATGAAAATACGTTGCATGATATCCAGGTAAAACAACAAAAAATTCAGAATGGGGTTGTCATGTGCGCTGATCAGCGAATGCAGCCCACTGATTTCTGTGCAGAGGTGATTAATGGCTTTGCAATTGCTGCCGTGCAGGGCCCTTCTTCTAGCAATGGAAATACCTATATACAACAACAAGAATCGAATATAGAGGATGTTCAAAATGAAGCGCAAAATAATCGACAAAACTTACTCAGTGGAACTATAGAACTTGGAGCAGGACTCATTCTCCTCATCGGCTTTTTCTTCATTTTCTTGCAAATCAGAAGAGATGCGAGCCAGGTCGTAGAGAGCAGCAATTAGAATGCCTTCGTTTCTCCTGGCTCAATCGTTGCCTGCGAGCTTGATCGTTGCCAGGGTGATCGGTGTGACTGTATTTGCGGTGCGCTGGTAATAGACGAAATCGAGTGTTGCTGCCGTTGTACTACCCAGATCGATGGTGCGCTCTTGCTCGATGAAGGCACATGTCTGCTGGGGATTGAGGAGCGGACCGTTGAAGACGCAGAGACTATTGTGGGTAATGTCGCGTGCATGGTTTTGCTCTGGGCCATGGTTTAAGCCCTCGGCAGCCAGGCGGTCACGTAAGGCCTGACGGAAGTGCTGGATCGTCGTTGTCAGTGGGTAGCCCTGTGCCAGGATACCGCGCTGGGTCGCGGTCAGACCTTGATAGTAGATCTGCATAGGCGGGAAATGATTGGCCACGGCCTGCGTTATCTCAGCGTAGCGCTGGATCTCCGGGTCCTGCAGCGTGATCGGCTCGCGATAGTACTCGTAGACGCGGATAGTTGTATGCAGGTTAGCTGCACTATAGAAGATATGCTGCTCACCAATCAATGGGCGGAAGCGTGCAATTACTGCTTCCATCCGTTCCGCTACAGCGGGCGCAGGCCGTAGGAGCAGGCTCACGCCCCAGCGTGTGCTGCCACTGCGGTGACCGGGTATAGGATCGGTATACACATTTCCACGCGCGATCTCCGCATGAGACTCATGCCATAATTTATCATACGTATGCTGAATATTACGGATATCTGCGTTATTGTTGCTATCCAGGATAGTGTTTGTCGATGAATGAACGCATTCTGACATGCTACAAGCTCCTTACTTTGTCCTTTAGTGTACAATATGCCAGCAGATTGTTATCGAATGCAACTAAACAATAGTTATGTAAACAAAGGGCCCACCCGATGGTTATCCACCGGATGGGCTTGTGTGTATAGAAGCCGCCAGCCCGTACAGTTAGTTAGTTGGTAAGGTAGCCGGGGCCGGGTAGATATCGATATGTTGGAAGAGGGCAGCCGCCGCAGTGTTGTCTGGCGCATTTTCAACAAAGAGGCTGATGTTGCCTTGAGTGAAAGGTGCCGATGTATCGGTAATGGTATCCTGATAGCTACCATCCAGGTAGAGTGCCATCGAGGGTCCCTTCACGATCAACGTGATATCTATGGGCGTGCCCGGTAGCGGTGGGCTGTCCATCGCACCTTGTTTCAGATCAACATATTTGCTATTAGCATTGGAAGCTGAGACCGGCTGTGTTACTTTGCGAATGACGTAGACGCCCTCACTATCGATCTTGAGCAGGTACCCTTTGGGGCCGGCTGTATTATCGGCTACTTTTTGTTGGCGGAAAATGATGCCAGCCAGGTTTTGACCACCGTGAGCGCCACCGAGAGATGGTATATACGAGAGATCCATGCGGAAGTCTGACAACGTATCACTATGCGGGACCGGTTCGACCAGATATGTTGTATCAGAGTCCTGCATATTTAGTCCACCGTTTTGGAAACTGATACGATCACTTTTAAATGTAGCAGTTTGCCATCCCTGACTACTGTTCGTAAAATCGTCTGTCAGCAAAGGCGTACCGGTCGGGGCCGGTGCATCATTCACTGTTGGCACTGGTGTCGTTCCATCAGGCGGTATACTGCTTTTGCCTGCGGTAGAGCTGATAGCATTGAGGTTGCTCTCAACGACTTTATAGCCAACACCGCAGATCACCACGACCACAGCAAGCAGACTCAGAAGGACGATAACTGCTATGCGAGCTCCATTGCTTTTCTTCTGAGGATAAGGGGGGTAAGGAGCGTTCGGGTTATAGGGTGGGTATGGTGCTGGATAGGGCTGTTGTGCCTGGCCCTGATAGGGAGGATATGGTTGTTGACCCTGACTCTGGTAGGGAGGGTAAGGTTGTTGTGCCTGGTAGGGCGGATAGGGCGCGTTGGCTGGATAGCCGGCGGGTTCAGGTCCTGGTTGTTCAGGTCCTGGTTGTGGATAAGGATAAGGATAAGGATGTTCTAGCTGTTCCTGCTGATCCTTTTGCGACAGCAAAACGGGAATATTGGAGGCAGTATCAGGATAACTGACTCTGGCAGGTTGCTCTGCTTCCGGCTCAGGTTGAACCGGTGGCTGCTCAGGTTGTGCTACCGGCTGCTGAGAGGAAGCTGACTTTGTGTGCCTGGGGAGGATCGTCGGGTCTAAGGTAGACTCATCCGTAGATGTCTGTGAAGGGGCTTCTGCTGTCGTTGTCTGGTTTAAGAACTCAGCGAAGCGAGTGGGTGTGCCACAGTTGCCACAATGACGTTGACCAACCATAAGCTGTACGCCACAATGTGAGCATTGGAGATCCGTATCACTCAAAATGTAGTGCTCCTGCTGCCTGATTATATAAATACCAGTGTGCTTAAAGATAAAATGAATACGTAGATAAAAATAGGCTGTAGCTGTTTGTTGTATATAGACAAACGCAAAGGTATTATAACAGGGATGCATGCCCGGTGCAAAAAATAGGCCATTCAGGTAGTTATGGAGCGAATCGGGGATAGAAAAGCATAGGAGGGCAGGGCGGTGTGCTCCGTAATCCCTGTGTTTTGTAACAATACAGATAGTTTTACAACAAAAGGAAGAGCATGCATACGTCCTTTATGGCGTTTGATGCATACTCTTTGTGTGCTGTGTTGAGAAGCTGAATTGTTATTCAAACTTGATATCGGCAACCGAGTCGAAGACATAGGTTGGACGATAGGAGAAGCGCTCAATCATACTCTGGTTGGTTACGCCGCTCATGACCAGGATCGTACGCAGACCGCTTTCGAGTCCCGCGATAACGTCGGTATCCATACGATCGCCGATCATGACCGCATCTTCTGAGTGTGCGTTCATCGTACGTAGTGCCATACGCATCATAAGTGGGTTCGGTTTACCAATATAATAGGGTTTGATGCTAGTCACTGACGTAATTAATGCAGCGACCGCGCCTGTACCAGGGACGATACCACCCTCGCCGGGTCCCGATTCATCAGGATTGGTCGCGATAAAGCGTGCTCCACCCAGGATAAAGCGAATAGCCTGCGTAATGCGCGCAAAGCTATAGGTAGTAGTCTCACCGAGGACGACATACTCCGGCTCTTTGTCGGTAATAATGTAGTCAATATCGTGCAGGGCGGTTGTCAGACCCGACTCGCCGATGACATACGCACTGCCTCTTGGGCGCTGAGACTGCAAGAATTGAGCGGTTGCCAGGGCCGAAGTAAAGAGTGATTCGGGTGGAATGTCGAGGCCGGCGTAGCTCAGACGAGCATGCAGATCACGTTGCGTGTATTGTGAGTTGTTGGTGAGAACCAGAAACGGAGTTCCGCGATCACGCAGGCGAGTAATAAAATCGCTCGCGCCAGGGACGGGGACAGAGCCACGTACGAGAACTCCATCCATATCAGATAAAAAGTACTTGATATCTTCCATTAGGAAATACCTCCGGTGCCTTATATGCTAGCAGCCACAGGGATGCACACACGTTTTTTCTATCCCCGCATTGCTGATATCCTTTACATGTTTGTTCGTATACCCCGCGTTGACGTGAGTTGAAAATAAAGTTTGGCACGTATAGAACGCACATGTACAGGGCGAGAGAAGGCAATGCGGTCTACCCTTCGTAGCGATACTATAACACAATGTAGTTAGCTTCATTGTACCGCACTCCGAGCATTTGTGGGGAGGCATTATAGCGTTAGCATGAGAGAGCAGGGTGATCTAAACGCGACCTTGGTGGTAGGTGTTTTTTTGCCATATAATGACCAACTGACGTTCACGTTGGGCGTCAACTATTCTGATGTTACTGCTATCTTGCTTTGTTAGTATGCAATCTGAACTGCCTATGGACTATGGATGGCTGTCGGGTAGGGAAAGGGTTACTCTATGGCGGCGAAATCATCGGTATCGAAGGATACCAATCGTGTCTGGCTGATTACCGGGCCCTCATCGGGCTTTGGACGCGCGTTGGCACAGGCTGTACTCGCGAGAGGTGAGCGCGTTATTCTGGCTGCACGCCGGCCTGAGAGCGTGCAAGATTTAACGGATTGCTATCCTGAGCGGGCGCGTGTCGTTGCGTTAGACGTGACGAAGCGCGAAATGATCGTTCCGGCCGTAAATGATGCTTTGAAGGCCTTTGGACAGGTTGATGTACTGGTCAATAACGCTGGTTTTGGTATAATAGGGGCTTTAGAAGAGATTAGTGAGGCGGAGATGCGCCAGCAGATGGAGACCAATTTTTTTGGCGTCTTTCTGCTGACGCAGGCGCTACTGCCACACATGCGTCAGCGTGGTAAGGGACATATCCTCAATGTCTCCTCGATGGCAGGGTTAGTGGGTATGAGTGGCGTTGCGGCCTATAGCGCCTCGAAGTTTGCTATGGAGGGCCTTTCGGAGAGTCTGGCGCAGGAGGTCGCGCCGTATGGTATCCATGTGACGCTGGTTGAACCAGGGGCGTTCCGTACTGATATTGTAGGCCGGTCAGAGGCACATGCGCAACACCTGATGAACGAATACAAAAATTCGATTGGTCGCGCGCTCAGCACTATAGATGGGCAGCAGCCAGGTGATCCTGCGCGTGCGGCTCAGGTAATGATAGATGCGGTAGAGTCTGATGCGCCGCCTCTGCACTTGTTGTTGGGAGAAGATGCAATCGAGGCGACTGAGCAGAAGTTGCAGTCCCTCCAGGCGGATATTCAGCATTGGCAAACGGCAGGACGTGAGACAACTTTTACGTCTGGACAACCTGACGCGTAATACCGAACGTCTCTGTCTATAGAGTGGGGAAGGCACGCGAAAACGTTGCACTTCCCCATTGTTATGTTCTCTTGCTCCTGTATCAATCCCTTCATGCTCTAGCATTGTTGTGCTATTATAGCTTATCCTATATGCATGGGAGCTGCACTCGCGTTGCCGTAATACTGTAGCGTGTTCCGGCTCTTCTCTGTAATTTCGATAATTTCTACAATTGATGTGAGTTTTGCTGTCGATAGTGGATATTTCTGCCCACTACTGATCGGCACAAGAGAAGGAAGAAGCAGGTTGTTAATGCGATTAAATGAAGAATTGCGTCAGGCGATACACGAGGCGATGCCTGGTGTGCTGGAAGATTTGCGTCGCCTGGTGCGTGTCCCTTCGATTGCCAATGCTGGCTATCCTCGTGAGACTGTGACGGAGTCTGCGCAGGTCACTGCCGACATATTGACGGCGGCTGGTCTGCAACAGGTGCGTGTGCTCGATATTCCTGGTGGGTATCCTGCCGTCTATGGCGAGATACCGGCCCCGGAGGGCGCGCCTACGGTGCTGCTCTATGCGCATCATGATGTACAGCCGGCGGGTGATGAGGCCGAGTGGAGCTCGCCTCCTTTTGAGTTGACAGAGCGCAATGGGCGCTACTATGGGCGTGGCGCGGCTGACGATAAATCTGGCATTGTGCTGCATACGGCGGTCTTGCGCGCCTTCGAGGGTCGTCCTCCGGTTGGCATAAAGGTGATCATCGAAGGGGAAGAGGAGTTCGGTGATAGTCTGGAAGCTTATGTACCGCAGCATGCTGATCTCTTCCGCGCGGATGCGATTGTGGTGGCTGACATGGGCAACAAGGCCTTAGGCCTGCCAACACTTACGACGACGCTACGTGGAGAGGCTTCGCTGGTGGTTGAGGTCCGTACGTTACAAGATCGTGTGCATAGTGGCGTCTTTGGTGGTGCGGCTCCTGATGCGCTGATCGCGCTTAGCCGTATGCTTGCGACGTTGCACGATGAGCGTGGTAATGTTGCGATACCGGGACTTGAGGGTCGTCCATGGCCGGTTGCTGAGGATAGCGAAGAGGAGTATCGCATGCTGGCTGGTGTTCTGCCGGGGGTGGACCTGATCGGTGATGGCTCGCTGGAGACGCGCCTGTGGACTTCCTACTCGGTGAATGCCGTTGGTCTGGATGCGCCAACGGTAAGGAGTTCAGCGAATGTCTTGATCAATGTCGCCCGTGCTCGTATCAGTCTGCGCGTCCCACCGACCGACGATTCACGGCATGCGTTAGGACTGCTTGAAGAGCACCTGCGTGCGGTTGTGCCCTGGCATGCGCAGCTCTCGTTCAGTGAGCATGAGTCTGGTGCTGGCTTTGCCTTGAATGCTGAGGGACCTGTCTTCGCGGTGGCGCAAGAGGCATTACGTGCTGCCTACGGACACGCGGTTGGTCAGATGGGAAGTGGTGGCTCGATCCCGCTGGTAAGCGTCTTCAGCCGCTTGTATCCGCAGTGCCCGGTCATCCTCTGGGGTTGTACAGATCCTACCGCACGGGTCCATGCACCCGATGAGAGTGTCGATCCACAAGAGCTGGAATCTGCTGCGTTAGCTGAGGCGTACTTCCTGAATAATCTTGCTCGTGCCATTACAGAGTAGCTGTGATTATTCATAGATGCATTGCTCTATGTGTATGTAGCTGACCTATCTCTTTGAGTGGGTGCCCACTTCTTTTCCCGCAGTTGGGAAAAGAGGTGGGTACTTTGCCATGGCGTGAGGGCGGGGTGCAGTGAGGGGTCTGAGGGGCCATACTGGCCGCTGTTAGTTGCGGGGTTGATTCTGCTGCCAGTCTTCAGGATACGATTGCTGTTGTTGTTGTGGATAGCTGACGCGTGGAAAACTGCCAGTGCCAGTACCGAGTGTATCTATAACGAGGTCGCGGGGATGGTGGACAAAGATTTTGCCGATGGCCGCACCTATGACGCCTAGAAATGCACCTACCCCTAACCAGACGATCAGGAGCACGAGACCGGCGAAGATAACCGCCGTGAGTGTCGCCTGTGGGCTGCTCACGTTTTGGATAGATTGTGAAGATACGTTGATGCCGTATTGCGTCAGGATGCTCTGTGCCTGCTGTACGGATTGTGCGCTGGGGGCCGTTGGCGGATTCAGAAAGTAGAGAATGACGATATAGATATCCAGGAAGATGGCTGTGAGAAAACCATCCCAGAGTCCGGATAGCACGCCCGTGCCGAAACGTCCTGAGCGCAGGGTGCCAATGAGGCCCGCGAGTAGTGGTGTACCAAAGAGGCCAACCAGTATCAGAATGGTGACCAGGCTAGCTTGAGAGCTGGTGCTGGGCACGTTGTGGAAGCCACTGTAGAGTCCAGCGCCCAGGATGAGAATGCCTCCAATAAGTCCTAAGATGCCACCACTGGAAAGTGCAATTCCGCGCTTCTGCCGTGCGATAGGAACAGCCGTTTGTTGCATAAATATATCCTCCTGTGCCGATAAATGACGCTCTGCGACAATCATAATGCTAGAGCGAGCAGTTACTGGATAGATTGGAATAAATTATTTTTGCTCTTATATATTTATACGTGTCTACCATAAGGATAGTTGAGTCATAGGTAAAAGAATCCCTGCTGGCTATCTGACTTAGTATACTCACAAAACGTATACTCGCAAAATCTAAAAGGTTTAGTGGTAAAGCACCAGGGTATTTCTATTACCTGGGTCTTCCCGCATCGTCAGCTTACCAATCAGGATAGTTTATTGTTTTTATGTAACAATTTTTGTACGCTATACTCAAAGCACTGGTAGATGTGCATGTATGCTCAAAGCATAGTTTTGCTCTTGCTTTTCTATAACAATTATGTGTATGGTGCTTTCAGGTGCTTTTACATATGCCCGTATGCCATGTGAACAATGAATGAAGCATTGGAAACTGGCGCTTGCTGGTGTCGTGTGCGCTGTGCTGTATTTCTGGCGCAGGGAAGAAGCAAGCAGAGTGTTGTGAGAAAGGATAGTGACGTATGCGTGTATTAGTTATTGGGGGGACGCGTTTTATTGGCTTAGCGACTGTACGTCAGCTTGCCGTGTCAGGGCACGATGTGACCGTCTACCATCGGGGTCAGACGGAGCCTGTTGGACTTCCTACGTCCGTAAGTCACATTCATACTGCCAGCAAAGATCAGGCTCTACCGGTAACGTATACGCCAGAGGTTGTTGAGCAGTTTCGTCAACTCGCGCCTGATATTGTTATACATATGCTCTTGCTGGGCGAGCAAGACGCATTGATGACATCGCAGGTGTTCAAAGGAATTACTGATCGGATCATTGTCATTAGTAGTCAGGATGTCTATCGAGCTTTTGGGCGTATCAATCATAGTGAGAGTGGGGAACTGGACCCACTGCCGCTGACGGAGGAGTCGACGCTGCGCTCCCATCTCTATCCCTATCGGGAGTGGGCCTCAGAAGATGCGCAGAGCCCAACGCATTGGATGCATAGCTACGATAAGATCCTGGTGGAACAGGTTTTTATGCGTGATCCCACCCTACGTGCGACGGTTCTGCGGTTGCCGATGGTCTATGGGCCGCATGATCAGCAGCACCGCATCTATCCCTATCTGAAGCGGATGGACGATGCTCGCCCGGTCATTCTGCTGGATGCGGCGGAGGCTGATTGGTATTGGACGCATGGCTATGTGGAGAACGTGGCTGCCGCCATCGTTCTGGCTGCCGTTGATGAGCGTTCTGTTGGTCATATTTATAATGTCGGCGAACGCGAGACCGTACACCTGGAGGAATGGGTGCAACGGATCGCGGATGCTGTGGGTTGGCCTGGACGGATTGTGCGTATACCGCAGGGACGACTGAAAGAGCCGCTCGCACTGGGCATAGATCCCGCGCAGAACATCATTGTAGCGACGACGCGTCTGCGCCAGGATCTTGGGTATAGTGAGATCGTCGCAGAGGAAGAGGCGTTGCGACGTACTGTGTTCTGGGAACGCGCCAATCCGCCGGAGCAGAGTGAACCTGGCGTATTTGACTATGCAGAGGAGGACCGTATCCTGAAGTTGGTATACTAGTATGTAGAAAAATGGTTATATATATTCTTGAATGCAGAAATGGAGTAGGTTTCCATGCATGGCTCGCCCGATTCGGAGACTGAAATGTATCGGCAAACGATGTTGCAGCGCCATTATGCGTACCGCCGACATTCACGAGTGCTGTTAGTGAGCGGGACCAGTATCTTTCTGGCGGCGAGCATCGTACTCTTTGGCTTGCTTGTGGTCAAAAAGATCCCGCAGTATACTGTCTATTCAATAATCAACCTGGGCGTGCTCTGCTTTCTGGTGCTTGCCTCGCTAGTAATGATCGTGCTCGGCATCTATTTCTTAAGTGTGACGCGGAGGATGGTAGATAGCCGGGAGGTGCCACGTTTTCGGCAGCAAGAGCGGCGGCGACTCTTCCGGGAGGCGCAGGGACGGCTTCCCTGGGGGTATCGTCGGACGAGTCGGGTGATTCTGTTTAGCGCAAGTCTTGTCTTTGTACTGGTTGGTAGCTGTATCTTGCTTTTATTTGGACCGAGTGCCCTGGATGGTTGGGGCTATGCTGTCTTTGGTTTGATGATTAGCTTTATTGCACTATTTGTGTTACCGCGAGCCGGTGAGCGTGCGCGTCAGGAGAGTGCTACCAGGCTGGCACATTACCTGATGCTGGGCGAGATACGCGTCCCTACTACAGTGGACGAGGTACAGAGCAACGACCCTGAGACGTACAGGGGTGAAGACGAGTAGCCGGGCCCCTTGCGCCGTTTTCGCTGTTCCACTATACTAATTTGATAGAAACACACACACGAATCCGTGTCCCTTTGTTCGAGAGCGACCTCTGGTAGCTCTCGATCTCCTCGTAGGGGATGCGTACAATGCGCAAGCACAGTCTTATTTCGCTAAAGAAGGACGTTCATGTCAGACAAGTATCAAGTTCTCGTCGTTGGTGGAGGCCCGGCTGGATTGGCTGCGGGTGAAGCAGCGGCGCGCCAGGGAGCGCGAACCCTCATTTTAGAGCGTCAAAACGAGATTGGGTACCCTATTCATACCAGTGGCGGGACCTGGGTCAAGGATATGCAGGCGCTCAATATCCCTGCCCACCTGTATCATCCGGTGCGCAATATCTTTTTCCTGTCACCACATCGCGAAGTCAACTTCCAGTACACAACGGATGTCTGCTGTGTCGTTGATATTCGTGGCCTTTATCAGCATCTCGCGGCGCGTGCTGTCGCGGCTGGCGCTGAGCTACGTGTGCGGCATACCGTAGAGCAGGTCTTAACCGAGCAGGGGCGCATTACCGGCGTCACTGCCAAGACGCATGTGAGCGAGCGTATCAACGTGCAGGCCGACGTCACCATCGATGCTTCGGGCTTCTCCCGCCATATCGGTGTGCGTACCGAGATGGGGCAAGCCTTCCATCGCTATGGCTTTGGTGCTGAATATGATATGTACGCGCCGAACTATCCACAGGACGAGCTGTTCCTGATTATGGGTAGCGCCTATGCGCCCAACGGCTATGCCTGGGCCTTTCCACGTGGCAATGGTCGTGTCCGTCTGGGTGTCGGCGTAATTCATCCGGATAGCGAGAACGATGCCCGTTCGTATCTCGATAGCGTCATGCGTGATATCCCGCAGCTCGCTACGCGCTTCAAGGGTGCGAGTCCGCTGGAATATCATACCGGTCTCTTCCCCTCTGAGGGCGTCGTAGACAACTTTACCCGCGATGGCCTGATCCTGGCGGGCGATGCTGGTGGCCATGGTTCGACGCTGGTCGGTGAAGGTATTCGCTTCGCCATCTACTCGGGTCAGATGGCTGGTGATGTCGCCGCCGACGCTATCAAGCGCGGAGATACCTCAGTCGGGCAGTTGCGTACCTTTGATCGTCGCTGGCGTACGCGCTTTGGACGTGATATGGATATCTCCTATATGATCAACAAGCGTATTGCCGCCTATACCGATGCGCAGTGGGATAGCGGGCTGGACCTGCTGAAGCGCCTGACGCCTATGCAGGCGGCCCAACTCTTACGTGGAGATTACTCAGCCAGCCTGGTCATGGGTATCCTGGCGCGTAACCCTTCGCTGGTTGCTAGCGGGGGCAAACGTTTTCTGGATCTGATGCTTGAGCGCATCAACAAACCGGCCGCCGCCGGAGTTGAATAAATACGCACTCCATTTTGTTTATAAGCATAGTTGGGGAACAATGAGTAATGTGTTCTATGCTATAAGCAACAAAGATTGAGAAGAGGTACCGATAATGGCTGAGAATGAGAAGACTATTCGGATGTATAGCACATCCTGGTGTAGCGATTGCCGTTCCGCGAAACGCTGGTTTGATGCGCACAATATCGCCTATGAAAATATTGATATCGAGCAAGACGAGCAGGCCGCTGAATATGTCGTGCAGGTAAATAATGGGCGGCGTACAGTCCCGACCATTCTCTTTCCCGATGGCTCGATTCTGGTTGAGCCAAAGGCCCGTGATCTGGCTGCGAAGTTTCCTGAATTGGCACATCAAGCCTGATACGAATAGTTATACACACAAACTAAACAATTGAAACAATCTTTCCTTTATGGAACGGATAAGAACACCTCTGGATGGCTGGTTGATACCAGTTGTTCAGAGGTGTTATGGTACATAGGGGAATGTTGTATCGCCCCGATTTAAGCGCATTATCCATTGAGGGAATAAAATGTCAAAATATCTATTCATGAATGTGCCTGCGCATGGGCATGTGAATCCCACGCTGGCGGTCGTACAGGAGCTTGTAGCACGTGGTGAGCAGGTTGTGTATTACTTGAGCGAAGATTTTCGTGCGGTGATTGAAGCGACCGGTGCAGAGTTTCGTGCCTATGAATTGCAACAAATAAAGGAGTTTATGGCAGCACCGAAGCTGCCCCTTCCATTGTTTCTGGCCTCGATAAGTGGTGACGTTGTCGACTCCTTGCTTGAGCCTATCCGTGCTGAACAGGCCGACGTCCTGGTCTACGATATGATGTGTTTCTGGGGCAAGATCCTGGCCCAGATTCTCGATATACGAGCCGTGCTGATGAGCCCGACCTATCTGAATATGCGTGAGATGTCGAAATTTACGAATGTGTTTGGTGGAAATGGACAGGAGCGACCAGGAGCGCGCGTAGAGCCAGGAGAGCCAGGAGAGCCAGGGGCTCCGAGCATGGTAAGGACCGGGGCGGGTCTTTCAGGGATGAACATTTCTCCTGCTTTTTTCGCTCAAGCCGATGAACAGATTGAGGCGGTGTACAGGCGCTATAATCTTCCTCCCATGAAGTTGCGAGACCTCTTTTTTAATCGCGAAGAGGATCTTATGATCTCCTTTATTCCCCTCTCCTTCCAGCCAGGCGATACTCAATTGGACGAGCGGTATTACTTTGCCGGTCCTTCGATTCATACGCGCTTTGATGGCTATGGTTTTCCGCTGGAGCGTCTAAGTGGGAAAGATGTATTGTATATCTCACTTGGCACGGCCTTCAATAATCAGGTAGATTTCTTCAATACCTGTATCGCAGCCTTCAAGGATAGCCCCCAACAGGTCGTTATCGCCTATGGCCAGCGGATCGATCCTGCCGCCCTGGACCCGCTGCCTGACAATTTCATCGCCCGTCCACATGTCCCGCAGCTTGAAATCTTGCCGCATGTCAGCGTCTTTATCAGTCATGGTGGTATGAATAGTACAATGGAAGGCTTGTACAATGGTGTGCCGCTCGTCGTGATTCCACAAATGATAGAGCAAGATATGACCGCGCACAGAGTAGAGGAGCTTGGTCTGGGGATTATGCTGGCACGTGATAATGTATCGGTTGACGCGCTGCGTAGTGCCGTTGCGCATGTGAAGGAGAATGAGGCGATCCATGAGCATGTGCGCGCGATGCAGCAGGAGATACGGAACTGTGGTGGCTATAAAGGGGCTACGGATAAGTTAATAGAGTATGCACAGAAACATTAAGTAGCGACTCACGTTCTGGCACAAGAAAATAGACAAGCAGTAACAAAAACGGATTGTTACTATAACATCGTGTATAGTGTATCAATCCGTTTTCATTACCGTTTTTGAGCAGCATCATGAGAATAGCTCTATAGAGCTCGTTGCGGGGTAATGGAACGAGAGAATACTAGAACCGAAGATCGCATTGACAGCGATCTTTATGTGTGCTACCCTTGCATTATTCATCGCACAGGTAAATAATTTATTTTCCTTATTCCTTATATTGATGTATGTAACTGTTCTATGTGTTTTGTGTGGGCATGTAGAGCCATGTATGTATGAAGAGGTGCTGAATGGCATTTTCCCCTTCCGATCCCTATCCATCTGATTCAGATGAGACTGTCTACGCAAAGCCGAAAGAGAGCGTGTATCCACCGACGTCGAGTGATGCACCCAAATCTGCTCCTAACGATAGTGTCTATCCACCGACCTCGGGTGATGCGTATTCGTCCCCGAACAATGGAGCGTACCCACCGCCGTACCCGCAGGGTGGTACACCATATCCACCGCCGTATCCACAGGGACAGGGAGCGTATCCGCCACCGCCGTACCCACAGGGACAGGGAGCGTATCCACCACCGCCGTACCCACAGGGACAGGGAGCGTATCCACCACCGCCGTACCCACAGGGACAGGGAGCGTATCCACCGCCCGGCGGTCCACAGGCTGGTTATCCGCCCTATCCGGGGCAGGGATATCAGCAACAGGGAATGTATCCGCCACCGGGGCCATCTCCCTATGGGCAGATGAAAAATAGTCGCGCGACACGATCATTAGTTTATGGCATCATTGCGTTCGTTATTAGCGGCATCTCGCTGTTTAGTTCATATGGTGCTTTCATTGGCGCTAGCGGCGTATTTGCGATTATCTATGGTATTCAAGGCTTAAATATCGCGAAGCGCTATCCTGGCATTGGTGGTAAAGGTAAATCTATTGCAGGTATTGTGCTGGGTGCGATAGGTATATTTTTTATTCTTCTTATTCTAATGTTCAATTAAGATCTTATTCCGAAACCCAACGCGACTGGCGTCGCTAGTGCTCGCACACGCAGGTTTTCGGATAAGTAGTAAGCGGTAACTATCCGATTGGCAAGCGGGAGAGACTGGTAGCTTCTACCTATCGTCCTCCCGCTTTTTGTTTTCTGCCTGTCTTCACTTACAGTAAAGAACCGTGATAAATAGGTAAGAACAATTTAAGAAGGAGTGTTTATACGATGAGTGAACGATTAGGCTTTATTGGATTAGGAAGTATGGGACGGCCGATGGCCGCAAATCTCTTAAAAGCTGGCTATCTGCTCAGTGTTTATAATCGAGATGTGAAGAAAACTGAGCCACTGGTGCTTGCTGGCGCAGTGAGAGCTGATCGACCACGCGATGCGGCAAAAGTCGGTGGTATCGTGATAACGATGGTCGCGAATGATGAGGCGCTAGAGGCAGTTACGCTGGGTTACGATGGATTGTTGGCGTCGCTAGATGCGGGTGGTATCCATCTTTCTATGAGTACTGTCTCGCCGTCTCTATCGCAGAAGCTGACTGAACTTCATGCAGCGCATCATAGTACATACATCTCTGCACCGGTCTTTGGCCGTCCGGAAGCCGCGGCAGCCAGTCAATTGTGGATAGCTGTAGCTGGTGAGGCAGCCGCTAAAAAGCGTGTATATGCAATTTTAGAAGTGTTGGGACAGGGCATCTACGACTTTGGGCACGAGCCTTACAAGGCGAATATTGTCAAGATCAGTGGCAACTTTTTGATCGCGTCGGCGATGGAGTCTCTGGGTGAGGTCTTTGCCATCGCTGAAAAAAACGGCATTCAGCGTCGTTCGGTTATTGATATGTTTAGCCAGACATTGTTTTCCAGTCCGATCTATAAAAACTATGGTACAAAGATTGCTGAGCGTAGTTTTGATGAGGTCGGTTTTATGCTCAAGCTGGGGTTGAAAGATGTGGATCTACTGCTAGACCAAGCCAAGCAGTCACAGGTACCGGTACCTTTTGCGAGCCATCTGCATAATCGCATGCTGGGAGAGATCGCGAATGGGAATGGTGAGCGTGACTGGATGGAGCTGACGCGCGGTATCGATCGTGATGCTGGCCTGGGCAAATAAATTGTTACACAGATTGTTGTAATTGTTTCGTTTTTGTTACTACCTTACTCGACTTCTCCTGTCACGTTGTAAAAACCAACGTGACAGTGCTATAGCTGTTCAGATTTTTAGATAAGCAGTCAGAGTACAATTGTGTAGAGAGGTAAAACACTTTAAATGCTGCGCAATGTTGCGTATTGCAAGGAGTTTGTGTGATGGATGTTGTTGTAAAGCCGCTGGTGGAAGATAATCTTCTGCTCTTGAATCAAGCGATCAGACGAGAGCCGTTTGCTCATTACGAGCGTTATCTCTCGCAATGTTCAGGTATACTGATCTATCTGATTGCCTGGTGTGATGGTTTGCCAATTGGTATTGTGATGGTGCGTTGGAAGGGGAAGTCGCTACCGGCTTTAGAGCGGTGCTATCCTGGCTGTCCTCACTTGATGGATCTGTACGTTGTTGCGGCGTATCGTGGTTGTGGCGTAGGCACTCGTTTGATGATGGCGGCGGAACAGGCTGTACGTGTCCGTGGGTATGCCCACCTTGGTCTGAGTGTGGCGCTCCAGAATCGACGCGCTCGTGGTCTGTATGAGCGGCGCGGTTATCAAGATGTTGGCCTGGATACCTATCACATCAGTTGGACTGAGGTAGATGGCGAGGGGAAGTCGCGTGAGATCGAAGATGAGTGTATCTATCTGGTACGAATGTTGTAGCGCGGCCATGCTTCTTGCGGGAAGCATGGTCGCGCCAAAAGGTGCGAGAGTGTTGGTCGCTATGGCTAGAACATCATATGATAGCGAACCTCGTGTAGAATGGCACCGGGACGTTCTTCGACTTTGACCTGACCGTCGGGGAGCCAACCAGCGGATTCGTAGAACTTGCGGGCACGCTGGTTCGTTTTCAGTACCCAGAGTGTTGCTTGCACATAGCCATGCCGACGAAGATCATCGACGGTATAGGAGAAGAGGGCGCGCCCGATCCCTTTACCGACTGCTTCTGGCGCGAGATAGAGCGCTTCGACCTGGGCTGTTTCAGGTGTTGCATCCGGGTCATGGCTGATATTTGTACAAGCGAAGCCCGCAATAGCGTTATTGTATTCCGCGATCCAGCGGCGTTGGTGTGCCGACGGATGTGCCAGCGCATTGTAATGTGCGGTGGTGCGGGCGTCGAGCTTACTGGCAATACGTTGCAGATATTCGTCGGGTAGTTGATTACGGTAGGCCCACTGCCAGGAGCGGATATGCAACTCTGCAATGTTGTGTGCGTCATCTGGTGTTGCTGGGCGTATGATGATCGGAGTTGTATCGCCGTTTTGACTCATCCGGTACTCCAGTCGTGTGTTTATAGGACCCTCGCGTTTATGCGCTATCATTGCGGGGGTGTGGCGTATGAAAGATGAAGACTCCCGTGTTAAGTAAGACGATTTTTGCTGGAGAAGATGGAAGTAGAGGACATTTGGGTAACTTTACTTGCTGTTTTGCTGTCACAAATGGTTGGTCTCATGCATCTCTATAAAAGGAGTCGAAGATCTTATTCCGAAACCCAACGCGACTGGCGTCGCTAGTGCCCGCACACGCAGGTTTTCGGATAAGTAGTAAGTAGAATAAGGCAGAGCCAGATTTTATTTCAACACTACCGGGTAGGTGGGCCAGCGAGTAGCCCCTGGGGGATGTTGGTCTATAGCCTTTTGTATTAGCCGCAGGCTGTGATGAAACAGCAAAGCTCTGTGCTATCTCTTGCCTATATCTGGATTCTGGAAGAAAGAAAGGGATACACAATGTTTGGTCATCCACTGGAACTTATTGTTGTGTTTGTCATCGGTCTCATCGTCTTTGGGCCAAAGAAATTGCCTGAAATCACCAGGAACGTTGGGCGTGGTCTCAACGCCTTTAAGAAGGGTCTGGATGGTTTTAATATGCAAGGCGAAGACGTTGATGAGGCTGCGATGGTGCAGCGTCGCCGTGATCTGGCAGAGTTGGAGCTGCAGATCCTTGAGAAGAAAGAGGAACTGGCACGACATGAGATGGGTCTGGATCCGACCGATCTTGCTACTGCGAGCGCCGCAGCGTATGCAGCGCCGGTGACAGAAGCTGTGAGCGAGGAAGATGATGCGGTCACTGTAAAGGTACGTAAGGACGAGGTCCAGGCGGCATCAGAGGCTGTAGCGAACGAGAATACAGCCTTTGATCATTCTATACATGAGGATTTCGATCCTCTTCCCATGCAGAATAGCGCCCTCAACGCTTAAGCGTAAGCGCTAGCTGTAGGCAAGAAGACATGTGAGCATACACGCCGTTGTATCCAGGCGTGTATGCTCACATGTCTTCTTGTGTCTGCTATGCTGTATCTCTTTGAAAACCGCCCCTCTACAGGAAATGCAGCAAAAGCCCTCCTCTTTGAGGGGGGACAGCCGCGTTAGCGGCAGGGGGGAGTAGAAAGCTAGCAATGCCCGGTACTCCTTGATGGCAGACTGTGAAGGCAAGAGTGATAAATACGTTTAATGGTGCAATACAGCGTAATGCGAGGATCTACTCCCCCCTGTCGCTGCGGCGACATCCCCCATCAAAGAGGGAGGCAGGGATTTTAGCATCCTTACAGGCAGTAGTGAGATTTTACTGCACTTGGCGATACTGGAAATGTTACTACAAAGGTGGATCCTGTTCCTATTTCGCTCTCGACTGTGATGGTTCCACCGTGGTGCTCCACAATTTCTTCGACAATAGATAAACCCATTCCCAGGCCAGGGATCGAATACTGCTGAGAAGCGACCCGATAGAAGCGCTCAAAGATTTTGTCGCGTTGCTCCCGTGGAATGCCGATGCCGTGATCACGCACGGTGATCATGATTGACTCCGTACTGGTCGTCATGTCGACCTCGACACTGTTGGCATGGGGAGAGTACTTGATCGCGTTGCCGATCAGGTTCAAGAAGACTTGTCCGAGCCGATCGCGGTCGCCAGGCAGGATGACGGGAGATGTAGGTACAGACATGACGATGGTATGGGTCGGCTGCGTCTGTTGCAGAACCTCCACGATCTCCTGCAGGACGTTGTTCAGGTCCACGGTTTCCTGTGCATACTCCAACTTGCCAGCCCGGATTTTGGAGATATCGAGCAACTCTTCGACCAGTCGTGTGGCGGTATTGAGTTGTCCCTCCATGCGGGACAGCGCGATATCCATCTTGCGTGTGTCCTGCTTTGCCAGTTGCTTTCTCAGTAGTTGCGTTTGTAGCTTCAAAGACGTGAGTGGTGTTTTGAGTTCGTGACTGGCCATACTCAAAAAAGTATCTTTGCGCTGCTCCAGCTCTTTACGAGCCGCATTATCCAGCACAAAGCAAATCGTTTGCATCGGCTCGCTTTGTGTCATGATGCCACCCACTAACACCGGCAGGCGGCTGCCATCTTTCCCAATATACTCTTTTTCATACGCGGGCAGATACTGATGCAACGTGAGTTGCTGATGTGCATGGTGGGTACGTGTAATATATTCTGGAGCTGTCATGTGCAGCCAGTTCAGCCGTCGCTGGCGCAGGTCTTCCTGACTATAGCCCGTCATGTATAGAAAGGTCTCATTGGCTTCCAGGATCTCCCCCTCCTCGGCGATGAAAATCCCAAGAATATTGGATGCCATCAGAGCCTGTACCCGCTCCTGGCTGTGATGAAAGGCTTGCTCGATGCGTTTCTGCTCATCGATATCCGTGATCGTCGCACTCCAGGATAGGATCGTGCCCTGTGCATTTTTTTTGGGTATTGCGCGTGCAAGGAACCAGCGATAGTTCCCGCTTGCGCCGTTTTTGAGGCGGTATTCCACCTCATACGGCCTGCCTGCGGCGATGGCAGCCTCGCGCTCCTCCTCTGAACGTTGTCGGTCATCAGGGTGTATGCGCTCTCGCCACTTGAATCCGTATGCTTGCTCGGCAGACATGCCGAGATAATCAAGCCAGCGTTGATTACTGAAGGTGATAGCACCATCAGGTCGTGCGGTGAAGATAAATTGAGGCACCTCCTCGACCAGGCCATGCAGATCCTCTTCGGCCTGTTTGTGCACTGTAATATCATGGGTCGTGCTGATGAGGTACTCGACCTGCTGGTTTACATCACGATGTGGGGTCAGTGTGACAATCAGGTTCAGATAGTGTCCTGGTTGAGGTTGGGTCCTGGCCTCAAAGCGTGCAATGTCTCCCTTGCTGGCGCGCGCAATGGCTGCACTCAATTGCTCCTGAACAACAGGCATCGAGGACCACGAAGGGAAGTAGATAAATGGTTTGCCGATAACCTCTTCGCGCAGGACGTGGGCATCGGTTAAAGGCTGCTGAGTGATTTCCAGCAGCAGCCCCTCTGGAGACAAGAGAGCGACCCGCTCAGAGATGGTTTCCAGGAGATCTATGTGTCCCTCTGCACCCTGCTGAAAGGTGTTTTGAAGCGGTGGCGGTTCCGTCTCTTCGTGAAAAAAGAGTGCGGTGCCTTCGCTGGTTGGTGTGAGATACATATGCAACCAGGTCTGAGTGATTGGGGCATAATACTTCACCTGAGTGGAGATGCGCGTGCGGATCGTGTTGATCACGGCCTGGTAGAAGGTAGCGGTGACGAGCTGTGGTACTGCTTGCCAGAGGGGATAGCCCCGTAACTCGCGCATGTGTGTTCCAACAAAGGCAGCGGCATGCTCATTGGCAAAAAGGATGTTTGCCGTCTGATCAAGCAAGATCACTGCGTCAGAAAACGTGTCCAGCAGAGATGCAGGTTCTATCCGGTTCTCATGGTCCATAGAGTGTTCAATATCCCTTCCCCGTATCCAATCCCTAATAATGGCCTCAATAAATAATGCCTCATTATATGAATACAGATCACTATTGTCAAGCTACGAACTCGACTTATTTCTCAATCTGCAACAATGCGGCTTTAACACCCTCAACACAGCTTGCTTTTGCGTAGTCGATGATACAGCCGTTCGAGTGACGGCTCAAAGATGCCGCTGAACGCAATGCCCATGGCGATGACGCCGCCGATTGCCATCGCTTGAACGAGCAAGACCAGTCCCGCCATGCTGTCGCCATGTGCGATCGTGAGCATGCCACGGTAGACGGTGAGGCCGGGCAGGAGTGGAAAGATACCGGGAATCGTATAGATGCCGATGGGGGCACGCTGAATCAAGGAGCCCAGCCGACTGAGGCAGCCTACGATCAGGGCAGCTAGAAAGGTTGCCGCAAAGGGAACGGTCCCGCTAGTCTTCGAGGCTAGCAGGAGCGAGATGAGCCAGCCACTGGCCCCGATCAAGCCAGCGGCAATCGTCGCGAAGCGAGGAATTGTGGTGGCGCGGGCGAAGGCCATTGAGGCGATGAATGCCGCCAGGATCTGCCAGAGCCAGCCCCAGGCGACCGTCTGCGCATGTGGCAGCGCCGTGGTTGCCAGACCGAGTGTTGCCCCCATGCTAATCGCAAGACCAACGCCAGCCGCAACGACCGCGCCAGTCAAGAAGGCTTCCAGACCACGCGCCGCACTGCTCAGAAGATCGCCCGTGATAAGATCTTGCGCACTGAGTACAATTGCGGAACCTGGCAGCACTCCAAAGAGGCTGCTTGCTATGACCAGATCCGTCTGCATGACCAGATGCGTCTTGAGGACAACCAGCGCAAGGACAGTCACCAACGCTGCCGCGCACATATCGCCGATCGGTCCTGGGACCGTTGAGTTGGCTATTTTGAGGCGACAGAACTGCGCCGGGATGACGATGAGGAAACAGGCGCAGATCTCACGAAGATTGCCACCGAGTAGCAAGTTGGAGGCCGCGCAGGCTGCGGCCCAGCACAGGACTGTCGTGAAGAGCCCGAGTGTAATCGGCTCTTGTTCCAGGGCATCCAGTTTATGGAGCGCGGCCTCTGGCGGAAGCTTGCGCTTAATAATATCAAAGACAGTCATAATATGGCTATAATTGACTCCACGTTTTTTCACCTGACGTAGAGATGTCAGCGGGTATTCTAGATCTGGATGGTCGAATGATAGCGAGAGAAAGGTAAATACTACATTTGGATGGCAGCAACGCGGCGGCAATCCGTAGAGAGACGCGACCTCGCGCATGGTCTCTTCGATCTGAGCCGTCGTCGCCCCATTCGCCAGCAGGATCTCGCCCACCCGTAGCGTCAACGTAAAGATACGCTTGGTTGTGGGTGTATCGTACATGTGCCGAGAACTCCTTGAGTAGATTACGGAAACGCGAAAAAGAAAAAATGTTTGCGTTTATCGTGTGCTGGTTTCGCTCTTTTCCTGTTTGTTTTAGCATGTTGCGGCTTATTCTTCCTGGTAGCAGCGCGCTCTTTTGTCTCCCCTGCTTCTTTTGTGCCATTCGTAGCAATCTCGGGTATTGTTGCTGCCTGCTCGCTTGCTGTGAGGGCAGTGAGAAACGCGTCGATATCGGCAAAGCGCTCAACGGGATCTTTCGCCAGCGCTTTTAGCAGCGGCGCATCAAAGGTAGAGGGCAGATCTGTATTCAGCTGGCTCGGGCGTTGCGGTAGATCGTGTGTGTGCTTATGTTGTAGTGGCATGTGCGCGATACCCTCGAAGGGGGGGCGACCTGTCAGTAACTGATAGGCGAGGCAGCCGAGTGAATATTGATCGGTAAGCCTGGTCGTAGTGCCACGAAACTGCTCTGGTGCCATATAGAGCCGTAGCTGGGGATGATCTTCCTCACGCGTCCTGGCACGGCCCAACTGTAGTGAAGGCAGGTAAAAATCGCTGAGCGTAATGTCATCTGGTTGATCTGTTGCACTATCTTGATTTGTGACCAGGAGTATATTATGGGGCGTGAGATTGCCGTGCACTATATCTTGTTGATGGGCGGCCTGCAGTGCCTCACCAATCTGGTGAATCAGCGTAAGGGCGCGTTGTCGAGGGAGTGGCTGATGATGATTTTGTTCGATCAGTAGTTGTAGATTGCCTTCAGGTATATAGTCGCTGACGATTACAAAGCTCTGTGGCGTTCTACGTACATGGAGTGGAATTAATATATGTGGATTGTTTGTGGCGCGGAGTGTACGCATTTCTGTCTGTAAAAGAGCATATGATTGTTGTATTTGTGAATAGGGTACGAATGGATTAACCCATATTTTGAGTACAATATGGCGCTCAGACTTATGTAATGTACTTTGATAGGTAACAGTAGAGCTGCTACGTCCCATAAGCCGTACATCTACGGGCTCATCTCTCTGCTCTCGCGCTGAATCTTCTGCTTCGTTTGACACTGCTTACGCCCTCAGTTCCCTTGTATTTGATGCTCCTATCTTATCATATGTAGAAGTAAAAAAATGCTAAGATCTCCAGGTGTAGGAAAAGGAAGAGCCATAGATACGCCTGCACGGTGAAAGGAATAGAGAAATGAGCACTACGTACAATGTTATAAAGCGTAGAGTTCTATGAAGCAAAGGTGGAAAAATAGCTCCACTTAACGTGTTACTACGAAGTTCTATCTATAGCATAAAGAATAGCTATGCATACGTCCTACTATTATATAGGTTGAAAATAAAGTTTATAGCTGAAAGGGTTAATAGCGTAATGGGCTATGTTGAAGAGATTCGTCACTTTATTGGGAAGCGACCATTACTATTGCCGGGTGCGATTGTACTGGTCTTTGACGCAACGCAACGTATTTTATTGCAGCAGAGGCTGGATGGAAGCTGGGGTCTGCCGGGAGGCGTTATGGAGCCAGGCGAGAGCTGTGAGGAGACGGCGCGGCGCGAGGTTTTTGAAGAGGCAGGTTTAACGCTGGGTGCACTGGAGTTGGTCGGTGTGCTATCAGGAGAGGATCAGCATGTCTTTTGCTTAAATGGCGATGAAGTGTATTCGGTGACCGTGGCATACGCAACACGCGAGTTTACGGGAGAGCTCGTTGTCGACTTTACAGAGAGTCTCGCTATGCGTTTTTTTGCACCGGACGAGCTCCCCCGCACTGAGATGACGCGTAATGCAAGACACGTTGTGGATAAATATAGTGAAGACGCCACGAGGATGTAGATGAGGTAGAGCTGCATTCACCGGTGAAATTGGGAAAAGAAAAACAGTAAATGCTCGGAAAGTTATGTAATGATGCTAATACCTGCCTCCCTCTTTGAGGGGGGAAAGTCGCCGCAGCGACAGGGGTTTTCACGGGTAGGTATGAGTCTAAGGTGGCTTGGGAGGCTCGGTGAGAGCCTGTTGCGCCAGCAATATCTTGGATGCAGCCGATGAGGAACCCAGAGCCTGAGCCGCTTGGCAAGCCGCTCGCTCTGCCCGACAACGGATGCGGGCTTCTCGCTCGCGTTGGATTTCTTCGTGCCAGAGACGGCGTTGGGTTCGTAGCTGCTCACGTTCTTCTCTGGCTCGCAGCCGCAGCTCACCTTTGCTCGCTTGTTCTTCTTGCCGCTGTTCTCGCTGCTGGATGCGTTGCTGGCGCCGCGCCGCCTGCTCTTGTTGCTCTCGCCGCTGTTTCGCGGCTTGTTCCTGCATCTTTTGGGCTTTGTTCCGGATCGCTTTCGCTCGACTGGCTTGTCGCTGCCGTTTGCATTGCTCCTGCTCGCTCGGCTGGCTGGCCTCTGCTTCCTGCTGCTTGGCTCGCTGATAACGCCGCTGCTCCTTCTTCCTGTTCGCCTCCTTCTCTTGACGTTTCTTCCGCCAACTGCTCGTTGCCCCTCTTCGCGGATAGGTCTGCTTGGGCCACCGCTCGCTCACCACATATCCCTCCGGCAGCGGCTCTCCTCGAACTATGGCCGCCTGTAGACTCTGCTGCCCTCGCATCAGACAGCTCTGCTCGCGTCCTCGTGGTTTCCACTGCGGCTTGGCGGGCCGCCCTACCCGCCTCACCTGTTTGGCCAGCTTCTTCTTGCGCTCCTGCTGCTCTTGTTTCTGCGCTTCTTCCACCCCTCCCACCAATACCGTGATCTGCATCGCGACTGCCATGGCAAGCCACAGGCGCTCGGCTCGTTTGGCATCCACCATCTTGGTTTGCTCCCATTTCCATCCTCCGCTTTTGTGGTCTTTGTACTCCCCTTCCACCCAAAAGCGTAGAAAGTACCAGCCCGCTTCCGCTTCCGTTTTCACCAGGTCGGTCACCACCGCTACCGGCTCATCATATCCTTTTTCCCACCGAATGAGCAGGCTTCCTTGCTGGCGATCTCCCTCTTCACTCCATTCCCCCCAGCCGACCCAACTTCGACCACGTCGACGCAGCAGACTGCGAATGGGGACAAAGTCCTGCTCCCCCTGGGTGCGAAAACCCATCGTCTCATTGACGCGCAAAAGTGGGTGCCATCCCTGCTGCTTGATGGCCGTGAAGAGCCAGCCCGCATAGAGTCCTCGGTCAGCCATCACGATCACCTTCCACTCCTTGGGGACCACGTGCGCCACCTGTTGGAGTAACCGCTCCCAATGAGGCCGCCAGCTTCCCTTTTGATTGGCTGGTAGGATGGTCCAGGCAACTGGGATGCCACATCCCCGATACATCACACTCACATTGAGCACCGTAAAACGCTCTCCTAAGGTGCTCGCATCCAGTGCCAGGGCCAGTTCCTTCGTCCCCTGCCAGTCTCGCAAGATCGCCGCCAGTAAGTCCCCAAAACAGGTCTGAACCTCGACTTCTCGTCGTTTTTTTCCTCGTTTGGCGGCTGCCTCGTAATAAAACTCGCGGATCCGTTGCCGCAGGGACGGAGCTTTCACCTGCTCAAGTTTAGCCAGTCCATGACTCAACCGTGTGATACCACAGCCCTCAAACAGGACGATCCCGTAACTGATGAGTCCTAACACCCTCGCATGCGCCTCACTCAGGCTCGGAACTAATGCTGCGACCCGTTTTTGCCACTCTGCTATGCTAGCAACAGAAGAAGACATCGCATTCTCCTTTGAGAAGCTTTGTAGGAACGATCTCTTCTTCTTTTTCGGCTTTTTTGCCAACTTCGGCACCTTTATTCGGACTTTTTCTCCCGCTTAACCTGCTCCCCTGGCTCTTTCAGCTACATACCTACCCGTGAAAAAGCGACAGGGGGGAGTAGAAAGTTAGTAATCACCCAACAGAAGTTGATACGGACTTAGTAGATAAAAAGAGTTTTTGACGTAGAGGTATCGTGAGTAGCGTAATTCGAGAATCTACTCCCCCCTGTCGCTGCGTACTACAGTTGCACTTGTCAATGCGAGGACGTGTAAAGCCCATCATTAGGCTCAGCTATGACGTCAGCTATGAGCGCAAGGACACGTACGACTGAAATCGTGCCGCCATCGATTCGAGACGTTCGATGGTCATGAGCTTTGTCGTTCCCAGGTAGCGCTTGTACGTGTGCTGGTGAATGGTTCGATAGGCGGTCCATCCACACGAGGTTCGGCTTTTGCGATACACACTGAAGGAACCCTGACGGCCGACGAAGCGAAATGACGTCTGCGTGGCGAGCCAGGCAAACCATTCGAGTGACTCCGGCTGGAAGTGTAATTCTCCTTGCTGCCCCTCTAGAATCCCATACTCACCGCTGGTCTTGCAGGCAATCAATGGCGGATGCGGGGTAGAGCGGGTGGCAGACTTGGCAGAGAGGGACGCCCGTATGCCTGCCAGGAGCGGCGGCTCCGCTTGTTCGTCCTTCGGTGTGCACAGGGCGGCTGGCGTACTCCCG
The DNA here is from genome assembly GCA_015099395.1 of Ktedonobacteria bacterium brp13. Classification (GTDB taxonomy): domain Bacteria; phylum Chloroflexota; class Ktedonobacteria; order Ktedonobacterales; family Ktedonobacteraceae; genus Dictyobacter. The sequence continues at coordinate 2,629,157 of AP024096.1, read as the reverse complement.
AGCATCGCCTCCGACATGCGCATTTCCAACACGGACAGACGTCGCTGCAGGCCATGAAGCTGTGCCTGCAGCCGCTGCAGTTCCACCGCACTCGGGGACTGTTGTAGCCGGGTGACTTCGGTTTCGAGATGGGTCAGCCGGCTGAGCAAGATCGCTTCGTCACTGGTAGATGACGACGCCGGATGAGAGCCCGGCCAGGATCCCGTGGATGCCGAGCCCGGTGGCACGCGCAAAGGGCGGGTATGGATGCTCGCAAGCTGCACCACGTGTTCGCTGGCAATGCCTTTGATGCGCCCATCGCTTGGATGGGACACCACTGGCACGTTGGCTGCTTGCACCCAACGTCGCAAGGTCTTGGGATCCACCCCTAACAGGCGACATCCCACCGTCAAAGAAAGCATCGTCATAAGAAAACCTCCTTTTGTACTGTCGTTAACAGCTTGGTGAACAGTTCCAGGGAAAACAAAAGGCACGCAAAAAGGCACGCAGGTCCAGGGAATTCCCTGGGAACGTCTTGGAAGCAGGGGGGAGTGACGCGATCTCTGCCACGCGAACCCGTGTCTCCACGTACCCCGAGACAGACCTCATCCTGAGCGAAAACGACGTTTGAGATGACCAACGCAGGCCTGGTAGTAGTGACCGCGCCGCCACCGAGACCAACCCGCCAGGAAGGGCAGGTCGATACGGGGTGGACACAGCACAGTGCTCAGCAGATGTCGGATCTCCCGGCGTGTCAGTGGTGCCAGAGCCTGTGGTGCCAGAGCCTGTGGTGCCAGAGCCTGTGGTGCCAGAGCCTGTGGTGCCAGAGCCTGTGGTGCCAGAGCCTGTGGTGCCAGACCAGCTCGGTGCGCTGGCGTGACCTGGGACGTGACCTGGGACGTGACCTGGGACGTGACCTGGGACGTGACCTGGGACGTGACCTGGGACGTGACCTGGGACGTGACCTGGGACGTGACCTGGGACGTGACCTGGGACGTGACCTGGGCCACAGCGTCAGCAGACCGTTCTTGCTGACTGATGACACTCAAAAAAGCCTGCGCGAGCAGACAGAGGGTCATATGCCGATACCAGCCGGTCCAACTGCGCACCTCGTAGTGATCCAGGCCCATGTCTTTGCCACAGGCAAAATCCTCCTCGATGTGCCAACGCGCGCCAAAGGCCCATACCATCTCCTGCAAGCTCGTGCCGGCAGGTGCAAAGACGCGATAGGCGTCCACCTTGTTTGGGTCATTCAGACACCGACGAAACAGCAGCCAATGCTGCCCATCCTGCTCCCACGGCTGCAGCAAAGGGAGACAGGCCCAATCGAAGAGGCGAGGTCCATGGGTGCCTTGACCACAGGCGAGTCGATGCCAGTCCCCAGGCTGCAGGAAACGGGCCGGCACATCCTTAACCTTGAGGAGTTGCCGTCCCGCCTGCGTGAACAGCGCGACCGTGTCGTTGTCGCGGAGTCCCATCACGTACGGACAAGCTTGCTCCTCGAGCCACCGACACAGACGCTCGTTGCTGCCGTAGACACAATCGGCGACCACCCAGCTCACCGGGATATGCTCACGGAAACAGCGCGCGAGCATCTGACGCGCGAGCTCGCACTTGGTCTGGAAGCGGACACAGGCCGTACCATCCGTGAGCTGGCAGTGGCGCAGCTTCTTGGTCCAGGCATGTGGCAGATAGAGCTCGCGATCGATGAGGGTATGGGCCTGGGAACCGACATAACTGAGAAAAACACCGACCTGACAGTTTTCGACGCGTCCGGTGGCGCCACAATACTGGGGCTGCACGCCAGCGGACTGAGTTCCCTTTTTGGGAATACAACATTCATCAATGACGAACACGCCTTGTGGATCGAAGAAGTGTTCCAGGACGTAGTGACGCACGTCATCGCGGACCAGATCCGCATCCCAGACGGCGCTGGACAACACGCGCTGGATGCCATAGGGGCGGGCATCCCCGGCATGTTGCGCCAGTTGCCAGCCATTTTTGCGCTCAATGGAACTCAGCAGGCCCTCGAGATAGGCCAGGGCATGGCGGCGTGGTTCAGCACGCGCAAAACGAGGCGCGACGCGTTCATACAGGTGGAAGAGTTCCTGGGTCCAGCGGCCAATTTGCTTGTCGATCGACGAAACAGAATCCGGTGTGGTATGGTGAACAGACTTCATCTTGATCTCCTTTAAAATGATGAGACACACTGCTTCGTTTGGTATGGAAACAGCATGTCACATCGCAGGGAGATCAGGATGTGCGTCTGTACTCAGGTCGCCAGTGAAATCGGTAAGTGCTCAGCTTCTAAGTGCAACTGTAGTACTGCGGCGACATCCCCCCTCAAAGAGGGCAATGCCATTCAAATAAGAAGAAGAAGATCTCCATGTGCGATACTGAGAGTAGAAAATGTAACTCATTTAGTCGAAGCAAGGAGACCTTCTTTATGCCTTTTAGGTTACAGCAGATTGACCCAGATAGCAAGTTTTGCCAGCACCTGCAGCTGCCATTTCTGGAACGGTGCTACCCGCGTGAACTGGTCGGTGAGGTGTTGAGTCAGTGTCAAGCCTGGGAGAAGCGCGAACGCAAGCTCAGTCAACTGGTCATGGTCTACTATGTGATGGCCTTGTCGTTGTTCCGTCAGTACAATGTCACCGACGTGTTTGCCCATCTGTGCCGTGGCCTGGAGTGGCTCTGGCCCGATTCCCATCTTGCGTTGCCGACTGGGGGGGCCTTGACCGCACGCCGAGCGAGCCTGGGCAGCATCGTCATGCGTCGGCTCTTCCGCCAGTGTTGCCGGCCGCTGGCCACTGAACGCACCAAAGGAGCCTTCGCCTTTGGCTTGCGACTGATGGCCATTGATAGTACATTGGATGAGGTTCCTGACTCGCCGACCAATGCCTTGCATTTTGGTCGCCTCACTTCTGGCAAAAGTCAGTCTCCCTATCCCCAGGTGCGCTGTATGTATCTGGCCGAAGTGGGCACCCATGCCATCGTCGATGCGCTCTTTGCCCGCTGTAAAGCCAGCGAACAAAGCATGGCCTGGGCTCTGCTGCGCTCGCTCCATGAGGGGATGCTGCTGCTGGCCGATCGCAATTTTCCCTCGATCAACTGGTTGACGGCCGTCGAGCACCAGGGGGCACATCTGCTCTGCCGACTGAAGGCAGGCATCTTCACCCAACGCAGTTGCACCCTGGCTGACGGCAGTTACCTGGTCAATCTGCGACCCAAAGGCAAAAACCAACCACCTTTGACGGTCCGTATCATTGAGTACCGTCTTGAGCCCTCGGTGGCGCGTGAGCTGGCCGACTTGCCCACCTCACGGACCTCGGACCGGGCCAATCCCTCGAAGGTGCATCGACTGGTGACCACGTTGCTTGATCCCCAGCAGGCTCCGGCCCTGGACCTGATCTGCCTGTACCATGAGCGTTGGGAGATTGAACTGGCTATTAAGGAAATGAAAATTCATCAACGACTCAGCCCGCAGCCCTTACGCAGCAAAACGCCGGAGTTCATCTATCAGGAGCTCTACGGCCTGGTGATGGCACATTATGCCATCCGAGCCTGGATGCATGAAGCGGCCCTGCAAGGGGATCTGGATCCTGATCGTCTCAGCTTTACGCATGCGCTGCAGACCCTGGATACGGCGTTCTATGAGTTCTCGATTGTGGCCAAGGAAGAGCTGCCTCGTCAGCAAGAACGCTTGCTGGCCAATCTGCGGAACCCCAAGGAATTACTGTCTCCTCGCCGCTTGCGTTTCTGTCCGCGTGTGGTCAAAGGCGTCTCTTCCGCCTTCTATCGTCAGCAAGACAAATATCACTCCGTATGCTTCAAAAATACCACCTTTCGCGACATTATTCTTATTTGAATGGCATTGCCCTCAAAGAGGGAGGCAGGGGTATTACCATCCTTTCCTGTGAATTCCTACTTTTTGGTACCAGAGGTTTTATTGTGAAGGGTGTTTAAAAAACTTCACCAGTTAGTGTCGTTCTACCTATAGATGAGGAAAGCAAAGTTTTAAAACTATTATCATCGTGTTTATAGGTACATAGCATCTGTCTCCTTGTTACTTTTCGCGACAAAGAGACATATGCTATTTTATCTTCCTACGATCTGAACATACTCTATTCAGCGTTAAAAACAGGCAGAAGTGTGCAGAAAAGCGTGATTGCGAAAGGGTAAATGTAAGGGTAAATGTAGATCTTTACATTGGATCTTTCACCCGAAACGAATAAAGGCGAAGCCTTATAAAGGTTCAAATTTTTTTCTAAAAAAAGAGAAGAACGAACCGAATTTCGAATTCGAATTCGATTCGGCTCGCTTTTCTCTTTTTTTTAAAATTCTTTTTTTATACTTTAATAGATTCGATGCTGCGCATTAGCAGACAGATGTTTCTTTAAGCAAATTATGCACTCTCTAACCCTTTTATAGCTTCATGATAAGTATAGATAGCAATTATAACTATGGCATGAACTTTTAAAGGAAATAGGGGCCTGGAGCAATCGTCCAGGCGCGGAAGCAAGCGAGCAAGAAGACATGCATAGTAAAGACGTAAATATACTTTTTTACTTTTTTAAAGTAAATGCAGATAGATGAAACTTTACATACAATATATCGAGGCCATAGCGATAAGTGCCAGATGGTGCTTACCGCTGTGGCTTCGGGTTCTGTTACAGCAGAATATGGTTTTGTGCGAAGCTTGTAAGGTTTGTAACTAGGACGGTGTTACTTTGGCGGTACTTACTACAGTGGCATAGATCGTGTATTGATACTCTGTCGCATTGTTGACTTGCAAGGTGCGTGAATGTAATGCGCCCAGCGCCTGGTTGTATTTGCCAGTACCACCAACGACGGAGAATGTTTGTATGGTTGCTCCATGCACAGCCTGACCCTGAACGCTGATTGTAGCGCCTCTTTTGAAGACCAGGTCCCATTGGCATTCAACATTGGTACTGCTTACATACGTGCAGATGCCATCAGATTTGCCGATGAGTTTGGTGTCAGCTTGATTGTAGACATCATCGGCGAAGACCAGATAGTTGCCAGTCGGATCACCGGGTGTCTGGCTGACAACAAAATACTTCGTCGCTGTCCTGTGCTCGTTGACGAGCAAGTGCACCTGGTGGGTTTTGAGTGCGGTGTGCCTGACGCTAGCAGCGGCGTTAGTGGCGGCGTGGGTAACACTGCTGGTAAATAAGGTGGCGAGCATTGCTGCGAGAGCGATTGCTCCCAGTATCATGCGTTTCTTCATCATTGAACTCCTTTAAATTGAGATATTTTTCCGATCATCGTCTACTATAAAACGACTTCTTAGTGCAGAAAAGTATGGAAGATCGGATAATACATTTATAAGAGCTTTAAGAAAGTAAGATAGTTTTCATATCTTCTTTATACTCTTCTATACTATATTATAGTAAAGCTGTAAATTATTAGAAGTAAGGATACTTTAGTTTTTACGATTTGAGGATATATCTTACTAGTATTTGAAGGAAAGATCAACAAAAACTGGTAGGATCGTCTATGAGGACAATCATTTCTTGTATCTGTTGCATGCTTTCCATGCTTAAAGTGGAGACTTATAATCGCGATAATGCTGCCAGCGATGGGGATCATGTACATTTATACGGCGTTGTAATCGGCGTAGTTGTTCTGTTGTGAGTAGTTCCTCTGCGATAAAGATAGCGGCACGAATCTCGGCATGGAGCGCATGCAGGCTTTCCAGGAGCTGCTGCTGCTGTTGTCCTATTTGTAGGAGTGAGAGTTGTCTCAGACCATGTTCTGCATCCTGTATTTTTGTAAGCAAGTCGTGTTCTATTTGTTGATAGCGGCGATATTCTTCATGCACTGTTCTTATTCTCCTATCTGCACATTCAGAGGATCGTCTTTTTACTATATACTATTTGCACAGAATTCTGCTGGCTTGCCTGCTATAAAAATGCTACACTAGGGGTGTTTATGGATCTCAACATCGAGATGGATAGCTACATACCGAAAAAGGATGCAGGTTGACTATGCAACAGGAGAAGGGACCTCTACACGATAAAGTTGCGCTCGTGGCTGGTGGCACGCGAGGAGCAGGTCGAGCAATTTCACAGACGTTGGCAGAGGCAGGGGCGACCGTTTATGTAACGGGTCGTAGCACGCGTAAGGGTTCGGCGATGGTCGGACGTCCTGAGACCATCGACGAGACGGTTGAACTCATTACTGCAAAAGGTGGTCATGGGATCGCGATCCAGGTTGATCATACGGATGAGGAACAGGTACGCAAGCTCTTTGAGCGTGTGAAAAGTGAGCAGAATGGTCGGTTAGATATCCTGGTGAACGATATCTGGGGTGGCGATGAACTGACATCCTGGGACAAAAAGTTCTGGGAGCATGATCTGCACAAGGGTTTACGTATGCAAGAGCGAGCCGTGCATACACACATCATTACGAGTTGGTATGCCGCCCCATTGATGATAGCACGCCGCCGGGGTCTTATCATCGAGATAACCGATGGTGTTGATTACAAATATCGTGGCAATCTCTATTACAGTCTCGCCAAGGTCTCTGCGATTCACCTTGCGCAAGGGATGGCTCAGGATTTGCACTCATCGAACGTCATTGCGCTCGCGCTCACCCCTGGTTTTCTACGCTCTGAGGCGATGCTCGATACCTTCAAAGTAACGGAGGAGAACTGGCGCGAGGGAGCCACGCAGGACCCTTATTTTATCGCGTCAGAGACACCGTTCTATGTTGGGCGTGCAGTCGTTGCGCTTGCCAGTGACCCTGGTATTGCGCGTAAAACCGGCCAGGTCTTCTATTCAGGGGATCTTGCGCGCTCGTATGGCTTTACGGATATTGATGGTAGCCAGCCCCACTTCTGGGATTATTTAGCGGCGCATCCCCTGGAGCCGCCTCAGGAGCTACCGGAGCCACCGGAACGACCCTAGCGTAGCATTGTCTTATTTACATCTGAAAAAGTCCGAGTCCTAGCAGCTTGTCGGAGAGAAGCACGCACTCCCATCAGGGAGTCAGGGGAAAAGAACAACCAGCGCATTTGAACTACGACAGCCTTCCTGCGCGTTCGCGCGACAACGGGAACGTTGTCGCATTGTTTCTGTGTCGTCTGCACAAGACCATGGCTCCCTGGTGGCTTTTGAGAAGGAGAAGCGAGTATACTAGAAGCATCTTATAAGGAGGCAAGCTATTTTTATGACTTTCGCCACGTGGTGGCGGGGGGATTCCTTACCTACCCTCCCGCCTCTCCCGACATTCTCCGCTCATTTTTCGACGGATACGCAGTTGATCGCACGTCTTTCCAATCATTCCCCGCAAGCCATCGCTACCCGTTTTCAGATGGGGAATCGGCTCTATCTTGCTTTCATGGGTGAGGTTCCGGTTGCCTATGGATGGGCAGCGACGCAACAAGGAAGCATTTCGGCTCTTCAGTTGTCTTTCGCTATTCCCTCTGGAAATAGCTATCTGTATAATTTTCTGACTGTTCCAGAGTGGCGTGGTCGTGGCATCTATCCTCATCTGCTCCAGGCCATCATCCATCAGGAACCGCTTGTTCATCGCTTTTGGATTGCATACCACGACAATGAAGCATCGGGTCGTGGTATCAGGAAAGCAGGCTTTCACGTAGTGAGCGATCTCGTTGTCTCTGGAGATCGCGTCTCTGGTATCACTCTTTTCGAGTCGAGTGAACGTGCTCAAGCCAGTGCCGATGTCTTCCATCTCCCTGTGATAGCTGGAACGTAAAAGGGCCGGAGAAGGCGAGTCACGGTACCAAGCGCCTAGCGCATAAGCACTGCAACAAAGCTGCTTCTCCAGTGAAAGGTTCGGGGAGCACGTCGCAGATGAGATGCGCTACGCTGGTTGTTTTTTTTCCCTGACTCCCTACTCATCAGTGATGGGATACTAGAAAGCATGAGTAGAACATTCAAAAAGGTGGACTACGACCAGGCGCTTGATCTGACAGTGCGGCTGGGCGACTGTCTGCCATCTGAACATCTGGCGCGCTTCGTGGTAGATAGTGTGGCACAACTTGATCTTTCGGCACTGTATGCGAAGTATGGATCGCGCGGTGGAGAACCCTACGCGCCCGAAATGCTGCTGGGCTTGTTGCTGTATGGGTATGCCACCGGTGTCTTTAGCTCGCGCAAGATTGAGCGCGCCACGTATGAGTCCGTGGCATTCCGCTTCATCGCAGGCAATGTGCATCCCGATCACGATACTCTTGCCGCGTTTCGACGCACATTCCTGCCCGAGCTGAAGGATCTCTTCGTCCAGGTCCTCTTGCTGGCACAGGAGGCGGGTGTCCTGAAGCTTGGCACAATCAGTCTGGATGGCACCAAGGTGCATGCTGATGCCTCGAAACGCAAAGCGGTGAGTTACAAACGCCTGGTCGAATTGGAAGCGCAGTTGCGAACCGAGGTGGAGGAGCTGTTTGCTCTCAGCGAACAGAGTGAACAGCCTGAGGTCCTTGATGGGTTGGTGGTGAGCAAAGAGATCACCCGACGGCAGGACCGGCTGGCACGGCTGGCAGAGGCGAAAGAGGTGCTGGAAGCCCGCGCCAAGGAGCGTGAAGCAGTCGATCAGGCGGAGTATGAGGCCAAGTTGGAGCAACGCCAGGAGCGAGAGCGCACGACAGGACGCCGCCCTGGTGGCCGTCCACCGACCCCGCCGACAGCAGGACCACGCGAGGGCGACCAGTACAATTTCACCGACCCGCAGTCACGCATCATGAAAAGCTCGACGCATGCCGGTTTTGAGCAAGATTACAACGCGCAGGTGGCGGTCGATCAGCAGAGTCTACTCATTGTAGGATGGACGCTCTCCAATCACCTCAACGATAGCCAAGAAGCCGAACCCACGCTGGCGGCCATTCCCTCGAAGCTGGGCACGCCTGAGGCAGCGGCGCTGGATGCTGGCTACTTTGGCCCCGCAACCCTGGCAGCCTGTGCCAAGCGCGGGATTGAACCATACATCGCCACGGGCCGTGATCCCCATCATCCGAGTTGGCAGCAGCGTTTTGCTCCATTACCTGATCCTCCACCCGAGGACGCGAGCGCCCAAGTCAAAATGGCGTACAAGCTGAAAACCGCCCTGGGCAAAGCCATCTACGGGGCACGCAAATGCACCGTAGAACCGGTCATCGGGATTATCAAAGAGGTACTCGGCTTCCGCCAGTTCTCCTTGCGAGGGACCACAGAGGCGGCTGGTGAGTGGTGTCTGGTCTGTTTGGCCTTCAATCTCAAACGCTTTCACACCCTCTCCTGGGCGTAAGGCAGGGAATACGGGCGCAAACACCATCCGACCACCACATGATCGGCCATATTCTGCCTCTGAGGAGGTTCCGTTCAGTCGCTTCTGCCCCTATCAGGAAGAACTCGTGTGTGTCGGATCGGCTGGCATGACTGCAGCTCCGTTCTCTCCGACAAACTGCTAGAGATGCTATTGCTATTGCCAGGTGTAGCGCTAAAGAGGCTGCCGTTCTCCTGTGGGGGACAGCTGCCTCTCTTGTAATTACCCAGGGCCCAGGGTTTCACTCTGCTTTAGAGGCGCTTCAGAACGTTCTGGGCGAAGTCCTGCAGGCGTACTATATCCGTCTGGTCTGACCATTGCAGCATCATCTCTTCAGCGCCTGCCTGGATGTAGGTCTGAATGTGCTGCCGTACCTGTTCGGCTGTTCCTGCGATCGCTTGACCGTGTGCGACAAGGTATTGACTGGTCTCGGCGAGTGAAAGGTTCGCCAGTTCAGGCTGCTGGCGACGTTTCTGTAAGAGTTGTGCCAACTCTTGCTCATCGCGAGCGTAGATGAGCGTGATCATCGCCGTCCGCTTGAGGGATGAAGGCTCGCGTCCGGCCTCTTTAGTGAGTGTATCGAGGGCTTCTGAGCGCTCTTTGAACTCTTCGGCTGAGATAAAGACGCCATTCCATATATCTGCATAGCGAGCAGTGAGAGGCAACGTGCGTTTCATACCGTTGCCACCAATGAGAATACGTGGTCCGCCAGCATGGGTAGGATGAGGTAGCAGAACGGCGTCACGCAGCTGATAGAAGTGGCCCTCGAAGGTAGTAGGTTTGGTACTACGCAGGAGTTGTGTGATGACTTCCAGTCCCTCTTCAAAGCGCGCCATACGTGTCTTGATATCGCCTAGGTGGTAGCCGAACATAGCATGCTCGCGATCCTGCCAGCCAGCGCCGACACCCAGGATCATACGCCCATCGCTGAGATCGTCTAGTGCGGCTGCCTGGCGAGCCAGCATAATAGGATCGCGGAACGAGAATGGAGCGACGAGTGGGCCGAAGTGGATACGTTGTGTGCGTTCGGCCACGTGCGCCAGCGAGACAAGCATCTCCAGAGAATCCTCAGTCGGTCCCACCGGATCGGTGAAATGGTCTGATCTAAAGATGCCCGCGAAACCGAGTGTCTCCGCCTGCTCAACCAGCGTGCTCCAGCGTTTCCAGGTTAGACCCTGCTGACCCTCAATCATCAATGAAATAGCAGCCATTGTAACAATATCTCCTTTTAATTATGCGAGAAATATGGGCACCAACGTGTTCGTCTTTGTTTTATAAACAAACTTCTACTAACAATAAGCAAAAGTGCCTGCTTACTTATTCCCGAGCTTCCTCTTGATGAGCTTTTGTATGAGCTTCTGTTTGTGTCTGATCATTGTTTACTACTGATCCGAAAACTTGAGTGTATAGCACTAGCGACGCCAGTCGCGTTGGTTTTCGGAATAAGATCTTAGTAATTGTTTCATTGTTTAGTTTTTTCCTCATGGGCTGCTATGCCATTCGTATAGTCTCTGTAGATGTGGGCTGTATGCTGTTCTGGCAGGGGGATGAAGATGCGCTCCAGGTAGCGGGTGAGTGCGCCGGGTATCGTTGGCTGATTGCGATAGCCGACGTAGCCATCGGGGCGCACCAGATAGAGGCCATTGTCGGAGAGTCCGAAGCGATGGTGGATGGTGAGCTGTGGATCGACGATGATGGCGTGCAGGCCAGCAAATTGTTGCGCAACAATGCGTGAAGGGGTCACGAGAATAACCTCGATGCTATTTGGATAGTTGTGTTGTATGGTCGTTGCGACCTCATATTGGGCACGGTAGATCTCGTCGGAGGCATACCTGCCAGTAAAGATCAGCAGCTTATGGCTGGTGCTGGCGTTGAGCAGCGTAAAGAGCTGTTGTTGTACTGGATCGGGTGTCTGTGTAAGGACCGAGATGGTGATGTCGGGGACGCGTGCGCCTGCGGCGATACCTGGTGTGATGGCTTCTTCAAAGAGCTGCTCTGCGATGATCTGGAGACCCTTGATGCCTTCTTGCCGTAAGACATGGCGTGGTCCGAGCCAGTCCTCGCTGACAATAGAACTGTGGGGATATCCTATAGCCAGACCGGTCAGGCTACGTGCAATGCGTGTCGAAGCGGTTTGTTGGAGTGGTTTAAACTGCATAAGCAGCTTCAGGGCTTTGGCACCATTCTTGATGAGCGCGTTTTGCGGACTGAGTAGTCGCGTGCTGGCGAGTGAAGAGCTCAGCAGGCGCTCGGCTACTGGACGGCGTTCGGAGGTGTAGGCATCGAGCAGGATCTCGCGTCCTGTTCCCTGCAGGACCTGCGCTAACTTCCAGGCCAGGTTATAGCCATCCTGAATGCCCGTATTGAGGCCTTGTCCACTGGCAGGGCTATAGACGTGGGCGGCGTCGCCAGCCAGGAAGCAGCGTCCAACACGCATCGTAGCGGCGAGACGCTGCTGAATCGTGAAGCGTGACAGCCAGGTCGGAGGATGGACGGTCACTGGATGGCGCAGCGCGCGACTGATCGTAGCGCTTAACGCGTGTGCGATATCCGTGGCATTCAATACTGCTGGTCCCTGTGTTGCGAGCAGATGCCATGTATGCGGCTCAGGAAATGGAGCGGCCATAACGACCCCCTGCGGAGAGCGAAATACCTGTAGCTTATCCCGTGTTTCGGCTCCGTTCCACTCTACCTGTGCATCCATGACGAGCCATGTCTCGTCAGTGGCTCCTTCAAAAGCGATCTGGAGCTCCTTACGAACGCGGCTATGATCGCCATCACAGCCAATCAGATATGAGGCATAGAGCTGTTCTTGTTCACCCCGCGTATTGCGTACCGTTACTTCTACCCCGTCTGGATGCTGTGCAAAGGTCATGAGCTCGGTGCCGAATTCGACGTAGCCACCAAGCGCAGCGACGCGATCGCGTAGGATGCGCTCGATCTCGGCCTGACCGATACATAGTGTAGCGTCAACGGACGTCTCATAGGCATCCATCAACAGATCGAATTGTCCCAGGCGTTCGCCGTTTTCGTAGATGATAAGGCCGTTAACGGGTTGGGAACAGGCGCGTACCTCATCGTAGATACTCATCGCCATAAAGAGCTCCTGGGTGCGTGCATGTGCCCCCAGGGCACGTGAACTGGTGGCTGGTACAGCCTGCTGCTCAATAATCCGACAGGTGATGCCTCTGCGTAACAGCTCTACGGCGATCGTAAGGCCGACCGGGCCACCGCCAACAATAAATACATCGGCCTGGGTAGAAGTGGGCATAGTGTGTGACGCTCCTTACAGTGCAATTATGCAGGCTATGAAGAATAGCAACATAGCTCATAGTATTCATTACGTTGCAGGCCAATGTGATGTTGAATGCGTGTATTTTTACGTGGGGGAGTAACGTGATCGCTACGGTTACAGATGTAGGTTACGTTTTTTATATGCGGTCGGCGTGAAAACCACGAAGTCTTCAGCTTCGTGGATGAAACGCCGCCTTCACCCTTGACTCTCAATGTACTGGCGTATTGTATCCTGGCTTGCGTTGCCAATAGTGCAACAAAAGTATCCATCGCTCCAGAATGTCCTTTCCTTCCAAAAGTGTCTTCTCCATGCACCTTCGTGCGCCCGCCAAAGCTGAAGAGTCGATTTTTGTTTCAACCTGCGCACAATTGCCAGTGGGGATATCCTTGGTTCGCTTTTTACCAGACAGTGCATATGATCCTCGTCTACCTCTATCGTCTCAAATGAAAAGTCTGAGTGTGGAGCAATGTCCTTGAATATCCTTTTTGTCTCGTCCCCATAGCGTGTTCAGAGATTTTTCCTGTACTTGCATACAAAAATCATATGATAGCGTATGAGGAATTTGGCATGGTTCTTTGTGTCATCATCCATGATGAACGTGCGCTCACTCTTTCCATCTTGTCAAACTTGGGGATTGGTTTCAACGTAACCTTGTTACCAGAGATGTCCATCAAGATTGCATATCCAGTGGACATTCGGCCCTTGATAAAGTGCTCCTGGCCCAGGTAACGAACCTTGTCAAACTTTCTAAATCCCCTGATCTTACCTGTGGTGATTCTCTGTTCGCTCCGCGCCCCCTTTGTTTGCTGGTAGTCACCATCAGATACACAGCGTTTTGAGAGCACGCTGGTTGTGGAGAAGAGTGGCTTCACTCCTCGCGTCGCAATCATGGCTGCATCAAAGATGTGCTCTTTGGGTAGCCCTGCCAGTATGCGATGTTCTTTGGTTATGAACCCCCATGTTTCCTCAGCCTCAACCTGGCGCAGCAACTGAACACGGATACTGTTCATCTGCGTGGCATGGCGTAACGTTCCCCTTTTCTTGCCAGTGTGTTTGAGCATGATGGTTCCCGCATGGAGACCATCATGGCACGTTTTACACAGTGTCAATAGATTGGTTTCCTCATCGCTCCCGTTCTGGCTGCGGAAGATCACGTGATGCACTTCCAGGCGTGTATCCTTTGATTTCCCCTTACAGTGCTGGCACAGGTAACCGTCTCGTGTGAGCACAGAGGCTTTGGTATTGGCAAAACCATAATTGATGCCCTTCTGGTAGAGCCACTTGTTGTGCAATACTTCAGGGTTCTTGAGTGTATGAGGATCAAACGTTCCTGTTTCTAGTATGAGAGATGTGATAGGCAAGAGTGACCGGACAAAGCGGATTTCTCGCAGATGAGCGTCAATCTTGCTTTTCATGGTCGGTGAAAAACGTCCTTGCTTGATGGAGTTTTTGCGATTGAGCCATCGCGCAGCTCTGTATCTGGTTTTGCGATGGCGACGATTGCGCCGTGCTCTGGTCCGTTCCTTCATCGTATCGGCGATATCGTTGCGTACCTGGACCTCTGAGAGATACACAACAGATCCACACTCATCAGAAACGGCTGAGCCTATTACTGCGCTGTCGGTGTCTACACCGTGCGTTAACGGTTGTGTGTAGGTCTGCTCTGGTTGTGCTAGAAGCTGAATGGTAAATGGCGTTCGATGCCTCACCTTTGCTTTTCCCTGTGCGAGTAAGAGACGGGCAATGACTGGCTGACAGGGCATGAATGGTACTCTGTCAGGTGAAAGTACATACACACTGTTCATGTGATAGAATCCTTTCGGAAAAAACTCTGCTTGCGCAGGTGGTGCGTATCCCATCGCTATGACCACGAAGGGAATCCGGCTTCATCTCGACAGTGTTCAAAAGGCTTTTTGCGCCTGTAGCACCGAACCTTGCCTCGATTCTACTTAACTACAGGCGATAGAGCAGCGGTCTGATGCGTCAACCGCAGGTATCGTAACCTCTCAAACGATGTTCCCATTTCTGGAAACGAGTCTGGTGAACTTAGGCTTCCGAAGAAGCTACAGAATCTGGTACTCAGTGACTCCCCAAGAAGCCACTGAGTCTTCAGCTCAGTGGTAGTTCACTAGATTGGATGGCTTTTAAATATTTCGGGATATTAAGTGATTTGGTGCTGTGGTTATAATAGACTAAGTGAGATGCATTTGTGTAGCCGAGCGGAGTCTCGCTTGCTTGCATGCATATAGATGTATCAAACAGAATGCGTCTCTCTTCTTGCCTCCTTTTTTATTGTTGCGTAGCGTTTCGTTTTTTATTGAACGCTGTTCTGGTGGGGGTTGATGTGGTATATACCTGGTCCTCTACACTGCCTGTTAGCGATCTGACCTCACTTGCAACCCTTCTCTTGCATTCACAGCATTCACAGCATTCACAGCACTCACAGCATTCACATTCACACGTATACCCATATGCACACGCATAAGAAACCATAAGAAAGGACAAAAAACCGCCCGAATGCTTATGAATTGAACCCTCAAAGCATTCAGACGGCTTGAACTCGTATGAGCAGTATTGCTATCAATAACTCCCCATTAACCGATATTCTACAGGAAGAACGGGTAGTAGAGCAACAGAATGGCCCTTCAGTAATACCTTCTGATGCTCTACCGCTCTCCAGTACTGAAGAATATTACGCGCGACTCGATGCGCGTTTTGGTCCCAATGGAGCAATTTTTCGCAGCGAAGGCAACGATTATCGAGCACTGAAGCGCGTTGTGGCATATCTCTTGCCGCCTTCTGTGTATTTGACATGGGAGATGATATTGATCTTCCATATGACCAGTCGTGCACCTTTTCCCTCGTTGAGTCGTCTCGCCTACATGCGTGGTGTGAGCATACGTACGATTCAACTGAACGTGCAGTACCTGGAGATGAAACAACTGCTCTGGCGCAAGCCAGCTGTCTATAAAGGGCATCCTGTCCTGGAGTTTCACCTTGAGGCGCTCTACGCGCTGGCCTACGATTATCTGCAATACGAGCGTTCAAGCGACTTTCTTGATTGGCATGAATTGACCTATCGGCATGCCGACTTTATTACACCTGAGCTTTCCCGCTTCCTGATCTATGACAAGATTGTGCGTTATCAGCCGCGTGGACGTAAGCCGCGTGGCCCATTTGTCTCGTTACATGCAGTAGTAGAGAAGGCAGAGGCTGCCTCTGCTATTTCCAGCAAAGGAGAACTTGTTGTGCGCGATTTTTCCACGCCAGAGCCAGTTGATTCCACGCATGAATCATCACTCTATCCTGATTCATGCTCAGGCTCCTCCTATCCTGCCGTTACCCGCTATTGTCCGCCAGAACCACGTAGTGAGCGCGGATGTATACCGCAGATTACCGATGCTCCATCTCAACCTGTTTCCATTCCTCATCTGTCTCAGCCTACGCGGCCTCTCCAGCCTGTCCGTATAGCAGCAACCGAGCAGCAGTGTATGGCAGAGCCTGCTGAGCTAGTTGAGCTTGTTGACGCTGTCGAGCCAGAATATGAGACGGAACCTGAGAGTATGGTCGAGCCAGAGTATGAGACAAAGCCTGAGAGCATGGTCGAATCTGCCTCTGAGGCTGAAGTAATGTATCCAGTAGAGGCAGAGAACGAGCGATCCAAGCGACCTGTCTTTCTGTGGCGTACGCTCCAGCAAGATCGTGAGGAGGGTGTCGTCTGGCGTAACAACGGTACTCCCTTACCCGCGCCTGTCGGGGTGGTATTGCGCAAGGTCTCGCTTGAGTTTAATGATGAATTTCCTCGCTCGTCGCGGACCCATGCAGCCAACCTGTATACAGCACTAGCAAAGTCCAATATCGTCCAGGATGCGTACTTTATCCCGCACGTCGACACGTTTTTTGCCAATATGCTGGAGGTCCTTTTCGGACGTTTGCGTAACCGTCGTTTTGTGCGTATGACCTCCAGGGGCTTACCCAATGGCATGCCACTCTTCTTTACCGAGTTAAATCAGGAGGTCAGCGACGTACTGGAGCGTATCGTACTCCAGCGTCAGGAGGAGGCGATACAGCGCTTTCAGAGGGAGCGTAGCCATGCCCAGCAGCGACACTCCCAACAGCCGGCGCGTCGTATAAAACCGCGTGACTATGATGAGCAGAATTGTGTCGAGGGGCAGATCAGTGCCGTGCCACCGCCAGGGCAGGAGCGTAGTGCCGATGATCCTCCTTGCGCGGGTGTCCTCTTCTCTGTACGTGAGATGAGCACATGGTATGCCGACCAATACTATGAAAATCTGACCGCCGAAGAGCTGGTGCTATTGGGTCAACATTATGGCGCACAATTGACCGAGGAGCAGGTTGCATCTGTGCTCGCGGACCCTGCCGACCTGGATCTGATAGATTTCACGGTCGAGACAGTGCGGATCAGTGCGTATTACGATATGGTCGATAACTTTGTCAGCACGAACCGTTGTTAAGATCTTATTCCGAAATCCAACGCGACTGGCGTCGCTAGTGCTTACACACTCGGGTTTTCGGATAAGTAATAAATAATCGATACATGAGCACATATACTCGTAGCCCTGTCTCTGTACTCCATAGTATATGTAAGGTCATTACTGAAGAGGGGATAGAAGAAGATGATGAAGCCACAAAAAGATGCCCTGTCACATGTGACAAATACTCCCACTCCCGTCCCTGTAAATGCGCGCCACTGGTCATTAGAGCTGTATCTGGATATGCATGCACGTTTGCTTGATGCTTTGACGGTCTCGGAAGAGGAGCTTCTGGGCTGTGAGTATCTGTGTGGGAAGCTTTTGCGTGAGATTGCGCAAGACGTCTTTATTCTGTGTGTTGTGATGCGTGCCTGTGCTCGGCTGACCGATCACTATGCGCTAAACAAAAAGCAGATGACGCAATTGCTTGCGCTGGTGATCACTGATAACTCCTACCTCCCCTTTGGCTATAACGTACTGCAAAAAGAGAGCCTCTATCTGCTGGCAGGTGCAGAGCAAGAGGTGCTGATGGGGGTGGACCCGCTTGAAGTTGCCTCCAACTTTACCAGGGACCCCGGTTTAGAGCAGTGCTGATCAGCGTTTAACCTGCGAATTGTCAGCATTGTCCTGGTTTCCGTGTTACTTTTTAGAGCTGTTTGCAGTACCATATAGAGAAGACACATTTGCGTGCATCTTTGGTGTACGCAGCCTTACCTTTTGTGCGTGAAGAGGTCTAAGCAAGGCTATGCTCTGCCATGGCTGCGTGGCTTCTTCACGCTTTGTGCGACGGACTTGGCTGCTGAAAGTAGAAAGTAGAAAGTACGTTAGTGCACTATCTTTTCAAGGAAATAGGAAGGTGTAGTTAGATGGCACAGAATGTAAATGAGAAGCCAGCGACAGCTAGCGGAACATTTAAAGTTGGTGGCGACATAGAGATATATCGTCTTGGTTACGGCGCAATGCGTATCACAGGCGATGGTATCTGGGGACCTCCAAAGGATAAGCAAGAGTCCCTGGCTGTGCTGCGGCGCACATTAGAACTGGGGATCAACTTTATCGACACTGCCGATTCCTATGGTCCCGAGGTCAGTGAGTCGCTGATCGCCGAGGCACTGTATCCGTATCCAAAGAATTTATTGATCGCGACCAAGGGTGGTCTGCTGCGTACCGGTCCAGGTCAGTGGCCGGAGGATGGACGTCCAGAGCATCTGCGCGAAGCTTTGGAAGGCAGTTTACGCCGTCTGCGTGTCGATCATATCGACCTCTACCAATTCCATCGCCCTGATCCCAAAGTTCCATTTGAGGATTCAGTTGGTGAGGTTGCCAAAATGAAGCAAGAAGGCAAGGTTCGCCACGTTGGTCTATCAAATGTAACTCCTCAGGAGTTGGAACGTGCACAAAAGATCGTTCCGATTGTTACTGTACAGAACCGTTATAACATCTCCGATCACACCTCTGAGCGTTTAGACGCAGAACAGTCAGATAAGTTCATCGACATCTGTGCACAGCAAGGAATTGGCTTTATCCCCTGGGGGCCGCTCGCCGCAGGTAATCTGGCACGTCCAGGTGGTGTACTCGAGCAGGTTGCGAAACAGCATAATGCCAAGCCGGGTCAAATTACGATTGCCTGGTTGCTGCATCGCTCACCGACGATGCTGCCAATTCCAGGTACCTCGTCAGTGAAGCACCTCGAAGAGAACGTCCGGGGCGCAACGATCAAGTTGAGCCAGCAGGACTTCGAAGCTATCAGCAACGCAGCAAAAAGCTAGTTGCCTCATTGGCGGTAATAGACATCTATTGCCGCCAATATTGTAAGCTTTCCCCACGTCAGAGATTCCGCACGCAATACAGGTAATGCTGATAGTACCCCCCCCTCCAGTGTAGGTTTTTTGTGGGATATACAATGAAACCACCTCTCCGGCCGATGGAGACAGATGGGATGCCATGACGAATGCATCACATCGCTTGTTAATAATGTTCACTATTGCCCGTAAAGTACCATAAAACTCTTGTCCCCCTCTTTGAGGGGGGGAGATAGCTTTAGCTATCGGGGGGAGTAAATCCTCGAATTACGTTGCAATTTCTCATTAAACGCTATCCGTCGATTTTGCCTTCATAGTCTGTCATTCTCGATGAGGAAATCTCAGTACGAAAGAGATAGCTGGCGTAGAATAGTCATCGAGAGCATAAGGCGAGGATGGCTCCCCCCGATAGCTACGGCTATCTCCCCCCTCCGAGAGGGGGACGAGTTTTTGGGTAGTTTTATGGTGATAGTGATATATACAGTTATTTTATGTGAAATACATGCTAATGGATATTAGTATGTATCACCATCCTTGAGGATCACCGAGATAGGCCGATACGTACATAGTCCAGGCCTTTTTTGTTCGATGCGTAAAATGTAAGAAGAGTAGAAAAGCGGGAGCCTCAAGAAAAATTTGTTTTTCGTACTTGTCCCTCTGTTACCAGCATTTAATAAGGAGAGTCCCACTAATGAAGATATCGAAGTATTGGCAACGAAACGATACCTCCGCGATAGGTTACCACATTTTAAATAAGGTACCGGAAGTCACTATCTACTTCTGGATCATTAAAATTTTATGTACCACGGTGGGCGAGACTGCGGCGGACTTCCTGAACTCAAATCTGCACCTGGGCTTAACTGGCACGACCTTCGTTATGGGCAGCCTGTTAATCATTACACTCTTCTTCCAGTTCGTGTCGAGGCGCTATGTGCCTGGCATTTATTGGCTCGCTGTCGTCTTGATCAGTGTCGTTGGCACGTTGATCACAGATAACCTGACAGACAACTTTGGAGTATCTTTGGAGACGACCACTATTAGCTTCGGCGTCGCATTAATAGTGACCTTTGCGGTGTGGTATGCAAGTGAGAAGACGCTATCCGTCCACACAATTTACACATTGCGACGGGAAGCCTTCTACTGGCTCGCCATCCTGTTCACCTTCGCGTTAGGCACAGCAGCAGGCGACCTTACTGCGGAGAAACTGGATCTAGGCTATGTGGTGGCAGCGATCATGTTCGGTGCATTGATTGTGATCGTAGCCGTCGCTCACCTGCGTTTTACATTGAATGCGGTCCTGGCTTTCTGGGTCGCTTATATATTAACGCGTCCTCTAGGTGCCTCATTAGGTGACTTCTTAACACAATCCAAAGACGATGGCGGTTTGGGCTTGGGTACAGTCCTGACGAGCGCCCTCTTCCTTATGGTGATCTTGCTCACCGTGACTTACCTTACCTTCACGAAAAAAGATGTTATTGCTACTGTGGATCTGTCCACGGCTGGACCTGAAAATCTGCATGAGATACAGGATGATGAATGGGTTGCTTCTGCCCATCGCAAGTAGTAGCAAGTATAGCTTTAAAGAGATTTTTGCAATATTATAAGCGATGGTGGAATTTTACGCCACTTCAGGTTTATCGTGCAAGAAAGCGTTGACTGCCTGCATGAAAGCTGTGAAGTGGCTACGATGAATACTGTGGCTGGCTCCCTCGATCTGTAGAGCACAGCTGCGTGAAGGGAGCATCGTGCGTGCTTGCAGCCACTCTTCCTCTGTCAATGTTGAATAATCCTGCTTCGGATCAGCGCGCAGCAGTAACGTTGGTACAGTGACCTGAGCCAGTAGCGGCAGCAGATTTCCGGCCTGATTGACCTCATTATAAATATTGATGACTGCATCCCGGCTTACCTTCTGGAGCGCGTCTAGTATGCCCTCGACATCTTCCTCTGTCCACCCTGCATTGTTTGCGAGCAGTTCCTGGCGTATCTCTTCAGGTGGGCGACCGATATCTTTTATACTGCGTGTCGCACGGTCCATGGGATCATCCCTACCCATATAGCAGGCCGGATCTTCAAGCACCACCTGCGAAAATACCGAGTTCGCTCCACTTGCCAGCACGAGTGCCGTCGCACCGCCCCAGGAATGCCCAATCAATAGCGGTCGTTGTAACTGATGCTCGTTGACAAATGCCAGGACATCGCCTGTCGTAGCTTGCAGACTATAGCTACCAGCAGGAGGAATAATGCTGTCCCCATGACCGCGCATATCAAGTGCATAGACGCGGTAGCGATCCGCGAGCGCCGGGCCGACCCTCGTCCACGAGAGCGCCGAGCTGGTAATACCATGGATCAATACCGCTGGCGGGCGTTCAGCGTACTCCTCACCCCAGGCAAGGTAGTGGAAGCGTCCAGCAGGTAGTTCAACGATG
Source organism: Ktedonobacteria bacterium brp13 (assembly GCA_015099395.1). Taxonomy (GTDB): domain Bacteria; phylum Chloroflexota; class Ktedonobacteria; order Ktedonobacterales; family Ktedonobacteraceae; genus Dictyobacter. Next base: position 2,607,874 of record AP024096.1, on the reverse strand, counting down.
TGGGAGCGAGGAGATAGTGCGTTATTCTGTGTCGTCATGGCTTTGAAGCGGCCCCTTTCCAACTGGGAAACGTGATGTGCAATAGCTGTGTTATGTTGCATCCTCCATTATAACAGAAAATCTCTTATAAGAACGAGGTTACCAAAAAGCAGAGCAAATACCCATAGCATAAAATGCCGCGTTTTTCCTCTTGTTTCGTCTTCTTAGGAAAGCACTTGTTGTTACTTGCTTTCTGCAAATTATTTTATGGAGGAAATAGATGTATGCAACGGCTTAGTGCCAGGGAGGAGCCGCATGGTCCTGAAAATACGCTCTATCTGCGTTTTGCGCCAACGATCTTTACCTATCTGTTTCAGCAGACGTCAAACCTGCAGGATGCGGAGGATTTATTGCTGGAAGTTTTCATCGCTGCATTCAAGTGGAAACCGTTAAACGACCTTCCAGTCGAGCGCCAACTCGCCTGGTTACGCAAAGTTGCCAGGAACAAAGTTATCGATCGTTATCGCCATCGTGCCTTATTCGCCCTGCTGCCATTAGAGCAGGCGGCAGAGATGGAAGATAATCAACTGACTCCAGAGCAACGTGTCGAACGGCATGAACATTATACACATCTCTATCAGGCACTCCAACACCTTTCACAAACTCAGCAAGAGCTTATTCAATTGCGGTACGTCAATGGTCTGCGCTTCGCTGAGATTGCAGTCATCCTGGCAAAGCCAGAGGGGTCCTTGCGGAAATTGCTTGTACGTACATTGCGTCAACTACGTACACGCTACGATCTGATAGAAGGAGAAAAAGAGGTATGAAACGTTTCGATGATATGCTTCCCGAAGAGCTAGAGGAGCAGCATAATGAACTTATCACTATGTTGATGCAGGCTTCTCAGCAAGCCCTTATGCGTAACGAAAATGGAGAGAAGCAAGCTATTCAACGCGTAGGAGAAAAGCTGGCGATGCTAGAAGGCAGCGCTTCCCAGGAGGGGCGATCTGGACAGTTCAAAGAGCAGCAGACATTGTCGCGCAGACCAAGTATCTTTCAAAGAAGATTGAGTTCTAGGAAGCAGTATATCAATACACTTGCAGCGCTTCTGATCGTTGGACTCCTGATTGGAGCATCAATCGCGTTGTTTAACAGCCGCTCGGCATCGATGGCAATAAATCCAGTCGCTGCACCAACAACGGTGTCTACAACGGTCAATGGATTGGAAATGTCTATGAGTGTGACGTCGGGTCCGTACTTTTTGAGTGAGCTAGTCTTTGCGAATATGTCGCTTACCAACCATACCCATACAGCGTTTCTGCTCCAGGGTCTCCCATTTACCACTCCATGTGAACCTGCTCTCCGCCTTCATCAAACCGCTGGAGAAAGCCCGCATTATACGCTACCACTGGCGAGCTTCTTTTACAATTGTCTCAAGGAAACTCCGAATGAACTCAAACCAGGTCAAACTATCACCATCCAGCAGTATGAGCCACTTACGAGCACAGGTCATGTCACCCTTTCAGCGCAAGCGACATTCCTAAAGCCGGGAGGGGGCATAATGACCAGCCCTTTAGATGGGCACTGGCCGTCTTTGCAGATCCAGGTAGCTTCAAAGATACCTTCAGATCGTCTTTTATCACTCCACCTGAATGGTTCACAGTTACTCATCAATGCGCCATCAGCCGTTCACCCTGTATATCAGTTCTCAGAGATGTGTGATGGACTAAGCGTTGCTTCTGGTACTCCTTCATGGATGTCTATATCAACGCATATGCTGAATCTATCTGATAATACTGCAGGATGTCCGGAAAAGCATGCTCATTGGCAATATGTTGTTAGTGCCGCAGGATACGCAATTATAGAGCAAAAATATCCTGTACAGTAATAATAGGAGAGAGGACTGAAACTCCTTTCTCTGTAGGCTCGATTCAAGTTGCGCTAGATTCAGTTCATAGCTCACCTGACCATCAATGCTGAGAAAGGAATGTCTGTAGTGCCGTATACGTTTCTTCTGGCGCTTCTTCCGCAAGAAAATGCCCGGATGGGATGCCCTGGCCCTGTACTATTTCTGCACGTTTGCGCCAGATCGACAAGACATCATATTTGTGCCCAATAAAGCCCTTCGACCCCCATAAGGCGAGCAGTGGGCAATGCACTTTTTGTTGCATATCCGCCTCATCATGCTGTAAATCGATGCTGGCAGAGGCGCGATAGTCCTCGCAGATGCCATGGATGGTCGCGGGATCGCTAAAGCAGCGTATGTATTGAGCCAGCGCCTCTGACGTAAATGCCGAGAAGTCTCCGGACAGGCGCCCCAACACATTGCGGATGTAGTACTCTGCCTGCCCCGCAAGCAAGTGCTCAGGAAGATCGGCAGGTTGGATGAAGAAGAACCAATGATAATAGGCGGTCGCTAATTCTTTGTCAGTTGTCTTATACATCTCATAGGTGGGTACTATATCCAGCACCGCAGCCCGTTTGATGCGCTGTGCATGATCGAGCAGCATACGATGAGTGACACGCGCTCCTCGATCATGCCCCACCACAGAAAACGTTTCGTAGCCCAGTTGACTCATCACTTCGACCATATCCTGAGCCATTACTCGTTTTGCATAGTTCGAGTGATCGGGCTCATCTTTGGGCTTGGAGCTATCGCCATAACCACGCAGGTCGGCGAGCACAACAGTAAAGTTTTCAGCGAGGCGAGGCGCGATCTTGTGCCACATAGCAAGCGTTTGAGGAAAGCCATGGAGTAGTAAAAGTGGCTCGCCTGAGCCGCCTTTCATCAGGTGAATGCTGGCTCCACTGGTCTTGATCTGCATGGGTGCAAATGTTTCTAACATGCTTCTGCTTCCTTCCTGCTAAGATATCTGGTGCCACGCTATTCATGGTAATGTAGCACCAGATAGAGCCGCAGTACAAACAGAAGTGTAGTCCAGCGCGTCTCTGTAGAAGGCATTGTTCTTATAGAAGAAACAAGGAGTCCACATCTCAATAGAAACGTGGATTTCCTGTTTGCTTTATCTGTTTATCGTTACCCGTTTAGTTGGTCGTTATTTCAGCGCTGTCTATCTCGATGGCTAGTTGTGCGGCAGCGTTTGTATCTGCCTGCCTGCTTGCCTCTCTACGTGGACGCCAGACGCGCATGTTCTCGGCGTAGAAGTAGGAACCCAGGACCGCGACAATTGCGATCGCCTGTGCCACCAATCCCTGGATATTCGGGAAGACTGCGAACCAGAGACCCATCCAGGCGGGGATCGGCAAATTCAGGGCGGTCGTGGCGATCCAGTTTGCTTGCTGCATCTCCTGGACGCTCTCGCCGACCATGACGATCAGGACGACTCCAAGCATCACGCCGGTCAGTACCAGCATCTTTTTATATGGGAGCTTGTGGTGCATGACAAATGTCAGCACGCCGACGATCGCTGTAAAGAAGATACCGATGGCTACTCCTGTCAGTACAACGGTTGAGCCGACCTGCATACGCAGGCTCTGCAAGAAGAGATCGACCTCGAAACCCTCGCGATAGATCGCCGTCAGACCCAGCATCGCCAGCCCGAAGGCGGCTTTTCTCTGATTATCGGTCGCCGTCTCCATGATTGCACGACGTTTCTTGTTGTGCATGGAGATCCAGCCGGTCCAGTAGATCTTGTGGAAGAACCAGTTCATGATTACGAGCAGTACAATGATCGCGAGCAGACCTGTCCCCGCCTGGATGTCCAGTGCCGGGGCCGCGATTGTGCTGAGGATACCGACCAGTGCGAACCAGGTTACTATCGTTGCTAGCATGCCAACGCCTGAACCAATAGCGATCGGCTTGCGATACGACTGCTTCGATTTCACCAGGCTAGCAGTGATCGCTGATAAGACCAGGATGGCCTCCAATCCCTCGCGGAAGACCAGAATAGCTGTATTGACAATGGCGGCATTCTTGTCCAGATGTGCAGCGGTCGGGTTAGGCGTGCCACCAGATGTAATCCCCTGCCAGACCAGAACACCCACAATAATCAGTCCACAAACGATAAGAACAGCTTGCCACACTCTGCGCCATGGATTCTTCACTGCAGCGTGCTGGATAGACTCACTCGACATTGTACTTTTCCTCTCGAACAATCAATCTATAGTAGGGTTTTTCCCCGTGGTCTTCATATGTTCTTTAATATTAGGTCGTGCTAATATCCTAGTGGGACACTCGGATATTAGCACGACTCGGCCATAAAAGTCAAGATCATGCACAGTTTCTTCCTACATGCTCACCCAAAGCCACCAATGCCATCGCTGCAGCTTAAAAATATATTTAAACATAACTAAATTACACTATAGCCTGAAAGGATGCTAATAACCCTGCCTCCCTCTTTGAGGGGGGATGTCGCCGCAGCGACAGGGGGGAGTAGATTCTCGAACTATGCTATATTGCACCATTAAACGCTCTCTATCACGCTAGCCTTCATAGTCGGTCATCGAGGATTACAGGGCATTGCTAGCGTTCTACTCCCCCCTGCTGCTAAGCGCAGCTGTCCCCCCTCAAAGAGGGAGGCATAGGCTGCATCTCCTGCAATAGTGTATGGTATCTCTGGCAGTGTAAATATCTACTATCGCTATAGCTTGAAATATGTTTATTGCATAAATATAAGGGCCCTACCTGCAATTCCAGATAGGACCCTTGTCTGGCTCTAGTTCTCACTACAAGCAGATCGCTTACTGTTGTTGCAGAAGCTGTAATGCCTTTGTGATGTGTGGCTCGGACTCCAGTACGGAGGCGAAGGCGAGCTGTACGACGCCCTCTTTGTCGATAACGTAGGTGACACGTCCGGGCAGCAGGCCGAAACTTGTCTGCTCCGGTGCTACACCGTAGAGTTCGCGCAGTGAGTCGTCGCTATCGCTGATCAACTCAAAGGGCAGCTGGTAGTGTGAAGCGAACGCTTTATGTGACTCAGCGGAGTCGCTACTGACGCCGATAACCTCAGCGCCTGCTGTCTTGAAGTCCTCATAGCGATCGCGGAAATTGCATGCCTCAGCTGTGCAGACCGACGTCCCGTCTTTTGGATAGAAATACAGGACAACGGCCTTTTGGCCCTGGAAGCTCTTCAGGTTGATTGTTGTACCGTTATGCGTTGTGCGTGTAAAATCAGGGGCGCTATCGCCGACCTGAACCTTTTGTTGTGAACTCATGACTTTATTACTCCTGTGATCTTTTTCGTTTTAATGATCGGTGCATGCACTATTGAGTGCAAGATCCGTTCTCTTGCCTCGTAGAAGGAAACCGTTTCGCACCATTTTCTATTCCAGATAACATAGTACCATAGTATGCAGCGAGCAATGTCTCCTGGCTAGAAACGCCCCTCCAGGCTATCTTCGTATAGTCTCCTGAGACGGATGATGGCACTTTCTACGATGGGACGTGTTAAATCTTTTGCTTTAATTATATGCATTATAACGATGTATCCTTGTCGTATATATCCAATTCATCATGCCATAAATATGGATAAAAATCCATACCTACGCAGAAGGACCGTAAGAGCATTATTGAGGATATTTACAAATCTCGTACCTTATGGTATATCATATATATGCATTAACATCTATCTGGTTAAATGCATAATGCTCGTGTGTCGCCTGCAAAATATCTGAGTGGCGTGCAGAGGAAAGGATCTCATGGTAACCTTGTAGATTGCTCATGCTGTCAGGTCTGCCAGACAAAGAGAGCATATAGAGAGTATGTATATGGACAGGCGGTCAACTGCTTACTACTTATCCGAAAACCTGCGTGTGCGGGCACTAGCGACGCCAGTCGCGTTGGGTTTCGGAATAAGATTTTAGAATGAGAACGACATTACCGGACATACTTGCGGCTCTCGGAATCAATCATTGTGCTCCTTTCATTGAAAGGAATTTTTGAATGGAGATGCTTTTCATGCGATCCTTTTTTACAAAGTACCTGGTCAAGCGCTGGTTCCAGAAATTCTCTTATGCTTTCTGTACCGTTCTCTGTATCGCATTGTTTGGCATGACGTCAGCCAGTTATGCGCAGGCGACGGTTGCAGTCCCCTTCGATGCCAATCTGGCGCATATCACCTTGTTGAATACCAATGGGACAGCAGTGCCAGGGGCCACGGTCCATATTCTAGCGATCCCGCAAGCGCCGATTATGACCGCGCAAGAGAAGGCGTTGATTACTTCAACGAAGCTCGCTCTCGCCAACCATACCTTTAAAGCTACCCCGACGAATCAACCGCTCAATGATGGTTTCGCAGGGGCAAATGTGGGTGAAGTGATGGTTGGCAGCGGTACCACTGATGCACTGGGACAGGTGCATACATCTCTGCAGGCTCCTGCCATAACCAATCATACGCTGGTATCCTCCGATGCTCATGTCAACTATGAAATGCAAGCCACGGATGCGCAAGGCAATCTGATTGAGGATTACTATTTTAGTCGCTATTATGGTAATAACACTCAGGTTGCTAAAGCAGCGGCGGCCGTGCCAGTGACGAAACTCACTATTCAGCATACGCCGGTTATGCATGCGAATGCCCTCCAGCCAAATTCTGGTGGACCTGTCACCATTTGTACCTGGTCCAATACCAGTAGTGCCTGGACACAATGGACCACCATTGGTGAGTTACATGCTACCAACGAGTTTACCGGTTGGCTGCAATATGGAACCACAGCAGACTCCGACATTGGCATTGAGTTACAGGCTTCCGGCTCTAATTGGTCAATGAGTGGGTCCTTTCATTTAACGAGTTCCCAGTCATCGACGATGAGGGTCCCCAATCCATCAACGAACTGGGCGCATCAAATCCAGAGTGTGTTTGAGTTTATTAAACAGGAGTATACCTGTAATGGCGGGAATCCCCTTGACTATCGCATCGTTCCCTATACATGGCTTGGAGGGGATCAGTTTGGCGGTGATGTTTCAAGTTCTGATAATCAGCGCAACAATCCTTACGCGTTACGCTACACCGCTGGAACGTATTTTGAAACGTCAAATTCGTCTGCCTACAATTATGGTGGCACCGCATGTATCATTATCTGCGTGACTGCGAAGAGTGGCTTCTCTACCAATGTCATCGTCCATCTGTTGGATAGTTCGCCAGAAGGATGGAGCCATCTTTTGTATGGCAATAATTATTATCCGACCGGGGCACAAATTATCTACACGGCCTGGTAACAGCGCTTACTCTGCTACCTGAGCAAGGAAGGAGGCCGTGGCTGATCATATCCGATCAGCCACGGCCTCACAAAAAGGTTTCAATACATGAGATTGATCATGATGACGAAATATCCATCCCACATCCCTCTTCTGCGTATCTTTCCACATGCACTTTTGTTCCTGTTGGCTGTAGCCATAGGTGGGTGCGCTCTTTTCCCTGGAGGGCCTACAGGCACTGCTGTGATCACGCCGGAGAAGCATGCAACCGCCCCGGCGAGCGTTCCCGCTGCCCCTGATGCTTTCGTGACCAGCAATAATCCCATTGATATTGGAAATAATCAGCTTGTCCCTGGACAGGCCTTCACCATTGGTCTGAGCATGATCAACCAGGGGCAGCAGCCAATCGTGTTGCAAAAGATTGTCATAAACCAGCTCCCGCCCCATCTCACCTGGATGGGAACATCGATCGTGCGCCCGGAAGAGCATCATCAGGGCGGATTAGGCTCAGCCATGGGCTATCCTCCTTCTTATCAGGCTCAGCCTCATGCGCCCACAACCCTCTATGTGACGCATCCAGTGCAGCAGGCGCTTCTGCAACCGCAACAAGAGGTGGATGGTGCTATCTCGTTTCGGCCTACGCAGGCGGGTATATTTATTGCTAGAGGCTTTGTGGTGACGCTCTCCATTGCTGGGAAGAGCTATCAACGTGCTATCTCTACACAGATCGTGCTGTGCGTACAGGCCGCGCAAGAGGCCTGTAATACGGCCCTGCAGTCTGTAGAAGCCCAGGCGTCGTAATGTACTCGCTAGTACGTGCTAGAAAGTACGCTGCTAGAAACGTCCCTCCAGGCTATCTTCGTATAGTCTCCTGGGACGGATGATGGCACTTTCTACGATGGGACGGGTGGTTACCTCGCGGACGGCCTCTGCACAGAGGGCGACGCTCATCAAGAAGTCGTCGTGCCCTTCGCTGGCATCGACATACATGTCCATCAGGTTCTCACCAGGAATACGATAGCGCGCGAGCCGGAGCTGTTTCCAGCACTCTTCGAACATGTCGTCGGGTGCACTCTCTGCGCTATACAGCTTGAGACGTGCGGAGTTGATCATACTGAGTACCTGATAGGTCAGATGACTTTTGCTGCTGCGACTGAACTTGTAGCCACTGATACGTTCGCTGGCGAAACGATCGCTAAGCAGGCTCGCCAGTGCTTCGCCCAGCCCGGTTGCATCTATGACCAGCTTATGAATATTCCATTGCTGCACGATGGTGCAGACGGCGGCATACTGATCGCTGTGCTTCATGCCTGTCCACCAGTATTGGTGGACGATGTCGATAGCGGGCAGATCGAGTTCGTTATAGTGGACGCGTCCGATCGTCAGGACGGTGCTGTCGCGTTTATTATGCAGCGTACTGCGCTGCTCCTGACCTGGTCCCGGTCGTTCCTCGCCACCGACATCGAGCCCGGCAACATAATAGCTATCCTCGCTCCTCTCCTCCTCGTCCGGCTCAGCCTGCCAGTGATGGCTACCGCGTAGCAGGTGGCGTTGTAGATCGTTGAGCAGGCAGCCAGCCCCTGAGATCGGTAGCAAACGGTATTGTGTACGAATCGAGAGATGATCCGCACCCAGACGTAGCATTTCGCCCTCGACAAATTGCTTATAGCGCCAGTTGATATCCGCGAGCGTCTGCCAGTCAAACTCGAAGTGGCGCTTGATGCCATCTTCCTGCTCTCGTAGCAGATTATGGGCGCGTGTCTGTGCCAGCAATGTATCGTCGGACCAGGCTGTTCCGTACATTACCGTCGTTGCATTCTGTGTCGCCGCCATCGGTTTGAGCTCGGTATCGTATTTCTGTATCTGCACATCCTGTGCCTCATCGACCTCCAGTAGCAAGCTGGCGGTCGCGCCCACGATCGAGGACTCCGGTCCTGCTGAGAACAGCATCAGTCGCGGACCGCTCTGCGCCTCAACCTGCGCCTGTTCAGGGGCGAGGCCGACGATATAGCCGAACGATTTCCAGACGCGGGCGCGGATGAGCGGTGCCTCAAGCATCGTGAGGATGCGCATCCGTGAATTAATGATCTGAGGCTTGTAGGTTGGTGCTGCCTTCACGATGGTTCCCTCCTCAAAGGCGAAGAGCAGATAGGCCTCCAGGATGGCGCTGAGCTGGTTCTTGCCCATCTGCCGGGCGAACATAACGGTAAATGTATCGCCGCGTCCCTCGATGATCGAGCGCAGAATCGCATCCCCCACGATCTCTTGATAGGGATAGAGCGGCTTGCCCAGCACCTCACGTGCGAACCAGCCTATCCCTGGCCTGACTCTTTCTCTTCCCCCTTTCGTACCACGTTTGACCTCAGTTTTTGCTTTCCTGCGTGGATTTTTCTGGATCTTCTCACTGCTTTGAGTGTCTTGAGTATCTTGAGTGTCTTGACTATTCTGACTTTTCTGCTCTCGCTTCACGATGTATGTGAGCCCTTTCTGTCGCTGTCTACTTGTTTCTATCAGCTGGCTATGCCTCGATCAGCTTGATGGTCACCTCGTACGAAGCCGCAGCGGTTGCGCCTGTTGCTAGCGCTGTAATCTGGCTATGGAGATCCATGACATGTTCGGTATAGGCATCAAAGTGGACCTGGAGCGTGCCGTTGAGGGGATCGCTAAAGACCAGCGTTGCCCCAATGCTGCCAAGGTAGCTTGTGCGTAGCGCATCCCGGTACTGCTGGCCTGTCTGTCCACTTGCTACTCCATCGTAGCGCAGCAGGTTATTGATGCAGAGGATCGTCATACTCCACGCTCGCTTGCCTGGACCCAGATCTACGTAGGACTCAGCACCGTCGGCGCGTACGGTCGCTTTGCGTATGCGCGGCTGCTGCATCTGGTAACTGCCAGGTTTGACATAGTAGCCGTTGCTATCCAGCACAATCTCACAATCCAGGCCAATCGTTGCCATCGCTAGCGCTCCTCCTCTTGCTGTCCTTTTTGCTCTTCCTGAATACGTGTCGTCGTGCTCGATCCGCTACTATCCTTGATGGAGACCATATCGCCGTCGATGGAGACTGCCATGCCACGACTCCGTAGCGCTGCGCAGATGGTGTCGATAATCAGGCTCAGGCGTGTATTCTCTACTTTCATATCATCGAGCTTATCGCGCATCGTCTTGATCTCCGTATCCAGTGCCGCGATGACGCGCTCCTGGACCTCGTTAGCGGCCCGTGCGATACTACTGCGATAGGCAAGCAGGCCACCGATAATAGTGACCAGTGTCAGGATGATATTGAATGCGCTAAACGCATCTATCATGGTCGCTCCTGCTCTGTGTTATTTATATAGTCAAAAATCTACAACCTATCCCAGTAGCGTGGTACGTTGCCCCATTGCACATAGGATGCGAAGGCGTAGTCACGTTGCTGGCGTAGCTCCTGGAGCCGTTTAAAAAACTGTTGCATTCGATTCTGGGCGGCGCTTGACCAGGCTAGCGGGATCTTTGTATCATCCAGGCGGTCGTGCAAACTGCCGTCTTGCAGGTCAAAGTTGTCGTTGGTGGGGACCTGATAGGCCTCCATGGCGTAGGCACAGGCTCCCAGGACGACGATGTCGCGGTGTAGCTCTGGGATCGTGCTGCCGTTACTATCGAGCTGGTGTTTGGTGGCATAGAAGACGCGCATGAGCAGGGTCTTATCCTGTGGTAGTGCGGATGCTGGAACCTGGAGTGTGAACGTTGGTGCCTGCGTCCCTGTTGGTCCGGCTGCGCTGCCGCTAATGCCCTGCGGCCCAAGATTGCCGCTGGCTGCGAGACTGGCTGTGGAGTCGAAGAGGTTCGAGAACTCGCTAAAGGGACGCTCTTGTGGCGGCCAGCACATGACGCCGCTTGTATTGACGGTGGGTGCTCGCGGCGGCGTGGGCAGCGAACTGAGCATGCTATCGGGCTGACTATCGTTATAGACCGTTGTTGTATTGTCGGTTAACGTAGCTAGCAGGTAGAAGATCGATCCGCCTACCAGTGTACGGTAGATATTGCGTCCTATGACGGTATTGGTTGCAGTCCCCGGTTGCGCTGGTAAGCTGGCACTGACGGGAATGCTACTGAGCTGGACACTTTGATTGCCACTGGTCGTGACGACGCTTGCAGACGGCGATGGTGTCGTCTCGCCGCCCTGTGTGATCAGCGTGACAGCGTACTGGTAGCTGCCGATTGCGGTAGTACTGCCCGCTTGCGTGACTGTCACGGGTGCGCTCGCTGGCGCTGGATAGCAGGAGCCGTAGACCTGTAATGGATAGAGGATGCGTTCGATCCATTGGACTGGATAGGCTGTATTCCAGCTCGTGGGATAGGGATAGGTGCGTTGATACGTCTCGCTCTGCATGTCTGCATAAGCCACGTTCGGATAATATTCTGAATAGCGGTCGACTGCTTTGTCGATGGCGCGATCAATATCGCTGGTGGCCCAGCGCTGGTTTGTGCCGGCTGGATCAAACAGATCCAGCCGTACCATATTCTCTACATCACTGAGCAGCATTGCCGTTGTTCCTTTTCAGTGTTACAGGTCGAAACTGCGGTTTGACCGCTGCCATCTGAGCGGTTGCGTCCATATCAGGTGCTGACCCTTGCGGTCGCTGAGGAGCCTGAGGAGTCTGAGCGGTCTTCGGAGCTGCTACTACTGGTTGTGCTGTGAGCGTTTGACTGCTTTGGCTGCTTTGACTGCTTTGGCTGCTTTGACTGCTTTGGCTGCTTTGACTGCTCAGATGGACGGCATAGACTGTCGCTTCGATCGCGGTACTGAGCGCGCTGAGTGGTGGAATCGGCAGATGGAACGCTCGGAAAAGCTCTATGGTTGCTTGCATGGCGAGGTTCTTCTTCTCTATTGGACCGGACGCGCCGTAGAGTTGTTCGACCATCGTCACCGCTTGCTGAACGAAGACGGCGAGCGTCGCCTGCTGCTTGCTGGGAAGCCAGTGCTCCAGGCGTTTAAAACACCAGAATGCGAGGATACAGAGAAAAGGAAATGCGTTGAGTAGTGTTGCACTGACAAGTTGTTGATTGATCATTGTGTGGGTCTTCTCCTTCTAGTTCTTTTATAGTTGTTCTTTGCTTCGCGTGGCTATACACCTTCCAGATGCACTGTCTGTGTATATTCGGCGTTCTGTGGTTGATAGCTTGCCTGGCTCTCTACGATGCGTGCGCTTTTGCTCAGTCCGCTGCCGATGGGACTTGCGGCATCGCTCAAGGTGATGACGTCGAGTAGCTGTAGGGCTGGATTGAGGGGGATCGTTACTGTATGGATATTCTGCTCGCGTTGCTCCTGAGCAAGGATGAAGGCGGCTTTGCTCGCACATTGTGCGATGGTGGTCAACTTTTGATCGACATGTTGCACGAGCCGTTCCTGTCCTATCCAGAGCATGCTGGTCGTGTCGTACGCTTCTGCGGTGATCAGTGGTACTCCGGTACCAGAACTATCGGTGCCTGGCGGTCGTCCGGTCACAATGATATGGTTCCCTTTTTGCAGTTCTGTACCCAGTGTCAGTCGTTCGATCTCTGGTTGATAGCTCCAGATTGCACTATCACTGGCACTCAGCTCGCGAAATTGCAGGACCTCGTCTTGATCGAGGAAGTAGTCAAGGGCGTAGATTGAGCAAAGTTCATCGATTGGCGCACGGAAGACTCTCCCCGATTGCAGTACAAAGCTGGTGACAAGGTTGCTCATCTGCGCGGTACTCGGGAGCGTAATCTGCATGGCACCTGCTCGTGTACAGATATCGCGCAGTAACCATGCGACCGTCTGGTTGCTATAGATGATCTGGAAGCGGTTGAGTTGATCAAAGCAGCTTGTCAGATCACTACAGCGCAGTGTAATCTGGTTTTCTTGCGGCGAACGCTGTACGAGGATGCCCTGAATATGATAGGTCCCGACTTTTACCTTCTCGCTGGTAACGGGTGGGCTCCCTGTGCGATAGCCTTCGTATAGTACCAATGTGCAATTGGGGCCAATCGGTTGTGTCGTTGCTGGTTGACTGAACCTTTGTATGAGCTGTCCAGCGTTGTCGTCGAGCACGATATCGAGCGTTGCGGGACGACTGACCTTTTCGTGGTGTGTATAGGAGAGGATCGCGCCAGAGATGTCGAGCGCTTGCGTACTACTGGCCGTGTAATTTATTGCTCGGTAGATCGCTGGCATACTGATAATATAGTTTGCGCTGGCCGTATACAGCAGACCCGCGCCATACTGTACCATCAGTGGCTGCAGGATAGTTCCTTGCGACCAATGTTGTAGATCGCTGCTCTGTTGCATGCGTGGATACTCGTGGGCGGCTCCGGTCACGGTCCCATCATCGATCTCAATATAGATCAGCGTATACAGTCCGCGACCCGCATCGTATTGCAGCCTGGGCGCGCCACGACTGATCGCAGTTTTTGTCTCCGGTACGATAGTTGGATAGGCGAGCCAGCTTGTAGTGCCGGGCGTATAGCTGTACTCATACAGCGTGTCCGTATCACTAACCACCAACCAGTACTTCGTACCATCCCACGCGACTGCCAGCCCCTGACCGCTGACCAGAGCAGGCGTTGTCGCGGTCCGTAGTGCGCTCCATGTCGTACCGTTAAAGAAGGAGCAACCGATGTAGACGCCCGTGCCCGTCGCGTAGAGGCAGAAGACATCGTTATTGCCTGCGCTGCTAATTCCCAGAATATTGCCGCTACCGGTTGGCGTGAGCGCCGTCGTGAATGTACTACTCCAACTCACACCGTTGTTCGTACTACTCCACGTTATCAGCCCGCTTCCCAGGCTGCCTTGCTGCGCGAACGCCCGCAGTGTGCCACCATTATTTGAGATAGCACAGCTCCCATCTTGAAAGCAGTTAGCACTGGCTCCGCCGAACGTCGTCCACGTACTCCATTGCGCTGCATTCGTGGGATCGCTCACGCGCTGCCACTGCACCGATTGCGTGTAGACATTGCTCCCACGCGTGACACGAACCCTGACAATACTGCCATCGCTTGCCAGACAGGCATCGTGCATACCATCGGCAGTCGCAGGCGTTTGAAAAAGCTGATAGTGTGCAATATGATCCTCAATGCTAGCGCTGACAACCGGACGCCGTGTCGTCGCATTGAGCGCAGCCGTAAGCGTACCGCTCAGAGTCCGTACCATACGAATTAACCCTCCTAATATCTCTTGTATCCAAAGATCACTGTCGCCTGCAAAGATCACTATCGTATCCAAAGATCACTATCACCTGCAAAATACCCAAAAACTCGTCCCCCTCTCTGAGGGGGGAGATAGCTTTAGCTATCGGGGGGAGCCATCCTCCACTTATGCTCTCGATTACTATTCCACGCCAGCTATCCCTTTAGCTCTAAAAGTCTATAATCGAGGATTAAAGGTATTTGCGAGCGATTTACTCCCCCCGATAGCTAAAGCTATCTCCCCCCTCAGAGAGGGGGACGAGGGTTAGTTACCTGTATAGTGCTTACAAATCTATAATCGAGGATTAAAGGTAGTTGCAAGCGATTTACTCCCCCCGATAGCTAAAGCTATCTCCCCCCTCAGAGAGGGGGACGAGGGTTAGTTACCTGTATAGTGCTTACAAATCTGTAATCGAGGATTAAAGGTAATTGCGAGCGATTTACTCCCCCCGATAGCTAAAGCTATCTCCCCCCTCAGAGAGGGGGACGAGGGTTAGTTACCTGTATAGTGCTTATAAATCTGTAATCGAGGATTAAAGGTATTTGCGAGTGATTTACTCCCTCCGATAGCTAAAGCTATCTCCCCCCTCAGAGAGGGGGACGAGGGTTAGTTACCTGTATAGTGCTTACAAATCTGTAATCGAGGATTACAAGTAGTTGCGAGCGATTTACTCCCCCCGATAGCTAAAGCTATCTCCCCTCTTAGAGAGGGGGACGAGGGTTAGTTACCTGTATAGTACTTACAAATCTGTAAGCGAGGATTATAGGTAGTTGCGAGCGTTTTACTCCGTACCCTCGCCGCGCATCTGCCGCATCAGATCGGTGATCAGCGCACCGTCAGAGGCCGTAGCCGCCGCCGGCTGACTTGCGACCTCTATCTGCTGCCGGAGCGCGATAAAGCGTTGGAGCTGATTCATGACCTTGATCGCCAGGTCGACGCGTTCTTTCGCCGAGAGCTCATCGATATTCGTCCCTGTGATAAGACTGGTCGCCTGCAGCTCCAGGCGTTCAATCCATGTATTGATCCGTTGCTGTTGTTCGGTTGGTTTTTTCATATTACATATCCATAGGTGTAAAGGGTGAATGTGCAGTTGCCCACATTGGCTTTGACGTCGATGCGCCCCAGGCTATCGAGTGGTAGGCAGCCGTTACTATTGATAGTTGTGCTGGCGAGCGTTGTGTTGCCGAGCGAGATGTACGCGCTGATATCGCTGGCGCCATGTGGGGCGAGCTGCATGTATGCATTGACTGTAGGACTGCTATAAATCGTTTTGAACAGGACGCCCAGCGCGCCTGCTGGCACGCCTGAGGCTCCTCCTGTCAGGGTATAGGTTGTGGTTGTGCCTGCGTTGATCGTATCGCCGTTGACCTGGCGGTATCCGTTGATGCAGGTGATGCGTCCCGGTGGTGGTGTCGGAACGCTTGAACCGGTGCTATAGATTGCCAGGATGACGGCATCGCTATAATTGGACTCATCGAAGAAGAGGACGGCGCACAGTGAGCCATTGATTAACGTGCTGGTGCCGTCCACATGGAAGGCGATTGGGACGTTTGTCAGCTCACAGGAGGTGGCCTCCAGAATCAAGACCGACGCCGTATAGCTTGCTGCGTTGAATGCTGTGAGGATTGCTCGCTTTATCACCTGTCCCATCGCTCACCTGCCTCCCTCATGTCTTGCTTGCGCTGCTCTCTATGCGTCGTCGCTAGCCATACCAGGATTCCCTAGCAAGTCGCCTGCTACCTGTGTATGAAAGCTAGCTGCACTATACGTTGAATTGAGGACACTATTGACGGTTGTGGCGATCACCGCCAGCGTCTGTGTCCCGGACGGATCAACGCGTACCCACGTCCCATCGGTCGGTAGTGTTCCGTCGCTGGCCTGCTGGAAAATTGCCAGCGTCCGCGGATTCAGATAGCTCCCGACTGGTGCTGTCTGGTTGCCGTTAAAACGACCGAATGCGAGTTCTAGTTGATCAAGCATGTGCTGCTTTCTTCCTTTCATGCTATGCATATTCAAGCTATGCATGTTTCTATCCAATTTAATATTCAATGTAGTGTGCGGTAATACTATAGGTACCGCTGGCTACGGTCTCTAGAAAGAGCGTAATACCGTTGTTGCTGCCTGCCGGTAACAGCAGGACCTGGTTGTTGGGTAGTAGCTCAGTTGGTCCGCTACTGATCTCGCTCTGGATATACGGCCCGCTATTGCTGGTATTGCTGGTCGCACAGGTACAGTTACTGGCGATTGCGCTGGCACCGCTGCCAGCGCGTTGATTGCTGACCGTTGCGGCGCTGGCGTACGCTGGATCGCTGCTGGTGGCCTTTATTTTCGCGATCATCGTACCGCTGGCGGCGATATGGAGCGAGTACAGCATGATATTCTTGCCGCTGGCGGTCGGATTGAAGATGCTCAGTGCATAATCATTCGTGCCAGCTGCCGAGCTTTGCAGTCCGCTATGCGCGCAATAGGCGTGACCCTGCCAGAGCAGTTGGCGCACCCAATCCTGTGTGCTGAGCGCTCCATTGACGCCGTTGACGCGGTCCAGCGTACTGCCGTTGTAGAGCGCGGGACTACAGAGCGGAATATTGGAGCCCACGCACCCATCTTGCGATGCCGAACGCACGATATAGTAGTTGCCGGCGTTGGGATCGATAATCACGTTGGCGACCGCATCGATGCCGGTTGCCAGCAAGCCGCCGAGCTGCGGACCCTGTGGCGCGTAGACGTCCCAGAACGCTCCCGTATGACCAGCATAGACGATGCCCGTCTGGAGCGGGATGGTCGTACTGCCAACCGTATAGCTACCGGACACGTACACCGTCTCGGTATAGCCACCTCCGACCAGCAAGAGCGGCGTCCCTGGCAGCAATCCGCTCGCCGCTGCCAGCGTCAGACTTGTTGAGCTGACGCTCGCTCCGCCAGTGATGGTATAGAAGGTGATCCCTTTCCCCTGCAGCTCGCGTTTGCGATCGAAATTGTTATTGCCCGGCCCACCATTGTTGAACAGGTAGAGCGTCTCCGCAACGAAGCCCGACCCATTCCCGCCATCCACACCTACTCCGCTGCCGACTGTCGTCTTCAGATTGCCTGCCCCATCCACCTGTAACGCCTGCCCTATCCCACCCGCAGCCAATCCACCGACAAGCCCTGAGCCATCCGCATTCACATATCCGCTCATCCCCTGCTCCTTTCGACCGCTCTAGATGCCGCGATAGATACCACGGTAATCAACCACGCAGCCACCATACTCGTGCCGACACTTAAACGTTATGGCATCCTGCGTAAAGTTCAGGCCAAAGAGCGGCTGATCTTGAATGAACAGGGCTGGATTGACCTGGCCGCCGACAAATCCGACCTCGATCGTATCAATCTCGCGGGGGTCGCCAACCAGAAACCATTGCGTGGTATTGCTCAATTGTGGCGCAACGACCGGCGTGACATAGCCCAGCATCGGGTTGATATCGTTGTTGGGCGAGCCTGGTACGCCAGCCGAGTGCGTGATGGTAACGCTTTGCCACTCCAACTCTGACGGGATAACCAGGAAGCGTGGACGCAGCCCAATCCGCTTGCCAGCATAGTTCGTCTGTTCGCGCATCGCCGTAATGCCTGTTTGTAGCGCCGCCGTCGAGAGTGTCGACGTCCCCAGATTGTTGTGTGGTGCTCCGGTTGTGAAGAGGGCACTACTGTCGTAGATGGTTGGATTTGAGCTTAAAAAGCTATAGACAAACTCTGCCAGCGTATATGCAGCCGAGACGGCTAGCTTGGTTGGAATCTGCTTGATTGCCTGCAAATCATCATTGAGAATCGTCTCGCGTGAGATCGTGACCAGGCTCCCACGCTTCTGTGGAACATAGGTCGAGGCGGAGTCGGTGAGCGTTACGGCGCTGTAGGGGGTATCTTCTGCGACGACCGGCAAGCTACCAAATGCGCCGAGCCGTACCCGTGTCTGCTGCTTGAAATCGCGTATCGGCGCGATGGTGCAGAAACGTTGCCACTCGGCGGGCCAGGCCTGATAATCTTTCAGGAGCCGCTTATTCATACTGGTACCAAGCAGGTAAGAGAAGCTGGCGGTCGTCGTGTCGGCCTCGGTAATCCGCTCCAGCGGAGCGCTCTCTGCCACTCTGATCATCCCCAGATGCGACGTATCGCGTAGCCCGTTGGCGACGCTGCTATCGCCTGTGACGCGGGCGTAGGCCTCGCGAATACTTGTGAAGCCGTGAATATTGCCGAGTCGTGTCCGATCGATATCCAGTCCCAGCATCGCGTCAAACGCGCCCTGTACCTTTTCGGCCTCGCTGATCATCCCCTCTGTCACGCACTTCTCATAGCCGTTGCCACGTATCTGTCCATCGCGTGTGAGTTGTGCCAGCATCGCCTTCGCTGTAGCGATCTCATGCTCCAGTTCCTCATCTTCGAAGATCCGACCCTTAAAGCGCTGGCTAATCGTATCGAGTACCGCAGTGGGGAGGTCGGTGTCGCCCAGGCGGCTCTTCAGCGTTAACTGTGCTTTTTGTAGTCGTGTTTCGTTGAGCAGGTGTGCGATCTCATCGCGTTGCTGTGCGAGTTGTTGTTGCTGCTCCTGGATCTGTCCGTGCAAAGACTGCTGCTCTACCTGCTCTGCATCGGCCTCTGCCGTGGTAGCATGTGCCTGTGTCTGTGGACGCTGTGTGTGCATCGCGGTACCTCTTTCTGAAGACGCACTTATTGTCGTCTCCTCGTGCTGTTGTAATGTTGGGAACTCATCATGAAGAATGCGGCGGAACGTACCGCCAGCGCTGGGGCGGGTCACGATATCGCAAGAGTTGAGCTGTACGATCTCTGTGACGTCGCGTGCCTGTGTGCTTGCATTCTGTTGCCACTGCCCGAAGATGTCGATTGAGAGGCCGATCAGCTCCGGTCGACCCAGATCGCAGGCCTCTTTAATGATCGACCAGAGCCATTCGGCGGCCGTAAAAATGTGCAGTGTCGCGTCGACCCGTTCTGTTGCGGTACC
This sequence comes from Ktedonobacteria bacterium brp13, assembly GCA_015099395.1. GTDB lineage: Bacteria > Chloroflexota > Ktedonobacteria > Ktedonobacterales > Ktedonobacteraceae > Dictyobacter. The sequence goes on along the minus strand of AP024096.1, from coordinate 2,588,556 downwards.
GCTTGCCGGTACATAGTGTGCGGCATGGTAAAAGCCTACGACATCACGTACCGAGCGGGCCGCTTGCTCGTTATCACCACGAGCATGGTCTGCGTACGCCTGCGCTCCTTCGATCATCCGTGCGATGCTGTGCAGCGCCTGCTCGTCGTAGGCGAAACCATTCTTGGAGCGACCACCTTGAATCACGGTGACGCGGACCTCATGCCCGTCTGTCTGCTCTGCTGGCTGGTCGAGCCGTTCAATGATCTGCCCACTGATCCGGATATGCTGCTCTTCCTGTATCCCTTCAACCTGCTCTACTGGCGGATCGCCCAGGCGCTTTTTGGCTACTTTCATCGTGCGCCTGGCTCAAGACCGTCGTCTAGCAGACTCATATGGCGTCCGCGCCAGCTATCGCCCTTGCCCTGCGCCAGCCAGGAGCGTGGATACGGCTCGCTCTGCTGCTGATAATCGGCCCCACTCTGGAGCGTAGCTGGCGCATTCTCGGCGAGCTCGCCCGGTCGCTGCTGCAACCAGATATCCTGATCAATCTGAGGGTCCTGCTCCATCGGCAACGTCGGGTCCTGCCATATATTGTGATAGATCGTAAGCCCGCCCATATGTTCGGCGTCAAATGGTTGTAGCTCAGGCATCTCCATTTTCGGCTGTGTAAAATCTGGTGTATGTAATGGAGTGTTAATCGGTAGTTCTTGAGATTGAGATTGTGAATCCATAAAAGGGTTCCTTTCTATTGCTACTGTGTAGCTGTATCTATTGAGGAATGATCGTAGTATGTTGAGGTTCTATAGAAAGAAGTCTGGAGAGCCTGCTCATTTACATTAATTCAAGCGTCGCAGATAGACGCGTATATGTGTTCCGCCCGGCACAATCCCCACCGCCACCGGCTCTACCACCTGATATTTCTTTGCTGCCTGCACGCCTGTGACCGTCGCTGTGACTGTATCCGCGATAAAGACCACCCCATTAAAATTGGTCCCTATCGGAGCAATCAGCAGTGTATCGGAGAGGGCTCGTGGCGCGCTACCACTGCGGTCAGAGATCTGTGGATCAAACACATCCTGTGCGCGAAAGATCACGTTCACCAGTGTATAGCTATAGCTCGTGCCACTCTGATAGACGAAGGTAACTGTCTTCTGCCGTCCCTGGAACGAGCGTGTCAGCAGACTCTGTATATGTGCACTTTTACGATTATCGAGTGGCATCCTCTCTTTTCCTCTCTTCACCGCGCCTTTGGAGATTACGAATAGCTGTGGGGGAGTGCTATCTGTGCTGTTGTTGAAGGATAGCGGCCTGTTCGCTATGTATATCGATCTCGCTGCCAACCGATTGGAAGATGAGTCGCATCGCCGTCTCATCGCTCACCCAGCCCTGTTGGCGAGCCAGTACCAGCCCATTCACGAGTTGATTCACCGCCGTAGCCTGTGTCTGATGATCGGCGACATCGATATCAGGGAAGACGATATCGTAGCTTGTATCTATCTGCTTACTCAGCCTGCCTGCATTCTGTGCCTCGCTAATCACGCGATTCAGAATCGTACGTAGTACATACTTGATCGTCTGCTGACGACGTTGAAACTTGAGTAATGTTGGGAGCCCCATCTCAGCGGCTGTTGCTCTATTCCCCTGTGAGCCATCGGAGAGGTAATGCTCCGGCAGACCGGCACCTACCCGCTTACCAGGTGAACACAGTACTAGATGAGTCAGACGATATACTGATGCGTATGCAGTCTATTCGTGACCATCTTGTTTCAGTGAGGAATGGTCCAATGTTTGACGCGTAAACGAAACGAGACAAAAGGTTCCCAACCTTGCGAAGTGAAACTGCTGTCACGCAGAGAGGTTATTGCCTCCGCAAGGTTGGATAATCGAGGGAGAGGTAACGCTACCGGGCAGTTGAGAAGGGAGAGGTAACGCTACCGGGCAGTTGAGAAGGGAAATAGTACTGCCAGGGTCTTGCTCCAAAGGGTAGGTGCGCATGTAGAAGTAGAAACAAGGCCTAATACTACAGTGACACTTTTGACGTCAGATGGCTTCAGGAGAGCACTGATGTTATAGATCGGCTTATCGGCGATTTGGCTCCGAGAGCTATCTCACCAAAGAAGTTCCTGCCAAAGTGTCACTGTAGTACTAAAGTCTGTGTTGCTTAGACAGACACATTGCTCTTGACTATTGCAGGGCATCAGAGAATTGTGTATGATCCAGTGAAAAATGCAGATAGAATGGAAGGAACCAACATGCAGTCATTCTCCACTTCCTTTGACACAATGGTAGAACAGTATACAACGTTGCTTCAAACGCTGTGCGATATCTCCGAGTCGTACTACTATCTGGGCAGATTAGATGATGCGATCAAGCTGCTGAAGATCGGCGAGCAATTGCTCGAGGCGAAAGAGGTAACGAGGCACGATCAGCTGAAATTATTGCTTCAGTCTGGAAAGATCTTAATCAGCAGCATTTTTTATCGTAATCGCGATGCTGAGGAAGCATTTGCAACAGTCACTCGTGCAAAACAACTTGCTGCCTTCATCGTAGATGAACATGGTGAAGCGGATGCACTTGATCTGCTCGGATTCGCCTATTATTACAAACAATTGATGACAAAAGAGGGAGAATCGAGCACGCCTTTAGCCTACTGCCAACAAGCACTCGAACGACGTGAGGTACTTGGTGACCAGCGAGGAATGAGTGAATCCTCCTTCCATATCGGGTTGATCTATGAGAATGGGGATCAATCCGACCTCGACCAAGCACGTATCTACTATACCAAGGCCTATCAGATTGCGCGAGAGCATGGGTACAAACTGGAACAGTCCTACGCCGTGCGACATCTTGGAGGGCTGCTTGATGCAATGCAAGGCGACCTGGAGCAAGCACGGCAATGCTTTGAGGAGTCTCTGGTTTTGCGACAAGAGATCGGTTTCAAGATAGCACTGCCGTTCTCTCATCTGGCAGTGGGAGAAATCTGCACAAAACAGAACGAGCTGACCGTTGCTGCCACACACTACCAACAGGCCGAAGTTCTCGCCAGGGAACTGGAACAGCCAGTTGCATGTATTCTCTCGCAACTCAGCTTGGGTGAACTCTACTTGGCCCAACAACAGTGCTCACAAGCCTTGGAGTGCATTGAACAGGCCTATCGTGTCGCCAAAGAATATCACCTCACAAATTGGATGTCAGAGGCTACCGCCAGGAGAGAGGCCATCTCCAATTGAGATTTCGATGATACGAGAGCCACTGTACCCTCTCTCTTGCTCGCTTCTTTCGCTCCTATTCCCTGTTTTCCTAAAGAAAAAGCGAGTCTCTCGTCTGACTGTCTTGTGGAGACAGCAGGAAAGGAAACACGAACAGCATGCAAAGCGAGGAGAAAAACGAACGACACGCTAACAGAACACGTTTCATTCTGGTTCTGCTTGAAGGTCGATCGAGGCATGAACTTGCGGTGGAGGCACGCATACCGCTCAAGCGAGCCATGTCCTATCGGCTCCTTCGTGCGGTTCGCATACGTGGGGAAGTTGCCCTGGAGGATGGACGACATGGACATCCGATCAAACTGCGTGGAGCAGCACGCACTTTCTTGGAAGAATATTGCCGACAAGCACCTTTTACGCCAAGTTCGGCCATCCAAATACTGCTGCAAGAGCGTTTTGGTTTAAGCATGAGCACCAGCCAGATCAACCGCGTCCGAGCTGCGCTCGGAGTGAGCAATTACCGACGGAACCAGGAGCAGGAAAAAAAAGGTCGTAAAAGCTGATCATTCCACAGATACTGCACAGTGGCAGGAAGGAGCTGGCAGTTTTCTGCTACTGGCTGCTACCCATGAAACTGGCTGGCTCACATCCCTGGAAACAGCGCTCTCGCCGAACCTGATCACGACTCATCCATTGTCACGCCTGGCCCACAGCCAGCCTGCAACGCTGCGTAGCCAACTCTTAACTCTACTCTTTTTAGAAGCGGTGGGCTGCGACGAACATGGGATCTCCGGAGCTACACGGGTCAAGAGCTAGCACTGCTCACCGGTCGCCGTCTCGCCTACGGGTATCGACATACCGAGCGGTTTTTAGCGGAATTGGCTCAGGCTGGAGTTGATGAGGTCTTGACCGGAGCCCTAGCAAGCTGGACTGCCTCTCTCTGGAAACAATCGTCACACACGGCAGATGATCCTGTTCCCGTCTTCTACATCGATGGACATCGGAAAGCGGTTTATGCTGATCATCTCATTCCACGCGGATTGGTCGGACGCTTCGGAAAAATTCTAGGTTGCCTCGCTCTAGTTGTATTGCACGATCAAGAAGGCCATCCGCTGCTGGTGACGACATATCGAGGAGATCAGCACTTGACCATTGGACTGCCAGCTATCATCACCCGCTATGAGCAGGCAGCGAACCTGCACTGCCCACGAATTGCGCAACGAGACTGTGTAAGAGCTTATCGTTGAGTGAGGAGACGAAAGCTCCTCGGAACAGGAAGACATGCTCAAAAGAGGGGAGAAAAACAGGGTAAAAGGAAGCAAAAAGATCAGAAAGTAAGGGAAACAGAGGAAAAATCAGGCAAAGAAGGCAGGAAGCGTTGCACGGAGAAGTCAGCCTTCCCGAGGAGAGAGACCCAACGGCGACCGATCACGGGGTTAGGCGGTCAATAGACCCAGCGAGGGCGCAAAGCTTTCAGGCACCCCGAAGAGGGTGATCGTACACAGACCAATCGTTGAGGCAGCCTCATTGCGTGCGAATCGCTCTTCCCTCGAGAGCCGGAAATGGGCGCGTTGAGCACGAGAAAGGATCGGTGGAGACGGAGCAGGGTCAGGTTGATCGAGAGACTCCAGGTGCACGTCAACTCGTTGGTGACGTAAGAGTTGCATACAGGCTCGACGGTGCTGCCTGCGGCTCCAGTCACGCCAGAGCAAGGGAGCAGAGCCAACTTGGAGGGGATGAAGCAGTACACTGACCCGACGTGGTTTCTGGGTGTTCCCGCCATGCCGCCATGCCACTGACACTGTTCGCGTAACCGGCAGTCTCGACAGTGACTGATACGCGCTGCATACACCAGCCGCAGACTCCCATCAGCCTCCCGGCGCTCTTCTGTTGCAAACAGTGCTTGCCCGGCCGGACAACTCAAGGTGTCATCAGTCTGAAGGGCAAAGTCGCATCCGGAGAAGCGGCCCTGTTTGAACGGCAAGGCCACTACTGCTGGGGCATAGCCGCAGGCAGGAGCGGTGGGCTCTTTGGTTGGCGAGAGAGCAGGAGCAAACTCGGTGGTGCGGAGTGGTTCAGGCTCCAGTTGATGCCCCAATTCCAGGCGCAAGTTCCAGACCCACTGTGAGACGATCTGCCAGACTTCCTGCCCGCAAGCGGCATGAGAACACCAACGATCAGGCTCTTGCTCCATATCCTCATCGGAGAGTGTCGTTTCAAAGGCGCCACGATGCAGATACAGCGCGACGACATCGGCAGCAGTAAAGGCCTCCTGCGGCAATTTCGTCAAGAAGAGTTCGTAGATGAGCCCATCGCGTTCGACGCCAATGCGCTTCTTTGTCGGGCCTGCAGGATGGGTTGCTACGACGAGGCGGCAACATAATCCGCTGCTGCCCACCGCAACCTCTGGGCAATCATAGAGCGTGCGTGCGGATCAGGGTACTTTCCGGGCGAGAGAATTGCTGATCAGCAGGCGGGTGCAAACGTGCCTGGACGACCGGCAGATCAAGGAGTCCATACTCTTTGCTGCGCATCACGAAAGCGAACCTGCGCAAATCGGCCAGGACGGCTCCAGTCCCATACAAACCATCAAGCCGCAGCAGAGCGTGCTTGTCTGGAAACTGGTGTGCTTTCAGGTAGGAGCCAATCATCTCCACTGCTCGACGCAACTCCTTTCGATACTCCCCGTTGCCGGGGTTGCCGAAGGTGCCGAGCCACTGGGAGGAATGCGCTTGCAGGACGGCGGTGTGGGTCCGCACGATTTCCCCTCGCTTGTGACCCGTGTAGCCAGGTGCGCACACGTCTTCTAGCCGACGCTGGCAGACAGGCAACTCCGGGCTCTGTGGTAATGCACGTTGCCGGGCTGCCTCGCGTGTGCCATCAATATCGAACACCTTCCACACGTTCCCTGCTCGGTCGGTGAGCCCACTGGGTTGCTGCTCGAAGTCTGGCTGTCGCCCGAGCAGATCTTCGAGAAACAGCGCACGCAAGGCTTCGACTGCTTCCGGAGTTAGGGTGGCCAAAAAACGCGAGAGCGTGGAACGAGCTGGCAAACAATCTCGTCCGAAGAGTGCCATGAAAGCTGGCGCAAAGGGATGCAGGTGCTCATAGAACGCTTTGAGCGTGCGTTCGCCGCTCACGGCATAGCCGAAGAGCACCGCCAGAAAATCGACGACCTCATAGTGCCCGAACCGACGCCGGGCGAAGCGCACACGCTCGGAAATCTTCGCGAGCACGCCGATGCGTCGAAGATACTGAGCGATGACCACCACCTCCCCAAACCAGGAGGGTGTCGAAGAGACGGAGTGCGAAGTGGCCTGGATGATGATCGGCGAATCAGTGATAGTATTCACATATGCCTCCTTTGTCAGGAATCTTTTCATTCTTCCTCTAAAGAAGGCATATTTTTAGGCCTGCTAGCTACAGATTACACCTCGTTGCGCAATTCGTGGGACTAGCGATATTAAAACACTTCGAGTTGTGTGACGTCCTTTGGCGGTTCTTGTTTGATATTGTTTGATCTTGTTTCGTGACTTCGTTGTTTTTCCTGTGATACCAAGTGAACGCAATAATCTGCCCACTTGTTGAGGTGTCATTCTGGCCAGATCATCCTCTTTTGCCAGGAAGTAGTTTTCCTCATTAATTTTCACAACGATGCCGCCTTCGGTAAGATGGCATTTTTCTGACGCTGGTCGTGCATGAAAAGTAACCTCTTTTGCTCGTTTTTATCCACTATCGCAGATCAGCTTTTCATGTGGAACACTATTGTGTTGGGCACTATCATTATTAGCAGCATACTCTACCACAAAGAGTTTTGTGTAAATCCTGCATCTATACCGGATGCTTGTTCTCCTGCCCTACGCTTTGCATTATATTTCTTCGGCTGTTCAAAGGAGTCATGAGCAGGAGCAGACATGCTTTCTGAAGTTGTTTTCTTTGTCTTTGTTCGTTTTGATGTTTCTGGAGTGAGAGATGCCTTCTTTTGCCGGAGTCGAGATGCTGTTTTCTTTGCTTCTTTCCGATTTTCTTCCATGACCACTGTTTCTTGTTGCTCGTTTTGCGACTTAATCGTAGGAGCTTCTTTCTCTTGTTGAGGCGGTATATCTTTCAGTGTTTGCTTTACCATTTGAGTTTCTGTTGATATTTGCTGAAGAGGTACTTCTCTTTGTTGAGGAAATTTCTCTTCTGATAGATAAGGTGTTGGTTGCTCAACTGCTACGTCTTGCTGATGGTGTATGGAGGTTGAATCGGTTTGTTCATTCACTGTATAGAATGCTGATGATTCAGCGATTATGTATTGTTGATGATACGCAGCTGTTGGATAAGCCAGTTCACTTCTTCGTGGGGAGGAGGAAAGCAGTTGTTCTCGAACTTTCTGAAGACGCGTATAGATATCACTTTGCTCTATTTGGCTGGCCTGGAATGCATATACCTGGGGTGAAGGATTGTTGATGACTGCGTTAATACCTTCATATTGATGAGCATATTTGTCAGCTTTAGAGGGGTAGGGGCAGGCGACAAGCCGTTGCTGTTGTTTTGCGAAACTGATGGTATGCATCGTTCCACCATCGAGGGCTGTCTGAATGGGTATAATACCGAGTGAAAGACCGCTTTGGAGACGATCACGCTGCACAAAGGCGCTGCGAAAGCTTTTTGCTCCTAGCGCTAATTCACTTATTAAAAGGCCTTCATTTTCGATAATTTGCTGAGCCAGTCCTTTGTTTTCTGCCGGATAGATCTGATTAAGTGGTGTGGCAATGACTGCAATGGTCTTGCCTTGAGCTTCAAGCGCACTTTTATGCGCGATAGTATCTATTCCTTTGGCCAGACCACTGATTATACAATAATTATGATGCACAAAACTTTTAGTGAGGTAGTGCGCGATCCGTTCACCATCAGTTGTGGGCTGGCGTGTTCCTACGATCGCAACCATCGTACTTTGTTGCAACAGGGTAATGTTACCTTTTGCATAAAGGGCGACCGGAGGATCTGTAATCTTTTTGAGCAAGGCTGGATACATTGGTGAAGTCAGTGAAATAATTGAAATATGTGCTTGTTTGTGTTGCTCTATACTGTGTTGTGCGTTCTTCCAGATAGACAACCATGCTTGTTGATGATGAATCTGTTCGTACACTACTGTAGCGGTAGATTGGCGCTTGAGAACCTTTTGAAGATGATCGAACGAGGCTTGATGGAGGTCATGAAATTGTGGAAAGGCGGACAGCAATTGACGTTGTATCTGTTTGCCTATTCCTGGAAGGAGTCCAAGAGACAGCGCATACGCTGTATCATCTTTGAAATCTTCTTGTTGCATGACCTCAGTATGTTCCTCTCTACATTCATTCTCTACAACTGGTTCGTTTGTGATTTTACTATGATCGTAGTGGTGTCCAGCCTATGAAAAGCCCGAAAATTTGTTCGCAATCAGTTGTTTTTCGTAGTATATCACAGCAGGCGTTAAATGTATTTCCTGTGGTAATAATATCGTCTATGAGAACTATTCCTGCGCCTCGATGTAATGGAGGCCCATTATATTGGATTGTGGCATTATGTCTTTCTTGTGTGCTGCGTGGTCTCCCCTCCCGATGCGCAAGTTTTGAAGATGGAACGTGTTGTATTCTTACTAAGGCCTTTGGCAAATGAGTAATCCAAGAAAAATTACTATCAAGATGAGCACATATGCGCTCACAACCTTGATTGGCATTATATGCACTACTTCCAGGAATGGCTATACAATACCATCGCCTCGTAAGGTGAAAAAAGTTCATGTTGAATTGCTCAAGAGCATTTGCCATGGTCGTTTGCAGTGTGGTAACTGCATTTCTTTCGTTGTTTTTTAAACTCCAGATAAGTCGTGATATGTCATTCGCTTGACCAGACCGTTGCGTTCGATATTCATAAAGGTAGTATTTGTTTTTCTCACCATCATTGAGGAGTTGAAGGGTTGGTCTATTGTATCGGTCGCTGTGCATTATTACCTCATCCTTCTCGAACAGTTGTATGCAGACATGTCAGGACTTCTGTCCAGTTGGAACAGAGTGTGTGAGGATATGTGGCAATGGCTTGTGCATTGAGCTTGTTCTCCCATGAGAGCCTAATTGCTACCATACCAGCCTGGTGGGACGCGATAATGTCTTTTTGATGATCTCCAATGTGAATACACCGGGCAGGCGAGATATTTAGCTGTTTTGCAGCGAACAGAAGTGGTTCGGGATCGGGTTTATGCTTTTTTGTATCGTGATACGCTGCTATAACAGGGATAGTGAGCTGATGATAGGCAAGGAGTTGTTCAGCATACTTTCTCGGCGACGCTGTAATCACTCCGAGCTGAAAATGAGGACGGACTCGTTCAAGAAAAGCTTTGGTATGATCAGGGAGGGAGGTCTTATTGAAGTACTGATGAATGACCAACCATTGTCGATTTTTGCGATACTGCTCAATTGCTGCAGTTATGACCAGAGTTTGGTCCAGATCAAGAAAGATTGCCCATGTTGATTGCTGCATCCTACGTCCTTTATAGAACAACAGATTGACGGTGTCTGTACATATATAGATGTACGATCAAAAAATCTTTACGCAGCCTTATATACCATCGAGATACATTCTTTAATATGATTGTGTTTGTATCGCCTATATTAAGCTATAATAATCGATGTGTCAATAGAACAAATGTATTTATGATTTCATAAGCGATTCACTACTTTATAGGAATATGCTTCTACACTTGCTTCGCTTAACCTTAATCGCTCGATTTACCTGCTCTTTTTGAGAGAGTGTAGTATTACAAGAGACAGAGCACGGCGCAGATATAGGCAAGGCATTGGTAGGTGTGAGCTTACGAGAACAATGGATTACATACCACAACGCACATGCCGTCTGTAGCATTGTGAGTGCTTATGCGAATTTAAGTATCATTAAGAGAGAAGGGAAGAAACTATAGCAAGATTGGTACTTGAGAAAGCCAAAAAGAGAAAACTGCACTTTATTATCATCGAAAACATGTTAGGTTTATAATCTTGCTCTTTTCGTCAGGAGCGTTGTGTCCAACCCATGAAAAGCCCGAAGATATGTTCGCATTGTGTCATTTCTTGTATAATGCTGCGACACGCATTAAATGTATTTGATTGGGTAATAATGTCGTCTATAAGGATCACCCCAGATGTTGCTTGAAGCGGAGGTCCATTGTAGCGAATCGTTCTTCTATGAACATCCTCTGTATTTCGAAGGCGCTTTTCAATATAAGCAAGTCTTGATGGTGGAACAGATTGAATTCTTCGTAGGCCATAAGGGATATGTTCAATCCATGGGAATGTTGCTTCAAGGTGAATACCTATTCTCTCACATGGAAGATTGGAACCATCCATATTACTTCGAGGCATAGCTATACTGTACCAGTGATTCGTAATATCGAGAAAGTCAAGCTCAGCTTGTGCCAACGCATGAGCAAGAGTTATTTGTAATGTGGCAACTGCCTTTTCTTGGTTTTTTTTAAAGCCCCAGATGAGCTGTGATATAGTGTTAGCGTTTTTTAAACGTGACGACTGATAGCGGTATAGGAAAAACTTGTTATCCCTGAGGTAGTGTAGTGCAGGTGTGTTATCATCCACGGTATCCTTACCTATCCTTCGTGAGTGTTTTTTTGCAAGCACGTAAGTACTTGTTAAGTTCATCTTAGCATTAGAGAGATCAATTCTGTAGATGCCTGTTCTGCCAAATTTGCCTCACGAATGTAAGCACGACAAAACTTGCTCTTCTTGAGATCTGTCTCGATGAACTTACTTCTATTGAGCAGTATTTCGAGGAAATTAGCCCTTGAGAGATCGACTTTATCGAACTTAACGCTGACAAGATGCATTCCGGTCAACTTGGCTATGCTGAGATCTGACCGTGTCTTTGGACGCTCCTGCCGCCACCGGTTCTATGTTTCTACACATTGCTTGAGCAGATCGAGATGCTCCTGATTCTCCATTTGGGTCCCTCCTCGCGCCGCCAAATTGTATCTTTACACATAACCTTTCGTCGGTTCCGCATCGATAGGCCCAAGGCTCAGTACTTCGTAGACCCCTTTAGATTTTCTTCGAACCGCTTTATATCGTGCCCAGAGCCTCATACCTAACACCAAAGCATCTAGCCATTGCTCCTCAGTGATGGCCGTTGCGAGCCATGGGATGCCATCCCAGGAAAGACGGTGAATGATTGCTGTTTCTACAAGAGAACCTGGTGTAAGAGCAAGGATTTCTGTGGCGGTGATAATGCGTCCAACCCAATTTAAGGATTCTTCTGTGTTTTGGCAATGTTCTTCAACGAACCTTTGTTGCTCTGAATGTAGTTCTGCCCAATCGGACAATGCTATCGAGAAAACAGTCGAATCTTGCATGACAATTTGCTGGGCACTTCTGAGAAGATTTAACTTTCCTCCTTGTTCATTAGTATCCGAATACGAAGGGGTCTGTGTTGTGATATGGGAACAGTCCGAACAAGACCATATGCTATCATGGCTCATGCTTACTATCTGGCCTCGTGACCAACTCTGACATGTTTTGCACCATCCGATAGCGAAATCTTCTTGTGTGATTTTGTTTGCCTTCGTTGATGAGAGGAATTTACGTATATAGCGATATCCTGGCAAATAGCCTATCCCATAGCCCTGCACCTCAGCATAAACGTCATAAGGTGACGTTATGGCAACATGCATTGCCCATAACAGCGTTTCTATCTGTGTCGATTGTTTTGGAAGATACCACGCTTGCCATGAATATGACCACTGAAGAGCAATATTCTCAAATGCGACTATTTGCCACGATGGTGATGGCCATAGGGCACGAAGTTCTTGTGTCTCTTTTTTGTGCGCTTCACGGAGTTCTTGTTGTTGGCGTTCTTGTTCTTTCCGTTGGTGAATCCATTGAGAGAGCCGGGGCGTTCCGGACGCAAGTACCTTTGCAAATTGATACTCGTCATAATGTTTTAAAAATGTTATTGGTTTATAAATAGCAATGCATCGACTCGTCGCTCGCGAATAGGCACAGGCCCAGGTTATATCGTCAATGGTGTCGATATACGGCCAGATAATCACTACGGGTGCTTCAATGCCGCGGCATTTATAGACGGAGATAGTCTGCCCTACTAGTTTCTCGAAGCCATCGCGATAGGTTGGCGATGTCTTCCAATATATAACCATGATGTGTTCTGGTGGAATATGGTCTGTTTGTAATTGCTTGATGGCTTTATGGAGTTCCTCAAGCGCATCAGGGTTGGCTCTTTCTTGTAGTGTATCTTGTTCATCGTCACGTTGAGACTGCTGTTCATAATGGGATGTAATGACCTGTTCCAATCGATCAAAGATTGGCCTGGGTGATCGCATATTATACGTCAAGGTAAAAGGGGATGGTGCGTTGATGATGTGTGCAATCTCTTCTGCCGAGGTTTTGTGTTCATAGGAAAACGATTGTGTTTCATCACAACAGATCAATAATGGTTTGGAGGTAAACCACTGCTGTAAATCTGTGAGCCAGTCTTTGTGAAATACCTGCCCTTCATCGATAATGAGAGCATCATATGATCCCATGAGATTGTTCTGGATAGCATCATGAAAAGCCTGGTGAGCCAACGTTGTGTACCAGCGCTTTCCTTTTTCTTGTTCACTCGCTCGACCAAGCTTCAGTGCTGCAAATCGACATAATTCATGATAATTTCTCACGACGACTCCCGGTCGTTGTTGTGGATCCCATCGATGGAGGTCTCTCAGTTCTTTTTTGATTGCTGTGGTTAATGCCACATTATAGACCAGGAAAAGAACACGTTTGTCTTGTGATACAAGTCTTCGGGCATATTCGATAGCAAGCAATGTCTTTCCCGTACCGCTCCGCCCGGTCAGAACAAATCGAGGATGTTTTGCAATTTGTTGGAGTCTCATTGATTGCTGCGCGGTAAGGAGTAAATGGTGTTGTTTGGTCAATTCAATGCGTTCTACCCAAGTTGGAGTCAAATCAGGATCAGGGAGAAGAAGCTTGACAATGGTATGCAAAGTCGTTGGTGACAGAGGATGATTGCCGAGCGCTATTTGCCAATAGTGCATGAGCATCATGACTTGGTTTCCTATTATGGAAAGATCTTGCTGATCGAAGCAAATACTTTGTGGTTTTTCACCTGTCGTATCTATCAGGGCTGGTGGTAATACACGCCCTTTGACCATACTTTGTGGAAAGACAACTCCATATCCAAATCGATACGAAATATCACTACCACTAGCGTTGAATATCCATCGAGACAGGCCGTGGATACCACGACGTACCTGCGCAACAGGATCAAAGCGATCTCCATTGGGTAAGACTGCCATGTTGTGTTCATAATGTATTTTGCCCCCTTTGACCTCTAATGCGAGTATCCCCAATGTCTGATGCAGAATTAAGAAGTCAATTTCACCTGTTGGGACATTACGACCATCAACTTCTTTTGCTACCTGGGCAAGCCAGGGAATACTATGAATTACGACAAAGTCATCGGAGAGTTGTCGTGCCAGAGCATAGTAGACAGTAGGTTCAGCTGTATAACTTTCATTCTTAACTGGACCACCCTTTGGATACAGGATTGCCATCTTCACACCTCTGATTGATTATAATATGCCATTATAGCATGTAGAAGGAATAACATCATTTGCACAAGATAGTACTCTCGATAGCGTTCTAGTGAAAATACCGGGCTGTATTGCAAAAATAAGCCGACCTGCTAAAGTCAGAAAAAAGAGGAAAGGAGAACCCTTCATGACAGAGCCGCAGCCGTTCAAATGGCGTCACTTTCAGGCAGAGGTCATGCTCTTGTATGTCAGGTGGTACTTACGCTCTGCTTTGAGTTATCGCAAGCGGGAAGAGATAATACTCGAACGTGGCTTGCAGGTGGACCATACGACGATTTCTCGCGGGGTTCAGTACTATGCTCCTGGACGTGAACGGCGGTGCCGTGCTCAGTTGAAGCTCATGTCGGACTCTTGGACGGGTTGACAAGATATACATCAATGCCAAAAAGGAGTGGGTGTGCTTTTATCGGTGGTTGATGCGCAAGGGAATACACTCGATTTCTTCTTCAGCTCGACAAGAGAGGCAAAAGCTGCCAAAGCGTTCTTCCTCAAAACGCTCACCGCCTCGCATACCAGTGAGCTACGAGTCATCACCGTTGACAACAATGCCGCGTACCCTAAAGCATTCGCTAAATTGAAAAAGGTAGGGCACATTCCCGAAAGCTGTAGGTTCCGATACGTGAAGTACCTCAATGATTTTATTGAGCAAGACCACCGGTTTATCAAGCGTTTAACAAAACCGAGGATGGGCTTTTTCTCCGTCGAAACGGCTTGGCGAACCTTGCAAGAATTTGAGATCATGAACATAATGCGAAAAAGTGAGTTGCAAGGCGTGGCAAAAGGCGATGTGAGAGGACAGATTGCATTGGTCGCCACTTTGTTCGGAGAGACAGCTTAAACTGAGCAAGCAGAGCCTCTTCATGCTTCTTTTATCTTCTTGTAATTTCTTGCAACACAACCATCTTGTCTTATATCTCCCATATTTTTGTTTACATAGAGCAATTTCGTTCGTATATTATAGTAGTACATACACTTCTGCATATGTGAAAGGATGAATTTTTTCTATGCCAGAGCAGCAGTTACCCCTCTCTACTTTTTATGAAGAGAATTTTCCTTGGCAAGTACGGTGGTGCCGTCGATTCTGGCCAGTGCTCCTCTACGTGTGGGGGACACTCATTGTTAGTGTCTTTGGTGGAACGATCGCCAATATTAATACCACGACAGCGAATACATCGCTCACTCAACTCTTCCTTATCCACCTCGTTCTTTCCTTCCCCATTCAATTCATATCTGGCTTCGGCCTATTCGGTGCACTGACAGTGCTATGTGGAGTTGGTAGAGGTAAACATGGCATACCTAGATCGCTTTCAAATGCTCGGCAGAACCGTACACGATTTCTTCGTAAACTACACAACCAATATATAGATATTTTGAAACATTCAGAGCAAGGAGTAGTGCCGATTCCTCTTACTTTTTACATCACGCCAGATGCCGTACTTAACACAACTTACGAACATTTTCGTCAAACAAATCTTCCTGAACAGCCATTACCTGATGAGACGTCTCTCTTACAGGTCTATGATCAGACCAGCGGTGAACTACTTGTTCTCGGTGATCTTGGCTCAGGGAAAACGACATTGCTACTAAAGTTGGCTGAAGTGTTGCAACAGCGAGCTGCTCTGGATGAGCAGGCTCCATTTCCTGTCGTCGTCAATCTTTCCAGTTGGGCCACTAAACGTAGACCATTACAGGATTGGCTCATTGAAGAAATCGCGAGGACGTATACTGTTCCACGTCCTCCTATTGCCCAATGGATCCTAGAGGATCAGATTCTTCCTCTGCTTGACGGATTGGATGAGGTGGGAGAAACTGCTCGTGAAGCCTGTATCCGATCTATTAACCTTTACCACCATCAGCATTTAGGGCCACTTGTTGTCTGTAGCCGGAAGGATGAATATCAAGTCGCTGCACAACAAACACGTCTTACTCTTCATAAAGCAGTGACCATCCAACCGCTTACAGTAGCACAGATCAATACCTATCTTAAACATGTTGGTCCACCATTAGCAGCATTACGTACTACACTCAAGAATAATGAAGAATTGCGACAATTATCTATGACACCACTTATGCTCAGTATATTAAGCTTGACCTATCAGGAGAAACCGTTGCGTATTCCCTTAGAGCAACGTTCAAATTTACAACAGAAGGTGATTAAAGATTATGTATGGCGATTAATGTCTCAGGGAAATACAAAGCGATATTCACCACAAGTCACATATGTGGGGTTGGGATGGTTAGCTCACCAGTTGCGAAAACATAATCAACCAAATTTCTTCCTCGAAGATCTACAACAGGATTGGCTTCCCAGGAAGCAACAATCCTTTTATAAGTGGAGTGTTCGATTGACCAATGGATTCCTAGGGTTGCTGGTTGGAGGCATCATTAATGGAGTAATTGGTGGAAAGCTTGACGGCATCATAAGCAGCTTGATAGGATTATTGATTTTTCTGTGTGCATTTGGGCGCGATCTAAGTATCAAGCCAAGAGAGGCCGTGGCGTGGTCTCCACAAGGTGCGAGATGGGGGTGGGTCCTCGGACTCGCATTTAGTGTGAGCTTCAAAACTGTCTTTGGACTAGCCCTGAGAGCGATGAACCCACTCTCGTTTTTTCTAATGGTGCCAGCTTTTACATGCATGGGAGTCTTAGCTTGGGGGCTCTCAGAGAAACAAATTCCTAGACGGGATTATCGTACTCCCAACGAAGGTATTCAACGCTCTGCAAAAATTGGATGGGCCGTTGCACTGCTAGTTAGCGTCTTTCCTGCTATATGGTTTGGAACGCTTTTTGGGCCTGTCGATGGGCTAGCGCTTGGAATATTTGGTATTGTCATTTTGGGGCAAATGAACGGACTTCAAGCCGTTATGCGACACTTCATCTTACGTTTTTGGCTCTGGCACACACATCTCTGCCCTTGGAGGGTGGCATCATTTCTTAATGATGCCACGGCTCGTATTCTGTTGAAGCGTGTCGGTGGTAGTTATAGCTTCTCTCATCGCCTATTGCTTGATTATTTTGCTGACAACTATGCCCTCATAGACTCTAGTACAGACTGGCGTAAATAGTGAGTGAGGATGTGATAGAATAAGGAGAGAAAGAAGCAAGGAGATTGTCCACATGCCTCATCCACAAGCAAACGAGCTTCATGTGAGCTCGTTACAACACGAATTGTTGGAGCGTATGGTGCATCGGAGCACCAATGCCCAACGACTGGTGAAACGAGGTCGCATCATTTTGGAAGCAGCCGAGGGGGTCAGTAATAGCAAAATAGCCCAGCACTTGCAGATGGGGTATGAAACAGTGCGGCGTTGGCGGGATCGCTGGCACAGGGCGCAAGCCCATTTGGAGGCGATCGAAGCTACCGCAAAGCCAAAACTCCTTGGTCAAGCCATCGAGGTTCTCTTGACCGATGAGCAGCGCCCCGGTGCCCCAGAGACCTTCACGTTCGAGCAGTTCATGCAAATCATGGCTCTGGCGTGTGAAACACCAGGGGAATCACAGCGACCAGTCAGCAGTTGGACTCCACGTGAACTGGCTGATGAAGCGGTGAAACGCGGGATCGTCAAGCAGATTTCTCCCCGGACGGTGGGACGTTTTTTAAAAGGCGAGCGTTTTGCAGCCTCATCGCAAGCGCTACTGGCTCACGCCACCTCCCGACGATCCAGCTGAGTTGACGGAACAGATCTGCACGGTGTGCGAAGTCTATGAAGCGACTCCGGCACTTGCGGCGCAGGGCACGCATGTGATCAGCACCGATGAGATGACAGGAGTCCAAGCATTGGAGCGTTTGCATCCTTCATTGCCGATGCTACCAGGTCATGTCGAGCGGATGGAATTCGAATACAAGCGGCATGGCACCCTGAGTCTGATCGCCAATTTGGATGTAGCCACCGGTCAAGTGATCGCCCCGAGCCTCTTACCGACACGCACCGAAGCCGACTTTGCAGCTCACATTGCCCAGACCATTCAGACTGATCCAGAGGCTGCCTGGGTCTTTGTCGCCGATCAGCTCAACACGCATCAGTCTGAAACGCTGGTCCGTCTCGTCGCGGAGCAGTGCGGCATCCAGGAGGACCTGGGCATCAAAGGCAAAAGTGGCCATTTGGCCTCGATGCCGACGCGAGCTGCCTTTCTTTCAAACCCGAGCCATCGCATTCGCTTCGTCTACACGCCCAGGCACAGTTCTTGGCTCAATCAAATTGAGATCTGGTTTAGTATTCTTGTTCGCCGCCTCTTAGCTCGTGCCAGTTGGACATCCCTGACTCACTTACGCGAGGGCATCCTGGCATTCATTGCTTATTACAATCGTCTTTCCAATGGTCCTTTTCACTGGACCTACAAAGGACCGTCTCGCCTCTAGACTCCTACGATATTTCCGCCAAGCTGTACTAGTAATTATGTAACTCCGCCTACAACAACATCAGAACATGTATAGCCTCTCTTTTGCTGTATTTTTGGTTTGAGATGGCAGCGTAAAGTGGCAAACTTGTGTTGATAGTGTTCTTGCTTCAATCGTGCTTAAAACTGACTATCTACAATAATCAAGCGATCTTGTCGTCGATGCTCTGAACACTAATTACAACTATGACTGAATGCAGAAAAACTTGGGAGGATGGGCCTACTTTTTTTACCACGGGAAAGGCAGACAACCAGCCCACTTCGTCTGTCTCAGTTTAAGTATAGAACTATCTAAGAGTGTATCTGAATAGCCTGAGAAGCCATTCGGCGACCTCGCCTGCTTGAGTAAAAAGGCTATTTGTGGTCATTCATGAGCGAAATAACTTTTCTTGCCTGCCGGAGGTCAGGCAATACCTCTTCAATGTTTCAGCACAGAGGATACCTCGATCCGCCTTGGGGGCTATTAAGACACACTCTAAGTACAATCAAGTAACTTTTTTTTGGATTGTCTGTGCCTGCCGAGCAAGTTTTATCCCACGCTTGTTACTTGATTGTACTTAAAGTTCACTCCTTATTGGTTGCGTGTATTTCATGCTTCATCGCAATTGCATTATATACTTGACTTTTTTGTACCTCTACTCTACAATAAACGTGCTCTTTTTATCAATTTACACTGTAAGCACTACATCATTGTTTTTCGATGAATGCTATTGAACGTCTTAATGGAGCGATTGGTATGTTACAATTTGTTGTTACCCTTTCTGACTATGCTGAAGATGAACCTTCCCAGATTATTAAAAAGTGGCTTCAAGAACACTTCAAAGATGTGGAAGGAATTTGTTACTATAAATACCCGCTGATAAAAAATGACAAAGGAGCTGTCCCTGAATTCACAGTATTCACTCGTACACATAATCCATTAATTATCCGATGTCTTCCTTATCAACTAGAAGAAATAGATTATGCTGACGAGGCTGCATGGGTTGTCAATGATGATGCGATAGATCCTCCAACATGGGATTTAGAAAGTTTTCAAAGGGGTTTGCAAAAGCAACTGCGTATCGAAATGCTTTTTCATCGTTTAAAACCTAAAGCAATATTGGCATTACCATTGATTTCGCAAAAAGCTTTTGAGGATAACTTTGATCATTCTTTGGAAAATGTGAATGTATTATGGGCTGGACACAACATAGATATTTTGAATTCTCCTTTAGAGCAGGAGTTAACAGAGGAAGAATGGAATTGTACTAATACTATCTCGCAAGGACTCCCCCCACGTAAATCCTCTTCTGATCCCGTTATCGAGGTAACTACACTGGGTACAGCGATTAGAAAATTGGATACCCAGATCAGATCATTAGATATGGAACAATTGAAAGCAGCAACGCAAATAGCTCCAGGTCCGCAGCGTATTAGAGGCTTGGCGGGTACTGGTAAAACAGTTTTGCTGGCGATGAGGGCTGCAAATATACATTTGCTCTATCCACAAAGTAAAATCCTTTTCACGTTTCATACTCGCAGTTTGTATACGCAAGCCAAAGCATTGATTAGAGAATTTTATCAGACACGAAGTAATGGTGAAGACCCTAACTGGGATAATCTGCAAATAATGCATTCATGGGGTGCGCAGGATCGTCCAGGAGTTTATTCGGAATTATGTCTACGCCAACAAGAAAGATCTTTGTCATGGCCGAATGCATCGTTCCAAAATTGTTGCGTTAAAGCTCTAAAATCACCTATTGACCCAATTTATGACTATATCCTTGTTGATGAAGCACAAGATTTGCCAAAAGAATTCTTTCAAATTCTGTATAAGCTATCTTATGATCCTCACCGTATTTACTGGGCATATGACGAATTACAAAGCCTTTCATCTCTAGAAATTCCAAAACCGGAGGATCTTTTTGGAAAGAACGAAAAAGGCCAGCCTCTTGTGTCTTTGTCCGGAGATGATTATCCTGGCGGCATTGAGAAAGATTTTGTTTTGCATCGTTCATATCGTTGTCCTCAAGAAGTTCTTATGCTTGCTCATGCCTTAGGCTTAGGTCTCTATGGTTCACGTGGATGTCTCCAAATGCTAACTGATAGAGGTTCCTGGGCTTCTATTGGATATGAGATTGAGTCTGGACAGTTTCAAGTAGGTGAAGATATTGTTATTTCTCGTCCTATCCAAAACAGCCCAAACCGTGTCGCAGAAATATATAAGGGGCAGGATGTCGTCACTATCAGCATATTGGCAAATATAGATGAAGAATTGGATTGGATTGCTCAATCTATTTATAATGATATCGGTACTGAGGATGTTGCTCCCGAACAAATTGTTGTTATTACGCTCAATAACAAAAAAGTACGAGATTATTTCATCCCCCTAAAAACACGCTTACAAGCATACAACGTTACATCTATTATCCCTGGCATCGATGCACAAAAAGAAGCTTTTGCAGAACCAGGAAAGGTAACACTTACTACAGTATATCGTGCCAAAGGTAATGAAGCATATGTTGTTTATATTTTAGGCTTTGATTACCTCTATGATTATTTAGGAGAAATAGCAACACGTAACCAAGCATTTACTTCGATTACCCGATCAAAAGCGTGGGTACGCATTACCGGTTCTGGGGTAAAGATGAAGAATGTCAAAGATGAGATTGATAGAATTATGGCTGATTTTCCGAAATTTAAATTTAGTTTTCCTGACATGTTGCATATCAGATCGCTTGATTCTGAAGGTAGCAAGCGACGTAATGCGGTGAGGGGAGGAGACAAATCATTAAAGAATTTAATTGATTTAGCTGAGACAACTCCTGAAGCTTTAGATGCTTTGGATACAGAGTCTCTCAAAAAATTCAAAGAAATGCTCAATAAGATGGAAATTTAATAAAGTGTATCATGATCATATGGTACGCCTAGAAGAAAATTGCAGGATCCATATTGTATGACAAAAATATATCTTCTCGTTCCTTATCTGAATGATTCATCTATGGTTACAGATCAAGGCGCTTTATTATTACACTCTTCGATTGAAGAGAGCGATTTCATTCTTCGCGTTTCGACAAAAAATGGCGCATATGACGGTGTGTTGCCTAACGTAGAAAAAGTTGTGTACTTCAACCGTAGCAGTGGGTTATTAAATATTGAAGCAACGAAAACTTACACAAAAATAGTACCATTTCACGTCATTTTGGATATTCTTCAACGTCCTATTAGTGCAGGAGCGGTTGAAATCACGCACGATGAATACACTGCTATTGTTACAAGGATGCAAGAACTCTATATTTCCGAACAAGAGTTTTTGACATACCTTAAACAATACATTCTGAGTAGAGGGTATTATTTCGAGGAAGAGACGCTCTACAATTATCATATTTGTTTAAAGACACATCCGTTTGTTCTTCTTGCTGGCTTGTCTGGTACTGGTAAGTCAAAACTTGCCCAACTCTATGCTGAAGCAGTTGGCTCTACTAGAGAGAATAAACGATTTTTACGCCTTGCTGTCCGTCCAAGTTGGAATGATGATCGTTTTCTCTTAGGATATCTCAACACAATTACAGGCGAATATGTGACAGAGCCAGCGATAGATTTTTTGTTACGTGCGGAAAAAGATAGAGACCATCTCTATTTTTTTTGTCTTGATGAAATGAATCTTTCGCATGTAGAATACTACTTCTCTCAATTCTTGAGTGCACTGGAGGAGGATAAAACAACGGATCGTATCATTCCTCTACTCAGTGAAACTGTCTGGAATCAATTAAAGGCAACAGGGAAAAATATAACAGTTCCTCATTCCTTTGCCATTCCTCCGAATGTATTTTTTACTGGGACCGTAAATGTAGATGAGACTACACGATCGATAAGTGATAAGGTTGTAGACAGAGCAAATACAATAGAGTTTTTTACTATCGATTTAGCTTATATGCCTCCGGCTATAGCGCTTCCAAAACCAATCAGTCTAACATCCGAAAACTGGAACAGTTATGTTCAGAAGCAATCAAACACATCCTATCGTACATCGATCGCCGAGATCGGACAAATTTTAAATAAAGCACATCTTGGATTCGGGTATCGAGTCTTGCATGATATTGAGCAATATATAGCGAATAGTCAAAATATCCTTTCTGCACAAGTTGCCTTTGATTTACAGGTGAAGCAGCGCGTTCTTCCTCATATACGAGGTGCAGCAGCGATTACTTCTATGCTTGATGAGTTGATTGTATTCACACAAGAGCATGACCTTCCCCGTTCTCAAGAACGTATAGAAGAAATGAAAGGCAGACTAAGCAACGATGGATACACAAGTTTCTGGCGTTAACACATGGTTACAACTTAATAAACAGCCTGTCTGCTTTGATGAGAACAAAGAGAATTGGGATGCACAAGCAAAAGAGTATACACGCAATACTTTTTTATGTACACTTTGTGCTCCTGATGATCTCCATCTTTATATCGATGGCGAGCAGCTTGAGACAGAGTATTATGGTCGTTGGTATTGGTACCCCAAGAGTTATGCAGGTCTTTATATACTGACTATAAAATGTGCGAACAATAACGTACACATAGCACATATACGTGTTTTACCAAGTAAAATGTCTTATCAAAGATATATATATATGCTTGATGATATTAGAGATATTGCGGAAGACTTACTTTTTAGTATTGCATCTCCAGCTCAGGAAAGAGTGATGCTTTATGATCAAAAAGGAAAATTATCTACAATTAAGGAATATACTCAAATTAAATCTATCGTTTATGAGTTAGCGGATGTTATAGCGCGTATTCATCGTGATCCCCATAGTCATTTTCAAGAGGACCTGATAACGCAACAGCTTCATGATATTCCACACTTTTCAAGTGAGGTTTTCCCGTTTCATGCAGAAGTTACACAACTGCCATCCACGCTTGCTCGAACATTATCTATTAGCCATCTCCCTACGCATTGGCATATATATCACAATGTGGCCACCTATGATATTTATGAAAATCGTCTTCTGAAACATTTTTTGCACATCCAGCTTATTCCAAAAATCCATTTTGTAGAAGAGAGGGCTCTTAATGAACTTCAACGTCGTCGACAGCAGCTTGCTATTAAGCGAAGGAAACATTGGCGAGATGATGAAACGCCATTCATTCAAAAACTAGAAGCCATTGTAACGGACTGCAATTTTATCAAGCAACAATGCATGATCTGGAGTACTCATTCTTTTCTACAAAAGGTTCAGCCGTTATCTACGCTTAGCTCTCCAAGCCAAGTATTGTTGAAACATCCGGCCTATGCTCGCTTTTATCATCTCTATCAACGATTTCAAAAAGGGTTAAAACTTAGTTTTAATATTGAACAGTATTTGACCATGTTGTCGTTACGCAAGATGAGTGAGCTTTATGAAATATGGGCAGTATTTCAAATTACATACATTGCGCTAGCGCAATTAAATACCTATGGTTACCGCATTGTCTCAAAAACGTTATTTTTTCAAACAGAGAAAGATTTTCTCCAGATAGATGTTCAAAAAAATCACTCTAGTATTATTCTAGAAAAGGGTCAGACCCGCCTTGAGATAAAGTATGAGCCCCGGTATTTTCGATTTCAGATGCATCATGTATCCTTTTTTTCAAACTGGTATAGTGAGTATCTTGCTCCTGATTTAAGTATTGAAATATATAGCAATGGACAACCGAATAACATTATTCTTTTTGATGCAAAGTATCGAGATGAGAATGTGAATGGCGTGAAACGCTTTTTGGAAGAGGATGTTAATAAAATGAGACTGTACCGTGATAAAATTCGTGCTCCTGTACCTCTATCCGATAAGAAAGGAAAGCAAGCGGTTTCCAGTGCTTATATTCTTTACCCAGGAGATATATTTGATCATGACCATGACGAACCTGAAATTGGGGCGCTACCCTTGGTTCCAAATATGGATCAAAAACAAAGAAATGAAATTGAAGCTGCAGTGAGAGAGATTTTACAATTCTCGGGTTTAGCATCTTCGTAACAAGGGAACATTGTAATGGGCCCACAAACTTCGGGGCCTGGACTGAACTCAAAGGAGCTCTCTTGCCAACATTTCAAGTATGCAGAATATAAGCATACTTGAAATGTAAATCATGAGCATTGAATCCTGTGATGAAGGCGGTGGGCCTTTAAGGATTATGTAATCTGCAAATGTGTCCATGTCTCTATAAGACTTAATGTATTTAGAGAGCGTAGCTTGTGGGGATTATGGGTCATATCGAGCTTGCTGTTCGTTTCTTCTGAAAACCTTCCTATAGTTTGTGCCATCCATTGCGTGAACTAGAAGTGCTGGCCTGCTGAGTACGTAGTTCGCGCGGAAAAATATCAAACACAAAGAATGGCCTAGAGAGATTTGACGAGCAAGAAAAGTGTGAATGGATAATATGCATGTAGGAAAGAGCGGGGAGTTTGAATAGGTATTAAAGGACATTCGACCATTTGGTACAATGAGAGACGGCAGAGAACCATTTAGGGGCTCTGTGTGTGCATTATTGGGGTTTGCCCATAGTTGGAACCAAAACTCGGAATAGTCTGCTGAACCAGCCTGTAGAGAGCCTCGATAAAGCTCTCTGTTTGGACAGAAAGAAGCAATTTCAAGAGAAATTGCACGCTCGAAAAGTCGTCCTTGCCGCTTTTTTCTCTCAATTCGAACAAAATTGGCTCCCTTTTCTTTCCTATTCCGAGTTTTGGTTCCAACTATGGGCAAACCCCTGACACGGAAGCACATGGGGAATGCAGCCATGATGCTGCACACAAAGGTCCTCTTTTCCGCTTTTTCCTGCGTTCTATGTATATACATTTATAGAGGAACATTCAGCAAGCACAAGAAAGGGGTTTATATGTCTGAATTTTTAACCGTGAAAGAAGTCGCACGCGATCTGCGCGTCGATAGCACTACTGTTCGGCGATGGATTAAAGAGGGCATCTTAGCAGCCGTCGTCCTCCCTCATGCCGGTGTGCGTCAGGTGTTTCGCATCCGCCGATCTACCCTTGAGACCCTGCTCGCATAGCCACTCCCTTCATAATGTAAAGCAAGAGGGTCAAGCTGCTTGAAAACTGGCAACTTGGCCCTCTCTTCAGGTCCGCTGACGCTGACACCCTCTCCCCTCCGAGACCACCATGAAAAAGCTTTACCACCCAGGATGGAAACAGTGTTTCCAGAAGAGAACCATGTGAATTGCAAGCCGTGAGAAACACGTCGTGTAGTTCACATGGCTCGTAGAAATTTGATGCGTGTGTATTCTTCCACCCTATCCCTTATTAATGAGGATCCGCGTTCGTATAGTATAACAGTGGCACTTTTACAAAAGAGAGAAGGTGAATCTTGTCAGCGCATAAAAAGAAACCCTATACTATTGAAATATCGATGTAGTAGAGAGAATCACTACCGGTGTTATTCTTTTCCTCGTTGCCGCTGAATCCATTGGTGCTTTTTGTGCTCTAGGTAGTCTTGAATTTCTTGTATTCGTACTTCCCCAAAATCACTGGCGTATTCTTCATACAACCTATCACCTTTGATGGCATTACAGAGGTTGCATGCTGGAACCGAGTTGAATATAGATGTCGATCCACCATGAATAATGGGCAAAACATGCTCAAGGACCTCATAGGGCGCCTGTTGGCAAAAAGCGCAGAGCATTTTAAAATGGGTTAGCGTTTCCGACCACTCTTCAAAGGTCAATGTTCCACCTTGTCCAAGACGTCTAGCTCGGTGCACTTGAGTGTTAACAATACGCTTTTCTCGTTTGATGTCAATACGCTGATCAACTGGTGGTGAGGCGGAGTGACCCTGATACAACTTCTGCACCGCATAATCAATCTGGCTGGTGTAGAGCCAAAGCGTAATGGAAAAAGAACTCTTGTGGTTTGGACGACTATTTCTTATTGATTCCTCGATGTCTTCATGGAACATATCCCAGTCTTCAACACAAAGATAACCTTTGTTGTGAAGTAACTTGAGTGCTTCAATAAGATCTCCAGTAGTGACTTGAGGCGTTTTCCACGCAAATTGTTGCTGAATAGCATTGTGAATTGTATACAGTGATATCGTTAACCATTTATTTGGATAGTTGCTAAAATCAAGATCAAAAGGAGCAAGGTCTTCTTTCAGTTCATCAAGGAAGTCACATATCTCACTGTTATGATCATTCCAGGAGCGAGCATAATGGCGAAAATCATTCATGAGGATCATGAATGGATTGGGCGATTGAAAATAGAGATACAACCAATCTAAAATCGCTGCCGCCACCATATCACCATCACAAATTGGTGTGAGCATCAATGATTTTCCGACAAGATTCAGTTCTTCGCATTCCATGCCTTTTTTATGTCCCCCTGTTCTCCTTGTTTTGTCATGGTATACCGTCCTACTCAGCAATTGCGTATCTGGCACGTGCTCGCGACACAATGGTAACAACGTTGCATACAACAGTTCTTCCGATCTCCATGAAGCAGATGAAGGAATGGAAGAGATAGAAGAATTGGCTTTGTTCGTATTCTGAAAAGAAGAAAGAACCTTCCACGTTGTTCATAGAAAAGGAGAGCAGACGTTCGTCTTTTGCATCTGCTTCGTTTGTCTTCATGGTGCCTCTCTCATAATCAACACTTACTCTTCCCTTCCCTCCCCTCAAGCATCACAAAGATGAGGGATTCCCCTAGAGAAGGTAGCATTCAAGGCAGTGTTGCAAAAATTTTTAAATTCATTACATGAAGATGCTGTTTTGCAGCGATAAGAATTTTACTAGAGAAAAGCTGTGAATCTTTTGCTTGTTTTGTGTTGATACGATTTTTAAGTAGATATCGTTTTGATGAACTGAAAAATTTTTGCAACGTTGCCCTCATCTAGACCGCTCCCATCTATCTCTTTTTGACGCGGTTGGCGCCTTTCTTGGGCTCATAGTTTTTCTTAAGTCTCACTCTAAACAAGATGATCTTATATGAGCAGAGCTTCAAGCCAGTCGGTTAAGTCAATAAGTTTTATCTGATGAGGTGGATGGGTGTGGTCAAACGGGTTTGCCAGCATGATTTTGCGAATCTCAGCACGGGTATAGACATAGCTATACATGCGGTAGAGTAGATCGAGAAAGAGTTCAATGTCTTCTTTACTATAGCCGGGAGGCCAGGCCCCATATGTCTTTACTAATCGTTTCCGTTTTGCCGGAGTAATTCTTTGGGTTTGTGCCCTGTCCATTTTTCATACCTTCCTATCTATGATTACGAGGAAGAGAGTAGAATACAATCTGCTACTGTGAAATTGGGACGCTGCGGGACTATATTATTGCTCAACCACCTCTTGCCCAAGGAGCGTACGATTTATGGAGTATGGACAGTGATGTTAATCTGAAAAGATAGCCTGATCCATCGGAATATCATGCTGCACTCAGCAGCATAATGCTCCTGTTGTTGGATGTGCCTCCCCTACTAAACGCAAGATGCTGATGTGTCTTCTCCTGATAAAAGCTGAGCTTATAGTTGCTTCTCTTTTCATTATACGAATGAATGCAAATGTAAAGATAAGTCCCAGAAGGTGTACCGCATACAATAAATTACCTCAAATGAGTAACTACAGTCTGTATCTGCGAAATGTATGAGGGGAAGAGCATTCTTAGGTATGGGCGCGATTGATCAGAGAGCGTGAGCAAACACAGTGCATTTGTTCTATACAACACATGAGAAAGGCATAAACTCCTTGTGACATTTAATTTATTCTCGTTATGCTACTTAAAAAGACATCCTGCCTCTCTTGCATTACCCTCTTTTAACGAGTATATTTGTTAAGGACGCTATCGAGATCTGTATTGCAAGAAGAAAGAAATAGGAATAAATGTATACATGCATAGATGTAAACCGATTATTCTGTTACTGCCTTGAGAGCTCGTAAATAAGGTTTATGCATTTATACTTATTCGCTCATTATTCTATTCACTAGTGTCTGTGGCTTACTGTACCTTTTGAATAGAATGAAAGTAGCCTATGTCTTTTCCGATCTATTTCTTCCTCTCAACTGTCTCTCTGTTCAGACACGATCAGGATTATGCATTGATCGGAAACAGTACAAACTATTAGCAAGGAGACAGAAATGGTACATGCAAAAGGGACAGTCCATAGTGATGATTGTCATGCAAACGATCGTGGATTTGTAGATAGGGACATTCAAATGCAAGTGGCTCCCCGATCCAAAAAGATAGACACGCCAGATAAGCAAGTCGCAGACAAAAAAACAGTCGTGTCGAAAACGTCAACAAGAAAGAAAAAGCACCAATCTGTGCAACCGCCTTCAATGACTATTGCGCAGGCTATTGATGACTACCTTCTTGATCATGAAGGTGGCAATCACAGCGCGAAAACTATTGAATGGCATAGAACGGCTCTCCGCTTTCTCAAGGAGTTTCTTCAGCAAGAAAAGATACTGTTCGTTGATGATGTCAGTGCGCCAATGATTACTTCATGGTTTGTCCATCTCCGTAAAACCCCCGGATGCCGTGGAAAGCTACGGTGTGAGCGTACCGTCCAGACTTATGCACGCTCTGCACGCGCTTTTTTCTATTGGCTCGTACGACGCAAGCTGCTTCAAGCGAATCCATTCAGCGAGGTTGCTTTTCCAAAGGTTGGAAAACCATTCGTCCAAACGCTCACACCTGAGGACTTTGAACGTTTGCTCGCTGCATGCCCACCTTCCCATGAAACGAGCCTGATGGTCGTGCGTGCAAGTGCTCGTAATCAGGCGCTTCTCTGGCTTTTGTATGATACGGGTATTCGTGTTTCAGAACTGTGTGGTATTCGCATTGGTGATATTGACCGCAAGCAAGGGATTCTTACGGTCAGAGGGAAAGGATCGAAAGAACGGCGTATCGCTCTTGGACGTAATTGCCAACGGCATCTCTTTCTGTACTGGGATCACTATCGGCCTGGGAAAGAAGAACTCGCTGAATGGGGAAATCCTGATGAAGAGCATCTCTTTCTCTCTGCAACGCGTTCCCCATTGACCAAAAATGGGGTAACGCTCTTGTTTGCACGTCTGAAAAAACGAGCGGGAATGACAGACAGACGTATCAGTCCACACATTTTCCGTCATACCTTTGCTGTTCGTTATCTGGTGCTTGGAAATGATCCATTTAGCCTACAAGAGTTATTAGGGCATGAGGATATGAGCATGGTCAAGCATTACATGCATATGAATGATCAAACCATTCAGGAGCAGAAACGTAAGTATAGCCCAGGAGATCATTTACCCACACATATGTCTGGTCCGGTGGAGACGAGAATGCGAGATTTTAATCCAAAAGATCGAAAAGGAAACGGAGATAGGTGATAGGATTGACCTGCTTTTGAGGGGCGCAACTTCCACGCTCGCGTCCCTCTCAAAAGTGTGTCAATTACCCAGTGTGCCCGAAGCGGCGATGGGCAAAGCGCACGTGTCCTCTAGATCCAAGGGGATACCACAGCGTTTTAAGAAGTGTGCTATCAAACGCATTTCACCAAACCTGGAGGGCGTTGAGAGTCTGGATATTGACTGGAAAACCGACGATGCGCATCAAGAGTCCTCCTTAAATCATGGGAATGTTTCATTCGTCCCTTTTACGGAGGCACATTTCTGCTCCTGCTCGCTATCCTCGCTATCACTCGTTGCGCAATTCGTGGGATGAACTAGATTTATGGGTTCATTCCATTTTTCTGCGACAATTGCCTGCACATCGTCTCTCGTATCAGCGGCTAGAATTGTGCGTGGTTCCTGACCTGGTGCCTTGACTTCTTGGTTCTTTGTTGCAGTAAATGGATATTTTGCTTCTTGCATTGGTCTTCACAATGAGCTACACTAGATGCACTTGTTATCTGTTTGTTGCATTGAAAAAGAGAACAATGGTATATGACCCTTCTGGAAGAACTGGTCCCCAGTGTTCTACCGATTGGCCCCCAGCATACGGTGACGATTATTGTGGTGACCCATCAGAGGGCTGATTATTATAAAGATGCAGCGGAAGAGTTGGATACACCGCCGCTGTACTGCGATGATACCGAGCAACGTGAGATTGTGCCGCTGACGCTATCTTGGTTTTTTACAGGGGAGGATGGGAACTTTCGCCTGGTTTCTGAAGCCTATCGCATTCGCTTTGCATATCTGTTTGATCAATTTATTCATGTGTATATATCAATAAGTGACTCGATTACTGCGGTTGCAGCCGCTGCGCTATTTGCAGATTGATGATTCTGACGTGGGCAGGCAGATTATGACCGTTTTTTTGATCAAAGCACTGATGGTGCTAGATAACCTGCGCCGCTGTTTAATCGTTGGATTAGGCAATTTGGTAGGACTATGGCTGGATAAGCGGAAACACCATTTCTTCGTTACCTTTGAGATTATGACCACTGATCGACTGGAAGCCTCGGTATCTGGTCATGCGTTTTGATGTGATGTTCCAGTGTTTCACGTGCCTGGTGGATCGTACACGTGGCGAGGAAGTGCTGTGGAAGCGTCAAGCGGAATGTGTTGCGCTTATTATATTTCTGTCACTAAAGGAGCGTTCACGTAATGCGACGATTAAACGTGCGACCAGCTCAGATTGACGAATGCATCCAAAAATCTATGTTTGCTTTCAGCGTCAAGCCGCAGAACCCGGAATTGCAGCCAGGCGAACTTCTCTTACTTCAACTTGTCAAAACAGAGGCAAATCGCCTGGGAAAATTGCGGAGCCGCATTGATTTTGCTTTGGTATTTGATCACATTGAACCTGATCATGATGGGATGATGAGTCGGTTGCACTGGCCCAAAGAGAACCGAACGTGGCCATGGATTGTATATGGTTCGGCGACAGTTCCGACTATTCCATTCAGCTTGGAGAGTCTGGATCTTTCTATGGACTATGATGGACAGACTAATCCACGCTCTATTGATCCGCGTGATGAGCGACTCATCATGCCGTACATTCAGTGGACTCTGGCCGAAGTTCCGATGCCAACTTTGCAACTCGTGCCTGCTTCCCAGGTCGCGCAAACATTTGGCCAGGAGCGTACTCTTGCCGCGATCTACAATCACGATCGTATTGCCATCTTGCACGAGGTATCCAGGAAAACCGTCATGGTTGAACAATTTACACGCAATCAGTTCCTTGCAGACAGTCTCAAGTCGTATTATGAGAACCGCTGTCAGATCTGTGGCAAGGACTTTCAGCCAGAGTATGGTATCGGCTTTTCTGAAACGCATCATGTTCAGTATTTAGCCCAGGGCGGTCGCGATGTCAGTGAGAACATCGTCGTCATTTGTCCGAATCATCACCGCATCATTCATGCCACTAATGCGCATTTTAACCGACACATTCTTACATATGAATATCCAAATGGATTGCGCGAGCCGTTAGTTCGTCCTGATCATTTTGTAAAAACACCACAGTTTTCAAAGCCGTAGCGTGGTGTAGTTGGCCTGATTTTGCGATTCACTCGCAGAAATGGTGCTCAACCATATGAAAAGTGAAGCTTGTTGCTGATGTGTTCCTCGTCACACTTGTTTCGTGCTCAGAGAATATGAGGACTTTCGCGTCTTTGCTGACACATTTTATGGATATGGTGACTATCAGGGTACCTATTGATCTGTGGGGATGGAAGAAGGTGGTGGAAACTCGTTTGCAGAGATCAAGGGAAAGCTCAACATATGAAATTGCCATGGGAGATGTGAATTTACTGACCCCGGCAGGAACAAGTAAAGATAGGAAAAATAAACTGAACAATCTCGATTCTTCACAAAAGAAGAGTCGAGATACAGCAGAGAAGAGCTCTTGTTAAGTATTTCCTTTTCGTGTTTGTGACACACGCTCAGGGAATAGAGTAGCTTCATCTTTGAACGAAGAGAGAGCCGTTTCGAGTTGAGCATGGGTCAGATCAAACTCAAGGTGCCCCAACCACTCATATTCCTTTTCTCTCTTTTTGGGAAGAAGACTCTGTCTCCCATGACTAAAATAAAAAGAAGCGCGAAAGGCCGCATACTCTTCGAGCAATTCAAATAATTCAAAGCGCAATTCCCCGTGATAAAAGTGGCACTCAGTTTCTGTCACCTGTTTGTGGAGCAGCGCATCAAACCAAGTGATAAGTCGATGCACTTCGCTCGTGAGCAGATACGTCGTGGCCCTTGCCTCGGTCCCATCAGCATAGCGAACTGAGAGAAGCACGCGTAATAAGTTGAGGTCCCAGGGATCTTTCCTCGCTCCAAAATACTCGTATGCGAGCAGCTTCATTTCAAATATTGAATCATCTGGTGCAGTGAGTAACATTCCTTGCCCTCCTTTCTTTTCCTGGTAGAAAGCCTTACTGATTAAGCGCCTATCTAATGCTTCTCTTTCTGTTGGAAGGGTTAAACATAATATACAAGTAAACAACATCCTTATGAAAGCTGTACGGCCTTTTTCGCGTCTGAGACATCTGTCACATACCCACATTGCTGCACATAACTGCGAATAATCTCCCGTTTATGCCGGAGCCGCTCTCTGGCGCAAATGATCTGCGTAGAGAGGTAATCTAAATCGGGTAGTGGTGAAAAAGAGAATGATATGGTAGAGTCGGATAACATTGTATTGAGAGATTGAGGGTATCATGATAACCATCACGATTCATTGTCCGCATTGCGAAAGTGATGCTTTGGTGCACAACGGTCGATCCCCCAACGGCAAGCAGAAATATCTCTGCCGTGCCTGTCATCGGCAAAGCCGAGAAGATCCGACTCCACATGCGTACTCCAACGAACGTCGTGAGGAAATCTTGTGAGCCTATGAAGAGCGGAGCAGTCTGCGCGGAATGGAGCGAACCTTTGGGATTTCATGCAACTCGGTCATCGCATGGATCAAAAAAAGCGGCTGAGCTTGCCCTATTGAGCGAAACCGTGTTGGCACCCGATGCCACCAATCTAGCATCGACAATCCTGGAATTGGATGAACTCTGGTCCTTCGTCGGGAACAAGACGAACCAAGCCTGGATCTGGATCGCTTTGTGCCGAGTGCGCTGTCAAGTGATCGCGTATGCCATTGGAGATCGCAGCCAGACTACTTGTCGCCATTTGCGGGAGGCTATTCCATTTGCTTACCATACAAGTCACTGTTTTAGCGATTTCTGGGGAGCGTTTCAGGCGATGATTCCAGAAGAGCAGCATATGGCTGTCGGAAAGGAAACCGGTGAAACGACTCATGTGGAACGCTGGAATACTACACTCCGTCAGCGCTTGGCTTGCTTCGTTCGCAAAACCTTATCCTTCTCCAAATCGTTGGTGATGCACGAGGCTTGTCTGAATCTCTTTCTCCATCGGTACACCCGATGCCGCAAGCAAGCTTTCTTCTGTGAGCCACGATCAAGATGGACAAACTGACAGAGGAGGCACAAATGAACAACTATCGTGATCAAACGTACCTCTTGAACAGCCAGTATAAGGATGCAACGAACTTCGGTGCCCGCGTTGATTTGCACAGGCGCTTTAGTGTCAACAAATACGGATTCTATCGCTGGGCCTTTGACCATTTCAAGCTCGACGAGGGAAGCACGCTCCTAGAATTAGGTTGTGGACCCGGCGGACTCTGGCGGAGCAACAGCGACCGCGTTCTGGCAAATTGGCAAATCACTCTCACGGACTTCTCGCCAGGGATGCTTCAGGAGGCGCGAAAGATGCTCGGCGAGGAACGCTTTGCCTACGAGGTCGCCGACGCCCAGATATTGCCCTTTGCGGATGCGAGCTTCGACGCCGTGATCGCCAACCACATGCTCTACCACATCCCGGACTTGCCACGAGCGCTGGGCGAAATCCGGCGGGTACTCAAACCGTCAGGACATTTCTACGCCACGACATTTGGCCGCAAGCATATGCGCGAACTGGACGAACTGGTCTGGAAGTATTGGCCAAATAGCCCCTGGAAAGGGTTAGGGGGAAGCTCTCCTTTCATTCTGGAGAATGGACAGGAGAAACTGGCTCTCTTCTTTGCTCCGGTCACGCTCGATACCTATGAGGATGAGCTCGAAGTCACAGAGGCTGAGCCGCTCGCGGCATACGCGTTCTCAGGCAGACTTGGCTCACTGTTCACCAGAGAAATGCGCGAGTCATTCATCAACTTTATCCGGCAAGAACTGGCCGCGCACGGGACTATCCATATTACAAATGCTTCTGGTATGTTTGAGGCTCATAAAACACAATTACAGGAGCCTAGAGGTACTCTACCTACTATCATTCTTTTTTTCACCACTACCACTCTCTCATTTGAAAACGTAAAGGCGGTTACTGATGTGCTACCGGCCGCAAGGTAGAGGGGAGAAGCCGAAAGCGATAGCTCCATGTACCACACAATCCTGGAGGGTCGATCAAGGAATTTTTCCTAGCTTTTTCAAATCTTCGATCACCTGCCCTTTCACAGTCTCGAACCGCTGAGCCATGCTGTTTCTGAAGCCATTGGCCAGCTGAATATCATCTGAGTGTAAACGCTTCAACACTTCATAGTCAGGGAGTTGGAAAATTTCCTCATGTTTTTTGCGAAAGAGGTGCTGATCGAGGATATTGCTGGCTTTTAATGCCATTTCAGAGGGACTCGTATAATGAATATCGGGAAGTGGCCCCTCTAGCCAATCTTGCTTCCAGGCAGCGATCACTTTGCGTAATTTGCGTAATGATGCCTGGTCTTTCGTGGAAAGTGGGAGATAGGTAAAATGTCTAAGCAGCACAAGGAAGCGAGTATACGCTATGAATCCGTGAAGCGAATAATTCGTCCACCAAGCGTTCGCAGCCATGTCTTCAGCGCTCTCAAAAGGGAAGTCATCAGAGACATAGCCTATTCCTGGAATATGACGAAGATCAGATCGCTCGTCGAGATCAATAAAAGGTGACTGTTGAAGCAACTCCTCTATCTCCCAACCTACGCGGATATTTTCCGCCAGCGACAGCGGGAGAGTCTGCTCCTCGGGATCGATCTGCATATCTTCGAGCAGGATCCATAATAACTCTCTGAAGCGGTCCACCTTCTCTCGTTCTTGCTGCGTCAGGTGTTTTTTCAGCGCCTCTTCGGTTAGCTGGTGCAGACGATCAAGATTATCTAAGGCATCATGATGAGTCCGCTGAAGCATCTCTTGATAGGTTTGGGTTTCTTGCTGATCGTGTTGCGGGGGAGGCACCTGTTGCAACTGTTCTGCAAGATGTTTGGCTCGCCTCTTTACCTGCTCGGCTTCCTCTTCGCGGTTCATGTCATGCAGGAGGACAATATAGTTGAGTAGGAGGTCAAGCATCTCGTGGTGTTTCTCACCAAGCGTCATTTCCCAAATGGAGATCGCACGTTTGAGAAACGATTCCGCTTGAACATACTGGTCCTGAGCGCTATAGAGGTTGGCCAGGTTATTCAAGATGCGAGCCACCGTTGTGTGGTTGAGGCCAAAGACGTGCTCGTTGATGGAAAGGGCGCGTTTCCACAACGACTCCGCTTGTTCATTGTCTCCTCGCATGTAGCTGATGCTTGCCAGATTGGCAAGGCTTGTCGCAGTCTGTGGATGATGGGGACCAAGCTCTGCTTCACAAAGAGACAGCGCGCGTTTCGCGAGTGCTTCAGACTGCTCCTGCTTGTCGGAGTGATTGGTATAGAGGCACGAAAGGTTATTGAGGCAGGTGGCAACCAGCGGATGATTGGAACCAAACAAGTGCTCGGCCACGGTGAGTGCCTGTTGATATAGTGCTTCTGCGTCGTCGTATTGACCTTGGTCTTCATACAGTGAGCCCAGATTATTTTGTACGTATGCCATCATTGGATGAATTGGCCCGAAGGTGTGTGACCAGATCGCCAGTGAGCGTACAAGCAGGAGTTCGGCCTGGTCGTATTTCCCCTGCTCGTGATACAACGATGCCAGATTATTGAGGCCGGTCGCAAGGAAGAAGGCAGCGTCAGAGGGAACCTCATACTTTCCATCCAATACTCGTTCGAGGCATGTGAGACTCCGTTGCGCGAGCGCGTCAGCTTGCTCATATCTGCCCAAAGCAAAAGAGAGTGTCGCAAGATTGCTCAGACTACAGGCGGTCAAGGGATGATCCGGGCCCAGGACCTGCTCACACATGTCTCTGGTGCGCTGCGCCATGGACTCTGCCTCAATGTAGCGTCCTCGCTCCTTTAAGTATCCTCCTGTCTGGTTGAGTAATCGTGCCGCTTCTTGAGAGACGATATGTGCTTGTTCAATCAATGCGAGTGCAGCAATCGCATGAGGAAAAATCCGTTCGCATGCCGACCAGGTGTCAAACCACCCGTTGGGGAAAGCGCGGTTCACCAGAAGAACAGTGGTATTGGCCCACCAGTCAAAGGTCACTTTCTCCATCGCATCCTTGAGCACTGTCTGCACTAACCGATGGATCGAGATGGTCTTCGTTCTGGGTTCCCGCTGAATCAGCGAATAGGCTCCGAGGATGGCAATAGTCTCATCAAGAAGCAATGGATTCTCTTTCAGGGGAGCGAGTTGCGTCTCTTCAAGAGAAGCACTCAGGACGATCAATTCCTCGGGGATCGCATCTGAATGGAAGAAGGCACAGAGCCGTAACACATCTGCGGCAACGGGACTGCGTCGTTCGATCTTTTCAAAGGAGAGGGACCAGGTGGTAGCCACAGACTCAGGATGATCAGGGAGAAAGCTCCCACGACGCTGTAAGAGGGCGGCTCGATGCGTTTGATACAGGTGGAGATACTGTGAAAGGCCGCACTGTGTCTCTTCTATGTATGCTCCAGCCTGATCAAGCGCGAGCGGCAGCCTTCCTAATTCATTGCAGATCGCACGGGCGACGACAATATCAGCGGAGGTCGCGTTTTCAAAAGGGGTATGAAGTGGGAGAAGCGAAGCCCGATGCAACAGGAAGAGGATACTGTTTTCCTCTTCCATTCTCTCGATTTCAATGACGTGTGCCAATCCACCCATTGCCTGCGCGCGTGTCGTGAGGAGAATATGCCCTTTGTGCAAACTTGGCAGGAAATCACGCATCAGAGAGAAGTCAGCAACATCATCGAGAAGCAATAACCATCGACTATGGCTTTGTAGCCATTGTTTGACTGCTTGTACGACTCTTGTTTGTTCTTGAGCATCCTTTTCAGGCAGATTGAGTTGTTCTGCAAGTGTAACATAGGAAGCAATCCATTTATCCCGATCTGAAGCCACGACCCAGAGCACTGCTTGATACTTCCGATAAAAGCGATAGGCGTATTCGAGCGCGATCTGGGTTTTTCCAATACCACCCAATCCACTGAGAGCTACGGGCTGGGAGACGGTCAGCGGCTGTGATACAAAAAGCTCATTTGCGAGCCGCTCAAGGATGGCTTCTCGCCCTGTGAAATAGTGGTTAGGAAGATAGGGAATGCTCCAAACGAGAGGGGTAGGATCCTGGCCGCCAGCCTTTAGCAGGAGCGTCGTTTCCTCCTCGCTCAGTTGCGCAACGCGAGCGATGTCCAGCAGGTCGCCTTTCGTTTGAGGACGACTATTACCAGCCTCCCAGTCAATGAGGGATCGCCGAGATTTTTCCAGTTGCTTAGCGAATTGCACCTGAGTTAGTCCGGTACGGAGACGAAACACCTTGATGAGTTCCCCAAAGGTGAGATGGTCGACGTTCTCCATACCCCTTCTCTCTCCTCACTTTTTTGCTCTCATCGATGTGCAGTGGATGTGCAGGGATTCTGCACATCGAAGGCGCTATTCTAGACTCAAGTGCAGTATAGAGCAGAGAGCAGGCATCGGTCAACTCCCATTGTCTTCAGGCGCGATCGGGTTCATGCTGCAACGAGAAGAAAATAGTTTACCTGGAGGAAACAGATGAATGTCACTGAGCGGAATACCTGGCTTCGTAACCATCATTATCGCTGGCGTAAAAACCTCTCTGGTCAATGGATGTTAATTGGCCCGGATGGTTATCCTACAACAGAACAAGCGGCGAGAAAGGCAATTGAGCAGCAACACAAGAGCCTTCCCCTTTCTCCTCAACAATGGGCGCGTTCCATGCTTGAAAAACGTCCTCTTATACTCGATACAGAAACGAGCGGTCTAGAGGCATCACACGAGGTCATCGAGCTGGCGCTCGTAGAAATAGACGGCACAGTGGTGCTCAATACACTTATTCAATGCCAGGGAGAGATCCCTGCTGATGCCACCAGAATACATGGGATAACAAAAACCATGCTCTCTTCTGCGCCAGCGTTTCCAGAGATCTGGACTTCGCTGACATCTTACCGTGATCGCGAGATCATCATTTATAACGCCGCCTTCGATATTTCCCTACTGACTCAGACTGCGACACGCTATCAAATGACGCTTCCCCGGCTCAAGAGCCATTGTTTGATGATTCAGTATTTAGCGTATGTGGCAGGGGCTCAGACCAATGGGAAGTCACGGGAGAGCTATCACTCATTGGAAACGGCTTGCCATCAATTTGGTGTTGTTGCGGGTGGGCACCGCGCTTTATCAGATGCACAAGCGGCACGGGAAGTATTGTGCCATCTTGCTGAGGGATTGTAAGAAGGAGGATATGAACGATGCGATGTCCTGTATGTCAGACGGCTCCTTGCCAGGTGCTTGAAGGTGACCTTGCTCACAATGCAGCATGGCTCTTCTCAGATGAGGCAGAGCAGGTGTTAACGAGTGGAGAGTGGTGCTCGCTCTTTGAGCACGCAGCTGCCCAGATAAGAGAGCCAGAGGTATCAGCCGAGAAGGTCATGAGAAAAAGGAACTCCCCAGACACTATGCATAAGCAATCTCAGCATACACCTATTCTCCCATCAAAAGAAACCGAGGAATTTTGGATCTGGGTCCATTGTCCCCGGCTCTCTGAACCTTCCTATGATGCGGAGAAGGTGGGTAAATGGTTGGTGTTTGTTCCTGTTGCCCAAGTTGATGCTGCCTGGGCCAAAATCAAAGAGGCCGTAGAACAAGGGCGACTGGGAGGAACGGCGAAGGTTGCTACTGCAAAGAAATCGCCGCGGGAGGTGAATTCAGCAGAGCGGGTAATTTGTGTCTATACTGATGATTGGACGGATGAGTATGAAGTACGGCGGGTTCATGCTGAGCTCTATGATCTGGGATGTACCTGGCCCATGTCCTATAAAACCGATAAGGACACACTGGCCGGGGTTTATCGACACACTGGTTATACCCGTGTCGGAGTCTATCGGTTCGGTCCACGCGACGCTTTTGACTTCAAAGCGGGAAACTATGTGTTTCTGAAAGAGAGAACAGAAGAGCAGATGACTTCGCATTCCCCACTTCGGCTGACCATTGAGCTGGTTCCCCAGCCTTGCTGGTACAGTAACATGCGCAAAGTTGTTCCCCGCTCAACCTGGGATACCCTGCGCAGGCAGGTCTATGCACAGTATAACCATCACTGTGGGATCTGCCAAGCGCGCGAACGACTCCACTGCCATGAGATCTGGCACTATGATGATGATCAGCATGTGCAAACCCTTCACGGGTTTATTGCGCTCTGTGAATGGTGCCATCATGTGAAACATCTCGGTCTTGCAGGCATTTTGGCCGGAGAAGGAAAGCTCGACTATGATCGAGTAGTGGCGCATTTCCTGGCGGTCAATGCTTGCCGCTTGGAAGACTTCGAGGAACATCGGCAACAGGAATTTGTACAATGGAGGGCGCGCAACAGGTATGAATGGCGAACGGATCTTGGGAAATATATCTCCCTTGTTCCTCAGGGTGAGGATGAGCAACGGCTCTTTTAATGATTGAAGATTTATAAGCAAGAGAAGCATAAAAAGTTATATATTTTTATGCTTATTTTACAGGTATTTCTGACGAAGGTGAAGACAAGTCTCAAGGGGTTGCAAACTTTCCATTGGAATGAAAGAGCCGATTTTTCATGATGCAATGCGCCAGTACCACATCGCCATCGTCAAGCATTGTGGCAACGGCGACCCTAGAGTCATAGCTCCAGAGCAGTTCCTTCTTCTCTTTCGTTGACCCATCGTGCTGCTCTACATTCGTGTTGTGCTTGACGCCCATTTTACGGTCGGGATCACTTGCTGATTGCTGCTGCTTTTCGAAGCGGTTCTTAATACTATCGCGTGAATTGTTTTCTTGTACACAGGCATAGAGATATTTCACATCGAAAGCAACAGCCCCGCAGGAATTGTCGCCGCACCTATTTATACGTGCTCTCTTCTCTTTCAAGGACCTGATGTGTATGTTTCTAAAGACTTCAGCTAAATATGCGGTATACTAGGGATAAACCATCTTTTGATCTAAGAACGATCGTTAGAGTGTAGGTATTCGTGATATGATACTACTCTTGCTGGTTCTCTGCTTACCTGTGACCTGCGGTGGGAGCGGATCGGGATGGACCCTGTAATGTGCGCGGTGGTGAAATCGTGGGATGGTTAGTGATGATGGTGCAGTGATCGTCTGTTTCTGTGCATGAATGTTATTGCTGTATGGGCAAGACAACAGAGCCAGGAGAAGTGGAATGGTCTGTGATGAACGAGGATCGTTATGCTGAACAACTTGTAGCACGGCTTCGCGAATGGATGGAGAGTGGCGATCATATCAAAGCCCGGCATCGATCGTCCGCGCGCGATGCGTGCTATAGTCCTCAGGTCGAGAGTATTCGTTCCGTGTTACCTCCAGGGGTTGAGCAACTGTATACGCATCAGCATCAGGTGCTTGCGCTTGCGCTTGGGGGCCAGCATGTCACCGTGGCGACTGCGACCGCATCCGGGAAAACCTATGCCATGGCATTGCCGGCTAGGGTCAAACGGCAGCGTGATGTTGAGGCTACCCTGTTATGTGTGGCACCAACGCGTGCGCTTGTTGAGCAGTGGAAAGAGCGCCTGCAAATCTGGAATCCATCAGTAGCGGTCGAGACCTTTACCGGCGATACGCCGAAGGCGGAACGTGCGCTCGTGCGCGATCGCGTTCAGTATCTGATTATCACCCCTGATATGCTCCACCTGAGCTTGCTGCCCAATCATCCTCGCTGGCAGCGCTACCTGACGCATCTTCAGGATGTGATTATCGATGAAAGCCATACCTATAAGGGGGTCTTTGGATCGCATTTCTCGCTTATTCTGCGCCGGTTGCGCCGTATCGTGGCCCTCTATCGGGCAACACAACCAACTTACCTCTTTGGTTCCGCCACCATTGGGAATCCTGCCGGGCATGCGGAACAGTTACTGGGACTGCCAGTGACACCTGTCACGGAAAGTGGTGCTCCTTCAGGGGGCCGACTGACGTTGCTCTGGCAGCCGCCTGATGCACATAGCTATATCGATGAGGCGGCTGGACTGATGGCCTTTTTTGTCCGTCAGGGGGTACGCACCATCCTGTTCGGGCAGAATCGGCAATCGGTGGAAAAGATGCTACGCCATGCGCAGCGGCTACTTCCGGCAGCTGTGCGGGAAAAGGTTGTAGCATATCGCGCGGGCTACTCAAAAGAACAGCGGCGTAGGATTGAACAGCAACTGGCAGGGGGTGATCTCCTTGGGATTGTTTCAACCTCTGCATTGGAGATCGGCATTGATCTGGGCGATCTGGATGTCTCGATTGTCGCGGGGTTCCCTGGGAGTATCAGCTCCTACTTCCAGCAGGTGGGTCGGGCTGGTCGGCGTCATCGCAGTGCGCTGAGTATTCTGATCCTGCGTGAGGATGCTCTCGACCAGTACTTTGCGTCTCACCCGACGCAATTGTTGGAGAGCTCCGCAGAGAATGCCCTGGTGAATGCGAATAATCCGTTCATCTTCCCGGCTCATCTCTTACTTGCTGCAGCAGAGTACCCCCTCTCCGCAGCAGACTTCCCACTCTTTGGGCTTGCGACGTCTGAGATGATTGAGACATTGGTGCAACAGAGAAAATTGTACCA
This sequence comes from Ktedonobacteria bacterium brp13, assembly GCA_015099395.1. Classification (GTDB taxonomy): domain Bacteria; phylum Chloroflexota; class Ktedonobacteria; order Ktedonobacterales; family Ktedonobacteraceae; genus Dictyobacter. The sequence continues at coordinate 2,546,497 of AP024096.1, read as the reverse complement.
ATGGGATGGAATGTATCGTCTCACTGATCGGCGATACGGAGCTGCTTTTCAGGTGCCCTTGCGGCAGGTGGGCCAGCGACTCGCGATCGAGGCCTTCAGCGGCGAACAGGTTGAGGAAATCGACATTCACCATGCGGTCTCTGAATGCTATCCTGGCGCAATCTATTTTTCTCAAGGGGTTTCGTACCAGGTGCAACAGTTGGATATCACACAAGGGATTGTCAAGGTGAGGCAACGTGAATATCCCTACTATACCCAGGCACTGACCGAGACAGCGGTGGCTATCCAGCAGAGCATGAGGAGTCGCCACTGCAAGCATGTTGATCTGCATACTGGCCGCGTGATTATTACGCGAATCGTTGAAGGGTATGTCAAACGCTATACCGGTAATCATACGTTGATGGAGACGCATGGCTTAGAGGAAACCCTCTCGGTCGAACTGGATACCAAGGCTGTCTGGATGGTCATTCCTGATCTCGTAATTGAAGCATTACAGCTGAAGGGCTATGATCCGGCCGGGGCCTTACATGCAGTTGAGCACAGTATGATCGCGCTTCTCCCGCTGTTTGTGTTAGGTGATCGTCGCGATGTTGGTGGTGTCTCGATTGTGCCTGCCCATCCCCAGACCAATGCCGCCACGATCTTTATCTATGATGGGTATCCAGGTGGGGTTGGCTATAGTGATGAAGCGTATCAACAGTGGCAGGCGCTGGCTCGGGCGACGCTGGATATGCTGAGTGCTTGCACCTGTACGCATGGATGCTACTCCTGCATTTTTTCTCCGAAATGTGGCAATCAAAACCGACCGTTAGATAAAGCAGGAGCGATTGCTCTTCTTCAGTCGATGCTGGAAAGCTAGTGTGCGCCTACCGAGTGCTCTGTGGTTCCTGATCTGTTCGTGGGTTGTTGTCATTGACTCAATTGTGCAGGTGGTGAAAACTTGTAGGATCATTCCTTGCACAGCGGGCATGAAAGAGATGCACCGGCAAGAATTGGTTCAATTCCCAGAAGAGGTATAATGGTCCCAGCATCCTGGCTCTTCCGCAGAAACCGTGCTCATCCATTGAAACGATCTGACGAAACACGCACGGAGGGCTGCATTGAGCAATAATTCCTCCTGAAAAATGCCCTCTCTCGGCGCAGAAGCATGCCAAGCGGCTGCTGACGCCTCTTCGTCTCACTCCATCATATTGTTGAGCACGATTTCTGCAGGAGAACCAGCTTGTGGGGTACATGATAGATTGATCATGATAATCGGGAAGATTTTCGAGATCCGCAGACCTATGATCTGCAAGACGAGGGCTATTATGACGATTATCCATTGACCGAGCAGTGGGCGCGCTCGCTTGGAGGGCCTCTGCTGGATCTGGCGTGTGGAACGGGACGTATGGCCCTTCGCATGGCGGCGCTTGGCTATCAATATGTCCTGGTTTCTTGCGGTGTTTGCACTGTTAAGGTAACTTAGCAGCAGTATATCACATCAATATACAGGCCTCATCATAATATTCGGGGTGAAATCTTTACATAGATTTCACCCCGAATATTATGATGGGAAGCTATTACTGTTTCTTCTTGGTTTTGGTTAGCCAGTTCCAGTTCCATCCAAATCGCTTGGAGTTGGTGACGTTGGGAGAGATTTGGAGCAGCCGTTCCGCAACCAACGCCAGTGCTCGTACATCCTCAACGTTGTAGCGGGCGATCTCCTCAAAAGGCAATGGCTCGCCGGAAGCGCGGTACTCTTCGTAGTGCAATCCCACCTCAAAGCCATCCAGATCAGAAGTGTACGCGAACCCGCACCATGTAGCCACCTCCTTGAGTGACCAACCCGCTATCGGTAGTACCAAGCATCGCTTGAGCGCACGCAGTAGGTCGAGCTTGGGTACCGCATTCCAGACTGGCAGTCTTTTACTATCCCAGCGTGATATCCCAGCTTCAACCATGCGCTCGTCGAAGCTTGATCCGCTCCAGGAGCAGAGCGTGTACTTTGGGTGAGCATGCACGTAGGCCAAGAACTCCCGGTACATGGTGCGGCGCCGCTTACGGTCTTCTTCTGGCACAGCCCACTGTTTTACTTCTGTACCGTCGGAGACGGCAATTATCCAGGGTTCTTGCGGCTGGCCCAATACCCCGCCAAGGTTCAGCCCAGTCTCCACGTCGTAGAAAAGCAACTGTTTTGGAAGTTCTGGACGTTCCAACCACACAGGAGTGTTCTCTGCCTGGGCGCGTATGTAAGTGCGTAGGCGAGCTGTGCGTACAGTGCTGAACTGGATCGCAGTTCGCACCGCCGAGTTCTCTAGGATCTCCTCAAGCTGGGTGATGCCATACGACGCGAGGGTAGCAGCACGCTTAGGTCCAATGTCTGGACCGGTCAGGCCGGGGGGCGGTGTGAGCCAGGTAACCGTTGGAGACTCGCCAAGCTCGATCAGGGCAGCACGCGCATGACGCGGATTCGTATTGTCGGAGGCCGCGTTGACCACGAGCGTGCTTCCTAGCAGTGCGGACTTGCCGCCTCGGTTATGACAGTGTCCGCAAAGCACAAGCGCAGGCTGGTACTCAAGTATGAAATTCTTGAGCGCTTCGGAACCAAGGTACTCGAAGCCAAAGCGAATGCCAATATCCAGGCGACACCCTGCTGGTGGTGTGTGTGTGACGATGATCAGACGCTCTGGTGATGCTTCTAGGTGCCGGAGCGACGTCCACAGATGCTCACGTACCTCTTCTTCGGCTAAACCAATCGCATTGCGTGAGCCATTGGAGATAGCGCCCTCAATGCCGAGAAAGCCCACATTCTCGATGATGGTGGGCTTCGCATGAAGGTCACGGACTCCTGGCGCATGCAGCACGGCACGGTCGGCGGGGTCACCATCATTGCCGATGATGCCAAGCACACCGTAGTGCGCATATTGGGCGAACTTCGTGAGCCAGTTGTTTGCGGGGGACGGATCACGATAGAGCGCGAACATCTGCCGTAACGTGAGTTCTCGCCCCGTACAAGAAGCTTTGGGTTCCTGCCCCATCTGCTCCGAGAGGGCGAGTAACACGTCACTCATCTCATCAAGGGGGATGAAGCTCTCTGGGAAATAGGTTCGGTCAGCAATGGTCATCGTCGCGGGAATCTCAGGAGGAGGTGCAAAGCGGGCTACGTCATCGCCACCGTATACGATTATATCAACGGGAGCGATGGATTGGATCAGTTTCTCAGCCAGTTCGAGGGACTGAATCCGCCAATCAGAGAAGAAAAAGATTCGCAGAGGCTTGCCCATTGCCATACCTCACTTCTTGAACTGATGGTCATGCTACTGTTGGCCATCCATGCCTCAAACGTTCGTCCAAACATGTAGTTTTGTGATTGTAACATGAGATTGACTTTTAGGCAAATTGCTAATGGGGTTGTTTGTGAAGGGGGATAATGCCATTTTATCAAATATGGTATGGAGCCTCTTTTCACCTAGTACTACTACCGTACTTACTCAGGAGAACGCTCGTGCAACGGCTTGAGAAGGCTTCTTGAGAAGGCTTCTCCTCTACAAACTCGCGTATGACGGCAGGGGGCTTCTCAGGCCAGATCAGGTCCTAACTACGGTTGTAGTACTAGCAGATCAGCTTACTTCTTGCAACACAGCCCCAGAGGCAACTCATACTACGATCTGGTGTTGATACGAGAATAATAAAAAGAGTGTTGCGCGATCCGTATGCGAATATCACAATGCATACGCTCAATAAATTTGCGCGTGTGTTCCAGATCGATGCCAGTACACTTATCGAAAATGTGCCAGATCCTGAATAGAATAAAAAAGAAAGCTGCTGAGGGAGCTAGCAGCCTTCTTTTCCTGCCGTAAGAAAAAACGAGTATGAACCAATGCTGTTAGAATACCATGTTATGCATTGCAGAGCAACATTCTACTACTTTCTACCCATATACCCTTGCAAGGATTATTGAGAAAAGCTGATATTTGGATCTTTAATTGCTGCGGACAATCGTGCAGCCAGCGGTGCACTGGTAGCGTTTCGATATCGGGCATGCGGAGAAAACATTGGGATCTTCCATTTGCGTGGGCTGACATAGAAGGCTGCGTGGATCGCGTCATGATCGTTCATATCAGGCAGGCGCTTTAATATGACCTTTTCGATGTAGGCGCGTTTTGTGTTGAGAAGGCCAATTTTGTGTCCATGGAGGTGAATGTTTACTGTGTTCTTGTTCCAGTTAACGATAATTCGGCTCAGTCGATACACTCCATGCTTGCGCGGCATGAGCAGTGGCAAGCCCTTGCCAGTAATTGCTTTGTATTTCTCGTTGTAGACTTCTTTGACTGCAGCACCACGCGCCTGCATCTCTGCAACACTTTCCTGATAATGCTCTTTGGCAGCCCGAGCTGTTTCAAGATTCTCTTGGAAGCCTTGAAGCGTGAAGGAGTGTAGGAAGCCCTTCTTCTGTTTCATGTATTTCCTCTCTTTTTCAATACGTGTACGCAATACTATAGATGAATCAATGTACAAAAAGTAAAGAGAATATCATTAAGGAAGATGAACGGGTTTGTAAAGGGCTAGTGTTGGTAGAGAGGTCGTAGCTCGCCACCGTCACGAGAGCATGCTCCGCTCACGCCTCCACTATGGCTGTACTCTCCATTCACACATTCCTCTACATAGCCGTTGGTGTCTTTCCAGAATGTGCTGACACAGGAGAAGTAACTACAGAAGCCTGCTGCTGGATTGTAGATGACATTGCCGGCATTGAAGTTATAACCCCATGGATTGCCATTGACTCCCACTGGGGCTGGTGGTGTCGTAGGCGCTGGAGCGGGAGGCGCTGGCTTCTGTGTTGGCTGCTGTACAGGAGGTTGTGTCGCAGCGGGTTGTTGAGCAGGTTGTTGTTGTGTCTGCACGACGGCGCTATGCGTTGGTGTACTCGTTGGTTTAGGTTTTGGCGTGGGTGTTGCCTTCGGTTTCGATGTCGGGGTTGCGTGAGGCGTTGCCGTTGCTGCAACGCGTGGCGTTGATGCCTGGGTGGTCTGATTTGCTTTATTTGCTGTAGGAAATGCAGACGTACACAATCCGCATAATGCTAAGACACCGATAAGAGCCAGGCAGCCGATGCCAGCTTTTGTGCGTTTGCGCTGTCGCTTGAACCATGATGTTTTCTTTGGTGGCGTCGGAGGCTGCATTGGTGGATAATAGTTGGATGTAGTGTTTTGATAGGAGTTAGGAGCGGTTTGATACGAATTTTGATAGGGATCTTGATTAAAGTTAGACATTGATTTTCCTTTCATAGATGCAGATATTTTTATATAGTTTATCGCGCGCAATACTATAGACGGATGAGTATTAAATTGGTAAACAAAAAAGAGACCACTTTTTATGATGGCCTCTCCTCATTCCCCTACAAGCTACTCCCTTGCAAGGGGCGTTGTGCTTTTATTTGACGTTTAAACTAACGAGCCTTAACGGAACTTCATGAGAAGTTCCGTTATCGGGAAAACACGTGATGACATTGCCGACAAAATCAGCATCAAGGAGTCAAATTCGGTGGTTTTGGCGTTTTGTGAACGACCGCAAAACGCGCCGCCTTGGAGATGTTCGCTCCTTTCTTCCTGCCTTTCGATTTTCCGCGAGGTTGGAGTGGCCGAGCAGGCGTGCCCAAACATGGCAACAATTTGGACATCCCTCTTCGCACGTGTTGAGGGGTAAACCGTTGGTGCTTGTTTTCCCAGGGACGCCATTCGGCTTCCACCAGATCACGTCCCAAGACCAGATGATTATGCGCAATTGCGACCACCTGGCTCCAACGTTCGAACTGCTCCGGGGTTCTCAGCCGCGGTTTCTCCCACAGCAACGCTTGTTTGTCAAAGCGATAGCCATGCTCTTGTCCGAACCGACGTGCATAGCCCAGGGCAATCTGGGCGATGTCGGCATGGGGATCTCCCATCCAGACAAACCAACTCGTTCGTGGATCACGTTCTTTGTTGGTCGCATGCGGACGGATCACACGAATCACGGTCATCTCCAACCAGCGTGCTTCTTTCACATGCATCTGCTTCCACCAGGCGATCTGGACTGGTCGGCCTTTGGCATCCATGCTGGCGACCTGGGCATCTGGCTCGCCATGGGTGTGGGGATCCTTCGGTTGCAACTTCGCTCCATCTTTGCATGGGGCCCCTCGCTTTCCCGTTCGCTCGGGAGCTCTGCGGTACAAACAACGGTTGAGTTTGAGGCGACCAAGCACCCCGATCGGCAAGGTGCTGCATCGGCACCACAACCAGTTCGAGTCATAGCCTCGATCCAGGGCCATAATCGCCTCAGAAGGCAGCAAAGGCACATGCTCTTGCAGCTGTTCAAATGCCAACTCGATCGCAGTGGTCGTCGATGGGATTCAGCGCTGCGAAAGCAGGTAGGTCCAACTGCTGGGTGTTTCAGGCAAGACCACCATGGTCGAAAATTGCCAGCCATAGGTGATCGCTTTGGTTCCCTTTGGCAGATTGTGCACCGGTTGCGCGGTTCGATCTGCCGAGGTGATGGCGCAAGGACGAGCGATATTGCTCGCGTCAATGCCAACCCAGAGCGGGTTTCCCGTTTCTGGTCTGGGCAGATAGCGTGCAAACACCTCTTGCAAGCGGGTTTGATCAATACGCCCATCTTCAAACGCTTCATAGATACTCGACCAGTGGCGTTCAAACCAGGGCGACTGCGAGAGTTCTGGCAAGCATTGAGCTTGGGTTTCTGTCATCAAAGCATCCACGGTATTGAACAGCGCATCTTTGGCGCAAAGACGATATCGCTGGGTGTACCATCACCCAGAAGGCAAGTTGAGAATAAAAAGAGGAAAGTAGAAACAATGGAAATTACCGATGCAATTACGATCAAATCTCGATATTATTTTTCTTTGCAACATATTCAGTCGGCAGCTCTATTTGCGCGTCAATGCTATCAAATTGAGAAAAATTATGATGGAATCTTCTCCATTGATTTAATTACAGAACATCGATCCTATGTCATAGGGTCTCTGTTTGCTGCCTTTTCGTTTCTTGAAGCAACCATCAATGAGTTTTTTGCTGATACTGTCGATCATCCTTATGGCGATGTGGCGAAACATTTAGATGCTGATACAAAACAATTAATGACTGATTTATGGGTCCGGGGCACCTTTAGAACCACCAATTCACTGGAGAAATTTCAAGTGGCTCTTACATTAGCAAGGAAGCCACTGCTTGATTCACATAGCTCTCCCTGGCAAGATGTTCAAATACTAAGAGCTATACGCAATGACTTTGTGCATTATGAACCAGAATGGACAAGTATAGAGTTAGAAAAAAAGCGCAAAAATAGCATATTAAATTTACAGCAGCAAAAGAAGTTCGCTTTCAATCCTCTTATAACTGCAACGTTAAATCCTTTTTACCCTGATAAGTGTCTCAGTCATGGATGTGCAAAATGGGCAATAAACAGTAGCGTGCAATTGGCAGAAGACTTCTTTTCTAAGATAGGCGTTCCTATTCCCTTTGAGCATATTCGCCCCCAGCTGAAAACAGAAATAGATGAGCAACAAAACTAGTTTTATGCATTCCCCTTGCAAGGGGAATGCGCTTGGTGATGCGTAGTGAAAAGGGTTGTGTTGCAAGAAATAGAAAGAAAACAAGATGAGCAAAGAGCCCCGCTTGTTCAGTTTAAGCAATCGCTCCAAACAGTTGGGCAACCAATGCAACCTGGCTTCTCACCTCTCCATTGTCCACGCCTTGTAGTTGTCCTTTCCTGATTATGTTCATGGTCTCAAATCCTTGGAGGGTTCGCCACGCTGTCTCAAAGGAGAAGAAGCCCATCCCAGGTTTCGTCAGCCGTTTCATGAAGCGATGATCTTGCTCCACCAGATTATGCAAGTATTTGACCTGTCTGAGTTTGACTGATTCGGGGAGAGTGCCAGCAGCTTGGAGGTCCGCAATGACTTTGGAATGACAAACGAGGGGCGACCGACGACGCATGAAAGCAGTCTAAAAGAAATATCCGTGGGGTCACTTGACAACGGCAGGATATGCATGATCTCCCAGGCATATCCTGGGAGATCATGCGTGAACTTCGTTTCATACCTTCCTTCCGAGGCTTCGCGTTATGACACTACCGCTTCAAGCCAGTCCGTGAAATCAGTGAGCTTGATCTGCCGAGGTGTCTCAGACTGATCAAAGGGATCACTGATGATGATCTCGCGGAGTTGGAGTGACGTGTAAACATGACTATACATTCCGTACAAAAGATCGAGGAATTGTTCGAGTTCTTTGGTTGTGTAGCCTGCTGGACACTTACCAAACGTCTTAAGAAGCCGGTTTCGTTTTCCTGGTGTGAGTTTCGTTTCCGATGTCGTTGCCATCTGTGTTGCCTGCTCTCTCTGCATACATGCTGCTTGCCTTTTCTCTTACGAAACTGTTTTCCACATTTTCCCCATTGTTTTCCACCTCTTCCCTCTGAGCGCCAGGAAGCAGGCGGTGGAGATCATGAAGCATGGAAAGGGATTGTGCCGCCTCATATGCGTGTGCAGCGTGTATAAATCCATCGAGATCTTGTTGTGGGGCAAACACAAAGTAGGCGAAGTGATCCTGGACAGGAAGACGAAACACTTCGTGGGGAGCCAGGCAGTCGCCGCAGGGAAGGGTCTTTTCGACCGGAATCTCTACCATCAAATGATAGCGTTGGGTGTCAGTATGCTGAACGATAGCACGTCGCGGCTCTTGGTCAAGGATAGCGACAGAGCGGAGCCAATAGGTTTGGTGCCAATGGTGAGGTGTACAACTTTCCCTCGCTTCTCCAAAGACATAGGAATGAAAGAGAACGCACCCGCGTGAAGTGTCGATGTGTGGAGGTTCTGAGAGAGGTGTCGTCACTTGCATATCCTGATTGTTCTCGTCGAGAGGTGTCATTTCCTGCATATTTTGGTCGTCTTCCTCCATCCATTCGGGAAAGTCAATTTCTTCGTGAGAAGCGTTTTCCTGCTTTTTCGAAACGCGTCTCCAGACGATCCAACTCCCAATGATTCCCGAACCGGTCAGGAGAAGGACTGAAACAAGATGATTTTTCAATGCTACGTGTAAAGACATCGATGTGCTTCCTTTCGCGGCTGTTCACGGTGGCTGTTGCGATGGGGAGGTGCTTCACGCATCGCTGTTCTTCAGGTATCTCAGATGAGCGTCATCGTTCTCCCAGAAGTCTACAATGTGTGAGCAGGGAGCACTGGGAGAGCGGAGAGGGAGGTCGGGGGAGGTCGCAAATACATGCTCATTCTCTTCTTCTCTCCTCTCTTCACGCCTGCAGGTGAGGACGATTTGCCTCATTCCTTCCACTGCCTCTCCCTGCCCTCTCCCTGCCTCTCCCTGCCCTCCCTCGGTGCTCCCCCTCTCGTGCCGCTATACTCACTGGTGTTGACTATCCCGTATCCATACCCGTATCCGTACGGAACGTATTGGCAGGAAGTGGAGGAACAGCAGCAGATGGCATTTCGTCAACTCATGATAGAGTACACGCATCCCTCTTTGCAGAGGAAGGCCTGTCTTCAGGTCACTGTCGACGACCGTGCTGCCATTGGGCCATGGGTCGCGACTCTGGCGGCACGTGTTGGGTACCCGTTGGTCGATGCCTTTGGCGCTCCTCTCATCTATCGCTTGCGCTCAGTGTCTGGAGCATTCCTGCTGACAACGGGGCAATTTGCGGATGCTCGTTTTCCTTCTGGAAGTCATTTTATTCTTGAGCGAGAGCGACAGACGCTGCTGCCGAGGAGGGAGCAAGGGGAGCAAGGAGAGCAAGACCAGACATCGCTTGCCGCTCTGTGGGTGTCCCGCCGCTCGCTGCTCGGTGTTCTCTCTGCCTGCAGTGTTCTGGGGTTTGGTTCTGGCGTGACAACGGCTTTCGCCCAACACCTCCTCATGCATGCAAGAGAGGCAATCCCACCCATCTCCCTGCGTACGCTGTTTCGCGATCATCAGCAAACGGTGCGAACACTGACCTGGTCTCCTGATGGGCTTCGGATAGCATCGGGAGGCAACGACGGAATGGCGTTGGTGTGGAACGAAGAGGGACGTGTGCTTTTCAGACAGCAGTTTCCGGCCCCTGTGAGTGCTCTTGCCTGGTCGCCCGATGGAATGCAATTGCTGGCAGGGACGGCCCATACGGTTTCCTTTCTCAATATGCAGACAGGTGCCTTGCTCGCTGAAAATGCGAAACAGCATACAGCGGCGATTACCGCACTGGGATGGACGCAAGGATCGTCAATGGAAGCCCTCTCGGCGAGTGCGGATACCACTGCCGTGGTGTGGAGTGCGCAATCACACCAACCACTGGTGATCTTTCGTGGACATACCTCGGCAATTGAGGCACTAGCGACCTGTGAAACGACGGTGGTGACCGCCTCGGAAGGTGGGCTTGCCCGTACGTGGAGCGCACTGAGTGGACAGGAAATTCATGGCTATTATGCTCAAAGCCAGCGCCCATTGCGTACGGTCGCTTTTTCCTCACGTGGCAGTCTGGCCATCGGGGGCGATGAGGGGGTGATTTATCTGTGGAGTGATGCACGAACCTGTCAGCGTCAGGTTCCAGATGTCTTCGGCGTGCATTGTCTGGATGAGGCGATCCGTCTGCAGGAACATACCCAACCGGTGCGTGCTCTTGCCTGGTCGCCCGATGGGACACAGCTTGCGAGTGGGGGAGATGATCACAAACTTATCATTTGGTCTCTGCGGACCATGAAGCCTCTGCTTCTCCAGGGGCAACAGGATGCCATCGGTGCGCTTTCATGGTCATCGACGGGTTCGTTGCTGGTCGGTGCGCTTGGAGCAGGCGTGGCCCTGTGGCGTCTGCATCTCTAAGTGGGAACGCTCTCTCGTTGTTGCGTTATGACCCTTGGTACCTTTGTCAAGCTCCCTCACGACGCGGTGTCGTGCACAAGAACACGTATTGATGAGCAAAGGAATGTGTGCCTTGCTCTCTGCGTAACAGAAAAGGAACGAGTGTGATGATTGATACAGACATACTGTTTGCGTCAGAACGGGTGGAATCTCGTGAAGTCCCGCATGAGAAGTCACAAGATGAATGGCAGGAGCCATCTCTGCACGAACATCAAGAACATCAACCCATTATCGGTCTTCCCATCCCAGTTCAGCAAGGCAATCAAGGGCCATTGTTGGTGGCGGATGCTGTCGGAGCGTGGGCTATTGAACGCATGCACGCACGCGTCTTTCTGATCCCACTGTGGCCATTTCCAACGCACCCCCATCGCTACCAGTCTCTCTGGCAGCTTTTACAGTCAATGGATGGATTGTTTCTGCCAGCAGGCATCGGGACGGACTGGTACCCCTTGTGGAAAGCAGGTGAGCCAGGACCTGAGAGTTGGCCGATCTTGTGGGAGATCGCGCTCGCTCAATTGGCCAGCTATATTGGCATGCCTATCCTGGCGATCGCCGATGGTGCGGAAAAATGGAATAGTGCCCTCGGAGGCAAACGAGGTGAAGTCCCGCGAGATCTGGAGCAGACAGCTCCTTTCACGTCGCCTGAGACCTGGGATCGCCATACGATCCGCGTTCGAGCACCGAGTATGCTTGCCACCGTGCTCCAACCGGCACTGGTTCAGCAGAGCGGTGAGCAGAAGCCCTGGGCACTGCCCTTTCTGCCGATGCCCCACCAGAGTGTGGAGCATTTGGCACCAGGACTACGGTCCTGTGCGCAGTCCGAAGACGGGACGGTTGCCGCTTTTGAGCGACGAGATGGAGCCTTTGGTCTGGGAATCATCGGGCGACTGGACTGGGGGCTCGATCAGCTCTACGGGACCGTGCTCTTTGATGCTTTTCTGCAGGCCTGTACATCCTTTGATCGGACGCGGCAGCAACAGAACGGCTGGGAATCTGCTCGCGAGACGATCTGTGCCACTGTGTCGGACCTCGTGGCTCATGATCAGTCCCTGATATCCGTGCCGCAGCAGACGACGCAGGGCGAGAAATACTCGCGCGTGCGCCCCCTTTCAACGTCTCTGCTAGCTGTACATGGGTCAGGTGGGCGGGAACGCATTCGACAACGGTCACAGCAACCGACGAAGGAGGAATTGAACAAGATCAGGCGACAGCGATTGAAGGCCGCTACGCGATAACTGCGTGGCTTCCTTCGTGCGACAGCGCGGACGCTCGCCGCGTGTGGTTCTCTTCACATGAGAGGAAAGGATTACTCCATGAATTGGTACCTCCAACCAAAGAAACACCCCAAAGGCAAGGAGTTGGAAGAAGCCTTCGTCCATCAGTGTGATGCCGTGTGCATGCTGGAGCATTGTTTGCACACCTCGATCAGGATCAAACTGCTCTCGGAGGAGGTGACACGACTCGATTTTGCGCTCGCTGACACCTGCTTTCAGCAAGGCGATCGGGTGTCGGATCAGCGCCTGCTGCTCCAACATGGGGGAACTGGGGAGAATCTGCTCTCTGCAGCATCACTGCTCTTGCTTGATCCCCTCCCACCAGAGGTTTGCCCTCACAGGCAACCGACGCAGCCATTGGGCACGCTCTTGCATGAGGTAGTCATTCGGCAAACAGTGCTGGGATGTGAATGCCAACCTGCCGGGCAACAGGAGGCAGCGTCCTTTGCTCTTCCTCTCCAGGCTCCGTGCCTGGCTCGGACGATCCTATCCTTCGTTCCTATGCCTGTTCTGCTTGTTCACGAAATGCTTCCTCTTTCATGGGGCACGTGAAAAGCATCGTTCCTTTTTTCGTTGCTCGTCGTGTCGTGCTGGGAAGATCACCGGCACTTGTCGTGAATATGAGCGCGGAACGCTCCTCATACTTTTTACATATCATACCATAGAGTGATACACAGGAGGTCTTTCATGCTTGATCATACACTGCCGCTGCTTGGAATCTTTCTCCTTGGATTGATGGTGAAAAAGTTCCATTGGGTTCAGAAGGAAGATGGACAGGTGATCAGTCTCTTACTCATGAATCTTATTGTGCCTGCAACGATCATGAACTCGATCTCCATGGCTGTGATCGAACCCCGGCTTTTGCTCTTACCCATTGCAGGGGTCACTGTTGTGCTGATACTGCTTGCTATCAGCTTCCTGCTCGTTGGGCTCCTCGGACTTCGTGGAGGAACGAAGGGCGCGTTCCTGGTTTCGTTTCCGACGCTTGAGTGCGGATCGATTGGCTACGCCGTGATGTCAGCGGCCTTTGGACCTGTAGGGCTGACGAGTATTGCATTATTCGATCTGGGGAATGCCTGCTGTTTTTTCCTGATCATCCCCATTATCGCCTCGCTTTTTGGTCAACGGACAGAACAGTTTCATGTGGCAAGCGTGCTCAAGCAGATTGCACGCACGCCGCTCCTGTGGGCATTTGTGATTGGCGTGCTGCTCAATGTGTCCCATATCCACATTGCGGTGGTGTCAAATCTGCTTTCGATGATTGCTTCTAGCCTGCTTTTCTTGATCATGTTCTTCATCGGGCTGGAATTTGAATGCTCCTTTCCATCGCTTCTGCTGCCTAGTCTGGCCATGTATCTGAAAATGGCCATTGGGATCAGTGTTGGGTTGATGATTGCAGTGCTATTTGGATTGACGGGAATTGAACGAATTGCCGTTGTCCTGGCTGCCTCTCTTCCTGCCTCCCTGCTCACGGTGATTGTGGCCAAGGAAAGCAAGCTTGATGGACGCTTTGTCGCATCCATGCTGTCCCTTGCCCTGCCTGTTTCTATCGCTGTCTGCCTGATCTTTACGCTCATTCCATCATAGAAGGAGGGACATATGGTTCACAAAGTGAACAATCAGAAGGCACTGCCATTTCAAGAACTTCAGATGCCTCACCACGCTTACCACGCTTACCATGTTCGTGTGCCACAACCAAACCGCGTGAGCGATGACGATTTTCCTGCACAGTCATCGTTTCACCTGTCTGGAGTTCGCATGGTGGCACTGAGTGGTGTGTTTCTCGGAGTCACGCTGAGCATGCTGGCGAGCTTTGTTTTCTTGTTTTCAGGAGCACCTGTTCGTCTGCTTGTTCCTGTCCTGCCTTTCCCTTCCTGGTCTCTCATTGGTCTGACTGCGGCGGGAGGGGGCGTCGGTATCCTGCTCTGGGTGGCGCTGACATCTCTGTTCAAGCACCAGGTAAAGGGACGATCTGCTCAGCAGTCTTTGCCTCTTCCGCGTATGAGCCGCTTTGCGACAGATCGCAGTATCGTCCTCCCATCTGAGCCTGTAGAGCGACACACAGACGCACTCAGTTCCTCTGCGTGGAAGGTGAAACCTCTGGCTCAGTGGCGGGCTGAGAAGCGAGAAACCGTGCACCTGCGACAACGATTGCGAACACTGCGATTGTACGGTGCGGACGAGTTCCCCTGGGACGATGACGATGAGAACCCGCGCTACCCGATCAAAGATGTCAACGGACGCATGTGTCTGCAAAGGAAAACAGACGCCTTGCTCTCGCAAGACCGGCAAAGGGCATGAAAGAAGAGAAGCAGATGATGATGAGAACCGCTGATTTTTCGTACAGGCAAAGCACGAACGTTGTACGTCAACAGAAGAGGAACGCTATCCCAGGAACCGGGCATAGGCGTGTTCACCGTGAAAAGCGCAATCTGCGCGTGTGGAGCTACGGAGGCTTCATCCTGATGAGTGTGCTGTCGGCCTCATTTTATCCGGTGGCTAAGCCAGTACTTGCTCGCATCGATCCGCCTCTTTTTCTGGCCGCACAAATGCTCTGGTTCCTGCCACCTGCTCTGCTCCTGCTGTTCTGGTCACGGATGTTCAGTTGGAGAGCCGTCCTCTGGGGAGCAGGACTTGGCAGTTGCATGAGTGTCGCACTGTTGTGCCTCACACGTGCCATGGCAGACACAAGCATTACGGAAACGGCCATGTTTTCGTGCGTCAATGGCATTCTTGTCGTGTTGATCTCATGGCTCTGGCTTCGGCATCGCATCTCCTTGTGGACCTGGTGTGCGTGCCTGTGCTCTGCAGCCGGGATCGTCGTGTTGCTTTCCGTCTCGCAGATGCATTGGGAGGCTGACCTTCTTGCTTTTTCTGGAGGATTGCTGCTAACGGGTTATTCGTTTCTCACTGAGAAGCTCTGGTGTCAGTCGACACAGCACGAGAGCTTGTCGCTCCGTGCCGTTTTCGGGGGAGAGTTGCTTACGATGACGCTCGAAATGCTCGTGTATGCCTTCCTCTGTGGCCATTGGCGTACTGTCCACTTCACTTTCCCACAGGATATGTTCACCTTTGCCTACGTTGGCGTAGCAACAACGCTACTGCCTATGGCGACGATGATGGTGATGAGACGCTATGTGAGTGGAATACTCGTAACCTTTCTTGGCCTCTTAGAGCCAGTCGCTAGCGCGGTGTTCGCGTTTTTCTTTGCACATGAGCGCTTTGTATCCCTGGTCTATCTTGCTGGCGTGTTGATCCTGGGTAGCCTTGTGTTGCAAGTGCTTGCGAGTAGGACGGATGCTCCGACGAAGCAGGGCACATGGAGACCGTTACCTTTCTTCCGCGACACCGTGCCGTTTCACGGACAGGATGCCAGAAAACATCTGTGCAGGTCGTCTATCCCACAGGGAAGGTGTACACGCCAGCTTCTTGAATTGCTCTGGTCGATGTCGGAAGGGGTGGATGTTTCGACGCTCCACCGCGTGACAGGCCTGCCCTCTGGATCGGTGTATCGATTGCTGGGCGTCTTGCAAAAGCGAGGATTCGTGGTTGCGTACCGGGATAGCCGTGCTATTCAACACTATGTGCTTCATCCAGCATGGCAGGTTTCCAAGCATTTGAGCGCAACTTTCAGCTCGTAGGGAGGTAGCCCCTTTTGCCGCCACGCACAGAGAAGAGCGTCCTCCGTTACTGGAAGAGGAACGCTCTTCTCTTGGTTCTCTCTGCAAGAACCGTTGTTTGACGCTGTTTTCACGCGGTAGTATCAGGAGAGGGAATCTTGTTATTCGTTGTTGACCATTATGTGTACTTCCTATATTCATCTCCTTGCGTTTCCGCTGCTTCATCTATGATGAAGGACAGCATCCAGCGGATGGATCAGCATCCCCGCTCAACGTGAAATGAGCGTGTCAATGCTCATCGTTTCCGAGAGCATCCTCACGCTGCTCGGGTGCCATCTCTCCGGATTGCCAGAGCTCGTAGAGACCTTCCAGCGAGAGCTGTTCACGCAATGCACTCGTGAGAGCAGGTGGTGCCTCAGAACGCCACAGAGCAATGGGGAGAAGCGCCTTGAAAGCAGGATGTGCCTTAAGGACAGAGCCATACTGCTCTCGCAGGTCTGTTGAGCTCTTCCACAAGGACCAACTGACTTCATCCAAAAGTCGAAGCACGGCAGGGATCAGCCGCTCGGCGTGCAGCAGGACATCGATGCGAGCAGCACCAACAATGTCTCGTAGGGTATCAAGTTCGTATTGAAAGATGGTTTTTGCGTTTTCCATACGCACAAGATAATCTTGGTCATCTTGATCGTCTTGGTCATCTTGATCTTCCAGATCGTCTTGGTCGTCTTGATCTTCCAGATCTCGTATCTGTTGTGCAACCGGACTGGGACCCTCAATCCAGTGAAGATAGAGCGTGAGGATGAGGGGCAGGAGCTGTTCCTGTATCTCGTCAAGCAGGGGTGCCCAGGTGATGATGGTTTCAAAGACGGAGCATTGTGGATGCTCTGCCATTCGTGTCACAAACACCAGAGCTAACATCAGCGCTGGTTTTAAGCAGAGCAGCAAGGGATCGAGGCGATCAAAGGTAAAAAGTAATGCCTCCCAGGCTGCCATCTCGCTTGCCCATTCTACTGCGAAAATCCATCGCGCTGCTAACAATGTGTCTATTGTCATCGACGCATATTCTTGTTGGAGATCTGTTTGTGGGGGTACTCCCAGCAGGCCGAATTGCAACAATCCTTCTTCTGTGGGGACGAGCAATGGTGAACTACACTGGCCACTGCTTGCAATAGGCAGGATGGAAGCAAGCCCAGGGAGACCATGCGTGGGTGCCTCTTCTTTTATGCTATAGAGATAAAAGTACCGGCCCCGAAAGGTCTCTTCCATGGTAAAAACATCTGCCCATGGCCATTGCTCTTCCAAGAGAGGAAGGTGCCATTGGTGAGAAACATCGCTTTTCTGTTGTTTTTTATCGTGATTCATGCTTGGTTGCTCCTGTATGATTGTGTGATACAACACTGTTTTTTTCTTTAAAGTAAGGGAGTCGCGGTGGCAAAGGGGAGCGTGTTTGGATCGAGGGCATAGGTATCAACCAGCCACCCTGTGCCCCCCATTGGGGCATAGGCTCCCTGGGTCTGAGGTGATTGTCGCACGAGTACGACGACCAAATGATGGAGAAGAGGCTGATGTGTGGTGGGATCGAGCTCAAGCTGTTCAGTACGCGTGCCACTGACTGCGTCAATCTTCGATTGAAACAACCCAAAGGCCACGTTCACCCACGCAAATTGGTATTGTTGCCCTTGAAGCTGGATGATCTCAAATTGGACGAGGCTGGGTTGCGCATTCACGACCTGTTGAATGATCTTTCCGTTTAAGATCGTATCGTAGAGCACATTATTAATGGCACGCACGTCATAGTGGGAGAAACGAATCTGCCCCCCTGGTGTGAGCAAAAAGGTCGCGCCCGTGAGCGTTCCGCTATGGTGCGTGGGGGTTCCGATATTACGGTAGTCATAGCTCATCTCGCGATCGGTAAAGGTGCTTCCTGTTCGTAGGGCTTCAATGGCATCGCCCATGGTGAGGCCTGCTTGTGTCCATCCAATTTGCTGAAGGAAGGAGGCCGATGGAAGAGCCGCTGGAGGTGGAGCATTGCCTGACGGGGTAGACGGGGTGGTCCCTGATTTTTGCGTGCCTTGTCCTTGATGCGATGGCGTGGTGGCTTGTGGCGTGGAGCCTCTGGCTGGCGTTGGCGTTTTTGTTGGTGGTTGTGCTGGGGCTTGGTGCGTGGGCTTTGTGGCTATGGCTGGGGACGTTCCTCTCGTCCCAGGGATGGGCGTTGGAGTAGTCGTTGGCTGAGCAAAGACGAATATGCTTGCGCCAATGATCGTCATGAGCACAACGCTTCCGATCAGCAGCAGTCTGAGCAATGGAAACGATCCCCAACCCTTTTTCCCTGCTGTAGGCGTGGTGACCGGTGGCAGTGGTCCCATCGATCCCTGCGCGCCTTGTGCATGCATCGTGTTGAGCGTTGGCATGGCATCAGAACGCTGAAATGGTATGACGAAAGGGGCACTCTGATCGTCTCGCCCGTATTGATCTTCAAGATCGTCCTGCACATCACTTTCTAGATCAGCAGGTGGAAGATGGAGATCCAGATCGTCATCCTGCTCCACGGTATAAAACAGTGGTTGGTTGTTGTCTGGCTGGACTGGCTTTTCCCCAGCGAGAGGGTGCTGAGGACCAGAAGGACCAGACGGATTAGATACTGAGGGGACCAGAGGCGTGAAGGCTGTCTGATCCTGTGGATCTTCTGGTGGTTTGTTTTGCATGGCAGAACCTTCCTTTTGTATGAACTCTCGTGTTTGAGTTGTCCAAGATGACACTTGCCCGCATATGCAGGTGGGTGTTTCTCTGCTCAAGAATGAGTCTACTCAGCGCAGTGGGAGAGCCCGAGGGCAAGTGAGGGGGAGAGGAGAGGGAAGGAGAGGGAGGATGGGGTGGGGGAGGAAGAGGGAGGTTTGTTTCAGGGAGAGTGTGATGGGTTTTCCTCGTGCTTGCTCTGACCTGCAAAGGGTATGTGTCAGACAAGGATACAGAAAGCAACTATCCAGTACCTCTGCCTCCTTATGCAGGCTGCAGACATACACCCTTTTCAGTTTGTGCTCCTGCTGCTATTGAGATGGTGGTAAGTCAGCGTTCTTTCGCTAT
Source organism: Ktedonobacteria bacterium brp13 (assembly GCA_015099395.1). Lineage (GTDB taxonomy): Bacteria > Chloroflexota > Ktedonobacteria > Ktedonobacterales > Ktedonobacteraceae > Dictyobacter. The sequence continues at coordinate 2,527,639 of AP024096.1, read as the reverse complement.
GGTAGGAATCAATCAGCATCGCGCAATGTTCGTTTTCAATTGAGGCGATGAAGGCAGTGCAGGGTGTGCAGAAGATTTGCGTCTTGCATGTGATCAACAGAACAAGGCCGTTGCTATACCTCCCTCATAAGATATTCCTCTCTGAAAAAAGAGTGGTCAATGCATGTTTTGTGTCACAGTTGATCCAATATACTGAGACCATGCTTCAAGCTCGTGAAGGGCAATGAAGCTATTGATTTGTCTTACTGTTCCTATTTCCTCTCATTGGAGCTCTTCTTTTTCCTGTTTGCCAAATGGATAGCCGGGGATCTCACTATTCTTGATGTGTAACCCTTGGGGCCAGGGCGTGAAATGGAATTGTGCGATCTGGGGGTGTTGAATGAGCCAGGGATGGGCTACGAGGGCTGCATGTTTCTGGTTTCGTGCATAGACCAGGTGGTAACTATCCAGGATATGCCCCTCTTCATCGGTGATACTTGCTCGGATAATCCATAAACACAGGTAATCTGCCCAGGTCACGAGATCGACGAGATCTGAAGAAAGTGAGAGACCGGTATGGCGTGAGAGGGCAGCGAGTAGTTTTTCGGCATCCTGGGGCGTGATTGGCTTTTGTAGGAGGGCATGGTAGACGATATGTGTCCCCAGACCTGCCTGCTGCGCCAGTGTTGGGAGATCAAAAGGATAACGAAGTCGGATCTGCGCCAGTGTCTGCTTGTGGATATTGTCTTGCATTGTCAGCGCTCCTCTCGCACAAACTGTGTCATACGTGTCTGGATGTACCGCCGCGTAACATCTGAGTATTTCAGGTCCCTTTATTTTTGCCCATAGGCGACATAGAATTCGTGTGTCGTATGGTAAGCTTCCCATTCTTGTGGTAATGCAGAAAGGGTGGCATCAAATTGGTGTGGATCAATACCGCCAACCTGACAGAAAAAGTTTTTAAGGCCCTGGAAGGCGGCATACATATCCTTGGCGTATAATGCTCCTTCTTTGCCGCCCCAGGAACCAACAGGGAGAAGAAATGTTCGCGTATTGATGTGTCCTAATTTGGCCCTGGCCAGCAGTTCACCCAGATGTTTCATCGTGGCGAGATCGATACTTCTTTGTGCGCTGGCTGCCTGACCCCACTGAAGAAAGGTGTAGGTGTGTACGCCGACATGGTGATAACAGTTCCCTGCTTCTGCTAGTTCGATATAGCCACCTGGTCGAGTGACACGGATGAGTTCCTGCACCACCGTAGGCCAGTGTGCGGTTGGGATGGCACTGACGAGGAGTCGTTGATGCACAAAATCAAAGGTGTTATCAGGAAATGGCAGTGGCTCCAGAATATTTCCTTGCACGAAAGAATAATTCTCTGGCGAAAGAAAGCCGGTTCCTCGTGATTGTTCAAGATCAAGACCACATACCTGAGCATGTGGGAATTGACGTGCGATGTCGTAGGCCCACTGTGCCGTCCCTGTTCCGACATCAAGAATTCTCTCCACTGTGTGATCGATGGGAGCGTGATAGTTTCCTCCCAGCAATTTGTGGAGTGCATAGTGTTGAAAATTGATCCGTTCCTCCTCAAGTTCATCCTTGGGTAACGCATAGGGGACATCGACGCGGTGACGGCGGCCTCTGATAAATGAGACCTGGAGTTTTGGGAGTTGATGATAGTTGGAGAGTGGTTTCTGCTTCTTGTTAGTCAAGAACGAAAAGATATCCATTATTCACATCCTTCCTTACGAGTCAAAATGGCTCATAGATAACGTTCTCGAAAGGTTCATCGCCATTGGATGGTGACAGCTGAGGTATGGATCACAATTGCTCATGCATTTCGTTATTATGATTGTCTGTTTCACCAGGGACTTCGTTGGGGACAGTGTCGAGCGCTTGCGCTATGAGCACCATAGCTTGCTCACCGACGTGGGAGCGTAACTCTTGATGAAGCAGTTCCATCCGTTCCATTTTGGCCGTAATAAACTGATGTTGCGAGACGCCAATGGCTGGCTCCGAGAGACCACGCTTGGCGGCGGCGTATTCAGCATCGATAAGCTCAAGCAAACGAGCGACGTCACTGGGATTTTGTTGCATGATGTTTTCTCCTGTAGATATAGAAGCCACCTTTAGGGTGCTCACTTTTAGAGAAATTGACACAATGATATCCTGTCTACATGTCGTCCTGATGAATTACGTCGTCATGTTCAATACTGATCTGTATAATTTCCCTGATTGGGGGAATAGTGCATGGGTGTGTTGAACCATCTGAGATTTTTTATGTTTTCATTATGATAAACCTCTTTTTCTCTGGAAAACAGTTGGTAGCTGGTTCCCTTGGAACTCTCCTTTGTAGGTGAATCAGTGACGCAAGATACATGATTGAAATAGGCTGTGGCGATGTCGAGCGATTGACCTTTATCGTGTGTGCGCAGGGTGTTAAGTACCTCACTCATCCTGTAGCATTGGTTATCGATGACAAATGGGATCGTGTGCATCTCGCTCTCCTTTTCACCATCCCATAAACTCGGTTGCTGCTCCATCAATACCCTCTCTTTTATATGTAGTCTACTGATGAAACGATCAATTCGCAGAGGGCTCTCGATCTATAGAGATCTCAAAGCGTCTTGGAATGGGTTCTTAGATTGTGCACACTATTGTTGAGCCATCTGTGACCACTAAAAGCTGAAGCGGTGAGTGGCTGATGACGAGCATGTGCTATGGAAATGGAGATGCGCAATGTTCCCAGGCTGATGATCTCTTGAACAGTCTCTAGAGCCGCCTGATAGCATTCGTCTCACTATCCTTTCTCATGATAGCAAATAGCTCTCCTCGTTGACGCTTTCTCATATCGATTTCTCTCCTGATGGTTTCCCTGTTGACGCTTTCTGGTTTCTACCTTTTGCTGCTCGTGCACCAAAGAGGCGCTTTCCCAGGGATTTTCTTCATGAACGCTGGATTCGTGTAACGTATCAGATGGTTTTGTCGATTTGAGGGGAGCTGAGGTTAGGAGGAAAAGGCTTTTTCCACAGTAATATATGGAAACCCAACGTGTCACTACCTCCTTGTGTTTTCAATGTTATAGGTAGGTAGTGTTTGGGAGAGCGAAAACAGATGCGTGATGATGTTTTGATCGCATGCTGCCTACTTTGGCAAGAGAAGAATGAGAGAGGCTCCGCGTGGAGGAGGGCAATGGTAGCCCTCATGCGAGAAGGAAGCCTCCTCACTATGTATTTCACGCTTTTTCCCAAATAGTAATCAAGGGAGTTGTATATAGCTCTCTAAAGTGATAGCTGGTGAGCAGATCAGGGAGGAGCTGCGATGGATGATGGATGTGAAATGACGGACCTCCGTGGTTTTTTTGTTGAGAGTCATTTTCAAAACAAAGCATTTGGCACAGTTCAAGCAGCGGAATCAGTGTATGGAGATCGGGGAGGTGGTCAAGGACATCAATTGCCCAGAGTGCATCAATTGCTTGAAGATGTCGTATTTCAGAAGGTTCTATCCACAGTGCATTCATCTGCCTTTGCTGTAATCGCCAACGTAAAAAACGTGAGGAGGCGTTGTCAAATTCACAGAAGGTAACGCGAAACCCCTGCTTCATCAACTGGATGCCGTCAGTGCCAATGCCGCATCCAAAATCACAAATGGAGGATACGTGGTGTTGTCGGAGTATTGGTTCTGCTGCCGCAACATAGGGTGGTCTTTGTCCGCTTTCATGCCAAATGGTCAAATTATAGAGGTAGTAGGAATCGTGGCGAAAAAAGGCCTCTCTTTCTGCGAGTGTTTGTGGTTGCGTCTGTTGCCATGCTGCAAGCAGCGCTTGCGACGAATCGAAATAGTCTTGAAGTGGTTCTCCTTGTTCCTGAAGAAAGGCTTGGAATTCAGCAAAGCCGTTGGTTTTCTTCGCACGCTCCCACCGAAAGTGATTCCATTGACGATGGCAAGACGGACAGACGTCAAAATGTCTCTTCATTTCTTCAATGATAGGGAGAGGCAGTGTTCGCTCTAAGTACCCTTGGAGCTGAACACCTGTCACGTGACACTCTGCTAACATAGATAAACCTCTTTTCCCATGACGTTGGATCTGCTTCGTAAGTAGGTAATCGCGAATATTATGGATGTATGAGTAGGGTATGCAGGACTGTTCCTACTCATCTGTTCCTTGCTCGATTAAGCCAGTAAAAGCTGTTGATAATAGTTTTCAACTTCCTGTGGAGCCATACACATAGTGGCGTAATTTGGTGGCACTACCAGAAAGGCGGAAGAGGGTGCGCTGGCCAGGAACCACATCATTCAAACGCCCCTGAGCACTGCTGATCGCCGACTCTGGTCAGAGTTGTTCTAGTAGCCAATCGCGAGTAGTAAAGCGATGGAGTTGACTGAGGAGGGCTTTGAGCAAGCCAAGTGCAGGGAGCGGCCCTACTTCCGGTGAATCGCTCTTGCGGGAAGGGAGCGCTTTGTCCTCCCCATTCGATATCCAACCGGCCAAGGACGGAGATGCGTAGCAGCATTCCAGTCGTGCTTGCTTCTGGATTTGCTGGTTTCATCTGGTCATGTGTATGTGCCATCAGATCGCTCTCTGTTTATCCTGTTCGCTACGCATGTCCCCTCTCCCACATCCTATCCAAGCTTGACTTAATCACAGTATCGCTAGGATCGTAGAATACCCCTGATCCGGCTAGTGGAAATGAACGCTACATTCATTACCCTACCTGAAGGTAGGATTCAATACATTTCTTTCTAGCTTTGCTTATAGTAAATGATATTGCCCTTGTTGGTAGATGTCTGGCCTCTGGCGACGAAGTGCTAGCTCCACATATCCTGCCGTCAATGGCTTACCACCGAGGTCGGCGATAAACTGACGTATATGGTTTTGTGCTTGTTGCGTTTCGATCCCCTCCTCACACATCTGCTCTACTTCGATAAAAGTGCCCAGACCCTCGATCTGATCCAGGCAAATCGTGAGAGAATCTCGTGTGTAGAGAGCACGTGTATTATGGATGGACACTAACTCCTGAAGTGCATTGTCTGCACATGCTCGCTTCCATGTTGACGAAGGATGCCATTGGGGCAGGAAACGACGAAATAACGTATGGGCTGTTTCTGTCAGGCATGCTTCGGCGAAGAGAGGAAAGTCGCGCTCGATACAAGCGATATGCGTCTTTTCGCTTTCTGGTTCATCAAACTTGAATTGGAGATGACTGAGTTTGCCTGTTGTTCGCACCCGTACGAAAACGGCTTGCTTGAACAGATCTACCGTTGCCGTGTCGTAATAGTGGTCTTCATTGACAACAACGCGCTCTGGCTGTAGCCCGACAAGCTTTTTCTCTAATTGAGCGTACACTGCGGAAGTGGCTTCACAGGTAAGTTCGATTTCTTGCATGGATTTTGTCTCTCACATCCTCATGACTATCTTGTCTCTCTCTACATAAGCCGCGAAACGGGAAGGTGATGGATCATGTCGACCACCTTTTGAATACTATAGCATCCAGAACCCTATTTGTATAGTTTCAAGAAAGATAAAGCAAAAAAGGCTTTATGTCTCATGCTTCTTTCGGTTGTAACCCTTGCGACAAAAGATGATTACTAATTGTTTGAAGCACTGTATCAGTAGGTAACGTCTGTCTGTTCAATAGCACAAAACGAGATGGATAGTTGCGTGCATAGGACGTATACAGCTGAGCAGCCTGTTGGAGGATCGCTCTTTCATCTGCCGCTAACCTCTGTCCTTCGCGTTGTTCAACCCGCTTCAATGCGACATCAAAGCGATCTTCGATTAAGAACGTGAGATCAGGCGCTCGTCGCCAGTGAGCGGCAAGATCATAAATTTCATATGCCACTTCGAGTTGTTGCTCAAGGCTCTTCTCAGGATAGAGGAGCAGCGATTGATAGATGGCAATCGTATCGATGCTTCGATCTTCGATCACTATGTGCTCTGTTGCTAGCGCTGGTGCGATGCGGGCCTCATAATCAAACATTTTGAGCGCGAGAAGCAGAAAGGTTTCTGTTCGTGGTTTCCCTCCGCGAAAGAAACGATCTTGTGCCTTGGCCAGGATGTTAATAATCTCACGATCTAAAGCCGATCCCTCTCGATCAACCACCTCAGTAACAAAAGTGGTGGTTTCAATAGACACTCTCGATCTGAGTGCTTCAATGAGATACGTTTTCCCACATCCACTAATCCCCTCAAAACTTACGAGCCATCCGTGGTCTTGTTGTCTCATGTTTCTCTTCCTCGTTTTATTGCTGCTGCTGCCAGCGGCAAACGTATAAGAGTTCTGTTGCGATTTCAGGAAGTGCTGAGGCTACAAACGGTCCGAGAAAAGGCGCTGGAATACTCTTCTGCATCTCCTCAAACCAGAGAGAAGCACCGGAACCAAAATGGTTGTTCAAGGTCGTGATGATCTGTGAATTGTCTCCAGATGGCAAGAGCCCATAGCGTGCAATCACCTCAAAACCGATCTTCATGAGCTCTTCCTCCAGTTCAGTTTGGTCCCACTCGTATATATGCACTCGGTGCTGGAGTGCGGGAGGAAACGTATGTGGAGTACATGGAGTAGAGAGATAGAATGTGCCTTGCGGATGGAGCACATGGGCAATCTGGATAAGGCTCTGTATCCCTCGTGCTTTTTCCATATGCTCTAGTGCTGAGGTATAGATGATGACATCGAATAAGCTATGAAGCTGTACGAGGTCAGTCGTTACGTCACCGTGAATAAAGTCACAGGGGAATATGGGGATATGTCCATCACCATAGCGTATTACAGTAGCAGCCTCTTCCAGGTTCTGCTCTGAAATATCGATACCCACATAGCCTCCAAGAGCAGGAACGACATGCTTTAAAAGTGGAACTTGTAATCCTCGGCCACAGCACACATCAAGAACGTGATTACCAGGAAGGCAACATTGAGCAATGAAGAGGTGCTGTATGTAATTCATAATACTCGTTGGTTTGATCTTTCCTGCGGCAAAGGCCTGATAAAAGTTATCCATTTGTGCAAGCGAATAGTCATGTACGTGTGTTCCGCTGTGAACTTCCTTCATTGTCTGTTTCCTTATCTGTTCATACTTTTCTAGAACACTTTACTCATCTAGCAACTTTTGCTCAATACCATAGTTAGGAACGCTCGAGTTTCCGTAAGGTGGTATTAATTCCAGCGCGGAGGCTCTCAATAACACCTTTCCCTGTACGTGCGGTGGCCTCAAAACTGGTTGCATGATACGGATTTACGTATTTTTCAAGGACCGAAACGGGCAACGTATCTTGCAGATCGCGCTTATTCCACTGCAAAACGAGTGGAAATGTTGAGGCGTCTTTCTTCATACGCCGCAACTGTTCTTGTAACTCGTTCCAGCATTCGATGTTTTCGTGTAACTTGCTCACCTGTGAATCTGCCACAAAAATGACACAGTCAGCGCCCTTAAGAACTGAGATACGAGTCTGTTGATACAGAATTTGACCTGGAACGGTATACAGTTGGAAACGAATGTCGAAACCATGTGCTTTCCCTAGTTCGAGGGGCAGGAGGTCAAAATAGAGTGTTCGTTCTGTGTCTGTATCTATCGAGACCATCTCGCCTACGTCCTGTGGATTGACCGCTTGATGGATGTAGCGCAGATTCGTTGTTTTCCCACAAAGACCTATGCCGTAGTAAACAAGCTTACACGTGATTTCTCGCTTTGCTATATTCATAAGTGACATACACACTCCAAAGAGACGGTTGATGTTTCGCTACGTCTTGTCCAAAGCGCTGATTCTTGAAGCGGTACTCTTTCACGCCTTTGTACGCATAAAGACAGTCGGATAACCAATGAGGTTGCCTTCTTCTTGAATGATGTCTTCAACTCACTGCGAAACCATGATTTTGGGCGATTGCTTCTGGTTCATCTCGCTTCCTCCTCTTGTCGCTCTGCGTGCGTGATTTCAACTGAACCAGTTTCTGTTTCCCACAGACGAATGCTTTGGAGCAGCGTATCTGGGATGCCGCCTGCAACGAGTGCGTCCCAGATCCAGTGCGCGAGGTTCTCGGCTGTCGTGCGAATGTCGAGCACGTCGTTCAGATTTTGATGGTCGAGCATCTCGATCACTGATGTATGCACTGCTACGACGAGATCTCCAAAATCTATCACCATGCCATCATCAGATGTATTGGGAGCCTCTTTGATAGGTCCTCGTACCGAAACCTCTAGCCGATAGGAGTGCCCGTGAAGGCGTGCACATTTTCCCCGATGGCCCGGTAAAGAGTGCGCTGCCTCAAAATGAAAGGTTTTTGTAAGGACTGCTGACAAGGTCATCGAACCTATCCTCCTTCTTCTTTTCGTATGTTGCCCAAGGGTGCTACCACAGCGTTGTTTGGGTTGGGATATTCTGCTGGACGGACTTAACTTTGTATCCAGCGAGATGAAGTAGATCAGCTATTGTTGTCTGAGAACCAGATGCGAGCAGAGAGATAAGGTGAAGAAAAATGTGCGCCGTTACTTTTACATCTGGTAATGCACGATGTCGTTGCGTTGGGATTGGCAACGCAAAATGATTGGCGAGTGTATCGAGTTTGTAGTTAGAGAGATGCGGTACAAGGTGTTTTCCAAGTGCTAGCGTATCTACATAAGGGAGCGAGGCTGCATATGGACAGTTTCGTTCAAATCGGTGCACAATAGCTGTGTCGTAGCGAGCGTTATGCGCAACAAGCATTACTGTTCCACGTGGTAACCAGTGATCAAACTCCTCAAGAACAGTGGAGGCGCTTGGTGCATCTTGAATATCCTGTCTGCGAATGCCTGTCTGCTGTGTGTCAAATGGAGTGAGAGGAGCCTCTTTAGGAGGTTTGATAAGCCAACTTTGACTCTCTGCCTGATCGATAGACAATCCAGGTGCAAGAGATATCGCCGCTAATTCTAATGGCTCAGGTGGTCGACCAGTAGGTGTAACGGTCTCAAAATCAAAAACCACAAATGAAACCTCTTTGATCAATTGCACGTTTTGGATGGCTCTTGGTTGATTCCTGGTCATTTATCCCTCCCCAAGCGTCGATGTGATCACTTCGATGATTCCATCAAGTTCCTCATCCGTGTATTGAGGAAGGACAGAAATGGCGAGCACTCGTGAAAGGAATTGCTGTGTGTGAGGGGTCACAATTGGGTGAGGTGAGCAATGCGCAAAGATAGGCCACAAGTGGGCGGGTTTCAAGCCGAAACTACCGACACTATTGGCAACGCCACGTTTAGCGAGGCGGGCGGCGATTCCTTTTCTGCCCTCTTCCTCACTGAGCAGGAAAACCGGGCTAAAGAGATTTGAACGCTCCGGTCCAGCGTAGTGGTAGGATTCTAACTCGGTTGCCAGTCCTTTTAAAAGGTACATAGACTGCGCATAGCGGTGGGCAAGGAGGCGATCCAAAGCGTCCACCTGCTTGTGTCCGAGCCATGCAAGAACTTCTGGGAAACGATAGTTGTATCCAAGTTGGCTATAGTGCGTGGGATCGTGTGCAGCTTTCGCCCAATGGGTCCTCAATGCGCGGCACTTCTCGGCGAGATGGTGATCGTTGGTCAGCAGGAACCCTCCTTCCCAGGTGGACATAATCTTTCCGTCTTTCGTTGAAAAACACCCTATCTTCCCCCAGGTTCCCAGATATCGCCCTTGCCATTGAGAACCATGTGCTTGACAGGCGTCCTCAATCACCGCGAGATGATGCATGGTCGCAACTTGCATAAGCTGATCCATAGTATAACCACAACCCCACAGGTAGACGGGAAGAATAGCTTTCGTCCGAGGGGTGATTTTTCGTTCCAGATCTTCATAGTCGAAATCCACTCGTCCGGGTGCGGAATCGACAAAAATGGGTGTGGCCCCTTGATAGAGAACAGGCACAATGGACATCACCACCGCAAGTGAGGGGACCAGCACCTCATCGCCAGGCCCGATGTCCAGCGCGGCAAGCGCACAGTGGATCGCAGCGGTTCCAGATGCTACCGCGATGGCTTCTTCGACCCCAAAGTAGCGACACAATGCCATTTCATACCCCTGGACTTCAGGGGATGCAAACGGCGTCAGGGACCGGTGCAACAATGTCTCAGTATTACAGGCCATGTCAAAGAAGTTGCTCATGCGTACGCCTTTCTTGTGTGAGGATAGCGTCGAACTGCATTAACTGCCACATATTCACGCAATCTTGCGAAAATAACGTACAATCAGTATTTCTACCGCGTCTCTCCCGTGAGAAGAGCGCTTCTGCTGATGCCCCTTTCATCGTGCGATAGTGAGTGGATGGAGTCTGTTGGATTTTATCCATGGATGGGCAATCCCAGACGCTGCCATTTGGTTCAATAAAAAACAGGTCTCGGCCTCCAAAACAGCTTTTGATCACAGGAAGAGGACCTGGCGAGAGTGTCGTAAGCACCTGTTGAATGTAGGATGGATGGGCTAAATGTATCCCGAGGTGTGCCTGATGAAGTGCGTGGATTTGCGCTTGAAATGCTTCTCGGTGACAGGCTTCAAGGCTCAGTTCTCCAAAGAGTGGATGATCAGAGGCCAGTGCTATCGGTTGGACGATGAAATAATCCACGCCAAGATCGGCCACGAATCGGCCGGTTGCGACCATCTGAGCCAGATTGCGCCGAGTGATGACGGAGTACACGCCGATTTTCGTCGAGGCGCTTCGCTCATTGCGCTGCTGTATCAATGTCTCTATGCCTTGAACCACCCCTTTCCATCCTTGACCGCTCTTATCTCGTCTCCAGTGATCGTTGTACTGAGCATCATACGAATCTAATGAGATAGAGACCGCATCAATGGAGAGATCGAGTAAACTGCGACATAGCTCCTGTTTCTGTAAGGGTAGACCATTTGTACAGACGATGACTTCACAGCCTTGAGCCTTGAGCGCCGCCAGGACAGACATGGTTCCCCGCCAGACTAACGGCTCGCCACCTGCGACAAAAACGCGACGCACGCACTCAGGAGTCATGGTAGAAATAAAGAAGAGTGCGTCATGAAGCGAGATATCATCGCGTCCAATGTGACTGAGTGCACCGGGTGTTGTCTCGCGCCTGCCCGTATCTTCGATTGTTCCGAAGTAACAATAGAGACATCCAAGATTGCAGGGTGATCGAAGTGCCCATAATAAGGTAGCTCCTTGCTGCATACTGATTACTCCCCTCTTGTTTGCCAAGTGACGAGCGTCGTTTGAATAACGCGCACGATTTCCTCGAAATCCATCTGTTGTCTATCCAGTCGTACAATACGTTCACGATGGTGCTCCTGAGCCGCGTAGCGATCATACAAGTTCGCCGCAGCATGGAGTAATGCGGTTTCTTCCGCCGAATAAAGGTTCGCCGAGCGTCGTTGCGCCCGTTCAAGGCAGGTGGTGAAGTCATCCTCTATTAGGAAGGTCACCTGAGGCGGTTGTCTCCACTGGCAGGCAAACTGGTACAGCATATTGGCCGTTTCCAGTTGCTTCTGTGGTTCTGATGGCGCGAGGATCAGTGCTTGATAAATGGCAACAGTATCAATACTACGATCTTCAAGCACAAAATGCCCCGCTGCCAGTGCGGGCATGATTTCGACTTCGGCATCATAGGCTTTGAGTGCGAGGAGGAGGAGGGTTTCAGTGCGTGGATGACCACTACGAAAGTACCGATCCCCATGCTTTCTGAGCAATGCGACGATCCCTTGATCAAGTGCTGCTCCTTCCCGATCTTCGACTTCCTCGATTATCGTGACGGGAACGTCGTGGAGTGCCTCACGAAGTTGTGAAAGGATATACGATTTTCCACATCCACTAATTCCCTCAAGGCTGGCATCCACTCCTTTGATCTGGTCGGTCATAGCACTCATAGCACTCCCTTTCATGATCAATTGACGACCGACATCAGTCTCCTTCGCTGCGTTCTGTGCTATGAACATAACTGCGCCTCTGCAGGTTTTTCCCAGGGAAACACGACCCAGCCAGAGAGTTCTTTCCCAACAAAGGTCACGCTCTCCTCCGGTTCCCCTGTGTTGACTGGATTCCAATGTTCTCGATTGACGATGTAAACCACACTCTGGATGTGAGTGGGCTGATAGTGTTGCAATAGACGGAGTGCTGCTCTCAAGGTGGCTCCTGATCCAACAATGTCGTCAACAATCAGGATATGTTTGCCTGCTATCTGTTCAACGCAAGCAATCGTTCCAATCTCTGGAAGCATTTTTGCGGCATACACGCTATCAGAGGTTGTCCTTCTTATCGGTAGTGAGAGAAACGCCTGTACGCCTAAATGATGGGAAAGCATGACAGCAGGAATCAGCCCTCCCCGCTGAAGCCCAATGATCATATCGGGAAGTGGTTCTGTGTGTATTCTTTGTACGAGTGTTGCGGTGAGATGATTGAACTCGTTCCACGAAAGATGGTATAGCTTTCGCTTCTGGTCTGGCTGCTCTTGGTGGCAAATGGCACTCTCATCCATCATGACGATCTCCTTTTTTCCTATTTGTAAACTGGTCGAAGATACGATACAGGGACTGCTCACACACCGTTCGAGATACGCACTATTTTTCGAGACTGATCATTTTTCATTTGTTCAGCTTCTTACGAGGAGATGATCTAAAAACGTAGCCAACACCTGGTTCCGTAAGGATATAGCACGGATGGGATGGATCTTCCTCAACTTTGAGCCGAATATGTCGGATATAGACACGCACATACTCTATCTCCTCTCCATATTCATCCCCCCATACCTGCTGTAAAAGCATGCGATGCGTTAACACCTTTTCAGCATTCGTCATCAATATCTGTAGAATCGCAAACGCTGTTCTTGTCAACTGAACGAGATGCCCATCAACGAGTACTTCATGGCGAAAAACATTCAAAGAGAGATATCCATCACGGCTCGTGAAACAATGCGGTTCTTCCATTATCTGAGTACTTCTGCGTCCCAGTCGCAGCTTCGCACGAATACGTGCAGCTAATTCGCCAATTGCCCATGGATAGATCACATAATCATCAGCTCCACGGTCAAGTGCTTGTACGATCAGACGTGCATTCGTGGCTGATCCTAAGAAAATGATTGGCAGGGTAAGTCGTCTCTGACGAATGGATGAACAGAGGTCAAGCTCATGACTGTCAAGTACCAACAGATCAGGTTCAAGCCGTAGTATCTCTTCAAGCACACTGTGGTTGGATGGAAGCTCTACAATGGTATAGTCGTGAGCTGAAAGCGTATTACTGAGCACGTAGTGTATATCTGCTTCTATCTTCGTGATAAGTATTGTCTTCACGTTTTGCCTCCGCCAACAAGAGAGCTATCTATCCGTCTTTGATGCATACGGGCTCGTTATGGAGTACCACTCTATCGTAGCGTATCGGTTGCCCTGTTGACGCTTTCCACCCGGTGCATGTTTGTGCAGAGGTTCCTCAGTGACGCTTTCCACCCTCTTTTTCTCTAGTCGGATCAAGGGGGATTCTGCTATACTTGCGGTAATGAGATCATGTTAATGCTAAGTGGGATGTGGGAAAGAAGCATGCAAAACGTGCCAAGATGAGCAGAGGGAGCAACCTGATGACACATGCACATGACCAGATGAAACCAGTAATGCCAGAAGAAAGCACGACCGGGATGCTGCTGCGCATCTCCGTCCTTGGCCCGTTGGACATCGAATGGGAAGGACAAAGCACTCTCTTCCCGCAAGAGCGACTTACCGGACGCGGGGCCACCCCTGCGCTTGGTCTGCTCAAAGCCCTCCTTAGTCAACCCCATCGCTTTGCCACTCGCGACTGGCTGCTGGAGCAATTCTGGCCAGAGTCGGCGATCAGTAGCGCTCAGGAGCGTTTGAATGATGTGGCTTCTGGTCTGCGCACGCTCTTACGCCCGCGGGGTAGTGCCGCCAAAATACTCCATTATGTGTATGGCTCCAATGGAAAAGGCAGTGGCTATCGCTTAGAGGGCTACCCATTGATCTGGGTGGACGCCGACGCATTTGTCTGGTCTCTTGAGCAGGCAGCTCGCTTTGAGCGCTTCGGGCAGGATGCACTGCCGTTGTGGGAGCAGGCATACCAATTGGGGTCTCGTGGTCAGTTTTTGCCAGAAGAAGTCTATAGTGACTGGGCCAAAGCACGCCGAGAGGACTTGGCCGGGCAGTATCGGCAGTGTGTGCATCGACTCACCACGCTCCTGCGGGAACGCGGAGCTACCGAGCAAGCTATGTTGCGGTTGCGTACTTACTGGCAAGCCAATCCAACTGACGAAGATGCATTGCGTCCCCTTATGGAACTATTAGGGGAACAAGAGCGCTACCAGGAAGCTGAAGACTACTATCAGCAGTTTTTGCTTGCCTTTACTGAGGTGGAGTTAGACGAGAATGAGCGGCCACAAGAGCCTGATTTGCGCACGAGGGACATCCGAAACTATTTAAGTACCAAGCAAGTTCAGCGTGTGTCTAAGAAGGATGATCATCTTACTAAGCAACCATTTATAACGGCCTCTTCTCCAAGTTTTTTATCAGCAGATCTTTTCATATCCTCAAGGGCATCAGAACCATTTGAAAATGGTCTTTCGACACTTCTATCAACCTATACACAACAGAATACGTATGCTAATACAGGTATTCCTGGTTACTCTACGAGATTTGTTTCAGGTGCTGTTTCACAAAGTGCTCTAGTAACACAAGTGGAGCCATTTCAGAAGAAAATATATTCTAGTATAGATGCAATGCAAAATCGGCGGCAGATGCTACATCACCTTATGATGATCGGAAGTACAGCTCTTGTGCTTTCCCCCTATGCGATGCTCTACCCTAATGGCAGTGAACACCTCAATCTGTCAGTTCTTGACGAGTTGGAAACGATTACCTCTAGTTATTGGCGGCTTTGTACTAACACCTCGCTGGATCTCTTGGGGAATCTCTCAGAGCATTTCCGAACAGTTGTCACTTTGCTCCAGCGAGCACTTCCTCGCGAAACTGGTCAGCGACTTTGCTTGCTTTCAGGGGAAATTGCTCAAATTCTTGGCAAGACGCTCTTTGATCTACAAGAGTACACATTAGCCTGGTCTTACTATATGTTCTCGCTCAAAGCAGCACAAACTGCGTCAAATCAAGATTTATGGGCAGCAGGCATCGGACGTATGATCTTGCTGCTTATCTATTGGGAATATCCACAGAAGGCGCTTCCTCTTCTACAAGAGATACATCAGTTGACGATCCAAAACACCAGAGTTATTTGTTGGCTTGCTGCTGTGGAAGCCGAGGTGCATGCCCATCTTGGTGATGCTGAAGCCTGCAGCGCAGCACTTACAATAGCGAAGAAGATTTTGAAGAATGAGTCATTGGGAGAAGATTGCTATGCTACTGGGTTTAGCTCTTCTCGCTTAGCTGGGTATGAAGGTGCTTGTTTTGTTCGATTGCATCAACCAGACCGAGCTCTACCTGCACTCCAGCAAGCACTCTCACTGCTTGATCCACAGGCTATTCGTCGACGGTCAACTATCTTGACCGATATGGGAATAGCTTATGCACAACAAGGGGATATTCATAAAGCATGTCGATTAGCGGACCAAGCGTTATCTCTCACGAAGCAGACCAAGTCGAGATCAGTTTTAGAACGTGTACGTATTGTGCTCTCCGAATTGGATGCGTGGAAAGAAACCAATGAGGTACAGGAATTAGAGAAACAACTAAATACTACATCGACATTTATTGCTGAGTAAAGGAAGCCTATGACAGAAGCAACATCTATTAGATCTCACATTCTCTACTTGATCATCTGCGCGGCCCCACCAGCGCGAGACACGCAGCACATCGTAAGGCCATTGCAGAATGCAGGATGGGATGTGTGTGTCATTGCGACTCCTCAGGCAAGCAAATGGATAGATCGGTCTGTTCTTGAAGAGCTCACAGGGCATATAGTGCGAACTGACTATAAATTGCCAGGAGAGGCAGATCCTCTTCCTAAAGCTGATGCGATGCTCGTAATGCCAGCCACCTTTAATACAATAAACAAATGGGCGCAAGGGATTGGTGATACATTGGCTACAAGTATTTTGTGTGAAGCTCTTGGTCGAGGAACTCCTCCTGTGATAGCAGTTCCTTGTCTTAAAATGGACCTGGTACGTCATCCCGCTTTCAAAAAGAGCACTGCACTTCTTCGAGATTGTGGCATTCGTGTGCTTCATGAGCCAGAACGATATCCATCTCCATTGATGGTTCCTTTGGACCAAGTATTTGAGGCACTCTATGAGATGACCGAAAACAAAAACGTATCTTCATAAACGCATGATCTTTTCCTACTCGTGTTGATAATACGTGCTATATGCTTTTTCACAAAGGTATTTTTGTTAGTATCAGCTAGAATCTGAACATGTCACAGTAGAATGCAAAATAATGGCACTGAATTTCTGGATTCTCGATTTCCATCTCGATCAGGGTTACTCCCGAATAGCCTGGTATAATGGGAGCAATGAATGTTCGAACTTTTGGATGGACCCCATCTACTCCTATAATGAGATCTGCAAGCACTTGTTTCCACCCTATAAGGTCAGCTTATACTGGTCATCAGTTGTTGATGCCAACGCCAGAAAATGATGATCCTAGAGGATAGTCTCTGGTCGTAACGAGTTGACTTGGATATTGTGCAAATTGCTACGATCAACTTCAGGCTTGGAAGAAAGTAATGTGATCTGCAGTGTGCTTAACTGGATTTCCCCCTGTTTATCTAGGATCGTATGGTTTTTGCCCTCTAATGTTAGTTCTCTTAGACCGCCTCCTCTGATTGCAATACGTTTTCCAATGAGCTGTGAGATCGGAACGAGGGTGGTTGCATCATCTAATACGCATGATAATCATGTGTATTAGATTGTCTCATGATGATTTTCTCTTCTTCTCTCCGATCTGGCTAGATAACCATTCGGTGCGTGCTTGATTATGACATAATATTGCCTCTTACCACTATACTCTTACGATTCCGTCAGAGTATTTCACTTCAGATCAACGAATAAATTGTCCTTTGCTAGGATTATTTCCAAATAGGTACTAATCGAGAATATTATTTTAATAGTCCTAAGCCGGCCTTTTTCAAGAATAGGATACTTCAAATACACTGCATGCATGGATAAAGGCATTTGAGGCTTTAGTGCATATACAAGTGATTTTTAAACTGAATTTGATACTGTTCTTGACCACACAAATTTAGGGTGCGTTGAAAACGGAGAGTTATTGTAAAAAGTAAAAGCTTTTAAACTCTTCCTTGATGTGATGTACAACGAGAAATAAGCGAACACGATCCTAAAAATATATTTATCTTGTGCCAGATTCGCGAAAAAGAAGTACCTTTTCTCTTATTTCTATTAGGAGGGATATATGCCAGCGCCTATTAAGCTGGTCTATTCATTAGCTCCTGCTGATGATGCTTTCCGTGAACAGCTTTCGGCACATCTGCATTCGCTCGTTCAAAACGGATTGCTCTCTGAATGGCATAAACAACTCATTCCAGCAGGTGTTGAGGTGGCCCACGAACGCCGCC
Source organism: Ktedonobacteria bacterium brp13 (assembly GCA_015099395.1). Classification (GTDB taxonomy): domain Bacteria; phylum Chloroflexota; class Ktedonobacteria; order Ktedonobacterales; family Ktedonobacteraceae; genus Dictyobacter. Next base: position 2,510,174 of record AP024096.1, on the reverse strand, counting down.
GCGCTTGGCGTTCTGCTGATATTATCCTCCTCCTGCTCAGCGCCGATTATTTTCTCTCTGAAGACTATGATGATCAGGAAATGCAGCAGGCTCTCGAACGGCATCGGTCTGGTCAGACACTTATTGTTCCCATCCTCATCCGTCCTTGTGATTGGCAATCAACGGTTGTAGCTCATCTGCAGTGTTTGCCTCGCAATGGAAAGCCTGTAACGCAGTGGGATGATCGCGATGAGTCTCTCCTTTCTATCGCCCAGGAACTTCGTCATCTCATTACTGCTCGGCAATCTTCTGGCATCCCTCTTACTCCTGTTCAGCAAACAAATCGCCAACGCCTTCTCAAGCGGGTACGCACAATTTGGATTGAAGGCTTATTGGAGCAGTCTTTGCATCATGCCGTCTGGATTGATTTGCATTTGCAGAAGCAGCCTGATGCGCTAGAGCATTCCTGGGGCTTGATGGTACAAGAACTTGATCGTGGCCCACGTTCTTTGCCTCCGGGAACAAGTATTCTCCAGGTGTTCGACGAGGCCGATGAAGAACTACTCATTCTTGGCGAGCCAGGATCAGGAAAGACCACTCTGCTCTTGTATCTCGCGCGTACGCTATTGGATCATGCTGACGCTGATGAAGGTCGCCGGATGCCTGTTGTTTTCAACCTGTCTTCCTGGGCGCAGCAACGACTTCCGCTGGATCAATGGTTGATTGAGGAACTGAAGATCCGCTATCAGGTGCCACAAAACATTGGGCGTGCATGGGTCGAAGCTCATCAAATCTTTCCCCTGCTCGATGGTCTCGATGAAGTAGCGGAGTCCGCTCGTGTAGCTTGCGTTCAAGCGATTACTGCCTACGCGCAACGAGACCTCGACCACGCTCCTTTGATTTTGTGTTGTCGTACCGAGGAGTATCAGGCGCTTTCAATACCTCCTCCCATATACTATGCTATTATGCTTCTTCCTTTTACTGATGAACAAATGGAAGCATATCTCTCCAGTGTTTCTGGCCCCATCGATGCTCTTAGACAAGCACTGCGTGAGGATCAGGATCTCTTTGAGTTGGCGCACCGACCTCTCATGCTCTCGATCTTTACTCAGGCATATCATGGAGATACTTCGGTTGATCTACCTGTGGCAGACCCTCAGCAAGACTACCCTCATGCACTCTTTGGACACTATGTGAAACATATGCTTAAAAGAAGAGCGCCAGTGCAACAAGCCACAGAAGAACAGATGTATCGCTGGTTGGCCTACTTTGCCACTCAACTGTATCGTCAACAGCAGACCATGTTTGCCATTGAAGAACTCCAACCCATCTGGCTACCAGAGCGTTTCCGCCTCTGGTATCGTTGGTGCATGCCTGTTGTGTATGCGTTGGCATTTGGACTGATCTTTGGTCCAGTTTTTGGTATTTCATTCGGATTTGTTTATGGACTTATCGCAGGAAGCGTCTCCAGACTGCTTTTTGGAGTCATCTTCGGGCTTATTGTGGGCCTCATTGGAGGACTTATCGGAGGACTTGTCTTCGGCGTGACTTTCAAACACCATCAGACAATCCAGCCAGCAGAGATCACCATCTGGTCATGGTCATCAGCTAGAGAAGGCGTGCGCGTATGGGCCCTTGGAGGGCTTGCTGTCGGTGCTGTGGCAGGATTAGCTGGTGGCATCTTAGCTGGGCTTGCGGGCGGCATTGTAGTAGGATTAGCAGCCCTCGTGGTCGTGGCGCTAGTCGGAGGGTTGGTTGGAGGGCTACCTCCGATGCAACTGCCAGAAAAATTCTCTTTTTCTCCTAACGAGGGTATCTGGCGTTCTGGAAAACGTGGGTTGCTCTTTGTCCTGCTCGCAATCCTACTCTTTGGGATAGCCGGAGGAGTCATCTTTGGGATGTTCGGTGCATCAATTGGAGACCTGGCGTATGGGCTGGTCTTCGGACTTGTTCTCGGATCGGTTGGAGGGCTAATCTTCGGCCTCGCCTTCGGATTGGTTGGAGGCCGAACAGGACTCGCTGCCTTTCTGCAACACTTCGTCTTGCGTTTCTTTTTGTGGCGTCTCAATCTGCTTCCCTGGAATCTTGTTGCATTTCTTGATGAGGCGACAGCACGCCTCCTCTTACGCAAAGTGGGAGGGAGTTATATCTTTGTGCATCGTCTGTTACGTGACGTGCTTGCTACGCAGAAAAATAATGAGTGACCACGTTGACATATTTGTAAATTGCCGAGTTCGATATGGTGATTTTTTACATACCCTTGCCTGTAAATGCAAACATTAAAACAGGTCTTGCCTACTTTATGGTGACAAAAGAAGTGGTCGAAGCGGCACGGAAAAATCTGGTCATTGGACAAGCAGGAGCGCGTGTCGAAATCGTTCGGTTTCTTGAGACTGGCAGATGTATTTTTCATGAAGATTCAGAGATCGCCCTTTGCCTTGGGATTTTCACCAGGAGGGTTTCATGGAAGATTTAAAAAGATATAAAGAAGAATATTAGAGAGCAGAACGTCAACGCAAATCGCGGCGACCTTCACCTTTCGATCCGACTTCAGAGCCTCCAAAGCAAAGAATGTTGTTAGGGAAGTGTTTCTATTTCCTTGCAATGCTGATCGTATTCGTTGGAAAGATGCAGGGATGCTTTTTCATATATTATTCAGTTTTGTTTATCACTCATGTGAGCATATTTCGCTATACCCTTCAGCATTGATGGATTTATGTGGCAATAGAGAGATTTTTGGGGAGTTTCCTCTTGATCTGAAAGGGTTGAATGATCAGAAGAACCAAGGCAAAAAATTGTCAGCATCTCTGGTAAGAACCTCATAAGAAGGGTAAATTAATGTTATTAATAGAATTTGATACACACGATCTCTATCGAGAGGTTGCTTACGCGTACTACTGCTACAGTAGTATGGGCAGACTCCAAGATGAGTCATACCTTGATCGATGTTTCGAGGGATTCAAAGACTTTTGTGCACAGTATAATGTTCAGCTTGTCGATGTTAAGAACGATTGTACGCAAGCTAGAAATGAAAAAGAAAGACTCTGTCTTCCCTATAAATTTGCGGGATTAATCACTTGTATTGAGAGTGAAAAACAGATTCACCAAGTAAAGGAGGCTCTTGCAGAAGGGAAGAATGTCATCGCTTTATTTCCTAGTTCGACTATCCATGGCTCTTATCCCTTTCTTTTAATAGACAAAGAAGGAGAAGCCAAGGCATTACACAATATGTTTTTAGTAGCTAATAAAGATATAGATGAAGGTCATTTAAACAAAATAGGATGGGAAGAGATCGACACCGGCACAAATGGAAGACTATTTATTAGCACAGATATATATCTGTCAGATGCTAAGTTTTTAAATGGCTGGGGGTGGCCAATTGAGTTATCCGAAGACTATAAACAAAATGTAACAAACCTTATTCGCGAGTTTTCTACATTCAAACAATCAGTAATAAGTATTTCTTCGCAGCCATATTTAACAACCTGGCCATGCCATGAACCAATAAATTTCATGATTGATATTACTAACCATGGTCCTGAGTTACGAAACGTAGAAATCGCGATGGATTTACTTAATGCATTTGAGCCAGTAGGTTCTTTAGAGCGGTACATCCATCGTTTGAAAACACAGGCAACAACACGTTTTGCTTTACCTCTCATACCTCAGTATGATGGAAGATTTAAGAATATTCTTACTCTGAATATCACAAGTGATAGAGTAAAGTCTCCTCCTCAATCTTTTTTTACCATCAGTAATATAGAAATTACTCCAGCATCTGGAACTCAATTGTATCACCAATTAAAACAAGATGATTTGGGTCTAACCAACCTCCTTACAATGTTTGACAAGATCCAAGGATTTTCTGAGGTAAAAAAACTACCACCTCTCATGCGAGTAGATCCGAGCAACTGTCTAAATCAAATGAGGATAATAGGCGAAAAATTATCTTTTTCAGTACTTAGTCAAAAATTCAAAGCTCCTTATGTCGGAAGCTTCAATTCGGCTATAGAAGCTTTGCGAAAGCATAATCTTGTGAGTTTGCGATCCATAGGCTATCTCCATACTGTTCGTCAAATCGGAAACTTGGGATCACATCCCTATCCCGAACCGTTATCTGAAACAGATGTGCGTATTGTGTCCTATGCTCTTGCAAGTATAGCAGAAGAAATTGTTATAAAAAATCTTATTTGATTAGGTCCCTCTATGAGTAGTGAAGCCAAAACCCCAAACGCACAGCGAGATAAGCTGTAGTATAATAAACGTTTCAAGAGGTAGTGGTCATGGAAATCACAGCTATAAAAACTTTGAATATCCAGCACATTGTTTTTGAAGTGGTGCCATTAGAAAGGTTAGGAATTCAAGACTCGGTAAATGATATTGGCTCTATTGCGCACGCCTTACAACAAATAGGCTGTGAGCCTCTGAGTAAATTCAATGTTAAAAACGCATTATGGTTTTTTATCAGAGACAGAAAGTACTTTGATGAACTGGTAAGGTCAATGCTCCATCAAAATGAGGATGAGTTAGTTTGGCTATTGACCGAATTCTTCGAGTACATTGTCCTTCTCCCTACTCCATATGACCTACTTTTTGCTCTTGCTAGCACAAAAGATCCCAACAATGTAAGCCCCTATTCACGTACAGTAGCGTATATATCAACAGAAGTGGGCAATCCTACTGATTCGCCCTCTCTTGCGAGAATACTTTGTGCTACGGCTCTACGGAAGCAAGGAAATGCCGAATTGGGAGCAAGAATCGATTGCACTTCCAGTTTCCCTACAGAGACTGCACTTGCAGGTAATATTTCTTTTCTCCCAACCTTTGCTGAGTTTCACCGAACATGGCATCTGGTAGATGCAGAGGAAGATGCAGAGGTTACTCTGAGTGTGCTCAGTATACTTTCGTCACACAAGCTGGTGTCCCAGGATATCACTGAATTGCTTACAAACGAGTCTCTCCTCGATCAAATCGAAATAGCAAGAGCTTTTCCTTTTCAGCTCGGACCGTTCAGCTTCAATTCAGACAATTTTAGCTTTTTCAACCATTTTACAGTGAATGCCAGACCCGGTACACAAACTGAAGTGTTGAAAGAATTAGTAAATATTTCTCTCCACCTGAACTGGTCTTATGCTACTCCCTTGACAAAGAAGCTATCAAAGAAATCCGCTCTCTCTTTTGGGTATGCTCAATTGAAGAGGCTTAAAAACCTTGAGGAGAAAGAGAAAATATTGCGATACTCCCTTAGTCTCTTACAAAAGAGGTATCCAGCACGACAAGACTTGTTTCAGTGGGAGGTAAATAACCTGTATTCTAATGTCGTTCGATATTCTTCTGTTTACCTTGCTTGGCGCTCACGGCTCATAGCTTTTATTCAAGGCGATCCTAACATAGATAATCAATTCACTCTACTCGTGCGACAAATTGATTGGAGTGCTTTAGAAAAATTCAATATTGCAACAGTGAATGAAGGTGAGACAATCGTAAACTTGCTGCACGCTGATCCTGGAAGTTTACTTACTAAGATGCGTATCATCATAGAACAATGTGTATCATATCTTTACCAACAAAAATATCTTTATGCTCCAACAACAACTCTCCACAACGTAATTCAGAGGCTCGATAGAGACGGTGTTTTTCCTTCTTTAATTTCTATTTATTTGACTACCCTTCGTACCACTGGAAATGTTGGTGCTCATACAGGGGCTGGCTCAAAAGAGGATGTTGAAGCTCTTCTTCCCCTTCTAGTAAGAGTACTCGAATGGTTTCTTGATGAAGGAGTAAGCCAGATATAGCACCCACTTTCTGATGAATATAAAAATTGCTTTATGATAGATTTTTGGTAAATATTCAGTATTTTGAATTGTAAGATGCATTTCCGGCAAAGGCTCTCATTGCTACCCTCTATTGGAAGTACATCTACAGCCACTTCTTGTCTAGGCCTAAAGAGGATATCGGCTGCGTGAGTCCCTCTTGACATGAAGCCAGATATACATGTTTTGTTCCTTATACGCCACCCTACTGAATAGTTACGGTTTTTGGTAACTGTTCAGAGGGTTGAAAAAGTAAGGAAGATATAATAGGCTCGAGGTATGGAAGAGGTAACCCAGTGCGAACAGTACACTGCCTCTCTGCAACATGATCCTCTCGGTAGTCAAAACTCTTCTTGAAAGGTTCTGGCTTCACTCTGTCATACCCTTCTTGGCCACCACCAAATTAACCCTCCAGGAAGTTGTCTATGGTCTCTATATTTGCAGTTATTAGCTGAGGCTTGCACCAATCCATTAGGGCGAGATTATAGGTTGCCATAAAACGTTGGAAGGAGTGAGAGATATCTTTGTTCTCTACTGGTACATTCTCTACCATTTTTACACCTAGAATTTTTACAATGCCTTCGACTTGCTGACCATAGAAAAGGGCTGCTGATGTTCTGAATGCGAAGCCTCCATCTATAAGGCCATCAGTTCCTTGATAGGAAATGCCTTCATAACGATACAAAGCTGAAGTGAAGAAGCTAACAAATTGTTCCAATAAGATTTCTTCAGGTAGCGGAGTGTTTATGTGTTGTCTTACGTGGACCTTCTTAAATGCAAGCAAATGCCCATTGTTGACACTAGCTTCCCGATAAATGCTCCTGATTTGCGCCAACTCAAAGTCAATGGCACTGCGATAGGAGAGGGAGATGAACTCAATTTGTCGCCAGTCATCTTCATGAAGTTCGAGGACATGCTTCCCTTCCTTCGTCGAACCTGAGAGAATCTTTGGGATCTCATTACAGAGAGTAGGAAGAGTAAAGAAGATATTTTTTACTGGTACCTTGTCAACTTTCTGGAGTGTGAGAACCAATTTGCCGGTTTGGATGAATTCCTCAGCTGTCATTGGTTCTGCTTTGATAACCTTCCAATCCTCATCTCCGATATGCATCGTTGTTTCTTGGGCAAAACTTTGTGGGAGTCTTTCTACCGGCATATCCGCTTGTCCGATAGCCTTGCCTGTACTTGCGTTCATGAATAAAGTCTCAACAGAAGTCATTGCATCTCCTTTTTTGAATTGATGTCCTTTATTTTATCAGTTCATGCAACACCTCCTGAGCAGTTACAAAACTTGCAGTCATACAATGATGTAAGAAACCTGGTTACCTCCGCCGTATTCGCATAGAAACTTTTCCCTTCGGTCTGAGAGTTAGTAATGGTTCAGGTTCAATTGGTCCAGAACCAACAAATTCGAAGGTCAGGCGTTGTGCCAGAGTTGCAAGAAGCAAGTGGCCTTCGAGTAGTGCAAAATGCATTCCAAGACACATATGGGAGCCTGCACCGAAGGGAATATAGGAGTATCGTATGATATTCTGTTCCTGTTGGAGGCCAAAGCGCTCCGGGTCAAAACGTTCAGGATCAGGAAAGAGGCTGGAACGCCTGTGTATGGTGTATGGGCTGATAACGACCGATGTTCCTTTTGGTATGAAATAATCGCCGAGGCGAACAGAAGACGTGGCTCCTCTAGTAAAAGCATAGACTGGTGGGTAGAGGCGTAAGGTTTCTTTAAAAACTTGCAGGGTATATGGTAGATTGGGTACGTCTGCAAGTGTTGGTAAGCGACCAGCAAGGACGCGATCTCCCTCTTCTCTCATCTTCGCATAGATTTCAGGATGTTGAGAAAGGAGATACCAGCACCAGGTAAGCGCTGTAGCTGTTGTCTCATGACCAGCCACGAATAAGGATAATGTCTCATTACGCGCTTGTAGATCACTCAATGAGGATGTATGCTCTTCATCCTCCGTACGAAGCAGCGCAGAAAGAAAATCCCCACGGTCCTTGCCGTTTTGTCGCCGCTCCTTGATCATGCGGTAGATAGTTGTATTTACCCGATTAATCGCTCGGCGGGCACGTTGATTCCGAGGTGTTGGCCATGATTGTGGCAGATGCAGGGGATTGGTCACTTCATCTGTGAAATGACGAAAGGTATACGTTAAAACTTCACCTAATTCGCTCTCTTCACCAAACACATCGGCATCAAAAAGGACTTTACTAATGATCCAGAGTGTCAGACGCATCATCTCGTCTGTGAGATTGATTGTTCCTCCCTCTTCCCACGTTTCTTGCAGGCGTGCTGTAAACTGAGTCATGATCTCAGCATAGTGCGAAATACGGCTATGCTGGAAGTGAGGCGAGAGAAGCTTGCGTTGACGGTGGTGCTCTTCACCTTCACTCAGGAAAACGCTATTACCAAGAACGGGAGTTCCCAGAGCACGCACCGTCGCTGTCTTTTGAAAGGTTGCATTTTGATCGACCAGCACCTGGCGAATGAGTTCTGGTGAGTTCACCAGGGGGACGAGGCGTGGCCCAAAGTGGAATGCCCCAATATCTCCAAATTCATGGCTAATGCGTAGTAAGAGTTCGAGGCGTTCTCTACGGAGAGCAAGCACGTTCCCTAATAATGGTAATCCTGGAACTGCAGGGATAGATGAGTGTATCTGAGATGACGTTGTCGTCATGAACTTGACTCCCGAATAGGATCTTATTAAAGATATGGGTTGCATCGCAAAAAATCGAGGAAGAATGCTGCTTGAACGGCCGTTACCTGGCGTCACAGGCTTTCTTCTACGTTTCCAGTCAACTCTAACAGATAAGTTTCCTTCTTGCAACACAAGCGCGGTCTGCCCAGTATGCATGATTGAAACCCTTATGTATTCAAGAACTTATCTATCCACTCAAATTGCTTGCTCCCAACATAGATTGCACATGTAGTAGATATAGGCACAGAGGACGAGATTTACCATCTTGAGCATTTGGCCTGTAGAAGCCACAATGTTATCTACAGACCAAACGCTCCTCACGATCCCCCATGGCGCAGGACATTGACGATTCTGCTGACACCGCTATAACCCTTTTGCTGGGCTATCATGATATCGATCACACAGGCTATATATGCATCAGTGAGCAAGCGAGAAGTGCCTCTCTTAGGTAGGGCTAGGAGTGCGCCTGTTCGCTTATCGAGGAGTTGCTCAAAAGAGCCGTACTTGAGTAGTGGTACGAGGGGTAAGCGGCCTGCGTCCAGCAGTGGCACTGCTGGGGGTGGGAAGCCCGCTGACAATGTACCGGATGGGTCTAGCCAAAAGAGCCATCGGGCTACCCCTGCGACCTATGCTGACGAATGGGGAAAATATGACCCCGCGAAGAAACCTGCGTAAATGTCGTTACTACCGAAGAGGGAAATGGCTGATACCCTCTAGCCAAAAAGGCATGGCGGCTGGCTCATTGGTTTCCTGGTCCAATGAGTGCTACTTCATTGTCCGCCCGGCGTAAAGCAGGCATGCTAAGGGTTGCTTTCACTTCTCGATAGGAAATCAGGGAACTCTCAAACCGCTTTCCCCGAAAGGGATGCGAGAATGCCAGCATGCGGGAGAGAGGGCGGAGGCGGCGTAGTAATCAAATGCTCTCCTGTAATGGGAGAGACATGGTGAAGGTCCGCCAGGGGAGACTCAAACGAACAGAAGATCAACAAGCGAACCAGAGAAAGCAGATGACAGAAGAAGTAGTGGGGCCTTGTTCTCCGGCATAGCGGGGGACCCCATGCAACAGGTTGTGCTGTGCTTCGACTGGTGCGCTCTGGAATGGATGACATCATCCATTAGTTTGCCGCTTCCTAGTAGCCGAGTCGAACTGGAAAGCCGGATGTGTTAAAAGGCACCTGTCCGGTTTGGAGCGGGGGAAAGGCCGTGAGGCCCTACCTATCGCTACTGACGTAAAAACTCTCATAGCGCAATTGTTATGTTGCTCAGAAAGAGAGATGCCTGCTTCCCTTCATCAGAATCACACCAATAGGCCAAGTGTTGTCACTCCAGAATAAACAAGTGTGAGTGATGTCAGAATACTATCATTTCTCCTTCTTAGCCTTCCTCTTATGTTTCTCTAGTTTAGCCTCTTCCTCGGGTGTCGAGCGCCAGTAAGTAGCTTCAAAAATAGATCGGTAGGCAGGATTTTGCGATTGGACCATTGATACTAAGTCCTCTACCCGAGTTTCATCGCCATATGCCAGGTCACGGATGCAATGAGCTATACATAGTGGAGCTGCATCGACTGCACGAGTTAAGTCCGCTAGACGGCCAAAGATTGTTTCGTTTGGCGAGTTATAATACCCTAATATGTAAAGCCAAGCATCGAAAAGGAGTTGCCAGGCAGCACTATATATATCGGCTTCGCTTGCTCTGCCATGCGCAAAGGCCTCTTCAATTTGTATCCATACTGCTTGGCTGAAAGGGTTAATACGCTCAGGAATTGTAGGGAGGAAACCAACCCGCAGTGCCTCCCACCATTGTGTTCGAGGCTTCAAGTTGAAAATCTCATACAAAAGATCAAGGATAGGACTATAGAAACTAGATATGCCGATAGCATTTTGCCAAATTCTCTCTTCAGCATTGAGTGCCCGACTCCGAGCCAGATCCCGAACCAGAGCCAGATCCAGAACCAGAGCCAGATCCAGATCCAGATCCCGAGCCCGATTCAGAGCCCGATCCCGAGCCAGATCCAGAGCCAGAGCCCGACCCAGAGCCAGAGCCCGATCCCGATCCCGATCCCGAGCCTGAGCCTGAGCCTGAGCCTGAGCCAGATCCAGAGCCCGAGCCCGATCCCGAGCCTGAGCCAGATCCAGAGCCCGAGCCAGAGCCCGATCTCGATCCCGAATCAGAGCCCGATCCCGATCCAGAACCCGATCCAGAACCTGATGTATAGTTCCATATTGATCTTTTGTGTGGGTAAGGTCAGAATAAGATCCACTAAATCTTATTCTGAGACTACTAGCATTAAAGTTATAAAAAGGACCAGATAACCCCATACACAAAGTTACTAACTGTTCTTGAAAGAATCTTTTTGCAGCAATACACGGTTCCAAAGAACTTGTTACTGCTTGCATAGCTGCCGCAACAAAATTTTCTGATGATGACAACAAAAGAAGATCTTGCAAAGTCCAAAGGAGCTCAATGTCTTGTATCACAGAATCATTTTTTTCGGCCTTTGGTTCTTCCAATAGGAATAATTTCAATAAATCAGCTTCTCGTGTTTCTTTGACGAGGAGATTTTGTGCTAACTTAAGAAAGTTTGTTTCTGAAATGCCAGTGATGGATGCGACAAGTGTTAGGGCAACCTTTTGCTCTTCATCTACCACGGATTCCCATGAAGATTGGAATACAGAACAGATAAACTCCTCGCCAACGCTCTCTTTTATAGTAAGCGCCTGAAGCAAAGATGTTACACGTCTTAATTGCTCTACTTCAGTAGCTATACTTCCCAAATGAAATAATGATTTTATAATCTCTTTTCTATGTATCTCTGCTGCTTCAATCCCATCAAGCAACAAGCCTCCTAATATATGAGGTTTCACCATATGCGGTTCATTTTCTTTTTTTGAGAGAAGCTGATCAATAATGAATTGCTGACTCTCATCATTCTTCAGTCCCGCTACTATCAGCCTGATGATTTCATGCCATCTAGGGTCATTGCAGTGATCTTTGACTGTTTCCCATATGCCACTTACACCATCCTTTTCGCCCATTGTAATGATATAGGAGGATGTTAGATACTCCTGGAATGTGAGGTGTACAAAGCTGTATTGGTTATCTCCAAGCTCGATGAGGAGTCCAGCTCGTTTCTTTACAAATTCAAGGAACTCCTCGGCTAGGTCTTCTGGATCTTTGTCAGGGTCCAATAACTGCTCAACTTTGGTGATATGTGTGATCAGGAACTCCCTCAAATCCTTATAAGGAACAACCGCCCGTTGAGTTTTTTCCGTACCACCACTCTGGCAATGCATCCAATGAGCAATTGCTTCGGTGCGATGGCGATTCCGACGTTCTACTTTGCCCTTATTTCTTGTTTCCTGGCCACGAAATTTCCAGGTGTGCCAAGTATTTAGCAAAGTTTCTGTACATTTCTGGTAAAGGACTACACGTTCATCAGGTAGTATTGCATCAATTCTATGAACAAGAGCGACTATAGTCAGTAGGAGAGGGTTCTCAGCTAGTTCACGAATGGCAACATGATTCTTGTCATCTAAAATACGAATAAGGTCCTTGACGTTTGCTTCTCGCTCTTGTTCGTTTTCAATGCGAGCACGATACCAATCCTTAACGAATTGTTCCATTTCGGGAAGTCGTAGTTTTGCTACACGATAATGACTAAACTCTTTTTTATCGAATTGAAAAGGATTCTCATACCCAACGATACGGGAGGTAACGATTGTTGTGTTGCCTGGGTAAGTTGTAATGAGGGTACGAATACGATCTCTAATAATCTGCTTAAAATGGGAACTTGGAAGTTCATCAAGTCCATCGAAGAAAAGAAGAGTTTGGCCTGTTTCGAGATAGTATTCAAGGAAATCGAGATCAGCATCTTTCAGTGTAAAATCAGCCTGAATGCTCTCTTGAATATAGTCAATTAACGGGAGGTTGTGACGCGATTTCAGTTCATCGGCATAACGCCGCAATGTAATAAAAATAGGCAATCGTTTGTCAAGACGAGCATGATACCGCTTTTGCAGAGGTTCAGAAACACCTGCGAGAGTAAGAAAACGCAAGAGTGTCGACTTACCAGATCCAGGATCTCCAAGAAGGACGTGTCGACTCCCTGGCAAAAGAAAAGAAAGCGGGTCTATGTAGGTAACATGTGTGTCTTGTTCATTTTGTGTTTCGGGTATAACGCTCAGGGGAATGTAAATGTGTTCCATCTGAACACCCTGGGTGGCCTCCTGCTTATAGACCGACATACCAACGAATTGGATATCGCTATAGAGAATAGGGAGATTATCGTCATAGCGTTTTCGTATATCCTCAATGGTTTTTTTGTGAGTAACACCATTGTCAATAAGTTCAGGATAATAAAACAGACAGAGGGCATGTGTCTCAAGGAAAAAGTGAAGTAATTTTCTATGCCCCCAGTGCTCAAGTTCAAATTCCAAACCCAACTCGTCATGTAGACGTTCAAACCAGGAAACATCACCCCCATCTTTGCGAGTAGCTGATTCCGTTAAGTCTTGAGGCGTAACAAGTATCCACTTTCTGAGTTTGAGCCATTCTTGAGCTCCAGCGGTTTTTTTAAGAGATTGTACAATACTTTGACGATGCTCTCCGCTCAAAGGGGAAGGATAGAATTTGTATTGATAACCAGTGGTACCTTCTTGTCGAAAAACATCGCTTTCAAAACTGTCAAGCCCGTGGTAGTCGCCCGCCACATCACTGAAGATAGTAACATTTTTGCCAGATCTTCGCGCTTCGTGGAAGAGGAGAAGGTCAACAATACGTGCAAATTCTTTCCCGCCTTCAGCACCTTTAGGTAGCATCTCATAGAGCGTCTTTACTTCGGGAAGGCGTTTTCTAATCTTGGAAGTCATGAAAAGTCCTCTTTGAGTGCCCTTCTATAGTGCACAGTGGGAGTGCGATACAATCGCGCTCGATAATAGTTGAAAAGAAATTCTTCGGGGGTGTTTGCTCGATACTCACGATAATCCGTATTGTTGACATCATCGTTGACCGTTATAATCTGCATGTGTTGATTCATTGTATTCTTTGTATTCTTTCCCTTCCATTCAATATTCGACCTGTAAGGTCTCCATTGCCATTTATCGATCTTGTAGGGACGGAAGGCTATAGCGACGTGTAGTCTCTAGGCGTTTGTGTCTTGCAATCTCAGCAACCAGCACCAGATCGTTATGAAAGGAGTTGATCCCTGCCTGTTGAGAGATAATTACCTTGTGGGCCTTCTGAATAGTTACGGTTTTTACAGTGAGATGGCATTTCCTAATTCCTAAAAATTCTTCAATATATGAGAAAACACGCTCGGATAAGGGTAACAAAGAGCAGAAGCAAACTGCTTTTTGATGAACTAGAAGAAGAGCCTTTGCACATCTTCGAGCTCAGAAAAGCTCTCTTTTTTGGGTTAGGAAATGCCCTCAAGGAGCCGATAATGATTATATGCAGCGACGATCTGCTTTGTCATAAAAGCGTCATTAAAACAATTCTTGACATGCCAGCTAAAGTAAGCTCCATCGTAATCATAAATGTCCAACCAATAGTTATGGCTAGTGCTTATATCTCCATCCATACCCTGAATAATGGTTTCGTGCGCAATCTCTATTCTCTTGATATTTCGGAAGTATAACCAAGATATATCATTTAACTTGCTTGCATAACATTGCACGACTCCTTCGGGGACTATAACTAAGATTGTTTTTTTGTTTGCCCGGTTATTTCTCCATGATATTAATGCTCCAAGTAAGCAAATTACAAAAGGAATACCTACTACTATTAGGAAACCCAGATCCATGTCATACTACGTTGTGCTTGCCCACCAAACAACAGCAGCCACCCCTAAGAGCCAAGTGATTGCGCATCCATATCCTCCTTGGCCACGATAAACACGCCAGTTTGACGGGTAATTTCCTTGTAGAACTGCGTTAATTATGGCTTCTTTGTTCATCAATAGATCCTTCTTTTTGATGTCTAAAACGCATTTATATTGAGATAACGTATATATTTTAACACAACAATAGATATTAGAGAATGTGTAAATAATTATACAAGGAAGCCGCGCCCCAAGCTCTAGTACACTCAAGGTGGAGGGCGTTTCTTAACTTGACAGAGTAGGGTAAGCTGATCCCAAACGAGGTTCGTCCCCCCGCGACGGAGACCAGCTTATGATACCTGCACGCGTCAACGAAGCGGCATCGGTGCCCCCATCAAGCTGGACGCCCCGATCTCATCCGCTCTCCCAAACGCGTTTTAGCTCATACGTGGGAGGGCCTCTGAGTTAAGAAATGCCCTCGGTGATCCTGATATTCCCCTGAAATAAGCTAATGATGAGCCTATTTCAGGGGAATATCGATCCTAGTCCTATCTCTCTCTTAGATAGTCCATTGCTGGAGGCCATCTCTTCTTTTTGATCTACCCCAGTGCTCTCTGCCCGTTGCTTCATCGGATAATCAATTGTCAATATACTCTTCTGCTATATCAGACTCTCCTCCTGTTTCGACTATGGCACGCAAGGCTGCTAACTGCGGGAGTGCCGCATTCAGCAGGTTACTGGCAATAGCAATGGCCTCAATATTTATATGGAGAATGTTGACAGCTCTACAAGTAGATTTTATACTTTAGAAGTATTTTGAAGTTGTGGAGGTAGAAGTGACATCTCTCGAACTAACCATAGGCCAATCTGTTCAAATCACCCTCGAATACAAACAGAGCAAAATGGTAGCAGTCTCAACAAATTCACCTTTTGTTGAGCACTTTCTCCTAAAAACCAAAATGAGTCAATCCATTCACACATGGATTAACTATGCGCATGATTTGAAAGTCTTTTTTCACACGCTCGACTTGCCTCTGGAAAATATTGACCGGCAGGCGTGTGTGACCTTCATGGAGGCTCAGGATCATGCGGGCCTGTCAAGCCTTACCATCAATCGTCGTCTTGCAGCCATTTCTTCGCTTTTTACTGAGTTGAATCTTCTTGATCCTACTCGCTTTCCGCAAAATCCTGTTGCTCCCTTGCAACGAGGCAGGGAAACTCGTAAACCGAGTCGAAGTTTGTACCGCAGGCAGCCTGATCGTGTGCCAGATATCATTGCTGAAGAGAACTTACAAGCCTTTTTTGCGGTTCTTCCTACTTGGCGCGATCGGACATTGATTCTGCTCATGTGGATCAGTTGCCTTCGCATTAGTGAGGCTCTGGCTATTCGATTTGAAGATATCGAATGTAGTAACCGAAGTATCCGTATACGGCATGGAAAAGGGAGCTTAGAGCGCATTGTCTACATGGATCGCTATACCTTTTCCGCGCTAAACAAGTACCTGGATGAAGAACGCGGGAATCTCTACCCAGAGATTGATGAGGTGTTTGTGGCCTTCAAAGGTATTGCGCGAGGCCGCCCGCTTTCGGTGAACGCGTTCCAACATGCTATTGACTATTATGCCCAACAATGTGGATTGTCATTGCATGCCCATTTATTTCGCCACACTGGCATTAGCCAGCTCGTCATGCAAGGCATGTCCGAACCCGCTATACGCAAACTCGTTGGTCATCGAAACGCCAATTCCCTCGAACCTTACTTGCACCTTTCAGACCACTTTGTCGCTGCTGAGTTTGAGAAAGCTCAATCCGTCTTTTACTCCCTCGCAACGGGCTCATTTCTTTCAGGAGGAAAACAATGATTCTTGGGGTCGGTCATGCTCAAACTGACACAGCCATTATCGCAGAATATCACGATTACGTACAGAAGGTCGGTCACATTACCATTCCGAAGAACGTGTGTACGATCAAAGCCTCTCCAACATCGATGCTCCGAGTCATCAAGAAGCCCATTCTGGAGTGGAGTGACGATGACATTATTCAATTGGTCCACGCAAGAAAACTCGCGTCCAGATACAAATACAATGTGTTCCTGGCTTTTCTATTTTTCCGTGGTTACAGGCAGCCAAGCTTGTATTTACTGGAAGAACTGCATATGGATCTTGGTCATCAATGGGGACCAGTCGTCGCTCCGTACCATCAGAGAATGGACCAAGCAGCACATGCGTTGGGGCACCCAAAAGCGAAGCCGGTGACTCCTCTTCTGCTCATGCTTCTTGTTACTCAAGGAAAAATACTTGAACAGATCTCACGTGCGGATTTTGAAGCGTTTCGAGACGAATATCAGGTGCGCTACCGGTCAAAACGACGCAACGGGCAACCAGATCCTCGATTGTACAGCTTGGAACAATACCTCATACATTTGGGGAATATCCCCCCTGCGCCAGTCATTTTTCACTATGAAGAACACTTTGCCATGCTCATCCATGAGTCGATCAAACAGGTGCTTTCTTTCTACATGAATTGGGCTCAGGCAAAATACGACCGCTCCACCCTCACCGGCCAGAGGCGGGCGCTCCAGCTTTTTTTTTGCTGGCTGCAAGAACACTATCCCCAGGTAGGTTCTCTTCATGATGTCACCAGATCTATCGCAATTGACTACTCACATTATCTTACTGATCAGGTTAAAGCGCATATCTATGGAGTGACCTACACTCATGATCTCTATCAAATTGTACGACGCTTCTTTCTGTTTGCTCTTGATGAACATCTGGATGAGCATCTGTCTCGCAACCCCTTCACACTCAAAGATATTTCGAGCAAAGAAGCGTACCCCGTCCCGCGTTACCTGTCAGACCAGGAAATCAAGGCTGTGCTGACGTATTGTGAACAGGACGCCACACTCCTGGAGAAAGTGGTCGTGACCCTTCTTCTTCACACAGGCGTTCGTGTGGCAGAGCTAGCGAGTCTCAAAGCCTCCGATGTGGTCCAAATTGGTGGCATATGGAAACTACATATCCACGAAGGAAAGGGGCTGAAAGACCGGGTTATTCCTTTAACTGCACGCTGTGTCGAGTTGCTTCAGGCATGGCAAAATGATGGCTGGGAGCGGGCAAATGATTTTCTCTTTACCCACCATGGTCGTCCTCGCCAGCATGGTACCAATATGAGCGCCCTCCTTCGCAAGATTGGTCTGAAAGTGGGAGTGGTTGATTTGACTGCACATCGATTTCGTCATACCTTTGCCGTGGCTCTCCTCAATTATGGGATTCGAGAGACGGCTTTGCAAAAATTGATGGGCCATACGACGCTTGACATGACCTTAGAATATGCTCGAATCTTAGATCACACCGTTGAGCAGTCTTTTACAGAGGCAGTTTCACACATGCAGGAGGACTCTCTCAACTGGGTTCCCAACTTTTTCATTCAAGAAGAGTACACCCTCTTTATCGAGGGCGATGCGGTGAGTTGGATTCGTTTGCCGCTGGGTTACTGCCGACGAAATGCAAAGCTTCACTGTGAAAGTGATGTCAAATGTCTCCTCTGTGATCGATTTGCGATTGGCAAGGAGGACCTCCCCAGGCTTCAACAAATGCATGAGCGATTTATCAAGTTGGATCTCAAGATCAAAGCCGATGTCGTTGCCGCCCAGATACAGCGATTAGAGTCGCCATCAGACAACATACCGAGTCGTTTCATTCCGATTACGACGATCTCTGTTGCAAATGCCCGGTAAAAAAACCATACAAGACATGAATCTGTAACGACACCCTGAGATACTTTTCTCACGCAATTCTTCAGAGAAGTGTGTTTTAGACCTTGCTATTTTCATTAGAATCTGGAATACTCATCCTGAGAGGGATACTTCAACCAGGTCGTGGAAAATCTCAAATACGTTGGTTTCTTGCGGCTTCTCAGCAGGATGCATTATATCCAAAACCATCTCATCAGAAACCGTTGTAACAGCACCGTTTTTTAGAAGAGGGTAAGGAGGGACAAAACCTTCTTCCCAGAGTCGTGCGAAAGAAACAGAAAAGGAGACCTTGATGGACCCGGTGACGACAGCCATCCTTGCTGCACTTGCGGCAGGCGCCATTGGTGGCGTAACAGAGGTGAGCAAAACAGCGATCACGGATACCTACCAGAAACTCAAGGGCCTACTGGTCGCCAAATTCGGTGCCAAGAGTAAGGTGGTGACCGCCATTGATGATCTGGAGGAGGAGCACGATTCCAAGGGACGTCAGCTCACGCTACAAGAACAAATCGCCAAAACCAAAACCGACCAGGACCAGAAGATCGTCCAGGCGGCACAAGCACTACTACACGAGATCCGTACCCGGCCTGGAGGTGAACAGCATATTCAAAGCATTGTAGGCAATTATAATGCTCAGGTCTACGGAAGTGGATCTGCAAGCGTCAATGTGAATCATCCCAAGGACGTGTGATGAGCGAAGAACACCTGTCTTCCCCCAGTCAGAGTCTCATTGGTCGGTATAATGCTCAGGTCCACGGAAGTGGGTTGGCAACGGTCAACGTGTACGAGACGATTGCGCCTCGCCCGGTGGAACCGGGCGTCATTGCTGCTGCCACCCAGAAGCTCTCTACACTCCCACTGGACTCACTTCCAGAACCTGCGATGAGTGCTCTCTCTCCTGCTTCACGCCTTCCAGCCTTTGCCCGCAACAACAAATTTGTGGGTCGAGAGAATGAACTGGCTCACATTGCTAGCATCCTCAAAGCCCGCGATCTGGCAACGGTTGCGGTCATAGGTATCGGAGGTATTGGAAAATCGCAACTCGCCAGCGAGTTTGTCTATCGCTATGGACAATACTTCGCAGGAGGCGTATTCTGGTTGAGTTTTGCGAATGCTGATACTGTGCTCGCGGAGGTAGCTGAGTGTACCATTGCTCTGGGGCAGGAGCTTCGCCTGGACGTGAGGACGCTGCCGGTCGAGGAGCAAGTCTACCTGGTCCTCTCAAGCTGGCAGAATCCTTTTCCTCGCTTACTGGTCTTCGATAACTGTGAAGATGAGGCATTGCTCGCTCGCTGGCGTCCTCGTATAGGAGGATGCCGGATTCTGATCACCGGCCGCCGCGCCGTCTGGCACCCTGACCTGGATGTGTTGGTCGTCCCATTAGATGCCCTTCCGCCAGAGAAAAGTGTAGAACTGCTTGGGATGTATCGCTCTGATCTTTCTGTTCCAGATCGGGAGCAGATTGCCCAGGAACTCGGCAATCTGCCACTCGCGTTGTCGTTGGCCGGATCGTATCTACGGGAATATGAGGGGGGTCCTTTGGGGGTTCCGAGCCATTATCTGACGGCTCAACGCCGGGTGAGCCCACTGGAGCACAAATCCTTGCAGCAAGAAGGCACCACCTATACCACCGGACATACGGAGCATGTGGCTCGTACCTTTGCTCTCAGTTATGAACGGCTTCATCCATCGGAGACCATCGATGCAACTGCACTGCAACTGCTCGCTCGTGTCGCCTACTTTGCTCCGGGAGAGCCGATTCCTCGCGATCTGCTGCGCATGACAATGGGACCCGAAGAGGACGAGGAGGATGAAGATCGCTTTGTCAAAGCGCTCAAGCGGGTGCATGCTCTCGGCTTACTGACTCCGCAGCGAGAAGGTGCGCAGCAAATGCACCGACTCCTCGTGACTTTTGTGCAGCAGCGCCTCCTGTCGACAGGAGGCGCAACGGAGGCCCTGACAGCCGTTGAAGAAGCGGTGCTGCGTCGAGCGTTGGAGGTGAATGCTGCGGGCTATCCAGCGCCGCTGCTGCGCCTACAGGAACATCTACGTACCGTGACCACTCGTGCCAGCGAACGTGGGGATGCCATGGCGGCAGACCTCAATGCAGCCTTTAGTGAGCACTTGAGCATGATCGGTGCCTATCAAGAAGCACAGGGGTACATCGAGTGGGCGCTCTCGATCAGGGAGAAGAGCCTGGGATCTGAGCATCCCGATGTGGCGTTGCCGATCAATAACTTGGCGAACCTGTACGCTGAGCAGGGCAAGTATGCAGAGGCCGAGCAGCTCTACCAGCGGGCCTTACGCATCTGGGAGCAGAGCCTGGGACCTGTGCATCCCGATGTGGCGTATCCGTTGAGCGGATTGGCGAGCCTGTACTATCAGCAGGGCAAGTATGCAGAGGCCGAGCCGCTCTACCAGCGGGCCGTACGCATCAGGGAGCAGAGCCTGGGACCTGTGCATCCCGCTGTGGCCTCTCCGCTCAACGGATTGGCGATCCTGTACGCTGAGCAGGGCAAGTATGCAGAGGCCGAGCCGCTCTACCAGCGGGCCGTACGCATCTTGGAGCAGAGCCTGGGCCCTGTGCATCCCCAGGTGGCGTATCCGCTCCACGGATTGGCGAGCCTGTACGCTGATCAGGGCAAGTATGCAGAGGCCGAGCCGCTCTACCAGCGGGCCGTACGCATCAGGGAGCAGAGCCTGGGACCTGTGCATCCCGATGTGGCGTATCCGCTCAACGGATTGGCGAGCCTATACTATCAGCAGGGCAAGTATGCAGAGGCCGAGCCGCTCTACCAGCGGGCCGTACGCATCTTGGAGCAGAGCCTGGGACCTGTGCATCCCCAGGTGGCCTCTCCGCTCAACGGATTGGCGAGCCTGTACGCTGATCAGGGCAAGTATGCAGAGGCCGAGCCGCTCTACCAGCGGGCCGTACGCATCTTGGAGCAGAGCCTGGGCCCTGCGCATCCTTGTACTCAAACGGTTTATACGAATTATGCATCTCTCTTACGAGAGATGGAGCCCGAACACATAACGAAACCGATGGAAAAGGATTCTTGATTTCTTTTCAAGGTCAATTGCGAAGCGACTCTCACCTTTGGTGATAGACATCAATCTTCGAACATATTGCACGCTTCCCGCTCAGCGTAATGCGGATTACTCGATACTTTGGCCGATTCCTACCGAAAGTTTGGCCAGGCAAGAAAAACTAGTGATTCCGCTCTGCAAGCCAGTTCATGTGACTTGATAGAGACAAGGCTGATACCAGTGAAATTCCGTTGTTTTTGCCGTCCGTAGGGCTCTACAGGCTCATTTACCCTATGTGGCCAAACTTTTGGTAGGTTGCGGACAAACTTTCGGGTAATCCGCACGTAAATGGGAGAGCGAATAATGGATAGGCTCCGCTCCTAGGTGTTCGACGATTCGTGTCGAATTGTTTGAAGATTGATGTCTATCACCAAAGGTGAGAGTCGCTTCGCAATTGACCTTGGAGGCGTCTCGAAATCGGTCGTTTTCTAAGGCATATGGCTCATCTTGCTTAGGGAACTACACAACATCACCGCACGCGTGATGTTGGTCATTGACGAAACTCATATCTTATCTCAAAATTATGTGGAATATGCGCTCTTTTCTTCATAGCTTCTCCAATGAATGAGCACAAAATCCACATAATTTATGTTACGAATGGAATATTCCATATTCCACGTAACTTTAATCAATATCTCAAAACATGTAGTTTTTCATGAGTAAGTGAGACAGAAGGAAGAGTTTTATCTGGGCAATTTTTCTCCATATAACCGCTGGCGTTAGAGAGACAGCTATCTTGAAAGACGGCTCCAGAATCTGTTCCTCGGTCGGCACCTGGTGACGCAATTGCAGAATGATGTGCGCGGCATCACTGTAAATGAGAACTTTGTCTGCCGTTCCCACCGTCTGCGGTACGCATTTCATGCCTTTGGGTGTACTCATGGTTTACTCCTTCTCTCTTGCTTCTGTCTAAATACCTATCTTCCCTCGTGTGCCACAGCCGGATCAGCTGGCCCTGGCACCAGTCGTGTCGAGTACTCTATTCCCGTCTCTATCGCCCGCTGCATCTCGTCATAGATCTCCATGATCACACGCTTCGTGCGATATTCGCCATGCTGCTTCTCATCCCCACGCTTCACAATCGGGAATGTCTCCATGATGTAGTCCACGTCGTCGCGTGCGATGCCATAGAGATGGAAGTATGCCGCATCCAATTCACAACGTAGCAGGAAACGCCGCTCCTCTTCCCATCTAAATGGTGGCCCGGCATAGCCACAATCCTTTGCAAAGGCTTCGAGATCCCAGGCGGTGTAGGTGAGTTCGAGGGCGCGAGGAAGGAGCCAGTCGCCAAGGGTTGTTGTGGTGTCCCAGCGGCAGGTTATGGTGTAGGTTGCCGGTGGAAGGACGGGGAGTTGTTTGACGATGAAAAAGCTTATGCTATTTCCACCAAGCTTTTGTCTCGTAATGTAGTCAAATACTAATGAGGATATGGAGATAGTTGCAAACAGTATTTCTGAGGTGATTTCTCCTTTAAATATAGCCACAGCAAGAGTATCACCACACGGAGCGACTGGAATAATACTACAGACACTTGTCCGAGCATTTGTCGAATTAGAAATACGCCGCCAAGCAAGCAAGACCTTGCGCCTGTCTTTGGCATAGTCGGGCATTTGGGATTCGTGTATCCAGTAACGTGGAAAGGGCAGGTTGCAGGGATCTGTGTGCTGCGCCAGATTGAGATCTCCGAATTCCTCGGTTGAGCTATCATACGTGCTAAAACGGTGATCAAAGTGCCAGATCATCTTGCCTTCGTAGAGAGGCAAGTATTGCTCGTCTCCTTTATGAAATACATTGCCTATGAGTTGCCAGCCTGCCGCTTCCAACTGCGGACGAGTGCTGAACAGATGTGAAGCATGGGCCATGTGAAACATTTCTGTGTGATAAGTAATGTTCCAGGGATTTTCTTCGTTGGAGCCCTCTTTGATGAGTACAGGCAAACGCTGATAGATCGTTTTTGTCAAGGCCATATCTCGCTGGGAGCGGAAGATTGGGCAGGTACGCGTGTTGGGATTGAGTAGACGGATGTCGCTGGCATTGAGGGTGAAGTGACGCGGTTCGTCTTGTAGATTCTCGATATTCTGCGCGAAAAAGACAAAATCCGCCCCTTTTATAGCTGGACGCGCTTTGCCGCTCAAAGTAAGCAAACTAAAATTATACCTACTATCAACAGCAGGAAATAATTTCTCACGATTTTCAAAACTATAAAGTGAGGTCAGGGATCTGGTTTCCATTAGATTTTGAAAGAAAAATTTTGTAGTATCATCTGTGGCAATTCCAGATGGCACAATACAGCCTGCCTGGCCTCGTGAGTTAATGATGGCGCTCATGTTTTCGGCAAAAATAGCATACGAATTCACATTACCTCTGCCACACAATGGATAGCGCTCGCCATGCCGTATTAAGTGACTCTCGCCAGATGCCTTGCGTAAATCATTCAGAAACGCCGCATGTAATTCCGCATCCTCGTGGGCTAGAGCCTCGATCATACGTTTGCGTTGCGCAGCATTGGCGGCGTTAGCGATATTTGGGCTGCGCATCGCAAACCACTCTTTCTCTATCAGCTGGATCTTTTCCCACGGCGGATTCCCTAGCACTACATCAAACCCACCCGACCAGCCCGTCTGTTCATTTTCCGGTATCTCGCCTTTCATGGGAACGCGGAACACGTCGGGGAAAGCGAGGTGCCAGTGGAAGAACTGGTATTGTTCAGCTAGACGTTTGATCTCTTCTTTACGCCAGGAGGCAAGCGTGAAGGGATTCTTGCCGATGCCCTGAAATTCTTCGTGGGTGATCGGAGGGCGCATCTCGGCGGTCTTCTTCCAGACGAAGGTGGCGCACCAGGCATCGGCCCAGAGCAGGGCATTCTGGTAGCTGCCCGAATCGCGTAATTTTCTAAAAAATGCTTCTTTGCGACGGATCTCCTCGACTGTATTTTCGTGCATCTCTTCAAGCTGGACCACGGCTGTCATAAGTGTTCCCTGATGCTCCCAGATCTGGTCGGGTAGGTCCTCGCGAATCAGGCTCAATTGACCCAGGCGTAACTTTTTGTTCAGCTTTTTGAATTCGCTGCAGATTTTCTTATCATCGCCCTCAATCGACTCAAACGCTTCGTCGGGAATGCCAGCCTTGAGCAACGCTGGTGTTGTTCCGAGCAGACTATTGCCACGCTGAATATGGGCATCCAGGAAAGAGAGTGGCTTGCCCGGCTCGATGGCCTCCATCCACAGACTGACCTTGCAGAGTTCGACGGCCATGGGGTTCAGATCCACGCCGTAGATGCAGTGGCCCACGACATCGCGCAGGGCTGTGCGCCGCGCTTCGGAGGCTGGCTCCTCGTCGCCAGTGCGCACGGCGGCGAGACTCTTGGCGACGCGATGGGCGGCGGCGACCAGAAAGTGGCCGCTGCCGCAGGCGGGATCGCAGATCTTGAGGTTGAGGATGGCTGCTTCTGCCTCCTTGACGGTCGCTTTGTTCGCGGCCTCTGCCAGCACGGGATCGAGAGCCGAGTCGAGCAGGCTGGTAATCAGGCTGGTGGGGGTATAGTAGCTGCCGGTGGTCTTGCGCTCGTTGCCACTGGCGCTGGCCAGTTCAAACTTGCCGGTTTCCAGATGGAAGACGGGATGCAGTTCGAGCAGGGATTCGTAGACGCTGCCCAGTTCTTCCGAGCCGAGATTTTTGTAGTCGATGATGCGTCGCGTACGGCCACTCTCGGTATAGGCCAGGTGGCGGACTGCCGCCAGCAGGGCATAGTTGGCCAGGCGGCAATCCTTGAGATCGACTACAGCCTCGGGTGAGAAGAGGAAGCCGTTCAGACCAGGTAGACCGAGTTCAGGACAACCGCCATCCAGGCCCAACTTCTCCATAATCAGCTTCAGGCCATAGTAGAGATCGGAGTGGCGCGTACCAAGCTGGCGATCGGCCTGGTAGCGTAGCTTCGCGGTGGAATAGTACTGGTTGTAGAGATCGCGCGTGGGCGGGAGCGAACCGGGATCGAAGAGGATGTCACGATCCTCAGCCACGAAGAGGACTAACAGGCGATAGACCATACGCAGCAACTGGTTATAGTAGTCCATGGCGCTGAGCGTGCCCGTGCGTAGCTTCTCGAGCAATCGGACATTCTCCGGATGGGAAAGGAATCCGCTACCTAGTTCGCTGATGGCCTGCTCGACATTTTTACGTAGATCCTCAAGCGCGCGCGTGCCACTGGCATGTGCCTCGCGTGACCACTTCTCCAGCCAGCACTCCTCTGGCCGTTCCGACTCTACGCGCGATTGATGGCAGAGTAGCCAGAGCAGCACAAAATCAGCGTAGATTTCATTGTTGAACATGGCTTCCAGGTCGAATTCGACATAGGCCTGGCGCGTCAAGCTGATGTTATTGCGCAGGATACGCAGGCTCAGCCCGTTAGAGACCATGCCCCACAGATGCTCTGTTGAGTGGTTAAGCAGTTCTTGCAGTAAGCTTTGCGGACTGCTGCGCCGCGCGCCATTCTCGCCATGCACGCTGCGGTCCAGATCGACTTTATAGCTCACCAGATGGATGGGCGTGTGCTGCCAACTATGTGAGATGGCATAGTTGCGCTCGCCAACAACCAGAGCTTTGGCGGGTTGCAGGCGTCCATAGCCCAATTCGCTGAAGAGTGGTAACAGCCAGCGTTCACGAGTTAAGGTCGTCCCACTCTCGTGAGCAGAAAGCCGACCCTGCTCGCTCTTAAAACGTTGCCACATGCCCAACAAGTTTGTCCACGTCCGATTAATCGCCTCGTTGAGTTTGATAGTCGAGAGATGATACGCTTCGGGCGTCAGGCCATCGAGTTGTGTGTTCTGTGGGTCGCTGATACGCTGGAGCAGGTCCATGGGCAGGATAGCTCCTTCGCTGTGGACGGTGGAGAAGATGGTTTGCTGTCGTTTCTGATATGCTACCATGCCTGGTGATCCTCTTCCTGATAGGTATAGAAATACATAATGGTCGTATGTATAAAAATAAATAAGGGCTTTTTCTTTTCTCTTGCGTTACCTTCGGTGGCGCAAGAGAGGTAAAAGAGTTCTTGCGGAGAAACCTGGCACTCAGGCAAGAGGTGATCGCCCTTGTATCTCCGCATCTAACTTATTGTGCCTGGTTGGGCAGATAGAGATAGACACCCAGGATGTCGATGGGCATCTGGGGTTCGACGCGATTTTGTAGGCCACGAGCCTGGGCGGCCTGACGCACACGGCGGTGCGCATCTGCTAGCTCCTGAGCCCGCTGACCCGCGACCTGGTTCAGGTGTGGTTGTAGTTGCTCAGCGCCTGCGAGGAGCTGGCGCAGAAATTGCCGGGCCTGGTCTTCGTACACGTTGCCATCTGGTCGCGCCTCCAACAAGCGCTCAATGAATGCTTTGTCATCAAGCCATTGAGCATTGGCTGGCGCGCCCTGGAAGGCCAGCACCTGGCAGTCCTCGGCTAATAGTGTCGTTTCTGCACGTCCGCGTTGTGTGGTGATGATGTGATAGCGCATACGCACCAGGAGCAGCGTGGTACGCCGCTCGACCTGGCTAGTACGCATAACCCCGCAGCGTTTTGCCACACTCTCGCTCCCCGTCGTCGTATCGAGCGCGGCATCCATCATGTATGCCGCCAGACTCTCCACTAGTGGGTGTGTGCGATTCAAATAGAGCTCACCCTCGCGCACTGGCAGTTCGAAGCGGGCTTTGAAATGCTTCTCTTTCTGCTCCTGGTGGAGTACAGTCTGGAGCGTGTCTTTCAGACCCCTCGCCTCATGTGCGCCCTGCGTCGCGTGCAAGCCATGCATCCCGCTGTAATCCACCTGCAACGCACCATTGTTCAGCGTCGAGACAGCCGCGCCATACTCGCTGAGCGCATCACGTGTAAAGTGGTCAACATCGATATGTGAACCCATCGCGGAGCGCATCGACGCCAATTCTGCTGCGACCTCGTTGGGTTTGATGCTCTCCTGAGCAAACATCGTGCGCGAACGCTTCTCACGCTCCGCATCAGCGGCCCACTGCAGAGAGAACTGCTGTTGGCGTGGACTTTCCAGTCCAGGCAGGGTAAGTTGCATGCCAGAGGCTGCACTCCCACGTCCACGCAGGAGAGCGCCCTCTAAGATGGCCTCCAGCACTTGTTCGCTATTGGCTGGCACCGGTACTGAGATGCCGAGCGAGGTGCGGATGGTGTTATGCTTTTTGATCAGCACATTGAGCACAATACCATCGACCGGGTTATCCTGGCCATAGTAGGTCACCACACGCACCTCTTTGCTGGCCTGGCCGTAACGGTCCACGCGCCCTTCGCGCTGTTCATGGCGTGTCGGGTTCCACGAGAGGTCATAGTGAATAACCGCATTAAAGTGATCTTGCAGGTTGATACCCTCGCTTAGACAGTCGGTACACACCAGCACGCGTTTATTGTGTTCGCCCAATTGCAGGATGCGATTTTCGCGTTCGACCGGTGGCAGCAAGCCCGTTATCGACTCTACCTGCACATCCTTTGGCAAACGGGCACGCAGTTCCTGGGCTACGTATTCCGCCGTCGGGATAAAGCGGCAGAAGAGGATCGGCTGAAAGCCGTCCTTGAGCAGCACTTCTACCATTTTGGCCGCCTGTTGGAGTTTGGCATCCTGCGCCCCCCTGAGCTCTTCGGCGTCGCGCGCCATCGCGTGCAAGCGCTTACGCACGCTTGATTCGCCCGCCTGCTGATCCTCGTAATCACTCCCTGGCACAATATCCACACCCTCGCCAGACTCATTATCCAGCAGATCCATCACCGTGTGCCGCCCAACTTTATCGGCCTCATCCTCGCTTGACGTATCAGCGGCACCAGCACGATTATGCAGGGTGGCTGCTGCTGCTGCTGGACTGGAGGCCAATGAGCGCAGTAGCGCCAGAGCCGACCACCAACGCACCCGTTGACGATGTTTATTGCCTTCCAGCGGATCACTGATCGTCTCGCGCGCGTAGTTCAGGACTTTCTCAAATAGTCGCCGGTATTCGGGAGTGAGCGTGTAGGATTGTTCGCTCTCTTTGCGTTTAGGAAATGGTGTATTCGTTTGCAGATAGGCCTGAATATCGCCGCGTCGCCGCTGCACAAAATGTGCGGCTAGGATGCGTCGTTCCTGTTCATGCTGCGCACCGGTCAGTTCTTCAGGGAGGTGAGCGAACTCTGGCTTGAGTAGTTTCAGTAGCGAGCGGAAGGCCGCTTCATTCCCGCTATGTGGCGTCGCCGTGACCAGTACCAGGTGACGTTTGGCATCAGCCGCCAGGCGCGAAACCAGATCGTAGCGCTGCTGGCGTCCACCTCGCCCTTCGCTCGCCTCGGTACACGTATGCGCCTCATCGACAATGACAAATTCAGGACAGGTGCGTAGAAATTCGTCGCGCCGACGGTCCGCTTTGATAAAGTCGATCGAGACGATCACAAAGGGATAGCGCTCAAAAATAGATTCGCCAAAGCGGCAAGTACGCTCTAACTGTGTGGCTGTACTGGCCAGCACCAGGACGGCGTCGAGATGAAACTTCTCGTGTAATTCCGCCTGCCACTGCTCGGCCAGATGCGGCGGACAGAGCACCGCCATGCGTTCGATCTCGCCGCGATCCAGCAGTTCCCGCCCGATCAGGCTGGCCTCGACTGTCTTACCGATTCCCACATCATCTGCGATCAACAGGCGCACCGGGTCGAGCTTGAGAGCCATAAGGAGCGGCACAAACTGGTAGGGACGTGGTTCCACACCGAGATGCGCGAACGAGCGGAATGGGCCTGCGCTGGAGCGAAAGCCCAGGCGCACCGCGTCACGCAGCAGGCGTCCCGAACGATAATCACCCAGCGCTTGCGGATCAGGTGGAGGGAATGAGGCCGATTCCACCTCTTCCAGGCCCCGGAAAATACCGGTCACTTCCTGGTCGCTGCCTCCCAGTGGGCGCAGGATCAGCAACTGATCGTTTGATTCAGGCAGGACAACCCATTCGCGTCCACGTGCTCTAACGAGCGAGCCAACGGTATAATTCATGCATGTCTCCCGAAAGTACTTGGATACTGGGCGATAATCGCGTCCCAATCATCCTGATGCCCAAAGCGGATGACCAGATAGCCGCGATCCTCCAGGCATTCTGTTGTGGTGGCATCGCGGGCATGCCGCTCTGGAAAGTCGTGATATGGTCCATCGATATAGATGGCAACCATCGCATCTTCATAGCAGAAATCCGGGCGCGTCTGGCATTCGGGGATCAACTGCTGGGCCTTCGTAGGCAACAGGTGGCCATGTGTTTCCAGATGATTGAGCCATTGCTGCTCCAGTGATGAGTCGGTCAGGCGCTGCAATTGCTCGAAATGCTGTGGGCGTGGCGTGGCATTGGCGCTGGCCACCACCTGAGTGCGGGCCAGGCTCAGCAGATAATCGCGAATGCTACGGCGATCCAACGACTGGTGATCGCGCTGGTTCGAGTAGGTCAGCAAACAATTGTAGCAGGCTGCCTCGCAGTCTTCGTGCGCACGCGGAGCACGCCGAAGATCTTCCCCTGTCGTCGGGTCAAAATGGCAGAGTTCTAGCGCCTTTTGTGCCACTTCTCGCAGGGCCTGGGGATCATCAATCAACCGCCGTAGGACACCCGCGCCGCCTTCTGACGACTCATAAAAGAGGAGTTGGCGACGGCTGGCCATATCCGGCAACGGTTCCGCTGCCAGTTCGTTATCTTCGAGCTGATAGCGCACCTGAATAGCATTTTTCAATGCAGCTTGCAGCGAGGCCATCTGAGCTATGTTCAGTTGCTTGCCAGGTTCAAATAATAGGCAATTGCGCCGATCTTCCACATACGGGATGACACGAGTCACGCGCGGAGACATGGTTTCATCTGCCTCATCAGTGCTCTGTTCATTTTTCTCCCAGGTCCCGCGTTCAACATCGAGCAGAAAGCCGTGCGTAGATTGATCCTTGCGTCGCATCCAGCCGAGATTGATACGCCAGAGCGTCGCGCCATGACCATAGGTCAGCGTTGCCAGATTCTCCTCCGGCTTCCCTTCTGCGTGGGCCTGTCCCATCCGCATTGGCGAACTGCTCTCATGCTTGTCAAAGCGCACTGCCGTGCGAATATCGTAGCCCAGGCGCGTGCGCTCCTCTTCGTCCGAATTGATCCTATCGCGTCGCCTGGTTGCCACATTTTGTAGGCGGAAGAGATGGCGCAACGGTAGCCCCAGGCGCGCGCCACAATGCTCGCACACATCCAGACCCACGCCATCGTCACTCAAAGGATGGAGATAGCCGCAGTTCTCGCATTGTTTGACACCGCTCGTCGCCAGGTTCTCACCACTTTCCACCGACAGGATCACGCGGTTAATTTCGTAGCGCGAGCCTTCGTGATAGACGATGGCACGCGGGCCAAATTCTGAGATAGCCAGAAAACGTGGGCGCGAGAGATATTCGTTGCGATCCTGCTGGCGCGCTCTGCGGCCTGGAATATAGGCCGAGAGCGGCAAGCGTGGAAAATTGTATCCAGGCAGGAAACCTTCACTGGCGAAATAGCGATAGCTATAAAAATCCGATTGTTCGAGCGTCGATGAGTCGGTCAACAGTTTTTCCTGTGCTTCTGCCTCATCGCGTAGGCGCTCCGCACGCTCTCTATCTTCTGGGCTGCGTGCCGGGTCATTTCTAATCTTATGCTGGATATCGATCTGCCTGCGTGCGGAGCGGTAGAGTTCGCGCCAGCGTCCAGTTGTGCGTTCAAAGCTGAGCGCAACATGATCCAGAACTCGGTCCAGCCATTCATCCTTATACCAGTCGGCCTGCAGCAAATCCTCCTGCAAGGTCGCGAGCACATCTTTCGCCCGTCGCAAGGCACGTTTCCTGGCAGCGTCATCTTCGACACTGATGCGCACCCAATCGAAGAGAGGCAGTTCCAGGTTCTCAGCAGCAATATTCAAAAGATCCGGCAGTGAACTACCCAGGCTTAAGCCCGTCTCAGCCAGCCAGATAGCGTGGACATGAGCACGCACCAGGTCCTCGTTCGCCAGATCCAGGCGTGGAGGTGTGACGGAGCCAGCTACCATCTGTTCGGGACGCTTGAAGAAATACTGATCATGTGGGCTTCCAGTTGAACAGTAGGAGATCACCAGAGCAGGTTGACCACTACGACCGGCGCGTCCACTGCGCTGCGCATAGTTCGCTGGCGTCGGCGGGATATTGCGTAGATGCACCAGGTTCAGTTCGGAGATATCAACACCCAACTCCATCGTTGGAGAACAATACAGAATGGGCAGTGTGTTGGCTCGGAATTCATCTTCGCGCTTCTGGCGGAGATCACTGGGCACCTGTGCCGTATGCTCGTAGGCACGCAGATCGTTCAGTTTGGCCGACATGCCTCGATAGAAGTCCACAAAGAACGTGTTGGGACGATGCCCCTCGCTGGACTCGCGCGGTGTGCGAATGGGATCGTAGAAGACCTGAGTGCCATCTCCCACCTTCCAGATGAGCGCCGAGGCCGGTAGCTGATAACCTGGCACCGCATCCTTCTCTTTTTTTGCAGCTTCCTGGACTTGTTCCACGAGTCCTGCCTTGCGCAGTCCCTCCAGCAACTCTTTGATAATCTGTTCGGTATCTTTCAGCGTGAGCTTTCCGCGAAACTCCTTAAAGGTTGTTGTGCGCCGTAAGTACTGCCCAAAGCCGCCACGTGCCGAGAGATAGACATTCCCGCCATAATCCCCAGTGCTGGTTGAACGCGAACGCGGAAAGAGAATCGCTGCATGCGTCATCGTCTCATTCTCGTCCAGGCCCCAAGGAGCGGCTAACCGCTGACTACTCTGATTCCGTAGGCGATCCTGGTAGAGCGAATCCAGAGAGTCCACTTTGATCGCCAGTTCCCGCCGCATATAATCCAGCAGTACCTTGCCAATGCGCTCGCGGGTTGCTGGTGTCGCTCCGCTCAGTGTCTCGTGACAGGAACGCCAGACATCCTCATCCTGGCATACCTCGTCCAGGGAGAGATAGCGAATATTGAGCAGACCGGTCTGTTCCAGATTCGGCGAGGTGATACGCCAGCCACGCCGCAGATCGCAGTAGAGGCGGTAGCCGAGGACATTGCGAAAGGCCTGCTGTGTATCGTTGAACGCTTGATACTTGACCCCCGGATCGCTGGCATACTGATCGAATGGGAGAGCCAGCGCATCAAAGACCTTCAGCATCAGAGTGTCATGGCGTAGTCCCTCCGCACCTGCTTCCAGGACCGCTCGGTAGAGCGCCGAGCGTAGGATACCAACCTCGATGAAATCGTTGAAATGCCCGGCTTGCAACGAAGCATCCTGGCGGTTATCTGTAAAGCTCAAGAGCTTGGCTGGAATGTCTTCCTGTGGCTTCTCACGCAGGTAGCGAATGGCAGAAAGGCTCAGAATAGTTGTTGCTGTGCTACGACCCTCTGAACTGAGCGCAGCCAGTTTGCCGAAATCGAGACGCTGGCGTGCGTTGTAGGAGACTCCACAGTGCAGGCAAAAACGAAACGGTGCCGATACAAATTGGCACGTCAGGCCATCCCCATCGACGCCAGGTCCGCTATTACCTTCACCAAACTTTCCATCCAGGTGTACCCGTAGCGTTATGGGTAAATCCTTCTTGCGCGGCAGGCGCACTCGATACGTATTTTTAAATTCTTCGATCCAGTCTTCAGGCAGACGCTCTACCAATTTTTCTTCATCATGATCTGGCCACGGGTTGTCCTGGCTGTAGAACAGAAAACCAGACTGTCCCTCTTCCTGTGCCTGATCATTCAAGACGCGTGGTACTAATCGCCCCTCATTGATACGCACACAATAGTATTCCTGCCCACATTCCCGGCAGAAAACCAATGGTAACAGAATACGTTCACGTTGCCCATCAGGCACAAAACGCTGCCCATTGAGAGTCAGATATCGTTTGCCCGCAGATTCCAACGAAGCATAGAGTGTATCACCCTTGGTAATAAACTGATGAAGGCGGAAAGCAAACGGTGGGCGATCTGTCTCGGGAATAGGCTCACACTCATAACCGGCCAACAGTGTACGCTGGATTGCCTCGACGCAGCGTTCAAACGCGGTACCCGTCGTAGCACTCAGTTCATGCGCCGCGCCTCGTTCACCGGAAATACTTTTTGGAGTGGTACGCTCCACCCGTCCATCCCGCTCCGTAATACCAAATGTGCGCTCAATCCAGATGGAGAGGGGATCGTGTAAAAAGCCCTGGTAGTCGCTTGGCGGCTGTGCAGCACTCAGTACGCGCTTGGTGAGTTGCTGGCGAAATGTCTCGTCATTTTCTACGCTACGCGTAACCGGGCGCAATGTTTCGCCAATAATCTGTTCAGAACCGACCGTGGTACCAAAGATTTGCGTGGCCATACGCGCGACACCAGCCTGACGCTCCTCATAGCTTCCGCTGCCCGCCAGTGTGGCCGATGTGCCAATGCACTGTAATTCGCCTGCACCCAGCCGATTGCGTACACGCCGCACGAGCAACGCTACATCGGCTCCCTGCCGCCCTCGATACGTATGCAGTTCATCCAGCACCAGAAAACGCAGCTGTGCATTGGCCAACAATTTCTGCTCAGCCGCACGCGTCAGGATCAACTCCAGCATCACATAGTTCGTCAACAAAATATCAGGCGGCTGCGCAATAATTGCGTTGCGCTCCTCGCCCTTCTCCTGGCCCGTGTAGCGTGCGAATGTGACTGGGCTAGCCCCCTCGGGATAGCCCCACTGCAGAAATTTCTGTAGCTCGATCAACTGGCTATTGGCCAGCGCATTCATCGGATAGCACACAATGGCCTGAATACCGCGCCCGCTTCCAGTGCGTAGCACATGATCAACGATGGGCAGAATGTAGGAGAGGCTTTTGCCCGAACCCGTGCCTGTTGTCAGTACGTAGCTTGCCCCACTGCGTGCCATGCGGACTGCCTCGGACTGGTGCCGGTGTAAACGTAATGGGAGCCCCTGTCCATCATCTTCCGACTTCCCCTTGCGAAAGATGCGTGCACATTCCGGGTGTAATACCCTCTCTGCGACAAGCGCGTCAATGTACTCGCCCTGCTCGAAGAGTGGATTGAGTTGGATTAAGGGTTCGGGCCAAAGTGCGCCCTCCTCCATTTGCTGTTGCACATAAGCTTGGATAGCCAGATCACGAATTTGCAAAAAGCTATTCACATAGGATGCATAATCATCGATGAGCTGATCACGAAAGTCAAAAATAGTATTCATACGGACTATCCTTTTTTCAAAAAACTCATCATTATCGAGGCCGAGCATGGCGTACTGAAGATCCGCATTCCACAGAAATATTCTTAAGTGTAGAACGATTCTCAGAGGCAAATAACGTCATAGAGGCTCGTTATTCATTGTAGGTATTTATTGATCTGTTTGTCAATAGAAAGGAACGAGAATCTATATCATCCTTACAGGTTTCTTATACATAAAAGTAACTTGAGTATGCAAGTATTGGTACAACTACATTAGCGGGTGAAGAAGCTTAAAGGGAGGCTTGAAAAAAGACACATTCCACAACAACATTTTTTATGCAAACAAAAGAGGGAGAAAGAGGCTCCCAGAGCAGTGCTCACCGCTATTCTATTGCCGAGCAAGTCGATGTCCCTACTTCTGCTTTTACCAGCTATGGAGAGAGAATACGCTGCTATGAGCACCTGGATGAGTTACGACGGGAATGTGGCTTTTGTGCTTGTGGCTGGCGTGAATATTTGTTGCTGGCAACGTCATTGCTTCCTGACGCAATGGAGCGTGATCAACATTTGCGGAGATGACCTGCGACCACCTGTTTGAATTCGCGGAATGGCTCAATTCCTGGAAAGGGATGCATTCTGGACAACTCCTCACAAAGCGTTGGAACCTTTCCACCTTATCTGCGTTTTTTCGCGATGTGACCATGTGGGAGTGGGACGATGGCCCACTGTATCCACTCCTTGCGGCTGGCGATCTGCCCAAATGCCTGAACGTATTCCACGCTACATGCGACTAATGACGGCTATTCGCGCACTGTCTTGCCTTTATCAACGAACTGCTTTGCTCATTGCTCGTTGGAGCGGAGCACGGCGTGATGAAATCCGTCGGTTGTCCGTTGATTGTCTAGATACGTATCCAGATGGAACGCCGCAGCTACGCATTCCTGCCGGTAAAACAAAGCGAGAGCGTATGATCCCTCTTTATGAAGAGGCTGCCACCTCAATCCGTGGGATTCTGACTTTACGCTGTACGGAAGATCGCGGGCTACGTGACACGCAGACGGGAGTGGAGATCCGTTACCTGTTCTTGCATCTGGGAAGGGCTCTTCTCTTACTACCATCTGTTCGAGCGATCCTTACAACAAGCGTGTGAGACTTCAGGACTAGGGGAAACATACCATCCATGCCCATCGGCTCTGCCACACCGTAGGCACGTAGCTTGCTGAGCGAGGGGCGAAGTTGCATACGATCATGAAGGTCTTAGGCCACAGCAGCGTTTCCATGATCCTCGTGTATGCCCAGATTAGTGACCGAGAGGTCCTCAAGGATTACCAAGCGATCCTGGGTTCTGGCGTAACCCTTGCAGGACCCCTTGCTGCGACCCTCAAATCGAGCGAATTACTAGTCTCATCAGTAGACTGACTCAAGTCAAATTGGCTCAAGACCGAGCTAGAGCTAGGTAGGTGCTTGCGTCTTCCGCAAGAAGGCCCCTCCCTGTGAGTGTGATCTCTATCTCACATGTGCTAAATTTGTGACGACACCAGAGTATGTACCTCGGCTACGGCGGAGGCGTAAAATCGAACTGGAACTGGTTGAGGATGCCCTAACTCACAACTGTCAACGCGAAGTGGAGCGACATCAATGCACAGTGATAAGGATCGAGCAATTGCTCACGGATTTAGGAGAGATGCTCGATGGGCCAGAGGCAACAGATTGACATTGTGTGGGCCATCCGTCGTGACCACTTCGGTCTCATGTCATGTGTGTCTAGACAGTATTCAAGAAGGAAGGAGCAAACGAAAGACATCATGGAATATATCACTATCCCTAGAAGCAGGCCGGTATTGCGGTGTGAGTGACAAGACAAGACGATCCGGCGTGCTATTCACAAAGGCACCTTCCCAACTCGCTTTCCACAACCTAACCGATGTGAGATCGCGCTTAGTGATCTGGAGCATTTCAAGCCTAGACAGCGGCCCTTTATAGCAATTATTGATTTCAGAGTAAAGAATGTAGGAGAAGGACAGACTTGTTATTGTTGTGGCGAAAACCAGTAAAAAAATCGGTCATAAGAAATACATAGAAGGAGGAAAAGTGAAGGAAGAACAAAAGTACTAATAAATTAGCAGTCTTCTTTATCAAGTGCTTACAAATTGCTATACTAGTGACAATACTGAAAGCTGATCTTGTAGCATTATCTTCAGAGGCAAGAGTTACAGTATCTTAACAGCTGAGGGGAAGAGTAGTGGAAGGGAGTGGAGATTACTATTTAACGACATATTGTATTGGAGTTTCATTGGATGAATATTCAGCAGCAGTTTGAAGCATTTCACGAGACGATCAAGCTTGGTAGATTCGAGGAGAATCAGATTCTTCGCGAGAAGCGGGATATTATCAAAGATAAACTTGAGTTAGAATTGCCGAAGATCTTCGAGAGGTACGGGGAAAAGTGCCCAGCATTCTCCTTCCGAGATCAGGGAAGTTACGAGATGGGCACAGGTACGAAGCCACTATATGGAGACTACGATATTGACCAGGGGTTATACTTTATGGCCAGCACGGCGGACTACCCTAACCCGGTCATCCTCAAAAAGCGGGTTCACAAAGCGCTTGATGGCCATACACAGCAAGTACGCATTCGTCAATCCTGTGTGACGGTCTTCTACCAACAGGCAGGCGAACCAATTTATCACGTTGATATCGCCGTCTATTCTGATGGAGAGATGAACGCTGATAGCGTTGATAGGCTCGCGAAGGGCAAAGAATATTCGACGGAAGAGTATCGCTTCTGGGAAGTCTCGAATCCGCAGGGACTCAGAGATACGCTCCTTGCAGGATTTGAAAGGGAAATCGACCGCGATCAATTTCGCCGTATCGTTCGGTACCTCAAGAGGTGGAAGGACGAGAATTTCTTAAAGGATGGTAACGCCGCACCCCGGGGCATCGGCTTGACCATCCTGGCCTATGATCACCTCCAGCCGTCCTATACCAACGATTTAGACTGTGATGCCAATGATCTAGAAGCACTACGAATACTTGTACGGGCCACCTTAAACCGCTTCTCGTATATCTGGGACGACGTTGAGCAAAAGTCTGTTCGACGACTTGTCGTTCCCCTTCCCGTCGAACCTCGGAACGATCTCTTTGGGCGGTTGACAAATTGCCATATGGAAGACTTCGAACAAAAACTGAAAGAAGTACAAGAAGCACTGGATGCGGCGGCAATCGAGGTTGATCCAGCTGAAGCCTGTAAGCACCTCCAGAGAGTATTTGGTGCAGACTTCCCTGTTCCCTTAAAGGAGGGAACAGCCAAGAGACACGCCCCTGCCATCATTTCTTCCAGCAGCAGTGCCTAAATGAACACAAAGTTTACAGATCAGTTTGATAAAGCGCTGCACGAGGTAGAGGAACGCGGCATTTTCCGCGTTCCTCGCCGCATAGAAAGTTCAGAGTTCGCCAACGCTGCAGTGTTGGAAGGGAAAGTCTCCATCATGGATCACGAGGTGACGCTCTGGCTCGTGCTTGATGAATCCTTTCCTCTCATGCTGCCTCGTTTCTTCCTGAGACCCTGGGACACACTTGGTGTCATCCCCCATGTTGATCGTCGTGGCATGGTCTGCTTCGCTGATCCAGAGGGACTCGTTATGGACAGGTATCGACCAGTGCAGGTCGTGCAGGAAGCCTTAGAGCGTGTTGTACAAGTACTTACTGACGGCGTAATGGGGCAGAATCGAGCCGATTTTGCCGATGAATTCGAGGCATATTGGCGCCAACGCCCCGGGATCATAGCTTGTGACTCAGTGCTTGATCCCGCCGATAAGGTTACACGGGTGATTATCGCTACTGATGCAGCAAAGAAGCGTATCATGGTTGCGGGGAGTGAGAACGACATCCTGGCATTCTACAATGGAATCGAGGTAGGAGGAAAGAACACCTTGCAGAAGGCTTTGTACATTCCTCTGGAAGCTGGAATACCTCTCATTCTCCCACGTCATGACGGCCCATTCTGGTCTGCGAAGGAAGCACGCCATACCCTCTTGGCCGCCGTCTCCAGAGCCAACAAGGAACAGCTCAAGAAGATGCTGAAGAGGCATGCGCATAGGAGAGAATACATCATCGTAAAACTCCCCCGTCCATCAGGCGGGGCTACACTCTTTGGTATCCAATACGATGTAGTTGGACGGCACCACCCCCTGCACAAAGATGGAATAGCAACCGGTCTAATGCCGCTCCATCTCCAACGACTTGATAGAGGCTATCTTGTTCAGCGCGGCGGTGGTGTTGCGAACCTCAGCACAAAGCGGGTGTTGCTCGTCGGGTGTGGTGCTGTTGGAGGATGCTTGGCCTTTGAACTCGCACGTGCTGGCATACTTTATCTCACCCTGGTCGATTCTGACAAACTCATCCCGGAAAACAGCTTCCGTCACGTTCTGGGGCGGCGATATTGGTACAGAAGGAAGGTGGAAGCGCTGAAGGAAGAGATCGAGTCAGAACTTCCTTATGTCCAGGTTACTGCGATTTCCAACACAATTGAAAAGGTACTGACCGAGGGGTTGATCAAGCTGTCCGACTACGACCTGCTGGTGCTAGCGACAGGCAATCCGACTGTGGAGTTGGAGATTAATGCGCAAGTCCATACTCTGCGAGGTGGCCCTCCTGCTGTGTTCACTTGGCTCGAACCACTTGGCATCGGAGGCCATGCTCTCCTAACTCACAACGCTCCTGATGGTGGATGCTTCGAGTGCCTCTACACATCGTCTGAGGGTAACGAGGAGTTGCAGGGAAATCGGGCAGCATTTGCCGCACCAGGACAGTCCTTTGGACGAGCTCTCTCCGGTTGTGGAAGCCTCTATACTCCTTATGGTGCGATGGATGCTGCGAGGACGGCTAGCCTTGCAGTCCGGTTGGTTGTCAATACTCTGAGAGGTAAAGAACCTGGGAATCCACTGCTTTCGTGGAAGGGCAACGCTACGGACTTCATAGCAGAAGGATTCCGCCTCTCGTCTCGCTTTAGGGGCACAGAAGATGACCTCCAACATCATCGGTATAAGTACTCGAGCGTTCAATGCCGGATCTGTAATGCACAAGAGGAAAAGATCTCGTGACGCGAGAAGAGTTTTCAGGAGATCGCTTGACATTCGCTCGTGTTAGTGCAGGTTGTCTTCAGATTAGCCCTTCAGCGCTTGCTGTGATGCGGCTGTACGTCCAGGATGCTTCTGAGAAAGCTGAAGCCGGAGGAATACTCTTGGGTCGACACATTTTAGGCACCAATGACATTATCGTTGATGGTCTCACTACACCGATGCCCGGTGACCGACGCAGCCGTTTTCAGTTTTTCCGGGCACGCCGACGGCATCAGGAGGTAATCGATCGAGCTTGGCAGGAGAGTAGTGGGACGTGTACCTACCTCGGTGAGTGGCACACACATCCCGAACTGTGCCCGATTCCTTCCCGCATCGATCGCCTGCACTGGCAACAAAAGCTGTTTAGGGACCAATTTGATGAACCCATCTTTTTCATCATTATTGGAATTTCGAAGGTGTGTGTCTGGGAGGGGTACCGTAATCGTCGATTGATGCCACTCCAACTGCTGTAAGGTACTATCACTATGGACAAGAAAAATACACGACCCAATATCCCTGAGCAGATTCAACGCGAACTCTGGGCTCGCGCTGCGGGGCGGTGTGAGTTCCGTGGATGCAACAAGCTCCTCTACAAGGACAGCTTGACGCAAAAACGGGCCAATCTCGCCGTGATCTCGCACATCGTCGCCTACAGTTCCAACGGCCCACGAGGTGATATCGTGCGCTCTCAGCAACTGGAGAAAGATATCAGTAACCTGATGCTTACCTGTCGTGATCATGGTAAGATTATCGATGACAAAGAACGGGAGATCGAATATCCAGAAGAACTGCTGCTCGAGTTCAAGCGTGAGCATGAGTTACGGATTCGTATGCTCACCGAAGCAAAGGAGGATGCGCAGACGTACGTACTTCTGCTCCAAGTACCCATTGACAAGCACCCGATTAGGATTGATCAGGCGGTGGCATTCCGGGCCATTTTGCCGAAATACCCTGCTGAAGAGATGGCTACTGTCATCGACCTTAATGGGATGACCATCCCAACAGCAAGCGCAGGATTTTTCCAGGTTGCAGTGCAGAGTATCACAGAACAAACTCGCAGATACCTCCACAATCGATTTGATAAAATGAACATCAAGAACCTGGCTGTATTTGCTCTGGCTCCTGTTCCGTTGTTGATCTACTTCGGCTATCTCCTTGGTGATATCGATCATGTGGATTTGTTCCAACGCCATCGTGACTCGCAGAACTGGATCTGGAAGGATGAAGCAGAGACTGAGGAAGGCAAGAAGTTTTACAAGATATTCTCTCCTGAGACCACATTCGATAGCAGGCGCAAAATTGCCCTCCTGCTGTCAGTGAGTAACCTGGTCAAACGCTCGGAAGTAGAGGCAACGTTAGGAGAAGAGCCACTCGTCTATGAAATTCGCGCCGAAGAACCGGGACTAGATTTCTTCGAGTCGCGCAAGCGGCTTGAAGCGTTTGGATACGAGGTTCGTAAGTTGCTCGAATCCCTACGCGTCACCTATGATCATACGTGCGAGATCCATCTGTTCGCTGCTGTCCCATCCCCTGCAGCAATCGAGTTCGGACGACACATCCAGGCGCACCATCCACTATTCCTTGTCTACGAATATCAAAAGGCAACAAGAGTTCACCTGCCAGCCTTACAAGTCAACATTCATTCGAGGGAGCAAATATGAATATCATCAATGAGCCTCGTCTATTTACCTTATTCCGTCATGTAGATGAAAGTGGTATTAGCGGTACTGGTCGCGTTCTGGATGGAGTGATTTTCCATACTGGACAAGTCGTTATATGCTGGCGATCAGATATCAACAATCATCAGTCAGGATATAGCAGTATAGCCATCTATCCATCGTGGGAGGCATTTCTCCATGTACATGTTCATCCTCATCCAGTAGGGACGATAGAAATCAAGTGGACGGGGGAGCAAGGGGAACAGCAACGCTCAGTTGAAGCCTCGACCTAATGGCATCTCACTCAATTGAGTTGTTTGAGCGGTGTCTTAAGGTCCTTGGCAACTGGTTGCTTGATCCTGTCTTCGTCCATCTTCTATGGAAAACTCATTTAACGGCAAGGGATAAAACGGCTGCCTTCATCCAAATATGGCAGATGAGCGGAAACGCTATCATAACAGGAGATTCCGACTTTTGGTATGTGTCTCTCTGCAGGCACATGTTGTTGTTCTTGAGAGTGTAAGCGAAATGGAACGGAATTCGATAATTTGTAGTTTGGCCTGCCTTACAGTGGTAAATGACCCGGAAATGTGGTTCTCCCCACGGGATGCGTAACGAGATGCACGATCAAACGAAGCGGCTCTAGACCGGCTTCCGTACTGTTGTGTTTTCTGTGAGGAAGTCGTATTTCCAACCTGTTGCCACAAGCAAGCGCTATGACCAGGATGGCTTCATAAGCTGCTTTGCACTATATAGTCTGCTTGCTGTCATCTCGTTGCGCATCCCGCGGGCTCTCCCGCACTTTCTGTGATAAGCTGCGCAATAAAGCATGTATCAAAAAATGATAGGAGGCTGCGAAGCCAATCGAACAACACTGACATTCCAAATATGCTAGAGTTTTCACGCAAAATGCGGGAGAGCCGGATTTGGGGGGTAAAAATGTTGGGATCTACATACACGAACTCAGCGATGTTCCTTCCTACACCTTTAGGTGTGCATCAATACCTCTCCATGGTTGTATCTGGCAGTATCCCAATCCAGCACATCAGATAGTGACTGCCGAAATGCTTCCAGTGCCTGTTCGCGTTCCACTTCGTTCGGCATGACCGTACTTCTCCATACCAGCACAATCTCTATTTGTCTCGGAATGGTTTCGCTTCTCACGACGTAACGTGCAACTGTGCCAGGAAAGATATGCTTTCCGCTGCATTTGATCTCTTCCATCCGTTGCATTAATTGTTTTTCCTGATGGCTCTTCACCTGTACAGAGATAAAGGTCATAAACTGGGTGTTCTCAGCGGAAGATATTCGCCAGGCAAGTGTACTTTTGCGTGGACGCCCAACAATTTTCCGCTTGAAATTTTTGACATTCTCTAAGGGGATCATGAGAACATCGGCTGCCCGAACTGCTGGGAGCCGTTTCATTTCGATATAGAGGCGAATCCGGCGCTCCGAGATGCCTAGCATCTTCGCAGCCTCCCTTGTGGAGACATAGCCAGGGAGATCAGGAATTTCATCAGTCATAGATGTAGTGTATTTGGAGGAACCCTTTCTTGAAAAAATCCATGAAGGGACTATTTTTAAATAGTCCTATTGTGGTATAATTGTTTTTATCGGTATGCCTGTACGATATCTGGTGTTTAAAAAAGGCGAGAGACTCAAACTCTGTTGCCGGAAAGACATTGGTGAGGTGATAGAGGCGAGGACACAAAAAAATGTGTCACTATACTGCTTCTGAGTTTGATTATGCCATCATGATCTAGTGAAGGTGGGAAGAGGAGTATACATGGGATGGTCAACTGCTATAGATTGACATGGTGAGGAGCAATTCTACTTAGCCAATACCTTAGCAATTAAGCAGCATCAGTAAATTTACCAGAAAAGAACTGCAAGTTCAACAAGAGATGCGCTGATTGCTAAATTCCTTTCTAGATACTACTATTTTTGAGGGAACTGAACAGAATATTTCAAAAAGATACCCGCGAAACATAGAGTGTTTCTCACGTGAGAGATTTCACTTTTTGATCCTAGCGAGAATTGATTGAGTACATAGCATAGTCATAAAAGAGTTGTGCCGCTCTTCCTCTATGACCTGTTCGCGCAGAGGTGCCTCTGTGATGCTTTCCACCTTCTTTTGCGCTGGTCGGATCAGGGGGATTCTGCTATACTAGCGGTACTGGGATCGTGTTAATTCTGAATGGGATGTGGGAAAGAAGCATGCAATGCATAACACGATGAGCAGAGGGAGCAATCTGATGACACATACACATGATCAGATGACACCAGCAAATCCAGAAGCGAGCACGACTGGAATGCTGCTGCGCATTTCCGTCCTTGGCCCGTTGGACATCGAATGGGTAGGACAAAGTGCTCCCTTCCCGCAAGAGCGTCTCACCGGACGTGGGGCCACCCCTGCGCTTGGCCTGCTCAAAGCCCTCCTCAGCCAACCCCATCGCTTTGCCACTCGCGATTGGTTGTTAGAACAATTCTGGCCAGAGTCGGCGATCAGTAGCGCTCAGGAGCGTTTGAATGATGTGGCTTCTGGTCTGCGCACCCTCTTACGCCCGCCGGGTAGTGCCGCCAAAATACTCCATTATGTGTATGGCTCCAATGGAAAAGGCAGTGGCTACCGCTTAGAGGGCTATCCATTGATCTGGGTGGATGCTGATGCATTTACCTGGTCTCTTGAGCAGGCGGCCCGCTTTGAACGCTTTGGGCAGGATGCGCTGCCATTGTGGGAGCAGGCCTACCAATTGGGGTCTCGTGGTCAGTTTTTGCCAGAAGAAGTCTATAGTGACTGGGCCAAAGCACGCCGGGAAGACCTGACCGGGCAGTATCGGCAGTGTGTGCATCGACTTTCCACGCTCCTGCGAGAACGCGGAGCTACCGAGCAAGCCCTGTTGCGGTTACGCACGTACTGGCAAGCCAATCCAACTGACGAGGATGCGTTGCGTCCATTGATGGAAATCTTGGGCGAGCAGGAACGTTATCAGGAAGCTGAAAACTATTATCAACAGCTTCTGCTGGCTCTAACCGAGCAAGGAATAGATGAGCAGGGGCCGCCCTTCATACCTGACTCACGCACTCGTGATATCCGAGATTATCTGTACACTAAGCAGATCAGACGCCATGGGCAAAGAGATCTGCCTCCCGCATATGAGGCATTATCAACCACGACCTATGATATATCAGAGCATATTTCGCCTTCGTCACTCGCTACGACTATTTCACAGGCTGTCGTCTTGGCAGTACAAGAATTAGGAAGTAAAGAAGTGTCAATATTCTCGGCAACGCTGGGTGCAAACCAGATGCGGAATCTTCCCATCAATTTTGCTCACTATGAGAAAAATATCCGTATCGCATTACAGGTCCACTGCACCAGTAATGCGCAAAGCTTACTGCACGATCTTAACAATGATATAGATGAACTTGAAATGCTTGAAGATCAAACAGGAGGCGATGTTCTTTTCCATTTGAGAACATTACTCGTTGCGAATGGATTGCTCGCGACAAAAATTGTAAAGGACCAAAAACAATACGCACTAGCGTATGCCTATGCTAATCATGCAGTACGTGTGGCAAAGAATTTGGCAAACGCATCAACACTTGCGGCTGCTCGATATACTCGTGGTTGTACTAAGTTAGAGTGGGGTCTCTTTGGGGTTATGAGACAAGGACGATTTCAGCGGGATAGTAAGAAAATTCAAGACGCCATCCACGATTTCCAAGAGATTCTTTCTCTTACTCTTCGTCAGCCTGCTGTGCTCCACCCACAATTACACGGTTCTACGCAGCTTCAATTGAGCCGTGCTCAGCTTGCCCTCAATCATGCTCTCTCCGAAAGAGGCAGGGGAGAC
This sequence comes from Ktedonobacteria bacterium brp13, assembly GCA_015099395.1. Taxonomy (GTDB): domain Bacteria; phylum Chloroflexota; class Ktedonobacteria; order Ktedonobacterales; family Ktedonobacteraceae; genus Dictyobacter. The sequence goes on along the minus strand of AP024096.1, from coordinate 2,465,206 downwards.
GCTTTGCTACTTGTTGATCAGGCTGCAGATTGGATAGGATGTGATTCGATTAATGATCCCTATATTCGTCTACTCATGACAGGAACGCTTTCTGGACTTCATGAGGGAGGGTATCGTCTAATCAAGGCTGGTATTTTGAATATAGCAGGCCTTTCTGATAAAGCGATCATTGAACTATCCCGGCTCAAGAGCTTGACAGAGCGAACATATGGACAAGATGAAACGCGCTATCATGCTTGGAGTGATATTGCCATGGCCGAAGCATTATTGGGATTAGAAGAATACCAGGAAGCGACCCTCAAAACTAAAGAAGCACTCATTGCTTGTTATCATATTAATTCCATCCAAAACGTAACCATGATTGCCGACATCCATAGCCGTGTTACCACCGGTTCCTATGGAGCATCAACAGATGCAAGGGAGTTAGGAGACATGCTCAATACATGGTACGGAGAAGAGCAGAGAGGGAGCTTTCTTTCCTAATAGAATAGGTGATACCTTATGGTTGATATAAAGGAAAGCATACCGGCGCATACACCTTCGTTTGTGATCGGTGTTGGTGGTCATCAATATCTTGGTGATGAAAAAACGCAACAATTTGTAATGCAACAATTCCGAACCTTACTTGCCAGTTATCAGCAGCGCGAATCACATCTTATCCTGTATTCCGCACTGGCTCTTGGTACAGATCAACTGTTTGTACATATTGCGTTGGAACTAGGCGTACGGGTAGAAATTGTGTTGCCATGCGCTGAATATGAAAGCATTTTTTCTTCTGAGGCAGAAAAACAAGAATATAATCGTTTGCTTCATGCTGCTCAAACCATTCACCAGCTTCCGGCTCAACAATGCTCAGATGACGCATTTCTTGCGGCTGAACAGTGGATTGTCGATAAGAGCAATCTCGTCATTCTGGCATGGAACGGGTTACCGTCACAGGGAAGAAGTGGAACTGGAGATATTGCAAGCTATGCACGATTTGTTGGGTGTCCTTTCATCCATATTAATACAAAAAGCCTCCTCGTGAAAACATATGGTGAGAAAACTGCTTGTACGAGGTTTCTTCATACAACCTCTCCTAAGCAGGAGTTTACGGTGGCAAAACAGCAGGTGTATTCGGGATCTACGCTCGTCGTCAATCAATATCATGTACGTATGCCAGATGGAAACGAGGTGGTCCGAGATGTGATGGAGAGACCAGAAGGTATTCTCATTCTTCCTGTTGGGATGCCTGATATCGTCCTTCTCATTGAAGAATACGATTTTGGCGCAGGCGTGTGGCAATTAACGTTGCCTGGTGGAAAAGTTGAGCTCCCCTTGCTGATGCAGATTGAGGAGCAAGCGAATAAGGAACTTCGTCAAGAAATCGGATACAAAGCTGGAAGGTTAGATAAGCTCACTGATTTTTATAGTCATCCCGGCTACATTTCGCACCATGTCCATGTCTTCATTGCTCATGACTTGGAATGGGACCCGCTAGAAATGGAAGTTCATGAAGAGATTAAAGTACATACCTACACCATCAAAGATGCCTTAGAAGCAACCATGATGGAGAATCGCTGTGATCCTGAAGCCTCGCTTGCACTCTGGTTGTATGCACAAAAGAAGTACAGCCTCACAAAACAAATTGAGATGAGGAGAGAGTAGCGATTTGTGGAGTTGCATATTTACAAAGCCGCATTAAGCAGTACCGAAGGATACTTGATCTACGAGGTACGAGGCTTGTGAGCATTCATTCGTAATACTGACATGCCTGTATTGATGATCTGGCAAAGAATGGCATACCGATTGAATTGCTCAAATTAGTGAGTGGATGGAAATCCTATGCCATGCCAGATCACTACACACGAAAAGCGGCTATCACAAACAGGGGGATTAAACAGTCACAATGGTAAGCAAGGAACGCGTGCTATGGTATGTTGATTTCTATGCCTGTTTCCATCCGACAACATCGCCCGAATCAAGGCATATTTTGCTGGCTTAGCGGCTTAACGATAGCACCTCATATAAATGTGGAAAGAGAATCCTATCAATGAATGAGACATCGCGACAAATCTTAGAGCTTTTTGTAGAGAAAGCAGAAGAGCTACTCCAATATAGTGCAACCGTCAATAAGCTTGGAGGTCTATTCAGCATTTACGCTGACGCAGGAAAGGAGAACTGGCAATTATACCCAGAGGTAAAAGGTTTCGTCGTCACTTTTCGTCGGTTCATCCAGCAAGAAAAGCATTTCGATATCTCACTCTATCCATTCCGACGAGATGGGTCAATCCAGCGCCCGAAACTCTTAGATCTCACAGATGTATCTGAGCATTGGAAAGAGGCGGCAAACCATGCATGGGAAGCAGGTTATCAATTCTTGACTCTACCACTCCCTGATATCAATCAGCCAACAACACGACAAAAAGTATTAGAAGTCTTCATTTATGGGGATATGCTTCACTCTACACAATACCAGCAATACAAAGAGTGGAAGAGCAATCCCGAATTATATGGAAAACTCTGCCGTCATTTTGATGACGGTCTTGCCTTTACATTTCTTAAATATATTCTCCCGTTAGCAGAGGCAAGTACAAGAGAATTACAGCGGCACTAGCAGACTTCAAAATACGAAGGTTTGTTACATAAGCTGCACAGTAATACAAAGAGGCGATCTGGAACACCAGGGTTAGGAGCATAATGATCATGGAAGACAAGTCCTTTCAAGAAGCTCTAGAAGAGCGTGTCAAATCTCTCCCAGAGGAAATATCAAGCTTAGTCCAAGAAAGTGTCCACACGTATATTGAAGGGCTCGGCCGTCCAAATGGCAAAACGTTCAGACAAATTACCAGCTACATTGAGAATGATTTCATACGTGAGCTTGTTTACCGATTTAGCCAACATACCTATCTTGCAGCGATGATTAGCAGGGACCTGGCTCACAAGATCATTAATCAGGAGCAGAGCGATGAGCTCAATGAATACCTCAATCTGGCAGACAGACTAATAAGAAAAGTGGATGCCGAGAAATAGCATGAATATTTTGCCGACCAGAAGAGCGCGTTTCTTCGGAATCTCGATAATACTGCCGTCAATGTGTTGAACTTCTCGTCCACATATCCAGAGAGGACGTGTGATGGAAACCATCCTCAGGACAGAGGAGCAAGCATATATACGCACATATCTATAAAGGAACGAGAACCAGATGGATCCACAAGATCGATCCTTTCACAAGGAACAGGGATCGCTTTATGTGCTTCGTTCATAAAAAAGGCACGATTCCTTTTCTTTACTTTCCATCGTGATGAGACGGAATTTGAGACGAGAAGCGGTACTCGCTTGTTGTTTGTTTCGCTTCAGCCACGTCGCTTTCCGTCGCGTGGTTGGGTTTCCAGGTGCCTTCACTGAGCGTCGACATCCGTGATGTAAAGTTCAGGTACATTTGGTCGATCATATCGGGATTTCCCAACTTTCCGAGCTCAACAACACCGCGCCGAATAGCGCGTTCCGACCTCACGACTCGCTCTCCATCTTTGCCTGCTCGATATGCAAATTTCACTTTTTGATCCCAGCGAGAATTGATCGAGTATATCGCATAGTCATAAAAGAGTTGTGCCGCTTTCCCTATGTGATATCGACAGTCCTCATTTTGTTCAATGGTGAGGTCTTTATCTAAATAGTTCCTTCCTAAGGAAGTCTCATAGTTTGCCAGGATCAACAAAGCGTCTAAGTATCTATCCCGATAGAACGTAACCGGTTCTTTGATCCAGGGTCCAAATTCATCGGGGAACTTCTCCAAGAGTGTTTGGAGAAAATCGCCTGGATACGCATTGATCAGATTCTGGCATGCTTCTACAACCCAGCCAGGAATCGTCCCATTGAGCTTCTGGTCCAGAATGCCCTCTTTGCGCGCAATTTGGATCGTGTTATACAGTTCTTCGATCTTTTCCAGGTCAACAACCTTACACGATGTGTGAAGCCAATAGAAACCTGGCTCGTTACTAAAAAAATCAAGGGTACTCGTGATAGGATGCCCGTTATCCGCAAGTTCTTTGCGCGCACGCTCAAGATCCCGCCGAAGATACCGCTTGGCGGCGTCGAAGACTTCTCCAAGCTGGTCAGTGTTCATATCGCGTCTTTTGCCTCTCGCGATGACGTGTGTCAGCATTTTGTCTCGGTCGACTGAGCTTCCTTTTCTCCAAGCGATGTAGGCAAGCTGGATAAGACGGATGGCGTTCTCGCCTCCACGTAATGCTACTTCCACGCTCGTCCCGTCATCGGCCTGTACCCAACAGCGCACCTGCTTCAGCAGGGTCAAGGTCACTGGCTTTGGTGTTTGGGAGAGCTCTCTGGGTTTCTGTAAGGAGAACGTTGTCTGTGACTCCCCTGTTGTTTTTTTCTGCTGCTGCTGTTGTTCTGGAGGGGCATCAACGACCTGTGATTGCATGATCTGTTCCGCTTGCGTCGTCGTTGCCTTTCCTTCTCCTTCTGCTGCTGCCCTGGCGGCATCCTCCTCCTCTTCAACGTCATCCGCAGTTGGAGACCAGGCAGGATTTGTGAGAGGCAAAGGTGTAGCGGGAAGATTTTTGTCGTGCCAGGGAGTGGTTGGATCAAGTTGGAAGAGGGGAGGAACCGCAATCGGTCTCCTGGTTCCCCATGTCGTGGTGCCTTCCTGTGGAGTCACTGCTGGCGCAAATGAGGACGGTGGCTGCGGCTCTTGCTGGTTTGTTCCTTGAAAGTTCAGTTTCCGAGAAGGAACGACGTCGTCAGTGTTGTGTTTCCTGCCTCCGAGGATGAGTCGTTCTCCAAGAAAAAGGAGCACCCACGCCCAGCCCCCTGCAAGCACAAAACTAAGAAGCGGAGAAAGAAATTTGATGATGATATCTGCGCGTACCAGCGGCGAGAATTGGGAAAGGTGACCAAGGAGCGACAGGGCTGGAATCCATATTCGGACGGTCGCCAAGATGGCAATAAGGAATCCAATCGCACCTGCGATGATCAGGCGGGTCTGAGGGTGAATTATTCTCTCTTGGTGCATAGCAATGAAGCTCCTTATCATCTGTTCTCATACATGATAGTGCCTGCTTTTCTTTCCATGCCACTTTTCCTACTCCCTCTGCTGCTTCGATCTCTGTGTCAATCTACAATGAGATAAAGCAGCAAAAATACCTCAATAGAATTAAGTATACACTATAGCAGGAACTGTAGTCGATAATCGAACAGGCAAGGGTTGTTTTTCAGCTCTCTTCTTCTCTCAATGGTGTGATGTGGGCAATTCTCTCATCTTGCGTGTGAGGAAGAGCGTGCTGTCCTTCCTCCATAGATGGTCTGCATCTAACTCATGCCAGGAAGTTTTTTCCCAATCATGAGGTTTTCCTTCAGTCCGAGCAAATCGTCCTGCTGGTGCCAGATGGCGGCACGAGAGAGGACACGGCTCATGTCCTGGAAGGATGCAGCCGCCATCCAACTTGCGGTATGCAAGACGGTCTGTGTCAATCCAAGGAGTTGTAGCTGCGCCTGGGCTGGGTCGCCCCCCTGTGCCAAGACCGCAGCTACGGTGTCCTGATAGATAAAGCGGTCGATGATCGAACCCGGAAGCAGATCGGTGTCTCCCGCATCGGTGATAAGGACGTAGCGCAGCATTTGTCGGACGATAACCTCCAAGTGCTTATCATGGACGACTGCACCAGTACCTCTATAGACCTTTTGTATCTCTTGAATCAAGTAGTGTTGTGTTGCCTCTTTCCCAAGAAGCTGTAAGATGTCGTGCGGATTGAGTGATCCCTCAACCAAAGGCGTTCCAATCTCTATCCGTTGTTCTTCCACTATGGCTATCCTGCTTTTGCGTGGAATGTGGTACGTCCATTCCTCACCCTCCTCAGTCGTAGATGCGATGTGAATCTGGGATGCTCCGGTACTGGGGTCTGTCTCTATGGCCTTCACGATGCCACTTTGCTCTGCTATCGGCGCTGCCTGAGCAGGGACATGCACTTCAAAGAGATCGTTGATCCGAGGCAAGCCCAACGTGATGTCAGACGCATTGTTAGCAATGCCCCCCGAATGGAACGTCCTCATTGTTAACTGTGTTCCAGGTTCGCCAATGGCCTGACCGGCTAGGACGCCAACGGCTGCTCCCAGCCTGATACGTGTGCCTGTCGCCAGATCAGACCCGTAACAGTGCTGACATATTCCATAGGCCGCCTGACAATACAGAGGAGAACGAACACGTATCTGTTTGATGCCACTCGCCAGAAGAGCATCAACCAGCTTTTCATCAAGGAGTGTCCCTGCAGCACTCTCGCCTGCGCGTTCTGCGAGAATTCGGCCAATACTGCTGCTGCGCATTGTTGGCAGCCCCATAAGAAGGCCTTCTGTTGTGTGACAATCCTGTTGGGTCACAATCACTTCCATTCCGGCCTCAACTAAACGGCGTGTCAGGTAGCCAGACAGTGCCGTATTGAGACTTCTATCCATAAATCCCTTTCTGGCACCGGACGCTGCAATAAAAATTTCCCAGACGAGTAACCCAAGCAGGTAGTTCGAAAGGACAGGGATCGGGAGGATCTTGCCAGAAGGGCTGGCCAGAAGACCACGAATACCACTGAGTTGTCGTATTTGCTGGAATTTTGCCTTGGTTGCACCAGATTTCACAATGGTCATGATCGTCCCAAATGGATCAAGGACGTCTTTCAGCTTTCCACTGATCTCTTCGGTAATCTGCGTCCAAATCTCAATCATCTGGCGATACCATTCATCGTAGGTCACTTCTCCTGCATGATAACTAGTATCTACCTCTGCTACCTGCTTGCGACCCTGTGCGATCAGCAATTCCCGTTCTGGGGGAACGTGAATATCGCTCATGGCGAAGCTTATTCCACTCTTGGTTGCATACTGATAGCCAAGCCGTTTCATGTCATCAAGCAGGTGAACGGTCGCCTCTTCTCCGCAGGTCGAGAGACATTCGGCAACGAGCGCCTTGAGGGCATCTTTATGCAGAGGATAATTCCGGTAGCCGAGTGGCTCGGGAAGGATATCGTTGAAGATGACGCGTCCGACCGTGGTCTCAACTCGTCCGCGTGAGGGATGCTCTGGTTGCGTTGGCGGTGGTGTGCTGTACACAGATACATCGCCGATGCGGACAATGATCCGCGTATGCAGATCAATGTGACCAGCCGTGTGGGCAAGCAATGCCTCATTGCTATCAGTGAACACGCGTCTAGCCCTTTTCTCACTTGGCCGATCCTCTGTGAGATAAAAGCAACCCAGCACGATCTCCTGACTTGGGGAGATCGATGGCTCGCCGGAGGCGGGATGACGGAGGTTGTGTGTTGAGAGGAGCAGACGACGGGCTTCTTGCTGTGCCTTGTCAGACAACGGAACGTGGACGGCCATCTGGTCGCCATCGAAGTCCGCGTTGAAGGCTGAACACACCAGCGGGTGGAGCTGAATAGCTTTGCCTTCGATAAGTTTGGGGTGGAAGGCCTGAATACTCAAACGGTGAAGCGTTGGCGCTCGATTGAGTAAAACAACACGTTCGAAAAGCACTTCGTCTAAGACATCCCAGATCATGTCATCGCGACGTTCCACCATGCGTTTGGCGGCTTTCGGGCTCCGCGCATACTGATGATCAAGCAATTTCCCGATGACAAACGGTTTAAAAAGTTCGTAGGCCATCTCTTTGGGTAATCCACACTCATTGAGCTTGAGCTGTGGCCCGGCTACAATGACTGAGCGACCAGAATAGTCAACGCGTTTGCCCAATAAGTTCCGACGAAATCGTCCTTGCTTGCCTTGGAGGAGATCCGTCAAACTCTTGAGTGCTCGTCCATGTGCGTCGGTTGTCTTTTTCTTCGTATGTGCATTGTCGAAGAGAGCGGAACATGCCTCTTGGAGCATGCGGCGTTCATGATTCACGATGATTTCCGGTGCTCCTTGTTCTAAAAAGCGCTTCAAACGAGTATTGCGATGCAGAATACGAACATACAGTTCATTCAAATCAGCAGAGGCAATGCGACCCCCATCCAAGACAAGCAGCGGCCTGAGCTCTGGCGGGATGACAGGAATACTGGACAGAATCATCCATTCAGGGCGTTGACCAGAAGTGCGAAAAGCATTCACGACGTGCAGGCGTCGGATCGCTTTCTTTGGATTGTTTCCTTCAGCTTCGATCTCATCGTGAAGGTGTGCTGCAAGTCCATCCAGGTCAAGCGTGCTCAAAAGATGGTGCATTGCTTCTGCGCCTGTCTTCGCGAGAAATGTATCAGGGAACAGGATGGACAACGTGCGATACTGCCCCTCCTCTAACAGATCCCTGACGGAGAGTGCCAGAAGCTGCTGGTATGCTTCCTGCTCCTCATGGTTTTCAGCGTCTTGTGCAAGATCCTGCGCTTTGCTTCGTTGCTCTTCGTCGATGTGAAGGACTAGGTAGCGCTGATAGGCCAGAAGAGACGAGACATGCCAGGGTGAGAGATCGAGAAGCAAGCCAATGGCGCGGAGATACCAGGGATGAGCGATGGGGACAGCGAGCTCAATGTGTCCCATGCGTTCTCGGCGGACGCTTGCTGGTGCGAGCTCGACACCACATTTGTCACAGATGCACCCGACCTGTCGTTTGCCGTGATATTTTCCACACGCGCAGGACCAGTCACGTGTGGGTCCAAAGATGATCTCGCAGAAGAGACCATCTTTGACGGGTTTTTGTGTTCGGTAGTGAATCGTATCCGGCTTCGTGACCTCGCCATGGCTCCAACTGCGGATGCGCTCAGGACTGGCGAGGCCGATGCGAAGCGCTGCGATCGTATCGACGTCTCTCATCGTTCTTCTTCCTTTGCCCTTTTACAACAGGTATTCGTGACTTTCGATCCTGGCGAGAACTGCTCTCGGTGGCTATTCCAGGAGCAGCTCTCGGTTCTCATCGCTGTCGCGAAGTGGGGTTAGTCGTTTCTTCTGAACCAGGAATGTCTTGGGTGCGGGGGAGGTTGAGGCCCCTGATGCCCCTGACGCTCCTGGTTCTCAAGCAGCTTCTGGTGCTCTTGGTTCTCAAGCATTTGGAAGAAGGCCTGTTCCTCGCGCTCTGCGTCGTGGGTATCGAGCTGGCGTTGAAGCGCTGCAATAACTGCCTCTTCAATACTTCGGTATCCTTCGTCATGAAGATCATCCCAGCGCCACTGCCAGGGTTTCTCTTGCTCTTCGGCAAGCACGTTTTGATAGATCTGGAGGCCTTGCATGTAGAGCCACTGTCGGAAATGAGGCCATTGTTGTAACTCTTCCTCCGAACTCGGTGGAAGAAAGCGTGGCTGACCCGCATGGAGCCATGCAGGATCGATCTCATCGAGGAACCCTGCTCGTAGTTTCCACCGTTCCTGATGAGATTGATACATCTCGTGGGTGGTGTCGATCAGGTAGCGAGTGCTTCCTGCTTCGCCATCCTCTTTTTTTACCCACGCTTCGTTGTTGGCTATGGCTCTTCGAACCGCAGAGCGAACAGCATCACGAGGGATCTCAAGGAAATGACTGATCTGCGTGATGGTGGCCCATTGGGGCAGTTCTGTCGGTGGTTGATCGGGTTGATCGTCAAAAAAAGCGCATTTGGTCATGAGAGATTTCTCCTTGTCGCAGAGATGAAACATCGGTAGTGTCTGTGTTCTGGTGAGAGAAGGAAAGAAAGGCTACTTGGTTCTTGCCTGGTGGACCGCGAATCCCAGTGGCCCCTGACCACGGGTCGCACCGTGTTCTCATAGAAAGCCTCCTGCAGCATAAATCTGAACGGTCCCGTCGTTGCTTGCTGATGCGAGCATGGTGCTGTCAGGGGACCACGCAAGACTGGTGATCGCATCTGTGTGGCCCTGATAGATCTGTTGCAAGCAGCCAGTAGAGATATGCCACACCTGTACACAGGAATCGCTTCCTGCACAGGCGAGCCGTGTTCCGTCAGGAGACCAGGCCAAGATGCCTATCGCGCTGAAACGACTCCAGATGGTGCGCCGCTGTTTGCCTGTGGTCGCATCCCAGATCCGAATCACGTGGGTATTGGCTGCTGATGCGAGCAGTTGGCTATCAGCAGACCAGGTCAGTGCCTGCGCAGCGTTGCGATGCCTTTTAAATGTACGGAGAAGGTTTCCTGTGATAGGATTGAAGAGACACACGACGCTGTCATTTCCTCCGATAGCGAGCCGTGTTCCGTCAGGAGACCAGGCCAATGCCTCGGCTCCATGAACACAGTGGATGCCCCATCTGAACGCGTTTTGACGGACATCGTGGAATTGAATGAGGCCGGTAGATGAGCACCAGACAACGAGATCATGCTGTTGTGGTGACCACGCCAGGCCCGTGATTTTTTCCGTGTCCTCAACGCCGATCAATGCTTCCTTCCCTTCTCCTGTCCACACCGAGATTCCTCCTTCTTCATCGCCTAATGCAATCCACGACCCATCGCGGGACCACGCAATGGCGGAGGGAGATGCGGGAATGGGGATGCAGAACTGCTTAGTTCCCGTGGTCGTGTGCCAGACCTGTATTTCCTCTCCAACGGAGGCGAGACGCGATCCGTCAGGAGACCAGGCGAGGGCGCGAACCGGGGCGTTATGTCCTCGATACACAAGGGGATGCTGCCATGGATAGGAGAAGATCGCGATGCTCCGTGCCTGCACTTGCGCTCCGCTGTCAGCGATCCTGTCTCTGGCTGCTCGAAGTTGCTTCGCTATATCCGTGGTGGTGGCGTAATACCAGAGGGCGACATAGGAAGGGTTTCCGGTACTCGTTACTCGCTCAAGCTGCTGACGCATCTGCTCCGTTATTTGTTCTTCTGTTTCTGCGAGGCGACAGATCACATGAATAGCGATACGTTCGCCTGTGTCAGAGAGAAGCTCTGCCGTTGGAACTTGGTGCTTCGTCTGACCGATCGGTGTGTTGTGAAGGTGCAGTTGGCTTATCCATCGCGCTTGTGGCTGCTGTTCTGTGAGCAGGAGACGGACTTCACTTATGGCATAAAGGAATGGAAGTGTCGTGCGTGCAGGACGTTTCCATGGTGACGCATTGCCGAGCATCTGCCACCCTTTTTTCGTGAGCCAGATCCAAGGCTCGCTTTTCCCAAAACGGTGCAGATGCAGAAGTCCTGCACGTTGAAAGCGCTCAACCAGATTGTGCGCCGTACTTTTTTGCGGTGCCTGGCACGTGCTGTTTGATGTTGTTTCCAGGAGCGTGATGAAATGTGGGACCTGATCGAGACGAAGTGCTCGTTGCTGGCCCACGAGCGTCAAGAAGGAGAGGTCACGTGGAGTCCAATGCCTCTGAAGCTTTTCTGGTGGCTTCTCTTGCCTCATCATAGTTGGGTTTACTCCTCTCTTGTATCAAGATGGTTATCTGCATGGTGGACATCATTCCTACTGTTTCCTCATCACCAGCATAGAAAATTGCCACCGTGAGCGGGGAGGGAGAGGCGGGGGAGGTACGCAGGGAGAGGAGAGGTAGGAAGGAGGAGGAAAGGGGAGGTAGGGGGGAGAGGAGGAAGAAGTGCCTTTCGTCTGTCATTACAGATGGAGTGAGACACGTCTTTCTCAGCATTGCTTCCTGCCTCCTTGTCCCTTTCCATTGGCTTCCTCGAAGAACGATCGGTAGCCATTTTTGTCTAGAAGGTCGTAAGCGGTGAGAGAATCGTCTATGCTTTGAGAGAGACGCGAAAAGTAGCGAAGATTGTGCGCATCGTGAGGAGGTGGTGTATGTATACGGGCCAACGGTTTGGAAATTATCGTCTGATGCATCTCGTTGGGCGCGGTGGATTTGCCGACGTCTATCTTGGCGAACATGTTTATTTAAAAACACAGGCGGCGGTCAAGGTTTTAACGGCACGTTTTGCTGAAGAAGAGATTGCGCAATTTCGTAATGAAGCACGGCTGATAATGGGTATGGATCATCCTCATATTATTCGCATTCTCGAATTTGGGATGCAAGGGAAGGTACCTTTTCTTGTGATGCCCTACGCTTCTCAAGGATCTCTTCGAAGCATCTATCCAAAGGGACGTTGCTTGCAACTTCATCAAGTCGTCTCTTACGTCGGACAGGTCTCATCTGCACTTCAGTATATTCATGACCGTAAATTGATCCATCGCGATGTCAAACCAGAGAATATGTTAGTGACTCAGGGGAATGCCATCGCACTCACTGACTTCGGGATTGCTGTGATGGCTCACAGTGAGCGTTCTTTGCGCCAGACAGAGCATATTGGAGGGACGGGTATCTATATGGCTCCTGAGTTGTTTGACGGCAAGCCACGTACCGCCAGTGATCAATATGCTCTCGCTATCGTGGCCTACGAATGGCTCACGGGTGCTCCCCCATTTTGCGGCTCGCTTACGGAGTTGGCATATCAGCATGCATTAGTGCCACCACGGCCACTACGCGATCAGATACGTGTTTCACTTCAGGTTGAACGTGTTATCCTGAGGGCGCTGACGAAAGACCCCCTGGCGCGTTTCTCTACTGTGCAGGACTTTGCGCGTGCATTGGAGGAGGCAAGTCATGCTGACCAGTCAGACAAGATGCGTGTTCTATCATTCGGAGGGCAAACTCCTGCCTTGGTTTCAAAAGGACAATCATCTCGTAATATTCCCAGATCTCTTGTCCAAGCCGAGTATATTTTCTCTGTTCCTCCTGTGTTACAGCCAATGCATGCGCCTACAAAGCCTGCTGCATCTAAAGCACTCTCAGTTTCCTTGCCTCACACGCAATCTTCCGTTTCTCTTCGGTCCTTGCCTCACACGCAATCTTTCGTTTCTCTTCGGTCCTTGCCTAAAGCAAAAAAACCATGGTTCTTGCCTGTTGTCTTGATGATTGGAGTGCTTCTTCTTCTTGGTAGTGCTACAGTGGGCATGGAAACAGTCCTTACCAATGTCTTACTCCAGACGAGTGGACCTAGTACGGCAGGTAACAATGACAAGGGAATGGTCGTCTCCTCATTTTTAAGCGAAGTGGCACGACGAGAGTATAACCAAGCGTATACTCGTCTCGGCAGTTCTTTGTTGCTCGTGACAACAGTGATGGATTTTACGAGACAAGTACAAGCAGATGAGCGTTGTTATGGCATGGTGATGAACTACAGTGAAGTTGCTCATAGCGAAAAGATGCAAAATGGAGATCTCAGTGTTGTTTATACTCTTACACGCAGCAAGTTTCCACGATCCTATAAACTGAGCTTTACGGTTCAGCAAGATTTTGGGAGCAGCGATTGGCTGATTTCAAGCTATGGAGTGCAGAGTGACAGTGACTTAGGGCCTGCTCTTCCCACGTGTTAGATGGCTTGTTTTCAAGGGCGATGCGTGCGAAAGGAAGCAATCAATGAGCTCAAGACCACCATACATGTATCCAGGCAATAGCTCCGAGGATAGGTTCCCTAATTAGACTCCTCAATAAATCCCCTTCACAAGCTGTGTTTTTCTACCACCATTCGCTCTGCAGTGTAAGTGATTACGGTTAAACTTTCCCTGGCTCTCCTTATCTAGCGAAAGGCGTGAGGCGGATTTACTGGAACATTCGTCTTGTATAATTCTTGTTTAAAACTGTAAGTTCCCTCAAGGTCTTGCAATATTTTCCCTTCTTCAAGCATCTTGATATAGATATTTGTATGAAAAGCCTTGCTTTCATGGTTGATCATTAAGTTCCAGCGCTTTCTTGAAAGCTATGTGTTTGTCTCTCTTTAGATCTTGAAGAGTGTAGCCATCGCTGTTGTAAGCAAGAGCATAGGAGGGATCAAGCTGAATAGCCTGGTCATAGGCCTGGATGGCTTCCTCGTAGCGTTTGAGGTCGTCGAGTGCGTCGCCCTTGTTGTAGTACGCAGTAACAGAGGAGGGATCAAGCTGAATAGCCTGGTCATAGGTCTGGATGGCTTCCTCGTAGTGCCCGAGGTTGCTGAGTGCGTTGCCTTTATTTAATGTTTCCCTGGTTTTAAGAAGATTTTGGAACTCCCGAATGACTTTTCGGAGGCCTTGTGCGATATCCCTGAAAGCGGTATCCCGATCCGGTCAGAGGTTCACTGGTTTGGTGTCAGTGAGAAGGATTTGCAGGTTGCTAAAAGGCGCACCTTCCCAATCAACAGCGCGGAGCAGGATCGGGACAACGCGGGCTTCACCCATTTCATGCCTCTCCAAAGCGCGTTTCATTTCAACGCCGTAACAATAATCTGATGCCATAAAGTTGGCGCTTACGAGGAGGAGGATGATATGTGCTGTATTGAGTTCCTGGTCAATGGCCTGTTCCCAATTTACCCCTGGGCTAATCTCACGATCTGACCAACTGCGAATTTGATGAAGGCGCTTTAAGTTACTCAGGTGGTTATCAAGCTCTTCACGATAGTTCTTATCTTCGCGGGCGTAGCAGTAGAACAGTTTAAGCTGTTTGGGTACTTCAGTGGTCATAGTCTCTTTCCTTGCTTTTTATACCTCTTGAGGAGGTGCAAGTACATAATAGCATAGAAATGTTTGAATGAATATTTTAATCAGCCTGGCTCGATAGATATGTTGTTTTTTTATGTCTTGCCATTAAGACTGTGGGGTCAGGGGATTTTAAGTCCCTTCCACATATCGATTGGCCTGAGAAGCTGGTTTATAAAGTCAGCGGCGCGTCTAAGTCAGGAGATGTTGTGTCCATGAAATTTCTGGTTTATGTTGCTTGCCGGTTCACTAGAATAGAACAAGTATTTGTACAGTGGTGATTGGCCTGTGGAGCGGCTTCAGGCCAATTGGTGTCTTGTCTAAAAAGAATACATCTGCTTTTTATTCATTCTTGGGCATTGCCGAGAGATTAAATATGAATAAAGCACCTGGTCCATGCTGGTTTCAAGTGCTTTGTCTGGCGATTGTTTTAAAATCCTAGAACTGGTAATTCTGGCACAGCTTTTTATTTGTTCCATCTAGGTGTAGAGCGGTTTCACATACTCTGTACCTTATCTATATGCTAGTATATTGTGATTTGTTCCTAATGCTATAATGCTACCTCCTTAGTGCATATTGAAGTGCCTTTCACTATGTTCTTGGTGGAGATTGGGCCTGTTGAGAATTATAGCATAGTTCTCTGGTCTGTTTCTTGAGAGCAGGCTTCAGGCTACAAGGAGGCTATGGCACAATAAGAACAAGAAAGGAGAAATTTAAGGGTCGGCCAAAAATCTTCAACCTACTCAGTCAGTGACTGACGTCTTAACTGAACCCTTATCATCTTAATATTGGAATACTGAGATGATAATTATTACCTTTTTCTCCTATTATTTTTTTTGCTTTTTCTTGATATTTTTCTATTTACTTTTAAATAAGACTTATGATTTTTTTCATTGACAGATTGAACAGAAGTAGAATTTCCTTCTGTTTTGCTTTTTATATTGTTATATCTCTCCTTTACAACTTCTAAATATAAATGGCCCTCACTATAAACACTCGCAGCTATAGCTAGAGATTTTTTATAATATTCTTCTGACAGTTTGTATTTTCTTTGCAATTCATATATAAATCCTAAATTACTGAGAACCACTACTAAATTCCCTTGGTCCACATTAGATCTGCTCTTCTCAATATTTATAACCTTAAGCAGAAGATATTCTGCTTCTCCATATTGCTTTTTTAAAATATATATCTCAGATAACTTAGTGTAATATGCTAATAACTGTTCAATACCATCATCAGTTAAATGAGATAACTTTAACAAAATTTCAATAGTTTCTAAAAGACCTTTTTCTGCTAAATCATACTTAGCCTGTTCAAAGTACGCAAAAGCGTGGTTCCCTTTTATTTGTGCCAAAATATCAAGATCTAAGCTCTTATATTGACTAAGTAAACGATCAAAAACAGCCTCAGCCTGATCATATTTTTCATATCGAATGTATATGAGCCCTAAATTATTTAAAGGAAGTAGTAAGTTTGGATGTTGAGGGCCCAAAACTTTTTCATAGATTTCAATAGCCTCTTCATATAATGGAACCGCTTTTTCGTACTTACTTTGACGGTCATAGATAAATGCGAGACTGGAAATATGCTGAGCTACTGTAGCAGAATTTGATCCAAAAGCATCTCTACAAATGTTTAAAGCATCTATTAATAGCCCTTCTGCTTTCTCGTATTCTCCTCTGCTATTATGTAGTCCAGCTAAATTTACTAAAACATTAGCAATATCCGGATGATTAGGTTTTAATACCTGATTAAATATTTCAAGGGCATATTCAAAAAAATATTCTGCAATGTCTAGTTCATTTGCTAAAAAATATACGCCACCTAAATTATTAATAGTATTTGCAAGATCAGGATGAGAATTATCATATATTGTTGATTGTATTTCAAATACTTCACTTAAGAGAGCAATGGCTTCGCCGTATTTTCCTTGATCCCTATAAAGTAAAGCCAAATTATTCATACCAATGGCAGTGTTAAGATTTGTGCTTCCATAAATCCTTCGTGTCCTTGAATAGGCATCTTCAAGTAGAGGTTGCGCTAATTCATACTTCTTTTGATTGAAATATAGTAAACCTAAATTATTCATGGTTGAAGCAAATCTTGGATGGTCTGGTTCAAGATTTTTTTGAAATATTAAAATAACTTTGTTGTATAATTGCTCTGCTAAATCAAATTTTCCTTGATCACGATAAAATTCTGCTACTGTATCCAATACTTGCGCGAATTGAAAATGTTCTTGTCCAAGATAGTGTTCAGCTCCATTAATTGCGTTTTTAAAAATATTTTCTGCCATATCAAACTGACCTGTGCTCCAGTAAAACCGACCTGCATTAAGGAATGCATCAAGTATTTCGTAGTTGAAAAATCTTTCAGTATTAGATATGATTTCTTCAAATATATTCAAATATTTACCAGCATTCTCGTAATCACCCCGGTCTTGATAAATTTGAGCCAAATCGCTCATTATAATAGCTGAAAGCGGGGTTTCCATTCCAAATTCTTTGATATTTATTTCTAAAGCATTGTTAAGGATTTCTTCTGCTTTTTTCAGCTCGCCTTTGATAAACATCATTTTAGCAAACTCGCGATAAACTTCGACTAAGATATAATCAATAGTTTTTCCATCAATATCATGCCTATTAAAGTTTTTATTCTTTATCTTTTCAATCCCATAATTATACATAGATTCTGCTTCAGTAAATTGATAGAAGTCAAGAAAATATTTCCCTGTTTTTAGGGACAGAAAAATTGCTTCTGGAGGAACAATTTCCCAATCTTTAATCTGTTCCAAAATTATTTGTACATGAGGAACGTATCTTTGGCAGGTTTGCCAGTTATCATTATTAGAATGAGGGAAAACCTCATTTAGAACACTCAATATATTCTCTATCCACTGTTTTTGCGTGCCTAGATCCATACTTTCTTTAAGCACTTCCTGTACTAAACGGTGAATAGTTATAGTTTTCAAATGACTATTACGTCTAATAAGTGAGTAACTTAAAAGAGCATTAAAAGCTTCATCTAAGTTAAAAATATCATCAACTAAGGATTTAAGGCTATGATCAAGTTTGGATTTTGCATTGGTAATAATCTCTTCTGGTATTGGATCCGATGCAAAAAAAGCATAGAACTTGAGTAGCGTAGCAGCTTGTGAATTAAGTTGTGCTACTCTTTCAAATGAAAGAGAGAATGTCGTAGTAACAGGCTCAGGATGGTAAGTAGGAGATTTACCTCTTCGCATTAGAAGTTTAAACCTGTGATTTTGGAAACGTTCTAAATAACCATATAAACCACAGGAGGTCTCTTCTATATAGGCTCCAGCCTGATCAATTGCCAAAGGGAAACTACTTAGCGCTTGAACAACAGCAGCAGCCTCTGTTCTTGTTTCATAAGAAATATCGTCCAGTAAGGTTGAATTGTCAATAAATCCGCTGCGGCGAAGAAGAAATAATATACCTTCATCTATAGATAAGTTTCCCACTTCAACCCGATAGGCATTTCCGCTTGTAGAATGATCACGGGTGGTCATAATTATGTGACCATTTTGTTTAGGAGGGGTGAACTTTTTGATTTCAGAAAAATCTTCAACATTGTCATAAACTATTAACCAATTATTATGGTTGTTGAACCAATCGAATAAAGTTTTTATAAGCTGATCTTTTTCTTGTTTTTTAAAGTCTAAGATATTTAAGGAATTGGCTATAGATATAAAATTAGCTGTTAATGCTTCTGTTGTATCAGCTTCAACCCAAAATATATATACATACTCGTTACTATATCTGCGAACATATTCAAGTGCTATCTGTGTTTTACCAATACCTCCTAAACCGGTAATAGCTTGCGCTTGGGAAAGAGCTACTGCTTTATTTTTATTAAGTCTATTATGTAACTCTTCAAGGATATCTTCTCGCCCTGTAAAAAATGGATTACTTTGATATGGAACTTGATATATCTTGATAGGAACATCTGGTATACAGAAATACTCCACCCAAGAAGGATTAAAAAAATCAGCAACTATATCTGGGTGTTTTTTTAACTTGGTAGAGATATCTAGCAAATCCCAAAGTTTTACATTACTATTTTCTTCTTCGATATCACGCAATCTAGTATTAGCTTCTGAAGCTAAAAAGAATACATATGTATCCGCAGGAAATTCTAAATCACTAATGGCAGTTTTGAACTGTTTGGGTGAAAATTTCTTGTGATCTTTACATTGAAAACACCACGTCTCTAATCTATGGTCAGTTTTCTTCTTGGCAATTATATCAATACCTTTTTGATCGTCACCTGGCACCCCGTAAAGATGTGGAAGGTCATCTATACCTGGCTCAACAGCCACAATTCGACAACATAACTGCTCAAAAGTTTTCCAATTTAGGCTTGTCAGAGGGAGAGTTTGTGCTCGGGGAGAGACAGAGGGTTCATCAAATTCTATAATGTTATCTTCAATTAAGTTCTCAAAATCTCTTTGTGGTTCTTCCATATTGACCTCGAAATAAAATAGAGATGAGTGATTTTGCCTTTTAAGACTGTTCTCTCATAATTTTCTTCTGACTAGTAATAGATACGGAAATTTAATAAATTAACTTGGAGCTAGGCTGATAGATACTATAAAGATCTTACTGTTACTTCACAACCAATAAATACATCATACAAGTTTTAGAGCTATTTGTCTATTCAGCAAATTGATATTTAATCAGCAAAGTTAAGATGATGAGGTGATGTTTTAGAAACAATTAATACTAAGCTTATTTAAAGCATCTATCTTTTTAATGTTGGTCTGTCTAATTGATAAGGCTTTAAATCTTCTGCTAAATTTTCCCTCTTGCAATGTTTCTGTTTGCATTGTGTTCTCCTGTAACCCGGTAGTGTTGCAAAAAATTTTGAGCGGAGGAAATGAGGCAAGAAATTACGGCGTAAGAACCATTGCAGTAGAGAAGAAGTGCCTGTTTTGCATCTTTTTCTTGTGAGATATGTTTATGGGCACTTCAATTTGCTGCGCTTTAAATTTTTTGCAACACTACCCTACTATAAGCATGTGTATGGTAGGAGGCCTAAAGGGATTGGTTGTCTTCAATGTGTACTGATCATTGGACTGCTTAGTCCTATAGTTGTGCGCGCTTGTGTTCACTTTGCTTTCCCACATCGGTAGATAGAGGCGTTGCTGCCAGGGCTATTAAGAATTGTCACTGAGTGGGTAATAGTAAGATAGTAGCATACAGCTTGTTGGGAACAGATGCTTGTTGGCACCGCTGTGCTTCTTTGTAGCTTGTGAGAACCGGCGAAGAAGCATAACGGTGCCAGCAATGATCTATTGCGGTGGCGCTGGCAAGGATGGGAGAATAGCGGCGGCGCCCATAGCATTATCTTGGGTTGGGAGGATGCCATTCATACTCACACTTCCTATGATTTGAGAGGCTCTACTCAGGTTAGGGATAAAAACCATTGGGCTAAACAAATTTGGTCCTGACCCCGATTGAATAGCATTTGCCCCTATAGCGAGGGAAATGGGAAGATGGGTATCTAGAGCTTCGAGAATTCTTCCCCATTCGCTGTGGCACCTGGGAGAGTACCGTCGTTGGACGGTTGCCTGCAGGCTTTGCATATCAGGAGTGCGTATTTCTAGGTAGGAAATTGTCTGTGCATCGCTAGCACACCCTTGCACAATAGGATCTTGGAAAGTACAGTGTGGTCCTGTTGGATCAGATGCGCAGGTCAAGTGTGGGAGGCTTTGTATTTCGGTATTGGGTGCTATTGGTGCCCCTTGAGGCAAGGATACGAGTGGTATCGTTATCGGCTGAGCTTGTCCATTCAGGTAAAACAGGCCCCGCCAAGTAATGGGGCTCTTTGGTGGGAGCAAGAGCATGTCTGTGACCGCAGTGGTTTGTTGCCCATTGGCTTTCGTTTTTTTGATGTCCTCACTTTTGCCTGTGTGAAAGGAGATAATAGCATCAATGGCTACTACGTGTACTTGCCAAGTGTTTGCATAGGCAATGGTACGAATCCAGCGGGTTTTGCAAGTAGGGGAGTACCTGAAATCTACTTCACCAATCAAGATATTTTGAGCGGTGTAGACAGACTGAACTTCAATTGAATGAGCATCTTGTGCACATCCCTGGGTGACCGGATTTTGTTGTTCACAGACATCTTGTTGCGTCCCTTTGGTTGCCGCGCATGTGGTTGCTGCATGGGCAAAGGATACGGGTGAGACGTCGGAGACATGAAGAGCCAGGCTTCCAAATACCAGTATCAGGGTGGAGAGACAGGTGATTGTGAGCAGAAGGCTCATATGAATGGTCTGGGTATGCCTGCGTTGTGTTGCGTTCATGGTTGGTTCCCTTTCTGGAATAGGTAGAAATGGTCTATTTTCTCGTTGCAGAGGCAGATGAAAAGAACCACGAGCCTCTCTTTTACTCTTTTAGAGGAACCGTAATGGGTTGGGATTGGGAAAAGAGGTCAAATTGAGCTGACCCTGCGTGTGGAAGAATGGGTGCAACCGTCATATCTGTCCAAACCACATATGCCCTGAGCGGATTGACGGTGGGTGTTCCAACGATATCCTCTTGTGTGTGGTTGTGGAATAGGAGGATGGCATGGATGGCTTTGAATACGCCTTGGGTGGTCACGAATGCTTGTGTACGCAGCCAATACGTCTTACACGTTGGCGAATAACGCAGATCTACCTCGCCAATTGGCTTGTTTTCTCGAACCACTGTTTGTAGATCGAGTATTTCTGTATCGATAACGCATCCCTGTGCAACTGGGTCCTGGTGTTCGCATAGGGCTTGCTGTGTTCCTTTGGTTGCGGCACAGGTGGTTGTGGAACTCGCTGCATGCGCTGTCGTCGCAAAGGGTGTGAATCCTTGAGCATGAAGCACGATAGTTCCACCTAGAAGGGCGAGTGTTGTCACAAGACTGATTCCAAGAACGACGAAGAGCCGAAGGTGTTGCGTGTTTTTCAAGAGGATCATGGATCACCTTTTCCTTCATTATGAGATTGAATGCTGACGGCCATTTGCTCTTCCTAGCGTAGTCTGGTGGCCCTGTGAGGAGAGAGGCATCATAGAGGGAGGCAAGGGGAGAGGAGGAGGAGGGAGGGAGAGGATAATCTCAGCACGTTACGTTGGGCGAAAAGGGTATGTGTCAGCACAGAAATGCTCCCATGAGTAGAGATGATGTGTTCAATGACTCCACTGGAGAAGAGGGGCATGGAGGAGGGAATAGGGGGAAACATGGTAGGTGAGATGAGTATCTCTCTCTCGACTTGCTTCAAGCAGAGGTAGGCGAACTATGGTAGGAATGTAGTAGGAGTCTCCTTTGATAAGATAAGAAGAGATATCCGCTGGGATTGAAGATCGTTTTCTACATACATTCACCCATTGATACATACTCTTTCCTCTTTTAGTCATACAGCATGTATCAATGGGTATGGCTATGTTATACTCAGCATGAGCAGATAGAAGCCTCCATACTGAGTATCCTGCTATTGCCAGGGAATCAGAGTATTGATAGAACGAGGCGCGAGAGAAGGATGTGAGAGGAGTGTGGAAATATGATGCAAACAGAACCAGTGCACACGTTCGATGAAACGTTGGGTAGGGTATATCCCATCCAATGGATGCAGATAGGACATCTCCATGACGTGCCAGTCCCACTCGTTCGAGTGAGTACCTGTGGAGGCTTACAGCTCGAAGTCTTGCAGGAGGTGATCAATACTGATCCTCCACTCGGTCGCTACCAGATTGTCACCCTTGAGCATCGCCCCAAGGGCAGTAGCACCGGGCTTACCTTGCTTAAAGTACTGACCAGCTTGCCTGAGCATTATGCCCTCAAGGACTGGCTCCTTGAGAACGTACCTCGCACCAGAGGCAGCGAAGATGAAGATGAAGAGGGATGGGGGAAAGGGTTGGTCCGGATCGATAATGTGGTGTGTCTCTTGCGCGGCCTGCTCTGCCCAAAGGGGATAACCGGTGGAGATACCCTCCGCAAAAAGCTGGTTATCTACATCAAAAACCATCGAGATAGTGGTCCAAGCTATCGGCTTGCATCAGGACCACTGCTCTGGCTCGATGTCGATGTGATCGCTACCTCTATCAAGCAGGCAGTACTTCTGGAGCAGCAGGGAAAAGAGGCCTTATCGTGCTGGGAACAGGCACATGCTGCGCTCGCATCTAAAGGGACATATTTGCCTGACGAATGCTATAGTGATTGGGCCATAGAGAGGCATATGAGTGTTGAAAACGTTCGCAAGAAAGGATACCAAATGATGTCAAAGGCAGACACGTATCACAGTGTTTGCCTTGACCGTTTTTCAGGATATGCGAGAGAATAGCAAGAGAGAAGTACGCCAAAGGCAGGAGGTGGCATTTGCAACTCGTCGAGCAGCATTGCATCAAAAAGAGCGATCCCGGCTTTGCGGCTATTGATGCTGCCGCTTTTGCTTCCAAAAATCTCTATAATCAGGTGACGTATCAAATTCGCCAAGATTATATTCATAGGGGGAAGTACCTTCCTTACGCTGAGATCTTTCACCGGGTGAAGCACCTGGAATGTTATCAAGCTCTGCCCAGGAAGGTTTCCAACTCCATTTTAATCTTGATCGATAAAAATTGGCGAGCGTATAGAAATGCGCTCAACGAGTGGTCTGTCCATCCCGAAAAGTTCACTGGGAAGCCGAATATCCCTGCGTACAAGCACAAGGAGAAGGGGCGCAACATCTTGCTCTATGATAAGCAGGCGCTGGGCAAGCGTGCGTTCAAAAAGACGGGCAAGCTGGTGCCATCAGGGCTGCCGATTGAAATTGAAACGAAGGTGGCATGGGACCAGATTGATCAGGTCAGAATCGTGCCGCGTGGATCGTCCTATGTCATCGAGGTGGTCTATCAGAAAGAGATCAAACAGGCGGTTGTTGATCCCACGTTGATTGCGGCTATTGATCTTGGGGTCAACCAGCTTGCCACCGTCACCAGCACCAAACCAGGGTTCTCGCCCGTTCTCGTCAATGGCCGCCCCCTCAAGCATCTCAACAAATACTACAATCAGCAACGCGCCCGCCATCAGAGCCGTCTCTCGCAACACCACGGCAAGACAAGTTGCCAACTGGATCGCATTACGACGAAGTGTACTCGCCGTGTGAATCACTACTTACACACGGCAAGCCGTCGCATTATCGATGTGTTGGTTGCTGAGGGCATTGGAACGTTGGTGATTGGGCTGAACAAAATGTGGAAGCAGGGGGTCGAGATGGGCAAGCGCAACAATCAAACGTTTGTGTCGATTCCACATCACCGCTTTATCGAAATGCTCCGTTACAAGGCCCAGCTTGTTGGGGTGATCGTCGTGGTTCGGGAAGAGAGCTATACGTCAAAGGCTTCGTTTCTCGACCTGGATGAGATTCCCAATTACGACCCAAAACGAACGGAAAAGCCAGCGTTTTCTGGCCAACGGGAAACCCGTGGATTATATCGGGCCTCCGATGGGCGGCGCATTCAAGCGGATGTCAACGGCAGTTACAATATTCTGCGCAAGGAGTTTCCACACGCATTCTCTGAATCCTTTCTTCGAGGAGGGCAGGAGATCTTGGGTGCAGCAGTTCACCCCCGACAACTGATTCGTAAGCGTAGGGAGGATACGGGTTCCTCTGTACGAATGAGCTGTCTGAATGGATGAGTTGAAGCATTTGCTATCACTTTCCGATACTGTTGAAGGCCAGTTAAGACAATCGGTTCATGCGCTTCGTCGTTATTATCTCACTCATGATGGTGAAGCAGGGGAAGCGCACGCCCTTTGCTCTTGCGCACCCATTGGTGTACACATCCCATGGATGAAGATACTCTCAGACCACTTATGGAACTGCTCTGCAAACGTGGTTATCGCCAGGAAGCAGAAGAGTATTATCGCCGACTTTACAATCAATTAGCGGCGAAGGGACTTGCATCCGACCCACGTACCCAGAAAACCGCTCAGAACTTGTATAGTAGACAGAACATTCACAAAAATCAGTCAGAGGTAACGTCATCACTTCATGTCGAATCAGTATTTTCTTTCTATATGCAAAGAGGAGCAGACGATCCCTTTTCATGTATCAATACATCAAGTAGGATGGAAGATCACGAACCGGAAGAGCATAATAGTTTGCTAGAATTAGCAACCTTGCGAGGACAAGATTTAGCAAATGATGCAGTTGTGAGTAATAGCGAAGTTACAGAATACCTTGACACTGTTCCCGCAAAAAATTTACTGCATTCTGAGGATTTGTTTCACCTTGAGCTGCATGAACGACTTCAACGTGCCTTGAGGAAGTCTGCTGTTATTGATAACGCGACGATAAAACGCCTTGAGCGCATCACGAATGATTGCTGGAGGATGATACCTGTGGTGGCTGGTGTTGTTTCTCATCATTCACGACGGTATGTTTTAGAGTGTCTTGACATTGTGACAAGATTGTTGGAAGTCTCACAGCCAAAAACGACCTATCAACAACTTTGTTCAATTGCAGGGGAACTCTCTTTGATAACTGCAAATATCTCATCAAACATGCGAGACTACCATACTGCAAAGACTTACTATGAACTTGGTATTGAGGCGGCACAGGAAGCGAAAAACATTCCTTTGCAAGCTGTTGGCTTAGTACGTTTGAGTTTTAATTCAACACGAAATAACCGGCCTGATGTATCTTTCCCTCTTGTCCAAGAGGCATTGTGTTTGATGAAGCAATGCGATAAACCTGCAACCATGACGACGCGTGCTTGGATTGCTGCCGCACTTGCTGAGGTCTATGCAAACTTAAAAAACGACAAAGATTGTTTTGCGACTTTAGAGCAAGCCGAGTTGCAAATAGATTCTGCAATACTAGAAGATGATCCCTATCACACGACATTTTCATCATCTTTGCTGGCAGGATATAAAGGAAGTTGTTATACACTTCTTCAACTTCCAGAAGATGCAGAGACTGTTCTTCATGAAGCGCTCACCCAAATGTCTCTATCGTCTATCTATCAAAAAGGCTATATTCTCAGTGATCTTGCAAATTCCTATATTCAAAAAGGCAAGATTGACGAAATGTGTAGATACGCAAGTGATGCTCTTGCAGTGGCAGCTCAGACAAAAGCACTAGAAATCTTTCAGCGTATTTGCAAACTGCGCACCGATGCAGCTTTGTGGGCATCTACATCGTATGTCAAAAATCTGAATGAGCAAATACATGACTTGGAACACGTCTTTCATTGAAAAGAGAGTAATATGTCAGCTCAACGAGGAAAAAAGGTACTCTATATCATCATTTGCGCGAGTTCTTCTGCTCCATTAGCAGAAAAGCTTATCATCCAAGCGAAAACGAATGGATGGGATGTTTGCATTCTTACAACTCCGCAAGGATACAACTTTTTCGACGTTCCTGTTTTTGCGCAACTGACTGAGTATCCGATACGAAGTCAGTACAAGCATCCAACAGAACCTGATGTGTTGCCGCGCGCTGACGCTATCGTCGTCTTCCCTGCTACGTTTAACACGATGAATAAATGGGCCAATGGGATAAGCGATACGCTCGCAGTTGGCATTTTATGTGAATATATGGGATTGGGGTATCCCATCATTGCAGTTCCATGCTTCCGGACAGGCGGTGGACTCGACGGTCATCCAGCCTTCTTCAGAAGTATTGATTTTCTCAGAATGTGCGGAGTGAATGTCATATATGAGCCAGAGATGTATCCGCCAAAGAATCAAGTTCCCCCCGATGTGATCCTCGACGCATTGAATGGAATGATGAGTTCATTTACTGCTGAACAGGCTAAGAGCACAAAAAAGCTAGATAAAGAAATTATTCGAGAACTAGAACAGTAGATGATGTGATGCAATCATACTATCAACTAGAAAAGATGGCATGACCTTTATCTATGGCTGCAAGGACATTTTGTGGCGCTTTTCTTTTGCTCGCATCGTCTCATGACCCGTGAGATCTGGGAAAGCAAGGGGAGGAGGCAGAGAGTGTGATCATACACCACAGCCGCACATCTTCCCCTCAGCACACGCGAATCCTGTGAAGAAAAACGCTTCAGACACTTCTCTGTACAGCGAAGAGCAACAAAGAGCATTGCCACGAAAGAAAAAAGAGTATGGAACACTAGCAATATCCCATACGAACTACACAAAGCGAAGCAAAAACGATTATTCGTGATGTTGTGCAATGAGCACAAGCAGAAGGGCAGGAAAACCACGCTTGAAAGCAACAAGCGAGAAATCCAGATGCTTCCCTTTTCTCCTTCTGCTATGGCGGGAAATGACGAAGCACGAGTGCGAGACCGTGTGCAAGAAGATCTTCTTCGAGGAGTATGATGACGGGCAACGATCCTTGTAATGTATCCAGGACGTGCTGCATACGCTCGGTTGCTTTGCGGGACGATGTCACAACGAGAAGCGGAAGCGCTTTCCCTGTTGCCTGTTGATAGTCCAGATACGCCGTAAACTTGCGGGAATACTCAACGGCTCCCGTAGTCCCACGGTCATATTCAAGCAGGACCATCCTCACGGGTTGATCAATAGGGGATAGAGCAAACACGAGCTCAGCGTCTGGACGGGCGTGTTCATCGTCTTGTGAGATCGTGTCCCGATACCACCGGGCTGCCTCGTGCGCGCTTTTCCAGTGGTAGATAATCTCTCCTCGTGCATGTGTTCCTCTGTATAGCTGACGCATGAATGCATACAGTCCATGCGTATGATTCATCTGAGCATTGAGCCCTCGTGTTCCCCATTGTCGATCAAGCTGTTCGTCATTGCCTTTTTGATACTTCGGAGGCACAAAGTAGAAACTAAATGGTTCGCCATGACGCGTTGCGATAAACTTTACTGCAACGGATGTTAGGAGATACCGTTGTTGTTCTAATGGTGTCTTTCCCCCTGACCACAGTCTGGTCTCGATCAAGCCAAGCTTGAAGAGATGGCTGATGCGTTGCTGAAGCGGTTTGATCGCTTGGGGATCTGCTGCAGGCCGCAGGAGTGCCTGCAACGTGAGCATATCAAGCAAAGGATGATGGGCAGACCAGCCAAGCATTTCTTTTTCTGTAGCGGTCAGCGCAAGGGTGAGCAACCCTGCGCCCTCCACGCTTTGCCGACTTTTCCTTGTTGCGCCAAACAGCGCTTCGAGGTGTTCTCTGGTGAGATGGTCTGCTTCATCTTGCAGGGGGTTGCCGACATAGCGTTGCAGCCGTTTCCTCGTTCGTGAGGGTGGTGAAGCCGCCTCTTTTAAGCGAATCTCATACAAGTGACGTTGCTTCGAGAAGAGTTCTATCAGTTCCAGAGAGGCTGGCTCGCGAAGCAGGTGCTCTAGGGATACCTGGTCAACTTGGTCGGGATGTTCTGCCGTTGTCAGCATCGCAAAATCCCACCAGGGTGTCGATGCCCCACTCAGAGCATCGAGGGTCGTTATGCCTCCTGCGAGGGGCTTTGTGACTCGTTTGAAACTTGTCTCCAGGAGGAGATGCGCCCAGAGAGGGAGGCGGTTGCGTGTGGAAATGATCAAGAGTTCAGGCCAGTGTTGACGAGAGAGTCTCATGCTTTGGCGCAGGTCCAGAAGGGAGAGCAACCATTTTTCCACCTCTCGCTCTTCTTTCTGATGTGGCTCGATATCCACATGAATAAGGAAGGCATAGTGCGCTCGCGAAGCGTGGTGTTCAAGAAGCAAGGCGGCATCACTGCAGAGGAGATACCTCTTCTGTGCAATGGAAGTGATATGCTGCCAGGGTTGCTGGTAGCTGACAAGATGATTGCCACGCGTTTCTTCTTCGGCGATGATGCGTGTCACCAGGGACATGCACGCAAGGTGAATATGTGGACGAGCCAGACGAGCCAGCAGATCCTCGCGTTCGACCGGATAGGATCGCACGAGTCGAGCGATAGAGAGCGGCGGGAATGAATGGACCGCCGAAAGATAGAGGTATAATCCCAGATCAGTCGCATAATAGCGCTGGTGGTTTCTCACAGGGGGCTCTCGTAGCCTGATCGTCTCAATGAGTCCCAGGCTCGCCATGCTTTTAAGATGCTCAGCAAGATCTCCCTTTGCCACATCCAGGTGTCGCTCTGTTCGGGAAAGCACACGCAGGAGTTCATCACCCGAGAGGAGCGGAAGCCAGATCAGCCAGGAGAGGATGGTGAGATGCTGGTTGGTATAGTTGTGTTTTTCCAGGCAGGCTTCCAGATCTGCGCGAGACAATGGCGTCCAGATGGGGGATGGTTCGCTCGGCGCTTTGGGTGCTTTGGGTGCTTTCGTCATCGTTCACCTCTTTCTCGTTCGCTGCCCCATCCACCACCCAGACGGTTACTCACTGAGAACGGAGGCCGATACTCCGGTTCTTTGTGGTGCAGGGGATCATCCGTTTCATCCTGGTGCGTTGGAGGCGCGATCCCAACAGCATCCTTGGCGTCCTTGTTGCGTCTGCTGCGTGGATGATTCCGCTTGCCTTCCTCTTGCTCTCCTTCTGCATGGCTGGCTGTTCCTTTTGACGCTGTTCCACCCGCCGACAGACTGCTTCCTATCCCTTTGGGTGTACCATCTTGCTCCTGCTGCCTTGTGTGGTCATCGTTGGAGGACGACGATGGTGTCATGGGACCCTGGGATGTGCTCTTCGAGGCTCCTGTCTGCAAGCGAAACTCTTCGGCTCGTTGCTCTGCTTCCTCTTGCTCCTGTTTGGATGTTCGAGCTGCTTGTGCATCACGGTGAACTTTCTGGGCAAATGGCTTGATGGTGAGAAACTGCGTCAGGTGCTGTGCATACTGTTGATCAATAGCATCAGCGTGGGCATAGTGATCCTGATTGTCTCGACGAATGGCATCGGCCTGGCTCAGGCGAGCAGCATTGTACTGCCATGAAGGAGGCCTGGCAAGTGAGACGGAAACGATCTGCACGGGATAGCCGGGAATGGCAAGTCGTACATAACAATGAAGTCTGGGTTGACTGATAATGTGCCGTTGCTCGACGACGCTGCGCAGTTCCTCTTCAAGGAGTTTGGCATCCGCTGCCGAGACATTAAATGCGCAGATGTTGTCGCAGGTGGAGAAGACCATTTCGAGCAGACCATCTCTGATTTTGTTCAGACGTTTGAGATTCTGGGTGGCAAGCAGCATACTACAGCCGAATTTTCCGTCTTCAGAAAGCAATCGGTCATAGTCGCCTCCCGAAAATGCGTGAAACTCGTCAATCGCACAAAAAACTTTTCTTCTCTCCAAGAGCGGAAGATGCTCTTGCAGACGAAAGGAGCGGTGGAGCAAGTTGATGAGGGTTGACCCCAGGACGTTGACTGCTGCATCATCCATGTCTCGTGAAGAGAGGGCGCACAGTACAATCTTTCCTTCCGTGACGGCCTGGTGGATCGGCGCTTTCGTCACTGGTTGTCCGACGATTCTGCGGAGTTGTTGGTTATCCTGGAACACACCAAGCTTCGAAACAATGGGCATGATCACTTCGCTGCGAAATGAGCTCTGCTTGGGGAGCGCAAAATAGACATTTTGCCACCATGCCAGCAGTTCTTGGTGCCATATTTCAGACATGTCAAGCTCATCAAGCACTTGGAGTGCGTAATCAGGATACTGCAACAATGGATTAATATCGAGCAAGGTATACTGCTGGCCTGCGTGCCCCTGCTGTACTTTTTGTTGGTTGAGCGTGTACAAAAGCAAGCATACCGCTTTCAAGAAGTAGGCCATTCTCGGTCCCCAGAAATCTGACCAGACGCGTTCGAAGCTTGCCATCAGGTTGGCTACTGCCTGATCGCGAGTAAAGCCCATGCTTGCATCGAGCGGATTGAGCGCCACTACATACTGAGTATCTGTCAAATCTAAGAGCACAACATCTTTTGCACGATGAGATGGAATAAGCAGGAGAAGATCCTGAATAAGATCTTTATGCGGATCAATCACAAAAAGGCCTGGTTGCGGTGTACGATCTCGTACCGGATGCATTGCAGCCTGTGCCAGCAGTTGAATCAGCGTCGATTTGCCATACCGCGATCTTGCGACAAGGAACTTATGGCTGAAGAGTGTTTCGAAGGGCAGGTACACGGGAATGGAAAAGCCGCGATGCCGAGAATAGCCGATCAGTGCTGGTGGAAGTGGGGATGGTGTCTGCTCAATCTGATGGGCAATTTCAGGAGAGGCCAAGAGATGTTTCACCGACAACCGACGAACGAGCGGGAGATCAGTGAAGGCTTGCGGTAAGTGGAAGGCCCCCGAGAGTTCCAGTCCATTCCAGATATCAGGGCCTGGTGCGCCTCCGTGAAAAAGCCGAAGCAATGGATGACGATAAGGAAAGGCATTTGCTGGCTTGAGCCGTGTCGCTTGCTGGTCGTCGGACTGCACGTAGTGCGTTCGCTTAAGGAAGAGGCTGTTGGCGGAAGACAAGGTAAATTGTCGGTATGCGACTTCCAGACGCTTTATATGTGCTTTCAACTGCTCGTGGGTTGAACTGGTTTGTTGCCCTATCGCCACCACGCGCAGGTTCGTATAAAATGCCTGGCGCGACAATTTTTCGGAGACGAGTTTCATATCATAGATATCCTGCCGCCCATGTTTGACCTTCCACCAGAGCACCATGACCCCAACGACAACCAGTGCTACCAACATGAGCGTGAGTTGAAACCAGGCATGCGTTGTGTACCAGCGATAGAAGAGCAGCGCCCCGAAGATACCGCCAACCAGGAGCAGCGTTTTGAGACCTTCTGCTGTCTCAGAAGAAGGTTTCCTCTCCCTCGTAATTGCGTCACGCTCTCCTTGCAATGGATGTTCGACGGATTTGCGGATATCGTGCGCTATCCAGGTGTCCGGCGCTCGCACGAGGGCAAGCTGTGATACGCATCGTTGTCCTGACCCAAGTGGCTCCATGGCGGCAAGAATACCTGCGAGCGGATCAGCGCCAGGCTCGGCGAGCGTCTTGCCGCTAAACGTCTTGAGCGGCATCCATGGCGGCTGTGAGAGCGCAAATTCGCCAATGACCGCATGCTCTCCAAGATGCAGGAAGAGAGGATCGGCGGCAGGCTCAATACGATGGAGCTCGGCCTGCGGATACTGTGCTGCGAATTGTTTGCTGAGCAGCACGAGCTGTTCAGCTGAGGAGGCGCGCAGGACGAACCCTTGCTCTCTGCGTGTCCCCACCAGTTCCAGGCTAAATGCCTCGTCTGTAGCACAGGCCTGAAAAAAATTCTCCATGGCGCTGGCTTGTCGTTCTCCTTCTTCACTTGGCAGAATGAGCATCACATACTCAGCTCCATCTGGTGCTGCGATGATTTCCATCTGTGGCGATGGTTTAAGTGGTGTAGTGAGCATCGTGGCACTATCGACGGTGGA
Source organism: Ktedonobacteria bacterium brp13 (assembly GCA_015099395.1). Lineage (GTDB taxonomy): Bacteria > Chloroflexota > Ktedonobacteria > Ktedonobacterales > Ktedonobacteraceae > Dictyobacter. The sequence goes on along the minus strand of AP024096.1, from coordinate 2,433,467 downwards.
CGTCGTCATCTGCTTCATAGGTGGTGTCCTTTCCTTGCCTCCCCGATACACGCGGTCGAGAGATCGTTCACAGGCGTGCTCTTTGTGCTAGCGGTGATGGGACCATGCGTTTGTGTTGCTTGTTCTCTGCTCATTTGCTTTATGTCGCATGGCCCGTTGCTCAACAGGGTTGGTCGTAAAAATGGCACGATAGATGGGATTGTCCCAAATGGTGAGGGGCGCGTACTCATTGCCAGTACGGAGCACGCACTGACCAGGGACGCTCTGAGTGAGTAAGTGCTCCAATTCCTCTGGGAGATGGAGCTTTTCCACGGCTGTTTGCTGCATGCCCAGATAGAAGACCGTCCCTGCGTTCGCCAAGACCACCTGGCCTGCCTCCAGGAAGTCAGCTGGATGCTGAGAAAGCGTGATTTGTGCAATGCCAAGCTTTCGGAAGCCTCGACTGCCGCTTTCCAGGTAGCGTCGACCTGCAGCATTTTTGAGCAGATAGGAGGTCTCTTCAACGATGTAGGCGACGTAGCGGTCGTCCTGTCTGAGTGCCCGATGTCTCATGAGGAAGTTCTGAACCACGTAGGTCATCAGCGCAAACCATTTGCTATCCAACCCCTTGATCGAAAAGATCGTCAGTGGTTTTTCCAGTGAAATACTGGTCTGACCCTGGAAGAGATAGGAGGCATTTCCCAAGCGTTCAAGCAGTGATTGGCGCATACTCTCGGAAGATGCGGGTATGGTCTGCATCTTGGTGATGAAATCAGCCAGGGTTGGAGCAGGCAAAAGGAGGGTCTCTGGATGGCGTCGAATGGCCTCGGATGTGAGCCCATGAGCCGCGTAGACAGCGCGTGCGACGGTGGCGAGATAGGCTTCCTCACTCGTGGAAAGCTTGGTCTGTTCATCAGTGACGAGCAGCGCGAGCCCAGCCATCAAGGAATTATTGAAGAATTCCGCAAGCATATCTGCTGGATCATCTGGGTCGACGTCTGCTGGTCCGAAGGGAATATCAAAGAGATTGATGGGACAATGACGTGCCAGATGATAACGCTGGCTTTCCCCTTGGAGTGTCTCGTGTAAGGGCAAGTAATCGTCGTCTTTGTCAAGGACCACGACATCAGCGAGCCCAAGTCCCATGAATCCGGTGGCCATGGTTTTGCCAAGCCAGGACTTGCCCTGTCCTGTCTCTCCGATGACAACGACATGTGGATTGGCCATCTTTTTGTCAGTGGACCAGGGATTGAAATAAACTGGACGGCGAGAAAGGCCACTGCCTGTCGAGCCCAAAAACACTCCGGTGGGCGTCCCAATGGTGCCGCTGGTTCCTGGAAGCATGGTTGAGACTACGTCGCTGGTAAGCTTGACCCAGCTCTGGAGGATATCCCGACCTACTGGCAGGCATGATTGCCAGGCAAGATCTTGCTGATAGAGTGCCGAGCGAGCTTGGATCTGCATATCGCGCAGATGAGAGAGCAAGTAGCGCGAGCGTTGCTCCAGTCGTTCCAACGTTCCGGCGTGGATACAGATGGTCAGAGACACGTCGAAGATGTTCAATGTCCTGGATGCCAGGGCGCGGGTGACTCGGCGAATTTGTTCCGCTTCGATGTTTTGGTCTGCTTTCGTGATGCGCAACGTTTTTTTGTCGGAGAGACGTTGGCTCTCCAATTTGGTCAGCGCCTGTTCGAGCTTCATAATCATGAACCGGCTGTCGATCGGCTCAAAATGAGATGAGACCACAAGCGGTAATCCCAGCTCATGCAGGCTATTGACCCATCCACAGAGTACGTGATGACCATAGCCCGTGATCGTAAAGGTGCGCGTGTAGCGTGTAATCGTCCCTGCTTGGATCTCCAGATGTCCTGGTGCTATCGTCACCGCGGAGGGCGCAAGAAGATCAGCTACCGCAAGGATTCCAGCCTCATAGCGATTGTGTGCATTGGGGCTCGTATAGAAAAAGGTGCCATGGAGACCATGCACGCGTTTCTTGTACATTCTGCGTGCTTGCGTGCTTGTGCTTCTCGCTGTTTCGGTTCGCTGAATAAGGACCATCCGGTGTTCACGGCTTCCCGATTGGTTGTGCACTGGAGACGTCGGGATCGGGTTGCGCACTGTCGGAATCTTCTGTTGCTCCCGTCGTCCTTGCTGGTTTTGTTGCGTGGAGAGGAGACGTTCCTCAACGAGCTCTGGGATAAACGTAGGTTGAGCGCTTCCCGGCGCAAGACAGCGTACAAAGAGCTGTAAGAGCTCCAGATCTTCGACAGGCCAGATCCGCAAATCCAATGACTGAACCGCTTTTCGCACGACTGAGAGTCGAATGCGGAGGTGGTCGAGCACCTGCTCACGCGAAACCGGTACTGCCTTTTTGAAGGTCAGGAGACCTAAGATGGCAGAAATCACAGAGCGCGGTGCTCCGTCAGGCTGCTGGAACGTGGCTTCCGCGCTCGAAGCAGCAACGATGAGAAAGTGCCGCGTTCGTGTACACGTCGTCATGTATCGTTCCTGCGCGTGCAGGCTTGCTTTCTGCAATGCCTGTAACTGCGGCGTGTGTGAAAGGGTCGCGAGCCCATCCTTCTGGATTAACACGGCTGGAGCGGTCTGCGGGTCAATCTGCTCAGAGATAGAGATGCATTGGAGATGAAACTCCAATCCGTTGAGAAATCCCTCGAAGCGGCGAAAAACGCGTACCTGTTCGCTTTCGGGACGCAGACGAATGTTTCTCCCCTCGATTTCCAACGCCATCCAGTACCGGGCAATCTCCCCCTTTTTCTTCTGGTGGATCTTGCTACCGATGCCATGTTGGAGGCTGTCGATCGGTATCCAACTTTCCTGAACGGATGGGAGGCGTTTTTCACCTTGCTGTATTCCGGCCTGTACCGGCTGCCAGATGGTTTTCGTCGGCATGGTTTTTGACCGCATGAGCAAAAAGAGCCAGTATGCAAGAGACATGCCTTGGATCTTGCCGTGCACACAGACGATCGTCACCAGTGCCATCAGCGCACAGACAATGAGTCGAGGAATGCTCTGCAGCGATCCTGTGAATGAAATGCTGCCAGTGAGTACTCCGAGATCGGTCAGGAGCTGCGTTAGGCCGATGCCAAAAATTTTCTCTTCAAAGGTGAAGAGGTGACCGGCGACTTCCTTCACCAGCGGATTAGCCACATGTTGCGGTTCTTCTTGCATGATGGTTTTTTCCTGCTATGAGGATGACGATATGATACGTCATCCTCTTTCCTCGTTCTCCGTCAACAGAGACGGTTAGGGGTGAAGCCCTTGTCCCAACTGCTGTCCGAACGTGACGATCGCGCCTGCTGCCGCTATCAAGGCCGCACACAGAAACACTTTCCGAAGATTCTCCCAGCGTTTATTGTGGGCACTCACATTGGTATCGTCAGTGAACATGACCATGATCACGTAGACAACAATCATGAGTCCAGCGATGGTCAAGCCGACCGTGGCGGCATCCGACTGCAGATTCTTTAAAATGCTATTGAGCGAATTGAGTGTGGTGTAATTCATCTGATCCTCCTGAATGGTACTCAGACTTCTGAGCGTCTGGTACTTCTGATGGTTGTTGCGTTGATCCAGTCAATTGCTTGACGGATCTTGCTTGCTCGGCAGCAGTCCTGGCAGCTATCCTGCTCGTACTGATACTTCAAGAATGAGCATAGCCATCTTGCTCTGGGAGCAGAGAGGTACTGGAGCAGACGACAGGGGTAGAGATGGGAGGTAGGGAGAGGGAGAGGTGCTTTCAAGTAGTATGTTTATCCTTTTCTAGCAGTTTGTCGGAGAGAAAATCTGAAACCCTGACGACAGCTATTTTGACCCTAAAAGTGGGGCATCCATCGTTCACTTTTGGGCTTAAAGCGACCCTCCAGTGGGCAATGCCATTCAAATAAGAGCAAAGGGTGAAAACATCTAAAGGGAGCAGTGCTCTTGCTGAGCGCGTTCGTCAGCCTCCCTGCGATTCTTTATCGAAAGAGCATCTTCGCTCCTCTGAGCTCAAATTCTTCTTATTTGAATGGCATTGCCCTCCAGTGGGGAAAATTTTGGCGAAAAGCGTTCTCTCCGACAATCTGCTAGGAAGCGTGTGGTCGTGTGCACTCTCACTCACCTGAGTTCCATCTCATTGTTTTGGTAAACGACTGAAGATGGGAACATTCGAAATCTTTTTTTCGTAGGGGAGACTAGGCATCGGTGAAATGGTGCCCGATGCATCTTTCATGCAGCATCTGACACCTCAGGCCTCACCAGATGAGCATGAGCTCATTTGATTGGTGATACGATGCCCGTAGCCGTTTCTTAAACTCCCAGGAGCTTGATGGCAACCACCATTTCTCCGATCATCCGCCCTACTCCTTGCGTCGTTGGGACCGCCATCGAGGGAAAGCGTGCGAGCATATCAGGGATTTTGCCCACCAAAAGGAGCATAGAGATGGCCAGGAGTAACTGGACAAGGGAGTCTCCATTCACTCCTGCGCTTGTGAAAAGTGCCAGGCCTAAAGCAAATGCGAGAAACTGGACGAATTGCGTAAAGGTGACGACCAGGAACAGTCGCCCCCAAAAGGAGAAGACCTGCGAGGTCGCTGGGAGAAACGTGCATAAGAAGGCGATGGGACTCAATACAAACAACAGATTCCACAGCACCAAGCGTTGAAAGGCTTGGAAAAGGATACGGATGATGCCAAAATTGAGGAAGACAACAATGATAAGATCCAGCAAAAACCCCTGTCCTCCCGTAATACGACTTCCAGTATTCACTGTAGCAAAAAAATTATTGAGGTTCGTATTGATCGCGTCACACAACTCATTATTGATCTGGAGCAGCAGGCTGCCAAAGAAAAAGCTGAGATTCATCATCAGTCCTGTGGTGATCACCTTTGGCACAAATTGGCTCAGTGGAATGGAAAGCGAGCCGGTACTCTCGGAAATCATCATCTGAATGATTCCTGTAAGAATAAGAAGAAGAAAGAAGGCATTTGCAATGGCAAGCATGGTTGCAAATGTACCAATAACGACGGTGTTTGCCGTCGTCAAGCTCTCTGGTGTTGTGCGCAGAAATTGTGCGAAAAGTGGCTCCAGTGGGCCAAGAATAGCGGTGCCAAACTGACCATTTGGGGTATTCAACAACGCCTGCAGTGCTTGCCATGCTAATGCGAAATTCATCGTTGCACGTTCTCCTTGCTGATTGAAACAGTGCCTGTGTGTCTGTTCCTTCGTTCCTCTGCATCTTCTGATGATGCTTCAGGACCAAGTTTACCGTTCTCCTGCAGGGATCAGACCGGCAAGGGAGAGGGAGGAAGGAGGGAGGGACGGTGAGGTGGAGCGGTAGCCGGAGCCGTGCCCTTTTGTTTCCTATTGCATGAGAAGAAGTACGTCTCTTCGGCGCGTGCAGATGAGGGCGCATATGCACCCGCAACATACTTCACCTGAAGTGTGGCTGCTGAAGATGAGTGGGCACCAGCGGTCTTCTTTCAGGAAGTCACCATGACGAAAAAAATGAGCACATGATGCGTCAACGTGCCTCGCAGGCTGGATGTGGCTCGCATCTCTTTTTCGGCAGATCTCCATTTCGTGTCCTGTTTTTATGCATGAAGACCCTGCTCCTGTCTCCCTCTCACGTCTCTCTTGATTCTCGACCGACTTCCTCTATGCTCTCGCAGACACTTTGGTACAGTACGCGTAGTCCTAGCGTTTAGGGCGCGTATATCATCCATCGCAGAGACATTTGGAGGCATGCTTCTCTGGCGATGGTGAAAACCTTCGTCATGGACATCCTCAGGACAGATGCAGTGCGGTGTGTGAGAGAAAGAAAGAAGAGGGACCTTCCATGACCAGTCATCACCAAAACACCAACGCAACCACCACTCATGCAAGCGCAAACCAAGCCAACGTCGATTGGACGCGTTTTGTGGCAACTGCCATGTTTGAAGGTGGACAGGCGTTCCTCAAAACCATTAGTAGTGCGGCACCCGGTAGTGATGACACACAGCTTCAAGCTGACGAGCGTCAGGTGGATCGACGGTTAGCGCAAGCCCTTGACAATGCCAAGCGTGCTCGCACCAATCCCGACCCGCACCTCCTGTCAGCGGTACGAAACTGGTCGCGCAAGCAAGCCATCGCCATTCTGCGTGAGAAAGCGGCAGGCAAGCCCATTCGACAAGATTTCTACCAACCGTTTCAATTCGATCTTCAACAAGAGATCTCGACGATGGTCCTTGATCTCCAACTGTTCTTTGAGCAGGAAGATGAGCAGCAAGCAGCAGCAGCCAAGCAGCAAGCAGCCAAGAAACGGCAAGAAGCAGAACAAGCCTTCGGCGCAGCATACCCAGTCATTCAGGGCTTGAGTGATGCTGTTTTGAATGGCGAGCAGTCGCGCCAAACCATTTTTGAGTCAGGTCAACAGGCCGCTCAAGAATGGGCAAACAAATATGAGGAGAGTATGAGGGCACGTGAGAGACAGCTTGAAGAGCGTGAACAACTCATCAAGCAGCAAGAGAGTGATGACCGAGCACACCAAATCGCCCTGCGGCAGCTTGCCAAATGGGACGATAGAAATTCCTTTGCCAACACGGTTGTGAGCACGGGAAAAAATACCCTTGGGTGCCTCTTCATCTGGTTCTTAATTGTCGTCGGTCTTCTGGCGGCGGTCTATCTCGCGTTTCCCCATCACTAATCCTCACCATTGTAGTTTGGCCAGGAAGGAATATAGCACTGCTGCTCCTTCCCTCGTTGCAAATCCTCTCCTGCGCATCCGGGAGAGGCTTCGCTCGTGCGAAGAAGCAGATCAAGCCTCCGTTTGGGAGCGTGATCTGGCGAGAGGATGAAACGCGTTCACGTTCGCTCCCTTTATGGTTGAGCTTGCTCGTGAGGCGCATTTCATCCTCTCAACGATGCCGCTATGTGTTGTCTGATCATGTTCGCTCCCTTTATGGTTGAGCTTGTTCATGACCATCCATCCCATAGCGTTTTTCGTGACCACCAAACAACAAGAAGAAGAGTGTCGGGGTATTCCCCTTCCTCTTCTCTTGTTCCCTGTATTTCCCCACGGGTTGCGCAACGAGATAAAGGATGAGTCTCATCTTATCCCCTCAGCATTGCTCCTAAAAATCTGTTACAATAAGAGATACAGACAGAAGAAATGAACTTGAACACAAGAGGAGGAACGTCTATTTACAAGCATTTTGGAGAGAAGGACTATCCACATGAGATGCGAGTAAACGAGCGTATTCAGGCAGGTGAGCTACGCTTGATCGATGAAAACGGCGAGATGGTAGGAGTGATGTCACCGGTCCAGGCGCTTGAGATCGCTCGCGAGAGGGAGCTTGACTTGGTCGAGGTAGGACCCAATTTTCTGCCACCCATCTGTAAGCTGATGGATTATGGGCGATATCAAGACGAACTCAAGCGAGCGACACAGGGGGAGTGAGCTATGAGGCAAACCGAGTTTAGATTTGAGGTCGGTAACAATATGTCTTAATCTTGTGGATACATAGCCATTGGATCTTCATATTGCCGTTGATGCTGTTGTTGTTCCAGATACTGATACTGATACTGCTGCCCACCTTCCTGATAGACTTCAGGTTGCTCGTGAACAGGTTGTGGTACGCCATAGCCCTGCGTGTAGGGCCGGTAGACGGGCTGTTCTGGCTGTATGTAGACCAACTCCAGAGCCTCTGGTACGGCAAGGAGATAGATCCATAGGCAGATCGGACTGAAAAGGAAGGTACACACAAACCAAGTCCACTGCTGCCGCTTCGCTTGCTTGGTCATCGCTCCAATCCAAGCAATGATCTGTAACACGCCTGCGGCTAATATCGACACCTCCCCAATAATGGAAACAACGATCTGCCAGGTTGGTGGGGTACTTGGGATACTTGGTAGGGGACAGTTGGGCCAAGAGCAGTATATTACGTTTACAGATGTCTCCACTGCAATGGTTCCAATGCCTACAAGGAATAATCCCAGGCCGATGAGCGTAAGGATTGCAAGAGCCTTCCTGCGCATAATGGTCATCCCTTCACTGAATGTGTGCGAGCGCTTCTCGGTTGTGCTTTGTATTATATTCGCTGAAGAGCTTTTTGGCCACAGCGAGAGAGACGAGTTTTTCTGATGCTGCTGCGAATTTATACCTTCTGAACACCGCAGCCTGCCTCTGGAGCGATTTTTCCAAGCGACGAATCACCATTGCTCATGCTTCGCGCCGATTGCTCACTCTTGGCCCTAAAGCCTGCTTGCTCTTCCCTTAATTACCACCTGGGCAGGAATACCTGGTAAATGACTCGAAAAGTTGAGCAGCTGTTGCCCTGAAACATGAACATTTGACTCCAATCATAAGCATCGAGAGGAAAGTACCTGGGCAAACCGCTCCACAGGTAGGATATTGGCCTGGAATGTTGTAAATAAACCCCTCCGACCAGATAGTATCCCCAAACCGAGCCTGAAAATGACGTCACTTGATTAGTGTTGCAATGGCATCCTGCACCATCTGGCTGAGCAGTGCATCGAGAATACCTCCCGCTACGCTCGTGGTCAACAATGCCCCTAAAAACGCCTTAGGAGGAAATATTGGGGCGTAATCCTGAAGTTTTTTTGTCATTTCAACATACCTTGCTCCTGTATACTCTTCCAGGATTCTCGTGTGAAGCAGGTATTGACCAATCGCATACGGAATTTCACTACACACTAACGTCGCAAACAGAAAACTTGCAATCAGCCATTTTGTATCGATCGGGAACAACCAAATCTTGATTACGATGAGAATACAGGCGACCAGCACGATGGTATTATGGAGTGCATCATACTTATACACCATACGTAACCCGCTAACATCGCTTGCGACATCAATATATTGTTGATCTACAATCTCTTGTGAGACCTGCGAGGCTTTTGCCTTCCTCTTGCCCTTCTGCTTCGGTTTCGTTAACGCTGGCAATAATTTGGGAGTCGTTTTGAATAGAGGATCTGCCATACGCAGAAAGCTCACAAAGAGAAAATATAAAAGGATGAAGGAAGCGAAAAGCAGAACGATTTGAAGACAAAGCGCGATAATTTGCACCGTCGTCTGACGGAGAATCAGACCTGCTACTGTGCCAAGAGCAAGTCCAACAGGAACAGAGATATATAAGACCACTTCATCCCGAGTCATCTTCTCAAGCGCTTTGACATCGACCTCAATAGACGTATAAGAGGCTGCACGCCTGATACGCTTGAGGGTGTTCTCCTTATACCACTCAATGTAGTGGCTACCAATCTCAATCAAGGGAACCAGGGCTGCTGCGTAGAAAAGCCAACTCCCGAGCGCGCTCGTACCAAAGAGCCAGAGCGCAAAACCCAAGAAGATGACGATATAGGCAACACTCTCCGTCAGCAAAGAAACGATACGCCCGCTTCGACGCAAGAGTAACGACACACATGTGGGCGTAAAGCATACAGTGATCGTTAACAGTATCATCTGACAGACAAACAGAAGTACATTCCACGGACCAGCAGTAGGCGGTAAATGCTCAGTTCTCGTCATCTTCACAACGAACGTAGCAACTACGGAAATCATCAGGAAAAGCACTGATATTGCAATAATACCTCCTTGCCATTTCCCCATGACAAAGGTAGAAGGAGGAGCAGGAGCAAAGTTAGGAGGAGGAGGACCAGACGCAACGAATCTAGGAGGAGGAGGACCAGACGCAACGAATCTAGGAGGAAGGGGTGTAGCTACAAATGATAAACGCTCCGACAATCTAAGCATGCGAAGCGCGTCTATACCTCGGGGATCACCAATCTCCTCTAGTATTCTAGCGGCAGACTTGCGTACATCAGAATTGTAGTCCTTGAGCACCTCAATCAATGGTTCTACAGTTGCCGAGCCTAAGTTGACCACTCTGTCCCAATCCTGCTGAGCAATTGCCATCCACGCAGATTGTGTTTCATTCGCCGGCTTCCACCCAAGTTTTCCCAGAGCTACTGCAACCTGCTCGCGTACCCAGCTCTCGTTATCTCTGAGTGCTTCAATCAGTGGCTCTACAGCACGAACATCTCCAAGCTTTCCCAAACCTATTGCTGCGTGTCCACGTATCTGCTTGTCATTTCCTTGTAGAGCTTCAATCAGTGGTTCTACAGTTGCCGAGCCCAGGCTGACTATTCTGTCCCAATTCTGCTGAGCAATTGCCAACCACGCAGATTGTGTCTCGTTCGCCGGCTTCCACCCAAGCTTTCCCAGGGCTACCGCAACCTGTTCGCGTACCCCTCTATCCCTATCACTGAGCAACTCAATCAGTGGCTCTATGGCACGAACATCCCCAAGCTGTCCCAGCGCTACTGCGACCTGTCTGCGTGCCCATCCATCGTTATCACTGAGCAACTCAATCAGTGGCTCTACGGCACGAACATCCCCAAGCTGTACCAGGGCTATTACAACTTGCTCGCGCACCCATCCATCGTTATCACTGAGCAACTCAATCAGTGGCTCTACGGCACGAACATCCCCAAACTGACTCAGAGCTCCTACTGCCTTCTTGCGTACTCCACTATCCCTATCACTGAGCGCTTCGATTAGCTCTTCTACAGCCCGGCCATCTCCAAGCTTTCCCAAAGCTACCGCAGCCTGCTCACGTACCCCGCTCTCGTTATCTCTGAGCGCTTCAATCAGTGGTTCTACGGCACGAACATCCCCAAGCCGTCCCAAACCTATTGCTGCGTGTCCACGTATCTGCTTGTCATTTCCTTGTAGAGCTTCAATCAGTGGTTCTACAGTTGCCGAGCCCAGGCTGACTATTCTGCCCCAATTCTGCTGAGCAATTGCCAGCCACGCAGATTGTGTCTCGTTCGCCGGCTTCCACCCAAGCTTTCCCAGGGCTATTACAACCTGTTCGCGTACCCAGCTCTCGTTATCACTGAGCAACGCAATCAGTGGCTTTATGGCACGAACATCCCGAAGCTGTCCCAGAGCTACTGCGACCTGTCTGCGCACCCATCCATCGTTATCACTGAGCAACGCAATCAGTGGTTCTACGGCACGAACATCCCCAATCTGTCCTAGAGCAACAACAGCTCGTTCACGTATCCCGCTGTAGTTATCTCTAAGAGCCTCAATCAGTGGTTCCACGGCACGGACATCCCCAAACTGCCCCAAGGCCATTGCGGCCTGTCGTTGGCGCGCCCTGTTATCTGTATCTCTCAGTGCCTCGATCAGCACCTTCACATCTTCGTTTTCCTTTTTCCTGCCCTTGTTGTGCTGCATTGATGAGTCCTTTCACTCGTCAGGCCATAGAGCCTGAAATGCGCTACACCATCATGTGAATTAATGAATTATGTGAAAATTCCCTCATTTAATTATCTCATTTTCAGGCTCGGTTTGGGGATACTATCTGGTCGGAGGGGATATTTACAACATTCCAGGCCAATATCCCACCTGTGGAGCGGTTTGCCCAGGTACTTTCCTCTCGATGCTTATGATTGGGGTCAAATGTTCATGTTTCAGGGCAAAAGCTGCTCACTCTTCGAGTCTTACACACCTTTGGTGATGCTGGATGAGTATCGACCCAGGTCTAGCCTGCTGAGAGATGACTTTCCTTATCAATTTCCCTGGTTTCTCTGTCGCGACTGTTCTGGCCTCGTTTGAAGGACGTTTCCATCACCAAAAGTGTGTAAGACTTACTTTTCGAGTCATTTACCAATACCTCTTCTGCATGTAGCACGAGTGAAAGGGAATACCGCAATCTTTTCAGATGCGCCGCGTTTTGATAAACGTGTGACGAAACCGAGATCTGCCGAAGCGTGAGCAATGGTCTCTTACAGCCTGGTAGGCGTGCGGAAGATCGGTGAGCGTCAAGAAAAAGAATGGCTATTGTTTGTGTAAACGGAGGAAGTGTCCCGACTTTTTTCTTCTCCCTCCTCCTCCCTCCCCCCTGACTCTCCCTCCCTCCCTCTCGGCTGCCTCCCTACTCCAGGAGATGTGTTTGTATAGTTGAAGTGAATAGAAAAAAGAAAAGCGGATGAACAATCTGCACCCGGCAGCAATGCCACACCCGTATCGTCGTTTTCCCTCCTGTTGAAAGAGGATAGCGACTATACAAGCATCAGCAAGCTAACATGAACGCGTGAGATTGCTGATGGGCTGAAATGAGGATTGTAGGGCATTCATAGTTTCTATGAACGAACTCTCCTGATTGATCAGCACAGACTGTTTTGTTTTTTGTAGGCGATAGCAGTGGAAGAGGATTCTCTGTAGTCGGGAATGTTTTAGGGAAGAGATGCATAGATTGTGCCTTGTATATCGAAAGTGGGAAAGAGGGTCTCTGTAGGCGATAACTCTGTAGGTTGCATTATGGAGATAGCAAAAAGTAGTGGAAGACACTTGGTAGGCTGTATCAGTAAAGCGTCTCGTATTTTGGGTGATGTGCGTCTTTTGCGTCTCGCTCGTCATCCGTGGTTTTGTGTGATCCAGCGATAGTGTCAGCAGAGAGGTACCGCTCATTGGAATAGCGTGCCTGTTGATGTGATACAACGTACCATCTAGAATAAGCTGCATTCCCGTTTTTTTCGGGAAAATGGGCTCGTTTTTGAGAAAAAAGCGTCGTAGAGAGCCTTTTTGTGCTTTTCCAGAACGGTGATGAGTGTGTCTTACTGATGCCCATCTGTGTTCCCTTCGGGAGGTAGAGAAGGAAGGATAGACATATGTCAGTCGATATCGGTCAGTTTCTCCAAAATGTCCAAGTAGCACTTGCCAATCAACAATATCCACATGCGCAATTTCTGGTAGAGTATGCCATCAAAATTGCAAAGAAGGAAGCCTCCTCTCCGATGCTTTTGCCTCTTGATGTCAGTATCGGTTTGCATCGCGGGCGTGTTCGTGGAGAGAATGAAGACTGTGTTCTCGCATTGCAAGGGATATTGCCTGCTACTCAAGAGGCCTTCGGACTCTTTATCGTTGCAGATGGAATGGGTGGTCATGCCAATGGCCAAGAGGCAGCACACATAGCGATCCAGAGCATGTTGGACTATGTCTTTCCTTTTCTTGTGGGCGATGCTTTTCCATCAAATTGTCTGTCTACGCTGTCTGAAAGTATTCACCAGGCCAATCGTGCCATTTACGCACGAAACCAATCGATGGAGTCTCAGTTGACAGGAAACAGCCTGGCATTTCCCTGCTCTCAAGGATCTATGAGTACCTCCCAAATAAGCCGTATGGGCACAACCACAACGGCTGTGCTTCTTTTTCGTGAGGTTGCCTACGTTGCGAACGTCGGTGATAGTCGCACCTACCTGTATCATCAGTCTCTTCACGCTCTGAAGAAGATTACACAGGATCATTCTCTGGTTGCTCAACTGCTCGCTGATGGCTTCCTGCAAGAAGAAGACATCTATAGGCATCCTCAGCGCAATCAGATTACTCGTGCTGTAGGAGTTACCCCCTCGGTTGATGTCGATACCTTTGTTGTTCCTTTGTATGGAGACGAAACACTGCTGCTTTGTAGCGATGGGCTCTGGGAAATGACCCGCGATCGGAAGATCGAAGAGGTTCTGTCCTCTTCTTGTTCGAATGCTTCGCTTCTGGCAAACCAATTTGTGCAGATGGCCAACGATGGCGGTGGGGCAGACAATATCGGATGTATTGTCGTCCGCTTGCCCCAACATAACGACGTAAGTGCGATGGAAACGATACGTATGGAACCTTTAACGGCACATGAGAGCGCGGTCCACACTTCATGATTTTCATGATCGAAGCGCCCTCTACTCAGATCGTTTTTCAGCAATGCAAGCGACAAAAACGAGGAGGATGGTATTCATGATTTCTTTTGCTCATCGCATTGATCTCTTTATGGTGCTCGGGATGACTCATACTGGTCAACGTGGGAGCGTTGTGGCCTGTGTGAGATCATTCATTCTCCAAGAAGGAGAGTGGCGAAAGGGGTGGCAGGGATGACTCTTTCATCACCTGGGTCCATACGTACGCTCAGTGTCTATCAAACAGCCCTCGCCGCGATACGCGCGGGTATCAGTTTCGTCCCGATCCAGGCTGATGGCAGTAAGCGTCCAGGCTTGCAAAGCTGGAAAGAGTTTCAACAACGAGTACCAACGCTGCAGGAGGCGAGAACATGGTTTTATGGGAAACAGCGTGGGATTGCCTTTGTCACTGGTGCCGTCAGTGGCGGTCTTGAAATGCTGGATTTTGACTCGCATGCAGCCTATGAAGAGTTCATTGCATACATGCATCGTGAAGGGTTGATCTGGCTTTTAGAGAGAATCGAGCAAGGATATAAGGAATTTTCTCCGAAAGGAGTTCACCTTTACTATCGGTGCGCATTGATCGAAGGAAATAAGAAGTTGGCTCAGTGTTCACTCCAAGAGCCACCATGGGTCATCAGCAAAATTGAAACGCGAGGGGAGGGAGGGTATAGCATTGGAGCTCCTTCGTGTGGGCACGTGCATCCAAGTGGGCAACCCTATCAACTCGTGGCAGGCAACCTTGCCACGATTCAAACTATTGCGCAAGAAGATCGAGCGGTCCTCTTATCGGTTGCTCGCGCTCTTGATGAAATGCCTGTGAAAGAAGAACAGCATCCAAGAGATGCCAATCGGTCATACAAAAAATATCAAGGCCAGCACGGAGAGCGTTTACCAGGTCACGTTTTTAATGAACGAATCACCTGGGCCGAGATACTCGAACCACATGGGTGGACGAGGGTTACGTCGATTGGGAATGAAGATTTCTGGCGCAGGCCTGGCAAAGATCGCGGGATTAGTGCCAGCACCAATTATGAAGGCAGCGATTTCTTGTATGTCTTCTCAACCTCAACGATCTTTGAGCCCCGTGTCGGGATCAGCAAGTTCGCTGCCTACACCTTTCTAGAACATGGAGGGGATTTTTCGGAAGCAGCAAAAGCCCTTGTCGCACAAGGATATGTCGATGAACGGAATGATCATGACCCGACATCTGTTGACTACGGTTCCTGATGTCCTGATACACGCTCTGTATCAGCAGGGGCAGTATGGAACAGCAACATCTCTGCCCTCACCTTGTCGTTCGCACTCACAGTAGAGGATGATCATCGTGGCAGTGGAAAGAACGCTGCTTCATCCCTACCCTATTCCAAGGAAAGAAGAAAAAACAATGGAAACAATGATGATTTCTCTCGCACAGTTCCTACGCTCTGCCCCGTGCAGACATCTCCTTGTCATTGTGCCGCCAAAATTGAAAGCAACGTTGCTTAAAGGCTGGCAGCAGAAGCCCGCAGATGGGTTGACACACATCGAGCAGTTCTCTGTAACGTTCTCACCGCAGTATGCTCAAGATGCAGACATCTGCATCGCGAGTATATTCGATATCCAGGTTCAGATCGGTGTTGATCGTACGCTGCCATTCTACAGGCTGTTTGATGTCGTTGTGCTTGGCGATGCTGATGCAGCGCATGGTCCTGTTTGGCATCGAATTATTGAGGAAATATTCCCCATGTTGGGTACCCGTGTGCTTCCATTGTCTCTCTTGTCAGAAGAAAGAGGGATACTGAACGAGATGAAAGAATAGCAGGCCATCATCCCTTTTCGTCTTCGTTTCTGCTCAATTGTCTCCATCCTACTCCATGATTCTCTTTTCTTGCTCCATCTTTTTACCTTGTTTCGTTTTTGTTTTCTATCGTTGCCGCTTGTTTTCCTTCGTGTTGCATACAAGAAATCTGCTGACACTCTTCGTGCTTCGTGCGAAGTTGTGAGCAGATTTTTGCTGTAAAGGACAGGAGGAAACGAGCGCATTCAAGGAGGATACCATGCAACAGGTTTTCTTGACCGTCGGAACGACGTTTTCCTCTCTCGATCTCGCCTCACGCTATCCTGAGTATCAGATCATTGTGTGTCAGCGAGGAGAACAGGCCCTTGATACGCTGGCACAATTGAAGCAAGTGCAGATTCCCATTGTTCTGTTCTTAGTGGATCAGCAATTACTCGATATGAAAGGCGTTTGCTTCCTGGAGCAAGCCAAAGCGTTGGCGCCGACAGCGAAATGTCTGATAGTGACTGATCAAACGAAGGAGCCTCTTGGCGTCCTGCACTTCAAGGTTGATGCCATTCTTCGCACGTGTGTTCCGCCAGAGGACTTTTTCTTTCCAGTTCTTGATGCATTACTCAATCAGGGGGTGAGGCAAGGGCGTGAGACCACGTTCTCACCACTCTTTCACGGGATTCGTGTCATCGGACATCGGTGGTCAGCTCACTCTCACCAGATGAAGGATTTCCTGGCGCGTCATGCAATTCCTTTCCAATGGGTGGATCTTGAAGCGCATCCAGAAGATACGCAAGCTTTCATGCATGGCGAAGATCATCCAGCATTTCCCATCATTCAATTCTCCGATGGAACGTGGCTTTCTCAGCCAACGCCTGCTCAGATCGCAGAAAAAGTCGGCCTTGCTACGCAGAGCGAGATCCCTTTTTATGATCTGATTATTGTTGGAGGGGGACCTGCAGGACTTGCAGCGGCTGTTTATGGGGCCTCGGAAGGACTCCTGACGGCGGTGATTGAACGGGATGTACCGGGCGGTCAAGCTGGGATGAGTTCTCGCATTGAGAATTATCTGGGCTTCCCGATTGGTTTGCCAGGGTCCGAGTTGGCCATTCGGGGGAGCGCTCAGGCGGCGCGCTTGGGGGCTCATATCCTCTCACCTCAAGAGGTGGTAGGGATTCGGATTGCAGATCCTTATCGGTATGTGACGCTTGCAAGCGGAAGTGAGATTGGTTGTTATACGCTCTTACTAGCAACAGGTGTCGCCTATCGCACACTTGCGGTGCCTGGCTTGGACCGACTGACTGACCGTGGGGTCTATTATGGAGCGGCTATGACGGAGGCATCTGCGTGCGAGGGCAAACAGGTCTTTGTTGTCGGTGGGGCCAATTCGGCTGGGCAAGCTGCATTGTACTTTGCTGATTATGCCAAGCAGGTCTCCATTCTTGTACGCGGAGAATCACTGGAGGCAAGTATGTCATCCTACTTGCTTCAGGAAATTGAACTCCGGGATAATATCGCTGTCCAAACGCAAACAGAGGTTGTTGGTTGCTTCGGAGAGGAAAATCTCGAACGACTCTGTTTGCGTGAAAGTTCAACAGGAACAGAACGTAGTGTCGAGGCTTCCGCTCTCTTCATTTTTATTGGTGCCGCTCCGAAGACACAGTGGCTCCCCGAAACCATTGCACGTGACCAGGCAGGTTTCATCCTGACAGGAAACGATGTGAAAGCGCATGGATGGTCGCTTGATCGTGATCCGTTCCCCTTGGAATCCAGCGTCCCAGGCATTTTTGTAGCTGGAGATGTTCGAACAGCGTCTATCAAGCGAGTAGCATGCGCAACCGGTGATGGAGCGGTCGCCGTTTCATTGATTCATCAATACCTTCGCGCCGTGCGATAACGCTGCCTTCCCTATCATCTCTCTCCCTGCATTCCGCTTACTTTCATCTCCGATGGCTCCTTGTTCATCATCTTACCCGTGTTTTCCTTCTCTTGCTCGTCTGTTGTGCTCCACTTTGTCTAGAACACGACAGACGAGCCGAGCAGATTAAGGAGGATCATATGTCTCGGAAGAACTCAACGCGTAAGTCTCTGCATAATCAGCGTCGTGCTTCTCGTGTCAAGCAGCCTGTTTCGGTGCCGCAATTAGAAAACCGTTGGAATTCCTTACATTTGCATCCCGAAACCAAAAACCATCTTGCACATATTCTCCAAGAAGAAGGTGTGGAAATTACTGTGGCGGCGACAACGGCCCTCATCCTGGAACTCAAGCGTGAGGAGCAAAACATGACTCGTTCGCTGTGGGGCTGGGTAATAGAAGAACTGCGCCTGCTTTTTCTGGAGGAAGGGTGCCAACATCTCATCGAGTCTGGCCGACTGATCATCGATGTTCTCCTGACATGGAACATCGTGTGGGGTCCTATCTTCGTGGCACATCTGGTTCTCCCACTGCTTGCGTTGGGATTGCTTCCTATTACCCTTTGTCTGCTCCACGTTCTCCAAAAGCATCGCGCATCTGGACGTGAGTAGTCAAGCTTGATGGAGCATGCTACGAAGGGCGTGGCTTCATCCTTTCCTCATGCTGTTTTTCTCTCCAATACGCTGATGAGTTGTGCTCACATGAGGTGGGCAGATGAAGGAGGATCACATGTCTCAGAGGAGCTCAACACGGCAGGTAGACGCAGCGACTCGGATGATGATGGGAACGAAACAAGAACTTCAGGAACGCTGGAAGCATCTGGAGTTGAAACCTGCAACGCTTCTCCATTTGCAGGAATTGCTTGATCGTCGCGGGGTTACGGCTGCTGTCACGGTGACAAATGTCCTTGCACGGGAGAAGAAACCCAAAATGGCTGACATAGGGATGGAATGGAGCTTTGAGGAACTGCGACTGATTTCTCTTGAAGGGATTCGCCCACATCTCGTTGACCTGATTCGTGTCGCTTTAGAATCTTTCATGGCCTGGCACTTCATCCATGTGCCCGAGAGCGCACTTGGTGGGATGGTTGAGATTGTTCTGGCAGTGCTCTTTTGCGTGGTTGGCGTGGGTGCGATCTGTTTTACCTGTCGATGTCGTAGCAAAAAACAGACCCCTCGAAGCCGAAACAAACGACCTTCGATGATGGCTCGCTTTGAAGGTGTCCTCCGTATCTCTCGCCTGAGAAAGAGCTAAATCTCTTCCCCTCAATGCCTCTTCGCGTTGATCTGTTTTCTCCTCCATTCATCGAGGGAGGAGATTCCAAAGCACTTCACCTTTGCTCGTATACTCTGACCTGATCTCAATAGGGCGACGCTCATCAAGAGCGTCGCTATTCTTTTTAGCGAAAGGATTTGCATCGGTATGAAGACATTCTCTCTCCCAGGGCAGTGTGGAAATGTTGTTGCACTTGCATGGAGCCCAAATGGTCATCTCATAGCAGCCGCATGCGAAGATGGCACAGCGATTGTCTGGCATATCCCATCTGGCGAAGTCGTCTTCTGCCGCCGCCTCATAAGGACCAGGCTCTTAACCGTGACCTGGACTGAAAATGGTCATTGTCTCATCCTTGGGAGCGAAAATAATACGCTCACCGTCATTCAAATTCGTGATGGAACCCTCGTTCTCTCACAGATGTTTGACGCTCCTGTCAAAAAGATTTCCTTTGCACCGCGAGGAAGACGTTTCCTTGTTGCCGTTGGAAAAACCATCTTTATGTACGATGATCAATGGCGTGCTCCTCTCCAGATTATTGGGCCTTCTCCTGTTCTTGATGTCGCATGGTCTCCTACTGGCGGACGCTTTGCAGCCGTGTGTTGTGATGTGTTTGTGTATAATGTGTTGCGCAGACGAACAGTTTATACCCTCACTGATGTGGACGTGTGCGAACCGTGCTCTGTTGCCTGGAACGTTAATGGAAAAGACGTGGCGATAGGCACAGCCAAAGGAACTATCCAGATCCATGATGGTTCGACAGGACAGCGATTTACCACCTATTCGCTGTCTACTCACCGGATCTCACATCTTTCTTGGGGGAACCCCTGTCTGGCTGCACTCGACGATTGTGCGGAGATGACGCTTTGGGATCTGCTCCCACGGGAGCACAGTGGTGTATTAACGCAACGCTATCCCTCTGTACAACGTGCGTTTGCGTTTTCTCCGAATGGAGAACACATCGCGACTGGCACGCGGCAGCGCATTTGTATTGCATCAGCAGGGTAATCTCCATCTCTATGCAGAAAGGGCACTTCAATGATAGAACACGTTTTCGGTGGTGGCCTCAAAGCCCAAGGAGATGATCAGGGGATGATTTCTGTTCGACAGAAGCCACCTGGAAGACTTCTCTGGAGTTCACAGGGACGGCATGATGGACACAGCAAGAGCATTACCGCTCTTGTCTGGTCACCCGACGGGCGGTATCTTGCCTCGGGGAGTGCAGACACCACCGTCAAAATCTGGGATGCAGTAACCGGAGCAGTGTTGCAGACGTATACCGAGCATTCGGCAGTCGTCTGCGCTCTTGCTTGGTCTCCTGATGGCAGCAGCATTGTCTCTTCTGCTGATCGTGAAAATCCTCACCTCTGGATACCTTGCCTTCCTCCCCGACGCTGACCAAACTCTCACGGGAATAGCCATCCCCTTTCTCTCTTCCGCATCGTATGAAACTGAATCGGAGAACAGTATGTATTGGATACGAGATCCTCCTGCTTCCCTTCAATCCATACCATGGCCTCTATAACAAGGTTTACTGTTCCATCAGACGAGTTTTGTTCGACAGTATTCCTTTGCTCGCTGTCTCGTCGTTTCGCTTGATTACTTGACTCGTACGGGAGACGTATGCGGCACGATCTTTTGATACGTGTTGCGGTCTCACCTGCACTCATGTGTTCCATCGCCTACTGGTTTGCCCCTTGTCTTCTACGCAGACAAGGGGTTTTGTTGTGTCTCTACTGCTGTGGACTACAGTGATAGAGGGAATGGAGAATTCATATGACCCCAGCTATCGAAATCCTTAAAGGGGGAGATGGTGTCCTTGAGCGGCCAGATCAGCTCAGTCAGCTTCTTTGTAACGCCTTGTTTGACAAAGGAATTCCACTCAATGCGCTTGAGTATCTTCTCGACGAGCGTCTGCTCGATGATCAGAAAAGAGCTTCTACTCTCGGGCAGCTCATCGGACATTTTATGATGCGAGCTCCTTACTCCTCTTCCTCCCAGACTTTGCGACTGGCTATTCTTTCAAGCGTGTTTTGTGAGCCAACTGCTACCTACTACGGCACAGCTCAGGAAAATGTACAGATCGATGGGAGTGTGATGGATAGCTTTGATAGCTCTGGTTATCGAGACAGTATTAGATATGGATCTGCCAGTTCCTTTTCGTTGCAAGGTTTTCGCCTGCCTGCCCACCACTCCCATCTGGTACAAACGCCTATCCTCGTTCTGGGGGCAGGTGCCGCTGGGACACTGATCACACGTACCTTAGTCAATGCCGGATACCAACATATTCACGTCCTTGATGATCGAGGCCACTATGGAGGTATCTGGAACCAGAAAAACGTCTACAATGGTTCTCGAAATAATCCCATTCCGCTCATGTATGAGCAGTTTCGGGTAGAAGCAGCACCAGGCATGGGACACGAGATCACCTCGTTTTTAGCCGATCTTGCCGATCCTGCGCGTTCCTTTGGCCTGCCTGCTCTTCCAGAAATTCAGAAAGCCAAAGTTCTTCACGTGTTTCCAGGGGACCTTACTCATCAGGTTGTTTTTCGCGACGAACTTGGTGAACAGCACCTGGAAGCACCTATTGTCATTAACACGATGGGGCTGGGAAAACCACTATCACCATCACGCAATGGGGTGATGACGACCGATATTCCTGCATCTGCTGCTGGCAATCGTTGGCAGCAGGTGCTTACATTGGAGCAGATGAAGAAACTGCAAGGCAAAATGTTGGTTTTTATCGGACTGGGAAACTCTACGGCGGAAATGTTGGTACAAATACAGCACTACATCCAAGCTGGACTTGACGTGCGCTATAAGGTGCTGACTCATTATCCAGAAGAAGTGTTGCGCTCTCCCAATTATCCACGGCATGTGAATGGCCAGATTCAGCAGCTCTATCGGGATATTGATCGCCCGAAACTTACAAAACTGGCTGGTGATCTGGAGCATATCGAACGCGCCTTTACACAAGCACGGGATAGTCGCGATCCTGATCGCGAGGAAATCATCTCCTCGGTCACGTTCTGGACACTCGAACAGACCGAGGGGCGCAAACAGATGAGGGTTCGGCTTGCCGATGAGACTGAGCACGTTTTTGCCTGCGACCAACTCTACACGCTTATTGGCTATGGACATGCGAAAGAAGAGTTGGAGGCGCTGGGCATGTGGGTCACCGATGACTACTTAGGGACCATTGCCTCTGATTACGATGGCGAGATCCAGCGTCTGCCTGGGGCTCCTGGTCGGATGCGTCTCTATCCTGGCTACTTCGCTCTTGGAGCGCTGCTTCGAACGCCTCAGAATCCGAATGCACTTGTGATCCCTGGAATGCTCTATCGTTTGGCTGATCAATTCTCAAGCATTGTTTTTCGTTCCATTGAGTATGCCATGCGACAGGGAGCCTGCGATCAAGCGTTCTGCTCCCTTAATCGTGAACGGAGCGTTGCCAGGTCTTCCACTGATGAATAACGTCCTTTCATCGTTTTGCAGGCATCTGAGAAGCATGCGAATGATGATCAGGTGCATCTACCACGTTCTTGCTGGATACAGACTGAAATTCCTCGCATCACTTTCTTGCCTGGCACATCTCAGGTCGTTCAGCATCTGTTTTGTCATTGTATTCACGGTTCTATTGATGAACTGTTGAGAAAGAAAAGGAAAAAAACTCATGACTCAAGATGAAAAAGAAGCGTTCTTTAGCGAAGCGTTATTAACCGTTCATGAAGTCGCACGCCGCTTACGCGTTGATGACACAACCGTACGACGTTGGATAAAAAGTGGCACGCTCCAAGCCATTTTGCTCCCTCATCAAGGAGTAAGGCAGTCGTATCGGATTAAACAATCAACGCTTGATGCGTTGCTGGCATCTGACTAACCATTTCAGTAAATCCCACACACCATTTTCACTTCCATGTGGAGGAACTGCTCTTCATATGTCTATTGACCGGTAGCAGAGATTGAAATGTCTCGTTTTTGAGCTGTTCTCTCCCATCTTGCCTCCCGAAAACAGATGGGAGAAAGGATGAATCGTTCCTATGATTGCTGTTTGTATCCACTGTCCACCGTGGCCTCGTCCACCCCCATCCTCCTCGTTTCTTCTCTGCGCAGTTCAGGCTGCGCTTTTTTCTTGTTTGAACGTCTACCCATCGTGTTCACACGCAAGGAGTGAAAGAAGAATGAGCCATATCGAAGAAGGAAAAACAAATCTCGTCTTTAACGAACTGTCTGTATTACTCCGACAGGGGAACCAACAGGCAGTGACACAACATCCCTGTATGAAACTCCTCCATCAGGCGGTTCTGTTGACCGCAAAGCAATATGACGGTGAGGTTCGATCCTCCTACTACGACTATTATGGACAAGAGCAACCAGCGAATACCGGCCTGGCATTGCATATCCCTGTACGACCTGGGAAGCCGGAAGGAGAGGCGCTTCCTCGTGGCATCGGGCTTGTGGTCGATGAGCAAACGGGTGCTCTGAAATTCTTTGGCGATCCCTGGGATGTTGATGAGCGCTTCTATCAGCAGGTGCAACAGGTGATTGTGCAAAAATACACGGCCCTGGCCCACATGGCAGTGCTCAGACAGATGAATTATCAGGTCAGTACGCAACAAGTTGAAGGCCAAATCACGATCACTGGAGGAAGCTATGCTGCCTAAAACTATTCATATTGTGGTGAAAGAAGGTGGGTCGTACGAGACCGATTTCAGCAACTTCACCGGAACTGACTGCCTTGCAGCAGGGAAACAGATGCACACCCTGCTTGCCCAGTTTGGAGTGCTGGTTGATCAGACCGACATTACCCCAAAACCAGAACTCTTAGCGGTCCAAGGGGTGCAGCAGGAACTGAGTGCTGATCTTGAGACGAACCACAAAATACAAGTAGAGGGATAAGATGACAGCAGACGAATTGCTTTTACAACTTCCACAAGGATGGAGTGGTATCGATGGGGTTGATCAGCGGCAGGCGGATACAGGAGGGCTTTGCCCTCTTGCACAATCACTCCATGTCTTGTTGGAAGCCGATGCATCATACAAGATTGGAACCTGCGAGCACTGTGTCCTCTGGGAGCATGGACGACCGGATCGGGCGTGGGATGCCGATGGGGACAAGGAGCTGGACTTTGATCGCAATCGGTACTTTGCCCTTCTCACAACGCTCGGCATTGTTATGACCGACCGTCAAGCGTACGTTTGTCCCTGATCCACTCACGCCTGCAAGCATGTGAGTGAAACAACGAATCATTGTGTGTGGAGACCGGGAAGATGGCTTTTGGCCACTTTCCCGGTTTTTGTGTTGAAGGAGTTTCTCTGATGATGGATCAAGTATTCTTCTATCGCGCCATGGGGAGAGCGGGGCTGGTTGTGCTGATGGAGGGAGGAAGATGAGTAGAACGACGATCGATCTGACTATGCAGGAGGCATTGCCTGCCTGGTACCGCGAGTTCAGCACATTGTTTGGAGCTGGTGCTGGTCACTGCTTCATTCTTTATGGAGATGTCCATGGAGTGACCTCTATGAGAGGGGCATCGCAACTGCGGTTTATGCAGGGTATCCTGCATACGGAGCGCCGTAATATCATCGCGTATTATCACCGTGCCATCGGGATCACGTTTCCTCTTCCCTCTATGCGTGCTGATGCGCTGGCTCTTTTAGGATCGGATTGGACATTGCCTCCGTCTGATGATGATTTCTCTGCGGCCTTAGATGCTACTGGCATTACTGTACGTACGGCATCGCAGGGGGATGTATTCAGTAGCGCGCGGCGTCCACGAGAAGCGCTCGCTGTTTTAGAATCTCTTCTTCGCGCAGGAGGGCCAGAAGAGAGGGGGCGCGTCGCTATTATTCTGGACGGAGCGGATCTCATCTGTCCAGCAACAAGTAAGGCCGTCATGAGAGATGATCAACTCTCGATTTTAGCAACGCTTCAGTATTGGGGACTCGATAGTAGCCTGGGCAAACAAGATAATCCTGTGTTTCTTCTGACTCCCCGACTGAGTGACCTTCATCCCGACTTACGTATGAGCGGAAGTGGATACAAGGTAATCGAAGAGTCATTGCCAGATGAACAGACGCGATTATCTTATATCCGTTGGTACTTAGAAGATCACCGCAGAGAGGACCCGATTGCTCTGATCGATCTCACGAGAGAAGATCTTGCACGAAACACGGCAGGGCTTGAGCTCAGACAGGTCGAGGACATTTTACTGTTAGGAGCCAACAATGGAAATGAACGCGAGACGACAGAGGGCACAGGGGCTACAGGGGTCACGCGCCTTCTCGTCAAAACACGCAAAGATGCGATTATTCGCCAGCAGTACAGCGAGGCTATCGTTATGCTCGATCCCTTGCCTGAAGGGTTCGCTGGCCTTGGGGGAATGGAGCAACTCATTGATTTTACAAGGGAAGAAGTCATAGCTCCGCTGCGTGAGGGATGGCGTCGAGACGTGCCGAAAGGTATTCTGCTGGTTGGCCCTCCTGGCAATGGCAAAACGCGCTACGTTGAGGCGGCAGCCAAGGAGCTTGGCTATAATGCCCTCTCTTTGCGCATGGCGACGATTCTTGGTGGGGTCGTAGGCACATCCGAACGCAATCTGCAGGAACTGTTTGATGTTGCCCGCAGTCTCTCTCCAACGATTCTCTTCATCGACGAAATCGACCAGACGCTCGTCGCACAACGTGGGAATACCTCGGGCAGTCCTGTTGCGGCTAACTTGTTCGGAGCACTTCTCACGTTTATGGGGGACGAAGCGATTCGTGGGCAGGTAATTGTCGTGGGAGCCACAAACCATCCTGAACTGCTGGATGCGGCCCTCTTACGCCCTGGGCGCTTCGACGTCATTTTTCCTGTGCTGTGTCCTGATGAAGATGCGCGCCGAATGATGCTGGTCGTGCAGGCTCGTCTTCAGGAAACCGCGATTATACCAGACGCACTTTCGCTCATTGCGCAACAGACTGGTCACTATAGTGCTGCTGACTTGGAGGCAGTCGTGAAAGAGGCTCGTTTGCTTGCTCGCTGGAATGATCGAACAAGCATTGGCCGCCAAGAGGCACAGGAGGCTCTGGAAAATATTCGCCCGGTGACGTTGGCTCTCGTCGAAACCTTCACGAGACGGGCGGTGGATGCCTGTAATAATCTCCGATTTTTGCCGCCTGCAATGGCTGCCCGAGAGCGAGAACGCCGCCGTGCAGCGCTTTCTGTGCAGGAGCAAGAGGCTGGGTCGATTACCTCAATCTCGGAAGCTCGCTCCTCGCGGCGCGTGTAATCGCTTCTTTTTCTCTCCATGGTCCCATTTTGATCCCATTGTTTCTGTTGCTTTTGCTGTGCTCTTCGCAAGGAGAGCGATGGCGGGAACGCTATGGTGTGTTCGGCAAGAGTGCCTGGGAAGGTGTGCTCTTCTCCAATCACACAAGACAAGAAAGAGGTTTTTTTATGACGCAAACCATCCAACCTCCACAGACCGCGCAAGGAGGACACCCTGTCGGATCACGCAGAAGACAGACCATTGCCTCACTTTTTGGTGAACACTCATTTGAGTGTATTGATTGGCGGCAACTCATTCAAGATGGTGTGCTTGTCCGGTTGCATATTCGGCGTTGTCGATTTTCCACTCGTCTTGTCCTGGAAGACATCGGGGTACGGGTTGAAGATGACATGGTGAGAGAGAAACTCTCCACGTGGCTCATCTTAGGCGAAAAGCGCTTACTCCCCGTAGCGTATATGAAATCCCTCTCTCGTATTGAAAGCAGTGCCAGGTACGCCCTCAAGGAACGCTCGTTTCGCACCGAACTTGGATCTTTTGTCCCTTCCTCTGCCTACATCGCATGGAGGGATATGACACTGTCCCTCAAAGTGCAGTACGAAGCGTTGCGTGATGACATTCTTGCGAATCATCGCTTGCTCACGCGGCAAGTGCTCGCAGAATATGAGGTGATTGCTGGCGATACCTATCAACGCTTGTGTGGAACACACCCTGAACTGGTCACAGAGACGCGAGAACACTTTGTCACGAACTACTGTAATCGTATTATCTCCCAGGTACCGTCTCCTGATCGCATCCGAGATACCTTTGACTTCAAGTACCTGCTTGTTGATGGTCTCTCACAACTTGGGACGACGCAAGCAGAGCCTCCTTCGCAACAGAGCAGCGTCAACGCGCATGAAGGACGTTCTACCCCGGTCGAGGTTGCGCGATTGCAGGTGCAATCGCGTGAGTGGCAACGCTCTGTTCTTGAACAGGACCTACGGATGCATGCACAAGAGCGTGTCAATACTGCTCTTGATAGCTTCCTCGCCTCGGTCGTGAGCCAACTGCGCAGCCTCACGTACGATGTGGCCTGTGATGTCCTTTCAACGCTGCAACGGCGAGGAGGGGAAAGCGTTGCCCATCAATCAGTCAGGCAACTGGGTAATCTGCTCACGCAGGTTCGGGAGTTGAATTTCTACGGGGATACCGAGATGGAACGCATGATGGATCAGATTCAGCAGATTGTCGAACAATCGCCTGAGGAGCGGCAACGCAGCATCGCAGATATTGGGCGAACATTGCGAGCGATTGCGACGGTCACGAGGTCGACGTTGCTTGACCTGGAAGAGGAGCCGAGAGTGGCTCGTGAGATCGCTATTCCTGATTTGCCCACGGAGGCCTCTGTCCGTCAGGCACGCGCTGAACTGGGATTAGACTTGGATGCAACGCAGTTTCTCAATCTTGCCCAGGTTCGAGCGGATGTTCGAGGGGAACGAGCGGAAGTGGGCACATATGGGATGCAATCTCTTTGGAGCTATATGGAGAGCGAAGCACAACGAGCACCTCGAACCGTCTAGCAAGACGCTTCTGATACGAGTGTTTATGGGGAATCGGGCGTGTACGTCACATGCCCGGTTCCTTCCATGTGAACGAGGCACATGAAACGACCTACGAGAACCGTTTCATAGGAAGGAGTCGCTATGTCCCTTGTCGATGATCTAGATCACATTCGCCAGAGACTCGGACGAAGTATTGTCTTGCCAACGCCGCCTGCATGTCAGGATCTCTTAGATCAGGCAAAAGCCGCAGGCATCCCCGTTGGAACGCTGTTTGTCCTCTCCCGCTCTCTGGCACCAGGTGTTCGTGGAGGCTATGATCGCCGGACCGGCGATGCATGGTGCTATTACGATGGTGGAGATGACGAAGGCGCTCGCGATGTCTTACAGTCTGTGCTTACACTCATTGCCCATGCGAAACTGCATCTTCCTCCTCCAACAACCATTGAGGAAGATTGGGAGCATGTCCGCTTGGCACATCGAGAGGCGGCATCCCTGGCACAAGCGTGGGACCGAGAAGATCTTTTCTCCGCTTCCGATCTTGATGCGTTCCTGTCCGAAGATGCCCATCTGTACAATTGCCACGTGGCCGCCGGGGAACTGGCTGGCAATCTTGCTCCCGATATTGCTCGTGATACCTATCGTGCACTTCTCGCGGTGCAACAGCGATATCAGTGGAGCGATGCTCAGTTTGAAGCAGCACTAGGTGGGGTGAATGAAGATGAAGAAGAAGCGAACGCAGTTGTGCTGGATTTTGACCGCTGCTCATTCCGCGAGTACTGGCTTTCCACGAGTACGCGTATGTGGGCAGACGAGCCTCACCCTTTCGGTCAATGGACACTTTCACAAACGCTGAGGACCGCTCGTGTGCTACGCTCTGCATTGGAACGGGTCTCATATCCTGTTGAACAGGAGATATTGTACGTTCCGCTGCAGAAGGCAGATCACACGTCCCTCGCCTTTTTTCGCATTGAGTGCGAGCAAGATCTCTCCCTCATCATTGCACATGTAAATGCCTGGTTGCTTGATCACCCTGCATGCTTTGCACGAATGCGATGGACACTGTATGCAGACACACCGTGGAGGGAGACAGTAACTCCATTGCCACACCTCTACCACATGAGTCTTGAATACTTTTGTCATGGAGAGAAGCAGGCGGATGAACGGAGTGAGCCTCTTGGACGCGACCTGTGGGTGTTAGTGCCTGCAGTGCCTGCACGAAAACGAGAAGAGCTCATTGAAGCTGCCTGGCAACGCTACATCCGTTCCTGGTTAACATGTGCTGACCTCCACACGGATGCGCTCTATGATGGATTGCAGGCGCTGTGGTCCTGGTTGCGGCTGTGAGCGTTTGTCCTCTCTCCAGCCGCCCACACGTTTCTTCTGATCATCAACGCTCTGTTTTTCTTCCGTCTGTTCATCTTGTAGGGACGCATCCTTCTCTACGGGATGTTTTTGTGCTTTGTAGCAGTACTTGGTAACTACCGTAAAAAGGAAAGAACACATCTATGAAATTTACCGCAACACAACCAAAACTTCATCGTGGCCTTATAATTGTCGGTCACGCTGTGCCACATCGGGCAACGTTGCCTATTGAGAAATATATCCTTGCCACTACTGAGGGAGAGCGTGTTCGACTCAGTGCGAGGCAGGAAGATATTGGTATTCATTATTGGATCGATGTTGAATCTGTGGAGCGCGAAGGGGTCGTGTTGCTCCCAGCCGATCTCATCTCAGACTTTGTGAGAAATGTGCCTGCTGCTTCCGTCGTGGTGACTTCTCCGTCACCAGGGCGTGCAGATTCCTGTCATGTTCGGTGTCTGCTTAGTCGTGCAGATATGCAGAATGCGACCGATGACCCTGCGGAATTTCCTCGGATTCCCTCGTTTGATCAGGGCGGAGAGTCGCTTCTGTGCCTCGATGTGGAGTTGCTCAAGCAGATTATTGCGCGGACTGCTTTTGCCGCTGCTGAAAAAGAAAAGAGTACGTGGCCCTGGTCGGTCGGCATTCGGATTGAGATCCGTGGAGGAAGAGCAATGTTCGCGGCAACCGACTCGTTCCGTCTGGCCATGTATACCCTTGCGGTTCCAGATGATCAGCTTCAATGTACCCTCATCGTCCCTGCCCGATCAATGGAAAAGCTCTCAAAGATCCTCCCCTACGAGGGAGCGGTACAGGTGCTCCTTACACCTGATCGCCATATGGTCCTCTTTCATATAGAAGCAGCTGATCGAAGCGAGTCCATTGATCTTTCAACCCGACTTCTTATAAGTCAAAACTATCCAGATCTTCGTCATGCAGTTCCATCTGCATGGACCACGCGTGCGGTCATACACACGCAAGACCTTGCCTCAATGATCAAGTTAATGCTTCCCTATACTCATCAGAATGGCGACAAGATCCATGTCAAACTCTTGGGTGCGCAAACGGAGCGGTTCAGTTTGAGCGAAGAACCGAACACGATGGTATTAGAAACTGTTGCGCAGGATATTGGCAAGATCGAGAATACGCTTCCCGCACAGGTACAGGGTCCCGATCAGGAGATTTATCTGCATGCACACTATCTTTTAGAGGTGCTGGCGGCACTGGATACCTCAGAAGTCGCGCTGGAACTGACTGACTGCAATCGTCCCGCTGTCATCAAGCCAATTGGGCCGGGGGAGTACGTGTACGTGATGATGCCGATCACAGGGGCGCAATTGAGTCCTGCGCAGGTGGTGACACCTCAACGGGCAAATGGCGATGACGCTGTGGTTTCCTTGACAACACGTCAGCAATGAGAAGACTCCCATTGCTCGTGAGGTACTTTGTTTCTGATGCACAGCTTGGTATGTGCAAACGATTGGTTCAAGGACGATGTTGTACTGCTTGCAACGTGCGGCTATATAGAAGAACTTCCTCCTTCCTGACGCAGCGTGTGTGCGTGGGGGGATAGCATCTGCCAAATCCATCCTCAACACTCACTACAGCGTGCTTGTTCATTTCACTCCCTTGCGCTCTGCAATACTAAGAGGTCGTGGCAGGACCGAGAGCGCCGATATCCTGCTGATATCCACTTCTTCTCTCTTCTCTTTGTCAGCAACAGGCTGTGCAGCTGGAAGTGCACAGCCTTGTTCCATTTCATCCAAGAAAGGAGGCAGTGTCATTTCAGAGACAGGAATGGCATTGCAAGAGCACACCTATGCATTTAAATTGGGATAAATTGAGAGAATTTCTCCGCAGTTTAGGGGTTGATATGGAGGTGGAGGACACGCAAGAGTCTGCTGAGGAATCGATTACACTGCTTCAACGGTCACAAGATCATGAGGCTCTTTATCGTGTCGACTTCCTTGAAACTGGTCCAGAATTACTCGTGCTGTTGCCGAGCATGCGCGTTCCCTTCAAATTTCACTTCTATCTGGTCACATTGAGGCAGGATCATCCTTTCAGCACTGCTGTGGGGAGACTGCTGGACTATCAAGGAAGTGACGACTTTGAGCAGATGCGCGAATTGGTTGAATGGCATTGTCTGTACGCTATTGTCGAAACCATGAAAGCGCTTTTCTGGCTGGGTCAGGAAACATCTCAATTCCCGCCCGAAATCAGTGTCCAACGATTAGGATGCGAATAAAGCATTTTCTGTCTCCCTCGTGTCTCCTTGAATATGAATGAAGTCCTGCTTCTAGGGCTGCTCTTTCGTTTGCCCGATCTGGTTGCAGGCATCATTCTGCGCTCGGCGGAGCACTATGTGATACCAAGTTGCGGTCCGACATATAACTTTGATGAGCACTTTGACGCGTCTCTATTGTGTGAGAATGAGACATTGGTTCGCAACTTGGTATGAGGCGCCAACTGAACCGGCAGTGTAACGAGTCTTGCTCGACGTGCAAACAGATACTCGTCTCCTGCTTGTGCCATGTCGTTGATTCTCCCTTCTCCATGAGAACCTTCTTCTTCATATTCCCCTTTGCTTTCCTGTCAGTTTTACTTCTCACGCTTACACATCGTCGTGGGCTGAAAGCTGGAAGCACAGTGAGAAGGGGTCTGAACGCAAAAATATCGTTAGTATTCTGATCATGTTGCCAGCACAGAATAGCTTCTGTCGCTGGCTTTTGTGGAAGGAGATCCAAGGTGACAAATCCATATTCTCAAGAACAGAATCAGCCAGTGAGGGAGAAACGGAAGCAAGACTATCTTGCCTATGATGTGTCCTTCTCGGTCGCTCATACCATAGGTGCTGAGCCTAACACCTGTTTCGACAATATACTAGACCTGTTTCAATTTTTTCCTGATGTGTTTGCTTCCCACACCTTTGTTGAGGGTTGGTATGTCGTTGACCTGGAGGATGAGGTTGTCATCAATGAGCATGGATGGGTCGAGATGCCAGACGGAAAGATTCTTGATCCGACTGTGGTGATCCTTCTCCCTCCAGAGCGACCGGTCTACTACTTTCCAGGCATTGAGCGATCATGTCAGGAAGTGAAAGAAATCACCCTACAAAAGGATTTTTACTTTCCCTACGTTCGATATGTTGGGACATATGGAGAGGATGGTTTAGGACATCCAACCTACAAAGCTGCCTATGAAGCCGCAACGCGGAAGGTGTTTGACCTTGCCGCTGCAACGCAACCGCCGAAAAAAATGACGTTCTTAGCGGCTCAAGACCCGGACGCTCAACAAGACATGGGCATCAGCATACACCTTTTCTTCCCCTCTTCTGAGCAGGATGAGGAGGGACAGCGCGGTGAATGATCGGCCCAATGAAAGCACTGGAAGTGAGACGATACCAGTGCTCGTATATGAACGCGCTCTCAGGGTGGCGTTGGCAATAGGAGGCACTCTGCCTACGTATTGTTCTGCACCTGACAGGAAAGGAGGCCCAACTATCGAGACGTCTTCTCTCTTATGTGCATGGAGTGAAAAAGCACCGTTGCAACACGGATGAATCTTTTGCGTCGTTCATCGGTGCTTTGTTTTCAAGAGGGGTGTATGAATACCCCTGCATCTGGCGATGTGTTGTGGCTGACGGTACACTCCCATGAGCCAACCTTCGCATCTTTTAAAATAGTGTCACACGACTTCTCTGCAAAGGGAATTTTTTGTGCCCATCTTGATTCTTGATAGGGGCACAGAGAAACAAAGGAAGGAGTAGAACCATGCTTGTTTTGCGGCGGAAAGTTGGCGAAAGCGTGGTACTCGCCGGGATCATTACGGTTTCAGTGCTTGCTGTAGAAGGTGCGCGTGTCAAAATCGGGATTAGTGCACCACCAGAGGTCACTGTTGTCCGAGAAGAACTGCTCTCCATGAGAGAAAAACAGCGTCAGGATGAGCGGGAAACTGCTACCTGATCGTGACCGGTCTTCTCTTTTTACAGAGCATCGTAGTCCTCTCGTTTCTTTCGTGCGGGACTTTCCTGGTCGCTATTCTTCCTTTGATGGCGTATCCAGGAGAGTCCTTTACAAGAAGATGAGGTTTTCTTTTGAGCAATTATCGAGTCATTTTGAAGAAATTGTTGGTATCAAAGAGAGGAGAGAATGCATGAAACGTGTCATCATCATGAATATGGATCGCTATTCTTTGGAGTATGAGGCTGTACTGCTGCTTGCCAAAGAACTCCATCTTGAAGAAGAGGATATCAATGAACAGATGTATAATCTCTGGATTGATGAAAAGCATACAACAGCCAGCCAACCTGCAGTCCTCAAGCTGTTGGAGGACTGGTTTGCTCGTTTTGAGCAGAGCGCATGGGAGGATGTCGCAGTCGTTGTCACCATTGCTCGTGAGGATATAGACATCATTGCATTACGCACTGTCCGAGCGTGGTTTGCTCTCAAGGCGAATCATATTCCTCACCTGTATTGGCTTCCTCTTCCCGCGTTGAGTGAAACCTATCGCGAGTTTGTTGAGAAAAATACCCATCCAGGCTCTGTTTCTCTCGACATTGCTCCTGAAGCCACCATAGTTCCCGTTAGTGAACGAGGGAACCGTATTATCGTCAAAAAAATCTATACAGTGGCCCTTACGGCCGAGGCATTTGTCAAAGGAACCTTGGACGTCGAGGTAAACCCAACGTTCTCCGAGAGAGCGATAGAACAGGTAGCTTTAGAGCAATCCGACAGAATCACCTGGTTGTACCATGGACTCATCCGTGGAACAGAGCATGTCGAAACCATAAAGCACATAGGTGATGTCACAGCGTGAACAAAATAGGTGATGTCACAAAGCGTGAAATGACTGGTCAAAACCAACCATTGTTCATGAGAGAAACGACAAGGGTGCCATTTCCATTTTCATGAGGGTAAGACTTTTCCAGATCTTGCTTGAAAAGTCTTTGAGGCATTCTGCGATTAATAGACAGTAAAATATCTCGTTAGTCACAAAAGGAGCAATAGAATGAAAAATATTGTCATGAGAGTTGAAGGCAACACACTCATCATCACAGCTGATTTGTCTCAAGAATATGGTCTTTCATCAAGCGGTAAATCCATCACGATAGCAAGCACAGATGGGAATGTTGCTGCGCCAGGACATGAACACATCAAAGTAGGTGTCAACATTTATCGCCCTCGGCCCAAAGACGGTCGTTAGTGGTTCCACAAACCATGTGTGACAGTGCCTCTTAGGAGATGATACGAAACAAACTTGCAGAGAAAACCTTTGTAGCCTTGTTTCCTTCTTCATAAAAGGATGATGACGCTCTGTCATGTCAAGCTATCCCCGAGCAGATGTTCTTCCGCACCTTCCATCTACGTATTACTTTTTCCAGGATGTGGTCGTTATTCATTTGCCAATGCTGCGGCAAAATGATTGCTATAACCGCATTTTGAACGCCTACTGGTTCGTGCATTGCAAAAGGAATGAATGATGACGTATCGTGATCCCTTTCAGATAGGTGACCCATGGCCCACATTCATCCATAAGGAGAAAGAGGGGCATTTTTATTGTTATTGTGATGGAAACCATTTACTCGTCCTGTCTGAAATTCAGCTATCGCAGAGCCGTATCGAGGCGGTGCAAAACAATAGGATAGAGTTAGCACTCTTCGTGCAAGAACATATCTTGTTTTTGTGCTATCACTTTCATGGTTTTTCGTCATGGGGAGATATTCCGTACAATTGGCACGTGTTTGGGGATGTGCAAACGCACATCCTTCCTCCTGTGGTTGCCCCTAGAGAGTATGTCCCCTTGCTCGCTGTGCTCGTAGATTCGACGAGTGATCGCATTGTGGCGCGGCGCGGACTTCGTCTTTCCCGAGGGTTCGGGAAGACGTTGCATGAGGCGCTGCGTTCGCAAGCCGTCGCCCCTTTTAGCTACAAATGTTTTGATCAGCACGTTTTGCGTATTCATCAGGAGTTTCCACTCCCTGAAGACTTGGTGGAAAGGGCTCAAGTATCCTGTGTGTTTGAGGCAAGAACCGCACAACGTGATCAAAACAATTGATGAAGCGGTGCGATCATGTGCACGAAGATAGGAGAACACAGGTCCTTTTCTGTTTGAACAATGAGAAGAGCTATTCCTTCCTGGGGTGATAGCTCTTTTTTATGCTGTGTTCAGTTCATCAAGAAGGAGAAGAACATGACGCGCATTTCATGTGGATGTACAACTCAAGGTCCAGGACGGGAATGCACTGATGGAGGAAAACTCTATGCAGCAGCGTCGCAAGCGTTTCAGGATCTTTTCAATGGAAAAACGATCACCGATGACGAACGGTGGATCATGTACTCTCTCTCTCGCCTCGCTTATATTGACCATCTTAATGGTTGGAAAGATGGCGATGTGAAGATCCAGCGCAGAGTTGGATTCGAGATAGTTTTTACTCGATTCTGTGGTCAGTGGATCTTCCAGTTTGGGACAAAGAATGATGTACTGCTTGTTGATTGGCTTCGAAACAGGGGATATCAACGGCTCGTTCAGGTGAAAAACGCGCGACCAAGAGATCAACTTCTTGGATATTATCGAATGTATAGGAAGAACGATCCGAAAACCAGCGAAGGTAAAGTGTTTCCAGTACAAGCAATACCAGGATCTTCTTAGGAGAAGGATGACAGTACTATCTTCAAATGGTAGTGTTTATCCTTCTCTATCTTCCTCACCTATTGATCCCAAAACTCAGAAGTTAGGATGCAATGCATGCACATGTTGAGCTAGCAACAAGAAGATAAGGAGATGAGAGATAATCAATGAAATCAATTACAATGGTCCGACTCGCAGCACATTTGATGGCACACATAGAAGATTTACAGGGATTAGGCAAGTTGAATGTGCAAGATGTTCATGTGATTCAAGATGCCTTGCTGCTCTTGATTGGGCAAATACAGCAAGATTGCGTAAAGGATCAGACAAACATTCTTGTAGGTATTCCGCTTTCCTTCCCCACAAAAACATACGAATTTCAGCAGAGAAACTCTGCCCCAAATTCCATTATCGTCTATGCGTCAGGCTTTCCCGAACGGAAGCTGAAACATGTCCCGATCTTTTCGTACGGTTTTGATCTTGCCGGTCTTCCTGCGTTTGATTCAGCCCTGGCTATCCTGGCTGATTTCTTTGGGGAAGACCTGTCGATGCGAGCATTTGCTCGTGGACAAGGGCAGTATTGTTTCTATTACCGCGTTTTTGCGAAAGAGGTCCTTCCTCGTGGACATGTCGAGACGAAGAACATCATAGCATTCTTGCAACGAGGAGGCTTCTGTTGCGAGAAATAGAGGTTGTTAACACAGACACAACGGAAAGAAGTGGATTTGGTTACTACAGCAAGCATATTCTACAAACACTGGTATGTTGGTCTGATGAGATGGTAGGATTTGTGGCATTTGGTGACCTCTCTCTTTTATCGCCTACCATGATGAATGCACGAAGTTGAGCCGCTGTCTATACACGAGCGCTTGTCGCAATGAGGAAATTTCCAAGGTGACGATCCCCTCTCAAGGAGAAAGCAAGCGCTCGAATCAGGTAACTGCTCTTCGTGTCTCTTCATCCTCTGTGTTTCCTCACCGATTTAGGAATCTCCACAGGCAATCAATGATGAAATAGTCTCGATCGGGGATATCCACCAATCATCAACAGGTTCTCTGCCGAGAGAGGGGCCTTGATGCTTGTCTGCTTGCTTGTTCACATACTCTCTCGCTTTTCTCTCAACATTACGAAAAAAACGGAAAGGAGGACGCGCGTTTTCTTCTTATCGCTCAATCGGACAGTTTCTACGCGCGATCATGATGAAAAAGCAGACCACAGATGCTGATCGGTTTCTGGAATACGTAGGTGTAACCCTGCACTTCGAGGCGCAAGATGATGTCGCTGACTTGGTTCAGGTAAGTAGTTATCATGATTCCTATAACGCAACCTTTTGTCGTGAGAGTACACCTACTCAACAGAAAGAAGTGAGAGAAGTCATTGTTTTTCTGAGCAACACACGCGAGCAGCCAACCACCTCTCTTCACATCCTCGTAGCTGTGTCTCAGGCCCTCTCTGTGCTAGAAGAGGTAAGTAGTTTCTCTGCATGGTGCGTTTCATTGAAGAAACATCCGACCTCCTATGATGCCCGTCAGGTAGAAGCTGGAAGACACGTCTACCTCTGGCGCCGGTATTGTTACCTGCGTGCTACCAAGTATGATCTTCAGACCTTTTTTTCAGAAGAGCAATTTGCGCTGCTTTGTGATTTCTGGTTGAGATTTGTGTGTAACGATTGGCCCTGGTAACAATGATCTTTTTGCCGTTTTTCTTACGACGTTTGCTTGGTAACAGATTGGAGTTCCAATGGAATGAAGAGATGAAATGTTTGAGTCTTGAAGAAGCTTTTTTTAGCGCATTGCTGGACTTGATAGAGAATATTCTTCTCTTCGATTTCCATTGCGTCCATGGGGCTCCTGCTTTCCATTAGCACCGTTACTTGACGTATCTTCAAAGAAGCCAGTTCTCGATTGAGCCTTCACGGCTTATCAGGAACTGGCTTTTTGTTGAAAAGGAATCTTTTTATGAATGACAATCAACAACTACAAGAGCTGAAGCAACAGTTTCATCCCTACGTGCCAATGTTGACCTTGCTTTCCTCCGCTCTAGGCGCTGCTGTCCCCCTGTATATACTCAGCTTTCAGAGACGTGGTGGTATTACCGATGATGATATCGCTCGTGTTCAATCATACCTAGAGGATTTAACAGCGCATGGTGACGATCTCTACTTCCGAAGTAGGAAACGGGGAGAAACGGCTCATCGATTTGATCAAGTGGCAGAGATCATTGCAGTCATCTCTTTTTCTCTAGGTGGTATCACTGTCTTTGGCTTACATTTTGAAACTCGCCCTTGGCGTGCTCAGACACAGCATACGTCTTTTCTGAAACATAGGCGTATCGGCCTACGATCTGTTCAAAGGCATATGTGGTGGGGCTGTATTCTAAACCGCAGCAATCTCTTCTTCTGTGGTGTGATAGGCACGATTTACGAGATTACTCATTTTACGCTCTAACATCGCTCTTTCGATCTTATTTTGCTGAAGAGGCCCGATTTGCTCAATATAACCATCTCTTAGCGCTTTTAGGACTGAAGGAGTCATTTTTTTGCGGTTTTGGGATGCTGTTTGTGTACTTCATCAACAAATGTTTGAAGATCAAGATCAACACTATTTTCCATTCGCTTCCCAGGTCCCAGCATCTCGAATTCTGTACATAACGAATCGAGCAGGAGACGCTGTGTCTCATGATGCGCGCGTGTCATCCCAAGGAGCCTGTCAACGGATTGTTCTACTTCAGTATGTATCTCAATAGAGGAGAACGTGCCTCTTTGCTGATTCGAACCAAAGGATGGGCATCCTTTCACAGAAGAGGATGTATTCAACGAGAATCAGGCTTGCATTGAGATTCACGAGCGATACGCTTCGGCTTGTAGATTAAAGAGTTCGGCATAGCGTCCATTTAAGGCCATCAGTTCTTTATGTGAGCCACATTCACGAACGTTCCCATGCTCCAGCACCAGGATACGATCAGCCAGGCGCACCGTGCTGAAGCGATGGCTGATAAAGATCGCTGTCTTGTCCTCGGTCAAGACACGAAACTCTTTAAAGATATCGGCTTCGGATTGCGGGTCCAGGGCGCTGGTCGGCTCATCGAGGATCAGAATACGCGCATCACGCATAAAAGCACGCGCCAATGCGATCTTCTGCCATTCGCCTCCACTCAACTGCGTCCCTTGCTTAAACCAGAGACCCAGCATCGTCTCATATCCGTCGCTGAGTTGCTCAATGACGGTATCCGCTCCACTCCTGGCTGCCGACAATTTCACAGACTCCAGATCATCGATTGAGGCAAGACGCCCCAGGCCAATATTTTCGCTGGCCGTCAGATGATACTTGACAAAGTCTTGAAAGACGACGCCGATCTGCGCACGCAAGGTATGGAGATCGTACTCACGAATATTACGTCCTCCAATCAAGATCTCTCCATCATCAGGATCGTAGAGACGCGTCAGCAACTTGATCAGCGTTGTCTTGCCCGCTCCATTGCGTCCAACAAGGGCGATGGCCTCACCAGAGTGGATCGTAAAGCTTACATTGAGCAGTGCGACCTCAGACTTCCCCGGATAGGTAAAACTGACATTGCGAAACTCGATCTCCAGGCCACCTGGTTGCGTCGCAGTCTGGAGCAGAGCAGGCTGCGACGGTGAAGTGATCTCCGGCATGTACGCCAGGAACTCGAACAGGGTGCTGACATAGAGCGTATTCTCATAGATGTCTGCAATCCCATCGAGAATGCTTTGAATACTCAGACCAGCACGCATAGCAGCCTGAGTGTATTTCGTGAGTGCTCCCAGCGTAATGGTTCCCTGGACTGCCCTCAATGCGACATACAGGTAAATGGCAGAGTTGGCGATAATGGTCAGCGCCGCCCAGAGAAAATTACTGATACTACGTGGGAAGAGGAAACGGACAAATTCCGCGAAAAATGTATCCATGAGTTTGCTATAGCGGCGAATAAAGAAATCACCCAGGGAAAAAAGCTTGATCTCCTTATTGTAGTCATCGACGGTCATGACATGATTGAAGTAGGCCATCAGACGTCGCTCAGGTGACTCATGGCGCATACGATAAAACTCGCGCCAACAGTAGCGACTCCCCGCGATAAACGACGGGATCGGCAGCAGAAACATGATAGGAATCAGCCACCACGCCAGTTGCATCAATAGAAACAACATCGAGATCAGCGTAATCAGTGTCTGACCTAATTCAAACGTCTGCCGAATCATGGTTACTGGTTTATACCCTGACTCGGTTGCAGCCTCGCGCAACGTATCATAGAACTTGGAGTCCTCAAAGAAGGCGAGATCGAGTGTATCCGCCTTCTTCAAAATCGCCAGTTGAATATAACTCGTTACTCGTTCACGCAACAACTGTTCCAGGGTTGTGCTACTGTTTACCAGGAAGCGATCAACCAGGCTCATGCCTAATTGGAGCCCCACTGG
This sequence comes from Ktedonobacteria bacterium brp13, assembly GCA_015099395.1. Classification (GTDB taxonomy): domain Bacteria; phylum Chloroflexota; class Ktedonobacteria; order Ktedonobacterales; family Ktedonobacteraceae; genus Dictyobacter. The sequence continues at coordinate 2,393,566 of AP024096.1, read as the reverse complement.
CAACCAGATAGGTGCAATCGAATGCAGACGCATCCCCTGCACGACACGATCAATTAGTACCTGAGTAATTATTACCTGGATCACAGGGGTCAGCCCACGTACAATCGTCACAATGGCAAGTGCAAGCGTGAGAGGCATATCAGCAGACCAGACAATTGAAAGGACACGTGGCAGGCCAGAGAACGCGAGGAATACTTTCCTGAGTTGAAAACTTTCATCCTCCGGCTCACTTTTTTTCGTGGTACCATCTATCGTGAATTTTTTACACATTCGCTTCTGCGGGAATTATAGAAGGTTCAGGCAAGCAACCTTTTAAACGCAGAAGCTCACCGAGTTCCTGCAAACTTTTCTCACCGAAATTGCGTACACCAAGCAGGTCTTCTTCATTCATCGAGAGAGCTTGGCCCACCTTCGTGATTCCACCTCGCTTTAAGCAGTTGTAAGCGCGCACCGAAAGGTCCAGTTCTTCAATCGGTGTATTATAGATTTTCTGCGGAATAGGCAAACTGTTCAGCGGTGATCGCTCAATCTCAACCGGCTGAGCGCGATAAGTGGCGAGCAACGTAAAGTGCCGTACCAGAATATCCGCACCCTGGCGTAATGCCTCATCAGGTGTCATCGTGCCATCCGTCGTAATTTCCAGCACAATCGTATCAACGCTCGTCGCCTGCCCTACGAGTGTGTGCTCAACAGCATATTTCACTTTTTGCACAGGTGAATAGATCGCATCAACAGGGATAACCCCGATGGGCTGATCACCTTTTGCGGCGGCAGGAACATAGCCTCTGCCGGTCTCCACGACCAACTCCATATCAAGGCGTGCGTTCTCATTATCGAGCGTTGCAATATGCAGCTCAGGATTCACAATCTCGATTGTGCTGGGAGCGATAGCTACAATATCAGCAGCTGTCACCTCGCGCTCGCCGCTAATCTCCAGACGCATCGTGATGGGGTGGTTCGAGAAACAGCGCAGACGTAAGCGCTTGATGTTCAAGACAATTTCAGTGACATCTTCCATTACATTCGGGATATCCTGGAACTCGTGTTGTACCCCTTCAATACGAATTGAGGTGACAGCCGCGCCGGGCAACGAAGACAGGAGAACGCGTCGCAGCGAGTTGCCCAGGGTCATACCATACCCAGCCTCTAACAGTTCAATCGCATAGCTTGCACTGTTGCCTTGTCTGTTCCTCTGTCGTATATGAGGTAAGATGGCTTCTTTCAACATAGTTTCTTTCTCCATGACGTCGATGTATTTTCGGTGGAGGCCATCGCGCTGAGCAGACGCATGGTAACGCGATGCTTGGACTACCTGCGCTCACGTAACGTTTGGCGTATGTGCATGAGAATGTGTCCCAACTTGTTTTCTCCGTCACCATTGGGGCCACATCCCCAATAGGCATCGTTGGGTGCATTCTCAATAATCTCCTCGTCTCCGGTACTCAGAAGGATGGCACGAATATCTGCATGTGTCTCGAATTTGCACAAAACGGCTCGGTGCATGACCGCATCTTTTACCTGTTCCCAGTCCGCACGCAGAGGAATGGTTCGCTGTCGTCCGAGGTTGGCAGCCTCTCTTGGGGAACTAGCTCGCCGGATTTGTTCGGCGTAGTAAGTATTGGAGGGAAAAAACTTCTGCGCTTGAAAATAATGCTCACTGGTCATCCACCAGACGTCGTCGAGTGTAAAACCATAGGCAGAAAAATTAGAAAAACAGCCGTACGGCTTGTGAAGCATGTAAAATCGAATAGCCATAAACGCCCCTTCTCTCTTCTTTCGTGAGGAAGTCGCTTGTCTCTTTTCAAAGATCGAGACTGCTTTCCTCTCACTTTTACTGCAGCTTGCATCCTCTTGTCAGCCGCGTTCGCCTTCAACGAATAGTAGCCAGTTCGAGAGCCTTTCTCTTTGGAGAAATAGAATGTGGAGGCTCTCACGTGCTTCTCTCAAGCATAACAAGTCGAACTCCTACAATGCTCCTGCATTTGCATCAATTTCTTAGAGGAAACTCCCCCAAGACGCTTGCATTTCACTGTTTTTGTGTATGAGACTCCTACAAGGTTCCTGCATCCGCTTTTTGCTGCTGTCCTCTCGTTTTTCGAAACAGGGTTCTCCCTACAGTTGTTGTTGTTACTGGAGAAAAGCAGAGAGATACTCCTCGTCTCTCGATGTCTGCTTAGAGGCGTCAAGAACTTCCTTTGATAATCGATATAGGAGCGAGAAAAAGATGTTTTGGCAGATACATTTTTTTGTAGATTTATTATGTAAAGCATATTTTACATATGCACGGTGAATTCACAATATAATTCACATTCCGCGTTTATTGACAAACCCATTCTACATGTGCTACGGTATTTGAAATGAAGAATAGGATGTTCCTTTGCAAAAGCGTATGTGTGTTCACTGGAAAATTTCTATTGATACTGTTATGGCATACAGAGAAGGCCAAGGATGAGGAAAAACAACCATTTAGCACAACTACGTGAACGACGTGAACAAAGAGGGTGGTCACAACAGGAGGTCGCTGATAAAGTGAGCGTTACGAAGTTGACAGTGAGCCGCTGGGAAAATGGGAAGACTGTTCCTCATCGGCATTATCGTCGTCTCTTATGCGATATTTTTCAAGCAACGGCTGTTGATTTTGGATGGGAAACGATCGTTGGTCCTCTGCCTGAGCACGATCAGGTTGAAGCTGTTGCTTCCCCTACTTCTCTTGCTCCTCTTCCTCCATCAGCGTCTCCTACTATTGACTCTGCTATTCCCCATGAGAATTTTATCCAGCTTATTGGCCGTGATGCCATTATGCAAACCATTCTGCACCAGTTGTCGAAAAAAGGAAGTTTTGCTCTCACTACACTCAATGGACTTCCTGGTGTTGGGAAGACAGCTCTTGCCACTGCGATTAGTCATCGTTCCGAAACGCTTGCTCTTTTCCCTGATGGTATCCTTTGGGCTCCTGTCGGTCCAACTCCCAATGTCTTGGCGATCCTACATCGGTGGGGTGAATTGCTCGGGTTGACAGAGACGTACATACAATCGTTGCACACTCAGGAGCAATGGACCCAAGCGATTCGCTTTGCGCTGACTCAGCGCTCTATGCTTCTTGTGATCGATGATGTGTGGCAGCTTGATGATGGGCTGGCTCTGCTTGTTGGCGGCGAAAGCTGTGCGCATGTGATCACCACTCGATTCCCCCTCATTGCCTCACAGCTTGCACTTCAGGCTATTTCAGTGCAGGAGCTTTCTGCGGATGAGAGTTGCCTTTTGCTTGAGCAACTCGCCCCTCAGGTTGCGCAGAAGTATCCAGAACAGCTTCGTTTGCTTGCGCAGGCTGTCGGTGGACTCCCGCTTGCATTGACGCTGATTGGCAACTACTTGCGTAAGGTGTCGTATTCTAGTTCACAACGTCGTATTTCTGCTGCGCTCACCGATCTTATGTCCGTCACGACACGGTTCACGATGAGTGAACCGCCAATCCCTTCCGTTTCTCATCCTTCTCTTGCTGCAACATCGCACATCTCGCTCGATACTATCCTTGCAGTAACCGTACAGCGACTGAGTACCGATGCTCGTTTCGGCTTTTATGCGCTGGCGCTTTTTCCGGCAAAACCCCAGACGTTTTCGGAGGAAGCGGCGCTCGCTGTGATGACTCAGGATCATAAGATGGGAGCTGAAGCACTTCTTGATGAGCTGATCGATATGGGGCTTGTTGAATGTGATGGAACTGACCGCTGCCGTCTGCATCAAATCCTTGCTGATTATGCTGGACTCGGTTTGACGCCAGAGATTGAAGTGACCGCGACCCGTCGCCTCTTAGTCTATGCGACCCATTTCCTGGATGCAGCACCGGACTATGAACGCTTGGATCTTGAGTGTCCGACGTTGTACACGATCTTCGATCGTGCGATTCGTCTTAACCTGGAATCAGCGATGCTTCTGCATTGTATCCATGCCTTTGTGCCGTATCTGTTGCTGCGTGGTTTCTATGATCGTGCCGATACCTACTTACACCATGTCTTTACTTACCTTACAACAGAGGAGCAACACGAACGTGCCATACACTTCCTCTTATGGGGGGATACGGCGCAAAGGCAAGGGAAGTTTGCCCTTTCTGAGGAACGGTATCACATCAGTTTGATGCTAGCTCGCACGTATCATGTCTCCTTGCTGTGTCGGGTCTTGACAGAATTTGGCGGAATGATGTGGCGGCGTGGCTCTTTGGATGAGGGAGAGAAGTTGCTCAAAGAGGCACAAGCATTGGCGCAAACACCGATGGAACAATGCAAAATCAGCCGGTATCTTGGGACTATTACCCATGAACGTGGGCAAGGTGAACAGGAGCGAGCCTATCTGCTCCAGGCGTTATCTATTGCTCGAACGTATAATCTCCGCGACCAATTGTGCATTAGTTTGCTCAATGTCGGGTCGTTTCTGGGAAATCGTGGCAATGCACAAGAGGCCGAGCAGTACTATCTCGACGCGCTGGCTGTGGCTCGTGAGATTAAATATCAGGATCAAATCTGTGTCATTCTGGTCAATCTTGCATTTATAAAAAGGATGGAAGAGGAGTGGGTGCAGGCAGAACGATATCTGCAAGAAGGGCTGGAGATTGTGCAGCACGTGCACTCACCGGAGTGGCTCAGTGTGGTGCTCTGCGATCTGGGCTCCGTGAAATTTGCCCAGAAGCAGGATGAAGAGGCAGAAAAGCTCTATCAAGAAAGTCTTGTCCTTGCTCAGCATGTGCAGCGTGTGCGGGTCCTCTGTAATGTCTTGAGTGAGTATGGAGTGTATATGCTCCAGCATCACAAATGGCATGAAGCAGAACAAATGTTCGATCAGATGCTTCCTCTTGCCAAAGGAGATCAGGAGATGATGGCACTTGCATTGTATGGCTTAGCGCAAGTCGCTGCCGAGCAAGAGCATATTGAGCAGGCCGTGGAGCTCGCGGCGCGTGCACGTGCCATCTTTGGCACACTCCAGCATTATAAAATGCACACAGTGGATGCGTGGCTTCAGTCGCTTCAGTAGTTGGAAGGTCGGAGGCACGTTTCCTAAGAGCGCATGCCCTCTTTTCGCAGCTTCGATGGACGTCGAGGCTGCTTTTTTTGTCGTGAAAGCTATCACTTTGAAACGATAGCGTAATGATACCTGAAATGATACCCAACGATGTTCAAAATGATATGGCTTTTCATGCATAGTTTGTGTAAGCGAGAAAGAGAGAGACGTATCAAAGAAGAAGGGGACGAGTCTTCCTCAGTGTTGTTCTTGTTGTTCTGTCTCGATGGTGCCCTTTGAACGCGCTCGGTTTTCTTGTCTCTGCGCACTGCTTCGTTTTGGATAATCAGTGAACTGTGTGTCTTTGAAAAACCGTAGTGTCTCTCTACTTGTGAGGGAAAATCGTGACTGTGCATGCATGGTAAACCTCTCAGGTTTCGGTTGAGAATCAGAAAGGATGGTCGAATGAATACGAGTCTTGGTTTGCTCATTGCCATCTGTTGGGGTGGCGCAGATATCGCGTCGGGCTTGGTTCGACTAAGTACGCAACGCGTCGCTGTCCTGGCTCAATGTTGTGGATTATGTGTCCTTCTCCTGTTTGGCATCGTTGCCCCTTCCTCTCTCATGCATGCCTCGGCTCCTTCCTTGATCATGAGCCGGACGGCGCTCAGTGTGGTGCTTGGTCTGGGGAGTATCAGTGCACTGGCTTATTTTTGCATGTACCGAGCGTTTCAATGTCATGAGAGTGCAACTGGTACGACAAGTGCCATTCTCGCGAGTAATAGTGCTGTCTCAGTTGTGCTCTCGATGATGATCTTCCATGAGCATGACAATATAGTCTGCCTTGGCCTGATCTTGGGAGGCATCCTCCTTGTAGTGTCTCGTTCAGGTTCGGTTGCCTCTCCTTTACGCTTGTCTTTACGCACGATGTCCTCAGGCATCCTGTGGGCACTTGCGGCTGCCGTATGCCTGGGCTGTTTTAACTTTGGGATTGGGATGTTCAGCCAAGCAGACAACTGGTACTGGGTGCTCTTTGGCGTTCGTTCGTGTTCCTGTCTCTTCCTTGCGCTTCTGCTTGCTCTGCAGCCGCCAGAGGTTCGCACAAATGCTGTGCACCACTGGATCAGCAAAGATCGCTTCGATCTCGTGCTTGCGGGAGGAAGTGGGGTCCTCGAAGTAGCGGGATTAATCGTGTTCAGTCTCACGATGCACGCTACGAGCGCGAGCGCTATTGGGACTGTTTTGACCCTGGCTTCCTGTTCATCTCTTCTCCCATTGGGCTACAGTCTGATGGTGAAGCGTGTGGCATTTCACCCTTCGCACATGATCGATCTGGCCCTACTGTTTCTTGGCCTTATTGGTCTAGCAAACCCCATGTTCTTCTCACTGCTGTTCTCTTTCCTGGGTATCAGTGCTATCAGTGCTGCGCTTCTCTCTAGTCTGCTCGTTGCCTTGCAGCTTTGCCTGTCTGATCCGTGGTTTTCTTCGCTCGCTTTGGCCAGTGCGTTGCGCCCTTTCCCAGTGAAAAAATGTGTCCTTCCTTCCTCATCTGAGCCATCTGTGTGGGCATCGCTCTTTCTCTTACGGACACCTTTTCCTCCAGTATCCTCACAGGCAAAAACAGCATCTTCTCCTCAGATGTCTGCTCTTTTCCAGGTCAGTGAGGAACTGCGTCAATCTTCACATGCGGAGCCTGTTCCTTTGAAACAGCCTCCAAGGAGGAAACATCCTGTTGTTTCCCTTGCTGGTATCATTGTTGTGCTTGTCGTTGGCAGTACCATTTTAGTTCCCTGTATGCTTACTCCGGCATCGATATCCGCATCGACATCCCGTCCACCAAAGGCTGTGAGCCCGATATCCGTTGGCATGATGACCTTTACGAGTTCTGGACAGTTCGATCCTGCACTGACCAGCGGCTATAATGATGTCGTGACGCTTTCTCTGCAACATGTGACTCCGCCTCCTGCCGGGATGGTTTATGGCGTGTGGCTGATGCCAGATAAGGCTGATGATGAGACGATGCCGCTTATCCTTGGTCACCTGTCTGTCATGAGTCATGGACAGGCATACCTGCAATACACTGCTGCTGCTCATACGAATCTTCTTGCGACCTATAGCGGAGTGCGGATCATAATGCAGCAGCAAAATAGTAATCCTATGACGCCCCCACAAGATCCACAGACATGGTGTTGGGAAGGATGGTTCCCGAATATACCTACTCCTGGAGATGCGAAAGGGTATTCCTGGCTTTCTCATTTAAGACATTTGCTGGCGCAAGATCCGACATTGCAGCAGAACCATATCCCTGGCGGTCTGGTGACATGGATGACCCGCAACCTGTCAAAAATTGAAGAGTGGAGTAGTGCTGCCCAAGGAAGTTGGGGGGAACACATGTCCGATGGCACTGCGGATCTCATTCATCGTCAGTTGATCCGCATCATAGACTACCTTGATGGAGCATCTTACGCGTGGCAAGATGTCCCCAACTCGCCTTGGTTAGTTGATCCAGTCGCTGGAAAAATCGGCCTGCTCAATGTTATCCCGAATCAAGAGCCTCCTGGTTACCTGGCCCATGTGGATCTTCATTTGAATGGATTGACGAACGCTCCTGGCCATACGCAAGCCCAACAGATGCTAGCACTGCAGATTGATCCTGTCATGACACGCGTAACGACTGATCTTCTGCGTGTCCGCAAGGATGCCATTCTGTTGGTTCACGATACTGATACACAATTGCGCCAGCCCAAGACGCTGAGTATCTTAAATGAGATGGTAGCACTAACGATGGAGTGTAATAGTGGATGGTTCGATCCTGGGACCGGTGAAGATAGTGGCGGTGTGATTTGGTTAGCGGCAAGGATGCAACAGTTTGCAACGGTGGATCTCTCTGCCAGTCACCACCCTGTTTGATCGTTGTCTATCATCTGTCGCCCTCTCCACTGCTTTCTCGAAGAGAGGCGCGCATCCTGGGTGCCATATGCTCAATCCGTGACATTCGTCAATGCTGTCGCGTCCTATTGCGATGGCGAGGCAAGCTTTTTCACATCGTTGGTAAGAAAAGACCATGGGCCTAGAGAATCTTATGTCTCTTCATCATCTCGTATTCCCATTTCGTCAAGCAGTTTGCTGGCAAAGGCATTGTCTGCACTTACGAGAGTGTTCAGATAGCGACTCGTCGTCGCAACATTATTGTGCCCCAATCTTCTCATAATATCCACAATAGTTGCCCCCGATTTAAGCATCATCAGCGCAAAGGTGTGTCGCGTTGCATGAATTTTGGTCATCCCAAAATACCGTTCGAAAATGTCAGCAAGTCCTCTCTGAGAGAGAGGCTGAAGGTATCTTTTATGCGAGAGGGACAGCCAGAGAGGTTGTTCTGGATTCAGCGTAATCCCAGACCGTCCCTGTGGATCGTAGTGAAACATCGCGTTAAGATACGCGAGGAGAGCACGAACTACCCGAGGCTCCAAGGTATCATAGAGAGCTTTCCCACCTTTGCAATGGAAACGAATCGTCATTCCATCGTCGTGAAATTGCAGATCTTTCCATGTAAGTTGGCGAACTTCGCTGCCACGCCGCCCCGTTCCAAGCAGTAGCAGGATCAAGGCAAAATCCCGTGTCCCAGCCAATGTCTGTTTCTCGATTTTGGCGAGTGCTGCTGCAATTTGGTCCTTGAAGAGAGGTCGAGCGGAGACGTAGTCTTGAATCTTCCGTCGTTCGATCTGCTCAATCGGATTTTCCATTCTTAGCAATCGTCGGTCCTTGGCAAACTGATAGAAACTACTGATGATGGTCAGACGATTGTTATAGGTGGCGGCGCTAATGCCCTGTTGCCTTTGTTTTTCCTTTTGAGTTGAGGCGGCCCAGGCTTGCGCAATGAGACCAAGTGCGGCAAGTGCATGTTCCCTGTCATCAAAGGTCATGCTTTGAAGCGAAATTGCAGGTGAAAATCCATCCAGATCAATCCCCGCAGCTAGGGTTACGTGACGAAAAGTCGTGATAGTTTGTTCATACATCTCTTTTGTCCGCATACTCTCGGATGCTTGTGTTTTCGTTTTGATCCAAAGCTCTATCGTATGCGTAATAAGCTCTGTGCGATCCTCACGAAGAATGAGCACTCCTGTCATACCATTACCTACTCTCCCGCATTTTTGTGTTGTAACAAGCAGGTACTTGTTGCTCTACGAAAGTAGCATCACTCTCGTTTGAGGTCAAGAGGAGCAGGATGTTCCTAACATGAATCTGTAGAAATTGGATGTACATCAAGCTCCTCCATGTGTTCATTGATGTATTGATGTATCCTTGTTTGTCTCATAAAAGCGGACGAAATACGAAGAAGGGTAGAGCCACACTAAATGGTGGCGAGCTCAAAAAAATCGGTGGTACGTGAGCTCAGAATGGCTGGCGTTCACCGGATAATGTGGCTCTACCGCTTCATCCGTAATAGGAAGTATTGTTGCGATTAGATATCACGTACAAGATTTCCTCCAATTCTTTGAAAAGTTGATGAGGTTTGAGATTTTAGTGCTGTCTCAAACTATGGGTTCTCTCGCCGGTTTGGTGGGGTAAGTGCCAATAACTTATACGCGCATTTGAGTTTTGCTGACTTCATGTTTGCTTGTCATTACGGCAGATTTGGCATGGATGTTCATCCATTTAATAGAACATCATCGTCCTAACGTGCTCATTCCTCTCCTATCTTGCAGTAGTATGGAGTTGTTATCAGTATTTCAAGCAATTTTTATGTATAAGCGTATAGCACATTAAATTAAATTATATATTTATATATTATGCATTGACTACTAACATTAATGAAATGTATAATCCTGTTGTCATAAGTACTAAAGACATGTTTTCACAACATACGTTGTACAACGTGTGTTGTAAGCGCAAATTTTTATTGGAAGGGAGCTTTTTATGGCAACTCCTACTGAGTCTGATAAACGCCTTCTCCAGGTTATTGTAACTTTAACGGAGGATTCCCAAGGGCGCCCTCCTACACTTGCTGAAATTGCTATGGCTATTGGCTATCCCAGCAGTTCTCGTGGCAATGTTCAGCGGCAATTGACTAGATTGCGTCCAACCTATGTTGATTGGATGGATGGTCCTCGCAGCCTTCGCGTTACTCCATCTGGTTTGGCGCTTCTTAGTATCAAACCATTAGAAGAGAACATTGATCTTCCTCTTCCAGAGGCGATTCTTTGTCTACTTGCCTCTGGTCTTACCTATCTTACCAATGACATTGCAGAGGGAAAGCCACTTCATGTCCCTTTTTCTCAAGCATGGCAACGGGGGGTGAACATTCTGACAGCTGAATGCTTGCTGCGTGACGTAGACCCACCTATGCATCTACATGCTGCGCTTGCCTGGTGTCGTCGTCCTCTCGGAGAATGGCCTGTGCATTTTCGTATTCCTCCCATGTGGCTCAATGAGGCCCTTCTGGATAAAGATGATCAACCCACATCACTTTGTCGTGAATATGCTCTGACCAAGTGTGATGCAGAGCTAGAAACATGCCAGAATACCATGCTCAAGGTCTTGAGTGAGGCAAAAAAGAACCGTGCTCCTCATGCATATGTTGCATTTCGTCAGTTCTTAATTGAACATCCTGTTGTGACCGATGACGAGCTCATGAAATGTTCTTTTGATGCGCAGATTGGAACTCTTGGAAGCTATCTGACTGATCTCTATGAACGAGTACCCACGTTAGTCGTTGAGCAAGGGAAAGTTCTGCTCTGTGGTTTTTGTGGTTGGACCTTACAACGTTCTCATGGGCGTTTACATTGTGGCGATGATCGGTGTCGTATTCTCACAGGTGATTTTATTCATTGTGTGATTCGGGAACTTCGGACAGCTCCTGAGCACCTTCAACGAGTTCGCCGTGCTATTCGCAGATATGTGGTAGCCCCTGGTATCTATGAAATCAAAACGGCCCAATGTCTTGATACGCTCGGAATTACTGCCGAGCTATGGCCTGGTTACGATGCGTATGATATACGCATCGTTTTTCCTGATCGCACGGTATGGGCAGTTGATGTCAAGGATTGGCGTTTTCCTCATTTACTCGCCTCTCATCTTACTCCGCTAGAATGTCATGGAAATCTGACATGGGATCGTGCGTTGTACGTTATTCCGAACCAGCGCGTTCAGGAAATGCCTGGCTACCTGGATATTTTACGAAATGCTACGAGCGAACAGGCTTTTTCCATTCTTACCATCAATGACCTGATTGAAGAAGCTAGAAGATATAAGGAGCAGTGTCATGCGTGAGGTTAGTCTCTGGAGAAAAGCAGTGGCAGAAGATCTCACTGCCCTCAAAGCAGCCTACGGCCCTCTATCAATGCCAGCCGGAGACCTGATGGATATAGAGTTGGTGCTTACGGTGATGAAGCAGGTGTTTCCAGGACAACCACCAAGACTTGCGTGGACTGTCTTTAATGGTCAACCATTGCCTGCTTTGGGGAAGCTTTCTGACCAACAGAAGAAAGTGTTGACGTTGACTCGTTTACACTTGCCATCATTAATTGCTCGGCGATCATGGGAAGACGCTATCAAGCTCTATAAAACGGTGAAGCACCCTTATCCACTCTATCAACTGGAGGACGATTGCATTCTTGATCAGACAAATGCTCTTCTCTTTCAGGAGCGGCATGAGTGCATTCAGCAAGCCCTGTCTACACCCCCGGCTTGGAAAGAGCGTCAGACACGATATGCGACAGCAGGACGGTATCGTTTCTCGATACAAAGGGAGTGGCACGAAGTTGAATTACCCCCACGTGTTGAGCGCTTTATAAACCGTTCTATTCTTGGGCTTGCAACGGCGCGTCTACCTGAGCAACAGCCATTAGTGATTTCGCTCATGGATCTGGAACAGGAGGCTGACTGGATGGACCGCATTGCTCCAGATAGGTCTGCCGCATCTTGTCAAGGGTGGGGGAGGCGAATACGAGCACTACAATTACGGATTGTTGATCAGACAGGGCTTCAACCTACTACCCAACTGAGGCTTGATGGACTGTTGCATATGATTGGAATGGTTGGCAGTGGGAAGTCAACCTTCTTTACTGTCCTGACTATTTTTTTAGCGCGTCGTGGCTTTCGGGTAACACTTGTTTTGAGTGATGTTGCCGCATTATTTCGTGAGCTCGCCATCATTGATGCCCTTTGTCGTGTTGACTCAACTCTCCAAGCGATGCCACTTCTTGGGCGGTCAACACGAGTGACTCACTTGAATAGACTCTATCAGACAGAGGCTGCAAGCGATGGTACTTCACTGCGTCGTGAACACCCTGCGTACTCTTTTCTTTCCACTGTTTGTCCCCTCGACGGATTACGCCAGGATGTACAGGCTATCCCACCGGGCGAAGAGCCTTGCACGCGTTTGTACTTCATCAAAGATAATGCTGAAAGTGAGCGCCGTGATTGTCCATTTCTCCCAGTTTGCCCTGTTCACCATTCTACTCGTTCATTTGCAACTGCACGAATCTGGCTCGCAACGCCTGCGAGCTTATTAGCTAGCGGACCGCAAGGTCCGCTGATTTCAGAAACGATGCGCTACATGGATCTTGTCATGCGTCATGCTCATGTGCTTTTGATTGATGAGGCTGACTTAGTACAGGTGCAATTCGATGACCGCTTTGCACCTATGGAGGTCCTTGTACGAGAGCGTGGTGAGTCTTGGTTGGATCGTATTGCAACGCAGGTTTCACGTCAGATGTACCGTTCAGGCCGCCCCCTTGTGGGCAAAGTTCCTGGATTAGATCGCTGGTTGATCTCGCACGACAATACGCAGCGGGCCGTCAACCGTCTCTATATCCATCTTCGCGATCACGACTCAACAACGCGTCGATGGTTAGGAAGCGCTTATTTCTCACACGATATTCTTATCGCACGTCTGGTTGAGGAATTGCAAGGTATCTTACCATCGACGGAGCCCTTTGTGCGTCAGGCAAATGATTTTAAATATAGCCCTCTGGTAATTCCTAAAGAGAACAATGATGAGAAGATGCCTCCATTGGCATGGTATAGAGCGATGCAACTGGAACTTCTTGAGTCTGATACGAATCTTGCTCTTGTACAACTCAAAAACTGGCTTGGTCAGGTCCGTCTTTCTTCACTTGCCGATGAACGTCGCATCGAGCAACTTGCGCAGCAGCTGTTAATCATGTTGCTCGTCATTATTCTTGACCATGCACTGCAAGCCATGATCTGGCAATGGCCTGCGGCGGAAGCACTTGACTTGGATCGAGGTTCCGGAGGATTGTTTTATGACCCTTCTGAGGATCAATTGCGTATGGTGCCGGAAGCTCCTATGGGAGCAGTCCTTGGCTTTCAATACTTTGACAGTCATGGAGATGGTAACGGCGAACTACGTTTTTTTCATGTACGTGGTATGGGACGGTCACTCCTGCTCCATCTTCATGATAGTTTACAACTTAGTGATACCCTGGCAGGGCCTCATGTATTGTTGACGAGTGGAACTTCTTGGGCTCCCGGCTCATGGCGCTACCACTTGAATATCCCACCGGGATTGGTCCTGCTTCCACAAATATCCCAACACGCTAGTTATCAGCAGCAAGGACGAATTTCTTGCTCTTATGATCCGCTCCCTGACCCTGGGGCTCCCGGGAAATACTTGCATGTGTCTGGCTTTGAAGAACCAGAGCAGCGGTTGAGGAGTTTACGAACGATGCTTGATGTGCTTACCCATCCTCAAGCGTTTCGTCCAAGTATGCTTGATGAGGAGTTAGCAAGATTGGACGTGCATCGTCAGCGCATCCTACTCGTTGTGGGGAGTTATTATGAAGCCGAGGCGGTGGGTGATACGCTGGCAACGATTTTGGCTGAGCAGCATCCGCAATTTGTCGGTGATGAGGTTGTCACGCTTGTTCCCGATCGTGAAGGTGAAGGAAACGATACTTGGCAGTCCTCATCAGGACGGCTACGACGTAGTTTATTGCATCAGATGGCCCTAGGCTCTGCGCGATTTTTAGTTGCTCCACTCCAATCGATCGAACGGGGGCATAATATTCTCGTTGGTCAGGAGGCTGCTATTGGCAGTGTGTATTTTTTAGTTCGTCCCTATCCAATTCCTGGAGATATTCACGCCGCTATTCATAAGTTGAATGCTTGGGGACAGACCTATGTTCAAACATTAACACATTCCCAGGCTACGCAGGCAGGTCTGCAACTTCGCCGAGTTGCTTCTCAGCAATGGGAAGATGCTCTTGGAAAAGGGAAAACCTATAAGGAACTGGGAGATAGTGAACGAACTGCATTGCTTTGGACCCAATTTGTCTTGGTTTGGCAATGCATTGGCCGTCTTTTACGAGGAGGTGCTACTGCCCGTGTTCATTTCGTCGATGCTCGTTGGGCTGAGAACAGTCCTGTTGGAAAAAAGGATACAGAAAAAACCAGTATGTTGCTTGGTTTTCAGCGTATTCTTCAACAGGCGACGACTGACCCTGATCCTGTTCACCGTGCAATAGCGACGACCCTCTATGGGGAAGCTGCTGATGCATTTTCAAAGATACAAGGAGTCTACGATGTCTAAAAAGCCCATTCAACTGGTGGCCTGTACTATTCGCCCAGGAAGTTGTTTACGAAATCTCTCCTTCATGCAGTTGTCATTTCCTGATGAATGGTTTGAGCCGTTGCAGGCTCTGCAAGAGGAACGCAGTGATCGGTTAGATCAACCTATAACTATCCCTATTCGAAGTTTGAATGCTGTATTGCAGGCGTTGATTCCTTATTTACTTGCGGTCCCTAATGCGGTACGACGATCGAGAGAAGGAGGGCCTGAAGAGGAACTTGATAGCAGACTGCGCGAACGCCTCCCATGGCTCCTCGTTCGTCAAGCGATTCCTGTGGATCGCCTCTGGTATATCATTCAAGCATGGTTCCAAGAAACGTATGGTGAATGTGAAAGTTTTTTAGCGATGGAACATCTCCTCACTCAGGATGACCTATCCTGGAAGCCTGTGATGCTTTCACTGCAAGAAAAAACGTACGAGAATGGAACAGCAGATATGGCTAAAATTGCATTTAAAGTGATTCCGGCAGTTGTTGCTGATATGCTCGTAGAACATCGTGTGAGTTTGCCTATTCATGGAACTAAACGCACGCTCGTACGTGTTCCTCTTGCAGAGGGAGCAGAACTGATGACATGGCCACCAGTCTATTTTGTGGATAAGAATGACGAGGAGAAAATACCTTATGGCTACAGCTATACGGTAAATATTACGCTCCAGACGCTAGTGGGACACGCTGAGCCACGAATCCATTTTCACTATGGTGTGCGTCGATGGCAGAGCAAGAGTTGTTTTAATGGTTCTAAACTCTACCTCAAACGTCGAACGAGTGTTTATTTCCGCCCGGCGAAAGCATGGTACATGAACCCATATGAAAAAAATACGAGTGGTTTTACCATTGCAACAATAGAAGCGATGAAAGAGAGTGAGGAGCAACGTTTTCCACTATGGACAAATTTGCTACCAAATATCGCAAAGCGGGTGAATGTTGCTGTTCCTTCGGCAGACGAATTGACCAAGAATCCTCTGGCTTGGTTAGAAGGGACAGAACAGGTCGAAGCTGGTATTGTGTGCTCTTCTTCATCTCGTCATCGTGTGGGAATCGGACTAGGACCTGATGTGTGTGAAGCTATTACATTAGAACTGATGGCAGCTCTTTCTAAAGACCTCATTCTGTGTCCTCCTTGTAAACCATATGCCATTCCACACAAAGAAACGAAGCATTCGCTTATGGAGGATTTGCGTGATCTCTCAGCGGAAGAACGGCTTGCCGCATTGGAAAAGTCTGTTGGCCCACAAGTAACTATAGAAGTACGATGGCACACAGAGTCAGTACGTGATATGCTCGTTGATCGTATTGTTGCTCTTCTCACGAAGCCCCGTCCTCCCTTACTTGATGCTCCTGACGCTCCATCAATAAACAAAAAGTTAAAGGGTATGATGGAGAATGATGGGGAAGAAGAGGTTTTGTTTGAAGATGATATCTCTGAAGAAGCGCAACAATTATTGGAAAATGGAGAGAACGTTCTCAGTTCTACATCACATCGTCCTGCACGTAAACGAGCTCCTGAATCATTACCCCAACCTGCTCCTGAGCAGCAGGTTATCTCACTTCCTGATGGTGGACAACTCCACATTATCACCGTGCCTCTGGAAGGACTGGATTCGCCATTACCAAAACCCGACAAAAAAGGAAAACAGACGAAACTCTCTCATACGAATGAACGGGCCAAGAAAATACGAGAGCAGGTGTGTCCTGCGAAAATGCCAACACTCACGCTGATTGAATTACCCAACTATAGATCTCCCAAGCTACGGAAACACTTTTCTCAACGAGATCCAAAGCACGCACTTCGTTTAGGAATGGCTCATGTTGGTCGTGTGACGCAGTTTATAACGAGTGATATCAAGAATCTTCGTGAACGATGTGAATCAACAGTGCGAGATGGATTACGTCAACTTGGGTACCTTCCTTGCTCCATTGGGTTTGCCATGTCGCACCTGGACGTCCCTCATCCTCTGATCGTGGTAGGCATTTGGTTTATTCGGATCACTCGCCGCAGAGCAGCGGTGGGAGTGCACCTCCCGGTGGTGGTCATGTTACATACAGAGCATCATCAAGTTTGTGTCTGGCTGCCTCATGATGGGCGTATTCGTTCATACTACCAGGCATTACTTGATATTGTTCACCTCAATCCAGAGCAGGTAAAGAGACTCAAGAGAGAGGATGCACTTAATCAAGTACGACATTTCCTGTTGAGAGATCTTGCTAAACAAGGAACAGACGACATTGTCGTGTTCACGATGGCTCAAAATGCTCGAAGTACTTGGAATGGCCTTTATAATACGGAAACACTTTTTGATGCTGTACGGTTTGAGCGTGGAGAATTACCTTTCCAGACTAAGAACTTGCCAGTGAACCTTCGACTCATTCGTTTACGCACGAATATGCGGGGCGAGACGCCAGAGTGGTATGTGCCTGGTTCTTTGCCAAGTACTACTGCACAAGGTCTCTGGGTTGAGCATGATGCAGATGAGCGAAACAGGCTTTTTTATAGTATTGCGGGAAAACCGCATACCCTAACAAAGAAATATGTTGGAAAGCAACATAAACCGCAAGAAAACTACCGAATTTCTACTATTGTGGAGACACTTCCAGTAGTGTTGCCAGAAGGGGATAATCCTGCTCTATGGGCTATAGCCGCTGATCAATGGCGTAGAATGGGTTTTTTAACCAATGATATGACACTCTTGCCATTGCCACTAGAGCTCGCTCGGAAAATGGATGAGTATGCGGCAGTTATTGGTCCTTGGGTGTTTCCCGGAGAATGGAACGAAGATAACGAAGAGGAAGATAACGAGGAGGAAGATAATGAGGAGGAAGATAATGAAGAGGAAGATAACGAGGAGGAAGATGAGGTGGAGGTGTCTCCAAGTGAGAAGAGTGATGCATAACAAGATCGGTTAGCACGTTTACTCGAATGAATAAGCCATAACTGCTTGGGTTTATCCATAACACCTTACAAATCTATAGAGGCAGAAGGGAGCTAATATGGTTGGTTCCCGGTAGAACCATGTTAACCGGTGAAGAGCTCTGGAAAATTATAGAAATCCCACGAGTTGCGCAATGAGTCTGTAGAAGAGCTCATCGCTTGTAGATGAGGGAAACGTCGAGAAGAGATGAGGTTTCCTGGCGGAAAAATGATGAAAAAGATGAGCGAAAGCAGGGAAACGAGAAAAAAGACGCAAGGATCCCACCCGGAAAGCTTGGCTGTTCCGTCGAAAACGCACTGCATCGCCGCTCCTGAGATCAAACGTTACACGCTCTCAAGACCGAGGAAGGCGGCAAAGGCCTCGGGAATACCGAAGAGCGTGATCCTCACCGGTGCCGTTGCTGGGGGCCGTTCATTGCGAGCCCACCGTTCGTGAAAGGTCAGCCGAGCATGAGCCCGTTGGGCACGCGAAAGCACGCCAGACGATGAAGCGCAGGGAGGCGCGAGCGCAGGAGGAAGCGCCACCTCCAGGTGTTGATGGCGTACCAACTGGATGCAGGCTCGACGAGAGCGACTGCGGCTCCAATCCCGCCACAGCAGCGGCTCTTTGCCGATTGCCAGGGGATGCAGCAGGAGGCTCACCTGGCGTGGCTTCGCGGTGGCATGTCCCTCCCACTGACATTGCTCACGCAAGGGGCAGGGACGACAGCTGCGAATGCTGGCTCCATAGACCAGGCGGAGACTCCCGTTGGCATCTGGACGCCGTTCTTGCAGCACCAACGACGCTCCCGCAGGACAGCGCAAGGTCCCATTGGGCTGGCGCGCAAAGTCCTTGCCCGAAAAATGGCCAGCTTTCCAGGACGAGGCGGCAGCGGCGGGCGCATAGCCTGCTGGAGAAGCAGAAGGAGTGCCAGATGCGGAGCCAGACGCCTGCTCCTGGTGGGCTGGCGCGAACTCCGTGGTGCGGACTGGCTCGGCCAGCAGCTGCTGACCCAGTTCCAGACGCAGATTCCAGATCCATTGACTGATGATCTGCCAGGCCTCTTGTCCCCAGGGCGCATGACTACACCAGCGATCGGGATCTTGTTCGAGATCTTCATCCCACAGTGCCGTCTCAAAGGACCCGCGATGGAGATAGAGCGCCACGATATCTGCCGCAGTGAATGCCGTCGGCGCCAGATTCGTGAAGAAGAGTTCGTAGACCATGCCATCGCGGGTCTTGCCAATGCGACTTTTCTTGGCACCTGCCGGGTGGGTGGCCACAATGATCCGGTACCGTTTCCCGCTGGCGTCCAGGGGCAGATCCGGGCAATCATAGAGCGTGCGTACCATCCCGCTTTCTGGCAGCGTGAACGACTGATCGGGGGGGAGCGAAAGGCGAGCCTGGATCGCGGCGTGATCCAGCAGGTGGTACTCTTTGCCACGCGTGACGTAGCGCATCTCTCCCAGATCAGTGAGCACCGCTCTGGTGCCATATTGGCCATCAAGACGCACGAGCAGGCGTGAGAGGGGCAGATGGATTGACTGTGCGTAGGTCTCGATGACGCCGAGCGCCCGGCGCAACTCGAGGCGGTATTGGCCATTGCCTGGGTTGCCAAAATTGGCCAGCCACTGATGGGTATGGGCTTGCAGCACCGTGGTTCGGCTGCGGACCACTTCCCCCCGCTTGCGTCCGGTGTAGCCTGGGGCACAGAGTGGCAGGAGGCGTCGGACGGGGGCGGGTCGATCCTGCGTCTGTGGCAAGGATCGTTGACGCGCCGCCTCACGCGTGCCGTCCACATCAAAGACCAGCAGGTGATCTCCATGCCGGTCCCACAACCCACCTGGAAGGGCTTCGTTGGTCAAAGGGCGAGCCAGCAGATCCGCGAGAAACTGGGTACGCAGGGCTTCAACGGGAACCTGGTCGAGGGCGGCAAGAAAGCGACTGAGGGTGGAACGAGCAGGGAGGCGATCGCGTCCGAAGAGCGCCATGAAAGGGTGAGCCCAGGGGGCAATCTGTTCGTAAAAGGCTTCAAGGGTGCGCTCACCACTGATAGCGTAGCCGAAAAGCACGGCGACAAAATCAATCACGTCATACTGGCCGAAACGGCGACGGGCAAAGCGCACCTGCTCTGCGATGGCGGCAAGCACGCCATGACGCTGTAAGTGATGCACGATCACGGTGAGCTCACCAAACCAGCAGGGCAGTGCTGGAGCCGATCGAGCACAGGACTGGATAGTGATGGAAGAATACGCGATACTGGTCATGAGTCCTCCTTACGGAAAGGTGTTTGCTTTTTTCATGTTCCTTTCGTAGGGAGGCACATTTTTGGGGGTGAGTGCTACTTGGGCTTAGCTCGTTGCGCAACTCGTGGGAAATTGAGTTCAGAATAGCATAGCTTCACCACTTAATATGATTGTACCAAATGAGATGAGACGAAGAACCTCTTCGCTGGTATTTTAGCTGATGCACTTTCATCATTGATTACGACATGTGTTCACACGTTGTAATCAATGATGAAGAATCGCAGATCCAACTGAGTCAAGTACTGATACAGAGGCTATATGTTAGTGCCTATCATTTTTGTTCCAATGGTCCTATCAATGGTTGCCATAGGGGGCAAACCAGGATTTTGGCTCTCGCGTCTCATGAAGCAATACGAATGGAATAGAGCCAATTGCACTGAAAGAAAAAATAGTTCGTTAGGATTATTCGTTTTTCATTGATGGAAAGATTGGTGTATGTGGTACATCTAGTTCAAAATAATGATAACGGTTTCTCGCTATCGTTTCCATTCGTTCAGGATTATAACTTCGTGCCCCAAAGACTGCCCCTTTATTTGTGAGAAATGTCATAATACTAATTTGCAATATGGTATGCATTGTTTTCAATGTAAAGTATTCCGGTGGTATGGAAGGGTCATGAGAAGATTCTCCCACTTCTAGGAGTCGATGGAACAAGATATTTCCCTCGTTGTGTAGTCTTTGTATATCTTGATTAGCACCCGACCGCTCAGCATACCAACTCATAAGACTATTGAATATAGCTTGCAAAAGATGCCACTCTTTCCATCCCTCGCTTTTCAATTGTTCAACAATGGCCAAGAATAGTGGAGATTGTTTTAGACGCATTAGAGTATAAGGGATGCTGTGTTGTACATTGGTATAACGAAGTTTGATATCCTCAAGCTCGGATAGCTCATTATAAGGTTCCAGGGGCATCATCTACTCCTAACACTGTCCTCGCGAGCGTACTTTCCCATAGAAGAGCTGGATTACCTGTCATGATCATGTGATCAATCCCATCTTCATATGTATTGGGATCAAATAAAGCCATAATTTCGCCAGGTGGATCTATTGTAATGTCACCCATAATAGGCATTATCACTGTCAAAAAGAATTCTAAAAAATCCTTAGGGTCAATGTTTGCCACTTGCTTTATATATCCAGGAGTTAGGGTTAAATCGACATTGAGTTTCCCTCCCTGTGGATTAAAAATAATATTGAAAGGATCAGGATGTTCAGGTGCTTGCCATCCCAATATTATATCTACCTGATTATCGGCTAATGTTAGCTTTGTCAAATCGCGATGCTGGAATACTGACCAGATTTGGGTCATGGCAGCAATGGTAAAAGCCATCTGCGCTAAACGAGGATCACGAGGATAGCACACACGGAAGGTAAGGATGTCATCAATTAAAATTTTTTGCCACTCAATATATTGTTCCTGAGCCAACTCATCATATTCCACAAAATCTTCAAGATTGTGGGTTTCTCCATTATGCACATGGCGACGCATATTTCTGCACTCAGCTTGCTGCTCTTGCGTAAGGTCACTACTAAGCCACACCTCGAACTCTTCATCGCTTGAGAGATTAATTTCCTGATACCCAAGTAAAAGATCCGTATCGATACTATCTGCTATTTCGAGCAGTTTATCGTGCAAAAGACGATTGCGCGTGTAGAGGTGCGCTTCGAAGGAAATCAAATTCCCTTCGATCATCTTTTTGAGTATGGTGTCATCTGGCTTAAGACGGTACATATGGCAGATTCGCTGATAATAATATAGCCATCGATAGGCACGCAAAATTCTTCCCTGCTTGAGGGCACTGCTTGATGAAGCGACAATCATTGCTAGAAAGATATCAGATTCCATAAATGCGGGTTGCCATGTCGTGATGTTCATACCTTGAAGGAGTTCGTATTCTGCAGCTTGAGCATAACCAAGTTGGTCATACCAACTTGCCATTGTATACGTTATGAGCAGGTACCCACGGATGGCATGCTCATTTAACCAAAGTTTCTGCGCTCGCGATGCCATAATCAGAGCATCCTCAAGCTGATTTGCGTGTGCGTGTGCAAGTGCTCTTGTTTTATAAGTATTCGCTTTCGCAAAACCTCCTTCTTGTTCGCTCTTTAGTTCTATTGCTACCTCGAAGCACATTTCGTATTCAGCGATATCCCCAAGACGAGGAGCTAATGTGCTAAGCGCACCTGTAATATGGTGGCGTGGAAACGCTCCATTGTTACTAATGTTTTGTAGGAAGGAATGTACTCTTTGTAACCAGTATTGTACTTCATTCTCCTGTTTGTAAATCAAAGTAAACTCAAGAAATAGAATGGTTTCCTCTAAGTAAGCTATGCTTAGGATGCCAAGCTGAGTACGGTCTATTGCTCGAAGTCTTTCTAAGGTAGCACTGTAGAGTCTATCAAATGGCTCTTGCCCATTCATTGCTGGGAAAAGCATGTTTAACCAAACACTCATATAGTGATAGATGCTTCGTGCTTGAGTGGCAAATATCATGTCAATGAAACTTGGCAACCAGTGAAAGATTTTGGATTGCCAGTAAGGTAACTTCTGCAAAGCCTTAAAATAACTATAAAGGAGTTCAATCCCATCTGGAAGATTCGTAATACGATCCAATTCAGGCAAGGCCTCTTCATACCATCTTAATGCTTCCTCTAAATAAGCTTCATAAGGCGCGAGAATATTTCCAATCCGTCGTAGATCTTGAACTAAATGTTCAGGAGTATCAATATAGCGGTTACGATATTGGAGTTGCGACTTGAGCTGTTCAAGTTCTACAGCCTCTTCCTCGGCAAGTCCTCCTTCTTGTAGACCAAATACTCGTCGAAACATATCCATTAATTTGGGGTCGGACTCTGGTGGACAGCCCAAAAATTCGACAGCAAGAGCATAGTCCTGTTCATAAAGTTGATCAAGTATCCATTGTCCATCCAAGATTTCACAAGGAATTCCATACTCTTGACGAATATTTTGTTCTGCATTAATTTTAATATGCTCAGGATTAATGAACTGGTTTGTCACAAAGACGATGAGATCGGGATGCAAATCATTTGCAACAATTTTTTTTGCATCGCTTTTCAGTTTGGCGTTCCAGTCGGCTCTAATACTGAAAGCAAAGATCCAGCGTTCCTTTGTGATAGGAGGTGATTCGTATAAGCGAAATCGACTATCAGAATCGAGGATTACTCGTTGTGTTCGCCCGTCCTGGCCTAGATCGCCACCTGCTGATGGTTCTGTTGCGGGAACGATGTTTGCGCACTTTCGACGGTGGATGAGGTGTATCGCAAGTTGTGCGAAAGTTCCACCCCCACTGTCCTCTTCATTCAAGGCTGTCAGTAGGTATCTAAGGTACTTACGCGAAATTGGATGGTAGCTGGCCGTGTTGTTACCTGCTGCTTGATCAGACATTAAGATAATCCTCCCAAGAATTTCTAGCAATTATATCATGGGCATCGAAGAACATACATTGCCTCACGGGAAATATTATCAATGGCAAGATTCTCGCACTTTTTTCTCTTAGAAGAGCAGGATCTCTCATGAGGCAATGTACCTATACTCGTATTAAAAATAAAGCTGCGTAAGGTCACTAGCAGATCGCATTGCCTCGTGGAAAATGTTACCTGGTAGTAAGATTTCTCGTAATTGCATGTAGGTTACAGATAAATAGCGTGTTTGTTCAAATTAGCTAAAGGGTGAATGAAGAGTCTGTCAAGTATTTTGGCTCATATAATAGTTTGAGTGGAACCCCTGAGGGGTAATCCCTCCAGAGGATATACTGGTGGAAGCAGCGGGAGAGCCGAGGCTTTGGCTTGTGGCCTGTTCAGATAGCTGAGCAGTGACCTCCTGGAAGAGACGGCTCCCCGTCCACTAGGGCACAAAGGGTCTATAAGGCTTGTTGCAACAGTCAGCGGTTCACACCCAAGAACTGCTCGGCCAGATTGCCTACCCAGCATGAGCTGACGTTCGCCCTGGTTGGTCGGGTTTCTCGCTCGCAGCCTCTCTGGCGCAAGGTTGCCCCAGAGAAAATGGGCAGGGATGGGAGAAGTCAGCAAAAGCAGGTGTGCCATGAGTAGGACTGTATCATCCGCTTCCTCCGAAGAAGCGACGATCAAGTATGTCTGTGGGGTTGATATTGGAAGTCAATCCTGTGCGGGCTGCATTTGTCGGCCCGACAAAAGTGTCGTGGTCAGGCCGATGACCTTTGCCAATGCCAGGGAGGGCTGGCAGGTCTGGGAAGAGAAATTGAGCCTATTGGATGCTCCTCCCAGCCAGATCCTCATCGGGATGGAAGCCACCTCCCGCTATGGAGAGAATCTGTATCATGAGTTGGAGCAGCGCGGCTACGTGCTTCGTCTGTTGCATCCGCGGCAAACGCATCAGTTTCACGAGCGGCAAGGCTTGCGTGCGAAGACTGATCGACTTGACGCGATGACGATCGCCAAAGTGTTGTTGAGTGGGGAAGCACGGGCAGGCTACGTCCCCAGCGAACGGGTGGCCACCTATCGCGAACTGGTGCGCTTGCACACGCAACTCAGCGATGAGGCAGCCAGCTATCAAAACGAGATTCAGGCCCTGATCGTGATGCTCTTCCCAGAATTCACGCAGGTCTTTGCTAATCCCTGTTTGTCCACTGCCCTGTCCGTGCTCACAGCCTTCCCCAATGCTCAAGTTCTGGCCGAGGCGGGCACTGAACCCCTCTTCCAGTTGTTGCGCGCGCAGAAGCCAGCACACTATGGCCGCCCTACCGTACAGAAACTGGTGGCTTTGGCCAAACAGAGTGCCAGCAGTGGGCGAGCACTCGCCGGACGATCGGTGAGTCTGCGGATTCTCTGTGATCAGTTGCAGCATACCAGAGCGAATCTGGCGCGATTGGATGCTGAGATCGAGCAACTCCTGACGAATGACCCGGGAGTCAAAGGGTTACAACACGTGCCAGGATTTGGCCCCAAGACGGTAGCCGTCTTACGTGCCGAGTTGGGAGATGTGCAGCGTTTTGCACGCACGGATGAAGTGATTGCCTATGGGGGTATGGATATCGAGATCAAAGAAAGCGGCCTGTGGAAAGGCAAAGCCAAGCTTTCCAAACGTGGCAGTGGTTTGTTACGACGGATGCTCTACATGGCTGCTCTGCGCAGCATTTCCTTGAAAGGTTCGGCTTTTGGGGTCTACTATCAGCGCTTGGTGGCACGCGGTCTCAAAAAGGGATCAGCTCTGATGGCCGTCATGCGTAAAATGCTGACGGTAGCTGCCTATTTACTCAGACATGAGCAGGAGGAGTATGATCCCCACAAGGTCTGTGGGAGCGGTGCAGGCTAGGTGGCCGGCCACCTAGCCTGCACCGCTCCCACACCAGGGGATTGGCATGGGGATTGGCATGCCGAACGCTTCAAGACGTTGCTCTGAAGCGCAAAGGGGGCCATCTTTTTCATTCGTTCCAAGGTCTTTCTCGCTTTCTTTGTTTGGGGATTGACAAATCTTATAGCTTCTCTTTTCCTTTCCACTGAGGAGTACGATTTCCCGTGAGGTAATGCGATATTCGTAGCAAGCAGATTCCCTCTCTCTCCCCACTCTTTTCATCATATCTCTATTTTTGTTCTTATAGCCAAATAATATATCTGATAACCACCTGTCTTGTCAAAAGGAATAGCCGTTCAACACAGCCTGTTAATCATACATGCAATAGCTCTTCTTCCTTTCGCTCTTCCATGTCGCTGCCTTCACTCGCTTTCAAAGAAGTGCGACTGTCGTGCCTACCACTACAGCCGCACTTGTGAGGAGAGAGGGAAAGGCATCGACGTGGGAAAGCTCAGCGATTAGAGCGAAGCCACGCGGGATTGCAATGTTGCCGCCGCTTGCTCCAAATGGGAGATCGTCAAGTGCGGTGTGATGCCGAGATGCAGTTTTGTACTCGCGATAGTGCGCGCAGCGACACGCCTGCCAGGAGCGCGTCGGACCTCCCTGCTTGGAGACACGGTAGGCGCTCAAACGACCCTGTTGGCCCACAAAACGAAACGAGGCCAACGAAGCCAACCAATCAAACCACGCTGGTGAGTCCGGCAGCAGGGACAACTCCCCTTCTTGTGGACTGATGATGACATAGCGGCCCTGTGCTCCATATTCGACGAGAGGAAGCACGTGCGTCCGTGCTCGCAGTTCTGCTGGCAGAGGCTGCCAGCCTTGGGCTTGAGGTGCTTCTTGCGCCTGTGTTCCCCTCTCGTTTGCGTCCAGGGGGCTTGGCTGATTCCCCTCCATCGTGTGGAGCCTCTGCTCCACGAGGGCGATCTGCCGTTGCTGTTGCTGGACCAGGAGCAGTGCGAGGTGGGTCAGGTGGTCGCACACGGTGGCAAGCCTGCCCTCCAGTTGAGTCAGTTGCTGCTGCAACATCGCAGCTTCTTCTGAGCTGGGTGGGGACAGCTCACCTCCCTGGAGAAGCGTTGCCTCACGCTGCGCTTCTCCGCTCGGATCAGCTGGAGGGGTAATCGGGCGACGATACAAGACGGCCAATTGATAGATCTGCTCCAGCGTCAAGAGCTTGAGGCGGCTATCAGTCGGCGGGTTTGTTGGCTCGATGCTTGCTTCCGCGAGCCAGTGCCGTAAGGTCTTGGGATCAACCCCAAGCAGTTGACAGCACTGGGTGAAAGGAAAGGTTGCGTTCATGAAACCTCCTTGTGAGAAAACCGGAAAAACAGGGGGAGTTCCCTGGGAATACGCTGGGAATATCCAGGGACCTCCTCCAATATGCTTGCTGTGCCTCCAGACAGCACCGCATGTTATCCTGCCTGGAGGCGACGTTGGGTATGGTAATAGCTGGCCCGACTGCGGTGGCACCATCGCCACCACGACCAGGCCAACAACAACGGGACGTTGTGAGGATGAGGCCAGATCAGTTGTCCGAGCAGGTGACACACTTCAGGCCGAGTCAGTGGAAGCAGGAGGCTCTCCTGTTCGCTCGTCTGAGTGGCTGGATCTCGTGCACAGATCCCGGTCAGAAATGCCAGGGCGAGGAGGACAAGCGTCACGTGCCGGTACCACGCGGTCCAGGTCCGCACCTCATACTGATCAAGCCCCAGACCTTTGCCAGTTTCAAAATCCTCTTCAATGTGCCAACGCGCGCCAATCGCTTCGACCATCTGGGAAAGCGAGGTCCCCTTTGGCCCAAAGACGAAGTAATAGCTTTTGTCCGTCAGATCAGTCAGACTGCGACGAATGAGCAACCAATGCTGCCCATCCTCCTCGCAGCCGTGTAACATCGGCAGACAGGCCCAATCAAACCAGCGTGGCCCCTTGGTCCCGCTGCCCATCGAGAGCCGCTGCCAATCCTGGGCTTGGAGCAAGCGCGCTTCGGCTTCTGCTACGGTCATGCGTTGACACCCATCAGCAGTCTGGATCTCGATGGGTTCGGTGCAGCGCACTGCCAGTGCAAATGGAAGATGTAGTTTGCCGCAGCGGCAACTTTCACGTTCCTCTTTGGTAGGTAAGAAGCATCTTATGATTGTGAAATACTGATATGTCTCACATGTGTGCTCAATATTTTCCAAATGATGGCAATGTATTACTTCTTAATTCGGTATTACGGCAAGTAGTTCTTCCGAATTGGCAGTCAGAAGAACTCTAAGTCTCTTAATATGGAGCAAAATGCGGCAAGTATCTCTTCCTAAAGCGGCAAAGTACTGCTTCTACTTACAGCCAGCACATAGGACATGCGACGCTGTTCGAAGTCGTCGCGCAAGTCTTGATTGCTGCCATAGACCGTATCGGCCACGATCCAGCGGATCGGGATCTGCGCCTGGAAGACCCGTTCAACCATGATCCTTGCGAACTCACACTTTGTGTGAAAATGCGTCGTCTCGGGAATCCCCGCCTCACGACAACGTTGTGGGTCGTTGAACCAACGCTTGGGGATGTAGAGTTCGCGATCGAGCAAGGTGTGTCCAGATGTTGTGACGTAGGAGAGGAAGACGCCGACTTGACAGTTCTCACGCTGTTTGGTCGTGCCACAGTACTGACGGGCGACACCGGCTGATTTTGTGCCGCGTTTGGGAAAACCGGTCTCATCAATGACCAAAATGGCATCTTGATCGCCGAGCTGTTCGAGGACATACGCATGCAAGTCGTCACGCACCAGATCGGCATCCCAGACAGCACGAGCAAGCAAACGCTGCATCCCATCGGGGCGAGTTTCCCCGGCATGCTCAGCGATCTGCCAACTATTCTTGCGCGGGATATCACTGAGGATGGCTTGCAGGTAAGCCAGAACACGCTGAGAGGGTTCTGGCCGGGCAAAGCGAAGTGCAATGCGGGCGTGCAGACGCTCTAATTCTTGGGTCCATTGCACGACATCAGTGATGGTGGTCTTGGTTTCCTGTGGTATGGTAGGAGCGTGATGCTTCATCCCTTTCTCCTTTCACATGGACGACTCTGGATTTTGAATAGACATAGACAGAGTGTCACATCGTGCCAAGGAAGGGAATGAAGCTTTTTGCTTCTTCTCGAATCTATTCTTGCTGGGGTTAAAAGTGCGGCTGTAGTGGCCTACCCTACCTACTCCTGTTCTCCCTCTCCTGTCCCTCTGTTCTCCCTCTTGGGTACCCCTGTCCTCTCGGGGTGCAATACGTAGAATAGAACCATCGCTTTGTTTTGAGAAATACGCACACGAAGTTCATTGCGGAGGAGAAAGTGTATCTTTCTTCCCACGTGGTATGTGGCTTCCTATCATTCCTTCCCTTTATTCCTACGTACATCTAGACAACATGAGGAGAATACGATATGATACAAGAGGAAGAAAGCATAACGAACCAAGATGACCAGGGATATCAGAAAGGGGATAATACTCTTGAATATAATGCAATACCTCCAGATTATTGTAACGAGTCAAAGCAGGTTTTCAATGATGCAGAAAAAGCTTCTCCGGTACAAGATCAACACGAACTTACTCGGTTGCCTGACCTCAAGTTACAAGATTTTCTCATGCACTGGTTACAAAAAATAGCACAACCTGACTTACAACCGAATAGTTATCAGTATTATCGTGAGCTTATTGATCTGCATGTGATTCCTGTTCTCGGGGAAATTCCACTACGAAGCTTTCTTCCCCAACAACTACAACAGTTTTATCAACAGAAACATGCTGAAGGGTACTCGGTTCAGATGATTGAATATCTTCATTCTATTCTTCATCAAGTATTCACTTCAGCGCTTCATTCCCATCTCGTCGAAAAAAATATCTGTGATATCGTGAAACCCGATTATCAACCCATAGAAAGGATGTTTACACACCTATCACGCTTTGACCCTGAACGGGTTTGTCATGTACTGGTTCGTATTGCAATGCATTTTGAGGAAGAAGATCGTGAGAAACTTTCAGCCCAAAAACCATAGAGATCATCAAAGCACATCGTGGACTCACATTGAGTATCATACTGATGCTGGGCTTGGTATCTATGCAAGGCAGAGCACGTTAGCTCAAGTAAAAAACTACCGTCAGTCAACCGAAATGCAAACAGACGATTTAGTCGATCTGGCGAAGCACTTTGGTTGGAATGAAGATCATATTATTCTCTTTACCCAGGATTTAGCGAAGTCCGGCAAACTTCGTATAGATCAGCGTAGCGGGTTACGTTCGCTCATTGAACGCATTGAGCAGGGAGAAATTAAAACGGTCCTTGTGTTCTTAGAAGATCGTCTCTTCAGAGATGAGACCGGTATTCAATACAATATCTTCATTGACGTTTGTAAACGTCATGGTGTTCTTGTCATTACCCCTCACATGACCTATGACTTCACCAACCCTTTCCATGTCAAACAATTTCGCTGGAGGTGTGAAGAGGCAGCAGACTATCTCCGCGATTATGTCATTAATCGCTTACATGGTGCAAAAAACCGCGTTAGCGAGAGTGGCAAGTTCGCCGGACGATCTATTCCCGTTGGATTTATTGTCGACAATGAACCATCACTCATTGTTGATGGAAAAGTCGCTCCCAATCCCACCTATCGCAAGTTTATTCCCTATGAACCACATGCGAAAATCGTTCGCTGGCTCTTCAAACGCTACTGGGAAATAGGGGGGAAAATACGCCCTCTTTGCCGCGAACTCCAACAACTTCCTTTTGTCTTTCCTGACTTTGAGCCTGATGTTGACATGAGCAAATATATTGCACTCTACCACCTCAAACAAGTACCTGGGGGCTACCATGTATCACGGCCTGGTCTCATGGGTATCTTAACGAATGTCGCTTACATAGGCTATTGGATCCATTTAGGTGCAATTGTTAGTAAAAATAATCATCAGGCTCTTGTTGAAGAGGATGTCTTTTGGTATGCCTTTAAGCATCTCTCCCCTTATACCATTACTGGTGAGCGCAACGATAAGAAAAACGGCTCTATCCGATACAGCAGGAAAGACCCAATCCCTGCACTCCTCAAAAATGTGATTGGCTCACGAGAAGGGGGACGTGTCTATGTATCAACCTCAGGTCTTACTCATAAGCCCATATACATCATTGAGGAGCGAGAGCAGCGTCTTGTGTTGAAATATCATGCAGCTACACCGTGTGGCGAAATTGATGACCTTGTGTCAACTCGTCTGGTTGAGCGCATGAAACAAACCAGACAATTTGAACACTATCAAGACTATGCATTAGAGTTACAGAAGGAGCGAGATCTGGTTGGAGAAACTATCAAAAAGCAGGTGGTTGAGATTGATAAACAAATGGATGGTCTTCTTGCCACCCTCTCATTGCCCAATAATGCACTGCCAATGAAGCTCCGTGAGAAACTTGTCACAAAATATGCTCTTCTTGAGAAACAAAAAGAGGAACTCGAGGTCAAACAAACAACGATCCAGACCGATCAGAACCTCCTAACATTGATGGAGTATTATTCGCTGGTTGATCGGATCGGCCAGCAATGGGAGCACATCCCTTTTACGGATAAACAAGCACTTGCAGATGCACTTATTAAAGGCGTCTATCTTGATGAAATGACGGCTCACTGGCTACGTCTTGAGGTTGAATGGATGGATCCACAATGGCAAACCGAACGTGTCTATGTTTTCCGATCAGGCGGCGCACATAAAACATGGACTGATGAAGAGAATGCCATCATCACTGATCTTTTTCTCACTACTCCAAGGGAGGACATCTTGGCAAAGTTGCCCCGTCGAAGTTGGGCTGCTATCCTTGTACAAGCCAGGAAGTTACAAGCTCATCGTAAGCGTAATTTGATCAGTCTATGCGATATTCCTGAGACACTTAGCATGGACGATGTTGCCTTCATGAAAGGCGTTGACATTCCTCTGGGGGAAACATCATGTCACAAATGGGAAACATTGCACCTACCGCGACCATTAGTTTGATAGCTCGCCCGTCCTCGCTGGCGTCGTTGGCATGGATGCCTGGTTGCACGGCGCTCCACTTTTCCGTCTCATTGTGGATAATCACGCTGCCAGGTTCGGGTGGATAGCTGTATTCCATCCGTTTGCGATCGATCGTCTTCTTATCCGCGCCCGTCAGCTGTACGTCCCACAAAAAGACGCTCTTATATTTATTCAGACGCACCCGATCTGTGAGCCAGTCCTTGTACCTCCGTAGCCAGGGCAGCAACGTCGCCAGATCTGAGCGTCCCCGTTTGGCATGTGAGACCTTATTAATCGTGAACTGGACGACCTCAGAGCCAGCTGTAAACCACTCTCCTTCCGTCTCCCCGACCTCATTGCCAGCGCGCCCAGGATCTGCCATATCTGCTACTGTCTGCCCTAGCGGTCGTCGGTGAAAGCGTCGCGGCGTCTCGATATCATCTGGATCGCTCTCAATCTGGTCGATCAGCGATGGATCGATCATCCGCATCTTCACCGTCCCATCATAGCGATTGACATAGAAGCGCACAAAGATCTCGCCATAGAGCGCCAGCTCCTGACAGATGTTATAGACCCTTTCCTCCATCCGATTCGCTGGATCATCCCAGAAATCGTTCAGTACTCGCTGTACCTTGCGTTGCCCTGCCTCGATGAGGACACCTTTGCCCAGCACAAAACTTGTCGTCATCTCAATGATAGCAGCTGCCAGTGGATTAGCATTCCAGGCTTCATAGCACTGATTATGGAGTTCAAGATACGTTGAAGGAACGACATCTTTAAACGTAAAATCATCGCTCAACCGCCGCCAGTAATAATCCTCCTCTGTCCCCGTCGCGAGCCGTCCCCAGTAGTAGTCCTCCTGACTGAGATTCGTCGCCATCAGCGCCGGATTCACCTGCTCCGCAATCCGCCCCTCTACCCCCTCCGACCCCTCTGATCTTCCAGCCGCTCCTGACCCTTCCAACCCCTCTTGCACTCCTTGCGTCCCTTGCCGCCTGTCAGCACCCGCTGACCTCTCCCTCTGCCACCGCTTCTGACGCTTGCTCATTGTGAATTGGCACGCAACCTTTCTGTAATAGAGTGCTTTATACTACATGAGATGTGAATCAGCTCAGGTAGCATTGAAAAAGTGAAAATGGGAAAATGGGAAAATGTGTATGTGCCGATAGGCGAATGGGGTAGGAGTTTTGCTATACCTGGAGAGAAAGAAGCTTTCAGAAATCGGGTAGTAACATAAACATAGATGCCTATAGCAAAACCCCTACAGAGGCAACTATCCCTCCGCAAACGTCTGCTTGCCCGTAGTGCAGGATATGTAACCTCTGTGGATACTATACATCAGTAATTCTAAATTGTCCAGTATTTTGAATATTTCCAGTAAAAATCAGCATAAATAGGTATAGATAATATGAAAGTAATCAGTGCTAACAATAGTTGCCGCACTACTCTGTGATCATTGACGGATGCTTCTGCTTTACGTTACTATATTCATTAAATCGCATGTACATACTATTATGGTAAAAGAAGTTTTTTTCTTCTCAATGAAAAAATTATTGATAGCAGTAACAAGTATTTCGGGAGTAAGCAAGGACATGGAAGCAGGAGCCGTAGAAGATTATAAAGAGAATGTACATTCAACAGTAAGCACAACATTACTCGCAATGCAGTTCTATCAGCATGATCCATTACTGGTTCTTCTCAAAGAGAAATTACATTTTAGAAATCTCTGGATTAGCATTGGGATGATGCTACCTCCAGGGATCGTCTACCTGGCATGGTGGTTGCTTCTGCGAACCGAGCTTCCAACGACATGGAATAATAAAGACTTTTTTAGTGTCATCATTCAGATTTTTTTACTTTTTCCTCTTCTTTTTCTTATTTATACATCCATTCCTACCTTTATTGCAGACCTCTTTAATACCCTCCTCACTAATGGTGTAATTGGCACCTATAGGAATGATCGGTCAGGGAAAGAAACCCATGCAAGCTTTCAGAAACAATTAATCTACTGGATAGACAATAGTTGGTGGACAGTTGCAATCATGCTGGTTGTCATTCTCTATGTTCTCTTCAGGCTACTTGTCCGAGAATTACCAGATCAACATAACCTGATATCCTACCCGGTGCGAGCCACCGTGATTATTATGTATGCGCCCTTGATGTTTGCGACAGGCATGAGTGTGATCCGACTCGTACTGGCCTTGATTTTTATGAATCGTCTGTTATATTTCTTCACTCTCCAAATCAAGCCATTGCATGCAGATGGCTCTGGTGGGTTGGGTATTCTTGAGCACATTCTCTGGCTTTGCGTGGGCATGATGCTGTGGGTAGTAATTCTGCTCGCCGCTGCCGTCCTTGCTCACAACTTGAGCGGGCTCTCATTATTAGAAATGTTTTTGCTGGGTGCTATCTATATTGCACTGATCCCTGCTCTTCTAATCGGCTGGTTTATCATTCCTCATCGTATGATGGTAAAAGCACGTGCAGAGGCATTACAACCATTGGCAGTTACATATCAACAGGCCCTCATGCAATCGTTGTCGTCAGGAATACAAGACACACAGAGTATGACCGATGAAACACTGCGCCTGGAAACTTTGAAAAAGCACTATGATCTGGCCTATACGTCATTCCCTGTATGGCCTCTGGAAACCAGTACATTGAGTAGTGCTGGCATCACAATACTCCTCCCTGTCATTTTACCCCTGCTTTTACCGCCCATTGTTTCACTCATTTTACTCGCGCTCCAAAGACTCGGCTTTTAGAGAGCGTCACCACGCCACGTTCAAAGACTAAAATACTCTCTGCTTGATGGTCCGTTTGGACGTACATTCGTCTTCACTGATCCTGATGGCTACCAGATTACAGCCAATGAGAACCCCTGGGACCGCTTTCCCTTAGGTGGTCGTAGCCAGCGATAGTTGGCTAAATTGGCTTGTGAATTGTGGTATACTGATGGATGTATATTCCTATTTATGAATAATACAGCGGTATGCAACATCCGACGCAGCCTCACGTTTGCACCGCCGTAAGAGGATTGGCATCTCCTTTCAACGCTGAAAATGTTCCTCTCCGGGTGACGAGCGATTACGTTATTCGATCGCGGCACGTTCTCCTTCTATTCCAGCTAAAATACGTATGTATCTTCTTTCTTTTTTGCACGTGAGGAACAATGTTTTCTATGGAAGATGCTTTAAAGTCTTTAACTACCAGTGTGCGCTATTATGTGCGTACTGCTTTTCAGCTTGATAAAAACTCTATTACCGCTGGTATCCGTATGACCTTGATTACGGTGTTGCCGATTATTGTGGGGGTCTTCCTGAAACGTCCAGATCTGGGTGTGATGGCTTTTCTGGGCGGGCTGTACGCGATCTTAGCCGATGTGGGTGGTTTGTATCATACACGCGCCTTTGCGATGGGCATCGCGACGCTAGGGATCTCGCTGGCGGCTTTTGTGGCGACGCTGATTGGTGGCAGTGTCTGGTTGGCGGTACCTCTGATGTTTCTCTGCGCTTTTGGCTGTGGAATGCTGGGCGTTTTTGGTAATGCAGGCTCCAAGGTTGGTTTTGCAGTGGTGGGTAGTTTTATCATTGTGATGGGCATGCCTGCTCCTTTGCTGCTGGCCGGCGAGCGGTTGGAATCTTTTGTGCTGGGTGGTGCCTGGGCGATGCTGCTGACGCTCTGGCTCTGGCCGTGGCAGCCGTTCCAGCCGGTACAGGATGCTTTGTCCTCCTATTACCGGGCTGTAAGCGAGTTTATTGGCCGCGCCTGTAGTCCTGATCGTGGCACTCGCGAGAGTGGCGTGCAGTGGAGTGCGCTGGTACAGATCGAGCGGGCGCATGTTCTTGCGGCGTACGATAACGCGCATGAGGCCATGCTCATGTTTCGTGCGAAGCGTGCGGAATCCAGTGTGCAGGGCCGACATTTTTTTCTGCTGACGTTGAATGCTGATCGTTTGTTTGATGCCGCGATTGCGCTGGCCGAGAGTATCGAGGTCGCGCTGAGCAGTATCAGTAGTGATAACCAGGAAATTTTGCCGTTGCTGGATGCTTCGGTCCAGCAGATAGCTTTGCTGCTGAAGCGTCTGGCTCACCAAATAGGGCGTGGTATGGCGCTGGATGAGGTTGTATTGGCTGAGGATTTGCAGCGCTTGAGCGTGCTAGAGGAGCAGTTGCGCGAGGGTTTGCCTCACCTGTTGCCGGATTATGCAGCGCTGGCTCGCTTGCGTAATGTATTGCGTTTACTCAAACATGTCCGCGCGGAGCTGGAGACGGCCTGCGGCTATGCGCAGCGGTTGCATATGGGACATGGATTTGAGCCGCATCAGGAGCATACAGGACGTGCCTCCCTGCTCTGGTTACAAACTCTGCGACGGATCGTGCGTGAGGGCGTGAGCCTGCTGGTGGATAATTTGACGCCACGCTCTTTGATCTTTCGTCATTCTTTGCGGTTGGCGGTCGCTACCGCGCTGGCGGTGGCCTGCTACATTCCCTTACATATCACCAACGGCTACTGGATACCCATGACAATCCTTTTTATCCTCAAGCCGGATTATGGGGGCACTCGCTTGCGTGCTGGTCAGCGTGTACTGGGAACGATGCTGGGTGGGATCGCGGCTACCTTGCTGGTTGCCACTGTCCATAATGAGATCCTCGTGATCACGCTACTCTTCCTGATCGCCTTCTTCACCTTCGCCCATCTCTCTGGGGACTATGGTATTTTCGTCGTCTTTATAACCCTGTTCGTGGTCATGATCCTTGATTTCAGCGCTCACGATAACTGGGGAATTGCGCTGATTCGTATCACCAATACGGGTGTAGGCAGTCTGATCGCTATCCTGTTCGGCTATCTTTTCTGGCCGCAGTGGGAGCTTGAGCGCATGCCTGCACAACTGGCCCGTACCATCGCCGCCAATCGAGAATACTTCCATTGCGTGATGGCCGTCTATCTGGGCAAGGTGCACACATGGGATGCTGCTATCCATCAGGCGAGCAGGCGTGCGCATCTGGAAAATGCGAATGCGAGCGCGGCCTTCCAGCGCCTGCTGAGTGAGCCGAAGAACAAACAGGGGGATGTCGAGCGTTTCTACGCGTTAGTATCCTACAATCAACACTTCAGCGATCGCATTACCGCGCTGGCACAGCATATTCTTACCTTTGATAAGCAGCAGGAGCTACCGGGCTTGATCGCGTTTGTCCAACAAACGGAAGAGGTACTGCGAGACCTTGAAGCCGCCATCTCCTCGGGACGTTATCTCAGCGAAATTGAGACGCTGGATCAAGGTTTGAAGGACGTCCAATCCGTCCTGAAGACATTGCTTGAGCAGCTCTACAGCGATTTTTCGACCCCGCAACAGCCTGATACAAGCAGCCAGGATGTTATCTATGTTGCCACCTTCGTCGAAGCGCAGCTTGACCGTCTCACCAACGACGTCATCGGCATGACCCGGCTCTCAGCCTCCTAATGCAGAAGATTTTATATCCCAAAGTGCAGAATAAAAAACTCTCCTGACGCAGCTTGTGTTCCAAATTGAGCAAGTGTCATAAAGGTGAGCGCTAATTCATCATTATTTGGTCTAGTGGTCTAGATGTATTGACAAGTGTACCCTCTGACTGGTATTCTTTATGTGAGAAAAGTTTTTCAAGCATTTGCTGTATGAGAATCTCCGTATGCAACGTTTGTATGGTTGGCAATGGATGGCCATCCTCTTTCTGTATTGCACCAAATTGGAACAGAAAGCGGAACTTGATCACACAAGGAGGAGAAACGATGAAACGACGAACATTTCGTCTTCGCACCATTTCTAGCATCACCGTACTTTTGCTTTTAGTTAGTCTCAGCACGATAACTCTTCTCAATCTTCCATCTAAGGCTTTGGCCGCAGGCAACCTGGTGAGCAATCCAGGCTTTGAGACAGGGAATCTCGCAAGTTGGAGCTGTGATCCAGGGAATACAGTTGTCAGTAGCCCCGTGCATAGCGGATCACATGCCTTACAGTTAAACCCTAGCAGTACTACTACGGGCCAGTGTTCACAGACTATCAGCGTGCAACCAAACTCTGCATACACGCTCAGTGCGTATATAAATGGATCTTACGTCTATATCGGAGCCAACGGCTATGCTAGTAATTGGAACAGCACTAGTAGCTATACACTGCTCTCCGACTCGTTTACGACAGGAAATACAACAAGTGTGACGATCTACGTACACGATTGGTACGGGCAAGCCAGTGCGTATGTTGATGATGTCAATCTGAGTGGCCCCGGAGGTTCAAGCACCCCGACGCCACAACCAACCTCCACAACCGTCCCAACGCCCACTCCCACGACTGCCCCAACCTCAACACCGACACCCTTGCCAACGGCGACACCGACACCGTGCGTCGGCTGTGGTGGGAGCCTGCCCAAACATGTTCTGACTGGCTACTGGCAGGATTTCACCAACAATGCGACGCCTCTACGCTTGAGCGCGGTCAATTCTCAATACGATCTGATTGCGGTCGCCTTCGCTAACGCTGATCCCGCACATCCAGGTGGTGTTACATTTAGTATCGATCCGGGCCTCTCGTCAGCGCTTGGTGGCTATACGGCGGCCCAATTTACCAGCGATATCGCTACCCTGCATGCGCAAGGGAAGAAGGTTATCATCTCAGTCGGTGGACAGAATGGCACTATCAGTGTTAGCGACGCAACGAGCGCAGCAAACTTTGCCAACAGCGTCTACGGTCTGATCACCAGTTATGGTTTCGATGGGGTTGACATCGATCTTGAAAACGGCCTCAATCCAACCTACATGGCGAGCGCGCTGCAGCAATTGTCCGCAAAGGTGGGAGCCAATCTGATTATTACACTGGCCCCTCAGACCGTTGACATGCAATCAACGGGCGGCGACTACTTTCAACTGGCACTGAACATCAAAAATATCTTGACGCTGGTCAATATGCAATACTACAACTCTGGCACGATGAATGGCTGCGATGGCAACGTCTACGCAGAGAGTACAGAAAATTTCCTGACGGCCCTGGCCTGCATTCAGTTGCAAGGTGGACTCCGCCCCGATCAGATTGGGCTTGGCTTGCCGGCTTCAACTTCAGCGGGTGGCGGATATACAGCGCCTTCAACAATCAATGCAGCGATTGACTGTCTGGCAAACGGCACGAACTGTGGTTCATTCAAACCAGCAGCAACATATCCAACGATTCGTGGTGTGATGACGTGGTCAATCAATTGGGATGCATCAAACGGTTACAATTTCGCAAATACGATCAAGCCGCACTTGAACACACTTCCCTAAACAACAATCAACCACATAAACAATACGCCCCTGCTCCTATCAACAGGAAAGAGCAGGGGCGTATCTCTCATAAGAGACCTCCAGGTTCTGCGCGACCTGACTCATCGCTTTACCACTGCTCTCCACCAACTTTCACCTTCCACAAAAATGGGACAATGACACTTCCCGTTGATCCAGGTTGTGGATCTGACGTTCTAACTACGCTATTCCTTTGTGATGTATATGTGACATTGCCCGTTCGTTGTGTGATCCAATCGTGAGGGAGGTGTCATATGCTAACGCCTCGTGAATAATTGGTTTGTTGGATGAGGGTTTTCCATAGGGAGATCCGGGTGCGCAAGGAGTATCCCGATGCCTACACAACCGTACAGCAGGCAATTATCACGGATTGTTTGGCAAGCCGACACTAAGATCTTATTCCGAAACCCAACGCGACTGGCGTCGCTAGTGCTAACGCACTCAGGTTTTCGGATAAGTAGTAAGCAATTACGAATTGAAAAGTTTCGTGAGAAATATGTCATAGAGGAGTCATGATTCATGAACAATCTGGGTCAATTTCTCAGCGAATATGCTCAACAACATCACGAACGAATCGCATACGAAATGAAACGGGGATTTCGGACAGAAAAATTTAGCTTTGCTGATGTGTACTCACTTGCGTTAAAAACTGCCACCTTTTTAAAAAACTGTTCCTTAAAAAAAGGTGATACGATTGCCATTTGGTCTCCAAATATGCCCGAATATCCAATCCTGTATTTCGGCTGCTGGCTACTTGGCGTAGTGGCAGTGCCGATTGACGTGCGCACAACGGAGGAAACGCTCCAACGCTTTGTTGCGAAGGCCGAATGTAAACTCGGTTTTAAAAGTAAGTCCGTGCCGGGCATGTTTCCGCATATGGTCGCACTGACATACTGCCTTGAAGATTTGATAGCATTCGTGCAGGAGTTACCTCCACTTGAACATCTTCCTGAAGTTTCGCCAAATGACCTTGCAGAAATAGCCTTTACTTCCGGCACAACTGGTACGCCAAAAGGAGTACTGCTAACCCACCACAATTTTTTGTCGAATGTCTCAGTTTTTTGCCAAATATTCCCATTTAAAAAGGAACAGCGAACATTGTCGCTCTTGCCACTTTCTCATGCCTTTGAGCAAGTGGTTGATTTTTTGGCGTTATTTCAAACGGGGATTACTGTCGTCTACCTTGAACGGACGAACCAGGTAACAATCATACGTGCTCTTAGAAAACAGGCGATTACCGCTGTTGCCCTCGTTCCTCAATTGCTGCAACTTCTTCTGTCTGGCGTAGAACGTGAAATAGAAAACAGGGGGAAGCAAAGAACCTGGTCACTGCTCCATTCTATCGCTCCGTACCTTTCTCTGCCGGTAAGAAGACTGCTGTTTCGTCCAATTCGGCAAAGACTGGGGCAACATCTGCAATTTTTCGGCTGCGGGTCTGCACCGTTGAACAGAAAGCTTGCCCAAAATTGGGAAAATATGGGTATTGCAATCTATGAAGGATATGGAGCGACGGAAAGCACAGCCGTTTTGACGATAAATACCCCATCCGCGAAGCGCCTGGGATCGGTGGGGAAAACGTT
This sequence comes from Ktedonobacteria bacterium brp13, assembly GCA_015099395.1. Classification (GTDB taxonomy): domain Bacteria; phylum Chloroflexota; class Ktedonobacteria; order Ktedonobacterales; family Ktedonobacteraceae; genus Dictyobacter. The sequence continues at coordinate 2,353,520 of AP024096.1, read as the reverse complement.
ACCGGGTGTACAAATCCATCTCGATCCAAATTCTCATGAAATTCTCGCCAATGGCCCAAACGTCTCTTCTGGATATTTTCAAGACGATGAAAAAACGCAGCAAGCCTTTTCTAACGGATGGTACAGAACAGGAGATATTGGAGAGTTTGACACAGACGGATACCTGTATATAATCGGTCGCGAAGCATCGAGAATTGTTTTACCAGGTGGAGAGAAAGTGTATCCGGAAGACATTGAGAATAAACTCAACGCTCATGCGCTTGTACGCGAGTCCTGTGTCATCTGTATGAAAAGGGCGGAAGGAGAAAGAGTACACGCTGTCGTGATCACACAATATCCGCAGCAGTTAGATGAGATCATACGACAGGTGAATCGAACGCTTTCTTCTCATGAGCGTATTATAGAATGGAGTTTATGGCATCATGATGACTTTCCGAGGACGCCTCTATTAAAGATTGACCGCGGGAAAGTTGCCGCTACGATTGGGGGACAAGAAGAAAAGGTCGCCAGGGTACAGCCTGCCGGAAAAGATAAGCTCCTCTCTCTTATCGCACAAGTCACAAAAAGCTCAATTTCACAAATACGAGAGACAGATGCTCTGGCGGCTTTGTTAGATTCATTACAGAGGGTTGAACTCCTCTCCTTGATAGAACAGGATTTAGGCGTAGTAATTTCAGAAGCGGGGATTACTGCGGATACGACTATTTCGCAACTGAGAGAACTCGCTAAACGTGAGGAAGTTGTACCCAAAGAGCTACCATTGCATGCACTAAACTATCAACCATGTATCGTACATGTGAGAGTCATTTTACAAAATATACTTGCCTTCCCGCTGCACGCTCTTTTTGTTCCTTTGCAAATTATCGGGAAAGAAAACCTGGTCAACGTAAAGCTGCCAGCAATTTTTTACTTTAACCACATGGGTATTATGGATGCGGTTTGCGCTTTACGCGTATTACCAACGTCTATTCGTCGGAAACTTGTCATCGCCGCAACGCGTGATTTATGGAAAGAATGGCGAAAATGTTTTGTGGAATTTTTTGGGGGGGGATTTCCGTTTGACACCAAACAGAACACCAAAGCTTCTTTTGAGCTTACGGGAGCATTTCTGGATGACGGTGTTTCGATATTAATCGCTCCTGAAGGGGGTATTTCCAAGGATGGTACGCTACAGCCATTTAAATTGGGGATAGGATTTATGGCTGTTCATATGAACGTTCCCGTTGTACCAATTACAATCGATCCTGCTTATCGGGAAATATTCCCGCCGGGAGGATCGATACTCGAAAACCTCCCCAAAAAAAGAAAAAGAATCTGGGTAAAAATAGGGACGCCCATGACATTCTCAAAGCAGTCATCTGTAGAGCTAGCGACGAAGGAAATGCAGCAAGCGATGATGAATCTCTAATCGATTATGATATTCGCCTGGGGGAGATCAACACTGTTAGCGCCACTCATTCCTATGATCAAAGCAGCGAAAATAACAACATAGGGAAAGAAAAAGTAGGTACCTCCAAACAATGCCTGCCCACCGACCGCATTCCCTGGATATGTAATCATAGGGGCACCAAATTGTGTGCTCATGATGCGCACAAGCCACATAATACCAACAACAACAATACCCATCCATAAACCTGCTATTATTCCTGCATCCATATTCCCAGTTTTCTTTGCCGTGAAGCTCCCCACGCGCCAAAAACCAATACATAAAAAGACCAGCATAGCCAAGAAAAAAAAAGAGTGCGACCAGAAAAATACTGAGGTCCATCGCATAGTTCTGCGTTGGAAAGATCCATCCAAACCAAAGCGCACAGTAAATATACAACGGTAAGCCAAAAGTGAGTGCAAAAATCAGACCGGAGATGCAAACAGTAAATACAGAAACACAACGTGAATTCACATACTTTCGCATGGCACTTCCTCCCTAATGTGCTGAATCAGTACGGGTCTTATAGCTAATAACGCTTCAAGAGATCAAATTATTCCTTTCTGCCTTCTCATCAGGCCAATGGAGACAGGTGGGATATGTAAAGAAACCGCCTCTCAGGCCGATGGAGACAGGTGGGATGCTATGACGAATGCATCGCGTCGCTTGCCAATAAAGTTCACTATCACCTGTAAAGTACACTTAAACTCTTGTCCCCCTCTTTGAGGGGGGAGATAGCTTTAGCTATCGGGGGGAGCTATCCTTCACTTATGCTCTCGATTATTATTCTACACTAAATAGTACTTTAGTCTCTCTAGCCTGTATTCCTCGCTTATAGACTATGCATGCTCAAGGGATAATTCGTGTAAAGTGATGGTTAATAGCATAATTCGAGAATCTACTCCCCCCTGCCGCTATCGCGGCTTTCCCCCTCAAAGAGGCCAATGCCATTCAAATAAGAGCAAAGAGCGGAAACAGCTGAAGGGAGAGATGCTCTTGCTGAGCGCGTTCGTCAGCCTCCCTACGATTCTTTATCGAATGGGCATTATCGCTCCTCTGAGCTCAGATTCTTCTTATTTGAATGGCATTGCCCTCAAAGAGGCTCACCGGGGTAGTTTTTTGGTGGGATATGTAATGAAACCCCATCTCAGGCCGCTGGAGACAGGTGGGATGCTATGACGAATGCATCGCGTATCTTGCCAATAAAGTTCACTATCACCTGTAAAGTACACTTAAACTCTTGTCCCCCTCTTTGAGGGGGGAGATAGCTTTAGCTATCGGGGGGAGCTATCCTTCACTTATGCTCTTGATTATTATTCTACACTAAATAGTACTTTAGTCTCTCTAGCCTGTATTCCTCGCTTATAGACTATGCATGCTCAAGGGATAATTCGTGTAAGGTGATGGTTAACAACGTAATTCAAGAATCTACCCCCCCTGTCGCTATCGCGGCTTTCCCCCTCAAAGAGGGAAGCAGGGGTTTTAACATCCTTAAAGGAGAGATGCATTCGTAAAAAGCGGCGAGGACTTCACCACTTACTGTGGCTCTGTCCCCTATTGACACGAGAAGGGATATATCTGAATTTTAGTGGTTGTGGCAATGGAGTCTTTGTGTCACTCTCACTTGAATGATTTCAGTGGATGTGTGATGTGTGCCAGCCCCTGTGCTTGACTATGTACTATTACAAGAACTGGCACACGCTATCTCCTCAAGTCAATTCCTGATCGTGCGCAGTGATTACGCTAAAAGTTGAATAATCTCGAAGCGATTACCAAAAGGATCGCGTGCCTCAAAGCGTTCAAAGCCTGCAATGGGTATGGAATCCAGTGCCTTAATTCCATGGGCCTCTAAATGTGCCCTGCATGCCGCCGCATCCTCAACCTGGTACGCGAGATGTGCCTTCGTAGCTTTTCTATCGACACCATCCTCGCTCCCTACATGCACCTGCCGGTCACCGGCCTGGAGCCAGAAGCCGCCGCGATCCCTGAGTGAGTCTGGCTTCTCTATCTCGGCTAGCCCCATGACTCCACAATAGAATGCGCGAGCCTCCTCTTCAGCTCCACTGGGAATCGTTATCTGCGCGTGATGTAGCTGTAGTATACGCATAAAATTATCCTCCAACAGCATTTGTATCCATCTTTTATCTATTGATACATATAGCGATATCAGTATCGATCAAAGCTTTCGTAGCTTGATCTTTTGTACAAGATGATGTTCATCTTTCTTGAGAATCAGGTGGGCACGTTCACGCGTTGGCAAAATATTCGCGTGCAGATTAGGTCCATTGATCTCATTCCAGATCCCTTTAGCCGTCTCCATAGCCTCCTCGGTCGATATCTCTGCATAGCGCCTGAAGTACGAAGAGGGATCACGGAAAGCGGTCTCGCGCAGCATAAAGAAGCGTTCCATATACCATTGTTCGATATCGTCCTCTTCGGCGTCAACATAAATAGTGAAGTCAAAGAAATCAGAGACAAAGAGGTGCTGACCCTTCCGTGCGTTCTCCTGTAAGATATTCAGCCCTTCGACGATTAAAATGTCAGGTTGCTGAATAATCTGCATCTCATTGGGGACGATGTCATAGATTAGATGCGAATAGAGTGGAGCGCTCACCTCCGGCTGTCCCGCCTTCACCTCTGCCAGGAAGTGTATCAAGCGGCGTACATTATAGCTCTCGGGGAATCCCTTGCGATTCATTATCCCACGTGCCTGCAAGGTTTTATTCGGATAGAGGAAGCCATCTGTGGTGATCAGGTCTACACGTGGAGCTGACGGCCAGGCCCCCAGTAGTTCTTGAAGCAAGCGCGCCGTTGTACTCTTGCCGACCGCCACACTGCCTGCTATCCCGATTACATAGGGGACCTTCGCCTCCTTGTGCCCCAGGAAGGTGCTCGTGACGGTATGGAGCTTCTGCGTACCATTGATATACAAGTCCAGTAAGCGTGAGAGTGGTAGATAGATCTGCTCGACCTCATCCAATGAGATCCTATCGTTCAAACTGCGCAGTGCTGCTAGTCGTTCTTCTGAGAGCGTAAGTGGTGTATACTCGCGTCTTTGCGCCCATTCCTCTCGTGTAAAGTTGATATGACGAGAGAAAGATACCTCTCCTATCGGAACACTGCTCATTTTTTTGACCCCTTTCGGTTGCATCCATTGCACAATTTTATGGCTTGTTAAAACATACTATAACACGACTTACTCTACTTTGGCACTGCGAAAGGATAGGTGATTTCAGCTCTTCTCTCTGTAACATTTCTCTGTGTCCATACGTGTTCCAGGACGAGCATTACTATGTACTACCCGCTTTCAGCGACTATGACTGATGCGGGTGAAGTAAACAAAAAAAGGAAGTACGACCATGACAAACTATCGTAACAGCTGCATAGATGGCATCAACATCTTTTATCGGGAGGCAGGAGAGCAGCATCCGCAGACAATTGTGCTATTGCACGGCTTTCCCTCTTCATCACATATGTTCCGGGAACTTATTCCGCAGCTCGCCTACCATTTACACGTCGTCGCGCCCGACTATCCAGGGTATGGCTATAGCGATTGTCCCGCTGTAAATGACTTCGCCTATACCTTTGATCATTTAGAAGAGATTGTAGAAAAGCTGCTCGACTCACTCAATATTAAGCGCTTCAGTATTTATGTGCAGGATTACGGTGCGCCGGTAGGATTTCGCCTGGCCGTGAAGCATCCGGAGAGGATTGAGGCGATCATCAGTCAGAATGGGAATGCCTATCAGGAAGGGTTCACATCTTTTTGGGATGCAGCGCAGCCATACTGGTCCAACCGCAATGCAGAGACAGAGCAACCCATCCGCGAGCTCTCCTCATTCGAATCAACGCTCTGGCAATACACCCAGGGAGTACGTAATCAGGAGCGCATCAGCCCCGATGCCTGGACAATGGATCAGCTCGGACTCGACCGGCCCGGCAATATCGACGTCCAACTGGCCCTCTTTTATGACTATCGCACCAATCTAGAGCGCTATCCACAATGGCATGCCTACTTCCAGCAATACAAGCCCCCGTTATTAGCCGTCTGGGGTAAAAATGACCCCATCTTTGGACCAGCCGGAGCCGAAGCCTTTAAACGCGACCTGCCAGATAGCGAAGTCCACCTGCTGGACACCGGCCACTTCGCCCTGGAGGAAGATGTAGACGTCATCGCCAACCACATCATACACTTCCTCACCGCCAAAGTAGCCAGCCACTAACAGCGTAGAGATCCGTTGAAGCCATTGAAGCAAAAGAAAGATCAGCCATTCGAGTAAGCTGCTTGCCACCAGGCAGCTTACTCCTCTACATTTCACCCTATCTCCAGTATCGTAAAAGCCAAATACCCCTCTTGTAGTAAATGATCACTATCACCTGAAAAGTACCAAAAAACTCGTCCCCCTCTCTGAGGGGGGAGATAGCTTTAGCTATCGGGGGGAGCCATCCTCGCCTTATGCTCTCGATTACCATTCCACATGAAATATTTCTTTAGCATTTGTTGTCTGCAATCGAGGATTACAGGACATTGCTAGCATTCTACTCCCTCCTGCCGCTAATCGCGGCTGTCCTCCCTCGAAGAGGGAGGCTTTAGCTTCATTTCCTGCAATAGCATACGTCATCTCTAGCATAGTAAATGATCACTATCACCTGAAAAGTACCAAAAAACTCGTCCCCCTCTCTGAGGGGGGAGATAGCTTTAGCTATCGGGGGGAGTCATCCTCGCCTTATGCTCTCGATTACCATTCCACGTAAAATATTTCTTTAGAATTTATTGCCTGTAATCGAGGATTACAGGACATTGCTAGCATTCTACTCCCCCCTGCCGCTAATCGCGGCTGTCCTCCCTCGAAGAGGGAGGCATAGGCTGCATTTCCTGTAATAGCGTACATTATCTCAAGTGTAGAGATGATCACTATTGCCTGTATAGTGCATTTAAGCCCTTGTCCCCCTCTTTGAGGGGGGAGATAGCTTTAGCTATCGGGGGGAGTCATCCTCGCCTTATGCTCTCGATTACCATTCCACGTGAAATATTTCTTTAGCATTCATTGTCTGTAATCGAGGATTACAGGACATTGCTAGCATTCTACTCCCCCCTGCCGCTAACGCGGCTGTCCTCCCTCGAAGAGGGAGGCATAGGCTGTATTTCATGTAGATCGGGCGTTATCTCTAGTGTAGTAAAAGTCTGATATCGCCTTTAGAGATGCAAAAAACCTGAATGCCGCTTGTTTACGTAAAGGCAGCGTTCCTGATACCTATCCTCATAGATCCGTACTCCTCAACAAGGAGAACAAGCTCTACATGAAATTGTGTATCTTCAGGCCCCAACCTGATATCCGTAATCTTAACCACGAGTAGTACTTTCTTATGATAAAAGGCGAGAATGTTGCATTGTGTGCATCGACTAAGGTAGGATCCTCATTTATATGATTATGTAATTACGTGACCAGAAAGAGAATAAGGATGTCAACAGAGATTCCTGAATTACCATACAGCCCTGGCGTGCCCCCACGGCATAGAAAGCGTTACCCGTCTCCGCAGCGATGGCGGTACTTTCTACCTGGCTTGATCGGTATCTCGGTAACTCTTCTCCTCTTGGCAAGTGTGGGGGCTTATTTTATTGCTCGCCCTCTCATGGCATCGCATGCTGCGGCAGCTGTGGCTGCTGCAAAGGCGGCTGCACCTGCTGTCCCCAATCCGAATTGTACGCTCATCGTTCCTGCCCATCCATTAACGGCCAGAGGCCTGGCTACGCCCTACTCTCTCGTCGCTACCGATCCCAACCAGGGTCCATGTAACGAGAACAACGCGAACCAGAGTGCTTTTGTACAGGGCGTTATTTACAATCCTACGACCGGTGCCTTCAGTGTATACAGCCCGCTTGTTATCGACAAAGGCACCAGGCCTGCCGCCCGGCCGCATACCATCAACTTACCCGCAGGAGCTGTTGTCGCCCTCTGGTTTGGCTTTAACGGGACCAACCTGCAACTTCAGGGTAGCGATCAGAACGCGCTGGCCGATGGTTCTTGCGTGAATGGTTCTGCGCATCAATCTTTGTTTGGTCAGTTCGCCTATTGTAACGCCCCTGCCTTCTTCGCCGCCGCCAACCAGGGTATCGTTGCGCATCTGATCCAGGTTCCACCATTGCCGGTTGCCAAAGACGGCGCTCCCTGCCCTACTATGCGTGATTTCAGCGTTATCGACCAGGATCAGAGCGACAATGTACAGACACAATATCTGGCGACCAATGATGGCAGGATCGCCCAATTCTCAGCCGCCAACCAGGCAAAGCTACCTGGCGCGACCCTCGTCGCTAACCCCAGCGATAATGCCTTGCTGACCCACTTCATCGACCCGGCTCTGGGCTGTACTGCCTGGACCGCCCCGGACCTGGCCAATGGTGGCAACGCCGTTGCTGCCCTGCCTCTCGACGAGCTTCAGGCCTCAGTTGATCAGACAGCCCCCATCGCCCTTGTCCCGCTGACTGATCCTATGACCACCATCGCCCGAGGCAATAACAACCTGCCGAGCCTCACCAAAACCAACCTCTATCGCATGGGCGTTGATCAGATCCCGGCTGCTACCAATCACGATGCCAGTGGTACGACCTATTGTCAGAACTTCTTGCGCGTAGGTATGTCGCGCGTCGTTCTGGACAAACAGTTCACCATCCACGCTCCCTCGCCAGCTCCCACTCAGGCGAACAACCTCTTTACCTTTCTCGCCATGCGTTTCCAGGCCTCATACACCAACTTGAACTGTGCCAACCTGCTCAACACACCCAATCCCGTCAAAACAGTCCTCAACAAAGCCGGTATCGTCGTCTCCGCAAGTTTCGGACTGGTTGCGCCGCCTCCGCCTGCACGCGGATCTGGACCCGTCACACCCATTAAAAAGGGTACTGCTACACCTGTAGGGTGTACTACGAAATCTGCACTTACGCTTACGGCGTAATCGTAGCAGTACAAGTAAGTAGCAGTACAAGTAAGTAGCAGTACAAGTAAGTAGCAGTATAAAGCATACGAGTGCGACCGACTCTTGATATCAGAGTCGGTCGCACTCGGTTGCTTTTCCTGTTCTTTCTCTCGCCATAAGCACTATTACTATGGTAGCGGCACTAAGTGCTGCCTGCTGCTTTCTGCTGTTTCCGCTTGCTGCCTCTATGGTAGCTGTGTAGCCCACGAAGCTTTCTTCGGAAAGAGCGTATTGAACAACGTTGCGTTGTTGATCCACACATCCGGGTAGGCGTACTTTAACTCGTCCAGGCTGCGATAGCCAAAGAGTGCTTGCAAGAAGACCTTTGGTGGAAAGCCGCCATCGCTATTGTCATCATAGTGCGGTGCACGCCATGGTTCCGCGCCTGTCAGGCGGCCCTGCTCAAAGACCAGCCGTAGCCCGTCACGATAAAAGTTGAGTTTGAGGTCGCCGCTATAGCCAGCAACGGGTGAGTCCACCAATCTTTTCTCTAGAGCAGGTGCTATATGTTTGATGAAGCGTGCAAGGTCGTTGACCCGTAGATACCATGCGTACGGTGGCTCGCTAGATGTTATCAGTGACTTTCCCAGTGCGTCATAGATGGGATGCTCTCTCCCCAATGCGAACCGAATCTCGCTGAACGGATCGATATCCGCTTTGAGCACTGGTAGTGTTTGCCCATAGGTCTCTAATGCACGCAGCAACGATGGTACCATGGCTTGCTGATTGACCCCTGGCGCAGTTGCTAATGAGACGACTGTGACCGGTTTGCCCCAGCGTCCTGCCAGCGCGTGTAACATCCCGATGATTGTCTGTTTGCTATCCAGGATAAGTTGGGTGGTGACGACCCGATAGTGCTGGTCATTGTCCTGCCAGCCGTCGATCAGGTAGCGTAAGAACTCGTCACTCATCTGCACTGAGACCATATAGCGTGCGCACAGGTGGTGGTACAGTTCACGTACGATTGGAAGATCCTGACCTGTCGCCTCACGCAGCGTGTAGCTCTCTTGCTCGCCCTCTTTCAGCTTCGGTATCCCTTGCAGTGCGACCTCGCGATATCCTTCCAGGTCCAGGGCGTACTCATAGCCGAACTGGCGATAGAAATAGGGGATACCAGTAATCCCTTGTACCAGATGTCCTTCGGCCTCACTGCGCGTATGGACCATCTCAAAGATACTGCGCACCAGTCCGCGTTTGCGATAAGCAGGCTCCGATGCGACGATCTCTGGTCGCCCCAGCACAAACGGTATCCCCTCGTAGCGCCATGTCTGCCGTTGCAAGCAGACGGCGGCCACAATCGGACGAGTTTCTTTGCTGGTATCCTGTACCACTCCATAATCGTTCTCGCCCATCACCGTCGTACGGCCACTCATCAGGTCGCATACCATGTTTGCGAGAAAAATATTCTCGGGTGCATCTTCTTTGCTGCGAAAAACCCTTCCCACTAATTGCGCGATCTGCTCGGTATCTTCCGCTTGCGACCAGCGTAGAACAAGACCATCTCCCAGGTCGCGACGATAGTCAGGGGCGGCTGCATCTGTGCTTATAAGCATCGCAGTTCTCTCTTTTCTTTGAAGGCTGCGCCAGAAATATATTAAAATCCAGTCTATAGCAAAGTATGCTATGAGGATAGCTTTATGCAAAGTACATCTGCTAATAGCATAGGTTTCACAGCAGGGTGAGAGTGGTAACAGTATCCAACCTGTTCTGTCGTCTGGCGGGCAACAAAAAACCGTGGGAGGATCGACTGCTCATCTGGTCCCCACGGTGGAGCTTGTACTCTCGTCTGAAGTCAATCCAGTCGGCTATACCAACTGTCGTACTGACCGTTCAGAGCGGTGTTGACCAGCATCTCTGCTCGCGGGCATACTATCCCGCTGGGCCAGAGGACATTGGGTGCCATTGTGGGTACCATCTGCTGGTCGATTGAGCATGGAGACACAATCATTTGTCCTGAGCACGATGAAGAGGGCTCAAGAGCGCGGAGGGATAGTCGTGTTGTCGGCATAATAAAATGTGTCACGATCTTCTCCTCTCCTTTGATTGTGTATGTGAATACTAAAGAAGTTGCATATCCTTTCACAACTATAATAGGTCAACATCGGTTTTGTCAATAGGGTGCCCAATGTTCCGATGTTGACAGGGTTTTCCAATTCTTCCTTAGCTCTAAGCCAGGAGGCGTGCGGCTATGCCCTGGCATACCTGTTCGACGATGGTTTGCCCAGCGGCGAGCGTCGGATCTTCTTTTGTGTAGACAGAAACGATGTAGGTTTGATTGCCTAGATTGACAATACCTGAGGTGTTTACGGCCCATAGATTATCAGGTTCAGGTACCCAACCGTTTTTCATGGCGACACTGGCACCGGCGGGCGCGGTATTCCCGACGCCGAAACGCTGGTCGGTTTCGATATGTTCCATCAGATTAAGTGCCAGAGTGCGATGGTTGGCGTTCAAAATGCTTCCATTCTGTAAACGAGTGAGTAAATCTACCATGCCTTGTGGTGTCATGGTGCTATAGCCCCAGGCAGTATCATCGGGTGTAAAGCCTGTTACTCCAATGCTCTGCAAATATTTGGCAATGGCTGTTCCGTACCCAATCTGGTTATAGAGTGCTGTCGCGGAATTATTATTTGAATTCTCGATCATTGTGGTCAGTAGTGACAATTCATTCGCATTTGGCTCGCGTCCCTGTTGTTCAATTGAATGAAGAAAGGTTAGCATAATTGGCACTTTAATCGAGCTTGCCATCGTATATGCGTTGTAACCATTATAGGAATAATATTGCCGATTGTTGATATCATAGACTACGGCACCTACGTTCGCGCCATGGCTGGAAAGATCGCTTGCGAGCTCCGGCGTTAAAGCATTGAAACTCGCTGATGTATTGACGGTATTGCCCTGACTGCTGTTGGCATGAGCGATACCGCTTATCGATAATGAACCAATCCCGACCATAACGGCTAGTGGCAGGTTGACAAAGACCTTTGTGGTGCGGAAAAAGTGCGGTTTGAATGCCCGTTTCTGTACTGGTGCATATGGCGTTGCAGCTAAATCTACGCGTGTACTATTATTACGATGTTTCGTATCCTGTTTCATAATCCCCTTATCTCACATCTGGCCGGTCCGTGCTTACCAGTTTGCAGTAAGATGCTCAACAATTTGGTAAGAAATGCTCAGCAATTTGCGAGTATTATAGCGTGGTTGTGTTTATTCTGAGGGGGGAATAGATCACATTATTATCTCAATGGGAAGCATGCTTTGGACGTAACCATCATCATCAGGGTCTCTGGCCACCCGGCACATCAGGGCTTATGCAAAGTCAAGCAGAGCCGGGGACTTCCCGGCTCCGCTCGGCCTGAGTTGAACCACCAGGATCGTTAGTGGCTCAACGCACTCAAGAAGGAACTCGTCGGCGTCCCAAGGCCCGTCACATCGTCGTAGCCCGGGGTCGTCTGCAAGCTGAGCGCCTGGTTCATGGTTCGCAACTGGTAGTTCAGTCCGGCGCTCGCATCCACGCTGTTGTTGTAGTTCGTGCGCACAACTGCTACGGTGGATGCCGGGTTCACGATATCCGTAAAGGATGCCGAGCCTGCCAGGCTGTAGAAGACCGGGTTGGCGAACCCATGCGGGTGCCCGGCTGCCTGATCAGCCAGGGCCATGATGCCCGCCATGATGGGACTGGACAGGCTAGTGCCGCCAATGCGATACTCCGCGTACTTGACAGACCCATCTGGGAACGTCTGGGTCTCGCCGATCAGGTACCCTGTGTTGGGATCGGCAATGGCGGAGATATCGGGCACGGCCCGACCGGTGCGTCCTTGAGCCGTAAACACGGCGTTTGGTACGACCCCAACCTGGTAGGACGGCTCGGCGAAGAGGCGGCTAACTCCACCACCTGCGCCGTAAAGCCAGGAACCGGGCGGGGTCTGGGACCAGGCCGTGCCTGTCCACGAGGAGGAGGTGCTGCCCCAACCTGTCTCGAAGAGATAGTTGTTGCTGGCACCGACTGCCAGGCTGGTGCCGCCAACGGCTGTCACGAACGGGCTGGATGCGGGCCAGTCAGTGGTCGCGTAGCCCTGGACGAGGGACTCATCGCTGTTATCGCCCGAAGAGAAGTAGATGCCGATGCCCTCGATCACCCCCTGCAGGATGGTGTCCTCATAGGGCTTGATGTAGCCAGGAGCCAGTAGCTCGGTGTTAAAACCGTATGAGTTGGTGACAATCTGGGCCGAGTGCCGGTCGACCACATCATTGAGGGCCGCGTCAAGATCCTGGAAGCTGTTGGGCGCGCCGACGTAGACGATGTTGGCGGCGGGTGCCATGCCGTGGACGGCTTCGACGTCCAGGGTCTCTTCACCATACCATCCTTGTGGATCCTGTTTGAGGCCGCGTTCGGGGTGGTTGTACGTGCCGGGTGCTACGACTTGCGTAAACTGGTTCGCATGAAAGGTCGGCAGCCCGCGATTAGTTGACCATTGGTTGGCATCCTGGACAATAGTGGGAGAAGCATAGGCATCGATGATCGCTACCGTCTGGCCGCTACCATCATAGCCGGAGATGCCGTAGGCACCCTTGATCTGGGCGGGGGTGTAGCCGCACGGCGCGTAGGGAAGCGTGCCGGACCCATACGGGTTGGTGAGACCTACTGCCTGCTTCTCTGCCCAGTACGTCGAACATGGCTGGGCGCTTACGAAGGCAGCTGGAGCGGGGGCATCACCAACGGTGTGGTTGGTAGAGACAAATTGGGCGCTGTCATCGAGGCCAATGACGCCGTTGACGATCCCTGCCAGCGAACTGGGGATCGAGACGTCCGAGGCGGGTGAGCGTACGGCCAAGCCCTGGACATTGTACATGCCGAAGCTGGTCCCGAAGGCCGCCTCTGCCTGAGCCACCGTACCCTCAGCCGAGACGTAGTGGTTGTTGGTGGGGGTGTACTCGACGCTGAAGCCCTGGCTGCGTAGCCAGGACTGGACTGCGCCCACTTGCGCCTGTGATGGTGCAAACTGCTGGCGGAACTGTGCGGGGGTGAGGTAGTGCCCATACGATGAACTGTGCGGATCCGAGACGGCCTGGGCCAGAGCCTGGACTGCGGACGGATCGCTCCAGCCGAGATAGAGACGGAAACCAATGTCGGCGCTTGCATCAGCCGCGCCCTTATAGTTCTTCGCGTTCGCCCACGCTGGTGCGCTCCCAACGAGGGTTGTACTGCCTGATGCTGTAGCGCGAGCGGCCCTGGCCGCAGTAAAGCTGTTGAAGAATATCGCCGAGAGCGCCAGGACGGCGATGGTGAGAACATAAATAATGGTACGTGGACGCAATCTCGATTTGATTGATTTCACCGAGTCCTCCTTGTTATGAATGTGTGAAACGATGGCCTTGCAGCCTTGCAGCCATCCTCCTCCCCTTCCAACCAAAGAGTTGAACACGCGGGTAGCTCTGTTCTGTCTGCCTTTCTAAGGTAGGTAAGTGCTACAGGACTTGTCCAGGGGCACCGCATGGGGAACAAGGATAAAGAGAGTGTGACCCCCATTAAAGAAAGGATGCATCCCCCGAACATTCTCCTTATCCAGGCACCAGAGAGTGCGGGAACTGGCATTCTTCATACCAATATAGAGGCATATATAGATTTTGTATGCATTTTTGAGTATAACATGAAAAGCAGAGCGATTTCAACAAGCGGGCAGTATTCAGCCCTGCTGGGTCTCTGTGCTCCTGCTGCTGCTTTCTACGCCGCAAGCACGCTAGGGTTTCCATAATTGAATAAACTGCTGGCTTGTTGTCGCTAATAATACCGGTGGGGTTCCATCTTCTACTAATCGAACATCCATCGAGCTTATATATTGACTAATGTTATTGGGTACTGCGAGCCTGGCGGGTGGTTGGTCGCTATTCACAAGATCGCAGAGAAAGATGCCCCTATTTGTCGCGATAACACAGATATTTTTGATTGCCCCATTCAGACTATTCACCTGCGTACCGTTCAACCCCACCACATGCGTATTGTTTGAGAAGTCCCAAAATAGCACATTACCGTCCGTATATCCGTCCGTACTTCCGATTGCTATCTGCATCTGCCCATTCGTGAGCGCGCTCATCGAGCTTACATGCGCCATTGGAGCTGGCAGCGTGAGCTTACTTATCACCTGCCCCGTAGCGATGTCCCAGGCAGAAATATCCCGCTCGCTAGTTGCGGTTACAATGATGGTCTTTGTGGCATCGAGTGTTGCATTGACCCTGTTTCCGGCTCCGAAAGCGCTTGGCATGTGGCTTACAGGCTGGAATGTTTGGGGCTTCCAATCTGTGGGACTCTGTCCTGGGGTAAAATTTGTGACGGTCCCGTTCCGATCTACCAGCAAAAAACCTCCTGTATTGCTGTTCACGAACGCCGCACTGATCGAATTGATCATCGGGCCTGGCGCGAACATCGTTTGTGCGGAAAGTAGGTTATTGCCATCATTCAGATTTTGTAGCCATAGTATATAGACTTTAGTTGCGGTGGCGACCAGTAAATACCCCTGATCCTTATCCCAATCCATCGAGCGGATCGGCTCTCCAATCGGAACGGTATATCTTGCGTCATGGCGACTATCCCAAAAGATAACGGTCCCTTTATCATCGGCACTGACAAACTGCATATCTTGATAACTCTGTGCTGGTGAGGTATCGATGCTTAACACTGATACTTGATTTGTGCTGGTGGTAATTCTTGTTGGTGACCACGTGCTTGCGACTGTTAATTGATTTGCTGATGACGCTGGTTGCACTGGCGACGATTTCTCCCACCCGATAGTCATGTGAGGTCCATTCAATTGTGTTTCGACAAATGCGAGTGCGCCTGTGGTTGTCAATATAGTAGCTGTGGCTACGCCTATTTGTAGAAAGCGGCGACGATTCACTGCTGTTTGCTGCTTCTGTTGTGCTTGTTGTGCCTGCTGTATTTGTTGCTGCGCCTGCTGAGGCATATAATAGGCTGGATTGTAGGCCTGTTGCATCTGTTGGCCCGCGCTCTGTGTTCCGTACTGCTGTTGCGCACCTGGTTGCCAGAGTGGCGTGCTTGCGTATGAGGGGGCTGCTGGCTCGGGCCGGAGTTGCTGGATCTCTTGCAGCTTTTTGCTGATAGCGTGCATGTTCTCCGGTCTCTGTGCAGGATCATGCGCAATCATATTGCTAATCAACTCGACCAACTCGCTGCAGCCTGCCTCGCCATAGAGTCGCAGGGGTGCGAGTTGGAAGCCTGCCTCTGATGGATCATCTCCCGAGAGCAGTTGATGCAGGAGGACGCCCAGGCTATAGATGTCAGCGCGGGGCGTCGTCTGGGCCTTGCCATACTGCTCTGGTGCCGCGTAACCAGGGGAGCCGAGTGGAATGGTATCTTTGCGCTTGCCTTCTTTATAATAGCGTGCAATCCCAAAATCGATCAGATACAGCTGTCCTCGCGGTGAACAAATAATATTGGACGGTTTGAGGTCGCGATAAATAATAGGTGGTGTCTGTGTATGTAAATACTGCAATACATCGCATAATTGTAGAGCAATATCCAGTATTTCATCCAATGGTAGGCGACGTGATCCCTGCATTGTGGATGTAGTGGAGTTCTTGCTATCTTTTAAGGAGTATTCAAGTGTGACCCCTTCAATAAACTGCATCACGAGGTACCAATGGTCGGGATCGGTAAAATGATCATAGATCCTGGGCAGGTGCTGATGATTGAGCGCTGAAAGCAAGCGCTGCTCACGATTAAAGCCATCGGTCGCTTCAATGATCTCGGTCGGCGTGAGCCCTTTCAAGTTGATCGACTTAATCGCGACAATACGCCCTTGCGCCTGCGTATCTACTGCGCGATAGACCGCGCCAAAGCCGCCGCTCCCAATCTGTCGCAGCACATGATAGCGTCCCTGCAACAATAGCTCATCATCTTCTGGCTGCTGACCTCCCAGCGCATGCCCACAAGCAAAGCACAGCGTAGCATCCTCCGCATTCCCCGCACCACAATCCTGGCAGTAGTGCATATCGTATCTCCCACGAGTATGTATCTATTCTTCTCTTTACTACTACTATAACGGAGTAGCTATCAATTCCATCTCCATCCTTATCTTTACCTCAAATAGTACCACACATTCGTAGCCCTTATCGATAAATGACCCAGAACGCCAGATCGTATTTGCCTTCTGTACCTCTCTCACCCCCGCTCACCACACAACTGTCTACAGTGCAGAAGATTTCCACAATTGAATAAACTGCTGGCTTGTTGTCGCTAGTAGTACTGGTGGGGTTCCATCTCCTGGTAATCGAACATCCATCGAGCTTATATATTGACTATTGTTATTGGGTACTGCGAGCCTGGTGAGTGGCTGTCCTGTATTCACAAGATCGCGGAGAAAGATGCCATGATTTGTCGCGATAACACAGATATTTTTGATTGCCCCATTCAGACTATTTACCGGCGTACCGCCCACCCCCGCCACATGTGTAATACGTGAGAAGTCCCAAAATAGCACATTACCGTCCGTATTTCCGATTGCTATCTGCCCATTCGTGAGCGCGCACATCGCGCTTACATGCGCCATTGGAGCTGGCAGCGTGAGCGCATTTAGCACCTGCTCTGTAGCGATGTTCCAGGCAGAAATATCCCGCTCGCTGGTTGCGGTTACAATGATGTTCTTTGTGGCATTGAATGTTGCATTGACCCTGTTTCCGACACCGAATGCGCTAGGCATGTGGCTTTGAGGCTCGAATGTTTGGTACTGAAAATCTGTGGAACTCTGTCCCGGGGTGGAATTCTGTCCCGGGATGAAATTTGTGACGGTCCCGTTTCGATCTACCAGCAAAAAACCTCCTCTGTTGTTCACGAACGCTGCACTGATCGAATTGATCATCGGGCCTGGCGCGAACATCGTTTGTGCGGAAAGTAGGTTATTGCCATCATTCAGATTTTGTAGCCATAGTATATAGACTTTAGTTGCGGTGGCGACCAGTAAATACCCCTGATCCTTATCCCAATCCATCGAGCGGATCGGCTCTCCAATCGGAACGGTATATCTTGCGTCATGGCGACTATCCCAAAAGATAACGGTCCCTTTATCATCGGCACTGACAAACTGTATATCTTGATAACTCTGTGCTGGTGAGGTATCGATGCTTAACACTGATACTTGATTTGTGCTGGTGGTAATTCTTGTTGGTGACCACGTGCTTGCGACTGTTAATTGATTTGCTGATGACGCTGGTTGCACTGGCGACGATTTCTCCCACCCGATAGTCATGTGAGGTCCATTCAATTGTGTTTCGACAAATGCGAGTGCGCCTGTGGTTGTCAATATAGTAGCTGTGGCTACGCCTATTTGTAGAAAGCGGCGACGATTCACTGCTGTTTGCTGCTTCTGTTGTGCTTGTTGTGCCTGCTGTATTTGTTGCTGCGCCTGCTGAGGCATATAATAGGCTGGATTATAGGCCTGTTGCATCTGTTGGCCCGCGCTCTGTGTTCCGTACTGCTGTTGCGCACCTGGTTGCCAGAGTGGCGTGCTTGCGTATGAGGGGGCTGCTGACTCTGGCCGAAGTTGCTGGATCTCTTGCAGCTTTTCGCTGATGTAGTGCATGTCCTCTGGTCTCTGTGCAGGATCATGTGCGATCATACTGCTAATCAACTCGACCAACTCGCTGCAGCCTGCCTCGCCATAGAGTCGCAGGGGTGCGAGTTGGAAGCCTGCCTCTGATGGATCATCTCCCGAGAGCAGTTGATGCAGGAGGACGCCCAGGCTATAGATGTCAGCGCGGGGAGTCGTCTGAGCCTTGCCATACTGCTCTGGTGCCGCGTAGCCAGGGGAGCCGAGTGGAATGGTATCTTTGCGCTTGCCTTCTTTATAATAGCGTGCAATCCCAAAATCGATCAGATACAGCTGTCCTCGCGGTGAACAAATAATATTGGACGGTTTGAGGTCGCGATAAATAATGGGTGGTGTCTGTGTATGTAAATACTGCAATACATCGCATAATTGTAGCGCAATATCCAGTACTTCATCCAATGGCAATCGACGTGTTCTCTGTAGTGTGGATGTAGTGGAGTTCTTGCTATCTTTTAAGGAGTATTCAAGTGTGACTCCTTCAATAAACTGCATCACGAGATACCAATGATCGGGATCGGTAAAATGATCATAAATCCTGGGCAGGTGCTGATGATTGAGCGCTGACAGCAAACGCTGCTCACGATTAAAGCCATCGGTCGCTTCAATGATCTCGGTGGGCGTGAGCCCTTTCAAGTTGATCGACTTAATTGCGACAATACGCCCTTGCGCCTGCGTATCTACTGCGCGATAGACCGCGCCAAAGCCACCGCTCCCAATCTGCCGCAGCACATGATAGCGTCCCTGCAATAATAGCGCATCATCTTCTGGCTGCTGACCTCCTAGCGCATGCCCACAGGCAAAGCACAGCGTAGCATCCTCCGCATTCCCCGCACCACAATCCTGGCAGTAGTGCATATCGTATCTCCCACGAGTATGTATCTATTATTATCTTCAATAGTATTATAACAGAGTAGTTATCTATTTCATCTCTAGCTGTATCTCTACCTTAAATAGTACTACACATTCTTAGCACTCATCGATTGTGCAGCATAGTCATCATCTTTTCTTGTATTTTCCTGCGTGATGAGAATGAGTTTATAAGTGTATCTGGTGGGTAATAGTAGGGTCAGTAATCTGTGTATCCTCGGCCAGCAAAAATGCTTTTGAAAGGATGAGAGAGAAGATCGTATCATCCTCGAAGGGTAGGAATATGCTCTCTGAGCTAGCTCGCATGCTACGATCTGGCACAATGCAAAGATACTGATCATTGGGCTCCATGAGAATGTTGCCGGAACCAAGGTGAATTTTATAGCTACGTAGATCCCCACGGACAATGAGAAAACGATCATCAAGTGTACAGCGATTGGTGATGGCGAGTTGCGGTAGCAGTCGTTGTAAGAGTTGCTTTCTCGTGTTCGCCGTCGCTGAGAGCTCACCAAAACTGTAGTTGTGCCAGTAGTCCAGGTAGCGACCCTCCGGACCACCATCTTGCCAGGTCGGATCGTTGCCGACGCTCGCCACTCCAACAAAGAGGTCTACATCCCGCATGACTTCAGAGAATACGAGCGGTGGAATCTCTGCTAGCGGTAGCGGTTCTATCAGCGTGGTCCGACCGGGATGTACGCTTGCTCCGTAACCACCACCGGTTGCATGCGCCCGGTTTGTTGCCGCATGGAGCGGATAGAAACGTACCTGGTCTGTGGCAACGCGCAGATAGGTTCCGGCTTCATTGGTGTCCACTGCATATTCCTCACCTGCCCCCTCAATCCAGTATTCAGCTCGTAGATTCCAGCGTGGTAACGTAAGTGTCGCTGGTTCATAGCTATCGTCAACCATCAGGCGTAGCTGGTTATGCCAACCGCGTGCAATGGCGAGCGCATGGAATTGATGTTGCTTGAGCAGATGAGCGGCAAAACGATTCGAGTAGCTGTTGGTGGTGCGCTCTGCAGCGGTGAGAATGTATATTTCTCGATGTGCCTGTTTGAAGGGTTGCGTGATCTGATGTGCTTCTAGCCACAGACGCCATGTCTGGATCTCGGTAGCACTGCTAGCGATGGGATGCCAGAGAGAAACCTGTGCGTTATGTGGCAATTGTTGTGGTTGTCCCTCCGCATTGATAAATTGTTTCTCATAGTAGATGGCGTCTATTATCTGATCTTCGCAGGTAAAGCGCCAGAGCAGGTGTGTTGCCAGATGACCAACCAGTGGATGTTCCAGATAACGCCCGCGCCACTCTGACAAAGACCATTGCCGTTCGCTTAATAGTAATCGTTCAAGACGATCACGTTGTGCTAGCAGCATGTGCTCGATGTCATTGCAGAGATGTTTCAGCTCTTTGAGTTCAATCTTGTAGAGCCGCTTTACTTCAGCCGATGCACTTTTACGTGCTTTCCCGGCAGCATCATACCACTGAACATGTACTTTGAGCCCTTCCAGCTTGATCTCAGCAACCTCGGACCCAAAAGTATGACGTACCTGCCCTGCTTGTATAGCAAAGGTGGGGACTGTGAGTTCTTCTAGATCCTCCCGACTCATACCTGTTCGATGTGCCACGTTATCGAGAGCCTGTTCGATATCTTTCAGATACGTGGGTTGTTTGACATTCAGACGTAGACGTTCAATCTGAGCGGCGCTGTCCAGAGTAGGAATAGTTTGTAATGTATAGAGGCAGGCTCCTGCTACCATGGCTGCCCGTGGACCAAGACCGGGGAGTTTCCGATAGCCTTCGATCGCCGCATCTGCCAGCGCTGCTGCGAGCGAGGTATGTGCCTGACCTGTACAGCACCAGGCAAGACCTTTGAGGAGCACCGCATTGCTTTCATGCAGACGGTTTCCCTTGTTCTGTGTCAGGGCTCTGAACCATTGGATCGCTAATGCCTGAAATTGTTCTGGCCTCAGCGCAGCAAGCAAGCCAGGGAGCGCTGTACTCCATTTCTGATTGGGTGTTGTTCCCGCTGCCGTACTACAGCGGCGCAGGAGTGCCAGCCAGGCTGAACGGAGATGCTCATCCATCTCTTCAAGTACTGGAAACAGTGGCTTGCTCCAATCATCCGCCTGCATTGGATTCATCGGAACTTTTTGCCCATTCAGGATAGTGTCAAGCAACATGAGAAACTTACGCTGATCAGCAGATGGAAGCCATCCACTCACATATTCACGCAACAGCTCCAAATCAGGACGGCATTCAGCCAGAAGGTGTGTCTCCCGTAATGGACGTGCTAATGAACGGACCAGCGGCTGTATTGGCATTAACTGACAACTGCGGTATAGCCCCAGTAATTCTCTCATCAGTTCACTCAAGTGCGCATAGGTATAGTACCAGGGACCGTTATGCCTGAGAATATTCTCGATTTCTTCCAGTAGATCATGGTATCGTGCCGGTTCATGCCATGCCAACAGGTGCGAACGAAGCTGTTCGAGTGTGCGATGAATCTCGACTAAATGGGTGGGATCCTCATGCTCATGCTGACTTATCGGAGTGCGGGAGGCGTCTGTAAGGATACGCAACGTATTGTGACATTGCTCTATCCTGACCATGCTTTTTAGTAGCGTACGTACATCTTCGTCGGTATAGGGGAGCGTGCGCCGTAGTAATTGGCTTAAGAGTTTTGCGGTCACATACGTAAAGGTATCCCACTCCTGCAATACAACCTGAACAAAAGCAATCTTCAGCACAGGCTCAACTTCAAGAATAGCCTGGCCTGCTGCGAATGTTTCTGGTTCTGTTCTCTTGATCTTGATCGAGGTATCCTGAATTACGTCTTGAAAGGTTTTGTAGAGCGTTTGTGCCTGCCGTATCATCTCACTCATTATGGCTACCCTCCTACCAGCGGTACCAGTTTAAAGAAGGTCACAGTACTCCCGGTATGCAGCGTTATGTTTGTCGTGAGATCAGTCAGCTGACGACCATCGACCAGCACAATAAAGCCACGTCGTGAGAATGCGCTGAGTGCTTGCTCATATTGGACATTCCAATTCAGATGGCGGGGTGTCTTGAGCTCATAGCCATTCAGCGTGCGTTCAGTTTCAGTTGGTTGGACCAACCCTTGAAAGAAGCTAGACTGCCGCGCATTATACTCGCTCACTTCCTGATAGATCCGTTGTTTTATGACTTCAGCAAGACTTACCGTCTCTTCTAGCAGTGTCAGGTCCCAGGTCTGTTCGTTACTCACGGTCGACGCATCAATGATCGTAATAGTTGGCATCTATTCCCTCATATAAGTTTTGCATAGCTATTCTCATTTAAATCGGTAAAAGCGGAAATGAGAGAGTATATCACAATATATATCAATGTTCAGAAGATAAGAGCACATTCGATCGTCGAGAGAATGCGGGGATGTACAAATAGGGTTGTGGGTGACAGAGGGCGATGAGCCTCTTACACATACAAAAAAGGGGTACCTCTTCAGGTACCCCTTTTTTGTATGTATTTGCATGTTAGACGCATTCGCGTAATGCATGACTGCCACTCATTCCGCGTAGCTTCATGAGCGCCACAACTTCAAGCTGTCGCACGCGTTCGCGTGAGATACCCAGCTCTTTCCCTACTTCCAGTAGCGTTCGGCTGTGTCCATCGCCGATGCCATAGCGCAGGGTGATCACCGAGCGTTCGCGTGGTGTCAAAAATGCCAGGGCGCGGTGAAGCTCTTCGCCTAACAGATGCTGCGAAGCGGTGTCCGCGGGTGCTGGCGTCGTGCTATCTTCTAACGTGTCGGCTAGCGAGTAGCGCGCCTCTTCGTCGACTGGTGCGTCGAGCGATACCGGCTGCTCTACCACTCCGAGCAGGTCTACAACGTCATTGACATCGATGCTACAGGCGTCCGCGATCTGCTCTGGCAGCGGATCCAGACCGTTCTCCTGCGAGAGCTGTGAAGCGATACGGCGTACTTTGCGTAGCCGCGTTGCGACATGTTCGGGTAAGTGAATCATACGAGACTGCTCACCGGCTGCGCGGCTGACCGCCTGACGAATCCACCAGGTTGCATAGGTCCCAAAATGGCAACCACGCTGGTAGTCAAACTTCTCTGCGGCGCGCATCAGCCCCATATTGCCCTCTTGAATGAGGTCAATCAATGGAACGCCAGTGCTCGTATAGCGACGTGCGATTGCTATAACAAGGCGAAGATTCGACTCAACCAGCTTACGGCGTGCGCGCTCATCCCCTGCGGCGACACGACGCGCTAGCTCAATCTCTTCTTCATGGGTTAACAAACCCAGACCACGAATATCTCGCAGGTAACTCTGAAAAGCATCTTCAGCTCCTGAGGAATTTTTCGTGCTCGTTACTCCCCCCGGGCGCATGCGCGGGGTACTGATCTGTTCTTGCTCTAATAAGTCGGTCTCTTCGCTCTCTGTCTCTTCGACAACGAACGCCTCAACCTCCTCGTCTGAGGTCAATTCGAGCTCTTGTAGTGGCTCTGTATTTCGGTTAACAATCGGCACCTCAAGTGTGGCATCGAGTGCTGACGAAAGGGGATTGGAAATTTGCTCTAACATTGAACTCAGGGCTGTGGCCCGTATCCTACGGTCATCTATGACTGGATCTATAACTACCATGCTTCCACGCTCCCTTCGGGAAACTCACCGACAAAATCAGCGTCGGACTCCGTATGGCCTCGTGGGTTGTGCTCCCAGGCATCCAGCATACAATTTGGCTAACTTCTGTGTGTGCTGTGCGTACGTGTCCATCTTGTTCTAAGCATGGTACCATTCTATATAAGGAGAGCGCATTATGACATCAGGTAAATACCTTAAATGCGGTCAGGTTATGACCGTATCTTCTTTTTTTCTATCCGCTCTCTTCTGTATGACTTCGCTGCTGTCACCAGAAATAGCAGCGAGCAATGTTCTCGTCCATTCTTGAGTTTGCCTCTTGCTATTCTTGAGCAGCTTACTCGCTGTCGTTTACTATTCAGAATCCCATGGTATGGTATTTGCTACATTTGTGTCCCTGCATTACTGTCGTTTGAGGTACTGTTGAATGGGTCCTGTACAGCATCAGTTTCAATCGTGCGGAAACCCCTGCCTTGAAGCTTTGTAAATATTGGCGACGTGTCCTAACTTTTGTTTATTTGATGAATACACTGTCATGTGCTTGTGCAATTCTGCTGATTCCATGTGCTCATAATCGGCTCCTTTTCTGTTGTGGCCTGGATAGTATCTCTGTGTCTGTACGGCTTTATTTTGAGGAAAGTTTCATTCCTCGGCGCTCGCTTTCCCCTGGCGATGAAGCTTCTGTCATCCTTCAGGTATGCTTTACGAAAAATGCGTTGACGGGTAGTGTATGCTAGCAGAGGTGTTAAAGGTACTCCAATGTAACTACGTAACGTCTATGTTCTACGCATTTATGGTGGTGTGGCTGGTAGAAGGGAGGCAATTGTGGCTCATATCCTCTTTGTTACGCCTTATTATCCGCCTGAGAAGGCTGCTGCTGCGGTCTGTGTGAGTGAAAATGCGCGCCGACTTGTCTTGCTTGGGCATTGCGTGACGGTCTTGACGACCTTTCCTAATTACCCTACTGGTTGTATCCCGGCTGAGTATCGGGGTTCCTGGTCGCGCTGGGAGCTCCGTGATGGTGTGCATGTGCTGCGTGTCAGGAGTTATACCTGTGCGAATACCGGCTTCTGGCGACGTATCCTGGCTCATCTCTCGTTTGGCTGTCTCGTCCCGCTACTGGCTGCGCGCCTGCTACCTCAACCTGACTGCCTGATCGTACAATCTCCTCCGCTCTTCGATGCCTTTGCTGCGCGTATCCTGGCTCGTCTCAAGCGTTGTCGCTTCATCTTTATGGCCTCTGACCTCTGGCCCGAGGCGGCGATCCAGCTCGGTGTCCTGCGTCATCCCATTTTGATTGCGCTCGCGGAATGGTTGGAGCTCTCGACCTATCGTCGTGCTGCACGCGTCTGGACCGTGACTGCTCAGATGCGTCAGACCCTGATCGCACGTGGTGTGCCTGCTGCTCGCTTGATGCTGATCACGAATGGGGTTGATACTGTTCAATTTGCGCCTCAGTCGCGTCTGGCTGCCCGTCTGTCGCTGGGTTGGGATGATCGCTTTACGGTGCTGTATATGGGGACGCATGGTCTCGCGCATGGCTTGCGTCACCTGTTGTATACCGCTGTGTTGCTACAGCAGCAGCAACCGGCGCTGCGTCTGTTGTTGGTTGGTGATGGTGCGGAGAAGCCTGCGCTACTGGCGTTGGCGCGTCAGCTTTCTCTCTCCAACGTTGAGTTTATGGACCCTGTTCCTCATGAGCAGGTCCCGCAATTTCTGGCTGCCGCAGACATTTGTCTGGCCCATACACGAAATCTTCCGCTTTTTACAGGCATGTTACCAATTAAACTATTAGAGGCTATGGCATGTGGCCGTCCAGTTATTCTCGCACTGAACGGAGAAGCCTGCGTTCGCGCAGTCGATGAAGCACATGCCGCCTTACATGTCGAGCCAGAGAATGCCGCTGCTCTGGCGGCTGCTATTATGCGCCTCTATGAGCAGCCGGAACTGGCTCGAACCTTAGGTGCCAATGGACGTGCATACGTTGTAGCGCATTTCTCGTATGATGTGCTGGCTGCTCAGCTCTCTAAGCAACTTGTGAGCGTGTTTGCCTAGCTGTCTGGCTTGTGGTTGGTGAGGGGGTTGGTATGTTTGCTGCTCCTGCTGCTGGTGTCTGTAATTGTGATCGTGACTGTGACTGTGTCTGTCATTCTACGCATAAACCGGATGTCTCTCTACGATATCGCTACTGTCATCGGATCTTTGATCTTGTTTTTAGCCTGTTGGGTCTTGTCTTCTTGTTTGTCCTCTTCCCGCTCATTGGCCTATGTATTCGCGTTGACTCTCCTGGTCCTGTGCTGTATCGACAGCAGCGTGTAGGCTGTGCTGGTCGGATATTCTGGATCTATAAATTCCGCTCTATGTATTGTGATGCCGAGCGTTTGGGCGAGCGTTGGACGCAGCATCGTGATGCTCGTGTCACGCGGATTGGTCGTTGGTTGCGTGCAACCCATCTTGACGAGTTACCGCAGATCATCAATATCCTGCGTGGTGAGATGAGCGTCATCGGTCCACGACCAGAACGTGAGCCGTTTGTTTCGCGCTTAGAACAGGCGCTTCCTCGCTTCCATCAGCGTCTGACTGTCCTTCCTGGCCTGACTGGCTGGGCGCAGGTACGTGCTCGCTATGCCGATACTATCGAGGCTGCGGAATTGAAATTACAGCACGACCTTTTCTACATTGAGCACTGGTCGCTCTGGTTCGATCTTGTGATTCTGTGTGCTACGGTCTATGAAGTTGTGCGCTGCAAAGGGCGTTAAAAGAGCGTTAAAAGAGCGTTAAATGTAGGGTTCGTCGCTGGTGGTGATGGGAGGTTCGTTTTGACATTCGAGCAGTATTCGACTCTTTTTCTGAGACGCTGGTACCTTGTTCTGATCTGTACGCTACTGGCTGGCCTGGGTGCCTTGCTGGTTGGGCTTTTCCTGGTCCCTGTCTACCAATCGACCGCTCTGGTGCAAGTTGTTGTGCATTCGGGGAACAATCAGGGTGATATTAATGAGCTGCTAGCGAGCAATCAGCTTGTGCAGACGGAGACGATGCTGGCGACGAGCGATCCTGTGCTGCGCGATGTTGCGTCGCGCTACCCTGCGCTCTCCGTTGTCCAGTTGAGTGGCATGGTGAGTGCCAGTCCTCGTTTGAATACGCAGCTTTTCGCGATTGCTGTGCAGGATACCAGTGCGCTACGGGCTGCGCGTCTTGCGAATGATATCGCGGCTACCCTCTTGCGTCAGCAGCAGGGCGCGTGGCAGAGCGAGGATGCTTCGTCTCAACAGCAGTTGCAGCAGGATCTCGGAACGACCGGGCAGCAGATTGACAACCTTAAGTCTCGTCTCAATGCACTCCAGCGTCGTAAAGTGAAAGATACCACGCAGTCCGATCTTTTAAATGGTCAGCTTACGACGCTGCAACAACATTACAGCCAGTGGCAGCAAGCGCTTGCACAGCTAGAGCTTTCCGAGGCGCAGAGCAATAACTTTTTACATATCGATCAGCTGGCGCGACCTGCTACGACTGCTCTCCGGCCCGATGTCTCGCTCTATGCTTTGCTTGGACTGCTTGGTGGACTGTTACTTGGATCTCTGCTAATTATCGTCTGGGCAAAACTGGATAAGCGTATTCGCACCGCCGACGATCTGCATCTCTCTGTTCCATGGCCTGTGCTCGCGACCTTGCGCCGTAGCACGCCTCCCGCTCTACCATTACATGCCGCCTCATTGAATGCACAGAGCCTCAACGGTGAGGCCTATCGCCTGCTGCGTTCGAGTCTGGGTTTTGTGGAGGTTGATAAGCCGCTGCGTTATCTTATGGTAACGAGCACCCAGACTGGCGATGGTAAAAGTACTGTTGCCGCACATCTGGCGTGCTATATGGCGAAGGCAGGGAAGCGTACGCTGCTGATCGATGCGAATTTGCGCCAGCCATCGCTGCACCAGTTCTTTGATCTTCCAACGATCAAACGGGGCCTCAGTAATGCTATTCTCGCCTGTGGTTCACCTCAGCTTGCCGCAATGACGTCATCCCGACCTGTGCTCTCATCGCTGACCGCGCCTTTCGTCTCTGCTGGGCATACTGGACCCACTGGACTCACTGGACTCACTGGACCCACCATCTCTCTCCAGGATTACATTCATTCGGTTGGTATTGCGAACCTTGGTATTATGCCTTCTGGCCCTTTGCCGCCCAACCCCTCGGAACTACTCGATTCTAGAGCCATGCAGCGTTTCTTTCGCTCGCTTGAATGTTGCAGTGTTGACATTGTGATCTTTGATGCTCCGCCTATTCTGGATCTCTCGGATGCCTGTATCCTGGCCCCCAACGTTGATGGTTTACTGCTGGTCGTCGATGTCCAGCGTACGCATAGACCCGCCCTCGATCGTGCTCATACGCTCCTTCAGCAGACAGGCGCTCGTGTCATTGGCTGCGTCCTGAACCAGCAACCCTCCGGCGATGACAGTATCCCCTACATATCCCGTATATCTCGCTCATCCCGTTCACCTGCTCTCAGTGTAGCCGTCCCGGCATCTCCTGCTGTATCACCTACCATACTGCCTATTCAAAGTGCTCAGGAGGCATCAAAGGTTGTCCAACATCGCTAGCTTGTATAGCTGCTACTAACTTTTAATGATAGCTGAGTGGGAAGAATAGAGGGGGGGCTCTGTATGGATGGTTTGCTGCTGTGGTTGCGCTATGACGCCTGGACGCTACGACGATTGCTTGTCTATGGCGTATGTGCTGCTGGTGTGCTGCTGCTGGGGGGACTGCTTAGCTATCTCTCCTCGCGTACAGGTGCACTTGCTCTGGGACCGCTGGCGCTACTGAGTGTGCTGTCACTCTCACTTATTCTCCTGTTGCGCCATCATGCTCTGGTGGCGACGCTGATCGTAGCTCTGCATCTCTATGCTGATTGGTATCTCGGCTTGCATCTGCTGGCACCCCTACTGGCGTGCGTCTTTCTGTGGCTCTTGCGTCATCGCGGACAGGGCTGGCGACGACCGCGTGCCTGCTGGCTCTGGCTGGCTTTTCTGCTCATCACGATCTATCCATGCTGGCGTGGTGGTCTGCTCATGGTCTATGATGCTGCATCATTTTATCCGAGCGATATCCTGGGTGCCTTTCTGATGTTCTGGTTGGGCAGTGTTATCGTGTACGACCGTCGCTCTTTACAGACGCTCTTCTCTCTGTTGACGCTACTCGCTGTCCTGCTGGCTGTGCATCTCTTCATACAGGCCTATACCGGTATCGTCCTCTTCCAATCTTCACGGGTTGATACCTTTTTGTCCAGCGTTGACGTTGCCTACTATCAGCTTATGGATTCATCGACGCATCGTGTGGGTTCGTTCTTCATCGATCCGAACTGGGCTGGTGCCTACTTCGCTCTCAGCTTTTTTCTGCCTGCTGGCCTCTTTGTCAGAAGTTCAACGCTCTGGCAACGCGGCCTATCTCTGCTCGCTATGCTTGTACTCCTGGCTGCCCTGGTCTTGACCTATAGTACCGGTGCCTGGGTTGCTTTCTTCGTCGGCATGCTGATCTTCCTGCTCCTGGTTGGTGATACGCGTCTACTGCTTGTGTTACTCTGTCTCGTGTTTGTACTGGCGCTCACACTGACGCTTCTGATGCCTGCGCAGTTACAATTACAACTCCAGCATGCCACGGCAAACAATGAGCTCTCATTGCGTATAGCCGCATGGCAGACCGCGCTCCGCGTGATCCAGGCATATCCCCTGACGGGTGTGGGTCTTGGTCATCAGGCCTACCTGCTGCATGCCGAGCCATACCGTGTCCCTGCCCAATTCGTTCAGCTTTCGCACCCCCATAACTCCTATCTTGAGTGGGCTGCAATGGGAGGCATTCCGGTTTTGCTCCTCTTCCTACTATTACTTCTATGGACGCACTTTTCTGCATGGCGCAACTGGCGTCTGGCAGATCGTTCGCTACGTCCTCTGCTGGGTGCTGGTATCGCTGCGACCGTGACGCTCAGCGTCAATAGTGTCAGCATTAACGGCTGGACACATTTTGCGCTAGCCTTCTTTGGTTGGTTGATCCTTGGGGCGGTCAATCAGTATCGGGTAGATACGCCCTAACTCTTCATTCGCTCTGTGTCTGTTGTGTGCCGTTAGATGGCTAAGGTGGCAGGGAAAGGACAAGACAGTATGTCGATAACACCGGACTCACCTCAGGTGGTACGCCGTCCATCTCTTTTTAAAGACCCTACGACCCTTTTCCAGCAGTATCCTGCTCAAGGTGTGGCTCAAGGTCCTCAATGTCCTCAATGTCCTCCACATCTGGTAACCCAGCCTTTGGTGAGCCAGCCGTTAGTTACACCGGGTGTGGTCAATGCCGCGCTTCCTCTGTTTTATTGTGTTGATCTGGTTGAGTGTGATGAGATCGATCAGCAGCAGACGTGGCGGCTCCCGGTCTGGCCAGCCCTACAAGATAGCGCATCCTTCAGCGACTGGACTACTGCGTTCACGCTTTTGCGGAACCTTGTACGTGACTCTGGTACCTACGCGCTGGTCGCCTGTCTATCGCCGTTCCTTTCATTGATCCTGACGCCTTTCCTGACACATAGTCTTTCCCGTGCAGATTATGGTGTGTTAGCGGTTCTCAATGCTACTATTGTCTTTCTCGCCGGTCTGACTCAATTTGGCCTTGGAGCGGCCTTCACCTATGGCTATAACTCTGACTATCATGCCTCAATGGCCGGTCAGCAGGTGGCATTCTCGACGATGGTACGCCTGCTCTGTCTCTGTTCGTTGCTGGTTGCTGTGCTGCTCTGGTTCTGTGCACCCTCTATTGACCAGCTTTTCTTCCATTCGGCGCTCTACACGTTGCAAATCAAGCTGATGGCCGTGTTGATTGCCCTACAAAACCTGAGTATGCCGGGTCTTACCTGGCTGCGTCTCACCGGTCGTGCCACCTTCTTTGCGGTCCTGACTGCTCTGGGTGTGATCGGGAATCTGTTGCTGACGCTGCTGTTTGTTGGTGTCTTGCATATGGGGTGTGACGGTGCGCTATGGAGTAGTTGCGGATCTCTCCTGCTACTTGTGCTGGGGACTGGTCCTTTAGTCGTGCGTCTCCTGCGCCCGCGCTTTCATCTGGCTATCGCATATGATCTGCTGGCCTTTGGTGTCTCGACGCTACCAGGTCTGCTCTCCGTCTGGGTGCTTCAGTTAGTCGACCGCTACTTTCTGCTCTCCATGGGCTCTTTAGCACAGACTGCTAGCTACTCGGTTGCGTATACGCTGGGCAACGTTGCGGCTCCCCTGGTCATTGCGCCATTTGCCCTGGCCTGGTATAGCATATTGCACGCCCTGGCGCGTAACAACCGTGCGCACGAGCTCTTCCGTCAGGTCTTTCGTTGGTATAGTGCACTCTTGCTCTTTACTGCCTGTCTCATCGCGACCTGTGCCCATCTCTTACTGCGCTGGTTTTTTCCTCCGGCCTACGCTTCTCTGGCAGCGATCATCCCGCTGATCGCGCTCGCGAACGTCTGGTACGGTCTCTTCGACATCTTCTCGGTCGGTGTGCATGTGCAGCGTAAGATCTGGTATTCGGTGATCTACCTGCCCGCTGCTGCATTGCTGAATCTCTGCCTGAACCTGCTGCTGATCCCGCGTTACGGTGCTCTCGGTGCTGCTCTGGCAACGATGCTGGCCTACTTCGCGCTTGCCGTGATGGCCTACATAGTCAATCAGCATGTCTATGCGATTGCTTTTGAGCTAGCACGCTTTGGGCTGGCGCTGGTGCTAGGGATCGGCTGTTATGTTGCCGTACAGTGGGTCTTGCAATCACCTGCGCTAAGCGAGCTGCTCCGTTGTCTTCTTACGGCCCTGCTGCTTATCTTGTATGCTGTCATGTTAGTGCGACTCTGCAAAATTCCACTGGGTAAGGTGCTGGCTTACAGGCGTGTTCGTGTGTAGTGGGGGAGGGATAGCATAATGCTTCGTTGGTTGTATAAGTGCCTCAGATGTGAGAGAGAAGACAGCGATTACAGAGTTGATAGTGGCGCTAGCGATTACAGACGCCTCAAAGGTTTCAGGGAGCGTTCTTATCGTGTCTGTATGCATCTGCTGGTTCCGGGGCAGAGCAACCATCGCGTAATGAATGATGCGCGTGCGTTGGTTACTGACGGCTACTACGTAATTATCGTTGATGTCGTACCGGAGGTGATGCCCGGGCAGCGTATTGAGCATGTGGATGGTATCCTCTTTTATCATATAGTCTCGCCAGGCTGGTTCCGCCCGACTGTTTGGAAGCCCTGGTTCATTGCCAAATTGCTCTGTATCGTGTTGCGTAGCATTCCGGTACTGCTTCTGGCGCGTGCCGACATCTACCATGCCCACGTTGAACATGCCTTCTTTGCGACGCTGCTCGCCGCTCGTTTCTGGCGTCACCGTTTAATCTTTGATACGCCAGAACTGACGTTGTATAGTCCACCTTTCTCTGAACGGCCCTTTTTAAGAGAACAGGCGTTGCGCTTCATCCGTTGGATGGTGATGTACAGCGACCTGCATATAACCGGTTCGCCGGCCTATGTCCCTGTGCTACGTTCTCTGTATGGAGACAACAATTATCGTGTCATTCGCCACATCCCGCCGCGTCCGTTTGTTGAGGAGACCGATCGTATGCATCTCCATGAGCGTCTGGAGCTGGCTCCCGGTATTCGTATTGCGCTCTATCAAGGCTACCTGCTCCCCGACCGTGGTCTGGAGACGTTGGTCCGCTCGGCCTCTTACTTGCCGCCAGACTGTGTGATTGTGCTCCTTGGTCAGTCGTTTGGTACGATGGCAGAAGACCTTCAGGAGCTGATTGTGTCGCTGCATGTTGAGGATCGTGTCAAGATCCTGCCACCTGTCCCCTATGATCTCCTGCTTGAATGGATCGCTACAGCAGATATCGGCCTGCTGCTCTTGCCGCCTGATTACTCGCTGAGTATCCGCAAATGTTTGCCCAACAAATTCTTCGAGTACCTTGCGGCTGGTCTGCCGATTCTCTGTTCAGAGCTAGAGGTTGTGGCCTCCCTGGTGCGCGAGCACGAGATTGGTGCTGTGGTGACTGATCTTGTACCTGAGCAGATAGCTCAGGCTATACAATGTCTGTTGCAGGACCGTGAGTTCTGGCGTCAGGCGCATGCGAAGGTATTGCAGCTGGTAGACACACAGGGATTGTATTGGGAGTTGGAGAAGTGGCATCTGCTTGGCTGCTATTGTGAGTTGATGTGGCAGCGACATTCCTCTTTGCCTGCTCAAAGGCGTCGTTGGCGTGGTTTGCTGCCAGCGAGCAAACTATTCGCGGAGAGTAGCATGTCTGCTGCAGCTGAAAAAACATTACCATCTTTACCAGGAGGGGATTGAAAATGGGAACTACCCTTGTCAACTCTATGCGTAGCGTTCCGCAATCCGAACGCTGTCGCTTGGTGCCGCGTGGTCGTGTCTGCCTTGTTATCATGCGCCCTGTTTGCGATGACGTGCGGGCGCAACGTACTATTCAATCTTTGCGGCAGGCCGGCTACCATGTCAGTATTGTAGATGTCATTGAGTATGGACGGCGACGGGCGAAGTTCGTGGCTGGTTCTACTCTCTGGCATCTCCACGTTCCGGCCTGGCGCGCCACGCAGCAGCAGCAGCCAGTTCGCTTCCTCTGGCGGACACTGTCTCTCTTTATCCAGGCCCTCTGGTTGCTTTTATTCTTGCGTGTCGACATCTACCATGCCTGTGATGCGACGGCGCTCCCGAGTTGTTACCTGGCCGCGTGTCTGCGTCGTAAGCGCCTGGTCTACGAAGCGTATGAGCTTCCGCTACACGCTATACCTCGTGCTGATCAAAGCTGCCCGCGTACCTGCTGGCGGCTGGGTCTCTCTCTTCTCTTACCCTCTATGCTTGCTCGTTGTGTCGCTGTAATTACCGTATCGCCTCCCATCGTCGTAGCGTTGCAGCGGCGCTATCACCTTGCGCACGTTGTTCTGATACGCAACATGCCGCTGCATCATCAGGTTACGCCTACAGACCTGTTGCGGAGCCGTCTGGGCCTGCCATCGACGACGCGTATCGCGCTCTATCAAGGGTACCTGCAAACTGATCGTGGTCTGGATCTCCTTGTGCACGCTGCACGCTACCTCGCCCCTGACATTGTCATTGTGCTCATGGGTCAGGGGCGAGGCGAGACTACTACCTCGCTAGCGTCTCTGATCGCTAGCGAGCACGTTGCCGATCGTGTCAGGATACTGCCGCCAGTGTCGTATGCTAGCCTGCTTTCCTGGACCGCCTCCGCCGATCTGGGTCTGGTGCTTACACCAGCGCACCTGACATTGAATATGCGCTATTCACTTCCCAACAAGCTCTTTGAGTACCTCATGGCAGGGCTGCCAGTGCTGGCTGCACCGCTCCCTGCTGTTAGCGACATCGTCTCTCGCTATGCCGTAGGCGAGGTCGTTCCAGATCTGCTGCCACAGACGGTCGGTACTGCGCTCTCTCGCCTGCTGGGAGATGAACATGCGCTGGCCACCTATCGCTCGCATGCTCTGACTGCTGCTCGTGAGTGCTGTTGGGAACAGGAGCAAGAGAAGTTGCTTGCGCTCTATCGCTCCGTGCTGGACCACGGATAGTGTTCGCTGTCGTAAGCACTCTGAAGCACTCTGATCCGCTAATTGAGCAGGTCCTGAAAGATTGTCTGTGTGGCCTTACCCCAGGCGTCCCAGTTCAGATGCTCTTCAAAGTGTTGGCGACAGGTAAGGACCAGCGTATGATAGCGTTGTTCATCCTGGTAGAGTGCTGCGATCTGCTGTGCATACTCAGCGCCATGGGCGTTCAGTGGGAGTAAAATACCGTTTAAACCGTCGCGTATGCTATCTGCTGCGGCTCCACTCTGCGCCACCAGGCTGGGTACGCCATAGGCACTTGCCTCGCAACAGAGCATACCGGTCATCTCGCACCGTGTCGGGAGGAGCAAGAAGTCGGAACGTAAATAAAAGCTTTCGAGTTGCTGGCGATGTTGCTGATTGCTGCGTTCGAGTGTAGGCATAATCTTCAGTCGGGGATGATTGATTTTCGCAGGCGGCGTTGTCCCGCATACGATCAGCTCTGCCTGAACATTGTGGTCCTTCTCCAGTGTCAGCAGGGTCATGTAGGCGATATCGCCGCCCTTTTGCCGCCAGTCATCGCAAATAAAGAGCAGCGTACAATGATACGAGCGCCGTTTCGTCAGGGCGATCTCTTTAGGTGGCATCGTGAGCAGCGGAGCACCAAAGGGAACGCTATAGACACGTTGTGGATCAATAAAATACTCTTGAATCATCGACTGTGCCGCCCATTGTGAATTGAGCAATATCGCGCGCGCATTATTATACGCCCGTGACTCGACCTCATCTGCCTCCAATGCGGACCTCTCGGTCAGGCGTGAATAGGCCGGATCATACATCCTGCGCTGTGTAAACGTCGCAGCTTCTATCAAGACAATCGGGATCGTCGTCTGTATAAATGCCAGCTCAGGTGTCGCCTCAGCCGCGACAATCAGGTCATAGGATTGCCGATACAACCGGTGC
Organism: Ktedonobacteria bacterium brp13; assembly: GCA_015099395.1. Classification (GTDB taxonomy): domain Bacteria; phylum Chloroflexota; class Ktedonobacteria; order Ktedonobacterales; family Ktedonobacteraceae; genus Dictyobacter. The sequence continues at coordinate 2,318,464 of AP024096.1, read as the reverse complement.
TGTATGATACGCGCCTCTCTTCTCAGAACAAAGTGCAGATGCTCATATGCAACGTGCCTGCGTAATAAAACCTGCGTTACCTTATCCAGCAAACGCCCAACGACCAGCTTCCTCAGCGATCGTATAGGGCCTAATGTCTTCACATCCCCGCAATGTTTCTGTAATGCTCTATAAATAAAATATGTTGTCCCATCGAGTGCGCTGCTCGTTTGTGGATTATTTGTTGTCAGTAACGCAATCTTCAAGCGTCGTTTCTCTTTCATCTTCCCCCTACCAACTCCCATCTTCTTTACTTCCCTCTATACTGCTAGCTTGTATTATTCATTGACCTCGATATGATCGAAAAATACCAATTGGCAATACTCCAGACTCACCATATACTATACTGAAGACGCAAAATAGAATGATCCATATGCATATTCCATACTTGATTTACTGCTATTTATATAATGTGATAGATGCTTTAAAAGATATGTAATAGGTCAGGGGCATCGAGCGTTGGAGGTCGGCAAGCACGAAATTTGCTCGCCTGCTAAATTTGTATGCTAAAGGGCTTGAGAGGGAATATTCGATGGCAGGCTTTGCGTTTCTATGTAGAAGTAGAGATTTTGGCTACTATTTTTGCAATACCTCGGAGAGGAAAGCATAAGCATGCAAAGTAACATTTTATCTGTGCCACGTGTTGACGCGCACCTCTTGAAGTTTTCGCAGGCTGGCGTACTCATCCTGGTCGCACTCAGTTTCCTTTTGAATCTTCCCGTCCTCATCGCCATCACTGGCTTGATCCTTGCTATTAGCGCGATCAAGCCTGCCGCTGGACCTTTCAGGTTGCTGTATCAACAGGTTTTTGTGCGTCTCGGCTGGCTGAAGCCGCATGTCGTAGAAGATGATCCGGCCCCGCATCGCTTCGCGCAGGGTGTGGGCGCAACCTTTTTATTGGTAGCAACCCTCGTCTTCTTTTTAACTTCAGCCATTACAGTCGGCTGGATACTGTCATTGATCGTCTTTGTGCTGGCGGCCATCAACCTCTTTGTCGGCTTCTGTGCTGGCTGTTTTGTCTACTACCATCTGGGCCGACTGGGCGTTATGCCACGTGTACGCTATGATGGTGGCTTCCGTTGGAGAGGGGTCTAGTTATGCTGGATCTGGCTCTACGGCTGGCCATACTTGCAGGCGTTTGTGTTCTCATCTGGTTCGCTGTAGGGATCGGACGGTACTTTGTCGAGCGGCAACGACGGCAGGCGCTGGCTGCCGAGCCGCTCGCCATCGCCACTACCGAGAACGCACAGACAAACGGCCCGCATGTGAGTATCCTGGTTTTTAGTAGCGATGATTGCCGCCAATGCCATACCATGCAGCATCCCGCCCTGGAGCGTCTGCTGCATGCACGCCAGGAACAGGTAACCGTCATTGACGTCGATGCCGTTGCTGAGCACGTGTTGACTGAACGCTACAAAGTGCTAACGCTGCCGACGACCGTTGTCCTCGATGGCACAGGCAACGTGCAGGCCGTCAACTATGGTTTCGCAACCACTCAGCGTTTATTGGAACAAGTCGATGCTGTCCTGGCGCATGTCAACTAGCAATGCAATGAGGAAGGGCCATTGACACTTATAATGGCGATGTCCGACCTGCCAGCGCTGCATCGTTGGTTTCGCGTGGAACCCGTGTAGAGAGCAGGAAACGGCTGAGCATATTAAACCATGAGATCGCAACGATATATTTTGTGGTGATGCTCGGACCAAACTGCGCTAAGAGTTGGGCAAGGGCTTCATCGCTGATAACCGCATCCCTGGTAATCTCATCGGTCGCACGGCAGATGAGATTGCTGACCGGGTCCAGACCGCTCACCGCTTCATTGCTACTCAGCAGAGTAATCTGCTCGTCCGTAAGCCCGACATTCCTGGCAAAGACCACATTCGCCTCCCACTCATAAGCACAATTGAGCAGATGAGCCGTACGTAGAATAATGATCTCGCGCAGTTTAGGATCAACCCCTTTAGCTGTAAAGATCGCCTGGATCAGGGCCATAATACCAGAGAACATGTCATCCGTACCTGCGAACATACGTAATACGTGTAGTGGCGGCAATTTTTCAAGTTGCTTAACGACATCTTGCGGGAGGTCTTTGTCACCTGGCAGCGGTATTGCCACCTTCCACGAGCCGTATTGGGGAACATTTGGCGTGGGATTCTGTTGTGTCATTGTGTCTCTTCCCTTTTCAATTCTTCAAGAAAACACTACTGTCACTTTGTTTTCTTGATATCAAGTAATCTGAAACACAGATCGAATATCCAGGAAAAGGTCTGAAAAAAGAATACGTCACCAGAAGACATGTTGTCAATTCCAAATAATTATATTTATAGTAGAGGCAATCACGCAACCACGCTTACCTGCTGCACATTACGTGACTGGCCCTTTTCCCCAGATGCAAGAAAGCAGACTACGTTGGTTCTTTCGGATTATATGCCGGCCGTTTGATTACCTCGTTGTAATAGCGTTGCCGGATCGGCTCAGCTTCAGCTTCATATTTGCGAGGCACAAGTACCTTGAATTTTTGAAAGGTGACTGAATTTCCATTGGTCCCCATACTGCTTTTGATGAGGTGGAAGGTGAGCACCGTCGGATTCGACGTTATTTTGACGCTTGCGAGTTCAAGCAAAAGTGAATCGACTTTAAAGCATATGCCGGATTCCCAGACGCCTTGCTCTGAAAGCGTGACTCTGTGTGGCTCAGCTGGATTCGCACGGGCCAGATGACGTTTTTTTGCCTCCTTAGTAGAGGCGGCGGCTAAAAGTATTACCACCAGGAACGCCGTCAGCAATAGAATACCTGGTGTAAACACAACGACAATAGCGTGTTCGTTGAATAAAGATGAAAACTGATGCCAGGCGAAAACCACGAGTGCGCTTATGGCCACGATGCAAATGATAGAGCCAATAAAATAGCCCCCTCTTCCCTTCCTCATCTCCTTTTTTTGCTGTGTGGATACTTTGTTACTGACAAAGTATCCACACAGCTTTTTATGTCTTGTTTGCTAGTGGCTACGTTTGTTGTTTGTTTTGTTCGGATTTTCGGACTATAATTGAGGAGAACAAAATTATTTTCATTGCCATACCACAGCCAGACTATGCAATGTTGCAGCCCTTGACTGCTATACCAGGAGGAATCGATTATGACGACATCTATACTGCGACTCTATCTGATGCAGGTTGCATCTTTGCTTCCCATCAATATACCGGTTCCCTGTTATCTTATTCAGACGGAGGATGGTAAAAATATCCTGATTGATAGCGGTCTCCCCTTGGATGCATCCAGACTTCCGAAGATGCCAGGCATGGCTGAACCTCACATGGAACTTTCGGTTATCGAGCAATTGGCGAAGCTTGGTTTAAAGCCTTCTGATATCGATATTCTTATCTGTACACATTTTGACGTTGACCATGCTGGCAATCATGCTCTTTTCACCAATGCAGAAGTTATTGTGCAGCGTGAGCACTATGAACTTGCTCGTAGCGGTCATGCACGTTTTGCGCTTGTGCGAGATCAGTGGGACGATCCTGCTTTACACTACCGTCTGATCGATGGTGACACCGAGATCCTGCCAGGTCTGACGCTTATTGAGACCAGCGGACACGTTCCCGGCCATCAATCTGTCCTGCTCCGTTTGCACGAGAGAGGCACGATCCTGCTTACCATCGATGCTGTCGCGATGCAGACCTCTTTTACACGTGACCGTGTCGGCGGCCCAATGGATATGAATGCTGATGATGCAATTGCTAGCACCCAGAAGCTGCTCGATATCGCTCAACGCGAGCATGTAGCGCTGATCATCTACGGCCACGACGGCCATCAGTGGCCCTCGCTCAAAAAGTTGCCTGAGTACTACTATTAATCCGCCTTTTTAGCCGTGGCGAGGACAGGTCCTGGCACATCGTGTTTCTGGTTGCTGTCCTCCCTCCTCCCTCCTATCCCAATGTTTGCGCGCTATACACTCTCCTGTGCATTGCCGGGCCTGGCTGTCAATCAATAACAAGCACTAAAGCTTCATCTTGCCCTGGTCGCAGAGGGGGACAATATTCCCCTGCTCACCGTAAGTGTAGGACTTCGCGCCCTTTAGGTAGTATAATGGAGCTAAATTGAGCCGGGAATCGTGCAAAAAGAAGAGGTCATTGCAATCTCGAAGACTGACCTCTCTTTTCCCTTGCTACCTTGAGCAAACATTGGCAGTGTAACTGTTTGACTGTCTATCCGTCTTGTTCATCTCTGTTTGTCTATTCGCCCGCTTTCTCTTTGTTTACAATAGAAGTAACTGGATAGGTACTATGTTTGTAGAGATGTAGAGATGTGCCTCTGTTTTTCATTGTAATTATGCTTGTTATGCACAAAGAAATTACACGTGGAATCGTATCTATTCCCATACAAAAGAAAAGTAACATGAAACCAGCCAGATCTTTCACGGAGGAAAATAATTATGCACTGTCCAAGTTGTAATACCCGGGTCTCAGAGAACGATCTGTATTGCCAGCGCTGTGGTGCAGAGTTGACGCCTACTGCATCTTCAACCTCTGAGCAGTCGACGAGTATCGTTCCTGTGCAGACAAACCTGCCCGCTTTATTGTATAATTCACCATTGCCACGGAACGTTGCCGCTGGGGTTGGTGCCCTGGCTTTTGGCGTAGGTATTGAGCTGTTGCGTCGTAACCTGCTAGGTCGTTTGCAGAAGCGTGGAGTTGCCAGCGCGTTGCCCGCACTCGCTGATATGAAGGACCTGTTGAGTCAGAATACGGTCTCGCGTAGCAATAAGCTACCGAAGGGCTACGAGGTGCAGGAGTCGATCTACGTTGTGCGCCGTGTCATCCGACGAGGTTGATAAACTTGCCTGAATATTCTCTGGGATAGGCTAGTATGCAGGGATACCCGGGCAAACAAACGAAGAAAGTGTGGATGTGCAGATGGCTTTGCTTATTCGTGAGCAGCATGTCCACGCGCTCTTGACGATGCCTGAAACGATTGCAGTGCTTGAGGATGCATTCCTGGCGTCCGCACAGGGACTGGTGATGAACCAGTCGCGCAGCAGGCTTCCCTATCCGCATGGCGTGCTCAATTATCTGTCCGCTGCGACTCCTGAATATGGCGTTTCTGGCTATAAAACCTATGTAGCATCGCGCACTGGCGCTCGTTCGATGGTCACGCTCTTTAGTGTGGTCGATGGACGGCTCCTGGCTCTGCTGGAGGCAGATTGGTTGGGCGCAATGCGTACAGGTGCTGCGAGCGCGTTGGCTACCAGATTTCTGGCACGCCCTGAGTCGCATACTGTCGGTATTATCGGTACTGGTAGACAGGCTGTCACACAGTTGATGGGGCTCTGTGCTGTACGTGAGGTGCGGCAGGTCTTTGTGTATAGTCGTGATCCGGCGGCTCGTGAGTATTTTTGTCAGGCAATGGCGCGCCGGCTGAATGTCGCTGTCTTTGCGGTTGATACCGCTCAACAGGCGGCAGAGTATGCCGATATCCTGGTGACTGCGACGACGTCGCGTGACCCTGTGGTTTATGGGAAGTGGCTCTCACCTGGTTGTCACCTCAATGTGATTGGCTCCAACTGGGCACAGCGCCGCGAACTCGATAGTCAGGCGGTGCAACGCTGTAATCTGATCGTGACGGATTCGCTGGCACAGGCACAACTGGAGGCCGGTGATCTCATTATCCCTGCCAATGAGGGGTCGTTGGATTGGCAGTCGGTCTCTGAGCTGTCTGCGATCGTAGAGGGCCAGGCTCCCCGTCGTACGCATCCCAACGATATTACGCTCTTTAAGGGGGTAGGGATTGCCCTGGAAGATATCGCTACGGCGGCTCATATCTATACATTGGCGAGTAAGCAAGGGTTGGGCGATGAGATAGATCTGCTTTCTTGAACGTACTACGTATCCGAAAACTTGCGTGTGCGAGCACTAGCGACGTCAGTCGCGTTGGTGTTCGGAATAAGATTGTAGTTATTTTGTGGATGTAATCTCAACTCCAATATTCTTACGACCGATCCGAAAACTTGCGTGTGCGAGCACGAGCGACGTGGGTTGCGTTGGTGTTCGGAATAAGATCTTAAAGGGTTTTCATGATCATGGTTTCTATACAAACAACCAGACAGCTATTTCGTCGCTCTCCACTCCTTGTTTTTGTGTGTGTGGCGCTCCTCCTCCTGACGTGCCTCAGCGCCTGTGGCCCGACTGCTGGCATCTTTCAGTCCACCGGTACGTGGCAGCAGGGTAAGGTTCCCAAAGGGCAGATCTACTCGCTTGCCATCGATCCTACGAATGCACAGCATATCTATGCCGGAACCGCCAATGGTTCGGTCTTACTCACCACCGATGGTGGCCAAAGCTGGCAAGAGAAATTTCTCGCTACGTCGGCTGCGCCTGGTGTACGAGTCCACGCGTTGGGCTTCAATGGCAATGGTAAGCGACTCTATGCCGCTGCAGATACGTCGCTTTCGGTCAGCACCAATGGTGGACTGAACTGGCAAGCTGTCACTGCTCATTCACTGCCTTCTGACGCTTATACCGCGTTTGCCTTCAGCTTTGATACTGCGAGTACGCTATTTGTTGGTACCGCTAAACATGGTGTATTTACGAGTACTGATGATGGTACGACCTGGCAGGCGCTCCAGCAGCACTGGCCTGCGAACACAACCGTCAATAACATGAGCTATGTCAGCGATTCTCACCAACTCTGGGCGGCCACTTCTAGCGGTATCTACCTATCGAGCAATGATGGTGCCTGGCAGGCAATGAATACTGGTCTGCCTGCTGCGGCAACTGTGAATGCTGTTGCGCCAATGGCCTTCAACGGAGGGAATTCCCAGCTTGTATTGGCGGCAACCTCAAAGGGTTTTTACCGTTCGGTCGATGGTGGAGCGCATTGGGCTGCCAGCAAGGATTCGTTATCGGCGGTCAATGTTGGTGCTGTCCTTGTTGATTTTCGCGACTCTAATTTAGATACTGTCTACGTGGGTACCGCTGCAGGCGTTCTGGTGAGTCATGACCAGGGTCAGACCTGGAGTGGTGTCGCTCCTGGCATGCCGCAGCGTACAAACGTACAGGCGCTCGCCATTGGCGCTACCGACAATGCCCAGGTCTTTGTCGGCGCAGATACCCTCTACCTATATCCTGGCTATGGTGGGACGAGTGGTGGCACCAACTGGCTCACGATTATCATTTTTATCGTCCTCTTTGGTGGACTGTACTACATCATGCAGCAGAGTCGCCGCAGGAGCATGGATAGGATACAGCGCAATATGGCCGCTCGCCTGGCTGAAGAAGAGGCCGCGAAGCAGTCCGAAACGACCCCAACAACGGGAACTTCTATCACGCTCTCTGCGCCAAAGAACAGCCAGAACGGGCATAAACCCGATCTTACCACGAAAAACCTTTCCGATGTTTCCGACACCTCTCAGGAGTAGCCTCACCTGCACTAGAGATACTGTACGCCATACAGGAAATGCAGCTTCTGCCTCCCTCTTTGAGGGGGGAAAGCCGCGCTAGCGGCAGGGGGGAGTAGAAAGCTAGCAATCGCCCAACAGAAGATGATACGAAATCAGTGTATAAGAAGGATTGTTGATGTATGGCTGTCGTGAGTAGCGTAATTCGAGAATCTACTCCCCCCTGTCGCTGCGTACTACAGTTGCACTTGTCAATGCGAGGACGTGTAAAGCCCATCATTAGGCTCAGCTATGACGTCAGCTATGAGCGCAAGGACACGTACGACTGAAATCGTGCCGCCATCGATTCGAGACGTTCGATGGTCATGAGCTTTGTCGTTCCCAGGTAGCGCTTGTACGTGTGCTGGTGAATGGTTCGATAGGCGGTCCATCCACACGAGGTTCGGCTTTTGCGATACACACTGAAGGAACCCTGACGGCCGACGAAGCGAAATGACGTCTGCGTGGCGAGCCAGGCAAACCATTCGAGTGACTCCGGCTGGAAGTGTAATTCTCCTTGCTGCCCCTCTAGAATCCCATACTCACCGCTGGTCTTGCAGGCAATCAATGGCGGATGCGGGGTAGAGCGGGTGGCAGACTTGGCAGAGAGGGACGCCCGTATGCCTGCCAGGAGCGGCGGCTCCGCTTGTTCGTCCTTCGGTGTGCACAGGGCGGCTGGCGTACTCCCGAGCATCGCCTCCGACATGCGCATTTCCAACACGGACAGACGTCGCTGCAGGCCATGAAGCTGTGCCTGCAGCCGCTGCAGTTCCACCGCACTCGGGGACTGTTGTAGCCGGGTGACTTCGGTTTCGAGATGGGTCAGCCGGCTGAGCAAGATCGCTTCGTCACTGGTAGATGACGACGCCGGATGAGAGCCCGGCCAGGATCCCGTGGATGCCGAGCCCGGTGGCACGCGCAAAGGGCGGGTATGGATGCTCGCAAGCTGCACCACGTGTTCGCTGGCAATGCCTTTGATGCGCCCATCGCTTGGATGGGACACCACTGGCACGTTGGCTGCTTGCACCCAACGTCGCAAGGTCTTGGGATCCACCCCTAACAGGCGACATCCCACCGTCAAAGAAAGCATCGTCATAAGAAAACCTCCTTTTGTACTGTCGTTAACAGCTTGGTGAACAGTTCCAGGGAAAACAAAAGGCACGCAAAAAGGCACGCAGGTCCAGGGAATTCCCTGGGAACGTCTTGGAAGCAGGGGGGAGTGACGCGATCTCTGCCACGCGAACCCGTGTCTCCACGTACCCCGAGACAGACCTCATCCTGAGCGAAAACGACGTTTGAGATGACCAACGCAGGCCTGGTAGTAGTGACCGCGCCGCCACCGAGACCAACCCGCCAGGAAGGGCAGGTCGATACGGGGTGGACACAGCACAGTGCTCAGCAGATGTCGGATCTCCCGGCGTGTCAGTGGTGCCAGAGCCTGTGGTGCCAGAGCCTGTGGTGCCAGAGCCTGTGGTGCCAGAGCCTGTGGTGCCAGAGCCTGTGGTGCCAGAGCCTGTGGTGCCAGACCAGCTCGGTGCGCTGGCGTGACCTGGGACGTGACCTGGGACGTGACCTGGGACGTGACCTGGGACGTGACCTGGGACGTGACCTGGGACGTGACCTGGGACGTGACCTGGGACGTGACCTGGGACGTGACCTGGGACGTGACCTGGGACGTGACCTGGGACGTGACCTGGGCCACAGCGTCAGCAGACCGTTCTTGCTGACTGATGACACTCAAAAAAGCCTGCGCGAGCAGACAGAGGGTCATATGCCGATACCAGCCGGTCCAACTGCGCACCTCGTAGTGATCCAGGCCCATGTCTTTGCCACAGGCAAAATCCTCCTCGATGTGCCAACGCGCGCCAAAGGCCCATACCATCTCCTGCAAGCTCGTGCCGGCAGGTGCAAAGACGCGATAGGCGTCCACCTTGTTTGGGTCATTCAGACACCGACGAAACAGCAGCCAATGCTGCCCATCCTGCTCCCACGGCTGCAGCAAAGGGAGACAGGCCCAATCGAAGAGGCGAGGTCCATGGGTGCCTTGACCACAGGCGAGTCGATGCCAGTCCCCAGGCTGCAGGAAACGGGCCGGCACATCCTTAACCTTGAGGAGTTGCCGTCCCGCCTGCGTGAACAGCGCGACCGTGTCGTTGTCGCGGAGTCCCATCACGTACGGACAAGCTTGCTCCTCGAGCCACCGACACAGACGCTCGTTGCTGCCGTAGACACAATCGGCGACCACCCAGCTCACCGGGATATGCTCACGGAAACAGCGCGCGAGCATCTGACGCGCGAGCTCGCACTTGGTCTGGAAGCGGACACAGGCCGTACCATCCGTGAGCTGGCAGTGGCGCAGCTTCTTGGTCCAGGCATGTGGCAGATAGAGCTCGCGATCGATGAGGGTATGGGCCTGGGAACCGACATAACTGAGAAAAACACCGACCTGACAGTTTTCGACGCGTCCGGTGGCGCCACAATACTGGGGCTGCACGCCAGCGGACTGAGTTCCCTTTTTGGGAATACAACATTCATCAATGACGAACACGCCTTGTGGATCGAAGAAGTGTTCCAGGACGTAGTGACGCACGTCATCGCGGACCAGATCCGCATCCCAGACGGCGCTGGACAACACGCGCTGGATGCCATAGGGGCGGGCATCCCCGGCATGTTGCGCCAGTTGCCAGCCATTTTTGCGCTCAATGGAACTCAGCAGGCCCTCGAGATAGGCCAGGGCATGGCGGCGTGGTTCAGCACGCGCAAAACGAGGCGCGACGCGTTCATACAGGTGGAAGAGTTCCTGGGTCCAGCGGCCAATTTGCTTGTCGATCGACGAAACAGAATCCGGTGTGGTATGGTGAACAGACTTCATCTTGATCTCCTTTAAAATGATGAGACACACTGCTTCGTTTGGTATGGAAACAGCATGTCACATCGCAGGGAGATCAGGATGTGCGTCTGTACTCAGGTCGCCAGTGAAATCGGTAAGTGCTCAGCTTCTAAGTGCAACTGTAGTACTGCGGCGACATCCCCCCTCAAAGAGCTCACCAGTGTAGGTTTTTTGGAAATAGGCCATGAAACCGCCTTCCAGGCCAATGGAGACAGATGGGACGCCATGACAAATGCGCCATGTCACTTGCCAATAACGTTCACTATTGCCTGTATAGTGCACTTAAGCCCTTGTCACCCTCTTTGAGGGGGGAAGATAGCTTTAGCTATCGGGGGGAGTAAATGTTCGAATAACGTTATAATCTCGAATTAAACGCTCTTTATCACGCTCACCTTTATCGTCTGTTATCCTCGATGACGAAATCTACGTCCGAACGGGAGATGGTTGGCGTAGAAGAGTCATCGAGAGCAGAAGGCGAGGATGGCTCCCCCCGATAGCTAAAGCTATCTCCCCCCTCCGAGAGGGGGACGAGTTTTTGGCGAGTTTCGGGGTGATAGTGATATATGAGTTTAATACATGCTTTATATATAATACTGAATGTTCGTGTGCATTTTCTTCTATGAAGATCACCTGGATAGGCCAAAAAACCTATCCCGGTGAGCCCTCAAAGAGGGAGGCAGGGGTTTTAGCGACCTTGCTAGCGATAGCTATCTTTAGCGAAAAAGGGGAGCAAAACATCAGCAATCATCCAACAATATGTACTTAACTAACTGACATGCAAAAGAGATTTTTTCGCAGAATATTGCGTAATTCGAGAATCTACTCCTGCTCTCCACTCTCATCATCCTCATCCTCATCTTCGCTTAGCAGGTAGCGCAGCACGTTGCGTACGTTCTCTTGATGGACATGCCGGTAATATGCATCATCGCCGGTAGGCATGCCTGCGCTAGCCTCATCATAGGCAAACCCGATGAGGTCGGCGCAATCTTCCTGCTTGATCATCTCTTTTGTCAGTTCTTGTTCGGCCAGGAGCGCCTGGCAATCCTCTTCCAACCTTCTAATGTAGAGATAATTCTGTTTGAGTATCCTGATACCTTCTACACCCTCGGCCGTGCCATGTGAGCACAGTACGAAGCGAGGATCGAGTGAGAGAAAGCGTTGCAGGGTCTCGCGCAATGCGGAGACCGACTGTGCATCCTCGATCGATGGGAACGGCCACTCTACCGCATCGAAGGCGAGCAGCGTACGCAACTGTGGCAGCCAGACTGCGATATGGTCAGCGCTATGCCCTGGCGCATGCAGCAATTCCAGCGTGAGATCCCCTCCATCGATCAGCATTTGCTGCTCAAAGCTGAGTGTTGGTGGAACGTGCTGGACATCTTCAAATAACGGGTATCTATTCTTGTAGTCACAAAGAAACGTCCTGTTATAGGTATTGCTCTGACGCTGAGCATTGAGCGTATGTCCGATGATGGGTGGTAGCGGATGTTCTGACTGTTCTGGCTGCTCCGAACTTTCAGACTGTTCTGAACGCTCTGAACGCTGCGTGAAATAAGCGTTGCCCCAGACATGGTCCCAATCACTATGACTATTGATTACCAGCCACTGACGCTTATGTCTCTCGTGTATGCCTGGGGTTTCGTCTGGGGTCCTGGTGACGTGCTCTACCATCAGAGCGACATCTGATGGACAGAGCAATGTATCACAAAAAATAAGGAAGCGCTCGGTGCGCAGGACATAGGCATCGACCTGTAGTTCGCCTGCCTTATCGGGTGCAACAAAGATACGTCGGAAAATATGGATACGCGGGTCGAGCTCTTCGTGAGGTAGTGCAAAAACGCTGCTCTCTCTACTTATGTTCTTCAATCCCACGACCTTTCGTGTATCAGTGATGTGTGCCGATGTAGACGACGAGCATATAAGCAACCACCACAAAAAGGACGAGCATAATACAGCAACCATAACAGGTCAGTGACCATGCCCGTTTATTGTTGAGTGCCTGTCGTAGCTGCTCGCCCATATCGGGTGGATCGAGCTCCATATCAGGGCATAGCTCTGTCAGACGCGGCAACATTTCACGGAAGCCTTTTGCGTTCGTCATACCATCAGCAAGAATGATTGTGGAGTCATCATCCAGATCGGCCATCAAAACCAGTTTTGATGGCGTGGGATCACCAGGCATTAAGGTCAGGCGTTGCAATGCGTCAAGTGGTACCCTCAACTCTACATCTTGTTCCTGACCGGTTGCCACCAGTTCGTCGGAGTAAAGCTGTATTTCTTTACCCATACCATAGCGTACTACACCGATGAGGTGTTTCTGCACTGTATCGTGTTCATGCATAATTGTTCCGTCTAGTGGTTTGCTTCCTACACACAAGCTCCTATTGTCTGGCTTGTCGTGTTTTCGTCTATTTTTTAGATTGTACACTAAGTTAGGTTAGGCGTCGATAGAGCCATAGGGATATAAGGATCTCAAGACCAGGTCCATGGTGGCTTTGTCGGTCATGTAGCGCTGTCCGTTGCCACTGGTACAGCGTATCCGAATGGCGTACTATAGTTCTCCAGCTTGACAGGATTGTCTCTACATCTTACAATCTGGTGGATGTGTTTTTGCGATAAGGAAATGTATTGATTTTATGGTCCATGTAGGTCTCCTTGAAGACAATACACGTATAGCAAAATTGTGCGCCACCATGCTTCAATACGCTGGCCATCGCGTTACTGTGTATAACCACCCACGGATATGTCTGGACTCCCTCTTGCCTGACCTGGATAAGAGCAGCCTCTCAGTGCTTTCTCTACCTCTACCTGTAGGTGTACCAGGCGTACATACTGCGCGTGTTGTTGATGCTCTGATCGATGTCCTGATTATGGATCTGCACCTGCCAGATATCGCTGGTATTGATGTGCTGCGAGTCTTGCTTAGTCAGCCTCAGACACAACATTTGCCGCTGATCTTTTGTACCGCTGCAACCTCTACCGAGATCGCCTCTGCCTTGAGTCTTGCACCCCATGCGCTCTGTATCGAGAAGCCGTTTACCTTTCAGGAGCTCAGTCAGGCCATCAATAGTGTGCTGCATGCCGGATAACGAATGTATGTCACAACGCGACAGGAGAGGATATACACGCTCCCGTACGAGTGATCCACGTAACACTCGCTATTCACGTGTACGTGGTTTGTTGTTGGCGAACGGTGCGGTGCTTTTCTTTGGGCTAGCTGGCGTGCTTGGTAAAATGAGCATGCTACCTTCGCCTTTGATTGTTTTTGGGCGCGTCTTTTTTGCTACATTGACGCTCGCGATCGTTGTGCTGTTCCGGCGTGTACCACTGCGACCTCGCAATACCAGGGATGCTCTGTTACTGGTAGGACAGGGTGCATTGTTAGCGCTTCACTGGACAGCATTCTTCCAAGCCATTAACGTCTCGAATGTGGCGATCGGACTGCTCTCTTTCTCTTGCTTTCCGCTTTTTACTGCTCTGCTTGAGCCTTTGATCTTGCGCCAGCGGCCCGGACGCTTGCATGTATTGGCCTCGCTGCTTGTACTGCCTGGCATCTACCTGCTCGTGCCCACGTTCTCTCTCCACGACCAGATTACGCTTGGCGTTGCCTGGGGTATTCTGGCTGGTGCAACATTTGCGCTGCTCTCCGTCGTGAATCGCTTGCTGGGCCGTTCGTATCCCAGCTTGACAATCAGCTTCTATCAGGATGGCATTGCAGCACTCGTACTCTTGCCCGCTCTACTCCTCTCGGCTAGTGCACAGCTCTGGCAGCCGCAGGAGCTGCTGATTCTCCTGTTGCTTGGAGTCGTGTGTACCGCTCTGGCGCATACCCTCTTTATCGCCAGCCTGCGCCAGATCACCGCTCAATCTGCCAGCTTGATCGCTACTCTTGAACCCGTCTGGGGTATCGCCTTTAGCGCCCTGCTCTTGTATGAGCAGCCCACTATTCGTACGCTGCTAGGGGGGATCATTATTCTCTGCGCAACCCTTATCCCTGTGCTGATCGCAGCCCTCCCATCCAATCGTCCTACGCATCCTACAAGTCTTTAGTATCTGCTATGTTTTCAGTGGAATAGCAATCCTATTGACATGGGCGAGAAAAGCCTCTACCGTTGCAACATAGGCCGCATGTTCCGTGACAAACTCATGGGCGTGGGAAGAGATCGCGAACTCTTTGTACGTGATATCTTTTTTGCCCTTATAGGCTGCGTAGATCTGGCGGCTATTCTCTACTGGTATGGATTGATCCGCTCTCGAATGCGTCAATAGAATCGGACCATGAAAGCTGGCGAGCGCTTTGAGCGGTGAGGTGTTATCGATATTTTGCTGGAGCATTGCCTGGACTAGAAGTAGGATGACCGGTGTAAATGGGATAGTGGGGAGGTGTGACCAGGTTGGTAAGTTCTTGCTCAGGAAACTATGCAGATCGGCGAATGAAGAATCGGCGATGACAAAGCTGACATGGGCGTGTTGTCCCGCCACCAGTAGTGATATTGCCGCTCCCTGCGAGATTCCATAGAGACCGATGCTGGCCTGTGGGTCTTGTTGCTCCAGGTCGTCCAGCGCACCGAGCAGATCAGCCTGTTCCCAGATGCCGACTGTAGAGGTATCGCCACCAGATTTTCCACTATCACTATAGTCAAAGGTAGCGATATTATATCCTTGTTGCAAGAAGAATTGGTATAACCTGAACGTATCTTTACCCCAGAAGAGGCGATTGCCTGCGTACCCATGTGAAATAATAACCCAGCGATGTTGGGCTGCAACAGTACGCATCTCCCAGCCGTCGAGCCGTATATGATCTCTGCGGCTATAGAAGGTCACATTTTGGTAGGGGATATGATAAGCAGCTGGCGTGAGATTCAGGTATTGCAGATTGCGTTGCGGATGGATCAATGAGTAGCCGACATAATAACTGACCCCTGTAATCGCGAGCGCAATAATCAGGAGTATGGTAAGTAATGAGAGGAATAACCGCTTGATGCGTATGCCTTTACGCGTGGACTGCATGACATCCTGGCCTTGCTGTCCTACTACCACCGGTTTCCCTACCTGAACGCTCTGTGTGCTTACCTCGTGCGCATCATGAGCATCCTGTGCATGTACATCGTGTGTATCCATAGCAGCGACCTCCTCCACCCCACCAGACTCTCACCGTTAGAATTTTCAATCACACATACTATCTAAGGACTACTATACTTGAGAAGGTAGAGATAAATCAAGTCTATCACCCTTTTTACCTAAGTATAACTATTGAGACGTTCTTACTCACTCTTGATATTTCTTTTGGTGATCCAAAAAATGGGTGCTAGAACGAATATCAACCTTTTTCGTTATTTGCGTCATTGCCTCTTTATTGAGCTTAAATGGGTGCTGTCAACTATCTCCATAGTGATCATATTGAAGTACAGGACGGAGATGGAAGACTTGACATTTCAATTAATCTATTTATACTCAGTATTAGGAGTAACACATGTCACAGTAAGGTAATCTGCTTAGGGTTATTTTACGTAATACTCTGGTAGCGCAAAGGGGAAGCGCTACGTGAATGAATGTGCATGATGTGCATTCTTTTCCGCCCACATCGTCCATTGTTTTATCCGTGTTTTCACGCTAGAGCAAACGTTGTTTGTTGTAGAGGACTTTTGTCCATACGACAGGACAAGCGTCAGTTTTGTTGTGCATGCAGGATGCAGCATGAGAGAACAGGGGGATGATGAACTCGGCGGGTACTTGGGCAATCCATATGGACGTTTTGGGTTAAGGCTCACAAGGATGTGGAACCCTCTCATGTATTCTTTATCGCTCTTTGTTGTGGCTAATGCAGCGAGGGAGGTGTGCGTGGACATGGATGTCCGTGCACACCTTTTTTTATTTCCTCATTTCTACGCTCCACTCAATCTACATACTGCTGCACTCATCACCACCGCCACTGCCACCAGGCATCTACCCACACTCTTGTCCTTTCTGAATTTCTTATAGCAAATAATTGTATCAAGAGATCCCTGGCAGACGTTTTTCTTACGGGCACATGGATGCGCTATGAAGTGGATGTGTTTATGTCCTTGCTAAATCTTCTCACACAGTTCCCTATGCAGGAGGTTACGCGTGCAGCAATATCAAAGTGCTCAAAGTACTGTTCGTGTCTCGTTTGCGCAAGGCGTTGGGGTAGGACCACGGCTGCTTGCGACGATTGTCGATAGTATCATTATTGGCGTTGTCGCTGGCATTATTGGCTTGTTTATCGGTACCTATATAGGCAATTATGCAACAGGCGTTGAAGTGCTTATTGCGCTCGCTTATTATATGATCCTGGAGGCTGTGTATGGTGCGACGCTGGGGAAGAAGCTGCTACGCCTGCGCGTTGTGCGGATCGATGGGCGAGCATCGATTGGCTGGAACGAAGCATTCCTGCGCACCGTCATGCGTGTCGTCGACGTCCTGCCTTTTTTCTATATCGTCGGCGCAATCAGCATCTGGACAACTATGCGCAACCAGCGCCTCGGCGATCTCGTCGCCCACACCATTGTCGTGCGCGAATAACCCCGCATCAGAGGCACTTCAAGCTATACAGGTAATATAAACTTGTCCCCCTCAAAGAAGGAGACAGGGGTTTTAGCGAGATTATTGGCGATGGCATGCTTTTGCTACACTAGAAGTTGGCGTATGTGCCAGGATCAGTGTTGCCAGTTCTTCGACTGTCGCAACCTGGTAGGTTGGCTGAGCTCGTTCTAACTCGCCGGGTTGTGCATAGCCATAGTCGACGCCAACCACATCGATATGCTGCGCATGAGCGCCCTGGATATCGAACTTGCGGTCACCGACCATGAGGGTATGTTCGCGCTCAAGTTCGGGATA
This sequence comes from Ktedonobacteria bacterium brp13, assembly GCA_015099395.1. Classification (GTDB taxonomy): domain Bacteria; phylum Chloroflexota; class Ktedonobacteria; order Ktedonobacterales; family Ktedonobacteraceae; genus Dictyobacter. The sequence goes on along the minus strand of AP024096.1, from coordinate 2,301,242 downwards.
GTTCTCAAAGATGTAGGCGATTACCTCGGTTTTGTCTGCGCGCGTACCGTCGAGGAGGCTGCCGCTGACAAACTCGAAGTAGTGAGCAAGCTGGAAATTCGCGAGAATCTGGTTGGCATATACTTCTGGCTTGGATGTGGCTACAAACAGCCTGACGCCACGTTCCACCAGTTGTTGCAGTAGTTCGGTAATACCCGGCAATGGATCGTTTTCGAAGAGTCCCTGGCTACTGAAGCGCTCGCGATAGTATCCCACTGCGACCCTTGCTTGCTCCTCGCTAAGACCATAGTATTCCTGGAACGAATCAATGAGGGCTGGTCCGATGAAGGGCGTCAACTTGTCGAGGTTCTCTTCGATGATACCGACTTTTTCTAGTGCATATTGCACACTGCGGGTAATACCTTGTCGGGGATCGGTCAGTGTACCGTCAAGATCAAATAGGATGGATTGATAAGCAGACATAAATGTATGGATATCCTTTCATACACGTTTTCATTTTTTAGATGTGTAGCCCGCTATTGATCAAGGTGCCTGCGATAATCCACATCACGCAACCAATGAGTATGTCGAGGACCTGCCATGCGCGGGAATGGCGAAAGAGTGGTGCGAGCTTGCCTGCACCATAGGCCAGACTGAAGAACCAGAGCAGAGAGGCGAGCATCGTACCCAGGGCGAAGAAGATACGTGCCTGTGCGTGATAGTGTGCTCCGATGCTCCCAATCAGGACAACGGTATCCAGATAGACGTGCGGATTGAGCAAGCTAAAGCCCAGGATTGCCAGTACCGTGTCGCGCTTCCTGACGTTTTTTTGCTCTGTTTCTTGCGTCGTTAACGTTTCGTGTTTAAAGGCGGACCTGAATGAGCGTAGTCCATAGACGATAAGAAAGAGCGCTCCACCCCAGGTTGCGATGAGTGTCAGGGCTGGTATTGCGGTGATCAAGGTGCCTAACCCTGCGATACCAAGTATGATCAGGATGATATCGCAGAGGGTACAGAGGCTTGCAACGAGGAAGAGATGTTGTTTCTTGAGGCCTTGACGGAGTACAAACGCATTTTGTGCGCCAATAGCTATGATCAGGCTTGCACCCAGAGCAAATCCTTGCACCAGAGAAAGATACAATGGTTGCGGCACTCGCCAGCCCTTCCGCTTTCCGCTCGTTTTTTTTCAGATATGTGCCTATATTATTGCACAGTTACGAATAATAGTATAGGTGCTTTGCTCTTTTTTGGGGAATAGCGTTGCATGGTAGGGCGAGGCCATCTATTCTGTGGAGTGTTGGCACACAGGAGGCCTGCGTTTGCCTTTGCTGCATGTGTTCCGTGCTCCACAGAAAGGATGGTTTTTCAGAGTTTAAAGGTGTAGCTCTCCCCTGACCTGATCTGCCGTACATGGCCTCCGACACCCAATTTCACCGACCGGTTCAGGCTGTCGACCTCGGCGCCGACCCGCAGATGGCCGTCCTCGAGGGTGACCTTGATCAGCAGCCCTCTGAAGCGCATGGGTAGGGTCAGATTGCGCAGATGATCCATGGTCTTGGGGTTGAAGTAGAGGACGTCGTCGCGAATCACCTCGCCCAGGTAGCTGCGCTGCACCAGGTCCAGCGTCCCCGACATCACGCCCATGTGGATGCCCTCGGCCGTGGTGCCGCCCTGCACGTCGCCGACGTCGCTCTCAAGTGCCACCAGGTAACGCTCCCAGGAGGTCGCCAGGTCTATCTCCGAGTAGATCCCGGCATACGCTACGAAGCTCAGGGTGGACCCGTGCGAGGTTCGGGCATCGTAGTAGGCGACGGTCTTGCGCATAACCTCAGGTGTGTACGGGTAGCCGAGGCGCTCGAAGATCTGCTTCAGCTCATCCTGCCGGAACAGGTAGAACAACAGCACGGTGTCCGCTTGCTTCGCCAGCTTGTAGCGGTCGGCCTCCTTTCCCTCCGCCCGCAGGATGCGGTCGAGTCTCTGGATGTTGCCGTACTTGCGGCGATAGGCATCCCAGTCCAGCTCCTCCAGGTTCTCCCAGCCCTCGAACTCGCTGATGATGCCATCCGCGAGGAAGGGGACGTACATCTTGCGGCTCATCTCCTTCCAGGTCTCGATCTCCTGGTCGGTGAGGTTAATCCGCTCGTAGAGAGCTCGCCGCCGTCGCTCTGGGAGGGTGTCGAGCAGCCTGCCCGCAATGTCCATGATCCACGCCACCATCACGTTGGTGTAAGCGTTGTTGCGCAGACCGGGCTCATCAGAGTCTGGGTATTTCTCGTGGAACTCGTCCGGGCCCATGACGCCGTGGATCTCGTAGCGGCCACGTTCTGGATTGAAGTGAGCGATGCTGGACCAGAAACGGGCGATCTCCATCATCATCTCGGCGCCCGGCCCGAGCAGGAAGTCAGTATCTCCCGTGGCCTGGAGGTAGTGCCAGATGTTGTAGAAGATGGCCGCGCTCACGTGCCTCTGGTTCCGGCTCAGGTCCGGTTCCCACAACCCGGAGCGCGGGTTGAGATGCACAACCTGGGTCTCTTCCTCACCGTCGCTGCCACTCTGCCAGGGGTACATCGCGCCCCGGTAGCCGGCTTCGCGAGCCAGCGCGCGGGCCTCGTCGAGCCTGCGGTACCGGTACATCAGGAGACCCCGTGTGATCTTCGGCTTCCGGAAGTTCAGGAAAGGATAGACGTAGAGCTCGTCCCAGAAGATGTGGCCGCGATAGGCTTCCCCGTTGAGTCCGCGTGCGGGAACGCCGGTGTCCAGGTCGGCCGTGTGGGGGGAGCAGGTCTGCAGAACGTGGGAGGCGTGGAAGCGCAGCAGGAACTGGACCCGGTCATCGTTGGGCACCCAGATATCACAGTCGTCCCACAGCCCGTCCCACGCTCGCTGGTGCCGGTCGAAGGCCTCGTCGAAGGTGCCGAAACGCCCAATCGCCTTCTCGGCGTTAGCCAGGGGCTCGTTGATCGCCTGATCGAGAGAGGTGTAGAACGCGACCAGCTTCTCGACACGGACCGGTCGTCCTTGCTGGAGGTCGAGGCCCAACGTCTGCTGGATGTAGTCCTCCATCTGATAGAGCCCGCGCTCGGCCTCCAACTCACCCGAGTCTCCGTACACGCGCGTCCTTGCTGCCTCGGCCACGTAGATGCGGGACTGACGAGTTTGCGCTAGCAGGGAGATGGTGTCCGCGGATAGAGATCGGCTCACCACCGGATGCACGTGGCGGCCCTCAAGATCCCGGTAGCGAGCAACGCCCTGGTTGATGATGCGTGCGTCAAGCGCCGTGATGACCTCCACCGGGCCAGACCAGTTCTCAGCCGTGATGGTCCACTCCAGGGCTGCCTGATGCATGTCGGCCATGCTGACGAAGCGCCTGCTGGAGAGCGTCGTCTCGCGACCTCGGTGGTCGCGGAAGCGCAGCCTGCGCATCACTGTCGCGTTGCGGAAGTTCACCTCGTGCCGGTAGCTCAGAAGCTCGATGTTCCTCCGGCTGATCGGCTCGTCGCCGCCGATCCGGAGCTTGAGCACGAGCCAGTTGGGAAGGTTGACCAGGTCCTCGTTGAGCACCGGGCGGCCGCCCATGATGGTTGTCTCCCGGTTGTAGCAGCCATGTGTGTAGGTACCCGGATAGTTGACGTCATCCGCGTCGGTCCACTCGGCGCTGCCACGCGTGCAGAAATAGCCGTTGCCGGTAGAGGTCAGCACCTCCCGCAACCTCTCCTGCTTGGGATCGAAGGAGTCGTAGGCGAGCGTCCAATCCAATGGATTGTGCCTGGATCCGCTGTCGTGCGGTTTTTGCTTCCCCTCTGCGGGGTACAGAGCGGCCAGCTTGTTGAGGAACTCTTCCACCTCCTCCATCGTGTTCAGCACATAGTCCGCAGCGGTGGTGCGACCGGCGTTCTCAGGGTCGTCGGCTTTGCCCACGAAGATGCCGATGCCTCGCCCCGCCAGGGCTCGAAAGGCGTCCTCGTCGGTAATGTCGTCGCCTAAATAGATGGGGACCACATCGTCTCGGTTCAGGTCCAGCGCCTCAAGCAGGTAGAGCACCGCCTTGCCCTTGTCCCAGTCCAACCTGGGCTGGATTTCAAAGACCATCTTACCCGGAGTGATCTTGAGCTCATTCGGATGCTTGTTGAGGATGGCATCAACGATCGCCTTGACGCGAGGTCGCTGTTCTTCTGCTACCAGGCGAAAATGAACGGCCACCGAACTCTTCTTGGGCTCGATCAGGGCTCCCCGGATATCAGCAGTCTCGGAGCGCAGCCTTGCCTCCACTTCGCGCAGCAGGCCCGCAAATGACGCGCCTTCCTCACGCTGTATGGACCCTCCAGCCGGGCTCCAGATATCGAAACCGTGGCTACCAGCCACAATCAAGTTGTCAAGGCCCATGAGCTCCTGCACGACCTTGCGGTCACGGCCGCTGACGACGCCCACGGGGACGCGTTCAGCCAACCTGCGCACCGCCTCACGCATGCTATCCGAGATCACAGCGTCCTCTGGCCGGTCGCGGATAGGAGTCAGAGTTCCATCGTAGTCGAGGAACACGGCCGGTCGCTTGCCAGTGAAGCGCCGAGCCAGCACCATCTCATCGTCGAGCGTGTGCGGTAAGTTACCGATATGACTCGCCATAATTGCTCACCTCTATGTGCCATTATGCTGAAGAAATGTAGCCTACCCTGATATACGTCGTACCCTGTTATACGTACCATATTTTACAATAAAAATGAAGGCTAATGTGTTGTCTGGCGTGACACTCCTGTCCCCTAAAGGGAGACAGGCTTCTCAGCATCATCAGAACGATAGCCTGTCTCCGAAGAGACCACGTCTGCAACGTGTGGTTGAAGTCCTGACTCACTGAGACGACATTGGGGCGTGTCTGCCCTTCTACAACTTTTCCTGACATTGCCAGGACGTAGATACGTAAACGAACGAGGAAAGTTTACTTGCTCACCAAAGAAGAGCGTATGCATGTTGATTGACCCAACCAGATCGCGGTGTCCCGTGAAGCCACAGGCTTTGCAGATCCATTGCCGGTTTCTCGGCTTATGTTTATGCCCACACGATGGACACTGGCTACTTGTTCCTCGTTCTGAGCCAGTGAAGCACGCAATGTGGGCTTGTTCGCTTTTGTGCGTAAGATAGTCGATATCTTTGCTGTATTCCCACAAACTCATACGCTGGTTGTGGTGGCGTCCGTTGTTACCCTTTCTTACGCCATGCGGATTCCCGATGAAGAGGGTCCCAACTTCCTGCTCAATACAGAACGTGATCACCTTGCGGGTCGCCTGGTGTCGTTGATCACGGATACGGCGCTCTGCTCGTCGGGACTGTTTCGTTTTCGCGGATTGCAGTTTCTTCCAGCGGCGGGAATGTTTGGTACAGCGGGACTGCTTTTTCGCCATGCGATCCAGCGCTTTGGTGCGTTGTCTCTTGAGCGAACGAATGCCACGCCCGGTCACAATCAGCGCCTTGCTGGTAGTGGTCGTCACCGCGGCCAGGTGGATTTCACCCAAATCCACCGTGGCATGTACCTCCCCAGGGGCTTGTTCCTCTTGTGGAATCTCGACACACACGTGCAACTCATAGCCGTCGTTCCAGACCAGTGTGACTGATCGGCTGGTGTCTGGTAACGCAAGCGGAAGCACAAGCGAAGGACGACCGCGCCCCATGGGAAGGAGCACACGACCTGGCTCTTTGCATACGGCTTGTGCCGGCCACGACACCGGGTAAAACGCCTTTTCTTTGTAGGGGTAGCGCATCCTCATCTGCGGGTGCGTTTTTCGCAGTTGCTGGGTGGTGTTAATGTTGGCAAGGAAGGCATGCGTCACCATCTGAATAGATTGACTATGTAGCGCAAAGAGCCCTTTGGTCGCCTTTTGCAACACATCGCGTCCCGGCCATGGCTCGTGCTGCAGACGGGCGTCTCGATGGAGTTCCATGCACCTATTCCAGATCCGAGCCGCTTCTTGTTGCGCCGCGCGCAAACGCTGGTAGTGGGTAGGAGACAGGCTATTCAGTTGGTAGATTTTCACGGTGTTCATGTGATAGAGCATACCATGTATGTAAAGGTAGTAAAACGAGGTATACCAACTCTAGATGCGCATGCCTCTCGGTTTTGACGCGCTCCCTGTCAGAATGCGAAGGGAAAGAGCAAAGCGAGCGCGGGTCGCTTTCATCCCACCCCCTCAAACGGGATGGGACTTCTCGCTCCCGTGTTAAATTTAGTGCTGGCATCTTCCCCTGGCTTCTGCCAGGGGAGAGGACGGATGTCAATTGGCGATATCTTTTGCGAAGCGTATCTTTGTTGGCGTGATACGGACAATCAATTCACCTGGTACTGCGTTGCGTTTACCATACTCGGCGGCGCGTGCCTGACCCATATAGCGACCGGCCAGCCGTGTCGCCCAGGCCAGCAGGTGTTCTTGATCATCGACCAGTTCTGCTGTCCCATCAATGATGGCAAATGAGAAGGGTGGTTTCTCGTCGTCGACACAGAACGATACGCGCTTATCGTGGCGTATATTCCTGGCTTTCACTGAGTCTGTTCCAGTATTAAACACGATGGTATTCCCCTCTAGATCGAACCAGATTGGGGCAATGTGCGGTCGACCGTCGGCACGTACAGTGGCGAGCTTACCGGTGCGAGCTTCTTCTAACAGGAATTTTCGGCATTCAGCGGATATCTGTGTATTCTCGGGCATGTTTTTTCTTTGCCTCCTTCTATCACAAGTATACAGTGCAGGGAATAGTCACTCTTTGCAGTATCGGTTGCGTTGTGTCTTCATGTCAAGGCTGTATGGCAGCATATGATCTACGTGTGCTACACTTGGAGGTAGATCGTTAGGAGGAGCTTTTGTGGCTCTGGAAGCCTCCTGCGTTACACTTACTTTTTGTTTTATAACAGAGAAGGACGCTGGCGCACACATGTTATCGCTGATCAGAGCAAGCAATGAACGTGAATGCTGTGCGTAGGAGGAAAAATGATACACCGTCAAGAAGCGGTTATCGGCGGTAGACTATTAACCATCGAGAGTGGCCGTGTGGCAGAGCAGAGTAGTGGTGCGGTCCTGGTACGGTATGGTGATACCGAGATTCTGGCTACTGCGGTTGGCAGTAATGAACCACGTGAAGGCATTGATTTTTTTCCATTGACCGTTGATGTTGAAGAGCGTATGTATGCCGCAGGTAAGATCCCTACTGGGATGATGACGCGTCGTGAAGCAAAGGCTCCGGTGCATGCTATTCTGTCTGCTCGCCTGACCGATCGTCCATTACGCCCGCTGTTTCCCAAAGGGTATCGCAACGATGTGCAGGTCGTGATTACGATTCTCTCTTTTGATGGAGAGAATGATTACGATATTATGAGTATTATTGGCGCTTCGGCTGCGGTAACTACTTCTGATATCCCTTTTGCTGGTCCTGTAGGTGCTGTACGTGTGGGATATATCGATGGTCAATTTGTGATCAATCCGTTGATTTCGCAGATGGAGCAAAGCAAACTGGACCTGACGATTGCTGGTACTGCTGATGCGGTCATGATGGTTGAGGCTGGCGCGAAGGAACTGCCTGAGGATCTCATGCTGGAGGCGGTCAAATTTGGGCAAGAGGCGTTACAAGACCTGGTCAAGTTGCAAGAGGAGCTTGGTCGCCTGGTCAATGTTGCCAAGCGTCCTTTTACGCCTGCTGCTAGCGATGAGGAATTGCATGCGAAGATTACCAATTTTCTTGTTCCTCGTTTCTCTGTTGCGTTGAGTGATCCTGATAAGATGGCGCGTACAACTGCTTTAAGCAAGGTGCAGGATGAACTGGTCGCTGCTTTCAGTGAAGGGTATGCTGAGCGTCTCAAAGAGGTGATCGGTTTCTATGAGAAGGAACTGAAGACCTACGTGCGCAATAACATTCTGGATCATGGAGCGCGTCTAGATGGTCGTGATATGACCACTATCCGTCCTATCTCCTGTGATGTTGGCTTATTGCCACGTGTCCATGGTTCTGGCCTTTTCCAGCGTGGACAGACGCAGGTCTTGAGCGTTGCGACGTTGGGCTCGCCTGGTGATGAACTCTCCCCTTCGGGTCTGACTACAGGTGAAGGCAAACATTATCTACACCACTACAACTTCCCTCCCTATTCAACCGGTGAAGCCAAACCGATGCGTGGTCCTGGACGCCGTGAGATAGGGCATGGTGCGTTGGCTGAGCGTGCTTTAGAGGCCGTTATTCCGCCGCGTGAAAGCTTTCCGTATGCGATCCGCGTCGTCTCTGATGTCCTCTCATCGAACGGTTCAACCTCCATGGGTTCTGTCTGTGGCTCGACATTAGCCTTGATGGATGCTGGCGTTCCTATTCTCGCACCTGTTGCGGGTGTCGCGATGGGTCTGATCACAGGCGAAGGTGAGCGTGCTGGCAAGTGGGCTGTGATGTCGGACATTCAGGGTATCGAGGATGCGCTTGGCGACATGGACTTCAAGGTCGCTGGTACTGCTGATGGTGTCACTGCGCTACAGATGGATATCAAGGTCAAAGGTATCACCTACGAGATCATGGCCAGCGCGCTTGAGCAGGCTCGTGAGGGTCGTATGTATATCATGGAGCAGATGCTAGACACGATTGCGACGCCGCGTGAAGAGCTCTCGCCCTATGCACCGCGTATGCAGCAGTTCAAGATCAATTCTGACAAGATCGGTGCGGTCATTGGTACGGGTGGTAAGACGATTCGCAAGCTTCAGCATGACACCAATACCAAGATTGATATTGGTGATGAGGGTATTGTCTCAGTGCTTGCAACCTCCAGCGAGGAGATGCAACTGGCGATCAACACTATTCGTGGCCTGACCGGTGCTGTAGACCCTGGTCAGATCTTTACCGGCACGGTCGTACGTCTTGTTGAGTTCGGCTGCTTTGTCGAGATTCTACCTGGCAAAGACGGGCTGGTGCGCACATCGCAGTTGTCTGATACCCCCATTGCTCGCCCAGAGGAGGTCGTCTCGATCGGTGACGAAGTGACTGTCATGGTGATCGAGGTCGATGACCAGGGCCGTATCAATCTCTCGCGGAAAGCTGCATTGAGTGGTGAGATGCCGTCAGCTGAAGAGCTTGCTCGTGAGCGTATGTCTCGTTCCCCTCGTGGCGGTCCACGTAACAATGGTGGCTATGGAGATCGTGGAGGATATGGAGATCGTGGTGGTCCACGTAATAATGGCTATGGAGACCGCGGAGGTGCACCACGTGGTAACTATGGAGATCGTGACCGTGGAGGAATGCTCCCTCCGCGTGAGGATCGTGGAGAAGCATCTCCCGATCGTAGCTCGTAGCATACCAATAGTACCATCATATCCAGCCTGTCTCGCATGTACAAAAGTACTTAAGGTACGTGCGAGACAGGCTGGAAAACTATAACATGAAACATCTCTATTATCATACAATGATGGCTATCGCCTGTAGAGTCGCTAAAACCCCTGCCTCCCTCTCTTCTGAAAACGGCGTTTTCATCCTGGGTGGTGAACCTTTTTCATGATGGTCTTTGAGGGCTCACCGGGATAGGTTTTTTGGAAATAGGCCATGAAACCGCCTTCCAGGCTAATGGAGATAGATGGGACGTCATGACAAATGCGTCATGTCACTTGCCAATAACGTTCACTATTGCCTGTATAGTGCACTTAAGCCCTTGTCCCCCTCTTTGAGGGGGGAGATAGCTTTAGCTATCGGGGGGAGCTATCTTTCACTTATGCTGCTCACTATCATTCTACGCTAAATATTATTTTAGTCTCTGTGGCCTATAATTGAGAATTACAGGGTATTTATATCATTTTACTCTCCCTGCTGCTAACGCGGCTGTCCCCCCTCAGAGAGGCTCACCGGGATAGGTTTTTTGTGGGATATGCAATGAGGCCGCATCCCAGGCCGATGGAGAAAGGTGGATGCCATGACGAATGCACCCCGTCGCTTGTTAATAATGTTCACTATAGCCTGTAAAGTATCATAAAACTCTTGTCACCCTCTTTGAGAGGGAGATAGCTTTAGCTATCGGGGGGAGTAAATCCTCGAATACGTTGCAATCTCTCATTAAACGCTATCTGGCGATTTTGCCTTCATAGTCTGTCATTCTCGATGAGTAAATCTCAGTATGAAAGAGATAGCTGGCGTAGAATAGTCATCGAGAGCATAAGGCAAGGATGGCTCCCCCCGATAGCTAAAGCTATCTCCCCCCTCAAAGAGGGGGACGAGTTTTTGGGTAGTTTTCAGTCGATAGCGGTATATGCATTTACCCTATGTGATATGTATAGTAAGTGGATAGTAGCATGTATCTCATTCGTTGAGTCTCACTGGGATAGGCCAAAAAACCTATCCCGGTGAGCTCTTTGAGGGGGAATATAGCCGTAGCTATCGGGGGGAGTCAATCCTCCACTTATGCTCTCGATTACTATTCTATGGCAGCTATCCTATAATCGAGGATTACAGATGATTGCTAGCGATTTACTCCCCTCTATCGCCAAAGTGAAATCCCCCTCAGATAGGGTGGTAAGTTTTATAAACCTTTATTGCCTGTATAGTTCATACTATCTCTATTATAGATAAAAATAGTCATCACCTGTAGAGATGCAAAAATATCTATGTAGATGAGTCCGCAAGGAGGAGCGTCCAGCAGATTTGTGGTGTGATATCATAAATAGTAGCTCCTATTATGTAACTCTTCTCTTACATTTTTGTTGCGATTGTGTGAAAAACAATACTGGCAGGAGAAATAGGCATGCGTTTAGCTCTTATCTCTGACATTCATGGAAATACGATCGCGTTAGATGCTGTATTGGCGGATATTAGAGAGCAGGGTGGTGTGGATGGTTACTGGCTATTAGGTGACTTCTCCGCTATGGGCTATGATCCTGTGGGTGTCGTCGAGAAGATAGCGAGCCTGCCCAATGCACAGTTTGTCCAGGGCAATCACGATCGCTATCTGCTTACGGGTGAGTGTCCGGGGCCAACGATAGAGCAGGCTCAAAAGCATCCGGAACTGGTCCCATCTTTATGGATGATGGCAACATGTCTGGCCTGGATGCAAGGACAGATTCGTGCCGGCGGCTGGTTAGACTGGTACCAGCAATTGCCATTAGAGCTACGACTCACATTGCCGGATGGAACGCGCCTGTTGGGCATACATGTAGCTCCATCTTTGAATGATGGACCAGGTATCATCCCGCTATTGAGCGATGACGAACTGCGCTCAATGGTAGCAACTGCTGATGCCGATCTGATTGTTGTTGGGCATACACATGTGCCGCTCGATCGTACCGTAGATCAGATCCGTGTCTTCAATCTTGGCAGTGTGAGCAACCCTATGCGTTCACGTCTGGAAGCCACCTACGCGCTCCTGGAAGCTGATGAGACCGGTCACACAGTGCAATTGCGTTACGTCCCCTATGATTATGAGGCTGTCATTACACAATTACACGCTGTCAAACATCCTGCTACGGTCTTCTTATCACGTTTTATGCATGGTGAAGTTGTTCCACCCTGGGCAAAACAGTAAAATTGTTGTAAAACAAAACCGGTGAACACAAATGCTACCTCTCTTCTACCGGAGGCAGCATTTCTCTTTATATGGACATTGAATATAAAAGCAAAGTATACGTCTTTATAAAGGCAACATACATCTCTCTATGAGAAAGGACTCTTACAATGCAGCAGATGCCGGCAGAAGGCCAACAGGAACAGTGGGAACAGAGCTATCGGGGTTATGACCCTGAGGCGTTACATGCACCTTCGTCGTCAGGACAAAAATTGGATGTTGATGAGGATGAGCAATTTGCAACCGTGTTGGTGCGTAAAATGAAAGCAGAATTGAAAGATGAATGGTTGCTGGAGCATCGAACCATATTACGTTATCGTCTAGCACTGGCAATTGTCTCCATAAGCGTATTAGTGCCTCTATTTATTGCCTTAGTTGTTGCACTTGCTTTAGGATTAGGGAACGGGGCTGGTATTGGACTGGCCTATGCCTGGATCGCGATCTGTATTTTGATTGGTTCTATCAATGCTTCTTTCAATCAACTTACTAAATCGAGTGACGAAAAGAAAAAGGCTAAAAAGTGAAGCTGCAGTTGGGGTAACCGCTCTCCACGACGGTTCCCACCAACGTACTAAGTACAATCACATCAGCATCAAATGCCCGGCAATCTTTGTGTGATTGTACTTAGTGAGCTAGCACCTCTGTCATCGGATGCGAAATGCTTCTCGTACGTTCGGGTCTCCAAACAGGTAGGCAAGGACGATGACGGCTATGATGAGATCTAGAATGCTGGAGACAGTAGCGGTCTGACGGGTAATTAAGCCGATAAGATGATCAACAATACCGATAATGACGACGATGGCTGTTGCCCAGAATGCCCAGCGCTTGAGCGTCCAGAGCCCCCAACCAACAACTAATGCTGCAACACCAATAATCAATGTAACGACGAGTAGCGTGATAGCGAGCGCATCGAGGACTCCTGGTATGTGATGTCCCGCGATACCCAGTCCTAGAAAACCGAGGAGTGCGACAACGATAATGAGGCCTCCGTAAATCCAGGCAAGCGTAGCGATAACTGAGACGCCAGTTGGTCGGGATCGTGATACTTGCGCGATTGGCTCGTGCATATTACCCTCCAGGGTTTGTGGTGTGAAGCTCTAATCTACTGCTTACAAGCGCTATAATTGTTACAATGATTGTTGAGATAACTAGAGAGGCGTGTAGTTATTTCATAATATATAATTTTATAGGAGTCAAGTCTACAATAAAATATACTCCGGCAAGGAATGAAAGATATGAAGAATAGTTATATATGCAGGCGCTTTTAGCACTACTTTACGCACTATCTCAGCTAGAGCGATAAAGTAGGTGCTCCCATTTTAGTAATGAGTAATGCGTGATTTTGCTTGTAGTGGTCAGTAACTTTGTGGTTGTCCCTGGCGTGTTCAGACTGAGGAAAATCGTCTTTGAGCAATTCGATTGTTTGCGGTGTATTGAGTAGAACATGCTTTTAATGAAAGGAAGGTTCATGCCATGAGCACAGCCGCTACAAAGGGTAGGATGAAGGACACCATTACCGCAAAGGATGGCGCGACAATCTTTTACAAAGATTGGGGAACTGGACAACCTGTTGTCTTTAGTCACGGTTGGCCGCTCACTGCGGATGTGTGGGACGACCAGATGGACTTTGTGGCCTCCAGTGGTTTCCGTGGGATCGCTCATGATCGTCGCGGCGGTGGACGATCCAGCCAGACATGGGATGGCAACAACATGGACACCTATGCCGACGATCTCGCGTCGCTCCTCGATACGCTGAATCTGAAAAATGTGGTGCTGGTCGGACATTCCACCGGAGGCGGTGAGGTGACGCGCTACATTGGTCGTCACGGCACCTCGCGTGTTTCCAAGGTCCTGCTCGTGGGCGCGGTGCCGCCGCTCATGCTAAAGACGTCCGCGAATCCAGGTGGTCTGCCAATGGAAGTGTTCGACGAAATTCGTCATGGTGTCATTACGGATCGCTCGCAGTACTACAAGGATCTTAGCAAGCCCTTCTACAATGCTAACAGATCGGGCTCCAAAGTTTCGCAAGGTATTCTGGATGCCTTCTGGATGTGGTCGATGCAGATTGGTATTAAAGGCGCATACGATTGCGTTAAGGCCTTCTCCGAGACCGATCTCACAGAAGACCTCAAGAAGATCGACGTTCCGACTCTGATCATCCATGGTGACGACGACCAGATCGTACCGATCGATGATTCAGCCCGCCTCTCCTCGAAGATCGTCAAGAATGCAACCCTCAAGGTGTATCCGGGTGCGCCCCATGGCCTCACCACTACGCACAAAGATCAGTTCAACTCTGACCTGATGAAATTCCTGAAGTCCTGAAGCTAGCTGCGTGATGTCACAGGTTTAAGCTATGAGGGTCCGGCGCGCATTGGACCCTCATGTTGACCTGCTCTTGACGCATGAGAGCCTCTACGCATAAGATTAATATGGGTGTCGTAATGAGCGCATCATATGCTGATAAGGAAGAGGCAGGCAGTTAAATGAGCAGACCAACGGCTTTACCACCGGGACCCAGAGGACTTCCCGTTCTGGGTAGCGTAGTACCCTTTAGCAATGATCCTCTGCATTTTATGTCGCGCGTACAGCGCAAGTATGGCAATTTAGTCACTGTAAATGTTATGGGAAGCCCTGTCATCTGCGGTTTTGCTCCTGAGCATGTACAGTATTGCTTGACGGAGCATCCACGGAGCTTCCACTCTCTTCAGAGCGGCGGCGGCAACCTGCGCGATCTGTTGGGCGATGGCTTATTGACGAGCGAAGGTGATTTTCATCGCCAGCAACGCCGCCTTGTACAGCCAGCTTTTCATCGTCAGCGTATCGATTCCTATTCTGATACCATGGTCAACTATACGCTGGATCTGCTGCAGGAGTGGCGACCGGGGCAGGAGGTTGAGCTGTCTTCGCAGATGCAACAACTTACCTTGCGCATTATCCTCAAGACGATGTTTAACGTGGCGAGCCACGAGCAGGCCGCCTCTCTTGGCAAGACGTTTAACCGTGTCATTGGTGGTGCGCCTCGCCGTGTCATTGGTCAGCGCCTCATGAGCAGTATGCTGGGTCGTACAGCGAAAGCCGATCAGGCCGCCTTTGCTGCTGGTAAGCAGCAGCTTGATGACTTTGTCTACTCATTAATTTCGCAACATCATAGTGGTGAGCAGGATACAGGTGATATCCTTTCTATGCTGTTGGCTGCTCGTGATAACGAGCAAAAAATGACAGATCTGCAAATTCGTGATCAGCTCATGACCTTTATGGCAGCGGGCCACGAGACCGCGCAGAACAGTCTCTGCTGGACTTTTTATCTGCTTGCGCAAAATCCGGCCGTGCGTGAAAAACTGCTCGCTGAATTACGTACTGTCCTGAATGGGCGTCCGCCTACGGCGGCTGATCTTGTGCAGATGCCATATCTAGAATGGGTTGTCAATGAAGCCTGGCGTATCTATCCACCGGCCTGGCGTGTTGGACGACGTGCCATCGAACCGATAGAGCTTGGTGGCTATCATTTCCCTGTGGGAACAATTGTTCTGTTACATCAGTGGGTCACGCAGAATCTGCCAGAGATCTGGGGCGATCCAGAGAACTTCCGTCCTGAGCGTTGGGACCCCGAGCATAATCAGAAGGTGCCGCAGGGCGCTTACTTCCCCTTTAGCCTGGGACCGCGCATCTGTATCGGTATGCCGTTTGCCCAGATGGAGGTGCGCCTCTTGCTCGCCACCATCCTACAACAATACAATCTGCGTCTGGTGCCGGGTCAGCAGATTGTTCCATTACCACGTGTAACAATCCGTCCACGTAATGGTATCCGTATGATCCTGGAGCCAGCGCACGCATAGCTATCGTCTCTGTATTCAACTACTTCGATCTCATGTTAAAGCATAATGAGGAGCCTGCTTTGTTACGACAGCAGGCTCCTCATTGTTATTGCAACAATATTTTGTTATAAGGACCGTCATAGAGCAGAAAGAGGGGGTGAGTATCCGAGCAACCTTGATAGATCAATGAAAATTTCATCAGACTCTACCGGTTGGGCTGCGGCGTTTTGAGCACGCCAGGAGATAAAGCCATCGGGTCGCACCAGGACAGCACCTGAGTCGCTTATCCCATAGCTTGCAAGAAAGCTGCCATCGCCATCGTTATACGGCTGATCTTGCCCGATACTGTACCTATCCACGGATAATCCCAACCTGCTTGTTGCCTTTGCAAACATCTCATGCCAGCGCTGTCCATCGGAACCTGCCAGCAAGACAAAATGGCTTCCATAGAGATCGAGGATTGAAATCTGCTTGCCATTGTGGCTTAACCAGACATGGGGAGCACGCGTTCCAGAGCGTCCCGATGGCTCAATTTCAAAAAGTGCATCATCATTTTCATGAGAAACAGCAGCAGAACGATAGCGATAGCCATGTATCACACTGAAGGCTGTTGGTAGAGGCACATCAGGACTTTTGCGGATGCGCATCAGCATCTCCTCAGCGCTCCGCGTAATGGCTTCTCTCTGTTCATGATGTGGCAGACGATAGGCATATAAACCGGTAGAAACGCTCACGGCGAGGTCCGCAGCGGGCTGCCGTTCCTGACCGTAGGTTGACAGCAGATTCTCCTGAGCCTTTTTTTTGAGCACGAGGGCCAGCTTCCAGGCCAGATTGTGGGCATCGGCAATACCGGTATTGGCTCCAAATGCTCCCATCGTTGTCATCACATGCGCTGCATCACCAACCAGAAAGACACGTTCCTGTTGATAGCGTTCTGCAACGCGTGAAGCAAGTTCCCAGGGAAGCGTGCTCAGAATCTTAACTGGCTGGTCCGGGATGCCAATTGCTGCGCGTACGAGGTCAAGACAATATGCTTCCGATGGTGCGTCGAGACGTTCACCGGGCCTGGGTTTGAGATTGGCGAACAATGCCCAGCGATCTCGCGCTGCTCCCGATTGTCCAATAATGCCATCGAGTGTGGCGTTATTGACAAAACAGAGTGTCACCTTTCGTCCCTGAAGTGCCTTGCTGAGATCTGTTTGAAACAGTATGCTGACCCATTGTCCCAGCGTCCCATAGCCATATGAGCTTATGCCAAGCTGTTGCCGGATAGCACTTCTATTGCCATCTGCCGCCACCAGATAGTGTGCATGGATATGGTACTCCTGTCCGGTGGCTCGTTCGCGGATCAGAGCGTTGATACCCCCAACATGTTGTTCAAAATGCACCAGTTCCGTGCCAAAGCGGATATCGCTGCCTAACTCACTTGCATGCTGCTGTAATATCGGTTCCAGCTTATCCTGCCCAATTATCGCTGTTCGCGTGGGGCTCGCGAATGGATTGATGACGCTGGCCTGTCGGTGAGCTGGAGCTTCGGTGTTGTCGAGCACCTTTCCCGTCAGGCTTTCTACTCGCAGGCCCATTTCGCCGAGTTGTTTCGGCGGCGTTTCTTGTTCAAAGATGGCAGACTCGATGCCGGCCTGGCGAAAGAGTTCCATCGTTCGTGCGTTGAAGCCACTGGCTCGTGCATGGATCGATGTCGTGGCATGTCGCTCAACCAGGAGTGCAGGAATGCCGTGCTGTGCCAGAAAGAGCGCCATTGAGAGACCAACGACGTTCCCTCCGACAATCAGGACCGGTACCTCTTCGTCATGTCTTCGTGAAGAACATTCGCTCATTGTGTTTCCTCCAAACATAGGTGATCCTTCGTCTGGATGGCAGTATAGAGCGCGGGAGGGTGAAAGCGCATCACCTTCTCTCGTGATTTTTACAAGATGAAGATATGGGTTTCCTGTGGTTTTCTGTTGAGGTAAGATGAAGATGTTGAACAACAGCTCGCGCTTCTCTGCGGCTATGCACGTTGAGCTTGCGGTAGATGCTGTTCACGTGCGTTTTTATGGTATTGATTGAGACGACCAATTCACGCGCAATTTCTGGATAGGAAAGTTCGGCTACAAGGAGGTGCAGCACTCGTTGTTCCTGTTGTGAAAGTGGTTCCAGATTCGCCATCACGCGCTGTGGAGCTTCTCGATCCAGCCCAAAAGTCTGTAAGATGAGCTGGAGAGAGGTGAACAGTTCTGGACGAGTGAAGAAGCGCGCCTGTAGCGCGGTGAGACGCTGCTGAACGAGCGCTTTGGGTCCCCGGAGAGACCAGATCTGTACTAGCATGGACGTTGAGCGTAGCAACAATTCCTGATTTTGCCACTGCTCGCTCGCATCCCATGCCTCTTGAGCGACCTGTTCCGCAGTCTCCATATCGTTCGATTTGTATGAGGTTTGCGCCAGTCCGAGCAAGGCCGGGATGAGATCCTCGCGATCTCCTACCTCCCTGGCTTCCTGGACCACGCGACGATAACAGGCAGCCGCGTGTTGTAACACTCCTTGCTCGCAATAGATTGTTGCCAACAGCAGCATACAACTCCGTGCACCATGTGGATGATGCAGGTTTGTCCAGATTGTGAGCGCCTCCTGCAAGAGTGCCGTGGCCTCGGTGAGTTGCCCACACGATAATGCTCTTGACCCCAGAAAGTTGAGGCAAACTCCGCGCCAATGCTGGGACTCCAATGGCAGCCACCGTAATGCCTGACTGGCATAGGCAATCGTCTGTTCTTGCGTGCCCTGTCGCATAGTGAGGTAAGCACGAAAGGCGTAGACTTCACCGAGTCGAGCGAGATTCCCTTCAGCACGCCAACAAGTATCAGCCATCTGCAACAGAGTGTCTATCTGCTCAAGTATGCTGGCCGACAGCTGTTCTGGTTCAATGCTCACTGCGAGTACTTGCGCGTAGTGAAGACAGAGCAGCGGGTACCGGGAGAGGATGTCATCGGGCAGTTGTTCCAGCCAGTTCCGCAACGTGGAGAGATCCTGCATATCGTCGAAGCCTCGCCCCGTCAAATAGTGGTCGATCATGGCGGCTGCGTGTTCTGCGTCCTGTGCTTGCAGTGTCTGCTCAATGGCCTCTGTGTGCATCCATTTTCGTTCATGCCAGGTACTTGCCTCAAGTGTTTGTCGCTTCTGAAATGCTCTCCCGATCTCTTCTAAGCGTGTTGTGGATAATTCGGCGCTGCGGCCCACGTAGCGTTTTGCGATACGTTTCCCTTGTCGTTGATAGGCATACCAGTATCCTTCGCCGCTCTTTTTTCGTGTTTCTTTGAGCAGATTGAAAGGGCCATTTCTTCCACGAAAAGAGAAGGAGGTATGTGTGGTCAGCCAGGTAAACCAGGAGGCGCTATCGGCGTCAAGCAAAAGATGGCCGTGTTCGTAAAGCCGATAATGGTCTTGTTCTACTGACCTTGTAAGCGTGAAGCGGGCTGTCTTTGGCATCGCTCCTCTCATTCTATTTTTGTTGCTCAAAGTCGTCCTCATGGGAGTATATATGCTGCTAGATAGAAAGGCAAGAGCGCGTTACGTTTCCTAGATATTTCTTGTTGAGATGTTTTGGGGAACAAAATAATGACCTCATCCTTCTAGTACAGCTTGGCGGAAATATCGTAGGAGTCTAGAGGCGAGACGGTCCTTTGTAGGTCCAGTGAAAAGGACCATTGGAAAGACGATTGTAATAAGCAATGAATGCCAGGATGCCCTCGCGTAAGTGAGTCAGGGATGTCCAACTGGCGCGAGCTAAGAGGCGGCGAACAAGAATACTGAACCAAATCTCAATTTGATTGAGCCAAGAACTGTGCCTGGGCGTGTAGACGAAGCGAATGCGATGGCTCGGGTTTGAAAGAAAGGCAACTCGCGTCGGCATCGAGGCCAAATGACCACTTTTGCCTTTGATGCCCAGGTCCTCCTGGATGCCGCACTGCTCCGCGACGAGACGAACCAGCGTTTCAGACTGATGCGTGTTGAGCTGATCGGCGACAAAGACCCAGGCAGCCTCTGGATCAGTCTGAATGGTCTGGGCAATGTGAGCTGCAAAGTCGGCTTCGGTGCGTGTCGGTAAGAGGCTCGGGGCGATCACTTGACCGGTGGCTACATCCAGATTGGCGATCAGGCTCAAGGTGCCATGCCGCTTGTATTCGAATTCCATCCGCTCGACATGACCTGGTAGCATCGGCAATGAAGGATGCAAACGCTCCAATGCTTGGACTCCTGTCATCTCATCGGTGCTGATCACATGCGTGCCCTGCGCCGCAAGTGCTGGAGTCGCTTCATAGACTTCGCACACCGTGCAGATCTGTTCCGTCAACTCAGCTGGATCGTCGGGAGGTGGCGTGAGCCAGTAGCGCTTGCGATGAGGCTGCAAAACGCTCGCCTTTTAAAAAACGTCCCACCGTCCGGGGAGAAATCTGCTTGACGATCCCGCGTTTCACCGCTTCATCAGCCAGTTCACGTGGGGTCCAACTGCTGACTGGTCGCTGTGATTCCCCTGGTGTTTCACACGCCAGAGCCATGATTTGCATGAACTGCTCGAACGTGAAGGTCTCTGGGGCACCGGGGCGCTTCTCATCGGTCAAGAGAACCTCGATGGCTTGACCAAGGAGTTTTGGCTTTGCGGTAGCTTCGATCGCCTCCAAATGGGCTTGCGCCATGTGCCAGCGATCCCGCCAACGCCGCACTGTTTCATACCCCATCTGCAAGTGCTGGGCTATTTTGCTATTACTGACCCCCTCGGCTGCTTCCAAAATGATGCGACCGCGTTTCACCAGTCGTTGGGCATTGGTGCTCCGATGCACCATACGCTCCAACAATTCGTGTTGTAACGAGCTCACATGAAGCTCGTTTGCTTGTGGATGAGGCATGTGGACAATCTCCTTGCTTCTTTCTCTCCTTATTCTATCACATCCTCACTCACTATTTACGCCAGTCTGTACTAGTCAGGTGCCCTGGTCTTAAAATGGATGGTATGGATGGTGTATATGGTGTCGCCGACGCGAGCGCGAGAGGAGCAAAGCAAATCGGTTCTTGCACTGAAATGATGCATTGTGATACAATTCTTATCAAGTTTAGTGAGTCGTAGCCTCGCACATTGATTGCTCTTCTGGTTCCACAAGAAAGACTACAATGGTATGAGTACCTCTGAAAAAGATGCTCTGGCTATGGATGCATATTCACACGCCGTCACAACTGCTGCCGAGCGCGTAGGTCCGGCTGTCGTCCGTATTGATATTGAACGTGATACGCCAGCGCGCTCGCGTCGTTATGCTCCAATGCCTGGTGGTGGTGGACTTGGTTCGGGTTTCATCTTTGCCTCTGACGGCCAGGTCTTGACGAATGCGCATGTCGTCGAGAAGGCGCGGCGCATCTTTGTGACGCTTTCCGATGGCCGTAAGTTTCCTGCTGGACTCATAGGGAGCGATGCCGATGTGGATGTCGCGGTGTTACGTATCGGTGCCGACCATCTACCGGTCGCGGAACTCGGTCGGGATGCCCTCCGTGTGGGACAGTTAGTCCTTGCCGTTGGGAATCCTTATGGTCTGAACTGGACCGTTACCGCTGGTGTCGTGAGTGCCCTGGGGCGGACATTAGATGTGCCAGGTTCGCGGAAGATGGTGAACTTGATCCAGACTGATACTTCTATCAATCCTGGTAACTCTGGTGGTCCATTGGTGGATAGCAGCGGGCGTGTGGTTGGTATCACGACGGCGATGTTACCGATGGCGCAGGGCCTCGGTTTCTCTGTGCCGCTTGATACCATTAAGGGTGTCGTAGCACAGATTGCGCAACGTCGCAGTGCGGTACCGAAGGGGCTTTCGTTAGGGGTTGGCGGGATGCGTGTACAGTTCGATGCGCATCAGCGCAAGAGCCTGGGCTTGAACCAGGAGTTTGGTATGGAGATCCTGGAGTTGCGTCCTGGGAGTCCTGCCGTCTCGGCTGAGTTGCGCCGACAGGATATTATCATCGCTGCCAATAACGAGGCGATAAGTGAGCCGCGCGACTTACAACGTGTTGTGAGCAGCCTGCGGAGTGGTGATAAGCTGGTCGTCTCCTTTGTGCGTGGAGGACGCCAACGTAAGGTAACCGCCATTTTATGATAAAATATCCTTTTACGGCTTAACGTCTATTGACGATACTTGTTTGAGCCTGGAACCCTTGCTAGAGCGTTCCAGGCTCTTTTCGCTTGACTAGCGGACTATTGGCATGGATAGAGAGAAAGGCAATGAAGCTATGACTGATCTCCCCGAGCGCATCCAGACGCGTTTCACTGAACTGGTTGATATACGCTATCCTATCGTACAAGGTGGACTTTCACGTCTCTCGTTTGCTGAGCTGGCTGCGGCTGTCTCCAATGCTGGCGGACTGGGTCAGATTGGCTGTGCCTGTTTCTCCACTCCTGAGGAGCTACGCGCCGACATTCAGAAGGCGAAAGATCTCACCACACAGCCCTTTGGCGTCAACTTCCCTATTGGGCACATCCCTCTTGAAGGCTATCTCGATGCGGCCCTGGCGGAAGCGCCTGCTGTCATCAGTATCACGGGTGGCAATCCTGAGAAGTTATTGCGCCAGATTCAGCAGAGTGGCGTGACTGTGCGGACCCTGGTCCTGGTGGCGGGTGTGCGTGCCGCGCAAAAGGCTGAGAGCCTGGGTGCCGATGCTGTGATCGCGGTAGGTTATGAGGGTGGTGGGCATCTGGGGCGCGACGATATCGGCTCGCTGGTCCTGATTCCACGCATCCTCGATGCTGTAAAGATCCCTGTGCTGGCGAGCGGTGGTATAGCAGATGGTCGTGGACTCGCCGCTGCCCTGGCGATGGGTGCCGAGGGCATCGAACTGGGGACGCGTTTTGTCGCCGTGCAAGAGAGCAATGCACATCCTGCCTATCAGCAAGCACTTGTTGCCGCGAAAGAGACCGATACCGTCATTATCGAGCGTGCTATCGGGCGTCCTGCGCGTGTCCTCAAAGGGAAGTTCGTAGCGCAGATCTTGCAGTTGGAACAGGAGCTTGAGCAGAACAACGTGCCTGCCGACGAACGTCTACAGCGTATGCTGCCCTATATTAAAGGTGAAGTGAATACTCGTGCCTCGCTAGATGGGCAGCTTGACGAAGGTTTCGTCTGGGCAGGCCAGAATATCGGTCTGATCGACGACATCCCGACCTCCCAGGAGTTGATCGAGCGTCTGGTTCGTCAAGCTTATGCGCAGAGTCTTCGTTTACAGCGTATGTTTGGTTAGCGGCTCTATCCTCTGATTACAGTTCTCTTGCTTCGTTTGTAGGACGAGTTGGCGTGAGCAATGCGACCAACTCGCCTTCTGCAAGTGGGGCGATTGTTTTAAAACAATCAAGATTTTGTATGTTCGAGGATGGCATCTGAAGACGAGCTTTCAGGCGCGTTCCGTTCCCCTGGCGATAGTTGTGCAACTATCACACCTGCGATGATGAGCGCTCCGCTAGCAAGCGTACTGAGTGTGAGGTGTTCGCCGAGGAAGAGTGCGCTACCGAATACGCTGACGATCGGTTCGAGGTAGAGAAACATGCCGGCTTTGCTGCCAGGAAGATGAGCAACGCCATAGTTCCAGAGGATCGTTGCTACAACCGTGCTACCCACTGCCAGGAGCAGAAATGCGCTCCAGATTGACGGCGTAAAGGTCGTAATACTGGGAATGACATGAGTATCCCAGAACGCAAAGAGTGGCACTGTTCCGATGATCGTTGTCAGCGCCGTACTGGAAAGTGCCCCATAGCGGCGGCTCAAAGGACGGACAACAATCGTATAGATCCCCCACATCATTGCCGCGAGGAGTGTGAGCCCGATACCGAGCAGGGCGTGGCTATCGATGGCCGGATGAAGCAACGATTGACCGATCAGCAACACGACCCCCGCCGTTGCCAGCACAAGTCCGCCGAGTGCAGTCTTGCGTAATGTTTCGTGTAAGAACAGGCAGGCTAGCAATGTGATCCAGATCGGCTCTGTCGCGATCAGCAGACCACCGATACTTGCAGGGATATACTGCAACCCGAAGGTGACAGTCACGTTATATCCCAGGATACAGGTCAAACTGCCTGCAACGATCAAGAGAACCTCATGGCGTGTCCAGGCTATCCGCTGGTGGCGTAGAGTGTGTATGAGGACTGGTAGCAAGAGCAGTGTCGCCAGGAGGAAGCGTAGGAGGAGTAGATGTAACGCACTGAAAGAGGTTTGGAGTATATACCTCGTCGCTACCGGTGCCAATCCCCAGCAGAGCACCGCGAATGTCAATGCTCCTGGCGCATAAAATAAAGCTAACTTTTTTTGCATCGCATTCATTATTTCTAGCGTGTGTTTTTTCTACTGTATGTAAACAATTCGATCTTTGTGAAATTGTAGCACAACAAAAAGCAAACTTATTTGTCTTCTCACAAAAATGATCATTGTTACAATATGTCCCGAAACCTCTAGCGTAAATAGCACGATTGTTGTATAATGTTACTAACTTACTAATAGTTAGGAAGTAAAAACAACGAGTATCCGCACATACAATAAAGGGAATATAGATGGGTAATACAAATGTAACCACGCTGCATAAGCCTGCCAGCGCACAATATCCTATTCACGATCTGATCAGTCATCGTTGGAGTCCACGTGCATTCTCCGATCAGCCGGTCGATCAGGCGACATTGAAGAGCTTGTTTGAGGCCGCTCGCTGGGCCGCATCTGCCGCCAATAAGCAGCCCTGGAACTTTATCTATGCTACAAGAGAGAATCCCGAAGCATTTGAGCGTCTGGCTGCTATCTTAGTTGAAGCCAATAGCGTTTGGGCCAAAAATGCCTCGGTCCTGATTCTGACTGTTGCCAAACGTGGTGAATACGCTGGCCATGAATACACGACGTACTACGAGCTGGGAATGGCTGTTGGCAACCTGGTGACGCAGGCTGTAGAGCTGGGTCTGGCGACGCACCAGATGGGTGGTTTTGACAAAGCAAAGGCAATAGCGGACCTGAACATTCCAGAGGGCTATGATCCTATCACTGTTCTAGCGGTTGGTTATCCTGGCAATCATGAGACGCTGCCAGAGACACTTCGTGAGCGTGAGATAGCAGAACGCACGCGTAAAGCACAAGACGAGTTTGTCTTCGAGGGTAGCTGGAAATAGCTATCGCTAAGCAAAAGCTATGAGCTGTTTTAAAAGATGAGGTGAACCATTGTTCGCCTCATCTTTTTTGTTGCAAGTTATTATCTTTTTTGTTACAAATTACAATGAAGAAATGAAAATTGACTTCATTACCAGTACCAGGAGTGGCCATGAGCCTTATTCCTGCCAAAAACAGGACCGTCTCTTGCTCAAAGAAGAAGCGAACGTTACTTCTTGATGAAGTAGACGTTTTCTAAATATGTATGTATTATCTTCAATACATGCATGTTTCATATTTGAAGAAGGAAAGAATAATTCTCATGAAAGTTGGTTCCTTTGTAGTTGCAGCGATTGGAATTCTTGCCATCATCGCTGGCATTGTTCTGAAAGTGACTGGCCAGGCGCATGGTCTCACAATCCTGGGTGTCGGCGCTGTGCTGTTGATCCTTGGCCTGGTTGGCGCTTTTGTTCTCAAGCCCAAGGCTCAGGCGTCCTAACAGCCTCTCAGTTCCAGTTTACGAGGAAGCCTTCCCCACTGCTCACAAGAGGCAGGAGGAGGGCTTTCTCTTGCCTCTGGGAAGACTGCAACCCCACAGAATCTTGGGATTTACAACTTGCCTTACCTTACCTTACCTTACGCTCTCAGCCAGATCGGTGTCCTGTTCGTTGCTTGTCGCGTTGAGAAACTGACCGATCTCGGCGAGGGCAGCCATTGCACGGCAGGTGATCTCGACCGATTCGTAGTAGGGGATACCTTGCTCACGTAGAATGTCGAGTGCTTTAATGTTGTGGCGTGCGTAGATGGTCTGCACGAGCACTGGCTTTTTATATTGCTGTACCATACGACCAAGTTCGCGAGCGGCCTCTTCTTCGCGCTCTCCAAGCTCTTCCGCCAGGAGCATCCTATAGCCACCAAAGAGACCTGTGATGATGACGCCATCGACAGCCGGGTCTTGTAGACAGATTTCGGTGATCGTTGCGAAGGAGATGGGGTCCTCGTCGGTTGCGCCGGCTACGTCGATAGGATTGGTTGAGGTCGCTCGTGATGGCATCAGCTTGCGTAGTTCGCGCTGTGTCTCTTCTTTATCAAGGATCGGCACCTCTAGACCGGCGCGGATCGCGGCATCACCGGTCGCCACTGAACTCCCACCACCGTCTCCCATGACGGCTATACGCCGCCCTCCTGCTGGCGTTGGTGGCTGGAGTGCCAGGGCCTGGGCGACCGGGAAGAGCTCATCAGAGCGTAGGACACGTACAACGCCGCTCCCTTGTAGTCCCTGATCGTCATCGGGTCGCAAACGAGCCGCCGAACCGGTGTGGGCCTGGGCTGCGCGTACCCCCACATTCGTTGCTCCGCTTAAAAGGATAACCGTCGGTTTATAGTTGCCCTGTGCGACCATGCTGCGCGTGACCTGATGGAGTGTCTCATCCTGGATGGCTTCCACATAGCCGGCAATGACCCGTGTTTCGGGATCGGTTGCTAAATATTGCATGCATTCAGGGAAGTTGACATCCGCTGAATTGCCGACACTCAGGAATGTCGTAAAGCCCAGGCCATCAAGCTCTGCCTGCGCGTACCAGTACATGCCCAGGTTGCCGCTTTGTGAGACGAGCCCGATGGGACCGCGTGGTAGCGGGAAGACCATGCCCAGTGCATTGAGCTTAGAACGTCCAACGTAGAGACCCATGCAGTTGCTACCTATTATACGAATACCATGCTCTCGGCAGCGTTCAACAAGCTGCTGCTCTAAGACGTGGCCCTCGGGTCCTGTCTCGCTAAAGCCAGCCGTGATGATCACGATACCTTTGACACCTTTGGCGATGCAGTCATCGACACCACGTTGTACATGTGGAAAAGCTGTTGCAATTACCGCCAGATCCACCTGACCAGGGACATCGAGCAGATTCGCATACGTTGGGCGCTCCAGAATTTCAGAGACGGACGGATTGATAAGATAGACCTCTCCGGCAAAGCCTCCGTTGATTAATTGTTTGGCCGCCACATGGCCCCACTTTTGTGGAGCACGAGAAGCGCCCAGTATCGCTACTGAGCGCGGTTGCAGTACTTCTTCTAATGAGTAGGGAGTAATGCTCATCTTCTTTTACAATTCCTTATTATTATTATCATCAGTTGAATTGGGATCATCACTCCCATTCTCACGCTGTTTGCGTAGCAGTTCTTCGACATCGCGAATCAGACTATCGGCGCTCGGCAGCGGTCCCGTGACATGACGTGGACGATCCAGCTCAAAACCCGCGCTATACGGGCTCTCATCCTCTGTATCATCGTCGTCATCGTCAAAGTCAGGATTGTCCGCGTTCGCCACCTGTTCCTCTAGCTTCCGTACATATTCGCGCGCCTCTGGATCTCGCGCAACTAGTGCCGTGACCTGTTCCTCAAAGCGTACCGCATCGGATTGGATCTCGTGCAGGTCCAGGTTGAGCGAAAGGAACTGGTTGAGATAGGTAAGCAGGGCCGCCGTCACCTTGATATTGGGGGTTGCCGCCAGATAATGTGAAGCAGCCGCCCAGATGCTCGCAGACGAGACATTGATGCGCAGGCTCTCCTCCTGTAACACACCAATCATCCCGGTCGGTCCTTCATAGTGCGATGTACGCATCTCCATCTCATTGAGTCGTTCCATGATATCGGTATCGGAAGAAGTGCCAGTCATAGGAACAGTGATCGAATGTGGCACATCAGCCAGTAGCGCCCCAAGAAATACAATCTCAGAGACATGATAGTGCTGGCACACCTCTAGAAATGTTCGGCTATACGTTTTCCATTTCAGTTGAGGTTCCGCTCCGATGAAGAGGATCACGTCACGTGTCAGTTCAGGATCGCGATAAGCTAAGAACTGGCCGTTCGGCCAGACGATAGTGCGCTGTATCCCATCTACAAATTTAACGTTGGGCCTGGTCTCGGTAAACACATAAAAGTCTTCCGAGTCGATATCCGCAATCTTTTGTGGTGCCCATGCATTGATCAAAAATTTGATCGCAGTTGTTGCTGAGTCGGCGGCGTCGTTCCAACCACCGAAGGCTACAATGACAACGGGGTCTCGTAACTCAGGCTCATGATAGTAGCGTATGTGTGACATGTCTTCCCTCTGATCTTGCCTGTTATATATTTGCGAGCAAATATGTTGTTTCCATTTTATCACATCTTACAATCCTATATACACGAACCTGCTTCTAGAGCGGACTTAGAGGTACTTTCTCCTCGTGTCCTGGAGTGTGTGCGCTGCTCTACTGCTAAGCGAAAGAGGTCGCGCAGGTGTTTTTCTGTACGACTCTGTTTGTGTTGACGTCATGCTACCAACCGCTTATACTTCACGGTATGGAAATTGCTGACGTACATATTGTGTATCAAGATCATTATCTGCTGATGGTGAATAAGCCTGCCGGACTCGTGATTCATCCTACCTATAAGCATGCTAATGGGACGCTCTGGGATGCCTTGCTGGCTACTCTGGCTTTGCAAGGGACCGACGATTGGCAGCCGCCACAACTCCTTGATGATCCTAAGTGGGTGGGCGCGCCAGAAGACGTGCGCCAGATGTTGCG
Organism: Ktedonobacteria bacterium brp13; assembly: GCA_015099395.1. Classification (GTDB taxonomy): domain Bacteria; phylum Chloroflexota; class Ktedonobacteria; order Ktedonobacterales; family Ktedonobacteraceae; genus Dictyobacter. The sequence goes on along the minus strand of AP024096.1, from coordinate 2,273,170 downwards.
CGCACGGCGTGATGAGCGCAGCTGGCGTGAAGATGGTTTGTTGCCACGCCCATGTCTGTTGCACCGGCTGGATAAGGATACCTCTGGTATTGTCGCTCTGGCTCGTACTGAGCGTACCCGGCGGCATATTGTGCAGCAATTTCATGATCATACGATCCAGAAACGCTATCTAGCGGTCATTCAGCGTGGGTCATATCTCTGGTCGACGCCGCGTGCCCCTTTAACTTTAACCTGTCGTCACGTGGATGGCAGCACTGAAATGGTTAGCAGTGCTACACTGTATACGGCTAAACCTGGTCAAACGTTCCTGATTGATGGTCCGTTGCAGCGTGATCCCGCGGATCGACGGCGCTGTGTTGTTGGTGCGGATGGCGAGGATACGCAGGAGGCACAAACGTCGCTACGTGTTCTCGCTGTCGATGACGCCTGTGCCTTGCTAGAAGTGCAGCCCATCACTGGTCGTACCCATCAGATACGGGCTCACCTGGCGGCGCTGGGTCTGGGTATCGTTGGCGATGTGCTCTATACGCCGGCCGCATCTCTAGCAGAGAGTTCTCTGCCTGGCGCGCTGAACCGGCAATTTCTGCATGCATATAGCCTGACGCTACACCGTTATCCCGGTAACGATGAGTATACCTGCTATGCTCCCCTGGCTCAGGACTTGCAGGATTGGTTACGCGAGCGTAGGCCCATACTGTGGCAAGCCTGGCTGGGATATTCTCAGGAATACTCTCAGCATTCTCAATACTCTCAACAGACAGATAGGTAGAGTGGTGTAACGCTGTTCTGCTTTTATACATATATTGAGGTATGTCGCTATGGAAGCACAATCCTATCCACCCAACGCAGGGAAATTGGCCAACGCGAGTGACGAAGAGAAAAAGAAGCGCCTTGACGCGATGGTGAGTCTCTGGCAAAACGAGAGCCAGCGGCGTATTCAGCGCGATGGTCCCGCCGCATTGCAGGCCGCACCTGGCCTGAGTGAGTATCGCTATCAGGTCTGGCTACGCTTTCCAGAATGGGATCGCTCGGCTGTCGTCGCCCAGGTGCTGGCTTTACGCGCTGCTGCGACATCCACTGATCACCAGGGCGAGCCTGTGCCTATCCTCTTCAGTCAGTGGCGGCACGAACCGTTGTTGCGTACTATGCCCGACTGGAAGCAGTACCTACCTACCGAAACTGTTTTCAACATCTGTGTGCTTATGACCCCAGGTGGTCTGGGTGAGGGTGCGCGCTGGGCTATTGTGATGCCGCGTGACATGGTTGCGCGCTATCGACCATCCTGGCCCAAACAGCAGGATTGGGTCAGTTGGACCAGTTCTTTTGATTGGCTTTCTATCGGTACTGCCTGTATTCGTGCTATGCTGCAAGCGCTGTAAATTTCGTATAGACTCGAAACCAATATACGTTTGATCCCTGAAAGAACGTTGTATATTTCTCTTATTACTACAAAAGGGTAAGTCATGAACCTACAAACAGAGCAAGTCGAAGAACTTGATCTGGCACCACGTACTCTACTAGAGCATCAAATGGGTCGCATTGTGAGGCGTATCAAAGAACGTGAGATACAGAGCTCGCAGTATAGTCTGTATAAGTTGATACTCGTTGTGGGGGGGACGCTCCTGGCTATCTTTACGCTGGCGAAGCTTGGCGCTCTCGTTCTGCTTGTTATCGTTCTCGTTGTCGGTGCCTATATGTATGTTTCACGTGCCAGTAAGGTGATGAGCCGCAGTCTGCTCCTCTATCAATCGTTATTGCGCTTGCTCAAGCAGCAGCAGGCCCGCCAGACATTGAATTGGGACGAACTGCCGGAGGTCCCTTCACGTGAAGAGATCGAGGGTGGCGAGGACGAACATCCCTTTGACCTGGACCTGGATATCAGTGGTGAACGTTCACTGCACCGTTTGCTCAATACCAGCGTCTCTCTGGAGGGAACGTTGCGTCTGCGTGAGTGGTTGCTCGAACGTAACTTGAATTATGCGATTATTCGTAGCAGGCGTGCTCTTGTAAGTGAAATGATTCCCCTGACGCGCTTCAGGCGTCGCTTGCAGACCTATTCTCTTTTTGCGACACGTTTCACCAATGCTGCCGTCAATGGTGATCGTTTGATTGAGTGGTTAGAGGCGCAGGCAGACAGTAAGCTGCAGCTTTCGACGTTGCTTGTGTCGATAGCACTATCCGTCGGGCTCTATGTTTCATTGCTCCTCTATCTTTTTGTGCATCTCTCGCCTCTGTACGTGATTCTGTTTTTAGCAGGTTCGGCTTTCTGGTTTACCATCAAGCGCAATGAGCAGGGACATTTGCGGGAAGACACCACCTATCAACGTACGGCATTCGGACAACTGCAGATCGTTTTTGAGTATTTGGAGAAATATCCGTATGGGCGCAATGTACAGTTAAAGCAGTTGTGTGAGCCATTCTATCTGCACGATGATCGTCGTCCTTCTATACTCCTGACGAAGCTTGAGAGTACCTTTGCGCGCGTCTCCATGGTGGCGAACAGCAACGGAGCCTGGCTTATTCTCAATCTTCTTTTCCCGATTGGTGCGATCACAGCCTATCAGTTGGATCAGTACAAAGGCAATCTTTTAAAGTACCTGCCCGACTGGTTAGATACCTGGTACGAACTGGAGGCGCTGAACTCGCTGGCGACCTTTGCGGCGATCAATCCTGAATATACCTTCCCTGAGTTAGTGCATGATAAGAGTAAGGGTGCGGCTACCAGTATGGCTTTCGAGGCACGTCAACTGGGGCATCCTTTGATCTCCAAGGCGCATAAAGTAGTGAATGATATCCGTTTAGAGCAAGCGGGCGAGATTATGCTCATTACCGGCTCCAACATGGCGGGTAAGAGTACGTTTTTGCGTACCATGGGTATCAACCTCTGTCTGGCGTATGCTGGTAGTGTTGTCAATGCGAGCTTTATGAGTGCCTCGCTCTTTGAGCTGTATGCCTGTATTCGCGTGACTGACTCGCTTTCAGATGGCTATTCTTACTTCTATGCAGAGGTTCGGCGTCTCAAAGGCTTGCTTGATGAGTTGAAAATCAGGGATCACTATCCGCTTTTCTTTATGGTTGACGAGATCTTTAAAGGCACAAATAATGAAGAGCGTGCGATTGGGAGTGAAGCCTACATTCGTGCTTTAATCGGCAAGCGTTGTACTGGTGCTATCTCGACGCACGACCTGGAACTGGTCAAGTTGAGTGAGGCGTTTCCGCTGATCCAGAATTATCACTTCCGCGAGAACATTATCAATAATCAGATGGTCTTTGAGTACCTGCTACGATCAGGACCCAGTCCAACCCGCAATGCCCTGCGTATCATGGCAATGGAGGGATTACCGGTACGTTGGGAGGGCGAGCCTGTGTAATGGCCTGTTCTGGATGATCGTTTTTTTGCAGTAATGCTCGCTGTACCTCGCATAGAGTGAGAAAGTGCAAAAAACTGATACATCCAGTTCAGTGCTTCTTGACAGGTGTATTCCACGTGCTAGATCAAGCAAGGAGTGCATGCATGCCTCTTGAGTTGCAAACAGTACTCATTTCGGCTGGGGTGGCATTAGTGACGGCTCTTATTAGCGGTTTTATTACATGGAGCCAGATCCAACGCGAGAAAACAAAGTGGCTCATCGATCTCAAAACCTCTTATGCTGTTGAACTGTACAAAACGCGACTTATATACTATCCTCGCATATTTGAAATTTTGGGTAAACTCTCGAAACATGCCCCTGAGCCGATGACGCCTGCAAAGGCGAAACACATCGCTCAGGAAATTCATGAATGGTTGTATTCTCCCGGCGGGCTATGCGCAGATGCAAGTACGCGAGGCGCTCTGAAAGAACTCCGTAACATATGTGCTACATGGAACCAGGAAGAAAGACCTCCTGCGCTTGGCGATTGGCGTCACAGCGCATTGTTCTTAGTAAGGCGCGACCTTGATCTTCATGGTTTTGAATCATTTGATCCTCAAGACAGAAAGACGCTTCTCAAGAAAGTACAAATTGAGATTGATACAGAGACAGCCAGGGCCAAAAGAGACGTGAGGGCTCGACAAACCAATTCCAGCTATTCTTAGTTGACCTTAGCGTAGTTAATGAATTTAGCGACAGCCCACATGCTGCATCAGTGTGTAGTCTGCTGCTTCAGAAAGTATGCACTGACGAGCCTGGCAACCTCTCGTGGTGCCTTTTTGTCGATGCCAAAATGGTCAAGCTTTGGAAATTCCTTCGTTTCAGAGCGCGGTAGTACCGCTGCAAGCCGCTCCATGGACATATCTACCCATGTGGTATCGCTTTTCCCCCCATACATGAGAAGGACATCGGCTGGTATTTCTCGGTAGTTTTCATAACTACTGTCAAGCCGAGCCACTTCCTGATGCTCGCGCAGATTTTCGGGGAGGAGTCCTAGCATCAGCTTCCGCTCGTGGGCGCTGATGAAGAGCGGAAGCAGCAGCTTCATGAGCCAGGGAGGTGTGTTGCGTGCGCGCTCAGGGCCGACGCTGAGTGAGAACTCAACAAAGGCATCGAGATATTTTTTCTCGGCGAGCTTCTTCTTGTAGCCAGGCATCCAGTCCATTGGGATAGATCCATCAATAGACACGCCAGGTTCGTAGATAGCTATTTTGGTGATGGCCTGGTTGTTGCGGGCGACTTCCAGAGCCACGAGTCCACCGAAGCTGTGTCCAACGAGAAAGGACGCACCGGTCTCTTGCTGTAAGGCGAGCACATCCTCACGTTCTTTGATTATGCTGTAATCATCGCCTTGTGGACTGCTCCTACCTCGCCCGCGACGTTCGATGATGTGGACCGTAAAATGTTCGGAAAGAGCGCTCGCGAAGGCAGCGTAATCAGCAGCTATGGAGAGTGCGCCGGGAATAACAAGAACCGATGGCCCGCTTCCCATGGTGAGATAGCTAATCTTAGCCCCATCCCGGGATAGCACGGCGTGGGTAGTGTTTGTGGCTGTGCTCACGTGACTCGTGGTCATCATTTCTCCTTCTTCAATTTAGTAATCAGGGCCTGCTGCAACCGTTCGGTGAGTTCACGATAGTGTTGGGCATCAACGTCGGCGATTACCATAAGCTGGTCAAAGTGCGAGTCCAGCAGTTGTCTCCCTTTTGCTACCACCTCGCTTCCTTTCGCAGTGATGGTAACGAGACGCTTGCGACCATGCTCCGGGCTCTTTGTCGTCTGGATGTAGTCGTCCTTGGCAAGCTCCACAAGCATCGTGCTGACGGCAGGATCGCTATAACCCAGGGCGACTGCCAACTCATGTTGGGTGACAGTACCACTATGTTGCAGGACGGTCAGGAAGAGAAAACGCCTGTACGAGATGCCCACATCTGTCTGCAGCAGTTGATCAGCTGCGCGGTCTATTTCGAACATGAGTTTGCCTAAGAGATAGGCAAGAGAGTTATCCACCGCAGTATGAACTCCTTAATATTAGGATGTTAATATTAAGATCTTAACATATACTGAATAAATATGCAACTCTTTTGGGGAAGGTGGTTGGAATTCCGAAGAGATGAAGCTCCATCATCCTCGTTGTGCAATTCGTGGGCTGCAAGTGCCTGGTTACAAAATAGCAACGAGGAGGCATCCCTGCTATCAATGCAGGAGCCTCCTCGTTGCTATAGTCTGCTTGTGGGCTGTGACGTGGTTTAAACGCTTGCTACAATTCGAGCGCGTTATTATCGTTCTCGCTCTGTTTGCTGCGTAAATACTCCGCGCAAATGCGATACGTTTCTTCCGTGATCATGCCCCTGGACATATAGTGAGTAAGCATGACATTGAGTTTTAAGATGCTAATGAGATTGAGATTATGGCGATGCAGACGTTCTGCCGCGCCATGTTCACGATCTATCAGGACAATAACATCTTTGACTACGAGTCCATTCTCTTCCAGTAGCTTCGTTGTTTCAAGAACGCTGCTACCACGAGTAATCAAGTCGTCGATGAGAATGACCGTATCGCCCTTATTGTAGTTGCCTTCAATGCCACGTTTGCCGGTCCCTTCGGGTCGGCTGCGGGCGTAGATCAGCGGTATATTCGTCTCCAGTGAGTACGCAGTCGCCAGCAGCAAGCCGCCAACAGGGACGCCTGCGATGGTCGAAAACGGATGGACACGTGGTCGACGCCGTGTTTGTGCTAAATCAATTTCCTGTTGCATCAGCTTGCTGGCAACGCGGAGTGCGGTTGGGTTACTGATTAAAACCTTGGGGTTGATGAAGATCGGCGAACTGACGGCAGATTCACTGACTGTGAAATTGCCAAATTGTACGCCACCAAGATCAAACAGGGTCTGAGCCAACCACAAATTATCGAGAGATTGCTCTTTCGCCACCTGAGTTTCCTTTCTGGCAAAGGAGGATTTGTTGTTTTAGTATAACATATGAAATTATACTATCCAATCCTCTTCCATTCTATCATAGTTAGTGTAAGGTGCGTTGTGATGTTTGTAATGGTCGTATCCATCGTACCTGGCACATGGACGATGATGTTGTAGGTTGACTGAATTCAATCCTACATATCCACGTTTTACCTTGAAGTGTGTTGTACCTCACAGAGGGGTAGGGTCACCGTAAAGGTCGATCCTTCCCCAACTGCACTGTCCATGGTGATGGTTCCCCCATGACGGTGGACGATCTCCGTCGCAATGTACAACCCCATGCCCAAACCGGGGATCGTTCTCTTCTTGGGATTAGCTGCCCGATAGAAGCGCTCAAAAATCTTGTCATGCAGCTCTCGCGGGATGCCCAGACCATGATCGCGGACACTGACTGTGACCGTCTCCGGGGAGGCGCTCAGGTCAATCTCAACCGTCTCTGCGCCGGGAGAATACTTGATGGCATTGCTGATCAGGTTGGTGAAGACCTGTCCCAGCCGATCTCGATCCGCCATCAGGCTGGTTTGTACTGCGCCACGCACCACAAGGGTATGGCTCGGATTGATTTGTTGCATCGTGTCGGTGATCTCCTGCAGTAGCGCGTCGAGGTCCACTGGCTCCTGGACGTACTCGAGCCTGCCTGCCTGGATCTTGGAGACATCAAGCAACTCTCCGATCAGACGTTCAAGTTGCTCGATGGGCCCCTCCATCCTGGAAAGCGCTGTGGCAGCCTCGTGAAGCCCTTGCTTGACCAGGCGCCTGCTCACCAGTTGAGCTTGCATCTTCACTGAGGTGAGTGGTGTCTTGAATTCATGGCTGGCCATGCTGATAAAATTATCCTTGCGTTGCTCCAGTTCCTTGCGGGCGGAATTATCCAGCACAAAGTTAATGTGTTGGAACGGATGATGCTGGACTGCGACGCCGCCCACGAGCACAGGAAGGTGACTGCCATCTTTACACACGTACTCTTTCTCATAGGGAGTCATCTGCTGCTGGGTGGCAAGTTCCTGATGAGCTTGCAGGGTACGAGCCAGATAGTCTGGAGGCGTCATGTGCATCCAGTTCACGCGCCCTTCACACAGGTCTTTGCGTGTATAGCCGGTCATGCGCAGATAGGTGTCGTTGGCGTCCACAATATTCTCCCCCTCGGCGAGAAAGATCCCGATAATGCTGGAGTTCATCAGGGCGTGCACTTGCTCCTGGCTCTGGCGCAAGGCTTCCTCCGTCCGTTTCTGGTCTTCGATGTCGGTACTGGTGCCAAACCACTTGACGATCTGGCCTGTTTCATCACGTACCGGGAGCGCACGAGTTAAGAACCAGCGATACGCTCCCGTCTGACCATTTCTGAGACGCTCTTCATGCTCAAACATTTCTCCTGTGTCCAGGGCATGCTGTATGCGCGCTCGGTTGCCTTCACGATCATCGGGATGGATGAACGGGAGAGGAGCCCATCTGTCGCTTTGCATGTGTTCAAGCGTGAGCTCCATGTAGTCACACCAGCGCTGGTTCGCGTACTCTTGCTGGCCGTCGGGGCGTGTCGTCCACACGAGCTGTGGCACCGTTTCGGCCAGCACGCGCCAGTTCGCCTCGCTGGCTTTGATTTTCTGTTCAGCCTGTTTCTGGTCCTCGATGTCGGTGTTGGAGCCAAACCAATGCAGGATCTTGCCCTGTGCATTTCTCTGCGGTACGCCTCGGACAAGAAACCAACGATACGCTCCGTTGGTGCCGTCTTGTAAGCGCATTTCCACTTCATAGGGCACGCCTGTCTGGATGGAGGTCTGCCACGCCGCCCATACCCGTTGCCGGTCATCAGGATGCACACCCGCCAGCCAGCCATTCCCTTCGGTCTGTTCGAGGGTCATCGCCAGATAGTCGATCAAGCGTTGATTGTTGTAGGTGACAGACCCATCAGGTCCCGCGATCCAGACCAACTGAGGGAGAGCATCGACCAGAGTACGCAGTTTGTCTTCAGCGTGCTTGTGTTCAGTGATATCCTGACTTGCACAGATGAGATACTCGACCTGCTGGCTGGCATCACGATGGGAGGTAATCGTCGTCAAAATGTCCAGAGACAGATCGGCTCGTGGATGGATTCTGGCCTCAAAGCGCACGATTTCTCCCTGGCTGGCTCGTGCAATGGCTGCGCGCACTTGCTGTTGGACAGCCGGGTCAGAGGACCATGCAGGCAGGTCGGTCAACGATTTGCCAATCGCCTCCTCCCGCCGGAGGTGTGCATCTGTCAGGGGGCGCTGATTGATGTCGAGGACCAACCCATCGGGGGTCACGATAGTGACTCCGTCAACGAAGCCTTCCAGCAGATCCCGATACATCTGTTCGTTCCGGCTAAAGGCATCCTGGAGGTGCGGTGGTTCCTGATGTTCATGGAAAAAGATCGCGAGGCCCTCATCTGTAGGAGAGAGAGAGACGTGCAGCCAGATGTTAGTGACGGGAGAAACATATTGCACTTCGGTTGGTTCTCGGGTCTGTTTGGTCTTCTGGACGGCCTGGTAGAGCGACGTGCTTACCAGTTGGGGAGCGCCGCGCCAGAAGAGATTCCCAAGGCTTTCCTCGGCTGGTGCTCCGGTGAACGTCTGTGTATTCGCATTAGCATACACAATGGTATCGGATTCATCGATGAAAAACAAGGCACCGGGAAGCGTCTCAAGAATGCGTATGAGCGTATCACGCGACGCACGAGTGACACGCCTGGTCTGTTTTGCATGAGGCATACTGCGGTAGCTATCCCTTTCACATGGCCCCATCCCTGGTGAGGAAGATGCTTCCCTACTCTGACATCAAGAAGTCTCCTATAATGATGTGATATATTTACTGAGCAAGCAAGCTGTACTATTCGTGAGGATGAGAAGCCATGGGGAGATGTCACGATACTCTCGATTGCTTGCTCACCGGTAACTGTCCCGTTTATTAGGATTGGAAAGCCTGTGCCGTGCACCTAATCTCTTGCATCGAATGCCTGGATGTGATACGCTAGCTCAGATGTATGCCACACAATAACTAAAAAATCCACTTCATGCTTTTTTATATACAGGTGAGTGTTTATGCCAATTGTAAGTATTATTAATCTCGGGAAATCTTTTGGCGCTGAACGTATCTTTGCTGGCCTCAATTTTCAGATTGAGGCGCATGATCGTATCGGTCTGGTCGGACCTAATGGTGCGGGTAAGTCTACCTTGATGAATCTCCTCGCGGGTCGTGAAGAGCCGGATGAGGGCTCGATAGCGATCGCGCGGAATACACGGATCGGCTATCTGACGCAGGTGACAGACTTTCAACCAGAGCATACATTGCGCGAGGAGATGGTCTCTGTTTTTGCTCAGTTGCGCGAATGGGAGCATGAACTGAATGCGTTGGCTCTAGAGATGGCATCGGCTCAAGATAATGCAGAGCTCCATGGCCGTATTCTCCAGCGCTACGATCAGTTGCAGGCGCGTTTAGAGCATGCGGGTGGCTATACCTACGAGCATAAAGTCGATCAGGTGTTGGATGGTCTGGGCTTCTCAAGAGAGCAACAGGCAGCTCCGGTGATGCAGCTCAGTGGAGGTCAGCAGACGCGGGCCGCGCTTGGTAAGTTGCTCTTGCAAGAGCCGGATCTCTTGCTACTCGACGAGCCTACAAACCATCTTGATCTGGCAACATTGGAGTGGCTGGAGGAGTATCTCAACGCCTGGCATGGTGCGATGGTGATTGTGGCCCACGACCGTTATTTTCTCGATAAGGTTGTGTCGCGTACCATCGAGCTTGCCTTCGAGCGTATCGAAGAATACCCCGGCAACTATACAAAGTATCTTGATCTCCGTGAAGAGCGCATGGAGCGGCGTGCTCGTGAGTATGAGGCACAGCAGGCATACATTGCACATACGGAAGAGTTTATACGCCGCTATAAGGCTGGTCAGCGGAGTCGCGAGGCACGTGGACGTCAGAAATTGCTCGACCGCATGGCGCGTGTCGAGCGTCCACAGGATATGCCCGAAATGAACTTTGAGTTCACACCGGTGATCGATAGTGGACTGATCGTGATCTCAACCAATAAGCTTGAGGCGGGCTATGGCGCACGTGCGAATGGCCGTGAGCGAGCGGAGGCTGGTCTTGAGCCGAAAGTTCTGGTGCGGATAGAAGACCTGGAGCTTCTGCGCGGTGACCGGGTCGGTCTGATCGGGCCAAACGGAGCGGGCAAGACGACCTTGCTGCGTACGCTGATTGGTGAGCTGCCGGCGGTCAAGGGGAATATCCACATTGGGAATAGTGTCCGTGTCGGGTATTATTCTCAGACGCACGATGGTTTGAATATGGATCGTACTATCGTCGACGAGATCCGTATGGTAAGTGCGCTCAGTGAAGAGGGAGCCAGGAGTATGCTTGGACGTTTCCTTTTCTCGGGCGATGACGTCTTTAAACCGATTCGCGCCCTGAGCGGTGGTGAAAAGAGCCGGGTCGCAATCGCCAAGTTGACCTTACAGGGCTCTAATCTGATGGTGCTTGACGAGCCTACGAACCACCTTGATCTGCAATCGCGCCAGTTTCTAGAAGAGGTACTGGGCGAGTTCGATGGTACACTTCTCTTCGTCTCGCATGATCGCTACTTTATCGACCGCCTGGCGACCAAGGTCTGGTCCATCGAGGACGGGACGCTCATTCCCTTTATGGGAAATTATACCGAGTACCGTACACGTCACCAGCAGATCATCTCCAGCAATGGCAAGGAGACGGTGCTGAAGGCTCAGAAGGCGCAGCCCGCCAAACAGAAAGAGGTTGCGAAACCAGCGAGCAAGGGCAGTGGTAAGAAAAGTAGGGTGAAGCTGCGTAGCGTAGAGGATGTAGAACGCGACGTCGAGAAGGCTGAAGCCTATGTGAAGGAGCTGGAAGATGCCCTCTCTCAGGCCGCGCTGACCGGGAACGCAGATCAGTTGACGCAACTCTCATCGGACTATGAGCAGGCGAAGATGCGCGTCGAGGAGTTAGTTGCTGAGTGGGAACAGTTGTCGGATCTGGTTAGTTGATGCTATGCCAGGAAAAGCACGGCGGGAGGGTAACTGAATATCAGTTGCCCTCCCGCAAGACCACTACGAGCAAGCAGAGACGTCTCTGCTTGCTTTTTTGTTTGCTGTATTACTGCTTGCTTTTTTTGCCGTCTGCGACTGCTCGACTGATCAATCCACCGAGCGAGCCGATCAGTGGCAGGGTGATTGCTGCGATCAGCCAGAGCAAAACGAACGTAATTGGTCGCAGCAACGATGGATGGACGCTCAACTGATCAAAAAGGATCGTTGATTGTTTGTACAGGCCAAAGAGTCCTGCCAGTCCTATCACTGCTATAAGCACCGTCAGCACGAGGAAGAGTATGCCATAGCGGAAGGCTCCTCGTGTCGCGTTGACGACCAACACTGCGAGTCCCAGGCTAGCTACGACCAATCCTACAGGATACGGGATGCTTGCAACGCTCAGCAGAGCAAAGCCAATGCCGCCCATGAGAATGCCCAGGATATGGAGTCCAAGACCTCTCCAGAAGGCTTTCCCTGTGCTTGTACGCTCTACTGGTAGCTTAAACTTACCAGTGGCTGAGCTCCCTTTTGCCTGACTCTCAGCCAGCGCCATACTCTCCGTGATATTGTTCTTGATCGCGTACGACTCAGGATTCTGGGCATCCAACTCGAGAGAGCGCTCGATAGACTCTAGCGCTTGCTTGTAGTGGCCCTGATTGCTCAGGACGACTGCTCGCATACTCCAACCCATGGCATTGTTGGGGTCTACCTGGAGCAACTGCTCGATGGTCTGACGTGCCTCGTTGTAGCGCCCGGCTGTTCCAAGGAGCTGTCCCTTCAAAATAAGAGCATCCTTGTCCTGTGGTGCTATACGTAGAGCCTGTTCGACCAGGTCAAACGCTTTCTCATAGTTCTGTTCCTGATAGTACTGCTGAGCCTGTTGGAGTATCGTCTGTTGCTGTGCGGCTGCCGCTGGATTTGGCGCAGGTGATTGCGGCACATTGCCTGGTTGAGGCGTTAATGTGCTTGTACTTGCGAAAGGGGCCGCTTGCCTGAGCAGATTGCCGGTTGCCTGCTTTCCTGGCAAAGTGGGATGGAAGATAGGCGTTGGTGGTACTCCTACTCCTGCCGCCCCCACTGGTTGTGGGTCCACAAAAGCGCTGGTTGCAGGACTGTCAGGCAGCTCTCCAACCATGACAAATGGTATCTGTGGCTGTCCAAAGAGTTGGGGACGCTGTTGCTCGCCAAGGGTGTTGAAAAGATAGCTATGCAGGTTTTGTAGCGTCACCTGCCCGCTGACTGCATCGGTTGCGGGACCGGTAAGCCCAATCACCATACTATGCATCAAGAGGCCCAGACCACGCTCTCCGACCTCTGGCGCGTAATCGTTGCCACGACATGAGGTCATCAGTAATCGATTGGGCTGTGCCTGAAGCATACTCAGAACGGTCGGACCTAGCAGCGGCTTTGCGTCAAAGGTTGACGTGCGACGCATATTCCAGATCTGTCCCGTTTGGAAGCAATCTACTATGCAGAGAATCTGTGCTGCCGCGCTGCGTGCCATCACATGTTGTGCGAAGGAGAGCAGACTCAAGCTGGTGTTGGTATCCTGGTAGCGAGAGTTGGTCAGGGCGATATAGCCCTCACCGCTCCGCTCATCGATAAACGCATGTCCCGCAAAATAGAGCAGGATCACATCACCAGCCTCCGCTTTCGTGAGGCAGATCTGTGAGATCAAGGACTCGACAAGCTCTTTAGTTGCATGTTGGCCCTGGACAAGCTGCACGTCAGGCGGAGACCATTTGCCTCCTCGTGTGTTTACTAGCCATTGAGCTAGTGCGCGTGCATCGTTTTCAGCGCATTGTAGTGGTCGAAACGTGCTGTCTTGATAACGATTTACGCCTATGATAAGGCCCAGGTGCCTACCCATAAGAAATCCTTTCTGGGGACCCATACGCCTTCAGGCTATGGGAGGAAAGAAAGGCGTCCGCAGACGCACAATGTTTCAAGCCGTCCCCTTGCGAGGGAAGAACAGAAGTGCGGTCTGTCCTTCAATGCCAGAGATGGCTGGCACCCTTTTCCGCACAAAGTAATGTGTGCCTCGTCGATGATAGCGGTCTGCACGTCTCCTGAGCACTGGCTTAATCCTCGTAGACCTGGTTAACTCAGAAGTTATAGAGCAATGCGCTGGCATGCACGCATTGGTACGTTCTTGAACATTGCCGCTATCGTAGCCCGATAACCGTTTCCCGCCCCAAGGGGCATGCAAGGAACAGTCCTGGCTGGGACTGGTCAGGTAAGCTCGCAGAGAAGACGGGCAGAAACCACCCCATCTCTACAAGCCCGTCCCGTTTAGGGGACAGGGTCCCTGACTAAAACTCCTTAAGATGCGTCTCGTGTTTCAGTGCATCACCTGGCTATTGTACGATACTGAGAAGCTCTGGCGATACTAAAATGGCAAAATCAGGTACTTTTTGGATGTCTATGAGATTGTTTCGTAAGCGGCTCGATCGGGCTAGCAAGCCTCCTTATGCCTCGTTGTCGTACCCCTTACACTTTGTGTCTTTCTGTCCCTGACCGGCAAATTGGAGGACCTGCGACGTGAGTGTATTGCTTCAGTGTTACAATAAAGACGCGCCAGGTAATCGGTGTAACAACAAAGATGCGCCAGCTACATTGTACAGCCTCGCGCTTGTTCGTGCACAGAAACAGTAGAATTGTGTATAATTGTCCTACCTTGTAATAGAACGACGATCTTTTTGTTTCTAGCTTACTACGTAAGTGCAGAGCGCGAGCGACGCCAGTCGCGTTGGTTTTTGGAATAAGATTTTAACAGTATAACAGGAAGCCTGGGGCCAAACAATGTCTCGTGTGATTGGAATAACTGGAAATATTGCGTGTGGAAAGAGTGCTGTCGGGCAGATCTTGTTGGAAGCTGGTGTCGAGCGGTATATCGACGCGGATGCTCTTGTCCATTATTTGTATGAGCGTGGTCAGGTCATTGCGCAGGAAGTTGGGGCTGCTTTTGGTGAGCAGGTTCTCAATAGCGATGGCAGCGTGAATCGTCAGGTGTTAGGCGCGATCGTCTTCAACAATAGCGAGGCCCTCAAGCGCCTGGAAGGCATTGTCCATCCAGCGGTCAGCCGTGCTGTACGGCAGGAACTGGACACGGTAAGCGAGCAGGGCATTGCTGTACTTGACGCCGTAAAGCTCCTCGAAGGGGGTTCTGCCGCTCTCTGTCAAAGTAAGTGGTTGGTGATCTGTGCGCCAGAAAAGCAGTTGGAGCGCTTGATGCAGCGTAATCATCTGAGCGAAACAGAGGCCCATATGCGCCTCTCAATGCAACCCGATACTCGACAAAGAATGAAATTGGTCGATGTAGTAATTGATAACAGTGGCACACTGGCTGAGACCAGACAGCAGGTACTCACAGCATTGCACAGTTTTGTTGACGGTACAGTATAAGTAGTTTCATGTACTCGTAGTCGTATGTCTCGTAGGCAACAATAGTAGTGTGTTGATCGTTCACTATGTCAATCAAGATGTATCAGGGACGAATCGTGAATACGAAACAGTGGGGTAGCCGCGTGTATGCGCAACCATCCGTTATTTTTTCATAGGTTGCTATTAAGTATCATCATTGTTTTTGTCGCTTCTCTCGTGTGGTCGGTATGTGGTGCATTTCTTAATCCAGTGGATAGTGCCTCGCGTGCCGTATCGTCTCGACACCAGGCAGCAGGCTTCGTAGGAGACGAGTCGTTAACGAATGCAGCTGGAAGTAACGACAAAATTGCCAGGCAGGCGATGGCGATTGATCCGAACTCATCTTTATACCAACTGACAGGCGGTTTGCGTCCTGGACGAGGCAATGCTATTCCTCCGGCACGTGATGTAGCGGCGTTGCCGGTCTTCAATATTTCTTTTTATAATCAACGTGGTAACCTTATTTCTGGTTGGCTAGCATTGAGTGCACCACATGCCCCGGTCGTTATTTTGACGCATGGTACACCTGGAAATCGTATAGATATGGTATCACGAGCTGCATTCTTATTCGATCATGGCTATAATGTGTTACTCTTCGATTTTCAGAGCTATGGTGAAAGTCAGGGAGCGTTTTCGACTCTAGGAATGGTCGAGTCAGAAGACATTATTGCTTCAATTACATATCTACGGTCACTGCCTGATACTGATGATAGCAAGATTGGCGTGCTCGGCCTCTCTATGGGTGCGACCGCTGCGGTCCTGGCGGCCTCACGGACGTCCGACATTCTGGCATTAGTGGCAGAGAGTTGCCCTGTCGATGCGACTCGTGTACCCGGAGATGTCCCGAACGATCAGGTGCGTACAGCCGATAAAGAGCTGGTTGAGGACGTCTATGATGTCGATATTACGCAGGCGCGACCTATCGATGTTGTGAATCGTCTGGCGGGCCGCACAGCTGTCTTCTTCATAAATGGAGACAATGACAGCGAGACTCCATTAGCAGGGATGTACCAGTTATATAAGACTGCGGGAAAGCCAAAGCAATATTGGGTCGTACCTGGTGCGGGTCATGCGCAATCGTTTGCCATGAGCCCGGACGATTATGTCTCACGCATCGACGCCTTTTTCGACACCTACCTGAAAAACGTCGCATAATATTCACGTATTTGCATAGTTATATACTCTCCTCTGTCATCGTTACAACGATAGAGGAGAGTATAGACTGAAGATAAAGTCCACTATCACCTGTAAGGATGCTAAAGCCCCTGCCTCCCTCTTTGAGGGGGGATGTCGCCGCAGCGACAGGGGGGAGTAGATTCTCGAACTACGCTATTAACCTCGCTTTTATACTATCTATCACTTTCGTCTTCACAGCCTATAAGCGAGGATTACAGGCAATTACTAGCGATATCCTCCCTCCTGCCGCCAGCGCGGCTATCCTCCCTCAAAGAGGGAGGCAAGAACTTCATTTGCGGTATAGTATGCGTTGTCTCTAGCTTGGATAATGTGCACTATTGCCTGTAAAGTAGATAAAACACTTGTCCCCCTCTTTGAGGGGGGAGATAGCTTTAGCTATCGGGGGGAGTAAATGTTCGAATAACGTTATAATCTCGAATTAAACGCTCTCTATCAGTCTTGCCTTCCTAGTCTGCCATTCTTGATGACGAAATCCACGTTCGAACGGGAGATGGTTGGCGTAGAAGAGTCATCGAGAGCATAAAGCGAGGATGGCTCCCCCCGATAGCTAAAGCTATCTCCCCCCTCAAAGAGGGGGACGAGTTTTTGGTTATTTTTCGGGTAATAGCGCATATTAATCCTCATTATCGGCGCATTAAGCTACATTTCCTGTATAGCATGCAACATCTCTGTTTTCAAAGTGGGAACGTAGCGTTGTGAGCATGTAGGACGAGATATTCATGAGTTGGTAGCAAGAGCTCTGCAACGGACAGGATATGTATTGACAGTTCTATCTGCTATACGTATAATTTCCGCATTCTTGGAATTTACCGGGCAGGGCACCTTTCCCTGTATATTGCCGTGGACAAGGCTATTGAGAACTCGACAGGAGAGTGGCGATAAGGAACGTTCAGGCTTTTGAAAATGCTGGTTGAAATCTTTAAATATTCGAGCTTATCTCTATGCTGTTTGTGAGAAATAGCAATTTATTGACGTAGTACAGTTTGTAAGGGTAAGCAATCTTACGATGTTTGTTGGCATCTGTAACAACCCCTTTCCGTTATGGATTGATTCGCTATTTTATTGGCGCCAGGTGTCTCAAAAAGGGAATGTGACACCTTGAAGAAAGGCAGGCTGACTACACTATGCAAAAGCGTACGCGTACATCACGTATCTTTGCCTCATTAAGTGGATTATTCTTATCTATGGTTCTACTTGCGGCTTGTGGTGCCGGCACTGGTGGTGGTGGTGGTACCGGTGGAGGCACCAGCACTGGACCTGTCACTATCGAGATTGGCTCTGAATTGCCGACAACTGGCGGCGATACCAGCACCGGTAAACCGGCACAAAATGGCGTTGCGCTGGCTATCCAGCAAGCGAATGCTTCAAACTTCCTGCCCGGCTATAAATTCGTGCTGGTGCCAAAAGACGATGTTGGTGTCAATGGTACCCATGATCCCACCGTCGGTCAGAAAAACATTAATGACCTGGTCGGTGATGCCCAGGTTGCCGGTATTGTTGGTCCGATTAACAGTAGCGTTGCTCTTGCGGAGATGCCTACCGCAAATCGCGCACCAATTACTCTTCTTAGCCCAGCAAACACGAATGACTGTTTGACCAATAACGTTCCTGCCGCCGAGTGTGGTGGTTCGAACAACCAGATCCCTGTCCTGCGTCCAACTGGCAACGTCACCTACTTCCGTACCGCTACCCTTGACCAGTATCAGGGCAAAGCGTTAGCTGACTTTGCTTACCAGACAAAGCACTATCACTCGGTCTATGTTATCGACGACACCGAGACCTATGGTGTTGGTCTGGCCGGCAACTTCATCAATACCTGGAAAAGCCTGGGTGGTACAGTTATTGATCATGCAAGCATCAAGTCGACTGGTTCATATGAGAATATCCTGACCACGATTGCTGCTAAGCATCCAGATGCCATCTTCTTCGGTGGTAACGACTCAACCGGTGGTATTACCATTCGTCAGCAGATGGCCCATGTTCCTGGCCTGGAGAACACTCCATTCATTGTTGGCGATGGTGCCAAGACTGTTCAATTGGCAAAAGACATTAAGCCGCTGAATGGTGGCCCTGTCTTTGGTTCTATCCCAGGTTCTGATCCTGAGCAGAGTGCCAGTTACAGCAAGTTCTTTAGCGACTACGCCGCGGCGTTTGGTAGCGGACAATATGGTGCGTATAGCGCTGGTGGCTACGACGATGCCTCGATCCTCTTGCAGGCTATTAAAGCAGCCGTCAATAATAAAGCAGTAGCGCCAAAGAACTCCAATGACGCTGCTACTGCGAAGACCTTCCGTCAGGCCGTCATCGATGCAATGAAGACGATCTCCTACACTGGTGTTACTGGCCATCAAGCTTTCGATCAGAATGGTGACACGACCGACCAGATCGTCTCCATCTACACCCTTGGCGACCTGACCAAGGCTGATGGTTGGAGCTTCATCACTCAGATCAATGCTACTAAATAGTTTTATCTGCAGCGATGCAATAGAACAGTGTTGATCCTGTAGCGGAACCGTGCTTGAGTGTCACGCGATGCTCAAGCTGCGGTCTCCGCTGCCTCCCCGTTTCTGTACATAGTTGTCTATGTACATTTTTGTAATGTGTTTCCTTCTCAGCAAACAAGCCGGTCGGAGGAGTATCTGTACGATGGCTGTTAATATCGATACCTTCGTGAGCTTACTTATTGTAGGCCTCGCAACTGGAGCTATCTATGCCCTGGTAGCTCTGGGATATACGCTGGTCTATGGCATTATCGAACTCATTAATTTTGCACATGGCGATATCTTCACTATCGGAACATTCGTCACGATTGCTGTTATGAACGTTTTTGGCTTTCAGGCTGCCTCTCCTCCAGGAAAATTTACGTGGGCCCTGGTCGCTGCCCTGTTAGCTGCCTGTGTGATCTCGTTTCTGGTCTGTGCTCTGCTCGGTGTGCTCATCGAACGTGTGGCCTATAGACCGTTACGTAATGCACCTCGTCTCGCTCCACTTATTTCAGCGATTGGTGTCTCGCTGATCCTGCAGGACCTTGCCAAGCTCTGGTTTGGTAGTAGCCAGGTCTCTTTCGCGACGTTGCCGACGCCTCTCATTACGATTGGCGGCTTGAGCTTTGATTCGGTGAACATTATCCTGATTGTGGCCGCTGTTGCATTGATGCTCGTATTGTCCTTCATGGTCAATCGTACGCGTATTGGTCGTGCTATGCGTGCGGTGGCACAGGATCGTGATGCCGCTGCGTTGATGGGTGTGAATGTCAATCAGATTATCTCAATCACCTTCTTTATCGGGGCTGGTCTGGCTGGTGCGGCTGGCTTTATCTATGGTTTGAAATTTCCGAACACGCAATTTACCGCTGGCTTTCAACTTGGCCTGGTTGCTTTTACTGCTGCGGTTCTCGGTGGTATTGGCAATATTCAGGGGGCCATGCTTGGTGGGTTTATCATTGGCCTGATCGTTGCGATGGTTTCGTATATTCCCCCTTCTATCCTGCCACAGGGCGGTGTCTCCTGGCAGGAGGCGATTGTGTATATCATCCTGATTTTGATTCTAGTCTTTCGTCCTGCCGGGTTGCTTGGACAGCAGACTCCCGATAAAGTGTAGATCGTTTGCTCTTTGCAATGTATCTATGAACTTTGTATCAACATGGATTCGAGGTGATTCATCGTGGCAGTATCCGTAAGTTCTCGCAGGCTACTCCCGGACGTAGACACAAGGAAGGTACTGATAAAGTGGCTTGTCGCGCTACTCATTGCGACTGTTGTCTTTTCTTATGTCTGGAGTGGTGATGCTGTAGCTAATAGCATCTGGTTGGGGGTCTTCTATCCCCAAAATGTCAATTTTGATCATGATGTTCTATCATTGCTACAAAAGTCCGTTTTTCTGATTCTTGTCTATGGTGGCGTTATCGCGCTCGCTGGCTATCTGGTCGCGGCTGACACTGGGCGTCGTGGTGCCGTTGTGACGTGGCTGGATATAGTCTTTGTGGTGGTTGTGCCTATTATTATGATCAGTGTGACGGCGAACCTGCTGATCGGTCTGGGCCTGGGTGCGGTCATCTGGGCGCTCTATATCTTTGTGCGCAATCGTATACAGAAAGCACGTAACTATGTAGCGCCGACTCCGCTCGCGAATCTGGAAGTGATGGATGACACGAAGCAAGCGGCTCTCTTACAGCGTGCGCGTCTCGGTGGTTTCTGGTTTGCGACGGCGTTTGCGCTGATCGCACTTGTGGTTGACCTGATCTTCTTTGCGATTGGTTCGTTGCCAGTGCTTTTGCTGATCTGGACGGTCGTGCGTACACTGCTACTGCCTCTGCTTGGCTATGTATTGGGGATGATTGGTGGGCGTGTTGCGTTGCTGCAGGTGATTAAGCCGAGCGAGTCCGTCACGGTCCCGGCTGAAAATGGTGGAAATGCTGAAAATCCTGGCAATGGGAAGCGTAGAAACTGGTTGCCTGGGAATAGTGCTCGCCAGGTGACGCGCAAGCAGCAGTTGCAGTATCTATCGGCTGCTCGTGCGAGTGAAGAGGCGCATGAGGTTGTGCCGAGCGATCTCCCCTTGCAGAGTAAGGGTGCCAATCGTTTCTATATGTTGTTACTCTTCGCCTTCCTGCTCTTCTATCCTGCGATCGACCCCATCCTCTTTGGTTCTGGCTCCGTTGGGCGTATTACCAGCTATGGTGATATTGGCTATTATGTGATCCTGGCTCTGGGCCTCAATATTGTGGTTGGCTTTGCGGGCCTGCTCGACCTGGGTTATGTTGCCTTCTTTGTGATCGGTAGCTACGCCTGGGCTATTATCGGTTCGCCACAGTTGACCAGGGTGACCAGTATTGCGTTTAATGTGGTCGCATGGCCCTGGATCTTCTGGCCGATGCTGTTAGGCGCGGCTTTACTGACGGCGTTCTTTGGTGTGATTTTGGGCGCGCCGACCTTACGCTTACGTGGTGACTATCTGGCGATTGTGACGTTGGGTTTTGGAGAGATTATTCCAATCGTTTTCCTGCGTCTCACCAATATTACGGGTGGTTCAAACGGTATTGTTGGTATTAACACTCCTGCTTTGTGTGTGGGTTCAGCCTGTGTGAACTGGCAGTCACCTACTCCGTATTACTACTTGATCCTGGTGCTGATCGCTTTCTGTGTGTTCGCGAATGTGCGTCTACGTGACTCGCGTTTAGGGCGTGCCTGGGTGGCGTTGCGTGAAGATGAGATTGCAGCCGCCTCCTCGGGTATCAACCTGGTGAATACGAAGCTGTTCGCCTTCGCGGCTGGTGCGTTCTTTGCTGGTATTGCGGGCGTCTATCATGCTGCGAAACTGGGGACGGTGAACCCCAACGATTTCAACTATACTGACTCGGTGATCTTCCTGGCGATGGTGGTGATTGGTGGCCTGGGGAGTATTCCGGGGGTGATCGTTGGTGCGGTCTTCGTCTATGCGATCAATATTCTTATTCTTGCTCAGCTTGATACCTATGCGTCCGATCCGAGTAACTTCCTGCACATCTTCCAGGTGCTGATCCCGAACTTTACGTTTAGCAATATCCGTAACCTGCTCTTTGGTCTGACACTGATTCTGATTATGATCTTCAGACCTGAAGGCTTGATTCCGCAGGCGCGGCGCAAGCGTGAACTGCGCCATCAAAAGGATGAGGAGGATGTGGATGTTGGGAGTCTGGATGCGCTGCCTGGTACCGCAGATTTTGAAGCTGAGATACGCGTTGAGTAACGGGTGACGTGTTGTGCAGATTGGGCATGAATACTTGGGAGCAATGAGGTGCAATTATGAGTTCTGAGCAAGTAGAGCTTGCGGGGCAGCCAGAGCGGTCAGGGTCTACGGCGACCGCTCAGCCGCTGTTACTGCTACAAGCGGTTACCAAGACCTTTGGTGGTCTTACAGCTGTCTCTGGCGTCGATCTGGAGGTAGGGCAGCGGGAGATTGTGAGTATCATCGGTCCGAATGGTGCTGGCAAGACGACGGTCTTTAACTTGATCACGGGCATCTATAAACCTTCGGCTGGCAATGTATTGCTGAATGGACAGTCGATGGTTGGTCTGACGCCGGATAGGATTGTACGTGCTGGTATTACGCGTACCTTTCAGAATATTCGTCTTTTTAATAATATGACGGTACTGGAGAACGTACTGGTTGGGCAGCATACGCGGCTGACGGCTGGTGTCGTTGGTTCGCTTTTTCGGACGACGCATGTCAGGCATGAGGAGGCACGAGCACGAGAGCGTGCTGTTGAATTGCTGGGCTTCTTTGGTGCGTCGCTGGTGGCTCGACAAGAGGAATATGTGATCAACCTTTCCTATGCCGAACGCAGGCGTGTCGAGCTTGCGCGTGCGCTCGCGGCAGACCCCAAGCTACTGTTATTGGATGAGCCAACGGCAGGCATGAACGAAGCGGAGACGGTGGATGCCATCAAGTATATCCGTCGCCTGCGTGACGAACTGGGCCTGGCTATTCTGTTGATTGAGCATAAGTTGAATGTGACAATGGGGATGTCCGATCATATCGCTGTGCTTGATTATGGGCAGAAGATTGCCGATGGCTTGCCTGATGAGGTGCGTTACGATCCCCGTGTTGTGGCCGCTTACCTTGGTAAGCAGGCACAAGAAGATCTTGATGCGTCAAGGCGCGGCACTGAGTCAGGCTCTGAGGGTGTTACGACCGATGATGTGCCAGAGTAAAGAGTTGCGAGAGGTCCAGGATGTTACGACTCGAAAATGTAAATACCTATTATGGCCCTAGCCATGTGCTGCAAGATCTCTCCCTGGAGGTGAACAGGGGTGAGATTGTCTGTCTATTGGGCGCGAATGCCGCTGGTAAGACGACGACGATGAAGACTATCTTTGGTCTGGTCCATCCCACCAAAGGTTCAGTGACCTTTAATGATCAGCGGATTGAGCGTAAGCTGACGGGTGATATCGTGAAATCAGGTCTGGCTCTGGTGCCAGAGGCGCGCCGTATCTTTAGTCGTATGACGGTGCTGGAAAATCTAGAGATGGGTGCCTATTCGCGGCGCAGTAAGACGGAGTTCCAGCAGGATCTGGATCATGTCTGCGAGGTCTTTCCCCGTATCCGCGAGCGTCTGAAGCAGATTGCCGGGACGATGTCGGGCGGCGAGCAGCAGATGCTGGCGATGGGGCGTGCTCTGATGTCGCGACCAACGATGATCTGTATGGATGAGCCGTCAATGGGACTCTCGCCGAAACTTGTAGAGACGGTCTTTGAGACGATTCTGCGTATTCGGGAAGAAGGGATGACGGTCTTCCTGGTAGAGCAGAATGCTACGATGGCGTTAACGCTGGCTGATCGCGGGTATGTTTTGCAGACTGGTAAGATCGTATTGAGCGATAGTGCCAAAAACCTGCTCACGAATGATCTTGTCCGCCAGGCTTATTTAGGCAGCTAATAATAGTTATTGCCAGGATACGCCAGGATGCAGCCAGGCACAGAAATCGATGTCTATCAGCTATCAGATGTTCAATAGGGGCGGGGGTAAGCTAAGGCCAACTCGCCCCCCCTATGAGCATTAGTGATTATCTAGTTTATGATTTAGCTCTGCAATACGCTCGATAACCTCATCCAATGTGGTCACACCAAGCTCTTCCATATCTTCGCGTAACGACTCCAGACGTTCAAGTTGATCCATATCGCTATACTCGTCGCCATCCTCATCATCGTCGTCGTCTTGCTGCTCTGGGACCTCTGGCTCGGGTTCTGTACGGACCAGGTGTAATTTACGTTCTTCTTTGCTCATAGGTAATTCTCCTCGGATACATAGCTCATTATTCAGAGGTTATTGTACTATTTGTGACCAAGAACGGCAATGTGCCGATCAGCATAGTTGGGGCTGTCTCTCTCCTCGTGAAAGTTCACTATCGCCTGTCAATAAAGTTCACTATCGCCTGTATAGTGCACTTAAGCCCTTGTCCCCCTCTCTTCTGAAAATGGCGTTTTCATCCTGGGTGGTGCATCCTTTTCATGATGGTCTTTGAGGGCTCACCGGGATAGGTTTTTTGTGGGATATACAATGAGGCCGCATCCCAGGCCGATGGAGAAAGGTGGGATGCCATGACGAATGCACCCCGTCGCTTGCTATTAATATTCACTATTACCTGTAAAGATGATAAATCCCTTGTCCCCCTCTTTGAGGGGGGAGATAGCTTTAGCTATCGGGGGGAGCTATCCTTCACTTATGCTGCTCACTATCATTCTACGCTAAATAGTACTTTAGTTTCTATAGCCTGTATTCCTCGTTTATAGACTATGAATGCTCAGGGGATAATTCGTGTAGGGTGATGGTTAACAGCGTAATTCGAGGATTAAACGCTATCTGGCTATTTTGCCTTCATAGTCTGTCATTCTCGATGAGGAAAT
This sequence comes from Ktedonobacteria bacterium brp13, assembly GCA_015099395.1. GTDB lineage: Bacteria > Chloroflexota > Ktedonobacteria > Ktedonobacterales > Ktedonobacteraceae > Dictyobacter. The sequence continues at coordinate 2,248,721 of AP024096.1, read as the reverse complement.
CTCAGTATGAAAGAGATAGCTGGCGTAGAATAGTCATCGAGAGCATAAGGCGAGGATGGCTCCCCCCGATAGCTAAAGCTATCTCCCCCCTCAAAGAGGGGGACGAGTTTTTGGGTACTTTACAGGCGATAGCTATATTTATCGTAATATGCAGTCATTTTATGCGATAGATATAGTAATGGGTTTTAATCTGTATTTCCTTCTTTGAGTCTCACTGGGATAGGCCAAAAAACCTATTCCGGTGAGCCTCAAAGAGGGAGGCTTTAGCGACATTACCTGTTTTGAAGAGCATTTGGCCGGCTAATACAGAAAAGCTGTATTTTGATCCTGATATGTCCAGCCTACCTGGGTGATATTGTTGCCTTTCTGGACCAGGGAGGGGCTGCCCTGGAATTTGCCCTGATCGTCAATGGTCGCGGTATAGAGTCCTTGGCCAGTGTGGAGTGTTGTCTGTTGCCAGGTGAGTCGCCCACGGCTGGCGAAGGCAAAGTGGCGGCTATCGGCTGACCAGAGGTTGTTGGCTGTTGGCTCCAGCAGTGTCCCTGTGCCTATAGCCTGTGTGGATACAGGTGTGCTGGTTACGCTCTGCCCATCGCTGAGCGGTGTTGTGATACTATGTGTCTTGATATTGATCAATGAGAGCGTATGTTGACCATCCAGGAGCAGAAACTGGCCGTCTGGTGACCAGTAGGGGACGGCTCCATTCTCGGCATGATAGCTCTGGCTCGCTCCGCTGGCAATCGTCACCAGCGTATAGTCTGCTCCATCGCTATAGAGTGCAGCGTCTCCGTTGGGTGACCAGCTAAATTGCGTACAGTTGCAGCGGGCCAGTGTCGTGGTTGCGCCGTGCAGGGCTGTCATCTGCAACGCATACTGTGCCTTTTTTTGTCCTTGCTGACTATTTGCTGTATTGTTCGCTGATGGTGTTGTCGGGATCACGTAAAGCATACTTTGATCATGGTTGCCAGGACGCCAGAGCACACGTTCAAGTGTAGCGGGCAGAGGGTGTCCAGCTAAAGGGTTGAGCACAGATTGTTGCTGTTTGCCGGTAATATCGGTTGTGAAAACACCCTGCTCTGCGTTTCCGAGCAATTGGTAGTGTTCGCTATTATAGGAGAATGAAGGTAGCGAAAAGGTGGAGGGAAAGCTCTTCGCTGCAATGCCGCCTGGCTGATCATTTTGCGCGATCCACCAGCTTTCATTGGCGGGACTGGCTGCGAAATTCACTGGTGTCTGGCGATAGAGCAGACGATTTCCAGTGCTATTCCAGTAGGGTGTACTATAGTTGATGGCGACACTGGAGAACGCGATCGTGATCGCCGTCCCGCCATCGACGCCAATCGTATTCAGCGTGCCAGGTGCATCGACGACCTGACCTGTGACTGGCTCTGTGCGTAACTGTCGCCGCAGTGTTGGCTGTGTGTAGCTGGCGTCCAGCGTACGGAAAGCGAGGAGATGATGGTCGGGTGACCATGCATAGCCGATGACATTTGACGCGGGCGGAACGACAGCGAAAGCGTTGGCCCCATCAGGATCGATCGTCCAGAGTTGGCCTGCGCGTATGAAGCCGATGACCTTTGTTCCCACGTGTCCGGCAGTACATGCCGAGGCCGCTGTTAACACCACCAGACTCAGGCAGAGCGTGATGAATAGTCGTACACCATTACGTTGTTTCATATATTGAGTATACGTGTGTACAGGGCAGAGGGTCAAGTAAAAAGTGGGTGTAGCGTGGTTTGAATAGGCTATTTGTACTGAAAAAGGAGAAGAAAAAGAAGGATTGTCCTTATTCTCTTTTTGCCATTATGTGTGATATTCTTCTTGTGCATAGAAATTGAAGGATAGTGTGTAGAAAGATAGTGCGTATGTATAGGAACGTGTACGTCGCACGTCTGAAGTACGTTTGAGGTACGACTGATGCCGATGTTAGAACGAGTATTATTTTTAGGTGATGTTGAGGAGGGATGGGGTAAGCGCTATATTGTTGATACGTTGATTGGTGCGGTCTCAGCGATACTAGTGACGCTGTTTATCTATGCACTGCATTTGTATCCACGTATCCCCAATATATCTTTCCTTTATCTGCTGGTGGTGCTGGGGCTGGCCAGTAAACGCGGCCTGTATGCTGCCGTCATTGTGTCGCTTGTCGCTTTTGTATCCTTTGATTTCTTTCTGGTTTCGCCTCTATTCAAGTTTACCATTTATGACGCATCCGAATGGTTGGCGCTCTTTATCTTCCTGGTGACCGCGATGCTGACAGGTCAGCAAGCGGCGGTCGCCCGGCAACGGGCCTCAGAGGCGCAGCAACGCGAGCATGAGGCGCGAGCGCTCTATGAACTGGTCAATACAACCACGAATGAGGACAACCTTGAGCGGCAGTTGACGGTTGTCGCGCAGGCCATCGTCAGTAATTTTACGTATGCCGGTGTGCGTGATTGTGCGATTCTGCTGCCGGACCCCCATGGTAAACTGGCTTTACAGGCGGATGCGAGCCAGAATTTTGCCACGATGGAGCTGAGTTCAGATGAGATTCTTACGGCGCAGTCAGTGCTTGAGAACGGGAGAATTGTCGATCTGTACAATGAGCCAGATAAAAGTATGGTCTATCGTGTACGACGCGTTGTCACGTCGACTGGACCGCTCGCGGAGCAGCACTTCGTGCGTTTTGTGCCGTTGCATCAAGGACAGAAGGTGGTCGGTGTTGCACGCCTGGTGATGATGGGGCGTGCGCGCAATTTTCCACAGGAGCGCAGGCCGCAGGGGAATAAGCCTGGTGAGACCGTGCGCTTAAACGATCGTGCCGCCTTCTTCTGGACGTTTCTTGATCAGGCTACCGCGATGATTGAACGCGCTCGTTTGCAGCGCGAGACGTTACAGATAGCGTTGTTGCGCAGTACAGATGCATTACGTGCTGCCCTGCTCTCCTCTGTCTCACATGATCTACGGACGCCTCTCTCGTCGATCAAAGCCGCTGCAAGTAGTCTCTTGCAAGAGGATGTGTATTGGGATGAGGAGAACCGGCGCAGCTTTGCGATGGCCATTGAGCGTGAAGCAGACCGCTTGAACCGTTTGGTGGGGAACCTGCTAGATATGTCGCGTATAGAAGGTGGCGCGCTCAAAGCCGAAAAAGAATGGTATCCTATAGACGAACTCATTCATGATGTGCTGGCGCATATGACATCAACATTACACGAGCACGAAGTTCGCTTAGATATGCCAGACGACTTGCCACCGGTCGAATTGGACTATCTGCAGATCGACCAGGTTGTGACAAATCTGCTAGAGAATGCTACCCGTTATACACCTGCGGGAACACCAATAGATATAGCAGTAAAGGTGATTGATCATACGTTACAGGTCAGTATCGCTGATCGTGGGCCAGGTATACCACCTCAGGATCTCGAACGTATCTTTGACAAATTCTATCGGGTCTCCAGCGGAAAGAAGAAGTCAGGCCCGCGTTCAAGCACGATGGGGACCGGCCTTGGTCTGGCGGTCTGTCGGGGCTTGATTGAAGCTCATGGTGGCAAAATCTGGGCCGATAACCGACCTGATGGTGGCGCTATTTTTTACTTTACCTTACCGCTACAGCAGACAGAAAAGGGATTGTGACAATTATGAGTAAGAGTGGTGCACGCATCCTTATAGTTGATGATGAGATTGAGATCTTGCGCGCCCTACATCGGAGTTTAGCTGCACATGGCTATGACATATTCGAAGCCAGCAATGGCGAAGAGGCACTGGAGGCGGTCGCGCATAGCAGGCCGGATCTGATATTACTGGATCTGGGTTTGCCTGGGATCAGTGGACTGGAGGTCTGCCGGCGGGTGCGTGAGCAATCGAGTTTGCCGATTATTGTGCTCTCGGTCAAGGATACCGAGCATGATAAGGTCCTGGCCCTCGATCTTGGTGCCGACGATTATATCTCAAAGCCTTTCGGTATGAATGAAGTGCTTGCTCGCGTTCGTGTGGCCTTGCGCCATACCGCGCAGGTTCAATCGGGGACGGAGCCGATCTTTATTGCGGGTCCGCTGCGCGTGGATTTTGCGCAACGCAATGTCCAGGTGGACGGGAAAGACATTAAGCTTACCCCTACCGAATACGACCTGCTGAAGGCTCTGATCAAGAACAGTGGGAAGATCATGACACGGCAGATGCTGCTCTCGCAGGTGTGGGGGACCGGCTATGGGACCGAGGCTCACTATCTGCATGTCTATGTTGGTCAGCTACGGCGCAAGATCGAACCCGATCCTGCTCATCCACGTTTCATCCTGACCGTCTCTGGCGTTGGGTATCGCTTCAATACCGACGAGTAAGCTTCGTCTCGCGTAGCAGGAGGGATTTTGCCCTCTTGCTATCGAAAAACATGAATGCATGTATTTATAAATCGAGTCTCTTCCTCAACTAAAAATAGATAGACGCATATCAAAATGTAATTCACCATTAAAAGGAATAAATCGATAAATAATTTACTTGACAGAATAAATATTTCGAGCCATAATACAGGTCACTATGATAGGTCATGATGACCTATACAGGCGAGCCTATCGTGGTTCGTTTTCAGGTCGTACACGAGAGGAGTTGCTCTTCCATGGCATCATCGGTACCTGTTCCATCGAGTCCCGCATCACAGGGTGGTGGTCGGCGTCTTTATGGCTTCGCGCTTGTTAGCGTGCTTGCTGCGCTTATGCTGACCTTGTTGCTGGAAGCGTTGGATCAGACGATTGTAGGTACTGCGCTGCCTAAAATCGTTGGACAACTGAATGGTTTTAGCCTTTACACCTGGGTTGCGACAGCGTATCTGCTGGCATCATCCACCGTCATTCCTATTGTCGGTAAGCTGTCTGATCAGTTCGGGCGCAAATGGTTTTTTGTAGTAGGTGTTGTACTTTTTTTACTGGGCTCATTACTTTCAGGTTTAGCGCAGACGATTGAGCAGCTTATTGCCTTTCGTGCCTTGCAGGGCCTGGGCGCGGGTATTGGTATCTCGCTCGTCTTTACGGTCGTTGGAGATATCTTTACACCGGCGGAGCGTCCGAAATGGCAGGGTATCTTTGGCGCTGTCTATGGCATCTCTAGCGTCTTTGGTCCTACGCTGGGTGGTTGGCTCACGGATCACGGTCCGATTATTGGAACGTTGATCAGTGATCAGTCGCGCTGGCGCTGGGTCTTCTTTGTCAATCTGCCGATTGGTATTATCGCCCTGGTTGCGCTATTGATCTATCTTCCATCCAACATCTCTGTGGCTTCATCCCGCTATCGTGGCTGGGCTGCGATCAAGCGTATCGATATAGTAGGAGCAGCGCTCGCCTCTGCTGCGACCATCAGTCTCTTGCTGGGCCTGACCTGGGGTGGTCAGACGTATCCCTGGAACTCCATCGAGGTCATTGGTGCACTCGTTGCAGCCGTTGTCCTGTTTGTTGGCTTCTTCTTCGTTGAGCGCTCTGCTGCTGAGCCTGTGCTGCCATTAGACCTGTTCAAGAACAGAGTCTTTGCCAATGTCAGTATACTCTCGCTAGGAGTTGGTGCAACCCTCCTTTCACTGGCCTACTATCTGCCTCTGTTCTTACAAGGTGTGCTGGGTGAGTCGGCCACAAACTCAGGTGCGGTGATTACGCCGATGACCGTGAGTATTGTGATTGGTTCAGTACTTGGTGGCTTGCTCGTTGGGCGCACTGGTCGTTATCAATGGCTCACCATTATTGGTGCGGTCCTGCTCACGATTGGAGCCTTCTTCTTCTCGCGCATGACAGCCACGACAACGTTATTGCAAGCAACCATCTTTATGGTCTGTGTGGGCTTTGGTCTGGGGCTCTTCTTCTCTATTCTGACGTTAGCCGTACAGAACGCGCTGCCACGTACACGCCTGGGTGTAGGGACAGCCGCAACGCGCTACCTGCAGCAGATCGGCAACACGCTAGGTGTCGCGATCGTGGGTACCGTCGTGAATAATACGATTGCCGATGATATCGCCAAACATCTGCCCGCTGGTGCTCAGCAATTGACGGCGCAAGGACTAAGTGCCGCCACCAATCCACAGGTACTTGTAAGCCCGCCGTATCAGTCAACGCTGGTCGGGACCGCGAAGCAGTACGCTGCGAAAAGTGCAGTCGCGCAGGCACAGGCGCAGGGCAAGATCCCGCCAGGTGCGCAGCACGACGCCGTAGCAGCCACGATTGCTCAGCAGGCAGCAAACAGTGCACAGCATCTGTTAGAGCAGATCTTTGTGGCGCTCAAGCAGTCTCTGGTCGTTGGTATTCAGCATGGCTTCCAGCTAGTCGTGCTTTTTGGCGTTATTATGATTGTGGCAACCTTCTTCCTCAAAGATGTGCCACTGGCGAAGAGCTTCCACGAACAGGCCAGCAAGCCGGAAGCTCCTACAGCAGCGAAAGAGCAAGATATTGCCTCCTCTGTAGAATCCTAACCGTAGCGGAGAGCCTGTTTAAAGGGGTCGAGTGATAGTAAAAGTCGTGCTGGTACTGGAGTGCCGAGCACGACTCTTTCTGTTAGGGGCAGTGCTATGTCTGCTGGTGTTTGCATTCTACTCGTGCAATATCCTGCCAGTGGATCGTGAAAGATTATGATTCGCAGTACTTCCCACTTCTCTCTAGTATACTCGCACAACATAAAATGTTTAGTGGTAAAGCATTATAGAAGGAAGACACCTGGTTGATACTCATGTACGAGTGATGATAGACCAGTATACTGGTAATAGGAATAAATTCGCAGATAGAGAGAAGAATCTATGTACTACTACATCGATATAGATGGGACGATTGCATATCGGAACATGATACGTTTCGCGACGGTCTGCAATGACAAATTGCAGCTCCATATCGCGTCTGATCGGTTACGATGCCGCTATGTAGAGTTCTTGCAATTCCCTGAAGTTCGGGCATACGTACAGCGTGTGGGAGATGAAGTCGCTCATAATACCATCGGCTGGCTAGATTATGATTCGCAAGTATTGCTTGCCATGCATCCATATTCTGATGCTGTTGCTGGTGTCGCGACACTTGCATCCCATGGAGAAATCGCATATGCGACTGCCCGGCATGGCTATACAGATGAAATGCATCAAGAGATCATGCATGCTACAACGCGGTGGTTGGAGAAGAAAGCCTTCCTGCCTGGCAGTAAAACACTTTTCTGTACAGGCATTGCTGATAAATTATCCAGAATTGCGCAGTGCGTTCATGAAGTGCGTTCTTTTGCCGTGCTCATCGATGATCAGTACGACCGATTACAGGCATCATTGGCTTGCCTGGATCCAGAGAAGCAACGCATCCTACGGGATCGGGTTATCTTAGTAGCCTTTGGCTGCGAAGTTCTCCCTCACTACGATGAACCTGCGTTTCCGATGGTCGGTATGGCGTCCTGGTCACAAGCACATGTCCATGACATGTTGAACCATGTAGAGCGTCTGATGGTATCCATCTAGTCTTGTCGAGACGAAAAGAGGAGTATCCATATATGACTATGGCAACACCACTTGCAACCAACGCCGAGGCTCAAGAGGCCCAGCATTTCTTGAGACAGATAAAATCCTGGCCCCATTGGGAGAAAATTCAACAGGTTGCGCAGAAAGAGTATAGCTTATCGGCCCAGGACGCTGATCAACTACTCGCAGAGTATCAGCGTTTCCTGGTATTGATTAAACGCCATCCGAATCAGCGCATTGGTATGTATAGCAACAACGTTGATAAGTTGTGGCATGCCCACATTCTTTCGACAATACTCTATGCCGACTACTGTGAACGTCACCACGGCCATTTTCTTCATCATAGCCCTACACATACAAAAACGCATGATGATCCACCTAAACCACCGGAGACACCACCTCCGACCGAGCCATCAAAGCCACCGGAGACTCCTCCTCCTGGAAATTGTATTGCGTGCGATTATAACGAAGATCCACGAGATAGTGGTAAGACTACCAGCTGGTTGGACTTCAGATTGATATATTTCCAGGCATTCCAACAATATCCGCCTTCTGTCTGGGACGTACGTAGTGCTGATGCGATCGTGACCATCTAATAACGTGTAGCTTGCTCGATCCTTCTACTGCTTTGAGCGAGCCACATTAATCGGAAAGTTGGAAAGCTCTTCTAAAGAAAGTGAGGAGGGGTAACCAACATGTTGAGCGGGTTTCGATCCTCACCCGCTTAAAAGATGCGTTGCGGAGAGCATTGTGCATCTTTTAAGCGGGTGAGCGTACATCCTCAAGCACTGATATACGCAGTAAAACCCCTTACCAACGTTTGAGGAAGTGTGCTACACGACCGTCAGGCGTGACCTCGTAACGAATACGATCAGGATTGATATCCTTGATCTGATCTTCGTTTTTGAAAGCAAAGAGTGTATCGCGTGGATGCATACTTTGCCAGACCTGCGAAACGATATCCTCAGGCTCCTGGAGGTAGATATATGTACGATCAGGAATATGTGCCTTAATTGCCAGACTTTCAGCCTTACTAAAGCTATCTTTCGCCTCCTGATCTTCAAGATAGGGATCGATGATCTCCATCATGCGGGGAGCCTGACGAGGCTTCTTATGTGCCAGATACAGGAAGACCAGCGGACGCTCAGTGGAGGCATTATTAATAGCGGCACGGATCACAGCGCTATTGCGAACACTGCCCTCAGCGAGGACGGCCAGCGTCGAATTGGGATATGCCTCTTCGATGCGGGTAATGACCACAGGAACAGGAACCTTGCCCTCTTTATTCTGGCGGGTATGTACAATAAACGCAATAATCATACCGACTGCCGCGACCGAGCTACCAAAAGCGGTTGCGAGCGGCTTGGCAATCAGGTTCGTACACCATGCAAAGGAGACCAGAACGGTTGTCAGAATGCCAATGGTGAAGTTTATCTTGAACCACAGCGTTTGCGCCTCACGAATCTCCGATGCCTCTAGTGACTGACCAATTACTGTTTGTTGGGTCGTGGGCAGTGGCATCAGCGCGTTCGACTTCATGAGCTCATGAACTTCGACAGGGTGCGTCTGATTCGCAATGTTCGCAAGGTTTCCATGGCTCCCATCTGATCCGTCTGTGTCGCCCTGCTGTAGTGTCGCTACACTGTTATTGGTATCCCTCTGATTCAGTGCCCTGGCGCGTTTGAGATCGCGATAGCGCACGATATCGAGACCCAGACAGGTTAACGTGAAGGCACCTAGCAGACCAAAGGCGTACAATTCACCGAGCAGATCAATCCTTCCCTGTACAGCAATGAGTACCGCAATAGGAATGCCCGTAGCCAGCGCAATCGAGACATGCGGAGTGTCACGTACCTTGTTACGCTTTAAGACGATTTGCGGCATGAAATCCATACGAGCAAGTGCCAGGAAGACGTGGTACGCGCCGATAATCGCCGTATTACTGGCAAAGATCAGGAGGGCACCGGCACTGATAGCGACCTCTGTCATAAGGACAGGTCCACCCCATTTACCTGCCAGCAGAGAAATAATCTGAGCAGATTCCGTTGTATTATTGGCTGCGCCCGGAAGAAGTTGCGTTGAGAGCAGCGTCAACAACGGGCTGGTAATACCGATAGTAAGTACGACTAACAACATTGCCTGGCCCGCAATTTTTTTATGCGGTAGTTTCATCACTGGCGAGAGCTGAGAGATACTTTCTAGACCAGAGAAGGCCAGGAAAGCACCGGCAAAACCAGTAACCAACGTCCCTGGTGCCAGCGGGTGTACGAACATCTTGCTGATAAGGTAAAAAAATTCACCTAACGAGATGTGCGAAAAGACAGTAACCAGGATGGCGATGTCACTAAGGAAAGCGATCACAGCTCCTACAAAGCTGAGTTTCGCACTCTCTTTCACGCCATACCAGTTAATGATGCCTAAGAGCAGCAGAAATGCAACCGTAATAGTCGTTAAGTGCACGAGCAGAGGTGGGAAAACAACACCAAGATAGAGCACGCCCGAGAGAGAACTGGTGGCTGCCGTGAGAAAGTAATCCACCAGAATAAACATGCCGCCGAGAGCGCCGAACCAGGGGTTGAGAGCCTGTGCGGCCACTGTCACCACTCCACCGCCTTGTGGATAGCGATGCGTAACTTCTGTGTACTTGAGTGTCAACAGGATAAAGACGAACATCGTCAAAAATACAAAGAAGCCTGCCAACCCTTGCACTGTCTGGTAAAGAATACCAGGAGTATAGTAGACAGACGTTCCGATATCCGCGAATACGACGGCCCAACAAAGTAAAGGGCCGAGCATTCCACTACCCTCAGCATGTTCGTTCCCGGACTGTTGCGCGAGATTTAGAGCATCTTGAGCCACAGATTCCTGTGCCATACTAATCAATCGTCCTTTGAGAGGAAGTTACTGTTGTTTCTTGCGCATGACCACACGGAAAGCAATCTGCTTGCGCGTTGACGGTACATGTATTGGAAACAATATTACTTGCATAGTTTAGCACAGTCTGAGAGCACTAGTAAAATGCAACGCTGCAAATGTTGAGCGAATATTGATCGTTTGCTTCTATCTATTGAGAATACCCTGTGCATACACGCAATTTTCTTGAGTTTTTCTTGATGAAAGATGTGCATTAGCTAGAAGCGCACGTAAAGTTAAATCTCTGCTTGTGGTGCTGCAAACTCTTGAGCATTTTTTGAGGATTGACGAGCTTCTCTTTATCCGACCTTGAGCGAAAAGCAGGTATAGTGATCCTGGAAAGGTGAATATGGGACCTGGAGAAGAGCTATGCATCGTTTATTGCTACCATTCACCGAGGGTATTGATGCCTCGGCCATTGATTACGCCTTAACTATCGCACACCGTGCTCATGGCACGCTGGTAGTCGTCTCTTACCTGCGTACTGTCCCGAAAAAGTCAGGGAAGCTCGCATATCCACGTGCAGGAGCCCTGGAGCAGTCGCAGGACTTTATGGCATCGCTCCGCTATAAAGCGGATTGTCGCCATGTGCACGTAGAGATTATTGAGCTCTACAGTCAGGATATTCCAGGGAGTGTTCAGCAGTTAGCTCATAAATATGAGTGTGATGCCGTGATGGTCTTTACTCGTAACGGGAAAGCCGTGCTGTTGTCCAATAGTGAGGCCCAGGCGTTGATACAGAACCAGGCTATACCGCTTTTCATGGTGCGCCTCATGACCCATCGTCCCATAAAGAGTAAGGTCAAAGATTGGCTGGCATACGCTGCAAGCTTCAAAAAGGCACAGCCAGCACGGTCGCATAGTGCGTTGGCAGCACAAGGAGTGCTAGCGGTTCCACAAGAACATAGCCAATTGGAACAGGTAGTAGCCGATAGTACTACCCTCTAACCAGAAGTCAGCCCGCTTGAATATGGGCAAAAAAACGTGTTACCTTTATCTTGTAGCAGAGTAGAAAAACTCAAAAGATAAGGTGACTTTGTCGTTTAAAAATCCTTAGCGTTCTGCTCGTTTCCTTGAGCATTTCTTGAGTCTCCGTACCATATAATTCGGTAGATATACTGAGCATGTGGTATATATTGATGTCTTGATTGGAGCACCGAGCGATGGATCAGAAGGAAAAGCAGATCCCGTTAAATAGAGAACATATACCTATAGATGGTACGCACAACGCTGCAGGAATGATTGACGAAGATGATCCTGCCCGCATTGCCCGTACAGAGGTACTGCACGGGCGATATCCCAGCCATGAACGCATCCGTATTGTTCATCCCAGCCGTCGTTCATTAGAGCGCGTTGGAGCTGACCTTCTTAAGGCAACCGATGAGACGATTGCCCCTCCTCCTGGTTCAGGACGTTTCTTCTATTATCTGAAACGAGCCTTAATTGGAGCCCCGCTTGCCAACTCGCAGGCCGAACATGAGCGGCTCACCAAATTTAAAGCCCTGGCAGTGCTTTCATCGGATGCCATCTCCTCAGTCGCATACGCCACCGAATCATCGATGGGTGTATTAATCCTGGCTGGTACCGGTGCACTGACATTAATTCTACCGATCAGCATAGCCATTATCGCGCTGCTCGCCATTGTAGCGCTATCATATAGTCAGACGATCCCTGCCTATCCTGGTGGTGGTGGTTCGTATATTGTTGCGAAAGATAACCTGGGTACGCTGCCTGGGCTGATTGCGGCGGCCTCACTGCTCATTGATTATGTCTTGACGGTCTCTGTGAGTGTCGCATCTGGTGTCTTGAATTTAGCATCCATTGACGCCTTTCATTTCTTAAGTACAACGCCCCATCTTGAAGCAACGGTTGATGTGGCACTTGTAGTGATTATCACGTTAGTGAATCTGCGCGGCGTTAAAGACTCTGGTTCGATCTTCTCGATTCCTACCTACTTCTTTATCGTGAGTGCATTCCTCATGATTGGCGTTGGTCTCTTTAATGCCTATGTCATCCATGGGCAGCCTGTTATCAACTCATTTCAGTTGATCAATCATCAGACCGCGCCAGTGATGGCTCCATTGTCCATCATCTTGATTTTACGAGCATTTGCCTCGGGTTGTTCGGCGATGACCGGAGTAGAGGCGATATCCAACGGTGTTCCAGCCTTTAAGAAGCCGGAGCCACGCAATGCACGTGTTACGCTTGTCTGGATGGCCTCAATCCTGGGGGCACTCTTTGCGGGTATTACCTTACTGACATTGACCTATGGTATCGGACCTGATCCTTCGGGCAACCAGACCGTGATCGCACAGATCGCCTCTCGGGTCTTCGCGGGACCGCTCTCCTTTATGTTCCCGCTCTTCCAGGTCGGTATCTTGCTGATCCTGACCCTGGCTGCCAATACCAGTTATGCAGATTTCCCACGGCTGGCCTCATTGCTGGCACGTGACAACTTCCTGCCGCATCAGTTCGCATTCCGTGGTGATCGTCTGGCCTTCTCAATTGGTATTGTCTTCCTGGCAATTATGGCGAGTACGCTACTGATCATCTTTAACGGTAGTGTCGATCATCTGATCGATCTGTACGCCGTCGGTGTGTTTATGTCGTTCACGCTCTCGCAGAGCGGTATGGTCAAGCACTGGTGGAAGTTGCGTGGTCAGGCACCAAACTGGAAGCATAGCTTGCCGATCAATGCGCTGGGTGCGCTAACGACAGCGATGGTCGCGATCGTTATTGCCTATACAAAATTCTTCAGTGGAGCCTGGATCGTCGTGGTCCTGATCCCGCTGCTAGTCTTGATGTTTATGGCTATCCATGCCCACTACCAGCGCGTAGAAAAAGAGCGCACCAGTAACATCCCAACGGCCCCTACTGCCATCCATCATCTGATGGTCGTACCGATTGCCGGTCTGGATCGTGTTTCTGTGCAGAGTCTCTCCTATGCGCGCTCGATCTCGGAGAACGTCATTGCGGTCCACGTCGCCATCGATGAAAAGGACACAGAGTATGTACGTGAGCAATGGAAGATGTGGCGTCCGAACCTCTCGGCAGATGAGAAGACGGAACTGGTGATCATTGAATCGCCGTATCGTTCACTCAACCGCCCATTGCTGGCCTATATCGACACCGTGCATGAACTGTATCCCGAGTATACCCTGACCGTATTGCTGCCAGAGTTCATCGTCTCGCACTGGTGGGAGTACATATTGCATAACCAGACGGCATTCCGTCTGAAGACCGCACTCCTCTTCCGACCAGGCATCGTCGTCACCAATATCCCGCAGCACCTGACGAGCCGTATGCATAGGTAGAGAAGTAGGGCAGGGATAGGGCTCAGCAGAACAGGTTTTTAGTGGTGGCACGGTTTGCTACGCCACCACTAAAATGCAATAAAGTTCACTATCGCCTGGAAAGTACCCAAAAACTCGTCCCCCTCTCGGAGGGGGGAGATAGCTTTAGCTATCGGGGGGAGCCATCCTCGCCTTATGCTCTTGATGACTATTCTAAGGCCCTGAGTTAAGATAGCCCCCCTGTTGCCGCAAAGTAGATAAGTGCGGCACAGTTTTTCCTTTGAGAGACATTGGGCCTGTCGGTGTATTCCTGACGAGAAAGTACGACGTGCCATATAACTGAGGCTGAGCTTGCCCTCTTTCAACGCTCCTGCATGCACAACTGTTTTTTCGCTTCTGTGAGAGCCTCTTTCGCTGCACTTTTTCTCAATCGATTTCTTCATTCGTATCAAAAAAATGTCGGCATTCAAAAAACCTACAGCAGTCTCTAGAGCCATTTTATCTCAAGCTCAGCCTCAGTTATATGGCACGTCGTACTTTCTCGTTAAAATGACACTTATAGGCCAGATAGGCACGCAACGGCTTCCTCGCTTCATTGATGAGATCCAGGGTCCGCTGTTGCCCTCGCTTGTAGCCCAACGTTACTTCGCCTGACTTTCTGGTGAGATGATGCACAGAATCGAGCCGAAACCAGCACACATCGCTGGCGCGGCATCCGGCATAGTAGCCAAGTGCAAAGAGCGCCTTTCCCCGTACTCCCTCGGTTTCAACGAGTTCTTTGAGCACATAGCGCTGGTCAGCCGAGAGTTCTCGCGGTGCCAGGAGCTGCTGGGCCGGGAAAGAGATGCCACGGGTTGGATTGCGCCCGAGGAGTTCCTCGTCAATGAGCCAGTCAGCAAAACTGCTCAGGATGGACTTGGTGCGCTCACGATGGCTGATACTGGTCATGGACAGTTCTGTGAATACATAGGTCTGGACTGCCGTTTCTGTCATGGTGGCAGGATGAAAGGAGGCAGCACACCCAGGTTGCAATTGCAGCCAGGTCAAGAACTGGCGGAGAATAATGGCGTAAGTAGCTTTGGTCGTCTCTCGTTTCAATGGGAGTTGGCAGCGAACAAAGCGGTCAATCCAGGAGGTGATTTCGTCTGCTTGTTCCATACATATGTCCTCTTTCCAGGTCTGTTTGCGAGCTCAAAATTTTTTTCAGTTCACAGTTTTTGACGGCTATGCTCACCGATTGAAAACGACGATGAGCTTGAGAGAGATGTCAAAGGAGGCCAAACTGTGAACTGAAACATAGTTCAGTTCACAGCCTGAGCTTGATTCAGGCTTCCTGCACATTTTCGTCAGGATCTTAGTCATACCTCAAATTGCCTCACATTGTTCCATCTTGACGACATTGCTGACATTGCTGTGACAGGTCTTTCTCGCTAACAGAACTTTTCTGGAAGTTCTGGTAGAACTGCTTAGTCTAAACGTCAATGTTCTTTTATCGTAAAATAGAAATACGTATTACGTACGTACGTCAATGACGTATGCATCATTTTTCATGTATCTTCTCTGACCCAATTTTTACGTTTGGATCCCCTCCAAAAACGGGTCAATTCCATTCCGGTAAGCAGTGACATCAATTTTCTCCAAGTCGGAGCGGTAAACAATGGCCAAAAGGGGGCCACAACAGCTATAATGGTTTCTGGTAAAGGCATGAAGATCCTCCGCTGTAAGACAGCTTTTTGTTTGATGGTTCTATCTTACTTCAGTGGCGGCTTCATGCCTGCCTCTTTAGCAAAAATGTACAAAGTCGAGATAAGCATATGGTTGTATGCTAAGAAGCCTGTCACCCTTTACTGTCACCCTTTAGGGGACAGGAGTGTCACCTAATGCCATGTGCAACTTATTCTGGCTGCTCACCGCTACGCGGCGTGCAAAAAAAACTTGCACACGGCGTTAACTACTTTTTACTTGTAGTAGCAACATCAGTGCGAAGCTGATCGCCGTAAGTGAGGGATCACTCCCCCCGCTTCGGCTCTAGAACCACAATGGAGCTGACGTTGACAAAGACTGAGTCAGATGAAGGAGGGAAATATTTTGTTCGATAAACATCGTAGTGCACACACGACTGATGCACGCACGACTGATGCACACGAGACATCAGAAATTTCTGCGAGAAAATCTTCAGACGATCTTGATGTAACAAAAATGTATATGTCTGGTAAGAAACTTACACGGACTATGAGCGACGAGTGGGGAGAGCATGTTCACGATATAGAGGCTAAAAATCCAGAAGAAGAAGATACCGGCGAACGTAAAGTCACGGTCGCAAGACAGAAACTCGAGTTAGCATACACCAGAGTTTTAGTATACACCAGAGTTAGCGCTCATTGGCAATACGTTGAACCAATCTCCGAAAAGCATCAAGAAGCGAAAGATTCAGCTTATAAAGCATTGGGTAGTCCTCCAATGGAAATAAGTGGAGGATGGGTGGACACATCGGCTGAACCAAGTATGCTGAAGGAGGCCAGGCGCTCTCAAGAAAAAATAATGGGAGAGACATCGAAAGAGGATATTCCCTCTGTTCTCAATGGTCTGATGGATAATTTGAAAGAAGCCCAAACGTCTTATGAAGGGCTCAGGAAGCAATATGGGGCAGATGAGACAATGCTTAGCATACAAGAAACCAAAGTTGCGCATGTAAAAAGTGCATTCAAAAAAGCATACAAGGCAATTATATATGCTCAGCAATACATTGAGAAAAACTCATCTGGGGAAAACTCATCTGGGGAAAATTCATTCCCCAAAGAGGCTCAAGATGCAGTAACTTCAGCGAAAAAGGCATTGGGGGAGGAACCTTTACCGGTTGCGGCAGGTTCAGTTTATTCAGCATTTATGCCAAAATACCTGCAATCAATAGAAAAAGCGATAAGTACTAAACCGAAAGAGGAGATCCCCAGTTTTGTTAATGCGCTGAAGGATAATTTGAAAGAAGCCCAAACGTCTTATGAACAAGCCCAAACGTCTTATGAACAGCTTAAGAGACCACATAATGAGTGAATGAAAAGAAAGTTTGAAGATGATCAGGAGCCTGAAAGGGTACAGCAACATTAAACGGTGGATGAGCTCACAACAAGGGGTGAAATGCGCGAAGCTGTCACCAGGGGCAAAGTAGGGGTCATCACATTTTTGCCTTCCCTGCTAAGCCCAAAAATGAGACTTTTGTGCATGTAAAGTGTATTTATGCATGCCGAAAAACTTACGTAAACACACCCTGGTCTCTGAAGTAGCTCGTACTAGATCTCAGCAGCCTGTTGAAAAAGTCCTTGCAGAGCTTCTGGGAGAAACCATGAGCTTCATTTCCCAGCGTTTGGCTCTGGGGACAAAAGAGCAGAGAAAGAGAAAAAGAGTATCTTTAGGGATCACTAGATTACGGCGGGTAAAACATACGCTAAGGCCCCCTACTACGGTAGTTGGCCCTTGAGTATTAACGGATACTGTTGCTTAATTCACTGTCTTGGCTCAATAAGAAGAGCTAGAGATTCTCCAAGTGAGTTGGCCTATAAGTGTCATTTTAACGAGAAAGTACGACGTGCCATATAACTGAGGCTGAGCTTGAGATAAAATGGCTCTAGAGACTGCTGTAGGTTTTTTGGCATATCCCGGTGAGCCTCAAAGATGGTGATATGTAATAATAACCCTTAATAACTGTGCCACATATACTATATGTGGCTATCGATGCAGTCCACTGTCACCTGTAGAGATCGTGCACGATCTACAGGAAATGCAGCCCTTGCCTCCCTCTTTGAGGAAGGACAGCTGCGCTTAGCAGCAGGAGGGCGTAGAATGTTAGCAATATCCGATACTCCTCGATTATAGGCCATAGAGACTAAAGTAATATTTAGCGTAGAATGATAGTGAGCAGCATAAGTGAAGGATAGCTCCCCCCGATAGCTAAAGCTATCTCTCCCCTCAAAGAGGGGGACAAGGTTTTTTAGCATCTTTACAGGCGATAGTGAACATTATTGACAAACGACGTGATGCGTTCGTCATGGTATCCCATCTGTCTCCATCGGCCTGAGATGGGGTTTCATTGCCTATCCCACAAAAAACTTACACTGGTGAGCCTCAGAGAGGCAGGCAGGGGATGCATTTTCTGTATAGTATGCAGTATCTCTATTACAGTTAAAACACTTCCTTCTTATAGTTTCTAATAAGCGCTGATGGCGTGGAGCATTGGCAGTTCGCGGCGTACATCGAAGTGTAGGTGGCTATAGGCGCTGCGTATGGCTGCTTCAACCTCCGCTGGCGTATCTCCACGGGCGAAGATGAAGCCGAGGTAGCTAGAGCCTTCAGGGAGCGGTACAAGGGCGTTGTTGATCTTGGCGGTGATCTCGATGCCGGTGATCAGAGGGACTGTCCTGGCTTCCTCTACACCGCGGATACCTTTTAAGATACCTGCACCTGGGATCGGGATCATCATCACTGCCGCCGCTTGTTGCTCGCGCTCAAGCGTGGTCACCTCTTCGCCAATGGCGTGACGCAAGATGAGCTCTTCAAGACACATGCCAGAACCGAACTCCAGGATGGTTGAGCAGAGGCCGCCGATCGAGCGACCAGCCATCTCTAACATCCAGGGACCCTCGTCGTTGACGCGTAGCTCTGCGTGCAGGGGGCCAGTGCGCAGTCCAAGGGAGTGTGCAGCGGTGGCGACACAGTCTGCGATGGCCTGTTGTATGGGTGGAGCCAGGCGCGAAGGGGTAACGTAGATGGTCTCTTCAAAAAAGGGACCGTCCAGGGGATCTGGCTTATCAAAGATGGTCAGCACTTTCAATTGTCCATCGGTGAGTAGTCCCTCAAGAGCGACCTCGCGTCCGGGGATGAAATCCTCAACCAGAAATGATGCTTCCACCTCTATCTCGCCCTCACTTAAAAGGATCTGCTTGAGGCGAGCAAAGGCGACCATAAATTCATCCTGATTGTTTGCGCGGATGACTCCACGACTGCCAGAGAGGCGGCGTGGCTTGAGTACACAGGGATAGCTCACCTGTTGTGCGATCTCCTCAGGGTTCTCATGCAGCTTGAAGTTGCGGAATATGGGACATGGTGCACCGCCAGCCGACATCAGTTGGCGCATCAAGAGCTTGTCGCGTGCGGCCTCACTGGCCTGTGGAGAGTTGCTGGGCAGATTGAGCGCCTTACAGGCATAGGCAGCCAGCTCGCTGGCGCTATCGTCCACCGAAAGGATAGCAGACAATGGCTGCTGCCGCGCGTATTCAATAATCGCCTGTAGCGATTGCTCTAGATTATGGAAATCAAGTCCGAGCGGTACATGCCAGTACTCGGTCAATGTCGGTGGAAGATCCAGGCCCACAACGGACTCTAACTGGAGTTGCTGCGCCGCCTGTAAGAACGCTCCTGCTCGATAGGTTGCAGGAGACATCAACAAAAGCACACGTTTTTGATTTTTTACCGCACACATGGGTCAAACCAGTCCTTTTTAACTTCTTTTACCTATCGTACGATTCATTTGTATGAGGTAAAGAAGGATGGTATTCATATTGATTGAAAAAGTATTTTCGAGTCTGCATATTATATGCGCTACCCAAGTATAGCAAAAGTGGCTACCACTGGCGACAACTGGCGTCTCACTGCCCACTAATCTTGCGCAACATCGACAGTAAAGCCAGCGGCTTTAAGGGCAGAGGCGAGGGCGAAGAGTCGTGCATCTCCACGGACCGTCCAGATAATATCAGGGGCATGTCCGGTCTTACTGGTAGCACCTTCCCAGAGGCACTCAAAGGTGCCAGACCATTGGCGATGCTGAACACGCCCCTGATATTGCCAGGGATTAGCCATGGGGCGTCGATTGTTAAAGCCGTAACCCAGTCCTTCAATACTTGTAAAATCTTTGCTGCGAAAAATAACCTTCATGCTGCCAAAACCTCTTAAACCTTTGTGAATTATCTGTACCGCCATTGCATGCAGCCAACGGGAAATATGAGATAGAATTGATGTCTAACATTGTATTACTTTCGTGCGTGAAGGGAAAGGGTTGATTATCTTGAATTAAAGCTGAGCAACTCGAAACCAAATAGCATGCTGTCGCGTGGTGTTAAAGGAAAAAGGGAATGTGTACAAAATCTGTACAGTTTGTAACTCGTTCTTTTTTGTTCTCATACGCCTGAACAATCATAGGAGATAGATACATGCCCACACTTGTTTTCTGGATCGATGTGGATAACACATTACTAAATAATGATGAAGTTAAACAGGCACAGGAGAATGTTTTGCAGGTCTCGTTGGGGCCGAAGCTCACGCAACGTTATTGGGATACCTACGAAGCGGTGCGCAAGGATGAAGGCCTGGTGGATATCCCGCAAACATTGGAGCGTTTCCATGCTGAAGTACCCCCAGCAGAGATGGATGAATTTACCTATCAGCATGTGAAATCGGCATTTGAAAACTATCCGTTTCCACAGAATCTCTACCCGCAAGCTCTGGAGACGTTGCGCTATCTTGGCACGCTAGGCACGACCGTTATCGTTTCCGATGGAGACCTCTACTACCAGGCAGAGAAGATATTTGAGAGTGATATTGCGTATACCGTTGGTGGTCGAGTCTTGCTCTATGTGCACAAGCAGCAGCATCTGAAAGAGATTGAGCAGAAGTACCCCGCCGATCATGTTGTATGCATTGATGACAAACCTACAATCCTGGCAGACATCAAAAAGCTGCTGGGTGCTAAGAGTACCACAGTCTTTGTACGCCAGGGAAAATACGCGCAAGAGGCCTTCCCAGAAGGTTTCACGCCCGACATTACAGTCGACCACATTGCCGATCTACAACACGTCAGCAAGTCACGTTTTCTTGGGGCCGACGAATAATCCGTTGCTCTGACCCTCAAAACCTATAGTTGATCCTCAAAATATAGTTGCAAAACATTTTCTCTTTGTTTTGCAACTATATTTTGTTGCTATTTTTGGGGTGTGGTGTTGACGCTTGAACAGGTGCTTCATAGCCTCTGCCTGCCTGCTGCTCTTCGTGTCAGAAAAGCGGAATGGGTTGTATTCTGCCCCATGTGCATATAAAATAGTATATAGAGTCTAGTGGAACAATTGTTAGTAACTATGTAGATGCCAGGGAAGCGCGTAGATGAGCAAGCAAGAGGATCTCATCGAGTAAGAACGCACAGCCCGGCGTTGGTCGGGATTACAATTGGAGCAGGTGAGAAGACAGGAAGTCAGGAAGTGTATGGAACTGCAATCGAAACAATCGAAACAATCGAAACAATCGAAAAAGCCGAAGAGAAAAGGGTGGGGATTACAGACGCGCATGAGCCTTTCTTATATGGCTGCGCGGCTGTGTACGCTGCTCATCCTGGAAATCCTGCTTTTTATAACAATTATTCTGCCGCACCTCCCAGTGGGAGGGCACACAAATATTCCTGGTATCATTGGTATCATTATCGGCTTGCTTATCAGTAATCTTATCTGGTTTGTGATTCTAGCTCCTACTGGTGCCCTCTTTGGTGCCATCTTTACCCGTGGATTGGTACGGCGTATTCGTCGCCTGATTGCGGCTACCGGTCATTTTGCCGCTGGTGATTACACGCAGCGGGTGGTGATTACAACTCGTGATGAGATCGGGCAGTTAGAACAGCAATTTAATGATATGGCAGAGCAAATTGTTGAGAGTATCAAGAAGCAGCAGGAGCTGACTGAGCGGAATGTACGTATAGAAGAGCGGGCCAGAATCGAGCAGGAGTTACAAACTGCGCAGCTTATCCAGCACTCACTATTGCCGAAAGCGCTGCCCATATTGCCAGGCTGGCAGATCGCGACGTATTACCAACCGGCCAGAGAGGTTGGCGGTGATCTCTATGATTTTTTCATCCTTGCAGATGGCAAGCTTGGACTGGTGATCGGTGATGTTACAGATAAAGGTGTCGCAGCGGCTATCGTGATGGCAAGCTCTCGTAGCATGCTACGAGCGGCTGCGCAGGTATCCACCTCACCAGGCGAGGTGCTGATGCGTGTCAACAATCTGCTGTACGCGGATACGCCGGCCAGTATGTTTGTCACCTGCTTCTACGCGATCCTTGATCCAAAAAGTGGACTATTGCGTTATGCCAATGCAGGACATGATCTCCCCTATCAACGTATGGATGGCAAGGTAGAGGAATTGCTGGCGACCGGCATGCCGCTTGGTCTGATGCCTGACATGTGCTATGAAGAGCGGGAAGTTCACATCGCTCCCGACGAGACCGTCCTGTTCTATAGCGATGGGCTGGTGGAGGCGCATAATCCGACGCGTGAGATGTTTGGTTTTCCACGCCTGAAGTCGCTGCTCCCTGCATCGAACGTGCAGCTATCACTGATTGACTTCCTGCTGGCGGAACTCAACGTTTTTACCGGCGACACATGGGAGCAGGAGGACGATGTAACGCTGGTCACATTACAGAGAATGCCTGAAGGATTTATGACGAATGAAGAGCCAGAGCAACACACGCAAGGCGACATGCTCCTCACCTGGAGTGTAGCGAGCCAGCCCGGCAATGAACAGGTAGCGATGGCGCGAGTAGCCGAGGCAGTTGCTCCGCTGAAGCTACCAGCGGAGCGACTGGCTAATCTGGGCACAGCGGTTGCTGAAGCCGTCATGAACGCCATGGAGCATGGTAATGGCTATCAGCTCGACACACACGTGCTGCTCCAGGTATACGCGTCAGAAGACGCTGTGACTGTGCGTATCCACGACCAGGGCGAAGGCGAACCTCTGCCAGATCTTTCCACCGTCGCCACACCTGATCTTACTGCGAAACTTGCCGGTCTGCAGTCACCCCGCGGCTGGGGACTCTTCCTGATCAAAAATCTCGTCGATGAAATGCACACGAGCAAAGAAGAAGAGCATCAGGTGATCGAGCTAGTATTATATCGGTAATTCGATGCTGATAGTAGATAAGAGTATAGAGATAATCTAGTGCATATATATAGTATAGAAATTCTGAATGGATAACTCTTTTTGGAGGGAACTATGGCAGCAGCAAATATTGTCGTCAACGTGCGCCAGATCAGTACAAAGGTCGGTATCATCGATATCCAGGGAGAAGTCTCGGCTAGCGCGGAAAAGGCCCTGATGGATGCTTATGCGCAGATCGGCATTGCCAGTACCCGCGTGATTATTCTGAATTTTACGCAGATGGGGTACATGAACAGTAGTGGCATCGGGCTGCTTGTCACCCTGTTGATTCGCGTTAACCGCCAGAAACAGCATCTGCAGGCCTATGGTTTGAGCGAACATTATCAGCAAATTTTTAAGCTGACGCGTTTGAGCGATGTCATTCACCTCTACGCTACAGAGCAAGATGCGTTGCAAGTAGCACACACATTGTAAGCAGCACCGCTGGCTCCTGGCATGCGCAACGAAAGGAAGCAAACCATGACAGATACCTCATCCGACGAGACAAAACGGCAAGATACCGCTAATTGGGCCGAGCCCATCGTATCATTGCAAGTCAGCCGAGTGCCAACTGGCTCACTGAATCTGAATGTAGAGGGACGGCAGGTAGTCGGGCCGTTGCAAGGCTTTGGGCAACTCTGGCAAAAAACCTTTCGTCTCAGCCTGTTAGATAGCGCCTTAACGCCAGTCGAGGTCATGCAGATCTGGAAAACCAACTTTCCCCGCTTTCAGCCGCCGCAAAATCGTTTCTTTCCGGTAACAGGGATCGAGCCAGGACAGATTGTGCTGATCAATGCCTCAGCGACAGGCATGCCACTCTCCACAGGCGTCATGGTGTTGTATGCAGATGACGAGTCGTTCACACTCATGACCCCTCAGGGGCATCCTGAGTCTGGCTGGGTCACGTTTAGCACCTTTAGCGAGGAAGAATGTACGATCTGTCAGGTTCAGACCATCTCGCGGGCCAACGATCCGCTCTATGAGCTTGGTTTTCGTCTGTTTGCATCGCGCACCCAGGATCGTATCTGGACCCACGTCCTCGACGCATTGGCCGCCTATCTGCATGAGCAGGAGCTTGCTACCAACGCGCCTGAAGCACAGACCAGACGTGAGGGTAAGACCGGCAAGTTCACGCTGCCAGTACAGAGCTCCAAAATTTGCCTCGATCCTCGTGTGCAGTGGTCAGAGGCGAAGAATATCTGGTCGAACGCCGCGTTGCGAACCGTGTTCTATGCACTCAGCACCCCAATACGCTGGCTGATGCGCCGGCTAAACCGCACAAAAGCAAGTCAGTAGAGATTGTAAAGAATCCTGAATAGAGTTTCGTGAGCAGTGGAGCTTGAGAGCATTTCTTTATTTCTATACAGGATTCGATTTTTTATGTAAGGTTATACTAACTGTGTGTAAATCCTTTTGGTGTTCGGAATAAGAGTTTATTATTTGTTTTTTGTTACAACGAGAAATAGCAGGCTCTATTGTATGTATTGCATTATATGCTATGATGAGGGGGTCGTAATAGAGAGGACGTATATGCGCAACGAAGAACAGTATTCGATCCTTGCACTCAGTTGGCAAGCTCAGCAGACAATCTATGCAGATCTTGTAGAGCGCCCACAGATAGAAGCGTGCGGTGTACTGCTCGGTTTACAAGAGTACAATGAGTCAGGCGAGTCAGCACTGCGTTGGCATATTGAAAATGTAGTCCCTTTGCGTAACAGCGCGAACTCGCCAGTGTTTTTCGAATTTGATCCTGCCGAACTGTTGCAGGTTGAGATGCAGCACTCCGAGCATATTGTAGGTGTCTATCATAGCCATCCTACAGGGTATGCGCGTGCGAGCAGTACTGACAGGCAGAATATGCAACGTGTGAATCAGGAGCAGCAGATTCCCTGGTGCTGGTTGATTGTTTGTGGGCCCTTTGATAGTACCTTCGCTCAGATGGTTGAGCAAGGAGCGTTGCCGGGCAAAAGAATGATAGCGTATTACCATCATCCTGAGCCAGATGGGCCAGGGTTGGCGAAGCTCAACGTTGAATTGTCAAAACGGCATGGAGTGAAATAAGAAGTAAGTAAGAGAAAAGATTAAGAACCTAGTCATGCCTGAGTGAATACGTTATAATAACTGCGCGATTGTAGTAGGAATACATTGTTTAGTACATAGCATTGCACTAGTTTCTAGCCACGTAGGCGAAGCAAAACTAAACCAGGAGCAGATAAAATTCCATGAGATGTCAAAGGTGTGGTAATGAAATACACTCATCAGAACTGTTCTGCGGACAGTGTGGATTGCCAGTGCGCTCCGGTACTGAGCCTGGTAGCCGTCCCGCGTATACAGCAAATTCTTTGAATGTCTCGAAACCTGATCAATATATAGATGCGCGGCAATCTGTGCCGCAGAACCCTTCCATGACATCAGCCTATCGTGCAAATGTACCGTTTTCTGGATTGCCCTCTTCGGCTTTATCTCATACGACCCCTCTGCCACCCGCTGGTGGCTTAAACCAGCCTGCTCAACCAGGGAAAAATGGTTACTCACAACATAACCCGAATAATCCAACGGGTAGCATGCAGAGACTAGGCAACCCGACTGGCAGTATGCAACGGCTAGGCAACCCAACGGGGAGTATGCAGCGGCTAAGCAACCCAACGGGGAGTATGCAGCGGCTAAGCAACCCAACGGGGAGCATGCAGCGGCTAAGCAACCCAACGGGGAGCATGCAACGGCTAAGCAACCCAACGGGGAGCATGCAGCGGCTAAGCAACCCAACTGGTAGCATGCAGAGAATAGGCAATCCAACTGGTAGCATGCAGAGAATAGGCAATCCAACTGGTAGCATGCAAGGAACACATAACCCAACTGAGGCATTTCCGGTACAAGCACGTCCGATGTCAGTGTACGCAGCCCAGATGGCCCAGGCAGCCCAGATGGCACAACGTAGCACCTATCAGAATGGGTTGTTCACATCTGATCCCGTGCCACAGCAGAGTTCAACTATATCTACTAATGGTATGGTGCAAAGATCGACCGGTTCTGCGCTCTCGCAGAGCAACGAACAAGCCACACCATTGCCTTTATCGACGCCGACAAGTGTCTCTCATTCAGTTGCGCCAGGCAAGAAAAGCTTCCTCTCAACCTTTGGTCCAACGTTATTGATTATAGGTATATGCCTGCTTTTAATCATTCTTGGCATCATTGGTAGCAGTATTTTATATGCGCCGAAGTAGGGACAGCGCGTATGTCGATATAGTCAGTCACGACTCCATACGCTGTGGAGTCGTGATTTTTTTAGTGCATAATGCCTGGTACTCTTCTACGGTTGGTGGGCGCTCAACGTTGCGTTCACGTCTGTGTATTTATCCTAACAAAGCGCGTAAATAGGCTACGGCTTGCGGCAGAGCGATTTCCGGCTCAGCAATCTCAGGGTGCCACTTCTTTTCCCACTCCAACGAGAGATAGCCTGTGTACCCCCCCTTTTTGAGAGTCTCGCAAATTTCATGCAGTGGCACATCACCCTCACCGAGCAGGCAATAGGTCCAGGTACTCGGATCGCTGACGTTTAGGCGACTGTCCTTGATATGGGCATACGCGATAGCTTCGCCCAACTGGGCCAGCGTCTGGGAGGGCGCCTCGCCGAAACGGTAGGTATGGTGAGTATCCCAGAGCACCTTAAAGGTGGGCAAAGTCACAGCCTGCAACAGTGCCTGTATATCCTCGCTATTTGTCCAGGCATCGTGTGTTTCGAGTACGACAGTCACACCGCGTTCAGCGCCATAGCTGCCGAGAGTATAAAGCACTTCGGCGGTTGAGGCGAGTAGAGAGGCGCGCGTGGTATTCGCGGGCAATGCGCCGCCAAAGACACGCAGAAAAGGCGCGCCGATTTCCGCCGCTACATCCAGCATACGCCGGCCAACCTCAATCGTCGCCGCACGTTCCTTCGGCTCCGCTTGCACCGCCTGGCACGAGGAGTCCAGACAAGCCACTTCGATACCATGGGCGGCGGGCACCTCGCGCAGTCTTTGGCGTACCTCCGCGGATACGTCAGGCTCAATGATAGCGCCATCCGCCAACCGCCATTCGATCGCCGCGTAGCCGTATTTCTCAGCCGCGCTCACCGCTTCTTCGATGGTCCAGCCCGGGCAGGCCAGAGAGGTATAGGTCAGTTTCATTCTTCGTTTGCTCTTTTCTTTGTAATTACCATTTGTCAGATAAAGATGCAGCGGGTTACACAACAAAATCGCTTGTAGAGTATACCACTATAGTTTACAATGATAGAAAACCTCGACACTATAACGGAGGAAGCTTTGAAATACTTTCTTAGTGGATTGGTGTTCGTGGGTGGTATGACAAGCCTGGCACTGGAGATGTGTGCCTCACGCCTGCTCGGGGCTTATTTTGGGACCTCTCTCTATATCTGGGGCTGCATTATCGGTCTGATTTTACTTTACCTGATGGTAGGTTATTTCTTGGGCGGACGTATCGCTGACCGTTACCCACACGAACAAGCTCTCTATGTCTTTACAACTATTGCTGCACTTTCTATTCTATTGATTCCCTTTGTCTGTAAATGGATACTTGGTTGGTCTGCAACTGCATTTCAAGAGATATCGGTCAGTGTCTTTCTGAGTTCGCTGATCGGGAGTATGCTCCTCTTTGCGATACCGGTGACACTGCTGGGGTTAGTCTCGCCGTATGCTATTCGCCTGCTTGCACGCGATGTGAAGTCAAGTGGGCGTATGAGTGGCTCGCTGTATGCAATCTCGACCATGGGCAGCATTCTGGGCGCGTTCCTGCCAGTGCTCTGGCTGATCCCGGCTGTCGGCGTACGTAAGACACTGATTATCTTTGCCTTGCTGTTGCTGATCGTCTCGTTGATCGGCCTGCTACCACGGCTGCGTCTCAACATTGCGGTGCCTGTCGCAGTCGTCGCACTGGTCGTCATCGTCGCGTCGCCCTTGCTGCCATTGGGATCGCTCAAAGATATTCCGAACCTGATCTATGAGCAGGAGTCGCTCTACAACTATATCCAGGTGACGCAAGATCCTCAGACCGGCACACGTGAGCTGATCCTCAACGAAGGAGAGGCCATCCACTCGATCTATTATCCAGACAAGAATAAGATCCTGACGGGTTGGTATTGGGACTACTTTTTGGCGGCTCCGTATCTCAACAAGAACTATCAGGCATCTCAATTCAAGAGTGCTGCGATCATCGGCCTGGCGGCTGGCACGATTGCGCACCAGATCACACAGGTGTACGGACCGGTCTCTATCGATGGCGTCGAACTGGACCCGGCGATAGTCAACGTAGGGCGAAAATATTTTGGCATGAACGAACCGAACTTGCATGTGTATACGCAAGACGGTCGTCCATTCATGGAGACGACAAAGCATACCTATGACCTCGTCGCCATCGATGCGTTTCAGCAGCCATATATTCCCTTCCAATTAACAACACGCGAGTTTTTCCAGGAAATTCACTCACATCTGTCGCCGACCGGCGTCTTAACATTAAACACAGGACACACCCAGACTGATTATCGACTCGTCCAGGCTTTTATCAATACGCTCAGTACTGTCTTTCCGAATGTGTATGTTTTCAATGTGCCAGGAACGTTCAATACTGAAATCATGGCAACCATGCAACCGACATCGCTGAGCAACTTTCAAGAGAACCTCTCGCGTTTTTCGCCCAACTCAACGATGGGAGAGGTAGCCAGCGAAGTGCTCCCGGTCGCGAGTGTTGGGCATGCGAACGGTGGATTGGTCTTCAGCGACGACAAAGCCCCGGTTGAGCAGCTTACCGACCAGTTATTGCTCAACTATATACAGCAATCGTGAGTTAGATTTTACTTGCTGCTGTATGCCCGAGTGTTAATGCATCAGGTGCGTTAGTTGTTCGGGTTCGCAGTTAGTATTGACAGTGACAAAGGAAATTGTGTAATGTGACTTGAGTTCTTATTCAATAGGAAGAGATCCAATAAAGCTGAGAGGAACAGAAAGATCATGGCGGTAGTAGCAGTCATAGGAGCGCAATGGGGAGATGAAGGGAAAGGAAAAATCGTCGATGAACTCTCTATGCGAGCGGATTTTGTCGTGCGGTACCAGGGTGGTAGTAACGCTGGTCACCGTGTCGTACATGAGCACGGCGAGTTTTCATTTCACCTGGTGCCCTCGGGTATTCTCTATCCTAATACAACATGTATCATTGGCAATGGAGTCGTTGTGGACCCCCGAGCACTCATTGAAGAGATGGATAAATTGGAGTCTCAGGGAGTCGATACGTCGCGACTCTATATCAGTGAACGTGCACACGTCGTAATGCCATATCATTTTCTGTTAGATCAACTGGAAGAAGAGGCGGCTGGTAGTGAGAAGATGGAGGGGACGTTGCGTGGTATCGGGCCTGCGTATGTTGATAAGCATGCGCGTACAGGCGTGCGTATGGCGGACCTTCTCGATGTCGATACATTTCGTATGAAACTATCCATCATCCTCCAGCAGAAGAACCGCATGATTACGCAGATTTACGGTCAACCACCGCTCTCCCTGGAAGAGATTCATGGTGAATACTTCAAATACGGTCAGCAGTTGCGTACCCATATCGCTGATACGCAGATGATGTTACACAATGGGTTGACTGAAAGGAAGACGATTCTACTGGAAGGGGCGCAGGGAGCGCTGCTCGACATAGACTTTGGGACGTATCCCTACGTGACGGCATCGTCTACCATGGCTTCCAACGCCGCCGTCGGTGCTGGTCTGCCGCCGCGTTGTATTGACAGAGTCATAGGGGTGTACAAAGCGTATATTACGCGTGTTGGCAGTGGTCCAATGCCGACTGGTCTCTTTGGCAGTACCGGGGATGTCTTGCGTGAGCGCGGCAACGAAGTACAGGTGACCGGACGCGAGCGACGCTGTGGCTGGTTTGATGGTGTGGCCGGTCGCTTTATCGCCCACA
Source organism: Ktedonobacteria bacterium brp13 (assembly GCA_015099395.1). GTDB lineage: Bacteria > Chloroflexota > Ktedonobacteria > Ktedonobacterales > Ktedonobacteraceae > Dictyobacter. The sequence continues at coordinate 2,219,168 of AP024096.1, read as the reverse complement.
TCAATGGTCTGGATGCAGCCGTTATTACCAAATTGGATGTGTTGGATACCTTTCCAACGATCAAGATCTGTACTGCGTATAACCTGCGTGGGCAGGTGATTCATAGCTTGCCGGCAACGCCCAATGATCTGGCAGCCTGTGAGCCGATCTATGAGGAGGTTGAAGGGTGGATGAGCGATACAACAGGCATAAGCACTTTTGAGGAACTGCCAGCAGCCGCTAAGAACTACCTGAAGCGGCTGGAAGAGATACTGGAGACGCCTATCGTGATGGTCTCAGTGAGTCCACAGCGAGGAAAGACGATTCAGATGCAGGATGTACTGACGACTCCGGCTCCCTTTACCTATGGCTATCAACCTTCAACGTATCAAGTACCGAAGAATAGCATTTAGTGAGCGTGACCAGAACGTTATGGAAATCAATGTAGATTATTTATAGCGAAAAAATATAAAAGTATATATGGAGAGCGCGGACCTTGATGTCCGCGTCGGATGTATGGCCCCCAATTGCTTGTATCTCTTCCGTCTTATCTCCACTTGGACATATCGGCTCGTGTGTACGCATATGTTATACTGGAAAACTATCTACTAGAGTAAATTGGCTCTAGTGACACTCCTGTCCCCTAAAGGGAGGCAGGCTTCTCAGCATCATCAGAACGATAGCCTGTCTCCGAAGAGACCACGTCTGCAACGTGTGGTTGAAGCCCTGATTCACTGAGACGACATTGGGGCGTGTCTGCCCTCCTACTACTTTTCCTGGCAATGCCAGCACGTAGATACGTGAACGAACGAGGGAAATTCACTTGCTCACTAAAGGTAAGTTTATGCATATTGATCGACCCCACGAGATCGCGGTGTCCAGAGAACCCGCAGGCTTTGCAGGTCCATTGCCTGTTTTTCGGCTTGTGTTTATGCCCACAGACGGGACACTGACTACTCGTACCTCGTTCCGAGCCAGTGAAGCACTCGATGTGAGCTTGTTTACTTTTATGAGTGAGATAGTCTATGTCACGCCCGTACTCCCACAAACTCATGCGCTGGTTGTGGTGGCGTCCATTGTTCTGGTTTCTCACGCCATGAGGATTGCCAATGAAGAGGGTGCCAACGTGCTGCTCAATACAGAAGTTGATCACCTTGCGCGTGGCTTGATGGCGTTGGTCACGAATCCGGCGCTCTGCACGTCTTGCCTGTTGGTTTTTGGCGTGTTGCAGTTTCTTCCAGCGGCGCGAATGCTTGGTGCAACGGGACTGCTTTTTGGTGATCGTGCGCAGGGCTTTGGTGCGTTGGCGTTTCAGCGAACGAATGCCACGCCCGGTGACAATGAGGGCTTGGCTGGTGTTCGTGGTGACACTGGCAAGATGAATTTCACCCAAATCAACCGTGGCATTCACCTCACCGGGGGGGTGGTCCGCTTGTGGAACCTCCACACTCACATGCAACTCATAGCCATGGTTCCACACGAGTGTGACCGAGCGGCTGTTTTCAGGCAGGTTCAGAGGAAGAACAAGAGCATCTCGACCGCGCCCCATGGGAAGTAGGACACGTCCCGATTCTTTGCACACAGCTTGCGCAGGCCACGACACCGGGTAAAACTGCTTTTCTTTGTAGGGGTAGCGCATCTTCATCTGCGGGTGCGTTTTGCGCAGTTGCCGGGTGGTGTCGATGTTGGCAAGGAAGGTATGTGTCACCATCTGAATAGATTGACTATGCAGCGCAAAGCACCCTTTGGTTGCCTTTTGCAACGCATCGCGTTGTGGCCATGGCTCGTGCTGCAGACGGGCATCTTGATGGAGTTCCATGCACCTATTCCATACCAGAGCCGCTTCTTGTTGCGCCGCACGCAAACGCTGGTAGTGGGTGTGGGACAAGCTATTCAGTTGGTAGATTTTCACGGTGTTCATGTGATAGAGTATATCATACATGTAAAGGTAGTAAAAAGAGGTATACCAACTCTAGACGCGTATGCCTCTCGGTTTTTCCGCGAGAAGTTTTCTCATCACAAAAAGGGTGTGGAGAGGATCGCGTATGGGCACGTTCCTCGTCTGTCGGCACGGCTAGAAGTGTTTCAGCAGAGACCATGACGCGATACCTGACAGCATGCCAGGGGAAAGAGCAAAGCGAGCGCGGGTCGCTTTCATCCCATCCCCTCAAACGGGATGGGACTTCTCGCTCCCGTGTCACTTAGCTGTCGTATGAACACACTCTTGGCTGTTGTTTTTACCATTGACATCCTATATAATTGCAAGAGGAATATTCATTATTTGTCCTAATTTCGGTAAGACGTATCAAAGGATGTCATCTATGTATAGCTTTGCCTGGCGCACGTATTTTTCCTGGAAATATCTTATGCGGCTGATTGTGCTGGTGGCGGGTTTATTTTTGTATGCGGTGGGAGTTGTCTGTCTTTATCGTTCAAACTTTGGATTGGGGCCGTGGGATGTCTTGCATCAAGGCATCAGTTTTCACACGCCACTCTCATTTGGCACTGCCGGTATCGTAGTTGGAGCCATCCTGATCCTGGGTAGCCTGATCCTGAAGGTCTATCCTGGCGTGGGCACGATCAGCAACATGATTTTGATAGGCGTATTTGAAGATATGCTGCTCCACATTAGCTGGCTACAGTATCTCGGACAGGTCTTCTGGGTATGGCGTTTGTTGCTCAACGTGGTGGGCGTCATCATCGTGGGTCTGGGCACCGCCCTCTATATCGCGCCACGGTTGGGAGCGGGTCCACGCGATGGCCTGATGTTGCGCCTGCATGAACTGACGAAGCTACGTGTCGCCATCGTCCGAGCAGGCATTGAAATAAGCGTCCTGATCATAGGCTTCCTGCTGGGTGGTACAGTCGGTATTGGTACATTGATCTTCGCCTTTGGAGTTGGGCCAGCCCTCGAATTTAGCTTCGCCTTGCTCAAAAAATTACGCCTCACGGAATGGCTCGTGCCCATCGTCTTCCCAATCTCTGTGTCCGAGCCCGCAGCGAACGAGATACAGCCATCTTGCCACTAACTGACATTCGGGACTAACCACAGGGCAATCGCATCTAATTAACCCCATCCAGAACGCGTAAAAGATACTGGTTGTCCCACCCGGCTTTGAGACGTTTGGCATGGATGCCAACACGGGAAGAGTGTTCCTGGCGCAACAAATTCAAGCTGATATGGCGGAGCACCGCGAGATTTTCGTCGGCATGACCGAGCCTGACGCGCGATTCATCCTCCCGAAAGGCGATATCGAGGACCCAATGTAGGCTGTTTTCAATGCCCCAGTGGCTTCTGACCGCAGTAGCAAAGGTTTTGACTGACGAAAAACTGAGCAAGAAGTAGCGCGTTTCTTTGGTGGTTTTCTGCTCCATGCGCCGTTCCGCCCGCACAACCCCAATGCCTCGCAAGCCTTTCCACTGGTGTTCTGGGTCGAGATACGCCAGGATTTCTGGATCATTCAGAGTCCACTGTTCGCGAATTTCCAATCGACCGTGACCTTTCTCTACCTGTCGATCCGACTCCCAGTACGAGTTCACAAAGCCGTCTTTTTCTGCGAGCGCAAACGTTGCTTTCACCTCGTCAAACAGGTTCCCGTGATTGTCTTTGAGAGCCAGAGCATAGTCGCCGCCTTGCTCGATAATCTGCGCGGCAATCTTCGTTTGTGTCCCCATCGCATCAATGGTCACAATGCAGCCTTTGAGTGCCAGTTGCTCTAAAAGCAGCGGGATGGCGGTAATCTCGTTGGATTTCTCTTCCGTCGCGAGCTGAGCCAACACCAAACGATTTTCGACTGCCCAGGCACTGACCAGATGCAGCGCTTTTTTGCCTGCTGCTTGATCGTGTGAGCGGCGCAGCGTTTTGCCATCGATCGCGATCACTCCTTGGACTGTTTGGCTGATCCCTTGCACCCATTGGATGAAACTCGCTTCAAACTGTTTCGGATCAATGAGGGCAAATACCCGCCCGAACGTATCGTGAGACGGAATTCCATTGGGCAAGTCGAGCAAATCCGTAAAAAAAGCCTTTTTGGCGTTCCCAAATTCCTCGATCTCAACCCATCCTTCTGCTCCGCAAATGGTTCCACAGATCGCCAGAATGATGATATCTCGTAAGCGATGCAGCTTGGTCCGCTCCATTCGAGGGTCTTCCACTTGCGCAAACATGCTTTCCAGATCTCGTCGGTCGTTCTCTTCCATCATCTTGTCTCCAGCTTTTTCGACCTATTTTATCACCTCCTCGTCCTTTTCTTTTTGTTGATGGGGTTATTTAGATGCGATCGCCCTGGGACTAACCAGCAGAATGTGGACTTCTTTGGCCTCAAAGCAGGTTAATAGCACATCAACTAAAGCTTGCAAAATTTGTTTTTTTCATCATGTTACTGAATAGTGGAAATAAAAAAAGCACCTATTTTGTACAGGTGCACATCTTTCAGTATCCTCAAGCGGATCGTGGCCTCTGCAACTTCGCCATCTCTCATCCGTGTGCAGATATATTCCGAAAATCGATTTTTGTCTAAAAAAGGGGGATTTTCGAAGAACAGATTGTGACCCTGGAGCTCAATCTGAATCTTATGGATATTTTGCAACAGCCCCTGTCTCCACTTGGACATATAGGCTCGTGCGTACGCATATGTTATACTGGGAAACTATAAGTACCGTTCTTACAGAAGGAGGCGCGACGCATGCGTTCAGATCAGATCAAGCTCGGTTTTGAGCGTGCTCCTCACCGTGGTTTGTTGCGAGCAACCGGTGTTGTAGGTGAAGACGATTTTAAGAAACCATTTATCGCAGTCTGTAATTCATATGTAGATATCGTTCCTGGCCACGTCCATCTCCAGGCTTTTGCGAAACTGGTGAAAGAGGCGATTCGCGCTGCGGGCGGTGTCCCGTTTGAATTTAACACGATCGGTGTCGATGATGGTATCGCGATGGGCCATATTGGTATGAAATATTCGTTGCCCAGTCGTGAGCTCATTGCCGATTGTGTTGAAACCATGATCGAGGCCCATCGCTTCGACGGTATGGTCTGCATCCCTAACTGCGACAAGATTGTCCCCGGTATGTTAATGGCTGCGATGCGCCTGGATATTCCCACAATATTTGTGAGTGGTGGACCGATGCAGGCGGGTAAGTTGCCCGATGGCCGTAGCGTCGACCTGATCAGTATTTTTGAGGGTGTTGGCGCGTACCAGGCAGGCAAGATGGGTGACAGTGAGTTGTTGGAGCTGGAACAGAATGCCTGTCCCTCCTGCGGCTCTTGCTCCGGCATGTTTACCGCCAACTCGATGAACTGTCTGATGGAGGCGCTGGGATTGGCGTTGCCAGGCAATGGATCGAAGTTAGCGGTCTCGCAAGAGCGCAAGGATCTGGCACGGCGAGCAGGCGAGCAGATCCTCAAACTGGTTGAAGCCAATGTGACGCCGCGGCAGCTGGTTAACCTTGAGAGTATCGACAATGCCTTCGCGCTGGACATGGCGATGGGTGGCTCGACGAATACTGTCCTGCATACCCTGGCGCTGGCTCGTGAGGCTGGCATTGACTACTCGCTTGAGCGTATCAATGAAGTCGCAGCACGTATTCCACATCTGTGTAAGGTCAGTCCTGCGGGCAAGTGGCACATGGAAGATGTTGACCGTGCTGGTGGCATTAGCGCGATCCTGAAAGAGCTCTCGCGTAAGCCTGGTGCTCTCACTCTGGATCGACCGACCGTCACCCTGAAAACCCTTGGCGAGAATATTGCCGAGGCAGAGGTCAACGATCCAGAGGTCATTCATCCTATCGAGCAGCCGCATAGTGAGCGCGGCGGATTAGCGATCCTCTTCGGGAATCTGGCTCCTGATGGCGCTGTCGTAAAAGTCGGAGCTGTCTCGGCGCCGATGATGAAGCATACAGGCCCTGCACGCATCTTCAATTCACAGGAGGACGCGTGTGCTGGCATCCTTAACGGGAAAGTGAAATCTGGCGACGTGGTTGTTATCCGTTATGAAGGGCCGCGTGGTGGTCCTGGCATGCAAGAGATGCTCGCGCCAACCTCCAATATCATGGGGATGGGCCTGGGCGATTCGGTCGCATTGGTTACCGACGGTCGCTTCTCTGGTGGCACACGAGGAGCCTGTATCGGACACGTCTCGCCGGAGGCAGCCGCAGGGGGACCGATTGCAGCACTTGTCGAAGGGGATATCATTCACATTGATCTTGTGGAGCGCCGCCTGGATGTTGCTCTCTCCCCTGAATTGATGGAAGAGCGCCTGCGTGATGCTCAACCAGTGAAGCGCAACCTCAAGGGTTCATGGCTGCGCCGCTATGCCGCACAGGTAACCTCAGCCAATACTGGCGCTGTGCTCGCGATTCCTGAGTAAGAGCCGCATTTTTGTCTATGTGGCAGGAGAGGATGAGTCTGCTTTCTATGCGACTCATCCTCTCTTTTTGTTTGCATCATGAAGATGCAACTGTTATAGTACAAAAGAAGATCTCTAGAGCATGTCGCCGCTCATCCCGTGTGCGTGGCATCGAGGTGGCGACAAAAATAAAGTTTATGCGTATCTATGGATGAGATTATTGTAACAATGACAGATACAAAACAAAGAACGTCTCGACATTCAATCATACCGGGTGGATTGTTCATAAAGGCATTGATAGTTATTGTTATTGTTATTATCTTCAATAGTTTTCTCTCTCCGAGCGCTTTCTGGCGACAGCCGCTGGCTTCTGGAACGACAGCAGGCGAGGCGTTCCGTTTTAGTTACACATTGCCCTGGGGCAGACTCGCTGTGGATGGCGAGCCGTTGCAGTATGTGCCACGTTCTGACTCCGATTATCCAATCACGATTGCTCCTGGTACACATACCCTTACACTGACCTCTGATCCATTCCCTACCCTATCCTGTATATTTGTTGTGCCGACTCCTTCGGCCACACAGCAGACACCCCAGACACAGAGCGGCGCTCAGAAGCCATGCCAGGTTCAACAGCAGGTGAGCCAGGCCAATGCCTCTTCCATTGCGATTCTGGCGTTTCCCGTGCATCCTTCGTTAGCATTGCTCGCTCCTCAACAGCAGCAGGTACTCAAGCAGGCGACGCAAGCCTATTTAGATACGCTGCAAGGCACAGAGACCGTCCAGGCAGGGGAAGCCTATCGCACAAACGAAGATGCTCCTGTGCACGTTGCCAGCAAGCCGATGCAAGCGCACCTGCGTTTTGTACTGGATACCGATACCTCGCAAGCTGCCAACTGTAGCGGTCCGACATTGGGTAGCCACTGTCAACTGTTGGAAGATGGTGAAGATTGTCGACTTTTCTGTACGTTGCCGATTGCGTACGATGGGGTGGCAGAAGGGCAGAGCAACTGGGAGGTCGCCGTTATCACACGGCCGGTCTGGACGTATGCTAATCGTGTCAGTGAGCAGGCCGGTGATCAACAATACACATTGTTATTGTTACGGCGTGCGCACGGTCAATGGATACTGCAGCGCTATGATCCGCAGGCAAGTTCGTTGAGTGATCCGAGTTGTGCGCTGGCCGTAGGTAAAGTTATCAGCACAATACAAAGTGCCCCGAAGCATCCAGATGCTCCACAGGCCAATGATTGGATGTTTACTTCAACAAAACAACGTGCAATGGGTTGTGTTGCAACAATCTCTCTCACGCAACCGACGGCTACAGGCGCGAACGCACAGGCAGGCAAAGCCTACGTCCTCTGGCGCTTTGATGTCCTGCTAGCAGTGAACGATGCGGCACACCAGCTACTGCCAGACTTACCACGAGCCTCTGCCGCAGATGCTACAGTGGTACAGACAATTCTTGCCCATCCAAACTCTATCTCGTAGGTACCATTTTTGTGGCTATTGTAGTTTGATCAGATAAAAGGAAAACACAGATTCTCTATGCAACGTCTCTTACTCACTTCAAAAGGTTTTGCTAATGTGGCTATCGAGGAAGCTTTTTTGAGCCTCCTCCCTGCTTCCCCGCGCGATCTGAAGGTGGCGCTTATCCCCACAGCCTCCCGGGAGATGAAAGGGCGGCACCCCTCTATGCTTGCGGTTGGAGAGCGCCTGCGGCAGATGGGCTTCCAGGCAATCGATAGCATCGATGTCGAGGCTGAAGATGTGACCCTGTTGCATGGCTATGATGTACTCTATTTCGGTGGAGGCAATCCTTTCTACCTGTTGCACCAGTTGTAAATTGTCTCGCTCAATGAGGTACTTTTTTGAGAATTATCTGACGTACATCCCGGTTTGCTTTCCTCTGGTAAAAGTCTTTGAAACGGCCTGCGAAGCTCTTCACGTCATGGCTGAAAGAGAAAAGCTATACCGCCATTACGTCAGATAATTGTACAAAAATGCCACTATCTAATGATCGCATTTACACTGGCTGGTTAATTCAGCCAGGGCTACTACGAACTATGCTTGCGTCTCCTGCGTATACTGCTCCTTTTGCTGCTTCTCCTCTTCATGGCATTTACTAACAGGTGAATATGGTCGCATCATCTCATTATCCTCGTGGTCGACGATATGACAATGCCAGACATAACCAGGGCCAACAGTCGGATCGAACGGGTACAGGTTCTGCCCCGGCTTCACCGCATTGACTGGCACGCCCTGAGGTGCCCATCTCGCAACGATACGCGTGACCTGAAATGGATACATTTTAATGGTATCTTTCCAACCTGCTTCATTTGCATCTGGTGGCATTATCCCTCCCTGAAGATAGGGGTCAACATCTGGGTTTCCGCCAACTGCACCGGCTGCATTAGGCACATTGTATCGCAAAGGCGGTCCAAAACCGGGGATATAGACGCCTGGTTGATACAATACTTTTCCCCACGTGCCATTCGGCGTGAGTCCGGCGTATCGACCACCTGGGAATAGCGAGTCATATTTCTTTCGATAATTCACATCATCAAAATTCTGACGATTGAGGAGCTGGAATTGGATCAAGTGGATGTGTATCGGGTGAGCATCTGGCGTCGTGTTAATAATTTCCCACTCCTCCGTTGCACCAACCTCTGGCAGTTCGGTCAAGAAATCTCCTTGCCCCATTGTGCCAGGCCGCGAACCGGGAACTGGCATAGTGGTGCCATCACGTATTCCATCCCATTTAGTGTTATTCAACAGGACCTCAATAGGGCCACCTGCTGGATTGTCAGCCTGGATGAGCACCAGCTGCCGTTTGACTGATGGCTGCACTCCGGCTGCTAACATACCTGTCTGTGGGTTGGCTAATCGCACAATGGGTGGTTCCTGGTGCGGCCCTCCCCGTAGGGATCCACCATTTGCTGGGTTGTAAGTCGTGTCCGGGCTAGACAATGGCAGATTCACTCGGAACTGCATAATCTGACCGTTAGTGTTGGGATCTGGCGATGAGCCACCTGGATAGGGAGCAGGAGCATCGTTTACAAGCGTAAAGCTGCGACCCGCAAGGTTGGCAAAATCAATGATAATATTGGTACGCTCGCCCGGAGCCATGAGAAGCTGTAAGGACGAGGGGTCGTTTGGATCATTAAGTTGAACCGGGTAGTCAAGCAGACCCCCATCGGTACCGATCTGCCAAAAAGCCGGACCTCTTGCCCCACTTGCAGTATCAACCAGGCGTATTCTGAAGAAACGTGCATTTGCTCCATCAAGGAGATGGAAGCGGTAACGTCGCGGCTCCACATCGAGAAAAGGCCAGCTTTTCCCATTTACTACGACGACATCACCAAAAAACTCTGGAATCCAGTACGGGTGCACCTTGGGGTTTGGCGGAGGGCCATTGAGGCCGGTCGGATTATTTGGGGGCGTGCCATCTGGAAATAGCAACTGCCCAGTTGTGTCAAACTGCCTATCCTGGAGAACTAGTTCAATCTCTTGCTGACCACTCGGCAGCCTTAATGGATTATCCGGTAACCCGGTGTCGTACTGATCACGTATGAAATAACCGCCAATCAGGCCTGAAAAGACGTTAATGCGTGTTGCTCCTAGTGTATGATCATGGAATAGCATCGTTGTAGCTTCTTGGGAATTGGGATACCGGTAGATCGCACTATTAGCGGAAGTAGGCTTGAACGTAGCATACCCTTTGCCATGAATACCATTCCGTGTGAACCATTGATTGGGCCCACCATCAAATGCTGAAGGAACTTCACCTCCGTGCAAATGGATAACCGTTGGTATCGGGCCTTTGTAAGGTTCAAACGAGCCCATCTGCTTCAATGGATCTGCCCAATGGATCGTCTGGTCAATGGTGAGAAGCGGTTCGAGCCGAGAGTTAGCCGGAAATGGCAGCATGTTAACATAGGCAACCGTGGTGGGGCAGTGACGACGTGCCTCAATCGTGAAACCAGGGTAGGAAACAGGCCTGTTATCGACCTTGTATCCCCACAGATATGTACCTGCCTGGAATGGAGATGTTAGTCCTGCGTAGATATTCTCTGGTAAGATCTTCTGTTGGAACTCTTGTATCCTCACTATCAAGGAGGAGCTAGACACTCTTTGCCCAACAAACGTTGGTAGAGGGTCCACATACTTTGATATGTTTGAGCCAGGTAGAGGGGTCTGCGGAACCTGGACTGAAGCAATGGCACGCGGAATATCTTGTAATGACTCTCCCGTAAGAAAGAGTGTACTTGCGCCTATGGCAGCACCCATCCTGAGGAAGCGCCTTCTTGTCGTCATGATGATAACCTCCCATTACTACTAAACTTAAAGCTTATTCGGAAATCAGTTTGAAGGGGCTTTAATCTAAGATCAAAACTCGGTTTCCAGAATAAATAAGTAGAAATATTTTAAATGGGTAATATTTCTAGAAGAACATTTCTGTATTTATGATAGGTGTTATATGCTAAAAATAAATTATTATTCATCTATGAAGATAATGCTACTTTGTTAGTTGTAAATGTTGAAAATCGGTGGGCGAACCGTTGATCTGATGTGGGCGGTAAAACGAGCAGGAGCCGAGAGAAACATGGAGAGGTGGTGCGCATTAGCCAGCAGCGAAAAGACCTGTTTGATAGCGTATGAAAGAAACAGGCCACAAATCCACCTTAGAAGTACTCGTGGTTAAACCTCATCAAAAAGGAGCGCATATGTCAACAAAACTGTCAAATATTCCTGAACGCTTTCTGCCAGCTTGCCGTTGTGTAGAGCAACTGGCCGACTATGAACGTTATCAAGCGGCTCTGATCTTTGGCTCAGTGGCACGCAAAGAGACTACAACTAACAGCGATCTCGATGTCATTGTCCTTGTGGAAGATGACAATTCTTGCCACAATATCAATCATCCTATAATTAACAGTATCAAACTTGATCTCAGTTTTCGCTCGTTTAAGCAAGTCGCTGAAATGACCGAAAAAACTATTAAACAACGAGAACGCATTCCTATTCTGGCCGAGTCAATACTAGTTTTTGATAAAACCGGGCAACTGGCTTCTTTACAGGAACAAGCTCGACGAGCTCGACCATATGCTATAACTCCCCATGATTATCAGTTCATCCAATTTATGATTTATCATGAAAACGATAAAGTTGCCAGAAATCTCAAGGTAGACCCGGCTACGGCGCTTCTGGGTATGCATATGAGGCTGGCGGAACTACTGAAACAACATTACCGCATCCAGCAACGATGGTGGGTCAGCAGCAAACGTATGCTGCCAGATTTACGTAGTTGGGACAGACCGCTAGCTACACTCGTAGAAAAGTTGCTCATAACCAGCCCAATAGACGAGAAATTCGCAGCCTGGTCATCGATCATTGACTATATTCTTGCGCCAATTGGTGGACGCCAGCCTATCGATGAGAATAATTGTAATTGTGAAATCTGTCAGCAAGATCTTGGTCTATTTCAACAATTGCAACAAAGATAATTGTTTAGTGTATAGCCGGCGTTTGATCAAAGAGGTGCGGATGGATAAAGTGGGCAAGGGCACTGATGACACCGTCGGCATAGGCGCGTTCACGGGTAATGGCGTCGTGCGTCATCAGCCCAAACACGAACTCAGTACCAGTTTCCACTGCGTGGACGACCCAGCATCATATAACGAGGTGTTGTACGGTGTACCAGGTGATGATGCTGCCAAGCAACATCGCACATCCAGCAATGATCGCTGAGAGATGCAAACCGCTTACAAACGAACCGTTTGTCTGAATCAGCGAACCAAAAAGGGCAACCCCAATTACCCCTCCCATCTGCCGACTCGCATTGAGCACACCGGAGGCAACCCCAGAATGCTCCTGGGAAACGCTTCCAAGCAGAGCAGAGGTCAGTGAAGGAACCACGAGACCCATCCCAAAGCCGGCAACCAACAGAATGAAGAAAAAAGTGAGATATGGTGCGGTCGTTGTGATGAATCCCAGAGCCAGCAAGCCAACGCCGCATACCGCAATACCAAGGCTCATCGGCAAACGTGGACCGGACCGGCCTGTCAGGCGTCCTGCGATAATATTACCAACGATAATGCTAGCTGTCATCGGAAAAAGAGCCAGACCGGTGATTAGTGGTGTATAGCCTCGTACCTGTTCAAAGAATAGGCTGAGCAGGAAGATAAAACCGTAATAACCAAAATTTAGAATTAAGCCTACAACAGTTGTAGCAGAAAAAGTAGGAAGTAGGAAAAGATTCAGAGGCAGCATAGGAGCTTGACTACGCAGTTCGATCAGGAGGAAAGTTCCTCCTGCAACAACAAACAGGACCATATCGCAGAGAATGAAAGGCGAGAGCCATCCCTGCTTGCTTCCCTCGATTAGTGCAAACGTCAGAGCGCTCAGTGCGATGATAATTGTCACCTGCGCTGCCATGTCTAACTGACGCTTTCCAGGGGGTGTGGACGTTGCAACAAGACGCAATGTCATGACAAAAGCAATAATGCCGATGGGCACATTGATAAAAAAGATACTTCTCCAACCAAGCGAGTCAATAAGAAAGCCTCCGATCATTGGACCGATAGTCACGGCCACGGCTCCAACAATAGCCCAAAATGCGATGGCCTTGACGCGCGCCACCGGGTCGGCAAAGTTTTTACTAATCAATGCAAGCGTATTCGGCGTCATCAGCGCAGCGCCCAGGCCTTGCGCGACGCGAGCCACAAGCAGTACCCATAATGTTGGAGCACACCCACAGAGTGTTGAGGCGGCTGAGAAGATTAACAATCCAGTCAGGTACATTTGCTTGTTGCCAAGACGATCCCCAAGCGCACCAGCAGTAAGCAGGATGCTAGCGTAGACAAGAGCATAACTATCAACGACCCACTGAAGTCCTGTAACATCAGTCTGAAGATTCTCACCAATACTTTTGAGCGCAACATTCACAATGGTATTATCGAGTGCTGCCATAAACCAACCAAGGCAAATACTGATCAGGAGTATCCGTTGTGTGGCCTGGCTTGTTGTTCCTGATAAAGATGATGGTTCCTCTCGTGGATGAATAGTATCCTGGCCAGGTGAAGATGGGATCGTAACGCAATCTGACATAATTTTTCTTTCTATACTATTTTGTGCTGCCTTGGATGGGCCTGCATCAGGGTTGTGTTGCAAGAATGATGAAGAAACCAGGATGAAGTGATAGTCGTGTTCAACCTGTCTCTCGTTTCTCACCAGATGCCGCGTTATCATTTTTGTTTAGTGTATAGCTGGCGTTTCATCAAAAAGATGCGGATGGATAAAGTGGGCAAGGGCACTGATGACACCGTCGGCATAGGCGCGTTCACGGGTAATGGCGTCGTGCGTCATCAGCCCAAAGTGGCCGTTGCTCTGTTTACTGTTCTCTTGCTCAAAGACGACATCGATTACATCACCCAGTTCCATACCCTCGTGCACCATGGTCATCATACGCGGTGGAATGACCAGGCCAATGGTAGCACCGATGCCCTCTAGACCCGTGTTGTCCTGTACGACGATCCAACCGAAGTCGTACCAATGGTCCTCGATATGCTGTAATCCGCCTTCAAGTCCGACGGCGTAATCCGCATGTGCCGTGGCCATAGCGTTGCGTGCGCGGGTGCGTGCACCACGAATACTCTCCTCATGGCTCATCGGTTGTGCAGAGACCCCCGATGGGACCGCTACGCCTGAAACCTCCCAGTCGTACTCTGGCCAGACACGCTCAAAAGCAAGGCGACTCGCCAGGATCTTGACTGGATTGAGCGATCCAACAATAACATGTTTCTGCATACTCTTACTCTCTCTATTTCCCGTCTATCGTATATGTATACTATATTACATTTCACCATAAGTAAAAATGACCAGAGCATCAAGTGCAAAGGCACCACTCACCAGTTCGCAGGTGAGCGTATGCTTCCCATACTCCAGGCGCTCCTGGTGGTAGACAACGGTCTGTGGTAACTGTTCCGTATCCCGAGCAATATCTTTGCGCAGTACGTAGCGATCGTCAAGGTATATATCGATGACGCCCTGTGCCGAGGAGGTATCCGCCAGGATCGCGATACCGAAGCCAGTAAAGGTATACAGAAATGCAGCACCAGGATCACTGGTATAGTGGATATTTCCTCCGTAGTCCTTTAGAGACCGCTCCTGAGGGCCATCGTAGCTATTCCATTGTCCATCATAGCGAATATTTTTATGGTCATCATTGATCGTTATATGGCGAACACTCGATTGTAGTTTCCCGGAAGTACTTTCGCGTAGCCTGGATGCTTCACTTTTCCGTTGTTCAAATTTCATCAGGAAGGTCGTATAGTTACGCAAGATCTCTAATATCGCAGGTGTAAACTGCTCGGCTGTAATTTCAGCCTGCCGCGAGCCCATGGCCTTCTTATAGTTATCCTCTGCCTGGCGGTATTTTTCCTGACTTTCATAGAGCAGGGCCAGATTGTTGTAGCTATAGGTTATCTCTTCCGGCGAAATGCCTTCAAGATACTCGTTCAGTCCGATCGCATACAGGTAATATTTTTCGGCCTCCTCAAACTCGGAGGTATCCTCTTGATATTTGCCGACCTTGCTTGCAAGCTGCGCAACCTCTGGAAAGGCCATTTTCCAGTGTTCAGCCAGATCGAGCACCGTCTGGGCATGGGCAAAGTAGGTGCGGCAGGTCGTACGTGCCTGTAGCCAGGTTGTCGCTGTGATATGCGGGAAGATGGCATTGACGATGCGGACGGCCCGTTCCGCCCAGAGTCGTTGGATGCGTTCGCCCATATTATCGCGAATAACAGATTGCACGAGGCGATGGATCGAGAGCGTGTTCGGTTGCCCGGTCGTTTGCAGGAAGGAATATTTTCGCAGCTCAGTGATTGCCTGATCCAGGGAGACCAGATCACCGAGGGTATTGCGTAGCGTTGGTCCGAGGGCCGCTGCACCCTCCTGAAAGAGTTCGCGATAGATGGCATCTGGATAGAGGAAGGCGCACAGGTACAGTAAGTCACGTGCGATAGTACTACGCTGCTCAAGTTTTTTAAAGGCCAGCGACCACGTAGTCGCGATCGGCTCTGGATGATCAAGCGCCAGGCCGCCACGCTCAAAGAGCAGGCGCGAACTTTGTTGTTTGAACAGGCGCAGATAATGACCCAGATCGCAAGCAGTCTCTTCAATATATGAGCCTGCCTGATCGAGGGCTAATGGAAGGCCATCGATGGTCTCGGCGATCTCTGTGGCCAGCGAATAGAGTCCTTTATTGGCATCGTTGAGTTGTCCATCCAGAGGCAGCATGCGCAGACGGCGTAACAGGAAAAGCGTCCCTTCAGGTACCGATAACTTTCCCACCTCAAAGCTCTGCGCAATCTGTCCTAGCGTTTGCAGACGCGTCGTAATAATGATCCGTGTTTCACCGAGTTGGGTTAGTATACGTGTGAGTGGAGTGAGATCATGTGCATCATCAAGACTATCGATGATGAGGAGGCCTGGCGTGTGCTGGCGCAGCCACTTCTTAATAAAATTGCTTGTAGTACCGAGGCCACTGGCGATATCGGATGGCTCGGTCAACTCAGTCAGCAAGCCAGTAGTGATAGGAAGCGACAGGAAGTCGGCCATCAATACTTCGGAAGAGTCGCCACGTATCCAGAAGATGCCTTTGTAATAGGAGCGATAGGTATAGGCGTATTCAAGCGCCAGTTGCGTTTTACCGATCCCCCCCAGTCCGGTTATCGCCAGACAATGCGAAAGTTTGCGCGAACTGGAGAGCCGCTCGTGTAGCCGCTTCAGAAGGTCATCACGACCAGTAAAGAGCGGATTGCGTTGGTAAGGGATGTTCCAGGGGCGTTCCTGTAGCTCGTCAGGATCGGTTGTGAGCAGAGGGTCCTGAAAAGCCCTGGGCAGTTGATCAGCAGAGAAATTGAGATGTTGCGTGTACTGTGTAATGACATTGCGTGATGCGCGAATATTATTGTTTTCGATAGCGGAAAGGTAGGTTTTAGAGTAGCCTGTCAGCTTGGCCATCGTCGTTAATGGAATCGTATGGAGCTGCCGTTGCTGTCTGAGAAAAGTGCCAATAGAGTAGCCCTGTGTATCATCCACGTGAATCGGTTTATCTTTTCTTCCCATCAAAAACTCCGTTCATCTTCCCCACATACTACTGATCCGAAAACCTGAGTGTGTAGCGCTAGCGACGCCAGTCGCGTTGGTTTTCGGAATAAGATCATAGCCTGCAACTTCAGAAAAGGTGAAGTTTGCCTGCGACCGATAGAGCAACCGAGCAGTCTGAATATTGTTTTGCAACAATCGCGAATACATCCTGCTGCGCTCACTCGTGGTTTTGTAATTGTAGTAACAATTCTATCTAGACAGCATAGATGTGTTCTCATACAATCGTAACATGATTTTTTATTGTTTTACAACTTTTTTGGCAGCAATAGAACAATAGGAGTTTTCAAAGAGCTCTATCGAGAATGTTTCTTATAGCAATGAATGTGCAATGCACGAGCCATGCCAGTCGCGTGGCTGTTCGGATATGAAGTAAAAGGAATTACTAGCAGTGCAATTTTTTTATATTCTTGCTGTGCTTCTGCTTGTGTTACGGTTTATTTATATGTTTGTAGATATCTTCCGTCATCGTCTGGTGAAAAGGTACAGGTTCTTGCGCCATATGCCACAATCGTCGATTGTGAAATTGCCGATACGCAAGGTCGCTAACTTGTGCGATGAAGAGGTCCAGCAGGGGGATGACCGAGGCGAAGCGTAGGAAAAAGTAGGACTGGAGTAGGATCGCTGCAACATGCAGATACGTGAAAATGCCATTTACCAGCACGTTGTTCAACGCCTTTTACTGCTGCATCCAAACGTTCGGTAAGATTGCGTACAGGATACTCTTGACGTAACTCGTGAATAAGTTTTAGGGGTACAAGGTCTGACGAGAGTGGACGTTCACCCATATACGCAAGCTTTCCCTGAATCAACGCTGCCTGTTTGTCTTCCTCTTGAATTGACATCCTTTAGGGATGTGGCTCTAATCAAGATCATTCACGTTACGATCGTGTGATTCTCGACGAGTTTTTGGGGTATCACGACTATTTTACCATGTTGACAGTGGTCTGCTTCTTATTCTTCTTATTCTTCTGAGAGTGCCCTGGACGTAAACCGTTGCCAGTAATGCGTGCCATTATTGAGCGCGAGAGTATACGTGATGCATGCGAGATCAACATGTTCATAAATCCATCAACGACCACGCTGCGTCCTTGTTCCAGTGCTCGCAGAGCGGTCGTGACGGCTTGTTTAGATGTCCGTTTAGACCCCATCGCGGCTTCTTCTCCAGCAGTCTCAAAAAAGGATGTGATGGTTGCTCCTGGACATAGTGCAAGGATACGGACGCCCTTATGCCGATACTCTTCTGCCAGAGCGGTGGAAAATGACAGAACGAACGCTTTACTTGCCCCATAGGCAGGCATATATTGGACTGGCTGGAAGGAAGCCGTCGAACCGACGTTAATTACTGCACCCTCACCACGAGCCGCCATCGCCGGGAGAAAGGCATGGGACAGCGCCACAACGGCTGCCACATTGAGCATCACCAACTGTTGATCGCGCTCGGGAGCAATGGTCTCGAAGTAGCCATGTGTCCCAATGCCTGCATTGTTGACTAAGAGATCAATCGTGAGGCCACGGCTCTCGACTTCCTGGATGACCAGTGCCACGCCCTGTGTGTCGCTTAAGTCAGCTGCGATGACTTCAACTTTACGACCATGTCGCTGCACGATCTCAGTTGCGAGCGCCTGCAAGCGTTCCTCAGAACGTGCGACAAGGACGATATCCATACCTCGTGCCGCCAACTCATACGCAAATGTGGCCCCAATTCCTGACGACGCCCCGGTAATCAGGGCTGTTTTTCCTTGATAGAGGTACAATGATAAAACTCTCTTTCTGTAGGTCTTACGCATTCGCCATTTTCGTTATCAGGCCATCATTATGATAGCTTGCTGCCAATACAGCATCGCGATGCAACTCTGCCCATGCGCGTAGTCCGAGTGGCAGCCGGCCCAGGAGATCCTGAACGGTGGTGGTAGCAACAGCCGAGTAGTCCATACGCCCATCTACCAGCTTGTTAGCACAGCCTCACAATGGTTGTTTTGTCATTGCCGCCCAGGAACGTGGATACTGTGGCGGGCAGAGTTTCTGCTGCTCCCAGACAAGGAGGCGACGCCCGTCGTCAAGACCAGGTATCGTGACTTCGATATCCTGCTGAAAGTGGCTGCCGACGCGGAATGCTGTATGCTTGCCCTGGTTGATTTCGTCGGCGAGCTCACCCTTTTTCGGTAGGATAATGGTGCCACCAGGCCGACAGAAAGGTGCGCTACACTCCAGGAGCGTCGGGAGTGCTGCGACGGCTCGTGCGGTGACGAGATCAAAGTGCGCTCGATAGGGGTTTTTGTGCGCGAGCTCTTCTGCACGGACGTTGAGTACTTCGACGTTTGTCAGCTGCAAGGTATCGACGATGTGGCGTAGGAACGTTGTCTTCTTGCCGGTGGCCTCGATCAACGTGACGTGCCAGCCGGGGCGCGCAATCTTGAGCGGGAGACCAGGGAAGCCAGGACCCGTGCCGATGTCGAGCACGTGGATAGCTCCGGGCTGGTCATAGACCTGGAGCAGCGTCAAAGAATCGAGGAAGTGTTTTAGCAACACTTCCTCAGGATCTTTAATCGCTGTCAGATTGAAGCGGCTATTCCAGGCGAGCAGCTCATCGCGATAGCGTAGAAACGCAGCAGCGCTCTCCGCGATACCAAAATGTGTCAGACCAGCCTGGAATGCCGTTGATACTTCTTCAGACATTTATGATACAATTTTCCGTTTACTATTCAGATAGTCAACCAGCAGGTATTCACCCAGGTTATCTTTGTCGGCATAGAATGTGCGACCATGATTGATCTCGGCGAGCTGATTAACAAATGCGACCATCCAACTGTCGTCGTACAACATGAAGGTGTTGATGGTAATGCCTTCACGTGTGCAGCGCTGGACCTCTAGCAGCGTCTGCTGTTCGGCCATACCACTAGGATACTCGAAGACCCAGCCTTCGCCTTCATGATACCAGACCGTAGGGCCACCATCAGTGATCATGATAATCTGCTTGTTGGTACCACGCTGCTTCGCCAGCAACTGGCGCGACAGCATTAAACCGTGTGCCATATTCGTGCCGCGCTCGTTATCGTAGCGGCTCAGCTCGATAAGATCGCTTGGCTTGTATTCACGAGCGGCAAACGAGAAACCAACGATAGATAGATTATCACGCGGGAACTGTGAACGGATCAAGCTTTCTAGCGCGACCGCCACTTTTTTCGCCGCCGGCTGACAACCATTATAGATCATACTCAAACTCATATCGATCATCAAGACCGTCGATGATTGCGTCGTGAATTCGGTACGATAGACCTCAAAGTCGTCCTGCGCGAGATGGACCGGTGTCCCCACTCCCTGACGATGAATGCCGTTCATCACCGTCTTTTGCAGATCGAGCAGGAAGGGATCGCCAAACTGATACTGCTTGCTCTCATCGGTCTGCTCGCCACCGCTACCCCGGAAGGGACTGACATGACGACCAAAGCCATCACGCTTCATCTTGTTGAAGATGTCCTGGAGCGCCTTCTGACCTATCTTACGGATACCCCGTGCGGTCAACTCCCAGCGGTTCCCGTTCTTGTGGACATAGCCAGCCTCTTCGAGCATCTTCATCATCTCTTTGAGCTGCTCAACCGATTGATATTCATCATCACCGAGCAGCTCTTTGACCTTCTGGCTATCGATCGCTTCAAGATTCTCCAGGCGGCGTGCATCGTTGAGTTGCTCTTCGAGACCCTCCATCTGTTGCATCTTGCCCATCATACGCATCGCTTCATTGAGTGGCAGGGTTTCATCACCATGGAATTGGAAACGTGTACGCCCCTGCTGCGAAGGAGCCATCGCCTCCATATTGGCGGCCAGCTCCATCATATCGACGCGGATACGATCGTCTCCCATCATCTGTTCCATGAGATCCTGCAACTCCTGGCGTTGCTCAGAGGACATGTTGTCCATGATACCCTGCATGGCAGCCGACTGTTGCTGCATCTGCTCGATGAGATCATCGAGCGAGTTCACACCGGGAAAGTACTGACCGTGTTTCTGCATAAACGAATCGAAGTCAGGTTCGATCCCCTCCCGGCGTTCGCGGAGCATCTTATTCAGATCACGGATCATCTCGCGTAAGTTCGCAATATCTTCCGGGGACATCTGTTGCAAAGACTGCTGCATGCCCTGGAAGAACTGCTGCATCATCTGCTGTTGCAGACCCTGCAGCAGTTCATTGAACTTTTCGCGTGCCTCTTCCTCCATAAAATCATAGTCAGAGAGGCTCTTGATCTGACCCGGCACGTCTTCCGGCAGACCATTCAGGTAGTCCTGCTTGCGTTTGGCAATCATCTCCAGCATACGCTGCATCTGCTCAGGTGACAGATCACCAGAACCCTGCTGGCCTTCTCCACTCTGTCCACCCTGTCCAGATTGACCCTGTTGACCTTGCTGACCCTGTTGACCTTGCTGACCCTGTTGGCCTTGCTGACCCTGTTGGCCTTGCTGACTTTGTTGGGATTGTGGACCCTGTTGGCCTTGCTGACTTTGTTGGGATTGTGGACCCTGCTGGCCTTGCTGACTTTGTTGACTTTGTTGGTCTTGTGGACCTTGTTGATTTTGTTGGGATTGTGGAGACTGTGGAGATTGATCAGAAGAGGGAGAAGATGGCTGGTGCGGAGGCTGTTGATTGTCCAGACGGCGCTGGATGCCCTCGCGTTCCAGTTGCTTGATCTCCTCCAACTTCTGACGAATATCATCCATGACGCCGGATGCCATATTATAGCGATCCAGCTGCTCACGGCGTTGCCTTTTCATGCGCTCCATCATCTCGCGCAGGCCCATCATGCGACGACCGTCTTTGCCCTCAATGCCTTCCTTCATCAAGCGATTCAGAGCCTTTTTCAGGTTGCCGTCCTCCATATAGTCATCTGAGAGCGCATCAAGGATATCATCGGCATCGATACCCTCGATTTTTTGCGTACCGTCCCAGCGTGTGTACCCGTAACGATTGCGATAGAAACGATTAAACATGGTGCGCGTCCTCTAGTATGAATGCGCTTAGCGGCGATAGCGCGTCTTGCCATTGACAGCATCTTTATTGAGACGGCGATTCAAATGGAGTCCCTCAAGGATAAACTCGATAGTCGAGGCGATCGTTGCAGGGTTACCACGTCCGTTAAGCTTATCGATAGCTTTACTGAGACCACCAACCTTGGAGAGCTGGGTAACATATTCCATAGAGGCAATGTCGTCACCAACCTGGACGTTGAGACCACGCTCAAAGCCGGCCAGGAGTTGATCGAACTCGCGCTGCTCAAAGTAGTCGCTGAAGACACTGAGTATGGCGGAGTTGATCAGTTTTTGCACGACGGTCTCCTCTTTCAGATCGCCGACAGCATCAAGTTCAATCTTGCCACTCGTAGAGGCGATAATCGCTTCGAGATCACTGACACGAGGCGCGGCCTGACGCTCTTTGAGGCGTAGCGAGCGGCGTACCGCGTTGCTGAGTACATTCTCATAGTTGGCAACGGAGACGCGGACACTCACACCTGAGCGCTGGCTGATGTCGTGACTGTTACGTGCCTGGTGGGTCACCTCAGCAATGATCTCTTTCATGAACTGCGGTACCGTAACATCGAAACCATCGTTGGCGAAGTGATTACGCTCCTCCTCCATGATGATAATTTCATGTTCGTTCGTATACGGATAGTGCGTACGAATCTCAGAGCCCACACGGTCTTTCAACGGCGTAATGATGCGCCCGCGATTCGTGTAGTCTTCAGGGTTTGCACTGGCAACGACGTAGACATCCAGTGGCAGGCGAATCTTATAGCCACGAATTTGGACGTCGCGCTCCTCCATAATATTGAGCAGTCCGACCTGGATACGCTCTGCGAGGTCTGGTAGCTCGTTAATACAGAAGATGCCTCGATTGGTACGCGGAATCATTCCATAATGAATCGTTAATTCGTCAGAGAGATAGCGGCCTTCGGCGACACGGATTGGATCGACCTCACCGACAAGATCGGAGATAGTGATATCGGGGGTTGCCAATTTTTCACCGTAGCGGCGGTCACGAGCGATCCACTCGATCTCTACCGCTTCACCGAATTCCTCGACCTTATCACGGCAGGCTTTACAGATAGGCTCATAGGGATTGTCGTTGATCTCGCAGCCAGCGATAATAGGCACCGTCTCATCGAGCAGATTTGCGAGACTACGCGCCATACGTGTTTTGGCCTGGCCACGTTCGCCGAGAAAGATAATATCTTGCCCTGAGAGAATAGCGTTCTCAACTTGCGGGATCACGGTCTCCTCATAGCCAATAATCCCTGGGAATAGCTCTTCACCGTCCCGAATTTTTTGGATAAGATTTTTCCTCATCTCTTCTTTTACGGAAAGTACCTGATAGCCACTTTCACGCAGTTCGCGAATAGTGCGTGCTTGAGTAGTAATGGTCATATCGGTCGTTATGCTACCTTTCTTGGGGATTGGCTTTTGTGATGCATGATATATGGATAGAGGGCGAGTGTCGTCCTGCATGCTCCAACAGTACCAAAAATGAGTGGAACCATAATTGATTCTACAGCATGGGAGAGTCAAAGCGCAAGGGCGATGGCCTCACGATCAGGGCTTCGCAAAAGTCAGGGGAGGGGTGAAAAGGAAGAGTCAATCCAGTAGAATGAAAAAAACTCAAATGACGCGAGGGCCATCAGCTACATTTTCGAGGTGCTACAGTAGAAAATGGTAAGGGAGTAGATATCTACAAAAGCAGGTATCTACTCTTCTTTGGACTATTACGGCAGAAGCGCTATTGGATGCTTATGTCGTCGATATAGCCACGATAGCCGCCTGTACTATTGGGCTGATCATAGCCAACGTCGATACGTGAAATTGTTTTGCCGTTGACGGCTGCACCCAGGTTCACTGTGACATGATTCCAGGTATCCAACGTCAGGTGTCCGCACTGATAGGCGGGATGGATACGGTTCCCGTTCTCATCGACAGCACTTGCATTGTCGCGCAGATTGGTGCCATCGCTGAAAATCAGGTCGAGTGCGACGCAGGTGCTGTTGCTGCCAGTCACCAGATTACTTGTGGTGGGACTCTGAGGATAGATCCAATAGCTCAGAGTGGTACTGGCTCCAACATTCAGAGCTTGTGCGCTGGTGTCGAAGACCTTCGTATACGCGAAGTCGGCGGCAGCGCCTTGAGCTGATCCTGAATACATGAGAGCGGCACTGCCAGTATGAGCTGTTTCATTACGAGTAGCTGTTTCTGGTCCTGTCAGGCCGCAGCAAATGCCTGTGACATTGCTGACTCCGCCCGCTGGATACACGCCAGAGTCGGCGGTACTACTCCAGGTGGGTTGGGGATCGGTGGTTTCCAGACCCGTCGAGAAAGTACCCCCACTG
The DNA here is from genome assembly GCA_015099395.1 of Ktedonobacteria bacterium brp13. Classification (GTDB taxonomy): domain Bacteria; phylum Chloroflexota; class Ktedonobacteria; order Ktedonobacterales; family Ktedonobacteraceae; genus Dictyobacter. Next base: position 2,195,314 of record AP024096.1, on the reverse strand, counting down.
CTACCGGTGCTGGCGCTATAGACCTCAAGTTCATAAAGACGTGTTGCCGTATCGGTCGTATTGGTGGGCTTGGTGACGTTCAGCTTGATGTAGCGGGCTTGCCGCTGCGTGATGCTGCTGAGGACACGGCTATCTTGATTGCCTGCTACGTTGACGACAGTTGTCCAATTGGTATTATCGGAACTGGTCTGGATATTGTACGTATTCGTATTCCAGGCCGTCGTTTCTCCACCCAGACCAGCGTTTTTGAGCACAAAGGAACCAACCGGCTGAATCGAGCCAAGATCTACCTCTAAGAATGAAGGACTCACGCCTGAGCACCACTTGCTATCACCTTTCAGCACACCATCGACAGCGTTCGCAGCCGACTCGTTGCTGGCACAGGTAGCTGATGAGGTGACGGGCTTATTGAGAGCCAGGTTGGTCCCTAGCGCGGGTGCTGTGGCTGGAGGCGTAAAACCATCATTAAAGGATGGAGGCGGTGTTGCGCTATTGCCCCAGGTGGATGGACTACTCCCCATCGTAAAGTTGAGGGTGGCTCCATTAGCGATATCGCTATAGTGCAGCCATGCTTGATTGCTGGCCGTACCGTTGACCGTCAGACTCTGTACATAAGGATTCGCATCGCCAGCGCCTGAACCGTTGATCTGGAGTGTTTTGCCGCCAGCCAACTGCAGCGTTTCAGAAGTAAAGAGAGGTCCATGCAGCACGAGGGTATCCGCGCCAGGAGTGGCCGGGTAGAGGCCCAGGGCCGCCCAGACATACCATGCTGATGTGGCACCAAGATCATCATTGCCAGGCAGGCCGCCTGGAGCAGCGGTATAGGCACCATTCATGACACTGCGCACGGCGTTCTGCGTGCCTGATGGATCACCGGCATAGGTGTAAGCCCAGGGTGTGGCAAACTCTGGCTCGTTGCCGATGTAATAATAAGGCAGGTTTAGTCCAGCGTTGACCTGGGTGAAGAGATGATTGAGACGCTGTATCGCGGTCGCATTTCCTCCCATCAGATTGATCAAGCTTTGCAAATTGTAGGTGACATTCCAGGTATATTGCGCCGCGTTACCTTCAGTAAAATTAGAGGTGCTCGCTGGATCGAGTGGCAATATCCAGCTACCGTTGCTGTTGCGCGGATTAATATAGTTGGTCGAGGGATTAAAAACGTTCTCCCACCATTGCGCGTGACTCATGTAGGTATTGTAATCCGCTGTGTTCCCCAGCGCTTGCGCAAATTGCGCGATCGCGAAATCTGATGCTGAGTATTCCAGCGAGTCAGAGGCATCGCCCGCGATATAATGCTGACTCAGATAGGATGTCAGGTTGCCACGAATGGGACTTCCTTGCGTGGTCGCATTGGGATTACTGCCGGCATTGTTCATCAGTGTCAGGGCAGTCGCTGTATCAAAGTTACGAATACCAAAAGCGTAGGCACTCGATACGATGATCGGACCCGGATCACCAGTCATGATGAAATCCTCATTGGTCTCTTGCGACCACTTCGGTAGTTCACCGCCTTGCTGACCATCAAGAACCATCGATTTGACGATGTCCGTCATCTCAGTTGGAGCGATCATCGAGACCAGCGCCGTCCACGACCGATAAATGTCCCAGCCGGAATAATTCTGGTAGACAGTCATCCCAGTCGCCGTATGGACAGCTCCATCAAAGCCCATATACTGTCCATTCACATCGCTGGAGACATTTGGGCTCTCCACTGTGTGGTAGAGGGCGGAATAAAATTCAGTGAGATCGGTTGTCGATGTACCACTGACTTGTACACGATTGAGCATCGAGTTCCAGGTTGTACTGGCGTTGCTCTGAGTCGTTGCGAAGTTCCAGTTGGGATTTTCAGTGGAAAGGTTTTGTTGCGCGTTCGCTATACTTACATAGGAGAGTGCAATCTTCATCTGCACTGCCGCATTCGAGCTGGTATTAAAGGTCAGATAGCCGCCGGTGTTGGTTCCACTTGTGCTTGCGGAGCCAGCAGAGATGGTGCCTCCGGACCAGGTACCAGAGCTTGTCGGCGTCTGATCAAACTGGGCCGCATAGTAGATCTTGTAGGTCTTGGATGAGCCACAGAAGCCGCCTGCAGTTACGTTTCCGGTGACCTGACTGCCACTGATATTTACTGCGCCGCTACGGCTACCAGTTGCGCTCAGACTGCTATTGATCAGGACTGTTGCTTGAGTAGTACTCGGATAAGTAAACTTAGCCATGCCAGTACGCGTCGTCGCAGTCAACTCGACCGTTGTATTATATTTGTCCAGCCTGGTTTTGTAGTAGCCGGGAGCGGCGCTCTCGTTACTTTTAGTAAAAGTAGAGCTATAGGAGGACCAATTGGTACCAGGAGAGGAACCAAGTGCACCTGTGATAGGGAGGATCGGAATATCATTATTATTGTCGCAGCCAGCGCCATCAAAGTGGGTGACGCTAAACTCCTGAATCGTGCTATCGCTGTACAGATAACCCTTGGGCGATGCACTTGGAGTATCGGGGCTAAATTGAACCATACCGAAAGGGACGGTCGCACCTGGATAAGTGCTACCACCGCTCCCGCCCGGTACTGGGTTGGGAGCATTACTGCTGGCCGTGCCAATAAATGGATTCACATATTGGACGAGATTTTGCGTGGCGGCCACATGTGCATGGGCGGCCGTTGCTTGGGATAAAATAAGGGTTTGTGCCAGGATAAGACTAAAAAGAATCCCGCAGGTAACTAGAACGCGTCGTGCCATTAGTTGCCTTCTTCCTTTGTCAGCAAAAGCAAATGACCACCTGTCGTCGCAGACAAATGACCATCCGTACAAGATTGAGTTTCCATTCTCAATCTTTGCCATCCCGGGGGCCAAAGACCAGCGCATTCTGGTCTAGACAACTACAGGATGGGATGTCAGCAAGTCAAAATATACTCTATGTGTAGAGGTATCCTCCTTTGACAAACAACCACATCTATTACGGAACATAACATATCCAAAATCAGCTTGTCAAGCATCTTCGCAAAATACAATAAAAACCCGCTGGCAATCATCCCACGCAAAATATACAATAAGCCTCCATGAGAAGCTTGTGGGAAAATCCTGGTTGCTTCGGAATGAGATATGATAGAAAGGTATTTTTTACCCGCATGATGATGCGTGATTCTCTTTGTAGAGATATGTCGATCTGTTTGGACGTGTTTTGCAGACAGTTATAGATTATTGAAGGATTATTGACATGGCAAGTAATGAATTGCAAGGAAAAGAGTATCTGGTCACAGGAGCCAACGGAGGCATTGGCAAGTCCACGGCTCTGTCACTGGCGCAGCGCGGAGCGACGGTGGTGATGGTCTGTCGTGATCGTGGCAGAGGTGAAGCGGCTCAGGCTGAGATAAAATCTGTTAGTGGAAATAAGCATGTCGCTTTGTTGATCGGGGACATGACATCGCTAACATCGGTACGGCAACTGGCGCAGGAGGTGCAGATAAATTATCCGCAGTTGCATGCCTTGATCAATAATGCTGGCGGCACATTCGCCAAGCGTTCGTTGACCTCCGATGGCATCGAGTCGACATTGGCTTTGAACTATGTCGGACCTTTCTTGCTGACGACGCTACTACTGGATCAGCTTAAGGCCAATGCTCCAGCTCGCATCGTCAACGTCAGTTCAATGGTACACAAATTTGGAAAGCTCAAATTTGATGACCTGCAAAGCGAGCAACAGTATGGTAGCTTGAGAATCTATGGGCAGGCGAAGCTGGCCCTTATTATGTTTACCTATGAGTTAGCTCGTCGGCTGGATGGGACAGGCGTCACGGCTAACGTTTTGCATCCTGGAGGGGTCGCGACAAGTTATGTGGGCGACAATCTAATCGGGAAGCTGAGCAAATTGGTCTTGTTGACGCCTGAACAGGGAGCACAGACATCGCTCTATCTAGCAACCTCGCCCGAGATCGAACACGTCAGCGGAAAATATTTCACGAAGAGCAAAGTGGCCGCCTCATCCAAAGCATCCCATGACGAACAGAGGCAGAAGCAACTCTGGCAGATCACCGAGGCACTGATCGCCGAGGCACTGATCGCCGAATAGAAATGTATTTTGTGTACTTTGAGTTTAACCAATAGCTGGCCTCACGGTATTTCATGCTGCGACAATGCATATCACAGCATGAAATACTATAAAAAAGCACATGTAAGAAGATGCGAAAGCAGATTACTCCTGGGTGATAGCTGCTGCATAGACGGCGGGATCGACATTTCCTCCGCTAACAATGCAGCAGACGCGACGACCTTTGAAGCGCTCGGGGTGCGCCAGGAGTGCCGCGAGCGAGAGTGCTCCGGTCGGTTCGACCTTGAGATTATTCTCGATAAAGCAAGTGCGTAGCGCCTGGACGATTAGTGGATCAGGAACCTCAATAATAGTGGAGAGCCCCTTACTCAATATCTCCCAGTTGATCTGACCCAGGCTGACTGTACGTGCTCCATCCGCAATCGTCGCGGGTTCCTGCTCATTCTTCACCAGTTGTCCGCTGCGTAATGAGCGTGCTGCGTCATTGCCAAGCAGTGGCTCAACACCAATAATCTCAGTATCTGCGTGCACATGATCACGAGCCAGGACGATACCAGAGCTCAGACCACCACCACCAACAGGTACAATGACAGTATCGAAGGTGGAATGGGCGAAGATCTCTTGCCCCAGGGTCGAGTTGCCTGCGACCACACGATAGTCGTCATAGGCCTGTGCCAGGAACGCATCTGGATGCGTTCTTAAATGAGAGGCGGCACCCTCTTGACGAGATATCTTATGGACATCGATCAGGTCTACGTTACCGCCATAAGAACGGACAGCGTCGATCTTCACCTGTGCTGATGTGGCTGGCATCACAATAGTGCAACGCTTGCCAAGGATCTTGCTAGCATAGGCGATAGCTTGTCCGAAGTTGCCAGAAGAGGCGGCCACAATGTCGGAGTGGGGGATACTGGAGAGAAGATTATATGCGGCCCGAAATTTGAAGCTGCCTGTAAATTGGAACGTCTCGCTCGCAATCGTAACCGAGCAGCCGAGCCGTTCGGAGAGCTTCTGTGCCGGCAGCAAGAGCGTGGGGCGTATGCGTGCTGGGAGCGTAGTCCAGACTGTATCGAGATAGGATGGCGTAAGTTCTGGTGCGGTCGTATACGTCTGCATAAGTGAATCCTCCATGTAAGTGGGCTTTATAAGTGTTATGGTAGTACTATACTACTTTTCTGCGTGGCTCTGCGCTTAACATTATTGCATCAGTAAGTATAATGGATATAGATGCATTGAATACCCGTAGCATTCTGATTTGCATGCTTTTTGATTAGGCTAGGGATGGATAGGGAAGGTTTGGAGATGGCAAAAGAGAACACTGGCGATAATGCGGCACTAGATACGAAGTGGTCAATGATAGAGGAGCGGTTTCGGGAGCAATTACCGGTGACTGCGCGGGTGGTAAAAGCGACGCTAGAATATATGTTGGTAGATGTGGATGGGCTTTCCGGTGTTGTCGAGTTACCTGCCTTTGATTTTTCCCCACTTGGTAAGCACGTACATGACCACGACTATATCAATCGGCAACTGGATGCGATATGTGGTCGCAAGATGTTACTCACGATCGTTGAATTTGATCGGCAGAGCGAACGGCTATTGCTCAAGCCACATATTTACCTGTTTGATGCTGAGGATGAGCAGAAGAGTAAGGCGAACGCGGTGCTGCGCAAGATGCAGCCTGGTGATATGCATACAGTGGTCGTTAACTATCTGGGACCCTTGCACGCGACAGTTGATGTGAATGGGAGCGAAGGTCGGCTCCCCCTGTTTTATCTTTCGCGCGCACCAATCTACCACACGCGTAAGATCTTGCGCATTCATCAGACGATTGATGTGATGGTATTGGATGTGCAAGACTCCTGGTGTGAGCTCTCCATGGTCCATGCGCAGATGTTTGAAGCCGCCCACCGCCACCTGAAACCGGGAGAGATACGGCAGGGGCGTGTTGTCTCGTTACGCCCCGAAGGTCTCTATCTGGATCTGGGCGATATTATTGGAATGCTACCGGTCGAGATGGCTGTATCCGGCTATATTACACATCCCGCCGACCTCTATCACAGAGGACAGGAACTCACAGTCCGTATCGATTACGTAACCGCAGAATTTATGCCAGTAGTATCGGCTGTACCAAATAACTAAGATCTTCTACTGGTGGTGTCGGCTATACCTAATTCTGAAGATAGTAATTAAGTGTATGTTTTTTATAATATATATTCCTATAGCATTGGAAGGGGATAGGTGACCTGTACCTATCCCCACGGCTATTCAGTCCTCAGCAACAAGCTCTTGTTGCCAGGGTTTGTGTGTGTGAAATACGGTATGGTACTCTATACAAGCAGTGTGTAGCAATACCATAAGCAACGCGTATTACCCTTCCTGGGGAATAAAAAACTGGCGGAATGATCGTTTTGAGTGAAAAGGCTTTTCATTCGTATTTATGCGAATCATTGAGGTAAAGATAAGCAGATGCTGATAGTAGCGTAGTGTAGCGCAACGTGTCTACGTCCTGGTCGTGTGGTCCGTGCTAAGAAGTAGTCCCTTTACAAAAACAAAGGAGCAACATTATGGCACAATATTCATCTCACACACAGTGCACACGTGGGCGTATTGATAAATTTGTAGCGAGTAAGACCAATGTTATTGAGACCAGACCGTTAACGACACCACAGTTGCACTCTGCTGCCATCTTCGAGAAGATAAAGGATCGGACAAGTGGGCCGATAGATCTGCTGTACAGTTTCTCTAGCGGCGAGCATAAGCCGGCCCTTGGTTTCCAGCAGGTTGATGGTGAGTCGGATGAGGAAGAGCAATACACGCTGGTGTATGTAGATCCAGGCCTGGAGCAGGATTGGAAGACAGCACGCTAGTGTAGCAGCGCATCCAGAGGAATGAGGATAGTGAGGATAGTGAGTATACTGAGGATAGTGAGGATAGTGAGGACAAAAGAAAAGGCCGGAAGCATTGTGCTCACCCGGTCTTTTCTTGCGTTCGCAATTTTTGAGTGCTGCAGAGCGAAAAAGCAATCTACATTTTAGCGAAAGACAGGGAAGCAATTGGTTGCCTGAAAAGCGCGCAAAAGACTAATAGATATGCTATACTTGAGACACCCTCTCTTGTAAGGGAGAGCGGTATCGTCGATTTATAATGCAGCAGGAGATCCTCTGTGGAGCAAAGGCAGCAGCGAGCTTACACTGACGATTTTATCGAGCAATTCCTCAGCTTGCTCAAGGAGCACTGGGTTGAGATCGTGCTTGTTATCAATCGGCAATCGCCACGCTTATCTGCACTGCTACGTTCAACGACGCCCGTAGGTCTGAAGCGCAGCAACGGCGGCTGGCGCGTGCAGGTAGCGGCGCACAGTATCGTACAGCGTGAGAATTTACACGCTCCCCGTGACAACGAGATCGTAGCGCAGGCTATTCGCTTATATTATCATCAGGCCGCACAATTCAAACTCCCGCGCATTACTGTCGAATTCACGTACGAAGGAAAGTAGTTGCGGCACGGTAACAGTTCTTCTTATACTATCCCCTCTCGCTTCCTTTTCCCCAGTAAGGATGATAATAATAATTCACCGTACATTAACGATCATTTAACCAATCACATTTGATTTATATAGTCGCGAAGTGCAGAGCCGTGCTATACTAAATCTGTTCATGTGAGGTTTGCTCACTTGTGTCGCACTAGAGAAGAGAGCAGCATGAGTCGAAATAGAATACAGAATGATAATTCAAGTAATCATCGAGACAGCAACGGGCCTGATCGCTATCGTTCTTTGCGACAAAAGGGCAATGCGGTCACAGATGACGAGCGGCTGTTAAGCCGACCCACCCAACCATTGATAAGTCCAAAAGATCCAGTACCAAGTGAGCGTGTCCGCGAGGAGGAGCATGCCTTTGAGCGAGCGCTTAACTTTGACTTTACCGTAACCGATCCCTGGCGCGTTTTCCGTATCATGAGTGAATTTGTGAATGGTTTTGATACGCTGGCGCATATCCCTCCTTCGATAGCTATGTTTGGCTCTGCACGTACGAAAAGGGAAGATCCATACTATAAGGTTGCAACAGAGACTGCGCGTCTCCTGGCGTCTGCAGGTTTTGGCATTATTACTGGCGGTGGTCCTGGCATAATGGAGGCGGCGAATAAGGGGGCACAGGAGGGAGGCAATCTCTCTATTGGCTGTAACATAGAGTTGCCATTTGAGCAGTTCTCGAATAAGTACCTGGATGTCTCATTAGATTTTCGCTACTTTTTCGTACGTAAGACCCTATTCGTCAAATATTCAAGCGGTTTTGTCATCTTCCCTGGTGGTTTTGGTACCATGGATGAGCTGTTTGAGGCGCTGACACTGATTCAGACCAAGAAGGTCAGTAACTTCCCAGTTATTCTGTTTGGTTCTCAGTACTGGGGCGGCTTGATAAACTGGCTACGCGATACGATGTTGCAACAAGAGAACGTCTCTCCTGGCGATCTGGACCTGCTGCAGTTGAGCGATGATCCGCAAGAGATTTGTGATATCGTGTGTGACACGTACCTGCAAAATGCACAACTTGAGAAGGTCGATCCTAGCCGTGAGACCTCAATTCGCTAAGATCTGGAACCTGCATAAACAAACAGTACTCTATGCAAGAAGTTATAGTAACAAAATAGAGAAGTTACAGTAACAAAGAACCCGCCATAGGAACTATGTTCCCTGGCGCGGGTCCTTTTGCGTCTGGTGAGCGCTACTGCGCGGCGTTAGTGTCGGTCGACGTGCTGTCTGCTTCGTGGATAGTTGCAGGTCGTCGTTTAAGTACAATAGTTGCGAGCGGTGGCAGGGTCAGGACCAGTGATTGGTCGCAACTATGCCAGGGGAGTGGCTCGCTGTGCATGTCCTGATTGTTCAGCATATTGCTACCACCGTAGCGTGCATCGTCACTATTGAGAATCTCATAGTAGTTCCCCGCGATAGGAGCACCGACACGATAGTTATGGTGGGGCATAGGGGTGAAGTTACAAATGAAGACAAGCATATCATCAGGATCTTTGCTGCGGCGCTGGAGCGAGATAACGCTATTCTCCAGGTCGTTACAATCGATCCAGGCGAAGCCTTTAGGATCGGTATCAAGCTCCGAGAGGGCAGGCTCCTGCCGATAGAGCTGGTTCAGGCTGCAGACAAAGTCGTAGAGCTGACGATGATGTGGATCGCTGGGAGCTTCAAGCAGGTGCCAATCGAGGCTATGCTCGAAGTGCCACTCGTTCCACTGCCCAAACTCGCTCCCCATAATCAAGAGCTTCTTACCCGGATGTGCCCACATATAGGTATAGAATGCCCGCAGGTTTGCGAACTTCTGCCAGAGATCGCCCGGCATTTTATAGAGGAGCGAGCCTTTCATGTGTACCACTTCATCGTGTGACAGGGGGAGTATATAGTTTTCTGAATAGGCATACATTAGCGAGAACGTAATATTGTTGTGCTTGTAGCGTCGATGTAGAGGATCGGTATGCATATAGTCAAGCATATCATGCATCCAGCCCATGTTCCATTTATAGGTGAAGCCGAGGCCACCAACGTAGGTAGGACGGGTCACCAGCGGCCAGGCGCTGGACTCTTCTGCGATGGTGATCGCGCCTGGAATCTCAGCATAGACCGCCTCATTCATTTGACGCAGAAAAGCGACTGCTTCCAGATGCTCACGTCCACCATGTTCATTCAGGACGTAGTCCCCCTCATCGCGCAAATAATCCAGATACAGCATTGAAGCGACCGCATCCACCCGTAGACCATCGATATGATACTCACGGAGCCAGTAGAGCGCACTGGCAACCAGGAAGTTGCGTACCTCACTCCGTCCATAATCGAAGACGTAGGTGCCCCACTGCTTATGCTCGCCCTTGCGAGGATCAGCATACTCGTAGAGATGGGTGCCGTCGAAGTAGCTCAGTGCCGTCCCATCCTTGGGGAAGTGAGAAGGGACCCAGTCGAGGATGACGCCGATGCCAGCTTGATGAAGATAGTCTACAAAGTATTGGAAGTCGGCTGGCGTACCGAAGCGGCTGGTGGGTGCAAAATAGCCGGATACCTGATAGCCCCAGGAACCATCAAAAGGATATTCGGTAATGGGGAGGAGCTCTATATGTGTAAAGCCGAGCTCTTTGACATAGTCAGCGAGCGCATGGGCCAACTCACGATAGGTCATGAAGCGATCTTCTTCAGGATTGCCGGGCGTATGACGCTCCGGTACATGACGCCATGAACCGAGATGTACCTCATAGATAGAGATTGGCGCGGAAAAATCTTGACGCCGACCTCGCTGCTGCATCCAAGCCTGATCCTGCCAGCTGTGCTGCATAATATCGGCAACCACACTGGCTGTCAGCGGACGTAACTGGCTCTCGAAGGCATACGGATCGCTTTTGTCTACCGTATAATTATTGTGTTTCGAATAGATCGAGTATTTGTAGAGATCTCCGACCTTGAGACCTGGGATAAAGCATTCCCACACCCCCAGTTCACTATGACGAAGCTGCATAGGATGGCTTGAGCGATTCCACTGATTAAAATCGCCGATGACCGAGACGATACGCGCATTCGGTGCCCAGACAGCGAAGTTGACGCCCTCTACTCCATCAACACTATGGGGATGTGCACCCATTTTGTTATAGAGATAGTAGTGTTTGCCCTGTCCAAACAGGTACAGATCGAAATCGCTGAAAAGAGAATGCGTCGACGTAGATGGCTTGCTTGAGGTAGGACCCTGATAGTCTTCCGAGTTCTGCGGTACTGACATAGAAACTGATCCTTTTCTTTTGTCTTAGCTTACTACTTATCCGAAAGCTTGCGTGTGCGTAGCACTAGCGACGCCAGTCGCGTTGGTTTTCGGAATAAGATCTTATTGCTACGGCAAGGTCAATTGACATGCGTCGTGCATATGGCCAGTAGGGCCGTACGTCGGTTCTACCGCACTGGATAGTGGCATGCGTGGCGGCCAGATCGGTCGCCCATGAGCAAGACACATAGACGCGCAATTTCAGCATAGCACATCGTGCAAGTCGCATGTATTTAGGTTTCCTTTTTGAAAAGATGAGTTCAGGTAAAATGCGGTAAAATGCGATGAAATGCGGTAAAATGATGGCAGCTACGGTAAAATAAAAGAGGCTGTGAGGGACTGAGGCCGAACAACTACTCATCGCGTGTATTGTAGTATGTATATAGTAGGCGAGAGAAGTTGAAAGGATAATGCAAAGCTATGGCTATCAACATTGATGAGATGAAAAAGCGCTTAATCCAGCGAAAAAAAGAGATTCTGGGCAGCGAGGGGAATTTAAGTGAGGCAAAGCCGAAAGTTGTGAACCCGGATGATAGAGACAATGGTACGCAAGATAAGGAAGATGATGCCGTCGATGTCACGGAGGAGCAGCAAGAGCAGGCGATCCTGGCCGATGACCAGGCGTTAGTGACAGAGATCGACGCCGCACTTCAGCGTATCAAAGATGGTACCTATGGAAAATGTCTGGCAGATGGCAAGCCGATCCCGGAGAAGCGTCTTCAAGCAATCCCCTGGGCTGCCTATTGTATCCAACACGAAGAACAACTGGAGCGGCAAAACGCAGCAGAGGAAGATGTGTTGAGCCACGATTGTGATACGCATTACGCCTAGCTAACCGCTGTACCGCTCTACTCAATCCCGTGCCAATGCGTTGGGTGAGTGAGCGGCGGCGGCAATTTGGTTTTGGTATTGCCTTTTGCTGCATCCAGTTGGGATTGGATGAGAAAGATACTCTCGGTGAGGTTCGTACCTCTGAGATCGGCCCCTCTGAAGTCGGCCCCGATAAGGTCGGCCATTCTCAGGTCGGCGTCTCTGAGGTCAGCTCCGATGAGGTATGCCCCTCTCAAGTTGGCCCCTCTCAGGTCGGAGCCTTTGAGTTTGGCCCCGATGAGGTCGGCTCCCCTGAGGTTCTTCTTCTTGTGCTGGACTTCGGCTCGCACGAGTTCGCTCGTGCGCAGCAGCAAAGCATTGACCCCTTGTCGATGTGCTGTCACGTCCAGTTCTAAGAGCGCAGCGGGGCCACTGTGCGTGAGGCGTTCGGTCTCCTGTAGCGCGAGGCTCAGCTCATCGTAGATCTGATGGGCTGGTTGCAGTGTCAGCGCTTCAGTCAGATACCAGAGCAGCTCATGGAGGTTGCGCACGATCGGGAAGACCTCGAACATCTGCTTTGCGGTCTGCGGGGCCTGTCGCCAATCCTGTCCGCCGAAGATGACCTGAGAGACCTTTTGTCCCGCGCCGAAGCAGTCGTACACAGTGCAACCGCGAAAGCCCTGCTGCCTGAGGCGTGTATGAATGCCGCAGCGAAAGTTCGGTTGCAGATGAGGACAAGCCTGCCCGGCGTCTTTATTAATTGCGAAGTCTGCCGAGACTGAGAAGGCCGGCGCGACACAGCATAGTGCGAAGCAGTTCTCGCAGTCGGCTCGTAGATTCAGGCGATCTCCCGGGGTGGTGGGCTCTTCTTCATGGTCGTGTTTCTCTGACAACGTGTGAGGTCTCCAGTGTGAAGTAATCGTGCTGGTCGCAGCCAGCGGCGAATGGCTATTTTACAACATCTCCATAGAAGTATACCAGATGCGGTCAGGGATGCCCATGCTTCACGCCGCTTTCCCATTATTACCACGTTGATCGACTCAATTCCTCACACTTTCTGCTGCACTGATTGTTGTGCAACTTTGGATTGTAACTATATTTTGTTATACTATCTGTAGCTTTTGTTGCGCTGCCTTTGCGATAATGGAGGAGGAGACGTGGGAAGAACGAAACAAGCTACATCTACTGATACTGTACCGGTTCTCAATGCTTTAAATATCACTGCTTTGCATCTCGTGATTGCGCCTGAATGTGCGTCTGACCCGGATGCGGCTGCGGTCTATGCTATCAATCGTGCCGTCGTGCAACGTCTGGCCGTCGATGGCTATAAGGCTACGGCACAGGCTATACCGGCCGGTGGTTTGATGCTCGTGTACCGTGTCACTGGGCCGTGGACGAAGACAGCGATTGAGCCAGGTTGGCAGGCACTGTTGGAACAGGTTGTTCCGCTGATCAAGCTCCTGTATGCTGCAACCGACAAGAAGCAGGGGCTAAAGATTGTGTTGGAGATAGCAGGCGCGCTACTTGAAGTTGGGGCCAACGATGTGACAGAGCATGAGCGTATCTGCAAGCTTGCGAAGCGCTGGCAGACCCGGATGCCGTGGTTGAAGCTGACTGAGCAGAGCCAGCTCTGTGTATGTATAAAGGTACGTGTGCCTAAACGTATTGTTGTGCGTAGTAACTAACCGCGAAAGCCGAGCCGTATCGGTTGTACAGTGTGGTACAATGGTTCAAGCTATCAGAGCAAAATCTCTACGCAACAAGGAAGGACGAGTATATCGTGTCTCACAAACGCGCTCGCATATATGATGTATTGGCCTTGCTAACTGTGATCATCATCGTTAGCATTGATCAATGGACGAAATCGTTGGTGGTCAAAAATATGCCCGTTGGGAGCGAACGACCGCTTCCCATCTTAGGGAATTACTTTTATTTGTGGCATATTCATAACACGGGGGCAGCCTTTGGTATGCTCGCGGGATCGGGCGGGGCAGTTCTTCTTTCGTTACTGATTCTGGCTGCAGTACTGGTCGTGTTCTATCTCTATGTACGGATGATCAATAGCGGACCCTGGTTTTACAAAATTATCTTCGGCTTGATTATTGGCGGTGCGTTAGGAAATCTAATCGACCGTGTGATCCATAGTGGCTATGTTGTCGATTTTATATCGTTTCGCATTCCACAATGGGACTACTATTTCGCTATTTTCAATGTTGCAGATGCTAGCATCTCTGTAGGCGTTGTTCTGTTATTTGTGCTTGTCCTGTTCGGTAATCGGACGACGGAGAAGGATGGTAAGTTGCTGAGTGGTGACGAAAGCGACGATACACAGCAAGCGGCGGGCGAAAAGACGTCACCAACCAATAGTACGGCGCACTAGCGCATAATGGGACAAAATGGACGATAACGAAGAGATAATCGATCTTACTACAACCGATGCACCTACAGATACAGCCTGGACGATTGAGAATGAGCAGGTCGCAACACGTCTGGACCGCTTCCTGACACAGCAATTGGATGGCCTCTCACGCAGTGCTATTCAGCAACTGATTACAGATGCAGTGGTAACCGTCAATGGGAAGCCTGCCAGCAAGCCTGGCTATAGCTTACGGCTCAATGATGTCGTTCAGGTGGCGAGTACCATACCGTCATCTGCTGCCAAAGATATTGTGCCGCTAGACATTCCGTTGGATGTCGTCTATGAGGATGAAGACCTGGTCATTATCAATAAGCCTGCTGGTATGGTTGTTCATCCTGCCGTAGGACACTATGATGATACGCTGGTCAATGCACTGCTCTCGCGTTATCCAGAGATGCGTGATCACGCTGCGGAGGACGTGCGCCCAGGTATCGTTCATCGCCTGGATCGTGATACCTCGGGTCTGATTATCGTCGGACGAAATCTACGCACGCAGGCGGCATTGATTGACCTGATGAAGAAGCACGAGGTCGAGAAGCGCTACCTTGCTCTCGTTGAGGGTGTACTCGCGCTGGAAAATGGCAGCATCGATGCGCCAATCGGACGTGATCGCCGTGATCGACAGAAAATGACGATCACGAGTCTGGATAGCCGTGAGGCCGTGACGCACTTTAAAACGGTGCAACGTTTTTCACGCCATAGCTTGCTGCTATTGCAACTGGAGACCGGGCGCACGCACCAGATCCGTGTCCACCTCAAAGCCATCAATCATCCCGTCGTCGGTGATATGACGTATGGTTCTGGTCATCGACGTGTAGAACTGGACCGGCAGTTTCTGCATGCATTCCAACTGCGCTTTACCCATCCCTGGAGTGGTGAAGTGATCACAGCGGAAGCCCCCTTGCCCGAAGATCTGCAAAAGATTCTGGACCAGCCAGAGCTGTTATAGCCTGATCATAGCTGGTCCAATTCCAATGAACTCGTCTTCCATCTCTTCTCTGCTGGCCTTGAGTCTTGAGTCTTTAGCGTTGACAGGGAAGACGCCGACGAGATGAATGAGATAGATGAGGACGCTGCCTCCGAGCACAGCGGCGGCTATCGTAACGAGACTGAGCATGCGTCTGGCTGTCGGTGGTCGTGACTGCTTTGTCCGCACGTGTCGTAAAAAGCTGCGCAACAAGTCCGTAAAATATTTTCACCTCAGCCAGAACTTCGCGGATACACTCGAATTGGAACCGGGGGTAATGCCCAGAAATGTTTGTTGTTACCAGAGAGGCTCTCTGTCGCGCGTCAATGCACAGACTCCATTTGGCGCAGCGTAGTGTGCGCCCATTGCTTTACCTGTTCGCAGTATCGTTCCGCATCGTGTATGCTTTGAGCAACATCAGTGATAGTCATAGACCAGGCAATTTTGGGTAGCGACGGTGCATCTGCCTGCCTTATAACTTTCCAGGTACGCGTAGCACTGACCGTTCCTTTCGCAGCAAGCTGGCGAAGTTGCTGGCCTGTGAGCTCTTTCTCAAGATAGATACGCAGCGTCGATTGTATCCAGACAAGTGCCTCTTGACTGTAGCGCTCGTGCTGAATCATGAAACAGGCGACAGTGAGAAAGTGGACCTGAGCATAAGCAGAATTCGTGTATTCAAGACTGAGGAACTCTTCAAAGAGAGCCTGGCAAGTGCTTCCTTCAGAGAGCACTGCGCCACACTCTGCACAGCGTTCTGGCATCGCATGACCTCCTGTTTTCAAATCTTGCTAGCAAGTATAGCAGAGAGCCACTAAATATACGAAGTTTTACTTCATTTCTAGTCGTTTCGGCCGGATATTGTATTATCAAATGAAAGCGGCTTACTTGTGTGTAAAGCTGACACATCTGCATTGAATAGACAGCATATATTATATTAATAAACGCTCGTAAGCAGAATTATAGAACATAGAGATATTTTTTAGTATGCTCTCGCATGGAAGTTCCGTGTCGGTTTGTGTAGCATCTACTTCACCATGACTTTCGGGTAGACAGTTGCTTAAAAGGCTGCAAGTGTTTACAATACCATATTGTAATGATCATATGCTTCTATTGCTCTGCATACGTCAGGTGAATAGAAGGATAATATAGTATTGTTCATGTATAATGCGAATACAATGTAGATGAAGATGTAATGTGTCGGCTGCATATAATGTACTATAGTATATTAAGTCGCGAATAAGGAGACGGTAAGAGCAGGTCCTGGCGAAAAAGAGGGGCATATATTGTAGGGAAGGCGTAGGAAATTCATCGAGGATCATAACGGCGTGCGCAAGAGATTTTGCAACGCTAAAGAAGCTATTACTGTACTCTATGCTGCGAGACAACTAGACTTTAAGCATACTCCGTTTCTGCTGCAAGTACATCGTCCTCGTCGTGTTTAATGAGAACCTGCACTTCTACGAATAGCGAAAAACTTCTTTTTTTAATACGTGAATGTCTTGACTCATGACCATTGCGCTGCTAAAATAGAACACGTGTTCTAGTTGGTAGTGAGCGCAGTCTGAGGGAAACCAAGACCTCTCTCGCATAGGGCGCTATTGCTTCACCGTACTATAGAGAAGCGGGTACTGATCTGAGAGGAGATGCGCACAATGTCTGTATTGCAATCGACTGGTAGGATAGCTCCTAAGAGTGTATTACGCCATCGCCCGATTGAGAGCGTGAGTGCAGAACAAGGAACGAAGGCAAGTGCTGTCGATGTCGCAGGACCAGGAACGCATGCTCCTATTGCGCGAGCATCGCGGGTCCTCAGTGATGGAGAAGAATGGCAGCAGCGAGGAGCGCATGCAGTGCGTCCGCTCAAAAAAGTTTCAGTCACTTCTCGACCTGGACGGTCGCCTGAAGGCTCACAGAGTATCGTACAGCGGTTCTTAGCGCATTCGGCACACACACAGACAGGCTCGCTTTTTTATATCGGGATAGGCATGATGGTGATGGTACTGTGTTGGGCAGCGCTATCTACCGTTGCCAGCTGGTATTCAGCCTGGCACGATGACGTGTTGTACGGTATGCCGCGCACATTTCAGATCGATGCCCGTGTCGGGCACAATGAGCAAGGGAGCACTGCCAGCCACTTTATTGCTCAGAATTTACACGGGCGTATTCTCGTGATTGAGATGCCAGGTGGTGACGTCACTAAAGCGCGCGTCTACACCGGTCCACAATTGTATGGAAAAGATGATGACCTTATTCCAGTCACATTACAATTTCAAGATGTGAATCACGATGGTCGACCGGATATGATCGTCGAGTTTAAAGATACGCGCCTCATCTATGCGAACGATGGGACGGGTTTCCGTCCGGCATCGGCGGCTGATGATGGTCTCCAGGTTCTTCCTGTACAGTAGCGGGTGTCATCATATTATATTTGCCCGTCACCTCCTATCGTAGCATTGGGGGTTGAGAAGAACCCTCTATGAAGGATAGCACGATAAGAGGTAACGGATCGAACGGAACGAGTGCGAAAAATGCTCGCACTCGTATCTTTAATGTGATACCATGCTCTGGGGTTTTTTGTTGGTATGATTGTGTTGACTCATGTGATGGTTGCCGGAAGCGGCTGTAGAGAGTACAGCGCCGACCGAAAAGCCGACACGTTTGCGGGCCGGAATAGTAATCTGATCTCCACCACGAATCGATTTGACACGGCGAGGAGCGACATCGCGCAGATTCCATGTACCAAAACCCATCAAACGAACTTCATGACCCTTTGAGACACCTTCGCGGACAACTTCCGTAAAGGCATCGATGACTTTATTTGTATCTTTAAGATTCATGCCAGCCTTGGCGGCAATTTGGTGGATTAATTCGTCTTTACCAACGACGACATGCTCTCTATCAGGGGAACTTGTTTTCATCGTAACGTTACCTCTCAATCAAGAAATTCAAGTCAGGACGCAGAGTGAAATAGAGTCTCTGCAATTGACCTCAATGCGCTTCCGGCGTGCGATTACACCTGATCTGTTTACGATGGTCGCAAGGGAATAAGTCTCGCGCATTGGAACAGTGTTGCCTACCACTTCCACTATACCGAGTGGCTCCAAATCGCTATCCCACTCCCTATTTCATGTCGGCAGCCTGTAGCAAAAACATTAGCCTATTTCTATTATGTAAAAAAAAAGAAACCTTTTTTGTTATTCGCACTACCGGGCGTTGTTAAGAAATGCTTGTCGTCTGGCTCATGTCTGAAAAGATCAAAAGCCCTTCAATGTAAATGATCCGCCTGGCTCAGATGTCTATAGCTCAAATAATGTGTTATCTGGTTGCGGCGTAAAACCCCTGGCTTGAGCCCTGATTCTTACCCACATTTTACAAAGTGATAAAATGCAGGATGAACAAACAAGACATACTGGATCCTAAAAGCTGGGCCGAGCGAACCTTTGGGACGGTCCAACTGCACGATATGCGTCGAACGAGACGAGCAGTGCATGTGTCGGCCTGCTTGGCAGAAAATCCACTGGGGTCTCTGCCCACTCAAATGCACTCCTGGAAAGAGATGAAAGCCTTGTATCGTTTGCTTAACGAACCCGATGTGACCTTTGCGGAACTGATACAACCACATGTGCAGCAGACAAAAGAACAAGCCAACACCTCTGCGGTGACCTTGTTGGTCCAAGATACGACCGATATTGATCTGTCGCATCGCCACAAAATCAGCGGTGTCGGGCAAATTGGCAATGAACGTGGGCGCGGATTTTTTGTGCAAACAGTGCTTGCGGTCTGCCCTCATCCTGAGGGGCGAGAAGTGCTTGGATGTTTGGCACAAGAACCATTCGTGCGTGTACCTGCTCCCAAAGGGGAACAACGCCATCAACGCCTCAAAAGAGAAGAACGGGAAACGGACGTCTGGATGCGCCAGGTGCTGGCGATTGGGACGCCCGATCCAGGAAAGATCTGGGTTCATGTGGGCGATCGAGGTGCCGATATGTTCCCCTTTTTTCAGACGTGTCAGCAGACGAAGACCCACTTTTTGGTCCGGGCAGCCCAAAACCGCCGCATCGAGCATGAGGATGAAGAGATTGCCTACTCGTTGATGCGGACACGATCCTGGTTGAGCCAAGCAAGCCGTCCATTCGAGATCCCCGCTCGGCATGGACACCAAGCTCGCGAGACCCAACTCCAGATGGCGTTTGGACAGATGACGCTCTTGCCTCCGCGCAATGAACCGCAAGCGAGCCAAGACCCGATGCCGGTGTGGGTCGTTCGCGTGTGGGAAGAACACGCTCCTGAAGGCGAAAAGCCACTGGAATGGGTGCTGTTGACCTCGGTTCCGACAACGACGATGGAACAGGCGTGGGAGCGCGTCGAGTGGTACAAGCATCGTTGGTTGGTTGAAGACTATCATCAGTGTCTCAAAAGTGGGTGTCGCATTGAAGAGCGGCAATTGCAACAGGTTGACAGCCTGATCCGTTTGTTGGGATTCTTGTCCCCGCTGGCTATTCGCTTGTTGCAAGTACGTGAGCTCGCGCGCGTTGATCCAGAGCGCCTGGCTTCTGAGGTCATCGATCCTCTGATGCTTGCTGTATTGGCTGAGCGCTCTGACCAATCGCCGACCACCATGACGTTGAGCACATTTTGGATCGAGATAGCACGCCTGGGTGGGTACCTGGCTCGTGCCTCTGACGGCCCTCCCGGATGGCGAACCATCTGGAAAGGGTGGCTCTTCTTGCAGACACTTCTTGAGGGCGTTCAACTGGCTTTTCACCTCCGTTTGTAAAATGTGGGTAAGAATCAGGGCTTGAGCCATGGGGATAGAAGCCGCTTCCTTGTGTAGATCTTAGGTATGGTGGTACTACTGCATCTTGACAGGCAGTACGCAATATGATACAAATGTTCCAGACAAGAAGTGCGTCAGAACGACACGCTTTTTCAGGTGGTAGAAGAAGGAGAAGGTGCGGAAGGTGGGGAAGTCAGCGATGAGTGAGACGAAGCGGGCGTATCGGTATCGGTTCTACCCAACCGATGAACAGAGCACGATCCTGGCTCAAACCTTTGGCTGTGTCCGCTTTGTGTATAATGACGGACTGCAGACCCGTTCGCTGGCCTACGCAGAGCGTGGAGAGAAACTCTCCTATGGAGATCTCTCGGCGCGGTTGCCGCACCTCAAGCAAACGTATCCCTGGCTGGCCGATGTTTCAAGTGTGCCCCTTCAGCAAGCGCTCAGGCATCTCAATACGGCCTTTGAAAACTTCTTTGCAGGGCGTGCCAGGTATCCTCGTTTCAAGTGCAAGCAGCAGAAGCAAGCAGCCACCTATGTATGCATGTGAGACCGCGTCCCCCAAGGAGTTTCACCACCTCGTGTCC
Organism: Ktedonobacteria bacterium brp13; assembly: GCA_015099395.1. Classification (GTDB taxonomy): domain Bacteria; phylum Chloroflexota; class Ktedonobacteria; order Ktedonobacterales; family Ktedonobacteraceae; genus Dictyobacter. The sequence continues at coordinate 2,174,901 of AP024096.1, read as the reverse complement.
CTCATTAAGAAGAGCTCAGGGCGCGCACGCGTTGCTGTCGCTCCTGCAAGGAGCGAAGACGATGTTCGGATCGTGCCTGTTCTTGGATCTGCTGCACGTAGGTCGCAAACGAAAGAGGCGTGGTTGACCAGGACACCACAGGAAGCACTTTGATGATCTGTCCTTCTGCCAGCAGTACCAGGTGCGCTTCCTCCGCGTTCAGGTGCACAGTGATGACCTGCCCCCGCCAGGCCTTGCCCACGTAGTAATGATTGAGATCCAACGTGATGCGACCGGCGGCATCGACGCGACGGCAAAAGACCTGTTGTGGTTCCTGGCGCAACCACGCCAACGGATCGACCTGGGTGGGCAGCGGTGGTAACGGGGTCGCCTGGGCGACCCTCTCGGCTGGAGGTCGATCCAGGAGCGCTCGTCCTTGATGCGGTCGCTCGTGGTTGTAAAAGGCCTCAAATGTGCTGAGGGCTTCCTGGGTCTGCAGCTGCGTGGTGGGACGTTCAAACTGCAGACACTCTTGATTGAGCGTGCGATGAAAGCGTTCGACGTAGGCATTTTGCTGAGGATGATGCGGATCACAGACCTGCATCTGGATGCCCAGACAAGCACCAAAACGCAGCAGCGCGGAACGAAAATCGCTGCCCTGAGGACTCCCGACAAAGCGGGGATCGCGGTCCAAGGTGATCTGGCGTGGCACGCCCCAGCGCTCCATGGCATGGACCAGGGCTTCAATCACGGTTTCCGCGGTAAAGTCACTGCGCACTTCGGCGTGCAGCCAGAACGAAGACCCTTGATCGACCACGTTGAAGATTTCCAGGCGATGCTGCTGTTTGCCCTGGGGATCGATCTCGGCACTGCTGACATCCTTGAAATCCACTTGCCACTGACGCAACGGCTCAACGGGATCCAGGGGCTCATGGTGGGAAGGATGTCGAGGAACGATATACTGAAGCAGGCGTAAATAGTGATAGATGGTGCTACTTGCCGGAGGCACATAGCTTTCCTCTTCGGCATGGACCTGCCGTTGCAAATAGCTGCGAATGGTGCGTGGACCAGCCACCCGATGCAGTTGCTCGGGAAGCTGTTCGCGCAGGGTCGCAATCTGGAAAATCTCGTCAAGCGAGAGATGGGGAGGTGGCGTTTTGCGGGCACAGGAGTGCCCTTGTAAGATGAGATACACGTCGTCAAAAGGAGCGTCCAGATAGGGGCGAAGGCGACGGCGCCAGTCTTTGACCCAACTGAGGGACATGCCCGTCTCTTTGGCCAGGTGCGCTTGCGTCCACTCAGGATGACGTTGCAACAAGGTATACAACAAAAAGCGTTTGGGGTATGATTCATGCATGGCGATACTCCCTGATCTCTTCATCGATGAACAACTTTTGCACAGAGTGTATCGCCGTTTGCTTGGCATTTCCAGGGGCACGAGGTGGTAAGACTCTCTGGGGGACGCGGTCTCACATGCATACAACCTATGCCTCTAATGCCTTCACCTGGGATGGTGAGACCTTGACGCTGGCCAAGATGAAGACCGCCCTGGATATTCACTGGCACCGAGCCCTGCCTAAGCACGTCAAACCGAGCAGCGTCACGGTCAGTAAAGACGGTGCCAACCGCTATTTCGTCTCTTTTCTCGTGGCAGAGGACATTCCAGCGTTGCCCATTATCACGTCCATGGTCGGTCTGGATCTGGGTCTCACGTCCATGGTCATCCTCTCCACCGGTGAGGCGGTGGGCAATCCGCGCTTCTTGCAGCAGGATGAGAAGAAACTGGCCCGAGCCCAGCGTCGGCACGCCAAGAAAAGGAAGGGGTCCAAGAACAAAGAGAAGGCCCGCGTCAAAGTGGCCCGGGTGCATGCTCGTATCTGTGATCGTCGACGCGACTACCAGCACAAACTTTCAACACGCATCGTTCACGAAAACCAAGTGATCTGCGTGGAGAGCCTGGCCGTCAAGAACATGGTCAAAAATCACTGCCTGGCTCGCGCGATTAGCGATGTGGGATGGGGCGAGTTTGTACGCCAATTAGCGTATAAAAGTCAGTGGTCTGGACGCACTCTGGTCAAAATCGATCAATGGTATCCATCGAGCAAAACCTGTTATGAGTGCAAACAGGTCGTGGACGATCTGCCTCTGGATGTACGCGAATGGACCTGTCCTGCGTGCGGTGCCTGGCTTGATCGCGATATCAACGCTTCAAAGAATATCCTGGCTGAGGGACTCTCAGTGTCGGCCTGTGGAGGAAGTGTAAGACCTGTTCGGGTACAAGCCCGTCAGGTAACCCCCCAATGAAGCAGGAACCTCTCAAGTCCGTGAGGATGAGAAGCCCCCGGATTCATCCGTGGGGAGATGTCACAGTACTGGGGAAGCAATCCACCCCACCTGCTTTCAGGTTACGAGCGTCTTGTGGAGTCGAACTTTGGCTCTCTGACGCCGTATCTGGAGGCAGCAAAGGCAGAAACGAAATTTGGAAAGCGAGTTCGTGTAACATATGGACCCATATTGGCCTCACCACGCCCCTGCAAAAAGCCCTTTTCATTTCCCCGTTTTACCCGCAGGTGCTGGCTCACATATCTCTCTTGTTGGCATCCAGCCAGATTCAGGCCTGAAAATCATTCAAGATATCATTGCCTCAGCCACAAAATCGCTGTGGATTGAAATGTACCTATTCGACAACGACCATGTGGCGCAGATGCTACTCAGCCAGAAGGCCACCCATCCCGGTCTGGATCTCCGTCTCCTTTATCATCAACCAATTTTGCCACCCAGCCTTGATCCTACCGGTACACAGCGTTTTCCTGCCTGGGCCATTCCCAATAAAGCTATTCGTACAGACGGCCAGCCTGTCTCTGTCCATCATGCTAAATTCATTCTTGTCGATGCGGACGTGCCTGGGAAGGCGAAAGCGTATATCATGACCGCCAATTTTACTGCGCAGGCTCTTGGTGGCAACCGGGCGGGCTACGCCAATCGCGAATACATCATCTGTGATACCGATCCCAACGATATTGCGTTGCTCAAAGCGATCTTCTTAGCGGATCGAGCCGGTCATCCACTGCCCACGATCCCCGATGGGTCCAATCTGATTGTCTCTGATATCAACGCGCTTTCGCTATTGCCTTTGTTGCTGCGGACCGCCAAACACAGTCTGGCGATCCAGATGGAATATCTCAACGATCCTCCCGGCGAAGGCGCACTCAATCTAAAGCAGATCCTCTTGCATTCGGCTCAGCACGGAGTTGCGGTACAGTTGATGTTACCTCCGCTTTCGCCCCAACCACAGGGTGCGCCATCGGCTGATAACAACGAAACCTATCGCACCCTGACCCCTGCGGTTGCAGTCAATGTGACGCCACACTATTTTATGCATGCTAAAATGATTATTGCTGATCAACAGCTTGCATTTGTAGGTTCACAAAACCTCAGCCACCAATCTCTCCACTACAGCCGTGAGGTTGGTATCATGATCTCGAACAAAAGCGTTGTAGCGAGCCTACTCGCGACCTTCAACGCCGATTGGAAGTATGCTCAGGCTCAGGCATCAAAAGTCCATCATCCAAAATAGACGTTCCTACAAGGGCTCTTCGATAAATAGGTAAGGCGGATTGGTCCTATAGGCGTGGTCATCCTACCTTAATCGGTGTAATTGGAAAAGAAAAACGACCAGATGCTTACCAAAACAGGTAATGTCGCTAAAGCCTGCCTCCCTCTTTGAGGGGGGAAAGCCGCGATAGCGGCAGGGGGGAGTAGAAAGCTAGCAATGCTCTGTAATCCTCGCTTACCAACTATGAAGATAAGAGTGATAGATAGTGGATAATCGAGGTTAATAGCGTAATGCGAGAATCTACTCCCCCCTGTCGCTGCGGCGACATCCCCCCTCAAAGAGGGAGGCAGAGGTTTTAGCGTCCTTACAGGCGATAGTGAACATTAGTGGCAACCGAAATAAAGAGAGGAACAATGCCATTTATCCCATTACAGGTCGGGCCTTCTGACAATGTTTCCGCTTTAGAACATTATCGGAAGGCCCGATGGATTTCGTCAAGGTTTCGTACGTATATAGATACAGTTACTACTGATCCGCACACCCTAGTCGTTCATGTTGATCCATGTCGCACCTTTGCGCGAGCTTTCGACTACCTTTGTGATAAAGAGCATACCACGCAGGCCGTCATAGACGGTCGGATAGCCACCCTGCGCCTGCTCGCCAGCTTCGACACGGCGAATGTCGGCGATGACGTTCCGGTAGACATTGCCGAACCCTTCCAGGAAGCCTTCGGGATGGCCGGCGGGAATACGGGTTGATGCTCGTGAGTACTCGCTGGTGTAGCCGCCGTTGGTGCGATAGAGTTGGGCCACCTGGCCATGCGGCTTAAAGATAAGCGTGTTCGGCTCCATCTGATGCCACTCCAGACCAGCCTTTGTGCCATAGATGCGAATCGTCAGATTGTTCTCTTCACCAGCGGCGATCTGCGAGCAGGTAAGGATACCTTTCGCGCCATTCTCCATGCGTAACAGCATGTTGGCATCGTCATCAAGCTGGCGTCCCTGGACGAAGGCGGTGAGATCTGCACTCAGGGAGGCGATCTTCAAGCCAGTAATATACTCCAGCAGATTTTCGGCATGGGTACCGATGTCGCCGATGCTGCCTGCAATACCATTCCTTGCGGGATCCGCTCGCCATTCAGCTTGCTTGTTTCCCTGCTGCTCCTGCGCGTCGACCAACCAGCCCTGGATGTATTCAACGAGCACTTTGCGTATCTCGCCGAGTTCGCCGTTGCGTACCATATCCCGTGCCTGGCGGACCATTGGATAGCCGGTGTAGTTGTGCGTAAGTGCAAAGATGAGCTTGCTTTTCTCGACCAGTGCCACCTCTTCCTGTGCCTCTTGCAGACTCAGGGACATTGGTTTGTCTGACACAACGTGGATACCATGCTCCAGAAAGGCTTTCGCAACCGGGAAGTGCATATGATTGGGTGTTGCGATAATGACGAAGTCTATCCCATCGGGACGGCTGGCCTCTTTTTCGGCCATCTCCTTATAGCTGGCGTATGAGCGATCCAGGTACCAGGCTTTTGCGGATTCCTCTGCGCGCTGTGGATCGGTTGACATCGCTCCTGCTACAACCTCTGCCTGCCCATCTAGTTCCGCTGCAATGCGGTGCACTGCTCCAATGAAAGAGCCTTTGCCGCCACCGACAATACCGGCACGTAAGCGTCTATTGGTTACGTCTCTACTCATAAGAATGCTCTCCTCGTGTATGCTCTACTATCAACGATCCTCGCTCCAGTCGTGCTTCCCTGCATCGAGTGGTGCTGGACGCTGACAACTGCTGGTTAACGTAATATGCTTCTCTTCACGCGACGAATCATGGAATGCCTCCATGATGTCCAGCACATGGTAGGCGAGCTCTCCGTTGGCGCGATGCTGGCGACCAGAGTGTGTTGCATGCGCCATATCTGCGAGGCCGATACCGCGACTGTTCTCCGTGTAGGCATGCGTAAGCGGAACATCTTCCCATCCGCTATTTTTCGCGGATTGTATCTTTACCAGACCACCGAAGGTATTTGGATCTGGTACAATCAATGTCCCCTCGGTTCCGTAGATCTCGATGCGCGGGAGATTATGAGACCAGACATCAAAGCTGGTGATGATTGTGCAGGTCGCGCCACTCGCAAAATCCATCGTACCAGCAATGTGTGTCGGAGTATTGACCTTGATCGTCTGCCCATATTTTGGCTGGCTGGTGATCGTGCGCTCCGGGAATGTGATGCGTGTTGAGCCACTTACCCGGCGTACAGGTCCAAGCATAGCAATCAGTGCGGTCAGATAGTAGGGACCCATATCGAACATAGGGCCAGCACCCGGCTGGTAATAGAAGTCAGGATCGCCATGCCAGTTCTCTGGTCCATGACTTAGCATAAAGGCGGTCGCTGCGACTGGTTCGCCAATGGCACCGTCGTTAATCAATTTGATGCACGTCTGTAGACCGCCACCCAGGAAGGTATCAGGAGCACAGCCTACGCGCAAGTTTTTCTCTCTGCCTGTTTCCAGTAAGATCCGACCTTCTTCTCGCTTGATACCGAGCGGCTTTTCGCTATAGGTTGCCTTGCCTGCATTGAGCGCTGCCATACCAACTTCAGCATGAACCTTTGGAATGGTCAGGTTGAGTACGATTTCAATCTCGGGGTCAGCCAGAAGTTCTGCAACGGTACACGCACGCGGCACGTTATAGCGTTGGGCCTGTGCACGTGCACGCTCTAGATCAATGTCTGCGCATGCAACATAATTGAGAACATCGAATTTTTGCTGAGCCTCCAGGTAAATGGAGCTGATAATACCACAGCCAATAACACCCACATTGGTTTTATTATGTGTGCTCACTAGAAATACCTCTTCCCGATAAAGATGAGAATTACACAGATTTTCAAAACTGTTTGTACAAATAGCACAAGCTTTAGCTACATAATATCATGGAATCAATGTGCTTTCCAAGGAGAAACAGGGATAAGGGATAGATGAAGGTGTGTGCACTATATCACCACAATCACTTGATTGTGGCGTGCACGTAACAATCAAGTGGTGTGGGTCGTATTTTTCATTGTAATGCATTCTTTTTGTCTCATCTGTATATGAATGAACCATAGAGTGATCTATAGCATAGAGCCGTTGCTGTGGAAGGAGATTGTGGTGCATGGGAACTCCATATGATGGTCATAATGAAACACCTGCTATCGATGGCACGAAGGATGATACTGCATCGACTGTCGATAAAGGACATGCTGCGCGCCCGCTTCCACACTACCGGAACGGGCGCTGGAGCAATCGCAACGTCCTGCTTGCTGCTTTCGTCATCGCGTTTGTCTTTAGTATTGGTCTGCTATCAGGCTGGCAATTTGGTTTTCAGAATGCCCTGCACTCGCAATTATTAGTAGGGCGCAATGCGGCCTATGTGCTAAGGGTCGCCGAGACTCAGAGAGAAAAAATTATTGTGTCCGTAAGACCGGCTGTTGTGCAGATCAACGTAAAAGGATCGGGTAATAGCAGTAGTAATGGCTCTGGCGTGATTATAGGTCGTCAGGGATATATTGTTACCAATAACCATGTTATTGCTGGGGAGCGGAGCATAGAGGTCGTTTTCTATAATGGTCAGATGTTGCCTGCGACATTAGTGGGAACCGCAGCCGCTGATGATCTTGCCGTCGTGAAAGTCGATAGCAGACAACACACCTTGAATACAATCAACCTGGGAGATTCATCGCAGTTACAGGTGGGACAGGCAGTCATGGCGATTGGGAATCCATTAGGCATCACACAGACCGTCACCAGCGGCATTGTAAGCGCACTCGGACGCAATGTTGCAACCGGTGGTAATGGGCAGATTCTACCCAGTACCATTCAAACAGATGCTGAAATTAACCCTGGTAACAGTGGTGGTGCTCTGGTTGATATGCATGGAGATCTTGTTGGTATTCCAACCTTAACGGCCATTGATCCAGAATTTAAAAAGCCAGCCAATGGTGTTGGCTTTGCTATCCCTTCGAATCGAATACGCTTTATTGTGCCCCAACTGATAGCTGGCGGGCATGTGATCCATACGGGGCGCGCTGCGCTGGATGCGCAAGTAGTAGATGTTGACCCGATTATTGCAGCTCAGGAAAATCTAGCAACAACGCAAGGTGCTCTTGTCGTCAGTGTGATACCAGGCGAAGCGGCTGACCAGGCTGGATTGAGACGTGGAGATATCATTGTGTCCGTTGATGCGAAGCCTGTCAGCAATGTCTTATCGCTGAGTGATGCCCTATTGACCAAGGATCTTAATGACATTGTGACGGTAAAGTTTTACCGCGGCAATCGACTACAGACGCTACGTGTCAGACTAGGAGAGCTGCCCGCTGTGTAAAACATTCGATAGACTGTTCTATAATATATGGCATATTTATTCTATAATAACAATAGAACACATTTGATGACGAATGACCCTGGAGGGAAAAAGATTGGATATTTCCTTTTCCGAAGTGACTGTGCGCCTCATTCTGGCAATGTTGCTGGGAGCTGTACTTGGTGGCGAGCGTGAGGTCACCGAGCACAATGCAGGGTTGCGCACGAATGCTCTTGTGGCCCTGGGGACAGCCTTATTTACATTGATATCTGGTTATGCTTTTATCGGCTTTACCAGCTATCCGCATGTGCAATTTGACCCGACGCGTATCGCTTCCTATATTGTGGCTGGCATTGGTTTTTTAGGTGCGGGCACCATTTTTTCACGGCAAGGCAGCGGTAGAGTCAGAGGTTTAACCAGTGCCGCTACTATCTGGATCGTGGCCGCCGTAGGCATGGCCTGTGGCGCAGGATTCTATATACCCGCCTGTATTGCGACAGTGATGGCATTGTTTGTCCTTGTTGGTTTAAGATATATTGAAGCATACATGTTCAATAAGCGTACTTCAAGTCAAAAAGCGCTGGAGATACAGTTGAGTAGTGGTGCGGGAGAGCAGGTAATAGGAAAAATTTATAGTATATTGACAAAATTTTCGATTGAGGTTGAGAGGATAAGCATGCAGAAGGAGGATAGCGCTCAGGAAGAGGCAGAATCTACGCTGAAGCTACATTGTCGTATCAAATACGAAGGCGATTTGATGCAAGCAATTGATGAGTTTAGGAAAATTGCCGGTGTCAAAGCAGTAACGATGATGCTCCATAAAGGAGTGTTTGCTGAAATGGTAGAAGTGTAATGTGTCTTGCTTGACAAGGCTTTTTAATACTTATATACTTCTACTGAATTATGTACATGGAAGTAGTTTTCAGTGTTAAAGCTGTGAGAAATGTATATGCATTACTGCACTTATAGCTATCCTTTGAGGGGTTTTTGTGCAAAGACGTGATAGAGGATTAGCGTAGCTATAGGTAATATCGATACTGCTTATACGAACAATAGTGTATCTTGAATAATAATAATAGCGAGTGTAAAGGGGATCGAAGATGGTGATGGATTTGAATGTTGAGGGGCGCTCAGAACGTATTCCTGCCGGATCACATATTTGCCAGATGTATAGCAAGGTCACGGAGATATCTGCAGTCACAGCACATTTATTACAGATAGGTTTAAAGTCTGGCGAAAAGTGCTTATTTGCTGGCGCTGCTGAGCAGGTAGAGCAATTACATGAAGATCTACAAAAAGTGCATGTTGATATAGTGACGTGTATCGCAAGTGGTCAACTCATTTTAATCGACGATAAAACGCCATTTTTATCAAAGGATGGTCGCTTCGATCCTTACTATCTTTTGTCAACGCATCAAACATTTGTGGCGCACGCTCTAAAAGAGGGATGGAAGGGTGCTCGCATCTCCATAGATATGAATTGGTTGGTAAATGATGTAACGCCGCCAGAAAAAGTTCTTAAATATGAAGCCGCTTCTGACGCCGTTTTCACCTTCCAGGGCATACCAATTATCGCATTAATGCACTACGATTATCAGAAGATTCTGGCCGCTAATCTCGTAGTGGACCTACTTAAATTGCATCCTATTGCAGTGGTCGGGAAATTTATCAGGCGCAATCCATATTACATGAACTCTGAAGATTATATGCTCAAGATTCTACGTTTACGGAAAGGAAAGCAGGACCCGTATAATGGAGTGTAATAGGAACGCCAAAAAGTAGAATGCACCAGGCTAACGGAGAGGACCTGGTGCATTCGTGCGTATGGCAGTTATTCCGCGTTACGGAGCTGGCGATAGCGCTGGATTAATGTGTTTGTCGAGCTGTCATGCGACAATTTGGGCTCTTGAGCGCTCTCCAGTTCTGGAATGATACGATTAGCCAGAACCTTACCGAGCTCAACGCCCCACTGATCGAACGAGTTAATGTTCCAGATTGTGCCCTGAACGAACACTTTGTGCTCATAGAGCGCAATAATCTTGCCCAGCGCCTCGGGAGTAAGGCGGGAAGCAAGAATAGTATTGGTTGGATGGTTGCCTTCGAAGGTGCGATGGGGAATCTGGAAATCAGGGACCCCATCCGCTGCGACCTCTGCGGACGTCTTACCGAAGGCTAATGCTTCAGTTTGCGCCAGGAAGTTTGCCATGAGCAGATCATGATGTGGTTTAAGCGGGTTGAGTGTCTGGCAGAAACCGATGAAGTCACAGGGGATTAACTTTGTACCCTGGTGGATAAGCTGATAAAAGGCATGCTGACCGTTGGTACCTGGCTGACCCCAGATAATAGGGCCGGTCTGATAATTCACAACATTGCCATTCAGGTCTACATGCTTCCCGTTGCTCTCCATATCAAGCTGCTGAAGGTAGGCACTCAAGCGATTCAGGTATTGATCGTAAGGCAGGATAGCCACTGTTTCAGCGCCAAAGAAATTGTTGTACCAGACGCCGATTAACGCCAGGAGTACAGGGAGGTTGCGCTCGAATGGAGTTGTGCGGAAATGCTCATCCATGGAGTGGAAACCTGCCAGCATCTGACGGAAATTCTCTGGTCCAATCGCGATCATCAGTGAGAGCCCAATAGCTGAATCGTATGAGTAGCGACCTCCGACCCAATCCCAGAAGCCAAACATATTCTGCGTATCGATGCCAAATTTCTCAACCTCAGTTGCGTTGGTTGAGACAGCGACGAAGTGTTTCGCAACGGCCTTATCATCTTTGAGTGTGCGTAGGAGCCAGTCGCGAGCGGAACGAGCATTGGTCAACGTCTCGATTGTCGTAAATGTTTTTGATGACACAATGAAGAGAGTGTCCTCTGGATCAAGGTCAATAACGGCCTCTGCGAAATCGGTGCCGTCGACATTGGAGACGAAGCGGCAGGTCATATTCCGATCACTGTAATGTTTGAGTGCTTCATACGCCATGGCCGGGCCGAGATCTGATCCGCCAATACCGATATTCACGACATTACGGATGCGTTTCCCGGTAAAGCCTTTCCATTCGCCACTGCGAACGCGCTGCGAGAAGTCTGCCATGCGATCAAGCACCTCATGGACCTCTGGTACCACATCCTGACCATCGACGATAATCTTCTGATCTTTTGTCGCACGGAGAGCTGTATGCAGAACGGCGCGTTTTTCTGTGACGTTTATCTTATCACCGCGAAACATTGCATCAATGCGTTCCCGTAAGCCAACGGACTCAGCCAGGCTCAAAAGTAACTTGATGGTTTCATCGGTAAGACGGTTTTTTGAGTAATCTAAATAGATGCCTTCAGCCTCAAGAGTCAGACGTTTACCACGCTCAGGATCCTCCGCAAAAAGTGTGCGCAGGTGAAGATTACGAGTCTTCTGGTAATGGTCTTCAAGAGCTTTCCAGGCGGGTAGCTGTGTTAATGTCGGTGTTTTGACTGACATAGGGAAATTCTCCTCTTTAACTTAGATGGGTTGTGAAAATCAGTCAACCCATGTGAGTATACCACTCTCCAGTACGGATATGGCAAGCCTATCGGTTTTATCGTCACCGACCTCATATCTGAACAATAGGAGCTCATACTGAATAATCACCTGCACTTTTAAGGATAGATAGCAGTAGAAAAAAGAGTGTACAAGTATTGCTTGCCTGTTATAATTCACGTATTCTATGTGTAAAAATATGCAAAGCAGATCGATTCAGAGCAGGAAGTCAAGGTCAGATTTGAAGATATTATCTATCATCCGGATCATTACAATTTCAGAAAGGTATGATTAATGCTGGCGAGTGTGGGGCAACCTGCCAGTTTCATCGCAAGTTCGAGTTCGGTGTGCAGGATTGAAAGCACCTGTTGAACGCCGCGTGCACCATCGGCGGCCAGGCCCCAGATTATCGGTCGACCAACCAGTACGGCGCGAGCGCCCAGGGCGAGCGCCTTGAAGATATCAGTGCCACGGCGGATGCCACCATCCATATACACCTCACAGCGTCCAGCCACAGCCTCGACAATCTCCGGTAGCGCCTCGATACTCGTCACGACTCCATCCAGTTGGCGTCCTCCATGGTTCGAGACGATAATGCCGGAGACGCCGTGCGCAATTGCTAGCTGTGCATCCTCGGCAGTTAAGATGCCCTTGATCAGGACAGGCAACGAAGTGATAGTGCGCAGCCAATCAATCGTTTCCCACGTCACGGCAACCTGTCCAATGTCCTCTTGTCCGATACCTACAAAATTGGCTCTAACTAGTGGTGGAGGCGGCATTGGCACTCCGTGCCGTCTGCTTCGCTCGCGATTTCCCATGGCGGGTAAATCTACGGTCAGCACAATGGCCTGATAGCCTGCCCTCTCAGCCCGCCGGACCAGTCCGGCTGCGACGTCCAGCGAGTAGTAGATATAGAGTTGGAACCAGAGCGGACCACTGGCCGCCTGGGCAATCTCTTCGAGTGTGCGTGTTGCACTGGTGCTGGCGATCATCAGGGTATCAACTGCTCCGGCACCCTGAGCTGTTGCGCATTCCCCTTCAGAATGAGCCAGACAGTGCATAGCCGTAGGAGCAACCAGAATAGGCATGGAGATCGGCAAACCCTGTACGCTGGTGCTGGTATTACACTGCCTGACATCGACCAGCATACGCGGGCGCAAGCGGATGCGAGCGAAATCCCTCTGATTGTCCCGCAAGGTGACCTCGTCATCGCTGCCACCTGCATAATAATCCCAATAGGCTGGGTTCATCCGTTCCTTTGCCAGGGTTTCGTAGTCAAAAACGTTGATTGGCTCCATACGAGTTCTTTCCCTCCATCGTCTTTTTTTGATGCATCACGCATGGAAACAGTGTAACACATCCATTAGATCTACCAATGGATGTTCTGTTCGAAATGACCATTGGGGTCGCTGCGCGCCTTGCCAGGAATCGTCGCGCTGGCCTTGCCATTTCCGACGAGCAGAACCTGGAAGCTATTGTTGATGCTTGTTATCAGGTAGCCCTTTCACTCGTGGTCGCAGGTGGAAGCGCCAAAAAATTAAATTACGCTGTTGTCACGCATCCCAGATGCTATTTAACCTGCACCTTAAAGCCCTTGACAATGCCTCGCTACGATTGTATCATATCAACATGACGTTAACGTAACATTTGGAGTGAGTGATGAACGACCGCATGCGTATAGGTGATTTGACGGAACGAGCCGGGGTAACCCCGCGCACCGTTCGATATTACGAGAGCATTGGACTGCTCCCTCCAGGTGAGCGTGAAGGCCACGGTCAGCACTACTACGCAGAGGAGACGCTTGCCCGCCTGCGGAAAATTGACCAGTTAAAGAAGCTTGGACTCAGTCTGGATGAAATACGTGACGTCATCGACCTCTACTTCACTGACCCAAGTGGAATACAACCAAAACAGAAAATCCTCGCCATCCTGCGCCAACATCTCGCTGAGGCGGACCAGAAGATCGGTGCGTTACAGCAATTTCGTGCTGACTTGCAGGCCAATATCGAGCGCTTCGAGCGCTGGTTTGAAGAAACGGAACAGCACTAGGCTTTTTTTTACACCAAACATGACGTTGACGTTAACATCATGTTTGGTAAGTCAACTTATTCAGAAGGATTGATAAAAATGAGTGAAACAATTGGATTTATCGGACTCGGCCAGCTAGGTCTCCCAATAGCTACCAATCTCCTCAATGCCGGCTATTCTCTCCTGGTGTACAACCGCACTGCGAGCAAAGCGGAATCACTGGTTGCTCAGGGCGCGCAACTGGTGACCCGACCAGTTGACGCTGTGATGACCGGGGGGATTGTCGCGACCATTGTGTGGGATGATGCGGCTCTGGAAAGCGTCGTCATGAGCGATGGGTTTTTAGAGCACCTGGGACCGAATGGTATCCATCTTTCGATGAGCACGGTGTTGCCTGAAACGTCAAAGAAGCTTGCGGCCATGCATGCACAGCATGGCAGTGTCTATATCGAGGCACCTATCTTTGGCAGACCTGAGGCAGCGGTCGCCCAAAAGCTCTGGATTCCTTTTGCCGGTCCACAGAGAGCCAAAGAACGAGTCCGACCACTCCTGAAGGCAATGGGGGGCAGGGTATCTTCGATTTTGGTGAAGAGGCCGGCGCGGCAACGCTTGTCAAGCTCGTTGGAAACTTCCTGATTTCTTCAGCCGGATACTCTTTGAGAGAAGCACTCTCGATGGCAGCGAAAAATGGAGTCGATCCAAAAGCAGTTGTCGATATGCTGACACAAACGTTATTCCCCGCTCCAATCTATCAGAGCTATGGCAAGAGGATTGCCGAGGCAACTGCGCCTTTCAGCCAGAATGCAATACCGCTGAAGGATGTTGGTCTCTTCAAAAAGACAGCACAACAGGTGGAGTCGCCCACACCCATTGCAAGTCTTTTGCACTATCTCTTAAGCAGCAATGAAGGAAGAGTGTAGACTCTTCCAGGAGCCAGTAAATTATTTGGTTGCGGCGTAAAACCCCTGGCTTGAGCCCTGATTCTTACCCACATTTTACAAAGTGATAAAATGCAGGATGAACAAACAAGACATACTGGATCCTAAAAGCTGGGCCGAGCGAACCTTTGGGACGGTCCAACTGCACGATATGCGTCGAACGAGACGAGCAGTGCATGTGTCGGCCTGCTTGGCAGAAAATCCACTGGGGTCTCTGCCCACTCAAATGCACTCCTGGAAAGAGATGAAAGCCTTGTATCGTTTGCTTAACGAACCCGATGTGACCTTTGCGGAACTGATACAACCACATGTGCAGCAGACAAAAGAACAAGCCAACACCTCTGCGGTGACCTTGTTGGTCCAAGATACGACCGATATTGATCTGTCGCATCGCCACAAAATCAGCGGTGTCGGGCAAATTGGCAATGAACGTGGGCGCGGATTTTTTGTGCAAACAGTGCTTGCGGTCTGCCCTCATCCTGAGGGGCGAGAAGTGCTTGGATGTTTGGCACAAGAACCATTCGTGCGTGTACCTGCTCCCAAAGGGGAACAACGCCATCAACGCCTCAAAAGAGAAGAACGGGAAACGGACGTCTGGATGCGCCAGGTGCTGGCGATTGGGACGCCCGATCCAGGAAAGATCTGGGTTCATGTGGGCGATCGAGGTGCCGATATGTTCCCCTTTTTTCAGACGTGTCAGCAGACGAAGACCCACTTTTTGGTCCGGGCAGCCCAAAACCGCCGCATCGAGCATGAGGATGAAGAGATTGCCTACTCGTTGATGCGGACACGATCCTGGTTGAGCCAAGCAAGCCGTCCATTCGAGATCCCCGCTCGGCATGGACACCAAGCTCGCGAGACCCAACTCCAGATGGCGTTTGGACAGATGACGCTCTTGCCTCCGCGCAATGAACCGCAAGCGAGCCAAGACCCGATGCCGGTGTGGGTCGTTCGCGTGTGGGAAGAACACGCTCCTGAAGGCGAAAAGCCACTGGAATGGGTGCTGTTGACCTCGGTTCCGACAACGACGATGGAACAGGCGTGGGAGCGCGTCGAGTGGTACAAGCATCGTTGGTTGGTTGAAGACTATCATCAGTGTCTCAAAAGTGGGTGTCGCATTGAAGAGCGGCAATTGCAACAGGTTGACAGCCTGATCCGTTTGTTGGGATTCTTGTCCCCGCTGGCTATTCGCTTGTTGCAAGTACGTGAGCTCGCGCGCGTTGATCCAGAGCGCCTGGCTTCTGAGGTCATCGATCCTCTGATGCTTGCTGTATTGGCTGAGCGCTCTGACCAATCGCCGACCACCATGACGTTGAGCACATTTTGGATCGAGATAGCACGCCTGGGTGGGTACCTGGCTCGTGCCTCTGACGGCCCTCCCGGATGGCGAACCATCTGGAAAGGGTGGCTCTTCTTGCAGACACTTCTTGAGGGCGTTCAACTGGCTTTTCACCTCCGTTTGTAAAATGTGGGTAAGAATCAGGGCTTGAGCCATGGGGATATAAGCCGCTTCCTTGTACAGATATCAGGTATGGTGGTACTATTGCATCTTGACAGGCAGCATGCAATATGATACAAATGTTCCAGACAAGAAGTGCGTCAGAACGACACGCTTCTTCAGGTGGCAGAAGAAGGAGAAGGTGCGGAAGGTGGGGAAGTCAGCGATGAGTGAGACGAAGCGGGCGTATCGGTATCGGTTCTACCCAACCGATGAACAGAGCACGATCCTGGCTCAAACCTTTGGCTGTGTCCGCTTTGTGTATAATGACGGACTGCAGACCCGTTCGCTGGCCTACGCAGAGCGTGGAGAGAAACTCTCCTATGGAGATCTCTCGGCGCGGTTGCCGCACCTCAAGCAAACGTATCCCTGGCTGGCCGATGTTTCAAGTGTGCCGCTTCAGCAAGCACTCAGACACCTCAATACCGCCTTTGAAAACTTCTTTGCGGGACGTGCCAAGTATCCCCGTTTTAAGTGCAAACAGCATAAGCAATCAGCCACCTATGTATGCATGTGAGACCGCGTCCCCCAGAGAGTCTTACCACCTCGTGCCCCTGGAAATGCCAAGCAAACGGCGATACACTCTGTGCAAAAGTTGTTCATCGATGAAGAGATCAGGGAGTATCGCCATGCATGAATCATACCCCAAACGCTTTTTGTTGTATACCTTGTTGCAACGTCATCCTGAGTGGACGCAAGCGCACCTGGCCAAAGAGACGGGCATGTCCCTCAGTTGGGTCAAAGACTGGCGCCGTCGCCTTCGCCCCTATCTGGACGCTCCTTTTGACGACGTGTATCTCATCTTACAAGGGCACTCCTGTGCCCGCAAAACGCCACCTCCCCATCTCTCGCTTGACGAGATTTTCCAGATTGCGACCCTGCGCGAACAGCTTCCCGAGCAACTGCATCGGGTGGCTGGTCCACGCACCATTCGCAGCTATTTGCAACGGCAGGTCCATGCCGAAGAGGAAAGCTATGTGCCTCCGGCAAGTAGCACCATCTATCACTATTTACGCCTGCTTCAGTATATCGTTCCTCGACATCCTTCCCACCATGAGCCCCTGGATCCCGTTGAGCCGTTGCGTCAGTGGCAAGTGGATTTCAAGGATGTCAGCAGTGCCGAGATCGATCCCCAGGGCAAACAGCAGCATCGCCTGGAAATCTTCAACGTGGTCGATCAAGGGTCTTCGTTCTGGCTGCACGCCGAAGTGCGCAGTGACTTTACCGCGGAAACCGTGATTGAAGCCCTGGTCCATGCCATGGAGCGCTGGGGCGTGCCACGCCAGATCACCTTGGACCGCGATCCCCGCTTTGTCGGGAGTCCTCAGGGCAGCGATTTTCGTTCCGCGCTGCTGCGTTTTGGTGCTTGTCTGGGCATCCAGATGCAGGTCTGTGATCCGCATCATCCTCAGCAAAATGCCTACGTCGAACGCTTTCATCGCACGCTCAATCAAGAGTGTCTGCAGTTTGAACGTCCCACCACGCAGCTGCAGACCCAGGAAGCCCTCAGCACATTTGAGGCCTTTTACAACCACGAGCGACCGCATCAAGGACGAGCGCTCCTGGATCGACCTCCAGCCGAGAGGGTCGCCCAGGCGACCCCGTTACCACCGCTGCCCACCCAGGTCGATCCGTTGGCGTGGTTGCGCCAGGAACCACAACAGGTCTTTTGCCGTCGCGTCGATGCCGCCGGTCGCATCACGTTGGATCTCAATCATTACTACGTGGGCAAGGCCTGGCGGGGGCAGGTCATCACTGTGCACCTGAACGCGGAGGAAGCGCACCTGGTACTGCTGGCAGAAGGACAGATCATCAAAGTGCTTCCTGTGGTGTCCTGGTCAACCACGCCTCTTTCGTTTGCGACCTACGTGCAGCAGATCCAAGAACAGGCACGATCCGAACATCGTCTTCGCTCCTTGCAGGAGCGACAGCAACGCGTGCGCGCCCTGAGCTCTTCTTAATGAGGGACACGAGGTGGTGAAACTCCTTGGGGGACGCGGTCTCACATGCATACAACCTATGCCTCCAATGCCTTTACTTGGGATGGTGAGACCTTGACGCTGGCCAAGATGAAGAATGCCCTGGATATTCACTGGCACCGAGCACTGCCCAAGAACGTCAAACCGAGCAGCGTCACGGTCAGTAAAGATGGCGCCAACCGCTACTTCGTCTCTTTTCTCGTGGCAGAGGACATTCCAGCGTTGCCCATCATCACGTCTATGGTCGGCCTGGATCTGGGTCTTACGTCCATGGTCGTCCTCTCCACAGGTGAGGCGGTGGGCAATCCGCGCTTCTTGCAGCAGGATGAGAAGAAACTGGCCAAGGCACAGCGTCGGCACGCCAAGAAAAAGAAGGGGTCCAAGAACAAAGAGAAGGCCCGCGTCAAAGTGGCCCAGGTGCATGCTCGTATCTGTGATCGTCGACGTGACTACCAGCACAAGCTTTCAACACGCATCGTTCACGAAAACCAAGTGATCTGCGTGGAGAGCCTGGCCGTCAAGAACATGGTCAAAAATCACTGCCTCGCAAAAGCGATTAGCGATGTGGGATGGGGAGAGCTTGTACGCCAATTGGAATATAAAAGCCTGTGGTCTGGACGCACGCTGGTCAAAATCGATCAGTGGTATCCTTCCAGTAAAACCTGTTATGAGTGCAAACAGGTTGTGGACGATCTGCCTCTGGATGTACGCGAATGGACCTGTCCGGCGTGCGGTGCCTGGCTTGATCGCGATATCAACGCTTCAAAGAATATTCTGGCTGAGGGACTCTCAGTGTCGGCCTGCGGAGGAAGTGTCAGACCTGTTCGGGTAAAAGCCCGTCAGGCAACCACCCAATGAAGCAGGAACCTCTCAACCGTGAGGATGAGAAGCCCCCGGATTCATCCGTGGGGAGATGTCACAGTGACTCTCTTACTGCTTGTGAAAACGTTCTAACATCATCGATGTTTGTAAATTTGAGCATGTTGCTTTCAAACGGGTGATAGCGCAGGCGGCTTAAGATGAGGACTTCGACTTACAAGTCGCACCCAAACTATTGTTCACTTGAATACTTTCCTACCTATATGCTACACTGCTATTTCGTAGCTTGCTCGTTTATAGCTCTATTATGGAAAGAAGCTTGTAGATGTGTTATGGAGTTATCTAGAGCATTTAAGGAGCTCTGCCGTATGTAATCTGCATTATTTGAAGAGTAAGAGAACGCTAGCTTTCCTCTTTTACTAGTATTCGCTGTTATTGTTCCTTTAGTGCAACTTTTGTAGAGAGCAATTGAATGCGGTTGTATCTACTCTGAGTGCGCTTTCTCACAAACCATGAGCGGATAACGCTTACTACTTATCCGAAAACTTGCGTGTGCGGGCACTAGCGACGCCAGTCGCGTTGGTTTTCGGAATAAGATCTTAAGGAGGAACACCATGGCGACCAAAGTGGAGGACGTCCACATTATCTGGATCGTAGAGGGCTTGGGATGTGAGGGCGATACCATTGCGGTCACTGCGGCGACCCAACCCAGTATCGAAGATATTGTGTTGGGGGCCATCCCAGGACTCCCCAGAGTTCATATCCATAATAAGTGTATTGCCTATGAGTGGGGCAAGGACTTTATGGATTGGTGGTATAAAGCTGAGCGCGGTGAACTCGACCCCTTTGTGCTCGTGTTTGAAGGTTCCGTGCCCAATGAGAAGATTAAGCCCGAAGGCTACTGGGCAGCCCTCGGCGCGGACCCTACCACCGGTCAGCCTATTCCTGTGAGCGACTGGATCGATCGTCTCGCCCCTAAGGCTCTGGCCGTGGTAGCCGCAGGAACCTGCGCCACCTATGGTGGCATTCATGCGATGCAGGGAAATCCTACCGGTGCCATGGGCGTCGCTGATTACCTTGGCTGGGATTGGAAATCCAGGGCAGGCATTCCTATTGTCAATGTCCCCGGATGTCCCGTGCAGCCTGACAACTTCATGGAGACCCTGCTCTATCTGCTTTACCAGGTAGCAGGCATGGCACCGATGATTCCGCTGGACAAAGAGGGACGCCCCACATGGCTCTTCAGCCAAACTGTCCATGAAGGCTGTGATCGCGGTAGCTATTACGAGCAGGGCATGTTCGCTACCGAGTATGGCTCGCCACAGTGTCTTGTGAAGTTGGGCTGCTGGGGGCCAGTCGTGAATTGCAACGTTCCCAAGCGCGGCTGGATGGCTGGCCTTGGCGGCTGTCCTAATGTGGGTGGTATCTGCATTGGTTGTACCATGCCGGGCTTCCCAGATAAATTCATGCCGTTTATGGATGAGCCACCTGGCGCGAAGCTCTCAACAACTGTTGTGGGCATCTGGGGTGGTGCCTTGCGCGGTCTACGCAAGATCACCAACGACACGGTGAATAAGGAACCATCCTGGCGGCACAAAGGCAGACAATTGACGACAGGCTATCAGCCTCGCTGGCCGTGATAGCTGACCAGAAGCGGTGTGTAACGGTTTGGGTGTGTAACGGTTTGATAGAAGGAGTTTAGCTTTATGTCTACGCAAGCGAAACCCGGAGAGACCCCCACGCAGCCACCACAGCTTGTAGAGATGTCGTGGGACCCAATGACACGCATTGTAGGGAGCCTGGGAATCTATACCAAGATCGACTTCAAGAATCGGCGGATAGCGGAGGCTTTTAGCACTTCGCACATCTTCCGTGGCTATAGCCTCTTTATGCAGGGAAAAGATCCACGCGACGCCCATTTCATCACGAGCCGTATCTGCGGCATCTGCGGTGATAATCATGCCACCTGTTCCGTGTATACGCAGAACATGGCCTATGGAGTCAAGCCACCAGCCATAGGGGAATGGATTATCAACCTTGGTGAGGCGGCGGAGTACATGTTCGACCACAACATCTTTCAGGAGAATCTGGTCGGCGTTGACTTCTGTGAGCAGATGGTCAAAGAGACGAATCCACAGGTACTTGAACTGGCCAATAAAACCGCTGCCCCACATGCGGCTGAGCATGGTTATAGGACCATTGGCGACATCATGCGCTCACTCAATCCCTTCGTCGGCGAGTTCTACCGAGAGGCTCTCCATGTGAGTCGCTATACGCGCGAGGCATTCTGTTTGATGGAGGGACGTCACGTTCATCCCTCTACCCTCTATCCAGGCGGAACTGGTACGACCGCGACCGTTCAAGTCTTCACAGACTACCTTACGCGCTTGATGAAGTACGTCGAATGGATGAAGAAAGTCGTGCCTATGCATGATGACCTGTTCGACTTCTGGTATCAGGCTCTACCCGGCTATGAGATGGTTGGCTATCGTCGTACTCTGCTTGGTTGTTGGGGTACCTGGCAAGACCCTGACGTGTGCGACTACGATTATCGCACGATGGACAAGTGGGGACGTGCCATGTTCGTCACTCCCGGTGTGATTATAGATGGAAAACTGCTGACAACCAGTCTGGTAGATATTAACCTTGGCATTCGTATTCTGCTAGGTAGCTCCTATTATGAAGATTGGCAGAACGAAAGAACGTTCGTTGATCGCGACCCGCTGGGTAATCCTGTTGATAAGCGCCATCCCTGGAATCAGACCACTATCCCGAAGCCGCAGAAACGCGACTTTAACGACAAATATAGCTGGACAATGTCGCCGCGCTGGTATGACAAGAGCACCGATGCGTATCTGGCCCTGGATACCGGCGGTGGTCCCCTTGCTCGCCTGTGGTCAACAGCTCTAGCCGGATTGGTGAATCTGGGAGGACTGGTTGAGTCAACCGGACATAGTGTCAAGATTCGCTTGCCCAAGAGTCTCACGAAGCCTGAGGTGGAGTTCGAGTGGAAAATTCCGCAGTGGAGCAACGCTATCGAGCGTAATCGTGCGCGAACATACTTCCAGGCATACTCTGCTGCTGTGGCTCTCCACTGCATTGATAAGGCTCTTGCAGAGCTACATGCCGGTCACTCGAAGACGTGGAGCGAGTTCACCGTGCCCAATGATGCCATCGGTTGCGGCTTCCACGAGGCTGTACGTGGCCTGCTCTCTCATCACATGGTCATTGAGAACGGCAAGATTGCCAATTACCATCCCTATCCGCCGACACCCTGGAATGGCAGTGTGCGTGACATCTATGGCACCCCCGGCCCCTATGAGGATGCTGTGCAGAATACACCGATCTTTGAGGATAATGGTCCGGAACATTTCAAGGGCATTGATATCATGCGAGCAGTTCGTAGCTTCGATCCTTGCCTGCCATGTGGTGTCCATATGTACCTGGGTGAAGGCAAAGAACTGCAAAAGGTTCTTTCACCAACCTTTGGCGTAAACTCGTAATACCCCCCTTTAAGAGATGTGTGGGTAGAGTCGGGTAGAGCCGCATTAACCGGTAAAATTGGGCAAAGAAAAACGGTAAATGCTCGAAAAGTTGGTAATGATGCTAATGCCTGCCTCCCTCTTTGAGGGGGGAAAGCCGCCTTAGCGGCAGGGGGAGTAGAAAGTCAGCAATCGCCTAACAGAAGATGATACAGATCTGATAGAGAAAAAGGATCATTGGTGTAGAATTGCCGTGAGTAGCGTAGTTCGAGAATCTACTCCCCCCTGTCGCTGCGGCGACATCCCCCCTCAAAGAGGGAGGCAGGGGTATTACCATCCTTTCCTGTGAATTCCTACTTTTTGGTAGCAGAGGTTTTATTGTGAAGGTTGTTTGAAAAACTTCACCAGTGAGTGTTGTTCTACCAGGTGTGGGTAGAGCCGCATTAACCGGTAAAATTGGGCAAAGAAAAACGGTAAATGCTTGAAAAATTAGGCAATGCTGCTAATGTCTGCCTCCCTCTTTGAGGGGGGAAAGCCGCCTTAGCGGCAGGGGGGAGTAGAAAGTCAGCAATCGCCTAACAGAAGGTGATACGGATCTGATAGAGAAAAAGGATCATTGATGTAGGATTGTCGTGAATAGCGTAGTTCGAGAATCTACTCCCCCCTGTCGCTGCGGCGACATCCCCCCTCAAAGAGGGAGGCAGGGGTATTACCATCCTTTCCTGTGAATTCCTACTTTTTGGTAGCAGAGGTTTTATTGTGAAGGTTGTTTGAAAAACTTCACCAGTGAGTGTTGTTCTACCAGGTGTGTCAGGAGGAGGAGTAATGCAACAAAGCATACAGGAGCACCAGCGCCAGGCGGCGCGTATTGAGATGCTAGTTCAGGAGGTTGCTGCGTTCTCGGACCCTCATGCGCGTGCGGTAGCCGAAGAACTTATCCAGACACTGCTGGATATGTATGGTGAAGGGCTGGCTCGCTTACTGGAAATTACTGCTGCGACTGACACCTCCGGCCTTGCATTGATTGATACCTATGCGAGCGATGAACTGCTCAATGCTTTGTTTGTCTTGCATGGATTGCACCCGCTGGATATCGAGTCACGGTTTTTGCAAGCATTGGACCAGGTGCGTTCATCGCTCAAGTTGCAGGGTAATACTCTTGAGTTTGTGCGCATGGAAGATGGTATAGCGTATCTGCGCTTGCAGGGGGGCTGCCATAGTTGTGGCACCCCTGCAAACCTTCAATTGGCAATTGAAGAGACTCTCTACAAAGCAGTTCCAGATCTGCAAGGCCTGGAGGTCGAAGGCGTCAGCGATCAGCCACTGCGTTCTACCATGCCCATGACATTTGTTCCTCCACGTCGGCGTAAGGCCAGTATAGCGGAATGAGGTGAGCTATTATGTCATCATCCGAACCTGGTAGCAATGCAGATGATTGTTTTGCTCCTCCTCTTGATGTGCTGCGCCAGTTTGCACGCAAGCGAGCTATACGTCCGCCGATGGAGCAATGCGAACTCTGTAGCGTGGAGATTCCTGAGAAGCACCGTCACTTGTTGGAACTCTCCAGTCGCACGTTGCTCTGTGTCTGTCATCCCTGCTCTATCCTCTTTGGTGATCCCGTTGCCGGAGCGGGAAAGTATCGGCTTGTCCCTTCCCGTTATCTGCTCCTGGCGGATTTCTCCATGACGGATGAGCAGTGGGACGACCTTATGCTGCCGGTAAACATGGTCTACATCTTTTATAGCACGAGCGCTAACCGTCTCATGGCCTTCTATCCCAGTCCCGCGGGCGCTATGGAATCCACGTTGCCCCTGGAAGGTTGGGATACGCTGGTCAGTAGCAATCCGATCCTGTCTGAATTGACGCCCGATGTCGAGGCACTGCTTATCAACCGTGTGCAGAACCGGGGTGGTAAGAGTTATCGAGAACATTACATCGTGCCCATTGATAGCTGCTACGAGCTTGTCGGTTTAATTCGCCTCAAGTGGAAAGGTCTGAGTGGTGGTGAAGAGGCTTGGAGCGCCATTGCAGCATACTTTGAGTCTCTACGGAAGCTGGCAACGCCATACGCCAGAGAGAACGCCAGTGAGAGGAGAGCCTGATGCCAGATCTGAGCTTTGAGATAATCGGTGCCGAGCCTGTGATCTATAGCACGCTGCCAATGCTCAACTTCAGACTGTGTATTGGCAATGCGGACGCAGAAGAGCAGATCCAGAACATCAATCTGAAGTGCCAGATTATGCTCTCGGTGACGCAAAGGCGCTACACTGCCGCAGAAAAGGGTAAGCTGTTTGAGCTTTTTGGTGAGCCGGAACGCTGGGGTAAGACCCTGCGTGCCTTTCTGTGGACTCACGTGACTACAGTTGTGCCACGCTTCTCTGGTAGCACGACCGTTGATCTGTCTGTGCCATGCCTCTACGATTTTGAGGTGGTAAGTACAAAGTATTTCAATGCGCTGGAAGATGGTGAAATACCGCTCAGCTTCCTTTTCAGTGGCACTATTTTCTATGAAGGCGCGGCAGGCAATCTGCAGATTGGTCAGATCTCCTGGTCGAAGGAAGCAACCTATCGTCTTCCGGTTGCGCTTTGGAAAGAGGTTATTAATACGCACTTTCCCAACACTGCCTGGCTGCGCCTGCCGAAGGATCTCTTCGACCAGTTATATCAATATAAGATCACGCATGGCCTCATCACCTGGGAGCAAGTTCTGACGCAACTGTTGCGGGCAAGTGGAGAGGAAGCGAAACCATGAAGCTAGAGCAAGTCAGGGAGATCGCCAACGCTGTCCTCTATGAGGGCTATCTACTCTATCCGTACCGCCAGTCCGCTATCAAAAATCGCACGCGCTGGACGTTTGGCGGAGTCTATCCTCGTGCGTATAGCGAGGCCAATGGCGAAATAGAACCCTGGACAATGCGCACAGAATGCCTGCTAGAAGGAGAGGCCGAGCACATAGAATTTGACATAACCGTCAGATTTCTCCACCTGCTTATGCGTACTGTGGTGTGCCCTGACGCTATGAAAGAGGAGCGTGTGGATGTGGGAAAAATGCCCTCTGTATGGGGCGTAGCAAGCGGCCTTGCAGACGAACCATTACAGGAGGGTACAGAGCGTGAGGTGAGCGTACAGGCTCTCGCATTGAAAGATGTACTGCTTGCTCCCCAGCGCGTGGAATTTGAATTTCCCGCTATCAGTAGCGCTGGGTGTCTGCCCAACGCATCAGACGTAAAGGTTATGCGCGAGCAGCAAGCACTCTGTGGAGTCCTGGTATTCTCAGCTGAGCGCGTCGCTACGACCGTTTACAAGCTGAGTGTAGCGATTGAGAATACAACGTCTGTAACCAGCGCTGTAACCGGTCGTCGTGATGCCATCGTATTCCAATCCTTCATTTCTACGCACACTATTCTGCAGGTACGCCAGGGTGCTTTCATCTCGCTAATAGAGCCGCCAGAAGAGCAGCAAAGCCTGGTGAGCGGATGTCATAATCTCCATACCTGGCCGGTGCTGGTCGGTAGTCAAGGAGAACATAATATGCTGCTATCCTCACCCATCATCTTGTATGACTACCCCCAGATCGCGCCAGAAAGTCCGGGGGAGCTCTTCGATAGTGGTGAGATCGATGAGATTCTCTCGTTGCGTATTCTGACCTTGAGTGATGAGGAGAAAGCACAAATGCGGCAAGACGAGCGTACACGCGCGATATTGGAGCGTACAGAGGCCCTCACTCCTGATCAATTCATGCAGATGCATGGCACTATTCGTGAGATGCGTCCCATCAGTGAAGGAGAAAAAGCATGATACGGCGCGGAGGTTGGGATTTTCCAGGATTTCCAGGTGAGGATTATCCACCACCTGTATCCGTCACAATTGCGGGGAAGGAGGTGCGTGCGGGAACACGTGTACGCCTCTGTCCCAGGCAGCAGCGTTCCGACGCGTTTGATGCGGTCCTTACCGGGAAAACCGCGACGATTGAGGTGATCCATCAAGATTTCGAGAATCGTGTCTATCTGGTTGTCACCGTAGACGATGATCCAGCCCTGGAACAGATGCAGACGCAGAGTCGTATTATGCCCGGTCATCTTTTCTTCTTCTTTCCAGAGGAGGTAGAACTGCTGGAGGACTCGTGAGCATGACATCATCATCAGAGCACACACACAAGCGCATCCTTATAGCGTGCATTGGCAATATCTTTTTAGGTGACGACGGCTTTGGCGTTGAGGTGGCCCGAAAGCTTATGGGCAGACCCTACCCGGAGGGCATACACGTCGTCGATTTTGGCATTCGGGGCATGGATCTGGCCTATAGCTTGCTGGATGCGTATGACTCCCTTGTACTGGTGGATGCCGTTGCTCGCGGTGGTCAACCCGGCACGCTCTACTTGATAGAGCCAGATTTGAGCGCTATGACACCCGAGAAAGGAGGTGAGGCAGGCAGAATAGCCCTGGATACACATAGCATGGACCCTGTGAAGGTGTTGGCCTACGCTTGCATGCTCGGAGCGCAACCAATTCATACCTTGCTTGTTGGCTGTGAACCTGAACCTGCAACGCTCGGCACTGAAGATCCCTCTATGGATATGCAGATGGGCTTGAGTGAGCCGGTGCAGGCTGCTGTAGATGAAGCAGTGAAGATGATTGATGCGCTAGTGGAAAAGCAGGTTTCCTTATCATCGCATTCCTATCCAGGATAGAGAAAGGAGCAATACTATGTTCAGATTATTTCTTATAGCGATAGCTCTGGTTATCGGCTACTTCGTGTATCAATCGATTCCCGATATCCAGCGTTATCTGCGTATGCGGGCAATGTAAGCTATCGGATAGATTGAAAAGGAGTCACGTATGCATGAACTCTCTATTGCGCAAAGTATCGTCGATGCGGTAGAGACACGCGCAAGCGAGTGTCAGGCCACAAAGGTGAAGAGCGTGCGCCTGCGTATTGGCGAGGCCAATTGTATCGTTACGGACTCCCTGACCTTCTGTTTCGAGATGCTAACCAGTCTCGAACCACTACTATCCGGCGCACACCTATTGATTGACTTTGTGCCACATCAAGCGTGGTGTGACCACTGTGCCAGCGAATTTCCTGTGCAGAACTTCGTGGCGCAGTGCCCCACCTGTGCGGAGTGGAGTAATACTATCGTTTCCGGCACTGAGTTCCAAATCCTTGAGATGGAGATCGACGCTGCAACGAATGTCGCGACCTGAGTGAAATGTAAACATAGATGTAGGAGCGGCACTTGCGGTCGCCCTGGACGGTCTACCCTGGAGGTAACGATGCCTAAAGTCACTATTGCGCAAAACATTTTAGCAGCCAACGATACTATTGCGGAGGATATTCAGCAGATGTTAAGAGCACGTGGCATATACACGCTCAACATCATGAGTTCGCCAGGGGCCGGTAAGACAACGCTATTGGAGCGCACGCTAGCCCGCCTGCAAGGCCGTATTGGCGTTGGTGTAATCGAAGGCGATATTGAAACTACAGCCGACGGGGAGCGCATAGAGGCGACAGGCGCAGAGACCGTGCAGATCAATACACGCGGGGCATGTCACCTGGAAGCCCATATGATTCGTGATGCTCTGGCACAGATGGATATGTCGCATCTACAGATGCTCTTCATTGAAAATGTTGGTAATCTCGTCTGTCCCTCGAGTTGGAACCTGGGAGAGGATCTGCGGGTGGTACTCACCAGCACAACTGAAGGCGATGACAAGCCAGCCAAGTATCCGCAGATGTTCGCTGCCGCACAGGTCATGGTTATCAATAAGCTCGACCTGCTGCCTTATGTGGATTACGATCTGGCGAAAGTGAAATGGCAGGCGTTAGCCATTAACCCGCAGCTGCGCATCTTTGAGCTAAGTTGTCGTAGCGGCGAGGGACTGGATGCATGGTGTGATTGGCTGCTCACAGTTACAGTAGCTCAGCATAAATTGTAGCAGTGGGATAGAGCCGCATTCACCGGTGAAATGGGGCAAAGAAAAACAGTAAATGCTCGAAAAATTAGTTGATGATGCTAATGCCTGCCTCCCTCTTTGAGGGGGGAAAGTCGCCGCAGCGACAGGGGGGAGTAGAAAGTTAGCAATACCCTGTAATCTATGATTACAGATTTGTAAGTACTATATAGGTAATTAGTGCTACTAACTCTCGTCCCCCTCTTTGAGGGGGGAGATAGCTTTAGCTATCGGGGGGAGTAGAATGCTAGCTATCGACAAATAGGAGATGATATCCACTTAGTTACGCTAAATGTATCTTTGCTTGGTAATCCAAGATAAAAGCGTAATTCGAGTATTTACTCCTCCTTGTCGCTGCGGCGACATCCTTCCTCAGAGAGGGGGGCAGCCACGCTTAGCGGCAGGGAGGAATAAAATGCTAGTAATGCTCTGTACTCCTCGGTTATAGGCTATAGAGACTAAAGTACTATTCAGCGTAGAATGATAATGAACAGCATAAGTGAAGGATAGCTCCCCCCGATAGCTAAAGCTATCTCCCCCCTCAAAGAGGGGGACAAGGGTATTAATCATATTTTACTGTAAATTCATACTTTTCGGTACCAGAGGTTTTATTATGTAGATTGTTTAAAAACTTTACCAGTGAGTGTTGTTCTGCCTGTAGCAGTGACCATTGTGAGCGCCTGGAAAGAGGCAGTATTATGGATTCCGTAACAGATTCGGTCATTCAGCGACAAAGGATTCTGATCCAGGGTATTGTCCAGGGGGTAGGCTTCCGACCCTTTATCTATGGTCGGGCTCTCCGCTGTGGACTGGCTGGCTTTGTGTTGAACGATAGCCATGGCGTCACCATCGAAGTAGAAGGTTCTCCCCTGGCACTCGCTAGCTTTCAACGTGCCTTGCGCGAAGAGATCCCACCTCTGGCCCACATTGACTCCATTGTTACTGAGTCGCTACAACCATGCCACGAGACCGGTTTCGTTATTGCCCATAGTCAGACTGGCAGCGACCAGCGGCACGCGCTCATCGCGCCCGATACAGCCACCTGTGACGATTGCCTGCGCGAACTCTTTGATCCTGCCGACCGGCGTTACAGGTATCCCTTCATTAACTGTACCAACTGTGGTCCACGCTTCACCATCGTACAGGATGTTCCCTATGACCGCGACAAGACGACCATGCGCGTCTTCCCAATGTGTCCCACCTGTCAGGCTGAGTATGAAGATCCACTCAACCGGCGTTTTCATGCCCAACCCAACGCCTGCCCCATCTGTGGTCCAGGGGTACTTTTCCAGGAAGGGATGCCGACCACAGGGACGACCTCTACGCATGATCTGCATGATCCCATCATGACGGCAGCGCAACGACTGGCTGCTGGCACGATACTTGCCATCAAGGGATTGGGTGGCTATCATCTGGCGTGCAATGCCCTCAACACCGAGGCGGTACAACAACTCCGACAGCGCAAACACCGTGAAGCGAAGCCGTTCGCACTTATGGTGCCCGATATCAACACCGCTCGCCAGCTTTGTACGGTGAACGCCGCCGAGGCGGAGCTTCTACAATCCTATCGTCGCC
The DNA here is from genome assembly GCA_015099395.1 of Ktedonobacteria bacterium brp13. GTDB lineage: Bacteria > Chloroflexota > Ktedonobacteria > Ktedonobacterales > Ktedonobacteraceae > Dictyobacter. Next base: position 2,145,250 of record AP024096.1, on the reverse strand, counting down.
CTATCGTATTACTACGTCAGCTTCCTGGCTGTCTGGTGGCCGCTGGTGTTGCGCCTGCGTATGACACATTAGGTATCATGTTGCCCTATACTCCCCTGCAGCATCTTTTATTGCATGCCTTTGCTGCAGCACTCACGCCTGATAGTCTTGCCGTGCTCGTCATGACCAGTGGCAACCTGAGCGATGAACCCATTGCGTACCGGGACGATGATGCTCGTACGAGACTGTCAGGCATTGCCGACGGTATGTTGACCTCCAACCGCGACATCCATATGCGTTGCGATGATTCTGTTATGCGCATCAGCGCAGGCGACAGCCAATTTCTGCGCCGTTCGCGAGGCTACGCACCCGAACCCCTCGCGCTCTCTTTCGATCTTCCTCTAGATCTTTTGGCTTGCGGTGGGCATCTCAAAAATACCTTCTGCCTGGGCAAGGGGCGACAGGCCTTCGTAAGCCACCACATTGGTGATTTAGAGAACCTTGAAACCCTCATCTCATTTAAAGAAGGTATCAAGCACTTCCAGAACCTGTTCGATATTGACCCGCAGGCCATTGTCTATGATCTGCATCCCGAATATTTAGCCACGAAATATGCCCTTGATACTGACATTCCACAGAAGGTCGGCGTACAGCACCATCATGCCCACATCGCTAGCGTCATGGCTGAGCATGGATTGCACGAGTCAGTCATTGGCGTCGCAGCCGATGGCACTGGCTATGGCACAGATGGAGCCGTCTGGGGTTGCGAGATTATGGCTGCCGATCTGCAGGGTTTTGAGCGGCTGGCACACCTGGCATATGTACCACTGATAGGTGGCGAACAGGCGGTATATCAGCCCTGGCGTGTGGCGGCAGCCTACCTGTCTCGTGCCTATGGCGACGCCTTCCTGCAACTGGATATTCCTTTTACACAGCAACTGGATAGCGCAAAGTGGCACATACTGGCCCAGATGCTGGCTCGTCAGCTCAATAGTCCGCCAACCTCTAGCCTGGGGCGTTTGTTTGATGCCGTGGCCGCGCTGTTGGGTCTCCCTCAGAATCTGATACAGGCAACGACTCTTTATGAAGGGCAAGCGGCCATTGAACTGGAGATACAGGCGACCCATGCTGCCATGCAGGAAGAGACAGTGCTCTATCCATTTCTACTAGATAGTAGTGCAGGTCAGACGCCGATAGTATTAGATGTGACTCCACTTATCCGTGCTATTGTAAGCGACATCCAGCAAGCCATAGCGGTTCCACAGATTGCCTACCGTTTCCATTGCACGATTGCTGCATTGCTGGCACAAACCTGTAGTGAGATACGCAAGCAGACGGGACTGAACAGTGTTGCCCTCAGTGGTGGTGTCTTTCAGAACCGGTTGTTGCTTGAACAATTGATCGTGCGTCTGAAAGCGCTATCCTTTCAGGTCTATACCAATCGACGTGTACCGCCCAATGATGGTGGTTTGAGTCTTGGTCAGCTAGCCATAGCGGCAGCACAGCTACGTACTGCATAAAGGAGCAAGAACATGTGTCTAGGTATTCCAGGTCAGGTCGTAGAGATCGTTGACGACACCAATTCTATCGCCAAAGTGGTCGTCTCTGGTGTCAAACGTCATGTCAGCATCGCGCTCGTGCGTCCCGAAGGTATCTCACCAGGCGACTGGGTCTTGATTCACGTTGGCTTCGCCATGAGTAAAATTGACGAGCACGAGGCCCACGAAACCATGAAAGCCTTGTATTCCATGGGCGACATCTTTTCCGATGAACTCAAAATGCTGCATCAAAGCCAGATAGAATGAAGCCGCACAGAAGAAAGTTGAGCCAAACTCATGACAACTGAAATAGAGCAACGCGCACAATCTGACTTGCTGGCCCTGGTCACAGCCCGTTTTGCGCTAAGTAAGAAGGTACCAGAAACGTTTTTCAGCGCAGAGGCGAGAAAAATCGCCGAGGCCTGCTGGGCAATGGCACGCCGCTTTCACCAGGGAGGGCGACTACTCGCCTTTGGCAATGGAGCATGGGCCTCTGATGCCCAGCATATCGCGGTCGAATTCGTACATCCTGTTATCGTTGGCAAACGAGCGCTGCCCGCTCTGGCACTGACGAACGACAGCGCGACGCTCAGTGGCCTGATGGCTGGCGGGAATGCCGCCACCTCTTTCGCCCGTCAACTGCGTGTACTGGCTCGACCGCAGGATATCGCTATCGGATATTCGCCGGATGGGCAGTGTGCCAATGTGCTGTCCGCTCTGACTACAGCGCGAGAAATGGGTCTACTCACGTTGGGACTGGTGGGAGGTGGCGGAGGAGGAGGTGGGGGAGAGGGAGGAGGACCCATACAACAGAGTCAACTCGACTTCTGTTTTGTTGTCCAATCGCAGGACCCATTGGTGATACAGGAAACGCACGAGACGCTCTATCACGTGCTCTGGGAACTGGTACATATCTATTTTGAGCATGAAGGACTACTCACATGAAAGATGCTGAACAGAGAGATGCGCTGGATCTTTTCCCTGTCCACAAGGACTGTGCTCCCACGGCAGATGGATACTGTATAACGTGTTCTGACGCGGCTTTAGTGGCTACTGTGTTGCGCGTCGAGCAGGAAAGCAGCGTAGCGCTGGTCTCCGTGCAGGGGCTAACGGAGGAGATTGATATCACCCTGGTGGATACGGTTGTTGCAGGCGATCAGGTCCTGGTACATGGTGGCGTAGCCGTAGCCCTGTTCACTGAGTCTGAGTCTGAGTCGGAGGCCACCCATGAATACTAATGAAGGATCGGAGTACGATCGACTTTTTTATCCGTTTCTCTTTGAAGGTGGTAAAGCGAACATAGAGGATGTATTGGCACAGGTACAGCACTCAACACTTGAGAAGTGTCACGAGATAATCACCTTGCGTCAGGCAACGCTTGAACAGGCCGGTGAACAGATTGTAGCCGCCGGTCAGGCAATGGCACAGGCCTTCGCTCATGGAGCAACGCTGCTGGCCTTCGGCAACGGCGGTAGTGCCACCGATGCCCAGGATCTGGTGACGGAACTATTGTGTCCGCCATTCGCACACTGGTCGCCCCTGCCTGCAATTGCGTTGACCAACGATATCGCAGTGATCACAGCGGTGGGGAATGATGTGGGCTTCGACAATGTCTTTGCTCGTCAGGTCATTGCCTTTGGACGTAAGGGTGACATAGCCGTAGGCATCTCAACCAGTGGCAATTCAGCGAACTTACTGGTGGCGATGGAACGGGCGCGCAAACAGGGTCTACTCACCATCGGGCTGACTGGCTACGATGGTGGCAAGATGCTGCACTCAAATCTCATAGATATATGTATTAATGTGCCCAGCCATTACATTCCGCGCATCCAGGAGGCCCAGGCGACCGTGTACCACGCGCTGCTGGAGGTGATTCATAGCGTGCTAGAAAATGGAATTTCGTAGTAAGCAGAGAGATTGGCTGAATTGGCACAAAAAAGGAGCTGGCAGATGAGTATGAAGTTTGTAGACGAATATCGTGACCCTGAATTGGCGAAGCGTGTCTCGGCTGAAATCGCGAAATTGAGTGGTGATCAGCCGCTCAAATTTATGGAGGTCTGTGGTGGACATACCCATACCATTTACAAGCACGGTATAGAAGATGTCCTGCCAGGCAATATTGACCTGATTCATGGACCAGGGTGTCCCGTCTGCGTGCTGCCAATGGGTCGTATCGACGATGCTATTGCGATTGCCCGTACCGAGGGTGTCATCTTCACCACCTTTGGAGATATGATGCGTGTGCCAGGCTCTCATGGGAGTCTCCTGGATGTCAAAGCAGAAGGTGCCGACGTGCGTTTCGTCTATTCACCGCTCGACGCCTACAAGCTGGCTCACCAGAATCCTGACCGCCAGGTAGTCTTTTTCGCCATCGGTTTTGAGACGACCGCCCCTTCGACTGCCGTGACATTGCTGCGGGCAAAAGCAGATGGCATCAAGAATTTCTCTATCTTTTGCAACCATGTCACCATCATTCCCGCGATGAAAGCTATTCTCGACTCACCAGATCTGCGGCTAGATGGTTTCATCGGAGCAGGCCATGTGAGTATGGTCATCGGTATGCGCCCCTACACCTTCGTGGCTCGTGACCACCACAAACCGGTCGTCATTGCCGGTTTTGAGCCGCTTGACATCATTCAGTCCATCTACATGCTCGTCAAGCAACTGCACGAGGGGCGAGCTGAGATCGAGAACCAGTATGCGCGCGTGGTGCGACCGGAGGGTAATGTGAAGGCTTTACAGGCCATGGCCCAGACGATGGAGCTGCGCCCCTTCTTTGAGTGGCGAGGCCTCGGCTTCATTACGCACAGCGCGTTAAAACTGCGCCCAGAGTTCGCGGATTGGGATGCTGAGCTGCGTTTTGAGGTGCCGGGATTGCGTGTGGCCGATCCTAAAGCCTGTCAATGCGGCGAAGTCTTAAAGGGTGTGATCAAACCCTGGGAATGTAAGGTCTTTGGCACTGCTTGCACACCTGAGACACCTATCGGTACCTGTATGGTTTCGCCGGAGGGAGCCTGTGCCGCCTATTATAGCTTCGGTCGTTTCTCGATGGCCTCGGAGCGCAATCGCTTGAATGTTCTGCCTATCACGCAACAATGAGCCAGAATGGGCCAGAAGGTAGAGGGAGTATTATGGATGCAGATACAGCACATAGCGGACTTGTTGATGAGGTATTACAGAAGATTGAGCGCACGCGTCAGGCGCGTCGCCATAAATTCTACTTACATGATGAAAAGATCACGCTCAGTCATGGGAGTGGTGGCAAATCTACCCACAACCTGATCGAGGGAGTCTTTGCTCCTGCTTTCTCGAATCCGTTGCTGGATACCATGGATGATGCTGCTACATTCAGTGTCGATGGTACAGGCCAGCGCATGGCTTTCACTACCGACACGTATGTCGTCAGCCCGTTATTCTTTCCGGGCGGTGATATCGGCAAGCTGGCTGTACATGGCACCATCAACGATCTGGCGATGTCTGGTGCTACCCCTTTATACCTCTCTGTTGGCTTTATCCTGGAAGAAGGTTTCCTCATAGCCGACCTGCGCCGTATCGTCGCCTCGATGGCGCATGCAGCCAGCGAGGCAGGCGTTACCATCGTTACCGGTGATACGAAGGTGGTGCAGCGTGGCAAGGCCGATGGCGTCTTCATCAACACCGCCGGTATCGGTCTTGTACGCGCTTCCTGGTTAATGGGTCAGACACAGTTGGAGCCAGGCGACAAAGTATTGCTGAGCGGTCCCGTTGGCGATCACGGTATCGCTATTATGTTCGCCCGCGAAGCACTCGACATAGAGACCGATGTGCAGAGCGATACCGCCCCATTGCATACACTGGTGGCTTCTTTGCTGGAGGTAGCAGGCAAGGGTATCCACTGTCTGAAAGACCCTACTCGCGGCGGTGTTGCCACCTCCCTGAACGAGATGGCTTTGGGATCGGAGGTCTCTGTCGCCCTTGACGAGCATGCTATCCCTGTCCATCCCGAAGTACGCGGGTCCTGTGAAATTCTCGGCCTTGATCCTCTAACGATTGCAAACGAAGGCAAACTGCTGGCTATTGTCGCCCCCGCTGTAGCCGATGCTGCCCTGCAAGCGATGCACAATCATCCGCTAGGGCGTGATGCCGCGATCATCGGTACTGTTCAGGCCGATCCGCCGGGGATGGTCTTCTTACGCACGGACATCGGAGGTTTGCGCGTCCTGGATATGCTGGTGGGTGATCCCCTGCCGCGTATCTGCTAGCATCAACAGTATGTCATATAGGCAGAGTTGAGGACTGATGGGAAGCACTCTCAGAAGCCCTCAGCCCTTTCTTGACTCTCTCTTCTTGGGGAAGAAGCGTATGATGGTCAGTATATCGAGGCGAATCCACTAAGGCCTATCGATGTTTTTACCCAACCGGGGTGGGAAAGCCCCTGCGATTCATCAGGGGGAGTGTCAGGTAGTGAAGGATTCATGCATTGGCCTCATTCCTTCCCTGGCTAAGGAACCTCATAACCGCGTGTAGAGAGACATCCATAAAATGCAAAGTGGCAAAACCTGGTTGCTATTTGTAGGGGGGTATAGTTCTTTTCGCTCTCAAGTATGAGCGTGATGATGTACGCGCGCATCCTGGCGACAAACCACGGACTCCCGTTTTTTTTCAGCATTGCTCGGTAGAGCTGGCTATGCTCAGCGATATGCTCAAAGGCCTGTACCTAGATCTCTGGTGGGTGTTCCAGATCCATATGGTCAGTCAGAGTCTTTGTGGAAGGGCTTCATATGCTCCACCAGGGAAAAAATGTCGGGACCCCGGATTAATCATTTTGACTTTTTAATTCCTATTTATTCCCTTTTTGCTTCTTTATCCTCTTGTTTACTATATTCAGCTCTTTTTGAAAAGAATCCTTAGCATTTTCCGAAGTACTAGGAACATGATCTCCATATTTCACATGTTTCTCATTATCTGAATTTTGACCATTATCTGAATTTTTACGTGACCAATCAAAGTCACTTATTTCTTTAGTGCCTACTTTTTTTACACGATCTGATCCATGTGGCATTATTACACTTTCCTTTCTCGGTACAAAATGATGCTTAGCTTCTTGCTATAGCAATTTATTTCTTTCTGAATGAATATGAGTTGCGCCTTATTTCAGAGATCGATTCATCTATGGTTCTCATTGATGATTTTCAATATTATATCACATAACGCTTAGTATACAATTGAAAAGGAGGGGATAGAGATGATGAAAAATGACGCTCAAATAGGCCTATTAGATCCTTAGAGGCCCTGAGTTAAGATAGCAGGGTGGTAGCCGCAAAGTAGATAAGTGCGGCACAGTTTTTCCTTTGAGAGACTTTGGAACGTTTTGTTATCGGTTGAGTTGGATTATCGGCACAGTTTTTGATGAGATACGGTGGCCAACTGCGCCGATAACCCTTCACAAAGGGATCACTCAACCAGGCCATGGAGCCCTTCCCTATTCAATAGCATCCTCTTCAGCAGTAGAGCAATATTGTCTATTCTGCTGCTGATAATTTTCTTGCTTCAAATACTCGCTACTTTGCGGCTGGTGACAGCTCCCGTAGCGCTACCCCAATCTTCATAGAATCTCGATTGACAACAGCTCTTGCAAAGAGTATTATTTCTCTATCATCATTGACCGGCGGTCGGTCAATGGATAACAAACAGAGAGATGAAAGCATGGTACGTATTGTTAAAGAACCGGAGATCAGGCGCAATGAAATCCTGGATGCTGCTGAGCGACTGCTGGTGACCAAAGGCTATGAGCAGATGGCGATCCGCGATCTTGTGGACGAACTGCAGATCGCCAAAGGAACGGTCTATCACTACTTCGATTCCAAGCAGGCATTGCTTGAGGCGCTCATCGAACGCATGGTGGCTCAGATCGAACAGCGCGCCCTGAGTATCGCCCATGATCCGCATCTTTCCGCTCTGGAGAAACTGCTGCGCCACTTTGCCTCGACCGATCAGTGGAAACTCGCACATCAGAGCCTGGTGATGCAGTTCCTGCGTGTCTGGTACGACGACGAGAATGCCATCGTGCATCGCAAACTCTCCCGAGCTGGCGTCAAACGTTTTGTGCCCCTGCTCTCGCAGATCATCCGGCAGGGAGTCGAAGAAGGCGTCTTCACAACCCCTTATCCTGATCAGGCGGCCAGAATGATCATTGCTCTGCGCGACGATCTTGGGACCGCCATCGCCGAACTGTACCTCTCGGAGGGAGGCAAGAGCTCCATCGTTCCCCAGATAACTCAAATCGTCAATGCGACGAGTGATGCGTTGGAGCGCGTGCTGGGAGCGGCACCGGGGAGCTTGCCACGCACATCTGACGAAGAACTTGTACCGTGGCTGTTCTCGTCCGCCTCTCCAACGTGAGATGCGGGTAAAGATGATCGCAGCGTAAGTAGGAACATAAGAAATAGTGTCAATGATTCGAATGATTCGATAGTATGAGATGAGCCTCAACTATCTCTTTCTCAATGGAAGGAGAACAAAAACCATGAAAAATTTCACAGTAAAAGCATACGGCGGCTTTCTGGCCGTGCTTGCCGCAATGGGAGCGATCCTCTTTCTTTCAGCATGGACGTTCAACTACTGGCAAGCGTGGGTACTCCTGCTTGTGTTCTGTGTATCATGGCTGGTGCTCATTGTGTACCTGGTGAAAAAAGATCCGCAGCTCCTGGAGAGGCGAATGTCTGCAGGACCAGCTGCCGAGCAGAGGATAGGCCAAAAGATCGTCATGTCGCTCTCATCGCTAGAATTTATCGCACTGCTTGTTTTACCCGCACTCGATTACCGCTCTGGTGGGGGTTATGCGTGCTGCTCCTGATGATGTTCACGGTCCTCTGGAGACTTTTTGATGAGGAACATTTATTGAAAAAAGAGCTGCCGGGGTATAGCGAATACACGCAAAAGGTGCGCTATCGACTCGTGCCTTATCTCTGGTAAATGGTTATTGTAAGGAAAAAGATGACGATTTCCTTCCACTCGCACAGAACCTCCACACTCATTGAGCACGCTTCTGTGTACTCTCCGTGCCGTCGTTTCCCTGTTCCCCGTTTTCCAATGTTTTTACCATACGTACATAGGGGCGTTGATAGAGGAGGGTCTGCTGGGTGACAACATAGTGCAGATACGTGTACAGATCCAATGCCTGTGTGTTTTCTTGAGCGACATGCAGAGCGATTTTGGGATAGTGGTGCTGGCGTGCCTGCTGCTCCGCACTTTGCAGCAGGCGCGTGCCGATCCCTTTGTGGCCCCAATTTCTGAACACAGCGAGCGCATCGACATACCATTCATCGTCCTCCGCCTCTCGTTCGAGCCAACTTCCAACGGCGGCGTTGAGCCGTGCCTCATCTCGACCCCCAAAGCTCAAAACCAACCCGACCATCTCTGAGTTCTGGTCAGCGACCTGGATGTGTTGATAGCTAAAACGATTGCCGTCCTGGCGGAAGGAGTGCTGTAAACGCTCGATGAACCCGCTCTCGTGTTCTTCTCGCAGAGGATAGGTGATGTGTGTATGCATATACGCTGAGTAAAGCAGGGCCGCTCCTACCTCAGCGTCGACTGGCTGTGCTGGTCTGATCTGCATCGAATCTCGCATTATTTCTCATCAATAGGGTTGCCATCAGTATGTTTGATGACTGGACAGTCTGTACCTGATCACTATATCATACTGCGCGCGGCTGATGCTGATCATCGACTCCGAACCTGCTTGTCGGAACGATCGTTCTTCACGATCAAGCCTGGTATTGTTCGTCGCTGACTTTTTTCATCTTTTCAATTCGCGTGATGCGGGGACCCCCATTGGCGCGGACTTTAGGCAGCAATAGCCCCCTTTACCGGCATGGCAAGCCGTTGGAGGAGCCATTGTTGCACCTCAGTTTCCTGTGAGAGCCGCCTGCATCGTTGCCGGCTGACCAGATAGCGTCGCAGATCGGAGAGACAGTCACGCAAGCGTTGGCGGGTCCAAGACCCTCGCAGCAAAGTGCGCAGTGTCTCCAGTTCACAGTAGGCCAGTCCCCAATGGCTGATGACCCATGTGAGCTGTTGCTGCTCTTCTTGCTCCTGCAAAAGGCCAACCTCGGGTTCAATCAGCAGCCCGCTCAGCGCCTCCGAAAGCTCCTGGGCTTCTTGCTCCTGCAATGACCAGACGATCAAAGACAGGTGCACAGAGGCCCGTGCTCGTTCCCAAAGCTTGACCGGCAGCAGATGCAAGTGCAACCCTTGTTTGAGCCGTTTGAAAAACAGTTCAATCTGCCATCGCGCTCGGTAGAGCTTCACCACATCTTGGGCCGACCACTGCTCTTTTGCCAGCGTGGTGCCCAGGATCATCACTCCTGCCCACCATGCTGGTGCCAGATTGGCCTTCGATCCCTTTTTGTGCCGGATGTGTTCTTGCTTGCGCGCTCGGGCCTGCATGGCTTGCTTGCGTGGCAGCAGCGAGATCACCAGGCGAACCGCAAAGCGCTCTTTGTGTTTCGGGTCCCACACCCACACCCGATACTCGCTCACCGTCCCATACTTCTGGTGTTTTACCAGTCGCTTCACGTTGATCTTCTGCCCATCTTCCCGTTCCAGATGCACCTGATGATTGCTCACGCGATGCACCCCATACGCTCCCTGTTTCTGCCCTTGTTGCACACTGCTTCCCAGTTGATAGCCTGCGTCGGTCACTACCACATCTCCTTTGCGTAAGGCAAAATGATACAGCCCTTCTGCGCAGTGACGATCGGTCACCTCCACCTGCTCTAAGCGGCCTGCCGAGAGATCATAGGCGCTATGCATCCTCACATCGTCTCCGCTGCCTGCTGGAACCTTCAGACGAGAAGCATCCACCAACAAGATCCGTCCTGCGATCCTGGGTAACCAGTCGGGCGACTGCTGCGAACCGATGAAGGCTCCCAGCAACCAACTGATCCAGTCCTGAGCTCGCTCCATCCGCTTGCGCCACGCTCGCTCCGAGAGGCTACCCACGCCCATCAGTGTGGCCCACAGACCCAACTGCCGATAGGAATACCCACAGGCCGCATACACCAGAAGCGCTCGCAGCAGATCTGCGATCTGGGCCAGTTTGCGCGTACGTTGCCAGGCTTTGAGTTTGATGGCTTGTTCTTCCCAATCACTGGGCAATTGCTTGAGCATGCCTTGCCAGTCTTCTTCATTCCAGTGAACCCCTTGCACCGAAGCTGATTTTTCCGTATCATTGACGGATGACGACATGAGAACCTCCAAAGAAAGATTGATCATGTTTTTACTTTCTCATACAAGGTCTCTCTCGTCTCTTTTTTCGCCTTTTTTCCTAAAGTCCGCGCCTATGGAGGAAGCCGGGTGCTAGTGTCAAGGCCAGTTCTCGTCCGACTCCAGCCCCTGCGAGCACCCGTGTTCAAGAGGACACGGTTCCCGTGCCAAAGCGGAGGAAGCAGCCGCTCCCCTCGAAGGTGACCCGTGAACGGTCATCCCGATGTTACCCCAGCGATCTCACCGACGAGGAGTGGGCAATCTTAGAGCCATTGATCCCGCCAGCCAAAGAAGGCGGGCATCCGCGCACGACTGACATGCGGGAGGTGCTCAACGCACTGTTCTACGTAGACCGCACCGGATGCCAATGGCGAGCCTTGCCGCACGACTTCCCTGCGTGGTCCACGGTCTGGAGCTATTTCCGAGCTTGGCGCCTCGATGGCACCTGGCAACGCATGCATGCGGTCTTGCGCGAGAAGACGCGTGTGAGTATGGGACGCGAACCAACGCCCAGCGCCGCGATCATCGATAGTCAGTCCGTGAAAACGAGCCAAAAAGGGGGGATCGCGGCTACGACGGCGGCAAGAAAGTCAAAGGGCGCAAGCGGCATATCCTTGTCGATACTACGGGAATGATCCTGCACGTCCTGGTGCACAAAGCCGATATCCAGGATCAGGAGGGCGGCAAAGAGCTTCTGGAACCACTGAAAGGCTGCTTTCCTCGACTCAAGCTGATCTGGGCCGACAGTGCGTACAAGAAAGGCGACTTCATCGCGTGGGTCAAAGAGACATTCAGCTGGAAGGTGGAGGTGGTGGAACATCCCTGGAGCGGCCAGCGCGGCGTCTGGGCACCAAAGGATACAGCCGTTGATTGGGAGAAGATCCGTCCCAATGGCTTTCATGTCCTCAAATGGCGCTGGATTGTCGAGAGAACGTTCGCCTGGCTCTCCACCTGGCGTCGGCTCGCCAAAGATTATGAGGTGCTTCCAAGCAGTGAGGAAGCCTGGATCTCCCTTGCTATGATCCGTCTCATGGTGCGACGGCTTGCCAGGGCGGCTGAAACAACCAGAGAGCAGGTCAGACAAGCTCGTTCCCCTTGAGAAGCCTTTGCACACAGTTTCTAAGAACGGCAGGCATTCTGAGTTAGTAAAAGGAAAAATACATGGATAACAATATTGGGTAGTGACTCTTGAAGGAGGTGAGAGAATAGAAGGGAGGAGGTGAAGCATGAACAAGCGAGAAGGAAGAAAGCAGAGCAGTCTGCCCCCTTGCCCCAATCCCATATGCACACAGCCACATGTGGTGCGTAACGGCAGCCATCGAGGACGACAGAGGTATCTGTGCTGCACCTGCAAGACGTACTTTGGAGAAACGCAAGGCACCCCGATGTATGGGTTGAAGACCCCGGCCAGCGAGGTGGCCCAGGCGCTGCTGATAGTGATGCGATGCGGCAGCTTGCGGGCTGCTGAAGAGATCACCGGGCACAAATACGAAACGATCGGTATCTGGCTCCAACGTGCCGCCGAGCACGCTGAGGCCCTCACTGAGGTGCTGGCTTCTGATCTGCATCTCAGCCAGGTGGAAATTGATGAGTTCTGGTCGTTTGTTCAGAAAAAAAAGGGGCAGGGCAACAGCCTGACGAAGGAGAACGCTGGGGTTGCATGATCCAGGATCGCGACAGTCGCTTCGTGGCTGCTTACGCCACCGGTCCGCTCTGTGAGGACTTGATCAGCCAAGCGGTGAGCACGACGGTTCAACGAACCCACCATCGCCCTCTTTCCTGGTACAGCGATGGCTGGAAAAACTATCCGAGCATCCTGCAACATGCCTATCGTCAACCCCAACCGCGTCATGGCAGAAGGGGACGACGCAAATTGGTCGTCCCCGACACGGTGTCGTTGACGCAGACGATCAAGCATCATGATGAGCATGGACGCCTCTTGTCGGTCGAGATCCGGGCCACAATGGGCAGCAGTATTGGACCTGCCGGAACCGTGCACCTGGAACGGCTCAATGGGGTGTTGCGTGATCGACTCAATGCGCTGACGCGCAAAACGCATGCCTTTGCCAAACGCGATGCGACCTGGGATGCCCTCGTTGGCTTGCAAATCTTCGATCACAATTTCCATCGGGCGCATCTCGCTTTGCGCCAGCCGCTTCGGGTGCCTGACGGCGTACATCGCTATCAGCAACGATCTCCGGCCATGGCTCTGGGATTGACAGATCATCTCTGATCCTTCCAAGACTTGTTAACTGCTCACCTTCCTATCACCCCTTAAAAGGGTCACTACCGAAAATTGGCGAGCGTATCGAAATGCTCTCAAAGAGTGGTATGTCCATCCCGAAAAGTTCACTGGGAAGCCGAAGATGCCTGCGTACAAGCACAAGGAGAAGGGGCGCAACATCTTGCTCTATGATAAGCAGGCGCTGGGCAAGCGTGCGTTCAAAAAGACGGGTAAGCTGGTGCCATCAGGGCTACCGATTGAAATTGAAACGAAGGTGGCATGGGACCAGATTGATCAGGTCAGAATCGTGCCGCGTGGATCGTCCTATGTCATCGAGGTGGTCTATCAGAAAGAGATCAAACAAGCGGCTGTTGATCCCACGTTGATTGCTGCTATTGATCTTGGAGTCAACCAGCTTGCCACCGTCACCAGTACCAAACCAGGGTTCTCGCCCGTTCTCGTCAATGTCCGCCCCCTCAAGCATCTCAACAAATACTACAATCAGCAACGCGCCCGCCATCAGAGCAGTCTCGCTCAACACCACTGCAAGACAAGTTGCCAACTGGATCGCATTACGACGAAGCGTACTCGCCGTGTGAATCACTACTTACACACGGCAAGCCGTCGCATCATCGATTTGTTGGTTGCTGAGGGTATTGGAACGTTGGTGATTGGGTTGAACAAGATGTGGAAGCAGGGAGTCGAGATGGGCAAGCGCAACAATCAAACGTTTGTGTCGATTCCACATCACCGCTTTATTGACATGCTCCGTTACAAGGCACAGCTTGTTGGGGTGATCGTCGTGGTTCGGGAAGAGAGCTATACGTCAAAGGCATCGTTTCTCGACCTGGATGAGATTCCCAATTACGACCCAAAACGAACGGAAAAGCCCGCTTTTTCTGGCAAACGGGAAACCCGTGGATTATATCGGGCATCCGATGGGCGGCGCATTCAAGCGGCTGTGAACGGCAGTTATAATATTCTGCGCAAGGAGTTTCCACACGCATTCTCTGAATCCTTTCTTCGAGGAGGGCAGGAGATCTTGGGTACAGCAGTTCACCCCCCGACAACTGATTCGTAAGCGTAGGGAGGATACGGGTTCCTCTGTACGAATGAGCTGTCTGAATGGATGAGTTGAAGCATTTGCTATCACTTTCCGATACTGTTATCTCTGTCCACTCTGGGCACGCTTGTCGGATTTTGATCGGAGATAGAATAGAGGGTAGTGGCTCATGTGAGAAGGATAGCCCGGTGTATGGTTGTCCCACATCGTGTCAGGCAGCCTGGGTCAGCACATTGTGAAGCCAGAGCAAGGGGATGGATATCCACGCTGACCCAAACAGAGTATGCCTACGAGTTCGCCTCCAGGATGTAGCAGTAAATGGTATTTCCTCCCATTATCTCATGAATCACATGGAAATTGGTAGGGAGTGCATATCCTCGCTGTACCAGATGCTTAGGCCAGACCAGATAGCGATACTGCCGAATTGTTTTCGGATCATCAGGATGAACCTCAGCTAGATGATAGCGCGTTGTGATAGCAGCGTTATAGTGGAACCAGTTGACTTGTGGAGAACCCCTCAGTGTACCCGCTGTAGCGATCAATCCGACCTGTGTCACCCCTGGTTGAGTGCTCCCTATCCATTGCACTGCTTCGCGATACCCAATATACGCGACCTGCAATACGTTATTTTCATTGTCTCCGAAGAACTCAGTCGTATAACCCTCACCTCCGTAGACGGTGACCAATCCAAGCAGATGTGGACCGGCTGAGAGCAGCCCTATCAGTACAATGAGCAGTACAGCCGCTAACCTGGCACCCTTGCGTGTTTGCTGTGGCGCATAGATAGTGCTGGGAGCCTGCTCAACCGGTACTTTATTGCTCAATGCGCGGAAGAGCCAGTTGAACAGCATAAACCAGCCAGCTACGCCAGCGACAGCAACGGGGGCTGCCAGTGGTAGATGGTAATGTGTGCCGACAACAATGTTGAGCAGACTAAACATCGCCAATGTACTGAGCAGCCAGATGATAATGTAAGCATTCGCGTTCGCCGTGCGAAGGTTGGTCTTCCCTTTGCGTAGATGAAAGCGTACAAGCTGGATGAGCGTGAAAATGACAAAGAAGATTGCCGGGATTGTCAGGAACGCACTCATTTTGGTAAAGACGATATAAGCGATGGCCCATTTTTGTACATGTAATGCATAGCTGCCAGCGATAAAGAATGAGTGTCCACCGACGGAATGCTTCCATTCAAAGAGGAAGCTATGTGTCAAACGACCGAACGGACTCACCCAGATAGCAGGATCGAGGATATAG
The DNA here is from genome assembly GCA_015099395.1 of Ktedonobacteria bacterium brp13. GTDB lineage: Bacteria > Chloroflexota > Ktedonobacteria > Ktedonobacterales > Ktedonobacteraceae > Dictyobacter. The sequence goes on along the minus strand of AP024096.1, from coordinate 2,129,946 downwards.
AAGGCGAGCAATGCGGTGATGATTGTAACGCCCCAGATGGCCCAGGGAATAGTGGGGCGCTCTTCTTTAGGCATGTATGGGCGAAGCGCAAAGAAATAGTAGGCAGTATAGAGCACGATTCCCGGTACAATCAGGACGCCCGTATATTTGCTGGCAGCCCCCAGAGCAACAAAGACCGCTACGAGCATGTAAAGTTGTGGACGGCGGGTTGCATGCCAGGTGAGCAGAAAGGCGATGGTGATAAAGGCCGTCATCGTCATATCCAGGTAGGCAATGGCGCTAAAATAGCTCATCCAGGGACTCAATGCCAGGGCTAGTGCGGCAATGAGCGCGACCGGGCGTCCGAAAGGGGCGCGTCCTAGCAGGTAGATAGCGGCAACGAGCACTGTTCCCATAATAATACTGGGTATACGGCCTGCGAACAACTCGTTGAATGGATGCCCAATCAGACTATTGAACGCCATTGAGATCCCCATCAGGATCTTTACAAGTGGTGGATGTTCATAATTATATTGAGGCTTTACCCAGAGTGATGAGCCAAAACTCAGATGTTTAAGGAGTGGTAGATAGAGCTTGCCTTCATAGAGATAGACAATCTCATCGGTAACCATATCCAATTGGAGCGCGAGCACGATACGTGGAATCAATGCGGCAATAATCGCACCCAGCACGCATAGCAGATCGATGTTTCGCTTCGACCAGGCTTTGGAGCGCTTGAGCGTAGCCGCTTGTGCTGGTGACGGGCTATTTTCAGGTATTGTATCTAGACTGGTGTCCATATTTCCCTCAGATAGTGTCATTTATCAGATAAAATGTACCGTTTCTCAGATAATTTGCCACGCTGCCAAGCGCTTTCAGCAGACTGCCTCTCTCTCATAACATGGCGTAACATTGACTCTTTCGTCGTTTAAGTTTGTTTCGTGTCTTAGCTTATCTCTTTTCCGCTTTACGCCATGTTATGTGAGCAACAATTCTTGCCGCTCCAGAAGCGGTTTTCGAGAGACGCACGCCATTTTATGAGACAAATAGTGGTCGTTTCATTCCTTCCGAGTAGTGCCAAATAGATGAGATAAGATGTCACGCCAATTTACGAGAGAGAGACCTGGCTCGAAAATCGCCTCGACGCGCTTCTCAAGCCAATCATGGGCAAGATTTATGATACAGAAACGCCAGGATATCTAATAAATGACAGATAGTTGTGGTGTGCAAAGATAGATTGAGTTTCTGCCATAACTACAACATTTTTCTTAAGCAACCCAATAGTGACTGATGAACAATATGATGTTGAAGGTAAAGAGCGTTAGGGATAATGCCAGACATACTGTGGCTAACCGCTGCTGCTTCCAACTGGCACTGATGATCACGATGGGAAACACAATGAGCATATAGCGGGGAAGAGCGGCTAAGGCGTCGACTGTGCCGATAGGATAACAGAGTGGGAAAATGATGAGAATCAGAGCAAAAAGAGCATAGTGTAGCGGTAAACGTTTCCAGTTGCACCCAAGGACAATGAGGGTAACGAAGAAACTGGTGAGATTTATTGTATTTGAAATTTGTAGGGGACCAGGAACAAAGAGCGCATGGAGTGCATCGAGTAGTCCGATCCAGGGAAATTTAAAAGCGCGATTCCAATCTTTTGCCTCAGCCACGCTGAAGAGCATTGGATTGCCTTTCGTATACCAGAGATAACACATATAGATCACAACACCGGTAGGAACAAGTACAATAGGAAGCAAGGCCATCATCTTTTCACGCCAGGCGGTTAGCTGGATTTTGCTTGCTACCAGATAACGTTGTGCGAAAACAACGATGAAAGGAATGGTCAAGAGAAAACCTTGTGAGCGTGTCAAGGCTGCGAGCAAACCAGAGAGCCCAGCAAGCCACCAGTATCCGATGTTCCCATATTTTGCTGCTCGCTGTAAGCAGAAAAATGTGGCAAGACACAGGACTAAAAAGAGTGCTTCCGTATAGCCAATAAAGAAAAATAAGGCATACGGCGCAAAGGCGAGATATATGAGGGCTTTCTTGGCGATAGTGTGATCAAACAGTTCAACAGTAAGAAGATAGAGGAGAACGAGTGCGAGAAAAAACAATATATTGGCCAGGACAATCCCTATAAGATAGTAGAGATTCGCTGATGCTCCTAGTGGTGCACCCACTAGATGCAAGAGAAGGGGCCAGAGCGGAAAAAAAGCAGTTGAAGTCTCAGTACTATATCCATGTAGAGCTATAGCTATGTAAGAGAATACATCGAAGTGCATCCATGCAAAGACGCAAGAGCGTGGCGATGTAAAGCAATTGGAGACAGAGAGGCTACCTCTTGTTGGTAAGAGAGAGATGACTAGAAATGTTAACATCATGATGACTATACGGCTGATAACAAATGTCCAGCCAGCCTCTTTCAGGGCGGCCTTTACGATTGCCATTGTCATTTTCCTTTCTTCTATAGAAACAGGTATTTTTGATGCTGATGCCAGATGCTTGAATTGAGAAAAAGATAATTGTTTGGCGTTGTGGTTCCTATTTGCATTGCTCATCTCTGAAAAGAGTCGCCGCAAAATAGGGGCCACACTGTAAAAGATTTAGGACTCCCAAATCTTTACAATATGTGATGCCTGCGGTTGCTGATAGAAGTGTTTATTTGTCTGCCAGGTATTAGGCTGCCCGGTAGAGTTGTGTGTTGTCATGGCGGACGTTGTAACCTCACTGGTTAGAATATATTTGCCATCAGGTGACCAGGCTGGCGAACCGATATTAATGGTGTGCTGGGATGGAGCTGACACCTGATAGGTGTAGACCTTTTGGCCGCTCTTAATATTCATAATTGTCACTGCATCCGTTTTACCACCACCAATCATGGTATTGTAAGCAATCTCGTCTCCATTGGGCGACCAGGCCATTTCGCTGGCCGTTACACCAGGAAATGTTTTCATCAGTGCTTTGGTGTCTATATTCCATAAATTCATCACATCTCCATCGAATGCCCCTCCTGCAAGCAGGGAAAACGCCAGATTGTGTGTGCCAGGCTGCCAGGTAGAACCTGAAAGCTCTTGACTGACAGCATGTTGAAACACGATCTGCTGCGTTTTGACATTCCACACGGTCACCTGATTTTGTGTCTGACTTTGTGTCTGACTCTTTGCCGTGTTGGCAGCGATGTACTTTCCATCAGAAGACCAGGAAATTTCTGCAACACTCCAACCTGGATCTGTCCTCAAAGAGGTAGAAACATCTCCTGTTGTGGGGTTCCAGACTTGAATTGACGAAGGATTCCCCCCCTGCACAGCCCCAGAACCATAGGAAGAGGCAATTGATTTGCCATCAGGAGACCATGCGAACCATGCGATACCATGAAACGAAGATGCAGAGGAAAGTGCCCCAAGATGAGATTGTGTGCTGCTCTGGGTTGGAGGCATCCCCATCGAGGTGAGTACTGTGCGACTCGTAATGATATGCCCTGTTTGACCATTGACGATGATGATTCTCTCGTTGGTTGTAATGGCAAGCAAATCACCCGTCGGCGACCAGGATTCAGGAATATTCATAAGTTCGTTTGCACCCAGGGGAATGCTCGCGTACGTCTGATTTGTCTTCGCATCCAATATCTTGATTGTCTCGCCAAATGGGTTATTCTGCTTCTCCACAATGGTTGTCAGGCGCGGTCCTGCAGTTGGCCAATTCACACTGGCATCTCCATCTTCACTTTTGGAACGAAAGACAACATGTCCATGCAAAGGACTACTTGCTCCATACTTCATCTGGTTTTGCTGCTGAACAGTGAAAAGGGCGATGGTACTTGCCAGAACAAGCGCAGCAACCAATCCCAATCCTATACCCATCAGACGTTGTTTTAGGACACTCTTTTGTTTGCGCCTGAGAACAATCATCTGGCTCTTTTCCCTCTGCATTTGATGCCACGCTCCTGAGACAGGCGCCTTTTCTAACGGGTCCTGTAACTGCCGAGAAAGACGCTCCCAGGTTCGATCTAATACTTGGGATTCTTCTACATATCGATCCTGCAAATAGAGATCCCTCATCTCATAGACCAGGCGAGCTTTCGGGTGAAAGGCATTCTCTCCCTGATGACGTACTTTTAATAGCTGATCAATATCAGCATCAATGTCTTCAGGACGAAAGGTGCTCTCATGTGTGTCCATTTCTTCTACACCTCCTGCTTTTCGTATATTAAACGCAGCTTATTTAAAGTACGAGATAGTATTGCTCGAATAGTCGTTGCGTTTTTGTTGAGTTTCTCGGCAATTTCGGTTGAATGCATGCCATAAGCGAAATATAGTTGTAATATCTCTTGCTGGAGCGTGTTGAGCGTCCTGATATGCGCCATCAGATGCAGATGCTCTTCCTGACGTAAGGTCGATGGTTCTGGTAGCTGAGAGATATTTTCCTCCGTCAATGTTTCGACCACCTCATCAATGAGAAGGTGTTTCGTCCCTGAATGATTGAGATGATAGTGATCAGCCAATTTATTGCGAGCAACACGCAATAACCATGCCTGTTGCTCAGCATGGCTCATCTGTTGCCTTGTAAGATTACGAAAAGAAGCGAGAAATACCTCCATTAAAAGATCCTCCGCATCTTCTTTTAAAGATACATGCGAAGTGAGATAGCGTAAGATTGTTCGTGCATGCGTGCGGTAAAGAAGATCAAAATCGATATCTTCCCGTAGAGCAGGGCTGTTTGGTTGACGCATCGTCCGTTCCTTCCACGGTGTTTGGGATCCCACTTTAGTAATCAATATAATGGGCATAGGTGTGACAGTTTTTCGATTTAGTACTATAAATCTGGTTTGATAGGTGTTCAATGATGAGGTTCTCGTGTTCCGTTCCTCAAGGGAGGATAGTATGCAGGACAGAAAGTGTGACTCACGGCAATTAATGGCCGCCACGGACAGGATATCGCGTTCTGGCCGTTTTTCAAATCGCGTTTTCGTGCTCAAATCTTGCTCTTGGCTGTTTCTCTCATAGGTTCCCAAATGATGAAAGCGCATGAGAGGCCGATGGAATCTGTCATCAGGATTTGCACTTTCGGCCAAGATATGCCCAATTTTTGCACTCTCGGTCAGGTTATTCCGTGTAGCAAGCGAGCGCGTTTGAGCTTGAATAGTAGTGCTTAACGGCCAGGTTATTCAATTTTTGGCGGCCATTTTATGCCGAGAGTGACGGAAAGGAGAGGAGATCGAGAAAGAAGCAAGCGTATACCGAAGATTCTCTGAACTCGTCCGCCGCACGAGATACGAGATGCAACACTGGCTCCTCCAACGGTCTGCCATACCGGGAAAGGAGGATAATGTCGCCTAAAGTCCCCGCCTATGGCGGGGACCCCTTGGTTTACCTATGGGGAGGAGCATCATGCACTCCTTTCTTGTGTGTACGCATAGCCGTCCGCACGATGCAGACGACGCATATACTTTGGATGAATGTCTACCTTGCCAAGACGAAAACTTGGGCGATGACGAATCGCAATGCGTCCCTGGAAGGTACCCTTCGGAGTGACGGCTTTCACCACGTCACCTGTGCGATACCCCAGAAATGATTCTTTGCGTTCTTTATGCTGTTTCGGGAAACCATAGGCGTCCGTGACACACATCTTGCGTCTGCCATGTCCCGTGGCCTTGATCAACAGGGGAACTACTCCTACAACATGGAGTACTATCGGCGTACTCTTCCCAACATTGGCGGCATCGCACCAGTGGGTCTTAGGCAGCGCTCGCGTTGTGCGGTTAAACTTTGTGAGACCGCCTGATCCGCATTCAACGGGCAGGCCCGTCTCTTGCAAACGCTCAAAGAGTGCCCACCTTGTCGCACTGACGGCCGTCGCATCCTTGAGTGGCGCTTTGGCCTGTGCCTGGATACGTTGCAAGACATCCGGTTTCTTCTTGAGGAAGTCTTTAATATCCTGAGTGCCCTTGATGGTATTGCACGGCTCACAGGCCAAGCACAAATTGCTGATCCGGTTCGTGCCACCCCTGGCCCGTGGCTGGATGTGTTCTATTTGGAGTGGAACATCTTTTGCGCCACAGTAGGAGCATTGCCTGTTCCACTTTTCTAAGAGGTATTCGCGCGCCTCGTATCCTGTTAGCGTCCCCTGTTGGTATTGCACCCCGGACACTTCAGGATTCTCTATCTGCTGGAGATCGAATTTGACCAACTCCATACTGATAGCAGCAATCGGGCAATACCGTGAAAGGCGTTGCACCCACGTCAGAATGTTGGCAATTCTACTCTCAAGAGAAGGTGGAAGCCAGCCTTTCTTTGTGCTCTTCCGGTTATTGAAACGGGGCTTTCTATACCGCGTTTTTCGCTGCCTACGCGAGCGTCGTACAGCCCGACGATCATCCAGGGCAGACTTGATCGCTTGCCCACGATGCGTGAGCTCGGCGGCGAAGACGACCTCACCTGTCGCATCATTGACGACGGCAATACCAGTGGTCTTCGAGCCCGGATCAAACTTGACACGCAGCGGTGTCACTTCAGGCTGCTCCATGACGCACTTGAGAATGATACAAAATGGGTACATGCGATACACGGATGCTTTCCCTTGCTTCAAGAGTAGGCGAGCCTCTCCCGGATGCACGGGGTCAAGAGGTTTCCGTTCGCTATCAATCACAAACACTTTACTCATATTGTTCCTTATGCCCCTTGCGGAGCCTCCTGTTGCCAGGGTAATGTGTTCCTCGTTCCTGTTCAGGAGTGGTTTATCGTCAACGACACTGGGTTAACCCTGTAGCCCTGTTTGTCGGGTAAGGGAGCAATGTTACCACTGCTTCCTCCCCTAAGAACGGTACGTGCAAGTTTCCCTGCATACCGCTCAAGCCTTTCTAACGCCCCGATTGGGACGCAGCTCTTCAACTTTCAATGTTTGGCTATGGACTTGTTTATGACAGTTTGGATGCAGAAGAAGCAAATTGTTTAACGTGTTTGGGCCACCTTTCACTCGATAGATAACATGATGTATATTCCACCCTGTTTCTTTCGTGATCTTCTGGTGGCATATCGGGCAGTTACCTTCTTGCCCTTTCCATAACGTGATTAGTTTCCTTCGATTCGTGTTTTGGAGCCATTTCAGCCCCATTCTTTGGTCGAAGTATTCTTCCCACTTGAGATCGTATGGGTTCGCTTCTCCTTTGATTTTGGTGTATCGTTTAATCTTGGTGTAACTTGCCTGAAGAAGATAGACCTTCCGAGGTTCTCCCTCCTTCCCAATGACCTCGCCTTGGAATACCCAATTTTGTTCTCTAATGCTAGCAAAGTAGCGATTCTTCACCCAGCTTTTTGACTTGTTTGGATGTCGTCTCACTGCCCATTGCCAGATCATCCGAAAGATAGCATGGTCTACTCTTTTGTAGGTTTCTTTGCTCGCTGCATGTTGATGGTAGTTTGCCCATCCTCTTATTTTGGGGTTAAGCAGATAGATCAGGTTCCCTGCGGTCGCCGTCTTGTTCTTCTGTATCGTTTCTTTTATTCCTTGAAGGAATGTTTTCACATTCTTTTCAGAGGGTTTCGTGAGAAGGACTGTTTTCTTCCCATTTTGATACTTCCGCACGTGTTGGCCTAGGAAATCAAAGCCACATTCAATATGGGTGAGGCATGTTTTCTCTGGCGAGAGTTCCAATCCGCGTTCTCTCATGAATTGCTCCACGAGTGGTTTGACTTCCTGCCCTAGAAGTTCCTTCGAACTTCCTGTGATAATGAAGTCGTCCGCGTATCGCACGAAATGGACTTTTGCTCTTTGTTGTCGAACCGAATCCTTTGGATATATTTCCCGTAGTTTCCGTTCCAGACCGTTGAGTGCTATATTCGCCAGTGTTGGTGAACAAATTCCTCCTTGCGGAGTACCTGCTTCCGTAACATGAAAGGCCTGCTTTTCCATATATCCAGCTTTGAGCCATTTTCGCAGGATGTTCTTATCCATCGGGACATTTGTTAGGAGCCAGTCATGACTGATCCGGTCGAAGCAGCTTTTAATATCTCCTTCTAATACCCATTGGGCTGCACCTTTTTGGGCGAGCACAATATGACATTGTTCAATGGCATCTGCTGTACTCCTTTCCTTCCTGAAACCGTAGGAATTGGGATCAGAGGTGCATTCTGCCACCGGGTCTAGAGCAAGCAGGTGCAATGCCTGCATCGCTCTATCCTTCATTGTGGGGATACCTAACGGCCTTTTCGCTCCGTTGCTCTTGGGAATGTAAACCCTTCGTAAGGGTCGAGGATGGTACTCATGGTTTTGCAGCGATTGTATCGCTTCTGCTTTCTTTGCTGGGGTATTCCAGAGTTCACCGTCTACTCCAGGAGTCCTTTTGCCGTCATTTTCTGTCACGCGCTTGACGGCAAGAGCTTTGCCGCTAAACGAGTGGGTAAGAAGCCGTTGCAAGGCTTTCACTTTGCCCCATCTTCCTTCCTGAGTTGCCTTTACGATCCTCGCTTGGAGGCGACTCACGTTCTGGGAGGCATGGTGCCATCGAATAAGATGCCATGTTTCCGGTTGGTGAGAGGACGCACCAGCATATTCTTCTAAAGAAATGGATTCCATTTCCTGAGTTGTTTCTGCCGTCATCTGCTTTTCCCCTTTCGTCGCTTTGCCTCGTTTGTCGTAATGAAAGACCAGATGGAAGTCTGCCCGCTTTCGCGTGGAGGAAGGCCTCCTATCCACCCTATTACCGGGCGGCATTTGCTTTTTCCATCTTCCTGTACCCGCACGCCTTTAGGCGTCCCTTACGGGTTGCTTTCCCTTACGGGAGAAGTACGGGGTTCCCGTGTTCCACTTCTGTAATATGAATGGCGAAGGTCCGCCCTATTCACCGGCAGTGTTGATTGTCCATGACAAGGCAACGATTAGACCTTGTTCCCACTGCGTACCATTTTGGTTCAAGCTTAATATCAGCATCTTTAGCTTGTTACGGTTTACGATGTTTATCAGGCGTTCGCATATGCTGACCATGCCACTCGACTCTAGCCCCTCTCCGCTTTGATGCTAGCAGATACATCTCGCTTCACAGTCTGATGCCGGTGAACACCGTGGGTACATTGTCAGAGGGCTTTATACAAGTTGTTACCTTCTTGCATTACCTCCTAGAATACTGCTGATGGAACAGCAGGTTCCGCCGTCTTGCAACGCGGAACAGTTACAAAAGCGACTTTCACGTCGCACAATCGGTGACCGTAGCGGACGAGGCTGGAAAGCACCCCGTCGTACCTAATTTCACTCCGAACGTAGTCAACTAAGACTTGAACTGGTCAGGTGTGGGCTTACTTGCGCAAGCCCCCGGATTCATCCGTGGGGTTCCTGACCCAGTCGGCGACCTTGCCGTCGAGCTGTTCCTGAATGGCGATGTGCGTCATGGCCGTGGTTGCCGTGGCACCGTGCCAATGTTTCTCACCGGGCGAGAACCAGATCACGTCACCCGGTCGAATGTCCTCGATCAGACCACCCCAGCGTTGGACCAGGCCGCAGCCAGCCGTTACGATCAGGGTCTGGCCCAGCGGGTGGGTGTGCCATGCTGTCCGAGCGCCAGGCTCGAACGTAACACTGGCGCCGCGCACGCGTGCCGGATCGGGTGCCTCGAATAGGGGGTCAATGCGTACCGTGCCGGTAAAATACTCAGCCGGTCCTTTCCCGGAAGGTTGTGAGCCACTTCTTTGGATGTTCATTTTCTCAAATTCTCCATTATGCTACAAAAGCAGAGAGGCATATTCTCTGTCTGTAGGTAGTATAGACCACCTGGAGCACAGGGTGGTAGAATGATTGAATAATTCTGCAAAATCTTCCAGATGCCCCCGCAGAGAATCTTGCAGCGCTTGCTATCCAGGTAGATGCTCTGGCTACTTCCTGGAATTACGCTCCAGGAGGTAGCCAATGTGCTGTCTGCTCAACGCGCGCTGGTTTGCTGTGGCTGATAGCTGCCTACCTCGCTGCGGAAGCTGATGGCAAGGCGGTTCCACGCGTTGATGGTGGTAATCGCGAGGGTGAGGTTTACCAGTTCCTCGTCGGTGAAATGAGGCTTGACGCGTTGATAGATTTCGTCAGGGACCTGATCGTTGGCAATCAAGGTGAGCGCCTCGGTCCATTCCAGAGCCGCGCGTTCTCGTTCATTGTAGAATGGCGCTTCTCTCCAGGCTGAAAGGAGATAGATGCGCTGTTCGCTCTCGCCAGCCGCACGGGCATCCTTCGTGTGCATATCGATGCAATAGGCGCACCCATTGATTTGGGAGGCACGTATTTTGACAAATTCGATGAGTGATGCCTCCAGACCGCAATTTTTGACGTAGTGCTCAAGCTGACTCATCGCCCGGTAAGCTCCCGGCGCAGCTTTGACATAGTTGAGACGCGTAGCCATGAGGTTCCTCCTTCTGCTGGTTGCACTCGTAAAAATAAGAAGTTATACTATCCTGGACAACTTCTCTCCAGATTATACTATCCTGGACAGAATTTATCAAGGATAAAATATATCCAGGATATACAGCGTTTTGCGCAGCTCCTATTCAGGGTAACTATTGTCCACAATTATTCGTATCCTACAAGCAACCGGACGGGGAGAAACATAGCGTTATGAAATTGAGCGAAGGAGTCGAGTGGGGATTACATTGTGTAAGCGTGCTGGCCGGGCTGCCGCCGGAGGCTACCTTACCGACCAGAGCACTGGCTGAATTTCACGGGCTTTCAGAAACCTATCTCTCGAAGCATCTCCAGGCGTTGACGAATGCCCGTATCATTGAATCGGTACCTGGCCCCAGGGGTGGCTACCGGTTGATGCGTCCAACAGAAGAGATTACTCTGTTGGAGATCGTCGAAGCGATAGATGGACGCGAACCGCTGTTTCGTTGTACGGAGATCCGTCAGCGAGGCCCTCTTGCCGGTGAACCACAAGCATATCTCATGTCTTGTGGCATCCACATTGCGATGGCGCGGGCAGAAAAAGCCTGGCGCGAGGCGCTCCATGCACAAACTCTGGCCGATATTGTTACCCACTATGAGCAAGACGTTGATCTGCACCAGCGGCAACGGCGTGAACAATGGGTTGCCGGGCGCATGCGGCACACACCGAAGAAATCGTAACTGACAAGATGTTCTCTGGGCTCTGGTGCGGGAAATCGAAGGAAAACAGGTCAGGTCGCTCGATCTCCTACTAATGCGTCTTTTTTACTTCGTGCCCAGTTCAGGTTTTCCCCAGGTGACCGTCGCGACAACGTGGAGCGGCAGGATACCATCCGGGTGGAACTGTAGCAAAAGAGTTCTTACCTGCTGGTCAAGTTCAGCCGCCCGCTGCTGTCCCATCCGTTCTGTCGAGAAGCTACTTCTTGAATGCAGGCCCTCTGTATAGTCATCGATCGACTGCACAAAAGGAATGGGTGTCGTCTGCTTCTCTCCCTGTCTGCTGAAGAATCCCCGTGTCTCTACCTCTTTAATCGCATTCGATCCCCTGTGATTCTTGTCCTGGTGCTCTGAAAATGGCGCGAGGATCTCCTTGATCTGGGTATCCCAGGGCATGGGCTGTACTCTACGGTAAATCAGTGCAAGTGAACCATTGGGAGTGAGCAGCGTGCGAAAGCGCGGAAACGCCACATTCCAGTCGGGCCAGTGAATACTCGATCCTGCGGTAATGAGCGCATATGGAGGAGCAAGCGGTACTTCCTCGACCTTGCCATAGATCCAATGGAGCTGTGGATGGTTGCCATTGGGCAACTGCTTCCCATGCTCAATCATCTTCTGCGAAAAATCAACGGCATCGACCCGCTCCACAAAGTCAACAAGAGGTCGAGCGAGATCACCTGAGCCGGAGCCCACATCGAGAACTGCCCTCGGTTCATCAATAACAAGGGAAGCAAGAATAGCGAAGACCTCTTGCGGATACGGAGGGCGATAGCGATAGGCGTCAACGACTTGCTGATCTTTAAATGCCTCAGCATAGTAGGTGCTGAAATTTGTAGGTTTGGGTTGCATTTCTACTCCAATGCAAAACGTAAGTGACGTGTGTGGGCGTGTCCCTATGCTTATCTTACCACCATTCTCGCTATCCGATAAATTCAACGCCACGTGTACGCAACTCGTTAAGCGTTGAATTGTTGACATACTGCTGTCACTCGCATTTGGTAGACTTGTAGGCATACAAGATATGACGTACCACTGAGGAGGCAACTTCTCAATAGCGAAAGGAAGGAATACACATGGCAAAACTGCTCGGACCCGACTTTATGAGCTTGCAGGTGCGCAACCTCTCCACCTCGCGCACGTTCTACACAGAGTTGTTGGGCTTGACGGTCGATGAACGCTTCGACACTCCCGATTTTGTCCTCTTCGATACCAACTCAATCCCCTTTGCGCTCACTGCAGCCAGAGTAAATCTGGATGAAGCACCACAGCCGGGATGGGGGGTGACCCTCTGGATCGACTGCGATCAGGTCGATGAGTTGCATACCAAATTGGAAGCGGCGGGAGTCACCATCATCACTCCACCTTACGATGGTCCGTTTGGGCGCGCCTTCGTCTTTGCAGACCCCGATGGCTATCGAATTACGGCCAACAAGAACCCCTGGGATCGGTTTCCTTTAGGCGGCAGGCACTAACTGTCGGATGAGGAGGGTGCCTCCGTTTATTTAGAGGCACCTGACATCGGATGCGCAACAAGTGGGCTTGTAAACATAGTGACACTCCTGTCCCCTAAAGGGAGACAGGCTTCTCAGCATCATCAGAACGATAGCCTGTCTTCGAAGAGACCACGTCTGCAACGTGTGGTTGAAGCCCTGACTCACTGAGACGACATTGGGGCGTGTCTGCCCTCCTACTACTTTTCCTGGCAATGCCAGCACGTAGATACGTGAACGAACGAGGGAAATTCACTTGCTCACTAAAGGTAAGTTTATGCATATTGATCGACCCCACGAGATCGCGGTGTCCAGAGAACCCGCAGGCTTTGCAGGTCCATTGCCTGTTTTTCGGCTTGTGTTTATGCCCACATACGGGACACTGACTACTCGTACCTCGTTCCGAGCCAGTGAAGCACTCGATGTGAGCTTGTTTACTTTTATGAGTGAGATAGTCTATGTCACGCCCGTACTCCCACAAACTCATGCGCTGGTTGTGGTGGCGTCCATTGTTCTGGTTTCTCACGCCATGAGGATTGCCAATGAAGAGGGTGCCAACGTGCTGCTCAATACAGAAGTTGATCACCTTGCGCGTGGCTTGATGGCGTTGGTCACGAATCCGGCGCTCTGCACGTCTTGCCTGTTGGTTTTTGGCGTGTTGCAGTTTCTTCCAGCGGCGCGAATGCTTGGTGCAACGGGACTGCTTTTTGGTGATCGTGCGCAGGGCTTTGGTGCGTTGGCGTTTCAGCGAACGAATGCCACGCCCGGTGACAATGAGGGCTTGGCTGGTGTTCGTGGTGACACTGGCAAGATGAATTTCACCCAAATCAACCGTGGCATTCACCTCACCGGGGGGGTGGTCCGCTTGTGGAACCTCCACACTCACATGCAACTCATAGCCATGGTTCCACACGAGTGTGACCGAGCGGCTGTTTTCAGGCAGGTTCAGAGGAAGAACAAGAGCATCTCGACCGCGCCCCATGGGAAGTAGGACACGTCCCGATTCTTTGCACACAGCTTGCGCAGGCCACGACACCGGGTAAAACTGCTTTTCTTTGTAGGGGTAGCGCATCTTCATCTGCGGGTGCGTTTTGCGCAGTTGCCGGGTGGTGTCGATGTTGGCAAGGAAGGTATGTGTCACCATCTGAATAGATTGACTATGCAGCGCAAAGCACCCTTTGGTTGCCTTTTGCAACGCATCGCGTTGTGGCCATGGCTCGTGCTGCAGACGGGCATCTTGATGGAGTTCCATGCACCTATTCCATACCAGAGCCGCTTCTTGTTGCGCCGCACGCAAACGCTGGTAGTGGGTGTGGGACAAGCTATTCAGTTGGTAGATTTTCACGGTGTTCATGTGATAGAGTATATCATACATGTAAAGGTAGTAAAAAGAGGTATACCAACTCTAGACGCGTATGCCTCTCGGTTTTTCCGCGAGAAGTTTTCTCATCACAAAAAGGGTGTGGAGAGGATCGCGTATGGGCACGTTCCTCGTCTGTCGGCACGGCTAGAAGTGTTTCAGCAGAGACCATGACGCGATACCTGACAGCATGCCAGGGGAAAGAGCAAAGCGAGCGCGGGTCGCTTTCATCCCATCCCCTCAAACGGGATGGGACTTCTCGCTCCCGTGTTAAATGCACTCCTACTATACAGAAGCAATGGCTTCCTTGTAAAGTCTTTTTTAAGCAACCTGAGTTGGCTCTCCATTTCGACACTGCTTACTACTTATCCGAAAACCTGCGTGTGCGGGCACTAGCGACGCCAGTCGCGTTGGGTTTCGGAATAAGATCTTATCTCCTCATTGTTCTGAAGTGAAATACTCGTAAGTATGCATAAAAGCTTGACAAGTGGCTCCTCACGACTGTATAGTTGTATAGACAAGCTGATATCGATATCGAAAACTTTACAAAAAAATCTCGCGTGGAATTACTTCGTAACTCCAATCTTTCCGCTAGTGGAGAAGTCTTTCATGGAGGAAAGCACTATGAAATTTTCGCGGCGGTCCAGTTTTTTTGTCATGGCAGGTGCTCTGGGCGTCCTTATGCAGGGAAAGCTTCCCCAGGTCTTTGCTGCTTCTAACAATGGCGCACCTGTCGGCCAGACGATCTGGCTCCGGACCACAAACAATAACAACTATGTGAGTGCCCGTACAGATCAAACCAATACGCCCCTGGAAGCAATTGTGAACCAGGTGCAGGGTTGGGAACAGTTCGATGTCGTTGATGCTGGCAATGGCCTGATCGCCTTGCGAGCACACGCGAATGGCAACTATGTGAGTGCCCGCATCAATCTAACGAATTCGCCCCTACAAGCTGTAGCAACTCAGGTGCAGGGCTGGGAACAGTTTACATGGCTGCCACAAAGCAACGGGACGATCGCTCTGCAATCTGCGGCCAATAGCAACTATGTGAGTGCCCGCACCGATCAAACCAATACGCCTCTGGATGCCAACGTAACGCAGATACAGGGCTGGGAGCAGTTTGATTGGGGCGCAATCAACAATGCACCGTCTTCCCAATTTGGCCCCAACGTCTTTATCTTCGATCCGACGATGTCCAGTTCAGCAATTCAAAGCCAGTTGGACTCGATATTTAGCCAGCAGGCATCCAACCAGTTCGGTACAAATCGCTACGCTTTTCTCTTCAAGCCGGGTTCCTACAATGTCAATGTGAACGTTGGCTTCTATACGCAGGCCCTGGGTCTGGGACTCCTGCCTGACGCCGTGAGCATCAATGGCGGAGTCACTGTCACGGCTGGCTGGAACGGAGGCAATGCGACGGAGAACTTCTGGCGCGGTGCCGAGAATATGGCAGTGTATCCTTCTTCAGGGACCAACATCTGGGCCGTCGCTCAGGCTGGGCCTCTACGTCGTGTAGATGTGCACGGGAATCTACAACTGGATAACGGAGGTTGGGCGAGCGGTGGCTTCCTCGCTGATAGCACGGTCACCGGTCAGGTAAACTCGGGAAGTCAACAGCAATGGATATCGAGAAATGATCAATGGGGAGGTTGGACCGGCTCCAACTGGAATATGGTTTTTGTCGGTGTCAACAATGCCCCTTCAGGCAACTTCCCCAACCCGCCCTTTACGGTCGTCAATCAGACGCCCGTTATCCGGGAAAAGCCATTCCTCTACATTGACCAGTCGGGCAACTATCAGGTCTTTGTCCCCGCGCTCCGCAGCAACTCGCAAGGCACAAGTTGGGCCAGTGGTTCGCCAGCGGGTACATCGCTACCTATCAGCCAGTTCTATATCGCCCAGCCAGGCGATTCTGCCGCGACGCTCAATAATGCGCTCGCGCAAGGGCAAAATCTGCTGTTCACTCCCGGTATCTATCCACTCAACGCGACGGTCGCGATAACCAGGGCCAATACAGTGGTGCTCGGTCTTGGTCTGGCCACGCTCTCTCCGCAAAACGGCGTCATTCCTATGACCGTCGCGGACGTTGATGGTGTCTCGATCGCCGGACTGCTCTTTGACGCGGGTTCGACAAACTCTCCGGTCCTGTTGCAGGTCGGTCCAGCCGGGTCTTCACAAAATCACGCGGCCAATCCGACCCTCCTGAGCGATGTGTTCTTCAGGATCGGCGGTGCTGGCGTTGGTCAGGCCACGCAGAGTCTGATCATTAACAGCAACAATGTCATCACTGATGATATGTGGCTCTGGCGCGCGGACCATGGGAATGGTGTGGGCTGGACCTCCAATACTGCCGCCAATGGTCTGATCGTAAATGGCAACAATGTTACGGCCTATGGCCTGTTCGTCGAGCATTATCAGCAGTACCAGGTGATCTGGAACGGCAACAACGGCCAGACCTACTTCTTCCAGAATGAACTCCCCTACGATCCGCCGAATCAGGCGGCCTGGATGAATGGGGGCGTCAACGGGTATGCGGCCTACAAGGTGGCGAACTCAGTCACCAGCCACCAGGCATGGGGACTGGGCAGCTACTGCTACTTCAATGTGAATCCATCCGTTGTTGAGGACCATTCCTTTGAGGTGCCGAATACAGCAGGCGTTCAATTCTACGATATGGTCACGGTTTCGCTGGGTGGAACCGGAACCATCAGCCATATTATTAATGGGACTGGCGGTCCATCAAACTCCAGCACCTCTGTCGCCGATCTGGTCAGCTACTCCTGACCTGGTGCTTTCACGTGTTCAGCGCTTCCACAAGGAGCGCTGAACCGCAACACCATCCTCCCTCTAGCACGTCCGATTATTTTCCCTCCGCTCTTCTGTGTTTCTGCCTCTGTAAGACGAAAGGAATGTCATATGCGATTTATAACGCATAAGGACGACAGCGACGTTCGTTCTCTACCTCGTCAGAAGAGATCACCTGTTCAGCGTGTCTGTCTGCTCGTAGCCTGTGTTTTATTGATCAGTTTAAGTGCGGCCCTGGCTTTCGCCTCTGTGAGCAATCCTACCAGAGCGCACGCGGCCACCTGGAACCAGATCTGGAGCGATGATTTTAACGGTGCAGCCGGAACAGGCGTCAATACCTCCAATTGGCTCTACGATACTGGCACAGGTTGGGGTACAGGCGAAATCGAAACTATGTCGAGTAGCACAAAAAATGTATCTCTGGATGGTAACGGCCATCTTGCTATTACGCCCGTCCGCGACTCCAGTGGGAACTGGACCTCTGGGCGCATAGAGTCGCAGCGTTCGGACTTCGCTGCGCCAGTTGGCGGAGAACTGGAGGTCACGGCCAGCATTCAGCAGCCTAATGTCTCGGGCGCGGCCGCTGCTGGTTACTGGCCCGCTTTCTGGATGCTGGGAGCGCAGTTCCGGGTTGACCATAACTGGCCGCAGGATGGTGAGGTGGATACGATGGAGGATATCAATGGGCTGAGTTCTGTCTTTGGTACTCTGCACTGCGGCGTCGATCCAGGCGGTCCCTGCAACGAGACCACCGGCATTGGCAGCGGTCAGCGGACCTGTTCAGGTTGTCAGACCGCCTTCCATACCTATAGCGTGATCATTGACAGAAGCGTCTCGCCTGAGCAGATCAGGTGGTACCTGGATGGTGCCAATTACTTCACCGTCAGCGCCAATCAGGTTGACCCAACTACCTGGGCCAACGCCGTGGATCATGGCTTCTTTATCATCTTTGATCTCGCGATGGGTGGTGGCTTCCCGAACGCCTTCGGTGGTGGTCCGACCTCCGCGACCCGCTCAGGTGTTCCTATGCTCGTCGACTCTGTCAACGTCTACACTGCCGGTGGCTCGACAGGCGGTGTAACTCCTACTCCTCCACCCTCTCCCACTGCGACCCCGACCAGCACTGGCAGCGGCTTCAACCAGGGTGTTAGCAGCACTGGTTCCAGCCAGGCGCAGTTCTGGTTCCAACCGTCAGGCTGGACAGCCGGCTATGTTATTCTGCACTACACTGTCAGTGGTCAGGCGGCGCAGAACATAACCATGACCTACAATAGTAGTACTGCGCGCTGGGAATACAATGTGGGCGGTTTGCGCTCAGGTCAGACGATCACGTACTCGTTTACCTATCAGCAAGGAGGCTTGCAGTACGACACTGGCGGTTATACCTATACCGTTGGTTCCAGCCCGCCACCAACTCCCACGCCAACTCCTGTTACGTGTACAGGCAACTTCAATCAAGCCGCGAGTAGTGCCGGCTCGACACAGGCGCAGTTCTCGTTTCAGCCCTGCGGTTGGACCGCGGGCTATGTGATCGTGCACTATACCGTCGCTGGTCAGACACAGCAGAATGTCCAGATGACCTATAACAGTAGTAGCGGTCAATGGACCTACACCGCAGGCGGTGTGAATGCGGGACAAACGGTCACCTACTCGTTCACGTATCAGCAAGGCGGCTTGCAGTACGACACAGGCACCTATACCTGGACCCATCCCTGATGTGATGTTACTCGTGTACTGAAACGCGCGGCACCTCTGAATACTTCCTGTGAACAAGACTTTTTCTGATCCAATACATTTCCCAGCCATGTTGGGGCGATGAGAAGATTATGGGAAGATGAGAATGAGCATGCGCACAACTAAATAGCAATGCTCCTTACGATGCAGCCGCTGAGAACACGTCCCCGATTGCTGCATCGTAAGGGGCATTTTCTGCAAGGCTCTTACAGGTCTTTGCTGTCGCCGTGGCGGACGTGCGCGACGTTGCCCAGTGCATCGAGAGATCCGGGGTGGCGGGCCCTCACATGCAAGGGGTAGCCTGCTTCGGCGATGGTGGTCGCCATCGGTAGTCCTTGGTCGCTCAGGCCAATGAACCCGATTGCAGGTTGCGCGGTGGTCGTGCTCATGAGGCAACGCTGTTCAGCTCGGTCAGATCGTCCTCGGAAAGGGTCAGCGCAGCAGCGGCGATATTGTCGTGCAGATGCGCGACGGATGAGGTACCTGGGATAAGCAGAATGTTCGGTGAGCGCTGCAACAGCCACGCTAGCGCAACGGCCATCGGGGTGGCGTTGAGACGCGTAGCGACTACTTCCAGCTTGTCGGACTGCAGTGGGGAGAAACCACCGAGCGGGAAGTAGGGCACGTAGGCGATGCCCTGTGCGGCGAGGGAGTCAATCAGGTCGTCGTCGACCCGGTGGGCGAGGTTGTACAAGTTCTGCACGCACACGATCGGCGCGATGGCCTGTGCCTCGGCGATCTGCTCGGCGGTGACGTTGCTCACCCCGAGGTGCTTGATCAGTCCCTCTTGCTGCAATTGCGCGAGCACCGTGAACGGTTCGGCGATCGAGCCAGGAGTGGGGCTGTCGAATCCCCCGACGCGCAGATTGACGACGTCGAGTGCGTCGAGTCCGAGGTGGTTGAGATTGTCATACACGGCCTGGCGCAGCTGCTCGGGAGCTAGCGCCTGGGGCCAACCGCCCTCGGCGTCTCGCAACCATCCGACCTTGGTGACGATGCGCAGATCGTCCGGGTAGGGGTGCAGGGCTTCCGTGATGATCTGGTTGGTGACGTGCGGGCCGTAGAAGTCGCTGGTGTCGATGTGCGTGATACCCAACTCTATCGCCTCGCGCAGTACGGCCACGGCAGCATCGCGATCGGCCGGTGGGCCGAACACGTTCGGGCCAGCCAACTGCATCGCGCCGTACCCCATGCGCGTGACCGTCAGATCCTCGGCCATGGTGAATGTTCCTGCGACTGTGGCTGGCAGATTATTATGTTCATTCGCTGAATGCGATACCATAGAAAATTTCCTCTTTCTTGCGTTGAAACTACGACAATCACGATGTGTGATACACTGAAGAGTATGACATGAAGGCTATCGTATGACCAGAGTCTCTTTATCATATGATTGAGACTAGCAGGATAAGGAACACAGAGGAAATGAGCGACGAACGACGCAGACAGGACCTTGCGGATTTTCTACGGACGCGACGGACGCGCCTCTCGCCTGAACAGGTCGGGTTGATAAGTGGTGGGAGGCGGCGCACCGCAGGATTGCGGCGCGAAGAGGTGGCGCAGCTAGCGAATGTGGGCGTTTCCTGGTATACCCTGTTGGAGCAAGGACGCGCTATTCACCCTTCAAGCGAGGTGCTACAGAACATTGCTGATGCGTTACAACTCACACCCGACGAACGGCAACATCTTTTCTTGCTTGCCGATCAGCAATATCTTGTCGATACACACGCATCTAATGAACAGGTAAGCCCTGCGTTACGCCGTGTGCTTGACGCGCTCAATCCTATTCCGGCCTACGTCATTGGTCGTCGTTGGAATTATCTCGCCTGGAACACCGCTGCTGAGCATGTCCTTTTGCTGTCGAAGTCGGTGCCGCCATATGAATATAATGCTGTCTGGCGTATTTTTGCTGATCCGCTGGGTCATCATATATACAACCCCCAGTGGGAACAGGTCGCGCAGAAAGTGCTAGCGGAATTCCGTGCTGATAGTGCGCGTTATGCCGATGAAGAATGGTTCAAACGCTTGATAGCTGATTTGCAGCGCGTAAGCCCTGAGTTTCGCGCATGGTGGCCCCGTCACGATGTACGCGGGAGAGCCGATGCACGGAAAGATATAGCGCATCCGTTGGTGGGGCGCCTGATGTTCGAGCATACAACCTTGCAGGTGCCTACTATGCCCGAACTCAAAATCATGATCTATACACCACTACCCGAAACGGATACGCTGGAAAAGCTACAGCAGTTGATGGATCAGGGTGTAGCCATGAATGCTGTGTAGGCAGCAGGAAACGCTTGTCTGTGTCAGCTCCTCGCGCCTCTTCTCCACTGCCACGATGGCTTTTTCTGGTCGACCCGCCGTCAACTCGTCAGGCACCCAGGATCTGCTGGCATTGAATGCTGTCGTTTTTCATGAATTTGGCGATATTCTTCATAGAACCAAGAATAATACCTTACCTGTAGCGTTTTTGTAGGATGGTAGCACCACTCCACGCCCAGAGCAGAAACAAAAAGGAGTGAGAGATCAGTGCCTTCCTATAGGCACAAGGGCATAGCGTCTCTCATCTGTGATGACCATGTCGGATATTATACAGAAAGTCTTTCAGCGTTACTACCAGGAGATTCTCGAGGAACTGCAGCGCGCATTTCTCATACGCGACACCTCTTTAAAAGAAGAGGTCAATTATGATATCCTCTTAAAGCTGTATGGACAAATGCAGTATCACCTGGGTTGGGTCGATCAACAGCTGCGCCCTGCCGATGGTCATCCTGGCAAGCTGCTGCGTCCCAAACTTCTTCTGCTGAGCTATGAATTGGCCTGGGCGCATGGACGCTCTCTTGCAACACAACCCTTTGCACCCTCGCTGCGACCTGCCCTACCCGCAGCAGCAGCCATAGAATTAGCGCATAATTTTACGCTGCTGCATGATGATATTCAAGATGGAGATGTCGAGCGTCGTCATCGCCCTACAGTCTGGTCTGTGTGGGGCATACCTCAGGCGATTCTTGTTGGAGATGCGCTGCTTATGCTGGCACGCCTCCATCTCTGGAAGATGCTAGATGAAGGGGTAGAGCCTGCAATTGCCCTGCGCCTGGCTAAACTATTTGATACCGCCCTCTTCCAACTGACCGAAGGACAACATCTCGATATGTCCTTCGAACAGCAAGAGCATATCTCGCTCTCAAGTTACGAGGAGATGATCAGCCGCAAGACGGCCACCCTGATACGCTGTGCGGTAGAGATAGGAGCGATACTTGGTACCTGCAATCAAGAGATTATCGAGAACCTGGCTTGCTTCGGTTACGCGCTAGGGCTCGCATTTCAGGTACGAGATGACATCCTGGGAGTCTGGGCGGACGAAGCAGAATCAGGAAAGCTACCTGCCGGTGATATTTACCGCCGTAAGAAAAGTCTGCCGATCCTCCATGCGTTCCAATATGCCCAGCCAGATGATCAACAGATAATGACGAAGATCTATACTCAGGATATGCCGATTACGCAGGAACAGGTACAGGAGATTCTGGCAATCTTCGTGCGGACACAGACCAGAGCGTACAGCACTCAGGTTCTAACTCAGCAGTGCCAGCAAGCACGTCTGGCCCTTGCACAGATAGCGAGTACCCCCAATGTTCTTGCCACGCGGGCCCGCACTGATCTGGAGTCATTGATCGATTTTGTCGAGAGAGGGTGACATAGAGACAGTAGACGCCGTTCCCTCTCGTTGCGTGTGTAGCTATACTGATCCTGGTGTAAACTGATTAACGATCTGGAGTACATCGCTGCGACTGAGCTTGCCATCGCCCTGAGCCAGGCATTCCAGGGTCGCATAGGCCAGAGCAAGCGGAATGGCGCAAAAGTCTAACACGGGGCCAGCAGGAAGGGCACGCGTGTAGGCATCTGCCAGCGCCAGATTGCGATATGCGTAGGCATGCATATCCTCAGCGCGCCAACCATGTGGAAAGAACTCCACACCACGTGCTGTATCTTCTGCGTGATTACGTAAGATATTGACGGCTTGCAGTCCACGTCCGAAGCCCACGGCATGGCTGCGGTTTGATGGTGTTCCGTTGTACCACGTCCACAGATCTGACAGCAGCAGACCAACCGAACCGGCTACCCCAAATGTGTAGCGATCCAGATCGGTAGCGCTCTGGATCATCCAGTCATGTTCTGCCCATTGGGCCATACGATCTGCCATCGTCGCCGTTGCCTCCCACACGCGTGGAGCGATGGATGGAGGTGCGAGCAAGGCCCAGTCGCCGATGCGCAGCGTCACCTCTGGAAGTTCCTGCTGATAGGGGGCGAATAGAGTTGTGAAATCGCTAGCAACAAAGGTCGTTTGTAGTATGTGGCTGATAGCGTGTAACAACAGAGCCTTCGTATGGTTGTCCAGTCCGGGATGGTCTTCCACTTCATCGATAGCCCGCAGACATAAGTAGCCCGACGTGACTGCATCCTGTAGTCCAACTGGTAAACGGCTTATAGGGATAAAGAATGTTCGGCTGGTTTTTCTTAGCGTGTCTAGTGCATGTTCACAAGTACTCACAGTGTTACCCCTTTCAGCTCAACAACCTTTACTCAACGCTCATGCTTCCTGGTTCGGTGCCACTACCACTGTCAATACCACTGCCAAGCCCAACTTTCAACACGTGTGCTGCCCGTAGCGCATACTGAGGGGCCACACTGCTCATCCAGAGCAACTCTTGCCAGCGAAGTGGCTGCAGTAATGCCCTTGTGGGTCGTAACCAGTTGGGGGAGATGTCATGTTCTAGCGTATCCAGGACAACCCGAATCGTTGCCACGCGCAGGTTTTGTTCTGCGAGGAGACCCATCTCCATGTCGACAGCGACGAAGCCTTGTCGAAACCAATCGTGACGGTCGTCCCCAACAATAAGAGATGGGGATGTCAACAGCGGTCTGGTGTCCGGCCGAAAATGTAACGTGCGTGCGGCTGCTACCAGAGCCTGTACAAGTGCGGCATCGCAATGCAGGACACGTCCATCAGTAAGGCCGATCCGGTCAGGTATCAAGACCGTTCCTGAAGGCAGGCCCGGTGCGAGCGCGCCTGCCAGACCGCACACTACCACAATGGAACCCGGACGCACACCCTTCCAGCGTGCTAAGCGTATGCCCGCCCAGTTAGCACGAGCATAGGGTAGTGTACACTGCACTGCCCAGTACTCAAGCAAGGTTGGTGCTAGAATCTCCACGTTACAGAGCATCAAAAAGACTCCAGGTGCTACTATAAATTTACCTGCTACTACAAAGCACAGTCATCTCCTCGCTTATAGAGAGAGAGAGAGACAGAAGACATTACAAGTGCAGATTGCCACGTATCACATCGACTGTGGCTCGTAGCGACTCACGGGGCGACTTCATCGTAGCGTTTACCGCAGAAGGTTCATACCCACAATGTGCCATGCAATTGGCACAGCGCGGGTCCTTGCCTCGACCATACTGTTCCCACGCCGTTTGCTCGATGAGTTCTTTATAGGAGCTAGCGTAGCCATCGGCCATCAGATAACAGGGTCGCTGCCAGCCAAGCACTGAATAGCTGGGGATACTCCAGGCGGTACAGCTAAAGTCGACCTTGCCTTCCAGAAAATCTAGAAAGAGTGGAGAGTGATTCAAGCGCCACTTCTTGCGTTTGCCGTCAGCAAAAGCCTGACGGAATATGCCACGTGTGCGCTCGACGCCAAGAAAATGTTCCTGGTCCGGCGCTTTCTCGTAGGCGTAGCCTGGAGAGATCTGCATAGCATCTACGTGCACCTCATCATTCAAGAAGTCGAGTACGTCGCGGATGCTGGCTGCATCGTCCTGCATGAAGAAGGTTGTGTTGGTCGTAACGCGGAAGCCCCGCTGTTGGGCCTCTTTGATGGCTTCGATGGCCTTATCGAAGACACCTTGTCGGTCAACGGATTGATCGTGGCGTTCCCGCAAGCCATCGATATGCACCGACCAGGAGAAATAGGGGGATGGCTTGAACAGAGCGAGCTTCTTACTCATAAGAATGGCGTTGGTGCAGAGGTAGACGAAGCGCTTGCGTTCTAGCAACGCTGCCACAATCTGATCGATCTCTCGATGAATGAGTGGCTCTCCACCGGCGATGGAGATAATTGGAGCGCCGCATTCTTCAACTGCGTCGATACATTGCTGAACGGAGAGTCGCCGCGCCAGGATATCATCGGGATGCTGTATCTTGCCACAACCGGCACAGGCGAGGTTACACTGATAAAGCGGTTCTAGCTGTAATACAAGTGGGAACTTCTCGCGACCCTTCAGTTGCTGTTGGATGATATATGCCGCAATCTGAAAGTTCTGGCGTAGCGTGATTGCCATAGTTGAGCTCCTATCTGCACAAATACTGTACAGTATCAGACAGTAAGTAGTATTGTAGTGTCTACTATTTCCGTCCTTGCCAGGAACGATCTATACCTTTATAGGTATATAATTTCTTTAATGGCATATACCTTACGATCTTTCATGAAAGAAAGCAAACTGTGCAGGAGTGAGTCACAGAGGCACCATTCTTGTACTTTAGCATGACTGGATACACGGCAGGTAAAAAATGGATACGAATAGAGTGAGCGAAGCAGAGGGAAGGCGGCTGAAGCAAGCGCTGGATCAAGCTGTGCAATGGCTGTTGGAGCGTCAGGATGGCGAGGGCTGGTGGTGTGGCGAACTGGAAACGAATGTTACCATGACGGCAGAGCATGTTCTGTTGCTACGCTTCCTGGATCTCAGTCTGGAGCGGATCAGGGATGGCGCTATTCGGCACATCCTGAGTAAGCAGAGAGATGATGGCTCATGGGCGCTCTACTTCGGTGGTCCTGCGGATCTAAGCACCACGATTGAAGCGTATGTCGCGCTCAAAGTACTGGAGGTTGATCCTGGTAGCGCTGCGCTGCAGCGAGCACTTAAGATCATTCACCAACAAGGGGGAGTCGCGCAGGCCAGGGTCTTTACGAAAATCTGGCTAGCGTTATTTGGCCAGTATCCCTGGTCCGGTATCCCTGTTATGCCGCCAGAATTGATCTACCTATCGCCGAGGGTACCATTCAACCTCTATGACTTCGCGTGCTGGGCACGTGGTACTATCGCCCCGTTATTGCTTGTCCTCTCCAGGCGTCCGGTGAAGTCGCTGGGTTGTAGTGTAGCGGAACTGGTTGTGCCAGGTACCGAAGGCTTGCTCACGCGGGTTCCCGGCTCGGGCATCTTCTGGTGGGCGGATAAGCTCTTGCGTTTATATGAGGCGTTCCCGTGGCAGCCCGGTCGGTCGTGTGCACGTCGTCGCGTAGTCGATTGGATCGTGGAACGGCAGGAGGCCGATGGCAGTTGGGGTGGTATCCAACCACCCTGGGTCTACTCGCTGATCGCTTTGAACCTCGAAGGTATGGGCACCGATCATCCGGTGATGCGTCGAGGCATCGAAGGGCAAGAGGGCTTCACGCTGGTCGATGAGAGTGGGTGGCGCTTTCAAGCCTGTATGTCTCCGGTCTGGGATACCGCCTGGGTACTTCTCGCCTTGCGCGATGCCGGGATTGAGCGCGGCCATCCTGGCATGCAGCGTGCGGTGCAATGGCTCCTGCAAGAGCAGATCCATACAGGCGGTGATTGGCAGGTGCGTTGTGGTCCGGTACCCTGTGGAGGCTGGGCCTTTGAATTCGAGAATGACATCTATCCAGATATTGACGATACCGCAGTCGTCGTCCTGGCCTTGCTTGAAGCCGGAACAGAGACGACCGTGCAGGAGGCAGTAGCGTGTGCCGTGCGTTGGGTGCTAGCGACGCGGTCGCGTAATGGAGCGTGGGGCGCATTCGATAAAGATAATACGCGACAGATCGTCTACCGGCTGCCCTTTGCCGACTTCGGGGCACTATTGGATCCGCCTACCGAAGATGTTACGGCCCATGTACTGGAAATGTTGGCGCACGTAGATGCGCCAGATAAAGACCGGATCATACGAACGGCGCTTACATACCTGCGGCATACGCAGCGGTCAGACGGCTCCTGGTTTGGTCGCTGGGGTGTTAATTACATCTATGGGACATGGTGTGTCATCTCGGCGCTCGCTGCGCTGCGTAATACAACGTATGTCGTGGATGACATGATTGCCAGGGGAGCCTCGTGGCTGCTCGCGCACCAGAACAGTGATGGAGGCTGGGGTGAAACCTGTCATTCCTATAAAGACAGCGCGTTTGCAGGCATCGGGCAGAGTACGCCTTCGCAGACCGCCTGGGCAATCTTAGCGCTACAATTGGCTGACCTGGGAC
This sequence comes from Ktedonobacteria bacterium brp13, assembly GCA_015099395.1. Classification (GTDB taxonomy): domain Bacteria; phylum Chloroflexota; class Ktedonobacteria; order Ktedonobacterales; family Ktedonobacteraceae; genus Dictyobacter. Next base: position 2,103,178 of record AP024096.1, on the reverse strand, counting down.
AGCATACAGCCTGCCTGCGTGCTTTAAGCTATCTTCAGCAGACACAGGTAGCTGGCACATGGGAAGAGCAGGAGTATACAGGCACTGGTTTCCCAGGAGATTTCTACATCAATTACCATCTGTACCGGCATATCTTCCCGACTATGGCGCTGGCGAGAGCGTGCAAAGCGTAGGTGGATGGTTTTGCGCCATGCAGTCAGCAGGTTGCATTTCTCTGCACTGCGCGCTCTCTCTCTCTCTCTCTCATGCACGCACTCACGCTTCCTTTTTCTGGGAAGCGTGAGACTTCTGTGGCTGGTGAGTTGTCTTATGCTCTCGCACAAATAGTACGGATACTGCCGCTACGATAAGAAAGAGAGAGGCTACCATGAAGATAAGGCGGTAGCCGAGCTCTAGCTGTCCAAAGCCATCAGTAATGTTCAGGATGAGACTTCCGAGCAGCGGAGCCATGATCGCTGGTAAGTTCATGGTCGCATTCCACATTCCCAGGGCTTCACCAGCCTCGTCTAGCGATGGCAAGGCATCAACTGACAGAGCCCAGTCTACGCTTGTATATGCTCCATAACTTAAGCCAAAGAGCACACCCAGCGGCCAGAGCCAGATGATATAGTCAGGGGAGATCACAACAAAGGCGAGAGATGTCAGACTCATACAAAGAGTCGCTACGCATACCACTGGCGCGCGTCGCTTTAAACGATCGGAGAGCACTCCAAATACGATACCACTTACGACACCCCCACCTAACGCCAATACTGCCACCAATGCAGTTACCTGTACAAAATTCGTGAGATGTTGTACCCGTGCAAAGTAGTATTCAATATAGGTCATGAACAAAGCAAGACCGAGCATGATAGCGGAACGTGTCAGAAAGACGACGACGAAGTTGTATGAGCGCCAGGGAGCCTTCCAGCCATGCGCAAACCATTGAGCATATCTCACTAAAAACTTCTCTTCTCTCCCAGCAGTGGCGTGTTTATCGGGTGAGAGAGGCTCCTCATGGACAGAAGCAACGGTGATGATGATGGCAAGACATAACGCGGCGGCTGCAACCATATAGTAGATACTGGCACCGGCGTGAATCGCGCTCTTACTGTAGGAATTTTGATTGATCCCACCCAGCAGCACCACCGCCAGCCCCAGACTCGCTACATTGCCGAGAATGGTCATGCCTCCCACATACCCTGAGGCTGCACCACGTTGCTCCTTTGGTACACGATCTGGCACAAGACTTTGATAGGCAGGGGTCAGGATGTTATTGCCGAGATGTAAGAGCGAGAGCCCGAGCAGAAAAATGGCAATACTTTCAGACGAAACCATAAAAGGTGAACTGCTGATTAATAACAGACCCCCAATGACGATATAAGGACGCCGACGACCAAATTTACTTGTCGTGTGATCTGAGAGCGTACCTATCAGTGGCGGCATACACAAAGAAATAGCAGAGGCTACTGTTGAGAGCCAGCCTAAAAACGTCGCTTGCTGCACATTTCCTATTTGTCCAGGAGCAGAAAAGAGCAAAATCTGAATGGGAATGACTACAGGTAATAGCGCTGCATATTGAAGATTAATAGAAAACCACAAGATATTGAGTATTAACTGTTTACGGATCGAGAGCCGAGGTGTTTTATTCATATTTCTGTATGCCTATGGTTATGCTTAAACATAGCACTAACTTTCCAAGTGGTGGTTACTAAACATCACGGTATATGCGGTGAGATCGTTACTCATGTACGGCCGAGCAGCAGTAGCAGTGCCTCACCGCCGCTGACCCCCAACTACCAATAGCGTTGTATCAGCCCTTGCTATACTTTATCTGGTTGCGGCGTAAAACCCCTGGCTTGAGCCATGGGGATAGAAGCCGCTTCCTTGTGTAGATCTTAGGTATGGTGGTACTACTGCATCTTGACAGGCAGTACGCAATATGATACAAATGTTCCAGACAAGAAGTGCGTCAGAACGACACGCTTTTTCAGGTGGTAGAAGAAGGAGAAGGTGCGGAAGGTGGGGAAGTCAGCGATGAGTGAGACGAAGCGGGCGTATCGGTATCGGTTCTACCCAACCGATGAACAGAGCACGATCCTGGCTCAAACCTTTGGCTGTGTCCGCTTTGTGTATAATGACGGACTGCAGACCCGTTCGCTGGCCTACGCAGAGCGTGGAGAGAAACTCTCCTATGGAGATCTCTCGGCGCGGTTGCCGCACCTCAAGCAAACGTATCCCTGGCTGGCCGATGTTTCAAGTGTGCCCCTTCAGCAAGCGCTCAGGCATCTCAATACGGCCTTTGAAAACTTCTTTGCAGGGCGTGCCAGGTATCCTCGTTTCAAGTGCAAGCAGCAGAAGCAAGCAGCCACCTATGCCTCTAATGCCTTCACCTGGGATGGTGAGACCTTGACGCTGGCCAAGATGAAGACCGCCCTGGATATTCACTGGCATCGAGCCCTGCCCAGGCACGTCAAACCGAGCAGCGTCACGGTCAGTAAAGACGGTGCCAACCGCTATTTCGTCTCTTTTCTCGTGGCAGAGGACATTCCAGCGTTGCCCATTATCACGTCCATGGTCGGTCTGGATCTGGGTCTCACGTCCATGGTCATCCTCTCCACCGGTGAGGCGGTGGGCAATCCGCGCTTCTTGCAGCAGGATGAGAAGAAACTGGCCCGAGCCCAGCGTCGGCACGCCAAGAAAAGGAAGGGGTCCAAGAACAAAGAGAAGGCCCGCGTCAAAGTGGCCCGGGTGCATGCTCGTATCTGTGATCGTCGACGCGACTACCAGCACAAACTTTCAACACGCATCGTTCACGAAAACCAAGTGATCTGCGTGGAGAGCCTGGCCGTCAAGAACATGGTCAAAAATCACTGCCTGGCTCGCGCGATTAGCGATGTGGGATGGGGCGAGTTTGTACGCCAATTAGCGTATAAAAGTCAGTGGTCTGGACGCACGCTGGTCAAAATCGATCAGTGGTATCCTTCCAGTAAAACCTGTTATGAGTGCAAACAGGTTGTGGACGATCTGCCTCTGGATGTACGCGAATGGACCTGTCCTGCGTGCGGTGCCTGGCTTGATCGCGATATCAACGCTTCAAAGAATATTCTGGCTGAGGGACTCTCAGTGTCGGCCTGCGGAGGAAGTGTCAGACCTGTTCGGGTAAAAGCCCGTCAGGCAACCACCCAATGAAGCAGGAACCTCTCAACCGTGAGGATGAGAAGCCCCCGGATTCATCCGTGGGGAGATGTCACTAGAGAGAGTGAAAGTGAAAAAGAGAGATATGCAGAATGCTTCATTGGTGTCGTTTGTCCTGCTATTAGCGTTCATTTTTTTGAGTATATGACATGCTCTATTGGGAAGCGAAATTTCTTACGGTAGTCTCTTACGGTGTATTTGCGCTACTCGTGCTCCTGTTCATACACCTGCTGATAAATGTGTTGAGCTTCCGCCGCTTGAGAGCAACAACGCGAGAAAATACACCGGCTGATCCATTCGTCTCCCTGCTTGTACCCGCACGCAATGAGGAAGCGCATATTGAAATGTGCGTGCGCTCTTTGCTAGGGCAACACTATGAGCGATTCGATGTACATGTTCTTGATGATCGAAGCAATGATGCGACAGCGTCAATTGTCACGGATAGTATTGATGCATTACCACCGGCGCAAAAAGGACGCTTGCGGCTCTTGCATGGAGAACCACTGCCGCCCGGCTGGGTAGGGAAAAATTTTGCCTGTCACCAACTGGCGCAGCATGCGCAGGGGGAGTATCTCTTCTTCACCGATGCCGATGCCGTCCATGACCCTGAGACGGTGGGCGCAGTTATTGATTATATGCAGCGTTATGATCTCGATTTACTTACGGGCCAACAGGAGTATAAACTCAAAAACATAGGGGAACGCCTGATTGCGCCCTTGCTCTACTTCCGAATTTTTACGCTCTTGCCCCTGTCACTCGTGAGTCGGCGACCAGAACCAGTCCTGGCGGTGGCCAACGGACCCTTGCTCTGCTTTCGCCGCCAGGCATACGTAGCGGCAGGGGGTCACCAGGCGATAAAAGAGTGCATTTTAGAGGACGTTTCGCTGGCTCGTGCCGTCAAAGCTGCAGGTAAGCGTATCGCTTTTGTGGACGCACGCGATATGATCTCGTGTTATCTGTACGCATCTTTTGCGAATACATGGGCAGGTTTCTCGAAGACCTTCTTCGCTTTCTATAACTACTCGTTGCTTGCCGCGTTTGTTATCATCGTACTCGATCTCCTCCTCTTTGTTGTACCACCCATCCTTCTTGTAGTCGCGTTGTTTATTCCGCTGTCACCGACTGTTATACGTCTCGCCTTTGGTAGCTATGGCATCGCAGTCATGATGCGTATCCTCCTGGCTCTACGCTTTACGCGCTCTCAGAAGTTAGTAGCGTTGCTCCTTTGTTTTCTCCATCCCGTTGCGATCATCCTGGGATGCTTGATTTTGCTGAACTCGATCCGCTGGTATTATCGTACGCTGGGAATAGCATGGAAAGGGCGTTATTACCGACCTCAGAGGAGATGAAAACATTTCTCCACAGCTGTGCTCCACTTGTGCACATCTCTTCCACAGAATTGGCCTCCCAAACCTGCAAGAGTGTGGATAACTCTCTCCCTGTAGATTCTAATGTATGTGCGAATTCCGCAATGATTCTAATGCAAGCGCGAATAAAGTACACAAAGATATGGCAAACTTTCTAACGCAAGCGCGAATACAAAAATCTTATTGGGGCTGACCCGCTTCTGTAGAGGCTTGTGTGCATTGCCACACATGCTCAATTGCATTTCTCCACTGCCATACGTTTTTTCCATTTCACCCGGCTCAGGATCGTGATTCCGAGCTTGCGTTCTCATAGCGGTAAACTATGGTACGTTCCATCCTACGCAGTGTGGGGTTGACCTCCTGGACGCGGAAGAGCGCGCGTACCCAGAGCGGGAAGCGCGAAAACGCGACCAGTTCGCTTGACCTGAATTCCTTGATCAGTTCAAGTTTTGGCTCAAGCTGCTTGATGTCCTGGGGATCATCAAGGCCCCATTTGTAGACTGCACCCGTGCCCCCGACGTTCGAGCCCGCTCTTTTCACAATCCACGGATTGCAGATATCGAAGATCATCTGACCGCCGGGGAAGTGAGCGACCACCGCATTGAGGAGCGCTTTCACGTCCGTTTCACTCAGGTAGTGCAGCACCCCTTCGGCGATAAGGAGCCCGGGCCGGTCCCGTGGAACCTCGTCCAACCAGCGCAAATCCGAGAGCGGTGCCCCGACCAGGTGATAGGCGCTCCGTTCGGGGAACAGTTGGCGGCGCAGGTCGATCACATCGGGGTAATCCACGTCGAACCACTGGACAGCAGCCGGCGGATCGATTCGGAACACACGGCTGTCCATGCCGCAGCCCACCTGGAGCACGGTCGCATCCGGGTGATCTGCCAGGTAGCGGTTCGTGAGCAGATCAAAGGTCGCGGCTCGCGTGGCGACGATGGTAGGTCCGATCTTGTTCCACATGCCCCACGAGCTCACTCCCTTGAGGGTCTTGCTCATGTCGTAGTCGATATGCCGCATCGCTTCTTCTGCCCAGGGATCACGCAAGATGGGATTCTTCCATTGGCTCTGGATAGCTCGACTGCTCAAGGTCATGAGCATCGTTTCTTTTTCTTTGGTAAAGTGGATCTTCTCAGTTGTCATTGGTCGTTCCTTTCGTCTCGTCTCCTTCAGGAAACTGTGCCTGCGCCTCTTCGATTTTCCGGCGCATGAGTGCTTTCCCGGCTTCGAGGTTCGCCCCCGCTTGCGGCGTGAGCAAGCACTCGCAGATCTCGGCCACTGTTTCCACTAACTCATCAAAAGATGGCCGATCCGGCCTGTTGGAGTCATCACGAGGTGCTGATCTGTGAGAAGAGAGGGCGGCAAGGATGGAAGGAGTCAGCGCATCCAGGATGAAAGCCATGGCTCTCGCGTTGATGTCCTGACGAACGACTCCGATCTCTTGCATGGCCTGGAGATACTCCCGTGTCGGACCAGGATCAGGCGGCCAGGACGCGAAGAAATTGCCTGGCCTGGAGAGATATTTGCCAAACGTCTCGGAGTCTCGCGTATACATCGCAGCCATCAATGGTAACTGCTTGAGAGTAGCGAGCAGACCCCGATAGACGCTGGCGACCGTGCCCCCCAAAGGATCACTCTCGAGATAGCGATTCCAGACATCCGCATAGCTGTTCAATTCCCGGAGCAGAAGGGCTTTTATCAAGGCATCCTTGGAAGGGAACAAGAGATAGACCAGTCTGCGGTTTAAGCCGACCGCATCAGCCACATCGCTCATCGTCACTTTGTTGTACCCATGCCGAAGCAGCAGTTCAGCAGTCACATCCAGGATGGCCCGTTCGCGTTCTTTCTCATCAATCCCCATGACTTCTCACTTTCACAAAGTTTGTTCATTCGTTACGCATTGTAGACTCACTCTCGTTGGGTGTCAAGACTTCTGGCAGCTTCTCCGACACGTCTTTCATAGAGAGGCCGTCTCCTTCATTCCTACAGAGGCAATCCTCTCTCTCTGCTGGGCGGGTGATGAGATATGCATCACCATCAACCGTTCAATGAGTTCTAAGAGCGTGTTTTGTAAATAGCCAGAGAGATCAAAGTTTGCTATACTTAGATGCATGAGTATCGTATATCCGAGCGATCTTTCCGACACAGAGTGGGAAACACTGCAAGGCTATCTGCCCCCTTTGTCCAAATAGGGTAGACCTCCAACCCACTCCCTGCGAGCGATTTTTGATGCCATCTTCTACATTTTGCGCACGGGTTGTCCATCGGAGCACGGTCTCTCTTCCCCAATAGATAACTATATGATCAATTTGGCAGTGGCATGGATTGATGTAAAAATTGGAGGAATGCGATGACCTCACCATCTCATGGAGACAGTCCACTCCCAAACGTTTCTAAGCGTAATGCTGAGTCTTTCCGAGGCACACATGGAGACATTGGAGACAGTTCGTATTCAAGCGCTTCTAAGAGCGCTGATTCTTTACGAAGGAGCCTATATACAAAAGGGAAGGGAGCGCCTTCTCTCACTGATTTGCTTCTAGAGAAAATAGGGAAGTCAGTCTCTTATGAAGAATTTGCAAGGCAATTACAAAAAAGCCCAGAAAACTTTTTTGCCACACCAACTGGCAGTAAATGGTTGATGAGCGAGAGCCGAGGTACGTTTTTAGAGACAGAATTTGGGAAGAATTGGCTTAAACGCGAAGGACGTGAATGGACTGATGAGATGCTCGATACAATTTCCAGAAAAGTTCAATGGATAGATGGTCACCGCGATAACGAATCTGAAGTTTCCTTTAAGGCTCTCAAACCATTCATTGAGCTTCGACCAACCGAGGAACTCAATGAGAAACTCACTGCATTTGACAAAGAGATACAACGGTATGAGGAATCATATGAGGAATTATGTGAACACGAAGAACCAAAAGCAATAGACGAACGAATGACCCAACTAGATGATCAAAGGGACCTTTATTGGAAAGTATTAAAAGAGAGAGGTCAAAAAGGCCAATTACAACCAGAAAACCGAGCGTATTATGTCCAACACAGAAAAGAAGAATTTTCAGAAGAGATGTTGAGTATGGAATGGCGACACAATGAGGAACGAGATCAATTTATCCAGAATGCCTTGAAAGAAAGGCCATACTTGCAAAGAGGGAATAAGGACACCTGGCGTGAGATGCTTGATTATCCACAGCTCAAGGATGCATTTCTACAGGAATGGTATCGTTCCCTTCATGAAAGGCAGCAAAATGAGAAACAGGAACGGGTTCCTTCCCTTCATGAAAGGCAGCAAAATGAGAAAAATGAACTACAAAAAAGACATAATGAGGAAAAGAGGAAATTTGAGCAATAACTCCAGAATGTATCATTCCCCCACAATTGATTAGCGGGAACCCGCACATATTGTCAACCGTCTAACTGGCACGGGTTAGTTTGGGACCTGGCATCTGAGAGCGTGTTTTGTAAATAACAACAGAGCGAGAGACAAGGCGAAGAAGTAGGCAAACATTAATATACTTCCACCTACTCCACCTACCACAGAGGCTGAAGCGCCTCAGGAAGCGGCTTCAATCTCTTTACAAAACACGCTCTTATTTCGCGCTTCCATTAGAATCCTGTATTTTGTTTGCGTTTCCATTGGAATATTTCGCGTCTACATAGTGCGATGGTCGTTCATTCAAGCTCAGTTCGCGATCGCGCCAACGTTAACCAGCATGACACCTTTGTCTCAGCCAGCAGCGCAGGTGTTGTGGCGTCTAACTGATCTCTGCTGCTATCTACCGAACGTTGCCATTCTCTGGAACCGTTAACTCAACAGCCATGGTGATGAGTCCAGAAGGCGAGTGTACACTACAGCGCTGAAATCCATGCTGTTCATAGAGAACCTGCGCGGTATTTTTCGCCGTGACACCAAGGCTGAGGGCAGTATAGCCATGTTGTGAAGCGGCCTGTTTTATTGCGTGGAGCAATGATCCTCCGACACCCTGGTGACGGGATGATTTCGTGACAGCAAGAGAGACAAGAGGAACATTGGGGTCATAGAAGCCTGAGACAAAGGCAGGAGCCGAGGGAAAGAGACGGCACCAGATTGCCCCGATCCGTTGCTGTGTAAGTGGGTTGATAGCCAGAAGGGCAATATCTCCTGTTCGTCCCCATCCACGCCTCCAGGGAGAGATTTGAGGTAAGCGCAAGAGGATCTTCTCCTCCTCCTGTATGGACAGAGGCGGATGTCGCATTGGAAAGATGGAGACATAACACATAGCAGTGAGATACTGCTGATCTTCTTTAGCGGAGATGGCGGGACGCAGACAGTATGCAGCCGTGTGTGTTTCATCTCCCCTATTCAGGGGTGTTGATTGTGCGAAAGCAATGGACATAGCCTCTCCTTTCTACAGTGACGATAACTCTTCCTGATTGAGAGTATAGAGCAGAGAGGAGAGGACAGAAAAGGGAAAAGTTGATCCAAAGGTGATTTAAAATGGCTACAATATTTTACCCACGTCATTATATTGAGCATGATGCGAATGGATTGATACTGATGGGTATTGTTATTGCTTACCTTTCTGGCATGTCCTGTGCGGAATGGAAACTGTTTTCTAACTCTCCAGCGTTATATACCTGTGACTAATTGGTGTACGTATGCAGGTGCAGTCTGGTGCAACGAGGCAAAGAAAGGAACCGTGTATGAAAGCTTTTGTCATGAAAGCTATTGGTCAGGTCGGCTTCATAGAGAAACCCATTCCTCGCCCTGGCCCAAACGATGCGATCGTCAAAACGACGAGAGCCCTGATTTGTACGTCGGATTCCCATACCGTCGGTGGTGCCATCGGCCAGCGTGAGAACCTGACGCTGGGACACGAAGCGGTAGGTGTCGTCCATGAAGTTGGTAGCAACGTCAAACTCTTCAAGCCAGGTGACCGTGTGCTGGTCGGTGCAATTACGCCGGATTGGGGTGATCCCGCCTCGCAGGCTGGTCACTCCTCCCAATCTGGCGGACCTCTGGGAGGATGGAAGTTCTCCAATACGAAGGATGGTGTCTTTGCCGAGTACTTTCATGTGAACGAGGCCGATGCGAATATGGCCCGTATTCCCGCAAGCGTCCCTGATGAGGTGGCAGTCTACTGTGCCGATATGCTCTCGACAGGCTTCATGGGCGCAGAGAATGGCAATATTCCTATCGGGGGAACCGTCGTAATCTTCGCCGAGGGGCCGGTAGGATTGATGGCAACAGTCGGAGCGAAATGGTGCGGAGCCGGATTGATCATCGGTGTAGAAACGGTACCACGCAGACAAGAGCTTGCGCGCACCTATGGTGCAGATGTCATTGCTGATTTCTCCAAAGAGGATGTTGTCCAGCGCATCCTTAACCTGACAGATGGCCAGGGGGTAGATACAGCGATCGAGGCGCTAGGGACAGATACCACTTTCCAGAACGCAATTAAAGTCACGAAAGCTGGCGGCACTATCTCCAATATAGGTTACCATGGTCAGGGTGACTATGTGCATATCCCGCGTGTCGAGTGGGGAGTTGGCATGGCGGCAAAAACCATTACGACAGGTCTGTGTCCAGGTGGTCGCTTGCGTATGGAACGCCTGCTGCGCGTGCTGGAGATGAAGCGCGTCGATCCAACGCTGATGACGACCCACACCTTTCCATTTGAGCAGATGGAGAAGGCATTCGAGATCATGGACAAAAAAATGGATGGCGTCATCAAGCCGCTCATTGTTTTCTAGCAGCGCTTCTGCACTCTCCAATTGGCCAACAATGCTCGTTCGCTGGAGTTGCTCGAGCGCAAACTTCAACGTCTGGAGCAGTGGATTCGCATGCTTTAGCCTCTGCTAAAAGATGCGAACCCTATTTTTTGCTTTTAATGAAGTGGCTCCACGCTGGATGCGCGTTGCATTCTCGTTTTTACATCCTCTAGCTGAGTGCCACTCTTCTCGCGCGGAGAGAGAGCATACATGCAAACAACGCAAAAAGGGTGCTGGGAAACAGAAACGCCCAGATGCTCAGGAGGGCAAGGATCGTACATGCGACCATGGCCAGGGTTGATACCCAGAGCAGTGCTCGCCATCCATTTTCTCCCGTGCGACTATGGAGCACTGCACCAGTCACCACGCCGATAAGTCCCAGCAAGAAGATACAGAAGAAGACCAACGTGATAGGCTGGATGCCTACCTGCAACAAATTCCCCGTTCCACTCTGCTCTGAACCGCCTACTGAACCGCCTGCAAAACTATATGTTGGGCTAAAGAGAACATAGGCTAAACCAAGGAAGCCCAAAAGAGCTGCGAAGAACCCACAAGCAGCTTCAAATCGTCGGAGATTATTCATGTCTTATTCTTTCCTTTACGTGTTTTTTTATCGCTACACTACATCTTATATTAACAGGCAAAGTCTGTTCGTTAATAGTGAGTAGAATCATGAATTTCTCTGCGTGCACCATTTTACTGCGTGATCTAGTTTTTGGGATTGACACTGAGCACGAGGGCACAGCAGTCTTCGAGGGAGAGGGTTTGACCTTCGGTCCACCAGGCGAGCCAGGTGGCGGGTGAGACGTGTGCTTGCATGGTGGAGAGGATGGTGAGATAGAGGGGACGGTAGGCTGCGGGCACGGAGGTATCCAGGCGAGCGTAGAGGGTTTCGGCTGCGCTGCAGAGGCGAGCGGAGTAGGAGGGATCAGCCGTCAGGGTGCCCAGGACGCAGCCGCAGGCAAGCAAGGCGGTGGCGAACATGTAGGTGCTGCCGGAGTGGTGTGCCAGGAGCAAGCCTGAGCGCAGAGCGGAGAGGCTGGCAGGCAGATCGCGTTGGAGGAAGGAGAGGATGCCCAGGTAGACGAAAGTGACGGTGCGCAAGCCCGGCTCGGCTTGCTCGGGCAGGAGGCCCATGGCTTCATCCAGCCAGAGGCGTGCTTGTGGGAGGTTGCCCTGCAAGGTAGCCAGAGCTCCCAGGCGAGTGAGCGTAAAGGTGGTGTTACGCTGGTCGGCTTGTGTGCGGAAGATATCGAGACAGATGAGCAGCGAGGAGGTTGCCTGAGCATAGTCGTCCTGGGTATGGTAGGTATCTCCAATCTGGAAGAGAGCCCGGTCGATGGGTTCATCAGCGGCCTCGTCGTGTTGCAAGGCGTCCTGGGCGATTTCTCGGCAACGGCGGAAGTGCTCGAGGCGAGCGGCCCCCATGAGGAGATCGGTGTGGGAAGAGAGTGGAGAGTCGGTGGTGTGTGTGAAGACAGCATCGATCTCCTCATGGGCTTCATAGAACTGTATGCGGGCTTCCCAGAAGCGGCCCAGGGCACTACTCATCTGTAAGGCGATGTCGGTGTGGTTGTGTTCGGTGGCCCATGCGAGGGCTACGCGGAGATTCCCGTGTTCGCGCAGGAGGAGTGAGCGCGCCTCGGCGTGTGCCTCCCTTGAGAGGAGCGGCTCGGTGCGTACAACGAGCGGGTGGTAGTAGGCGGCGTGTCGTTGTTGGATCGCAGCGCGTTCGCCAGCGGCTTCCAGGAGGTGCAGAGCATAGTCACGGATGGTTTCCAAGAGATAAAAGCGCGGCCCCATCTGCTCGTTGGTGGTTGGTGCGTCGGCGGACAACTCATCGAAAGGCATGCGTTTGACCAGGCTCTGATCGATGAGGAACTCTAGCTGTGTCAGGATATCATCGCCAGTGGTCTGCTGGTGGTTTACGGTGACGATGGCCTGAGCGGCCTCCAAGGTCCAGCCGCCGACAAAGATGCTGCAGGAGCGCAAGAGTTGCTGGTAGGATGGAGGAAGCAAGGCGTAACTCCAATACAGTGTGGCCTGTAAGGTCTGGTGGCGCTGAAAGGCGTTGTGTGCGGTGGTACGCAGGAACGTGTGAGCCGTGCCGTTGGTGAGTCGCTGGAGAATGGTGGACAAAGGGACCACTTTCGAGCGTGCCGCCGCCAGTTCAATAGCCAGGGGCAGGCCATCCAGGTGAGTACAAATGCGTGAGACAGTGACGGCATTGTGTGGCGTCAGCGCAAAGGTGGGAGAGACGGCCTGAGCCCGTGCGAGAAAGAGCTGCATAGCAGGCGATGGTGGAAGATGGTCGAGATGGTCCTGGGTGGGGTGATGATCACCGGGCCAGGTGTCCAGGGGTGGAACATCGAAGGCATATTCTCCATACAGGTGGAGGAGGACGCGGCTGGTGACCATAATCTTGAGGGCAGGAGCCTGCTGCAGCAGCGCATTGATAAAGGAACCAATGGCTGGAAGGTGCTCGACATTATCAAAGATCAGGAGGAGGTGTTTGTGCTGCAAGAACTGTGTAAGCAGTGCTTCGTGTGAGATGCTACTGTCGCTGTCCGTCAGCTGGTCAGCCGGTTGCGGTTGTCGAGGTGTTCTCAACCGGAGGAATTGGACCAGTGTGGCAGGGATGAGCGCGACATCCTGCAGTGATGCCAGGGGAAGAAAAAAGATGCCATCAGCGAAATCGTGCCTGGCCGCATGAGCCACAGCGAGCGCGAGCCGTGTTTTGCCAACACCGCCTGTCCCAAAGAGTGTCAGGAGGCGCATGGAGCCCTGTCGTAGGAGATCGTGGACCATCTGGATCTGTTCTTCCCGTCCGATCAGGGAGGTAGCAGGGATGGGTAAAGAAGGAAGAGTGAGGCTCTGGGGAAGTACCTGAGGGACCGGATGAGCGGAGAGGTTGTGAAGGGTAGGGGCGGTGACCTCCAGGCGGTTGAGTGGTGCCGACTGCCACTCCTGCGTCGAGAAACTCTCTCTTTTTAAGCCCATGGTAGCCAGGAGTGTGCAGGCTTCATCCTGGGTGGTAATGGCCTCCCAATCAGCGAGTATCTGAATGATCTGTTTCACCTCAGTCTGTGTGAGTACGGACTTTTTGGCACCATGGAGTTTGCGGCTGAGAACATGAGGATCAATGCCAATGGCGTCAGCCAGTTCTTTTTGCAAACGGCCAGCTTTGCGGCGCGCGGTGGTGATCAGCTCACAAAAGAGCGTGAGGGCACGGGGTGGAAGCGTCGTATTATGTTGTGTCATCAACAATTACCTTTGCATGTACTTATGGAAGTATCCGTCTAGGACGTGTAGTATTGGCGACGCGAGCAGTCCTTTCCTGTATTATAACACAGGATATACGTGTATTGTAGGGACATGGATGGTTGGTTGAGGCGTAAGACCAGGTGAACGGAGGTGGACAGTGTTGGGGGTGTGCTGCGTGGAACCCGCCTCGGCCACCATGATGACGGCATTGGCGTGTCCACGCGGATACGGGCCTGGCAGGTCAAAGCATTCATAGAATGCTGGTCCTATAGTGGTTTACAGAACATTACTCTCAGATTTTTCAGATGTTGGTGTATTGAACTGTGCCTGATAGAGCTGTTGATACAATCCCGACTGCTCAAGCAACGTTTCGTGCGTCCCGCGCTCGACGATATGCCCTTGCTCAATGACCAGGATCTGGTCCGCACGCTGAATAGTCGAGAGACGGTGGGCAATGGCGATGACGGTGCGCTCACGCATGAGCGTTTCGAGTGCACGCTGAATCAGTCGTTCGGCCTGCGAGTCCAGTGAGCTTGTAGCCTCATCCAAAAGCAGATAGGGACCTTTGCGCAAGAGGGCGCGAGCAATCGCAACACGCTGTTTCTCGCCTCCTGATAAACGGTAGCCGCGCTCCCCAACAGTCGTGTCCAGTCCGTCAGGTAGCCGCTCGACCAGTTCCTGTAGTTGTGCAGCGACGATAGCCGCACCCAGTTCCTCCTCCGTGGCGTCCGGCGCACCATACAGCAAGTTCTCACGCAACGTCGTGTGGAAGAGGAAGATCTCCTGCGTGACAACTGCGATCTGCTGGCGTAGTGCGTCATTTGCGATGTCTCGCAGATCGATACCTTCCAGGGATATACTCCCCTCCGCAGGATCATAGAGACGCGCTGCAAGCGAGAGGAGCGTTGATTTCCCTGCGCCACTGGGGCCGACCAGTGCGGTCAATTGACCAGGAGGAGCGACGAACGAGACATCATGTAAAACATCAGGACTATCGGTATAGTGAAATTTCACATTCTTGAAGGCCATGCCCTGTGTTGTGGTTGCTGGCAACGGTTGCGGATTCACCGCAGCCTTCACTGTCGGCTCGATATCGAGTACCTGGAAAAGGCGATCGAAGAGGGCCAATCCTCCAAGAATAGAGGTATTCGCACCTGCGAGCGAAGAGGCTGGCCGATAAAGCTGAGCAAGATAAGCGGCAAAGGCGACCACTGTCCCCAGCGGAATAGCGTTATGAATGACCAGATACGCGCCATAGGCGTAGAGTAACGCTGGTCCAATAGCAGCCAGACCTTGCAGAACGACACCAGCCCATTGTCCCAGTAACGCCTGTGCCACCTGTGTCTGACGGACCTCCTGGTTTTCTACACGGAAGCGTTTCAGTTCGTGTCGTTCAGTCCCAAACGTTTTGATGACTAGCACACCGGAGAGGTTCAACGTCTCCTCAAGGAGCGTCGAGAGTCGCCCGAGTGCCTTTTGTGTGAGTTCAGTTGCTTCGTAGGTGCGTTTTCCGAAATGGAGGACAGGAAAAGCAAATGTTGGGAGCACCAGTGCAGCGACGAGAGCCAGGGGCCAGTTGATAGTCGCCATAATGATGAGTGCGCCGAGAATGGTAATCAGGTTGGATAGCGTACCCAGGAATGATTGCGTCAAGACGCCTTGTAAGGCTGCAGCATCGTTAAGGAAGCGGCTCTGAATTTCGCCCCCACGTGTCCAGGTAAAGAAGTCGATGCCCAACGATTGAATATGCTGATAGAGTTGCTCGCGCAGATCAGCAATCATGCTTTGTGCTACCAGCACACTGATATAGTTTTGCGCGAGCCCCAGTAGCGCGCTCAGAATGGGTAAGACGATCATGCCGGCACCGAGCAACACAACCATTGACATGTTCCGTGTAGGAATAGCGGTATCAATGATTTGACGAATGAGGAGAGGTTGAAGAAGTCCCAATACGATGCCGCCAAGTAGGAGCAGCGTGCCGCCAATAAATTGCCAGCGATAGGGAGTGATAACTTTCCAGAGCCGACGTAGCGTGCGCCGTACATCTGGTTTCCCCTCTTGTAGATAGCTTAATGTCTGGCGTTGCCGCTTGATTGCACCCATCCCCATCCCGCCCCCTCTTCCCGAACCCATAGTCCCATGATACATTATATATCCTCCTGACAGAGATACAGCGCTGCCTGTGCATATCGTCAATGAGTTGTTCAGTCGCCATATAGTATTTCTTTTATATCAAATAATTTGACATTTAATTATATTGATATTCAAGATATCTTTGTCAAGATGATGGATTTTTATCTGGTTGCTGTTGTTGCCAATGCGAACGTTATGTCGACAATATTCTCATCAGAGAATATTTTCCAGATATGACAGCGATTGACCTGGTGTTACCTGCTCTATCTTTGTATAGCGTAGTGTTTCACTCGACCAGTCATAAATGCCGCGCACCCAGGCCTGGAGACGATCCACATAGATCTGTAACGCCATATCTACTTTGGGTGACGTTGGTGACGTTGGTGACGTTGGTGACGTTGGTGACGTTGGTGACGTTGCAGGTATGAGCGCGGCGGCATCCCTGAAGTGCTGCAACTCATCAGAAATCATGGTACCTACCATATCCACTGCCTCCTGGAGCGACAAATTGTGAGCCTGTTGCACGACCATCACAAGATTATTCACATCGCCGCGTGCATATTCCTTCGGAAATGAAAAGATATCATTGATCCAACAGACGAGATTATTCGCGGCCTCTAGCACCTGCTGAAACGCAGGTAACGCATAAACCTCATCAGATATAGCGAGCTGCTCCACATCTTCGATAAAATCAAAAGCGAACAGCATTGCTCCGGAGGCCTGGCGCGTGCGAATATATGTCGGTATATCAGGAATCCCCTGAGCGGCCCGATTCTGTGTCTCGCGGACGTAGGCATCGAAGTAATCAAACAGATGGTGTAGAAGTCGCCTGCGCCAGGAAGGCGAGCCAGTATTCCGTGTGCGTTGCCACAGATTGACGAGAGCGAGCGTCATCGGCCCTGGCGAAAATCGTGGCTGCTCATCCTGCACAATACTCCGCAACTCAGCCATCACCGCAGGCACGCGCTCAGGGCTACGTCCAATCGTCCCTTCATCAAACTGATCATCTAACAAAAACATCCACATCAGCCAATCATTGAGCAACTTCATATTCTCCACCTGGACGGTCGGATGAGCGCGAGCGATTAGCCAGGAAAAATGCATCTCCTGAAAGCGTCGCAAAGCAGCAGGCTTTTGTACTAACCGAAATTCCTGCACCCAGACGATCGCATGTGCCTGCAATGCCTCAGCACAGGGATGAATCTGTGAAGGAGTGGAAAAGAGAAATGTCGGCATTATAAAATCTTCCATAGAAATCCTCAGAAATAGCGATATTCTAGAATTGGCTGTACTTACTATCTATTAAAGGAATTTTACGGAACCAACACATAAGAGCTGTCAAATACCCAATTCTGTTGTCCCACACCATGCCTTATCAGGCAGGCTGTTTGGCATTAGGAGCATCGAGAACAAGCCGTTGTGCCTGTTGCACGATCTCATTTCGTTTTTCTATCCATTCGCTGTCAATAACCTGTCCAAGTTGGACACCTCCGAGAAATTGAATTCCTTCATGGGCCAGGCTTACCAGTTGATTATAGAGATCTTCGGTGTATGCTTGTATCTCCGCTCGTGTGACGAGTAAAGTGGAAAGTTCTGTAAGAGGCTGCAATTGTTGTTGAATCTGGGCAAGGAGTTGTTGAACGGACTGGTTCTCCATAAGAAATCCTTTCTGGGGACCCATACGCCTTCAGGCTATGGGAGGAAAGAAAGGCGTCCGCAGACGCACAATGTTTCAAGCCGTCCCCTTGCGGGGGAAGAACAGAAGTGCGGTCTGTCCTTCAATGCCAGAGATGGCTGGCACCCTTTTCCGCACAAAGTAATGTGTGCCTCGTCGATGATAGCGGTCTGCACGTCTCCTGAGCACTGGCTTAACCCTCGTAGACCTGGTTAACTCAGAAGTTATAGAGCAATGCGCTGGCATGCACGCATTGGTACGTTCTTGAACATTGCCGCTATCGTAGCCTGATAACCGTTTCCCGCCCCAAGGGGCATGCAAGGAACAGTCCTGGCTGGGACTGGTCAGGTAAGCTCGCAGAGAAGACGGGCAGAAACCACCCCATCTCTACAAGCCCGTCCCGTTTAGGGGACAGGGTTCCTGACGACGAGAAACATTCTTCGAGAAACGTTCCTAACGAACATAAAAATGGGAATGCCGTCAGGCGTGTTGTGCACAAAACATTCCAATAAATGAATAATAACACATCCATCGCCCAAAAGAAAGGAAGTGCATTTTTTAGATCTCCCTCCGATAGAGTGAAATTGCTCCAAAATGCATGAATTATTCAGTATTGTTGACTTGTTCGTAACATCGCCTATCTCTATCGCATTGGCATAGATCAGGGCTTGACCGGCTCCGTAGTGGCTACCTTCTTCATCTGCACGAACGGCATCGTGGGACGTGTGCGAAAGGCTAGCCTGAATAACGGCGGAAACGCTTGCACTGCTCTTTTTGTTTCGATTGGTTCTGGTTTACCCAGCGTGAACTCGCGCCCATGCCAGCGCAGCGTGCAGCCTCCGGCGGCGAGAATGTTACGATACCAATCCACCGACTCCCCATAGGTTAACGCGATCACAAAATAGTCTTCCAGCGGCCATACCATGATGGTTGTCTCATAGGGCTTGCCGCTGCGCCGCCCAATGTGACGAAGTACGGCAAACGGGCCGCGAGAGGAGTTGGCAAATGTGCGCAAGAGCGGATTGGTGATGGACTTGTTAAAGACACGCATGCGCTGGTTAAAGGATCGCCTGGGCTTCTCGTCTTTGTTCATGAGCTGTCTCCTCTTCAGGATAATACCTGTCGTCCTACGGTGCTGGCACGTGCATGCAAGTGGAACGGTACAGTAATTGATTGTGGTGGTCGTGTCGCTCTGTTTTTGATCCGGTCGATGAGCATTGTTACAGCGAGGTGGGCTATTTGTTGCTTATCTGGTTCGATAGTGCTGAGTGATGGAGTGGCATAGCGACCATCTTCAATGTCGTCGATACCTATAACAGCGATATCTTCTGGTATGCGGTAGCCAGCGGCGGCGATGACAGACATTGCTCCCAGAGCCATAAGATCATTGAAGCAGAAGACTGCGTCTGGTATTTCATCGCGGCTTCGACTGAGGAGCTTTTTCATTGCCTCCGCTCCGTCAGCGCGATGCCAGAGCCCCCCATCCATAATAAGTGAGGAATCTGTTGGTAAGTTGGCCTCTCTATGTGCCCGCAAGAAGCCTTGTGTACGAAGCGATGGGGCCTCACTTCGCGCCTTTTGCACACCAATGGCAGCAATCCGTGATTTGCCAAGTTCGATAAGGTGTTTGGTTGCGGTATAGGCTGCCTCAGTGTTGTCGATGAGAATGTGATCAAATGGTGCGCCGAAGAGCCGCTCACCCAACAGAATGATTGGAACAAAAGCTTCTATCTGGTGAATATCCTCGACATCAAGTGCATGCGAATCGAGAATGATACCATCAAGCAAGTGGGGGCTCATGCCAGACAGAATCTGGAGCTCTTTATCACGTTCGTAAAATGTATAGTCAAGTAGCACCGTATATTGAAGTTCGGCAGCGATGGTTGCAATGGCGTGACCTATGTCAGAGAAATAAGGATTTGAAAGGTCAGGAAAGGCATAGGCCAGAATACCAACCTGGGCATTACGCAGACGGCGCGCAGCCATGTTGGGCTTGTAATTCAGTTTTTGTATTGCATCAAGCACGAGTGCCTGCGTCTCAGGCCCTACATGAGCATAGTTTCCGTTGACAACATTTGAGACAGTCTTAATGGAAACACCCGTATATGCCGCAATATCTTTCAAATGTTTTGTCATCGTAAAGAAAAATCTCTCAGCTCTTGATATTTACTCTCGCAAGTTTTCAGTGCTCAAAATAGTACCATCCTTCTTTGGATGGTGTCAACTTCACAACTAGAGCGGATTCTTGACAATGCGTTTTATGGATGTTATATTACGTTCAACGTTGAACGAACAGCGTGTGTAACTTGATATATCAGTAAGGTAGCTACTCGTTCTTGCATTGTCCTTATATGCGTATATATTGAGAGCAGGGTGTCTGGTTATCAGAACAGGATGTTTTTATCCTTGCCTGCCAGTCAATCAACAGGGAAACTTCGCGTGCAGCTTGTTGATGAGAACAATCAGTGCCATGCTCACAGCTTTGTGAATGTGGGAATGGAAGAAAGTACAAGATGAATATTCCACGTCCTGAATATCCGCGTCCCCAATTCGTACGTTCCGCGTGGCTTTGTCTCAATGGCGAATGGCAGTTTGAAATCGATGCTGCCAATAGTGGCCTGGAACGTGGCCTGCTCGATCGTGAATTACAGCAGCGTATCCTTGTTCCCTTTTGCCCTGAGTCATCCTTATCGGGGGTTAGCAATCAAGACTTTATGCTTGCCGTTTGGTATCGCCGTGTGGTGGAGATTCCTGTCGAGTGGGCTGGACAACAGGTACTTTTGCATTTCCAGGCTGCCGATTATGATACTACTATCTGGATTGATGGCAAAGAGGTCGGTCGGCACCGTGGTGGTTTTACACCTTTTACCTGTAACCTGGGAATGCTTGCTGGAGAGAGCGTGACCATTGTTGTGCGTGTACGGGACAATACAAAGGGACCACAACCGCGCGGCAAACAATCACAGCGCTATCATGACTGGGGGTGCTTCTATACGCGCACGACAGGGATCTGGCAAACGGTCTGGATGGAACCCATCCCGCGCATTGCCTTGCGCCGTCCACGCATTACTCCCGATGTCGCCAATAGCCTGTTGCGCCTGGAACAGCCTATAACCAACAATGCTGCTGGCCTGCGGTTGCGCGCGATGCTTTCTGATGACCACGGGGTTATTACGACGGTTGAGACCGTTGCCGACCTGGATTTGACGCCACGTCTCGACTTGCCTATCCCTATGGAACGCCGTCGACTCTGGTCCCCTGAAGATCCACACCTGTATGATCTAGAAATCTCGCTCATTGATGCCGCTGGTAAGATCGTAGATACAGCGCGCAGCTATGGAGGCCTGCGAAGCATCAGCATTGATGGGCATGCCGTCAAAATCAATGGCAAGAACGTGTTTCAACGTCTGGTATTAGATCAGGGCTATTATCCTGACGGCGTTTTGACCGCGCCAACCGACGAGGCTCTCAAGCATGATATTGAATTAAGTCTGGCAGCAGGCTTCAACGGAGCGCGTCTCCATCAGAAAGTGTTTGAGGAACGCTTCCTCTATCATGCAGACAAATTGGGTTACCTGGTCTGGGGGGAGTTTCCTGATTGGGGCTCAGCTGATGAACGTGTCCCCGACCAGGATGATCATGTCTTTAGCGCAACGTTCATTACCCAGTGGTTAGAAGAACTCGAACGGGATTATTCGCATCCATCTCTTATTGGTTGGTGTGGTATCAATGAGAGTTTTTATGACCTCCAGGAGGGTATCACGAATCTGGACGATGTAATACGGGGGATGTTCCTGGCAGCCAAAGCGATGGACACTAGTCGCCCGATTCTTGATGCATCTGGCTATGCCCACCGTGTGCCCGAAACCGATATTTATGATGCTCACGACTATCTCACGGGCGACGACTTTTGGAAAGAGTATCAAGAGTATCAAGAACGCCACTCGTATCTGGGTGAGAGCAAAGCTTTTACAAACTTGCGGAACGGACACGTGATGTCGCTTCCATATGCTAACCAACCCTATTTTGTCAGCGAGTTTGGGGGTCTCTGGTGGAAGGCAAATGCCCAACCTGGCGATCAAACTACCAGTTGGGGCTATGGGCAGGCTCCTCCTTCTCAAGAGGAGTTTTACAAGCGCTTTCAGGCATTGTGCGATACTCTTTTGCATAATCCATACATGTTCGGCTATTGCTACACCCAGCTCACGGATGTTTCGGTCGAACAAAATGGACTCTTCACCTTTGATCGCCAGGAGAAATTTGAGACGTCACGTTTGCGTGCCATTCAGAGTCGCACTGCTGCAATGGAAAAGCTGGACATGTAATGGTTCCATAGAGGGTCGAAACTCATTCATTTATCGAAATATGAATGAGTTTCGACCCTCTACCAACATGACGCAAGTCTTATTCTTCAATCAACACGACGCAAGTGGTAGAGCCGCATTAACCGGTGAAATTGGGAAAAGAAAAACGGTAAATGATCGAAAAATTAGGTAATGCTGCTAATACCTGCCTCCCTCTTTGAGGGGGGAAAGTCGCCATAGCGACAGGGGGGAGTAGAAAGTTAGCAATCGCCCAACAGAAGTTGATACGGACTTAGTAGATAAAAAGTGTTTTTGACGTAGTGGTATCGTGAGTAGCGTAGTTCGAGAATCTACTCCCCCCTGTCGCTGCGGCGACATCCCCCCTCAAAGAGGGAGGCAGGGGTATTACCATCCTTTCCTGTGAATTCCTACTTTTTGGTACCAGAGGTTTTATTGTGAAGGTTGTTTAAAAAAACTTCACCAGTGAGTGTCGTTCTACCAAGTGTGGGTAGAGCCGCATTAACCGGTGAAATTGGGAAAAGAAAAACGGTAAATGATCGAAAAATTAGGTAATGCTGCTAATACCCGCCTCCCTCTTTGAGGGGGGAAAGTCGCCATAGCGACAGGGGGGAGTAGAAAGTTAGCAATCGCCCAACAGAAGTTGATAGGGACTTAGTAGATAAAAAGTGTTTTTGACGTAGTGGTATCGTGAGTAGCGTAGTTCGAGAATCTACTCCCCCCTGTCGCTGCGGCGACATCCCCCCTCAAAGAGGGAGGAAGAGGTATTACCATCCTTTCCTGTGAATTCCTACTTTTTGGTACCAGAGGTTTTATTGTGAAGGTTGTTAAAAAAACTTCACCAGTGAGTGTTGTTCTACGACGCAAGTCCTTTCGGTTTTCTATTGGCAAGATGATAGGAATCAAACGCACCACTCTTACTCGTTTTCATGTTTTAACTTGAATGACTACTATTGGCTTGACACCTATAAGGATTCGATGTACGATTTTAGCACATCTCTATCTTCAATATATAATGGAAGCAATCTATTCTAGATAGAGCGAGAGGAAGGTGAAGCTGGATGCCAACTATGAAAGATGTAGCGCAGAAAGCTGGTGTTGGCCTTGGCACGGTATCTCGCGTTCTGAATAAAAGTGGCTATGTGAGCGAGGAGGCTCAGCAAAAAGTTTGGGAGGCAGTCAAGCAGCTTCGCTATGTTCCTAATGGTGTTGCCCAGAGCATGGTGACCAAGCACAGCTATACGCTGGGCGTTGTGCTGCCTGACTTCACAAATCCGTTCTTTCCAGGGCTGGCGCGTGGTATTGAGAATGAGGCACGCAAACATGGATATACAATCATCATGATTGATACCGATTGGCAGGAACATAATGAGAGTCAGGCGATTGATACCTTGCGTCAACGTTCGATAGATGGTGCGCTCCTGGTTGCCTCTGCAAACGCTTTGTCCTTTGTCCATAGATTATGCGAGGCGAAGATCCCCGTTGTGTTACTGGATCGTGGCGTAGAAGATCTGGATGCGATCTCCCAGGTTACTGTTGATCACTATAAAGGGGCGTGTAAAGCCATGGCATGGGCCTACGAGAAAGGCTATACTCGTGTCGGTTTTCTGTCCGGTCCTGCGAAAGTGAGTTCCGCGAATTTACGCCTCAGAGGGTATCTCGACGCAATTGGTCGCGGCGATGTTGCGGTTGACGAGATTGAGCAGCATCCCGAATTGCCAGTTGTGCGCGCAGATTTTTCCTTTGAGAAGGGGCGGCAAGCTACGGAAGAACTTTTGCGTACTCACCCCGATGTGACATGTATCTTCGCGGCAAATGATCTCTCCGCGCTTGGCGCGCTTTCCTATCTAACCGCGCGCGGTATAGCCGTGCCTGATGATATTGCGATCATCGGGTTCGATGATATCTTGATGGCAACGTTAGTGCATCCCTCGCTGACAACAATTCGTCAACCTACCTACGAAATGGGAACGCTCGCAGCCCGTCTTCTGCTCCAGCAGCTTGCGGATCCCAGGAGCAAGCCGGAGAAACACATTCTTGAACCCACCCTTATCGTACGCCAGACGTGCTAGCAAACTCGCCTCGCCTCGCCTCGTTCCAGTATCCCCAAACAACCTTGACAAATGTAAGGGAAGAGTTTATACTGCCTGTTATGGAAGCGCTTCCACTTTTTTGTTAATTTTTGTGGAAGCGCTTCCATAACAGCGGACTGACAATGTACGCATATATAGCGTTAAAGATGAGCTATGTCTGCATACATTATTATGTTTTCTTTTGTATCTATGTGTTTTTTATAAAGAGTATGTCTCGAGGAGGAGAGAAATGTTTCAGCGCATTCGCATGATCTCACTGCTTTTATTTACGGTGGTACCATTGCTGGTATTCTTCGCGGCCTGTGGTTCGGCTACGAGCAATTCAGAGACGGTTGGTTTATCGCTAAGTTCCATGGATAACTCATTTTTCACCAACCTGGATAAGGGTGTGAAAACCGAAGCTGCGAAGGATAACTATACCGTCATTGATAATAACGCGAATAATGATGCCTCAACGCAGGTAAGTCAGATTGAAAATATGATCACGCGTAAAGTCAACGTCTTGATCATCAATCCGGTTAGCTCCCAGGGTATTAGCCCTGTTGTACAGCAGGCGAACGCTGCTGGTATTCCTGTGATCACGCTTGACCGTAGTTCTGATAGCGGCAAAGTGACCAGTTTTGTGCAGAGCAATAGCGTAACAATGGCTAAGCAAGCGGCTGACTGGATTGCCCAGCAATTGCACACCCGCTATGGCTCCTACAAGGGCAATGTTGTTGACCTTGAGGGTCAGCCTGGTACCTCCAGCGCTCAGGATCGTGAAACTGGCTTCAGACAAGAGCTCCAGAAGTATGCTGGTATCAACATTGTTGCGGCCCAGGCTGCGAACTTTAACCAGGAGACTGCGTACACTGTCATGAGTAACATTCTCCAGGGCCATTCTCAGATTGACGCTGTCTTTGGTGCGAACGATGATACCTCTGTTGGCGCTGTCAAAGCTATTCAAGCCGCACATCGTTACGTTCCCGCTACGAGTTCCAATCACATCTTTGTTATTGGTATCGATGGAACACCTCAGGCTTTGAGTCAGATCAAGGCGAACAATGGTGTTGATGCCTCTGTTGCCCAGGATTCCCTCGGCATGGGCAAGAAAGCGATCGATCTGGCTGCCGCCCAATTTGCAAAGAAAGCGGTTGCTCCACTTGTCTACTTCCCAGACCTGCTCATCACGTCACAAAACGTGAATAGCCAGGCTGTCAAGAATTTTGGCATCAGCTTCTAGTAAGCTGACCTACGTCTCACTGTAGACCCCAGTTGTACACATAGAAGTGGAGATGCTCTTATGGCGTTACTAACCATGCACGGCATTACAAAAACCTTTGGTATCAACCGTGCACTTTCCAATGTAGATCTGACCCTCGATGCTGGAGAGGTGCTTGGTCTGGTTGGTGAAAATGGTGCTGGCAAGAGTACGTTGATTAAAACCCTCGCAGGCGCTCACCAGCCTGATGCGGGCACAATTGAAATCCATGACAAACCGGTAGTTATGCGTTCTCCTGCCGATAGTATTGCCGCGAGCATCGCCATTATCTATCAAGAATTGACGATGGTGCCGGAACTCAGTATCGCAGAGAATCTCTTTCTCGGACATGTTCCCAGTGCTGGCGGTTGGGTGAACCGGAGTGATATGTATCGCCGCGCAGGCGAACTACTCAAAACCCTTGACCTCACGCTTGATCCGCGTACCCCGGTTGGACAACTTTCGATCGGGTACCAGCAGATGATTGAGATTGGGCGTGCGATCAACCGCCAGGCACGTATTCTGGTCATGGATGAACCGACCTCCTCTCTTAGTAGACAGGAATCGATACTCCTGCTCAAATTTGTGCGCCGTCTGAAAGAGCAAGGGATTGGTATCATTTATATCTCGCACCATATAGAAGAGGTTTTTGAGGTTTGCGACCGTACGATGGTGATGCGCGATGGTCGGGTTGTCGGTGATCGTCCGACGCATGAATGGACGAACGATACGCTGGTTGAGACCATGGTGAACCACTCAATCGACAATTACTTCCCATACGAGCCTCGTGCTCTTGGTGATGTTGTCCTGACGGTGCAACATTTGCATATTGCGCCTCTGGTGGAGGATATTAGCTTTGATGCGCGTCGTGGCGAGATAGTGGGGATTGCGGGAACGGTTGGGAGTGGTCGCTCTGAGGTACTCAAGGCCATTTTCGGGGCGCTGCCGTATCAGAGCGGTGAGATCCGCTGGCAGGGAGAAGCGTTGCATGTGCGCCGACCCGAGCATGCTATTGAGAAGAAGATTGCGCTGGTACCAGGCGATCGCAAAACCGAAGGTCTGATGTTGGATGCCAGTATCGAAGACAATATTGCGCTTTCTGTGTTAAAGCGTATCTCGCATGCCGGTTGGGTCGATATGCGACAGAAACGCGCATTGGCAATGGATGGCATCCAGCAATTTAATGTGAAAGCCAGATCTGGTCCGACGATGGCTCCGCGTTATCTTTCGGGCGGAAATCAACAAAAGGTTGTCTTTGCCCGTACCAGTGAAACGCGACCGCAACTATTTTTACTGGATGAACCCACACGTGGTGTTGATATTGGCGCAAAGGTAGAGATTTACAGCAAAATTATGCAAATGGCGCAAGAAGGCTGCACGATTTTGCTGTCTTCTTCCGAATTTCCTGAACTATTAGGTCTGTCTGATCGCATTATTATCGTCAATAGTGGACATGTCGTGGGTAATTTGCTGCGCGATGAAGCCACGCATGAAAAGTTACTCAGCCTCAGCACTGGCGAGAGGGTCGCAGAGACCAGTGCTGAGTTATCAACAGGGAGGTAAACAAGATGGCTGTATCTCCAGAGAAGCCGCAGCAGCAGAGTGCCATTGCTAACGCAAAGCAAAGCCGTACGTTTGGACAACAGATCGTGAATGTTCTCAGTCGCTATACGGTCCAGATCGCACTCCTGGTGCTTGTCATCATCTTCAGTTTCGTCTCCAGTGACTTCTTAACCGTGAGTAACTGGATCAATATTATTCAACAGAGCGCGATTATCGCTGTTGTCGCGATTGGTGCCACCTTTGTCATTATTACCTCAGGTATCGACCTCTCGGTTGGTTCGGTGGTGGCGGTGGTTGGTATGGTTTCTGCACAACTCATGGTGAATTATGGCTTATCCCCCTGGCTAGCGATCATTGCAGGTATTGCGATTGGCGTGGCCTTTGGACTGTTTAATGGTATTGGTGTTGCCTATATCGGCATGGCTGCATTTATTACGACATTGGCAACGATGTCCATGGGTCGTGGACTCGCACTCGCAGATTCAAGTGGTCAGACGATCTTTGGTCTATCGAGTCAATATACCTTCCTGGGCGGAGGGTACGTGCTGGGCATCCCGGTGCCGGTCATTATCACCATTGTGCTGTTTGTGGTGGCCCATTTCGTGCTCTCCCGTACTGTCTTTGGTCACAAGGTCTATGCCATTGGTGGCAATCGTGAGGCTGCGCGCCTGGCTGGTATCAATGTACGGCGTATTGAAATGCTGGTCTACGTTCTGACCGGTGCTTTGAGTGGTCTGGCCGGTGTGATGTTGACCGGACGTCTGGCGGCTGCATTGCCGACCTCGGCGACTGGACTTGAGTTGCAGGTTATTGCGGCAATCGTCATTGGTGGTACTTCGCTGCTGGGTGGACGTGGGAACATGATCGGCACATTCTTCGGTGTGCTGACAATCGGTGTGCTGAGCAATGGCCTTGATCTGCTCAACGTTTCGCCTTTCTGGGTCCAGTTCGTCCAGGGTGTAGTCATCTTCCTGGCGGTGCTGGTGGATGTCATCGGTCAGCGTGCCCGTATGCGAAATGTCTAGTCGACTACGGCACTTCATTTTCTAAGGAAGAGAAAAGCAAGGACAAAAACTATGAACAAACAGGGTATCCTTCATCCTGAACTGGCGCGCTGGGTGGCAAAGCTTGGCCACCACAATTATCTTTTGCTCACCGATGCGGGATATCCTCATCTTGATGGTATCCCCCACATCGATCTGGGATTGACACCGGGCATCCCCTCATTTATGGATGTTCTCAGGCCCATTGTTGCTGCCCTGCCGCTAGAGAAAGTCTGGCTGGCGACCGAGTTCCCGGACATGAATCCCACCGTATATAAAGAGTTTCTCTCGCTTATTCCAGAGGAAGCGGTAGGCTTTGTGGGGACTCATGAGCAGTTCAAAGAGAAAGCGCGCGCGGCGTTAGTGGTCGTGCGTACTGGCGAGTTTACCCCGTATGCGAATTGCTTGATTGAATGTGGTGTGGCATTTTAGCTCCAGGCGCGTGTGAAAAAGGACTGGAAGGACTGGAAAGAAGAGTGGGGACGAATTTATGAGCATTGTTGTTCTGGGAAGTATCAATTTTGATCTGAGTGCGCAGATAGCGCGCCGTCCACAACCTGGTGAGACGTTGATGGCCTCGGCCTTTTCTACCAGTCCTGGTGGAAAAGGTGCCAATCAAGCTCTGGCTGCGCGCAGAATGGGGGCTGCTGTCACCATGATTGGTGCAGTCGGCCAGGATGATTTCGCTACCGGTGCGCTCAGTCTTTTGCAGGCCGATGGTGTTGATCTCTCCTACGTGCGCACAATTGAAGGGGGTTCTACCGGCCTGGCGTTCATTCACCTGGATGAGGCAGGGGAGAATAGTATCACTGTCATTCCCGGAGCGAATGCGCAAGGAGCACAGGAGGCGCTTCGTGCGTTGGAGCAGGTGCTTTCTCCACACGATATGCTGGTGATGCAGCTTGAGGTCCCCTTCTCGACGGTACTGGCTGCGATCGCCATCGCAAAGCGCAAAGGCGCAGCGGTGCTTATCGATCCAGCGCCGAGTCCAGCGTCTGTTCCGGACGACCTTGTTGCGGTAGACATCTTTATTCCTAACAGGAGCGAAGCCGAACAGATTCTCGGGCACCGTATTTCCTCTGGAGAGAGTGCTCGCGCAGCCGCCGAAGAACTACGCAAACGCGGGGCGCGCATTGGTATTGTGAAACTGGGGTCCGATGGTGTCGCCTGGGCTACCGAGCAAGGAACGTTCTACGAGCCAGCGTATAAAGTTCAGCCCATTGATACGACGGGGGCAGGCGATGCCTTTGCGGGTGCCCTGGCTGCCTTCATGGATAGTGGCTATCAGGTAAACGAAGCGATAGTCATGGCGAATCATGCTGCTGCCCTTGCTACTGAGCACATGGGTGCGCAAAAATCGTTCCCCTACAAACAGGACGTACTGTCTATCGTGCGGTAAGAGAGCATGTGCGAAGGTAGCAGAAGCATAGTATTGACAACAGAATTCTGAAGTGCTTCAGTGCCCGATGAGATCAAGATTGCCCCTTGATCGCACCGGGCACTGAAATTGAGGCAACTCTCAGGTAACACATTCAGGGCTTCGTGCAATTTATCCTATGATATGCTAGAGCTGCCACCTAATTGCTACCCTTCTTTCTTTGGGATCAAACTCTTGGGCAGCCGGTCCGTAGTTAATAATCCTTGTCGGCGGCCTCTCGCAGCGTTGATAAGACAACTCCACGCGTTTGATCAGTTGGAGATTGTTGACTTCCCCTTCGTCGAGGCCATTGTTGTAGGAACGAGGCAACGAAACTGTACCTGGATTCTCTATAATGCAATTTTATTCTCCTGACAATCAAAGCTCTGGCTGCGCGTTGCTCACCAGATGGGACAGTGTGTTCATTGTAGAGGACTTCTTTCTGGCACGACGAATGATTGAATAGACGTGCGATATGAGCAGCAATGTGCCAAATGTTGCGTATTGGATGATGGAATTGAGCGGTATGTATTGTTGTACCTGTGTGCTTGAGCGCTTGTCAGCTCCGCTTGGGCCGTCTCTCTCCAGCGTTCCCTGTTTTTTTACCCACAATGGTGCCCATAAGCGTCAAGGATGTTTGGGTTGGGTCCAGGTATAGCATTGCTTGTGTTTCCATGTCCGCTAGTTTTTGGAGCGATCTAATTCCACGCATGTTATCGTTTTCAGAAGGAGGCTGACGATGCAAACCCCAGAAAAAGTAGCGCTCTATGATCGGCTCGGTGGAGTGTATAACATCGCTACTGTCGTCGATGATTTCATTGATAGGATCATGGTCGATCCAAGATTGAATGCCAATCCTCGGGTAGATGTAGCCCACCATCGCGTGTTACCAGCAGGATTCAAGTATCTGGTGACCGAAATGGTCTGCTGGGCAGCGGGTGGCCCACAACACTACAGCGGGCGTTCCATGAGTGATTCCCATAGGGATCTCAGGATCACTCCCCAGGAGTGGCGGGCTTTTATGGATGACTTTCAGCAGACGCTCAATAAGTTCAGCGTGCCCCAGGCTGAGCAAGAAGAGTTGGCTGCTATAGTAGAGAGCACCCGGGAAGACATTGTCGTCGCATCCTTGTAAGAGAACCTAGAGAGAGTAAGGGATGATACGTCAAAATACATTTGAGCACCAAAAAGTCACCAACTTTTTTGCTCAATTTGGACTGACCCCCCCTTTTCAAGCATCATACTCTGTCTGACAATGTGAGGACAATGTGAGCGTCAAACACCCCAGTTTCATGGTATGATTGACAGTAGATCAGATCATATCCAGGCAACGGACGCACCATCGTATAATTGTGCGTCATGTGTGAAGCCTCGTGGCCGTCATACCGACTATCTGTTCCGCATTTGCTTGTTTTTTTAGTGTGATTTTCTTATCTTTGATGCATGGACAGCGACTGGAAATGAAACCCTCTGCACGGAAGAGATGAGGTGAAAGGGATGCCATCGTGGAGCGTGAATCATTCGAACTGTTCCAGCAGCCAGCCGAACACCCCCCTCAAAGATCATCATTGGACGCGTTGCCAGCAGAGCAGCCAGCTTCCTCCCCAAACGGAGCCGTGGATGAGCACGATGCTCAGGCAAGCACACAGAAATGCGCGGAGGATGAGGGCTCCAATGCTCGTATACTTCGTGAGGTCGCACAGATCACCGCGCAGAGTTTTCAGTCCTCTCAGGAGGCGATGCGCGTTGCGCTTGAGGTGATGGGGCATTTCCTTGCGAGTCAGACGCTCTTCATCGCGCGTTTTGACGAGAGCGGGTCTGAAAAAACGCATATGGACAGTGAAGAGAGCTCAGATGCGCATGTCCTCAAGATTATCGAGACGCGCAATACGGGGACGCCTTCCCCTGTGGTTGGCTCAGAGGATCCACTCGAGAACACGTATTGCCAGACGGTCTTCCGCACCAGGCAACCCCTCATTGTTGACGATGTGACACAGCATCCTTTTTACCAGCAACTCGCAACGACCAAGAATTATCACATTGGGTCCTACATCGGGGTACCACTCATCTATAGTGATGGCCGTCCCTATGGAACCCTCTGTTCGCAAGATCCTCATTCACGTCCGCTCACTGAGCAGCCGGAAAAGCTGGAACTGATGCAAATTGTCGCCCGCTTCCTGATCTCTTACATCGAACGAGAGGAACTTATCACCCAGGTGCGAGCGGCGGAGCAGGTCCAGGCCGAGTTGGCACGCAAGGAACAGCAGGCCCGCGCAGAGGCTGATCGCCGTGTGTCTGAATTGGAAGCTGTCTTTGAGTCGATAGGCGATGGTCTGTTGGTCAGTGATCTGCAGGGGCGCTTTCAGATGAATGCTGCGGCTCGTCATCTCTTACGGATGGAGCCTTCACACGAGAATGTCCAGGGTCTCAGTGAGGCGCAGCATGAGGATGCGCTTATTCTGGATGAGGTTGGTCAACCGCTTGTTTTGGACCGGTGGCCGATCATCCGTGTCCTGCGTGGCGAGCACCTGATCGGGGAAAAGGTTGTCACCGTTCAGCGCGTCAATACGCTGGGCGAAAAAAGATATCTCAACGTCTCTGGGATGCCAATGTATGATCAGCAGGGGCAGATCAATGGCGGAGTCTGTGTCTTCCGGGATGTAACGGAACACTATGTGCTTGAGCGGCGCACGCAGGATACCCTCAATGCCCTGTTGACGTTGGCTGAGTCTCTGGCATGGGTGCCAGACAACGCGCCAGGTTTCTTCTCTGCTGCCCCCTCCCATCAGACATCCTCGCTGCAACTGGCATGTCAGCGTCTGACACAACTCATCTCCACGCTCTTGCAGTGTCAGGATGTGGGGATTATCTCCCTTGACTCCAGCACCGCAACGTGGCATCTGCAGAGCATCTGTAACTCTGCACAGGCACCTGAAGCGCCCTGGTGGCAGGAGACCATGCAACTCATGCAGGGTATCTCGCCTGATGACTCTGATATGGATCGCTTGCGTACCAATGAAGTCGTCATGCATCCCTTGCAGGTGCAGGGAGAAGAAGACACATCGCTACTGGTAGAGGTGCCCATGTTTGTGGGGAATGATTTGCTCGGCCTGCTCGCCCTGATCTATCGTCAACACGACGCCGCATTGACTCCTGCCGAATACACGCTGGCACAAGCCGTTGCGAAGCTGACAGGATTGGTCTATGAACGCGAACGTCTGCTGCAAGAGCAGGCCGAAGCACGTGCGCACACCCTGGCGTTGCAAGAAACCAACCGCCGTTTCAATGACTTTCTCAGCATTGCCAGTCACGAGCTCAAGGGACCGCTCGCCGCCATGAAAGTTAACCTTCAGATGGCGCAGCGTGCGTTGCGTAAACAAGAGCAGGATGCGTCGTTCAACGCCGTCCAGAAGCTTCAACGCTATCTAGGGAGCACCGAGCACCAGATCCATGTGCAGGATCGCCTGACAAGCGATTTGCTGGATGTCTCGCGCATTCGTGCGGGTAAGCTGGAGTTGCAGAAGCAGTCGTGTGACGTGGTACAGATTGTGCATGAGATCATCGAGAATCAGCAGCAGATAGCAGATGACCGGGTGATCCATCTGGAATTGCCAGCTGAGAAGATGGAGATCTGTGGCGATGCAGATCGCATAGGCCAGGTCGTAAGCAACTATATGACGAACGCATTAAAGTACTCAGCATTCGAGAAGCCGGTCGCGGTTTCCGTCGTACCTGATGGCGCAGAGGTGCGTGTGACGGTTAGCGACCAGGGACCAGGTTTAACATCCGAGGAACAGAAACACGTGTGGGAACGCTTCTATCGTGCGAAAGATGTGCAGGTGCTGAGTGGGCATGGCATCGGTTTAGGGCTGGGCTTACACATCTGCAAAACCATTGTAGAACAGCATGATGGTCGCGTTGGTCTGTACAGTACACCAGGGCAGGGTTCACACTTCTGGTTCACGCTCCCTCTGAGCACAGACCGTGTTTCCTGCTGAAGAGAAGGTGCTATGAAGGTCATTGAAGGGTGTTTGACCCTCTATGATCAAATGCTTCCAGGTAATGTAGTAACATGTCCCCAAATGGAGTGATACCTTTATAGGCGAGCATTTCTTTTGGCGTTGTCCGTATGACATTTGCCAGACAGTGTGCATCTTCGGAGCTCTGTATGACATGTTCAATGGCATCTTGATAGGTATGAATGGTAAAAAGGATACCATGTGTCTTTGGTAGACAAGAGAGAGCTTGCCGCTCGATGCGCAGGAAGCAATGCGCACCAATATTCTCTTTGGTAAGCTTCTGATATGATCGTTCCACTTCATGAAAAAAACGTGGGGTGAGGTTCAGCCGAGAGAGGGATTTGATCGCCCAATTGACGCGCCAGACTGGTCGTCCTGCTTTGAGTCGCTCCAGTAAGAGCATCGATGATTGTCCTAAATGCTCCTCAAATTGGGGGACAGCATGGTGGATGTCTAGAAAAGAGTGGCTCAATGTGTCTGCGAGG
This sequence comes from Ktedonobacteria bacterium brp13, assembly GCA_015099395.1. Lineage (GTDB taxonomy): Bacteria > Chloroflexota > Ktedonobacteria > Ktedonobacterales > Ktedonobacteraceae > Dictyobacter. The sequence continues at coordinate 2,069,632 of AP024096.1, read as the reverse complement.
CACCACGCGTTGGGAAAACAAAGTTGTCCGGCCACCAATGGCATCCCCTCTGTCTTTGTACTTTTCAAAAGCAAGAGATCTTCCTGAACCTGTCGTCCTAACCAGTCCAATGGTGGCAGCGGTAGGCTCTGCTGCTCTCCAAGCACAAACCGTGTTTCCTGTCCAAGAAGAGCATTCCTCCACGTCCAGTCTGTGCCATTGATCGTGAGTGTAAAATAGTGGGGATAGTGGTGGGCCATATGTGGCAAGAGCATCTCAATGGCCTCCCATTGGAGTGACTCTGTTTCAGGCATTGCCTGGAAATAGTGCTCATATGCATCATTCAATAGCTCATCTTTGAGCTTGATTTTACCCAAATAGGAAGCTTCCTCAATTTCGATCAAACTTCCACGAAGTGCTTGTATCCCCAGCGTCATTTTGAAGGTATCATCTTTAAAAGGGAAATAGGGAAGCAATTGATAAAGCTCCTTTTTCTCTTGTCTAGCGTAGGATGGGATATCTCTACGCTGTTTTAACAATGATTTTGGAAGGGACGAGCCATGCCCAAACGCCCAGAGCTTGACGTATCGTCAGGCGACTGCACTTGTATTGCTCGCTCAATGCCCGCTCTGAGGGCAACCGCGCTCCTGGAGCGAGCTGTCCTGAGGAGATAGCTGTAGCGATTTGATCACGCAATTGCGTATAGCGTGGAATCGTCTCTCCCGACTCTAATGTATGCAGTTTATTGCTCATCCTAGCATGTTCCTCTCTGTCAGGTTGTATCACTGTAGCAGATAGCGTATTCGATGAAAGCAGGATAAAAATCTCTGAGAGACGTAGCAAAATATGTTGCGTATATATCATACCGTATTTTTTTGAAGTACGCAGGTGTGCTTCCGCACTTCCTCAAAGATCGTGCTCCAATATTTCGCCGCTATTTCACCGCGCACCAGTGTCAAACCGCGCACCAGTGGTTTTTGCACGAGAAGACAAAAAATCAGGATAGGAATCATGACGAGTGTTCCTGCTGCCGTCAACGGTCCCCACTCGGTGCCCTGAAATGTCATGAAAGAGGTAATACCCACAGGTAACGTACTGTTTCCACAGATCAAGGCAGAAATAAGCAGGCGTATCTGCCAGCTTGTTGCTTATTTAGGTAGGCGACCTTCTGGCGTCCCTCGCTCCGCTGGAAGGCCAGCGTTGTTCCCGCAAGCGGGAATGCTGGCCAAGACGCCCTACCGTGGCGGCTAGTAGGCGCCGACGACCTTGAAGTCCTGGGTGATGAAGACGTGGTGCGGCCAGTTGACGCCGATGTTGTGGGCCTCGTACTCGCCGTTACTCAGCTTCACAACACGGTCGACGACGCCCCCCGGGTAGGCGGCCAGCGCAACTTCCGTCGCCTTATTCGCTGTCGTTCCGCTGACGATCGTCCCCGACCCCTCAGTGTAGTTCGACGGGATCTGACCGACCTTCTTTGTCGGGCTCGGTGTACCGCGCTTGAAGGGGACCACCCCTGCCGCCGAGGAAACCGCAGATCCGTAGTTGCCAGTCGGTTGCACGGTGACCTGCGTGGCCGTGATGGTCGTTCCGTTGGTCATCCCAAGTACGAGGACGCTTTCGCCTGTTGTAATGGCACTTGCCGAGGTCGAGCTCGTTCCCTTCTGGTATATCGTAGAGGACGCCTCGTTGACGGTCACCTTCTGACCCACTGATGTCGACATTGTGAAGCTCGACGTGGACACGCTGCTGATCGTGCCGGCTGATCCTCCTGAGGCCGGTCCAGACCGAGCGTTGGATCCCCCTTTGCCGGGGCCCCCTGCTTTTGCGATGGGGGACGTGGAGCTTGAAGAAGTGGAGCTTGAAGAAGTGGAACTTGAGGAGGAAGCGGTTGCTGTTCCACTGCTGCTACCACAGGCCGCCAGGATTGCGGTTATTGCAAGTAAGAGAAAAGTAACACTTATGAATGTTTTTAGTGACAGTGACGTTCGTTTCGACATTTTATCTCGTTTCGACATTTTCTTTACATCCTTTTATGTATATAATGAGGGAACATACCTGACAATGGAACGATCAAGGACCTGTGATAATTTTGCTTGATCTCAGTTGCTGCTTTCATAGCGCGTTTATACGTATTTCCTCTGCAAAGCAGTTGTGGAGAGTGCTACATAAGCGAGAATGTACACTGATCGTTGAGCTAGCAACCTCTGTCAGAGTTCCCCTTCTCGACAAGTTCAACTATAGCAGGGTTAACATGAAGATCTTATGAAGAAGCAGTCAAGCTTTTGTTTGTTTTGTTGTCTGGGGTGTAAGCAAGCGAGCAAGCGAACGTGCCGCTAAAAATATTTGTAGGGTTGCGGTTTTGCACAATTTCGCAAGATGGTATACAAGAACGGTTTGGGCTAAATGCACAAATGTGAAGGCGTAGCGAGCTTTCGCATCTGTGGCTGTTTACTCTGAGGAGAAAGGGAAAATGAGAACCTCACTAAAGACGAAAAGCTCAGAGTGCTGAAGAGATACGAGAGGGGAGGGAGCAAAGAAGTATGTTACCAGGGACTGTTGGCCTTATTTTTTCTTGGCCTATTCCCTCTCCTGTCTCTTGCTATCTCGTTTTGTTGCGCAATTCGTGGGTTATACGAGGCCGGGGAAAAAATCTTTTTTTATCTGGTCACCTTTGACGTTCATATTTTTCAATATCTTTTCATTCGCTCTCACCATTTCTGGTGGCCCAGATAAGTAGTACATACGCTCTTGATAATCTGGCACTATTCCCTTGATTACTTCCTCATTGATGCGACCCACTAAACCGGACCAATTGTAGGGGATAGCCGTTGTGTTGGTCAGGGCATAGATTATTTTGATGCCAAGCTTCTTTTGTGCTGCATGTAAAACATTCTGGTAAACGATCTCATCAGTTGTCCTATTGATATAGAAGAGGATAATATCTCGTCTCTGCTGTGTATCAATGAGATATTTTAGCATGCTTCTAAAGGGTGTAATCCCGATGCCTCCAGCGATAAAGACAAGTTTTTGGTTGGGATTCCGTGGGAGAGTAAAATCTCCGGCAATCTGAGCCGCAATAAATGGTGTTTTGCCATTCATGTTATACATAGCATTTTTATAACTACTGCTTTGTTCATAAAAGCGTACGCCGAGATGAACACTTTTTTCGGTCGGCGATGAGGCAAGGGTAAAATACCGGCGATTGCCTCTGCTGTCTGGATGAGGATGGGCAAGGGTAAATTCCATGTACTGTCCTGGGATGTATGCCAGCTCTTGTGTAGGCTTGAAAACAAAATCAACAATTTCGGGAGCCATTTTTATCTTCTGGCTCAGTTTAAGCATAACTTTGTGTTTCGGGCTCACCAGGTAAGCGAAAATGTTTCCAATACAGAGTGCCAGTTCTGGCGTCGAGAAAATAGAGCCCACGTGTATTTGAGGAACAAACAAGAAACCTGTGAGGACACCATAGAGTCTTCGCAGATTTTTGGTAGGGGGCTCCGTAAGTGGTTCAGTCAGCATAATGAAGGCAAAGAAAAAGAGTGGCGACCCCACAAACAAATGATCGAGTCCTGTAAGAATAGCCTGACCATCCATAACGGTAATAATACAGGTGCTGACAAGCGCCGCGGCACAAAAAATCACCACCATGTCGACCTGGCGTAACTTGTGCGCTACCAAAAATCCTCCAATCAGCACAAATGGTAACATGTTTGCGGTCCCTACCCACCAGCTAGCAGAATCTCCAAGCACAAAGGCGGTGATAACGACTGCGATCGCAGCAGGATTAAAGAAATGCTTATTGTACAATGAGAGAACGTATTTTGATGACATCGCCAGTATTGCGGCCCAACCAAGAAACCCAAATGCGGCTGGCGTTTGTGCTGGATCAATAATCAATGCAAGAATAAGGGCCGTGATATAGGACGATTCAACGTTTGCGGGCACGTTGAATACACGGGCAAGGATGGCATTTGAGGCCGCGCATATGATGATGAGAAATGCTGTTGAGGCCAGGAGTGCCAGTGGGGAAAAGGGTCGTAGCTGTAAAACAGCCAGGATCGTTGCCACGCCAATCAAACCAATCAGCACGTAGAGCACCAGGCGATACATCGTTATTCTATCTACTACATAATCTATAATTTTCATCATTTCTAACTATATACCTTTCAAATCACTGATCAACATTGCTCTTCCCTGCACATCAAGCATATATCACAAATAGCTGTACCCTATTTATGCTTTTGCTTGAGAAAGGGCATTGGTAAGGGATTGTATGAATGCGTCGCTTGTATCTGTAGCTCCCGTGACGATGCTCACATTGGCATTTTGTGCTTGTATCGCCTCAGTCGTAAGCTGTGGATCAGCATACGAATTGATCATTATAGATCGATCTCGATCATTGGGATATTGTAAAAACTGTACATCCTTAATTTTTCCATTCTGGATGATCGCTTTTACTTGTATGTTGCCATAGAAAGCATCCGCAACACTTCCTGTATAGGAACCATCTTTATAAGAGCCGGAACCAGAGGTGCCCGCCGTGTTAGGAGTAGATGATGCACTATTAGTAGAAGATACACTCTTCGATGAGCCTGCATCTGTCGAGTTGGTCGGCAAGAGTGCAACGGTGCTCGAGCGGTACAAAAAGCTATAGAGCATAAGGGCTCCTACAATGAGCACCGCAACTGTAAATTTCTTCATCTATATTCCCCTGATCATTTTCTTGACTATCATTTTCCTTGTGTGCTGAGCTTAGTATAGCAAACAGGTTTAAGACGGCGCATCGTCTCTTCTGCCATCTCCCAATGCCTCTTACGACAGTGGCGAAAGAGGCATTAGCAAGCACTGAAAACGATGCTATAATGAAAGCCGGACAGAAGGATCAGAGAGACCGACAAAAGGCAAGGATAAAGATAGTCAAAGTACTAAAAGGAAACCCGATGAAGGATTTATACCAACCACGTCTGCTGAACTGGTTTATATTATTATGGATGGGACTCATATACTTCTGGGGTTTAGAGCAGCAAGGTAGATCGGACGATATGTTCACGATGCCGACCCTGATACTCTTTACAGTACTTATGGTGTTACATACCAGCATCCATTGGATCTCTCTGTCTGGCCTACTCTCACGTTTACGTCGAAATGGGCTCCTACTTATCTGTATGATCCAGGGGATACTGGCCCTGGGAATTTGCATGGTGGTACACGAATGGGATGTCACCATCAGTCTCTTCCTGACACTTTTGCTAGAGGCCAGCACACTCCCAGCCGGAACGCGGCTTATCGCTGCTAGTAGTTCTGTCCTGTCTTTTGCCCTGGCTATTGTCAGTCTCTCTATCCTCAGGCCTCATCAATTGTGGGAAGCACTGAGCAACATTGTCGGACCGGTCTCCTTGTTTGCTGCTGGCTATACCATCTTATATCTGCAGCAAGTCCGAGCGCGAGAACAGGCACAAAAGTTGCTCCACGATCTCGAAGTGGCCCACGCACAACTTTCCGCCTACGCACTCCATGTCGAGGAATTGACGCTGGCAGCAGAGCGGCAACGTATGGCACGCGAGTTGCATGATACGCTCGTACAGGGCCTGGCAGGCCTGACCATGCAACTGGAAGTGGTAAACTTGCGCTTGACCAATCAGCGTTATGAGCAGGCACAAGCCACCATTCAGCAAGCGATGGAGCGTACGCGCGCAACCTTAGCCGAAGCGCGCAATGCTATTTATGACCTGCGCCTGGATACAGAACATGAGCATAATCTTGTCATTACCGTACAGGAAGAGATTGAGCACTTCAGCGAAACCACCAGCATCACATGGAACGCTGATATTGAAATCCTCTCATCAACGCCTCCAGCACGAAGTACTCACGTGCTCCGTATGATCTCCGAAGGTTTGACCAACGTAGCCCGTCATGCTCAGGCACAGCATGTCTGGGTTTCAGCCACTCATGAGAGTAGTGATGTGGGCCAAAACCTGCTTATTGAAGTGCGCGACGACGGTAACGGCTTTGATCCAGAGGTAGTAGCAACGCAGGTTGGGCACTACGGGTTGATCGGTCTACGCGAACGAGCCCGCCTGATGGAAGGAACGCTGGAGATACACAGCGCGCCGGGCAAGGGAACAACGCTACAACTACGTATCCCTGAGAAACATAGAGGCATGCCAGATGAGTAAATGTATTCGTGTGATGATCGTTGACGATCATGTAATTATCCGCGATGGATTACGACTGATGTTAGAAGAGGTAGGCGAAGAGTTTCAGGTGGTAGGTGACGCGACTGATGGCGAATCAGCGTTGCAACTAGTCAATCAACTACAACCGGATGTTGTCCTTATGGATCTGCGTATGCCCGGCATGGACGGTATCACCACAATTGAACACATGCGCCAGGAGCATCCACAGAGCGCCATCCTCATCCTTACTACCTATAATGAGGATGACTTGATGATGCGCGGACTCCAAGCGGGAGCCTGTGGCTATCTGCTTAAAGACACCAGCCTGGACACATTACTCAATGCCATCCGCGCGGCCGCCAGAGGAGAGATCCTGATCCAGCCGGATATCATGGCACGTATTCTCTCGTATACAACATCCCAGCGGCCCTCTATTCCTCTGATCAATGCACCGGTAAAGCAGAAAACGTTCGATTTGACTGAGAGAGAGCGGGAAGTGCTTGTGGGAGTGGCGCGTGGAGAACGCAGCAAAGATATTGCCAGACATCTGGGTATTGCCGAGCGTACCGTGAGAGCTTACTTGACGAATATTTATGCCAAGCTCGATGTGACTTCACGCGCCTCAGCCGTGACCACGGCTATCCGACATGGTATCCTCCCAGCCGATGAGGGTAAATGACGATATTACCAACTTGTTCGTAGGAATTATGCTTGAGAGAAAGAAAGGTAAAGAAGAGGCGATGAACATGAACAACAACATTGCCTTCGTGTTCACATCCATGCAGGCTCAGCGGCGAGCCGCTGCTGATCGCGAACGGATGCTTGGTCGTCTACGACAAACCTATCAAGGCTTGCTGGACCGCTCCTTATACGGGATGGTCTGGATGGAGTTGGGACTGGCGAGCAAGCCAGACGCCGTGCACAACGCCAGCCATCTCCTCTTGCAACTTCCTGAGCGCAATGAGCAGATACTTCCTCCTGGCACCTCGATCTTGCAGGTCTACGAGCAAGCGCAAGAGGAACTGCTCATCCTGGGTGCACCAGGAGCTGGCAAATCGACACTGCTGCTGGACCTGGCCCTGCAATTAGTAGATCGTGCCCTCGTCGACGAGACGTATCCCTTACCGGTCATTTTGCCCCTGTCCTCCTGGGCCGTGCAACGACCACCACTTGCCGAGTGGCTCATCGAACAATGTGCCCACATCTATGATGTCCCGAAAAAAGTAAGCCAGCACTGGGTGGAGCACCAGCAGATCCTACCACTTCTGGATGGGTTTGATGAGATGGAGGAGACGGCCCGGCCCGCCTGTATTGCGGTTCTCAACAGCTATCATAGTCAGCATCTTACTCCCCTCATCGTGTGTTCGAGCCAGAGTGCGTATGATCTGGCAGCGACCCAAGAGCGTCTCGCGCTGCAAAGCGCGGTCGTCGTGCAACCACTTACCGACGAGCTCATTGAGACATCCCTACGTACAGCAGGCCCGGCGTTTACTGGCGTGCGAACGGCACTGGATCAACAGCCAGCCCTGCGGGAGCTCGCCACCACGCCGCTCATGCTTCGTGTCTTGCTGCTCACCTATCAAGGATCTTCGCTAGAGTCCATCGTCCAGCCAGGCACAGATCCGGAGCAGCAGGTGTGGACCGATTACGTCGCACGGATGGTACAGCGGAAAGGCAACGAAACTCGTAACCCATTGGAGCAAACCTGTCAATGGCTCGCCTACCTGGCACAGCAGATACGGGCGCATCAGCAAACGATCTTCTACGCTGAAGATCTGCATACTGACTGGCTTCCAAGCAACCAACAGCGAACCGCCGCGTGCCTCACGATCCGTGTTCCTGCCATCGTGCTCGGTAGCCTGGCAGGTATCCTCGTCTTCCTCTTTGTGGCAGGACCTTCTCCTATGGTGTCTCTGCTCCAAATAGGACTGCTTGGTGGGTTCGTGGGAGACTGTTTGAACCGGAACGCCAGCACCAGAACTGCCACTGTCGGAAGCCATCCATCAGCATCGAAACGTGCGTCACTGATGCGTTCCATGTTGCTTGGCGTCCTCGTTGCCGCAAGCTTCGGCCTGAATCTTGGTCCACAGTATTCCATAGGGGATTGGGTGCGAGATGGGAGCATTCTCGGTCTGGGAAGTGGATTGAGTGCCTGGGCATTCCTGTTACTCCTGTTTCGTCGCCCCAGGCAACAGGTCTCCGTCTCATCCACTAGTCCTTCCCGCTACTGGCGTGTCTCTGCATGGTTCACCACGATTGCTCCCCAAAACGTCTGGCAGGCAGCACTCATGTTGGGTGCGGGATTCGGACTGAGCGTTGGACTGAGCGTTGGACTGAGTTACAGGCTGATCAATTGGCTGAGCTTCGGGTTCAGTGTTGGGCTCAGCCAGGGGCTGAGTATAGGTTTGACAGTCGTGCTTGTCTGTCTCATTCAGACTGTCTCTCTCGGAACCCTTCGCTTCGCAGAGCGCATTCACTGGCGGTGGCAAAATCTCCTACGACCCGGGCATCTCCGTACCAGTGTGATCGTGACCAGCATGGTTTTCCTCTTCTTCTGGCTGAGCTTCGGACTGATCGACGGACTGATCGATGGGCTGAGCTATGGGCTAAACTATGGACTGTACTACGGGCTATACGGTGGACTGAGCTACGGGCTGAGTTATGGGCTAAGCAGCGGGCTAAGCTACTGGTTATTGTTCGGAATCTATCAGGGCGTGGTGCAAGAACACATAGAGGATCAGGATCGCTACCAGTTCAATCAAGGCATGCGCCGCTTGTTGCGCAACGGGATGCTCGTGAGTCTCGTGAGTGCAAGTATCATCGCAGGGATGGAAGTGTTAAGCGACGGATTGTACTTCGGGCTCAGTGTTGGGCTCAGTCACGGGCTGAGCCAGGGATTGAGCCACGGGCTGAGCCAGGGACTGAGCGACTGGCTGAGCTACGGGCTGAATGCCGTGTCGATTCTTGTAATCAGTGGGTTCCTCGTCATGTGGGCCATGAGTGGAGGAGTGACCATCTTGCGTCATTATGTCATTCGCTGGCTCCTGACCCGTTCCCATCGCTTTCCCTGGAGAGCACAAGCGTTTCTCGATGATGCGACCGCACGCATTCTGCTCCAACGGGTGGGAGGCGGCTATTGTTTCATGCATCGCCGCCTGCTCGACTATTTCGCAAACCTGGATAACTCGCAAAATCCTGCATCAACTATGTGGTATAAGTAACATTCTCCTATATATTCCACTTCTTCTATCGTGAGACGGAATAAATACGTAAGAGACAGTAAGGAGAAAAAATGCCAACAATAACTATTCAAAATGGAACCACACTAGGCACTCAATTTACCTGGAAGCTCAATATACAGGAAGATATCAGTAATTTGCGCGAGATCATACGCAGTCACATTTATCAAGGAGTGAGTGAGTATAACGCACTCAAGCGTAGAGACCTGATAGGCCTGGTGCTGTCAGACCCTCTGATAAGTGAGCCGGTGCAACTTGATTGGGAGGAGCAATATAAGCTGGCACTCCAGGGTTTTGGCAAGAGACACTATCTCATTTTAGTGGATAAGTGTCAGATCACCGACCTTGATAAGCCACTCTGGCTCACCGAAGCTACGACGGTTCAGTTCTTTCTGCTGGCTCCCCTGGCCAGTCAACCCATTTGTTTGTGGATAAAACTTACCGATTAATTGGAGTCTTTATAATGTTAGCTTCAGAGAATGAACACATACAACACGTTGTGGAAAAATTTCATCAGTTAGGCAAAACGGACGATCGTACGAAGCGTATCATGAACTTAGAATTGGCAAAGATGGATGCGCGACTGCCTGCAGAACTGCTCCGTTTTCTCTTAAAGAATGTCCCCCGAACCGTAGAAGGTATGAAGGAATGGCTTCCGTACGGTGTTACGCGAAGAGTCACGGGACTGATCGAGATCGTCTGTGATAGTGCTTTCTCGTATACGGAAGAAGATATCAGGAGTATCTTGTGTACAATAGATGAACTGGTGCAGCAGGAACATGCTTTTGCTGTCTCTGACCTTCTTTTCTATGATCGTTATACTGGTTGCTTGCTCAATGTATTGAATAACGTGTTTACCTTTCTCAAGCAAGAAGCGCTGATGGAAACCTATCGTCCAGAACTGGAAAAGCTGTATCGCAGCGCTAGCATCTGGGGGAACTATGTCCCATACAGCACATCGTATCAACTGCGCTGGGAGATGGATGCCTTGCTTTCCGGCGAGAATACGACCAATCTAGCGGCTCTGGTGAAACAGTATGGAAGAGACGAGCGGGTATCATTGGCAGAACAGGGAGCCGAATTAGTGCGTGTGTATCATGAAGAATTGGGCGACCTGAGTCTGATACAAAGAGGGAGGTTAAGAGATGATCATCCCTGCACACAGGTGTTGCTACAGCACATCGTTCCACCCTTGCAGATCGCTTTTGTCAGAGCACTCTTGAAGAGCGAAGTGCGCATAGAGCAGGATTGGCCATTCTTACAAGCATTCATGACCCCCAAGCAGCCCTATACCCCCGCAGCCGTTCACGATATGCTCCGGGGACTTTTCGTGAACAACGAACGAGATAGCTCGAAATTCCTGAAAAACAGTGGTGCAACAGCGGCACTCTTGCAACGCTTCATCGAGATTGAGCGCACACAGGTCAACAATCTTGATCGTGCTCAGATAGAGGAGGATGTGAGGTACATTGTGTACCTGATGAGCAAGCTCGCATGGTTGAGAAGGGGTGAAACGGGTTACATCATGGGGGGTGACTTTTTCCTGGCTCTCAACGATTTACTCACGTATATAAAACAAATAGCACTGGCCACGATCTGTTGCACAGAACTGGAGGAACTTCGACGCACTGCAGAACTCTGGGACAACTATCACCCTACGGACACAGCATATCGGCTACACAGGGAATTAGATGCACTGCTCTTTGGGAAGGATGTTATCAGCTTGGCAGGTCTTATAGAGCGTTATAAGGGAGGGCCCGCCATGCCAATGGCGCAGCAGGCCAGTGAGTTACTCCATGCGTACCATGAAGAAGTGAAGAATATTTCCTATCCAGACAGGAGCCATCCTTGTATCGTTGCGTTATGTGGAATGCCCTCTTCGATACAGATTGCTCTGATCAAAGCGTTGCTGATGAAAGCACAGAGCAAAGAGGAGCACAATAAGGGCAATAGCGCGCTCCTTGAGGCTCTTTTCACAGAGGAACAGGCATATACGCCTGATGATATTCATGATATTCTCCATGCATGCAATGCCAACTTCACACTGCATGGACCAGACTTCCTGCAGTTTTGTGTACTGCGTCCCTCATTATTAGAAACCTTCGAGCGTACTTTACAGGCTCAGGACAGCTTCAATCATTGCCGCACGGAATTCGAGGCGTTGTACCACTGTTTCTCAAGCCATGCTGGTTACGGCTGGGACTCCACCGAAAATCACCTGCGCCAGACGTTGCGTCGCATCCTTTCCGGAACTCCGGAAGGGGAGTTAACGCTGCTTTTGCACCAGTATACCAAGAAAGTGTCTACGCTAGACGAAAAGGCAGCCAGAGCTGTTCTGACCGCTTTACACCTCGAACTGGCCGGACTGGATTTATTCTCCTCAAAGGACTCGTTTTATAATCGAACGCCCTCCTGGGAGGACCGTTCGTGGATGAATGAACTACCGCCGCTCGTGGGTAATGACCTCAGTAAACTACTGGCGAAGACATTTGCGAGTTCTGCCAGAACTACGCTAGTATGCCTGGCACTGCAAGAGGCAGTACAGTTCTGGCAAAAAGTTGCGGAACATCCATCATCTCCTGACCATCTCCTGATCGAGATTGCGTATCTCCGGCAAGATATCCAACTAGCCGTCACGCTTTGTCAACACGCCTCGTATACGCCCGATGATATTCAACACATTGTCACGTGTCTGGTACACTTGCTTGAGTTTTTTGGCGCACGTTTCAGAAATGCAGATCAGCAAAAGACGCAGTGGATATTCGCAATTGTCAGTGCGTGCAAACCGTGTATCGCCCAGACGGAGCTTTCCGCAGCATGCGAAACAGCGCTGACACAATTGGAAACAGCGATTCCTCTCCCCAGGCATTATATGGCGAAGGATAATACCGCACTGGATCGTCAATTAAAGCTGCTCTTAACAGATCTGCTCACGGACAGTCGGCCCAAGATTGACTATCCCTTGCTTCCGGATGCCTGGGGCAAACCTGTGCTCGAACGGGTCGAAGCGATGGCAGATGATGAGCGTCAAGCCTGGTTGGTGCTGCTGCGTCATTGTGCGACATCGATAGGGAGCAAGCCTACCACCTCCTGGAGGAAGAAAGCCAGAGAACTGGTCAACAAGATAGGTCAGGAGAGCTTCACCCAGCATCTGCGCGAGTGGTTACGTCTGCATGACAGGCTAGAAGATGAGCCCCTGGAAGAGAGTAGTACATCTATTCTTCAAGGACTCATCTGGTGTTGTGCAGACTTCGATGATCGCGTTGTATGTCTGGCGCTGGTAGATACAGCGATCCTTGGCTATCGCCAGCGACCACAGTCACCACGTGTTGCCAATGCCTGTGTCAGCGTCCTGGGAACAATGCCGGGTATGTATGCTATTGGTCAACTCGAACGTGTGCGTTATAGTGTGAAACATGCCTCTTTCCAGGAGCATATACAAACGACCATTGAGGAGGTGGCCCAACGCGAAGGGCTGAGTCCGCTTGATGTGCAAGAACTGGCCATCTATGACTTTGAGCTGCAAGATGGATTCTTGCGTCGTACCTTCGGTCCTTATACCGCACAAATAGCTGTCACGACACAGGGAGTACAACTACAGTGGTATGATCAGGAGCAGCAGTTGCTGGCTCGCAGGCCGGCGGAAATTAAGCGCACATATGGGCAAGAGTGGAGAGCCTTTGACACTCTGCAGAAGAATCTGGAGAAGGTGTTTGTGATCCAGCGCAGACGTATCGAGCGTCTGCCCCTGAGCCAGCAGAGCTGGTCCGCTGCCACCTGGCAAGAGCGTTACTTTCAGCATCCCTTGATTCGTATTCTGGCGCGAAACCTGATCTGGCAGATCAGGATGCCCGAGAAGTCTGAAACGGTAATCTGGTACCAGGGACACTTTGTCAATAGCGCAGATCAACCAGTGGAGATTCCAGGGGAGGCAGAAGTACAGATCTGGCATCCTCTGCTAGGGAGCCGCCAGGACGTACAACGCTGGCAGATCTGGGTAGAGCAACACCGCGTTATCCAGCCGTTCAAACAAGCGCATCGCGAAATATATCGTTTAGAAGATGAGGAAAAAGAAAGCGCGACACTGCGTTTCGCAGGCCACTATCTGCATCAGTATCAATTTAGTCTACTAGCAAGGGCACGTGGCTGGCAATACACCACGGTTGCTCCAGGTCAGGAGACATGGGTCATATTGCCCCTTCCCTATTGGAAGTGCCGGGCTGAGTTTGAAGTCAAGGCAGACGAGAGTGGCAGGAGGACAACGGCCTCGTATACAGAAGGGTATGAAGAGATTCTCACAGGGGAGCTATCTTTTCAAGTTGAAGACGAGGGAGAAGCAGAGAAATCAGCAGAAATGCGCTTTAAAGAGGTGCCACCACTCGTACTATCTGAAGTGATGCGCGATCTTGATCTCTTTGTGAGTGTGACAAGCATCGCCAGAGATAGAGAAGACGATGACGAAGTGGAAGAGTCCGAAGATCCGCTGGTACGCTATATGCGACGATACGGTTTTGGGGAACTCTCCAGTTCAGCATATGAGCGGAAGCAGTTCTTACAACGGCTGGTGCCTGGGTTGACTATCGCCGAGCGCTGTAGCTTTCAAGGGCACTTTGTGCAAGTACGCGGCGATTTGTTCACCTACAAAATTCACCTGGGATCGGCGAATATCGTCGTAGAACCGGAGAATCACTATCTCCCCATGCAGGCGATCTGGCAGGCTGATACTAGCAGTGGGGGGAAGTATTTCCTGCCATTTGAAGGCGATACTATCATTTCTGAGATCCTCAGTAAGATGTTTGTTCTGGCAAATGATACAGCTCCTAAAATGATACAGCTCCTGAAAGAGACACAGTTTTTGAAAGAGCCAAACGGAGCTGCTAACACATCTGTCAAGTACCTATTTCCGTAGACATCCCAGCAAGGGGACAAACGGAGGAATGAGTGACAGCCAAAGGGAGCAAAAATCTTTTTTTTGCGTTTCAATTGGCGCGGGTTTGACAGATCGCATGGACATGTGCTGTCAAGGTGAGAGCGTTGCGTGCCTTGACAGCACATGTCCATGCGGTACACTTGTGACCGCCATTGCCGTATCTGACACTGATGCAACTCGATTGGGGGTAGTCATCAAGCGGATCGGCTCGGAAACGGGAAGCCCATTCAACTGAGCAAATTGATCTGGTGAAAGATCATCCAGACTCTCATGGTCTGTTGCCATTTTGCACTATTGTGTTGTATCCTGAATCTATGCGCTGATAGTAGCATAATGAAGACATTTTCAGTAATCGCTCTGTTTCAGCCATAGTTTATAGTCAAATTGCAAAGGAGCATAGTAATGATTCGTGTTGCGATGGTAAGCTTCTGGCACGTCCATGCACGTGATTACACGCGGCAGGCCCTTGAACATCCTGACGTTGAGATCGTGGCAGCATGGGATGAAGAACCAGAGCGCGGCCGCGCACAGGCTAACAAACTAGGCATCCCCTTCTATGACACCCTGGATGAACTTCTGGCTCAGTCCACCATCGATGGCGTAATTGTTGATACCCCGACAAATATACACCATGACGTCATGATTGCTGCCGCCAATGCTGGGAAGCATATTTTTACCGAGAAGGTTATTGCACCAACTCTCCATGAATGTGACGAGATATTGTCGGCTATCGAGCGCGCCGGAGTAAAGCTAACCGTTTCACTCCCCAGACTCAATGCTGGCTATACACAGGCTATCCAGGATATCCTCGCTAACAAACTTCTAGGTATGTTAACCCAGGTACGTGTTCGCGTTTCCCATAATGGAGCTATTCCGACACAGGAGAATCCACAGGGCTGGCTACCTCCACACTTCTTCAATCTAGAACAGTGTGCTGGTGGGGTTCTCATCGATTTTGGTTGCCATCCAATGTACCTGACACGTCTCTTTCTGGGGCTACCTGAAAGTGTGAGTGCGAGTTTTGGTTATATCACCGGACGTGAAGTCGAAGACAATGCAGTGGTAACGCTTCGCTATCCAAACGGACAGCTTGGAGTTGTAGAGGCTGGCTTCGTCAATCGCTTCTCGCCTTTCACTATCGAAGTTCATGGTACTGAGGGCAGTCTTCTTTATGGTACTCCTGAGAGTACATTACTCATACGCACTGCACAATCTGGTATACCAGGCGACGATGCATGGCACGAAATCGCCACGATACCAACTGATCGCCCATCAGATTTTGAGCAATGGGTTACCCATATTCAACAGGGCACAACTGCAACCGAAAATATTCAGATCGCGCGTGAACTCACTCTGTTGATGGAGGCCGCCAATATCTCTGCACGTACTGATAGACCCGTGAGCCTGAGCGTTCAGGCTCACTGAATGAGACAGCTATAATCCCAATCATAAGAATACAAATGACCGATGGCGTTGTTCCCTACTGAGAGCCGCCATCCTACTTACTTCAAGGAGGAAGACGATATGGCGATTAAAGTTGGACTCATCGGCTGTGGTGGCATTACACGACAGCATATCAAAGGCTATCTCAGCATTCCTCAAAAAGTACAGGTTACCGCCGTTAGTGATGTTATTTTAGAAAATGCGCAAACCCGTGCAGGCGAGGTCGGTGGGGCCGATATCTACAACGACTACCACGAGATGCTTGCCAATGCTGATATCAACGCCGTTGATATTTGTCTGCCACACTATCTCCACAAAGAGGCCATTGTTGCCGCCGCCAACGCGAAAAAACACATCCTCTGCGAGAAACCACTTTGCCTGACTGTTGCCGAAGCAAATGCCATCCAGCAAGCTATCGCAGAGAATGGAGTAACCCTGATGTGCGCACACAATCAGCTTACGATGCCAGCAGTAGCGAAAGCCAGACAATTGCTGCAGGAGGGTCTTCTGGGTAAAATCTATGAGATTCGTACGACCGATAGCTTTTACCATACCTTTGATCCCAATTCTATCGGCTGGCGTGGCCAACGCTCAATGATCGGCGGAGGCGAATTAATTGATACAGGTTATCACCCCACCTATCTATTGCTCTACCTGGCTGGTAGCGAACCTGTAGAAGTCATGGCATTGCTCAGCAAGCATCGTCTCACATTTATGGATGGCGAAGACTCAGCTCAGGTTCTGGTACGTTTTGCCGATGGAGCAGTCGGAAATATCGTCACCAGCTGGGCCTATGAACCTGCTGCGATAACCGAAAAATTCTCCATCGTTGCCGAAAAGGGGAGTTTATACAGCTACGGCAGCGATCTCTTCTACAAACTACATGGCGAGGAACCACAGAAAATCGAGCTACCGAGCGTCAACACCTTTGTCGAGGAGATTGAGAGCTTTATTGACTGCCTGCTTGAAGGACGGCGTCCAATTAATACTGAGATCGAAGGTATCAATGTGCTCAAGGTGATTCTGGGAGCCTACAAATCGGTCGAGGAAAAACGTACGATCATCCTTACCGATCTGCAGTGACCTGGAGAAGAAACTGGATTGATAACGTAGTGAATCCTGCGTTATCAATCCAGTTTCTTCAATCTGTCAGGTGATACGCAAAACTTTCGCACAAAAAAAGTCTGGCCAACGACGATTTTGCATCTTTACTGCGGATCACGGATGTTTCTTAATACACTTCGGTTGGTTCCGCTTGTTTCGCTTTTGGTGATGGTTCCGTTGTTTTACGAGCAACGAAGAAACGCGCTAGCAGCCAGTAGAGACCGCCGCCTACAATGAACCCGGTAAATACGCTCATATCAGAGTTATTGAAGAGTCTAGAAAGCGGTCCTTGAAGTAGAGTCGAGTTTAACCAGAGCGCGGAAGCAATCATGCCCACAATCTGCGCTATTATCCCTGCTGGATTAATGCCCCCTTTATACCAGTATGGGCCTTTGCCACGCTCAAATAATCCGGCAACATCATAGGTATTACGCCGCATCCAGGCGTCGATTAAATAGATCGCGCACCAGGGCGCCAGGAAGATAATGAGCAGCGAGAGAAATTCGCCATACAGGGAGTTAAAGTTGGAGGAGAAGATAGCAATCGCCGCCAGGGCCGTACATATAACCATGTCAATCGTTGTGGCCTGCCAGCGTTTGACCGGCACACCCAGTGTCTGTAGCGTTAAACCAGATGAGTAGAGATCTATCGCGTTCACAGCCAACAGGTTGACGCAGAGCAAGAGCAGATAAGGCACCAGAAACCAGCCAGCCAGGGCCGAGGGCAGTCCTGATATTGGATCAGATGCACCCGGCAGACGCGTTGCGACCGCCGCTCCGAGGACTTCCAGCAGAATCGCCGGGATCATCCCACCCAGCGTTGAGGTCCAGATCACCGCCGCTGGACGGACCGTCTTCGGCAAATAGCGTGAGTAGTCGCTGCCGGTATTCGCCCAGGACATACCGCCTCCTGAAACCATCAGAGCAAACCCTACGGTCAGGGTCGCAAAGGAGCCGGTATGTGAGCCGGAAAACTGCACTTTCCCAGAAACCATGATGGCAACAATCACGAAAAATGCCAGGAATACCCAGGCCAGCACCTTTTGAAATGCCATAATCATGGTGTGCCCAATCGTGGGAATATAGATCTGAATGGCTGCAACGATCAGAATGATAACGATTTTGAACCAGGCCGCATCACTAAACGAAGCGCCAAGCGATTTCGCCAGCGTCAACACCGAGATTACGGCTAGAGCTAACCCCGAACCCTCAAAGCCGATCAGCGTACACCAGTTAAAGAAAGAGAGTAGGCGCCCGCCGTTAGGACCAAAGGAAGCCCGGTTGATGGCAAAGGTCGCAGTGCCTGTGCGCGGTCCCTGCGTACTGGTAAAACCCAACAAAAAGAAGGCCACGTTCCCCAGGAGAATGATCACCAGGCTTTGTGCGAAGGATAAGCCCAGCGCGATCAGCAACGCGCCATTAATAATGTAGAACACATTTGCATTGGTACCCAGCCAGAGAAAAAAGAGGTCGCGCGGTCGTCCATGACGCTCATTTTCGGGTACCGCGTCGATGCCACGCTGTTCAACAATACCGGCTGATGCCTTTTGTTGTGTCTCCATTAGTTGTGTGACTCCTGTGCCAGACGTAACTCCTGTAAAGGTGGAATGCGCTCCAGCATCCCAGCTTCAAGACGCTCCCAGACCACGCGGCCAGGTTGATGCCCGTATTGTTTGGGTACTTCTATGGTGCGTGTGGGAGTTACAATCAGATCTACCCGCGTATCAAACTCTGAGCCCACCAGTTCCACATCAATTACCTGGCAATCATGTCCCGCGCAGACCACGATCGGGTTGTCGGTCAGACAGTGCATTTCAGAGAACATGGCCCATTCCAGATCGAAATAGCCATGCCCCTTGCCAAAACGGATGCCATAGGTACTGATGGCCGATGCTCCCGTGACCAGCAAATGAAACTTCCCCAACGAGGCCACCTCTGCTAGCCCCACGGGCCGGGCGAAACGATCCATACCGTCCAGCGTTGAGGCCCAGCCATAGCAATCGGTGGGTATAGTCGTGGGGTCAACATAGAGAAAGCCTCGCGCTATCCCATACGTGGACATGACAAAACGTTTTCCATCCTCCATCGCCAGACGCCGAAGTGCTTCCAGGTTGTTATCCGGCGTAATAAAGATCAGGTCGCTCTCTTGCCAGGCGGGGAGATCCTGAATACGCCGCGCCCCTTCTTCGGAACCCTGGTAGTCAGTAATAAACTCTGCAAAATTCCAGTGAAAACGGGAATCTGGCCGAGCGACTTTACGCAAATCACTCCAGACGCGCTCGCGGATTGCTTCTTTTGAAAACGACTGCTGCGCCTGGTGCTGGTTACTAAATGGTGTCATGGACGCTTTTTCCTTCTAAATAATTCTGCGGACTAAAAAGATCTGACTGTGGAGGTATCCCCAAAGCTCACTTTGTGGAGTGCAGCTTCAACAGCGAAGAGGCGATCAGAGCCGTGGGAAGAGGTACAATCAAGATAACGTTCAGTTAATCTTGCCATCGAGTATACGCTATTTTAATTTGCCAGTACTATAGGTAATATATACAAAAGCGATTTGAGTAATTTATGCAATACATATGAAACCGACCCTGCCATACCTTCAGTGATTTTTGGCATGCCTATCAATATGTGTTCCCAGCTGAAACCCATCATTGGGTTGGGAAGGAAACTGGAGAGACTGCACATATGGAACGCTGGAACACCACCTTGCGTCAACGCGTAGGCCGCTACGTTCGACAAACGTTGTCCTTTTCCAAATCTGCTGAGTCTCATGATATGGTAACCAGGGAGTTTATAGACGTAGCAGTGATGGTTGCTCGGCAAGCAATGTTTTCAGGGCATCATCAATGAATTTCGTATCCGCGGCACTCACGCCACCGCCAGCAAAATGTCCCCAGATCGACTCGATGGGCCGGAAGGTTGCATTAGGCATGAGTTTCGTTTCATACTCATTATCCTCAGGCGTAAAGTAGAGATCTGTCCGTCCTGGCATCACAACCGCTCGGGCTTTGATACGCTGCAACGCTTTCTTAAAATCCCCATTGTAGGTGGAATTCGCGCTGATGTCTCCGTTTTGCCAGGTCCAGGCCATCGACAGCAAGTTATTGGCATCTTTCTTGAGGAAAAATCCCTCCCAATAGCCAACAAGGAAATCTTCCAGTGAGTTGTAACCAATCTCCCGGTAGGTAGCTTCACGATAGAAGGCCTGCGAGAAGCCCCAACCCGCATACACGCGTCCTACCGCACGTAAACCTGTAGTCGGGGGGGATGTATACCACCCATTGTTCCAGGCCGCATCGGCTCGCAATGCGGCTTGCACACCTTCCAGGAATACAAAGTTATGGGGCCATGTCTTCGCCGTACCACAGAATGGTGCAATCCGCCCGACCATGTCTGGATAGCTTGCCCCCCACTCGAAGGTTTGTTGTGCGCCCATCGACCAGCCAGTGACCAGGGCAACTTTTTCAATACCAAACTTCTGGGTGACAAGTTGGTGCTGTAAGCGCACATTATCATGGACAGTAACATGTGGGAAACGAGCTTTATCAAAAGGTGGTGGTGTGTTACTGGGAGATGATGACAGGCCGTTGCCTAGCATATTGGGAATAATGATAAAGTATTTCTGGGGATCAAGCGCCATCCCATTGCCTATCAGCCACTCGTTGTCGTAATGTTGTCCTGAATACCAGGTCGGATAGACAATAACATTGCTTTTATCCGCATTAAGTGTTCCATACGTTTTGTAAGCAAGGAAAGCGTTACGCAATGTCATACCAGACTGTAAGGCGACATCGCCAAGCTCAAAGATTTCGTAATCCATCTTTAGATATCCCTTTCGAACTTTCCATACCCAAAGGATAGAGACAAGCTTTAGTCCGATGAGACATAGGCTACTTGACTCAGCAGGAGTACAACACGCCAGCGGCATATGAAACCCCCAGGCGACTCCCTACCGCTGATGATAGAAAACATGTCACAATTCTCCATTATTTGCAAACTCAAGAATAAATATGATTGAAATGCTTCTATCTTGCTGCAGATTATCGCCAGCATAGTAGTCGTGACCAACATAAATCGATACGAGGTTGTTGAAGAGTTCATCCCAGACTTGGGATGAGAAAATCATGCAGAGCGGGATGTTGAGTTCGTACTCAACAAGACATGATCGCTAGGTTGTCATATCCTTCCGAGTACCGTTCTGGACGGGAAGGCCACGCACCTGAAAGCGGTACAGACCTGGGCTACGGTCTTCGTAGGTCATCGTTCCGCTCGAAGCAGCGGGGCTGCCCACGGCTCCCGTGGAGCTCCAAAGCTGCATATCGACGCCGACGAGAGGACGAATGTTACGAGCGCTTGGCACATCTCTTTCGCCTGCATGATATGGCCCTTGACATGTGACCATTAAGTCACATATAATACCGGTATGGAAGATGAATCTATCTTTCGCGCCCTCGCCGATCCAAGCCGTCGCCGACTGCTTGACCTCCTCTTTGAGCGCGACGGCCGCACGCTCACCGAGCTGGAGTCGGAGCTGCCGATGACACGGTTCGGGGTGATGAAGCACCTGCGCGTGCTGCAAGAGGCCGGACTGATCACCACGCGCAAAGTGGGCCGCGAGAGACTGCACTACCTGAACCCGGTCCCAATCCAGCTCATCTCGGATCGCTGGATCAGCAAATACTCTGCAGCGCGTGCGAGCTTGCTCGCCGATCTCAAAACAACGCTTGAAGGAGGGAATGGTATGACCACGGCTTCAAAGCCCCGGCTCGTTTATCAGATCATCATCAAGGCTCCGCAGGAGCGGGTGTGGGAAGCGATCACCAAGTCGGAGTTCACCTCCCGCTACTACTATGGCTGTACGCTTAAGACCGATCTCACTGTCGGCTCGCCTTTTACCTATAACATGCCGAATGGCTCCCCCATAGTTGAGGGGGAGGTGGTTGCGTCCGAGCCACCCAACCGGTTGGTGCACACCTATCACTCACTCTGGCCCCCGATGAACGAAGATGCGCCTACCCGAGTAACGTGGGAGCTGGAGTCGATGCCCGGCGGCGTTACCAAGGTTACCGTGGTCCACGAGGACTTCCAGGGCCAGACTGCGACCTATCAGGGCTTGCAGGGCGGCGGCTGGACATGGATCCTCAGCAACATGAAGACGTTACTGGAGACCGGCGAGCCGATGCCTCAAGGGTACTAAATCTGAGCGGGGATACTTGAAGAAATGCCGCCCGCGGCTTAAATGCCACATTAGGCGATGCATGACTAGGATAGCACGAGTCCGCAGTCGAACTGCGGTGAGGTTTCCAACCCAAGTCAATATGAGGAGGTTTTTATGAGCCAACCTGAAATGAATGGCACGCAGGAGTCCGCCAAGAGCACCGCCGCGATCAACAAGAAGTCCAAGGGATTCACAGACGAGGAACGAGCCGCGATGAAGGAGCGCGCCAAAGAGCAGAAGGCGGAAGCGCGCGCCAACAAGAACAAGGCGGAAGGGGAAAGCGACGTGCTCGCGAAGATCGCCGAGATGCCGGAACCAGAGCGCGCCATGGCCAAGCGGCTCCATGCGATCATCAAAGCCAGCGCGCCATCCCTCTCGCCGAGACTCTGGTACGGGATGCCCGCGTACGCCAAGGACGGCAACGTCGTCTGCTTCTTCCAAAGCGCGCAGAAGTTCAAGACGAGGTACGCGACGCTTGGCTTCAGCGACAAGGCGAACCTCGACGAAGGCGCCATGTGGCCGACCGCCTTCGCTCTGACGGAGTTGACCGCCGCCGACGAGGCAAGGATCGGCGCCCTCGTGAAGAAAGCGGTGAGCTGAGGACTGAGCTCGCAACCAGGCCCCGCCCTGGGGTCTTCCGTAACTCCGACGCATTCTACCACGACTGGAAGGCTGGAAGCTACAGGTCGAACTTCTTCTTTTTCTCGCCTTCCTTTGTAAAATTCGGGGTGACCCATGTTTATACACTATGCCAATTTACAACGTTTCGATGAAAGAAGTCAGATGGAGAGCGGTTTCCCCAGATACGTTCATGTTGAAAAATCTTGGAGAGGCCCTGAAGGGGTTGCTGGCACGTCATCTGGCAGCGCATCGGACCTGCCAAGCTGAGGAGTCAAGAGCCACGCCTCTGGGAACTGCGCCCCCAGACAGCCGCCGAAATTGAGTCCAAAGGAAGCCGAGCTGAGCCAGGCGAAGCGAGAAGAGCGGCTTGCCCAATACCAGCAAGTCGTCGCCTTACGCAAGCTTGGCTTGAGCCAAACGGCCATTGCTGACCAAGTTGGGATCGGCCATGCGACGGTCTCGCGCTGGTTGGAGCGTGGCACATTTCCCGAATAACAACCGCGCACGCGAAAAACCTCTCTTGATCCTCATCTCCCCCAACTTGCCGCTCGAAAGGATATGCTCCCTACGTTGTCGGTTTTTCCCTGCTCTGGTTGTACTTCAATACAGGTCTAGGTCGGTATGGATTCGGCGCTAGCATTTTCAATCCGGGTGGCCTCTATGTCTACCCGGTGTTCTTTCCCCTGACAACGCCCATGTCTACCGTCTACCCGAACTTTCAGACTTCCATGCCACTGGCATTGCTCAATATCGCAATCTTACTTCTGACTGCCATTGTGGCGCTGTTTCTAACCTACGGGAGCCTGGCTTTCCAGCGGCATCGTGAGGAGGAAGTCTAGCATGCAAACCAGCGAGAAAAGTGCTTCACAAAGCACCTCACCATTGCCGTACGAACCCATTCCGGCGCAGCGACATATGCCCTGGCGCGAGAGTACTTTGTGGATCTTCTATCACCTGCGTTTGCTCAACTGGTGGCTGTTTCTGCTCATGTTGCTCGGCTTTCTTGGTGCCGGTGGCCTGGTCTGGCTGCAATTGCACACGGGCGGGTCTCAGGGGTTGAGTCGCGCCTCCGAACTGAGCCGATTTGTCATGGAGCCAGGCGTGGGGCTGCTCGCGGGCATACTTACCAGCTCGCTGCTCGTGGGCGATCCTCTGCTGGAGGTGATGATGGCAACGCGCTCAGGAATGTATAGAGTGTTGACCTGTGGCTGGTTCGCTTTTGTTGTCTGAGAAACTGCTCTCGATCCAGGCAACTCACCCGTTCTTCCTTTCCTACACCTACTCGGGGGGACAAGATGCTCCAGATTGGTGGACAAACCGTCTGGCATTATTGGGAGTTGCTCTGGTGTTTGCCATATGGAACTGGTGGTTGCTGCGTCGCGAAGAACGCTTGCTGGGCAGTTTACAGTAGTCCGGCGGCTCTCTTGGAAAGGAAAGATTGGTATGGATATTCTGATTGAACACGTCTCGAAGCGGTATGGTTCGCATGAAGCCTTACGAGGCATCGATTTGCATATTGAGCAGGGGATGTTCGGTCTGCTTGGTCCAAATGGAGCAGGGAAAACGACGCTGCTGCGTATCCAGGCAACCCTGCTGCGTCCGACCACTGGACGCGTCGTCATTGATTCCTTTGATCTCGGTCAAGCCGCGCACCGCAAGGCAGTCCGTGCTTACCTGGGTTATCTTCCCCAAGAGCTTGGCCTCTACCCAGACCTAACCGGGCGCGAGCTTTTGGACTATATGGGCCTGCTTAAACGCCTGTATGATCGTACCGCACGCCGCCGACAAATCGCGGCCTTGCTCGAAGTGGTGAACCTGACTGGGAGCGCCGATCGCAAAATCAAAACCTATTCAGGGGGCATGAAACGCCGCCTGGGAATTGCCCAGGCGTTGTTAGGCGATCCCCAGATCCTGGTGGTCGACGAGCCGACTGCTGGACTCGATCCTGAGGAACGCATCCGCCTACGTACCCTCTTGACCGGGCTGGCCGAGAACCGCGTAGTCATCCTTTCCACACACGTGGTTGAGGATATTAGTCAGACGTGTGAGCGCATCGCAGTCCTCGATCAAGGCCAATTGGTGTTTGATGGTCTGACACGTCAGTTAATCGCCGCAGCGGTCAGTCATACCTGGCAATTTCTCGCGGCACCCAACTATGTCCTGCCAGCAGAGTTGAGCATCATCTCGGCCCTGCCGCAGAAAGCGGGAACGCTTTACCATGTGGTCGGGCCAGAACCACGCGGGCCAGTGCAAGAAGTCCAGTCTTTATCGCCAACGTTGGAAGATGGCTATGTCTGGCTTCGAAAACTATTGGTGAGCAATAGAACAACGCCCTTGCCTGCCAGAAGCTTCTAATCGTCGTAAGCGTCCGGCTGTTACGGATCGCGTACCCGTAGGTCGCAGGCGTTCCTACCACGTAGGGATCACTAGATTACGGCGGGTAAAACATACGCTAAGCCAGTCGTACTGGCCTATCGGTGCGACTTTGACGAGAAAGTACGACGTGCCATATAACTGAGGCTGGGTTTGATATGAAGTGGCTCTAAAGGCTGTTGTCGGTTTTTGAAAAGCCGACAATTTTTTGTAGTGAAACGCCAGTTGCTAACAATGCAGGTGTGACTGTAGAGTCTCTCTCAACCTCCATCTCAGTACATTGCTACTGCTGCTGGATCTGAACGGGTGCGCCGGGTTGTGCGATCGTCCCAGGAACGATCACAAGGTAGCGGCGTGGCACATTATCCTGATTCTGCACTATCTGTCGGATTGGACCGTCCGTGTTAACAATAGCGGCACCAGCCGAGTTCGTCGTAAATGCCTCCAACTGCTCCAGCGTGCCGCCGCCTTTCGGATCAGGGGAGAGCGCAAGCACGTAGGGTTGATTAGGCTTAAGCCCCGGTCGGCACGGCATTGGGCACATACGTGATAGCCTGCGCCGCCTGACCAATCGGACTACGCCCAATGACCTTGTTGGTCAGTGTATCGATCCCGACAAGTTGATCATCATTTTCGAGCCCAACATAGACCCGTGTCCCACAATGTGAACCAGACCTGGTTTCCGTCCGGCGTCGCTGCAATATTCGGGCAGAACGGGCTCACCTGGGGAACCTGTCCCACGATCTTGTGATCAGCGACGGTGACTATGACGGTCTGGGGTGTGAAGGAAGAGCAGATGTACGCATATTTCCCGTCAGGCGAAAAAATCTGCATACCTGGACCATTCGGCACAGTGATGCGGGATTTCTCCTGATAGGTGCTACCATCAAGGACAGAGATGTAGTTCTCGCCGCGAACGGCTACCCAGACCTCCTTGCCGTCTTGCGTGAAGAATGCCTCATGCGGCGAGCGTCCAACATAGGTAACGTGCTTCACCGCATTGGTTGCTGTATCAATAAACGCGACAGAATTCGAGCCGATCGAGACGACGTCGATGGTACGATGATCGGGTGAGAAGCCCATGCCGTGCACCAGCACCTACCCACGATACAGTGGACTCATATTGGCCGGGACAGGCTCTCCAAGGTTGATGACGCCAAGAAGCTTGTTGTCTACCGGATCGGTGACGGTGACGACATTCGAGAATTGATCCGCTGTATAGACGCGATCCGTATGGCTCACAGGTATATCTGGAGCGGTACTTGACCCTGGAGCCTGTCCTGCAGGAGAGGAAGGGGCGGCAACAAAGGCTGAGGTGGTTAACAAGACGGTGAGTGACACTCCTGTCCCCTAAAGGGAGACAGGCTTCTCAGCATCATCAGAACGATAGCCTGTCTCCGAAGAGACCACGTCTGCAACGTGTGGTTGAAATCCTGACTCACTGAGACGACATTGGGGCGTGTCTGCCCTCCTACTACTTTTCCTGACATGGCCAGGACGTAGATACGTAAACGAACGAGGAAAGTTTACTTGCTCACCAAAGAAGAGCGTATGCATGTTGATTGACCCAACCAGATCGCGGTGTCCCGTGAAGCCACAGGCTTTGCAGATCCATTGCCGGTTTCTCGGCTTATGTTTATGTCCACACGACGGACACTGGCTACTTGTTCCTCGTTCCGAGCCAGTGAAGCACGCAATGTGGGCCTGTTCGCTTTTGTGCGTAAGATAGTCGATATCTTTGCTGTATTCCCACAAACTCATACGCTGGTTGTGGTGGCGTCCGTGGTTACCCTTTCTCACGCCATGCGGATTCCCGATGAAGAGGGTCCCAACCTCCTGCTCAATACAGAATGTGATCACCTTGCGGGTCGCCTGGTGTCGTTGATCACGGATACGGCGCTCTGCTCGTCGGGACTGTTTCGTTTTCGCGTCTTGCAGTTTCTTCCAGCGGCGGGAATGTTTAGTACAGCGGGACTGCTTTTTCGCCATGCGACCCAGCGCTTTGGTGCGTTGTCGCTTGAGCGAACGAATGCCACGCCCGGTCACAATCAGCGCCTTGCTGGTATCGGTTGTGACACTGGCAAGGTGGATTTCACCCAGATCCACCGTGGCGTGTACCTCCCCAGGGGCTTGTTCCGCTTGTGGAATCTCGACACACACGTGCAACTCATAGCCGTCGTTCCAGACCAGCGTGACCGATCGGCTGGTGTCTGGTAACGCAATCGGAAGCACAAGCGAGGGACGACCGCGCCCCATGGGAAGGAGCACACGACCTGGCTCTTTGCACACGGCTTGTGCCGGCCACGACACCGGGTAAAACGCCTTTTCTTTGTAGGGGTAGCGCATCCTCATCTGCGGGTGCGTTTTTCGCAGTTGCCGGGTGGTGTCAATGTTGGCAAGGAAGGCATGCGTCACCATCTGAATAGATTGACTATGCAGAGCAAAGCGCCCTTTGGTCGCCTTTTGCAACGCATCGCGTCCCGGCCATGGCTCGTGCTGCAGACGGGCGTCTTTATGGAGTTCCATGCACCTATTCCAGACCAGAGCCGCTTCTTGTTGCGCCGCGCGCAAACGCTGGTAGTGGGTGTGAGACAAGCTATTCAGTTGGTAGATTTTCACGGTGTTCATGTGATAGAGTATACCATGTATGTAAAGGTAGTAAAACGAGGTATACCAACTCTAGATGCGCGTGCCTCTCGGTTTTTCCGCGAGAAGTTTCCTCATCACAAAAAGGGTGTGGAGAGGATCACGTCTGGGCACGTTCCTCGTCTGTCGGCACGGCTGGAAGTGTTTCAGCAGAGACTATGGCGCGCTACCTGACAGAATGCCAAGGGAAAGAGCAAAGCGAGCGCGGGTCGCTTTCATCCCATCCCCTCAAACGGGATGGGACTTCTCGCTCCCATGTTAAGACGGCAGTAATTAACAAGACGGTAAAGAAGCTGCGTTTCATGTCAGTACTCCTGCTTGCATATGAATTTGAACTCGTCTCCTATGCGTCATAGGCTAATCTCCCCTCCTCCAGGGCGAATAAACAAGCTGAAGACCAAATGCTTACCAGGAATTACACGCCCGGTGTGGAGGAAATGGGTCTCTACAGTAACGCCCGCACACATGTGAGATTGCTCTGGTTCCACATGGCGGCTACCTGTTATAATGGTACAAGCAAAAGAGGTTATTATCTATCTAAAAATCAGAAACTGCAGGTTGTGTTGCAAAAAAGGAAGCTGATCTGATACTGCTCTGTCAATCATTCTTTGCAACACAAGCGCGATGTCCTGCCGACCTCCAAGAGGATGAAAATAGGTACGTCTTTCTCTTGTCTGTCATCATGCATAATAGAACATAGCCGATCATTTCATGCGCAAGTAGACGATTTTCGAGTGCCAGTTCCAGAATACCCAACTATCCTTTGTCTTGTGGATGACGAGGCGGGCACACATGCATCTCGACGCCCAAACAGGCTCCGTAGCGTTCGATGGCTTGGGCCAAGGAAGCGAGTAAGGTCTCGAGTTGAGCGGCGTCGCAACTCCATGTTTGTGCCCCTGCTCGTAGCTCAGGTAGAAAAGAGAACCTATTTTTTCAATGCATTCAGATGCACCGTGAGCAGTTGTGCCCTTTTTGTCCATAGGTGGCAAAGAGCGTCACATCTCTGAATGCAAAGGGGTATGAGTACAAGAAACATAGACATTTCTTGTGACATCGATCATCCAACTACAATTGCGCAGCTAAAAGTTCCTGACCTCGTTTCTCAGAGAGAGAGACAATTTCGCCTGTACTGTCACCTTTCACCAGATTGACGAGAAGGCGTGCAGGTTGTATGGGGTCAAGCGTTGCGCTCGGCTCCTGGAATTTTTTGAAACGCTCATATGTTTCCTGTCCAACGCGTTCTGCTGGTTGACTGCGAACATGTGTCAGCATTGCGGTGTTAACTGCACCGGGATGGATGGCATTCACCATGACCCCTGTCCCTGCCAATTCGGCGGCCAGGTTGACGGTGAGCATTTCGAGTCCGGATTTACTGACCGCATAGGCATTGGCATTTTTCATGCCTGTGCCTGCAGCCGCACCCGTCGATACATTGACAATACGCCCCCATCCTCGTTCGAGCATCGTCGGTAAACAGGCTTGAATCAGCTGAAACGGGCCAACCAGGTTGATGTGGATGGCGCGAGACCATTGATCAAGATCAACTGTCTCTGTACGTCCCAATGGCTCCACGACACCTGCATTATTCATCAGGATATCGACAGGACCAAACTGCTGCGCAAGAGCGGTGCATGCCCGAGCAATTGATTCGTTGTCGCTCAAATCGCTTGTCAGTGCAATGCTGCGTTGCCCCATTGCACGTATTTCGCTTGCAACCTGCTCGATTTCTCGGGGAGTCCGAGCCAGGATGGCTACATCACACCCTTCTTGCGCCAGTAAAAGAGCGGTAGCTCTTCCTATTCCGCGACCTCCACCGGTCACCAATGCAACCTTCCCGTTGAGTTTGCTCATTGCTATGAATCCTTCTTTCTTTTCTACTCACTATTGTTTGTATGAATGAAGGTATTTACTTTACCCTCTCATGGATCTTTTGCTGCATGTACTTTATAAATTTCACAGTATCGGCAGCATTGAGACGGCCAATGGCGCCAGAGGAATAGACTGCAACTGCAATGGTTCCATCGGGTTGTAATACAAAGCCAGTTGCTTGAAGGGACAGAGGCTGTTCGTTGATAAACGCACCAATCTGTCTTGCCACGTGATGAGCGTCGAGGCCATACAGCACGGGAAACGTGAGTCTGTGACGTTCAACGGTCTGCTGTGCCTGTTCCAATGGATCGACCGAAAGGGCAACCACCTGAACATTGAGAGATTGAAACTGCTCCTGTGCCTGCTGGAAATCTAACAGTTGTTGTCGACAAAAGGGACACCAGTGCCCGCGATAGAAAAGAAGGACAGACCAGTGACTCCACAGATCCAGGGGAACAGTCATCTCACCACCTCCGACACGTGAGGCAGTTATCGTCGGAAAGAGTTCTCCGTTGGCTAAGGTCATATTACTCCTTTGCTTGCCCTGTAAGTTAGTCAAATAACTACAGGGCAGAAAAAAAAGAACACGAAGTATTCAGGATACGTTACAATGCGTGTATCCATGCTTCCAATCGTTGGAGTTTGCGTTCCAGCATGGTGGGCGAACGAAAACTGTTGGTTAACAGAAATGCGCCCTGTAATGACGAAATCAAGTCGAATGCGCAATCTTTTGCTTCTTGCTCATCCAGACCCAATTGGTGAAATTGGGTCTCTGCCCAGTCGAGGTAGACTTGGAATATGTGGGATGCAATAGCAACAAGAGGGCTGTTCTCTTTGTCAAGTTCCTGACACAGGCTTCCATGGGGACAACCATAGCGAGCCAGTATGTTCTCTTGATCACGACTACTTGCCAGGAGTGACAACAAACGCTGACGCGGATCAGGAGAGCAATTCCATGAAGCGAACACCGCCTGGAGCTCCTGCACGTGTGTGTTCAACACTGCCTCCACTAACGAATCTTTGGTCCGGAAGTGGTAGTAGACATTCCCCAACGGAACCTGCGCCTGCTGAGCAATGTCAGCCAGTGTTGAGCTTGTCACACCTTGTTGATAGAACATCACCTTTGCGGCCTCTATAAGGCGATCTCGTTTTGACAGTGTGGTCATACAAACACAGTACCTTTTGAATTGAGATAGTTAACTGACTCAAATCTGTTTTGAGTATACTAGAAAGACAGGCGATGTGTCAAGGAAATAACCTGGCTCGTCGTATCCGTTGGACAATGTGTTCTTCTCGCTCGGAAAGTGCTACTGGAGGCTGCCAATCGAAAGGTTGCATGCATCTTCTCCTTGCTTTCATGAGAGGCTCAGGGTGAATGTCGAGTGCGTTCAGGCCGCTTTCTGTATGAATGGAACGAAACATAACGCTAAGGAAACTGAGAAGGAAACTGAGAAGGAATTTCCTTCATGTTCTCCGATCCTTCGGCTGTCGGGGGAGAAGTTCCTGGCGGGATCGCACGGTCCTGCGTTCCACTGGCAAAGATCCAGAAGCGCATGAGGAGATACGAGAGCACCGCATTCGCGGCCACTGCCAGCAGTTTTGAGGTATTGCCCCACACGGTCACATTGGCCATGAAGGGAGACAGAGCCATCCCTACGAGCCACAGGAGAGCATTGTTCGAAAGAATTTCGAGAGCCACGCTGATGAGAAAGCGCCCTACCTCCTGGCGTGTTGGCTGCTGCTTGCGCCGAAATGTCCAGTATTTGTTCAAGAAAAAACTACTCACGGCGCCGCTGGCATACGCCACGGAGTTCTCGACCACCAGGAGTTGTATATTGTGCGTCGGAAAACGCCAGAGCAGGGCATTGAGGATCGACACATCGATGATCGTGTTGACCCCACCCACCAGACAGTAGCGAACAAACTGCCAGCATGTGCTCATTCCAGAAATGTGCGGTACTTTCACGCATTTCATCTCACTTACTCTCTTCGTTCACTCTCTTCGTTCACCCTCTCTCTTTGCTGCTCGACAGGGAGCCGTCGGTGAGCCGGGTGAACCATCTCGTCAGCAGTCTCACGAATCCTTTCCCCGAGTAATGGCGCAGGCGCAGCACCGCCAGAGCAATGCTCGGGAAGGCAAGCCTGGAACTGGCAATCAAATAGCGGCTCTCCCAGCAGGGATCAAATTTCTGTTTGAAGCGGAAGAGTGTCTGGCGGGTCTCGAATAGCGCCATCCGTCGGGTGGCAACGTCGACCAGGCGCCGCCAGATCGGAGCCATTTCTTGCCTGGTGTCAGCCAGGGCAACCAGGGCCAGGCTGACTTGGTGTGCTCCTAGCACCCGGAAGCGCTCCATCGCCTGGACCAGTAACAGATCCATCGCGCCGGAAGGGGCATCCGCCGTGCGGCGCATCAGATCGAGGGCCCAGCCCCAGCGTTGACCGGTGCCTTCCTCGCCGGTCGCTCCTCCATACATGGGAGTAAAGGTGACAAACGCGCAGGCCTGACCAGAGCGAGTCAATGCGACGCCTGTCACCAGCGGCAGTGCGGGGAATGGTTGGGTCAGCTCGGCTATCTGGTCAGCTCGTTGTGCGTTTGTCAGGAGCTCATGAAACTTTCCCGTGCTGAAGCCCGTCTCCTCCGTTTGCTGGCCTCCTTTGCGCTCCAACCAGGCGTTGGAAACGTCTGCGAGCTGCTGTATCATGGGAGTTGGCAGGATGCCCTCATACCACTGGATCTGCACCCCCTCCCGCTCCGCGTGTCGGCACCTGGTGCGGACTTTGGCGAGCGCCGGGCCTTTCAAGGTGAAGGTCTGGGGAAAGAGCATCGCTTCTTCCCCTATCTTGAACGCATGCAGATTGAGGGCCCGATAGATCGCCAGAAAGTCGGGACCTGTCTGATAGAACGCGACGTTCCAGCGATGCGCGCGGCAAAAGGCGAGAAAGCTGCGCGTGACCGTTTCGATTGCCTCCGGCGGGCACAGGGGGTCCCCGAGAGCTACCGCCACGCGATTGATCACGCGATAGGCGATCAAACCCTGCTCCCCTGGCGCCAGGAAATGCTTGAAATCTTCCGCCAGATCAAAGAATGCGAGCGAGTGGCTCCCATAGCGACGGAGGAGGTCCGCTTCTGGATGACGAAATGGGACGCGCTGGTCCACTGGCTCGGTGTCAGCTCCTGGTGGTTGTCTGTTCATCATCGGTGCACGTCCGTTCAGTAAAACAGGTCGGGAGCCGTGTCCTGGTGCTTTGTGGCACGCAGGACACGGGCGCTCGTGGATCATCAGTGCAAGGGCGCACAATCGTACAGGACTGCGGCACCGTTTTCGCCAGCCTGGGAACTGGACGAGGAAGACTGCCACAGGCTCGGCGGCACGGTTGCGCAGTGCTGCTGAACCCAGGACGTCACATCAGGTGGGCCGCCTCCCGAGAGCCGGAAGAAGCGCACCGTCCCATTGGCAACCAGGGACGCCGCCTCGCTGGCCGTCAGCGGATAGATTGAAAAGCCGTTCAGTGGTATCACTGGTTTGTTCGTGGCGAGAATGAGGGCATCGGTATTCGTGTCGGTGGCGACCAGCACACGCGCATGGCCCTGATGCGCCTCCAGGTAGCGAACCAGCGCCGGATCAACGCTCGTGCCCTGGATGGTGGGGAGGCCACTCCACGGCGACGGCCCGGCCAGGGGGAGATCCGATTCCGTCCCCTGGAGGATGGGGATGGCTGCCCATATCGTTGGGGCAAGCAGCAGAGCGACCAGCCCGACGGCCACGGCTGGCCAGAACAAGCGGACAGCTTTCGCTTTGCCCGTCCAGCGTAAAGCGAGGCGGGCGCTGATGAGCACGCCCGCTGCCAGGAGGCACGGGATGAGAAGCAAGGGGATCATCCACTGGCCCCACGTGGGATAATTGGTGAGAATCACGATCTGCGAAGCCGCGGTCAGCAGCAGGGCGAGCGGCAACAGCCAGCCGCGCCAGCCCCCACCACGATAGTCCCGCCACATCACAACCAGGCCAATCCCGCAGAGAGCGGCAATGGCCGGGGCCATCACGGTCAGATAGTACTCGTGCCTGGGCTCTGCGGCACTGAAGATGATGTCCATAGTCAGCAACCACATGCCCCAAAGAAGCAGCGACTGCATCCTGCGGTCTTCTCGTGGGCGGGGACGCCCCTGCCAGGCGAGAGCGACCAGGCCCAGAAGCGCCAACGGCAACAGCCAGCCGGTCTGTCCTGCCAGGGGTTGCTCCAGGAAGAGGCGCAGGGGATACACATGGCAATCTGGGCAATCCCTCTGATTAGGCCCTGTATCCAGCCCCAGGCGCTGGATGCCATTGTAGCCAAGCGCCAGGCTGAGCTCAGAATCATCCTGGGAAACCATATTGCTAACGTAGGGCCGGCTCACCGCCGGGATGAGGTCCACTACCAGCACCCAGGAGAAGGAGACAACCAGCAGCACGAGCAGGGCGAGCGCAAGATGGAGCACGCGCTTCTTGATGCTGGTGGGAGCAGCCAGCAGGTAGAGCAAGCCGAAGGCGGGCACCACCAGGTACGCCTCCAGCATCTTGATATTGAAGCCGATGCTGACGAAGAGGGCTGAGAAGAGCAACCAGCGCAAACGTCCGGTCTCCGCTGCCCGCATCACTGCCCACGCCCCGAGGAGCAGGCACAGGGTCAGTGTGCTATCGATGGTCGCATTGCGATTGGTCACCACGCTGACCGGGCTGATGGCCAGAGCAAGCGCGGAAAGCAGGCCGGCCACGACGCCGAAGTGACGCCGCACCAGATAATAGAGCAGGAGCACGGACAGCACCCCGGCCAGCGCCTGGGGCAGCAGCACGCTGACGGTATTGAAGCCGAAGATTTTGGCACTTAAAACCTGCAACCAGAAGCCCACGGGCGGTTTATCAAGCGAAGTGAAGCCTCCGGGATCGTAGGCGGCAAAAAAGAAATTGTGCCAGTTGCCCATCATGCTCAGCACAGCGGGCGGATAATATGACCCGAAGCCGTCCTGGCCCAGCTTGTAGAAGTCCAGAAGAATTGCCAACAGGAGGATACTTCCTAGCGCGAGTCGTTCCCAGAGCACGGGAAAGCGCTGCGATTCCTGTGGTGCGGTCAGATGCTCAGGCCCAGCCTGTGGATGTGTCGTGGATGTCTCAGCCATAGCTCGTTCTTTTCTCCTTTCACCTGTGTTGCCGGGTATTCCTCGTCGAGAAGCAAGGAAGATCATCACACCGGACAACAATACGGGACAGATACCTGCTCGTCTTCCAATAAGCGAGAGTGTTCTACTGGCTACTCTAGCAGCCTGTTCTGCCGCCTGTCATCGTGGAACTTCCCTTGTAGAAATGTCTGCAAAAGGGGTACAAATTACGGGAGTAAATTACTGCCGTAATTTAGGCGTAGGCAGGGGATGGAAGCGATGGTATACTGGTATGAAAGCTGAAAAGCGCTGCCTATCGTCGCTTATCAAGGAAGGAGGCCCGTCGGATGAAAAAGCACTCCCCTATAAAGCACTCCCCTCTCAGGTCGTCGCTGCGCTGGTTTCTCTTGCTCTGGGTAGGCATGGCGGTTGCCGAATGGTTTGTCGGGAACATGGTTCTTGGTGGCCTCCGAGGCACGGCTTCTCTCACACCGGGGAAGCAGGTTGCTGTGACGTCTCCTCTGCCCCTTTCGCTCACGCTCCTCTTCCTCCTGCTGGTAGCGTTGTATAGCTTCTTGCTCTGGATGGGACTTTCTGACCGGGTACAGCCCCGGTTCTTCTGGTGGTATTTCCTGGGGCAGGGTCTGCTGGTGTTCACCATGCAGATGGTGGGAGGGCCATTCAATATCACGCTGAATTTCTACCTGGCACTGGTGCTGTGTGCCCTGACGATGTTCAAACGTGTTGGCCCGGTGCTCCTGATTGCCGCGGGCTCCCTCCTTCTCTTTGTGGCCCCGCTGGGCATGAAAACCTTCGCTGCCGTTTCCTTGGGGGCAAGCCTGGAGACTCTTTGGTTCAATATCTGGAGCCAATCCGATGTCACAACGATGGTCTTTTTTGTGCTCGGCTACGTCCTCGTGTATCTCCAGCAATCGCACACACAGGCGCAACTCGAACGGGCACATCGAGAGTTACAGGCGGCTCATCGCGAGCTTGCTGCCTCGGCCAGGCAAATTGAAACGCTGACCCGGCTCGCCGAACGCCAGCGCATGGCGCGGGAACTGCATGATACGCTGCTGCAGGGCATGGCCGGGATGGTCATGCAATTGGAAGTCACCTCTGCTCAGATGGATCGGCAGAACTACCTCCAGGCGCAACAGGTTCTCAGCCAGACGCTCTCCAGCGCGCACGCTGCCCTGGTAGATGCTCGTCACGCCATTCGTGATCTGCGTACGAAGACCCCTCGCATTGAGCAGTTCGTCGCCTCCGTTCAGGAGGAGATCGCGCATTTTTTTCAGCTGACCGGGATCGAGTGCCATACCGAACTGGATGACCTGGTGCATACTCCGCCTCAGCACTGCGAGCATGTCCTGCGCGTCATTGGAGAAGCGTTAAGCAACGTCGCACGTCATGCCAGGGCCCGGCACGTGAGCGTCGAAGCGAGGGTCGTGGAACGGTGGTTGGAGATCACGGTGCAGGATGATGGCCAGGGCTTTGATCCTGCAAACTCGGAACTCCACATGGGTCATTATGGCTTGCTGGGTCTGCACGAACGTGCGCACCTGGTCGGGGGAAGCTTGTTGCTCAGCAGTGCGAAGGGAGCAGGAACTGGCCTCCGGTTCCGTGTCCCTCTCGCCATATCTAATGGTCCAGCCCATCCTCTCAAGCAGGAGGTCTCACCTTTTTTGAGCGGAGAGGGGCACACGTATGTCTGAGAAGATTCGTGTCGTCATCGCCGACGATCACCCGGTGGTCCGCACGGGCCTGCGCTTGATGCTCGACATGGAGGAAAGGATCGAGCTGGTCGGGGAGGCCGCTGACGGCGTCGCCGCGATCCACCTGGTGAGCTCGCTGGTACCCGATGTCGTGTTGATGGATCTGCGTATGCCCGCAATGGATGGGTTGGAGGCGATTGAGCAGATTCGGGCGAAATTCCCGCACATCGCCATCATCGTACTGACCACCTATGATGAAGACGAACTGATGCTGCGCAGCCTGCAAGCAGGCGCGCGTGGCTACATGCTCAAAGACAGCGGCCTTGAGACGGTCCTGCAAGCAATTGAGCGCGCCGCTCGTGGCGAGATGCTGCTCCAGCCAGAGCTGATGCAACGAGTCCTGGACTACGCGGCGCGTCGGGCAGCCCCAGCATCACCCCCACCCGGCAACAGCAATGTTCAACTGACCGAGCGTGAGCAGGAGGTGCTGGCCGGGATCGCAACGGGAGAACGGAGCAAGGAGATCGGTGCGCGCCTGGGGATTACCCGCCGCACGGTTGAGTCCTATCTGAACAGCATCTACACCAAATTGAATGTAGACTCGCGAGCCGCAGCAGTCGCGGTAGCGATTGAGCGCGGCCTGCTTCCTCGGCGAAGAGAAGAAACCTGACCGATGATGGGCGACGTTAGGTGAGTGGAGGAAGGTTCCTCCTTGTGCGGCTGCTTCGATGGTGCAGAGAAAATCGGAGCAGCCTTTTGCTTGAACCACTTTTCTCCTCAAGGAGAAGCAATGACTGCTTCTTTATAGGCTCAAAGCCCAGGCACTTCATTTCTTGACCGGTTCTCTAGAGGCAGCACAAAACGGTTTCTTATCGTTCCACTTATCCCCATCCCATCGGCACAAAATCCACAGTTATATGGTGCGACTGATCTTTTCGCCAAAATGGTACTGACTGGCCATATCGTAGGCCGAAATTGCCACAAATTGATTCAAATTTCATGCTCGTATCAGGTAATTCATTCTGTTGGGCAGAGCGGAGCTGGTGGTACAACGACATCAATTAGCCCAGTGGCCACATCGTAGACAAGTCCGGAAACAAGCCACTCAGCCGGTAGAGCCGGGGTAGCCTTGAATACGGCCACATCAGCGGCGACTGCGACTCGGGGGTCTAGAATTGCTTGGGCCGGCAGTTCCTCTACGCTGATTTTAAAGTATCTAGTCAGCATGTCAGGATTACCCGCAAGACGAGTGATACCACAGTCAGTATGATGCAGGACAATCAGGTGAAATTCGCCTCCACCTCCGGGGATACTTTCTGCCACCTGGCCAATGCGACCGAGCAAGCCCATCTCGTACAGGGTATCCGGCGTGACGCGACCGCCGATATTGCGTATCACGACGGCCTCACCCGGCTTGAGCCCCAGCACATGAGCCGGATCGACGCGCATATCAGCGCAACCGATAATCAATGCCCTCACGGCAGGCAGTGATTCTGATAGAGAAGGCATAAGTCCACCTGTGGCGGATTGTTGAGCAGCGAAGTCTTTATTGCGTTCCAGTAGAGTGTCAAAAGTCGTCATGTTTGTACCTTTTCAAAGAGATTTCGTGGATGATCTCCACGTTATATAGCTTGATGGGCAGGCACTGGACATGAGAATACGTTTTGCGCGTGTCCTGCTCAGGCCTGATTGCACTTTCAAGCTGCTTTAAACGGTTGATACAACGACTATACAGTTTGACGTAGCGTCAAAGTCAACCCCCTGATTCAGCGCCGTTTTTGCTCACTGGCATTTGAACTTCAACCAACACATTGTCGTCGGTAGCAGACTCTGGCAGTTGGAGCAGGATCTCGCGTCCTATCCCAGTGAGTTGCCAGTTCTTCCGCTCTATCCAGGTACCCAGGGTGCCATGAGCCTGGTGGATGTTGCTGATAGATCCTTCGTAGGCAAAGGTTGCCATCGTAACAACGGCAGATAATGTGCGCGTCGTCAGTATATGTTCCTCGGAGAGTCTGACCGACTCTGGCGCTTTGCCAGTCAGAAGATAGCCAATTTCAAGATCAAGGGCCTGAGGATCAAAGGCCGGGCCATGGCTCACGATGGCGATATGACCAAGGCTGTAAGGTTCTACTAGCCGCGGAACGAGCGTAAAGATCTGCTGGACGAGGCGTCGTCGTGCAGCTGCGCCGGGCAGCACTTCGCGGAGCGCCAGGAATTGCTGTGGGGGAATGGATTTGAGAATGACGTCGGGTTCCAGAACCTGGCCATAAGCATCAATCTGTTGCATGCGCGATTCCACGACGCGCAGGCGTTCCATTTCTTCCTGCATTGATTGTTCGATCTGAGCTTTGCGCAGGGCCAGCATCTCCCGAATTTCGGCGGTCGAGGTACCTCTGGTCAGCATCCGGGCGATCTGTTCGAGTGATAGGCCGAGATCTTTCAAGGCGAGAATGCGATTGAGTCGGGGCAGTTGCCGGGCACTGTAGTAGCGGTATCCGCTTTCTGGATCGGTAAATTCGGGACTGAGGAGACCGATTTCATCGTAATACCTCAGTAGACGGCCAGAGACCTGAGCGATTTTAGAGAAATCGCCAATACGAAACATGTCTGCCCCTCCTTGTCGGGTTCTCTATGCGAAGTGTTACAGACTAATATTACGTGTATTGTCAACTTGGCAACGTAGCTGAACAATATGCTAGAATAG
The DNA here is from genome assembly GCA_015099395.1 of Ktedonobacteria bacterium brp13. Lineage (GTDB taxonomy): Bacteria > Chloroflexota > Ktedonobacteria > Ktedonobacterales > Ktedonobacteraceae > Dictyobacter. Next base: position 2,030,482 of record AP024096.1, on the reverse strand, counting down.
CCTCATGAAAACAAACACTCTTACCCCCAACTACAAAGGCTTCCGCTTTCCGCCTGAAATCATTAGCCACGCCGTCTGGCTGTATTTCCGCTTCTCGCTCAGTTTTCGTGATGTTGAAGAGCTTCTTGCACAGCGTGGAATCGTCGTCACCTATGAAACGGTTCGGCAATGGTGTTTGAAGTTTGGACAGACCTACGCCAACGAGTTGCGCCGTCGTCGCCCTCGCTGTGATGACAAATGGCATCTGGATGAAGTGTACCTGAAGATCAACGGGAAAACGCACTATCTTTGGAGAGCGGTGGATCAGGATGGCAACGTGCTTGATATTTTGGTGCAGGGCCGACGCAACACACACGCGGCCAAGCGATTTTTTCGCAAGCTTCTCAAAGGGCTTCAATACGTGCCACGGGTGATCATCACCGATAAACTGAAAAGTTACGGAGTAGCGAAACGCGAGGTCTTGCCAGGCGTGGAGCATCGGCAACACAAAGGCTTGAACAACCGAGCGGAAAACTCGCACCAACCCACACGGCTGCGTGAGAAGAAAATGCGGCGCTTCAAATCAGCCAAACACGCGCAACGCTTTCTTTCCGCCTTCGGTCCGATCTCGGGACATTTTCAACCGCGAAGACACCGTCTGAGTGCTGGGGAATACCGTGCCCTTTTACAGACCCGATTCCAGACCTGGAATGAGGTCACCGAAACAAAAACTGCGGCATAACACTGCATTGTCCACTCCTCTTCTTCTGCTTCTTTTCTTTTCCTCGTCCTTTTTTTACAAGCTCTTCCATTCTTTCGATAAGTTGACAATACCATTGGTGTTGACCGTGATCTCACCCTATCTCAGATTGCTTGCTTGTACTCCTTTACCCACTTACACACTATCCTCACTCTCATCACCACTCGTCTCGGGCTGCGCATTCAGTTCGCGCTGCTGGTATGCATATTGCTCTCGCAGGTGTGCGGGAAGCATTCTCGACTGTGCTATCCCTTGCTGTTGCGCCATCACCTCTGGGGTCGGGCGCCAGAGAGGCCCTTGGGGCCCATCGAGCCACAGGACACCTTCGGGGGCCTCTTCGTTACGCAACGCTTGCTCCTCTTGCTCCTGCTCCGATAGCCGGCTTGCTCGCACTCCCGGCTCCTCTCCCTGCTCAGCCATCTTCTTCCCTGACAGGCCCGGATTTTGATACTTTGCAGCTCGTTTGTCATATTTTTTTACCGCATAATGCGCTTTTCCCAGCGCGCTCGTATTATAACGTTCGTCTCTCTCTCTTCCCTTAGTGCTATCTTTATAACGTTCGTCTCTCTCTCTTCCCTTAGTGCTATCTTTATAACGTTCATATCTAGCTTTTCCCTTATAGTTCGTATCATAACGTTTGTTTCTCTCTTGTCCCTTAGTACTACCGTTATAACGTTTATTTGCCTGTTTTTTCCTATCGCTCTGAGTACGACTTAGATCATTATGACTTGGATCATACAGTTGCCGCCTTACATGGTCGCTTGTACCTGCATCCGAATCTGAACCCGAGCGTCCGCCGGGTGTATCGCTGTGTTCAACAGATGGGGTAGATCGCTCCAATCTCGGCATAGCGGACATCCTTTCTGCGAAGAAGATAACTTTGCTCAAAGCATTGCCCATGTGAACACCAATTGCAAGAGGGATAGAGGGATAGAGTGTCATTTAGCGAATACATTGGTTCTTCCCACGGGATAGGCCGCGAGCGAGGTACCATTGCTGGTCCTTTTCTCTCGGCCCTCCTCAGAACCGGACGTGCCGTAGAGTAGGCGGTCAGCGAGGGACTGATCACGCAGTCCTTTTCCAGCCGGGACTCCAATCGCTCCAGAAGAACCGGCAGGGGAAGCAGCTTAAGGCGAGCGGCTGCTAATTCAATCGCTAGAGGTAGCCCATCGAGACGCTGGCAGATCTCGGCAACGAGTGGAGCATTCTTATTGGTAAACTGGAAGGTGGGGATCATCTCCTCTTCAACTCACGAGTCTGACGCTGGAGAGGTCGCCTCTTTCACATGATGAGTGCGACATCCTTGCATCAAAAGGGCCAACAGCACCATCCCTCTCAAGTATATCCGTTACCTCAGATAATTGTACAGAAATTACCTCGCTGAATTCTGTGATTTACAGCCAAGCCAAGCTTGATTCGTGAAAAAAAGAAGTATCCTTGAGGTACATCAAAAATGAATTCAAGGCGATTTCACGGTAATAGAAAAGGCAAAAGGGATCGTTCTCTGCATGTCCGTTAGAGAGGGAAACACACCTCAAAGACCGAGCCTTTGCCTGGAGAGGATCGAACCTGGATGGAGCCACCATGTTCTTCGACGATCCAGCGAGCAATGGAGAGACCAAGGCCGCTCCCGGAGGGATGGCTCGCGTTCCACCTCGGTCGTCACAATGCTCAGCGGGGTGCGCAATTCGTGGCTGGCATCGGCCGTAAACTGCCGCTGGCGCTCAAATGCGCCCTCCAGGCGGTCCAGCATACCATCAAACGTCGTCGCCAGTTCCCCGATTTCATCACGTTGTTTCAGATTGAGGCGACGGTGCAGATCGGTGACGCTGATCTCTTGCGCCGTGCGCGTAATAGTCTGGACCGGACGCGTGGCCCGCTCTGCCAGCCAATACCCTCCCGCACTGGAGAAGAGCAACACCAGGGGTGCCTTCCTCGCTGATCAACCGACGCGTTGATGAGATGCTGGAGATGGTGAATCTGGAGCGGGAGGCTGACCGCAAGCTGCCCACCTATTCGGGCGGCATGAAGCAGCGCATCGGCATCGCGCAGGCCCTGCTCAACGATCCCGAACTCTTGATTGTCGATGAACCAACCGCCGGACTTGATCCCGCCGAGCGTGTGCGCTTTCGCACCCTGCTCGCTAGCCTGACCAGTAACCGGATCGTTATGCTCAGTACCCATATTATCAGCGATGTGGAGGCTGTAGCGAGCCGCTTCCTGATTATGCAGGAGGGACGCGTGCTGGCCGATACGACGTCGGAGGAGCTGATGACCCAGGCCGCCGGATCGGTCTGGAGCGTGACCGTCGATCAGATGACTGCTGTGCAGTTGCAGGCGAGTTACCAGGTCAGCACGATGGTCAACCAGATGCACGGCATCACGCTCCGCATCGTCAGCGCCACGCGCCCGCACGAAACTGCCATTGTCGTTGACCCCAGCCTGGAAGAGGCTTACCTGCTTGCGACAGGGAGGCAAGCCGTTCATCAAGTCTGACAGGAACGCGCACGCCATCGCCATCCGGCTCGGCGGATCACGTTTCGCGAGCGTTTCGGATGGTGAGGCAAAAGCATTGTGAAAAGCATTGTGAAAGGAGAATCGTTGTGATTCATACCGTTTATTACGAGCAGCAAGGCCAACGCCAGCGGTTTGAGCCGCGAGAACACCAGGGGAATGACCTGGAGCAAAGCTCTCTGCATCTTTCTCTCTCTCTCCACCTGGATCTGGACACACGTCTGCGCCGGGCCAGGCACACCCTCATTGCCCGCGTGACCACCATTTTCGCGGCGTTTATGGGGGCGCTTGCTCTGGCGCTGGGTCCCGTCTGGACCCAGGCGCAGGGCGTCTCTCCGCTTCCGACGCTCGAAGCACTGTTCGGTCTGGCCGGACATCTCGTCTTCGCGGGCGCCCTGCTTGGAGTGGGAGCAGTCTTGACTGGTGGCATTCCCCTGGTGGCTTCTGCCTGGCGAACAAGCCCACGTAGTCGCCGCCTTTTGCTTGTCCCGATCCTTGCGAGCCTCCCAACCATCGCCTGCGCCCTGTTCTTCGCGATCATGATGCCCCTGGGTATCCAGCGTCCCCCGCTGATCTTGCCCGCCTTCCTCTTCTATGGCGGAACTGTTGTCAGCACCATCGCGATCATCCGCGCCATTCGTCAAGCAAGGATTGCGGACACGTGGCTCCGTTGGGCCAATCATCTCAGTTGGCTGGTGGTGGGAGGGATGGTTCTGATGTTGATTGGGGTTGTCTGCTGGGGATTGGCCCTGGTCCTGATGGCGCCCGGTTGGTTTGCTGTGCTCATTCCCTGGCTGCCCTTTCCCTTTGGCATGCTCCTTGCCGTGATGGCGGCGCTATGGGCCTCCTTCTGGCGGGTGCAGCCTCCCGCCTCCCAGCCGTGGCCACATGACGCTTCGCCTTCCGAGGTTGCTTCGTCTGGGGAGCCGCGAGGGGACAGAGGTTGATCTTGTTTCCCACGCTTTCTTGCGAACTTGGACGGGAAAGGCTCCCCCAAGATCTTGAGCGATCACGCAGAGAGCGGACGGATGAGTGGGAGAGCGTCAGGCAATGGACTCTCTGGCCAGAACAAGAACTCTACGAGCAAATCCGCCCGATCATTTTGTATGGACAAACACCAGGGGAGAGTGCGAAGGAAACTGGCGCTGCCCAGCGAACGCTGTCTCGCAAAGCCGATGAGTTTGAAAAATATGGCATGCAGAGTTTGTTCGACTCCGATTAACAGGGCGGAGCGAGAGAAACCTCAAAAAACCTGCCCGAATATATCCGTCAACTCATCGGCTTTTGGCATTCAGAAGGCCAGAGCCAGTAGCACACCCAAAACCGAGCAAGGTTGTTGCCCTGGCAGAGCAGTTCACGCTGCCAGAGTTTGGGGCAACTGGCTAAGACCGTGTTTGGTAATGCGCTGCGGTAGCCCTGTGCGTCAAGAAGAGCAAGCGAGAAGAAGTTTTGTTCGGGTCCACATGCTATGCTTCTTGGCCCTGCGTTAAGATGGCAAGACGGCAGCCGCAAAGTGGATAAGTGCGGCACAGTTTTGAATGGCAAGCGCCTCCCATCTTCTCAAGAGTATCGTTGTGCAATGGAACCTATTCCATTTCTCATGGTGTCCGAAAGAATACGCAGACGGACAACACAAAGAAGGTTGTCTGAGAAAAGAAGTCACACGACATGCCCGAGGAGGTATTGAACCTATGAGAAAACTTATCGTCCTTTCTTTCCTCACGCTTGACGGCGTGATCCAGGAACCAGACAAGCCTGACACCACTGGCAACTTTCCGTATGGCGGATGGACGGTGCCTCTCTTAGACGATTCCCTGGACCAGGCCATGCCTGAGCAACTGCGCCTGCCTTTTGACCTGGTGCTTGGCAGAAAGACCTATGACGTATTCGCAGCCTACTGGCCGTACCAGAATAGCGAGGAAAACCCTATTGCAGCTAGCTTCAATACTGCAAAGAAGTACGTGGCCTCACACACCCTCCAGAAGCTCGACTGGCAGAACTCGACGCTCTTGCAGGGCGATGTCGCGAAGGCACTTCAAACGCTCAAGCAGCAAGACGGGCCTGCCCTGCAAGTTCACGGCAGCGCGAACCTCGTCCAAACACTGCTCTCGCACGACCTGGTGGACGAATTCTTGTTGATGATCTTCCCGATCACACTCGGCACAGGCCAGCGCTTATTTGCCGAAGGCACCAATGCTGCTGCCTTTACCTTGCGCGAGGTGAAAACGTCGTCGCTCGGGGTCATCGTCGCCTCTTACGAGCGTACAGGAGAAGTTCAGACCGGATCATTTTCCTGATCGGGAACGATCAAGCCGCTCTTTCTTGGGTGTTTGGGGACTGGCTCGCGGCTGCCGCCCCAAACACCTAAGAAAGAGCAGCAGCCGAATCATCGCCACCTGGATCAGCGTTTCGCAGGGGAGGTCCTTTCCGCTCGTCATCCTTGTTCATCCTTCTCTTGCGAGAAATCCAACTGAGCGTACGTTCCACCACCCATCGTCTGGGGAAGATGCGTGAGCACCCGTGTGCCGGGCGTGCGCTCGACGACTTCGCGTTCCCATCCACCGATCACGCCCGGCACCAGGCCGCTCACTCCTGTCCACGGGACGCGGCATCCGCCCAGATTTTTTTGAGGCGTGGAAGCAGTGGGGCGAGTCCGACGAGCAGGCACCGGGCACCTTTCCCATCATGCAGATCGGCAGGCGTGCGCGTCGTCAGCCAGGAGAAGGCCCAACGTCTCCACGAGGATGTGCCGTTTGCGTCCTTTCACACACGTGTGCGCGTCAAACCCGCAGATGGCCTGGGTTGTAGGGGATACCGTCTACGGAAGCGCCCGGTCATTGCGGGCTGCTCTAGAGGAACGCCGACAGGCATACGCCCTGGCTGTAACCTGCAAAGAGCATGTGGAGGTGCAAGGAACCCGCAGGCGAGTGGATCAGGTAGCAGGCAGCCTGACAGAAGAAGATTGGCAGATCCTGAGTGTTGGCGTGGGGAGTAAAGGACCTCGCCTCTTCGTATGGGCACGCATCGAACTCTTGCTCGATTGTGTCATTACAAGCGCCGAAGCGCTCTCACTGCTCATCTACAACTGTAGGACTAAAAAGCGCGCTCGGTCCGCAAGTTGATCAATATCATCTTCGAGCATCGTTCCTCCTCACACTCTAGAGCTCATCTGGCTCCTCCGCATCAACATCTGTCGTTGCGGCCGTGGAGATCTTGCCCAACGCAATCGTGTAGAGCGGTCCAGCGGAGTCCTCACACCATCGGTATTTGAGATACGGCCCCCAGTCCCCAGTAGGCCAACTGCACCACCTCTTGCACCTCATCAGGCAGAGGATCGCCTGGCTTGAGCCCACGCAACTGATCCTGTACTGCCTCTGGCGTCGTCACGATCAGATCCTCTGGCAACGGCTGCCCCTCTTTGTGCAGCTGCACCGCATCGAGCAGTGCCATCATGGCGGAGGGCAGCGCACGTTTGCGGATCGAATACGTCTCGAAATAGCCATTGGCAGTGGTGAGCAGCTGGCGAATGCGGCTGAGGCGACCCTCGTGGTTTTGCAAGAGAGCGGTGATGAGATGAAGCCCTTGAGTGGGAGGAGCCCTCCCAAGCGCTCCTCCCACTCATCGGAGAGGGATCGACGAGCCAGAACGCACGTTCTGCTACTGCTCCCAGGTCATGGATATTGAACTGACTGGCATCGGGGAACTGGGCCTCATCACGATTTGCCGAGGCGATCCAGGCAAACAGTAGCTTGCCAGCCTCGATGCGCTGATCGCCAATCGTCGTCTCGGTCGTAGTCCCGCGTATCGTGAGTTTGAGCGGCGAGTAGTAGCGCAGTACCTCTTCAAGAGCATTGGGCACCAGGTCGTTCTGCGGATGCGCACGCCGCTCTTCAAAGAGCTGGGTGAAGTAGGCACTCATGCATGATGATCACCAGCGAAAGCGCGTTGGAGACTAGCGAGGTCAGCACGTGTCCCCACAGCAGGGTAGAAGGGGCAATCGGCATGGAGCGAAAGCGATCAATGACCCCCCCGTTGCACATCGGTAAACAACCGATACGCCGTATAGGCGACCGCGCTCGCAATCGCAATCAGTAAGATCCCCGGTAATAAGTAATTCACATAATTCCTTGTCCCGGTTTGAATGGCGCCTCCGAACACATACACGAACAGCAACATCATCGCAATCGGCGTGATGGTGACCGTGAAGATGGTGTCCACGCTGCGGAAGATATGGCGCATGGAACGCCCAAGCATCACGCTCATATCGCTGAAAAAGTGGTTCTGGACCCTTTCCATCTTCTGGGAACCAGGGACCTGCGTCGTGACTTGCATTTAGTGTTCCTCCTTTTTGCCAATGATGGCCAGAAAAATCTCCTCCAGGGTCTGCTGTTTCTCCACATACTCCTTCTGAGCAGGTGGAAACCGCTTTTTGAGCTCCATGAGCGTGCCGCTGGCGATAATCGTGTCCTCATGGAGAATGGCGATGCGATCCGCCAGTTGTTCCGCCTCGTCCAGATACTGCGTGGTCAAGAAGACGGTGATGCCTCCATTAGCCAGCTCCTTCACGACCTTCCACGCTGCAAGGCGATTTCACCCAACATATAGATGGCTCCATGCAGGCCATGGGCAGGCGTCTGAAGCGTCTCACCGTGTTGCAGCCCCTCCAGGATCAACCGTCGAGCCTCCTCCGGTCGACCTTTCTGCATCTCGCTCGTCACGACGATCAGAATGCTGGCCCCTCGCCAGCGCATCGGCGGCTCCGGCGGGAGCGTGAGCGCGCCGGGCAAGGCGCAGTGCCAGGGGGAAGTCTCCCTGCCAGCGCGCAACCTCAGCGTGACAGGAGAGCGCTTCGCCGAGTTTTCCCCACGCCCCCTCCCGCTCATAGGCGCGCTCAGCTCTCTTCAGTGGCTCCTCAATGAGGGCCATCGTGGCCGGAGAACTGCGCTCGAGGATGAACAGGAGCGCGGTGGCATAGTGGACGCACAGGTCCAGGTGGGCCTCTAAGACCTGCTCGGGCAACGTCTCCAGCCAGCGCAGTTGCGTGACGCGTTCCTGAATGACAGGCTGGTTTTGGATCGTGAGCATACGTTCCATCAAGGTTGCCGCTCGCTCCCACGTACCTGCCACCAGCGCGGCCTCAATCCCCTCTGCGAACATCTCCTCCTGCTCATACCAGGCACTGGCCCGGTTCAGACACAGCCGCAGTGCTTCTTCGCCGAGCCTCTTGTGGGCTTGTGCTTGAAGCGCCTCGGCAAAGAGGGCGTGATAGCGATACCACGGCGGCTCGCCCCCCAGCGCTTGCAGGAAGAGGCCGGAGCGTTCCATCTCCCGGAGCGTCTGCTCACTGTTGCGTACACCAGTGACCGCATCGCACAGTGAGGCCGTGACGTGCCCAAGCAGGCTGGTTTGCAGCAGGAAGTGTTGCTGTGCTTCGGGTAGAGAGGAGAGCACTTCGAGGGCAAAGTAGTCAAGCAGGTAGCGATGACTGCCGCTGAATTCGGCAAGCATCTGCTCAATCTCCTGGCGCTCGCTTTTCCCCGCCAGAGCCAGTGCCAGGAGACGCAAACCAGTCGGCCAGCCTTCGAGACGCGCTTTGAGCGTGTGACGCTGTTCTGTTGAGAGTGGAACGGGCAAGGCCTGCTGGAGGAAGGAGGCCACTTCCTCCGGCGAAAAACGCAACTCGGCGATCCCAATCTCCTGCAGGTCGCCACGGGCACGCCAGCGAGCCAGCGGCAGGGTAGGCTCGCTCCTGCTGAGGATGACCAGGTGGAACGTCGGCGGGAGATGATTATGGGCGTAAGCTGAGTCGGCATGTGGCGGAGGATGCGTTTGAGAGCGTGCGAGCCTTTCATCAAACGGATGCGTACAAAAAGGCCATGAACAAACGAAAAGTTTGGGTGGAACCGTTATTTGCCGAGGCAAAAGACTGGCATGGTATGAGGCGATTTCGCTTACGAGAGCGCTGGAGGGTCAATTGTGAAGCATTGATGACTGCCACCGGTCAAAATCTGAAGCGGTTACTCAAGAAACGAGGAGGGGGACGGCACCTCTGGCCAATGGAGGCCGTCTGTAGAGCACCTGAATCTGGCTTAGAGAACGAGGAACTGCAAAGAGACGACGTTGTAACCAGGAGAAGGACTCAACTCGCTGGCGCGTCAATCCCCTCTCTCAGTTTGATGAAGGAACCCGTCCCCACAGCTACGCTCCTATTTGCCGTTTTTGTGACCATTTCTTAGCCGTCTTCTCCCAATACTATCTGTCTATCATACTCTTTCATTGGCTTCTCTGTGTTTCTGTGGGCTTCTGACGGTAGAGAGGATGAGAGATCCAATCCCTCATCCAATAGGCCCTACAGGAGGGTTTTTCAACAGGCTGCAGAGTTATATGGTACTACGGTGCCCAACTGTCAGAATGACGCTAGTTCTGCGAACACTGCATCCCATTATTGAGCTTGTAGTGCGCCAGCGCTTTCTGCAGAAACGCTTTTCCCTCCTTGCTAAAGTGATACATTGGGAGCGGCTTCTCCTCCAGGGGAAGCTCCTCATAGTTTTTCCACCATTGTTTCACACCTGCCTCGACATCCGCATCACCCCGAGTCATTTGCTTGATCAGTTCACTGTGCTGCTTCGCCAGAGCCTGGCCTTCCACACTGGTTGGATCTTTCCTCTCCGCAACTAGCCTCTTCAGTTCCGCGAACACTGCATCCCATTGCTGACTTGCACGTTGCTGATCCTCCTCGGTCCAGTTCTCTCCCCATACTGCCAGTTTCTGCGCTGTTTCAGGACTGTACGATTTCTGAGAGATTTCAGCCAACTTCTGTTGTTGTTCCTCAGTGAGATATTTATTCACCCACGCATTATTCTGCTCCATATGCATCACCTGGATCACATTGAGAATAATCGGTTTCCAATCTCCCTCGTTCCTTTTTAACAATACTTCAGCTCTCTCGATAGCCCGAAGGACCGTATCCAGTTGGTTGCGCTTCTCTCGTATCATCTCCTTCTGCATTACGAGTGCCTCTTGCAAACGTTCTGGATTCTTTTGCAGACACACTTTGATCTCTTCGAGAGAGAAACCCAGAAATTTCAATGCCAGAATCTGCTGCAAACTCCACAGATCCTCATCCGAGTATAGTCGATGTCCTGCCTCGGTATACGCAGAGGGAGAGAGTAGGCCTACTTTGTCATAAAAACGTAAGGTCCGTGCTGTTACTGTAGCCTTCTGCGCAAACTGGCTGGTTGTATAGTATTTGCGATCCACGCGTTTTCTCCTTTCATTCGAAAGTATAAGGTATGGCGTAACATCATAGGCACTATTCTGGACGACCAATAGGATCATCGGGTGAGAATTTCATGGGGAAAAGGCTTGCATATGACGTTACGTCATGGGTTAGACTCTTCCCAGTACCTTCTCACATCTCGAAAGCGCGAAAGGAATAGTAGATGAAATTGCAGATCATAGATGCCGAGTCCATCTATCGGCGTTTGCTTAACAGTGCCAGCGTGCAAGAGCGCGAGGCCATATATCGACAGGAACTGCTGGCCCCCTTTGAAGGCATGATGCGTATTTATGGCGGAGGCGACGATCCCCTGGCCTGGGCGAAAATGTGGGCCATGTATACACCAGAAGATTTCGACGGTGAGCAACGTCCCCTCATTGAGGACATGGTCAGGCGACTGACCGACGATGGGGCCTGGCAGAGGTCCGCAGCCGCACTTGAACGGGGTGTGGCTGCATTCGCCCCCTATGCTGACCGCATTGCGCTGGACACCATCAACTGTGCCGTAGTCCTCACAAAGCATGCAGGGGTCAATACGTTAGGGCGAGGCTACGCCGGGTTTGGAGGCCCCCCCGGCTACCTGATGGTCACGCTCAGTCTGGTCGATGACTACACACTCCCACGTGTGGGGCCAGCGTCGGTCCATGAACTGAACCATAATGTGCGCTTCAAGATCGTGCCTTTCCTGCCTATGAGCATCACGGTCGCCGATTACATCATTGCCGAAGGGCTGGCTGAATCGTTTGCCGCTGAACTTTTCGGACATGATCTGGTAGGCTACATGGTCACTGATTTCGATGAGGAGGAGATCGCCACGGCGAAACGCGTGATCGGGGGAACGCTCGATGTGAGCGGGTTCAATGCTGTGCGCAGCTATATCTTTGGCGATACGATTGCCGCATCTTCGGGGTTGCCAAAGGTCGGAGTGCCCGATTTCGCAGGGTACGCCATTGGCTATCGCGTCGTCCAGCAATATCTTCAGCGCACAGGTCGATCCGTCGTCGATGCCACCTTCCTCCCCTCACAAGAGATTATCGCGGAGTCCGGTTTTTTCGAGTAGAAAGCGAGAAGGACGCAGATGGAAGAAACAGGGAGGACACCTGAAGGACTCGGGATGACCAGGCATTTGCTGTCCATTGGCCTTCTATCAATGTCGGGACCCCCTATCAGTTATATGGTACGTCGTATCTTTTCGCCAAAAAAACACCGACAGGCCTTCTCAGATCGGAGTCGTCCCAATTCTTCATCGTTCGTCATGTGGCTACTCTAGCAGATCGATCATTCTTCTGCAACTGCATAGCCCTTCTGAACAGTTACCGATTTTGGTGACTATTCAGTTTCCACGTATGAGACGGAACTGTAAATCCCAACTGTAAACTGGCCAGATCTGTCCCTGTATTCTGGTGGCTCTCTATGCCTATGAAGTGGCTTCACAAGCCAAAGTTGCAGGAAACACTTTCATCAGGATACGGATGCCAGAATGACCAGTTTACAGTTGGGATTTACAGCAACCACTCCGATGAAGTGACAAATGGCAAAAAAACGCGCCTGGCTGGAGATTTTCCGGCCAGGCGCGTTTTTTTGAACATGTCCATCAAAAGAGAGGGCTATGATAGTTAGTTGATAGTAACATTATATACAGGCACATAGCTATTTGAGGAACCGTTAATCCAATAGCATGTCCATTTTGATGGAAAGTAAACACCATACCACTCGTAATAGGTTTCATCTAACCATGTGACGCTACCAGTGTTATTTCCCGTGCAGACCTCATTAGCGCCAGGCATATAGACATTCATCGATCCATTGTTAGCAAAGCAGGCACTAGAAGACCCCCAATTATAATATACTTTGAAGAAGTCAGTCCTACCAGCGCAATTTGGGACAGTTATGTTAGTAACTGGGCCAATAGGCTTAATAGGCTTAGGAACAATGTGTGCTGCTGGGGCAATCTGGGGAGAGGTAGTCTTGGCAAGAGTTGCGGCTTGAGCTGGGATAGAATAGGCCCCCCCCAAAACGGCACCGAGAGCGAGCAGTAAGGTAAGGACAAAGAGAGTACGAGTAACCAATTTCTTCATGAACATTTTCCATCACTTGTCATCTGAATTTTCAAAAATTAGACCGAACATTTCTTTTCGGCCTACAAAAGTATAACAAGAAATGAAGTCTCTGGAAGGGGAATAGAGGGAAAATTGCAATTACTCAGGCCATGCAGGAGCATCGTTGCTATAATGAACCCGTCCCCACAGTTACGCTCCTATTTGCCGTTTTTGTGACCATTTCTTAGCCGTCTTCTCCCAATACTATCTGTCTCTCATACTCTTTCATTGGCTTCTCTGCGTTTCTGTGGGTTTCTGACGGTAGAGAGGATGAGAGATCCAATCCCTCATCCAATAGGCCCTACAGGAGGGTTTTTCAACAGGCTGCGTTACTTATATCGCACGTTGTATCCTATCGTCAAAATGGCACTTACAGGCCATCTGCCTGTTGAGACCAGCTCCAGGTTCATGACTCTGGAGCTGGTTGAGAGGAATTGGTGTTGCTTTCATCTGGATCAGGAGGTGGCGGACTCCCTTGAGCAGATGGTGCCGATGAGGCTCGCGCATCGTTGCTTTGCGATGGTAGGAATGATGCAACGACTGGTGGGAATGCACTGGCCGTGGGGTCATCGTCGATGATGGCCCCTTTAGCTTTACAGGCTTCTAGTTGCTCCTTCGTCAGTCCTTTGACTCCGCGTAAGTTGGTATCTACTAGAGTCAGAGCTTCTTCAAGAGTTGCTCCACTGAGATTAGCCCCGCTGAGGTCGGCCCTGATGAGCACAGAATCATGGAACTTGGCCTTTCTGAGATCGGCTCCGATGAGGTTAGTCCAGACGAGATCATCCCCGCTAAGATAAGCCTTGGCTAGTTCGCTCTTAATGAGTTCAGGGTTGCTGAAATCGGTCCCAATAAAGTGTATCTGGATGTACTCAGATTGATTACCCTTGACAATCTTGACCACGCGGAGATCGGCTTTGCTGAGATTAGCTCCATAGAGATTAGCCTTGCTGAGATTAGTTCCGAAGAGATCAGCCTCGTAGAGATCAGCCTCGTAGAGATCAGCCTCGCTGAGATTGGCATCGACGAGAATGGCCTTGCTGAGATTGGCCTCGCCGAGATTGGCCTTGCTGAGATTAGCCCCGCTGAGTTCGGCCTTGCTGAGATTAGCCCTGCTGAGTTCGGCCTTGCTGAGATCGGCTCCATAGAGATTAGCTTTTCGCAGGGACACCTGTGGCATCCATACTTGCTTCAGATCTGCCTCTCTGAGATACGCATTGTCTAGTTGGATACCCATCGCATCTAAGGTCTGAACAGCGACCGGAGGCAGTTTTTTTAAGCTGCCACGCGCGAGCGGAAATGCCTCTTTAAAGGCTGTGATAAGTGCTTGGCGGAGTGTGGTGAGTGGCAAGGATATATCGAGACTTTCTGGCGAGTGAGGTATTTCATCCGAATCTTCTGGCGGCTTTGGAGTTCTTGGAAGATGCAAATTAGCAACTGCCAGATCAAAGGTCTGGACGTAAAACTGTTCGTAGCCTGGATGGAGAAAAGTCCGCAGGAGAATAGCCGCACCAATCCTCGCGCCTTCCTTGTCATCGCCTAATCCTGTCACAGCAGACTGAAAGCGCTCCTCTGCTCGCTTCTCTCGTCCAGCTTCCTGGTTTTTCAGCCAGCGCTGTTGTTCCTCATCTCGTCTCTCTCGTTCAGCTCTGTGATCTTCCAACTCTTTGTCTTGAGCCGCTTTTTGGTCATCCGACTCTTTCTTTTGTGTATCATTGCGGCCTACTCTCCACTGCCAAAAGCCAAGGAGTGCACCAATGACCACGAACAGCGTCGAGAGCACACTAGATACAATCATTGCTGCATTGCTCCACAGCCAATTGCCCAATGTATGTTGCTGCCCGGCGACCTGTTGGGCAAGTTGCTCTTTGTTCAGCGCTATCACAGTCGCATCTTTGGTCGGTGTTGCCTGCACCGTAATTGTGGTTGGTGTCGCTGCCCCCAATATAACTGCCTGTGCATGAGCCAGAGATACTGGTGTCCATGATACTGCAACTACCAGGAAAAATGCCATATTAGTGACAATGATACCGATCCGGAATCGCCAACGCATAGCCAGTGCCTCCCCAAGTTTGTGCATCTCTGTTGATATTCTACCTGGAAAGACGCAGGGAACGGAAGAGTCTCCAATGCAGAATGAGGTGACAAATCGAAGCTCAATAGCTACTTGCCATGCTCTTGCTGTTGTACTTGCAGACGCAACCCCTCGAAGTACTCACGATAGCGAGCGAGTTCCGCCTCCAACTCGGCAATTTTCACATCGCGCTGAACATAATCTTGGAGCATCATCGCATACTGGGTTTCCAATTCTGCACAGCGGACCTGTTCTTGAGTACAGAGTTGCGGCAGGTACGGAGTCTCTTCGCTGTTCATGGTGAAGTACACGAGCTACCGCCTTCATGGGCACCGCATGCTCATGGCTCGCGGCATTGGCCATCACATGACGTAAGAGATGTGCGGACACGCTAAAGGGCTCTCCTTCCCTAGTGCAGAATCGAGATAGACCCTCGGGAATGTGATATACTCACGGCGAGGAGGAATATATGAGTTTTGATCTCAGTTTCTGGTATGAAGATCAGCCAATTACAGCAGAGCAGGCTCTCCAAGTCTATGAGCAACTCTGCGAGAGCAATGACACGGTGGTAAAGCCACATCCGAATATTGCCCTGTTCCTTCAAGCAGTCAGCCAACACTATCCACCAATAAGTGACTATCCTGAGGAGAAACTGGAGGAATGCCCCTGGTCCGTTCAATGGGATGTGACGTCAGGTTCGGTGATCTTCTGTATGACGTGGCCAGCAGGACGGAACCTGGCTACGCACTTCATCCAGTTGGCACACGAGCATGACCTGGTGTGCTACAATCCTCAGCGCAGTGAGGTGTATCTCCCCCCATCTCTTCTCGATCTGCAAGAGATGCATCCTTATGAGCATGAGACTGCGTCTTCGAGGCCCATAGAAGTGTGGCCGAGTTGGAGGGAGGTAGAGGCCGCGTTGAATAGGGGGACCCCAATAAAAAGAGAAACCTTCCTCCTGAAGGACCCAGTGAATAGTGAGGAGGAGTAACAGAGGTAAGCATCTTTAAGCGGCAGCCAACGTCAAATGCGTTTCATGAGGGCAACGAAAATAGGCACACACACGCTCGGCTAATTGCTGCGCTGAAAGCAATGCATGTGGTTCAACCACCGCGCGTTTCCCGTGGACCCACTTTGGCTCTATAGGATTGAGCCAAGGACTTTTTGTCGGCAAGAAGAATGGCAAGATGCGCACCCCTTTGTTCTCCTGCTTGATCCGCTGATTGTGCTCGCGAATCCAGGTACGCACCTGCTTGCTCACATGCCAAGAAGCATTATCCCAGATCAGGAGCCAAGCGCTCTTGCCTTGTTGTTGCAATTGGGTGCAGCACCAGCCCAGAAATTGGGTCGTGATGTCACTCACGGGACGTCCCGTCACAAAGCGCAACCACATTTCATCTCGTGCTGGATCATCGGATGGGCCTTCTTGCCACAACACACCATAGCAGGCGAGTGCTTTTGGATCAGGATCGTCTTTTTTCCAGGTTTGCTCTTCTAGGTGGACCGGTTGGTCCTCGCTTTGCCAGGCATGGAGACGTGGAAGCGCAAACCTGCTCCACCAGACTTCATCCAGAAAACCGATCGCCCAACCAGATTGCTGGCTTGCCCAGGCAATCAAGCGGTCGCGAGCGTTCTTTTTGATCAGATAGGAGGGATCTGGGCTGGTAATCCAGTGCTTCGCTCGCTTCCAATTGATGCCTAAACGCTTGAGCGTCTGGCGAATGGTCTCGGCGCTAACCCGGACTGCTGTCCACCCCTGCTCGACACACACGACAGCAACCAAATCGAGCGTCCAGAGACTGGTCTTCTTACCAAAATCGCGAGGCGGACGATGCAACAGGGCCTTGAAGATGTCGGCATCGATTTCACCCAGAACGGTACGTAACCGGTGGGGACGATGGGAACCGGCACGCAGAGCCTCTACTCCGTGCTGGTTAAAGGCATGGATCGCGTTACGGACGGTTTGCTCATCGCAACTGAGCGCGCTGGCTATGCTGGGCACGCGCTCCAACCGCGCAGAGGCCAGCAGGATTTGGCTGCGACGGAACACGAAAGCATCAGAGGAACGTAACCTTGCCTCAATGAGCTTTCGTTCATCTTCAGCCAGGGGGCGAACAAAAATGGGCTGTCTCATGCTGATGAGTATACCACATTCCCAATCATCTCTCTTGAGATTGCACTAGTACGGAAATCAAGCCCAGACAAGATGAAACGTAGGAGGCTTCCCACATCACTTGGGTGAAATGTGCCTGATCTCCCATCAAGACTGGCATCCCACTGGAAAAAATACCGTTCAGGAGCAAGATCTTCGGCCTTGAATGTACTGTATGCCTTGAAATTGTGGTAATCCTAATTGCTACCCCTGGAGTCAGTTATTTTTGGGACACATACGACTCCCAGACCTGCTGTGTGAGTTCAGAAACATGTTTACTCCCATAGAGGCTTTGTATGCCACGTAGGAGCGCGTGAAGCCTCATGATACTTTTCTTCAAAGACCTTTTTTTCATGGCTCCTCTTCCAATACCAGCAGCAAGTGCAAGAGAGGAGGCCCAGGGACTCTCACCAACGGTGTTCACCAGATAGCCGATAACCTCGCTCGAGAGTTGGGTCCAGTCAATGCCCGGAGCATCATGGCGATCCTCTGGCAGCCACGCAAAGAATGCCTGTACATGAAGCGCATGGTCCCCATCGCTAAAATTGATCCGGCGTGTGGTGGTTGGGCCTCTCTCCCCGACACATTTCAAAAATGAACCAGCAAACCGAGATACACGATCGTCGCATCATCTCGCAACGGCGTGCAATCCAGAATGAAGCGTATCGGTTTGCCGTGCCAAAATGGGAGCACCTCTGATAAAAAATGATCCCAGATCTTGGTGACCACCACACGATCATTGGCGACGAAACGTGCCAATCTTCGTTCTGTACTCGTCATTTTGGCTGGACCTGGACCACGGACAACCCGTGGCAGGTGCTCTGTGAGATGTACGCCAAACGGATCGCCAGCCTCTTGCAACACTGGTGCATGGTGCTTTTTGCCTGGTCTAATGAGCAGCGCAGTTGGCACAAATTGGCTCAGATTGTGCGCGACACGATGTGGACCTTGATGGAAGCCTTCGCAGGCGAACGCTCGATGGCCTCTGTCTGGAGGCTGATCCAGCGACGTATGCAAGCGGGCTGTAGCATGAACACGCGCGCAAGCCGTCCCAATTCGGCCCAGGTGTTGCAATCTGGTCATTGTTGGGATTTCCCTCCTTAAGTTGGTGTATATGAGAATGAGAGAGAACAGCTCCCCATTGAGATCGCAGCCACCGTTCGATCTGATCGAGGAAAGCGATCAAGCTCACGATCGCCCGTTGGGGAAAAGAACCGTCAACGTTCTTTTCGACTTCTCAACGGGCATTTGCTCTCTTTCACTATCCGTTCCACCTGTTGCATTCTTCCTGCGCAGAAAGGGTCTCGAATAACGTGACTCCCTGCTAAGGTATCAGCATTGGGCATTGTAAATAAGGTAATGCTTCACGTTGCTTATCCAACAACCTATTGATATCCTGAGAAGAGAGTCTTTTTTCATCCGATTCCAGGAGGAACACATGCACGACCTTCTCGCACGTGTCATTGCCGCACATGGCGGCCTTGATCGCTGGAACACATTCAAGAGGGTGACCGCTACAATCGTCACCGGCGGGGGCTTGTGGCCGATGAAAGGTCTCGAGCAGGATCCCAATCCTCGTGAGGAGACGGTCACGCTTCATGAGGAAACTGCGTCCGTCAGCCCGTTCGGCCAGCCAGACTGGCGCACCGCTTTCACGCCCGATCGAATCGCGATCGAAACCACCACGGGTGCCGTTGTCAGCGAGCGCCTCGATCCAAGGGCCTCTTTCGTCGGCCACGTTATGAACACGCCATGGAATCCACTTCAGCGTGCCTACTTCAACGGCTATGCGCTGTGGACCTACCTCACGACGCCATTCCTTCTGACCATGCCCGGCTTCGAGGTCGCTGAAATCTCGCCCTGGCAAGAAGATGGGGAGTTCTGGCGCGGGTTGCGTGCACGGTTTCCGGACGCGATCGCCAGCCATAGCAAAGAACAGGACTTCTACTTCGGTGACGATTTCCTCCTGCGTCGGCACGACTACCACGTCGATGTGGCAGGCGGCTTTCCGACGGCGCAATACGTCTACGACATTGTGGAGGCCGAGGGGCTCCGCTTTCCGGCCAATCGCCGTGCGTACGTGCGTGGGCCAGGTCTGAAACCGATTCGCGATCTGCTGATGGTCTCGATCGATCTGAGTCATTTCCGGCTCACGACCTAATGCATTTTCAAGAGGCCCTTTGGTGTATTTTGAACGAAAGAAGACATTCTGCGAGAGAAGGAACAGTTTTGTGCTTATATAGCCCTGCTTTTTCTCATACGACAAATCGAAAGACCTTGGGCAGGAATGAAAACGCGCCCTTCTCGAAAAGAAAGAGTGATGAGATCACGTGATATGGTGCTCCTGCTCGCGCCATCACTAGCGACATCCGAAGCGTTGCTCCTGCTCGCCTGCATGATATCGCGAAGGGATGCAAAGGCAAAACCATATCAGAGATGAGAAGAATCTTCTTTGTAGCGGTTCGCCATACACGAAAAAGGCGAGAGCAATCAAGTCCAGAAGAAAGAGAGAAGTACCATGCGTTCAAAACGGTTTTTAGTTACGGGCGCGACAGGCGATACCGGCAGGAAAGCCGTTGAATTTCTCCTTGAGCGAGGTCAGAACGTGAGGGCTTTCGTTCATCACGCCAATGAAGAGAGTACCGAATTAGAAAAACGAGGCGCGGAGATCGTTGTCGGTGATCTTCTCGACTTTGCGGCAATTCGGCCCGCGCTCGAAGGGGTTTCAGGAGCCTACTTTGTGTATCCCATTGCTCCGGGTCTCATAGAAGCAACAGCCTACTTTGCGCAAGCCGCGAAAGAGGCTTCTGTGCCTCTCGTCGTAAATATGTCTCAAGTCTCTGCCAGACGTGAAGCAAAGAGTCATGCGGCGTTCAATCACTGGACAGCAGAAAGAGTTTTTGATTGGTCCGGCATTGCCGTTACCCATCTGCACCCGACATTTTTCGCCGAATGGTTTCTCTACTATGCGCAAAATATCAAAGAAGGACGTGTGCGCTTACCATTTGGTGATGCGAAGCATGCCCCAATCGCAACTGAGGATCAAGCTCGTCTCATCGTGAGTATTCTCGAGCAGCCAACAGCGCATGCAGGGAAAACCTATCGATTGTTTGGCCCTAAGGAGTATACCTATGCAGAGGCATGCACAGCAGTATCAGAACTATTAGGGCGTCACATTACCTATGAAAGAATATCGTATGAAGATTTTTACGAGCAGGCATTACAGAGAAGCAAATCACCCTTCCTGGCCCAGCATCTTACTGAAGTGGCAAAAGATCATGCAGCAGGCGTTTTCTCTGGTACAGATGATGTGATTGAGACCATCACGGGTCGCAAACCGATGAGCCTCGAGGAATTTATTCAGAAACACCGGGAGGCGCTTCTTTAACGTTCTCCTCAGTTGAAGATGCGAAACATTCGGAATTCCTGACTGGACAAAAACGGGTGAATCTCATCTCACGCCAGGGGGATTTTTTCCTTTCTCAAAAGTAAGAGGCAAAAATCTTTCTCGCGTGAGATGGCAAACACAGCAGATTTCCTTCCACTGGGTCAGAATCGCTTTCGTTTGGGCCTGGAGTGGTGAAGCTGATGCCAAACTGCACGACGAGGCCCGGAGATCGATTTATCAGCGGATGGCGGCAAACAGGTGTGGACCGGCGACGCGATCTCTGGGGTGTAGTTTCCGCCTGTCATTGTGTAGAAGGCGCGTATCACCTGGCAGCCAATGGCGTGACACTATCCAGATAACAAGGATGCGGCGACTGCCCGGAGCGTTCGGGTTATTTACAACTTTCTCTGCTGATACCCCAGATGTGGAGCGGTTTGCCCATGCACGTTCGTACCAGTGCTCATATTTGAGGGCAAGTGCTTACGTTTGAGGGCCAAACCTGCTCACTTCAGAGGGCATTTACCAAGCAGAAAAGGATGCTCAGCCACAAGCTGCTAGAGCGGCTATTGTCTGTTCAGTATGCCAGATATGGAACACGAAACTTTTCGCAGCATTCTGGTTCTGGCTAGTAGTCTAAACATGAACCATGTGATGTTATGAATTTTTCATTAAGTTGCTTCATACTCCTGGTAGTAAGCGCGAAGAGTAGTCAGTTTTTAGGCCGACGAGTGAGCACTCGGCGCCAAGTGTGAGCAGCTCAACCATTAGCGGTTTGAGAAGCTGCCCCCCATCTGGCTTTTTCCAGCAACGTTTTGCCAATGAGCAGGCTTCGGGTCGTTTCACGCTGAAGTCGCTTGCCCATCCAAGAGTGGTGCCCGTTTCGCCCGCAGCATCCTGGGATTGACACCTTTGGGTCTGGATTGACCGACAAGGCTTTCTCGAAACACGTTTTTAGACAGCAGTGACCACTGGATACATCACTGGATACATCTGGTCACTCATTGCATAGCTCCAAAGCTGTTTTCCGTTGCCCGCCTGCAAGACAAAGAGCGTCGCTGACCACACGTCGCTCTGCGCTGCAACGACATACACTTGATTCTGAGAAACGGTGACAGCAGAGAGGCCAAAGGGGAGTGGAGATAGAGATGAGTGCCAGACTTCCGCGCCAGTTGCCCGATTCAGAGCGATTACTTCTTCCGGTGTGCGCTTTGATCGTGAAACGGTCAGATAAAGTGTTTGCTGGTTTACTGTGAGCGTGGAGAATGCTTCTCCGCTCGCAGGCGTGTATCGTTTCAGGACCTGCCCATTGCTCACCTGCAGCGCAACGACATCGCTTGGCGTCCCTTTCAGAGTGAACTCTTTCAAATAGAGCACCCCATTGTCCAAGACTGGTTGCGATAAATACCCCCTAGGCGAGCCCTGATACGTCCATGATGCTGCTCCGGTGCTGGCATTCAACGCGACAAAAGGCGCGTTTATGGCACCCCATACCCCTATCCCCACATAAAGAGTATTCTTCGCCAGGATAGGCATGGTGATTGACTCGCCATCGCCATGGCTCCAATAACGCCAGACCAGGCGCCCCGTTTGAGGATTCAGCGCTGCCAGATCGTCCACATAATGATCCCCTTCCACTCGGCGGATTTCGAGATAGACCTGACCTTGCACGATAACCGTATGTGCCTGTCCTGTCTGATAATCTATCTGATTATAATAAGTCATATCTCCGTCGTCTGGTTGGTATTGCCAGAGTTGGTGCCCATCGCTGGCGCTTAAAGCGAGTAATGCCTTCCCATTGCTCAGATACAGAACATTATCCGCCACCGTTGCGGGCGAGGGCTGACCTGAGAGAGAGGCCTTCCAGAGCTGGTGCCCATCGCTGGCCTGCAAGGCAACGATATATCCCTGATCTGCGGAAGGAGAACCAGGAGAGAAAGGTGAAGAAGGTGGAGAATCGATATTCCCAGTAAAAGTATACTCACTGATATAGATCACGCCATTGGCAAGAGTCAGCGGATCTTCCAGCGTAGGAGCCTCTTTCCATCCCCAACTCCACTGCACCGTGCCAGTTGCCAGGCTCAATGCCTCCATGGTATAGGTGAATCCATTCGGGGTGTATCCGACTGGAGTCTGCGTAAGAACATAAACCAGACCATTGGAAACCAACGGTGCGAATGCGGTTATGCCTGTCCGAGGCGTATTTATGCCTACCTGACGACTGTACAAGTCCGTCTGATACCGCCAGATCGATTTGCCAGTCTCTTTATCAAGCAGGGCAACAAAGGCTGGTCCTGTCACCAGAACACCGTGAACTGAACGAGCGCTTGTTCGGATGAACAACCACACTCCAGATCCCAGGAGCAAAGCCACGGTCAATGAGAGAATGATCACCCAGATCACATGCAATCTGATCCAGCCAGACACTCGATGCATAGAGAACCATTTCCTTTCAGATCATCTTGTCTCTGATTCTACGTTCAATCGAGAGTATTCTTCACGGAATTGTCAATCCCAGGATGCTGCGGGCGAAACGGGCACCACTCTTGGATGGGCAAGCGACTTCAGCGCGAAACGACCCGAAGCCTGCTCATTGACAAAACGTTGCTGGAAAAAGCCAGATGGGGAGCAGCTTCTCAAACCGCTGATGGTTGAGCTGCTCACACTTGGCGCCGAGTGCTCACTCGTCGGCCTAAAAACTGACTACTCTTCGCGCTTACTACCAACTCCTTCTCTCTTCGCATACTGTATATGTATCCTATTATCTCATACCTTGCTGAGTTCGACGAGCTTTTTTTCTGCCAATGTGAGTGTCACTATATGTAAGGGATGTCCTGGCGAGGTTTCCTCAGGCTATCGTGCACAACGTTTCGTCTGTCCACTCTTGTTTCCCAACGCCACCGGAGAACGGTGTGAGCACGAACAATTTGTGAATGGGAAAGGCTGCGTCAAGGATCTCAACTGGGAGCGTGGTGGTCTCATGCGTGCCTTACTCGACCGTAGCAGTCCGCTCTACAAGGCTATTTACACCCAGAGAACGAGCTGCGAACGTATCAATAGTCAAGCCCAGGCACTGGGGATCGAACGACCAAAAGTGCACAACCAACGTTCTGTCGCCAACCTCAATACCTTGATCTATCTTGTTATAAATGTACGAGCACTCGTAAGAGCAAAATCGATCAACAAATGAATTAGTTTCGACCCTCCTCTCATAGCTACTCTTTTACGATCATGCACAAAGACCCGCGGCCGACTCGGTAAAACGTTGCTGGAGCCCGGAACGACTGATCTGCACATCTTGGAGTTGTGCCACCTGCATCAGCTGATCCAGGTGGCAGGGGAATGGCAAACAGCAGCGTTGGAGCAGCAGATGCAAACCATAAGTAGTGTGCTGGAGCAACATGCGCAGACGTTTGCTCGTGAGATAGAGGAGCAAACGACTCAGCATCCAGCAGACCCAGGATCGGTCACACGAGGGTCATGAGGGTGGAGATCAGGCCGAATGGCTGAGTACAGGGAGTAGCGCTACGGAAGCTGTCACCAGCCACATGTATGGCCATAAAAGTACGTTATGGCTACGAAGGAAAGTTGTGAGCAAAATACTATAAATAACACACAAGTAAGATAAGACATACGTACAATATGCTAAAATGTAGATAGATTGTCATTCATTCCGGTAGCTATAGTAGATACCGGAATAGTAAGATGTGAGCAAAGTAACATAGTCTGATCACAACTTTATACCGCTATTTCGGGCACAAGGGCGTATAATCAGGCATGATCGACAATACTTGCAGTGCAGTGCAGTGGGGCTCTCTGGTATACTTTCTTGTGAGTCTAGGAGTATAGACTACTCACAACTTTAGTACGAGGAGGCAGTACGATGCCACGACCACGCAAACGGCGCGCTGAGGATGCGGCGCGCAAAGTCCCGGTGAGCGATCCGGCGAGACGGCAACGCTGGCAGCCAGGAGAGGACCATCCCCTCGATGTGATGATTGCTGAGTCCGCACTCCTGGAACAGGAGCTCAGTGGCGCGGTGAAGAAGGTGGAGGCGGCGACCGCGTCCATCACGTCCCTGCTGGGTTCCTGGGAAGATCTGGCGACCAAGGAGGAGCAGACCCGTCAGGTCTTTGCCGATCGCTTTGGCAGTATCAAGCACGCCGACCATCTCCAGGCCACGCTTGCGGTGTTGCGCCGTCGCCGCTTGCTCACGCGTCTGCAAGCGCTCGAAGAGATCTTGCACCTGGCCTCCTGGTTAGAGACAGATATCTTTCTTGATGAATTTATGCATGATCTCTACACGGCGCTCAGCGAGCAGCAGCGTCAGTAGGGCTTATGCGTTCTCACAAAGAGAGAGACAAAATCTCCAAAGCCGCTTGAGGATGGGTGCTGTTGTAGCGCATCCGAGCAGCAATAGTGGAACATCCAGCGTGACGGAGCAAACTGAGCGCCGTATTGCGTAATGCTGCCATGATTTTGGGTCCATTGTCAGCATGGATCGTGCTTTTGTCCTCACCCATGATCACATCTTTTACATAATGTAAGCCATTTTCAATGATCCAATATCCTCGCTTCAGCTTGAGCAAGCACTCAGGGATGGCAATAGTCGCGGGCAAGCTTGTGACCCCTATTTGACAAAATACGCTCTTAGCGACATTATGTTACTAAACATCAATTCGATTCGACAATTTTATGAAAGGAAAAAAGATGGATAAACTAGATATAGGCAAAAGGAAGAGTTCCGACGCATCTGGATCAGGCATCATGTATGGAAACAAATTTGATGTACTGCAAATGGGACAATCTAATCGTCCCCCAAATGATCTCGGGCAACAAGAAACCCATGAATATACTACAAAAAACCTGATAGACATTCTGACATCTTACGATTAATGCACCCACGACAGGGTACTGGCAGTGATGATTCCCTTTCCTCTAATAATAGTATTAAACCACATGATTCCAGATCTGTTCAAAAGACTACAGATACAGGATCTGTTCAAGGGACTACAGATACAGGATCTGTTCAAGAGACTACAGATACAGGATCTGTTCAAGAGACTACAGATACAGGATCTGAGCAAGAAGGAATGATCTATGCCTTCAAAGAGCAATTACCCTTAGAAGACAAGACTAAAGGACTAATAAAAGAACATCTGGATGCAAGTAGGGCAGGGGCAATATCAAGTTTGTCGGTTGATTATGATTTCGAACACATTAAACCGCTGAACGAAGTTATAGATCAAATATATAAACCCATACGCGTACCGTACATAGATAGAGAAGCCGCACTTGGTAGTGATGATCTATCATGTTCCTCAGAACAATCAGGTGAACATGATAGTTCTGAGGAACATAGTCGATCCTCAGTGGGATCAGAAGTTCCTGAGATCTCTGATGTGAAACGATGGGCAAAGTTTCATAAAAAGCTTCAGGAAAAGATTCAAAAGTGGCAAAATGATATTAATAACGTTTAAGAATGTGTTTTATTGCCGTCACGCAGGAGGCGGTGTAAGGTAGACTGAGAGCGAGGTACTGTTGCCAGCCCTTCTCTCTCAATCGCCGAACAGGAGGTGGAAACCCACCTCCAGCGATGGTCTTCCTTAGAAAAATGGTGCGTCGATATTCCCTCTTCTCTGCCAATAGAGCCGCAACCTCATCCATCCTTGCAAGAGAAGTCAACGTCTCAGAAGCGGTCACGAGGTCGTCCTCGCACAAGGCCGCTTCCTGATCCAACTCAGCCAAAACGGCCACGAGGTCGTCCTCGTAAGCCTGTTCTGGCTGAGAGTATCACACCGATAGCGACCCCTGGTTAGTGGGAACTATCTCTGTTGGCTGGGTGGATTCATTTTTTGAATGTCCCTTAAGCGAACGGTGAGTCATAACTTTCTTTGATAGATGTTCTCCCATATTGTCTCAACGCTTCCCTGGAGGTCGAGAGGTGGGTCCTGGAGTCCGCGTGGTAGCTGAGCGTGGTTTGCGTAGATGTGTTCGAAACTGCCAACCTCTAATCCTTCAACAGCCTTGATGCTATGACCATTGACTGGACTTTGCTCAATAAAGTTGACTGCGTCTCCATCATTAAGTAAATGGATAACATGTCCCGTCGTTTCATCTCGATAAGTATAGATGTGACTATGGCGATAATCATCATTGACCCGTTTATATGATGCAGGTGGTAAATGAAGCGCTTCATCGCGGGAGGTCACGGTTGCAATAATGCATCCATCTTTCAAGTGTGGATAATCCTCTGCCTTAAGGGCATTGCGCCCTCCCGCACAAAATATTACCTGCGCCTTGCTCAGAGCTTGTAAACGTGCTTCTTTACCTTTTTCTTTGTCTTCACCTTTAGCAACTATAAAACCCTTGTCACTGGCTTTCCTACATGCACTCTCTGATACATCATAAACCGTTATCGTCTGTGATGGTAAACAATCTGCAATGGCGGCCCCAACTTTTCCGTATCCTAGTACGAGCGTTGATGTGATATCAAACATAGTCATGCCTTTTCTTCGCATGATTGCTTTAGTTGCTTCTACTACAGATGATCCTATAGATGCCTCTGCTTTGTTTTTTAGTTCACAGGCTGCAAGAGATATAACAGGAACAGGCAAATCTTTCTGTTTGACATATTTATCATGACCATTTTGTGTGTTTTCAATGACTCCGAGGATACGTCCGTTGAGTGCCTTCTGCAGTTCAGCGAGGTTCTCGGCGAAGTAGCCTCCATGATCCATAAGGATTATTTTCTTGTCTTTACCAATATACTTGTCGAAACATGCCACCACTTGATCTACATTCTTACAGCTCTTCTTATCAAGCTGAAAATTATATCTGTCCCCAAATTCTTCTTTTGTTGCTGCATTATCACTACTGCCCTTGGGGATAAGAATTGCAAAATCGGCTCTTGTCTTCAGCTCATCAAAACAAACATCTATTCCTGGGAATACGTGATTGACCGCTACAATGGCAACGTCCTCATGCCTCTCCCCTTTTCCAGGAATTTGCTGAAAGAATTTTCTATCTACCTCCCTTTGCCTGTCTGAATAAGAAGCTCCAAGATAGTTTATGGTCTGAGTTCCCTTATCTACATATCGCAAACGATCCGTTAATTCCTGCTTGAAGTTCTCCAGTCCATCCAGTTCAGCTCTTAACTGTCTTTCCAGGCGCACTCGACTCGTCCTTCCGTAAGGCCGGAAAGCAAATCTCATGGGATGATTCATATAGTAATCCATTTCTTTACGTAGAGCCGCTATATCTCGCTTTGTTGCATCATAATGAACTCGCAATTCATCAGAGCTGTTCTATTCGTGATGTGGTCTTTTGTATACGCTCGAAACGCGTACCACTTACGACTCGCGTCATAGCATCGATACTGGGTCTGCGTTCGTCTCGATTGGGGATATCTTTTCCCTCAGTCCGAAGAAAATGTCTTCTATCCATGGTATTTCCTCACTACATATATTTTCAGAGCCATGTTTAACACTTTTAGGGGTTCCAGCAGCGGTCGGACAAAAAACAACGTTTGGGCACAGGATCATCTTATTAGCAACCAATGAGCTCGATTTCGAGGTGGAAAATAGCGCATGATCAGCAGTTGAGGCCCAAAATCGCCCCTTGGGCGTACTTCATCAGAACTCCTTTCAATCCTGGACCTACCAGTTTCTCAAGCGGCAGGTGACAGCTTACCAATCTGTAGCGCTACCCTACATTACATTATGCTACAGACTACCAATCTTCAATGGCTCATGAAGGATATTTCGTGGCAAATCAGCAAAATTTGTTAGTTGGACCAAGGGGGAAAATTACAGGGGATGGTGCACACATATGGCCCTTAAGTGTATTTTTGACGGTAGGAGTAGGGTGATTGGGCCGTTCGGGCTGCGGACGCCGCACCAGTGCATCGAGGAACCCCCCTTCCACAAAACGCCGACGCACTCGCTCGACGGTCGCCGTTCCAATTGAGAGCGCCTGGGCAATCTGCTGATCGGTCCAGGCTGGTCCTTGCGCTTCCTGATCCGTTTTGAGTAAGATGCGCGCATGCATCTGGCTACGTGCCGCTTCTTTTCCTCCGTTAAGGGGATAGTGCAAGGATTCGTCCAAAAATGGGCCATTTCGCTGGCAAGCCCGAAACTGCCAGGTCCCTAGAGGAAAACGCCTGTTACTTGTCCATCATCCCTGAACGCCAGGCAAAGATCGCCACCTGGGTTCGGTCGGCCAGGTGAAGCTTGCTCAGGATATTGTTGACATGGCTTTTGACCGTTCGCTCAGTGATCACAAGGCGTTCCGCAATCTGGGCATTGCTCAGACCCTCGGCGATCAGGCGCAATACTTCGCGCTCGCGCTGGCTCAGTGTCTGATAGAGCATAGAGGTTTCCTGGGAAGCACCGCGCAATTCCTGCATCAGACGAACCGCGACACGTGGGTGCATCACTACCTCACCTCTGGCAGCTTTGCGCACGGCTGTAGTCAATTCCTCCAGGCTGGCCCCCTTGAGCAGATAGGACAGAGCACCAGCACGAATAGCGGGGAAGATATGCTCGTCCTCGTGGTAGGAGGTCAGAATGATGACCTGGGAGTTGGGACTCCGTTGCTTGATCAGCCTGGTCGCCTCCACGCCGTCTACATCGGGCATGAGCAGATCCATCAGGACAACCTCGGGAACCAGATCGCCAACGCGCAGAACGGCTTCCGCTCCTGAAGCCATCTCACCCACGACCGTAAAATCTCCCTCGGCTTCGAGCAGAGCTCGCATCCCATGCCGGACCACGGCGTGGTCATCAACAATCATCACGGTAATGGCTTCACTCATACCATCACTCCTGTTCTGGCCACCGTTTCGAGGGGAAACAGGGGCAGACTGACTTCGATGCACGTACCAGCAGGACTGCTGGCTATCATACAGGTTCCAGCCAGCGCTTCGATCCGTTCGCGCATATTGACCAGACCCGATCCTTTCCTGGTTGTGTTGCGCTTGAGAAACCCATGCCCATCATCCTGGAGAGTCATAGTAATCTGTGCAGTTGTCCAGGTCAGATGCAGTGCAACGTTGTCCGCTTCACTGTGGCGAGCAACATTGGCCAGCGCTTCTTGAACCACGCGAAACAAGGCTTCTTCCTGATCTAGTGGCGTCGTCCGTTCACCCTGGATATGGAACGTAACAGGAATACCCATCCGCCTTGACCAATCCTCAGTATACTCTTGCAGCACTGCAACCAGCCCTTTATCGGCCATCGAGGCCGGACGCAGCGCCTGTATCAAATCGATCAGCGCCTCTTGCGTTTCGACTGCGAGTTCTTCAGCCTCGGCAAGATGGGCCTGGGCTTTGGTGGGATCGTGGACAAGTGTCTTGCGTGCCGCCCGCACCAACAGGGCATTGGCAAAGACCTGTTGTTTTACCGAGTCGTGTAAATCACGAGCCAGGCGGTTGCGCTCTTCGACTACGGCCAGTTCCTGGCGAGTCACCAACAATGTTCGCACCTGCGCAGCCATCCTGTTCAGGTCGAGCGCTAATTGCCCCAGCTCATCGTTCGTCTCGTCATGCACCGTCACCTGAAAATCTCCCTGGCTCCAGGCACCGGCTGCTCTGGTAATAGTGCGTAGACGGCGGGTAAGCCCCCTGGTAACCACCAGACCAGTCAGTGTGCCCACTACAATCGCCAGGAGGAGAATGTAGAAGGTCACGGGTGAGAGATGGGCGAAATACGCCTGTATTTTTTCGGGCAATGTTGGATCTGGGGCCAACCTGTTTCCGACACCTGTATTGGCACTCGCAGGCGCAGATGAGCTGTAACCCACCACCACGTGGACCGACGAACCCAACGACAAAGAGATGGAGACACCTTCAATGGTCACGATCGCAACGAGGGTCACCAGAAAAGAGGAGAGAGTCACGCGCCAATAGAGGCCTCCTGGCCGCCAACTGCGTCGGAAATGTTTGGTCATGGGTGTTGCCTCCTGTATGTATATGGATAGGTGTCAGCGTTTATCATAACATGGCCTGTATGCATCATCGGCCATGCCCCCCGATGAATGCGGGTTATGTCACGATAAATGTTGACACCTGGCATTTTTCATTCGTAGCGTAACATATCGGCAATCCGCAGTTGTGAGGCGCGGAAAGCTGGAATGATACTGGCCAAGGTGGCAATCAGCAGGACGGCAATGACCATCACAATGAGGGCCGAGGGGTCCAGCAGAAAATCAACCTGGAGAAAGAGCTTACCCATGAGTTGCACAAACCCGTATGCCATGGGAATGCCCACCAGCACAGCCAGTACCAAGGCGATACCTCCTAGCGACATCCCTTCTACCCAGAAAATCTGGGCGACCCGCCAGGAGCTCCCGCCGAGCGAGCGCAACATCCCAATCTCGCGTTTCCGCTCTAGCACGGAAGCCGCCAGGGCGTTGGCGAGTCCCAGGATACCGACACTGCCGACGATCAGCGCCACACTATACAGCAGCGCATAGAAGACATAGAAACCCTGCTGTTGCTGCGCGATCTGCGTTTGATGCATCTCTACCAGACTATTACCACCGACAGATTGTCCAGAGCCGCCATTGGGATAGAACTGGTCAATCTGGTTGACCAGTGTCACGAGGGCTGAGGTTGAGTTATTGCGGGCCTGCACTAGAAGATTCGTCACCACACCGAGATTTGGATTTGCTGCGCCCATTTGATTGATTATGCTATTCGTGGTAACCAGCGCGCCGACCCCGATCAGACCCCGTTGCGGCTGATGGACAATGCCAATCACCTTCAGGGTGAGATTTGCCACCAGTAGGGTCTGGCCAACCTGTAAACCAGAGACCTTGGCAAAGCTCTCGTTGATGAGCACAGCATTGGTATCGTCGGCCGTGAACCAGCGCCCGCTCAAAATGGGCGGTTGATAGATCTGGGTGTCCACCTGATACCCTTTAATATCCACGCTGCCCCACTGGGTGGTCAGCCCATCGTGCTCTACTTCCGTCTCAGTCTCGACGTGCTTGACATTGGCCAGAGCCTGAATCTGGGTGATCAGCGTTTGTGCTTGGGTTCCGTTGGGAGGTACATTTGCTTCCACATCATAGTGACTACTGCCTGTAATATCAGCAATCATCCGATTGGTGGAAGCGCTGGCACACTGGACTGTTAGGAAGGTCGCGCCCGCCAGGGTCAGGGTCAAGAGAGTCAACATCGCCCGTCCTCGTCTGCGGAAGACGCCGCGCAGGCCCAGCCAGGTTGTCTGGGAGAGCAAGCCCATCCGCTCGCCCGAGCCGCGCACCCGACGCCTGCTTTGTCCAGAACTGATGCCATAGCCTGCGAAGGCCTCGCGCACCGTAATGCTGGTACCCACCCAGAGCGGAACGAAGGCCGCCAGCAATGGGACGCCGAAACCGACCCCTAGACTGAGGAAGACGATCCACGGGTCCACATAAAAGGGACCGAGATCAAGAAAATTGACCAGAGCAGTGGTCAGCGGATAGCCTAACACGAGTCCCAGGGCGATCCCAGGCAAGGTCCCCAGAATGCTATAGAGCAACACCGAAACCAGATAGCCGCGCAGGATCGTGCTGCGGGTTCCCCCCATAGCTTTCATCGTCCCCATAATCTGGGTTTGTTCAGCCACCAGGGTGATAATAGTGTTGAGGATCAGCATGCAGCTCAAGAGGACCGCCAGAATAGCCAGCAAGCGCAAGAGCGTAAAGACCCCATTGATGACATTGAGAAACGCTGTATTAAATGGTGTGGGATACGATACTCCAGTCACGGTTACCCCATTGGCCTTTAACACATTGACCACCTCTGTGGCTGTAGCACTCTCCAGTTTCGTGTTTTTCACCTTGAACGCAACACTATTACTTAGCGTTGGTCCTTGCGAAGATGAGACGGCTGATCCGAACGCCTGTTGAAAGCCGTCCATGCTGACATAGCCTCTGGCTGTTTGCGTGGCGACTGGGCTGGCGAGGCCCTCCGTGCGGGTAAAGCCAACCACCTTGAGCGTGGTAGTCGCATCCTGGCTGATGTTGACCGTGACGGTATCACCAATGGCTATGCTCGACAACTGCTGGTCGCCGTATTCCAGCACGATTTCACCTGCACCAGGATAGCGGCCGCTGGTCAACTGAAAGGGAGTAATCGCCAAGTGCTGCAGATCGGGAAAACTGAGGATATCCATGCCATAACCGCCATGCGCGGCAGAAGGCACATTCCAACTGGTGTTGATCTCGGCCTGCATCTGGAGGGCCTGCACATTGTCCACGGCAGCCAGTGACACGGCCAGCGACGGCACCAGCTTGTCCACTGCTATAGCAACATCGGGACGATTCGCCGCCGAACCTGCGCTGTAGGCATAGGCATTGGAGATGGTGGCCTGGGTAAAATTGATGATCGTTAGGCCAAAGATCCCGATAAAGATGCCCATGACCACCATAAAGGTGCGGCCCTTGCGCTTGGTGACATCGGCGAACGATTTTTTCCGTCTGGCGCTCATTGACCCACCTCCAGGGAAGATGCCAGTTGCGCATGGGCCCCCTGCTGCTCAACGATGCCCCCATCGAGGAGGCCGATGCGGGCCTGGGCACGGGCGGCTAACTCGCGGTCATGTGTGACGTAAATGACGGTCTTCCCCTGCTGCGTCAAACCAGCAAGGGTAGCAAACACTTCGTGCGCCATCCGCGAATCCAGATTGCCCGTCGGCTCATCGGCAATCAGGACCGGCGGATTATTCGCCAGTGCCCGCGCAATGGCTACCCGCTGCTGCTGCCCACCAGAAAGCTCGCTGGGCAAGCGACGAGCAAACGCACTCAGTCCCACCGTTTCCAGACACTCCTGAGCGCGCTTCCGCCAGTCTCGTTTTGATAATCCACCGCCTTTGCCTAACTCAAGAGCCAACAAGACATTCTCCACAGCTGTCAGCGTCGGCACCAGTTGGAAAAACTGGAAGATGACCCCGACGTGCTGTCCACGCCAGCGAGCAAGGGCGTTCTCACTGCGTCCCCCGAGTTCCTCATTGCCAAAGAACACCTGCCCACTGGTTGGACGATCAACCCCTGTCAACATATTGAGCAGGGTAGATTTGCCACTCCCAGAAGGGCCATTGATGGCGAACAGAGATCGCTCAGGCACGCTAAAAGTTATATCACGTAAAATAACGGTTTTCTGGCTACGCGTCGAGATCACCCGCGAAAGATGCTCGACTCGCACCAACGGATGACCCGCCGGGGCGAAAGCGGTGAGAGACGGCGAGGGGGGCTGCTGCATACACATTTCCTTCCTTTCACGAGCCTGAGGCTGGCGCGTCAGACGCCCGCGCTCTGGCTGTTGTTCATCCGGGCGCACGTCGTTCTCGTGTGCCCTCATGAGCAAGTATGCCCCGTACAGCGTGAAAGGGGATCGTCCTGTGGGTGGATTCGCACCTGTACTCAAGTTGGATTTTGGTCAAATAGAGGGAATAGAGGGACAGGAGGAAAGAAAAGAAGCTCTCACCGTCGAGGAACCAAAGGCTGCGAGCAATTAGCCCATTTTTGGACGAATTCTTGTACCACCCCATGATTTACCGCACCTAATAGCCCATTAGGTGCGATAGAAGATGAACAGACCCGATTCGTTGTCAGCTATAACGCTGACCAAAGCCTTTGAAGCCTTTCTCGAAAGCACGTCGTTTGCACGTCGGACGCGGGAAAGTTATGCCGACGACCTGGCACCCTTACTCACACAGTACGGTCAGGCCGACATTGCTGTGTTGACAACAGAAATCATCCAGGCGTATCTCGCCCACCAGGAAGCGCTGGCCCCAACGACCTACAATCGACGGCTTGCGGCGCTGCGCAGTTTCTTGGGGTTCCTCCGCGCGCAAGGATGGCAGACTGATACCTTGCTTGCGGGAGTCGAACGCAAGCCAGAACAAAAGCGGGTCGCTCGGGCGCTCGATGCGCAGCGGGTGGAGGCGGTGCTGCGCCAGATTACTGATCCGCGCGATCGCGCGCTGTTCTGGCTCATCTATGATGGCGGTTTACGGTGCCAGGAGGCGCTGGCAATCGATATTGAGGATATTTCCTGGCCGGATCGCTCAATTGCCATTCATGGCAAAGGTGATCGCCCGCGTGAGATGTTTTTCTCCCGTGCTGTTGGAACACTGCTGGATAAATACCTGTTCACCCGCATTGCCTCATGGAAGAATCTTACCGGACAAGAGAGGATGCCTCATGGGAAATCTTACTTTGCTGTGTGTTCTAAGTTGTTGGCTCATGGAATATCTTACTCCCAGAAACCTCCTCTCTGCAAGTTCTGCAAGTAGGAGCCGATAGGCTCATCAAGCATCTCTGGGGGAGCTTGAGGCTCCGTGGAGGCGCTCAATCATGGCTCAAGCCAGGGGCGCAGAGCAAGCGATGCTGCCAGGCCCGACCCTTGACGGGGTGGGTAGACTCGGCACGAGCGAGAGCAACCAGGGATGGTGATGCTCATCAATGCAGAAACCCTGGTCGCTCTCGGCGCGAAGCGTTCACCCCACCCCAATCAAGGGCAGCATCGCCCGTGCCCTCTGGCGAGCAGAGTGTCCCGATCTCGCCCTCTCATGAGGACATGTCAGCGACGACTTCAGCTCGCAACTCAGGAACCGGGAGTTGTCCATTCGCCACTTCCTCGTCCCATTGGTTATCAAAGGTGACGAGAAGACGAGTGCGCAGCTTGTTGAGACCCCGCTCTGCAAGGTTCGGAGCTGGGTTGGTCGAGGGTTGGTCGATAACGGCCTGGATAGAGGTGCTGCAATGTGTGGAAAATCTCTGTCCCGGTGAGATCTGGTTGCACACGCAGCCAGTTCGTAATGTCATCCCATGTCCCTTCAAAAGGATCTTTTCGCGTCCGCCAGTCATGAGGTCGCCCGCTTCTTTGGGATCTTCTTTTCTGCTCTTTTTTGAGCAATGCTGGCGGCGTTCCTGGAATACCCTCATGGGGAATGCTCTCTTCGGCACACTGCCTCGCAGAAAAGGACTGGAAAGCTGAGGCTTCATTTTGTTCAGCTTCTCTTCCTAGCGCAAGAGCGTGCCGGAAGAGTGCCTTTTGCAACTGTTCGAGTTGTTGCAAGAGCCGCAGAGGATCAAGCGCCTGGGTGATACGGGTCAGTTCCTCGCCCTTTTTTTTAGACAAGCTCTTGGTCGCAAGTAACCGCTGCATCGGAGTTTGCGCTCGATCATATTTTTTGTGTACTTTCTCCCCATCTCGTTGCTTTTCTTGCAGTTTCATCGAAGGCTGGAAACAGTTGATGTAGACGCGAAGCGCTCGGTAGAGTTCGGTTAACTGGCGGTAGGAAAACTCCCCAGCGAAGCGATCGTAACCGACGATTTGGCGCACAATGTGTCCGTTTTTCTGCTCTATGTAACATTGGTCATTACTCCGCTTTGGTCGCCCCCTGGTAAAGGTGATCTGCTCCTGTTCACAGTAGGCCAGTAATTCCATGTTGATGAATTCTCCACCATTATCGGTATCAAGACCCAACAGTGGAAAAGGAAGCAACTGTCGCACGCGCTTCAAGGCTGCCATGACGTCCTCCTGGTTCCGATTCAAGAGGGGAAGCATCTCCGTCCACCCAGTGGCAATATCCGTCAACGTGAGCGTAGAGAGGTAAGAACCGTCGGTCTGCGTGCCACAATGAGCCACGAGGTCGGCTTCCATGAATCCCGGTCTCGTTTCACTCCAATCTTGAAACGTGCGGATGGGAATCTGCTTTTTGAGCAAGGTTCCTGATCTGGTCGTGGCAATCCCATGCTTTCCCTGTCGTCGATACGGCTGTAAGATCCGATCAGCCGTGGCTGGACTCATCGCAAGCAGCTCAGCACGGCCCCTCTCGCTGAGGTGGAGATGGCCATGCTGCTCCAAAGATGCCACTAGCGTGGGTAAAAAGGGAACGAGCCGCTTGGCGCAGATGTGATTCGCGACTGTCCACGCCAGATACAAGGCTTGCTGAACTTCTGGTCCATAGTGGGCTGCGCGCGGGCGTGTGATGGTCCGTTTCTGCTCGGCAGGATGGTTCAGAAGCCGGATCGCATACTTGCGTGCATAGCCTGTCGCTGCGACAAACTCATCAAGGATGACCTCCTTGAGGGCAGATGATGCCTCTCGATACCGAGGAACCATCTGCCATAACAATTCTCGTTTGCTTTGATAACTCAAGTGTGACCTCATTTCTTGACCCTCCGCTCTGTAGAAATACATCGCCTTGGGTTACATTACTCGTGAGGCAATCACCCTGTCAAAGTAAGATCTTTCGTGAGTCAATTCGACGTTACGTTCTATACGTTCTGAACAGGGCTAAAAGTGGGTCGAGATAATTCAGCTTTCGATGCGCTGACCCCGTTAAGGGTGGCTCAACTTGGCAACAGCCCCCCGGTAAAAAGTCTTGACAGGGGTGTTTTTATCTTGTATACTATCATTAACCATTGGTAAGTAAATAAACAAAGGTAGAAATGTGGTAACGAAACAGAGACGTGAACGTGAACGTGCAGAGTTACGCCAGCAAATTTTGCTGGCGGCACGCGAGATAGCGAGTCAGGAAGGATGGCAGGCTGTCACCGTCCGCAAGGTAGCAGAGCGTATTGAATACAGCCACGCAGCTATCTATGCCTACTTTGACAATAAAAAAGCTCTTCTTTTTGCGCTTTTGATCGAGGGTTTCGCGCTTTTGCGAGATGAGTTGCGAAGGGCACAAAGTGTTCCTGGTGCACCAGAAGATTTGTTACAGCGCATCGCACTGGCATACTGGAACTTCGCGCACGCCCACCCTGAGTTGTACCAAGTGATGAATGGCCTGGATGGCGTTCCCTTCGGGACGGCTCAGACACCAACTGAGGCGCGAGAATCCTTTGCCCAGCTACGAGAGGCTGTCGTACGCGTCCTTGAACAGTCTGCCGATCTTTCGCATATCGATGTGAATCGTGAAGTTGATATGTTCTGGGCTGCGCTGCATGGTCTCGTCTCGCTTTCTATGGCCGGACGATTGGCTGGTGATAAGCAACGAGCGACGGAACTGGTTGTTTCCACCAGCGAGCGCTTCTCGGCAGCCTGGCGCGCGAAGTTTCAGTGACGACTTTTTTGCGCGTTATTTACCATTGGTCAATAAGTATCCATTGGTTAGTTTTAGAAGAGAAATAGAAAAGGAGAAGGCTTAAAAATGGTACATACTGTAATCAACAAACAGAGAAGCACCTGGGGTTTCAGGTCCATTACGTCCTGGTTAGCGTCTTTAATAGCTATTGGCATCATCTATATAGGAATTAATGGGATGCTGCATCCGGCAGATGCCGCTGCCGGGTTTGGCATACCGTTACACAATATCAGTGATTATGCATTTCGCACACAGAGAATTTGAAAGGAAGAGACGATGACGACAAGACCAAGAGCTGATAAATCCCGTACGGTGGCTATCGCAGGCGCTAACGGCATGGTCGGGCACCACCTGGTGGAGGCACTGCAAGCTTCAGGGGATCGGGTCATTGCGCTGGTGCGCCAGCCTTCGGCACATCACTTCCCATCTGCTGTAGAGATTCGGAGATGGCAGGCCAGTGATCCGGTAGCTCCAGTCGATGGGGCCGACGCGGTGGTCAATCTGGTGGGCGATCCCATCTTTGCCAGGCCCTGGAATCGGGCGCGCAAGCAGGAGCTCACCCAAACACGGCTGCTTGCGACCCGCTCGCTCGTGGAGGGCATCCGCAAGATCGGAGGAGAAGGATGCACCTTCATTTCTTCCACTGCCGTCGAGTACGCGGGCGATACTGGAGATCGGCAGGTCGATGAGAAGGCGGCCCCTGGGACTGGAGGCTTCCTTGCAGAACTGGCCCAGGTGTGGGAAGCCGAAGCGCAGCGCGTGCGCGAAACTGGCGCCCGGCTGGTGCTGCTGCGCCAGAGCCTGGTGCTGGGGCGAGAAGGAGGAACGTTAGCTGCCCTGCTCCCCGTGTATCGCAGCGGCTTTGGCGGCACGCTTGGTCCTGGGGGACAATGGTTCTCCTGGATTCATATCAATGATGTCGCTCGCTTGATCCTACACGCCTTGGATCAGGAAACCATTACAGGCCCATTCATCAGCGCCAGTCCCAATCCTGTTACCAGTCGCGAGTTCGCCAAAATGTTCGCGCACACCCTTCATCGCCCCAGGCTCTTTCCCATGTCCAGGGGAATGATGAAGCTGGTGTGGGGAGAGCGTGCAGACCTCTTTCTCGATAGCCATCGCACGGTGCCACAAGTGGCTCTCTCCACCGGATTTCAGTTTCGCTTTCCCACGCTCTCGGAGGCTCTCTCCGACCTGCTTGGACCCCATCCCATACCCATAGCACAACTGATGCAAGAGGCAAGAGAACGCTGAGCGAGAGGTTCATGCCAACCGGGACATGAGGGAGGCCCAGCAACATCGGTAAAGAACCGGTGTCAAGAAACGCATCGGCCTGCGAACTAGTGAACTGATAGGTGTGAGAGAGCGTGAACCGCTTAGTGCACGAAAACACACGACAATGTATACGATAAAAGGAAGAAACAATGACAACTCTGAATACCTATGACCATTTTTTTTTCAAAGACCTTGCAGCACTCCTGACTGGTCAGATTATTCTCCCTGAAGACGAAACCTACGAACAGGTGCGCCAGATCTGGAATGGAGGTGTCACAACCCACCCGATGGCCTTCGTTCGCTGCGCCAATACGCAGGATGTCATTCACGCTCTTCGCTGGGTCCGTTCGCATGGATTACCACTCTCTGTCCGTGGTGGTGGACACGATTTTGCAGGACGAGCTCTGCGCGAACACGGCGTCGTGATCGATTGCTCCCTGATGAGGAAGGTCACCATCGATCCGCAGACACGCACTGCCCGTATCCAGGCGGGAACGACGGCAAGTGACCTCATCGCGGCCGCACACGAATATGGCCTGGTGACAACCACAGGGACAGGTTCCGGCGTTGGAATGGCTGGGTTGACCCTGGGGGGAGGATATGGACCGCTGATGGGAGCCTATGGGTTGGCTACTGATAACCTGCTCTCAGCACAAGTGGTAACAGCTGCTGGCGAACTGGTCATAGCCAGCCCCTCAGAGCATCCCGATCTGTTCTGGGGACTACGTGGAGGGGGAGGCAACTTCGGAGTCGTCGTTGCTCTGGAATATCGCCTTCATCCTCTGACAACGGTGTTAGGTGGTTTATTGCTCTATCCAGTAGAGCAGGCAAGAGAGGTGTTGCACCGGTACAACGAGGTGATCGCCACAGCTCCTGACGAGCTGACGATTCTGACAGGGTTCTTTCAGAATCCTGATGGTCAGACCATGCTCTTTCTCTCGCCTACCTATTGTGGTCCAAAGGTCGAGAGGGAGCAGGTGCTTGCCCTCCTGCGGACCTTTGGGAAACCGCTGGTAGATCAGGTGCAACCGGTCGAATATCATGACCTTATTCATGCGTTGGATGCGCTCGCGCCGAAAGGTCGTCACTACTACATTCAGACACAGTCGTTTCAGGGATTGCAGACCAGGACCATTGAGACACTCATCGAGCAGGGACTGCCATTGACTTCCCCATTTTCGATGATCTCAATTCATAATTTTCATGGAGCCGCCAGTCGCGTGAGTGCGTCTGAGACGGCCTTTGCGCTGCGTCAGGATCATCTCATGTTTGAGATCATTGCCGCCTGGGAAGACCAGTCAGCCGATGAAGAACAAAAGCATGTCCAATGGGCGCGGATGCTCTCGCAATCACTTGCCCCTTCTGCCCTCAAAGGAGGATACATCAATCTGCTAGAAGAGAGGGAGCAGGAGCGTATTCCCCTGGCCCTTGGGTCTAACTATGAGCGTTTGCTTGATCTGAAGCGAACCTATGATCCTGATGATGTGTTCTCTTCCACCATCGCACACATTGCTCCAGCTGCTTCCTAACCGAGATATCCCAGAATAACCGCAAAAATACTGGAGACGAGCACCGTTGGCCTCGGTCAGAATATCCCTGACCGAGGCCATAATTCTTGATCAATGAGCAACCTCGCCTGACATTTGCGCCCGTCTTCCGCGTGCATGCCAACGGTTCGCCAATCTCTCGATGAGGAACGCAATTTACACGTTTGGAAAAAAGTGTACCAGATGGGAAGCGGTTTTTCCAGGAAAGTTTGTCCCAGTGCTCACGCTTCGCGCTGATTGCGGGGTCATAACATTTTTTCCTGTCGTTTTTCCCGCTAAGCAGGCAGCAATTCATGTAGAAGGTAAGAATGAAGGATTTCAAGGGGCTCCATACCCATCTCAGTGATGAAGCCACCCGCTATCAAAATGAGATCCAATCCCTGGTCGTGGTACTCTTTCCAGAGTTCATCCAGGTCTTTGCTGATCCCTGCTTGCCCAACGCGATGGCTGTGCTCAAAGCGTATCCGCATGCTCAGGCCATCGTCGAGGCGGGCGTCGAACCAATCGTGCATCTGTTGCGGTCGCAATCGCCTGTCCATTCTGGTCGCCCTACTGCCCAGCGGTTGGTCGCTTTGGCTCAGCAGAGCGGGAGCAGTGGACGTGCCCTGGCTGGACGTGGGATCAGCTTACAGGTCCTCTGCGATCAGTTGGCGCACACCCGCGAGAATCTGGCTCGCCTGGAAACCGAAATCGAGCAACAGATCGCCGATGATCCAGGCGTGAAGGGCTTGCAGCAGATCCAGGAATTTGGACCGAAAACCGTCGCAGTCCTGCGTGCCGAATTGGGAGATGTGGATCGCTTTGCGCGCACTGATCAAATCATTGCCTACGGCGGGATGGATATTGAGATCAAAGAAAGTGGACGCTGGAAAGGCAAAGCGAAACTTTCTAAACGGGGGAGTGGGTTGCTTCGCCGGATGCTCTACCTGGCAGCGTTACGCAGCACCCACACTGATGGATCCGCCTTTGGAGCCTATTACCATCGCCTTGTGGCACGCGGTTTCAACAAAGGCTCGGCTCTGATGACAGTGATGCGTAAGATGCTGGCGGTCGCGGCCCACTTGCTCAAATATCCAGAGGCCTATGAGCCCACCCATGGGCTTCTGCCAAAGAACACAGCCCAGCAAGGGGCTGTGCAAGAGGGGAATGGTGTGTCTCTAGCTGTCTTCGCCACCAGAGACACTTCCTCCCAAGGCTTGACAAATCTTATAGCTTCTACATAAGCTGTCACCAGCCGCAAGGTAGCGGACAATACGGGCATAGTTTATTCTATCCTCGCAGTTCCGCATTTTTTTCTGGAAAAGAACTTGAGCCCACTTTACCTACTTGGAGCATCAGTTGTTGTACTCACTGGAGTTCTTCGTTATATTCATGAATAAGCTGGCAGTTCCGACACTCTCTATTAGAGGAACTCACCAAATGAAGAAGATGGAAGGGATAAATATCAACGATGAAACGACAATGGGAACAGGAAGAATTAATTGAGCATTGGATGCTCAGTGCCTGGGATCTCGCCTAGTTGGGCAATAAAATCGGGGCAACACGGTTGGGATTTGCGGTGTTGCTCAAGTTTTTTCAGCGCGCTGGTCGCTTTCCTGCATTCAAAAATGACATTCCAGGCGTGGTGATCTCATTTGTAGCAACTCAGGTTGGTGTGGCCCCAGAAGCGTATCTCCAATATGACTGGCAGGGGCGTACCATTAAAGACCACCGGGCGGATATTCGTCGGCTCCTTGATTTCCGCGAATCAACCGTCACTGACGCCGAACAGTTGCAGCAATGGCTGATTGCCGAGGTGTTGCCCCAGGAACACCAGGATGATCGACTGCGAGAGGAAGCCTACGCCTGGTTCCGGTGCATGCATCTGGAAGCTCCGACCCCAGATCGCCTCACGCGTTTAATTCGTTCTGCTGCACATGCCTTTGAGCAACAGTTGTATGGCGTCACGTTTGCCAGCCTCCCTGTGGAAACGCAGGCAGCCCTAGAAGCATTGCTCGTGCTATGTGGTTTCTCTGTATGTTCCCAATATGAATATCGAGCGGCAACAACGCGAGTACTGACTTCAAGTGATACAAGGCTCTTTTGAAAGTTCCCGCCTTCCATGGCGTGAGCCTCAGTCGGAAGTAGCGTTTGACCTGTTCTCGTAAATCCACGTTGGTGACATCTCCCCACGGATGAATCCGGGGGCTTCTCATCCTCACGGAATTGAGAGGTTCCTGCTTCATTGGGGGGTTGCCTGACGGGCGTTTACCCGCACAGGTCTGACACTTCCTCCGCAGGCCGACACTGAGAGTCCCTCAGCCAGGATATTGCGTGCAGCGTTGATATCGCGTTCATGCCAGGCACCGCACGCTGGACAGGTCCATTCGCGTACATCCAGAGGCAGATCTTCCACGACCTGTTTGCACTCATAACAGGTTTTGCTCGAAGGAAACCACTGATCGATTTTGACTAGTACAGACTGGCGTAAATAGTGAGTGAGGATGTGATAGAATAAGGAGAGAAAGAAGCAAGGAGATTGTCCACATGCCTCATCCACAAGCAAACGAGCTTCATGTGAGCTCGTTACAACACGAATTGTTGGAGCGTATGGTGCATCGGAGCACCAATGCCCAACGACTGGTGAAACGAGGTCGCATCATTTTGGAAGCAGCCGAGGGGGTCAGTAATAGCAAAATAGCCCAGCACTTGCAGATGGGGTATGAAACAGTGCGGCGTTGGCGGGATCGCTGGCACAGGGCGCAAGCCCATTTGGAGGCGATCGAAGCTACCGCAAAGCCAAAACTCCTTGGTCAAGCCATCGAGGTTCTCTTGACCGATGAGCAGCGCCCCGGTGCCCCAGAGACCTTCACGTTCGAGCAGTTCATGCAAATCATGGCTCTGGCGTGTGAAACACCAGGGGAATCACAGCGACCAGTCAGCAGTTGGACTCCACGTGAACTGGCTGATGAAGCGGTGAAACGCGGGATCGTCAAGCAGATTTCTCCCCGGACGGTGGGACGTTTTTTAAAAGGCGAGCGTTTTGCAGCCTCATCGCAAGCGCTACTGGCTCACGCCACCTCCCGACGATCCAGCTGAGTTGACGGAACAGATCTGCACGGTGTGCGAAGTCTATGAAGCGACTCCGGCACTTGCGGCGCAGGGCACGCATGTGATCAGCACCGATGAGATGACAGGAGTCCAAGCATTGGAGCGTTTGCATCCTTCATTGCCGATGCTACCAGGTCATGTCGAGCGGATGGAATTCGAATACAAGCGGCATGGCACCCTGAGTCTGATCGCCAATTTGGATGTAGCCACCGGTCAAGTGA
This sequence comes from Ktedonobacteria bacterium brp13, assembly GCA_015099395.1. Lineage (GTDB taxonomy): Bacteria > Chloroflexota > Ktedonobacteria > Ktedonobacterales > Ktedonobacteraceae > Dictyobacter. Next base: position 1,987,026 of record AP024096.1, on the reverse strand, counting down.
TCGCCCCGAGCCTCTTACCGACACGCACCGAAGCCGACTTTGCAGCTCACATTGCCCAGACCATTCAGACTGATCCAGAGGCTGCCTGGGTCTTTGTCGCCGATCAGCTCAACACGCATCAGTCTGAAACGCTGGTCCGTCTCGTCGCGGAGCAGTGCGGCATCCAGGAGGACCTGGGCATCAAAGGCAAAAGTGGTCATTTGGCCTCGATGCCGACGCGAGCTGCCTTTCTTTCAAACCCGAGCCATCGCATTCGCTTCGTCTACACGCCCAGGCACAGTTCTTGGCTCAATCAAATTGAGATCTGGTTTAGTATTCTTGTTCGCCGCCTCTTAGCTCGTGCCAGTTGGACATCCCTGACTCACTTACGCGAGGGCATCCTGGCATTCATTGCTTATTACAATCGTCTTTCCAATGGTCCTTTTCACTGGACCTACAAAGGACCGTCTCGCCTCTAGACTCCTACGATATTTCCGCCAAGCTGTACTAGGGTCCGTCCAGACCACTGGCTTTTATATTCCAGTTGGCGTACAAACTCGCCCCATCCCACATCGCTAATCGCTTTTGCAAGACAATGATTTTTGACCATGTTCTTGACGGCCAGGCTCTCCACGCAGATCACTTGGTTTTCGTGAACGATGCGTGCTGAAAGCTTGTGCTGGTAGTCGCGCCGACGATCGCAGATACGAGCATGCACCCGAGCCACTTTTACGCGGGCCTTCTCTTTATTCTTGGACCCCTTCCTTTTCTTGGCGTGCCGACGCTGTGCCCTGACCAGTTTCTTCTCATCCTGCTGCAAGAAGCGCGGATTGCCCACCGCCTCACCGGTGGAGAGGATAACCATGGACGTGAGACCCAGATCCAGACCGACCATGGACGTGATGATGGGCAACGCTGGAATGTCCTCTGCCACGAGAAAAGAGACGAAATAGCGGTTGGCACCGTCTTTACTGACCGTGACGCTGCTCGGTTTGATGTGCCTGGGCAGGGCTCGGTGCCAGTGAATATCCAGGGCAGTCTTCATCTTGGCCAGCGTCAAGGTCTCACCATCCCAGGTGAAGGCATTGGAGGCATAGGTTGTATGCATGTGAGACCGCGTCCCCCAGAGAGTCTTACCACCTCGTGCCCCTGGAAATGCCAAGCAAACGGCGATACACTCTGTGCAAAAGTTGTTCATCGATGAAGAGATCAGGGAGTATCGCCATGCATGAATCATACCCCAAACGCTTTTTGTTGTATACCTTGTTGCAACGTCATCCTGAGTGGACGCAAGCGCACCTGGCCAAAGAGACGGGCATGTCCCTCAGTTGGGTCAAAGACTGGCGCCGTCGCCTTCGCCCCTATCTGGACGCTCCTTTTGACGACGTGTATCTCATCTTACAAGGGCACTCCTGTGCCCGCAAAACGCCACCTCCCCATCTCTCGCTTGACGAGATTTTCCAGATTGCGACCCTGCGCGAACAGCTTCCCGAGCAACTGCATCGGGTGGCTGGTCCACGCACCATTCGCAGCTATTTGCAACGGCAGGTCCATGCCGAAGAGGAAAGCTATGTGCCTCCGGCAAGTAGCACCATCTATCACTATTTACGCCTGCTTCAGTATATCGTTCCTCGACATCCTTCCCACCATGAGCCCCTGGATCCCGTTGAGCCGTTGCGTCAGTGGCAAGTGGATTTCAAGGATGTCAGCAGTGCCGAGATCGATCCCCAGGGCAAACAGCAGCATCGCCTGGAAATCTTCAACGTGGTCGATCAAGGGTCTTCGTTCTGGCTGCACGCCGAAGTGCGCAGTGACTTTACCGCGGAAACCGTGATTGAAGCCCTGGTCCATGCCATGGAGCGCTGGGGCGTGCCACGCCAGATCACCTTGGACCGCGATCCCCGCTTTGTCGGGAGTCCTCAGGGCAGCGATTTTCGTTCCGCGCTGCTGCGTTTTGGTGCTTGTCTGGGCATCCAGATGCAGGTCTGTGATCCGCATCATCCTCAGCAAAATGCCTACGTCGAACGCTTTCATCGCACGCTCAATCAAGAGTGTCTGCAGTTTGAACGTCCCACCACGCAGCTGCAGACCCAGGAAGCCCTCAGCACATTTGAGGCCTTTTACAACCACGAGCGACCGCATCAAGGACGAGCGCTCCTGGATCGACCTCCAGCCGAGAGGGTCGCCCAGGCGACCCCGTTACCACCGCTGCCCACCCAGGTCGATCCGTTGGCGTGGTTGCGCCAGGAACCACAACAGGTCTTTTGCCGTCGCGTCGATGCCGCCGGTCGCATCACGTTGGATCTCAATCATTACTACGTGGGCAAGGCCTGGCGGGGGCAGGTCATCACTGTGCACCTGAACGCGGAGGAAGCGCACCTGGTACTGCTGGCAGAAGGACAGATCATCAAAGTGCTTCCTGTGGTGTCCTGGTCAACCACGCCTCTTTCGTTTGCGACCTACGTGCAGCAGATCCAAGAACAGGCACGATCCGAACATCGTCTTCGCTCCTTGCAGGAGCGACAGCAACGCGTGCGCGCCCTGAGCTCTTCTTAATGAGGGACACGAGGTGGTGAAACTCCTTGGGGGACGCGGTCTCACATGCATACATAGGTGGCTGATTGCTTATTCTGCTTGCACTTGAAACGAGGATACCTGGCACGCCCTGCAAAGAAGTTTTCAAAGGCCGTATTGAGATGCCTGAGCGCTTGCTGAAGGGGCACACTTGAAACATCGGCCAGCCAGGGATACGTTTGCTTGAGGTGAGGTAACCGCGCCGAGAGATCTCCATAGGAGAGTTTCTCTCCGCGCTCTTTGTAGGCCAGCGAACGGGTCTGCAGTCCGTCATTATACACAAAGCGGACACAGCCAAAGGTTTGAGCCAGGATCGTGCTCTGTTCATCGGTTGGGTAGAACCGATACCGATACGCCCGCTTCGTCTCACTCACCGCTGACTTCCCCTCCGTTCCCTACTTCCTCTTCTTCTGCCACCGGAAGAAGCGTGTCGTTCTGACGCACTTCTTGTCTGGAACATTTATATCATGTTGTGCAATGCCTGTCAATAGTCAATAGTACCACCATACCCGAGATCTTCACAAGGAAGCGGCTTCTATCCCCATGTCTCAAGCCAGGGGTTTTACGCCGCAACCAGATAATCCAAGAGAAATCTACCTCGTAGGTCGTTGGCGCTACATGTTTAGGGTAATCGTGTTTGATGCGGCGGATATCGCACACATCCTTTACCAACTCATCTTCAATATTGATGGCAGGCTTCACCTCAATGTGCGAGACTAAGTGATGTTGTCGGATGGGAACGCCCAGAGCCTGTACAGCCGCTACAAAACGTTCGTCCTGGATAGCACTCATCCAAGGGGCATGTGATGTGTATCCAGCTAATCGACAGATTTGTGACCCTGACTTCTTCCGATTCTGTGGATCTTGGGGTTTGCCCATCCCACGATATGCGCAATGAGATAAAACAAAACAAGCAAGCAGTAAAGAAATAGAGGAGGGCCTATCAAGCGTCAAAAAAGGAAAATGGAGCGAAAAGACGAGCTACATAGAAGAAAGTGGATGGTAGAAAGAGGAGCAAGCTGAGTGTATCCAGAAAGAATAAACAGGCCGTGTTTTAGTCAGCCGTCACGAGAGCAAAGTCAAAGAACTGGGCAAAGGTGGCGGGAAGGCCATGAAGAGTAATAGAAAGCGGTGGAGCGCTAGAGGAACGAGCGTTACAAGCAAGACGCTCATTCCAGTTCAAACGCCAATGCGCACGTTGTGCTCTGGTGTGTCTGTCTGACGGTTTGCTGGCTGGTTTCTTCTCCAACGGAACTGTCTCAGGAGAAAGAAGAACGGTTTGTGAGCGAAGCAACTGAAACCAGCGACGCCGGATGGAACAGCGTGGCCAATCACCCCACAGGACTGGGAACGGAGCGGGTTCCGGAGGAGGTGGAGCAGGGAGAGGCTTACGCAACATCGGTGAAGTTTCAATGGGGGGAGGTGGAGGCGCTGTCGAAGCAAACGGGTCGGAGGTGGTGGGCCAAACAACGGCGCTGACTTGCCGAGGCTTCCTCGTTGTTGTGGATTCTTGACACTGATCGCGAAGAGAACAGGGACGGCAATGACACGCACGAGCACCATAGACCATGCGTACAGAGCCGTTGCGCTCAGGTCTGCGCTCTTGCAGCGTTAAGGGGTGATCAGCCGGACAGCGTAAGGTGCCATCGGGTTGGAGCACAAAATCGGAGCCAGCAAATCCTTTGGTGAATGATCGATGGGCCCATTGAGGAGGACCATACGCTATGGGTTCAACCACCGCAGCAGGTTCAACCACCGCAGCAGGCTCAACTGATTGAGCTGGGGAAAATTCTGTCACACGCATGGCGGTAGGTGTGAGCTGTTGCCCAAGTTCTAAGCGGAGATTCCACACCCACTGCGAGATGACTTGCCAGCAATCCTGACCGCAGGGCGTGCGAGACACCCAACGATCTGCGTCTTGCTCTTGATCTTCGTCTGAGAGGACTGTCTCAAACGAGCCACGATGCAGATACAAATGCAGTACATCTGAGGCAAGAAAGGCATATGGTGGCAACGTCGTGTAGAACAGTTCGTAGACCGTCTCGTTGCGGACCACTCCAATGGCCGGTTTGTGATCACCAGCGGGATGAGTGGCAACAAGGAGGCGAATCATAGGCCCTTCTGGGGTGAGTGGCACGGCAAGGCAATCGTAGAGATCGCGAATGGTTCCGCTTTCAGGATGAGTGATCTGCCCATCAGGAGTTGATTGGAGTCGGGTTTGGACTTCTTGTATGGATTTCCCACATCGTCAGGCAACCCCGGTCAGCACATCGTGAAGCAAGGGAGGGGTGATGGATATCGACGCTGACCCAAACAGGAAAAAGACGGTACACTACACTACACTACACAACAAAAGATGATCAATCTATTGCAGAAAGGTGTATCCATCATGCTCTCATCATACTATGCAGCCCGTGCCAATTTGTATCTGTTGCATCAGCAGCATCCTGAGTGGTCCCACGCCGAGCTTGCTGCCGCGCTTGGCGGTTCCACCAGTTGGGTGGACAAATGGCTCACGCGCTTTCGCGAGGAATTCGCCCAGGCTATTCCCTTGGAACACATCCTGCAAGGCCACTCGCGAGCTCGCAAGACCCCTTCGCCCACAACGCCACCCACGGTCATCCAAGAGGTTCTCGCCATTCGGGATCAGCCCCCCGAAGGCTTGCGACGCGTTCCTGGTCCAGAAGCCATTCACTACTATCTCGCCCGTGATCCGCTCATGCTGTTTTTTCAGTTGCCTCTCCCCTCGTGTAAGACCATTTATCGCATCCTCAAAGCCAACGATCGCATCGCTCTGCGCAAGCAACCGGTCCATGAGCCCATGGAGCGCCCTGCGCCCATGATCTGCTGGCAAATTGATTTCAAAGATGTGAGCGCGGTGCCTGCTGATCCAGATGGCAAGCAGCAACATGTGGTCGAGACGCTCAATATCATTGATGTCGGCACCTCCGTGCTCCTTGATGCCCATGTGCGTTCCGATTTCACGGCGGAAACGGCCTTACAAGCGCTCGCAAGCACGTTGGCGAAGTATGGCCGCCCCCAACAGATCACCCTGGATCGGGATCCCCGCTGGGTGGGCAGTCCGGCGGGCAGTGATTTTCCGGCGGCACTGATCCGCTTTGGGGCCTGCTTGGGGATTGACATCCAGATCTGTGCGCCCCATCATCCGCAACAGAACGGCTTTGTCGAGCGCTACCATCGCACCTATCAAGAGGAGTGTCTCGCGATAGAGCGGCCTGGTACCTTGGAGCAAGCGAACGTGGTTACACAAAGCTTTGTACAACACTACAATAGAGAACGCCCGCATCAAGGGCTCGCGTGTGGCAATCGACCCCCGTTGACGGCATTCCCCCATCTGCCCTCCTTGCCAGCGCTGCCACCCATCGTGGATCCAGATGGCTGGCTGAACCAACTTGATGGGCTGCATCTGGAGCGCAAAGTGGACCGTCATGGGATGGTCAGCCTGGACCTCAAACGCTATTACGTCTCTTCCCACCTGGTCGGCCATCATCTGGTCTTGCATCTGGATGCGCAAAGGCGGTGTGTGCACATCTTGCATGAACAATGCCTTATCAAAGAAATCCCCCTGCGCGGGCTGGTGGGACATGCCCTCTCATTTGAGCAGTTCCTGACCCATATGCTCCATCAAGCCCGCGCACAGGCTCGTTTGCGTTCCCTGCAAGAACGGAGGTATCGGATGGCTGCGGTTGCTTCTCCGTAGTGCACGATGTGTTGACCGGGGTTGCCTGACGATGTGGGAAATCCATACACTTCTGGTAGATCAAGCCAGGCATACTGTTTGCTCCGTCCAATCACTCCACATTGGCTCGAAAGAATCTCCTGTAACGGAACCGTGTTTCCATACAATCCATCGACTCTCACGATGACGTGAGAGAGGGGAAGTTCAACTGCCGCCGCATACGCCGTGATGGCCCTCAGGGCTTGTCGCAATTCTTCTCGGTACTTGCCGTTTCCTGGACCAGAAAAGGTGCCAAGCCATTGATGGGTGTACGGCTGCAACACCGTCGTCCTGGTGCGTCCTACTTGCCCTCTTTTGCGCCCGAAATAGCCTTTGGCGCAGACGTGATCAAAACGGCGGTGAGGGGCAGGAAGGTCTTGTGTCTGGGGAAGTGCCCGCTGCCGTGCTGTCTGCTTGGTCCCATCGATATCGACCAGGAGCCAATGATGTCCCAGGCGGTCCCACAGCCCACCCGGTGGAGAACCGAACGTGGATCGTGTCACCAGGTCCTCTTGAAAGAGGAGCCGGAGGGCTTCGACACTCGGCTGATCAAAAGCCGCGAGAAAACGGCTGAGGGTGGAATGACAGGGAAGGTCGTTGCGGCCAAAGAGGGCCATAAAGGTGGAAGCAAAGGGACAAAGGCGCTCATAAAACGCTTTTAAGGTGGGTTCTCCACTCACCGCATAGCCGATGAGGACGACGACAAAGTCAATCGTGTCGTAGTGGCCAAACCGAGCGCGGGCAAACTGCACCCGTTGCTGGATGGCATCCAGAACGCCCAACTGAGTAAGCACATGAGCAAGAACGGTCACCTCACCAAACCATGAGGGCGTAGTGGGAACAGACGAAGGCGCAATCTGGATTTTTACAGAAGAATGCGTCATACTGGTTGTGTGTCCTCCTTATTGGAAATACTTGTTTTTCTTTCTTATAAGGAGACACATTTTTGTCTTTTTTACAATATTTTTCTCATTTCTCTCTGTTACTATGCTCTATGCTGCTCGCTTGTTGTCATCTCGTTGCGCATATCGTGGGCCCATGGTTGGAACAGAAAGTCGGAGTAGGAATCTAACCCAAACGTACCATTTGGGGACCCCGTATTTCTACATCCTTCGGATTCACTGCCTCCCCAATATTTACACCCCTGTCCCTCTGTCCCTCTTGAACTGAAAAGAGAGAGAAGCTATGCTAGGAGGCCCTTGCAAGAAAAGCTAGACGGGAAGGGGGGAGGCAGGGTACTCTACAGGAGCACTCCCGCCTGTACGCTCTCGTCGTTAATGATAGGAGAAGAGAGAAATGAAAAAAGAACGCCAGAGCTATAAGATCTGGATTGAAGCAGAAGAATGGAGCAACCTGTGAGCATGGCAGAAGACGATACGACGCAGGGCTTTTTACAACGGGAGATCATATTGAGGAATGCTTCCTCCAATGATATCGAGGCTATTGCCGCCCTCCATGCTGATAGTTGGCGACGGCACTATCGGGGAGCGTTCAGTGATGCATTTCTTGATGGTGAGGTGGTTGCTGAACGCAGGATGATCTGGAGCGAACGGCTAACGGCCACCAACGCGAATCACTTCACTCTTGTCGCTGACCGCAACGGTGAGGTGGTTGGTTTCGTCCACATGATTCTGGACAAGGATCCAGATTGGGGCGCACTCTTGGACAACTTGCACGTGGCCTACCAGCTCAAGCGGTACGGGATTGGTCGCCGTTTGCTGACCGCAGCAGCGCGTGAGTTGACACGGTGCCGACCGACAGATACTCGGTTCTATCTTTGGGTGATTGATCAGAGTACAGCAGCACAGACGTTCTATAGAGAGTGCGGAGGGAGAGATGCTGAAATCTCGCTCCATGAGCATGGGCCGTTCCCTGGTGGGAGCTGTGTACTCAGCCACCGCATGGCCTGGTCTGATGCTGCTATATTGGGACAGCTGCTGTAATACTGTGATTTGACATTGATCTTGACCAATTCGGACAGTTCATTGTTCACAAAGATTGCAAATTCAGCCAAAGTGTGGCGCATGTGCAACAAGTCGCGTGGGATGGCTTGTAAGGCCGCATGAATAAGAAAGAACTGCATCAGTGAGATAGTGCTGTCAGCAGTTTCTCAGAAGCCATGAATGCGCTTCACGAGAGCATTTGTACTGGTGAGCCTGGCTGCGCCACACTCATGTTGGTCATGCGACAGACTCAGGTACAATCCACAATCACTGCCAGAATATGCTTCACGATTTTTGTCATAAAATGGGTAAAATCGCACATTTACCAGCCGGGACCACTTTCCGGGACCACTTTCAACGACTCCGATTAGGGAAAGATGTATCTTCCCTAGAAGGGCTACTAGCCTTTATTTGTCCGTGAGATCCAATTCGTTCTTGCTCACTATTCTCCCCGTAGGTGTAAATTTTGCACTTCGTAGCCTCCTGGAGATGGTACTACAGCGTTTGCTTTGTAATTGAAGATAAGCCGCAATCATTCCTGATGCCGCCGGGTAGAATGCATAATCGAGGGTCGGTGGGTAGAACGAGAGGTCGGTCGACGCTTGCGACGTGTTTCCCGTTCGAGCGGAGCGCGTCCCATCGGTTGCGTGGGTCGTGGACCCACTTTGATAGGTTGGATTGGGTGCGTGACCACTGCATCCACAGAAAGCGTTATTTCATCTTCATAATGCTTCACTATTAAGGGCACCCCGTCGAGCAGACGATACGTTGCCTCTGTCGCCTTCACCTCAACAGAAAGACAGCGCCCCCGAAATTGTATACGGAAGGCGAGCCGCTCGATTTGTTCCGGGAGTCTGGGTGCGAAGGAGAGTGAGCCATTATGCGTACGCATGCCACCCAGGCCCATCACCAGCGCCATCCATGATCCGCTCAGCGATGCGATATGCACTCCATCCTGAACATTATGTTCCAGATTATCCAGATCCATCAGGGCGGCCTCACCCAGATAATCGTAAGCAAGCTGGAGTTGTCCCACTTCAGCCGCGATGATCGCCTGGATGCAGGCCGACAGCGACGAATCGCGCACCGTGAGAGGCTCGTAGTAGGCGAAATTGCGCGCCTTCTGCTCAGGCGTAAAAGCATTGCCACACAACAACATAGCCAGTACCAGATCCGCCTGCTTGATCACCTGTTTATGATACAGATCAAAATAGGGATAATGCAGAAACAAAGGATACTTCTCCGGAGGAGTGTGTGCAAAGTCCCAGACTTCGAGGTCCGTAAAAGCCTCGGCCTGCGGAGTCACGCCCAGACGCTCATTGTAGGGAATATGCATCTTTTCGGCCGCATCGTACCAGCGTGCGATCTCAGCATCGTCCACAGCCAGCGATTTTGCCTTCTCAGGATGACGTTTGGCCGCATCCCCGGCTGCGCGTAGATTCTGTTGAGCCATCAGATTGGTATAGACATTGCAGTTGGCAAGCGCACTGTACTCATCTGGCCCGGTCACGCCATCGATACGAAACTGCCCGGAAAGAGCATAGTGGCCGAGCGACAACCACAGCCGGGCCGTCTCCACCAGCAATTCGAGGCCGATCTCCTCCTCAAAAGCCGTATCATCGGTCGCCTCAATATATTTGATGACTGCATAGGCAATATCCGCGTTGATATGGAATGCAGCAGTGCCCGCGAGCCAGTATCCTGAACATTCTTCGCCATGGATTGTGCGCCAGGGAAAAGCAGCACCTTCCAGACCGAGCAGTTGTGCGCGCTTTTTGGCGAGATCAAGCGTCGAATGGCGCCAACGTAGCACACTGGCGGCAGGTTGAGGGGATATCAACGTTATGACCGGCAAGACAAAGATTTCCGTATCCCAGAAGGTATGCCCTTCGTAGCCAGTGCCAGTGAGCCCTTTTGCAGGTATCTGTCGACGTTCGCCACGGCTGCCTGCTTGTATCGTATGGAAGAGAGCGAAGCGCACCGCCTGTTGAATCTCCGGATCTCCATCGATCTCAACTGATGCGCTATGCCATAATTGATCCAGATAGGCGCGTTGTGCAGCGAGCAAGCCGTCCCAACCAAACATCTTAGCTGAAGAAAGAGCGGCACGAACCTGGTCATGGAGTGCTGAGCGAGAACGCTCACTCGACCATCCGTAGGCAATGAACTTCACAAGGCGTATCCGCTCACCGGGCTTGAGCAATGTAGCAATCGTCAGACGAGCGACGTCGGGGGAGGATTCGGAGGCGATCGTCGTCTCGGCTCCGCCCTCAATAGAGTGGTCCATCGCTGCTCCGATCCGGAGCTGGCTGGCCTGGGTATGGTGGATGAGCAGGCCAATGGTGTCGTGAGCCAGATGCTCCTCACTCACAAGTGGGGGCGTTATAGCGGTCGTAGAGCGGGGGTCCTGTCCCAATCCGGATTGTTCCTCATTGGCGACCAGTTCCGACTGAAGCACAATATGGCTGGGTGCATCGAGTACTTCCACTTCATAGCTAATCGCAACAATGCTCCGCAACTTGAAAGAGACCATGCGTACAGACGAGACCTTCACCGTCCGCCCTGCTGGTGAGGTCCAGCAAACATTACGGCGGAGCACGCCGTCGCGCATATCCAGTTCTCGCTCGTGGCTCTGAATCTTGCCATAGCGAAGATCAAAGGGTTCATCGCCGATCAGAAGACGGATCAGCTTGCCATTGGTGACATTGATTACCGTTTGACTGGATTCTGGAGAGCCATATTGCGTCTCCGCATAAGGGAGCGGACGGAGTTCGTAGACAGAGTTCAGATAGGTGCCAGGAAGGCCGTACGGCTCTCCCTCATCAAGGTTGCCACGCAGCCCGATATGCCCATTCGAGAGCGCAAAAAGAGACTCGGTCTGTGCCAGGAGATCAAAAGAGAAATCTTTCTCGTGAATGCTCCAATCCTCGACAGGAAACATGGTATGTTCTATCATCTTTTCTTTTCTCCTATACAGGTGCTCCGGTTGTGATAGTGGGAACTTTCTTCGTGTGTAGTTGGGAGTGGATTGTGCCAGCCGCCGTCGCGTGCTATGATCCGCTCGGCCTCGGTGGGTCCCCAGGTATTGGGGTCGTATGGAAAGAGAGGGGTGACGTTACCCAGAATCGGATCGACGACATTCCACGCCGCCTCGACGGTATCTTCACGTACAAAAAGCATTGGATCGCCTCGTATAGCATCTCCGAGAAGGCGCTCATAAGGCTGCATCTCGTCGCCGATATGGGCCCAGCGTTAAGATAGCGACTTTGCAGCCGCAAAGTGGATAAGTGCGGAGCAGTTGTAAGATTCTCCGTTGCAATGAGGAGGTGAAACTGCTCCACAGTTCAGCTTAATGCTGGTAACAACAGGAAAAAATGGGGATGACCGGCATCAGTACCTCTCAACTATCGCTTCTTATTTTATGGCAGCGATGCAAGCACGACGATCCAATCAAACTGAGCCAATAACCTTTCTTATCGGTTGAGTTTCCTCGCTCCTGTGAGGGGTTATCGGCGCAGTTGACCACTGTATCCCGCCAAAAACTGCGCCGATAACCCAACGCTGCCGATAACTAAGCATGTCAGCATCCCCCAAAGACAAAACTGGACCGCACTTATCTACTTTGCGGCTACAAGCCCGCTATCTTAACGCTGGGCCACGTAGGAGAAACAACGAAAAGAACGTTCCGTTTTACGTTACAACGTAACGTTGTTTCTCGGCTTTTTTGAAAAGACGTTTCCGTTCCGTTGGTCCTCTCAAGCCAACGCCTTTGTATTTTCGTTTCGCTCTTTCACGTATGAAAGGACGTTCGTGGTAAATAGCGTGAATGTTCGACGATTTTTGAGGTGAATGGTAGGAAATCGGCGCGAAACATGGGAATCGACCTCGCAGGCCTCCATAAAATGGCTCCAGAAGCGGGTGACGGTACGCCATTTCTGGTAATTCAGGCAATCAGTGTTGCTTGACTTAAATCTTTTTGGTTTTTCCTCCGCATATCTTTTCGTCAAATTGTCGTGAAAGAGCCAGAGAAGCCAGAGAAGCCAGGGAAGGGATGAGAGAGGAAATCGGCTCTGCCGTATAAATTTTCCGCGCTTGTATTGCCCGTTTTCTTGGTCACAAGACAGAAGACGGAAAAGGAAACAGGTCATTTCCAGACGCATATCTTGGCTCATGTCCACTTTTGGGGATAGATGAGCTTATCGGTGTGATCTACTTCAAACTTCGTGCGTGTTAACCAGATCGAAATAACTCATCAATTTACCTTTTCACCAAAAGTGACACTGCTGGTAAACTTGCCGACTCGATTTCATTTGAGCGTGTCTCCATTGCAAGCACGTGCTCAAACCATGTTCGCTCAAGGGGTTTACCAGCAGTGTCAAAAGTGGACATGAGCCATGATTTGTGTCAATGAGGCGAAGTTATCTGTCCTTCCCTGGCAAAGGAACCTCATACCCGCGTGCCGAGAGATAGCCATAAAACGCAAAGCGATAAAACCAGGTTGCCATTTGTCTGGGAGTGTAGCGCTTTTCGCTCTCCAACCACCAGACGATCGTCCCAATCAGAACATGTGAAAGTTGCATGACAGGCAGCTCGGGGGGCATGGCTGGATCAATCGGTTGACTGGGTTCCACCTGGTGTTTCCACCATCTCTCCTTCTCAAGCATGAGCTTGATGGTGTGCTCACGCATCCTGGCCGCAAACCACGGACTGCCGTTTTTCCCCAGCATCGCTCGGTACAGCCGGGCGTGTTCAGCGACATGCTCAAAGAACTGGCTCCAGATCCCGACGAGATTCTCCTCCTTCTCACCAGGATCAATGTCTTTGTGGGAGGGTTTCATATCCTCCACCAGGTGATTGGCCGCTTCTTCAAAGATCTTGACTACCAGATCGTATTTATCCTGATAATGGCGGTAGAACGTGGCTCGGTTGATCATGGCCCGTTCGGCAATATCGCCCACCGTGATGGACTCGAACCCTTTCTCGGTAATCAGTTCAATCATCGCTTCCTGCAAGAAGTGATGGGTGCGCCGGACGCGCAAGTCTGTTTGTACTTCGTGCGACATGTTTCCCTCTTTGTTGCATATGTAACAAACGGCACGTATTGATGCTTGTCTGGAGCATTCCACCGGGCTACACTCTCCATTGTAACAAATTGACGCCTTTGCGACAATTTATCGCTATTCAACCCCGGGGTTTCCCACGAAGGAGAGGAATATGTCATCGAGTCGCTTCACAAACGACGTATGGATTTTGGGCGCAACCGGTCATGTGGGCCGCGCGGTCACCGCTCGTCTCGTTGAGAGCAACGTCTTACCTGTGCTGGTTGGGCGTGACAGGGAACGCCTGAGCAAGCTCGCCGCACGCCTTGAGAAAGAGCTACGGATCATTGTTGCCACTTCACCAGAAGAGATTGCGACTGAGATCAGCCGACAGCGGCCAGCTGTCGTCATCAATACCATTGGTCCTTTCACCGAAACCACTGTGCTGATTGCCCGCACTTGCCTCCCGTGCAGTCACTACATCGATCTGGCAAACGACGTGATTTCCGTATCTGCACTGCTTGATCTGCATGAGGAAGCCGTCGCCGCAGGCCGCACGTTGGTCACAGGTGCCGGATTCGGCGTGCTAGCTACCGAGAGCGTTGTGATGAAGCTGTGTCAAGACCGTCCGACTCCTGACCGAGTTCGCACAGACATGCTGCCCTCGCTTGAGATTGAGGGGGGGGTCATTGGTGAAGCCCTTGCGGCAACCCTCATTGACGGACTACCCTACGGCGGACGTTCCTACAAGCGTGGTCGCCTTGTGCGGAACCGAATTGGCAGCAGTGTGACCACCATTATCCTTCCTGATGGCTCACATGTCGCTACTGCAAGCGCTCCGCTTGGCGAACTGCTCGCAGCACAACGAGCGAGCGGATCTCCTAACGTCCTAGCCGCCTCTAGTGAGGTACCTACCGGTCCCGCCGTTCGCGTGATCCTCCCAATTGCGGCCGGGCTGTTACATATGAGGCCACTACGCACCTTCGCAAAACGCCGATTTGCCCGCCTCCACATCTCCCCTCGAAAACGCCCACGAGAATACTCATGGGGACATGCCTCCGTTCAATGGCCGGATGGGGCCGACCAGGAAGGCTGGCTGCGCACCGGTGACGCCATGGTGTTTACCACCACGGTTGCGGCAACAGTTGCTGAGCGGCTGCTTGCCGACCAGGGCCAGCCAGGAGCGTATACCCCTGGAGCTCTCTTCGGGCCGGAACTGGCCGAAGCCGCTGGAGGGATATTCCTTATCACACCTCCACACAGAAAGGATCACTAACATGCCAACACGCCCCAGCCTGAACTTGCAGACGCTTCTGCTCATCTTTCGGTTTGTGTCAGCGAATGTGTCGTTCCAGGTAACATCTCGCATGAGGCGCATCCGCACGAAGTTCGTCTCCGGTATGATGGACAACGAGGTCAGCAAAGTGCTCTACGAAGATTTCCTGCCACAGGCCCTCGCGGAAGGACACTATGTTGCCGCCCCGGAACCAGTCGTCGTTGGCAAGGGACTCGACCACATCCAGGCTGGCTTAGACGCTCAAAGGCAAGGCGTCTCCGCGAAAAAAGTGGTCGTTTCTCTCTAAGCGCTCTTTCTTCCATCTGTACCTTAGACACCTTTTGCTGACTCATAACCTGGCTCTGACACAGGTTTGGTGATAAACTCATCTATATGACCCTGACATGGCTAGAGTGAAAGCGATCACCTGGCTTGCTCGTTCTCTCTAAAAAAACAGAGAGAAGGAGAAGCCTTCACAGATGGAAAGGCCTCAATTATTTCCTCTAAGTGAGGGATTAGAACTGACCCGCCTGGAAAGAGGAGAGGAGCAACTTCGCCTGCATGTCACTTCAACCTCAAGGCTCTGTCCCTGTCCCTTGTGTGGGCAACCAGCGACACGTATGCATAGTCGATACAGGCGTGTCGTCAAAGACCTCCCTTGTGCTGGGCAACAGGTGCAGTTGATCCTCCACGTCCGCAAGTTCTTTTGCGACACCGCTGACTGTGTGCGAAAGATCTTCGCAGAACGGCTTTCCCAACTCGTGGCTCCGTGGGCACAAATGACAACTCGCCTGTGTCAAGCCATTCAAGCCATTGGGTTAGCTACCTGTGGCAGATTAGGGGCACGGCTGGTCTCCCATCTGGGAATAGCAATTTCTTGGATGACCGTTGTTCGGCGTGTGATGGCGCTCCCGACGAAGCCAGCTGGGCAGGTTCAGTGCCTGGGCATCGATGATTTCTCGTTTCTGCGCGGCAGAACGTTCGGCACAGTCCTGGTGGATCTGGACACGCACCGAGTCATTGACCTGTTGCCAGACCGCCAGACAGAAACCGCCACCACTTGGATGCAAGCCCATAGCGAAATTACGCATGTCAGCCGTGATCGAGGCAGTGAATATGCCAGTGCCGCTTCTGCTGGCGCTCCTCAAGCGATTCAGGTCGCCGACCGCTTCCATGTGGCTAAAAATCTATCGTAAGCTGTTGCCGATCTGCTGGCACGTGTTCTCACCGAACTCAAGGACACGCCTCAGAGCCCACGACATGCGCAATGAGTTCAGCGAAACATTCCTGCCTGTTTTTCAGGGGCCGGTGAGCTCAACAAAGATGGGAAACAGGTCAGCGCAAAAAGAGTTCATACACGACTCCGTCGCGGATGAGCCCGACCCGACGCTTCTTCTGCTTCTTTGGGGCCGGGTGGGTGGCCACAATGACACGAGCGAGCGGTCCACTCTCGGAGAGGCGCTGATCTGGACAGTCGTAGAGCGCACGGCAGATCCCACTCTCCGCGTGGCTCAGGTGTTGATCGGCAGGCAAATGCAAGCGAGCCTGGATAGCGGCGAGATCGAGCATGCTGTAGTCTTTGCCACGCGTGACATAGGCGAAGTCGGTCACATCGCTGATCACTGCTCCGGTGCCATATTGGCCATCCAGGCGCAGCAGTGTTCGCTCCCCAGGAAAGCTATGGGCTTTCACGTACGCCTGGATGCTCACCTTCGCTCGGCGCAGTTCCTCGCGATACTGTCCGTTGCCAGGGTTGCCAAAGCTGGCCACCCACTGATGGGTATGCATCTGCAAGACCGTGGTACGGGTGCGAACCACTTCTCCTCGTTTGCGTCCGGTGTAGCCAGGAGCGCAGAGGGGACGCAAGCGCCGTTGGGGAGCAGGCCGATCCGGGCTCTTCGGTAATGCCCGTTGACGTGCTGCTTCACGCGTCCCATCCACATCGAAGACGAGCCAGCGGTTCCCCTGTCGATCCCACAGTCCAGCGTCCTGCTCTTGGGTGGAAAGACGACGTGCGAGCAGATCCTCCAGAAAGAGGGTCCGCAGGGCTTCGACAGGTTCGGCGGGCAGCACGGCTAAAAAGCGGCTGAGTGTCGAGGCGGCAGGGAAGCGTGTTCGTCCGAACAGGGCCATGAAGGCGGAAGCAAACGGATGCACGGCCTCATAGAAGTCTTGCAAGGTTTGCTCGCCACTGATGGCGTAGCCGAAGAGCACCGCGAGAAAATCAATGACGTCGTAGTGTCCGAAGCGCCGTCGCGCAAAACGGACGTGTTCGCTTATTGTGTTCAGGAGATTTTGCTTCTGAAGATGGGATGCCACCAGAGCGACTTCACCCAACCAGAATGGAGTCGCAAGCTGGGATTTTGAAGAGGTTTGAATGTGGACCGATTCATCTGCGATACTGATCATGTCTGCCTCCTTGATGGGAATGTATTCGTTCTTCCCTTTCAAAGAGGCACATCTCTCAGCTTATTTGCTACAGGGTGCTATCTCATTGCGCATGTCGTGGGTGTGTGGAACCAACTGGAAGGTTGGCGCGAAAGATGATGCTGGATGGTGACTGTTGCCCAAACCTTCGCGCCATGCGTGTTTTCTCCGCCAGGTTGCTCTCTGTCGAAGAGAACACGCATGGCGGAGATCACTGATGCACTCGGAGCCAGTTCGGCACCATACTATGTTGCACGAAGCTTGAACCCCCTGTTTTGAGCAATGCTCGCCCCAAGAGAAACGAGAAACCCACCAAGGATCAGCCAAAAACCTGGACCGAGAACTCTGGTTCCTCGCAAGGCCCACAATCCCGTGGCATTGCAGTAAAAAATGCAATAGTTGAGATAAGAAACAAAGAGAAAGGTGAGCAGGCCAACGATGACAAAGATGAGATGGAGAACGAAAAAGACTCGCTTCCCGAAGCCGCAAAGCCCAGCAAGGGAAGTCAAGATTCCTGTGAGGAGAGGAAGTAACAAGAAGAAAGAGATGCCAACAGAGAGTGCTGATGACCCATCAAATCTGATAAAAGTCTCCAGGCTGGGGAAAGGCTCAAAAAAGTTCGTGATAATCCAGGGAAAGAACAGACCAGTGATGAGAAGTGCTCCGCCCGCCAGGCCAAGCACATGGACCCAACGCGCGGTGGAGAGAGGTGACATAGAACAACCTCCTTGCAGACAAGAAGAGAAGGATTTCCTCTCAAGAGTATAAGGCAGAACTCGACCCCTGTCATGGGGCAGATGACCTATGTCTGACTCAGAGCTGCTCTGTGAAGGATACCTTGGCGGTAAATCAGATGACGAAAAACCGTCGATGAAGTCGAGCAGTGCCCACCCTGATCGGCAGTGATACTTTGGGCAGTTCAGGAGACTGGCCAGACGGGTCTTGCGCGGCGTCGATATGGAGCAGGCATATGAGAGGATGATGAGTTACCCCTCTTTTTTCACCTTATCCAGCCAGGCGCGCATGTCGGGCTCATGCTCTTCGTGGAAGTGGCCGAAGATGAAGGCCCCGGTGAGCTGCTCACGGATGCGGGTCACTGCCTGCTGAATTTCTGCGTCGTGCATCGATTTGCTGATCCTTTCAACATTTCCTGCTGTTTTGGGGGCCCTTACGGAGTGCCGTAGCGGCATCGCTTGAGCTCAACTGCTGCGACCAGTCTAGCAGAAAACAGCAAGAAATGTCTCTTACCTGCTGTATTTTCACCCTCTTTGTTTGGCCCTCTTTGGCCCTCTTTGGCCCTCTTTGACCCTCTGGGGCGTTCAGCGGATCATAGCCTTCTGCAACTCAATTTCGATAGAGAGTCTTTCTAAATATTTGCATTGACCTCTTGAAATCAGGAATATACTGCCAAATAGAAGCATGGAGGTATGGGATCAAAAGCTGGAATAGCGATCGGTATTTTGTACCGTATCCAACATCTGTAGCCTCTCACGTATATACTATTGATGCATCCATGCAAAATAAGGTATTTTACGCAAAACAGTATATTACAATTTTCCATGGAGTAGAGAATAACGGTAGTGCCCCACTAACTGGTGACTGAGCATAAAGCCCCCTTTCGGAGGCGGACCCTGGGAAACCTGGAACATCGAGGCGTCACAGGATCGGCGAGGGCTTGTTTTCGTGGACGTCCTCGCCGTTTAGGTTCGACCCAAGCAGCTGGAGCCACTTTGTAACCTAACAATTCATGGATGCTCCAGATGTGATCAGTCAAGCCGCTGGCCATGGCAGGTGTACAAGCCCTCCCCCAATGCTTGGCCTT
Organism: Ktedonobacteria bacterium brp13; assembly: GCA_015099395.1. Taxonomy (GTDB): domain Bacteria; phylum Chloroflexota; class Ktedonobacteria; order Ktedonobacterales; family Ktedonobacteraceae; genus Dictyobacter. The sequence continues at coordinate 1,968,227 of AP024096.1, read as the reverse complement.
GCTCAATTCATGATGTGCCACACAGAAATTGTAGGTGCATCCAATCAGATACATTGTATACATTTGGTCCCTCGGCTCCCCCAGTGTTCGACCACCGCGTGCAACGCTTGCAGACGACAAGCTGAGTGCCGACATTTGCGGGTCAAACTGGCCAGTCGTTCACGCATGGTTCCATTCAGCCGTTCGATAAAGGCGGTATTGAGCACCGTACCTCCGCCCGAACGTTGGAGCAACTCTTCGGCCTGATTGAGCAGACCATGCGCCATCTGGCGGGTGATCTCCACTACCCGCTTTTTCTCCGTTCGCTTGATCACCGTTCCGATATGGAGCTGCGACCAAACTACCAAGGACGCTCGACCCACTCCTGCCTGCTTTTTGACTTTCTCGCGGAAGGCGCGTCGAATGCTGCCCGGGTAGGCCGCCCAACCATCTGTTAACACAAGCAATGGACGGAGGCTCAGTGCCGCTCGACGCACCTGTTGCATGAGCGTGTCCGCCAGTCCTTTATCCCGGGTCAGACTCACGGTCCCAGCCAACCAAAGCCGCGTGGAAACCATCATTGCAAGGCCCATCCATGCGATCATGTTTCGTCCTTTCACCCGTATCTCGTCAGCCTGTACATGGACCAGATCCAGGGTTCCAGTTTCAATCAATGCATGATGCACCTGCTCACAGTGTGCTCCTGCACGATCACGCCAACTGGCCACGGTTCGTTCATCCAGGTCAAAGGCGTGCACAATGGCTTGCACGGGACATCCATAGGAGAGCAAAGTCACGACGATAACAATGATCTCCGTTGGTTTGCGTAAGCCTTCGAACATCGTTCCACGCCTCGCACTAAAAGTTTGTTGACACTGCTTACATCGATAGCGCTGTCGCTTACGATCATGAACACGAATGTTGCCCTCACCTCTTTTGCCTCTTGCGGGACACGTCAAATTGGGGCAAAATTGAGAGGACGCGTCCATCGGCATTGTTGTACTGTTTTCCATAAGAACATCATGCCAAGATGCGTCATTTTTTTCAATTTCCCCCCCCAATTTCACCAGTTAGTGAGGCTCTACCACTTATTTTGCGACCCGCAGAATTATACAGAAATCTCCCGCAGAATCTTGGGATTTACACGTGGAGATGGTGGACGGCATTCCACGCATCTTTGCCGAATATGTCAATGGAGGCAGTCTTGCGGATTGGATTCATCGGCGCAGATTGTATCGAGGTGGACCCGAGCAGACCCTGGAACGCCTGCTCGATGTGGCGATCCAGTGTGCCTGGGGGCTGCACGCGGCCCACGAACACGGGCTGGTACACCAGGATATCAAGCCAGCCAATGTGATGCTGACATCGCAGGGGATCGCCAAAGTGACCGACTTCGGATTGGCTAAAGCGCGGGCAATGGCAGGCGAGCAGGAGGTGCCGGAGGGAGACGAGCATCACAGTATCCTGGTGAGTTCGCGTGGCATGACGCCCGCCTATTGCTCGCCAGAACAGGCAGCAGGGCTGCCACTCAGTCGCCGGACGGACATCTGGAGTTGGGGCATCTCCGTGCTCGAAATGTGGCTGGGTAAGGTGACCTGGCAGAGTGGCATCCAGGCACGAGAGGTGCTGGCAAACTACAAACTGCGGGATGGGTCCATTGTGCCCATGCCGACAGACCTGGTGCAACTGCTCGAGCGCTGCTTTGCGTGGCGACCAGAGAAACGCCCCACCACGATGCTGGAGGTGGCGACAGAATTGCAGACGCTCTATGCCCGTCTGCGAGGACAGCCATATCCACGTGAATCGCCCACCCCGACCAGCATACAGGTACACACACTTGTGAACCGAGGATACTCACTCCAAGAGCTCGGGCGGTCAGAGGAGGCACTCCTCGCCTATGAGCAGGCCATCACGCTTGACCCGACTGATGCCTTTGTCCACACTCACAAAGGCAATGTGCTCGACGAGCTCGGGAGGACGACAGAAGCATTCCAGGTCTATCAACAAGCACGAGCGCTTCAATCACGAAGCTGAACAGGCTCGTCTTGGATGGGAGCAAGCGCCGCATCTTTATAGGATGACAATCAATAGGCTCATCCTCCGGTTTTTTGTCTACCATCGTGTAAATACGATAAGGCTTTGCCGCTCGACCGCTTATTCCCCCAGTTCCTCAAGCGTGAAATCGATGATCGGTAATCTGAGTGGCCCGAGTGTCATTCCGTGCACCGCCAGCAACGCTCGTATGGCCCTTTGGCGCATCTGGGGAGATGGGTCTGATCCGGACATTTCTTGCAAGATCGGATAGAGTGAGGAGGGCACTCGCTCACCCATGACGCTCAGGGTTTCCAGTGCCGCGCACCGCACGTAGTACGTGGAATCAGTGAGTGCTGCGGCAACTGGCTCCACAGGAATGCGCAAGGGGATTTTGCCCAAGGCACCCAAAATGTTTTCGCGCACAGGTGGATACTCATCACGCAGGGCCTCTAGAAGCGGTTCGAGTGGGATCTGGTCCCCAAACAATTCAACCAGGGAAATACACCCATAAGAAGCGGCAGTGCGTACTTGTGGCTCAGGATCACCGAGGGCCGCAAGGATTGGCTCTGGAGGAACGCGTTGCTCCGTAGCGAGCAGAGTTTTGATCGCCGCTTCGCGCACATACTTCTCCTCATGCGTGCAGTAGGGCAACACGATCTCAAGAGGAATGGTCTGGGAGGGCCGCTCGCGCAATACCTCCAGCGCGGCAGCACACACCGCAGGTTCTGGATCGGCGAGCAGGGTCAGCAGAAGATCTCCGGGAATGCGCTCTCCCCAGATGGTCAGATCCCAGGTCATCGTTTCGCGCAGCCAGGCATCTTCCTTGGGGTTTAGGAGCACACGAAGGAAGAGTTCGAGCGCTTCCTCTGCTTCCACCACAGCCAGGGTATGGGCTACCTCCATCCGCAGAAAGACGGAGGAGGTCTCCCAATCAGCGAGGATGGCCATCAGGGCCTGGGTGGGCAATGGTTCCTCGATCTGGCACTCTTGAAGCAAATGAAGATAAAACCTATCGTTCTTTCGCATGGGTCCGTCCCTTTCTCCCACGCAACCTCTTTCAGGCAAATATACGCTTTTATTGTACCATAAAGCGCGCAATCGCTCCACCTTCGATCGCGCGCTCTTTGTGTCTCGCTACCTGTCCAGTAGAACAACGTTGAAAATATGACAGAGTCATAAGAGTCATAATGTAAGCTCATCAATTCTATTCACGTGAATAGAAAGCTCATCAACTCATATTCGTAGAAACATGGCTGTAGAGCTTCAAATAGTTGTAGGAATATTCCTGGAATAGAGCACATCGCTTTACGATCGTTTTTTACACGCATCCTCGTGGATCGCTCTAGGGTACACCCTGTCATAGAAGTAGCATTGCTATGACAGAGTGTACCTTACTGGCAAACACACTGAAAGGCCTCTACGTCTTCTCTTTTTCCTAGTGATGGGCCGTGCCGTGGTGAACATGAGCACCGACACCATGAGGAGCAGTCGTGCCAGCAGCACTACCATGGATCGCACCGTGATGAACATCATGAATACTAGGAGCACGATGAACACGATGAATACTAGGAACACGATGAGGAGCAGGGGCCGGGGCCGGGGCAGCATACACTGGACCCAAGGCTAAAAATCCACTGAGCGCGCACCCAGTTATGATAGAAGCGAATTTGTAGGCAAGAAGGTACTTGGACATCAAAAGTCATCCTCCATAGAGCAAAACGTTGTGATCCGATTCGTAAAAACAAAAGCGAGCAGGGAGAACGCGAGGACAGAAAAACTACTCTCTTCATCATTTACTGTCCATGACATGCATGTTCTGGAAATCTACTGTTATCCATCGGCTGGGTGCAATGAGACTTGCATCGATTTATGGCAATCTATGTCAATGCCAACAGGATGATGGTGTAAATTTTGGAATTAAATGGGCGAATTCTAGCGAATTCTGAAGAATTTTGACAATTAAATGGGCGAGTTTGCAGGAAGCCAGAAACAGCCGGCAGAGCGGAAGGAGCTCTCTTCTGGTGATGAGCAAAAATCTTACTCTTTCCTATTGCACGTTTTACCGCCCACGTAATTATCAAGATTTCGCTCATGGAATTTCAAAATTTACTCTATGGTTGAAGAGTTGCGGACTCTATGATCGAAAATCGACGGAATCTTCGAATTTGTCGTTCCATCCACCTTCACATTCCGCTCCGTGCAAGTCGCGATCAGTGCGCAATGTCACACGTTGGATGGAACAAGGAACAAAGTGGGTACTTGTTCAGAAAAAAGGATACAAGATGAGTTACGACAACAGGCTTCAAAGTGAGGACCTGGAAAATGCGCCAAGAAATGCGCCTCTTTCAAATGTGATGAACATCATGATCACCCGCGAGTAGCGATCCTGTCCAGTAACTCTGTCAGGAAAAGCCGCTCTCCGTCTGTCAGCGACTTCACTTCCGGGAGCGCAGCTTTGAGCGTAATCGCTGCTGCTTCAGCTCCTGGCTTGTTTGACGTGGGTGAATCGTTGGTAATAGCGGCTATGACCGCTTCGCATGCATCTTGCGCGAGTCGAAGATCTCGATGCTCTTCAGGCATCGCAAGGAGAGCGAGAACAGCCCCGGTGCTCGCTGCATACACTAACTCGACGGCTTGTTTTTCAGTGACTCTCAATCGACCTGCGAGCGCTATCTGATGGATCGTCTCCCCGAGACGCTGCTGGACCTTTGGAGTCACTGGAGAAGGGAAGCCGGGTCGCGGATCACCGACCATTAAAGCATACAAGATGGGATTCTCGAGTCCGTATGTGGTATGGTGCTCCCAGGCTTTTCTCAAATTTTCAAGCGGATCGGGGCCGTATTTCTGCGCTTTCTTTGTATTGAAAGCCGAGGCATAGCTGTATTCAACCACCGCATCTAACAAACCTCGTTTGTCGCCAAAAAGGCGATACAGCGTGGGAGCCTGTATTCCCGCAGCATCTGCTACCGCCCGCGTCGTCAAAGCGTCGCGTCCGCCTGCTTTTAAAAGCTGCAAAGCGACCTCAATGCTTCGGGTTCGTACATCTTCCCGGGATGCACGAATATCATCTTGAGAGACCTGCTTTCTCTTTTTCATCTCTTCCATTCTCACGCCTTGTTGTTATCAACGCCATCTGCGAATCGCTATCAGCTCGAGGCTTTTCCATTCTGGACAGTGCAGGAGGGCGCAGGCCCTCCTGCGTATCTCCTGGCCATCTTTCCGTCAGATCATCGACCTCTTCTCAGCATGATATCATTGATAACGGATATTGACAACGATGATAACAGTATGATACCATTTCCATGTTAGCCACGATATCATTTTTATGTTAGCATAGATAACGGAGGAATACGTTATGCAGAGCAAAGACGTCGCTTTAACCCCTGACCCAAAGAAAGAAACAGGAATACAACGGGGAAGGGATCATGTGCGCATAGGCAGAGCTGCGAACATTCCGGGTCCTGCCGCGACTCCAGTCGTCGCCGTCAGCCCGGTCGTGCTGTCAGTTCCGGGTCGCCTCGTGGATTTACAGATAAAAGTGTCCGCACCGACCACTGGGCGTGACCTTCCTCTCATCCTGCTCTCGCACGGCGGAGGAACGTCGAACCATCTCTCTTCGCTCCACGGCTTCAGTCCCGTCGTCGATTTTTGGGCTGCGCATGGCTTTGTCGTCATCCAACCCACTCATCTCACTTCTAAAAGCCTGGGCTTTGATCCAACAACTCCCGGGGCACCTTTATTCTGGCGATCTCGCATTGAAGATATGAACCACATTCTCGATCACCTTGATGTCATTGAAGAGGCTGTTCCGGAAATCAAGGGGCGGCTTGATCGCAGTCGTGTGGCGGTTGTTGGACATTCATTCGGCGGCCACACAGCAAGCATGTTGCTGGGTGCACAATTTACCGATGATGATGGGACGGTCGTGTCTCTCCCCGATGCCCGGATCAAAGCGGGTGTGTTGCTCGCCTCCACTGGCGCTGGCGGCGATCATCTCGGTCCAGCTGCCGCCCAATATGCCTGCCTTCGCACCGCTCGCTTTGCTGAGATGACCACGCCAACACTCGTCGTGGTGGGCGACAAAGACAGCGAGCCACAACTCACTTCTCGGGGTGCCAGCTATCATGCCGATCCCTATTTTTTCAGCCCAGGACCAAAGAGCTTGCTGACGTTGTCTGGTGGAGAGCACATGCTCGGCGGCATCACGGGATACGATGCGGTGGAGACCACTGACGAGAACCCTGAACGAGTGGCGACGATCCAGCGGCTGACTCTCGCCTATCTCCGGAGCACGCTTTACTCGGGAGATCCCGCGTGGTCTGAGGCATGTGCTGCATTTGCAGTTCTCAAAGAACTGGGTCATATCGAAAGCAAATGACGTTCGATTGTCAATTTAGGAATGAAATGGGTCTGGCACACTTCTGGTGGAAGATGGGGTTGTCTTTTTGATCTCACCACTTTTTCAAGCTCAGGGGCTGGACGCTGGCGAGATCATTGAGGGCCTTATTACCAGAAGTGTGCCAGGCCCACTTCATTCCGTGATTTACATTGACCGGATCAGTAAGAAAGGTTCCCAAGAACCTGAGCGTTCCCATCTGAATCCCAAAGCCCAGACGATTGTGCTCTCCACGACGCTGGGCAATGAGCAAACGATCTTCGTTGTCCAGATGAAAATAACGAGCGAGTTGCTCTGGAGAAGGTTCGCCAATATAGCGCCCATAGCGCTGTTCTTGTTCTTCGGTGAGATACTCAACGGGCATCCTGTTGCTCCTCCTCTCATTCCACTTCCACATATTCGTTCATTCATAATAGGAGCATTACAGGTATATTACAAAATATAGGAGAGCAGTGACAAGAGCGCGGGAATATAGTCCTGATTGGGAGATCATGTATGTTTTCTTGTGGATGCATGTTTGACATGCAGAAGCGCTGCATGCTCAACGGTGAAGTGAAACGTATTTCACTTCACCGTTGAGCCGGGATCAGGGATGCTCTAAACTCGCCGATCTTATTACAGAATCAATTGGAAAGTCGAGGCAGTGGAAAGCGTTAACGACCGTTTACGCAAGACATTTATCTTCTGTACAGAATGAGGTTGATGCACTAGAATGGGGAAAAGCACAAGGAAATGGCGCGGCTTTCGCAAAAACACAAACAGTTTTGCTTTCTGAATCTTGTGGACAATCTGTTCTTCTTGTTGGCTGAGTGCTCCCGAGGGTTTCCACATGGCTGGTTGCATCCCTTTCCCGCCTTTTCAGTGCTCCCCAGTGAGCAGCCCGATGAAACATGGCTACGTGGTTGAAAACGCATGTGTGCAAGTTGATACCTACCCCAACCAGATGGTACACTCTATTCATGAATACCGTCTACTTGAGAGGGGAGATGAAAACCCCTGGATGGATGATCCATCGCAACCGCAACCGCAACACAAGCACCTCCGCCGCATAAGCCCCGGCACACGATTGGCTTATGTGGCAGAAAAATGGTGCCAGGCAGGCTGATAGATGCTTAGCCCCTTCGGGCTGAGTCGTGGTTTGCTGGTTGCCAATTTCTCCCTTACATCTCTCCTTGTCGCCGGGTAGCGCACCATCTCTTTGCTCGCTCACTCGGCTTGACGCAGTTTGCTTCTTCGTTTGTTCCCTGCTTTTGTCGATGTTGCCACAATGAGATGGTTTCTACCCGCGCACTTGTTATCCACATGAAAGCAGGTGAAATGATGTATTGACAGCAATAGCGGAACAGAAGCTCTTGATCGATGGAAATTTCACTGATCAGACGAAGGTAAATACGCAATAACGCAACGATGAGAAAAAACAAGGAGACAGACACATGAACACAGCACAGAAGCTTGCGCGTTCTGGCGGACCAGCTCTTGTAGAAGCCATGAAATTTGTCACCATCTGTCGAGCACTGGACCCACAGAACGATTATCCGCACATTGGCGACCTCCAATGGTGGTGCCGAGATGGTTCGCTTGATGATCAGCAGAACTGGCATTTCTGGTATCAAGAAAATGGTGAGGCACTTGCTCTAGGGATCATTGCCGGGGATGAGATCGTCTGCTTGCTTCATCCCGACTTCCGTACGCACGAGCGCTATCTTATGGTACACCAGTGGGCAGTGCAGCGCGTAAAAGAGCGCGCTGGGCAGCAGGGAGAGAACCAGTATGAGATATGGGAACAAGCCTGGGGTTTAGCCTCCGGCGACGATCTGAAGATGGTGAGTTTTCTTGAACGTGAAGGATATGAGCGCCAAGAAATGTACTATCATTGCTACCGCCGACCGCTGATCGAGCCTGTGCCAGCACCTATTTTGCCCACAGGATTCACGATTCGCCCGGTTGCTGGAGAGGCTGAGGCAGAGATGCGAGCTGCGCTTCAACGTGATGCTTTTTCCCCACGGGGGAGCACGACCTACGAGGAAGGAACCTTGCGACAACTGGCAGTGATGAAGATGCCCCAATACGATCCTCAACTTGATCTGATGGTTATGGCCCCTGATGGCACGCCAGCAGCTGGTTGCATCTGCTGGGTGGACCCGGTGAACCGCGTGGGCCTGTTTGAACCGGTAGGAACGCGCCCACAATTTCGTCGTCAAGGATTGGCAACGGCGCTGATGCTCGGCGGGTTACAGCGCTTACGCGAACGGGGGATGCAGGCGGTACTGGTGACAGGCGCTCATCCTGGGAAGGAGGAGAAGAGTACGGAGTTTACTTCCTCGCGTTTCGTTTATGAAGCCGTCGGCTTTCAATTGCTGTGTCGGACTTACCTGTATCACAAGGTTTTTGCAACTGCTGTCTAAATGCCTGTCTTTCCCTTTTTCTGGGGGGCTAAAGGTAGGGGAGATGGCGCTCACAGAGGTCATCTCCCCTATCCCAACCAGATCTGAAGATACTTTTCTGTCTGGAGATTGCCAGCTCTCTTTCTCGGCCGGTTCTCTAGATGCTCATCACTGTAGATAGAGTATAGGGAATAAGACGTTCCAAAACGTATGCAAAATAACGGTCGTTATCTCTTATACAAGCTCAAAAAATGCTAGTGATAGATTTTTATACGTATCCCGGTGGTACCTCTTATACAACCTCGTTGCGCATCCCGTGGGAAGGATGCCCTACTGAAAGCTGCTATCTTCACCCTTGGTGTAGCTTGTTCAGAATAACTGCAGAAGATATCCATAGCAAGTAAACACCTCAGCGGTAGTGCATTGAGGTGTTTACTTGCTTCTATCTCTATGCAAATTTCTATTGCTATTTTAAATTTATATATGGTAATGTATAGATATTTCACAAACATATTTAATGAAGAAAGTTTCATGAAAAAAGCAGCTTTTCTACAATCAAATCACTTAAACAAGAGGAAAGAATATCTCTTTCTCTTCCTATTTACCCTCTTTGCATGCCTGTTACGTCTCTTTCTTATTCTCCATGACTGGCCGAGCACTAATGCTGATGAGGCGACGATGGGTTTGATGGCTTTACATATTGAGCAAGGCAGAGATTTTCCTATCTTCTTTTATGGACAAGGCTACATGGGCACACTCCAAGCCTATCTCGGTAGTATTCTCTTCCATCTTTTCTGTACCTCGCTCTATGCGTTGCGGGTTGGCCTCATCTTGATCTTCGCTGTTTTCTTCGTTACGATATATTTTCTGGTAAAAATCGTTTACAGTAGATCGTTTGCTTTCCTTTGCCTTTTACTTTATACGTTAGGATCTGCCAATATCATTGGCACTCAGCTTTTTGCTAATGGTGGTTATGCTGAGACGCTATTATTTAGCGCGCTGATCTTTTTGCTGGTGGCGCAGATGATTCTGCAGCGTGATATTCCTGATCAACAGCCCAACCACTTACGTTGGCGTCGTTTACTACACTGGGGAGTAGTCGGTTTTTTCATTGGCATAGCTATATATTCAGATATTTTGATTCTTCCTACTTTGCTATGTAGCACCTTACTACTCTACATTTTTATGCATGGTGAACTCTTTTCTCGTGCGGGACTGCTGCTGATTGGAGGACTGCTGCTGGCGTTGCTACCAACCATCATCTACAACCTTTCTGTTCCCTTCTCACAAGGCACGCTCGCCGCGTATGTTGGCTCCAGTGGTTATGCTGCAACGACAACAACGAAAGGTGGCATTACGTTTGCGCAACAATTTTTACAAGCACTGCTGATTACGCTACCAGATGCTACTGGTCTCAGTCCGGTATGTAACATTCACGAGCCTATGCATGCAGGGCATGCATTCTTTGAAATCTTTGGGCCACAACAACAGATCTGCGCACTATCCAGCATTGGCTGGGCCACTGGATATATTGCACTGGTACTGCTAGCTAGCCTCCAACTAGTCAGAGTGCTGCTATCATCTTATCGACACAGATCACGCACAAAGTTTGCGGGCGTGCCCCCACATGAGAATACGTTATACTGGATACGTTTGATGCTGATCGTAAGTGCTGTCATTACTTTTACACTTTATGTAGTGAGCGCTCCGGCAGCTTTGAATCCACGTACAACAGCACGCTATCTCTCTGGAATGCTGATCGCTATACCTGCACTTGTCTGGCCGCTCTGGCAATCTATACTACACATCAACAAGATCTCGTGGCAGAAACGCATCATTGCAGTAGGACTCCTACTCTCCGCTTTTCTACTCTTTTTTAAAGGGACCGCAGATATCTTCACTCAATTTGATACCAGTCAAGCTATGATTAGCCAGCAGCAGACATTGATAGATTTTTTAAGTCAGCATAAAATAACTCGTTTCTATACTGATTACTGGACCTGTAACAACTTAATTTTCCAGAGTCACGAGCAACTGCTCTGCGCAAACCTCGACGAACAACTACAAACAGGCCTGGATCGCTATCTTCCCTATAGAGATGCTGTCAAAGATCAATTACAAGGGATCTATATATTCAAAGTACATTCACAACAAACGATAGCATTAGATGAAAAGGTTACGCACCATCCCGAAATTCACGTCAAGCGTACTGTTATCGCTAATTATGTAATTTATCAGGCACCAACGCAGTTCCACATGCTAACATAGCATTTTGTTCTTGATAGAACCTCTCACTACCTTTGCGCATTTAACAATGATCTCCCTGTAATGTAACATCTGGCCTCCAGCACAAACGATTCTCAATCTGGGGTACCACCGAGATACGTGTAAAAATCTATCACTAGCATTTTTGAGCTTGTATAAGAGATAACGACTGTTTATACCTCTACACCTCTTCCCTTTCTGGCATACCAAAGACTCTGGTATGCCCTCACCCTGCCAATGCTCTGCCGCGTTGAACAGCCATTGGTCCCGTTTCTCTCCATTTGGGGTGATTACCTATATGGCGACCCAGTTGAGTATTGCTGATCCGCAGTGTATCGTTCGCTATGCCGAACGAATCCAGACCCAGCAGGAGCATACGCTGGAAATCAGGAAGTATTCTGGCTATAAAGAGTTTTCGCATCGTTGTGGAGGATTTGCCTTGATGCGTTTCCTCTATGCACGCATCTGGATTGGGACCGAGCGACCGAGTGTGCTCTTTGATCTGGCGACTGCCTGGCTCCTGGACAAGAAAATCCTGCTGCCAGGCGTGACCACGCTCACCCGTCTGATCTCCACCATTCGAGAGCGGGTTGCAGAACGCTTATGGCAACGGTTAAGCGCGGCTGTTTCCCCCGAACAACGAACGGATTTGGAGGGGCTCCTGGCACCTGCTGGGGTCTCACGAATTACGAACCTCGAACGCCTTCGCCGTGCTCCCTCCCGTGCAAGTGCGCCGGTCCTGGTCCAGGCCCTAGCTCGCCTGACGGAAGTGCGGCAGTTGGATGTTGGCCCACTCGATCTCGCGAATGTTCCCGCGTCTCGTATCAAAGCCTTGGCCCAATAGGGCTCCCGACATTTTCTCCCCCCGATTTCCCCTCCAAGCAGGCAGCAATGCATGCAGAAGATGCGAATGAAGGATTTCAAGGGAGGTGTTGGTTGAAGAAATATCGAGAAGCTCGCCTGAGTCCTTCGGTTTTCGTGGAAAATCGCTTCTCTCGGTTTCTGGGCGGCCTGAAGCTGCTTTCAAGAACCATCTTTTCTCCTCAAATGCTCCTCAAATCACATATTTCCTCTCTTGCTTAGAGGGGGAATCGGGGGGAGAAAATGTCGGGAGCCCAAATAGTAACAGTGGGATAGGAGTTCACGACAGGCTCGAACCAGTAGGTTTCGGGGCTTTTTATACCCTTGCCCTCAATAACCCCACTCTCTTCCTGCGCAAGCAGGGCTAAGGCTCGTTCAGGTGGTTCCTCAATTCTCAAAGGATATCCTTCACTCGGAAAACGGCCCAGCGTTAAGATAGCGACTTTGCAGCCGCAAAGTGGATAAGTGCGGAGCAGTTGTAAGATTCTCCGTTGCAATGAGGAGGTGAAACTGCTCCACAGTTCAACTTAATGCTGGTAACAACAGGAAAAAATGGGGATGACCGGCATCAGTACCTCTCAACTATCGCTTCTTATTTTATGGCAGCGATGCAAGCACGACGATCCAATCAAACTGAGCCAATAACGTAGATTATCGGTTGAGTTTCCTCGCTCCTGTGAGGGGGTTATCGGCGCAGTTGACCACTGTATCCCGCCAAAAACTGCGCCGATAACCCAACGCTGCCGATAACTAAGCATGTCAGCGTCCCCCAAAGACAAAACTGGACCGCACTTATCTACTTTGCGGCTACAAGCCCGCTATCTTAACGCTGGGCCACGTAGGAGAAACAACGAAAAGAACGTTCCGTTTTACGTTACAACGTAACGTTGTTTCTCGGCTTTTTTGAAAAGACGTTTCCGTTCCGTTGGTCCTCTCAAGCCAACGCCTTTGTATTTTCGTTTCGCTCTTTCACGTATGAAAGGACGTTCGTGGTAAATAGCGTGAATGTTCGACGATTTTTGAGGTGAATGGTAGGAAATCGGCGCGAAACATGGGAATCGACCTCGCAGGCCTCCATAAAATGGCTCCAGAAGCGGGCTGTTGCATGTGCATGTTGTAAATTCGTAGGAGAGCGACTTCCATCAGCACCATGCTCTGCTGCCATCAAGTTAGGTCAGACGCCCCGGCTGATTTTTCCCAGGTGAGAGCCAGGCCGAGAATTTGAGCAAAATCGAAGAAGTTTTTTTCTGGTAATTGACCTCAACCTTCGAACGCTTTTTGAGCTTGAGGCCCTGCTGGTAGTAAGCGCGAGGAGTCAGAAGAAGCAACAGAGATTTCCGTTCTTTGCATCGAAGCCCCTGCTCCAGAAGCGGCCTCACGCGTGCTGCTCCTGAGTTAATCGAACCTTGAGGCTGATTCTGTCGAACTTCAAGGAAATTACCATTTTCTTTCTCTGCTCGTAGAATAGATACACGTGCACATTGCAAGAAAATCTACGCTCTCCATCAGTCATGCCGAATGCAAGAGGGAGAGAAAAGAAAGGAAACACCGATGAACACACGTGATCAGCACCAAAGGTTGCCAGATGTTGGAGGAACTCGGTCATGAGAAAAGTTATTGTACTCTCCTTCGTCTCCCTTGATGGTGTCATACAATCCCCAGGCGGGCCAGAGGAAGATACCAGTGGTGGCTTCGCGTATGGTGGGTGGATAGTTCCATATTCCGACGATGTTCTTGGAACAGTCATAAATAGGCAGATGAACATGCCGTTTGATCTGTTGTTAGGGCGCAAAACCTTTGAAATTTGGGCACCGTACTGGCCGCAACATGCGGACATATGGCCGGGCGTCAATCCAGCGACCAAGTACGTCGCCTCGAATACCATGACTTCTCACGAATGGCAGCCCTCCGTGTTTTTAGGCGGAGACATTGCGGAAAAAGTCATCAAAATCAAGCAACAGCAAGGGCCGGATTTGCACGTTTACGGAAGTGGAAATCTCGTTCAGACGCTCATCAAGCATGATTTGGTCGATGCGTTCTGGCTAAAGATATTTCCGCTGACGTTGGGCGGTGGAAAACGGTTGTTTGCCGATGGCACCATCCCAGCGGCGTTCAAGGTGACGGAGAGCAAAGTCTCCCCAAATGGCGTCATTCTCGTGAATTACGAGCGTGCCGGCGCGATTACAACCAGCACGCTGTCAGGAAGCAGACATCCCTGAGGTCGCGAGGAGCATTCCCAAACCCACACGTGCTTCGACCGCGCATCACGTGCGAACGGGGAAAAATCGGTAGATTGGTGAACAGCAATTCGAGGAGGCGCGCCTATGCCGATTTTCCACGTCGCTTTTTCGAGTCGTGAGATGCTGGTCAAGCGTAAGATACTCTTTTTGCTGATTGTTGTTCGTCGAATTAATTTTCCGTATCTCGACACTAACTTTTCGCTGTTGCGGATTCAACTTGAGTTTGACTCTTCCGCGAATTTGGTGAATGATGAGTTTGTTTGAACCGTTTCAGCATTGGAGAAAATTTGATATACTTGTGCTGACTAAGAAAGTGCGAGTAATGCGAGTAAAGAGAACATTCCACCTCAAGAAAGAGAACTCCTGTTATGACCATTTACTTTTACACTCCTCATGATGAACCTTACGGGTGTTTCTCGAACTTCTCTCGGCATGGTATCGAGATGGATGGGATCTGGTGGCAAACTGTTGAACACTACTTTCAAGCTCAGAAGTTTGCTGGCACCCCTCATGCAGCACAAATCCAGAGGGCATTGACACCCAAACAGGCTGCCGAGATCGGAAGGAATCGCAAACTGCCTTTGCGTCCTGATTGGGAACAGGTCAAGGACGAAGTGATGTTCAAGGCCGTCTTACAGAAGTTCGAGACCCACAAGGGGTTGCGCACCCTCTTGCTAAGCACTGGAGAGGAAGAAATTGTCGAGAGTGCTCCTGGCGACTATTACTGGGGATGTGGAGCGGATGGGAGTGGACAGAATACATTGGGGAAACTTTTAATGGAGGTCAGGAGCATGCTGCGCCAGCGTGCAACTCAAGAAAGGAGCCTGGAGAAAAGCGACCGGAAGATGAGAGGATGACCCTGCTCGTATGGTTCTCAGAAGCGATGGAGGACGCGCTGGCGCAACAAAGGAAATCCAGCGCGGCCATACATCATTCTCTTGAGAAGCTTGATCCTGGTCACCTGCCCTTCGGCCTGCGCATTGTTGTGGGAGTGCGTTAAGCCCATGAGGACAGCGGTTTTGTCCTGTTCCAAGCCAGCGGCGAAGCGTTGCAGAGCCTCGATCTGGCTTTCTGCCACCGCAGTGAGCCAGGTCTCAAGGCGTTCTCCCTCCAGTTGGCGAACCATCTGTAAAAACTGCTGAACCAGGACGTAGAGGGTCTCAGCCGTCTCACTTGCCTGACGAATGGTTGCCAGTTCCTCTCGCTCCTTTTCATCTAAATCCTTGAAACGACGGATGAAAAGCCACATGGTCTTTTTTGCCGAAAAGTGGTCAAGGCGAGAGGCTGCGGGGAAATCGGCTTGCTCTTTGCCGCGAAGAGGTTCGAGATGAGCTCGCAAGGCCCGATCGGAATGAGGATAGCCTTGAGCTTTGATCTCGCGCCAGAGCTGTTGAATGTTGTGACATCCCTCATCCCAACGTCGCATGACATACGCCTCGTACGCATCAAAACGACTTCGATGCTGATGGTGGTAGTTCGTTTCCACATACTCTCCCTGTGTGAACCACCGCTGAATTGTTCGCACTCCCAGGCCAACCCGCTTGGCGATCTCTTTGGTCTTCATTCCCTGCTCATGGAGCGCCATCACCTGTTGGTAGCGCTCATACCGCTCGGCTTGGTGCGCTGAGTAAGGTTGTCCATCAGAGGTCAAAAGGGAACGTGCAGACGCTTCTCTGGCTTCCGGATCGACAGGCTCGGCTCTCTTCGGCTCTCGTTGCAGTTCAGCACGGCAAGGGACTAATGCTTTTTGTACTGCTTCTGTCAGATTTTTCACCAAATGAAAACGATCGGCACTCTGAGCCGCTTGTGAAGCGCCTAGACTGGCTGCGCTGGCATAATCCCCTCCGCGATCACGGCTGACCAGGTCTATTTCCGGGTGGGCTTGCATCCACACTTTGGCGGTTTCTGCCTTGCGATCTGGTAAAAGGTCGATGACTCGATGACGCCCTAAATCAACAAGAACGGTTCCGTAGTTTCTCCCTCGCAGTAAGGCAAAGTCATCGATTCCCAACTGTTTGACCAATCCTACCGCATCGGTGGGCAAGGCCATAATACGGCGAAGAAGAGTTGTGGGAGAGGTCGGCAGGGCAAGCCGTTCAGCCAGACGCGTACCGACCTCTCCACAGGTTGCTATCCCAACGGCCTCCAAGGCTTGACGCAGGCGAACCGTCATCCGTGCCCAGGGTTCAACAAAGGCTGGGAGCCGTTCGGTAAAAATCTTGCGGGAACAGTCGACTGTCTCGCAGAAGAACTTGCGCACATGCAAGATGAGTTGCACGCGGAAGTCCGCGCATGGCCGATCAGCTACCACGCGAGTATAGTGGCTATGTCGGCGTTCACTGGGACAGTGACAGAGGGGACAAAAAGCTCTCTCTTTTCTGCAAGCCACTTGAACCTTCAATAGGTCATCAACGGTCTCAATGCTGACGATCTCTAAACCTGCTGGAAGAGGAAGAAAGGGAGATGAAGACATCGTGGGTAAAGACTCCGGATTGAGGATCGCTCTCGTTTGCGATCGTATCTTTCAGTCTATCACTTTGCTGCAAATATACTCATCTTCTCTTCACCAAATTCGCGGAAGAGTCTGAGTATGGCCGTTCCACCAAGGTAAGTGTGGCCGCGACTGCGGATTGCCAAATACCTTGACATCGGCTTGTGAAGCCTTGCGAAGGGCAAAATACTCTTCACCTGTCCTGGTTCCACTTAACATGAGCCAAACCTGACAGAGTAGCCTGTAAAGCTAGTTGACCACTCTTTGCTATTGTGGCCATACTTACATTGGTCAAACGGCCACACTCATGTTGAATCCGCAGCTGTATTCCTACATTTTTGATGTAAAACAAGCATACTCCGACACATAAAAGGCTCATGTCCACTTTTGGGGATAGATGAGCTTAGCGGTGAGAAACTTGACATGCCATGAAAAATTCCCCTTAATGAAGAGACCTCTTACGCATTGAGAAATGCAGTTAAGGAAGGGTATGATGAAAGAAGCAACACTTCTTGCCCTCTCAGAAGGCATGGAACTTGACCAGATCCAAATCACGGAGACGGGACTCGTGGTCTCGGTGATCTCAACCCATCCTCAGTCCTGTTGTCCGCTCTGTTTGCAGCCTTCGTCTCACATCCATAGCCGCTACCATCGAACCTTGAAAGATGCTCCTTGCGTCGGACGCCAGCTTCAGCTTTCTCTCACCGTTCGCAAATTCTTTTGCCGCAACCCGTACTGTTCGCAGAAAGTGTTTACAGAGCGCCTCAAGACGCTAGCCGAGCCATGGGCACGAATGACGACCAGGCTCAGAGAGCAAATCACGTCGATTGGTCTGGCGACTTGTGGCAAGGGGGGAGTTCGCTTAGGTGATCGCTTAGGGATAGAGACCTCTCGCAACACGACCTTGCGTCGTATGATGGAGGTGCCCGATGATGCGAGAGGGTCAGTCGTGTATCTGGGAATAGATGACTTTTCCTTCCGGGGTGGCTATCGGTTCGGAACGATCCTTGTCGATCTGGAGAGCCACCGTCCTATTGATGTGTTACCGGATCGTCAAGCGGAAACCTCAGCAGCGTGGATGCGAGACAACCCAGAGATTGCCGTGGTGAGTCGAGACCGTGGCACTGAGTATGCCAAAGCTTCAACTCAAGGCGCTCCTCAGGCTATTCAAGTAGCCGATCGCTTCCATCTCTGTAAGAACCTGACGGAAGCCACACAACGGCTCTTGGCTCGTTCTCAAGCGGAAATCTTGGCTGTGAACCAAACGGAGAACGAGTCCCGCTCAGACGAACCGACGAAGCAGCAGATCAGCACCCAAGAGTGGCGGCCACCAGAGCCTGCGTGTGTGAAGAAAGCACGACTGGCAAGGCGTGCAGGCAGATATGCTCGCTATCAGCAAGTGGTTGAATTCGGGCAGCAAGGGATGACTCCCAAGGAAATTGCTGGTCGGCTAGGTCTCAGCGATCGTACGGTCCAAAAATGGCTTGCGGCTGGAACATTCCCTGAAGTGAGGGAGCGACGGAAAAAATCGAGTTCCTTTGATGCCTTTGCTCCTTTTGTGCTCAAACGTTGGAAAGAGGGAGAACACAAGGGGATTGCGCTCTATCGAGAGATCAAGGCGCAAGGCTATACCGGCTCAGATCGGAGCGTGTATCGCTACCTTGCTACACTCAAACAGACAGAGATGCAAGCCCCCGTCAACGTCGAACGCATCAAGAAATATACGCCAAACACGGCAGTCTGGCTGTTTGTCCGTGACCCGAAGACGCTTGATGAGATTGAACAAGAGGATCTTGTCGCCTTCTGCCAGACCAGTAACACACTCAAGCGAGCGTACGATCTCGTACAAGACTTCTTCACTCTGGTGCACAAACGGCAAGGAGATCGCTTAGATACCTGGTTAGAGCGGGTTGTCGCCAGCGATCTAGAAGAGCTTCAGTCATTTGCAGTTGGGGTGGAGAAAGACAAAGCTGCCGTGAAAGCGGGCCTTACTTGGTCCATCAACAACGGCCAGGTCGAGGGGCAAGTGACCAAATTAAAACTCATGAAACGCACCATGTATGGGAAGGCTGGATTTTCTCTTCTGCGTCAGCGAGTGCTCCACGCGGTTTAACCATCTATCAACACATTTCTCTGTGAATATCCTGTGAGAGGCTTGGTTCCTGCTGTTCAATCGTAAGGTGGTGGATGAACGTCTGGACCTTTTTTACGTAGGATCTTCTTCAAGAGCAAACTGGTAAACTCTCATAAGCTCATCTATCCCCAAAAGTGGACATGAGCCCATGAGCCGGAATACCAAGCTAGTCCTACAGTTGTAGATAAGGTGAAGAGGGGCGATAGATCATCTGTTTTTCAAGGGGCAACCCGTTTCCTCGCCAAAACCTGGGAAAGAGAAGAAAGGCGAAACAGGTTGCTCCTGACGCGATGCCCTGCCGCCAGTTAGACCTGGGCGGCTTGCCTGCCTGTGGCCATCAGATACGCCTCTTCCAAGGTCGGGTCAACGAGGATAGCAGCTCCATGCGGGCGTATGGCACTGACAATGCGTAGCGTGACACCGCTCATCTGGTTGACCATCGCGCTCACTTGATAGGTCGTTTGCAACTGCAAGGCGGTAGCCTGATCGACGGTCACACTCCAGACCGATCCAGCGGCTCTTGCCAACAACGCAGAAGGCGTTGCATCGGTTAGTACACGCCCCTCCTGGAGAAGCAGCAGACGGCTGGCTGCGGCTTCCACATCACTGATGATATGCGTACTCAAGATAATGATGCGATTGTGGGTCAGACTGGCGAGCAGGGTGCGAAAGCGCACGCGTTCGGCGGGGTCGAGACCGGCGGTTGGCTCATCAACAATCAGGAGTTCGGGATCGTTGAGCAGGGCCTGGGCGATGCCGATGCGCTGCTTCATGCCGCCGGAATAGGTAGGCAGCTTGTGGTCAGCCTCCTGCTCGAGATTCACCATCTCTACTACCTCATCAACGCGCTGCTTGAGAAGCTCAGAGGGCAGTCCTTTCATCGCGGCCAGGTAGCGCAGGAACTGGCGTCCGGTGAACTCGGGATAGACACCAAAATCCTGGGGCAGATAACCCAGCACTTGCCGGAATGCCTGGCCGTGGGTGCGAATGTCCTGCCCATTCCAGCGGATGGTTCCCTCGGTCGGTTCCAGCAGGGTCGCGATCATGCGCATCAAGCTCGTCTTGCCTGCGCCGTTGGGTCCCACCAGCCCCAGCATTCCCGGCGAGAGCCGCAGCGACAGCTGATGTAGTGCCCACTGCTGTTTGTAGCGTTTGCTCAGGCGTTCAATGGTTAATTCCATCTTGGTTCTCTCTTTCTTTTCCTGGTTCTTTCAGCTTCACACAAACATCTTACTTGAGTACGTCGCGAGTGCGCTTGAAGGCAAAGGCCGCGATCAGCACCAGCAGCAGGCTGAGCCCGGCCAGCCCCAAATGCGGCACGAACCAGCCCGCGAGGTCAGGCATCTTGTTCTCAATGGAGAGAACGAGCTGCTGAAGTTGCGCCTCGCTCGTGATCGAGGAACTGAGATGAATGGAGTATGAAGTAAGCAGCCCAAGCGCAGTGATTCCACTGGTCGGATCCCAATTGACGTACCAGCTAGGAGGAGTGGTAGCGTTGCCCAGCCCGCGGGGGATCACCAGCGCCCCTACGATCCACCCCACCAGGATCACGACTTTGACCAGCGTGGAGAGGCGCGGCAACAACGTGCTCAGGGCGAAACCGAAGCTGCTAACCAGGATCGTCGCCGGGAAGACCATGCCCACCCAGAGGAGCAGCACGGCCCCCGTTTGGGGCAAGGGATAATTGGCGACAGTCAGATGCAACAGCCCGCCCATCCCCAGGATGGAGGCGAGCATCAGGAGGGCCAGTCCCAGGCTTATCATCAGACCCGCCAGATAGCGCCCCCAGACATAGGCCCAGGTTGGCAACGCAGTCGTCATCAGTAGTTCGTGGGTGCGCCAAGAGAGATCTCGTGTCACGCCATCTGCTGTGACAAAGGGCAGAAGAAGAACCAGCACCACCAGAACAAGTGGCAGGGTATGGAGCAGTCCTCTCGCGCTGGTTCCGGCAACGGGGGCGTAGAGCTGCACGTTATTACTCATCGTAACGAATCCTTCTGACGCATGCAGGGCCCAGGTCAGGAAGAGCAGGAAGCAGAAGAAGCCGAGGGCCTGAAACCAGAAGAGGCGGGAGGCTCGGAAGCGCCGCAGTTCCCAGAGCAGGACATGCAGGAGCGGGTAATTCCGCCCGGTGGTGGTGATCTGCCGGGAGGTGCGTGTGCGGACGATGGTTGTCATAGAAACTCCTTTCATATGCTCGCCATTTCAGCAGCGGACGAACGGATTAACTGAGGACATTACGAGAGCGCTTGAAGGCGAGAGCCACGATCAGGACCAGCACCAGGCTGAACCCGGCCAACAGCAGGTGTGGTGCGAACCAGTCCCCGAGGTCGATCAAAGCGTTCTCGACTGTGAGGAGGTTGTGCTGCGTTTGCGCCGTGCTGGTTGCGTTGCTGGCCAGGTTGCTGAAGTCAGCCATATACGTAGGGAACAATCCGAGCGCGATTCCCTCGCTGGTCGGGTCCCAATTGATGTACCAGGCAGGGAGGCTGAAGTTGGCAGCGTGACTAAACAAGATGGAGGGCACCTGCGACCCGAGAAACCACGCCGCCATGATCACGATCTTGACCAGCATGGTTAAACGCGGGAGCAAGGTGCCAAGGGCAAAGCTGAGGCTGCTGACCAGGACCGCCGCTGACGCAATCACGCCAACCCAGATGACCATCAGAAAGCCGGTCTCCGGCAACGGATAGTCCGCGATGTGATTGCCAATCCTCGGCAACGGATGGCCGGTGATGGTGAGATGTAGGAACAGGCCCATTCCCAGGAGAGCAGCCAGCGCAAGCAGCGCCATCCCCAGGCTCATCATCAGGCCTGCCAGGTAGCGCCCCCAGACATAGGCCCAGGTCGGCAACGCGGTCGCCATGAGTAATTCGTAGGTACGCCGCGAGAGATCCCGCGTTGCGCCGTCCGCGTTGACGAAAGGCAGGAGCATACCCAGCAGCATCAACATTCCTGTTGGAAGGGTCATAAGCAATCCCCAGACGCTGGTTTCAGCCAGGAAGCCGTAGAATGGCACGCTGGCTTGCGCGTGATTGAGCGTCAGTGGTATCTGTTGGCTCCACGTCAGGAAGAGCGAGAGACCGAAGAAGCCGAGGGTTCGCAGCCAGAAGAGGCGGGAGGCGAGGACGCGGCGAAACTCCCAGGCGAGGACGCGTGCAAGCAAGCGTGAGTGCTGAATCACTCGACCAGGCTGCTCTGTGCTGGTCAATGCAGTGATAGTCATGAACTTCTCCTTGTGTGTTCGAGTCCATGGAGAGAGCAAGCGTGTCCCGCGCCAGATCAACGGTTCGGGCGTAGGACCATCCTCCTCAATCCATGGCGACCCATTTCTTGGGACACCGGAAACGATAAACCAAAAACGGTAACAGGGCAGTAACACGAGCTGTTACCACCCTGTTACCGGCGATCTCCTAAACTTTCCTGAGGCAGATGATCAGGGGTTCGCTCCAGTGGCGGTCTCTCGCATCCCAAACAGGGCACTGCCAGATTGGGATGCTTCTTTTCGATAGGCAGGAAAGGAAGTGGCGCGACTCCCTAACGACCTTGTTGAACTGGAACTGGGTCTGGGAAAGAAGGTTTTCTCCCCCCAAACCCCGTCCTCTCTACCCGTGTTCCTGGACCTTTGAGAAACCCTGGGAGTACAGAGGCACAGATGGACAGGATGGACAAACGGGGGGAGGCCTGCTAGAATAGGTGAGGTATGAAGCTCAAGAACTCCACCCAACCACCGGATATCAGCGCTCGAATCGCCTGGCATAGGGGGAAAGCGGACCTGAAGATGTCGAGAAGAGGTCCGATCCACCTCTGGAAGGGACATTTCAAGCTGCCCCTGCCGCGGCGCACGCTACGTCTGCGCCTTACGCTCCTCTATAGTAGTCTCTTCCTCGCATTAGGCGCCGGCTTGCTCGCCCTGACGTACGTATTAGCAGCGCGACGAATCACTGGCACGGCCCATGTTGCATCTGAATTGCTTCCACAATCGACCCCTCTTCCCCCGAGCAGAGCAAGCAACACTGATTCTCTTGCCCAACTGCTTCATGCTCAGGCAGCAGCCGACCTGCGCCAGTTTCTGATCCAGTCTGGGATCGCCTTTTCCATCATAGCAGTCGTTACCATCGTGCTTGGCTGGGTCGTCGCTGGTCGCGTGCTCCGACCGCTCCAGACCATGATAGTCACCACCCGGCAGATCTCTGAGGAGAACTTGCACGAACGCCTTGCTCTGCCAGGACCACCCGACGAACTCAAGGCTCTCGGGGATACCATTGACGAGCTTCTCGCGCGCCTGGAAGCCGCCTTTGAAGGGCAACGGCGCTTTGTTGCCAACGCCGCACATGAGCTGCGAACCCCGCTCACCATGATGCGTACCTCACTCGATGTAGCGGTTGGGAAGCCCGGCCCTGCGCCTCCAGAAGTAACCATCTTGGCAGGCAAACTCCGTGAGGGGCTCAACCAGGCCGACCGGCTCGTTGAGAGCTTCCTCGCACTCGCCCGTGCGCAGCAGGGAACTCTGACAGACCTCACAAGTGTGTCCCTTCTTCAGCTCGTTTCCGCCACGCTTGCCGCTTGCAGTGATGCCATAGCCGGCAGGGACCTCCAGGTACGACAGACCCTGAGCAATGCTGGTGTGATCGGAAGCAAGACCCTGCTGGCCCGCCTGGTAGAGAACCTCATCGACAACGCCATCCGCTACAATACGCCTGGCGGCTTCATCGGAGTGACAACCGCAGACGACGGCGCAGCCGCTCACCTGGTGGTGGAGAGTGATGGACCGCTCCTCGACGAGCGCAAGGTCCAGGAGCTTGGTCAGCCTTTCAGGCGCCTCGGGGCCGACCGGACGGCTGTGGACGGTAGTATCGGCCTTGGCCTTTCGATCGTTGCAGCGATCGTCGCCGTCCACGATGGATCGCTCGGCTTGCATGCACGGCCTGAGGGCGGCCTGCGGGTCGTCATTACGCTGCCTCATGCCAGACGAAGGCGCGAACCGGGAGATCGGACATGAGGGTGCTCATCGTTGAAGATGTCCGGCGTCTGGCCGACGATATCGCTGAGGGACTCCGAGACCAGGGCATGGCCGTCGATGTGGCTTACGACGGCCTGGAGGCAACCGCCAAACTCGATGTTTCCTCCTATGATGTCGTCGTTCTCGATCGGGACCTTCCCGGGCTTCACGGCGACATCGTGTGTCGCATGATCACCGAGAGTGAGAAGCCTGCGATGGTTCTCATGCTGACCGCGGCCGGCACCCCAGGGGACCGGGTTGCAGGTCTCAGCCTCGGAGCCGACGATTACCTGGCCAAACCGTTCCACTTCCCTGAACTTATCCTCCGAGTTCGCGCCCTCGCCCGACGCAAGCCGAGAGCACACCCGCGTATCCTGCGGGCAGCAGGTGTCGCGCTTGACCCCTTGCGACACATCGTGACGCGTGAGGGGCAGCAGATCGATGTGTCGGTCAAAGAATTCGCCGTGCTGGAGGCGCTCATGCGAGCAGCACCGGCAGCCCTCAGTGCAGAGGACCTGCTGGAGCAAGTGTGGGACGAGAACGCCGACCCGTTCACCAGGACGGTACAGGTCACCATAGGCCGGCTGCGACGCAAGCTTGGAGAACCTCAAGTGATTGAAACGCTCCCCAGCCTCGGGTATCGCATCGCCGATCGCTCCGTTCAACGTGATACAGACGGCTAACAACTCGCTCAAGATCGCCTTGGCGTATCGTTTTCAGGTTTGGATACGCTGGCCTCTCAAAGCCTGATGATGCTCTTGGAAAGGGGAAGGCAGAAAAGGCGGAGTTATCTACAACTGTAGGACTAGATATGAACGCTCTTCATACCAAGTGTTCATATCTAGACGTTCGTGTAAACTTCTACACCATCAGTCTTAGAGAGATCATTTCAAATTTGCCCGAACGTTGTCTTCTCTCCGTTTAGACCTCGCATCTTGCTTCCTTTAGGGCTGGTGATAGCGCCCCTAACCACCGACTACATTCCAGTCCGTTTCCACCATGGCCCATCGTTGTCCGGTATTGGGAGTCGTCGTTTTGCGTTTGTCGTGGGACTTGAACCGCAGGACCCCACCATGAGGTTCGAGGGTGCGCGTTCTTCCACAGCCAGGACATTCAACAAGGTGTGTGGAACTCGAAAGATATCGCTCAAGATCGATGGAAACGATCCCGGAAAACGTGCATTTGGGTGTTTTGACTGTTTATACCTGTTCTCCCACCGTTCCTACCGTTTCCGTCGTGTTCTGCTGTTCGCTTCCCTGGACCGTTTCCCGTTGCGGCTCTGTCCCATTGGCACGCGCCTCTTCTGCTCCGTCTGGTCCTGCTCCATCAATGAGCCGAAGTGTATTGCGGCGCAGCACGAGCAGTTCGGCGGCTTTCTCTAGTGTTTCTGCCCGAACTGATGTATCCCCAGCCTCATACGACCATTCCAGAGCGGCCAGGATATCACGAACTTCTTCGCTGGTGTGACCTGCAATTCGGCAGAACGGTTCCAATTTGTCCATACGGCGGCGAAATTGCAGCCACATGATGTCGGGGAAGTCCAGGGTTTCTTTCAAGGGGATCGTGTCTCCACGCCCCGCAGCAACCAGACACAACCCAAGCGTATGATCGTACTGTAAGCGCCCCTGATCCGTCAGTTCCTTGATAAACATGAGATGTTGGAGAGAGAGATCCTGTGCATCATCGACAATGAGACACTGCGTTCCATAGTGGTGCAGATGTCCCATGAGTTTGGGCTTGCGGGTGCTCCAATGTCCTCGCGACGGGACACCAAGAGCGCCGAACAGTTGGTCGCCCAGCGCCTGCTCATCGTCATTGTTTTTCGGAGACGTGACTGCCAGGATCGCAGCGGAGCCTGCCGTTTTCACCATATCGCGAATGTCCATTGTCTTGCCGGAACCAGGATCAGCGACGATCACATGCCAGTTCCGCTTGTGCCAGGCCGAGTGCAGCATTGCCTGGAAACGTTTCTCGAATGCGGTCTCAAGGTTATGTGGACACTTGAAACCCTGGAGAGCATGTGTCCGTGACAAGAACGGATGTTTGCTCGCCAGAGAAGGAGTAAGTGAACCATGCGAGTCCACCATATCCGTAGGGACAATGACCATGACGAAACCTTTGAACTGCTCGATGATAACGGCCAGGCCATTCCCGTTGTCGCTGGCTTCCTGCGGCATCTACGTGCTCGGGGGTGTTCTCCCAACACATTGTCGGCCTACGCCTATGATCTGCTGCATTTCATGACCTTTCTCAAAGAACAGCAGCTCACCTATCTCGACTTTTCTCCACGGCATGCTTTCCGTTTTCTAGAATATCTCAGTATGCTCCCTAGCTACAAGAGCGCGCAGCGCCTGAGCCTGGTGCTCTCGACAACGACCGATGAGGGAACTTCTGCGACCCGCCTCTCGCCTGCGACGATCAATCGGACGTTTGCTTCCGTCTCCTCTTTCTACGAATACCTGATTCTCTCTGGAGAGTTCTCGCAGGGAGAGAATCCCATTCACCAGGTCAATGATCCTGCGCTGGCCAGAGTCGATGCCCGTCACCGTCCGTTCATGGGGCGCGCCAGCCGTCAGCAACCCATCCGACGGTCAGTCCACGTCAAAACGGTTCGACGTGTTCCTCGTCCGATGGATGACGAGCAGATTGACAAGCTGCTGGCCTCGCTCTCGCTCAAACGAGACAAGGCCATGCTTCTGCTGATGCTCCACGGCGGGTTACGCCCAGGCGAAGTGCTCAACCTTCAGCTCGAAGATATCTCTTACGCGCGAAGACGAGTGATCATCCGCTATCGAACAGAACACCCGAAAGGAGCCAGGACCAAATCACGAACAGAGCGGGTAGTGGACCTCCTCCAGGTCGAGACCTTACAGGCCGTCAGCGACTACGTGATGTACGAACGCCCATCGGACACCACCTCTCCCTATGTGTTTCTCGTTGGGGGACGAGGAAAACGTCGCCTTGAACCTCTGGGTTACGCTGCTTTGGTGAAACTCTTTGAGCGGCACTGCGAACGCCTCGGTATTCGCACCCCCTGGATCACGCCTCACTCCCTCAGGCACACGCATGCGACTCGCATGTTCGAGGGGGGGATGCGGGATCTCACGCTCCAGAAGCGCCTAGGCCATGCCTCACCGGAATCCACTCGGATCTACACGGATGTCTCAGATGCCACGGTCGTTGCCGAATATCGTCAGGCTCTTGGGAAGGAGGAGCGGAAGTGAGAAATACTGCTGATCTTTCTCCTGTTGCGCCCTTGCCTTTCCATCACGCGAGTGCGCAGGAATGGGAAACATTCGTCCAACAATACGCAACGAGCAAAAAGTACCAGGGAGCGCTTCTCTTGTCTCGTCGCCAGTTCGTCGAGCGCTATCCAAGTCTTGAGGCGTGGTTTGCAGCCCCTCTGGTTGAGCGTGTTGGACGGTCAGATGAAGAGTGCCGGCAGAGCGTGGGACACAACGATGTCCTGTACAAAGTCTGCTACCATGCGCGTCACTATCTGGCTTTCCTTGCTTTACGCGGGTATGCCCGCTTTGATTGGGAATGGCTCATTGCTGTTCGCCAATTTCGGCCATCCTCCCTCTTTACCTGTGCAGCCGGAGATATGGGAATGACCTCTCTGCTCGATGACGCTTTTCACCTGGGCTTCGCCAAGCCACACACGACGAATGCCTTTCACTGGCTCGTCCATCGCATCCTGATGCATATCGGCGTGCCAGATGTTGAACAGATTACCGATGCCGAACTTCAGGAGTTCGAGCAGGCTCTTGATCGTTTTGCCGAACGGCCAGACATCGATGTGCTTTATGGATCAGTCGATGAGTACCGCAAGCGGCTCAAACAGCGCAAGATCTCTCTGCACCAACTGCAGGTGGTCCTGTATCATCGAGGGCAAGTGAACCGCGAGCCACAACGAGTGGTGAATGCCCCCTCTCGACGCGTGTTTGTGATCCACAAACCAAGCATGCAGGAGATCCTTGCTCGTTACCTGACTGCGCGGAGTTTGACTGATCAACCCGCAACCGTCAAGAAGCTGGATCTGGCCATGCGCCAGTTCGTTGACTGGATCGAGCAAACCTATCCTGAGATTGAGACCTTTGCAGAAGTGACGCGAGAGCATATCCTGGAATATGCCGAGATGCTCAACACCCGACTGGGCGTGCTCACGTCACAGCCACTGGCTTCATCGAGCAAATGTCAGACTCTGACAAAAGTGGCTCAGTTCTTTCGTGAGGTCTCCAGCTGGGGATGGGAGGATGTTCCCATACGACCACTTCTTCTCCCTGGAGATCTTCCCAAGCGCCCACTGCGGGTTCCTCGCTATATTCCTGAGCCTGAGCTGGAACGGCTCATGGGCGCGATTCGAGCGCTTGACTGTCCGTATCTGCAAGCGGCCCTGCTCGTTGCTCGCTGGAGCGGAGCACGACGAGGAGAAATCCGTCGGCTCGAAGTTGACTGTCTCGACAGCTATCCAGATGGCACACCACGACTTCGCATCCCTGCGGGAAAAACGTACCAGGAGAGAGTGATCCCCATCCATGAGGAGGCCGCTGCGGCTATCAGAACCCTTCAAGCTCTCTACAAAGGGGAACGCGGATTGATTGACCGCAAAACCGGCATCATCACCCGCTACCTCTTCATGCATCGAGGCAGGCTCTTTGGAGTACGCTACCTGTTCGAGAGTGCGATTGAGAAAACTTGCCAGGCTGCTGGGCTCGTCACACCAGATGGAAAGCCGACAATTACCCCCCATCGTTTTCGGCACACGGTCGGAACGCAGCTTGCACAGCGTGGAGCACGCTTGCGGACCATCCAGAAGATTTTAGGGCATGAGAGTGCAGCCATGTCGCTGGCATATCTTGGCATCTCGGACGAAGATGTGCGGCAAGATTACCAGGCCGTGCTGGGCGAGCAAGCAACTCTCGCTGGCCCTGGAGCGGAGATGATTCGCTCTGGCCATTTCACTCAATCAGAAGTCACCTGGTTAAAGGACCATTACTTCCAGACGGAGCTCGAATTGGGGAGGTGTCTCCGCCTGCCGCAAGAAGGTCCGTGTGAGTGTGATTTGTACCTCTCCTGTGCCAAGTTTGTGACGACGCCTGCGTATGCCCCACGCTTACGTCGCCGCCGCCGCATCGAACAAGAACTCGTTGAGGATGCTGCTGCTCATGGTTGGCAACGCGAGGCGGAGCGACATCGGTGTACGATCCGGCGTCTGGAGCGGCTTCTCAAAGATCTTGGTGAGCCGATTGATGGACTGGAGACGGCGGATTAAAGGGATGAGAGAGCCGAAGGCTCATCAAGCATCTCTGTGCGCTTGAGGCTTCGTGGCGGTGTGACCAGCGTGCTCATGCCAGGAGCGCGGAGCAAGCGATGCCGCCAGGCCAGACCCTTGATGGCTGTGGCTAGACTCGAAGCGCGAGAGCGAGCGGGGATGGTGACGCTCATCAAGTAGAGTAGGGGCCGGTCGTCCATTCCTGGATCACCCGTACCCCTCTCTCAGAACCGGACGTGCTCGTTTTCAAGCATCCGGCTCGCCCTTTACGTGTTTCTTGAAAAATTCTCTATCCGGGAGTGTTCCATTATGAAGTTGATGGTGGCATGTACGGCACAAGACGAACGTTTTCCTGTTGCGGGCTGCCATCATTTGCTGCCAGAAGGCTTTTCCTTTCGCAACATCTTTCATCTTTCGTATGTGATGGATCTCGAATGGCCCTGCTGTGGTTTCACAATATTCACACTGCTTTTTGTTCAGTCGTTTGATGATCTCCGAACGGCTGAGCGTCCACGTGAAAATATTGGGTGACACATCAAGTTGCGGATCGTTGGGGATTGGAACCTTGAGATCCTTGAGACGAAACACTTTGATGGTGCGAGTTTTCTTTTCTCCAGGAACGATGAGGACATAGCCATCCTCCGTTTTGAGTTGCTTGGCAATTTTACTTCTCCTTGATTTATGTTTGCAAGCCAGTGTCTTGAAGAGGCTTGCTCTCCAGATCAGGGCGAGTCTATGCATCTCTTGTTTGACATTGCAAGCCAGTGCATAGTAATTTGCCAATCCCCGGAGCTCTCCATTGTAGGCAAGAAGAATCTCGGCGTCGCTGAGTGCTATCCATTTAGCCTTATGGGTCGCTTTTATCCTTTCATAGTTTCCATACCCTTTTGAGGAACAGAACTTCTGAAGTTTTCCGGCAGGAATATGAAGTTGTAGCTGCTCTGACATCGATTTGTAGGTCGTGTGGCGCGAACCACGCTTCACCTTGATAACGCGATCTCCTGAGTAAGTTTTTACTTCATAGCCCACAAAGATTGTTCCTTGTTTACTGCGGCGGATGTGGGATTTTTCCTCCGCAATGGCCAGTTTGAGGGTTTCTTCAATGAAGGCTTTTACCTCTTGTCTGACTCGTTCTGCGTCCGCATGTGAACCGATAATGCCGATGCAGAAGTCGTCTGCGTAACGACAGTAGAACAATCGTTTGTAATCCGCATCGAACGGGTCCCCACTTGGGATCTGTTTTCTCAGTTGATCTATTCGCCGAATTTCATCTTGAATGGCCTGAAGTTCTTTCTCTGTTCCCTCCTTTCCTTTCAGGCTATCCCATTTTGCCCTGAGCCGTTTAATTCTGTCTGAATAGCGATGGTACAGCAAGTTTTTCTTGCGTTTCTTTCCCCGATCAAACCGTTGTTTCAACCCTTTCATGAAGAGATCCAGTTCGTGCAGGTACACATTCGCAAGGATGGGAGAGACAATGGAGCCCTGCGGTACACCGCTGTAGGTCGTATGGTACGTCCAGTCCTCTAGGTAGCCAGCATCAAGCATGGCCTTTATGAGGCGTAAAAAGCGGGTATCGTCGATTTTCTTCTTGAGCAGTTCAACCAGAAGTTCGTGATTGATCGTATTGAAGTAGTCTCGTATGTCCATGTCTACGATCCATTTGATCGACCCCCAATGCTCGCCGATTTGTTCCAGGGCCGTATGAGGGGATCTCTTTGGCCGGAATCCATGTGAGCTGTCCTCAAAGATTGGCTCATAGATGTGTTCCAAGATGATCCTTACCACTTCCTGGACCAATTTATCGTTTCCAGAAGAGATGCCCAGTGGTCGTTTCTTGCCATTCTTTTTCGGAATGAAAACTCTTCTGACGGGCTGGAACCGGTATGTTCCGTCTTTGAGTTGTGTGATGATGGACGCAACTCGTTCTTCTGAAAAACCATCCAATGTGACTTCATCTACTCCTGGGGTGATGGCACCTTTATTGGCGTAAATGTTCGCGTAGGCTTCATGCCACAGTATTTGGTCTTCCATGAGACGAAACAATCCATTCAAGCGCTTTTCCTGTTTCGAGATGTCTTCAAGCGCTTCCAATCTCCTAATCACTGTAGCGGATAGCATCAGCACATCCTCGCTTTCGGTTGATTATCAGCAACGTAAACTTTTTCTCTTCCCCCAGGCAGTGAAGGTTTCGTGACTATTACTATTCACTTATCCTCTTGCCCGTATCGTATCCACGGATATCCGTGCTGCGATCTGCGGAACCCATTACAGGCCCACCTCGGGTATTACAGAAATTCCGTACCCATGCAGGGATTGCTCCCTGTTTAGGGCATCCCGCATTTTCAGCAGAAGTGAGATCGGACGTGCTCCAGGCTTCCCGTTCGTCCTGTATTGCCCTCGTAGTAAGGGTCTGCCAACATCGATGGATAAGGCCGCATCTGCATTGTACGGGCTTAGATGCTGGTCCCAACGTTCATAGCCACCTTCCGTTGGGGTCGCGGGATAAACCAGCAGGACTAGGATTGACGCAGTCTAGCATTCACCATACACGTCTTGCACTGACCACTCACAGGATCGGTGACTTCCTCCTACGTGGCCGTCCTCGCATGCTATGGTCGCCTTCCTCTTTCGAGGGTTGGGGTAAGCGAGGTGTGCATGGAACCTTCCATCAGTTCCAATACCAATTGGTACACTCAGAAACTGCCGCTGATGCGGCGCACTGCAGAACTCCGCTCGCTCTCGGCGAGAGTCGCTCTGCCACAGCCATCAAGGGCGGCATCGCCCACGCGACTGGCTTGCAGAAACGTGGAATGAGAGTGGCTTGAAAGTGTGATTGATGAAGTTGTTAAGATACGACGCTGTATGGTATTCTGAGCACGAGCGATCTGACAACAAAGTTCAGATCTTGGTGATGGGCTAAAGTGTCCACATAATCTACAAACACATCCTGGCGAAAAAGAGGGTGGGTCATGAGAGCGGCTCCTCTCGTAGGGTGCGAATACGTAATGGGCGAACAGGTCGATCAGGGTCGGCATCTGGAACGGCAGGCGGCAGCTTGGGTTGTGCTGTTTGTTTCGCCTCGACGCTTGCTAACCGTTCAAGCACTTCTGCCGGATGGATGCCTTCACGTTGGCGATCCCATTGGCGGCTGTGCTCACTTGCTCGAATCTCTGCACCTCGACGTTTGCGGTGGGACCCCGCTTCCTCCTGGGTGCGGGCGCGGGCCTCACGTCCTTGCTCGCGTGCGTCTTTTGCCTGGATCTCGTCGTGTTTGCGCATCGCCCTCGCTTCCCATTCACTCACGCGGCTTCCCATAAACTCGGTGCAGTAGGCTTCTCCGACATAACTGTCCTCGACGAAGAGATAAAGCACATTCACATCGCGGCGGTCAAAATACACTTCAAACTCGCGGCCCTGGAGCCGACTGAGGAGACCAGGACAGACATACCAACGGCCATGAAAGGAGAGTCTGTTTCCTGAAGATGTGTGATATCCCTGTCCAGGGGTCTTGCGATTGATCGCCTTCATCAGCAAAAGCTTGAGATCATCGGGAGATCCGAGATACTGTGGGACCCCGCTCTGTGCCACCGCGTGCTCCCAAAGCACGGATTTTCGCTGTCGTCGGAGCTTGTCCCAATCTTGCTGGTAATCATCGACTACCGCCTGATAGAAACAGCGCTCCAGTTCTTCCAACGTCATGCCTCCCGCCTCTGCCGCCTCTTTAGCATCATGGACCCCATAGCTCGTGTTGGGCAGGCGTCGTTCAAAGCGTTGGGTCATCCATCGAAACAGCGATTCCACCGTACCCTTCGCTGATGGCGCGTATGGGGGCGCTTGTTCCGTGATGATGCCCAGCCGATCCACCAGAACTTGCCGCGCGCGCTCGGAGGTGAAAATCTTTCCCCGGTCATGAAAAACAATCGCTGGCTTGCCAGAACACGGCCAGGGATGCTCGCATCCAGCTTGCAGAACGAGGCGGTCTTTCGGCTCAAGTGCCATTTTCAACAAACGCATGTAATCCTCCTCTTTCAGGGAGCCGAGAGAGATATTAACGCCGACGTAATTCTGCGCCGACGTAGGGCTGAAATGACCGCTTTTTGGAGACAGAAAGAAATGACCATTTTTTTCGCTTCAATGGCGCATCATTTCTCTCAGCACGCTTCACACGCGGTGTCAAGGGGAAGCGTAGCGGCCTTGATACCGCGTGTGAAGCGTGCTACACTTGCTCAGCCATTGAGTCAAAACGCACCTAAATCGGCTCGGAATTACGCCGGCGCTGACAATACGTACAGTCAGGATGAAACACGGGATCGCCTACCTGCCGAGAGGCACATGGCGACGGAGCCTCCATAGTAATCAGCGGACGGGAAAACCGCCCACACGGTAAAGGGAGGCAGGTCATCTGAACCTAAGAGAAAGAAGGTACGCGAGATGCGAAGCGCCGAGCAGATCTTAGGCATCATCCGAGAACCACTCGGACTATGATGGCTGGAGAGCCGTGTAATGGGAAACTATTCAGCACGGTTCGGAGAGGGACACTTGGAAAAGGGCAACCATGCACCTCGCCAGGTGTCTACCCTACAGAGGGTGGACTAGGAGTATTGCAATTCACCTGTGGTTTGTGAGGTGGTTTGAACATGCTGTTCTTGTAGAGCTCTCACAAAAAGCAGAACACTCTTCGATGGCTTGAGCGGATAAAGCACCCCATATGGAATCGTGTACTCCCAATCGACAGGAATCGTGACCAGAGAGGGGTGGACATCTTTCCATCCGTCTAACGTCAGCAGAATGGCACCGCTTTCTTCACAGCGGTTGAACATCTCAATCGTATACTGATGGGGTGCGTCCTTTATCTGGATTTCTTGGTGTTCCGTTCTTAAATATCCCCGTATGCCGTCAATGAGCGGGCTGGTGCCAGGTTG
This sequence comes from Ktedonobacteria bacterium brp13, assembly GCA_015099395.1. Classification (GTDB taxonomy): domain Bacteria; phylum Chloroflexota; class Ktedonobacteria; order Ktedonobacterales; family Ktedonobacteraceae; genus Dictyobacter. Next base: position 1,934,244 of record AP024096.1, on the reverse strand, counting down.
TATCATGACCAACCGCTCTCCATAGAAATCGGGAACAGAAAGCCTTTCCTTCTTGGCGAATGGATGTTCCCTTGATACTGCGACACAGAAGCGATACTCCCCCAACTTGAGATCCTGAAAAGAGTCAGACCCATTCGCTCTCTCATACGCCCCGACCATGACATCAAAATCCTTCCCAAGCGTTCGATAGACCGTGGGCCAGGGTTCAGCATCATCATCAAAGGGAACAATCTTCATTTTGAACTGGGGATAGGTCTCGCTGATGGTGTTCCATACATCTAAGAGGACGGTACATGGGTTCAGCATTGAATTTCCAATACGTATCATGTACGGATGGTTATTGGCGGCTTGACGTGCTCGTACAACGGCTTTTTCTGAATACTGCATTAGAAACTTTGCATCATGATAAAAAGAAATTCCAGCATCGGTGGCTCTGATCCCATGATTTGTGCGTATCAACAGTTGCACACCAATGTGCGCTTCTAAGACATTCATTTGTTTCATGAGCGCCGTTGAGGAGAGATATAATTTCTCGGCCGCCTTTGAAAAGCTCCCAGCATCGATGACTTCTATGAACGCATGTAATAAGTTATTGACCATAAACTTTCTCCCTTTTGTGTCAACCCCAGGTTTATGCCACTATAACTTTTTTATTCTTCCCTGTCAAGCGCGCGGCTACTATAATTACCCTTGCAAATAGCAATACATCACAAGAGATGGAGAATGCCACTATGAAAACACGAAAACTGAGCAATCTGGAAGTTTCCGCCGTCGGGTATGGTTGTATGGGTTTGAGCATGGGCTATGGCTCTGTACCGGAGCGGAGCGAATCCATCCGGCTGATCCGTCAAGCCTATGATTGGGGTTGTACCTTTTTTGATACCGCCCAACTGTATGGAGACGGTGACAATGAAATCCTGGTTGGCGAGGCGTTACAACCGATCCGCGACAACATTGTTCTGGCGAGCAAGTTTCTCGTTGCCACAACCGAACAAACATCGACGCGTGAGGGCTTATTAGAAGCAATTCAGTCCCGTGTGGACGCATCCCTCAAACGGCTGGGGACAGACCATATCGACCTCTATTATCAGCACCGAATGAATAAAGATATTCCTGTCGAAGATATCGCCTGGTGCATGGGTATACTCATCCGTGAAGGCAAGATCCTTGGGTGGGGACAATCTGAATCGACGGAAGAAGAAATTCGACGTGCCCATGCGGTCACGCCGATAACGGCGATCCAGAGCCAATACTCCATTATGGAGCGGATGTATGAAAAGGATGTGATTCCTACGTGTGAGGAGCTTGGCATTGGCTTTGTCGCGTTCAGTCCTCTTGGCAATGGATTTCTCTCCGGTAAATACACGGCAGATACAACCTACACTGGTCTCGATGCACGTCGAGTGATCACCCGGTTCAGCAAAGAAAATGTCCTGGCAAACCAGCCGCTTTTGGATGTACTGACCGATTTTGCTCACCAAAAAGGTGCAACCCCCGCACAGATTGCTCTTGCGTGGATGCTGCACAAAAAAGATTTTATCGTGCCGATTCCCGGTTCCAGAACACCGGAGCGAGTCCAAGAGAATCTGGACGCAGCCGATGTCGAGCTGACCGATGCTGAATTCAATCAGATCGGAGCGGAGCTTGCAAAAATCGAAATTTACGGAAATCGAACAGACGAGGATATTGCGAAATTGAGGAACATGAGATAAAAGTCATTGGGAGACATGGAAGCCCACGGAAAGGCTGGTTCAACAGAATGACTGTGGCAAAACGACAGAGAAAAACGACGTTTTGAAGACGGTGTTTCTCCTTATCAGAAATCCTCTCGGGAAATGAGAGGTCGAGAAGAAAGGATGATTGAATGATGAAAACGTGTTGAACGTACATGAGCATTACCGGCTTAGACCAATGAGCATTGCCGGTTGACAGATCGAGGGTTCTTAGCCCCCATCGCCAATACTGGGGGGTACTAGTTTGGAGGCGCAGGGGTGGGGACGAAGAACTCTTTTTTTCTCATCATTGTTCGAGGTGGTCTGCATAACTGGTAAATGCCCTACCTGGTAAATTAACTGAAGGGCTGACCGATTTTGCACGTAAGGGTGAGAATTTGCACTCGATCATGGGAACTGATGCTTCGATGCCTGGGAAATCCGCTCCACATCTGACGCGCGAACCATCGATCCCGATGGGTATTGGCATGCTTGTAGAAAGCGTTTCTGAGCGGCTGCATGTCGCAGGGAACACAAAGATTCCCTCCCGTTGAGGTTCTGAACGCTGGCTGAAGACGAATCCTCTCTCATGTTGTCGAGCGTTTTCCGCTCCCGACCAGGAGGCCAATTTACAAAATGGTCATAGCAGAAACCCTATCAGGAGCGTCTTCGCCTGAATGACCAACATCGATTCCCACCCTTCAGTGAAAATTTCCACCCTTCCGTGCAAAATCGGTCCACCCTTCAGTTAATTTACCAGTGCTCGTTTCGGGGGGATATGCAAAAAAAACCATAGCCGTTAAGTTAAGGAGGTATTGTCAAAAAAAGCTCCTTATGGGAGTATGAGAAAAATCAATCTCATCTCATACGCGATAAGGAGCCAGACGATGATCAGTGTAACACAGATGGAAGAAATCCTACGAGAGTGTTTGGAGACCCATGCGAACAGCAAGGCTCGAGAGACGGGGTTCATCCAGCGGGAAAGAAACTTCAGTGGAGCCGATTTTGTGCAGATGATGGCCTTTGGTCATCTCGCTCATCCGCAGAGTACGCTGGATCAGCTGACGCAGGTGGCACAACTCCAAGATGTGCAGATCAGTCGTGCCGGGCTCCAGCAACGTTTTACCGAGTCCGCCGCCACCTTTTTGCAAGCGGTTCTCGAAGATCTCGTCGAGCATGTGTTGGCAACCGAACCAGTTGAGGTTGCTCTGCTGAAGCGTTTCACCCACGTCATCCTCGAAGATAGCTCAAGCATCATCTTACCCGCAGCGCTTGAGGAGCGGTGGCCAGGCTGCGGAGGCAACGCCGAGGGAGCACCAGGCAATACGGAAGCCTCCATCAAACTGCATGTGCGTTGGGATGTGAGCACCGGAGCGTTATGGGGACCACGTTTGACGGCAGGACGCGTCAGCGATCAGAGCAGTCCCTTCAAAGAAGATCCGTTGCCTGCAAAAAGCCTGTATGTGGCCGATCTGGGCTATTTCAGCGTGCAGCGACTGGTGCAATTGCAGCAGCAGAAGACCTTCTTTTGTCTGCGACCCAAGAGCAACACGGTGTTCTGGGATCCGCATGGGAAGAAACGCCTCTCATTGCTGAACCGGTTGCCACGCAAAGAAGGACAGACAAAAGTGATCCGGATGTGCCTTGGTGAGAAACAGCGGCTCGCATTACGGCTCATCGCCGTCCGTGTGCCGGCGGAGGTGATTGAACAGCGACGCAAGCAGTTGGAAGAGAAGGCGTGCAAACATGGACGTGTGGTCACTGAGCAGCAATGGGAGATGGCGCAATGGACGTGTTAGACGACTATTATTTTTGTCGATGGGTCAGAACGCTTTGCCGATTATCGTACTCAGCTCTTGCCCTGGGACACCTGTCAACCGATGGTCTCTGAGTATTGCCAGGAGATTGGCATCCCCTCGGATGCATCTACCTTTGTTACACGCTTACAAGGGGAGTTGAGATCAGTAGCAGAACAGGTGGATACGGCATTTCCCAGCAATAAGTCGGTTGAGATCACTGACAAAGGAGAGCCAGTACTCAAACGTCTCAAGGCAACGGCTATTCCTGCCAGTCGAATTGCTCTGCAAGAGGCGTTACGTCAACTGATGCCTGATCGGAGCAAAACGTCCGTTTCTTCTTACGCAAGATGTACTATACGGTTTCCGGAGAAGCTCCCGAGGAGGTGAGCGCAGCATTTAGGGGTGAAATGCGCGACGCTGCCACCAGGGGCAAAGTAGCATGTGAGAAAACCATCATTTTTATTATCCTGATACATCTTCAGCCCTCTTCTCTCCTACATTGACAGGTTTTTCTGGTGGAATAGCTCGTACTAGAAATCTCGCAGTAGATACTAAAGATCTAGTACGAGCCACTTCAGAGGCACATGCGAATTAAATGTGTGTTTACGTAAGATTTTTGACATGCGTAAACGTATTTTACATGCAAAATGTCGGTTTTTTTGGCTTAGTCGGAGAGCAAAAATGTTCTGACCCCTACTTTGCCCCTGGTGACAGCGTCGCGTATTTCACCCCTTCGTTGCGCAACCCGTGGGCTATTCGGAGTTCAGGCATTGTACTATCCTTGATAGCGCGATGCCTCTTTCTGAACATGCTGCGCGGAGAAATCGCGCCAGCGAAATCTTGGCAACCAGGGATTCGGTTTACCTTCAATCGCATCGGCAATCAGGCCACCCAGAACTGGCGCAAACTTGAACCCATGTCCACTGTCGCCAGTTGCCACAGTGAGACCTGCCCGCTGAGGATGATGATCAATCCAGAAGTCGCCATCGGGCGTGTCAACGTAGAGACAGCGGCGCGTAGCAACGAGTGGGGCATCATACAATTCTGGTAACGCCTCGGCCAGAAATGCGCGCAATTTTTCGACATCCCTCTCAGTCACCACGCGCTTATCGCGCTCAGGATGGAGCACCTGTCCTACCCCGTGATTAGCGATTTTGATTACCTGCTCCCGTGGATGCAGAGGGAAGCCATACCAGCCGGTCCGTGAACTATCGGCAGCAAAGACCGCGAAGTCGGGAGCAGTAAAGAGAGCGGGATCAGCAGGCTTGAGGTGAAATATGGGATGCCCGGTAACTTTCAAAACGGGAGCGAGTTCAGGCACAAGCAGCGCTGTCCAGGCGCCAGAAGTAACGACGACCTGTTCTGCATGAAAGATTCCTCCCGCGCTTGTCCGTACCCCGCGCACGTGATGATCTTCTTCGAGCAAGGTTTCAACTTTATGCTCAGGATAGAGCGTCACTCCTTCTGCCTCGGCTCGCCGCACAAGGGTCGCAACCACGCGACCACTTTCCGCATAGCCTCCCTGAGCATGAAAGAAGCCATCGACATAGGCCCCCGGTTTCCAGGCGGGGAACCGTTGCGATATCGTCTGTGCGGAGATGCGTTCGGGAGTATGGCCTCGTTTAAGGAGCAAGTGATAACTTTCGTACTCGAAGTCTCCGGGAGCCATAGGCGCACGGGTAAGCATCGCCACGCCAACGTCATGAAAGAGTTCGTCGCCCAGATCCTCATTCCATTGCAGCCAGCCCTTATGTGCCTGCTCTGCCAGTGCCGTATACGCTTCATCCGAGCCATATTCCATGCGAATCATCTTACTAATATCGGTAGAGGCTGCCAGAGGATGAGGCAGGGGGCCGGGGTCAAATATGGCAACTTGATAGCCCCGTCTGTTCATCTCCAGTGCTGTCGTTATTCCAAAAATACCTGCCCCAATGATAAGAATATCGTGGGTTTTCGTTGTGAGCATCTCCATGTCCTCTTTCTGGTGAATGTAAGCGCGTTCGGGAACGCGCTCTCGTCCCAAAGTATAACACGACAGAGCTACCCAGCTTGCTTCCTCATATCTTCAGGAACTTTTGAGGGACGTCCCCAATATGGCCCAGTGCTACGTAAGCTGCTATGAAGTGCAAAGTATCGGGTATAAGATATAGATAGATGATATTTCAGGACCTAACGAAGGTATTTAAGGATATGAGTGGTGGACCTACGTCGATCTAGAACGTTGCTCGGTGACGGAACATGGGAACCTCTACAGCGCGAGAGCGTGCGCCATGTCACGCATGATAATATCCCTGGCTCAGCCAGGAAGAACTTTGAAGAGTGTTCTTGGGTCACTGGCTTACCTGGAACCGAAAGGTCGAGGGCACAACAGCCTGCCATGAACGCGATGATCATCCGAAAATGCTGTAGGATGAGGTGTCGCAAGACCCGCGCGATATGGGTAAAGCTAGACTGCCTGAAACTGAATGTCCAATCGGGGAAGCGCTGCCCCCATCGGTAGAGCATTTGAAATCGATGCCAAGGTGTGCATTAGGAGGCCTCTCGCCTGATGTAACTTCCACACCTGGGGAATGGCTGATGAAGCTATGTAAGGACATGAGTCAGTGCCCTACGTCGTCGCTCGGACGTATCATTATGACGGAACATGGGATTGCCTAAAGGTGCGAGCCTATGGCAACAGAGCGCTGGTATTACTCGTGAGGGTTACGTCTCACCAGGGAAGACGAGAAGTTCGTCTACAGGGGGAAGCAGCGCAGGAGTACGGTAATGCAGGGGGAAAGACCGCAAGGTCCTACCTATCGTTACGAAAAGTGGTGTAAGCTCTGAACTGGCTTCCAGAGCAGGTTAACAAGGGGTTTTTGCATATCCCCCCGAACCGAGTACACCGTTTCGGGGGGATATGCAAGAACCCCCTACTCACATACTCTCGGACGACTGCAAGCGCCTCAACTACTGGCTGATACGCGGTGTTGTTGGAATGAAAGTCGAGCACTTCCAGAAGGGCTGGAAGAATCTGACGATAATGGTGGCGATAGGAGGAGCGCATCACCTCTTGCACTTTTTGCCGATAGGCTCCTCCTTGTGCCTTGTATTCAGCTACCAGGTCGTGTAACGTTTGTTCGTTTGCGATCGGAAAGACGACCTCCCGAACGGGTTCATCCGGATGTTCTAGCACGGCATCGGCGATCCGATATAGAATACGTGTTTTTCCGGCGACTCGTTTGAGATCATTGATGTAGGCAGCTTCGACGCGACGTTCGGCTCGTGTGCCAATGCGGTGGACAATCTGGATCAACAACATGACCAGGGCATCAGTGACTTCCTGAAGTTCAGAGGCAATTCTTCCTCCTCTTCTCCTTCTGTCACCGGAACGGACACCAAAAAGGCATCCAGGCGCTTCTGTATCTCAGGGGGGAGCCGTGCCACGATTACCGCATAAATTTGCGTTTGGTAGGAAGCAAATCCCGTTTCAATGAGCGCGGCAATATCATCTGGAACGTCGATTCCACGCGTCCGACACTCGGCACAAATCAGCTCGCGGAGACGTTCAGGATGGTGTTCATGCGGAAGTATGTCCGTGCAGAGCCAGGTGAGCAGTGCTTCTTCATCGGCACGACGGAGTTCACGTATCTTCGTGATCGCGCGGATCTGCGCTCGATGGGCCTCAATAGTACGCCCTTCCCAGGCATACTGGGCAATGAGGGTGGGATCAACGCCAACCTGGGTGGCGAGAAAGCGAACCACCTCAGGAGCCGCCTCCTGCCTGGAATGCAAGAACTGGAATGCAAGAAACGGCCTTCATATTGAAAGCACTTAAATAAGACGGCAAATCCCAGACGGGTCGCCCCCGATTTATTGCCGACGGCGGTTAACTCGCCAGGCAAGAGCGTAAAATGTTCAAGTAACTCCTCAGTGCCCAACTCCTCCCAATCCTTTTTGAGTTTGGGATGGAGAGTGGAGCCCGTTGTCATCGCGAATTGAAAGCGATTTTGTACGCTCTTCAGGTTTGCGGCATGACCTATGAGGTACTTCCCGCTCTGTGTATTGGTTATCTTGTAGACGCCACCATGGAGCAGGCATTCTTTATACTCATTGATGATTTTTTTCTTCTGTCCATTCTTCTTCTCCTGTGAATCAGTTCCCTCAACGAGGGAACGTTTCTGAGCGGTTGATGAAAGGTAGCGATCAGGGCAAAGAAGCACTGAGGAATAAAGATGGAGTAGTATCCTTTTCCTCTGCTTCGTGATCTGTGGGAGCTGCCTTGTTTTTGCGACACGGCATCCTCCCACTGTTTCTCATCGCGGGATCAGCGCATCTGGAACTACTTCACCAATGCCTTTGCTAGAGCTGGGAGAGCAGCGAAGGCATGAAAGAATTCTTCACCGCCATCGACTGGTGTGGGATATGAGCTAAACTTCGCCACCACGAGTTGCGCATGAGGATCAATGTAGAGCATTTGGCCTCCGAATCCTAAGGCACAATAGACACCATGCTTCTTATTCACCATCCACATTCCTGATGTGCAGATCTCCGCTCGGCACGGGCTGCTCATTATTCGCCGAGGCAAAGGACTCAAGCATCGCGAGATCCCGCTGGTCCAGGAAGCACGCGAACCGCTCAATGTCTATTTCACCTATCGCGAACATCTGGCTGAACAGTGGTGCGAGCGAGCAGCCGTCCGGGGAGAGAACGTTGCTTCCTGGAGTCGCTGGCCTGATGGGCATCTCTTTCTTGGCCAGCGTGGGCCTCTGGCCGAACGCGGCATTCGGGAGATTATTGCCAAACTCGGTCAGGCTGCAAAGCTCGCTTCTCCTCTCGGTCCTCATGATCTGCGCCATACCTTTGCCAAAGCACTCCTTGATCCTGCTGCCTACGGACTGGACCGTCCTCCTATGCCTCTTCCTGCCATTCAGCAGTTGCTTGGCCATGCCGATATTGCAACCACAACCATCTACACGCGGGTTTCTGCTGATGACCTGGCGCGTATGATGGGTACCGTCTGAAGCGCTCCAAGCGAAAACTGTGCCGCACTTATCTACTTTGCGGCTAGAGGGGGTCTTCCTTAACGCAGGGCCTTCTATGAGAAGACGATCCAGGTACTGATCCTCCCGAGAGATAGGAACCAGGGCATACAAAGAGATACAGCGACGCACATGCACCTGGTAAGTAAGTCAAGCATAAAAAATCCAGTCCTTGCTAACGAGAGTTAGTAAGGACTGGTTTGCCTGGATAGAGTGCTATGAACTCAGGATTCAAGCTACATCCACCAATGGCAGTGGCTTCTGCCTGCGCCAATAGATAATCAGGAACACGATCAACGCATAAAAGGGGATCAAACCAATGAGCCATCCTATCCAGTATGGGAATGGTGGTAGCGTCGTCGCTTCAATCGGCACAGTAGCATACCCCTGTCCCAACGGACCCTGCACTGTAATTTCAAGCGTCCAGTTACCACGCACGGGAATCTCAGCATTTCCCTGTACACCATTTGCGACATGACTATCTGTGCTCACGCTAGCATGTACAGGGGTGGCATCAACAGTTACATCGGGATAAGAGGTAACATCATACTCAAGCCGACCATGGATAGACGAAACAGGCTGAATAGCAAAAGGAAGAGCAAAACCCGCATGGGCTGGCGCATCGTACAGACTCACTTTGAGATGATATGGTCCCGCTGAGACATCAGTAGTTTGTGCCGGAGTACTTCCATGCGTGGTCGCCAAGAGAGAGAGTGCAATAATCACAGCCAGGGTCAGTGCACCCACGACACCAATTCCCAGTAATATATACTGCCCAAAGCGCAATCCCTTCATCGCCATCCCCTTCCTTATCTCTCTAGAGCACGCAGATACAGACCTGTATTGCGTCCAATCCGCCAGCCAAACGTAGCACAAAATACAGCAGGAAACATGAATATCAGGAACAAGCTTGTGCGAGATCGAAGATGCATGCCAGCAGAAAACATAACAGGACTGAACAGAATCGATGACAATACGCCTAGCAAGATCACCATGCCAACGACGAGCCAGACCTGTCGCCAACTATAACGCTGCCCCAACCAACGCAAGAGATCGATCAACACAGCAGCTACAATAATACCGAGCGGCCAATATTCAGACAGCATAGAGATATGAGGATTACCCGAATGGAATACTCTATAACTCAAGTGCTCCATACGTAGCAGCGTATCCATAGCAAAAGGCGTCATCACATACAAGATGAGCGCATACAGACCAAAGATGATACCAAAGCCGGTCCCAGCCCAACGCCATCCGGTCGCCTCATAAGCCGCAAAGATAGCCCAGGCAGCCAGGAAACTCACAATAATCGGATAAAACAGCAGATTCCCAAAGCCAATAATCGTTAGCAATCCAACGACAACAGCGAACGCACACAGAGCGCCCAGGCGTCCAATCCAGGCGCGTCCAGGTGAGCCCACAGTGAACGCAAGGTTCGCACTAGAGATCAACATATACGCGCCGCCAAGCGCAACCAGCGTCATCCCTAACAGAAACATGATATGGAAGGGAGCGATAATTGAGACATCGATGCCATAGAGCGAATGCCAGTAAGCATCAAGCGGAAACGCGATAGCAGCATTCAAAGCCGCAAAGCCCGCCAGATAGCTCCCTAGCGAGGCCCGAAAAAAGCGTGTAAATGGAGTAGTCACCTTCGCAATCGTACTACTATATCGGGACCAGCGCGTCTCAAGCAAGACACATACCAGTGCCACAAGACCACTCAATGTCACACCGCTCAGCATCATAACATGCGGAGGAATCAGCGTGCGATCGCGACCAACAAACTCATGCCATTGAATATCCCAACCTACACCCAGGAGAAATACGATAGCGCCCACCGTCACCAAAAGCCCACAGATCAAGCGCAATGATACCACCATTGGCAAGCTATAAGTAGCGGAAGTTGCAGCAACTTGCCGACGTACAGCAACAGAACTATGCAGGGTATTTGCCACACACGCCTCCTTTGCGAATGCGAGATCAAACTCCAAGCGCATATTTTATGCTTATAGGTAACTACGTTTCCTGAAGCAGATAGTTCTAATTTAACGCTTTTTCTACTATGATAAAGTCAACTCTTACATCTTCACTCTCCATCAGACCAGATATATCTATTTTCTATAGAACTTCAAATTACGGGGGTCGAGTATTAGCCATGCGAAAAGCAACGATAAGGATTCTAGGGAAAGTCAGAGAGTAGAAAAGATACGAGTGACGTAAAAGATGCCTATGGCTACTCCTTTTTGGCCTTAGCGTGGTTTTTCGCATGGCTAATACTCAACCCCCTATCCCAACTCATGTTCTCTACTTGATCTATCGCAAGATTACCGCTATACTTTGTGAAAACGGGATTGATAGATTGTATTTGTTCTTACGCTTTTCAGATTCAAGGAAGGGTCCAGCGATGAAGACAGGAACGATGACTATCGGGGGGAATCTTTTTAGGGCGATCAGCATAGATGAGGAAAACGATACGGCTATGGCGGAGATGACCATGCCTCCAGCAAAGGGGCCAAATTATCAAAATACGCCGCATCGACACCCATCTGTAGAACCGGTCGATGTTATCTCCGGGTTAGCTGAAGTCAGTCACGGCTTTGACCTTGATCATCTGGTGGTAGAGGTGCTCAGACCAGGCCAGAGGCTGGTGTTGCAGGGGAATGAGTGGCACGCGATCAAAAATCTTTCAACGCAGGAGGAACTGGTGGTCTACCTCGGGCATTCGCCAATGGGAAGACTCTGGCATGAGTTTGTTGCTGGAGGGATGGTCGCCCAGGTTGATGGACACCTGCCAGTTGGCTATGTAAGCACCTGGTTTGACCGTCTGGGAATGGAATTTGGGAATAAACACTGAAATGTGCCCGTACAGGAGGCTGCACGACAACAGACGGAACTGAAGTATTCTCTTCCTCTCTATCTTACTCAACTTTTCTGGCTCAGACAAGGATTTTGTTGCAAACAGTGCTGCACGTACTTGTTACCAGGGTGCTGGCGAGGTTTCGACAGAAACCGTGGCAAATCACAACGTGTTGCCTCATGACTTCTCAGTGTTCACGACATATTTATAGAACGTGTTTCTACTTTTAAAACCGGTCATGTGCATGATCTCCTGGATGGTGTTGTTCTTGGCCGCATAAAGTTCTTTGGCGCGTAGCAGATTACGTGGTTCTATTTTCTCAATTGCCTTGGGTCTGCCACCCTGTCTACCGCGTGCGCGGGCCGCTTCCAAACCCGCCTGTGTCCGCTCGCGCATCACATCGCGCTCAAATTCAGCCATGGCGTCGATAATGTGAAACATGAGTTTGCCGGTGGAGGTCGTGGTATCAATGTTTTCCTTTAAGCTGCGCAACGCAATGCCCCGTTCTCCGAGCAGGGTCACCGTTTCGATGAGTTGCTTGAGGGAGCGGCCCAGGCGGTCGAGCCTCCACACAACGATCACATCGCCTGACCGCGCCATCTCCAGCATGGTGAGGAACTCGGGCCGATCAAAGCGTTTGCCGCTCATTGTGTCGGTGAAGATCCGTTCACAGTGTTCCTTCTCCAGCGCGTCTTCCTGGGGTAGAGCTCTACCCCACTATGCAAAAACGACTGCCTCACGGATGTGGGCAGTCGTCAGGCGCCATCTCATTTCTCGTAAGAAAGAACGGCAGATACTCATGGTGAGTCACAACGCCAATCTTGTCGTAGGCGCAGATTCCGAACAGATCATCGTGGCCAACAGGCACGGGGCAGATCGAAAAAATCGCGGTGATAAAACGTTCGATTATCTATCTGGAGCGATTGAAGATAGCAGACGAAAGTCCAACAGTGCATATATTCTCGAAACTTGTGGCATGAGAGAGCACGCCATCGACATTCTTGACGGCGGCAAAGAAGCGTTCGAGAAGCGAAAAAACAAGTACAAGATATAATTCGTAACTCCGTAAACGGTTTTAGCCGTTTGGGGAGTTGGCTGTTTTTCTGAAAGAAAAATAGCTTTGCAGCTTTTGAGTTATCATAGGAACAAGTAAACAGTTGATAGATTTCATTGCTCTAGGTCGCTGGATACGATAACTATGCATTGATTTTTAGTATGAACATTAAGCCAGGGTGACCTGCTACGGCGGCTATAGCCCAACCTTGGCTCTCGGCTAATTCTCTTACAATTGCTAAGCCGAGTCCAAGGCCGCCTGTTGTTCTGCTGCGAGACTTATCTACTCTATAAAAGCGTTCGAACAGATAGGGTAGGCTTTTAGCCGGTACACCCTTCCCGTTGTCTGAAAACAAAAGTTTGTGTGCAGTGGCTTCAATGGTGACTTCTGCCGCCTGTGAATAACGCAAAGTATTATGCATGAGATTCGTAAGAATCTGTTGAAGTGCGCCACGGTTTGCATGGATTATATAGTCCTCTGCGATATGCAGCTTCGCAGTTATTCCTTTTTGCTTGAGATCAAGGTTAAAGTGAGTAATGAGCTCCTCGCAGAACTGTCTCAAGTGTATATCTTCGGGCTCGCCAGTATCGGGCATGCGGGCTTTTGTATATGCCCCCAACTGCCGTACTAGCTCCGCAAGCCGCTCAGCTTGATCCTTTAGGGTGGCTACTCGTTCCTCTGTCATAGGATATTTGCCTTCTTGCATAGCAGTGAGTTGCCCGATCATCGTAGTCAGTGGCGTATTCAGCTCGTGCGAGGTATCTGAAACCAAGTCTTTGCGGAGCTTTTCCTCGTGCCGTAATTGATGTATGAGATTGTTGAACCTTATAAAGACTTCGTCAAATTCACGAATGCCCATTGACTGTAGCTGGACCTTATAATTGCTTTGTTCCAAGGAGGCTATGGCCTCCTTAAACTGGCGCAACGGCCGCCGTACGAAACGCGCTGCAAGCAAACCAAGTACTATGGGGGTGCCGAGTGCAATCAGCACATATACAGCAAGCGCAGCCAGGGGATTTATTAGTATCCTACGGATAAGGTCGTCTGAAACAGGGATTAAAATGAGGGTAATTGGCCCTGATGCAAGTATAAGTGCAGCAATACGGGTACTTAGCCGGTTAAATAGGCTCCTTTTAAAGATTCCGAGGATCGCCATGACGATTACGGCTATGATTGCAGCGATAGTAAAGATATCTAAGTAGAAAAGTAGACTTATCATTTCTCTGGTTCTCCGATGAAGCGATAGCCGCTACCGAATACTGTTTCTATAAAATGTGGATTTTTCGGATCTGTCTCAATCGACTGGCGCAGTGCTTTGATGTGGGCATCAATGGTGCGGTCATAGACAAAATGACTTGAAGGGTCGCTATAAATTTGGTTGACAAGTTGCGCCCTTGAAAGGACCGCGCGAGGATGGGAAGCAAGCGCCAGCAAGAGGTTGAATCGCGTCGTGGTAAGCGTGATAGACGTATCACCCTTCATAACCGACATGGTTTCAGGATCGATAACCAGACCCTTAAAGTGTCGTCGCCTTGTCCTATCGTGTCTGCGCAAGAGCGCTTGCACGCGTGCAACTAAGACGTTTGGGTTGAATGGCTTTTTGATGTAATCGTCGGCGCCCATGGAGAGCCCTTTGACCTCGTCTTCATCACTATCGCGGGCGGTGACTATAAGGATTGGCATGGTGGAGGTAGTTCGGATAGCTTTACATACATCGAGCCCGCTCATTTTTGGCAGGTTAATATCAATGATTGCGAGACTGGGTTTATGCTCCACAAACAGTTCGACCGCAGCTTGACCATCTGCCGCCTCGATTGTTCCGTATCCAGCATCACGCAGGTACGTCACTTCAAACTCACGAATCGGTGCCTCGTCTTCAATAACCAAAACGTCCATATGTCTCGTGTACCCACTTCTTAATCTTTACAATGATAAGCGTAACTGCAAGTTGTGAAAATAATATGAAACGGTGGTACCGTTTGTCAACAGCGAGGAGATGGCGCAATCGTTAGGCGCCGCCGATAGTGTGGTTTCCCGCGCCGGTGCGACCACAATCCTTGAGCTGAGTGCGCTAGCCAGGCCGACAATCCTTATTCCTCGTGGTAAATAGCATGTATGTTGAGCACTTTTCAGCATGCAGTGTGAGCACATCGGCGCGAATAATGAATATGTTCTGATTTCTTGGAAGCTCTCTGTGAGCAGACGTGACAAAAAGAGCATCGCGGTACCACAATATGCTTCCTTCAAGTGACTTGATATATTTTAGTCGTAAAATTCGGGTTACTATCGAACTTCATTCGTTTTGCTCATCTGTCGACCAAAATGCAAATCCCCTCCCGGCGAAGGCTGCAGCAAATCTGTCGTAGGGAATCACGGCATTTTCCTGTAGCTCTGGAAATCTTCCAGATGAATTGTGAAGCAGAAGCGTTTGACACTCCTGATTTGACCATTCAAACCCATGCACAAGGACAACATGTCCCCCTTTATGGGTAATAGGAGTGTCATTGCGTTCACCAATTTCGTCGCTAACGGAAGCAATAACGAGCGCTCCTGTAAGAAGCAAAGAACAGATATTCTCAATAGAGAGCGTCTTATAAACTTGTCCCTTGATCCCATAGGATTGTCCTACTTTTACTAATGGTTGATAGATCCATCCGAAGTTGACTAACTCACCCTGTTCATTGTGAATGATGTATCCACCTGCAGCAAGACCTTGCTGAATAAGCTCAATCATGCTTGGAGGTTGTTTCGGCCTCGCCAGGGTTTCAATACACATTTTTAAGCAAGCAATTGCGCAAGACCGAGAGCACCAAAAACAATACTCTTCAACGTCTTCAGTTCCAAACTCACGCCAACGTGGATCTTGTCTTCCATCAAAATGCTCATGACAATACGAATAAATGAGTTCAGGACTAGCAAATTGTGAGGAGTAAGCGATTTTTCCGGGAAAACAATACCTACCAGATAAGGGCACATCAGATAATGTGCCAACTAACGTATTCCATTCCATTTTTGAAGCTACAACCTCTCATCTTTTATTTTCTAGGGATAATAAGACTATTCTTCTGGTGGTGCGATAATCTCTGCGGGCCAATCTTCCACCAGTTTTGGGTCGCCTGTTGCGCGAATGGCAGCCAAGATTTCAACTCGTAGGGCTGTCCGCACAATAGCCGGACCGGCTGTCCGCGCAACAGCCAGATCTCCTTCTCTTTGCAGTTTCAGCGCCTCCTGACGAATTTTAAGACGTGTATTTTCATGTGCTATATTGCTTTCATCAAGACCCACAGCCCCAAAGGTTGCGTAATCGAGTCCGGCAGTAGCTGCTCCCATTTGAGACTCGGGTGCGTTGAAGTGCCACCATTCTGCAAAGTAGGGCTGGAAGCCAGCCTGCGTCATAATCCCGAAGAGCAATCGACGATTGTTGCAGGCCAGCATATCATTATCTGTCAAGATCTCCCCGGCGGCAATTTTAGACTCATAATATGCCAGAGCGGACTTTTCACCCCCATGATCGAATGCAGTACCAAAATCGAGCATTTTGGCATGGCGTCTCATGGTTGCTGATAGCCGCATTTCCATGCCAACCCGCTTTGCGATATTTAGATGAACATCGGTAAGGTGGGAACGGATTTGAAGCAACTCCTCTTCATGCGCCTGGTCAAGTTTTACAATCGCTACATCTACCGACCCACCTGTATTATGTGGAGAAGGTCGAGTTGGATCCATCGATGGAAGCGAAACATATTTTTGGGTTTCAGACTCCAGTGTCTCGTTGTCCATATCTGGATATTTTTCTCTGAGTTTTTGCTGATAGAAATCATGAAGCGATTTCTGCACCTGATAAGACCTGTAAGCATCGAATACGAGCAGATGATGACCAGCTGGCAAGAGTTGCTCTGCGACTAATAAACGATGAACGACCGACTGACGGGCAAAAAGCGTCAGCAGGCTACCCTCTAATTTATTTCTATTCTCTGCATAAGGTGAGTTACTATGTTCACCAAAATAGAGAGAGGACGTCATTAAAATTTCAGCCTCCTGCGATAATGGCCCTAATGGGATTAATGGATCGAGGCTGTCGTCCTCTCTGAGAGGAATATCTTTCCATCCTTGAACCAGACCGGCGTCGAGAGGAATTTCTGGATATATTCCATTTTCGACTGTCACCATGAAACGTATGCTCCTTAACCATGAAATGTATGCTCCTTCTATCCACTAGAATGCCGTTTAAATGTGAAAATGATATGAAATTTCCATTTAGCCGTACTTGATGCGTAAATTTCAGACACCATCCCGGAGTGTGGATGGTGTCAAATTTCATATCATTTTCACAACTTGCAGCTACGCTTGCCATTGCAAAGATGAATAAGAAAGCTTTAAACAGGGTGCATAAATCATGGCAAAAATGGGAATTACAATTTATGGATGCGGGCAGGACGAGGCCGTTTTGTTCCGAGCGATGGCGCCTCGCTTTGGCGTTATGCCAACTATCACAGCGGCACCGGTATCTGAAGCCAATATTGAACTGGCATTTGGGAATCGATGCATCAGCGTCAGTCATAAAACTCAAATCACAAATTCCATTCTTCGTGCGCTTAGCCAGGCCGGCGTAGCGTATATCTCCACAAGAAGTACTGGATATAACCATATTGATGTATATTTCGCGCAAAGCGTTGGCATCTCTGTTGGAAATGTCGTGTATTCGCCCGATAGCGTGGCTGATTACACGCTCATGCTGATGCTGATGGTGGTGCGAAATGCAAAATCCACTATCAGCCGTGCAGATATTCACGATTTTAGATTGAATGACGTACGCGGGAAAGAATTACGCGACATGATCATTGGGGTAATTGGAACAGGACGCATTGGCGCAGCAGTTATGGACCGGCTGCGGGGCTTTGGCTGCCACATAGTAGCCTATGACCATCGTCCCAAAACCTCTGCCAATTACGTCCCTCTTGATGAATTGTTGCAGCAGAGCGATATGGTAACGCTCCATACACCACTTAACGCGGATACAAACCATCTCTTGAATCGTCAACGTATCGAGCAGATGAAGCATGGCGCGTTCATTATCAATACTGGACGCGGTTCACTTCTTGATACCGAGGCTCTTATTCCAGCGTTGGAAAGCGGCAGATTAGGCGGTGCAGCGTTGGATGTCCTCGAAGGAGAGGAAGGAATATTCTACGCTGACTACAGAAACAAACCCATTGAAAGCAAACTGTTGTTGCGGTTACAAAAATTACCGAATGTGCTTATTACTCCGCACACCGCCTATTACACAGACCGCGCCCTGAGAGATACTGTTGAAAATACTATTATCAATTGCCTGAAATTTGAAAGGAGACCATCATGTCTGGAGACACCACCCAGCACCAAAATGGTCATTTAGAGAGGAGAAAATAGCATGGATAGGTTGAAAGTCGCAATTCTATTCGGAGGCTGTTCCGAAGAACATCCCATCTCCGTTAAATCTGCGCAAGAGGTCGCAAAACACCTCGATATCGAAAAGTATGAGCCGTTTTATATCGGGATTACGAAGAGCGGTGCTTGGAAGTTGTGTGACGGCCCTGGCGCAAATTGGGAAAACAACAATTGCCGTCCGGCTATGCTGTCACCGGACAGAAGCATACACGGATTGCTTGTTCTGGAACAGGGACAATACAAAACGATCCGTTTGGATATGGTGCTTCCCGTTCTGCACGGCAAACTCGGCGAGGATGGTGCGATGCAGGGTTTGTTGGAGCTTTCCGGCATCCCCTATGTAGGCTGCGATATCCAAAGTTCTGCTCTGTGTATGGACAAATCCCTTGCTTATATCGTCGCTAGAAACGCGGGAATTGCCACGCCGAATTTCTGGATTGTCACGGCGGACGAGGATATTGACGCCGACCGGCTTCCTTATCCCGTCGTTGTAAAGCCGGCCCGTTCGGGTTCATCTTTCGGCGTCAGCAAGGTATCTCGAAAAGAAGAATTGCTGAGCGCGGTGGAAACCGCAAGACAGTATGACTCGAAGGTGTTGATCGAAGAGGCTGTCGTCGGCAGCGAGGTGGGATGTGCGATATTAGGGAACGATCTGGATTTGATGGTAGGCGAGGTCGATCAAATTCGTCTATCTCATGGCTTCTTCAGAATCCATCAGGAGAATAACCCTGAAAGCGGTTCTGAAAACTCAACAGTAATCGTTCCCGCTGACATTTCGGCAGAGGCGCGCTTGCTCGTTCAGCAGACGGCAAAAGCCATATATCGCGCCTTGGGATGCAGGGGACTTTCGCGGGTGGATATGTTCCTGAAGGAAGATGGAAAGGTAGTACTTAACGAGGTTAATACTTTGCCCGGTATGACTTCATACAGCCGTTATCCGCGAATGATGGCGGGCGCAGGGTTGCCATTTGCCGAAATGATCGACCGGATGGTGTCGTTTGCATTGAACGGAAAAAACGATGAACGATGACGACAGATCAGTAACAATTCGCCTGGCCTCCCAGGGTGATGCAGAACAGTATGATATCGTCACTTCATCCGTGTTCTGTAAGCTCTTGTGAAAGGAGTAGCCAACCGTTTGAGTGCTGAAACATCGAGAGTCATTGGAGAGCAGTCCAGGAGAGATGGAAAGGATATTACTTATACATGTTCACTCTTAACGACATACTACAAAGCAACACCGATCAGATCCATATCCAGAGTAGCACAACTCCCGATCCCGCTCTGATCTTCCGCTCGGCCCATCATGACAGCCGCCTGATCACGCCCGGCGACCTCTTTATTGCTCGCAAAGGAACAAACAGCGACGGCCACCACTTCATTCCTGCTGCTGCTCGTGCAGGCGCGCTGGCCGCTCTTTGCAGCACACCAGCTAACGACGTGCCTCCCGACTTCCTACAGATCATCGTCCCCGACGTTCTTACTGCCCTTCACGCCACAGCACGCGCACGCACTCAACGTCAGAAAGACACCGTCCGCATAGGCATTACCGGAAGCAATGGTAAAACAAGCACAAAAGATGCGGTGGCCGCCGTGCTCAGCCATAAAGCCCCCACCCTTAAAACCTATGCATCATATAACCACGAGCTTGGCTATCCCATCACGCTCCTCCGCCTGGAGCCACAACACCGCTACGCCGTGCTGGAGATGGGCGCTCAATGTGTCGGCGAGCTAACCTGGCTCTGCAATTCCATCGCCAACCCCCACTGGTCTATCATTACCACTGTCGGCGCCGCTCACCTTGAATACTTTGGCACACAGGAACGCGTCGCCATCGCCAAAAGCGAACTGGTGCAGGTTCTCCCCCCTGACGGTTTCGCCATTCTCAACTATGATGATGAACTTGTTCGCGCTATGGCAGCGAAAACGCAAGCGCGCATTCTCTACTATGGCACAGGTGAAGGTGCTACGGTACGTGCCAGCAACATCGGCGGTGATACCCTCTTCGGGCACAGCTTCACGCTGCACTATCACGATCAACAGCAGCCCGTTCAGCTTCGTCTTCCTGGCGAACACGGTGTCACCATCGCCCTCGCTGCGGCAGCAACTGGCTGTGCGGCAGAGATGTCACTGGACGATATCGCCTCGGCCTTGGAAGATCTCTCACCCGCACCAGGACGCAGCGAAATCAAGCCCGGCCCCAACAACAGTACCCTCATCGACGATAGCTATAACGCCAATCGCCAGTCGATTATCGCCATCACCAGCGCTATGCACAATACAAGCCAGGCTCCCAATGGGAAGCGCTGGGCCATTCTGGGCGATATCTTCCAGCTAGGTACCTACGCACGCGCCGAACACTCCACTAGCGGCTCCTCTCTGGCTGGTCGTGTGGACTATCTAATCGCCATCGGTGATCAGGCCCGTTTCTATGTTGAGGGCGCTATCGCCTCGGGTATGCCAGAAAAGAACGCCTACTATTTTAGCGCTGACGTGAACAACAGTGCGGAATTAGAAGCCGCCAAACGTGCCGCCGCCGATCTCCTCAAGCATGAGGTACGACCCGGCGATCTCGTACTCCTTAAAGGATCACGCGGCATGCGGATGGAAACTATGCTTGCAATGCTCTAGTCTAAATATAGAGAAAGGGCCCTGGTCATGTCACAGGAACAGCAGATATTGTCAACTTAGCAAGAGGATGGAAGGGTTTTTCTAAAAAGAATGATGCGAGGAAGGGAGGAAGCGAAAGATTGAGGAGGGTGGCTCTCTGTTAAGCCGCTGTTTTCCCGTCAGTGATCTCATTCCAGACCTGGAAGCGATCCTGCATGAGGGCACGATAGACCGAGGCGTTGAGACGATGTCGTTTGGGCCGGAAATGATCGGAGATCGGACCAAAGGCAGAGAGGAAGCGTTGCGCATGGCCAGGGGATTTGAAATGCCGCATGGTTCGCTCTCGTTGCCTGGTTCGTTGGTGCGAACGTTCCGCACAATTGTTCAAGCCCTTTTAGCTAAACGACTTTGTAGCAGAATCACCACCAGCAAGAATGCGCCACGTACAACGTCCTGCCAGAATGGATTAAGTGGGACGCCTGCACCACTCAGGAAGTTCAAAACATTCAGGATAAAGCCAAGTAGCAATACCCCGACGAAGGTTCCAAAGACCGATCCTTCGCCACCGGAGATGAGTGTGCCACCCACAACGACGGCGGCAATCGCAGATAGTTCATAGCCGTTGGCTAGATTACCTGAACCAGTATAGGTCTGGATCGCGATAAACACACCAGCGAGTCCTGCCAATGCGCCACTCAGCATATATGCTCCGAGCAGTGTACTATTGACGCGAATGCCAAGCAATCGAGCGGCTTCCTCATTCCCTCCGATAGCTAGCAGATGGCGAGCAAAGCGCGCATAGTTGAGCACAACGATGCCAATAATAAAAGCTACGATCAGTACGATGACAGGATTGGGAATGCCGAGGATTGCTCCATTCCCAAAATTTAGCAGGTCGCTATTCGTAACGTTGACGTTATGCTCATTTGAGAAATAGAGAGCTAAGCCGCGTACACCGAGCAGTGTTGCCAGCGTTGCCACAAATGGAGGAACGTGCATCTGTGTAATCACAAAGCCATTAAAGAGTCCGACGGCCAGGCCGGTGAGCACTGCGGCAACAATGGCAAACCACATGCCGTGTGAGCTACTCAGGGCGACAACAACTGATGAGAGTGCAATTGTGGAACCAACTGACAGATCGATGCCGCCCGTGATAATCACAAATGTCATACCCAGAGCGATGAGTCCAATGGGAACGTTAGAAACGAGCACATTATCCAGGACGTTATATGTAGTCAGGAAGCCGTTGAAACTGATCGAGCTTAGCGTAAATACCAGAATCAGCGCAATCAACGCTCCCTGATGGCGGATAATTGAGATAACAGTCTCCCACCTTTTTCTTGCAGGGAGCACTGACTGATTTTTAGGTGTCGCAATTTGTGCCATCTTCACACCACCTCAAAAGATACGCGAACTATCAAGATAGAGACATTCAAAATAAGGATGCTGAAATTATGCGGCTTTCCGCTGTGTCTGTAAGTAGACAGCTACGATGATGAGCAGTGCTTCCACGACTTTGGAGATATCAGCGGATACGTTGTTGGCTGTCAAGGAGAAGGTGAGCAGTTGGATAAAGACCGCTCCTACAAATGTCCCGATGATGTTGGCCTGTCCACCCAGCAGTGACGAACCTCCAACCGCGACTGCGGCGATAGCGTTCAACTCCATACCCAGGCCGATCCCGCCAGGATCTGCGGATGAGTTGTTCGAGATGTAGAAGATGCCCGCAATGCCTCCCAGGATTCCCATGATGATGTAGACGGCTAATTTTACGCGTGCCACTGGGATACCTGACAGACGAGCAGCGGGCCCATTGCCGCCGGTTGCCACAACCTGACGTCCAAAGATGGTTCCGCGTACTAGCCAGATGAAAAAGATCGTGATAATAAGCATCACGACGACTTGAAATGGGATGCCAAGGATGGTTCCGTTGCCGATGAATTGGAAGGTTTGATTCGAGAAGTCAACGACTCCATTGACGAGCACCTCAGCGATACCGCGTCCAGCAATGTATAAGATCAAAGTGGCAACAATTGGTTGGATACGAAAGGCGGTCACCAGTATGCCATTGAAAAGTCCACACAATGCAGCAATCAGCAGAGCCGCAACGATCGCTACGACGTAGGAGATCGGACCACTGAAGGAAAAAATGCGACCGACGAAGATAAGCGCGGCTATGGAGCCAGCAATCGACATCACCGCTCCGACCGAGAGATCGATGCCACCGGTCGCAATCACTAGTGTCATCCCCATGGCTAAAATGACCGTTTCAGCGACCTGGTACAGATTAGTGCTGAGCGTTTGGGCGGAGAGAAAGTGCGGCGTAACAATAATGTTAAAGATGATGAGCAGGATCAAAGCGCCAAGGGTTCCATATGTCTGCCCATACTCGCGCAAGCGACCAAATGAAAAGGCGTCCCGTCGGATCTCTTCCGAAGTTGCGGGCACAGATGCAGGAGTTACAATAGTATCATTCAGCTTTTTCATGCGACACCTCACCAGAGCCATCTACTTGTACGGATGGTACAACATCTTCATCCGGCAGCGTTGTGGCCTGTACAGCATCATCTGTCCCTTGAGCCATCGCCACCATAATCGCATCCTGACTAATCTGCTCGTGCGTCAACGCAGATACAGTCATGCCATCCCGTAATACCACAATGCGATCACTTCCCTCAGTGAGTTCCTCAAGATCGGATGAAATCATCAGGACACCAACGCCGCTTTCAGCTAGTTCCTCAATAATGCCTTGAATTTCGGCACGTGCGCCTACGTCGATGCCACGTGTAGGTTCATCTAAAATTAAGATCTGCGGATTCAAACAGAGCCAGCGCGCCAGGAGCACCTTTTGCTGGTTGCCACCAGAGAGTTCACGAATTTTCTGTTCCGGTCCTGATGTCTTAATACCCAGGCGACGGATAAACTGATCCACGACCTGACGCTGCTTCGCATGTGAGACAATACCATAACGCGCAAAGAGTGGTAATGCGGCAAGCGTGAGGTTATCACGCACAGACAGATATGGAATGATTCCCTCCGCTTTGCGATCTTCTGAACAGAAACCAATGTGCGCACGAATAGCATCGCGTGGCGAACTAAAATGTATCGGTTTATCTGCCACATCCACCGTACCGCCCTCAAGCTTTTCAGCCCCAAAGAGCGCACGGGCTAATTCACTTCTGCCAGAGCCAAGTAGACCAGCCAATCCGACGATCTCGCCAGCTTGCAACTTCAGGCTGGCACCACGCAATTTGTGTCCATAGCGCAGATCGTGAGCATCCAGCAGCGTCTGCTTTTCCGCGTGATGTTTAGTGGCATCAAAGTTTGTCTCACCGCCACGTTGTACCTCACCCAACTCCTTACCAAGCATCGTCGCCACCAATTCCACCCGCGTGATCTTATCCATAGAGCTCGCGCCGACCGTACGGCCATCGCGCATAATCGTGACGCGATCACAGATCTCGAACAGTTCATCCAGACGATGTCCCACGAACATAACGGAGACTCCGTCAGACTTCAACTGTCGGATGATGGAGAAGAGTACTTGCACTTCCTGGTCATTCAGCGACGAAGTCGGCTCATCCATCACGACCAGCCGACTCTCGAAGGAGACAGCACGCGCAAGCGCAACCATCTGCTGAATCGCGATATTGTAGGTCATCAAGGGCTTGCGTACATCTATGGAGATAGAGATACGCTCAAGCAACTTATGACTCTCAGCATGCATCCGGGGCCAATCGATAAAGCCAAAGCGACGTGGTTCACGTCCCAGGAATATATTTTCGGAGATTGAAAGAAATGGGATCAGATTAATTTCTTGATAGATGGTACTGATCCCGTTGCGCTGCGCTTGTTGCGGCGTTTTAAAATCGATGCTGCGGCCTGCAAAGAGTATGTTTCCGCTGTCACGATGATAGGCTCCGGTGAGGATCTTGATCAGCGTAGATTTTCCAGCGCCGTTTTGTCCTACCAGCGCGTGGATCTCATTTGATTGGATGGTGAGATTGGCGTCCACTAGCGCCTGTACGCCAGGAAACCCTTTTTGTACGTGATCAATCTGGAGCAATGGGGGATTTTGAGACATCTGGTATCCCTTTCTACACCACTGAGCGATCAGAAGTACCACTAAGCACTTCTGATCACCGTAGACCCAGGCTTCACAAAGCACAGGGAGCCAATTAGAAGCCATTCACCAGATTCGCCTGAGCATTGGCCTTGGTATAGACCTTATCCTGCATCACGATCCAGTTGGCTACTTTCTTGCCATGTGCATAATCTGAAATCGCTTGATAGGTAAGAGGTCCAAGGCGGGGATTGGATGTGACCGAGACCAATTGCTGTCCTGCAATGATCGACTCTAGTCCCGCAGTCTCACCATCAATGGAGCCGACGAGCACATCTTTGCCAGGTACTTTGCCTGCCGCTTTCAAGGCAGCAATGGCACCCTGAGCCTCTTCGTCATTGGCAGCATAGACGGCTGTCACGTCAGGATGAGCCTGGAGCAGGGTCTGCATCTTCTGGCGAGCGGTGTCACGATCGAAGTTTGCGTCCTGAGAAGCTACGATCTGCATGCCTGGATATTTCTTGATCTCGTTGTCGAAGCCCTGTTTGCGCAGGATGGCAGGGGTAGCACCAGAGGTGCCTTCCAGTTCAATGATCTTTGCCTTACCGTTGGTCGCTTGGATCATAGCATCAGCCACAAGCTGCGCCTGTTTCACAAAGTCAGAACCAACAAAGGTAACATAATCCTGACCAGGCTTTGCCAGCGAATGATCGGCGTCACGGTCAACGAGGAAGACAGGAATGCAGGCTTTTTTCGCTGCCAGGATGGCAGAGACTTCTCCTGACTCGGTGAGAGGGGCGATGATAAGAACGTTGACTTGCTGCGAAATAAGTGATTGAATGTCTGAGACTTGTTTAGCATCCTGACCACCTGCGTCAGTCATTACAAACGTATCACCGGCTGCTTTCGCCCCATCTTGCATACTCTTGTTTTCAGCTAGACGCCAGGGGCTGTTGCTGATGTTCTGTGAGAAGCCAATTTTGAGGCCGGTACTTTTGCTCAGGATGGGAGGATTACCACAGCTTGTTACGCTTCCAGTTGAGGTGCCACTGCCTGTATTTCCACCACAGCCAACCAGGAAAATACCACCGAGCAAAATACTCAGCATTAAGGTAAAGAGAGATCGATTACGCCTCATAGCAGAATGTCCTCCTTCAGACACAGTAAGAAAAAGTTACACGTGGGCACAACGCATCTGCATGTTCATATGCACAGATGTGGTCACAAAAGACCGTATGTTTACGTGGCTGCGACAATGCAGCAGTTTCACTATAGATAAGGATTAATGAGCTACACGCTCTGATGCGTGGGAGCTAAAAGATGGCGGGAAAGAAACAATACATCGTATAAATCAAGTTCAGTTCGATTTTTCCCTAATTGAATAAGTACAGTGTAAACTCGAAAATCCCGATTGTCAAGACTCCCGTTTATTTAAAGCAATTATTCCTCATAATGTTATTTTGCAGCCAATAACAGACTAGCTTGTGCCCATTTTCATCTCAGGTTGAACAAGTTCTCCTGATAGATGCGCCTTACAAGCGTAAAGTGATCTTACTTATCTCTATTTTACTCCTGTAGGTACCATTAAACGTATATAATTAAGTAAGTGATGTTTGCAACCGAAAAAACAAACTCTCAGTCATTGTGTCATTTAAACTAATTTATGGCGTTTTTCAATCAGATAACTTGGCTTCGACTTGCCAAGAATTGGCTTGGGAAGCCTGTCAAGACGGTTTTTGAGAAAAATCGTTGAAACCATAATATAGCGTGGCAAGTTATCTGAGAAACGGCACATTTTAACTGATAAATGATACATTGACATTGCTCAGGCTATACTTTATACTAATCCGTAACAATTAGCCATGTATCGAATTAAAGGGAGATGTAACAAAAGATGTCATGTATAGTAGTGGAATCTCTCATTGAACAAATAATGGTGATATGATGCAAGGAAAAGTGTTGTTTTTAGATCTTACAAATGATAATAAGACATCGCTCCTATTGTTAAAAGCACTTAGCTCTGATACGCGTCTGGCAATACTGGCTTATTTAGGTGATCGCACGATTAATGTAAATGAGATTGCAGAGGCTTTGCAGATCGCGCCCTCTTCAGCAACAACACATATCCAGATATTAGAAAAAGCGGATCTGATACGTACGAAGGTGATACCCGCGACACATGGCCTACAGAAACTCTGTGCACGTACATACGATGATATACATATCCGCATAGAAAATACCGAAAAGAATACGAATGACTCTTTCAGTATTACGATGCCTGTTGGACAATTTTATGATTTTGAGGTTCATCCTACCTGTGGCTTAGCCAGTTCAACCAACCTGATCGGATTGTTAGATCATCCAGCCAGTTTTTATGAACCAGATCATGTACATGCCCAATTGCTCTGGTTTGGTAGCGGCTACGTCACCTATCGTTTTCCCAATCATCTCCCCATTGGAGCCAGCGCACTGCAACTCGATCTCAGTGCGGAAATCTGTTCGGAAGCTCCATTGCATCATCTTAACTGGCCCTCCGACATCACGCTGTGGATCAACGATGTGGAGATTGGAAGTTGGACCAGCCCGGCAGACTTTGGCGGCAAGCGCGGCTTGTTGACTCCGCAATGGTGGGGCTCAAAAGATAGCCAGTATGGCATGCTCAAAATCTGGTCGGTCACCGAGGACAGTAGTTACATCGATGGAAAACTGATCAGCTCTGTCTGCATAGACGATCTGCATATTAATCAAAAGCCTTTTATCGATGTACGCCTGGGCATTAAACCCGACGCATTAAACGTGGGAGGACTCAATATCTTTGGTGAACAATTTGGCAACTATCCCCAGCCAATTGTGCTCAACGTTAATTTTGTCCAGCCAAAAGCCTCTGGCAACCCCCATACGCACCAGGCAGTATCAGGAGTCAATACTACGACAGTAGATACAGTCGCCGAAGCATAAAGCCAGCCGATGGAATAGTCCTATCAGTACGACTATTCCACCGGCTATCAGGCCAGGCTCAAACAGGCTAATGACCGCTCTTGATACGCGCCAGGACCGCGAAGAGACCTCCCATCACGGGGCGAGCCTGAAAACCATTTTGGGTGTTTGAGATGGTATCGTACCAATCGGTGAAAGGTACACGCGATGATGATGTGTTCGCGAAAGAGTACAGGGCGTCAATAAAGAACTGACGTAGTTGAGTATTGTCCGTCGAGGCAGCTGCCCACAGTTCCCAGTCAGCCTTGGTATAGGTATGACGTGTGTCAAGTGGAATGCCATACGCATTCTTCTTCTGCAAATACCAGGCCGCTTCCTCCTGTAAGACTGATGTGGGAACCAGATTCAATCCCAGCGTACGATCGGGAAAAGCATTGTACTTCAGACTATATGTACCTGCTCCCGTACCAGCATCTGTATCCGCTTCCGTATAGGCAATATCAAGATGCGCCTGCGAGGTGTCTTGACCCAGTTGTGCCCATTGGGTAATCAGAGTTGCTGCGGTGTGGGCGTAGAACGTCTGATCAGACGTATTCCCGGCCGCCTTAGCGATAAGTCCCATGGCTCCAATGGCAAGGATACCCTTGAGCGCCAGATTCGTGCTATGAGCAATAACACCGGTGAAATCGTCTGTCTGGTTTTGTAACAAGGGATCAAGAGCGTTGGCGCGACTTGGACTCCCTCCATTTGGGGCGTTCAGATAGTTGGCCCACTGCTTGAAGATAGTGTAATGGGCGTTGCTATATGTAGATGCATCACTGGCACTCGCCTGGAGGATGTATGCAGCCGCCATGATTAACATGTTAGCCGTCTCTTCAACTGGCATGTTTTCCCCACCGCCATCGTTGTGTCCACCCGCGTTAGGATAGGATGAACCGAGATCATGTACACAGTAGGTCTGTGGCCAGAGTCCGCTTTCGACATAGTGCAGGATCGGTGCCAGGATCAGGTTCAGCAGATTCGGGTTCAGATAGTAGAGGATGGGGAACATGGGATAAATGACGTCGATCGTTGAGACGTTACCATCACTACTGATCTCTTTGAGGAATAGCCAGGGCGCACTCGCGGTGTTGACCAGTTCGATGCCTCCAAAGGCCTGGCGAGCCACCAGCGCGCAGAGAGCCGCGTAATGAGCGCCTCCAGCGGAGACGGCGGCCTGTGCAATCGAGGAATCCAGCGTATTAGCACGACTGAGTAACGTCAGAGCAGTGGCGTCGTTATAGGCCGCAGCAAGCATCGACGACCAGGTAGACCAATAGGATTGCCACAATGGCGCTATCTGCCCTCCCTGATAACTCACGGCCGGTTGACGAACATGACCGAGTACAAAGACAAGCGGCGTATTCGGTGTCCCACTCAGAGCACCCAGATTGAAATTAAAGCCGAATACGGGCCATGCATTATTGATAGCACGTGGCATATTCGTATCCATGGTATTGCTGAGGCTTCCCTGGGAAACTGCCTGCGAACGGACAACGGTATCTTGACCACTCTGATATGTCAAACCTGCTCCATTCGTTGCCCAGATGGCCGAACCCCATGATGGATAATCATTGGTCTCGGCGAGTACGCTGGGCGAGCTAGGAGTGACTGAGAATGCGTTGACGTTCTGCGTTCCCGTATTGATGGTCTGATAGGTCCAGTCGATGAGTGTCGTATCTGTTCCATGTGCCCATTCGCCTGAGATGTCCATATAGACACTGACGGTATGCGTGCCGCCGTTATTGGCATAGGCCTGAACATAAATGTAGCCAAAGGGGACGGAGAGGAGCTCTATGTTTGTGGCTTCAATGGGTGAAACGAAGTTGACAGATAGATTCACCGCACCAGCCTGAAAGACATAGCGTGATTGCGTGGCAGTGATCTCTAGCTGGATCTGTGTTGCGTTTTGCACCGTGCCGATACCTCCTGGGGCACCAAAGAAGACGTAAGAGGTGCCATCAACACGCACGATACCGGTAATCGCTTTCACGTTTCCATTCCAGAAGGTCGACCAGTTTCCAGGGGCGATGCTGGTATTCTGCCAGGTGCTGACATAGGGACTGCGCACAATTAAGGGGACTGATGGCGGGCGCACGGGAGTCAGTGCTGGTGCTGTCTGGTACAGCGTCAGGACATCTGAAGCGGCAAGCGCCTGGCTCGATAGTTGGACATCATCGATTAAGCCAGGCCAATAGTCCACCGATCCGCCAAACTTTGCGCGACCAATGACCGTCTCGCCAGTCGCATTCCAGTTCGAAGCGATCGTCTGTGTTCCCACTAATGCTCCGTTGACGTAGAGATGACTCTGCTTGCTTGTCGCATCATACACGCCTACCAGATGATACCAGGTATTCACAAGCGGTGTGAATGGTGAGGTGGCGCGCACAGTAGTTCCTGTGGTCGCATCTGCGTTGATCAGGCTAAATGCAAACTTACCTCCATCGGTACCAGCAGATGGATTGGTGTATTGAAGATAAAAACCACTCACATTTGAGCCGTCCTGACTCACCGCAGTGGCCCAGTTACTTAAAGACGTTAATTGAACCCATGCAGCCACCGAAAAGCTGGTACTTGTATTGACGACATTGTGATTGATATCAACTGTCGTACTACTTCCGTTGAAACTGAGTGCGGTACCGCTCTTGCCGGTCGTCCAGGATGGATTACCGTTCAACACGCCGTTATGATTGCCACCAGATGTATCAGTAGCACTCGTACCGCTACCATTATCAAGGGGCCAGTAACCAGCAAGCCCAGGGGTCGCTGCATGGGCAGTTTGCGAGGAGAAGAACATGGTGTCTAATGCAGCAGCGGAGAGACCAAGGGCGGCTCCCATTTTTAGAAAATCGCGGCGCTTCACGTTACCCATCATTGGGAAGTTCAATAAGCGTAGCCGATCATCCATGATAAGATACTCCTTTGCATCATTGCATACGTACTTTTTTATGGAGAATAAATGGATGGTTTTCATTCGTATTTTCGCGAATGGAAACCATGTGCGTTGTCTTCTGCCACAGACTTGGTGCCGATTAACAGAATTTAACTACATAGGAGCGACATAAGAAGCGTTAAAAAGGGCCTTTGCCTGCTTTTTTAATTGCATAATCCCTAATCAATTAAGAGTAGTATAAATGAAACTAACGAAAAAAGTCAAGTGCTTTTTGAGAGTTCTCTTTCATCTATTGACAATAAATGAGCGCATGACTACTGTATCCAAAGGAAACGGTTGTGTTGCAAAAACGAGGAAGAAAAAAATTGAACGTGAGCGGACCCTCTTCAATTTTCTTAGACAACCACTCCAAATAGCCTGGCAACCAAGGTTCGCCACGCTGTCTCGAATGAGAAAAAGCCCATCCCTGGCTTCGTCAACCATTGGGGAACGGTTGGATGAACCGGTGGTCTTGCTCGATCTTGCAACACAACCGCGAAACGTACTTGACTTTTGTTTTTTTTAACTTCATACTATTGTTAATCAAAGCATAGAAAATCCGAATCTATCGCGCTATTTGTAGTATTTTTGGCTTTCACTTCAGTACATTCCGAAGTAAAGGCTTATCTGCACAGGACGTGCGGGTGAGCGTATAGGATGATGTGCTTGTTGCGTAGAGCAAGCATCCTATGTGAACTGAGACTGTGCTCAAATTGGCTTGAGGCCAGTTGACACTCTTTTACATGGAGGTAAACAACACGATGGCAATGAAACGCCGTGAGTTCCTCAAGAAAGGACTGCTCGCCACTGGTGGCAGCGCCTTTCTTGGACAGATCAGTTTCAATCGTATCGCTTATGCCGCTGCGGGTGGCCTGTACTGGCCCAATAAAGCTCCTCTTCAAGCAGCCGCCTTCTATCGTTTACCGGTTGGTAGTGTGAAGGCGCAGGGCTGGCTGGCGGGACAACTCCAACTTCAACTTGCTGGTCTCTGTGGACAGTATAATCATATCTCTCATTTCTTGAATTACAATACTACTGGCTGGATTACGCCCAATCTCGTCGGCTGGGAAGAGGTCCCTTACTGGTTACGCGGTTATGGTGATCTGGCCTATGTCACTGGCGACGCCACTGCTCTTTCCACGACGCAACAATGGATCAATGGCATTATTGCGACGCAGCAGTCGGACGGCTTTTTTGGACCAACCTCTTTGCGAACCTCACTCAATGGTGGTCCTGATTTCTGGCCCTTTATGCCATTGCTGCGAGCATTCTGTTCGTTCCAGGAGTACTTCAACGATACGCGCATCGTGCCTTTCCTGACTAGATTCTTTCAATACATGAATGCGCAGGCGAACTCGGTCTTCAGTCAGGGGTGGGCCTACACACGTTGGGGCGATACTCTCGATACTATTTACTGGCTCTACAATCGGACAGGGGATGCCTGGCTACTGGATTTGGTGACGAAGATCCATCAAAACTCCGCGAACTGGATGAGTAGCGTTCTACCGACGCTGCATAATGTAAACCTGTCCCAGGGATTCCGCGAGCCCGCGCTCTTTGGCATTCTGGAGGGTGGCGCACAGTATAATGCGGCGGTGTACCAGAACTATGCTACTATCATGAACACCTATGGACAATTCTCGGGCGGTGGTTTTGCGGGGGATGAAAATGCGCGCCCAGGCTTTGGCGATCCGCGTCAGGGCTTTGAGACCTGTGGTATTGTTGAGTATATGCAGAGCGATGAGATCCTTGTGCGCATCACAGGCGATCCTGTATGGGCCGATCGTACTGAGAACCTGGCTTTCAACTCGTTACCGGCTGCGCTCGATCCGCAGGGCAAGGCGCTGCACTATATTACCAGCGCCAATAGTATCCAGCTGGACGACGTCGCCAAGTCGCAGGGTCAGTTCGATAATGGCTGGGCGATGCAGGCCTATATACAGGGTGTGGACCAGTATCGTTGTTGTCCGCATAACTATGGGATGGGTTGGCCTTTCTTTACCGAGGAATCCTGGCTAGCAACTCCCGATAATGGCCTGTGCGCTACCTTGTATGCACCGACTACCGTTACGGCAAATGTTGGCAATGGGACCACCGTTACCTTTACCGAAACGACCAACTATCCTTTCTCCGATACCATCACGTTGAAGCTCTCCACACCGAGTACGCTGGCCTTTCCGCTCTATCTGCGCATACCAGGCTGGTGTGCAAGTCCGGTCTTGCAGGTGAATGGCCAGAACGTTGCGGCACAGGGCGGACCGGTCTTTGCGAAAATTAATCGTACCTGGGCGAATGGCGATACCGTCACGCTGCAACTACCAATGCAGACCCGTGTCCAGACCTGGACGAACAACCACAACTCGGTCTCGGCCAACTATGGACCACTCACCTTCTCTCTCCAGATCGCTGAAAACTATACACTGATCAATAATAGTACTGCCCAGATACCAGAGTATAAGGTAACGGCAAGCTCGCCATGGAACTATGGTCTGGTGCTCAATGGTAACAATCCAGCGCAGTCATTTACGGTTCAGCAGAGCGGAGGTACCCTGGCCGCGAATCCCTTTACTCAGCAGACTGTACCGATTACCATGCAGGTTCAGGCTCAGCAGATCACTGGCTGGCAGGCAGATAGCCAGAACGTCGTAACAACGTTGCAAGCGAGTCCCACGCTTTCTAGCGTCGCGGCCCAGGCTATCACACTGATCCCTATGGGTGCAGCGCGTCTGCGTATCTCCTCTTTCCCAACCATAGGCACAGGGGCTGGAGCGACTGCCTGGGTGCGTGCGGGCGTGCATTTCCGTATCCAGAACCAGAATAGCGGCAAAGTATTGGGTGTGACCAACGAGTCTACTGCTGATAGCGCGCAGGTCGTGCAGTATGATGACAATGGCACCCCGGACCATCTCTGGAGTCTGATCGATAATGGCGATGGCTACTTTCGCATCCAGAATCTGAACAGTAGCAAGGTACTGGGCGTGACCAATATGTCTACGGCAGATAGCGCCAATGTCGTGCAGTATGATGACAACGGTACAGCGGACCATCTGTGGAAGTTGATCGACACTGGCGGTGGCTATGTCCATATTCAGAACCAGAATAGTGGCTTGCTGCTCGCCGTACAAAATGCCTCCACAGCCGATAGCGCCAACGTGCAGCAATATCACGATAACGGTACCCCGGACCATCTGTGGCGTTTCATTCCTGATGGCTATATACATATCCAGAACCAGAATAGTGGCTTGCTGCTCGCCGTACAAAATGCCTCTACTGCAGATAATGCCAACATACAGCAATATCATGATAATGGTACCCCAGACCATCTGTGGCAGTTTATTCCGGATGCGAATGGCTACTTCCGTATCCAGAACCAGAATAGCGGGAAGGTACTGGCCGTGAGTGGCGCATCCACTGCTGATAGCGTGCAGATTGTGCAATATGACGACAATGGCACAAATGATCATCTCTGGCGCTTACTGTATGGCGGAGGCGACTACTTCCGTATCCAGAATCTGAACAGTGGCAAGGTACTGGGTGTGACCAATATGTCTACGGCAGATAGTGCCAATGTCGTGCAGTATGACGATAATGGTACAGCGGACCATCTGTGGCAGTTCAGCTAAAGCGCTCATATAGGTAGTAATAAAAGTAATAAAAAGGGTTCTGTTGCAAAAAAGAAAGCTGATCTGTTATGATGGACAGAAAAGAAGAATAAGAGGAGCAGTCATGACAGAGCAGTACCCGTTCAAATGGCGTCATTTCGAGGTCGAGATCATTCTGCTGTGCGTGAGATGGTATCTACGATATGCACTCAGCTATCGAGACCTTGAAGAACGGTTCTGTCAGAACTGAGAATACAGAAGCTCATCAGGGAAACAGCGCATGCTGAGAGACTGCTATTCTCGCTAGGAGATTGCTTGTACCGCTTCCTTCAAGGCAGTAATCCGATCAAGAAAAACTCCTCGTTGCTCTGAGAGTGAGGCTGGTTTTCCCAGAGTGGAGCGAGAACGGAGATAGTTCCGCAATTCGTCAAAAGCACAGCAAAAACGGGCTGCCGAGTCAAAGCTTCCAAAGCCATGCATGGGATAATATCGTTCGCGACAACATGAGTTTGGAGAGAGCCAAGCTGCTGTGTCAGCTCTGTCATGGACCCAGAAATCTCTGACACCACAGAAGACCAAACAGATGCCGTATGCACATCGGAGGGAGTTGAGTGAGCAGAGATTTCTGCTGAAAAAAGCTGCTCACTCAACTCAGGCAAGGTACGGCGATGTATCACCGCCAATTGCTGGAGTTGTTCACTAATAACACACTTCAAACGTGTATCCGATGGATGAGTTTGAACAGAGAGGTGAGCAAGATGCAACCAGCGACGCAAGGTTTTGGGATCAATGGCAAGCAGACGACAACAGTCGGCTAAAGACATGATGTTCATAAGGAGACCTCCTTTTGTGTCCAACAAGAAAAAAACAAGAGAGATCCAGGGAAATTCCAGGGAGAATTCCAAGTTCCCCTGCAGATCTGCAGGGAGCGTGAGGTGTGAGCGCAAAGAGAACCGAGCAGGTTATCCAGCCTTCAAACGACGCCTGCAGTGATAATAGCTGGCCCAATATTGATGCGCTCGGCGAAAGCGGGACCATCGACGAATCAGAGGAGCGTGCGTGGGAGCGGGCCAGATGAGACGAGCCAGCAGGTGATGAGCTTCTGAGGTGGTCAGTGGGATGAGAGGTAATGAGAAAGATGCTTCCTCGATCTGGCACGTGTGTTGGCGATCCTGGACACAGATCCCGAGCAGAAAGGCAGAAGCAAGCATGACGAGGGTCATATGGTGATACCAGCCAATGTAGCTGCGTACCTCATAGTGATCGAGCCCAAGATCTTTGGTATTTTCAAGGTCCACCTCGATCCACCAGCGTGCACCGATGGCCAGAACTATCGTGTGTAAGGAGGTCCCAGGCGCAGTGACGACCAGGTAATAGGCTATTTCGCGAGGATCGTCAAGGCAACGGCGAATGACCACGAAGTGGCATCCGTCGACGATCCCACGATGGACGTGTGGCACGATGGCCCAATCAAAGAGCCTTTCGCCTTTGGTTCCTTGACTCATACTCAATCGTTGCCAGTCCAGGGTTGCGCCTGCTGAGATGGTCCTGCTTCTTCAGATGTGGTATCGTAATCAGACTTCATGCATTTCTCGTTTCTCATGAACATCGCTTCAACGGTTTTTCATTCTTTGTAGCATGTCACATCGAGATCGAGAAATGCATGAAGTCTTTTTTTATCCGCTGATATGGATCAGTTTAAAAGTGCCACTGTAGTGAGCACGGTCCATGCTGACAATGGGCCCAAAATCATGGCGGCATTACGCAATACGGCGCTCAGTTTGCTCCGTCACGCTGGATGTTCCACTATTGCTGCTCGGATGCGCTACAACAGCAGCCATCCTCAAGCGGCTTTGGAGATTTTGTCTCTCTGTTTGTGTGAACGTATAAGCCCTAGGACGATTTACGCTAACGGTGGACGGATGCACCACTCGCAAAAAAACCATTCTGAGGATATCATACAAGTGAATGAAGAAAGGATCGCACAATGGCAAACGCTCAGAAACAGAAACCGGCTTTCGGGGGTAGTATGATTGGGTCATTGAACGAACCTTTGCCTGGCTTTCGCGTTTCCGGCGGCTCGCCCGCGATTATGAGGGCTTGCCTACGAGCTCGGAGGCCTTCATCCAGGTGGCCACGATCCGTCTCTTCTTGACGCGCTTAGCTCCTTTCCGGTGCTAATTGTTTCTCTTACGACACACTCTGAGTAAACTGCGGAATGTGGGTTATTTCGTTCACCGACACTAGATAATCTGTTTCACGTGGAATGGTGAAGTTGATGATAGAGATGGATAACATGTCAAAGTTCATTCAAGATATCGACCGTTGATATGGATAACATGGTGATGTTTATGCTGTTAATGTGGATAATACACACAATGACACATACTCACATGAACATTATGGCATGTACACTCGAAAATACTAGCCATACTAGTGCATTTATACATGGATAATACCCATAATATACCCATGCAACAAGAATAATAAACAGTTATCACATTGCTATCATGGACAATGTGTTGATGTCAAAACGTTGTCCATGATCAATATTACTATCATCTTATTGCATATATGTTGCTATACAAAATGGATAATATGTATATAGCAACATCTGATAGTGCTATGGTTACACCTCTCCCCACGTGGCACAACATTGCCGCTTTTTCTGGCTTTTCCCCGCTCCTTCCCACACTCCACATTGTCAATTTCAGTATCTCGTCGGTCTATGCCGACGTTACTTTGACAACCTTTCGACCCTTGCTCACCTCTTTCCTCCCTTGTCCTTCTCTGCTTTTGGTGCTATCCTTCTCTCAAAAGAAAAGGATAGATTCTTTCTTATGGATCAGACTCGACAATTTGAGCAGCAGCGGCAGATGTACGAAGACGCTGCCATGCAACACCAACAGGAACAATTCCAACGACAACTGTTAATCGCCCAACGCTCTGCACGCTCTGCCGAACAACCACAGCAGTTTGACCACCCAAACGACCTACACAACCTACACGCTGCCTTCGAACAATCACAGCAGTTTTACCTCCCAAACGACCTACACGACCTACACGATCTACACGATCTACACGACCTACACGACCTAGGCGCTGCCGAACAACCACAGCAGTTTTACCTCCCAAACGCCCTACACGACCTAGGCGCTGCCGAACAACCACAGCAGTTTTACCTCCCAAACGCCCTACACGACCTAGGCGCTGCCGAACAACCACAGCAGTTTTACCTCCCACACGCCCTACACGACCTAGGCGCTGCCGAACAACCACAGCAGTTTTACCTCCCACACGACCTACACGACCTAGGCGCTGCCGAACAACCACAGCAGTTTTACCTCCCACACGACCTACACGACCTAGGCGCTGCCGAACAACCACAGCAGTTGGGCGCCCGAAACGCCCTACACGACCTAGGCGCTGCCGAACAACCACAGCAGTTTTACCTCCCAAACGCCCTACACGACCTAGGCGCTGCCGAACAACCACAGCAGTTTTACCTCCCAAACGCCCTACACGACCTAGGCGCTGCCGAACAACCACAGCAGTTTTACCTCCCAAACGACCTACACGACCTAGACGCTGCCGAACAACCACAGCAGTTTTACCTCCCAAACGCCCTACACGACCTAGGCGCTGCCGAACAACCACAGCAGTTGGGCGCCCGAAACGCCCTACACGACCTAGGCGCTGCCGAACAACCACAGCAGTTTTACCTCCCAAACGCCCTACACGACCTAGGCGCTGCCGAACAACCACAGCAGTTTTACCTCCCAAACGCCCTACACGACCTAGGCGCTGCCGAACAACCACAGCAGTTTTACCTCCCAAACGACCTACACGACCTAGACGCTGCCGAACAACCACAGCAGTTGGGCGCCCGAAACGACGCTGACCCCTCTCAGCGTCCTGAGTCGAGTACTGCCTTTATTCCGGACTCCTCTTCTCGACCCGATTACTCTCAACACCCTAAAGTCAAATACTTACTCGCTCTTCCCCAGCGTTCTACAAAGCAAGAGCGGGATTTACGATCCCTTTTACAATATGGTAAAACTACAAACGAACTACATAATGCGCGAATTTTTGAAAAATATGGTGAAACTTCACACGAACGACAGAATAAGCGAGATGTTGCAATATATGAGAAAACTACAAAACAACTACAGAACGAGCGAAATATTGACAGATATGGTAAAACTACAAAACAACTATATAATGGAAGAATAAACGACTTACAAAGATATTTCGCGGAAGAAAAAGGCGTTCCCTCTGACGTTTTCACTGGAAAGACGACCGTGAAAGAGACCGTAGCTAGTGCGAAGAACTCCGGGGTTTTAAGTAACCGCGCTCTACAACGAACGGATAAGACATGGAGCACCAAGGGGCAAGCGTGGAAACGAAATCCTGAGGACTATCAGACAACGGATGAAGAAGATGAAGAAGATGAAGAAGATGAAGAATGATCCAATACTCCTGTAAACGCTATAGGCTTGCCATCTTAGAAAAAAAAGCCCTGGTCGAATAATGACCAGGGCCACAATGTGTTTTTTAAGATGCTTTCCTTCCCTGCTCTCCCTGCTCTCCCTGCTTGCTCTCCTCTCTCAATTCCCAGGGTAGGAGGCATTTCTTCCCCACTACAGTGGCACTTGTTTTGGAGGAGGGGAAGGGAAGCACACAACGAGGCTCAAAAAGTGAGCGCTACGGGACGAGTGCTTGAAGAATAGAGATGGATAACATGTCAAAGTTCATTCAAGATATCGACCGTTGATATGGATAACATGGTGATGTTTATGTTGTTAATGTGGATAATACACACAATGACACATACTCACATGAACATTATGGCATGTACACTCGAAAATACTAGCCATACTAGTGCATTTATACATGGATAATACCCATAATATACCCATGCAACAAGAATAATAAACAGTTATCACATTGCTATCATGGACAATGTGTTGATGTCAAAACGTTGTCCATGATCAATATTACTATCATCTTATTGCATATATGTTGCTATACAAAATGGATAATATGTATATAGCAACATCTGATAGTGCTATGGTTACACCTCTCCCCACGTGGCACAACATTGCCGCTTTTTCTGGCTTTTCCCCGCTCCCTTCCCACACTCCACATTGTCAATTTCAGTATCTCGTCGGTCTATGCCGACGTTACTTTGACAACCTTTCGACCCTTGCTCACCTCTTTCCTCCCTTGTCCTTCTCTGCTTTTGGTGCTATCCTTCTCTCAAAAGAAAAGGATAGATTCTTTCTTATGGATCAGACTCGACAATTTGAGCAGCAGCGGCAGATGTACGAAGACGCTGCCATGCAACACCAACAGGAACAATTCCAACGACAACTGTTAATCGCCCAACGCTCTGCACGCTCTGCCGAACAACCACAGCAGTTTGACCCCCCAAACGACCTACACAACCTACACGCTGCCTTCGAACAATCACAGCAGTTTGACCCCCAAAACGATCTACACGACCTACACGACCTACACGACCTAGGCGCTGCCGAACAACCACAGCAGTTTTACCTCCCACACGACCTACACGACCTACACGACCTAGGCGCTGCCGAACAACCACAGCAGTTTTACCTCCCACACGCCCTACACGCCCTACACGACCTAGGCGCTGCCGAACAACCACAGCAGTTTTACCTCCCACACGCCCTACACGACCTACACGACCTAGGCGCTGCCGAACAACCACAGCAGTTGGGCGCCCCAAACGACGCTGACCCCTCTCAGCGTCCTGCGTCGAGTACTGCCTCTATTCCGGACTCCTCTTCTCGACCCGATGACTCTCAACACCGTAAAGTCAAACGCTTACTCGATATGCCCCAGCGTACTCCAAAGCAAGAGCGGGATTTACGATCCCTTTTAAAATATGGTAAAACTACAAGCGAACTACATAATGCGCGAAATATTGATAAACATGGTAAAACTACAAAACAACTACAGAATGAGCGAGATATTGACAGATATAATAAAACTACAAATGAACTACAAAATGATCGAGATATTGACAGATATGATAAAACTTCAAAAGAACTACAGAATGATCGAGATATTGACAGATATGGTAAAACTACAAACGAACTACATAATGAGCGAAATATTGACAGACATGGTAAAACTACAAACGAACTACATAATAAGCGAAATATTGACAGATATAATAAAACTACAAGCGAACTACATAAGAAGCGAAATATTGACAGATATAATAAAACTACAAACAAACTACAAAACGAGCGAAATATTGACAAATATGGTAAAACTACAAAACAACTACAGAATGAAAGAATAAAAGACTTAAAAAGATATTTCGCGGAAGAAAAAGGCGTTCCCTCTGACGATCTCACTGGAAAGACGACCGTGAAAGAGACGGTAGCTAGTGCGAAGAACTCCGGGGTTTTAAGTAACCGCGCTCTACAACGAACGGATAAGACATGGAGCACCAAGGGGCAAGCGTGGAAACGAAATTCTGAGGACTATCAGACAACGGATGAAGAAGATGAAGAAGATGAAGAAGATGAAGAATGATCCAATACTCCTGTAAACGCTATAGGCTTGCCATCTTAGAAAAAAAAGCCCTGGTCGAATAATGACCAGGGCCACAATGTGTTTTTTAAGATGCTTTCCTTCCCTGCTCTCCCTGCTCTCCCTGCTTGCTCTCCTCTCTCAATTTTCAGGGTAGGAGGCATTTCTTCCCCACTACAGTGGCACTTGTTTTGGAGGAGGGGAAGGGAAGCACACAACGAGGCTCAAAAAGTGAGCGCTACGGGACGAGTGCTTGAAGAGAGGAAGCGGCCAGTTCTAAACATTCAATGGTCACCGAGGCAGTGAGGCCGAGTCGACGCTTGTGCGCCATTGCTGCTCTTGTTGCAACTGCTCTGTGAGCAGAGCCAGTTGGTGCTGTAACGCGACAACATGAGTTTGGAGAGAGCCAAGCTGCTGTGTTAGCTCTGTCATGGGCCCAGAAATCTCTGACACCACAGAAGAGCAAACAGATGCCGTATGCACATCGGAGGGAGTTGAGTGAGCAGAGATTTCTGCTGAAAAAAGCTGCTCACTCAACTCAGGCAAGGTACGGCGATGTATCACCGCCAATTGCTGGAGTTGTTCACTGGTAACACACTTCA
Source organism: Ktedonobacteria bacterium brp13 (assembly GCA_015099395.1). Taxonomy (GTDB): domain Bacteria; phylum Chloroflexota; class Ktedonobacteria; order Ktedonobacterales; family Ktedonobacteraceae; genus Dictyobacter. The sequence goes on along the minus strand of AP024096.1, from coordinate 1,893,019 downwards.
AACGTGTATCCGATGGATGAGTTTGAACAGAGAGGTGAGCAAGATGCAACCTGCGACGCAAGGTTTTGGGATCAATGGCAAGCAGACGACAACAGTCGGCTAAAGACATGATGTTCATAAGGAGACCTCCTTTTGTGTCCAACAAGAAAAAAACAAGAGAGATCCAGGGAAATTCCAGGGAGAATTCCAAGTTCCCCTGCAGATCTGCAGGGAGCGTGAGGTGTGAGAGCAAAGAGAACCGAGCAGGTTATCCAGCCTTCAAACGACGCCTGCAGTGATAATAGCTGGCCCAATATTGATGCTCTCGGCGAAAGCGGGACCATCGACGAATCAGAGGAGCGTGCGTGTGTAGCTGCGTACCTCATAGTGATCGAGCCCAAGATCTTTGGCATTTTCAAGGTCCACCTCGATCCACCAGCGTGCACCGATGGCCAGAACTATCGTGTGTAAGGAGGTCCCAGGCGCAGTGACGACCAGGTAATAGGCTATTTCGCGAGGATCGTCAAGGCAACGGCGAATGACCACGAAGTGGCATCCGTCGACGATCCCACGATGGACGTGTGGCACGATGGCCCAATCAAAGAGCCTTTCGCCTTTGGTTCCTTGACTCATACTCAATCGTTGCCAATCCAGGGTTGCGCCTGGCCTCTGTCGCTCGATGCTCGCCACCTCGCATATCCGATATCCTTGAGCCGTTTCCACACAGACAACTTCATTGGCAGGAACGGCCAGCGCGGAGGAAAAGCCCTGTTCTTCCAGCCAGAGTCGCAAGTCGGTGTTGTGTCCATACACCGTATCGGCGACGACCCAACGTATCGGCAACGAGGCGGACAGTGCCCGTTGAACCAGGTGCTGGGCCAACTCGGGTTTGGTCTGAAAACGGACAGTTTCGGGGAGATGAGCCGACTGCCTGCGAGCAGCGTCAGTGCACCAATCCGCTGGTACGTACAAGGCACAATCGATGAGCGCGTGTCCCAGATCTGTGACGTAGGTAAGGAAGACTCCCACCTGACAATTTTCTCCCTGCCCAGTCGCGCCGCAATACTGCACCTTGACCCCTGCAGAGTGGGTACCCCGTTTTGGAAAACCGCTTTCATCGATGACAATCACGGGGAAGGGGATGCGAGGTTTCGTGCCGCTTGGTGCACCAAGCGGCACGGGAGATGGATGGCTCAGGGTCTGCAGGATGAACGCTCGCATTTCATTACGAACCCCTTCATCATCCCAGATGGCCCGTGAGAGCAGACGTTGCATGCCATAGGGACGAGCTTGTTTAGCGTGTTCTGCGATCTGCCAGCCATTTTTTCTGGGAATTTCACTGAGAACCGCTTGCAGATAGAGCAGAACGCGTTGATACGGTTCGGGGCGTGCAAAATAGGGAGCCAAACAGCGATGCAGGATGAACAAAGCCAGCGGCCATCTTCCTATCTCCTGCTGAGATGGTCCTGCTTCTTCAGATGTGGTATCGTAATCAGACTTCATGCATTTCTCGTTTCTCATCAATATCGCTTCAACGGTTTTTCATTCTTTGTAGCATGTCACATCGAGATCGAGAAATGCATGAAGTCTTTTTTTATCCGCTGATATGGATCAGTTTAAAAGTGCCACTGTAGTGAGCACTCAACGTTTCTCTGTCTCCCTCTTTCTTCGTTTTCTGTGAGGTTCCTCCTCCTGTCTCTTTACGCGAGGCGCTTCGTCCTCTCTCTCCGCGAGTCCTTCTTGCTCAAGCTGTTTGAAATACTGGATCACAAACGCACGAAACTGCTGTGCCGCCTGCGAGAGGTAATGCTCTTTGCGCCAGGCCAGCCCGATCAGGCGCTGGCAACGAGGCTCTTTGATGGGCAGCGCTTTGAGCACAGCGAGATCGGCGGTATGGTGGAGCATCAGGTGTGAGGCAAAACTCACCCCCAGGCCAGCTACGACGAGGCCACGAATCGTCGAGGTCTCGTCGCCCTCAAAAACCACCGTAGGCGTAAAACCCGCCTGGCGACAGAAGCTGTCGGTCAGGTCGCGCAAGGTGTCACCGGGCTTCAAACAGATAAAGGTTTCGTGGGCAACTTCGGACAAGGCAATGCTTTTCCGCCCGGCCAGGGGATGTCCCAGCGGCACCAGCAGATACAGGTCTTCCCTCAGCAAGGGAACCCAGCCGATGCCCGCCTGCTCAAGCGAGGGGGAAGTAATGCACAGATCGATCTCTCCCTGCTCCAATTGCAGTCGCACGGCGGCGCTGGAGTGCTGGTGGAAGAGGTGGAAGGTGACGTAAGGATGGAGGACTCGGAAGGCACCCAGCAGGTCGGGCAAGATCTGGGGAAGAACGACGGAGAGCGCAATCTGGCCACGTTCCATGCCCGCCAGGTCAGCAATCTCGTGCCTGGCTTCGTCCAGTTCACCAAAGATCTGCTCCACATGCCGTAGCAACGCTCTGCCGAAAGGATTGAGCCGGATCTGTCTCCCTTGTCGATCAAAGAGTGGGACCCCCAGCTCTTCTTCCAGGTGCGCAATCGTTTGGCTCAGCGAAGGCTGCGCAATCGAGAGCAGGTTCGCCGCCTGGGTCATATGCTCCAGCCGTGCCACCGTTTGGAAATACTTCAGTTGTAAGAGGTCCATCGTGCTCTTCCCTCCGCTTCCCCAGGGGAATGATCCATAGGTTTTCACTTATGAAATTATAAATCATTATATATTGGATTTTATGAACAGACAAGCGTAATATATATAGTGTAATCAGTCGACTATATAAGCAGATCTATAGGTACATTTGTATGGAATGTGCCACCTCTCTGAAAGGGGTTTCCCTGCTTTTTCGTCGGCGCAGCATTGACGTCGGCGGACAAACCATGATCACGTGGTCGGCTCTGTCGGCCAAGAAGGAGGTTGTTTCCAATGATCGAATCTCACTCTCTCCTGGATCTCCCACTTGACGCCAAAGTGGATCCTGGGGAATTCATCCGTGCCGCCATGCAGTGGCACTTCAACTCTGAAACCGGTTCGGCGTACTGGCTGGAGCGGGCGAAGTCCCTGGACTTCGACCCGCGCAAGGATGTGAACAATATCGAGGACCTGGCGCTGTTCCCCAACCTTGTCGACGAGTTGCGCGACGTCCGGGTGGAAGATCTGATACCCCGCGGATACGGGCCGCACCCCGATGTCGTCGGCGTCTTCGAAAGTGGCGGCACGACCGGTCCCCCCAAGCGGGTGGTCTTCCTGCGTGACTGGTGGGACCGGGAGGAGGCGTGGATGAGCGCCAACCTGGATGCACACGGATTCCCGAGAAACGTGAACTGGCTCGTTATCCTCCCAAGTGGGCCCCATGCTGCCGGTGAGATCTCCAGGGGACTGGCAAGCACGCGCAATGGCATCAAGTTCTCGGTTGACATGGACCCGCGCTGGGTCAAGAAACGCATCGCCAGGGGCCTGGCCGAGGAGGCCGATGCCTATGCCGAGCATCTTGTCGAGCAGGCCGCGTTCCTGCTGCGCACCCAGGACATCGGCATTCTAAATACCACGCCGCCTGTGCTGGAACGGATCGCCCGCCACGATGACCTGGTGGAGCTGATCAACCAGAAGGTCAAGGGAATCCTGTGGGGCGGGGCGCACATGGACGCCGATACCCGCCACCTGTACCGGACCGAGATCTTCCCCGGCGTGAAGCTCGTGGGGATGTATGGAAGCACGATGGCCCTCGGTGGCACCACCGAGCGCCTGGGTCTCACCCTCGGCGATCCCTGCATCTTCGACCCGCCTTCGCCCTTCATCATCTTCACCGTCATCGACCCAGCCACCGGTCGCAGGGTGGGCTATGGCGAGCGAGGCCAGGTCGTGATGAACCACCTCAGCAAAAACATGCTGGTGCCCAACAACCTGGAGCGCGACCTGGCCACCCGGATCGAACCGCTGCCGGGTCAGGTGGGCGACGCGGTCGCTGATGTGTCTCCCGTCGCGCAGTTCGACCATGAAAACGTCATTGAGGGGGTGTACTGATGAGTGTGATACCTGAACTGATCGCGGTGGACGCGCTCGGACCCCACGGGGCGTACCGGGCGCACAATCGGCTGACCATCTCGGATGTGGCGGGCCACCCGCTGGCTGAGTTGAGCCTGGTGCCGAAGCTCTTCGTCACGCGGGCCATGACCGCGCTGCACAAAGCAAAGACCCTGCCCCTGGAGGACCGCCTGGCTGCACTGACCAAAGCCGGCAAGCTGTTCGCGACAGGTGTGGTCAACGGCATGCCTGCTGCCGACCACCAGTACCTGGTGAGCCGGATATCCGGCACGCCGCTGCCCATCGTGCGCCGGGCGGTCGAGGCCATCGAACGACTGGCCACCGGAGCATACGACAGCGCGCAGCAAGCCCGGCCCATCGGCGCGGTGAACGACTGGCGCGACCCGCAGGCCCAGCGGGGCACGGCGATCTGGGTCCGGCGTGGGAACGTTTTTGCGATCCACGCGCCGGGGAACCACCCTGCCGTGGCGAGCGTGTGTCTGGAACCCCTCGCCCTGGGCTACCGGGTAGCCATCCGCCCCTCGCGGCGGGAACCGCTGAGCCAGTATCGCCTGATTTCCGTGCTGCGAGCCTGCGGGTTTGGCGATGACCAGGTGGTCTTGCTGCCCACCGACTATGACGCCGCCGGCGAGATCCTGCGGCAGGCCGATCTGAGCATGGTCTACGGGGGGCAGGAGGTGATCGACAAGTACGCCGCGAACCCGATGGTTCTGCCGAACGGGCCGGGCCGGTCTAAGATCCTGCTCACCGCGGACGCCGACTGGCGTTCCTCCCTCGATATGATCGTCGCCTCGATCAGCCACGAGGGTGGGACGGCCTGCGTCAATACCACTGCGGTGTTCGTGGAGGGCGACCCGACGCCGGTCGCCGAGGCCATCGCCGAGCGGCTCGCGGCGATTCCGAGCCTGCCCCCGGAGAACGAGCAGGCGGTCCTCACCGCCTACTCCCTGCAGGCTGCGAAGAAGATCGAGGGATACCTGCTGGCTAAAGCTGCCGGGACCCGGGCCCACCTGGGCGGCGACGGGGTGGTGGACGAACTGGGGGATGGCAGCGCGGTGCTGCGGCCTGCCGTGCACCAGTTGGACAACCCCAACGCTCCGCAGGCGAACATCGAGTTGGCCTTCCCGTGTGTGTGGGTCGCGCCGTGGACGCGTGAGGCCGGGATCGCCCCGTTGAAGCATACCCTGGTGCTTACGGCAGTGACCAGGGACGAGGAGTTACTGGACGAACTGCTCACGGAGCCGACGATCAAGAACCTCTACATCGGTAACCACCCGACGTACTGGATGGAGCCGGGCATCCCGCACGATGGCTACCTTGGCGAGTTCCTGATGCGCACCAAAGCCGTCATCCGCGACTGAGACGCACGGGGGCGGGCAGAACGATCGTCCGCGTGCGGAGAAAGGATGGGCACGTGCAGGGCCAGAACATACTTTCTTACGGGTAAGCCAGCCAAAGCTGTGGATCGAAGAGGACTCCCGTCGCTCGTGAACGAGCACCACGGCGTTGCACGAGGCGGCGCGCAATGGAGGCATCCGAAGACGCGGGAAACGCATGAGAACAGAAAGGAAGAGCAGATGGCACAAGCACACCCATACATGACACCACCTCCAGCACCGTCAGGTTCCATCCATGTGGTGGTTGACCTCAACCGGTGCCAGGCCTATGCCCAGTGTTGTTTTTTCGCCCCCAGCGTCTTCACACTGCATGGGGAGGAAGCGCTCTGGTACGATCCCGAGCCAGACGCCTCGCAGCGTGAGCACGTGCTGCGAGCGGCAGCAGCGTGTCCCGTTCAAGCGATCATCGTCCAATGGCGAGACGGCAGCGAACCACAGATCAACAGAGGTGCCGTATGAGTAGTCAGGGAAAGGGAGCAGTTTTCCAGGATAGCGGGCGCGTCGTGATTGTGGGCGCTTCGCTCGCTGGACTCCGTGCAGCGGAAACCCTGCGCGCCGAGGGCTTTCGCGGACACCTGACCCTCATTGGCAATGAACCGTATCTGCCCTATGATCGCCCCCCGCTCTCTAATGCCGTGCTGACGGGCTGGGTTCCTGCAGAGCATACCACGCTGCCTTGGCGCGAGACCCTGGCCGATGTCGAGTGGCGGCTGGGCGTGGCAGCAACAGGCCTGGATCTATCTGCCAAACAGGTCCGCCTGGCCGATGGGTACACCGTCGAGTTCGACCGCCTCCTCATCGCCACCGGCACGCGGGCGCGCCCCTGGCCCAACCAGGCTGAGGCGGAGCTTGAGGGCGTCTTCACCTTACGCGGACGCGATGATGCGAAGCTCCTCCAGCAGCGCCTGGCTGCCAAACCACACCGGGTGCTCGTGATGGGGGGTGGGTTCACCGGGTCGGAGATTGCCTCCGCCTGCTGCGAGCTGGGTCTGCCGGTCACGATAGTCGAACGTGGGGCCGCTCCGCTGGTGGGAGCACTTGGGGGCACGATTGCCGAGCGTGTTGCCACGTTGCAGCGCCAGCACGGGGTGGATCTGCGCTGTGGGGTGATGGTCACCTCTCTGGAGGGAGATGCGCAGGGACGATTGTGTCGGGCGCATCTCTCGGATGGCAGCACCATCGACACCGAGGTGGCAGTGGTGGCCCTGGGGGCTATCCGCAATACGGAATGGCTGCGCGATTCCGGACTCGCCGCAGGGACGTTTGGGGTCGGCTGTGACGCCGGGTGCCGTGCCTTCGATATCAATGCCATTGTTACCGATGATGTCTTTGTCGCCGGCGATGTCGCGCGGTTCCCCCATCCCCTCTACCACTACCAATTTCTATCCCTGGAACATTGGGGCAATGCAGTGGAGCAGGCCACCGTCGCCGCGCATAATATGGTCTGTGCCCCCACTGCTCGCCGCCCGCACGTGGCCGTTCCGGCCTTCTGGTCTAGCCAGTTCGGGGTCAACATCAAATCGGTGGGGGTCCCCTCGGCTGCCTCGGAAGTGGTAATCACGCAGGGGGATCTGGCCTCAGCCAGCTTTGTCGCCGCCTATGGAAAAGCAGGACAACTGGTCGCTGCCGTGACGTTTAATCACGCCAAGTGGGTTGAGTTTTATCAGCGATTACTTGAGCAAGCAGCGCCGTTCCCCCCCAAGATTCCCGGAGCTTTTCAGCCCACGCTGAGCTCCCCGGCCCCCGCCGCCTTTCCCGATCCGATCCGAGGTCCCAACCCAACCCATGAGGCGACGGTGGTCTTGACCGGGCACGACCCGAATGAACGGCGGGTGCAGTGGATCCCACGTCCCCGCGCCACATGAATACCAAGCGCACACGAGTGCGTGTGAAGGAAGGAGAGAGAGGAACCATGTCCCAAGAGACCATTCTCCGGGAGATCTACGACGCTGCCAATCGCGCGAACCCATACCCGCTGTGGGCGAAGCTTCGTCAGACCCCGGTAAGCTTTCAGGAAGATGGCCCTGACGAAGCGGGGACGTACGTCGTGAGTACCTATCGCGAGATCGAGGCGTTGCTGCATGACCCGCGTATCAGTTCCGATTTGAGAAACTGTGCGCAAACCGGGGGACGCCCACGGACCACCACGGATCCGTATCGGTTTATCAGCCTGGACCCCCCGGAGCACGACCGCCTGCGCCGGCTGGCGATGCGCCACTTTGGTCCGCCAGAACGCCCGGAGTACCTGGAGCAGCTGCGTCCCGAGATGCTGCGCATCGTCACCACGCTCCTCGATCAAGTGCAAGGCCAGCGCCAGATCGATTTCGTCGAGCGCTTCGCCTATCCCCTGCCGGTGACGGTGATTTGTCGGATCCTGGGCGTGCCACGGGAAGATGAACCCCAGTTTCATGTGTGGGCCGAGGCGATCGTGGCAAATGCGTCAGGATCGAGCGAAGAGCAACGCCGACAGCTGGAACAGGCCCAGAGCGACCTGAACCAGTATATGGCCGAGCTGGTCGAGCGTCACCGTGAGCTTTCGGGTGACGATATGCTCTCCAGGATGGCGACCGATACCGGCCCCGAAGGGCGGATGGCAGACCCCTACCTCGTGGCGACCGCTGCGCTGCTACTGGTCGCCGGCCATGAGACCACCGTGAATCTGCTTGGCAATGGGATGCTCACGCTGCTACGGCATCCGGCGATGCTTGACCGCCTGCGCGATGCCCCGGACCTGATCCCGGCCACCGTGGAGGAACTCCTGCGCTATGAGCCGCCAGTTCAGTTCTTAGTCAGTCGGACCACCCTGGACGAGATTGCCCTGGCTGGGACGACGATTCCCAAAGGGGTGCGGGTCACGCTGGCCCTGGCCGCGGGCAACCGTGACCCGGCGCGGTTCCCGGATCCAGATCGCTTTGATCCCGAGCGGCGCGATAATGAACACCTGGGGTTTGGCAGTGGCATCCATAGTTGCTTTGGAGCGCCGCTGGCACGCATAGAGACCCAGATCGCTTTGACTGAACTCGTGCGGCGGCTGGAGCAGCCGCGTCTGGTCGTGGACCCCCCACCCTACCGTCCGAGTCCCTCCCTGCGCGGTCCAGAGCATCTGCTGATCGAAGTCGATGGGGTGCGCGAAAGCTAGGAGCATCTAGCTCCCTACACGCAGCAACGACAGCGGGGAAAGGAATGTCCTCTTTCGAATAAGACGTTCCAAAACACATGGAAAATAACGGTCGTTAATGCTTTCCACGCCTCTGTGTGGGTCATAACCACAGAAGCGTTCCTCACCGAGACGCTTCCCCTTGATGAGTTTCCAAAGGCGCTCGACATGGTGAAGCGTGGCGTTGGCGTGAAAACGCAGGTGTTGCCAAACGAGTAAGTTACGCAGAGACATGTATTTTTAGTATGCTCTTTCGAGACTGCTCACGTGAGTTTTACGGTTCATGAAAAAAGAACGTAGAGCCGCTTTCAGCATGTCGCTTGAACGGTGATTGTCACCTCTCCGGATCTTTACGTTTCAGGAAATAGCCGCTGAGGATGCCTAACGCCAGGATGGTCACGCCCAGGGCCAGCCATGTTAGCAGGAGGTGGTTGGCGTTATGTTGATAGGAATTGCAAGATGCGCATGTGCCAAAGATCTTGTCATCATAGCTGAACAGGTTCAGCGAAGATCCCAGACCAGCCATGGCCCAGCGGAGCGAAAAGAGCATGCCGAAGAGTTGCAGCGGGATCCCTTTCAAGGGGAACATACTGCCAGAGAAGACAACCTGGGGGATGAGAACCAGGGGAATAAAGCTCATGGCCTGATCGTTGTTGCGTACCAGGGCTGACATCGTCAGGCCGATCATAACGCCTGCAATGGCTGAGAGTGCCAGGATAATATAGACTTCCCAGAATTCTGGCAGGATGATGCCCGCGTAAAAGGGTGTAGTCATGCTCATGATGATAATCAGGATGGCGCACTGTATCAGACAGAGCATGCTCAGAATGAGGATCTTGGAGAGCAGATAGGGCAGTATGCCCAGATTGACCGCGCGTTCGCGCCGGTAAATGTGCTCCTCTTTGATTAACTCACGGGACGCGTTGATACAGCCAAACATAACGGCGGAAAACGAGAGAATGAACATGAATCTCTGGGCATCTCCGATCTTTGCCGGGTCGATAGGAGGCTTAAAGATGGCTGTTTCGTTGAGACTATGCACGAGTACAGAGACAATCAGGCCGATGATGGGTGCTTGCAAGAGCAGAATGGCCAGGTTCCATTTATCATTCCAGAGCAGTTCCAGATAACGTAAACTGAGAATGCTAAACTGTTTCCAGGGATTGCGCTTTTTACGCGTCTGTACCCGTTTATTGCTCGCTTGATTGCTTTGCTTTGTAGAAACTGCCATTCTAGTCAAAGGCTCGGCGATAGCCTGTTGATAGAGAGAAGACTGTTTAAAGCGCTCTTCGGCCTCTTGATGGATCGTCGGTCGTTCATCGCTCGGTTCCAGAAAGTTATAGATTTCGGCAAAATCCGGCTGCTGGAAGTAGGTTTTGGCCTCTTCTGGCGGACCAAAATAAGCCAGACGGCCCCCTTGGGCAAGAAAACATACGGAGTCACAGATATTGATATTGTTAGTCGCGTGTGTCACCAGCACCACGGTATGGCCTTTATCAGCCAGTCTACGTAAGAGAATCATCATTTTGCGATCCAGGCCGGGATCGAGTCCAGAAGTTGGCTCATCGAGGAAAAAGACACTGGGCTTGGCCAACAATTCCAGGGCAATAGAGATGCGTTTGCGCTGTCCACCGGAAAGCTTCTTGATCAGCAGAGTGCGGCGCGGCGTCATTTCTACATCTTCCAGGACTTCCGTGATGCGTTGCTCAATCTGCGAGTTGATGAAATCCGCAGGCAGACGTAACTTGGCCGCATAATACAGTGCGCGCTCTACCGTCAGGTCGCGATGCATGATATCCTCTTGAGGAACATAGCCAAGCTGTGATCTGAAGGCGGCCAGATTTTGATAATAATTCTCGCCGTTATAGAGTACAGAACCCTCGTGGGCCGGACGCAAACCGCTCAGCGCATCCAATAGCGTCGATTTTCCGGTCCCAGAACTGCCTACGAGAGCCACAAACGAGCGGGGGGGAATATGCAAAGAAATATCGTTGAGCAGCACCGCCTGCTTATTGCCGGTTTTTTTGAGATCCAGCACGCTGATGTCAATACTCTCACTCTCATCAGATTGGCGCAGTTCCTGACCGGTATAGATCAGCTTGAAGGGCCCAACGCGAATTTCGTCGTGGGGTTGAAGGAGGAGACTGCTGACGCGCATGCCATTTACGTAGGTATGGTTGCTACTGTTGAGATCTGTGAGCCGATGTCCGCCAGCTTCTCTAGTAAGACGAGCATGGTGAGCTGAAACCTGTGGATGATTCAGCACCAGTACATTATCTGGCACCCGTCCGATGGTGAGCGGCGTGCGATCCTGACTTGCCAGGGGGATGGGTTGCACTGGAGGCAGTGCCACGGAAGCGACCTTTTTGCCGTCATGATATGTCAGCGTCACCATATTGCCCTGTTCATCCACGATGCGAAAGATGTCACCCTGAGTCAGCAGCTTGCGAAACGTGCGTTTGCCCCGAATCTTGCGTCCCTGGAAGATCAGGCTATTGTGGATCTCAACCTGTTCAGGATGTGGATAGACCAGGAGCCATTGATCCTGCTGGCGCTCAATGCGCAAATGACGATCTGAGACCAGTGGATCATCGATTACGATATCATTGGTAGGGTTGCGGCCAATGTCGAGCTGTGCTTTGGCCAGGAGGTACTTCTCTTTAATACCGTTTGTATGGTTCGTCACCTCAAGCGTCGGGAGACCCACTTCTGAGATCGAAGCAGCGAGTGTTGAGGAAGCATATGATGCCTTGTCCACGATTTGCGTCGCGTCATCTGGGACGCACCGGAAGCAGAACGAGCTATTGTTTCCCAGACGGATAGTCACTTCATCCGGCAGAATGGCCTGCTCGACCTGCTGTTGCGCCACAGTGATGTAGCTGGACTGAGAAACCTTCTCGATTCTCCACGTCCCGTCTGCCTTACTCCAGAGGATACGAGCATGATGGCGGGAGACATTGGGATCGGGCACAGGGATGTTATTGCTGGAATGGCGTCCCAACGTGGTGATTGGTTGAGTAAGCTGGAACTCTTGCCCGGCTAGTGGTCCACTCAAGAAAATAATCGAGGCCTCAATCTGACTTTCTGATCCCGATCTCATACGCGTTTATCTCTTTTTCTAAAAAGGCAACGGAATGATCTCTACAGTACCTTTTTGTGTAGTATAGCACACAGATATTCGCTAAACAATGTAACGACTCACGAGCCAGTCAGAGCACAGAGCAGGGGGACAATGCGCTGATTCATCTCAATATTCCACTGGCGGTAGGCCTTGATCGTCGCAGACATTTCCGCAAGCTTCTCAGGAGTGTGCAGGAGGGTCCTGAGCAACGCCTGCTGTTTGAGTGGATCGAGCGCAACCCAGCCGAGGCCATAGCGTTGAATAAAATCCAGGTTCGCCTCTTCCTGACCGGGGATATAGGTCGTGGCGAGAAAGGGTTTGCCAAGCATCATCGACTCACAGAGCATATTTGGACCAGCTTTGCCCATGATCAGATCAGCGGTTGCCATATAGGGCGCTATGTCCCTGGTATGAGGCAGGATGGCGAGATTGTGCGTCACCTGGTAGCGTTTTCGCAGGGCACGGTTGGTGCCAGTGGCCAGGATGATCTGGATGGTCTCATCGAAAGCAGGCAGAGCGTGGAGCATGGTCAGAGTACGCTCCAGATGTGCCGCGCCTTCACCGCCCCCTTGTAGAAAAATGGTAAAACTCTCAGGGTCCAGACCGAGCCGCGCACGCTGTTCTTGCTGTCTTGTAGACTGTGAGGCATATGCTTGGAAGAACTGTTGGCGCACGGGCCAACCGACAAGGTGTAAGCGTTCCGGCGCAAAGCCAGCCGCCAGTGCCTGCTCATAGGTCTCGTGTGTCGGCGCGAAGGTTGCTGTTGCCTGGCGTTCGCTGAGCCATGAAGCATGGAGATGCTGAGCATCGGAGAAAAACAGAACCAGAGGGACGTGCGTGGCGCGTTGCTCCAAAATACGTTTAACTTCGTAGGAAAGAAAAGGATACGTCGTAATAATCAGGTCGGGCTGAAGCTGGTCCAGCAGAGCGTGGAGCTGGCGTTCGACCAAATGGGTAAAAACGCGGTGCGCCAGGAGCGCTCGTCCGGGAGTATCGAAAAATTGGAACTCAGCCGCCCAGAGACGGAGCGCGTGGCGACTGACGAGACGATAGTGCAGGTGAAACAAGCCTGGTTGCGGATCGATCAGAGAAATGCCAGTAACGGCATCGTTCTCCTCGCTTGTCGCCTGTTGTTCTGTTTGTTCCATAATCAGGTCACGTAAGGCTTCGGCCAGACTTAGATGTCCGCCACCAGTTTTGGAAGTCAGAATTACAATATTTTTGGTCTGCAAGCTTGGAAACTCCTTTTCTATAGCTTGTGAGATAGCTTTATGATACAATATCGGTACGATAAGCGCATGTATAATCATGCGTACTGGCGAATTATTAGAGAGTTATTCATTCATATGATGCTGTCTTATCAACTGGAAGGAACCGGGTTTCCATTACTACTCATCCACGGGTGGGGCGTGACTGGTCATGTATGGCAAGAGCTAGCGCCACTGCTCTCCCCACATTTCCAACTGATTTTAGTCGAACTTCCCGCCGCATACATAGCCGGTGCTGTTGCCTGTGATGCATTATATTACAAGACTTGTAGTGAATTATTGGAAGAATTGCGCATCGTCATGGGTCTGGAGCACTGGGCCATCCTGGCCTACTCGACTGGCACGCGGGTCAGTGAAGCCTATGTGCAGCAGTATCCCCAGCATGTGACCCAGGCTATTTTTCTCTGTCCCCTCTATCTGCGTAAACACTGGCAGATAGGGCTGCAAATAGAAGAGTGGGTTGACGCGAGATACCCAAACTTAATCAACTGGTTTTTATCTGGCTGGCGACTCTCTACCTTGCTACTTGGACTTGGTTTCAACCTGCGGCGCTCTGCGGCAGTCAAAGAGTGGATGCGCGAACTAGCCCACCGGTCACCGGATAATCTCAAACATTTGCTTCTGGCCTTACCTGGCAAAGGTCGCGCGCCCTTCACACTTACCACCACATCGGATGTACCTGTACTCTTCATCTGGGGACGAAGTGATATGCTGGTCGCCTGTCCCCAGCGTTGGCGGGCGCACGCTAATGACCGCTTTATTTTTGCCAATCACGCTGCGCCAGTACTGGCGGCAGAGAAGATCGCCAGGATCGCGCTGCCATTTTTCAGTGGAGAAATTGGCTTACCGCTTTCCTGATGTATGAGTTGACCTGACCTGGCGTGGCTCGTGTATATATTTGCCTTATCTAGAGACAGACAATGAGGGGGATTGCATATGGCGCATCCTGATATTTCGGTAGCCCAGGAAGGAATAGCTGATTTAGAAAGCAACAGGAAGACTGATCTGTCAGAACGTAGATTACGGCGCATCAGTATCTGGATCATGCTTTTTTTTCTTTTCCAGGGAAGCCTGGGGGCTGTTTGGGATCGAGAATGGCATGCCTACGTAGGGCGCGACCAGTTCTGGACTCCGCCGCATGCCTTGATTTATTCCTGTGCGGCGGGTGTTGGCTTGATGGCCCTCGGATTGGTCCTGGCGGAAACGTGGCGTTCTCGGTGCAAGCGCGCGAATGCGAACGAAATCTCGACGGTGCGGGTCCTGGTTTTTTTCTCGGCTCCCCTGGGCTTTATCATCACCGGCTCTGGTGCCTTGTTGGCTTTGATAGCCGCGCCACTTGATAACTACTGGCACGAATTATTTGGTATTGATGTGGCTTTATGGGCACCATTCCATCTCATGGGCATCACAGGCGCGATGATTGGGATCGTTGGCATAGTCTATGTCTTCGCTGCCGAAGAAGTGCGGGATCGTCAGCTTGCGCGTCCTGTCCGACGCTTTTTAGGACTGACGGCTCTCGAATGGGGCGTACTCCTGGTTCTTGGCTCGCTTATGAACTTTATACTCATCGGGTTTCTCCAATTCCCAGTGCCCAGCTTTGGATCACTGAGTCTTTCAACGTATCCTTTGCCACTCGTGATGGGCGCGACCTTCTGTTTTACAGGAGCCATCCGTTTTACAGGCAGACCAGGGGCAGCCTTGCTCATTGTCCTTTTTCTCTTGCTTAATACCGTAGCGGTTGAGTTGTTCATACCCTGGGCTATTCGCGCAGGAGTCGCATTAGAGGGATTGGCGTATCGTAGCCCAGGCAAAGTCCCCATGTTTAGCTGGGCCTACGCACTCTTGCCGCTCATCTTTCTTATTCCGGCCTTCCTGATCGACAGTGTGGCGTTCTGGGGACGGCGTCATCTGGGGAGCCGCGTCGGCAAGACGGCCCGAAGTATTGGCCTGATTGGACTGTTCATTGCCCCGCTGATTGTCTTACCGGCTCCTTTTGTGCTGCAGTCCTATTCTCCCTATGCGCCGATTTTTCTGCCCCAGACCGGCCTGCTGGTTCCGCCTGGCCTCACTGCCTTCGTCCTGCTGGTTTTTTCCGTTAGTGTCCTCGGTACAGGAGCCCTGGGAGCCATCCTTGGTGCTGAATTTGGGGATGTCTGGCGTTGGAACACCCATTAAACCCATTAAGAGAAACTGGAGAAAAATCATGCCCAGAGTCTTGCGTTTTGCAGGTGCTTTCACTCTCTTGCTCGCCCTTTTTGTGCTGACAACAGGCAGCCTCAAGGCCAGTGGAACAACGCCAGCCAGCAGCCAAACTCTGGCGGTCGGACCGTATATCATCGACTTCACCCTCGACCAGAATCCACCCACCGTCGATACTCCACTGGAGGTCACCGTAGTTTTGCATGATCGCCACCTGCGTTTGCAGGGTACGGTGACAGCGGAACCGGGTCTGGGTACCGACGCGACACCCTTGCGCTTCGATCTCGCAGCCAGCAACGGCATACTAATAGGAACCATCCACATGCCCGTTCGGGGAGCCTGGAATCTTGTCATCACCCTCAGCGGTCCCCTGGGCACCAATACCACGCAAGTAGCCGTCATCGTTGCCGCACCTGGCGCTATCCCCATCTGGCTTGGTTGGCTGATCGGCGCATCCCCTCTCTGTCTGGTTGTTTTCTGGATTTGGCGACAACACCGCTATAGACGCATCCTGAAGAGAAGCTATTTTAAGGATGACTTTGTTTAATGGGAGTAATAATCTCCTCCGGCTGAGAATTCGATGAAGACGCAAGGTTCGTCCCCGACCGACCAGGCATCGTGTCCGGGAGGCAACATCATGATGTCGTTCGGCCCAAAGTCGTCTTCTGACCCATCTTTCATGACAACATGGAGACGACCAGAGTAGACATAGGGGTTGTGTTGCAAAAAAGAAAGCTGATCTGGTACAGTAAAGGAAAACGAGCGAAAGAGAGACGTTATGGCAGAGCAGAATTCGTTCAAATGGCGCCACTTCCAATCCAACATTATTCTCTTGTGTGTGAGGTGGTATCTCCGTTATTCTTTGAGTTACCGTGATCTTGAGGAAATGATGGTGGAGCGAGGACTGCATGTCGATCATACGACGATCTATCGATGGGTTCAACATTATGCGTCTGAACTTGAACGGCGGTGCCGCCCTCAGTTGAAGATGACGTCGGACTCCTGGCGGGTTGATGAGACATACATCAAAGTGAAAAAGCAATGGGTGTATCTCTCCCGTGCAGTTGACTCCCAGGGAAACACGCTCGATTTCTTTTTCAGCCCAACCTCTCAAAAGGCTTCTTTCCGCATTGTACCCCATCTTAGTCTAGATCGGCAAGCCACTTTTTTGCCTGAGACCCTGTTCAAGTGGTGCGAGACCCTGTAGATCCATTTCGTGATTGTTGAGTTGCACATTGGTCACTGAATACCGGAGGTATTGCTGAAGATACTTGTTCAGAAGCGCAGTCATCTCATCGGGTGACATGATAAGGCTAGCAATACACTCGACGTTCGCGTTGCTTACCACAAGGCGTGCGTTGTCAACCCGCGGAAAGACACTGATGGCACAATCTTGCCCGTAGATTTGAAAATCCAGGCGAACGTTGTTTGGCGTAATATGCGCGACCGGATTTTGTATGGGACTTTCTGGTGCTAGATTGGATGCGAGGTGTGTGGTAATGGTCTCCTCTTTTAGCTGATACTTGCTGCTGAATTTTGATTGTTGGGGAATCCCACTTACCGCGTTAGTCATAGCTGTATCAAGTCTTTCTTGAACTATACCATGAACTAGCGGACGAATCCCAAAAATCCAGACTGCACTAAGACCGATGAGCAGTATGACCAGGGCAACGAGAGTCCTTGGCATTTTCTGAGGTGTTTTAGCCTGCGCTGCGTTCAGTGACGGTAATAGTAACGGCGACGGGCGCTGTCCCAATAGGCTTGCCTCATCAGTAGAGGACGGGGGCACGGAGGATGAAGCTTCTTTTTCTTTGCAAGCAGTGAGCTCGGATGGTGGAAGAGAAGGCGCATTTTCCTCTAAGGAGTGGAACGAATAAGATCCTTCACTCACGCTTTTTCCACAATTAGGACAAAATCCCCCTTTTAGAGGTAATACGATACCACAAGAAGGACATGCTTTCATAGCCGATTGCGTTTCTTGTGCTGGAGAGGCAACCTGATCGAGCTGTTTTTGGGATATGCCGAATAGAGAGTTCTGTTGAACTAGATCAAAAAGCACGCCATCAGGTGAGCGGAGATACAAAACGGGCGTTCCCCATTCGATAGTATTTTCGATGCCAACACTGACAGATTTACGCGCATCACAGACAGCAGCGTCTACAGGCAAACCATCCGCGAGAGCTTCATAAAAGGTACGAGAGAACTCAATGGCAGCTTGGTCGGTAATCTCGTATTGCATTGCAAGCACAGCGGGGATGCCTCGCCTTACGAGCATGGTGGCAGTGCTAGAGAAGAGATCGTGCTCACTACCTCGTGCTCCTTCACACGAGTTGAGAACAACCAGGCGCAATGAGCGATGATCAGCAAGCAAGCGTGCGAGATATGTCGCTCGCAATGCGTCTAATTCTCCTTTCTCATTCTCTAAATCAAGCTGCCCTTCGTCGGCACTCATATTAAATTCACCATGTCCGATGAAATGAAAAATATGCCACGGTCCATGGCGCATGGCCCATTGTAGATCCCGCTTCGTAGAAGCGGGAAGCCAAGTCAGCTTGACTTGACCATTTGCACAAAGCTGTCCTGTTGCTTTTTCCAGCCGTTGCTTCTCGCGTTCGACATCTAGCTTCTCCAAACCTTTCGGACTGGCAGTCATGACGAGAATGGAGAGAGGAGGAGATATTTTCAATGCTCGGGGAGGATCAGGTAATTCCAGGTAGCGGATCAGAAGGGTATTACTGGAGAGGCAAAGGTACTCGGCTTGACCTGTATCAAACAGAAATTCCCAGGGTAGTGCTGCCAATTCCGGGGGAAGGATACGGAGTTTCAGGCGTATTCCCTTGTCCTGGTTGAATGCTGCTGATCGGCTCACTGCATAGCAACTGCGCACATCACCTGTAAACAGCGCGTTGAACAAACTCTGTCCAAAGTTTTGTACAGCCAAATCTTCTGGCACCTGAGTTTTCCTGCGCTTACTCCCAGAGCGGAGCAGCGCATTCTCCAAGACCAGAAGTTGCTTTTCCAGAGCCAGCTTATCGAATGGGAAATGCATGGTTTCGCGTGCCTCTCCCGATGCTGAATGGATGACCGTTACCGGATAGTCTCGCCCTTGGCCATGACCAATTTCAATCTCGAAGTCAAGGTAGCTCATGTTCTTTGCGCTCCATTAGGTGGAAGCCAACTCCACAACTAACAATTTGGTGTCGGAGAGTTTGGGTAGCACATCCCTAAAGAAAACCCAACGATGACTACATGGAACGACACTTAATGTTGCTTCTATTCTTACTGAATGGACTTCCTGTGGAACTTTCAAAATAAGCACGGATTTGAACAGGTTGACGCCGGTGAGTTCAGATTGCAAGTTATAACGCCAGAAAATCTGTTGATCACTTTCCCCTACCACCTCGATTGCTGCCCGGCGGAATGGGAAGGTAAGCGGGCCGACCACAAAATTAGCTTTCAGTTGCGTATTCGCCGCCAATTTTGCGTGAGTTTGGAGAAGAGAGGGGAGTTCTATGTTCATTTCTGGAACTGCAATCGCCATCTGGGCATCAATACCTATCTCGCCTTCGATATCCGCGGTGAAAAAGTGTTTATCTTTTCGATCAGGGAAAAGGCGCAGTGGACGGGTAGATCGTGCTGCACTCTTTGCGTCATCAATCAACAACATATCCAGTTCTGCAACGAGAGGAAACTGGTCTTGGGCCAGAAGAATGCTGAAGGTTGATTCTACGCAGTAGAAATTATATCTCATCTGTTCGTGGTCGATTCTCACGATGGATGGTAAGTCAATCTTTGCAGCCTTAAAGAGAGGAACGAGAGGACGCGATTCGACGAAAGGGGCAATTCTTACCCCAGTTTTTGCGATTTTCACAACCTCTTGAGCCCTCGCCTCCAACTCTGCTCGTTCGGGAATATCGGTAATTTCCCATTGTCTCTCTTGCCTTCCTCTGAAAGAGGTTTTCGACGCCAATCTCTTAATAGCAATATCGAGTTTATCTTGAAGAAGATCTATTTCATCTTCTTTCAGATAGGCGGTAAGTTCCCTCGGTTCCGCAGCCAAGTTGACACCTCCTGTTTAAAGATGTGATTAATTGCAGAATAACATCATTTCATTATAGAATCATTCTAATCTCAGGACAAACAGGGCCGTTCGTCAAAAACGAGCAAATAGCGCAGCGGCTCCGCTCAGGGCCGCCTGACCACCATCTTGAGAGTTGTGTTGCAAAAAGGGTATTGTCAACTTGACGACGTAGCGAAACAGTGTGCTAAAATAACCTCATGAAAACAAACATCATCGCCCCCACGTACAAAGGCTTTCGTTTCCCACCGGAAATCATCAGTCATGCTGTCTGGCTGTACTTCCGCTTTTCGCTCAGTTTTCGTGATGTAGAAGAGCTACTGGCCCAGCGTGGGATCGTTGTCACCTATGAAACAGTGCGGCAGTGGCGCTTGAAGTTTGGGCAAACGTACGCCAACGAATTGCGACGGCGACGCCCTCGTTGTGGCGACAAATGGCACTTGGATGAAGTCTTTCTCCATGCAGGAGCGCTTTCAGAAGTGGGACGAGATAACCGAGAGAAAAACTACGGCATAGCACTGTACTGTCTATGCCCACTCCTCAGCTTCTTTTCTTTCCCTCAGCTTCTTTTTAGAAAAGCTCTTCCATCTTTTCCATAAGTTGACAATACCCGCCAAACTCTTTGGAGTGGTTGCCTAAGAAATTTGAAGAGGGTCGCTCACGTTCAATTTTTTTGTTCATAGTTTTTGCAACACAACCTTCTCATGAACGAAGGCTTGCACGGTGCCCCCATGAACTGGTATGCTGTACAAAAGGATACGCTCACCTTCCCTAGGAGCTACGACCGTGCCACATTTTTTTGATAACTAGCCGGATCTATCCACGGTGAAGGTATCCATCGACGATTTTCACTGGATTCCGCAGTCTCGATTGGTGCTTACTTCTGAGACAACTCAACCCGCTTCTGAGGCGGCGTTAGAGCGGATTCTTATCCGATTTAGTCTAAGCATGAAGACAAACATCATTTACGATGATATCATCAAGCAGCCAATAAACACTAGTAATTTTCATATCCTCTATATAATGTATTATGCCAAATATCCCTGGGATAGAAGGAGTACACATTATGCATACCTACACTTCATTTCCTATAGAATATTTTCATGTCCTAGATATTAAGAAAAATGCAGTTCTCCTTGAGAGCATACGCCAGGATCATGAAAATATTTATAGTTATTTATTTACAGATCCAATAGAGATCTTACAATTACATCATATCGGCGATTTCTCACCGTTTTTGCAAAAAATAGAGCAATATACGCAACTGGGTTACTATGTTGCTGGCTATTTCACCTACGAATGTGGATATCATATCGAAAAACTTGGACAACCCAACTACCAGCGTACGGACTATCCGCTGGCCTGGTTCGGTATCTATCAACATCCCATCATTTTTGACCACATGCACGGGACTTTCCAGTGCACATCAGACACCCACCTTACCGCGTTACAAGCCCTTGCAGCCCCCACTCCATCCGACACCTTCCACATCCACAACCTCCGATTCAATCTAAACGAACAGGAATATACACAAAAAATTGAACGTGTGAAAGAATATATCCGCTCAGGAGATGTTTATCAGATCAACTTCACGGGTCGCTACCAGTTTACTTTTGAGGGTTCCGCTCTCTCCTTATACACAACATTGCGACAGAGGCAGCACGTCTCCTATGGAGCGTACCTTCATACAGAAAATCAACACATCATCAGTCTTTCACCCGAGCTTTTTTTTCGGATCCATGACGGCAATATTATCACTCGTCCAATGAAGGGAACGGCACCTCGTGGACGTACCGTGGACGAAGACCAAACAATCGCAACATGGTTACAGAATAATACAAAGAACCGGGCAGAGAATGTTATGATTGTAGACCTGCTCAGAAATGATATCGGACGAGCCTGTCAGATCGGTTCCGTTCATGTCCCTCAACTCTTCAACGTTGAACGCTACGATACACTTCATCAAATGACATCCACAGTAGAGGGAACATTGCAGGATACTGTCCAGCACAGCGCGTTGCTTCAGTATCTGTTTCCGTGCGGTTCAATAACCGGTGCACCTAAAATAAGAGCCATGCAAATCATTCACGAACTTGAAACCTCTCTACGGGGGGTGTACACTGGATCCATTGGCTATTTTGCGCCCTCTAAACCAGGCTCACATCATCTCGGGAATGCCGTCTTTAATGTTGCGATTCGAACGATCACGCTACAAGGAGATCAGGGCGAGATGGGCGTTGGCAGTGGTATTGTTTACGATTCCCAACCGCACGAAGAATATCAGGAATGTATGGTAAAGGCACGCTTCATGACGATGCCGACAACTCCCAAATTCGACATCCTGGAATCAATCTTATGGGATAGTGGATACAACCATCTAGACAAGCATCAGCGCCGCATGGCTGAATCCGCTACCTACTTCGGCTATCCATACGATGAGGAGCAGTTTCAGCAAATCCTCACACAACTGGCCCAGTCTTGTCAGTTCGGTAAACAATACAAAGTACGTGTATTACTCAAATCTACAGGCCACTTTGATGGAGAGGTCGTTCCCCTCGCTGAGACGCAGCCAGCACAGACGCCCTTGATCATTCTGAGCACTCTTGCCACCGATCCGCACAACCGCATGTACTATCACAAAACCACCGAGCGTGAACTCTATAACAAAGCAACTCGCTTCGCCACAACCACAGGTCACGCAGATGTCATCTTCTGCAACGAGAAAGGGGAACTCACAGAAGGAGCCATTCATAATATCTTTATCAAGAAAAATGGTGAATTATTAACACCTGCCCGCCAATCAGGATTACTCAATGGTGTATACCGTCAACATATCCTTGAAACCTGTACTATCGCGCGAGAGACAGTCCTCTATCCCCAGGATCTCTTACAAGCAGAGGAAATCTATATCTGCAACGCCATACGTGGTTGGCGACAGGTCCATCTGGTTACCTCTCAAACATTTGATGGCTGCATCGACTCTTCTTGCAGTGGTGGCAAGATAGATATGCGAGTAGATTTCAAGCGTGACCATGATAGTGCTCTTATGAGTCATCCCAGATTTTGATACCGTTGGGAAACCCTTGAGACCCTCTAGACAAAGGAGAAAACATCGATTAGGATAGAGAAAAAGTAGCTGGACTGTCTCTTGAGAAAAGAGAGGGTCAGTGAGAAGAGAGGGGAAAAGCAATGTCACTGCATCGAGAACCAATTGGTCCAGTTCCAGAAGAAACCGTTCGTGTCGCACAGGTGGTGTTTCGTCAAGGGAATAGGTATATACGCTTGCGAGAAGCACTGGGAACGATTTTTGCTGATGAGGAGTTTGCTGATCTCTTCTCTTCTACAGGCAGGCCAGGTGAAGCACCATGGCGTTTAGCGCTGGTCTGTATTCTCCAATTTATCGAGGACCTTTCGGATCGCCAAGCCGCTGAGGCGGTGCGGGCACGGATTGATTGGAAGTATTTGTTGGGGCTTGAACTGACTGATCCCGGCTTTGATTTTACGCTTCTTACGGACTTTCGTGCACGTCTGCTTGCAGGAGACGCAGAACAACGGATTTTTGAGGTGGTGGTCCAGCAGCCGAATCCTCTCCCGATTGGCTACGCAGTTGGGTTCCTCAAGAATGGTTTGAACGCTACAGTCGCAGGATCGAAGAATACGGAAGCCATTCATCAAGCCCTTAGCAAGCGGGGTCTCTCACCAAGCGTGCATTTGTTGGATGCAGGGTATGTGGATGCTGAAATTGTCTTACAGAGTCGTGACCATCATGGGATCGAAGTTGTTGGACCAGTCAGTCAAAACAATCAATGGCAGTCCAAAGCAGGAGAAGGCTATGATTTGGCATCATTTACCATTGATTGGAACCAGCAACAGGCGACCTGTCCCCAAGGCAAAAAGAGTGTGAAGTGGACTCCGCGTACCGATCAGCATGGACATCCCAAGATTGCTATTCGTTTTGGATTGCACGATTGCCGTGATTGCCCAGCCCGTTCCCTTTGTACCCGCTCAGCAACCGCACCCAGAATCTTGGCGGTTCGCACGCAAGCTGAATTTGAGGTCTTGCACCATGCTCGCCAGCTTCAACAAACAGAAGCGTTATTTACCAGTACCATGCTGAACCAGTGCTTCTCTCTCTCTATAGTAGAACTTAACGCCAATCTACTATCGCAACGTGGTTGCGATGAACCGTCACATTCGTTTTTCCACTCTGTACCACCTGCAATAACGAGTAATTCCCTGGGGCCAGCGCTGGAAATTCGCAGACAAACACTGTCTGCTTACCTTCCTTTCGTTCAACTACGTTCGCTGCTGCATAATAGTGCGCATGTGTCGCATCAAATTCTCTCATCAGGTACACCGTCTGACCTCGTAACTTCTTCCTGGTGTATATTATTAATGCACCTTTGCGGGTATTGATACCCATCGGTCGTATCCGTTCTAGTGCTCCCGATGGACTCCGCTCGCTGCTACGTTCTGCCCCATTTTCAGCGAACGCCTGAGCGTGCCACTGCCATGTGCCAAACGTTGCGCTTATGACTGTGCAGATTACATTTAGTATCGCTGCCCAGGGTCCACGCAGCACTCCCTGCATATTTAGTATCCATACCATTCCTCCAATCGAGAGCAGTATTGTCATTCCCATCACCAGCCGAAAACTTATTTCTCGTTTCGAGAGTACTTTCCTGTGTTGCTTTCCACTTTTAGGCATTAGTATTGGCAATGTTTCGGTCGTGACTATCCTATCTATTCTTTTGCCGTCAACCTTTGGGGTTGGGGAGGCGATTATTTGTGGTGTGTGAAACATCGGAAATCCCCTCTCTGCTCTCGCTTAAAAAATGGCATCTACTGCATTGATATTTGTCTGTGAGTTATTCCTCATGTATAACTCCTTGTGTATAATAATATTAGTTTATTTATGGGTTCAAATAAAGAAATGTTGAGCCTGTTCTGGTAAGAGCTTCGCCCAAAACGAAATAATATGGACTTGTTCGCTATTATTTCGTTTTCTATGCGTGTAAGAGGTTTACAATAAATGTATAAGAGCATATGTTTAGTATGTCTAAGCTGATTGTTTACGTAATAGACTCTTGTGTGTCTCTGGCTAGATTTCTTATCTTATTTCTCACGGCTCGCTCATTTTTTTGCCAATTTCACTTGAACAAACGGGCCTGTGCGTTGGCTTTACAAAGAACTAACGAACGGTGGGTTATTAAAAGGAGATATCAATATGGGCGATTTTGAACATCACATTCTTGCCCTCGACTCAGAACAGGTGCAAGATTACGGGCAGGTTATGCGCTATTATCGTAAGCAAGTGAAGCACTGGACTGCGGAGCAACTTGGTGAACTCTATGGCAACCTCATTTATAGGCACCCAATAAGTGGAAGGATGATTCAACTCATGGAAAAGAACAGTTCTCTTCCAGCCGATCCAAAACGCCGTGAGATCATGGCTCGCCTATTAGGCATTCCTATGGCGATGTTTGGCCTTGAAACAGTTGCTGTTTTACCTGGTAAGTCAAAGTCTACATTAGAACGTATGTTACTCGATGTCTCAAAACATGAAAATATTGATACTAGAGAGTATGCAGTTTCACTCGATACATTTTGGGATAATTATTATACAAATACCGCCGAAATAGCATCTCACGATGTGATCAAACGCATCAGAAATATTCATAATGCTCTGCCATATGTGTCATCAATCGATAAAAATATATTAATGCGTTTGTTATGTGGTTTTCATATTGCTCTAGCGAATATCGCACATGATCATAGAAATTATCAATTAACAATGAAACTCACTGATAATGCGCTTACTCTGGCTAAAGAAAATAGCTATTATGATTTACAAGCTGATGTACTCGCTCTTCGAGGTCATGCTTATCGTAGCTTTGCTGATACTTTTCCTGACCAAGCAAATGTTAAAATGGTTGCCCGTTGCTATACGGCTGCTCTACAAGATTATACAGCTATCACGGTAATAGATAACCGTACCTGGCCAACTGGGACTCCTTATCTCATTGGACCAAAAATGAGTGGTTTTGCTGTGATGATGGTTGCCCTAACTCAGTCTCTGTTATCACAAGAATCTATGGATATAAAATCGTCATTAACGTTGTTTGATGAGGTTGAGAAAAAACTTGACGTTGCACGCAAGGAAGGCGGCTCACGTGCTATAAGATTTGATATTGGTGATTTTCACTACGATAAAGCATGTATGCTAATATCATCCCCAGTCAAGTCTCTACGCTCTCCCGATGCAGCTTTAGAAGAAATGTCTCTAGCCGCTGATCTCACTCCTTCAACTTTTCAAAACCGCTATGTAGGAATTTACGAACGTCAAGCACGAATGTATATACAGAAGGGATATTATCCTATTGCTACGGCTCTAGCCCAAAATTCATTATCATTAGCTAATCAGCTTCAGGAAAATCTTGGCATTGTACGCATTGAACGCCTTTATAATGAACTTAAAGCCAGTAGCTTCGGTAATAGCTTTGAGGTCGCACAATTGGGTGCAAGCCTGATGAAAGTACAATACCCTCATCTCTTCGATGAATCAATCTATGTCTTATAGTCAATATAAAGAAGGCGTTGGCCCTGACTCAAAGTTGGTGGTAAGCTCTACAACATAACTATGCAGAGAGAGAAATCTACACCGTCAAAGAATTTCTTGGGCATACCAGCCTTGCCATGACCGAGCGGTATGTAAAAGTGTACCTGAGCAGCCTCAAAGCCAAGTACGACGCGTACCGCGTAAAAAAGCAACAAACATACGCAACGGAGATGATGGTGACTCAAATTCAGATTACAGTCTGCTTGCTGCAACCTTGTTGGGCATCCCGTGGGACTGGCGTCTCCAAAACTGTATGTTCTCTTGTACGTGTATCTCGGCCTTGGTGTCAGCGACCTAGTCTGGAACTTCCTGACCATGTCGCTTTTTCCTTCTAGGTACCGTTTTCGGTACCTAGAAGTCTCGTTCGTTGGCATGTGATGCCCGTCGGTACATCCACCTTATGTTCCTCAAAGACACCATCCCGAGTTGTGTGGAAAGGAAAGCCTTCCCAAACAGAGAGGTGAAAGACAATAATACAAGCATAGATTGTCCCTTTCAAACAAGTTCTTCATTTCTTGAAAAAGGAGAAAACTATGCCTGTTGCTAAGAAAAAGAGTACCACATCGGACACGGACCTCTCAACGTCGAAGCAAGAAGTTCCATCACTGCCAGACCAACACGCCTTCCATGAGCATTTACGCGCCCTCACGCGCAGTGCAGTACGCGTGGTCATCGAAGAAGTCATGCGCGAGGAACTGGAGCAATTCCTGGGTGCGGCCTGGGGGGAGAGCACTGCTGAGAGGAAAGGGTATCGCAATGGAACCTACACGCGAGATCTGGCAACCTCGTCTGGTCCCATTGAAGACCTTCAGGTACCCAGGGATCGCGAAGGCCACTTTCATACGCAGGTGTTCGACCGCTACAGCCGCTATGAACCCCACATCGCAGAGGGTTTAACGCAGATGTTCGTTGCCGGAGTCAGTACCCAAAAGGTCGGAGAAGTCGCGGAGACCTTGACGGGAGTTGCTCCCAGCGCCAGCACGGTGAGTCGCCTCAATCAAACGTTGACACAACAATTTGAAACATGGCGTGAACGCCCTCTCCAAGGACACTGGTGTATCTTGTACCTGGATGGGGTGTATTTCACGGCACGCCATGGAGACCAAACCGATTCAACGGTTCTCTTAACCGCACTCGGCGTTGATCTCGAGGGGAACAAAGAAGTTTTAGCGTTGCGTGCTTGTGCAGAGGAAAGCAAAGATGGCTGGAGCTGCCTCTTGCAAGATGTGCGTCGACGTGGGGCAACGCAGATGGATCTGATTGTGACCGATGGACATGAGGGGATCCTCTCGGCCGTTGCCGCGCTCTTTGCGGCAACCCCTCGGCAACGCTGTGTCGTGCATAAACAACGCAATGTGATGAACGCGATCCCGCATCGTGAGCGCAAAGAGGTGAGTACTGAACTCGCAGGCATTTTCAAACAAGAGAAGAAAGAGGATGCATTCCTCAATTTGACAGCGTTCAAAGCCAAATACCAGAAGCGCTATCCCGAGGCCATACGAAGCCTCTGCGAAGACGAGGAGCACCTTCTGACCTATTATGACTTTCCGCCGGTAATGCACCGCTACATTCGCACGACCAATGCCATTGAAAGTTTTTTCAGCAATGTGCGGCAGCGGACGGATCAGATTGACACCTTCACCACGGAAACATCGTGTCTCACGATTGTGTGGGCCGTCATGCAGGATATTCATTTGCCAAGAAATGATCAGCTAAAAGCTGATCATTTCTTGGCTGATCGATAAACAACCGACCAGTATTCTTAGGTTGGTCAAAGAGGGTATCTTTCTTTTCTAGATTTCTGTGTACTATTCTCCCTTGGTCCCTTGGTCCCTTGGTCCCTTGGTCCCTTGGTCCCTTGGTCCCTTTGTCCCTTTGTCCCTTTGTCCCTTTGTTGCCTTCAGTTGATCTGTTTCTCCCACATATCCGCTATCTTGCTTGATCATGCAAAAACATTTTCTCAATGAGATGCCTCTGCCATTACACAACAAGCGGGATGGTGTCCCTACGCGATGAAGCGATGAGCTGCTATGCTGCCTGGGTTAAGAAAGTAGAAGAGAGCCAGTTCCCAGATGCATTCGAGGAGTTCCTGCAAACTGTTGAGCGGTGGAGTCAGTGGATTTTTGACTATTTTACGCATCGTTACACTGGCGGCCTGGTTGAAGGTCTCAATTCGCTCATCCGTTCCGTTGATCGTCAAGGAAGAGGTTACTTTTTTTGCTGTCCTACGTGCGCGGCTTCTCTTTGGGCAGCACGTATTGCGTCAAACGCGCCGACCGAAGCCCAAAATGAGCGATGTTCTGGAAAAGGCGAGTGTGGATGACCAGGCGGGCGACGCCTTGCCATCCACACTTGTCCAGTTACCCCTGCCCTTGTGATTGGGTAAGTCAAAACACATAAAAATCCGAAGGCCCCTTTTTTCCTAGTGGACTTCGGCCTCCCCTTCTTCCGTGTGCGCGGGATGTGTATGAATAGCCTGAATAATCGCCTGACTCATCTCCTTGTAATTTCTGGAGTTTTGCATTTCACCGACGAGTTGCATCTCATTCATGATCAGCACACGGTCTGCCAGGTGCAACATCTCTGGCATATCGCTGGAGATCAGGAGAATGGATTTGCCCTCAGAGGCCAGTTGCCAGATAAGCTGATGAAACTCACCCTTCGTTCTGATATCAATGCCAATCGTGGGCTCATCGATGATCAGAATGGCGCAATCGGCGGCGAGCCATTTGGCCAGACTGACCTTCTGTTGATTACCGCCACTGAGCGTGCCAACCTGTTGCGCGACCGAGGAGACTTTGATGCCCAGCCGGTCCACATAGGTGCCAGCCAGTTGCTCTTCCGAGCGCCTGGGAATCCAGCCAAGGAAATGCCGCAAGCGCTCCCAGACGGTAGTGGCTATATTCGTGGCCACATCCAGGATCAGCAGCAGCCCCTCCTCTTTGCGATTCTCCGTCACATAGCCAATGCGGTATTTTTGCTTGGCCTGGCGCACCCCACGCGGAGAAGCGGGCTGGCCATTTACCAGGATCTTGCCGCCCGTAACCGCTTCTACCCCGATCAGGGCACGCGCCAGCTCGCTTCGTCCTGAGCCCACCAGGCCATACAGACCAAGAATCTCGCCGCGATGCAGCGCAAAATTGATGTGTCGATGGCCACGCGCGGTACGCAGTTCGCGCCCTTCGAGTACGATCTGCGTATCATCAACCACGCGCGCAGGCAGATCAGCGATGGTCTGCGCCCGTCCAATCATCGCCGTGAGCACTTGTTCTCGATCCAGCGTCTTGATATCCTGGTTGACCACAACTGCTTTCCCATCGCGCAAAACCGTCAGGCGATCACAGAGAGAGAAAATCTCTTCAAGCTTGTGACTCACAAAGAGGAGTGCTACCCCCTGATCGCGTAGCGCGCGAAAGATGCGAAAAAGATGCTCGGTTTCAGCAGGGGTAATCGAAGCCGTTGGTTCATCCAGAAGCAAAATCCGGCTATCGAGCGTCAGCGCTTTAGCAATTTCAACCAGTTGCGCCTGAGCCACGCTCAATTGCGCCACCTCCATCTCTGGATCAAGTTCGAGATGGAGCTTTTGTAGCCAGTGGAACGCTTCTTGCTTGAGCGCAGCGCTTTGCACAATGCCCATGCGCGCTGGTAAACGTTCAAGCAGCATATTCTCCGCGATGGTAAAACGCGGAATCAGATTGCGCTCTTGATGGACCGCGCCAATCCCTGCCTTCAGGGCCGCGCGCGTTGACGCAAGATGAAGCTCGTTGCCCTGTAAAAGCAAGCGACCGGTGTCAGGACGATACAGACCGGTAATAATTTTGATCAACGTCGATTTGCCCGCGCCATTCTCACCGATCAAGCCATGGATTTCTCCCGCTTGCAGACAGAGCGAAACATCAGCGAGGGCGCGCACGCCGGGGAAGCTTTTGCTGACATGCTGGATCTCAAACATAGCGTTTTCTGCCCTCCCCACCTCTTTTTTGCCGCCAGATGTTCCAGGAAGCCCGGACTTGTCCTAATCCAACTGAGGCCAGAATCAAAACTCCCAGGAGAAATTGCACCCAGTAGGGATCGGCCTTGATGAGAATCAGGCCATTGTTCATCAGGGCGATCACAAGCGCGGCCAGAAATGTGCCGATGACCGAGACAGATCCGCCCAGAAGAGTGGTGCCCCCGATAATGGGTACGGCAAAGGAGGTCAACACCCAGTCATCACCGATGGTCGGCTGGGCGGAACCGAGTTGGGCAGTACCAATAATCGCGGCAACAGCAACTAACAGACCAGAGAGCGTATGTACCCAGATCAGCGAGCGTTTGAGAGAGATGCCGGAGAGAGCGGCAGCCACACGGTTGCCGCCCGTTGCCAGTAAGTGCCGTCCTAAAACCGTCTTGCCCAGGAAACCAGCCAACAAGAGCGCGACCACGATGGTGATAAAGAGTGTGTAAGGAAGCGGTCCAAAGGCCTGTTGCCCAAAATTGGTCAGGCTGGCTGGGAGTTGATAAAAAGGAATAGATTGTGTCAGGCCCAGACTCAATCCTGTGAAAGCGCTCGCGGTGGCCAGGGTAATAATAAAGCCATTAATGCCACTCATCGCGATCAAAAGTCCATTGATGAAGCCAGCCAATGCACCTATGGCCAACGCGAACAAAATGGCCAGGGGCAAAGGAAGATGCCAGACCTCAAGCATCATCCCTAAAATGACCGCGATAAAGCCGCCAAGTGTCCCGACTGAAAGATTGAGTTCGCCGACAGCCAGCACGACCATTTGCGCGAGACCGACAATAATCATCACGGAGACGCTGCGCAACAACACATAGACATTGTAACTACTGGCAAAGCGCGCCTGCCACAGGCTCAGGCCGATTGCTCCGACAACAATCACAAGGAGGAGCGCGAGCCACTCTCCTTGTGCCACTGATCTTACGCGCACAAAGAAACGTGTTTTCATAGCCTCTGTCCTTTCTTGCGTTGAGCCAGTACCGAGCGGAGTCGATCAAGGAGAACGGCGAGAAGCAGGATGATACCTTGAAAGAAGAGCACCCAGAAGTTGTTCACTTGCAACAAGTTGAGTCCGCTGGTGATACTCTCTACCAGCATACCGCCAAACAAGGTGCCGACAACAGAGACTACGCCGCCGCTCAAAATCGTGCCGCCCAGCACAGGTGCGAGGAACGAGGGCAGCACCCAATCGACGCCAATTGAAGGCAACGCGGAGGCCAGCCGCGCAGCGAATAACACGCCAGCCAATCCCGCCAGCAACCCGGAGAGCGCGTGGCCAATCTGGAGCGTGCGACCCACCGGAATGCCCGCGAACTCCGCTGCCCGCCGATTGGCGCCCACTGCCAGCATCCATCTGCCCAACTCGCTATTACGGTAGAGCACGATCAGCAACCCGGCCAGCAACAAGACAATGAGCAGAAGCAGTGAAACGAAGCCAAGGCTTGCCTGCCCAAAGCGAATAAAGTCGAATGGCAGATTGCTAAAAACCTGCGCTTTCGTAATGATCATCAAGAGCCCGGTATAGACACTGGCCATAGCTAATGTGACAATAAAACTATTGATATTGGTGCGTACAGTCAGCCAACCATTGAACCAGCCCATAACCGCGCCGAGCAAAATGGTCAGCACGGCTGCCAGCACAAACGGTATCCCAAATGCCTGCATCAACCAGCCAGCGAAGATGGCTGCCACTCCTCCGATTGCTCCTACCGAAAGATTCATCTCGCCCATAGAGATTGCGAGCATCTGGGCAAAGCCAATGGCCGTAAAAAGCGCGATATCTCGGCTCAAGGCAAACAGATTGAAGCTGCTGAGGAAACCATCAGCGACCAACCCAAAAATCGCCCACAGAAGCAGATTCACGAGCAACAGGCCAGCCTGGGGCGAGATGCGCAGGAGCGTAGACGGGATGAGTGTGCGCCCTCCAAAAGAGAGGCGGGATGATCCGCCCTGTTTGGTATTCATCATATACCTGCTTTCTTACGCGACCCTGGTGCGCTCAATTGCCTGCATATCCCAGGCAATGCCCAGGCCTGGTTCGTTGGGCGCCAGAGCATAGCCCTCCTCAATCTGGACCTCGCGGGTTGTAACAGCTCGCAACTGCGGGATATGCTCCACATAGAGGCTGTTGGGGACGGCGGCGGCCAGACTAATATGCAGCTCCATCAAAAAGTGAGGAGCCACCTGCACATTAAAGCTCTCCGCTAAATGAGCTACTTTCAGCCAGGGCGTAATACCTCCAATACGCGCGGCGTCTACCTGAATGATGCCTGCTGCGCCTGTCGCCAGGTACTCACGAAAATGGCTGGAACTGTAAATACTCTCTCCCACCGCGATTGGTACACTGGTAGAGGAAGCCAGCCGCGCGTGTCCACTGACATCCTCCGCAGGCAATGGCTCTTCAAACCAGAAGACTCCGGCCTCCTCAAGGAAGCGTGCGCGTCTCTTGGCTTCGGGATACGTCATCGATTGATTCGCATCGACCATCAAATGCATACGCGACCCGATAGCCTGGCGCACGGCCTGGAGCCGCTCGGCATCCTCCTCCGCGTATGGTTTGCCGATTTTGAGTTTGACGCCCGGCCAGCCCCTCTTTTTCGATTCAATCGCTCCTTGCACCAGCTCCTCGGTCGAGAGATGCAGCCAGCCGCCTTCGGTATCGTATAAGGGAACTTTCTTTTTCGCGCCGCCCGCGAGCAACCAGAGAGGTTGCCTTGCCGCCTTACAGCGCACATCCCAGAGGGCAGTATCTACCGCAGCCAGCGCCAGGCTGGTAATCGCTCCCACGGCGGTAGCGTGCGTGGCCCAGAAGAGCTTTTGCCAGAGCGCTTCAATCTGGCAAGCATCTTCACCCACTAACAAGTGAAGAAGATCTTGCTTGAGCAATTGGAGAACGGCTCGCCCTCCAGTTCCAATGGTATAGGAGTAGCCAATACCGTTGATAGCGTCTTCCGTTTCAATTTCCACAAAGATTGTCTCTTGTTTGAGAAAAGCTTGAATTGCGTCTGTTCGCGGACGTTCAACTTCAATGTCACAAAGATAGGCGTCAACTCGTCTAATTTTCGACATAGTGTTCCCTTCGGCTAAACGACGCTCTCCCAAGGTATGAGATCAGGAGGAGCGCGCGTATTGGGATAGATGGGAGAAGGGGGCACCGATTCTCTCCACGTCACGCGCAGGTCGCGGCGCCCTCTTTTTCATGCGAGATGGCTCATCAGCTTAGCAGGACAGGTATTTGCTTTTAAAGCTTTGCTGAATTTGCTGCGTCACGGTTTGTGAGGCCGCAACATAATTGCCAACATTGGATTTATCGATGAGCGTTGTACCAGAGTCGATCTGGAAGGGTGCGCCAGCTTTGATCTTACAGCCGTGGCTGACTATAAGGTCCAGCGCGTAGGCCGCGATATATGCCTGACCATACGGATTTTGCTCCATCGTACCTGCGGCATAGCCTTCCTGGATAGCCTTGATCACAATCGGATCGGTATCAATGCCTATCAGTTTGATATGGGTATTCTGAGCATCGGTGAGCGCTTTAGCTGCTGCAACCGCTGGATTGTACGCGGTCGCGACAATGCCCGTAATCGTATTGCCCTGCGCAGCCAGGAGATTATGCACGGCGGTATCAGCCGGACCAGGGGAATCGATGTCGGCAATGGTCTGCACCAGTTGAACCGCCCCATTAGTCTCGGCCACCGCTTTTTGCACCGCCTGTTCTCTCAAGGTCGTGTTAGGATCGATGAGCTGACCGGTGAGGTGCACGATTTTGCCCTTTCCTCCCATGGCCTGGATCAAGTTCTTGGTCGCGTCATACGCTGCCTGAGAGACATCGGTGGCCAGGCAGAAGGCTGCTAGCGAGGGTTGTTTGGTACAAGCCCCAATTTCAGCAACCGAAATGCCTTTGGCCTTTAATTCAGCAATTGTAGCATTGGAACCGTTGGCATCATCCGGGTAGATGGCAAAGGCATTGTAGCCTTGCGATGCCAAACTCTCGATAGCCTGATTTTCGTCATTCAGGGTGAAGGCTGTAGGAACGCGGTACGTCGCTTGCGAAATATGAAAGCCTGTTTGCGCGTCCTTCGTGGCCCCCGGCATAGGGGCAAAATAGGGATGTGGGCCGCCAACCACAACCGCCAGTTTGGTTGTGTCGCTCCCGCTGCTTCCGGTCGTACTCGTCGTTTGTGAGCCACAGCCACTCAGAACCACCAGCAGCATCAGTGCTGCGACCCAGGCGAGCTTCCTCAGACCAGGATGTTGCTTATTGATCCGCATTGTGTATCCCGACCTCCTGTTTTCTGGTTCATAATCCTATATCATATAGGATATATCCTATTGACTATAGGGATTATAATGAGAAAAGAGACAGATGTCAAGGGGAGGAGCCAACAAAAGAGAGGCTTTTCTCGTGGAGCAAGAAGGAGTGGATAGACACACGTGAACGACTTGATTGAAGCGAAGAGACTCCCGCCGCGTCAGATTCTGGCTGATGGAGTGTACAACACCATCAAAGGTTTGCTCATGGACCAAAGTATCGCGCCGGAAGCGCGTATCAACATTGACAAACTGGCGCGCGAGCTTCGGGTATCTCCTACCCCAGTACGCGAGGCACTGGCGCGTCTGGAATCAGAGGGTCTGGTCACGAAGGAAGCGCTGCGCGGATACTCGGCGGCCCCATTGCTTACCCCCTCATCCTTTATACAACTTTTTGAGTTGCGTTTATTGCTTGAACCTGCCGTTGCGCGTAAAGCAGCCACGCTTCTCAGCGAGGAAGATCTGCACGCTCTGGAGCAACTCGTTCTGGAAATGCGCGAGGTGCAGGTTGGGCAATCCTATCAAGAATACCAGCAACTTGCCGTGGCGGACGCCACATTTCACGATATTCTCGCGCGAGCATGTGGCAACATGTTTTTCCAGGACACACTTGAGCGTATGCACGCGCATCTCCACCTTTACCGCCTCTACTTCCACACAGGGATCGCGACTGAAACGATTGACGAACACCGAGACATTCTCAATGCGCTGCGCGCCAGGGATGCGGAAGCTGCTGCTAGCGCCATGGTACACCATCTTAAGCAGGCGCATTTGCGTCTCTCGCCAGAGTTGAAGAAGGAATTACCACAATCATAGATACGTTGCCAGGGCTCTGCTCGTTTTTCGCGCGATCGCGCTGGGGAGCACGAGGAGAGCGCGAGTCAGCGTTGTCTGCTCCCAGCGCTGGGAGGAACGATCAGACATCTGCAATAGAGGGGAGAGCTATCAATGAAGAAGGAGAACTAACGTATGCGATTCGCTCAGAAAGTCGTGATTATTACTGGCGGTTCTAAAGGCATTGGCGCGGGCTGCGCACGGATTTTTTGTCAGGAGGGAGGGCTTGTTGTTATCTGCGCGCGCAGAGAGCAGGAGGGTACGGCCCTGGCTGCCGAATTAACGCGCCAGGGACCCGGCCAGTGCATTTTTATCGGGGCAGATGTGAGTCAGCCGGAAGAGATTCTTGAACTGATCGAAGAAACCGTGCGCCGTTTTGGTCGCCTTGATTGTCTGAATGGTGTGCGCATCAACGCCGTGTGCCCCGCGGGCGTTGATACACCCTTACTCCACGAGTGGGCCGCGACGCTCGATAATCCAGAAGAAGCAATAGATATGGTGCATCGTCTACATAAACTTGGCCGTATGGCCACATCCGAAGAGATTGGACGGGTATGTCTCTTTCTCGCCTCTGAAGAAAACTCTTTTATCACTGGTCAGGATATTCACGTAGAGGGAGGCGCAACTTTAGATTATTAAAGCGCCTTCCGCCACGAATAAGTTTACACGCGCGTACGATTTTAATCTCATTTTCATGGTCATAAATAGGTGCTGAAGGAAGGTCG
Organism: Ktedonobacteria bacterium brp13; assembly: GCA_015099395.1. Classification (GTDB taxonomy): domain Bacteria; phylum Chloroflexota; class Ktedonobacteria; order Ktedonobacterales; family Ktedonobacteraceae; genus Dictyobacter. The sequence goes on along the minus strand of AP024096.1, from coordinate 1,857,311 downwards.
CAGTATCTTCTATTGCCGTTATAGGCTCTGAGTTAAGGAAGAAGCCCTCTAGCCGCAAAGTAGATAAGTCCGGCACAGTTGCATTATCGGCAGAGTTTTTTGCGCAATAAAATGGTCAACTCTGCCGATAACACCGAGATTCTGGCCAGAACTGGACCGATAAGAGCAGTTATCGATCCAGTTTGCTGGTAACTGGAGTGCTTTCACTGCTGAGATTCATCTTTTTAACATCGCGTGGCCGACGACCCATCATGCGCGTGCGTAGCGCATGAGCACCACTCCTGATGGGAGTGCCCTGGATTCGATCAGGCGCAGATTCACGCGCAGTCCCTCAGGAAAAAGTTTCTTGCCGCTGCCGAGCACCACCGGGTACACATGCAGGCTATATTCGTCAATCAGATCGTGCTCGGCCAGGGTATGAACCAGCACGCTGCTGCCATCGATGACGATGTTCTTACCGGGCTGTGCTTTCAAGGTGCGTACTTCCTAGACCACATTGCTGCGAATCAAGGTAGAGTTGCGCCAGGCTGTGGCCGTGGCCAGGGTGGTGGAAACAACGTACTTTGGCATGGTGTTCATGAGATCACCAAAGGGGTCACCGGCTGGCATGGGTTCAAATGCCCCGCCGTGGATCTGCCAGGTTTTGCGCCCCAGAAGCAGCGCGTCACTTTGGTTCATTGCCTCAAAGAAGTGCGCGCCAATGTCATCGTGCCAGAACGGCCATGTCCACCCACCATGGGTGAAGCCGCCCTCGGTATCTTCTTCTGCGCCACCAGGCGCTTGCATGACATTGTCCAACGACACAAACTCTGAGACCACAATCTTTCGCATGATTCCCTCCGTATCGAACAACAACTCTCGGCTTTCAACAGTAGAACTCACCTGACGCACTCAAGCAGGAAGGTTTGAAGAGCTTCGTCTCCCCCAACTCCTCTCTGCGTAAGACATCGTGGGCTTCCACCCCTGAGCATCCTTTCTCAAACAAAGGTGCTGTTCTTGTATTCTGTTCGCTGTCGGAAAAACCGGAGAAAGCATGCCTTGCCATGTCTTCTGTAGAAGTATCTTGCGTTCGATCCACCGCCACCTTCTTTCATTAGGCCCTCAGTTAAGGGGCGGGCCAAATTGCGGTAGTGGTACAAATAAGCGGGATATGGTAGACTCTGAAGGCCAATCAGTTCTCAAAAAGAGGAGCCTTCAATGGTGACGATAACCCTACATTGACCTCACTGTCAGAGTGATGCCCTCGTACGCAATGGTCATGCACCCAATGGCAAACAGCTCTACCGCTGCCGTGCGTGTGGACGCCAAAGCCGCGAGAACCCGACTCCCCATATCTATCAGCAAGCTCGTCGTGAGGAGATTCTGCATGCAAGCTCAAGAACGCAGCAGTCTGCGCGGTCTTACACGCACCTTTGGCGTCTCTCGCACCACCGTGTCCACGTGGATCAAAAAAAAGGAGCTCAGCTTCCTCCTTTGCCTACAACTCTGCTTGCCCCGGATCCAGCGGATCCCACTTCCACGACGCTGGAACTGGACGAACTGTGGTCGTTTGTGCTCAAAAAAGGGCACGACTTCTGGATTTGGATTGCCCTCTGTCGCAAGACACGACAAGTGGTCGCCTATGCAGTGGGTGATCGGAGCAAACAGACCTGTCTGCGTTTGTGGGAGGCTATCCCATCAGCCTATCGTCAGGGGAGCTGCTTCACCGACTTTTGGGCGTCATATCCGGCAGTGATTCCGGAGGAGCAGCACTTCGCTGTGGGCAAAGAGACAGGAGAGACCGCCCATGTGGAGCGCTGGAATAATACGCTGCGCCAACGTCTCGCTCGTTTTGTCCGCATGACGCTCTCGTTTTCCAAATCTGTGCTGATGCATGAGGCATGTTTGCTTCTTTTCCTCCATCGCTACAATCGAGAGCGGGCCATCCTGCTCAAGTGACCCACTACCCATAATGATGCTCACGCGGGAGAAATCTTTCTGTGATCCTCTCACTGTCAAAAAAGCGGGTGAGAGAACGTCTTCTCACCCGCTTGCAAAAAGGGACAAGGGAGGGATCAGGGCTCCTCCCGATGATGACTTCACATGCCAAGGTTGCTGTGTGCAGCAGATCAGCGCATTCCTGTGGAAGAGCTCCCTCTGCGTTTGTTTCCTTTCTGGATAGGCAGCACGACAGAGGAGGGACTCAATGGTTCTGCACTGCGCCCAGGACTTCGGCGGCCAGCCGTTCCATCTGCTCGGCCTCGTCGAAGAGTGGGTGGAGCTGGATGAGCTCGGCTCCTGCGTCCGCGACTTCGCGCAGACCGGCGATACAGGCTGAGGGCGGTCCGTAGACGGCCACTGCGCTCATGCCAGAAGATCCGTAGATCTGCTTGAGCCCGGTGTCAACCCGCTCGTGTGCTCGGGTGACGTTGTCATCGACGGCAATATAGACGCGTTTGGCAATCTGGAACGTGGCAGGATCCTGGTTTGCTTCTGCCAGCGCCTCGCGAAGCACGTGGACCTGCTGAGCGAACTGCATGGTGGTCGAGCTACCCGCCCCAAAGAAGCCGTTGCCGTAGCGGAGTGCACGACGCACTGCTGCCGGGTGATTGGCACCGATCCAGAGCGGCGGGTAAGGCTTCTGGAAGGGTTTGGGCTCCATAGACGCGCCATCGAGCTGCCAGAAGCGACCGCTGAAGGTAATGCGCGGCTCGGTCCAGCAGGCCCTCATCAACCGCAGCCCCTCAGTGAAGCGAGCAATCAGGCTGGCAGGATCAACCTCGAATGCAGAGAACATTCTCCCTCCTCCGCCACTGCCAACACCGATCTCAATGCGCCCACGGCTGAGCTGATCCAGTGTGCTGATACTTTTGGCGAGGTGGATAGGATTGTGCAAAGGGCTGACGAAGACGGCGCATCCCAGACGCAGTCGCGTGGTGCAAGCTGCGGCGAAGGTCATGAGTTCGAGCGGAGCCAGGGTCGGGATAGAGCCAAGTTCTATTGTTTGCGCGCCCCCCTTGAGTCCGAGCGGAGCCAGGGTCGGCGCCGAGCCAAGCACTACTTCTTGCGTCCAGGCACTGTGAAAGCCGAGGGATTCGGCCCTGGTCAGGTAGTCGCGCAGCCTGGCTGGGTCAAATGTGCCGTCAGCAAAACGTTGGGGAAGGGAAATAGCAAAACGCATAGCAATCTCCTCGTGTGTGCGTCAGAGTAGTTCTCCAGTGGAACCAACGACGTTCAGTAGACCATCTCCACCTCATACACCATGCTCCGCACTTCAGCGTTCCTGGCATCATTGGCAAAGTCTTGCGAGATGGCCTGGCCCTCCTGGGATTGGAACGCCTTCTGGAGAGCATCCATGCTGTCCCACTCTAGCTCGGCTATCCAGTAATACGGTTCGCCTCGAATCGCAGTGGGATGATGTCCAATCGTGTAGCGGCGCAGGCCGGGCAATTGTCTGACCAATGGGATGTACACGTCGCGATAGTGGCGCTCAAACGCCACGGGATCGGCTGGGGTTTTCCAGAGTACGAGAAACTTGACCATGTCGTCCTCACTTTCAAATGATGTTTTATGGAAGTGTTCTACTCATGAAACTGTTGGAAAGCGCAAAACTGTTCGGTCTGACAGGGATGTTTTCCGCCTCTTGCTCCATGCGGTCTGAGCAGGTGCGGACAGCTCGAACCAATGGCCAAGAGCCGCACCATGTGGTAGAATGAGCGTGCTTGAGACAACAGGCCAGCACCGGTGATCTGAGTGCGGCTTTTGAAGGGCAAAGAAAGAGCAGCGAGAAGGAAGACGTGCTACATGACAGGGAAATACCGGCAGGCTGATCGTGTGCATGAGACTGCGATCACCGGCCAGACGAGTCTGGATCCGTTTTCGAGTGGTCCGTTGATCGAAACTTATCGCCAGGAACTGCTCCTGCACTGTTATCATCTCCTGGGGTCGCTCCATGATGCCGAGGATGCCGTGCAAGAGGCGATGCTGCGCGCCTGGCGTCACGTTGACACGTTCAAAGAGCAGGGTCCGGGATCGCTGCGCGCCTGGCTGTACAAGATTGCGACCAATACTAGCCTGGACCTACTCAAGAAACGCTCGCTGCGCACGCTGCCGACCGCAACCTCTGCTGCATGGGACCCGCACAGACCGCTTGCCGAGAGGGAGGCGGAGGCGCTTTGGCTTGAGCCGTTTCCTACCAGTTGGCTGGCGGAGGCGGAGGAGAACCCAGAAGCCCGCTATGGCAGATGTGAAAGTGTTTCCCTGGCCTTTCTCACCGCCCTCCAGTTGCTTCCGCCTCGCCAGCGGGCCATTTTGCTCCTCTCAGATGTGCTAGACTGGCGCGCCGTCGAGATTGCACATTTGCTTGAGATCTCGGTAGCAGCGGTGAACAGCGCTTTACACCGAGCGCGGGCGACGCTTGAGAAACACTATCCAGCCTCGCAGCGAGAGATGGCGCAGGTGGGTCATGTGGATGGGGCCACGAACACGTTGCTTGCACGCTATCTCCAGGCGTGGGAAACCGACGACGTGGATGGGTTCGTGGCCTTGTTGAAAGAAGACGCGACGTTCTCCATGCCACCAGTCCCTTCATGGTATCAAGGAAAAGAAGCGATTCGCGCTTTCTCCCTGGCGGTCCTCTTTCCCTCTGGTGTGCAGAAACGGTGGCGTTTATCCCCGGCGAGTGCCAATGGACAGCCGGCATTTGTCGTGTATCGAGCGGACGAAGCAACCAGAGCCTACCGAGCGTTCGCGATCCAGGTCGTCACCCTTGAGGCGACGCTCCGCGATCTGCCGCAGATCGCCTCTATAACAGCCTTCGTTGAGCCAGAACTGGTCACCTCCTTCGGCTTCCCGCTTCAACGCCCCCACTAAAGGCACGATCCCGCGCTTGCACTCATGGTTGCCAGAGCACAGCATTTCTTGACCGGTTCTCTAGGCCCAGACCGCGTGCCTCTTCACGGAGATAGAGACAATCCATATGCAAAAACGAAGCAGCCTCCCACGTAGAGAACTCCTGTGTCGCAGTTGCGAAGCCAACGGAGTTTCCCTGCTGCTCTGCTACCCAGGCGTACAGGCGTGGCGATGCTGAGAACAAGGCTGAGAAAAAGCGCTCCTTCTTATTTTGTGGATCATACATTGAACCTTCGTAGGCTGCGTGCTCTGCACAAAGCTCAATGAGTGCATCAAGATCCTCTGGTGAGGCTGCACGAATGAGGAACACTTGGTCATCAGACATCGGTATTGAGCCTCCGCATCAGATAGGTTTCCAAGTCAGGGTTCTCAGGTTTGCTCAACACGTTCTCCACCCAGGCTTCCCGTTCAAACCAGCATACAGCGAGTTCCCACACACAAAATCCAGCTCCCTTCGGCCAGTGGTACTGAAGCTTTCCTGCGTGTCCTTTCAACGCACCATAGGAATGATGTTGGACAATATCTTGATCAAACCACCAATCCACGAACACATAGTCACCATTCTCCCCGTCGTGGACAATCATATACCCTACGCCATAGTGTTTCTCAGAGAGGGCTGGTTGAGGAAGCCGACGTTTAGCGATCTTCTTGGCTGCCTGCATGAGTTCTTCCGATGGGGATGGTGCGTGGGCAGCTATACCATAGATCTTCATACGCCATCCCCGCCACTCCCAAAGCTCCAGAAAGCGTATCGGGCGGCGCGTGTACGGGTGATCGAGTTGAAGCATCAGCGTTTTCCTCCTCTACTGCCAGGTCTTCCGAAACGCGTTTTTGCGGCGGATGTGATCTCCATCAAACTCGTAAATATCACATCCGCGTTGCTCAACGACCTGTCCGTCAGGAGCAGTCCAGAGAGATATCCATCCCATCACCCCTTTATTGCCGCAGATAAAGAGTAGGCCGTTGCGAGTTTCACCACCTGGATGATGGGCCAGCATCTTCTCGAAGCCTTGTCGTACCGCGTCCTGCCCCACATAGGTTGTACCAGGCTCAGGGCCAATGGATGCTTCATACATGCAATCTTCCGTTAGGAAAGTCATCAATGTTTCCACATCACGGCGCGCCCAAGCCGCCCAAGCGGCAGCGAATGCTTGTAAACGTTTTTCAGTCATTGATCTTTCTCCTTGTGTTGGTCACTCCTTTATGATAAGCTCCAACTGGACAGATGAAAAGTTCCACTTTTTTGCTTTTTATCTAGACCACTTTGCAAATAACACCAGAAGTTCGGAAGCCCAAATGAGATCAAAACGTCAAGCAGAAGTCGATTTTTTTCCACAGATTGAGCGTAGCAGCCACCTGTCGTTGGAACGACAGATCGTGCGAGCTGTTCGCGAGGCCATTGTCTGTGGGCGATTGCGCCCGGGGATGCGCCTCCCTTCTTCCCGACGATTAGCCGCCCAATTACATGTGAACCGGAATACGATCGTCAATGCGCTCGCGCAACTCATTGCCGAAGAGTATCTGACAGGCAAACCTGGTTCAGGGACGTTTGTGAGCCAACAGATCCAGATATCGCCGAAGCCTTCCCAGCACCCATCCCTGGACGCGCGCTGGTTACGTCCTCTTTCACCGCCTCATGTGTTCCCGCCACGCAAAGATCTCCTTGAATTTCGCGTGTGTCAGCCCTCAACAAACGCATTTCCCCTCGTCCAGTGGCGCAAGGCATGGCACCAGGCTTTGCAACACCTTCCGCTTGATGATTACAGCCCTCCTGCAGGAGAACGAGGACTCCGTGCGGCCATAGCCGAATACCTTGCCCGTGCGCGCGGGCTGATATGTTCACCTGAAGATGTAATCATTACCAATGGCGCAATTCAAGGCATTCATTTGGTGACAGCGGCGACGGTCACGCCGGGCGAGTGCGTCGCGTTTGAAGAACCTGGTTATCCTCTGGCACGTCAGGTGTTTGAGTACCATGGGGCTCAGATTTTGCCCATAGCTGTTGATGAAGATGGATTGCGCGTTGAAGCATTACCAGAGAGACAAGCAAGTCCTCTGCTGGTCTATGTGACCCCATCTCACCAATTTCCACTTGGAGTGCGTATGTCCGCGACAAGACGTCTTGCGTTGCTCGATTGGGCAGTACGCAATGATGCTCTGATTATCGAGGATGATTATGATAGCGAATTTCGGTATGACGCGCCGCCGCTTCCTCCACTGGCAAGCCTTGATAGTCATGACCGCGTCGTCTACGTCGGAACCTTTTCCAAGGTCCTTTTTCCTGGCTTGCGGATAGGATATGTCATTGCAGCCGCCCCTCTACGAGAACGCCTGGAACATCTAAAATGCTTGATGGATTATCACACGAATATTCCTACCCAAAGATCCATAGAGTGCTTTATGAAGGAAGGGTATTTTGACCAACACATCAGCCGGATGCGCCGTCTCTATGCGGAAAAACGCTCTGTACTCGAGAAAGTGCTTTTGCCACTGAAGCCGGTCGCATCCTTTCGCGGACTAGAAGCCGGGTTGCATACGTTCATCGAGTTCGATGCAAGCGTACAAATTGATGCTCTCATTCAAACCTGCCTCGCATCTGGGATTCTCATCACTGATGTGGCTCAGTATTATCTTGCCGATCCAAACCGCCGAGGGCTGGTGTTGGGCTATGGTGGGCTTGAACTGCCTGATATTGAATGGGCGGGATTGCAGCTTATGTCGAGTGTGCAACTTGGTAGTCATAGGTAAGACACCTCAGAGGTGCCATGAGTAAACGCCATGTGATGAAAGTGTGAAAACAATGAGTTGCCATATTCAGTTATATGGCACGTCGTATCTTTTCGTCAATTATCTCGACTTTGAGCGTAAAAACGTTTACGTACGTACACTACGTAACACGTAAAGTCGCATTGCAAGCCGATAGAGACGTTGTAGACGCCACGAAACTTAAGCATAAAAGACGTATGGAAACGTTACGTTCTATACGTTCTGAACAAGGCTAAAAGTGAGTCGAGTTAACGTCAGGATCACACTGACAGGTCAGTTGGGTAAAAGAGCATTGGGAGCAGTACAGTAAGCGAAGACGCTTGGAATGGAAACGGCAAGAAGGACCCTACGCACCAGAACGGAATATGTGCTTTCTTCAGTACGAAGGCTCTCCTGATGACCTTCTCTGGAAACGTGTATGTTCGTGTTGTGAATGTTCGTCACCGCTTAACTTGACGGCCTGAGAAATGCTCTCTACAGATCCCTATTCAAGACCAAATAGTGTATCGCTTGAAGGCAAGGCCGTGCGGTAGTGGAAGTCAGGGCCAGGTGAGCGCGCTCAAGAGAAACCCTGAATAACGCGAAAACGAGTGGGAAGGCTTGCCGCGATTTCTCCAAACGCAGGGAAACCTTTTGTACTCGTTTTTCAAACGATCCTACATCTTCCTCAGTGCAGGATTGATGAGCAATGACGCCGTCGTCAGGAAGTACAACGTTCCCATCAGCAACAGTGTATATTCGAACCCAATCCCCGTCACCACATAGCCACTGACAAATGTTCCCAGAGGAATACCAACAAGTACCCCTGCAGTTGTTGTACCGAAGACTCTGGCTCGCATCTCAGCGGGGATGCGCTCTTGCATGATTGTATGGATGAGCGGGTTGAGCCCACCGCCAGCGAGACCAGCAAGGGCATGAACAACGAAAAGGAGAGGGAGGATTGGTACGAGGAGTATCCAAAAACGTACTGCACCAGCGATGGTGAAACCTACGCCGAAAGTCAAGCGTCTCGGGAGACGATGGCCAATCGCTGCAAAGATGAGCGTCCCAATAAATGTCGCGCCACCAAAGGTGGCAACGAGGAGACCAAAAGGGAGAGCGCTGTGGAAGACATGTTTGATATATGCTGGCTCTACTACGGACATGAGGGCGCCGTCGATCAGGTTGGTAATCATTACCGTGACAACGATTGAGAGCAGGAGTGCATCACGTTGGAGAAAGCGCAAACCATCCCACAATCGTGCAAGCGTGTTCTTTGCTTCTTCGGCGCTCTCTTCTCCTTTGAGAACAGGCGGCGTTGGTGGTACTGCCAGACCAATCAATGCGGCAGAGATGAAAAAAGAAGCTGCATCAAGCCAGAGGAGGTTGCTTGTGCCGATGATAGCGATTAAGATGCCAGCAAGGGGTGCTCCGATGAGACCTGAGACACGGTACATGCCGTCGGAGAAAGCGTTCGCTCGTTCCAAGGGCATCTTCGCCAGTTCAGCAAGATCAGGCACCAGCGAACTGCGAGCGGTGACCCCAGGGGATTTGAGCAAGCCGCCGAGAAACACGAGGATCAGCAGTTGCCAGAAGGCCAGTCCGATGGTGTGGTAGGCGAAAGGGATGAGGGCAACGGTGACGGCACTGGCCACATCGCCAATGACGCTCGTACGCTTGTACCCGAGGCGGTCAACGATGGCACTGCCGAAAAAAGCTGAAAGGGCAGTCGGAAGCGTCGAGAAGAAAGCGGTAATGCCTGTTTGCTCGACGCTGCCCGTCGTTTGCAGCACGAACCAGGGAATAGCGAGGAGGGTGAGGACATCACTGGTGTACGAGATGCCACTGCCAGTGCCAGTAAAAAACGCGTATATGGGGAGGTGTTTCGCAAATGCCCTCTCCGGGGTTTCTTTCTGGGTCGATACCCCTGTTTCTTGCATCCTGTTCATGCAACCCCCTCTCGAAAGATGCCCAGAACCCGGTAGGTATCGGCGTCAAAGACGACGGTGAATGTGGCGTTCGCGGTGATACTTTCAAAACGCGTGATGATGGCCTCACGTCCCTGCGCTTCCACATGCTGAGAGGGAAGGGTGCGTACACGCGGATAGCCCTGGAGGAACGATCGACCTTCCGGCAGCGTGAGAGCAAGGCTATCCAGTGGCGTATTACATGCTGAATGGCAGGCTGGGCAGGTGATACTCACCAGGCGATCCTGGGTCTCGCGATACCAACTTGGGACCCATTCTTTCTGCCATGCCCATGGGGGTATCTCTTCAACGAAACAAAAGTTGACTGGCAACATCCGACCGCACTTTGTGCAGGGGACCCTGCCATTGTTCAGCGCTGTCTGATAGTAGTCATTGCACCAGGCCGCAAGGCGCGTGTACAATGGTTTGTATCCTTTCACACCCTGCAAGGCGGGGAGATGATTCACACTCCATACGTCACAGACAGGGCATTTGAGCAGCAGTTTTCCCTCACCGGGATTGCGTTTCCCGCGCAAGCGATGTTGACCGCAGAGACTACACCAAAGAGGCGTCTCTTCCCATACGTCGCTGGTGGATGCCTGTAGTGCATAGAGAGCCAATTCTTGCTGTAGCGTGGTCGTAAGTCGGCGCTTGAGAGCCAGTTTCCCCCGTTGCAAACGCATGGCTACGGCGCTGGTAGTGGTGCCCAGTTGCGCCGCAACCTGACTAAGTGGCGAGTCTTCTACATCGCGCTTGATGAGGACGGTCCGTGTTTCTTCTGGTAAGAGGGTCATGGCACGTTCCAAAAGCTCGACAAGCTCTTTGCGTTCGAGTTCGACCTCAAGGTCGAACTCATCCACAAAGATATGCGCAGCTTTGGGGGTTGTGTTGCAAAAACTATGAACAAAAAAAATTGAACGTGAGCGATCCTCTTCAAATTTCTTAGGCAACCACTCCAAAGAGTTTGGCGACCAGCGCAACCTGGCCTTTCACATCTCCTTTGTTCACTCCTTGTAGTTGTCCTTTGCGCAGCATGTTCATTATCTCGAATCCTTGGAGTGTTCGCCAGGCCGTCTCGAACGAGAAAAAAACCATCCCCGGCTTGGTCAAGCGTTTGATAAAGCGATGGTCTTGTTCGATCAGGTTGTTAAGATATTTCACCTGCCGCAATTCTACATGCGGAGGCAGGATGCCAGCAACTTTGAGCTCAGCAATGGCTTTGGGATACGCCGCGTTTTTATCGACGTTGATCACCCGAGGAACTGACGTGGTGGGGTTAGAATGAGCCAAAGACGTGAGTTGAACCATGTGCTCCTCACACGGAAATGTTTGAGGGGCTGAACAAGCAGCAGTGTGCAATGCTTTGCAAAAAAAGCTCTTGGCTGCCTCGGTATCCCGCGTCGGACTCAAGAGAAACTCCAATGTGTTACCTTCTGAATCGACAGCTCGATAAAGATACAGCCACACTTTCTTCACTTTGATGTAGGTTTCATCCACTTTCCAGGAGTCGTTGCAGGCTTTGAGATGCGGTCGGCAGCGCTTTTCCAGTTCGGGAGCATAGTGCTGTACCCAACGGTAGATTGTATACATTTGGTCCCTCGTGTATGAGTTTCCGTCATCGTCTCCCCTATGGGGTAGTCTCATCGGGGCCGTAGCGAGTGATGTAGGCATTTTTGTCAGGCCGCTGAGGCGGGCAGATGTGAGGCTGAATGCCTACGCAGAGTAACAGACGACGCAACAAAAGAACTGTTCAAACCGTCGTCTTCTGCTGGATTCTATCCCATGCTCTACGCTTTGGCTTCTCCATACTTGGCTGAGATGGACACGAAGTCGCTACCTCATTGGAGAGACGATGACGGAAAATTATACACGAGGGACCAAATGTATACGATCTATCGATGGGTTCAACATTATGCGTCTGAACTTGAACGGCGGTGTCGCTCTCAGTTGAAGATGACGTCGGACTCCTGGCGGGTTGATGAGATATACATCAAAGTGAAAAAGCAATGGGTGTATCTCTACCGTGCAGTTGACTCCCAGGGAAACACGCTCGATTTCTTTTTCAGCCCAACCAGAGATGCACAAGCAGCCAAATGCTTCTTTCTGAAAACGCTCGCCGCCTCTCATACCAACGAACCACGAGTGATCAACGTAGACAAAAACGCTGCTTACCCCAAAGCATTCAATGAACTCAAAGCAGCGGGAATCATTCCCGAAAGCTGTGAACTGAGACAAGTGAAATACCTCAACAATCTGATCGAACAAGACCATCGGTTCATCAAACGCTTGACAAAACCTGGGATGGGTTTTTTCTCCTTCGAGACCGCGTGGCGAACATTACAGGGATTCGAGATTATGAACATGATGCGCAAAGGGCAAGTGCAAGGTGTGGATAAAGGAGAAGTGAGAGACCAGGCGACATTGGTTGCCAAACTGTTTGGAGTGGCAGTTTAAGAAAGATTGTAAGGAACAATCATGCCCAGTTTCTTCCTTTGCAATTTCTTGCAACACACCCGAGCTCACGGTCGTTGCCATCGGCAGGAACAGGGATGACGAGCTGATCATACAATAAGACGTCTGCCACAAAGGAGTTCGCGGATAGATGATCGACGACTGAAAAGGTTCCCCAACGTTGCCGGGTGTCATAGTACCTCTCCTTATATGGTATCGATTGACGCTATCAATAGCCTCCGTATAGCTTTCAGTTAGAGCAGCTAGTAAGGTGCAGTTGTATAGACCACCACGAGATTCCATGTTTCCCCTATCCAAACCTCTACAATAATCTACTTGAGCCTCTATGTTTTTGTACCTGGATCACCGAGTTCAATAGTGCAGCTGTTGCTCACCACACATTGAGCAACAGCTGCACTACATGTATTTGGCCCATCATGGCCTCATACATCCCACATCAGATGATCTGTGTGTCACTTCATAGCCACAGAAGAGAAATGCATTTGAGACCACGCCACTATCGCATGGAAATCTGAAAGTTCCAAGATTGTGATCCGCTTGATGTTGCAGCGGCCCTAACCAGATGTTAAGAACGCCATGGTAGAGCCCGGGCCAATCGGTACTGGCGATGCAATCAATAGCATAGACCTTATCATCGTCACGATCCTCTTTTGTATACCCGCTCCTCGGACCTGGCAAAAATTCGACAAGCAGATGACGGCCTGGTTCTATCTCTGAAGCTTCAAAGAAGATTTCCAGGTGGTTGATTCGCAGTTCACGCTGGCCTGGCGGGAAGGGGAACATGTTGCGGCCGAGCCGCAGACCAAGCAGCTTGCGCGCTCCTTCGCCCTGCGCTCCACTCTGGAAACGATGCCATGCCTCCGATAAATCGTGCCTGAAATCGAAGAATTGCCAGCCATCTCCGGGCAGGTGGCACTGCGCGACCGCATTAGCCGCACGACGCAGAACATCACCGCCCTCACGTGCTGTATAGTTCAGATGCAAGATCACATCGGTGATAGTAGCAACGTCGAACTGATTATTCTCCTGCGGTAACTCAATACACCAACGACTGACCGCGCCCATGAACTCGAATGGGAGGTATCGTTCGTCCCGAAAGTTGAGCTCAAACAGGCCCGAGTCGTTCTGCCCGCTCGAGGTGGCGATAGCCTCGGTAGCGGCGTATTGGGTGACAATACGCGGGTCATCGTATCCAGGTCGGTATCCGTTGTCGAACTCATTGTCATCGCAACATGATACGAGGGGGTCACGTAGGCGTGGATGAACTCGCGTCATGCTACGCAACAATGTCAGGCGGCAATGCACCCCGGTATAAGGACCAACGACACAGGGAATGGTCAATGACACGTTCCTGATACGGCGCATATAGTGGCCAGGATAGTCAAGGTCGAACATCCACTCGGGAATATCAATCTCGCAGGAGCCTGTTGTTTTGAGGCGCAGGAACTCCAGCGGGAAATGCAGACGCAGGGAGAAATGTTTCGTCAATTCGTGCTCGCGCACGTTCTCGTCGAGATACGCCTTCTCCATCTGTCGCAGAGCGAGTTGCAGTCGTTCGCCTACAAGTAGCCCTTCATGTAGATTATCCCATACCTCGTCAGGCAGGAATCTGCGCATGGTGTGGCCGCGTTCGTAGTTGAATGCGCGCTGAGCCTGGCCTGCTGCACATAGCGCCAGCTCGTACATTCTGAAGTACAGGTCGGCGGTTTCCGTTTGCAGGTAGAGGTAGAGAGCGTCGTTGGTGAATTTATCGCGCAGGAAGGCCTGAATTTCGGCTGCATGTTCCATTTGCTGCTGGTGATTATTCAGTTCGCGCAAGGCGATGTCTCGCCGGCGTTCTGCCGCGAGGATCTGGCGCTCGATCTGGTCGTTCTCGATATCGAGAACCTGAACTTGCTGGCGCCAGTCTGCGAGGCGTCGGTCCCACCCAGACTGTGTCAGACGAAGCGAGCCTGTAGTGCCTGCACTGCCCGCCTGGGAATTGGATATTTGAGACATGGCGGAAAAAACAGAGGCGAGCTTTGACCCAATGGGAAGCGTGGCGAAATCGAGCGTACCGACATTGACATCTGGGATTAAACCTACAATGGCGCCAATGCCCTCCATGATTCTTCCTGCTTCCTGGCCACTGAGGGCAACATCAGTGAGGGTTTCGTGCTGTATTTCACCGCTAATCAATCCGTTCTGTATCAACAGTGCGTTATATTGCCTGCGGGTCTGTGAACTTTCCTGTGTCTTCTTGAGAGCCTGGACCTGCCAGTCAGCTTCCCGCCACTGGTTCTGCCGAATCTCCAATGTCAGATCTAGAAGTTGGCGCTCATGGAGTTCGCGTAGCGAGGCCAGGTACTCGGCATCTCCTTTCTCGAATTCAGTGAGCAGGGCTGAGCCAAGCTCTCTCACCTGGCTAGCAAGCTCCTGTGCTTTTTGTATCAGGAACATGAAACGGTAGGGGCTATGGGGACAGCACTCGTCTTGCTCGTTGGTGCAAGGCTGAACATCTGTTTGCCAACCGTTACGCAGCTCAGTGTTGCCCCAGTAGGACCTGTCTCTTTGGTGATGATCTTCCCTCAATCTGTGTGTATTCAGACAGGTGTGGATCAACTCTAAGCGGTCATCTACAAGATCATACAGCGCGAGCAAGCGTGGATTCAGCGGAGCGCATGCGGGCTGGAAGTTGATCACTAGAGGCGTCGGTCTTTCATGTTCATCACCAGTAGCTGCCATCTTAACGGAACGCGGGCGCATACCCAGGATACGCGCCTCCGTATCAACAATGAGCCGCGCCTGTTGGAATGCTTCAGGTGAATTGCGGCGCATCAGGGCATCTCCCCATTGATGCAGCGTTTCGATGTAGTGCAAGGTGATGGAGCGATTCTGCGCGATCTGATCTGATACCCATACACTAGCACAGCATGGCATACCATTTCCTGTAGGTGGTACATTTTCTGAGGCACTTGTTGTTTGCTCCGCAGTCTCTTCGACAACCCGTACAGGAGGAGTGCCCTCTGAAACTCTGGTGGGTTGTTCTGTAGTGCTGATCGGGATGTTCTGTGATTCCTGAGGACACCATGAGCAATCTTGCTTAAGTGGGTTGAAAGCCAGTTCGTACCACTTCAGAGCCTCTTCAAAGCGACAGTGAGCGCCTAACATTTCCGCGACTGCCAGTGCCGTGCTGAAGTGAGAAGGAGGAATCAGGCTGGCACCAGGCGAGAAATAGGCGAAGTACGGGTAAGCAGACAGCCCGGGAGGATAAGAAGCACCAGTTCCTGGAGGCGTTACCACTAACGGCAGCGTTACGACTTCGTCGGTGGCGAGATCGTAGCGGAAGCCTGGCTCTTCGGGCGCGTTATAACCAGTGGGTCTGAGGCCCCCGTCTACCTTAAAGGTGAGCGAGTCGTCGGACCTTCCCAACAGTAGAAGCTCAGGCGCTTTCTTGCCGTCCAGGAAGACACTTTCAACAGATCTACGCGGCTGCTGGAATTCGCCATTGTGGACGCGGCACCACGCCAGTTGTACCATCGGTTTGGAGTCCCAATGCAGTAACTGTGGCACTTCTTCTGGAATTTCCCAATCCCATCCTGCATCCTGCGGTGGTGTTGCGTCTTTGCTTAATAAGGGATTATTTAGATCATCGTAGTAGCGCGAGTCGATGAGCCAGAAGTAATACTCATCCATGACGGCTGGATGCCGTTTGCCGCATGTGCAGCAACAGCCTGTTTCCTCTTCCGCGTGCCGGGGTGCGAAACGAGTTGAGGCTGGTGGCTCACCGGCTGCGGCAACGCGGAGGAAGTGCACACCGAGGCGAATAGCGGCTTGTATCCACAAAGGTAAGTCCTGCGCGGTACCTGATTGGCCCGCTTGTACGAGAGTAGTTGCTACCGTGTTCTCTCTGGTATTGCTATTCTCCGGGTTCGTGTTTGTATTACCGTCAGAGGATGTGCCTGTTTGGAGCGCGGCAAGCCAGGATGGACGTGCGTCTCGCTCCTGCGTGCCAAGCAGAGTAAAACCTTCTTCTTGCTTGGAAGGCATGGGGAATTGTTGCAGATGATCGGGCTCGCGGCTCTGGATCAATGCAAGCCCTTCGTGCGCTGGAATGCCTTGATCCGGCCAGTATTCCAGGCCGCCAGATCTGGGAGCTGTGAGCATGGCACGCTGTAGTTCCGTCTCAAGGAAACGGAAAGCTTCTGATCCCTGCGCTGTCTGGATTTCTTCCCAATCTATCCAGTTCTCACGGTAGATTTCGCGGCGTTTGCAAACCTGCCAAACACGAAATGAGGAGAAACGACGATCCCAGAGAAGAATAAACTCCGGTGATACAGTCAACCCGGTTTCAAGACCGAGCCGACAACGCTGGACGTATATTTGTACGGCGCTGATTGCATCCTCAATTCTGCTGGCCTTCTCGCAAAGGCTGGCCTCGACATCCAGTAGCAACAATGCGCTCAGATCATCGGCCTCTTGCGCGTAACCACCCCAGGGCAACCGTACGTGATTCATGCCACACAGGTAAGCCAGCAGTGCCTGCCGAGCATGTTTCCTCAGCTCGTCATTAAGCTGCCTGACATCTCTGTAGCGGCGCGGTGCGCCCCGCTCGATGCAGCCATCGCGCACAAAACGCGTGAGGTTATCGTTCCCGGACTGCGGTTGCCCGGTCAACCCGGTCAGCACAGCATTCGGGTCATCAGAAGCCCAGAGGTCGGGGCGTGCCTCTCGAATATCCTTCGCCACAAAGTCTGACAGCAGGTCACGAATCCACTTTTCCGCCCGCCAGATGCGGATGGCCCAGCGCTCGTCTTCCAGGTCATCGCTGGTAACGCTATAGTCCTGATAGTAGTGGGTGGTCAGGTCGGCATGGCCAAGATCGATACCCATATGATGGAGCAGTGGCGCGGGGTTATCTGGCTGCTCTTCAGCTGCCTCATCGAAGAGTAACCAGAGAGGATGCTCGTGCGCGTGTCGTGTTTCCTTACGCAGCTGGGCGTAGTCGAAGATACGCTCCCACCAGTCGAAGAGCGCCTGTTGCCGCTTGATTGAAGGCTGCACGCGCTGGTCCTCTGTGGGGGCTGGCGCGTGATAGTTATCAAGCAGAGGCAGGAAATTGAAATCGAAGTAGGCATGATGCGTGCCAAAGCCAACGTTCTGTTCCTGCCGATAGTACGATGTTCCCTGGAATAGATCGGGATGAGCCAGCATGTAGCCAATCTCAGATTGCCCGTAGTCTGAGATTGGTTTCGCCGAGAGGCCGAAGCGTTGAGCAAAGAGCAACGCCTTGAATGCCCTCTGGTATGTTCTCCGCATATCGCGCAGCGTGCTGGTAAAGTGCAGTTTCAGGAACATATTGGCCGTTCCACCCCTATCAATCTCATCGCCCAGCGTTCCATCTTTCTCATCACGGTACAGTCGGTCGAGGGGGATAGCGACGAGACGGTTGTCGCTATCGGGCCCACAGTATTTCACCTGGAAGCCGGTGTGTTGCTGGCGAGTATCTATCTGGGTGAACTCCGCCTCAGGCTGGGTGAACTCGACTGTGATCTGATAGGCACCACTCTTGAGTGAGAGTGGCGCTGCGTGCGCAGAAGGGGCCTGAGTGTTATGCCAGTGATGACTCAACACGATCCAGGTTTTCTGACCTCGCTTCAGTGTGAGGCGCCATCTACGCTGTTCCGCAGCCTCAAAGTCGGGCTTTTCCCCGTCAGGAGTAGGAGCACCAGCATAAAATTCATACATGCCCTCGCTTTCGACGAGCAGGATGCCCCGCCAGCGCACTTCGAAACCTTGCGGGCCACCGAGCGGATCTCCATTTTGTCCCCTGATGGCAAAACCATTGCGGATACCGACGAAACGGGTTTGAGCAGGAGTGAGTGTCAGGTCCATCGAGGGGAGAATAGTTGGTACCGGGATATTCCAGCGATTCTTTTCATGTCCAAAGGCGCTCATTGGCCCTCGCACTTCACGCCAGGTAAGAGGACCTCTTTCGGGTGTAAACTCACCGAGCAGCCCGGTCCCTGTCAACCCGAGCAGGGCCGCGAAAGCACCTCCAAGCGGTTGGGGTTGCCAGGTGACATCTGGTACTTGTCTGCAGACAGCTGGTACCTGTCTGCAGTCCATCTCCCACGAGCTTTTTGCCCGGTTCTCGTCAGCAAAGAGGTGTTGCAGCAAACGCCAGGCAAGATTGACGCCATCAGGCTGTTCCTGCCCGGTCGCAGCGCCTACATGATGCGCCAGGTGTCCTGCGATGACACGGCTACGAGCGTGACAGCGTGCAAATTCGTGCCGGAAGTAGGCCCAACGCTTCTCTTCGTCATCTTCCTGGATGAGGTGCTCCACAGCCGCACCGAAGTTAGAGAAAATGAACGCAAACGCTACAAGGTCAACGCGAGGTGCAAAGTACAAGTTCTGTACCGCTTCCTGTTCATCCTGGTTCAATTGGCGGATATGACTCAGTTTTTCAAACACCTCCTCATCCGTCAGCGGTAATCGAATCCAGAGCTCATGTGTACCCATATCATAGCGGAACGGACTATCCGGTGTGTTCCACATAGCGGCATTTGTTTTTGTTGCGTCGAGACAAACCCGATACTGCCTCTGCTTCGTATCCACATAGTTGCCACAGGCTGATAGAACATCCGGGAAGAAGTGCTCACCCAGTGAAAGAAGGGGATCGGCGCTGTCCATCGACTCATAGCCGAACTCATGGTGCAGTGACGACTCGATGTGCCGCCATGTCCATTTCTCCGCATCCTCTTCTGAGATGTGTACCTTCAGCAATTTGCGCCGTAATGCCCAGAGCGAGTACACCTCCTCATCGTCTGGAAAAGCAAGGGGAAAATCGAGCGCCTCGTTGTCGTCCGGCAAGGGGAAGGGGTCATCTCCATCCAGGTGACACCCTACCGTAAACAGGAAGAGGATTTCACCGACGCTAAAATCGGATGCGTATATTTTTGACAGAACTTCGGCAAAGCGCAGGGTGTGCGTAGGCAGCGCATGCCAGGTATCCGCAGGTCGGTCGGTGTCGAAGCCCGCCAGCGAAGAAAGCTGGTCAAGGTTCTCCGCCAGGAGCTTGATGAAGTGTGCGGGGCGGCTGCCGCACTGGTGCCGCATGCGTGCGTAATGCTGGATGCGGTCAAGAAGATGTTGTACGGCCCATGTCCACTTACCCGCGCTTGTTCCGACCCACAACGCCAGCAGGTGGGTCCGGTCCGCACCGGTTTGTCCTGCACTGGATTGATGGTTGGAGCTATCTGTGAGCCTGAGGTCGAGATGGTCGCGCAGCATCTGGAATGCCGCAAGCTGGCGGATAAAGTCGGGATTAATGGAGCCGTTATTGAACAGTTTCAGGACGTTGCAGATGTCGCACAACTGAGTGAACGAATATCTCGCGCCCTGGACGTGTCGCAGCTTGCGCCAGAGGCGGATAAAGACGGCCAGCCGTTTGAGCGCTTCACCGGTCGCTTCTGGATCTTCAAACTGGATGATATAGGTATCCAGGCAGCACGGCTCGCAGTCGGGGAAGGTGCCATCGTATCCAGCGCGGCGGAACCGCACGAAGTTCGCCCGCCAGAGTTCGAGAAATTCGCAATATGTCAGACCCGTTCGGCGAATGAACTCTGGCACTGTAACGATAGCCTCTGTCCAGGGAGTATCTCCTACTGTCTCTGAGTTGAAACCGTAGAGTTGCCAGAGCAGAAGCTGGTTGCCAGTTGGCACAGTAACGATATCCTGAGTAAAGAGTAAGTCATATTCTTCGGGAGTGATGCCCAGGTATTCCCTGGCGATCTCAACACGCACCGGATAGCGCCAGAGATGTCTCTGGAAATCGGCTGGTTCTCCAGCAGGGTCGAGAACGAACTCGGTAATTTCCTTGCGGAATCTGCGCATCACCGCATAGCGGCTGGTCTCCAGGTGTCGCAGGTAGGAGCGTGAGATGTCCAGCGCTTGAGCGTAGGGCAGGAGCGGCGAGGAGAAGTCCTTGCTCAGCGTGTCGTAAGCGTTTGCCTGAGCGACTGGTGTCGCAGGAGACGAGTATTGGGGCAAGGTTTCAAACAGCGTTGCCGGATGATGGCAGGCTCCGCTATGGCTTTTGTCTGCATCGCTGTGAGAGCCTTCTGTGCACAGCCAGTGTTCGTCGAGTTTATTACCAGCAGTCTTATAGATGACTCCCGAAGAAGACCCCGGTGTAGCAACGAGCGCTTCAAGGCATTCGTTCACAAGATCAATGCGTGGCAAAGGCGTCTCAAGGTTGGCTTCGGTCACTTCCAATTTTCCAAGGTTGCCACGGCGGTGTGCAACGATCCACTCCAATGTGTTCTCGAGGTTCGTGGACTTTGGATTTTCACAGGTCGAGTCTTCTGAAACCAGCAGCATTTCTTGCAGATATGCTACCGGGCCGAGTTGGGAGAGGTAAAGAGGAGGGATGCAGTTGACGAGGCAACCGTCAGGGTTGACCGACTGGAACCTTTCCTCTTGAGATGTGACTGGTTGCCATGTGCCCGCATTCGATTGGATTAAGGCAGCGTAGCTGTACGCTACTGTACCTGTGAGCGCCTGCTGGAAGTCATCGAGAGACAGATTCAGCACGCTTTGCAGGCTGGTAAAACCGCGTGCATAGAGCGCTTCCATCATGGAGAAGCGGAAGTCGGGTAGGATGGGTGGCGGGTTAGGTGGCGGAGTGGGTATAGGGGGTTGCGGGGGTTGGGGAATGTTGGTTGTCAGTACATACACGGCGTTTATGGCCAGAATCGTCTGCTTCAGCCATGCTCTGGCAAGTGGGTCATTGGGGAAAACAGCATCGAGAGCGTTCTTGAATACTTGTTGTTCCGGGTCAATACCCGGACCAAACGCGAAGCCAGCGTAGGCTTTAATAAACTCCAGGATAGGGTCTTTGTCTGGATCTTCCCGGTAAAGTGTTGGCGGCACATTTGGATTTACGGAAGGAGCCTGACTTGAATGAGCAGAAACCTCAAAGAAGCTCTGCAAATTACGGACAAAGACATCGGCCCGTTCTTTGATAACTTTAGGATTAGTGGGAGGGGGTTGGTTGAGAGAGCCGGGAGCAGTAAAGGGAGGCAAGAGGTTCGCATTCTTACTGAAAAATGTTTCCCAATCCTGAATCTTGAGCTTCGCCAATTCTTCAACTGTGCTGATGCCAAGCCCACCTGTAGCCGTGCTTTTTTTGATTGCATCTATCAATGGCTGGAAGTTGTTGGTAACAAGGTAAAGAATCAGATCCAAATACCCTGCTGCATAGGTTATAACTGCCGATGGCGTTCCTTGCCAGAAGTTATCCAGAGCTGTGTCGTCGCCACGAACTTTAAGCCAGGCTTGAGCTAGATCTTTTATGTCCTTGTTCAGAGGGCATTCCGGGTCCGTGTCTCCCAACACACCCAGTGCAGCCAGGTTACGCGCTGCCTGTTCGGGTGTTATGGGGACCGCATGTGGATCTGGAGGTTTGGTGGGGTCCTGGGGCCCATCGATGATCCCAACATCGATGGCATGATGCAGCTTGTCGAGTATCTGCTGTTCGTTCGCCAGGATTGCCATCTGGTATTGCTGCAAGGGCGATTCCTTCGGTGGCAGATTAAGGCAGAGTACGTAAAAGTACTCGGCCGGCACAGCAAAACCAGGGTCTGTGAAGTCAGGATTCAGCGGCAAAAGATGACCCTGTGCATCCCTCTTGGTAAAGAGAACGGCGGCATCCTTTATCGTCGTGAGTGTTGTATTATCGTCGATAATGGGAAAATCGAAACGCACACTGGTGGCATCCTTGCTCTGTTCGTAACAGAAGAGGGCCGTCGCCAGCGAGTAGATAAAACCGGCAAGGTGCTGTGCCTCCGCATTGCGTGTGGCATAGAAACTCTTTACATCTCCTTCGAATTTCTGCCGGTCCTGTTCGTCATTGCCGCCGTCACCCTTACTGGAACCAGAATTAGGAGGATTAGTATAAAGTTGCTCCAGCGGATCGGGCGGCGCTGGTAAGACGTTCTGCTGACTCCATATAATTTCATAGGCGAGTCGGCTACATTGGTTAGCAGTCAGCCCGTTCTTACCAATGTATGCCAGGCTAACAATCGGATCCGCTGTCAGCACATCCTGAAGCGCCGAATAAAGCGGACCAAACTGGGGGGCTGTACCATCGCTGGGCACTATCAGGCTAATCGCCTGTTTGTTAATGGGTGGGGGCGGAAGGGTAAGATAGAAACTGGTCGCGTTGGATGGAATGGTCTGGTACTGGTCAGGTGACGGTAGCGCGTCGGTACTTACCAGCACGTTGTAAAAGATGGGATCGACGGGTATCTGTTGGCTATCTCGTAACGCTACAACAGAGACATTGAGATACGCTGGTGGCGGCGAATTTAACTCTACGATCGCTGTGGCCACGGCTGCCGGGCTGACAGCTCTGAAACCGAAAATGTCGAAGCCTGTTGATTCAACGTGTTGAATAATACCCGAGCTCAAATTGAAGGTAAAAGTGACAGCCGTATCCTTCGGCAGCTTGTCTAAAAGTGGTTTAGAGAGCGTTACTGAGGTTTCATTTGCTTCGGTAACGATCGTTTGATTATCGATAATGCCCGGCTGTGGGCTTACAGTCATTCCAACGGAGATTTTATTTGTCGAGGTAAAAGGCAGGACGGTTGCTGCCTTCGCGGCTACAGCACTCGTTTTTAGTTCGATGGAGAGAGCCGGAGGATCAGTAGCCCACGGCGTAACATTGTCGTACTCCTGGATGAACGTCGCAATCGTACCGGCTGGCACATAGTTAGGAAGAGGTTTGCTAAGGGTGACCGAATCTTCCTTTACATCGATGACGGTATTACCGAAGAGGAAAAAGCTCTTGTCCCCTGCGCTAACAAGCCACGAACCAATGGAAATACCCGCAGTAGAGGCGAACTCAAGCTTAGTTCCGTAATTGCCTGTGCGAACCTGAGCCGTTGGTGAGGATGTTGGTCTTGACACTACACCAAGGTAGGTTTTAGACAATCCAGGCACCTGGGATAATATCAATGGAGAAGAATACACCGTTTTACCAAGAGACTGCGGTGTTGTGCCTGGCGGGGGATTCGCCGGGAACACCTGAATCTGGAGGTCTTCGAGATAGGTAGCAAATGTCGCCCCATCGACCGGCGACGATGGAGTAAGGCGAATGACCAGATAATTAGACATTTCATATCCTCCTGACGTTCAAAACGTTTTCATCGTTCGCCGGGGCGAACGTAACTAGGTTTTCTCGATATGACATGAATGCGTTCATGAGTTCAGTTTGTGTCCAACCCGCAATAACGATTATAGAGTTGATAGAGTGTAGTCACATCACGATCATGACGCCATACTCAATTGTAAAGTTATACAAAGTCGAGCTAAGTTGGAATGCACTGGTCATTGTATATGAAAGAAGAACCCTTCTTTCTTGAGCGTCTCAACCGCACCTCTCTCGAATACGGTCTGAAACATGCCTGGACGATCAGCGATAGGCACAGTTTTCACTAGCTGCTGCGCTCTCAATCGTTGGACGATAGCTTTCGGAAGTGCGATACCAACAACCTCAGGCGTTTCACCGGCTACGCGACCAGCGGCTCTGCCAGCAAATTCACCAGCAGTAGTAAGATTCGATGTTGTAAAGAATCTCCCTCCAAAATTTCCTCCCGCTGCCGACAGTGTCTTACCCTGACTCTCAACCAGGGCTTGTGCGGCGCTACGTGTCGTTCCATGCGCGAATACATCAAAATCTCCTTCGATTGCCTCACGTACACCAGCTCGCACTGCCTGTTGTAAGAGACTGGCATTCCCCCCCGCCGGGGCCGCTGGCCCTCTCTGCCCACCTGGACGTGGCGATTGAACACTACCAGGACTGCCAGATGACGCGCCTGATGAACCAGTACTACCACCACTTCCCCCTTCCGGCCCATTCCCGGACATCATCATAACTCCAGTACCAGCTGTTCCGGCAGAAGTTGCGACATTACTTACAGTAGCAACAGCGCGAGCTGGTATCGTGACTACCTTTGTAGTCACTGTTGAGACGGTCCCAAAACCTGGTGCCTCGGCTGTTACGATAACCGGAACGCGCAAGGTAATTCCACCAGCCTCGCTGGCAATACTTGTAGCTCTGCCAGCCAGTCCTGCCCCCCCGGTTGCGATCAGTGCGGTACTGGCGATGTCGGTCACGGTGCGAAAAGCCTGTTTACCAGCTTCGCGTGGGTTGCCGCTCTTCGACGCTTGATAGTATTCATAGCCGGAAACCAGCGCATGATAGACTGGGTTGAACTGATTGACGGCTGCCAGCAATCCCTCTTTCTCGTAAGTCTTCGCTGTTGTTTCTTTGACGGCTCGGTACGTCTCGCGCGGACTTGTCACAGCATGTGCAAGTCCGCCAGCAAATTCAGCTGCGCCCTGGCCAATGCCTTTCCAGTACTCTGCCTGGAATTGCCAGAAGCCTAGCCGCTCCTCAGTCCCATCAGGATCGTGTGACTTTATCGGATTACCGTTTACATACTGATATGCATTCTGCCCTCTACTTGCGTCCAGCGAATCCGCGGCGCTCCATCTACCTAACCAGCACGCATAGTACCTCGCCCCGTGATAGTACAAACCATTCTCCCCATCCCGTTCTTTTCCCGTATACCGGTAGCGTTTCGGCGTTTCGGTCTGGCCACGCACAGCCTGATAAGACGTGCTCCCATAGGGATAATATTCCTCATATGAGATAATTTGAGCCTGATCGTCCAGTTCTAGCATGGCGGAGCCGAGATGGTTACTGAACTGGTAGCGAATGAGTTGCGCAGATGAGTTGTCGTCCCCCTGTGTACGTGTCTCTACTAGCGCAATATGCTGTCTGTCATCCATCACGGGCAACGTTTCGCGTTCCAGCGTCACAGTGTTACCATCTCCGCCATATTCGCGATAGACCTCAAAGCCGCTCATATAGATACGTTCCTTCATGCGCGTTGGCTCTTGCCCGGCGGTTGCTAGCTGCACGGCAAGGGCACGCTCGGTCACTTTACGTACTCGCTGCCCATGAGCATCATATACATAGTAGGTGATCTCAGGTGTTCCGCCGTTGTTGACCATCTGTTGCGAGGTGGCCTGAAGCCGGTCACGGTAATCCCACTGCATCAATGGCAGAGAGGGCATTCCAGTCATGTTGCCGTGTATATCATAGGTATAGTGCTCGCGCGGCTCGCTGCCAACATGTGTGAGACTCAGCCGATTGCTAGACTTGTCCGGCTCCAACTGGCTCGCTTCGCGATAGGTGTAGGAACGCGCCCAAACGGGATTACCAGGATGGGTCCCGCAATGAACTACATTCAGGATATTTCCTACCTCGTCATACACATACTGCTGGAAGTAGCGGCCCATTGCGTTGCCATCACCAGGCTGTGACAGGCCTACGCGAGGTATATCTGTAGGATTGGTCGGTACGGACTGGAAAAGATTATCAGCCGTCTGTCCAAGATGCTCCCGACCTGTTGCCGTGATCAGGCGGTAGGTCGCGTCATACGTGTATTCGCTGCTTGCCTCTACCTTGTAATTACGGAAATAGATGGTTTGCTGAGCATCATCCCGGATGGAGGTGATATTGCCAGTCGGGTCATAGGTATAATGGAGGTTCTGCGCTCCACAGGAAGGGTGAACGTGATGTGGGCAATCGTCCGGAAATGCCGCGCCGCGCAGGGTGAGCAGGTGAGTCAGGCGGAATGTCTCAGGATCGTACTCATAGTGTGTCCGTACCGCGTTGCCATATTCGATCAGCGTACGCTGGCCCTTGGCATTGTAGTCGATATTGCTGACAAAGGTTGTGACGTTTGCCTCTCCCTGCAGGTTGCCTTCGATGCGCTCCAACAGGTTGGCCTCGTTGTAAGCGGGGCGGACAACGCTGTTGTCTGGTGACATAAGCGCGACTGGACGGTTGAGCGCGTCGTAGGTAGTGCTGCTGGTATAGGATTGCTCTTCTAGCTCTACCTGTGTTGACCAATCGGGAGTGTGCTTGTAATCAACAGTAAGCTGGCGACTGCTGTGCAGCAGGTTCCCTTTGAAATCGTACTCGTCACTATTGAGCACGCCCGCGCCGTCGAAGGACTTATATTCTTTTCCGCGCAGATTTCTCGCTTCAGGATTCTGCTGCATTTCGCCATAGGCGGTACGGTTTATCTGCAACTCCGAGCCATCGTCCGAGCACAGGTAGACTTTTAGTGGGCGGCGCAGGCCATCGTAGATGGTGTGGAAACGGTGTCCACGACTATCCCAGGCATAGATAGACTTACCTGCAACATCGTTCAGCATCCAGCGTTCGCCTGCCTCCATGCTGGCCTGATGAATGCGGTTGCTCAGCATGTCGTAATCGTAGCGCATCACGGTACGGTTGCGGGAATCAATGATCTCACGCTGATTGCCCTCAATGTCGAGGGCAACATGGGTAGCGAACTTTTCCTCAACGATCGCACTATCGCGCTCGAAACGGTTGTGGACGACGGTCAGGAAGATGCGGCCCAGAGTATCGAGATAGGTGACGGTCGGAGTACCGGCATGCACCGCCGCCTTATTCGCGGCATCCTGCTCCTGCAAACCCAGTGTGCCACCTGCTCGCTGCGTATACCATGTAGGTAGGTAATTGGTTCCTGGCAGGTGGCGGAAGAAATCGCCCACATCGGGATCGTTCTGTGGCTTGGTCCGTAGCACGGTGTCATTGACATCCCAGTTTGTTTGCCGCCAGGGGTCAAAGACGACCTTCTCATAGGTATGATTAGGATGCAAGGTAGCCACCACGCGCTCGACGGGGTCGTAGAACAGAATGGGGCTGACCCCCACTTTTCTGGCGAATTCAAAATGCTGGGTATCGCTGAAGAACGGCTCGTACTGGCGAACGGGTTTGCCCTTGTTGTTGAAAATAGTCCAACCGCTACCTACCCAACGCGGGCTGATCTCCAAGCCGCCCTCTTCCAATGGCCCTGGCTCCGCCTGCATCTTTTTCTGTATCTCGCGCCCAAAGCCATCGGAATACGAAAAGCTGTGCTGGATCTTCGTTTGCTGATCGGGTGAAAGGTCGGCATCATGCGTTTCTCGCGCCATAATGTACACAAGTACCGGCCGCGGATGCGGAGCATTTCGCGTTTTCCAGTAGGCGAACAGATCGTACAGCAGGCACGTCGTGGCGTGCTGCAAAATGCTGTAGGGGTCGACAAACGGGTCTGCCACGTGGGCAGCGATGACATCCTCCGGTAAATCCGCATAGAAGCCGTCGAGCGAGTCGCCCAGGTGCTCTTCTGGCTTGCCCATGACCGCTGTTCCTACTACCATGCCGAGCGCGTCGAAGGCGACCGCCGACCGGTTGCGATTGGCATCCATGACCAATGTAGGTTGGAGCACACGGTAATCAATACTTACAGCCAGCAGCTTGCCGTCCTGATCTCGTACTCCAGCAGTGACGCGGCTGCCCATGGCATCGCGTGTCTCCAGAAGCAACAGGTCGTAGCGATCATAGGCAACCATCGTAGTCTGGCCGAAGGGGTCCTGGTAGCGATGGGGCAAGAAAAAGTGCCACCGGGCATATATTTGTTCCTGCTGCGCACTGTCATCGCTGCCCGGAGAGTAGAAGACCCGCCCGGAAAACGTCCACCAGGTATCATCTGGATCGTCATGTGGAAACCAGCCCGCCGCCTTATACTCGTTGCTATGAATGTAGCGACCTTCATTCCCAAGCATACCAACCAGGTCAGGCAACAAATCTTCCACGCCGCCATTGCGCTCACGCCTGTACACTCCTGCAAGCAGACCCGATGTGAATGCCTGCCTGTAGCTTGTGAAGGGCAAGGCCATCGTCTCTACTTTGCCAAGGGGCAATGGACCACTCAAATCGTCGCGGCGGTACAGAGCACGTGTATGTTCAATCAGGCGTCTGTGGGGCTCCTTTGTACAAGCGCTACTGCCAGAGATATCCTCGTAGGGAAGGTCGTGGTGTCCATCGCTGGCAGCAACAACTTTGCGCTGCATTTCGTTGAAGCGGAAAAGATTCGTCACCAGCGGCTGCTGCGCGTCGGGTGTGACATGATACATTTCGTAGGTGCGCGTTTCGCAGAGCAGCGGCGTGCGATAGGTGTCCCCTTCCTGAATAGGGTTGGTGTAACGGTTCTCAGTATAGGTGATCAGTAAGCGCCTTTGCTTCTCTCGATCATCATTGGTGAGCAAGGGATTGGGATCATCATGGCGGCGACCATAGCCAATCGCGACGGAGCGCAGGACATTACCAAAATCATCCACAGCCAGCGTCATGGCATGACTGACGCGTGGATCGGCCAATTGTCGACCATCTACCTGGAACAGTTTGCGTTCATAGTGGAAGTCGACCGTTTCACGTGCATGCGTGAAGAATACGGCATGACGGTTAGTTCCGTGCGGCTGTAACATTTCAATCGTGTAATTGCGCTCCGAAATGCTGTAAGGATGCTCTGCCACCTCGCTCTCGTCAAGCGCGTAGATTTCCTGGCGCAGGATGGAACCCTTAAGGGCGCGGCAGGCTTCGCGCACTTCATCATCCGTCAGATTATATGGCAAACGCTGCTCCCCGCTCAGGCGAATGCTTCTCGGCAAAATGGTATCATCTAACAACATGGTTTGCAGTTGCGCTACCGTGAAAGTTGGGAATTCTTCTTTCAGGTCAAATTCTTGATAAAAGGCTTCGTCGTATTGTCGGGAGATCGGACGGTTCTTAAGGTAAGCGCCGGTGTGGAACCATGTCTTCGTCAAAACCGGTGGGACGTGAGATGCCTCGTCAATATTGGTCGTGGGAGACAGTTCATTATGGATAGCGAGCGCGGCAAACTCTTCGGTGTCCAATTGCTCCACCATGCCGAAGCCGCGAAACTCGCGCTCGTAGCCATCATAAAAGCCGTGATGGTAGGTGTAGCGAGTAACGAAGCAGTTATGGCTGACACGGTCGAAGGTTTCCACCCGTTCCACTACCGAAACAGGGAAGAGCAAGCGCGTGATCCAGGGATGTCCGGCGGCTTTATCCTTCAGGTAGAAGTGCGTGGATGAGGCGTAGGTCACAGACGTTTCCGCCCCCAGGTTGTTCTTGACCGAGAGTAACAAATGTGGTTTCTGGCCACCCATGAGATCGATGTAGCGCATAGGCTGGCGTGCGTCTCCGGGCAGCGGCGAAGACCAGACGATGCATGCGGTGCCGTTACCGAGCAGATCAACAACCGTGACGGATGATAGCGTATCGACGCGAGGAAACCAGGACAAGATGTGTGGCTTGCTCAGGCTATTGCCGGATTGGTTGAAGAAAAGCTTAACCCCCTCACGTCCGAGATAAATGATATCTGTCGTACCCGATCCATCGATGTCAGCCAGGCGGATACGCCGTTGGTCAAACTGGTCGCGGGTATCGAACCAGGGAACATTGTCCATCGTCACCCTGGCACCAAAGCGGCCATAGCCGAGATTGGGCCAATAGCACACTTCCCCATCGCGAATGCGCACCAGGTCGGTTAACCCATCGCCACTCATATCCGCCAGATAGATGGACTGTTCCCCATCTGCAAAGACGAGCGCGGGTCCTTTTTCTTCGTTCAGACTACTATAGGTGCGTTCCCCATTGCCAAAGCCCCGTCTTGCCTGTGAGGGATACCACGTAAAGACCTGCTGATCCGTAATCAAGACATCGACCAACCCATCACCTGTGAGATCGATAAAGCGCAGGTTAGGATCAGTCCAGTTAATATCCGGCAGAGAAGCAAAAGTGCGAAATGATTGCCAGCCATCCCCCATGCCTCGCTCGTAAAAACCCGCTACGGGGTCATTGAACTGAGCAAGCGCAACGCGCCCATCACCTGCGAGATCCAACAATTGCTGTCGCCCACTGCCCAGTGCCACCAGAGAAGGTTGGGAGGCCAGACGCTCAACCGGACCAAAGTGCCCATTGCCCAGGTTCGGCTTGTAAAATAGGGTGTCAGCTTGCTCTGTCAGAATGCCTGAGACGCCTTCGCCGTCCAGGTCCACCCACTGGTACGCTTTGTTGTCCAGTCCAAAGGGCAGATTTTCCAGGCTCGCGTCGTCGACCTCCCGAATTTCTTCATGGATGACCGCCTGGCTGTACTCAAATTCGAGTGGCGGCAGGGAACGTTTCAGATAACCATCTCCCTGTCGCTTGTAGCCGCTTTGTGTGATGGAGGCAATAAATGAGGCGACAGGATTGCCCTTCCTGGCCTCTTCTGTATGATTGTGCGTGTTATGATAGGTAAAGTCCATTGAATGCACCAGGCAGTTCTGTCCCACACCTACTTCATCAGTGAAATGGTGAAACATCAGAATGCGCTGGCAGAGACGATAGGTGCGAACCTCAAAGCCGCTGCGGTACAAGGAGAACGGGTCGTGGCGGCAGAGCCAGGCGTCCGTATCTTCCAGCTGCGGACGCTGCTCGTCATGCTCACCATAGTCGAAGATGACCTCGAACATCCAGTCGGGCTGTGCCAGGTCTGGCTGAACCAGGCGCGGAGTGCGATTGCCATATTTGATGCTCTTTAGATAGCGATTAGCGGAACGGCTCGAAGGAGTGCGGTTGCTCTCGTGTGCCTGTGACAGATCAACGCCCTTTGAATCCTCTTCCTTGTAGTCATAGATAATAGCATTGCCCTTATCATCATAGCTTTCGCAGATGAGCCAGCTAAAAATATGTTGAGGATGTTTCGGGTCAGGATCAGCCGGGTCAAAAATTCTGGAATGGTTGTCCTTCCCATACAGTGTCGTAATATTGTCCTGTGTGATAGAGCGCCAGTAAATCTCTCCTGTGTGCACGTTAGTCCAGCGTTCGATACAGGAAAAGAGCCCATCGATTCTGGGCCGGTATTGCTGAACGCGGTATGTGATACCGTCCACCGTTCGCTCAGCAGCAGCGCGTTGCCACTCTTCTCCGGATCGAACCAGAATCGGTACAAGATCCTCAGCACCCGAAAGGATGAAGGCGTCTGATTCATCACCGTCGAGGTAGCGGGGGAGCCCTTTATCCGTTTTGCGGGTGATAGCCGGGAGCGAAAGGTGCCAGCCAAAACCGAAAGGCCCATTGCCCGATCCGGAATCATAGGAAAGCGAGATCTGCGGGCCAAACCCCGAGCGACCTGGGCTGGTAGCAATGGGGACGGTCATAGATCCAGTACCGGTCACCGGATTGGCGGCGAATTTTTCGCCGATACCGTGAAGAGCACCTCCACCCTTTGGAAGAGAAAGAGATGGAGGACGTATCTGATTGCCTCCAGAATCTCTGTTTTCGTCTCGATTTGATGTTCCAGTTGTGTTGGCAAGCACAAGATGGTCCTTTCCCTGAACTATGCACGCATTTTCTCAACGAAATACTCTCAGCCATCAAGGTTGCTTGTTTACTCTAGCACAAACTCAAGAACCAGCCAGGTGTTTATATACCTGTACGAACAGCACTGACTATTTTCTCTGCTCAGATGCGAAAAATGCACTTTACGATGAGCTAAACGAAAAAGATGAGATTATTTTGCATTAAGATTTTTGCATATGGTGAGCATCTCACATGTTTCTATGAGCGACTTACATCTATGATTTCACTCTTAATTGCCAGCTTGCTTCATCTATACTTGAGCGGGACGTGAGGTAGTCCGCTCAAGTATAGATGAATACCTGATGCTCATCCTGTAACATAATATGGCCTCGCTTGTAAGGTCAGCAAACAACACTACTGCCGTTTTCGCAAGAGGTTGGGGTTACAGGCCACGAGCATATTCCTAGATCTTGCTTTGTACAGCTACTGACATAGTAATCCTCCTCTTTATTACCATTTCATATTTTTGACCTCAGTTGTGTTATTCAGACGTTGATCAGATCTATTCTCAACATTTAAGTAAGCAATGCACTGTAATTAACTATAACATCGCAAATATTAGTATCCCATTCTCTTCATTATCAATATACAAGGGATATGGCCTATTCTTGTGAGGTTTATGCGGTTTTAGCAAAAGAAGCATGATAGACGACATGAATTATTTAAGACTGGAAATTATCAGTTGCGAGAACAGCAAAAAATTGTGATGAAAATGTGATATAACTAATTGTTAAAAGACTGGATCCTGTTTGAAAAGTCTCCAGTGGCCAATTTGCATCGATGAGTTGTTTCGGCTTTACAAGTTATTTCATCCTGTTCAACGGTTGTATCAATGCAATAAGTGGATTTGCATAGAATGGATGAATATTTCCATTCCGACGTGTCGAGACGCTATGAATAAAGAGCAGATAATTTGTAGGCATATAGAATTCCCTAACAGTATCGTTCTTCTCCCTCACATATCGGGCTTTTCGTATGGAAAGGCATCACTTTTAGTATCTAACACTGCAGGTATCGCATTTTTCATCTAAATCAACTATATATCATTGACCGGGCATAGCAGCAACAAAGCTATAAGCCAATCTTAATCAGCCTCTGGAGAGCGTTGACGATGTCTTGCAGGCAATGTGGAGAACCCCCAACTGGTGGCGTCTGTAGATACCCATGTGTGGCGTGTCAGTAAACGCCTGGGGCTCATCGGCCCGAAGGTGAACGCCGACATGGCCCACACCGTCTTCGCCAAATTACGCCGCCCGATTGGGTCTACGGCCTGCACGTCGGTCTGATCCGCCACAGCCGCCAGATCTGCCACGCCCAAAAACCAAAGTGCGGTGAATGCCCCCTCTATCAGCAGTACGTCTACGTCGGCAGCGTCAACTCGCAAGAGACTGGTGTGTCTTAAAAAGAAGACTCAACAGTGCATCCATCCTATGCTTGCATGCCACGATTTGTCTGCTCGAATACCAGGATAGCCTCTTGAAGATTGCAGTATTCGTTGAGCGGAACGGTCATATCACCATCGCGATACTGCAGCTGGCCCAGTTGATGGAATAGCCTTTTGGCAAAGGGAAGCAAATAGCACACCATCCGCAAAACGGTCTCACCTTTTTCATCTGACCAGCCAGCAATGTCCTGAAACCAGACAATATGGATCATAACCTGTTCTCCCTGGCGTGTGAGCAGCCAGCGATATTCACCCGGTTCATTCCACCAGGAACATTTCGCGTCACTGGCACCCATCAATAACAATCGCACCGCCCAGAGTAGAGGCACAAGTGGAGGCTTAGGCACCGATGAAGCGGTAATGATCGCTTCCTGCACGCTATCAGACAGCACAGCAATCCAGCGATCCGGAGATGGTTTCTGGATAGTGAACACCAATTTCGTAGCCGACATAGCTCTCCTTAGTCGCAAACGACGCTTAGCCTGCAATCACTTCTTCTAGAAGAAATTGGGGTCCGAAATACCGCTCAAGAATAGGTCGCAAAGGAGTGTCTTGTATTTCACAGCCGCCGCCTATCGTGGAGAAAAGCGTAAAGCAGTGCGTCACGTGTTTGCCCACCCGAACGTTTTTCACTCTTTTTCCTTGCTTTGCTAGGTTTACGTCCCAAGCCATCACAGGATGGAGGTTTGCTGCTAGTATGGCTATCTTTCCTCAGCCGTCTTTCGAGCTCTTCTATACGTAGGAGTGCCTGCATCAAATAGGCTTCGAGTTCCTCAATTCGCTGATCTTTCTTTGCCAGTTGCTCCTTGAGGTCTCTGAGCTCTTCTCCCTGTTTTCTTACCTCTTCTTCTGTCATACTTTTAGTTTATTAGCTTTGTCCAGCCTACCTCTACGAGACCTAAGTAGTTACGATAACTCTTTTCATGGTTCCCCTGCGACTGGTATGGACAAGAAAGGGTTTAAAGCCACTGAAACGATTGGAAATTTGTTCGTAGAGCACTGGATTTTGAAGGGTTTCTCCTCGCTGGATATGGTAGCGATAAAAGCTACTGACGGCAGTTACAATGGTGTTGACGCTTCGTTCACTCAGAGGACTGGTTCTATGAATGGAAGGCATGCCAGCTTGGCGTTGTGGGTCACGGAGCCACTGCACAAAGTGAAACAATACCTCTCTTTCCCTATATTTCCGTTGGGAGTGTCTGAAATGGGACTACCAAGTATCTTTGCTTACTTTCTTTACGATGTACCATCTTTATCTCCATAACACTTTTGTTCTAAAAACTGATGGCAGCCTATCTTTTCAGTTCACAGTCTGAGCTTGATTCAGGCTTCCTGCACATTTTCGTCAGGATCTTAGTCATACCTCTATTTGACCCAATTTACCATAAGGATACGCGTCAATTGCTGATCGAAATTTGACCTTCTGTTTTTGAGAACCTCACCTCAGCAATAATTCACAAGCCCTGATCACAGACCTTGACATTACCTTCATCTCTGAGGTATCATTCGAATGAACATTCATACGCATACCATGGCAGGGAAATAATGACCTATGTAGAGAAACGGGAAGCCATATTACAGGCTGCCCTGAAACTGATCGCCGAACGTGGTCTACATAATACGCCGATGTCACTAGTGGCAAAGGAGTCAGGAGCAAGCGCGGGCACAATCTATCATCATTTTACAGATAAAGAGGATATGATTCATGCACTCCATCATTATGTGAAGACCACCTTCAATCACGCACTCGTACGGGGAAATTCACCAGAATTGTCACGCGAGGGAGCTTTTCAACTCATGTGGCTGAATGCTTATCATTTCTATCATACCCACCAGGACGAGTCTCGTTTTCTGGATCAATATGAGAACTCGCCTTACTATCATCCCCAGATACCCGAGGGGGATATGATCGAAGAAGAGGAAAATTTACCGGAGCTGTTCCGTCTGATGGTTGACGATGCTGGACAACCAGTCACGAAAGATCTACCGATCGATGCCCTGTATGAAATGACCATCGGAGTTGCCGCACATATCGCCAAACATCGTCGCTCCGGCTTGCCCCCACTCGATGAGCAGACGCTACAAACCATCGCGCATGCCTGCTATCAGGCAATCATGAAATAAATTTTCAACGTATAGTAAAACCCTATACGTTTTGCCACTGTTCGAATGAATGTTCATACGGTTGCTACACCATTGAATTTACCAAGCGAAAGGGAAAAGAAATTGTCAAAAGTCTGGCTTATCACGGGGAGTTCACGCGGCCTCGGTCGCGCGCGCTCCGAAGCGGTACTCGCTCATGGCGATCAACTCTGGAGTGAACGCGGGATCTCAGGAGAACTGTCGATACGCCGCTTTTTCTCGATATATGCAGCAGGCTCATTTAAAATAGCGTTCTCACTGTCTTCCCTGGAAGATGCATGAACGCTCCCTTGATTCTATCTTTGAGGAGAAAAAAGAGAATGAAAAAGATTTATCACATGGAGAGGATCACCGCCATCACCAACGCTCGTATCTTCGACGGGGAGCGCGTCATCAACGACCAGACCATCGTGATCAACGGAGCATCCATCAGTGCGGTCGGCAGCGCAGTGCCAGCCGGAGCAACCCTCGTCAATGCTCAAGGCGCGACCCTGCTGCCCGGCCTCATCGATGCCCACGTTCACACGTCTCTCGATGGGTTGCGTAACGCCCTCGCCTTCGGCGTGACCACCGAGCTAGAGATGCTGGGCTACTGGACCACTCAGGATCGCAAGGAGGCTGCCGAGCGCGATGATGTTGCAGACTTTCGTTCTGCCGGTATGGGCATCACCGCTCCAGGTGGTCATCCGAGCGAACTCGTCTCCGGCGATGAGGACCCCCGCGCGGATGCTGAACACCAGCCGGCCTACGACGATCACAACTTTATCGCTCCATTCGCCTCGACTCCAGAGGAGGCCACCGATTTCGTCGCCAAACTTGTCGCCAATGGCTCTGACTACATCAAGATCATGATCGAGGAAGGGAGCGTCTTCGGTGCGCCTGGGCTGCCCATGCTGAACAACGACACCATCGTCGCAGCCGTCCGGGCAGCACACCACTACGGAAAGCTTGCCATCGCTCACACCCTGACCGTTGCCTCAACCCAGCAAGCCATCGCAGCCGGGATGGATGGCCTGGCACACCTGTTCATCGACCGTTCCCACACCTCCGAACTCGTCACCACTATCGCTGAATCCGGTGCGTTCGTCACTCCGTGCCTGGTGCTGAACTCCTCAATCATGGGTCGCCCGGCAACGGAGCTCGCTGCCGACGAACGCGTCAGTTCCAAAATGAGCCAGACGTGGCTCGACACGCTTCGCAGCAGCTTCAACACCTTTCCACAAGGCAACTTCGACGACGTTCTCGCCACCGTCGCTGCCCTCCACAAGGCAGGTGTGGACATCCTGGTTGGCACTGACGTGTCCCCCCTGCCCCTGCCTCACCTCGGCGGCCTTGCCCACGGTGCCAGCGTGCATCACGAACTGCAATTGCTGGTTGAGGCTGGATTGACGCCCATCGAGGCGCTCCGGGCGGCGACCAGCGTTCCCGCACGCCGTTTCGGACTCACTGACCGAGGCCATATAGCACCCGGAGCCCGTGCGGACCTGCTGCTGGTCGACGGTGATCCGCTGACCAACATCGCCGACACGCTGTCCATCCGCGCCGTGTGGCGTCGCGGTGTCTGACTCAGCACCGACTGACACAATGAACCCGCTTCATACGCACTATCCTTGACAATCTGATTTCCGCTCATGTATACTCTATTTGTAAGGTAACTAACTCATTTTTGCAGAGGAGATCAAGGGTATGCCAGGAGAGGAGAAACGCCAGCGCCTGATCGAGGCCGCCACGCAGGTGATGTACCAGCAAGGCACCCATCGCACGACGCTGGCGGATGTAGCCCAGGCGTCAGGGGTTCCCCTTGGCAACGTCTACTACTACTTTAAGACCAAGGATGCCCTGGTTGAGGCTGTCATCAAAGCGCATTTACAGGAGATCCGCGATAATCTGCATGCTCTTGAGGCCCTGCCAGACCCCTGGCAACGGCTCAAAGCTCTGGCGTGTATCGGACGCTCCTCCCGTGACCAATTGATGAGCTATGGTTGTCCTTACGCCACGCTCTGCCTGGAACTGGAGAAAGAGGAGACGCCCCTGGCTCAGTCCTCCTCTGAACTCTTTGCTCTCCAGGTGGACTGGGCCGAGGAGCAGTTCCGCCAGCTTGACTTCGGCGACGAGGCGCGCGACCTGGCCGTAGACCTGCTCGCGGACATGCAGGGGATCTATCTCCTGTTCCAGAGCCTGCGCTCGCCAGAAATGTTCGAGCGCAAACTCACCCGCCTCGAAAAGTGGCTTGACGATCTCGCCGCCTCTCACCAGGCAGCAATTCCATAAGCACCCATTGGTAGCACACAGAGTGATCCTATTACACGCACAAATTAAGTTAGTTAACTAACAAAAAATTGTTCATTGGTAAAAAGAAAGGGAAGAAAACGATGTCTATAGACCAGAACGCAACGCTTGAGCAGCAAATTAATGAGTTCAATGCCCAGCTCGCGACTCAGGCTCCTCCCCAGGTCGTTGACCAGCTTAGCCAGCATATCAACACGCTCATTGCGTCTAGCGTAGAAAAGAACGCGTTGAAGGTGGGTGAGAAAGCTCCTTCTTTCACGCTGCCCGATGCTCTGGGACGCCAGGTCTCGCTCGCGGGGCTTCTCCAGCAGGGGCCGGTCGTCGTAACGTTCTACCGTGGTGAGTGGTGCCCCTACTGCAATCTGCAGCTCCATGCCTATCAGCAGGTTCTGCCCCAGATCAAGGAGCTGGGCGCGAGTCTCATCGCTATCTCGCCTCAGACACCTGATCACTCACTCTCTCTGAGCGAGAAGCATGATCTGGCCTTTCCGGTCCTGAGCGACCAGGGCAACAAGGTCGCTCGTCAGTTTGGCCTAGTCTACTCGATTGAGGAGCAAACACGCACCCTCCTCAAGAGCCTTGGCTCCGACATACCCGCCTTCAACGGTGACGAGTCCTGGGAGCTACCTGTACCCGGCACCTTCATCATCTCCCAGGATGGCACCATCCGCCTGACCTACGCCGATGCGGACTACACCCACCGCCTGGAGCCATCCGCGCTCCTCGATAGCCTGCGCACCATGAGCAAGTAAAGGCCTCTCGGGTCACAAGGTTGTGTTGCAAAAACGATGACGAAGGCGGAGATGACGTGAAGAGTTCTTCTCGTTCGGTCAGGCTACCACTCCAAACAACCTGGCAATCAAGGCAACCTGGCCTCGCACATCTCCTTTGTTCACCCCTTGCAGTTGTCCTTTTCTGATCATGTTGTATGCCTCATATCCTTGTAAGGTTCTGCTGGCTGTCTCGAAGGAAAAGAAGCCCATTCCAGGTTTTGTCAACCGCTGGGGAACGGTTGGATGAACCGATGGTCCTGTTCGATGAGATTGTTGAGGTATTTCACCTGCCGCAATTCCACGTGTTCAGGCAGAGCTCCAGCAGCTTTGAGGTCAGCAATGGCCTTGGGATAGGCTGCATTCTTGTCCACGTTGATCACCCGAGGAGTCAGTGTGGTGATGTTGGGGTCGACCAGAGCTGTTGGCTGGGACACCTGCTCCTCGACCGGACATGCTTGAGGTGAGGAAGAGGCAGTGACGTGCAGCGCTTTGCAGAAAAAGTGTTTGGCCGCCTCAGCATCACGCGTCGGACTCAAGAGAAACTCCAAGGTGCTGCCTTCTGAATCAACCGCTCGATAGAGATACAGCCACACTTTCTTCACTTTGATGTAGGTTTCATCCACTTTCCAGGAGTCTGTTGTTGCGTTCAGATAAGGCCGCCAACGTTTTTCGATTTCGGGAGCATAATGCAGCACCCAACGGTAGATCGTCGTATGATCGACAGAGAGTCCTCGTTCGAGCATCATCTCTTCCAGATCGCGATAGCTCAACGCATAGCGGAGGTACCAGCGTACACAAAGCAGAATGATATCAGCCTCGAAGTGACGCCATTTGAAAGGATTCTGGCTTTGCTTGCTCATGATAAGGACCTCTTTCGCTCGTTTTTACCCACTTTAGCAGATCAGCTTTTTATTTGCAACACAGCCACACGAGATGGTGTCTCCGGCGGCCACGGCTCTGGGGCTGACGGATCATCTCTGGTCGTTCCAGGAATTGCTGACCTCTCGTGTTCCTACCACTCCTTAACAGGGTTACTACCCAAAATTACCTCCTCTCACGAAAAAATACCTAAAAGACCACCAGAGACTTCTAAGGTTTGCCCAGTCACGTAGTTCGAGTCATCGGAGGCAAGAAAGTAGATTGCGCCACTTGCCTCTTCCACTGTGCCAATACGACGTAATGCTGTTTGAGCCGCAAATCTTCGTTGTTGAACAATTCCCAGCCCCGGGCCCCCTTTCCTCTGGTCTTCCCGAATCGCTGTCAAGCGTGTATCGATAGACCCGAAGCGGACGGCATTCGCCAAAATGTTGTAAGGGCCCCCTTCGCGGGCTAACGTTCTGATGAGTCCTTCAGACCCAGCCTTTGCGGCACCGTAGTTGGCCTGACCAGCATTGCCGAAGAGAGCTGCGACACTCGAAATTACAATAAATTTGCGTGGGGAGACGGATTGCTGTCTCGGCACTGCCTCAAGGGCCTGCGCTTTCCAATGCGGCCAGAGCGCCTGAGCAAGCCGAAATGGCACTGAGAGATGGATGTCAAGCATGCTTGACCATTGCACCTCATCCATCGCTTCAAGCAGGTCATCTGCAGTGAAACCTGCACAATGCACCAGGATGTCAGGCGTTCCACACTCGTTTATGGCTTGTTCCACAAGTTGAGCAGGCGCTTCTGGCGCAAGGATATCAGCAACCAGACTCTGGCTTTTGCCTCCAGTCGCTTTGATGCTTTGGGTAACCTGAAAAGCCGACTCATCCAGGTCATTGGCCAGTACCGTAGCCCCTTCTGCAGCCAGACGCCGCGCCGTCGCTGCACCAATACCTCGACCAGCCCCGGTAATGAGGGCGATCTTTCCTGCAAGACTCATTGCTTTTCCTCCTCATGATCTGCCAGGGTGCCATCAGGCCAGTAGGAAGACACTTGACTCGGAAAACATACTAGCGCTTCTAAAAGGCTTGCACTGGTCGTATTGCGCACCTGGTACAGTAGCCCTTCTGGGATAACTACCACGTCTTCTGGCTCCAGATCGACGCGATAGAGTGGTTGCTCATTGTGCACGGAAGCTGGCGGATAACACTCGCTCAAG
Source organism: Ktedonobacteria bacterium brp13 (assembly GCA_015099395.1). Classification (GTDB taxonomy): domain Bacteria; phylum Chloroflexota; class Ktedonobacteria; order Ktedonobacterales; family Ktedonobacteraceae; genus Dictyobacter. The sequence goes on along the minus strand of AP024096.1, from coordinate 1,817,167 downwards.
ACCTCGATGCACCCTTGCCCCTGCAAGATGAATGCAATCTCAGGACCACCGAGGTGGTATTGGGCCGGGAACAAACCGCCGGGACTTGTGGTGACATACCCAACCCGCAGCTCTGATGATCCAAGTTCCATCGTTGCCAGCGAAACAGCGGTATTGCCTGTAGGCGTTTGCCCAAAGAACGCTGATGTGGTGATGGGGTGTCGTCGGGAAAAGAGATGATGGACGCGATTCACGATTGATTCCTCCTCTGATTCAGCCTGGACTACGGCGCATCAGGCACAGCAATCACTTCCTTCTGCTTCGCAAGCAGTGAAAGCAAGGCGCGCACAAAATACGGGGAATGAATGAGGAGATGCGGTCCTGGCAACTCCTCAATATGGCAGGTTGCCTGGGTGAACTCGTGCCAAGGGCGACATTGCTCATCTGAAACGATACGATCCTGCGTGCCATACCAGACCGTGAGAGGACATGGCAGCAATGGGCCAGGGCGCGGGATAAAGGTCGTCCGCCAGAGAGCAAAAACCGTTCTATACCATTCCCAGCGGCTCTCAATTTCCTCTAGGGAACAAACCACTTCGAGATCTTTGGATAAGTAACGATACATGGCTTGGGGAGAGGAACCTGCTTGTTCGACAGACGCGTCTACCTGGGTAGGAGCGCTACAAGAGGCAATCACTAACTGCTGGGGAGCCGGTTCGATGGCACGCAGCACCTCATAGGAGACCATACCGCCTAAACTCATGCCAAGTACCGTCGTCGGTAGCTGCTGCAGGAGGGAGCTCACCTCGTTTTTTAGCATGTCCACGAGTGCCGCAATGGTGGGTGGGAGTGGGTCTTGCTGATGCGTTCCATGCCCAGGATACTCGACGGCATAGAGGGCGATATCAGCACGTTGTACCCAGGGAAGGAGCGCACGATACATGGCTGCTGAAGCACCGGCTACCGGAAAACAGAGCAGGGCTTTTCGTGGCTGGACCGGGGCAAATACCTCCTGGATAAAGCGGTCGTCCATCATCTCACCTCCTCTTCTTTTTGCTGGGCAATGGTTTGTGCAATTTCCGCGAGCGGGGTAAAGGTTTCTTGCGGAGAAAGACGCACTCCATAGCGGTCAAAAAGAGCGGCCGCAAATTCGGCAGCTTGAAGGGAGGTGAGAAGCGAATAGGGCGCATTGTCTAATACTTGCGCGATCGCCGCTTGCGACATATCAATTTGTTTCCAGTCGTTCTCTGGATCGAGAGGCTGACGCTCTTCCGCTGGGATCAGATCGGCAAAGGCTTCTGCTTGTCGATGCAGGAGTGCGACCACGATAGCCGCAATCCCTTGCTCGAAAGGGGTGACCGCTTGCCGAGCCTGGTTGCTAGCAGCCACGACAAACATGGAGCTGGTAAAGGGACGCAGGCGGAGCGTAGCGCGATCGACCTTATCATGAACGGTAAGTGGAAGCTGTTCGAGAAACATATAGGCGCGAGGACACATATACTCGAAAAGATCCTTTTGCAGCTCATGATGCAAGTGCAAGAGGCGTGTATGAGGATCTTCTGCCGATGCGGAGGAAGAGGGAACCACATAGGCAACGATACGATGGTCCAACGCCTCTACTACTGCTTCTCTGACCAGCGGTAATGCTTGTAATCGCACTTCGATTTCATCGAGATCTATCAATTTACCCGCCAGTTTTATCCTTCGATCGATGTTGATCCGACCCTGAAGTTGTACACTTCCATCGGGATGTTGTACGCCTCGATCATAGGTGCGCAGAAAACGCGTGCCATGCTCATCAGTAAAAAACCGTTCTTGTGTGAGAACAGCATCTGTGTAGCCTTCTGCCAGGCTCTCGCCAGCAATGCAGAGTTCACCGAAGATGCCTGGAGCGACCGGAGCAAGCTGTTCATCTCGAATAGAAAACGTTGTTCCTTCCACGGGATAGAGCTTCTCCGGAGCATGTTTCGAGAGAGCACAACACACCGTGGTTTCCGTCAGGCCATAGGCATTGACCAGTTTCAGACCTGGATAAGAGAAGCGTTGCTGTAAGGAAGGAGGAATAGGCTCGCCTCCCATCACGGCGAGGTGCAATGCTGGAATCTGATGGAATGCGTCTGGCAGTGTTGCCCAGACGGAAGGAGTAGCCGTGGAAACTGTCAACGCATGGTTTTGCAGAAAGGAAAAAAGAGCTTCGCCTCCAAGCACTGCATCAGAGGGGACCGGATAGAGCGTTGCCCCCGCCCATAAGACGCTGAGATCGGCCCAGGACGCATCAAAGCTCAGATTAAAAAATTGGCTGCATCGATCCTGTGGACTGATGCCCAGCCCGGCGTTGAACCGCTCGATAAAGTAAAGGAGCGATGCCCGACCAATGATGACGCCTTTCGGACGGCCACTACTGCCCGAGGTATAGAGGATGTAGGCAGGTAGCGTGCTTTCATCCTCTCCATGTACCGCTTCATGCACCGCTTCATGCACCATCGGCGATTCTAGTTGTAAGGGTCCCTCAATTAAGAGCTCCTCAATACTGATCGTTGGCAGAGCACACTGCCGTTTGAGGCGTGGGAGCAGTTGCTCACAAGAGACGATCAGCTCTATTTGTGCGTCTTCGATCATTGCGGCGAGGCGATGCGCGGGCAACGAAGATTCAAGCGGAATCATGGTGCCAGCGCGCATAATACCCAGAAGCCCGGCAATGGTGAGAACTGGATGGCTGCCACGCTCAAAATAGAGGCCGATGCGCCCGCGTTCCAGCCTTTGCCTACGCAGTGCATTGGAAATCCAAGTCACCTGGGTCTGCAACGCTCCATAGCTGTGAATTGTTTCTCCGACGACGATCGCTGGATGATCAAGATGTTGTTGAGCAAAGAGCTCGAATGGCTGAAAGAGATGCGTCATTTGTTTACTCCAAGAGAATGAATCGTGACGTAATACGAGGACAGACCGCCCAAATTTGGATTGTCGCGATAGATGGGTGCGATGTCTGTCGGCTGAAAATCAACTGCGGCCTGAAAGAGCAACCGAAAGATGAGTTGTAATTCTTGCCGGGCGAGGCCCGCCCCCGGGCAGGCATGCAGACCCGCACCAAAGGCGACATGGGAATTTGGTCGCCTGCTCCACTCTGTATCCATTGGGCAGGCAAAGACGGCTGGGTCAACGTTGGCTGCCTCTAAGGAGAGCACAACTCGTTGCCCGCGACCAATATGCAGGTCCTCATAGGAGACATCTTCTGTAGCCCAGCGGGCAACATAGCGGGTAGGTGTGCGCACCCGCAGGAGCTCCTCGACAAAGGAAGACAATAGCGCTGGGTGGGCCAGTATTTCCTCGCGCACGTGATGCCAGGCGCCTGCTTCTACGAGCTGCTGTATGCCCGAGCTGAGGGCTTTTTCTGTGGTGATATGGCTGGCGGCAAACACCATCTGCATATTGGCAATAAGTCGTTGCTCAGAACGAGCAAACAGTGGAGAGGCCAGCAGAAAAGTGAGGAGGTCATGTGGCGATTCTTTCCGCTCTCGACGTACTTTAATCGCATGAGCACATACCCGGGAAAATTGGAAAATACCAGCAAGGGCAGCCCCAGCATCATAACCACTGGTATAATCGCCAAAGGCGTTGGACCAGGCAGCCCATTGGACAAGCTCTGCATCGTCCTTCCATTCCAATCCCAGCAGTGCGGCGCTGAGCTGTGTGGAGAGGGGCAGGGCAAATTGTTGCACGATATCACAGTGCTCCTGTGTCGCCAGAGAAGCCAGCAGATCGCTTGTTCGCGCAAGGAGCTGCTGCTGGAGGGTGTTGCTTTTGAGCAACCCATTGATTGCTCGTCGCAATTGACGAGCAGCTTCTTCCTGTTCGCTTGCCTCAAAAAAGAGCAGTTGCTCGCGCACCAGAACTTGAGGGGAATAAGGAGCCTGTTGCCGGGATAACCATGCACCATCATGCTGTTCGGGTGGCCGTGCTTGAAGACGTGTATCGAGCAGCATCTGCTTGACGAGCACATGAGCGGTGATTACCCACTGCTTGTGGAGCGTGTCAAAGAACCACGGTTCCTCGTGCTGGCTCGTTTGAGAGCAGCGATGCGGCGAGAGAACCTGTGTTTGTTGTAGATCAACAGCGTTCCCCTGATGATGAGAGGGGCATGAAGATGGTATCTCCATCAAGATATATTCCTTTCCTGTAATACATCATTCGAAAAATCGTAACAACTTTTCTCTGTTGGTGTCATTTTACCGTACTTTCTTTTATGATGAAATGATGTTTGGACGAGCGGACAACAGGAGAACCTGCTGAACGAGCGTAAAGAGCAATCCCTCTTTTGGCACCAGCGATCAGTGAGACCTTTTCATATCTCTGGTTGACGCACGCTCAAACCTCTGTTTCTTTCTTACGAACAGATGATCAAGCCATTGGCATGTATGCATCCAGTAACGAGACTGAAAGTTCGGACAAAAGTGAGCATGGAGAGCCTCTGTGTCCGACGATTTACCCAAACTTTTCGTGGGTGCATCTTTGAACACAATTTTCACATGCTGACTTATTGTAAAAGAGGAGGACACTCTTCATGAGAAAAAGACGGAATACAGATTTTCATCCACGGTCTGGGCAGAGTTTGCTCCGGGTGCGGTATGAGCAATATGGGTTCTGCTGTGTCCGAAGAGGTGGCCTGATTTATCCGAATCTTCAGTTTATTTATCACGCTCTGTCATTTAGCAGTTAAAATGTGCCGTTTCTCAGATAACTTGCCACGCTGCCAAGCTTCTCAAGCCAATTCCTGGCAAGTTGAAGCCACATTATCTGATTGAAAAATGCCATAAATTAGTTTAAATCCCACATTCCGCAGTGAAATTTTAATTTGGCTTCTCAGGCTACTCCAGAATGCAGAGATAAAGGGCATCGCTGCACTGTAACTTAGCTTGTAGCTTGTAGCTTGAATCTAAAAAATCGGGTGCGGAATGTCAGTTCAATGACACTCTCAGTATGTCACAGATGAGAATTATATTGCAAAAAAAGGTGAAACTGTTCAGACTTGACCTCTCTGGGATCACGAGATTACGGCGGGCAAAACATACGCTCAGGAATTTGCCGGAGAAAATCTGAAGTTTTCTACCTGTAAAGAGCGCGAATACGTGTCAAAAAACTTACGTAAACACATGTTTTAATTCAGCTTGATCAATGAATGAGCCGTCTCATTTGGCGGCCTGGAGCTTGTTTTTTGCTTAGCGTATGTTTTCCCCACACCAATCTGGCCCAGTGCTACGTAAGCTGCTATGAAGTGCAAAGTAGCGGGCAATACATGTATATGTGCTTTAAAATAAAAATAAAGAGCATCCAAACAGCGTTCATTGAGTACAGAAAGTAAAGAGTACGGGCATATCTGATAGCTTGAACGTTGGTCCGAAGGGAGGCGTGGAAGACAGAGCAGTGAAGACCGGCCTGATCTATCGCCTGAAATATCATCGATCCACACATTATATCCGCTACTTTGCACTTCATAGCAGCTTACGTAGCACTGGGCCTTTTATACCTGCAAAGAGTATACAATGTGTTGTGGTTGTAGCGTAGACGGCCAGCGAGGTTCTGCTGTCAGACCTTTTCTGTCCGTCCCTCTCCGAACCAGGACGTGCACGATTTCCGTGCATCCGGCTCTCCAGTTTCTGCACCTAAACAATTGAATATCGACTTGAACTTATGCTCTCGCGGCCTCATCATTCTCTTGTGTTTGATGCATCTCCCTGTTTCCCTTCCCCGTGTCTCAAACATTACGTTGAGCATTTGAGATGAAGTAGACCGCCAGCGAGGTACCGATGTTGTTCCGACCTGCCTGGATTGGTCCAGATGGTATCCTGAACTCGGCCCTTTTCCAACGGCCCCTTCCCGAACGTGACGGGCCACTTTCATGGCATCATCGCTCTCCAGAGATCTGTGCCTTTTCAGCACCACTTTTGAGAAAGATCTGCTGACACATCCATGTCAACCCTTCCCGTTACGTGTGATCTCCTGTCGTCCTTTGCCCTGTGTGTGAATTCCCCACACGCCTTGGTGGTGCGTGACTTCCACGACTACTGTAACGACTCTTTAACCTTACCGCTCTCGCGGGTTAGGTCGATCCTCAGTTCCTCCAAATGTCTCCGTCTGTATGTAGGTGCCCATTTCGTCATTTCCCTCTCCGTGAGGGCTGGCTCCAACGAGAGCTTGCAGAGAAAATAGTACCTTTCCCCTGCACGTTGGACGCAGGCGATAATCCCGTTCCTGTGGGCTGTTCCATTTCCGCCATGACTTGGATTTAGCCAATCAAGACTTCACCATATACAGCTTCACTTACTGGCCTCTGGTTCCTGGGACTGGAACTTCACCAGCATTTTGCACGACATGCTATTTTCCCCTCACGCCTTTCGGATGAAGGTGTCCCCGCTCTCATATGAGAGCGAGTAAGTCGCTGTGTAACTCACTTTGCTCTAGTGAGCTTACCCAGACGGGTAAGAGAGACATTTGTGGCACAAAGGCGCACTAGTATGGAAACTCCGTCGCCATGAAGTAGGCTAGGCCGCCAGCGAGTTACCCCTGTGGGTACTTTTCTGTCAGCCTGCCTCCGAATGAAATGGGATACCGGCGAGGTATCATAAGGGTTTTCCTCATGGCCCTTTTCCGTTATCCTTTTCCCGAACCGAACTGGACCGTAGGATAGGCGGCCAGCGAGGTATCTATACATTTTCACGGGTAGCGTCAGGTGCCCTTCCTCTCGATCCAGTTCCCGCCTCGTTTGAGTGCGTGTGAGGCATTCTCACACGGTGTCTTTCTTTTCCGATCAGGATCTGAGCTCTTCCCACGTGTTGTTCCATCGCACCGGCTCATTTTCTTATAGTCAAATGTATGAGAGTAAACCCACCCACGTTTTCTTGGGAGGTGCTTTAGTGACGTGTTGTGGGCATTGGGGAAGTGATCCCTCATCAGGCGCGTATAAAACACTTGTATAACACTTTATGTCTATGTGTATGATTTAGTACTATGACGCTGCTTTTATTTTGTTGTATCGCACTTTTTGGATATACTACCACAGAAAGAGATGTTGCGTGTGAGGGTTGGAGTATCAGCGTGCGAGAGAGCGTTGGGAAGGGAGCGTCAGTGGAAGGGAGCGCATCGTTTCTCCTCTGTGCGGAGCGAGCTCGTCGTTGGTGCGAGATCAGCTGGAGGCATCGGGATGGTCTAGACGCTGAGCGCACCCGAGAGGATCAGCGTCTGGTGTTGCAATTGGGAGCGAGCGTGGTGGCGGTCAATGTGTGGCTCACGTGTCTGGGAGCGGATAGTGGCTATGCCTTTGGCACCATCTATGAATACGGAAAGGTGCTGAAGTATACGCTGACGTGGCTGGCGCAACAGCCAGTGCGCTTAGGAACAGCGCAGGCGGTGGATCGTTCGCTGTTTGGACTGGCGCGGGCTGATATGCGTGCGCTCTTTGCGTGGCTCGATCTTCCTGCGCACGCCGTGCAGGCTCGTCAGCGGTTGTGTCAGACGGGACAATTGCCTGCAGGGTATCAAGCACTGCACCTGTCGGCGGCCACGCGCAACGTGCGCTTTGCGGCGCTGTCTACCTTTTATGATTGGCTGCTGGCCGAGTATCTGCCAGACCAGCGAGAGCCTTCAGCCTTCCATCCTTGCGAGCGTCTTGAACATCCTCTTTCTCCTCACCAGGAGCGGCAGCGACCAGAAGGATTGCTTCCGCATGCCATGAATAGCATGCATGGTGTGCAGCGACCCTCTGTTTTTGATATTTCACAACCGGCTCATCCTCACATTAAGTGAGTTTGCTTGCTTCTCTTCTACTTGAGCAATTGCTTCACTCCATGTTATAGTTCTGAAAGAAAAGAGCAGGAGAAAAAAAGATCCTATGCAGGCAGAAGAGTTTGTTCGAGAGGTTCGAAACGCTCAGCAAGAGTTCCTTTCCCCGCAATTACTCCAGTTGGTCACCTACAAAGACGACGATACCGAAGAAGGGGATCAACATGCGAGGTTTCGTGTAGCGGTCCTGGGAGAATTGCAGAAGACCCTCTCTCCTGGAGATCGATCCCTCCTCCGCTTTCTTCTGGAACAAGAAATTGCCTACCATGAAAGCGCGTGGGGCATCTTTGAGAGTATCCGTTTGTGTGGTTTCCTCCTCTCTGTTCTTGCTCACGTAGATGATGTTCGCTTGTTATGGGAGGCCAAAACGACGAGCTTTGACACCATGTGTGGTTTTGATGTCCAGTTTCTCGTCGGCGCTGGTGTTGCTCCCACATTAAGCTATCTTCAAGCCATCCAGAAAGAATGGGCGCAGGACGCGATGACATACATCGAAGAGAGTCAGGCCGCAGGAGACTTCCGCAATTTGGAGCGGTATCGCGAGGAAACACAGAAGTCTTTCGTCGGATGGACTCTTGAGTGACGTCACACACGACAGAGCACCCGAAGCCGCAGTAAATCGAAGTTGGCTCGACCGAATACGATCCGTTTCTGCAGTTTCAAGCAGTTGACCTGCGCCTCTACCTGACCCTGACTCCACTCTGAAGAAAAGGCGGCTTTTACCGCTGCATAATCGAGGCGAATCCCATTCGCCATTTTTTTGAATTCGGGGAGGCCGCTGTGTGCAGCTTGGGTTAGCCAAGTATCTAGATCCGCTTCTCGACGCTCTGCGAGCATCATCACAAAATCCTGACCGAGCTGGTAAGCCCTCTCCAGATCAGGATGCCCTGCGCGAATCTGTCCGATGTGTCGTTTTTGCTTCTCATTAAGCTTCCCTAGATTGGCTGACAAAGAGCCAGGATGCGCGTGTGGAGGACATGCGCTGGGGAATCCGCGGTTTTGGGGGCAAAGAATCAGGGATTTCAATAGCCTGTGTAGAAGTATCAAGAGTCAAAACTTCTGCTGACCCTGCCTCTTGGTGCTTTTTTCTCACATCAGCGAGAAAAACCCTGAGCAAAGGGGCCGATCCAGAGTATCCACGAGTCTTGATCTCATCGTAGAGTTGCACACTGTTTCTGCACCCCTGTTGCCATCGCTGCAAAATGTAGCCTTTGTAAGGATCCAGAATACTTCTTTTTTCACCTCGTTTGAGGTGGTGCATCTCAGGGTACTCCTCCGCTTGGATAAATTTGCTCACTGTCTCCCGGGAAAGTTTCAATTGTTGTGCAATCGCTCTTTGACTCAGACCCTGTTCATACAGCGTTCGCACCGCTTCATAGCGAGCAGAGCGCTTGTCTCGTCGCACTTGCTTCTGGAACTCATCGTACTTCAGTCCGACTGGTCGTTGATAGGGGGACGGGGGAATGGTGCGGTAGTGTTTCTCCAATGCTGTTCCCGTTTGTGATTCTGTAACCTTGTGGACACTCGTGTCTTTGATGCCTTGTGCCTTTGCAGGGATCGCATCAGATGCATGTTGTTCTACTTCGGGCAAGCAGGACTGCTTACGATCCATCACCTCTTTCAATCGTTCACGTAAATTCTTCAGCAAATGGAATCTGTCGGCAATCTGCTGCGCTTGGGGAGCACCTTTCTTGGCCGCCGCTGCGTACTCACCCCCGCGATCCCGGCTTACAATGTTCACTTCAGGATGGGTGCGCAGCCAGGCTTCCACAGTTGAGGCCGTTCGATCTGGGAGGATCTCAATTGGTTTGCGAAGCTCTAAATCGACGAGTATTGTGCCATAGGTCATACCTTTTTCCATGCCCAGTCGTCAATGCCCAAAATATGCACGGACTCAGGAGGGAGAACGGAAACAGCTCGCATACGGCGAAGGAACGTTGGGCCCGAGGCACACATTCCAAGTTTGGGCACCAACCTTTCTCCCAGTTCCCCACAGGTAGCAAAGCCAAGCGTCTGGAGAACTTCGTTCAGCCGATTGGTCATGCGGGCATAAGACTGAACTAAGGCTGGGAGCCGTTCGGTAAAAATCTTGCGTGGGCACTCTTGCGTGCCACAGACAAATTTGCGGACCATTAAAGTGAGCGTGACCCTACGGCCGCCACAGGGCACATCAGCCACGGCTCGCTCATAGCTGCCGTGAATCCGTTCTGAGAAGTGTTGACAGAGAGGACAAGCAGCGCTCTTCAGTATACATGCCGCCTGGACCGTCAGGTGTGCCGTCGTGGGGTACACAGCTTCAATAGCTATGGTATCAGGCAGCAGGAACAATGAGGATAGCAATTCAGTATCCACAGAACCCATCGATGTGGCTCTCCCCTCTTACAACGTAGTATCCAATTATATCGATGGTAATTTACCAGAAAACTGAGCCTTTGTCGAAGCAAGCAAACTCACTTAATGTGAGGATGAGCCGTTTTCTCGGTATCGAAAACAGTGAGTAGCTTTCTGATCGTAGGGTCACTTATCCCTGCTATCGATGCTGTCCTCGTCATACAAACTAAAGGTGGGAAGCCTTGGCAAGTAGCGCAACACCTTGGAGCGACGGCGCTCGGTATCCTTGTCGGTGTCCTCATATGGTCGTCAATATCATAATATCCTTCTCTGGTGCTGTTGTACATATGACGCTCTGACCGAGCCATGTCTTCCTGACGAAAAGAGAGCAGGTGTCCTGAAAGAAGGGAAAGCTTGCTCTCGTTCTCATACGCACCAACTTAAGGACTGAACTGCCAGGTGGTAGAGCCACACTGAAGCAATTGGGCCGAGTTAGGATGTTTGCGACGCTTGTTCATCCGCGTTCCTGACCCCATTCTCAACTGGATGATCCGCAAGTGTAAACGCTACTCGAAGACTAAGCCAGGTGCTACTCAATCAGGAGAGCCACTGGGTTTCGAGGAGAAGCATCGTTTCTGACTGTGATGGGGGTCCGCAAATCCAGGAGCCGTGCACACTCGCGGCCTTGCTCACCGTTTTCAATCAGATGGCGAGGGTGGGCAAAGGTGGTTCAAGATGCTCAATAGCAAGTGGCTCATTCTCTGAATGGCGATCACAGCAAGGCCGACCGCAGAGAGCGGTTTCCAGCCAGAGCTTCCATGAGTGAACCAGCGGTGTCGCGTACCACCTGTGCCAATTTGACCAAGCTTCGTTGCTCGTCGTGCCAAGCAAAGAGCAGCATCAGCCAATGTTGCAGAAGAAGTCCCATCAGCTTGACATACAGTTCGCACATCACGCGCCAGGGATGTGCGAACTGTATGTCACTCATCAATACGTCCGTCTTGCTTCCACAGCTTGTAGAGTAACTCCATTTGCCACCGTTCCCGCAGGAGCACGAGCGCTTCTTGTACGTTGAGTCGTTTGGCTGGAGCATCGGTGAGCAGGATGGTCCAATCTGCCAGTTCCCAAGCTCTCTGCCGTACAGGTTTCCCACGGCGCACGGCATCAGCCTCCAAATCAGCGCGTCGCCGCTGTGCCACTTCTTCAGGCACCCGCAGGATGAGCAGGCGCATCAGGTACCGATACTCATCGGCCACCCGTACCCAGAGCTCTGTGGTTTGTCCGACTTGCCGCGGCAACACGCTTTCGCGCTTCAGATGTTTTCCCTCTGGGATCCAGTAGAGCGTTTTGGCTGGAGCGCGAGTGAGCGTGTAGCTGCCCACAGCTCGCCGTGCTATCACGTTTCCCCAGTCCACATATCCCAAATCTGCGATGTACAGACTCCCCGCAGGAAGTGGTTCTTCTTTCAACGGACTCGACCGATCGCTTGTGCGCCCTGAGGTGAGACACGGCCCTCGTAGATATCCATGTTTGAGATCCCACTGCACATGCAGTTTGATGGCTGCGCGTCCCTCTCCTGGAGCGCCACCGCACCCTTGCCAGCAGGTGGCTAACTCATCTGGAAGTGCGATACTGCTGCTATCTTCGAGCACGACTGCCTCAAAACGGTGCAACAATGCCAGTGGAACCTCTCGATCTGCATCAACGATCACACTGGTCATCTCTTCTAAGATGGCGTGCAGGAACTGGTGGTAAATGCCCTGACAAGTGAGCAGCTTTTGCCCTCAAGGGTGGATCTGGCTCACATTTGGTGATTCATATATTGCAGAGCTATGAAAAGGCCTCAGGAAATCGCTTCTGGAGCGGTTGAAGTTCTTCAAAGGGAGCTGCTGATGAGCTTTTATCACCAAATGTGAGCCAGATCGATTCGGTGAGTGGGAATTTTGACAATTCGGTGAGCGGTTCCGTCAAAGAAACCGAAGCGACCACGTCATTACCACATTTTCGCTCACCGAATTCCGAAATTCACACACCAGCAGGCGTTCATCGGGATGAATCGCCAGACTGTGCCCGTGGGAACTGGTGGTACACCGCTCCCGGAGCGGACAGACGGCAGAGCGCTGACCGCGTTCTATGTGTCAATGCACCCACCGACAGGCGGTTCGTCCTGCCGACGGGCGCACGAGGCGGATCGAGATGACGCCCCTGGCGGTGTGCGTGCGATAGGGACACGCATCCCCCCGCAACGCGGATTCGATTCGCCTTACGCGGCGGTCCGTTCGTCGATCGGGCGTCGCCGCAGTGCCGGCTTCACGACGGCGGGTGGGTTATACGCCATGTCGAGCTGGCCGACGTCGGTGCCGGGCGGGACGATCTCGTCGATGCGATCGAGGATCTCGTCGCTTAGCACGACCTCGGCGCCGGCGAGCAGGTCGTCGAGCTGTTCCATTGTGCGCGGGCCGAGGAGGGCGGCGGTCACGCCAGGATGCGCGATCGCGAACGCCATCGCCATGTGGGTCAGCGACATGCCGGCCTCGTCCGCGAGCGGGATGAGCTGCTCCACGATGTCGATGCGGCGCTCGTCGCGAAGGTGGGCGTAGTAGTGGCCGCTGCGGCGCAGGTTGGACTGCTGCCCCTTGCGCACGCGGCCGGTGAGCAACCCCTGCGCCAGCGGGCTCCAGACGATGGTGCCCATGCCGTACCGCTCAGCGACGGGGAGGACATCGCGCTCGATGCCCCGGTTCAGGATGGAGTACGGTGGCTGCTCGCTCCGGAAGCGCTCGAAGCCGCGGCGCTCGGCGATCCACTGCGCCTCGACGATGTCGATGGCCGGGAGCTTCGAGGTTCCGATCGTGCGCACTTTGCCGCTGTGCACGAGGTCGGAGAGCGCGGACAGCGTCTCCTCGATGTCGGTCTCCGTGTCGGGTCGGTGGTACTGGTACAGGTCGATGTAGTCGGTCTGCAGCCGCCGCAGCGAGTGCTCGACCTCGGCGATGATCCACCGACGCGATGCGCCCCGTCGGTTCGGGGCGTCACCCATGGGGTTGGCGAACTTTGTCGCGAGCACGACGTCGTCCCGACGGCCCTTCAGCGCCTTGCCGACGATCTCCTCGGACTCGCCGAGGGAGTACACGTCGGCCGTGTCGATCAGGTTGATGCCTGCATCGAGCGCTTTGTGGATGATGCGGATCGAGTCGTCGTGGTCGGGGTTGCCCATGGCACCGAACATCATGGCGCCGAGAGCGTATGGGCTGACCTGGATGCCAGTGCGGCCGAGGGTGCGATAATGCATTGTCGATCTCCTTTTGTTTAAATGAGTGAATAGACACTCATTTAATGAGGTGAAAATTTTTACATCTTTGTCACTGCATGCCAGAAAGCAGTAAAACCAGCGTCACGGAAATGTAAATGCGATCATTAGATGAGGGCAAATTGTACAATTATCTGAGGTAATATTCGCCTGCACCTTTTTCTTGCCTTGGTTGCTCAAAGCGCTTTGTAAGCCAGTAAAATGATGTTGGTATGGCTGAAGAGTTCTTTGCTTTACCGCAGATAATTGTACAATTTTGCCCTCATCTAATTCTGGGATTTACATTTAGGGCGACGAGTGTAAATTACGTCGCTTCATGTCGTAAGTCCGGCACTATTTCGTGTCATATCTTCTTCTCATGTTTCCGCTTTCTGGAAAGCTTGCAGGGCAGGAGAAGAACAGGAGTTTTACGACTCAGAGTTTGATAATTCTGCGACAGAAGCAATGTAATTTACACACTAGTATCTGTTATTGGAAACGAATCTCTGCTCTACTTCCACGAATAGGGTCATTTCCAACGTTGGAAATGAGCAACTATACAGACGGCCTGAGGGCGGCTCCGCATCGGTGTCAGGCAGAGGCAGTTTTGACCCCGACTGCTGCCATCATGCGGGCCAGCACGGCCGAATCAGATACACCCTGGATGTCGCGACGCGGAGTATAAGATGCTTCCAGTCGAGCCGCCTCGTCATCGGTCAACGTGATCGAGAGCACCGCGATCGCCTCATCGATGTGGCTGGTTCTGAGCACGCCCACGATTGGCGCGGCAACAACTGGATGGCGTCGCAGCCAGGCAAGTGCGATCTGCGCTCGACTGACACCACGTTCCGCCGCAACTGTGCCCACCGCCTCGACGATTTTCTGATCGCTCGCCGCCGTTGCCTCATAGAGTGTGGCTGTATAAGGCTCGATTTCTGAGCGAGCGGTGGTAGTGCCCCATGGCCGGGCCAAGCGGCCGCGTGCAAGTGGACTATAGACGATGGTTTGAACGCCTTCGTCGGCACAGAGCGGCAACATCTCGTGCTCTTCCTCGCGGGCGAGCAAATTATAGGTATCCTGCATCGACACGAAGCGTGCCCAGCCGTTTTCCTTTTGCAGATGAAGCGCCTTGCTGAACTCCCAGGCCATCATTGAGGAGGCACCGAGATAGCGCACTTTGCCCATCTTCACGAGATCATGGAGCGCCTCTAGCGTCTCCTCCCATGGCGTCGTTTGATCGCGACGATGGATTTGGTAAAGATCGATATAATCGGTGCCAAGCCGCCTCAGACTATGGTCGATCTCTGTCATGATCGCCTTACGCGACAAGCCGCCAGCGTTGGGGCCAGTCCGCATGGGTGCGCGTAGCTTGGTGGCGATGACCACACTGTCACGATTGGTGAAATCCTTTAGCGCCCTGCCCAGAGTTTCTTCGCTCGTCCCCTGCGAATAGAGGTTGGCGGTGTCGAAGAAGTTGATGCCAGCCTCGATCGCGTATCGGATCAACGGGCGGCTGTCTTCCTCGCCGAGCGCCCAGGTTGGGTGGCCACGAGAAGGATCACCAAAGCCCATACAGCCGATGCAAATAGGGGAGACATCGAGGCCAGTGTGACCGAGCTTTATATATTGCATATTGCCTCCTCATTGGGAATAAAAATAGACAACTTTCGACTCACCCGCAAGCCAGATGTTCCCAGCGTAATAGAGGAGTGTAAAGGCATCGAACATTCCTTTCTTTTTAATGAGTAACCAGGCACTCATTTAACAAAGTAAAAAAAATTAAGTCGTTGTCACTGCATGCCAGAAAGCAGTAAAACCAGCGTCACGGAAGCGCTTGGCTTCCGCAGGATGTTGGAGAATCAACTCAACCGTCATATTCATGAGTGAGATGAGTAAGGCAACACCAAATTCAGTCGGCTGGTCCTTGAGGGCCCCGCGACTAAGGCATTCTAGCACCATCGCCCCCTGCGCTTCGTATCCCTCGCTTCCCAGACGCTTGACCTGTTCATTGATGTGATCCGAAAAGCGCAACAGGAGCGCCACCTTGTATTTGTCCGGATGGTTCACGCCGAAAGCAACATACGTATTCCAGAAGTGACGCGCACGCTCCTCCAAGCTCGCCTGAAAGGGATAATCGCGCATCAATTTCTCGCGTTCCTCACCCTTCAGCGCCAGGTACAGCTCGTTGAGCAACCGCTCCTTGGTCTCAAAGTAGGTAAACAGAGTCCCTTCTGAGACGCCTGCAACCTGCGCGATTTTAGACGTGGGAACGCTCAAGCCCTGCTCGGCAATCAGTTCAATTGCTGCCGCCAGGAGAGCGTTGCGTTTCTCTGGACTTTTGGGTCTTGCCATACACTATCACCACCGGGCTAATGACTAAGTACTTACTCATTATAATACGAAGTGAATCTTTTTGCAAGGCCAAATGTGAAGGAGGTTTGTGAGCACATACGAAGCAAGGAGCGATAGAGTGTCCATTCGTTTCTCTCCCGCTAGATTCCTCTCAGGTTTGTCTCAAAAAGAGGGAGGGCCAATTTAGGGGTCAGCGTATCCAAACTTGAAAAGTGTACGCTAAAGTTTGGATACGCTGACCCCTTCTGATCTGGGGAGAAAACGGAGTCAACTTTGCCATTTCGCTCGATAGAAAGAGATTTCTCTTGACTCTCCCCTTAGGGGAGGATGTAAGCTCTCTAGAGAAGCGGGTAGTGGTCAGATAGTAAGTGATAGGTCCAGGTTATATTGAACAATAAACCACTGGGTAAACATCTGATGAGTGAGATCGGATTTGGAAAAGGACAACGTCTGTCGAACGTAGCGACTCATCCGCTGACGCAGGGTATTGTTCCACCGGGTAGTGGTCAGATAGTAAGTGATAGGTCCAGGTTATATTGAACAATAAACCACTGGGTAAACATCTGATGAGTGAGATCGGATTTGGAAAAGGACAACGTCTGTCGAACGTAGCGACTCATCCGCTGACGCAGGGTATTGTTCCACCGTTCCATATGGGCTGTCTCCCCAGTTTCTTTTCCAACACCATGATGGGTTTCTGCGGGGAAGACATGTTGATAGACTGTCCAAAAATCACTGAACGTATGGCAGTGTTTGTATTCATCCGGGATGGCCTTCCACAAACGAAGGCATGTTGCTTTGCCGCGGTCGCCAATGGCAAATGCCACGATTTGGCGTGTCCGTCGGCACATCGCTGTCCACAACCACCGTGGGTCAGCTTTTTTCAGCACAAAACTCCACACCTCATCGAGTTCAAGAATGTCATCTGGGGATGCTGGCAGGAGTGTATCTGCTACCGTGGGCAGTTTCTGGATATGCGTGCTGATCCAGCGAACCACTGTCTGCCGGGGGATATCAAAGATGCGCTCAACGCCACGCAAACTGCAACGCTCCAAGCCAGCCCGGAGCACCGTTTGTTTGTCGGTTTCCGAATAAACTGGCTTTGGCGAGAGCACCCGATAGGTGCCACAGTCCTTGCAATGGTACTGGGCTGTTCCACAGCGGTTCGTTCCGTTTCTGATTATGTTTGGACTTTTACAGACACGACATTCAAACGTCTTCGTTTCTTGAATCATGCTCTCTATTGTATCCCATCACTTACTATCTAACCACCACCCAATCGCTCTCTCAGTACCCTCTCATCCATCGTTGTCTCCTGTTTGGTTGGACGTGCCTGCTGTCCTTGTCTTCTTCTATAGGCCATTTGTTTGCATTGCTTGTTGCAATAGCACCGTCGTCTGTGTCCTGGGATGATCTTAATAGGCTGGCCACATTGAAGGCATGTCGGTTGCATGGTCGGTTGCATGATAGCCCTCCTCCATCATGGGGTTCGAGTAATAACGACAGTCACACAACTGCGAACACGTCGAAAAATAACGATCAACTTCTCATGACGTTGATGCCATGCCGATTTTTGTGTAATGAAGTACAGCGAGAAGATGCTAAACTCGGTCTAGACCTGGCTTCCGGGCTTTTCTCTTATCTGTACCAGGAAGAAGTTGTTGTATGAATGGCATGGTTTTGAGTGAAAAGGGGTCAATGGTGATGAAGCTCTATTTCTTCCTATCATACCACATCCCTTTATACCACATCCCTGATCATGCAACGTGCGGGTGAGCCATTTCATTCCAAAATTCGCAGGAATGTAGGTTATGGTGTGGCGAAATTCTCTTCTGGGCTCTCTCCACGCAAGAGACCACCTTCTATTCACACAATTCGTATACTAGACCTAAGACACTCCGTAGACACTCCGTCACATGAGTGTTGAAACCCTTGGGCAGTCGAAATGAGCAAAAAAGCAGGAGCGTCAATCCCTTTGTCCAGCGCTACAGGCCAGATCTTTTAAAAATTTGATCGGCTTTTTTGCCCACTTCGGCTGCCCACCCCCTTCAAGGGTCATATGGCGAAGTATGATACCTAAAGGCTCCAATGAGGCCTTCGCTCCCCCAATATAAGGCACGCTAGCTTGATGCCTCGTGGGAGAGACCGAGGGAGACAAGGTGAGATGAAGTGAGATCGAGGAGACTCGCGCCAGGAACAACAGGACACGTCTCCCTCCATGACATACAGCGACATACAGCGTGTCCAATGGACGTTTCAAGAAAGCAAGGGAAAATACATGGCAAACATGGCAAACATTCAAATTGCGCTCATTAACGCCTCGACGCAGGTGACCGATCAGGAAGTGCAATCGGCTCTGCCAGCGCTACAAACGCAAATCCGTCGCGATTTTGCTCCGGCATGGGGCATGGATGCAGATATTGAATTCGTTTCTGCGACCACGCAACAGCTTCCGATGCAGAAGTGGTGGGTGGTTCTGCTTGATAACCCAGACCAGGCGGTGGCGCTCGGTTATCATGATCTGACGAACCAGGGGCTCCCACTGGGAAAGGTCTTCGTGAGTCCTGATAAGCAGATGGGCTACCAATGGACGGTGACCGCCAGCCATATCTTACTGGAAACGCTTGCGGATCCTGACATCAATCTGATGGCATCTGTACAGCGTCGTGATTCATCGCTCCTCTACGCCTATGAAATCTGCAGTCCCTGTCAATCGGAGGCGAACAGCTACACGATAGACGATGTCCGTGTTTCAGATTTCGTCTATCCAGCATGGTTTGAGAGCTTCCGTACGCCGAACAGCACTCAGTTTGATCAGTGCGATGTGATAGAGAAGCCATTTGGGCTGCTTCCCGCTGGGCTTTGCACCGTATTGGATCTGCAAACTGGCCTTGGCTGGCAGACCATGGCTGCCGAGGAAGAACTACACAAATACGATAGGCGTCCACGTCCTGGTAGTCGCCGTGAACGACGCAGAATACTGCGCGACCAGTGGGTTGTCAGCAAAGTGAAAGTTCCCGCGCTGGCCGGGGCACGTTAAGCAGGTACGTTAAGCAGACAGGTTCATCACCCAGAGGGACGAGCAATCGTCATGCAGGTCTCAGCTGGCCAGGCTATGACGATTGCTCTTCTTGGTTGTCTACACACTACCGTTTTCTGCGGCCTGCAGGCTTTTTCTGCCCAACGAGCACACTCGACGCTAGCAGGTTGATAACACGGCTTAGATGCTCGCGCTCTTCAATCCGATGTCACTGCTACCGAGAGTCCATGCACCAGCTGGCTCTCAGTTGTCTCCCGGGTCTCCTGCCAAAAGCGCAGTGCCTGGCGGCAGTGCCTGGCGGACGAGTGACTGGCACGACGTGAGCACTTGAGCACACGCTCACGTTCGCGTTCGGCGGCGGCACGCTCGAGAGCCAATAGGCCTATCAGTGTCTTTCTGACCAAAAGAGTCGATGTGGAGTTGCCCCGTTTTTGGAGGGGACCCAAACGTAAAAGTTGGGTCATGGAAGATACACGAAAAATGATGCATACGTCAATGACGTACGTATGTAATACGTATGCATCATTTTTCGATAAGATGACGCTTCTGTCAAGAAAAATCGTCATGAGTTTTGATTATTCGTTTTTCGTAATGAGCTGGACTGAGATATCCTAAAGAGGAATGTCGTCGTTTTCGGTTGTAGTACACTTCTATATACTCAAAAACCGTCGTTTTTGCCTCATTTCTACTAGAAAAGATGCTATCTCTAGAGCACTCACTTTTCAATGTTGCCCAAAAGCTCTCGATCATCGCATTATCGTAGCAATCCCCTTTTTTACTCATACTTACCTGGATGTGATGCTCACGCAGCAGGCTTTGATACCGGCTGCTGGCATATTCTGGCATATTCACTGCCCCGGTCTGAATGATGGATCAGCTCAGCTCCAGGCTGCCGCTGAAGCAGTGCCATCTGCAGTGCGGCATGGACCAATTCAGCATCATGATGCTCGCTCATAGACCAGCCAACGATTTTGCGTGAATAGGCGTCAATCACCCCTGCAAGATAGAGCCACCCTTCTCGTGTCTCAAGGGAGGTAAAATCCGACATCCATTTCTTATCTGGGGCATCATGGGGCATCAGCGGTAAAATCCTGCTCCAAGAGATTGGGAGCCATTGGAAACGCATGATTGCTATCGGTAGTACGTGGCTTCCGCTTCTTTTTTCTGGCGCTCAGCTCATGTTCCTGCATCAAGCGTGCGACACGTTTTCGTCCACAATGAATACCCTGCTCCTGTAATTCAACATGAATACGAGGGCTTCCATAAAGACCCCTGTTCTGATAATACGCATCTTCAATATGCTCCGTAAGCTGTTCGTCATCCCGTTTTCTTTGGCTTTTTCCTCTTTTACGCCAGTTATAATAGCCATTTTCCGAAACGTCCAGGACCTGGCACATCCGAAGAATAGGGAAGAGCTGACGATGCTCATGAATAAACTGGAATTTTACGGGTGGGGGTTGCGCGAAGATGCTCATCGCTTTTTTTAAGATGTCCCTTTCCTGCCTCAGGATTTCATTTTCACGCTTTAATCTTTTCATTTCCTCTTCTATAGTTGTTTGATGCCCCTTACCAGGAAACGCCTCATTTCCTCGTACTCTAAATTCTTTGCACCATTTACTCAAAGCACTATCAGAAATACCCAGATCTCTGGCAATTTGTGTTTTGCTTTTTCCACTGGTTTCAAAGAGTGTAACAGCTTGCTGCTTGAATTCCTTGGTATAGGTCGGTTGAGATTTGCCCATTAAACCCTCCTGATATGAGTATATCAGATTTCTCTTCTCCGACCCTCCAAATTCGGGGGAATTCCAGTTCATGATCTCTCCATAGGTGATATGTATTCTGAGCAGGTACATTTTTGTGCCTGTATATGCTACTGTCTCTATGAGCACGCTACCTTTTTCTGGTATGATGCAGAAGTTGAAATGTATAGCGCATCTCATTGATCTACAGAATTGCGCAATTGGGTGGTCGTATGAATTTGCAAAACTTACGGGTTTTCTTGAAAGTTGCTGAGCTTGAACATATCACACGAGCCTCGGAAGAACTCCATTTGACACAGCCTGCGGTGACGAAAATTATGCAGAGTCTTGAGCATGAGGCGAAATTGGATTTGATTGAAAGGCAGGGACGTCGTATCGTACTGACTTATGCCGGTCATATCTTGCAAACCTATGCTCGTCAGATGTTTGCCCTCGAACGTGAGATGGATGATGCTCTGGCGGCGTTGCGCGATGTTAAACGTGGTGAAATCAAATTAGCTGCCAATACCATTGCAGGTGTCTATTTGTTGCCAACTATTGTTGCACGTTTTCGGGCCCTTTATCCTGAGATCGGACTCAAAATTTCGATTCTGAATTCGCAAGATATTATTGAACATATTGTAGATTGGACTTTAGACTTTGGAATTGTGGAAGGCGATGTGGCCCATTTGCCTGAAGGGTTAAATGTACGCTTTTTTACGCGCGATACGCTGGTTTTGGTGGTTGCCCCTTCTCATCCTTGGAGTGGAGCGGATACGGTACGTCCGATTGAGTTGGGAGCAGAAGAGTTGGTGATACGCGAAAGAGGTAGCGGTATTCGTGATATGTTAGAGCGGCATCTTTTAAAGCGGGGCGTGGCATTACGACCGCTATTGACTTTAACCGATAATGAGGCTATCAAGCAAATGGTGATCAATGGTGTAGGGGCGGCGATCGTTTCGTCTCTGTCTGTGAAGAGCGAGTTGGCGAATGGCGATCTGGTGCAGGTCGCATTAACCGATATGGATATTCATCCAGAGCTAAGCTTTATTCAGCGCTCTGATAAACAACTCTCCCGCGCTGCTCAAGTGTTTTTCACATTTTTGTTTTCTGCTAATGAATTGACGTTTAGATAAACAGGACCTTTCTGAACCCCTTTGAGAAGTTCAGCTAATCTCATGCTATTATTTGAGTATCATGAGTATAATAAGAGGTGCAGTTACTAAATTTTGCATATTTAAAGCATGAGTAAGGTGTATGTCATGACGTTAAAAGTACTGATTACTGATTATGCATGGCCTTCGCTTGATATCGAGCGGGCTATTCTTCAGACTGTGGATGCGGAAATAGTTGCAGCTCATAGTGGTGAGGAGTCTGAACTTGTTCAACTTGCTCCATCGTGCGATGCTATTTTGACGAATTGGCAAAAGGTTACCCCGGCTGTTCTGGATGCTGCTCCTCATTGCTTGATCGTTAGCCGTTATGGGATTGGGGTGGATAATATCGCAGTAGAGCATGCAACGCAGCTTGGCATGCTCGTGACTAATGTTCCCGATTTTTGTCTGGATGAGGCATCTGATCATACGATGGCCCTGTTACTTGCCTGGAATAGGCAGATTGTAACATATGCAACTGCTACCCGTCAGAGTATCTGGCAGGTAAATTCTGGGCACCCAATGCGTCGCCTCTATGGGCAGACGCTGGGGATTATTGGTTATGGCAACATTGCGCAAACCCTCGTGCCGAAAGCTCTAGGCTTTGGATTAAAAGTAATTGTCTATACACCACGTTTGTCTGCTGAAGAGGTCGCTGGTTTTGGCGCAAACTGTGTTGTCACAAACGACTTGGACGAACTCTTATCCTTATCTGACTATGTTTCAATTCATGTACCTCTCACTAATGAGACGCGTGGGATGATTGATACTCGTGCCTTGCGCTTGTTGAAGCCGACTGCCTATTTGATCAATATCTCACGCGGTGCTGTCATTGACGAAACTGCACTCTATCAGGCACTTAGAGATGGCTGGTTTGCAGGTGCGGCTTTAGATGTACTTATTCAGGAACCTCCACAACAGGATTATCCGCTGCTCTCCTTACCAAATGTCATCGTAACTCCACATGCTGCCTTCTATTCGGAAGATGCTGTCGCTGATGTCCAGCGGAAAGCAGCTGAACATGTCGCTTCTGTAATGCGAAAAGAGACACCAACTAATATACTGAACGCTCAAGTCTTGCGCTCTCCTATGTATCGTTTGAAAGTGTAAAAGTATTTCTTGACTCGTAACTCTGAGTGTGATTTCACGACGTCGAAGAGGAGGGATGCCCATCATCTCTCCTTATAGTTCCAAAAAGTATAGCGTTTGATAGCGAAATAGAACGTTCTATTGACCGCTTGCTTTCACTACTTTCCGCTTGCTTTTCGGCTTCGTGAGGGGAACGACAACCTCACAGGATGGACTACCAGCGATGCAAGCACCGCTTTACCATCCTCTACCGCCCTTAGCCCGAAGGCATCAGGGGCTACTTTGCGTATAATGTTTCCCGCGCCGTTAATGTCGGCATTGATCTTCCATCCGTCTGATGCACGGTACAATCCACGCTTCACGCGCTTGCCGCTAAACGTGTGCTTCTCACTGCCATTGTTCGGGTCACGAACTGGCAATGGATCAAGGTCTAGCAGTGAAGCTTTTGACGTGTAGGACTCTTCCGTGACCTTCACGGTGATGCCTGCTAACTCAGCTTTGTAGGTTAACATGGCGATAAAACGAGCGTGAGGGATTTGGACAAAGTTTTGATTGTTCCTCTTGCCCATGTTTGCCTCTTGCTTCCAGGCGTCATTCTTGCCTATACACAACACCCCAATTCCCTCTTTTATCAACAGATCAATAATCCGCTTGCTGGCAGTGTGCATATAATGATTGATGCGCCTGTTACGCTTGTTCGTCATGCGCTCCATACGCTTTGTCGTGCCGGTATGACCGAGTTGCTTTTGTAGCTCTGCCTTCCGCTTGTTGTAGAATTGGTTGACTGATTTCACTGGACGCCCGTTAACAAGGACTGACCGAAAGCCAGGTTTGTTTGAAGTTAGCGCAACCAGATTATTCATGCCAATGTCTATGCCTGCGTAAACAGTGGGGTTCACGTCTGCCTGTTTGACTTCTTTCCCGTACACCACCTCAACCACGTAAAAGCCCTTGCGCGGTACGATACGGACTTGATCGACGTCCTTTTGCTTTGTTTGCACCTCGATAGGAAGCATGGATGGTTTGATAATGCCGCGCTTCAATCCGTTCTTTCCTCGACTAATGGCCTGGATGGTGTAGACCAGGATATTACGGCCTTCCGTTTTGTGTTTGTACTTTGGTAACTTGGGACGCCCTAAGAACTTTGAAGGGTCTTCGTTGTAGGCTTCAAGCGCCTCAAAGAAACTTTTCCAGTTGCGATCAAGCAGCATCAGGATTTGTTGACTGACCTTTGCTGGCAGTGCTTTGTACGCCTCATGCGACTGCATACGTTTATCCATCGTGTTGTAGCTGAGATAGATGCCTGTGAAGATAAAGGCTTGGCGAATCTCGTAGAGAGCTGCATTGTAGAGATTCTTCTTTTGTATACATGCCATTTTTTTATAATAAACATTAAAAACATTCATTGGTATTATGGATGAAATTTAGGTATGATGAAAGTAGTCTTAAACATATCGAAAAGCCGATGCACCAAATTTTGCAGAGAAAGATAGTAGCGCAAAAATGCATATGTGCTGATGGATAAATGTGAATAGGTGCGATTGATGTGTCGATATAATGACATCCGATCATCGCGTCTAATGGAGTAGAGCATGCAGAAAAGTCAAAGTCGAAAAAGTAGTTCTCATGAGTATGGTGCGGAAGATGTGGGGCTGACTATAGTTATTAGCCGGGTTTTGCAAATAGGCGTAACACTGAGTTCAATTATCATTAGTTTGGGCGTGTTGCTCTTTTTGTTGCATCCCGGTTCCCAGCAGATGAATGCACAATTTCCATTTACCCCTACACAAATTGTACTTGGACTGCTGACATTACAACCAGGAGCCATAATCTTTTTAGGATTGATAATACTTATAGCTACGCCTGTTATTCGCGTGTTGATTTCTATTGTGTCGTTTGCATGCGAACATGACCGTACATTTGTGGTAATCTCTAGCATTGTGCTGATGATTTTACTCGCAAGTTTCATGCTCGGCAAAGGAGGCGCTTAATGCCACTCTCTGCTCTAGGTATGGTGCTTCTTTTCGGCTGTTCGGTGCTTGCTGGTATCATTGGCTCACTGGTCGGACTTGGTGGCGGGGTTCTGATTGTCCCGTTACTTACGTTAGCTTTTAGATTACCAATCTATGACGCTATTGGTACAAGTATCGTCGCAGTCATCGCGACCTCTAGTGGGGCAGCCGTAGCTTACGTGCGCGATCATCTTTCAAATATACGGATTGGAATGTTCCTGGAAATAGCGACAACGGCAGGAGCGATTAGTGGCGCGTTTTTGACAGGATTTTTAGCTCCTTCATTGCTCTTTGTGATATTTGGTGCCATCCTACTGATATCGATAGCGCCGATGATTTTTAAACTGGGTGAGGAATTACCTCAGAATGTAAGTAATGATCATCTGGCTGCAAGACTTCATCTGGAAAGTAGTTATCCGGATGCAAAACTGGGGAAGATGGTTTCGTACCAGATGACGCGAACTCCCTATGGCTTTGCAATGATGTATGTGGCAGGATTACTTTCAGGTTTGCTCGGTATTGGGAGCGGTACTTTTAAGGTGATTGCAATGGATACAATTATGCGTCTGCCTATGAAAGTCTCGACTACAACCAGCAATTTTATGATTGGTGTAACAGCGGCGGCTAGTGCAGGTATCTACCTGTCACGAGGAGATATCTTGCCTTTGGTGGCAGCTCCTGTCGCCCTGGGAATATTGCTAGGTGCTATTCTCGGCGCACGCTTGCTCTCTCGTATGAGTAATAAGACATTGCGTCTGATCTTTATACCTATTATGGCTCTTATCTCCATACAGATGGTGTTGCGAGGATTTGGAATTGGCGCTTAGCTAGAGTATGTGGCGCGAAGGTGTATGTGTATGTGTCGTCTGTCGAATAAAACGGCTCATGCTCACTCTTGTTACTGGTGGCGAAGTCAAAAAGTGGGGAAATATGCCATGAAAACAGGCCATTTCGCTCTTCCAGTAGGGGATATCGACTATTTTTCGTGCTTGAAAAAGAGAGAACATCCTTGCGAAAGACGACTTCGCCACCAGTATCTTCTGAGGTCACATAGAAACCTCATCGGGAGTGGTGCGCTTACAGCGCATGACGTTTCAAGAGTGGGCATGAGCCAAGATATTTGTCAGACGCGAAATTTAATGCGACGAATGACACAGAACCATCTCATGGTAACTAGTATAATTACACGAGTAATCAAAGAGTAATAGAAGTAGCGATGACGCATTGTCGCTCCGTATTTGACGCTCTCACAATGTTTGTGAGAGTGCAGTCAGCGCGTCAATGTTATCGCCGGGTATTCCACCTTCGAGTCATTTCTGACCCCATAGTGAATGTATAGCGCATCGTTATGGGCAGGCAGCGACGAATGACTCAGGAGAGTTGGAAACGAGCGAAGGAGCCTATAAGATTGAACATTCTACTGATTATGAGCGATGAACATCGCCGTGACGCAATGAGTTGCGCCGGGCACCCCATTGTGCGCACACCAAATCTGGACGAACTGTCTATGGAGGGCACACGTTTTACCAATGCATATTGCAACAGTCCTCTTTGTATTCCGAGCCGGGCAAGTTTCGCCACTGGTCAACATGTTCACGACATTGAATACTGGGACAATGACAAGCCATATAGCGGGACACCCGGCAGTTGGGGACGGTATCTGGATGAGCGGGGTGTCAAGGTTGTAACGGTTGGTAAACTACATTTTGATCCTTCAAAGACCAACGGCTTTGCTGATCAGCGTTATCCACGTCAAACGGGCAACGATCCAGCAGGATTATATCGAGAGCCGGTTCAAAAGCGGAATCAAGCGCGGAAACGCTTTGAGGAAGTTGGCTCGGGCGATTTCTGGACGCATAGTACAGAGTTAGAGACACAGGCAGCCATAGATTTTATTTCGAATGAGGCTGGACAACAAGAATCTCCCTGGGTATTATGGTTGAGTTATCTTCCGCCCCATTTTCCACTCATTGCACCGCCTTCATACTATGACAGGTATCCAGAAGATACGGTTGACCTGCCATATGATTATCCCTCGAAGGACCATCATCCAGCAATGGAAGAATTGCGTGAGCATTTTGATGGTCGCAACCTCGATGAAGCAACCCTACGCCGTACACGTGCTGCCTATTACGGGCTGGTAACGTTTATCGATGACCAGATCGGACGTGTTGTACAGGCCTTGAAGCAGAGTGGGCAGGCGGAAAACACCTTGATCATCTATACCAGCGATCATGGTGAGTTACTTGGGGACCATGAACTGTGGTGGAAGAGTGCGATGTATGAGCAATCTGTGGGTATTCCGTTGATTATGGCGGGGCCAACCATTGCACGGAACACGGTTCGCACAGACCCTATAGCGCTTATTGATCTGACCCCCACTATTGCTGAAGCGGTTGGTTTAACACCAGATCCAGCCTGGCAGGGATGTTCTTTTCTGTCTGTAGCGCAGGGACGGGAAAGCCGACCCGGTTCAGACACTATATTTAGCCAGTATCATGCACATGGGGTAAGTCACGGCATCTTCATGATTCGAAAAGGACGTTTCAAGTACATCTATTATCCCCATTTTCCTGCACAACTATTCGACCTTGAACGTGATCCTTTAGAGATGCACGATCTCTCAACCGATTCAACGTATGCATCTGTAATCACTGAACTCCAAGCGGAACTCACGCGAGTTGTAGATCCCGATGAAGTGGATCAAATAGCGCTCGCAGATCAGAAGGAGCGACTCAAGGCATATCAGGATGCCACCAGTCGTAATTAAGTGGTCTCCATCGCATATCGATATAGATGCATTACGCACTGATCAGTGCATATCTTTTGTGTGTGTTGCGATGGAATAAACCTGAACGGTGTGAGGTTCCTCTGTCGTAAGAGGATGATATTATCGTTGGTGCGTAAAACAGGTAAAAGAAGTATGGGGGACTCATCCTAAAGCTGCCAGCAGGGTGAGTGCTGCATCCCCTTAACGAATATAAAGTAACTACGAGGTATTATGGAAACGAAGACGTTAAAAACTGCTGAGAGTAGCCGGATGACCAGCAAGGTTGGATTTATCGCTTTTGTCAGCGCGATGGGAGCATTTCTGGATGGCTATGACAATATGGTCATCAGTGTCGTGCTCCTTTTATTACAGCCTGCCTGGAAGCTTACAGTCGCGCAACTAGGATTAATCGGTTCAATGGCGTTTCTCGGTATGGCGCTAGGTGGACTTATTTTTGGCCGTTTAACCGACAAAGTGGGGCGTCGGACATCATTCATCCTAGACTTATCCATGTTTGTCATTGGTGGACTTGTGAGCGCGTTTGCAATGAATATCACCGTCCTTCTTATTGGACGCTTTATCGCGGGCCTGGCCATTGGTGCGGATGTGCCGATTAGCACATCGCTGATTGCGGAGTTCAGTCCCAAGAACAAGCGTGGTTTTCTTACTGGTCTGATGCAACCATTCTGGTTTATTGGTGCCACCGTATCCGGCATCGTCACCATTGTGTTTCTTCTGAGTGGAGATCAGAATGCATGGCGCTGGGCACTGGGGTTTAGTGTCGTGATTGCCGTCATTGTCATGCTTTTACGTACTCATATGCCGGAAAGTCCACGCTGGTTACTTGCGAAGGGTCAAAAGGTGGATCAGGATGAATTGAATGGAGGACTCGCTGAAATCTCAAAGAGCCTGCCATCTGCAGTAGAAGAAGAATCGAAACTGAGCGTCTTATTTAGTAAGCGGTATGCGGTTCCTTTAACCCTCGTCCTGCTATTCTGGTTTCTGGCTGTTTATCGAGGATCATCATTCAATGCATATTTACCGATCCTGCTTCAGGCCTTTGGTTTTCATAGTCAGATAGCTGCGCTTGAAATGAATACCGCGCTGTGGCTGATCTATGCCGTGGTCTCTTTTGTTACCGCGCTTTGTTTGGACCGCATTGGTCGAAGGTCGATCATACTCATTGGTTGGTTTTTCAATATTATATTTACATTTGCTGTTGCATTTGTCACTGGATCGCAACCGATTCTCTTTGTGACATTGATTATGGCCTCTACCATCTGCAATCAGGTTGTCAGCACTGCCATTTACCCGTGGTCAGTTGAATTTTTCCCGACGATGTTGCGAGGTACCGCGCAGGGGTTAGCCACAGGGATCAGTCGCTTTGGTGGTATGTTTGCGACATTCATGTTTCCTATTCTTCAGGTGAGCCTGGGATGGACCGGAGCCGTGACCACTGTATCCGTAGTGATGTTTGTCGGTCTGATCGTTGGGCTCATCTTGCGACCGGTCGCTACTGAAAATCGTTCTCTCGAAGAGATTCTCGGAAGCGAAAGCAAGTTGGTAGAGACAGGAGGAGAAAAAGCTTGAACTGTATTGTTATTCTGTGCGATACGCTACGATGGGATCATTGTAGTCCCTATCATAAAGGCCACCCTCTCAGTGAGATGTCTGGTGAGCAGGCACCATGGGTTGTCCCTACGCCAAATATAGAGCGCTTGGCGAGTCGTGGAACGGTGTTTGATAACGCGTGGTGTGGATCATCGCCCTGTATGCCAGCTCGACGTGACATATATACGGGTCGTTACGAGTTTCTTGAGCGAGGATGGGGTCCACTTGAGGATAATGATCTTGATTTGCCGCGCCAGATTTCTGGTCCCCAACCGGCTTCTATCGCCAAAGTCTTAGCTGATGGATATTCCGTCAGTCATCTGATAACGGATCATTTTCACCTGTGGGAGCAGGGTGCAGGAAACTATCATATGGGATATGCTGGTTACGAGTTTATTCGTGGTCACGAGGGGGATGCCTGGAAGACAGATCCTATCACGTTTCCGTGCCCGGATAATCCGATGGCCAAGGTGGAGCGTCATCATCGCAACGTCTTCCTGACGCGGAAGAAAGAGGAAGACTATTTTTGCGCGCAGGTATTTTCGCAAGCGAGTGCGTGGCTGCAAGCCAATCATCGCCATAAAGATTTCTACCTGCACATTGATTGTTTTGATCCACATGAACCCTGGGACCCACCGGAAGAGTATGTAAAGATGTTTGATCCACGTGGCTATCAGGTAGAGCATTGGCATTCGAAGCCTCCCTACGATTTCTGGCGACGGCATATGAGCGAGGACGAGTTACGTCACTTCCAGGCCCGCTATGCTGCTAGCGTCGTGTTCACCGATAAATGGCTTGGCAGGTTGCTTGATACAATGGATGAATTACATCTGTGGGAAGATACGGTTGTGATTTTTACCAGCGATCACGGGACATTCAATGGAGATCATGGCCGTATTGGCAAAACGCAGACGCACCAGTTTAGTGCGCTCAGCCACATTCCATTCATCCTTGTTCATCCAGACGATGCAGCAGGGGAGAGAAGGGATCAACTGGTCCAACTCGTCGACATTTACCCAACCGTATTGAGCGCTCTTGGCCGTCCATGTCCTGCCGGGCGGCACGGAGTAGACTTGCTTCCCGCCGTACAAGATAGTACCGCGCAGACGCATGAGTATGCCATTTCAGGACAATTTGGGAAAAGTGTTTCGATCACGGATGGGCAGTGGGTGCTCCATCAATCTCCTGATCCTGAAAATCGGCCGCTTTACTGGTACGGACACCAGACAGCACGTTTTGACCCGCTGGGATACAAGTTGGCCGCGTACCAGGATGGACGGCGACCAGTGGTTGATTATCCCTCGTGGTCAGAGCCGACCTGGCTGAGTCATAGGGAAGAAGATCCTAATGAGATTCACAATAGTGCAGACCAGCATCCAGAGCAAGTGGAACGCTTAACCAGAGCGTTGCGAGCTCTATTCAGCGAGATTGGAGCGCCACAAGAGCAATTTCAACGCTTGAATTTATAGAATGCATCGGTCTTGAGCCCGGGGATACCTCAACCGAGGGGCGTGCTCTGCACCTAGAGATGCACGATCTCTCAACCGATTCAACGTATGCATCTGTAATCACTGAACTCCAAGCGGAACTCACGCGAGTTGTAGATCCCGATGAAGTGGATCAAATAGCGCTCGCAGATCAGAAGGAGCGACTCAAGGCATATCAGGATGCCACCAGTCGTAATTAAGTGGTCTCCATCGCATATCGATATAGATGCATTACGCACTGATCAGTGCATATCTTTTGTGTGTGTTGCGATGGAATAAACCTGAACGGTGTGAGGTTCCTCTGTCGTAAGAGGATGATATTATCGTTGGTGCGTAAAACAGGTAAAAGAAGTATGGGGGACTCATCCTAAAGCTGCCAGCAGGGTGAGTGCTGCATCCCCTTAACGAATATAAAGTAACTACGAGGTATTATGGAAACGAAGACGTTAAAAACTGCTGAGAGTAGCCGGATGACCAGCAAGGTTGGATTTATCGCTTTTGTCAGCGCGATGGGAGCATTTCTGGATGGCTATGACAATATGGTCATCAGTGTCGTGCTCCTTTTATTACAGCCTGCCTGGAAGCTTACAGTCGCGCAACTAGGATTAATCGGTTCAATGGCGTTTCTCGGTATGGCGCTAGGTGGACTTATTTTTGGCCGTTTAACCGACAAAGTGGGGCGTCGGACATCATTCATCCTAGACTTATCCATGTTTGTCATTGGTGGACTTGTGAGCGCGTTTGCAATGAATATCACCGTCCTTCTTATTGGACGCTTTATCGCGGGCCTGGCCATTGGTGCGGATGTGCCGATTAGCACATCGCTGATTGCGGAGTTCAGTCCCAAGAACAAGCGTGGTTTTCTTACTGGTCTGATGCAACCATTCTGGTTTATTGGTGCCACCGTATCCGGCATCGTCACCATTGTGTTTCTTCTGAGTGGAGATCAGAATGCATGGCGCTGGGCACTGGGGTTTAGTGTCGTGATTGCCGTCATTGTCATGCTTTTACGTACTCATATGCCGGAAAGTCCACGCTGGTTACTTGCGAAGGGTCAAAAGGTGGATCAGGATGAATTGAATGGAGGACTCGCTGAAATCTCAAAGAGCCTGCCATCTGCAGTAGAAGAAGAATCGAAACTGAGCGTCTTATTTAGTAAGCGGTATGCGGTTCCTTTAACCCTCGTCCTGCTATTCTGGTTTCTGGCTGTTTATCGAGGATCATCATTCAATGCATATTTACCGATCCTGCTTCAGGCCTTTGGTTTTCATAGTCAGATAGCTGCGCTTGAAATGAATACCGCGCTGTGGCTGATCTATGCCGTGGTCTCTTTTGTTACCGCGCTTTGTTTGGACCGCATTGGTCGAAGGTCGATCATACTCATTGGTTGGTTTTTCAATATTATATTTACATTTGCTGTTGCATTTGTCACTGGATCGCAACCGATTCTCTTTGTGACATTGATTATGGCCTCTACCATCTGCAATCAGGTTGTCAGCACTGCCATTTACCCGTGGTCAGTTGAATTTTTCCCGACGATGTTGCGAGGTACCGCGCAGGGGTTAGCCACAGGGATCAGTCGCTTTGGTGGTATGTTTGCGACATTCATGTTTCCTATTCTTCAGGTGAGCCTGGGATGGACCGGAGCCGTGACCACTGTATCCGTAGTGATGTTTGTCGGTCTGATCGTTGGGCTCATCTTGCGACCGGTCGCTACTGAAAATCGTTCTCTCGAAGAGATTCTCGGAAGCGAAAGCAAGTTGGTAGAGACAGGAGGAGAAAAAGCTTGAACTGTATTGTTATTCTGTGCGATACGCTACGATGGGATCATTGTAGTCCCTATCATAAAGGCCACCCTCTCAGTGAGATGTCTGGTGAGCAGGCACCATGGGTTGTCCCTACGCCAAATATAGAGCGCTTGGCGAGTCGTGGAACGGTGTTTGATAACGCGTGGTGTGGATCATCGCCCTGTATGCCAGCTCGACGTGACATATATACGGGTCGTTACGAGTTTCTTGAGCGAGGATGGGGTCCACTTGAGGATAATGATCTTGATTTGCCGCGCCAGATTTCTGGTCCCCAACCGGCTTCTATCGCCAAAGTCTTAGCTGATGGATATTCCGTCAGTCATCTGATAACGGATCATTTTCACCTGTGGGAGCAGGGTGCAGGAAACTATCATATGGGATATGCTGGTTACGAGTTTATTCGTGGTCACGAGGGGGATGCCTGGAAGACAGATCCTATCACGTTTCCGTGCCCGGATAATCCGATGGCCAAGGTGGAGCGTCATCATCGCAACGTCTTCCTGACGCGGAAGAAAGAGGAAGACTATTTTTGCGCGCAGGTATTTTCGCAAGCGAGTGCGTGGCTGCAAGCCAATCATCGCCATAAAGATTTCTACCTGCACATTGATTGTTTTGATCCACATGAACCCTGGGACCCACCGGAAGAGTATGTAAAGATGTTTGATCCACGTGGCTATCAGGTAGAGCATTGGCATTCGAAGCCTCCCTACGATTTCTGGCGACGGCATATGAGCGAGGACGAGTTACGTCACTTCCAGGCCCGCTATGCTGCTAGCGTCGTGTTCACCGATAAATGGCTTGGCAGGTTGCTTGATACAATGGATGAATTACATCTGTGGGAAGATACGGTTGTGATTTTTACCAGCGATCACGGGACATTCAATGGAGATCATGGCCGTATTGGCAAAACGCAGACGCACCAGTTTAGTGCGCTCAGCCACATTCCATTCATCCTTGTTCATCCAGACGATGCAGCAGGGGAGAGAAGGGATCAACTGGTCCAACTCGTCGACATTTACCCAACCGTATTGAGCGCTCTTGGCCGTCCATGTCCTGCCGGGCGGCACGGAGTAGACTTGCTTCCCGCCGTACAAGATAGTACCGCGCAGACGCATGAGTATGCCATTTCAGGACAATTTGGGAAAAGTGTTTCGATCACGGATGGGCAGTGGGTGCTCCATCAATCTCCTGATCCTGAAAATCGGCCGCTTTACTGGTACGGACACCAGACAGCACGTTTTGACCCGCTGGGATACAAGTTGGCCGCGTACCAGGATGGACGGCGACCAGTGGTCGATTATCCCTCGTGGTCAGAGCCGACCTGGCTGAGTCATAGGGAAGAAGATCCCAATGAGATTCACAATAGTGCAGACCAGCATCCAGAGCAAGTGGAACGCTTAACCAGAGCGTTGCGAGCTCTATTCAGCGAGATTGGAGCGCCACAGGAGCAATTTCAACGCTTGAATTTATAGAATGCATCGGTCTTGAGCCCGGGGATACCTCAACCGAGGGGCGTGCTCTGCACCGTGAGCAAGGAACAGTGCCGCAACTTCAGCCACAAGAGACACGACGCTATGAGTTCGTGGTGGACTCCTCGCTGTGGAATTGATGAAGAGCACAGAAGAAATGATGAAGTATAGCCATAGATGAAAGGAAAAGTGATGAATGTTATTTGTATCGTGATGGATACGTTTCGGCGTGATCATATGTCGTGTTACGGCAATCCATGGATTCAAACGCCAAATCTGGAAGCATTTGCCAGAGGCGGTGCCCGCTTCGATAATGCCTACATTGGATCATATCCGTGTATGCCTGCTCGACAGGATCTCTGGACTGGCCGGCTGAACTTTCTACGGCGAGGATGGTCACCATTAGAGTATGATCAAGACGACCTGGTGACACTGGTGAAACAACATGAGCATGTATCGATGCTCGTGACAGACCATTATCATCTCTGGCAGTATGGTTCTGGTAACTATCATTTTGGCTTTGACGGCGTTGAGATGATTCGTGGGCAAGAATCGGATAATTGGGTTACCAATGCGGATATTCCCATTGATTATCCTGCATCGCCAGAGAAATTGAATCGGAACTGGGCCAAATACAGACGGAACACCAAACATTTTCGGGTTGAAGAAGACTACTTCGCCGGTCAGGTTTTTCAGAAGGCGATGGATTGGGTTGAGCATAATCAAACGTTAGAGGACTTCTTCCTGCTGATTGATAATTTTGATCCCCACGAACCATTTGATCCCCCTGCTGGTTATGCTGATCTCTATGATCCAGGTTACCAGGGTGAGTCGATCATCTGGCCGCGCTATGGTACGGCGGACCGATTCTTACCGGACGAAGTAAAGCACATCCATGCCCTCTACAGTGGAGAAGTGACCTATGTAGACCACTGGTTCGGCAAGTTCTATCACAAATTGCAGGAGCTCAACCTGCTAGAAGATACCATGGTCATTGTGACCAGCGACCATGGTTTTCTGTTTGGAGAACACAACTGGGTAGGGAAACATGCGCGCATTCTCTATCATGATATCGCGCGCACACCATTATTGGTACAGGCACCGGGCATTACACCAGGAACGGCATATAAAGAGCTCGTCCAGATGGCGGATCTCACACCAACGATTCTTGATGCATTGGAAATACACGTTCCTGAGAGTATGCAAGGACAAAGCCTCCTTCCGCTCTGGCAAGCTACTGCTCCAGATGGTGAGGACATTCGTACGCGTAACGAAATTATTTTTGGCGTCTTCGGCGGACCAATGTATTGTACCGATGGTGAATGGATGCTGGTAAAAAAACCAATGGAAGGCAACCAACCTCTGTACTGGTATACACGATCACACTACAATAATTGGGATTTTGGTCAACAGAACTTTCCAGAGGATGCCAGGGAGCGTTTAAAAATCTGGGACGGGCAACGATTCCCGGTCCAATACGAAAACGCGCATCCCGGTCATGGGGCACCGACCATGCTCAGGCGACCTGAAGAGTATCGAACGCACATTCAGGAACCAGAAGACGAACTCTATCATATTGCCTCAGATCCATTGCAGCAGTCCAACAAGAAGGACACCGAGCGCGCAGTACTGGAGCACATGCAGCAACGGATGAGCGCATCGATGGAGAAAGTAGCCGCACCTGAAGAACAATGGACACGGCTGGGTTTGGTAAGGAGGTAATGATGCATATTCGTCTATGTTTGACGAATTTGGATATTTACCTGTCAGGAACCAGCGATGATCTACGCGAGTGCATGAGATCCTGCGGCATTGACGTGAATCAGGGCGAAACACGTATAGAGGTCGTTAAGTGTCTCGGGCACTGCTATCCCTGTAACCTTGGACTTTTCGCAGAAATCGATGGAAGGCCGGTTCCGTTACACATTGACAATTCCTATAGTCATAAATCTGAATAGATAGATATGAGAGGGAAAGAGTTGAAAACAAAACGACCAAATATTGTCATTTTTAATCCGGATCAGTGGCGTGGTGACGTATCCGGGTACGTGGGAAATCCGGCGGCTGTCACGCCAACGCTCGACCATCTGGTGGAAACTGAGGCAGTTGCCTTCAGCCAGACTTATTGTCAAAACCCCGTCTGCACACCCAGTCGCTGCTCTTTTATGACGGGTTGGTATCCACATGTCCGGGGACACCGCACCATGTTCCACATGTTGCAACCAGACGAGCCGATGCTGCTAAAAACGCTCAAGGATGAGGGGTATTTTGTCTGGTGGGGGGGGAAAAACGACGTCGTGCCAGCGCAAAACGGCTTTGATGCCTACTGCGACGTGAAATACCGGCCTGAGCGTCCTCCGCTTCCAGCCTGGGGAGTAGTATCTGAAGAAGAGTGGCGTGGTGATCCTGAGAGCGATACCTATTATTCCTTCCTGGCGGGACGTGCAAAGCCCGCCCCTGGCGAAGCCCATGTCTATGATAGCGACTGGGCCATGATTGAAGGAGCCATTGAGGCAATCCAGCAGCATGAGCAAGACGATCAGCCGCTCTGTCTTTACCTCCCATTGTGGGATCCGCATCCGCCATACACCGTAGAAGATCCCTGGTTCAGCATGATAGACAGATCAAAGGTGCCAGCACGTATTCCAGCACCGGAAGACTGGCAGGGTAAGCCCACGATGCTCAAAGGAATTGCGGACAACCAGAGATTACAGACATGGACCGAGGATCGCTGGGCCGAACTGCGTGCTACCTATTATGGCATGTGCGCGCGTGTGGACCATCAACTCAAGCTTGTGATCGATGCCCTGCGCGAGAAGGGCATGTACGATGACACAGCCATCTTCTTCTTCTCCGACCACGGCGACTTTACCGGCGATTATGGGCTGGTCGAGAAAACTCAGAACACATTTGAGGACTGCCTCACGCGTGTTCCTTTGCTCATCAAGCCACCTGCTGCGGTTCCCCTCAAGCCGGGGATACGTGATGCCCTGGTTGAACTGATCGATGTGCCAGCCACCATCGAGGCGTTGACCGGAATTCCCGTGCGCCACACGCATTTTGGTCGTTCGCTCTTACCGCTTCTTGCCGATGAGATAGCGGAAGGACGAGATGCCGTTTTCTGTGAAGGAGGGAGACGACATCAGGAAACACAGGCGATGGAATTAGAAAGCTCCAGTAATGCGAGAGGACTTTACTGGCCGCGTCTCAGTCTTCAGCGTCGTGAGGGACCGGAACATAGCAAAGCCGTCATGTGTCGTACAAAGGAGTTCAAATATGTACGTCGTCTCTACGAAAAGGACGAGCTTTATGACCTGCGTACCGACCCTTACGAGCAACACAACCGTATTGATGACCCCACATTAGCGTCCGTCAGAGACATGCTCAAAGAGCGCCTGCTGACCTTTTATCAAGAGACGAGCGACATCGTGCCATTCAACGCCGATCAACGTGAGGCGTAGCATGCAACGAAGTATACGAGCAAAACAATAAAATAGCAGGAGGTTTAGTTCATGAACCAATCTTAATCACCGTTAGTTGCCGGAAGACGTTTTACGTTCATGGTGTATTTCTTCGGGGCGCTAGGTGAATTCATGTTTGGGTTTGATACAGGTGTCATCGGAGTGGCATTGCTTTTCATAACCAAAGAAATGCATCTGAGCCCCTTTTTGCAGGGCTGGGTTGTGAGCTCTCTTTGACTGGATGCAGCGGTTGGCGTAGGATGCGCAGGCATGCTTTCTGATCGCTTCGGAAGGCGGCCGATACTCAAAGTAATGGCAATCATCTTCGTCCTGGGAGCGTTTGGGGCTGCCCTTTCGCCAGATGTAGGCTGGCTGATATTGCTGATATTCTTCCGTTGTGTAATGGGGCTTGGCGTAGGAGCATCGGCCGTCGTCGTCATGGTCTATCTGGCAGAGATGGCACCAACCGAAATGCGTGGGAAGATCACCTCCCTGGGCCAGATGATGGACGTTTGTGGTATCATGATTGCTTACTTGGTTGATTATGGACTCTCACCATTTTTCGCCTGGCGCTGGATGATTGGATTGGGGATCATCCCCTCATTCCTTCTCTTTGGGGGATTGTATTTCTTGCCGGAGAGTCCTCGCTGGCTGGTCAAGCAGGGGAGAATCCAGGAAGCAGCGGCCGTGTTTCGTCGTGTCACGACCTTGGGCAGCATTTTGGTTGCTATGGCAGCAAGTGTGCAATCACCAAACCTTGATCGATTGGTGGCAGAAGGTGCGAAAAGGAGGAGTGCCAGCGGGGATGGTGGTCACGGAGATGGTGAGCAACCTTGATGTTCTGCCAACCATACCAGAGGCAGCTGGATGTCCCGTTCCCGAGGAGGGGCAAGGGAGATCTTTTTTTGCGCTCTTGCGAAATGAGCCATGCCAGACGCGGAAGGCGATTTATGCCGAGAAGAACTTTCACCGCTACTATGATCCCATGCGGTGTATTCGCGCCGAGCGGTTCAAATATATTCGCAATTTCGAGGCCGATTTCGCCGTGGAGGTCCCTGGTGACATACAACAAGGTGCAACCTTTCGAAGTGATCCCGGTAGTTATTCAAGCAAGCGTCAGCAGTTGATTGAACCCTATGATCTCTCGACTGATCCCCTTGAGCAAGACAATCTGGCAAGCCGCTCTGAAGTAGCTGACGTTCAGCGGGCATTGGACCAGCGTTTGTGGTCGTGGATGCAGGAGACGCAAGACCCCTTGTTACAGGGGCCAATTGCTTCATCACGGTACCGCAATGTATGCAAGAATGCCTAGCCACGTGGCAAGCGGGAAGCGACGCCGACGTCGGCCTATAAGCTCTCCCAAAGGGAGTGAATATTTGAGCTGTCTGTGCACACAAACGTTGTTCATGGAAAGGAACCCTATCATGTTAGATGTGCCTGCCGAGGCCACGCCTCTCATCCCTCCGGCTTTTCATATTATGACGAAGCCGCGAGGGGCCATCTGCAATCTGGATTGTGCGTACTGTTACTTCTTATCGAAAGAACTGCTCTACCCTGGAAGTAGTTTTCGCATGTCCAACACCTTATTAGAAGAGTATATTCATCAGTATATTGAAGCACAGCGTGTACCAGAGGTGACGTTTGCCTGGCAGGGGGGCGAACCAACCTTGATGGGACTCGACTTTTTCCGACTTGCCGTGAGCTACCAGCAGAAATATAGTCGTCCCGGCATGCGTATATATAACGCGTTGCAAACGAATGCCACCCAACTGGACGATGACTGGTGTCAATTCTTCCACGAGCAGCGCTTTCTCATTGGCGTGAGCCTAGATGGTCCGCGCGAGTTCCACGATATCTACCGTGTCGACAAAGGGGGAAAGGTGACCTTTGATCGCGTCATGGCCGGACTCGCCTTATTGAAGAAGCACCAGGTTGAATTTAATATTCTCACGACGCTGCATGCTGCCAATGCCGAGCATCCGCTAAAAGTCTATCGTTTTCTGCGTGATGAAGTGGGGACCCGGTTTATCCAGTTTATCCCGATTGTCGAACGGGACAATGAGACAGGCTTTCAAGAAGGTAATCGCATTACGCCCCGTTCGGTGACCGGTGAGCAATATGGGCGCTTTCTCAGTGCCATTTTTGATGAATGGGTGCGCCATGATGTTGGGCATGTTTTTGTGCAGATCTTTGATGAAGCCCTGGCCGCCTGGTCGGGAAATCGTCCTGGTTTGTGTATCTTTAGCGAAACATGTGGGACTGCACTTGCGATGGAGCATAATGGCGACATCTACTCCTGTGATCATTACGTCGAACCAAAGTACAAGTTGGGGAATATGCAATTTATTCCACTTGCCAAACTAGTGGGGAGTGAGCAGCAGCGTCAATTTGGTCTGGCGAAACGAGACACCTTACCCCGCTACTGTCGGGAGTGCGAGGTGCGTTTTATCTGTAATGGTGGTTGCCCCAAGGACCGTACGCTCACGACACCCGACGGCGAACCAGGGCTGAACTATCTCTGCGCGGGTTATAAGGCCTTCTTTACGCATATTGATCGTCCGATGAAGATGATGACGCAAGAGTTGCAGGCGCATCGGCCACCTGCAAACATCATGTACTATATGGCTCAGGAAGAAGCCGAGCTCCAGCGACGTTATGCGCGTGCCGGCCGAAACGATCCCTGTCCTTGTGGGAGTGGTCGTAAGTTCAAGAAGTGCCATGGGGCATTACCATTATCGCAAAAAGCGGACTGAATAGGCTCAGTGCCACCTATATCGTCGAGAGCGAAGCCGGAGAATACTACTTGGCGTTAGAGCAGGGTGTAATCCAGCCATCTCATATCAAAGCCGAGCTCGGAGACCTCCTGCTCAAAGCCGAGCTCGGAGATCTCCTGTATCTAGGCGAGAATTTGCTGATCTTTCGCGGCAGCAAACGTCCCCGCCATTCCCCCCCCGGAATAAGCACAATATCTGGGTGAGGAACAGTATCCAGAGCGTCGTTTGCATACAATGCGAGCGCGCTGGACGTGTCTGTGTACATTGGTCAGCTCTTCTTCGCAACAAATGAACAGACGCTTCGAGTAAACGGCAGAGTACTTCATAGGGCCCAATGGTGTCAAGTGAGGTCAGCCCTTCATACAAGAGAATTGCAATTTGCATTGGTTCTCTTCTCCTGCCCAGATGCTTATACTGCTTCTTTTATCAATTTTAGGCATGGTTCAAAGTGAGCGTGAACCAATGTGACAATTGACGAACAAATTGACAAAAAGAATCCCTGAGAGTTAAGGTGAAATTGACAAAAATGGAGCTGAGTTGGAATCTCTTCAGATTACTACTACGTCTGCTGGTTTATCAATTGTACAGGCTGCTTTTGTGGATATCAAGAGTGCTACACGTGCACGTACTCTCATATTCGCTACCTATAATGAACAAGATGGAGATCGACTCTTCACGTGGCGTGTAGATATCGTTTTATAATATGTTGTTGATGTGGATGATTTCCATTTGATTGTTGAGTGTATCTATTCATAAACTTTTGTTGCCAGTGGTGAAGAGGACTTGGATAGATACTATTTAGCGGAGGATTATCAATTTTGAAGTCGCGTTCAGCTACAAGCAATGATGTGGCCAAACGAGCTGGCGTATCGCGAGCAGCCGTATCAGTCATCCTTAATGGTTCACGAAGCAATATTCGGGTCTCAGACGAAACGAGGCAACGCATTTTGACTGCCGCAGCTGAGCTTGGCTACTCTCCAGATCTGGCAGCTCAATCCTTACGTCGTGGACATAGCAGAATTATTGGATATGTCAGACGCTCTTTCAGTAGTGTACTCTATGAGCAACCTATTCCATACCAGATCGGCACCAGCTTGACACGGGTAGCTCAAAACATGGGTTATCATGTCATTGAAGTTAGTGCTGAAACTCATGCCTTCCAGGATAGAAAAGAACTTCTTCAACTGCTTCTCAGTCACCGTGTAGATGGCGTTATCTTTGACTGGCCGGGCAGCGAGTCCGAGGTTCAGCAATTTGTTGATGAAGGTTTACCTGTTGTGCAGCTGATCCGGCCTCAGTTCGCTGTTAAAACACCATGTGTCACCGTTGACTCGTGCCAGGGGATTAATGAAGCAATCGATCATCTTGTCAGTCAGGGACATCGTCAAATTGCATTTATTGGTGGTGGCGGATCTCATATAGTTGATAGCTCTCGGCTGGATAACTTTATACAGGCCTTAACGCGTTATAAACTAGCGGTACCGGAAGAGTATCTACAACGAGGAACCATGTACTCTCTTGCAGAGGGCTACAGATTTACGAATATTCTGCTCTCACTTATGACACCCCCAACGGCACTATTCGTCGCATCTGATATTCTGGCTTTGGGTGTACTTCGTGCCCTCTATCAAGCAAAGATACGTGTACCTGAAGAGATGAGTATTATCAGCTATGATGACACCTTTGCAGCGTATGTCTATCCACCTTTAACTAGCGTTTCTCAACCGCTCGAAGAAGTGGCCAAATATGCAATCGCACTCATGATAGAAAAGATCGAAGGTAGTGCCGCTGACATGGCACCTGATGCAGTCCATGCTGTCTTGCCTACTCACCTGACGATACGAGAGTCCACAACCTCTCCAGGATAATTGATACTACTTTTTCCTAGAATAAGATAGCGTAG
This sequence comes from Ktedonobacteria bacterium brp13, assembly GCA_015099395.1. GTDB lineage: Bacteria > Chloroflexota > Ktedonobacteria > Ktedonobacterales > Ktedonobacteraceae > Dictyobacter. Next base: position 1,775,063 of record AP024096.1, on the reverse strand, counting down.
CTTTAATGCAATCTCAGACAGAGACACAAAGTACCTTATTAACTTATTCGAAGCTACCTTGACAAATACAACTGTGACTATGTATAATTATGATTACACGAGTAATCAAATAGCCGCGAGCAGCTATGATTATACAATTAATGCCATCAATGAATCACGACTATCACAGTTGAAGGGAGCGATGAGTATGGCACTCGCATACAACGTCTCTACGCTGAGCGATCTACGCCAGAGAGTTGGGGATCTACGACAAATTGCCGGATATCAACGTGTCCAGTTACAAGAAGGACGCGGGCGCGGCAATGAACTATTGCTTGTCCGGAATGGATCTGGACTCTCCTTCCAAATTTCCATTAGTCGAGCTTTTGACATCGGCTTATGCGAAATATATGGTATCCCCATCAGTTGGCTATCCGCTACGGGACCCGTTGCACCACAATTCTACGAGAAGGATGGACGGGAATGGAATCGTAGCTTTGAGGGTGGACTGTTAGCCACAGGAGGACTTACCTATATGGGTAAACCAAATGTGGATGAGGGTGAATCACTCGGATTGCATGGGCGTATCTCTGCTACACCAGCAGAATTGTTACGTTCAGAAACCATACAAGCAAACGATACATATGAGCTTATCTTCCAAGGACGCGTCCGGCAAGCATCAGCTATTGGCGAGAACATCATATTAACCCGGACTATCCGCACAACAATGGGAACGAACCGCATCGGTATCGTGGACGAAATTACCAACGAGTCCTTTTCGCCCGTAGACCATATGATACTTTATCACTTTAATCTTGGTTTTCCACTCATCAGCAAAACATGTCGCATCCATATTCCAGAGGCACAAACAAGACGCTGGATTCAGGGAGATGGTCCTGTAGAGGGTTGGGATCACTTTAAAGAGCCATCCAGTACAGCGCCAACTGTACTACTTCACGAAGGTATACAGGGTGAGAACGGCTGGGTGCAGGTCAGTGTGGAAAATGAAGTTCTCTTGAACAACAAAGAGCAAACGCTGCGCGTCAACTTTTGTTATCCGCGTGAGGCCTGCCCATTCTTGAGTCAGTGGCAAAATTCTACCAAAGGCGAATATGTTCTTGCGCTAGAGCCTGGGAATACGTCGACGGAAGGGCGTGCCGTACACCGAGAACGTGGAACGTTGCCACGTCTGCAACCTCAAGAAACGCGACGCTACGAATTTTTCGTGGATTTCTCCTTGCTCGATTAGTGTCTAAAACTCTGAGCCTTATGGACAAGAGATAAAGGGATAACCAATGAATGTCATTTGTATACTCATGGATACATTTCGGCGTGATCACATGTCATGCTATGGCAATCCATGGATTCAAACACCAAACCTGGCAGCTTTTGCGGCCGCCGGAGCACGCTTCGATAATGCGTATATTGGATCTTATCCATGTATGCCAGCACGACAGGATCTATGGAGCGGCAAGTTGAATTTTCTGCGCCGAGGATGGTCTCCACTAGAGTACGATCAAGATGATCTTGTAACACTAGTAAAACAACATGAGCATACCTCAATGCTCGTTACAGATCACTATCACCTCTGGCAATACGGTTCTGGTAACTACCATTTTGGTTTTGACGGACTCGAGATGATTCGTGGCCAAGAGTCAGATAACTGGATCACCGACGCAGATATTCCGATCGATTATCCCGCCGCACCAGAGAAACTGAATCGCAGTTGGGCCAAATACAAGCGCAACACAAAACACTTTCGCTCGGAAGAAGACTACTTCGCAGGCCAGGTCTTTCAAAAGGCAATGAACTGGGTTGAACATAATCAAACCTTGCAGGATTTCTTTCTGCTGATTGATAATTTTGATCCCCATGAGCCATTTGATCCGCCTCCAGGTTATGCCGAACTCTACAATCCAGGATACAAGGGTGAGTCGATCATCTGGCCGCGCTATGGGACCGCAGATCGCTATACGCCAGATGAATTGAAGCAGATTCATGCTCTCTATAGTGGAGAGATCACATATGTTGACCACTGGTTTGGGATGTTCTATCATAAATTGCAGGAGCTCAATCTGCTGGAAAACACGATGGTCATAGTTACCAGCGATCACGGTTTTCTGTTTGGAGAACACAACTGGGTAGGAAAACATGCGCGCATCCTCTACCACGATATCGCACGTACCCCTCTCCTGGTACAGGCACCAGACATTAAACCAGGAACGGCATATAAAGAGCTGGTCCAGATGGCAGATCTCACGCCAACCATTCTTGATGCGTTGGACATACCCATTCCAGAGAGTATGCATGGACAAAGCCTGCTCCCTCTCTGGCAAGCTACTGCTCCAGATGGTGAGGACATTCGTACGCGTAACGAAATTATTTTTGGCGTCTTCGGCGGACCAATGTATTGTACCGATGGTGAATGGATGCTGGTAAAAAAACCAATGGAAGGCAACCAACCTCTGTACTGGTATACACGATCACACTACAATAATTGGGATTTTGGTCAACAGAACTTTCCAGAGGATGCCAGGGAGCGTTTAAAGATCTGGGATGGTACACGCTTTCCCGTACAATATGAAAATGCTCATCCAGGTCATGCAGCACCAACGATGCTCAAAGAACCTGAAGAGTATCGCACACATATTCGGGAACCAGAAGATGAGTTATATCATATCGCCTCAGATCCCTTGCAACAGTCCAATAAAAGTACAGAACGCGATGTGTTAGCACATATGAAACAATTGATGAACACATCTATGGAGAAATTAGCAGCGCCCGAAGAACAGTGGATACGGCTAGGTTTAACAAGGGAGTAAAAATGCATATTCGTGTATGTCTGACAAATCTGGATTTATACCTACCAGACACAGTCTCCGATCTGCAAGAATACATAAGATCGTGCGGGATTGACATGAATAATACTGAAACAACCATAGACAAAGTTAAGTGTTTTGGACATTGCTATCCTTGTACCCTTGGACTGTGCGCTGAAATCGATGGCAGACCTGTTCTGTTACATGATGATAGCTCATCCGCACTGCATGAAGAGTAGGTAAGTATTTGGAATACAAATACACCAGGATAAACGCATAATTTATCGAAATTAAGATTCAAATATTTGTGGAGGAGGTCTATTTTATGAACCAGCCCCAATCGCCTTCAGATGCTGGAAGGCGCTTTATAATCATGGTCTATTTTTTTGGTGCACTTGGGGAGCTCATGTTCGGGTTCGACTCAGGTGTTATCGGAGTAGCACTACTTTTCATTAAGAAAGAATGGAACTTGAGTCCAGCACTGCAGGGCTGGGTAGTAAGCTCACTCTTACTCGCTGCTGCCGTTGGTGTGGGATGTGCAGGTATGCTCTCTGATCGTTTCGGCAGACGTCCAGTGCTCAAGGTAATGGCCGCAATTTTTGCATTGGGTGCACTTGGATGCGCATTTTCACCTGACGTAAGCTGGCTTATCTTCTTCCGCTGTGTGATGGGGCTTGGTGTAGGTGCCTCAGCGGTGGTCGTAATGGTCTATCTGGCCGAGCTTGCGCCGACCGAACATCGTGGTAAAATCACCGCATTGGGCCAATTAATGGTCGTCAGTGGTATCCTGATCTCCTACATAGTTGATTATGTCCTTTCTCCTAGCTCAGCTTGGCGCTGGATGATTGGACTGGGATTTGTTCCTTCGGCGATCCTACTACTGGGACTTTTCTTTCTACCAGAGAGTCCTCGCTGGCTGGTCAAAAAAGGGAGAAATACGGAAGCCGCGACAGTACTACGCCGTATGGGGCGTGCTCAGCCTGAAGTAGAACTCCAAGAAATTGAAATGATGGAGGCACAACAGGTAAAACGTAGTTTGGGAGCGGCGCTACGTGAACTGACTGGTCCTGGCCTGCGCTTGGTACTGATTGCCACCCTCGGTGTTGCAATCCTGACACAATTTATGGGCATTAACTCGATCATCTACTATGCACCTACAATGCTCGTCGCGGTAGGTTTTGGACAGACTGCATCGATAATAGCAAATATTGGTATCGGTGCTATAAATGTAGTCGTAACGGTGATCTCCTTATCTATAATTGACCGTGTAGGTCGCAAACGCCTGCTGCTCCTAGGCTGTGTTGGTATGGTAGTGGTGATGATAATTCTAGGTATCACAACGCTAATCTTCCCCCATGGTAGCAGCATAGTGGCCGTGGTGACATTACTCTGTCTGCTTTTATTTGTGGTCTCATTCGGAATGAGTTGGGGCGTTTGTGTGAGAATTGTGATCTCTGAACTATTGCCACTCGGCATTCGAGGCTCGGCCATGGGTCTAGTCATGGTCTTCAACTGGTTAGCAAATTTCCTAGTTGGCTTAATTTTTCCTATCCTTCTGGCTTCCGCTGGAATTGGCATTGCCTTTCTCACTTTTGCCGGAATAGGCATCATCGCCTTCTTCTTTGTACTTGGCCTGGTACCCGAAACGAAGGGTAGAAGCTTGGAAACAATTGAGGCCGATCTGCGTCAGCGTAGCCAGTTGTCAGGTGTATCTGTAGCCCATGGATATAAGCCAAGCAGTGATATCAAAGCGTAACGATTACCGATGCTCTGAAAAAAATTCTACAAACATTGTGCTCTCGCCAGGTTACAGATAGCTCTAGCGGGAGCACAATCTCACTTCAAGCACTTCTAAAGGTATTGTCAACTTGGCAACGTAGCTGAACAATATGCTAGAATAGCCTCATGAAAACGAACACTCTTACCCCCAACTACAAAGGTTTCCGCTTTCCGCCTGAAATCATTAGCCACGCCGTCTGGCTGTATTTCCGCTTCTCGCTCAGTTTTCGTGATGTTGAAGAGCTTCTTGCCCAGCGTGGAATCGTCGTCACCTATGAAACGGTTCGGCAATGGTGTTTGAAGTTTGGACAGACCTACGCCAACGAGTGGCGCCGTCGTCGCCCTCGCTGTGGTGACAAATGGCATCTGGATGAAGTGTACCTGAAGATCAACGGGAAAACGCACTATCTTTGGAGAGCGGTGGATCAGGATGGCAACGTGCTTGATATTTTGGTGCAGGGCCGACGCAACACACACGCGGCCAAGCGATTTTTTCGCAAGCTCCTCAAAGGGCTTCAATACGTGCCACGGGTGATCATCACCGATAAACTGAAAAGTTACGGAGCAGCGAAACGCGAGGTCTTGCCAGGCGTGGAGCATCGGCAACACAAAGGCTTGAACAACCGAGCGGAAAACTCGCACCAACCCACACGGCTGCGTGAGAAGAACATGCGGCGCTTCAAATCAGCCAAACACGCGCAACGCTTTCTTTCCGCCTTCGGTCCGATCTCGGGACATTTTCAACCGCGAAGACACCGTCTGAGTGCTGGGGAATACCGTGCCCTTTTATAGACCCGATTCCAGACCTGGAATGAGGTCACCGAAACAAAAACTGCGGCATAACACTGCATTGTCCACTCCTCTTCTTCTGCTTCTTTTCTTTTCCTCGTCCTTTTTTTACAAGCTCTTCCATTCTTTCGATAAGTTGACAATACCCGAAAGAAGGAGAGAGGCTTTCAACAGCGTAATGGCAAAGAAATCACCAGCTTCTTTCCCAAATTTACGGTCATACATCCATTAGTTGCCATCTAGAAAGGACTTCAATGCAGTAAGGTCCGCGATTGCAAGGGTGCGTTCCCTGGTCGCTGCACTCACCTGGTAGCGACCGAGTACATGACTGATCATCATCTTCATTGCAAGACGCTCATCAGGCATGATAGATAGAGTGATACTCTCGTTGTGTTGATCCATCTTGCTCATGATCCTTCCATGGAGCGCCTGCAGAGCTCGGAGCTCGGCATTGCGCTCTGCTGTTGGCTCAATGTTTTCCCAGGCAAAACGACGGAATATCTGGATATAGTGCGTCAAGCGTTGCGCTTGCTTGTACGTGATACTGAGGCTGAGTGGAGGCGGTGAGCTGTTCATGCGCTTGGTGCTCTTCTTCCATAGGCAGCGTGGAAAACATAGGAAGCGTGAAACGTCTCCCATTCCTCGGCGACGTCCTGGACCCAGGCATCAAATTGCTCCGGACTCATATTTGCCTGGGTACAATAGGCACCTTTCAGCGCGTTGAAGGCACTCAACACGTTCGCCTTGAGCATCGACCCGACATGGCCACCCCAGTCTCCTAACGGTGCAGGGATGTGGTGGATCTCGACATCCTGTACCCCAGTCTCGATGAGCAACTGGCCCAGCTGCGACACCATCCCCATATCAAAACCGCGCTCTTTGCTGCGGTCCCCCATCCACGCGAGGAGCCGCGCCGTTTCTGACCCGGCATGCTTGATCGTGACACCAATCTCCAGGACCTCTATCCATCCACCAGGACGCGTCACGCGGATAAGTTCGTTGATGACCGTGGACCAGTTTGCCGTGGGGATAGCTGCAACCAGCAGCCGTTGATGGACAAACTCAAACTGTTTCTCTGGGAATGGGAGCCCCTTCAAGACATCCCCGAGGATGAACGTGTATGCTGCTGTTGATGCGTCTTGAAAAGACGAGGATGACACATCAAGGCCAATAATGTGTGCCTGTGGAAAGATGCGGCTCATCTCAACCGGCCAGATACCAGTGCCGGTACCAACATCTAGGATCGTGTCCGTCTCGGGTTTGATCGGCGCAAGGTAGTGGTTGCCCATGGCAGCATAGAGCGCACGGTGTTGAAAATTCAGACGAGCATCTTCTTCAGCATCCTTGGGTAAGAAATACGGCGTATTGATCAAGTGTGCACGACCATCGACAGAGATAGGACTCGCGGGTTGCGGTGCCGGTGCCTGGTCCAGATGAAGAGTATGACGGCGGCGAAACAAAGGCCACTGACGACGATTCATAGCAATATTCCTTTCGAGAAAGAGACGATGAGCTCTGTGATGCAGGCCTTCAAATGATGAAAGTAAAATAGAATTCTGCATCTATAGGCTTACTTTAAGCGTAGATATGCTCTATATTGTACATATATATACAACGATATTGAATCTGTTATGTAACATGCCATAAGGCCATAAACAGGGAAAACTAACAAAAGTAGAGGGCATTTCCTGACCATGAAGCCCTTATACGTATGAGCTAAATGGTAAATAAGGTGAAGAGTGGATCTGCCCACGGTTTCGTGGAGTAACTGATATTTGTGCTCAATTTCATACTCAGTCAGCTTTGATGGAGGCATGACACACATCTGCCAATGACATTCATGACCACACGTAATGGCTTCGATAGTGTTCCCTCAAGAAACACCGTTTCAGACCACAAAAACTGCGATCTGAAACGGTATATGCTCTTTTGCCTGTTTACAGCAGGCAGCGCAGGTAGGCGGGAATCATCAATGCCATTTCCCACTTCGCTTCCATGTGAGGCAAGATAAAACGATGATATCGACTTGCGTGATGCAAAGGCGCGAGACGTTGGGCAATCTCGAACGCTCTGGTCAAGCGTTCCAACGACTCATAGCGCATCCATGGTCTCAAGTAGGCAGACCGTTGGCGCATTTGCCAATCAGGAGTATCAGGGAAGGAGGTTTCCATTTCTTTAGGAAAGAAGCACATACTGAAAAAGGGATGTGCGACTGAGCTATCTGACCAATCGAAAAACAGTGGCCTCTGTTCAACCCAAGCAACATTCGTAGGGCCGAAATCACCATGCTCCAGCGCGTAGGGGAGCTGATATGTTCTCAGCTCTTGGCAAAGGTTCAGAAAGTGTGGCAGATGAGCGCGCAATGTGGCAATCTCTGGGCTGGTGAGACCTTTTCCCCCTACAAACAAAACCTCTGTGTCAGCCAGCAAGGTTCTGATATCATCTGTCAAGTCATCAAGAGTGCGAGAAGGGCACCCCATTGCAATCAGGGAATCCGCACGCGTTGCCGTCTCTCGCTGAAGCGTGGCAAAGGTATGCACGGCCTCTTCCCACCATTCAAAGACTGCTCGTTCGCCAAGTTTCGGCCCACCGAAATCGCGCAGAAGCAAGAGACTACGTTGGCGATTCACTGCAAGCACCTTGGGGGCATGGGGAGGATAGTGGACGTCCAAATGTTGAGTAAGTGGAAGTTCGTGGGGAAACATGGTAGGAACGGCCTTGCAATACACCGGTCCAAGAGTAGTAGCTACCCGCAAGAGGCACGAACGCTCCCATGTGCGTATCTGTTCCACGACGTCACTCACTACAATATCTTGGCCTCGTAGTATCTCGACAACCCAATATGCTGTTTCATCAAACCAACCTACTCGCGCCCAGGCTCGTCGTTGTAAAGGAATGCCCTCGATTTGCTCTATGAACCAAGCCTCAAGTACTTCTCTCTGCATCGGATGGGTAAGCGGGAGTGTCTTGAATTCCGAGAACCCAATCCAAGAACCATTGACAGGAGGAAACCATTGCTCATCTCTGTTCTCAAGCTCATGTACTCTGATGAAGTGTCCTGTCTGAGTATCTTGGTCGATGAACAGACAGCGTAAGGTAATGACGCGCAACGCCAACAGGTCTTGAATCGTTCGATTGATATGATCGCAGGTTTGCCAAAAATGGAGTGTCGTTGTCTGCCAAAAAGGAAGGGACCATCCGTTTTCGGTATGCAGCAGGAGCACGGCAGGTTGTGTTCTGTGAGGAATCACGGCGTAATACTCATAGATTGCAGGAAGATTCATCGAATGCTACTCTCTTTCGTCGTTTTCATCATGGTTCGTGTATCCGAGAGGATGCCTCGCGCAGACATCCAAACACGCTGCCTTCCTCAACTGAGGTGCAGCAAGAAGCATGCTTCAGATTTCAGAATAATGATGAATCAGGCGAACATGGCTGAGAGTACCTCCAAGAAGATATGCACTCATGAGGAACAAAGGCTCTCACATCCCACGAATTGCGCAACGAGATTGCTGAAGAGCTTCTCTTGATCTGATGAGCGAAAATCGTGCAGGACAGGACGTTGATCCTGTGAGAGAAAGTAGAAACAGAGGGATGGAGGGTAAAAAGGGGCAGAAGATGGGAGAAATTGAGGAACAGCCAGAAAAAAAGCCACGAGATTCCACTCGGAGAAGCAAGCCAGTCTGAGCAGAGAGAATCCGACGGTCGTCGAGACGGTGTTACGCGGTCGCCAAACCTAGAGAGGTGGCAAAGCCTTCTGGGACACCGAAGAGTCTGATTGTCACCCGGCTCGCTGTTGGGGCTCGCGCGTTGCGAGCAAACCGCTCTTGAAAGTCAAGACGAGAATGTGCGCGCTGGGCACGAGACAGGAGCACAGGCACGGGCTCCGGGTTAGCAGTGAGACCCTGCTCTGCCTGCACCTCCACCCGTTGGGAACGCAGCAGTTGCTTGCACGCCCTTCGATGGTGCCGACGACTCCAATCACGCCAAAGCAGGGGTGCGGAACCGACGACGAGGGGATGCAGCAGCACACTCACCTGACGAGGCTTGGCGGTGGTGCTGCCCTGCCATTGACACTGTTCACGGAGAGGGCAGGGACGACAACTGCGGATGCTGGCCGCATAGACCACGCGTAGGCTCCCGTCAGCTTCTCCGCGCCGCTCATGCGCCACCAGCGATTGGCCAGCCGGACAGCGCAGCGTCCCATCTGGTTGAAGGGCAAAGTCTTGACCCGAGAAGCGGCCTGCTTTCCAGGGCAGAGCCACGGCTGCTGGCCCATACCCCTGAGAGGAAGAAGGCGAGTTCGTCGCCTCTTTGTGCACAGGCGGGAGAGCAGGAGCAAATTCGGTGGTACGCACCGGATCAGGCTCAAGCTGGTGTCCCAATTCCAGGCGCAGATTCCAGACCCACTGCGAGACGATCTGCCAGGCTTCTTGTCCGCAGGCGGCATGAGAACACCAACGATCGGGATCTTGTTCGCGCTCTTCATCCGAGAGTGCCGTTTCAAAAGAACCACGATGCAGATACAATGCGACCACATCAGATGCCGTAAAGGCTTCTTGCGGCATCTTCGTCAAAAATAGCTCGTAGATCAACCCATCGCGTTCAACGCCAATTTTTTGCTTTTTCGAGCCTTTCAGATGCGTGGCTACCACGAGGCGGTAGTGTTGCCCGTTGGGGCCCACTGGCACATCAGGGCAGTCATAGAGCGTGCGGACCAGAGCACTTTCCGGTAAGGTGAACTGCTGATCGGCAGGCAAGTACAAGCGGGTCTGCACGACAGGCAGATCCAGGAGCCCATACGCTTTGCTACGCATAACGAACGGCATCCCGAGCAGGTCGGCCAAAACCGCTCCTGTTCCATAGAGACCATCAAGCCGCAGCAGTGCGCACGAATCTTTCAACTGGTGCGCCCGCAGATACGATTGGATCGCCTCCACCGCTCGGCGCAATTCCTTGCGGTACTCGCCGTTGCCCCGATTGCCAAACGAGCCGAGCCACTGGTAGGAATGCGCTTGCAAAACGGTCGTGCGCGTCCGCACAACTTCCCCTCGTTTGCGGCCCGTGTAACCTGGAGCACAGAGCCCATCCAATCGACGATGGGGAAGAGGCAACGGTGAACCCTTTGGTAAAGCTCGCTGCCGAGCCGCTTCACGGGTTCCGTCAATATCGAAGACTTTCCAGAGTTTGCCTGTGCGGTCGCTCAGCCCACAAGGCTGCGGCTCAACGTCTGCTCGCCGCTTCAGCAGATCGTTGAGAAAAAGTGTGCGTAAAGCTTCCACTGGCTCGGGTGTCAGTGCCGCTAAAAAACGGGAGAGCGCCGAACGAGAGGGGAGTCGATCACGCTCAAATACAGCCATGAAGGCGACTGCGAATGGCCGGAGTCTCTCGTAAAACTCTTCCAGTGTGTGCTCGCCACTGATGGCATACCCGAAAAGCACGGCTACAAAATCGATCACCTCATAGTGTCCGAAACGCCGCCGTGCAAAGTGTACATGCTCGCTGATCTTCGTCAGGATGCCGTGTTTGCGAAGATAGGCTGCCATCAGCGCCACTTCGCCAAACCAGCAAGGAGTTGAGGGAACAGACTCCGATGTGCTCTGGATAATTACCGATTCGTCGGCGATACTGGTCATAGGTGCCTCCTTGATGGGAATATATTGGTTCTTTTCCCTCAATGAGGCACATTTTTAAGCTTGACTGCCACTAGGTGTTATCTCGTTGCGCAATCCGTGGGCTTTGAGTGCTACGGCTGTCTAGTTGTCCACGAAGAGATCAAGACACCAGTCATTGCACCGCATGAAACTGCCTTTCGGATACTCGAACTCGCATTCCTCGACCAAGGTGAAGCCCGACTTCCGGCAGAGGGCATTCGATGATCGGTTGTCAACGGATGGGAAAGCGTGCAGAAACCGATGCTTGCCGTCCGACTGGGCGATGGCAATAGCCTGGGCAACCGCCGCGCCCGCGATACCCTGTCCCTGGAACGCAGGAAGCACCGACCACCCCATCTCATAGATCTCTTCTCCATGATGAGTGCTCTCCCAGTAACCGACTGAGCCGACTGCCTCGCGCGTGGCCTCATGGACAACCTTGAACATCCGGCCCTTGCCCTCCTCCGTGAGCCGCTCGTAGCGGGCCTGGCGCTTGACAAGCTGTTCGTCGCTCTCGGGGCCACCAAGATACTCGGTCATCGCTGGATCACCCAGCAGTTTCTTTAGGAGGGCAAGGTCACCCTCACCCCACGGCTTAATACGCACAATACTCTGGTCGGATATGCCGCTCTGTGGCTTGCTATTCGCAGGCATTTTGATCTCCCTTTGGGTGCCATCTGTCGCACATGTTCTGGTAAGCCAAGAAGAAAAACGCAAGTGGGTGCTCCAGACTTGAGTCTTTCCTCCAAGAATACGATGGTGTTTTTCTAGTATACCAACTCATGCGGTCAGAATCCGTCCTGATTTCGACCCTCTATCGGCGCAGAATTACCGGCGTTCATACAAACCCAAAGGACGTGCGATGGCGTGCTTCTGGCTATCTTCCCGTTGGAGGCCCAAAATCATCCATCATCCACCTCCCGCCATGTTCTTTACTCTGCATATCTCGCCGAACCTGTTCGACAAAGGTCCGATACGGCTCTAACACGGTCAATTTGGCCTCCAGTTCTGCAATCTTTGCCTCTTGCCTTAGCCTGGCCTCGGCCAGGGCAGCTTGTTGCTGCTGCACCTCTAGAAGCCGCTGCTGGGCCGAACGCAAACGCGCGACCAGTTGTGGCTTCTTGTAACTGAGCAACGGGTCGCGAGGCGCGGGCGTGGCATCTCGATCCTCGCGAGATGTCCGTTTGCGCTGCTTCTTTGCCGCCACGAGATTGGTACTGTTCGCCCGGAAGAGCGCCAACGCTTCTGGATTGCGATGGATCGCAGCGTAGCGCAACCCACACTCGTCGTAGATCGTCTGGACCGAGATCTCTTGCTTTTTCGCTTTCAGCGCATCAATCGCAGTCCGGAGCCGCTCGACTGTGGCCTGCCGGCGCTCCTCTGTTGAGCGTTTGATCCCGGCGAGCTGCGCCTCGGAGTAGGTGCGCGGTAAGCGTGGCGGGCGGCGCCTAGCCTTCGTTTTCATTGCAGACCTCCAATTGTCGGTGGGGAGAGGGAAGTACTTTGAACACCGGGATATAGCGGCCTGCGGATTCCTCTTCCAGTTGCATACGCATGACATTGATCATGTCATCAAGAAACTGCACCTTAATACGTGCCTGGCGTGCATCAATGGCGTTCCCTTGAGCCTCAAATACTTCAGCTTGTTTTGCATAGTCCGCACGCCAGACGAGAGCCGCTCCCAGTTTCTCAGGATCTTCGATATGATAACTACATCCCAAACAGAGCGACCGATCTGTTTCCCTTGGGCAGAGTCCTGGACAGCCGCAGTTGCCAAATGCAGTCGGATGTAAAGAGTGCCAGATCTCATACACTGCTTGCAAATCGGCGTTCTTCTGCTCCAGATCTCGCGTGGTAGGAGACATTTGTAGCAAAGCATGATCGAGTTCTTCTTGCTCATCTAGGTCTGTGCTGATCACCGCAAAACGCTGCTCCTCTGTCAGAAGTGTGTAATATTCCGAAACTTCAGGAAGCGTAGGTGCACGTCCAGTTAATTCCTGGAGGTGGTGATGAAGGAAAAAGTGAGCCACCACTTCTGGTGGCACATGGCGGTAGCGTCTTGCATGAGTGGCCATGACATGTCGAAGGACGTGGACAGAAACACGGATCGGCTTTCCCTGGGCAGTGTAAAGGTCCAGACCATGGAACAGAAAGCGGAGAAGAATCTGTGCATCAGCAGGCGAAATACAGGTTTGCTGTTGATTGGACCATGTACGCCATTGAAAAAGATACCGTTCGGACTTGAGGTCCTCACGTTTGATATTGTTACGTGCGGGAGCAACGACAGGTACCTCTCCATACGTTTCCTCTAGCAGGGTCTGGACCTCGCGCAGCAATCGCATGGCTTCTTTGGAGAGGGGAAACAGTTGCCGTTCTTCTTCTGTCCTCGCTCCTTTGGGGAGAAGGTGTTGAAAATGGAGCTTGACCTGCTTCGTCAGAGGCTGCCCATCCTTGCCGATTTGCGGTTGCCCGTCCTTTCCAAGAAGGAGAATGGTTTCTGTCCGTGTGACTCGCCGCTCTTTGTTCATGCTCACTTGAAGCAATTCGCTCATACGGCTCCCATTGGAGAGCGAGAGCATCGCTAAGGCACTCCCCAAAAGGATCCCCCGATACAGACTCTCAGGCTCAAAAATGAGTGCATCACTCCGCCCGGTGGCAGAAACGAACCACTGATCTCCCGGATCGAGGAGTCCACTTGATCCACAAGCACATCCTCTAGAAAAGCCGAGTTGTCGTGCATATTGCCAGCGTAACTGATAATCCGCCGGTTCTGGCGAGGAGCCATCCCACTTCGCAAAGTATTGGAACGTTCGGTGTTCAATGAGATCGCCGAACCATAAAACGTCACGAGCAGGGTTCTCAACTTCTACAAAAAAGCAGTTTTGTGATGACGCATAAGCGCGTATGCCATGATCTGCCGTTCGTTTGACTTCATCGCTGTACAGATCTGCATGGTGCTTCACCCATGTTGGCTTGTCCCAAATGATCAGGTGTAAAGTGACTTCGAGCCCTTGAATTTGTACCTCGGCAACAGTTCTTGCGTCACGGGTCACTTCAGGAATGACATCTGTATGCTGAAAATGGTAAGGGAGTTCTTCTTCTCCTGCTTCAACGTTTCGACAAGCCTCACGGAAAGCGAGAAGGAGGCGTTCTGTAAGTTGCTTGCGCAAACGCACAATTTGGCGCAGCACTGGGTACAGGGGCACTAAGATGTCCGTTGTAGCCTTGCGCTCTGCCTGCTGTACAGCTTTCAGCTTCTGGTAAGGAAAGTAGTCCCTGGTCAGATTCGCCGGAGAGGAGGGCAAAGCATACTGGCGCATACGCAACTGATCTGTACGACTGAGACGGCGGAGGTAGAGCGGAAAATGAAAGTTTGTAATGGCTCTGTAACTTACCAGATGTTGTCTTGCTCCCTCTGTCTTCTCCTGCTGCTTGGCCCACGTAATCCAAATGTGTTCTTCCCTAAGATCTGTAATATGTTGTATCAGACCTCTTGTACGAAAATCACGGAGAAGTACCGCCACATTTCTGAACTGAGCTCGTAGTGACGCAAGGCCCATCTCGCCATGCATCGAAGCTGCCGCAACAGCGAGAACGGCTGCATCTGGGCTGTTGCCAATCGTTCTCACGCAGTACCCCATGACTTCTGCGGGCAATTGTTCCCAATCGATCCCTGGGGCGTCATGAAGTTCGCAAGGAAGCCAGGTAAGAAAAGCCTTTCGTTGCTCCTCTTGGCTCCAATGAACAAAACCCCGTATTCCTGTTGCTCCCCGCCGTTGCTTTTTCTTCTCGGAGGGGATCTGAGTCTGTGTGTCTACACCCTGGCCGTGCTCATTCTCAGAAAATATCTGGTGTAGCATCGTAAACACATCCTTTTTCATTCGTCCTCATACCAACCAAATTCATCATCAAGCAAAAATGGCTCCTCTCCCTCATTTGAGCACTGAGAGATGTTCTGCTTTGGCAGAAACTCTTGACTCAGTTGCAGCGGAGCCAGTGATGATAGCGTTCTGTCGGTCTGCTCTTGCGCTTCCTCATCGGCTAGCATTGTCTCAATGGCTTTACGCTGGTTCATCGTTTGGAGGTAAATTTTCATGGTTTCTGGACTTCGCCAGCCCATGAGCTGTTGAAAACCTTCCAACAATTCCGCTTCAACAGCGGCATCACCTTTGGCGTCCTGGCGATACTTGATAACTGCGCGGGTGACTCGCAGGTGCCGCAAGTCATGGGGGGTAAATTCTACGTGTTCCTGCTTTTTGAACTGACGCTGTGCAGAAGAAAAAAGCTTGTTCCAGTGATGATAGAAGGCAGCACGCGAATATGATCTCCCCGTCCTCGTCAAAAACAGCGGATCGCGATCATCGAGATCTTCCACTCGTTTGCGCTTCTGCGGATCATACTTGGCTCGTTCTGTCCGAATGTAGTCGCACAAATATCGATCAACGGTTGTCGTAAAGTGAATAGTTTTCTCTTCACGCCCATGGCTCCCTTTGTTTTTTACGAGCGCGCGACCAGGACGCCGGGCCTTGCGATAGCCACCGACGGTCATCTCAATGACCTCGCTGAGCCTTGCACCCGTTTGCCGAATGATCAGTAAGATCACCTGGTCCCGTTGGAAGGTGGCGTGTCGGACCATGTAATCAATGGTTTCGTGCATCCGTTTATGCACTGCTTCTGGCTCCAAAACCACCTGGGGTTCCCAGACCTTCTTCCGACGTTGGCAAAATTGATTGGTAGGAAAAGCGCGGTTGGTTTCCTGATGGGTTTCACTACGAATGCCAGCGTGATCAGGAGCACCAGCATTTTTGACCTGGCGCAGATGCTCTTGCTTGAGTTGAATCATCCGTTCTGAGCGCATGGGGTTCTGGTACGCGTAGTACCCAGAGCCAATGAGGATGTCATAGATGCTCGTAAGCGCAGACAGGAGCACGCCGAGAGAACTTTTGGAAAGGGGCGAGGCTCCGGTCGTCTGGACGAACAAACTATCCTCTCTATGACTATCTGGACCGACCAGGCAACCTACATCGTCGCGGAGGAACTCAACCAGGAAGGCGAGCAACTGCTCGGGCTTGGCGTTCCAGGCATAACCACGACGTAATAGGAAGCCAGCCCAAGGCAAAGCCATATCCAAGTACGTATCAGGAGTTCTCCCAGGATCAACGGCCTTTTTACGACGATACCACTCACAGAGGAAAAACACGGGGGAACCAGCAGAATCAACAATCAGTAGAGGATATTGGCTGCCTGGAGGAGCCGCCAGTTTTTCGAGGCCACTCAGAGCCACGAAACGGCCCTGCTTTCGCCCTTTCTCACGCATCACCACCATCTTCCTTCCCACACATATGCACGTAGCGGAATAATAGCATACCAAAAGGATGCTGTCCAGGCTTTCGTCAACAATGGTGATACACAGATGCATTGTTTCTTCTCAACGTACTTGTGGTTCAGCCTGAAAGGCTGTTCGGGGAGAAGCAAACGTTTATTTGGGCATCTACTTTATCTAACAGTACGTTTTGGCAATTATGAGATTGATCTCTCTGCGGTACCTGCCTTGATTGCTGATGATCTGGCCTTTCCTCTTGAGCTACCTCCGGAACCTCCAGTGATGGATGCTATTCAAGATAAATAAACACGAGGTCAGAAGGCCATATGGAAGAAATTGATTCCTACCAGCAGTGCTCTTGTAGGGATCTTTTTCTCTGCCGAATATCACAAATTGCTTTATGATCGGTTTTTACAGTGATCCTAGCCCTACCTCCAAAAGGGAAGATTGAAGTTTGAAGAGAAGCATGGCTATCCGGTGCATGCCGTCAGTCTGGTCGATCACCGGACGGGGATCGTGCTGACCCAAGGACATGTTGAAAAAGCAGATATCGAAACCCACAGCAAGCAGACGGTCGAAAAAGAGCAAGAGGAACAAGAAGAAAAGAAACAGAAGAGTGAACTGGCCGTGGCTTCCCGCCTCATCCAACACATCGACTGGAAAGGCAAAGTCTTGACCGGAGATGCCTTTTTAGCAAAGTATAAAGTGCTGCTCTCTAAACCCTAGGAAGAGTCAAAAGAAGCAGCACTATTAGAACCCGTTCTTAAAAAGAATACGGAATTAAGTAAATTCCTTGTCTAAGAAAGGCGCACATCCAACAATTATCCTGGTGAGACAGGGCGTTTAGTAGCGCTTGCTCACGAGAATAATTGTTGGACATACAACCAGTTTACTGTTGGAATTTACAGACTAGCAGGGGCCAGCGTATCCAAAGGTGAAAACTGTACGCTAAGGCTTGTAGCACGGCGAGCTCATATTCATCGGACACCAATTACCCGAAGTCAGCGAAGATCCGAACCATACCCACCATACCCCTGTACTGGTGTTCTTCGCGAAAACACCATTGCTAGAACTTAGCATGTGGTAATATGCCCACCCGTATGCAGTACCATTATACTGTAGCATGTTGTACATTGCTCCCCATGTCTGCGGTCCGACGATACCGTCAGCGCTGATGCTCTTGGCGTGTTGGAAACACACGACTCCGTTATACGTGTTCGTACCGAAATTTCCGTCTAGGGTGCCTGTAGAGCACGTGTGACCATTGTAGCTGGTACTAGACTTATTGACAGACTGCTGAATGGCGACGGCGAAGTTCGAGATATTCCCTTGGGACACGGTGCAGTTGTAACTCCAGCTTCCTGTGGCAACCGAATTGCAGCTTTGAGCGCTAGCAAACACAGTGCTGGGCGCACCGATGGTAAAGGTGAACACCAGGCAAGCAAGCAGGACCACAGCGAGGTTTCCCAGCAGCAGGAAGCGTTTGAACTTGAACATGTTGTCTCCTTTGTGAGGGCTACTTCTCCAATAAAGCAGCTTCTCAATACTCGCACCAGATGGTAGCTACGTTCAGCATGAAGTAGCTCATATATATCAGTGCTGTTCTCACGAGATGAAGCGTGATATTTTGTTCGTTCATCACTATGGAGAGTATACTATGGAGAATGCACCATAGAACGGTGCATTCAAGTGCATAATGAAGTCTCAAATCAAAGGAGCATGGATGCATGACAATGACTACTAGTGATATTCCGTCCTTTGGAACATTACTCAATTTTTTTCGCAAACGCAGATACCTCACGCAACAACAACTTGCTGAAGGCATCGGTGTGCATCGTAACGCCATTAGCAGATGGGAACTGGGCGACTTTCTCCCTGCAAGCAAAGCGATGGTCCTCGAACTGGCCCGGTACCTGTACCTGAATGACCAGGAGAGCCGTCAATTGTTGGAAGCTAGTCTGACCGCTCTCTCGCCGCACTGGAGCGTGCCCTTGCCACGCAATCCCTTCTTTACAGGACGCGAGGAAATCCTGGAAGCTCTACACGCGCAGCTTGGCGTTGATCAGGTGGTCGCCCTCACCCAATCCTCTGCCCTGCATGGGCTGGGCGGTGTCGGCAAGACGCAAATCGCGTTGGAATATGCCTATCGGTATGCCCTAGAGTACCGTGCCGTCTTCTGGATCGGGGCAGAAACGGACGAGCAGATCGTCTCCAGTCTGGTGCACATTGCTGAGGTGCTCCAGTTGCCGGGGCGAGACGACAAGGATCAGCAGCGAGTAGTCGCGCTGGTCCAACGCTGGCTTACCACACAGAAGCAATGGCTGCTGATCTGGAACAACCTGGAAGACCTGAACTTGCTCCCTCGTTTTCTGCCCCCAACCCGGCAAGGGGCGATTCTGCTTACCACGCGCAGCCAGGTGCTGGGCACGCTGGCACGGGGCACGGACCTCGCATCGATGGAGCACGAGGAAGGGAAATGGTTGCTGCTGCGCCGTGCCAGGATGCTCGGGCCGGAAGCCACAAGCGAACAGATGCAGCAGCTTGCTGCGCGTCTGCCCCACGAATATACTGCCGCGGAGGAACTGGTGACGCTCTTGGGAGGCTTACCCCTGGCCCTCCCACGGGATGCGCAACGAGATCACAATCAGCAAGCAAAGAGAAAGAGTAGGCAGACAAAAGGGGGAAAATCCTTGTAAAAAAGAGAAACATGTGTCTCCTTAAAAGGAAGAAATAACACATCCCAATAAGGAGAACAGACATAGTATGACACATCCATCGGTCCATCTCCAGCTTTCTTCAGAAGTCGTTCCTTCGGTTCCCAGTTGGTTTGGTGAGGTCGCGATCGTGGCACAGCTCTTCACCACCTCAGGTGTCCTCAAAAGCATTGAGGAGCAGGTTCGTTTTGCACGTGCACGATTCGGCATCTATGAGCTCATTGATTTTGTCGCCGTGCTCATTGGATATGCAGTGAGTGCAGAACCAACCCTGCTGGCCTTTTATGACCGACTCATGCCGTTTGCCACTCCTTTTATGGCTCTCTTTGGTCGCCAGAACCTGCCCCATCGCTCCACACTCAGCCGCTTTCTGGCGTCCCTCGATCAGCCAACGGTCGAAGCATGGCGTTCGCTGTTTCTGGAAGATCTGGTCCTGCGAACCGCCCAGACCTTTCCTCCAGGCGGGCTGTGGGATCGTCTCGGTCGTCACTGGCTGGTGATCGACGTCGATGGCACCAAACAAGCCGCCAGACAACGAGCGCTTCCCTCGCTTGCCGAGCTTCCCTCTGCGCATCGACGCTTTGACCGGGTCTGTGCTCCTGCCTACCTTGGGCGCAAACGAGGCGAGGTCGCTCGGACTCGAACGACCGTGCTGCAAGCGCACTCACACCACTGGCTCGGCACGTTTGGCGGTCCTGGGAATGGAGACTATCGAGGCGAATTGGCACGCGCACATGACGCCATCCTCAGCTATGCCGGTTGGCTCTGCATGCCTTTGTCCCAGATCATGATCCGCTTAGATGGCCTCTATGGCAATGGGGGGGTCCTCAAAGATCTGGTGCAGTCTGGAGTAGGAATCACGGGGCGCAGTAAGGACTACGGGCTCCTCGATCTGCCATCGGTTCAAACCCGCCTGCAATCTCCTGCCGACCAACAGACCACACACCCAGAGAGTGGAGCAAGCCGCTCACTCTTCGATTGCCCCGCCGTGCCACTGACCCCAACGGGACCCTGCGTGCGCTTGATCGTGGCGACCCATCCAACTTCCTCCACGAGCAAACCGCCCATTGGCGTTCTGCGAGATGCGATGGTGTACGAATTGTTTCTCACGACGGCGTCCCCTTCTGCCTTCACCTGCGCTGATGTGCTTGATCTCTATCTGCATCGAGGGTCGTTTGAGACCGTCCTCTCCGATGAAGATCAGGAACAATCCACCGATCGTTGGTGTTCTCACACCGCGTGTGGTCAGGAATTTTGGCAAATCCTGAGCCAATGGCTTTGGAACCTTCGTCTGGATTTGGGGCAACACCTCTCTCCCTCTCCTCTGCGTGTGACCGAATTTGCTCCGGCTGCCGAACCGCTATCGGTTCCTCCCAGCAACGCAGTTCAGGAGCCGCTCTCCGTGGCACCTCATGAACCACCTCGGAAGTCGCCATCGGTTCCTGCCAACGAACCGGTTCACTATGGCCCTCCCCAATGGGCTCGCCCCTCGTTCACCAGAGGGTTTGCTGGTTCCGATTTTGAGCCGCAACCTGATGGCTCGGTGCGTTGCCCTGCTGGCCATCCTCTCACGGTACAAGAGCGCAGACCCGAACGCCATGGCTTGGTCCGCGTGGTCTATGGTGCGCGCATTGCGCATTGTCGCCCTTGCCCTCTTCGCGCACAGTGTCAAGAATCCCTCACGACACGAAAACCGCGGCAAGTCAGCGCTGTTTTGTGGCCTATTGACGTCACCCCATCCGTTCCAGTACAGCCCTCTCCACCCACAGTGGATGTTCCCATCGAGGGCAAAAGTCCCCCACCGCCTGCTGCTCGTCCTCCGGCATCTGCTCTTGCCCCTGTCCTTTGGGGAGACTGGCCTCGTTGTCAGCTTCGTCGGAGTTTTGTTCATCTGCTGCGCACCCAAACCGTCGAGCTGACCTTGCGTGCACGTCCACCAGAAGAAGACCTCTCTTCTCGCCATGAGGAGGTACAAACTCGAGCACAGCGGGCGCATTGGCGTCTCACGTGGCAGCAGCGCATGGCTCGCAATGCCCGCCCTGCTTCCGCTCCTCCAGTTGAGGTTACAATCTATGGGCTTCCTGTTGCTCTCGCTGCGTATGTGGGGGCGAACCAGGTGACCGCTGCTTAAAGATTTCCGGTCCCACGCGCTTGCTTCTCCCTGTCCTCTTCTGCTCCTCGCGGCCTCTTCATTGGCGTCTGTCTATCTCTGCCTTTCTCTCATCCTTTGTTTCCCGTCCTGAAGGATGGATCTCGGCTTTTTTTTATTGCTTCCTTGCTTTCATCTCGTTGCGCATCCCGTGGGCCCTCGACCAGGCGGGAGCCTATATCGAAGAAACTGGATGCAGTCTCTCCGGCTATCTTCAGCACTATGAACAGCAGCGCACCTGCTTGCTGGATCGCCGCGGAGGGCCAGGAGCAGATCACCCGCAGTCGGTCAAGGCGACCTTCAGGCTTTCGATGGAGCGCGTGCAGCGAGAGCATCGTGCAGCATCGGATGTGTTGTGCGTGTGTGCCCTGCTGCACGCGGAAGCGATCCCCGAGGAACTGTTTGTGGAAGGGGCCGTGCACCTGGGACCGGAGTTGGAATGCCTGACTGCTGATCCCTCCCAATTCGACCAGGCTGTTGCCGTCCTGCGAAGCCTGTCGCTCGTGCAGCGCCAGGCAGAGACCCGCACGCTTTCTCTCCATCGCTTGGTGCAAGCCGTTCTTCTAGACGCCCTGACGGAGGCAGAGCGGGAACAGTGGACCTGGCGAGCCATCAGGGCACTCGACGAGATGTTTCCCGAAGTGCAGCCGACGACGGAGTATCCCATCTGGAAACAATGTGGGCGGCTCCTGCCGCACGCTCTGCTGTGTCTGCACCGACTCAGGAATGCTGAGGATTCCCTCGTCCTGGCATCCTTAGCCTACAAGGCCGCTCAGTATCTACGTGAGCGTGGACAATATGTGGAGGCGGAGCCGCTCTATCAGCACGCATTGCATATTCAAGAGCAGATTCTGGGTTCTGAGCATCTTCAGGTAGCCGACTCGCTCAACTATCTGGCCGCTCTCTACTGGAGCCAAGGCAAATACGCGGAAGCGGAAATGCTCTTACTGCGTGCATTGTCTATCTGGGAGCAGAGCCTGGATCCCGACCATCCTGATATGGCTCGCGTACTGAACAATCTGGCAAACCTTTCTTGGGAGCAAGGGAAGTACGCAGAGGCGGAACCACGCTATCAGCGAGCCAGGCGCATTTGGACGCGAACGCTGGGTCCAGACCATCCCCATGTGGCTTCCTCGTTGAATAATCTGGCGGAACTCTATCGAATGCAGAGCAAGTACGCAGAGGCAAAACCCCTCTATCAGCGAGCGCTTTCTATCCGAGAGCAGAGCCTGGGCCCCGACCATCCCGAGGTCGCTACCTCGTTGAACAATCTGGCGGAACTCTATCGAATGCAGAGCAAGGATGCGGAGGCGGAACCGCTCTATCAACGAGCCCTTTTTATCCGCGAACAAGTACTGGGTGTTACCCATCACCTGGTGGCCGAACCGCTCAATGGTTTGGCGAATCTCTTCCGTGACCGGGGCAAGTACGCAGAAGCGAAATCGCTCTATCAACGAGCCCTTTCCATCCGAGAACAGCTTCTTGGCCAGCACCACCCTGAGACGGCACAAACACTACATGATCTGGCTATCTTCTTTCACAAGCAGCGCAACCTGTGCGAGGCATTCTCCCTTGCTGAACGGTCTCTGGCGATCCGATCCCAGTCTCTGGGAGATGATCACCCCAAAACGGTCGCCACCCAAGCGTTCTACGATCAACTTGTACAAGAACGAGAATATACTGAGGAAGGAGGTGCTTCTGAGCAGAGTGTCGAAGAGAGCCAGGATCGCCCCGGGAAAGCGTATAATTTGGAGAGAGCACCGCGACCTCCCCTGGCAATTGCTGCTTCTTCTCAACCCGAGCAAGATCACTTTCAGGAGTTTCTCAGCGCTTGCTGTGAACTGCACCCACGCGCCTGGTGCCATTCTGCCGACCTCTGGCAGACCTATGAGCACTGGATAGAGAAACATCAGGAACGTTTCCTCCTCTCCCGAGGAGCTTTTACAGCTCAGTTGAAAGCACGTGGCTGTCGCGCCGACCGGACCAAGACTGCACGAATTTGGCGCGGGATTGCCCTCGTCAAAAAGAACCATGACTGAGGGTGACGGTGGGTGACGGTGGGTGACGCTCTCCAGGACGGCGAACGGTATTATCAAGTTGGAGTTGACCCGTTTTGGGGGACTCAAACGTGGAAGTTGAATCAGGGTTTCAGCCATTTTGAACAAGGACGCATCAAAAGTGAGAATGAGTAGCCGGGCAAGCATCTCCCAAAACCGCTTTCTCATTCTTCGTGCGTCCTTATTTTAAATGGCTGACTCCCTGTTTTCTTCCAGGCGGACAAACGATAGAACGCTTGCGTGCGGGTCCGCTGGGGCAGCGGCTCACTGCCATTGCTGACTATGCAGAAAGGTATGCCTATCAGGGCGATATACGAGTAGAATTGCAAAGCGTGATTATGACCCTCTTTGCCGACATGATCCAGCAACACACCTTTCGCTATCCGCAGAAATTTCACCAGACCCCGCTGGGGAGCCTCTTTTCTCAGGCCGCACTGCGTTTTTTTCGCCAGGAGCGTCCGGCGGGACGACTGATCAAAGTTGCAGAGGCTCGGCAGATCTGTAATGTCAGCAGACAAATTATCCACGAATGGGCCGCAGATGGATTGCTCTGGCCCATGTATGATGAGCATGGAACGCTGTGGTTGGATCGTGCAGAGGTGGAACGCTGGCAGCAAAAACGAGCGCTGTCCCAAGGCTGAAACGATGCTGAAATGTGACACAAAAGAGCGAAGTGCCAACCCCCTACACCCTCTTAGTAAATAACGTGAATGTTCGACGATTTTTGACGCGAAACATAGGAATCAACCATACAGAGCCTAAGCAAGCCGCTTCTGGAGCGGATGGTTGTACACCGTTTCTGTAAATTCGGAAGATCAGCACTGTGCTCATCTCGCGCTTTCTCTGCACCAGCCTGTACAAAAAAGTGGTCGAGATCGGTTCGACATCTGGCATTTTGTTCAACCCTTCGGCCCTTCTTCGGTCGAGATGTAGCGGGAATTTCCCAATCATCCTGCTGTGAATTTACAAATGACGAGTGCTGCGAGCCGCTTCTGGAGCCGTGTGCTCAGGCAACCAATACCCGATTCCTATGTTTCGCGTCGATTTCCTATGTTTCGCGTCAAAAATCGTCGAACATTCACGTTATTTACCAATAGGTGTGGGCAAAGGTATGCCGAAGGTGATGGGCACTTGTTCCTTCAGGGACCCGCTGTGGGCCAGCATCCTTGACCAGATCGGCAATCATCTGCTCCATCGCACTCGCGGTCAGTCGTCCCCCTTTCTGTGAGGTCCACACGGGTCTGCAGCGCGGTATCGTGTTCCAGGTTCCTGTTTATTGCCGTTCTGCGAGAAGCGCTAAAAATTGTTTCACTACGCGATCTGGTTGTTGATAGCATTCTGCTGCATCAAAGTGAAGGACAATGTGTATTCCATGTGCGTAGAAATCGCGATCACGTTTATGATCGTCAACCGTACGGGATGGTGGATGGAACGGTTCGCCATCGACTTCAAGAATGCCCCACCGGCCCTGATGACAAATGACAAAATCTGGCTCCTTGTTTTTTCTCCCTTCGGGCGTGGTGAGTCGAGCAAGACAATTGGGAAGGAAGAGGACTCCAGATCGATCCAATGCCTCAGCTATTCTCTTTTCACTTTCCGAGCGAAAACGCAGATTTTGCCAGATCATCGTCGCGCGGTTCTTGATCTCAATACCTTGATTATGCACTTGTTTTCCCAGGGCGATATCAAGCATCTGCGCTTTCCAATCAGGTTCAACGTCGATAAGGTTCGCTTTAATGAGTATGTTTTGGATGGCGCAATCCCATGGCATAACCGCATTCAAGGCTTTTTCTATGGCTTGCGTTGTTGGGTGATGTTCGTCATGTATAACTTCATAAACCCATCTAGGACCTCGCAACAACGCAGAATATAACGTACGGAAGCCATCATCCCAGCCACTGAGCTCAAATTCACAAGCAAGGAAGGCTACGGCTGCTTCTTGCTCATTTTCTTGAATAAGGAATTGCACTGCGCTTGCCTGAATACGTTCATCAAAAGATGTTTCTGGCTTCTCTGAGTTTTTCTCTTGTTTCATACTTTGACATCCTTGTGTATGTGTAGAAAAATATTACCCTTGTATGTCCTTGAGCTTGCGCTTGACGGCCTCACGGCTGACCTGCGTGTAGCGGATCGTCGTCGCGATGGCTGGTGTTTCGCTGGCCGTGATGTGTCCTAAGTAGTACGCCACCTCTTCGAGGCTCCAGCCTGCAGCGCGAGCACGATGGCCGAAGTCATGACGCAGATCATGGAAGGTAAGGTCTCCAATGACTTCGTATTCGGCAGCGCGTGCCAGGGTTTTGAGTTGTTGCCACCATTGGTGGATGCCATCCTCGCTCCAGCGCCAGCCGTCTAGCTCCCCAGTGCCGAGCCGTTTCTTCTCGCGTTGACTGGTAAAAACGTAAACGCTTGTCTTGCGCTCGCCCTGCTCCAGGTACTCATGGAGCGGACGGCGGGCTTCGTTCACCAGGTCGATGGTGCGCTCCTTGCCGCCTTTATGACCGACGGTCATCCAGCCTGCCTTGCCGGTGGTATGTACCTGGTCAAGCAAGAGCCAGGAGACATCACTCACCCGGCAGCCGGCCCAATAGCCTAACGCAAAGACTGCTTTTCCGCGCAGATCTGCCTCGCGGTCGATCAGGTCGCGGATCACATAGCGCTGGTCCTCTGATAATTCCCGTGGGGTGAGCAGTGCCTGCGCTGGCACGTTCACTCCGCGTGTCGGGTTGCGGTCGAGCAGATGTTTGTCCTCCTGCAGCCAGAGACAAAATCCAGAGAGGGCGGCTTTGGCTTGCTTCTTATATGAAGGACTGGGGAGTGTCGCCAGGAAGAACTCGACCGATGTGCGGGTGATCGCTTGCGGGTGAAACTGTTCATGGTTGCCAGGGCGATGGGCGAGATAGTCAGCGAACTTGGTGAGGATGCGGGTGTAGGTCGCTATGGTGGCCGCATCTTTGCTGGCGAGGATCTCCTCTCTATAGGCGGTAATCCAGGTTTCTGCATCCTGGCCAGGGAAAGGTTGAATGATGGCGGAAGAGGCTGTTTCCATGCCAGTAAAATCCTTTCAAAAAGTTATGCCGTGAGTTATTGGCGCTCATTTTGCCGATGAGTGACGCCGATCACGATGATCGCATGCTCAGCTGGTCGACGTGAGTTGGTCCAACTCACCACATAATCTATAAAATCTGGACCACTGAGACCACATACTCACAACCTCTACAACGTACGCACTTGCGTGTTTTTTCTTCAGCGTAGAATAGAAAGTAAGGGTAGTTCTACAACGTACGCAGTATAGTGAGTAAGGTATAAGGAATGAAAGTCCAACGTGTCCGTCTTCCTGAAACGAGCCACATTTCATGGCTCGTGCTCGATGACGATTATGTACCTATTGAACCTATTCTCCATTATCTGCAATTTCTTGATACGTTGGAGCGGTCTCCTTACACTATTCGAAGTACTGCCTACCATCTAAAGCTTTTCTGGGAGTTCTTGCGTGATAGACATCTCGAATGGAAAAAAATTGATGTATCGAGTCTCGCATCATTCATTACCTGGTTACGTCAAAGAGATTCTTCTGCTCTCTCTATTGATCCACAAAAAGCGAAAAGAACCAATGCTACCATTGATCAAATCCTGACAGCAGTGCATGGTTATTACGACTTCCATGTGAGATTACACACTGTCCCTGAGCTTCCCCTCTATCAGTTTCTTATAAGGCCCACTCGTCACTACAAGCCTTTTCTCCATGGTATTGCTAAAAATAAACCTCTGCAAAGACGGATTGTCTCAACGAAACGTGAGCAACGACATGTAAAGACGCTGACCACCGACCAAGTACAGAAACTCCTGAATGCTTGTACTCATACCAGAGATCTATTCCTTTTAAAGCTGTTATATGATACTGGGATGCGTATAGGTCAAGCGCTCGGTTTGCGTCATGAGGATTTGAACATCGAGGATGGAGAAATAGAGATTGTGCCTCGTAATGATAACAGCAATGGCGCACGAGCTAAGACACGATTTTCCTACACTATTCCAGTACTTCCTGATCTCATGCAGCTCTACACAGATTATCTTGTTGAGGATTTAGGTGCACTAGAGGTTCCCTCTCTTCCCGATTATGTCTTTGTGAACCTTTGGGAAGGGAAAATTGGTCGGCCTATGACCTATGAAACGGTTAGGTCACTCGTTCGCCGCTTATGCAAAAAAACAGACATTCAGTTTTCCCCGCATATGCTTCGTCACACATGCGCTACCGAGTGGATTCGCGGAAAGAAAGTTTCTCTAGAGGAGGCATCGCGTTTGTTGGGACATGCGAGTATTGAAACAACACACAATACCTATGTTCATCTCACGAAAGAGGATTTGAAAAAAGCTTTAGAAGATGCAAAAGGCAATGATGATGGGCAGTGAGAGCGTTGTCTTATGGTCAGATGAGAAACGGAAGCATTTATATGAGCAATTAGTTGGCATGTGGGCAGAGGACATTTGGGTATTGACACCAAAAAACCAAAAGAGGCCACAACAGTGGCATTTTACTCTGACCTCAGTGCCACTCAAGATTGAGATCAAATATGCACTTTGGCAAAAATTTGAACAAGGACAGTGGAAACAAGACGCTCATATGCATTGCGTCTGTCAGAGTCTCGCACTCCTGGTTCAATGGTTCAACCAAATGCCATTCCCGGTCCAATCCTTGCTTGAGAAACCACTTGAACAGTGGGAAATCGGATTACGTTCCTATCTCGTACAAGTAGGACAGTATAAGCAACGAAGACAAAAAAAATTGTTGGTGACGCAAACCTATCATGAAACAGTAGGAGAAGATACGCGTATTCGATTGTTCCGCCAAATCTATGCCATCATTCGAAATGCCTATGATGATCGACGAGAAATAGATAAAGATATCTGGGACTTACGCACGTTAGGCGTCCCGTTGAATTTGACCTATGCGCGATATAAGTTGAACTTTACCGGTATCTCCCAGCTCTGGCTTCGTCAGCTCACAAAAGATTTTATGCAGTACAACATCGCAGTGCGTAGTGCGGCAGATTGCTTTTCCAAAATTGATGCCATCCATGTTTTCTCGTCATTTTTGACGCAGCGTGCTTCATCGCTTCAAGCCAGAAATATTGACCGTGCAGTCATAACTTCCTTTATCAATTACTTGCAAGAAACGGGAGTAACTGAGCATGGAAGAAGAACAATTCTCATCCACCTTCGCACATTTTTAGAAGTATGTGCCCATCAGCTTTGTATTCAAGAGATTACGAGAGAACTACTTATCCTTGATAACGATCTCCCTCGTGAGTCACAGCCTCTACCCCGTGATATTCCTGAAGAAGTACTCATACAACTTCGGGAACACTTGCCCACCTTAGATACAACAAGGTTGCGCATGGTTACGATTCTGTTAGAGTGCGGGATGCGGATCAGTGAGTTATGCACCTTACCCCTTGATTGTCTTCTCTGTGATGACAAACATGAATGGTATTTGCGCTCCTATCAAAGTAAATTACACCAGGAACATGTGATTCCCTTGGTGGATGACACAGTGGTAGGCATTATCCAAGCACAGCAAGAGGAGACTCGTGCTCACTGGGGAGAGACCTGCCCGTATTTATTCCCCCGACCAAAGTCCCGTACACCATTGCCCTTTATGCAAGATAGCTTTCGAGAGGCACTCAACCGGTGGGCTGTCGAAAAGAAGATCCAGGATCGCAATGAGAAATTGTGGCGATTTCAATCTCACCAGTTCCGACATACAGTTGGCATGAGACTGATCAATGAAGATGTTCCTCTTGAAGTCATCCGACGCCTCTTCGGTCATCACTCATTAGGCATGACGGCGCGATATGCCCAGATAAAGGAGACGAAATTACGACAGGCCCTCGAACGCGTTGCACGTTCCCGCAAAACAGTAGATTATCAGGGTCAATTGGTGAAGGGGGATGCGAGTGCGAATGGCACTGAAGCACAAATGATACGCAAAGGGATACGTGGCCAGACACTTCCTGTTGGCGGTTGTGGCCGGTTAGTCGTTCGTGGTCCATGTGATCACGCAAACAAATGTATTACGTGTCCTTTTTGGTTAACATCAACTGATGATGTGCCTGCGCTCAAATCATTTTACGAGCGTGCTATTCGTTTGAGACAGCGAGCTCTTCAGGTTGGTAATCAGGTTGTCATAATCCAGCAAGATCATATTGTCTCGTACCTTGCAGTTCGTATCAAGAGCTTGGAAGATCCAACAATGGATGGCACCTTATGCGTCGATGACCTTCTTGCACAGTTATATATGGATCTCGCAGAAGCCGAAAGTGGATTGGATGAGACTCGTGAAGCCGGGCTCGTACTTGCGACAAAACATTTGGAGCGGACGATCATCGAGCTTCAAGCAAAAATTGAGTCTCTGAAGGGAGCGCGATGACTGAACAAACAGCACCCCAACTTGATCAGTTAATACCGTGTTACTTGAATCTGGAGTCCCTAGAAGGTATCGAAGAACTCCTCGACGTGTGTGGCGCTACTCTTGATGAACGAGCTCTTCCTATGCTGGAACGGAGACTTCAAGAAGAAGAGTCTTCTGTGCTCCATCTTACCAAACACGGCTACATTCGCATGCGAGAAAAAAGTGAACAATTGATTGCAAGCATCAAACCATTAATCAAGGCGCTGGAGAAGATGAATCATGATACCCAACGATAAACAGTGGGAGCGCAACACATCAGGGCTTCACGCAACAGCACAGCAGAAAGCAAAAGAGACGAAAAAGCGTGCAGAGCAAGCTATTGCATTATTGCTCAAAGAACAACGTCCTATCAATTTCAAAGTAGTAGCTGAAACCGCTCATATTTCGACCGCTTGGCTTTACGCCAATCACGACATCAAGATGCGCATCATCCATCTACGTTCACAGCAGAAACCCAAGACACAAGGAAAGATCTCATTTCGAGAACAAGCCTCGAACGCCTCAAAGGATGCGATGATTGCTACACTCCAAAAGCGTGTCAAAGAACAGGCGGAAAAAATCCGTGAATTGCAGTTACAACTTGAGGTTGCAAGCGGGCTCCTGTATCAACAGAAGAGAGAATGACGAACTTCTTTTTTCAGGTGCGTAGGTATTGCGTGTGTGAGCCGTGCCTTGGGCTGTGTCTGAGGTGAGACTAAGATTCTGTGGATGAGTTATTTTTTTACGACCGTTTTTTTGACTGAGCTATATAGAGGCAGGCCCACTTCCCCGCCCACCGCAAGCGGCGATCCATCAAATGAATTGGATCAGAGTAGTATACAAGCCCGGTTCGATATACTGCCCTCGCTAAATGTAAAAGCATATCTCACAGGCTCGTCGGCCCTTGACAGATATGCTAAAATAAAAAACCTCTGATGGTTTTTGGTGCTTTCTGCGTAATACAGGATAGCGTACGGGCTATCCTGGTTTCTTCATGTCTGCCGAATACTCAACCCCATTCCTACTAGCATCCCCCCTCTATTGAGGATGACTAGGTTTTTGTGTTGTTTGCAAATCCCTATTCTTTGGAGAAAGCGTATGTTTCGTTTCTATCTTGCAGTGGCACGTACAACATTCCGACGGCAAGTCATCTATCGTTGGGCCAACCTGGCTGGCTTGATTACCAACATCTTCTTCGGTAGCATCTTTAGCTATGTCATCATCGCCCTCTACCATGTGCGTCCGCTGGTAAGCGGGTATAGCGTCCTGGATACCTTACGCTATACCTGGCTGATTCAGTCTATGATTATGGTCGTGACTCAGTTTAGCTGGGTAGAACTGATGCTAACCATTCGGACCGGAGATGTGGTCTCGGATTTGAGCAAGCCCTGCGATTTTTGCTGGTACTGGTTCAGCCGCGAGCTAGGGCGGGCCTTGTATTTCCTGATCTATCGTGGCATTCCAACCTATATCGCTGGAGCGTTGATTTTTGGTCTGGGTGTACCAGGCTCATGGCACTCCTGGTTGGCCTGGGGGCTTGTTTTACCTCTGAGCGCGTTGCTGGGTATCGCTTATCGCTTCCTTTACAATATTGCCGCTTTCTGGCTCATTGAGGCCAGATCTCTGACCTCTCTTGCTGGCGTTATCCCTCTCCTCTTCTCCGGCTCGTATATCCCTATTCCGCTCTTACCACTCTGGCTGCGTAACCTGATCAGCTGGTTGCCCTTCAATGGTTTCTTAAATTTGCCTGTACAGGCCGTCCTGGGCAAGCTGACTGGAGGGGTGCTGTGGTTTGAGTCAGGGATTCAGCTTGGCTGGCTTGTGATACTAGTTTGTCTCGCCCGTACGCTGACGCGAGCTGCGACGGGCCGCGTTGTTGTGCAAGGAGGATAACAAGGACGTATGTTCAACGCATTCGCGCACGATCTGTCCCTGTATGGGCGACTGGTTCTGATGCAAATACGCGCGCAAGCGCAATATAAGCTCAATCTGACCCTGGACATCTTCTGTTCCTTTGCCATCACGGTGCTGGAGTTTATTGCCATGTTGCTCTTCTTTGTTGCTTTCCCCAATGTGCTTGGTTGGAACATCGGGGAAGTAGCGCTATTAACTTCTATTATGTCTTTTTGTTTTGGCTTGGCTGAGATGGCAGGAGCGGGTATCGAGAACTTCGCGGAGACCATTCGTCATGGCGAATTTGATCGCGTGTTGTTGCGGCCCGTCAATGTGGTAATTCAGGTCGTCGGCAGCGATTTTCGCCTCCGGCGGCTGGGAAGGATGTTTCAGGGACTACTAGGATTTGGCGTGGCGCTCTACTTGTTGCCAGGGTTGCAGTGGACGATAGGGAAGTTTTTGGCTCTGGCGCTTGGCATCGCTTCTGGCATGCTCATCTTTATCGCCATTCTCTTCCTTGGTGCAACGATCTGCTTCTGGACTATTGAGACAACTGAGTTGATCAATAGTTTGTA
Source organism: Ktedonobacteria bacterium brp13 (assembly GCA_015099395.1). Taxonomy (GTDB): domain Bacteria; phylum Chloroflexota; class Ktedonobacteria; order Ktedonobacterales; family Ktedonobacteraceae; genus Dictyobacter. The sequence continues at coordinate 1,742,884 of AP024096.1, read as the reverse complement.
TTATGGAGCTCGGACCATGTTGAGCTATCCGATGACGATCTATGATCGGGGATTGCAAGGCTTTTTCCTCTTCGTTGTGCCGGTAGCTTTTGGCTCCTATCTTCCTACTTGCTATATTCTGGGAAAAACTCTTCCTTTTGATCTGCCACGAGGGCTCGTTTTTGCCTCACCATTTGCCGCCTGTGCCTTTGCGCTCATCGCAGGGCTGATCTGGAGCTTTGGTGTGCGTCATTATCAAAGCAGCGGCAGCTAAAAGCGCGAGTTTCTCCTAAGATGTGTTAGCTTGCTTCTATGATTTACGAATAAAAGGGAGTGTATATTATGAATGCAATGATTGAAGCTGATAGCTTAAACAAAACCTTTCGTATTGCCAAAAGAAGAGTTGGGATGCTAGGCGGTCTGCGTAGCGTGGTGAATCCTGAAATACGCACAGTGGAGGCTGTGAACGATCTTTCTTTGCACGTGGGTCAAGGAGAGATGATTGGCCTGGTTGGACCTAATGGAGCTGGGAAGAGCACAACCATTAAGATGCTTACCGGTATTCTGGTCCCGACGAGCGGGACTATACGCGTGGCAGGGTTGGTCCCGACGCTGCAGCGACGTCAACTCGCGGCTCATATTGGCGCTGTTTTTGGACAGCGTACACAGTTGTGGTGGGACCTCCCACTCATTGATTCGTTGCATTTGCTGCGCCATCTTTACCGTGTGTCTCAAGAACGTTACCGCCATAATCTGCAGCGCTTGAGCAAGCTTCTTGATCTGGATGAATTTCTCGATACACCTGTACGTCAGCTCTCGCTGGGGCAACGGATGCGCGGTGACCTGGCGGCAGCCCTGTTGCATGATCCCGAACTGTTGTACCTGGATGAGCCGACGATTGGTCTCGACGTGGTGGCCAAGGCTCGGATCCGCGAATTTCTGCTGGCCATGAATGCTGAACAAGGAACGACTGTCTTACTGACCACTCACGATATGGATGATATCGAAACACTTTGCCCTCGCATGATCATTATCGATCATGGTCGGAAGCTTTATGATGGAACCGTAAGCAGTATTCGGGAGCGGTTTGGCGGTGAGCGCACGCTGATGGTCGTCCTCAACGACGCTGAGCACGCAGAGCCCACGTATGATGCAAAGGGGCTACCGCGTTTGCAAGATCTGCCCAATGGCGTTCACGTCGTCAAAGCTGAGGGGCCACGCCTCTGGCTAAGCTTTAAAGATAGCAAGTTGCCCTCTTACGAACTGGTGGCCTGGCTGGGAGCACGCTATCGCTTACGCGATGTGGCTTTTCAGGAGCCGGAGATTGAGGACACAATTCGGCGTATCTATGAGGAAGGTCTCCTCCTCTCTGACAGAATAAACAAATAGACAACATCTGCTCTTTCCAGCTCCCGCTCTGTCAGTCGATGGACAAGAAACCATTGCAATCAGGGCGGTTCGGATGCGCAGCCCTCTGGAGCAAATCCCTCTCTTCCCACGGGTTGCGCAACGAGATGCACTTTCCTGTAAACTGGCACTAGACTTACCTTTGACGAATTGTCATCTTTTCGTCTTGGAACTTTACCCAAGCTGTAAATCACCACAATCACAGACCACTCTTTCATCACGATCTGTGGCACCTTATATCGTCTCCAAGTACTGATACAGTGTCTGCCTGCTGATGCCGAATTCCCGAGCCACTTGCGCTTTGCTGGCACCGGCTGCTAGCCGTTGTTGCACTTCACTTCTTGCTGCCTGAGATAAAGACTTCTTCCTACCCTTATAGGCTCCGCGTTGTTTCGCCAGCGCAATCCCTTCCCGCTGCCGCTCATGGATCAAAGCCCGCTCGAACTCGGCAAAGGCACCCATCACCGATAACATCAAACTGGCCATTGGTGAGTCTTCCCCAGTAAAAGAAAGGTGCTCTTTCACAAACTCAATACACACGCCTCGGCCAGTGAGGGTCTGGACAACCCGCCGCAGGTCATCAAGGTTCCGTGCCAGGCGATCCATGCTGTGTACCACGACCGTATCACCCTCGCGGACAAAGCCCATAAGGGCTTCCAGCTGAGGGCGTTTGGTATCTTTCCCCGACGCTTTATCGGTAAACGTTTTCGCTACTTCGATGCCTTCAAGTTGCCGTTCCGTATTTTGATCGAGTGTACTGACTCGTACATAGCCAATGCGTTGTCCAAGCATAGGTCATCCTCCTTTATGTGTCAGTATAGAGTCTATTACCTTGCGTCAAGATTGTCAAGAAACATTGAAAACAACCCTAAGTTGACGGAGCGACGAGGTGTTGCTTGACGTCAAGTTAAGGTATACCCTTATTAAGAATCTGCTCGCTGTTGGGCAGCTTTATAGAAGTGAAGCTATCATACAGTGTGCTCTGGAGGCATTCGATAAAGTAGAAGCCCAAGCCCCAAATGATACCCAGCTCTACTATAACCTCGCAACTTGCTACCTGGAACTGTATGACATGCACACCAGGAACGATGGTGCCAATATATTTGACTGCGAAGACCTTATAAAGCAGGGGATCAAATATACAGAAAAAGCATCTCCAAGCGACCCGCGCATGTTAACGAACCTGGGCAATCTATATGATGTTGTAGGCCGTCCTGTCGAGGCTATTAACTGTTATGAACGTGTGTTGCGCAGAAAGGAAGGCTTTGGTATGGCCCTCGGCAATAAAGCCACTGCAATGAAGCAACTCGCCCCGATTACTCGCTACTCAACAACCTACTACGTTTACGCTCATCAGCTCTATCAATCTGCCTTCAGCCACAAGCAGTCGATCATCGATATTGGTGGTACCGAAGCTCTAGAGAGCTTTCAGGGGCACGATAACGCGCTTGTTAGACGATTTACCGAGAGCGGCAATGCTGAACTTTTGAATAAAGATTTGCGGCATAAGCGCTACGATGAAGAGTCGTTAAGTGAATTCGTCAAATTCTATACAGATTTTTGTATCCGCAATGACCTGTACCTTAATCTGCAGATTATTGATAGGGCAGCACAAGCTTCAGTTGGCGATGCAGTTATTCCCCAACTGGTCACTCATATTGAAGATGGTGATGAGCAACAATACATCCATGACATTATCTTTCGGCTTAACGAGATAATAGAAGCCTATATGACCGCTCGCATGCAGCTCGTACAGTCGCAGTATACGACTCTCAACTTCTCGGCTATCAGCCAGCAAACCGCTTTAGTGAATCTACTTGACTACTCGGTGAGCAATATCTATGTCGGCCACCTCAAATCAGCATACAAGGAAGCTTTTAGTGCCCTGGACAAGATTGCAATACTGGTCAATCACTATCTGGATCTGGGGTTCCCAGAAGATCAGTGCTCCTACCGCAGTATATGGTATGAGCACAACGCGAGGGGAAGGGTGACACAACCTCCCACGATTGCAAATAAAGTGAAAACTCAAGGCCATCGTCTGCTTGGCTTATATCTACTTTGTCAGGAAATAGGCGGCTCAGAATATCAGGCCATACGCAATGCACTGACACATAGATACGTGAGAGTATACAGAGCTGTTAAAGGGCCAGAGGGTACCTATCTGTTTGAGGAACTGACTCGAATAGCCGTAGATGTTCTATATAAAGTCAAATGTGCAATCATGTATATATCCCTGTTCATAGAGAGTAAGGAAGAGACCAAGGGAGGAAGTGGCTTAATGGCTGAGATGCCACTAGAAACAGGCCAAAACCTCGATATTTGGTGAGGATACTCTATACGTTTGAGGAGCAATCCCCTCAGAAATAGGCTGGCGATCCAGAGTTTCAATCATTTGTACCCTGATCGCTGATAATAGAAGGTTATCGAAGTCAAAAAGTATGTCGACGGCTGAGGTATCATCAAGATAATCTTCTCGTTGGCCTATCACACATTTAGGTACAAATCTCGGCTATACCCAAGATAGAATGACAAATATCGTGGTGAAAACGGAGCCACTTATTGTGATGATTTATACTCAAGAGACAAGCAAACGACCGCATTACAGGAAGATGCGATGCACCAAGAGCAATGCAGTCGAGTCTTCACCGACAAGATGAGTGGCAAACGCTTTGACCGGCCTGAGTTCTTAAAAATGCTGGATATAGCCCGCTCAGGAGATGTCATCGTTGTCTGGAGGTTAGATCGCTTGGGCCGATCGCTCAAGCAACTCATCGAAACGGTGACCATGTTGGGAGAGCGGGGCATTGAGCTACGCAGTCTCAAAGAAAATATCGACACCACCACATCGACAGGCAAATGGTAAATTGGGTCAAATCTGCACGGGTTTTGAGGTGAAACAGAGGAAATCGGCGCGAAATGTAGGAATCGACCATTCAGAGCCTGGGAAAACCTCTCCCCGCCTGGTGTACTGGCATTGAGAGTTGGAAATAAAACCCTGGCGAGCTGGAACGATGCACGGCGGCCAGGGCAACAAACTTGAAAGAGGTGAGGACGCTTGCCAGTGTGGCAATGACGAGCCCCCGACTCGAAGTGTTCATCGTGAAGGGAGCGAACGAGAGCGAAAAGCGCTCATCTCATTGTACAGATTCCGCTCATGGAATGGTTGGCGTCACCTTCACCCACGTCTGTCCACCGTCCGCGGTCTGGTACAGGGATCCCCCCTCGTCAATTGCCCAGCCCTGCGTAGGAGAAGCAAAATCGATCATGGTTGGATTCGCGCTGAACTTGACGGTGTGCTGCGTCCAGTGCAATCCCCCATCGCGGGTACTGTATACCGTGCTATGGATATATTGATTGCTCTTGGCATCATTGCTACTACTGACAATCCAGGCGTGCTGCGCGTCGGCAATAGCAATCAAGCCCGCGTCGGCAATAGTCATCGAGCCCCATCCAGTGTGTACCGGGCTTGTGGGGTGCCAGCTCACCCCTCCATCATGGGTCACATAGATCGTAATGGTCTCGCCCGCCGGATTGGGAATGATGGCGGGTAGCAGCCCATCAGTTGCGCTAAAGAAACTGGGCGGTATTATTATGATTGGGCCGAAGGCCTGGCCGACCTGCGCGGGTAAGGGAATGTTCTGGTGCCGCCATGTCGTGCCCCCATCGTGCGTCACGTAGAGCCAGGCAAAACCGGAGACGGTGACCCAGCCTGTCGTCTCGTTCACAAAGCTGATCATTTTTTTTCCCACAAATGGCAGTTTTGATGGGCTGGTAGTGCTGAAGGTGGAGGCAGAGATGCGCTTCCAGCTAGCGCCTCCATCGCTGGTCCGTAGTACGGCCACCCCCACATTGCCCGTAGCGGCTCCAGTGGCACGCATGAGCCAGCCAACCCGCGCGTTGAGGAAGAAAAACGTAGCACCATTGATGCCCTGGTCTCGTAACTGTGCCTGCTGCCAGCTTTGTCCTCCATCGTGTGTGCGATAGACAACCATGGGGATGCCGGGGTCGCCACCCACGGCTACCCAGGCGGTCAGCGCATCGAAGAAACCGCTCCCATCAATGAGCGAGGATTGCTTGCCGGTCACGGGTGTGACATCCTGCCAGTGGGCGACGCCTGTCGTCGTGCGCAAGATGCGGCGCTGACCGTTCACTGGATCACCCGTCATGGCCCAGCCCGTGCTGGCATTGAACATATGGATCTGCTGTAAACGCACCTCGTTGCCCGTGACTGTCGTTGCTGTGCTCAACCTCGTTGGGGCAAGGGTTACTGTACCAGTTGGTGTACCGATACCGCAACTGGTCAGCAGAAGAGCAAGCAGTAGTGTGATAAGAGAAGAAGTAGATTTGTTGTGAGACATTTGATTACGCCACCTTTATAACAGGAATATCTGCGTTACAAAGAATTCCTCATGATCGTAAAAGGTTCATGCCTGTTATGTATAATGCAGAGACAGTAGCCTTCGTCTCTTTGTATATCGTCCACCAGGTATATAGCCCACCAGCAAAATGTACGAGCGCTTTGGCGGCGATGACCGTAACAGAAGTCGAATTGAAGGGTTTTGAGGAACATTCGCTGTCCATTTTGGAAATAAGCGAGTGGAAACGTGCCAATGATGCGCGTGACTCTCGGTTTACTCTCTCTTCCATTTGCCGAGAGAATGGCTCCACAGGCTAAAGCAGGAGAGATGCTTTCAACAGAGGAATGGTAAAGAAATCACCAGCTTCTTTCCAAAATGGACACATTGATATGCAGAATGGTTTCGGTGGTGGTAATTGTTTCCTCGTTCTTGTTGCCCTGGCCGCCGTGCATCGTTCCAGCTCGCCAGGGTTTTATTTCCAACTCTCAATGCCAGTACACCAGGCGGGGAGCGGTTTTCCCAGGCTCTGAATGGTCGATTCCTACATTTCGCGCCGATTTCCTCTGTTTCACCTCAAAACCCGTGCAGATTTGACCCAATTTACCAGCAAACTCATGTTTCATATCATTGGAGCCATGGCAGAATTCGAGCGTGATGTGATCAGCGAATGAACCCAGGCAGGCTTAGAAGCAGCGCGTGCTCGTGGGAGACGAGGTGGGAGACCAAAGGCAATTGACAAGAAGAACCACGCAACCTGACTCGTGCCAAACAACTTTATGCCGACAAGAAAAACACCATTGCCGAAATCATGCAGATGACCGGCTTCAAAAGCAGAAACACGTTCTATAAATACGTGGTCAATGCAGAGAAGCTATAATGAAGCCTAGCTTCATACACATTCTTTGTGAGTATCTCTATAACGTCTGCAACAGCCTGGGAAGAGGGTCGAACAGATCGTGGTCCAGATTTCTACTATTATGCCGTGAGTTTCTGAAGTTGAGTATACCAGAAATGACGGGTGTTGTCTACCTTTTGAGGTGATTTTGTTTTTTTTATATAAGATAGTTTAAATGGGGAAACAATGGTGTCCGCAACTGTCGTCTGTCCGATTTAAAGGCGCATTTCTGCCAGGATTGTTGCCCAGGATTGGCTCTGGTGGCTGGGTGAGGCAATTTCTGGATAAAATCTCTGTCTCATAATGTGACGTGGTAACATAGCTCATCTTTCAAAGGACTCCGAAGCTCTGACGAAATGGATTGTTTCGTCACCATAAAATGGCGCGCATCTCTTGAAAGCCGCATCTGGAGCCACACGATTTTTGCCAGGATAACATGGCACAGACAGGGTTTCAGGCCACTCGACGTTTTTGCACATCTAGAATGGGACGCGCCACTGTATTCATCTGCACTGAAAGCTGCAAACGACGCCCATCAGGTAAGCATGGTGCGGCGGCATTGACCCGTTCACAAAGTGCTTCCAGATCCTGATTGTATCGCTTGTCATTGAAAGGCCGGAGCGATACCTCCACGACGTCCTGCCCCTGTGTAACCAGCCCTGGCAGATGGAAAAAGGGAGCCAAGCGTTTCCAGGTCGCGTGGGCGTACGATTCTGGAAAATAGTGATCCCTGGTCCACATCACCAGGTTTACCAAAGCTACCTTGAAGACGGTCATGACCTGGTCCTTCTGGTTGTCTAACTCATACATCACTCGCTCATGTGCTTTAAGGTTTTCTAACGCACGTAATAACTGGCGCTGTTCCTGGCAATAGCGTTCACACTTGCGATGTTCTTGATTGCTCGTCTCATAGGCTTTCCATTGCCGTTGTTGATACTCCTCAATTTCGGCGTCGGCCACTGCCTTCTCTTCTTTGATGGTTTTCCGCACGCGCCAGTCCTCCATCCCCTGCTGTTCCAACTCCATGAGATGGTCATTGAGGACACGATACAATTCCCTGGCTCGTTCTTTGGTCAGTTTGCACCGCTTCGTGTAGAGTTTGCTGGCATTGAGAGAACGCTTGCGTGCTCCTTCTGCCCAACGCTGCACATTCGCTAGCCGTTTTTCCAGGGCGGCCCGTTTCTTCGCGACCTCAGAATTCTCCACTGGCCTTTTGCTGTAGCCGTGGTTGGTATCTAGCCCTAAGGGGAGCAAAAAATCACGAATGATATTTTCCTGGAGAGGCCAACGCCGAGTGTAGATTTCGGCAAGCTCCACCGCGTCGATGGTTTCCGCTGTGCTCACAATCGGAATGAGTTTCGGAACAGTTGGTCAGGGTTTCAGGCCACTCAGCATCTCTGCACATCTAGAATGAGACTGTTGATCTAGTTCCTGCTCAAAAGGAAGAGCTTCGTCCCATTCTAGATGTGCAACGGAACGAGTGGCCCGAAGCCCTGTTGGTGGCGCAGGAGAGGGCGTAGCCTGCCACCCCTCCTCCCACCACATGCGCTCTTTCCAGTCAAGATCAGCGTCCCAGCGCCTGGGATAGTCCAGATCTTCTTTCGCCGGGGGCACAGGAACGTGGCGACGCAGATCGCGGATCAGGGCGACGCGAAGCTGAAGAATCTGCCCTTTTTGTTCGGGTAGAGGAAGGGTAATCGATGCGGGGGCGACCTCGAGAAGAACGTCTCCTTGTTTTGAGGTCCGCAGCGGGGCAAACGCTCCAATGTCCGTGAAGGAGTCGAGGCCACCATATTGATCGGTTCGGAGAACAGAGATAACTGTTCGTCCCATCTCTTTGAGCGCTGCCAGGAATTCTGCCGCCATTCCCTCACGATCAACTACAATGTGCTGGACAGTGCCAAGACCAGTTTCTTGCTCATAACGCTTGATGGTGGTCGGCAACCCAGAGGTTAAATGCTGATCGCCACGATGGGTCGTAACCAGCAGGGGGTGGCCAGATGCATCATGGAGCAACACGAGCGTTCGGCTTCCCAAGATGGTCGAGCGTCGCCCTACTAACCCACGAGGAATGAAGGCATCTGTGTAGACTGGCTTGCGGTGCCCATCGATGTAAAAGAGGGCCTGTTTGTTCGTATCAGCAAGGTCTTCGGCCTGCCAGAGACCAGTAGTCCACTTAGCCAGAGCGCCTGTCAATACTTCAGCACCATTGGAGCTGGCAACGTCTGCCAGAAACCGTTCCGTGTGAAAATACCCGTAGGACCGCTAACGCCCGGTCAGTAAACCGAGGGCATCACCTGTGTAGCCGCGTAAATCCCAGGTGCGCGAGAGACCAGCCACTCCAAGAAAGAGCGGGGTACGCAAGAGGCTCTGACGTGATGAAGAAGAGAGATGAGCAAGGCGTAAGGTAGCATGGGACGCACAAGAGAGAAGTGCATGCTCTAAGGAGTCTAGCAAACTTGTCTCGTGCGCAGCGGCGACGAGGAGCAAAGCACCAGCGCCTTCCTGCCACTGAGGTTCAGGAGGAGAAGAGGCCGTTTGCTGTTTTTTTTCGAGCGCCCCACGTGATTCCCAATACCCAGTTGAGCACGGACTCGATTAAGGTGACCAATACTGACGTGGATACCGAACCGTTCTTGCAATACTGCTTGCACCTGCCGACTTGGCGTCTGTGGATTGGCGCGGCAGGTTGTAACCAGCCATTGAAGCACGGCTTCTCGTAGTTTGGCTGGATGCCCGTGTCTTCCATCGAGGATCGCGGCGTCTCCCCGGGTCTGCATCGCCTGTAAAAGACGGTACGCAGTTGATCGACTGATGTGAAGTCCTGCCATTGCAGCAGCCTTTTGCCAGGGATGTCCCGCTTGCATGAGCGAAATCAGATGTGCTTTTGGAGAGGGTTCAAGGCTTTTCTCATCCTGCTCTTCCATATTGCGTCTTCCTTTCTAGCGTCTCTGGTTCTCTTTTCGCCTCAACCATGAAGCATGAGCGAGAAGATGGAAACGTCATGGATGCAGGCTCATGACGTTTCCAGGAGAGACTGCGCGCTCGTCACCAGCCAGTGACAGCACGAAGAGAGTCACTGATCCAGTTCTGATGCGGTCAGTCGTGGTAGTAGTCGGCGAGAGCGGTGAAGGCGGCCTTGGGTTCCCAGGGCATGTCGGGGTAGGTGTCGCCGAGGCGGTTCTCCAGGACCTTGACCACGCCCCAACTGGCCATATCGAGATCTTCGCGGGGGTTGCTGCGGTGCGGCCAGCCGTAGCAGACGAAGGTGCCTACGAATGCGGCGTCGACGCCCTCGGTGGTGAAGATGTCCAGCAGCTCGCGTAGGTGGGTGGCCTGCTCCTGCTCGTCACGGATGTAGTCGCCGTTGAGTCGCACTGGGGTGGTCCCATCGTACTCGATCATCTCACTGCCGCCGCGGCCACCGCGATCGCCCGCGCCGCGGTGTGTGGCACAACCGAACTCCGTGATCGCGACCAGCTTGCCCTGCGCGACCAGTGCGCGGATGCCCTGTTGGTAGATGTGGGCGACCTCCTTCGCGCGGTGGGCATCGACCGAGGCGATGTCGAACGGCGTCCAGTCAACGCCCTCAAGCGGGATGGAGGCGTAGGTGACTTTGCCGCCGAACCGCTCGCGGGCCGTGACGACGGCTCTGGCGAGGAAGTCGTTGATGCGGGCGGGCAGCCCGGCCAGCATCTGGAGCGTCTCCGGCTGTCGCCGGAGCAGATTGCCGACTCGCTCCTCAAGGCTGTCGCCGGGCAGGAAGCCGCTGTTGAACAGGCTCAGTTCGGCACCGGTGACGAACACGACCTCGGCTCCTCGGCGGCGAATCCGCTCAGCACGCTCGGCGGCGTCGGCGAGCAACTTGAGCACTTCCTCGGGGTCGAGTTCCATGGGGAACGGCGAGAACCAGATCTCCAGACCCAGGTCGGCGGCGTGGTCGGCGGCGAATTCGAGCCGGTCCAGGTCGTTGCCAATCAGGCGCACCGCGTTGCAGTGCAGATCGTCGTGAATGATCTGCAACTCGCGCCGGACGAGTGCGTGGTCAAACGACCGATTGAAGATGCCGTCGATGCAGAATCCGGTGTCGTAACCGATACCCCTGGCTCGCAGGGATCGTTTGCGTTGCGTGGCTGCTTCGGTGTTATTGAGCTTCATACACGCTTTCCTTTCGGACACTTTTTTACTTCAGACAAGAAAACAAAAGAAAAGGACAGGCGGATATCAGGACATACTATCCATGAAAGCGATACTTCCTTTAGCCTCTAGCAAGCTGCTCTACGATGGTTCTGAGATGTTCTTCTCGGCGGTTTCGGGCTGAAAAAGTCGCAGAATGATCTGGGCATCAGGAACAGAGGTGCGGAATTGTTCTGGATCTCGTAGGGCCCAGCGAGTCAGGCCATCGAGACAGGCGCTCACCACCGCGACCAGTTGATCCGGGTCGCCCAGCGCAACCTCGCCTGTGGCCTGGCCCTCCACAATCAGTTGTCTCATCGCCGCCCGCAGCATGTGATAGCGTTTGCCGAGCAATTCGCGTATCTCCTCAGGCATTGCATCCGCATCGAGGGCATGAGTAAGCAGTTGATGAGCCTCAAGTGACTCGCGCTGCCCGCGTGCTCCCACGATATTCGAAATCAGCGCGGCAAGGCGTTCCCCTGGTGTTCCAGGCATCTCCACCAGCTTCTGAAACTCGGCAGAATCGTCTGGTACTGTTTGCTTGACCAGTTCAGAGAAGATTGCCTCCTTGTCGGCAAAGTAGCGGTAAGCTAGTCCAAGGCTGATCTGAGCTTCAGCGGCAATATCCGTAATCGTCGCCTCCATTCCCTTGCGCGCAAAGACGCTCCTAGCACTCTCCAGGATCTTTGCGCGCTGCGCTTCGCGGATGCGTTGATTCGCTTCTGGCGTTCGAGGCATTTCCCTATCCTTTTTCAATGAGTGAAAATTTCTTTCATTGCTAAATATACCTCTTCGGTTCATCCTTGTCAAGTCACAGAGCAGGATATGTGCAGAGGAGAAAAACGCCCTGCTTCAAAGGAGAATGTGGGGAGTGCGGGATCATGGTGAAAGATGATCGTTGTGGATCTATGGCGCGAGATTGCGATGAGGGAAAGTTGTTTCATTCTAGATGTGCAGGGTTAGGACTGGCCCGAGGCCCTGACAGAACCCCAAAAAACAGATGGGTTTCTGAGCAAAAGCGGCCCTTGCTGGGGGGAGCTCAGCAAGGGCCGCTTTTGCTCGTTTCTCGGCTCACCCCGCATTTAGCTTCCCATCAACCCCTGGCGCCAAGCAAAGATAGCGGCCTGCGTGCGGTCGACGAGATGCAGCTTGCCGAGGATGTTGCGGACGTGGCTTTTCACCGTCTTTTCGCTGAGGACGAGCCGCTCGGCGATCGCGGCGTTGCTCAGCCCCTCGGCGATCAGGCGCAGCACTTCCCGCTCGCGCTCACTCAGTTGGGCGAAGCTCGCCATGTCAGGATGCGACGCGCCATCCAGCTCTTGCACGACGCGGGCGGCGATGTGGGGATGCATCACGACCTCGCCGCCCGCCGCTTTGCGGATCGCGTCGGCCAGATCGGGCAGGCCGATGTCTTTGAGCAAATAGGAGAGCGCGCCAGCACGGATGGCGGGAAAGATATGCTCGTCCTCATGATACGAGGTCAGCACGATGACCTGGGAGCCGGGGCTTTTCTGCTTCACCAGCCGGGTCGCCTGCACACCGTCCATGCCGGGCATCACCAGATCCATCAGCACGACGTCGGGGGCCAGGTCAGTTGCCAGCAACACCGCTTCGCCGCCGGAGCCAGCCTCGCCCACGACGGCGAAATCCGGTTGCGCTTCGAGGAATGCCCGCACGCCGCGCCGCACGACCGCATGATCATCGACAATCAAGATGGTGATGGGATCGCTCATCGTGTCGCCTCCTGGGTCGGCTTCGAAGCCGAGTGCAGCGGGATCGTGGCCTCCACCGTCGTCGCGCCCGCTGCGCTGGAGATAGTCAGCGCGCCGTCATGGGCGGCTACTCGCTCGCGCATGCTGGCTAACCCCACGCCGCGCCCGCTGGCACGGGCCACGTCAAAGCCGGTGCCGTCGTCGACGATGGTCAGGCGCACCTGCGCACCTTCCCACGTGAGATGAACGGCGACGTGCGCGGCTCCGCTGTGATGAGCGATGTTGGTGAGCGCTTCCTGCGCGACGCGAAAGAGTGCCTCCTCGCTGTCGAGCGCGATGACCCGCTCGCCTTGGACCTGCATGGCAACGGCGATGCCCATGCGGCGCGACCACTCCTCGGCATAATCGCGCAGGACGACGGCCAGCCCTGTATCTGCCAGGCGGGCCGGGCGCAACTCACGGATGACCGCGGTCAATTCCTGACGTGTCTGCTTGGCCAGCGCCTCGGCTTCGGCGAGATAGGTCTGCGCAGGCCCGGTATCCGGCGGCAGATACGCGCGCGCCGCGCCGACCAGCAGGGCGGTGGCGAAGATGTTTTGCTTGATGGAATCATGCAGATCGCGCGCCAGCCGGTTGCGCTCCTCGATGGCCGCAAGCTCCTCGCGGGCCGAAAGCCAGGTGTGGAGTTGTTCGGCCATGCCGTTGAGGTCCTGCCCTAGCTGGCCGATTTCATCGCGGGAAGGATCACGCACCTCGACCGCGAACTCCCCTTTGCTCCAGGCTTGCGCCGCCTGGGTGATCCGGTGCAGGCGGTGGGTGACGTTGCGCATGATCAGCAGGCCGGTCAGCGTGCCGACCACGCTGGCGATCAGGATGAAATACAGACCCCCGCTCTGCAAGTGATTCCAAAAGATGCTGAGAAACAGGGAGACGCCAGAGGGTGTGGGCGAACTGGGCGAACTGGGGGGCGAGAAGCCAGAAGGTGAGGGGTGAACGGTGATGTTCCCCTGCTGATACCCTTGAAGGCTGGCAGGAAGGGTGATGGCGACTTCAATGATGACGGCTGCCAACAAGGTAACGAGCAAGTAGGAACCCGTCAACCGCCAATAGAGTCCCCCAAAACGTTTGCGTAGACTTTGCATGTCACTTCTCCTCCGCGTAATCATACCGCGCCGCTCCTCCCGGCGCGGGCTCAGAAACTCTCGAAAGACGGGAGTAGTATACCATACGAGACAAACCGGGAGCAGAGCGTCCGAACGCGTTGCCCTGCTCCCGATGGCTGTTATTCGTAGCGCAGCATATCGGCAATGCGCACGCGCGAAGCCCGCAGCGCCGGAATGATGCTCGCCAGTGTCGAGATGATGAGTACGGCGGCCAGCATGACGACCAGGGCCGAAGGGGCGATGAGGAAGTCCACTCGGAACACCAGCTTGCTCATCACCTGGATGAACCCATAGGCCAGCGGAAGCCCCAGCAGCGCCCCCAGCAGCCAGGCGATGCCGCCCAAGGCCAGCCCTTCGACCCAGAAGACGCGCGCCACTCGCCAGTCGGAGGCTCCCATCGCACGCAGCAGGCCGATCTCGCGCCGCCGTTCCAGCACCGAGGCCGCCAGCGCGTTTGCCAGTCCCAGGATGCCCACCGCCCCCACGATCAGCGCCACGCTGTAGAGCAGGACATAGAAGATCAACCAGCTCCGCTGGCGGCGCTGGACCTCCTGCTGTCTGGTTTGAACCAATCCCCCATTCACATGCCCTCCATTCGCATTCCCTGCATTGACCAGTTGATCGACCTGCCTGGTGAGGGCATCCACGGCGCCTTGCGAGTGGTCCCGCGCCTGAATCAGCAGTTCCGGTGTCAAATCGGCGGGGTCGCCGAACAAGTGATTGGCGTTCTCCACCGAGGTAATCACTGTGCCAATTTGTCCAAGACCATCCATCGGCTGATGAATGATGCCGATAATGGTCCAGGTGGCCTGATTCCCTGGTGTGGGCTGACCATTGAAATACTGAACACTCGAAAGGGTCAGGGTATCGCCCACGTGCAAGCCCGTTGCCGTGGCCGCCTCTTCGTTGATCAGGGCCGCATTTGTGTCACCGGGAGAGAGCCAGCGCCCGCTGATGAGCTGCGGGGAATAGAGTTTGGTATCTGGCTGAAAACCCAGCAGGAGCATTTGCCCCCATTGGCTCTCGGCTCCCTCCGCTTCTCGGTAGCGTTCCACCAGTCCGACATTAGGCAACGCGCTGATCTGCGAGACCAGTGGCGCGTTTTGCGCGTAGATCTGCGCCGAGACATCGTAATGATAGGGAGTGAACGCATTCGCGGTGGTCTGGTTGGTGGCAGCGGTGGCCGTTTGGACCACCAGGAAGGTGGTCCCTGCCAGCGTCAATGTCAGCAGAGTCAGCGCCGCCCGCCAGCGTTTGCGGAAGACCCCGCGCAGTCCCAGCCAGGTCGTCTGCGAGACCCAGGGCATTTGCTGTGCCAGCCTGGCTCGGCGATTGCCAGCCCGCCCGGCGCTGATGCCATAGGCGGAAAGCGCCTCGCGCACGGTGATGCGCGTGCCGATCCACAGCGGCACGAGGGCTGAAAGCAGCGGCACACCAAAGCCAACCGCCAGGCCAAGGATGATGATCCAGGGGAAGACGGTAAAGGGACCCACAGCGAGCGAACTGGCGCTGGCAAGGGAGGATGCCAGCGGATACCCCAGAAGGAGCCCGAGCGCGATGGCGGGCAAGGTTGCAGCCGCGCTGTAGATCACCACCGAGAGCAGGTAGCCGCGTAGAATGGTGCCTCGCGTCCCGCCCACGGCTTTCAGCGTGCCGATGATCGGCGTCTGCTCGGTAATGAGCGTGATGATGGTGTTAAGAATGAGAAGCGCGCTCAACATCACCGCCAGGATGGATAACATCAGCAGCAGTGTAAAGACGCCGTTGGCGGTACGGATATTTGCCTGGTTGAATGGCTGGTTGATCGTTTCGCTCAGGACAGCCACGCCTTTCGCCCGCAGCACACGCGCCAGCGCGTCCTCCGTTGTAATCACCTGGCTGATGTTCTGGACCTTGACCGCAACTTCTTGCCGTACCTGCGGCCCCTGGTTGCCCGGCGCGGGTACAACGGACCCAAACGCCTGAGTGATGGCGGCCTCGCTCATATACCCGCGTGCAGTGCCGCTGTCCGCCGGATTTGCCAACCCCTGGGTGTGCGCAAAGCCCACGACGCGCAAAGAGATGGTGGTGGTGCCGGTATCCACGGTGACCATATTGCCAAGGGAAACACCCTGCAACTCCTGGTCGCCATACTCCAGCACGACCTCACCCACGCCTGGGTCGCGTCCGCTCGTCAGTTGAAACGGCGTGATGGGGGCGCGTTGCAAATCAGGATAACCGACAAGCGTAATGGGCACGTGTCCAGGCGCTGCGCTGACGTGCCACTGCGTGGCAAAGACGGACTGCATTTGCACCGCCTGCACGTTCGCAACAGCGGAAAGCTGCGGAACGAGTGCCGAGTCGAGCCGATTCACCTGGAGCGTCAGATCCGGAGAGTTGGCGGCGGTGCCTGTACTGTAGGTAAAAGCGGACAAGAGGGTCTGCTGAATGAACGTGACGCTCACGAGGCCCAGCACGCCGATGAAAATGCCCAGCACGACCATCAGCGTGCGCCCCTTGCGCCGCGTCACATCCGCGAACGACTTTTTCAGGCTGGCGCTCATGAGCGCACCTCCGGCGAAGAAGCCATCAGCGCGTTCGCGCCGTGCTGTCCAACGATACGCCCATCGAGCAGATCGAGACGCGCCTGGGCGCGGGCCGCGAGAGTGGGGTCATGGGTAACATAGATCACAGTTTTGCCGACTTCGGTCAGGCTCGCGAGCGTCTCAAAGACGCCGTGCGCCGTCCGCGAGTCCAGATTGCCGGTCGGCTCATCGGCAACGAGGACTGGCGGATCGTTGGCCAGCGCCCGCGCAATCGCGACGCGCTGCTGTTGCCCTCCGGAAAGCTCACTGGGCAAACGCTGGGAAAAGGCACTCAGGCCCGCAGTTTCCAGGCACAGCTGCGCCCGCTCACGCCAGGCTCGGTGGGGGAGCCCGCCACCTTTGCCTAGTTCCAACGCCAGCAAGACATTCTCCATCGCGGTGAGGGTGGGAACCAATTGGAAGAACTGGAAAATAATCCCCACGTGTTCTCCGCGCCAGCGCGCCAGAGCATTCTCAGATCTCTCGTTCAGTTCCTCTGCACCGAAGATCACGCGCCCGCTGCTCGGGCGGTCGATGCCGGTCAGCATGTTGAGCAGGGTTGATTTGCCGCTGCCCGATGGGCCATTGATGGCGAACAAACGCTGCGCAGGAATGGTGAAGGTCACGTCGTCGAGGATGATGGTTCGTTGCGCGCGGGTGGTGATGGCGCGCGTCAGATGCTCCACGCGGATCAACGGGCTGTCTTGCGGGAATGGTGCGGATGGTCTCGATGCGGTCGGTTGTATCATATACGATCTCCTTCGGAGGGGTCTCACCCCTGGCCCCTCCCCATGGTGATGGAGAGGGGAACCATGTGGCATGATCGAGTGGACCATGCGGTTTCGTCATTCAGAGTATGCCCGGTGTCAGGGGATCTGTCATCAGTCCAGGGGCGGAACGCACTCAGTCTGTGGGCTGAAAATGGGTGCGTTGCAAGCACGATTGGCTTGTCTCCGCTACGCGCGGGGGTTCCCTCTGCTTTCAGCTATCAGAAGGCGTCCAGACTCCCTCTCGCCTGATCCAGCGTCTCCCACGATTTGGGGTGCTGGTCGTGCGCCTGGGGTGCCAACGGAATCTCACGATGGTTCCCTTTGGGTGCACGTCTCGAACCGCGAGACAGACTGGACATTCAAAACAGAAGAGGTTGGCTTCTTCCATCTGCACGAGGGTTACCGGAATGACTTCGGTAAAGGGACAGCTCGTGTTTTTCCGTTCGAGTGGAGCTCCTGCTTCACCCACAGGATCACGTTCAGGAGCACGGCTTCCCACACGACGTGGCGTCGGTTTGGGCGTGACTTGCGGCAGAGGAAATGAGCTCCGCACGCCTTTGTCACTCGTGGAGGCTTCCCTCGCCTCCGCAGCTTTGGAGGAACTTCCAGGAGCTGATTCTGTCTGCTCAGCTTTCTTTGGAGGCTGCTTGAGGAGAACCTGGAACTTTTTGGCATTCTCGCTGTTGTGGAGCGCTACCTGGCGTTCTCCTGCATGCGCCTCCATTTCCAAACTGAGGCGTCTGGCCGGATGTGGCATGGTTTTTGTGAGGATCTCCTCCGTTAAGCTGGTCCCGTGCTGGACGAAAGTCGCCGCCACCGCATCCACGAGCCAGTCTTTGAGCACGCCAATGCAGCCGACACAGCCTGAGGCCCACCAGCGCCAGCGTGAGAGCAAGGCAGGCACATCCACCTCCAGCGGAACCCGTTCCAGTAAGTATTTCAAGGCAGCCACAAAGTCTGTGCGTTCTTCTTTGTCTTCAACGTGATAGCGGGCAAAATGTATATCGCGGCCCCGACGCGCGAGTTGTCCGCTGGTATTGCGGAAGCCAAAGAGAGTATAGGGGCCAGCGAGGACATGGAGTACCTTCGTGCGATTGCTTAACGATTTCAACCACTCCAGTTGCTCATCGACGCTGTGGCTCCCATCTCCTTGCATTAAGCGATGCCCTTCATCGGCGAATACGGCACGAACGTGCGCCCTGATCAGGGCTTGCTCGGCGACATGACGCATCTTGAGCCAATCGATGGCCCCGAGTTTTAAACGGGTGGCTCGAGGTTGCGCCATCAGGTGCGCCACGCTGCCCACCAGCTCTTTGACCAGCACATGCTCTTTGAGCGCCTCGATGATTTGCCGGTAGTAATCCAGCCGCAGATAGGGCCCCTGATCTGGTGGGATCGGCTCTAACACGAGGATCGGCACCACGAAGCGATCTGTTTCCTCGCGCGTGAGCCGTTCGGCGACCACCCCCAAAGCAGTCGTCTTCCCAACACCACCTGGTCCACAGAGCAGGACATGGGTGGGAAACCTCGCCACAACTCTGGTAACATCTGTGTGCAGTATCTCTTGCAATAAAATGAGTGGTAAAAATTATCCCGTTTCCTTGCATTAAGTTAAGGAGAGTGGGTGTAAATTTTGGAATTCTGTGAGCGGAAATTTTGACAATGAGGTGAGCGGTAAAACGAGCAAACAGCTAAATAGATCATCAACAGGGATACGTTGCAAACATTTTGTATACTCTTGCTCGTTTTACCCGCCCATTTCGTATCCTCTCAATAATTGGGGGAGAGAAAAATCGATGTACGCATAAAAGGCAGAGCAATGTAAAGAGGGAGGGAAGGAGGAGCGAAGAAGAACACGATGAGGAAAATGCATGGGGATCGATCTTGTCTCTGAGAGGGGGAGATGCACTACAACATGGCTCAGGTGGTGAGACGCCAGGAGTCGCCAAGGTGAAGATCGAGACTGCGTTGTTGGATTAAGGTCGCCAAGGCGGGAACCACGTTGAGGTGCGAGATGCGATCATGGAAATACTGGAAGAGATTGACTCCAAGCTTGTTGGCCGTTTCGACCAGCGTCTGAAAGGTATCCCAGGCCGTGATGCCATCTGCGGTGCATGCTTGTAGACTCACGTCTCGTTTGCGGACCCGCTGTCGAGCCCCCAGTTCAGCCGGATTGTTGTGCAAGAGAATCTCCGGATGGGAAAGCACCATCAATAAGGGCTCTTTC
Source organism: Ktedonobacteria bacterium brp13 (assembly GCA_015099395.1). Lineage (GTDB taxonomy): Bacteria > Chloroflexota > Ktedonobacteria > Ktedonobacterales > Ktedonobacteraceae > Dictyobacter. The sequence continues at coordinate 1,723,630 of AP024096.1, read as the reverse complement.
TTGGCGAGCGTCTGGGCGAGGCGCTCATCCAACTGCTGGTAGCCGCTGGTTTGCCCAAAGAGGTGATCAAAGGCCGTACGCAAGCTCTCGGCTTCGACCGCGCTTGGATGATCACGGTAAGCCAACAGCCTTCGGTACAGCGCCCAAAAGTCCTTGGCGAAACCCTTGAGGAGATCGAGATGAGCCAGGAAGCGTGGGGTCAGTTTCTTGTAATGGCGATATTCATGAATCCAACACAGGGCCAACTGGGCCGTCAAGTGGTCGAATTGGGGAGCATCATCACACAGCAGTAACTCAACCACCGGGTATGTCGTCTGCGTTCGATAGGTCGCAATGGCCAGGGCTTCCTTGATGTGCCTGCGCAGATTCACTCCTTGTGAGGGCAGAGAGCGATCCAGCACGGTGTCGAGTTGGCTCTCGGTGTAGATTTGATCGGGCGGCAACAGCGTGGGAAGCAGACGGCACCACTTCTCAGAGACGCCCAACTGAGGCAACAACATCAAGGCGAGCGCATTCACCTGAAAGAGGGGATCAACACCTCCTTGAAGAACACGAAGCAGCGTCATCCGATCTTTGGAAGGGAGGGTACAATAGGCGGTATACCAGGGATTGCAGAGGATATGACACTGTTCGTTTTTGCCATTGACGCGGGTGCCCGTACTGTCGAGATGCTGCCAAGGGGAACTTGAAAGACCTGCCTGCAAGACGGCTGCACGCTCGGCGTGGAACACGTCTTGGTCGCCAATCAAGAGCGTTGAAAGGTGTCCGGCACTGATGTGCACGCCGACCGTCTGCAAGAGGTTGAGGATTTTTGGCTGACTCATGCCAGCGGCGTAGTAGAGAGCCAAGACCCAGGCTCTGACTCCCGGCCCAAACTGACCGTGGTAGCCAGTGGGAAGATCTGCCAGATAGGTCCGCTTTTGGCTCGGAGAGTAATATTTCTCTTTGCGAAAGGTAACATTCTCCGTGCGAAACACCACATCTTGCACAATGACGTCATCGTAGCCCTTAAACTGGGCATCGTCCGGGAGGCGCCCCGGATCAATCGTGACCATCTCGACCCGATCGATCCGTATCTGAACGTGCTTCTTGGCTTTGTGATGGGCTTTGGACTCATGACGTTCTTTTTCCGATGAGAGGGCAGGTGTTGGTGTCTTTGGCTTGATACTGGGCTTGCCTTGTTCACCTTTGAGCCGATTGTTCTCGTCTCGCAGGCGTTGAATTTCTTCGGCTTGCTCTTGCACTTTGGCCGTCAGGTTTTCCACCAGATTCATCAGCGTGGTGAATACGTGACGCAGACTTTCATCTTCAATGGTGTTGGGATCGAAATTTTCTATCATACTTCTAGTATATATGAGCCATCAATTGTTCTCTCATGCTTGGCTACCCCCAATTATTGAGAGGATACCCCATTTCATTGTCAAAATTTTTAACAATTCACCCATTTAATTATCAAATTTACGTGCGCCCCTTCACGGGTAAAGGAGTTTCTCAAAAGAGATATGCTTGAGTAATGGCATAAGGGTTGAGCGGCATGCGTAAAGCCTCAGCAAGGCTTTGGGTGTGAAGCCCGCTGACAAAGGAGCTTGCGATCCTAGCCGAAAGGACCCAAGACCGAACCCTGTGGCCTATGCCGACGCGAGAAACCTTCGTTTGAAGCGTCGTTAGATAAAACAGGTGAAACGGCTGATACACCTGACCCAAAATGGGAAGGCGGCTGTCCGGCTATCTGTAAATTATGGCTGGAATTGCTCCGAAGACCGCCCGGCGTATAGAAGGCGAGCTAAGGGTCACTAGAACTTCCTTACTTGAAATGGGGGAACTCTCAAACCGCTTCACTCGAAAGAGACGCGAGAATGCTAGCGTGCGGTCGAGAGGGCGGAGGCGGCGTATTAGCCTAACGCTCTGCTGTAATGGCAGGGACATGGTGAAGGTCCGCCAGGGAAAGACACGTCACGAGGGGAAAAAGAGATGAATTGAGGAAAGCAGATGACGGTTCAAGTAGTGGCATCGTGTTCTCCAGTTTACTGGGGGTTGCCATGCAACGGGTTGTGCTGTGCTTGAACTGGTGCACCTCAACGGGAAACCCGAATCTCCCACCTCAACCGGACGGGCCGAAAGGCAAAGTCGAGTACTGGAAAGCCGGATGCCGAGAAATTGGCCTGTCCGGTTTGGACGAAGGGAAAGAACGTGAGTTCCTACCTATTCGTACAACCGAAGATACATATGTGTACAGATCAGCATCTTCCAGGCTGGGGAAACTTCGACGGCAACCTCATGTCTCCCTGCGGCGCGGCATGAAGATGGCCAGACCGAGAGCGAACACGGTGTAGCCACAGAGCACAGCGAAGCCGGCCCACGGCGCCAGCGGGTAGTACCCGGCCTGTGGTGTGTACAGATCGGCCACCTGCGGGTACGCCGGAATGCTCTGCTGGATCGCAAACCCGGCAGCTGGTGTGATCCGCAGCAACCACTGGGACACAGGCGCAAGGTTGACGAAAGCGAAGATGAAAGGGAAGACCGTGAGTGCAATGCTAGCGGCCACGGCCACAACGCGACGCCGGAACAAGGCACCGAGGGCCAGGGCGAAGATCGCAGCGACCGCGATTGCGGCCGCAGTTCCCACCATGACACGCCATTCGGTGAGGAAGCTCACCGGCAGGAACCCGCCGTTTGAGAGCATGAGGTGCGTGCCAAGCTGGACCGCGATGACGGCGGCTAGTAGTTGGGTCGTGAACGTGACCACCCCAAGCACCAGAGCCTTTGCGGTCAATACCCGCCGCCGTTGCGGGCTTGCACGCTTTGGGATGCGACCAGATGGGGATTCGGCGGTGACGAACAGCACCGCCACCACGATCACCACGATCAGCCCGGCCACCGCGCCTCTCAGGGTGAGTTCGATGGTCCGGCCACCCTTGGCTCCGCGTGGCGCGATGTCGCCATTGCCAGCGACAGTAAACGTGCCGCCGGACTCGACGAGCGAGCCCGGATGGTGAGGCTTCCCATTGGGATCGATGGTGACTCCGACATCGTCGCGGCTCCACGCGCCGCGAGGCGCCTCGCCCTGCAGGCTGACGTGGTCGAAGACAGCGGTAGCCTGGGTGTAGCGGCAGCCGCCTACACCCTCACTCACCGTCAGGACGCACGGGGAGGTAACGAAGAGCCCGACCTGCACGGTGGCTGGCAGCCCGGCCAGCTGAACCGTGCCAACCCTGGTCCACTGCGTACCGTCGGTCGAGTCGTAGCCGGTGAGCGTGTAATCGGAGCGAGTCAGCCGGAGCCAGCGTGGGGATGTCGAGGAGACGCCGCCTGGGAGGCCGGCGATGTCCTGGGTGAAATTGTCCTGCATCCGCACCCCGTGGCTGCCGGTGAGCATCATCGCCGTGTAGGGCGATCCCTGTGTGGTGCTCGCCTTGATGATGACCCCGGCCTTCGCCCACGGCTGGACGCCGGGAACTAGGACGAGGCTGGGGACATTGGGGTTGGCGTTTGGTGGGACATAGGCGAATTCGCCGGTCATGGAAGTCAGGCGGACAGTGATGCTGCCGTTTCCGGCCAGCGGCTGGTATACGAAGTAGAACTTGTCGTCTACCGCCTCGCCGTCTGGCCCTACCAGGGCAGGGGAGCAGACTGTGCTCGCACCGGCGCAAGGCATGCCGTTGACCGCCACGTAGCACAGCCCGAGCAGCGCGGTGGCCAGTGCCGCGACCACCATGCCAATCAAAAAGACGTGGCCTTTCCGGAAGGTGGTCCATTCCGCGCGCAGCACGTGCGCGAAGCCGTCACGCCCGGTTCTCTTTGGTTCCATCATGGTTCCTCCACAGAATGCTGTATTTCCCAGAGAACGAAAGAGGAGGAAGAAGAGCCATATGCGTTCCTGCTTCCTCCTGTTTACTCTTGTACCCGCGAGAGGAGTTCTTGCTCTTCTCGTCGGATGGCGAGAGCGCTGTGATGCGAGAGATCCACTGGCGCTCTCGAGTACAGGTGAGCCAGACGCCCCTCCTGGCGATGGGCGCGCGTACTCCGGTTAGAGACGAACCGCTTGCCTGCCCGTCGCCAGCAGATAGGCGTCTTCCAGGCTGGGGTCAATGGCGACCGCAGCTGCGTGTGGGCGTGTGACGCTAACGATGCGCAAGGTGACGCCGTGCATCTGGTTGACCATTGTGCTAACTTGATAGCTCGCTTGTAACTGCAAGGCCGTGGCCTGATCGGTGGTCACACTCCAGACCCTGCCTGCGGTTTGTGCCAGCAACGCCGCTGGCGTCGTATCAGCCAGCACGCGCCCCTCCTGCAAAATCAACAAGCGGTTGGCCACGGCCTCCACATCGCTGATGATATGCGTACTCAGCAGAACAATCCGGTTGCTAGTCAGGGTGGAGAGCAGGGTGCGAAAACGCACGCGCTCGGCGGGATCGAGCCCGACGGTCGGCTCATCGACAATCAAGAGTTCGGGGTCGTTGAGCAAGGCCTGCGCGATACCGATGCGCTGCTTCATGCCGCCGGAATAGGTAGGCAGTTTGCGGTCGGCCACCTGCTCCAGTTGCACAATCTCCAACACCTCATCGACGCGCCGGTAGGCAAGCGGCTTGGGTAGCCCTTTCATCGTAGCCAGGTAGCGCAGAAACTGTCGTCCCGTGAACTCCGGATAGACACCAAAATCCTGGGGCAGATAGCCCAAGACCTGCCGGAGCGCCTGGCCATGGGTGTGGATGTCCTGCCCGTTCCAGCGGATCGTTCCCTCGGTGGGCTCTAACAGCGTCGCGATCATACGCATCAAGCTCGTCTTGCCCGCGCCGTTGGGCCCCACCAGCCCCACCATGCCCCGCTCGCAGCGCAGTGACAGCTCGCGCAGCGCGAAGTGTTGCCCATAGCGCTTGCTGAGGTGTTCAATCATCAATTCCATCTCTGTTCTCTCTCTTTCTTTTTTGCGCGCTCACGCTCGAAGCCTTTAGTTGAGCACCTCGCGGGAGCGCTTGAAAGCGAGGGCCGCGACCAGCACCAGCACCAGGCTGACCCCAGCCAATAGCAGATGTGACACGAACCAGACCCCAAGGTCAGGCATCTTGTTCTCAAGGGTGAGGAGGATCTGCTGGAATTGCGCCGCGCTGGTGACCGTGCGGGTCTGGTTGCCGAAATCAGCGATATACTGGGGGAGTATCCCTTGCGCAGTGACCACACTGGTCGGGTCCCAATTGATGTACCAGGTAGGGAGGCTGGTGGTGTCGAGTCCGCTGGGGAGAATCATGGCCCCCACGATCCACACCACCATGATCCCGATCTTGACCAGATTGGTCAGGCGCGGAAGCAAGGTGCCAAGAGCGAAGCTGACACTGCTGACCAGAACCGTTGCTGGCACGACCATGCCGACCCAGAGGAGCAGCACCGCACCGATCGGAGGCAGAGGATATGCCGGAATGCTCAGGTGCAACAGCAAGCCCATCCCCAGCGTGGCGCCCAGCGCCAGCCCCGCCAGCCCCAGGCTCATCACCAGGCCCACCAGGTAGCGCCCCCAGACATACGCCCAGGTTGGCAGTGCCGTCGTCAGGAGCAGTTCGTGGGTGCGTCGGTGCAGATCCCGCGTCACCCCATCCGTCGTGACAAAGGGCAAGAGGAGAACCAGCAGCAACAAAGGACCGGTTGGAAGGCTGCTGGTCAGCAGTCCCCAGGCGCTGGTTCCAGCAATGGAGCCGTTGATCGCCCCGTGGCTATTCGCGAGATCGAAGGGATGACCTGGCATCCGCGTTGACCACGTCACGAAGAGCACCAGACAGAAGAAGCAGAGGGCTTGCACCCAAAAGAGGAGACTGGCGCTGAAGCGTCGCAGGTCCCAGGCCATGACGCTCAGGAGCGGATGCGGGCGCTGGGTAGACCGAGTTTGCTGACTAAGACTGGTCAGCGCTGTGGTATTCATAGGATTCTCCTTGTGTGTGAATGTGGCAGTGCAGCCCGTGGATGCACGTCCACTCTGGACGTTCCAACTCCCCAAAAGGTTCGCGAAGCTTAGGGATGAGGTAGCAGGCGATGCATGTCGGTATGGATGCGCAGCAGCGCAATGGCTAACAACGCTAGACCAATGCAGCCCGGCAGTACGAGCAGTGTTGGCGTGAGCAGGAGCGCCTGGAGATTGGTCGCACTGCTGATGACCAGGAAGGCCAGCCAACTCCCATAGGCCAGGGAAGCTGCGGCCTGGACCGGGAGGCGGAGCGAAAGCAGCAGGGCCAGTCCCGCGACCAGGAGTAAGGGCATGAGCCAGGCGAGCGTCAGCGCCAAAACCTGTCCGCTGCCACCCGCCCAGAGCACCAGGCTCAATGCAAGACCCAGGCCCACATCGTAGCCCAGCACAATCACTAGCCGAGCCAGGGCCAGTTGTAGCGGAGAGGGCAGGCAGACCAGTTCCAATTCCAGCACCCGCGCACCTCTCCCGCGAAAGGCGACGATGGTTCCCAGGAAGGCCAGCAACGGCCCGCTGGCGCGCAACACCACTTCCTGATCGGAAACCACGTTGCTCAATACAACCGCTGCGCCGATCAAGGTGACGAGCGCGCTCACCAGCCAGAAGCCCAGCCCAAAGAGGCTGACCTGCGCGCGGGCCGTTGCCAGCAGAAAGGCCACGCGATGCTGTCGGTGCTCGCGGATGGCCTGGCGCACGGGCGAGGTCGCTGGCAGTTCTGGCGCAAGCACGGCAAGCAGGCGCCGGGTCTCTGCTGGCGAAGGCTGCGGTGCCTGCCACTCGGACAGACGAAGCAAGGCTGGGAGCAGATCGGCACACTCCTCTGGCGAGGCTCCTTGCTCGTGCAGCATATCTGCCAACTGCTCTGGTCGCTCGATGGGCCAGGATGATTGGGGATAGGACATCTACTCTACTCCTTCCTGAACTGGGGAAAGCCGGGCGCGCAAGCGGTGAATGCCCACCGAGAGCCGTGACTTGACCGTCCCGAGCGGGATACGAAGTGTCTCAGCAATTTCCTGTAAGCTGAAGCCCTGATAAAAGCGGAGTAACAACACGATGCAATAGTCCTCACCAAGCTGAGCGAGCGCCGCTCGCACCTCGCTGCCCTGCTCCGCCGCCAGGGCATGTTCTTCTGGGGAAGGCTCTCGATCATACAGATGGAGCAATGCTTCCTCTTCATCTCCCTCTCGCCAGCGTTGTCGCACCGCAGCTGACTTGAAATAGTCGCGGGCCAGATTGGTGGCAATCATGTAGAGCCAGGGCTTGAACAGGCGATCACCTCGATACGAGCGCTGCCGCAGCACGTGCAGCAGCGTTTCCTGGACCAGATCTTCGGCCAACGGACGGTCGCCACCGGCGAGACGATAGAGATAACCGAGCAGTGGGGCATGATGGCGCGTCACCAGCGCAGCTAATGCCACCTGGTCGCCTGCCATCACGGCAGTCATCAACTGTTCATCGCTTCTCTCTTGCATGGAACGCGGCTTTGCGGCTCCTTTCAGTCGTGTGCTGTTCCCTGTTACGAGCGAGAGCCACAAAAGGTTCGCGAGTGCCAGGCAAGACACGAACTATGTGAGCAGGGCAAAGGTTTGAGCATCCTCGAAGACAAGGGGGCAGAGGAGATGGAGTCATTGACAACTGGAGGATGAGGTGCGTTATTGTAAATTTGACAATTAAATGGCTCATGCCGGCCTATTAGGCCCGCTGACAAACTTTACAACGCGAAGGAAAAACAAGAGAAAAGCAGACTATAATTACCTGTTTTGCACCTTGAATGCTACTGATTACTTACCCAAATTGGTAGCAAAAGAACCGTCGATTTTTCGCAACGAGCATGCGGAAACCCTTAACGTTGTAAATTTCTCCGGCGGGCCTAATAGGGGTCCCGACATTTTTTCCCTGCGTTTTCCCCGCTAAGTATCTAGCAATACATGCAGAAGAGAATAAAGAAGTATTTCAAGATGCGTACTGGGTCGAGAGACACCAAGGAGCCAGCGTGAACCCGCCAAGTTGCGTGGCAAACCTCTTTTTCCTCTTCCTGTGGAACCCAAAGAGGCCTGCAAGAAGCTCATTCTCTCCCCAAATACTTCTGTTGCTCCCTCTTTCCTCTCTTGCTTAGCGGGGAAAACGCAGGGAAAAAATGTTGGGACCCCCGGTAGAGGTCTACCGGCAAATGGCCCTGGATGCCTACGAAGGAGAGCAGCGGTTGAACCACACAGAAGCGAACCGGGAGCATGTGTGGCGGCTGCTCCAAGGCGGCGAGTTAATCGCTCCCGTTCCCCCACTTCCCCCACGCGATACGCCCACCGAGACGGAGGCGGCACAGACTGATGGACCCTCGCCTGCACCCGTGGGAATGGAGTCGGTGGAAGATCAGAAGGTCGAGAAGGAAGAGGCAGCCCCATCGAAACCTGCCAAAAAGACCCGGACGCGCAAAAAGGTCGAGGCACAAGTCGCAGAGCAGGAGGCGGATCGCGCGGCCCAGGCTGAGGAAGAGGGAACATCCCCAACCACCCCCGCGAAACGTGGGCGCAAGAAGAGAACCGCAGACGAGACCGACGCCCGCCATGCCGATCAGGAGAACAAACCAGCAGCGGATACATCCAACGCACGCGAGGCTTCGACCGATGCTCCAACTTCAACGCCTGCTGCGAAACCCAAACGAACCAGGCGCGTTGGGGAACCAAAACCGATACGGTTTCCGGTGGGAGAACCAGAAAGCGAGCGAGGAGTGTGAGAAGAGCAGCGGACAGAGAGGGATAGTACAAAAGAATTCGTCCAAAAATGGGCTAATTGCTCGCAGCCTTTGGTTCCTCGACGGTGAGAGCTTCTTTTCTTTCCTCCTGTCCCTCTATTCCCTCTATTTGACCAAAATCCAACTTGAGTACAGGTGCGAATCCACCCACAGGACGATCCCCTTTCACGCTGTACGGGGCATACTTGCTCGTGAGGGCAAACGAGAACAACGTGCGCCCGAATGAGCAACAGCCCGAATGAGCAACAGCCGGAGTGCGGGCGTCTGACGCGCCAGCTTCAGGCTCGTGAAAGGAAGGAAATGTATATGCAGCAGCCCCTCTCGCCGTCTCTCACCGCTTTCGCCCCGGCGGGTCATCCGTTGGTGCGAGTAGAGCATCTTTCGCGGGTGATCTCGACGCGTAGCCAGAAAACCGTTATTCTACGTGATGTAACTTTTAGCGTGCCTGAGCGATCTCTGTTCGCCATCAATGGCCCTTCTGGGAGTGGCAAATCTACCCTGCTCAATATGCTGACAGGGGTTGATCGTCCAACCAGTGGGCGGGTGATCTTTGGCAATGAGGAACTAGGGGGACGCAGCGAGAATGCCCTCGCTCGCTGGCGTGGACAGCACGTCGGGGTCATATTTCAGTTTTTCCAACTGGTGCCGACGCTGACGGCTATGGAGAATGTCTTGCTGGCTCTTGAGTTAGGCAAAGGCGGTGGGTTACCAAAACGAGACTGGCGGAAGCGCGCTCAGGAGTGTCTGGAAACTGTGGGGCTGAGTGCGTTTGCTCGTCGCTTGCCCAGCGAGCTTTCTGGTGGGCAGCAGCAGCGGGTAGCCATTGCGCGGGCACTGGCGAATAATCCGCCGGTCTTGATTGCCGATGAGCCGACGGGCAATCTGGATTCGCAGATGGCGCACGAAGTGTTTGCGACCCTTGCTGGTTTGACGCAGCAGGGGAAGACGGTCATTTATGTCACTCATGATCATGAGTTAGCTGCCCGCGCTCAGGCTCGCATAGGTCTCCTCGATGGTTGCATCGTTGAGCAGCAGGGGGCAAATGCGCTGCTGGTCTCTTCCATGGAGGGAGGACGATGAATGCCAGGATGAATGCCAGACGGAAAAAATCGTTCGCCGATGTCACCAGGCGCAAGGGCCGCACGTTTATGGTGGTCATGGGTATCTTTATCGGGGTCTTTGGTCTGACCGTGATCAACTTTACCCAGGCCACGATCTTCAATGCCTATGCCTATAGCATGGGTTCGGCTGCGAATTATCCCGATGTCGATGTGGCAGTGGACAAACTGGTGCCTGCGCTTACCTCGTCATTGGCTGCAGTAGACAACATTCAGGCTATCCAGATGCAGGCTGAGATAGACACCAGCTGGAATGTGAGTGCTGCGCCCCACGGCGGTTTTGGCATGGGCATTCTCAGTTTTCCTGATATGCAACAGGTGGCGATCACCCCGTTTCAGTTGACCAGCGGACGTTATCCAGGAGTGGGTGAAATTGTGCTGGAATATGGTGATCAGCAATTGCAGCATATCGCTATCGGGGATACGGTCACGGTCAATACGAGCCCGGATGCGACGACAACACTCAAGGTGGTGGGTTTTGCCCGCACGCAGGGCCTGGCAAGTCCGGTCTCCACGCGAACAGCCAGAGGCTATGTCAGCATGGATGGCTTTCAACAGGCATTTGGCGCAACGGTCTCATCGCAGATTGGACCACAGCTCAGTTATGCGGTCGCTTTCAAGGTGAAAAATACGAAGCTGGAGAGTTCTACGGCTACTGCGGTTGCCGCTGTGCTGAAGGCCAGGGGGGTGACGATTAAAGGGATATCGTATCCAACGCCTTTTAATACGGCTCTCCTCACGGCTATCGGCGGAGTCTTTACTCTGTTGCGCTTGCTGGCAATTCTGGCAGTTCTCTTGAGTAGCATGCTGATACTCAATACCATTATCACCCTCGTGGCTGAACAAACCCAGATGATGGGGACAATGAAAGCGCTTGGGGGAACCCGGGGCACAATTCTGCGCGGCTACCTGGTTTCGGTGTGGATCTATAGCATTCTGGGGACATTGCCTGGGATCGCTCTGGGGCTGGTGTTGGGCTATCCGCTGGCCTCTGCTCTGGTCAATGATATTGATCTTGGCCCATTTTATGTGGACCCATGGATTGTCATCCTCAGCCTGGGGGTAGGCTTTGGCGTTCCTCTACTGGCTGCTTTCATTCCGCTCTGGATGGGTACCCGCATCACAGTGCGTGAGGCCTTCGCGGGCTATGGCATCAGCTCCGGGCAGCGTCGGCGTCGGGTGCGCGGCTCGGGCGAGCGGATGGGCTTGCTCTCCCAGACAACCTGGCTGGGCCTGCGCGGCGTTTTTCGCAGGCGAGGACGGGCGATATTGACCTTGCTAACGCTGACCCTGGCGGGGGCAACCTTCCTGACGGTCCAGACGACCAGCGCTTCCACCAATCAGATGATTGCTGATATTACGGCCAATAGCCACTATGACGTGCAAGCAGATGTACCTCCCAACGGGAGGCAAGCTCAAACGCTCAGCTCGCAGATCCAGGCGCTGACGAATGTCAAGCGCGTTGAGACCGCGACGCAAGTGGAAGGTGATGGGCTCACCACCCAGTGGGGCAAGGTGGATATGGAGGGTTTTCAGGTGGACACCCGGATCTATCAACCGACTCTTCTGAGCGGACGCTGGCTCACAGCCAACGATACCGACGCAGTGCTCATCAATGAGCGGTTCGCTCAGACGTCTGGTTTACAGGTTGGCCAGACCCTGCTGGTATCGAATCTGACCCTGACGGTGATTGGCATCGTCCATCAACCGCAACAGGATTTGGGGCGAGTCGGCGAGCTTATTACCACGAATGACGTGGTCGATCAACTGGGCACTTCAAATCCGAATCTCGGTATTGTCACGGATCTCCTGGTGCAGGCCCGCGATAACTCAGCAGCAGCTCTTGTGACGCTTGTCAACCAGGTTGACCAGTTCTATCCCAACGGCAGCACAGGGCACTCCATAGGTGGATCTGGTCCTGTTATGACGCATCAGGCGCTGGTTGCGCAACAGCAACAGGGTTTTTACATCTTCTATGCTCTGTTATATAGCGTGGCGCTGATCGTCGGCAGTGTCGGCATACTGGGACTTGCCAACGCCCTGGCCGCGTCGGTGCTGGAGAGAAAACGCGAGATCGGGATGTTGCGCTCGATGGGTGGGAGTTCCTGGCGGGTAGCCCAGATTTTTTGGGTGGAAGGCATGTCTCTGGGAGGTATCGCCTTGCTGTTGGGAGCTCTGGTAGGCATTCCTATGGCCTATGGGTTTGTGCAATTAATGGGCAAGCTGTTTCTCCAGGTCGATTTTCTGCTGGACACCTCAGCCCTCATCGTGATGGTTGTCGCGGTTCTGCTGATTGCCACCCTGGCGAGTATTCTTCCGGCTTTCAGAGCTTCGCAATTGCGGATTGCGGATATGTTACGCTACGAATGACAGGCAGGAATGACAGGCAGACGCAGAGTGGTCCGATGTATCGTGACCACTCTGCTGTAAAGGAGGCTGTTCTACAATGGTCTCAGAACAAATGCATTTCCCATCGGCACATAAAGGAGGCGACAACGATGAGCAACTCTTTCAGGCGAAGCTGGCTGCCAGGAGGTCTGTACTGGCGGGTGACGCTCTCCTATTTTCTGGTGACCCTGGTCGCGGTAGTGGTCATCGAAGGCGCCTCAATCTTTTTGCCCTTTGGCTCGATCCATCAGGGAGCAAGTGTCAGCGTACCTCTGTCTGCTCATAGGGTTTCTCGTAACAGCACTGTACCGGCCCAGAGTGACCAGGGAGATGCACCGCCGCAAACGTTGCCCGGAAACTGGGCGGTGTATCTCGCCCAGTTGCAACCAGCGACCTTCTCCTTTCTGCTTCTGGCAATGGTGGTGGGCACACTGACTGGCCTGGTGGTTACCAGGGGTCTTACCCGCCGTCTCCGCACTATTACCAGGGCAGCCGGTGCCTGGAGCCAGGGAGATTTTCAGGTGACCGTGCACGACGCTACAAACGATGAGCTGGGGCAATTAGCGCTGGACCTGAACAGGATGGCTGAGCAGGTGCGAACATTGTTGGTGACTCGCCAGGAACTGGCTGTGGTCGAAGAGCGCAACCGCCTGGCTCGTGATTTACATGACTCGGTAAAACAACAGGTTTTTGCCAATGCCCTGCTGGTGCGGGCGGCACGCAAGACACTTGTCCACGATCCCACCAAAGCCCAGACCCATCTTGCCGAGGCTGAAGAACTCGCAACCGAAACGCAACAGGCGCTCATCGATTTGATACAGGCGCTGCGTCCGGCTTCGATGGCCGATAAAGGGCTGGTTGCGGTGCTGCAAGAGTATACTGAGGATTGGTCACGGCGGATGGGTATTCCTGTTACGTTCCATATCCAGGGTGAACGGACGACGCCACTGGATCAGGAAGAAGCCTTGTTTCGCGTGGTTCAAGAAGCGCTGGCCAATGTTGCTCGCCATAGTGAAGCGGACAACGTTGCACTGCATCTGACCTGGACAACTGCACAGATTACCATGACGATCCAGGATGATGGGCATGGTTTTCTCAGGCGCAACACCGCCAGGAAAGGATCTGGTCTGGCCAATATGCGTGAACGGATCGAAGCGCTGGCTGGAACCTGTAGGATCGCCAGCAGTCCTGCTGGGACGTATATCGAAATCCGTTTGCCCCTGTTCACCCCCGAAACGGTGGCCAGAACAGGAGTGATGGTATGAGTGAAGCCATTACCGTGATGATTGTTGATGACCACGCCGTTGTTCGGCATGGGATGCGTGCTCTGCTCGAAGCCGAGGGAGATTTTACGGTCGTTGGTGAGATGGCTTCAGGAGCGGAAGCCGTTCTGCGCGTTGGCGATCTGGTTCCCGAGGTTGTCCTGATGGACCTGCTCATGCCCGATGTAGACGGCGTGGAGGCGACCAGGCTGATCAAGCAACAGAGTCCCAACTCCCAGGTCATCATTCTGACCTCCTACCATGAGGACGAGCATATTTTCCCCGCTATTCGTGCTGGTGCTCTGTCCTATCTGCTCAAGGGGGCCAGTTTGGAGGAATTGACTGCCGCCGTGCGCAAAGCTGCGAGAGGTGAGGCGGTGCTGCACCCACATGTCGCGGCTCGTCTGGTGCAGGAGCTGAAAGGAGCTTCCCAGGAAACCTCGACGCTCTATCAGACGCTCAGCCAGCGCGAACGCGAAGTCCTACGCCTGATCGCAGAAGGTCTCAGCAACGCTCAGATTGCGGAACGCCTCGTGATCGCTGAGCGGACGGTCAAGAGCCATATCAACAATATCCTGAGCAAACTTCACCTGGCCGACCGAACCCAGGTGGCGATCTTTGCCTGGCGCTCAGGGATGATGGACAAGTAGCAGACGTTTTCCCCTGGCCCAGGCAGTTCGATCCTTCCAGCGAACTGGCCTATTTTATGAACGGATTCTCGCGCTATCCTAAAAACGGCAACACCACAAACCTCTGACTGTAAATGTTGTCATGACCCTGGTGGAATCTTTCTGATTATCCTGTGATTATCCTGTGGATGAGCGTGTATGCATGTGAGACCGCGTCCCCCAGAGAGTCTTACCACCTCGTGCCCCTGGAAATACCAAGCAAACGGCGATACACTCTGTGCAAAAGTTGTTCATCGATGAAGAGATCAGGGAGTATCGCCATGCATGAATCGTACCCCAAACGCTTTTTGTTGTATACCTTGTTGCAACGTCATCCTGAGTGGACGCAAGCGCACCTGGCCAAAGAGACGGGCATGTCCCTCAGTTGGGTCAAAGACTGGCGCCGTCGCCTTCGCCCCTATCTGGACGCTCCTTTTGACGATGTGTATCTCATCTTACAAGGGCACTCCTGTGCCCGCAAAACGCCACCTCCCCATCTCTCGCTTGACGAGATTTTCCAGATTGCGACCCTGCGCGAACAGCTTCCCGAGCAACTGCATCGGGTGGCTGGTCCACGCACCATTCGCAGCTATTTGCAACGGCAGGTCCATGCCGAAGAGGAAAGCTATGTGCCTCCGGCAAGTAGCACCATCTATCACTATTTACGCCTGCTTCAGTATATCGTTCCTCGACATCCTTCCCACCATGAGCCCCTGGATCCCGTTGAGCCGTTGCGTCAGTGGCAAGTGGATTTCAAGGATGTCAGCAGTGCCGAGATCGATCCCCAGGGCAAACAGCAGCATCGCCTGGAAATCTTCAACGTGGTCGATCAAGGGTCTTCGTTCTGGCTGCACGCCGAAGTGCGCAGTGACTTTACCGCGGAAACCGTGATTGAAGCCCTGGTCCATGCCATGGAGCGCTGGGGCGTGCCACGCCAGATCACCTTGGACCGCGATCCCCGCTTTGTCGGGAGTCCTCAGGGCAGCGATTTTCGTTCCGCGCTGCTGCGTTTTGGTGCTTGTCTGGGCATCCAGATGCAGGTCTGTGATCCGCATCATCCTCAGCAAAATGCCTACGTCGAACGCTTTCATCGCACGCTCAATCAAGAGTGTCTGCAGTTTGAACGTCCCACCACGCAGCTGCAGACCCAGGAAGCCCTCAGCACATTTGAGGCCTTTTACAACCACGAGCGACCGCATCAAGGACGAGCGCTCCTGGATCGACCTCCAGCCGAGAGGGTCGCCCAGGCGACCCCGTTACCACCGCTGCCCACCCAGGTCGATCCGTTGGCGTGGTTGCGCCAGGAACCACAACAGGTCTTTTGCCGTCGCGTCGATGCCGCCGGTCGCATCACGTTGGATCTCAAGCATTACTACGTCGGCAAGGCGTGGCGTCGACAGGTCATCACCGTGCACCTGAACGCGGAGGAAGCGCAACTGGTGCTGCTGGCAGAAGGGCAGATCATCAAAGTGCTTCCCGTGGTGTCCTGGTCAACCACGCCTCTTTCGTTTGCGACCTACGTGCAACAGATCCAAGAACAGGCACGATCCGAACATCGTCTTCGCTCCTTGCAGGAGCGACAGCAACGCGTGCGCGCCCTGAGCTCTTCTTAATGAGGGACACGAGGTGGGGAAACTCCTTGGGGGACGCGGTCTCACATGCATACACGCTCATCCACAGGATAATCAGAAAGATTCCACCAGGGTCATGACAACATTTACAATTCAACAAAGAGCATTCAGAAAGGAGAGGCAACACATATGACCCAGAATCCAGAAGGGGGCCCAATCCACGGCTCAGTACACCATCTGAACCCTGAGACTCTGCATAAAAATCCTGCTTTTACACAAGTGATCAACGTTACAGGATCGGCAAGAACGATCTACATTGGCGGGCAAGATGCTGTTGACGCCCAGGGCAATATCGTAGGGAAGGGAGACCTAGCAGCTCAGACGCAACAAGTCCTCCTCAACTTGCGCAATGCCCTCGCTGCCGCTGACGCCAAGCCGGAGCATATCATCAAATGGAACGTCTACCTGGTGCAGGGACAATCCTTGCAGGCGGGTTTTACGGCCTTCCAGCAGTTCTGGGGATACCAGCCAGACCCACCTACCATTACTGGCATCTACGTCTCAGCGCTGGCACACCCGGATTTTCTTGTGGAGATGGATGCCATTGCCGTCGTCCCGTTCTAGCTCCAGGCGATTATCCGTTTTAGCGGGGTCGTCAAGCTTGAAGCGCCTCTTCAGGGAGCGATTTCTGACCAGGCGCTTTTTCTGTTCGGTCTCCCTCTCCTCTCGGCTTTCTGCTTCTGGGTCATGTGACCAGGAAGGGAACTCACCCTTGTTCTGCTTTTGCCCACTACACAAGCGGCTGGCGACTGCTGATGTAGCGCTCCCCCAAATGGAGCGAGAAGACCACAATGGGTTCCACCTTCCAATGCCTCACGCCTCTTCCTGCAAGAGGGACAACTGTTGCGGGGTCTCTTCCTCATCTCCCTCTGCGTGTTGGGCCTGCTTCACTTGAGCAGGATGCGGGGAGTCTCCTTCGTCTTTTGGCCGTCGCCTGTGCCGTTGTTCCACGTCCCGCAGAGGACGAAACTCTCCATCCAGTTGCACCTCAGAGAACTGGTAGGAACCGACCAGGTTGATATGCTCCCAGACAATGGCGGAAAGGTGCAAAGTTAGAGCTACTATTTACAGTCACAGGCAAGGACAGAAACAGTGGCAAATCACAACGTGTTTCCTCATGATTTCTCAGTGTTCACGACATATTTATAGAACGTATTCCGACTTTTGAAGCCAGTCATGTGCATGATTTCGGCGATGGTGTTTTGCCTGGCGGCATAGAGCTCTTTGGCGCGGGCCAGGTTGCGTGGTTCTATGTGCTGGATGGCTTTCGGTCGTCCGCCGTGTCTACCGCGTGCGCGCGCTGCATCGAGCCCTGCCTGGGTTCGCTCGCGCATCACATCGCGCTCAAATTCAGCCATGGCGCCGATAATGTGAAACATGAGTTTGCCGGTGGAGGCCGTGTGGAGGTCGTGGTATCAATGTTTTCCTTCAGGCTGCGCAACGCAATGCCCCGTTATACCCCGTTCTCCGAGCAGGGTCACCGTTTCGATGAGTTGCTTGAGGGAGCGGCCCAGGCGGTCGAGCCTCCACACGACGATCACGTCGCCTGACCGCGCCATCTCCAGCATGGTGAGGAACTCGGGCCGATCAAAGCGTTTGCCGCTCATTGTGTCGGTGAAGATCCGTTCACAGTGTTCCTGCTCCAGCGCGTCTTCCTGCAGGGCGATGGTTTCAGGGCGGTGGTTTGCGTCTCACGTGAGACTCTGCTGTAGCCAATTTTCATGGTCGTGGTTTCCCTCGCTCTCTCGCTCTCTATTTGATGAGTTTATTGTATCAGAACTCATCAGAGGAGGCACGTTTACGGACGTTGATTTCCAGACGGCACTACGCACACGAATTTGGCCTGTCAGGAGCGGTTTGGAGGAGGTGAATGGATGAGCACAAAAAACGAAGCAGCCTGTTGAAAAACTCCTTGTTGAGTTTATAAGAAAGCCTGAGCTAAAAAGTCTCAAACGTTCTCCCGAAAAAGGGGAAATCCAGAGAAAAGAGGGATAAGTTAAAAAAACAGCAAAATACATCTAAAATACAGAAAGTAAGGAATATTTGTAATGAAAAGAGAAAAACAACTCTTTGGCGTGGTGAAACACGTCTTGCTGGAGCTGAATGTGGCCGTCAAGGCCGTCAAGGCCGTCAAGGTCGTCAAGGTCGTCAAGGCCACAGCAGCCTTTCTCTTGTGGGTGTTTCTGAAGAATTCTTCTGCCTCCCAGTTGGGAGGTGGCACTATCGCCATTGCCTGGGTAGGAAACGGGCGTCGCCCCCACCCTCGCTTCTGGAGGAGACGTTTAAGATTCTGTCCAGAGGCAATCACTAGCGCCTCACAGTTGACCCGCCAGAGTCGTCGTAAACGAAATCGCCGCATCCCATGCCACTGCTTGCCCTCCCCAAAGAGTGGTTCAACCCACACTTTGCGTTTGTTGAGCGCTTTTTGATACGCAAAGGTGGATTCGTAGGCTCTCACACGGTCCAGGTAGTCGGCCCAAAAAGGGCGATGGACATGCCGACCGCGGTTACTTTCGGTACAGGCACTCTTCACTGGGCAAGCGTTACAGATAGCAGCATCCGCGCGATATTGCACTTCCTGCGACTCCTCCAGGCGGTACGCTGCCCGCAAGATTTGTCCTTGAGGACAGTAAAACTGATCATGGACTGCATCATAGGTGAACTGCGCCGATCCATAATAGCCAGGACGTTGTCCTCTCTCGGCGATGGGAATAGAGGCGCGGATATGAGCATCCTCCAAGGCTTTGATAATCTCGATGGTTCCGTACATCATGTCACCCGTTGCCTGTGCCGGTCGAATATGCCAGCGGAACACCGTTCGCCAGATCAGATCGAGAATGGGCTGATTGTCATTGACCTCCCCTGGCACCACGAGTACCGACAGGATAATCCGATTTCCCCCCCCATCGACGACGTAGTGGGTATGATAGCCCAGGTGGGTGCCCCCTCCTTTGAGACGCATGGGAGTGGCATCGGGATCAGTGGTGCTCATCCGCAGGTCCGCCGTCCGTTGATAGACGCCATGGACTTCTCGCTGAGGCCGACCCTCCTCAGCGATCCAATCGTGGCGAGTGGCGTTGTGAGTGGCGTTGTTGGCAGCAAGTTCCTCACGCCGCGTCTGGGAAAGGGATGTGGGGAGCAGGAAGGGTTCTGGAACGGTTTCCTTCTGCGAGACGGGTTCGAGAACGGCGGAGTCCCTGTGCGTTTCTTCAGTTTTCTCAAGCATTGTCGACTCAGAGGAAAACAGGGTGGTGAGGTGGTCTTGGATCGCTTCACGAGCCTCAACGGCAAAACGCGGTGCCAGCGAATCGAGATCGGCATTGGCCTCGATTTGCGTGGCGTCAAAGTACAACTCCTTGCCCCAGACCAACTTGGCTTGCTGACATTGTTCGACAATGGCCTCGAAGAAGTGCCGAAACACCTCCAGGCCGTAGCGGGTGCGAATCTTGCTGAGGGTTGAATGATCAGGCAGAGGCTCATCCAGATCATAGCCCACATACCACCCCGACATACCAGCGCACACGTAACCGATCCGCCACCTGACGCATCAGCAGGCGTTCGGAGCGGATGTCTTCAAAAAACATGACCAGTTGGAGCTTAAAGAACACCACCGGATCAACTGATGGTCGTCCAACGGCTGCGTAAGACTCACGCACCAGGTCATAGACGAACGAGAGGTCCAGCACTTTTTGGAGGTGTCGGTAAAAATGATCCTGGGGAACGGGCTCCTCCAGCGACACCGCGACGAATGGGGCAAAGGCCCGCTCTTTCAAGCCTATCATTGTTGATACTCCTCCTCGCCTCTCATTGCACTGCACGTTCCTCGCTCTTGTCAACCTCAACTATCTCCTTTTGCCTGAAAATCTTCTTTTTGCTCGTTTATCTCCTCAGTGTAAACTGATGTTCAGCCAAACTCACGTGTTCTTCAATAAACTCAGCACAGACTTTTTCAACAGGCTGGAAGGTATTACACACAGACACACACACCCAGCGAAATCAGGCCAGGACAATGTCGAGTATGTGAAGCCGGATTAAAAATCTTCTTTCCGCTGCTTTGCTTCTCCATCGTGTTCCATTGCTTGGAGAAGGGAGGCATAATTCCTACGAACAGTTTGTGAGTTAGGATGGTTTTGGCCTAGGATGTTCTCAAAGATCGCCAGGGCCCGCTGGTACAACGGTTCGGCTTCGGTGTCCTTGCCCTGCGTGTCATAGAGCGAAGCCAGGTTGTTGAGGCTGGCCGCGGTGCCAGGATGGGAGGCACCCAGTTGTTGTGGTAAATTGGCTGAAGGATCGAACGAAAATGCTGGGCTGAGGGCCCCTTGTTCGAACCTTGAGCCAAAAAATGTTGGGCCTAAGGTTCGAACGCATACACGAAGGTTCGAACGCATTTCCAGAGGTGGAAGCATGATTCCCGCGATCTCAAGGGGCTTCTCGTCTCCTGCGCCTGCATCAATGACCTCATCGCGGTGTAGCGCAAACCTCTCTGCGGCAGCTTCCTACACTTTCGGGCTCACATCCCCTCCTCCCGGTACAGACGACCGCTCTCAGGCCGTAGCAACCAGATTCATCAGATGGCCCATTCGGGGCGCAGAACATCATCCGGCCAATTTCCATCTGCTTCTGGCCAGGGAGAGGAGGAGGCAAGCCTATTTCTCTGTCGGTCACCAGTTCCTGTTCGAACCTTCAGCCCACGTTTCCATCATTGGGTCAAATTCGGTCGAACCTTCAGCCAATTTACCATGTTGCTCTCTGTGGTAATTTGACCCTATGGTTGAAGAGTCGAGGGCTGTATGTTCGAAAATCGACGGAATCTTCGAATTTGACCATTCATCCGTCTGTCAACCTCGCTCCAGGTCGGCGTTCACGGCTACGACGCTTGGAAATTGGGAAAGGTCCGGAAGCGAAAGACCGATGAAAATTGCCTCCTTTTATCCCAGAGATCCTCCGAGATGGAGCTGTCTGCTCTCTTGGGCAGGTCGCACAGCGTGCAAGAAACGTGAATTTTCTCAAAATCAACAGCCTTAACAAAGTAGCGAATTTACATACTATCAGCAGAAGGAAGCAACTGTGGAGCAGCATAGGAAGAAGAGAGCAATGCCAAATTCGAAGATTCCGTCGATTTTCGAACATACAGTCCGCAACTCTTCGATCATAGAACCAAATTACCACTCTGATCGTGTGATTTGACTGCGTTTTTGTCCTGACCATTGACGCATAATCTGTCCAGCGCCCGGCCTCAGAAGCCTATTGCAGGCACCGCCAAAGCTCGCCATTGTTCAGCTTTTGACCAATATCCTGTCCAGTGGCACCATTTTTGACCGATAACGTGTCCTCTGGTCCAGTGGCGCTGATATGGCTCATGTAACCCTGGTTCGCATGGACTACGCGGTCAGGATATGGTTCAAACTGGACAGGAATTGGGCTCTTCGACTCGTTTGGTGATAAGAAATGGAACCAGATCAGCCTGGGAACTGGGAAGAGGAAAGCTGCTTTCTCCGCTGCATTCTCTCGAAGGTGGTGCAAAGGCCTGGAATCTTCTTCAATGCGCACCACCCATCACCAAACGAGTCGAAGAGCCAACTTATGCTTCACAAAGATGTTTCGAGTCGATTTTGAAGCATATTTTACATCTTTGTCATTTTTGTAACCCTGCCAAAAAGGAAGCATGCAGAACACATGACAAATGTGCTCCGTATGCTTCCTTTCTTCATGCTTCCTTTCTTCACCCCATAATACAAGAAGTTATATATATATCAGGGTTTCACTCCAGTTACGATGACGCGCATCAAAAAGTAGAAACGCGAGCTTGCTATGGCTCACATTCTAGTTCTTGATGCGCGGACCTTTCAAGTGGCGTAAGACCCTGTATATTTGTTTCAAACTATGCCCCATTGAAGCCCCATCCTGCCTGGATCACAGACCATCCATTCCACGAGGATCCGGCATAGGTGTCTTGCCAGATATTACTATCGGAACCTTGCGCAAAAACCATCATATTGCCATTAGGCATCGTTCCAGTACCGGGTGTACCCTGGAATGTACCACCAATTTGTACGGTATTCCATTGTCCCCAGGTGCCGTTTGAGGATAGACCTACGATCCAGATGTGGTTATCTGTGCCGCGCGCGAAGACCTGTGGGCCGCCATAGGTGCCGATCGTTGGATCACTATTAAAGCCATTGCCGCCCGGAATGGTCGCCCATCCTTTCCACGAGCCAGCAAAGGTATCTGACCACATGTTGTTGTCGGAGCCGCGTGCAATAACCACTAAATTGCCATTGCCTATTGTCACAGCTGCAGGTGTACCCTGGAATGTACCACCAATTTGTACGGTATTCCATTGTCCCCAGGTGCCGTTTGAGGATAGACCTACGATCCAGATGTGGTTATCTGTGCCGCGCGCGAAGACCTGCATGCCGCCATAGGTGCCAATCGTTGGATCACCATTAAAGCCATTGCCGCCCGGAATGGTCGCCCATCCTTGCCACGAAGATCCAGTAAAGATGTTTGCCCACATGTTGTTATCGCCGCCGTGTGCAATAATCACTAAATTGCCATTGCTCATTGTTCCAACTGCAGGTGTGCCCTGAAAACCGTAACCAGTTTGTAGCGGCTTCCATTGTCTCCAGCCACCACTTGCCGATTGACCAACAGTCCAGATATTGTTATCTGGGCCGCGTGCAAAGACCTGCAGTGTACCATTATAGACCCCAACTACTGGATCACCATTAAAGCCATTGCCGCCCTGAAGGGACGACCAAGTACTCCAGGACGTTGAATTGGGTGCTGTCTGGTATGTATGCCAGATATTATTATCAGTGCCTCGTGCAAAGACTTCAAGACGACCGTCAGAATTTTTCCCTACAAAAGCATTACTGAAACCAGTTGGTGGTGGTGGTGTGGCTGAATTAGTGTTAGCTGTCATCTGATCCGTCCAAGGCGTGCACTGCACTTGATAGTCAGCATTATTTTGAAAACAAGCTCTCGCTGCATTCTGTGGAGCATTGACTCCAGGGGTATTGATAATCCCGCTGCCATTGACCGTGGCATATTCTATACGATCTCCTCCATCTGGTCCATCCGCACGTTCCACCGTAATCTGGCCAGATGCAGACATGCCAAAGGTATTGAGGCTTGTATAGTTCTGGCCAGTACAAGCGTTGTACCATAAAGAAAAACTATAGCCATATCTGGCAACCGTTTGGGTATACCCATTTGCTCCACCGTCAATCACATAACGCGAGCACGTTGTTGTCGTTGCTACCTGCGCCTGTTCAGCACGTGCAGCATAGGTCTTGTGTTCAAGGCCAAATTGGGCAAAAACAATAGCAACGCACATCACCAGGACCAGACCAAATCTCCTGAGTGTCATCTTCATGTCGTATTTCCTTTCTCAAAATCAAAAAACCACGAGAAGTGTGCTATACCTAAAGAACACTCTAGTACTATATTAAAATATTTATGCTTTTAAGTCAATAAGATATAATTAAAAAATATATTTCGATTGTAATATTAATAATAATACAATACAATCATAAATTTAAATTTATGATTGTATTGTATTATTATTAATATACTATCTTGAGATATCGAAATTCTTGAGACGAGCTGTTTCGTACGATGGCGGTACGGAAGAGAAATAGACCGGATTGGCTGTCGAAAGGTCATCCAGGACATAGCGCTTACCTATCTTTTCTCCCATGGGATCAGGGAGTCACGGTATGTGAAAAAAGCTGCGCATCTGATCTGCAACAGCTTGCTTTATCCAGAAATCGCGAACCTTTTTCGCAGTGATGCGACGTTGAGTGAAACGAAGTTCGTTGGTGTTGGCTCTTGCCGGATCAAGCACGACGTGGCCCCCAGGCAAGTATGAGCCGTTGTCTTTTGCGAGAGCTTGGTGTCCTTCGTCAGTAAATTTGTCGCCTCTGACAAATAACATGTCGCATCGCTCACGCTTATCTCACAACGGTTTCTGCCACATAAGCTGACGAAACAATCGTCCGTCGTTGTTTTCTCATGTATGCAAACATTCATACCCTCTTTTTCTCTGGCTTGCGACACAATATCTGGCAGATACGACTGAAAATGAGGCAAAAACTCGCATATTCAGAAAATCCCTGGTATACTTGACTTTCAAAGATATCCATAAGAGTGATGGTATCTCATATACAGAGGAGGAGAGTTCTATGACCTACGCTCCATCTTCATTTTGGGATTCCTACTATCAAAGCCTTCGTCAAGCCGAACGCGATCTCAACCCGACAGGATCATGGGCAGCGTCCTGGATTCCTCTTCTTGATCACTCTTCTTGCACTCGACTTCTTGATCTGGGATGCGGCACCGGCGCAGATTGTCTGGTTCTGGCACAGCATGGACTGGATGCTATTGGAATCGATTATTCACAAGAAGCGGTGACGAAGGCACAGGAGAAATCTCGCCAAGAAAACCGGTCTGCGGTGTTTCTTCAGGCAGATATGACTCAAGCTCTCCCATTTCCTGCGGGTCAGTTTGACGCGGTCATGAGTAATGTGGCCTTCCATTCTTTTCCTGATCTCCTTCTGCGCTCGATCCTCAAAGAGATCTCACGGGTCCTTCGTCCGGGCGGACTTTTTCTCTTTCATGTCAATTCGCTTGAAGACATGCAATACCGTCCGAAAGAGCGTGTCCAAGAAATCGAGCCGGCATTCTATCGAGAGTCTGATGGGCAAACGATGCATTTTTTTAGCGAAGCCTATTGTCGTGACCTGTTGCAAACTTGGCAGCTTCTTGACTTGACCCATCTCCATTTCCCTCCCTCTGGGCATTGGACAGACAAGTGCGTCTGGCGAGGAGTAGCACAAAAGGTCCCACTCTCATAGGTGAGGAATCCCTCTCATGTTGACGACGGAAGAATTCCGAGCTTGGTGCCAACGCCTCCAGATCGAACCCGAGACGGAAGCATTTATCACACGCATTCGCTCGTCACCTCCTATCCGCAAGGTAAGAGTCCGAGCCAATAACGTTTCAGGGAAGTACCCCAGTCCAAAAATGCAGCGGTTCATTCAATTTGAGAGCCAGCATGTGGAACTGTGGTGTAAATTTGGGAATTAGGTTGTTGATTTCTTTGCAATTACTCTGTTGAAAGCATCTCTCCTTCTTTAGCCTGTGAAGCCATTCTAGAGGAAAATGGAAGAGAAAGTGAACTGAGAATCACCAGCATATTTGGCAAGATTCCACCAGCTTAATTCCCAAATTTACAATAGATCGGCCTATAAAGCTGGTTGAGTTCCACTGCCGAGAAATGGCAAAATCGCTACATTGCACTTCGTGACAGCTTCGCGCATATTGGGCCTATATCGCCGGAGCATATTGCTCAATGAAGTGCAAAATAAGCCGGGCGGGATCAGTGTCAGGGCTGAGGAGGAGTTGGGTTCCATGGGCCATGCCGGGATAGATTTGTATCTGTTTGGGGGCGCTGGCTACCTCGTCCATATGAGTCGCAGCGCCAGCGAATGGAGGGTCGTCAGCACTGGCCAGAAAAAGTTTCGGCGTTTTCATGGCCTTAAGCTCATCATCGGTGATCGAAACACCGAATGCGAGTGGACCCGAGAGAGAGATCACGGCTGTCACCTGGATCTCAGCGGCGACTTTCAGCGCGGCCGTCGCTCCCATACTGGCACCCATCAGAACGATCCGGGTGGCCCCTTGCTGTTGGGCAAAGTGTACCGCAGCACGAAGATCGACATCGAGAAACGAAGGATCTTGCGATCCCTGAGAAGTGCCGTATCCGCGAAAATTGAAGAGGAGCACAGAGTAGCCCAGGGTAGCAAGCTGTTGGGGCATCCCGGTATCAATCCAGGTGTCATAGGTCGTATCCGACATATGGGTACAGATAATCATGGTTTTCCCCTGCCCATATACCAGGCCCGCCAGTTGAAGATGGTCCGGAGTCGTGAAAGACGCCGGGCGGATCGAGTCATCAGATAAGGTCACTGTCGGAGTAGCTGAAGGGTGTGAAAGAGCACCGGGTGAGCCTGTTCCTGAACTACATGCCGTGATCAGAAATGCCAGGAAGAGCAGCAGCAAGCAAATGCGTTTCATCAAGATGATCCTCCTTTATGGATGAAGCTGGCCATAAATGTACAGGGTTGACTGCGAGCAGACAAAGACCTTGCCATCAGCTACAACCGGGCGTGTAAACTTCTCATAGCTATCCATCCCATCGCGTGTAGCGTTTTGCGCGCTGTTGTACAGCTCTACGCTCAAATTTGTGGCATCGTAGGCCCGCAGGATCGCGGGACCTTGAGGGTTGCAACCACCACCGCCGCAGGGGGCTGGCTGGAGCGCCCAGAGGATGCCTGTGCCTTTTTTGTTTCCATCGCTGGAGACTGCGATCCCGGCTCCTGGATAGCCATAGGAGATTGAGGTGTGCATGACCGGGGTGAGATTGATCTGGTTGTTGGTCAGTTCAAAGGCTTGAATGTGATCTCCTTGCGCTGTGTCTGCGTTCGCGCCGGAAACATAGATATACTGCTTCCCGTCGGGTGTGCTCCAGTACACGGGAGCCATAAAGAGACCCGGGATCAATCCCGCTTTGCTCTCCTGGACAATTCGATCGACATTCGTGCTCTGTTCCTGGGGAGTGGCACAGGAGAACCCCGGGACTGCGACAAACCCGCCCAGATGATCGCGATCTACCAGGTAGAGGCGTCCGCTTTTGCTGATGTCGAGCATTAAATGCGGATGGGTGCCCGTTTGATCTGGCAGCAGGAGATTACCGCTGGAGCCCAGGTCATAGTCCCAATCTTTCAGGCATTGCTGATCGAACGGGGCGAAATAATCGACGACTGAGAATGCCCCATTGGTCAGATGCAACTTGAGAAAGGAATCTCCAAAACTGGTGCTGCCATTGAAAGGGCCGTTACTTACAACAGGGTAAACGTTTCCCTGTGCATCAACAGAAAGCCCTGTGGTACTCTGCCAGACGCTGCCAGGGTTGCCTGTCTCCAGACCATTCCCTTTTGTTTTCCCCATGCGGAGCAGTATCCATTCCAGCGGTCGTATTAAATGCACCAAGCAGCTTCAGTGTATGGGCATCGAAAGCCATAACCCATCCATGTTCCGCTGCTCCGCTGCCCAGTTCCAGACCCATCCATCCACCATAGATCACCCCATTAACCAGGGCCAGGCCAGTTCGCTCGTACGTGGTCGCAGGTCGGAAGCCGTTCGGGGCAATGAGCGCAGGGCTCCCGGGCCGTGGCCGGCCATTGGTAATGTCAAGAGCATGCAGGTGTTCGGCCTGGAGCGAGTCATTGGTAATGACATACAGCGTTCCTCCGCCTCGCTGATCAAGCGCAATCACGGGGGTACCATAAATGCCGGGGGCGTGATAGCTCACCCCTAAATGGTCTTGCCAGAGTGGGCCTGTAGCGCCCGCGCCGCTATCTGCATCAAAGGCGTAGATATAATCGGAGGTGGTTGCTACATAGACGACATTGTGGCTTTTCCCCCCGATCATCACATTGGGGGCATAGAGCGGTTGTGCCTGGATGGTTCCTATCACTGGAAATGAGGAGCGCAGGCCAAAGTCATTTGCATTGACGTTGGCTGTATTGAGTATTGTCTCCTGCCTGTTTTGCCCGGTACGCATCATATCGTAGCTGGCAGTCAGCACGCTTATCTTGCCAGGTTGAGGAGCAGAGGTCGAAGATCGTGAGGGAAACGTGAATTTCAGGAGAACTGCACCGAGTACGATGACTCCTGCCAAAATCAGCCAGCTTGCTCGTGAGTGTACAACTTGCGCGAAGAAGGAGCGGCCTCCACTCCTCGAAGGGGTGAGAAGGGGGCGGATGGTGTGATGCGGAACTTCCATGCTTTGTCCTCTTATCCTATTGTTAAGAGTAAAATTTAAGTTAACGATAATCTTGTCTGTTGTAGAAATCGTACCTGATTTTTCCGTGTGCGTCAATATTGAGGTACGGCTAGGATCCGTGCAAAAATCTATCATAACACCCGAAGGTTCGAAAATATGACTCAAAAGACCATGTACAGGTGTCTTACAAGCGGTTTTATCGCCTCATTCGTGTATTTCTCCAGCTCGCCATTATTTTTGTTGCACCACCTCGGCTAGCTCGTGAAGCGGTTCTATGCGCTTATGATAGATTTTTGCACGGATCCTAGCCATACCTCAACCAGTATCTTTTGCGCGTTCTGGATGGGGTTAATTAGATGCGATTGCCCTGGAATATGTTGGGGAACGCTTGCATCATGCGGACATCAGGAGATATACTTTTCAGAGAAGTGTTGGGGAACATCTCTCTCCCCTTTTTCTGGTGAGGAAGCACCATGGCAAAAACGAGACAGGCAGTGCTGATCTGGTCACAGGAAGATCAGCAGTATCTCTGGCGTGACGAGCACTATGCGGACACGATTGATGTACGCGAGAAGCCGGAAGCGTGGCTCAAGCGGCTGGCTGCATCCACCTCGTTCTCTTTTCAGGGACGAGAGGGACATCTCACGCTGCTCAAAGAAGCGCGACCGCGGGGAGGAGATGGGTACTGGTATGCCTATCGACGCCAGGGAAAGCGCACGGCCAAAAAGTATGCCGGGCGTACGGCTGATCTGACCGCTGCGCGCCTGGAACAGATGGCCAGAGCGCTCAGGTGTTCACCGGAGCGGATACACCAGGTCTTGTCCAATGGAGATGCCAGCGGATCAGGCGACGGAAGAGATCGGCAAGCAACAGATATGGCTGGGCAACATGCAGACAGCATAGCGTCTTCACTTCAGATTCCCTTGCTTGTCCCCAAGCTCCATTTGCCCCCGTTACATCCCTTGCTGGTTCCGCGCGAGCGCTTGCTGACGCTGCTTGATCGTGCGCTGGAGCACAGGCTCACGCTGGTATCGGCGCCCGCAGGCTTTGGAAAAACGACGTTGGTGCGTCAGTGGGTGGCCGAACGGAGCACACAGCCGCATGTTCCGCCGGTTGCCTGGGTTTCTCTGGATAGAGGCGATAACGATCCTGTGCGCTTCTGGCGCTATCTTCTGACCGCCTGTCAGGTTTTTGGCGATGATGTGGCGCGGGAGGCCCTGGCGCTTTTGCTGAGTATGCCACAGCCGCCTTTTGAAGCGTCTCTTACCGAGATGGCCCTGACGGTGTTTCTGAATGCGTTGGCCCAATGTGAGCAGGGTGGGATCTTGCTGCTGGACGATTATCATGCCATCATATCCCCGCGCATTCAGCAAACGATGACCTTTTTCCTTACGTATCTACCCGCCAGTATTCACGTCGTTATTATGACGCGCAGCGATCCGCCGTTTTCGCTGGTCCAGCTGCGTGCGCGCAACGAGCTCTGCGATGTGCGCGCCTCTGATCTGCGCTTCTCGCTAGAGGAGACTTCGGCCTTTCTCCAGCAAGAGCTGTCTGTTTCGCTCGCGCCGGAGATTGTTCAGCGCGTCGATGCCGATTTAGAAGGCTGGGCCGCCGGACTGCGCCTGCTGCTGATTGTGCTGCGCGAGTCTGCACTCTCGCAAGAGATCGAGCCGCTTTTGCGGGTCTTCGCGGGCGGAAAGCCGACGCTGCAAGACTATTTTCTTACAGAGGTATTCAATACGCTGCCAGAGCCCTTGCAGCGCTTTGTCCTGCAGACGAGCGTGCTTGCGCGTTTAACTGGACCGCTCTGCGCAGCTATTACGGGCGAGCGCGAGAGTGAGCGTATGCTTGAAACAGTGGCCCGCGCAAATCTTTTTCTCGAGCCGCTGGGTAGCTCTCCACTTGATGCGTCGCCGGCGAAGCCCTGGTATCGATATCACGGGCTCTGGGCTTCAGCAATGCGGGCCGAGGCGCGGCGGCGGCTGGGTGAGGAGCAACTGCGCGCGCGCTCCGCGAAGGCCAGCCGCTGGTATGAGACGCATCATCTCTTTGCGGAGGCGGTCGAGTCCGCGCTCTACGCGCAGGACTACCTGCGTGCGGCCGTCTTGATCGAACGCATACTGCAAGAGCCGCATGCCTATTATCAGGCCAATGAGTATCACACGTTGTACACGTGGCTGGAACAACTGCCTGAGGCGTACCTCGCCGAGTCACCCGCTCTCTGTCTGGGATATGCCCGGGCGCTCTTATATCGGGCAGAATCGTGGAGGCTTTCACAAGCCACGCTGGTTCTGCTTGAGAAGCTGTTCCAGATGGCAGAGGAGCGCTACCGGGCGGAGCGCGATCTGCCGCGACTGGGAGAGGTCTTTGCCTTTCGCTCGCTGGCCGCCTGGAGGCGGGATGATGCCATTGAGGCCGCTCGCTATGCCCGGCAGGCGCTCGCTTGGTTATCAGAAGAGCAGCAAACCTGGCGTGCCCTGAGTCTAGGTGTGGTGGGAAAAGTTGAGCTGCTCTACAATGGGCACGTGGATGAAGGTTATGAGATGCTGGAGGAGGCATATACGCTGTGTGAGGCGACTGACCATCGCCATTTCAGGCTCAGTCGTGCGACGATCAATATGCTTGCGCGGGCGCTTTTTGAGCGGGGAGAGCTGCATCGTTCCTGCGAATATTACCAGGGGGCGCTTCATGAGGCCAGAGAGGGGTACGTCCATAGTGACGACATGGCGCATGCATTATGTGGCCTGGCACGCATCTCCTATGAACGCAATGAGCTAGAGATGGCCCGGCAGCAGGCGGAAGAGATGTTAGCCATCGGCCAGTATCTCACACTGGAGTTTCACGAGGTGCAGGCAACCTTGCTGCTGGCTCGTATTCAGCATGCGCAAGGCGAGACTGCAGCCGCTCGTCAGCGCATGGATGCGCTGCTTGCCCGGCTACCCGCCACGCAACTGGACCCTGCATGGCCGTTATCCCGCGAGATTCTGACCTTGCAGGCCCGATTGGCGCTGGCAGACGGTGATCTTGTTGCTGTGCAACGCTGGATCACTGGTTTGGATCAGGCTGATAGTAGGCAATTTCCCTTCGCTAGCGACCAGGAAATGCTGATGCTTGCGCGCTGGTATCTTGCTCAGGGCAGAAGAGAAGTGGCACTTCGGCTTTTGCGAGACCTGGAACGCGCGGCCCAGGAAACGGGGCGCAGGCGCAGCGCCTTTGAGGCGCAGGCGCTGCTTGCCCAGGTCTACGCGGCGCACGAGCAGCCGGAGCAGTCCCAACACATCCTTCTGACGCTGCTGGCACAGACCTGCACCAAGGGGTATCTGCGTCTCTTCCTGGATGAGGGAGAAGCCATGGCGGTTCTCTTGCGCTCCCTCGTGCTGCACGTACGCGAGCAGCCTGTACTTGCCTCTCTTCAGAGCATCATACGTGCCTTTCCCAGGTCACAGGACCTGCTGGCGACATCTTCTGCCACGCTTCTGGCCGAACCATTGAGTTCGCAGGAGCTACGGGTCCTGCACCTGCTGGTCCCTGGTCGCTCCAACGCCGAGATTGCACGCGAACTGGTCGTCTCCGTCAATACGGTGCGTACTCACGTGCAGAACATCTATCGCAAGCTTGATGCGCATAATCGCGCAGCGGCTGTCGAGGTCGCTCGTCAGCTCCATCTCATTTCATGAGATGTGACATTGCAAACTTTTGAAAAAAAGTTTGCAAAACAGGTGCAAAAGATAATCTTCTAGAAGTGCTGCTTTCATTGTGTCGTGGTGCGCTCCAGAACATGATTTTCTTCTGATCACGTTGGTGGTCATATGCCGTGCTGCGTTTGCAGCGCTGATGTTCCCCAACAGATCCTCTACAATCATGCAGCCGATCATCTTTGTGGATGATGTTGGTTCGCCCTCCTGGAAACTACACTGTTGAGAGACGCACACAGGTGTGTCTTCTACGAAAAAAGGGTTTTAGAAAAAGGGTTTTCAAGGAAGTTCCACATGGACCAGAAAGACAAGATCCATGCAACTTCTCTACATTTGACCTGGAGGTGGTTTTCATGATTGTCGTTACTGCTCCCACTGGCCTGATCGGCCATCAAGTTCTGAACAACCTGCTCAAGAGCGACGAGCCGATCCGCGTGATCGTACGCGATCCCTCTCGCCTTCCCGCGCGCACACGTGAGCGCGTCGAGGTCGTGCAAGGATCGCATGGCGACCTCGACGTTGTCAATCAAGCGTTCGCAGGCGCTCACTCCGTGTTCTGGCTGGTCCCGCCTGACCCCCGTGCTGAGAGCGTGTACGCCGCCTACGTGGACTTCAGCCGACCGGCGGCCGAAGCCGTACGCCACGGAGTCGAGCGCGTTGTGAGCATCTCGGCTCTGGGACGCGGAGTGCCGCTGAACGCAGGCTATGTCTCGGCGTCGCTCGCTATGGACGACCTGATCGCCAGCACCGGAGTAAATTTCCGTGCTCTGACGATGCCCTCGTTCATGGACAACATCCTCCGCCAGGTCAGCTCTATTAAGAGCCAGGGAGTGTTTTTTGACCCCACCTCCGCGGATCTCAAGCTCCCGACCTGCGCCACGCGCGACATCGCTACCGCCGCCGCCAGGCTGCTGCTCGATCACACCTGGAGTGGACAGGGCCACGTCGCGGTGCTCGGTCCGGAGGACCTGTCGTTCAACGATATGGCACACATCATGTCGGAGGTATTGGAGCGACCGATCCGCTTCCAACAAATTTCTGGCGAGGCCTTCAAGGCCATGCTGATCGAACATGGATTGTCCGATGCCATGGCTCAGGGCATGCTTGACATGATGATGTCCAAGAACGAAGGCATCGATAAAGCCGAGCCGCGCACTCTCGAATCCACCACTCCTACGAGCTTCCGCCAGTGGTGCGAGGAAGTGCTTAAGCCAGCCGTCCTGGTCTGAGCACCACCGCAAACGAAAGGACCACCAGATGACTGAAGTTGCAACAAACAAAGCGCCTCAGCTCTCCAATGATCAAATCAATGACGTGTTGCAGCGGTTTGCCGATGGGTTCGGCCAGCTGCGGCGGTCACCGGTCATGCACTCACCTGCGGAGCAGGGTCTCGACTACGAGAACGTCACCTTTCCGTCCCGCGACGGTGTCCCGCTGGAGGGCTGGTTCATCCCGGCTGCCGGGTCCGACAGGCTGATCATCGCCAATCACCCGATGGGCTTCAGCCGGTCCGGGCTACCCACGCAGTTCGAGCCGTGGCACTCGGAGTGGGCGTCCGGCGGGAACGGCTTCGAGATCAACTTCATCCCGGACTACAAGATTCTCCATGATGCCGGATACAACGTCCTGACCTATGACCTGCGCAACCACGGTTTCAGTGGCGCGGCCAACGGCAGCATCGCGTCCGGTGGCATCTTTGAGGCGCGTGATGTCGTAGGCTCGCTGCAGTATGTGCGCAGCCGCGACGAGACGCGGGACATGACGATCGGCCTCTTCAGCCGCTGCCTGGGCTGCAACTCCACATTCTCTGCGATGACGCAGTTTCCCGAAGCATTCAACGATGTGCGCTGCCTGGTCGGACCCCAACCCGTGTCAACGCAGATCATTGCCCCGCGTCGACTGGCCCTGGCGGGAGTTCCGGCTGACCGCATCGACATCAAGGATCTGGAACAGCGCATCGTGTTGCGCACGGGCCTCGGGTTCGCAGCCAGAGACCCGAGGGAGTGGGCGAAGCATGTCCGCATCCCTACGTTCCTCTACCAGGTACACGACGACGTGCTGACGCAGCCGAGCGATGTACAGACCATATTCGACAACATTCCCATCGCCGAGAAGAAACTGCAGTGGATCTACGGCACCACGGCCCGCTGGGACGGCTACCTTGAGTTCCAACGCCGCCCGCAGCCGATGCTGGAGTGGTTCGAGAAATACATGTCCTGATCAAGTCTATTCAGCGGCCCGCCTTGCCTCCGACGGGCGGGCCGCTGAGTGTGTCCTGTGTAGCCGTAAGACCTCCGAAACCAGCCAACGCGTGCACCGTTTCGGAGGTCTTACGGCTACGATAATGTTGTCTATATTTGAGGTAGGACGAGGATCACAGCAAAAATCTATCAGAGCTTCTTTCTATTCTCACTGTGTCGATACTGATGATGCCGAAGCAGGGTGATTGCAGAGCACGATGAGCCTTTCATGCCTTACATGCACGTTTTGAGAGCGTGAGGAGTGGAGCTTATGGATTGATTGAAGCGTGGAACTCCTTATGATAGATTTTTGCTGTGATCCTCGTCCTACCTCTATCTGGAACGCTGGGCGAAAACGGCAACACTATGAGCCTCTGACGCAGATGCGCTCTGTGAAGGATATCTTGGCAGTAGACCGTTTGACGAAAAAACACCTGATCTGTGAGTAATCCAAACCTCAGCCAATTTCAGAGAATTGGCCCGTCAGTGTGAAACTGACCAAAAGAGTCGGGTAAGAGGCCGGGTCCTGATTGCTCAGGAACACCAACCCCTCCCCGCCGAACCGAGACTTGCACGTTTCCGTGCATCCGGCTCTCCAAGAGCCACTACCGTCTTTGTTTAGCGTGGGAGATACGCCAGATTGGAGAGCTTGAGGCCATCATACTCTCCTCGGTGGATCTTCCAATGACAGTCTGAGCAGACGGGTACTTGCTTGCGGTTCATGGCTCGTAGGAGCCGATTGAAGCCTGTTGCCACTCGTTTGTTGCTCAGCTTCCGAATATGTCGGATATGGTGCATCTCAATCTGTTTTTGTGCTTCGCCGCAGATACAACAGGGTTTTCCCAGCTTGGAGCGAGTTCGGAGACGGACCAGGGTTCGTACAACGTCCAGGTCGTGCTGATTTCCTCCTTGAAAGGCCAGTCGGCTTTTCGTCCAATCTTGGTTGAGGTAAAAGCTGACCTGACGATCTGCTTTCCCCCCTTGCCCTTTGATGAGAAGTGAGAGGTCTTTGCCAAAGCGTTGAAACACCTGGGGGACGGAGATCTTGTATTTCTGCGCTAGCGTCTTTGCCAGCGAGAATTTCAGGATATATTGAATGCGGGAGCATTGTTTCCAGTTATCTACGAAGCGGTAGTAGTTCTGAAGACCACGATTGACGCTGCTGTAGAGCTGGATGATCTGGTCTGCATTCAATACTGTCCATAGTCCTTTCGCTGTCGGTTCTCCCTCCCCGGTACAGAAGCCGCGTTCCTTGAGTCGTTTCAGCACTTTGTCCAGAGGGGCCTTCATGATGGTTGCCCATCCGGTGCTTCGTCGTTGAATCATTTTGCCCTTGCTGGTCTTTTGCCGGACGACTTTCGCTTCTCCTCCATTGCCAATGGTCAAGATGGTTCCCAGGAAGAACGCCTCTTCGGTTTGTGCGTGGGTAATGCGTGTTTTCTCTTCGCTAAGAGTGAGCTTGAGGTGGTCGTGGAGAAAGGTTTTCACCAGTTCCTTGATCTCCTCTGCTGTGGCGCGACTCCCGCACAGGCCGAGTCGGGTAGCCAGAGGACATTGCTGTCCCCCGGCCCCCTGAGAACCGTGCGTGCGCCTCTCAACGCACACGGCTCAAGCACATCACGTACAGCACTGCTTCTCTTCCTCTCTGCGCTTTGTGTATCGAGCGGCTTTGCGTTTTGTCGCCAGCGGGTCACGGTTGTTGAACTCCTGGCAATCGCTCAGTGCTCGTTTCGACGCGGCGTGAATATGCTGATGGCAGAGCAAATGAACCAGAACAAGATTACTGTAGACATTCTTTCCCCCATCGGCGCGGGCATGGAGGTGATGGATCTGGAGTTCTTCATCCTTGAAGAGGGACTCTCCGCATTGTGGACATCGACCATGTTGCCTTTTGACGAGCTTTTGTTTGGAGAAGGTCAGGTCCTTGGCTTTCGCCGCCTGCCGTTCCATCCAGTAACTCCTCAGGCGGGGATCATCGGGTGAGGATGTCCCTTTGACCAGCGTATGTCGTTCAATGGGGAACCAACTGAATTTGAGCAGATACGCCCCGGTTTGTTTGTCACCAAACACCCAGGGATCGTTCCGTTCGAGATGCAATCGGCCCCAATAGTGTTGATGCCGCCAGTCTTTGGCCTTTTTGGGGTGTGCGCGCCTGGTGTACCGATCTTCTTTGTAGAACATCCAGCAGTCCAAGCCGCTAAAGATTTCTTTGGCTACCGCCGTGCGAAAGTAGTTCGCCCATCCCCGAATAACCGGGTTGAATTGCCCCAGGACGGTTTGGACGTTTGTTCCGTGGGCTTTTTTCCACAAAACTTTGAGCTTCGTTCGCACTTCCTGTACTGACTCTTTGCTGGGTTTAATGAGGAGTTTCCATCCTGTGCGTGAGGTTTTCGGCGCGGGGTAATGCCGAATATTGAAACCAAGAAAGTCAAACCCTTCAGTCAGGTGGACAATCCGCGTCTTTTCCTCCGAGAGGGTCAGACCGCGCTCTCTCAACCATTCCGTCAGGATGCCTTGCACTCGCTCGGCATCTTCCCTGGTTTCACAAAAGCATACGAAGTCGTCTGCATACCTCACGACTGCCCGTTTGCCAGTAAGTTGGCCTCGGGAGTCATATTTGACCCCAATGGCCTCTTCCATGCCGTGTAGGGCAATATTGGCCAATAAGGGCGACACGACGCCGCCCTGGGGCGTTCCTTGCTCTGTTGCGTAGAAGACCTCTTTTTCGACATAACCTGCTTTGAGCCATTGCTTGATGAGTTCCATCCCTGGAACCGGACCAATGGCCCGGAGCAAGTGTTCATGTGAGATGTGGTCGAAGGCGCCGCGTATATCTGCGTCCAAGACCCATTTCTTGGTCTTGTTTGGTCGAGCCAATCCGAAGATTTTCTCGATCGCATCATGTCCACTGCGCCCTGGTCGAAATCCGTAGCTTGTGCCCTCGAACTTGGCTTCCCAGAAAGGTTCCAGGGCGTTCTTGACCATTGCCTGAAGGCAGCGATCCTGAATGACGGGGATTCCGAGCGGCCTTAACTTGTTGTTGGCTTTGGGGATGTAAACCCTTTTTGCTGGTTTGGCTTTCCAGAGGGTGTAGTGGGCGAGGGTATCGACCATTCTTCCTCTGGCGGCTGGTGTTTTGATAACCAGTTTATCCACCCCGGGCGTGTTTTTCCCAGCGTTGATCTGTGCTACTCGCCGGACACTCACCAGCCGGTTGGAGTAGCTTTTCAGCATGAGTTTTTGAAGCGAGCGCACCCGTTTCCGGTTGCCCTCTTGTGCTGCCCGAAAGATGCGGTGTCTCAGGTTACGAACAGTCCGATTGGCTTTACGCCAGTTGATCGCGTTCCAGTCGGTCTGCTTCTCGGTTCCGTTTGCAAAGCGTGTGGCTTGCATCGAACTTTTCCCTTGATAAATAGCCTTTACATCGTTCTTTGGGTAATGCACCAGGATCACGTCAGCCGCCTTTCGGCGTGGGTATCTCCGTTTCCGGCCCTATCTGCCCAGTTATGAATTCCTGTTGCCTTTCGGCTGGCAGCATTCGCTTTTTGATCCCTCCCTTTCCCACTGAAGAGTTCGGCTTTCCTTGCGGTTGGCTTACTCAGAGCATCGACCATCTCTGAGACTTCATTGGGGTTATCCTGTTTCGCATGTGTGAGATACAACTGGTGAGGAGTGCCTTCTTTACTGCGGGGACTGGGTATCCATTCCTGGGATGGCTTAGCCCACAGGGACCGTTGTCCCATTCATCATCGTTTTAGCCGTTTCGATGACCGCGACGTCACGCAGCCTCATCGAAGGTTCATTTGCATTCATCCTTCCAGTTTTCCCCTTGCCCGGTTGCCTCATTCGGCTCGAAGCTTCCTTGGACGTTACCCCTCGCTTTCCACCTCACCGTTGCCAGTGACGCAGAGAGGGATTGGAGACAGCCTTGGATACTAGGCTGGGAGCGCCTTTGCTCCACTCAACACAAGCGACTTCAGGTCGCACTGAGCCAATCGTCCGCATATCTCAGGTATTTTATCCTGCAAAATGTGGGATCGTTGACCACCTTGGAAGGGGTTGCTCGGATCTGTTTCATGATGGCTCGAAACGCCTTGGTCTTGGTGGCTCCCTGCGCTACCAGCCGGTTCTTCTCTCGGATGAGCCGGACGTACTCAGGATTGTCTCGCTTTTTGGTTCCTTTCTCATGTGTTTTCTTGATTTTCTCGATATATTCGTCGAGTTCATGAAGATACACATTCGCCAGGATCGGGCTGATGATGCCACCCTGGGGGGAACCGATGAGGCTTTCCTTTTTGCTTCCGTGCAAGTCCATATATCCTGCTTTCAGCAATTTCCAGATGAGGTTGAGAAAGCGCTCATCCTTGATTTTCTTGCGCAGGATATGGACTAGGATCTGATGGTCGAGTTCATCGAAGCAGGCATGGATATCTCCTTCAATATACCAGTTCACTCCGGTCCAGTGGGTGCGGATTTCCCGTAGGGCGGTGTGGCAACTCCGTTGTGGCCGAAATCCGTGGCTGGTTTCCTGAAAGTAGGGTGCGTTAGGGCTGTCGTAGATGGCTTCGAGGATCATATGCATGACCTCCTGGACCACTTTGTCCCGCACGCAGGGAATGCCGAGCTTGCGCATCTTGCCGTTCGACTTCGGTATGAACTGCTGCCGAACGGGGCGAAAGCGAAAGTGTTCGGTTCTCATCTCCTGAATGATCTCACGGATCGTCGCGAGGGAGAAGCCATCCAGCGTCTCTTCGTCTGTCCCCGGCGTCATATTGCCGGGTTTGGACTTGATCCGCTCGTAGGCGATGATATACAGATCTTCCTGATACATCAGTCGGTACAGATCGTGATTGATCCACTGTCGATTGCTATTCAATTGTTGTAGGCGCTCCAATCGCGCGATGGTCTTTTGGCTCATCCGAGCCAACCTCCTTTTGAATGAAGCGGACTCTCTAGAGTCCTTCCCCGTGTCTCTCCCATTGCGGAGAGCGTTTGAGTACTATGACTCTTCCGTCGCCTTGCGCTTTACAGCGTTTAGGCGATCCCCAAGTTACCCCTGATCGTCGGTCTTCCATAGGTGGCCCGTTCGTCATTTCCTTCTCCTTGAAGGCTGGTTCTGACGCAGGCTAGATGAATGCGACTGTATCTTTCATTCATCTCGTCAGATGCGGGCAATTACACCCTCCCGCAGGATAGGTATCATCCACCGTGACTGGGCTTTAAACAATCAAGCTTTCACCATAGATAGCCTAGCTGCCCGCCCTCTGGTCCCTGGTGCTAGGACTTCAACGGGCTTTTCACTCCATGCTCCTGTCCCCCTGTACCTTTCGGTCAAAGGTAAGAAGCTGCTTTACTCACCTTGCCTGAGTGAGGCGGCAAACCCTGCCGCAGACAATCATGGGCCTCATTGGGCGCACTACGGCGTACCATATAACTGAGGCTGAGCTTATGTGTGAAGCCGCTCTAGAGACTCTTGTACTCCACTTAAAGACGTTCACCTTGTTACAAGGAACACGCCACGCCACGTTCGATGCGCGACTTCAGACAAAGCCTTCGGAGAGGAGAGAAAAGCCTGCTTTTAGGCGCAGGAAAGAAGAAAAAGAGCAAACTCAGCCTCAGTTATATGGTACACAGTACTTTTCCGTCAGAATCGCACTGACAGGCCTAATGTACCAGGAGAGATTTGAGATTTCCTCTCTTCTCCACAGATATGTTATACTTCCTTCAGGAGAGAACTTTCAGGTCAAAGGTAATCACCACACCTGCATTCATTGCCATAAGCAGAAGAAGTCCTATGTCTGAGAAGCAAGCTATTCCTCAACACACATCAACGCTCGCCTTTGAAACGTATACGCCCACGGCTCCCATTCTTTCGAGCGTGCAGGCAGGATGGGAAGGAATCATTAGAAGTCCTATGTCTGAGAAGCAAGCTATTCCTCAATACACATCAACGCTCGCCTTTGAAACGTATACGCCCACGGCTCCCATTCTTTCGAGCGTGCAGGCAGGATGGGAAGGAATCATTGTACGCACTTACCATGAGCCAATGGTGGTTGAGCGTGTGATTGCTCCTGCCGTTCCTGATGTCTCGCTGGTCATGGTCACTGGAGGGGCGATCCACCTCGAAAGTCGAGATGTGGGTGGTTCCTGGGAAGCATTTACCCTCGTCGAGGGAGACTGGTTTTTAACCCCCGGAGGAGGTATGCCCTACGAGTTGCGCTGGAGCAGCCTCTCTTCTCAACCGATCCAGACGCTCCACGTCCATGTGAGCACCGATCTTGTTTCTCGCGCTGCTCTCCAGCTTGCGGATCGCGATCCTGCCTGTGTGGAACTGGTGGAGCGTGCGGGCTTTCAGGACCCTTTGCTTGCTCAAATGGGACTGGCGCTGCGACAGGAATTGCATGTTCCTGCACCTGCGGGAAAACTCTATGCGGAAACTGCCGCCCAGATGCTTGCAGTTCACCTCTTGCGCCATTACCTGGCAACAGACGTTTCCATCAAAGACGTTGAGCCTCGACTCACGAGCCCGCAAATGAAGCGGATCATGGACTATATCCAGGCTCATCTCAACCAGAATCTCTCCCTGGAAGCCCTGGCACAACAGATCGGTTTCAGCGCCTATCACTTTGCACGCCTCTTTCGGCAAACCACAGGAGAAAGCCCCCACCAATTTGTGCTGTACAAGCGCATTGAGGCTGCGCAGCATCTGCTCAAAGAAACAGATCTCCCCCTTGCTCAGATCGCGTTAGAGGTTGGCTTTCCTCACCAAAGTCATTTTACCCACGCATTTAAACGCCGACTGGGCCTGACTCCGTACAGGTATCGGCAGGAGTCCTAAAACAGCGCACGTTTTCGATAGCGAGAGCAAGAATGCGCAAGAAGCCTTCCTGTTCATCCATGTATCATAGAAGCATCAACTGGATGATTGATCTGCACCGCCCGGAACAAGAGAGAGAGCCAGTGACAGATGACTTTATCGACGCAGGTACGTCATGAACAACGCACCCGCGACCAGGAAGATATCGGGCATGCGGTCGTGTTCCTGGCTTCTGACGAAGCTCAGTTCATGACAGGTAGTGATCTCCCCGTCGCTGGAGACTATCTTGTGCTTGGCCCTGAAGGGTGGCAACGAATCTTCCTTATGAAGAACGATGAATGAAAAGGAGAAAAAGAATGTCAAATCAACAGCAACTCAATCAGAAAGAGCATTATATTCAGGTCGTCAAAGACTTTCAACGTTTGCTCGAAGAAAAGAATATCTCTGCCTGGATGGATCTGTGGGCTGATGATGCTATCAACTACTATCCCTATGGCTCCGGGATATTTCCGGAGAAAATAGTCGGCAAACAGGGAGTCTATGAAAATTGGAAAGGGGTCTTTGAACTGTTTGAGAGCCTCAGCTTCCCTATTCACGACATCTATGTGGATGTGACAAAACAGACGGCCATCATGCGTTTTGATTCCCACAATATCATGAAAGGCGGCACAAGACGCTACGATAATACATTTGTCTGTATCCTCATCTTTAATGAAGAGGGCAAAATCAAGGAGTATTATGAATACTTCAACCCGATTACTCTGGGAGTCACCTTTGGTCTGCTGAGAGTCGAGCGTTTGCAAGGGAATGAGGCGCAGCAATCGCAATAAACGTTGTATCTGGAAGGACCAGTGCTACGGAAGCTGCTACGAAGCGCAAAGTAGCAGGTAGAAGATACATACAGATACTATTTCGGGTGATAGTACAGACTCATCCTGACCTATACGTCTTCCGAAACTTCTTCAAAAACTTGGAGAACCGCCAGATATACCTATATTCTGCATATATACATGGCAAGGAAAGCCGTTCAGGTGCCTGTTATCATCGATTTCCTACGTATTCGCAGGAAATACCTGCTACCTTGCGCTTCATAGCAGCTTCCGTAGCACTGGGCCTAGAAGCCAGAACTAGCAATGATCTACCATGCATTTTATGCATCTAGTAACCGCTACCCTGCCCCTGGTGTATGACTTTCGATCCTTGTGACCCAGGGTATTTCCGCAACTCGTAGCCATCTCATCAATACAGCTTCAGCTATCTTGCCCTTAAAATTGTTGAGTAGGCTACGAGTTGAGGTATGGCCAGGATACGTGCAAAAATCTATCAGAAGCTCATAGAGTCGCTTCCCAGGCCAACTTATGTGGTGATAGCAGTAGCAAAATCTCGCTTGATACATGCATAAAATGTGCGATATAACCGCTTTTATATCATTCTTGAATGGTTTTATATGCCCTATTTTAGAACATTCGTGCGTTCTGATAGATTTTTGCACGTATCCTGGCCATACCTCTTGTAGTGTTGTAGGGATAGTACAAGGATTCGTACAAAAATGGGCCATTTGGGGTCAGTGTATCGAGGGTCAGTGTATCGAGAGGGAAGATGGTCAGGTGCCATCGTCACTCTTCCCTGTCTCATAGACATTCCCCCCCTTTGTTCTGGGTCACAGGAGGCGCGAGTCAAGTAAAAAACCGCCCATGTCTGGAGTGGAATGAGGCCGCCTGCAAGGCTTACGATATGCGTGGTGGACCTGAGCGGATACGCGTCGGCATATCGTAGGGACGGGCGACGCCCTCCCACTCCCACATGCTCTCCAGCCACCAGGTTGCTCCTGCTTCGGCATACGGACGAACAATGGAGGCGGCGCGCTCAGGGTCGTCGTGGGGCGTCTCGCCTTCTGTAATGATGTCGAGCGGGACGGAACTGGTGCGCAGAGCCTCAATCGCGGCTTTACGTGCATGGAGTTCTTCGGGCCTTCCGCCAATGACTGCACCATCCCAGCGCGCCGCCCGCTGCAGCTGCCTCTGCTTTGGGCCGCCAACCACCCAGATGGGAATCCGCGGGTTCTGCTGTGGTGTGTATGTACCTACCTCGACGCTACTATGCATTTCCTGCAAGTGAGCGTAGTGGGAGAGAGAGGCTGTGCTCAGGGGTTCGCTGCGCCAGCGGCTTGCGAGGATCGAGAGGGCCTCGTCAAGCCGCTGGGCGCGTACCTTGTTGTTCAACGAGCCAGCCTGGTCCTGTTCCAGAATACCCAGACCAGCTGTGAGAATTACGCGACCACCAGAGAGGTGATCGAGCGTGGCCGTTTGCGCGGCGACGTACCAGGGAAGTTGTTCTGGCAATGGTGTCAGCATCGTTCCCAGGCGGATACGTTGCGTTCGCGTAGCGATCGCCGCCAACATGATCCAGGCGGTCATCCAGTCATCGGAGAGAAAGACACCATCCCAGCCAGCAGCCTCCGCTTCCTGGGCTAACTCAACGACTTTGGAGGGATGGCCCATAAGAATAAAACCATATTTCATTCTGTGAAATCCTCCTTCTCTTCCAGAGCAATAGCTTGCAGGTCAACCTCAATCCTGACATCCTCGCTAACGACCACACCACCTGTCTCAAGGACCATGTTCCAGGTCAGATCAAAATCTTTGCGGTTGATCTGCGCTTTTGCGCTCAAGCCGACACGAAGCTTTCCTGAGAAGTCTTTCGCTTGACCATGATACACAACGACAAAGATGACTTCTCTGGTTATCCCATGCATCGTGAGATCGCCGGTTACACGATACCCATCCTCGGCGGCAGCTTCAACCTTCGTGCTCTTGAATGTCATCGTGGGATACTTCTCTGCATCAAAGAAGTCAGGCGAGCGCAGGTGGGTGTCGCGGCTGCTGTCGCCGGTATCTATACTGGCAACGTCCACTTCGGCCTCAACCCTTGAACGCTCCAGGTGCTCTTTGTCCAAAGCAAGCTTCCCCTGGAGTCCCTTGAAGCGTCCCTTAACCGTGCTTATCATCATATATCTGACTGCAAATGCGGCTTGCGAATGGATGGCATCGATTTCCCAGATCATTGAGTCTCTCTCTTTCCAATAGCTTCTGTATGGATCCGATTCCTGATTACAGAAGTACGACAGTTTGTGTTATCATCAGGAAGGAAGATGCCGTCCCGGCCAGCATGCTCCGCTTCCTGAGCAGGTTTGACAATGTCGGAGGGCGTACCTGTGAGAAACATCCATAGTTCATAACATGTGAAACTCCTCGATTTCAATGATGCACCCTTCCTGGCTTCGCAGCGCAAGAGCAGCCAGATTCACCGGTCCCTCTCGATCGAGATAGGTCGAAAGGAGGAGGCGGCCCTGGCCCACCTCAGGCACCTTCACTACTTGTTCCTGCACTGAACAGTTCAGGGCAACCATCAGGTGCTGCTCTCCCTGTTCTCGCAGATAGACAAAACAGCATTCAGAACCACTTTCAAGCGTATGATAGCTGCCGCTGGTGAGCGCTGGTGTCCTGCGGCGCAGGCTGAGCAGTGCGCGGGTGAGGGAAAGGTGTGAGCGAGCATCTTCCTGCTCTGCGGCTGCGTTCATCTTCTGGGAATCGGCGGCCAGCGGCAGCCATGGTTCCACATTGGGCAAGCAGAATCCAGCGTTTGGTCCGTCATCCCACTGCATCGGTGTGCGTGCAGGATCGCGTCCAAAGCCCGGTTGGCGCTTGCCTTGCGGGTCCTGGGCGAGATGATCAGGAATCGGCACGTCCTGCATGCCAAGCTCATCGCCATAGTACCAGGTGGGCGTCCCGCGTAAGGTTAGCAACAACATCGTCGCGACGCGGGCAGCTTGCCATCCAAGCCGGCTGACCAGGCGTGGCTGATCGTGGTTGCCCAGCACCCAGTTGGGCCAAGCCCCTACTGGCAAGGCTGCTTCGTAAGCCTCCACCGCCTGCCGGATCGCTT
Source organism: Ktedonobacteria bacterium brp13 (assembly GCA_015099395.1). Taxonomy (GTDB): domain Bacteria; phylum Chloroflexota; class Ktedonobacteria; order Ktedonobacterales; family Ktedonobacteraceae; genus Dictyobacter. The sequence continues at coordinate 1,679,310 of AP024096.1, read as the reverse complement.
GTGCATTCCACTCTGAAAGCAGGATGAGGTGGAAGTTGAAAGGAAAGTGCATGCCCTGCAGGCGCTCCCCGTAATAGCGCAACAGGCGAGGGAGCGGCAGATAGGTTTCTCCGATCAGCACCCGTTCGGCATAGCTGTCTATCACAGCCTGCATCTCACGCACCACTTCGTGAACCTCGGGTCGATCCTCGCTGTAGAGCCGGATCTGGCGAGTCCAGGGCAAGTCCCCTGCTTTCCAGTCGGGATTGATGGGGTTGTCACGAAACTGCTCGTCCTTGATGAGCAGCCAAGGCACATCGACGCGCAGGCCATCCACTCCCAGATCGAGCCAGAAGCGCATCACGCCGTACATGGCGGTTCGCACCTCTGGATTGCGCCAGTTCAACTCAGGCATCCTGTCATCGAACTGATGCAAGTAATATTGCCCCGTGTGCTGATCAAATGTCCAGGCTGGGCCACCGAAGTAGCTCTCCCAGTTGTTGGGAGGACCTCCATCTGGCGCGGGATCGTGCCAGATGTACCATTCACGCTTGCAGCTGGTGCGACCGGCACGTGCTTCCATGAACCAGGGATGCACATCGGAGGTATGGTTGGGGACAAAATCAAGCAGGACCTTCAATCCCCGGCGATGGGCCTGCTCAAGCAGTTGCACAAAGGTCGCCAGGTCGCCGAAGAGCGGATCAACCGTACAATAATCGGCGAGGTCGTAGCCCCCATCAATCATGGGTGAGGGAAAGATCGGAGAGAGCCAGAGGACATCTACCCCAAGCCAGCTCAGGTAGTCCAAACGCGTGATGATGCCCTGCACATCCCCAACGCCATCGCCATTGCTATCCTGGAAACTCCGTGGGTAGATGTGGTACAGCACGCCTCGTTGCCACCAGAGCAGGGTGGATGAACGAGGAGCTGGTACAGGGAACTGGTGCGGCATACGTGTGTGACCTCCTTCAGGATTGACACTCTCATCAGGTTTGAGCATAATGATAGCAGGGGAATGCTCCAAAAAGAAGGCAAAATGGAAAGGAATATGCTCGTAGAAAGTAACAATGAAAGAAGAATTGCTGGTATGACCTTCCAAAAGGAAACTCCGCTCGATAGCACTGATTGGCACATTTTGCGGGAACTGCAACAAGACGCTCGTCTCTCCTACCGAGAACTGGGGCGACGGGTGGGACTCTCGGCTCCGGGGACAGCCGAACGCGTGCGCAAGCTCGAAGATGCTGGCGTTCTGACGGGCTATCACGCTCAATTGAACCTGGCAAAAGTCGGCCTGTCACTCACCGCCTGGATCCAGTTACGATGTGCTCCTGGGAAGTGCCTCATGAAAACTACGCACGCCGCAGATTTCCCCGAAGTCATGGAGATGCACAAGCTCAGCGGTCAGCATTGCTCGCTGCTCAAGGTCGTCGTTCCCTCAATGCAGCAGTTGGAAGCATGCCTGGAGCGGCTGGGCGAGCATGGAGAACTGATCAGCAATATCGTGCTCTTCAGCCCCTTGACTGGTCGCGTCCTCGAGCAGGAACCTCGTCAGGATGAGGGAGATCTGTTGCCAGGGCAGACATGGGCGACCTGACCGGTTCTCTTCAACCTACCGTTACGCGGCTACGTACCAGGGGCTTGAAGGGTTTCCGTATCATGACGCCATCTTCTCAGTGGGATGCCTTGCTGGTGCCGTGTATCGCAGCTAATAGCCCATTAGGTGCGATAAATAGCCAATAGAGAGTAAAAACACTTCTTTAAGATCCTGCCAAAATAAACGCTTTTTACGCATTAGGTGCGATAAACGATGTGAGCTGGTGGATCTTTTGCTAAATGGCCCATTTTTGTAGGAATCCTTGTACTTCCCCAGAATGCTTAGCAAGGTTCAAACTGAACTATGGCTTTAAATGTTTAAATTTGAGATGATTTATTGAACCACCTCACAACCCTGAACGTATACACAAGTTAACAGTATTGGCGGAATACTGCGTTTGCTTTTATATCTCTTCTGAGGCAGAAAGGATGACGAAGATGGCTAAATTGGCTTGTTTGTGTGGGCATATCATCAGAGATCAGACAGATGCTTTATCTTATAGGGGTAGCGCTACCCCTACTTGCGACTTCTTCTATTTCTGAGTCCCCCTCGTTGATATCTCTGAGACGCGCAGGGCAAGCTTTTTTTCCTCTTCTTCTCAGGAAAGTAGCATGTGTTTCTCGGGCTTTTTGGTCCCATTGCTTCTCATCTGTTTGAACCATTTCTCGCTTTTTGGGTACTTACTTTATAAGGAGGTCAGGTGAGTTGATTCGTATTGGATTTTCCAGGCATACAAGCGAGAGCATCGGGAGAGAAGGGAGTCGAGAATCTCCCGAAAACCTCTTACTGGTGCAGGTGGCGAAAAGAGATCGTGAGGCTCTGGCTGAGATATATGCGCATTTTCAGCGCCCACTTTTCAGCTATCTCTTTCACTTGTTGGGACAGAAAGAGCTGGCTGAAGATGTCCTGCAAGAAGTCATGGTGATTGTTTGGCAGAAAGCGTATACCTTTCAGAGGACAGCTCAGGCTGCGCGCTGGATTTTCGGGATAGCCCACCACCAGGCTTTCAAGGCTCTGCGCCGGGATGCAGGCACTACTTTTATCGAACTGGAGGCAGCGTTGGAGCTTCCGGATGAAGCGCTGGGTCCGGAGGCTGATCTGCTGCGCCGGACAACGCATGAGGAACTTGCCAAAGCCCTGGCCTGTTTGACCCCCGAACACCGCGAGGTGCTGGAACTGGCCTTTTTCCAGGATTTCGCGTGCAAAGAGATCGCCGCTATTGTTGGCATTCCTTTAGGCACCGTAAAGAGCCGTTTGAGCTACGCCCGGCGCGCCTTGAAAGCGGCCTTATTCCACAATGGATGGGAGGCAGAACCTTTTCTATGACACTGCATCATGAACATCATTTCTTTCGTTCTCACTGTCCTATGGACCAGTTGAAATGGTTTGTCAACCAGACGCTCTCTGCGGAGGAACGGGTAACCGTTGAGGCTCACCTGACCGAGTGTGCTGCCTGCCGGGCAGAGGTCGCGGTCTGGACCGAACTCCGCCAGGTCATGCGGGGTGTGAGTGTACGAACACCGGAGCCGCGAGCAGATCTCTTCATGCAGATTGAGCAACAGCTCGATGTGTTGCCATCTCCTGCTCCCCTGGCCTGGCTGGGTTCCCTGCTTCAGGCTTGCTGGTTCGCTTTGACTGTGTGTGGAGAGCATTTCCGGGCGCAGGCCCGCCTGATTCGTCGCGATCTCTTCTGGATGCCCCTGTTCATCGTGCCTCTGGCCGGCTCGCTTGTGTACCTACCTCGACCGTGGCAGGATACGCCGGGTCCGGCTGCTTTGCTGGCCGCGCTGCTCACCGCGCTCGGCATGGCTTTTCTCTACGGCCAGAGGGTTGATCCAGCTCGCGAGATAGCGCTGGTCACTCGGACCTCGCCCCGCCTGGTGTTGGGTGTACGCTGTTGCCTGGTCTTTGGCTACGACCTGCTGCTCAACTGCGGTCTGGTGCTCCCTTTCCTGGCCCTGCATGGCGTCGTCACACCAGCCTGGTTCCTGGTGAACTGGCTGGCTCCGCTCTGCTGCCTGAGCGCCATTGCCTTGCTCCTGAGTATTCTGGTGAACTCAGGTACTGCTGTGCTCGTCTGTGCCCTTCTCTGGGCACTGCGCCTGCTAAACAGTGTGCAAACAATCCTGTTTGGCGGCTCGCGACCACTCCCGGAAGCACCCTGGCAGCAACAATATGAGAGTTTCTGGCATCAGGGGCCGCTGCTGTTCGTAGTTGCTATCCTGGCTGTTCTTCTGACCTTCATTGTTCTTGAAAGAAAGGAGCGTTTCGTTCGATGATAGCTATTCCTCGTCTTGTAATTGTCTCGCTAGTTATGGTTCTGATTGTTTTTCTCTTTCTCGTGCTTTTTGGGAAAAAGGAGCGTCCAGGTCAATGATAGCTATTCCTCGTCTTGTGCCTGGCCGCAGCTTGTTTGCTGCATCTGGGCAGATCTGGGCCACGATGCGGGCCGAGATCGTGATGCAGTGGCGGCGCTGGGGTCTCTGGGTAGCCTTTGCTTGCGCTACCGGTCTGCTATTGCTGCTGACGATACAGGCCGCGACCTACCTGTTACATCTTCCACCAAACTCGATCTATGTGCGGCAACACTACACACCTGAGGATTTAGACAATCTCATGGTCTACGACACTGGCATGTATGGTTCGATATTCTTTGGTCTTGTCGTAGCCCTGCTCGTGGTTGATCGTGTGGGACGGGATCGGAGCCTGGGCATGTTCGAGTTGCAACGTGCCACGCCGCAAGGATATGCTCCCTACGTTCTGGGTAAATTTCTTGGCAATTATGTCGCGGTCCTTGTGCCAACCTTGCTCGTGTACCTGCTCTGCGCACTGATTTCGCTCGTGCTGGGTTGGCCGCTAATGCTTCTCTTGAAGCTTATGCAAGCCTTTGTGCTCGTTTTTGTCCCTTCCTCGCTTGCTGCTGTGGGTCTGACGCTCTTGCTGGCGAGCTTCCTGCCGCTGCGCGTTGTCCAGGTCGGTTTTTCACTGCTCTGGTTGTACTTCAATACAGGTCTGGGTCGGTATGGGTTCGGTGCCAGCATTTTTAATCCGAGTGGCCTCTATGTCTACCCGGTGTTCTTTCCCCTTACAACGCTCATGCCTACCGTCTACCCGAACTTTAAGACTTCCATGCAACTGGCGCTGCTCAATATCGCAGTGTTACTCCTGACCGCCATTGTGGCGCTGTTCCTAACCTATGGGAGCCTGGCCTTCCAGCGGCATCGTGAGGAGGAAGCCTAGCATGCAAACCAGCGAGAAAAGCGCTTCACGAAGCACCTCACCATTGCAGTACGAACCCATTCCTGCGCAGCAACATATGCCCTTGCGCGAGATTACTTTGTGGATCTTCTATCACCTGCGCCTGCTCAACTGGTGGCTGTTTCTGCTCATGTTGCTCGGCTTTCTTGGTGCCGGTGGCCTGGTCTGGCTGCAATTGCACACGGGCGGTTCTCAGGGGTTGAGCCGCGCCGCCGAACTGAGCCGGTTTGTAATGGAGCCTGGCGCGGGGCTGCTCGTGGGCATGCTCGCCGGCTCGCTGCTCGTGGGCGATCCCCTGCTGGAGGTGATGATGGCGACGCGTGCTGGAATGTATGGAGTGTTGACCTGGCGCTACCTGCTGACCTTCTTCATGCTGCTCCTTTGTTCCGCCGCGTACCTGGCCTGGTCGCTTGGAAACGGAATCAGCTACGCGAGGCAGCAAAGTCCGCTCTTTCTCCTGCTCGTCTGGCTGGCGCCCGTGCTGGTTATGAGTATGCTGGGGCTATTCAGCTCGCTGGCCACGCGCAATGCCGCTCTTGGTATGGTAATCGCCGCAGTTCCTCTAGCGGGTTCGCTTTTTTTGTATGAGAAACTGCTCTCGATCCAGGCGACTCACCCGTTTTTCCTTTCCTACACCTACTCGGGAGGGCAAGATGCGTCAGATTGGTGGACAAACCGTCTGGCATTACTGGGAGTCGCTCTGGTGTTTGCCATTTGGAACTGGTGGTTACTGCATCACGAAGAACGCCTGCTGGGCAGTTTACAGTAGCCCGGCGGATCTCTTGGAAAGGAAAGATTGGTATGGAGATTCTGATTGAACACGTCTCGAAGCGGTATGGTTCGCATGAAGCCTTACGAGGCATCGACCTGCACATTAAGCAGGGGATGTTCGGTCTGCTTGGCCCAAATGGAGCAGGGAAAACCACGTTGCTGCGTATCCTGTCTACGCTGCTTCGTCCTACCAATGGACGCGTCGTCATTGATTCCTTTGATCTCGGTCAGGTTGCGCATCGCAAGGCAGTCCGTGCTCACCTGGGCTATCTTCCCCAGGAGCTTGGCCTCTACCCGGACCTGACCGGGCGCGAGTTTCTGGACTATATGGGCCTGCTCAAACGCCTGTATGATCGTACCGCGCGCCGCCGACAAATCGCGGCCTTGCTCGAAGTGGTGAACCTGACTGGGAGCGCCGATTGCCAAATCAAAACCTATTCAGGGGGCATGAAACGCCGCCTGGGAATTGCCCAGGCGCTGTTAGGTGATCCCCAAATCCTGGTGGTCGATGAGCCAACTGCCGGGCTTGATCCCGAAGAGCGCATCCGCCTACGTACCCTCTTAACCGGGCTGACCGAGAACTGTGTGGTCATCCTTTCCACCCACGTGGTTGAGGATATCAGTCAGACCTGTGAGCGCCTAGCAGTGCTTGATCAAGGCCAACTGGTTTTTGACGGCCTGACACGCCAGTTAATCGAAGCCGCTGCCAGTCATACCTGGCAATTTCTCGCGGCACCCAACTATGTCCTGCCAGCAGAGTTGAGCATCATCTCGGCCCTGCCGCAGAAAGCGGGAACGCTTTACCATGTGGTCGGGCCAGAACCACGCGGACCAGTGCAAGAAGTCCAGTCTTTATCGCCAACGTTGGAAGATGGCTATGTCTGGCTTCGAAAACTATCGGTAAGCAATGGAACAACGCCCTTGCCTGCCAGAAGCTTCTAATCGTCGTAAAGGGAAGAAAGACCAGGATCTGGTCCTCTCCCCGAACGGTTCCTCTGTCTAGAACTGGGAGACACATCTTTTAAGAGCGTGTTTTGCAAATAACCACAGAGCGAGAGACAAGGTGAAGGAGTAGGCAAGCATTAACATACTTCCACCTACTTCACCTATCACAGAGGCTGAAGCGTCTCAGGAAGCGGCTTCAATCTCTTTACAAAACACGCTCTAAGTTTCAGAAAACGAACGAGGTTCGATAGTCCGCGAGAAGGAGCGCAAACATGAGAGCCTATCACTACTGCTATCCCGTGAGATTAAGTGAGGAGCAGCGCCGATGGCTGGAGGTGTAAATGTTGGAATTCTGTGGCTGATGGCCACTTTGGGGGCTTACTGACCGCTTGCTTTCAACGAAACACTGGCATGGAATGGTCTATTTCTTCCCATGAGAAGCTGTGTGAGGGCAGTTTGATTTCAGAAAAGCATGCTTTCTCATTTTTTCCTTCTTTATGCGGAGCAAACAGGCAGTAAGCCCCCAAAGTGGCCATCAGCCATTCTGTGAGCGGAAATTTTGACAATTCAATGAGCGGGTAAAACGAGCAAGAATCTACAAAATGTTTGCAACGTATCCTTTTTAATGATCTATTTAGCTGTTTGCCCGTCTTACCGCTGTAAATCCCAGAATTAGATGAGGGCAAAATTGTACAATTATCTGCGGTAAAGCAAAGAACTCTTCAGCCATACCAACATCATTTTACTGGCTTACAAAGCGCTTTGAGCAACCAAGGCAAGAAAAAGGTGCAGGCAAATATTACCTCAGATAATTGTACAATTTGCCCTCATCTAATGATCGCATTTACACTTAACAGGTACGAAGGTGGCAAAGCGCGAATCCATGTTTTTGTCACCTTCGTACTTGCAAGAAAAGCATCTGGATAAAGCAGGAGTAAACTCAGAACTTGAATATCGAAGTAAAATATACTATATTCAAAAGATAAAATTTAGTAATTCTACTTGATTTAAGTTAAGAATGTAAAATGTTACTTACGGAATAAGAAAATAGAGATATTGTACTATTCCATAGATAAATGTAATTGAGGAGTGAGATATGCTTTATCGGACATACATAGATGTTTTTCCATACTTCCTTGTACCTGTAATACTCTTTTGGTTGTGGATGCTTTATGATTGTTTTGTCCACGAACGATCTTCCAGAACCATGCTTTTTTGGTTAATTATTATCTTCTTTACGCAGTTTATTGGTGCCCTCCTTTACTTCTTTGTAAGACGTCCCGAACGTCTAAAGATGGAGTGAAGCTCATAAAATATGTTCTTCCCTGGGATATACAATGGTCTGGGGCAACAAAAACAATGATTCTTGAAAAAATTACTGCTTTAGGTGAAAGGAAAAATATTTCCATGAAACAGGTGATACTCTTCCTATTCTTTCTTGCCATTCTTGGGCTTATGACTGCGTGTACCCCCTCATGGCCACCGTTATCCAAGGTGTCAATTCAGGTTTCATCGTCTTGTAATTCAACGACCACACCAGCCACATGTTCAGTTAAGCTAGTCAATGATCCACGTTCTCCACAAGCCTTCAACTGGAAAGTAGTGGTTCTGCCCAGCGATATCCATCTCGGTATCTCATCAGGAACAATTACGCCTGGAGGGAGTAATGAAATTGACTTTCAAGCTTTGCATAAGCAGTGTCCAGTCAATATGACCTTTACAGGTTCTGATGGTACAGTAGTTAAAACGGGTAACATAAATTGTTGAGCAATGATATTATAGACCGCCTATCAGACGGTCCAGCAGCTCGCTGTAAGGGATACCGCTGGCCTCCCAGAGTTTGGGATACATACTGATCGGTGTGAAGCCCGGCAAGGTATTGACCTCGCTGATATAGATCTGCTCGGTATCTTTATCGATGAAGAAGTCGATACGTGAAAGACCACTGAGATCCAGAGCCTGAAATGCCTGGATAGCGTAGCGGCGGATCTTCTCTGTATGATTTTCCGTCATCGTCTCTCCAATGGAGGTAGGACTAGGAGTGCGCCTGTTAGCTTATCGAGGAGTTGCTCAAAAGAGCCGTACTTGAGTAGTGGTACGAGGGGTAAGCGGCCTGCGTCCAACAGCGGCACTGTTGGGGGTGGGAAGCCCGCTGACAATGTACCCGGATGGGTCTAGCCAAAAGACCCATCGGGCTACCCCTGCGACCTATGCTGACGAATGGGGAAAATATGACCCCGCGAAGGAACCTGCGTAAATGTCGTTACTACCGAAGAAGGAAATGGCTGATACCCTCTAGCCAAAAGGCACGGCGGCTGACTCATTGGTTTCCTGGTCCAATGAGTGCTACTTCATTGTCCGCCCAGCGTAAAGCAGGCATGCTAAGGGTTGCTTTCACTTCTCGATAGGAAATCAGGGAACTCTCAAACCGCTTTCCCCGAAAGGGATGCGAGAATGCCAGCATGCGGCAGAGAGGGCGGAGGCGGCGTAGTAATCAAATGCTCTCCTGTAATGGGAGAGACACGGTGAAGGTCCGCCAGGGGAGACTCAAACGAACAGAAGATCAACAAGCGAACCAGAGAAAGCAGATGACAGAAGAAGTAGTGGGGCCTTGTTCTCCGGCATAGCGGGGGACCCCATGCAACAGGTTGTGCTGTGCTTCGACTGGTGCGCTCTGGAATGGATGACATCATCCATTAGTTTGCCGCTTCCTAGTAGCCGAGTCGAACTGGAAAGCCGGATGTGTTAAAAGGCACCTGTCCGGTTTGGAGCGGGGGAAAGGCCGTGAGGCCCTACCTATCGCTACTCACTGTAAAAACCGTAACTATTCAGAAGGCTCATGCAAAAGTGGGAAGAACAGGATACCCAGCCAAAGTGTTGTTAAGTGCAGAGAAGAGCGCAATACCTTGTTTTCGTAGTGTCGAGAGGTAGCTGCGAATGCGACAGAACATGGCGATTCCATGCTCAGTTCGGAAGCAACCAGAGACTTTTTGCTGTACTTTGATCATCCTGAGATCTCGCTCCGCCAGATTGTTGTCAAATGGAACGGCAAAATCGTGCAGGAACCGCAGCACCTGCCATTTGCACGTGGAGAATCGGTCCAGCAGGTTACGAGCAGGGTTTTGTTTGGCTCGCCCTGGTTTGCGCTTCGACTGCTCAGTCTTCCTCGGCGGTGGGGGAGGGGGATTGGCTTGGTAGCCCTCTTTGAGGATTTCATCGTAACGGCAGAGCAAACGTGCCAGCACCAGCACATCGAGTTCCTGTTGGCCCAAGGCTTTGGCCTGCTCAACTTCGGCTTTCATGTCCAAAAGCAGATCTTTCATCTTGCGTGCCCAGGCTTGTTTGAGTTCTTCTTCGATGAAGGTCAGTTCGCGCAGGTGATGGACGTTGCACAATGCTTGCGTGAAGGAGTATCCCTGGTAGCTCTTCAAACCATCGTGGACGCTGGTGCCACGAAAGAGAGGAGCAATGCCAATGGCATCCAAGCCTGCTCGCCCTCGGCAAGGGTGAGCTGCATAGTGGGTAAGTCGGTCGGTCGAGCAGACATGAACCCACCATCCATCAGTTCCGACACGCAGTCCCGTTTCATCCTGATTGACGACAGATGCTTTCACCAGACCCGCTTTGAGCTCTTGTTCCACGTCGGCTAATTGCTGATGGCACGTTTTGACAAAGCTGGCGATGCTGCCTGCCGAGAGTTGGACGCCGAGCAGCTCCTGCAGGAGTTGACTGGCGCGAGCGTAAGGAACAGCCTGGCCTTCTACCAGATAGGTGGCTATTGTCTGGATGCCCGTCCCATACTGCGCAGGAGCTTTCACGATTGCGGGGAAGGACGCTCGCGTCAGGTGAAAACAGTGGGGACATTGCTTTTCTTCGACTCGATGTTCGGTGACCCAGAGTCGTTTGACCGGCAAATCCATCACTTGACGCCGCTCTGGGAGGTCTGCGGTTTGAGCTCGCAGATCATACTGACAGCGCTCACAACGTTCAACAGGGTGAATGAGGACTTGATCAGGAGTTTCTACCTGCTGCAAATGGTGCCCGCGATGACCTGGTTGCCCGCCTGCTTTCTTCCCACTTTTTTGTCGCAAGCTCTTCGGGGGACGAACGAAGCGATCGGAGGAAGGAGGTAAGCTACTATTGTGGCTATCCTTGGCCTGCTGTCCTTCGAGGATTTTGATGCGCTCTTGTTTCGACTCGACCAGCGCTTCGAGGTCTTTGACACGTTCTTGCAAAGACTCAATGGCGGTGATCGCTTGTGTGAGTCCTTCACGCAGCGTCTGATTTGCCTGATACGACTGCTCCAGCTTTTCGTCTTTCTGCCGCAAGAGTTCGTACCACTTCGTCTTCTCAGATCGGAGTTGTCCCAATTCTTCATCGTTCGTCATGTGGCTACTCTAGCAGATCGATCATTCTTCTGCAACTGCATAGCCCTTCTGAATAGTTACGAATTTTACACGTAGTAGCGATAGGTAGGGCCTCACGGCCTTTCCCCCGCTCCAAACCGGACAGGTGCCTTTTAACACATCCGGCTTTCCAGTTCGACTCGGCTACTAGGAAGCGGCAAACTAATGGATGATGTCATCCATTCCAGAGCGCACCAGTCGAAGCACAGCACAACCTGTTGCATGGGGTCCCCCGCTATGCCGGAGAACAAGGCCCCACTACTTCTTCTGTCATCTGCTTTCTCTGGTTCGCTTGTTGATCTTCTGTTCGTTTGAGTCTCCCCTGGCGGACCTTCACCGTGTCTCTCCCATTACAGGAGAGCATTTGATTACTACGCCGCCTCCGCCCTCTCTGCCGCATGCTGGCATTCTCGCATCCCTTCCGGGGAAAGCGGTTTGAGAGTTCCCTGATTTCCTATCGAGAAGTGAAAGCAACCCTTAGCATGCCTGCTTTACGCTGGGCGGACAATGAAGTAGCACTCATTGGACCAGGAAACCAATGAGTCAGCCGCCGTGCCTTTTGGCTAGAGGGTATCAGCCATTTCCTTCTTCGGTAGTAACGACATTTACGCAGGTTCCTTCGCGGGGTCATATTTTCCCCATTCGTCAGCATAGGTCGCAGGGGTAGCCCGATGGGTCTTTTGGCTAGACCCATCCGGTACATTGTCAGCGGGCTTCCCACCCCCAACAGTGCCGCTGTTGGACGCAGGCCGCTTACCCCTCGTACCACTACTCAAGTACGGCTCTTTTGAGCAACTCCTCGATAAGCTAACAGGCGCACTCCTGGGCCTACCTCAACATGTGCGAGGGTGTGTTCCACGGCAACTCGTTCACGTAGTCGGGCACGCCCTTGCGGAGTCTGCTGGCGCTCACGCAACTCGATGAGCAAGGCTTCGTCAGGATGAATGCTGACACGCTCCGTCCTTTCGTACTGGTGGTACATTGCGCTTTCAGGGGACACTGGGCGCAGGTTTCTTGAGGAAAGTGGACGATTCCACCAGGCTGAAAGGGCATTTCTTGTTTCGCTGGACAGCGAATGACCTGCCGTTCCCAATCCAGCGTAAACGCCTGCTTGGAAAAACGCTTCCCCTCGCGAACTGGCCAGGCTTTGCAATAGATCTGCAAATCATCACCCCGCTCATGCACGAAATGGCTACTCAAATAGGCGCGATCGATATGGAGTTCTTTTAAATACGCTCCTTGTTGCTCCAGGTCAGCGCCAATCGCTCTGGTGACGGTCGCTTCCGGCACATTCGCAGGTATGATCCCCACCGCACGGACGAGACCGGTATCCAGATCGTGCAAGACATGACGTTTGTATCCATTTATTCGCACACTTCGACTTTTGCGTCCGTGACGCATTTCGGCATCTTCGACGCTGACGCGCCGATCTTTTGCTACACCTTTGACCAGACTGGCTTCCCCATGCTCATCGACCTGTACATCCTGCTCTTTCACTTGGCGAGCGATTTCTAGCGATGGTTCGGCCAGTTCCACCTCATCCTGTTGCAGTGTCTGCACCCACGTTTCCACTGTCTGCAACACCTTCAAGACCAGGTTCAGCGCTTCTTCTTGTTGCCCCCGCTGATCCCAATCCCGGTCGAGCGCTGCCTTCAAACTCGTTCCACACACTATTTCTGCCCCAGCCTCTTGTCCCAACTCAGCCAGTTCTCTTCCCTGCTGATCAGCTACCACGCGCATGATCTTTCTGAGGGCGTGACCAATCAGATTACAGGTATCTTCAACGCGTCCGGCTCCCCACAATGGACTGCTATCCAGGGCTGCACGCAGCGCTCGTGGCCCAAAATCCTGACTTTGGCTAGCAATCTCTATCGTTCGCCCGATGAGTCGGCGATCCATCTGCGCTGCGATGAATCGCTTCCGAAAAGCCACCAGGGTTCCTTTGCTGAACGGTGCCTGCTCGGTATCCAGACAATCCAGCACCAATTGCCAGCGCCGATCCATCAGCGTTGCTTCAATGACCTCATCATCGGAGACTCCTGTGTACGCTTGCACAATGGTAGCGAGAGCTAATTGCGCTGGCGGAATGGGAGGTTGCCCACGGAGACTCGGTGCATAGAGCGTCGCCAGTTCTTCTTGAAAAGCGTTATCAAAGAGCTCGTGACGGTGATAACGGAGAAAGACAAATAATTTCGCTCGTTTGATGCGTGTGATGATGGTTTGCTCAAAGGATGATGGTTCAATTGGAGGATGCCAGGCTGAGGGACGCATGTGATACTCGCTTTCCGAAAGCTCTCTGGAATGCTCAAGTTGTCAAAAAGCGGACGAGAAGATAGGTTCTCGCCCGCTTGGCAGAAGAGCCGGTGTTGTTTGATTCGGTCAATGATCTGGCTCGCTTTTGATACTGCTCCTGGCGAACTCCATTTTCAAGCTCGCCTCAAAGAGAAAAACCTGTTCAGTTCGTAACCTGTTTCCTCATCTCGTGTTCCCTGACGAAAGCTGTTCGTGGCAATAGTGTTCGTGGTGTCTGGTCCAGCGTTCTTTGGGCCAACGAGGCCAATCGACCACCTGACCAGCAAGCGCTTCCGCGAGAAAATCCAGATGGGTATGCCAGCCAGCGAGTTTTTCGGGCAAGTGAGTAGCGGAAAGGGGCAGAATATGCGTGAGTGTCAGCAGGCATCTATTGCCTTCCTCTTGCAGTTCCCAGCGAAGCACCCCCCAGAAAGACTGGGCGTCCTCTCGCGGCTCAAAGCGGTACTCAAGCAGCCGTGGCGGTTCACACTGCGTAATCGTCGCCTGTCTGGCCGGGCCATCACTATTGAGCCAGTGGAGCCGAACGCTTCCCCCGAGCCTGAGGTCGATCTCGGCCTCGGCCAGCCACGCGACCAGTTCCTCCGGTTCGGTAATGGCTGCCCAAACGCGTTCGATGGAATGGGGGAGCGAGCGCTCAAAACGGACAATTGTGGAACTCGCCTGGGTTTCAAGTGTTCCATCGGCCTGGTTCCTCGAAGGGTGTGAGTATGACGATGTGGACATTACGATTCTTCCTTTTTCTCATTCAAGTGACGTTCCAGGGCGTCAAGACGATCATTCCAGAGCCGGCGATAGGGTTCGAGCCAGGTGTCAACCTCGGTTAGAGGTTCGTAGCGTAATTCGTACCAACGCCGCTGTGCATCCTGGCGCGCACGGACCAGACCAGCCTCCCGGAGCACGCGCAGATGCTTCGAGATGCCAGGTTGACTCATGTCAAGCAGTTCGACCAGTTCTCCGACCAGGCGGGGGTGCTCGCGCAATAAGTCCAGGATACGTCTACGTACCGGCTCAGCCAATGCCTCAAAGGGTGTCATCATGGCATGAATATACCATAACGATTATATAACCGTCAAGGCATGTAGAACATTGGGCATGACGACCACCTCTTCTGCGAAAATTGCAGCCGGAGGTGAAAGGTGGTTCTGGTCCCATTTGCTCTTGGCTTTCCAAGCGCAGTTCTACCCGATCCTTATCTCAATTTCTTGACCGGTTCTCTAGCCCTCTTTACTGGGCTAATCAATCTGGTTTTTCCTGACACGAGCGCACTGATCGTCCTGGTGTTGGCTCGTCAACAAGCCACTTCAACTGCTGCAATTGGTCTGATTTTCTCAGTCGCCAGTTTGGGCTATATTGCAGGTTCGTTCCTGAGTGAACGTTTGTTGCGCCTCCTACGTCTGCGTCGTCTGATCATTGGCTCCTGTTGGCTCTTCGCCCTGCTTTGGTCTTTTTACTTGTTTTCAACGGGCTTTGCTGCGCTTCTGATGATTACCACCTTGCTTTCGATAGTCGATCCGATCTACGATATTACTCAGTTCAGTTACCGTGCAGCACTCATTCCCGATGAACTCCAGGGCCGCGTCAACAGTGCTTATCGGTTATTCGCACTCTCCACGTCGCCATTGGGCTACTTTCTGGCCGGTTTTCTCTTGCAAGTAGCTGGCGCACGCCCGACTATCTTGGTCTTCCTGGCCTGCTTGCTTCTCCTCGCTTCGCTTGCAACCTGGAGCCGTGCGCTACAAAAAGCCGGGTAGGGCAGAGCAGTATTTGTTCTTAGAAGGGTAGAGTATTATCCGTACGAAAAACCATGCTAAGAGCTTGTAGAGGCGAAAATGAACGTTTATACCTCTACACTTTGACATGCGATAGAGCGCCTAAAATATATACAAGCTGGATATGCCTGCGGGGTTTCAGAGGTTAAGAGGACACAAACTTACTTAGCGTGGTTTTTCGTACAGATAATACTCAAAGACCCAAATGCAGAGGAAGCATGAGAGGGAGGCACATGACGCGAATATGCTTCGTGAAGCATATCTTGGCACCTCTTTTTGCTTGCTCGCAAGAGAGGGAAACGCTCCGCAGCCATCCTCAAACAGCCTTGGGAAAAAAGTGGAGACAGAGCCAGATACATATGGGCACGCTTTACAAGCAAAGCCGCATGATGAGAAGCCGCTCATCTCGACGTGAACGCTCTCTGTGAAGCATATCATGCCCTTTCCTCTGTGAAGCATATTTCGCCAGATTTTTTCTTTAGAGACAAAAACGTAGGAGAAATAACGAAAAGAACGTTCCGTTTTACGTTACAACGTAACGTTGTTTCTCGGCTTTTTTGAAAAGACCTTTCCGTTCCGTTGGTCTTCTCAAGACAACTCCTTTGTATGTTCGTTTCGCTCTTTCACGTATGAAAGGACATTCGCGCAAGGATAGAAGTTGTTTCTACGTTCTTTACTCCAAAGATCATCTTTGCCACAATATGCTTCAACGTTCAATCATATTCATCCGAAGTCGCATCAGTTGAAGCAATCACAAGTGGTTTCAACGTAAGCGCGGCACCATAAAAATCTTTTATCAAGAAACTCCCCATACGTCCCCCCCCACTCTCCTAGAGGTATTGGCACTTTTCTGACCGAGACATTGCGTAAGCCCGCCGCTTGCATGAAGGAACCGAGTTTGCTCCCGATAGTGATATCCAGGCCTCGTTTCCCGCTAGCCTGGGAGATCCAGTTCATCAGCCGGGTGGTTTGCAGCCCCTGATTGGTAAAGGTGAGATCGGGATCGGTCACTTCAATCCATTGACCAGCAAGCGTGACACGTCGCAGCTCCCTTAATACAACGGGCCACTGTTTGACGGGCAGAGCAAAGATCAGAAAACGTTGATGGACGAAATCAAAGAAGCCGGATGGAAATGGAAGCCCTTTGAAAATATCACACTGCCGAAAATGACAATTCGGCGGAAAAGTGATTGTCGATGTATCTAAAGGAGTAATATCAACACCTATGATGTTCGTCTGGGGAAACTCGTGCGCCATCTCCAGCATCCAGCGACCAGTTCCACACGCCACATCCAGAATCGTCGATGGTCGTTCAATAGGAGCAAGATAATTGCCGGAGATGGCCTGCTTCAGTAAATAATGTTGAAAATCCAGCCGGTTCACTTCCCGAAAATCTTTCGGGAGCATATATGCGCCTTGACCACTCAACTGTTGTTCATTCGAGGTTCTATTGCCATGTTTTTCATAAGAGGATTTATTTGTAGCATTTTCCTTCCTCTTAAACCAAGGCATTAAAATTCTCCTTCCTCCTTTATTTTTGTAGTTGACTTTTTCATCTTATAATTAGTCATAAATGTTGTCAAGCACTATTGGTAATTTGGCTGATGGGAGCGCTGGCGGAGTTTGAACGCGACCTTATTCGTGAGCGGACCAATGCCGGGCTCGTCGCTGCGCGGGCCAGGGGACGCGTAGGAGGAAGGCCGAAGAGACTGGCTACCAATGGAAAGGTGGCTCTCGCTCGCCGCTTATTTGCTGACCCGAATCATTCCATCCCAGAGATTTGCTCAACGCTTGGGATCTCTCGCTCGACATTGTATCGATATGTGCGAGAAATAAAGCAAAAATCCTCGGAACTGTAAACCAAATGCGATGTTTCCGGCTTTAGCGGAAAAAGTCAGAGGCACCTCACTGCTTGCTCGCCCTTAGCGGAATCTATCGGGGAATTTATGTCGGGACCCCAACACCGATGAGGAGCGCTTAGCGTAGTCAAACAGGGAGCATTGACGAGTACGACTGGCTTAGCGTATGTTTTACCCGCCGTAATCTAGTGATCCCTTTCTGGCTTGTGAACCACTGTGAGCCCCTCGCCGGCAAACGGGTGGTCAAGGTGACTGAGCAGAAAACCAGCAAGGACTGGACCCACTTCATGCAAGAAGTGATTGATGTCCAGTTACTCTTACTACCATCGGAGGAAAAGCAATGCCGAACTCTTGCAGTAACTGGAAAAGGGCACAGAACATCGCAAAGTTGAACTGCACAGCATGCAGGGGAGATGGGATAAAGGTGGAGCTACCTGGTATGTTGAGATGCATAGCCGTGCGGGGACGACCCATGCACCCCAGAAGAACGATCAACGCTATCGTCGTCAAAAGAGCGGGAATCAGGATCAAAGCAGTATGCCGAGCATCTGAAACCACTCCAGGATTATTCACAGCGATAGCCGAAGCCAACATGACTCCAACAATCAGTCCTCGGATGGACGCCACTTTCCTCTGCACAAAGGAAACCTGTACGCGAAACAGGCGTGTTCCTAGCCATACAAAAAAATGGATCGTCACGACGACTCCGATCCAGCCTAGTAGAGGCATTCACCTGATTCCTTCGCAGTGGTTGTTGCGGGAGTCATGTTCATTGATCTAGCGTGTAATGGAGAAGCCTATTGCGTAGGCGACCAGCGAGACGAGAAAGCCGATGGACATCACCAGTGAACTGGCAGCCGCTCCGCTAGCTACAAAACCCGACCCGCTCAATGCCGCTATGATGATTCCACAAGCTGCGATCACTGAGGCAATGATCCATCGCCTCTGCCGAGCGACAATCGACAGCACCATTAAGACGAGCGAGATGAGAACCAGCATGACTCCCAACACGACGTGCACCAGTAACATGGGCATACTTGTCTGCGTCAAAGACCATGCCAGTCCTTGCAACAAGCCCTTTGAAGTTGATGCTGTTGTCCCTGGCAGGGGACTGGGAATTTGCACAAAGAGATTTACCAGCATGCCCAAAAGGAATTCGACAACCAGCAGCAAGAGGGCTGCACCAGCCAGAAAACGGAGGGCATTAGCGCCTGCCGTGCGAGTCGAGGTTCTTTGCATCAGAGTACCTGCCTTTCAAATGTAACCATCATACGTTACCGTCATACCTTACGGATATGCTAAAATAGTGCCGGTGAAACCATTCGAGAGATGTCGTACAAGCGGCTTCGCCGTATCTTTCATGCGTTGCTCAAGCCAGCTCTTGCTTCTGCTGTTATAGCCTGAGCCCGGTCTGGGAAGCGGATCTCAACGCTTATGAGCGATTTTTGCACGAATCCTTTTGCACTTGCCCGGTGTCTTGTTCGGAATCAAGAAGGTTAATCAGCTCCTAGCACGAGTATAGTTCTGGCAGGTGACGAGGACATGAACATTTCCGCCCAATTTTGTCATTGATTTGTCATCTGAATCGGGCATAATGGAACCAGATGAACCATGGTTGCTTGAGTGTTTGTACTGTTAAAGCATTGCACTCCGGCCTGGCGTGCAATGTAGTAAGGAAACTTTTCCATGCGTATTCTGGTGATCGAAGATAATCATCGTCTCAATAGCTCCCTGGCAGCCAGCCTTATTCACGAAGGCTATAGCGTCGATAGTGCTTACGATGGACAGGAGGGACAGGATCTCGCGGAGATAACCCCGTATGATCTGATTCTCGAATCGAATGTGATTGATGTGTACGTACGGAGACTGCGGCGAAAAATCGATGACCCGTTCGCCGTCAAATTGCTGACGACGGTTCGCGGCGTCGGCTATCGTTTGCAACCACCACCAGCATGAGGACGACCATGAAACGAACTGCAGAGCATCACTTTCGCGCCTCCCTGGCCTCCAGCGTACGGACGCGCCTGACCCTCTGGTATCTGGCAGTGATGGCGATTATCATTATCATCTTTGGTGGCAGTCTTCATGCTTCTGAGACCTTTCTGAATACTGATGTCGCCAATAGCAGGATTGAGACACAATTATACCAGGATAGCTCGCAGTTCGCGTCCGCCTACAAGCAGGCCCTACTCGATCACCAGGCGCCCGCGGATCTTCATTTCAACCAGTCCGCGCAGGAGTTGCTGCTGCTGTTGCGCCCCGATAGAAGCATCCTGGATGCGCGCGGTCCTCTGACAGGCAGCATAACCCAACAACTCCAGGCCAGGGTTGAGCAGAACTCCGCGCTAATCAGCATCGTCGTTCTCCAGAAGCAGAATACCCATGGCTGGTGGGGATCGGGGACGAACGATCCCACCTATCGCGTTCTGATGACGCCGATCCTGAACCAGAATGCGCGTGTCGCGACCTTACTAGTGGGATTACCTCTCCAGAGCTCCGTCCCTCTATTGGCAATCTGGCTCTTTCACGGCACCCTGGCCCTGCTGGTGGCGGCCATCGGAGGCTACTGGTTGGCGGGTAGAGCGCTGCGCCCGGTGAAAATGATTACCCGCATGGCCAATGAGACGAGTGCAACCGATCTACGCCAGCGCTTGCATTTGCAACGCAGAGACGAGTTCGGTGAACTGGCCGCCACCTTTGATCGCATGCTGGCGCGCCTGGAAGCTGCATTCAAACGCCAGACCCAGTTCACCGCCGATGCCAGCCATGAACTGCGCACGCCGCTCACCATCATCGACCTGGAGATCAACCGGGCGCTGACACAGGTCGAGCAGCCAGAAGATTACCGCCAGGCGTTGGAACAAATCCAGGCTGAGAACGCGCAGATGACTGCGATTGTCAACAGCCTGCTGCTGCTGGCGCGAACCGATACGGGTCAGATGGCGCTGGTCCTGCAAACGGTCGATCTGAGCGATCTTGCCCTGGCCAGCGTGGAACGCCTCCTGCCGCTAGCTCATCAGAACCAGATCAGCCTGGCAACTGAAGACTTGCCAGAACTGCTGGTGCGCGGAGATCCTCACTATCTGGGGCAGATGCTGACCAACCTGATTGAGAATGGGATCAAATATAGCAGTGGTATCGGCAAACGCGTCTCCGTAAACCTGGCCTACGAACAGGGACGCTGGGCCGTAGTGCGCGTGCAGGATGATGGCCCCGGCATTGCCGAAGAGCATCTGCCTTTGCTCTTTGAGCGCTTCTATCGTGTGGATAAAGCGCGTTCGCGCGGACAAAAGCGATCCGCGCAGCCAGAACACGATCTGCCCGGCGGCAGCGGACTGGGCCTATCCATTGTGCAATGGATTGTCCACGCACATGGTGGCCAGATTCGTGTCGAGAGCACTATCGGAGCCGGCTCGCTCTTTGAAATTCGTCTGCTGCTGCTCAAGCCGGCAGACGAATAAGGTGTAGATGACAAATTCATGACAGAACAGCGCGTCAAAATTCACGCCCTGGTCATCTTCCTTCGCTATACTTTGGTCATACGCTCATACGATGAGCGTGCGAATGTGTCAAAACGCGCAGAGCGAAGCGAAGAAGGAGCATATATATGTATTGGCTACACTCGGGATTTGGCTTCTGGCCGCTGTTTCCCTTGTTCTGGATCGGGCTGATTGTCTGGCTGTGCCGGGGCGCTGGCCGCTGGTTTGGCTGGCGAGGCAGGCGCGGGCCTTTTGTTGAAGCAAACGCGCAGGAGATCCTGCGCCAGCGCTATGCCCGTGGCGAGATCGATGGCACTACCTTTGATCACATGCGTGAGCGCCTGCAATCTTCTGACCGGCCCCACGAGTAGTCAGAGTGGTCTTGATCCGGATGCGTGGAGTCAGAGTGGTCTTGATCCGGATGCGTGGAGTCACCACATTGAGAACAGGCTCAATCAAGGAAAAACTCGACTAGAGGGCCCAGCGTTAAGATAGCAGGCTTGTAGCCGCAAAGTAGATAAGTGCGGTCCAGTTTTGTCTTTGGGGGACGCTGACATGCTTAGTTATCGGCAGAGTTAGGTTATCGGCGCAGTTTTTGGCGGGATACAGTAGTCAACTGCGCCGATAACCCCTCACAGGAGCGAGGAAACTCGACCGATAAGAAAGGTTATTGGCTCAGTTTGATTGGATCGTCGTGCTTGCATCGCTGCCATAAAATAAGAAGCGATAGTTGAGAGGTACTGATGCCGGTCATCCCCATTTTTTCCTGTTGTTACCAGCATTAAGCTGAACAGTGGAGCAGTTTCACCTCCTCATTGCAACGGAGAATCTTACAACTACTCCGCACTTATCCACTTTGCGGCTGCAAAGTCGCTATCTTAACGCTGGGCCTCAAAGGCGTCCTGCGTCTGGGTAGACATCTGCTCCCACTGTTGCCGCCAGGTCGTGCTGAGTGCCTCCAGATCACGCTCCTGTTGCTCCTGATGCGTCGTCAAACGCTCTTGGAAGGTCTGCCCTTGACGCTCGACCTCCTGCTGGAGACGCGCAGCCTCTGCGAGCAGCTCCTCATGCGTGGTGCGGATCTGCTGCATCTCGCCGGGAATGCTGGTCAGATAGACCTGGCCGGCCTCCGTGGTGATCGCCGCTGTCTGATCCAGGATCGGCGTCAGCTGCGCCAGATCACTGGCCCGCACTGGGAGCTTGCCTTGCTGCACCCAGTCGCGGATGGTCTTATCCTGCCGCTTCGTGACGCGTGCGGCGTCCGTAAGCGTCAGCCAGTAGTCGCCCTCATATTCTTCGGCCGGCGCGAGCTCCTCCACGTAGCGGATTTTCTCCTCGCTTGCGGCTCGCTTCTGATCGTTCATGCTCGTTCTCCTCTTTCAATCGTGACAGCCTGGTGGCCGCCGCGATCCGTCACGATTGTCCCTCCTGGTGGGGCATAAGCACAGCAGTTTTGATCTCTTGCAGCCTACGGAAATACGGCGCAAACTCATACACGAGGCCAGACGTAGATGCAGTAGATGCAGCGGTCACCTCAAGAAAGCCAAAGGAACACAGACGCTGAACATGTTTTTTGATCGTTTCAACTTGATACCGCATGACCTCCTCGGCAATCCTATCCATAGAGACAGCAAGCCGCTGTGTCCGATGTTGGAGTGTACAGATTGCGACGAGCACTGACGCTTCTGTTGACGCTGAAAGTGTTCGTGTCGGTGTAATGCCGTCATGTTCCCACCGAATTACCAAGCACACACTGTATACATTTGGTCCCTCGACTCCCTCAGAGGTCGGCCACCTCGTGTCCCTAGAAACGCCAAGCAAAAAGCGATATCCTTCGGTCAAACCCGAATGAATGTCTCTGAAGCCAAAGGAGTTTCGCTATGCATCCATGTTATCCCAAACGCCTCTTCTTGTATTGTCTCTTACAACAGCATCCTGATTGGAAACCAGCTCAATTGGCCTATAAGTGTCATTTTAACGAGAAAGTACGACGTGCCATATAACTGAGGATGAGCTTGAGATAAAATGGCTCTAGAGGCTGTTGTAGGTTTTTTGAATGCCGACATTTTTTTGATACGAATGAAGAAATCAATTGAGAAAAAGTGCAGCGAAAGAGGCTCTCGCAGAAGCGAAAAAACAGTTTTACATGCAGGAGCGTTGAAAGAGAGCAAGCTCATCCTCAGTTATATGGCACGTCGTACTTTCTCGTCAGGAAGACACCGACAGGCCATCCGCTGGAACGGGCAGGACATTCGCACCCATGGCCAGGCGCTACGGCAGGTGCTGGGCTATCTGCCCCAGGATTTCGGCATCTATCCCGAGTTCACCGGGCGCCAGTTTCTGCGCTACCTGGCGGCGATGAAGGGGCTGCCAGGCGCGCTTCTCAACCGGCGCGTCGATGAGGTGCTGGACGTGGTGAATCTGGAAGCCGTGGCCGATCGCAAGCTTCCGACCTACTCCGGCGGCATGAAGCAGCGCATCGGCATCGCCCAGGCTCTGCTCAACGATCCCGAACTGCTGATCGTCGATGAGCCGACCGCCGGACTCGATCCCGCCGAGCGCGTGCGCTTTCGCACGCTGCTTGCCAGCCTGACCAGCAACCGGATTGTGCTGCTGAGCACCCATATCATCAGCGACGTGGAGGCTGTGGCCAACCGCTTAGTGATTTTGCAGCAAGGGCGCGTGCTGGTCGATACGACGCCGGAGGAGCTGCTGGCAAAGACCACAGGCTCGGTCTGGAGCGTAACAACCGATCAGGCCACCGCCTTGCAGTTGCAGGAGAGCTACCAGGTCAGTACGATGGTCAGCCAGGTGTACGGCATCACGCTGCGCATCGTCAGCGCCACACGTCCGCATGAGGCAGCCGTGGTCGTTGATCCCAGCCTGGAAGAGGCGTACCTGCTGGCAACAGGCAGACAAGCTGTTCAGGTCTGATCGGCAGGGCATCGCGTCGAGGGCAACCTGTTTCGCCTGTCTTCTCTTGTCCAGGTGTTGGCAGGGAAACGGGTTGCCTGCCTCCGAGACGGATGATCTCTCTCCCCTCTTTGCCTCTCAGACAAGACAACTATCTTTCCGCGAAAAAAGACAGGAGTAGCAAAGGAATCTTCTATGGCTTTTTTTCCCTTGAAGAAATGTGGACAACAGCGCTCAATTCCTTGAGCCAACAGATCAGGCCGCATTTCGTCCGACCAGAATCGCACCAGCGAGCGTTGGCCTACCTCCAGGGATTGATGAGTGACGCCTCACGAAAAAACGCCTGGCAAGTGGCAGAAGCAATGGGAGAAGCTGCACCGTATACGATTCAACATTTGCTAGATCGGGCGAAATCAGGGTCTCACGGTATCTCTCACGGGACGCATGAACAATGCAACAATGCTATCGTTCCAGCGCTCAATAAAAGGGACACGTTGCAGATCAGCAGGGAGTCACGGTATTTTGCGATGCTTCTACGCGGGAAGACTGCAACGAGGAGCACTGAGTGTATGACTTTCCTCCATCGTCACCTCAGCGTGCATGGAGCATGCGCTCATCAAGCAAGCGAGAAGAAGCCTCATGGTGACCTGCGCCCAAGGGCGTGTCTGATTGTAACTGAGCACGCGATCATGATTGCTTTCCAGATGCGCAGTTGTTCTTGGTAATTTGACTCTATGTTTGAAGAGTTGCGGACCACATGATCGAAAATCGACAGAATCTTCGAATATGGCATTCCTTCCACCTTCACATTCTGCTCGGCATCGGCTATACTTCTTCTGGAGACCCTTAAAAGAGTGTAAATTCGCTTCGTGTTTCTTGGTTCTGGAAACGCTCACGTTTGTGGTTGAGTCCCAAGCGCTTCATCCACCTGTTCGAGGACGCTGTTGGACTCACACCGAAAGTGTTTTGCCGCCTGCTTCGCTTTCAGGATGGTCTCCAGCGGATCACCAGAGGGCAACCCGTCCGGTGGGCAGACCTCGCGCTGGACGCCGGCTATTTTGACCAGGCCCATTTCATTCACAACTTTCAGGCATTTGTTGGGCTCACTCCCAACGCGTATCTGGCGCAGCGGGGTGAGCACCACAATCATGTTCCTCTTCCCGATTGAGGACAAATTTTTACAAGACAGGTCGCTTTTCCTGCACTAGCATATGAGTCATGCTCCTGGCTCGATACTTCTTGTGGAGATCAAGATTATCTCCCGTCCCGTTCCAGATCCAGATCCAGTTGTAGTGCGTGTGCGGGAGCTCTCAGAAAACCGATGAGGAGGAACAAAAAATGAGACATGACAAATCCCTGGAGACCAGCGCCGACCTGAGCGCGCTGAGCGATCTCTGCACGCCCTGGTGCATTCATGTGGTGGCGACCTTGCGGATCGCCGACCACATCGAGGCTTCCACCACCGATATCAAGACCCTTGCCGAGAAGGCAGAGTGCAACGCAGATGTTCTGCAGAGGGTCCTTAGACATCTGGTGGGCAAAGGCGTCTTTGTCGAGCCAACACCCGGTCAGTTTGCGCTGAATGAAGCCGCTCGGGGATTGCTTGGCCCTACGCAGCAATTCCTTGATCTGGGTGGGATCGGCGGTCGCATAGCCTATGCCTGGGGCAGCCTTCTCAGCGCTGTTCGGACAGGCGCTCCCGCCTACCACGAGATTTTCGGCCTGCCTTTCTGGGAGGACCTGCAAGCGCATCCGGACGTCGCGGCGAGCTTTGATGCGCTGATGGGGTCGCCGGGTCACGGCACTCCCGACCCGGAGGTGCTCCTCACGGGAGACTGGGAGGAGGTCAAGACGGTGGTGGATGTGGGCGGTGGGACGGGAGCATTGCTCGCAGAGATCGTACGTGCCCGACCCGAGGTCCCGGGCACACTGGTCGATTTCCCCGGAACGGTGGCCCGCGCAGGCTTGATCTTGCAGGCGGCTGGTGTGAGTGAACGTGTCCAAACGGTTGGGCAAAGCTTCTTCGACCCGCTACCAGCCGGGGCGGATCTCTATCTCCTGAAGTCTATTCTTAATGACTGGCCCGATCGAGAAGCACAGCAGATCTTGAGCCATTGTGCCGAGGCAGCACGCCCTGGCGGTCGCCTGGTGATCCTGGGCGGAGTGTCCCCAGATGACAGCGTGAGAAGAGAACTCACGCCGGAGATGGTCTTGCTTGGAGGCAAGGACCGCACACTCACAGAGTTTCGAGAGTTAGCCCACCAGGCCGGGCTCAAGGTTCAGGCCGCTGGGCAGCTCCCGTCTGGTCGCTTTGCCGTCGAGTGTCGTCCGATGTGATCCCACTGCTATCCCGGCGGGTGGTCGATTGGTGAGCGATGATGAAAAAGGAACTCCATTACTGAAAGTGATAGAGTTCCTTTTTGAAAATATGATTGAAATGTGACGCATATCTCAACGTTTCGTCGAGGCTATGAGTCAAACGACACGAATTTACACCATCCCAGTGGAAAGATACAGGTGTGGAGCGGAATGGGAAGGTGGGAGGAACAACAAATTCGAAGATTCCGTCGATTTTCGATCATGTGGTCCGCAACTCTTCAAACATAGAGTCAAATTACCAGTTCTTTCATTACCGCAAGACCCTGATGATGGTCGGTAGCGTGATGCAGACTCGTCATCTCGGTGGCGTGCTGCAAATAGGGGCTATGGAGCTGATCGCGCAGCGCCAGGATCTCTGTCATTTGCTGATGGATCTCCTCTGGTAAGAGATTGATGACCAGGCGGATCGCCGCCAGGGTCTGTGCATCGGCGTCCTGCTGGGGAGATTTCACGCGCTCGGGATGGCGGGTGAGTGTGTTGAGCGTGTGCAGTTGCTGGTAAATAGCGCGAATGTTGGTTCTCCGTCGATTTTGATGAAGCTCGCTTGCTTGTGATACAAGCGAGTAAATACAAGGAGTATTTCAAGACTATCATCATATTGGTTCATCTTCACTTCATGAAGACGTCTGTTACTTACATTTTCTTTAAATGTAGAAATAGGTGACTTACAACGAATATATCAACATAATAAATCTCAGTGTGTATAGTATGCTTTTAATTGCAGGGCATGCAGTACACGCTGGCGCAACAAGGGAAATTCTGCCCGACCGTACATCATGCGCTTGATGAGTTTGAGCTTGTTGACGTTTCCTTC
The DNA here is from genome assembly GCA_015099395.1 of Ktedonobacteria bacterium brp13. Classification (GTDB taxonomy): domain Bacteria; phylum Chloroflexota; class Ktedonobacteria; order Ktedonobacterales; family Ktedonobacteraceae; genus Dictyobacter. The sequence goes on along the minus strand of AP024096.1, from coordinate 1,652,831 downwards.
GACCAGACCGTTGTTTTGGGGAAGAGTCAGCCCGGCTACTACAGCTGCCTTATCTCGCTCAATACTTAGAACAAAGCCTTGGAATTCGCGGATCTGGCTGGCTCTGACGTTCTCAAGCCAGTCATCGAGTTGTTCTCCTGTACGTGTGCGCAGCATGTGGACAAACTGCTGGACCAATTCATAGGCTTGGTTGACCTCGGGGTGCAAAGATCGAAGTTGCGCAAGCGTTTCCTGTTCTTCAGGGGAAAGTTCTTTGCTCGGGCGGCGAAGAAAAAGGAAAACAGCCTGTCGTGCAAGCACAGGAGGGCGTGCAAGCTGATCGGGAATGTGGGGATTCTTCCGTCCTTCTGGAAAGAAACGAACCAGTTGTTCATACACCGACCAGTACGAATGGGTGTAGCCACGGGCTACCAGTTCCCGATACAACTGAGCAATATTGTGGCAGCCAGCCTCCCACCGTTCGCGAAGATAGGACAGGTGGGAATCAAGCTCCATCTTTCGTGGGCGAGGTTTTTGTTCAGGGAACACGCCACTGCTCAACCAGCGCGAGACGGTGGAATGGGCGACTCCCACCTGATCGGCGATAGCGGTCTGTGAGAAGCCAAGCTTGCGAAGGGCCGCAACGTGCTGGTATTGAGCCAGGCGCTCCTCTCGTTTCGCTTGACTCTGTTGTGCCGCCTTTGGGCTCAATTTCGGTGGCTGGATGCCGTGTGCAGTTTCCAGAGGCGTAGCTCTTATCTCTTCAGTCAAGTGGGTCCGATGAGCAGCTAGATACTGTGCCAGTACTCCCTCCAGAGCCTCTCCAAGATTTTTGAGCAGATGAAACCGATCTGCACACTGGATAGCTTGAGGAGCGCCACTGGCTGCCGCAGAGGCATAGTCGCCGCCGCGATCTCGGCTCACCAACACGATTTCTGGATGCGCTTTCATCCAAGCTTTGGCCGTTTCTGCCTTGCGATCAGGCAAGAGATCAATGATGTTGCGGCTTTGCAGGTCTACCAGGATGGTGCCAAATTTTCTCCCACGACGGAAAGAGAAATCATCTATCCCAAGCTCCGATACCCGTTCTATGGCTGCTGTTGGAAGCGCCATGATGCGACGAAGGATCGTTGTTGGCGACGTTTGGATAGCCAGACGCTCCGCCAGTCGGGTTCCCAACTCTCCACACGTCGCTACACCAAGTGATTGAAGCGCCTCGCAGAGACGGACGGTGAGACGTGCCCATGGCAGAACGAAGGCGGGAAGCCGTTCCGTAAAGATCTTCCTGATGCAGTCAGCGTGGTCACAAAAGAATCTACGCACGTGCAGGGTCAGCTGGATACGGAAGCCCGCGCAAGGCAGATCTGCCACCACGCGAGTATACTGGCTATGACGGCGTTCGGCAAGACAGAAACAGAGCGGACAGCATGATCTCACGTTCGTCGAAACCACCTGAACCACCAACAGATCATCACGCATGGTCGTCATTGCAATCTCTAATCCTGCAGGAAGAGGGAGAAATGGAGATGAGAACATAGGAGCACCCCAAACCTGAGATCGCTCTCGTTGGCAACCTCACCTCTCATTATATCATTTCTTATCAAGCAAGCGAGCTTCATCAAAAGCGCGGGAGAACCACATTTCAGGTCATTTACCAAGAGACTCCAAGACCAGGTATGAATATATTGAAATTTCTGCACAAACATCTTTTTTGTGTAGATTGCAAGGTGCGAATGTTGGCCGGTCATTGTCGTATCTGTGGACACCCTTTGTGTCTGGTGTGTATTGATTGGCCTAGCCCCTATTTATATTCTCCTGGTAAGGGGATGTGTTCAACATGTCGCGCAAAAAACTAAAAAAAGAGACCTCCGTCGCTATGGTGGAGGTCTCTTTTTTGTTGGCGTGAAACAAACCAAACTTAAAACAGTGTAGACAGCACTTGAACATGGAGGTCCACGCGACATCAGAAGTATACCCGACTATATATATGCGCGTCAATCCCGTCTTGCTACTTGCCTTTCAGGTCTTCAATCACTTGAGCAGACATGAGCAGGTTGTTTTTATCTGCTCACTCCGGTATAATTAGCTCATCCATCAAGCGCCCAAATTCAGGGATGGAAGGAAGGATCTAAAAAGATGGCAATTCTCGCAACGAAAAAATTCACGGTCTCGACCTCGAAAAAAGGCATCAAAGTTACGAAAAAGAAAAATAAGTAGCGTCGAGCACAAAAAGGCCCCTGAAGACGAGCAATCTTCAGGAGTTCTTGTTATTCCTGTCTGTCTTCTCACTTGTCTTTGAGATACTCAATTGCTTTCGTGTTGCTGGCGATGGCGAGCTTAACGGCGTCCCTGAGGTAACTCTAAGATCCCTGCGAAAATAGGCAATAGAGCCATGAGACACGCTCTGAAGCCATTTCAGAGGGCAGAGTGGAGAGCAAGAGCTGACGAGGCTATTGAACAAAAATACTCTTTTTGTTCTTTATTACTCGCCTCAAAATAACCTTAAGAAGGCACTTTTCTAGAACAAAGGTACTCTATTGCCTATTTTCGCAGGGATCTTAGAGTTACCTCCACGACGGGATTTGCTTCACTCAGATTGAGCAACAAGAGAAGAATGCCCTTCTAGCCTGAAATGAAGCTACAATATCAGAGTCGACGCGTATCAAGAGCACGACTTGCGAGCAAGTTATGCTTTTTTGATAACTTTCAGACAGCATATACTTCCTCATTGTACTTCTTAGCCAGAAGCATCTGAGCATGACAAACGACAGGTTATTCTTCATTGTGTCAGGATATGCTTTTTTTCGGCGACAAATTATGCTTCTAGTTACAGAAACAGAGACGTTCTGTGCAAGTGCTCCGCGAGTATTCGCGAGTATCAAGGTCGATGACATGTTCTGCTATCTGTGCAATATGTCTTGCTTCGCTCTCATCACCTACTCCAGGCGTAGAAACGATCAGAATGAGAATGGAGTGTCGAAGGGAAAATATGAACGAACACCACTATCAACCTGTTTCGCTGCAAGCGTGCTGGCTACAACTCCTCCAGATGCAGGAAGAACTCCTCGCGACGCAGACCGAAGCCATTGAGCAAGCGGCGCAGGTCTGTGCCGAGTGCATTGTATATCCCACGGGATGCGCAACGAGATGAAAGCAAGGAAGCAATAAAAAAAAGCCGAGATCCATCCTTCAGGACGGGAAACAAAGGATGAGAGAAAGGCAGAGATAGACAGACGCCAATGAAGAGGCCGCGAGGAGCAGAAGAGGACAGGGAGAAGCAAGCGCGTGGGACCGGAAATCTTTAAGCAGCGGTCACCTGGTTCGCCCCCACATACGCAGCGAGAGCAACAGGAAGCCCATAGATTGTAACCTCAACTGGAGGAGCGGAAGCAGGGCGGGCATTGCGAGCCATGCGCTGCTGCCACGTGAGACGCCAATGCGCCCGCTGTGCTCGAGTTTGTACCTCCTCATGGCGAGAAGAGAGGTCTTCTTCTGGTGGACGTGCACGCAAGGTCAGCTCGACGGTTTGGGTGCGCAGCAGATGAACAAAACTCCGACGAAGCTGACAACGAGGCCAGTCTCCCCAAAGGACAGGGGCAAGAGCAGATGCCGGAGGACGAGCAGCAGGCGGTGGGGGACTTTTGCCCTCGATGGGAACATCCACTGTGGGTGGAGAGGGCTGTACTGGAACGGATGGGGTGACGTCAATAGGCCACAAAACAGCGCTGACTTGCCGCGGTTTTCGTGTCGTGAGGGATTCTTGACACTGTGCGCGAAGAGGGCAAGGGCGACAATGCGCAATGCGCGCACCATAGACCACGCGGACCAAGCCATGGCGTTCGGGTCTGCGCTCTTGTACCGTGAGAGGATGGCCAGCAGGGCAACGCACCGAGCCATCAGGTTGCGGCTCAAAATCGGAACCAGCAAACCCTCTGGTGAACGAGGGGCGAGCCCATTGGGGAGGGCCATAGTGAACCGGTTCGTTGGCAGGAACCGATGGCGACTTCCGAGGTGGTTCATGAGGTGCCACGGAGAGCGGCTCCTGAACTGCGTTGCTGGGAGGAACCGATAGCGGTTCGGCAGCCGGAGCAAATTCGGTCACACGCAGAGGAGAGGGAGAGAGGTGTTGCCCCAAATCCAGACGAAGGTTCCAAAGCCATTGGCTCAGGATTTGCCAAAATTCCTGACCACACGCGGTGTGAGAACACCAACGATCGGTGGATTGTTCCTGATCTTCATCGGAGAGGACGGTCTCAAACGACCCTCGATGCAGATAGAGATCAAGCACATCAGCGCAGGTGAAGGCAGAAGGGGACGCCGTCGTGAGAAACAATTCGTACACCATCGCATCTCGCAGAACGCCAATGGGCGGTTTGCTCGTGGAGGAAGTTGGATGGGTCGCCACGATCAAGCGCACGCAGGGTCCCGTTGGGGTCAGTGGCACGGCGGGGCAATCGAAGAGTGAGCGGCTTGCTCCACTCTCTGGGTGTGTGGTCTGTTGGTCGGCAGGAGATTGCAGGCGGGTTTGAACCGATGGCAGATCGAGGAGCCCGTAGTCCTTACTGCGCCCCGTGATTCCTACTCCAGACTGCACCAGATCTTTGAGGACCCCCCCATTGCCATAGAGGCCATCTAAGCGGATCATGATCTGGGACAAAGGCATGCAGAGCCAACCGGCATAGCTGAGGATGGCGTCATGTGCGCGTGCCAATTCGCCTCGATAGTCTCCATTCCCAGGACCGCCAAACGTGCCGAGCCAGTGGTGTGAGTGCGCTTGCAGCACGGTCGTTCGAGTCCGAGCGACCTCGCCTCGTTTGCGCCCAAGGTAGGCAGGAGCACAGACCCGGTCAAAGCGTCGATGCGCAGAGGGAAGCTCGGCAAGCGAGGGAAGCGCTCGTTGTCTGGCGGCTTGTTTGGTGCCATCGACGTCGATCACCAGCCAGTGACGACCGAGACGATCCCACAGCCCGCCTGGAGGAAAGGTCTGGGCGGTTCGCAGGACCAGATCTTCCAGAAACAGCGAACGCCATGCTTCGACCGTTGGCTGATCGAGGGACGCCAGAAAGCGGCTGAGTGTGGAGCGATGGGGCAGGTTCTGGCGACCAAAGAGAGCCATAAAAGGAGTGGCAAACGGCATGAGTCGGTCATAAAAGGCCAGCAGGGTTGGTTCTGCACTCACTGCATATCCAATGAGCACGGCGACAAAATCAATGAGCTCATAGATGCCGAATCGTGCACGTGCAAAACGAACCTGCTCCTCAATGCTTTTGAGGACACCTGAGGTGGTGAAGAGCTGTGCCACGATCGCGACCTCACCAAACCAACTGGGAACCGAAGGAACGACTTCTGAAGAAAGCTGGAGATGGACCGATGGATGTGTCATACTATGTCTGTTCTCCTTATTGGGATGTGTTATTTCTTCCTTTTAAGGAGACACATGTTTCTCTTTTTTACAAGGATTTTCCCCCTTTTGTCTGCCTACTCTTTCTCTTTGCTTGCTGATTGTGATCTCGTTGCGCATCCCGTGGGCATCTGGAAGACGCCAAATCCCAAGAGGGGCATCTTCACCCCGTTATTGAGGGGGACCGATGGAATAGCTGACATTGGTAATTCTCCTTTCGGGTCTGTTGACCCTGATGACCTTGTTAGAGCGACGCGCAAAAGAACCTCGTCAAAGGCAACATGATCGAAGGTTTCGACACGCTCCGGCTCGGTTACCGCCCAGGTGGAGACGTGTCCGGGAAGAAGCTCGTCATGTTTTTTTTGCGCTCGCTCGTTGGGTTTCACGTTGGCTTCTCCTTTAGTAACGGTCTCCCAGGACCGTGATGTTGGACATGGCGCTCTCGATCTCGCGCAGATCGCCTTCGGTGAGATCGACATTGGCTGCGCCGATGTTCTCCTCCAGGCGCTCGATCTTGCGGCTGCCCGGAATAGGAACGATCCACGGCGACCGCGCGAGCAGCCAGGCGAGCGCGATCTGTGCCGGCGTCGCCTGTTTCTGCTCTCCGATCCGGGTCAGCAGGTCGATCACGGCCTGATTGGCTTTGATTGCCTCCTGCGTGAAGCGCGGGTTGCGACTGCGAATGTCCGAGCTGTCGAAGGTGGTGTTTTCGTCGATCTTGCCCGTCAGATAGCCTCGACCGAGCGGACTGTAGGGCACGAAGCCGATGCCCAGCTCCTCGCAGGTCGGCAGTACCTCCTCTTCCGGGGTCCGCCACCACAGCGAGTACTCACTCTGGAGAGCCGTCACCGGTTGGACGGTGTGAGCACGCCGGATGATCTCCGCAGGGGCTTCCGATAACCCGAAATGCTTCACCTTGCCTGCTTCGATCAGCTCCTTCACCGCTCCTGCTACGTCTTCGATGGGAACATTCGGATCGACTCGGTGTTGATAGAACAGATCGATGGCCTCGACCTTGAGGCGCTTGAGGGATGCCTCGGCAACCTGTTTAATGCGCTCCGGACGGCTATTGAGACCGCTCCAGCCGGGACTTCCGTCGGCATTTAGTTGGAATCCGAACTTTGTGGCGATCACCACCTGTCCCCGCAAGGGAGCCAGTGCTTCCCCCACCAGCTCTTCGTTGGTAAATGGTCCATAGACCTCAGCCGTGTCGAAGAAGGTGATGCCACGGTCCACCGCCGCATGGAGAAACGCGATCATCGCTGCTTTGTCTCCAATCGGTTTATCTGCAAAGGTCATGCGCATGCAGCCGAGACCCAAGGCTGAGACTTCCAGGCCGCTCTTTCCAAGTGTGCGTTTCTGCATTGTTGAAACTCTTTCCCCTTTTTATTTTTCTTTGAACAAAATCAAATCAGTACCTGTTGGCATCTTATTCGAGCGGAACCTCAACGGCCACATCATATTTCGGATAATAGGACTTCACGTTCCTGCCGTACTTGTCTCGAAACCGCTCAAGAACCTGATCGAGTTGTGCTTCGTTGGTGAGAAGACGGGCACTCGTGGTCAACGTTTTGCCATGGGCTGACAATTGGATAGTCGGCGTCTTGAGCACGTTTTTGTACCATTCAGTCTCTGATCCTTTCACCGGGATCAGATAGAGCGTGTTGCCATCCAGAGCGAACCAGATGGGAAGCGAAATGGGACGACCAGACGTGCGCCCGGTCACGGTGATCTCAATCAGGTTGTCGTTTTGCACGCCAGAGCAAAAATCGGTGGGTGCCATATATAAGAGAACTCCTTCCGTTCTTCAGTGTTCGCTGCTTTTCACGGCCATGAGAGACCGTACACCATGCAGGTTCGCCACCGGCTCTGTTCTTGAACAAAAGTCCAGCAGACTATTCCCAAACAGAGTGGCAGGTACCCCGCCTGGGAATAGTATAGACGCATCAAAGCTCTGGGTGATAGAATGATTGTCGAAAATGATTGGAGGATTCTGCAAATCTTTCTAGAGAGATGAGAGAGCAATAGGAGAGGACATGCGATGGATGCACGAGATGATCAGCGGCGAGAACGCCAGACCGTGATGCAACAAGCCTATCGTGAGGAACTGGTGGAGCGGATAGGGCGAGTTGTGCCCGAAGATGGGGTAGAAGAGCCACTCCCCGGGCTGCACCTGGCCCGCGCCTCCGCACCAACGGAGCCATTACATGGAGTGTCCACGCCATCCTTGTGCGTGATTGCGCAGGGTAGCAAAATGGTTCTGTTCGGCGAAAGCCGCTATCGCTACGATCCCTGGCATTACCTGCTGGCCACCATCGAGCTCCCCAGCATCGGCCAGGTTCTGGAAGCCTCAAAAGTCCAGCCCTACCTGAGCTTGCGCCTGGAACTCCCTCCCACCGTCGTAAGTTCAGTTCTGCTGGAAGCGGGGTACACCTCTCCGAGAAAGCAGGCGGATGCAAGAGCCATTGCTGTCAGTTTGTTAGATAAAAATGTGTTGGACGCTGCCGTGCGGCTCCTCCGACTCCTGGATGCCCCTTCCGAAGCACCAGTCCTGCTGCCGCTCGTTACACGGGAAATCGTCTACCGTCTCCTCATGGGAGAGCAGGGGGATCGGCTCCGCCACCTGGCAATCATGGGAGGATACACATCAGACATCGCGAGAGCTGTCGCACGTATTCGTCAGAACTTTGACCAGCCACTGCACATCGAGGATCTCGCACGTGAGCTTGGCATGAGCGTCTCCGGGTTGCACCACCACTTCAAGGAGGTCACGGCGATGAGTCCCTTGCAATTCCAAAAACGGTTGCGGCTCCAGGAGGCTCGTCGTCTCATGTTGAACGAAAATCTCGACGCCGCAAGTGTGGCCTATCGTGTGGGATACCAGGACGCCTCCTACTTCAATCGCGAGTACAGAAGCCTCTTTGGCGTCCCTCCCATACGCGACGTACAACGGCTGCGAGGAAAAACACTCGCCTTCTCTGGGCAATGAGAAAGATGACACACAAAGATGACACACTCGATACAAGGACCGATTTCTTCTCTCCAAAAAAGTCTGGCAAGCCCATGGAAACATGCCGCCCGTATGTCGGGAAGGGGGGACGATGGAAAAGGGCCAGCAATGGGACCGAGCCTTCGGCCTACTTCATGTGCGTTACCCCATTGAAAGCAGAGAGTGGTGACCTGCGTGTGAGTGGTCATGCTTCACTGGGCATCCGCCACAATTTGCTTCTCGCCGCAGTTCTCGTGATCGAAGCACCTGCTCGAAATGGACGCCATTTTATGCTTACAAAATGGGCTGTTGCATTGTTCTGAAAAGCATCAAAGAGATGAGATGAAATTGTACCGCCATATTATAAGAGAGAAATTTTTCTCATAAATCGTCTCAATGCACTCCTCAAGCCAATTGTCGGCAAATTATCTGAGAGAAACGCGCCAATTTACCTGAGAAATGACAAGAATGAAGGCATTCCAGCGGTATTTCCTAAGAAGAGATGCTTTTTATAGAGTGCGTACACTCCTCGGAAAGCTGAGCACAAAGGTTTGTTCGAGAAAACGAGAGACCAGAATCAATTTTCTGGTGGTCCTTGGACCAATCCTGGCTGAATACACCTCTTTTGCATGCATTTCCCTATTCTTAGCGGGAAAAACAGCAGGAAAAAATGTTATCACCCCGTCACTGCAGCGACCTTCACAAGGACATCCTGCTCTCCAACCACAGATGCCGGTAACTCCCCATAGCGAATGGACTCTGGCGGACCGGGGTGTCCAATGTAAGCGGCTTTCATATCACACTCCGTTCTTACTGTCATCAATTGCATCATGCGCAAGAAGCGCATGCACGCCACGAACCCCATTGACCACCTGGGTGATCCGCAAATCCATCACCAGACTGGCCAGAGCGAGTGCTTCTTTCGGTTGCAGCTGATAGAACTCACCCATTAACTGCACCATTTCTCGGGTTGCTATGACCCAGGCCTCATTCAAATCCTCGTGAAACCCAAAGGTGAGCCAACCTGCCGGGGTGAACGCGCGAGGCAGAGACAATTGCATACGCGTATGGAGATGGAACTCAAGCTCGACCAACTCCATCGGACAGGCCAATGCCGGTCCCGCCACCTCTCCATCCCCTTGAACGGCATGCCCGTCACCAAGAGAAAACAGTCCTCCTTCCACAGCAATCGGCAGGTACAACCGGCTTTGTTCCACGAGTTCTTTGCAGTCCAGGTTCCCTCCGCAGAATCGTGGCGGAAAGGTGGTTTGCACGTCCGGCTCATTGGCGGGCATTCCCATGACGCCCATGAACGGGCGCATGCGAAGCGTCTGACCAAGTCGGTTATGAGCCAAGCCTTGGTTTGGGTCCAGGGACCACATCGTCGCTTGATCTCCAGTGGGTACCGTGATCACCGCCGGTGGGCCACTTGGGGCCTTTGCGAAGCCCAGCCTTTCATCCATCTGGCTGGGCAATCCAGGCCCGGCCGACCAGCCCCAAGTGCCCGTGCGGATTCGGTTGACCCGCACTTCCAAGGTCATACCCGGCTCAGCGCCACGCACGGCGAGAGGACCAGTGAGGGCGTGGCCAAAATCTCTTTGGCGATCCCGGGGCGCAAAGTCCTGGGGAATGCCCAAAGTCTTCGCCTGTTGAAGCGCCCCCCAGCCAGCATCCAGTGTTTCGTAGCGGACGGTATCGCCCGTGTCAACGGTCAGAACAGCGGAAAGGTCACGAGAAAAAAAGCCATGAAGATTCTTCGGCTCAGCCTTGAGAGAATGCACTGCCATTTTTAGCCTCTCAACACTTCCCTTGTAACAGGGAGGGACTACACGGACACACCACATCAACACCTGTATAGTACCGATCCAGTCGAGAGCTTGCCCCGATAGGACATGACACTTCTGCCTTTCTCCGCCCCATGATGCGTCACGCGAAACATCACTATGTGTAGCACGTTCACACTTACAGGAAGTTTGACAGACATCTCTGCCTGTGCTTGTAGAGAGTGGAATAAAATCTACCAATCTGTAGATTCGCTAGGCTCAGAGGTAGAATAAGTAGAGAGGTTTCCTCGTACCAGGCGAAGGGTCAGCTGGACTACTCTTCTGTCTCCTGCCACATCGGTTGCTTGGGAACCGGGTAAAGATGGGAGCGTGGGGATGTTGTGCCGCTTCCTTCTTCGGCACCAACGGCCATATCTATCGGTGGCAGATATCATCCGCTGCCCCAGCCATCCCAGCAGGAGTCCTCCGAGCAGTCCGCCCGCAGCCTGCGCGCTCATCAACTGGCCGATCTGCAGCGCCTCGCCGTGAAGCACAAGGTTTGGCCAAATATCTGTGACGATAAGCGAGGTTTCGCCAAATATTCGTGAAAAAAGCTGCCAGAAATGTGTGACGATAAGCGACACCTTACGCTCTATGTTGGCCCATTTCCAACGTCGATGACGCCAGGGGCAAGATAGTTATATCCCAGCTATATAAGCTCACAAAACGCCAAAGACAAGGTGAATCCTAAAAAGATAAGATGGTAAATGGTCTTTTGCCACCCCCTATTCTCCAAAGGAAATGCCTTTATTGCCGCTATTGTATACCATAGGTAAGTATTCCAGCAATATTATAACTATGTTGCCCCTGGTGTCATCGACGTTGGAAATGGGCCATGTAGCCAATTTTCATTGTCGTGGTTTCCCTCGCTCTCTATTTGATGAGTTTATTGTATCAGAACTCATCGGAGGAGGCACGTTTCCGGACGTTGATTTCCAGACGGCACTACGCACACGCATGTGGCTGTCCAGAGGGGGTTGGTGCGGTGTGAATGGATGAGTACAACAAACGAAGCAGCCTGTTGAAAAACTCCTTGTTGAGTTTATAAGAAAGCCTGAGCTAAAAAGTCTCAAACGTTCTCCCGAAAAAGGGGAAATCCAGAGAAAAGAGGGATAAGTTAAAAAAACAGCAAAATACATCTAAAATACAGAAAGTAAGGAATATTTGTAATGAAAAGAGAAAAACACCTCTTTGGCGTGGTGAAACACGTCTTGCTGGAGCTGAATATGGCCGTCAAGGCCGTCAAGGCTGTCAAGGCCGTCAAGGTCGTCAAGGCCACAGCAGCCTTTCTCTTGTGGGTGTTTCTGAAGAATTCTTCTGCCTCCCAGTTGGGAGGTGGCACTATCGCCATTGCCTGGGTAGGAAACGGGCGTCGCCCCCACCCTCGCTTCTGGAGGAGACGTTTAAGATTCTGTCCAGAGGCAATCACTAGCGCCTCACAGTTGACCCGCCAGAGTCGTCGTAAACGAAATCGCCGCATCCCATGCCACTGCTTGCCCTCCCCAAAGAGTGGTTCAACCCACACTTTGCGTTTGTTGAGCGCTTTTTGATACGCAAAGGTGGATTCGTAGGCTCTCACACGGTCCAGGTAGTCGGCCCAAAAAGGGCGATGGACATGCCGACCGCGGTTACTTTCGGTACAGGCACTCTTCACTGGGCAAGCGTTACAGATAGCAGCATCCGCGCGATATTGCACTTCCTGCGACTCCTCCAGGCGGTACGCTGCCCGCAAGATTTGTCCTTGAGGACAGTAAAACTGATCATGGACTGCATCATAGGTGAACTGCGCCGATCCATAATAGCCAGGACGTTGTCCTCTCTCGGCGATGGGAATAGAGGCGCGGATATGAGCATCCTCCAAGGCTTTGATAATCTCGATGGTTCCGTACATCATGTCACCCGTTGCCTGTGCCGGTCGAATATGCCAGCGGAACACCGTTCGCCAGATCAGATCGAGAATGGGCTGATTGTCATTGACCTCCCCTGGCACCACGAGTACCGACAGGATAATCCGATTTCCCCCCCCATCGACGACGTAGTGGGTATGATAGCCCAGGTGGGTGCCCCCTCCTTTGAGACGCATGGGAGTGGCATCGGGATCAGTGGTGCTCATCCGCAGGTCCGCCGTCCGTTGATAGACGCCATGGACTTCTCGCTGAGGCCGACCCTCCTCAGCGATCCAATCGTGGCGAGTGGCGTTGTGAGTGGCGTTGTTGGCAGCAAGTTCCTCACGCCGCGTCTGGGAAAGGGATGTGGGGAGCAGGAAGGGTTCTGGAACGGTTTCCTTCTGCGAGACGGGTTCGAGAACGGCGGAGTCCCTGTGCGTTTCTTCAGTTTTCTCAAGCATTGTCGACTCAGAGGAAAACAGGGTGGTGAGGTGGTCTTGGATCGCTTCACGAGCCTCAACGGCAAAACGCGGTGCCAGCGAATCGAGATCGGCATTGGCCTCGATTTGCGTGGCGTCAAAGTACAACTCCTTGCCCCAGACCAACTTGGCTTGCTGACATTGTTCGACAATGGCCTCGAAGAAGTGCCGAAACACCTCCAGGCCGTAGCGGGTGCGAATCTTGCTGAGGGTTGAATGATCAGGCAGAGGCTCATCCAGATCATAGCCCACATACCACCCCGACATACCAGCGCACACGTAACCGATCCGCCACCTGACGCATCAGCAGGCGTTCGGAGCGGATGTCTTCAAAAAACATGACCAGTTGGAGCTTAAAGAACACCACCGGATCAACTGATGGTCGTCCAACGGCTGCGTAAGACTCACGCACCAGGTCATAGACGAACGAGAGGTCCAGCACTTTTTGGAGGTGTCGGTAAAAATGATCCTGGGGAACGAGCTCCTCCAGCGACACCGCGACGAATGGGGTAAAGGCCCGCTCTTTCAAGCCTATCATTGTTGATACTCCTCCTCGCCTCTCATTGCACTGCACGTTCCTCGCTCTTGTCAACCTCAACTATCTCCTTTTGCCTGAAAATCTTCTTTTTGCTCGTTTATCTCCTCAGCGTAAACTGATGTTCAGCCAAACTCACGTGTTCTTCAATAAACTCAGCACAGACTTTTTCAACAGGCTGGAACGTTTTTCACACACTTCCAACTGAATCAAGCCAGGACAATTTCGAGCACAGAAAACAAGATTAGAAACCTTCTTCTCGCTGCTTTGCTTCTCCATCGTGTTCCATGGCCCGGAGAAGGGAGGTATAATTCGCACGAACGGTTTGGGCGCTGGGATGGTTTTGACCTAGGATGTTCTCAACGATCGCCAGGGCCCGCTGGTACAACGGTTCGGCTTCGGCGTACTTGCCCTGCGTGTGGTAGAGTGCCGCCAGGTTGTTGAGGCTGCGAGCGGTGTCAGGATGGCTGGCTCCCAACTGCTGCTCTCTGATCGTCAGGGCCCGCTGGTACAACGGTTCGGCTTCGGCGTACTTGCCCTGCGCTCGATAGAGTTCCGCCAGATTATTGAGGCTCAGAGCCGTGTCAGGATGGCTGGCTCCCAGGTGCTGCTCATAAATTGCCAGGGCCCGCTTCAACAACGGTTCAGCTTCGGCGTACTTGCCCTGCGCTCGATAGAGTTCCGCCAGGTTGTTGAGGCTGCGAGCGGTGTCAGGATGGCGGGCTCTCAGTTGCTGCTCTCTGATTGCCAGGGCCCGCTGGTACAACGGTTCGGCTTCGGCGTACTTGCCCTGCGTGTGATAGAGCGCTGCCAGGTTGTTGAGGCTTTGGGCCGTGTCAGGATGGGTGGCTCCCAGTTGCTGCTCGCAGATCGCCAGGGCACGCTGCAACAACGGTTCGGCCTCGGCGTATTTGCCCTGCTCATAGTATAAGAGAGCCAGATTGTTGAGGTTGCTTGCGGTGTCCAGATGAGTAGCACCCAGCTGGTGCTCCCGGATAGCCTGGACGCGCTGCAACAGCCATTCGGCCTCGGCATATTTGCCCTGCGCTTGATAGAATGCCACCAGGATGTTGAGGCTTGCCACCGTGTTAGGATGGATGATACCCAGCTTCTGCTCCTTGATCGCTAGAGCGCGCACAAACAACGGTTCGGCTTCGGCATACTTGCCCTGCGCTTGATAGAGTCCTGCCAGGTTATAGAGGCAGCTTGCGGTGTGAGGATGAGAGGCGCCCAACTCCTGCTCCCAGATGACCAGGGCTCGTTGGTATAACGGCTCCGCTTGGGTATATTTGCCCTGCTCTTCATATAAAAAGGCCAGGTTGTTCAGGCTGCTCGCCGTGTCGGGATGAGTTGGTCCCAGTTGCTGCTCTCGGATCTCCAAGGCGCACTGGTACAACGGTTCGGCCTCGGCATACTTGCCCTGCGAGTTATATAAAAAAGCCAAGTTATTCAAACTCTGAGCAGTGTCGGGATGGGAGTAACCCAGTTTCTGCTCCCTGATCGCCAGGGCGCGTTGGTAGAGCGGTTCGGCCTCGGCATACTTGCCCTGCGATTCATAGAGTCCTGCCAGGTTGTTCAGGCTATTCGCTGTGGTGGGATGCGTTGGTCCCAGCTGCTGCTCACAGATGTGCAAGGCTCGCTGATAGAGCGGCTCCGCCCCGGCATACTTACCCTGCGCCTTATAGAGCATCGCCAGTCCATGGAGTGGAGAGGTCACATAAGGATGCTCAGGACTCAACTGCTGCTCCCAGATGGCCAGGGTACGCTGGTACAGCGGTTCTGCTTGGGCATATTTGCCCTGTGTGTGATAGAGTGCGGCCAGATTGTTCAGGCTTCTCGCCGTGTCGGGATGAGTTGGTCCCAGCTGCTGCTCAAAGATCTCCAAGGAGCGCTGGTACAACGGTTCTGTCTCGGCATACTTGCCCTGCGCCTTATAGAGCATTGCCAGGTTATTCAGGCTGCTCGCCGTGTTGGGATGGAATGGACCTAACTGCTGCTCCCAGATGGTCAAGGCGCGTTGGTATAACGGTTCGGCTTGGGCATATTTGCCCTGTGCCTTGTAGAGCATCGCCAGGTTATTCAGACTGGCTGCGGCGTCAGGATGGAATGGACCCAACTGTTGCTCAAAGATCGTTAGAGCGCGTTGGTATAACGGTTCGGCTTCGACATACTTGCCCTGTGTAAAAACAGCAAAGCCGACCGCATGGAACAGACGTGCGGCTTTAAGGGGCTGTGCGGCAATCAGGAATTCCGCAACGAGGAGGGGCTGGATATGGGGATGCCAGAGAACTAGGGCTTGATCATAGGGATCACTCTGGTCAAAGTGGGTCGCCAGCGAGGTGAGGAGTCGTTCTCTCCACGTAGTGATCGTGTCAGGGGAAGGAGCAGAAGCAACAGGCTTCTGGGATGAGAGACACTCGGTAACGAAGGTATGCACCAGGGGATGACTGACTTCATAGCCTTCATCACCCACGTCGGAGCGACGCAGCACACTCAGATTGATCAGCGAGCCGAGAGCCTGTCGCATCCCTCGTTCAGGCAGGTCGAGGATACCTTGGATTAACGCTATCGGAAAAGGGGCAGAAGCTAGCAACCCCAAGACCAGAAATACCGCTTGCTCATTGGATGTTAGGGCAGCATAGGTCCGTTGGAGAAGTACAGGGACACTCTGTCGTTGATGCTCCCCCTGGTGCATCGCCGCCAATCCTTCTTCCTCAAACCAGCATAAGTAATCTGCGACTTCCTCCTGACGGGAGGATAGATAGCTCCCGATGAGTTGTAAGGCCAGCGGATAGCCATCGATATGTTCCACGAGTCGCTCCACACTCTGGCGATCAGATGCATGTGGACCCGCCAAATCCTGTAGTAGTCTGATGGCTTGCTCCTGAGGAAGGACACTCAGATCGCAGCGATGTGCTTGGTCGGGGGCATCTGATCGGCGACGGGAAAGCAAGAGCACGAAATGCTGTCCACCCAGATCCTGCAATGGGAGCAGATCGTCAAGGACTTCGACACCATCAAACACCAGAATGGTGCGGCGACGGCTCAAAGCACGCACAGCAGAACGGTGTGGATCAACACCAGGATCTTCTCCAAAAACGCGTGCTAGGTCCTCAAAGGCAGCAGCAAGTGATGGGGAGGCATAGAAGGAATGATAGAAGATGCCCCCAGGAAAGCGGGCCAACCAATCCTTCTGTGCAACCACACGGGTCAGTGCTTCAGCGGCAAGCGCGGTCTTGCCCATACCGCCAGGGCCACAGAGCGCCAGCGTTACCCCACCTTCACGCCTTAACTGCTGGAGGAGCCAAGCCAGTTCCTCCTCACGGCCCACAAAGGATTGCGCACGCGGAGGCAGCATTACTGGTGGGATCCAGGCAGCCTTGGGATAGTGATTGATGATATCATGGCCTGCATTTTGTTGGAAGCCCCAATTTACTTGACCCCTTTGATCAAACTCAGTCATGCCAGCCCCTCTACAAGACTTTGTGCACTGCCTCAATGGCCGTCACGATGGAAGGAATCAGGCCACTGGCGGCCGTAATACTTTCGATCAAGGTCTTCGCCGTCGTGAGATAATCCAGCAAGCTCTTCTTATCTGGTTTGGGTTCTTCTGCCTCTACCACGGCTTTCTCCAGGGCAGCCTTGGCATCAATCCCCGTCTTTTTCGGCAATATCCCATCCGTCGTGGCATGCGTGATGGTATCCTGTAGCTGGGTCAGCAGGGTGGCAAGATCTTCAGGGCGTTGCACTGTGCCAAAGGTGAGCGATTGGTTGGCATTGTGGATATCCCCACCAGCGTTTTGCTGCTGGCCGAACACCTGCTGATGCTCTTGATGAAATTGGGTCATGAGCAGCTCCTTCCTCTCGTCAGGAAAACAAGCAAATAGTCATACCAGATAAAATATGGTATATACATATATATATGTATATACGCATTCAAGTGACAAATTTCACAACCGGAGTAGTAAAGGGAAATAGAGGAAGAGTAGCCTTCCATGCTGTATAGCTGAGTGCAGATAACGGTGGTTATTTGTACTCTAAGTTATTTTATACGTTATGTATGAGTAGACAGAAAATATTGTTTCTGGTATTATATGTAATTACTTAAGATGTTTCGAAAATATGTTCTTTATGCACATGTCATGTAAGGAAAGTGATTGAGAATAAGATATGGTAAAGAATGTTCTAGAATCTCCAGCTGTCGAAAAGTTAACTATTGATATTGAACAAAATATGCGCTCCACAAAAGATATTAGACGTTTTATTGAGCCGAGTCAAGGAACACTTCAGCGAGCAGTGAGTAAACAACATCATGTAATATTTGGACGACGAGGTTCTGTAAAATCAAGCTTACTCCGCAAAGCCGCTTCTGACCTTACTATTGATAGACGCCCTATAGCTTATATTGATCTGGAAGTGTTTAAAGGTCATAGTTATCCAGATGTTCTATTAAGTGTCTTAATTAAAACATTCAGTGAGTTTGAAGAATGGCTTACTACGGCTGCAATTAATCCTGCTACTAAAACTTCCTTTTGGAATAAATACTTTGATACTCATCCGAGTCGTGCTGCTTTTAACAGGGAAGATGCTATTATACTTGCCCAAACTCTTCATATACACATTGACTTACTCACTAGTCAGCTACATTCTGCGGATGATATAGACACACATCGAATCATTAGAAATGAACACGAAGTAACCGGGCAAACAGAATTAGGATTGCAAGTTGGGCTAAATAAAATCAATGTTTCTGGTAAACTTAGTGATAGTCATAAGGTAAATGGAAGCCAAGAATTGGATGAAGCGTATCGTCGATCTAAGACAGATTATCTTCACACACATATCCTTGAATTCCAAGGCCTTTTCGATAGAATGAATCAACTTTCAGATGGAGATTCTTATCTATTTCTAGATGACTTGTATCACATACGACGGGTTGATCAAGCACGTCTGATTGATTACTTTCATCGGCTTGCAAAAGGCCATAATCTCTGGTTAAAGATTGGTACCATTCGTCATCGAACTCAATGGTATATTAACGGAGATCCCCCAGTAGGTATCAAACTAGGAGATGACGCAGAAGATATTGATCTAGATTTAACTTTGGAAAAATATACTATTACGAAACAATTCCTCATTAGGATCCTCAACAAATTTATAGACGATACTCAAGAAGTTACAAGGCAAGATCTCCTCGTTGATGATGCTGTTGATCGCCTTATTCTTGCTAGTGGGGGCGTTGCTAGAGATTTCTTAGGTATTTTTAGGCGATCTGTGACTGTTGCTAGAGAGCGTATTATGAGTCATGGCACTGCTCAGAGAGGACCAAGAATAGCAATAGAGGATGTGAACGGAGCAGCAGGGGATTACGATACATCCAAAAGACAAGAGCTTATAAGAGATGCAACTGATGATCAAACGAAGCTAGAAGGTATGTTTCAAAAGCTGGTTTCTTATTACGTTGATGATTTAAACACGAACGTGTTTCTTATTGATCAGAAAGCTCATGGAGGATGGGTAGATCTTATTCAAGAACTTGTAGACTTGCGACTTCTTCATAAGATTAGGAGTCATGTCACGGTCAAAAGTGGGCATCCTAGGCAGATATTTGAGGCATATATGATAGATATTAGCCAGTATACTGGAGCTAGGATGAAATATGGTTTGGACGATATAAAGTTTTGGAGACCAGATAGTGATGATTCACTACGTAAATCCAGCCTTATCTATGACCCAGAAGAAATTAAAATTAAGGATAAGAAAATAATTAAAATCCCCAATGCAAATATGTCACCAACACTTTGGGATGAAACCTGGCCAAGTGAGTCTTGACTCTAGTGGGTAGTATCGCCTGGAATAAAAAGGACTGTAAAACAGGCATTTCCCATTTTCAAACAGCTCTCTGAGCTTGAAGACCCTCGCCATTGTTCCAAGAGGGACTCAATTTTGTTCCAGCAATTGCTACACGCCAGAGTCAGGACTCATTTGGCTAGGTTTCCCCGAAAGCTACCTGATGTAAGACGGTCCTCAGCACAAATAACACTGGCAATGCGAGGACCGTCACCACCAAGACGAGCACACTTTTTTTCATCGCAAACTCCTTTCATGGAAAGTTCTTCCTTCTCTATAGACAGTAATCTTTCCCTCTTCTACAAAAACGGTAGCAAGCGCTGCATATGTAAAAAAATTCTTCATGAGCTGAAGGTACAAATAGAAAGGAACGGGGAAAACATGCCATGTTGCACCTCCGTTCCTACTGGTCCTTTGAAAAGAACGATGAGATACAGAATACGTATATATTCAAGATTTGATTTAATTGAATCCAATGCGTTATTGTAATAGACAAATTTGAATAGTTGTTTTGGAGGGCAAGGATGCGTGTTTTTGATCGCTATGTGTAAATAAATCTATTCCGATGGCGAAATCTGTACAATTATTCTGGTGGTTATCAGTTCTTTCCGCCTTGTTCATTTGCTGCTCATACGCCCTGGTAAGCCAAGAAAGACACGTTTCTTTGTGTAACAGCATCTCATGCAATCACCAGAGTAATTGTCCAGATTCCACTTATCACTGGTATTTACCAACTAACAAAAATAGAAAGAAGGAAAAATATGTCCGTAGTCACATATTTCAACAAACATAATGTCATTCTGCGCATTATTTCATTCCTAGTCTTAGTAGTATATCCAATTATGACCTACCCACTCTGGATAAATGATCTTTCTTCTCCTGGTGCCTTCTTTGCTTATGATGTCATGAGAATATTTGTTCCATGCTTGTCTCTGAGCATGCTTTTATTTTCATTTAGCCTAAAAAAACCTGCTTTATTTTACATTAGCGTACATCTATTTTTTATTTTGATGAGCTTAAGCATGTGGTATAACCAGTTTGGTTTTGTAAGCACAGACACTTTAAAATTTGTAACTACACCTGAGCAATTTTCCCATTGGCTACTTGTTCCAGTTATTACAAGCTCACTACTCCTTATTTTTTACAAACCCATTTTCAGGTTTTTAGACGCTCTGTGGATTAATCTATACAGAGCCTGAGGATACCGTAAGTGTGTATTTGTATTGTGCGCTGGCAACGAGGACGAGGTTGCCGAGGACCACGATCCGCTGAGGATACTGTAAGGACCTACATAAGCGTGTGTATGCGTTCGGCTGGCGCGTGGTTGCAGAGGGCCGCGATCCACTCCCACGAATTGCGCAACGAGGTGGAGGAACCGTAAGAAATGAGCTTGTCATCAGGCTGGGAGAGGGGATGCTAAGAGGCTGATGCGCCCCCTCTTGACAAACCATTCAGGCAATAGTTACTCTATCTATCACTGATATATCCATTTCAGATAGAGAGAACAGAGATCTTCAGATGTCTACGCTGATCTGCTGACTTTGAAAGGATTCGCTCTTGAAGCCATTGACTTCTCATCTGGTCCTAGCGGCTGATGCTACAATTGACCTCCAAATGCATACCACCTCCAGCGATGGCACCTGGACCCCTGAACAATTGATCGACTACCTGGTGAGTGAACAGTTTGGCCTGGTGGCTATCACCGATCATGATCGTGTGGATACTGCCACCTCGCTGCAACAACTTGCAGCACGCAAGCAGTTGCCCGTGCTCACGGCAGTGGAAATGAGTACCTCGTGGAACGGTGAACTGACCGATGTGCTCTGCTATGGATTTGACCCAGAACACAACGAGTTGCATGACTTAGCACAAGATATTGCGCGTCGTCAGCAAGAGAACACTAGCGAAGTCTATGAGAACCTCCGAAAGATGGGACATCTCTTTCTTCACCAGCATGAACTGGTTGCTCTCTTAGAAAAACCGAGCGCACAACAACCACACGCTCTGGTTGCTCTCTTGAAAAAACAGGGCTATGGAACAGGAGAACCATCCGCAGGGAAATTGCTCACGGATGCTGGTTTCTTTTGGGCCACCAACGACATTGCTGCGGTGGTTGATGCTGCTCATCAGAGTGGGGCGGTGTGTCTCATCGCCCACCCTGGACGGGGAGACGGATTTACTCGCTATGATACGCATTTGCTCGATAAGCTCCGAAAGCAAGTTCCCATTGATGGCTTTGAAGTCTATTATCCCGCCCACACACCAGAGCAGATAGTCATGTATCGGGAGTATGCAAAGATCCACTGCTTATTGATCAGTTCAGGGTCAGACTCTCATGGCCCAGAGAAAAAACCCATCAAATATCAGGCAGAACTGAGCCGTAACCTCCTCGAACGACTTGGTATCCAGATCAAGTAGAAGACTTCTTCAGCACTTTCTCAATCTCGTTGCGCAATTCGTGGGCACTGAGCACCCAAGAGAATCGAAGAGGGCCAAAGAGGGTCAAACAAAAAGGGCGAAAATACAGTAGGAAAGACAGGGCAATCGCATCTAATTAACCCCATCCAGAACGCGTAAAAGATACTGGTTGTCCCACCCGGCTTTGAGACGTTTGGCATGGATGCCAACACGGGAAGAGTGTTCCTGGCGCAACAAATTCAAGCTGATATGGCGGAGCACCGCGAGATTTTCGTCGGCATGACCGAGCCTGACGCGCGATTCATCCTCCCGAAAGGCGATATCGAGGACCCAATGTAGGCTGTTTTCAATGCCCCAGTGGCTTCTGACCGCAGTAGCAAAGGTTTTGACTGACGAAAAACTGAGCAAGAAGTAGCGCGTTTCTTTGGTGGTTTTCTGCTCCATGCGCCGTTCCGCCCGCACAACCCCAATGCCTCGCAAGCCTTTCCACTGGTGTTCTGGGTCGAGATACGCCAGGATTTCTGGATCATTCAGAGTCCACTGTTCGCGAATTTCCAATCGACCGTGACCTTTCTCTACCTGTCGATCCGACTCCCAGTACGAGTTCACAAAGCCGTCTTTTTCTGCGAGCGCAAACGTTGCTTTCACCTCGTCAAACAGGTTCCCGTGATTGTCTTTGAGAGCCAGAGCATAGTCGCCGCCTTGCTCGATAATCTGCGCGGCAATCTTCGTTTGTGTCCCCATCGCATCAATGGTCACAATGCAGCCTTTGAGTGCCAGTTGCTCTAAAAGCAGCGGGATGGCGGTAATCTCGTTGGATTTCTCTTCCGTCGCGAGCTGAGCCAACACCAAACGATTTTCGACTGCCCAGGCACTGACCAGATGCAGCGCTTTTTTGCCTGCTGCTTGATCGTGTGAGCGGCGCAGCGTTTTGCCATCGATCGCGATCACTCCTTGGACTGTTTGGCTGATCCCTTGCACCCATTGGATGAAACTCGCTTCAAACTGTTTCGGATCAATGAGGGCAAATACCCGCCCGAACGTATCGTGAGACGGAATTCCATTGGGCAAGTCGAGCAAATCCGTAAAAAAAGCCTTTTTGGCGTTCCCAAATTCCTCGATCTCAACCCATCCTTCTGCTCCGCAAATGGTTCCACAGATCGCCAGAATGATGATATCTCGTAAGCGATGCAGCTTGGTCCGCTCCATTCGAGGGTCTTCCACTTGCGCAAACATGCTTTCCAGATCTCGTCGGTCGTTCTCTTCCATCATCTTGTCTCCAGCTTTTTCGACCTATTTTATCACCTCCTCGTCCTTTTCTTTTTGTTGATGGGGTTATTTAGATGCGATCGCCCTGGTAGGAAAGAGACATTTCTTGCTGTTTTCTGCTCTACTAGCGGCAGAGGTTGAGCTCACGCGGTGCGCCAACAGACCCGCTAAGGGGTCAAAAAAACTAGAATCGTAAAGGTTTCTTGACACAGCGTAAATGAATCAAGCAAGGTACCATAAAAGATGGATATATTGACAAGAGAGGTAATATAAGGAGGAAGAAAAGTAGCAGAAGGTGGAAAAAGCAAAGATGTCCCGAAACGAACGACGTCCTCCCGCACAACAGCAGCGACAACTCGAACCCCAGAGAAAAACCTGCGTCGCCTGTGAACAACCAATGTGGGTCGCCTATCATACCGAGCGAACCATCCTTACACTCCAAGGATTGTGCCAGATCCGGCTCGTGGTACGTCGATGTCGTAATCAGCAGTGTTCACGTTATCAGCAGCCCTATCGTCCAGAGGAAGAGGGGCGTTGGGCATTGCCGCATGGAGAGTGCGGACTGGATGTGATTGCATTGATAGGGACGTTGCGCTATCGAGAACACCGGAGCGTTCCTGAAATCCATCAGGAGCTGAAGGAGCGAGGGGTGCAGGTGTGCGAACGAACGGTTGAGCATGCAATGCACCGCTACGAAGAGTTGGTGACCGTGCACTTGCAGCGCCGGGAGCGTCTGCACCAGCAGATGGAGAAACAGGGACGAGCACTGTTGGCCATCGATGGCCTGCAACCAGATGTGGGGCATGAAGTCCTCTGGGTCATCCGCGAAGTCCTCTCAGGGGAAATTGTGCTGGCGCGAGCCTTACTCAGTTCGGCACACAAGGATTTGGCGGGGCTGCTGACCGAAGCAAAGGAACTGCTGGCCGTCCCGGTGAGTGGGATCATCTCCGATGGACAACAGAGCATTCGCAAAGCCGTCGTCAGCGTGTTTCCCAGTATCCCCCATCAACTGTGCCATTTTCATTACCTACGGGAGGCGGCGAAACCGATCTATGAGGCCGACCGGCATGCGAAAAAAGAGTTGAAGAAAAAAGTGCGAGGCATCCGTGCCATTGAGCGAGGTCTGGAAGAAGAGGGTGGGGAAGGTGGGGAAGGTGGGGAAGGTGGGGAAGGTGGGGAAGGTGGGGAAGGTGGGGAAGGTGGGGAAGGTGGGCAAGAAGCACCCGTCGTGCGTGATTATTGTTTGGCGGTACGCAGCGCGCTCACCGACGATGGGCATCCACCACTGTCGGCACCAGGGCTCACATTGCATGAGCGTCTCACGCAGATCAGCGCCTCGATTGATCGAGTCGCTGAAAAAAGGGGCTTCCCGTTCAGCTTGAGCGATTGCAACGACTGCTGAAAAAAGGGCTTCAAGGCACAGGAATCGATTGGGAAACGCTTGCCTGTGTGTATGGATGGGTTCACCGACTCGCCCACGTGCTTGATGATGCCAAAGAGATGACCGTCGAAGAACGACAGCTCGGTTTTCAGGTCGTTTTATTGCATATGCAACAGCATGCAGCACAATTGCCAGGGAATTGGCCGCAAGCGATCGCCCATTTTCTCAAGGTCACGCAGAGCTATGGCCCTCATCTCTTTTTCTGTTATCAGGTTCCTGATTTGCCACGCACCAACAATGATCTGGAACAAGCCTTTGGTCAGGTACGCTTCCATGAACGCAGAGCCACGGGACGAAAAGGTGCGCTCCCGGGACTGGTTGTGCATGGGGCGGTGCGTGTGCAGGCGGCTCTGGCTTCTCGCTTGCAGATCTTTACGGCTCAGCAACTCGTACCCCACGATGTTCAAGTCTGGCGGGACCTTCGCGCGCAGGTCTCGTTTCGGCAAGAGAGTCGCTGCAAGCAATCTCGCTTTCGCAGAGATCCCGCGACCTATCTTGCCGATCTTGAGGCCAAACTCATCAAGGAAAGTTTACGATCCTAGTTTTTTTTGTCAATGGAACGATGCACACAGAACCTCTGTTCTGATGGTATGTATAAAGGATCTCGCCTTTCCCCTTAATATTTATACGATCTTGACGCAGTTTCATCCAAGGAGTTGAGAACGGATATAACGTTTCTACTATTTTCCATCCTAGTCTCGCGCCTTCAGGTTTATCGTTCATTTTCACAATCTCCAAGCTAAATGTGAGGTAATTGAATACCAAGCAATTACACAGTGACGTTTCTGTTAGAATGTTTCATTGTCAGTGTTTTAATCCTACAATACATTACGTGTTTTGGTTGAGATTTTCCGCATGATAGCATGCATTTTCTCACCAAGTTGTGTTGTGATCGCAAGTTTGCTATCGTAACACAACGTACGGAACATCTATGCGCAAGCACATTTTCAACAAAGTGGTTTGTCGAGATCAATGATCTCACTGGACATGGTTTGTATTACTGAATCGAACTAGTGGTGTCAGATACGAGCCTCACAAGCTGTTCCCAAGCATCTTTTGGTCCTCTCCACTGTTGTATATGTTTTTGCCATCTCTGCGCATTTGTACGATATATAGGCTCTTGCGCTACTGCTTCGATGTCATTGTGCACTTTATTCCACTCTATGTTGCCGGGAACACAGCGTGCTGTGCCCATCGTCTCCAGGCGTTTGCCATTGAATATACGTTCTTGTTCTTGCTCGGAGCCTGGTAAAACGACAGCTGGTATTCCCGCTGTCAACACGGCCATACAAATACCATGACCACCATGGATAATGGCAGCATCACATCTTGGAAGGATTTCAGGAACATCCACTAAAGAGTAAATGCTTACTTGAGGGAATTTATTTTCTTTTTCAGGAAGGTTGACATTGCTTGGCAATGCCGTGATTAATAGGTGAAATGGACCACCCTGAAAGGCAACGAGTAATTGATCAAGATCCTGTTGAGTCTGTACTACTCCATAGACGAATATGATGGGGGGGGGTTCCAAGCACAGGAATATGCTGATAAGTGCCCTCACTCCAAAGCAATGGTCCTGTATACCACGCTTCAGGCCATTCCGTTTTTTCTGGTAAAGGATCAAACTCTGGAATACTTGGAATTATTACAGGATTTCTAACGAGCAATTCACGTAAATCATCTTTGAGAAGAGGCAGATTATAATCGCTCAGTATTATATTAAATGTCGTTAAAGTTTTGACCCAAAGCGGTAGTGGCATGACCTCGCCGGGATAAATAAAGCCAGGAAATACATCGTACTGACCAATCATAGCACAGAAAATACCGGTGAGAGCACAAGCGATCGGCATAGTCAGGCGTGTATCATGCACTACAATATCTGGTTTGATTGACTCTAGGAGACATAGGTCTGCAGCGAGAGACTGTCGTACATGGTGTATATTATCCCATTCATCCCATGGTGCTATGGAGGTTAATTCTGGTGGGAAGAACTCTTGCATGCAACCAATGCGTTCTATGAGTGTTGCCCATCGGTCCTCTGCTACGATGCTTACCTGTTTCGGATCATCATATTGCGCTGCCTCAACAGCAACAGCGAGACAGCGTGTAATATGTCCCATTCCTCGGCCCCATGGAGCTAAAAGCAATTTCATGTCTCTGCTTCCTTTCTTCACTAAAACATCGCCTATAACGGCAACATTTCAATGGTGTCTACATGGTCTTTGCTAAATAAAGATGGCTGGCTTCAATGGAAATGTGGTCATTATAGTCTATTTGCATAAAACAAGCAAACATGGATAATTTCTAGTAAATGTATTTTTGTGTTAAAACATCACTTGACACTATCTTAATATCTGTGTAACATTATCTTAATAAACGTGATGATACATCTGCAAGGGATAAGATATGTGTATTTATAATATGGTGTAATGGTGACATAAAAAAATCATATGACTATTTTGAAGCTATGAGAGCGGAGTAATTGTAAACATAAATACCTATAGAAACGGAATAGCAAGCAAATCAGGATGAAAGCTTGTTTTATGTGCAAGGAGGACTCTCGTGAAAATTGGTATCGATGCGAAATTTGCTTCGTCACGTCATGGTGGTATAGGGACTTACACCACAAATATTATCAATGCTCTCATAAATCTAGATCAAGATGAGATAATAGCATTTGTTCCTGAGGCACTTTTGCCTGATCTTGAATTAGTAACCACCTCTAAGCGCTTGAGTATTCAGGTCATAAATGCGGACGAAAATACTCCAGAGGACCCCTATGATTTCCGCGTGTACTGGAAGCAGGAGATACTACCTGTGCAATTGGAAAACCACAAAGTAGATGTTTTCTTTAATCCAGCGTTTATGGCTCCCTTGAAATGGGATGGACCAAAAGTTGTAACAGTACATGACCTGGTTTTTGAAAGATCTGACCACTATAATTCAGAACGTAGTACTAAATATTATCGGAAGTGGGCTAAACGGTGTGCTGAACATGCAAATGCAATTATCACAGTATCACAATTCACAGCTCAAGATATCTATGAATTATGGAACATCGATCATATTCCAGTCAGACCTGTATACATTGCACCCGCGCTGTTATTTGCCCCAAACAATCGTGATATATCTAAAACTATAGTATTGACAGAATTAGGTGTTTCTGATCCCTACCTCTTATACGTAGGTGATAATTTTCCACGAAAGAATCTAGAGAGGCTTATTCAAGCTTATAGTTTGCTAACTACTTCTGTTGCTAGTGCAGGTTCAAGGAAGCTCTTGTGCAAAGGAGGGAAAGCTGTTAACCTAAGCAAGGGGCTTCGCGTCCGAAATCAAAAAATCTCAAGAGCAAGCAGGTCGGAGCGTTCCAATGATTCCGATTTGCGCTTTTTCAGGAGGAAAGATTTGCCAAAAATTGAGCTTGAGCTAGATGATCAAATTATAGAAACGCTAGAAACGTTTGCTTCGCGTCAGAACCGGAACGCGGCAGAGTTTCTTGCCTGGGGAGTGAGCAACTATACGCGAGGATTTTTAATGATGGCACTGGGGGAGTGGATGCCACGCGACCAGTGGGATGCGCTTCGGCGCGGTGATGGCTGCCCACTTTGTGATGCGATTGCTTCGCCCGATCTTATTGACGCGTATGGTTGCACGGTGATCGACCTCCCAATGGGACGCTTGCGTTTGAACAATTATCCAGATACACCTGGACAATGCACGTTTATTTGTAAGCAGCATGTATGTGAACCCTATCATCTCTCTTCCGCCGATCAGGCCGCGTTTTTTGCAGATCTGATGCGTGTTGCCCAGGCGCTGGAGAAGGTCTACCAGCCGATTAAAATGAACTTGCAAATTCTGGGCAACACCATCCCGCATTTACATTGTCATCTGCAGCCACGCTACCATGGCGATTTTGCGCCGAACGGCCCGCTCGCCCCCATTAGCGAAAAGCTCCCGCTTCCCCTTGAAGAGTTCAAGGCCCAATCTGCTCGTATTCTCGCTGCGCTCACATCATTTTAAAAGGGAGAATCCAATGGAAGAGTTCCTACTCCAGCCTCAGGAAGCGACCTGTTGTGTAAGTAGCTCAGCCTGTTCACAGCCAAAGTAGTCACAGACACGCTGTTTGAGCTCCTTTGCGGTCAAGAGCCGAGCAGGCTCGACAATGGCTCGCTTACCATGGAC
This sequence comes from Ktedonobacteria bacterium brp13, assembly GCA_015099395.1. Lineage (GTDB taxonomy): Bacteria > Chloroflexota > Ktedonobacteria > Ktedonobacterales > Ktedonobacteraceae > Dictyobacter. Next base: position 1,624,579 of record AP024096.1, on the reverse strand, counting down.
CCACTTCGGCTCAATTCGGTTGAGCCAGGGGCTCTTGGTGGGCAGCCAGCACGGGATGATGCGGACACCTGCTTTCCCCGTTTGAGCGTCTTGCAGCACCGCGTGATTGTGCTCGCGCAGCCAGGTTCTGACCTGCTTACTCACGTGCCAGGAAGCGTTATCCCAAATAAGCACCAGGACATTTTTCCCCTGTGCTTGGACCTGCTCACACAACCATTCCAGAAAATCGGTCGTCACCTGGCTCACCGGGCGTCCGGAAACAAAGCGCAGGTGCATCTGCCCCGTTTCGGCGGAAAGCATCCCATAACACGCCAGGGCTTTGGGGTCAGGATCGGCCTTGTCCTTGGTCAGTTCCTGCAAATGGAGTGGCTCTTTCGCTTCGCTCCAACTATGCATGTTTGGTTGGCTCACACGACTCCACCACACCTCATCCTGGTAGCCAACGACCCATCCGTAGCACTGGGCCAGCGCAATCAGGGCATTCCGCCGTTTTTTTTTCTGGCATACTCAGGATCGGGGTAGGGTAGGCACCCGGCGAGTTGCCGTCCGAAAATGGTACTTTATCCGAATGCCCCCCTCCAAACTGATCGTACAGCTTTCACTGTAATCAGCTTTCCAGCATCATTATTACGTCCGTGAACGTGATACCTTATGGCGTCTTGGCGGGCGTCCGTGTTGAATGTCCCCATGGCAAGTATGGCAGAGAACGAGCGTTTTCCTTCGGCGAGCGGCCATGATCTGAACCCATTGGGGCTTTTCTCGTCCATCGTACAGTTGCAGATCTTTGAGTGCCCGGATATGGTGGACCTCAATTTTTGCGGTCATACGGGTTGCCCCGCATTGTTCGCAGACCTGGGCGAGTAGTCGTTGTTCGAGTTCTGACCGTTTCCAGTGGTATCGCTCTATTTCGTCCTCGATGGGCGCGGCGACATCCCAGGTGAGGGGGATGCCTCCCCATGTGGCTACCAGTGGTTTCTTTCCTTCACGCGGGACCATTACCTGTAGCCCCTTGTATTTCTTTCCGTTGACATCCAATTCTGTCTGGTATTCCTTGTAGACTTTGCGAACTGATATCTTGAATTTATGCGCCAACGTCTTTGTCAGCGATTGCTCCATGACCCATTTGAGTTTTTGGAGCGTGTGAAGGTTGTAGGCCATGCGGTAGTAATTGACCAGCCCCCGATATTCCAGTTGGTACGTTGCGACAATGGTGAAATCACTCTCATTGAGCAATTCTGCTCGATGAATGGGTTTGCCCTTTCGCATGTATCTTTTGCATTTGTCTTCGACAACCCTTCGTGGGACTTTCAAGCCGGTTGCTCCATTGATACTTCGGCGTTTGTGCCCGTTCGTGAGGTTTTGTTTGGTGTTGCTTTGCATGATGGTGATTTCATAGTTCAGAAATGTGGCAGCGCTGTCCCGTGTGTGGGTGATCAACGTCTTTTCTTCCGAGAGATTCAGCTTGAGTTCGTCAAGCAGGAACGTTCGGAGACACTGTTTGATAGCTTCTGCCTCATCCCTTGGCCCGGTAAAGGCTAACGCGAAGTCGGGTAGGCCGCAGGCGAGGTACTGTGTGCGCAGCCCTTTTCCCCCGGCCCCCCGCCGAACCACGCATGCCCGTTTCCGTAGCACGTGGCTCTCCAGTGTTTTCATGTCCCTGTCCGGTATCCGCTAAAGCTCCCAGCATGAATGTCATCATGGCAGGAACGACAAACGATTAACGTTTTGCGTCGTCGTGCCGCCATAATATACATCCATCGTGGACGCTCTTTCTGTCCTTTCTGTTGGAGATCCTTCAAAGCTCGAATATGGTGGACTTCCACCTGTTCGTGCGATCCGCAGAGTTCGCAGGTGTCTGCGAGTAGCCGTTTTTCTAGCTCTGATCGATCTCCCCAGATCGGAGCGATGGTGTCGGCGAGAATTGCTTTCGTATTTCGGGCAAGCGAAATGCCCCCCCAATGGGCTGTCAGTGGCCGTTTCCCTTCCCGTTCTACTGTCACCTGAAGGACCTTTCGTGGTCCATCAACTGTTTCCATCATGGTTTCGTAGCGGTCATAGATCTGAGAAACCGTGATGCGAAGTTTCTCAGCGAGCGTGGCCACTAATGAGCGCTCCATCACCCATTTGAGCCGATTGAGTTGGTAACGGTTGACTGCCAGTTGGTAATATTGCGCCAGTCCCCGGTATTCCTGTTGATATTGAGCGATGATACTGTAGCAAGTATCTTCGCTCCGTTCCTTTCGGGCCACAGGTTTGCCGTGGCGACGAAACTGCTGGCTTTTCGCTTGTATGACCTGCGCAGGCACTTTCAGTCCAATTTGTCCATTGATACTACGATGCCTATGCCGGTCATGCTTGCGATTGTTGTTGAGAACAACGATGTCGTAACCGAGAAATTTTGCCGGATTGCTCCGTGCATGAGTAATGAGCGTCTTTTCCTCGGAAAGCGTCAGATGAAGTCTTTCCTTGAGGAATACTCCTACTTGGTGTTTGATTTCTTCGGCTTCTTTACGTGGTCCACTAAAACCAAGTCGGGTAGCCAGAGGACATTGCTGTCCCCCGGCCCCCTGAGAACCGTGCGTGCGCCTCTCAACGCACACGGCTCAAGCACATCACGTACAGCACTGCTTCTCTTCCTCTCTGCGCTTTGTGTATCGAGCGGCTTTGCGTTTTGTCGCCAGCGGGTCACGGTTGTTGAACTCCTGGCAATCGCTCAGTGCTCGTTTCGACGCGGCGTGAATATGCTGATGGCAGAGCAAATGAACCAGAACAAGATTACTGTAGACATTCTTTCCCCCATCGGCGCGGGCATGGAGGTGATGGATCTGGAGTTCTTCATCCTTGAAGAGGGACTCTCCGCATTGTGGACATCGACCATGTTGCCTTTTGACGAGCTTTTGTTTGGAGAAGGTCAGGTCCTTGGCTTTCGCCGCCTGCCGTTCCATCCAGTAACTCCTCAGGCGGGGATCATCGGGTGAGGATGTCCCTTTGACCAGCGTATGTCGTTCAATGGGGAACCAACTGAATTTGAGCAGATACGCCCCGGTTTGTTTGTCACCAAACACCCAGGGATCGTTCCGTTCGAGATGCAATCGGCCCCAATAGTGTTGATGCCGCCAGTCTTTGGCCTTTTTGGGGTGTGCGCGCCTGGTGTACCGATCTTCTTTGTAGAACATCCAGCAGTCCAAGCCGCTAAAGATTTCTTTGGCTACCGCCGTGCGAAAGTAGTTCGCCCATCCCCGAATAACCGGGTTGAATTGCCCCAGGACGGTTTGGACGTTTGTTCCGTGGGCTTTTTTCCACAAAACTTTGAGCTTCGTTCGCACTTCCTGTACTGACTCTTTGCTGGGTTTAATGAGGAGTTTCCATCCTGTGCGTGAGGTTTTCGGCGCGGGGTAATGCCGAATATTGAAACCAAGAAAGTCAAACCCTTCAGTCAGGTGGACAATCCGCGTCTTTTCCTCCGAGAGGGTCAGACCGCGCTCTCTCAACCATTCCGTCAGGATGCCTTGCACTCGCTCGGCATCTTCCCTGGTTTCACAAAAGCATACGAAGTCGTCTGCATACCTCACGACTGCCCGTTTGCCAGTAAGTTGGCCTCGGGAGTCATATTTGACCCCAATGGCCTCTTCCATGCCGTGTAGGGCAATATTGGCCAATAAGGGCGACACGACGCCGCCCTGGGGCGTTCCTTGCTCTGTTGCGTAGAAGACCTCTTTTTCGACATAACCTGCTTTGAGCCATTGCTTGATGAGTTCCATCCCTGGAACCGGACCAATGGCCCGGAGCAAGTGTTCATGTGAGATGTGGTCGAAGGCGCCGCGTATATCTGCGTCCAAGACCCATTTCTTGGTCTTGTTTGGTCGAGCCAATCCGAAGATTTTCTCGATCGCATCATGTCCACTGCGCCCTGGTCGAAATCCGTAGCTTGTGCCCTCGAACTTGGCTTCCCAGAAAGGTTCCAGGGCGTTCTTGACCATTGCCTGAAGGCAGCGATCCTGAATGACGGGGATTCCGAGCGGCCTTAACTTGTTGTTGGCTTTGGGGATGTAAACCCTTTTTGCTGGTTTGGCTTTCCAGAGGGTGTAGTGGGCGAGGGTATCGACCATTCTTCCTCTGGCGGCTGGTGTTTTGATAACCAGTTTATCCACCCCGGGCGTGTTTTTCCCAGCGTTGATCTGTGCTACTCGCCGGACACTCACCAGCCGGTTGGAGTAGCTTTTCAGCATGAGTTTTTGAAGCGAGCGCACCCGTTTCCGGTTGCCCTCTTGTGCTGCCCGAAAGATGCGGTGTCTCAGGTTACGAACAGTCCGATTGGCTTTACGCCAGTTGATCGCGTTCCAGTCGGTCTGCTTCTCGGTTCCGTTTGCAAAGCGTGTGGCTTGCATCGAACTTTTCCCTTGATAAATAGCCTTTACATCGTTCTTTGGGTAATGCACCAGGATCACGTCAGCCGCCTTTCGGCGTGGGTATCTCCGTTTCCGGCCCTATCTGCCCAGTTATGAATTCCTGTTGCCTTTCGGCTGGCAGCATTCGCTTTTTGATCCCTCCCTTTCCCACTGAAGAGTTCGGCTTTCCTTGCGGTTGGCTTACTCAGAGCATCGACCATCTCTGAGACTTCATTGGGGTTATCCTGTTTCGCATGTGTGAGATACAACTGGTGAGGAGTGCCTTCTTTACTGCGGGGACTGGGTATCCATTCCTGGGATGGCTTAGCCCACAGGGACCGTTGTCCCATTCATCATCGTTTTAGCCGTTTCGATGACCGCGACGTCACGCAGCCTCATCGAAGGTTCATTTGCATTCATCCTTCCAGTTTTCCCCTTGCCCGGTTGCCTCATTCGGCTCGAAGCTTCCTTGGACGTTACCCCTCGCTTTCCACCTCACCGTTGCCAGTGACGCAGAGAGGGATTGGAGACAGCCTTGGATACTAGGCTGGGAGCGCCTTTGCTCCACTCAACACAAGCGACTTCAGGTCGCACTCAGCCAGTCATCGGCATAGCGGAGGTACCGCATCCGTCTGTATCCTGGGTCAGTTGGATCGAGGGAGGGCAGACACTGCATCTGATGACGCAGTGTTTCCGCTTCTTCTCGTTTTCCTGTCTTTCGCAGATCCAACGCGCGTCTTTGGAGTGCTCCGTATGGGGGATTGACCCGTCTTCGCTCTCCGCGCGTGTAGGCTGGAGCAAGAGTCGTTTCAACAAATTTGTCCAATTTATCCAGATAGATATTGGCGAGCAGCGGGCTCAAAATGCCCCCTTGGGGGCTGCCACTGTACGTGGCATGATAGCGCCACTCTTCCAGATATCCAGCTTTGAGGAGTCCTTCGATGAGTCGAAGAAATCGACCATCGTGGATGTTCTCGCTCAAGATTGACAGCAAGACCGAATGGTCGAGCGCGTCGAAGCATTGGGCGATATCTCCCTCCACCATCCACTTTGTGCCTATCCACGTGTGGTAGATCTCCGAGAGCGCGGTGTGGCATCCTCGGCCTGGTCGAAACCCATGTGAACTGGGACTGAATTGCGGCTCGTAGTATGCAGACAAGATGAGTCGCATGACTTCTTGCAGCAATTTATTCGACCAAGAAGGCAGTCCGAGCGGGCGTTTCTTCTTCGAGTGACGTTTCTCGATGTAGATGCGTCGCACTGGTGTCCAGTGATAGCGCTCATATCGCAGTGCTTCAATGATCGCTGCGATTTTGGACATGGACATACCATCCACCGTTTCTTCCGTTGAGCCTGGTGTTAATGCACCGTTGTTTCGATAGATTTTCCCATACGCTTTGAGGTACAAAGCCGGATTGAACAGTAATCGATAGACTCGTTCCAGTGGCAATCCTCGTTTGCCGCGTTCATGGATGATACTTAACACCTGATCGGCTGTTCGCATCTCGCGTACCTTTCTTTCTGTAAGTATCGAAAACACCTACCATCCTTCGCCATGTACAAGGTTACTTGTTCCCTTGCGCGGACTACTACGATGGTTCCGTGACCTTACCGCTCGCGCGGTTTAGGCCATCCCAAGTTCCCGTGTGGCTAGACGTATCGAGCCTGACGTAGGTGCCGTGTTCGCTCCCTTGAGTGAAGTCATTCTTCACCGCTCATCCTCTGGAGGGTTCAGGTGCCGACGATTTTGACACCCTATGAGGACGATCTCGCAACAGACGCTGTAATCGAGAGATGTACGCTTTCATCGCTGGAAGCTACGATTCAGCCAGTGTAGGTTTCACCGTTCAGGCGGGTCTTGCAGAACAAGGCCTTTAGCGTCTTCTTTGCCTTTTCCGCTTTCTCAACATGCTCATTTCCCCTTCAGCTTTCACATCCAGGTAGGTTGAGTGACCCAGAAGTCTTTTCCTCCAAACTTCTCCTCTCTGTGAGAGGGATCTAACCACCGGTTAAGTGGCGCACATCGTCGGCATATCGGCAATACCGCAGTCGTCGGTAATCAGGGTCTTGTGGGTCTTGTGAGGGGAGCTTCTGGGCCTGTTGTTTTAATTTTTGAGCAGCCTCCTTCTGCCCTTTCTTCCTCAGGCGGTAGGCGCGGTGCATCAGGCTTTTGTATTCCCGATTCTCTCTTCTTTTCTCCCCTTTGTTGTATCGTGGGATGAGTTCTCCTTCTACGAACCTGTCTAGTTTCGAGAGCAGGATATTGGAAAGGATCGGGCTGAGGATCGAACCTTGCGGCGTACCGCTAAGGGTTTTGTTCAGTTTCCAGTCCTCCATGTATCCTGCGTCGAGGAGCTTCTTCACGAGATTGAGAAATCGTCCATCCTGGATGTGTTCAGCGAGTGCTGAAATGATGAGGTCATGGTTGAGGCTTCCGAAGCAATCCGCTATGTCGCCCTCGATGATCCAGGCGCAGCCTTTCCAGGTGTGGTAGATTTCTCGCAGCGCCGTATGGCATCCCCGTCCTTCGCGGAAGCCATGAGAGTGGTCACTGAATGTCTCGTCAAAGTAAGCGTTCAGGATCATCCTCATAACCTCAGCAAGAAGCTTGTCGCTCCAGGTGGGTAAGCCTAGCGGCCTCTTTTTCCCGTTCTTTTTCAAGATGTAGGTTCGTCGTGCTGGTTGCCATTGATATTGTTCCTGCCTCAGTGCAGTAATAATGGTGTCAAAGGTTTCCAGCGAAGTGCCATCAGCCGTTTCATCCGTGACGCCGGGTGTTAATGCGCCGGCGTTGCGGTAGACCCGGCCATAGGCCGAGAGGTACAGGTTTGTGTTGTAGAGTTGCCGATAGACGCGTTTTAACGGCAAGCCCCGCTTGCCACGATCACGGAGAAGTCCTAAAAGCTCTTCGGTGTTCTGCATTTCGCATACCTCCATGCGTTAGCGACTTCTTGATACCTTCCCTGTGCATGGGTATCAATCATACACTCTGGCCTGCCTTCGCAGGCTGCCCCTTCATTTCTCGCGGGAACCTCTTTGTTCTTTGAGTCCTTACTATGGGGGTTCCGTCGCCATGAGCCTCGCGGCTTTCAGGCGATCCCGCTTTTGCGCATATGAAACGTGTAGCGTGTTTAGGTGCCCGTTTGTTCCTTATCGGGTTCATTACCCGCCATACATCGAAGAGAGCGTGAGATTGTCGAGTTGTAGGGCAATCTTTTTTTTTTTTGTGCCGCAACACCAGCCCGGTTGCGGTTTTTCGATGTCGTCATCTTAGACATGGTTTGACGGATGTGGATTAACATCATGCAGGAACTTAGGTTTAGCAATTGGCCAGCTTCACCTCTACCCCTTGCGGGGCTTCTTGCACACAGGACTTGCAGAGCAATCCCATACATGCCTTCTGGTATTCTCCGCGTTAATGACATGCTACTGTCCACCATTAGCTTTCGCCGCCGGGTAAGTCATTGTCCTAGAGGTTTTTTTACTCTCTTCCTCTCCCGCTTCATGCGGGTATTTCATATGCGCCGACGCGGCGCACACTGGTAATCCAGTGTTTGGCCCGCTGCCAACTGACCCCAAGTCGCTTCAGGGCAAGTCGAATGGTCTCGATACTCACCTGATTCGCCGTCAAGCTTTGCTCAAAGCAGACCACTGCTGCCAACTCAAGGGTCCAACAGCTTGTCGCTTTGCCGAACGTCCGGGGACTCTGATGCAACAGGGCTCGCAGCGCTTCACATTTGCTCTGGTCAAACTGTGCTTGCACGGTTTTGGGCCGAGAGGACTCGGACTTGAGACACTCTAAGCCCTTCTGCTCAAAGGCGTGGATGGCATTGCGTACGGTTTGGGTTGCACAGCCCAGGTTGCAGGCGATTTCTTTGGGGCGTTGCCCTCGACTGGAGGCTAGCAGAATTTGACTTCGACGCAGGGTAAAGGCATCCGAGGAGCGCAATCCAGCTTCTATCCCTGCCTGCTCGGCTGGACTCAAGGCTCTGACATACATGGGGGCTTTCATGCTCTCATTCTAGCAGTTTCTCTCTCCTTTGCACAAGAGCTTCCTTGAACCTGCACTAGTGATCCTGTGCTGGTTGGTGATCCCGCACTGGTTGGTGATCTCGCGCTGTCGCAGGAGGACAGCGCCGCCAAGGCCACTGCGGCCACTCCGCCACGGAGCAGGCTCCGGCGGGAGATCGGATCGATCCGCAGTAGCGAGAAGTGTTCCTCATGGCTGGCTACAGACTCCACACCTTGCGCGACAGCCTGATCCTTTTTTTTCATGTGGACTCCTTTTTGTATCTGAAGAGAGGGATCGCTTTGCGCCTCAGCGGGAACCACAGAGCGTGTGGTCCAGCATGAAGCTTCTAGAGAGGAAGTGTAGCTGGAAGGGCCGTCCGGCGCTATCCAGAATGTCGGCAGGTGCCCTCGTCAGACTCTGCACGTGATCCTGCCGAGTTCTGCCAGGATCACGTGCAGACATCTGCAAGTAAACTGGCAGATAGTGACATGGCGCTGGCTGTGGCCGCATGGTATACTGATGTGCAGAGATTCCAGAGAGGAGAACATGTTCTATGCTATCCGTGCTGACGCGCCAGCGGCCCGATCAGAGAAAGGGATCCGAACACCCTCAAGGTGCAGTCCACTGGTTTTTGCTCTTCTGGTTCGGCCTGATTTTTGGCCAGGCGATGGTCTATCGCTTCGTCAGCCAGGGCCCGCAACGGTATGCTACTGAGGCCCAGTCTGGTTCCTCTAGCAGCATCCTCTCCTCTGTTTACCCCTTCTTGAAGCCCAACCTCACTCTTGCTGTGATCCTGATCTTGTTTCTGGCGCTCATGGCGCTCCATGGTGGACTCCACTGGCTGGCTCTGTTCAGAGGAATCAATCCTCGCAGGCTCTGGGGCTATGTTGTGATCCAGCTCCTCTGCATTTTCTGCATCTCTACCGTCGCAGGAGCTGATAATCTGGGATTCTCCGATGATCTTGCTTTGGGCCTTTCCCTGATCATGGTCATGGAAGTGTTTCTCTTGAGCAAACATCTCCCCATGGTGCTGATCCTGGCCGGCAGCTCACTGGTGTTTGGCATCCTTATGCAGACGTTCCATATTCGGGCTGAGATGCAAACGGCTGACCATATCGATACGCTCGCGCTGTTTTTGAAATATGCCGCCTCCATTGGAGGTTCCACCCTGCTCCCCTGTATTTGTGCCAGCGTCATGTTATCGCTCACGCAGACCAGGGCTCATCAACGCGATCAGAAACTGGTGCGCGAGCTCGCCACTGCTCATGAGCAACTGGCGGCCTATGCCGCACAGGTTCAGGATCTCACCCTGACCACCGAACGCCAACGGTTGGCCCGCGAACTGCATGACACGCTGGCTCAGGGTCTGGTGGGCCTAAAGATGCAACTGGAAACGATCGATGCCCTGCTGGAGAGGCAGGATGTGAACCAGGCGCGCGGGATTGTGCAGCAGGCCATGCAGCGCGTCCGGTCGGCCCTGGCGAATGCGCGTGCGGCCATCACGGATCTGCGCACGGATCCTGGGGAAGAGCTCAGCGCGGCCATTGCGTCGGAAGCCAGGCATTTCGCGCAGATGACAGGGGTGCCGTGCTCCTGTTCCCTCACTGTCCCTCTGCCTGACAGGCATCCCGAACAGGTGGTACGCCTAGTCAGCGAGGCCCTGACCAATATCTCCCGCCACGCCCACGCTACCCGCGCCTGGATCAGATCCTCCAGCGAACCGGGAAACATCCTCCTGGAGATCGGGGACAACGGGGTCGGCTTTGACCCTGAACAGGTGGGTGCCGGTCACTATGGTCTGGCTGGTCTGCACGAACGGGCGCGGAGTCTCGGAGGCCAGTTGCACCTGAGTAGCGAGCTCCAGGTCGGGACTACCCTTCGTGCTCCGCCTTCCCAGCAGAGAGGCTGGTGTGGCATGAGCGAGGGACGGGAACCTGTGCGCATTGTGGTGGTAGATGACCATCTCGTGGTGCGCGAGGGACTGCGGATGATGCTGGAAATTGCCGGGCGGGGCTTTACCCTGGTGGGTGAGGCAGCAGATGGAGCGACGGGCCTGCGGGTGATTGAAGAGTTTCAGCCAGATGTCGTGCTGATGGATCTGCGCATGCCTGGCATGGACGGCATGGAGGCCATCACCCACCTCCGCCAGCGTTGGCCGCACATTGCGGTGGTGATTCTCACCACCTATGACGAAGATGAGCTGATGGTCCAGGGCCTACGTGCCGGAGCACGTGGCTACCTGCTCAAGGATACCGATCGCGAAACGCTCTTTCAGGCCGTGCAACTGGCCGCCCGTGGCGATATGCTCATCCAGCCAGAGATTATGGCCCGCATCCTGGCCCACCGTCCTCCCCCCGAGCCTCACATTCCGTCTGAGCCGCCTGCCATACCTGCGAACGAAGTCTTGACCGACCGTGAGCGAGAAGTCCTGCAGGCCATTGCGCGAGGCGAACGCAGCAAAGAGATCGCGGCTCGCCTCGGCATCGGTATTCGCACGGTCGGCTCCCATATCACCAATATTTACCTCAAGCTCAATGTCGATTCCCGCGCCTCCGCTGTGGCTGCAGCTCTTGAGCGCGGTCTGCTGGGGGATCGAGGGTAGCACATGGGCCCTCGAGTACGAATGGACCTATAGCGAAAAGAGACCAGCGGCATCTGTACGTTCATCAACTCCACCCAGGACTCGACAGTACCGATTCCGGGCGCTTCAATCGTCTGGTAGGACTGGTCTCGGTTCCAACCTTTCCATGCTTCCTTGGTTGGATCACGCACCTCAAAGACAAGCCGCCCACCCGGACGAGGGGTAGAGCTACGTAAGCTGTCACCAGGTGTATGACTTTCGATCCTTGTGACCCAACCTGTTTTCTCAACTCGTAGCCTACTCAACAATTTTAAGGGTAAGATAGCTGAAGCTGTATTGATGAGATGGCTACGAGTTGCGGAAATACCCTGGGTCACAAGGATCGAAAGTCATACACCTGGGGCAGAGTAGCGGGCATAAACGGTATTACTTTAATGAAGATACTAGTATAGTATTTCCTTCCCTCTAAGAGCCAGGACCGAGATACGCTGAAAATAGGACATAGGGGAAACAGGTAGAAACGGTAAAAAGATCTCTCCATTTCGTAACTCATAGTAACTATTCAGAAGGCCCACGTAGAAGATGCAAATTGTGTATGCTCCCTCGTTGTAAATTTTGAGATTAAGCTGTTGATTTTTTGGCAATTACTCTGTTGATCAGAGGGCATTCTTTCTTGACCAGTTCCCCAGAAATTGGCGAAGGCGCGCCAAAGGAGGGAAAACTCTCTCGCCAGGATAATTGCAAAAACTCCAACAGCTTAATTCCAACATTTACAGCGTGCGGTAGGCCACCGTGATCGGGGAACCACAGGTACCACAATGGGTTCGCAGACAGGTGAGTGTGTGCGCTGTCGTGGCTGGGGCACGACCGCTTTTCCTTGCCATTTCGCGTTCTCCTGCTCGCTTTGTTTCTGCTGTCAATCTCGCTCCATGAATCCGAGCTTCCTACCCGCGCACTGTTGGGATTTACAGACTATCCCTCTTCCTCGATGAACTTTCCGTCCTTGAGTTGAAACATCATATCGGCTTGTCTGGCCATGGACAGGTCGTGCGTGACCATGATGACGGTCGTCCGCTGGCTATGGGCCAGACCTTTGAGCAGGTCGAATATCATTTGACCGGTCTGGCTGTCCAGGTTGCCGGTCGGCTCGTCGGCGAGAATCAGGCTCGGTTTATTGGCAAGTGCCCGCGCTATCGCTACCCGCTGCTGCTGACCGCCACTCAGTTTTCCTGGCTTCCGTTTCATTTGGTCGTCTGTAAACCCTACCGCTCTCAGGAGTTCTACGGCTCGCTCTTTCCGTTTGCGGACCGGTACTTTGGCGGCCTCCATGGGCAACATCACGTTCTCCATGGCCGTCAGGTTCGGTACCAGGTTGTAACTCTGGAAGACGAAACCGATCTGTTTGCTACGGTAACCGATGAGGGAGTGGTCGTGCATCTTGGCGATGTCTTTGCCGTCAATCTCAATCCTTCCTTCAGTCAGCTTATCAAGACCACCGAGCAGACTCATGAGCGTGGTTTTGCCGCTGCCGCTCTGGCCGACGATGCTGGCGAACTGGCCCAGGTCGACCTGGAAGCTAACGCCGTTGACGGCGAGTACTTTGATGCCTCCGGCATGAAACATTCGTTTGACGTCTGTAACTTGTAACATGGCTATTCGCTCCTTAATACTTCGGCTGGTCTTATGTTGCTGATGAAGAACGAGGCCAGGGCGCTCCCGACCAGGGCGATGATCACCGCGGCGGCAAGGCCGTAGAGGATGACGCTCCAGCCGATTTGGGCGTGGATGTTTTGGATGGTGCTAAAGCCCGGAGCGCCGTCTTTCCCCGTCGACCCGCCACTATTGATCGAGTTCATGCTGTTGTTGACCAGCGTGGTCGTCACCGGATTGCCGCCGAGCACACCGACCAGCACGCCTATGACCATACCTAAAAGCGTCAGTGTGAGCGCTTCGGCCATGAACTGAAACATGATACGGATAGTGCTGAACCCTATGGCTTTGAACACGCCGATCTCCCGTTTGCGCTCGCGGACGATCATGATCATGGTGAGCAGGAGAATGACCGCGCCAGCAATGACCGCGCCGATGAGGCTGTAGAGCGAGATATTCTTGACGCTATCCAGCGGTTGCAGCGCAGCGTTGGCCTGGCCGACATCACTGGTGACATCCGCTAACGAATAGAGGGCATTGCTAATGGCCGTGACAGTAGAACTCAGGTTCTCCAGCGAATCAACCGTGGCGGTCGCGCTGGTGATTTCGTCAGTCTTGCCGGTCAGGTGTTGCTCCGTCGGCAAGCTGACAATGATGGTCTGGTTGCCATCCTGCGTATCGCTGTTGAAAATTGCGCTCACAGTCAGCGTTTTGTTGTAAGCGGTAAATGTCGAGCTTACCCTTAGGTTATTCTTTTGTGCTATAGCTTTACTAACCATGGCGTCGTTGGTGTCTTTGGAGCCGTCGATAGCATTGCCGCTGGTTATAGTAATCGATGAGGCATATATGTTGGACGGATTGGTCGGGTCGGTAGTACCCACTATAGGTATGTACAGGCTGAAGTCGCTGGGTGGGTGCCCATTACTGCAGCCGTTGCTAGGTAGACATAATATCGTCCTGCCAACACCGCTGCACGTGCCGTCATTGCAGTGTACAGTGTACGGCGATTTGAGGCTTGTCGTGCCATCGGTCCTCGGCGGCGCACCCGGCACGCCCACGTCGTTTGTACCTTGCGGTTGCACGCGATCACTTAACAGCTCGTTCACATTCGTCACATGTGCTATCGATTTCACTCTGTTAAGATCACTGGTCTTCAACAAAGCGCCGCCCGCACTGAGTGTAGTGCCGCCCCCGATCGGCAGTATGCTCACCGTGTTACCAATCGAGCTCTTAGTCGTCGCAATCTTGCTTTGTACCGCCTGGTGAGCGATGAGCATAACCAGACTCAGGCCGATGCTTAAACCCAAAATTATGACTATAGACAACGTCCGCGTGGCGTTGCGGAACGCGTTTCTCATACCTCGTGTTACTACATTCATACTTTTCCTCGCTCTTTAACTTATTGATGTTTAGACAAAAGTAAACACAGGCAATTCTCTGTTGCAGAAAATTGCCTGCTGGAGTAGGCTTCCAGGTACAACAAACACACCAGGAGCCAATTCCAGATGAACCTTAATACATGGAAGACGTTTCGTCAGCACGCCTATGACTGCCTGGAACAGCGAGCTGACGCCCTGTTTAGCTTGTGCGACGGCTTGCTGAGCAGCCCACAGGCGCGAAGCTTGCCCGAACTGTCGCAGTCGCCCTTTTTCAAGCGAAAGTGGCCCAGTGTCTATGCGGCCCTGGCCGACGGGAAGATCGATCTTGACCAGTTGCAGGCGTTGTGCGTGTGCAGTGTCCTCGCCGAGTTGCCCACCGAGGAGGTGGTGTGGCTCGCGGTCGATGCCACGCCCGCCGAGCGCCCGGACGCGCAAACCAGCCAGGATCGGGGCTACATTCACGTCTCGAACCTGCCGCTGCGACGCCGGGATGAGGTCCACTACCAGCACCCAGGAGAAGGAGACAACCAGCAGCACGAGCAGGGCGAGGGCAAGATGGAGCACGCGCTTCTTGATGCTGGTGGGAGCAGCCAGCAGGTAGAGCAAGCCGAAGGCGGGCACCACCAGGTACGCCTCCAGCATCTTGATATTGAAGCCGATGCTGACGAAGAGGGCTGAGAAGAGCGACCAGCGCAAACGTCCGGTCTCCGCTGCCCGCATCACTGCCCACGCCCCGAGGAGCAGGCACAGGGTCAGCGTGCTATCGATGGTCGCATTGCGATTGGTCACCACGCTGACCGGGCTGATGGCCAGAGCAAGCGCGGCAAGCAGGCCGGCCACGACGCCGAAGTGACGCCGCACCAGATAATAGAGCAGGAGCACGGACAGCACTCCGAAAGCCGCCTGGGGCAGCAGGACGCTGACCGTATTCAAGCCGAAGATCCTGGCGCTCAGGACCTGGAACCAGAAACCCACCGGGGGCTTATCAAGCGAAGTGAAGCCTCCGGGATCGTAGGCGGCAAAAAAGAAATTGCGCCAGTTGTCCATCATACTCAGCACAGCGGGTGGATAATACAAACCGAAGCCGTCCTGACCCAGCCGATAGAAATCCATGAGAATCGCAACGAGGAGAACGCCCCCCAGCGCGAGTCGCCGCCCGAACACGGGAAAGTGCTGCGATTTCTGTGGTGCGGTCGGATGCTCAGGCCCAGTCTGCGGATGTGTCGTGGATGTCTCAGCCATAGCTCTTTCTGTTCTCCTTTCACCTGTGTTGCCGGGCATTCCTTGCCGAGAAGCAAAGGAAGATCATCACACCGGACAACGAGACGGGACAGATACCTGCTCGTCTTTCAAGAAGCGAGAGTGTTCCACTGGCTACTCTAGCAGCTGGTTCTGTTGCCTGTCATCGTGGAACTTCCCTTGTAGAAATGTTTGCAAAAGGGATACAAATTACGGTAGTAAATTACTGCAGTAATTTAGGCGTGGGCAGGGGATGGAAGCGATGGTATACTGGTGTGAAAGCTGAAAAGCGCTGCCTATCGTCGCTTATCAAGGAAGGAGGCCCGTCGGATGAAAAAGCACTCCCCTATCAGGCCGTCGCTGCGCTGGTTTCTCTTGCTCTGGGTAGTCATGACGGTTGCCGCATGGCTTGTCGGGAACATGTTTCTTGGTGATTTCATGGGCACGGCTTCTCTCACACCGGGGAAGCAGGTTGCTATGAGGTCTCCTCTGCCCCTTCCGCTCACGCTCCTCTTCCTCCTGCTGGTAGCACTGTATAGCTTCTTGCTCTGGATGGGACTTTCTGACCGGGTACAGCCCCGGTTCTTCTGGTGGTATTTCCTGGGGCAGGGTCTGCTGGTGTTCACTCTGCAGATGGTGGGAGGGCCACTCAATGTCACGCTGAATTTCTACCTGGCATTGGTGCTGTGTGCCCTGACGATGTTCAAACGTGTTGGCCCGATGCTCCTGATTGGAGCTTTCGCCTTCCTTCTCTTTGTGGTCCCGATGGGCATGAAAATCTTCTCTGCCGTTTCCTTGGGGACAAGCCTGGAGGCTCTTTGGTTCACTATCTGGAGCCAATCCGATGTCACAACGATTGTCTTTTTTGTGCTCGGCTACGTCCTCGTGTATCTCCAGCAATCGCACGCACAGGCGCAACTCGAACGGGCGCATCGAGAGTTACAGGCAACTCATCGCAAGCTTGCTGCCTCGGCCAGGCAAATTGAAACGCTGACCCGGCTCGCCGAACGCCAGCGCATGGCGCGGGAACTGCATGATACGCTGCTGCAGGGCATGGCCGGGATGGTCATGCAATTGGAAGTCACCTCTGCTCAGATGGATCGGCAGCACTACCTCCAGGCGCAACAGGTTCTCAGCCAGACGCTCTCCAGCGCGCACGCTGCCCTGGTAGATGCTCGTCACGCCATTCGTGATCTGCGCGCCACGACCCCTCGCATGGAGCAGTTCGTCGCGTCCGTTCAGGAAGAGATCGCGCATTTTTTCCAGCTGACCGGGATCGCGTGCCATACCGAACTGGATGACCTGGTGCATACTCCGCCTCAGCACTGCGAGCATGTCCTGCGCGTCATTGGAGAAGCGTTCAGCAACGTCGCACGTCATGCCAGGGCCCGGCACGTGAGCGTCGAAGCGAGGGTCGTGGAAAAGTGGCTGGAGGTCTTGGTGCAGGACGATGGTCAAGGCTTTGATCCTGAAAGCTCGGAGCTCCTCTCCGGGCATTATGGCTTGCTGGGCTTGCAAGAGCGCGCGCAGCTGGTCGGGGGAAGCTTGTTGCTCAGCAGTGCGAAGGGAGCAGGAACGACCCTCCGGTTCCGTGTCCCTCTCGCCATAGCTAATGGTCCAGCCCATCCTCTCAAGCAGGAGGCCTCACCTTCTTTGAGCGGAGAGGGGCACACGGGAGAGGGGCACACGTATGTCTGAGAAGATTCGTGTCGTCATCGCCGACGATCACCCGGTGGTCCGCACGGGCCTGCGCTTGATGCTCGACATGGAGGAAAGGATCGAGCTGGTCGGGGAGGCTGCTGACGGCGTCGCCGCGATCCACCTGGCGAGCTCGCTGGTGCCAGATGTCGTGTTGATGGATCTGCGTATGCCCGCAATGGATGGGTTGGAGGCGATTGAGCAGATTCGGGCGAAATTCCCGCACATCGCCATCATCGTACTGACCACCTATGATGAAGACGAACTGATGCTGCGCAGCCTGCAAGCAGGCGCGCGTGGCTACATGCTCAAAGACAGCGGCCTTGAGACGGTCCTGCAAGCAATTGAGCGCGCTGCTCGTGGCGAGATGCTGCTGCAGCCGGAGATAATGCAACGCGTTCTGGACTACGCGGCGCGTCGGGTAGCCCCAGCATCACCCCCACCCGGCAACAGCAATGTTCAACTGACCGAGCGTGAGCGGGAGGTACTGGCCGGGATCGCAACGGGAGAACGGAGCAAGGAGATCGGTGCGCGCCTGGGGATTACGCGCCGCACGGTCGAGTCCTATCTGAACAGCATCTACACCAAATTGAATGTAGACTCGCGAGCCGCAGCAGTCGCGGTAGCAATTGAGCGCGACCTGCTTCCTCGGCGAAGAGAAGAAACCTGACCGATGATGGGCGACATGATGGGCGACGTTAGGTGAGTGGAGGAAGGTCCCTGCTTGTGCGGCTGCTTCGATGGTGCAGAGAAAATCGGAGCAGCCTTTTGCTTGAACCACTTTTCTCCTCAAGGAGAAGCAATGACTGCTTCTTTATAGGCTCAAAATAGGCTCAAAGCCCAGGCACTTCATTTCTTGACCGGTTCTCTAGTACTACTTTGTTAGTTTAGTAAAAGTGAGTTTCTAACCAGTAAGCAAAGCTGATCATATTGAACGTCGTTCGTGCTCAATCAGCCTATCAGGTTGGCCCATCAATGAGAAACTAACAAAGTAGTACTAGTACTACAGTGGTAATTAAGTAAGAGCAGCTAAACGACGCTTGTAATGGGATCGACGAGCGATAGCTTGATGGGTACGACGAAAAAAGGACCAGGCGAGTCGGAAGGGAAAGGAGACCGGACGAGCAAGCAGGAGAGCAGAGAAGAGACGTCGCACCTCGGCCAGACTCAATGGGACAAGGATCAGCAAGCCAGTCCCCGCTGGCGTTTGAAGCCGGAGAGGGTCTGGGAAGGAGCATGGGACAGGAAGGGTTTCCACTCTTTTTTTTCCTCGTTCTCTTCCCCTTGTGGGAGGTCGACCTGACTGTGTGCTCGCAGAATGGTGAGAAAGGCGTGGGCAAGCATCGACAAGGTGATGTGACGGTACCATCCGTGAAAGGAGCGCACCTCATACTCATCCAGACCCACTTCTCCTTTGGCTTCCTCAAAACACTGCTCCACTGTCCAGCGGCTTCCAATCGCACTGACCATTTCCCAGAGCGTGGTAGCCGCGGGAGCAAACACCAGGAAATAGGCCAGATCAGCAGGCTTGGCTCCCTCAGTCAGGCTGCGTCGCACGACCAGCCAACGCTTCCAGCCTTGCTTCTGGGGCCCGACGATTTCCACCCACGCCCAATCAAAGAGACGGGGACCTTTACTGCCATCTCCGGCAGAGAGTCGCTGCCAATCCATCGTCGAGAGGGTTCGAGCCACCTGATCGACCCGCTTGCGCGTACCTGCCACTTCAACCTTCTCTTTACAGGCAACGGCCAATGCATAGGCTTGCCAACGTGCCTCCAGACCTTCTCGCAGTGGCCGATGGCTTCCATAGACGCTATCACCGAGCACAAAGCTGGCCTTCACGCCTCCATCGAGCGTACGCCACAACATGCGGGCCGCTAACACCGGTTTGGTGGCAAAGCCTACCTCGGCGGGGACATCGGCTTGCTGGCATCGCTTCTGGTCGTTGGTCCAACTCTTGGGCAGATACAATGCTCGATCCAGCAACGTGTGTCCATGTGAGCACGCATAAGAAAGAAAGACGCCCACCTGGCAATTCTCGATGCGCCCAGCCGTGCCACTGTACTGTCGTTGCACTCCCACCGACTTGACGCCTTTTTTGAGGAAGCCGGTCTCATCAATGACGAGCATGCCAGCAGCCTCTCCGATCGTTTCCCTGACATACGCACGCAGCACATCGCGCACGTGCTCGGCATCCCATACCGCCCGATCCAGCAAGTACTGCATGGCATAGGGCGTGCTTTCGCCTGCTTCCTCGGCCAATTGCCACCCATTTTTGCGTTCGATGGGACTCAACAAGCCTTGCAAGTAGATCTGAGCTCGCTTGCGCGTTTCGGAACGGGCAAACGAGGGGCCTATGCGCTCACAAACGTCTTGGAATTCGGCGGTCCAGAGCTCTTCTGCTGAGGGAAACGAGGATGTGTCTTGCTGCTTCATTGAGGGATTTCTTCCTGACTTTCTCTTTTCCTCCTATTCTACCATACTTACAACTGTAGTACTAGACGGGTTGATCGGAGGGAAGGTCCTCACTGAGGACCTCATGAGTGCTGACGTTTGAGGGAGAAGGGAATGCTGTAGATGAAAGAAACTTCATACGAGAAGATCCTGCGCAGATCGAAAGAGGTGCAAGATGATGAAGTGCGACTTGCAGAAGAATTGGTGCAGGTGCTCAAGGAGACTCCTCCGCACCCCATATGGGGGAAAGGGAACTGGTTGGGGTTGGTCGAGCGATGGGAAAGTGCGGAGACGGTCATTGCTGCGCTGAAACTGTGCATGAAGATTGTGCGTGAGCAAGACCCTCTCACCATGCAGAATCTGAGTCGCCAGCTGCGTCATTGGCGGCGAGTGCAGGGTCACGAGAATGTGGGGTGGCTGGAGGTTCGCGAGGTCAACGGTCGAGGGCCCTATGTCTATTATCGCTGTTTCGTGGAGTAACCGCCATTTCCACTCATTTTGTACGGAGAACCCTTCCCAAATAGCGGTATAAGCCACATCTGTCAGTAACATATGAGGGACCTGGCAACTCCAAGAGTATGAGAATGCAGAGAACGACCATATATCAGGGTCCGACGTGGATTGGTATTTCGCTTGTCGTGCCACTGGAACCACTGGCATAGAATGAAGATCCGGTGAGATAAAGATCGTAGTAGCCCGGTTTCAGATTCTTTGGCAACGTCATGGTACTCGCAAAGGATTGGGTCTTACATCCGCTTGCCACAATCAGCTTTGAGGATGCAAGAGCTGGTCCTCTGCTTGATGCACCCGCATTTTGCCCCGAAAGATGGTCGACTGCATTCCTTGAGGAAAAAGGGCCAAAGAGCAATTCTTGCATGGTCGCCCGCTGGATTGGGTCAACCGGCATCGTAGGACTTTGAACATCAGGAGCAGGTTTGTACAATCTCCACGTGATCGTGATGCTACTCCCAACTTGGGCAGGAATACCCTGGAGTGGAATGACATGGTGAGCTGGAATATCGTTATCTAAGGCAAGGCAAGCGACTGGTGCCGCATGCCCATTCGCAAGAGTTGGGGCACAAGCAGCACACAAAAAGCAGAGTGAAATGACTGCGAATGTCATTAGAAAAAACCGTTTGAACATGGGATCTCCTCTTCTCTTTGGATACGATGTAGTCTCTTCTTGTACCCTATCTAAAAAGACGTATCTCATGGAAGAGAATCCAATGTTCCTGGCCGTCGCTCGTTTCAAACGAGCAAATCAGTTTCCGTGTTCCTGTTGTTGGATGGTCAGGCGCAGACCCTCAAGGTACATACGATGGCGTGCCAGTTCTGCCTCCAGTTCGGCGATTTTTACATCGCGCTGAACGTAATCCTGGAGCATTGTCGCATACTGAGTTTCCAGTTCTGCACGGCGGGCCTGCTCTTGCCGGAGGCGGGTCACTAGGTCGGGCTTTTTGTAGGCCAGGAAGGGATCGCGCGGAGACACAGTATCCGGACACGCTGTCCTGGTGCGTTTGCGTTCGCGCTTGAGGAACGTACTATGTTGCTGATACAAGAGCAGCGCTTCTGGATTCCGGCGAAAGGAGGCATATGCCAGGCCGCATTCCTCGTAAATGGTTCTGGCAGAAATGGGCTTGTGCTGTGCCGTGAGCGTCGTAATAGCGGTCCTGAGCCGATCTACGGTGCTTTGCTTCTGAGCCTGGGCATGGACATGGAGTCCCGCGAGCTGTTGTTCCGTGTACGAGGTACGCGGTCGAGTAGCCTGTTTACGTTTCCGCATCAACAATGACCCCCTCGCATGGAGTTGCTGGCTGCAAGAGAAAGATAGGGCGGCGCGTCCCATCCTCAATGGCAACCTGGAGGAACTCCATATCCTTGAGATGTTTCTCCAGATCGCGCACTAGTGGGTCAACCCGCAAATAAACAGGTATTCGCCAAAGGTATCATAACGACGCAGACAGCTCCTGGCCGGGACTCAACATTCTGCTACGAATGGCCGCTCAATTGCGGGTTGACCCACTAGTGGGCAATGCCATTCAAATAAGAAGAAGAAGATCTCCATGTGCGATACTGAGAGTAGAAAATGTAACTCATTTAGTCGAAGCAAGGAGACCTTCTTTATGCCTTTTAGGTTACAGCAGATTGACCCAGATAGCAAGTTTTGCCAGCACCTGCAGCTGCCATTTCTGGAACGGTGCTACCCGCGTGAACTGGTCGGTGAGGTGTTGAGTCAGTGTCAAGCCTGGGAGAAGCGCGAACGCAAGCTCAGTCAACTGGTCATGGTCTACTATGTGATGGCCTTGTCGTTGTTCCGTCAGTACAATGTCACCGACGTGTTTGCCCATCTGTGCCGTGGCCTGGAGTGGCTCTGGCCCGATTCCCATCTTGCGTTGCCGACTGGGGGGGCCTTGACCGCACGCCGAGCGAGCCTGGGCAGCATCGTCATGCGTCGGCTCTTCCGCCAGTGTTGCCGGCCGCTGGCCACTGAACGCACCAAAGGAGCCTTCGCCTTTGGCTTGCGACTGATGGCCATTGATAGTACATTGGATGAGGTTCCTGACTCGCCGACCAATGCCTTGCATTTTGGTCGCCTCACTTCTGGCAAAAGTCAGTCTCCCTATCCCCAGGTGCGCTGTATGTATCTGGCCGAAGTGGGCACCCATGCCATCGTCGATGCGCTCTTTGCCCGCTGTAAAGCCAGCGAACAAAGCATGGCCTGGGCTCTGCTGCGCTCGCTCCATGAGGGGATGCTGCTGCTGGCCGATCGCAATTTTCCCTCGATCAACTGGTTGACGGCCGTCGAGCACCAGGGGGCACATCTGCTCTGCCGACTGAAGGCAGGCATCTTCACCCAACGCAGTTGCACCCTGGCTGACGGCAGTTACCTGGTCAATCTGCGACCCAAAGGCAAAAACCAACCACCTTTGACGGTCCGTATCATTGAGTACCGTCTTGAGCCCTCGGTGGCGCGTGAGCTGGCCGACTTGCCCACCTCACGGACCTCGGACCGGGCCAATCCCTCGAAGGTGCATCGACTGGTGACCACGTTGCTTGATCCCCAGCAGGCTCCGGCCCTGGACCTGATCTGCCTGTACCATGAGCGTTGGGAGATTGAACTGGCTATTAAGGAAATGAAAATTCATCAACGACTCAGCCCGCAGCCCTTACGCAGCAAAACGCCGGAGTTCATCTATCAGGAGCTCTACGGCCTGGTGATGGCACATTATGCCATCCGAGCCTGGATGCATGAAGCGGCCCTGCAAGGGGATCTGGATCCTGATCGTCTCAGCTTTACGCATGCGCTGCAGACCCTGGATACGGCGTTCTATGAGTTCTCGGTGGCGACCAAGGAAGAGCTGCCTCGCCAGCAAGAACGCTTGCTTGCCGATCTGCGGAACCCCAAGAAATTGCTGTCTCCTCGCCGCTTGCGTTTCTGTCCGCGTGTGGTCAAAGGCGTCTCTTCCGCCTTCTATCGTCAGCAAGACAAATATCACTCCGTATGCTTCAAAAATACCACCTTTCGCGACATTATTCTTATTTGAATGGCATTGCCCACTAGTGGGTCAACCCGCAAATAAACAGGTATTCGCCAAAGGTATCATAACGACGCAGATGGCTTCTGGCCGGGACTCAACATTCTGCTACGAATGGCCGCTCAATTACGGGTTGACCCACTAGTACATTGAGGCTGAGATAAGTCTCTGATAAAATAGGAGGAAACAAGAAGAAGGAAATCTCCGGGATGCCCCGACGAGCAACAAGAGTTATTCTCAGTGAGCAAGAAGAGCGAGAGTTAAAGCAAATCACGAAGCGGCATCGAAGTGAACAGCAACTAGTCTTGCGAGCGCGCATTGTGTTAGCAGCAGCGCAAGACCAGTCCAATGCGCAGATAGCACGCGAGCTGAAGATCACGGTGGATATAGCTCGCCTGTGGCGTAATCGTTGGGTAGGTTTTGCAGGGGATTGATCAAGAGGCACTGAGCGTAACCGAGCGCTTGCAAGATGCCCCACGACCAGGAGTGAAACCGACGATCACCGCGCAGCAACACTAAGCTCCTTCTTGGAAAATAGTGCTTCCTCTGGCCGGAAGTCAGAACTGGTGACGGGTGTGGCTGTTCGTGCCGCCCTGGGCGAACGCGAAGACCTTGATGGGCACCACCGCGAACACGAGGACCGCCTCTCCTAGAGGAGCCCCGTGTTCATCCTGGTTGTAAAAGCAGCCGTCGCGCACCAGGAATTGAAATCGTCCGTCCCACTTGGTGGCCCACGTCGAGGCGAGGCGTCCGAGTATCTCATCATCGGTGATCCGCACGGCGTCGCCCTCGACCACCACGTCCAACCCTTCCTCCCAATGATTGCAGCCGGTCGTTAGGGTCACGTGTGGCTTCCCACGCAGGTTCCTGGCCTTCTGTTCGGTGACGCCGGTACAGAAATGGAGAGTTCCATCGAGCCAGACGGCCACGACCGGCGTGACATGGGGGCGACCGTTGGCCCGTACCGTTGAGAGCCAGAATAGCTCGGCTGTTTCAAGCACGCGACGGGTCTCTTCCCATTGCGTAGCAACGGCGTCCGGGTCGCTGTAGCGCGGGTCCAGTTTCGTGATGGGTTCGTTCATCAAAAACTCCTTTCGATAGTGAAGGAGATGGGGAAAGGTGGGACCGCCGGGTCTTTCAAGCTGAGACAACTCCCTCGACAACGGCCGCTTTCCGCCTCGCTCCTTCTACTTCATCTGTCTTATGAGTGAGAAAACGAAAGCATCTCATCTCCTGAATCTCTTCTTTCTGTATCGAGCCAGAGCGGAAATGGAGCCTTCAGCAAAGAGCGTCAGGATGCAAGATGGAAACAAGCAGGGCCAAGCTGGCAGCGCAGTTTTAGCGAAACGGTTCCTCATCCCTTGTTCTTCCAGCCACTAGTGCAAACCACCATCACATATGCTTTCTTCAGTCTGCCACTCGGCAGCAGAAAGGTTTTTCAGAAAAGGTGGAATGTATGGATCACAGTCTCTCACATGCTCCCTCTGATGACATTCCAAAACACGCTCTAATACTACAGTGCCACTTACAACAGGGGAAGTGAAGTAAGGTGGCTTGGGAGGCCGAATGGCGATTCACACTACTAAATAGGTGAATGCCCTCCAGAAGCCGTTTCAGACACTAACTGGCGCTGTAGTACTAAGATCCTGAAACGTTTACTGAGCACGTATCTACTCCTACAGGGTCAATGTTTTTCTCAAGATTATTGGTAAATAGCGCGAATGTTCGACGATTTTTGAGGCGAATGGTAGGAAATCGGCGCGAAACATGGGAATCGACCTTGCAGACCTCCATAAAATGGCTTGAGAAGGGGTGACGGTACGCCATTTCTGGTAATGCAAGCAATCGGCAACAAGGGAAGCCGACGCTTAACCTGTAGATTCCAGAATGAAGTGAAGCTGAATCTGCCCAATGAAGCGGGTGGTTCTTTCTGAAACAAGAGAGAACCACCCGCTTCATTTACTCAATGTTCTCCCATTCGATCCCGGGATCTACACGTTTACACCACGTCAGAGATGAGATTACCCGTTGGAGAGAAATACTTGAGATACCGTATCAAGAGTCCATACTCAGAAAAGAAGAGGCGAGAGTTCCATTTAGGCAGAAACGCCTATTTTTCAGTTTGCCATAATATTCGGTCTATAGGCCCGTCTTGGGACTTTGACTTTATGTACTCATAAGACTGTTGCACGATTTGCTCAAGGATTGGCAGCGCTACATCGCTGAGCCGCTTGATGTAAACACAATATCCGGTAGTCGTATGTTTACCTAACTTAGCCAGCAATTCAGAGTAGCGTGCCGTACCGTCCATAAGATAAACGGTGATCTTCCCTTTTCTTGGATAAAAGCCAATAACATGACTGTCGCCTTCGCGCCCACTGTCGTATTTGTAATGGTAGGTATCAAACCCAATAGTACCTACATTCAACAGCTTTGGCTCATGCCCACTTATTCGTTGCATCATTTCAATCAGCACTTGGCTCTCTTTTACCGTTTGCTCGTCGAGTGAAGCAATGTAGTCTTCGACTGAGCCATTGTTTTGAGCAGTGATTTTGTCCATACGCCAGGTTTCTCCTCTGGATCTCGTGTTCATGTGTCCGCGACAAAGCGGATGCAGTGTTTCTTCTCTACTCGGCTTCACATGATGAACGTTGCTCGCTTTCGCGAGCATAGCATGAGGGCACGAAAGAAACTTCTCCAATCTTGCTCAAATCCTCGGCCCGACTCTTGCCTGGGAAAGATCAGCCGACGCGCCTGCGCTTTCCTTGACGAAAGCCTCGCATGGGTGCTGATGGAAGTCGCTCTCCTACGAATGCGCAACATCTGTGCACAACAGCCCGCTTCTCAAGCCATTTTATGGAGGTCTGCAAGGTCGATTCCCATGTTTCGCGCCGATTTCCTACCATTCGCCTCAAAAATCGTCGAACATTCGCGCTATTTACCAATTATAACACAAGAGTGAACAATAGCCGTTTCCTTGCCTCTGTATTCAATATGACAAGCAAAAAGACCTCACTCTCTAATCATGGAGGTATCTACGCCTCAGTGTACTAGTGGGTCAACCCGCAAATAAACAGGTATTCGCCAAAGGTATCATAACGACGCAGATGGCTTCTGGCCGGGACTCAACATTCTGCTACGAATGGCCGCTCAATTACGGGTTGACCCACTAGTGGGTCAACCTGCAATTGAGCAGCCATGAGCCAAAGCCGCAGCCGACCCGACCAGACAACAGAGTAGGGTACGCTTATTCTACCTGATCAATGAGGTGCCAAGTGCGTGTTGTCTGCTGGTACTTCCATCCATGTGCCTGCAAGACCAAACGGATCGTTTTTGGGCAGATGTCTAAAAATCCTCTCGCCTGCAAGGACTTTTGCAAAAGGGAAAGTGACCAGACGGTGCATTGATCGACATCCCAAGTAGGACGGCGCTGCATTTCTCGAAGGATCAGTTCGTGATCCTGGGTGGTGTAGGAGGGCTTGCGACCACGACCCGGAGCAATGAATAGGGCGTCCAATCCGCTCCGGAAAAATCGCGCCGCCAATTGCGAGATCCCATCGCAGCTCATTCCGACTTGCTTGCCAGCTTGGGCGAATGAACATCCATTGGCAAGAGCTAAGAGCGCTTTTGCTCTTTTTCCAACACTCACCTCTTCGCCAGCAGCTTTTTGGGAGAGTTCTTCTCGTTCGTGTTGAGTTAGCTCACGCAAGGGAAATTTTTGCGGAGTTCCCATACTTCACCCCTCCTTGGAGTTGTGCATCCCGTTTCTTTGAGTGTAGCACTTCTCTCTCTTGCAGTGCAATACATTTGCCAAAGGGTGAAAAAGGTGATAGATTCAAGAAGAGGAGAAACAAGATATGAGCATGATGCAAAAAGATCCCTTACGTGAGCTAACTCAACAGGAAGAACGGGCCTTACAAAAGCTGGCGAAATCCACCAGTGAGCGCATAGATGTCGTCAAGCGAGCGAACGCGTTGTTATCTGTTCGTGCAGGAAACTCCTACACTGAGGCGGCGAAAGTTGCCGGATACAAAAGCAATGATACTATCAGTCAATTGGTACGTCGCTTTAACCAGCGCGGCCTCCTCGCTCTCGCTATTGCTGCTGGTCGTGGTCGCAAGCCCACCTACACGAGCTCGCAGCAAAGCCGCATTCTCGTCGAAGTGCAGCGCAAACCTGATCACAAAGAGGATCAGACGGGCACCTGGTCTCTGATGACCCTACGCCGGGCGTTGCGCAAAAGTGATCTCCCTCATGTTGGCGCTGAAACCATTCGTCAAGTCCTCCATGAGTCAGGCTACCGCTTTCAGCAGACACGCACCTGGTGCCACACCGGCTACGCACAGCGCAAACGTAAAAGCGGGACGGTGACCGTGTATGATCCCGAAACGCTGGAAAAAAAAGAGTCATCGAGTTAGCGTGTGAGCATGCAGAGGCTGCTGGGATCGTGCAACTCAACGAAGATGAAGCTGGGCCATACCAGGCGATCCCGCAGTCGGGAGCCTCCTGGCAGCCAGAAGGCCATCCAGCCACGCAACCACATGAGTATGAGCGCGGAGGTACCGCCAAACTGCTTACCCTCTTCCGTCCGTCCACGGGCCAAGTGCGCGCCAAAGGAGTGACCGAAGCTCCCAACTCCGTACTGCATCCCTGGCTTCAAGAACAACTCTCAGAGGTGCTTGCTCTGATCGAGCAGCAACAGCCTCCAGAGACCTTGCCTCCCGAAGAAGAGCGACCGCTCTATGCCCGTTGGGAAACCTGGCTGGGTCATCCTCCTGGCCGACCGCTCCCGCCCTTACGCATCGTGCTGGTGTTGGACAATCTGGCAGGACATCTCTCCTCTGATCTGGTGCGTTGGTTCTTTGACCATGGGGTAATGCCGCTCTACACACCGATTGGTGGCTCATGGTTAAACATGGCAGAGTCGGTACAGCGCATCATTGTCCGGCGTGCACTCAGCGGACAGTATCCTCAGAATGCTCAAGAGGTGATTGACTGGCTGGAACAAACGGTAGCGGGCTGGAACCATAATCCAACACCGTTTGTGTGGAATGGCAAACGGCGTCGACGGCGTGAGCGTGCTCGCTCACGCCGTTTAGGCGGGTCGGCTGCGGCTTTGGCTCATGGCTGCTCAATTGCAGGTTGACCCACTAGTGACCCCATTATGAATAATTCCTAATACGCAAGCCAACCCATTTCCGTAACTCTACAATAAGAGCGAACTGAAGGGAAAAGTCATAATGAGCTTTCCCTCTCTTGATAGAGAGGATCTTTACTACCATGCTGTTTCTGCTGCAATGTACTAGATGGAAGCCACTTTTCCCCCCAGTTCATGATAGCTGCTACCGCCTCTTGGAGGTCCAGCCCTGCTTCTGTCAGTTCATATTCGACTTTAACTGGCGACGTCACAATGACTCTCCGGAGCACAATGCCTTGTTCCTCCAATTCTCTGAGTCTTTCAGTTAAGAGACGGTGGGAGATACCGGGGATCATTTCCTCAATCTCATGAAAACGACGTGGTCCTTCCATGAGTGCAAAGAGGATTGCCCCCATCCACCGCCGACCAATGAGTTCCACTGCCTGATGGTACTGCGGACAGACCCTTGCCTGATGAACGAACTTGCCATGGTTGCTTTTTGCCTGCGCCTGAGGCGATATTTCTTGAGCTCCCATCGTTTCTCCCTTGTGTTCTCCGATTTTGTATTCTCTATAGTATACCACGTTATCAGTTATGAAATGTAACCTGGTTACTTGACATCCGTGTCCTTGATTCGTTATACTAAATAACAAAGTTACGAATAGTAACTTAATTGAAAACGTTGATGCGAATGGCCTAAACATATAGACGCAGGATAACAGACGATTGCTGGAACATTCGACCATCACAGCATACGAGCTTAGGAGAAGAAGAAGGTCTTTTATGAATACACTTGAGTTTGGTGTTTTTATCGCACCCAGGTCTACAAATCTGGAGGTGCTGCGTGACAAGGTCCATACTGCGGAGGACGGTGGCCTCGACTTTGTCTCCATCCAGGATCACCCCTACGTTCCTGAGTTCCTGGACACGATGAGTCTGATTGGGGTTCTGATCGGCGAAGTAAAGAGGATACGTTTTATCTCCGACGTTGCCAATCTCCCCCTTCGTCCGCCCGCTATGCTTGCTAAGACAGCGGCTACCTTGAGTCTACTCAGTGGTGGACGTTTCGACCTTGGACTGGGGGGCGGCGCGAATTGGCAGGGAATCGCTGCTCTTGGTGGACGGACATTGACCCCAGGGGAGACGGTCAAAGCTTTTGAGGAAGCAGTCACGATCATCCGGGCCATGTGGCATGAGGGGCAGATTCTCAGGTTCGAGGGCACACACTACCAGCTAGCGGATGCTCCTAGCGGACCAGCAGTGAAACATCAGCTGCCGATCTGGTCTGGTGCTCGTTATCCACGTATGCTCGGCCTGACAGGCCAGTTTGCTGACGGCTGGATTGCTCCCCTCTCAACACCCTACGAGGCCAAGCTCCCTTCGCAACAGCGGATCGACGAGAGTGCTCGTGCTGCCGGGCGCGACCCCTCGGCGGTGCGCCGCATGATGCAGTTAGTCGGCTCTGTGACAAACTTTCCACAGACCACGCAGCGTCCACGCAGGGGCCCTGGTTCTCAAGTGATCCGCACCACCCCGCAGGTCTGGGCCAGGATTATCACCGAACTGATGAACGAGGAGCGCTTCGATACGTTCAATTTTGTGCTCGAACAGGAAAGCTCTGAGCAAATTCGTCGCTTTGCTACCGAAGTCGTACCCGCGGTACGAGAACTGGCTGCGACCGAGCAATTTGCCTCTCGCACAGGCGAGTAGCACACGCGATCTTTGTCTATGCAATTGAAAGTTGCGTAGAGAAGCCCCTAGAAGGAAATCTTGCGATTATGAACGACAATCACCCAATCAAGTTCGGACCATTCATCGTGCCCGCGTCACTGGCAGCAACCGTGATAGTGCCAGGGGATGTCAGCTATGCGCGTGTCAAGTCGACCTACATGCGCGGCGGATCGCCTGGCATCGTCTTTCAAGTGAAGAAGAGAGATGAAATTGTCGAAGCCCTCGCCTTCGCTCGCTCACATGCTGATCTGCCACTCGCGGTACGCAGTGGTGGGCACGGTATCAGTGGTCGGTCTACCAACGATGGCGGTATCGTCATCGATCTCTCCAGGATCAATAGGATCGAAGTGCTTGATGCGTCAACCCGTCGGGTGCACATCGAGCCAGGGGCGCGCTGGATGGATGTTGCGACTGCACTGGCTCCATATGGGTGGGCACTGAGTTCGGGCGATTACGGTGGTGTGGGTGTCGGCGGTCTGGCGACCGCTGGCGGAATTGGCTGGCTTTCGCGCGAGCATGGTCTGACGATTGATCATTTGCGTGCTGTCGAGATGGTGCTTGCGGACGGTTCAGTGGTGCGTGCAAGCGACGAGGAGAACGTGAATCTGTTCTGGGCTGTTCGTGGTGCCGGAGCGAACTTTGGTATCGTGACATCCTTTGAGTTCGAGGTCGACGAGGTTGGTCCTATTGGCTGGGCGCAGTTGGTCTTCGATGCAAGTGACACGGCTGGCTTCCTCGAAAAGTGGGGCGCAATCATCGAGGCTGCGCCACGTGATCTCACGAGCTTCCTCTTCATGGGTCCGCCCCGTGGGGGACGACCAGCGGTCGCGCAGGTAATGGCCGTTGTTGACTCAGACAAACCGGATATCATCATTAACAGAATTCAGCCGATCGCTGACATTTCACCGATGTATGATCAACAAGTCGTCGTCACGTCCTATGCGCAGATCATGGCAAACGCGCAAGAGGGCGACCACAACGGGCAGGGGGAGCCGACCGTACGTTCTGGACTCATCGAGCATATCACGCCAGAATTCGCTGCTGCGGTCGCACGACTCATCCGTAGCGGAGTCGTATACGTTCTCCAGATACGCGCTGTCGGAGGTGCAGTTTCAGACGTCGACCCTGACGCAACAGCCTACGGGAACCGCACTGCGAACTTTGCAGTGACAGCCTTTGGCGTGAGCCGTGAACGCATGAATGCGCTGTGGGACGAAATCTCCGTCCATTTCAAAGGACTCTATCTGAGCTTTGAAACCGATTTACGTCCCGAGCGCCTAAACGATGCGTTTCCGTCCCGGACCATCGAACGCCTCCGCGAGCTGAAGTCGAGCTACGACCCCAACAATGTCTTCCGTGACAACTTCAATATCGCGCCGCAAGCGCTTATCAACTGATGCGGATGACCTGCCGCTCGCAGCAGCATATGTGCGCGGCAAACTGAAAGATGGGCTTGGCTCGACCTATATTGAAATCATAAGCAGGGAGTCACGGTCGTGTGCGAGGCTTCTGCGCAGGAAGACTGCAACAAGGAGCACCGAGCGTAGCATGGAGAATGTGCTCATCAGGCAAGCGAGAAGAAGCCTCATTTTTTGATGAGCCAGATAAGGATTTTATTGCAAGCGATGCTGCATACTGCTGTTGCCAAGGTGGTAAATAAGGTGAAGAGTGAGCAATCGGTGCGAAGCATGAGCACTCGTGTGGAGTCGCCTGGGAAAACCGCTCCCCATCTGAGGTACTGGCATTGAGCGTTGGAAATAAAACCCTGGCGAGCTGGAACGATGCACGGCGGCCAGGGCAACAAACTTGAAAAGAGGTAAGGACGCTTGCCAGTGTGGCAATGACGAGCCCCCGAGACGAGCCCCCGACTCGAAGTGTTCATCGTGAAGGGAGCGAACGAGAGCGAAAAGCGCTCATCTCATTGTACAGATTCCGCTCATGGAATGGTTGGCGTCACCTTCACCCACGTCTGTCCACCGTCCGCGGTCTGGTACAGGGATTGCCCCTCGTCAATTGCCCAGCCCTGCGTAGGAGAAACAAAATCGATCATGGTCGGATTCGCGCTGAACTTGACGGTGTGCTGCGTCCAGTGCCATCCCCCATCGCGGGTACTGTATACCGTGCTATGGATATATTGATAGCTCTTGACATCATAGCTACTATTGACGATCCAGGCGTGCTGTGCGTCGGCAATAGCAATCAAGCTCCATCCAGTTTGTACCGGGCTTGTGGGGTGCCAGCTCACCCCTCCATCATGGGTCACATAGATCGTCATGGTCTCGCCCGCCCGACTGGAAATGATGGCTGGTAGCAGCCCATCAGTTGCGCTAAAGAAACTGGGCGGCAACATCGTGACCTGGACGTCCTGCACGGGTAAGGGAATGTTCTGGTGCCGCCATGTCGTGCCCCCATCGTGCGTCACGTAGAGCTCGGCAAAGTTCTCTCGGGTGGTGATACTGGTGGCCCAGCCTGTCGTCTCGTTCACAAAGCTGATCGATTTGGAGCCCTCCAATGGCAGTGCTGATGGGCTGGCCGTGGTGTAGCTGGCGAGAGAGATGATCTTCCAGCTAGCGCCTCCATCGCTGGTCCGTAGTACGTCCACCCACACATTGCCCGTAGCGGCTCCTTTGGTAAGCATGAGCCAGCCAACCCGCGCGTTGAGGAAGAAAAACGTATCACGCCCTATGTCCTGGTCTGGTAGCCGCGCCTGCTGCCAGCTCTGTCCTCCATCGTGTGTGCGATAGACAACCATGGGGATGCCGGGGGCGCTACCCACGACCACCCAGGCGGTCAGCGCATCGAAGAAATCGCTCCCACCAATGAACGAGGGTTGCTTGCCGGTCGCGGGTGTGACATCCTGCCAGTGGGCGACGCCTTTCGTAGTGTGCAAGATGCGGCTCTGACCGTTCACTGGATCACCCGCCGTCATGGCCCAACCCGTGCTGGCATTGAACATATGGACCTGCTGTAAACGCACCACGTTGCCCGTGACTGTCGTTGCTGTGCTCAATCTCGTTGGGGCAGGGGTTGCTGTATCCGTTGCTGTACCGATACCGCAACTGGCCAGCAGAAGAGCAAGCAGTAATGTGATAAGAGAAGAAGTAGATTTGTTATGAGACATTTGATTACGCCACCTTTATAACAGGAATATCTGCGTTACAAAGAATTCCTCATGATCGTAAAAGGTTCATGCCTGTTATATATAATGCAGAGACAGTAGCATTCGTCTCTTTGTATATTGTCCACCAGGTATATAGCCCACCAGCAAAATGTACGAGCGCTTTGGCGGCGATGACCGTAACAGAAGTCGAATTGAAGGGTTTTGAGGAACATTCGCTGTACATTTTGGAAATAAGCGAGTGGAAACGTGCCAATGATGCTCGTGACGCTCGGTTTACTCTCTCTTCCATTTGCCGAGAGAATGGCTCCACAGGCTAAAACAGGAGAGATGCTTTCAACAGAGGAATGGTAAACAGGGTCTCACGATAAAAGGAAGCTCTGCGCATCTGGACGGCAACGGTAAATGATGGTAGACTGAGAAAAATGCGTGAAAGCAAGGAAGAAGGAGCTTCTGCTATGCCAGCCACTGTCACCCCGCAACAACGCCAAGTAGCCAAACGAGAGATCGTCAGAGACATTGAGCAGGGAGTATCGGCCCGCGAGGCGAGGGTTCGCAGTGCCGTCCCGATGCACCGCACGACCGTGTATCGGTTGCTTAAGCGAATAGAGCGCGAAGGAGAAAACGGCTTTGCCGATGGTCGGCATGGGCACCCGGTCAAGCTGCGCGGGGAGGTGCTCACCTTTTTGATTGAGTCCTGTCAGGCGGTACCCAGCGTCGCAAGCTCGGAACTCCAGCACGCCATTCGTGAGCGTTTCGCTTCTCCCCCGAGCGTTAGCCAACTCAACCGCGTCCGCGCACGTCTGGGACTCTCTCGTCAGCCAGCGCAGCGAGAAAAAAAAGCCTCAAGCGACCTTCTTCCTTGAGCCAGGATACCACGAGCATGCTGGTGGTTTGCTTCTGTTGGCAGCAGCCAATGAGACCGCACTGATTGCCCATTTAACAGAAGCGTTGCCAGCAGAGCAGGCGGAAGAGCGATCTCCACTTGTGGGCAGTTCGGCGGTGGTGAGAAGACGACTGCTGCTTACCTTGCTCTTTCTTGGGGCAGTTGGGCTGCATCGCACCTGGGATCTACGTGGCTACACGTCTGATGGGTTAGCCCTGCTGACCGGGCGCAGGCAAGCGTATGGCTATCGGTATACTGAAGCTTTTTTGTCGCAGGTAGCACATGGTGAGGACACGGAGCGGTTGACTGACGCACTCGCGCAGTGGACAATGCATCTGTGGTATCCCCCAGAGGGAGCGTGCGAGTCGAAGCGTGTTCTGACCTGCTATGTCGATGGGCATCGCAAGCCCGTGCACAGCGATATGCTCATTCCACGTGGACTCATTGGACGTTTGGGAACGATTCTTGGCTGCCGCGCTCTGGTCTTGCTTCACGATGAACACGGACACCCCCTGCTTGCCACCACGCATCGTGGGGATCAACATTTGATCGTGGGATTGCCCTCCATCGTTGCTCGCTATGAACACAACCAGGAGCACATCCAAGTCAAACGGATCATCGTGGATCGAGAAGGCATGGCCACTGAATTCCTCGCAAGCTTACACGCTGAAGGACGAACCGTGGTCACGATCTTACGCACCAATCAGTACCAGGATCTGAGCTCGTTCAGCAACGTAGGAACCTTTGTTCCCTTGAGCACTGATACACGGGGCCAGATCACCCGAGAGGTGGCGGCCGCTCGTATTCATTTGCCTCGTCCCGATCACCCAGGAGAGCAACTCTGTTTGCAGGTGGCGTTGATCCGCGATTTGCGTCGGTTCGTTGTGGCCCAGTCCGATCCAGAGGACGCAGACCAGCCACGGCGTTGGGACGCAGACCGAGAGCGAACCGATCCGCGATGGTAGGAAGAGGATTGGCAAGCCACTGCCGCTCCAGCCAAAGAGACGACGGCCAAGCTGATCCCGATTGTGACTACCGCACCGAGCATCGATGCAGTCGAACTTGCCCAGACCTACATTCATCGTTGGCCTGCACAAGAAAATGTGATCAAAGACTACTTACTTCCCCTGGGGTTAGACACCAACCACGGTTTCGCCAAGGTTGCGGTGGAAAACACGGAGGTGGTCAAGCGACGGACCCATCTAGAACAACGTCTGAGCCACTTGAAGCAATGGACACAGAGTGCAGGCAAACGAGAGACACAAGCCAGCAAACGACGGGAGCGATTGCGCAAAGAGTACAAGAGTCGCAGCGATGGGCTGTACCGAGAGTTGGGTTTATACCAGACAACGCTGGAACTGCAGGGGGTGGCTGATTACGTCTTGCGACGGCAAATCAAGGAGCGCCAAGCCGTCATTGAAGCGGAACTGGAGCCGATACGAGCCAAAGAGTGGCGCGCCTATGAGCAGTGCAACAACGAGTTCCGTAAACAGGAACGCTACTGTAAAGAACAACGAGACGTGCTCCGGGTGTTGGAAGATCTCGAAGCCAAAGAGCGAACCATGTATGAACTGGATCATCGGAAGGATCAGGTGATGACGGTCTGCAAGGTTGCTTTGGCAAATCTGGCGATGTGGACCCGTGACCAGTATTTTCCTCCCTCGTATGCTCATGCGACGTGGCGGCGTTTGCTCCCGTTCTTTCAACTTCCCGGCATTATCACGCGCGATGCCACCACGACCCAGGTGCACCTATCTCCTTTTAACGACCGCGCACTCAATCGCGATTTGGCACTGCTGTGTGAACGGGTCAATCAGGCTTCGCCTCAACTTCCTGATGGACGCCTGCTCTCTTTCACCATCCGTTCCACCGGTTGCATTCTTCCTGCGCAGAAGCACCACCAAATACCGTGACTCCCTGATCAAGGGTCAGCTCTCCTTCCTGCTCTACACCTACTACAAGAGCTACTATGAACTACGCAGCAGAATTGTGTGGGAGAAGAGGGAGGAGCATGAACAACTCCTCTTGCAGGCAGCCTCGCTCTTTGACCACCACCAGATCCAGGAAGAGCTCTCCTCTTATTATCTGAGAAAGCAAGATTTTGCGCGAGCCGTGTACCATCATTTACGCGGGTGCATTCTCCTCTATCAATGCGATGAGGATGCCTACTCTCAGGACCACTCAAACTACAGCATTGAGGATGAGGAAGACACGGATGATAA
The DNA here is from genome assembly GCA_015099395.1 of Ktedonobacteria bacterium brp13. GTDB lineage: Bacteria > Chloroflexota > Ktedonobacteria > Ktedonobacterales > Ktedonobacteraceae > Dictyobacter. The sequence goes on along the minus strand of AP024096.1, from coordinate 1,588,548 downwards.
AGAGGATAAAGAACTTTCTATAGAGCAGAGCCAAGCCATTCACGAGACGGCCATTGCCCTGCTCCAAGAGCATCAGAGTCCTTCACTCATTAGGGCCGTCTTCCTGCCCTTTTACCGTTCATTCTGGTACCAAATCCTCTATGACCGAGATATGCATCAGGCTATCGTGGCGGTAACAAGCCTGCTCATGGTGGGAGCTTCTGAAGAGGAAACAACGAACGAGCGGTGGGATTATGCGTATAGTTTGGATGAACTTGGAGAGCATGATAAGGCAGTGCAGGCCTTCCGCGTCTACCTGAAATATCATCCGGATAGCGACCTCACTCTGAATAATTTAGCCGTTATACTTGAAAACAACGGGGAGCTTGCCGAGGCGCTTGATTTGATGGAACAGGCGCTGGCTTTGAATCTGAATTCTGAGGAAGAACGCTATCAGCGCAATATCAAGCGTATGAAGAAACGCTTAGAAGATCTGCGCCAGGAAAACGCTCGCGGGCGATGGAACCAATTAATAGATACACAAAAAAAATTACTCTACTTCATCTATGAGCAAGATGCTTCTGATTGGCAACACCTCTCCCTTCCATCACCATGGGATGAACCAACTCCTCTCAAAGAGCATTGGGAAACGTTCCTGCACCTCGGAGCCATTCAGGAAACAGCCGAGCACGGGATAACCATCGATACGAATTGGCTTCCCCTTGTCACCCAGGAAGGACTCTTGCTCCTGCTTTGTGACGATATTCTCAAGGCGACCCATCCCCGAAAAAAGAATCCTTGGTGCCCAACGCTGGAAGACTTTTCCCCCGAAGCAAGAGCCTCCCTCAATAAAACGCAATGCCTTGCTTTCCATAAGGCAGTCTATTCGCGTCTGCAAACGACAGAAAGGAAAGATCTTCTCGCAACCGTTTTCCTCCCGTTCTACCGCTCCATCTGGCGACCTCTTCTTCTCCAGAAAGATTTGTTTGAGCAAGTCGTCGAAACCACCGCTATTCTGACCGAGTCACTGCCTGAGTATACTCACTCAGAACGCTGGGACTATGCCTATTATGGCCTGAAATGCGCGAAGCTGTCATGAAGTGCAAAGTATCCTCTAGATAAGCCTCTTGTTGTCTCATAGTGATATCTCTTTAGCCCTCTTCTATCCTGCCTTGAACGGTTTTTTCTGCGAGAATAACTCGTACGAGAAATCTGGTACTAGATACAAAAATCTAGGACGAGTTGAACCTGTAAAACTGCGTGTTAATGCTCTGGTAAAACAGTTAAAAGGAGTGATGACGAGCAATAATCAAGGCAAAAACGGGAAATCATCAAGTTGACTGTCCACTTTGCACTTCATGACAGCTTCGCGCATTTTAGGCCATGAAGCGCATGGGGAGGAAGAGGCGGAGAATTTGAGGAACCGATTATCAGGCTAGTCTGCCCTTAGAGTAAGGGGTCTGTGGTGTAATGGAACAGTGCGACCCGTTCACGCGAGACCGTGGCAACACGGGGGATGCGTGGCAAAGAAATTTGACAACTGATGATCTGATGGTGGGCGAAATTCCCACCCTGCGAGATGGAAGCAGACAGCACTCTCCCCACGGTAGAAATTGGTCGTCAATCCGTGAAGCGGGAGAGAATGCGGCCTCACCATAATCCTGATATGAGAACGCTGCTAGCCAGCTACTATGATGAGTTACTAACCTACCAAGGTTAGCGGTCGAAGGTGCGATGGACCCATCGTCATGCACACCAAGCCGACGCAGGATAAAAGGCTTGACCAAAACGGTAATGAGACCGCAGTGCTGAGGCGTATCGCTGAAGCACGACTGTGAACAGATTTGTTCCTTCTGCTCAACCCATTCAGGAAGGTCTCCGGCGGACAGCACCCAATCTAAGGTAGCGCAAAACAGACATTGGAACGGGATAACTACAGAACTGCTCTCATTGATGGTCGATACAATGAGCAGGCGACCAGGCCGCATGCACTCTGTGGAACGATTGCCTCAGAAGCGCAAGCAGACGGAGGCACTGCTGTATGGAAGGTAGTGAACAAGTCAGATGAAAGAAAGAAAAGCACCCAAGGTCAAGTTACCACTTGATCCTGAGAGTGAGGCTTGGAACAAACTTCCCTGGCGCAAGCTAGAGAAACACTGTTTCCGCATCCAAAAGCGAATCTATCAAGCCAGTCAGCGTGGCAACACACGAGCAGTTCAAAAGCTTCAAAAGTTACTGATGAAATCAGAAGCAGCACGATTGCTGGCAGTCCGTCGGGTAACGCAAGAGAATCAGGGCAAGAAAACCGCAGGAATAGATGGGGTGAAAGCTGTCAAACCCCAAGAGCGGCTTGTCATGGCAAGCCAGATACATCCAAAGCACTGGAAACAGCAGACTCCTCAGCCCGTACGACGTGTCTGGATACCGAAGCCAGGAAAAACCGAGCAACGTCCTTTAGGGATTCCACCGATGGTCGAGCGGTGCAAGCAAGCTCTGGCAAAAATGGCGCTAGAGCCAGAATGGGAAGCACGGTTTGAGGCAAATAGTTATGGTTTTCGTCCTGCCCGCTCCTGCCATGATGCAAGAGAAGCGATCTTCAATGCCATCAGAAGCAAGCCAAAATATGTGTATGATGCCGACGTAAAAGGAGCCTTCGACAACATTAACCAGGAAGTGTTACTTAACAAGCTACAAACGTATCCTCTCCTCAGACAAGCCATCAAAGCTTGGCTAAAAGCAGGGGTCATGGATGATGGTATTTTTTCCCCAACAAAGGTGGGAACACCGCAAGGAGGAGTGATTTCACCATTACTCATGAATGTAGCTCTTCACGGAATGGAGCATCTCATCGTCGAAGGGTACTCGAAGAGTCATTCGGTAGAAAAACCGCTGCTCATTCGGTACGCTGATGACGTGCGCCACTTAACCGGTGGTTAGATCCCTCTCACAGAGAGGAGAAGTTTGGAGGAAAAGACTTCTGGGTTACTCAACCTACCTGGATGTGAAAGCTGAAGGGGAAATGAGCATGTTGAGAAAGCGGAAAAGGCAAAGAAGACGCTAAAGGCCTTGTTCTGCAAGACCCGCCTGAACGGTGAAACCTACACTGGCTGAATCGTAGCTTCCAGCGATGAAAGCGTACATCTCTCGATTACAGCGTCTGTTGCGAGATCGTCCTCATAGGGTGTCAAAATCGTCGGCACCTGAACCCTCCAGAGGATGAGCGGTGAAGAATGACTTCACTCAAGGGAGCGAACACGGCACCTACGTCAGGCTCGATACGTCTAGCCACACGGGAACTTGGGATGGCCTAAACCGCGCGAGCGGTAAGGTCACGGAACCATCGTAGTAGTCCGCGCAAGGGAACAAGTAACCTTGTACATGGCGAAGGATGGTAGGTGTTTTCGATACTTACAGAAAGAAAGGTACGCGAGATGCGAACAGCCGATCAGGTGTTAAGTATCATCCATGAACGCGGCAAACGAGGATTGCCACTGGAACGAGTCTATCGATTACTGTTCAATCCGGCTTTGTACCTCAAAGCGTATGGGAAAATCTATCGAAACAACGGTGCATTAACACCAGGCTCAACGGAAGAAACGGTGGATGGTATGTCCATGTCCAAAATCGCAGCGATCATTGAAGCACTGCGATATGAGCGCTATCACTGGACACCAGTGCGACGCATCTACATCGAGAAACGTCACTCGAAGAAGAAACGCCCGCTCGGACTGCCTTCTTGGTCGAATAAATTGCTGCAAGAAGTCATGCGACTCATCTTGTCTGCATACTACGAGCCGCAATTCAGTCCCAGTTCACATGGGTTTCGACCAGGCCGAGGATGCCACACCGCGCTCTCGGAGATCTACCACACGTGGATAGGCACAAAGTGGATGGTGGAGGGAGATATCGCCCAATGCTTCGACGCGCTCGACCATTCGGTCTTGCTGTCAATCTTGAGCGAGAACATCCACGATGGTCGATTTCTTCGACTCATCGAAGGACTCCTCAAAGCTGGATATCTGGAAGAGTGGCGCTATCATGCCACGTACAGTGGCAGCCCCCAAGGGGGCATTTTGAGCCCGCTGCTCGCCAATATCTATCTGGATAAATTGGACAAATTTGTTGAAACGACTCTTGCTCCAGCCTACACGCGCGGAGAGCGAAGACGGGTCAATCCCCCATACGGAGCACTCCAAAGACGCGCGTTGGATCTGCGAAAGACAGGAAAACGAGAAGAAGCGGAAACACTGCGTCATCAGATGCAGTGTCTGCCCTCCCTCGATCCAACTGACCCAGGATACAGACGGATGCGGTACCTCCGCTATGCCGATGACTGGCTGAGTGCGACCTGAAGTCGCTTGTGTTGAGTGGAGCAAAGGCGCTCCCAGCCTAGTATCCAAGGCTGTCTCCAATCCCTCTCTGCGTCACTGGCAACGGTGAGGTGGAAAGCGAGGGGTAACGTCCAAGGAAGCTTCGAGCCGAATGAGGCAACCGGGCAAGGGGAAAACTGGAAGGATGAATGCAAATGAACCTTCGATGAGGCTGCGTGACGTCGCGGTCATCGAAACGGCTAAAACGATGATGAATGGGACAACGGTCCCTGTGGGCTAAGCCATCCCAGGAATGGATACCCAGTCCCCGCAGTAAAGAAGGCACTCCTCACCAGTTGTATCTCACACATGCGAAACAGGATAACCCCAATGAAGTCTCAGAGATGGTCGATGCTCTGAGTAAGCCAACCGCAAGGAAAGCCGAACTCTTCAGTGGGAAAGGGAGGGATCAAAAAGCGAATGCTGCCAGCCGAAAGGCAACAGGAATTCATAACTGGGCAGATAGGGCCGGAAACGGAGATACCCACGCCGAAAGGCGGCTGACGTGATCCTGGTGCATTACCCAAAGAACGATGTAAAGGCTATTTATCAAGGGAAAAGTTCGATGCAAGCCACACGCTTTGCAAACGGAACCGAGAAGCAGACCGACTGGAACGCGATCAACTGGCGTAAAGCCAATCGGACTGTTCGTAACCTGAGACACCGCATCTTTCGGGCAGCACAAGAGGGCAACCGGAAACGGGTGCGCTCGCTTCAAAAACTCATGCTGAAAAGCTACTCCAACCGGCTGGTGAGTGTCCGGCGAGTAGCACAGATCAACGCTGGGAAAAACACGCCCGGGGTGGATAAACTGGTTATCAAAACACCAGCCGCCAGAGGAAGAATGGTCGATACCCTCGCCCACTACACCCTCTGGAAAGCCAAACCAGCAAAAAGGGTTTACATCCCCAAAGCCAACAACAAGTTAAGGCCGCTCGGAATCCCCGTCATTCAGGATCGCTGCCTTCAGGCAATGGTCAAGAACGCCCTGGAACCTTTCTGGGAAGCCAAGTTCGAGGGCACAAGCTACGGATTTCGACCAGGGCGCAGTGGACATGATGCGATCGAGAAAATCTTCGGATTGGCTCGACCAAACAAGACCAAGAAATGGGTCTTGGACGCAGATATACGCGGCGCCTTCGACCACATCTCACATGAACACTTGCTCCGGGCCATTGGTCCGGTTCCAGGGATGGAACTCATCAAGCAATGGCTCAAAGCAGGTTATGTCGAAAAAGAGGTCTTCTACGCAACAGAGCAAGGAACGCCCCAGGGCGGCGTCGTGTCGCCCTTATTGGCCAATATTGCCCTACACGGCATGGAAGAGGCCATTGGGGTCAAATATGACTCCCGAGGCCAACTTACTGGCAAACGGGCAGTCGTGAGGTATGCAGACGACTTCGTATGCTTTTGTGAAACCAGGGAAGATGCCGAGCGAGTGCAAGGCATCCTGACGGAATGGTTGAGAGAGCGCGGTCTGACCCTCTCGGAGGAAAAGACGCGGATTGTCCACCTGACTGAAGGGTTTGACTTTCTTGGTTTCAATATTCGGCATTACCCCGCGCCGAAAACCTCACGCACAGGATGGAAACTCCTCATTAAACCCAGCAAAGAGTCAGTACAGGAAGTGCGAACGAAGCTCAAAGTTTTGTGGAAAAAAGCCCACGGAACAAACGTCCAAACCGTCCTGGGGCAATTCAACCCGGTTATTCGGGGATGGGCGAACTACTTTCGCACGGCGGTAGCCAAAGAAATCTTTAGCGGCTTGGACTGCTGGATGTTCTACAAAGAAGATCGGTACACCAGGCGCGCACACCCCAAAAAGGCCAAAGACTGGCGGCATCAACACTATTGGGGCCGATTGCATCTCGAACGGAACGATCCCTGGGTGTTTGGTGACAAACAAACCGGGGCGTATCTGCTCAAATTCAGTTGGTTCCCCATTGAACGACATACGCTGGTCAAAGGGACATCCTCACCCGATGATCCCCGCCTGAGGAGTTACTGGATGGAACGGCAGGCGGCGAAAGCCAAGGACCTGACCTTCTCCAAACAAAAGCTCGTCAAAAGGCAACATGGTCGATGTCCACAATGCGGAGAGTCCCTCTTCAAGGATGAAGAACTCCAGATCCATCACCTCCATGCCCGCGCCGATGGGGGAAAGAATGTCTACAGTAATCTTGTTCTGGTTCATTTGCTCTGCCATCAGCATATTCACGCCGCGTCGAAACGAGCACTGAGCGATTGCCAGGAGTTCAACAACCGTGACCCGCTGGCGACAAAACGCAAAGCCGCTCGATACACAAAGCGCAGAGAGGAAGAGAAGCAGTGCTGTACGTGATGTGCTTGAGCCGTGTGCGTTGAGAGGCGCACGCACGGTTCTCAGGGGGCCGGGGGACAGCAATGTCCTCTGGCTACCCGACTTGGTTTTAGTGGACCACGTAAAGAAGCCGAAGAAATCAAACACCAAGTAGGAGTATTCCTCAAGGAAAGACTTCATCTGACGCTTTCCGAGGAAAAGACGCTCATTACTCATGCACGGAGCAATCCGGCAAAATTTCTCGGTTACGACATCGTTGTTCTCAACAACAATCGCAAGCATGACCGGCATAGGCATCGTAGTATCAATGGACAAATTGGACTGAAAGTGCCTGCGCAGGTCATACAAGCGAAAAGCCAGCAGTTTCGTCGCCACGGCAAACCTGTGGCCCGAAAGGAACGGAGCGAAGATACTTGCTACAGTATCATCGCTCAATATCAACAGGAATACCGGGGACTGGCGCAATATTACCAACTGGCAGTCAACCGTTACCAACTCAATCGGCTCAAATGGGTGATGGAGCGCTCATTAGTGGCCACGCTCGCTGAGAAACTTCGCATCACGGTTTCTCAGATCTATGACCGCTACGAAACCATGATGGAAACAGTTGATGGACCACGAAAGGTCCTTCAGGTGACAGTAGAACGGGAAGGGAAACGGCCACTGACAGCCCATTGGGGGGGCATTTCGCTTGCCCGAAACACGAAAGCAATTCTCGCCGACACCATCGCCCCGATCTGGGGAGATCGATCAGAGCTAGAAAAACGGCTACTCGCAGACACCTGCGAACTCTGCGGATCGCACGAACAGGTGGAAGTCCACCATATTCGAGCTTTGAAGGATCTCCAACAGAAAGGACAGAGGGAGCGTCCACGATGGATGTATATTATGGCGGCACGACGACGCAAAACGTTAATCGTTTGTCGTTCCTGCCATGATGACATTCATGCTGGGAGCTTTAGCGGATACCGGACAGGGACATGAAAACACTGGAGAGCCACGTGCTACGGAAACGGGCATGCGTGGTTCGGCGGGGGGCCGGGGGAAAAGGGCTGCGCACACAGTACCTCGCCTGCGGCCTACCCGACTTCGTGATTTTCCACTCCAATAGAGAAGAGCTACAGAAAACAGCGGACAGAGTCACACAATGGTTACAGGACGTGGGGCTCTCTCTCAATGCTAAGAAAACGCGGATAACGCATACCCTCACCCCCTATCAAGGACAGGTCGGGTTTGATTTCTTAGGATTCACCATTCGTCAGTTTCCTGTAGGGAAAACACATACAGGAAGAAAGGTGAATAGAGATGCCTTAGGCTTCAAAACCATCATCAGACCTAGCCAAGAAGCGATAAAGCGACATACCCTTGTCATCAAAGAACACCTACGCACACTTCGGTCAGCTTCGCAAGAACAACTGATCAAAGAATTGAACCCTGTCATCTGGGGATGGGCAGCCTACTACAAGACATCGATTGCATCAGCGGTCTTCAAACGATGTGACACGATCCTGTGGGAACAACTCATGAGTTGGGCAAAGGCCAGACACCCCAACAAAGGAAGCCAATGGGTGGTGAAGAAATACTGGCATCAAGTGGAAAAACGAAAGTGGGTGTTTGTGACACCTAAAGGTGTAGAAATGAGAATGCACAGTAAAACATCTATTCAGAGGTATAGCAAGGTAAAGGGAACGGCGAGTCCATACGATGGTAAGCTGCTGTACTGGAGTCAACGTCTGAAGAAACATCCAATGATGCATGAGACAAAGGCACAACTTCTACAAAAGCAACAGGGAAAATGTCGCTGGTGTGAACTGCACTTCAAAGATGAGGATATCTTGGAAGTCGATCATATTGATCGGAACCGAAACAACAACGACCTGAGTAACAAGATGCTCCTTCATCGCCATTGCCACGATGAGCGCCATGCCAAGTTTGTAGATGCCGAAAAGCTCGACAAACTCGCCAGCGCAGGTATCAATATCAAATGACCATACACTGAAAAGCCGTGTAATGCGAAAGTATTATGCACGGTTTGGGATTGGCGGTGGCGAGGGCGACCTCGTCGCCGACCATACGGAAAAGTGGTTTAAGGGATAGCGGTAAAACATACATATAAAGCAGTATGATTAAACAGATAATTTATCAAGCTTCAATAATTTCTAGGCCAATAATGACATCAGGAGAACTTAACGTCAATTAAGTATCGGAACAAGATAGATGGTCTTCCAATCAAGGATGGACCAGGTGTGGTTTGTCGAAATACTTGGATCTGGCTCAAAAGTGATACCACTGGCGAAATGCAGATTCAACATGAGTGTGGCTCTCCGTCAGGTTTGGTGATAAGTTCTGCAATAACAAAATCGGGAAAACCTTATATGGCTTCAGGAGCGAATTGCAAAAAAGGGAATGCCCGTGGTAAGCTCATCCTTCACCAAATGTGACGGAGAGCCTGAGTGTGGCCGTTTGACCAACATGAGTGTGGCCGCATTTCAACGAGAAAAGAACTTGGATCAGATCTCGACAAGCACATCGAAATATGGTACGCTTTTTGTATCGTAGGTAGGGATAGATAATTAGGTCACGTGATGACTTTGGGTGATAGGAGGGTATCATGCCTCGACCTCTCGACGGCACGGCTTTTTTGGCATACTGCCGTCAATTTGGTTTTCCTCAAAAAACACAAGAACTCCTCGACACCATTCGCTCATCGCCCCCAAGTCGTACTCCTGGAGCACATCACGGCAATATGCCAGTCTGGTATCCATCGAAGAAGATGCAATGCATCATCAAAGCAGAGAGTGCCAAAGTCGAGTTTGCTTTCTTACTGGCTGCCGAGCACGATGACGCTATTTTAGAAATATGGGACCAGCCGCCTTCCATTCCCTTGGAGTACCTGGACAAACGTGGCCGCCTCCAACGACCAATGCATACTGCCGATTACTTTATCTTTGGCCGAGAGGAATGCGGCTGGATTGAGTGTAAGCCCCTTGAAGAGTTACTCAAGCAGGCAAAGGCGCGCCCCAACCGCTTCGCCAGGGATGAGCAGGGGGTCTGGCACTGTCCACCAGGTGAAATATTTGCTGCGACGTATGGCCTGACATACCGCGTCTGGTCCTCCGATCAGATTAACTGGGTTGCGCAAGACAACGCCCTCTATCTGGAGGATTACTACCAGCATGTCGAGCAACTCCATGTCCCTGAACAGACTTTAGCCGTTCTTTTCCAACTGGTTGATGAACAGCCAGGCATCACTCTTGCAAATCTCCGGGAGGTAGCGGGGGATATCCCTACTGATCTCATCAATATTGCGATTGCCCGACATGATTTGTTTGTCGATCTGGGGCGCTATCGGCTCTCGGAACCAGCACATGCGCCTGTTTTTCGCCAAGAAAACTCAACGCCAGACCCTGTTCCTCCCGTTTCCCACGACCATGGGCTGCTTTCCCTTGCCACAGAAACCTCCTCGCGCTTCACACGCGAAGGCCAAGCGTTGTTTGAACAAGCTAACGATGCTGATTCTGCGACAGCGGTGTTCCGCAATCGGGTCATCCATCCTGAACAGTATGACGACGAGGAACAGGCGCGAACCGCAGAAGCACGAGCGGCCGTTCCGGCGCGGACCCGACGCCGCTGGCAGCAGTGGTACCGTGAGGCTAAAGTGACCTATGGAAACGGCTTTCTTGGCCTGTTGCCCCACTATCACAACTGCGGAGGAAACCGAAAAATCTCTACCGAAGTGATCGACCTCATTCATCAGGTGCTGGAAACGCACTACGATACGGTCCGGCGTGCGCCTAAACGTGGAGCCTACGGAGAATATCTCAAATGTTCAGAGGAAAGCGCTCTCAAGCCAGTCAGCCAGCAGACCTTTTACTTGGAAGCCCAGCGTCACAAAGCCGCGTATGAACAAACGCTAGCGCGGGAGGGAACGCGCGCAGCCTACCCCTTGAAGGATTACGTCCACGACCAGGAGCAGACGATCAGCCGCCATGGAACCTATGCATGGGGACTGGCACATATTGATCATACGGAACTCGACCTGGCTCTGTGTGACTCCAGGACAGGCCAGGTTCTTGGGAAATGCTGGTTAACCCTGCTCATTCTCGCCTTTCCTCGCAGGATTGCGGCATTCTACTTGACTTTTGATCCTCCTTCCTACCGCTCATGTATGATGACCTTGCGCTTGTGCGTGAAACGGTATGGGCGCTTGCCAACTGCTCTGGTGGTCGATGGGGGTCCCGAATTTCAGAGCGTCTACCTGGAGCAATTACTCGCGCTTTATCAAGTGCGAAAACAGCAACGCCCGGCGTCGGAACCACGGTTCGGTTCGCCACAAGAAAGGCTCTTCGGCTCCCTGGATACCACCGTCCTCTATCATTTACTTGGGAATACGCAGGCAACACGCGAACCCCGACAGATGACCAGAACGACTGATCCCCGTCGCCTTGCCGTGTGGACGCTCCCACGACTCGCTGAACGAGTGCAACAATGGGCTGATGAAGAGTATGAAACCATCCGGCATCCAGCGCTGGGCATGACACCGCGCCAAGCATATGAACGATCAATCGAGCGCGATGGGCTGCGCGCTCACAAGGAAATCCTCTACGATGAGACCTTTCGGATGGCAACCTTTCCGACCACCCGGAAAGGAACCGCTAAAGTCGTTCCGGGGGTCGGCGTCAGAATCAATCACCTGGATTACTGGTGTGAGGCCATGCGTGACCCAACGGTCGAGAACCGGCAGGTCAAGGTGCGCTACGATCCCTTTAATGTGAGTGTGGGATTTGCTTACATTGATCACAAGTGGAGGAAGTGTGACTGCCCCTACACAGAGTTTACGGGATGTTCGGAACGCGAATTGCAACTGCTTGCGGAAGAATTACGTAAGCGTAACCGCATCACATCTGGGCGCGAACAAACGGAGCTAACCCAGAAGCAATTAGCTGCTTTCCGGCGAGAGAACGTGGAAATCGAAACGTTGTTACGCCAGCAACGCCATGATCGAGAGACCAGAGCTGCGCTGACCGTGTTAGAGGGAGGGAAGACGGCACCAATTGAGCCTCACCTCGCTGAAGAGAGAGGCGACGAGAGCGAACCTGCTGCCCTCGCTCTCCCGAAAAAGAACAACCCCTATGAAAATCTGCTTGTGCTCAAGCGGATCGAGCTCTAAAACCAGAATGGAGGAAGCCAAGTGGGAGTGTCAGGGGAGCCAGATCGTTTCCCATCCGACTTGCTGGCCCAGCCAGCAGGGACGCGCCAGGAGTACTTTGAGCAGCAATGCCTCATTGAACATCCTCATTTACAGCAGGTCTTAGATCACATTGTCCAAACCATTTGTCCTCCAGGTGAAGGAGCAAGCAGAAGAAGGCCAGGAACGATGGCTCTGGTGATTGGTCCGAGCCGTGTTGGGAAGACGACTCTCATCCGTTTACTGGAAGAACGGCTTCTTGCGCAGGCAAAAAGTCAGATGGAACGCGATGCGAGCTTCATTCCCTTTGCTAGCATTACCGCAGCAGGACCCAATGCCAGCCGTTTTGACTGGCGCACCTACTACCGGGCGATCTTACGAGGACTCCAGGACCCTTTCGTGGATGGCAAAATTGCCAGAATCCGAGAACGCGAGTTGCGAGAAGCGATGGAAACGGCATTACTCCAGCGCAGGCCCATCGCCCTCATTGTGGATGAAGCCCATCATCTCGCAAAAACGTCCAGCGGGCGATATCTCCAGGATCAGCTTGATCACCTCAAATATTTTGAGAATCTTACTGGGGTCAGCCATCTTCTGGTAGGCACCTACGAACTCCGTCCCTTTCGGAAAATCAATGCACAATTAGCCTGTCGGAGCGTCGATATTCACTTTCCTCGCTATGATGCCGCCCATGAAGAGGAAGCACAGGCATTTCGGAGCGTGTTGTGGGCACTCCAGCGCCAACTTCCGGTGGAACAAGAGCCTCAATTAGTTGACCAATGGGAATTTTTGTATGCTCGCAGCATTGGATGCGTTGGCCTGGTCAAAATGCATCTGAATCGAGCACTCGCCCTTGCTCTCACGGAAAAGAAGAAGACTGTGACCCTTTCGCATTTACGGAAAACGGCTCTGCCAGAAGCACGAGTTGAACTAGCGCTCAGGGATGCCCTGGAAAGCGAAACGGAGCTTGCCGAAACTGCTGGTGCGGACGAACGGCTTCTCACTCTTCTCGGGTTGAGGGGCTCGCGACCTGCTTCTTCTCAACAGATGCAGGAAAAGGACCAGTCCTCATCCCCAAGCTCTGCCCTCCGACCAGGAAAACGCGGGCCAGGTCGTGATGAGATTGGAGGGGGAGTCAGTTCTGATGAGCAGGATCGGGCCGGATGAGCGAGCCCGCCCAGATGATAGTGCAGATCAGAAATACCTGGCACGCTCTACTCCCACAGGAGCGTGCTCTGCCTCGTAGTCGGCTCTATGATCTGGCTCCTTACGAAATTGAGACTCCCTGGTGTGAAAGCTTGACAGGATATATCAATCGCCTGGGGTGGACGCATCATATCCCACCGCGCGCGCTTGTGGCTCAGGAAATTGTTCCTCGACTCGACGAACGCCAGCGCCTCGCAGTTCCAGTAGGAGTCTTCGGGACCAAATGGGCGATGAGTCTCAATGGCGCTGGAGTCGCAACGAAACCCTGGATTGGGGTGTTAAGCCATCTGACCAGCCGCGAAGATTTACCGCTATTGACACTGCCGTTCTGGGTTGGGGATCTTTCTCCTCGCTGGCAATTGCGGGAGACCCCAGCCTGGTGCCCTTGCTGCATCTCTGACTGGCGAGCAAATGGACAACCACTCTACCAGCCTCTTCATTGGATGATGCGGGTGGTGACGCTCTGTCCTCAGCACCAGACTCCGCTCATCGATCACTGCCCCCACTGCCAAAAATGTCAACTCGTTTTCGCTTCGAGGAAAACACAACCTGGGGAATGCACTTCTTGTGGACATGGACTTGGGAACGATATGAATATGCACTCTCCCCAGCAGGTCAGCGACGAACACCATACCTGGCAAGAATGGGTTTGGAGAATACTCCAGGAATTACAGGCCACCTGTTCTCGTACTGGCATGATCCCGTGGGAAGCGTTCTTCAGGCATCTTGCGGCGTATCTTCGAGAGCAAAAAGGCCATTCACGGCTGGCCCGGGCGGCAGGTATTGACAGGACGGTGCTCTATCGGTGGATAGATCCTGCTGATACCTACAGCCCAACGCTCGAAGCGATTCTCAAGTTGTGTTATGTGTGTCAAGTTACCCCCTTCCAGGTGATGAATGGTCAGCTCGATCCACGTCAACTCATCGTTCAGAAGGGGACAGAGCTTTGCCCACCTTTGCCTCATCGTCAGAATCGGCGATTAGATCGCGAACGTTGCCTGGAGGCTCTTCATGCCGCTTTAGACGACAAAAATGAGCCGCTGGCCCTCTCTCACGTAGCACAGCAATTGGGTTATGAGGACGCTCGTCAACTCATGTATCATTTTCCAGAAGAGTGCAAATTGGTAGTGCAGCGGGCGCGAGAATATCGACAACAACGTAAGGTCCAACGTCTTGCTCAGGTACGCGAAAACATACAACAAGTGGTACTTTCTCTTCACACTCAGGGCATTTATCCATCTTTGCACAAAGTGCAATCTTTTCTGCCTCGTGGATTGATGAAGTCTCCAGAAGCTCGTGAGGCTTGGCATGCTGCTCTCCGGGATATTGGCTTTGAACCTTGAGATGTGCGGCCACACTCATGTTGGTCAAACGGCCACACTCATGTTGAATCTGCATGTCCACTTTTGGGGATAGATGAGCTTATTGGTTTGATCTACCTCAAACTTCGTGCGTGTTAACCAGATCGAAATAACTCATCAATTTACCTTTTCACCAAAAGTGGACATGAGGCAGATATGGGGTGGAAACTTGTCTCTTCTCAGTATCTCTGCTATACTTGCCGCGGGTTCGAGCCTCCAGTGGACTTGCGTGGGTATCTCACGCGATGAAGCTACTGAAGAGCAAAGAGAGGGGAAAAGACGAATGACACGGTTAACCGATGAGGAGTTTCATGCCTGGTGTCACCGCAACCAGATCGAGCCAGAAACCGCAACCTATATTCAACGCCTGCGTACCGCCTCCCCCGAACGCAAGGTTCGCGGCAGAGCCTCCAATGTGAGCGGACGCTACTCCATATGCCCAGCTTTCTCTGCATGCAGAGAAAGCTGGATACAGAAAAAGCTTGAGGTGCTGTCAACCAGCGGACACAGGACATGAATCGCTGTGTTCCCTGCCCGTTAGGTGGCCGAACCATAGGGGCGGGTGAGGATTTCTAAGCCGTGCCCAGTTGGGTCGCGGAAGTAGACGCCCCGTCCACCATGATTGGTATTGATGCGACCGGGCAGGGTCGTCTGGGGATCGGCCCAGTGTTCGATCCCACCTTGGAGGATACGCGCATAGATCTCGTCGAAACTCCGGTCATCGACGAGGAAGGCGTAATGCTGCATCTGGATGTCGTTGATGTCTGGTTCAGCGAACTGGAGGAAGACGCCCTCGTCCAGCCTGACAGAGACGAATGGTCCCCAGGCGGTTGGTTCGGGAAGGCCAAAGAGGTGCGTGAAGAAGGCTGCCGAGACGTGCCGATCTCGGGCGGTAACGATCGTGTGGTTGAATCTGATAGACATGTCTATCCTCTCACATTATGGCGCCTCCATGTCTGACGCTGTCCGCCACCGACACGCGACGCTATTTATATGATACCATCCTCACTCAGGCAAGAGCAAATGGTGGGCACACCTACGGGTTGCGCAACGAGCTGCACCTGCCCTCTTCCGCTCAGTCAGGCACGAAAAGATATGCCTCATGTCCACTTTTGGTGAAAAGGTAAATTGATGAGTTATTTCGATCTGGTTAACATGCACGAAGTTTGAAGTAGATCAAACCAATAAGCTCATCTATCCCCAAAAGTGGACATGAGCCAATTTTATTTGTCAATCAACACGCACAGCGTTTCTTCCTGGTAAGAGAATGCGGTAATCTCAAGGCCAGAAGGTAAGGCAAGCAAGGGAATGATGGACATCTGGGTAGGAAAACACTCCATGAGAAGAAAAGGTAAAAGAACGATTGTTCTCTATTCTATCACACCTTTCCCTCATCACCAAAAGCGTGCCAGACCCACAGAATTCCAACATTTACACTTCGGCTGTCGGGGGAGAAGTTCCTGGCGGGATCGCGCGGTCCTGCGTTCCACTGGCAAAGATCCAGAAGCGCATGATGAGGTACGAGAGCACCGCGTTGGCGGCCACTGCCAGCAGTTTTGAAGCATTGCCCCACACGGTCACATTGGCCAGAAATGGAGATAAAGCCATCGCGGCGCACCACAGGAGACCATTGCTCGAAACAATTTCGAGCGCCACGCTGAGGAGAAAGCGTCCCACTTCCCGGCGTGTTGGTCGCTGCTTGCGCTGAAACGTCCAGTACTTGTTCAAGAAAAAACTACTTACCGCGCCGCTGGCATACGCTACGGAGTTCTCGACCACCAGAAGTTGGACGTTGTGTGTGGGAAAGCGCCAGAGCAGGGCATTGAGGATCGACACATCGATGATCGTGTTGACCCCACCCACCAGACAGTAGCGAACAAACTGCCAGCATGGGCTCATTCCAGAAATGTGCGGTACTTTCACGCATTTCATCTCACTTACTCTCTTCGTTCACTCTCTTCGTTCACCCTCTCTCTTTGCTGCTCGACAGGGAGCCGTCGGTGAGCCGGGTGAACCATCTCGTCAGCAGTCTCAAGCAGTCTCACGAATCCTTTCCCCGAGTAATGGCGCAGGCGCAGCACCGCCAGAGCAATGCTCGGGAAGGCAAGCCTGGAACTGGCAATCAAATAGCGGCTCTCCCAGCAGGGAGCAAATTTCTGTTTGAAGCGGAAGAGTGTCTGGCGGGTCTCGAATAGCGCCATCCGTCGGGTGGCAACGTCGACCAGGCGCCGCCAGATCGGAGCCATTTCTTGCCTGGTGTCAGCCAGGGCAACCAGGGCTAGGCTGACTTGGTGTGCTCCTCGCACCTGGAAGCGCTCCATCGCCTGGACCAGTAACAGATCCATCGCGCCGGAAGGGGCATCCGCCGTGCGGCGCATCAGATCGAGGGCCCAGCCCCAGCGTTGACCGGTGCCTTCCTCGCCGGTCGCTCCTCCATACATGGGAGTAAAGGTGACAAACGCGCAGGCCTGACCAGAGCGGGTCAGTGCGACGCCCGTCACCAGTGGCAATGCGGGGAATGGTTGGGTCAGCTCGGCTATCTGGTCAGCTCGTTGTGCGTTTGTCAGGAGCTCATGAAACTTTCCCGTGCTGAAGCCCGTCTCCTCCGTTTGCTGGCCTCCTTTGCGCTCCAACCAGGCGTTGGAAACGTCTGCGAGCTGCTGCATCACGGGAGTTGGCAGGATGCCCTCATACCACTGGATCTGCACCCCCTCCCGCTCTGCGTGCCGGCACCTGGTGCGGACTTTGGCGAGCGCCGGGCCTTTCAAGGTGAAGGTCTGGGGAAAGAGCATCGCTTCTTCCCCTATCTTGAACGCATGCAGATCGAGGGCCCGATAGATCGCCAGAAAGTCGGGACCTGTCTGATAGAACGCGACGTTCCAGCGATGCGCGCGGCAAAAGGCGAGAAAGTTGCGCGTGACTTCTTCAACTGCCTCCGGCGCGCACAGGGGATCTCCGAGGGCCACCGCGACGCGATTGACCACGCGATAGGGGATCAAGCCCTGATCCCCTGGGGCCAGGAAATACTCGGACTCTTCAGCCAGACCAAAGAAGGCCAGCGAGTGGCTCCCATAGCGACGGAAGAGTTCCGCATCCGGCTGACGAACCTGGGCGCGTTGATCCGCGGGGTCGTCGTCTGCGCTCGGTGGATATCTGTTCATCATACGTGCGACTCCGTTCAGCAAAAAGGTTGGGAGCCGGGCCTGGTGTGTCTTGTGGCACACCGGGCCCAGGCGCTCCACTCATGGATCATCAATGCGGCGAGGCGCAATCGTACAACTGGAGGCTGGCACCTGGGGGAACCCCATCGATAGCCTGAGAACTGGACGAGGACGATTGCCACAGGTTCGGCGGTACCGTCGTGCAGTGCTGCGCCACCCAGGACGGTACGGAGCCCCCCAGCAGGAAGAAGCGCACCGTCCCGCTGGCGACCATGGACGCAGCTTCGCTGGTCGTCAGCGGATAGGTGGAAAATCCGGACAGCGGAATGATTGGTTTGTTCGTCGCGAGAATGAGTCCATCCGTACCGGCATCGGTGACGAGCAGCACGCTCGCATGGCCCTGATGCTCCTCCAGGTAGCGAACCAGCGCCGGATCGACAGTGGTCCCAGGGCCATTGACGGCGAGGCCACCATCCTGCTGTGCCGGACCAGCCTGGGGAAGATCCGATTCCGTCCCCTGGAGAATAGGGATGGCCGCCCACACCGTCGGAGCAAGCGCCAGAGCCACCAGCCCAACAGCCAGAGCGGACATGAGCGAGCTAGCGATTCTCTCTTTGCCTGCCCAGCGTGAAGCGAGGCGGAAGCTGATGAGTACGCCAGCGGCCAGCAGGCAGGGAATGATGAGCAAGGGAATCATCCACTGGCCCCAGGTGGGGTAATTGACGAGAATCACGATCTGCTCCGCCGCCGTGAGCAGCAGGGCAATCGGCAACAGCCAGCCACGCCAGCCTCCGGCGCGATAGTCCCGCCACATCACGACCAAGCCGATGCCGCAGAGGGCGGCGATGGCCGGGGCCATCACGGTCAGGTAATACTCATGGAAGAAACCTGCGATGGTGAAGAAGATGCCCATGGTGAGCAACCACATCCCCCACAAGAGCAGCGACTGCACTTTGCGATCGCTGCGTGGGCGAGGACGCCCCTGCCAGGCCAGCGCGACCATGCCCAGAATGGCCAGCGGCAACAGCCAACCGATCTGTTCTCCCAACGGTTCTATGAAGAGGCGCAAGGGACCCGGAGTCCCCCCGGTAAAACTATTTCCGCCAGTTGCGGCGTTTGACCTTAGTGATCCGCTGGAGCTTCTTCCTGAGGTACTATTTGTTGTTTGAGCGTTAGCCGACACTGATGCTGGCACCTTCCCTCCGCCAGGGTTCCCCCTCGTCGCAGATGAGTTGCATGCCTGGAGACACGGTTTCCCCTGCGTCAGGCGCTGGATGCCATTGTAGCCCAGCGCCAGGTTGACCTCTGAGTCATCCGCCGTCGAACCAACAAAGGGCCGCTGCGATGCCGGGGTGAGGTCCACCGCCTCTGCCCAGGAGAATGAGACGGCCAGCAGCACGAGCAGGGCCAGGGCCAGGTGGAGCACGCGCTTCCTGATGCTGGTGGGTGCGGCCAGCAGGTAGAGCAGGCCGAAGGCCGGCACCACCAGGTAGGCCTCCAGCATCTTACTATTGAAACCAATGCCGATAATGAAAGCCGAGAGGAGCAGCCAGCGCAGCCGCCCGCTCTCAGCAGCGTGCATGATGGCCCAGGCTCCGAGAAGCAGGAAGAAGGCCAGGGTGCTATCGATGGTCGCATTGCGATTCGTCACCACGCTGATCGGGCTGATGGCCAGGGCAAGAGCAGCCAGCAGGCCGGCTACCACGCCGAAGTGACGCCGCACCAGGAAGTACAGCAGGAGCACCGACAACACCCCAAAAGTCGCCTGCGGTAGCAGGATGCTGACCGGACTAAAGCCGAAGATTTTGGCGCTGATGACCTCGAACCAGAAGCCCACCGGGGGCTTGTCTAGCGAGGTATAGCCGCCGGGATCGTAAGCAGCGAAGAAGAAATTATGCCAGTTGTCCATCATGCTTCTGACGGCAGGCGGATAATACGAAAAGAAGCCGTTTTGCCCCAATCGATAGAAGTCCATGCAGATCGACAGCAGCAGAATGCCGCAGAGCGCGAGTCGCTGCCAGAGCACGGAAAAGCGCTGTGGTTCCTGTCGTGCTATCGGAAGCTTAGGCGGAAGCTCAGGTGCCTCCTGACTCGCCGTAGGTGTCTCAGCCATCGTTTTTTCTCCTTTCACTTCTGTCGCCTGGCGTTCCTCTCCTGGAGAAAGGAGATTATTTACACCGAGCAACCGCATGGGACGAATACTTGCTCTTCCGCGGCTGAGCAGTATCATTTCACTCACTACTCTAGCAGCCTGTTCTGCCGTTTGTCATCGTGGAACTTCCCTTGGGGAAATGTCCGCGGGAGGGGACAAATTACGGGAGTATATTACGGGAGTAATTTCGGCGTGGGCAAGGAAGAGAAGCAATGGTATACTGGTGTGGAAACTGGTGTGGAAACGGAAAATCGTCGCTCATCAAGGAAGGTGGTTCCGTTGTTATGAAGAAGAGATATCTGACCAGGTCGCCGCTGCGTTGGTTTCTCCTGCTCTGGATCGGCATGGCGGTTGCCGCATGGCTTCTCGGGACCAATGCACAGAAGACTGATTTTGGCGGCCTCCAAATTGCGGCCTCTCCTGACCCTCGTGCTTTCATTCATGTGGCTCCTGTGAACCTGTTTCAACTGGGGCCTGGGCAGGTTGCCGTGAAGCCCATCACCCTGCCCCTTTCGCTCACCCTGCTCTTTCTCCTGCTGGTGGCGCTGTATAGCTTCTTGCTCTGGGGAGGGCTTTCTGACCAGGTGCAGCCTCGGTTCTTCTGGCTGTATTTCCTGGTGCAGGCTCTGCTGGTGTTCGCCATGGATCTGGTGGCAGGGCAGCCTAATCTCACGCTGAATTTCTACCTGGCACTGGTGCTGTGTGCCCTGGCGATGTTCAAACGTGTTGGCCCGGTGCTCCTGATTGCCGCTGGCGCCCTCCTGCTCTTTGTGGCCCCGCTGGGCATGAAAATCCCTTTCGGCGTTTTCTTCGGGACAGATCTGGTGGCTGCTCTCTGGTTCAATATCTGGAGCCTCTCCGATGGGACGACGCTCGTCTTTTTCGTGCTCGGCTACCTGATGGTGTATCGGCAGCAAGCTCACGCGCAGGCGCAAATCGAACGGGCTCATGAGGAGTTACAGGCGGCTCATCGCGAGCTTGCTGCCTCGGCCAGGCAAATTGAAACGCTGACCCGACTCGCCGAACGCCAGCGCATGGCGCGGGAACTGCATGATACGCTGCTGCAGGGCATGGCCGGGATGGTCATGCAATTGGAAGTCACCTCTGCTCAGATGGATCGGCAGCACTACCTCCAGGCGCAACAGGTTCTCAGCCAGACGCTCTCCAGCGCGCACGCTGCCCTGGTCGATGCTCGTCACGCCATTCGTGATCTGCGCACGAAGGCCCCTCGCATGGAGCAGTTCGTCGCGTCCGTTCAGGAAGAGATCGCGCATTTTTTCCAGCTGACCGGGATCGAGTGCCATACCGAACTGGATGACCTGGCGCATACTCCGCCTCAGCACTGCGAGCATGTCCTGCGCGTCATTGGAGAAGCGTTAAGCAACGTCGCACGTCATGCCAGGGCCCGGCACGTGAGCGTCGAAGCGAGGGTCGTGGAAAAGTGGCTGGAGGTCTTGGTGCAGGACGATGGTCAAGGCTTTGATCCTGAAAGCTCGGAGCTCCACTCCGAGCATTATGGCTTACTGGGCTTGCAAGAGCGCGCGCAGCTGGTCGGGGGAAGCTTGTTGCTCAGCAGTGCGAAGGGAGCAGGAACTGGCCTCCGGTTCCGTGTCCCTCTCGCCATAGCTAATGGTCCAGCCCATCCTCTCAAGCAGGAGGTCTCACCTTTTTTGAGCGGAGAGGGGCACACGGGAGAGGGGCACACGGGAGAGGGGCACACGTATGTCTGAGAAGATTCGTGTCGTCATCGCCGACGATCACCCGGTGGTCCGCACGGGCCTGCGCTTGATGCTCGACATGGGGAAAGGATCGAGCTGGTCGGGGAGGCCGCTGACGGCGTCGCCGCGATCCACCTGGTGAGTTCGCTGGTACCCGATGCCGTGTTGATGGATCTGCGTATGCCCGCAATGGATGGGTTGGAGGCGATTGAGCAGATTCGGGCGGAATTCCCGCACATCGCCATCATCGTACTGACCACCTATGATGAAGACGAACTGATGCTGCGCAGCCTGCAAGCAGGCGCGCGTGGCTACATGCTCAAAGACAGCGGCCTTGAGACGGTCCTGCAAGCAATTGAGCGCGCCGCTCGTGGCGAGATGCTGCTCCAGCCAGAGCTGATGCAACGAGTCCTGGACTACGCGGCGCGTCGGGCAGCCCCAGCATCACCCCCACCCGGCAACAGCAATGTTCAACTGACCGAGCGTGAGCAGGAGGTGCTGGCCGGGATCGCAACGGGAGAACGGAGCAAGGAGATCGGTGCGCGCCTGGGGATTACCCGCCGCACGGTCGAGTCCTATCTGAACAGCATCTACACCAAATTGAATGTAGACTCGCGAGCCGCAGCAGTCGCGGTAGCGATTGAGCGCGGCCTGCTTCCTCGGCGAAGAGAAGAAACCTGACCGATGATGGGCGACGTTGGGCGACGTGAGGTGAGTGGAGGAAGGTCCCTGCTTGTGCCTGTTGTGCGGCTGCTTCGATGGTGCAGAGAAAATCGGAGCAGCCTTTTGCTTGAACCACTTTTCTCCTCAAGGAGAAGCAATGACTGCTTCTTTATAGGCTCAAAATAGGCTCAAAGCCCAGGCACTTCATTTCTTGACCGGTTCTCTCGGCCAAAACCATCCTAACGCACAAACCGTTCGTAGGAATTATGCTTCCCTTCTCCAGGCAATGGAACATGATGGAGAAGCAAAGCAGCGGAAAGAAGATTTTTAATCCGGCTTCACATGCTCGACATTGTCCTGGCCTGATTTCGCTGGGTGTGTGTGTCTGTGTGTAATACCTTCGTTTTTTGTACTCATCCATTCACACCGCGCCAACCCCCTCTGGACAGCCACATTCGTGTGCGTAGTGCCGTCTGGAAATCAACGTCCGTAAACTTGCCTCCTCCGATGAGTTCTGATACAATAAACTCATCAAATAGAGAGCGAGAGAGCGAGGGAAACCACGACAATGAAAATTGGCTACAGCAGAGTCTCACGTGATACGCAAACCACCGCCCTGCAGGAAGACGCGCTGGAGAAGGAACACTGTGAACGGATCTTCACCGACAAAATGAGCGGCAAACGCTTTGATCGGCCCGAGTTCCTCACCATGCTGGAGATGGCGCGGTCAGGCGACGTGATCGTTGTGTGGAGGCTCGACCGCCTGGGCCGCTCCCTCAAGCAACTCATCGAAACGGTGACCCTGCTCGGAGAACGGGGCATTGAGTTGCGCAGCCTGAAGGAAAACATTGATACCACGACCTCCACCGGCAAACTCATGTTTCACATTATCGGCGCCATGGCTGAATTTGAGCGCGATGTGATGCGCGAGCGGACCCAGGCAGGGCTCGATGCAGCGCGCGCACGCGGTAGACACGGCGGACGACCGAAAGCCATCCAGCACATAGAACCACGCAACCTGGCCCGCGCCAAAGAGCTCTATGCCGCCAGGCAAAACACCATCGCCGAAATTATGCACATGACTGGCTTCAAAAGTCGGAATACGTTCTATAAATATGTCGTGAACACTGAGAAGTCATGAGGCAACACGTTGTGATTTGCCACTGTTTCTGTCCTTGCCTGTGACTGTAAATGACGGTAAATAGTAGCTCTAACTTTGCACTTTTCCTCAATGTCTGAAAATTATCGCTCAAATTTCAACCTCTGGCCTCCCGGCCCGTGCCTTCCATTTGTTGGTCCAGCGTCGCGCAGGAGTCAGTTCCTGCGGTATGTCTTCATATCGGTGTGCCAGATCGTGTTGGATAACGGTCCCCACCCAGGCATAGAAGAGTGACTGCTTCAACTACCTCAACTTGTCACAGAGGTGCGGCGTATTTCAACGTGAGAATGGCTCACAAGTGAAGACAACCCCTTCCCTTTCGGAGGGCCCGTTACTATGTGGTAAATGAGGTCAAGTAATTGGGACTGAAAGGGCGAGCCAGGCACAGAGATGCATGAAAATCGGTTGCTTGTGCGGATCCCTTCACCGTTTTCCATCTGGAGGAGACAACAAACCGCTCGCGAATGCTTTCGCCACCGCAGCGGCACGTGAATCGACCTCCAGTTTGGTGTAGATGCTGGACAGGTAGGTCTTCACGGTCCGCTCGGTAATGCCGAGGTGGGCGGCAATCTCTTTACTCCGTTCTCCCCGCGCGATGCCTCGCAGCACTTCCTGTTCTCGTTCGGTGAGCGTGACCGATCTTGCGACATTTCCCGGAGGAGGAGCAGGAGTCTGTCGACCCTTCGACGTCTGGGCGAGCAGGCGAGCCAACACCTCTGGTTGGAGCAGCGTCTCTCCACGAGCGGCGGTGCGGATCGCATCCAATAAGGTTTCGCGACTGGTATCTTTCAGTAAATACCCGCAGGCACCCGCCTGAAGGCCGCACAGCATCAACGCGTCTTCATGGTAGGTCGTCAGAATAACCAGGGCGATCTGTGGCCACCTCGCATGGATCTGTTCGATCGCCTGGATTCCATCCAGACCCGGCATGCGCAGGTCCATTAACACCACGTCTGGTTGCGCTTCGCCCGCGAGACGCACGGCTGAGGCCCCATCGGGAGCATCTCCCACCAGTTCCATCTCTGGATCAGTCTCTAAGATCAGCCGCAATCCTTCGCGCACGATGAAGTGATCGTCGGCAATGACCACGCGGATTCCCTTGTCTTCTTTGTTCATCGTGCGTCTCCTCTCCAGGTTACTGGGAGCAGGAAACGCAGGGTTGTGCCCTCCCCAGGTGCAGTGAGCAAAGCAAACTGGCCATCGAGCAAACGGGCGCGTTCGCGCAGACCAAGCAAGCCATAGTGGCCCTGTTGGGCCACGGCGCTGGGATCAAAGCCTCTCCCATTATCCCGCACCTCGATGGCCAGTTCCTGATCGTGTTGATCAACGCATACCCAGACCTGGCTCGCCTGGGCATGCCGGGCGATGTTGAGCAACCCCTCGGCGACACTGCGCAGGATCGACGCGCTGCATGCCTCAGAAACCGGCGAGAGGGAGGAGAATTGCGTGGTACAGGGAATGCCGGTCGCTGCGGTGAAGCGAAACGTCTCCTCTTCGAGCGCGTGTTGCAGATCCGTGGGGGTCATGGTCGAGATGCGCAGATCGTCAATGGCCGAGCGCGCAGTAGCCAGCGAAGTCCGAGCCCGTCCGATGGCCTGGATGACGATCTCCAGCGCCCGCCCCTCTCGCCCTGCCACGAGATGGGCTTTGACGGCTTCTAACTGGAGCGTCAGGCCAGCTAATCCCTGGGCGAGTGTGTCATGTAATTCGCGGGCCATCCGCTGCCGTTCTGCGGCCCTAGTGAGGTCTTCGAGACGAACGGCGTCGTCGGCCAGTTGGCGATGCGCCTGTTCCAGTTCTTGCAGTAGTCTCTGCGTCTGCGCGCGCGCACGCGCCTGCTGCAGCGCATAGCCGACCACGAGGACAAAAGCGGGGAGAACATAGACCAGGGCCATGTAGAACGGGACGGGGTGTGGCGAAAGGATGGGGACTGATTCCCCACCATAGAGCAGGTGGAGGTTCAGGCTGAAGAGGAGCAGGCAGGCTGCCCCGACCGGCAGCACCATGCGGAGCTCAAGGAGCAGGCTGGCTATTTCTCCGACCAACGCGAGATAGAGGCCCAGCGTCACGGTGAAACGATGCGCGACGACACTGATGAGCACGATCAGGAGTGCCTGGATGGCAAAGTACACAACGCGAAACCAGGCAGATGCGGTTGACCGGAAGCTGCTGATCCCATACAGGCTGAAGTGCAGCAGCATGAGGAGCGTGAATAGCAAGAACACCTGAGGGGTGATTTGTTCGCTCATCACTCCTCCCCACAGGACTCCCCACAGGTAGATAAAGCCGATCCACAGGAGCAAGATCCACCGAAAAGGACTGATCTTCCGCACGTGTGCTTGTAGGTGTTGTAGTGATTGCATGGGATGTCTCCAACTCTCTTCTTTGTGATCCTCCTGCCCGGTGGAGGTAAAAAGTGTGCGCTGCCAATTCCGCCCAAAAAGTATAGCACGAGCGCGTGGTGGCGCGAAAGCGTCCAAACGGACAGCGTACGAACGGACGAGGGAAGACGTCCCAAACGGACGAAGACAGCCAAGCCACACATGCCTTACACTGGAACCAAGCTCAGTCTCGTGAGCAGTTGTACCAGGCGCGCGGAGACGCGAACATACACTCTCGAAGAGTGAGAAAGGACATACTTCCCGCGATGAAAAAATATCTGTCATTCCTCCCACACAAGAGGCAGACTCATGGAGGTGATCATGCCCCCCTCTTCTGACATATCTCAGCCTGAGCAGGCAACATCTGTGTCGCCAATCGGGGCCCTGGCCATCGAAACCCACAGCTTGAGCAAGCACTTCAGGCAGCGCAAAGCCGTCGATAACCTCACGATCAGCATCCCTGCCGGGACTATCGCTGGCTTTGTCGGTCCCAATGGGGCCGGGAAGACAACCACCATTCGCCTGCTGCTGGGACTGCTGCGCCCAAGTGCTGGGAGCGCCACCATTCTTGGCCAACCGCTGACGGATCTCCGAAACTACCTTCCACGCGTTGGGGCGCTCGTCGAAGCTCCTGCCTTCTATCCCAGCCTGAGCGGGCAGGCGAATCTGGAAGTACTCGCCCGCCTGGGCGGTCACCCCCGCTCTCGCGTTGGCCAGTTGCTCGAAGTGGTCGATCTCTCCGACCGGGCAAAAGACCCCGTGAGGAAGTATTCGCAAGGGATGAAGCAACGGCTCGGCGTGGCCATGGCGCTGCTCCCTGATCCCGACCTGCTGATCCTCGACGAACCGGCCAATGGCCTCGACCCACTCGGGATCATCCAGATGCGCGACCTGCTGCGGCGCCTGCGCGAGCAGGGCAAGACGATCTTCCTCAGTAGCCACCTGCTGGGGGAATTGGAGCAGGTCACGGATTGGTTGGTGATGCTCAATCAAGGAAAGGCCCTCTTCAGCGGCCCTGCCCGCGAGTTTCTTGATCGTCGTGGTGAACTGGTGGTCAAAGCCGAGGAAGCGACGCAACTCGATCTGGTGGCCAGGATCGCGGCTGAGGCAGGCTACACGGTCACGCCGGAGAACGGCTCCCTGCGGATTGCCTGTCCCCTGGACTGGGCCTCCGAACTGAACCGACGAGCCAGGGAGGCTGGTGCCACTGGCATTACCACCCAAGCGCGGGAGGCTAGCCTCGAAGAGAGCTTCCTGGCTCTGTTGAAAGGAGAACACTAATGGTGCGTGCTTTTCTGAGCGAGTTGCTCAAGCTCCGCCGCTGGAGCGTCCTGGCGGGTGCGGGAGTGATGATCGCCGCCACCGCTTTTATCGCCTCCTTGACTTTCCACCAGATCACGTCTGGGGCCACAGGATCGGAGATCGCCCCACTCATTCAGGCGTTCCCAACGACGCAGGGACTCATCACCGTCATTGGCCAGGGGCGATCCCTGATCATTGCGATTGCGCTCATCATGGTCACCGCGAACCTCGCCGCGGAATGGTCCCAAGGAACCCTGCGCAATCTGCTCGTACGCGAGCCTGGCCGACTGCGCCTGCTTGCGGGCAAGATGCTTGCCCTGCTGCTCTTCGTGACCATTTCCGCCACGCTGACTTTGGCAATCAGTGCCGCGCTCATCATCGCTCTGGCTCAGGGCCAGGGGGTCCAGACGGCTGCCTGGATCTCGGCTGAAGGAATGCGCGCCTTTCTGAGCTTCTTGGGCAATGAGGTGCTCTGTCTCGTCGGCATCAGCCTGCTGGGAATGCTGATCGCCGTGCTGACGCGCTCCGTGGGCGCTGCCGTTGGAGTCGCCCTGGTCTATGTCCTGGTCCCGGAAGGGCTGCTTGCCATGGTGTGGCCGGAGGGGTCCAAGTGGTTCCCCGTCCGCGTTTTCAACTTCCTGCCGGGCTCGACCGTGCCTGCGGCTGTCGGTCCCACTCCTCCTCAGGGCTACACGGCGGCTCTTCTTGTAGCACTGTTGTGGATGACCGGCTTTATCGTGGTGAGCGCCGTGGTGTTCCGGCGTCAGGATGTCAACGCGTAGCCGCTGCTTTCCGCGCAAGACGCGCTGCACAAGCGCGCCCGCGCCAGCCGACACACGGGCGGGAGGTTCGTTGACCCGCATCCGTGCGCCCCGAGGGGGTCTACCGCGCTGTCATCTGTCCCGCGCGTCGAGCCGTGTGTCTTTTCGACTGGCAATATTGCCTGCACAGCTCGCGCGTCTCGGCATACACTGACCTTGAGAGGGCACGGGCCTCGCTCATCCAGGCATGTTTGCCTGGACCTGTTCCGCGTTTTTTTTGCCTGTTTTCTGGAGGAGAATGTTCCCTATGGATACCGTCTACGCCGCTTTAGGACGCTTTGATGTCCGCTTTCGCTACCTGATCGTGGTCGCCTGGATCGTCATCACGATTGTATGCATCCGCACTTTTCCGTCGCTGAGCAGTGTGACTCCCAGCGCGACTATCAATTCGTTCTTACCCGCCAGTGCACCCAGCATCCAGGCGGCTACTCTTGCCACTCCCTTTCAAAATACCCGGTATGTTTCGGGCAGTATCGTGGTGTCGCGCGATACTGGGCAACTGACGCCCGCCGACCAGGCCGCGATGGATCGGCTTGAACAGATGACGCGTGCTCTGCCTCATGTCAAAACGCTCCGCGACCTGTCTACCTCGTCCGATGGCGCGGCGCGCCAGGCCGTGCTTCAGGCGGATGTGTCGTCGAACGGCACTGGCACGGACGCCACGCTGGTGAGCGCTATCCGGGAGGCGTTTGGGCAGGTCAATGCTCCCGCTGGCCTCACCTTTCATCTCACCGGACCGCTTGCTATCAATGTAGATACCCAGAACGCCTCGCAGACCACCCGGAACGTCTTACAGTATCTCTCGTTTCTCCTCATTATTGTCCTCTTGCTGGTCGCCTTTCGCGCGCTGCTCGCGCCCCTCATCACGTTCCTGCCTGCTGTCCTCGTTCTGCTGCTTGCCAGCCCGGTCATCGCGGGTGCCGTGACTTATCTGGGTGTGCAGGCAGCGGAGATTACCCAGTTGCTCCTGATTGTGTTAGTACTGGGCGCGGGCACGGACTATGGCCTCTTCCTCACCTTCCGTGTCCGGGAGGAGCTGCGGCGCGGCCTCGCTCCGCAAGAAGCGGTTGTGCGAGCAGTACAAACCGTTGGCGAAACCATTACCTTCTCGGCGCTCACCGTGATTGCTGCCCTGTTGACGCTGATCCTTGCTCAATTTGGCATTTACCGGAGCATGGGTCCGGCACTTGCCATTGGCATCGCGCTGATGCTGCTGGCCGGACTGACGCTCCTGCCTGCGCTGCTGGCGATCTTTGGGCGTGCTGTCTTCTGGCCGACTTCAACCCAGAAACGCGAGGACGTCGAGGCGTCCCTCTGGGGCAGGTTGACCGGGCGTCTCATGCAGCGGCCTGCTCTGACCCTTGGTTTGGGAGTGGTCCTCTTTATCGGGTTGGCCCTAGGACAGCTTGGCACCAGCCTCGGTGGCTTTGGGGGGCAAAGCAGTGGCGGCCCGACAGATGCCGACTCCACCGTGGGCAGCGCAGTCATCGCTGCGCACTATCCCAGCACGAACCAGAATCCGGCTCAGATCCTCTTCCAGTTCCCGGCATCCATCTGGGATGACCCCACGCGCTTGGCAACCGCCGAGCAGGGGCTAAGACAGATCTCCACGCTTCAGACGGTGCTTGGGCCGCTCAATCCCAATGGGGCAACACTTACGGTGGCACAATTGATACAACTGCACCAGCAGCTTGGCAACCCGCAAGAGCTGCCAGCGATCCCGCCGCTCCATACCTCGATTT
Source organism: Ktedonobacteria bacterium brp13 (assembly GCA_015099395.1). Lineage (GTDB taxonomy): Bacteria > Chloroflexota > Ktedonobacteria > Ktedonobacterales > Ktedonobacteraceae > Dictyobacter. Next base: position 1,559,025 of record AP024096.1, on the reverse strand, counting down.
CCCCGCAGGAATACAATGCCTATCGAGCTGCCGGACAATATATCAGCGCGGATGGGCAGACCGTGCAATTCGTGGCGATTTTGAAGGACTCCTCCTCCAGTTCCGCTGCCTTGAACGCTATCCCCGCGTTGCGTACAGCGGTCGCTCAGGTCGCTACGTCAGTTGGGGTCGAGAAGTCCGGGGTGTTGAGCGCGAACGCCTTCGCCTACGATATTACCCAGACCTCCCAGAGCGATCTGAGCCTGATCATCCCCATCGTCGCCGTGTTGATTGCCGTGCTGCTCGTACTCGTCCTGCGCAGCCTGATCGCGCCGCTCTACCTCATCGTCAGCGTGGTGCTGTCCTTTCTGGCCGCCTGGGGGCTGGTGGCGCTCGTCTTTGTTCATCTGGCGGGCAGTGGGGGCGTGCAGTTCATTCTGCCCTTCCTGCTCTTCGTCTTCCTGATGGCGCTGGGGTCGGACTACAATATTCTGGTGATGCGCCGCATCCGGGAGGAGGCGCTCGTCCTGCCCTTACGGATAGCAGTGCGCGAGGCGATCAGCCGCACCGGGGGTACCGTCACCGCTGCGGGAGTAATCCTGGCCGGCACGTTTGCCCTGCTGGCAGTGGAGGGAAATACGGACCAGGTACGCCAGGTGGGATTTGGCGTGGCAGCTGGCATTCTGATGGATACGTTCCTGATTCGCACCCTGCTCATCCCTGCACTCGTGGTGCTGTTGGGGCTGTGGAATTGGTGGCCCGCTCCGCTCTTCCGCAAATCTTTCACCATGCCCGCACCCGAAGCGCCTACAGACCAGACTGAGCCAATGTTGCAGATTGGCCCAGTGTTCGGGAAGGAGAGATCATGAAATCGCTCGGCAATCATGGGTCCGTGCGCCCAGCGGGACAGACCCAAACGTCCGGAGAGAACGGTGACGAGCAGTCCGCCGTGGTCGGCAACGAGCGGTTGACCGCGCTGGCTGGCGCGGTGCTCCTTGTGCTGATCGTGGTTGAAATCGTAAGCTCGGCGAGCCTGCACGCGCTGCTGCCCATCCATATCTTTGTCGGGGTGCTCCTGGTCGGTCCGCTCGCCGTCAAGCTCGGCTCGACTGGCTACCGCTTTCTGCGCTACTACAGCGGATCACCCGCCTATGTGCGCAAAGGGCCGCCCCGTCTGCAGCTGCGGATACTGGCTCCGCTGCTCCTCGTCACGACCCTTGTGGTGATCGGCAGCGGGATCGGACTCGTGGTGACTGGCCCGAGGCAGGCTGGGCCACTTCTCCCCCTGCATAACCTGAGTGTCCTGATCTGGTTCGCGCTGATCGCTATCCATGTCGTTGCCTACCTCTGGCGGACCCCACGCTTGGTCGCGGACGACTGGAGAAAACAAGCTGGCCGGAGCCCGCAAAAGGCACGCTGGCTCCGGTTTGGCGTGAACCTCGGCGCGCTGCTGGCTGGCGTGGTCGCCGCCATCCTCCTGTTCCCCGGCACCACACCGTGGGTCGTCTGGAGTCAGACAGGCCAGGTGATCCCCGCCCCCTTGATTGTTGGCCTGATTCTCGCCACACTGGTGCTCCTTGTCACCAGACCGTGGCGGTTGAGGGGAGAGGGACGCTGACGCACGAACGAAACCTCGGGCTGGCGTTCTCTCATGGGTTCGTTCCATTTTCCCGCGTGTTGGAACGAACCCATGAGAGAATCCCAACGTGATCCACTCGTGATCCAGAAAAGGAAAATTGTCGCCATCTGGCCGTGCCCACTCCGCGAAGGTGACACCTGGCAGATTTCATCTTCGCCCCTGATGGGGTCACTAGATTATCCGGGGTAAAACCCACGCTAAGGCTCCTTCACATGTTGTCAGCGCGTGCATTTACAGAAAAAGAGATGAAAAGAGGTGTATAAGAGAACCGTTTCTACAATCACACAGGTTTTGACCTCATGAGAAAACAAGCTTGGGAAGGGACTCCATAGCTTAGCGTGGGTTTTACCCCGGATAATCTAGTAACCCCTAGTAGAACACATCGTTCAAATAGACGATGTTGGAGCAATTGTTTCCTGGTATACTTTCTTCTCAAAAGGAGGAAGAGAAAATGCATAAAATAACGCATTCAATATATCTTCATAGCAGGCGCATTGGTGATGCACTCGTCACGATTATCCTTGATGGAACCATTCGTGTCCCTGTTGCGTGGCTGTTACAGGCACCAGAGGAGCAATTGCGAGAGGCGGTGGATATCGATTCTGCAGGGAAGGCGCGTTTCGATCACCTTGGCATACACGTCTCTCTGCCTGGCGCATCGATCCTCATCGACGCAAGCATGGATGAGCCGGATTCCCGCTGGGGGAAACAGAACAAAGAGCAGATGGGCATGGTGCGCACCGCAGGTATGGTCGCGAGTCTAACACAGATTGGCGTTGTGCCTGAAGATATCACCCATGTGCTGTTCACCCATTATCATTGGGACCATGTTCTGGGCGCGACCATCGAGCAAGACGATGGCACCTTTGTGCCACGTTATCCTCATGCACGCCATCTGCTCAATCGTGCCGACTGGGCAGGGACTGGTACCAGCCTGGAGGTCTGGCCAGAGGAGATAGCCCGCATGGATACACTGCAAAAACATGGCCTGCTGGAACTGATCGATGGTGATTATGAGGTGATGCCAGGCATCATCATGCTTCACGCTCCCGGTGAATCAGCAGGCCATTCCATTGTACGTGTGGAATCAGGTGGGCAAACCTTTTATGCACTTGCAGATCTTGTCCATCACGCCGTTGAATTTGCGCATCCGCATTGGACACGCTATGGCTCTGACAAAGAGCAATTACAGGCGTCACGCATGAAATTCCTACCTGAGATAGCGGCAAGCCAGGCCCCGGTCATTTTCACGCATGCCTCCTTTCCAGGCTGGGGTCGTGTCGTACAAGCAGAGGATGGCTATCGCTGGAACCCTCTCCATGAGGAGGCAGAGGCATCAGAGAAAAAAGGATAAAACGAGCGAACCTATTCTACTCGATTTTTGCTATTGAGTTCCTAAAACAAAGACGGCAAGACCTCGTGATCTGCTAAGATGAGAAAAAACCAAAGAGACTCATCGAGAGCAGGAGAACGAACATGCCTTGCCCGGATCGATTATCGCAGTGGTCGCAAGAGGTGTCAACCGCCTTTGGTCATTTGAGCAAACCGCAAGTGTGGGGTCTGGTGCTCTGGAGCGCGGGGATCGCGCTGTCAGGAGCAGCAGGGATTACCCAAATCAGTGCTCTGCTCGCTCTGGTGTTGGAACAGCAAGAACAGGCCGTGTTTCAGCGCTTGCGCGAGTGGTATCTGGATGGGGAACACAAAAGCGGGAAGAAGCGGAGGGAACTCGACGTCACTTCGTGCTTCGCGCCCTTATTGTGTTGGATTGTGCGTTTGTGGGAGAAAGGGAACCAGCAGATGGTACTGGTGCTGGATGCCACAACGCTGGGGGAGCGCTGGACCATTTTATCGATCAGCGTGGTCATCCGCTCGTGCGCTATTCCGGTGGCATGGAAAGTGGTGGGAGGGCATGAGAAAGGCTCGTGGCGACCGCATTGGGAAGGGTTGCTCAAGCACTTGGAGGGCAGTATTCCGGCGGATTGGCAGGTACTCGTGCTCGCTGATCGAGGCTTGTATGCTCGTTGGTTGTTCCAGGCGATCATGGATTGTGGCTGGCATCCGTTCTTGCGCCTGAATATGGGGGTCAAAGCGCGTGCAGTAGGAGAAGAGACCTTTGACTGGATCAGCCGATGGACGCCCACGCCTGGGACGAGTTGGCAAGGACGGGTGGAGTGTTTTGCGGGCAAAGCGAACCGAGTGACAGGCACATTGCTGATGCATTGGGAGGCGGGTTATGAGCATCCCTGGGTGGTGCTCACCGATCTTGCACCGGAGGAAGCGGAGGTGAGTTGGTATGGCATGCGCACCTGGATTGAAACCGGCTTCAAAGACTTTAAACGCGGCCTGTGGGGCTGGCATCACAGCAAAATGCAGACAGCGAGTCGTGTGGAGCGGCTCTGGTTGGCAATGGCTGTGGCCCAGGTCTGGACGGTGAGCGTTGGCTGCGAGGCCGAGGAAGAGCAGCATCAGCACCCACTGGGTGAGCAATTACCCGCCCAGCATATCGCGTGTCGCCGGCGGAAACGGCCAGCAGGTCAGCCGCCACCACGCCGGTTGAGTTGCGTGGTGCGCGGACGCCTGGGATTAGTCGCTGCCCTGTTCAAAGCCGAGGTCTTACTGTGTGGCAGACTGCTGGCGGAACCCTAGCCGGAGACCATCACCTCGCCGAGAAAACTCCCGTCTGCCTCCGCTTTGCATCAGCGAGAGCGCAAACGGGAGCAGAAACGCCGCGCGCGGGCGCGGGCGCGGACTCAGGCTTGACTGCGCCAAAAAACCTATACCTGAAAGGTGTACCGCCAGCCGTCGGCCGGCCAGATCGGCCAGGGAGGTCAGGCCGGGGCGGGCGAGGAACCAGAACAGCGGGCGGTGGGTGTTGACCTGGAGTGCGACCCAGGGAATGCCATCGGCCAGTCGGGTCAGCAGTGCCCGGCTGAGCCCGATGGTGGCGCCGTGGCGCAGCCGCTCCTTGTCCCAGGAGCAGCCGTCGCGCAGCGCGACGTGGACGCCCTCATCGGCGCAGTAGTCCTGCTGGTCGGCGATGTAGGCGACCAGTTCCTCGTGCGGGCCCCGCTCGACGTAGGCGAGATCGATCGTGTCCATGAATGTTTTTCCTTTCGTGTCACCGCCATGCGCCCGTGCGTGCCGCGGGTCCAGAAGCTCGCGGCCCATGGTGCTGAGGTGACGGTGTGCGGAGGACAGCATCCGGCACAGCGGAGCGTCAGTACATTTTCCCGCTCTCATTCTTCTTCACTGTTTCCCCAAACTTTAGTGAGGCACTTTTGAGATCGCGTCTTTCAAACGGCTGATCTGATCCAGTTCGGGGATGCACGGCCACAGCAGCAGCTCGTCCACGCCCATGTCCGCAAACTCCTGGACAAGGCCACGCAGCGCTTCTGGCGTGGTACACACTCCGGCAGCTACCTGTGTCGCCGCTGGTCCTAAGAACGCGTAGAAGTCCCGCACGAATCGGTTCACCCAGTCAGCCACGTTGGGGCCCAAAGCATAGTACGAGGTCACGACCAGGCGCGGCTTGCCAGTCCTGCCAGCCTCCTGCCAGACCTTTCTGGTCATCTCCAGGGACTGGCGCACCATCTCTGGGCCACCACCGCCTACACCGACAAGTGCTCCGTTGCACCAACGAGCGATCCGCTCTCTCGCTTTCGGTGAGTACCCCCCAATCAGCAGCTCCGGCCCGCCTGGTTGAACGGGCACCGGGCCGACCTCTCCAATCGTCCCACTGACTGGCTGTCCAGACCAGATCTGGGTCATCAGCGCGAGCTGCTGATCGAAGCGCTTGCCACGATCGCGAAAGGAGGCCTCCACCGCCAGGAAATCATCCTCGCGCACGCCAACGCCCAGGCCGAGCGTCAGCCGACCGTTGGAGAGCGCGTCCAGGCTGGCGGCCTGCTTGGCAAGAAGAGCCGTCCTGCGCAGCGGCGCGAGTAGCACCGCAGTCATTAAACGAAGACGCTTCGTCACACTCGCGACCGCCGCCAGCGTCATCAGTGGCTCATAATTCTGGTACACGACCCGGTCGATCACTCCCAGGCTCGAAAAAGCTGCGCTGTCTGCCTGCCTCGCCCAATCCAGAATCAACTCTCCCTTGACCCCAGGAATGGTCGCTGGCAGACCAATACCAATGTTCATCGTTCACCCTTTCTCTCACGTTCTGACGATCGTTTCTATCCAGATGCCTCATCATCCCGCACCACATCTGATTTTCTTTCATTGAGGCTTGTAAATTCGCCATCTGGCATTGTAGAGCAGGGGCAACTTGTGCCACACGAGCATGGAGGTCCAGCATTCGCACGAAACTTCGCCTGGAGGCTCATGCACATCTCGCATAGATGACCTCATTCTATGCTTGAGTGTCAAGCAGAACATCACAACCTGCACCTCATTGTCCCGACAATCCCCCACAATCTCTACAACCCATACGACCCATTGCGCTTGACATGAGAGGGCCAATTTACAAGATGCCAATGGAAGATGCCGCATGGAGAGCAGCATCGTCTGGATGGCCAACACCGATTCCCATGAATCAGATCAAAATTCTATCCTTCAGTGAAAAATCAGTCCTGGTAAATAGGCTGAAGGATCGAACGAAAAGGTATTGTTGGTAATTGCGCTGAATGTTCGACGGAATCAACCTCAATGATCGAATTTTGCGCTCAATGTTCGATCAAGGCAGAACCTCGGTGGCTCGTACCGCTCCCAGGGCGGAATATGCCAGGGAACAAATGGAAATTGGTTATACGTCTTTTCTGCTGAAAATGGTCTGTTATTATGAAATGAACCAGAACATGGAAGTAGCGTCGAACCTTCAGCGCAAAAAATTTTGCGCTGAAGGTTCGACATATGGGCTCTCCACGCTCACTTTTGTTCGAACTTTCAGCGCAATTACCAATTGTCAACTTATTTATAAAAACGAAATATATTGATAAGCCATAAGGAGAAAAGCTCTGGAAGGCAATGAGCAGTGGGGAGGTCAGGGTGGTTATACAACCTGCTTGACTCCAGTCACCTCATTCCATTGCTGGAATCGGTCTTGCAAAAGGGCACGGTACTCCCCGGCACGCAAACGATGTCTTCGGGGTTGGAAATGTCCAGCGATGGGGCCAAAGGCCGAAAGAAAGCGTTGTGCCTGTTTAGCTGACTTGAACCGCCGCATCTTCTTTTCACGCAGTCGCGTGGGTTGATGTGAATTTTCCGCCCGGTTGTTCAGCCCTTTGTGCTGGCGATGCTCCACACCAGGCAGGATCTCGCGTTTGGCTGCTCCATAACTCTTCAATTTATCAGTGATGATCACGCGCGGAACGTATTGGGATATGGCAAGGATTCCTTCCCAGGACAGCCATATGAGCCGCTCAAGCACCATAAACATCTATTACATCATATCCATACTATTGCCTACGAGAAGAGCTTCATTTGACGAGCCGATTTTTTCTTTTTCTGCTTTGCCTTCGCCTTTTTCTGGGCTTCGGAGGCCACAAAACCAGCTGATTTCTTTTTTGAGGTGACGACCCGGATATCATAATTAAGAGGCGGTGGTGGCTGAGTCAAGTCAAGCTGGTAGCGGCCAAAACGATTAATGTGTTGACGAACATAGGGAGAGAGAGCTGCGACCACCTGTTCGCCGAGCTCTGCGCCTTCTTGATTGAGCTTCTGCAATGCCTCGCTGATCACATGGACATTGTAGAAAATCAGACAATTCGCCACCAGGTGATTGAATTTGACACACTTTCTTTGCTCTATTCGGCGGTTGTGCGTAATGACGCCCTCTCCTCCAAAAAAAGCCCACTTGGCAAAACCATTAAACGCCTCGCTCTTGTTCGTGGCTGATTGAATGGTTGAGCGCAACTCGGGATCAGCAAGATACTGCATCAAAAAGTGCGTTCGGATCACTCGTCCCAATTCCTGAAAGGCTTGGTAGAGTTTGTTTTTCCGGCTATACGCCCCTAATTTGCGTAAAATCGTTGAGGGGGGCGATCTTTCCGGCCTTGATGGACAGCGCGACCCGAATCATATCGGGCAAATGTGTGGCAATCAGGTCCCAATCAATGGCGTCGGAGAAGAGACTATCGAGATGGGTGTAGTGGACATCTGGGTCGGGACGAAAGAGCGTCAGATCCTTCCAGTTCTTAATCCTTGGCATGAGCGAGATTCCCAGCAAGTGAGCCAAACCAAAGATCGTCGTACTTTGTGCATGGGTATCACCATGCACCGTCTCTGGCCGAATAGACGCTTGCTCTTTTTCAAACATATCGAGGATGTAGGCTCCCTCATGCACCCCACATGGAATGAAACGACTGAACAAGGCGATATAGGTATCGGACACATGATAATAGCCAATCCCGCCGTAGCCCCCGTATCTTATGTGATATTCTGCCAGCAGGTTTTGTTCATACATTTCCCACTTGGTTCCATCAGCAGAGGCTCGTTTTCCTGTCCCCCAATACTTGGGCAAATGGAATCGATTATATGCCTCCGTGACACAGCGGATTGCCTCGTCCAGTCTCTCTTCGGTGATATGATGCTGATTGACCCAGGAAAGGTCGCGACGTTCCACTCCAGTCAGCGACCGTGCGGTTTGAGATGGGCCGAGATTACAGCCATAACAGAACGTGAGAGCAACATAGCGGGCTACCGCATCCTCCAACTTGGTGGCATGCCCAGAGAGTGGGCCGAAAAAACGCGACCAGTTGAGCCATTGCTCCGTCTGGGTGAGGACATCGAGCAGAGAGATGGGCTTGAGGCGTTCTGCCAGAAATTGCTCCAGGGCTGAGAGTCCCTCGGGATCAGCTTGTTTTTCCATTGGACGCAGGATGAGTTCCCCTTTTTCAAAGCGCAAATACTGGTTCGATGGAAATGCGTCGTCTGTTTGTGTGATCCTGGCATGGAGCCAGTCGCGCAGATAGTTGACCAATGCTTGCCCATCCGTGGGCAGTCCGACCAGCGTCCCATAAGCGCCGACCTGCTGTGCATACTCCTCCCAGGAAATGAGCTCTTCGCGGTAGTCAGAATACTGGTCGCTGCCTTCAACGTAGAGATCTCCTGATTTGAGATCCCACAGGATTTGAGAGAAGACGGCGATCTCGAAATGCCGTCGAAGGACTTTGTCCGGGCAGGGACTGCGTTTGCTGTGCCCAGTCATGAATTTCCACCAGGCATCCGAAGCCCAGGAAAGATCAACCAGTGGGAGACGTTGTTCTTCAGGCGTATCTGGATTCTGGATTGTTGCTGTGATGAGCCAGTCCCCTTTGCTGCTTTCATGCGCTTTGAGAAAGCACACAACCTCTTCCATGCTCTTATCCTGGCTACTGGAGAGGAGCTGCATCACCGAGAGGAGACGGAAGAGTTGCGCACGATGATTTTTGTAGAAAGGCCAGAGAAACTGCTGGTAGTTATTGCCCATGTGGGCCAGGTGTTCTTCACACGACTGCAAAACCTCGCTCTCCTTGCCGCCAATGATCGACTCCATTGCGGCCACGCGCTCATCAGTCGTCCCCTCTTTTCTGTAAGCCACCACCAGATCGCGCAAGGTCAGCACTAGTGCATCCGTGCGGCTCTGATGATTGGCACGATACTGTTCAAGCGCATCTTTCCCTTTTTGATGGATAGCGAGCATCCGTTTGATAAACATTTCAGCCAGGTCATCTAACGCTCCTGCAGCCTGCATCAGGAGGAATGCGGCTGCCAGGGTCAGCCGTTTGTATGGCTCCAGATCTTTCATCTCGGTCGCATCGAGGGCTCGCGCTTCCGTTGCGAATTGCTTGACCTTCCCTTCTGCAATGCCTGCAAAGATGTTCGTAGGAAGCAGCTTGCGTTGTTCAGAGATGGCAAACAAGTGGTCAATGAGCAGACGCATATGGGTCAGGGTGGGACTGGCAGGCTCCTGCTTGAGTAATTCCCAAGGAGAGAGTTGTTGACCGGACTGGACAGTGAACAGGGCATCAAGAGAGACTCGTGCTTCAAGAGGTATGACCTCGTAGACACGGCGATACAGCCCTCGCATGGTCACCGCCCGCACATGATGGGCAGCCTTGTCGAGCAGCGCGAAGGGCGGCAACTCAAAGCGGTTCTTGGCGAGTTCATCCAGGGCCACGTTGATGAGGTCGGCGAGGTCCTCTTTGGTTTTGCCTGCCTCCACCATGGCCTTGAGAAAGCAGGTGCGTGCATCAGGGCCATAGGGTTTGAGCTTCTGTAAAGCCCGAATGAGCAGCAGATGCCGTTGTCGCGTTCCACTTGTGTCGTAGGTGTCCAGGTTGGAAGCATGCAGTTGGGGTTCAAATGGTTTGGCAATATGCTCAATGATGGAAGAAGGGACCTCACTTAGAGGAACAAAGCGGCCCAGGCGTTGATAGGTTTTGAGCAGCACAAGAAATCCTACTTCGGCAACGCGACCTTTTGTAGAACGATGGGCGACCAACCGTTCCCCAGGCGTGGGAGTATAGACATCAGCCAGATCTTTGGCCGAAAGGATCTGCTTAAAGCGCGGATACGCCGTTCGCTCAATTGCCGTCATCCCTGCAAATGCTCTTCTTTCTCACCATGATCGATCTGACTTTATAGACCCATTAATTTCTGCTAATATACCTTTGCGGAAATGAAGTGTCCAATTGTGTAGGACTTTTTTCTGCTAAGGTCGAAAAAATCCCTTGAATCGTTTTTCTGCTAAGGTTCTTTGAAAAGAGGAGCTGCTTCATGAAGCGGGTAGCCAATCCGGCGCTTTCTTCTCTCGGGGAAGAGGCAATAGCACACTATCGGCAGGCTCTTTGGGAACACGAAGATTTGACCGATGCATCTCGACGGAACTATCTGAGTGACCTCCGTCATTTCGCTGACTGGTATGAGGCCTCTCAGGAACAACGGAACGGAAAACAACGCTAAGGTGTAAATCCAAAAATTCCGGATCTGGCTCAATCCTGGTGAAGGATGAGTTTATCTGACGATTGCTCCCCTTTTGTCTCCACATGGTAAAGAAGAGCAAAATAGCTGCTATTCCTGAATTTTCACCAAGAGTGAACCGGTTCCGCAGAATCCTGGGATTGACACCAGGGTGGTTATGTACCAGCGACGATGCCCTTGAGCTGGTCGAGGAACGCTCGGATAAGTCGCGACAGATCTTGCTCATCAGGTTCGCTGACCCAGCGGTCAAACGCTATTTTGAACGTGATGGCTCCGACTTCCGCGGCGAGTATCGCCGCAAGGTCGGTCATGCCGCGGCTTCGCAACGCGTCGGCCATGGCGGAGGTGAGTGCTGCGCGCTTCAGCATCTCGCGTTCTTGGAGCTCCGGGTTTGCGGCAATCACGGCCTGGTGCTGCCGAACGAGTTCATGGCGCTCTCGGAACACTGGGGTAGCGGCCTCCAGGGCTGCGGCGACTGCATCGAGCGGCGTGGCGGAAGCAGGCGCAGCTTCGATGGTACTCACGTAGATATTGCGCAGCATGTCCTGACCCCCGAACAGCACCTCGCGCTTATCGGCGAAGTAGCGGAAGAATGTCCGCTCGGTGAGGCCAGCCCGTTCAGCGATCTCCGTCACCATCGTCTGCTCAAACCCGCGTTCCTGGTACAGGTCCAGAGCTGCCTGCTCCAGTCGGCCCCTGGCATTGGGTTCCCATCGGCTCATACTTTCAACACCTCCTTCATGACAGCTATTGACATCACTTCCATTATACTGTATCATAGCAATGTCAGTTGCTGACATTGCTGTTTCGCCTTACCTAGAGGGATCTGTGGCGTAGCGGAACAGAAAAAGGGAGAAGGCCGATTCTGAGTGAGAGAGCTCTGGAGAAGCTGCAAGACATGCGAGAGCAAAGCACCGATGGAACGCACATCAGTGATCTCACTCTTTTTTGTGCTTCTTGTTCACCTGCGACGACGAAGCCAGTCCAGTGCTTCAACCCCTTTGCTGTTCCATGGTATCACAGACCCCATTCTCAATGAAGGAGTACCTTATGAGTCGAGCGATTATGTATACGTCATTTGGCGAACCCGACGTTTTAGAACTGCAAGACATTCCAGAACCACATGCTGGTTCAGATGAAGTACGAGTACGAGTGGCTGCCGCAGGCTTGAACCCGATGGATTGGATGGTATCTTCAATGCCCAATGTGGCTGCAATGTTTGACATTACGCTGCCATCAGGATTCGGTTGTGATTTCGCAGGCACCATTGATGAGGTTGGCCCAAATGTCAAAGATTTTCATATTGGAGACCGTGTATTTGGCGGAGCGCTTGGTCGCGCCGTCGCTGACTATATTGTATTGAAAGTTTCATCAATAGAACCATTGCACCATACTCCGAGTGGCATTACAGACGTAATCGCAAGCGCTCTTCCGATTGCTGGTCTTACCGCCGACGCGGCACTGAGCGTTATCGGTGTAAAGTCAGGTGATACCGTGCTCATAGGCGGTGCTGCGGGTGGCGTCGGCACATTCGCCGTACAGCTCGCAAAGCTGGCTGGCGCAACCGTTATCGGTACCGGGTCAGAGGATTCATTCGACTATCTCCGTACGCTTGGTGCTATTCCAGTCACCTACGGAGAAGGATTGGCAGACCGAGTTCGTAAGCTCGCCCCAAATGGCGTCGACGCGGCTACAGTCCTCGTGGGGACAGAGGCAATAGACGTAGCCCTTGCGCTTGGTATTTCGCCTGCTCGAATTTCTGCGATCGCTGCAGGACCGAATCCGTCAGGTGGTGTACATGCAACAGGCGGGGCACAAGCTAGTCCTGGTGCACTCGATAGAATTACCAATGCCATAAGTAGTGGTAATTTCATCGTCCCAATAGCCGCAACTTTTCCAATAGAACGTACCCGCGAGGCTGTAACGCTTCAGCGCGGGGGGCATGTTCACGGCAAAGTTGTCATTACACTTTCTGAAAAGGACAGCTAAACTTCGATGAGGGGTCACCATATCAATCTGGGATAAACATCCTTAGCGTATGTTTATCCCAGATTGATATGGTGACCCCATCTAGGCCAATCCTTAGATGTAGAAAATCTCTTTATCATATTGGCTTATTGAGATAAAGCAAAACAGGAAGATAAACGATACAGGGAGTATTTACGATGACGGAAGTAAGAAAAATAGATATATTGTCACCAGAGTTCAGAGCAAATCCTTATCCGGACTATGCCTGGATGCGAGAACAGGACGCCATTTGCCGGGTGGTCGTAGCGCCTGGATGATCACGCGCTACGAAGATGCGGATGAAGCGTTGAAAGATCCGCGCTTCATCAAGAATCCCAGGAGTGTTTTGCCGCCAGAGGATTTACTTGAGAACAAGGTTCCTGACGCAAATGTGCATCGTCAGATCAGTAGCCATATGCTGTCTAGCGATCCTCCAGACCATACCCGTCTACGATCTCTGGTAAATAAGGCGTTCACCCCGCGTATGATTGAGCAATGGCGGGAGCGTATCCAGGCGATTACTGAAGACATGTTGAACGCGGCAGAGCAGAAAGGTCAGATGGAGCTGATCAATGACTTCGCTTTCCCTTTGCCGATGACTGTCATTTCCGAAATACTGGGCATTCCAGAGGAGGATCGCCTGCAATTTCGCCAGTGGTCCAATGATTTTGTCTCTAGTGGTGGTGATGAAGGGCAGTTGCAGCGAGTGTATGGCTCGATGGAAGCATTTGCACGCTACCTGATGAAACTGATTGCCTGGCGGAGTGAAAAGCCAGAGGACGATCTTGTCAGCAGGTTGGTACAGGCAGAGTCAGAAGGGGATAAGCTTTCCGAGGTTGAGCTGGTTGGCATGATTTTTCTGTTGCTGATTGCCGGGCACGAAACAACGGTCAACTTGATTGGCAATGGTGTCCTGGCATTGCTGCAGCATCCGGATCAGATGGAGAAATTGCGTCAGAATCCTGACTTGATCAAGCCAGCGATTGAAGAATTGTTGCGTTATAACGGGCCGCTCCTTACGGCCACCGGTCGTTGGGCGCGTGAAGATGTAGAGTTCAAAGGGACGCTGATTCGCAAGGGCGAGATGGTGATGGTTGCGCTTTCCGCCGCCAATCGCGATGGGCAAACATTTCAGGATGCTGACGAGCTGGATATCACACGTAAAGAGAATCAGCACCTGGCTTTTGGAAAGGGTATTCATTACTGCCTGGGCGCACCACTGGAACGTCTGGAAGGGCAAGTGGCGATTGCCGCATTGTTGCAGCGTTTCCCCAGTTTGCGTTTAAATACCGACCCTAAATCTTTGACATATCGTTCGGGATCACTTGTCCATGCTCTGGATACGTTGCCAGTCGCCTTTTAGTGATGATGCTGTGATGATAGAACCAGGCGAGGCCATCGGCATATGTTGGCTCGCCTGGTGGATTTAGCATTTATTGGTTCTTAATATAGAACATGAGCAGGGCTAGCGCGGAGCCCTGAGCACATAGCCGGTGACCTCGTAGCCACGGCCCGGTCGCTCATCGGTGGGTAGATCAGTAATCCACTCCCAATGATTTTCTTCCACAACCTCAAAGACCTCACGCACGAGTTCGTGAAAAACGCGTGGCACGATAGGGATCGTGCGGCGATGGCGTGGATCATGGTCGGTGCCATAGACCATAAAAGCGAAGCCGCGTATATCGCTGAGCAGAACAGCCATTCCGTCCGGGTCCATCATTCGACGCATCAGATGGAGGTGCGATTTGATAATACGAATGCGAAAATCTTGTGCTGCCTCCTGATAACGCCGGTGGCGCTCTCCCTCTACAAGGCTCTGAGTTAAGGAAAGATCTCCATGGTCGCAAAGTAGATAACTGCGGCACAGTTTGTAAGCTGATACCGCTGAACTGGATCGATACCTGGTCTTATCGGCGCAGTTTTCACCGTCTTGCGGGATGGTATCGGCACAGTGGCAATCCTGGGGGTCGAGTATGAGCGGACCGGAAAACAACGATAAGCTCTGAAGTCGCTTCTCAAGCCGATCGATAACGAGAGCATTTGAAACGAAGAGAGGAGCAACCTCTCGTATTGGCCACCCCTTTTACAGTTTTTCAGAGGAAAAGCCATTATTACGAGAATTATAGGCTGCTTATCGTTGTTTTCCGGTCCGCTCATACTCGACCCCCTATGAAGCCACTTTCCTCCGCAGCAGAGACGAGACGGTTTTATCTCAAACCGGATTCAACCCACAAGTCATCACTACCCCAGCGTTGACCCGTTATCGCACCTATCTCCAAAAAGACCTTCACCAGAAGCCGAATTCAGTCAATAGAGCGTTAATCAGTTTAAAACGCTATTGTAGCTGGGCAATGCAGAAGCAGCTCATCTCTTACGATCCCTCTGCTCCAGTAAAACTGGTTGGCGAAGAGGAACATGCTCCCCGCCATCTCGAGGATGAGGAAGAGCAAGCGTTGGTGGCCGCCGTCACCAATGAGGGGACGCTCAGAGATCGTGTTTTGATTGTCCTGCTGTTGCACACGGGGCTACGCGCGCGAGAAATTTGCCAACTCCGGCGCGACCAGGTGAAGCTCGGCAAGCGGAGTGGCTCCCTGGAAATCGTCGGGAAACGCAACAAGTACCGCGAGGTTCCGCTCAATGTAACGGCTCGCAAAGTCCTGGAGGAGTATCTTTCAACCTTGCCCTCCAATAGTATCTCCCTGTTCCCATCTGGCAAAACCAGAGAAGCTCTCTCAGAACGCGCGCTTGGCTATATTGTCAAAAAATATGCGGAGAAAGCAAAACTCGTCGATGTCAGCCCTCACGATTTGCGGCACCGTTTTGGGTATCGTATGGCAGAATCGGTTCCGCTCCATCGGCTCGCACAAATTATGGGGCATGACTCATTGAACACCACTCGGCTCTACATTCAAGGGACAAGGCAGGATTTACGACTTCAGTGTAATCGTGGGCAGCCCGGACACTGATGGCCGTGTGGCGTAGTTGGTGGAGATCCCAGTCCGGCGTATATTTCTTCCAGAGCGTATCCGCCTGGCGGTAGGAGAGGCGGGCATAGCCGTCGGGCGTGAGATCAGCGCGCCGGGGAAGCCGGGCCTTGCGCTGGGTGACAAACAGTGGTCCCGACCGTGGTTGCCCACGGGTGAGGAGGTATTTATCCAGCAGCGTCCCGACAGCACGGGAGAAAAACATCTCGCGTGGGCGGTCACCTTTGCCATGAATGGCAATCGAGCGATCCGGCCAGGAAATATCCTCAATATCGATTGCGAGAGCCTCCTGGCACCGTAAGCCGCCATCATAGATAAGCCAGAACAGCGCGCGATCGCGCGGATCAGTGATCTGGCGCAGCGCCGCCTCTACCCGCTGTGCGTCTAACGCCCGAGTGACCCGTTTGCGTTCTGGCTTCCGTTCGACTCCCGCAAGCAGGGTTTCAGTCTGCCATCCCCGCACGCAGAGGAACCCCAGGAAACTGCGCAGCGCCGCAAGTCGTCGGTTGTAGGTCGTTGGGGCGAGCGCTTCCTGGCGGGCGAGATACGCCTGGATGATCTCGGTCGTCAGTACGGAAACGTCCGCCTGGCCGTACTGTGTCAGGAGTGGTGCCAGATCTTCCGCATAACTTTCACGCGTACGACGGGCAAACGACGCCTCTTGGAGAAACCGCTCAAAGGCCCTGGCCAGCGTCAGCATTTCTAAAAAATCAGGTTTGTTCATATGGTATCGCACCTAATGCGGAATTTGGGGACTCAATTTGGTGGTGTTGAGTGTACTGTTTTCGTCGCCAAAAGGCAAGATATCGCACCTAATGGGCTATTAGGTGCGATAGCGTACGCGTAGAGATCATCATTGCGGTCGATTGGCCCATTTTTGTACGAATCCTTGTCTTACCCCAACCCCGTTCAAATGGCGTCATTTCCAGCCCGACATCATTCTTTTGTGCGTCCGCTGGTACTTGCACTATGCGCTCAGCTATCGTGATCTGGAAGAAATGATGCTCGAGCGTGGGTTGCACGTCGATCACACCACGATCTACCGCTGGGGGCAACGCTACGCCCCCGAACTGGAGAAGCGCTGCCGACCACATCTCAAAGCCTATAACGACTCGAGGACGCGTGGACGAGACGTATATCAAGATCAAAAAAGTCTGGACGTATCTGTATCGGGCTGTGGATTCGCAGGGGAATACGCTCGAGTTCCTGTTGAGTCCAACCCGCGATGCCGAGGCCGCCAAACGCTTTTTCTGCAAAGCACTGCACGTTTCGACGTGTTCCGCTCCTCAAAATCATCCAATCGAAGAGGGTGTAGCCCAACCGCTGACTCCGACTGACCTCATCATCACGCGGACGCCTCGGGTGATCAACGTTGATAAAAACGTAGCCTATCCCAAGGCCATTGCTGAGCTCAAAGGTGCTGGCGTGCTGCCTGAGCACGTGGAATTGAGACAGGTCAAATACTTGAATAATCTGATCGAGCAGGATCATCGCTTCATCCAACCTTTCCCCAACGCTTGACCAAGCCAGGGATGGGCTTCTTTTCGTTTGAAATAGCACAAAGAACATTGCAGGGATATGAAGTGATGCATATGATCAGGAAAGGTCAGGTACCAGGAGTAAAGAAAAGAGACAGCACCAGTCAAGCGACATTCATCGCTGAGCTGTTCGGAGTGGCAATCTAAAGCCCACAAAATGGGAGCGTTCAACCCCAAAGATCCTTCTCAGAGTTTTTGCAACACAACCGGGAAAAGTAAGAGGTGACAGAGATGGTAGAATAGAGAGAAAACACAAGGAGAGCATGATGGCAGGAGATAAAGGAAAGCGGCCTGAGATGGGAGCATTTTCATCAACAGATCAAGCTATTGATCTCAACATAAAGGACTAAAGAAAACAGCCAGCGTGGGCGAAACATTGGCGAAGGACAGGTTTGCGATGCCTCAATCGCTCTTTGGCACGACTCAGCTCCCGTTGGATGTGTTGCACGTCAAGACAACAAACATTCTTCAGTTCGACACGTTTGAGCAGATTCCAAACGCCTTCTTGTGGATTGAGCTCAGGAGCATAGGCAGGCAGGCGTTCGAGATGAATACGTTTGGCTCCGCCGTTGGCCAAGAAATCTTTGATTGCTTTACATCGATGAATGGACGCACCATCCCAGATGACCAACAACTTGCCGGGGATTTCACGCAAGAGGATCTGCAAAAAGCGAGCCACATCGTCCCCCTTGTACGAGTGGTCTTGCGTCTGCATGAAGATCCTTCCTTCTGGAGTAATGCCACCAATGGCCGAAAGATGGTCGCGCGTCAGTTTGACGTTCAAGACAGGCGTCTGTCTGACCGGGGCATACGTCCGAACCGCCATTGGCAGCAGATAAAACGCCGACTCATCTACAAAGACGAGCGTCCGATCTTCGTCTTTGGCCTTTTTTTTAGCTGCTTCCACTGTTCATCTTGCCACGTCTGGATAGCGACTTCATCGCGTTGCGTCGCTTTCTGGATGGGCTTTTGTTGACTGTATTTGATTTGGCGAAGGAGACGACTACAATGAGCCGGATGATAACGAATCCCGAACACCTGCAGGATCATCTGCGCGACCCGCGCTGTGGTCCAAACCTGTCCACGAAAGCCAAAGGCCTCCGGTCCTTTGGAAAGCTCGCTGGGCAGTTGGGCCAGCTGTGCATCACTCATCCTGGGGGTTGGACCAGGCGCTGGATGATGGCGCAAGCTTTCAGTTCCCTCTGTCTTGGCCTTTTTGAACCACTGGCTCACTGCGCCCTCGGTAACTCCAAGCGCTTGGGCAATCTCCTTCTGTTTCCATCCTTGCTCATGCAGTTCCCATGCACGCAGGCGGCGTCCTTCACGCCAATTTTGGGGAGGGGGAGTAATCTTGCTCATACCTCCCTTATCGGCTACTTTTTTCGGGACTTTAGTTACTCATGCTGACATCAATAAGAATTGGGATGAGATGAGGACGAATGCACTGGCTTCGGAGGTTAAAAAAGCAGCTAAGGCAGCACGTCAGAAGAGGTACATGGCGAAGCCAGAGAACAAAGAGCGCTCTAAGGTGTACAAGGATGCGTACCATGCGGCAAACAAGGATGCGTACATTGCGGAACTGGGGGCGTCTGGAAGTGTGAAAAGGGCGAAGTCTGCGGGAGAATCAGCAGGAAAATTAGCAGGACAATTAGCAGTAGAGAAATGGAAACAGCAGCGTGAGCAGGAAGGGAGCCGTGTGGATGAAGCAGGCCTGGAACAGGCTCCCCTGCCACAGGAGGTACAGCAGGTAGGGGGAGCGAGGCTCCCATACACACTCCCATACACACACGATGTTTTCATGGGGTATGATCCCAACAAAGAATACTGACAAGTTAACACATATTCTGGTAAGCTGGAAGGAGAAGCTGTGTAGAGGAAAGGAACAAGAAAGATGGATGGATGGAGAAAGATTGGAGCATCCCGACAAATGGGCAGGAGAAACCTTCGGCACGACAGAATTGGGGGATCTGCGGCGTACAGATCGCCTGGTCAAGATGGCAACGGCCATTGCGGAGAACCCCTCGTCATCCTTGCCGGAAAGCATGCACAACTGGGCAGAGACGCTGGCCGCCTATCGCTTCCTGGATAATGAGGCCGTGACCCACGAGCAGATCATGACCCCCCACTGGAGAATCACCCGTCAAGAGGCAATGCAACGCTCCCCTTTTGCCTGCCCCGGTTTGAAGTGACGTGCAATGCCAAAATCAATTAGATAGATATGACCCGCCGGTGTGCGCATAATATTTGCAGGTTTAAGATCACGGAAGATAATTGGTGGCTGATGCGTATGAAGATAACTGAGGACAGAGCATAAGATTGTCGCAGTGGCGAGGGTTTCCGCAAGAGGACGTAAGCCACCATCATGGGTTTTTTTGCATATCCCCCCGAAACGAGTACACCGTTTCGGGGGGATATGCAAAAAAACCCATGATGGACAGGGGGGGAGCCAGGGATCCTGAATCCAATCTACATTATCGCCAATCTTCATACCCGGAGCTGCACCCAGATGGGAGCCGTAGACGTATATGTGGCCTTGAGCGGCCTCTGTCTCTTCCCAGCTCCAGATGCGGTACTGCAACTCTTTGGGAAGTGCGAAGATGCCTGGATAGTCTTGAGTACGTTCCGGGATAAACTGGCAGACCTGCGGCATATAATCAGGATTGAAGATGGTGGGTACTGGCTGCTCCTTCAGGACCTCAGAAATGGTGCTGCTCTGTCTCCAATACACGCGGCATTCGGGCCCCCAGTAGGAGTATTCTTCATGACCATGGTCTCGTGGACACCAGAGCAATTGAAAGAGATCACAACCTTCTGGAAAGCCAAGTTCGGGGACATCAGCAGCTCGCAACTGGATGACCCCGACATAGGCTCCATGTGGCTGGCCCGCGGGCATTGGGTCAGGTTCCCTGGACAGGGAACCATTCACATACCACGCTCTGTTGCGCTCATTCACTGGACCCCAGGTCCCCGCCTCCCTGCGCAGCAATTCTGCCTCCTGTCTGCGCCGAGGTTCAGTCTGGGCATGACCAACCGAACACATCGGCCAGGGTTCGTTGGCGGGCCAGAGAAACGTGCCGCCCACCTTGCTTTCATCTGGTCCAGGTTCAGAGCCTCGACGTGGGTGCAGGCGTACAGCTCGGCGAGCCAGGGGAGCTAATTCAGGAAAGAAAGCGGTGATATCAAGGGGTGGGGGTGGCGTTGTTCTCTTCTGCATCATGTTCCAACTCCTGGTGGTTTAAAATACCCCATCTGGGCGAACGCCGAAGGCGCGAGCTATCAGGCCAGGAACATGCACCTCCAGACGGGGCAAGCAATTGAACCAATATGTATCTGGAACAAGCGTACCATATCACGAGAGCAGAGGCAAGGAAATAGAGGGAAAGTTTTTAGACTCAACTCTGCCAAACATATTACCAACCAGGGCAGCGCCGGTACTTCCATTGTAAATCCCAACATTCTAAGCGGAATCGGCATAGGTATCCTGACGAACAAAGAGCCAAAGGGAAAGCTCCTCAGCTTACGATAGCCCGCAGAGTTATGCAGATTTCTCCCGCCGAATCTTGGGATTTACAACAAGGACACGCCAACCGCCCAGCGCATTCGGGTTATTTACAACTTTCTCTGATGATACCCTAGATGTGGAGCGGTTTGCCCAGGAATTTTTGTCCCAGTGCTCACGATTGAGGGCAATTTCCCACGTTTGAGGGCCAGATCTGCTCACTTCGTGGGTCATTTATCACCAGGTCGGCGTAAGGTGGTAATTGCGCTGAATGTTCGACGGAATCAACCTCAATGATCGAATTTTGCGCTCAATGTTCGATCAAGGCAGAACCTCGGTGGCTCGTACCGCTCCCAGGGCGGAATATGCCAGGGAACAAATGGAAATTGGTTATACGTCTTTTCTGCTGAAAATGGTCTGTTATTATGAAATGAACCAGAACATGGAAGTAGCGTCGAACCTTCAGCGCAAAAAATTTTGCGCTGAAGGTTCGACATATGGGCTCTCCACGCTCACTTTTGTTCGAACTTTCAGCGCAATTACCATAAGGAGAAGAGGATGCGATGTCCTCGATGAAAACACGGTAATTCATCGAGTGCATTGCCATAAACAAAGATGGCCCTTGAGAGCGCTTCGAATGAGAGTTGAACCATGCTTCCCCTTTTACAAGCCAGGGTAAGTCTATATACCTGCGCTTGTGTGACTTGTCCACTGCGCCAAACACTACAGCCGCACTTTTTAACCGAGCAATAAGAGCTTGAAAGCTGAAGAAAAGCTCCATGTTCATCTTCTTTCAGATGTGACACTCTGGAGATGTAAAACTCAAACCCAGAGATTGACACCAAAAGGAGAAGAAGATGAAGCAAGACAAGCATACCACACGTACCGCCACCGGGACGACCGCCACCGATGTTTGCCGTTGGACCCAGGCGCTTTTCCATCTGCATGCCCGTATTGCCCCCCGCTTTGCCCGACCGGAGCCGCGGCTCCGGGCACTGGCCTATCTGCAAGGTATCTTGAGTGAAACGGAGCGCAAAAACGGCTGGCAATTGGCTGAACACGCCGGAGAAGTCTGTCCTGATGGGATGCAACGTTTGCTCTCCAGCGCGGTCTGGGACACCGATGGGGTACGCGATGACTTGCGTCGCTATGTCGTGGAACAGCTAGGTCGTCAAGGTGCCATTGTAGCCATCGATGAAACCAGTTTCCTCAAGCAAGGCCGCAAATCGGCAGGAGTTGGGTTGCAATATTGCGGCACGACAGGACAGGTCGAGAATTGTCAGGTGGGCGTGTTCCTAGATGATAAGTGGAATTGAAAACAATTGCCACTTATCTCCTATTATGTGGCTTTGACGCTCGATTCCTCTGCCATTTTTCAGGACAACGGGGGTCAATGTTACTCACGGCATTTGATTGCCGCCCCGGCCACATTATTCGATTTTTGGTTACTTCCGAAACGGAATTTTCCGTTCAAAATCGTTTCTTGGCCGATGGCTCAATTGTTAATTGAACGCTGACCGAGCTTCTAGAGCCGATCAAATTTGTTTGCAGATTTTGCACTTTCGGCCAAGAATTGCCCAATTTTTGCACTTTCGGCCAAGAATTGCCCAATTTTTGCACTTTCGGCCAGGATTTGCAGTTTTAGCACAGCCGCTATTGAGCTTGAATGCTTCTGCTTATCGGCCAAGATATGCCGTTTTTGGCGGCCATTAATTGCCGTGAATCACAGTCAATTCCACATAATCTCCTATGTGACATCGCGTGGCCACAGCCTGATTGACCGTGAGCTGTATCCGCCCGCCGACTGGTGTGAGGATACTGATCGGCGTCGAGCCGCTGCTATCCCCGAGTCGGTGCGCTTTCGGACGAAGCCGGAACTGGCCGTGCAGATGATGGAGCGGCTCTTCCAAGAACAGCTCCTGATCTCGTGGGTGGTGGCGGATACCGTCTAGACCCAGGGCCGAGATACCTGTAAAAATAGGACACAGGGAAAACGGGTAAAAGATGCATTATTTGTCATTTCTGCTTCGTATTTGCTACGTTCTTGAACGCTAGAACCTTAGCAGACATGGCATTGCCTCAATCTTGAGGGCATTAGCAGATGAAAAAGCCCTGTTTTAATTAGCTTTTCGTCCGCTAACCTAAATGAGTAGCTGTATCTTTCTGCAAGGATGAGATAGAGAGCGAATTTACCACTATTACATCTCATGCCTATGTCCTATTTTTGCACGTATCTCGGCTGTGGGTCACCATCAGATGAATCGGTGGTTTCTTCTGCGTACCTGTTCTCTACGAGTGTACTGCGTTGCGATCATACTATCCTACGATAGTGTGCCCTCTCGTGTCTTCTTCTGTATCCGCTCCCAGACCCACCCTCCAATTGTCTCCAGAAAACCGGGAACTGATTGCCATTCCGACTGCCCCTCAGGAGTCGTTACCATAGCACCAATCCCATGATCTCCTTCGGGGAAAAGACGGATCGTGTAATCGGGATGGCCTGCTTCTCGCAACACCTGTTCAATCATGATGGCGCTCTCTTGCGCTGGTACAACCTCGTCTTGTTCTCCCCACAGGGTAAGGATAGGTTGTCGGAGGTGTCGCCAGGTGGGCAATGGATCGAAAAAGAGCGTCCGCCGCCAAAAACCCAACATTCCAGGGGCTGACTTTGGGAGAAGGCGGATGAAGTTGTAGATGCCTTTTACTGCGAGCATGCTCAACGCTCTCACGATCCTGTTTGAACACCTCTTGCGGATCAGAATCTCACGATGGTAGTATTCCTGGATGGTCGGTGTCATTCCAGCAGCCGAGACGGTGATGATGAAATCCACCTCTGACGAAAGGGTCGCGGCCAGTGGAACCACCCACCCGCCCTCACTTATGCCGCAGAGTCCGACAACTGGGAGATCAAGCCCAGGGCAGCATTGCTTGAGGAAGCGGATGCCGGCAATGGCATCCTCAGCGAGTACCTCGTAGGAACTCGTGCGCCAGTTTCCGGTGGAATCTCCTGTCCCACGTTTATCATAAATCAATGTTGCAATACCTTGACGCGCGATGGCTTCTGCTCGATCACGCCAAGCGCCGCGTGTCTCATCGCCCGCTCCATGGACAAAGACCATACCAGGACAAGGTCGGCTCACTTCGGGAGTGAAAACGGTCCCAGCAAGTCTGATCTTTCCATTTGCATAGGTGACATCCTCTTGCGTGACAACGGATGGGCCTGTGGTCATGAGCTTCCTTTCAGGTATCCATATCAAAGTGTGTTCTGGTAGAATGCGCTTAGAGTCGCTTAGAGTATACAAGAACATCGTTTTCCGAACAAGGGATACCTGGCAGCAAGAGATGTCTTCCTCTCGATGCGTAGAGAGATGTCTGGCGTGAGACCCTGATTCAATAGTTCCTGAGCGAATTATTGCTAGCCCGGCCACGACTTGGGGAAACTGGCGGGGTCATGCGGATCGAAAGTCATACAGCTGGTGACAGCTACAGTAGTTGCCGCATTGCCAATTGAAGACGAGTTTGGCTCTCCATCGACTTTGGTGAAGCTGGCTGGCTGTGGATTCCCGAAAGTTTGACCAACCCCTTTTTCCCTAAAGCCAATGCTAATGATCGTCAAGAGATGCCCAGCCGAGAGCGAACACCACATGTTCCGTATCCAAATCAGAACGTCGCAACAGCCCAGTTCGTTCAGCAGTTCGTATGGAGGCAATATTCTCAACCCTGGTGCGGGCGAT
The DNA here is from genome assembly GCA_015099395.1 of Ktedonobacteria bacterium brp13. Taxonomy (GTDB): domain Bacteria; phylum Chloroflexota; class Ktedonobacteria; order Ktedonobacterales; family Ktedonobacteraceae; genus Dictyobacter. Next base: position 1,534,741 of record AP024096.1, on the reverse strand, counting down.
CACAGGCCACGGTGGGAGATGTCCTCGTGCAAGGGCCATAGCCGTTCGTGCCAGTTCGGTGGCATACCCTTTGCCCCACGCGCTTGGTGTGAAGCGGTAGTAGAGGTTGAGCACGTCCCGATGACGCCAGACCAAATGCTCTACTCCACCAAAGCCGATGATGTTCTCCTCCTGCGGAAGCGCGACTGCCCAGTACCCGAAGCCATAGACCTGCCAGTGTTGGCGGCATTGTCGCAACATCTCCTCGCTCGTTGCCAAATCTGGATGAGGACCAGCAGGGTTGTAACGGTTCGTTGCTGGGTCCCCATGCACAGCAAACATTGCAGGGCCATCGCTGACGCGCAGGCGGCGCAGAATGAGTCTTTGAGTGCCTACCTCGTTGAAAATGTGCGCCAGATCGTCGGGTTCGGGAAGCTCGTTATCTGGCCTGGGAACGAGCAGATGTTGCCTCTGTGTGTCATCGTTTTCCATAGATCTCTTCCTTTCCGTCGTTCATGCACGATAGCACGGGGATCAAACACTCTTTACGCGCAATGTAACATCCGCTGACGAAGCAGAGGAAATCCGGCACGCCCATACATCATGCGTTTGATGAGTTTGAGTTTCGTAATGTGCCCCTCCGTTTGACCATTGCTATACGGCAAGGTTAATCCGGCCAGGACAGCCGCTTGATCCCGCTCAAGGCCCGACACGAAGCTGTTCAGCTCACGAATATGACAGGCTCGGACCGTATTCATCCAGGAGTCGAGGTGCTCGCCTTGGCGTGTGCGAACGATTTGTAAAAACGCTTGTACCAATTGGTAGATGGTCTCAGCCGTCTTGCTGGCCCGGCGGATGGTCGCCAGCTCTTGCTGTTCTTTCTTATCGAGATCCTTGAGAGGACGGATAAAGAGCCAGGTCGCCTCTTTTGCGGAAAAACGGTCCAGAGAAGAGGCTGCCGGGAATGCAGCTTTCCTCTGGCCATGAAGTGGTTCGAGATGGGCTCGCAGCGCACGATCGGAATGAGGATATCCCTGCGCTTTGATCTCACGCCAGAGCTGTTGAATGTTATGACATCCCTCATCCCAGCGTTGCTGCACATACGCTGCGTACGCATCGAAACGACTGCGATGGCGTCGTGTATGATACTGGGTTTCAGGATAGTCATCAGAGGTAAGCCAGCGTTGGACGGTTCGTGCGCCCAAGCCGACTCGTTTGGCAATCTCCTTGACCTTCATCCCTTGCTTGTGCAGAGCCATCACGTGTTGATAGCGCTCATACCGCTCTGTTTGATGAGCCGAGTAGACCTGCCCATTGGAGGTCAAAAGGGACAGGAGAGGCTCTTCTGGAACCTCGGCTTTTGCAACGCGTTGCTCCTTCGGGTCTTTTTGTAGCTCTGCACGACAATGCGCCAGCGCTTTCTCTACCGCTTCTGCTAGATTTTTCACCAGGTGAAATCGATCGGCGGTCTGAACCGCTTGGGGAGCTCCTTGACGTGCTGCTGTCGCATAATCTCCAGCGCGATCGCGGCTGACCAGCTTGATTTCAGGATGAGCGCGTATCCACGCTTTCGCCGTTTCCGCCTTGCGGTCGGGGAGCAGATCGATCACCTGGTGACGTTGTAAATCGACCAAAATGGTCCCGTAGTTTCTCCCACGACGCAAGGCGAAGTCATCTATGCCCAGATGCGACACCGCTTTCACGGGCGCAGAGGGCAGTGCCATGATACGACGAAGGATCGTAGCCGCAGAGATGCGAATGCCCAGATGGGTGGCTAAACGCGTTCCTAACTCGCCACACGTCGCCGTTCCAAGAGCTTGTAACGCCTGGCGTAGACGGACCGTTGTCTGTGCCCACGGCTCAATGAAAGTCGGAACCCGTTCCGTGAAGATCTTGCGGGAACAGTGAGCATTATCACAGAAGAACTTGCGCATCTGCAACCTGAGTTGGACGTGGAAGCCTGCACAGGGCAGGTCTGCCACTACACGTGTATATCGGCTATGGCGGCGTTTGGCAAGACAAAAACAGAGTGGACAATACACTTTTACTTTTGTCGAAACGACATGCACTACCAGCAGGTCAGCACTGGTCTCAATGGTTGCCATTTCTAATCCTGCTGGAAGAGGAAGCAAGGGGGATGAGGACATGATATCAAAGACTCCGAACTTAGGGATCGATTTCGTCTGCAATCAGACATTTCAGTATATCACCCTGCATCAAGCCAGCTTCACCAAAGTGGTGGGAGAGCTCGAGTTTGGCTCTCCCACCACTTTGGTGAACCGGCAATTGCAGCGATACTCCGCCGAGTTGGGAACGAGCCACTGGTGCGCAAGGGCATCTCTCTGTTGTTTGGCTGATGAGTTTATTTCACCAAAGTGGCGGGAGAGCCACTCGGGCTCTCCGTCAGGTTTGGTGATAAGTTCTGCAATAACAAAATCGGGAAAACCTTATATGGCTTCAGGAGCGAATTGCAAAAAAGGGAATGCCCGTGGTAAGCTCATCCTTCACCAAATGTGACGGAGAGCCAAACTCGTCTTCAACTCGCACGCATTTTGTTAGCTGAGCACGAATATCACCGAATGTAGTGGCCAAAAATAATATCGACCCGATTATGCCCAAGGCACCGACTAACCGCCAGCGCTACCGCTTGATCAAGGTCGTCTGCATGGAGACGACCGGCTACCGGTGGCAGCGCCCGGCCAGAGAGATGCTCGTAGAGCTCTTGCGCAAATTGGCGTCGGTAACTGTGAATATCGAGCAAACTCGATACACGTGTGAAGACATGTGCATCAGGCTCTTTCCCGGCCACTTGTGCGAGCACAGCCTGCTCACGACCCGGGAAAACTGGCACTTCCCGCCGCTTTCCACCTTTGCCATTCACAACCACCACCATCAAATGCTGATCCGATGGTCGAACGTAGATATCACGCACATACAGATCGCGCAGCTCCTCCCGGCGCAGACCACAGGCAAGGCAAAACTGTATCACATGTTGCCAGTTGTCTAGGTTAATATGCAGATCGCGCTTTGTGGCCAGACGTGAGCGAGTGATATTCTGCCGGCGGCGTTGTGGAAGTTCGACGCTATCAGCTGCCGTTCGGTCCTGGAAGAACATGCGCAGCGCTGACCGTTCCGTCTGCAACGTCCAGGCACTATACTGCAGCTCGACGTGCTCAATGAGATACAGCGACAGCAGCTCGTCCCCCTGCTCGATGATTTGCTCCAGATCACGGACATTCTGCGTGTCGCGGCACCAGTCAATAAAACGCATCACAATCTTCTGATAATTATTGCGCGTCTCAAATGCGTGCATCTTCCCATCGGAAAAAGCAAACAAGGACTCGCCGCGCGCTCTGGCCTCTGCTTTTGCTACAGAACGTTTCTGACCATCGCCCATCAGTGCATCCAGGCGTTGCAGGGCAGCATACTTTGCGCCAGGTCGTTTCCCCGTAGTGAGCTCCTTCATAATGCGCTAGAAGAACAGTATAGAGGTGAGAATTTTCCGAAGCTACTGCTTACCCGTAGACATCGACGACGCTCCGCGATGCATCTTTATCTACGTCCCTGTTTATCCGTACAGAAATTGCGCTTGCGCGCTCTGTGCAGCGATCCAGGAAACCATGGGATCCAACATACAAAAGGACAATCAATACCCTGCCAGTGGACTCTCACCGCTGGCAGGCACGCACGATGGAGGCGTACCTATCAATCAGGCCATTACAGGAGGAACTCACTGCCAGAGCAGGCCCAACGCTCCGGATGTGGTGGAACACCACATCCTAGTCTCGTGCAGGAGGAACTCGCTGCCGTGGGAGACCTTGCCACTTTTTCTTGTTCTTTAGCTTGTACCATATATTCTCGAGAAGAACAAGATGCAACGAAGAGGAGGTTATGCAACAAAGGAGCAGCAAACAGCCCCTATTGTGCACACCTAGATACGATAGAGTCCCCTATCATTTGAGCTCAAAACAGCCAATTTTGTGAGATGCAATTATTGCATCCGAAAAGCCCTTATTTATGCAAAACAAGAGTCCCAATTTCAGCGTATCTCGGTCCGGGTGGTAGAGCCTCACTAACTGGTGAAATTGGGGGGGGGAAATTGAAAAAAATGACGCATCTTGGCATGATGTTCTTATGGAAAACAGTACAACAATGCCGATGGACGCGTCCTCTCAATTTTGCCCCAATTTGACGTGTCCCGCAAGAGGCAAAAGAGGTGAGGGCAACATTCGTGTTCATGATCGTAAGCGACAGCGCTATCGATGTAAGCAGTGTCAACAAACTTTTAGTGCGAGGCGTGGAACGATGTTCGAAGGCTTACGCAAACCAACGGAGATCATTGTTATCGTCGTGACTTTGCTCTCCTATGGATGTCCCGTGCAAGCCATTGTGCACGCCTTTGACCTGGATGAACGAACCGTGGCCAGTTGGCGTGATCGTGCAGGAGCACACTGTGAGCAGGTGCATCATGCATTGATTGAAACTGGAACCCTGGATCTGGTCCATGTACAGGCTGACGAGATACGGGTGAAAGGACGAAACATGATCGCATGGATGGGCCTTGCAATGATGGTTTCCACGCGGCTTTGGTTGGCTGGGACCGTGAGTCTGACCCGGGATAAAGGACTGGCGGACACGCTCATGCAACAGGTGCGTCGAGCGGCACTGAGCCTCCGTCCATTGCTTGTGTTAACAGATGGTTGGGCGGCCTACCCGGGCAGCATTCGACGCGCCTTCCGCGAGAAAGTCAAAAAGCAGGCAGGAGTGGGTCGAGCGTCCTTGGTAGTTTGGTCGCAGCTCCATATCGGAACGGTGATCAAGCGAACGGAGAAAAAGCGGGTAGTGGAGATCACCCGCCAGATGGCGCATGGTCTGCTCAATCAGGCCGAAGAGTTGCTCCAACGTTCGGGCGGAGGTACGGTGCTCAATACCGCCTTTATCGAACGGCTGAATGGAACCATGCGTGAACGACTGGCCAGTTTGACCCGCAAATGTCGGCACTCAGCTTGTCGTCTGCAAGCGTTGCACGCGGGAATGTTGTATACATTTGGTCCCTCGACTCCCCCAGAGGTCGGCCACCTCGTGTCCCTTTTCTTAGGGGGAACTCAGCGCGCGCACGCGTTGCTGCCGTTCCTGCAAGGTACGAAGGCGATGCTCCGCCCGTGCCTGTTCTTTGATCTGTTGCACATAGGCCGAGAACGGCATGGGTTCCGTTGACCAGGAACGCACCGGGATGTCTTTGATGATCTGTCCCTCCAACAGGAGCACGAGTTTAGCTTCTGACACATTGAGATGGACCGTGATGTATTGTCCGCGGAACGCTTTCCCCACATAATAGCGCTTGAGATCGAGCTTGATGCGTCCTGCGGCATCGACCCGACGACGAAACACTTGTTGGGGTTCATGACGCAGCCAGACCAACGGATCGACCTCAGCCGGCAGCGCCGGTAACCGTGGAGCCTGGAACAGTTTGGAGACTGGTGGTCGGTCCTGCAGGTTGCGCCCTTGATGAGGACGTTGCCGATTGTAAAAGGTCCCAAACGTGCCGAGCGCTTCCTGCGTTTCCTGTTGGGTGCTTGGACGGTCGATGCGGAGGCACTCCTGATTGAGCGTGCGGTGAAATCGTTCGACGTAGGCATTTTGTTGGGGATGATGCGCATCACAGAGGTTCATCTCGATGCCCAAACAACTGCCAAAGCGCAGCAGCGCTGAGCGAAAATCACTGCCTTGCGGACTGTAAGGTAGGCACCCGACGAGGTACTGTGTTTACAGCCCTTTTTCGTGTGCCCCCTTCCAAACCTGGCATGCATGCTTTCCATGCACCAGGCTTTCCAGCATCATTGTATTGCTACATCCGCGAACGTGATACATTGCGTTTTAATGGACGTCCTGCATGGACATCTCCATGGCAGGTGTGGCAAAGGACCAGTGTTTTGCGGCGTCGTGCCGCCATACACTGGACCCAGAGAGGCTTTTCTCGCCCAGTGTATTTGTTGAGGTCTTTGAGCGCCCGAATATGATGCACTTCCATCTGATCCGTCAGGCGCGTGGCCCCACAGACTTCACACTTCTGGGCGAGCAGTCGTTTTTCCAGTTCCGATCGCCCCCACCAACGACGTTGGTGAGGCTGATCATCAATGGTTGCCTTGATATCCCACATCAACGGGATTGCTCCCCACGTTGCGACCAGGGGTCGTTTTCCTTTACGTGGCACGTTGACCTGCAGACAGGTGTAGGATTTGCCATCGATAACTTGTACCGCTTTGTATTTCCGATAGATGGCTTTTACTGACGTTTTGTGTTTGGCCGCCAGCGTCTTTGCCAGCGAACGTTCCATAACCCATTTCAGATGTCCACAGGTATACAGGTTATATGCCAGACGATAATACTCCACGATCCCTCGATATTCGAGCTGATAGGTGGACACAATGGTAAAATCGCTTTCATGGAGCAACTCGGCTCGATGAATTGGTTTGTTATGCCTTTGGTAGCGATTGCATTCGTCTCTCACAACGGCTCGTGGTACTCGCAATCCGACCTTTGCGTTGACGCTTCGACATTTGGTGTCTCGCATCTGGGTTTGAGATCGTTTTGCCTGTTTCTTGTTGTCTTGTAGTATCCTCTCAATAATTGGGGGAGAGAAAAATCGATGTACGCATAAAAGGCAGAGCAATGTAAAGAGGGAGGGAAGGAGGAGCGAAGAAGAACACGATGAGGAAAATGCATGGGGATCGATCTTGTCTCTGAGAGGGGGAGATGCACTACAACATGGCTCAGGTGGTGAGACGCCAGGAGTCGCCAAGGTGAAGATCGAGACTGCGTTGTTGGATTAAGGTCGCCAAGGCGGGAACCACGTTGAGGTGCGAGATGCGATCATGGAAATACTGGAAGAGATTGACTCCAAGCTTGTTGGCCGTTTCGACCAGCGTCTGAAAGGTATCCCAGGCCGTGATGCCATCTGCGGTGCATGCTTGTAGACTCACGTCTCGTTTGCGGACCCGCTGTCGAGCCCCCAGTTCAGCCGGATTGTTGTGCAAGAGAATCTCCGGATGGGAAAGCACCATCAATAAGGGCTCTTTCTTGGCGAGCGTCTGGGCGAGGCGCTCATCCAACTGCTGGTAGCCGCTGGTTTGCCCAAAGAGGTGATCAAAGGCCGTACGCAAGCTCTCGGCTTCGACCGCGCTTGGATGATCACGGTAAGCCAACAGCCTTCGGTACAGCGCCCAAAAGTCCTTGGCGAAACCCTTGAGGAGATCGAGATGAGCCAGGAAGCGTGGGGTCAGTTTCTTGTAATGGCGATATTCATGAATCCAACACAGGGCCAACTGGGCCGTCAAGTGGTCGAATTGGGGAGCATCATCACACAGCAGTAACTCAACCACCGGGTATGTCGTCTGCGTTCGATAGGTCGCAATGGCCAGGGCTTCCTTGATGTGCCTGCGCAGATTCACTCCTTGTGAGGGCAGAGAGCGATCCAGCACGGTGTCGAGTTGGCTCTCGGTGTAGATTTGATCGGGCGGCAACAGCGTGGGAAGCAGACGGCACCACTTCTCAGAGACGCCCAACTGAGGCAACAACATCAAGGCGAGCGCATTCACCTGAAAGAGGGGATCAACACCTCCTTGAAGAACACGAAGCAGCGTCATCCGATCTTTGGAAGGGAGGGTACAATAGGCGGTATACCAGGGATTGCAGAGGATATGACACTGTTCGTTTTTGCCATTGACGCGGGTGCCCGTACTGTCGAGATGCTGCCAAGGGGAACTTGAAAGACCTGCCTGCAAGACGGCTGCACGCTCGGCGTGGAACACGTCTTGGTCGCCAATCAAGAGCGTTGAAAGGTGTCCGGCACTGATGTGCACGCCGACCGTCTGCAAGAGGTTGAGGATTTTTGGCTGACTCATGCCAGCGGCGTAGTAGAGAGCCAAGACCCAGGCTCTGACTCCCGGCCCAAACTGACCGTGGTAGCCAGTGGGAAGATCTGCCAGATAGGTCCGCTTTTGGCTCGGAGAGTAATATTTCTCTTTGCGAAAGGTAACATTCTCCGTGCGAAACACCACATCTTGCACAATGACGTCATCGTAGCCCTTAAACTGGGCATCGTCCGGGAGGCGCCCCGGATCAATCGTGACCATCTCGACCCGATCGATCCGTATCTGAACGTGCTTCTTGGCTTTGTGATGGGCTTTGGACTCATGACGTTCTTTTTCCGATGAGAGGGCAGGTGTTGGTGTCTTTGGCTTGATACTGGGCTTGCCTTGTTCACCTTTGAGCCGATTGTTCTCGTCTCGCAGGCGTTGAATTTCTTCGGCTTGCTCTTGCACTTTGGCCGTCAGGTTTTCCACCAGATTCATCAGCGTGGTGAATACGTGACGCAGACTTTCATCTTCAATGGTGTTGGGATCGAAATTTTCTATCATACTTCTAGTATATATGAGCCATCAATTGTTCTCTCATGCTTGGCTACCCCCAATTATTGAGAGGATACGTCTTGTAGAATGATCACTTCATAGCCCAGGAAGGTTGCGGCTTTGCTCTTCGCGTGGGTGATGAGTGTCTTGGTCTCAGAAAGTTCGAGTTTGAGTTCTTCGCGCAGGAACTTGGTGAGTTGGTGCTTGATGGCTTCCGCCTCTGATTTGGGACCAGTGAATGCTAGGGCGAAGTCATCCGCATATCTACAATAGTTGAGCCGTCGATAGTCTGGGTCCCTGGTGTTGATCGAAGGAAGTTTTTGTGCCTGCTTTCTGAGGTGTTGGGCCTCTTTGCGGCAACCCTTTTTGAACAGGAGACGAGCCCGATCCATCAGGTGGCTGTATTCTTTATTGGGTTTTCGCTTCTTCCCTCGTGTGTATTGTGGGATGAGCGTCTTTTCGACATAGCTATCCAATTTGTCGAGAAGGATGTTTGACAGGATGGGGCTCAGCACCGAACCTTGAGGGACACCACTGAGCGTCTGATTGAATTGCCAGTTTTCCAGGTATCCCGCATCCAAGAGCTTTTTGATGAGATTGAGAAAGCGTCCATCGTCAATCTTCTCACTGAGTGTCGCCATGAGGAGGTTGTGATTCAAAGATCCGAAGCAGTCAGAGATATCGCCTTCGATGATCCATGATGTTCCTTCCCAATGATAGTACATGTCTTGTAAGGCACTGTGGCATCCTCGTCCAGGGCGAAAACCATGGGCATGTTCGCTCAATTGGACGTCGTAGTAGGCGTCCAGAATCATGCGGATGACTTCGGCAAGCAACTTGTCCGACCAGGTTGTCACCCCCAGCGGGCGTTTCTTCCCATTCTTTTTGGGAATAGACGTTCGTCTGGCAGGATGCCATTGATACCGTTCAAAACGTAATGCTTGAATGATGGTGTCTATTTTCTCCAGGCTCATCGCATCGACCGTTTCGTCGGTGACACCCTTCGTTGTTGCGCCAGCATTGCGGTAGATTTTTCCATACGCTGTTAGGTACAGGTTTGTGTTGTACAGTTGTCGATAGACTCGTTTCAACGGTAAGCCTCGTTTGCCTCGTTCACGGAGAAGTCCCATGTACGTTTCAGTTGATTGCATTTCGCACTCCTCTACGTCTGGATTCTTCTTGATACCTTTCCTGCGTCCCTGTATCACTAGGAACGCTCTCGCCCTCCTTCGAGGGCTGCTCCTTTCCTGGTCGTAGGAACCATCGTTGTCTTCCTTTGCCAGGTACTATGAGGATTCCGTCGCCATGCGTCTCGCGACGTTTAGGCGATCCCGCTTTTGCGCATATGGAACGTGTAGAAGAGTTTAGGTGCCCTTTTGTTCCCACGTAGGCTCATTGCCCTATCATTCACGAGAGAGAACGTTTCCACATCGTAGGCAGAAATGTGGTATTCTCGTGTCGCCACTTCATGCATGGTGTGGTGGATGCGCTTTTTCATCATGGGGGAACTCGGGTTCGACAGTTCCAGTCTCACCATGCGCTCAGAACTTGCAGAGCCACGGGATACATGCCTTCTCTCGTCCTCCGCTTTTTCATGACATGCTATGTTCCTCCTCCATCTTTCGACTGTGAGTAAGTCATTGTTCTAAAGGTCATTTTGTTCTCAACCTTTCCTGCATTATGCAGGGATTCCATATGCACCGACACGGCGCACGCCCACAAAACGAGGATCACGATCCAAGGTGATCTGCTGCGGCACGCCCCAGCGTTGCATCGCATGCACTAACGCTTCAATGACCGTCTCTGCGGTAAAGTCACTGCGCACCTCGGCGTGCAGCCAGTACGAAGAGCCTTGATCCACCACATTGAAGATTTCCAGGCGATGCTGCTGCTTGCCTTCGGGCTCTTGCTCGGCACTGCTGACATCTTTGAAATCGATTTGCCAGTGGGTGAGCGGGGGCACCGGCTCCAGGGGCACACGAGGCGTTTTGGCGGCGGGAACAATGTACTCAAACAAGCGCAAATAGCGATAAATGGTACTGACGGCTGGCGGATGATAGTTCTCTTCACCGACATGTTCTTGTCGTTGCAAGTAGGTACGAATGGTCCGCGGGCCGGTCACCCGATGGAGGTGTTCAGGAAGTTGTTCTCTTAACGTCACGATGCGCTGCACTTCCTCGGGTGGAAGACTCGTCGAGGGCGTCTTGCGACGACAAGGCTGACCTTGTAAGATGATGTAGACGTCTTCGAAAGGGGCATCCAGATAGGGGCGGAGACGACGACGCCAGTCTTTGACCCAACTCTCAGACATGCCCGTGGCTTGGACCAATTGAGCTGGTTTCCAATCAGGATGCTGTTGCAACAGACAATACAAGAGGAGGCGTTTGGGATAACATGGATGCATAGCGAAACTCCTTTGACTTCAGAGGCATTCATTCGAGTTTGACCGAAGGATATCGCTTTTGGCTTTGCGTTTCTAGGGGCACGCGGTGGTCGAACACTGGGGGAGCCGAGGGACCAAATGTATACAATGTATCTGATTGGATGCACCTACAATTTCTGTGTGGCACATCATGAATTGAGCAAGGCCAAGCATTGGGGGGGGGCTTGTACACCTGCCATGGCCAGCGGCTTGACTGATCACATCTGGAGCATCCATGAATTGTTAGGTTACAAAGTGGCTCCAGCTGCTTGGGTCGAACCTAAACGGCGAGGACGTCCACGAAAACAAGCCCTCGCCGATCCTGTGACGCCTCGATGTTCCAGGTTTCCCAGGGTCCGCCTCCGAAAGGGGGCTTTATGCTCAGTCACCAGTTAGTGGGGCACTACCGGTCCGGGTCACCAACCGCTAGAATTTCTTCTTCTTTCTTCCTGCTGTCTATATTCTTCTCTTCTTCTTTCTTCCTGCTGTCTATATTCATTTCTTCTAGCTTCTTCGGTTATTCTCGCTTCTTCATTTCTTCTTTCTTCCTGCTGTCTAGCTTCATTTATTCTAGCTTCTTCAGCTCTACTATTTTTTGATTTTCTTCGTTTGATGACCACCATCTATTCCTTAAATTCACTTCTTCGTCTGATGAATTCCATCCTGATGAACTCCGCCCTGATGAATTCCATCCTGTCCTTGAATCAGTTTGACCTTGATAATTCCCGTTACTCGCTTTACTCGACAATCTCAAAATTAAAAGAGTACTTGTTAAGACGACAAACAATATAAAACATAGCCAAAACGCACCACTATTTCCATAGAAAATGGAAATTAAACCACCGACCACGCTAATAAAATATAGAGCTACTACGATTGTTTTCATTTATCGCTCCTTTCAATATGAGCAAGCCGTAATATAATATCATAAATTTAATACGATAGATCTAATAATTTGTTGTAAAATATTAGTTCACGCCTCTTCAATCTCAGTATCCAGGAAATATCAATGTAGTGTCGGAGTCTAGGACGGCCACAAAGCATGTAAGGCTTATTGATGCAGTGACATAAGGGGATTGCTCTAGGAAGCTCTACAACGCCCATAGGACGGTGTACAAATTGTTACTCACGGCATTTGATTGCCGCCCCGGCCACATTATTCGATTTTTGGTTACTTCCGAAACGGAATTTTCCGTTCAAAATCGTTTCTTGGCCGATGGCTCAATTGTTAATTGAACGCTGACCGAGCTTCTAGAGCCGATCAAATTTGTTTGCAGATTTTGCACTTTCGGCCAAGAATTGCCCAATTTTTGCACTTTCGGCCAGGATTTGCAGTTTTAGCACAGCCGCTATTGAGCTTGAATGCTTCTGCTTATCGGCCAAGATATGCCGTTTTTGGCGGCCATTAATTGCCGTGAATCACACAAATACGTGTATGCGTTTGCAAGACAAGGCATAAAAAGAGCCTCTAGACGACCCTGCGCTACGTTAGCTGCGACCAGGGGCAGAGTAGCACTGGGCCTACAAAAATCGACGCGTGTGAACATGGACAGATGAGTATGAGGTAGAGCTAGGAGTGCGCCTGTTCGCTTATCGAGGAGTTGCTCAAAAGAGCCGTACTTGAGTAGTGGTACGAGGGGTAAGCGGCCTGCGTCCAGCAGTGGCACTGCTGGGGGTGGGAAGCCCGCTGACAATGTACCGGATGGGTCTAGCCAAAAGAGCCATCGGGCTACCCCTGCGACCTATGCTGACGAATGGGGAAAATATGACCCCGCGAAGAAGCCTGCGTAAATGTCGTTACTACCGAAGAGGGAAATGGCTGATACCCTCTAGCCAAAAAGGCATGGCGGCTGGCTCATTGGTTTCCTGGTCCAATGAGTGCTACTTCATTGTCCCCCGGCGTAAAGCAGGCATGCTAAGGGTTGCTTTCACTTCTCGATAGGAAATCAGGGAACTCTCAAACCGCTTTCCCCGAAAGGGATGCGAGAATGCCAGCATGCGGGAGAGAGGGCGGAGGCGGCGTAGTAATCAAATGCTCTCCTGTAATGGGAGAGACATGGTGAAGGTCCGCCAGGGGAGACTCAAACGAACAGAAGATTAACAAGCGAACCAGAGAAAGCAGATGACAGAAGAAGTAGTGAGGCCTTGTTCTCCGGCATAGCGGGGGACCCCATGCAACAGGTTGTGCTGTGCTTCGACTGGTGCGCTCTGGAATGGATGACATCATCCATTAGTTTGCCGCTTCCCAGTAGCCGAGTCGAACTGGAAAGCCGGATGTGTTAAAAGAGTGCGCCATGGTACGCACCGAGACAATTGCCACCGGAGGTGGTCGGAGTTCAGGAGAAAAGACTCCGAGGCGATCTCACTTACCTGAACCTGAAAAGGAGAGGGGACAAGAGCCTGTGAGAAAAGCAGGGGACAGCAGAAGTCGTGTATGCTGGAGCCCTGCAACGCCTGACGATATGGTTAGAGCTAGACTGCTCAAACACCAATGTCCAGCAGTGGAAACGCACATTCGTCGGTAGCACGGTTGAACGCCGACGCCACTGGGAGCGATACAATCGCCTTTTGTGTATCGTACCTCCTGTCCAGTGGGCGATACCTAACGAGGGTATTGAAGGATATGAGTGGTGGACCTACGTCGATCTAGAACGTTGCTCGGTGACGGAACATGGGAACCTCTACAGCGCGAGAGCGCCAGGAGGTCGGAGGACCCGTAGTAATCGACGGAGTCATGCCCGTCCAGGGAAGACGAGAGAGTCGTCTACAAGGTGAAGGGATCCAGGTGGCTTGATGCATCATCCATGAGGTACGCGTTATGCGAATCGCCGCAAGGGAAAAGAGCATCTTCATGCCACTGGAGAGCGAGGTGATATCGAAAGAATCACGCCTCGTTCGGCGGAGGGCCATTGGAAAAGGATCGGAAACGATACCTCGCTGGTGGCCTATCCAACCACCTGTCCGGTTTGGAGCGGGGGAAAGGCCGTGAGACCCTACCTATCGCTACTCACTGCAAAAATCTATCACAATGACCTTTGAGTTTTGATCGTATTTTTTTGAGTTTTACATTAATGCCCACCCTCAGTATTAACGGATTGAAACAGCTAAAGTGAGGACAAGTATGAGTACCATCAAGAAAACTAACGCGAAAATGAGTACTATAAGACAGCGAAATACCCACGAGTTTTTTACAAAAACATGATGGCATTGGGGACAGGTCTTGGCGGTATTTGCGCATATATATTCACAAGAGGGACAGGGACGGAGTTTCATCATAAAGGATCCCTCCTCAGTCTGTTAAGACACATTCTTAGAATTTATATGATTGCAACGATAACACCAATAAATTGTCATATAGGGCTCCCGACATTTTCTTCCCCCGGTTTCCCCTCTAAGTAGACAGCAATTCATGCAAAAGATGGGATAAAGGATTTCACGTGAGATGCTGGTGGAAGAAACGTCGAGAAGCTTGCCTGAGCCCTTCGGTTTGCGTAGACCATCGCTTCTCTTGGTTTCTGGATAGCCTGGGGATGCTTTCAAGAACCATCTTTTCTCATTAGATGTTCCTCGAATACCCGATTTCCTCTCATGCTTAGAGGGGAAATCGGGGGAAGAAAATGTTGGGAGCCCTGGTAAGTAGCGCCACGGGCAACCGGTGCGCAGGACATAGAAGATCGCGAGGGCGTTTCGTAACTCTGAGCAGAGCTACAAAACGCCCTCCAGGGAGATATCCAGGCCATCCAGGTCTTCTCCGAGCATACTAACCGCGTGTGCAGCCTGATGCCAACGCGGGGCGCGCCCAGCATGTTGATCGCCGGGTTTGTAATGCACCGCATCAAGGATGTCGATCCCTGGCAGGATACGCAGCGCAAGATCGCGGCCATCACGCCGATCAGCGGGCGCGTCCTCGATACGGCAACCGGCCTGGGCTACACCGCAATCCTGGCCTCGCGGGCCGCCGAATCCGTCACCACGATTGAGCTTGACCCCGGCGCGCAGGAGATGGCGCGGCTCAACCCCTGGTCGCAGGAACTCTTCAACAACCCGAAGATCACCCAGTTGATGGGCGATGCCTACGAAGTTGTGCCAACCTTTGAAGATGAGAGCTTTGGCCGCATCATTCACGATCCCCCGACCTTTAGCCTGGCTGGAGACCTCTATTCAGGCGTCTTCTACCGCGAACTCTACCGCATCCTGAAACGCGGCGGACGGCTCGGCGACCCCAACAGCAAGGCCAGCGGCGGTGTCACTCGCGGCGCGCTCCGCCGTTTGCAGGAGGCCGGCTTCACCTGAGTGGTGCGCAGGCCGGAGGCGTATGGGGTGGTGGCTTATAAGTGACATCCTATGGTGTCTCATCTTCAGATTTGCAATGAGTAGCAGCCCCGTCAGCTATGTTGCGCCCATGCGTGAGTGTAGCGTTTTGATTGGCACCTTCATGGGCGCGCGTTTCCTGGCGGAGAAACATAGCTGGCGCAGGTTGGGGAGCGCGTGCGTGATTCTGGCGGGAATTATCCTGCTGGCCATAGGTTAAGAATAGATTTCCTGGCTACCTACTGGTTTGCTTGCTCCAGAAAGCGCTCTACAATCAGCCTTACAGTGGGAATCAAATCCAGGTCAAGCACTCTTTCGAGCGGCGTAAAAACCATAGCCTGCCCTTCACCCAGGACAATATCTTCCTGGCGGGCCTGGGTCTGGGCAGAGTAGACATGCCATTGACGATAAACTCCTGGCAGTGGGTCAGCAGGAAGGATGCTCTCCCAGAACAGCTTGAGGTTGCCATTCACCTTGAGGCCTGTCTCCTCTTCCAGCTCCCTGCGGGCCGCTTCTTCCGGGGTTTCGCCCGGCTCAATCCCGCCTCCCGGCAGGCCCCATTTGTGCGGCCACGGATATGCAGCGCCATCGCGGCGCTGCATCAACAGCTGGTCCTGCTGATCTATTACAAGCACCACGGCAATATTGTGATCCCGAATCTTTTGCTCCATTTTGTATGCTCTTTCTGTCTATATTTTAGATGAGGGTGCTTCCTAACTTGACCGAGTAGGATAAGCTAATCCGAAACGAGGCTTGCTCCCGCCTCCAGGAGATCAGCTTATGATACCTACGATCATCAACCAAGCGGCGCCTGTGGCCCCACCAGCATATCATAGAGCGCAAGCTCGGTTGGGTCCAGCCTTGCATATTGATGCCCTCACCCTCGTCAATACATTGCATCTGCTGGCTTTGTGCCGCTTGGCTGTGCGTCTGGCGTATCGTCGGTGCCCTCCTCCGTTGCCTGCAGGTCCAGGAGGGGCACCTCGAACGTACAGCGAAGCATCCTTGCTGCTCATTGCGCTCCTGCGGACGCTGTGGCGACTCTCCTACCAAGATACACGAGTTGGCATGATGATCCTCCTAGAAACCAATGGGCGCGCACCAGGCGTGTCCAGACGACTCCGGCAGGCAAAGACGGCGAGATGCAACTCCCATTTGCACGTATACACCTATTCTACCAGCTTCGTCGTGAAAAAACTTCTTCGATCTTGCTCACATCCGGGCGTCAGCTGCGCGATCCGCGTGGCCCTCTGGTGCGACATGCTCTGTGGACAGCAGTGGCGAAGAAGATTCTCACAATCGGCCGTTTAATGAGTCTCAAAATCGTCCGTTTGATGAGACAATTTCATCGGTATTTTCAAGCGGCTGCGCATCACTTCTGCAAGCACAGAACTTCCCCTTGACAAATCTCAAAACTCGTCTCATAATCAAAATCTCAAAACGTCAAGTCGTTGACGGGAAACCTGAGACATATGGAGGAGTTTATGAAGATTGGCTATGTGCGTGTCTCCAAACAAGAGCAACATGAGGCACTCCAGATAGATGCGTTGAAAAAAGCGGGATGCGACAAATGGTTTCTGGATAAAATGACTGGCTCCAAAGCAGAGCGTAAAGGGCTTGATGAAGCTCTGGCATATCTACGACCAGGAGATGCACTGGTCGTGTGGAAACTGGATCGGGCTGGGCGTTCTCTGACCCATCTGATCGAACTGCTCAAGGGTCTCCAGGAACGCGGTATCGAGTTCATCAGTTTGACGGAGCAGATCGACACCACCACTCCGGGTGGCAAACTCATCTTCCATCTCATGGGGGCTTTGGCGGAATTTGAGCGCGACCTTATACGCGAGCGCACAAATGCAGGGTTAGCAGCAGCCAGGGCCAGGGGACATGTTGGCGGACGACCCAGGAAACTCAAGACCAACGGGAAAGTGGCACTGGCCCGACAGATGTTCGCCGATCAAAGCCATTCCATCTCGGAAGTTTGTGCAGCGTTGGGGATCTCGCGTGCGACACTCTATCGCTACGTCAAGATAGCCGAATCACCAGAATAATTGTCAAATTTCCACCAGAATAATTCCCAAATTTACACTATTCCTTCGATAATACCTGAAAGAAACTTCTTAACTGGCCCCTTCGAAAATGGGGAACTCTACCGGATTACCTCCTTGTACGATCATTTTCTTCTCAATTTCTTAGAAAATGAGATATTGTATCAATTCGGTACTAAAACCTCTTGCTTTTTTATCTTCTTTATGGCATAGTATCACTACTACATGATACACAGTATCATTAGATGCCGTCTATGAAGTGGAGGTGGAATGAAAGTTGCATTTGTCGGAAAAGGTGGTAGTGGAAAGACGACGTTGTCCGCCCTCTTCTGCCACTATCTGGCTTCGCTTCTCTGTCCCGTGCTCGCCTTTGATGCCGATATCAATCAGCATTTGGGCGAAGCTCTGGGACTCTCTGAGGAGGAAGTCCGGTGCCTTCCTGCTTTAGGACTAGAAATGGAGCGCATCAAGGATTACCTGCGGGGAACGAATCCCCGTCTTGCGAAAACCGCTCTCATGGCAAAGACCACGCCGCCAGGATACGGCTCTCGCTTGTGGTCAGTGCGAGAGGGAAATCCTCTTGTATCGCATTTTGGACGTTCTGTTCGGGGTGTTACCGTCCTCGCCACTGGCCCTTTTCAAGAGGAGGATCTGGGGCTCAAATGCTATCACTCCAAAGTCGGGGCGATTGAATTGCTGCTGAATCACTGTGTGGAAGGTCCTGACGAATATGTGATCGTAGATATGACAGCAGGTGCCGACTCGTTTGCCTCAGGTCTCTTTGTGAAATTTGACCTGACCTTCCTGATTGTTGAGCCGACAAAGAAGTCACTTGATGTCTATCAGCAGTACACCAGATATGCTCGCGACTATGCGGTGAAGATTGCCGTCATTGGCAACAAGATCGAGTGCTCCGAGGATATCGCCTTCCTCCAGGATCGGGTAGGAGATGACCTGCTCACCTGGGTGGAACAATCCAGGTTTGTGCGTGCTGCCGAGAAGGGATGCAGGGAGCCTTTCGCCTGCCTCGAACCGATCAACGTGAACGCGCTGGTCACGATGAAGCAAGCCATTGACCAGTGTGAACAAAATTGGGCGCAGTTCTACCAGGACACGGTCGGTTTTCATCGGAAGAACGCAGTATCCTGGCTCAATACGGCACTCGGAGAAGATGTGTCGATGCAGATCGACCCTGATTTTTCGCTGGCGGCCTGGATCGGGAAGCAGACCAAACAAACCAACTTATCATAAGCGGATATACGAAAAACAGGACAGCGAGTATTGATGATAGTATTCATCAGTATGCTCTGCCCAATAGACGAAAAGGAAAAGAAGAATGTCTCTCACAGTTTCGCCAACCTTACTCGAAAAAGCTCAAGCAGGAAAGATGCAGCAGCAAGACTTTCTGGCTTGTATTAAAGATTCTTTGCCGTATGCCTGGTCTCTTATCGAGGGGTTAGCAGGCAGACTTACACAAAGCACGGCCAGTTTTGTTGATAATCAGGTTCCACCTCCTGACGAAAAGGCACGGGGACAATTGCTCCGTGTGCTGGCAAGTGATGCCATGCGCGCAGCAATCGAGGAGCACTTTGAAGTCAAACTGGCCTTCCAAAATTGCCATCGCGTGGCTCTTTTCCGAAAGGATCAGCTTGATCAGGCCTATGAGGCCTTCATTTCTCCGCAAAGTCAGATTCTCAATCAGAAACCTGAACTGGTTGATTGCTAAGAGAGCAAGAGAAGGAAGAGGATTGGTCATATGCGGCCACTCCTCTTCCTTCGTTTTGAAAATGAGGATACGATCAGGAATGTGTGTTGGCACAGTTGTAGAGGGCATTGCCACCAATAGCAGAGCCGCCAGTTGAGCCACCCCATTGGCTGGTCGGGACCAGGGTACAATGGCCTTCAATCCAGGTATTGAGTGTGGCACTGTTGCCACCACGACCGAAGCCACCGAAACCACCCGCATAACGACCGATGGCATTACGATACTGCTCGGGCAACTGATTGACAATATTCCTGGCTGAACTTGCCGAGTTAATCAGGAAGTAATGCACCGAATCGTTTTGGATCAAGGATTGCAGGCTACTTGTCGTCAAGATCGGATCGCTCCCATTAAAGCCGCCCATGGCCATTACCGGTTTGTTCGTAGTGAGAATAATAGAATCGGCGGTCTGTGAACTGGGAACAGCAACCAGGAACCTGGTATTTCCCTGCTTCGTTTTCAGATACGAGATCAAGGTTTTATTCGTCTGTAAAGCATCTCCACCGATACCGAATGCACCAGCAAGTTGCCGTAATTGATCGACGGCAGCAGTATTTGCACCATTACCATTAGTTGATGTTGCATGAAAAGCGCGTCCAGCAGTAAAGCTACCGCCAAAGCTGCCTTGCGCCGTTGGACCTGCCAGAGGATTAGATGACTCGGTATTTTTGATTACCGCATAACCAGACCAGACGGTTGGAGCGATCACCAGAGCCAATAAGCCAATCAGAGTAGCGGCTCCCGCCAGACGGAAGATATTCTGATTAAGCGTCACTTGTGGACGGATACGGAAAAAGATCAAGGCGAGAATAGCAACAGCTGTCAAAACGCCGATCAGTGGACTCATCCATGCAGACCAGGTAGGATAGCCGGAGAGCAGGCGGATTTGAACTACCGCTGTGATACCTAAAGCAATAGGAAGCAGCCAACCACGCCAGCCGGGACGGCGATAATCTTGCCACATCATCACAAGGCCGAAGCCAGAGCAAGCAGCCAATCCAGGAGACATCTCCGTCATATAGTATTCATGAGTGGCACCATTGATCGAGAAGAAGACAGCCATAACGATCAGCCAGATACCCCAGAGAACCAGGCTTAGTTGCTGGTGATCTCGCTGAAAATGAAAGCGACGCTGCCAGGCCAGTGCAAGGACACCAAGAAGCGCGAATGGAAGCAGCCAACCAATCTGACCACCCATACCTGTACCGGTAATGAGTGCCAGGAGATTAGAGCCACCGCCATACCCTCCACGCCCAAAGGCAGCGGGGCCCTGGGTACCATTGCCACCGAAACCGCGATTGCCATTACCGAAACCACCATTGGAGCCAGATCCGTTAGGATTGCCATTCGTTGGGCCGTTGGCATTAATACCTGTGAACGAATTACGAGTAGTGCTGTTCGTGCCAGTACTACTACGGTTCCGATTACCACCCAAGTTAGTGCCACCGATATGCAGGCGGTTCAGACCGTTATAACCGATAGCCAGGCTGATTTCCGAATTGTCTTGTGTCGAGCCCACATAAGGGCGATCGGCAGCGGGGATCGCATCAACGGTTGCAGCCCAGGAGAAAGAGATGACAACCATCACAAGGGCAAAGACGACCAGATGCCAGATGCGAGTCCAGATTTTGCGAGGAGCACAGAAAAAGTAAGCGAGCGCAAGTGCTGGTAGGGCTAGATAGGCCTCCGACATCTTCACATTAAAGCCAAGGCCGACAAAGACAGCGGTGAATAGTAACCAGCGCAATTTACCCGTCTCCGACGCACGGATCACAGTCCAGGCAGCCAATAAGAGCACAAGTGCTAAGGTACTATCGATCGTATTATTACGATTGGTCACCACACTGATAGGAGTAACCGCCAGAACGAGTGCCGCCACAAGTCCAGCTGTCGCACCGAAATGACGTTTAATCAGGTAATAGAGCAGCAGTACAGCCGCGACACCACAGAGAGCCTGGGGAAGAAAGATGCTAAAAGGGGTAAAACCAAAGATTTTAGAGCTCAGCGTTTGTAGCCAGAAACCTACAGGTGGCTTATCAATAGTAACAAAACCACCCGGATCGAACGAGGCAAAGAAGAAATTATGCCAACTATCGAGCATGCTACGAATACCGGCAGCATAGAAAAGATTTCCGTACCCGTTCTGACCTAACTGAAAAAAATTCATAAAGATGGAGAGAAGCAAGACGACACCGAGAGCTATACGTCGCCATAAAGATGGAAGTTCGGTTGTTTGTGGTGGCGTCAGAGCGGTAGAGGTGGATGAGACTGACGCATCGGATGCATCGGATACATCGGCCATGAGTACTTTCTCCTTATCAGGAAGTATCGAGAATGATTGTAATAGGCAAAAAATCAATCAGGCAGAGCATCATAGATATGCTCACAAGAGTATTTTTACCTACTATAAAAACATTTTGTGCTTCTTTACAGAAATTTGGAATTTAGATTAAATTCCAATGAAGCCAGGCCGGAGGAGGCTTCAGCTATATTCGCTGGAAAACAGCTTCATCCCGCTTCATAAGCTGTCCCATGCAAATTTAGTCTAAACATTGATAAGTGAGTAAAGATGAAAAAGAGAGAACATTAATGCAGAGGTTCTAACCTGCATGCCCTCTATGCCCTCTTTGTGGTTTGTCATCCGACTAACTTTCATCATTGAGTATAGGACTCAGTTCTCAACAAAAATACAGGCATTTGTAAAGAAAGTATGAAAAGTCGTATGCACATGAAGGAGTTTGCAAATTTGAATTGATGGATAGAAGGTGTAGCGGGATCGTCACTGGCAACATTTGCCAGAACAAGTGAAGACAAAATCAGACAGGGATGAATGATCACGATCTCTGTCTGACATAAAACCATAGTGCTTATGGAAGAAGAATTTCTGCAATTAATTGTAGGAGCATCTCCAGGTTAAAGGGCTTCTTCAGCATTCTGAGATGATACCTGTCCATGTTTCCTTGCGGTAAAGAGGCACTCATCAGAAGAATAGGTATGTGCTCACCTCCTTCTCTGTTCCGCAGCCAATCGACCAGTTCCAGCCCGTTCATCCCAGGAAGATGATAGTCCAACAACAACAACGTAGGCACCACCGTTTGCATGAGATTTAGAGCATCCTCACCACTTGAGACAAGGAGCACGTGACAGGTTATTTCGTCCTGGATCGCTTCCACAAGGAGATGCCCAATGGTAGGATCGTCTTCAACAATAAGCATATGCTTCCCAGTCTGCATATCATCACACGCAGGTTGAATATTCAACATAGATCTTCCTTACTGCCTATCGAGAGGAAACGTCACATGAAAGGTGGATCCTGTTTCTATTTCGCTCTCCACCATGATGGTTCCTCCATAGTGCTTTACGATCTCCGAGACAATAGCTAACCCCATCCCGAGTCCAGGAATATTACGCTGAGATGGAGTGACAGCTCGATAGAAACGCGCAAAAATTTTCTCGCGCTGCTCCTGGGGAATGCCCATGCCGTGATCACACACGTCGATTGTGACCGCCTCTGCGGAGGTCGTCATATTAACCTCTACCTGATTCGCATCCGGAGAATATTTTATCGCGTTGCTGATCAGATTCAGGAAGACTTGCCCGAGTCGATCTCGATCTCCGACCAGGAAGACGGGACGCTCAGGAACATGCGGAACAATAGCATGAGTCGTCTGCGTCTGTTGCATGACCTCTACGACCTCCTGCAGTACATCGTTCAGGTTGACGGTTTCCTGGGTATACTCCAATTTACCGGCCTGAATTTTGGAGAGGTCAAACAACTCTTCAACCAGCCGTGTAACAGCACTAAGCGGTCCCTCCATGCGGGAAAGAGCGACATCCGCCTTGTGGAGGTCCTGTTTTGCCAGTTGCTTTTTCAACATCTGCGTTTGCAGCTTCAACGATGTAAGCGGCGTTCTCAATTCATGGCTGGCCATACTCAAAAAGGTATCTTTACGCTGCTCTAATGCTTTGCGGGCCGAGTTATCTAACACAAAGTAGATTGATTGGGTTGGATCAAGTTGTGTCATAACACCGCCCACTAAGACTGGCAAGCGGCTACCATCTTTACATATATACTCTTTCTCATAAGGGGGCATATATTCATGCAGTGCAAGTTGGTGATGTGCCTGTTGCGTAATCTCACTATATTCTGGAGCTGTCATATGTAACCAATTTACCTGGTTCTGGTACAGATCTTTTCTGTTATAACCTGTCATATTTAAAAAAGTATCATTGGCTTCAATAATCTTGTTGTCCTCGGCAATGAAAATCCCAATCACATTGGAAGCCATCAGGGCATGCCCCCGCTCCTGACTCCGACGTAATGCTTCCTCCGTCCGCTTCTGCTCGTCGATGTCGGTACTGGTACCAAACCATCTCCGGATGGTCCCCTGGCTATCTTTACAGGGTATTCCCCTCACCAGAAACCAGCGATAATTTTCACTTGTACCTTCGCGTAGACGGTATTCTATTTCATAGGGAATGCCTGCGCTAATTGCGACCTCCCGCACATCTAGTACGCGTTGTCGGTCATCGGGATGCAAGCGCACTTTCCATCCGTCCCCGGATGCTTGTTCAGCGGTCATGGCAAGATAGTCACACCAGCGTTGATTACTGGAGATGATAGAGCCATCAGGTTGCGCAATCCAGACCAATTGAGGGATCGCCTCGACGAGGGCACGCAGTTCTTCTTCCGCCTGCTTCTGTGCAGTAATATCATAACCTGCCCAGATAAGGTATTCGACCTGTTGGTTCACATCACAATGCGGAGTCAGTGTCATTGATAGATCAAGAGATTCACATGCACATGGGCTGATCCTGGTCTCAACGTGTATAGTCTCTCCCTTGCTGGCTTGCACAATAGCAACGCTCAACTGCTCCTGGAAATCTGGAGCAGAAGACCACATAGGAAAGTGAGTGAATGGTTTGCCAATCACCTCCTCTCGCCGGGCCTGGGTATCAGCTAACAGAGACTGGCTAATTTCCAGCAGCAGCCCCTCAGGTGTTACAATCGCGATACGCTCAGAGATGTTCTCCAAAAGCTCCAGGTATGTCCCTTCTCTCGAGTTCACAGGCTCCTGAGACTGTTTTGGTTCCTTCTCTTCATGAAAAAAGAGTGCGATACCTTCACTGGTAGGAGTGAGATACACACGCAGCCAGGTCTGAGTGACCGGAGAACGATACTCCACTTGCAATGGAATACGTGTTTGTACGGCTTCCCTTACCGCCTGGTAGAGGAGGGTCGTGACGAGGTGTGGCGCACCTATCAAAAGCGTCTTGCCAAACAGCTCAGATGCGCTTGTCCCAACCATGGTGGCTGCCCTTGCATTGGCATACTGGATCTTTCCTGCTCCATCAAGGAAAATAACGGCATCAGGAAGCATCTCAAGGAGAGATGCAGCTTCCAAGTTTGGAGCGAGCATGTCCCTCACGGGTAACATCTCATTGTACATAGTAGTTATCTCCATTCCTTTCATCTTGCCCAATTCCTTGTGGTAGCGAAGCGTCCTTGCGCGCCTATTAAAATAGTGAGTCGTATGATCCACATCAGAAAATGATGACAGTTCGTCATCGCGAGAGCGATAGTATTGGTGAAGGAAGATGCCGCCTGCAAGATTGAGCAAGAGCACATTGTCATTGAAAGAGGCAATGTTCACCTGAGAAATTCTACTGAAAAGCGAGTGTCGCTTCTCTCTGTGTGGCAATGTTAGATATCATCAATCACTATAATAGGTTTGTTCATCTGTTTCCTTTCTGGAACCTCAGCCCTCCTCAATGAAAGATGGTAGTTCCTTAAAAAGGTCATCTCTAACCAAATAGTGGTCGTCCCATTGAGAAACAGAAAGCTTCTTCCCTCATGAAAGAGAGAGCTTATCGCTTCTTTCTTTCTCAGAAACAATCTTGCGCCGTTGGCAAGCGAGAGGTTTTTATTTAGATAATGTCTAATGTACCTGATGATTTAGATATTGTCAAGATAACAGACAGAAAATTGTGGGTCATTACAAGCACAATTACGAGTACATTCCACCGTCCTGAGGGGTACATGACACCCGAATGTTTTCCCTTGACCGTCTCTTAAAGGGCATGCTATATTAGATGTTGTCCAAATAGTAGCACAAGGAAGAGACGGAGAAACTTCAAGAATGAACAGAGCAGATATACACGAGAGACCATTCATTACGGGGCAGCACGAAGAAGAGAAGAGCCCAAGCCAACGTCTGTATGAAACAAGCTTGAAGGTCACTCGCCCTCGTTTGCTGGTTTTGGGCTTGTTGCATGAGGTGAAAGGGCACTTTTCGGCGGATGAAGTAGTGCAATTGCTACAAGAGCGACAAACTCCGTTACCCCGTGCATCTGTGTATAATGCCCTGGAGGCCCTGTTAAAGCAGGGACTGGTGATGTTGGGAGATGTGGGCCCGGGCCGCGCACTTTACGAAGAGAGCAAAACGTGGCA
This sequence comes from Ktedonobacteria bacterium brp13, assembly GCA_015099395.1. GTDB lineage: Bacteria > Chloroflexota > Ktedonobacteria > Ktedonobacterales > Ktedonobacteraceae > Dictyobacter. The sequence continues at coordinate 1,509,357 of AP024096.1, read as the reverse complement.
TCACCACTTTGTGTGCTTGGACTGCGGCACCGTTATCGATATTCCTTGCCTGAAAGGCGAAAAGCCTTGCTTACTCCCAGATCAGCTTCCAGGCACCGTTGAGGAAGCACAGATCATTTTTCGTGGTCATTGCAACGCTTGTCTAGAGACAGCCAGGGAAAAGAGTTAATTGGCTCAGGTGTAAACGAGCGGGACCTGATAAAAGAGTACGGGATAATTGTGACGGCAGTTGCAAGGAGAATGATAATATGCAAAATATAGGACATATACAAATCAAACAGGTGCCTGAGAAGATGGATGTCCAGGCACCGGATATGACAGAGATCCGGTTACTCGCAAATATGAACAGAGGCAGTATGGTACACTGCGTATTGCCTCCGGCACAGGTATCGCTGGCAGGTATCCACCAGACAGTTGAGGAGATGTGGTATGTTTTGCAAGGTCAGGGAGAAGTGTGGCTAAAACGTCAGAATGAGGAACGAGAAGAAGCTATCATCCCTGACATCAGTTTTACCATTCCTGCTGGGACGCAGTTTCAAGTACGCAACACAGGATCGGTACCCCTCTGCTTTGTTATTGTTACGATGCCACCCTGGCCGGGTGAGCAGGAATGGGTACGTGTGGTGGACCACTGGTCAGTGCAGTAACCTGATCACGCTATCGCTTGCTCGCTGATAAACCTATGATATCACCTTCACATATTTCCCCTCTTGCTCGATACACCTAATTCTGGAGAGCCAGATGAGAAATAAAACGATCCTATGAGAGGAAAATCACAATGTCTATAGTAGAGATGCAACTCCTTTTCGACTACTATTACTGGGCAACTGCACACATATTATCGGTATGGTATCTACTACGAACGTTGTTGGCGTATGCGCCAACTCACGGTCAATCTCGAAAGAGGGGCTCCTGAGGCGTTCCCCACACAACCTCGCAGGCCACAGACAAGGTGAGTAACCCCTCTTGCAGAAAAGGAGCTATCATTTTTCTGACTGCCAGATCAAAAGAACCTCCCTCTTCCTCACGCATGCGCTCCCGCGAAAAGCCGTTGCGTGAGTGAATAGATTGAATATACTCCTCCCCAGATTGAATGAATTGGACAGGATGTGTCTGAAGTGTTCCACACCTTTGGAAGAGGTGACGCTGCTCTAATTCGTCAATGATGTTGTATGGACGATACTCTTTGTTCGTTGAGAAGCGCGGAATAAGGGTTCGCAAATCATCGTCCCAGGGATTGTCAGTTCTCCGCTCGACAATGGTGAGATAGCCATGAGGAGTTAGGATTTGGCGAAACAGGGGGAAAACGCTCTCCCATTCCATCCAGTGAAGACTCTCCCCAGCCGTGATAAGCGCATAGGGAGGTTGGAGTTCTACATCCTCTACACGTCCATATATCCAGTTCAGGTGAGAATGATCACCACCTGGAAGTGTTCTCCCTTTGTCAAGCATGGTCTGGGAAAAGTCTACAGCATCCACGCGTTCTACCGCGTTGGCCAATCTGCGTGCAAGGTCACCTGTTCCGCAACCAACATCGAGGATAGTACGTGGTTCATCGGTTATTAACGTTAGCAAAGCATTTATAGCCTCATCAGGATAAGAGGGGCGGTAACCATACACCTCAACAATGCTGCGATCCTTGAATTGTTCTGCATACTTGAGCCCAAGATGACCTGGTTTTGGTTCCATTGACGTGGTTCCTCTTTTTCTTCTTAAGATATGTGAAGAGATATCATCTGCTTTCTTAGTTTACGAGTAGCATCCTCTGAAGTTGCTTCCACTTCAGATTTACGCAAAACTCCTTAGATGTCGTGACGTTATTGTGACTTTCTCGCTTCGCTTCGTGATAGCACTGTGAGCGCCTATGCCTATCCTTTCCTTCCGTATGTCATCTGCGCATCTACATCTAGAAACTTGTTTTTTGAGGTGATATCCTCTGGCATGCGTTTCTCAAGGGATACGCCGAAAAACGTCAGATCAACGAAATGGATCGCACAAGCATTCCTGCGTTTGTCGCCCTATGCGAGATCTGGCACACAGCACTCGTTGCCTCGTTAAAGCCAGATTCAGGGATTCAAGGGTTTGATAGCATGCTGCAAAGAACTATTCGCCTCGTGCAAGAGTGGGAAACAATGCAGCTCATATGGTTGATGTAATTGCACATGCCCAACGACTTATATGCCAGACAAGCAATTAGCCTACGTTTTATTGTAATATGGACTTATGTTATGCTTTTTGGTCACCCTGAAGGAGCTATGGTGATGGATCTATTCATGCTTAAAGCTCACATACATTGTTGTAATTAGTAGAAGAGAGGATAACCCAATGGAATATAGGCAACTCGGCGGTTCTGGTCTGAAGGTTTCTGCGCTTAGCTTCGGAACGGCTACCTTTGGTGGCGGAAACGCTTTTTTCAGCGCCTGGGGTAATACGAATGTAGCCGAGGCAAGTCGCCTGGTAGATATCTGCCTGGAGGCAGGCGTCAATCTGTTCGATACAGCAGATGTCTACTCCAATGGACTGTCAGAAGAGGTTCTTGGCAAGGCTATTGCAGGACGGAGAGACAGGTTGCTTATTTCAACGAAGGCAACCTTCCGGATGGGCGATGGACCGAACGATCTGGGTTCCTCACGCTATCACCTGATCCAAGCCTGCGAGGACAGTCTGCGCAGATTGAATACGGATCATATCGATATCTACACGCTACATGGCTTCGACGCGCTCACCCCTGTCGAGGAGACGCTACGGACACTCGATACCCTGGTGCAGAGTGGCAAGGTACGCTATATCGCCTGTTCCAATTTTTCTGGTTGGCACCTGATGAAGTCGCTTGCCACAGCTCAGGCCTACGGCTGGACGCGCTACGTGGCACACCAGGCTTTTTACTCCCTAGCCGGACGTGAGTACGAATGGGAACTCATGCCACTCGCCATCGACCAGAAGGTCGGCACTATCGTCTGGAGTCCTCTGGCTTCAGGGGTACTCTCAGGAAAGATCCGTCGTAACCAGCCAGCCCCCGAGGGCAGCCGAGTGCAGCAGATAGGCTCAGAGGGATCGCGCATATCTGACGAGAAGTTGTACGAAATCGTGGATGCGCTTGATGCAATAGCTGCAGAGACCGGCAAGTCGGTTTCTCAGATCGCTCTGAACTGGTTATTGCAGCGTCCTACGGTGTCAAGCATCATCGTTGGCGCTCGCAACGAGGAGCAACTTAAACAGAACCTCGGCGCAGTCGATTGGAATCTCACTGCTGAGCAGGTCGAAAAGCTCGACAAGGCCAGCGAGATCCCTACAATATACCCTTACTGGCACCAGCGGCCCTTCGCCGAACGTAACCCTTTAGCCGTTCCTGCTTACAAAGATCGATAAGATAAAGAGCACACAGAGATCGTCTGCGGTTTGTGTGCTTCTCTAGCCAGACGAAGAAACCGTGAGCAGCATTTGACATGCTTGCCTCACGGTTTCTTCGTCTTTCTGTCTTGTCCAGCATGACCATTTCATCTTCGTGCGGATTCTAATACTGCTACAGGCTTGTTAGCAGGCACTGGTACACGTTTAGGCTTCTCCTTCGAGAAGAAGATTCTTCGGCATAGCAGCACCCCTACCAGAACAGAGCTCACGGCGTAAATCCCCAGCGCCCACCAGGTCTGTCCATCGCTACCGGTAAAAAGCCCGTGAATAGTGGCGAGCACAAAAAGACCAAGCGTTACCACATGCAGCCGTCGCCACCATTTGTAACCAATATATGGGCGCAGCAAGATACTAATCGCGATAGCAATTCCCAGGTATAAAGTGACAATACCGAAGGCCATCCATACCGCACGATAATGACTGGCAAACGGTATAAAAATTTCATTCCAACCGAAACGGGTGAAAGGATCAACCCACGCAGCTAGAATGTGAACCCCGAGAAAAATGGCCCCGAGCAGTGTCAGAAAGTTGTGCAATTCGCTATTGATCAAACGAGGCCAGCGGCTAGGCGATTGCAACTTTGTTGAGAGTGCGAGTCCAACTATCACCGCCAGAGTGAACAATACATAGGCCGTAAATCCACCTGCACGAGCAGTATACCAGGTGACGCTTGGCCAGATGCTACTAATCATACGTTCACTTCCTCCATAAGATGGGCTGGCCACGGATCTACAGTCTCCCACGTGCCATCCTCGTGTACAAGCAAGCCCGCAATGTTGTGCCTGCGTAGGAAATCAGCGCCTGCTTGCACGCCCAGAATGAATGCAACCTTCGCCGCGATCTCACCCTGCTCACAATGGTCCGCCACTACAGTGACCGACCAGAGGTTACTCTGAGCCGGCAGTCCTGTTCGTGGATCGAGCAGGTGATGTCGTTGCGTAGCGCCCTGCTGCCAGTGGCGATGGGCAATTCCAGAGGTGGCGACCGATCCAGAATGCAACGGAATTGTCCAGAAACCCTCTCGTCCAGGTACCGCAATTGGCCACTGACCTAACACGCGCGGAGTGCCCAGAACTGCGAGATCACCACCAGCGTTAATCATAGCAGAGTATATCCCATGCAGTCGCAGCTTCTCCAGGGCAGCATCGACCGCCATCCCCTTCGCGATCCCACCCAGATCCAGCTTTGTGCCAAATGGTAGGGTTACCAACCGATAGATAGGATCTACCTTGATTGCGCTCCAGCGTCCGCCTGGCTCCCCAGTGATTGGAGAGGCGCCACCAATCGTCGGTAGCTCATCAAAGGAACGATCATACCCCAATTGGATAAGCTGGGTCAGTAGAGTGGGATCATACACTCCATCCGTGGCCTGCGCCGCCACAAGGGCAGTTGCCAACACATTGTAAAGCAACTCGCTCACGGCAACCGGTATGCCTGCTCGTTGATTAAGTCGAGAAAGCTCGCTCTCTGGTAGGAAGCGACTTAGCTTCTGCTCCCACTCGGTAAAGAGATCGCATACAATCTGCACCCCTTTCTCGGCTTGTCTTTGAGGCAACAGCAACGAAATGGTCGTACCCATGGCCCGAAACTCCTCGCGGCGCATCTCCTCAGGAGTCACGCATTCAGGAGACACTGGACGTAGTGACTGGTGCTGAAGGAGCGAAGATTGTTGCTGGCGTTGGTGTCGGGGGAGTGGTGGTTGCTGTTGGCGTCGCGCCGGTTGTTGAGGTAGGGGTGTTGGTTGCAAAGTTATTTCCTCCTTGATTGAAAAAGCTACCACTCTTTTTCGTCGTTGGTATCGTCGTAGTCGTCGTAGTCTTTGGCGTCGCATGACTAGCAGAAGTACTGCCAACCTGATGGAATGCCACCAGGCCGCTGAAGGCTCCGAAGCAGACGATCGAGCCAACAGATATCCCTCGCTTGAGGGTATTTACCAGAGCCAGCGCGCGCGTCTTGGGCATCTTCTGCGCTCCCCCGGGCTTCTGATTCACTCCCCCAAGCTTCTGAACTGCTACCCCTTGAGGTCGCCCTGTAGCTTGCGGTCGCTGGAGTTGTTGCCGACCAGACGGTGGGAGTTCCCCCCTACCTTCGCGAAGCTTGTTCTGCTGTTGTATCCAGGCATTATATCTATCGTTCTCATTCTGCTGTTGCATCCAGGCATTATATCTATCGTTCTCATTCTGCTGTTGTATCCAGGCATTATGTCTATCGTTATTATTTGAATCTCTATTCATATCTATCTCCATCTGCGTTATAAAAGATTATTCGTAGAGAGGTTACAATCATCTTTATCGTTGCAAGATCTGTATTAGAACGTTCGTATCTATGAAGCGATGAGACATGAATCAGCTGTAGTGTAATTCTAACATGCTGTAGCTTACACTCCCACTGTCTGAGATAAATCGGTTGCTGCTATACTGCCATCGCTCACCTGCACCACAATGGCGCTCACATTGTCATCCCCACCACTCTCCAATGCAGCTTGAATAAGCTTACAGGCCGTTTCAGATGGATCTGACAATGGGTCTTTCAGAATAGCGCTGATCTGCGGATCGCGTACCATCTCCCATAGTCCGTCCGAGCACAACAGTAGCTTGTCGTCAGGGGCAAGAGGCAGGATCAACGTGTCAACATCTACGGCTATCTGGTCTCCCAGACTGCGATAGATAAGGTTGCGCCTGGGATGGGTATAGATGGCATCAGGTGTAATGATGCCATTGGCGACAAGCGTAGCAACAAATGAGTGATCGTGAGTGACCTGCGTAAGCCCCAGCGATTCACGCTGCAGGTAGCAACGACTATCCCCTACGTGCACGACATATGCAGTAGTCTCAATGATCAGGACAAGCGTTATCGTTGTGCCCATGGTCATTCCTTGTTGTCGATTGTGCTCATAGATGATCCGGTTGGCATGCTGCACAGCTGCAATGAGCAAAGGAAGCAAGTCATCAACTGGTCTCTGGTTATAGCAGAGGGAACCAAACACATAATCTGCCAGCGAACAAGCAGCAAGACGGCTTGCATCGCGTCCATGTCCAGATCCCCCCATACCATCCGCAACACCCAACAGGACAAACGGTTGCGGGACGACAGTAGGTGAGATACGATTACCCTGTATGACAAAAATCGTATCTTCGTTTGGTCTATGTTTGCGTCGTATACCAGAGTTCTGATCAGCTCCAACGCGCCATGTAAAAACAGGCTGTTCCGTATGCGCCGCTTGCTCTCCACTGTTTAGATCGGTTAAATGTATGTTTAGAGATATATCCGCATAGCTGTTCTCCTGGGGTTTCAACATCTTCGCATCTCCTTTATGAAATTATATGCAAGCCTTGCTTATCTGCAAAAGGCTGGTAACATTGCGCATCGCTATTCGCACGACACTGTTTTGTTCCTTGCGTTAGTTTTATAATAAAGTAATTTTATGTGAAATATATTGGAGAAATGTAAGGAATTTTCTCATAATCTGTTATCGATAGTCTAAACCCCCACTTCATTATTGGAGACAGCTCTTCAGTGAAAGCTTCCTATTCACAACGATCATAAACTTTCAAGTCTAGCAACCTTTGCTTTTCCAATCTATTTCCAATCTTTATAGTGTAGAGTATGGGCAGCGGGATAAGCAGGAAGGAGGAAAAGAAATGCATATTCTTGTCGTAGCGGCCGCCAGAACTTTGATCCCGAAGACGCAGCACTGCTAGAAGATATCGTGACCGAGCCCAACCACATGTCGACCATCGCGACCAATCTGCTCACCCTGGCACGCCTGGATACCGGCTCTATCCATTGTTGACGGTCACCATTATGCTACCTCTGGTCGCCATCAACCAGCACGATCGGGACAGAAAAACAACAGAAACCAGGTTACACGAGCCAGGACAGACGGTTTAAAGCCGCGGTCTCCTGTTTACTGCTTTACGAAAGTGCTTGCCAGACACGCTTGAACGTTGAACAGATAGCTCTGCCCTCTCCAAAGAGCGAAGAATGACCTGCAACACTCTTCACACTCCCTGGAGGATGGGAATTGCTGGGAGCGTTGGGAATGACATTATAAAATCAGCATCACTTCTCCTCAATTGGAGACCCAGAATGTCGGTGAATCATCCGCCACAGCTGTCCCTCATAGCGATAAATATTTGTTGATAGTGCCTTCAGTCGAAGAACCCGATCATTTTCTCTTATTTGAATATGCTCCGCCATAAAGGTACAGATCATATCCGTACTTCTCTGCATCATAATCAGTGCTGCCTGAACTTTGAGACTACCCGGCGCATCGCTGTTACCTTGGACTGCGCGCTGCCAATAGGCGACAAGACCAGCGCGTCCTTGATGAGGATGCGCATCAGGATCACAATAGCTAACATCATCTTGCTCTGACCAGAGCGCAAGCATAGGAGCACTATTTGCGCGCATCACTTGCGCAAGTGCTTGATAAAACAGTTGAGGGATAACTTCAAGATCTTCATGTATCGCTGTCATGGGATTCCTTCCATCTGAAATACATATCGATTGGTCAGGAGTTCTCCATCTTATGCAGTGAGGAAGTTATTCGTAATTACGCAGATTGGCGTTGCTCTTGCCATTGGTGAGAAACGGCTCGATATTTATCAGGGAACACACGATCCGCACTACCACAGTAAATATTGCGTGATGCAAACTCTTGAGGGGTTTCGTTGCGCAAACGCTCTTGAATATGTGGTTTTTTGGCTCCCAGACCATGGTACCAGGGTTCAGGAAGAGTAGTATACTGTGTTTCATGCACCCAGGAAGGTACTTGCAGATCGTAATGGTGGCACAGATAGTCTACTGCAGCCACACAAAACACAGCCCACTGGATCTGCACACGAGAAGGTTCGGCAGGAAGAATACAAGGTTCTTGTAAGAGGGCCTGTCTTTGCTCGGATGCATACCCAAAAAAATCATTCATAAAGTTTCCAAGTGCCACCCACGGTGTTTCTCCCTGGCAGATCTCATGATAGGCACTGCCTATTGGGTGCAACACATAACATGTTTCAATTGTGAGCATTATTCCTCCTCCTTCCATGCCTTTCTTTTATTGTACCATACAGAACGAACGAAAGAAGCCAGTTGATAGTATCAAGCAGCCTGGGATCGACAAAAAACAGGTATGCTGATATCCTGCTGTATTTGTTCTATTTAGAAAAGTTCATCCAGGGTACGGGAGAGTTTGTCGATTTCCTGGCGTTGTCGATCTGGAATAAACTGATCAACGAGCGCTTGCGCTTGTTCTCTGGTCTCAATCTGCAGGTCTTCCAGCAACACTTCAATATCCTGATCATCTTTGCGGCGACCAGCCATCAGTTTCATGCCAAGTAAGCATCTTTTGCTTAACAATAAGACTTGCAAATGATTGCCCTCAAACCAGGGTTCAAGCTCTGGCTGAGGCATCATATCGCGAAAATCATTGACCGCATTGGCACTATCGTTAAACCACTCCCACGCCAAACGATGCTTTTTGGCAACTGATCGCACTGCCTTAAATAGAGCTTGCGTCATTTGATCCGGATTAGCGCTATCGGGCACATTGAGAAATACAACATCGATATCCTGCGTTGATTTTCTATGCTCCATCTGGTGTCCGATCAGTGCACCTCCACCATAGACATAGGTTTGCACCTTGCTGTCTTTAAGCTCTGACTGTTTGCCAATGGCTTCGTCAAGAGAAGCAAAGTACATTTCAATTTCCTGCCGACTCTCCATGCGCTAGGCTCCTTTATTCTTCTAAGGATACAAGAAAAAGTTCAGCGGTGTGATATTATCATACAGCCATTGCAAGCTATAATGGAATACGCAACCGCTCTGGAGAGAGCATCCAGACAAGAACGTCGAGTAGCATATAAAAAAGGACCTTCGTTCCAGGTGGCTAATGCATTCATATGGAGCACAAACCTGGAACGAAGGTCACGTACAATTCAAACGGCCACATGGGTTATTCTACTCACCAGGTCTCCGGGTCGTATCACCGGGACGCAAAGCAACCTCAGCAACCCGCATACCAGTAGAACTTTGCCAGGCACTTGGGCCAGCATATGTTTCTGGCTAGTGCACAATCAAAATGCGCTCAATCTCGCCTTGAGCAAGGGACCAGACCTTATCAAGAGCTAGCAGCATATTGGTAGGGCTACCAACACCAAAACCAAGCGGTATCATCACACCATCATTATTGTATCCCGTCAAATTCAACCGCGAGAAAGCAACATCACTGGCTCCAATATAGCGACCAGCCGAGATGGTATCAATAACTGGATATTGCAAGGCATAGGAGTGAGCATTCCCTGCAACCTCGATTGAGATGCCCGGTAAGAGTTCCTGAACCGCCCCGTCCAACAAAGTTAGACGCCCTTGCTCACTTAAAAGATCAGCCCTTGCAACATCATCTGGATTGCAGGCCGCAGTAATTTGAGAAAAACGCGATCCCAGACCCAGTGCCCAGTGCCAGGTTTTGAGTTCCTCACGCTGCAGATAGAAGTGTGCATTTGGAAAAGAGCCCAGCGCACCCATATGATCATAATGTGCACCAGCAATGCACCCTGGAATACATATTGATAGGCAGAACTTCGATGATGGAGGAAACTGTACAACTACTTACGATTTAAGGGCATTTGGATGCTGTTGGGTAAATTCGCTCAGCGTGCTGCTATCCACGAGAATGCCTGGCACGTCAATTGTCTTTGGCTTCCAACTTGAGCCAGCCGAGGTAATCTGATTAATCGTATCAACCAGCGTCACACCTTCAACACTGCTATTTTCCCAATCAGTGGCCGTCATCGTTATTAACGCCGACGTAATTCTGCGCCGACGTAGGGCTGAAATGACCGCTTTTTGGAGACAGAAAGAAATGACCATTTTTTTCGCTTCAATGGCGCATCATTTCTCTCAGCACGCTTCACACGCGGTGTCAAGGCCGCTACGCTTCCCCTTGACACCGCGTGTGAAGCGTGCTACACTTGCTCAGCCATTGAGTCAAAACGCACCTAAATCGGCTCGGAATTACGCCGGCGCTGACACCCAATCCAGGCTGGGCGGAACAGCATCCCGCAAGCTGGTGGGATGCACTCGTTGGCGCGGTACAAGAGTGCCTGACACTCAGCGGTGCCGATCGCAACAGGGTAATCGGTCTGGCAATCGATGCCCCCTGCAATATCCTCTTAATTGATCAGGATGGTACCCCACTGACTGAAAGTCTTATCTGGATGGACCTGCGTGGTACCGAACAGGCTCGACGACTGACCGACACACACGATCCAGTCCTACGCTATTGTGGTGAAGACGTACCGGCAGAATGGCCTTTCCCCAAATTACTCTGGCTTAAAGAACATGAACCAGCCCTCTGGGAACGCGCAGCACACATTGTCGAACAGATGAGCTGGCTTACCTATCGTCTTACAGGAACATGGACAACCCCGCTCAATAGTGCAGCGGCCAAATGGCATTACCGATCTTCCGCTGCTGACGGCGTGCCCACAGGTTGGCCAGTGTCCCTTCTCAATGCAGTTGACCTTAAAGATGCAGTAGATAAGCTCCCTGAGACGATTGTTCCTATGGGTGGAAAAGCAGGCGAGCTGATAACGCATGCCGCACAAGAACTGGGGTTGCGACCGGGTATCTCAATCTCAATGAGCGGCATTGATGCGCATGCAGGCATGGTTGGCATGAATGTCACGGCTCCAGGCACGTTAGCTCTTATCACCGGAACTTCAACCTGCCAGTTAGCTCAATCGCGCAAGGCAGTCTTTGATCCAGGTCTCTGGGGACCTTTTGAAGATGCGGTAATTCAGGGAGAATGGACGTTAGAGGCTGGTCAATCCAGCACTGGTGGTACTGTACGCTGGTTGCTTGATATACTTGGTGGCAAGCTTCAACAGGGCGAAGACCGTTATGTAGCAGCCGATGCCGCTGCCGCTGCCGTTGCGCCTGGAGCAGATGGCTTGACGATACTTGACTACTGGCAGGGGAGCCGCACACCGATTAAAGATCCTCAGGCATGTGGGACGATCTGGGGACTAACATCCGCTCATGGCGTAGGACATCTCTTGCGTGCAGTCTACGAAGCAACCGCCTACGGAAATCGTCGTATCCTTGATATGCTACAGGGGATGAATGTCCCCACAAACCAGATTCTCGCTTGTGGTGGTGGAACGCGCAGCAAACTCTGGTTGCAGATATTGGCTGACGTCGCACAATTACCCATCGCGCTCACAGAAGTACCTGATGCAGTAGCCCTTGGCAGTGCTATGTGTGCGGCAGTAGGCGCAAATGCCTTTCCAGATCTCGCCAGCGCGGGAACAGCAATGGTCCATACAGGAGCAGTCATTGAACCAGATCCAACAACGCGAACAGTCTATGACGAGGGTTACGAACTGTATTGCGAGACCTATACACAGCTAGCCCCCCTGTTTCAGCGTGTGAAAGCACATTAACGCTTGTCAGCAATAACAATCGTAGCGTTAACTTCTGGTACAGTACTCGCTACGCCATAGGTAACGCCGCGATGCCTGGCTGAAATAGCGAGCAACACCCTATTCGAGAAGCACGGCAGGCTGTGCTTCTCGAATAGGGGCACGGACTTGTGCTTTCTTTTTTTATTTTTCTAACGAAACTGCCGTAAAGCGGCGACGCTCAAATTGTGGATGCTCTATCTCATCAACTAGCGCGACGGCATAATCTTCAGCGGAAATGTAACTCTCACCCTGATCATTCTTCAAAAGTTGATCAGTTCCCAGGAGATATTTACCAGTACGACGACCAGGTTGAATGGTGGCGGACGGGCTAAAGTACGTCCAATTGATGCTAGAGTCGCGTAAAATCTGCAACTGCTCAGCCTGCGCACGCGGAATAGCAATCCACGCATCAGGAATCACACCTGTATCTACCAACTGCAGACCGGACTCAACAGTCAGACTGCCAGCACCACCAACCACGAGCAGGCGTTTATTACCACCTGCTCGTTTGATGCCATCAATGATGCCTTTCGTCGACTCAACAAAAAACGCACGTGTATCCTTTTCATTATTTCTCGCACTGGTTGCATTCACCACAACGTCACAATCTTGAATGGCCTGTGCAATACTGAACGGATCAAAAATATTCACAGCGGCCAAGGTCAATTGTTCATGCTTCACAGGGAAACTGTCTGTATTGCGCACAAGTGCTTTTACGTCGAACCCGCGAGCCAGCGCTTCATGGGAAATCTGCTGACCAATCATACCGGTGGCACCAAACAAGGCTATTTTCATAATCAATTGTCCATTCAAAACTATCTCTACAAGAGAGAACATATTTCACATGCTATATCTTACACGTTGGAATATGTGAATAAGTTAAAAATTATTCAGAACTATTCAGAAGAGATGGAAGGAAGAGTGAACCAGAAGGTAGATCCGCATGTTGGTACGCTCTCAACTCCCACATGTCCCCCTTGTTGCTCAATGAGCGCGCGACTAATATAAAGACCAAGGCCCAAACTCACGCCACTTCCGTTTTTATTTTCATGCTCCTCTACGCGATAAAATCGCTTCCAGATGAGTTGTTGCTCGGTCTCTGAAATACCTGATCCTTCGTCACGTACCGACACTCGTATCATCGCTTTTTCTTGCTCCAGGCGCACGTCCACTGGTGCATCAACCGGAGAATACTTGAGCGCATTCGAGATATAATTGTTGATCACCTGTCCGATACGGTCCTCATCTGCTAACACGGGAGCCTGAATGATCAAGGACGTCCACCGAATGAGGCGGCTGGGCATAAGGATACGCTGATCTTCAAGGGCTTCCTGAACAATCTGTACCAGATCACACTGCGTCTGCTGTACATTCAACTGATCCGTTTGAATACGTGAGAGATCAATGAGATCATTAACTAATCGATTTTGTACGTTAATCTGACGATCAGCACGGTCAAGAGAATACTGGATAGTTGTCAGTGCCTGTTTCATCCCCTCCTCGCCGATTACTCGCAGCTGAAGGCGCGTAAGATGGAGTTGTGCTAATTGGAGATGCCCTTTAATAGAAGTGAGAGGAGTTCTGAGCTCATGACTGACCATACCCACAAATGCGCTCATCTGCTGAGCTGTTTCCTGCAGAGCAGCCTCCCGTACCGCTGCCTCAATGTGTTCCCGCACAAGGAACGCTCGCTCGGTCTCATCTCGATTCATCTCTACAATCACTGCTGCTTGATGAGGTCCCATATGTACGAGAACCTGTCGGCTAGCTACGATCATGCATCTCCCTGTTCGGTGGGTCTGGGTGAATTGCCCTTCCCATTGCCCTTCCTTGCACAGCACAAGCTCGATCGATTCTCGTACTTCCTGAAATTCGGTTCTCAGGAGCGTATGAATCTTCTTGCCCTGTACTTCTCCCTCACTCCACCCATACAATGCTGCCGCTCCCTGGTTCCAGGCGAGGATACGATCGTCTAGATGACGAATGATGATCGCATTGTGCGCTTGTGCCATACGATCTATCTGTTCTTGAAGATTCTGTGAAGCGAACACTTGTCTCCCATATCTCCTGACTCCACGCCCATAATCATCAACGTGTTTTGGATTCACTAACGCATCTCTCATGAAGCCTTCTTCCATCTCTTATGCAGCATATGGACCCTCGCCTTTGAGCAGAAGGAAAACGCCGCCCTCCTCTTTCTTCTGATGAGTGCAATTTATTGACATATAGAGCATCTTTTCTGTATGAGAGAACTGTCAAGATACAAGATACACTTTTATAGTGCTCCCGAGCATGATTACACATATGCTGAGACACTTGCTCAGTTCACCCATACCTTTCATCAGCTGTACGCCTCTGAATAAAAAAACGCGAAGAAGGATGGCGTGAAGTTGCACCATAAGATCTCTTTCACGCTATTTTCTTTTATCTCTCAGCACTCTTTCAAGACTCTTGAGCTAGCCTGGTAGCAGGCAGCCTCTCTAGCCTTCCCCACGCCCACTCCTTCTGTTCATAGTACTTGTAGAACGTGAGAAAATGCGTGAGAATAAACGTGAGTCGATCATACTATATAAAATGGAGAGCTACATTCGAACGGATATTCATGCATTGCTGTTCATGTGACACACCAATGAAGATTTTCAGCATATACCGGACCGTGCTCACACGCGATCGTGATGGCTTGCCATACATAACGCTGAAAATCGGCCCACTCTCTTCTACGTTTAGCTATGCATTATCTGCTGTTTCTCTCGCTCAAACTCGTCATCAGTCAGAACACCTGAGCTGTGTAGTTTTCCCAGCAACTGGAGTTGTGCCAGGGTGCCATTGTCCATGCTTACTGCTGGCCCGGGTGTCGCAGGAGGCCCTTGATAGGGAGACTGCGGTGGGTATGCGGGAAGGGGTGGCGCTGCCTGCTGGGCAGAATTGCGGCCCACCATATCAGTTGTCAAGCACATGTTCCATTCTTTCAACGATAAAGCTCCGTGTCTGTAAGGAATCGTTTTCTCCATTCCTACTCTTCGTCCCCACGCTCAGACAATCACATGCCTCAACCTTTCATTAAGCCTTTCCATTTTGAGAGAGACCCAGGCTACGTCTGACTTCCAATGAGCGTAGAATCGCGTCTCGCGTCAGTACACCCACCAATTTCCCATCCTCAACGACTGGCAACTGATTAACATCCTGCCCGGTCATCAGGGTCAAAACGTCTTTCAAGTTTTGTTGAGCAGTCACAGTGTGCAGGCGCTCTACAGGTATCATTGCCAGACCCACCGGAGTCTGCCCCCACTGCTCTCTTGGGGTATGACGAATATCGCTCAGCGTGATGAGGCCTGCCAGTTGATCACCTTGCACAACAAACGCCGAGCGCAATCCTTGAGGAAGAAAGTACTCGTCTACAAGCTTTTGTAGCGAGATGTTTGCGGGCGTTGTCACCGGGCTGGTTGTCATCACTTGACCCACAAGAACACCTGCAAAGGCCGTTTCCAGGATTGACTGGGTGCTGGCAGACTGAGCAGCGCTTAACAGAAACCAGCCTGTGAAAACGATGAACAGGCCAACTACTATATTTCCATAGAAGAACTGTAAAATGCCGAACAGGATAAACAGGTAGGCAAAGGACTGACCGACAATGGTGGCCGCATTCATTGCCGTTTGCACACTTCCGGTTATCTTCCAGATGATTGAGTGCAGGACACGTCCACCATCGAGAGGGAAACCCGGAATGAGATTGAAAACTCCAAGGATAATATTAGTGAATGCGAGATACGAAAGCACGGAGACCAGGAAGGAGTGATTGCCCCTGATCAGGAATAGCAGCACGTAACAAAGGGCACCGATCAGAAAGCTCACCAGCGGCCCAACGAACGCCATTGAAAATTCAACGCCGGGTGTTTGAGGTTCCTGCTCAATATTTGATACGCCACCAAAGACGAACAACACGATGGCATGTACAGGAATTCCACGAGCGCGAGCAACCAGGGAATGAGCCAACTCATGAAGCAGTACGGAGACAAACAAGAGGATAGTCGAGACAAAACCCAGCACAACGTACGTGACATTTGTATGCCCTGGATATGCAGTAGGAAAGTACCCATTAGCAAGTGAGAATGTGAGCAATACAAGAACAATGAGCCAACTCAGATGGATGTTGATGTCGATCCCTAAGATACGACCGATACGAAATGACCCTGACATAGATCCTGTCCTCTCATTAAAATTGTGAGTGAGAGTCCCTCACACGGATCACAGTTGAGGAAAAACTCTACGCCCCTCTCATGTACATTCTCCAGGTAGTTGAAATACGCTTCTACTGGAACATCTTTCTCATTGACTGATTACCCCCGCGGTACAGGGATGTGGTCAGTAGCGTATGTATCCTTCATCAGAGCGGTACGGAGTCGAGGTAACGAGCGATAAAAATACGTTTTTACCCTGGGCTGTGGGATATTGAGGAGATGTGCAATCTCCGTAAAATTCAAATGTCTGAAACTGTGCAGATGCACAACTGAGCGCGCGACTGGCGGGAGTGTGAACAGAGCCCGTTGCAGCAGCGATTGGACCTCAAGCATCACCACAACTTCTTCTGGTAGCGGATGTGGATCAAGCGTGCCATCTCTCGGAGACGCCCCCTCCTCAACATCTTCTACTGTCGACGCTGAGGTACATAGGGTGAGTTCATGGCGTTGCTTCCGCAAATCATCAATACACCGATTGTGCGCGACCCGAAAAAGCCATGGCTTGAGCGATCTCTCTGTCGTAGTCGCGAGAGTGGGTAGAAACAAATAAAGTTGGAGAAAGACAAATTGCAAGATATCATCTGCCTGGTCTTTGTCTTTCAGAATATTGCGGCTATAAATAAACAAGGAATCATGATACCGATCAACGAGAACCTCAAAGGCACGTTGGTCGCCTGTGTATGCTTGTTTCACCAGATTGCCATCGGAAACTTCAGATATTGGCTGTCTGGTGCATTCCCATTGTTGGAGGGAGCGCATCTTCTCTTTCCTCTCTGTTGCTCTTGCAAAAGCGGGTTCTTTGTTCGACAGAAACGTTCTCCAAGCATTCTCGCTCTCCTCTTCATAATACTGACAGCGCGTAAAAATAGATGTGAAAACGACCGTGAGTCGATCTCATGCCTGAGGAAGAAGAGCACAGATGATAAAAGTGAAGATTATCTCGTTATAGAGAGAACTATTTTAGCGTGTGGCATGTTCCAGAACACGCCGCACCTGGGGCGCTACGAGAAAACGCGTTCGCAACGCCTCATCTTTGATTTTCTCGGCAAGTTCTTGGACTACGCTCACCGCCTGGGCATATGCCTGACCAGCCAGCACCTGTTCTCCTCGCGACTGGTCCAGATCTCCGAGTGCTACCTGGATCTGCCATCGTTCTTCCGCCAGACCGATCTCTTCAGAGAGGACATAAGCCTCCTCCAGGTGGGAACGCGCCTGTTCTTGATGACCTTCCCACTGTGCCAGTTCTGCAGATGCACGCAGGTACTGTACACGATCGCGCTGACCGTCTCCATTATATGCATTGAGTCGACCAAGATGCTCCTGGGCAGTTGCGACGTCCCCTTCATGCAGTAACGCCTGCGTAACACACCAGTGAGGAATTTCCGCGTACACCACCGCGTACACCAGTCCATGCTCACCTGCAACCATCGCTGCTTGCTGTGCGTAACGCCGGGCATCGACCCACTCTTCCATCAGAACGGAATCCGCACAGAGGACAGCAGAGACAACTGCTGTGTAGGAGGGCGACGCGATTATCTCGTTGAGCGACAGTGCCTCCAGATCGATCGCGCGCGCAGCAGAGCCTGCCTGCATGGCTCGGTAGACACCGCCTAATTGGATGAGGGCGCGAAGAAGGAGTGTGGACGCCCGCGATGAACGTGTATTGAGGGTTCGTGCAATTGCCACGGCCTGTAGCGCGATCTCGAGCGCTTCTGCATATGCACCGCTATCGATGAATCCCGAGGTCAGGTCATAGAGCGCATTGATCTGCCCCCAATCATTCCTGATTTTCTGGCTGATAGTGAGCGCACTGCGTGCTCGCGTGATCCCCAGGTGCAGTTGACCACGGTGCATCTGCGCATTGGCAAGCATACAGAGCGCATCGGCTTCCATTACCTGGTCTCCCAGCGCAACATAGCATGCGAGCGCCTCTGTAGCCAGTTGCTCATATTCCTCCCATGCACCAATGCGCATCTTAACGAAGGTCAGCGCGTTCAGACTCTGAACTATAAGATCTGGTTGTCCACTGCTGCGGGCCAATATCAATGCACGCTCCCCATGGATGATAGCGGTCCCCAGATCGGCAGTAGCGAGGTCGAGCATGGCCTGGTACCAGTGCGTTTGAGCCAACCCGATGGCCTCGTCATCCTGAGCGGCCATCTGGAGTAGATAGTCGAGCATGGCCTCAGACAGAGGACGGACCTGCTCCCATGCCCTGGTGAGTTCATAGGCTTGTCCCAAAGCAATATAGAGATGGTGGACATCGGATGCTGCGATCTTTGCCTGCAACGAGTGGTCAGTTGGTTGCTTTGCCAGCAACTGCCATGCCTGTTCATAGTGTTCAATAGCAACATGCAACGCAAAAACAGCTCTCGCCTCGTCACCCGCCGCTACACTCAAACGGAATGCTGGCTCAAGCATTCCTGCAGCCAGAGCATGGTGCGCCAGCTTCCCCGCAGGAACGGCGGTTTCTTGCAAGCTATGAAACGCACGTCGGTGAAAGATGCGGCTACGTGTCTCACCTGCCTCAACATAGACGACGTCGCGAATCATGGGGTGGGTGAAGGTGTAGACGGTATTCCCTGCTAGACTCCTCGGCAGGTTCGGCTCCTGTATCAGGAGGCTCTGCAGCGCCTCGTCCAGAACAGCCAATCCCTCTTTTTCAGAGAGATCTGCGACCTGACAGAGCCGCTCAAAAGTGGCATCTTGTTCCAGCACAGCCCCTGCGACAAGAAAGGCAAAGGCGGTTGGGCGAAGTCGATCAAGTCGGATACTGATCAGTTCACGTATGCTCGGCGGAAAGAGCCGCGCCATGCCACGTTCTCTGGCCATCGCTGTCACGACGTCACCGGTTCTTGTGCTGTCTTTGAATGAAGGTGACGTAAAAAGACCGTGTGCAAGCAGCAGCTTGAGCGTTTCAATCAGATAGAAGGGTTGACCACCAGTTTCGGCAAAGAGCCGTTGACCCATACGTTCCAAGAAGTCGGCAGGTTCTGGCGGGACAAGGCTGGAAGGACTCAGCCCGTTTGCCTCTTCTTCCTGGTTTCGTCGTGCCAGGATCTGGAGCAGGTCTACCGTATCATGAGCTGAAAGTGGACCTGGCTGCAACCGGGTCAAAGACGCAACCCGCCCCAGATTCGCTCGCCACTCTGCCAGACCAGAGGTCGTCTGTCGTGCCTCGGTGCGCAAGGAGAGAAGGAGCATGATTGGAGTGGAGTGCGCCGTGAAGTGTCGTGCCAGATAGTGAAGCAGATCCAACGTAGCGGTATCAGCCCAGTGCACGTCATCAAGGAAGAGGAGCAATGGAGCGCGTGCCGCCAGGACGACTAGCAGGCGTGTCACCGCCTCAAACAGGTGATTGCGTGCCACAGAAGTATCTGCAACTACGCGCTTCAGGTCAGGGTAGCGCTCGTGCAATTCTGGTAGCAGGCGAGCAAGTTCAGCTAACCATACATCATGGAGCAGATCCTCAGGAGCATTTTCCTGGTCGATTCTGGGACGCAAGGCATCAATGAACGGCTGATACGACAACCGCCTATTACTCTCAAATGCCTGGCCACGTAGTACATCGGCCCCCTGTGTGGCAGCCCAATCCAGAAACTCAGTCGCCAGCCGTGTCTTACCAATGCCAGCTTCCCCCTCCAGAAGCACCACCTGTGTCTGTCCTTGAAGGGCGCGATAGTAATGCTCAAGCAAGATACCATACTCGCGCGCCCGCCCCACGAGAGGAAGGGCAAGCTGCGTCAACAACTGGGAAGGGACACTGGTGGCTTGCTGTTGTGTTTGAGGCGTATGGCGAGCAGGAGCCATGGCTCGAATACGTTCAGCCAGGGCCATCGTTTCTGGAGTCGGCTCGGCATGAATCTCCGATGCCAGGAGAGCTCGTAAGGTTTCATATGCTTGCAGCGCAGCAACACGATTGCCTGTCACAAAGTGCAGACGCATCAAGCGCTGTGAAGCGTCTTCGTTCAGGAAAGTGAGGACGAGCCAGCGGATGATAACGGCAATGGCCTGTTCGAACTCTCCAGCATCTTCATACTGCGAGGAAAGATGCTCGAAGACCAACTGCATGCGCAGATGCCAGTATTCGCGCTGAAAGAGAGCCCAGTCGTCGAAGCCCCGTGCGTTGTGCAAAGAGAAGCCGTCCAGAAACTCTCCACGCGAGAGTTTGGTCGCCTCCTGGAGTTGCGCAAGATGTGCGCGACGTATCTCCGCCGGGAGCGTGGTCGTCATACGGGCGGTGTCACGTGCGAGTACCCAGGCCGCTTGCAGCGTGTGCAGGTCCAAACTGACCCCAGAAGTCAAGTCGAGACTCAGCGTGTCACGGTCAATATGCAGATGAGGGATGCGATCTCGTCCCGTTCTATCGGCCGGGATAGCATCCTTCATTAAGACGTCACGTAGTTCAAGCACGGTCGTGCGTAGTGCCGACCGCGCATGGATGGCATCGCTCTCGGGCCAGAACAGCTCCGAGAGTAATTTCCGCGAATGTTTCCCCTCCTCCACTGCCAGATAAAGAAGCAAGGCAAGGGCTTTGCGTGAAGGGAACACCAGCAAGTGACCACTATGGTACACTTGCGGAGGGCCAAGCAAAGCAAAATGGAGCGTCCCGCTGTCTGATGATTCAAGCATAGCGAACGTCCTGTCCGTTCGTGAGCGTTCTGGCTTGACGATACAACGCAACGCAAGCGCAATTCTCACTATCATGCATACGTATTGTCCATCTTCGGCGTTTCAATGTCAAACGGTCAATACCAAACGTTTCAAACTGGCAAGAACATTTTCACGCAAGGTTTCACACATCTTCTCACTCGCAGCAGGTATACTAAAGCCGAAGCAAGAACTTTGAGTTGAAAGACGTATCTGTCACTGCAACAAAAGAGAGCCCATGAGGAGAAAAAGTCTGGAGATCAGCCGGATGCTGGTCATGAGTGAGACGCGTGGCTCGACGCTTTGTTGATACAACACAAACGCTGAAAATGCTTTGAGAACAGAATTGGAAACGGCGGGCTGGCAAGAGTTGGAAATAACAACAATGATATGCACTACTGCTAATGAAGAGAAAGTATATCTCATGCACAAGACTCGCAATAGCCTTCCCGAAGAGCAGCGAACGAAACTGGTAGAGTTGTTGAATCGCCGCCTGGCTGATAGTATTGATCTCATGCTCCAGGCCAAACAAGCACACTGGAACGTGAATGGTCCACAATTTATGATACTCTATGAGTTATTCGGCCAGATTGCTCATGGGGTTGAAGCATATGTTGATCTGCTTGCCGAGCGCATTGTGCAGTTGGGCGGCTGCGCCGATGGCACGGCATATGCCGTCACCCGCAGAACGTCACTTGAAAGGTATCCGCTCGAGATCACTGACGGAAACGGCCATATCGAGGCCATAGCAACGGTCCTCGCCTCATTCGGCAAACATGTTCGGTACGCTATAGGGCAAGCGACAGACCTGATTGACGCAGATAGTGCGGCTCTCTTCACCGATATCTCGCGTGATACCGATACCTGGCTCTGGCTTGTCGAAGCTCACCAGCAAGTCGTGCCGTGAGTCTGCGCGCTCACTGAATCGGAACTGCTTATTAATGTATTGCACCAGGAGACTCGGTCACCTTCGTTGTTTCCAGCTCAATGTGTGAAGACACATTACAGCAGCAGGTTAAGACAGTCAAGATCTCGTACGGCATGCAGTAAACATTGGAGTTTTGGCCACCAGTAGTCACGCGAAGAACCATTTGTCTGATCCCAGATACCCGGGGAAGCCAACTACTCTCTGTGGTAATGCAGGAGTGCCAATAAGGTTGTCTCAACAGGCATGGCTTCATGTTGGATCTGTTGTTGGCGAGTCATTGGAGGATGATGGGTTGCACTGAGATCCTGGAGCAGTAACAACGAATCTCCAGTAGACACATCATAGTTAGCCACAACATACGGGATTATCATGGGGAATCGTTGCGCATCTTTCGCAAGGAGTCGATAGAACGCAACCTCACGACGACCGTTTTCTCTTCCCCACTCGGTCGCCACATTCTGCTTGAGGACCAGGGCCGACGGCAGTGGAGGGGTCGCATCTGGTAAATAGCTCACCATGAGATGGTGAACATGCGAATTGAAAGCTCCATTTTCGGTTGTGTGTACCTCGATGACGCTTCCTCGTTGAAGAGCGCCCGCTTGAGAAAGCATCATCGTCAAGTCCCGAGGGGTCATACATCATCCTTATACTTACATATCTGCATGATGTCAAATTGTGTATGACTACTTCCAGGGCAATCGCATCTAATTAACCCCATCCAAAATGCGCTGAAGATTAAGAGGTGTCCCATCCAGTTTTGAGATGCGATTGCCCTGCACCCGAACACACTCTCTTGACCAATCACTCTTTTTCTGTTAGCATAGAAACATACATGTTTGTATGTTTCTATGCTAGGAAGGAGAGGCGTCATTCGTAGGACAAAAGAAGCAACTATGTTCACACGAGAGAATGTGTTGCGGGCTGCACTGCACGTGTTTAGCAGGCAAGGATATACAGCTAGTACACTTGAGGATATCGCCAAAGAAGCTGGAGTGACACGTGGAGCTATCTACTGGCATTTCCAGGGAAAAGCCGAACTGTACCGAACACTACTGGCGCAAGGATCTCAGAAACCTTTTCAGCTTCTTGGAGAGATTTCATCAGCGGGCTATTCACCGACGGAAACGCTGCATCATCTGATCAAGCGATTACTAGAGTATATCGAGGAAGATAAGACCTTTCAAGCAACGATTGAACTGACGCTCTTTAAGTCGGAACCTGGCATTATAGACGTGCAGGGTGAGGGATTAACACAAAAATATCAGGGAACACTCGCTTTTGCACAGCAATTGGAACAGATCTTCCATGCAGGTATCGCTTCGGGCGAGTTTCGCGCTGACCTGGATATCCAGGTAACGGCCCTGGCATTTAATGCCCTGATCAATGGCCTCCTCGTGGTCTGGCTGCAAAGCTCGAAGACTTTCTCTCTGAAAGAGGTCGCCGATGCTCTTGCATATACATACTTGAGGGGCATCACTATCTGCTCCTGATCTTTTTTTATCTTTTTAACATACATTCATATTTGTATATTAATCATCATGAGAGAATTTTTACCGCTCACACGGTGCGTACTGGGAAGTAGCGCAGCAGAGCAAAGGAGAGAAGAAAAGATGTCATCAAACATAATTACCAGCTTCCTCGGATCAATTATGCGATCAGGCAGAGCGTTTACTCCTCCGATAGGAACACCGAACGGAATTGCCGAGTTAAAAAGAATCGAACTCAACGGATATCCGCAGTGGCTCCTCATACGCGGACAAGATGTTTCAATGCCTGTACTGCTCTTCCTGCACGGAGGACCCGGCAGTGCAGAAATGGGGGTGGCACATGTCACCATGAAGGAACTGGAAAACCACTTTGTCTGTGTGAACTGGGACCAGCGCGGCGCAGGCAAATCCTTCAGACCGGGCCCCAATCCCGAGACTATGACGATTGAACAATTTGTGAAGGATACGATTGCTTTAATCGAACTCCTGCTCGCACGCTTCGGTCAGAAGAAGGTTCTTCTGGTAGGACACTCATGGGGGAGTATCCTGGCAATGAAAGTTGCGGCGGCACGTCCCGATCTCCTGTATGCGGTAGTTGGGATGGGGCAGATCGTCGATGCAAAACGCTGCGAAGATCTCTCCTACCAATATGTTCTGGACTGTGCTCGCAAGGAGAACAACAGGAAGGCCATACGCGCCCTTGAGAACATTGGCGCTCCCCCCTACAAGAAAAACGGCCTTTTTGTCCAGCGCAGATGGCTCTCCCATTACAAAGGTGACATGCATTTGATGGGTATGGGAAGAGTTCTCTCCCTCCTTCTCGCAGCACGCGAATATTCAATCGGGGATATCATGAGCTTTATCCGGGGCGTCAGGTTTTCAACGGGATTAATGTTGGACGAGCTTATGGCCGTGAATTTTCTTCACGAAATACCAGAGATTTCCATTCCCGTTTTTTTCTTCGCAGGAAGATATGACTACGTCGCACCTGCTGTCCTTGTTGAAGCGTTCAGCACAACGCTGCGTGCTCCCTGTAAGAAGCTGATCTGGTTCGAGCAATCGGCCCACATGGTCAATATCGAGGAGCCGGAAAAGTTTCAGCAAGAACTCATTGCTCTCGCAGACGAGTGGTGCTCCGAAAAGTAAGCACCAAAGTTACGGAGAACGAGTTGCATACTTTTATCGGTGGTGTAGTCGAGAACTGCCTGGGAAGCTGGCCCAAACTCATCAGTGTTGAGCAATAATGGCGCTGATATTATCGGGCTTTGCGCGCAAATGGGTCTGCTGTGAGCGATGATATGCCGCGCTTACCAGGCGTTGGGCGCTTGCTTCAACTGATCCTCGCAACACCTCTTCGATCTCCTGATCGGTGAGATTGTCATGAACGCCATCTGTACACAGCAATACACAATCTCCCGGCATGAGAGCCAGGGAATGCATCTGAATATGAGGAAAGTCTGTCCACCCCACCGCACACATAATTTTATTTCTTCGGGCGAAGTGCGCCTGATCTTCTGGCGATAGATCACTGGCGTTTTCTGCTTGTTCGATCCGCAAGGCCTCTTCCCTGGTCAGTCGCCCATGCCGAACCGCAAAGGGAAAATAGCCGTTATCCTGAGTGAGGCATTGGAGCGATTGTCCTTCACGCAAGAGATAGACCCGACTATCTCCAATGTGGGCAATGGTCACATACGCTTCTTGGGCTTGCCATGAAAGCACACTCAGGGCGGAGGTCGTCGCTGGTCGTCTCTGGGCTTGTGGGATCACGAGGGAGGCAATCGCGGTATCTGCCTGTCGTATCAACACTTGCAAAGAGGCTTCCAGCTGTGCTGGCGATCCCTGGCGCTGTGCAGGTGAGAGGCATTGCCATGCTGCTGCAATTGTCTTGCCTGCCAGATGAGAAACCAATCGCCCCTGATCGCGCCCACCAACCGAGTCAAAGACACCCAGCAGTCCCGTGTGAGAATCAACCAGGAAATAATCTTCGCTCTGGCTCCGCTGGTCTCGTGCCCGGTTTGCACTGGTAATAAGGAAGTGTTTCAAATATCCAGGAGGAGTTTCTCTCTTCGTTTCCATCGTCTTCTGCTTTACGCTCTCTACCGGTCGTCTAATTGACTGGCGCTATCTTCACCCAAAAAGACATGTGCTGCAGTGCGAAGGAAAGAGGATGACGAGCGCATTCCTTCGCACATACTACCCTGGCATGCATGGTGCTTATGGGTTCTTCCTAATAGAGGTGCAGCACAGGGCAATCGCATCTAAATAAGCTCAACAACGATAAAAGACAGGAAGAGGAGGTGATAAAATACGCCAAAAAAGCGGGAGGCCACGAGATGGAGGAGAACGACCGACGAGATCTGGAAAGTCTGTTTGCGCAAGTGGAAGACCCTCGGATGGAGCGAACCAAGCGGCATCAATTACGGGATATCATCATTCTGGTCTTTTGCGCGTTCTGGATGGAGTTAATTAGATGCGATTGCCCTGTGACTACATCGCGTCTATGGCTGCTTTGGCCTCTTTTAAGCCAACATCATAAAAAACACGGTAAAGTTTGATTGCTTTAATTTTATTGCCCGCTAGCAATGCCTCGCGAATAGCTGGCGGCATTGGGGGCTGTGCCGGCTCCAGCGGCACGAGCTCTGCCGGATTGATGTCCAGGCGGAAGACCAGCGCCTGCATTATCGCTTCGATCCGGTTCATACGAGCTTCTAAACTAACTATACGCCTTCGATATTCGTCGTCCATGATGAGTGTACCTTTCTGCATTTCGTCTCTGGAGAGAACAATCAGAAGATCAAGCAGCAGATGAAGTCTACTTAATTAAAATATATTAACAGATCCAACAGGCATAGATATCCTTCTCTGCCTTTAGCATATCATAGCTGTCTAGCGGTATACATCGGTCGTATGGGCGATGTGTTTGCATATATGTTCAGGTATGCTCTCAACATACAGGAAAGGGGATGAGCATCATGAACAAAACAGCATTTTTCGCAGCACTTCTGCATGAACACTATGCTCTAGATGTTGAAGATCTTAAACAGCTCTCTGGGTCCGACGTGGAAGGATATCTGGTGTATAAGATACAGAATGTAACTGGAAAGCACTGGATTGCTCGGGCGTATCGTCGTGATCGTCCTATGCTCGATTGGTTTCAATACTTCTATCCCTGGAGCACGCACGATATTACAGAATGGCTGCTTACACGAGCGACCACGCTTGCCAGCCTCGAAGAGCACGACTATCCTGCACCTCGGGTGCTTTGGACGCGCAACGGACAGTTGATTGCCAGAACGGATACATGGTGCATCCTCATCACTACGTTTATCGAAGGAACAGTGCTCCAACCAACGCTCGAACAACTACGCCTGATGGGTGCCGCACTTGGGCATCTGCATACTTTAAGTACAGACCGTGTGGCTCTTGCTCAGCCGCCAATTGGCAAGTCCAACTGGTACCCAGAATATGCTCTTTCCAATGGTCTGGCACATCTGGCGTCTATTGAGCATCTGCTTCCAGTGGAATGGGTCTCTCTCCACGCTGCTTTTCGTCACACCTTCGAACAGATTGCAGCGTGCCCGGACCTGCCGATGACGATTATTCATGCCGATGGATGGGCAGCCAATGCCGTCCAGACAAAGGCCGACCAGGTGGTTTTCATCGACTGGGATGGTAGCGGGTCGGGGCTCGCCATTCTTGACCTGGAAAAACTCTTGCTGGAATGCCACCTTGATAGCAATCTTCCTCCTATGGAGCGACGTTGGACACGCCTCCAAAATCGGTGGGCAGTAAGTTCTGAAATTGCACGGATCGCATACAGTTACTTCCAATAATAAATAATGGCCCCAGCTAACAGGCTTGCGTGTTCCCATGAGCGAATCTTGTACCTGGTAGGTCAGCACTCAGGTTCGCGAATGGGAACGTGCAAGCAAGACTATAAGCACTACCGTAGATCATTTACTATAGACAACAACATTACTCTAAACTGGTTTCCTGTTTCTGTAATGTGGGAACATAACCAATCAACGCCAGCAGCATCAGTAATGGAGCGCATCCCAGGAGTGTTAGTCCGGCCAGCAGACCAAAGCGAGCGGACAGAAAACCTACTATGGCAGGCAAGGCAGTATCGAAAGGAGCACCCAGGCCGGTAATAGCACGGACCAGGCTTGAACGACCTGGCAACTGCGCATAGGTCTGAGCCTGGGCAATGGGATACCAACCGGCGGACCCCAGTCCAACCACACCTAGAGCCAGTCCCGCCTGCCAGATCACGTGTGTCGTCAACAGCAAGAACATACCTGCCAGGACCGCTACAGCCATCCCAGCGAGCAGACGATGAGGAGACTGGTGCGCGACCCACCTCAACCATGATAGGCGATCGAGCAGCGCCAACCCAAGCAAAGAACTCAATAGAGTGCCTGCGAGCAGCAAACCAATGGTTGACTCGCTGGCGTGAAGGATATCATGCAGATAGAGCGCAACAAAGCCAAGTAGCACTTCATCCACCATGGTTGGAATCAAAGCAAGCAGACCCCAGCGCAACAACCGAGGATTGCGTACTGCCTGGCTCAGGGTTCTCCAGGTATTCGCTCTACTTTTTTCCGAAACCTGCTCGGTTGTTGCGCCTGCCAAAGTCGGCTCACTTTCCTCAGCAACTTGCCTGGGAAATGGTTGCACAGCCGTAAGCAGGCATAAGCCTATCCACAGGCAGGCTGCCAACCAGCAGAGCGATGACCACCCCTGATGAAGGCTCACCAGGCCAGTAACGAGCAACGGCGCGAGAATATCTCCGATGCTAGCGAGCATAGTCCAACGAGTCATTGTCGCGACGCTACTAGCTGGATCAGCATCAATAAGCGTAGCTTCAGCAAGTCCGACGGCGGTCCCAATAGCAGGATAATAGAGCGCAAAAACCAGGAGCAAAATACTATAACTGGAGGTCGAAGCTGCCATCACAAAGCTCAGGATCAGACAAAACAGTCCGCCGAGAATCCACCAACGTTTGGAATCGTGATCGCTCAGTACATTGATAATTGGCTCCAATACCATCGCTGAACAACCACCAACAGCAAACAGCAAGCCAATCTGTTCGTAGCTGAGCCCCAGGTGATCACGCAGCAAGGGCAGGCCAACGACAGGTAAACCGGTGATAATTTCGTCGAATAAGCCAAAGCTAAGCAGGGTCATCCGCATACGTGCGATTGCTCTCGGCTGGCTTACTGGCGAGTGAAGAATATTCTTGCAGAACATTGAGCGAACTCCTCCTCTGAATAACTCTGAATGAAAATCAGTGAAAAAGTGAAATTTTATTCAGAAGAGGGAGGAGCGCGTATACAAATACCACGACCGACGATTGCCGCTCGTGATAAATCTCCGTATGTAAAGGA
This sequence comes from Ktedonobacteria bacterium brp13, assembly GCA_015099395.1. Taxonomy (GTDB): domain Bacteria; phylum Chloroflexota; class Ktedonobacteria; order Ktedonobacterales; family Ktedonobacteraceae; genus Dictyobacter. The sequence goes on along the minus strand of AP024096.1, from coordinate 1,480,794 downwards.
GAAAAGGCTAGCTGCAAGTTAGCAGGGACTGCGTGTGCTCATCGTTATGAATGCCTTCTGTACACGTTTTTGTTACGCTTAGTATACGCTAAAATCGATGAGCACAGCTACTAGAGGGATGCAACCCATGGATGAGTTTCATCCCTCCATCACGCCACTAATAGCGAGCCCCAACGGGAGAGGGAAGATTATTTAACTGCGCAAGATCTTCTGAAGTCAAGACTAAAGAAGCTGCACCGATGTTCTCCTCCAGGTATGAGAGATGTTTCGTCCCTGGAATGGGAATAACATTGTCCCCCAACGACAGCACCCAGGCAAGGGCAACTTGCCCAGGCGTAGCGTTGTGACGACGTGCGATCTCCTCAACCTGCTCAACAATACCAAGATTCTGGGCCAGCGCTTCCTGTTTAAAGCGAGGTAGCCCTGAACGGAAGTCGTTGGAGTCGAACTGGCTTGCGGAGCGGTAGCGCCCGGTCAAAAAACCACGGCCCAATGGCGCAAATGGCAGAAAAGCGACCCCATGTGCCTGGCACCAGGGTAGAATCTCGGCCAACACGTCACGCGTCCAGAGAGAAAGCTCAGATTGCAGGGTCGCAATAGGATGGACCTTGCTAGCGCGTACAAGTGTGGGAAGATCACACTCCGAAAGACCAATGGCCCGAACTTTTCCAGCTGCAACCAGTTCAGAGAGCGCCTGAACACTCTCTTCGATAGGCACCTGCGGATCAGGTCGATGCAACTGGTAGAGATCGATCGTCTCGATGCCGAGCCGACGTAGCGAGGCATCACATGCGGCCTTCAAGTGTGCCGGAGAGCCATCTTTACCCAGGGCATGCGTAGAAGGATCAGTGACTACAAAACCACCCTTTGTAGCCACAACGACGTGCTCTCGACGGCCCTTGATAGCACGTCCGACGATCTCCTCACTCGTGAATGGTCCGTAGACATCGGCGGTGTCGAGGAATGTGATACCTTGATCTAGCGCATGTTGCACCAGGCGGACAGCCTCATCGGTTTCCGGAAATGCTCCGTAAGCCCAACCGCCAAGACTCATACACCCTAACCCTATAGCACTGACCTGAATGCCACTCGTACCCAGTGTTCGTTGTTCCATATGTTCCTTTATTTCTCTCATTTCTCGTGTAATAAACTCTCGACTAGTCACGTGATATAGTGCGCAGACCACCTTCGGCATAACGAGCGCCAACTGGCTTTCCAACAGTGGCTTCCAACTGGGCGACTTCTTCTGCACTAAGTTCAATATTAGTAGCAGCAATATTCTCTTCCAGATATTTTACACGCTTGGTACCTGGGATGGGTACGATATCGTTACCTTTGTGCAATAGCCACGCAAGAGCGATCTGCCCGGGTGTCACACCCTTTTTCCTGGCTAATTGCTCGACCTGCTCAACCAGCTTCAGATTTCTATCCAGGTTTTCCCCCTGGAAGCGGGGATCGCTACGACGAAAATCGTTCGCATCCAAAGCTTGAACATTTTTGATTTCACCAGTAAGGAAGCCGCGTCCCAGTGGACTATAGGCAACAAAACCGATGCCCAGTTCGCGCACAGTTGGCAGAATCTCGGCTTCTGGTCCACGTTCCCACAACGAGTACTCAGTCTGTAGCGCTGTAATCGGATGTACCGCATGAGCACGGCGAATCGTATTGGGCCCCACCTCAGAGAGACCAATATGGAGGATCTTGCCCTGTTTAATCAGCTCAGTTAGTGCACCCACGGTCTCTTCAATCGGCACCTGTGGGTCAAGACGATGCTGATAATACAGGTCAATATAATCTGTGCCTAAACGGCTCAAGGACTCATCAACAACCTTGAAGATGTGATCTGGACGGCTATTGAGGTGCCGCTCACCATCCGCTGACCACTCCCAGGCAAACTTGGTCGCGATAACTACTGAATCACGCCTGCCCTTCAATGCACGCCCCACCAGTTTCTCATTCGTATATGGGCCATATGCCTCAGCCGTATCGAAAAAGGTCACGCCCAGATCGACAGCTCGACGAATCAAACGAATCGCCTCGTCCTCATCAGCAGGGGCTCCATAGTAGCTCGTTAAGCCCATACAGCCAAAACCCAATTCCGAGACCGTCAGTTTTGTATTACCAAGCGCACGTTGTTGCATATTTTCTATCCTTTTCAATCCTGGTATTGCTCTTCTTTCAGATTATCCTATGATGCATCAGACCACACCACCCTTGTCCCCACCTTACAGTCTACAACTTTGAGCGCGCTCTAAGTCAAGGGGGTTATTGCGGTAACTCGGATGATAGTGTTGTTCTGACACGTTTTCTGGCCCGGTTAGAAGGCACCCAATCCCACACCGTGTAGAATCATCTCCAGAGCACTGACAATTAATACGAGTAAGAAAAGAATACGCAACAGTTTGTTGCTGATGTTTGCCAGCAAACGCGCTCCAATCAATGCTCCAATGAGAATACCGATGGCAACTGGAGCCGCCACCAGAGGAGGGATATCGCCACGTGAGAAATAAATACCTGCGCTCGCCGCTGCCGTCACGCCAATCATGAAATTAGAGGTTGTCGTGCTGACCTTAATGGGGAGCCGCATAAGAGAGTCCAGGGCAATTACTTTAAACGTTCCACTGCCAATGCCAAGTAAACCAGAAATCAAACCAGCAACATACATCATAGCTAACCCCCAGGGGGTCCGCGTTACCTGATAGGCTATATCTCTGCCCAGTTTATGGTCAGGGTAGGAACCAGAGAGATGCAACCAGTTGGCCAAACGATCGTTTTTCACGCCCACAGGTATCTCTTCGCCAATTTTGAAGACCAGCGGTGCTGCAGAGATCAGGAGAATAACGCCGAAGATGATATCCAGCAGATTTGGTGCCAGCAGACCCGCCAGAAACGCTCCGCTGATTGCCCCAATTGTCGTAGCGATCTCTAGAAACATACCAATCCGAATATTCGTCAGGTGATCGCGCACGTAAGCTGCGGCAGCTCCACTAGAGGTAGCAATTACTGAAATAATACTCGCACCAATCGCAAACGCAATGGGAAATTTAAAAACGATCGTTAACAGTGGAACGATCAAGACGCCACCACCAAGACCAACTAACGAGCCGAGCAGACCAGCTACGATCGAAGCCAGGAAGATCAGCACCGGAATAAGTGCGTCAAAATGGATGCCACGCGCAAGGTTCGCGTGTTGTCCAGAGCTCCAGGTACCGACACCAAAGATACTAAAGAGCAAGATTGCCAGCACAATACACGTTATGATGATATATTTGCGGTCACGTTCCACTACGAAGGTCACAATAGATACAGCAACGCGCAGAACGGGCGTTGCAATAAGGCAAAGCAACCCAAGGGTAATAATGCTTTGGGGGTGAAATTGTGCTAACTCGCTTATCAGTTGCGGTCCGGTAAAAGGAAAGGTCAGTAACCGCTGCACAGAAAGCCCTCCTGGCTGCGTAGGCAGGAGGATAACACCGACTAGAATGATGATAGCACTGAGCAAAACGCCGCCCTGGAGAACCCAGCCAATCAGAGCAGTTGCCCACTCATATTGGTTAGCAAGCGGTTTTTGTTCGTTTTCAGGTTGGTGCTTATTAAGGTGATCTGTAGCCCCATCCTCGTGCGAGTAGAGAGGTGAATGATGTTCCTGCATGAACAAAACCTCACATGGATCGAGAACATCCCACTATCGACGAAATGATTGGTCACTCTGTAGTAGAAACGAATGATCTCGGAGGTACGCTTCACTTTCACTGATGAATGCTGTCAGTTTTCCTTACAGAAGGTTGGTATACAGGGCCAGGCTATGCTGATCGTTCAAGCCGACATAACCTGACCCTGTATGGTGAACCCTATTGAATAGTGTACTGGATCTGCTGCCAGGTTTTTCCACCATCAGTCGTATGCAAAAGTGTATTACTGGTAACGCCCCAACCGGTATTAACATCGGTGAAGCTCAATGCTTTTAGATTATATGCGCTAGTAGACGTAGGAGACCAGTTGTTTCCACCATCTGCCGTGCTGTAGAGTTTACCACTCTGGGTATCAGTCGCCCAGGCATGAGTAGTATCAAGCACATACGTATTGGTCGCCGTGACGTGTGCATCGGATGTCTGGAACCAGTGCAGACCGTTATCATTTGAACGATACAAGACTAGCAGATTGCTATTCTGTGTCGCTACATTCACGGGCAAGAACACGACATTACCAAAGAAGACAGGAGGGATCGAGTTGTTTGAGATCCCTGTATAGCCGCCCAGCAGATGTGGAAGTGATATGGTTTGCCATGTCTTCCCACCATCATGTGTGAGTGCTACAGATGGCACAGAGTTGTCCCCACCAGCACCGAGATTACCGGTAGCAATACCAGTCTGTGCATCTTTAAAAGAGATGCCTGTAACATAGCCCAATGTCAGGCCGCTAGAGCTTGCATTGGTAGAGATCTTACTCCATGTCTGACCACCATCCGTAGAATGCCAGATGTCAGAACCAGCATGACCGGCACCAGGTGTACTGGAAGCCTCAATCCATCCCTGTTGTGCATTTATAAAGTGCGGGATATCTACAATCGAAACAAGCGGATCATTAATTTGCGCACGCTGCCAGCTCACACCACCATCGGTAGTACGCAGAACGCTAATGCCCGGGCCTTCTTCTTGCTGAGCAGGCGGAACCGCAATCCAGGCATACTGACCATTGAAGAAGTCACCCGTCGCGAACGAATTAAGTCCGGCGTTGGCAGGGGTAACATCTTTCCAATGGACTCCGCCATCGGCAGTTTTTAGAATAGAGCTGGCAGTCAACGCCCAACCGTTATTTGTATCGAGCATGCGAATGGCCCGCAGAGGCACTGTAGGTTTCGATGCTGACGTGCTTGTACTGGTGGTCTGCGATGATGTGGCAAGGGTCGATGACGTGCTCGTACTGGTCTGCGTGGTCTGTGTCGAGGCAGTTCCCTGTCCCGTTACAGTAGAGCCTGAGCCTGCATTGCCACAGGCTGCCAGCAGAAAAGCCAGAGCAAGGACGAACAGGCAAGGAGTCCATACAACACGCATTGGCTGCCTATGCATAAACCATCGTCGCATCGATATTTTTCTATATATATTCATATTCTCTTCTTCTTTCTACATTTGTCTCTTTAAAAGGAAGCATATGAGCAAGCACTATTTACAATAAGAGTGGTGAAGCCCTGCCTCTCTACTTATGATTACGCATAAGGTCCTCCAATAATCGCGCCCTCAGGATGCAAAAATACATATTGTGAAGAACTATACAATGTGCCTGTGCCTTACATCACAATTCTTTTACTTCATTTTAGAGACAGAAAATACGATGAATTTCTACAAATTACGCATGCCTTCTTGTATCTTTATACATTAAAAAAACGTATCGAAGATCGCTATGCTAGCGCAGCATATATATTGAAAATCTATTTTTCTATTAAAAATAGATGAGATAAATATAAATACTTGACAATAATCGTGCAATCAACGTATACTTTTTTACGTTGATGATAAAAACCATTCGTACAAAATTGCAATTTCCTTTACAGTAGAATCTCTTATCCCGCCTCTTCTCCAGGAAGATCACTTGTTCATGCGTTTCATCCCTCGAATACCATTGAGTCTCATTGTCGCTTTAACGTTGTTGCGCATGTGCTAAAAAAGTAGATGTTAATCTACTTTTTCAGCACAACAAATGCAATAGATAGTCATAACACCTTTTCATAGCGTGTTGTTATCAGAAGCTAACAACAATGGAAAAGAAAAACAAGAAGAAGAAAGACACTGTGCATCGTGATACACCGGCACAGGAACAGAAACTAGAGCTAGAGCAGGAACAGAAGCCAGAGTTAGAGCTAGAGCAGGATCAGTATAGCGCTGAGCAGCAGGAACCAGCAGGGAAACAGCAACCTACTCCTGAATCTGCTCAGGTAGAGCAACAACCGACTGCTGAGCAGCAGGCAAAAATGTACCTGGACCAGTTGCAGCGAACACAAGCAGACTTCGTGAACTACCGACGTCGTATAAGCCAGGAGCAAGCCGAGAGCCGCATCGTTGCCCAGAATGCTTTGCTCTCCAAACTATTACCGGTACTCGATGACCTTGAACGTGCATTAGCCGCAGCCCCTCCTGAAATGCTTACCCATCCCTGGGTGCAAGGTCTGCTTCTGGTGGCACGTAGACTCAAGGCACAGCTTGACCAGCTGGGCATACACCAGTTTGGTGCATCTGGAGAACCGTTCGATCCGCACAAGCATGAAGCGATCATGACTGAGGAGCGAACAGATGTGCCAGAAGGAACGATCCTGCATATTGCCCGGCCAGGGTACATTTTGGGAGACCGTGTCATTCGCCCGGCTCAAGTCAGTGTCGCAAGTAGCCCATCTCCTACAAGTGGAGTGGCTGCACGGCAAGAAGATGCTGAATTCTGAACAAGAAGTAGTCGCTACAAGATTTTCAGAAAGGAAGGAAGAAGCAATGGCAAAAGTCATTGGCATTGATCTGGGAACAACCAACTCTGCAATGGCAGTCATCGAAGCTGGTGAGCCAACCGTCCTGGAGAACAGCGAGGGGTCGCGGACTACTCCTTCTGTCGTGGCAGTCACCAGTGGCAATCAACGACTGGTAGGACAGGTGGCGAAACGACAGGCAGTAACGAACCCTGAAAATACCGTTTTTTCGATTAAGCGTCTCATGGGGCGTAAATACAACGATCCCGAAGTCCAACGCACGGCACAGAATGTTCCCTATAAGATCACATCTGCCGCCAATGGAGATGTTCGTGTCGTGATGGGTGGACGCGAATACAGCCCACCAGAGATCTCCGCAATGATTCTGCAAAAGTTAAGAGTCGATGCAGAAGCCAAACTGGGCGAGTCTATTAACCAGGCTGTGATTACGGTGCCTGCCTACTTCAACGATGCGCAGCGCCAGGCAACCAAAGACGCAGGCACAATTGCCGGACTTGAGGTCTTGCGCATTATCAATGAACCAACGGCTGCCTCACTGGCTTATGGACTGGATAAGAAGCACGATCAGGTCATCGCCGTCTATGACCTCGGTGGTGGAACCTTCGATATCTCCATCTTACAGTTAGGTGAGGGCATCTTCGAAGTAAAAGCCACCAATGGCGATACACATTTAGGTGGTGATGACTTCGACCAGCGCGTCATTCAATGGATAATAGATGAGTTCCGCAAAGAACAGGGGATTGATTTAAGTAAGGATCGCATGGCACTCCAACGCCTAAAAGAAGCGGCAGAACGAGCCAAGGTAGAATTGTCCTCGTCACAGCAAACAGAGATCAACCTGCCTTTCATCACAGCCGACGCCAGCGGGCCTAAACACATGGTCATGACTTTGACACGGCCGAAACTAGAGCAACTGGTTGGCGATCTCATTGAGCGCACACGCGGCCCGGTTATGAAGGCACTGGAGGATGCTGGTGTCAAGGCGAGTGATATTGATGAAGTCGTCCTGGTGGGTGGACAGACTCGCACGCCTGCAGTGATTGAGATGGTACGCAAGATTTTCGGCAAGGAGCCCAACAAGTCAGTGAATCCTGACGAGGTAGTAGCCATCGGCGCGGCCATCCAGGCAGGCGTGCTTAAGGGTGAGATGAAGGATGTGCTCCTGCTCGATGTCACACCACTCTCATTGGGCGTTGAGACAATGGGCGGGGTGATGACCAGATTGATCGAGCGTAATACGACCATTCCAACACGAAAGAGCGAGACCTTCAGCACAGCGGAAGATAACCAGTCAGCCGTGGAGATCCATGTGCTACAAGGTGAGAGGGAACTGGCACGCGACAACAAGAGCCTGGGTCGCTTCCGTCTGGAAGGTATTGCACCAGCGCCGCGTGGAGTACCACAGATCGAGGTGATCTTCGACATTGATGCCAATGGCATTTTGAATGTTACAGCCCGTGATAAGGCGACCGGACGCGAACAAAAAATCACGATTACCGCATCCAGTGGTCTCTCCAAAGAAGAGGTTGGTCGCATGATGCGCGAAGCCGAAATACACGCTCAGGAGGATCGTCAACGTAAGGAAGAGATTGAGACGCGCAACCGCGCCGATAGTGTGGCCTATCAGGCTGAGCGGATGCAGAAAGACGTCGGTGAAAAGCTTTCAGCAGGCTTGCGCAGTGAGATAGAGCAGAAAGTCAAAGCTGTTCGTGATGCACTTGCAAGCAACGATGTCACGCGCATTCGCACGACTGCTGATGACCTGGAGAGCTCAATGCAGCGTATTGGTCAGGAGATCTATAGTCAACCTGGAACGGCCTCGGGTACAGAAGCATCTGCGGGAACCGGAACATCTGGTGATGATGCGGGAACCATCGAAGGAGAGTACCGCGAAGTCTAGCATAGCTCCCGACGTTCATCCTGGAGGAGTTCTTTAGCACAGGGCTCTTCCAGCTATCTTTGAAATGCCTCTTTCAGGGAGATTGGACTCATGGCTGTTGACTACAAGGACTATTACAAGATTCTGGGTGTGAACAAGAACGCAAGCCAGAAGGAAATTCAAACAGCGTACCGCAAATTGGCACGTAAATTTCACCCAGATGTTAATCCGGGGGATAAGGCAGCCGAGGAAAAGTTCAAGGAGATCAATGAGGCAAATGAAGTGCTGTCCGATCAGGAGAAGCGCAAACAATATGACGAGCTAGGTAGCTATTACCAGCAGTATGGACAATGGCCTGGGTCCGCGGGAGTACCTGGAGGAGGCGGGAGAGGCACTAGAGGCGATGGGAGTGGGAGGCGCACCCAGTATCATACCATGAGCGAAGAAGACATGAATGACCTCTTTGGAGGATCATCACCGTTCTCTGACTTCTTCGAAACATTCTTCGGTTCGGGCGTTTCAGGTGCAGCAAGGGGACATACTCAGCCCACAGGGCGCGCCCATCGCGCTACACATGCTGAAGCTCCAACAAGACCGACGGCAGAGGCTGAAGTAGAGGTCACCCTCGCTGAAGCCTATCAGGGAGTAACACGCGTTTTCGAAATAACTGAACCCGACGGCAGTACTCGTCGTCTGGAAGTGAAGATACCTGCCGGTGTGGATGAAGGTTCCCGTATACGCATTGCAGATCGAGGGACATCAGGACGAGGAGATCTTTATCTGCGTGTGCATATGTTACCAGATCCTCGCTTCACACGGGAAAAGACAACGCTACGCACGCGTGTAGAGGTTCCCCTGGCAACGGCCATGCTCGGAGGAGAAGTACATGTACCAACTCCTGATGGACGTCGGCTATTGTTGCGCATTCCAACTGAAACCACGAATGGTAAGACATTTCGACTACGAGGGCAGGGTATGCCTACACTGGGGCAGCCTGATAAACGTGGTGATCTTTATGCTGAAGTAAGTATAGTACTTCCAACACACTTAACTGCTGAACAACGTCGCCTCTTTGAAGATTTTGCCCATTCACTTGGCTATACGGACCAAACGACAAAGGAAAAAGAAAGGAGCAGGCATGAATGAGCAGAATGTGACACACATTGTACTACAGCAGCGCCATTCCCCTTTGTGGTATAGCGAGCAGGAGGCCGCAGAGACATGCCATCTCAGTATCGGCACGATTCGTCATCTGCGTACATTGAGCCTGGTTGAAGGGCAAGGGATCAGCGAGGAATTACGTTATAGCGAAGAAGAGATTATACAATTGCGACGAATTCGCCGCTTGCAACATGATCTAGGCATCAACCTGGCAGGAGTCGAAGTCATCTTGCGTTTGCTCAAGCGTTTACAGGACGTACACCAGGAGTTGGAAAGAGAGAGACTAAACACACAAACAAAACAATAATAGCGTTCTAACGATAGAAACAGAAGAGAAAGAACAATGAACATTGAACACTTTACAGAGAAAGCGCGAGAGGCAGTGAGCGATGCAGCCGAGATAGCCAAACAGCACAGCCATAGCCAGGTCGATGTCGAGCATCTGCTCGCCGCTTTGCTCGCGCAGAAAGACGGTGTCGTACAGCAGGTGATTGCAAAGGTCAGCGGCAATATTGCAGCAGCTCAGCGCATCATCAACAACGAGCTTGAGCGCATGCCTCAGGTCTACGGTGGCAGTGAACCAGGCATTTCGCCACGCCTGCGTAAGGTGCTGGAAGATGGTTGGCGTGAGATGAGCACGTTCCACGATGAGTATCTCAGCGTGGAACACCTGCTGCTAGCCATGTTCAATGTCAGAGATGGGGCCATAGCACGTGCATTGAGAGATGCAGGGCTTACACACGACAATGTGCTACAGGCTCTTACCTCCATTCGTGGCGCACAGCGTGTTACCGACCAGCACCCGGAAGAAAAATATCAGGCATTAGAGCAGTATGGTCGCAACCTCACACAACTAGCAGCACAAGGCAAGCTCGATCCGGTCATCGGGCGCGACGAAGAGATTCGGCGTGTTATCCAGGTCTTGAGCCGGCGCACCAAGAATAACCCGGTATTAATTGGAGAGCCAGGCGTCGGAAAAACCGCCATTGTCGAAGGACTGGCCTTGCGCATCGTGCGTGGTGACGTGCCCAAGTCCCTGGTTGACAGGCAGGTCGTTACACTTGACTTGAGTGCCCTGGTAGCGGGTGCCAAGTATCGCGGCGAATTTGAGGAACGCCTGAAGGCCGTGTTGAAAGAAGTAACGAGCTCTGAGGGTACCATCATTCTCTTTATTGACGAATTGCATACGCTGGTCGGAGCGGGCGCAGCAGAAGGCGCGATGGATGCCTCTAATATGCTCAAGCCCATGCTGGCGCGTGGCGAACTGCATTGTATCGGCGCGACAACCCTGGATGAATATCGGAAACATATCGAGAAGGATGCTGCTTTAGAGCGCCGCTTCCAGCCAATCATAGTCGAGCAGCCCTCGGTAGAGGACACCATCAGCATTTTACGCGGTCTCAAGCAACGCTATGAAGTTCACCATGGGGTACGTATTACAGATAACGCCCTGGTAGCCGCAGCAGTGCTCTCAAATCGCTACATTACCGATCGCTTTCTGCCTGACAAGGCCATCGATCTAGTAGACGAAGCTGCCAGCCATCTACGCGTAGAGTTGGATAGTACCCCAAGCGAGATTGACGCCCTGGATCGGCGCATCAGGCAGTTACAGATCGAACTTGAAGCGCTCAAAAAAGAGACCGATCCTGCGAGCCAGGAACGGCGAGCCAGAGTAGAGGAAGAGTTTACCAACCTGCAAGAACAATTGCATACCATGGAACTGGCACTAGAGCGCGAACGTGAACCACTCGAAACGATACAGCGCTTATCGAAAAAGCTCGAACAGGCACAAGTCGAGCTAGAAAGAGCTGAACGCGAATACGACTTTGGCAGGGCTGCCGAACTACGGCATGGCGAGATTCCAAAACTAGAGCAACAACTGCAAGAGATGGAAGCGCAACTCACCAGCATTAAGGGCGGACGCATGCTCAAAGAAGAGGTTGATGCGGAGGATATCGCAGAAATCGTTTCAAAATGGACGCATATTCCAGTTTCGAAGCTTATGGAAGCCGAAATCAAGAAGCTGATCAAGATGGAAGAACGCCTGCGTCAACGCGTCGTCGGACAAGATCAAGCATTGCAGGCGGTTTCCGATGCGATTCGGCGCGCTCGTGCCGGGTTGCAAGATCCCAATCGTCCACTGGCAAGTTTCCTCTTCCTGGGTCCAACCGGTGTTGGAAAAACAGAACTGGCCCGCTCTCTCGCCGATTTTCTCTTTGACGACGAACACGCCATTATCCGTATCGATATGTCCGAGTATATGGAGAAGTATAGTGTCTCACGCCTGATCGGTGCACCTCCCGGCTATGTCGGCTACGAGGAGGGAGGTCAGTTGACGGAGGCGGTGCGCCGTCGTCCCTACAGCGTTGTGCTCTTCGATGAAATCGAAAAAGCCGCACCGGAAGTGTTTAACGTCTTGCTGCAACTCCTTGATGACGGTCGTCTGACAGATGGACAAGGACGCACGATCGACTTTAAAAATACCGTCATCATTATGACAAGCAATATAGGAACGAGTTGGCTGAGCGATTTGGATGGCTTAGATGAGGAGGAGGTCCAGCGTCTGGTACGCCAGAAGCTACGAGAAGAGGGATTCCGTCCGGAGTTCATCAATCGTATTGATGAGATCGTTGTCTTCCATCAAATCTCGCGTGAACGCATGAAAGACATTGTCAATATCCAGATCAATCGGCTACGCCCCCGTCTGGAGGAACGCCATATTACACTGCAAATTACTGATGCCGCACTGGATCTGCTGGCAGAGATGGGCTACGACCCACAATTCGGAGCGCGTTCACTCAAGCGTGTCATTCAGCGGGAAGTCGAGAACCGTATCGCCCATGATATTCTCGATGGCAGCATCGTTGATGGCGATACAGTCAAGATCGATGCGAAGGACGGCAATCTCGTCATAAAACCAATAAGAGCCCAGGTATCCAAGAAAGCACACGCACACTGATGAGGGGGAGCAGAGAAAAGAACAAAAGCTCCTTTGCCAGACAAAGTAGGCGATTACAAAACATAGAGATATACAAGCTGCTCGCCTATTGTGTGAATAACCTTCATCTTGCGGTAACCTTTTTGTTGGTTTACGCGTGTAATTGTAAGAGAGGAGAGTAGCCCCTTTTAATTACACATTTTAACGCTACTGCACATATCGTAGCATGTCCGTGTTGTGTGATTGACTTGAAGTGAAAGGCAGATACAAATCATGCTTACTCGTTACGATCCCTTCCGCGAAACACTCAGTCTTCGCCGTGCGATGGACCAACTGCTGGAGCAAAGCTTCATAAACCCCAGGATGATGGCTGGCGCGCCATCGATGGCAATACCGATGGACGTCTGTGAGACACCAAATGGTTACGAGGTAGATGTTGCACTTCCCGGAGTACGACCGGAAGATATTGAATTTACTGTTGATCAAAATGCCATAACGATCCGCGGTAGCTACACACATCAAAACGAGCATCAGAGCGAACCATCACCGTCGCAAAGCCAACAGCAAGATAGAGGCCAGCAGCCTCAGCAGGGTAGGATGGTCCGCCATCAAGCCGGTCATAACTGGCTCTTGCAAGAAATTTCCTCTGGCTCATTTGAACGGACGATTACTTTCCCCAGACCTATCGATACGAATGCAATCCAAACGAAATTTGAGAATGGCATCCTCACCATTCAGCTTCCTATCAGTCAGTCAAGCCTCCCCAAACGGTTCAATATCACAGGTGGTCAAGCTCAACCAAAGCAGGTTACCTCTGAAGCAGGACAGCAACAAGTTACCTCTGGTACAGGACAGCAACAGGTAGGACAACAACAAGGATAGTAGGAACCTGTGAGAAGTGAACAATGGCAGCAACTTTTCTGAAATGGTTGCCGCTCGGAGAGAGAACGCTAGTTAGTAGCCAGCGTTCTCTCTCTGTTGAAACATGCAAAATATATGTATGCTATAACAATCCACATCTATGTTATAATGGCTCAATATCACTGATAAGAAAGATGGTGGCTACTACAAGTCTAGCCGACCAATAAATAGTATTTATTATGTGGCACGTTCATTCATTTCGTTCTTCATTGTTTAAACCGGTGTGGCTGCTCTTCATACCTTCCTTACTTATTCGCAGTTGGATATTTTTTTGTATCTACCCATATATATCTTTTCAGCAGATCCTGCTATCCGCATCCTTACTCATCGTGTTAACAGTAGCAACATGGTATGCCGCTTCTCGATTGGCATACACTGCTCACTTGTCTGCACATGGAGCAGAACGCTTTACAGTTATGTCGACACTAGCAATGCTTACTCCACCAATCACTATTGCCCTGCAGGAAACACTTCCATGGAAGCAAGTGACCTATTGGACGGCTACTTTTTCAAAGACAATGGTTACCATGCCAGCTAGCCTCAATAGATTATCCTATGCCACTCACATCTGTGTACTTATCATTTCTGTGTTTAGTTTCCTTTTTGCTCTAGCGATTTTCATCTGGAGGTCGAAACGAACGCATCCTCTCTTTTCTCAAATAAAAGTGCTGACGGCGCTACCACTTCTCTATAGTGGATGTACTGTTTGTTTAATACTTATAGCGACGCTACTCCACTACCCTATCTCCTTTCTCCTGCTGTTACTCTGGTTAGCATTCCCTTTTCTTATTGCCTCGCTCTTCACGATCCCTTATATCGTTACTCACTATAACAAACAGGGTACACTACGCTTACCACACTCCCTCAACTCCCTCAAACTTCACATTGTAGTCATCTGCGTTATGCTACTCTTTTTCTGTAGTCAATTGTATGGGTATATACTATTTGCTACACATTCTCATAGCATTCATTAGTTTAATCCAGGTTGTGGCAGCGTTACAAAAAAAGGTATACTAAAGGCGGAGGTAAATTATTTTTTACTTCACAAGCATGAGATAGCTGGGAGTTTCTTAATTATGTATCGTCTTCTTGCCATTGACCTTGATGGGACTCTTTTGACACCTCAACGTACCATCTCACCACACACGATTACAGTGCTCAATCAGGCTGTAGATGCTGGGCTGAGACTTGTTATCGCTACTGGTCGCGTTCCTTATATATTCCATGAGTTTGGAAAATACCTCCCACTGAATGCACCACAAATTACAAGTAATGGTGCCGTCATCATCGATCCTCATACCTATGCTACTCTTCATGAACAGTACATGCCACAAGATGAGGTCTTGCCTATCATCAATGCAACTCATGAGCTTGGCTTACAGCTTTGTTACTATACAGATCAGAAGCTCTTTGCGGAACAAGCCCTTTATGATCTCCACAATTGGTATCTGAATAGCGTGCCAGTTACGCCCACTAACGATATATCACTTCTACATACACAACCGTGCATAAAGATAGCGGCTTTCAGCGCTGCAGCAGAAATATCTGCAATACGGCGTGAATTAGCACAGCAGTTTTCTGGGCGACTCTATGTAACACAAACTGCTCACACATGGCTAGAATTTCTACATCCAGATGTTTCAAAAGCTAATGGTTTAGCTTTTATCTCTCACTTACTCAATATAAAGCCTGAAGAAATAATTGCCTTTGGCGACAACCATAATGACCTTGAAATGTTGCGCTTTTCTGGGCTGGGCATCGCAATGAGAAACGCCAATGACGAGGTAAAATCAGCCGCTGACTATGTGACATCAAGCAATGCTGAAGATGGCGTTGCTGCCGCATTGGAAAGATTTGTGCTCTCTTAGGTATCCTGGGAATGGTCTTGCTACCTCTCTCCTCTACATGATCACAAAACCAAAGCAGAATAGCCCGACTAGCGGGCTATCGGCACAAATATGTATAGGTTGATTGGTTAGCAGGGAGATTAAGAGGTGGGTGCTACACCGAGCTGTTGTAACAGGCCTAGTTGGTCCGAGCTTCCCCAACGCTCTACCAACTTGCCATTTTCAAACTTACCGATCTGCATACCGCGCACTTTGATCTGTTTTCCAGTTGGCGCAAAGCCGAGCAACGTACCCTTGTGCGTACCTGTTATTGTATACGCGAATGCGATATTATCCTCATCAGCGACCAGATGTTCAACATTGACCGCCAGATCAGGAAAAGCAGTGCGGAACTCTCTAAAGAAGCGCTCATAACCCTCAGGGCCAGTACCCTGCCCTGAAGCAGGATCGTGATCAATAGCGCCTGGTGCAACTGCATCATAAAAGAGGCTGAAGTTGCCAGTGTTAACGGCCTCAGCAAAACGCTGCAGGCCAGCAAGGTTGCTTTCTTTTGACATTTCTTACTCCTGAATTAATATCGTAACCGCGCAATTAGTTTATTACCCGCAGAACTATCTTACCGCGCAAGTGTCCCTTCAAGCCTTGTTCATATGCTTGAGAAGCCTGTGACAAGGGAATGACTGTCTCTACGATGGGTCGGATCCGTCCAGTATCGATCAATGCTCCGATCCGAATCAGTTGTTCTCGGCTGGGTTCAACGATAAACCAGACGGAGCGTACGCCGTGCGCCTTCGCTTGTTCAGGTGAGGGGGGATTCACAACGGATACCAGGATGCCACCCTTCTTCAACACATTCCAGGATCGCTCTATTATTTCGCCACCGACCATATCCAGGACGATATCGACGTCATGGACCACATCCTCGAAGCGTGTGGTGTTATAGTCAATGATTTCGTCGGCTCCCAATTCTTTGAGAAAGTCGTGATGACGTGCAGAGGCGGTTACAATGACATGGGCACCTGCCAGGTGTGCCAGTTGAACAGCAAAGACACCAACGCCTCCTGCGGCTCCGTGAATTAAGACTGTTTGTTCTTCAACAAGGTTTGCATGATCAAAGAATGCTTGCCAGGCAGTAAGGGCAGGTAGCGGCACAGATGCTGCCTGTATGTGATCGAGGGAGCGCGGCTTAGGGGCCAGTTCTGTGGGTAGAGCAATGGTATATTCTGCCTCGGCACCGTCTCGACCAAAGGCGGTCAGGGCATAGACCTCTGATCCGACCGTGATATCAGTGACGCCAGGGCCAACCGCCTCTACCACTCCAGATAGGTCATGTCCGGGAATAGGCAAAGGGCGTGCAACTCCTTCTTTGGTCTGATACGTTTCATTCCAGGTCAATTCTGTCGCAATAACGCCCGTCGCATAGATGCGCACTAACACTTCTCCCTGTGCGGGTTGTGGTTGTGGCGCGTCTTCATATACGAGATGCTCTGGACCACCACGGCCATGCATACGGATTGCTTTCATTTCGTTCTACGTTCCTTTCACTGCAGCATAAGTAATTGCGCAACAGGATCTCTTACTGACAACGAAACTCCAGCCGCCATCTTCTACATACACCCAGGTTTCACGCTCACGCTGACTAAAACGACTACAGGAAGGGCTCATAGAAAAGCTCACTCTTCTCCGTGCCTCTGCCAGATCTGGAAAAACAACACTGGTTTGGTCTTACAAATTTTAGAAGAAACCTAATTATTTTTGACATACGCGGATAAATAATGTATTACGATTATGATTTAAGTGTATCCAAGAGAGCTATATGAATACAATTGAGTAGGCCTGCATAATCAAAACTGTAAGTTGTGGTATCGACTTCAACGACTTGACCACCAAGAGCGAGATGAGGATGATGACCTTTTAAGATCCGCTCTTTGTTTTGTTCAACAAATTCCAGGTCACGATGACAGGCATGGCGCTCTCTGGTCCCCGCACGCTCAAGAAAACGCTCCAAGAGAACTGGGCCATCTGTCTTGCACTGAATTTGAAATGGCTCAAAATCGTGTGCTCGTTGTAGTTGAAGAAACTCGGCTCTTCCTACTTCGGAGAGGCCAAAAAATCCCTCAACAATCAATGATTGGCCTGCTGCTAACAATGAGCTGGCAAAATAATGGAGCAGAGTAAAGGCAGCAGGCCCTATCAGAGGAGGGCG
This sequence comes from Ktedonobacteria bacterium brp13, assembly GCA_015099395.1. GTDB lineage: Bacteria > Chloroflexota > Ktedonobacteria > Ktedonobacterales > Ktedonobacteraceae > Dictyobacter. The sequence continues at coordinate 1,463,370 of AP024096.1, read as the reverse complement.
TCCATTGATATGACATTCAAGCGCATCGTAGAGTGTCTCATATATGCCATCTCTATGGAAGACTGGCAGTCGTACATCTGCCGCAAGGCGTTTTGCCAGGGTCGTCTTTCCAGTACCAGGGAGACCGTTCACAATAATCAACAATGGCTTTCCCATAACGATTCACTTACCATCCTCTTTACAATAGTTGTTCTTCAAAGCTACGAGCACATAGGTTCATCTTCCTTCGCTAAAGAGGTATATTACTTGATATTTTCTGGTATGCCAGGGCAGGTAATTCACAGAACCAGCAGTTATAGCCAGTTCAGCTTCTCAGGATTGACCACATAATAGAGATGCGAGATCTGCTCGCCCTCGATCTGCAGGAGAATGGCACCGACTGGTTTTTCGTTGAGATAGCCGACAAGAGCTGGCTGGCCGTTGACCTCGGTGATGCGCGTGACCACGCCAGCAGGCAGACTGCGCAGAGCACCGAGGTAGCCACGGGCGACTTTCTCGGGCCCAAAGACTGGCATCAGGCCAGCTTTAAGCGCGGCTTTGCCGCCGCTATCGCCCATCGAGACAATGTCGTTGCTCAATAGGCTGAGCAGTCCTTGCATATCACCGTTGAGGCTGGCCTGGAGAAAACGGTTGGTGATGCGCTCCTGCTGCTCGCGCGAGGCAGAGAAGCGCATGCGGCCCTTATCGAGATGCTGCTGGGCTCGGTGGAAGATCTGGCGGCAGTTGGCCTCGCTTTTTTCGACGATGGCGGCAATCTCGCTGTATTCATACTCGAAGACCTCACGCAAGAGGAAAAGAGCTCGTTCCAGGGGGTTAAGCTTTTCCAGCATCAGGAGAAAGGCCAGCGAAAGCGCTTCGGCCTGGGCCGCTGTCTCAGAGAGTTCTGGCATCTGGCCAGTTGCTATGGGTTCGGGAAGCCAGGGACCCACGTAGACCTCACGTTGCTCTCTGGCAGAGCGCAGTTGATCGAGGCAGAGCCGAACAACAATAGTCGAGAGATAGGCTTTGGGTGACTGCACCTCGTTGCCGGAGGCCTGAAGCCAGCGCAGAAAGGCATCCTGGACGATATCCTCGGCGTCGGTTGCGTTGCCGAGCATACGATAGGCGATGGAGAAGAGTAGCAGGCGATAGTGCTGAAAGATGGGTGCCGTGTCTTCTGGTTTGTTCATGATCATGTCCTCGTTTTCAGCGGGTGTGTGGCGATGCGATCCATCTCCTCCTCGCCAATTAGACGGCACACCGGCATTGGCATCCGGAGTGCCGTCCACTGTTCCTCTTCGCGCGAAACGATAGCAATCAGGAGATCGCTGCACTGCTTCCTCCCATTATATCCCATCCGTTGCCAGTTGGGGGTGCGGTGCTGGCAGGCCATGCTGGATCAGGAGATGGGCAGCCTGGCGAGCGCTGGCGAGGCTGGCATCAGCGAGGTAGCCGGCGTTGCCGATCCAGTCGCCAGCGAGGTAGAGATTGCTGACACCGGGAACCTGGACGCCAGGACGTCCGGCCAGGCCGCCGCTGTGTGCGGTGGGCAGAAGGCTGATTGCTTCGATGCGCGGAAGGAAAATGCGCTTGACCAGCACTGCACGCCATCCGGGTTGGACCTGGTCCAGCCACTCCTCAAGGTCGCGCTCGTCCTGATGTGGATCGCCGGGCTGAGCGGGATCAAGTTGCTTAAAGGTGTGGATCAGCGCTCCGCCTGCGGGAGCAACGCGGGCAAAGAGCGATTGGGTGGTCAGGAAACGCGGCTGCTCCAAATCGAAGGCGATGGCGTGCTGAGGAGCAGGTAGACAACTCAAAGCGACATCCAGGCAGGCGACACGTACGGGCCGGATGGCTGCGAGGGTCTGGCGCAGTGGCTCGTAGCTCTCGCCATCCAGCAGCTTGAGGGCCTCTGCTGGTGTAATGGCGAGCATGACCGCGCGAGCAGCCACCCTACGACCATCTGCCAGGCGTACGCCCTCGATGTGGTGCTCTCCGTGCTGAAGCAGCTCGCTTGCCCGTGCGCCACTCAGAAGATGTGCGCCAGCCTCTGTGGCTCTGGTTTGTAATGACTCCACTATGCTCTGCCAGCCGCCATCGATGTAGCGAACATCGCTGAGAACCACACGCTGGAGAAAGACCTCGGCGCTCATCAGATCAAGGTTGGCACAATAGGTTAGCGTACGAGCAAAGGCAGCCAACATCTGGTGCAAATGCGGATTGCGCACCTCGCGGTCCAGCCATTCCCGCGCGCTCTGCCCTCCGGCGCTAGCGGGTTTGGTGCAAATGATTTTGGTGAACAGGCCCACAAACTCCATCTTTTCGGCGGTGGTGAGAAAGTCTGTGCGCAGGATGGTGCTTGCGGAAACGGGCGCGGAGGAGAAGCGGCCCTGCGCATAGAGCTGAACGCCGCGCGGATTTTGATAGCGATAGGTCACACCTAGCTCACGCAGGACCCTGGTACCCGTACTGCCATAGCAGAAGGCGTGGATACCGTGATTAAAGGCGTAGCCCTTGTGCTCCTGAGTAGCAGCGCGTCCACCCAGGTGGTTGGACTTCTCAAAGAGCGTCACATCCATTCCGGCGCGGGCCAGATAGGTAGCAGCGCTCAGACCGGCAAGACCGCCACCAACAATTGCGACATCTGTTGAGATAATATCGTTCTCCATGTTTTTGCTCCTTCTGCGTTGATGTGTTGTTGGGTTTCTCTCGATTGATGCAAAGGAGACGGGGGAAGGGGAGGATTTGTGACAGGTTGGGGAATGTTTCGTGGTGAGAAAAATGGTGGTGTAACAGAGCATTGGAATAGACGCAAGGTCAACAAGTCGAGCCAGTCGATCAACGACCGGTCCGGCCTCTTACCCTTTCTTCACTCATATTCAGTCAATCTCAGACCTCGAAGATACATAGTGCGTAAGATGAGGTCTTTTTCGTAATCCTCACTGTTTTTATTCCTATGCAGATTCCTCTCTTTCAGACAAACCACATCTTAGTTCCTGAAAACGATGAGCAATCATTCCTCTTCAAGAACTAAGATGTGCATGCGTGGGAATGACATTCCCTACAGAAGCATTTTACTGTGGTTGTGGGTGAGAGAAAAGTTGTTGCGCCCTCTGTTGAGAGATGGAGTGTCTATAGAGGACAGAGAGCAGAAGCAGACCAATCACACTTAGCGACACCGTTACTACTGAGAATGGAATACCTGGTGGAATGATGAAGTATATAGTGTGAGGAAAGCCATCCCACGAACCATGGAGCAGTGAGACAACGATGTACGTCAGAATAACCGGGATAGTAATACGAAAGTGACGTGGACTGCTTGCGCGGAAGAGCACTGCTCCAAGAATAGCGGTCCAGACGCCATGACCAAAAGGAGCAAGAAGTCCGCGGATGATTGTCTCGATTATAGACGTACCCACGTGACCACCACTAGCGAGAAATACCGTGAAGGCATATCCCGTACTTTCAAGGGCAGCAAAACCCATACCAACAGCACCACCAAGCAGCAATCCATCCATCTGTGAAGTATGAGGGATGCGTCTTGCTACTAACATGACTGCCACAATTTTACATCCCTCTTCAATGAACCCAATAAGCAGTGCACTTGTGAAGGGGAGACCTTTGTTTGGATCGATAGGTGCAGGGAGTACCAAAGCTTCAAGGATAGAGGCACCAAGCACTCCAAGCACTCCTCCAATGCAAAAACTGGTTGCAACAGTCCATGGAGTCAATGTGCTAAAATGGCGATGGTCATAAAGGAGAGCAACAAAGACAACAGGGACAAGAAAGTTGCCAATGATAATAACTGTTGGATACATATTAGGATTGCCGGTCCAAAACAAGGCAATAGTGGTCAAGGCAAAAAGGCAAACACCAATCAATAAGACACGAAGCCAGCTACGCCCGCGCTGTAATTGTTGCGATTCTGGAGGCAAAACAGCATTGTATGACACACGTCCTCCCCATTACCTTAGGATGAAGCTATGCGACAAAGCCTGGAGAACAATTTCTTTCTGTAACGCTCTACATGTGAGCGATTTCCTAGTGGATAGCACGTCTTTTGCAAGAAAAAAGTAACATGAGAAGAGACAAGCTTGAGCTTACAACTTTTCTATGCCCTCAAGTATATAACTCATTGAAAATGACAGATAAATCAGCTATGCTTTACACAGTCCTATTTGAGGAACCTTTAATGCGGTTTCTCTTTTTTATGTATATGGTACATTTTTAAAGGGGGAAATACGCATGGACGTAATTCAACAAAAGGCTATCCTACCACCTGGGCCTAAACCATTGCCCGTGTTAGGAAATAATTATAGCTTTGTCAAAGATCCACTGGAATTTTTGGAAACACTACACAAAACCTATGGGCCACTTGCGACGATGTATATGTCCGATACACCGTCAGTAGTTTTGTTTGAGCCAAAACATATTCATTATGTGCTAACCGAGAATCCACGCAATTTCACGAGTGCGGAATTTGCTCGTGGTTTGCAAGAATTTACTGGTCATGGTCTCTTTAATCTAGATGGCGATACCCATCGCCAACAACGCCGACTGGTACAACCAGCTTTTCATAAAAAACGTGTCGAAAGCTATGCTGACACGATGAGCCAGTATACGCTAGAGATGCTGGATTCCTGGGAAACAGGTAAAGAGATCGCACTGGATCAAGAACTGCAACAGCTTACAATGAGAGTTGTAGCAAAGTGTCTATTTAATATTGATCTGGGGTTGCGCAATAGTAAACTTGGTCAGGCATTTACAGATATTCTAGAGAATCAGCCTAAACTGCTAGAAACACTCTTAAGACTGAAGATAGATCTACCGTTCACCGATTATGGCAAACGTCAACGTGGCAAACGTGTTATTGATAAAGTGATAAATCACTTGATTGCACAACGCCGCTTAGAGGGAAACGATGAAGGCGATTTTCTCTCGATGTTGCTGGCAGCAACTGAAGATGACGTAGCCTTAACAGATACACAGATCCGCGATCATATCATGACTTTTGTGGCCGCCGGCCATGAGACCTCAAGCAATACGCTGGTCTGGGCATTTTATCTGCTCGCCCAAAATATGAATGAATATGAGAAGCTTTATCTTGAATTGCAGTCACAATTGCAGGGGCAGCCGCCCACACTGGCTAATCTACCCATGATGCCCTATACAGACTGGGTGATCAGTGAAACATTGCGTCTCTACCCACCAGCCTATCTGATCGGACGCCGCGCCCGCGAGGCGTTTACACTTGATGAGTATACTTTGCCGGCCAAGACATTTGTACTGATCAGTAAGTGGATACTTCATCGCCGTCCAGACCTCTGGGAGGCAGCCGACACGTTTCAACCCGAGCGCTGGCAACCAGAGAACGCAAAAAACATTGTTCCCTGGTCATACATTCCCTTTGGAGCCGGACCACGAATGTGTATTGGAATGCCCTTTGCACAACTAGAAATGCGTCTGCTACTGGCAACCATCCTTCAACGTTTCAAGTTCCGCATTGTGCCTGGTTTCACCATGCAGACCGATCCACTGATTACGTTACGCCCAAAAAATGGTCTCCGCGTCATCATAGAACCAGCATAGCAAGTACGCGAACAAACGCCATGGGAAATTGTTGGATCTGGCGAAGGCGTTCAGAACAGTGCCTCCAGTACAATAATGAGAAGTATCAGATCCCCGATACTTCTTGGATTATTGCGTGAACAGCAGGCCCTCGCAGCACAGGTACTCGCAAGTCTGGGCATCGAGCTTGACAAAACGCGTACAATCATCGAAAGTCAGATTGTACGCAGCAACGAAGCTCAAAAGTATAAGCGTCCTTGAAACAAGAAACTTTCTCTATTAAATTGTAACCTTTCGCTTTAACAGCATAGCAGTCATTACGACAAAGGAAATGAGCGATGCATCCTGACAAAGAACAGGGCAACGAGAGATCTCACGTGGATACTCCAGACCCACGCACTACAATAAGCAAGAGAGTCACCGATCATCTTGCCAACGAACGTACCTTTCTGGCCTGGGTACGCACAGGGATTGCGACGATCACTTTTGGCTTCGTCATTGCACGCTTCGGCCTTTTTCTGCGCCAGATAGAACTCAAAACCCCGGTACCACCTCTCTCCCCATTCGCTTTTTCACAGATTGTTGGCATTCTACTGACATTGCTGGGCGTTAGCATTCTGCTCATTGCTCTACGCAACTTCTTGAATATTCGCCAATCAATCGATTCCGAACGCTTTTACCCGGTAAAAGGGTTCCCCATTCTCCTGACTGCAATAACAAGTGTCATAGGACTAGTGCTCGCTCTGTACTTGTTGCTCAGTTGATGCAAAGCGACAAGCAAGAAGAAAAGGTATCCTTTGGTTTTCAAAGGATACCTAAAAGATTAATGATCTTTTGTTATACTAAAAACAAAACCGAATCACAGTAATAACACATCTATTACTTACTGAAACCAGCCACGAGGCCACCAAGCAATTGGCGTCTGCCAAAAATGTACAGGAGGATAATAGGGGTGGCAGAGAGGAAGACTGCCGCCATTATCGCTGGTACGTCCGTAGTATATTGTCCCTGGAAGTTCATCAAGGAGAGAGGGAGCACTTGCACACCTTGACTCTGAGTCAAGACAAGTGGGAAAAGGAAGCTGTTCCATACCTGGATCGTTTCGTAGATGATCACTGTGATGATCGCCGGTCGCGCTAATGGCAAGACAAGGCTGTACAAAATGCGAAAATGCTTCGCGCCATCAAGCATCATAGACTCATGGAGCTCATTAGGAATATCTCTAATGTAGGTGACGAGCACGAGAATTGACAATGGAATGCCGAAAGCGACAGAAGGCAGGATCAAGGCAAACAGCGTGTCATAGAGGTGCAGGTCGGAAACAATAGCATAAATTGGGATAATCGTAGCCTGAAGTGGGATAGCGAGCCCAAGGAGAAAGAGGTTGAAGACCGCTTGTGTGAAGCGATTACGAACTTGTGAGATCGCATACGCCGCAAGAAGAGATAAAACCAGAATCAAGAAGACGCTCACGACCGTAACAAAAACGGTATTAGCAAAATAGGTGCCAAAATCGTTCGCCAGGACATCTGTATAGTTACTCAGCGTAGCATGCGATGGAAAAGACCAGGGAGTATCTGTATACAAATCGGCCTGAGGTCGTAGACTCGTAAACAACATATAAATGATCGGGTAAATTGCAAACACGAGCCAGATCACACCAAGAACTGCAGGAAGGATTTCCCGCACATTGCTCTTACGAGGATATTGCTTCTTTTGTTGCGACGTAGCAATAGCAGCGCCAGATAATGTGCTTCTATGCCTGACCTGTGCTGTCTCAGATTGTTTTATTGTCATGGTTATAATCCTTCAAGTTGGCTTGACATTTTGCTAAAGCCAGTGAAACGTAGCAGGATAAACGAGAGCGCAATACCGAGGGCTGCCAGTACAACAGCGATCATACTGCCGTAGCCCACCTGCTCATTTTTGAAGGCCGTGATGTACATTTGAAGAGGTAGTACGTTTGTGGCATAGCCAGGGCCTCCACGGGTCGTCACCCAGAAGAGATCAAAATAGGTGAAGGCACCAGTGAAGATCAGCGTTGTAGAGGTAACGATAGTATATTTTAGTTGTGGCAGGGTGATTGCAAAGAAAGTTTGTACGCGCCCACCGCCATCAATAGTAGCCGCCTCGTACAATTCTTTTGGTATCTGACGTGCACCACCCAGATAGAGGAGCGCGTGAAATGGGATAAACTCCCAACAAATGATCACGAGGACGACGAAAAACGCCAGGCTCGGATTACCCAACCAGTCTTGTGCTAGCCCTGACAGTCCGATAGACTTCAGCAAGCTATCAATAAGACCAAAGTTTGGATCTAACATCGATTGCCAGGTAATACCAATGGCAACTGCAGAAAAGAGTAACGGTAGAAAGTATAAGACGCTCAGTACTGCGCGGTAACGCTGGGCACCGGCCATAAAGACGCCAATCAATATACTTAAAGGTGTTTGCACAATCCAACAGATAACCATTTCCTCAATGATGAGTAACAAGGATTGGCCAGTGACGGCATCGGAAAAAAGAGCAATCCAATTTTTCAATCCAATCCATATAGCGGGGGATAGACCATTCCATTGTGTAAAGCTCAAGTAGAGCGCAATGAAGAGGGGGACGATCGCAAACGCGACATAAAAGAATAATGCTGGCACGGTCCAGAGTACGACGAGCTTATTTGACCGGTGTAGAGCTTTGGGTGATTTTATTGATGCGCTCATAGCGCTCTCCTATCTGAGGGCTTCATGCCTGCAGGTGCGTTCCCCTGCTGTTTCACATGTCCCTCCCTTCACATAAGAGAAGAGAGGGACATAGTTCTTTCAAAGCATGGATCACACATCAATGGACTCCAAGCTTTTGATTGAACCAGCGGAAAAAGGAAACACGATCTGACATATAATAGACTAAGACGCACTCAAGGTTCTATTCATGTTGTCCGAGAACTGCTTAGGTGTAATCTGCTTCAAGAAGATCTGACTCAGATTAGTGAGGGTAGCCTGTGCAGGTGTCGGTGCTAAGACCTGGTCATAGGACAACTGGAAAGTTGATGCGTTCTTCGCCATGTTATATGTGGCTTGCAGCCAAGCGCCGTCTGGCTGGCTCGCTAACTGGGACTCAAGGCCTTGAATGGGGGGTACATCACCCACACCGATAAATCCTTTGACTTGAGCGTCGGTCATGACGCCATTTTTAAGAAAGCTGACAGCGTTCGCTTTAGATTTAGCGGTGCTAGAGATAGAGTAGAAGTTGCTTGGATTTCCGTATACATCTGTAGGATCGCCTTTTCCACCCTCAATAGCAGGGAAAGGGAACCAACCGAGCTTGCCACTGCTAATAAAAGCGGGATTGTTGGTCTGAATGGTAGAGTAATTCCAGCTACCTTGTAGCATCATGGCAGCTCGCCCTGTATACAACAGAGCAACATCCTGGTTGGTATCGGTGGTTGTAGAGGCAAACGAGGAACCAAATGCCCCCATGGTCACCAATTCCTGGATAGTTGTGTTTGCCTGGATAAAAGCGTCCTGCGACCATGCATTCGCTTGTCCCGCGAGCACTGCATTGAATACCCCTGCCCCACCAGCTCTATCGACGAGATACGAAATGTACATCAGATAGGGCCATTGGCTAGCACCGGCAAGTGCAATAGGAATAACACCCTGATTCTTCAACACGGTAACGACATGGAGAAATTCACTCCAGGTCTGAGGAGCATTCAAATTGTATTTTTTGAACATATCCTTATTGTAGAAGAAGAGCTCTGGCTGCATACCAGCACAGGGAATTCCATAGAGTTTACCACCGAAGGTAACACCAGTCAAAACTGATGGGAGAAATCTACTCTTCCATGTAGGATCGCCGTTGAAATCAGATGTCAGATCATATACATCCCCGGCATCGATATAAGACTTGAGGACACCACCACCCCAGCCAATGAAGATATCGGGCGGATTGTGTGCTCCCATTGACACCTGTAATTTTTGCTTGTAGGGATCGTTCGATAGATAGGTGGTACTTACCTGTATATTTGGATATTTCGCATTAAAGGCAGAGACAGCATTTTTTACAACTGTCTGTTCACCGCCAGTACGAATCTCCCAGAGCGTGACGGTACCAGTACTGCTACTCGTCGTCGTCTGACTACCACCAACACCGAAACAACCCGCGAGTGTCGTGGCTAGCGCAGTTCCCCCTGCAACTTCTAGAAAAGTCCTTCGTGATACTTTTGCTTGCATTCCTTTAGTCTCCCTGGCATCTCTGCCAACCAGGCTTTTTCCCAAGCCTGGCGAAAAATACAGCCGAATAAATACTATTCGATAAAAAGTATAGGCATGTACCGTTATTAAGCAATCCTTGCCACGAACTTCAACCATTGAAGCTCGTCTATATTATACACCTCGTGATACGCCTCGTGTTTTCTCTGCTCCTTTCAATTATCTAAGCCAGGTGGGAACCGAGCAACTACCTCTCCATGACTGGAGATCGCAATGGGGCGCATGAATCGCGAATGATCAAGGTAGTCGTCAACTCAACGCGCACACTATCAAGAGGCTCGCCTGCCATCAGACGCAATAACATGGTTGTCGCAACACGTCCCATCTCGACCAGCGGTTGACGCACAGTCGTCAGCGCAGGTGTAACAACCGAAGCGATAGGGACATCATCGAAGCCAACCACACTCATTGAAGCAGGTACACTAAGACCATGGGTATGAAGGGCGCTATAGACACCCATAGCCTGAGTATCATTGCCAGCAAATATAGCGGTTGGTCTTTCCGGTAATGCTAACAATTTACAGGTCTGCTCATAGCCTGTTTGTTGTGTAAATGCTCCAAAGCAAATCAAGTTTGGATCTATCGCTATATTTGCGTCTTCCATTGCTGAACGATAGCCTGCGATGCGATCGCGGCTACAACGATGCTCTGAAGGTCCAGAAATCATAGCGATACGTCGATGGCCGAGTGAAGTAAGATATTCAGTTGCAGTGCGCCCACCGAGCCAATTGGTTGCGCCTACTGAAGGCACGTCCGCACCCAGTTCGCCACGGTGATCAACAACGACAAATGGAATCCGATGGCGCCGTAATGTCTCAAGGTCTTGTGATTGACCATGTGCGAGCACAAGAATAGCTCCATCAGTCGAACCATTGAGCACCTTGGCAAGCCATTGTTGCTCAAGCCTGATAAACTCACCTGTAACCGAAAGGGCTAATCGTAACTTCGTCCGCTGCAACACCTCCTCAACACCGCGCACAATCTCAACCGAATACAAATTCGTGAGAGTGGGCACGATCATATCAACAATGCCACTACTTTCTTTCCGCAAGGCATGCTTTGTACGATCCCGCATGAATCCATTGTCTTCAAGCGCCTTTTCCACACGCCGACGCGTTTCGGGGGCCACATCAGGACGATTGTGTAAGACACGCGAAACAGTGGGGGCAGAAACTCCAGCTTTCATTGCAATCTCTGCGATGGTGCTACGCTTCAGCGACGATTGATCCATATTCGGTAGATAACCAGCCTCTCATAGTGGGATACCTCTAGTATTCCCAAAATTTACCGGTTTGTCAAGGGAATTAAAGACCAATAATTACCGGAAATTACCGGTAATTATTTGCTTGGCATTTTTGGCCAATTATCCTATTGTGAAGTGTGTTCATTTTTATGAACTATATGAAGCGGCTAGAATAGAATAGAAAAAAACATCGCTCTTAAAAGTAATCGATTAGCAGTGCAGGAGCGTTAAAGTATCATCTATGTATTAAAGGAGGAGGCCTTGTCAACAGTATTAGTCACTGGTGGTACAGGAGATGTAGGAAGTTGGCTGTACACTATCTACTCAGATACCAGCATCGTATGCGTGTCTATACCCATCAAGCACAACCGCCCGTGCCACAAATAGTAGAGGTTTATCACGGAGATATTCAAACAGACCGCGGATTGTCTACATCTCTATAGTAGGTATCGACCGCAGCGAGTATGCCTATTATACCAGTCTATAAGCTACCCAGGAGACAGCACTAGCAATCGATACGTGCGCTACTGGTATGTTAGAAACTGACAAGTTAGTCATATAAATAACCTATTAATTACTACGCGCCAGATTACACATATGTGACAGATGACACCGACAAAAAGTGCAGCTATTTTCCCACTCAGATCATCATCATCCCCAAATAACCGGATAACAAACGCTTGTTCAACGTTAAATGATGAGCATTCATCGTTTTGTACAGTCTCTATGCCCTAAGGTTCTTGTAGTAAAAGAAAGACCATATAGATTATCTAATGCTCAACAGAGTATCGAAAGAAGATCACAACAATTGATAATGATAATAGAGTGGTGGGTATGGAAAATATAATGCTTTCAAAGATACGAAAACGTTAGAGGAGTAGAAAATAACCAGTGTAATAGGGTTTTTATGTACTTACCACCCAATTGACAGATCAGGGATCTTTACAGTATAGTTAACAGCAGAAGCCCTATAATGTCGATCAACTAAATCAACAATTTTTCTACTCGACATTAATATAGGTTCGTAAGGATAAGGAGTTTTCACAATTCTCACATACTATACCTGTTCTATTCACAAGTTCGGCGTATACGTTGAAAGGATCCTGAACCTAGATGAAACTGTTACTCAGTTGTATTTCAACACAGCACTCGACCTTAAAGAAACATTGGTCTCAGACACGTGAAGAGACTGCATGCCCCCTCACAACCCTGGGGAGCCTGCAAAAACCCGAGGGGGACCTCGGTGGATTGCTCTGCTTGATTGAAGATCTAGGGTCAACACGTACAGTCCTCAATCTCAGTCTGGCGGCCGGGATCGTTCCTTCTCAGCAAGGACTGTTCGTCACGACTTTCAATAGTATCCATGAGGTCGACGCCCGGTTGCAGACACTGCATCCCAGGGTCATTACCTCTCCACTTTTTAACGCGTTGCATTCGGTCTCACGCACACGTCATGGCTATCTGGTAGCAAGCACAGGACTGGATCTTCTGATCGAGTTCAATGTTGCCGGTGAAATTCTCTGGACATGGTGGGCCACTGATCATGGTTTTCTCCACACACAGACAGGAGAGGCGCGTGAACTGGATAAAACGGCCGACTACAGTACAGCCAAATTTGGAACGCTGCAGCAAACCACTCACGTCAATTCCGCAGCCGAACTACCCGATGGGCGTATTCTGGCCACACTCTTCCATCAGGGAACAGTGATCGCAATCGATCGAGAAACCGGCAACTGGACCACTATCCTTGATGGGCTGGATCATCCACACTCGGTGCGCATTCTGGATGAGCAGCACTTTACGGTTGCAGATACGGTCCATGGCAAAGCATTGTTGGTCAACATTCCTTCTACCGGGAAAGCTCTTGTAGAGGAGGAAGTTGATGCGGGTACCAATTGGCTCCAGGATTGTAGCTACGATGCACGTCACAATGTCTGGGTACTTGTCGATGGCAAACAGACACGTATCCTCTTGCGTCCTGGACGATCTAATGGAGAGGCCGCCCGGCAGAATATAGCACAGTTCGATCTCAATCCAGAATGGCGTCTCTATGAGGCTTATACGCTCTAAGGCAACATATCTTACTATCCTCTCTCGGCGTTCTTTTTAGTCTGCTCCTATATAAGGGGCAGTAATATGGAAGGATAACAACAAAAGAATGGCAAATACTGGTTTCACACTCTGGTTTACCGGTCTCTCGGGTGCAGGAAAAAGCACGCTCTCGGAAGCAATCGAAAAGCGCTTGCAACAGCATGGGCGCAACGTTGAGATCCTGGACGGCGACATTGTGCGTACCCATCTGAGCAAAGGTCTTGGCTTCAGTCGCGAAGATCGCGATACCAATATCAAACGCATTGCTTTCGTTTGTAGCTTGCTCACACGTAATGGCGTGGTCTGTATCTCGGCTGCCATTGCGCCCTATCGTGAAGCCAGAGACTGGGCACGGCACGAGATCGGAAACTTTGTCGAAGTCTATGTAAAATGTCCCATTGATGTCTGTCGCCAGCGCGATGTCAAGGGCCTCTACAAACTGGTCGACGAAGGCAAGCTCAAAGGCTTCACCGGAGTAGATGATCCTTACGAGGAGCCGGAATATCCAGAACTGATTATTGAGACCGATAAAGAAACACTGGATGAAAGCGTCACACACATTCTAAACAAACTGGTTGAACTCGGTTATCTGGATCCAACGTATCTGGAAGAAACTGCCGATGTCCGGTAGACGACATCTCTGCTCATGAGGATGGCAGGATCGGACTCTCATTCAAGCATATATAGTTAGGAGACTAGCATGACGACAGACGGCTTAATCGCTCCTCACGGAGGAGAACTCGTTATCAACCTGGTCGGCGAAACAGAACAGCAAGAGCTACAAGCACTTGCAGAACGTCTACCGCGCATTGTCATCGGCCCACGCCAACTCGCTCACCTGGAGCAGTTAGCAAACGGTGCATACAGTCCTCTGCACGGCTTTCTCAATCAAACTGACTATCTCAGTGTCGTAGACACTATGCACTTAAGCAATGGCCTGCCCTGGTCTATCCCGATCACGCTGGCAGTTACTCATGAACAAGCGGCAGCGTTCACCGAAGGCGAGCGTATCGCACTCGTAGATACCGAAGGCGAGCTACACGCCGTCCTGACACTTGAAGAAAAATACACCTACGACAAACATCACGAAGCACGTCAGGTCTACCGCACCGAAGACGAAGCTCATCCCGGCGTCGCCGTCGTCTACCAGCAAGGAGATATCCTCCTGGGTGGCCCGGTACAGGTCGTCAGACTCCAACCACAAACGTTTGAGAACTATCGCTACACACCGACGCAATCACGCCAACTCTTCAACGAGCGTGGCTGGAAGCGAGTCGTCGGTTTTCAGACACGAAACCCAGTCCATCGTGCCCACGAGTATATTCAAAAGTGTGCGCTGGAAACGGTTGACGGCCTCTTCCTCCATCCTCTGATCGGCGCGACGAAAAGCGACGATATTCCAGCCGATGTACGTATGCGCTGTTACGAAGTGCTGCTTGAAAACTATTATCCAGCCGATCGCGCCATCCTGGGCGTATTACCCGCCGCAATGCATTACGCCGGTCCGCGCGAAGCTATCTTCCACGCACTTATGCGTAAGAACTATGGCTGTTCACACTTTATCGTTGGACGTGACCATGCAGGAGTAGGCAGCTATTACGGCACGTATGATGCGCAAAACATCTTCGCAGAATTTGATGCAGCCGCTCTCGGCATCGTCCCCATGTTCTTTGATAATACATTCTACTGCCGTGTTTGTGAGTCAATGGCCTCAACCAAGACCTGCCCGCATAGCAACGAAGATCATGTCTCATTAAGCGGCACCAAAGTGCGCCAGTTGCTACGTGACGGTATCGTGCCACCGAGCGAATTCTCGCGACCAGAGGTGGCTAAAATCCTGATCGCAGCGATGCAAGAGCAGGTAGCCCCTTAGCAAACAGTAACAGATCGAAGGAGTGACCCTGTCATGAAAAGAAGAACGCTCCCACGGTATTGGAGTCTGCTGGCACTATTGTCGTTGCTCACCGTTTTCCTTCAGGGATGCAGTGGACCAGGCGCCCAGGCCGATAACAAAGTTACCGTAAATATTGGATATTTCCCCAATATTACCCATGCCGCTGCCATCGTCGGTGTCGCGCAAGGGACATTCGCAAAGGCGCTTGGACCAAATGTGACCCTTAAGACAACGACCTTCAACGCCGGACCAGCCCTTATTGAGGCGTTATTCGCCAATAGTATTGATATTGGCTATGTTGGTCCCAATCCAACTATCAATGGCTATATCAAGAGCCAGGGCGCGGCTCTACACGTCATTGCCGGCGCAGCCAGTGGGGGAGCGAGCTTCATTGTCAGAAAAGGGATCAATAGTCCAGCCGATCTGGCGCACACAAAGTTAGCAACGCCCCAGTTAGGCAATACCCAGGATGTCGCTCTCCGCAACTACCTGCACGAGCATGGTTTGAATACGGTCGACAAAGGTGGCAATGTACAGGTCATTCCAACCGATAATGCAACTATCTTAACGCTCTTTAAATTAGGAAAGATCGATGGGGCCTGGGTACCCGAACCATACGCCACGCGTCTGGTAGATGAAGATGGAGGCAAGGTCTTCGTTGATGAACGGACACTCTGGCCCAATCAACAATTTGTGACGACGAATATCGTCGTGCGTACAGCTTTCTATAATCAGCATCCTGACCTGGTGAAAAAGTTCCTTCAGGCACACGTCTCTACAGTTCTATTCATCCAGAAGAATCCTTTACAGGCTGAGCAGATCGTCAATGCACAGTTGAAAAGCCTCACTGGTAAGGGTCTTCCTACAAAAGAACTGGCACAAGCTTTTAGTGAGATGACAGTCACGTATGATCCGCTACCGAGCGCGTTGAATCAAGTAGCTAGCCAGACATATGCGCGAGGCTTCCTGGGCACAAAAAAGCCCGATTTAAGTGGTCTCTACCAACTGAATGATCTCAATGCGATCCTCTCGGCGCAGGGGCTCGCCCAGATTAAACAACCATAACATCGAGCATCGTACAACCAGGGAGCACGCTTTATCTCTTAGCATACAGTGTGTTCTCTGGCAATACCTATCTGCTACTTTATTGTTGTCATGGCACAGCCAGTGATGGGAGGATTGGTTATGTTTCGTCGCGCACTAGAAGCCGAAGCACCTATGCAGATTGAGAAAGGGTCTCCCTCTCCTGGTGGGATTCCATTAAGAATTGAAGGTGTTAGCAAAACGTATGCCGGGCGCACTGGCAATGTTGAGGCGCTACGCCCAGTGAATTTAACGGTCGAGCCGGGAGAATTCGTTTGCTTGCTCGGACCCAGTGGCTGCGGCAAGTCAACCTTGCTCAGTATTGTTGCAGGTCTGGAAGAGGCTTCTGGAGGGACAATCTGGGCCAATGAACAGAAGGTTACTGGCCCCGGTACGGACCGTGTGCTCCTCTTTCAGGAGGCCGCGCTTTTCCCATGGCTAGACGTATTGGGGAATGTTGAGTTCGGCTTGCGCCAAAAACAACTCTCAGCATCAGAACGCACCAGAATCGCCCTCCGCTTCATTGATCTGGTCCATCTCAACGGCTTCGAAAAAAGCTTTGTGCATCAACTCTCTGGTGGTATGCGCCAGCGTGTAGCTATCGCACGCGCCCTGGCGATTAATCCTGCTGTCTTACTGATGGACGAGCCATTCGGTGCCCTGGATGCTCTCACTCGCGATCGATTGTATAGCGAACTTGAATTCATCTGGTCTTCAACGAGAAAGACAATTCTATTTGTGACGCATAATGTACACGAGGCAGTCGCGCTGGGTGATCGTATTCTCGTTTTCGCGCCACGACCTGGCCGCATCGTATCCGAATTCCGTATTAAGCTTCCTCGCCCTCGCTCGTTGGAGGATCATCATCTGGTAGATCAGGCGGCGGAAATCCTGGCAGCATTAAAAGAAGCGCTTGGAGAAGACGAGCAGGAGAACAGTAATGGCCAAAGCAAGTAACACACTCACACCCTCAACGGTTCCCTCGACTGGACACACGGTCAGCAAAATCAATGTCAGCGTATGGGCACGACGCCTGGGATTCTACGCACTGCTGATACTCGCCTGGCAGTTTCTCGCCATGCTGAATATATGGCCCTCATATGTCTTACCAGGACCGCTCGATGTCCTTGCATCACTGGTGAGTGGCATCCTGGGAGGACAATATATCCCAGCCATTCTGGTCAGCATGCAACGGCTACTGATCGGCTACAGCATATCACTGGTGATTGGCCTTATCCTGGGTAGCTTGCTAGGACGGTTTCACCTCCTCGAAGAGACTGTTGGCTCTTTGATTCTCGGTTTACAGGCCTTACCGAGTGTCTGCTGGCTCCCTCTGGCCATCATCTGGTTTGGTCTGGATGAGCAGGCTATTACCTTTGTGGTCGTAATGGGAGCGCTCTTCTCGATTACCATCGGAGTGCTCAATGGCATTAAAAATACTCCACCAATCTATCTTAAAGCAGCTCGTACGCTTGGTAGTCGCGGCTTAGCGCTCTCAACGCAAGTTATTCTTCCAGCCACCATGCCTTCGGTTATAAATGGGATGAAGCAAGGCTGGACCTTCGCCTGGCGCTCTTTAATGGCTGGCGAGCTCCTCTATACGACGGTGAGCCTTGGAAATCTGCTCGAAACGGGACGCGACCAGCTGGACTCGGGACAGGTGGTCTCGGTCATGCTGATTATTATTGCCATCGGTATTACGATCGACACGCTTGTCTTTGGCAATATTGAACGCAGCTTGCGCGAACGCTGGGGGCTACAAAGTTAAAGATAGCAAAGTAAACTGGAAAGGAGCATCTCATTAATGGACCAGGTATCTTCTTTACATTCAATACCACCAAAGGTTTTCCAACTGAGTGAGACCTACCAACTTGGTTTTGTGCAAAAAATACATACACGAAAAACTACCAGATGTTTTTTATATATCCAGAGCTTGCTCTGCTTTATGATAGCATTTACATTCATATATATAGGAGCTGTTTTCTACACTACATACGATCGCCTCCTTGGTTATGGAATGTTATGTGCTATTATAGGCATCTTGCTCATAGGTTTCGCCATCAACATGCAGGATACAGCCTATGAGTGCAGCAATGGCTTCCTTATAATGAATGGAATCATGAGTGGAGAAAAGCAAAAAGTACGTACCATACTCACCTGGGAACAACTACAAGCAGTAAGTGAGGATGAAACGTACTTTTATGATGGGAAACGTAGGGTTTATTTGATTTCGTATGCAGCGAATACAGCATTAAAAGAGGAAGAGATCATGTTTCAAGACCTCTGGAAAAGATGTTTGTTGGAGTTCAGAAAGATGCAGCAATAATTATTGCCTTTCTGCCGCTACAATACGCTCAAAGCAAATCCTAGTAACGCAGATACAATCACAACTACCCAGGGTGGCAACTTCCAGATTACAAGCATCCCAAATGCTAGAAGGCCCAGGGCAAGGTCGACTGGAGTATGAATAGCACTTGTCCAGATCGGTTGGTAGAGGGCTGCTAACAGGATACCTACGACGGCTGCATTAATTCCACGCAGTGCCGCCTGAAACGCTTCAATAGAGCGCAGGTGGTTCCAGAACGGAAGGATGCCAATCACAAAGAAAAATGAAGGCAGAAAGATAGCAACGAGAGCAATCAGGGCTCCAAGCCAACCATTGGGGGTTGGATGGCTTACCGCACCCAGATACGCTGAAAAGGTAAAGAGAGGACCTGGAACCGCTTGCGCAGCAGCATAGCCCGAGAGAAACTGGTCGTTCGTCACCCAGCCAGCAGGAACCACTTCACGCTGCAAGAGGGGCAAGACGACATGTCCACCACCGAAAACAAGAGAGCCAACACGAAAAAAGGTATCGAAGAGTGCCAGTCCTTGATTATGAAAGACCAGGCGGAGAAGCGGCAATCCTACAATCAGGGCAAAAAACACGATCCAGCAGGCGACCGCAAACCGACGCGGAATAGAAATGGGAAGAGCCGACGTTTTGACGACCTCCGTCTTCTGGAGGAAACGCCACCCAAGGATGCCACCAACGGCAAGAATGAGAATTTGTACTATGGCAATCGGCCAGAGCAGGAGAGCGATAGCTGCCAGGACGGCAATGGTTGCACGCAGGCGATCCACACAAAGCGTTTTCGCCATCCCCCACACGGCTTGCGCTACTACCGCAACAGCAACTACCAGCAGCCCATGCAGCCAGCCGGACTGAGTCACACCACGAACACCAGCCGTTACATAAGCAAAGATGGTGAGGGCAATAGCGGAGGGCAAGGTAAAACCAAGCCAGGCAGCCAATCCACCCCATAGCCCTGCACGGGTCATACCAAGAGCGATACCCATCTGGCTGCTGGAGGGACCGGGTAAAAACTGACATAAGGCAAGTAAGTCGGCATAATTCTGTTCATCTATCCACTTACGCCGAACAACAATTTCCTGACGAAAGTAGCCAAGATGCGCAATAGGACCCCCAAAGGAGGTCAGGCCAAGTCGTGCAAAAGTGCCCAACACTTCCAGGAAGGATCCTTGTGGAGATGGCGGCAACTTGCCTTCATTAGAAAGCGTCGTAGGTTCAGTATGAACTGTTTCTTGTGAGTCTCTCATATGGCTGATCTTTATGGCTTCACTTCTACTCTAGTACGCATTAATCATCATTCAATAATTGACATATTAAACCATTGATTATTATACCGTCAAATCGTATACCTTCCAGCAAGTATCTGGTTCAACTACTGGACTGGTCAGGCCTATCAGGGTGGCCAGACACAGACTATTGAAGCTCCTCTTGAGCGTTGGCCACTGCTCGTCCGTGAGAACAGCATCCTTCCAATGGGACCAGCTATGCAATATACAGACGAGCGTCCAACCGGCCCATTAACGACAAGCTTTTCACCACACGCGTCAAAGCAGGCCAAGGCCAGATTAATGTAGTCCTTCGTTAGCAGAACACAAGTATACATCAAAGGGTCAGGGTAAGATCGCGCTATTCTATAGCGTTTCTCTACCCCGACCCTTTGTACAGTCTCATACCCTGAGGCTTAAGGTGCATTTCAATTATTTTAGATGCCAGTCTGTGACGGTAAATCCCTGTTCACTGACAGTCTTTTTTACGACGGTAGCAGGAGGGCCAGCAAATGGTTTAACAGGCACGCTGCCTTCAGCCATCAACATAGTATCGTGCCAGATCTGTGCAGCCCCCTCCGAACCTGTGCTTCCAACCATAGGCTCCCCATTATCATTACCCGACCAGACGCCTACAGCATAGTCGCTGGTATAGCCAACGGTCCAGTTGTCCCTGTGAGCATCATCCAATCCGGTCTTGACCGCTGCTGGACGGACAATACCAGGATCACCGGCCTGACACTGTGCAAGCGATGTAGTATAAAGCACAACTGGACTACATGCCCCCATGGTCAGAGTATGAGCAGTGTTATCTCTCAAGACATCGGTAATCATGAACGCTGCTGCTGAACTTAAAACATGCGTACCCTGAGCACTGGCCTGGAATAAAACACGGCCGTTTGTATCGCTGACTTTCTCAATGGTGTTAGGTGCAAAATGCACTCCCTGATTTGCTATCGTACCATAGGCTACGGTTGTATTCAGAACGGTAGCTTCAGACGTACCCAGTGCCATAGAATAACCCAACTGAGAAAGAGGCATTGAAGGTACACCTAACTCAGCAACTTTCTTGGCAGTGGGAGCGATCTGTGTTTTCTGGAGCAATTTAATGGCTGGAATATTATAGCTATTTTGTAACGCAGTACGATACGAAATCAATCCATGAAACTGCTGATCATAATTTTGTGGCATGTAATTGCCTGGAAACGTTGTTGGAACATCAGCAACGATATCGCCAGGACTAATCCCTTGATCAAACGCAGTCGCGTAGACAAAAGGTTTGTAGACTGAGCCTAGCTGACGGCTATTTTGCGTAGCTACATTGTAGCCTTCAGTTTGCTGCTCGTTGAGGCTCCCAAAGAGTGCGCGAATCGAACCATCATGGTAATCAAGCACAACAACTGCACTATCGTCTATATGCATGCTATCCCTTAATTGTTGGATCTGCTGTTGTGCATTATTGTACACTTTGCTCTGTAAGTCCAGGTCGAGCGTAGTAGTTACATGTAAACCCATATTTGCTAATTCTACTGGTTTAACATGCAATGCAGCGGCCAATTGTGGCAGCGCATATTGCACAAAATCAGCGGTCTGCTGGTCTTTGCCAAAATATGACGTCTTTTTTCCATCTGTCTGATAGAAGAGCTTTCCATGGCTATCCAGTAATTGAAGTGGACCCTTCGCTGGAGCCGTAGGGTGAGCGGGTGGAACAATATGGCTCTGATGAAAGAGAAAGAACGAACTCGCGATTACTATCATGCAGACGGCGACAGCGATAAGTATATTCACGCGTTGTTTCCAACTCTTTCTCACAGTCGTTCTCATGACAGATTGCTGTCCCAAAGCAGACTGTTGCCCCAGGACAGGTCGCAGTGGTAGAGTGATAATCTTTTGCGGCTCGGTGGCAGATTGATCGATCTTATTTTCAATTTCGGGGTGTCGTTCGACGAGGCGCTCCCAGGTGCGCTCCATAATACCTTCGTCACCACGATACAGAGAGTAAAGCTCCCGTATGACACGTGTTCCTACGGGCGTAACAGTATCCTGCCGCCCATGCGTCTGAAATACTTTCTGGATCTGCTCTTCCACATTTTTTGGTGTTACTAGCTCATTTTCTGGTTTCATAAGTCCCTCTAAATCTCGCTATAGACCGTACGTAAGACATTGATCGCTCGCGAAAGGATTCCACGAATTGCCATATCGCTTTTCTTCAAGCGTTGCGCAATCTCTTTGGAAGATAATCCTTGCGCGAAGCGAAGTCGGAGTGCCTCTTGTTGGGCGACCGGTAGTTGCGAGATGTGACGCCACAATTCAGCATGGCTTTCTTGCTGTTCCACAACGTGCTCAGGAGTGGAGTAGTCCTCAGCATAGAGCATATTGGCCGTTTGCTCTAAATCGACTGTCTGCCGATACGATTGGCGTCGATAATGGTCAATCATCTTGTTATGAGCAACTCGCTGTAACCATGCGACCTGCTCATTTTCGGGCATAGTAATTAACCTGGGGTTCTCAACCGCAGCAGTAAAGACTTCAAGCAATAAATCTTCTGCGTCTTCGGCGATTGTGCCTCGTTTCCTAAAGTAGCCTAGAATTATAGGGGCATACCTTTGGAATAGTTCGGCAATTGGTGATATCTCGGAAAGATGGATATGTTGCATATGCTGCATCGTTTTCCTTATAAATAAATTTTAGTGGTTGCATGTAATCCATCGTATGATAAAGACAAGTGTGACGCACATAAAAGTTTCTTCCCAAATGTTCTATATACAGCGTTGCAATAGTGGCCTGAACGCTATCAATATTGATGGCAATCAATATTGGCATTATCATAGTAAGCAATGTAAAATATAGCGGGCAGTAAAATAAGAATAAAACTACTCCGTTTTTTGTTTTCTATAGTAGAAAACCATTCATTGATAAGGCACAGATAAGGCATAAATTACCACACTTACCAAAAATGTCTGTGCCTGCACATAAAGCACCAAGAGGAAACACACATGAATAAATTAACACCCCAGGAAGAGCGTGTTATTCTCCGTAAGGGGACCGAAGCTCCATTCGTCAACGAATATGATGAGTTTTTTGCAGATGGCACATTTATCTGTCGTCGCTGTAATGCGCCCCTCTTCTCCTCTGAGAGCAAATTCAATAGTGGATGTGGCTGGCCTGCATTTGACGAAAACTTTCCAAATGCCGTTCGGCGTGAGACAGATGCCGATGGCAGAAGGACAGAGATCATTTGTGAGAATTGTGGCGGTCATCTCGGTCATGTTTTCATAGGCGAGCGCCTGACCGACAAAAACACACGGCACTGCGTCAATTCAGTGTCAATCCGCTTTATCCCCAAAGGGCAAGAGTTGCCACCAACCATCCACGAATAAATAGCGCGCACGTGATCTTATTATAGCTACAGAGAAATATAGTACAGCGTCTTAAAGGTGCTGTACTATATTTCTCTGTAGCTATGTTTTTTTCGCATTAGTGTTATGATCCGCTGCATCCAGGCACCGGACCCATTGCAAGACACAGAGAAGCCAGAAACGACACAAGCCTCTTTCCTTACTGAGCTCCGTGAGGGGCTTGGCTTTAATACTGGCTAACCGCTTCATGCGCACATTGTTGTTGACAGACCGCCTTATCACAGATGGCTCTGGGGTCATCAACGCACTCTATATCTTCTTTGTGACACAGAACTTACATATGAATGCCAGTCTCTATGGTATCTTCTGTGCGATACTAACCCTGGATGGCGTGGTTGGCAGTTGGACGATTAAAACGAGGTCACCTTTATCATAATAACCTACGATCAAGGCATAGTATTGATAGAGTATTTATACCCAGGTGACAAAACGGTAGATTTTTGAGCAATTTTACTCTACCATAAAAAGAGAAGATCAATGACGACTCAACTCCGCCACAGCGTCGGCGAGCAATTTTGGGTGATACATATAAACCATTGATATTAATGAGAATGACGACTCAACTCCGCCACAGCTTTGGAGAGCAAGTCTGGGCGATACATATAAATCATTGATACTACTGAGAGTGGCGCCACAACTCCCCCGATAGTACTAATATGTGAGTTCCAAGGTCCGTTGTACCAATCCTTCCAAGAGCGACCGTTACGACCTGTAAACCACTCCTTCCAAGTGCGACGGTTGTTCCCCGTGTTGTCCGGTTGGTTTGTGCTGTCCGGTCGGTCGTCCAATCTTCGCCTAATGTTCACAATATCCTCCTGGATACCACGTAGCGCTCCAACTACCTCTCTATATCGATATAGCTCTCTACCAGTAAGCTCGCTATGCTCACTACTCACACGACGTGAGCGATCGGTATCTGTATAATGCCCCTCATTCCCCTCATGTCGGACTAAGCCTTTCTCGAGATCAAGCGGATGGAGTTCTATATCATGCCTCGCATGTGAAGAATGTCCACGACCGCTATCGGGGCTGCGGCGAGCCATACCGTGCATATCTATATGAGGATCAGGTTCCCCAGACTCAGTGCCTTGATCACCCCGTGACGACACATCCCGAGACTTAGTGCCTTGATTACCCCACATTCTCTCTGTATCCTCCTGTAGAGCTTCGAGCAGACCCCTGCGACTTGAAGATGCAACATTGTCTCGATGCTCCACCGGGTGCTTCCCTTTCGTAGTTTCGCGGCGGAGTATATCAACCCCCTGATCCTCGGTATTTGAAGATGCAACATTGTCTCGGGGCTCCACCGGTTGTCTCTCCGGTTGCTTCCCTTTCGTAGTTTCGCGGCGGAGCCAATCAACCTCTCTCGGACCCGTGGGACTTGAAGACTCGGACCTTAGTCTACTTAGATCCCCCTCACTGGCACTGCGGTGTAATCCTGGCATGATGTGCTTCCTCTTACATACGACGATTTAAAAATAACAAAAAATGTATGTAGCAAAAGAGGATTTAAATGCGATACGTTCCTTTACTGCTATCTCTCTAGAGAGTATAGCAGGACGGATATCAATGTATAATCTTAGAAGACACTAACTCGCTCAAAAATCCCTCAAGGTTATTTTTCTTGATTTAACCCTCACATTCTGTTGCTTTTGCGTATAGTTGCTCTTGAGTATAGTTGCTCTTGAGTATAGTTGCTTTTGCGTATAAATGCAAACGTTCAACTGATCGTCTGATCGACTGATCGTTTGCCCAGTGCGACAGGCCGCGTGAAGATCTCCGCCCCGTCTTTGCCTCCGCAGATTGTTTCAAAAACGGTTGCAGCCTGTTGAAAAAGTCCAACGGAAGTACTTCGTGCAGATGTCACGCATCTCCCTTTTGCCGATATGCAATTCAATAAGATCTGGAGTATTCATACGCTCTACTTCTGGCCCGATTATATGCAAGCTATTACAGAGATCGAGCGCGTGCTCAAACCGGGCGGTTTAGTGATACTTACGTTCTCGCCAGGTAAAGTAGATGCGACCCAGAAGAGCGACTTCCAACTACAAGTAGAGAATGCTATTATCCCTATCATGCAACAGAGCGGCTTTACGACAGTCACCCTTGAGCAGGGGCCTGCATCCCGCGAATATCAGACCCTCGCGATCGTCGGAAAAAAATAAGTCGAGGTAACACAAAAGAACGCTCCTTGCGCCAACGATGAGCAAGGAGCGTTCTTTCTATGTATGAAAAACGGAAGTAAACGGTCAACACAAGGGTTTATGCGGTCTCAATCTCCTGTAAACCCAACTCTTGAATGGATGTCTGGCGCATCAGATATTTTTGAATCTTGCCCGTCACTGTCATAGGATATTCGTTCGTGAAGCGGATATATCGGGGAACCTTGTAATGAGCAATCCGACCACGACAGAACTCACGTAACTCATCCTCACTCAGCGACTCTCCATCGCGTACCTTCACCCATGCTACAACAGCCTCGCCATATTGGGGATCAGGGACACCTATAATCTGTACATCGGAGACGCTGGGATGCGTATATAAGAACTCCTCGATCTCACGTGGATAGATATTCTCGCCACCACGAATAATCATATCTTTGATACGCCCCACAATATTAATGTAGCCCTCTTCATCCATTGTCGCCAGATCACCAGTGTGCATCCAACGTGCAACATCGATAGCATGGGCGGTCGCCTCTGGATTATTCCAGTACCCCAGCATGACACTATAGCCACGCGTACACAGTTCACCGGGGGTACCAAGCGGGACCACCTTACCAGTCGCAGGATCGACAATCTTGATCTCCAGATGTGGATGCACCTTCCCAACCGTTGCTACACGCTGCTCAAGCGGTGTATCGCTGGTTGTTTGGGCAGAGACAGGCGACGTCTCTGTCATACCGAAACAGATGGTAATATCTGCAATATGCATATTCTGCATAACGCGACGCATCACTTCAATCGGACAGGGTGAACCGGCCATGATCCCAGTACGCAAACTCGAATAATCAAAGCTAGCAAAATCAGGATGCGCCATCTCGGCAATAAACATGGTTGGCACACCGTAGAGCGACGTACAACGCTCCTCCTGTACCGTCTGCAAGACCGAGAGTGGATCAAAGACCTCAGCAGGATAGACCATCGTTGCGCCATGCGTGATACAACCCAGATTTCCCATGACCATCCCAAAGCAGTGGTAGAGTGGAACGGGAATGCAGACTCTGTCCTCATGGGTAATGCCTTGTAGCCGCGCCACAAAATAGCCGTTATTCAAGATATTATGGTGGCTGAGCGTGGCTCCTTTAGGAAAGCCAGTTGTACCACTGGTATATTGAATATTGATTGGATCGTCAAATTCTTGCTGACGCTGCACTTCAGCTAACTGTTCAGCAGATATACCCTCACCCATCTGCATAAAAGGACCCCAGCTATACATACCGGGTACATCATGCTGCCCAAGGTGGATAACAGTCGTCAGGGTTGGAAGCTTTGCGGACTTGAGTTGACCTGGTGCGTGGTGTGCCAGTTCGGGGGCCAGTTCCTGTACCATCTCGATATATTTCGAGGTCTTGAATGCGGGGGCCAGGATCAACGCGCGACAACCTGCTTGCTGCAAGACATACTCTAGCTCGTACAAACGATACGAAGGATTGATATTGACTAAAATAGCACCAATCTTGCTGGTAGCAAACTGCGTAATACACCACTCAGCACAATTGGGCGACCAGATCCCTACCCGCTCTCCCTTCTGCAATCCCAGGTGCACCAGAGCGCGTGCGCAGCGGTCAACCTGCTCCTGCAACTCACGATACGTCAGGCGGATCTGCTGATGGCACGAGATTAAAGCAAGGTTAGTTGGATAACGCGCAACAGTCTGATCAAAGAGGTCACCGATCGGAACACCGAGCAACGATATGTCACAGGTAGCGCTGGCATAGCTCCAACGCTGAATGCCCTGCGTGCTCGGAACAACGGAAGAGTTCTCATGCGACACTGTCATGATAGTCCTATCTCCCTGAAAGCTGCCTGAACAGAAACACTCAATACATGATCGGTCCACAAAATAGAATGGAACACTCAAAGTACAGGGTACCTGACACCTCATCAAAAATCAAGTGGACAGCATTCGCGTCACAGCGTGTGTGTTATACTGATGAATATCCTGAACTTCCGTTCAGAAGATCTTAGTAAATAGAAGAGAAAAGAAACTATGATACAGAAAGTCAGCCATGGCAGCATCTTCCCGCGCGAAGACGGTAAGACGATCGACGAACACTACGGTGTACTCAACACCAAACAGGACGCCTTCAGCCTGGCTCATATGTTCGCACCTCCAGCCTGGAAAGAACCAGCCCAGATCGCGCAGTTTGACGAAGTCGTCATCGTCGTCAAAGGTACCCTGGCGGTAGAATCCGCAGGCGAACAGGTAACAGTCGAACCCGGCGAAAGTTGCCTTATCGGCAAAAACACCCGCGTCATCTACAGCAACGCATCAACCGAAGAGCAGTGCGAATACTGGTCACTCTGTATGCCAGCTTTCCGCATAGAACGCACTGTTATAGAAGGCTAGCCTGAGTTTTGCGCATAGCTCAACGTATTTCAGCATTCTAATGCAAAAAGCAGAGGGAAACTGGAGGTCTCGCTGCACGCCATCATGCGCGTTCATTGGTCAACCGCTCCCAGTTTCCCTCTAAGGATCATGCTAGCAGTAACAGCCTGCGCACGTACATTACCTCGTCTGGGGAAGGACTATCTGTATCTTGACTGACTCAGGTCGCATATGACCGGCGTAATCAAATGCTGCAATGCTATCCTTAAATTCGAATGTGTCTGTGATGAGTGGCTTAACATCGATCTTGCCACTTCCCATGAGTGCTAACGCTCGCGGATACACATGCGCGTAGCGGAAGATGGTCTCGATATGTGC
Organism: Ktedonobacteria bacterium brp13; assembly: GCA_015099395.1. Lineage (GTDB taxonomy): Bacteria > Chloroflexota > Ktedonobacteria > Ktedonobacterales > Ktedonobacteraceae > Dictyobacter. The sequence goes on along the minus strand of AP024096.1, from coordinate 1,435,278 downwards.
CTCTTTAGCTTGTGCGGCAACGATATCCAGGGTCACAGGGGCAGCGGGCATGCCAATAAAGACAACGCAACCGCCAGGACAGAGTGCGTCAAAGACCGAGGCAGCCGATCGCTCATTGCCACTGGCTTCAAATACAATGTCAGCCCCCCAACCATCAGTAAGTTCATGTACCACTTCAACGAGATTCTGTTTGGTAACATTGACAGGAGTGATCGGCCCCAGTTTTGCCGCCAGATCGAGCTTGGGTTGCTGCACATCAGTAATGACAACCTGGCTACATCCTCCTGCAAGAGCGGCGAGCGCTGTTAGCATGCCTATCGTTCCTGCCCCCAGTACAACCGCCAGGTCACCCGGCTTGATGCGAGCTTTGACGGCTGCATGCATCCCTACGGCCAACGGCTCGACCATTGCGCCTTCCGCAAAACTGATGGAGTTTGGCAATTTGTATGTAAACGTCGCCGGATGAACGACATAAGGCATTAAACAGCCATGCACAGGCGGTGTGGCCCAGAAGCGTACAGCTGGATCAAGATTATACATACCCAGGCGTGCAGCCTTACTGTCAGCATCAGGAATGCCCGGTTCCATGCAAACCCGGTCCCCGACCTGCAAATGGTGAACGGCACTGCCGACTTCGACAACAGTTCCAGAGGCTTCATGTCCCATAACCATTGGTTCGCGCACCACAAAGGGGCCTATCGCTCCATGCTGGTAGTAATGGACATCACTACCGCAAATTCCTACGGTGTGAACGGCGATCCGCACGTCATGGGGTCCGACCTCCATGGGGAGGTCGATATCGCGAATTTTTAATTCATGCACTTTTTCAAGTACGACTGCTTCCATTTTCATTCCTCATCTTCTTTCTATGTACCGCCTATCCTGGGCACTGGTTCGATGGATCAGTTTAGGACGAGGCATGGGCATCTATCTCCTCTTAGTAGTATGGCACACTTTACTCGGGGCTTGCAGCCATCTGGCAAACGAGTTGCACATGTCCAAACCGCTGCCTCTCCCGTGTCAAATAAATGTTTCATCGAAGTGCTATAATTGTTAGCATGACGAGTTTTTTATAGATTGAAAGTATAAGTAACAACAGATGCAGCTACAAGATATTGATGCATAACATGCGCAAGCATTCTTACAGGCTTATTGTCGCCTCTACCCATTATCTCAGCAACAACTGGAAGCCGCAGCACAGGCATACGGCAAAATAATAGATGCAAGTCTATGGGCCTATACTGATTACTATCTTGAACACAATATCCGCACCAAACCGCTGCTGCGGCAAGACCCTTCTGATCGTTTCATTCCCTTTGCAGAAACCTGGGAACAGGTTCAGACTTCTTTCATTGCATCGCTACATTAACATCAAACATCATAAAACCAGAGATACTCTCTCTGGCTTAGCTCTTTGGTTTCCATGGCAAATTATAATATAGAGAGATCATCGTGGAAGAAGGTGTTACTAAAGCAGTAGGGAGGAGAGATGGCTATGGATTATGACGCTAACCACAATACTAGCAAAATTGATGGAAGTTTATCTGAACTACTGGGGCAGATCAAGAGGGATACGCTACTTTATAACGACTGTGACAAAGAGTTTCGACGTGGATATCAGCAGGGAATCTCATCGGCGTTTGACGGCATTAGCCACCTGCTCATTGAACGAGCTAGCGTGTACGAGATTCAACAACTCATGACCATCTTTGAGGAAGATGTTGCGAACTGGCGTGTAGCACGAGAGGACCAGGGCTATAATCCGCCTCGCTTCAATGTACAGGTATATCGTCGACGTTTACAGCAAGCAATCGACACCCCAGCACAGAATGAGGAAGACGAATTTACCGGTGATGACATATCAGATACTCTCGACTATGAATAAATAACTGGTACTAGCTCATATTCTGCCTTCATTGAGTGTTTTCCTGAGCGGATGATATAATTGTCATAAAAAAGTCAGGAAAAGGAACTTGCAATGAAAGCAGTAAAATTAGAACGACCCGGTAAGTTACAATGTCTGCAAGTCGACGAGCCAGAAATGCCATCAACGGGGCAAGCACTTATCCGCATCAAACAAGTGGGAGTTTGTGGAACAGATCTACATGCCTTTCAAGGCACCCAGCCATTTTTTTCCTATCCACGTATTCTGGGCCACGAATCAGGTGTAGAAGTCGTCGCTGTCGAAGGTACAGAACATGGTATTGTTTCTGGCATGCATTGCGCTATCGAACCATATTTCGCTTGCCAGCATTGCCCGGCCTGTCGACGGGGCAAACCGAATTGTTGCCTCAATATCCAGGTCTTTGGTGTGCATATCGATGGCGGGATGCGCGAACTCGCGCTTGTGCCTGCACGCTACCTCCACCCTGCTTCAACGCTCTCCTTTGAGCAACTAGCGCTAGTTGAGCCGCTAGCTATCGGTTCACACGCAGTCACTCGTGCACAGCTTCATAAGGGAGAGCAGGTACTCGTCGTGGGTGCTGGTCCTATCGGTCTGGCTGTTATTCAATTTGCTTTGTTAGCAGGCACCCAGGTCTTTGTACTGGATGTGAGTGAGCAACGTCTGACCTTCTGTCAGCAGATCTACCCCCAGGTTACATGTCTGTCAGGACAGGGTGATCCACTGGCTAACCTGCAACAATTCACAGGTGATGATCTACCAACCGCCGTTTTCGATGCCACAGGCAATCCACAATCTATGCATGCCTCCTTTTCCTATGTTGGGAATGGCGGACGCTTAATTTTTGTTGGTTTATTTCAAGGGGACGTTACATTTCATGATCCCGACTTCCATCGGCGTGAGCTAACCTTGCTCAGCAGTCGCAATGCAGAGGCAGCCGATTTTCGCCAGATTATTACTTATCTTGAAGCCGGTCAGATCGATATCGCACCCTGGATTACCCATCGAGCAAGTGCTGATGAGATGGTGGATGCTTTTCCACAGTGGTTTAATCGGGACAGTGGCATTATAAAGGCAGTCATTGCGTTTTAGCTAGAAAGACCACAGAATCTTCTTACGAAACGACCAACCGTACGTACAAAGTAATAAGTACGTGTAATCATTTTACCTAAAATGCATCCAGATAAGCGGCTCTACCGTATCTCTTCTTATAACTACGGCTTTCAGAAACCTTCTTTACACGTATAAAGGATAAGTAGCTATGCTCATAAATAATACAGAAAATAAAGGCCGTATATTAACGATTGAACACCCAACGGAAAGTGTTCCTACACTTATGGTCTTCTCCGGCAATGCAGGTCAACTCCTACGTGGTGATATTCCAACGTTAAATATTCTACAAGCGATGAAGCAGCGTACTCAACGCAATGGTGTTGCCTTTACTATGCACTTCCAGGAAGCTGGAGCGATGAACAAGAGAAGTGTAGGGATGACAAGGCTCATTGAGGATGTCTTTGGCGATGACGTAACTATCTATCGCTATGGCCCACAAGAGTCAGATGGACAGATACGCGCAGGACTCGATCAATATCTCGTCTCATCTAAAAATCTTTCCGTTCGTTCTCGCAGCGTTGTCCATCTACCAGTTGTTGAGCGCAAAGTCATGCGTAAAAACCAGCGTGTCGCAGTCAATACAAGCTTTGATCTCATCTTACCCGACAATGAACATGGCTATCTGGCGGCCACAGGGTTTCACTATGATCTCGGCCTTACTCCGGTCAGCAACAAAATAAGCCGCTTACAGGCACTGGAGACAAAACATGGTGTAGAAAAGCTACTGAGCCAGGATATCAACTATCAGCGAAATGTCTTTTATCCCGAAGATGGAAAACCTATACAAGGCCTAAAAGGTCTGGTCATCTATAGCGGTGATGGGAATACACGTGGTTTAATCGGGACTCGCTGGCAGATGGATCGCATTGAAGCGATCAAAAAGGGACTCGGTGCCAACATCAAGGAGGCGACTGCAGAGATCAATGTGACCGCGAATCTTCCCCATAGTATTCAACAAGAGTTCCTCGAACGAGAAAACTACTTTGTCAAATTAGCTGGTCAGATCGTCGATTCAGCTATTGATGTTGTCGATGTTACGACTGGCAGTAAATGGGGAGAGCGTAAGCTAGACCACCAATTCTATCGAGACTTTACAATGACCCCTGATGGATCACTTTATCTCTTAAATAGATTCGACGTCATAGAAAATAACGTCTTCTACAATTTCGCGAACGCCGATCATTATTTTATCAGTACCCTCTTCGGCTATCATCTTGATGATGCTAAGCAGACAAACTAGCTGCGAGAGAAGTCTTCGCACAACGTAAAATAATCTCTTTTCATTCGCAATACTATAATAACGCTATTTATTTTTCTCCGCTTTTCTGTTACAATTCAACAATGCAACATACTACTCCAGTACCGACCATGTAAGCCTGGCGCAGCGCTTACATGGTAAGGCGAACAAGCGCCATCATACGTTTGGAACTCATCCACAATAGATGAATGCTAAACTGTGCTGGTGCCACATGCATTCACCTCCACAGCATTTTGACCTCGCCAGGCTGGTAGTAGCTCGCCAACAGGGTAGCTCGACGACTGCAATGATATTGCGCAATTTAGTTACCGGACAGCCCTGATTCCAGTCACGAGAGCCTGCCGGCCTTCTGCCATTAGGCTCTCGTGAAATGAGCATTCTCTACCAATCAGGCAACTATTTCTCCGGGAGTAACTTGCCGGGATTTAGCATGCCTGTGGGATCGAGCATGCTTTTCAGGTTGCGCAATAGCTCCAGCGTATCACCGTGCTCCTGCTGCATCCACCGCGCGCGCATAAGACCAATACCATGATGATGTGAGATGGATGCACCTGAGGCAATGGCTGCATTCATTACATCTGCCCAGGCTCGGAAGTATTGCTGTTCGACCTCTGCATCGTTGTCTCCCTTGAGTGTAAAGATCAAGTACAAGGATGTCCCGGTCGAGTAGACATGAGAGAAATGCGCGAGTACGTCCGTTGCAGTACGACCAAGCGCCTCTGTAACTGACTCGTAGACATTACGAGCATCTTTCCATAGCATGGACATCTCGATAGTGTCGGCGATCATACCAGGCGTATTTATGGCTTCTGTGAGCCAGCGTACGTCGAAGCGGTTTGAAGAGTACCAGGCGTCTCCGGGTCGACTGCCCAGGTCTCGTCCACCATAGCGACGACAGAGTTCTATACTCAACTGTTGTTGCACTTCGACGACCGCCTGTGGACCATCCCAGGCAAGGATCAGCAAACACTGCCCCTTGGGTTCTCCTACCAATGAGAGGATACGCTCGGCTTCAGATGGATTATATAGCCGGACAGCAGCAGGTTGGAGATCGGACTGAGTAAGTTCACGTATCGCTTCCATGCCCACGAAAAGATCATCAAAACCGATGCCACGAAAAATGCGCTGCGCAGGCAATCGCTGAATAGCGAGATCTACCTCCGTCACAATACCCAGTATCCCCTCAGAACCCAGGAAGAGTTGCTTAAGATCTGGTCCCGTCGATGCACGTGCAACCGGATCGAATGCGAGCAATTCACCACCGGGCAGCACAATCCGCAAGCCTTTGATCAGATCTTCTATATTCCCGTATTTCGATGAAAAGGTTCCTGAAGCACGTGTTGCAACCCAGCCACCTACTGTTGAAAGAAACAACGATTGTGGATAGTGACCAAGCGTATAGCCACGAGCATTTAGCCGCTCTTCGAGATCGCTACCCATCAGCCCGGTCTGTACCGTCACTATCTGGGATATTTTGTCGAGCTGAAGTTCTTCTGCCATTTCGCGAGTATCGAGCACAACACCACCAGGCACTGGAATGGCACCACCAACAACACTTGAGCCACCTCCGTAGGGGGTGAGTGGGATCTGCTCTTCCTGAGCGATACGCATGATTTGAATAATTTCTGCCGTGGTCTTCGGCCAGAGCACAAGACCGGGCTGTGCCAGCTCTTCTATTTGAGCACGCTTTTTAGCGATGGGCCACCAATCGACGCTATGGCTACGAAGTTCCTCTCCACTCACCGCATAACGTCCCTGCTTGAGCGCTGCGATCAAACGCTGTAATTGCTCCTGGGTCGGTGCCTTTATGCGTGGCGGTTGGCTGCTTGCCCAATTTGTTTTGATAGGTACTGTCGTCATGAATACTGCCTCCATTCATCTAAATAGATGTTCTTAAATTCTTTGTCTCATTCGTGTTTGCACCGCTTTCATCAAACTAGCAGCGGATGAAACGGTGCATTACGTATACCCGAGAATACAGCCGGTCCATGAACGCAAGCTTCTCCGGGCATATTCCTGGATACGTTTCCGACTATTTTTCTTACCACTTATCCGAAAACTTGCGTGTGCGAGCACTAGCGACGCCAGTCGCGTTGGTTTTCGGAATAAGATCTTAGTAGAGCGGTACTCTCCGCCCTTCAATCACGTCATTCTGCACCTGTTCAAGCTTTGTCGGATCAATATAATGCTCGAAAAGAGCGTGCAACGTATGGTCGTTCTTGTGTCCAACGACGGCAAGGCTATCCAGATCACCCAGGATCTCATCCACAGACGCTTGCTTCAGCGGAAAAAAGTGGAAAGAATGGTTGGTCGGATCGATACGCTGGGTTGTTCGATGCCAGGCAGCACCGTCAATCTGACCACGACTAACCATTTCCGGGATCAGATGATACGGAACCTGGACGAATTCGACGCGGCTGGGATCAAACTCACGATAGGTGATTTCTGCATGGTCTCGTGAGGTTGCATCGATACCAACACGCTGGATGGCAGCGCGATCGACGATATCGCCCCTTGTCAACACAACAAGCGATGCTCGTGAGTAGTAGGAATACGGCGAGCACGTAAGAAAACGCGTGAGTGCCGGATCTTTAGCGCAAGCTTCATTGGCAGAGAAGAGTGAGAGTACAACAAAGTTCGCAAGTCCTGACTGCAACTGCTCAATACGCCTCCGCCCTCCGTTCAGATGGGTAAGATTGAGGGGCAGTCCAGCCTCGCTGAAGGCATACGCAAGCGCGGTCGCAATGCCTTCAAGCTCTCTGGAGTTTGGCAATGGCATAATTCCTACAATAATACCTAACCCACTGAGAGCCCATAGCAAGCTTAGATCGCTACTTACGATGAATGTCCCTCTATGTCCACGACTCTCTAGCTTGATTGCATGCGTCTCTTCAAGTGTGTCCAATGCTTTCTGCACCGTCCCGAATCCTGCCCGGAACTGCTGAGCATATTCTTCGGTGCCTTTAATGCGCTCATTTGGCCTGACGGTAATCAGATCCCGCGCAATCTCACGAGTGATCAAACCGCTCTTACCGAGCAATCCTAGCAATGGATCATTATCCATACGTGGCATGTACTTGTCTCCTTCGTACGTACTCTGCATCCGATCTCCTGACTATACGTCATTTAGACCACAGGAAGGCTTATCTCCTTCTTTGATAACGATATGACTGGCCTCTGCCAGATATACCGTCTTTATACTATACGCTCCTATTCTTCTCGGATGGCGGAGGTACTGGTATCTGTAGTCTTAGAAGGCAAGATGCGTAGACTTCCCATCGAGCCAACCTTTGTGACCAGAGGGAATCCTTCGTATGGACCACCCAGGATCGTGCCGAGTACTGTGCCAACATTGACCTTTGAGATAAGTTGCAGTCCCCAACCCTGCAAACCTTCGACGACAGCGGCTGTCGTATCGCCCCCGGTAGCAACTATTAGCCCCCAGGAACGTGCGCTAAAGAGCTTATCGATGGTAGCATGCACAGTCGCTAATACTTCCTCCCAGATATAGCTGTCGCCTTGCAACCGTGTCAGTGCAGCTAAATCACGGTCAGATGCCGTGTCCTGCAAGTTATTCTCTTCATCGACGAGCCCCAATCCTGGCACGATATAGACCATGGGGACATGCATGACATTCAACTCCTGGCGCACAATCGGACTAAGACTACCTACAACATAGAGCGTTGGTTTATTCACCATGCTACGAAACGCTGGTGCTGGCGCAGGCTGCTCGCTCATTTGCTGCACCTCCGCTTCCACAAGCATCTCAATCAGACTCGTCGCGCCTACCCACAAAGGGCTGACATGTGCTATACGAACGCCACGAATAAGCGCGCGAATATCATCGAGAGTCTCGGCATCCGCGACCATCACAATCCGTGCTGCATCAGATGCAATTGCGGATCGTAGCACAGCGCTGATGTGCTGCGGTCCCTGTCTCACATCCTGTAAGGAAAGAACCCGTACATCCTCACACGCTTTTCGCGCAAGCTCTGGCATATAGGCCGACATCACAGGAGATGTTGGATCGTGCGCAGCCTCGGTCTGATCTAATGAGACACCATCTAACAATTGATAGCCTCCTACGGTTGTACGACCGGCAGGTGGAATCGCTGGAAGGAGCAGGGTCATTTGTGGTGCCTCGTTGAGCGCTAATATCTGCTGTAATCGCTCAGGCCAGGATCCGCGACCGAGCGAGTCTATCTTCAGAATCATCTCGCCCTGTTGTAAGCCCTGCTGCACGAAGTGCTTCCATCTGGCCCAACGTTCCACGAGTGCATCGCCCCGCAAGCCCCGATCATTGGTGACGCCTATGTAGATGGTCTCGCTGCCATCCTTCTCAGGAGACACGTGCTCCGGTTGTAGCGTCAGCACACAGGCATACGCTAATTGTGTCAGGCAATAGCAGGCATCAGCCGCGCCAGAAACATCGTCAGCAAGAGTAGTATAGCGGATTTTATGCGTGCTCATGAGCCCCTACCAGATAGCCATTCTTCGTTAGGAGCGACGCCAACTGATAGGTTTGGACAAAGATTCGTGGGTCAGCCGCACCTGTTCCTGCGATATCATGCGCCGTACCGTGTCCGACCGCACAACGGATGAATGGTAAGCCTATCGCAAATGTACTATACCCCAATGGCTTCATCGCGGTCGTGGCTTGATCATGGAACATGGATACGACACCATCGACACGTCCCTGCTGCGTCCAGGATACGAGAGATTCGGCTGGGACAAGTTCGGTGACCTCAATACCACGTGCACGAGCGGCCTCCATGGCTGGTTTCAAAATCTCGATCTCTTCTCTCCCCAGGATGCCATTTTCTCCCATATGCGGATTTACGCCAACGACCCCGATGCGCGGATGGGTACTACCGAGACGTGTGAGCGTAGCATGTGCGGCCTCAATGGTTGTCAAGACACGATCAACGGTTATCAGTTCCAACGCATGCTGTAACGATACATGTGTGCTGACCATAAAAGCGTTGACGTTACCACCGTGAATGAGCAGGATATGGGATTGCTTGCCAGCCAGTTCGGTATAGAAGTCGGTCGAATCCATGTAATGGTAGCCAGCGTAGTTGAGCGCGGTCTTATTCACTGGAGATGAGACGATGGCATCTACCTGACCAGACAGGGCGAGTTGAGCTGATAACTTGATGGCGCGTGCCGCAGCTTCCCCACCGAGACGGTCGATCTTCCCAATAGGAATCTGTGTGACACCTGCAAGGTCAATATCGGCAACCGCGATACTATCTGCTGCATTTGTAGGTTGCGTACCTGGTACGATCTGAAGCTGCAAACCTACAAGATCAAACGCACGACGCATGACACCTGGATCACCAACAATAACAGTGTGTTCAGGACCAACCATATGCTCCTTGAGCCCCTTGGCGATAACTTCCGGGCCGATGCCAGTTGGGTCGCCCATAGTAACCGCAACGACGGGTGTCTTCTGGATCTCCATATAGTAACCATTCCTTTCTAATACTCTCTACTTATGTGTTACTTGAATATAGAACAATACATACGGGCATCATGCCATGTCGACATCACCTTTCATTGTCAGACACCACTCCAACACGGTCGACCTGCCCAGCTGGTATACCCGCTGTGAGCTTGCGCGTCCGATCAATGCGAGCAAAGAAGGCCATGCTGAGCGAACCAGTCAGGCAAATGGCCGCTGCGATACCGAATGCAGCCGTCCAGTTGTTCGAACCTGAGATCAGAAAACCAGTGACGACCGGAGCGATCACGCCTGCAAGATTAGCAATCAGGTGCACAAGGCCCATCACGCCACCCAGACGCGACGACGGAACGACATCGCCGATGATCGCAAAATACTGTGCTGTTGTCAGGTAGAGCAAAAAGACGATCAGCGCCATCAAGGCGACAGCAACGACGGCTGAGGTAATCATGCCAATAGGGGTGAAAAGAAGCGCCACAAGCAAGAGGCAGACGACAATCATCCACTTACGCGCGACTGCGGGATGCCCTGTCTTCTTTCCGATCCAGTCAGTGGCAATGCCTCCAAGTGCGCAAGCCACCGCACCTGCCAGCCAGGGAATTGCGCCGGCAACAGCCAGGCTTGAGAGGCTGATGTGTTGCTTCTGCAAGAGATACTCTGGAAACCACGAGAGAAATGTGTAGAGTACCCATGCATAACCGAAGAACGCCCATGCTGTACTCCAGACAAGCGGCATCTTCAAGTAGGTGATCATACGCGGAGTCGAACCATCTTCAAGGTATTCAGGTCGCCGCGCCAGCGCACCTTCGCGGATCTTCTTCAGTTCCTGAGCCGTAATCCAGGGATGTTGCTCTGGCTTATCACGTATGATGACGAACCAACCAATAGCAAACAGAATACCAACCGCACCCATAATAATGAATGGTATGCGCCAATTATCATGTGAGCCAACCAGTAAAGCTACGATGATTGGCGTGGCGATAGCTCCACCCAGTGGCGTTGCTGCTTGCGCAATGCCGACCGATGTGCCAAGTTCACGTTGAGGAAACCAGTTGCTCATCGTCTTGGTCATCACGGCCCCTTGAGGGCCCTCACCAAAACCAAACAGGGCGCGGATAATCAGGAAGCTCACGAAGTTAAAGCCAACGACAGTGGCGGCCACAAAAATAGACCACACAAGGGTAGCCCAGGTCATAATCTTACGCGGGCCAAACTTATCAGATGTCCAGCCGCCAATGAAGCAGAAAGGCACATAGCCCACAAAGAAGATACTGAGGATGATCCCAAATTGGGCTTCCGTGAAATGAAAGTCTTTCATGATGAACGGTGCCGCAATGCTAATTGCCGAACGATCACCATAGTTCAGCGCCAGTATCAGGCAATCGGTTGCCAGTATGACCCAGCGTAGATGGGGCCATCTGTGAGCGTTCTTCGATCGTGAGGATTCCATCGATGTTCTCCAGTTACACTATAAACTTACGCACTTCAGAGTAAAGCTTTGCTCTGTTATGTCTTTATAGCAGAGCATGTTTTCATTTTACAGTAATCTGTAAATTAAGTCAAGCGAACTCAAAACACTGTCAGATACCACCCACAATCTTATAAATACTTGCTTTTCTCTTCCTGGTATGGTAAGCTCATTTCACAAATGTACGCCACTCGCGTACGATTTCGCTTAGTTTACTTTATGGAGGTGCTTATATGCGTACTGTTGTCATTCTTGTTGTCTCCACGGGGTTCGATACTTCCCGCTAGAGCAATCAGATCGGTGACATTTCGAGAGTGATTGACTCAATGCATGTTATACGCGTTTTTACGCCACTATGCATTGTCGTTTTATTGCGAAGCTCCTGATCCTCTCCTTACTGGTCTGTAACCTGCTCCTGGCAGGTACATACTCGTCATACCCCGTCGAAACAACTCCTTTCCCTACATTCTCTCTCACCTTGCTTTGTGTTGCCTTCTACACGTCTCTGTGCCTATGAGCCACCGCACACATCTGTAAGGGAGAGCTTCTGGTTTATTCACTCTACTCACTATCCCATGTGAATAGCCATGTACAATTCTGTACAATCCATGCATATACCGTAGAGGAGCATTAGTCTTGAAGAGACGTTTTGACGACGATTTTGAAGAACCCGCTACAACTTTCGTAAGAATGAAGCCTGGCGCACGCGAACGTGCTCTCTTGCAATCGCATACGATACATACACCGAGTAAACCCACGAAAAAAACCAGCTATGAGAGCAGTTCGGACGTACAACGCTGGTTGCATACACAAACATATACAGAGCAAGCAACGAAACCGACGTTCCAGCCATCGCTATTGACCTCCAGGCGTGACGCACCCTGGATATTGTCCTCGCTGACGCCATTCTACGATCAGCAATTGATTACCGATGTGCTCCATGAGGCGCATAGCGGAAAGGAGGCGACTGTCTTCTGCTGTGCGGCCCATCCTTCAACAGGTGTAGAATACCTGGCGGCTAAGATCTATCGTCCACGTATGTTCCGCAGTCTGCGTAACGACGCCATCTATCGCTATAGCCGCATCCAACGCGATGAGCAAGGACAGGCGGAACATGGCAATAGCCGACGTGGTAGTGCAGCTACTCGTAAGACAGAGAAAGGACGAGCCGCTCAGGTTGCCTCCTGGATCGAGTATGAGTACCAGACACAGCGTCTGCTTTATGACCATGGAGCCAACGTCCCGCGTCCATTTGCTCAGATCGGTAACTCTGTCTTGATGGCGTACGTCGGAGGGCTGGGAGAGCCAGCGCCACGGCTAAGCGACGTTATTATTGAACAGCAGGAGGTTGAACCTCTTTTTGAGCGCCTGATGAACAATATCAAACTGGCACTCGTTCACGGACGTATCCACGGTGACCTGTCAGAATACAATATTCTGTATTGGGAAGGGGAGATAACGGTCATCGACTTTGCACAGGCCGTCGATCCCTATCACAATTCAGATGTATTCTCACTGCTCACCCGTGATATCGAGCGCGTCTGCCAGTACTTTGAGCAATATGGGACGCACTATGACGCACGAGATATTGCACGCCAGATGTGGGTCGAGCAGATGGGTCCGCTTCCTGAAGAGATTTAGGACATTGGCTCGATCTCTCTTCATACAGTCATGGAGTTTAACTTAGACCGGAGAAAGCGGTCGGTGTGGTTCTGGCGGTAGTTCAACGTCGATCTGATCGCCAGGACATACTTTTCCTCCAGTCAGAATGATACCCATGATACCGGCCTTACGGATAAGGTTATCGTTCTCATCGCGATCAAGCACCGCAGCCATAAGACCTGACTGGAAGCGGTCCAACTGGACACACGGATTACGTAGACCAGTCACCTCAACCACGACCTCATTCCCTATGTGCAGCCGTGTACCGGTAGGTAGTCCAAGCAGATCGATACCACGTGTGGTAAGATTCTCACCCATCTGCCCGGCTGTTACAACAAAACCTGCAGCATGTAGCTCATCAAGAAGCTCCGCATGGATCAGATGTACCTGACGCAGGTTAGGTTGGTGTGGGTCACGCGCCACGCGCGAACGGTGTTGAACAGTCGTGCCAAGATGGGTATCACCCTCAACGCCCAATCCAGCTAGCAACTGAATACTGTCCTGATTCAACTTGGTAAATGTATGGGCCGAGCTAATGCTTACAGCTGTCACGATTCCTGGCATTGTTTTTACTCTGCTTTCTAAATAGCGTGTCAGAATGAACAGGTACGCTCGTCTGCTGAATATCATCCCTCTGCTGCCTCTCACATGGATCATGAGCAGATGCACATCTTTCTCCATATGAGGTTCTTGGATATATTAAGTGTGCCAGCTTGCTGCGCCGAGCACAAACCATCCTCAACCCTCTTGCATCTATGCAAACGGGAAATATGTAAGAGGGCAAGAGCCTTGAAGAGCATGCCTTACTCCTCAGGAATGTAGGGGATCAACCCCTGACGGAATGCGGCTTCCTGGAGCTCACGTGGTGCGTGGCGCACATCGATGATCAGACCGTTGACCTCCAGCATCCAGATCAGCGGATTCTTGTCGATCATCGCTGGAATCGACCAATCAGGATCCATCGGATACATCCCCAACAGATCACGGATCTGCTTGGATTTGGCCTGCATCGTACTGGAACTCAGATCGAAATACTCCCAGATCTGGCTGGCCGCAATATGGGGGGTTTGTGCAGAATCGAAGAGAAAATTCACCATGCCAAGCGCGTGAATGAGCCCACACGCCCACGTGCTGGCCTTGCCTCGTAGGAGTGGCGAAGGGCGCTTGCGACACAGGGTCGCAGTCAACTCACGACAGAGCACGGCGTACTCGTCGTTTAAGTACCTTTGGCTAAAGGCATCCGTGAGATAGGTGAGTTCGTCGAAGCGTGCTTGCAGTTCTTTAGGAACCTGCTGCGATGTACTTCTTTTGGCCATATCAGCCTCCTTTGAACAGCAGTAAACCTGGGATTGGTGGGAATGCAGAAGCAGGGAAAAGATCGATGGAAGACCTCCAGATAACTCAAATGGGTTAAACTACTGCTATTCTACCACAGAAGAAACTCCTCTTCCAAACAAGTATGAGCCATTGATCAAGTCAAATGACACTAAGGCGGACCCATAAAATGCAGCACAAGAAAACCGAGTATTGCTCATTACAAACAATGGGTGATAGACTATCTGCAGCGATTCTTCTCCCGAACTTCAAGATCTTACGTCGCTCGTGCTTTGCACTCTACACACATTGCGCACTCAGGTTTTCGGATCAGCAGTAATCAAAGATTGAGAGATGACTCTTTGACGACAAAAAGACGCTATCATCCAGCCAGGAAACGGGGCAAGGCCTTTTTCAGTCGCGCAACATTGGAGGATAAGGCTCAATCCTCCATCCGTTCCATATGGGCAGCACTCCAAAGTATGTGGTCGCTGGCACTGCTGGATCTACGGCTCTGGTACCGTATGCCATGGGCCATCGCGAGTGCGATTATCCCACCAATTGGCATGGCTGCAATGCTGATAGTGCTCTCACTTACCGTCACTCAGGAGCCTGTCGCGCTGGTCATTCAATCACAGGGAGCCTATTCACGACAGATGGCGAACATGATCGAGAGCGATACCGATTCTTATGCTTACCGGGTGATGAATACGCAGCAGGCGGTGCAGGCGCTCCATAATCAAGAGATAGCTGCTATCATTACTATCCCTCCCGATTTTGATCAGCAAGTTGTCAATCATACGGCGCATCTGCAACTGGTGCTCAATAATATTGACATCGATTTTGCGGATGATATCCGGCGCAGTGTGGAGCGCACTATCGGTCAATTCGATGCGTCGGGACTGGATACGCACAATGTCTTAGCTAGTGGCATAGCAGCGAGCGCGACCAATCCTTACCTTATCTCGGTCAATGAGCATGATCTCAGAAAGACAAACGTAACTTTTGTGAGCTATCAAGTTTTACCCGTCTTTGTTTTGCTGATCCTGAATATCGGTTTAATGGGAACGGCACTCCTTTGTGCACAGGATCGCCAACGCGGAACAGCTCGCTATCTTATACTTGCTCCAGTACCTGATTGGGTTTTTGTGGCTGGACGTCTATTGGGTGGCTTTTGTGCTTCTTGTATCGCGATCATTATAGCCGGAGGGATATGTCTGCTCACCAGAGTACTGGCACCACCGGCTAATCATTGGCCTGCGCTCATCGCGCTCCTGGCGGTTACAGCATTAAGTGCAGCAGGGATAGGGGCCATTCTAGGAACAGTGCTGCGAGGGACGCGGGATATCGCCCTGGCAGCATCACTGATCGCTACCTATTTCTTCTTTCTAGGTGGAGGCTTTACAACAATTGCCTTCCTCCCCCAATGGATTCAGACTATCAGCGCACTCAATCCTGCGCGCTACGCAATCGATGGAATGCGCCAGGCCATGTTCTATCCAGATCTCACGGGCTTTTCGACAGATATCACAGTCTTGACCGTCACCGCAATCGTCGCCGTCTTCCTGGGCACCGTGGTTGTACGCAGATCCTGGAATCGATAGGAGATGGCTTTTGTCTTGTCATAGCCGGAAGAATTGCTGCTTTGATTACTGTTACAAGCTCTCCTGGTCAAGCATCGCTTCCAGGGGTGCCCCAACTACAATCAAAGATCCACTGGGTAACTCAGGGTTAAGTGCGGCCAGTGCGATCGCGCGCCCCATCTCCTCAGCAGTAGGTAACTTCCCGGAAGCAGAGCGCTTATCCGCTAGTAGCCCCGGCGCACTGCGTGCTAGCAATTTGGGCGTGATGGTACCTTCAATAATATCGCCGGTCACAATCAGCAAGCGAATTCCACGCGCAGCAAACTCCTCCTGGCGCTGACGCAGCGCCTGCTCACCGGCAAATTTACTCTCTGCCACTGGCTCATAAGCCGGGATCTGCTGCATACGACCATAGAGGTGAGCCCAGTGGCTGGTGATAAAAACGATCGTACTGCCCGTGCTCAGCAGGGGCAGCGCGGCCTCGACCAGAGCGATCTGAGCATCGCGATTGATGAGCATAGGATAGTTGGGATTGGTAGCTACCAGGTCGCGCTCCATCCCACCAGAGGCATTCAGTACCAGAATATCAAGATGGTCGGTCCACTCGCGCAAAGCTGCAAAACCACGCTTCAGGTCATCCGGGTTGGTCATATCGCAGGCCAGAGCCAGTCCCTCGTGCCCCAGTTCCTCTATGCGACCCACGACCTCATTGGCTCGCGCCGCCTTGTTGCGATAGGTAATTGCCAGGTCGTAGCCATGCTCGGCCAACGTTAGCGCCGTCGGTGCCCCGATCCCACGAGACGCGCCAGTAACCAGAGCTACTCGGCATGAGTTAGATAATTCAGACATCAATAAAAGCTCCTATCAGATAAAGTGTACGCTCAATTATATACTATGCGCACCCTCTCCTGTTTCAGGCGAAGTTACGTGTAAGGGTCAAATTATGGTAAGTTCAACACTCATTCAATCCTTATCAAGAAACACACCGGGCATCTTGCTGAAAAGAATGGCAGACAAGTTCAGGTAACAAAGCAGACTGTGATATTGCTGAGAATTGGATGCCGCCTTTTGAGATATTGTTGTAATATCCATTGCTTATAATGAGAACGTAAGAGGTTGAGATGATCCCTCTGAGGAGAATGGGAGTAAGATCATGAAGGCACAAGCCAGTAGATCTTATCACAAAGCATATCATAACAATAACGAGGGGTTTTTATGATGAATTTCTCATCTTTACGGAATGCGAAAGTAATGAGTGTTTTTCGTATCGTCTTCGGCTTTATCTGGTTATTTGATGCCTGGTGCAAGTGGCAGCTAAGTTTTATTAATAGCATGGCTGCTGATGTATCAAAACACGTGAAAGGACAATTCATCCTGGCTCAGCTCTGGATGGACCTCTGGGTCAATGTCGTGAAGATAAATCCCCATGCCTTTGCCTATCTGATTGCTTTGGGTGAAACGGCTGTTGCCATTGGCCTTATCCTTGGTCTTTTCGGTAATTTAACGAATATTGTTGGAATTCTCCTTTCTCTGGGAATCTGGACAACCGCCGAAGGCTTTGGTGGACCTTATGCACCAGGAAAAACGGACATCGGTACCAGCATTATCTATGCGCTCGTTTTTGTTGCCTTAATCTTCACACAGTCTAGCCGTTTCTATAGTCTCGATAATCGTCTGCGCAACAAACTGGGACGTTTCAATTTCCTGATTGCCCACTCAGATGAGGCTGAGGCTGAGGCTGAGGCTGAGGCTGAGGCTGAGGAGACAAAGCAGCCCCAGCCAGTTCATGCATAAGATATCCTGAAACACGGGTTGTCGTTACCAGTAAAAATCATTTCTTAGTTGCAGATGAGGGTGTGAGCGACGCTGCTCACACCCTCATCTTATTCTTTCGGCTTTGTTAAAAAATAACTTTCGGTGACAGAAACCCTTCAAGAAAGAATAGGCTTATTCAATCCTTATCTGGTTGATTGCCTGGTTGTACTGATCCATCGGGCAAGCGTGTACCGGCCAGCGAATAGGCATGCAGTAATTGCTGGGTATCGATACCAATGACGCCTGCCAGATCCGCACCGGCCAGGTTTGCATTGAGGATAGTAATATTGTGCATGTCCGTGACCTTTAAGTCGGAGTTCACCAGGCTGGTGTTACTGAAATTGACACCGATCAGCGTTGAAGAAACTAACTTGCTATTGTGCATATCCGCGTTACTGAAATTAGCCCCACTCAGATCCGTATCGCTCAGATTAATACCAACCATGTTGCAACCGTGAAAATCAATCCCCTGTAAACTGACAACCTGATAGTCATCGTCGATAAACTTTTCTTTGTAAAGATAACGTAGGAGCAAGACTTTGTACGCTAGCTTCAGCTGAGGCCACATATTCTGCGTGAGCGTAGCCACAGTAACTCTAGCGGGATCGCTTTTCTGTGTATACAGATGAGGATTCTGAGCGACGATAGTTGAGATCCGCTGCACATAGTCGTTCAATAGAGCCGTTCCGTGACGATCTTCACTAGCATTGAGAGCCAGTTGGTGCTGCTTCAAACTTTCAGCACGCTGCTGCTGCGTATTCAACCAGAGTTCGCTACCAGCACCCAACAAAATAAGGAGGATAAGCAGGCCCAGGGCGCTACGTACAACCAGACGCGATGGTCTCCGCCACCGTCTTATCTCAGCAATACGTAGCTTCCTACGTCCGGCGCGCACTGTACCTGTTCTCTCAATGAGAGCAGTGCGTAAGAGGATCGCTGCACACAACACCATTACGCCCGCCCAGGCAAGCAATATGACGAAGTTGAGCCATTGCGGCTCTGGCGTTACCTGTAAACCATGGTATGCCTGCTCCAGAATACCCACTGCATAGTAGACAGGCGAGATATGCGCAATACTCCAGATAAGAGGACCATCGAAGCGCTGTGGCTCCAAAGAACCGCTACACAGATAAAACGCGAAACCTAGCCCTAAGGTCAGAGAGACAACAGGCAGTGTTCGCCGCAGCAGCGCTCCAATAGCAACACCAACACAGCCAAAGACGGCAATACTCAACAGTAAAATACCAGCTACTGCGAGCGGATGGATTGGAATAACATGGTAACCAAAGATCACGATGGCAACCGGAATCAGCATGGCGACGCAGGCGACCAGATCGGTAGCAAGCATACGACCCAGGATAGGCAGCAATGGATGAACAGGCGCTACCGCCAATGCTTTGATGGTTTTGACTTCAAACTCGCGTGCTACAACCATCGCGCTGAGAATGCTCGCAATAATAAAGGCATCCAACATCAAGCCACTGACAACCAGGTAAGCGATAAAACTGGTATCATGACCAATAAGATCGATCTCTGTCTCGTGAAGACGGATACCAGGCAGATTGTGCTGCCGACCAAAATCAACAATAGCCGAAGGAAGCGCTCGCTGGATATCATCGGTCATATCAGCATTGACGTTGTCAACATCGACATGTAATGCAATTGGTTGTCCATTGGCTATCGCATGCGAAAAGTTGGTGGGGAGCGTAATAATAGCGACCAGACTCCCTCTATGCAAGGCCGCCAATGCTGAGGCTTTATCCATTACACGCAGATCAAAGGAGTGATGCGTCGTGGCCAGTTGCCTGACAAATGCCTGGGTATAGGGACCCTTATCTTGCGTAATAACCGCCGTCGGCGCATTGCTGCCCGTCAATCCAAATAAGGTAATCAGAAAGAGGAAGGTGATTGCCTGAATAACGATGAGCGCAACAAACAGGCGCGCTCTCGTCAAATGCAGTATTTCGGCCCGAAAGCTTTCCATAAGCACGAACAGTGCTGCATTCATGGTTATCCCTCTTCCAGAGCTTTAAAAACCTCGGCGAGATCAGCGCCACGAATCCGAAAGCCATTGACAGGAGCCAGCGCAAACACCTCACTCATCACCTCGTCGGGACCGATACTCCCTGAAAGAAAGAGAGAAGCGCCCGCCGCAGTCGGTTGAATATGACGAATGCCGTCCATACCAGAGAACGCAGTCATGACCATCTCCCGTGTAGCGGCATCACATTCGATATCCAGGCAACTTCCCGCCCTGGCTATCAGTTGCTGAGGGGTTTCATAGGTCAACAACGTACCAGAGCGCAGCACCGCGACCATATCACAGAGGGCCAGTGCCTCATCGAGATAATTTGTCGATACGATAATACTGGTACCAGTCGTTTTCAGATAGCGCAGGTGCGACCAGATGGCATGCCGTGCTTCAACGTCTACACCCAGTGTCGGCTCATCGATGAGCAAGAGGTCAGGCGAATGCAAGAGAGCACGAGCAATGGCGACGCGCCTTTGCAGGCCACCTGACAATGTCTGTACCCGATCCTGGGCACGATCTGAAAGGGAAAGTAACGCCAGCACCTCTTTGATACGCTGCTGAGGATTGGGAACCTGATAGAGAGAGGCTGCAAAACGTAGGTTTTCAAACGTTGTAAGCTCATCATAGAGGGCAGTCTCTTGAAAGACAACACCCATCCCGCGCCGAAGCTTACCAATATGCCTGGCGAGATCCTCTTGAAAAACCATGACAGTACCGGAGGTGGGCCGTCGTAAACCGGTAATCAAACTGAGCAGCGTCGTTTTGCCTGCTCCATTAGGGCCCAGTATCCCCGTAATCGACCCTTGCTTCATCGTGAGGCTAATCTGATCGAGAATAACGCGTTTTTCAATCTGGCAGGTCACCTGCTTCAGGTAGACTGCCGCGGAAAAAGGGTGTAATGGTGGTGTAGGCATACAATTTCTGCTACTATCTTTAATAAAACGCTTAAAACGCAGCAAGTAAACATTCTGGTTTACGCAAGTTGACACGTAATCACTTTTGTTTAGTATACAGTATAATCGTGGACAGCGTTTTTCGTACGTTCCTGGCATGGGCAGAGTAGCAGAGAAAAACGACAACAAGAGTGGGGAATAATATAAGTTCTGATGTTCTGATGAGTATTAACGGATGCTGTTGCTAAAATCATCTACCGAGTTGAAATCAACGAGGAACATAAGCTCATACTGAGCACAGAAAAACAATTTAGCAACGGTATCCGTTAATACTCAAGGGCCGTGCTGGCCTTTCCAAGACACTAAGAGGTCTAAACCAGCGTAGGCGAGCCTGCTAGCTGTAGAAATCAATGGGAACTGTCAGCGCCTACAGCGCTTATGGCTCATAGTGCGTATCGCGCGCCCTTCTTCTCCATTGTTTAAGAGCAATCTCTTCCTCGATTTCCTTGCGCTCCTCTTTACTGCCTAGACTCCAGGAGAGCGAGCTATAGCAGCTGCCAATCGCAACTATTCCCGCCGCGGATGCGCTCAAAACCACCAGGAGTAAGAAAAGTGTAGCGTGGGTAATCGCAAAGAAAATGCCAAAAACGACTGCCGCAAGTATACTCAGTACAACAATACTACCAACAATACGCGTTTCACGATCCAGAGTCACGCCAAATTTTTCCCACAGAAAGCGCCGTACTTTGTCCATCAGTGAATCCTTTCGGTAAGGACGTTCATTGTTCAATCTGCGCGACAGAAATATATCCCACATTCATATGTATAACAGATTGCTATTATTTTGTCAAGGGATTTCAAATATATGATTGGCTGACCAGATATGCTATGCTATAAATCTGAAGCAGAGGAAAGCAGTAAGCGGCCCTTGATATTCAGCTACCATATATCCTGATGCCCAACCTTCCTATAATCAGGCAATGGAGCGCTTCCCTATTCAATAGCATCCACTATTCTTTTATATCTTCTCCCATGCCTTTCATATCGTTTATACCTGCGACACTACCCCTGGTGATAGCTTACGTAGCTCTACCCCAACATAGTAAAGGCCATTATCTACTATTTCTATATTTCAACCTGGCAATAATAAGGACAAGAACACTGCCCGTAAGTCCCAAAAAAAGTAATAGTGAGAAGAAACTAATGATTCTTGCTTCAGCTTCAGACTGAGGATACATTCCTAAAAGAGCTAGTAACACCAGGAAGCCTAAAATAATCAAAATAGTGGGCATGAGTTTCCTCATCGAGACACCTTTCCTTCAGCTATTGTGATCTCAAAAATACAATACTTGAATTAATAGTAACACATACTATGCACCTCAACTATACATTTAAAAGGGGTGTTTTGGCTATAAGAATCTATGTACATCCGCTTCTTGAGCAGCAATTTCACGCGGACACAATACGCTGTAACGCTCATCTGTATTATAGGGTGAATCCAGAACAAGATTCACAGTTCGACACCCTTGTTAGTCTTCTGACGCCAGAAAGTCTTCACGCACTCAATTTATCACGCGAAGAGGCGATTGCGCTAAAACATCAGTTTATTGGAACTGAACATATGTTACGGGGACTGGCGAGTTGAAGGTAGTCTCTCTTCATTCCTGGTGCCTCTGAATATTACGCCAGAGCGCGTCCATGCTGGTATTGTCTTTATTTATGATCGCAAGTCTCAATGGCCACAGTCAGGAGATGCCGGGCTGCCGGATGCACCACCAAAAGCACTCAATCATTGCCACTGACGATCAGAGGAAGCAGACAGGCAGCAATCAGGCAGATAATGAGGGCAATATATGTACTAAATTTGAGCATGATCTCAAGGTAGGCAACGCCGACAATAATACATAATGCAAATAAGAAGGCAAGGAAAAGTCTCACAGGAATAGTAAGTTGACTCATCTGTCTTTTCTCCTTTTCGCGCCGCAACAAGCTTGTTCCTGAGCAATAGCCTTACAATAATTCCTTACCTCTACTATATCAATTGCCGACGCTTCCAGCAACTACATAGCCCATTTGCAATGTTTCTCGATGAGAGAGTCAGCTCCGACTTGTGATACCTTCAAATAGCATGTTCTTCCATAAGAGATTTTCAGGCACCCATCAACATACATGTGTTGATAGGTGCCGCATAGCTGCTTATTTCCAGGGAGTAGAAGCAGCATTGATAACAGCGAACTCATCGGGAGTAAGCTTCCAGGTCAATGTCTCAGCATTCTCTGTCACGTGCTCAGGACTTGTGGCACCAGGGATAGGGATAATACGCTCATCACGCTGTAGAAGCCAATTCAATGCAACCTGGCTGTGTGTCTTGCCATGTGCACGAGCAACCTCATCTACTGTGCTGCGCAGTGTCACCAGATGCTCCTGATTTTTTGGATATTGCAAAGATGAGATGAGACGACGTCCTTGACGCAGTAAAATTGGCGCGACAGTAGCGTTCCGCACTTCCAGGTCAACAGCATGAGCAATCGATCCACTCTCTAGTGGACGATAGGCAATTAATGCTACATCAAGTTCCTGGCAGGCCTCCAGTACACCATTATCCTCTGGCTGACGGTGAACAAGGCTGTAGTGCACCTCGTTGACAGCGAGTGGAATCTCATAATGGCTCAGGCGAGCATGAGCACGGCGCATCTGCTCAACATTGAAATTACTGACGCCAACAGCACGCACTTTGCCACGGTGGACAGCCAGCGCCATTTCATCCATCAAGGCCTCGATATTGAGCAAGGTAAAAGGCCAATGTACCATATAGAGATCGATTGTCTCCAGACCCAGACGTTGTAAACTGGCATCTAACGCATCCATCAATGTATGCGACGAAAGACGATTGGGGAGCGGCGCAAACTTGGTTGCAATTACCACATTCTGGCGGTTGCGCCTCAGACATTCACCCAGCACACGTTCTGAATACGTCCCGGTATAAACCTCCGCAGTATCAAAAAAGTTCAGACCAGCCTCCAGGTAGGCATCAAAAGTTTTGTATATAGTTTCACGATTGCTCCCTTGACCGCTCCCCCACCGATTGGTACCAATACCTAGCGGAGAAACCTCAATGCCTGAAGCCCCGAGTTTGCGATACCCATATTCATTCGTCTTAATCATTAGCATAACTCACTTTCAAGATTTATTATCTATATCACGGCCAAACAAGCAGACAGAACGATAGTAATACTATCTTACATGTGTGAAAGATTGTAAAGCCAGGGAAGTCTCCTGAGTCTGCTATTTGCTGTCAACCAACCACTTCGCATGAAGGATTTCAACGCCCGACACAACACGTTTCCAAACTTCGCCCACGTATGATGTGTGGAGCAGCGTATGTGATATACTCAGGAAGATCATTTTTTGAATATAAGGCGTTCTCAAAGGCATCATCCTATCAAGGAGTACATATATGCCAGCTCAGGATCCAGCCGTAAAGAAAAAACCATCAGGTGGAGTAGGCAAAAGCCTGCAACGCGCTTTTATGAAGGGACAGGTCTCCCTCTATCGTCTAACAAACGGCAAAGTTGGTGGAGGCGAGCATCTACTTATCCTTACTACAACTGGTCGCAAAAGTGGTGTCAAGCGTGACACACCACTCTTCTTCTTCCGTGATGAAGGACATCATATCATCATTGCCTCTGCTGGAGGAGCGGAGAAGCATCCAACATGGTGGTTAAATCTCAAAAGCAATCCACAAGCCACCATCCAGGTCGGAGCAAATGTCATCCCCGTCACAGCACAGGAAGCAGAAGGAACAGAGCGCGAGCGTCTCTGGTCAATTATCGCCGATAACTACAAACAATTTGTTGGCTATCAGAAACGTACAACACGCACCATTCCAGTCATCGTCCTCACCCCAAATGCCTGAAGATTACCTGGTATCTTACCTTTCCTACATATCCTGGCGGCACATTCGTACGCGAGCAAAATGTAGAAGTCTTGCTCGCGTACGAATGTAGGAAGAAAATATGGCACCGGCCATGTTAACGACAAAGACAGGATATGCCTGACATCTCGCCTCTGGAATATGGAATGTGGTACACTCTCAGTGATCACTGAGGGCAGTATCAGAGGCCATCGCGCCTGTCCTCAATAGAAATGAGGAGATGTACCTATGCCTCAAACACCACATATCGAACGACACTTTACTGCAGGAGAGACTGTTCGCGATATTGTTATTGGCATGTCGGATGGATTGACTGTTCCTTTTGCTCTGGCTGCTGGCCTTTCAGGAGCTGTTAGCTCAACCACAATTGTTGTGACCGCTGGTCTGGCTGAGATTGCTGCTGGCTCCATTGCTATGGGTCTGGGTGGCTATCTGGCGGCTAGAAGTGATGTAGAACATTATGTGAGTGAGCGCAAGCGTGAGCAGGCAGAGATAATAGAAAAGGCAGAGGCAGAAAGAGAGGAGGTGCGCGACATTTTTGTATCTTATGGACTGACAGCTGACCAAAGCGCCCCCCTTATCGAGGCGTTGAGTAAGCGCCCTGACGCCTGGGTTGATTTTATGATGCGTTTTGAACTGGGGCTGGAAAAACCAGATCCCAGGCGTGCTTTGACCAGTGCTTTGACGATTGCGTTATCCTATATTATCGGTGGCTTGATCCCATTGAGTCCATATATATTGCTCCCTGTTGCCAGAACAGCACTACTCACATCGGTCGTCGCCACACTGTTTGCTCTGCTTATATTTGGTTATGTCAAAGGGCGGTTTACTGGCACAAAACCACTGCGCAGTGGATTGCAGACAGCACTCATCGGTGGTCTTGCCGCAGCCGCTGCATTTCTCATTGCTCGTGCGATTTCTTGAGCATAAATTCCGTGCACGCCTCCTCACTATGCTATAATTTCCCGCAGGGCCTCGACAAATGGTTCCCAGCGGGAACGTAGCTGAGTAGAGACACGAATGTAGTGCGGTAATCCAAAGGATGTACAATCACGCACCAGGAAATGTTTTTGTAATAAAGCCCGACGTACCCTGCTTGCATCGTCTACAGCGATCAAGCAGAAATGTGTACGTGATGGGATACAACGCAAACCTCTCGCTACGAGCGCCTGGAAGAATGCTTGCCTCTCCAGAGCAAGGTTAGATAAAGTCACATTGAGATACCGATGGTCAGAGAGTGCAGCGACGCCAGCAGCCTGTGCAAAAGCGCTCACGTTCCAGGCTGGCAGAAACGTACGTATGCGCGCAATTATTTCAGGAGTAGCAGCGGCATATCCCAGACGTAGACCCGCCAGGGCATAATCCTTCGTAAGTGAACGAAGCACAATAACGGGTGAACCCTCCATTGCTCCTACTAACTCGATAGCGGAGAATGATTCCTGTAGCACCAGAAAATGCCAGTAGGCCTCATCAATAACCAGTGCGGTACCATTCCGTCGACAAGCGGCATACAGTGACAGCAGCGCTTGCCGATCGAGCCACTGCCCGGTAGGATTATTGGGATTGCAGAGCCAGAACAACGTTGGTCGCTCATGCTCCAACCAGGCACAGACAACGGCTATATCAAGAGCAAACTGCTCTTCCGCGGGTGCACGATATGCCACAACCGTAGCTCCGGCCAGCAGTGAGGCGGCACGGTATTCACCAAAGGTTGGTTCAAGTAGTGCGACCTTATCGCCTGAACGCACCAATACACGCGCAATAACGTTGATCAGTTCTGCCGTCCCATTTCCACAGATAATTGAGTCGAGCGAGAACTGTGTACTACGTAAATCACGCGCTAGAATAGCACGTCGTAGCTCCAGAGATATACGATCGGGATAGCATTCAATAGGTACCTGAGCAAGAGCCTGGCGCACCAGAGGAGAGGGTCCATATGGATTGCTATTCACGCTGAAATCCACAATCGTATCTGGCCTCATTCCAAGCCGCTCAAGCTCCTCATAGTCAAAAGCCCCATGAACGACATCATTTCCTATCGATTCCATCGTAACGATCTCCAGAACAGCTTCACTAAAACGGTCAGCAAAAGAGCACTTCCTCCTACACACCACACCATACGCTCAGCCTGTCGAATATCTTGAGCCGCAGGAGCCCGATGCGCATCGCCCAGGATGTAGTGATCTACCTTCTCCAACTGTATCTCTAGTGCACCGGCGGCTGCGGCCATAGGATGTCCAGCATTTGGACTTTCTGTCTTGCTAGCATCCCGTCGCCAGATCTGCCAGGCAGCACGCCGGTTGCCTCGATAAAGTGGAGCCAGAGCGATGATCAACAGTGCAGAGAGCCTGGATGGCAGATAGTTCAGCACATCATCGAAGCGGGCAGCGAACTTACCCAGATATTCATAGCGCCCATGATACCCTATCATTGAATCAAAGGTATTGCACAGACGATAAAATGCAGCCCCCGGTAAACCAAAGAGTGCATAATAAAAAAGCGGGGCCGTTACTGAATCACTCACATTCTCTGCCAGGGATTCTATAGCTGCAGCAGCCACCAGCTCGGTAGAAAGTTGTGAACGATCTCGACTCACCAACTGCTGAAGCGCCTCACGCGCTGCTGGTAAATCCTGCTGCTCTAGCGCACAACGCACCGACTTTCCCGCACTGACAAGCATCTTTAATGCAAAAAACGGTTTGAGGCTCAGCCCTTCGATCAGCGCCGAGAGGACAATCCCTGCATTTGTGTATCCTGATGCATGGTCTGATATATAGCAGCTACGATTGAAACAGCGAGCGATACGTTGAAGAGCGCGCGCTGGCAAAATAGCAAACGGTGCAGCACTCCCTACCATCAACATGCCATAAAGTAATTGCGGGAAAGGCTGCCCCGGTGCTCGCCGCTCCAGCCAACGAATCAACTTGCCATACCAGACAACGGGATGGAGCGCAACAGGTGGCTCTCCAATGGCATCTACGCCGAAAGCAACCAACACTGTCAATATTTCGGCTACAGGCATTCCATTATTACGCTTCTGTTGTTGCTTGCTAGTCTCTCGCGTCACACGTATCTCCATTCCGCCAATAGAGCAGAGCTTTCTGCATACATTGCCTCACACAGGCACCTATACAGGCACCGACCTCGGTCGCCGGTCCAGCATAGGGTAAAGGATCACCGCTCCCGGTACAACCAACGACAACAGCATCGGTCATTGTTCCTGTCGCCAGATACCCTTCCTCCGTTCGCACACCATGCTCCACGAGTACAGCCGTCTTCGCTTCAGTGACGGTCATAATGGCATTGACCATCGCCGATGCAACCAGGTTTGCATCCACCAGAACAATGATGTTGATCGTGCCGGGAGTAATAAAGGTAGGCACAGTCAAGCCTGACGCTTCAGCGATATGCAATCCGGCAGTGATAATACTGGTGACGGTCAATGTGTTCCGGCGCAACGTCAGCGTTTTTGTAAACCGCATTGGGACCGCGGTCATCAATCCGACAAATGGCTCACCAATAGCCTGCGCCTGTGCATAGTCACGAAGCTCACCCGCAGGCTCAGTATTGTTATAGTGACGCGGGACATGATAATTTATGATTGTTTGTGTACAGAAAAAACCACCCCCAACCAGTGCGGAAGAGACTGTTGAGAGAGGCTTCTGGCAGGTGATGATAGCAGCCTCATCTGTGATCTGTATATCACCTCCTGGAAAATCAAGCATGGGCAGGCACTCCTTTTCATCAGAAACTCAGCCTATTCTACCATGCCGATACATACCACAAACTCATACCAAATGAGCAATGCGCTCGCGGATCATCAGGGACGATGAAATGCGAGCGCATTGCTCTCTTCCTAACACATTCGTTTATAAGTCGCCTTTTATTGGCTATGCCTGTTGGGCAATGAATGCATCAGCAAAGATATGCAGTGCATCCAGCTTTGTGGAATCTGGGAACCACAGAATCAACTCTTGTACGCCAGCTGCCTCATACTCGGCCAGACGCTCACGAATTGTTTCAGGAGTACCAACCAGAGCAGTCTTGCGGAACGTATCTAACTGAGCACGCTGCTCATCATTCAGCTTGGCCAGCGCCTCTTCTTCGGTACGTCCGATGAAACAGCCCGTTGAAGAAGTACGACGAATGCTCTCGTAGTCACGACCAAGGTCATCACAATGCTGCTTGATTACCGCAAATTTGTGCTTGATCGTCTCAAGATCACCACCAATATTGCAGGCATCACCATACTGTGCAAGCAGCTTGAGCGTCACTTTTTCGCCACCGCCACCAATTAAGAGAGGGATATGCGGCGTCTGTACACCCTTTGGCTGGTTGATTGCACCACGCACCTGGTAGTACTTTCCTTCAAAATAGGCCTCTTCCTCTGTCCACATCGCCCTGATTATTTGCAGAGCCTCGCGCAGGAGACGCAAACGCGTAGGAGCATCGTAATATTCATATCCATAGGCATTATATTCGTGCTCATACCAGCCCGAACCGATGCCAAAGTCGAGGCGACCATGGCTTAAAACATCTACGGTAGAGGCAATCTTTGCTAATAACGCTGGATTGCGATAGCTATTACAGGTAACCATCTGACCAATGCGGATACGCTTTGTATCACGTGCCAGAGCAGCGGTACTCGTCCAGCATTCAAAGGTAACCTCTTGTGTAGGCTGGGGGACCGTATGGAAATGATCAAACAGCCAGGCGGAGTTAAAACCAACCTGCTCGGCCTCTTGTACGACACGAGTCATCGCTTCATATGCTTCAACGGGATCCTTTATATCCACCAGATCCATGCGCCATCCCTGTGGTGCCATGACGCCAAACTTCATTGCCATATGTGTAAAAAACTCCTCATACCAAAATACATCGCCCAGGTTTATTCCTCAAAAGAGCGATCCTTTATTCTATCACGAATTGACCCTTGTCAGCCTTTCAGTCCTCCACTCACCCCTTTTACAAAAAAGCGCGAAACTAGCGTGTAGAGAGCGACAGCAGGCAGCGCATACAGCATGGCATAGGCCGCCAGTTGCCCATAGTTTACCTGACCATAGCTACCAAAAAACGTATAAATATGAACTGAAGCAGGTAAGAGATCTGGGGATTGTAGTAAGATCAAAGGGACAAAGAAGTTTGTCCAGGCACCAAGGAAGCTCCAGACGGCAACGACCGAGATGCCCGAAGCACAGACCGGCAAAACGATCCGCCACAGCGCGCTAAACGTTGAGGCTCCATCGATCCAGGCAGCCTCTTCCAACTCGATAGGCACCGAATCCAGAAAGTTTTTCATGAGCCAGATACTAAATGGCAGTGAACTGGCAACGAAGAAGAAGATACACCCGATCAATGTATCCACCAGGTTGAGTGATACATACATGGCATACAAGGGTGTAACCATCGCGAGTAGAGGTAATGCACTGGCAAAAAGGATACTATACATCAACGCACCCTTATAGCGAAATTGATAACGCGATAACGGATATGCAGCCAGGCTTGCTAAGATCATCACAATCAGCATCGTAGAGACCGCCATGATCGCACTATTAGCAAACGGTTGCCCGATCAGGCCACCTTGAATAATGGCGATGAAATTGTCCAATCCAGGATGAGCAGGCCACCCTACAGCCAGCGACGCAGTAGGATTAATACTAGCTAAGACCGGCCACAAGAGGGGGATCAGGAAGAAGAGTCCGACCACTACCAGCAGGATATAAATGGGGGTAGTAACAAATACACGGCGAATCATATCTGTCTCTCTTTCCGCGTTCACGCTCAGCGTTACGTCTCTACTCTTATATGTCAATACGCAATAGACGGGTATACACAAGTGCGAGAACAGCTCCGACCGCTATAATCAACAAGGCGATCGCACTGCCATATCCGATCTGATAGAACTGGAAAGCCTGGCGATACTGATAGATCGTCATCAACTCTGTATTCAGATTGCTGCCACCAGTCAAGACATAGACAAGCGTAAAGTCAGAGAGAGTTGCCAGGGTAATTAAGAGGAGATCATTGGCGATTGCCCCTTTAATCAAAGGCAATATAACATAGCGCAGTCGCTGCCACAGACCAGCACCGTCAATATTAGCGGCCTCCAATAACTCAGCCTGCACACCCTCAAGCGCGGATTGATAGATCAGCATAGAGAAAGCGGTCCCACGCCAGATATTCGCAATGACAATCATCACCATCGGAAAATCCTGCAACCAGGCATGTTGAGGAAGACCGAAGGTAGACATAATCGTATTCAACAATCCAGGAGCCAGCACGCTCTGTGGTCCGCCAGCGAGAAAGGCACTCCAAACAAAACCAGCCACCACATCAGGGATCACCCAGGCAGCGACAATAATTGCACCCAGGACACTTTTGAAAACAATGTTTCGATGCTGCATCAATAAAGCCAGGATCAGACCCAGTACAGCCTGTCCGATCAGCGCAGAGAAGACAAGGTAGGTAAGCGAGACACGTAATGAGTTCAAGAACTCACCATCACTAAAGATATGAGCAAAATTCTGAAAACCGACCCAGCTTATCGCATTCGCTCCGATGCCAGTCAATGCCATATTCGTGAAGGAGATATACACAGACCAGAGAGCGGGTCCCAGCATAAACACCAGGATGATAAGAAAAGCGGGAGCCATAAAAATCAAGCTCGTACTGAGCTGCTTCCGTCGCGCCTTTGCCGTCTTTCGGGGCATACGATCCACGGTTTCGGTTTTAGCTCGCATATCTACCTGCATAATGGTCATACCTCAAATTCTGTAATAGATGGAGCATGACGATCAATCTCATCGCCATGCTCCAACGACAGCTACCATGAGTCAGTCATAAGAAGGCATCGTCAATGTTGTTCAGCATTACCCGCACCAACGATGCCAGAGACAGACTGAGAGAATGCATTCATAGCGTCAGACGGTGATTGGCCCGACATCACATGTTGCATTGCCGTGTCGATCTGTACAGAGATTTTTGGATAGGCTACAAAGCCAGGGCGGAATTGAGTGAATGAAACCAGATTCGTAAAGAATGTCGAGTTTGGCTGATTCGCGTACGCTGGAAGCTGTGCGGTATCCTGGCGTGTGGCGATCTGAGCAGCCTGTACGTCATAGGTGCCCAGATTATCTTTGCTAAAGGCAGCCTTGAGAACTTCAAATGCTTGATCCTGATGTTGCGAGCGTGCCGTGATCGAATAAGCCCAACCGCCAGACATCGTTACATACTTGGCTCCATCACCATACTCGGTTGGCATCTTTGCAAGACCCATGGTGCTCTGCCACTGTGGCCAGGGGGCCGTACCAGTTGAAAGCCAGTTAAAACTTATCCATGATCCGTCAATGTCGATGCCAAGCTTGTCTTTTGGCAGGAGTTGCTGTGGAATGGTGTTCCCTGCGGCTGTGCTTAACGCGATATCATTGGTTGGTCCCAGCAGATCAGAAGGATTATAGACCTGTTTGACGAAATTCAACGCATCCGCCATACCAGGACTGGAGGTAACCCACTTTTTGGTATTGTAATTATACAGTGTGTCTTTCGTACCGTAGAGCAACATCTCGAAGCCTTGCATCGATGATGCCTCATCCATTGGCACACCAGAGTACAGATTCATCGGGATGACGCCGGGAACTCTGGCTTTAATGGTACGCGCTGCGCTCAGAATGTCGTTCCAGTTGTTCGGCTGCCACGTTGTTGGTAAGCCTGCCTTCCGGAAGATGTCTTTGTTATACCAGATCCCACGTACATCGGTGCCATCCATTACACCATAGTTACTCCCATTGAAGGTCGTAATCTTCTGCATACTGGGGAACCACTGTTGCTTGTACTCTGGCCAGCTATTCAGATATTTGTCTAATGGCGCTAAATATCCAGCGGCAACATCCGAACTGACGAGGAAACTATCCTCACGCACAATATCTGGAGTGGTGCTTGCAGAACGCATCATCAAATCAAGCTTGGTATAATAGCTTCCTTCGTCAGCGACAACCGGCAAGAGCTTCAGAGTGATATTGGGATCACTTTTTGCGAGCTGCACCTGAACGCTCTTCCACCATGTCTCTTCAGGATAGGGAGGAGGGCCAAATTGTTGGTAGGCGACAGTGATCGTAATGGGTCCTTTGCCGTTACCGCTATTAGTAGAGCCACAAGCGGCTAACACAGATGAAAACACGATTGCCAGCAGGCAAAATAGATACAATAAAGAACGCTTCCCTGTCTCGTGCATGAAAAACTCCTTTGGTTCAAACATAGCCACATAGCCAGAACAACAGTGTCCTGTCATGGCCAAGGTTTTTAGCGCATAGGTAGTACGGAAGAATTCCTCTCCATTCTCAAAAAGACTACAAGCGAACAGGACGATCAAATGTCCCTATTACAATCAACTCGCTACAATAATGGATAAAGTAAACGCACTGGAACTAATGGTAATGGGAAACGAGGGCTTATTCAGAGGTCCAGCGGGCAACTGACGACATGCAATCGTGCCTTGCATCCTATCAATGCCGATCTCTGAGGCAGGATCATCAGAGAGGATATGCAGGTCGCACGTTGCGGTAGGTAGTAAAGAGAGATCCCAGTATTGACCGTTCTCTGTCAGGCGAACATCTCCACCATTCACTCGGTTCTCCAGAGTGTACGCACCCGGACCACTATAACCATAGAAGGCAATAATCAACGAGTTGCGTCCATCTGTCAGGTCGATGGTAAATTCCTTGTGTCCGTGGCGAAGTTCAGAGAGTTGGTCTGCATCGCGAAAAACGTAAGAATGGTCAGGTGCAGTCTGCTGGTTACTGGTGGCATGATCGCTTCCGGTGGTAACAATCGTTGCAATACTCTGTGCGTTATCGCTCGAAGCTTGTCGGCTACCTATAGATGATAGCGGTGTGGATGAAGATGTTTGCATGGAAACAAGAGGAGGCGGTGCAACAGCAGAGGCAGGCATGGAGCATGCAGACAAGCCTGCAAGTGCAATCACAAGAAAAGATAGATAGATTCCGTGACACCGTTGTTTCCACATAGCTGAGGCTCCATTGCATCCAACAACAACGATCAACCAATATACATCAGTCGCCCGGCAGGCATGAGATTGCAACTACTACTACGGGGCAGGAATAATCTTACTCTACGATGAGTAAGAGCTTAAACGGTGAGACATCTAAAGCTACAATATTTAGTGTAAACTTCATAGAAGCAGACACTGTAGGTACTGAAAGTAACTATACACTAGAGTATGGATAAAAGTCAATACATTGACATGCACTATACCCTAGTGTATACTTTTTTTCGACAAAACAAAGAGGTTTTTTGGCTATTACAAGGGGACTATTCTTGAAATTAGACAGAAATCGTTCATCAACGGTACCACTCCACCGTCAGGTTGCTCAATGCATCCATGATGACATTATGCAGCGCAATCTAGCTGCGCATACAAAAATCCCCTCTGAAGTCGAATTAGCACAGCAATATGGAGTCAGCCATGGAACAATCACGAAAGCGCTGGAGTCGCTAGTACGTGCTCATGTTCTCTATCGCCAACGACCACAGGGTACCTTTGTAGCTGATGCTATTACCACTGCTGATACAGGGGTGTTGAATGATACCCTACTCACCACTACTGCCAGGCAACTTCTCGCTTCGCAACAAGAGCAACCGGCACTGACAGCAGTAAAACCTGCAATATCGATGATGACAAACACACCAACGCAAGGAGCAGCAGCACCCACACAGAATGCCGAGCCGTCGTTGTTGGCCTATCAGGCTACGAACATGTTGTTCATTGGTATTCTTCTTCCTTCGCTTAAATCATCCTTCACAGCCATTGTCTTAACAAGCGTAGAGACGATGACACGCGCAGCCGGTTATGGTCTGGTCTTCGCGCATTCAGAGTCCAATATCACTATGGAGCGCTATCATGTTGAGCAATTTTTGAAACAGGGGATTGCAGGCATCATTATCTTCCCTGGTGAGCATCAGGTTGAAGAGGTCAATGGACATCTCGTTTCGGCGTCTGCTGGTCAACTACGCATAGATTATTTACGCATGCTACAGAACCGTAATGTTCCCTTTGTGTTAGTTGATCGCTATGTCCCTGAAATTGATTGTAGTTATATCATCTCTGATGACTATGCAGCAGGCTATGGGGCAACACAACATTTGATTGCACTTGGGCGTAAACGTATTGGCTTTGTCACTGCCCATTACTATCTTACAAGCAGTTATTACCGCTATATTGGATATTGTCAATGTTTAAAAGACTATAAGATCCCGTACGATGATAGACTGGTGCTCCGTACGCTCCAGTACCCTGATCTTGCCATTGAGACCAATAGACCTTTTGTCGATAACGTTAACTCGGTACATGATCGCGAACAGATCAGTGCATATTTAAGTCAGGCAGAGAGGCCGGATGCTGTTATCGCAATGAACGATCTGATCGCTTTTCAGACCTTACAAGCGGCAGAAAAGGCCGGTATTACAGTTCCTGATGATCTGGCACTCGTTTGTAGCGGCGAGACGACCGTTGGGGCTGTATACGCAAGTGTTATCCCTTTCACATCTATCATTCAACCAGTCGAAGAGATCGGGCGACAAAGCGCTTCACTTATCTTAAGCCTCGTTGCTGGCCGCATTGCAGATGCAAGGAAGATTATCCTGCCAGTTAGCTTGATCGTACGTCAGAGTTCAGGTGGCACACCGAACAATATTCCACAGTTTCTGCCACGGCACCGCTATTCCGACTAAAGTCTTATCTTATGCCAATAATCAGGGGAGCAGCAGGAGAAAGCCAGACCTTCTCAAGCTCTCTCCTATACTCCCCATCTATACTCCCTTCTACATACTCCTGCACACTTCTATACACTATGGTGTAGCGTCGCCTTCTCCGCATGAGTCCGTTCGTAGCGCTTATTAGGTGTCAGGACTATGGGTTGCAACTCAGCAGCCTGGAACGAGGCTGCATATTGCTCGGCCGGGGCAGTACGATAGAGGGTGGTACGCTGCAAAGGGATACGATCAATCGAGCGAATAATCGCTTCCATCTGGGATGGTGGAAGCTCCTGTCCAAATTCACCGCCAGCGGCGCGTGTGATACTCTCGTTCATTAACGTGCCGCCAAGATCGTTTGCACCAGCCTGCAAGCAGGCTTTAACCCCCTCCTCGCCCATTTTGACCCACGATACCTGAATATTCGTAATATGAGGAAAGAGGACGAGGCGCGCTACTGCGTGCACCAGGATGGCTTCGCGGAATGTTGGCCCCTTACGAGCACGCCCCTTCCAGAAGATGGGTGCCTCCATATGGACAAAGGGCAA
This sequence comes from Ktedonobacteria bacterium brp13, assembly GCA_015099395.1. GTDB lineage: Bacteria > Chloroflexota > Ktedonobacteria > Ktedonobacterales > Ktedonobacteraceae > Dictyobacter. The sequence goes on along the minus strand of AP024096.1, from coordinate 1,399,524 downwards.
CGGTACAAACTCTGTAAAGCCGCCTGTCTTTGCCTGCAAAGCTTTGATGCGCAGTAGATGCCGGGCCCAATGGACTGGTCGTTCGATATGCCCATACATAATAGTGGCGGTCGTACGTAACCCGACGCGATGCGCTTCCTCCATGACAGTCAGCCATTGCTCTGTAGTAATCTTGTCGGGACAGAGTGTAGCACGCACTTCATCATCCAGGATCTCGGCAGCCGTCCCTGGTAACGTACTCAGGCCAGCTTCATGCAATGCCTGCAAGAAATCATGCACACTCAGGCCCAGTGTATGCGCTCCCTGCCAGACTTCCAACGGTGAGAAAGCATGGATATGGATCGCCGGCAAGACTGCCTTGATGGCGCGACACATATTCAGATAGGTCTCACCGGTATATTCTGGATGGATCCCTCCCTGCATACAGACCTCTGTACCGCCTCGCTCCCATGCTTCCTGTGCTCGCCTGATAACTTCAGGTAAGGCAAGGTTATAGGGAGTACCACGCAGATTCTCACTTAACTTACCCTTCGAAAAGGCACAGAACTGACAGCGGAAGTAGCAGACATTGGTGTAGTTGATATTGCGATTCACAACATAGGAGACCGTATCTCCATTGACCTGCTGACGCAACGTATCAGCAGCCTGACAGACGGCCGCAAAGTCGTCACCCCGTACCTGGAAAAGTCGCTCAATCTCCGGCTCGGTCAGAGTCTCGCCGCTTTGAGCACAAGCGATAATACGTGCGACATCTGGTGAAACATGCTGTGCTGTCGCCTGTTGACGTGAAGTGATCAGTGTCAGGTCACGCTCAGGTAAAACCACGCTCTCCCCCGGCGACCAGCTATCGACGCGTGCCAGGCCATCACTATCACAAAGATGTAGTACCGGGGTCACCATTTGTGGGTCCAACCATGTAGCGGCATCAAAGATATAGGAAGGATAGACAGAGAGTCGCTCGACCAGAACCTTCCCTTCACGCTCTGTCTCGCGAGCAAGTTCATCAAGATGAGGCCAGCGCGCCTCCGGATTTACATGATCTGGCGTAACAGGCGAAACACCACCCCAATCGTTCAGGCCAGCGTCAATCAATGTATGATAGGTACCTGGACTGAGATTGGGAGGAGCTTGAATACTCATAGTTGGGCCGAACAGCACACGAGCCATCGCCAGTGTCCAGAGCAGTTCATCAAGTGCTGGTTCGGGGGCAAGCGCCATCTTTGTAGCAGGCTTGGCGCGGAAGTTCTGAATAATAATCTCTTGAATATGACCATACTGACGATGTAAATCACGTAATGCCAGCAGCGCCTGAATACGCTCAAGTCGTGTCTCACCGATACCAATAAGCAAGCCAGTGGTAAACGGGACATGCAATTCACCGGCCAGACGGATCGTCTCCAGTCGGACCGCAGGTCGTTTGTCAGGTGATCCATAGTGCGGCCCACCACGCTGACTCAGACGCTCCGAGGCGGTCTCCAACATGATCCCCTGCGAGACCGAGACACGACGCAGCATAGTCAACTCATCCGCATTCATTATGCCTGGATTGATATGCGGCAACAGGCCTGTCTCTCGCCACACTTGTTCTGCCATCGCCGCCACGTACTCCAGCGTCGTCTTATATCCCAGTTCCGCCAGTTCACGGACAGCAACTTTATAGCGTCGTTCGGGCTTATCACCGAGCGTAAAAAGCGCCTCCTTGCAGCCAGCCTCCGCACCCGCTCTTGCAATAGCCAGCACCTCATCCGGTCTAAGGTATGCAGGCTGACCTGGTAGCGGTGGATGAGCAAATGTACAGTAATGGCAGACATCGCGGCAGAGCTGAGTAAGGGGGATAAATACTTTGCGTGAATAAGAGATACGATTATGAAACACACTATCACGCAGGCTAGCAGCATGTTCCATCAATGTGGGAAGATCATCATAGGCCGCCAGAAGGGCTCGTTCAGACTCCGACACTACATAATCCTGATTCTGTACCGCAAGAATGTGTTCAACGACATTACCCATGCGAAAATGATCCTTTCCAGGCTCATAAGTACATTACCACACAAAATACAGATGGTCTTCTAAAAACACAGTATCATCACAATACCACATAGACATGCATCATAACAGAGAAAATATGGAAATATTCTCTCATGCAAACGAAATGTGCTGGTACTATAAAGGGAAGGGGGCTACGAGATCAGAAATGTCTGGAGCGCATTGTACGTTTCCTCAGGAGCTTCTTCCGCAAGACAATGTCAAACGTCTCTAACATGTTGCAGTTCCCTTCAGTCTTACTGAGGAGCAAGAGATATTATTCTTTGGAACGCAGCAAACCATGCTCAAGGATCGCAGTAAACATAGTCGCGATCTGTGCTGGTGAGTAGTGACCAGAGGGATGGTACCATTGCGAAAGCCAATGACACATACCAAGAATACCAAAGGTAGCTATCTTCGGATCGACTTCAGAGAGAAAGACAGCAGTAGCCTGCCCCTCCTCAATGATACGCTCAAAGTAGTGCTCATAATCTTTCTGGCGGATCGTAATCTCTTTTGAGAAGGGGCCGGTGAGATGGGGTTGCTCATGATAGAAGACAGTAACGGCCGGCGAGCGATCAGCAGAGACCATGATATGATGCTCAACCGCACGCCGTAGCTTCTCTTCCGGGTCAAGATCAGACTCAACAATCTGTCGCAACGGCTCTTCAGCGACATTGAGCACGCTAAGATAGATCAGACGCAAGATCTCCTCTTTATTCTTGACATGATAATAGAGAGCCGCCTTCGTCACCTTCAGAACAGCTGCAATATCATCCAGACTGGTTGCACCAAAGCCATTGCGAGCAAATAGCTCGGCCGCCGCACTCACAATCGCCTTCTGAGTGAGACGCAAACGTTTCTCTTTCGTCTCCGTCCCATCGCGTAACGCCACCCTACGTGTACGCTGCCGCTTTGGCACTTGTGGAGCATCGGTAGATTGACTCATACACATATCCTCTCTCTACTCACTGCTACATATGATACCATACCAGGCCGCCATCCTAAGCCGAGCAAGAGAGAACAGAGCAAGAACTCGTAGATAATTGCGGATCATTCTCTTCTGTAACGAACAATTTTTGGGTACAACTCATCCCAATACCGCCCAGAGCTCGCGTAACCTGGCAGAACGGCTCTCTATACAGGGAGGAGGTTATTCACTATCGCCATCTTCGTAAGACATTGGGACGAACCAGCTGCTGTGAGGGTTCATCAAGCCCCGCCCACGGAGGCGGAGCTTGATGGCCTGTGATCAGACAATCGGGCGAGGTGTCAAGCCGTTACGGGTTGCTCACCACGGTAACCGGAACATCCGGGTTGGCAGAGGTCGACGACCCACCTGTGTCGTTGACCACGTGCAGAATGCCACCGGACCCGGTCGTAGAGAGGAAGATCGTGAATAGATCGTGGAGACTTGACGCCGGGAGGGTAGCGGGGATCTCAAACGCGTGTGCGGCATAGATGTTCACGCCCTGGTTGAAGAAGCTGTAGCTGCCCATACCGTATCCGCTGAAGCTGGTCACAGTGCTGGCAACCTTAAAGGCCGCCCAACCATCGACACCGGGAGCCTCCATCCACGCCGCCTGACTGGGCGGGTCGTAGGGCATCTCGTTTTGGAAGAAGATGTCCGTGCCGCCATTCCCGTTCCAGATCACCTCGTTCTTCTGGTAGTGCTCGACGGCAAGTCCGTACGCGGTCACGTTGTCACCGTTGACAATGACGCCGGTGTCGGCAGTGTTGCTGTTCCAACCCACACCGCTGCCGTGGTCGGCCCGCCATGCCCAGATGTCATCGAGGATGACGTTGTTGCTGTTGACGACCAGACTGCTCGTCGCGCTGCCCGGCTCCGCGCCGCCGATACGGAAGAACACATCCTGAAGAGTCGTCGGATCGGAGGCGTCCTGGTCACTGCGCGCGTGGCCGCTTCCGACCTGCAGCAGCGCCGGAGAGTTCGTTGTGCCCGCGTCGAAGATCATCCCCGAGATTAAGATCCCCTTCGCACTGGCGACTGTCATTGACACGATTCCGTTTTCAGGGATCAGAGTTGGGAAACCAAGACCGAGCACCACGGTATCGGGACGCGTGACCTTGATGCTCTGGTCCAGATGATAGATGCCCGGGGTCAGGATGAGGTTCCTGCCGGAACCTAATGCGTCATTGATCGTCTCTGCGGAGTCCGTCGGCTGGGCAATGAAAAACCTATTGATTGAGATGGACGAGCCGGGCGTCGAGCCGCTGGCCCATGTCGTGCCCACGGTGTTGCGCTGCACCGAGGGCGCGAAGACGTTGTAGTGCCCATCGGAGTCCACGTACAGGTATGGCGCCTCTCGTGTCACCGGGCTGGTCGCGAGCGTGGTGTACGGGCCACCGCATGACGCCTGAGCGGGGAAACACTGGGCGGGCGCACCAATGACGCCTGAGAATGTCTGGTTCCAGACGCCGTTGGTCCAGCCATCAAGCTCGCTGTTCCTGACCAGCCACTGCTGCTGCGAGCCGTTGACCACGGTGCCGCCGTCGAACTTTGAATCGGCGATGAAGCCGCCACTCCCGTACGACGGAGGGGTGCAATAGTCCATAAGGGTGACTGATCCGTTGATGTGGACCCGACGCATCGGCGCAGCCTGCGACACTGCCCAGAACTCGCCGTTATAGCAGCCGAAGTTCGGGGTGGTCACGTTGATGGTCAGATTCGACAACGATCGCCAGAAGTTATCGAGCGCGGTGCAGTTGTTGGCGCCAAAGCACTGATTGTGTACGTAGACGGACCCGTTGATGACGACGTCATTCGGGGAGAGGCCGAGGCCCGCCACGGTGGTGTAGTAGCCGACCTGAAAGTTGAGGGGGGCGGTACTGGATCCATATGTGCCGGGCTCGAACAGCAGCGCATAGCGCTGAGTTCCGAACTGGTTGGAGACCTGTTGGTTTGCCACCGCGTTGACCGTCGCCTGGATCTCACTCTGCGGCATGCTGGGATTGAAGATGTAGACACCCGGGCCGAAGTTGGGTTGGCCGGGCGACGCTGACGGAGCTGCCAGCACGGGGGTGATGCCGCTGGTGGACGACGCTGACGGAGCCGCCAGTGCGGTGGCGACGCCGCTGGTGACCATCACGCACGCAAAGGCCACGAGGGCACCTACGGCGAAGATCGAACGACGGCGCAACCGCCCTCCGCTGGAACAGACGCGCTGCGTCCTGCATATGTCTGGCTGCCAATGCCAGCGAGAAAGGAATGTGTGCAAGCTCATATTCTCATCTCCTTGTCTGTAATCTGCCGCAGCCATGCGGCTCCCGCGTCTGTTCATCCGACCGTTCCGCCATGCCGGACGCTTGTCTCTATCTCATCGCAGCACCACCTGGGTGTTCACCCTGAGTGAGGTCCCACGATGACCGACCGGCGTACAGCCCCAGGCACATCGAAAGTTTTCGATTAATAACGGATTTTGTAGAATATTAGATCGCGGATATTATAGTATAACATGAGGGAATTCTTTATGCAATAAATCACATTGCCAATTTTTCTGTGATTCAATACGTACTTTGCGCGGAGGTCTTTTTAAGGTGGTCATGTTATTTCGGCGAGAGTACTATAAGAGGAGGGCTATTCACTTACTATTGAATTTGAATTGGGCTCCATCATTGGTACCTGCATCAGATAACATAGTACGACTTGTTACTGTTGCTCTCATTCATCCTATCCTTCTCATATTCCTTTATTGGCCCTTCAATATACAATACATCATACCTGATATATATAATAATTTCAATGTATACAAAGAGTATTTTATTAGCACATCAGAAATATCTTGTACAGATAGTGTATCAAATATTAGACAATGGAAACATCCTATGTTATCTTTAGAAAAGAGATGAGCAATTATCAATATAGATTGAATAACACCGTAAAGGTTCCTATACCATATTTTCACCTATGGAAAAGGAAGCAGATGGGTACGTATAAAAATATTGCCATGAAGTTGAGGTGTAGCTTTGCATAAAAATCTAACAACTGATGTGGTCATTATTGGCGCTGGTGTCTCTGGCTGTTCCATCGCATATCAATTGAGGAAGGCCGGAGTTGATGTGATTGTTGTCGAGCGTGAAGAGATTGCAGCCGAGGCGTCGAGTGCAGCAGCTGGCCTGCTTTCACCGGCAGGTGTGCTGACCGGTCCTGCTGATGGTGCGAATCTCTATCTCGCTGGATGGTCAATCATTCTGGATACCATTGCCGAGATTGTACGTGTAAGTGGGATTGATGTTGAGTGCCGCCAGGTTGGTGGTCTCCATGTTTTTACCGATGAGAACGAGCGAGCCCACCTGGAGCGGTACGCCGAGGTATGGCGTACACAGGGCTCCGAGGCAACCTGGTTGGCAGACGATCAACTGCAACAGGAGGAACCACTGCTCAACGCACACTATACGACGGCTCTTTCTGTTCCTTTGGCGACCAGTATTCGTCCACGTCTGGTGACACAGGCCTATGCAGAATCTGCTCGGGCTCTGGGCGCACATATTTATGAGCATACAGAAGTGACAGGCTTTCAATGGCATAAGCAGAGCATCACAGGGGTCGAAACAGCAAACGGCGAGACGATCCACTGTGGACGTGTAGTGATCGCGACGGGCGCATGGTCTTCTCAGCTCACCGAGCAGCTCGGCTTCACATTACCCGTCTTTCCCTCACGTGGTCAGATTCTGGCATTACAGCAACCTGAGCAGCCACTGCAGCATACCATCTTCGGCAAGGGTTTATATCTCGTTCCAAAGGTAGATCAGACAATCTATATAGGTGCAACGAGAGAGCATGTCGGCTTCGATAAAAGCAACACAGCTGGTGGCATAGCCTGGCTCCTCTCGACCGCAATCTCGCTGGTACCCACATTAGAGCAGGCCGCAATAGCAAAGATCTGGACCGGCCTACGCCCAATGTCGGAGGATGGCTTTCCTATTCTCGGCTATGCACCCAATTGGGAGAATATCATTCTCGCCACCGGCCATGGTGCTGGCGGTTTCGAGCTCAGTGCCCTCACTGGTCGTACCATCGCCGACCTGATCACCACGGGTCAACTCACACCCGTTATCCAGCCCTTTGGTCTTGCGCGTTTTAACAAGCCTACCACTTCAATTGAAGAGATATGATCTGGAGACAATCATTTGTTACGAAATAGCCCCTTCCTTCGTGAACAGGGTAGAGCCACATTAAGATCTTTCCCCTGAAATAAGCTAATGATGAGCTTATTTCAGGGGAAAGATCTTAAGAAATTGATCGATAATAAAAAAATCAACCGCGACTGGTCTCTTGTAGGGACGCCGGAGCAGATTGTGGAACAATTGCGTCCTTTCATTAATCTCGGCTTCGATTACTTTATCGTCGGCGCTGACGATTTCCTCATCTAACAACCCTGGAAACGCTCACCAATGAGGTGCTACCACTCCTCAATAACTAGCGCATACGCAATTAATTGTGCCAAATATTGATATGTACCAGTTAAAACAACAATTAAAATGTACTAGTACAGCTTGGCGGAAATATCGTAGGAGTCTAGAGGCGAGACGGTCCTTTGTAGGTCCAGTGAAAAGGACCATTGGAAAGACGATTGTAATAAGCAATGAATGCCAGGATGCCCTCGCGTAAGTGAGTCAGGGATGTCCAACTGGCACGAGCTAAGAGGCGGCGAACAAGAATACTAAACCAGATCTCAATTTGATTGAGCCAAGAACTGTGCCTGGGCGTGTAGACGAAGCGAATGCGATGGCTCGGGTTTGAAAGAAAGGCAGCTCGCGTCGGCATCGAGGCCAAATGGCCACTTTTGCCTTTGATGCCCAGGTCCTCCTGGATGCCGCACTGCTCCGCGACGAGACGGACCAGCGTTTCAGACTGATGCGTGTTGAGCTGATCGGCGACAAAGACCCAGGCAGCCTCTGGATCAGTCTGAATGGTCTGGGCAATGTGAGCTGCAAAGTCGGCTTCGGTGCGTGTCGGTAAGAGGCTCGGGGCGATCACTTGACCGGTGGCTACATCCAAATTGGCGATCAGACTCAGGGTGCCATGCCGCTTGTATTCGAATTCCATCCGCTCGACATGACCTGGTAGCATCGGCAATGAAGGATGCAAACGCTCCAATGCTTGGACTCCTGTCATCTCATCGGTGCTGATCACATGCGTGCCCTGCGCCGCAAGTGCCGGAGTCGCTTCATAGACTTCGCACACCGTGCAGATCTGTTCCGTCAACTCAGCTGGATCGTCGGGAGGTGGCGTGAGCCAGTAGCGCTTGCGATGAGGCTGCAAAACGCTCGCCTTTTAAAAAACGTCCCACCGTCCGGGGAGAAATCTGCTTGACGATCCCGCGTTTCACCGCTTCATCAGCCAGTTCACGTGGAGTCCAACTGCTGACTGGTCGCTGTGATTCCCCTGGTGTTTCACACGCCAGAGCCATGATTTGCATGAACTGCTCGAACGTGAAGGTCTCTGGGGCACCGGGGCGCTGCTCATCGGTCAAGAGAACCTCGATGGCTTGACCAAGGAGTTTTGGCTTTGCGGTAGCTTCGATCGCCTCCAAATGGGCTTGCGCCCTGTGCCAGCGATCCCGCCAACGCCGCACTGTTTCATACCCCATCTGCAAGTGCTGGGCTATTTTGCTATTACTGACCCCCTCGGCTGCTTCCAAAATGATGCGACCTCGTTTCACCAGTCGTTGGGCATTGGTGCTCCGATGCACCATACGCTCCAACAATTCGTGTTGTAACGAGCTCACATGAAGCTCGTTTGCTTGTGGATGAGGCATGTGGACAATCTCCTTGCTTCTTTCTCTCCTTATTCTATCACATCCTCACTCACTATTTACGCCAGTCTGTACTAGTATAGTATTTTACGCACTCTTGCGTAATTATACGGGATCACTTATTGGCAAAATAATTCGCTATGTGGAGCATAATATGAATCCAAACGACGAAGATGTATATTCAACCTACGGACGTCGTAAACTCCTAACATCGTTAGGGGTCATCGGACTGGGAACAGTAGCATTAGCCGGTATCGATTCTGCACCGGCACAAGCTCATGGTGAGAACGTATCGCAACATACAGAGGCGAGCGTCACGTATCAAACAGAGAATTCTTGGGGACCGATCACTGAATGGCACGCTGCCCCAGATCTCACATTGACGATTAATGATGGCATCGTAGATAATTTAGCCAGCATTAGTTGGAGAGATCAAAAAGGGAATGCTGGCAATATAAGCTTTCAGTCAGACGGTAGCAGCTTTTTTGGCTATTATCAAAAAGCGAATGAAGGCCCCATTGCTTATAGAGGAACGAGGAAGTGAACAGATGAGGGCGAGATAGTGCTGCGACACATTCTTTAAAAAGAGTCATCGCGTGCAGTAAGAAAATCAGCAACCAGTACTTTTATTGATTTACAAGTACTGGCTGCTGGTCACTTGATGCGTACAATACACGTGTATCTCCTGGATGGTACTCATCTGAGGGTCCCTTACTGTATCTAGCCACTGGCAAGTTGGAAAGTGCCATCACGATTGATAAAAAGGACACTGCGCGGAGTAATCTGACCGGTCGATGACATGACGTGCCTCCCTTTTACAATTATGTCAGAGAGCCTGAAGCAATAGGCATCTTCAGGAATCGCTAAGAGCAAGTAGAGCTGAGGAGGGGGGGGAAAAGGGAGAGGGTTATCCACAATTTCAGTCGCAACAGGGACGTAAAGAGCGGAAGAATTGTGCAGAAGTAGGTGACGCGTGTGGACAAACGTCTGTACATACAATCATAAAGTAACGTATATCTGCTCATGCAGGCAACCAGCAGCTATCATCATACAAGTAATCACTCCTACATGTATTGTCAATCCTTTCCCACTTTGAATTTGTAAATATATAATCTCACGATTAAAAAGTTCAAATAAGACTTCAATTGTATCCTTTACTAATAGTATTGCGTGCTATAAGTAGATACCTGCATTTCTATCGGACACTGTAGTTCAAAATTATCAAATAAAAGCACAATGCTCTCCGGCATGCAGAAAGAAATTGATTAGCGATGATAGCAGCAGCTAGAGAGATTGCAAGGTTCAAGTAGAGCAGGGAGTTATTACGATGGTGTACAGACAGATTCCGGCGGATCTCGCCGATTATCCTTTTGACGTAATTGTAATCGGCGCAGGAGTGAATGGAGCAGGAATTGCGCGTGATGCGACAATGCGCGGGCTCAAGGTGTTACTGCTTGATAAAGGTGACATCTCTGACGGCACAAGTAGCTGGTCATCACGCCTGGCTCATGGAGGTTTGCGCTATCTAGAGTATGGAGAGGTCGGGCTTGTGCGCGAATCATTGCGCGAGCGAGAACGGCTATTGCATAATGCTCCACATTTAGTCAGACCGATGCCGATGATTGTCCCTCTCTTTGACAGTAACAAACGCAGTGCCTCCACTATTCGACTGGGCATGATTGCTTATGATGTGCTCTCATTTGATAAATCGCTTGCTAACCATCGTATGTTGGATCGAGAGCAAGCGATACAGCGTGTTCCAGGCTTGAAAGCTGAAGGGCTCAATGGAGCCGCCATCTATTATGATGCGCAAGTAGAATACGCAGAACGACTCTGCGTTGAAAATGCTCTCTCGGCTCAACAGCAAGGAGCAATGGTTCTCACCTATGCTCAAGTGGATAAATTGCTTGTTGAAAATAATACAGTAGTCGGCGTTGAGTTCGCTGATCTTCTGCAGGATGGAAGACATACAGCAAAAGCACCTGTCGTTGTGAACGTAGCTGGACCGTGGGTAGATCAGGTACTGGCTGGCCTGGGTCGTCCGGTAAAAAGGATGATAGGCGGCACAAAGGGCACGCATATTATCGTTGATGCCTTTCCCGGTGCACCACACAATGCCTCCATGTATTTTGAGGCACGTAAAGATCATCGCCCCATTCTGATTATGCCCTGGAATGGTAAATACCTCATTGGCACAACAGATATACGCTATGATGGGGACCTGGATTATGTCACAGGACAGGACGATGAGCTCGATTATCTACTTGCAGAGACAAACTATGTTATACCAGAGGCAAATCTGACACGCGAGTCGATCCTCTTCACCTATAGCGGTGTACGCCCGCTACCATACCAGAAGAAAGGTATAACAGGCAGCATCACACGTCGCCATATCATCTATGACCATGCGCCACAATTTCAAGGCCTGATCTCGATTATTGGCGGTAAACTCACCACGTATCGAAGTCTCGCAGAGCAGACAGTAGACAAGGTCTTCAAGAAACTCCATAAAAAAGCGAGCAAAAGTTCAACGGGACGGAGTCCTCTACCTGGAGCATCCATCGATCTACCCGGATTCAAGGCTCACTTGCAAAAGAAGTATGGCGACATGCCAGATGCTTCTCTTGATCATCTTGTGAGAGTCTATGGATCACGGGCCTGGGACGTATTAGAACTGGCAGGCAACGATCCGGTATTACGTGCAACGTTCAGTCGGGAGACAGGAGCTATCGGAGCTGAAGTCATATTCACCTTGCAACATGAAATGGCTCAAACACTCTCTGATGTGCTGTTACGACGAACCATGGTAGGTCTGGATCCTGAAGTAGGATTAGACGCCGATGTAGCAGCCGCAAAAATCGCACAAACGTATCTTGGCTGGAGTGATCAGCGCGTAGCAGAAGAGATCGCTACGTACCGCGCATTCATCCAACGTTACCATCCTCGTAGTATGGATCAGATAATATCTGCACAAAAGCAACCGCTGTCGCGGCCGACGACACCAGCCAAAAACGAAAGATAGCAATGTAACGACACAACAGATATAGTAGGAAAAGAACGCCTCTGCCGACTGCTTCAAATGGTCATCAAAGACGTTCTTTTCCAGTAGAGATCCTTCCCAACATGCTTAATGCGCCGATGATTTTGACGATTCAGCCAATGGTTAAGATAACTGTGTGGATCATGCCCGGTACGTTAATTTGTAGACAGCTCCGGCCTCGTCGTCAGAGATCAGGATGTTGCCTTGCTGATCAATAATTGCGTCGACTGGACGCCCCCAGGGATAATCCGTGGTATTCTGCATCCAGCCTGTTACCAGATCCATCTGCTGCTCTGGTTGTTGCTTTTGCATATTCCAGGGAAAGTAGATCACCTTAAAGCCGGTACGGATAGTGCGGTTCCAGGAACCATGCAAGCTAATCAGTGCACCACTACGATGCATAGCATGTAGATCAGTGGGATTAGTAGAATTAGCGGCGTCACTGAGGAAGGTCAGACCGAGTGGCGCGGAATGAGCCTGAATGCCTTTGTCGATACGCGTCATGGTGCTACAATCGACGTGACCATCGACATTCGTCTGTACGTCACGATCGAATGGCATATGGTTCATGCCGTTGTCGGGATTAGGATTGCAGAACGGCCAGCCATAGTTTGCACCTTGCGTGATGTGCGCAAACTCGTCGGGTGGATGGTTATCAACATAGCTGGGCACGACCTTCTGGTACTGACCGGTAGTATCCTGAAATGGGTAAGCCAGATTATCACGAGTATTGATAGCGGCCCAGAGCTCATTGGTCCCTGGCACAAAACCCAGACCTTCGCCGTTACGCAAGCCGCGTGCATAGAGATGGCGCTGTGTCCCATCAGCATTATATTGATAGATTGCACCACGTACCGGATTACTCAAAGTATCCGAAATGCAGACATTACAGGATGAGCCGATCGAGAGATACAGTTTGTTATTCCCATCTATCGCGATATTTTTGAGCTCATGGCCATAAGTCCCGTGCAGTTCAGGGAGACTGCTATCAGGAAGATTAGAGACCACAACCTGGCGACCCTGAGCCTGTGTATCACCTGTATGATAGACGAAGCGATCCACGGCATCTGACTCTGTAATATACACATAGGTCGTCCCATTGATGGTATGAAAGACGATATCATGTGGCTTACGCAGGCCTTTGACAAATACCAGGGTCTGTGGTGTACCACCATTACTCGCAGGCCGGAGCATAAGAACATCACCCTTGCCTGGCTGTGAAACGAGTACATTCCCATCAGGGGTCTCAGCCATAAAGCGAGCACCTGGCACCTGGGCGTACAGCGAGATCTGAAAATGTGCGGGTACATTCAGATAGCGGTCCTGAGCAAAGACCCCTGTACGCAAAGCAGGCGCAACCTGTAACTGCACACGTTGATTGGCAGCACCAGGACCCATCAATAGTACCTGAGTAGCAGTCCTAGTAGAATTACGCTGTGCAGTATTGGCAGAGGTCGGAGTAGCAGGCTGAGTTGCTGAGTTTACGCTAGATGTGCAGCTACTCAACAGCAGCAGGCTACAGATCCATGCAATAATGAGCGATGAAACTTGTCGTGTACGTATTCTCACCAGGTAGCTCCTAACCATCATTAAAACTATCAACAAAGATTTATAGCATCTGTTTGAGCAGGTCTTCAATTCTAGCAATTCGCTCATTGTCACCAACGGTGCCAACGGCAATAGCGTGCAGATCGGCGACACCGATTCCTACTTCGTGCAGGTGACGTGGGAGGCCGAGTGAGACGATGAGATTGGCCACGGCGTCTGCGGCCTGGTGCGCAGCTTGAACAGGATCGCTACTGCGTGCAGGAAGCTCAAGAGCCTGGGCGATGCGCGCCAGTGCCTGTGCACGTTCAGTAGCATACGAATGCATGACCGTAGGGAGCGTAATGCAAGATGTAATGCCATGAGGAACATCATAGGTTGCACCGATACGTCGTCCCAGATTATGGCTCAAGCCGAATGAGGCGTTACTTGCACCAAACATACTCATCCAGGCGGCAATCTGTAGCTCTGTACGCACATCCAGAGCATCGGGATGCTCTTTTGACTGTGGTAAATACGTAAAGATGCGCTGGATAGCTGAGAGGCAGAGAGGATCATTGATAGGGTGGTTGCCTGGAGCATACAACGATTCGACAGCATGATCGAGTGCACGAATACCGCTGGAGAGCCAGAGTTGTTCAGGTGTAGTGAGTGTCAGGGCAGCATCGAGGATGACACTCTTCGGTGTGAGTTGAGGATCGGCAACACCCGTCTTCGTCTTCTCTTCAGTATAACCAGCATGAGATGCAAACTCAGCAGCCGAAAGAGTCGTAGGGATAGCGATATGCGGTAGGAAAGCTCCTCCTTGCTGATGCAAAAAGTAGCTGACAACTTTAGCGGCATCGATAGGGCTGCCGCCACCGACACTGACAAGCAGATCCGCCTTCTGCGAGCGTACAAGCTCTAACGCTTTATCGATCCCGCTTTTTGGTGCATGCTGACCGATCTCGTGGAATATCGCGACATGGAATGGGCTCAGGGCACGCGTAATATTCTGAATCACGTTGGTCTTCGTAGCAAGTGAGTGACCAGTGATAATGACAACACGAGTGCCACCAAGTCGCTTCACTTCATCCGCTAAACGAGCTGAGCTACCAGCACCGAAAAGGATATGCTCTTGAGGCAGAAAAGTATATTCACCCTGCATTTTTTGTTGCTGAACCATAATTTCCTCTTATCTAAGACGCATCTCAGTATTTCAGACATGCAATAACACGTGTTTTTCTCACGGCGGCAGGATCCAATGCGTTTCATTACTGCCCGGTGAGATAGCAAGATAGGATCAATTACCAGATCCTCTCCATGTATAAATTCTAGCCATCAGCACAATAAAGCAGAAGGACCGCACGCTTATGAACGTACGGTCCTCCTGTTTAGCAACTGCTCTCTGCTGCTTACGGGGTATATTTCAGAGCTTGATCGAGCTGGGCTGCGATCGGTGAGCCCAGACCAGACGCAGCATCCCAACCAGAAGTCGCATCATAACCAGGGACACCATTATACGCATTATTGCCACTGGTAATATCGTGGATGAAGTATTTAGACACATGACTATTGCTTCCCAACAGATAGAGTTTAGGATTCAGGAAGCCGAGAGGATGACCTGCATACTGGTTCGCAACGGCGGTCAGACCCGCCCAGAGTGGAGTACTCAGGCTTGTTCCACCATAGATATAATAGCCAGATGGTAGACCAGGGAAGCCCAGGTAGATCGGCACACCGGTGTATGGATCTCCTTCAATAGAGATATCAGGAATACCACGATGACCATTCAATAATTTCTGATCACTAGCAGGCAGCAATTTCTGATAGAGTGGCTCAGAATAATATTGGCTGATGCCACCACCACTAGCACCACCACCAAGAGGGCTCTCATTCCAAACGTTCTCAGACTGATAGTTGCCCTGTGCATCAGTATACAACGAAGTGCCACCAACTGCTGTTACCCATGGAGAGGATGCAGGGAAACCGACAGTAGGAGCAGGATAGCTGTTACCATTTACATTGGGATTGGAAGAACCAGAGTCGCCAGTGGCAGCAAAGACCGAGACATGTTCAAACGCAGCGTGCTCATAGAAGCTGTTAAACGGCTTAAGAACTTGCTGCTTACCAGCAGGGGTAAACAGAGTGTTCTCAGTCGCGCTCCAACTTTGTGAGATGATCTTGCCCAGGTTATGATCGACAGCGTACTGTTCCAGTTGCATGAACTGAGGCAGTCCCTGCACGCCCTCGGTCTCACTGACCGGGCTTGTCATGACCACAATGCTTGCTCCTGGTGCCATCGAGTGCGCCCATTGAACATCGAGTGATGTCTCAACAGCCCAACCTACTTGATCGTTATTGGTAGGATCGAACGGCACAGAACCAAGCGGCGACAGCTGCTGAAACGATGGAGGATCAGGCAAGCCATAGTCAGCGTCAAAATGCTTAAGATCGCTCAAAGCAGTCGGGCTACCATACGAGTCGATAATGACAATGGTCTGGCCCTTCCCTGTATATCCCTTGCTTAACAGCGGATTGACATCGTAGGCCGTCTCGAGATCTTGCGGGGTATAGCAGGGGTAACCAGTTGCCAGACAATCAGCCCGGGTGGGGGCTTGCTTGCCATAGACACGATACATTGGAGCGTGGCCGCCATCAGCACCAATATGCCCTGTACTCAAGCTTTTCGTCGCTATTGTCTGTGCACTATACAGCAGCGTTACAGCAAATAAAAGTAACGCAATCAATACACCATAGAATAACGGACGAGTGGCGAAGCGAACGGGATAATGCATCATGCATCCTTTCACTCTACTAGTGAAAAAACTTGCAGGCACAGAATCTTCTCAGAACGATTCAGTACCATAAATATAGCATAAACTATATAGAAATACAATGTTACGTATAAATTTACTTTATTCATGCAGTGACCATTTTGAGAATCAGTCAATAATTGAGCGTGCAAAAATCTGCACATGTAGATCCTTATAACACAGAAAATACACTAAAAAAAACACCTCTCTGACGCATGCCAGAGAGGTGTACGATACAGGAAGCAGGACGCTAACGCATGGTAAGCATAAGACGGTTTGGTTGCTCTAATAGTGTAATGATGGTGTTTAAAAAGCGCATGGCTTCTTCTCCATCGATCAGGCGATGATCAACGGTCAACGATAACGGAAGGACCGGGCAGACGGCAAGCTGATCTTCAACAACCCATGGGCGCTTCTCTATCTTGCCAAGACCAAGAATAGCCGCTTCGCCAGGGTTAATAATCGGGGTTGAAAAGAAGCCTCCAACTGAACCATAGTTGGTCAGCGTAAATGTGCTGCCGCGTAATTCGTGGATCTGTAATGTACGTGCCCTCCCCTGCTCGCTTAATCGTTGCACCTCACGCGCGATCTCGAGTAGAGTGAGTCGATCAACATGTTGAATAACTGGTACCAGAAGGCCATCAGGAGTTGCGGTAGCAATACCCATATGGTAGGCATGCCTGCGTACAATCTCGTTGTGCTTTTCGTCGAACATCGAGTTAAAAGCAGGATAGAGACGCAATGCCTGCACGACAGCCTTCACAATAAAGGGGAGGTAGGACAGTTTGACACCCTGTCGCTCAGCCTCCGGTTGCAATGCAGTACGCAATGCCACTAACTCGCTAGCATTAACCTCAATGCATGAGGTAACCTGAGGGATAGTCTGAACTGAGCGCACCATATTCTCAGCGATCCGCTTACGCAAACCACGCACGGGGATGCGTTCCTCTTCCTCGTCTCCTGCTGCTTGCTTCTTTCTATCGACTTCTCCACGTGTAGTTTCACGCATTGATTGGAGAGGCTCGACCGGGATAGGCACCTGCGGCTGCACTGGTGCTGACTGTTGCTGAGCCGCCGCTCTCTGTATATCGGCAGTACGTATGCGCCCGGCAGGTCCAGTTCCCTGTACAGTTGCAAGGTCGACACCCAGTTCACGTGCCATACGACGCGCCACGGGTGTCGCCAACATATGCACACGCGGCGTCTCGACAGTTGCAACACTACTCGTACTACCAGCACCATTCACGTTACTGGCATGGCCATTTGCATGTTCTATACTATTCTGCTGCTTTAGCGTCGTTGAGGTGAGCGCAGGGAGAGCGACCTGTAGGTCCGATATACCAGATATACCAGATGTACCTGATATATTAAGTTCATCAGCCCTCGTCTCCTCTTCAAGCGTCAGCAACACGGTATTGACCAGGATGGTCTGCCCCTCTGCCACATTTAAGGCAGAGACGATACCGGCAATCGGAGACGGGAGCGCAACCAGTGCTTTATCAGTCTGCACCTCAACAATCTCCTGGTCAAGTGCAACCTGTGCACCAGGCTGGACTAGCCAGCGTACCACTTCGGCCTCTGTAATCCCCTCACCCAGATCGGGAAGCTGAAACTGCACTGTCATGATGACCCCTTCAGAAGCTCTAAAGAGTATTAATGACCGCTTCACACGGTCTTTTTCCTCTGGTTATGATAGCGACTACGGCGCTTGCTCGTCAAGGACGGCGTGTACAGCCTGCATGACACGGGTAGCGTTGGGCAGATAGCTGTCTTCCATCCCTGCCGGTGGAATGATATCGTAGCCCGTGACCCGCGCAACCGGAGCTTCTAGCGAGTACAGTGCACGTTCGTTAATCTGCGCTACAATCTCGGCACCGACGCCAGCGGTTCTTGGAGCCTCATGAATAACGATGGCGTGCGCTGTCTTCTGCACTGAGTTCACAATCGTTGCGGTATCCAATGGGACAAGGGTACGCAGGTCGATCACCTCAAGCGATATCCCCTCATCAGCGAGCATCTCAGCGGCCTCCAGGGCAACTGCAACCATAGCACTCCACGCGATCACAGTAACGTCTGTCCCTTCACGTACAATTGCTGCTTTGCCCAGCGGAACTGTATAGTATCCATCAGGGATCTCACTACGACCAGCGCGATAGACGCGCAACGGCTCCAGATAGACAACAGGATCAGGATCTTCGATAGCAGCTAACAGCAGGCCTTTTGCATCGTAGGGATTCGCGGGTGCGACGACCTTCAAGCCCGGCGTGTGCACAAAATGCGCTTCAAGTGCGTCGGAATGTAGTTCCAGACTATGAACACCACCGCCAAAGGGAGCGCGTAGCACGAGCGGACAGCTAAAACGACCAAGAGAACGCATACGAATACGTGCAGCCTGCAAGAGCAGTTGCGCAAACGCCTGCATTGAAAAGCCAAGAAACTGGATCTCAGCAACCGGGCGTAGTCCATAGACAGCCAGGCCAATAGCGGAACCAACAATCCCTGCTTCAGCGAGGGGTGTATCTACGACACGCTCATCGCCAAAGCGTTCGATCAGACCATTGGTCGCACGAAAGACACCACCGTTACGCCCAACATCTTCGCCCATAATCATCACGCGCTCATCCTCACTCATCGCAACAGTAAGCGCGTCATTGACCGCCTCAATCAGATTGCGTTGTGTCATGGAAATCTTACTCCCTTTTTAGAGGATTGCAACGTTGCGAAGAGCGCCTGGCGCTGCTCTACCTGCGTCTGGGTAGGGGTGGCATAGACATAATCGAAGAGTGCCTCAGGTTCTGGGAACGACTCCATCACGGCATTTGAGATGACATGTGTTATCTCATCACGCAATTCGGCCTCTAATTGCTGCTGACGCTGCTCATCCCAGAGTCCCGCATGCAGCAGATACCCATGCAAGCGAGCTAGCGGATCACGTTCATCCTGCCACATAGTGAGCTCAGCATCACTGCGATAGCGTTTGGGATCATCAGAGGCAGAGTGAGCACCTAAACGGTAGGTGACGGCTTCAATCAAAGTGGGACCCTCGCCATTACGCGCTCGCTCCAGGGCTGCACGGACCTCACGATACATGGCAATGACATCGTTGCCATCGACGTAACGACCAGCAATCCCATAGGCGATGGCTTTCTGTGCAAGCGTCTCGCTCGCTGTCTGCTTTGTACGTGGCACCGAGATAGCCCAGCCGTTATTCTGGCAGACCAGCACAAAAGGAGCCTTAAGCACACCTGCGAAGTTTAAACCTTCATGGAAGGCTCCTTCAGAGGTGGCACCATCTCCACATAATGCCAGCGTCGCAGAACGTTGCTTACGCAGTTGCATCCCCCACGCGACACCGACCGCATGCGGAATCTGTTCCGCGATGCCGATCTGTTGTCCAAATACATTGACGTCGGGGGGAACCATCATTGCCTTAGGATGACCACGAAAAAAGAGGATCACATGCTCCAGCGGCAATCCATGCGCAACACAAGCCAATCCATCGCGATATGAACCAAACAACCAATCTTCTTGCCGCAGTGCAAGGCTACTGCCAATCTGAGCAGCCTCTTGACCAATGATCGGAGCATAGGTAAACATACGCCCTTGCCGCTGTAAATTCAGCAGGCGAGCATCAAAGATACGGCCATAGACCATCCAACGATACATCTTGAGCAGGAGGTCAGCGGACTCCTCAATCTGTATCCCTGGTTGCGGTGTACCATCGGGGGCCAGGACGCTAAAGGGTTGAGAAAAATACGTAGACGAGGCCGTCTGTAAGGTTTGTTGCATGGGCTGCGGCGGCTGAAACCCTTCATTCTGCTCCTGGGCTGTGTTTGCCATTACGCACTCCCTCTATCATGAGAAACAGCAATTTTATATCCGTAATGATGAATACACATTGATACATTGAAGGAAGGTGGGAGAAATTTACGTTCTCCCTTACTATCATTACGCGTAGATCTGAGTTAGTATAGCTTGCTGCAGCAGATAGCAAGAACAAGCTATACAACATCAGCAAACGCAATGGTATAGGTACCAGGAGCGGCAAAGTTTGCTACATCAGCATTGGCAGCCTGTCCTTCGGGTGAGTTCATACTAGCTTTACGCTCATCTTTATCGTTGAAGTAGAGGATTGCCATCAAGTAGTATGGGGCCTCACGGCCAGTGAAACGTTGTACCTCCACCTTGAACAGGCCAGGCATCTTCTGAACCAGAGGGATATGTGTACCAGAATAGTACGTATCAAACTGTTCGCGATTGGGGGGCTCTTTATAAAGAACGATCATTGTGACAGCCATATGGCGTTCTCCTTAGCACTCATCATCTTCGTCGATTTTGAATAACTGGTAAAATTTTACAAGATACAGGGTGAGAAGTCAATGTTTTATACAGTCTATTTTACCAGCTGGTAAAATAGACTGTAGTCACACAATCGCAACACGCACGCTTCATTACTATGCTAATGATACTTGTTGAACGATTTTGACCACTCATTATATTGCGTTCCCGTTCATAGTTGTTTATAATTATACCGATCGTTCAAATAAATATTTTGTAGTAGAGAGGCCAGCTACCTCCTTCCATGTAAACACGTTCATGTTAGCAGCCACAGGAGGCCGCTTTATGACAGAGACAAGCGCTGAGGCACAGGATGAGGCACGGGTAGAAGAATTCCGTTCTTATGTGCAAAATGGTGGGAAGGTCGAGGCGACAGACTGGATGCCTGTTGAGTATCGTCAGTCCTTAATCCGTTTTATTGAGATGCATGCGAACTCTGAGTTGATGGGTGTCTTGCCAGAACGCGATTGGATCATGCGTGCGCCTACAATACAACGCAAACTGGCGCTGACTGCGAAAATTCAAGATGAGGCTGGTCATGCTGAGCTGCTGTATCGCTTAGTAGAAGATCTGGGTAAAACGCGTAATGCCTGCCTGGATGATCTGGTCGCGGGCAAAGGCAAGTTCCATAATACTTTTCACTATACAACCAAAACCTGGGCCGATACCGGTATGATCGCCTGGTTGGTCGATGCAGCTGCCATTGTCTCACAGCACGCACTACGCGATAGCAGCTATGCTCCTTATGCACGTACGATGCAGAAGATCTGCTGGGAAGAGTCCTTCCATATGATGCATGGGCGAGACATCGTTATTACGCTCATGAATGGGACTGCTATGCAGCGCGCGATGGCCCAGGAGGCGCTCGATCGCTGGTGGCCTACGCTGATGGTCTTTCATGGTCCCAATACACCGGCGGAGAAAGATCGCGACCTGCAATGGCATATCAAAGCGAAGGTTAATGAAGAGCTACGTCAGGAGTTTTTAAACGCACAGGTTCCTCGGCTACGCGAAGTCGGCTTAATCATTCCTGATCCCCAACTGCGCTACGATACTGAACACGAACGCTGGCTCTATAGCGAACCAGATTGGACCACACTGCGCGCCATCGCCCACAATCAAGGACCAGCCTCCGAAGAACGCATTGGCTTCCGTCGTATGACATACGAAGAGGGACAGTGGGTACGTGACCTGATGGCATATAGTATGGCACAGCGCCAGCAACACACGACCACAGGCCATGTGCCGTTAAAAGAAGAGGTGCATGAATAATGCAACAAGCGAGCAAGGGAGCTACGCTGCAGGATGCAGGTGACGACGTCTTCGAAGTCTTCCAACAGGATCTCAAACGCGACAACGTCCCACACCATGGTGGGAACCTCCGTGCGCCTGATACTGAACTCGCAGTCCACTACGCGCGCGAGTTCTATGGTCGCCGTCAGGAGAGCGATCGCCTCTGGATTATCCCTCGTACCCAACTCTGGGAGATCCAGGATACAGCATATCCTGTAGCACATCCTTTGAACGAGGCATATCAGCAGCAGGCTCGTTATCCACAGCCACAACCTGATCAAACGACACACGAGTCAGCAGTAATCTTCGCGGTATTCGGACAGCAGGTAGCCGGGAAATCAATGGAGTGGCTATACGATCTTCCTGCGCCACTGAACCTCGCAGAAGCGACACAACAACTGACAATTGATAGAGCGCTGTCTGACATGCCCTACCCGGCTCGCCTCTGGCTCTGTCCACGTGAAAGTATCGTCGAACTGAATAATACTGACTTGCTCCATCCGCCGCTCGATCGTTCGTATCGTCGCCTGGACGGTTACAATATCCGCGACAAACTACGGACCGCTCGCCAGCGTACATCCAGTGAGCACAATCAAACCGCTGAAGGTGTAGAGTTCACAACAGAACAACAGGGAGGTCAACCGTCATGAATGAGATAGCTATGATAGCTACGCCACAGGCAATTCCCCCAACGTTGCGTCAACCGCTCGCCAGGCTGCTCCTCAGTCTCGCAGATGATGAGTTTATTTTGGGCTATTGGGACTCTGAATGGACGGGAGTTGCGCCAATATTAGAGGAGGATGTCGCGTGCAGTTCTATTGCGCAAGACGAAATTGGACATGCGCGCCTTTTCTATGAAGAGGCCGCTGCAATTATCGGCATAACCGCCGATCAGCTCGCATATGGCCGTCAGCCCGCTGAGTATCGTCAGGCACAGCTTGTCGAACGGAACCGTGGCAACTGGGCCTTTACCATCGCGCGCCAATACCTTTACGATACAGCAGATAACGTACGCCTGAAGTCACTCAAAGACTCCACCTATCTACCGTTAGCCCAGGACGTCAGCAAGATCCAGCGCGAAGAGGTCTACCACCTGATGCATACAGCCACCTGGCTAGATCGCCTCGCCAACATCCATGGAACAAGCAACACGACAGACAATACAACAAACGATACAGCCCACACCTTGCTTACAGAGGCGTTAGACAGCCTCTGGCCAGATGCAATCGGTCTCTTCGAGCCATTCGAAGATGAAGAACTGCTCCTTGAAGCTGGTATCTTATCCCGATCGAGTAAACAGCTAGAACAGGAATGGCTGGAAAGTATCGAAGCTATCTTTGATCGTGAACATCTGCCCTTTCCCTTCATAGAAGTAGCCCCCGGTAGCGGCACCATCCAACAAGCGGTATCTTACGTCTATCAGCCAACCATCCAGCCACGCTACGGTGGACGACAGGGACTGCATGTCCAGGATTTCATGGAGCTATGGGAACAGATGACGATGGTCTACCGTCTGGATCCACAAGCACAGTGGTAATGTGTGGAAGAGCACCAGGAGCGCGTACAAGCAAACGCAGAAAAGGAGCATACAAGTATGCCAGCCATCATAGATGAAGAGCAAGTATGGGAGGCACTCAAAGAGGTGCCAGATCCAGAGCTACCGGCGATCTCCGTGATCGATATGGGTATCGTACGTCGCGTTCAGATTGACCCACAAACATCCAGCATTGTGATCGATATTACACCGACGTTTGCAGGCTGCCCTGCGCTCGATAGTATTCAAGCGGCTATCAAGACGCGTCTACGCGAATTCACCTCGCAGATTACCGTCAATGTCACAATGCAACAGCCCTGGAATACAGATATGCTTAGCGCAGAGGCACGTCAGAAGCTACATAGTGTTGGTATCGCACCTCCTCCAATGATGGGGCATGGTAGGGCGATTCCGCTACTGATGGGACATCCTCTGACCTGTCCTTACTGTGGCTCGCAACAGACCACACTGGAGAATGTCTTCGGGCCAACACCTTGTCGCGCCATCGCCTACTGCGACAGTTGCCATCAGCCATTCGAGCAATTTAAACCGGTTTAAAATCACGAGAGCAGATACAAAAAGCAAAAGACGCAAAGGAGCATCGCATGACTTCTCTTGATGCTGTTATCCTTTCAGCGGTCCGTACGCCCATCGGTCGCTATCATGGAGTCTTAAAGGATGTTCGCCCGGATGATCTAGCGGCACTCGTCATCCGTGAAGCAATCGCCCGTGCGCAGATCGAAGACGCTGAGATTGAGGATGTCATTATGGGCTGTGCGAATCAAGCTGGTGAGGATAATCGTAACGTCGCACGTATGGCGCTACTCCTTGCAGGCCTCCCGATGACAGTGGCAGGCCAGACAGTCAATCGGCTCTGTGGCTCGGGCTTACAGGCGGTGAATAGTGCCGCACAGGCAATCATGGCCCAGACAGGTGAACTCTTTGTAGCGGGTGGAGTCGAGAGTATGACTCGCGCTCCTTTCGTAATGGGTAAGGCCGAAGCCGCTTTTCCACGCGGCAATATCAGCATGTACGATACTACAATCGGCTGGCGCTTCGTCAATCCTCGCCTCGCAGAGATGTACTATCCCTACAGTATGGGCGAGACAGCCGAGAACGTCGCAGGTCTCTACAAGATCAGCCGCGAGGAACAGGATCAATTTGCCCTGCGTAGCCATCAGCAAGCTGTTGCCGCTAGCGAGCAAGGCTACTTTGCAAGCCAGCTGATTGAAGTGCCGATCCCGCAAAAAAAAGGTGAGATTACTTTCGTTGCACGTGACGAACATCCACGTGCCGATACCTCACTGGCAGCGCTTGCCAGGCTCAAGCCAGCCTTTAAAGGAGATGGCAGCGTCACCGCTGGCAACTCGGCCGGGATCAACGATGGGGCAGCAGCACTCGTCATTAGCTCTGCCGCTTACGCCCATGAGCACAAACTTAAGCCACTCGCTCGCATCGTCGCCACAGGAGTCGCAGGCGTTGATCCTGCATATATGGGACTGGGTCCTATCCCAGCCGCACGCAAAGCCCTGCAACGTGCGGGACTCAGTATCGCGCAGATGGATCTGGTCGAGCTCAACGAGGCCTTTGCCGCACAGGCCATTCAATGCCAGCGAGAATTAGAGATCGCAACGGATAGACTCAACGTGAATGGTGGTGCAATCGCCCTGGGTCATCCTCTAGGTGCCTCTGGCGCACGCATCCTGACAACCCTGCTTCACGAATTACGACGACGCGGCGGACGCTACGGGCTCGCCTGCATGTGTATCGGGGTCGGACAGGGTATCGCGACAGTGATAGAGATGATAGATCAAAACGGCTGACCGATATTACGAAGTCGGAGTCTTAAAGTCGACGGTAACGCTGTGTAGTTTGGCGTCGGCGGTCTGTACGTTAAGCTTCAACTCCCAGTGGCCTTCCATGCTCAGTTCATCCTGCGTGCTAAAGCTCCCAGTTTTGTCTGGTCGCAGAGTGACCTCTTGCGTTCCCATATCCATATCGAGCATCGTCAGGTAGAGCGAGGCGCTGATACCAGCTGTAGGAACATTTTTTCCATGGCTATCATAGACAGTAGCGGTAAAAGTATTGATACCGAACTGATTGGGGTCTATCTTCAATGTAATATTGTAGAGCTTATCTTTCGTTTGCAGATGCGCAATGTAGGGATTACTGGCTGCAGCTGGCTGTTGTGAAGCTGGTGCAGTTGGCACAACGGCACTTTGCAGTGTACCTGAAAATACACTGAGCAGACCCGTGCAAAGTAAGATCATCACACCGACTACCGGTTCCCAACGTAGTATTGTACTTAACTGCTTGCTATGCTGCCCAACGTGCTGCTCCAGAACGTTTGTCTGTGAAGCTGTGGAAGTCTTACTCTTTTCGTGCACCTCCACGCCATCAGCTGGACTCTCGCTAGCCATCTGGTATTGAGCATACCTTTTCGCCAGACGTGGACGTAGAATAAAAATAGTAGAGACACTGACTAGCAGCAGTAGAAAGAACAGTACGATCGTGATCAGCAGTGTACGTCCATAGACCGTCGCGATCAACTGATCCCACGAGTCATTATGCACCGTGGCATTCAGCAGTCCACTAACGACGAGTAGCCCAATACCAGTAAAAGCCAGCGTTGAGTAGTGCTGCAAAATGGAGAGGAGCGAGTGCGTCTGCACGGATGTTGTATAGCCATCCAACACAGGCAGGTAGATCAGCGAAAGATAGAATGTACCACCGATCCAGAGCGAGACTGCCAGCAGATATAACAGATCAGCAAGTACCGAGAAAGGCTGGGCATTTGCACCAGCTCCAGAGAGGGCCATTACACAGAGCAGTCCCAGGCCGAGAATAAAACAGATCCAGGCAGCACCCTCGCTGGATGTCTGCTCGCTCCCTTTAGCCAAACGGGTAGTCACAACAACAGCAACCAGCGCGAGCAAGACGATCGCCTGCTGGATGAGCCAGAGTAACCCAAATTGTCCATGTCCGACCAGCACACCTATATTAGCAACAAAAATCAGCAGCAATAGCGGCACGGAGAAAGAACGATCAAAGCGCTGTTCCATGTGCCGTAAGATCGTACGCTGCTCAGTATGCTCCTCTTTAATCAGTTGTAACACAAAGACACGCCAGAGTTGTGCACCGACCCAGAAGGCTACCCCGACATCCGCCAGAGCAATAGCAAGAAAACCAAAGAGCGTCGACGTATCCAACGTTCCAGTAGGATTAGCATCGAGTATACCGGCATGCGCACTCGCGCTCGCAGGAAAAATAAGACAGAGGGCAAGCCCCCAGAATAAAACTACAAGGGTAAAAGCAACAGAACGGAATGACAATCTACGTCTACTATGTTGCTGAAGAGACTGCATAGGCTCACCTGATCTCATTATTTTTATAGCGGCTGTACACAACTACGCTCTAAAGATTATTATAACGTTAGCAGGATAACTCATGCAATGCGCTAACAGGCCAACTATCAACCATCAACATCGTCAGATATGCTAGCACACACAATAATCTACACTATGAGCATAAGGTCCAACGCCAAAACTGTCTATCAGGAGATGTCCTTAGTCATCACCCTAAGGTGATGTCTCTAGAAAAAAAGGTAGCGCTATGTAATCATCTTCAATTGGTCAGGGAAGCGTTTTCAGTCAGCCAACGATTGAGCAACTTTCACTCAATAACATACACATCTCTGATGGGATCGAAGTGTCGCTCATTGCCTGCTTCAGGGACATAGGCAAAGACCTGCTTCTTCGGATTATTGAGACGGATGATAAGGCCATCCAGATCTTCTTCGTATTTGCCGTCGTTTTTCGCGGGAGGAACAGGAGTATGTCCGTAGAACCAGCGCTGGACACTGTTTTTCATGCCCAGATTGTCCAGCGTACTCTCGATCGCCAGGCGATTGATTCCTCTATTCGAGGTCAGTTCTAAGGTGATCTCCCGCAGTTTGTTGGGGTCGCAAAGAGCAGATTCAGAGACAGGAATGTTGGGAAGCGTATGGCTCATAACATAATAGGATCCTTGTGCAAACAAAGGAAGTGCTCGCTCAAACTGCGTCCATGCATCTAAAAATGCTTGTCCCCAACCTTCCCTGGTTAGCACCCAATCTCTGACAATTTCTGGTTCCCCTTTGTCAGCGGTTAAGATAGGACGACCGTCAACGAGTACCACTTCGTCCTGCTCATCACGTCGTATCCCAACGAATTTTCTGAATGTCCCCAATTCCCCAGCCATGTCATCGTGATTCCCCCGTAAGCAATGAAAGTGGTCGGGAAATTGTAGCTTGAGATACATGACCATGGCCCCCGCTCCAAGCGAACGCACCATTTCTTTGTCCAACAATTCAGGAGTACATTCCCCATCCAGATTAATCACCCAGTGAGATCGTTCTTCCGAGTGAACAATATCACCAAGGCAGACGACATTTATATGCCCTTGCTGTAAGAGTTCAAAGACCTGTTTGCCCGCAGAAGAGCCTTCCATGATGTGTGTCTTGAGAATAGCCAGGAGCATCTCTCTGCGCGCATGTAAATCAGGAATGATGAGGGTTGGCAGATCTGGCAGGTACAGCAGACCCCCAGGTTGAGGCAGTACCTCGACAATGGCTTTAAGCGCAGCGCGGTAGGTTTCTACAGACTCTAGTTGGTCATGTTCTGCAAAGACGCTAAACGTTTCAAGTGTGTTAGCTGGATTATCTAATACATTCTGCATTATCATGTATCCTCTCTCTTCAATTTACACGCGGGAATTTTCTTCCCTGTGAATCTGCTTCTATTACTATGGAGAGTATATGGTCGGAAGATACAGATGAGCATCGTTTGAATAGAGTATTTTGTACGAGTGTTGTTGCATATACCAGGATTGGGAAAGATCGTTTAATTGAACGAGCAGAGAAGGATTTTGTGCCTGTTTCTTCTTCTCTACACCAGATGATGTTCTAGTGCGTAGCGTGTTGCTTCACTACGTGAGTTCACATCGAGTTTGTTATAGATCGAACGTACATGAGCATTGACAGTAACCGGGCTGATAGTAAGCTGGTGACCAATCTGAGGATTTGTGAAACCTCTGGTCATGAGGTTGAGAACCTCCATTTCGCGAGCTGTAATCTGAGCAGGCGTGTATGGATGAATAGTCTTTGCGGTGCCCTTTTGTGCTGGTTTGAGCATGGAAGCGTTGAATGCCTGTTGCGGTGTCATCACGCATCCTTCCTTCCATAGCGCCTTGAAGGCACGTTCTCCTAGTTGAGCCTGGGCGGCTGCTATTATCTGCTCGTCTGAGGGCTCGCTTGTTGCTATTTCAGCGAGTCCGGCTTCTGAACGTGCTGTTGTTGTCGCAGCCAGGAGGAGTGTGGCTTGCTTATAGTGCCCCTGGGCTGCGGCGATCTTCCCCAGGATTTCCAACCCACCAATAATCGCGAGCCGGCTATCGCGCTCAATAAAAATGGTAAGACTCTCTGAGCCATATGCCTGTGCCATAGAGTAGTCTCCCCGTTCAAATGATCGGCGCGCAAATGTGAGCAGTAAGAGCGCGACTCCTTTGCGGTTACCCAGATCATGATAGCATTTGAGACTCTCCTGAAGGAGTGCCATTCCTGCTATCTCCTCTTCCAGATAGAGTCTGGCATGCCCCATGAGACAAAGTGCCCAGGCGCTGCCTTCTCGATTCCTGATTTCACGCGTGATAGTGAGGCTTTCAGCAGCCCAGCGGTAGGCAAGCGCATAATCACAGCGGATGAGTGCAAACTTCGCCATTTCCAGGAGAGCATTCCCGCTTTCCCAGGTATCACCAACCTCTCGATACAGCACCAGACTTTCTTCGGCCAGCGCTTGAGCTCGCTTCTGGTC
Source organism: Ktedonobacteria bacterium brp13 (assembly GCA_015099395.1). Classification (GTDB taxonomy): domain Bacteria; phylum Chloroflexota; class Ktedonobacteria; order Ktedonobacterales; family Ktedonobacteraceae; genus Dictyobacter. Next base: position 1,370,326 of record AP024096.1, on the reverse strand, counting down.
TCCCTGAAAATCGAAGATTTGCGCCTGAATACCGAGTGCAGCTGCACAGCCCCGCGTATCACCGACTTCCCTGAAGAGAGCTAAACTCTCCTGAATCAGTGGCAGCGCTTCATCCTGGTGAAATTGAGAAGAGGCGACATCAGCCAGAAGCAGTAGTGCCTGAGCACATCCTTGCCGATTCCCTGTAGTTCGGTAGATTGCGAGACTCTCATGGAGAAATGCAAGGGCATCAGAACGTTGACCGCGCAAACGCGCCACTTTTCCGAGTTCATTGAGGATGGTAGCAGCACCTACACTGTCTCCCTGTTTACGGCACAGTTGCAGACTCTCTTCATAGAAGGATACGCATCGGTCATAATCGTGCTGGTAGAAGGCCAGGATACCGGTCGTCACCAGTGCCTTTGCTAATACTAAAACTGGAGTAGCTCTTGCTACGTCGTATTCCAGAAGGATTTGTGCCAGGATATGATATTCCTTTTCATACAGCCAGATTCCATTCGCTATCCAAAAAGCCCTGAGCGCGTTACAAAAACGCAACGTCAGCTCCATCTCACGTTGCTCTACTATCCAGCACCACGCTGCGCCCACATTTGCCTGCTCCTGTACAAAAAATGTGTACCAGGCACTGTGCTCTATATGCTCTCGTTTAGACTCCATTGTTTCGACCAGGGTGAGATAATAGTTTGCATGGGCGCGGTGCGCCATTTCTTCTTCCTTCAGGTTCAGTGCCAAACATTCCTGGGCATATTCGCGAATTGTTTCAAGCATGAACAGACGCCGATCTTCGCTGGTTGGCTCCTTCTGCTGGAGAAGGCTTTTTTCAAGGAGTAAGGTGAGGAGATCAGCAGTTGCTTTCCCTGTTCCGCAGACGCGTTCTGCGGCTTCAATTGTAAAGCCGTCGTGAAAAGCGGCAAGCAACCTGAAGAGGCGTTGTTCCTGGCTATCGAGCAATGTAAAGCTCCAAGCGAGCGTGTCTCTCAGGGTCTGCTGGCGAAAAGGAAGATCCTGCGGGCCGTTGATAAGGAGGGGTAATCGTTTCTCCAGGCGCTCCTGAAGCATTTGAGGTGAAAAGAGTCGGATGCGGGCCGCCGCGAGTTCTATCGCGAGTGGCAATCCGTCCAGGTGCATACAAATTTCTGCGATACAGCGTGCATTGATCCCATTGAACTGAAAAGTCGGTTGGAAGGCCTGCACCCGTTGCACAAAGAGTTGAACGGCGGCGGATTGTAGAAGTTCTTCAGGAGTACAGTTTCCACGGACATCTGATAAAGACAATGGTGGAATATGCAGTTCATATTCACCACGAACACGAAGAATAATGCGGCTAGTAACAAGGAGTTTAAGATCTGGGCAAGCAATCAACAAGTCGAGAAGGAGCGGTGCTGCACTGATAACCTGCTCGAAGTTATCGAGCAGCAGGAGCATTCGCTTCTCTTTGAGTGCTGCTTTGAGCGTCTCTACAAGTTGCTGCTGTTCCACAGCACGGATATTGAGTTGCTGACAGATCGCAGAAATGACCCCATCTGTATCCCAGATGGAATCCAGGAAAACACAAGCACAACCATTAGAGAAAAGACTTTGTACATGGTGCACAATTGCCAACGCAAGACGTGTTTTCCCAACGCCTCCAGTACCTATCAACGTCAGCAATCGTACATCATCTCGTCTGAGCAACTCACCAGCCGCTTCTATCTCTAACTCGCGTCCAATACACGGGGTAAGCAACATGGCCAGGGGCAGATTTTTTGATATAGGCTCTGTCACTCTCTTCTCTCTCAAAGGCTATGTGCATCTCTCTTGGAGCTAGTATATCATATTATTTTGCAGATCATTCCTTTATTCCTGTTTATGCCTGCTACTTTGAGGCTGGTAACACGTTACGTGTGCACTACTCCAAGACGTAACATTTTCTTGTGCATAAAAGGTTATAAAATCAATCATCCAATGTTGAAATGTGTCTTCCTTCATTGGTTGCAAGTGAACCATAGTCGCGTTCTCCTCGTATCATACTTTCGCTTATAATAAATGTTGCTATATCACACTATCGCATAAAAGAGAAGATATTGCTAGCTGTAATAAGCGTGAAATACTATTTCTTGCGTTCCTTATAGTGTAAAGAGTAAGAGTGATTTGATCTCGCGCACAAAACTATAGTAAACGAACAGGATACGCAATGATGTTTTACGCACAACAGAACGGCAACCAACCGATAAAGAAGACACTTACATTGACAGCAATCATCACGGCGTTGCTTGTCACATTCTTGCTACTCACCAGTGCTTGTAGTCCCAGCCAGGCAATAGCACAACCGATCAGTATAGCCCCTACCTCACCACGTACACAGACAGCTACAATCACGAGTCCCACGCCAAAAGCTACTGCAACCGGACAATACCATGTCAAAATATACTTCTCTAAAACGACGCTACATGCAGGCCAGGCAGGCTCAGATATAGCTGTCCCTGTAGAGCGCCTCACAAACGCTACGATGATCGAAACGTATGCCATGCAGCAATTGGTCCAGGGTCCTACAGCTACTGAGCAGAAAGAAGGGTACTATTCTCAGTTACAACGTTCTATTGCTGGCCCCTCAAATTGTAACAGCACCAATAGTGCCGGGAGTACTGACTTCATACTCACGCTGAATAAAAAAGGCAGCATTGCTGAGTCAGGAACAGCGACTGTCAAGTTTTGCCGTCATATTACCTCAGCCGGCGTTGGTGCCGATGCTACTATCAATAGTGAAATTGTTGCGACACTCGAGCAATTCAACATCATTAAAAAAGTCGTTATTCTGACAAATGAAGGACACTGCTTCGGCGACGAGAGCGGTGCAGACGTCTGCTTACACTAATGCCAACGATGCTCGGCAAAAACATGCTATCATGTCATGAGATCAGAGCGTAAGTAGATTATAACGAGGCTATAGGAATTGCGGGTCGGGAGAGGTGCGGCCCCTCCCGGCATTCCCTTTGTGAGAGGTAGGAGTTTCATGGAGACTGAACAGCTCGCCATCTTTAACGATCAGATGGAGCGCATAGGGACCCGCAGCCGGGCTGAGGTACATGCTCAGGGTCTCTGGCATCAAACGTTTCAGTGCTGGTTTCTTCAGTCAGTACAGGACAAGCAAACACTGCTCTTCCAACGGCGTGCTGCTTGCAAAAAGGATTTCCCCAATCTACTGGATATCACAGCCGCCGGTCATTTACTGTCCGATGAAGAGCCGCGTGATGGTGTACGCGAGATACAGGAAGAACTGGGATTGTCACTCAATTATACCGCTCTTATTCCTGCGGGCATTATTCAAGATCAATTAGTATTTGAGCATTTCAAGGATCGCGAGTTCTGTCACCTTTACTTTTATCATCTCCAACAAGATATAGCAGGATTAATTCTACAAAAAGAGGAGGTCGCCAGTATCGTTCAATTTGCTACTCTGGATTGCATCCGCCTCTTTCAGCAACAGACAACAACAATTACCGGCCTGGAGTACAGTCCTACAGCGACAGGCGGCACGTTAACGGCCAGTGTAAAAGATTTCACATCTGCTAATTTCTGTCCGCACAATCCACACTATTATGCACAAGTATTTGCAGCCGCACAGAGATATAGCTTGCGCTAGCAGTTCCGGCGGTTTTGCAGGCTTCTCTTAAAGGGTTGCGTTCCACCTTATGGAGGATGTAGGTATGTATCAGGTATGGTATATTCCTGCCAGGATAGCAACGTAAATCCCCTTCCGATCAAGAGCAACAGGATCAGGAAAAGAGAGGCTCATGTATGACCGAACAGCCAGCAAAACGCAAAATGATCCCTTACACCAGATCGGTGCACCCGGTAGCTACTGAGAGCAGATCCATACAACGTTTACCGCTTGCAACGAGTGCGGATACAGGCGGACAGCTTACATGCAATGAGACACTCTTATACCCTGGATATGAGCCGCCAGCCCACACACATACTCGCGAAGACGAATCCTTCTATATTCTCGAAGGTTCTCTGACCTTCACCGTCGGTGCACAAACCCTCAGCGCCGCACCAGGTACATTTGTCTGGCTACCACGCACTATTCAACACGGCTTTACTGTTGATACGAATAGTGCACGTGTCCTGATCAACATTATGCCGGCCAATCTGGAGCGCTACTTCGAGCAGATGGCCCAACTCTTTCAAAGTGAACACGTCGTAGCCAGGCCCTACCAACCCGCTTTCTACCAGAAATGGCAGGAACTGTCGCAGCAGTTCGGTATCACCCTTGCTCCTCTATAAGCACAATACAGGAAGAGAGGAGAGCGAAAACAGTGGAGATCTTTCTTAAACTATGGACAAGCTATCTTGCCTCAGGGGTTGAAGTAGTCGCAGGGCTATTGATTGCCCTGGGGGCATTACAAGCAGCCCTGCGCGCACTTCCACTATTTGTGCGAAAACGTAGAGGGATCACTCATTCGCAAGACACAGAGACCGAATATATCAGGTTACAGTTAGGCAGGTGGCTAGCCCTTGCCCTTGAGTTCGAATTAGGTGCTGATATTTTACGAACGGCTATTGCCCCAACCTGGGGAGATATTGGACAACTTGCGGCTATCGCAACAATCCGAACCCTACTCAACTACTTTCTGCAAAAAGAGATCGATCGGGCAGCTATCAGACGACCAGGTCATCCATTGCAGCCATATACTCCACCAACGGCACCATCACCATCCACAACACCATGAATTACACTATCATATTTTATAAGGTACACTAAACTTTATAAAGTGAAAATCCGTCCTATTAATAATATACCGTAAATAAAGGAAGCCAATCATGTTAGAAGAAGGTAAGCAGTATTATAGTGACAGTAGTATGCAAATAAATGAGGCGACCGCGCTCAAAGAGCTAGAGCAGCAACTTCAGGTAAACGGTATACCTGGCTCTGGAAAGGCCCTGCCATGGGCGACCGGTGGGATCGATGAATATAGTGGTGCCGTCAGCATTAATGCTGAACAGCATGTGACTTCATTATCGCTGCGCTATTGTGCATTGGCCTCGCTGCCAGAAGCACTCATGCTTCTCCCTCATCTTCAACATCTCGACCTCGCGGGCAATCGATTGAAGGTATTACCTGCATGGTTGCAGCGACTGAGCCATTTACGAACGTTATACCTGGATAACAACCAGCTGGAAACACTGCCAGAATGGTTGGGTGATATGTCGGAGTTGGAAGAGCTGCATTGCGATGCGAATCGGTTGACATCGCTCCCTGCAAAGATCAACCAGTTACGTAAGCTCAAAAGGCTAAGCGTGTATCATAACCGGTTGGCGAGTATCCCAGCCACTATTGGCGAGCTCGTAGGTCTTACAGACTTGAGTGTGGGCCACAACATGTTGACAACGCTGCCAGCATCATTGTGGCAATTGCATGCGATGAACAATCATCTCACGACCCTACCCGCCATGCTTGGCAACCTGAGCGAGCTCACCACGTTGGACCTGCGTAACAATCAATTAACGACACTGCCCACCACGCCAGGTGATCTAAGCAAGCTCACGTCTCTGGATCTGCGTAACAATACGTTAGTAGCGATTCCTGAAACCTTGAGCAAGCTATCACAACTACGGTATCTCGACTTGAGAGCAAATCGGTTGCTCACCCTTCCTGAAGGACTGAAGGATCTGCCCAGACTTGAGAAACTCGATCTACGCTGGAACAAACTCAGGTCCTACCCCACGTGGATACAACAACTTGAAGCGCGTGGATGCCTGGTATACAGATAGCAACAGAGGTGTAGGCTAACGACAAAAGCATGCAGGATCGTATGCTCAATGCTAGAGGCCTGAGGCGGGCGTTGACAAAGATGGGACTGAACCCATCCCTGTCAACGCCCGCCTCAGGCCATTTCACACGACACACTACAGTTATGTATCATTGTCGAATAGCTGGCCCATACTGTTCCTGGCCTATGCTGTTCTATAGGAAGGTAATGGGGAGCGATTGGATGACGTAGACAATTCCTGCACGTACGTTGATCGGGAAGTCGGGTACGCGTTTGATGTCTTTGAGTTGGTCGAGCAACATGGGAAGAACAATCTTCGCTTCCAGGCGGGCCAGAGGGGCTCCGATACAGAAGTGGATGCCATGACCGAAGGTAAGGTGACGGTTGGGCTCGCGTTCGATATCGAAGTGATCTGGATTGGGAAACTGCTCTGGATCGCGGTTAGCAGAAGAGTTCCAGGCCATCACGATAGCGTTGGCGGGCAGTGTTTGTCCACCTAACTCAACCTCGCTGGTGGTACGACGTATAGTGAACCAGACCGGTGGCAAGAAGCGCAGAATCTCTTCGATGGCTTTAGGCATCAGTTCTGGCTGCAGTCGCAGGCGTTCAGCCACATCAGGATATTCGGTGAACAGGTAGACGGCATTAGCGATCAAGTTTTTGGTTGTCTCTTGTCCAGCAGCCAGCAAGAGGATACAGAAGCTGACCAGTTCACGCTCACTCAAGCGCTCACCATCAATTTCAGCCACACTTAAGCTGCTGATCAGGTCTTCACGTGGTGACTTGCGACGCTCTTCGAGCAAGTGAACAAAGAACGTATACATATGCTCTTCCATCGTCCGACCCTGTACTACCTCCCCTGGCTTACGCGGTTCCTCTGCGCGTTCACCGCTGGCCCAACGACGGAAGATATCCCAGTCCTCGTCGGGAACACCAAGAAGTGCAGCGATAACTTTAGCGGGGAAAGGGAAGGCGATATCCGAGACCACATCCATCTTTCCAGCCGAGCGGACATTGTCCAGGAACTGCTGAGCGATCGCAGTCACGCTATCCGAAAGGTGATTGACGGCACGCGGCGTAAATGCCTGATTGACCAGGTTGCGCAGCTTGCGGTGATCGGGCGGATCTTTGGCGACAACGGTCCCGTTCAAAAAGCTATTTTCAGAGAAGCCAGGGATCGACTCAGATGAAAAATGACTATAGTCAGTAACTACTTGATTAACATCCTCATAGCGAAAAACATGCCAGAGATTTGATGCTGGATCATGATACACAGGCTGCTCGGCCCGCATCTTAGAGAACCACTGAAAAGTCTGAAGCGTCTGCTCAATAGGCTGTAATTGAAAAGGCGAAAAACCCCTTTCGCCTTCGCTTTGTTTTTGCATTAAAAAAGCCTCCAACGGTTTTTTATTATTTTTACATGCAAGTAAATGACTGTAAAAGATAAGGCTCTGTTTCTAGCATATCACATTTGCGTGTTACTGCACCTTACAATTCTCCGGCCCTAAAAGGTCTTTACCCGGTACGAGCTTATAGTGATTGTATTGCCGATCCCATAAGGTCAAGATGACAGTTATGACACTACAAAGAAAAGTGGTTCCCCTGGTCCGAGCCAGGGGAACCACTTTTCTTTGTAGTGAATGCACTCAGCAATGATGAGACAGATCGCGTAAGAATGGGAACATCTTCATACTATTTGGTAGCGAGGTTCACCTGTCCATGTTCACGTTCGATCTCACGACGTCTTTTTTGCAGTGAGCCAGTCCAGGGCGTACCCAGCAGCGACAGTGCATAACGATCGAGGCCGTAGTAGCCAGCAATGCGCCATGCCAGTATCAGGAAGAGAGCAAGGAACCCAAGAATGGGATTCGTACTGACTGCACCAGCCAGGAGATAATTCAGGTTCATGAATACTCCAAAGAATGATGCAATACCGGTCAGGAGACCCAGGATCAGAGCGATACCGACGAGCAGTTCACCAAAGGTGATTATGTAGGCAAACAGCGCAGCATGCGGAAGCACAAAGCTCTGTAAAAATGAAGCGTACCAACTTTGTACGGCTGGGTTTGCTCCCTTTGTCTGGGCAAGAGCACCTGCGACAAACCCCTTCATAGCGGCACCATCGTGACCACTAAAGACCCATGGGCCTCCTTTAGAAGCTTCACCGAAACTGCCAATACTGATGGAATGCCCGGTCATTTTTTCCCAACCAGCAGTGAGCCACTCGTACCCAACATACAAACGTACAATCAACCACAACCAGGCCATACGAGTGTCAGCAAAAAAGAATTTAGCAATGGGCGGCTCCTCAATTTGAGTCGCATCTTGTGGATGTATCGATAGATACTGGCGCATACCAGGTCTCCTTCCTGTTCCTCAACAGAAAACACCTTAAAACGTTTGACTTCGTCCGAAAATGAGTCCATTTTACACATTACAAAAGAAACAATTGGATGATAGAGAAAAAGATCTATGCAAATTTATCGCTTTCACTTCACTATCTCTCATTCCTCTTTCTGTGCATAGTATAGATTTTCCCTATCTCGAAGCTCTCTCTTCTGTATGCGATACGTCTCAAAATTATCACAGCAGTGGATTGGTCATCGGCATTCCTGCTTCCCATGTGAAACGCAATAAAGAGAAGGCCTCGCGTTTTTAGCACGAAGACGCTTCTCTTTATTGCGTGCTCAAAGTACAGTATTAAGCCGCATGCTCAACCGGTTGAGTCGATCGTCTGCGAAAAATCTAATAGTTCCATAGTATTGCGTACGGCATCTTCAAGCGCTATGAGATTTTGGAGAGGCAGAGAATTGGTAGCCAATGCCAATTTTCGTATGTATATATGTAGGATGAGCCGGATCAGGTTCAATTTTCCGACGCAAGCGATTGACACTGACTTGCAACATATGGCTCTCGCCCATGTACTCCTGTCCCCAGATATGCTCAAGCAAGAGATCTTGCGTTAACACACGACCAGCATTCTGCATAAGATAAGCAAGGATACGGTATTCAGTAGGTGTTAGAGGCACCTCCTCATTGTGTACAGTGACCAGGCACTGTTCAAAATCAATACTAATATCACCGATGGTCCTCTTCGTTTGACCCGCAAGTGCCTGTCCCGACGCAACCCATTGTGAGCGTCTCAGCACGGCCCGCACACGTGCCCCCAGTTCATCAATACTAAACGGCTTGGTCAAATAGTCGTCCGCGCCAAGGTTTAACCCTTTTACTTTATCATCATCGCGACCACGCGCCGTAATAATAATGATAGGAACCTGCGAAAACTCTCGCACTTTCTGACAGGTCGTAAAACCATCCATATGCGGCATCATTACATCCAGTAGTACAAGATCAGGCGGATCGGCTTCGATCATTGCCAATGCTTCTTCACCATCTTTCGCATTCAGAACATGAAATTTCTCAAGTTCAAGACTACGCGTCACAAGACGGAGTAATTGGGGATCATCATCGGCAACAAGGATCGTCTGCTTTTTAACTACCATGCGAGTATCCTTTATCTCTCTCTACTTATTGCGCCGGCAAAAGAACGTGAATAGTACTCCCTACATCAGGAAGACTTTCGACCCAGATTATACCCCGATGGAGTGTCACAATATATTGACAAATAGTAAGACCTAAACCAAGACCAGCCACAGCACGTGTCAGATTCATGTCAACGCGATAAAAACGCTGAAAAATAGCCTCGTGATAGTGCGCGGGAATCCCAATACCATAATCCTGGATACGTATCTCTACCATCATCTGTTGTGATGGCTCAATCTGTGCCGCTACCTGCTCTGGTACAAGCGCCCTCCACTGCGCAGCAGTATCGAGACCAAGACCGATATCAATTGGTGTTGATGCAGGAGAATATTTATGAGCGTTATCCAATAACTGTATCAACACCACTTGTAAGAGACCCCTATCAGCCATTATAATAATAGAGCCCTGTGGATCTTTAACAGTAGGAGTATCGAACTCGGTCAGTATATGGATTGAGCGCTGCACTGTTCCAGCCTCACCTCCAATAGATTCAGAAAAATCGAGAAGGACCTGTTGTAGCAGTTGCAACAGATCAACCGGCGCAAGATGAACGTGAACATCACCTGTTTCAAAACGCGCCAGAGTCAGGAAACGATCAAGCACAGAGGCAATATGATTACTCCCTTTGCCAATCTCCTGAAGAAACTCACGACGCTCTCCCTCCGCAAGACGATCTTCATAGTGTAGAAGAAGATCAGCATATCCTTTAATAGCCATCAAAGGACTCCGCAATTCATGACTGACAGTTGCTAACCATTCAGCATTCATAGCAATATTCTGATCAGGAGAGTGAGCAGCACCGGTGGAGCCGTTCGTATTGGATGCATCATCCATTAGCAGTCTCTTCCTTTGAGCCAAATAGGCTCTTGCCAGATTATCTGTTTCCTTTTATGATAAAGGATAGTTAACGATATTTCAAATGCAACGAACAAGCATTGTAAAGTAATCCCTTTAGAAATCGGTGGGGATCTATGCAAGCACGAAAGACGCGCAAACCGCTTATCGAGGACGAACGCATTACTGCATTAAATCACATTAGTGTAGCGTTGCTCAGCGAGCATAACGAACAACAATTGTTGCACCTGATCGCGCAAACCGCCGTTGATTTGATCGGTGCTCGCTTCGCTGCGTTCTCGTTACGGCCCACAAATGAGCAGGGAGAACTCCTGGTCCCCTCTGAAGGGAACATGTTCCACCTGGCAGAAGTCATTGGTGTCACAGAAGAGCAGAAAGAGCAGTTCCGCCGTATGCCTCTAGGAGGAGAAGGATTGCTTGCCCCCATATTTCGGTATGGTGTGCCGGTTCGTGTCGCGGATGCGCTCAAACTCATGCCGCAGGAAAAGGCAACAGATGGTATACCAATGCATGAGGAATTAAAAGCGACAGCGCAAAACTCAGCATATGCCTACGCGCACGGAAATCTGCCAGCTGAGGAATTACAGTCTCTCGGGGTTCCAGAGGGGCATCCAGTCATCCGTAGTTTCCTGGGCGCCCCTTTATTGGATCGCACAAAACAGGTACGCGGAGGATTACTGTTGGGACACCCTGAGCCGGATCGCTTCCATGCAGACGATGAAGCACTGCTGGTCGGTTTAGCCTCACAGGCCGCTGTCGCGATTGATAATGTGCGTCTCTATCAGGCAATGCATACGCGAGTGCAAGAACTGGATGCCATCTTTCACAGTATTACAGATGGTGTGACATTAGTAGATCCACAGTGTCACATTGTACGCGAAAATAATCAAGCACAACGCCTGCGCATCCAATTAGAACAATCGCCTCAGGGCAAATTGGCTTTAGAAGCCTTGCTCCATGTTCCTGCACAGCATGCACTGGCCGGTCATGAGCAGCGAGACGTTCCAGTCTCTCTTCTTAATGAAAACCAGGAACTGCTCGACTACCTTGTGACTGCTTCCGTGTTGCATCAACAACCTTTCCCGGACGATAGTGAGAACCAGGCACAATCTATTTCTGGTGCTGTGATCATCTGGCATGACGTGACAGAGACACGTCGTATTCTCAGAGAGAGGCATATGTATGCCGAAACTGAAGCGCGCCGCTCGTTACTACAACGTATCCTGGACGAATTACCGACCAGCGTCTACCTGGTGCATGGGCGTGATGCGCGCCTCGCCATCTCCAACCAAGCAGCCAAGACCGTCTGGGGTGCAAACTGGTCACCAGAGCAGCCGATGATGAGTTTCTTACAGGAAAATCACATTCAGATCTTTCGTACTGATGGGCGTATATTACCGCAAGAACAACTGGCGACATTACGCGCCGTGCAACGTGGCGATAGTATTTACCAACATCAGGAGATTATTCGCCATGCTGATGGTTCCTCATTGCCAGTGCTGGTGAATGCAATCACGCTCGATACCCGCAAAGCTCCACTCAACTTGCCTATCGCATCTCAAGATCAACATGAGCCAGTAGCCCTGATTGTCTATCAAGATGTCTCTGCATTAAAAGAAGCTGAGTACCTCAAAGATGACTTCATTGGGATCGCAGCCCATGAACTACGCACTCCACTGGCCGCGCTCCAGGGCTTCATCGAACTCTTTCAGATACAACTTACAGATCAACAAAACATAGCACTAACAGCCGGACAACAAGAATCGCTCCAGGATATTGATCAGGCAATGCAACGACTGGTAGAACTTACCAACGATCTCCTGGATGTTACCCGCTTACAAGCAGGTAGGCTGGAATTGCGCCTGGAAGTGACAGACCTGGTTGCACTGGTCAAACGAGTGATCAGACGCTATCAGATGATTGCGGACAATCACGAGTTCGTCCTCGTGGCACATGCCCCATTCCTGATCGTCTCCATTGATGTCATGCGCATAGAGCAGGTACTTACCAATCTGCTCAGTAACGCTGTGAAGTACAGTCCATATGGAGGAGAGATTCACATTACGCTGGAGGAAGTAAGCACAACGCAACAGGCACTTCTCAGCATGAAAGATCCAGGTATCGGCATCCCGGTGTTACAGCAGGGACGCATTTTTAGCCGCTTCACACGTGCTGATAATGCCCAGGCCAATGGTATTTATGGAACAGGACTGGGACTCTACCTCAGTCGAGAGTTTGTTGAGAGACATGGGGGCAGCATCTGGTTTCAATCCCGTGAGAACCAGGGCTCAACCTTCTTTATCACGCTCCCCCTTATCGCGCACCCTATCGATAATAAGGGCGATGATATGGATGAAACGCAGATCACCTCCTGACACACCAATACCAACAATGCACAATAAAACAGGTTTATAATAAAAAAAACACAGCAGCAATAATGTCCTCAAATGCATGTGGTCAAGATATCATATCCTCATAAACTGAACTATACCCAGAAACCTTCATAAACTGAATCTCCCATTGTGATCATACTGAGAGATAGACATACTGCGAGAGAGCATTTTGAGAGACCTATGCTCTATGGTAGTGAGAGATAGCGATTTCGATACACCCTCGTAGGGATAGTAATCGCAAACTCTATGCACAACACATCGAATTGACGTATAGACCAAAGGAGGTTCGTATGTATCTCCATGATAACCTACAAGTTTGCTTATACGCGCTGGAAAGCCGATATCCCAACCACTGTGTAGATATCAGCCCGGGGATCATTGAGTCAAGAGGGGTCTCGTTAACAGGATGGAGAGCACCCGAAGTAGTTAATATGCTGGCCAAGACAGCGCCACACCTATTAGAGGCTCCGGCGGAAATGATCATCGACTATGGAGCATGTGCTATTTACCTGCCTGACATATCCGCGACCATGCCACTGTGTACCATTCATTGCCAGGGTAAGGTTCCACCATACATTGCCCATAGTGAAGACAGGCCGCAGCAGAAAGACCTTTTCCCAAATGTACCTTAAGCAGTGATAAGGGATACGCTAGTCATTCACCATGTACGAATAAACATCATAGGATGTTATAGCAAAGGTAGAATCACACTTCGTAAAGGAGATCGATAGATGCATGGTGAGCTTACACAATGTCAGATCGACGAGGTATTGTATGCCAGGTCTAGCGGACATCTTGGCTGTCAAATGCGAGGAAAGATGTATATTTTTCCCATTAACTATGTGTATGACGGGGAAAATATTTATGCAAACACGCTTGATGGTTCAAAGCTGCAAATGATGCGCTTATGTCCTGAGGTCTGCTTTCAAGTTGATCAAATAAAAAATAGTGCCAACTGGCGCAGTGTCCTTGTCTGGGGAACATTCCAGGAACTCAAAGAAGAAGAGGCAGCCAGAGCCTGCAATTTGCTCACACAGCAGTTCGTGACCCTGATAGCCAGCGGAGAGGCATTGCATGAGTTGAAAGTAGAAGAATACACACAAGCATGCACTGACATCATAGTCTATCGCATTCATTTGACGGAAAAAGTCGGACGCTTTGAACATAGTTAGAAGAGTATCAGAAAGAAAGAAAGAAGGATACCATCATGTTTCAACGTATCCTTGTCCCACTTGATGGCTCAAAACGTGCTGAACGCACGATCCCGGTCGCTTTACGCCTGGCTCGGTCCAATGGCGGAACGATTATCTTGTTGCGCGTCGTGAACCCCAACTGGCCGTCGTTTGCTCAGGCGGGGCTCACTCAGGAGTTACCAGCCAAGGCCAAATTTGAAGCGGAAAACTATCTCTTAACCGTCTCCAAGAGCAAGGAATTTCACGGTGTGCATACAGAGATAGTGGTCCCCTTTGGCTCCGCAGGCGCAACAATCCTGACCACAGCCATGCTACATCACGCGGATATTATCGTGATCAACTCGCATGGCAACACAGGCGTATCACGCTGGATCATGGGTAGTGTGGCAGATAAAGTAACCAGGTACGCCGAGATGCCCGTCCTACTATTCCGCGATAAAAGTGCCCTCCCGGCTGGTTCCGATCCCAGTGAACCGCTACGCATTCTTGTGCCATTAGATGGTTCAGACCTTGCTATGACAGCACTAGAACCTGCGGCGGAACTGGTCACGATGTTAATGTTAAGCACCTCAACCAACAACACGCTCCATCTGACCCGCGTTATCGATGATAGCGAGAAGCTACAAGCAGCCGAATATTATCTCCAAACCATCGCCACCAGAATCCAACAAGGAGAGATGGCACCCATTGTTGCACGACAACATATGACCGTCACCTGGTCGATCGCAGTCAATGCAGATACGGCAGATGCGATCGTACGCGTCGCAGAAAAAGGAGAGGATACCGAGAATAGCGGCGTGTCTGGAGTCTGTAACCTCATCGCTATGACGACACATGGCCTGACAGGGCTCCCTTTCTGGACAATGGGCAGTATTACCGAGCGGGTTCGTGCTGGTACACAACTCCCGCTATTGATCGTACGTCCCACTGATATGGGTAACCCCCTTACAACGCATCACATCTATGAGTCAGAATCGGTCACCTCTGAAACGTGATCAAAGTCATACGCATTGATGCCAGGCACCATCATCTGGCAGCTTGCATTGAATGGCCGAATATCAAATATCTATGCTCTGCAAGCAGTCAGAATAATGGAGGAGATGCAGGAGATGGAGGAGCAAGCACAGAATAAAGTCCTGACCAGTATAAAAACTCAACATTACTGGAGCGAATTCTAACCATGACAGAAGTGGATAATGGCAATGCCACTGCAGCAATTATGAAGGCCAGAGTACGGCAGAACATCGACCTGATCGTGCTATGCAGCCATGGATACACAGGCCTTAAAGAGTGGGTGCTGAGTAGTATAGCGCAAAAGATTGTGCGCTCAAGTCCGATACCCATCCTCATCCAGAAAGATGAGCATCCGCTAGCCTTTGCACGCGATGCGAAAGGGCTTCCGGTCTTTCGCGTCTGTATTGCCCTGGACGGATCACCGCAAGCAGAAGCAATCATCGAGTCTGCGCTCTCCATCGCAGCAGATTGTGCTCCTGCGCACCATGGTGAGGTTCATCTTCTCCGTATTGTCGAGCCCTCCAATCTGATTGATAAGCAAGCCTTCGCAGAAACCTCCCTGGTTGACATGCAGAACGATAGTTGGCAAACAGCGCAAATGTATATTGAGGAAGTGACCGCACGCCTGGAACAAGCTGCGCTCAGGTACCCGGGAATAAAGATTACTGGCACAGTAAGATTTGGCACAGACATTGCGCAAGAATTGATGCAGTACGCAGAAAAAGGTCCTTCGAACCGGAATACTTCCTGTCAGCTTCTTGCTATAACCACGCACGGACAACATGGGTTCGGTCACCGTATTTTTGGGAGTGTCACAGAACGCGTACTGAAGCGGACCAGATTACCATTGCTCATTGTTCATCCACAAGATCAGGCAGTGCCCCAACCAGCAACACAGATATCAGCAATGCAGGTGCCTCGTTCCACATGCAGCATATAAAGGAAACATATATGCGATAAAGATTTAAATAAAGCAAAATGACTATGTTGTGATTCATTTGTGATGCTGGTTACCTTGCAGTGACTTTTTCGAGATGCCAGATTTTTACTATTTATAGTACGGTAACTAGTTATGAAGCGCAGAAGGAGAAGGCTATGTTTCAAAAAATTGTCGTTCCGCTCGACGGTTCAGAGCGTGCAGAACGAGCAGTGCCTATCGCGGCTCGCATTGCGAGATCAACCGGAGCATCACTCATACTTGTACGCGTCGTCTACCCTCCTATCAGGTATGCCAGCTATACGTATATGCTTATTACGCCTGAAGAGTTCTATAGCGAGGTCGCTGAAGAAGAGGTTGAAGTAGCCAGGAATTACTTACGACGCGTGGCTATGTCCGAGCCCCTGGCCGGCATCGAAGTTGAAATACACACAGTCGCTTCACCAATCGTTGCAGAAGCCATCCTTGAGACAGCACAAAAAACACAAAGTAATCTGATTATCCTCTGCAGCCACGGCTATACTGGCTTGAAGCGTTGGGCATTGGGCAATGTCGCCCAAAAACTGACCCGCCATAGCGCTATACCAGTACTCGTTCTGCGTGAGAAAAGCGATGGTCAGGAGCAACTGTACACAACGAATCCACAGACAGTGCATGTTCTGATCGCCCTGGATGGCTCCCCACTTTCGGAGACAGCCATTGAGCCAGCGATACACCTTGGTGTCGCCCTATCGGTGCCAGAGCACATAGTCGTAAATCTGGTCCAGGTCCTTGCACTGCAAGAAGTAACGGGTATCATGAAAATATATGAAGCGCCCGCAGCGGCGCGAGAGCGCTTCATAGCGGAGACGCAGGCGTATCTGGAAGAGGTCAAAAAGAAAATACTGACCGGTAATCCTACCTATCGCAATCTGACAGTCACCACTGAAGTTCTGGTGCACGATGATGTCGCAGGAGCACTCGTAGAAAGAGAGCACCCTACAAATGCAGGGACGCAAACACCGAATGCTTCTGAGTGCTTTGATATGATGGCACTGACAACTCATGGGCGCAGTGGACTGCAACGCTGGGCGCTGGGTAGTATCGCAGAAAGAGTGCTTAATGCGACCAAATTACCTTTATTGATTGTTCACCCGGACTCAAAACAGATCTAGGGCGGCAGGCTACAAAGAAAAGGAGTCATTGCTAGCGCGATAGTCAACACGTATAGATGAAAGGAAAACATGATGCCACGCCCAATACACGCTGCCCATGCAAAACATGAGCCCAATACGGATCAGACATTCACGCGGATGCTCCACGCGCTCATCAAGCGGCAAGCATTTCCTTTTGCTTATGAGTATGGAGAAGATCCATACATCATTCAAACGCATGCATCAGCAGTTATCCTTACGCCTTCATACGTGTATAAATTGAAGAAGCCGAGGAACTTTGGCTTCTTTGACTACTCGACAGTTGCACTACGACGACATTTTTGTCAAATGGAGGTAATCCTCAACGATCCACTGGCACCGGACATCTATCTCGGTGTTGCGCCTGTCATTGAGTCCTCCAGTGGAAGCTTCTCCTTCGGACATACCTATCCTCCTGGCAACGTTCCCTTGCCAGGAGGCTTCGACGAAGCGGGCACGCTGGTTGACTATGCCGTAGTCATGCGCCGTTTGCCAGAGAGTGCAACGTTACATGCACTGTTGCATGCAGGCAACGTATCTCCTGACCTCATGAGCGAGATCGCACAGACAGTTGCTCATTTTCATACACAGACGCAGACAAACGACCATGTCGCGAGCTTTGGCAGTATGGATGTGATTCGTAGAAATTGGGATGAGAATTTTCAACAAATGCGCCATTACATTGGGCATACCATTCAAAAGGATACCTATACAGCGTTGCAACGCTATGTCCACCAATTTCTGAAACAACACGAAACCCTGTTCCAACAGCGCATCATACACGACCATATTCGTGATTGCCATGGTGATCTGCGACTGCAACACGTTTATGTCTTGCCAGCGCTAGATTCAGCAGCGAAGCAGCGTATTCTGCTGCTTGATCGTATCGAATTCAATGAGCGCTTACGCTACAGCGATGTCGCCAGTGAAGTCGCCTTTCTGTGTATGGAGCTAGATTTCGCCCAGCGCCCCGACCTGTCACAGGCCTTCCTTACACACTATATTGAAGAGACAGGCGACCGGTCGCTAGCCACGCTGCTGCCATTCTATTCCTGCTATCGAGCCTGTGTGCGTGGAAAGGTTGCCTCTCTCTTGCTTGATGACCCAGAAGTCACGAAGGCGCAACAAGAGCAGGCCAAGCAGGAAGCTATTGACATGTTCATGTTGGCATTACGCTATACTCACGCCTCCCAGCACCCACTGCTCATCATGGTTGGTGGAGTTATGGGAACAGGAAAAAGCACCATTGCCCGCGAACTCCAACGCGAGTATCATTACCCACTCCTCTCTACGGATAGCATTCGTAAAGAACTGGCTCGCCTCCAGCCGCTGCAGCCACAGATAGAACAATTTGGCGCAGGCATATATGATCCGGCATGGACCAGAAAAACGTATGCCGCACTGAACGACCGGGCACAGGCCTATTTGCAACAGGGCTACTCCGTCATTCTGGATGGAACCTTTGCCAGTCGCGCTGATCGACAAAAGATCGCTCACGAGGCTGCTCAACACGGCGCAACGGCCCTATTCATTGAATGCGTCGCGCCTAGAGAGATCACACTTCAACGACTGGCCCAACGCTGGCAAACACGCGTGGCTACCTCAGTAGCCACACACGAGGGACCCTCAATAGCCGACATGGCATCTATGGCTTCAGACGGTCGTCCAGAGCTCTACGATGCACAGATTGCGCACTGGGAGGCATGTGATCCAGGGCAAGAACTCGAGATCAGACATATTGTCCTTCCAACAATAGCAGCGTCACAAGAAACAATGGCAACCTTACAGCATGACATATTGCAATGATCGCTCTCTAGCTAGCAAAGATTCCTGGTTACAGGAAAGGAGATACTATGAAAGAGCATACACACACTTCTCTGTTCCATAAGATTCTTGTGCCGCTGGATAGCTCATCATTGGCGGAAGAAGCCATCCCTCTCGCAGCACATATAGCACATACCTGCAATGCAGAAGTACTCCTCCTCCGCGTTGTCCCGCCATCCAGTTGTATACCGATGTACCCATACACGCCACTGAATCTCGCGGAGCCTATGCGAGAGGCGGCCTTCTCATGTGCCCGTGAATACTTGAAACGTGTTACCACGTTTACCCATCTTGATACCCTCAAAGTGCACACAGATATCCAAATGGGCGGTTCGGCAGCAACCATCATTGACTCGTCACGTGTGCATGGAGTAGACCTTATCGTTATGCGCAGCCATGGGGAAACCGGCTTCACGCGTTGGGTCATGGGTAGCACGGCACAGCAACTCGTGCGCTATAGTCCCATTCCAGTGTTGGTAATAAGAGGGACACAGAGTCAGTTATTGCCATTGACCCATTCACCTCGTGTTCTTATCGCGCTGGATGGATCTTCCCTGGCAGAGGAGGCAATTCGTCCTGCAGCACAACTCAGTGCCGCCCTTGCGCAATCGGACCGGGGAGCTATCCACCTGACACGAGTCGTCGAACGCATAGTCCCGCGCCACCCGAAAGAAAAGGCAGCCGCCGAACAACAGAACAAAGAGCACAGAGCTGAGGCAGAAGCCTATCTCAAGCAAGTCAAAGAACGCTTTCTCGTCGGAGATCTCGCTACGCTCAACTTAAACATCACCAGTTCTGTTGTTGCCTACTTCGACCTGGAAGAGATTACGAAAAGAATCCTCGAAGAAAGCTCTTGTATTGGCGATGAACCCGGCTTCACCGGTTGCGACATTATTGCCATGACCACACATGGACGCCATGGTTTTCAACATTTCCTGTTCGGTAGCTTTACTGAAGCAGTGTTTGATGCAGCGCCACAACCGATACTTGTTATCCATGCAGTGAAGCCAGAAGAACAGCCTCACGCAATGAAGTCGGAAGAGGAAAAGCAATCGCCCAAAAATAAAAGAGAGCAGGCCGATATTACGATCTTTTAAGACAGCCATGTAAAAGATGCCCGCTGAACGGCAGGCAGATTTTCAGAGGTAATTGCTACCCTACAGAAGAGCTGGAATGGAGGAGGCAGTACATCTTCCTTCATTCCAGCCTTTTTTACCGCTAGCTAGCTCCTCCATAGAGGTGAGTGTGTGGCTTTCTAAAGAGACAGACCAGATCGTTGCACAGTGAAATGTTTCCATTGACTATGACGTTTTCATGAGTTATACTCTACTCGTAATAATAAACCGACGGTCGGTTTTTGATAAAGAGGAACGAACGTTGTAACCTCATTTTGAGGTAAAGGACGGTGACATGACAGCGATCATCGAAGTAGACAAGCTGACCAAACACTATGGCAGCAAGCGCGGCATTATCGACGTAACCTTCCCGGTAGAAGAGGGCGAGATTTTTGGCTTTCTTGGTCCCAACGGTGCGGGCAAAACGACGACAATTCGCCTACTGATGGCGCTACTACACGCCGACGCGGGCAGCGCGCGCATCGCCGGACTGGATGTCTGGCAGCAATCGGTAGAGATCAAACGGCTAACCGGCTATCTGCCAGGCGAGCTTGCACTTGACCCCAACCTGACTGGCGGGCAAATTCTGGAGTACTTTGGACATCTACGTGGCGGCATCGATCAGGCGTATCTGAAACAGCTGATTGCCCGGCTGGACTGTGACACCAGCCGCAAGTTCCGTCAGTATTCCAGCGGCAACAAGCGCAAGATTGGCATCATTCAAGCCTTTATGCACCGTCCGCGCCTGCTGATTCTGGATGAGCCAACCAGCGGACTGGACCCGCTGCACCAGCAGGAGTTTGACCGTATGGTCAGGGAAGTACGCGACGATGGGCGCACCGTCTTTCTCTCGTCACATATCCTGACCGAAGTAGAGCAGACGTGCAACCGCGTTGCCATCATCCGCGAGGGTCAGATCGTGCGTTTGGGGAGTGTAGAGGAACTGAAGGGCATCAAACACCATGAAATTACCATCACATTTGCCAATACGGTGCCCATTGAAGCGTTCAAAGGGCTTGATGGAGTGGAGCAGGTAGAAACGCTGGACGGAGGACACACCCTGCACCTGTCTGTGCAAGGCCAGGCGGATGCGGTAGTCAAGGCGGCGGCCCAGTATTCAGTCGTCTCTCTGACCAGCCACGAACCCAGTCTGGAAGACATCTTCATGCGTTACTACGAAGGTAACGATGTGGTCACCAAGGAGGCCAGTCATGTGGTTCACTAGCGTCTACCTCAAAACCCTGCGCGAGGTTCGCATCGCCATTCTGGGCTGGGGTATCGGCATGGGTCTGCTCTTGTATGCGGTCCTGGCTGCCGTCCCCTCGCTGCTGGAGACGCCACAGGCGCGGGCCTCGGTCGTCAGCCTGGCTGGCTCGTTCGCGTGGTTTGCCGATCCAATCGCTGTGGACACCCCCGGCGGCTACGTAACCTGGAAATACGGACTGACAATCTTGATCATTGCCATCTGGCCGCTCATGGCGTGCAGCCGCCTGCTACGAGGCGAAGAGGAGCATGGCTCCCTGGATGCGCTGCTCTCGCTACCACGCGGGCGCATGCGCGTCGTGCTGGAAAAGCTGGCCGCAGTTTGGACGGCCCTGCTGGGAATGGGTCTGCTCATCGCGCTGTTGGCCTTTGCGGGCGGCAAGAGCGTCAACGCGGACTTTGGTCTGGGCGAGGCCTTGCTCTTTGGCTTGAATGTAGTGCTCATCTGTGGCGTCTTCGGATCGCTTGCACTCCTGCTCTCCCAGTTCACCCAGGAGCGCCGCACAGCATCTGGCCTGACAGGCGGCCTGTTGCTGGTCTTTATCGTACTGGATATGGTCCATCGAGTCATTCCCAATACCGAATGGCTCAGCCGCCTGTCTCCCGTCTACTACTATAACCTGAGCAAACCTTTAATCCCAGGTTACGGTACCAATCTTGGAGCGATGTTGGTCATGCTGGCCCTGAGCCTTCTGATGAGCGGCGCGGCGCTAGGCATCTTTGCACGGCGCGATGTCGGGGGGACGTTAGTGCTGCCCGGCTTCCTGCGTCGGCCGGAACGGGCAGTGCGGCCAGCGCGTGCGCTACCGGTAAATGCCTGGTCACTACGCTCGGTCTATACACGCAGTCTGGGGATGATCGTGGTTCCCGCATGCTGGTGGACACTGGGCATCGCCGGATTTGCCGGTTGGATGGTTGTGATCGACAAGCAAACCGAGACAAATATGGCCACCTTGTACAAAAGCTCACCGATCCTGAAAGACTTTCTCTCCAGGGTTGGCGGCGGTGATGCCACCACGAATGCGACTATCCTTAGCGCGCTCTACGTCCTGCTACCGCTGCTCCTTATGGCCTTTGCCGTCACTCAGGCTAATCGCTGGTCTGCTGATGAAGAAGATGGTCTGCAAGAATTAGTGCTGGCAACGCCGCAGTCACGTCTGACCGTCTTGCTGGCCCGCTTTGGCGCACTCACTACCACCATGGTGATCATGGGCCTACTAACACTGGCTACCACGGCGCTGACTGCGGCAGCCACTGGCCTCACGCTCAATGAGGGTAATCTGGCCGCTGCAACGCTTTCAATCATTCCACTGGGGCTGCTGATGGCTGCTATCGGCTATCTGCTCTCTGGCTGGCTACGCACAGCGCTAGACACTGGCATCTTAAGCTTTTTGCTGGTGATCTGGTTTTTCATCAGCTTTATTGGCTCAGGGTTGAACTGGCCGGATGCAACGCTGCGACTCTCCGCCATCTACTACTATGGAACGCCGCTACTGCATGGCCTGCCGCTGCTGGATACACTGGGTGTGCTGGCGGTGACTGTCGTGGCACTAACACTGGCCTCGGTGCGTTTTGTACGCAAAGACATTGGTAGGTGAGTACACGAAAAATATGTGCAGCGCCAGCTTCCCTCTTGAAAGCTGGCGCTGCACGTGGGTCAAATTTTCCACGCCGCTTCGACCGTCATTGCATCTCAGTCCACTGCAGTTGGCAGAGGAGATCCAGTCTGAAAGTATGAATGCATAGCACACGCGGTTTTAGCGCCCTGAGCAATCGCAGCGAGAATCGTTCGTGGGCCACCCACCATCTCGCCAGCCGCAAACACATGTGGAAGCGACGTACGGCAGGTCTGCTCATCTACCCAGAGATTTCCCATCCGCTTATCACCCTGTTCCATCTTAGTAGCCAGAAAAGACAGGTCAGGTCGTTCTCCGTACGCCATGACAACTATATTTGCAGAATACCAGGTATCCGTTCCTCGTATATACACGAATGGCCCGTTGCGCGTTTTACAGAGAGGATCCCTTACAGTATGCTGGCAACGCACACCCTCAACGTTTACATCTTCGGTTCCCAGGATACTGCGAGGCATCTTATTCAGGTGAAAAACAATACCTTCTTGCTGGGCCGCCTGAATCTCTGCGGGAAGTGCAGGCACATCGGAAAGTTTTCCGGGGAAAAACACCATAACAGAGTCTGCACCAGCACGCATTGCCAGACGAGCAACGTCGATAGTAACAATACTTCCTCCAACAACCGCAACATCGCCTTTGAGACGGGTCGAGGGAGCGAAGTAACACTGCCTTAGAAAATGCATTGCGGGGATAACGCCGTCCAGAATCTCCTCACCAGAAATTTTAAGCGGGATGCTCTGCTGAACGCCTATGGCTAAGATAATGGCATCAAAGTGGCGTTGAAGGAGTCGAAAAGCAATATCCTTCCCAATTGAGGTGTTCAGGTGAATATCAACTTTGGAGTCGAGGAGGGTTTCAACAATATAATCTACCAGGTGTTTCGGCTTGCGATATTCAGGGATACCTGCAGCAACCATGCCACCTAACACAGGCATTGCTTCAAAAATAGTCACTGCATATCCCAGTCTGACAAGTATATTGGCCGCACTCAGACCAGCGGGACCACCACCAATGATAGCAACTCGCATCCACTGTGAATCTCCAGGAGTAAGCGTGCCAGACGGCACAAGTAACTCATCATGTATATGAAAATGGCTGAGATCACGACTCGCGATCGGTGTCATTTCAATGGAAGAGTCATTGTACATTGGTAAATTCCTCTCTTCTCTTCTGGAACGAGAAACACACAACTTCGCAATTTCGCAATTTCGAAAAGCCTTCTCCTGCTGACCATAGCATGGGATAAAGACATCACAATGAGATCACGTAGTTGAGAAGGAGATCACATAGCGTTCACAAAGAAATAATTGACATCACATATCTATCACGACCTCGACCTGCGAGATAGCACTATTCCTGACAATATTGCCTGTGATGGTTCTGTGATGGGAAGAGGAGAAGGATTGATCAGTTTGTGAGTTATAGCGAGTATACTCAGGACAGGTAGAAAAAGCGATAGTATTCACGGAGGTATCAATGTCACAAGTTGATCAGGGAAGTCTCAAGCTCATACATAAATATTGGAACGCCGCTAATTATCTGACTATCGGTCAAATCTATTTACAAGACAATCCACTCCTAAGAGAGCCCTTGCGTCCAGAGCATATCAAGCCTCGACTCCTCGGGCACTGGGGTACCTCGCCGGGTCTCAGCCTCATATACGTCCACTTAAACCGTCTTATCCAGGAACACAATGCTGATATTATCTACCTTGCGGGACCGGGACATGGTGGTCCTGCACTTTTAGCGAATGTGTACCTGGAAGGAACGTATTCAGAGGTTTATCCGAAAATCAGCCAGAACACCGAGGGGATAAAGCGCCTGTTTCGCCAATTCTCAACCCCGGGCGGTGTACCAAGTCATGTCAGCGTGCCTACGCCAGGTTCAATTCATGAAGGAGGCGAGTTAGGCTACGTTCTTTCTCATGCCTTCGGAGCAGCCTTCGATAATCCCAACCTGATTGTAGCCGCGGTTGTTGGTGATGGTGAAGCTGAGACCGCACCACTTGAGGGTGCCTGGAAAAGTCTGCAATTCCTGAACCCGGTGCGTGATGGCATAGTGCTCCCCATCTTGCACTTGAATGGGTACAAAATTTCAGGGCCAACAGTACTCGGACGCGAGAGCAACGAACGCATAGCGAAACTGCTTTCAGGTCATGGCTATGATGTCCACTTTGTGGAAGGCGATGATCCTATGCAGGTGCACCGGGACTTCGCCGAAACGCTGGAAACATGCTATACGAAAATTCGTGGCTACCAGGAAGAGGCTCGTACGCATGGTTTCACGCAACGACCCGCGTGGCCGGCCATTGTTCTGCGTACACCAAAGGGCTGGACGGGTCCTAAAGAGGTAGATGGCGTCACAATCGAAGGCACATTCCGCGCGCATCAGGTCCCGGTAGCGGGTGTGAAGACCAACCCCGAACATATGCGTATCCTCGAAAACTGGCTGCGCAGCTATCATCCAGAAGAACTCTTTGATGAGCAAGGCAATCTGGTTCCTGAGCTCGCACAGCTGGCACCTCAGGGTGATCGGCGTATGGGAGCCAATCCTCATGCCAATGGCGGCAAAATCATGGTCGACCTGGATCTGCCAGCATTTACCGATTATGCGATTGACGTCAAAAAGCCTGGAACGGAGCTGCATGAGTCTACACGCCAGTTCGGCAAGATGCTGCGAGACGTCTTTACACGCAATGCCAATCAGCAGAATTTCCGTCTCTTCTGCCCGGATGAAACCAATTCGAATCGTCTTGGCAATGTGTTTGATGTAGAAAATCGCTGTTCAGTAGAGACCATCACCTCAGCCGACGAGCATGTCTCTCCTGACGGTCGTATTATGGAGGTGCTGAGCGAGCATCTGTGCCAGGGCTGGTTAGAAGGCTATCTACTCACCGGACGTCATGGCCTGTTTGCCTCCTACGAAGCATTCGCCATGGTCTCAGCATCGATGACGATCCAGCACGCCAAGTGGTTAGAAGAGAGCATTAAACTACCGTGGCGCAAACCGGTTTCCTCTCTAAATATTCTCCTGACATCGACCTGCTGGCGCAATGATCATAATGGTTTTAGCCACCAGGGCCCTGGCTTGATCGACACGATGCTCTCGAAAAAGGGTACGGTGGCACGTATCTATCTCCCACCAGATGCCAACTGTCTGCTTTCAGTCGCTGACCATTGTTTGCGCAGCCATGACTACGTGAATCTGATTGTCATTGATAAGCAGCCCCAACTCCAATGGCTCAACATGGAAGATGCGATCGAGCATTGCGCACGTGGCCTCTCAACCTGGCAGTGGGCAAGCAATGATACTAACATTGAACCTGACGTTGTCCTGGCCTGTGCCGGCGATATTCCAACATTGGAAACGGTTGCAGCGGCCTGGTGGTTACGACATAACATTCCCGAATTGAAGGTACGTGTGGTAAACGTTGTAGACCTGATGACGCTCTATCCAGCCTTCTTACATCCTCACGGACTGGATGAGGCGACATTTATCAACCACTTCACGGAAGATAAGCCAGTTGTGTTTGCATTCCACGGCTATCCAAGAGCCATACACGAAGTCGTGCATGGACGCACCAACCCTGCTCGCTTCCATGTACGTGGCTTCAACGAAGAAGGAACAACAACGACTCCGTTCGATATGGTTGTACTCAATGGCATGAGCCGCTACCACATCGGCATTGAGGCGATGAGACGTGCAGCACGAGTGCGAGAACTAGCGCTTCCGCTGATTGCGGAATGCAATGATATGCTAGCAAAACACAAGCGTTATATCCAGGCTAATCTTGAAGACATGCCCGAAGTACGAGATTGGACGTGGACAGACTAGCAGACGCAGAAGCGCGAAAGAAGCACTATCTCTAAGATCTTATTCCGAAACCCAACGCGACTAGCGTCGCTAGTGCTCGCACACGCAGGTTTTCGGATACGTAGTAAGTGAAAAATATTGAGATAGTGCTTCTTTCTTCGTAACTATTGCTGTTTGCGCTGTTTCGTACATGAGCTCGACATTATGCCAAAATCTTTTATGGAGGTTACATCTCAAGCTTCCTCAGTACGATACGGACATCATCGACACGTTCTGGCGTCAGCGTATTATGTGCACGAGCAACGTCAGCTACATGCCATACCGTATTCCAGTCCGCGTTGGCAAGAGTATCTTTTCGGAAGTTCTTTTCTGTATACTCCTTGAGATAAGCATCTAAGCGCATGGAAAGTCGCGTTTGCGTAATAGTATCATTCATAATTTCACCTCAAAATGCTGCGTTGCTTAATCGGTCCACACCCAGCCACGAAGCTCGGGTATGTCTTAGCATCGAGACTGGTACGTAGAGCGCATAAAAAAAGTTTCAGCCATCCATGCCTCTCATTTATATCTCTGCTTCTCAACCATTGTGCCAATTCGATATATATTACAATTTTCTCAAAAATAGTGTATACTTAAAATAGCCTATAAATCTTTTTATAAGCATTGCTCCTCCAACCAGATCTCTTGTGGCAACTGGCGACCAGAATCCTCTCATCCACGGAATCCACCGTCTGGCATGGTCTCGTTCTCTCTCTAGCCGGTACACCCCTTCTCTCCTTTCAATGAGAAGCGAAGCCAACACAAGGCTCGCCGCATCTCAACGCAAGTAGCTGAAACAGACCAGTAGAGGAACACTGTCTGTCACTTCAAAACAGATGGTACAAGCGACATAGATGCAGAGAAGCAACATGATAATTACATTTACGATAAATGCGTTAGAGAAGTAATTTCTTACGTTTTTTTCACTTTCTCCCGAAGAAGCGGACAGCTGGTTTCGTCAAGAAAGGCAACGTCTATGATACCTGCAAAAATACCAACTTCACTCCCAGAGCAAGCGAGAGAAGCAGAACACGTCCAGATAGAAGTAGCAGAGCCAGGTGAATCTTTAGCAAGCAAAGAGCGTATCTACAACACTATTACTGAAACGAAGAGAGACGTTCATCACGTCGTAGCCTATCCGGCCTGGCCGACATCTCAACCAGGGCCGCAAGCTACTCCGCCACTCCCTGGACAACATCCGCATCAACTACGCACCGAGCAGATGATCTACGAGAACTATGATCAAGAGCAAGGCATGGTTGGTATTCCACTGCCAAAGTTGGCACCGCAGGAACACCGAGGCAAAACGTATGTTCTTACAGCTACGCTTGAAGACATTCCCGATGATAGTTTCCAGGACAGCATTTCTGAGACAAAAACATAACAACGGTGGCAGGATAGTGGTGATTTCCCAGACAAAGAGATCACGCACGAAGTTACAAAGTGTTGATAGACAAGTACGTTTAGATTGATTGAAACATTTTGAGTATATATTCACTCCAATGAGTATGTACTCACTCCTACATGTACATTATTGAAGCACGCTGCAAACGCGATGCTTTGAAAGGATAACCGAGATGGAGACAACTGTAGACGGAACCTTCTTCCAGGAAGAAGATTATGTCCGGATCAAGAGCACAGGGGAGACAGGCAGAGTCAATGCCATTGCAGGAGGAGTCGCGTATGTGCTTATGGATACCACGGACGAGAGCAGGGTCTTTGCAGCTTATATTGATGAAGATGCTGCAATTGAACGAGTAGGAGCAGAAAACACGACCGAGGTCCATAACAGCATCCCGTTTTCAGCACAATTGAGCGAGCAGTGGCTGCTTGAAAGAAGCTACCATGCCCAACTACTCAATGGCAAAGAACTTTCTGTCGCCACTTTCACGGAGACGATGAAAGGCC
Source organism: Ktedonobacteria bacterium brp13 (assembly GCA_015099395.1). Lineage (GTDB taxonomy): Bacteria > Chloroflexota > Ktedonobacteria > Ktedonobacterales > Ktedonobacteraceae > Dictyobacter. The sequence continues at coordinate 1,341,870 of AP024096.1, read as the reverse complement.
TCATCGACATTGCGGTGCCCCGCTCAGCCCAGTCAGCGGAATCACGATTGCCGGAGGAGCAGCCACGACAGAAGAGTAGCACCTTCTCTGTCCCTATCTCCACCTGGCAGGAAATCACTCCGGCAGAAGCCAGGATTACCTATCAGCAGGGAAAACCTCTCTTGTTCTATAGCGAGCATACATGGGAACATGAGCAGGAGGAGTCTGGAGTCTGGAGTTTGAATCGCGATATGCGCACCATCATTTATGGGAACACGTTTTCCCAGCCAGGTGCCACCGTTGGAACCGCATATGCAGTGTGCTATCACGACACCAGGCACGGTACCTTTTCGAATGTCGCCTGGAAAACACGATTCTCATCTGATGCAGACCAACTCTTCGATCACCATAAGCAACCAATCACCTTCTTGAGTCCTTCCACAGAATTTCCCTTTACGACACATTACACAGTCATTGCACCGGATGGACACGTCACTGAATATCCCGGCCATGTCGCAGCCCTGGAAGGCTTTGAGAGCACTCCTATGCAAGAGGTAACGCATGGAAACACTGCCCGATTGGTAGCGCCACACTTCTGTCACTATCATGAGGTCACGTGTCCGAGTGGCATCTACCGGCTTGAATTTTTCGGACCACGTATGCATGAGCAGGGATATAAGCTCACAGAGCAACCACTTGCTCTTGTTTAAAGAAGAATACTGAAGAAAGATTTTTATGAACAATATAGAACCATCGTCCTGTCTCGTTCTTCCATCCTCTCCGATGGAGAACCTCCCACTGGCACCTGCTTCTTCTGTAGGAGAAGCAGGTACCTATGCGGTACTTAAGCATAAGCTTAAGCAGCATGGGCTCCTCGATAAACAACCACGCTACTATGTCAACCGGATTGTCTTGCTTGGTGCATTGTTTGGTATCAGTTTGCTCTTCCTCTTCACGGTCCACATCTGGTGGCTCCAACTGCTCAATGCGATCTTTCTAGCTTTTGTCTGGACACAGATAGGGCTCCTGAGCCATGAAGCCGGACATCGCCAGATGTTTCACCACGCCTGGCAACACGATCTGGTAAGCCTTATCGGAGGTACCTTGATCATTGGCATGAGTTATGGCTGGTGGTTGGAGAAGCATAACGCACACCATAGCCATCCCAACCAGGTAGATACCGATCCCGATCTGGAGATTCCACTGCTCGAATTTACTGGTACCGTCGATCTTGCCAGCATGAATGCGTTCAGGCGCAAGATCGTGAAACATCAGGCGTGGCTCTTTCTACCAGCATTGCTCACCGTAGCTATCAGCCTTCAATATGACGGCTTTCATTTTCTGGTCAAGAACAAAGCAAAATATCACGTGCTCGAATGGGTATTGATGACTGCTCACGTCATCCTCTATCTCACCTGCGTATTCTGGCTGCTGGGATGGTGGCCCGCGCTCCTCTTCATACTCATACACCAGACATTGACTGGCTTCTACCTTGGCTCGATTTTTGCCCCCAATCACAAAGGCATGCCCGTCCTGGAAAAAGAGAGCCGTATGGATTTCTTGCACCGACAGGTCCTGACCGCTCGAAATATTCGCTCTCACCCTGTAACTGACTTCTGGTACGGTGGTTTGAACTATCAGATTGAGCATCATTTGTTTCCAGGTATGGCTCGTAACAAATTAAAAGCTGCTCAACCGATTATCAAAGACTTCTGCGAAGCCCATGAGATTCCCTATCACGAGACGACCGCCTGGCGCTCCCTGACCGAAATCCTGGGCCATCTTCATGATATCGGTGCTCCACTCCGGTACAACCCCAGCAATACATAATAGATGTCTATATGTACGCCTAAAGGTGCGACACTTTATGTATAAAGTATAAGCACCGGTGAGGGACAACTCATTTCCGTTCTATTGTCCCTCATAGAACAGCCTCCCCATCAATTACAGTGATCCCCATCTGCCCAGGAATATATCAGCAGCATAAAACCCACTCACAAAGGGCAGAACTCAGGCTTGACACGATAACGATATATCGTTATCATTATTATTAACGATATATCGTTAATAATAGAAAGGAAAATACCCTATTGGAACAACACATTACTATTATTGGCGCGGGTCTCGGTGGTCTCACCCTCGCCAGCGTGCTGCATAGGCACGGTATTGACACCACCATTTACGAGCTTGAAGCATCGGCGACTGCCCGTCATCAGGGGAGCGTCCTGGACATGCACGAAGAGTCAGGCCAGCTTGCATTACGGAAGGCTGGACTTTTTGAGGCTTTTAGAAAGATTGTCATCCCAGGTGGCGACGAGATGCGTATTCTTGACAAGACCGGGACCGTTCGCTGGGAAGACAATGGGAACGGTACTCGACCAGAGGTTGATCGCGGGGCGCTACGCGACATCTTGTTGCAATCACTGCCAGCTCACTCCATACATTGGGGCAGCAAAGTTACCAATGTCTCCAAACTAGAAGGTGGAAGCCATGAGGTCACACTGGCGAGTGGAGAGACGTTCAAAACAGCGTTGTTGGTCGGCGCGGATGGTGCCTGGTCAAAAGTCAGGCCGTTGCTTTCAGACGCGCAGCCGATCTACTTAGGCATCTCATTCGTTGAAGCGCATCTCCTTGACGCAGATGTGCGTCATCCTGAGAGCGCTGCCCTGGTTGGACACGGCTCGATGTTTGCACTGTCCGACGAAAAAGGTCTGATTACGCACCGAGACGGCGATGGGCGGATCAACGTCTATATTGCGCTCAAGACCCCCGAGCCCTGGGCGACATCCAGTGGGATCGACGTCCGCGATACTGAGGCAGCCAAACGGCAACTGCTTAACCACTTCACTGGCTGGAATGACCAGTTACGTGCCCTCATTGCAGAGAGTGATGCAGAGCTTATTCCTCGCGCCATCTACACGCTGCCAGTCGGTCACCGCTGGGAACACGTCCCAGGGGTAACGTTGCTTGGCGATGCCGCTCACCTGATGTCGCCGTTCGCTGGCGAGGGTGCCAATCTCGCCATGCTTGATGGTGCGGAGTTGGCAGAAACCATTCTTGCTCACCCGGACGACATGGAAACAGCTCTCGCATCCTATGAAGAGGCATCATTTCCTCGGAGCGAAGCCGCCGCCGCAGCATCCGCCAGCAATCTCATCATCAGCTTCCGCTCCGATGCACCTCAAGGCATGCTTGACATGATGGCTCTCTATGCTCACCAGGAAGGTTGAAGAAGGACACAATTTACAATGCTTTTCATTGCATGATTGTCTCAGGTTGATCGTCTCTTCTTGCTGCAGACGCTCGTGTATGCATCAACCAGACATAGCCATCTTCCAGCGTTGGCTCGGCTGGCAGCGCATTCAGCTCTGCTGGCGGCATGCCTACGACTCGATATTGCAGAGCATTGCCCAGATTGATCGTGGAAACCACCACCAGATCGCCTTGCGGTTTTGCACCTGAACTCATAAGCATCCACACCTTCCCCCGGGAGATATTCGCCAGCTCGCTTGTCGTTCCCGTAAAGATGACCTTGCCGTCTTTCATCACGGCAAGCCGATGACAGGTCTGGGCAATATCCTCTACGATATGCGTAGAGAGTAGGACAGTTTTTTCATTCCCGACCTCAGCAAGGAGATTACGAAACCGAATGCGCTCTTCCGGATCAAGTCCAGCCGTTGGCTCATCAACGATCAAGAGTTGCGGGTCGTTTAACAACGCCTGAGCAATCCCCACACGGCGCTTCATGCCACCCGAAAAGGCTTTGAGCGGCCTTTTGGCAACGTCGCTCAGAGCAACTGTCTCCAGGAGTTGCAATACACGCTGTTGGCGAGGGACACGCTCACGCATGCCTTTTAAGATCGCAATATAGTTGAGGAACTCTTCTGCATTTAAATCAGGATACATACCCAGATCCTGTGGAACGTATCCCAGAAGACGCTTGATGGCGTTTTGTCCCTGCCGTGTTCCGCCATCGAATTCACCCACATGTATTTCACCTGCCGAAGGATGAAGGATGCCAGCCAGGATCCGCATCAACGTCGTTTTCCCTGCTCCATTGGGTCCCAGCAGACCAAACATACCCGTTGGAATGGTCATAGAAAGATCATCAAGCGCGTAGACTCCACCTCGATATACTTTTGTCAGGTGAGCAATAGTGATATCCATATGTATATTTTCCTTTTCTGCTATCTTTGTTCTGTATTCAGAGGGAAGAGCATTACTGCCTGGAACGTTGCCAGCCAAGCAAGCCCCAGGTGAGGAGGAGAGCCATGCTGGCCAGAGCGAGCAGAAGCACTATACTTTCAACACCCTGGAGGGCTGTCGCGGCTGTACTGGCTGCTCCATAGGCAGGGATGTGAAAGAAGCCCTGGCTCATATATCCCCCGATCGGGGTCAAAATGGTATTACTTATTGTTGGAATATGCTGTCGCGGCGAGAGCAGGTTACCCCAAAACCAGTAAGCGGTAAAGCCAAAGCAATAGAGCGGCCACCAGAGGAATGCCGGACACGTAAGAGAAAAAGCGCCCACAAAGATCATTCCTGGCAGCAGAATGCCCAGAAACGCGAATAAGGCCGTAGGTAAAAGTGCCAGGCTCTGTGTCTGCAGCAAGAGCACGCCAACCCCCAGGCAGTAGTACAGGACCGGAGCAATGAGCGTAGCACAGAGACTCCCAATATATTTTCCCAGGAGCCGAAGACCCTGTCCCGCTGGAAGTGTTGTCAGAAGTTCCTCTGTTTTGATCTGTCGATCTCGCGAGAAACGATCAGCAAGCAGGATACCCACTGCGATGGGCAAGAAACGGTTGATTTCATCAGCCCAACTGACAACCGCGTCACCGGGTGAGAGACGCACATGCGACCATCCTTCCAGATGGAACAAGAGCGCGAATGTCGCATTACGTTGCAAGTACAGGATCAAGACAATAAGCAGGCCCATCGCTACCCATAGGGCACGGCGGCGTAGTTGCATAAGAAATTCGTAGGACACGGTGCCCCATAACATCGAAAGTTGTGTTCTCATTCTTGATGTGATCCTTTCAACAAACGCTCAGGGAACAAAAGACATGGCCAGCTTGCACACAAGAGCACACACGCAACACAGAGGACGAGCAGCCGGTTGAGTAGCCAGAGCGAAAATGGCAGGCCATCTGGAAATAATGTGGTAGGGAACAGTACCAGTGGAAACAACCAGATGCACTGAATCATAATGTCCTTAAACACAATTTCTATGAGCCAGAAGCTCGCGAGCGCACTTACGCTGGCAGCGCGACTTTGCAACAGAAGAGCCGCACTAAAGCCCAGAGCCGTACACGCGAGCAGTGAGGGGAGCCAGGCAAGCTGACCAGCAAGAAAGGTCAAGAGTGCAGTGGCAGGATGGGGTTGTGGAAGAAACTCGAGGCCCAGAGCAAAGATACTACTGCTGGTCACAAAAGCCAGACAGCTATTCCAGAGCACAAGCATGGCCAAACGCAGGGAAACGGTCATAGCATATTTTTGCGACAGGGTCAGTTGGAGTTCCAACGCAGAATCGGAGACTGTGAAAAGTGCGATACTTGCTCCCGTGGAAAGCGGAAGCAGCATTTCCAACAGTGCTGAAAGGAAACGCGCTGCTGGTTCATTGTTGTGAGCCAGCACGAGAGCGAAGAGTCCGCCCCCAACCAACAACAGAACCTGGGGAATGAAGGCTTTCTTTCCCATCAGTCGCCATTCATAACGAAGTCGATCATACATAAAGCACCTTCAGATGGAATGTGTCAGTACCTTTGAATACTGCTTTCTGAGCTTAACCCACCCAGGGTTTTATATGCATCGTCTATTGCGACGGGTAGTCACCCGTCGTTTCCTCCGGGGGCGGAAACGACGATAGGCAGCCGGTATTCAGGCTGATATAATAAAAAAAATGAAATGCCTGTTCAACATCTTTGAAAAGAGGAGAAGAAAGAATGCTCCGTTTTCTCTATAGCCACTCTACACACTGTTTGCTCTTGCTCTGGATGCTCTTCGTGTACTTCTGGCAACTACCACTTCTCCTCTTCAAGACCCCTTTGTTCCTGGGTAATCTTCTGATATCGACAGCACTATTTGCAGGGCATATTGTGCTCTACTGGATTGGCATCTCACAGGCAAAGCAGAGATTACAGCGCCTGCTGATCCTCGGCGGGCTTATGGGATCAGTCATCTTACTCAGCTTTTACATACGAAACGCGGATATCATCCTTGGTCTCTATCTTGCTGTACTCATAGAAGCACTCCATCTCCTGGGCCAGAGCCGCATAATAGCAGGAATAGTCATCGTCTGTTCCGTGCTGTTTTTTATGAACCTCCAGTTAATCCATACCGGGCTTGGCTTCGGCCTCAATCTTGTGCCACCTCTTTTCTTTGTCGGCGGCTACGTCGTCGTCACTGCACAGCAAACACATGCACACCAGCACACACAGAGCCTGCTCAGGGAGTTGGAAAAAGCGCACCTCGAACTACAAACGGCCCATGCACAGTTGGCAGCCTATGCATTACATGTTGAAGAATTAACACGAGAAGCGGAACGCCAGCGCCTGGCGCGCGAACTTCACGATACGCAAGCACAGGGTCTGGTGGGCCTGGTCCTTCAGCTTGAAGCGATTGGTTCCCATCTCATACATCAGCACTATGAGCGGGCAAGCACGCTTGTCACCCAGGCCACAGAGCGGGCACGTGTCACACTTACCGCCGTGCGTCAAGCCATTGATGATCTTCGTGCGAATGAGATCAGTCCCAGCGACCTGCCTGAAGCAGTGCAAGAGGAGATCGATCGCTTTACGACAACGACCGGTATTCACTGTACAGTTGATCTAGCAGCCCTCCCTATGATACCTATGCCCCTCTGTGATTACACGCTGCGAGCTATTACGGAGGGGCTGAACAACATCGCACGTCATGCCGAGGCAAAGCACACATGGATCGGAACAACAATGCAGAATGAGCATGTGGTTATTGAGGTGCGCGATAATGGGAAAGGCTTTGATCCACCTGCTGCGACGCAACTTGTTGGGCACTATGGATTACTTGGCTTGCGAGAAAGAACGCGTCTCATTGAGGGTCGCTTTGATATTGTCAGTTCTCCAGGAACGGGAGCGACGCTGCGCTTCTCTCTCCCAATGAAGCAAGGAGCAAGCGAAAATTGAAGGAACAACAAAAACCCATTCGTGTGGCGATTGTGGATGATCATATGATTGTCCGTGAGGGACTGCGTCTCATTCTTGAAACAGGAGAAGGTTTCGAGATCGTTGGCGATGCCGCTGATGGTGCTGCCGCGCTTGAACTGGCAGCACGTACAGATCCTGACGTAATGCTGCTGGATCTTCGCATGCCAGAAATCGATGGATTGGAGACACTTAGACGTATTCACGCGGATTGGCCTGCAATCAACGTTATCATCCTCACGACGTATAATGAGGACGAACTCATGTTTCGTGGCTTACGGGCAGGAGCGCGTGGATATCTGCTCAAAGACGTAGGGCGTGAAACGTTGTTGGATGCGATTCGGACTGCTGCACGCGGCGAGACATTACTCCAGCCAGAGATCATGGCACGCCTGCTTGTCCCGAATTCATCCACAGCGGGACGCTCGGGAACAAGTGCTACGGAGATACATGGAACACTGACGGAGCGCGAGTTGATGATCCTGGCAGCAGTAGCACGCGGCGAACGCAGCAAAGAGATTGCGGCAGCCTTAAAGATTACAGAACGAACGGTACGAGGACATTTGACGAATATTTACACCAAGTTGGGTGTCGACTCGCGTGCATCGGCAGTGGCAGTAGCGCTAGAACGTGCAATTCTGCCTCGCGAACCATTCTTTTTCACGCATGATCAGCCTGCGAAATGAGAAGAAACGTGCATTCGTACTCAAGCAGATGCTCTGAGGAAAGTCCTCAGAGGCACACCGCTTCTTTAGCTTTTCATACATAAAAATATGTTCTCCTTATTTCAGAGAAAATTGTAAGCTGTAGCAAAGTAGCCCTTTTTGATAAATATTGTACTTTTATAAAAAATAGTGTACAATTATATATAGCACAGACCTTCTTATGTGACTTGCCCCACGTATACGAAACACTTAAAACACATCACTGGGCGGGCAATGCGTCATTTCTTGTTTCATCACTTTCGCTTCCTCTACTCCTGCTAGCAGAACGATATGACAAAGAAATGGTGCCACTATTCACCCGGCCAGAGTCACCTTCCTTCCTAGAAGCACTCACTCAATAGAGGCGGCTTGAAGGTCCTTCGTGTAGAGATGGCAGCAGAAATCAGAAACAGGCAAATTATATTATCAAGCCGAAGAAACGTTGCTCAGGCTGAATCTATTTTGGGCATCTCTGATATGCTCAAAATAAGATAAAACCAGTAAGCAAGACAAAAGTTGCATATCCGTGAAAGCCTACAGGGTGAGTACAGCGATACCTGGAAAACGTTTACCTATTTCGCTATGCTATTGACTCGCTATTCTATTGAAAAGAGAAGAATTCCACGCTAAAAAGGAATTTCGGCGCTGATTCGATCTCCACAAAGCAAGTCTTGCTGGAACTCACCTCCAGGATACTGATTTGAGCAACGTTCATCGGAACGCTGCTTATCTCCAGAAGGCACTTATATACAAAATACAGATGAACACATGAATAGTAACGCTTCAGCCAGAATTATAAATGTCGGGACGAAGCAGGAAGTCGATAAAAAAAGATGAACAAGCAAAAGCAACCCACTGCCTTTGACGATAATATCGGAAGTAATCCGACGCGACAAAATCGTTACTATGTCCAGCGTGTCACAGAGCAGGTATTTGTGATTCGAGAACGATCTTCACTGGACAAAGAGCCAGGAACAGATGACCGTTTCGCCCGCGCATTCAGCATTCGCCATGATGCTGACCAATATGTTCTCAGTATGAACGAGAAGCAAAGGCAACTCGATGAACAGTATGGTCATTGGGTACAGTCCGCTCTCTAAAAAAGAGACGATACACCAGGGAAACAGACATCAATAGAAAGAAACAAGTTAGAAGAGAAACAGACGTTTATACGCGTTAAACTTGTTTGTAGTAATAGATACCACCGATAGAGTCAGGAAGTGAAACACATGCCTTATCAGAATCCTTTTGATCTCCTTTTAGCAGGGCAAGCAATTTGGAAGCAATGGCGTCTGGCCCATGCAGATGTCCAGGCATATGAGCCAGACCTTCACCAGGCTCAGCTTCGCGGCGTGGAGCTACATGGATTTGATCTACAAAGAGTCGACCTTACCGAGGCCAATCTCCAGGACGCGGATCTGAGTGACACAGATCTGCATGAGGCAAATCTACTTCATGCAGATTTGAGAAATGCAAACCTGCGTGGAGCCAACCTCAAGAAGGCAAACTTACGTGGAGCCGATATGCGTGATGCTGACCTCCGGCAGGCAGATTTACAGGGCGCAGAACTCGGAAATTCAGATTTTCGTGGAGCAGATCTCCATGGCACAAATATGACAAGAGCAATTCTTCGTAATGCGCTCTTCGATAAGGTGCTTGTGCCCAATGAAGATCTTGATGAGAAGGTTCCTGTCTAAAAGCACAAGAGCCAGCATCTACCTGGGAGTAAAACGAATGAATGATACAATAAATCAAACGCGACTCTCATTACGCCTGGATACATATCTACGAGCGTATATAGGAAAGAACATCAAGGCCGATCATCTCTTGAACGATGAGTGGAAAACTACCTGGCTCGTAGCAGACAGCGCTCGCGCGGATAAGACCCTGACACCAGAACTTGTTGATGATGTACGTATCGTATTGAACAAACTTTAGATTGAGCCTATAGTGATCTTGCCCTGGCTTTGGGGCAAGATCATTTCCATTTCACCCACTATATTAACAGCGTTTACACGTTTACTCCAGACAAACGCTGCGAATGTCTCTACTCTCTTCTGATCTTTCACCAGTTAATGAAATTCTACCCTCTTCGTCGCCCTTAATTGACAAAGCTCAACAAAAATTTTCAAACAATTTACAGTTCGTTGACACTTTCTCGATTTTTCCATGGTAAATTTTGTTCAGGAGAAATTATCTCTCTATCATAGTTTACTGCCTTAAGTCTGAGATAGACATTTCTATATACATGTGCTGTAAAGACAAGAAATAGTGACTATCTTTACTCACGTGTTTTTGTTTGCTAGCGGCTTTGTCTAGCGGTTTTGTAAGGAGACATTTTCTCAATGTTGATGTATCGTTCCCACAAATTCCTGGCTGCGGGGATTGCAAGTATTGCACTGTTAGCTGTCTTGAGTGGATGTGGTTCATCATCTGCTCAGGGTAGTACTACTTCCAGTTCGGTAACGGCCCCAGCGACAGCTACTGCCACATGTACTCCAAGAACCACGAATAGTACTATTACACGTGCAAGTGGGACCGTGAAAAGTGCTGGTAATAGTTCTCTGGTCATTACAAAGCAGGATGGCTCAAGTGTTACCACTACTCTTTCCAGCAAGACAACATTCACTCAACAGGTGCTGGCAAAGACAAGTGCTCTCACGAGTGGCGCTTTTGTTACGGTCTCCGTGACGCCAAGCTCAGATGGTAGCACCTATACAGCTGATACCATTCAATTGACGACTGGCACGAGTGGAAGCCCGTTTGGTGGTGGAGGCTTCGGTGGCAGAGGCTTTGGCGGCGCTGGTGGTGCTGGTGGCAGACAAAATGGTGGTGCTGGCAATGGTAATAACCCATGCCGAGGTGGTGCTGGCGGCTTCGGTCGTGGTGCCGGTAGGGGTGGTGCTGGTGGCGCTGGTGGCGCTGGTGGCGCTGGTGGCGCTGGTGGCGCTGGTGGCGCTGGTGGCGCAGCCAATAGCAATCGCCTGCTTGGCACAGTTGCTCAAGTCACTGGCAATACATTGGTTGTTACTGATACAAGCAATAATAGCTATTCTCTGACTTTGACCAGCAAAACACAGATTATTCAGACGAATAAGGTAGCCACCAGTGCATTGAAGGCTGGTCAGAATGTTACTGTCATTGGCACGTCAGCGGCTACCAGTGGTACAACGATCACAGCAACTAACGTAGCTATCACATTAACGGCCAGTACGACGCCAGCCGCCAGTACGACACCAACCGCGAATGGTAGTGGTGTTTAAACGTTGCTAGCCAGCAGGGTAGGTCTCCACGTGCCCTTTTCAGAGTTACTGGCAGCTATAAAAACATGCAATTAAAAAATATCAAAAATACATACTAGTAAGAGAGTAAACAACCATGCCTGAACAAGTAGAAGAATTACAACCGTTGCTAGAAGAAGATCTACTGGATCTCGATGATGCCGATGATGTTGTACTACAGCCTAAAAAACGTCGCTTTCCGCTATGGGCAATTATAGTTATCGTGATACTTGTGCTTGCCCTGATTGCAGTGACCCTCTCGCATTTCTTAATAAGACGAACATCTGCAATTCAGTATACGCAGGCAGCCGTACAAAGCGGCAATCTTAGTGTGCAAGTCTCGACCAGCGGTCCTCTCACGCCAAATGCTGAATACGCAATGAACTTTCCAGCGGCGGGTCAGATCACAGAGGTAGATGTGAAGGTTGGCGACCATGTGACGACAGGACAGACGCTGGCGAAGATCAAAGTCACGCAGACGTCCAATAACTTTGCCAACGGCGGCCCTACCACAACCACCACTATTGATACGCTGACAGCGCCTGCCGATGCAACGGTGGCTGCCGTAAATGGAAATGTGGGTGAAAATGTATCTGCCAATGGTACTGTCACCTCTGGTAGCACTAGCAGCAGTATTGGTGCCGGCAGCGGCAGTAGTAGTTCGGCCTTTATGACGCTGGTAGATGTTAGCAAATATATGATCTCTGCTTCAGTGAATGAAACCGATATTAATAGTATCAAAGTTGGTCAGGCAGCTCAATTCACAGTCTCTGCCTATCCTTCTACGACGCTACGGGCGACCGTGACTTCGATTGATATCCTGGGTCAGACCAGTTCGAGTGTCGTCACCTATGCAGTCCAACTGGCAGTTGACATGACGAGCGTAAACAACGTCAATCTCTTCCCAGGTATGACGGCGACCGTTGATATCACCACGGCACAGCGTCTGAACACATTGATTATTCCAACTACAGCTACTACTTTTCCTACAACAGCCCTGCAAAATGGCGAGATCAACCGCGCCGATTATATAGCCGCGTTACGGTCTGCGGCGGGCAACGCATCCACCAGTGGCAGTACAGCTACAGGTAACAGCCGTGTTGTCATGGAGCTAAAGAATGGTAAGTTGACACCGGTGCTGATCAAGATTGGCTTATCGAGTACGAACTCGGTTGAAGTATTGTCAGGTTTACAAGCCGGTGATCAGGTCGTGACCGGTCAGATTGGTGGTACTACTACGACGTCAGCTACCACAGGTGCTGGTGGTCTTGGCGGAGGTCTTGGTGGCATCAGGCTCAGGGGTGGTGCTGGCGGCGCTGGTGGCTTCGGCGGTGGCGCTGGTGCCGGTAGGGGTGGCGCTGGTGCCGGTAGGGGTGGTGCTGGTGCTGGTGCCGCTGGAGGAAACTAGTCATGGTTAAGCAAGCAGACACGCCGGTAGAGAACATTGCTGATAAGAAAGAGCAACCGATTATTCTGCTGGACAAATTATCCAGAGTCTATCAGATGGGAAATAACCAGGTCCGTGCGTTACGTGGTGTTGATCTACGCATTAACAAAGGTGAATTGATTGCGATTATGGGGCCATCCGGTTCTGGCAAATCAACCCTGATGAATGTTTTGGGCTGCCTGGATCGCCCATCGGGTGGCCACTACTACCTGGATAGCATTGCGGTCAGCTCAATGAGTAAGGCTCAGCTGGCTGATGTACGCAATCAGAAGATCGGCTTTGTGTTTCAAAGCTTCAATTTGCTCGCCTGGATGACGGCTCAGGCCAATGTAGAGTTACCGTTGATCTACGCAGGTATCTCAAATGAGGAGCGTGAACGGCGAGCACGCTGGGCATTGAAGCTGGTTGGTCTGGAGGCTCGGGCACATCATCGTCCTATGGAGATGTCTGGCGGTCAACAGCAGCGCGTCGCAATTGCGCGCGCGCTGGCGACCAGACCAGCAATGATCCTGGCGGATGAACCGACCGGGAACCTGGACACAAAGACAAGTATCCAGATTATGATGGTATTGCAAAAACTGAACGAGAGTGGTATGACGGTTGTTCTGGTGACACATGAGCCCGATATCGCCAGTTATTGTCATCGTACCGTTGTCCTACGGGATGGCAAGGTTCGTGAGGATAGTATCAATCCCCACCCGCGATCTGCGCAGGCCCAGTTAGCTGAGTTATCTTCTGTCAATGGAAGGGAGGCTGCGCAGTGAGTTCAACGCAAGATCAGAGTGCCATCGAGGATCAGGTGGTAAAGCAGGAACGGGGAAAGCAGCAGGAAACTACGCAGAAGCCCACGACTGCCAGAGCACGCAGCAGGGTGCAGGGGCAATCTCTTCGTGAAGGAACCTTGCAGCGGCGACGTGGTGCGATGGCGCTTTACCAGAGCTTCCGTAGCGCTTTCGTTGCTGTGCGAGCCAACAAGATGCGCTCGCTACTCACCTCGTTAGGTATTATCATCGGTGTTGCTGCTGTAATCATGATGGTATCGACCAGCCAGAGTAACGCCGCGATGATCAACCAGCGTCTCTCAGCCTTGAACCCGGATGAACTGGTGATCCGTGCTGGTAGTGCCTCCGCTACAGGTGGTGTACGTCAGGCGCAAGGAACCGCATCGACGCTTACACAATCTGACGCCGATGCCTTAGCAACGGTGCAGAATGTCTCTGCCGTAAGCCCGATCGTGACAGCCAACGAGCAGATTGTCTATCAATCTGAGAACTGGTCTACCTCTGTACAGGGTGTTTATCCGAGCTATCAGCAGATCAATAGCTGGCAGTTACAAGAGGGTACCTTCTTTGCTAGCACAGACGAACAGAGCGCTAATGCCACTGCCGTCATTGGTCAGACTGTTGCAGACAGTCTTTTTACGCCGCTAGGAGTTGATCCTATTGGGAAAGTGATCCGTATCAATAGCATCCCATTTACAGTCGAAGGTGTACTGGCCTCTAAAGGTGCCAGCAGTTCCTTCCAGAATGCTGATGATGTGATCTACATACCATTCAGTGCGGCGCAGAAGCAATTGACAGGCTCCACTTCGGTCAGTTCGATTGACGTGCTGGTGAATAACTCCTCAAATATGACGAATGCACAGGCAGATGTAGAAGCACGTATGGAGCAATTACACAATATCACCAATCCAGCCAATGATGACTTCCAGATCCAGAATCAATCGACGGTCCTCGCGACGGCGCAGGCTACCTCGCAGTCATTGTTTGCGCTCTTGATTGCAGTAGCAGGCATCTCGTTAGTGGTCGGTGGTATCGGCATCATGAATATCATGCTTGTCTCGGTCACTGAGCGTACGCGTGAGATTGGTATCCGTATAGCCATCGGTGCCCGTCCTGGAGACGTCATGATGCAATTCCTGATCGAATCCTTAATGCTCAGCGCATTGGGCGGCATCGTCGGTATCATCATCGGCGTCTCGGGATCGCTGATCATCTCAACGGTCATGTCTAACCCATTCGCACTCAGCCCGCTAGCCGTAATCCTGGCCTTTGGCTTCTCAGTAGCAGTCGGCGTTATCTTCGGCTTCTACCCGGCGCAACGGGCCTCACGGCTTGATCCTATCGTCGCATTGCGCTCTGAATAAGGAAAAGGGAACAGGTATCTAAGACATTCTTCTTCCTTTTCAGATGAGCAGATAAAACCAGAGACAGGGTAGGTTGTATAGCAGCAACCTACCCTGTCTCTGGTTATGTTAGCTAGCGTTTTGAATGAGGTGAGTGCCGCGCGTTGTATATATATGTGATCGTGATCATGGAGGCTCTCCATAAAAAGTCTGTTACTATTGAAGGATCTGTTGCAACAGGAAAAGACGATGTGTCGTAAAATAGAACTGTATACACTGTTGATTGAAGAATATTCAAGAAGTTCTAGCATCCAGTATTCCATCATGGAGGTATATTCATGTCGCAAGCACCCTACTTTGATCTTTCTTCCCCTTCTTTAAAGGCTGATCCATATAAGGAATTTGAGCGTATTCGTACAGAAGATCCCATTCATCTCGTAACACTACCCGGACAACGTCAGGGCTGGTTGATTACTCGTTATGAGGATGCAGAACGAGCTTTACGCGATCAGCGTTTTGTGAAGGATGCCAGGAAGGCACTCTCACTTGAACAGTTTGCACGTCAATTCCCCTGGCTAAGAGATCAGGATCAAGGTGGGGATCATGAGCAGACCAGGATCTTTGGTCGTGGTCTCCTGAATGTCGATCCACCCGACCATACTCGGCTACGCGCCCTCGTCAATATTGCCTTTACACCACGGATGATTGAGCGCTGGAGTGAGCGCATTCAGGAGATCACCAATGCCCTGCTTGATGCGGTACAGGCACGAGGAGAGATGGATCTGGTAGACGACTTCGCGTTTCCGCTCCCTATGACTGTTATTACAGAGATGCTCGGTATCCCTCAGGAAGATCGGACAAAGTTCCGCCAGTGGTCAAATGTGCTCATCGAAGGCTCTGGTAATCCCAAAGAGATCCAAAACCGCATTGAGCAGATCCGGGCGTATCACAATTACCTTTATGAACTGATCAATAGGAAACGCAAGCAGCCTGCGGATGATCTGCTCAGCCACCTGATCGAGACCGAGGAGGTAGGTGATAAGCTGACGGAAGAGGAGCTGGTTGCGATGGTCTCGTTGCTCTTAATCGCTGGTCACGAGACAACGGTCAATCTGATTAGCAACGGAACGCTGGCACTCTTGCAGCATCCTGATCAGAAAGAAAAACTTCTGAACGATCCTTCTCTGATCAAAAGTGCGATTGAGGAGTTCCTACGCTACCATGGACCCTTGATGACAGCGACACAGCGCTGGGCGAGTGAAGATATCGAGTTTGGCGGGAAGCAGATTCAGCGTGGGGATTATATCGTTGTTGTGCTGGCCTCTGCAAACCATGATCACCAGGAGTTTGAGCATGCAGAAGTTTTGGATGTGACCCGCAAAGAGAATGCACACCTGGCCTTTGGCAAGGGCATTCACTATTGCCTTGGAGCACCACTTGCCCGCCTGGAAGGTCAGATCGCGATCCGAACCTTGCTCCAGCGCCTGCCCAACCTGCACCTTGCTGTCGCTGAGGAGGAGCTGGTCTGGCGACCAGGATCGCTCATCATGGGTCTGCGAGCCTTCCCAGTTGAATTTTAACCGCGTGACATCTTCCCTGCATTAATGACTTCCTGGATCGCGCCAGGTATCAATGCGCCAGATAGCCTGTCCGAATAGCCGCCATGCTCCAATCAGGAACAGAACGGCGAACACAAGCAAGCCTGGAACGAGCAGAAATGCCCCGCGCGCCAGGTCGTCGCCAATGTCGACAATTTGAATGACGGCGATCAATACCATGAATCCAGCCAGCATGCGCCGAGCTCTCACCGCGAGAAGGAACAGCAGCATGACCGTGAGCGAGAGGCTGCGTGCAAACATATAGTCGGCATAGACCTGGACCGCTGCTGTCGTGGGGCTCCCGTTCGTCAGAAGCGCAGGCTCTACCTTACTAATTACCGCACCGGTTATGCTCAAAAGAGCACCGAGGATTACTATGATGGACACCCATAGAGGAATGGGCACGATCGCCTGGGGTGTCGCCTGCGGCTCCGATGGATTGGTCATGATTGACACTCCTTGTCTATTCTACCTATGGTTTTCTTCTATTTTATCATTACACCTCAGTTTTCGCCTGAAAGCATGCAGGCTGTCTTTTGCTGAACGAGATACATGTGAAGCAGGCAACATTGAATGTGCGAGGACTTCCCTGTCCAGGCAATGGAGACCAGAAGCGCTAGCTGATTTCTATGCCTTATTTCTATGCCTTTTTCTGAGGTACGAGCAAGACTTTCCCTTTTCTACCAGGAGTTTCTGCCATCTTGACGGCGGCTTCAATCTCGTCAAGAGAGTATTTGAGTGACGCTAAGGTTGTGAGAACTCCCTCGCGCATAAGCGCAATGATTTCGTTAAACAGGTCTTTTTTCTCTGCGTCGCTATGTGTGTTAAGCCAGTAGCCAAGCCAGAAAACTTCCAGGATGCGACGTCCTGCCAGAATGAAGCGTGGATCAACGCCAACACGGATCGGCTCACCAGTCAAGGAGCCATAGACCAGCATTCGACCATCGTCGCTGAGAGCCTGATACATCTGCGTTCCTGTCTCCCCAACCACTGGATCAATAGCGTATTTGACGCCTTGAGGTCCAACGATCTTACGAACCTGCTCGTCAATTGGCCCTTCGGTGGATACAATGACGGCATCGGCTCCCAATTGTTCCAGTTCAGCTACTGATCGAGGGTGATGGACGACATTGATGGTACGGATACCATAATGCTTTGCGAGCCTGATAATCATGCGCCCAAGTTCAGAACCTGCTGCTGATTGGAGCAGCCATTCACCTTCAGGGACTGCTAAAATGCGATTGACCATGACAATCGCTGAGGCAGGATTAATAACAAAGGAAGCCACCTGCTCATCGGAGAGATCGTCGGGCACGGGGATCAAAGAGTCCGTAGGTAAGACAGTATATTCAGCCCAATTGCCACCATTTGAATTGATGGCAGCTACACGCTGTCCAGAGGCAAAGCCTTGCACTTGCGGTCCGAGGATATCAATGATACCAACTCCTTCAAATCCGATAAAGGATGGGAAAGTAGGCTGAACACCTGCATAAAGGCCACGTACAAACAAAAGATCAGATGGATTGACAGGGCTGGCAACAATACGGATACGCACCTCTCCATTGCCAGGTGCAGGAACCGCACAGTTGCGAACGACGAGGACCTTTGCAGGCTCACCATACTGATCAAATTGAATTGCTTTCATCTTCAAAAACTCCTTGTATATCATTTTCGAACTGGATACGCAATTTGTCTTAAGAGAAAAGAGCGACAAGTAAACCATGGGGGAAGAATGTTATTTCTAGTATAGAGCCCTATAAAAAAGAGCCCTCAATAATCGATACGCTAATATGACTTCATTGATACAAATAAATGCGGTAAAATGTCGGGGGACACATTCACATCTGAGCGCACACTCGCGCCATGTTGGGTATGTCACGATAACTGTGTAGACTGTTCAGGAGAACATGATGACTATTTCCCGTAAGACGACAACTGATATACAGCAGGTTGCTGTAACGTTACGTATTAATGGAACACAGCACGCGTTATTGCTCGATTCTCGTGTAACCCTCCTTGATGCATTACGTGAGCATCTCGGCTTCACCGGCACCAAAAAAGGCTGTGATCACGGTGCCTGTGGTGCCTGTACCGTCCTTGTTGATGGCAAGCCGATCCTCTCGTGCCTTACACTTGCGGCTATGCGAGAGGGGCAGGAGATTACTACGATTGAAGGCCTCGCCACAGGCGATCAACTGCATCCTCTGCAAACAGCGTTTATGGCGCATGATGGTTTTCAATGTGGATATTGCACGCCCGGACAGATTTTGTCGGCGGTTGGTCTACTCAATGAAGGCACGGCCACCACCCCCGAAGAGATCCGTGAGTTCATGAGCGGTAACATCTGTCGTTGCGGTGCCTATTCCAATATTGTAGCCGCGATCTCCAGCGTCCTGGAAGGAAACACACATGGAACCGTTTAGCTATACACGTCCTGAGGAGACGGAGAGCGCTATCGCACTCCATGCCTCCCAGCCTCAGGCAGCTTATATTGCTGGTGGGACCACACTGCTGGATTTAATGAAAGATACTGTGCTCGCTCCACCCCACCTGATTGATATTACCCGCCTCCCGCTGCGCGGTATTACAGTGACCGAGAACAAAGTGAGCATTGGTGCATTGAGTACAATGAGTGACGTCGCGAGTGAACCGATCATCCGGCAGCGCTATCCCATGATCGCTGAAGCGCTGCTCAATAGTGCCTCACAACAACTGCGCAATATGGCGACCATTGGAGGCAATCTGCTCCAACGCACACGCTGTAGCTATTTCCGTGATCCATTCTTTGCCTGTAACAAACGCACTCCGGGCAGTGGGTGCGCAGCTATTACTGGTGAAAACCGCATGCATGCCATTCTCGGTACCAGTGAGCACTGTATTGCGACACATGCGTCCGACCTTGCCGTGGCCCTTGTCGCACTGGATGCAGTGGTCCACGTCCGTAGCAGCGCGGGTGAACGTCGCATTCCCCTCACTGACTTCTATCTTTTGCCTGGCAACACGCCACAACACGAACATACCCTCGCACCAGGAGAATTAATCGTCGCCATCGATATCCCAACAACTTTTGATGCGAGCCGCTCCGGTTATCTCAAGATTCGGGACCGTCAATCGTACGAGTTCGCGTTAACCTCCGCGGCCGTAGCATTGGTGATTGACGGCAACATCATTCGGGATGCACGTCTCGCAATGGGTGGCGTTGGCACTATTCCATGGCGACTACGAGCTGCCGAAGCATCCTTGCAGGGAGCTACGCTCGACATCCAGGCATTCAAAGCTGCGGCAGAGATAGCACTGGAGGGAGCACAACCCCAGCAGGACAACGAGTTTAAAGTCGAACTGGCCAGGCGGACATTGGTGCGGGCCCTGACAACCGTAGGAGGTGTGCAATGATTAAGAGTGAGAACGAGAAGATAGTGCACCAGCAACCTTTCGTAGGCCAACCCCTGGACCGGGTGGATGGACGACTCAAAGTGACAGGCATGGCGCGTTATCCAGCAGAGTTCCCCATGGATCAGCTTGCACACGCCGTCATTGTACAAAGTACGGTTGCGCTCGGTCACATTAAAGAGATTGATACACGCGCAGCCGAGGCCGCCCCTGGCGTCCTGGCTGTCCTTACCTACCTCAACGCACCATCAACTATCCCACTCGAATCAGCCTCAGCAGCACCGTTGCAGAATAATCGTATTCTCTACCACGGTCAGCATGTAGCGGTAATCATCGCTGAAACACTGGAGCAAGCAACCTTTGCGGCGACCCTGGTCTCCATCGACTATGAGGAGGAGACGCCACTCCTACATTTCGACGAAGAGCGGGCGACACGTACTGACCCGGATGCCGTACGTGGCGAACCAGACGCCGCACTGGCAGTAGCCGCTGTCTCTGTAAAGGGGACCTATACAACGCCAACGCAACACCATAATGCCATGGCTCCTTTCGCCACTATCGCCAGGTGGGAGGAAGATAACTTAACTCTGCACGACACCACACAGGGGATAGCGGGCGTGCGTAAAGTCGTAGCGAAGATATTTGGCTTGTCCATTGAGCAGGTACGCGTCATTGCTCCCTTTATTGGGGGAGCATTTGGTAGTGGTCTGCGCTGCTGGCCCCATGTCGTCCTGTCAGCGATGGCGGCCCGCTATGTCGGTCGTCCGGTGAAACTCGTACTGACACGCGAACAGATGTATACCTCTATCGGCTATCGTCCACGAACTATTCAGCATGTGGCGCTCGGTGCCACACGTGATGGACACCTTACAACTATTATCCATGAGGCCATCGAACCAACTGCCGCCTCCGATAACTATAGCGAAGATCCCACAGAATCAACCCATACATTGTATGCCAGCCCCAATCTGCGTACCAGTAACCGACAGGACAGACTCGATGTCGGTAGCCCGACGTGGATGCGTGGCCCGGGTGAAGCGCAGGGAGTCTTTGCCCTGGAGACCGCTATCGATGAACTGGCCTATGCCCTGGAGATGGACCCTATCGCATTACGCATGATCAATGATCCACCTGTCCATCCGGACACCGGTCAACCATGGTCCAGCAGGGCATTACGCGAATGTTATCAGATAGGCGCGGAGCGCTTTGGTTGGGAGCGTCGTACCCCTGCGCCACGCTCTATGCGTGACGGTAAAACGCTGATCGGCTGGGGCGTCGCCAGTGGACTCTACCCCTACTTCCGGGCACCTGCCGAAGCGCGTATCCGCATCTTTGCGGACGGCAGCGCTCTCATACAGACTGCCGCTACAGATATCGGCACCGGTACCTACACGATCATGACCCAGATTGCCGCCGATGCCCTTGGTATTCCACCCGGACAGATCCGCTGCGAGCTCGGAGATAGCTTGCTCCCGGCCTCTCCTTCACAGGGTGGCTCTGTGCTGGCGGCCAGCGTCGGTTCCGCAGTGCAGGCAGCAGCACAGGCTAGCGTGCAACAGGTGCTCACGCTCATTCAGCATGACGAGACCTCACCACTCTACGGTGCAAGCAGTGAGAACGTAATTGTGAGCGATGGCCGGATTATCTGCAAAGACAACCCATCACAGTACGAGACCTATACTGACATTCTCAAACGCCACGGCCTGGATGAGATTGAGACTTCCGGACGAGCCGCCCCCGGTGACGAGCGGGAACAGTTCGGGACCGGAGTCTTCGGTGCCAAGTTCGCTGAGGTACGCGTTGACATCGACCTGGGCAGGATACAGGTTACCCGCATGCTCTCTGTCATCGCCGCAGGCCGTATCCTCAATGAGAAAACCGCCCGTAGTCAGATCATTGGCGGTACCGTTGGAGGTGTCGGTATGGCCTTATTCGAGCAGACCTTCATGGATGAGACGACGGGGCATATCGTCAACGCCAATCTGGCGGACTATGTCCTCCCGGTACACGCGGATATCCCGCCTATTGAAGTGCTCTTCTTCGACCAGCCCGACACCAATCTCAATCCGCTAGGGATCAAAGGCATCGGAGAAGTCGCCATCGTCGGGGTTGCCCCCGCCATCGGGAATGCCATCTATCACGCAACCGGTCGGCGTGTACGTGACCTACCCATAACACTGGACAAACTGCTCTAGTCTGATCCAGGAAAGCGACACGTCAGCAGGTGGGGACAGGAGACATGAATCCACCTGCTGACGTTCTGAACAAGACAGCGACACAGAAAGCCAGTCCCACCCACATCTTACGTACCAGATAAATACTTATTGCACATGTCAGTCGGTGATGGGCAATCTGACCTGGAAGCACGTCGCTCCTGCCTGCGAATCGAGGCGCATCCCACCATGGTGTTGCTGGACAACGATGCGATAGCTAATATCGAGACCCAGACCTATGCCCTGACCGGCCTCTTTTGTCGTGAAGAAGGGCTCAAAGATCTGCTTCTGAATCTCAGGTGGAATACCGGGTCCGTTGTCCTGAATTTCGACAAGGATCTGATTATGATCTCTGGCGGTCGCAACCTGAATACGTCTGGCATCTTCTGGCAACGAGGAGATGGCGTCGATGGCGTTGTCAAGCAGATTTGTCCAGACCTGATTGAGTTGACTGCCATAGACAGTGATCTTTGGCAGCGAGCGATCATAGTGTCGATCCAGGTTGATATTCTGCTTTTTGAGCTTGTAGCTAAGGATACGCAATGTGTTTTCTAAACCTTCATGGATATCAGCATGCTGGGTGGGCATCTGATCCATATATGTGTAATCTTTGATAGCGGTGACCAGGTCTGAGATGCGCGCTGCTCCTGTTCCGATAGTCTTTGCAATGCTTGTCCTTAAAAGTGTGGTATAGAGCCAGTCGAGCGCGAGAGGCAGTGCTACTGGAGAAAGTTGGGCGGCCAATTTTTCGAGATCTTGAACCTGGATGTTCACATCGACGAAGGTAGATGCGAGATTCCAACTCTCGCTTATAGCGTGCTCATTCAACCAGGCGCATAATTCGTCTTCCCGATCGCTCCTGGTCAATGGATCAAGCGGTAGTGACTCGTCGAAGCGTGCACTCATCGCACGACGAAGCTTGATAAAAGCTGTCCTGCTCTGTTCATCGAGCTCATGACCAAGTTGAAGAGTGCGCTCCTCCTGCTTATCGATGATCTCATACATTTGTTCAGCGCTACGGCGAATGGCGGCGGCTGGATTATTCAGTTCGTGAGCCAGCCCTGCTGCGAGCTTGCCGAGGGCCGCCATCTTGTATTGCTGGCGAATCAAGGATTCGAAGTTATATATGCCTCCGTAGATGCCCGCCAACAGATGGCTTAGCACTGGAAGGCCACGCTGCAGCATCTCCTCAACGTTCTCTTTTGAGAGACGTAAAAGGCGGCTCTGGTGTCGTGTGCGAACGGCATAGAGGCTTGTATTGAGCAGGCCGCCCATGACAGGCAACCATCCTGCCCATGAGCCAGGACGATCAGAGATTTCAACGACAAAATCACGTCCATTGTATTTCCGAGTAACTTGCAGTTTTCCAGCCAGCAAGACCCAAAAGGCGTTGGCAGGCTTGCCGTCAACAATAACACTCTTACCTGCCTCGAATACGACGACCTCACCACACTCGCGCAGCCACTGCAACTGCTCTTCTGTACAATTTTCAAAGAGAAATGTGGCGCGTAGCTCTTCAATGGTCGCTTTATCCATGTTCTCGCTCTTCCTGTTTGTAGCGTGGCATAAGGGGCAAAGGCCTACACTTTACTGAGATATTGATGCACAAATTGGACAGCAATCGATCCTTCTCCTACACTTGAGGCAACCCGTTTGATCGAGCTACAGCGGACATCACCTGCAACAAATATTCCAGGGACATTTGTCTCCAATAAGTAGGGATCACGCTCTAGAGGCCAGCTCTTTGGGCGCTTCCCATCATGAAAGAGGTCAGGGCCCGACAGGATAAAGCCCTGGTCATCACATTCAACCTGACCATTCAGCCACTCCGTGCGCGGTATGGCACCAATGAAGATGAAGAGGGCTGAGGTACGGAGAGTTTCACGGGCTCCGGTCTCGCTATTCTCGACAACGATACGCTCAAGATTTGTATCTCCCTCCACCGCTACAACTTGAGCGTTAGCGCAGATAGAGATATTCGGCTGCATCTTAATCTCGTCGATAAGGTATTGCGACATACTTTTTGAGAGTGATGGGCCACGTAGCAGGATGGTCACAGAGCCAGCATAGCGTGAGAAGTAGAGTGCCGCTTGCCCTGCTGAATTTGCGCCACCAACAATATAGACATCCTCATCTTTATAGGCCAGTGCCTCACTCATCGAAGCTCCATAATACACACCCAAACCATTGAAACGCTCGATATCTGGCACCTGAAGCGTGCGATAGGAGACGCCAGTGGCGATAAGAAGAGAATGACAGCTGATCTCTGTACCATCGCTCAGCGTGATGAAGCGATAGGGATGTTCAATGCGTAGCTTCACAACCTCCTGCGGTGAAAGCATCTCAACACCAAAGCGTAACGCCTGTGACACGGCACGTCTTGAGAGATCGGACCCTGAAAGTCCTGTCGGAAAACCAAGATAGTTCTCGATACGAGAGCTCGTTCCCGCTTGTCCGCCAGGAGCTTCACGCTCAACCAGGACAGTCGAGAGCCCTTCTGAAGCGCCATACACGGCAGCAGCCAGACCAGCCGGGCCTCCACCTATAATTACCAGATCGTAGAATGAGCGCTCGGCCTGTGTGCGCAGTCCAATCTTTTCGGCGAGCTGTAAAGGCGAGGGATTCTGAAAGACCTGGCCATCGGGAAATATCACCAGTGGCAGATTAGATATAGTCATCTGACAGATTTGCAGCAAGCGCCGTCCCTCTTCGTTTTCAAGACTGATCCACTGATAGGGAACACCATTGCGACCCAGGAACTCTTTGATGACATGTGAGCACGATGACCAGCGTTGCCCGACCACCCTGATGCCCTCAAATGGTGAGTGACTCGTCGCCCGCCAATCATCCAATAGGTCGTCAATCACAGGATAGAGATGCTCATCTGGTGGGTCCCAGGGTTTCATGAGATAGTAATCCAGTTTAATATCATTAATCGCCTGA
Organism: Ktedonobacteria bacterium brp13; assembly: GCA_015099395.1. GTDB lineage: Bacteria > Chloroflexota > Ktedonobacteria > Ktedonobacterales > Ktedonobacteraceae > Dictyobacter. The sequence continues at coordinate 1,317,009 of AP024096.1, read as the reverse complement.
ATAGCAGCCGAAGAATCCGCATATGCTGTTAGGAGTACACGCTTGGCTAAAGGAAAAAGAGCTGAAGCCTGCTTCAAAAATTCGATACCATTCATCTGCGGCATGCGATGATCTGAGAGAAAAAGCGCCACCGGCTCGTTGCGGACCACGATGCGTTGCAGGATAGAAAGTCCCTCCTGGCCCGATATAGCTTTCATGACGCGATAGTCTCTGCCATACTTACCCCGTACATCTCGTTCAACCGCCTGCAATACTTCAGGCTCATCATCAATGAGCAGAATAGTAGGTTTAGACATGTAAATGCTCCTTGACTATACAAAGTAGTTTATTTATCTACCAATATCTTTCCTCGCCTCAACTCAATGAGTGAGCGCAGAGTGATGCCTCCGATAAAAAGTGAAATAGCAATCACGACTACAGCACAGAAGATGGCGGCACCTTGCCAACGTTCAATGTACATCCAGCGTAGCAGATAGGATGCAGTAGTCGCGTAAGGGAAGGTGAGCGCCCAAAGATTCGGGGAGAAAGGCAACGTGTGATACAGAGGAAACAGCCTCAACTGGACGAGAGCCATCAAAATAGTATACCCGCCCAGGATGTATGTAAGAATATCAATATGCTGTGAGGTCAATGTAAAATATGCATCGCCTGCGACGGCAGGAGGTGCTATTTCAATTGCAAGAGTCGGGATCAGGGCAACCGGAAGACGTGTATGCGTAAAAAGGTGGTTAAGGATAATCGAACCAAGCATAAGCCAACAGATCATGCCTATTCCAAAACTCATCCATCCCCACTGGATGAAACCAAAGCGCGCTGCTCCATCTGCACCAATCAACCCTCCGGCCACAGTAGGGAGAAGGTAGCCTGGATGTATCGCATCAGTACCTGACTCATCCTCAATCCACTGACCAGTAATCCAGCCGCCAAATAGCAAGGTACACACAAAAAAGATGATGAAGAAAGCCCTGGCAACACCAAATGCATATGGTTCCAGGCCGAAGGATAGTAACATACCCGAGATAGGAAAAAATGAGTAGAACGACGCTACAGTTGAATGAGTAAGTTCACTGCGGACGGCTCTTGTAGCAAAAATAATCCTGGTGACTAACGCTATCACGAGCACGATATACACCAGGGCAGCAATGAGATAGAGCGCATTACTAATACCTATCGGCCAGCCATATAAGACGGCCGTCCAGCGCCACACAGCGGCCAGTCCTACAATGCCCATAGAAATACCGAAAAAACCAGGCGGGATCGCTACAAAAATTGATGACAATGTATGAGGCCTGCTCCTTTTTACCTGCTGCACAGCAATATGTTCAAACGTCGGCATGTCTTCTTTCTCCTCTCAATGAGAAACCATCGCCATTACCATTGTGAACAGCATCCGGCTGGTATCATTCTCATCCGACACAATGAAAATGAAATGGCGGCATGTTACAGACAAGCATAGCGTCTGGGGCAATAAGAAGCATGCACCAAAAGGTGTAATTTGAGGTGGAGAAAAAAGATCCTTCTTTCGTATGAAGAGTCAAAGCAACTGGAGTTTCTTGTCTAGCATAGCTTCTTCTGCTATATTAGCCATAACTTAAGAGAGTAAGCAAAAAGCAATAGAAAAGGACTTCTCACATTTATGGGCGAAATACTACAAAATATCAATCCAGCAAGCATATCCGCAGCTATAGACGCCAGTATGATCACGCATAAGAGTTTTTTATGTACCTCCTCACGTGGACAACTTCACCAGGAGCCGGATCTACTGTGGACGGAGTCCAATCTCGTCAATGCGGTTCTCTACACCAATCTGCAACAGGATACACTTCCCACTACGGTTGAGCGCATCCGTAATCACTTTGCGCTCCGAACGGCACTCAGTATCGCACTATACTACGGAATTGAACAAGAGCTGAAAGACTCTATCGATCAAAGCTATCACGTAAAAATCGACGAAGGATATATTAACGACTCATTGTCGTAAGACATTTTTCCTTGCGATCAGGTGAATCTTTTTGGGGTTAACATAGTAGATCAAGAATCTGTTTAATAAAAAGATGTAAGAGGCTATAATAATATTCTACGTCTGATATCATTAGGACAAAATCTCAATTGGAAGGGAATTTTGAGGACAAGGATGAAAGTGATATGACTGAAGAGATGGATAATGAAGCAATAAGAAAGAGATACCTACAACATTTCGTTGATTATATTGATATCCTCGATAATAAGTCTGTTCATGCTGAACCACAGGAAGGAGTCAAATATCAATGCCCGTGTTGTGGTTATAAGACATTAGAGGAAAGAGGCGGATTTGATATCTGTCCAGTTTGCTTTTGGGAGGACGATGGGCAAGATGACGCAGATGCAGCGGTAAATCGTCCATTTGGTCCCAATCATATTAGCTTAGTTCAAGCACGGGATAACTATCGGCGCATCGGAGCTTGCGATGAACACTCGTTACCTCATGTACGTCCACCATTACCCGAAGAACAATAAAAAATCCATTAGAACGGAAGATAGAGACATGGAGACTACACCTACACCGTATGAGCGCACGTTACAGCAAGATGAGATCCAAGAGTTATGGAAACAAATACAGGAGCACTGGGACACGAATGGGAATGGCTGGTATCCAATAACTGGTTCGGATATGCCTCTGACTGTGTTGGCCTTTGAAGACGCATGGTTTTATCACGAGATCCCCTCTGATGTGCTGAAAAAGATTCTTAAGACTCATGGAATTACACGCGTATGGGAATTACGTGAAGGGCATGCGTCAGGATATGAGATGGATACCGAGTTGATCGATCTTTATTATGATGGAACAGAAGGGTACTGGACGTCAGAGAGCATGGATTAGCTTATATACGCGTCGCATGAAAGTTCACTCACGGTAACAGGAGAATGGCTTAGCATCTATTAAAGCTCTATGGCCGCACTGGAAAGAGCATCTTTACACAACATATGATTTCGAGCGTCCCCAGCCTTAGCTCCTCTTAGGATCAGTTTTTCTTTCAGGACATAATAGCCTGTCGTACCCTCCTAAGAAAGTGCAACTACTTTATTGGTAGAAGCCTTATGTGCCTGCATGGCCAGATTGGGGGCTTACTGCTCGCTTGTTCTGCACAAAGAGTACATGACCAGGAGAAACATCCTGCTCGATAGATCAAGCAAACAATCTGTAAGCCCCAAGAGTGGCCATCAGCCATTGAATTATCGTATTTACACAGTATCGACTGCTACTGGAACCCTCATACCAAACGATTTCATACGTCTGATCTTAGTCCACCCTCAGCTCGGTCCCCCTTAGAAGGATCGAAGTTCTGCCCCAAGCGCCAAACCCCCAGACGGTGAGGCTGTCGCGTCCTCATGCCGTAGGCCCCGTGTGGGTGCGAGGCCTTTCGTCCCGGAACAGCGGGACGGCAATTGCAGCGGCGATTGCGGCGCCGACACCGAAGACGATCAGCGCGACAGGGAACCCGAAGGGGAACAGCAATGCTTGGAAGAGAAGACTGCCGAGACCAAACCCGGTGAACAGGGTGAACACATTGATACCCATGGCCAGGCCGCGGTTGCCGGGCAGGTCGGTGACGATGCCGCCCAGGGGCGGTTGGGTCATGTCGTAGCCCAGGGAGAGGGCGATGACGATGGCTTGCACGGCGATGCGGGGGAGGGGCGCGGCCAGCAGCAGTGCGCAGATGGCACCGAGCGCCACGCCGGCAGGGATGAGGCGGGCGCGGCCATAACGGTCGGCCAGGTGACCGATGACCGGGCCGAGGAGGAACCCGGGTATGCCGTAGCCGAGCAGGGTGAGGCCGATCCCGAACGAGCCGAGCGAGAAGCGCTGCTGCATGTACACACCGAGCCAGCTGTACACACCGGACTGCAGGACAGCGTTGATCAGCACGTAGCCGTAGGTTCGACACCCCCGGACGTTGCGTAGCAGAGCCATGTAGCCGGCGACAACCGCGCGCAGCGGCGCCACGGTGGCGGGGTGGGGCGTGGCCGGCAGGGCCCGCAGGCCCAACGCCGCGGCCAGCAGCACCAGTCCGGCGGCGGCCACGATGAGGAACAGACCGTGCCAGCCCAGATACGGTTCGGTCAGCGCGCCGCCGGCCGAACCGAACGCAATGCCGCCCGCCATCCCGCCGAACAGCCAGCCCAGCGCTCGGCCGCGCTGGGCAAAGGGGAACAGGTCCCCGATCAGGGCCAGCGAGATCGGTACCACCCCGCTGGCGCCCACAGCGGTGGCCAGCCGCATCCCGATGAAGCCCCCCACGCTGTTGGTGAAAGCGGTTGTGGCGGTCAGAACGATGAACGCTACCAGCGACCCGAGGATCACCGGGCGGCGCCCCACGCGGTCGGACAGTGGCCCCCACACCAACGTCATCACCCCGTAGGGCACCAGATACGCTGGCAGCGCAAGGCCCACGACACCGGGCTCGGTGCCGAAAACCTCCGCCAAGCGCGGCAGGATCGGCGCAATCATGAACGCCTGCACGAAGATCAGGAATGCGGCAGCGGTCAGCAGTGCGAGCAACCCGCGCGGCGGATCTGATTGGTGGAACAAGGCCTTCTCCTTCTAATCAAGCTGGGATGCCCAGGTCGGCCGGATGCGGCTAACCTGGCTTTGATGGTTTCAGCATCAGTTGGGGCAGGGTCGAGCTGCACCACCACGCGGCTTCGTCTGATGGTCAGCCTGGACTCGGCGGACTCCTGGCAGTCGAGATAGCGACCGCCCTACTGCGTTCTCACACCCGGAGTACGCCATCTTTTGTTCTCCGGTAACCTCACATGTCCATGTCTCTCTCATAGTAATTTGCCTCGCGTCTCAATGGTTCTGATCGATAGTTCACGTCTCTACAACGTACTACGCTACCTTACTATGCAATGTATACACCTTCCAGTCGCCTGGAATGTCAAGGGGGCCCAGAGATTTTTTTGTCACGGGTGAAAGAAGGATGATGGCCCCCAAGCACTTGCTCCACCGCTGATGCCGAGTGTAAATACGATAATTCAATGGCTCATGCCCACTCTTGAAACGTTATGCGTCGGAGGCGCATAACGTTTCAAGAGTGGGCATGAGCCATTCTGTGTCGTAATTTTTTGACAATTCCGTGTCGTAAAACGATTGTTCTTCTCCCTCTCTCAAGCCTTACTGGAAGCGGAAAAAGCGAGAAGAACATACGACACCAAGTAGCCTCAAAAATACGACACGAAGCGAGCTAATTTACAACATTGGCTGGTTGACTGGTCTGTTTTCCCTCCTCAAAAAAGTGTCAAAGAGAGAGGAGGGAGGCTGCTGCCCTGCCTGGCCTTCTCATGCGTTTGGTGTAGGATGAGAGAGCAGAGGTAATGCTCTGCTCCAACAGCATTGGTTCGTCCGTAAGCCAATGACTGGATCTCTCGTTACTTACGCCAGCGCTGGGCATCATCTGCGGGCCTCATCTGCCTCATCTGCCAGATTGTTTAGAAATTTAAAAAAGTCCTTCGATTGGCCAATGAAAAGCCCGTCATTAGTCAAAGCCGTGACCGCGCCCTTTGCAGCTCCCTTTGTCTCGGTTGGGCGAATGATCGAAACCTTCGGGAACGTTCGGCTGAGGAAGAAGGTTGGCTCGGGCATGATCAGGTTAGGCTGGAAGTCCGGCCCGGCAGAAGTGAGGTCCCGAAACGTCAACGTACCAAAGGTCAGAGGAGCCAGGGGTGGAGACACCGCGTTGCCTGCTTTGTCATGCCAAACCTGAAAGTGCATTGTCTCAGATGGGCCGATACTGAGCAGGATGCGCAACACTTCCACATTGTGGACCCTCTGAGCTAGCGCAGGGTAGAGGCTGGTGCCACCTTGCTCGATAAACCCAAAATGGAATGCCGCCGTGTTGGCAATCGCTTGAATTTGGTTAGCGTCGGTGGTGTCGGCATCGGTTCTGGGAATGGCTGGATGCTGCCCTGTATCCAAGCCCTGGACTGCTTGCGGGAACTCGAATTCGGGGTCCAAATCGGGGTTCTTCGAGTCACTACGATAGCGAGTCCAATAACTGGTGTCCACTGCGAGCTGCATGAGGTTGGTGAGCCGGAGCGTGTTCTTATCTGCACCTGTCGCTTGACTGCCCTTCAAAGTGCGAAACTTCTCCAGATCGACTGGCTCTGCGCCCTTCGAAACCAGATACGCGTTGATGAACTCGAAATGGCTGAACTCATCATCAGTATTGTCATGGATATACTGGGGCATGTCCGAGTCCAGCTTTACAAGGGCGGCAGTATATGCTGGATTCCCGCTCCCCTGTGGAAATTCGTTTTCGGGGTCCGGGTGAATTCCTCCGAGTTCGTTGTATTGTAGCCACAGATCGCTTTCGAGGGTTTCGAGCGCAGCCAGGAACCTGAGAATGGCCGCGTCTCCTTTTGTAAGGCGACCATTTCCTTCATGGGCAAACGCTGGTAACCCATTGGCCAACAGCCCAACACCGATGGCTCCTGCTCCTCCTACCGCGAGTCCCTTCCGCAGAAAGGAACGACGGCTAGCAGCATTTCCCAACTGTTTTGTTATCTTTTCCATGTTATTATCCTTTAGATATTTTATTTTGTGTATTTCACAAAATATTCTCTCTTCTCTTATTATAAATGGTGTACCAAGAAACTAGACAGCACAATAAGATAAAATAACACGAGCGAAATGAGGATCGTGTTATTTTACCGACAATGTGGCATTTTGATACAGAACATGCTTCATTCGTAGATCGGCACATTGGATTTTAGAGGCGGATTTGATATCTGTCCAGTTTGCTTTTGGGAGGACGATGGGCAAGATGACGCAGATGCAGCGGTAAATCGTCCATTTGGTCCCAATCATATTAGCTTAGTTCAAGCACGGGATAACTATCGGCGCATCGGAGCTTGCGATGAACACTCGTTACCTCATGTACGTCCACCATTACCCGAAGAACAATAAAAAATCCATTAGAACGAAAGATAGAGACATGGAGACTACACCTACACCGTATGAGCAAGATGAGATCCAGGAGTTATGGAAACAAATACAGGAGCACTGGGACACGAATGGGAATGGCTGGTATCCAATGACTGGTTCGGATATGCCTCTGACTGTGTTGGCCTTTGAAGACGCATGGTTTTATCACGAGATCCCCTCTGATGTGCTGAAAAGGATTCTTAAGACTCATGGAATTACACGCGTATGGGAATTACGTGAAGGGCATGCGTCAGGATATGAGATGGATACCGAGTTGATCAATCTTTATTATGATGGAACAGAAGGGTACTGGACGTCAGAGAGCATGGATTGGCTTATCTACGCATCGCATGAAAGTTTGCTCACAGTAACAGGAGAATGGCTTATAGCAGCTATTAAAGCTCTATGGCCGCACTGGAAAGAGCATCTTTATACAACATATGATTTCGAGCGTCCCCAGCCTTAGCTCCGCTCAGGTCAGTTATCCTTTTTCGATCAGATAGCCTGTCCTACCCTTCTGAGATTGTGCAACTACTTTATTGGTAGAAGCCTTATGTGGCCTGCATGGCCTTTATGACCTCGTCGGTTGATAGAACCGCATGGGCGAGAAAATTGTAGTTAATGAGCGCGGCTTTATAGCCATCACCCCATTCGGGATGCCGGGGACCAGCGGTCGCGTCTTTTACAACGGCTACCTCGAAACCTTGCTCAAGTAGTTCGCGCAGATGCGATTCGACACATATGTTTGCCAGCATGCCTCCGAGGATAATCCTGTTGATGCGGCGTTTACGCAATTGCAGAACGAGATCGTTCGTTTGCGGTCCCCAGACTCTGTGAGGGCTGGCTGTAATGGTTTTGCCATCCTCGATGTACGGTTTGAAACGCTCAAGCCAGTCAGCGCCAGAGCCAGATAAACCCTCCAGGTTCAAAATTCCTCGGCGAGCAAACATCTTCGTGTCACGTTCAATGGTCTCAAGGGGACCGTTGAATTTCCACCCGTAGTCTATAGGATAAAAATAGTGAGGAGAGATAAAAAATTCAAAGCCTCCCGCCTTGCCTGTCTTAAAGATGCGCTCCATGTTCTCAATGGTCTTATTTTCTTTAACATTGTCCTTGACCAGATCCCATCCAAGACCATGCTCACTCAAAACGTCATTCTGAGGATCAATGAACACTACTGCCGAGTCATTTTTGTTGAAGGACATCTGCTGAGCCATAACTTCCTCCCCTGACGATACACTTGCGAGATTTAGAGCTACTGCCATTCAGTATGCACGCTAGCACACGCAGCTATTTGTTAGCAAAGTCAGCCAGGAGTGTACAAGACAGCGAAGTCAGCAGGTAGCTATGACAGGGATTGCTCATCCTACCGAGCAGGATGCATACCGGCTTTTGTCAATCTCCCTGCCATCGTTGATAAAAAGAGCCATTAGACAGTAATGAACTTCTTATCTACTTTATCGCAAATATTGCCTGTCTCATATCTTTTCTCTAAATATGGATATCATACTTTTGACTGATGCATTTCGTTTTACTTTTATTTATAATTTTTATGGAATGGATAAGATTTCTAATCCGTATATTGTCTCATCTCTATCCGTATAGGAGCAAAGCATGAAAATCACCTTTCTTGGACATGCAGGGATGTTTATTGAAACACAATACGGATCGATCCTCTGTGATCCCTGGTTCAATCCAGCCTACTTTGCATCGTGGTTCCCTTTTCCAAGTAATGAAGAGATAGACATTAGCACTATCGCACATCCTACATATCTCTATATCTCTCATCTCCATCAGGACCATTTTGATGCTGCGTTTTTACGAGAACATGTCTCCAAAGACGCTATTGTTTTGCTCCCAGATTATCCACTCAACCTGTTAGAGCGTGCCCTACGTGAGTGCGGTTTTACGCACTTCATTGCGACAAAAAACGGAGAGGCACTGGCGTTGAACGGGCTTACAGTCTCGATCATCTCACTGGTCGCACCGACAGATGGTCCGATTGGAGACTCCGGTCTGACAGTAGATGATGGAGTCACACGCATCTTCAATCAGAATGACTCGCGTCCGGTAGATATCGAACGCATCATTGCACATGGTCCTTTTGATGCTCACTTTGTACAATTTTCAGGAGCACTCTGGTATCCGATGACGTATCAATACCCGCCAGAGATGCAGCTGGTACTGGGGGCAAAAAAACGCGAGAACGAGATGGCACGTGCCCTGCAGTACATTCAACACATTGGAGCCTCGGCGGTCTTTCCTACCGCTGGACCTGCCTGCTTTCTTGACGATGAGCTCTTTCAATTCAACGATTTCGACCGCAACAAGACCAATACGTTCCCCGATCAGAGCGTTTTTGTAGAGTACATGCAGGCACACGGATTGAACAATGGCGAGATACTGCTGCCGGGTAGTGTGCTCAGCATTGAGCACGATAAATATAGCGTGTACACGCCCCCAAACATACAGGGGCAGGAGATCTTCACACAGAAGCGAGCGTATCTCGAAGACTATAAGACTCGTATGCAAGCACGCATCGATGCAGAAAAGCAATCCTGGCCGGTTGGGAAGGTCGATATTCTCTCCTCGCTCATTGACTGGTTTGATCCGTTGCTACAGCAGGCTAACCTGCTCAGTGCAGGCGTCAATGGACGCGTCTTGCTTGACTGCGAGAAGCATAAAATCCTGCTTGACTTCCATCAACGCCGCGTCTCTGAATGGCAACAACAGGAGTGCGATTTCGTCTTCCAGATTGCACCGGCCCTGGTCGAGTACTGCATTCTCCATCGGGTAGAAGATTGGGTGAACCACGTGTTTCTGTCGTGTCGCTTTAAAGCGCAGAGGAAAGGTGCCTATAACGAGTACGTGTATACCTTCTTCAAAAGTCTCTCGCCTGAGCGCATCCAATATGTTGAACGCTACTACGCAGAAAAAAGCCTGGCAAAACAGATTATGTGGGAGAGCCAGGGGCATCGGATGCAAAGGTACTGCCCACACATGAAGGGCGATCTCTCACGCTTCGGAATTATTGAGGGGAACGTTCTCACATGCACTCTACACGGATGGCAATTTGACCTTACAACAGGACGTTGCCTTACCTCCGAAAACTATTACCTCTCGATACAGTCGCCAGCAGCAGACGAGGACAAGCAGACGAAAGATGACACTGTCACCAATACATGTCACCATTGTTGGCATCGTACCTTAAAAAGTGAGACCTTAAAAAGTGAGACCGTACTCGACAGTGTCGCTCCTCCTGACAATGCTGTCTCGCCGCTTTCATCTACCGACTAAGATCGTGTTCAGATGCAGCAAACGATGAAACCTAATCGAACTCATAGTCAGTCTTATGCCGCTCCAGGGCATTGTAATAGTGCGTTGCACGAGGATCATCGGCTGAAACACGACCGGCAGCAATCCATACGTAACGAAGGATCAAGCCACCTACGAGTACCATGAGTGAGACACTTGCATTTAAAAGGCGGGGCATGGGCTTGCGTGTCAGTTTCCAGACAAGCCGTAGCAATAACGGAAGTTCTATCCCCGCCCCCAGCGTACCTATACTGAATAGCAGGCCGATCCGACCTCTAAAGAGCGGTCGGGCCAGTGGTCCTAATTGAGAGGGCAGCGAGGAGATCAAACCCAGTTCGGTCATGAGTCCAATGAGCTCGGCACGCTCTAAACGATCCAATGCATTCTGGTTCTGGCGGCCTGGCGACAGAATAAATGACAGGCAGGCAAGAGCACTGGAGAGGCCTGATGTAAGGAAAAGTGGTCCTAAGATATAGCGTGCCCGTGACCATAATGGTACAGCAGTGGTCGCAAGTAAGACGCCGGTATAGGAAGCCACAAACATACCAAAAAAGCTCCCAACGATCTCTATGATTTTTATGGGTAACGCTTTCATGATCCGTGATAGGAGCGGAAACCAGTTCAAGACACCATCATGCGCCATCTGATGGGCCGCACTCAGGACACAGAAGAGACCAAAGGTCGACAATCCCCAGGTACCAAGAGACATAGTAGAACGTAATTTGAAGACGCGTAACATATGCAGAAAACGTTCTGGTCGGCCCAGATCCCAGATCAAAAGGACGGGACTGGCGAGCAGACAAACAAAGGAGACGTAGCGCCCGGTTCTGATTACCGACTGATCATGACGAGAGCCGAAAAGATGAGCCAGCGTCGCCACGAGATACGAGCCACCAGCCATCCCACCAAGAAAGAAGTAGAGGACAATCTGCCACGACCAGTGTGCTTTCTTGATGAGGGGAACATTATAGTAAGTGCGCGCCTTCCCCACCCAATCTTCGGCGCGACCGCTGGTCGCACCGCCCAGATCCGTTCTGACGACAGTAGAGGTATCGCCGAGTCTTTTGATGTTGCCGTGATCGTCGTTGCTCATAGCTTTCTCCCTCGTAATGACAATGCAGTAGTAAGCGTCAAAAATGATGCAGCAATCAGGCTGGCTACAAATGCAGGCACAATGTGGTCCTGTGGGAGTTTGGGCTTTTCGGGCAGATTATAGACAGATGGCCGATCCATCAGCAGAGAGAAGGCATGCAGGTCGCCGACACTGGTATCTTCATCGACGCCATAGAGATACGCAGCCGTTTCGCCGCGCTCATGCAGTGTACCGACCCGCTGCCTTGCTCTTGTCCTGAGTTCATCGAGATTGCCAAATTGGATAGAGTTCGTTGGACAAGCCTTGGCACAGGCTGGTTCCTCTCCCATCTTCTGCCGGTCATAACAAAGGGTACATTTGGAGGCTGTCCCAATGTCATCATTCTTTTCTATCACCCCAAAGGGGCACGAAGGGACACAGTACCCACAGCCATTACAGATGTCTGGTTGTACATAGACATCCCCAAACTCATTGCGAATAATCGCGCCCGTTGGGCAGGCTTCCATACAACCAGCATTGGTACAGTGTTTGCAAACATCACTGAACATCAGCCAGTTCACAGGTTTACCGCTGCCGTCGTCCGGGCGAGAGTGCTCAACAAAGGCAACATGCCGCCAGGTCGTGCTAGAAAGCCGTAGTGTATTATCGTAACTATTGCCGGACCAATTAAAGCCGTCCGCAGGTAGCTGATTCCATTGTTTACATGCCACCTCACAAGCTTTACAGCCGATACAGAGCGTGGTATCAGTAAAAAAGCCCATCTGAGTCATCAGCGTTCTCCCATTCTCTGCACTATGAATTTTCCCGTGCGATAAAGCTCGAATCCTCGCCCTGATGTGAGCGCCGACCAGGCCGCATATTGCAGGTAAATGATTTAGCATCGTGCATGCTGACATTGGGATCAGCCACTAATAGCAATAGATCGTTGGTGACGTCTCCTGTGACAACACCTTTGTAGCCCCAATGGAACGGGAGACCGATCTGGTGGATAGTGTGGCCTTTGATCCGTAGCGGCTGCATGCGCTCTGTTACCAGAGCCCTTGCCTCCACCTCAGCGCGTACCGTCCAGATGGTAATCCAATCACCATTGTTGATACCCTTTTCTGCTGCTAGCTCCCGGCTAATTTCAGCGAACAGATCCGGTTGCAGTTCAGAGAGCCAGGGAACCCAGCGCGACATAGCGCCAGCCACATGATGTTCGGTTAGCCGATAGGTGGTAATCGCATAAGGATACTGAGTATTCGCCGAACCATTTTCCATATTATCGGGTCGACGCCAGCGCTTCACAACCGGGTTGATCGCCTGTTCAGGATAGAGAAGATTTGTGACAGGTGACTCTACCGGCTCGTAATGGGTAGGGAGAGGCCCGTCTTTCAACCCATTCGGAGCAAAGAGCCGACCAACCCCTTCGGTATTCATGGTAAATGGGGAGGCACCAGAATGAGCATCCAGTCCTAGCCCGTTGACATCAGCTCTGGCTGTTGGCGGCTTTGTCTCTGGGAAATCTGGAATATCCACGCCAACCCAATGGCCCTTTGTGTTATCTTTATTAGCGTATTCAGGGTCCCACCACAGGTACTTTTTACGCTCCGACCATGGCTTGCCCTCGGGATCTGCTGAAGCCCGATTGTACAGGATGTGACGATTGGAAGGCCAGGTATAGCACCAGTTAAGATTGGGATAGTCGTCTACCTCACGTCGCAGCGCCAGATTCTTGCCTTCTTCAGGCATGATGCCGCTAAAGATCCAGGCACCACAGGCGGTACTCCCATCATCGCGCAGCTCCGAAAAGCCTTTAACGACCTTCCCATCGGCCACTGTATAGCCATTCATCTCCTTCAAAATGTCCTCAACAACAGGTTCTTGCAAAGGTCCTTCACGGCGATAATTCCAGACCAGATCCTGAATGGGCTTATCACGTTCCTTCGTGCTCTGCCGATAAAGCTCCTTCAAACGTATATACAATTCCGTCAAGAACCAGTTTTCGGAGCGCGCATCATCCGGTGGATCGATCGCCTGTTCACGATATTGAATCAGACGTTGGGTATTGGTGAAGCTGCCCTCTTTCTCGATATGCGCTGCGCCTGGCAAGAAAAAGATTTCCGTAGGGATCGTGGTAGGATCAATGCCCGAGCGTTTCCAGTAGGATGCCGTCTCTATTTCATAGAGATCACGAACGACCATCCACTCCAACTTCTCTAAACCGGCACGGTGGAAGCCAGCATTGACACCACCTGCGGCAGGATTTTGTCCCATTGAGAAGAAACCCTTCATTTTCCCATCTTTCATATCCACAAACATCGCCAGATCCGAGTGATCGCCAATAGTTTTCGGGAGGTAGTTGAAGGCCCAATCATTCTCTTTCGTGGCTGCATCACCATACCAGGCCTTCATAAGGCTAATGAAGTACTCGGGATAATGTACCCACCAGCCAGAATCCTGATAGTTGCTGTCCATGTAGCGCTGATAGTCAAACTCTTCGCGCAATGCACTGGGCATCGTCAGATACGCGGGCAATAAATTATAGAGCGTTGCGATATCTGTCGAGCCCTGTATATTGGCGTGCCCACGCAATGCCATAATGCCACCACCCGGACGACCAATGTTCCCCAGCAGGAGTTGCAGAATAGCAGAGGTACGAATAATTTGCACGCCAACGGTATGCTGTGTCCAGCCGACGGCATAGGATATGTTGGATGTGCGCTCACGACCAGAGTTCTTCACTAATGTATCAGCAATCTTCAAGAACATGCCTTGAGGAATACCACAGACCTGCTCAACCATCTCAGGAGTGTAGCGAGAATAGTGCCGTTTCAAAATCTGCAAGACACACTGCGGGTCCTGCAGCGTTTCATCTTTCTCGATCTGACTGGGGTGAGCCTGTGGATAGCTTCCCTGTCCTTCCTCGCCCTCTGGTGTCGCCTGTTCTCCCTGTGCCCCTTTTTTCCCAGGAGCACTCTTTTTACACGCAGGTTCATCGGTCGGTTGGCGCGATTCACCTTTTTCTGTGAGCTTATACTGCCAGGTGGCAATATCGTACTCTTTCCCATCTGCATCGAGTCCAGAGAACACCCCTGCCAGGTCTTCTGTATCCTTGAAATCAGCACGTACAAGATAGGACGCGTTGGTATATGCCTGCACATACTCCTTGAAGTACAGATCATTTTGCAGAATATAATTGATGATGGCACCGAGAAAAACGATATCTGTACCAACACGAATGGGAGCATAGATATCAGACATCTGTGAGGTACGAGAGAAGTGAGGATCAACATGAATGATCGTTGCGCCACGCTCTTTTGCAGCCATGACCCAGCGAAAACCAACAGGATGACATTCGGCAAAGTTGCTGCCGGCAATCAAAATGCAGTCGCTATTGGCTAAGTCCTGAAGAAAGGTATTAGCAGCACCACGACCAAAGCTTGCGCCGAGACCCGGCACAGAAGCGCTGTGTCATATACGAGCCTGGTTCTCGATCGCCACCATGCCTAACGCGTGGAAAAGCTTGGTAATCAGATAGTTTTCTTCATTATCAAGGGTCGCTCCACCAAGAGAACCGATGGCAAGCGTATTATTAATAGGTTGACCAGCTTCATTTCGCTCACGGAATGTAGCTTCACGTGTCTCATAGACCAGTTGAGCAACCCGATCCATGGCCCAATCTAATGGCTTATCTTCCCAGGCCGAGCTGTACGGGGCCCGATATTTCACTGTCGTCCAACGCCTTTTATTGATATCAAGTTGGTAACTGGCCGCGCCTTTCGGGCAGAGACAGCCGCCGCTGACCGGGCTATCGTTATCGCCCTCAATATCGATGACCTTACCATTCTTCACATAGACACGTTGTCCACAACCAACAGCACAGTAAGGGCAAACACTTCTCACCATCTTCGCATCTTCTATGCGCGGCTTCAGGTTCTTCGTGCGCGCACTGGGTGGATTAGGAACGAGTCCAACGTAAGTACGCAGGGTTTCGTCGAGCGTATTGGGAGAAAGCCGCTGAGCCAGCTTACCAAAGAGTGAAGCAAATACAGCCATCTGATTTTCCCTTCTTTTCTTCCTTGCTACCCTCACAGCTATCAGACACAATAAGCAGAGCAATTCCGCATGCGTGTAACCAGAGCAGAGGCATATGCTCTATATGCACCACAACCCTGGTTACACGCGACACTCTCTCTTCCTCTCCAATGAGAGGTACTCACTAGCAAAAACTGAGGGTATACAGCAAAACATGTTAGCCAGCATAGACACTGCTTGTTACTCAGCAACGGCAAAGCGATCTGCAGTAGCGGGTATATTGAGTCCTTCTCCCCTTTCAGAGGCAAGGATACTGGCGACCGCCGCAGCCCATGAGACCAGGGCACCAATAATCGCCACCCAACCCCCGATCCTTAGTAACGTGATACTAGGAACGAATTGCCCAATTGCTAACAAGAGGAAGGCAAGACATAAAAGCGCAGTTGTTGCCATCAACGCGGTGTTTCTTCTCAGGGTTCCAACAAACAGGATCGCAGCAAAGATGGCCCAGCAAAGGAAGAAGAGTCCGAGCGCCAGACCGTATCCCCCTATGCCTACATCAATAGTTCCAGACGTAAGAGGGAAGGCACTAAAGAGTGGCAGGAAGACCAGGCCAATCGCGAGAAGAAAACCTCCATACGCAGTAAAGATTGTCGCAGTCATCGAATGAGCGCTATGAAACGCCCGCATACCAGTCAGGAGAAGCACAATCCCGCTCGCAAGAAGGACGGCCCCAACGGCAGAACGGGCGTAGACACCCCCGTATGGGATAATGAAACTCGCATAATAACAGCCAATGACAGCGGTTGCAAAGGCGAGGAAACTCAGACCCAGTGGAACCGGACTCGCAATAGCTGACTCTACACCAGCCGTGCGACCAGTTGCCATGCGGTCATCGGGAGTGCGACCAACTGGCGTGCGGTCATCAGCCATACGGTCAGATGCCGTGCGCTCAGATGGAGTGCGCTCAGATGGAGTGCGATCAACGCGATTCGGTGGTTGATACTGTTCCATAATACCTTATCCTTTCATTTCGAAGTAGCTATCTCCTACTCGACATTTTCCTGCGTAAACATCTTATTAGACAGGATAGAGATATCACGAATCACGTCTAAATAAGGGTTCGCCTGAGGTTACATTGCTTCCTTCGAAAATAACCCGGGATTCGAGAGTCGGAGGGGGAAAAAGGCTCACACTACCTCAGCATATACGTTATTTTCATGGCCCGCTCTGTCGAAAAGATATGAACCTTTTTGGTGGGATATGTAATGAAACCCCATCTCAGGCCGATGGAGACAGGTGGGACGCCATGACGAATGCATCCTGTCACTTGCCAATAACGTTCACTATTGCCTGTATAGTTCACTTAAGCCCTTGTCCCCCTCTTTGAGGGGGGAGATAGCTTTAGCTATCGGGGGGAGTAAATGTTCGGATAACGTTATAATCTCGAATTAAACGCTCTCTATCACGCTTGCCTTCCTAGTCTGTCATTCTTGATGACGAAATCCACGTCCGAACGGGAGATGGTTGGCGTAGAAGAGTCATCTAGAGCAGAAGTGAAGGATAGCTCCCCCCGATAGCTAAAGCTATCTCCCCCCTCAAAGAGGGGGACAAGAGTTTAAGCGTACTTTACAGGCGATAGTGATATTTTGAGTAATGGAAGATGAAAATATTACAAGCTACAGAGGTGTTTTCCGTCATTACCTCTGTAGCTTTCATTGCCTCTGCCGTATCTATCGATCACCTTCACTCATTTTCTTTACAGGAAATTGTACTTCGGTGACGTATTGAGTAGGGTCTATGTGCGCTCCGTAGCGCAAACGAAGCTGACGGGGTGGGCCGATTACCTGATAGCCGCTGTCTTTTAGCCAGCGGTAGAGGGCTGCGTATGCCTGACCGAGAAAAAGATCAGCGCCCGTATGGATGGTGCAGGCCATTAATGCGCCGGGTAGGGTTTGGATGGTAATCTGTTCGTTGCCTTCCAGGGCGATGGATAACGGGATGGCGGCTTCTGCATCGATATACAGACCATCATCATGTTGCTCAGAGCGGGAGTACAATAGATAGAGAGCTGGTGATCCAGGCTGCACACGCTGCTCGTCCAGGTAGGCAGCGATTTTTGCATAGGACTGTTCGAGGCCGTCTGCAAGTGGAAGTGGCACAATGCCACGGATAGAGGCCACGAGTAGGGCGTCAACCCCTTTCAAGAGTACTTCGTATGCTGGCATTTTTCCCTCTTGCTCGATCTGGCTAAGCCTGGCTGCAATACGTGTGAGACGCGCCTGCTCTGCATCGATCATCTGTTGCGTTTGCGCCTGTTTGAGTTGGAACATTCCTCGCAACCGCTCAAAGGAGAGTTCTCCTTCAAGCAGTTGCGCAATCTGTTCCAGGGAAAACCCTAGCTCTTTCAGCGCTAAGATCCGATTCAAGCGCGGAAGTTGATCGAGCGAGTAGTAACGATAGCCTGTAGCTGGATCAAGCTCTAGCGGTTTGAGCAGACCCGACTTCTCGTAGTGACGAAGTGTCGCGATAGAGACCTGATTCACACGCGCAAATTCACCTATTTTGAGCACGGTACGTTCTCTCATCCCTTCCTTCATCCCTTCCTTCCGCTTACGACGAAGCCACCTACTCTGGCGAAAAAGTGCTGTTCTTGTTCGGCTTGCTCCAGGGCGTTCCAGAAACGCGTAAGTTCCTCTGCTGAAACAGCACCTGCTGTCCGGGCACCTTGCAAGATACCGCTAAAGGCTATCTGAAAAAAGGTATAGTCGAGTGGCATCAGGCGTCCCTCTACTCTGATATCGATCAGCCCTGCCTGCTTGAAGAGTCGGGGCATTTGCCGACCCATCCATCCCTGCACCATCTGATCACACGCGGCGTGAACTATCTTGCGGGCGAGAGAGCGGTCGGGTATATCGACAACGGTCAGGTCCAGATCGCCGTCGGCAAGCACGATTCTCGCCCCCGGTCGCGCGACCCGCACCATTTCAGCCAACGCTTGCGCTGGTTCGCGCAAGTGTCCGAAGACACGTGAAGCCTGACATCCATCAAAGCTCGCATCCGCAAATGGCAACTGTGTGGCATCGGCCAGCACATATTCTAGCGGGATCTGCATGCCAGCAACACGAGCACGGGCCTCTTGAAGCATGGTCTCACTGGAATCAATACCAACTACGCGGCCATGTGGTCCAACAGCGTGCGCCAGATCCTGAGTATCCTGGCCGGTGCCACAGCCAACATCCAGGATCGTTGCTCCATCCTTCAGAGCGAGTTGCTCCATCATCTCTTGCCTGTAGCTCTGCGCAGTCTGCTGTGCGTGCGATGTATCCATAAATTGAACGAACGAAGTAGGATTCTTTGCCTGATCAACCGAGTGAAATTGTGTCACGTCATCAGTAGATTTTTTCATTGTTATTCCTCTTTCTTTCTCTCTTGCTTTTATTGCAGTAGTAAAAGGCTCTAGAGAGAGCTTACACCCTCACCTTACATGAGAGTCAAGCGAATTCTGTGATGACGGCGAAAAGAGCACATACACAGCCGTAGCATATGCTATACTGATAACAAAACAGAGTGGGAGGACACAAAAAAGCTACATATATGAATAAACAAGATATCATTGCTTATTTTGAGGAGAAGAAACAGCGCAAAACCGCAGAAGGTGAAGCTTACCTCAAAGCTCTGGACAATCTCCTGACGCTACTCAAAGAGACGGAGAACGTTGCTACTATCAAATCGGCGGTACGCACTCTGCATAGAAATAAGCTCAGAGAGGTACAGACTACCGAGAGCATCGAGTTACGTATCGAATTGCGCAAAGATCTCGAGTTGTACGATGAGTGCCTGACACAGTTACGCGGTCTTCCTCTCACTGAAGAGAGATGAGAAGAGGCACAAAGCTCTTCCCATACATCTACACATCCCCATCTATTAGCGTTGCCTGGTAGTTCAGTTAAAGCGTCAATAACACAGCTTCCGATCACGATCCTCTCAGAGTTCACAGCAAGCAAGCAGATATGACATACTAAAAGTAGCTAGATTACTAGATTGGTAGGGCTATTCAAGAAAACCACACGACGTGCGTTATTTTTTTGTTCAAATTGATGTGTGTTTATATTTGGTTAGGGAGTGTGTTTCATGCATCGTTTTTCTATTTCACCGAAGGTAAGTACCAGTATTATTTTCATTGCAGCGATGTTTATTAGTATTATGGACGGCACAATCGTCAATGTTGCCTTGCCTTCGCTCAGTCAGCAATTTCATATGACTGGTACTTCAATTGATATTGTGGTAGTGGCGTATCTTGTGAGTTTATCTGTAATTATTCCTGTATCTGGATGGATGGGTGATCGTTGGGGGACAAAACGAGTTTTTCTGTCGGTACTGTCGCTCTTCAGCCTGGCGTCAGCGCTCTGTGGCCTGGCCTGGAACATTGAGGCACTCGTGTTCTTTCGTGCGTTGCAGGGATTGGCTGGTGGGGCCCTTATACCGGTAGGAACGGCCATTTTGTATCGCACATTTCCACCATCCGAGCGCGTTCGCCTGTCAAGTATCCTTATGATACCGACGGTTATTGCGCCGGCGACTGGACCGGTTATTGGTGGTTTCTTTGTAGATCAATTATCGTGGCGCTGGATTTTCTATGTGAATGTGCCCGTCGGGATAGCAGCCTGTATCTTTGGCCTGATCTTCCTGCAGGAATATAAAGAGCCACAGGCGGGCCGTTTTGATTTGCCGGGTTTTGTACTGGCTGGCGTCGGTCTGGCACTGACAATGTACGCATTGAGTGAAGGATCATCGTTCGGCTGGCTCACACCTGGTATATTGGGAAGTATCATTGTAGGTGTGCTTTTGCTGGTCATTTTTGTGATTGTGGAACTGCACACACACGAACCAATGGTTGATCTAAAATTGTTTAGCAATCGTATCTTTCGCACCTGCAACCTGGTCTCTTTATTCGGGGCGGCTGGCTTTCTTGGCGTACTTTTTGTGGCACCACTCTACTTACAGGAGGGGCGTGGTGTCTCGGCACTTGTTTCTGGCCTGACAACCTTTCCCGAATCTATCGGTGTGGTCCTCTCAATGCAGCTTGTCGCCCGGCTCTATCCGCGTATAGGACCACGTCGCTTGACAATCGGTGGACTACTCTGGGTAGCGATTATGATCTGCATACTGTGCTTCATGGGGGATACTACCAGTCTGTGGTTTATGCGCATCGTCATCTTTTTGACAGGCGCAGGGATGGCATATATGTTTTTGTCGATGCAGACAGCCGCCTTTGCGAGCATTACGTCAGCAGAGATGGGTCGTGCGACCGCTATGTATAATGTCCAGTGGCAATTAGGGATCGCCTTCGGGATCGCTGTGATGAGTACTGTGCTCAGCATTGTCGGACTCACACGCCCGGGGACAACGAGTGCAGCCGTACCTGATCTGACTGCCTACCATGTTGCGTTCGCAGTTGCGGCGGTACTGGTTTTGATTGGTGTAGTCATCGCACTCAAAGTACAAGATAAAGATGCGCTTGCTACTATGCAGCGTGAAAGTGGCAGACGAGATGAGATCGCAGAAACACCGGTGCCGATTTTCTAGCGCCTGCTTTACGCTCCCAACCTGGCTCAATGTCGAACCAGGTTGAGATTGCTAGAATGAGGTTTATTAAATGAGGTCTCTTATCTATCTATCTATCTATCTACTATTAGGAACTGTTCGCTTATATAGCTCCAGCTCCCCCCTCTCGATATTCACTGGGCCGCTCTGCATGTTCAGCCAACGAGCGAATCTGAAATGAATGGATGATCAAGAGTATACCGCAGACGACGCCATAGATGCCCAACGTCCAAAGGATAGCTAGCAGGCCAACACCAGGAACGGTGAAGAGAAACAGACCAAACAAGATTGATAGAATGCCTGAGAGTAAAAGGACACCCATATGTCGCCCAACGATGCCTCGTAACGCTATGCTGCCACCAATCTGTGTGATGCCATGGACGATGGCCCAGGCAGCGACAAAAAGCAGTAATACCAGTGCCGTTTCGGCTGGCCATGCGAACGCCATAATACCAATGATCAAGCTCAGGATGCCTTGTACAAGTCGCCAGCCCCAATCTTTGCTCACGTGTCGCCGACCCACAGCAGCGACGATTGCGAAGATGCCATCAAGAATAGCGAAGGTACCAAAAGTAAAAATGAGTGCAACCAGAGCAATACGTGGCAACAGGAGCGCAATGAGCCCTAAAATGATTAATAAGACTCCCTGTACAACTCCTGCCCACCAGTATCTGCCGACCTCACGCGAATACACTGTGTTCATCTCTTGAAACATGCCGATGTCTCCTTTCAATGGTAATTCACTCCGTTGCCATCTTTTATCAATCTCCCTCATTCTGGTAACGATACATTCTGCACACAACACGTTCTGATCTTCACCAGAGTAACAACAACCAGACCCGTCTCTACTTTATTGAGGTTGCGACGTTGCGTAGATGCTGCGTATGAATGATCCTGACAGGCTTTGTGCCGGTAGGTTGACTGAATTAGAATAGAGAGATGGGAGGTACTTTGCTCTGCCAGGATGGTGGGAGTAGAATTACTGAAACGTCGGTCATTATTGGAGAAGGTAGGAGGAATAAGACTGAACTACAACAATTCGCCACGCTCATTGTGAAGCATCGTACGATGACTTTTGCGAAGCCCTGATGAAAACCTATGCCACTATTGAGCATTTCTGTCAGGATGAGATATAATTACTCTGGTCAGTTGTTACAAGCTTAAATATGTTAACACATGACATGGCAAAAGAAAGGATTGTTAACCATTTCATTTGACTGACTTACAACATACACATATTTACACACACTGAATGAAAGAGGTTCTGTATGAAGTTTGGTATTGATATTCCAAATGGTTGGAAGATGAGTCTAGTGGATATCAAAGATCCTGTTGAAGCCTATGAGGCGATGACAAACATTGTCACAACTGGTGATGAGCTCGGTTACGATTCAGCATGGGTTGTTGATCACTTTCACACTGTTCCTACCCCAACGCAGGAAATAACGTTTGAGTGCATGATGATGCTGGCTGCGCTGGCTCGTGATACAAAAAATATTCGCATCGGGCAGATTGTGCTTTGTAATGGCTATCGTAATCCGGCACTGCTGGCAAAGATGGCAAGTACACTCGATGTGTTGAGTCACGGTCGCTTAAACTTCGGCATCGGCGCTGGTTGGTATGAACATGAGTACAGAGCGTATGGCTATCCGTATCCCGATGCCCCTGAACGCCTGCGCATGCTGCGTGAAGCGCTGAAAGTGATCCATGCCATGTGGTCCCAGGAAGAGGCTGTCTTTGAAGGCAAATACTATCAGGTCCGTGGCGCGATCAATCAGCCAAAGGGTGTACAGAAACCACATATTCCAATCCTAATCGGTGGTGGTGGTGAGAAAGTCACATTGAAGTTGGTCGCCCAATATGGCGATGCCTGTAATGTGGGTGGCGATCTGAAGACCCTACAACACAAGCTTGAGGTACTTAAAGGGCATTGTGAAAACGTCGGACGCAACTTCTCAGATATCCATGTCACAACCGGTACATACTGCTCTATCGCTGATACCGATGAGGAGGCCCTGGCCCTGGTACCAGAAGCAAGGAAAAATGGTCTCACTGATACGTCTCTGGTTGGCAGTCCCACGACGATCCGTGAGCGTATCGCGACGCTGGAAGCTAATGGTGTCCATGAGCTTATTATCGACTTCCCCTTCCCAAGTGCGAAAAATCTGGAGCCGCTGCGCCGCTTCGCCAAAGAGTTTATCGCATAAGTCGTAACGCAAAGCATAAGCTCGACTTTGTACATTTTTGAGTGAATGAGAGGGAACATGTTGCTCTCTGAAAAATATGTCAGTTGGCTTTCCAGGCCATCCTTTGCCTATTTTGTGTCTTCTGGTGTTCGTTCTGGCCAGGGGTTTTCCAACATCAGCCTCTGGTTGGGATGTTGACCGATTGAAAAACTGACGCACACAGCCGCTTTAGATCCTGCAAATACCCTTCTCAAAGCTGGCGAGGCAATGCTGATCCGCTGTTTCCAAAAATGTACAAAGTCGAGCTAAGTAGATAGTATAAACGTATCGAGCATGTCCCCACCTATAAACTGTCCTCTCTGTTGATCAAGCACATAGTTAAGAGTTAACGTTAACTTTCTCTTATACAAATAAGGGTAGCATATAACAGTGACCTCTTCAATAGCTTAACGGCTCTTTCGATTAATACGGTTTTTTGGTATATAATTCAAGCTGAAAAGTGAGAGGATAGTGCAACGCGTTGACGTAAAAGAGGAAAACATGGTATCCTTACTCTGATAAAGTACGGTTAACGTTTACCTAAAGAGGTATTTTATGACCATGGAACCGAAGCAGAATAAGCGGCTCACAATGGCTCAGATCGCCAAAGAGGTGGGGGTCTCAATAACAACCGTCTCAAAAGTGCTCAATAACCGCCCCGGTGTGGGAGACGAGATGCGGATACGCATTCAACAGGTCATCAAAGATAATGACTATGTGCAAAATCATGCGGCACGTCATTTAAGGAAGGGACAGAGCGGCCTGATCGATCTTGCGTTGATGCGTCTGGAAGGTGGCTATGATCTGGGAATTCTCCATGGTATTCAAGGCGCAATCGAAGAAAGTGGTCATCGACTTGTGATCTTTACCACCAACGAAAATGAAAAGGTCGAACGCCTCTGGTTACGTCGCCTCCTCGATCAATCCACGGATGGGGTACTCCTGCTGCTCCCCTATGAACGGATTGGGATTACAAAGGCTTTATTAGAACATACTATTCCTTTTGTGGCGATCGGCGATCGAGATGAGCCAACGACCGATTTTCCTACGATCGGCTCAACCATCTGGCATGGTGGGTATACGGCAACAGAATATCTGATCTCGCTCGGGCATAGGCGTATTGCCATTATCACTGGTCCACTCCATCTCATGAACTTTCGGGCTCGTCTGGCTGGCTATCGTGAGGCGCTGGAGCAAGCGGGTATACCAGTCGATCCTGCCCTTATCTGCGAAGGCAACTACCTGCTGGGGGACGGTGTTGAGCAGACCAGGCGCTTATTAGATCTGCCAGAGCCGCCAACCGCTATCTTTACCTGTAATGATGCCCAGGCGACCGGCGTCTATCAAGTACTGTATCAACGTCATATTCATATCCCGGATGCGATGAGTGTCGTTGGTTTTGATGACGTTATGTACACGGCCCAGATGTCACCGCCGCTCACGACGGTGCGCCAACCCCTGGCAGAGATGGGTAAGATGGCAACCAATATGCTCCTCCAGATTATCGAGGGGCAGCCACTGATCTCTAATCATGTAGAGCTTTCTACAAGTCTTGTCATACGAGACTCCTGTGCGCCTCCTCGCCAAAGTCCGCTGTCCATGTAACACTTTGCAGACCACACACGTACTACTTTATTCAAGCAGGAGGCCTGGTGTTACACCTGCAACACCAGCGGTCAAGACGGCTAGCACGAAGTTGACCATCTGTTCCGTTGGAACGCTTCTTTCCCCGCGGCTCCATTGAATCGCCACCCCGAAAATCGCCCAACTCATGACCTCTGCTGTGATTTCCACAGGGACGTGTTGTCCTACATCTGAAGTTTTTCCTTGCTGAAGCCAGGTTAAGAGGATAGTAGAGAGTTCCTGTTGCACCGCCTTTTCAAAGTGCGTTTTTGTGTATTGCTATCTCGCTCGCGAAACAGTACTATTATAAGCAACAGGCGTTGAGAATGCAACAAGTGATGTATAGTATGGCGTTTGAGAAAGAGATAGGGCCACTTCGGGAAACGCAATGCAATCAGAATAGTAATGTTTCAGCACCTGTGCTTTACCGAGAGAGAATAGGAGAAAAAAACGATGAATATTGTTCTTTGGGTTATTCAGGCAATCACAGCACTTGCATTCCTGGCTGCAGGTGGCTTCAAAAGCACCCAGCCAATTGATACATTGGCGAAAAATATGACCTGGGTGAAATCATTTCCCGCCGCTTTTGTACGCTTTATTGGTATTTGCGAATTTCTGGGCGGCATCGGACTTATTGTACCTGAGCTCACACATATTTTGCCATGGTTGACGATCGTTGCCGCAGCCGGGTTGGTCATCATTATGATTGGGGCCGTTGTCTATCATATTGTACGGAAAGAATACGCGAATATTGCTCCGAGTGTTGTGCTCCTCATCCTGTCCGCCATTATTGTCTACGGGCGATGGATACTGGTACCTATTCATTAATACACTCATTGCTACATTCCTGCTGCATATGGAGTACGAAATATTTCAATGCAGAGGCAGTGGAAAAGGGGAGGCAGACTGCTGGAATGCCGCGCTCTCCTCTTTCCACTGCCTCTATTTATCTCTACTGCCTGACCTGCCTTGATTGTTCTATCCCCACGTCACAGCATGCACTTGCAGTGACATGGAAGTATGGATCATCTCACAAGTGCGAATGCGGACCACGAAAAGGATCCGTAAAATAGGCTTTGCGCAGACGCGCTCCATGGGTATCGGCCTTGCTCAGATCGACATTGTAGAGATGCGCGTCATCAAAGTTGGCATTGACAAAAGAGGTACCAGTCAGTTCTGCCTGTGTCAGGAACACCTCAGAGAGGTCGGCATCGGTCAGATCAGCTTCCGTCAACAATGCAAAGCGCAGATCGGCTGCACGCAGAATCGCGCCACGAAAGATAGTATGCTGACAATCCGCGCTATTCAGATTTGTCTTTCCGAGGATAGCGCCCTGCAGATCAGCGCGATTGAGAATAGCGCCCTCCAGATTAGCCTCGCTCAGATCTGCATTCCTTAAATCCGTACGGCTCAGGTTCACCATACGTAAGGACGCACCGACAAGGTGAATGTCACGTAGATCAGGCCATTCTTCATACGCTATCTGTCGCCACTGATTCCAGGTCTCAACGCCACGCAACAATAGCGCCAGATGGTCTTTATTCGCCATCGTTTATCTCTCCTCAGTGCTGGCTTCCTGGCTGCCCGCAGTAGGCAAGGATGCTGCAGGATCAAACACCAGATAGCGTGGTCGCTCACCATGTAAGAAGCGCATTATATTTTTCGCTGACATACTCGTCGTATTACGAAAAGCCTGCTGACTGCTACCACTGATATGCGGAGTCACAACGACCTGTGGCAGATCGGCAAAGATATTCCCACCAGCGATCTCGTGCTCTAATACATCCAGACCTGCACCTGCAATCTTCCCCTGGAGCAACGCCTCCCGCAATGCCTGCTCATCGATCAGTTTACCACGTGACGTATTGATTACCAGCGCATCTGGTCGCATAAGAGCGAGCCGCTCGGCATTGAGCATATGATAATTCTGCTCACTCATTGGCAGATGCAGGCTCACTATCGTCGATGCCGCCAGAAGATCAGGCAAGGAAGCATAGTGAACGCCAAGCCTTTCTTCTTCAGCCGGATCTAAGCGATGTGGTTTCGTATAGAAGATCTGCGAACCGAAGCCGCTCAGCCTACGTGCTACCGCGCGACCAATATCACCAAAGCCGACCAACCCAACCGTAGCAGTGCTTAAATCCCCAATCCCAGCGCGTATCAGGTTCATCGCCTCCCACTTATTATCGCGAGTGGACTTTTCTGCCTGTGTATAGTTTTTCAGCAAGCTTAACATGAATAGGATCGTATGTTCTGCAACTGCCTCGGTGTTACTACCGGGTGCATTGGCAGCTAGGATCTGTCTTCGCGCCAGAGCTTTGAAGTCCAGTTGATCATAACCAACAGTCAGCAGCTGTACAAACTTTACATGGGGTGCTAGCTGCAACAGCTCATCATGTATCGGGCGAAAGATGTTCAGGAGCACCTCAGCATCTTGAGCGAGCCGCTCAAATTCCTTGAGATCCAGACTCGAAACCATCCCCAGATCGCATTCAGGGCCAAGGAGAGCCTGGAAACCCTTCAGCTGAGAGGGATCAAACGGTTGGGTCACTAATACTCGCGACATTGTTGTCTCCCTTATACACATGATCATGAATAATCCCGAGAGATTATTCGCATGATAAGCATCATAGATACCACGACTATACTATTTATCGATACTATCCGTCAAGTAAGATAACTTCAATGAAGTGGATCCAACACTACACATGCTCAATGAAACCAATTTAGTGTAGTGTAAAGAAGAAGGACATTTTGTGATAGTTTTGAGACATGCACACATATTCTGAGATAGCAGTGAGAGATAACTACGTTACGTTGCTAACGATGAAATCTGTAAGCCGAAAAAAGAAGGCTTGAACAAAGTCAGAGCTTTCCAAGTAAAACATAGAGCGACAGTTTGACAAAACCATCGTTAACGGTGCCATTCCCGGGGCAAGCGGCGGTGGCACAAACATCCCCAAAAAGGAGATCTGACCATGCGCTGTAAAGAAAAAATGGAAACATACCTCCGTGAACAGCAAGTACCATTTGAGGAACAACATCATCCACGCACATTTAGCGCGCTGACAATTGCGGAGAGCGAACACATATCGAACAAAAGAGTTGCCAAATCTGTGATCATACAAGTCGATGGACAGTTGATGTGTTTTGTTGTCCCTGCACCATATGCTGTCAATCTGGATACGGTACGGGCCATCACGAACGCGAAAGAGGTTCGTCTGGCTCATGAGGAAGAGTTTGAACAGGCATTTCCTGACTGCGAAGTAGGAACCATGCCTCCATTCGGCAATCTCTATGGCCTTCCAGTCTATGTAGATAAAAGTCTGGCTGCTGAAGAGTCCATTACTTTTCCAGTCGGAACCTATACAGACACAATGAGTATTAAATATGCCGATTTCGAACAGCTTGCGCATCCTCATATCGCTATGTTTGCCAGATCACAGGTAGCGCTGTGACAGTGCTTGTTGTAGATAGTATGTTCAGTTACAAACAACTGCTAAGATCTTATTCCGAACACCAACGCGACTGGCGTCGCTCGTGCTCGCACACGCAGGTTTTCGGATAAGTAGTAAGACGAAAGGAAGGAATGAACTATGGTGGACATAGTTCATTCCTGTTCCCTGGCACTCAATCATATGCAATAACCATTGCTAGGAAATAGCCGTCACAGTTACTTGCTTGCAGGGAGGCAATAAACCTATTCCGAAAGCGAGGATTCCCATGTTTGAGCGTATTCTGGTTCCGCTGGATGGATCACTTCGTGCTGAACAAGCACTACCATTCGCTGCCAATATTGCACGAACGTATCATAGCGCCATCGTGCTCACGAGAATTGTCGATACCCTTGAAACAGTTGGAATCTCTTCAATTCAAGCCTCAGCAGTGGCAAACGAAATCAGGGACATTCAAGAGAAAGAAGCACAGGAATATCTGCAACGGATACGTAGTTCCAAAACGCTAGAACAGCTAGAAACATCCATTGAAATCCATTCGGGAGATGTCGCTACGACGCTCCTCGAAATGATTAACAACCAGTCCATCGGCCTGGTAATTATAACCAGCCATGGCTACACAGGATATAAACAATGGATGCTGGGTAGTGTGGCACAAAAAATGGTGCGCAATAGTCCAGCGCCCGTATTCATACAGCGCGACAACAATCCATTCCCTTTTGATACCTCAGCCAGAGACCTCCATTTCTACGTCACACTCGATGGCTCAGAGCTAGCGGAAGCCATTATTCCACCAACGTTGTATCTCGCGGCAGCCTGTGCAGAACCGCAGCATAGGAAAATACATCTGTTACGTGTTGTTAAAACGCTGGATTCAGAACAGGTCGCAGCATTCGTGAAAATCCACCAGATCAATATCCAGCAATTTCTCTGTGACGAAGCCAACAACTATCTAAAAGAGACGAGTGAGCGTTTGAACAAGGATACCGCAAAACAACTAGGTGTGCGTGTGAGCTGTTCGGTCATCACGGGAAAAGATATCGCTCAGACAATTATACATGAAGTTGAAGGGGAATCATCCGTACAAGACATATCACCATATGCCTTGCTTGCCCTTACAACCCATGGAAGAAGAGGCATCGCCCGCTGGGCAGTAGGTAGCGTGGCAGAGCGCATCTTCCATAATACAAAACTGCCGTTACTTGTTGTACATCCTCTCCAACAAGGCCACACAGCCTGAGCTCTTGACACATTTCGCATGAATCGTCCCGGTATCTCAGAACATCCATTTGAGAAGGCCACGCCAATGGCTAGCTCTCTAATTGGCGTGGTCAGTACATCACTATGCCCACGAGCTAGCCAGAGAGATCAAAGGGAGTTGTACCATCAGTTTGCAGTAACGGAGTGCTGATACTGCATATTCCGAACTTTCTTATTGGCAAGGTAGAAAGGTATGCAGATGGATAGGCTCATAATAGCCGGGATCAACATTCCATCACGTACTCCTATCCGGGGTATGGCCAGACCAATTGACATCGGGACCGTCATACCAGCCAGACTAGAGCTGAGCAGGACAATACTGGATATCAATGCAGTGGACTGCTCGAAACGGCGTGAGGCAATAGCTTGCAAGCTTGGAAAAATTGGGCCCAGAAAGGAACCCAGAAAGAGGCTGGCTGCAAAGCAGATGAGCGGCTGCTGAATATAGTATATAACACATAAACCACTGGCAGCCCCACCGCTAAAACTGATATAGAGCAAGCGTGCGTCAGCGATCAGATTATGTTTCATCAATTGGGCAATTCCCATGCGACCAGCTGTCAGGCCGACCCAGAAGAGGGTCACCGCTGGCGTGGCGGACGCAAGCGCGACATGAGATCCCTGACTGATTGATGTCACAAGCCAGTTGCTAAAACCGGACTCGGTTCCGACATAGAACAATATCTGCAAAGCGGTACACCAGATGACCGGGTTCTTGCATAAACGGGCTATGGACAAGCTAACAGCCTGATCCTGGCTAACCTGCTCGTTCCTGACTGCCATAAACTCTTCCGGGCGATCGGCAAAGCGCGCCAAAACCAGGAGCAATACACTCAGACTACTTACGACAGCTACCAGGAGAAACGAAGGAAAAATCGTTCCGGTCAAGGACAGCGTATTGGCGAGTACGAGCGGCGCGAGCAGAGATCCCATTCCGGCAGATCCATATAGGACATTCATCTTTGCGCCAAGCGATTCTTTAAAGTTAAAGGTCAACGTCATGCATAGGCCAACCGTGATCAAGCTAGAAGACATGCCCTGTATAAATTGGGCGGTCAGCCAGATGTCAAATGAACCGGTTGTCGGTATTAGCATACTGGCTAAGATCAGGCCCCCAAGACCTGCAATCATAATATTTTTTGTACCAACTTTTTTAATCAGTATATTGCTAATAAAAACAGCAATAATTGATCCCAGGGCACTCACTGTGAAGACGAGGCCAGCAGTGCCTAATGCAACGTGTGTATCTGTAGCTAAAATGACAAGACTTGAACTTGGTAATACACTCAATAAGCCGTTAGTGACAAAGGCCAGGCAACAAATCCAAAAAATGACTGTCTTATTTGTACGGATAGCGCTATAAAGCATAAAAAAACATCCTCGAAAGTACAATATTGTTCATCAGGAAAAGCATAGAACCTATGACATTGCCTGCATGGCACAAAAATGCCCCCAGAAGGTTATGCATAATTGGGAAGCGTTAATTTTTCGTTCACTTCGTGTGGTGGCGATCACGTCCAGGCAAAAACTTCTATATATCCATTATGGACATTCGCTTGTCCCTACCAATCTCATGCTTATCTATTTTTGTCCGCCGATGGGTTGCTTCGTGTTGCACTATCTATCACAGATATGTACTTTCGAATTGTTTGTCGAGATGGCAAATCGTTGCTCGAGGATAAGAGCGTCAACCGATATTTCACACGTTATTTTCCACCAATTTGTGTTTTTGTAACACTTGCGAACCGAATCTTTCACATATTCTGCAAGACGCATTATTTGTGGGGGCGCACAAAAACATGCGACTATTCCCCAAATTTTCAAAGCGTCCAATACATTTCCGTAGAGATTTTTATCCGCTTACTCTAGTGAACAGATTCATACTATGAAATATTTCATCATTCGGAATCCATTTTCTTTCTCCGCTCTCACTGCCTTACGTCCTGCTTTTTCTCTTAGTGGATTACAGAGAGGTCAGTCGTTTATCTTACTATGCTAGTTTTGCAATGAACCTATATTCGCTATGGCGAACGCCGCCCAGCGACTAGACGCACTGCTTTCCTCTGGGCAGCAGCAGAGTCAAAACGAGGGTATGAACTAAAGTGTCAACTAAGGTGTCAAAGTCACTGTAGAGCGATGGAGAGGCCTATACTTTCTTTTTGCGGGACGTCTTCCGAGGCAGATGCACAACAAATGTGCTCAGAGGGATGCGAACCCCCGACAAGCTTTCCTTATGAACGATGAGCAGTATCCCAGTTCTCTTGCCACTCTCGATAGAAGGCTTGCGGGTCGTTGGCAAGCGCAGCCCTGACCTTATGGCTCCGCTCGTCTGCGAGAACCTCCTCAGCGTTGGCGGTAATGCCCTCTATGGTTTTCGTGGCAACCTGTTCAACAGTGACCTTGGGAACGTCAAGGTTAGCAGTCATATCCGTATCAATGTAGCCAGCGTGTACGGCAATGACAAGCGTTCCTTGTGATCGTAGCTCTATGCGAACGCTATTTGTCAGTGTCAAAGCGGCAGCCTTGGATGCGCCGTAGGAGCCGCTAAACGGATTCGTATACCAGCTAGCGACTGATAGCATGTTGACAAGCGCGCCACCACCATTCTGCTTGAGAATAAGAGCAAACGCCCGACACATTGCCAGTGTGCCGAAATAGTTTATTTCCATCTCCTCTCGCGCATTGTCCATTGATGGTGCAGAGATAAATGGAGCCATGAGTGCTACGCCAGCGTTGTTCACGAGAATGTTGACATCCTGACACGCCTCAGCGGCAGCGGCAACGTCGTGTGCATCGGTAATGTCAAGCTTCAGCGGCTGGAGACGGGGGTCAGTTGCCTCTGTAAGGTGACGTGCCCCCACATAGATTTTCTTCGCACCAGCGTCGAGCAACGCCTGAACAAATGCTTTACCGAGTCCGCGATTGCCGCCAGTAACGAGAGCGACTGCACCAGTGATATTCATAGAAGTATACCTTTCGTGTATGTGAATATGATTGTACGACGTTGTAAACATTCTCTCTCACACGTTCTTTCCTACTCTACTATCATGGCTGAGCGCAAGATGATCTTTTCCTCTTCGGTTAGATT
This sequence comes from Ktedonobacteria bacterium brp13, assembly GCA_015099395.1. Taxonomy (GTDB): domain Bacteria; phylum Chloroflexota; class Ktedonobacteria; order Ktedonobacterales; family Ktedonobacteraceae; genus Dictyobacter. The sequence goes on along the minus strand of AP024096.1, from coordinate 1,284,362 downwards.
CTGAAGACGCCGCGCGCGAATGAAAACGCCTGCCAGCACGCCGACCAGAGTGACAACGACGCTCAGCCAGAACGCATCCTGTAATGCCAGCATCAGCGCCTGTTTCCCGATCATACTCAGGACGCCAGGAGTGCTATGTAGAGTTCAGAATAGGTAACAAGATAGCCACCCAGCGTCGGTCCAACAGCTGAAGCCAACAATGACGCTACTCCCAGCAGTCCCGAGGCGATACTTTCATCGAAACAGCACTAAAGATACGAAACTCCGTCTGGAGACGGAGTGTAGAATCCTTCTACAGACTGATGTCCCTGGTGTCTTTCTCAGGCATACTTCATTTGGGACAGAAAGAGCATGTATGCTCACAGGTCTCATACACCATTTTTTATAAAGGAGTGAACTCTGTGTATGCAATATCTACCTCCAGCACAACTGCTCTCGCCTGAGAAAGGGCATGCAACGATTATCGAGGCAGTAGACGTTTGCAAGGAGTATGCAACTGGCACATTGAACGTGCGGGCACTCAAAGGCGTGAACCTGCGGATTGCGCGCAGCGAGGTGGTAGCGATTATGGGTCCCAGCGGCTGTGGCAAAACGACACTCCTCAACTGCCTGAGTGGCCTGGATGCTGTCACATCAGGGACGATTAGAATCGCCGGGCGCGATATCCGCGGCCTCTCAGATCGGGAATTGACCGATTTCCGTGCCCGCGAGATGGGTTTTGTCTTTCAAACATACAACCTGCTGCCGGTGCTTAATGGCCTGGAGAATGTTGAATTACCGCTGTTAGTCAGCGGCGTCGTCGCGAAAGAGGCCAGGGCGCGTGCGTGGGAGAGCATTGCGCAGGTCGGATTGACTAGTTGGGCACGGCACCGACCCGCCGAGATGAGCGGAGGGCAACGCCAGCGCTTCGCCATTGCACGCGCCCTGGCGACAGCGCCCTCGATCGTGTGGGCAGATGAACCAACTGGAGCGCTGGATAGCACGACCAGCCAGGAGATCATCGACCTGATGCTACGGCTCAATCGCGAGCATGGATTGACCTTTGTCTGGGTCACACATGCCCCGGAGGTGGCCCGTCAGGCTGCGCGTCTGATAGAGATGCACGACGGCCTGATCGAACGCGATTCAGCCCTCGCCTCAGGACAACCTTCCGGTGTTTCGAAACCAGCAGGGAACGGGGGCGCGCTATGAGTCTGAACCTTTTCCCGGATATCTCCCCCACGTGGCTTGCTCTGGCCCTGGCTGTAGTTACGGGGGGAGTCCTGTTCTTGTTGCTAGGGCTAGCACTCATTAACCCGCTGCTCCTGCGCATGGGGCTGCGCAATACCGTGCGCAGGCCAGGCAAAACGATCTTACTGCTCTGCGGCCTGGCGCTTGCAACGGCGGTGATAACCGCCTCATTCGGTTTGCAAGACAGCTTTACCAACTCAGCAATAACGCAGCGTGTTGCACATATGGGCGATGTTGATGAGAGCGTGACTGGCCCCTTCACCCAGGACCAGATTGATCGAGACCTGGCCCGCATTCGAGCCTTCCCGCAGGTACAGGCGGCCAGCGCCAGCGGGGTTTATCCGCAGAGCCCAACCGTGACCTCGCTACGCACCGGCTTCGCGGTTCACAATGTCGATTTCTATGCTCTGCCTCCCGATTTCGAGCAGGTCTATGGCCCACTCACCGATGCCCAGGGTCAGACGATCCAGATAGCGGATCTGCGCGCGGGCGAGGCACTGGTAAGTGCTTCGCTGGTGCAAGGGCTTGGCGCTCGGCCCGGCGACCGGATACAACTGTCATTCGGGGAGAAGACGGTAACTGCTACGGTGCGTGCGCTCCTTTCCAACGATATTGGGATAACAGCAGGTGAGGCAATCGTTCCCGCGACGCCCCAAATTATTCTGCCGCTGCATGCAGCACAGCAGATCGATCCAGAGCCACCCAATACCATCAGCATCAGAAATATCGGCGCTGGTAATAGCCAGGCGATGATACGTTTTTTGCAGCAGCTTTTGCCGGGCGCTTCCGCCCGCCTGGACGTGCCTCATGCCCTTGGCCAGACTACCTTCGATATATTCAGAATTCACCCGCTCAAGCCGGATGTTGTGCAGGAAACGCGCACACTGGAAATCAACAAGCTCGTGTTCCTCTCGCCGGCTGGCCAGCAGTTTACCTGGCTACCGCCTCTCTTCACCTGCCTGCTCGTGAGCGCCGCAATGCTGCTGCTGGCACTACTGGTCATTTTGCTCGCGGCTGAACGGCGCGCGGAACTGGGGATGAGCCGTGCTCTGGGTTTGCGTCGCTCACACCTCGTGCAATTGCTGCTCTTCGAGGGCTGCGGCTATGGGATACTCGCAGCTCTGCTGGGCGTGCCGTTAGGCGTAGGAGTGGCAGCGCTGGAACTGACTTTATTCACACTCTTGCCCAGGCTAGGTGTGGGCGTGGCTGCCAACAGTGTGCCTGTTCCCGTACTAGAATCTGGCGCGCTACACCTGTGGATAAACTGGCAAAGCCTGCTTACATCCTGGTGCCTGGGGGTACTGGCAACTGTTACGACGGTGTTAGTAATCGCGTTCTGGATCAGCCGTGCGAATATCGTCGCGGCCATCCGCGACCTGGACGATGCAGTTGTTGCACGTCCTGAGCTAGCGAGTCTCTGGCGCATGCTGTGGTCGTCTGGCTCTACGCCCGATGGTGTGCGTGTGCCAGAGACGCCTGCGCGGCGGTTATCGCGAGTGCTTGAGGCACTGACCGGATTGCTTTGGGGAGCCTTCGCGCGCGGCCCGCTTTGCTTGCTGATCGGCCTGGTTTTGTTTGTTCTCACTGGCACTCCTGCATCCGGCTGGGTGCGCCTGCTCGTCAATACGTTACTGCTTACTGGTGGTGCGTTACTGGTCGGTTGGCTCCTCTCCTTGATGCGTGCATCTGCGCCGCTGGCCCGACGTTTGAGCTTCACCCTGATCGGCGGCGGCTGGCTCGCCTTGAGCACGCTCCAGAGTAACGCCTTCATCGCGCTCTTCCAGCCTGTTGTGGCCTTCAATGGTACGCCCTCAGGCATGGAGCTTCTGCTGAGTATGCTGCTGCCGGTTGGAGGAGCGGTAATCCTGGGAATGACCAATCTCGATCTGCTGGCGGCATTGCTCTCTACAGGATTGCGGCGCGTGCGTGGAGTCGCGCCAATCAGCCGCACTGGCGTGGCCTATCCACTGACCTTCCGTTTTCGCACCGGGATAACGGTTGCTTTGCTCAGCCTGATTATGTTCCTGGTCCTGCTGCTGGTAACAACCAACCTGGGAGCCATTCAGGAGGCAGAGACGGCGACCAGTTCGGGGGGATTTCAGCTTCAGGCAACAACCTATGGCTCGCAACTCACGCGCTACCCCACATTATCTGCGCAGCTGCAAGAGTTGCAAACAGGTCGGGTGCTTGGGCAGGACTTTGCCGCAGTGGGCCTGGTTCGCTTGATGTACGATTATCCCCGGTCCGGGCAGGTTCAGCCGCTGCGCTTAGACCTGGATGGCGGGCAATTGATCTACACTCTGAGCAAACCACCGCAGGTCGCTGATGACACGTTTCTGGCAAGCACAACCTTACCGATGTACGCGCGAGCCAGCGGCTTCAGCTCTGACCAGCAGGTGTGGGCTGCGCTGCGCACGCACGTCGGCGACGTGGTGCTCCAGTACGATGCACATGTAGTAGGCCTGCCCGCTAGCTCCGGCTTCACGCCCTTCACGGCGGAAATTCCCGATAGCTCTGCGCCTACGGCCCACTTTCACCCGGTCACGGTCATTGGCCTTGTGCCGGCCAGCGCGCCCTGGCGGGTCCTGACTTCCATCAACACAGCACGGAGGATTGCACAGCCGCCGTACATCGCGTTTCTCAGCACATACCTCCTCCATCTCCGGCCAGGTGCGAATGAGACGCGAGCGGCACAGGATCTAAATAGCTTTCTGGATGCCAGCAGCCGGGGTATTACGGTTCAATCGCTCGATCAGGGAAGCAGCAACGCGGTAACGGAAGTGTTCACCCTCTTACTAGGAAGCGACCTGGCACTGGGCCTGCTCTTTGGCGCACTGGCAATCAGCGTGATTACTAGCCGCGCGGTGGTGGAACGACGCCAGCAGATTGGCATGCTACGCGCGTTGGGTTTCTCCAGATCGCTGGTCTGGCGCTCATTTCTGCTCGAAGCCTGCTTTGTGATCGCTGTAGGCTTGCTGATTGGCGCAACCCTGGCTCTCTTCCTCGCATACCAGATTGCGCGGGTCACATACCAGGACTTCCCACTGCCACTGGGGCCGATCGCTCTCATTCTGCTGAGTGCTTTCCTGGCAGCCCTCGCCTGCACTATCTTGCCCGCGCGCCAGGCTGCGCGCCTGTACCCGGCTGAAGCACTGCGCTATGAATAAAAAGGAGGTTCATCCAATGAATGATACCAGAAATATTCGTAAAAACGACTCGCCCGTGGCCAATGCAGAACACTCACGCCTGGCTGAACGACCCGAACGCAAGAGCCGCAGGCGTGTGGCTGCGCTGCTATTCCTGTTCTGCGGCTGCCTGGTTATCCTGGGTGGGGGCGGTGTGTTGATTTGGCAATTGACATCGCATACCAGTACCCCCGCCGTTTATAGCAGTACACCCGGCAGTTCCGGTTCATCAGCAAAACAACCTGTTGGCTGTACGAGCGCGCGTGAACCGGTTGATGTGATCCAGCAGCAGACGGCCCAGGGCTTGCACCTGACCGTCGCGCAGATCCAGGCACGTGTTCTGGCAAGCAAAACGATCGCGCAGCTCGCTACCGAACAGGGCCTGACAGAGACTCAGTTGCACAATGTGGAGGTTCAGGCGCTACAATATGCCAATAACCATTGGCGCAGCATGGGCTGCATTACCCAGCAGGAAGTCCAGGATAATATGCAGCGCGACACTGGCTCAGCCACCTATATGGATGAGGAATTTACGAACTGGTTTAAGGGGTAGCCAGCGCACAAGGCCGAACGCAAGATCCGTTTCCCGGCTTGCGTTCGGCGCGAGTACCGATGATAATGTTCAGCAATACCTAACCTGGAGAAGCGAGGAGAGAAGTAGATGCATTACCAGTTTCGACCACTCCACAAATTGCAGTGGCAACTTTCCCTATCCTATATTCTGGTCGTCGTGGTAGCCATGCCTATCCTGCTCGGCGTGGCTCTGGCCCTGATTGCACTCGCTCCTTCGCTTCCTCCAGCGCAACAATTGGCGCAACTGCTGACCCGCGAGGTCTCACCCCAGGTGCCGCGCCCGATCGCAAGTCAGGATGCGGGCACCCTCAACTCCTGGCTTGTGAATTTCGTGCAGGGTCAGCATTCAGTGAAACCAGATCGGGCTCAAAGCGTGACGCAACTGAACGCAACAGAGACGCTCGCAGTGATGATCTTTGATCCAGCAGGACAACTGGCTGGCTCGGTTCCAATCATGCCAGCCAGATTCGCGACAGGCAATCCGGCAAGACTCGCGCTTTTCTTGCAGAAAATCCAGATCAACGTCCAAGGATCGCAGCAGATCATCCAGGCAGCTTTTGCCAATGAACAGGATCTGGCAAAGCTTGTCTCCACGCAGGCCGATGGACAAACACTCGTGGCAGTGCCCATTCTGGATAATCAGCAGAGAGTGAGCGGCGTCCTCTTTGTTGCTGTTCGCGGCCTGCGCAACATCTCCAGTCCGCTGAGCAGTCTCTTTCCATGGCTGCCCCAGGGGGGATCACAGCAACTCGCAACACTCTTACCCTACGCGCTCTTGCTCATTCTCGTGGTCACCGTCATCGGCACGATCGTTGGCATGCTCACGGCTCGGCGCATTACCCGACGTTTGCAGCGGATCACAGCGGCGGCTCACGCCTGGAGCATAGGTGACTTCCAGGTCCATGTATCCGACCGCTCGCCGGATGAACTGGGCCAGCTTGCTCAGGATCTCAATCGCATGGCGCTGCAAGTGCAGCAGTTGCTGAATACGCGACAGCAGTTGGCCTCATTGGAAGAACGCCAGCGAGTGGCGCGCGACCTGCACGACTCGGTGAAGCAGCAGGCGTTCGCGCTAACCCTGCTGATCGGCGCGGCCCAATCACGCCTACCGGATGATATTGCATCAGCGCAAGGAGCGCTGAGTAAGGCGGGGGAGTTGGCAGACCAGATTCGCCAGGAGTTGACGGCCGTTCTTCAGCAGTTGCGCCCCGGAGCTCTGGTCGGGCAAGGTTTACAGGCGGCGCTACGCGACGCTATCCGCCAGTGGTCGCAGCAAACAGGCGGTGCCTGCGAGTTTCAGGTGTCAGAGGCACCTGAGATGCCGGTGCTGCGTCCAGAAATCGAGGAAGCGCTTTTCCGCATGGCCCAGGAGGCACTGGCCAATGCCGCGCGCCATAGCCAGGCCAGCCAGATCCGGGTACAATTAGAGCAAGGAACAGAACAAGTGCGCCTGCATGTTTCCGATAATGGCAAAGGGTTTGCAGTCGAACAGGTAGCGGGCAGCGGACATGGTCTCGCTAATATGCGCGACCGCGTGGAAGCGTATGGCGGCACACTCCACATCAGCAGCGCTCCTGGTGAAACGGTCGTGACAGGTTGCATCCCGTTCGCTCAGGAAACGCGACAGCAAAAGAACAAAAGAAAGCGAGAACTTGCATGAGTGAACCGATCACCATCCTTCTCGTAGACGATCATGCCCTGGTGCGCGAAGGCGCGAGAACCTTTCTGGAGGCCCAACCGGACTTTGTCGTGGTAGGAAGTGTCGGCTCTGGCGGCGAAGCTGTGCTGGTAGCCGCCGATCTGGCTCCCGATGTGGTGTTGATGGACCTCGTGATGCCAGGAATGGACGGGATCGAAGCCACACGTCGTCTGAAACTGCGCAGCCCGCGCTCGCAGGTGATTGTCCTTACCTCCTACCACGACGATGAGCACATCTTTCCAGCCATCCGCGCGGGCGCGCTCTCCTATCTGCTCAAAGATGTTCTGTTGCCCGAACTGGCCAGTGCGGTACGCAAAGCTGCGGTTGGTGAACCAGTGATGAATCCCCATGTGGCAGCACGTATTGCCCAGGAATTAGAGAGCCTGCCTGAAACTGATAGGGCGCAATATGCTCAGTTGAGCGAACGTGAGCGGGAAGTTCTGCGCCTCATTGCCGAAGGCTTGCCCAACAGCGAAATTGCTCGTCGGCTGGTCATCAGCGAAAAAACCGTGAAAAGCCACGTCAGCAACATTTTGGGCAAACTTCACCTCCTGGATCGAACCCAGGCCGCTATCTTTGCCTGGCGTGAGGGTCTGATCTCACGTTTTTCTGGCCAACGCGAAAGCAATCCTCGTGAATAAGCGTAAGTCACAAGTATAAAGTACAGGTGCCTCCTCTGCCTCAAGATTTCGACATGCGGCAGAGGAGAACGCTGAACAATAAGGATTACGGACTACAGATTACGGACTACGGAATTACAATGTCTTGCAGCACAACTGGTTTGTGGCTGGTATAGTCCAACTCATCCGCCTGCGAGACGCCGGGAGGTGTCAGGGTATCCATCACTTTCGGGACGGTCGTGGGGTCGACGGTACAGTGCGGGTCGCTGCTCGCGGTTGCACAGACACCGAAACTATATGCGCCTGGCGTAGCAGTGAACGCACGTGCATTGTCAGGACTATAACCATCCTGTCCGGTAAGGGTCAGGGTAAAACCCCAGCCAGAGCCCGGTTGCCCGAGAACCGCTTTGGGCACGCTGAAGGTAATATAGCGCGAGATTGCGTTCGCGCTGGCTGTAATAGTGTCGAGCGTGTTGCCAGCCGCGTCGACGTAGCGCGAGCCAAAACCCTGCACTTCGAGCAACTGGTTCCACGCCGCGTTGGGCGCGATCGTATAGTTACGCTGTGGATAGGCTGCAGCGGTCGAGGTTGTACCTGCCGTCGCCGCAGGGTTATGCACGTAGAGATCGATCAACTGCGCACCTAAGGGGCTGCCAAATGTAGGAGTCAGGTCACGCGTCTGCACCTTGAAGATGATGTTGGTGCCATCATCATAGATACGAAAATCCTGCAGGTCATAGGCACCCGCATGGAAATCACTGGCAGTCGGATAGGCATAGTTACCAGGTCCATTATCATCATTGGATGGATCGGTGACATCAAAGAGCAACTTGCCTGGCGTGAAGTCATAGACGACAGTACGCTGATCATGTGCGGTCGCGCCATCTTTGCTGAGCGCAACGGTATTCAGGACGGTGTTACCACCACTTATAGCAACCGGGACGCTGAAGGTACCATCGGCAGCGGCAGTCGTGGTCGCAGTCGTCGTCAGGCTTTGCTGGTCCGTATTCGTAGCGGCAATAGAGATGGTATTGCCTGGCGCTGATGTACCGGTAACAGTGACCGTTGACCCACTCACGGAACTGAGATTCTGAGGTGCAGTGACAGTGAGCGTTGTCTGTCCCTGCTGATGAGTCACATAGCGACTGTACGTGTCCTGCGGCTGCTCAAGTACTTTGCCCGCGAGCAGGTCGTCGAAGAGACGAACGTACGAGGCGGTTGACCAGGTGAGTGGGGAGGCGGAACCGGCAGGCTGACCATTCTGGAAGCCGATGGACGCAGTCGTAGGATCGCTGCCATACGGCGATGCGGCCAGGTCAGGTAGGTCCCAGTCCTGTTCAGGAAGTATGCCAATACCCGAGCTAAAGTTTTTGAGCGTCTGCAGCAAGGTTGCCGCAGTCGAGTAATCGCCAGAGGCCAGGTCGTACTCACCACGCTCCCCGGTCAGTACAGGCCAGACGTGGCCGGTGCCCTGTCCGCTGGGTGCCCACGGCTGACCATTGGTAGCACTATCACCATAGCCATCACCGTTATAACGATGCCAGCCGGGTCCGCTGGGCGTCTGCGTCTCAATTGTCGCGTCAACCACCTTCAGCGAATTCTGGATAGTAGTGTCGTTGGCAGGCAGTTCGCCCAGCCGTACTAACTCCAGGAAGCCCGCATCAATGACGGAGCGCTGATCGAGCGTCGGACCACCATTGCCAACGTTATAGCTAATCGCAGCATTGGGGTCGCCTGTCTTGGAGAGGCGAATAAAGTAAGGACTCTGCGAAAGCGGTCCATTCGTCGTGACATCCCAGCTTTTGATGGAACGCTGCCAATCATCGGCCACGCCCAACCAGATATTCGCGTGCGTGGTATCACCATTTGCACGTGCGATATCGGCGGCGGCAACCAGACCCGCAATCTCGGCGGCAATCGTAGATGGCGAGTAGCCGCCTTGCTCCTCCCAACGCTCGACACCATACGATGGACCATGGCTGATGACAAAATCGGCGGCCGGCAGAATATGATTCTTATACAGGTCGCTATCGGTCATGTGTAGCTGGTACGCCATGATAAGCGGATAGCTGGCCTCGTCAAGCTGCGTATTGAAAGAGTCTGGCGCGACTTTGCCATTGAGCAGGCTATTGCGTGGCATCGAACCATCCGGCAACTGTTGATTATAGAACAAGAAGTGTACCGAATCGCGCGCTGTCTGCCAATCACCATCCAGATACAATCCGGTCCATGCTTCGTACAGATCACGAGCGAATACCTCGCGATACGACCCGAAGTAGGTATTGTTGGGATCACCAGCGGAGACAGCCTGACCCCACGGAGATCCCAGGCTGGCAACGATTGCGCCAGGGAAGGTTTTATCCTCCGAGGCCTTCACAACGTTTGCGCTCACATAATATTCTTCAAGCAACTGTAACCACTGCGCATTATTTTTGATAGTATGTGCCTGCTTGAGACTATTTAATGTCAGTTTTGCATCGTACGACGTCCAACCAGCGGTATATGTCGCCAGCAACTGTGCGAAGTTTTCAGCCAGCGAAGCACGCGCAGACTGCACGGAGGCGATCTGTGTCTGACCAAAACCAAGGGCCAGCGTCAATTGGTCATGACTATGTGCAAGGTCGGCCTGTACCGTCTGTACCAGGTTCCCGTTGTCCGCCTCATCGTAAAGACTCGTCAACGAGTGCATAGCATCAAGCTGTACCTGACCATCACTGGCGGTACCAACGAAACCATTGCTCACTTGCGTGAAAGGAGTCGAGGCATCGAGCGCGCTATAGACAGGAACCGCATAGGTGCGATTGACAGCATTGGTCTTCGTGTTTAAGTCATACGCGATAGGAATAGCATGACCGGTGGAGGTGTCAACGACACCGGTATCGCCACCGCCATTTCCACTGCCACCACCACCATTGCCGTTGATCGTAGGATCATAGCGCAGATATAGTTTATAGTCGGCAGCATTGCCCTTGAGCACAGTGAATTGTAGATGCATGACAACGGTATTGTGCTGAGGGTCCGTCAGATAATCTGTAACGATACGATAGTTGCCACTCTTCGCCAGAGTGGTCACCTGACAGGCCAGTCCGGGACCGTTCAACGACTGTACCGTATATGTGGTGTCGCGCCCCTGTAGATCAGTAAAGGTACTGCCGTCAGTGACAATATACTGCAACGTTTTGACATTTGTATTGTCGATGGTGGGATAGTACACATCGCTGAGCATACCGCCAGCCACAGTAAACCATACCTTCGAAGTGGTATTACGCGCCGTACCCAGACAGTCTTTCCGCGATTCATCAAAATAAGCAAGCGCACCGGGTCCACCAGAAGCCACGCTGACAGCAGTAGCAGCATATTGAGCAGAGACCGAAGCAATACCTGCGAACTGGCTGCTGAGCACAATGGTCATAGCGATCACAAAGACGCGTAACCAGCCGGATGTCCTTAACTGTAGCCTCGCCTTCGAGGCACCATCATTCATAGATTTCACGAAGCTATTTCCTCCTTGAACTTCACAAACGACTGCCATTAGTCGTTTACAGCATGTATCCAAAAGAGCAAGAAATAGGGTAAGGTAATCTCTTCATACTAGAAAGTATACCATAGACAATCTGTATGATCACACGTCTATAAAGCAAAGAGCGTTTTTTACTGCAAACATTCCATGAATAAGAATGCATGCGGTAAAAAACGCTCGCAATATATGGCAAGAAAACACGTGCGTACGTGCTTACGGGCTTTATAGATAGTGCAACGTTGTTGCAACGAATGTGCGGATCTCTGGATGCATAATCATTCCGCCAAGATAGCTGACATATGTAAATACACCAACATTAACCAGGAGAATCACCAGCATGAGCACCAGCAAAGGGCGTGGCAATGCTGGCTTATTGCGATAGAAAACGGCACTACCCAGAGAGATCGCACCGGTAAAGAACATGAGAACCAGGCCGACGTCTGCCATCTGCTTGTGAGACTGTAACGCCGACAGCGATACTACCTGTGGCATATTGAGGCTCAGGACGGCTTGTTCAGCTCCACTACCTGTCTGAAAGGTGATGGCGGTGATGACGGCAATACCAGCCAGAAACCAGAGCGAGACCTTTTGCAGAAATGTATTGCGAAAGATCAGAGCTACAATAAAAAGGCCCGTGATGATAATCGAACCTAGAATCGGGAAATGGTTCAGCAACAAGTGGATGTGAGCTGTATTTAAACCGAACAATTGCAATTGCATAGAGAATGGTCAACTTTCCAATTGAAATTTTGTACATTACCCTGGAGCTATCAAGATTAAGCTACTAAGCACAATAACAGATCACTATGAAAATAATATGAGAGCCGGTTTTGTGTAGGACTTTTTGGTTCTCGCGATTGGCTCAAAGCGTGTCGACGTGCGACAGGAGGGGGCTGATGGCTCTGGAAGGCAGTGGAAAGCATTCTTTATCTGCACTAGAGATACTGTACGCTACACAGGTAATGTGGGTTGGTTTATGAAACAAAAACGTCCGTAGAGGTGCCCTGTAGGATACCTCTCGGACAGTTTATGGGACGCTGTTTTATGGTTTCAAGCGCCGCTTTATGCGCAGTTATATGTAGAAGGCCTGTTTGTAGCGTTGCGTCCTCTGCCAGATACGCTGGGCTGGTGCCAGACCATCGCGAGACTCTGGTAGGAGGCTGCCACGTGCAATGAGCATAGAGCAGTTCGTCTGGTGATAGAGATCCCGTGAGGTATCACTTGAAAATACATCCTGTATATAGTGATAGCCCTGGTCGTTGGTACGCCCAATCCAGATTCCTTCTGTTTGGTCAAGCGTAGGGAGAGTCATCTGCTACCCCCTTTCTTTACATGATATTTCACACCGTAGCATTTCATGATGTACTATCTCATGTATAAGAAAGAACATTCTATTCAACTGGCGTTTCCCGGATTACTTGTGACTGATGCACAATATGAGGAAAACCATCGTTACAATCAACAATATACTTTGGTGCAGCTTCATTCGTATACGCGGTTCCAGCGATCGTGTGGTATCCTCTGGAGATAGGTTTACGACTGGTGGGCACCTTACCGGCTGGGATCACGTAGATAATCTCTCCAGTATATTGATGCTCACGCTCTTTGGTGGTTATTTTTTCCCCGAGATGATACTCTCCCTGACATGCAGGCCCAAAGAGTGAAGCGAGCTGAGACTCATTGTGTTGATCAAACTGGTAGAGTTCATAGACGCGCTTTTCATCTTTAATGGATTCAACGATGGGAATGCGCTCACCAGTCTCAAGTGTAATATTCCAGAGGCTCAAGAACGTCTGGGGCTGTATTACATCAATAGGGCTCCATATCAAGGCTTTAAGCCCTGGGCGAGCATGCGTTGTTTCTAGCGCAGTATGTTCAAGCATCTTAATCTGTACACGACGGAGAACGTCATCAGCGTTCAGTTGCTTGAAATCCAAAAGATATGCGATCTCAACATCATGTATTTTCACCAATGCCCACATACCGCTCTGTTGCCAGTCGATAGGGTCAAGTGTAATATGAAGTTGTTCACACACTGCGGTAATATTTTTGGCCTTTAGGTTTGCCTCTTGTTGTTCTTCAACACGGTTGCTGCGCGAGTAGGTCATAACATAATTAATCCTCTAGAGTCAGGTGGTGAGTCCAGCCCGCTCGTTGCTTGATAAACTATTCTACGATACATATAAGAGGGATGCGTCTCACCGCTGCGTCAATAGATACGAGCATTGCGCTGGATGACTAACCACCACAGGTTCTTCTCTACTCGCGATTTCTCTACTATAGCAGTCATGATTCCCGAGGACTGAATTTAATCACACGGCAAGAACTAAGAGATCAGTGCAGATTGTGAAGGATGGGAATATCTGAGTTGATTTAATCTCTTACTATTGAGTCACTTTTTGGTACCTGTTGTCAATATTATAAAAAGAAGAACAAGATACGGTGCGCATATTCCTCTTCATCTGACTGATGAGAACATATACTCAGAGAGTGCGCTACTACTAACAAACTGCTTTTTTATACGATCAGGATACTATTCAGGGCCGTTGCCACCTCAGTACATAGCACCTACTACCGACACACTACAATGACGTTAAAGAGAGCGAGTCACACTATAGCCCCTTTATTTCGTGATTATGATACGTATGACAAAGAAAAAATGCGCTGGACAGAAAAGGGAAAATGTGTAGAAGATATATATATTATTGCATGCTCAAGGAGGGAAAGATGGGGTTATCTTTGAACTCGGAATCAGAACGCATTGGGTATCCACCTGCTTCTATCTCTTTAGCATCTCCTATCCTTTTTGATGGAGTGCTTGAAGCGATGGAGATGAGCGTTATACTCTTTGATCGTTACGGTAAAATATGCTATATGAATTCGTCCGCGTTACGGCTCTTCCATATGCAGCCAGGTATTGCTTATAGAAATATAACATACCTGTACATTTTTAAGCAATACAGGTGGCATGATGAAGAGGATCACCCTCTTTCCCTCGCCCAATTACCGTTCTCACTGCTCTGGCAACAGACAACTTCACCGCATCACTTGAGTCGCACGGTTGTCCTCTCGCACGCAGAATACAAGCAATCATTCCAGTTCAATTGTTCTCTGGTTTTTGATAGCCACCAGCAGATATCCAGCATTCTCTGTACCTTTGAAACACGGCCAGAGGTACCGCAAAAAAGCTGGCAGGTGTACAAAACGTACCAGGCAATAACATCACTTATCCAGGCAACGCTACATCTGCCACAGCTTCTCGATATCTCATTTGAAAGAGAGGAGCTCCCGTTACCCGAACGTATTGGTTTCTTTGCACAGTATTTAGTGGATCTAATTCGCCAGGTACTTGAATATGATCAGGTACTCCTCCTTTCTATAGGGCCGGAGCCAACGAGATATATCTATTACATAGCGATCAGCGGGCTTTCCACTGAGCAGAAACAACGTCGCATAGAAATTAGCGGACATATTTCGCTCGATCACTTTTTTGACGCAGCAACGATCGAGCTCCTTTTCCAGAACAAATTTTGTATTATAGAGCACTCGCGGGTCTCCCTACCCTTCACAAGCCTGCCTGACTTTAGTCCTCAAACGGAGATGCTTGAAGTACCTATTTTCTTTGGGATACAACTTGTTGGGGTACTTGTGTGTGCCAAAAATAAACCTTGCTCTCACTACTCATCGGAAGAGATTTCGTTAACAAGAACAATCACCGAGCTCCTTACGCTTATTCTTGTGAATATCCGCTCATTGAAAGATAGCGAGAAGCCGCAGGCAAAAACACTGCTCGCGAAAGAGATCGATCACTTGATCGAGTCTTTTTTGAACAGTGTCAGCCATGAGTTCAAAACACCGCTGACGGTTATAATGGGGAATGTGCAGTTAGCCATGCGACGTATAAAAGCCATACAGCGTACGATAGCGGAGCAACCTGAAAAAGCGAATCAGCACATGGAGAACGTTCAAGCGTTACTCGAACAGGCAACTCAAGGCGTGAGTGCACTCAACCTGCTCCTGGATACCATCATTGATGATATTCAGGTCCAAAGAGGCCTGCTTACGCTCAACAAAAGCCGTTTTGACTTGTTCGCTCTTTTACAAGAAGTTATTGAGAAGCAGCAGAAGCAGCATCCTGAGAACACCATCCAGTTTCGTACCACCCCTCCTATTGCGACTCTTTTTATCATGGCCGACAGGGAGTGTGTCGAGCGGGCAGCAACAACGTATATCATCAATGCGCTCTTACATACGCCTCACGATAGTCCTGTGGTTGTTCAGGTAGAACAACCGCATGAAAAGGTACGTGTTCTGGTCAGTGATAAAGGACCTGTTATTGCCGATATGGAGAAAAAGGACGTATGGGAGCGTTTTACTCGTCCAAGAGTAGTATCGCCGGTGCATGAATCTGATTGGAGCCTGGGATTAGGCTTATATCTTTGTCAAGCACTCATACAACGTCATCGAGGGCAAGTAGGGTTTGAAAGCACACCTGAACACGGTACAACGTTCTGGTTTGAACTACCAACAACACAAGACGAGCCCGAGCAGTCCAGTGAATAGGGTCACATGGGTAGCGAGTAATACGCATAGGACTCATGTGACCCCCAGACTGCTCACGCAGAGGCGGAACGTCAGCCTTGCAGTGCCTGCTCAATCAATGTATCAATGATGGCAATGTTGCCGACCAGTTCTGGCGGGATAGAGTAACGGGTGCGCAGATAGTCGACAACAGATAACATGTCAGCATGTCAGAGTGTCTGCATGTCACACAATCAATATTCTTTGGCAGCATCGAGGTTTGCGCGCCACATTTGCTCAAGTGTCTGTAAGTCATCCATGAATTCAGCCTGACTTTGTGCAGGCTTCTGTTCAAGTTCCTCAAGCACGTCAAGCGTAAACGCCTGCGCACCCTGCTCAACCCAATCCTTTTGCAGTTTGGGATGAACTGTGGAGCCCGTCGTTACCGCAAATTGAAAGCGATTCTGCACGCTTTTCAGGTTGGCAGCATGACCGATGAAGTACTTCCCACTCAGCACGTTGGTTATCGTGTAGACACCGCCGCAGAGCTTGCGTGCTTTGTAGGCATTGATGATTTCTTTTCTTTTGTTCATGTGGCAAATAACTTCTTTCATCTATTCTGGTTCTGGCAATCGGCTAAGCTCACGCAGCCGCTCTACCTGAGGCCGGAGCACACGCTTATTCTGCTGGGGATTTGCGACCGAGGGATCAGGGACCCAATCGAGCAATCCGTTATCAATCGCGCGTCCGATACGCATACGATGCGCCTGGGTATTTTCACCAAAAGCGAGGGCAGCAGCATTGCTGATAGTAATCAGATCATCCACAGAGATCCACCAGCGTACGCGCGAAACGAGAATGCCAATCTCTGTTTTCCAGAAATCATCCGGGATCATCGCTTTGCTATGCAGCACATTCCCCAATAGCACTTCCAGCAAGCGAGTGAGTGACAGTTCAACCTGATGAACGATACTATCCGTCCGGCGATATTCGCCATTAGCCACCCCGATCAAGAGCTTCAGGTCACGTTGCAATGTACCTGGTCGTTGCAACTGGTCTGCACGCTCTTGCTCGCGTGGCTCAGGCTCCTCAGGCTCTCCCAGCGCAACACCGAACTCCTGATACCGCTGCCGCACCGACGTGATTATTTCCTGGGCCAGTCTGTCATCAAAGAGACTCATAGAGCACACCATCCTTGCCATTAAGATCGTTAGCGCGTACCTATACAGGTGATTTATCATCCACACTGTATCTTTATTATAACGTAACTAACGTTAGTTTTCAACAAGGTCTGGTAGAAGTTGTGCAGGGGTTGAAGTCCGAGTGGGTTGTGTATGCTTGTTGTATGATAGGAGCGAGCCAGTAAGAGTTATCCTCTTCCCGTACTCGCCACTTCTACGTTTACAGCATACGTATAGCGAAGGGAGAACGATGAGTTCAGCATTTACCAACAAAGTAGCCCTGGTCACAGGAGCATCTCGTGGTATCGGACAGGCGATCGCAGAAGCACTCGCAGCAAACGGGGCGAGTGTTGTCATCAATTATGTGCACAATAAAAGTTTCGCCGATAGCATCGTTGAGCGTATCCAGCACAACGGCGGGCAGGCCCTGGCCGTGCAGGCAGATATCGGCAAAGTTGCTGACCTGGAAGCCCTGTTCCAGAAAACCATCGAACAATTTGGTCATCTTGACATCCTTGTCAACAATGCCGGTCTTATGATCACAAAGCCCATTGAGCAGATTACAGAACAAGATTTTGATAGGCAATTTGCCACCAATGTCAAAGGCACCTACTTCGCCTGCCAACTGGCAGCCAGGCATATGCAAGCAGGTGGACGTATTATTAATTTCTCCACCTCTGTACTTGGGCAGATGATTCCTACCTATAGTGCGTATGCAGGAACCAAAGGGGCGGTCGAACAATTCACGCGGCACCTTGCAAAGGAACTGGGACCCAAAGGGATCACGATCAACACAATCGCCCCAGGTCCTGTCAACACGGAACTGTTTACCGCCGGTAAATCAGAGGCACAGATTGATAGCTTCAAGCATATGACAGCCTTCAATCGTCTCGGCGAACCAGAAGATATCGCTAAGGTACTCCTTTTTCTGGCCAGCGATGAAGCGGCCTGGGTCACTGGACAAACGCTACGCGCGAATGGTGGGTTCATCTAAGACCCCCCATGACCCATGTGACCTATGTGACCCAGACATTCACTATATGAAAAGAAGAGTACGGCGAAGAGCTGGAAGATACTAGCGATCAAGGTGATAGGTTTTTTTCGCTAATCCATAGGCAAGATCTACCACCATCTCACACGCATCTTCCTCCTCAACTCTTCCCTCTACGACTAATCCCGCAAGCCAATCAGCGCTGACACGTCGCCAGAGATCATGGCGCACCGGGATTGAAGGGTATGCACGCGTGTCATCATTGAAGCCAGCAGTATTATAAATACCAGCCGTCTCAATAATGGCAGCAAAATACCGTCGCATACCCAGCACACTATCATAAAACCACCAGGGCGGTCCGACGCGCAAGGCAGGATAATGACCGGCTAAAGGTGCCAGTTCACGGCCATAGGTCGTCTCATCTAAATTAAAGAGGATAAGCGTCAGAGCAGAGTCCCGTCCATACAGATCAAGCAGAGGCTTCAAGTTGTGGGTAAACTCGCTCGTCGTAGGGATATCGGCACCCATGTCACGTCCAAAGCGCTGCAACAGGTCAGGATTATGATCGCGCAGACTCCCAATATGCAGTTGCATCACCAGTCCATCATCAATGCTCATCCTGGCGAACTCAGTCAGCATATGACCGGTAAAACGACGCACATCCTCAGGACTGGTCTGACCTTTGAGCGCACGCTGAAAGATGCCGTCGGCGGCTCGTTCACTTAAGCGCTCAGTGTACGCACTCTGAGCAAAATGGTCGGTGGCTGTAGCGCCCTGCTCTTTAAAGAAATGTCGCCGCTGCTCTAGCGCAGCTATATATGATTGATAATCAACGATATCTACACGGGCAACCGCGCTTAATGCCTCTACCTCAGCGGCAAAATCATGCGTAATATTCACGACTTTATCAGGACGCAACGTTGGTACCACACGTCCAGACCAGCCAGAGTTCGTCAACGCCTGATGATCGGCCAGGGTTGAGGTGGCTTGATCGGTCGTCGCCAGCACCTCAATGTTGAAACGCTCAAACAAGCGCCGCGGTTGAAAAGCAGGGTCGCGCAACTTTGCGGTAAGCTCATCATAGATAGTCTGCGCATTCGCCGAATTGAGCTGCTGATCACAGTCAAATATATCATGCAGCTCGTCACGCATCCACAGATCACTCGGCGTCCCACGGAACAGATACCAATGATCGCAGACCGTTTGCCAGATCTTGCGGTGATCCGTCTCCACAGCGCCACCGTGCAGAGGCGCAAGACCCAGAGCTTCAAGCGCGATCCCCTGCGAGTACAGCATGCGGAAGATATAATGGTCGGGAATAATCAACACATCAACGGGCGTCCCCCACTCATAGTAATCCGCAGCCAATATATGAGGCTCAACATGACCGTGAGGACAGATCAGTGGTAGCTTGTTTACTAATGTATACAGCGAACGTGCAAGGTCACGTTGTGTCGGCTCGGCTGAAAAATAACGATCTTCTCGCAACACCATTGTTTTCTCATCCTTTTGCTACTAAGCTAAGCGACTATTTGTTGTCACAAGCGTACAACAAAAATAGCGGCAATGTCTATTTGTAGCCTCAAGACGATACACTACCTGCGATAGTTCTGGGAGGAAGAGAAGGGTGGAACAACACTCACTGGTGAAAGATTAGAAGAGAGCAGAGGCGGTCGCGCAAAAAATCGTAAATAATCACCAAAGCAGGTAATGTTGCTAAAGCCTCCCTCTTTGAGGGCGGAAAGCCGCGATAGCGGCAGGGGGGAGTAGAATGCTAGGAATGCCCTGTAATCCTCGCTTATAGACTATGAAGATAAGAGCGATATATAGTGTATAATCCAAGGTTAATAGCGTATTTCGAGAATCTACTCCCCCCTGTCGCTGCGGCGACATCTCCCTTCAAATAGGGAGGAAGGGATTTTAGCATCCTTACAGGCGATAGTGAACTTTATTTCTGTGAGCGATCATGCACGATCTACAGGAAATGCAGCCTTTGCCTCCCTCTTTGAGGCTCACCGATGTAGGTTTTTTGGCCTATACCGGTGAGCCTCAGAGAAGTAAATACATACTAACATCCATTATTATACATATCGCATGGATTAAATATATATATCGCTATCATCTGTAATCTTGCCAAAAACTCGTCCCCCTCTCCGAGGGGGGAGATAGCTTTAGCTATCGGGGGGAGCCATCCTCGCCTTCTGCTCTCGATGACTCTTCTACGCCAACCATCTCCCGTTCGGACGTGGATTTCGTCATCAAGAATGGCAGACTAGGAAGGCAAGAGTGATAGATAGTGTGTAATCGAGGTTTTACAGCGTAGTTCGAGGATCTACTCCCCCCTGTCGCTGCGGCGACATCCCCCCTCAAAGAGGGAGGCAGGGGTTTTAGCATCCTTACAGGCGATAGTGGACATTACTGGCAAGCGACAGGATGCATTCGTCATGGCGTCCCATCTGTCTGCATCGGCCTGCGATGAGATTTCATGGCCTATCCCACAAAAAACCTATACCGGTGAGCCTCTTTGAGGGGGGACAGCTGCGATAGCGGCAGGAGGGAGTAGAATGCTCGCAATATCCGATACTCCTCGATTATAGGCTATAGAGACTAAAGTACTATTTAGAGTAGAATGATAGTGGGCAGCATAAGTGAAGGATAGCTCCCCCCGATAGCTAAAGCTATCTCCCCCCTCAAAGAGGGGGACAAGGTTTTTTAGCATCTTTACAGGCAATAGTAAACATTATTGACAACCAAAGTGATACATTCGTCATGGTGTCCCATCTGTCTCCATCGGCCTGAGATGGGGTTTCATTACATATCCCACCAAAAACCTACCCCGGTGAGCCTCAAAGATGGGGGCATTAGCGACATTATCTGCTTTGAAGAGTATTTATGTCGTTTTTCTTTTCCCAATTTCGCCGATTACTGTGGCTATACCAAGAGAGGCAGTAATGTCAGTAAAATCTGTCTTCCTCGCCGAGGGGATGGCAGGTTTTTGTGAGATTTGCTGCAATGGTGGGCACTATAATAGCTCAGGGGTTTTGAGAGGTACAGAGAAGACTGCCTATTTGCAGGGCAGCTGTTCTTCTCAGTTAGCGCTGGCCCGCTGGAGAACAGCTGCAGACGCGAGGGTCTCGCGCAAGATGTCGGCGATAGTTGTACGTGCCAATTCCTGGTTTAGTGCGTCCTGGGCATTCGCATACACATGCTCCAATGTTGTGCCAATGCCACAACCAATGACACACTGCTGATTCGGCTGTGTGTGATGCAGCGCAAAAAGCGTATCTGGCTTCACTGCACGATAGACATCAAGGAGCGTGATCTCCTCTGGTTCGTGTGCGATCTGCCAGCCAGCGTTGCTGCCATGCTGGACATTGACCAGATGATGCTTCTCCATCATACCAAGCAGTCCGCGCAGGGTTACCGGGTTTGTATTCACACTTTCAGCAATACGTTCAGAAGTAGCGAACTCGTATTGGTCTCTATACCGTGTCAGCCAGGTAAGCGTGTGGACAGCTAATGTTAAACGACTATTGGCACTCATCGCCTTTTTCTTGTCTCCTCTCGCGAGAAATAGCATCTGCTTCCATGGTTATAACGATGTTTATTACAACCACCTGGGGTAAGTGTATGTTAGAGGGGTAAAGGTTGTCAAGGATCGCTTCTCTGAGCGATATACTGGTCTATACATCTTGACATATTAACCATGAGCGGATATCCTTATATATAAGGATATCCTGCTTATTTTCCCTGTGCCCGTAAGGTATCTATTTGTCGTAAGCGAGGGTGCCAGCCATCTCTGGCAACGAAGGACAGACCGCACTTCTGTTCTTCCCCCGCAAAGGGACACACCTTGAACACTGTGCGTCTACGGACGACGTTCTTTCCTCCCACCACATGAAGGCTGGTGGGTATCCAGAAAGGATTTCTGATGACAATTAAGAAGACAGGTATCAGTGTACTCAGTATCTGCGCGATGCTGCTGCTGCTCTTCGTCCATGTCCCCTTCACCAAAGCAGCGGCAGGCACAATGAACGCCACTACCACTCCTATCTCGGTCTATGGTGCCTGGCAATGTAGCAACGACGCTTGTACGTGGGGCACCGTACGGAGTGTAGCTGAGTTCGACAGCAAGAACCACTGGCTGATCGATCGAGGAGATGGCGTACCCTCCGTAAACCTGGTAGTCCTGAGTTTCGTCCAACCGCTTAAGCTGCTCAATAAGACCACTGATGCTCAGACCTCGCAGGGTGTTCCCATTGGCATGACATCAGACATTGTGAACTACTTTACGAGCCATCATGTCCGGGTCATGCTCTCCATCGGGGGCATTACCTATGCCAGTGATTGGGATCAGGCGCTTGCAACCAATCCTACCCAGTTAGGACTCAACGCGGCGGCAGTAGCTCAGCAACTAGGAGTAGGCATCGAGATCGACTATGAAAACGCAAGCTCACCTAATTTGACGGGGCTGCAAGCGTTCATCGACGCCTATCGCTCCCAAGAGCCCTACGATGCGACAGGCAACAACCCGGCAGCACGATTGACCATTGATCTGGCGGCGGGAGATCGGTGGCTGATACCGTTGGCGACCAAGGCGACCACGGACTGGCTCACCACCACCAGGCCGGTGCTTGATTATGCCAATGCCATGGTGCCGAGCAAGCAGCCATCGAGTGCTACCAGTGCAGAGGCCAATTGGCAAGAACATATTGATGGCAAGACTCAGTATAGCCCTCCCATTCCCCCTCTCGCACCGGCCAAACTTACGGGAAGTCTGTATATTAGCAACACGCAAGGGGGGAGTCTCCCGCCGGAATGTTTACAGTTCAGTGGGTCACTCACCAATACGACCGGCGGCTATGTGCAGTCAGTGGCACCCAACGGGGCGGGGACTACAAACGGGATGCTAGGCTATATGTTCTGGGCTGCTGAGTGTCCTTCAACGCGGGGTACCTGTACCATCCCTCCGAATACGTGTGCAGGGGGAGTAGGTGTGGGCGGCAAGACCTATGCCATTCCGGTCCCCATGCTTCCGCTCCGGCAGTCGTGATATAACACGGAAAGTTATACCTGCGCAGTTATCTGCTGCGCAGGGCCGGAGGTTGCGTCTGGTAGATCAAATGCAGTGGCTAATAGTTCTATCATCCTGACTCGATTCTCAAAGCCATACATCATGGCAGAGATCATCAACTCATCAGCACCGGTCTGCTCCACGAGTGCAAGTAACTTTTCTTTGACAACCTCGGGTCTACCGGCAATCTGGCGGCGGCGTGCCTCATCGAGCATACCGCGCTCCATGGCATTATACTGGTATGCGCGGGCCTCTTCAGGGCTCGCAATCTTGGCAGCACGCCCGGTGCGTAGACGTAAGAAGGTCAGAGCCATCGCCTGGGACAATCCTTCTACCTCTTCATCGGTGTCCGCACAGATCACACCCGTCGTCAGAATAACATGTGGAGCAGATAAACGCTGCGATGGTTGGAAGTTCTCGCGATACACGCGAATCGCAGGCACAGCAAACTCAGGGTTGATGTGGTGTGCAAATGAGAAGCCAAGCCCTAAGGCAGCGGCGGCCTGAGCACTAAAATCACTTGAACCTAACAACCAGATGGGAGGCAACTGCACATCCATAGGAGTCGCTTTAACGGTCCGAAAAGGATGCCCAACCGGAAACTCCTCTTCCTGCGCAAAGGCTAATAATTCAGCCAACTGCTCAGGGAAATCATCAGCATTCAACGCCTCACGCGAACGCCGTAGCGCCAGGGCAGTCCTGGGATCAGTCCCTGGTGCGCGACCAATGCCCAGATCGATACGCCCTGGATGCAACGCCTCTAGCACCCTGAATCCTTCAGCGACCTTGAGCGGAGAATGGTTAGGGAGCATAACGCCGCCCGACCCGACATGGATACGCTCAGTAGCCTGGGCAACATGCGCAATCATGATCTCAGGCACAGGGCTGGCGGTCATGCTTGTATTGTGATGCTCTGATAGCCAATAACGAGTATAGCCCAAGGCATCAGCACGCTGCGCCAATTTGATAGTGTTGTGCAATGCCTGGCCGCTACTCGAACCTGCATCAATGGGGGAAAGGTCTAATATCGAAAGTGGAAGCGCCATAACCTATATCCTTTATATCTATGTACATACAAACATTCTTATTTATTCTTCTCTTCACTATAACAACACAAACTACCTATCATATTCATCCCCACAGCATACAAAAAGAAGCCACCCACGCTGGCGCTAGCGAGAATGGCTCCTTCGAGATCTACACAGGCTAGTAGCTCGGCGTGCTCTGTAAGTTATGCGCTGCATTTAAGATAATAGCGAATAAGGCAGCATATCCGATACATGAAAGAATGATCAGCGCAATTGGCAAGATGAGTACGGCCAACGTTGCCTTACCACCCGACATACGATGGACGCCCATGGTCATAAAAATCAACAGCACTATTTCATAGATCCCCAGAGCGAATGACAGAATAATGCCAACGCCAGGGATGAGAAACAGCAGGTAGGTTATGATGCCAAGAGGGATGTAGAACAGCAAGTAGCAATACATGTACTGCAAAAATGGTCCCTGTCCACGAAAGGCTTTGGCTATCAACCAGTAGATACCTGTACCAATGAAAAACCCTACAACAGTGAAAATCAACGTTGCAAACGCAGCCCCAACAGCTACCGCCTGAAACGCACTTGTTATTTGCTGCAGATTAATGTTCTGACCAGAAGTCTGCAAAGCGCCAAAAAGTCCATTCAAAAATGTAGGCAATACAAATGCCTCAAAAACAAATGTAAAAATGGAGACTATAAGAGCATAACCAATCAGCTGGACCCAGACAGCACCCCAGCTGGCATATGCCTGCTCTTCAGCAAAGGTGGTCGCCCCTGGATGCGAGAGGACACGCCAGTATTGACGCGGCAACTGCTGCAAGGTTTCCCCCAAAGACTTTGGCGTAAATTGTGGCGGTGGGTTGTAGCCAGGATACGGAGGTGGATAGCCAGGGCCGCCTGGAGGCGGGTAGCCAGGGCCGCCTCCAGGCGGGTAGCCGGGACCTCCTGCTGGCGGGTAACCAGGGTTACCAGGCGGTGGATAGTCGGGGCCTCCAAAAGGCGGGTAACCAGGGTTGCCGGGCGGTGGGTAGCCGGGACCTCCTGCTGGCGGGTAACCAGGATTACCGGGCGGTGGATAGCCGGGACCTCCAGGCGGCGGATAGCCAGGATTACCAGGGTTGCCAGGATCTCCCGCTGGATAACCACCGCCATTGGGAGGATTTGAAGGGCCTTCAGGAGGGTTCCCCGGGTTATTAGGATCATACGACATAGTAATACGCTCTCTTTCTCTTGTTCAAACAACAAATAACTGAAAATGCCTTCACACAATATATAGACGCATAAATATAACAATATAAAACGTATAGAAAAAAAGCAAGGATAGAAGGAATTATGCCCTCTTTCTAACTTATGCGCGGTTGGAAGCAGTCCTTCAATAATTACCAGCTTTCTGTTCAAATATCCTCAGACTATACGAATGACAATCCCAAAATATGGCTGGTACACAAAGAAGCCACCCGCGCTATTGCTAGCGAGAATAGCTCCTTTCCAGGTTTGCACAGATTAGTTGATCGGCACATTCTGTACGTTCTGCATTGTATGCATTAAAAATGGGAAAGCGATAGCAATTATGATGCATATGAGAAGGGCCAGCCCAACTGGCAAGATGAGGACGGCTAGCGTTGCCTTGCCACCCGACATGCGGTGGACACCAGCGGTCATAAAGATCAACAGGACCAGTACATAGATCGCCACAACAAATGTCAGAAGTACTCCAACGACAGGAATCGGTGTCAAAAGGTTCATTATAATACCAAGTGGCACGAAAAACAGCAAATAACAATACATGTACTGCAAAAAGTGTCCCTGTCCACGAAAAGCTTTGGCAATCAACCAGAAGATACCAGCAAAAATGAAAAGTCCCGCGAACGCAAGAACAAACGATATCGGCACAATAGGCCGACGAAGGAGAACTGCAAGAATTATAGCGATAATACCATAACTAATAACCTGTACCCAGATAGCACTCCAACTGGCAGTCACCTGCTCTTCAGCAAAGGTGGTCGTCCCTGGATGCGAGAGAACACGCCAGTATTGACGCGGCAACAGACTCAAGATCTCCCCTAAAGACTTTGGCACAACCCGTAGCGGTGGAGGATTGTAGCCAGGATACGGCGGTGGATAGCCGGGGCCTCCAGGCGGTGGGTAGCCGGGGCCTCCAAAAGGCGGGTAACCAGGATTGCCGGGCGGTGGGTAGCCGGGTCCCCCAGGCGGCGGATAGCCAGGATTACCAGGGTTGCCAGGATCTCCCGCTGGATAACCACCGCCATTGGGAGGATTTGAAGGGCCTTCAGGAGGGTTCCCCGGGTTATTAGGATCATACGACATAGTAATACGCTCTCTTTCTCTTGTTCAAACAACAAATAACTGAAAATGCTTTCACATATATATATATATATACGTATAAATAGATCAATATAAAACAAATAGAAAAAGTCAAAGGTAGAAGGGATTATACCCTCTTTATTTACTAAACATACACTATGGTGTTATCAGACTATAAGAATTGTCGAGTGAGCAAGATATAGCTAGCACAGAAAGAAGCCACCCGCGCTAGCGCTAGAGAGAATGGCTTCTTTCAGATTAGCGAGGATCTAGTAAGTCGGTGTGTACTGTGGGGTCGGCATGTACTGCATATTATGCGCTGCACTTAAGATAATGGCAAATAAGCCGACAAATGCGATACAGGAGAGGATGGCCAGTGCAATTGGCAAGATGAGGACTGCCAGCGTTGCCTTGCCACCCGACATACGATGAACGCCCATGGTCATCATAATAAACAGCACTATTCCATAGATCCCCAGAGCGAATGACAGGATAAAGCCAACGATAGGAATGAAAGCCAGCAGGGACGATATGATGCCAAGAGGTGTGAAGATCAGCAAGTAACAATACATGTACTGCAAAAATGGTCCCTGCCCACGAAAAGCTTTGGCAATCAACCAGTAGATGCCTACAACAATGAAAGACCCTACAACATTGGAAATCAATGTTGTAAACACATTTCCAACAGCCATCGACTGATAGAAGCTTGTCATTTGTTGTAGACTATTGTTCTGATCAGGAACATTAAAGGCATTAAAAAATGCGCTAAAAGTTGTAGGTAATACAAATGCCTCAAAAACAAATGTAAAAATGGCTGATATAAGAGTATAACCAATAAGCTGCACCCAGATAGCACCCCAGCTAGCATATGCCTGCTCTTCAGCAAAGGTGGCAGCCCCTGGATGCGAGAGGACACGCCAGTATTGACGCGGCAACTGCTGCAAGGTTTCGCCCAAAGGCCTGGGCGTAAATTGTGGCGGAGGATTGTAGCCAGGATACGGAGGTGGGTACCCAGGATTGCCAGGAGGTGGATAGCCGGGGCCTCCAAAGGGCGGGTAACCAGGATTGCCAGGCGGTGGATAGCCAGGGCCTCCAAAGGGCGGGTAACCAGGATTGCCGGGCGGTGGATAGCCGGGGCCTCCAAAGGGCGGATAACCAGGATTGCCGGGCGGCGGATAGCCAGGGCCTCCAAAGGGCGGATAACCAGGATTGCCGGGCGGTGGATAACCAGGGCCACCAAAGGGTGGGTAGTCAGGGTTACCGGGGTTGCCAGAGTCTCCCGCTGGATGGTCATCACTATTGGGCGGCGTAGAAGGGTCTTCAGGGGGATTCTCCTGATTATTAGGATCATACGACATACGAATATGTTCTCTTTCTCTTGTTCAAACAACAAATAATTGAAAATGCCTCCACACAATAATACAGACGTATAAATAAATCAATATAAAATAGATAGAAAAAAGCAAGCATAAAAGTAATTATGCCCTCTTTCTAGCGCATACACTGTTGGAAACTGTGCGCCAACAATTACCTGGTGTCTGTTCAAATGCTCTTAGACTATACGAAGAACAATCAAAAAATATGCTGAAACACAAAGAAGCCACCCACGCTAGCAATAGCGAGAATGGCTCTTGCCAGGGTAGCTCAGGCTAGTAGCTCTGCATATTCTGTGCGTTCTGCAATGCATGCATTAAAAATGGTAAAGCGATGATGCTGATGATACATGAAAGAAGGATCAGCCCAATCGGCAAGATGAGGACGGCCAGCGTTGCCTTGCCACCCGACATGCGGTGGACACCCGCAGTCATAAAAATCAACAGCACCAATTCATAGATCCCTATAATAAGTGCCAGAAGTGCTCCAACGATAGGGATCGGTATCAAAAGGTTCAATACAATACCAAGTGGCACGGAATACAAAAAATAACAATACATGTACTGCAAAAAGTGTCCCTGACCACGAAAGGCTTTGGCAATCAACCAGAAGATACCAGCACCAATAAAAGGTCCCGCGAACGCAAGAACAAACGATACCGGCACAGTAGACCGACGAAAGAGAGCTGCAAGAATTGTAATGATAATAGCATAGCCAATAACCTGGACCCAGATCGCACCCCAGCTGGCAGTCATCTGCTCTTCAGCAAAGGTGGTGGCCCCTGGATGCGAGAGGACCCGCCAGTATTGACGCGGCAACTGCTTCAACGTCTCCTTTAAAGGTTTTGGCGTAAATTGGAGCGGAGGGTTGTAGCCAGGATACGGCTGATTGGGATACGGCGGCGGGTAGCCAGGGCCTCCTACTGGTGGGTAGGGATTACCAGGAGGCGGATAGCCGGGGCCTCCTACTGGTGGATAGGGATTCACGGGCGGTGGATAGCCTGGATCTCCGGTTGGTGGATAAGGATTCGCAGGCAACTGATAAGCCGGGTCTGTCGTCGGTGGGTAGGAATAGCCTCCAGCATTGGGCGGCATGGAAGGGTCTTCAGGGGCATTACCCTGATCAGGATTGTACGACATAGTAATGAGTTCACTTTCTCTTGTTCAAACGATATAGAAACGAAAATACTACCTTATAATAATATAGATGCGTAAATAGATCAATAGAAAACAGATAGAAGAAAGCAAGGATAGCAAGAATTATGTCCTCTTTATAGTTCATACTCTATAGCACTATTCTAAAACAGAAACATACGGAAGATGTTTTTAACGATCCAGGGTACTGATAGATGCAATGATACATAGTACTCAACGTTGTTTTAGCTGTTTTATAAAAATCAGTTGCTTGCGTTTACGCTAGTAAAAGCATGATAATATTTGTATGCTACCCACATTATGGAGAGCAGTGCATACGTCGAAATCTCTTCATTTCGCATAGTATCTTCAAGAGAAAGAGAGGGCTGAGGAATGCTCGATAATCCGCATGAACCGCTGCAAGTAGATATGCTAGCAGCTTCACTGCGTGCCGATCGCAGCGATCTAAATGCCTTTATGGAGGCGCTCGCCAGCAAGCTGGGGGGCTCCTTACCAGAACAGACACAGGTGACGCGACAGAACAAACTATTTTCACGTGAACATCCTGTCATCGCGATCAATGTAGCTCTCGGTGAGAACCAGTATCAGATTGTTCGTGAACGCCAGGGGTATCCAATTACTTCGCGTGCTAAGATCGTGCGAGGAATTGTGATTAAGACAGAACAGATCCCGATGGAGCAATGGATCGACGAAATTGCCAACGCACTTGCAACGCTATCAACACAAAGCATGCAAGCACGTATGGCGCTTGAACGCTTTCTTTTGTAAAACGTTTACAGGTCTTTTCGCACCTTTGCTGCTCGTTACACGTATACGTTTTAAGATAAGGAGGTATTCATGCCATTTTGGAAGAGATCCTCACCCGAAGACAAACAACGGCGTCTCCAGGAGCAACAGGCAGATGAAGTCAGTCGCCAGTCGCTGGAAGCTGGCGGTCTGCCCACACGAGCACAACAACGTCTTACCGAAGAGATGCAAGCCGGTCACCCGCTCTTCACCAGCGATCTGAGCACCAATGAGCTGGCACTCACTCATCAGCAGGGATACCAGCCTGTAAGCCAGGTCATGGGTAGTTCAATCTATCAGATTGGCTGGCAATATACACGTCAGTATTCCTGGCAGACGAGTATGCAAGAGCTGACAACCGTTTCGGAGGGCCACCAACACGCTGCTCGGCTGGCAATAGGTCGTCTAGAGCAAGAGGCGCGTCTCTTACGAGCACACGGAGTGATTGGGGTCCGCTTCACACAGCGCAACTACGATTGGGGCAGCAACCTTATCGAGTATACAGCGATCGGAACGGCAGTCAAATTACCCAATACACCCTTAGGTGAACGACCCTTCCTCAGTGACCTCTCCGGACAAGAGTTCTGGGCCCTCCTGCAAGCTGGCTACTATCCTGCCGGCATCGTCACAGGCTACAGCTCGTTCTATGTCTCGTTAGGGAGTCGTATGACGCAGCAGCTCCGTGGCTACTGGGGTACCGGCGGCTACAATCAAGAGGTGGTACCTTTCACACAGGCGACCTACGATGCACGCCATCGGGCCATGGCACAGGCCAATCAGATGGTGCGGCAGATAGGCGCGCTGGGCATTGTTGGCATGCACATTACCAATGAGCGAAAAATCTATGAGTATGAAACAGACAATCCCAAAAGTCAGTATCTCGACCTGTTCGTTCACTTTGGCGTTGTAGGCACGGCTATCACTACTATCAAAAAAGATCATGTTATACCTAAGCTTACTCCGACACTCACGTTAACAGACCTGCGTCCAGGGCGCTATGGGCAGGTATCCGAACTTACTTTTAACAGCTAATGGATACAATTTATACGTATACAGAAGGAGCACCTGAGCATGTCACAACAGCAACCACCCATCAATGATACGAGTATTCAAGATACAAATATCCCTGAACACGCGCGTGAACGCCTTACCTCTATGCGTAATGACGCGACCCATAAAGGACTCTTTACCAGTGATCTCAGTGTCAACGAGTTTTTGCTCGTACGTGAAGCGGGCTTCGATCCGGTGGGATTGGTCGTCGGCAGCTCTATCTATCACATCGGGTACCAGATGGCGAACTGGGGTCAGAACCAGGAGATGAACGTACTGACACAGGCCATGTACCATGCACGTGAACTGGCGATGACACGTATGGAAGAAGAGGCCGAGGCGCTCGGGGCAGATGGTATCGTTGGCGTACGCCTTGAGGTCACACGTCATGAATGGGGCGAAGATCTGGCAGAATTTGTAGCCATCGGTACGGCGATCCGCTCACGCAGTGGTCAGCATTTCCGCAATACCCACGGCATGCCCTTCACCTCCGATCTCTCCGGTCAGGATTTCTGGACACTCCTGCGCGCTGGCTATCGACCAGTCGGCATGGTCATGGGCAACTGCGTCTATCATGTTTCGCGTCAGGGTCTCGGACAATGGTTCAGTCGCGTCGGGCGTAACGTCGAGATGACCAACTACACCCAGGCACTCTACGACGCTCGTGAGCTGGCAATGGAACGTATGCAAGCAGAGGCTTTGAGCTTGCAGGCACAGGGTATCGTCGGGGCCCAGATCGTTGAACATAGTCATGGCTGGGGCTCGCATATGATCGAGTTCTTTGCAGTCGGCACCGCTGTAATCAGTGTCTCCGATGATCACCAGATTCAGACGCCATCACTCTCACTCTTGCTGAACGATTAGTAGTACAGCTGAAGTAATACTTGCATACAACCGTATGCAAAAGATACAATAATTGCGTCCTCTCTACTTGATACAGCAGGAGAGGACGCAATTATTGCTATAGACGCTACTAGAAGGATAGTGATGGATAAAGAATTCTGGCGCTCCATTGCAGATAACGACTACCAGCTGCCACAAGGCTATACGCTTGAACAGCTCACCCCTGAACTGCTGACGCTCCTGGGTACAAACGATCCCGAGATGCGCGACTACTTCATCTATACAACGCTGGAGAATTGGATACAGCGTGGCCTCTACAACTCTGAACAGTTACGCGCAATGCGCGTACAGCTGCTGGATAATCTGCTAGCAGGCCTGGGTGAACGCAACGCGACAGATGCTACGAACACATTGCTACGTTCTTTCTCCGCCCTTACACTCTCAGAGTTACTGAAATACGAGAATGCACACCCTTTTCTGAGTCGCGAAGAGGTACAGCAGACGCTGGAACAGAGCATCAACTATATTATGAACGAGCAAGACTTACGGGGTCACGTACGTGGCATAGGTTGGGTGCATGCTCTGGCACATGCAGGTGATCTGCTGGGAGTACTGGCGCGCAACCATCATGTTGGTCTGCGTGAACTAGAACGCATCCTGACGGCTATCGCCGAGAAGACGACCGTTCCGACAGAGTATCTGTATGTCTCAATCGAAGATGAACGTCTGGCCCTGGTGGTCATTGCAGTGCTAACGCGCAAGCTCATCCCAGCTTCCTACTGGAGCTGGTGGTGCCGTCATATGGCTGAGATCGGCGACAAGATGCCATGGGAAGATATCGTCCACTTTGCACGCCCAGAAGATAGCAATGCCTATCACAACACCAGGCTCTTTCTGCATGCACTCTATCTCCAACTGACACTGGCACACTATAAACTTCCCGGCAGCACAGAGCTCGTAGCAGCGATCACCCGCACACTCTATCAACTAGACCCCGGCTTCTACTCGCCAGAGGTCATCAAAATTATTGACCCCGACATCGATCTTGAGCAGCTCTAAGATCTTATTCCGAAACCCAACGCGACTGGCGTCGCTAGTGCTCTGCACTCAGGTTTTCGGATAAGTAGTAAGTCGAGTAGAGTTGTTTTACTCATCTTCAATACCTTGTAGAAGAAAGGGTGCCAATATATGAACTTACAGAGCGAGCAACAGGCCAAAGAGACTGGTATGCAGGTGTCGTTAAAGGAAGCAAAGAAGATTCTGACGCCACAGCGGCGAGGATTTCTCGCAGCGGGGCCCTATCCCTATACGCATTCACTCTCTGCGTATGTGGGCTGTGGCTTTGGACAAACGACGTGCGGTCTCTACTGCTATGCTCAATTCTTACCCAACTGGACGTTTGGCACTGGGGGCGCAGCATGGGGGAAAGCGGTCCAGGTCAAGACGAATGCAGCCGATCTCCTGGCACATGAACTGGCGAGGATGCCTGCTCAGGAACGGCAAAAGCTACGCATCTTTATGAGTAGCACCACCGATCCCTATCAACCAACGGAACATAGCTATCGAGCCACACGCCGCTGCATAGAGATCTTTTCAGCGTATCCAGAGCTGGACCTGCTCGTAATTCAGACACGTTCGCCTCTGGCAAGGCGAGATCTCCCCTTGCTCACACAGATTCCATACGCCTACCTGTCTGTTACTATTGAGACCGATGATCAAGCCTATCTCAAGAAAATGCAAGGTGGACCGCTGCTGGAACAGCGCTGGGAACTGGTGCGCATGGCCAGTGAGCTTGGTATTGCCACACAGATTACGGTTAGCCCCTGTCTCGCATACACAGATGTTGCGATATTTGGTCAGCGACTCCTCACAAGCGGCGCACAACGTATCGTCGTCGATACAGTTGTAGATGGTGACGGCTCCCATGGCTCGCGTACAGCTCGCAGTCCCTTTGCGCGCGTCGAGCCTGCCTGGGACACAACAATACCAGCACATCTACTCTATAACTATCTTACCGAGCATGCGCCAGCGCAGCATATTGAACTCGGCTGGAGCGTGGCTGGCTTCTGCGGTATCGCACCACGAGCACAACGAGCTCTATAGAGGGATGAATAACCATACGCAATTGTTATAGTAACAATTGTAGCGCTGTATTGAATCGATCTAACAAGGACACTGTTAGTGTTGATGTGCCATTTGCTTCAATGCCTGGTCCATTGCCACACCAGTGATGCGGCTCACCAGAGCTTGCACCTTGCGGTCAAGTTCCTCAGCCGCTACGAGCAGGGGAGGATTCCGGTCTATCGCAATCACCGAGGATGGCAGATCATACACCACGGTCGACCCGTGCCCAAACTCGTTTTCATACAGTAACAACTCGACCGGCGTGAACAATGAGGCATTGATATCGTGTTGAATCATCGTAATAGCAATCAAAGGATTGCCAAAGATCCACCGTACCGCCTTGCGTTTGATGCCGAATAGAGGGAGCCATTCCCCGTGATCGATAGTGAGAAAGGGCATGAAGCCGCTTTCGCCCAATTTGGATTGGACGACTTTTTCATACTCCTCGCGGGTGCTTTCACTTACCCCTCGCACAACATCCATATGCTCGGTAGTACCCACCAATTTCTGTAATTCCAGGAAGACTTCGTCAAACGAGCGGGTACTCTCAACTCGAATGCGTTTTGCGGTAAATGGCTTCACGGAAACAGAACCCTGTGGCATAGCTGGGTATCTCCTTTTTTTGTAATGCTGCACCTGTCTTTGCATTCAACGATGAATAAGGCCATTTAGGGACATTTTACATAGAAGTGCAAGCACGACCAGACCCCATCTCTCTCCATCCACCCAGCGTATGCGACTGATGGCACTCGTTTTGCTCACTCAAATACGCCAAATAACTATTTTACGTGTAGTATTCTTTCATTACAACTATATTGAACAGCTATCCGTTTGGCATACTTGCCGTTTTAGTTCGACAATGCTATGGTAAAGCGAAGATAGAAAATACGAGAGAATGGCGCTTTGCCATTCTTTTTTTGAGGTAAACAGATGTCAACAACCGCCGCCATCATTTTTTGCATTATTGGCGTTATTATATTGGTACTCATCATTGCCAGCGTCTATTTCTGCAATGTAGCCGTCGCACGCCAAACCAAAGAGTTCATGAATGATAACCCGGATCTGGCTGTCGATTCCAGCGCAGAGATGGCTATGTTCGATCCAGAGTGGACTCAGCACTACACATCTGGAGCACAGAACTCGATCACCGCTGCGCCTGCCAACACGTTTGAGACGCTTGAACTAAAAACGTACGATGGATTAACACTGTATGGCTACTACCTTGCCGCCGCTACACCGACCACAAAGATAGCTATCCTGGCGCATGGCTATAACAGTCGCGCCCTCCCTGATATGAGCTCGTACGCGCAACTCTACCATGATGTCCTTGGCTATAATATTCTGCTGCCAGATGATCGCGGACATGGAGCAAGTGAAGGCAAATATATCGGCCTCGGCTGGCTGGATCGTCTAGACTATCAGAAATGGATACAGGTAGCGATCCAGAAAGTTGGCCCAGAGGCACAGGTTGTCCTGCATGGTGTCTCCATGGGAGGGGCAACGGTCCTCATGACGAGCGGAGAGCCGCTACCGGCGAATGTGAAGGGGATTGTCTCAGATTGCGCCTACACGTCTGCCAGGGATATTCTCTCCTACCAATGCAGACGGATGTATAAACTGCCAACCTTCCCGCTCGTCCAACTCACGAGCCTGGTCTGCAAGCTACGTGCCGGCTATTTCTTTGGAGAGGCGTCCGCCCTCAAGCAGGTACAGAAAGCACAGGTTCCCATTCTATTCATCCATGGCGCTGAAGATCTTTTTGTACCAACGTCGATGATCCATCCGCTCTATGATCACTGTGCCTCTCCACATAAAGAGAAACTGCTGATCCCCCATGCCGGTCATGCGCTCGCCTTTGCAGCCGATAGGCAAACCTATACGCAGCGGGTCAGTCAGTTCGTCGAGAACTTTGTGCACGCCTAGCAGCTTATGGTGAGTAATAGGAGGAATAAGACAGCTCCATCTTTTGGTTCTCTTTAAAGAAGATATTTTCTTCAGATGTATCTTTTTATCGGAAACAGGAATGGTACACTGGGAAAATATAACCCAAACGAGGGAAGCCCGCTTTCTATTTGAACTGCTTCATAAAGGAAAATGCAAAAATGAATAAACAAGATCTGATTGAAAGAAATAATCGAGTTGTTGCGGAGTTCCGTGCAAACGGTGGTACGGTACACGATTGGGCTCCATTAATCCTTCTCACGACCAGGGGAGCAAAATCGGGCCAGGAGCGCATCTATCCATTAATGTCGGTGCCTTACGGCGACACCTACCTGGCAGTCGCTTCTAAAGGTGGCGCACCAGAAAACCCATTGTGGTACAACAATCTCCTGGCTCATCCCGATGTCACAGTCGAGGTCGGCACCGAAACGTTTGCTGCCACAGCTAAATTGCTAGCTGGCGATGAGCGGGCGCAGGCATTTGCGAAGGCCATTACCATATTTGCTCCCTATGCGGAGTATCAAAAGAACACGGACCGTGAAATCCCTGTTTTTCTCCTCGAACGACATACAAACGCCTAGACGGCAACATGCAAAACGCAGCGAGCGAGAATGGACTTTTTATACGTTCATTCTCGCTCGCTGCAGCACTATAACTACACTATAAGAAGTGTGAGATCGCGTGTTTAGCGACCTGCTACTGAAATCTTTTCAACTTCAGGTACAATCTGCGTCAGGACATCAAATGCCTCTAAATCCGCAACATTCTGCAAGCTGAAGATCGCTTGATCGATCCCTTGCTCAGCCAGAGAACCGAACAGGTCGATGGCCGCATTAGGAGAGAGGGACCCATCACGACCATCACGTGTCAGTCGCAAACTATCCAGCGTTGTCTTCTCAATCGCTTCGTATGGGCGGCCGACGTTCTGGCAATGTTCGCGTAGTACATCCAATTTACGCGCTAATTCGTCCTTTCCCAGGCGCGCAAAGAGGTTACAGGCGTCACCATATTGTGCCACCATACGCAACGTCTTCTTCTCACCTGTGCCACCTATCAGGATCGGTGGATGAGGCTGCTGCACAGAAAGAGGCGAGTTCAGAGGGCGTTCAAGCGTATAATGCTGCCCATGGAAGGGTTGCTCATCGCCACGCCACATCTGGTGAGCAATCTGCAACGCCTCTTCCAGACGCTCAAAGCGCTCTTTGAGGGGTGGGAACGGAACACCCAGACCCTTATGCTCCTCTTCATTCCATGCAGCTCCAATGCCTAGATAAGCACGCCCATGTGAGAGCACATCCAGCGTCGTCGCGGTCTTCACAAGCAGAGCGGGATGGCGATAGGTAACACCAGTTACCATCGTGCCCAACTTGATGCGATTCGTACGCCCAGCGGCAAATGCTAGCGCACTCCAGCCTTCTAGCATCTCATTTTCTGCGGGTCCAACCATATGAATTTGGAAAAAGTGGTCCATCACCCAGAGGCTATACAAGCCTGCACGATCGGCACGCTCAGCAATCAATCCGAAGGTGTCACCAAGCTGTCCCTGATCGCTTGAAAAAGTAAAATTCGGAACCTGTAATCCTAAATGCATACAAAGCCTTTCTTATGCGAACTCTATGGCGATAAACGAGCTTTTTAGATATTTACTGCATCATATACGAACTTCAGGATATCTGGAGTGTGTAGATCTGTAGCACGAGCAGCGTCAGTCGCGTTGAGGTTCGGAGTTCTATCTTTACTAGTATCACCAAATCATCATAAAACATTGCCCCTCCGTTTGGCAAATAACACTGGTATGCAATGAAACAGGTAGCAGTTGCCAGGATGTGTCAAAGCATAGGGGATTAACGTTCAATTTCATTTGACATCCAGAAAAAGATGTTTTACATTGCACGTGGATGGTTCATAGCTTTTCTATCATATGCAGATTTTATTTCAATTCTTTCTTTTCGTGTCTCTGCGCATAATTTAGCAAGAACGGAGAAATATACACATGCCATGGAAGTTCTCTTTTCATAGAAGACGTAAGTCACCCACAGATCCAACTGTTGAAGGGCCTATCATTCTGCCACCAGTTACTAACAAGCGCCGTTTCCGCAAGGATGTACCCTACATCCTACCCGCAGATTCGGACGAGATTGATCGCCTCGACTTTCAGCATCTCATCATCCGCGCAGCACTCAAAGGCAACTATGTTGCACCCATCGACACGCCTGCACGCATCCTTGACGTCGGTTGTGGGACCGGCCAATGGTCCTTTGATATGTGCACGCAATTTCCGCAATCTCAGGTTATTGGCATCGATCTAGAACCGGGTACAAAAACGCTACCAGACAATTTTATGTTTGCGCAAGGGAATATAATGAACGGCCTACCATTTGAAGACAACAGTTTTGACTTCGTACACCAGCGTTTCCTGCTGACAGCCCTCCCGCTTAATATCTGGCCTCAGACGCTCAACGATCTGGCACGTGTTACAGTGCCTGGCGGCTGGGTCGAACTCATCGAGGGGTCCGAGGACATCAAGCCACTGGGACCTGCGATGCAACGTATGCTCACATTTCTGGGCAGGTTTGCAAAGGCCCGTGGATTGAATACCACCGGAAACCTACCTCGCTTCCTCGATAGCATGCTTGCACAGGCAGGATTTGAACAGGTTACGATGAAGACCTTTGAGGTACCGCTAGGCCCCTGGGGCGGTCAGATCGGTGACATGATGTCTACTAACCTCTACAACGCACTAAAAGGGATGGGAGCCGCTATTCCAGCCCTACTAGGCGTTCCAGCAACCGACATCGAAGAGATCCTCTCTCATCTCCGTGATGAATGGGAACAAGACCATGCGACGTATAAATACTACATCGCCTACGCCCAGAAACCTGAAGAGGCAGCACGCAATGAATAAGTGAAAGATAAAAGCCACAGCATAAAAATTGTTTTGGAATAGTTATTATTAGCACGCAACTATATATTTGTTCCATTCAGGTACACTGAAATCAACAGTGAAGGAACGCGCCCGTGCCAATACTGTTTACAGTGTTGTCTACCACAGCGAGCGCATTCCTCTCACCTGTACTACTTAAAGTCTGCTTGAGTAAATCTCTCGTACTCAGACGGCAAAGCAATGCCAAAGTGCTCACACAGTGCAGAAATATCACGATAATCATTTTCATCAAGCTCATAGCCCGAATGAAACTTCACCATCCACTCAGCTGAAATACACTTCACCGCGTATCCCTGGATAAACCCGCTGCCAGTCAAGGAATCTAACGGATACTCAAGGCCAAAAACAATCGTTCCATGAGCATCAAACGTGTAGGAGTGGAAATCGATCTCATGTCCACTATCATCGCCCATAACAAAGTTACAGTCCCGCGTATCAGCACGTATAACATCTTTGTATCCACGTGCTTCAAGCAGCAAGCGGAGGTGCGGGACATCTTTGTGTTGTAAAGCAATATCTAAATCTCCGTGTACGCGTGTTTGTTTTCCCAACAATGCATCTACACCCCAACCACCATCAACAAAGACTTCAATGCCATGCTGCTCAAACAGCTGCAAGAGCTGAACGACAGCATCTTCACTCATCTCCGCATGGCTTTTTTGCGCAAAACTATCAGATTGTTGCATGTACTATCCTTTCAAACTAAACAAGTATTCCAAATCCGTCAGCTCTTTCTCTCTCTATGAGGTAATATGTAAAGTATCACCCCCTTCTCTTGAGGATCATAATAAGTATAGCTGCTGGTTCGTTCATTATCAGTAAAGATGATAGTAAAAGAGGATATATATGAATATGGAATATTACCGCATAGTTCGCTCTCACCCAGGCTCCCTTTGCTCTCGCTTCGGCCTGGTTACGTTGCTACTCATGCTGCTCGGTGTGCTGGCAAGTTGTTCTTCGACATCAGCAGCAGCACCGCCTGTAAGCAGTACTGCGACGTTGCCGCGCCCTGACCATGTTGTGATCGTCATTGAGGAAAATCATTCGTATTCAGACATCATTGGATCGTCGAATGCTCCATATATCAATGCTCTGGCGAAAGCTGGCGCTTCATTCACCCATTCCTTTGCAGTTGCCCACCCGAGCGAACCCAATTATCTGGCACTATTCTCTGGCTCAACACAGGGTACCGTCAGTGATTCTTGCCCACATACCTTCGCAGGACCTGACCTGGGAGGCGCTCTCATCGGGGCAGGCGATACATTCGCTGGCTATTCAGAGACGATGCCTGGCGCTGGTTATACGGGCTGTACCGCTGGCAACTATGCGCGTAAGCATAATCCATGGTCCAATTTCACAGATATCCCCGCAGCGGATAATCTGCCCTTCACCAGCTTTCCTGCCAACTATAGTACGCTGCCAACGGTCTCCATCGTTGTCCCCAATCTACAAGGTGACATGCATGATGGCTCCATTCAGCAGGGCGATACCTGGCTCCAACAGCACATTGATG
This sequence comes from Ktedonobacteria bacterium brp13, assembly GCA_015099395.1. GTDB lineage: Bacteria > Chloroflexota > Ktedonobacteria > Ktedonobacterales > Ktedonobacteraceae > Dictyobacter. Next base: position 1,244,671 of record AP024096.1, on the reverse strand, counting down.
CCTATCAGAAATGGGCGCAGAGCCACAATAGCTTGCTGATCGTGACATGGGACGAGGACGATTACTCCCAGAGTAACCAGATTCCTACCATTTTTGTCGGCCCCATGGTCAAGAGCGGACAGTACAGCGAGACCATCAACCACTACAATGTACTGCGCACACTTGAAGACATGTACAAGCTACCCTACGCCCATAACAGTGCCAATGTCTCACCTATCGCCGATAGCTGGCAGTAAATCAACCAGACCATCCATTGTTTTGATCATGCGCTCTTCAACTATCGTGCCATGAGCAAAACAATAACCTTCATGCTGTAACAACCACTGTTTACGCTCTAAACCACCAGCGTAGCCAGTCAGGGCAGCATTCGCTCCGACAACACGGTGGCATGGCAAAACGATAGCAACGGGATTGAGTGCATTGGTTCCCCCGACTGCTCTGTACGCAGTTGGTCGGCCAAGCCGTGCCGCTAGCTCACCATACGTAATGGTAGTACCAGGGGGGATCGAGCGCAACGCCTGCCAGACCTGCTGCTGAAAGACGGTCCCCCCGGTGCTCACAGGGATTGTATCCAGACAGGCAAAGTCTTTATTCAGATACCGCCGTACCACACTGCTGTATCCCTCAGGATCATGCGCCGGTAACAGACGAAACGACGGATAGCGCCGCTCTAACAAGGTCATCATGCGCGCTTGATACTCCAGGTAATCCAGAGCACAGAGCCGACCATCATCTACCACTAACAAAATAGGCCCGATTGGCGAATCAATAGTATCAAGCAAAAGATCTTTCACTGAAGGCCTCTCTCTTCACTAAGATCTTATTCCGAAAACCAACGCGACTGGCGTCGCTAGTGCTCTGCACTCAAGTTTTCGGATAAGTAGTAAACAATCTCACTAAACAACTGGCGCAACAACGCACCTGTATGATCACGCCATGCAGCCTCCATCATACACAGAAGTTAAAAAAGAAGCTATCTATTTCTTGCACTTGAAATAGTTATCATAAACAATCTTCTCGCTAGCACAAACAATTCCACAGGTGCAACAAAAATCATCAAGGAATATTTCAGGCTTATAATGTTTCATATTATCTTTACTTATTTTTATGTATTGCAATATATTTTGTGCAATTTGTATAATATAAGTATGCGGCGTAGTAGAAAGATTTCTGTAACCACCTCCCGCAATACACCAATCCTTTGATCCATTTTCGCATTCCCTGAGAACACAACACCAGCTACACAACACCAGACAAATGAAGGAGATTCCCTGTTTGAAACATAGTTTACCGATCCTGACATATGCCAATGGAGCACATTCAACCATGCCAACGTACCCGATTCAGTTACAATTTTTCTGGCAGGTCGAAGAGATACCCGCCAGGCTACACAACATCATAGAAAAAGTTGCCATAGCAACGGCGCAAGGTAGCATTGACGTACAACATTGCATCGATGCTTCCATTCTCTTTCTGTTCAAACAAGTCTTACCCGATGGCTACGGCCTCACCCTGCTCAACAAGCTCCTCGATTACGCTCAACTCACCCAGAAACCACGCACACAGATCATTCTCCAGGCAAAGATCCACACCTCGGGTATGGGCGTCCTTGCCGATGAACTGCACATAAGCAAAGATACGTTACTGGGCTACCTGGATATATTCGACGCACTTGGATTACTCCACAAGCAGCGCGAAGGCAAACAAACCTGCCTCCATTTTCAACTTTCACCGTACAAACCACAGCAACACTTTGTACTGAACGCACTCAATCAAATTATTCAGATGAAACGCTCCAAACTCCAAAAGTTCGTCATCAAAATTAGAAACCGCTATCTATCGACATATTATGCAGAGCAAGCAGAGCAGATATACGACGTCGGACGACAGGATAGCAGTAGTAGCGAGCCTGTCCTGCCAGCAGACCTGCATCAAAATATCAGCACCCTTTTATTGAATGTGCAAAACTGGCTACAAACAAACCATCTATCAAAGCAGCAACGGCAAGTGCTCCTTGAGCATACAACAGCAACAATCGATCAAATCAACACTCGTAGCATCCTACAGGGACAACCAAAGTCGGCAAGATCGACAGAGCCAACCAGTATTCCATTGAAAAAAGTGGAAGACCTTTTGCAAAAAGTGGAAGACCGCAAGCTACACAACCATGAAATAGTGGTAGACTTTTCACAAAAAGTGGTAGACCGCAATCCAAACAGCCAGCAAACAGTGGATGACCTCTCACAAAAAGTGGTAGACCGCAAAATACTTTTGGTAGACCGCAAGCCACTTTTGGTAGACCGCAATGTTCATTTGGTAGACCGCAAAGACGCAAAACAAGCTCAGATAGTTGATTTTTCGCAAAATCTGGTAGACTTTTCACGTCCTGAGCAGTCGCTATCGTTAAACGATAATATAATATTATATAATAATTTTTCTAGAGAAAAATACAATAACGTTAACGATGAAACTTCCACTGCTGCACAGGAAAAAACTACAACACAAGCAGATGATAAAACCACTACACAAGCAAGCAGTAAAACTACAACACAAGCAGACTGTGAAACTACGGCACAAGCAGACTGTGATGATACACACGTACGGTTGCTGTGGCAGAGACCTCACACCGACGAGGAATGCAAGGCAGAGGCCACCTCGCTCTCCAATTTTCTCGATGGTAGCACAAAATCGGTGGGATTGTGTATCTCTCGGCTCAGAGAAGATGCGCTGGCTGTGCGGGCCGCCACTATCAGCGTGATTGTACGCAGTTACTTTCCCGACCGCCGTGGTAAGCCAAACAACCCCGGTGCCTTCTTCAACCACGATTACCAACTCTACACAGCTTCGCGAAAAAGCATCCCCAAAGAGGTCACACGTTGGCTTTACACAAACTACTCGTGGAGTGAGATCGAAGAGAAAGTCCAGAAAGAAGCGAACGAGCAACAAGCAGTAGCCATACCATCACAATCCGAGAAAGTACACGCTAAAACCGCTTATAACCAGGCTTCCCAGCATGCAAAATATCATCAAGCAGCCATTGATACCAATCAGGCAGGGGGATTTGCAGACAGGATACAGGCAGAACGGCTTGCACGCTTGATAGAAACAGACTGCCAGGAGCATAACTATAGCGTCAAGACACGCATTCAAGAGCGACGAGATTCCTTCATCGTCATCGCCCAGGTAGATACTAGAGCCATCAGTCCATACCGCACAGATGGTCTGTTCAGCAGTACCGAGAACTGGAAAGCGTATCTTATCGATACACTCATTCCAGCCTTCAAAAAGGCACTAAAACCATAGGGAGACGTAATACATGTTTGGTGAAGATCCAGATCACATAAAATACGAGATAGCAAAGGCATATGAAGAATTGCGCAAAAAGCGTAAAGACAGGGATAAAGCTAAAGACAACGGCAAAGATAAGGACACACACAAAGAACCACCAAGGCCAGTCAAAGAAGTTAATTGCACGATATGCAACGATGCCCTCTACCTACGTTACGACGTGCCTGTCTGGCATAGTAACTTCGGGAAAACAAAGTTCTGCGCCTGCAAGGAAAAGGAGCTTCGCGAACAGCAGAAACAGTACTTGCTCAAGCTCTCATGCATTGGGACAACAGCACAGCTAATCAACGCTACATTTGATAGTTTCAATGGCCTCGCTAATGGCGTTCAGGAGGCACTGGAGGCTGCGCAGAAATTCCAGAGCAGTAAGCAAAATTTCCTGGTCCTCAAGGGGCATAATGGCTGTGGCAAGACTCACCTGGCGGTAGCCACTGCCCGACAATACCTTGAAAATGATAAAACAGTACTCTTCCAGGTCGTACCGGATCTACTAGATCATCTACGCGCTACCTTTGCGCCAAATTCTGATACCAGATACGATAAGTTGTTTACAATGATGAAGGAAGTCGATCTGCTCATACTGGATGACCTTGGCGCACAGAATCCAACCGCCTGGACAGGCGAGAAATTGTTTCAATTGATTAACCATCGCTATAACAATCTACTGGACACTATTATCACGACAAACCTCTCACTGGACGATATGGAAAACCGTATCAGTTCACGCCTACGCGATAGCCACTATAGCCGCTACGTTAACATGGATCACGTTGATGATTATCGTTACTATGCCAGCGTCGATGCAGATTGAACCGCTCTTAGATTGTTCCATTCATTGTTCCATAGTATTGTTGCGCAACTAAAAGAGGTCAGTGATAGGTGTAAAACTATGCTTACTACTGATCCGAGAACTTGCGTGTGCGAGCACTAACGACGCCAGTCGCGTTGGTTTTCGGAATAAGATCTTAATACTTGTAGAAGTGCTGCCGTGCCTCCTCTTCAGGAGTTTTATCCGCAAAATATGCAGCCTCACTGCGCTTGACAGCAATATAAGAGGTTGCCAGCAGCGGACCCAGAGCAGCAAGCAAGACCTGATCCTGCTCCAGTGCGTCGAGCGCCTCGTCTAATGAGGCAGGCAAACGCTCAATACCACGTCGTTCACGCTCCTCATCGCTGAGATCAGCAGGATCGACATCGACCGACTCTCCCGGATCGATCTGGTTGTGCAGACCATCGAGGCCAGCAGCTATCAGGGCTCCAATAGCAAGGTAGGGGTTCCCGCTGTGGTCGGATGGCTTCAATTCAAGGTTGATAGATGTTGCCTCACGACCTTTAAAAAGCGAAGGCACACGAATAGCTGCCTCACGGTTATCAAAGCCATAAATACTATAGGCCGAGCTCCAGTAATGAGGTAAGAGACGGCGATACGAGTTCGGGCTGGCACATGTCAGAGCCAGCAAGCCACACAAATGGCGAAGGACACCACCAATAAAATAGCGGCCGCATTGACTCAATCCTCCACGCTCTTGCGCATCGTAGAAGAGATTCTTTGCACTGCCCTTTTCCCACAAACTTACATGAATATGCGCACCGCTGCCAGCCTGATCAAGAAATGGTTTAGGCGCAAAGGTCGCGTATAATTGAGATTGCCGAGCCACGCCACGTATCATCTCACGCACAAGACAGACATTATCAGCCGCTTTAAGGATACTATTGTGACGAATCGATAGCTCCTGCTGGCTCGGCCCTAACTCGGGATGGAAAAGCTCAAGCGAGAGACCAGCACCCTCTAGCGCCTCTAATATCCCATCTACTACCTCCGCTTGCGCATCAAAACCGATACTGCTATAACATAAGCTCGTATCCGCAGGAACAAAACGGCCTTGCTGCTCACGTGCCAGGTAAAACTCGTGCTCAATAGCAGCCTCAGCACGCAGCCCCTCGCGGGTCAATTGCGCCTTCATACGCTTCAAAAACGAGCGCGGACACGCCTCCCAGGGGAGGCCATCGGTACGCACCATGTCACAGAACATAGTGCCTGCATGCGGCACATACGGCAAAATAACAAAGGTGTCAGGATCAGGTAATAAGCGGAACTCACCAATCGGTCCCATCCCCTCAACATGAGCCAATGTCTCTACACTGGTAAACGCCTGCATCGCCAACGTCTGCCCAATACCCTCAGACATCCTGCTCGCAAGCTTCCCGACACTCGTTGCCTTTCCACGAATGATCCCACCATTATCGCAATAGAGGAAGCGTACAAGGCGCAGATCGGCCTTGCCAGCACGCTCCACAATCTGTTGAATCTCCATCGGCTGTACTCCTTATGCAAAAAGAAGATGCAGAGTTTGTAGAGTAGAAGCTCATATTCTGCTTACGTATCTTTTGTCTGCTCTTCAACTCGTATCTTGCCACGCAACGCTCTTTTCCTAAAAGATAACAGAATATATCACAAAAAGTAAAGTCAAACTATCGAATTAAGATGAACGTAGTTAAACCGTTGAGAGCAGGTACTATCTGCAAACGAAGTTAATGCTGAGCTTATATGGTAATACTATATTTCAAATTCTCTTAACCTTACCAATTTTTGTTATAATACACGCTATAATATAATACTATGTGGGTTTATTGAGATGTATCCCATTTATTGAGATGCATTGTGGTACCCATATCTATACACGCCCAGGAAGATGAGGGAAAGACCAGTATGTCTACACAAGTCCTTGTGATTAACGACGATGCTTCGATCCTCGACCTGTTCAAGATGCTCCTCGAAGATGAGGGCTATGAGGTGTATGCGTCATTGGAGACGATAGAGAACGTTGTAGATGTCGAGCGCATTCAGCCCGAGTTAGTAATCCTGGATCTCAAAATAGGCATGCATCAAGAAGGCTGGGTCATGATGCAAAAATTGCGCATGTATCCACCAACCGCAAAGATTCCGATTATCTTATGTACCGCTGCTCTCGATGAGGTCAGTGAACAGGAAGCAACCCTTATAGATAAGGGGATTCCCGTTGTCTACAAGCCGTTCGATCTGGAAGAGCTACTCAAGGCCGTTCATAGCGTTCTGGCACCCGAAGAGATACGGCGTAAGGGTGATGGCAAAGCAAATAACAAGGAAAAAAGCAAAAGCTAATACATTCCCAGTTCATTGATCCAGCAAGTAGGATACATCAAACAGGACTATGTAGCGTTCCTTTGTTCAATCCTGCTTGCTAACAAGAAAGGCAACAGATTCACGCGCAACTGTCAGGTCACGTATGATGCGACGATGGCCCAGACCATGGACGCTACGCATATGCGATCCCGGCCATGCTACGGAGACGGCCTCGCCATCTGAGAAAGGCACTTCACGATCCTCTGGATCATGAAAGAAGAGCGCGGGAATCTTTTGTCTGGCAGCAACAGAGGCAAGATCCAGTGCATCAAGGGGGACAGCGACATGAGCAGCAACACGCTGTGAGAAGGCAGGATAAAGGCGAGGCGCAAGGTCGATAGCACGTGCATACCGCTTCATAACCTCTATCAGTGAATTAGGACTGGCGATCACGACAAGCTTTTCCACAACGAGTCCCTGGTCAATCGCAAGAATACAAGCACTGGCACCCATAGAATGACCGATCAGGCCAGCCATGGGACCCACTTCACGCCCAACCTGCAATAAGGCTTGCGCATAGTGCCAGGGGTCCATGGTAGTACCAGCGGAATCGCCATGGGCCGGTGCATCCAGCGCAATGACGCGCAATCCTGCCGTTACAAGTAGGTCGACGAAGGCATACCACTGCGAACCACGACCCTCCCAACCATGCGCCAACACAACCAGGGGACCAGCACCCCACTCACGCGCCTCTAGCGTCCCTGCATGCAGCCGTAACGGTGTGCCACTGTTCCACAACGCAACCTCCTGCTCCTTACGAGCATACGCTTGAGGCACAAAGAAGCGCTGTACCGCTCGCTCTACACTCTCATTATCACTTAAAAAGTCGTAAATATCCTCTTTTTGCATCTCATGCATGCTTACAACTCCATCGCTATAGGTTTCAATATCCAGATATTGTTATCTTATTATCTACAATAACTGTATCACGACACTCACTTATTCCTTCAGTGTCCCTGCTAAATCTTTCACCAGAGTATAAGAAAATATCGTGCTACAGCGCAAACTACCACGTAAATCCATCTAAGATCTTATTCCGAAACCCAACGCGACTGGCGTCGCTAGTGCTCTGCACTCAGGTTTTCGGATAAGTAGTAAGGAATGTAACTATGCAATGGCAAACGGGTCGGCGAGTCCAAATATAGCCACTTTCCTGTATTAAGCACTTGACACAGATGGTTATCATCTGCATCATATAGGTATGACAACTGTATCAAAATAATTAATACATACTTTGGGAGGGATTGATGAGTTATGTACTGGCGACTACCAACGGTCCGACCGTCACACTGGCATTCGTAGGTTTTGAAGTGTTGGCGTTGCTTTTCTGGCTCGGGACCGGCATTGTCCATATGAAGCATCCAGAGCAGCGACAATATAAAGGACAAACACCTCAGACGATGCAGTTACAGAAACAGATCCAACAATGGGGCATTGTGCTTGAGGGAGAGCAGGCGACGGAGACGATGCAGGAGCTGAGGCAGAGCTGGGATACCATTCAGCCTTTTCTGGCGCAATATGTTATCATATTGCTTATTCTGCTCGGTTTTCTTGTGAATACGCTAAGCCTGAACTTTTCTTTGCACGGTCAGCCCGCAGCGGTCAATCAATTCTGGACCTTTGCCAGCCTGTATTCTTGAGTACACTGGTTATCCTGGGATCAGGACTCTGTGGCATAAGCTATCTCGTAGGATTGACCGCATACCTCTGTCGGGGCCGACTGGGTGGGACCGTTACTGGCTGGCCCTGGCAGCACAGGAAAATGCAATGAGCACACCATTACTTATTCTGGACCAATCCAGTCCAGTACCACCATATGAACAGATCAGAACGCGCTTGCGGATATTGATCGCGACCGGGCAACTGCGACCGGGGGTCCTGTTGCCCTCGGTGCGCCAGTTGGCCCGTGACTTGAACGTCGCCCCCAACACGATAGCGCGTGCATATAGCGAATTGGAGCATGATGGTTGGGTGATCACCGCAGCGCGCCGTGGAGTCATAGTAGCCGAACATTCACCGGAGTTGAGCGAACAGGAGCGGCGAGAACGCCTGGCCCAGGCCATAAGCGAATTATTAGTCACAGCCCATCAACTTGGGGCAAGCCATGAAGAGATCATGGCAGAGTTCTATCGCCAAACACAACCATAAAATCTCCTCTCCCTGCAGCATCGTGCTATAGTTACGTAGCTGTCTGGATTAGGGCTACTGGCCGGAGGAGGTCTTTGTCTCTGGGATAGTTACCGTCACCTCAATGTCATCATACTTTTTCACTTTATAGATTATCGTGGATACAAGCCAACTCACAAGGAACAGCACAACAATAATTACACCGATTAAGCCGAAGCGATCGTTAAGAACGTTGATCTGTCCCCAAACAGGGCCACTCAGATGGAGTTCCGTTGCAACAATACTGAGCGCTTCAAGCCCGCCAACGACCAGGGCGACGATAACTGAGATGAGCGTAATGTTCAGGTTGTAATACAGTTTGCGGATGGGTTTTACAAATGCCCAACCATACGCCCCTAGCATCAAGACGCTATCAGTGGTATCCATCAGGGTCATACCAGCCGTGAATAGCGCAGGAAAAAGTAAGATGGAGGAAACTGTTACTCCTTTGCCAGCAGTAAACGCAGCGATGCCAAGCAGTCCTATCTCGGTGGCGGTATCAAATCCCAGGCCGAAGAGCAGGCCGATGGGATACATTTTCCAACTGCGATCCGTGGCCCTGAGCATTGGACGGAAGAAGCGACCCATCAGTCCACGCTTATTCAGCGCTTCATCGAGGGTAAAGTCATTGTACTCCCCACCATCCCTCACTTCGCAAAAGGTCTTATAAATATCGATCAGAATCACAATATTAATAGCGGCAATGATCAGCAGAAAGAAGGCTGAGACGGTTGTACCGATGAGTCCGCCAATATTTTTGAGGGCATCAAAATTGCCGACAGCGACAGCCGCAATGGCAATAAGGACCGTCAGGACAACTACGATAGTAGAGTGGCCCAGCGAGAAGAAGAGGCCAACGCCGACTGGCCGTTGTTTCTCCTGCATGAGCTTGCGCGTGACATTATCGATAGCCGAGATATGGTCAGCATCGAAGGCGTGACGCAGACCAAAGGTATAGGCCGTCAGCGCCAGAGCGAGCAAGTCTGGACGCCGACCAAATATGACGAGGGCCAGCAGCCAGGCCAGCACGTTGTAGCCGAGTAAAAAAACGTAGATACCAATAACCCTGCGCCGTACATCTAACGAACTTTGTTTGTATACTCGTGAAAGCGCTGAGAGACCAAAATTGCTACTCATCGAATCTCCTTGACATCTCTAGCGTCGACTAGCAAATTTTTATTTCTCCAAGAGTATACATAAAAAAAGCATGTTATTGCAAATTATTCGCAATAACGTATCTCTAGCATATGGCAATCAGTATGAATTACTACAAGCTTGCTGCCGCTACCATCTCTGCAATACGTACCCAGACAGCAGCGCGCTCGTCCTTTGAGCAACTGCTCAAAGGCTTATCTTCATCGTCTCCATGCACAAATTTTCGCTCCGCAAGGAGTTCTCCAGCAGTATTAGTATTTAAGGGATAAGGCCCTACAAGAACAGGAAAAAGCTTTATTTTATTATCAAGTAGAAGAGGGAAAATATCTGGCTCAACGTATGGAGAATTAAAAAAATCAACATTCACAAAAATAATAGCAATACGTGCAGAACTCACATTTTGTACAATTCGATCACGCGCCACGTCACCCGGGTCGATTTTTGTCTTATCCCAATACATAATCTTTTTCGAGCGCTCAAGCGGTTGCAAATACGCATAAAGCTCATCACGGAAACGCTGATCCTTACCGGCAAAGCAGACAACCACTTTTGTTGGAGGGGAAAGTTTTTTTAGCGGCTCCGTTGTCTGTGCACCGATAGCTGTCTCCGGCAATATATCTGCCTGCTTCTTATCTGGCGGATACAGCAAGGAGACTGGAGGTGGGGTCACTGGGATTGCAGGGGTTATAGGGGTTATAGGGGTTATAGGGGTCACAGGAAGCACAGGGAGCACAGGCTGTCGATCAGTAATAGGCATTGCCATAGCAACCTCTTCTGGCATAGAGAGTTTTGCAGTAGTTAGATCTTTATCGATCTTTGCTTTTGCAGGAGTAGCGTAGTCGGCAACAGAGAAATCATCCTTGAGCGTACAACTCAAGATTGGGTGCTGCCGCAAGGGACGCAGTTGCTGCGACACAAAGTCAAAGAGACCGAACGCGGACAGGGTATGCTTCCCTGCCTGAGTATTCCCACGTAATGCGCGTATGATGTGTGTTGAGAAACGTTGCTCATACGTACCTGCGGCAAACATGACCTGCTCATCTGCATAATTCGCAATGGCGACTCGACCCGGAAGATTGTTCTGCAACAATTGTTTGAGCCTCTCTTCAACCCACAGAGGCTCTACAGATGCTTTTTGTACAGTATCCTGAGAGGGGGCAGTATAACAATCAAATACCAGTAACTGACTGCGCGCCCGGCTTTCATCGATATAGTCTTCACGAATAGTCTGCAAACCTGGTAGCGGCACATTGCGTCTCTGTACAGGCAAGGAGAGGACGTTACGGAGATCAGAGGCTGCCAGGCATACGTCACTACGCAGGACACCACGGCCCTCAAAGATAGTCTCTACGAGCGGTACAAGGTAACCAGCATAGTACACAATGACAGCATCTTCTCGCACAGGCTGGCTGCATAAAAGGGTAGTGAATGCCTCATTGATCGCCGCTACCGTCGCTTCACTCCCTAGCAGAAGTCGACGTCGCTCCGCAGGGATACCCAGGGCGGCCAGACTGGCGTCAACCTTACGTGCATCGTCTTCCGCACGCGGCAACGCAGGTAGTTGAGCATAGAGCGGATGTGTATTCACCCCAATACATATTGCATAGCGCAGCTCCGGCGCTGGAGTGCCGATCATACATTTTCCCCTTTACAGCATCGTGAGTGGAAGGGATGCTTGTACACTGTATATGCAGAATAGCTCTCATATACTATACAAAACGATCAATTTTTGTTACTATAACCATAATTGTTCTGAAAAAGAAAGTCGATACATAACAATGACGACAGATACAACAAGAATCTTACCACCATTTCCTGAACATACGCTGGTCTTACTCTTAGGAACTGCTCAGCCGTCTGCCGAACCATATAAGGAGAGGACGACGGGCACCCATGACGTCTATTCAGACCACAGAGACGATCCACTACAGACCTTCAAGCTAGTGGCACAACGCTTTCAAGACTATTGTTGCAAAACATGCGGACTGGACGAGCAAAATATTCTGAATGTCTTCATCGATCCTACAAGTATCGACCATCTTGAAACAGAGATCACATACTTTCTTCAGACACGCAGTAAGAAACTTCAGCAACGCAGAACACCGGTCCAGGCTGTACTCGTCTATTGGATCGGTTATTGTAGGGTTCATGCTGCGGATATCTCTCTTCTCACACGCTACACTCCTGGACATGCTGCACACACGGCAATACATCTACGGCTCGGCATGCTAGCACAGCTTATAAGCACGAATATCTACACACATCACCCGCTCCAACGTATCCTATTCTTCGATGGCTGCTGCGTAAAGCAAACGTCCCGGCAGAGTGGGCAACTCAACATAGAGCTCACAGATCAGATCGAGCAAGCATTCTCTTCCTCAGAACTAGGACACTATGGCGGCACATCAACGCTCCTCTACGCCCATCACACCCATGATACTGACGATACCCAACATGCCTACCATTCGCTACCACAATCTGCACAACCTGAAGATCAGGCTATGCTGCGTAGCCTCCCGTTTTCACAATCACTCCTCCATATATTGAACGGTGGCGATACACACTATCCGCAGCCCTATCTTTCCTTGCGTGCAGTTTACACACTCATGCAATCTCTCATGGCAAGTAGCAGCACACAACGTCCGCATCTGTCCACACCAACACAGGCCGACAGCCCTTCTGGCAGTACCCTTGATAACACCAACCAACCTTTCTTTCTGAATCAAGCAGGGTCTGCGCAGGCAGCGCACAAACCACAAACAGGCTTATGGACCAGGCTAAACGCTGCACTCCGTTCGCAAGCGCAACAGCAACGAAATGATAGAGGCAACGACATAACGCACACACATGTAACTGCCAGGAATATTGCCAGTTTCTACCAGCACCCCCAGCATACCGTTCCTATACATCTCCTGCAACATGAACGACCCGAATCACCTGTTCTGGTAGGCTCTCAGCTCTACCTTTATACCCAGCAGTCTGCACAACTCGACCGCATTGATATCACAAAAGGCACCTTGAAAAGCTCAACAGAATCCAGCCAGAGCAAACACGTTCCTCCCATTTCTCATAACGGACTCCTGTACAGCAAGACAGATGAAAATACCTTGAGTTGTCTTGCTATCCCTTCCCAGCGCATCTGCTGGCAACATAAAGAACGCAACAACTACAGCTTGTTGTCCCCACTCCTCATAGCAGATAACATTGTCTACGCGCTCTATGCACAGCCAGAGAGCACAAGCACAGGTACCACCAGGAAACTGGATACTATCACACTACTGTACGCATTAGATGCGTTAAATGGTACGGTTCTCTGGGAGCTCACGCTGCCTCCAGGTCAGATCCAGGATGTCACCTTACAAGCAGATTATCTCTTTATTCAAAGTACAACACGTTATGCAGAAGACCAGTGCCACGCCATCGCGCTCTCAGCACCAGCACAAAAAAGCTGGACCTTTCGAGCACCACAAGCATCAATCACCTTTCGTCCAGTAGTCGAGGATGGCCGGGTCTACCTCGTTACCGATGATACAGCAAAAAACTGTAGCACACTCTATATATTGGATTGCGCTACAGGAGAGACAATCAGTGTAAAAAAGCGTGCAGATAACAATGCTCCTTTATATATTGACTATCCTCCCCTTGTCTACAAGGACCTTGTCTACATCGTAAGCCGAATTCAGATCGAGCAAGCACATATAAAGCCCAAAGAGCATACACAGTTACACCAGGTGCATGCCTTTCACTCGTCCAATGGTCGCGGTAGCACATACTTCACGACACACGATGACATCCCCTATCCACTTTGCTGCAGCAATAACCGCATCTATATTGTTACACGCAACAATACTGAACAATCGAGTACCGTACATAGCCTCGTGGCAACAACCGGTCAGCAGGAAGCGAGTATCCCTTTAATCAGTAAAAAGCACAGGCTTGTCATCTCTCCATCACATGACACAGCAGTTGGTGTCCTCTGTGCCGCACCACTGCTGGCAAACGACAGGCTCTACCTCCCCTGTACATTCACTAACAAGCAGGGAAACCACCAGCATCACCAGCCCATGTACAGCATCTTCGTATTGAACACAACCAACGCAACCATTGAACGGGAGATAGCATTAAGCGGTCCCTACCTGGGACAGATGGCAGTTGAGGATGACCTCCTCTATGTGCTACAGAAAGGACACTATGGCCAGGCAGGGACCGGTAAAACGCACCATAGACACGATTGGCTCGCCGTCTATAACATCGCCAACGGTGAGCAATGTTGGAGCTTTGAGCAGGCAGAGGTCATCGATTATCCACTGGTCATTACACACAACTCCCTCTGCCTGCTGACGCTCCCCACAAAAGATGAACGCGCTCGCAGCCCTCAAGGAGAGCGAGACTACGTTCTCCGCATCTTTCATGTACCGACAATGTTATAGTAACAATCGTAACAATGAAGATCAGCCTTTAATCAGGTGCCCAACATTCCCAGCCATCCGGGCTATAAAAATTGGTAAGACGATCAAAGGCATTATGCGATTTTGGATAGATAGATTGGCACATATCAGCCACACTAAAGCCAGCGGGTAACGTATCTTTGCTTGCAGATTTACAGCGCCAATCATACGCCGTCGACCGAGTATTACTATCAACACCCACATCACTCTGATTTTTACAATAGGCGTTCGCATTGGCTATAGTTATAGCAGGCCCCAGAAGATGCACATTGCTATAACATTGCAACGCCGTCTGATCGTTAAAATCTGCAACCCGGTCAAAGATATGAGAGACCTTTGGATATTGTAGATGGCATACTTTTTGTGCATCGAACGTAGTAGGAGATGGTTGATTATGCTGGTCGTAGCATTGTATCTGAATATCATCGGAAGTAGCATTGAAAGTAGCAGTAGGCGGTTGACTGTAGGCACCATAACTATAGTTCTGAGCCTGACAAAAAGCATTAATACTGGCAACACCTTTATAATAAGTAGGACCAAGATCCACAGCGCTAAACTTAGGCGCAGGGCTACCCTGAGGATAATTGTGCTCCTCACTCGTTATCTGTACAGTGCTCTCATTCTGTACAGCACCAAGGACAATACCAAGGACATCGAGAGTAGCATCCTTACTCACTTGGGCTGAGCGGTTATTAGCAATGGAATAACGTGAATTCGAGCCAGGTGAGACAGGAGTATTGAGTACGGTCATCAGTGAAGATTTTCCATTATCTGTATCTTTAATCACCGAAATACCACCACCGTACGTCCCGGCACTATTATCCTGAATAATCGCAGAATCGATAGTAGATTCTCCTCCAATAACCGAGATACCACCGCCATAGGTACTGGCTTTATTCTGATAAACGGTACTTGCAGCAAAGACAAGCGAGCCATTGAAAACGCTTATCCCACCACCATCACCATCATTAGCAACGTTATCTTCGATATTACTTTTACTGATGACAGCACTACCAAGCCGACTATAGACACCACCTCCACTAGAAGAGGTGTTCTTAGTGATATTGCTCTGTGTGATCGTTGTAATACCATTATCGGTGAAGACACCACCTCCACTTCTCGCTGCCTTATTGCCCATAATCTTTGTATTAATGATCGACAAGATTCCACCGGAATTCGCAACACCTCCACCATCACTGTCAGTTTCATTATCGTGAATGTAGCAGTTATTGAGCGTAAGATCACCTTTATTGGTCATAAATGAGTTCAGATCTGAGTAGCCATTCGCAATCTCAAGGTTTTGCAGAGTAACCGTCACATCAGGGCTGATCATTATCGAGAGCGAATGCTTCCCATCACCCAGAATGGCTGCGCTGTCCACACCAGAACCGGTCACCGTCACATCTTTTTTGAACACAAGGTCATCGCTTGTGAGTACAACCTTACTGGCAAGATGAATGATAGTTTCAGGTGGTGCATTCTCTATGGCTGCACGTAGCGAACCAGGTCCACTATCACTCATAGACGTTACTTGCAGACTCTTGCTGGTCTGCTCACTCTGCACAACAGCCAGACCACCAACACTGCCAATTAATAGCAGTACAATAACAATAAATTTACACAAACCAAACAACTTTGACGCCGCAAGAAAGCTATGCTGCACTCTGCTGACTTCGTTCTTATCAGACCACACTAACGCCCTATTAAGTTCTCTGCCACTGTAATAGTATTGCAACTTTTTATACAACTTCCTGGGGTCGCTTGCCCAATCATGGCTATCGGCAGCTAGTTTTTGCTCAATTGGACGATCAACGGCAGCATCCTCCAACCACATACGCAACTGTTGCCATTCACGAATTAAAGCCTCATGCGCAATTTCTATCGTTGTCGTTTCTCTCCCTACAACATCTCCTTCTTTTTTACCCGTATTCTCTACATCCTCTACATCCTTCTCTTGATACACCACTGTCGATGAATGGGCCACAAGTAAACGTGCATTCACAAAAGCGTTGACAATCTCAGCTAAAATACTGTTTCCAGCTTGATCAGAAAGTGCGAGTTCATCTTTTGGAACCTGGCGCTTGGTAGCAGTATCGATAGAGTCATTGACATAGACAAGTCGACTAAAGAGATAGCGCGCAATCTTTTGTCGCCGCGCAATCTCTACGCCTGCATCATCTACTACTTCTCGATATATACGGTCAGCATACTTATTCAATACACCATTTTTACCGCGCAACTGCGTATACGCACGCTGTGTCAGGACACGACCATCTCTCTGAGCATACAGTTCGCTCAAGGTAAACTCTAGCAGAGGAAGGGCATCTCTTTGATCACGGATATCGTAGAGCAGCTCACTCACTAAATCGCCCTCAAAACTGATACCAGCACGTTTGGCAGGCTCTTCGATGACTTTGCGCAAGTCTTTCCTATCAATACCAGCGATATGGATCATCTGGGCCAGCAAGGTTTCGCGTATGATGCGACCTGAGCAGTTCTGTAAAAACTCGTCCTGAAACTCAGTACGTAGAGAGACAATGACCGTCACGAGTCCATTGCTAGAGCTAGCCACATGTTCCAGATGTGACATAAATATCTTACGTGTATCGGCATCGACAGCCGGCATAAACAGCTCTTCAAACTGATCAATATACAGTATGAGCTTACACTTCTTGCGTCTGGCAATGGTCTCCGTGTAGCCTAACAAACTACTCGGATCTTGGCGTAGTTTATCACGCAATCTATTGTTACTATCATGAGGAAAATAACTATGGAGCATTGTTGCAAGTTGCAGCAAAGGTGATTCTTGCGGTCGCACAACATCCAGGCATAGCCAGTTTTTTTCTTGTTGTTGTAGATGAGGTATAACACCAGCCATCACCAGACTTGATTTCCCTGATCCACTTACCCCAATAATACTGAAAAACCGGATAGCGCCTTCGCTTACTGCGTGTGTCTGTGAGGATGATATGATCCTGTCAGCAATAGTGTCTGACAATTGCTCGCGCCCAAAGAAAAATGCTGTGTCATCTTGCGTAAAAGGGTCCAATCCCTTATAAGGCTCATGGTCATTATCAACGAACATATCCACGTCGGTGCCAACAGAAGTCTCGACAGTTGAGCTCTGATGCATAGTTATTGGAGATAGACTCGAACGCATTGTAACAAAAGGAGCGAAACTACGTACAACCGTTCTCCCCAATACGCGTAGCCTCTTTAACAATGGGATCGGCTCAACTATTGGAGGTATAGGGGTAGCCCTCTTCAAAAAGAGCGCATCCTGCATAGAGCTCCGTTGTTGCGCACTATTTCTGACATCTTCAGCAATCTTTTTAGCATCTTCAGTATGGCGGGCACGCAACGTTGCAAGCAGATCATTCAAGCGTTGCGTATTCGGCTTTGAGCGAATATCGCCGCGTATATCAAAGCGCTCTTCATCAATATTTAATGTCAGATGCTTCAATTCACGAGGGACAAGATCATCCCACTCATCATCCTGACCCGCAACCCAGATAAGATAGATACGGCAACGTGGATAGAGCTCTGCTACCTCTAATAACTGTCCAACGTAACGCGTACGCACCGTCTCAGGTGAGATCAGGCAGAGCACCGCAACAACCTCTTGCATTCGCTGGTGCACTGTCTCTTTCCACTCCAGGAGTGGAATCGTGTCTTGATTTACATCAGGCCAGGACTCAACGTTACGTTTATGTAACCAATCCTGTAAATAAAAGGCAGCATTTACATCCTCACTCGCAAATGGATGATCCACATCAATCGGTGCGTGCGAAAATGAGAGCAACACTTTCATGCGTAGAGAGTCATTCACCATAACTTACCTATACTCCTTCGGCAAGCAACTAGCACCTGTCTTATCTGCATACATCTTTATATGCAACGCTTTTATAGACGCTCTAGCATATATATTATAAAGATAAAGGAAGTATAATAGGAATTTCCGGCATTCAGACTCAATTTCAAGTGAGCAAACACATTGATAAGAGATAGCAAGATATCCACACAAGCAACCTTCTTTTGCACAATCTATCGCACTTTATGAACAAATTTTCAACATAATTCGTCGCAAACTTGTGGATAACTATCTAGCGCTTTTTATGCTCGCTACGCTACACTTTGAGCAGAGGTTGTGGAAAGCTTTCTTTAGAAGGAGGGGAGTACCATGGCTACAACTGCCACCGTACCAATCGTTGCCCGTAGCGCATTACGCTACCGACCAATAAATCAACCAGAAACAGAGGACGTTGTTGCGATGCCAAATACACCAACACCACGTGCCTCACGCACAGTACAGATTGCACAGATACAGGATCAAGCACCAGCACTTCAAACACGTACACCCTCCATACCCTCCCTACGCCCGACAAGCACTAAACGTCTTACACGGACACGGACACGGCAAAAGGTTGCGAAGGATACGTCACACTGGACGCTGCATGTGGGGCTGGCGATGCTGGCGATGGTTGTGCTACTCTGGCTCGGACAGGCTCTCTGGTCATGGGGCACATTGATGTACAACAATATTCACTATGGACTGCCACGTACAACGCAGACGGATGCCTTCGTTGGGCATGAAAAAGGGAATAAGCCAAGCCACTTTATTGCGTTAAATGATCATGGACAGGTGGAAATCATAGAGATGCCCGGTGACAATGCCGCACAGGCTCGCATCTTCTTCGGTCCACAATTTTCGGGTCCGCAGGCCGATCTAATACCCGTGACATTACAATTTCCTGATCCACAACATACGCATCACCCGGACATGATCATAGTTGCACAACAAAGTCAGTTCGTCTTCAAAAACGAGCACGGCACCTTTGTCGCTGCAAACAATCCATAGCAACTATGTGTAACAAAAAAGAGAGATAAATTGATAGTTAACGTAGGGTAATCATCGAAGGCATAGTTCGAGGATTTACTCCCCCTGTCGCTGCGGCGACATCTCCCTCGGGGAGGGAGGACAGCCGCGTTAGCGGCAGAAGGGAGTAGAACGTCAGCAATGCCAGGTAATCCTCGCTTATAGACTAGAGATACAAAAGAGATAGTGTGCATAGAATGATCATCGAGAGCATAAGGCGAGGATGGCTCCCCCCGATAGCTAAAGCTATCTCCCCCATCCGAGAGGGGGACGAGTTTTTAGGTACTTTTCAGGTGATAGTGAACTTTTTCTCTGCTAGTGATAATGCTCGCGATAGCGGTAAATGCATTGTTCCAAAAAAGGTGTAATTATCCGGCAAAACTATTGATGCGATCGTATCCAGGTTGCGATATCGTTCACGACCTCTGCCTGAACATGTCCAGGGACCGTATAGGCTTGCGGCGTGGATTTAGAACCTGACATTCAGTATCTGGTCCAGGCTATAATTGACGAGATCGCCAATCCGTTCAATAGTTATATCAGCAGCCGGATATTGCTGTATCACCTTCGGATCATACGCATAATGACCCTGGCGTGGAAAGATCGTCGTCACGCGCTCGCCCCAGACCTGCTTAATGGCAGAGAGAATACGCAATTTATCATCAATGAGCACATAGTGCTGTGCTGGATAGAGACGCTCAACGTCGGCCAGTTGCTGCTCTTTATGAATGTAGATCAAGACACGTCCCTCAACAGCATCCAACAACCCTGAGCGCTCTACTTTACGCGGCTGAAAAACAACGTCGCCATCCGACAAAATAATAGTCTGACCCCAGGTGTTCAGCAGATCGACGACATCCAATGAGCCGGGAAAGAGACGATTGGCAAAGGGATAATCTACAAGATAGGTCGAAATAGTCAGCAGATTAGGATCGTGAATCTGTTCTACCCGATAGCGCTGCAATGCCCCCAGGTAGTCCGCGTAGCCCAACTCACTACGCAGATCCTCAAAGATCGCCCAGTAGCGTTCCTGACGCTCTTCTCCAAAAGTATGGTTCAGGCGATTTTTAAGATCTCGCTCTACACGATCATTATCGAGCAATGTATTATCAACGTCCAATAAGAACGCAACTTTCGGTATTGTTGACATAGATCAGACTCCTCCTTATATCATCGACATGTGCATCGCTATTTACACGCATGCCGAGCATAAATAGTGCACGTCTCCATTGTAGCACTACGATAGTAAGATGCAGTAGCAAAAAGTTACGCCTCTACAAAGGTTTTGTTCTGATGCATAGTAACAATTCCGAGTAACAATAACTAAACAATAGGCAGCACACGTTCGACACTTACTGGTAGATGGCGAGGACCACGCAACAACGAACTAGCACGATAGGGTGGCGGATCGCTCAATAAACGTGGATGGGTAATGCGACGCGCCAGGGCCACCAGCGCAATCTGCGCTTCAAGTCGTGCCAGCGGTGCACCGACACAATAATGTATGCCATTGCCGAAACTGAGATGCTCAATGTTTTTCCGTGCAGGATCAAAACGGTTCGGATCTGGATAGCGAGCCGGATCACGATTCGCCGAGGCCAGCATAAGCGCGACCGGCGAGCCACGTGGTATCTTCACATCGGCAAGCGTCACATCAGTTAATGTATTACGCAGCACATACTGCACTGGTGGCTCGTAGCGCAACACCTCCTCTACAAGATTCGGAACACTCTCTGGCTCCTGACGTAACCTTTCCAGGTGCTCCGGAAAACGCAGGAGGGTCAACATGCTATTCGTGATCAGATTCACCGTCGTCTCATGCCCAGCGATCAGCAACAAGACAGCCGTACGCACCAGATCATCCTTACTTATGCGCTCCTCCAACTGCTTGCCATGAATGATAGCCGAGAGCAGACCGTCACGGGGCTGCTGCTGTATACGTGTAATC
Organism: Ktedonobacteria bacterium brp13; assembly: GCA_015099395.1. Taxonomy (GTDB): domain Bacteria; phylum Chloroflexota; class Ktedonobacteria; order Ktedonobacterales; family Ktedonobacteraceae; genus Dictyobacter. The sequence goes on along the minus strand of AP024096.1, from coordinate 1,223,567 downwards.
AGATCACTCATGTAACTATTCAGCTGCTCGGAGGCCTGATTGGCCTGGATTCGTAGCTCCTCATTATGACGCTGCCCGACATCAAAACCTTTGATCAGGCGCTCTGTCCATTCATGGAAGCGTGGCTCATCTGCGCGCGGCACACCCAGTATCTCGCAGATGATCGTAACAGGCAGCGGATAAGCAAAATCCTCGACGATATCAAGCTGGCTCTCATTGCGCCGTCCATTCAACAGATCCAGCACAATCTCCTCAATGCGTGGAGACAATCCACTCACCAACTCAGGAGTAAACTTGCTCATAACCTGACGACGTAACCAGTCGTGCTTAGGTGGATCTAGACGCACAAAAGCAGGTTCCTGACCATCGACAAGCGGGCGATTAAGCTTGCGATCCCCTTTACGTGGATCGACGCTAAAACGCGGATCAAGCAATGCAGCACGCACTTCGTTGAATGTACTTACAACATATCGACCATCATCCTGCCTTACTACAGGCTGCTTGCGCATCTCTTCATAGATTGGATAAGGATTGGCACGATTTGCATAATCAAGCACACGATCAAACAAGTTCTTTTGGGTCACTGACATGGCTCGCTCCTCCTGATCGTATTCGCACGCAGTTTGAATAAAATCTACAGCCATAATAAATCGACTATAGCTATGCTTTATCGATAGATATGTCATGTGATAAAAGAATAGACCATACTTATAAAAATACATATGCAGAGGACGATGTCAAGAGTTACGCATATATGACATATGCCAGGCATTGTTCAATCTGCACAAATCTCCTTCAGCTTATACATACTGAGAAACTGGTGCCATAGCGCTTCACAGGCGGTGCGACATCTTGAAACACGATGGTACAAGGAGAGAAATGGGAAACCATTTCATTCATCCCCACGTATATTAAAGCAGCAAGGATTATTTAACCAATGATAAAACGGCACCAGAAAGAATACTGATGCGCTTCTCCTTTCACAATGATGTGCTTATCGTTCCGTTTGGTTCCTCTTGGATCTGATCTGTCGCTATCTATACGCGGAGGTGCAGCATGCGTTTCGTACACCAGAACGGCCAATGGGCCTTACAATTTACCTTTGATTGGGAAGTAGATATGCTCTCCAAGCTCCCTGAAAATGAATGGGTGCCTATCACGTACGTTGGAGGGACGCGTTCAATTGGCGCAATTCACGTTGGTACCTTAGCCGTACGTTTTATTGACGGTCATCCCGCAAGGCCTGAGCTTCCATTCATCATGCAGTGCCGTTGTCCCAAATTACAGAAAGCTCTTCGTCTCAAAACAGGGACACCTGCTTTGTAGCGACCAGCATCAGCAATACAATCAGCAATACAATCAGCAATACAACGCGACAAGGCCTCCTCTTTATTTCTACTCATCAATTATTTCATTCTTTCATACATCACACTGTATCTGCTGTCGATTACTATCATTACAGAGGCAGAGGAAACCTCTGGCGTTGTAGAGTGGCTGGCATTTCACCCCTTCTAAAACAGATTGGAGGCATTCTCTATGCTTCTAGCAGGAGATATTGGTGTCGCAAAGACAACTCTGGCAGTCTACTCCAGTGAGACCAGTCCACAGAAGCCACTTGTGCAGAGGCGATATCCAAGTAACCAGTATACGAGCCTGGGAGCAGTAATACGCGAATTTTTAGACGATATTCAATTACCCATTCAATATGGTTGCTTTGCAATTGCAGGTCCAGTGATTAATGGCAGAGCGCATATGACCAATCTGCCATGGAAAGATATTGTCGAAGAAGAGCTCTCTCAGAAACTGAATTTCGTCTTTGTCCGTATCATGAACGATGTAGAAGCTATTGCAAACTCTATCACGTATCTGCTTCCTGGTGATATTCGCACCATAAGGGCCGGTAAGGCAGTTCCCAATGGTGCTATTGGTATCATTACGTCTACTACTGGCCTGGGCGTAGCGTACATGACCTGGGACGGCTTAGAGTACCGTGCACATCCCTCTGAAGGTGGACATACAAGCTTTGCGCCCAACAATACAACCGAACTCAAACTTCTGGAGCACTTCTGGCAACAGTACGAGCACGTCAGCAATGAACGCCTCTGCTCAAGAGGTGGTGTCTCAGACATCTATGCATTCTTTCGCGAACATGGCTTCAGAGAAGCACCCGCAATCAAAACAAGCTTGGAGCAGGCAGAGCAAAGGCAGCGCCCTATGGTGATTATCCAGGAGGCACTGAAAAAAAATCCCGATCCTTTATGTAAGCAAACCATCGAGATGTTTGCAACTATATTGGGAGGGGTAGCAGGAGACCTGGCTCTCACACAACTCGCATCCGGTGGCCTTTACATGTCTGGTGAGATGCTGAATAGCATGCTCCCATTGCTTGCTCGTGGCCCATTCTTAGAAGCATTTCAGTCGAAGGGACGCTTAAAAACAGTCCTTGCGAATATACCCATCCACGTCATCCTGGCTCGTACCGTCTTGTGTGGTGCAGCCGGCTACGGTCTCAGATTGATCTATCGTGGTGCCAAGCAATTATAAACATTTCGCGGCCTGCATACACTCTCTCACTACTGCTTGTGCATGTTTCACATGGATAAGACACTAATGGTAGCGTATTAGCCAGAGGATCTATTGTATATGATACGCAATTAAGCTTCCATAGTATATATGCAACTTTACGATAATATAGTGAATTTATCCTGATATGGGCGGGGTGGGCTGTATTATTATGCTGTAAGGTAGTGTCTTTTTTGGCAAAGTAGCGGTATACTTGTGGGTGGAACCGGAGGCGTCATCCAAATGGTTGCCTCCTGCGTGATACCTACGTGCAAAAAGTGTAGCCAGGTGGAAGCAAGATCCTGCAGGGTTATTCCACGCTGTGCAAAGCTACCCTTCGGGGAATAGCACGCACTTCACAAATACAGTTCATTCAAAAAACATGAAGCAACTCGGACATTCGTATGTAGAAAGCTATTTTATGCGTTACTCATCGCTACTATTCACATGCAGCGCGGCTGCTAAAATACCGATGTGATGAGAAGTATGCATACAACAAGAAAGGATTGTCACATAATGGAAATCGCAATGATTGGTATTGGCCGTATGGGTGCCAATATGTCCAAGCGTCTCTTACGCAAAGGACATAAAGTTGTTGGTTACGCACGTACCGCTTCGACAGTACAGAATCGCGTCGAAGATGGTTCAATCAGCAGTGGTGCGACTTCGTTGACAGATGCCGTTGGTCAGTTGAGCACCCCTCGCGTGGTCTTCCTGATGGTTCCTGCTGCCTCCGTTGATGAGACCATTGCACAGATCGTTCCTCATCTGTCAGCTGGCGACATCATTGTCGACGCAGGCAACTCCCACTACCAGGACGATATCCGCCGTGCTAACGAGCTGAAAAGTAAAGAGATCCACTACGTCGATAGCGGCACCAGTGGTGGTGTCTGGGGCCTGGATCGCGGCTACTGTCAGATGATCGGTGGCGAGGATGAGATCGTCAAATACCTCGATCCAATCTTCAAAACACTGGCTCCTGGCGTTGAGACAGCCGAGCGCACTCCTGGTCGCGAAGGTGAGCCAACACCAGCCGAGCAGGGTTATCTGCACTGCGGACCTCATGGTGCCGGTCACTTCGTTAAAATGGTCCACAATGGTATCGAGTACGGTATCATGGCCGCTTATGGCGAAGGTCTGAACATCTTGAAGCATGCCAACATCGGCAAGCATCAGTCCGAGATCGACGCTGAGACAGCCCCTGTCCAGAATCCTGAGTACTACCAGTACGACATGGACATCAAAGACATCACTGAAGTATGGCGTCGTGGTAGCGTCGTAGCCTCCTGGCTGCTCGACCTGACCGCCATCTCCTTCTTGAGCAGCCCCGACCTCGCTGATTTCAGTGGTCGCGTCTCTGACTCCGGTGAGGGTCGTTGGACGATCAAGGCATCCATCGACGAAGGCGTTCCTGCTCATGTTCTGAGCGCCGCCCTCTACGATCGCTTCGAGTCCCGCAACGAGGCCGAGTTCTCAAACAAAGTACAGTCCGCGATGCGTTACCAATTCGGTGGACACTTCGAGAAACCCGCCAAATAAGACCAATCAAACCAATCAAGCAACTCAGGAATGGCCGCGCGCTTTCCCTGACAACCAACCGACCCGGCATCCCATCTCTCTATGGAAAGATGGGATGCCGGGTCTCTTTTTTTACGCTCAGTATATTGCTACTGCTGCTGGATCTGAACGGGTGCGCCGGGTTGTGCGATCGTCCCAGGCACGATCACAAGGTAGCGGCGTGGCACATTATCCTGATTCAGCACTATCTGTCGGATTGGACCGACTGTATTGACAATAGCAGCCCCGGCCGAGTTCGTCGTAAATGCCTCCAACTGCTCCAGTGTGCCGCCGCCTTTCGGATCAGGGGAGAGCGCGAGCACGTAGGATTGCTCAGGCTGAAGCCCCGTGACCGCAGCCTGTACCACTTGAATCAATCCCTGGTTAAACAGCGAGACACTGGTAGGCGGATTACTGACTTTCGTCGCAGTGCCATTGTTCACCGGTACGAGAGCGAGATGGGTGGCCTGCTCGGTGATACCGAGTGCCTGCAATCCCTGCGTACCAGCACCGGTCGGCACGGCATTGGGCACATACGTGATAGCCTGCGCAGCCTGACCAATCGGACTACGCCCAATGACCTTGTTGGTCAGTGTATCGATTCCGACAAGTTGATCATCATTTTCAAGTCCAACATAGACCCGTGTCCCATCACCAGACGGCCACACGCCATGCGGTAGCTTGCCAACTGGAATGGTCGCGACTTTGGCGAAGTTGTCAGTGCGAAAGACTTGAACTTCGTTGAGCCCACCAACCGTAACATAGGCGAACGTACCGTTGACATTATGAGCTATATTGACGTGGTTCGTAATTGGCCCTGTGTTGAGCGTTTTCAGGGCAGTGAAGGGCGGATGGGCATCGAAAACCTGAACCTTACCACTATCCTTCAATGTAAACCAGACCTGAGTGCCGTCCGGTGTCGCTGCAATATTGGGGCAGAACGGGCTCACCTGGGTAACCTGTCCTACAGTCTTGTGATCAGCGACGGTGACGACGACGGTCTGAGGCGTGAAGGAAGAGCAGATATACGCATATTTCCCGTCGGGCGAAAAAATCTGCATACCTGGACCATTCGGCACAGTGATGCGAGATTTCTCCTGATATGTGCTGCTATCGAGGACAGAGATGTAGTTCTCGCCTCGCACGGCTACCCAGACCTCCTTGCCGTCTTGCGTGAAGAACGCCTCGTGCGGCGAGCGTCCAACGTAGGTAATGTGTTTCACTGCATTGGTTGCTGTATCAATAAATGCGACTGAATTCGAGCCGATCGAGACGACGACAATGGTACGATGATCGGGTGAGAAGCCCATGCCGTGCACCAGCACCTGCCCACGATACAGTGGACTCATATTGGCAGGGACAGGCTCTCCAAGGTTGATAACACCAAGCAGCTTGTTGTCTACTGGATCGGTGACGGTGACGACGTTCGAGAATTGGTCCGCTGTATAGACCCGATCCGTATGGCTCACAGGTATATCTGGAGCGGTACTTGACCCTGGAGCCTGTCCGGTCGGAGAGGAAGGGGCGGCAACAAAGGCCGAGGTGGTTAGCAAGACGATGACGAAGACAGTAGTAATTGACAAAGCGGTAAAGAAACGGCATTTCATGTCAGTGCTCCTGCTTGCATAGACGTTGCATAATGGGACGTTAGTTGCCTGATGGCTCTCCGAGCGCGAGCCGCATTGCTGCAATCTCTTGCTGCTGCGTGACGATGATCTCCTGGGCAGTGGGCAGCAGCAACGTATTATGCCCATAGCTCAGTTCTGCCTGTGCCATGTCGATCGCGCCCTGGTGATGCGGCACCATCATCGCCACAAAGTCTTTATCCACATCGTTAGACGGCTTGATCTTCATCCCTGCCATCATCTTCGCCATAGCAGCATCGTTCTTCGCCAGGAACGGCGCTTCCTCAGCCCTGTTGAAATGGGTAGGAGATGCGTTAACGAGTGCGAGCCGCATTGTTGCAATATCCTCCTGCTGCGTGACGATGATCTCCTGCGCAATGCGGTGAAGCCGCTCGTTGTGCCCATAGCTCAACTCTGCCTGTGCCATGTCGATCGCGCCCTGGTGATGCGGCACCATCATCGCCACAAAGTCTCTATCCACATCGCTAGAGGGCTTGATCTTCATCCCTGCCATCATCTTCGCCATAGCCGCATCATTCTTCGCCAGGAACGGCGCCTCCGCAGCTCTATTGAAATGGGCAGGAACCACCCTGACAAGAACAATAGCGAGCGCGGCTATGCCGAGAGCGAGCAACAGGAGTTGAAAAAAATACCTCATGTTCCTGTGAATGTGAACGCGTCTGCTATGTGTCATAGGACAATCTTCCCTCCTCCAGGGCGAATAAACAAGCTGAAGACCAAATGCTTGCTAGGAATTACACGCCCGGTGTGGAGGAAATGGGTCTCTACAATGACGCATGCACGCATGTGAAATTGCTCTGATTCCACTGGGTCGCTACCTGCTATAATGGTACAAGTAAAAGAGGTTATTATCTATCTAAAAATCAGGAAAGAGTCGTATACAATCTCTCACTCATATAGAGTCGAATCTTATATTGATTGATATAAAGGCCAACCAAAGCATCCAGGGAAGGATAACGGACATGAAGTCAACAAGGAAAATGCTTTTAGGCATTGTGATTGCGTTACTAGGCGTAGGCTTTGCACAACCAGGAAATAACGCTCTTCTTTTTAGAACTCTCCTGTTTATACCGACAGATATCTTCATTATCGACTTCCCACTCATCTCTATACTCCTGATTTTACTAGGAGTTATTATCGGGATCATTGGATATTTCCAGCAGAACCAGGAATGAACCAACCTCTAGCAAATTTTCCTATACGGGTGCCCCACACGTTTTTGCAAATGGGATGCCCAGACGAAAAGGAGGTGGTAAGATACATCCATCGTGAAGAAGATGGTGGTTGTGTTCATGGCATTGTTCCTTGAAAGAGAAAAAATGAGGATGAACCAAGAAGACCAACAAGGACAGCAAAAATCGAGAACGGAGATGGTACGTCCCTTGAGTAACCATCGACCCGCTCTCATTGTCGTGACCGGTAGTATGGCAGCCGGAAAGTCAACCATTGCCCGCCTGCTCGCACAACACTTTGTACCAGGGGTGCATGTCGAGGCCGATATGTTGCAGCGGATGATCGTCTCGGGCGGGCAGTGGGTCAGTACGCCGGGTGAGCCATCTGGAGAAGCTGAACAGCAGCTCCGACTGCGCCTCAAGAATATGTGTCTGCTTGGGAAGTCATTTTTCGAGGCAGGATTCACAGTGGTGCTAGATGACATTATCATGGGGGATCGTTGGCAGCAACTTCAAAAGGAACTGCATGGTCTTCCCTTCTCGCTGGTGGTTCTGGCTCCACAGATAGATGTCGTTCAACAGCGAGATCTGAAGCGCCCAAAGACGACGCAAGGAAAAGCCTGGGCAGAGTATCTTGATCATGAACTCCGTACAACGATGGCGGGCATCGGCCTGTGGATTGATACCTCTGAGCTGACACCGGAGGAAACCATTGAGCAGATCCAAGAGCGTCTCTGGCTTGATTGCTAAGTCTGAGAACCTCTGTCGAGAGCATGAGCCATCAACCAGCAAGTTGCAAAAACTTATGGGGCACCCTTTCCATACTGTCCCACACGCCACTCAAGCTTGTTGCAAAATCCAGGCTGTGACGGCATAATTGAGCTACACTGCTACGACCAGTAAGAATTTGACGTGGTATACCTGCGTGCAAAGATGTAGAAAATAATGTAGAAGAGGAGTGTAATGTGATCAATAATAACGTACATCCTGGCTTGAAAGATGGGCCAATCTACCTGGATTATAATGCGACAACGCCGGTCGATCCCGCTGTTGTAGACTCCATGCTCCCATTTCTCAGCACCTATTTTGGCAATCCTTCGAGCGGACATAGCTATGCAGATGCGGCCCGGACAGCGATTATGGAGGCGCGCCGCAAAGTTGCTGATCTCCTGAGTTGCCAGCCAGATGAGGTTATCTTTACCGGCTGTGGTACTGAGAGCGATGCGCTGGCAATTCGCGGTATCGCGCTCGCTCAGCAAACACGGGGCAAGCATATCATTACGCAGGTTACCGAGCATCCAGCTGTCCTGAATATCTGCAAGGCGCTTGAGCGCTGGCACGGCTTCCGTATCACCTATCTGCCTGTAGACAGTACAGGGCGCGTCGATCCCGCCGCTGTCGCCAATGCAATTGACGAGCAGACAACCCTGATTACAATCATGCACGCCAACAATGAGACCGGTACCCTACAACCACTGCCAGAGATCGCGCAGATCGCACACCAGCATGGCGTGCTTTTCCATAGCGACGCAGCACAGTCGGTAGGCAAGATCGCCACTGATGTACAGACATTGGGCGTCGATCTCCTGACCGTCGCCGGTCATAAGCTCTATGCGCCCAAAGGCATCGGCGCACTCTACATACGCCAGGGCGTCACGCTAGAGCCGTGGCTCTATGGCGGAGGTCAGGAACGCGGTCTGCGTTCAGGAACCGAGAATACCGCAGCTATCGTCGCGCTGGGTGCAGCTGCAGAGAAAGCCTACCACCACCTGGACAGCAGCCAACAACGCCTGAGCAGCCTGCGTGATCACTTACATACCCTGCTTGCTCAGGCCCTACCCGGTCGCGTCCACCTCAACGGTCATCGTACAGAGCGGCTCCCCAATACGCTAAACATCAGCATCAACGGTATCATCGGAGAAGAACTCTTAGCCAGCATCCCAGAGATAGCCAGCTCTACCGGCTCCGCTTGCCATGCCGGTACGACTGATCCCTCACCAGTCCTGACCGCAATGGGACTCTCACGTGAACATGCTCTCGCCGCCCTACGCCTGACCCTGGGCCGCTGGAGCACACGCGAAGAGATTGAAAGAGCAGCACAAGCCATCATACATGCAATAAAGATCAGAGGCTAACTCAAGCTATCATATATTGTGATAAAAATGATAAGCTGGAGCTAATGTTGTTTTGCTAGAGAAGCGGCGTAAGATAGAGATGGTGTAACCTTTCCCAACGTACCACTGACCGTCGCTGAGGCAAGCAAAAAAATAGAGCAGCTCCCGTAGAATACGCATAAGAAGAGGGTACCGCTGCTACAACATCGGTACCCTCTTCTTAGATTATCCACTACAACAAAATACCTGATCACGTCTATTATGCTTCTGCCATAGCTTGCTTTTTACGCTGTGCATCAGCCCAGATCAACAGGTCAGGGCGATTCAGTTGGGTGCTCTGGCGATTCAGATCATAGTAAGCCCAGCGAGAGAACCAATTCCCATCTGGATCATCATTGTAAGAGATTTCGCGGATACGATCGCCCTTTAATTCGCGAATCACACGCCCTGTCTGATCATATTCATTGATAACAACAGGCACCGATTTATCATATTCCTGCATAGCGTAGATAGCATTGGTTACCTCCGCTATAGGGGCGCATTCGGCATCACATCTTGATTGCATCATCTTACTATATCCCTTTCTTCTTTAGGTTGTGGTTCTTCCTTCTATTTGCTAGAACTATTCTGCACGTTACTTTTATTCCCTGACCTTGCTCTCCGTATATCGATACATCGATGTTTATTGCCTTTGAGGTACCATAGTCAGCGCTAAAATCCAGGATGCGCACGCGCTCTGGCAGCGCATCCGACCTCATCCTGACACTTGAATCCCGATAGCTATAAACGTATATTGTCATAGCTACCTCCTGATAATCATTTTACGCATAAAATACTATCTTTCTTCACTTCTTTATCGTGTTATTAATGTACACCTATTAGCCGCATACTATCAAGGTGTTAGTTCTAATATCCTATTCAGCGCTACTCATATACAAGGCTTACCCTCTAGCAGGAGTGCCATAACCCCCCTCGATAGCTTCACTTAAACCAGCTTTATTTCGTTTAATGACTTTTAAACTTTTCTGTCGATATTACTAAAAATAGTCGCAATAAGCCTTGACTTTTGCCCAGCTGTAATGTTATCTTTATGAATGTGAATCAAGTGATTCACTTCCTCTCTCCATAACAGTTGTATATCTAGAAAAGAAGGAAAGGACCGGAGGGAACAAACATGTTTACCAAGAACTTTGACCATCGCTCTGGTCTATACGACGTCTGGGTATACTTCCCACGTACCCTGATTTCCGACGCCAGTAAATTGATAGGCCGGAATGACGGAAACCTCAGCGATGATCATGCACTCGGTTATAAACCTGAACAGTGCTCGCTATCACGCAAATTCCAGATGCCGCAAGCATTTTTAACAGTGCAATGGTATCAAGGACTGAGTCTAAATGGAAGACCGTCCGTACAGGGATTTTGCTAGAGCGCTATCAGACAACAGGTGTGCATCGATCAAATTAGCATCAGTTGCGTTCATCTAGACCATGCTGTCAACAGTTTTTGCTGGCGCTAGCTGGATGAAATATGCACTTGAGCATACGCATTCTGCATCCTTATACAATCGTCTCTTACACGCGAGAGCGTCGATCTCTTACCATAGCGCAGCCGTTAAAGCACAAAAATAGTCGGCTACAAACACGGTGAAACCATGTTCACTGGCACTATTTTTTCCGCTTTTGAGCTCGCCAGAAAGAATAAGAGAGAGTAACGATAAGAGCGTAGATGCAAATGTCGTAACACCTGGCTCACTAAGCAACTGTCGCACACGTTTCGCTGTCTCTTCGCTTACTACAACGCTGCAGGCACTCTGTGTCTTGCTACAGCTTTTAAAACACTGAAAAGTTATAAGTGGCTATAACCAGACCACGTAACTACACTATAAGTATAATGAGATTCACAAACAGTGCAAAACGCACTGGCGCAACACAAACCGGGGGGCAAAAAACAATGATCTACACCGAAAACATCTTTCAGCCGATCACGAAGACCACCCGGCAGACAGCCGTTGACGGACAAGTACGTTATCTCGACGACAACACTGACTGCTCACTGGTCATCAAAGTCCAGCACGACCAGAAAAAGTTGCGAGATACGACCGCGAATAAGATCGCATTCGACGAGCGTACCCGAAAAAGCATCCAAATTGCCAACCAGAAACAGTATCAAGAGGAGAATCAAATGTTTCAGTACCGAAAAGGCATGATGGTTGTACGTCCAGAGGATCAGGCTACACAGCGCCAGGCGCAGCAGCGCGAGCAGGAGCTCCATGTGTTGTACGATGATCAGCAGACGACACGCACCAATCAGATCACGCAGCAGCGCCGACGCTACCAGCGTGGAATGATGATCATCACGCCTCTACAATAGAAGAAATAACACCACAGCTCACAGGAAACGAAGTGAGCAAGAGCCTGAAAAGCTGGTGACGCAAGTGCACTCAGCCTTTCAGGCTCTTCTGCATCTCTATTATAATTAAAGTTATCTATCACCTGTAAGTTCACTATCGCCTGTAAGGTCCCCTTAAACCCTTGTCCCCCTCTTTGAGGGGGGAGATAGCTTTAGCTATCAGGGGGAGTAAATCCTCGAATTACGTTGCTCACCTCAATTATACACTATCTATCACTCTTGTCTTCATAGTCTGTAATCGAGGATTACAGGGAATTTCTAGCTTTCTACTCCCCTCTGCCGCTATCGCGGCTTTCCCCCTTCAAAGAGACTCACCGATGTAGGTTTTTTGTGGGATAGGCCATGAAATCTCATCGCAGGCGGATGCAGACAGATAGGATGCCATGACAAATGCGTCATGTCACTTGCCAATAACGTTCACTATCACCTGTATAGTGCACTTAAACCCTTGTCCCCCTCAAAGAGGGGGGAGATAGCTTTAGCTATCGGGGGGAGTAAATGTTCGAATAACGTTATAATCCCGAATTAAACGCTCTTTATCACGCTCACCTTTATCGTCTGTTATCCTCGATGACGAAATCTACGTCCGAATGAGAGATGGCTAGCGTAGAAGAGTCATCGAGAGCAGAAGGCGAGGATGGCTCCCCCCGATAGCTAAAGCTATCTCCCCCCTCGGAGAGGGGGACGAGTTTTTGGCAAGATTACAGACGATAGCGATATATATATTTAATCCATGCGATATATATAATAATGGTGTTATTATGTATTTACTTCTATAAGGATCACCGGGATAGGCCAAAAAACCTATATCGGTGAGCCTCAAAGAGGAGGGCTTAAGGAGCGATAGCTTCATTACCTGTATAGCATGCGCTATCTCTAGCAGGCGTCGGCTATCCTTGAACCTCTCTCTCTCGCTCTATCTTAGCGATCTTGCGCTGAAGGGACGTACGCAGTCTTGTTGGTAGCTCATGCGCCGCCACACCACGCTTCAAGGCTGACAGATCAGCGCTATCCTGCGCAAACAGGCGAGCGATATCAGTCACCATTATCTGCTGCTCATCGCGCTCCAATACTGTGATCGGATCGCCTGCCGTCACTTCACCTTCCTCAATCACTGAAAGGTAAAAACCACTTCTGTTCCCATCAGAGAAGCGCTGAATCATATCTGTTCGTGCGAACTTAATGTTCAACTTAAAGCATGGGATTCGTGGCTGCGTGACCTTACAGAGGGCTGTCCCAACACGCAAACGATCCCCAATCGCTACAGTCGTATCGAGCAGCCCCTCAACGGTTAAATTCTCACCAAACGCACCCCAGGCCAGCTCTACGCCAGGGAGCTGCTCACGCCAATACTGGTAATGCTCGGCCGGATAAACATAGATAGCCTTCTCTTTACCACCATGTACTGCCAGATCCGCTTGACGATCACCATCCAGATTCAGCTGCCGGACCGTCACACGACCATCCACAGGTTCTTTAAAGATGGAGGTCTTGATCATCTTCCCCTGCCACGGCACCTCACGTGGTAACCCAACATTCACCGAAATAACGCGCATAGAAGACTCCACTTGTATACTCTCTTATGCTTTCTTATACTCTCTCATTCCATAAAGAAAATACCATAGAATACAGGTACAATCATAACAGATCAATGGACTTCACATCGTTAAGTATCATAAAAGCATTCATCTTTTGTTACTGATTCCTACCAAATGGTACAGTCGCTTGCAGGTTCTGTGCGCATCATGTATACTCAACGCATGAATTTATTGAAATGCACGAGAAAAGGGGAATTTCATTCCACTATAGCGTCCCAGAGGTTTCGACGAGACCAGATCGTTGGCTACTCACCGCCTCTGGTACCGTCATTATTGATGAGCTTGACAAACGACGCGCCAAACGCATGACGGAACAGGTGTTGGCTGTCTTGCAGTTGCATGAGGAGTTTGGGGAGTTTGAGTGAGTTTGAAGCCATCAACAACGCGTGAGCAGACCAAGAAAAAGCGCACACGCAAAAAGAAGACGAAACAGACACTCACGTATTCAGTGCCACATATTCGGCTACTTGAAGCCAACGCTGGCAAGCTTGAGGCATTAGAGCAACTCATGGTGGTTTTTCAGGCGCTCTGTCAGCAGTATATCACACGCTGGTGTACAACTGAGAGTGATGCTTCTGATACTCCCGACCGTTATGCTCCTGCCACGTTTGCCAGCGAGCTGTCTGAACGCTGGCACCGCGTCGCCATCCAACAAGCCGCAGGCATTGCCACCTCCTGGCGCACCAATCGGCACCACGCCTACGAGAGCTACTTGGAGACGTTGGCCGATTACGCCCACACGAAAGCAAGAGCCGAGGAAAGCGGTGTGTCCTTCAATGCACAGCGCAAGGCACCACAATGGCAGGAATGGAACGTGCCCCAATTGCGCGTTCCGGTCATCCAGGCCAATGCCAATGTGGTCGTCATCGAGCCGTCAGAGGACTCAAGCTTCGATTACTGGCTGCGGATTTCGACCCTGGACAAAGGCCATCCCCTGCGTCTTCCGGTTAAGCTGGCAGCCTATCATAAAGAAGTGCTCAAGGAGAAAAGACTCAACACCTCAACCACCCTGTCGAAACGCAACGGTTCCTGGTGGCTGACCCTCTCGTTTGATCAGGAGGTGGCACTGACCACGGAGAAGGATGCACGTTGCGTTGGCGTCGATGTGGGCATGGCCAGTTTTCTGACCACTTCTACGGGAAAGCAGTATGGGACCTTTCATGGCACCCTCGCCCGACGCCACAAACGCGACCGCGAGAAACGCCGACGTAAAGCGAAACTGAGGGCCTGCCTCAAGGCGAAGGGGGCCAAAACACTCCCCTCGACAAGCAGTGTGACGGGGCAACGTTTGAGCCGTCACGTGAGGCAGGAGATCAATCGAGCCGTGACACTGATGATCCAGGATCATCCTGATGCATGTCTCATTTACGAAGATCTTTCAGTGGCTTCCATGCGCTTTAAAGCACGCTCCATGAACAGTTATCTCTATGCTTCCAATCTAGGACACATTCCAAAGCAGATCACATGGGCAACGGCGAAACGAGGGGTTGCAGCGCACACGGTCAAGGCTGCATATTCTTCTCAGGAATGCTCACGGTGTCGCTACGTGGACGGTGCCAACCGACCCAATCAGCAGACGTTCTGCTGTGTGGTCTGTGGGTACCGCGATCACGCTGATTATGTGGAATACACTGACCCTTTCACTTACTCTGCTGTTTCCGTTGAACCCGCTCAACTGGGATAATTTTTTTCATCTCGTTACGCCCTGCTGATAACTGGTTCGGTGTGGGTCCAGCAGGCGTGGGCACGTCTGCGAGCTGCTGGCACAACGTTTCCATCGCCTCCACGCCTTCTTCGACCGCTGCTCGCTCCTCTTCGCTGAGCGGAATCTCTTGTAACATATGCAACAGGTTTGTTTTCCCCTCCAACAGTTGTGCTTGGGTTGATCCTTTAGGTCGATAAAATGAACACTTGGCGCAGGCCATGCGATGGGGACAAGCATCAAAGAATTCATAGAGGCAATAGCCATGACCTAAATCGAAAAAACGCCACGGCTCACCATTCGCGGCAGCCCCGCTTTTGATTACCTCCTGATTGATGAGAACCTCAATAGTTCGCATATTTCGTCCAAAGTAGCCTGCTTTTTCATAAGCTTTGGCTACTTTTGTCGGTGATTTCTTCGCATAGGCTTGAGTAGAAGATAGCAAGCGGTGCCCCAGCCACTCTTGAAGCTCAAACAGCGACAACGGTTCCTTTGCATTGTAGAGTTGCGTAGCGATGGTCGACCGCGCTCGGTGACTGGTAATATCTCCTCGTGCATCTCGCTTGGGAATGTTGGCCTTGCGGCAAAGCAGCGGAATCACGCTGTGATTCAAATAGGTTTTACCAAGCTGCTGACCTCGATACATGAAGAGATAGTGAACCATTTCGCCAGTTTTCGAGTCGATGGCTGCAGGCTGTGATGGGCGGATCTGTTCCCAGGCCACAATAGCTTCTCCGACTACCAGATCTACTGCCTTGGTAAAAGCGGCGCTCGTCTTGTTGACGGGAACATCTAACCAACAGACTGCATCTGGAGGGAGGATCTCATTGCTCCCTGGTACCACCATGTTGTCTCGTTGCCAACGGATACACCCAACACACAGGCGACGCAATTCATCGGAACGTAATCCAGCGAACAACCAGGTGATAACCATCGCACGCATCATTGCTAAGGGATACCAAGGCTCACGTTGCTCATGAAGCGAACCTGATTGATACAAGGATGCTGAAAGATCCTCAGCCGTTAGGTTGAGGCCCGCCCAGACCAGTTTAGCCCAGACCTCATCTGCAATGAAGCGCGGATCTGGCGTAATCAATGCTCGAATGGAGCGTGGAGTAGCAAAGCTTCGTCGGGAATCAAAGCGACGGGGCATCCACTCCCATTCCTGGCAGTCGCGAAAAAAGATGCGCATCGACGCTAGATGCCTGTCTCTTGCCCTGGCAGAGAGAGGCTGCCCAATTCTTCCCGCGTACATTTTGTTGGCCTGTGCCCACTCGCCAATCTTCATGTGCGTAACGACTGCAACATACTCCGCTGCCAGTTTACGGGTCCACTGGTCAGGTGATACGACTTCGGAATGAGCTTGTGCCAGCCAGCGTCCCGCTGTGAGAAGGCTGTAGTAGGTTCCCATACGTGACCGAGGTGCTGATGTTGAAGTGTCCTTCCAGCGTTGACACCAGGAAAGCCAGGGGGCAGGAACCCCCTCACGCGCATCATGATTGCCAAAGCATTCACCAGCCTTCACAGCAAGAGCCACTGGGTGAGCAATGAAGCCAAGGCCCACCAGCGCCCGCGACAGGAGAGGAATATTGGTTTTGAGGTATCTCGCGATGTGTTCTTGGCGCACGGCTTCAAGAACCTCAGTGGTCAAATCTTCCAAGTTAGGACTGCGATTAAAGAGCAGTGCTTCACACAACGTATTTGCCAGATGATCGCGTGCCCGATCTGTCCCATAACCCCAATTGAGAAGTTCGCTGCTGACATGCTGGATGCTCTCTTCGACGTTTTTGCTCCCAAATACTTTGGAGGCGAAAACAACTTGCTGGAGATGTCCTACTGCATGGATGGCTCGAAAATCACAGAGGAGATAGCCAACAGCCAGTAGATGCTGTCGAGTATCCAGCGGCTTGTGATACCTGCGGTGAAAAGTAGGTGCATCGAAACAGAGTACTCCGATCCAATCGGCTTGACTCCATCCCCAGAACGCAATCTGTCGCTGATGCATTTCCTGAACGATCACGCTGAGAACGCTTCCGGCTGTTTCCCCTGCGCCAGTCCACATTAATGCATCTGTCACAGGTTGGAACAGACGCTGAAGATGAGTAGCCATTTGGTAGAAATGGCTCGATCCTGCTTCCCGTAGCCGCATCACCATCTCGAGTTCTTCCTGTTCAGCTTGTCTGAGATGAGGCGTTCGGTCATATTTTGTCAGATCGACCGGCCATGACCAGTGACTGTTTTTGCCGAGGCTTCCAGCGTGCGAGTTCATCATGAAAGCACCTCCCCAGTCAATGTGGCTCGCCATGCATGAATGGAAGCCATGCCTCGTTCGATCTTAGCACTGAGTTCTCGTCCGCTCAAGTGAATATACAAAAGCGATGTCTGAATACTCCTGTGACCAGCAAACAAGGCAATTTCGTAGATGTCCCAACCACACCTTGCTAAGTCTGTGAGGCACAGATGCCGAGGGGTATGAGTCGTAAATTGCTGAACGCTCGCGCGGTCTGCAATTCCTTTCACGACTTTCGACCAGGTCCAGATAGTGATGGGGGAAGCCAAATTCCGATCCGACTCTGAGAGGAAAAGCGGACCACGCGCCCGGCTGAGTTGGCAGCGCTCTTGAAGGTAGGTCGTGTAGAGTACGCTGGTTGCCTCAGAGTAAGGCACCATCCGCTCCATCATATTTTTGGTGGTTTCTGCTCTCACGCGAATCAGGCGATGCGCGGGATCAATATCACTGGTCGCAAGTGCACATAGTTCTTCTCGTCTGAGTCCTGCATCGTAAGCCAAGGCTAGCATGAGACGGTTACGAATTGGTTCTGCTTTGGCCGCCTCAAGGACTGCACACCACTGCTCCTCTGATGGTATCCAGGGGAGTTTGCGGTAGCGTGGAATGAGTCCTTTTTCACGTGCGCCTGAAAATCCCTTCCTAGGTGTGTAACGCCCTCTCCCAACGGGATTGGTTGAGCGGATACTCTCTTCCATGAGGTAATCGTAAAACAGTCTGATAGCCGTGAGACGCTGTTGCAGAGTGGCATTCGCTAAGCCGACGCCGGAATCCAGGGCACGAATATTGGCTCCACGAGGATTGGGTCGAGAGGCAAGATTATGGACGTAGAGGGAGAGATGATCTTTTGTCGCGGTTTCTATCTCGATTTGCTGATGACAGCAAAAGGTCAGATAATCCTCCAGAGCACGTCCGTAGGCTTCAATGGTGTTAGCGGCGAGACCAAGATTCCCCTGGATCTGGAGCCATGATTTGGTCGTGGGGAACTGCGCTACATGAGGATAGCGTTCCCAACATATCTCTCGCATGAGGTACCTTCTTACCTTGCAACAACCATCCTCTGTTTGAGAGCATAGCATGCTCATGCAAAACAGAACTACCAGCAAGCTGGAGCGCGGGCGACGCCGCCCTTGACGGTATCGGCTGAGCGCTATGCGCCGAGAGCGACCGAGTAATGCATTGATGAGCGCAGCTGTTTCCCGGTCGCTCTCGCTCTGCGAGTCTAGCCTCTCCGTCAAGGGTCGGGCCTGGCGGCGTCGCTTGCTCCGCGTTCCAGCTTGCATGAGCACGATGAGAGCCCCCTGATGAAGCCTCAAGCTCCCAAGATGCTTGATGAGCCTCCGGCTCCTTTTTGCCGATCCAACTCTCTTCCCGATATGGTAGACAGCTATTTCCATTTTGTGTATCCTCTATTGAGGAGCTGTATTCCACGTAACTATGATCACAATGCATCACTGAACCTGGCTGCGAGATGGGGAGATCAGGAATTGGCCGCCTGTCAAAAGAAAGGTCAGATCAAAGCATTGCTGCTCAAACGCCATGAAGCGTACAAGCAGCAATGTGGGTTGGTCGTAGTCCAACCCGCCGTCCAGTTGTGTCTTTGGGATGACCAGAGGCTTCAACGGACGTAGCTGAATGTTGAGTTCCCAGGCCAAATGCAACATTTGGTTATGGTCTTCGCAACTATACATGATAACGATACTATGGTAAGAACTTATTTGTATACAGAGCACTCAAATCCATCTGCGTTACAGTCTTGCCCGCAGCATCTTTGACTCCACCATGGCTGAGCATAAACTCTGGATAGCCCTCCCACGCTGTGGCATCTTGCAGACCCCATTGGCGACCCGTATCGGCATAGCGAGGACTCAAGTATTGCTGACTCTCGACAACATATTGTGCATCAGGAAAGGTTCCTTTGGGAGCTTGCTGCATCAGAATCTGCGCCGACTCATCCACATGGGTGCGGGCATAGTCATAGCCCTGTGCGGTCGCTTTCATAAAACGCGTGAGTAGGTCAGACTTCTGCTGAATCTCCTTTGGGCTCGCGATGATAGTAGGTGTGTAATAATCGGCGATGCCATTGTCCACGATCGGAAACGAAGTGAGCTGCATACCCTGGTATTTCGCCTGGATACCCTCCGCGCCCTGAAAGATCCAGACAAAGTCAACGCGATGACTCTGCAAGGCCTGCAAAGGATCGATAGATAGCACGATACTCTTGAAGTTGCCCGTCCCACCGTCATGCTTGATAATCTGGCTCACAACGGCTGTCTCATAGGGCGCACCAAACGCACCATAGGTCTTCCCATCTAAATCACGTGGTCGCTTGATACCAGAACTTGTCAGTACCGAAAGTTCGGATGTATTGTGTTGAACAATTGCAGCGATAGAGACAACCGGCTGACCAACTGCAGCATCTGAGACAACACCCTCGGTCGAACTGATACCAACATCTGCCTTTCCGTCGCTTACCAGCACGTCGGGGGTCACATTCGACGAATACGGCAAGAGTGTCAGATCGATACCTTGATCACGATACCAACCCTTCTCCTGTGCCACAAAAATACCTGTATGGTTGGTATTCGGTGTCCAATCCAGCGCCAATGTCATCTTCGTAAGCGGCTGATTGCTATGAGCAGCAGGCGCTGTACTCGCTGTCGTACCAGTAGTAGCACGTTGCGACAGAAAATAGCCGCTCGCAACTACCAGTACAAGTACCAGCGGAAGAGCAATGCTGAGCCAGAGGCGTGTCTGTGACTTCATAATGATGAATTCCTTTCAACAAAGAAGATAGATGTATAAAGAAAATATATACAGGATAGCTGTACTATCCTGCTACAAAAAATCATGATAATACCCTCGATGGCGCTGATACCAGGGCAAGGCAAGCCATTCCATGCACGATACCAGTCCGAAGAGCAATAGACTGAGCACAACCGTAATCAGTACTGCGGCAAATACCAGTACAATGACATCCATAGAGGTCTTCATATAAACGCCCAACCCTCTATCAGCCGCTACATATTCACCGACAATCGCGCCAGTCACACTATACGTAGCGGCGATCCGTAGCCCGGAGAAGAAGGATGGTAGTGCACCTGGCAATTTCACTAACGTCAGCGTCTGCCAGGAGGTTGCCTTCATGCTATCCATCAGACGTAACAGATCAGGATCGGTCCCCGCTAGTCCGTCAGCGACCGCTACGGCGATGGGAAAGAAACAATAGAGCGTCACTACAATGATCTTTGGCGTCAATCCAAAGCCGAACCAGATGACCAGCAATGGAGCCAGCGCGACCATCGGGATAGTCTGCGACGTGATCAGCAGCGGATACAACGCACGGCGCACCCAGGGCGAGAAGTCCAGCAGGATAGCGATACCCAGACCCAGTACAGCCGCCAGCAGCAGGCCCATCACCGTTTCAAACGCCGTCTGTATCGTGTGGCCCGCCAGCACATCCCAATTCGCAACTAACGCCTGCACAATCGCACTGGGAGCCGGCAGTATATTGCTCGCCATCAAGCCTCCACGTGTCACAGCCTCCCACACCACCAGCAAAACCACCAGCACGATCAGCGCTGGACCATAGCTAGCCAGCAAGCGTAGCGAGCCATTCCCACTCATGCGCTCTTTCTTCATCAATTCACGCGTGCTCATACTGTCTGCTCCTTCACCAACAGCTCCAGTAGCTCTTGCTCAAGTTGCAGCGCACGTTCGGTCGCCAAAGACTCCTGGCGACGTGGCCGTGGCAGGTCAACTTCAACAGTACGCAGGATGCGCGCCGGACGAGCGCTCAACACGTAGATCCGATCAGAGAGAAAGATCGCCTCCCGCACATCATGAGTAATAAAGAGCACACTCACATGCAAACTCTCCCATAACTCAAGCAACCAGCGTTGCATAACGATACGTGTCAGGGCATCCAGCGCGCCAAAAGGTTCATCTAACAGCAAGAACGACGAGTTAAAAAGTACCGTCCGCAAGAGGGCCACACGCTGACGCATACCACCTGATAACGTCGCCGGATAGTGCTCCGCAAACTCCGCCAGCCCAAAACGCTCAAGTAACGCATGTGCCTGCTGTAGCGCCTCACCGCGTGGCACATGGCGCACATCTAAGCCCAACAACACGTTCTCCTCCACGGTACGCCATGGTAGCAACAACGGCTGCTGCGGCATATAACCAACCTTGCCACGTCGATCACCCTGTAGATCCCCATCCAGAGCGATCTGACCGCTGTCTGCTCGATCGACACCCGCAATAATATTGAAAAGCGTACTTTTCCCGCAACCACTCGGACCAATCAGCGTCACAAACTCACCCTGCTCCACCGAAAGATCGATCGGAGCCAGCGCCTCGACACGTCTCCGACCCTCCCGATACGTCCTGGTAACACCCTGGAGCGTGAGTCGAGCCATCTTCGACCGCGCTAACGACATCTCTTTTCCCATCACAAACTCCTGCCAATCATCCCAATCGACAAGCCCATAAGCTCTCCATAAGCACCAGATAAGTACCCGACAAGAGCATAAAAAAACCACTTCTCAGGGATATGAGAAGTGGCATTTCTGTCGCTATGTATGCGTAATAGAAGCAAAAAGCGCTCCAGTGGCATCAACAGCCACAACGTACGAACGCCTTCTACTTCATAGGCTCGACACAATCGCTACTTCCCTCCGCTGGCATGATCCAGATCAGGTTCTCACAAGGGTCGGTGACGCATATACCGTATGTATACTTATGCCTATGCGTCCGCCTCTCAGTCCGCAGACTCCCCTAGCAGCTTCTTTGTACTCGTTATTTACTTCATATCCGAAAACTTGCGTGTGCATAGCACTAGCGACGCCAGTCGCGTTGGTTTTCGGAATAAGAGATCTTACTTCAAAAAGGTGCAATGTCAATATTTATCAATTCAGCATCTCAAGTATAGCCTATTCGTAGAGATTTGTGAAGTGATAAAAAGTTCACGAGACTTCATGGATCAACCATCAGTGTCACAGGCCTTGACTATATCTTAACGTTTTTTTAATGCATGCATTGATGAGATGTAATGGTATAGTAACACAAGAAGGATATCAGTTTAGTTCACTTCGTAGGAGAATCCAATATTGCAGTTCATGCATATTGACAGACCCTGTGAGGTGATAGAAAGGTAGCATACGAATGCCCTGGCCGTTTTCAAAAAAAAGTCAGACGGATCCGCCAGAAGGTTCTTCAACGCCAGAACATTCAACAGTGGATTATTCAAGCACAGCAGCTTCTTCGCTCTATGAACGCATTCATGAAACACGTTCAGCACCGCTAGATGTCCCTTATCTTCTACCCAAAGACAGTGATGAGATCAACCGACTCGATTTTCAGCACCATCTGCTGCGTGCCATGTTCAAAGGAAACACAACTGTCGCTCTTACACATCCCATAAGCAGTATACTGGATGTAGGCTGTGGCACAGGTATCTGGGGAAGTGAAATGGCGCAAGACTTTCCCGAAGCTCAGATTGTCGGGATAGATCTGCAAGAAGTTCAACGTTCAGACAAACCTGAAAACTATATGTTTGTGCAATGCAACCTGCTTGAAGGGATTCCTTTCCCCAACAACTACTTTGATTTTGTCCATATGCGCTTTTTAATCAATGCCGTCCCCAAGACAATGTGGCCTACAGTTATACAGACGTTGTTTCAGGTCACCCGGCCCGGTGGCACTATTGAGTTGATCGAAGCTGGCGGCGATCCTTATCGTCCTGGAGGTTGGGCATGTGCACGCATGTACGAAGCCGTTATGCAAGTTGCAGCCTCTCGCGGCATCGATCCACGTGAGATGTATAACCTTGGCAACCACTGCAAGCAGGCTGGCTTTACACAGATCCAGACGCGCAAGATTGAAGCTCCTATCGGACGCTGGAGTGGGCGTGCAGGCACCATGCTCGCAACAGATATGACCGAAGGCATGAAATCATTTAAAGAACCCATTCAAAAGATCGTTGGCTATACCGCATGGCAATTTGACGATCTCGCCGACCAGGTCGTACGTGAATGGGAAGAGTACCATTCTAGCTATATAGCTGTTATCTATACTGCACAAAAACCACTCACAGATACCTACAGATAAGTAAATCTTTGCGACAAAACACTGCTAGATTATAGATACACACACACCTGAACCATCGACGCGCACTGCAGCGTACAGAACCGCAGAGGAGGTAGAATGGGCTACCTCCCTTTATTACCAGCCTCATCTCATCCAACAACAAAGCCCGAGTAACTTCCGCCCAACAGTTACAGTGAACAACGCACCGAAACCAGCAAAATCGGCAAGTTTTCGTGCATACCGTCTATAATAGATAAGAAAGCGATTTAATATGCCGCGCTAATAGCGTACAATAGACATACTCGGTTGATACCTGTATCATAGAGTGTCAGGGCATAAGGAGAACAAGCGAACACGGAGCAGTTATGAGAACTTCATGCATCCGAGTTGCAACAGATTCCTCTGCTAGACGTGATAACAATTATGTACAGGTAGATAAGAGTCAAAGGCTCCTGCGGAAAACTCTTAGCAATGTGATGAACCGGGAAGCTTTATTTCGAGAAAGGGGAGCACCATGGCAACACACGACATCGGCAGGCATATCGTAGAACTTCACGAGATTGGCATGCTCGCGATCACAGGGGAGGGCACACGCATCACGCTCTCTCCACACGAAGCACTCGACCTTTATAAGTGGCTTCACCAACACGAGAATGCCTTACACGAAGCCGCCAAAGCCCATGATAGACAGGAAGAGGCTGAGGTAGAAATCCTGCAAGAAGAGGTCCAGGAAGCAACCGACCGTGATGCACCAATCGACGAAGAATAACAGAACAAAGAGGAGAGAGAGCATTACAAGCTTTCCCTCCTCCTTTTACTTTATTGTATTCAGGATAGTATACGCATCAGGTGAGATGCAGGTCGATCGTAAACTGATCGAATAACACAGCCGGTGTACTCCACGACTCTTGAGGACGTGGGACGGTATAATATTCACCACGTATAGTGTCGGTTGTGACTGTCAACGTAAGAAAGCCATGCCGGCTATCAAGGAAAGAATTCAAGACCAGATCAGGTCGATTCGGAATAGGAAAGGGGAAAGAAATTGGCGAAGCTGGCTGACGCAGAGGCTGTACCATCTGATGCAGATTCCAGTAGCCTCCAGACCCAACCACCATATAGGTAATACTTGCTCCATTGTACTGTCGTGTATAGCGCTGATAGTTATGCACATGCGCTGTCAGCACAAGATCTGGCAGACGTTTACTGCTTACCATGGCGGCATCGAAGAGATCTTCCATATATTTACTGCCCGAATGATGGCTATCCGCAGAATAGATCGGATGGTGCATCGCAACGATCAAAGCTTTGTTACGCGGAGCCCCCTCCATCTCGCTATGCAGCCAGGCGATCTGGTCATCACCTAACTCACCACCATCAGGCACATTCGTATACAGACCGATAAACGTTGCGAGTGGCGTCTCCAATGTCCAGTAGACGTTGGGCTGCGTCATTGTGTCACGTGGCGCGTCACCAGAGGAGGGAGCAATCTGTGCCTCGGCTGAGCAGAAGTTGTTGTTAAACGCCTGCAACGAGGGGATCGACATATCTTGCAGATCACCATCATGGTTGCCAGGAATCGCAAAGATGGGTGCATTATAATGAGAGTACGGCTCATAAAACTGTGAATAATACTGCGTTTCCTCACCATAATAATAGACAACATCCCCCAGATGATAGAAAAAAGCCGGACGCGCAGAGACATCGCTAGCCTGTAACGCTATCTCCATATTGTTGGTAACCAGCTGCTGCTCTTCTGGTCGCTTGATACCGCCAGTATCACCGATCGTCTGGAAAACCATCTTCTTCGCAGCAGTAATCTGCTTGATAGTCTCAGCTGGCAGCACAGCCTCCAATAATAGATGATAGGGTGCCCCACCCGTTGGCGTCGGTAAGGGACGAAACGGCTGTGTAGGCAGTCTCTCATGCACACGATTCACATCAATAACTTGATCATTCGGCACATTCGCGCGAAAACGCCGTGGCTCTGGTCCATTATTCGCTTGAGTCATGAATACACCACTCCTTTGCCCAGCAAACTATTCCCATTCCACCAACACATCGAGTAGCTTATAACTGTCCAAAGATCGCTTTTTAATTTTAAAGCTTATTACACGTATAAACCACAAAGCATAAAAAGTCAAATCATATGCATCAATACTATTATGAATCACAACAAATCTCTCGCTCCATTTTGCAGAGAAGCGAGAGATAGATTGGAACATTCTTTATAGAATGGCAGGATAGAATGGCAAGACTCCTGTTAGCCTGCACTAGCGATGCGCTTTATGAAATGCGTACACGTAACCACTCAGGTCTCCAATGTAGAGATAGTGCCCTGCCAGCACTGGCGCAGCACTGATGGGACCCTCTGTACGGTAACGGTGCAACTCACGTCCATTCTGAGCATTGAGGGCATAGATAGTACGGTCGAGAGAGGCAATATACAGAATACCTCCAGCGATAGCCGGGGCCGAGTGAACTTTGTCGCTCGTTGTAAATTGCCACTTCACAGCACCATTGTGCGCATTCAAGGCATAGCAACGGTGATCCAATGAGCAGACATACACAGTATCTTTATCGACGAGTGGTGAAGAGACAGCACCACCAGCGCGGTGGCTCCAGCGTTCAGAACCGCGATGCGCATCCAGGGCATAGAGGACATGATCGGTGGAACCGATATAGACCAGGCCAGCCTTCACAGCCGGAGAAGACACTATAGCGCCGCCCGTCGTAAAGTGCCAGCGTTCACTCCCTGTCAGTGCATCCAGGGCATAGATATTGTGATTGCTACAGCCTACGTAGACAGTATCGTTGAGGACGGCCGGCGTTGAATCGACATCACCACCAAGGAGAGTGGCCCAGAGCTCTTCGCCGCTGACACTATCGAAGGCATGCAGTTGCTGGTCACGTGCCCCTACATAA
This sequence comes from Ktedonobacteria bacterium brp13, assembly GCA_015099395.1. Lineage (GTDB taxonomy): Bacteria > Chloroflexota > Ktedonobacteria > Ktedonobacterales > Ktedonobacteraceae > Dictyobacter. The sequence goes on along the minus strand of AP024096.1, from coordinate 1,197,502 downwards.
ATGACCCCATTAGCGAGCGTCGGCGAAGACATGATCGCTTCGTCGGTACATTGTCGCCACAGCGGTGCACCTGTTGCGGCGTTCACCTTATATACACAACGATCAAGCGCACTAAAATAGACAGTATCGTCATCGTAGAGAGGCGTAGACGCGATAGAAGCGCTCACTACAAAGTTCCAGCGCTCATCGCCATTGCGCGCATTCAATGCATACAGGCGGCGTTTGTGCGAACCAACATAGACAGTATCAACATCACCAGCATCATCAAACGAGACAGCCGCAGTAGCCGCGACACGATCACCCACAGTGAAACGCCAGAGTCGGTCACTTGTAAAAGCATACAATTGATGGTCGCGCGCCGGCACAAAGAGCATCCCATTGCCAATAGTCAGCGAGGCATCCACAGATCCTCCCACCTGATAACGCCATAAGCGCTCACCAGTGCGAGCCATCAGAGCATATACACAATGATCATCGGTCCCGACATACAGGATCTCATCAAGGACCAGTGGCGTGCCACGTACACCTGCTCCCAGTTCCACCTGCCATAGCGGCTGACCGTCACCAGCATTCAACGCATAAAGCATCCCTTCATGCGAAGCGACAAAGACGGTGCTCCCCACCACTACAGGTGCAGCGAGTAGCATCTTACCGGCTTTAAACGTCCAGAGAGCCTTCCCTGACGACACATCCAACGCGTACAGGTTTCCATCCTGGCTGCAAACATACACAACATCTTCCTGTAGAGCCACAGCAGCACTGATACGCCCACCAGTCTTGAAGCTCCAGAGCTTCGTCGCAGTCGATGCATCGAGTGCATAAACCTGCTGATTCCAGGACCCAAAGTAGATAATCCCTTCTTCACTCGCAACCAGAGAAGCCTGGATACCATCTCCTACCCGGAACTTCCACAGATGATCCCCGATCGCCGAATCCAGCGCATACACATACCCATCAGTACAACCAATGTATAAGGTATTACCAATCAGCAGCGGCGAGGACTCAATAGCATCCTTCAGCCTTGTGCGCCACAATACCCCACCTCCAGAGGCCTCCAGTGCTGTCACACTCCCATCTAGAGAGGTGACATAGATGATACCGTCAGCAAAGATAGGTGCAGACACAATACTACGCCCTGTCACGTACGTCCAGATCTGATGCCCTGTCTCAACATCCAACGCATAGAGATGTTGATCATGCGATCCAACATACACCCGGTCATCCACAACCAGAGCAGGGGCCGTCAGTTCACCCTTACTGGCAAACGTCCACGTAACATGCAACCCGGCAATATTCTCAGGATACAAAATAGAACTCGCAGATAACCGTTCTTCCATCGTGTATACCTCAACAAAAAAGATACATAAAACCACACCATACATTCGCTAATGTTATAGTAACTATGTATGTTATCATACACGGCCCGCAACAATAAAAAGTAGCTCTCGCTTAATAGAGCTCATCTTAAAGAAGGCCTGCAATACGCCCCACTCCGCCTGAACGAAGCAAGTACCTCTTGTTCTGTCTGAGCTAATTTCCCGAGGGTTTTGTTGCAAATAAAACATGAGTTTGTTGTATGATATGATAGACGATGCTAACTGGTATCTGCGACTTGTTCATTGAAGGAGGCGAGGAAGTGGTTGTTAATCAGCGGCATGAGAATAGTGATGACTCAATGCATGGTATACCCATGACGGAAGAAGCGTTTGAGGGTTTGATCAATATAGAGAGTCCTTATCGATACGAACTGATCGATGGTATCGTCTATGATATGACCGGTTCTAGTCCAGAGCATAGCGCTATCTCAGGGAATATTGATGTAGTATTTCGTGCTCAGTTGGGGCGAGGGGGACCGTGTCGTACTCATCGAGATCAGTATGTTGCTATCCCTGGAAAGCCTCCTGTTGCACCTGACGTTGTTCTTACTTGTGATAGAGCTGATTGGGATAAGGATAAGCGATTAAAGCCATTTCGCATTCAGTCGCCTCTTATTGTTGTTGAGGTCTTATCTCCAACGACAGAGAGATATGATCGTGGAGAGAAGTTTGCACGATACCAATCTTGTCCAAGCTTAGAAGCATACATCCTGGTGAGCCAGAATGAGCGATATGTCGAAGTCTACCGAAAAGCGACAAATTGGAGGCAGGAACGTTTCTCGGAGAATCAGGTTATCAAATTAGATCAACTTGATTTGGAATTGCCCCTCGATGAAATTTATGAAGGCGTTCTCTAAGATCTTGTTCCGAAAACCAACGCGACTGCCGTCGCTCGTGCTCTGCACACGCAAGTTTTCGGATCAGTAGTAACAGGAAAGGGACTCTGGAGGTTGAATACACAACGTGTCCTTGCACTGCAACACGTGGAGATAAACCCACCCGGTCTGGTAGGTGAAATTTTGCATGAAAACAACATTCCCTACGATATTGTTCATGTCACCACCGAGGCGCTCCCTCATCCAGCAAACTACAAGGCTATCTTTATCTTTGGCGGGACACAACATATCTATAATACCGAGCTGTATCCCTGGCTCAAGCAAGAGGAGGAGATGGTCCGGCAAGCCGTTACAAGCGGCGTCCCGGTCATCGGCATCTGTCTGGGTAGCCAGATCATTGCGAACGCCTTCGGAGCACGCGTGGTACCTGTACCACCCGTCAAAATCGGCTTTTTACAGATTCACTTCACCGAACATGGGGCTGCCGATCCACTCTTTGCAAGGCTACCCGGTTATCAGCAAGCCTTCCAATGGCATACAGACGTTTTCCATCTGCCCCGTGGCGCGACCCTCCTGGCAGGCCATGGTCTCAATGAACACCAGGCGTTTCGCTATCACCAGCACGTCTATGGCCTGCAATATCATATTGAGCTAACACCGGACATGCTTTCTCACTGGCTTCACGATGAAGACTCTAAAGCTGAGTTTATTCAATATTGTGGCATCGATGCATATAACACCGTCATTAATGAGGTACCCTCCCTCTATCCTATCTATCGCGAACATGCACGTACCGTCATTCAAAATTTCCTGCATATCAGCGACCTGCTCGCTTAAGCGCAGAGGGAGAAGCCAGATACTCTCCCTCTCTCACCTGCTTATCCATACTAATTGTTTTATAAAACAATCAATGCAAAACAACCAACGCACAAAAACAATTCACCCTGCTATGATAAAAGGTACAGCCCCTATCTTACCTCATCTGTCATACTATCCTTCGATCCAGCCGTTTGGCAGATCCTGCAAACAAGACTATACTATAAACGCTCACTATCCTTGCAACGGTTGAGCAAGCATCTACCCGTATGCTGAGCCTGAGCATCTGAAGCAAACAAAGAGCAGGAAGGGTAACATCTCGATGCAGCAAGTCACGGCCGCACTACTTACAATCGATGGCAAGATACTGATCGCACGCAGGCAGAAAGGTGATGCACTGGAACACCTATGGGAGTTCCCTGGTGGCAAGATCGAGCCCGGAGAAACACCTGAGCAGTGCTTAGCACGCGAGATGCTAGAAGAGTTCGGAGTGACCGTCGAGGTTGGCGAATTTTTCACGGCCAGCATCTACCGCTATCAACATATCGCAATAGAATTGTTGGCCTATAAAACAATCTATATCGCTGGGGACTTTCAGCTTTTCGTGCACGCCGAGGTAGCCTGGGTACAACCGGCAGAGCTCATGCAGTATACATTTTCTGCAGCCGATATCCCTATTGCGCAAAAAATAGCATACTGCTGATCCGAAAACTGGAGTGTAACTATGAGGTATGCTATCACGTGTTCAGAGTAGTACATAAGGGCGAAAAAGTAAGATCTTTGGGATAGTATAGACAACACAATGCCAAAAGAGATATTTCAGTCAATTAAGCAAGCAAAATTGCTACTTATAGCTGCTGTCGTGCTTGGGCTTATCTGGACGCTTGTCGTAATTGTGCAGATGTCATATTTAGCAAACGTCATTGGGAGAGTCTTCACACAGCATCAGAATACGGCTCAGGTGAGCACACCCCTCATGTTATTGCTCGTGACGATTCTAGGACGAGCACTGTTGACATGGATCAAAGAGCTCTGTGCGCAAGAGAGTGCGATCCGTGTCAAGACAGAGCTACGAGAACGACTGTTTGCCCACCTGCTACAGCTTGGACCTGCCTTTGCACGCCACGAGCAGACCGGCGAGCTGGTAGCGACCTTAAACGATGGCATCGAGCGTATGGATGCGTACATCAGTCGCTATCTACCACAGATCTACCTGAGCGCTGGTATTCCACTCCTTATCTTCATCTATCTACTGAGTGTGGATTGGATCAGTGCGGCTCTCTTGTTCATCACAGCACCCATTATTCCACTTATGATGATATTGATCGGTCGTATCGCCGAAGAACACACACAGAAGCAGTGGCTAGACCTCTCCAGAATGAGTGCCCATTTTCTAGATGCTATACAGGGCCTACCGACGCTGAAGATCTTTGGACGCAGCCAGGAAGAGAGCAAGCGCATCAAAGAGGTGAGCGAGACCTTCCGGCAGTCGACGATGAAGGTGCTCCGTGTCGCCTTTTTATCGGGTATGGTTCTGGAGTTTATGGCAGCGATGGCGATCGCCCTGGTGGCTGTCATGCTCGGTATTCGTCTTCTCAATCAAGACATCTCGTTTGAGAAGGCACTGCTTGTCCTCTTGCTGGCACCTGAGTTTTATCGTCCTTTACGTGACCTGGGTACCCATCGCCACGCGGGTATGGAAGGCAAGGCCGCAGCACAACGTATCAATGAGATTCTAAACACACCACTCCAGCTACAAAACGAACCAGCGACAGCAGTCACGACCACTACAGCCGTACCTGATACGCAATCGAGCCCTTCACGCCCTTCAAAAGAGCGTGTAGCGATCGAGTTCACGAATGTAGGCTACAGCTATGCGGGAACGCCACATCCGGCATTGGACGGCATCAATCTTACCTTGCCAGCCGCAAGTTGTACCGCGCTTGTTGGGCGCAGCGGCGCAGGCAAGAGCACCCTGGTAAACGTACTGCTACGCTTCATGGATAACCAGAGCGGCGCAATTACGGTCAATGGTCTACCCATCCATGAGCTATCGCTGGCGAAGTGGCGTGAATTGATCGCCCTGGTTCCACAACGACCGTACCTCTTCTATGGCAGCGTCGAAGACAATATTCGTATGGCACGCCCTACTGCAACCCAGCAAGAGCTTGAGGCCGCAGCAGAGCTCGCTGGAGCTGCCGAGTTTATTACACAGCTCCCGCAGGGCTACGCAACTCCCCTGGGCGAACGCGGAACACGGCTAAGTATGGGTCAGGCACAACGTATCTCCATCGCCAGAGCATTTTTGAAAGACGCTCCCCTGCTTATCCTTGACGAGCCAACGTCGAGCCTGGACCCACGGAGCGAAGCATTGATACAGCAAGCACTTGAACAGTTGATGCATGAGCGTACAGTCCTGGTCATTGCACATCGCTACAATACGATCAAGCAAGCGACACAGATTGCGATCCTGGAAAAGGGCAGATTGATTGAGGTAGGCACTCAAGCTGCGTTGCTCTCTCAGCGACAAGAACACAGCGCCTTTGCTCGCTTGCTCTATACACAGACGCAGAGACAGAGTCAACAGGAGGTAAGCTCATGAAAACGTTTCTCCGCTTGCTCGCCTATCTGAAAACATTTCGCTGGTTTGTGCTCCTGGCAATCTTCCTTGGTTTTTTCACTATTGCCAGTAATATCGGGCTGCTGGCTTTCTCTGGCTATCTTATCGCGGCTGCAGCAATCGTTCCGTTTATGGCGTTGCTCACCATCCCTATCTATATCGTACGCTTTACGGGCGTATCACGAGCGGTTTCACGCTATGTCGAGCGGTTGGTCTCACATAACCTCACGTTCCGTCTGCTCTCGCAGATACGTGCATGGTTCTACCAGCGGATGGAGCCACTTGCCCCGGCACAGGTGCAGGCGTACCGCAGTGGTGATCTACTAACGAATCTTGTTGGTGATATCGAAGAGTTGCAAAACATTTATCTGCGTATCATCGCTCCCATTGTCGTAGCGATCCTGATCATCATACTCACCTTTTATGTCTTCACGATCTTCCATGTAGCGCTGGCCTGGGTTGCCCTGGCATTTCTTGTCGTGGCAGGCGTGGGTATCCCAGCTTTGAGTAGTCTGCTGGCACGTGGTTGGGGCAAGCAGCAGCTTACGACGCGCGCGGAACTCAACGCACAGATTGTGGATGGCATACAGGGCTTGCCCGAGCTGTTAATCTACGGCCAGGCTCACGAGCAGAGCCAGAAGATTCATCTCCTCAACAGAGCTCTGGGGCGTGTACAGCGACGTATGGCTTTGATTACAGGCATGCAACAGACGCTCAATGAAGCACTGATGAATCTCGCCACGTGGACCATCCTGATGCTGGCGATCCCATTAGTCCTCTCGAAGGCCGTGAACGGCGTCTACCTGGCATTCCTGGCGCTCTTCATCCTGGCTAGCTTTGAAGCTGTACAACCGCTGGGAGAGGCATTCCAATTCCTGGGCCATTCGCTGGCTGCTGGCGAACGACTCTTCAAGGTCGTCGATACGCGACCACAGGTCGTTGAGAACGTAGAGCCTCAAGCACTGCCCAACCCGGACCAGGGATATACGCTTACCCTCGACCACGTCCACTTCTCTTATGCCACTGAAGGCAAAGGCGAAGAAGACACAGAGGTGCTGCACGACATCACCTTACAGCTTCGTCCTGGACAACGTATCGCAATTGTAGGTCCGAGCGGAGCAGGCAAAAGCACGCTTGTCAGACTCCTGCTGCGCTTTTGGGACCCCACGCAGGGTAGCATCTCTCTAAATGGACAGGATACTCGCAAGTTTGCGCTGGCCGAGCTGCGTACGTTGTTAGGAGTCGTAGCGCAGGATACGCACCTCTTCAGCGATACCATTCATAACAACTTGCTCCTGGCAAAGGCTGCTGCGAGTCCTGCAGAGATCAACCAGGTCCTCGCACAGGCACAGATCAGCGAGGGTCTGGCCCAACTCCCTGATGGACTGGACACATGGGTAGGTGAGCAAGGGCTACGCCTCTCTGGCGGCGAAAAACAACGTATTGCGATTGCGCGCACTTTGTTGAAGGATGCACCTATCCTTGTGCTAGACGAAGCGACCGCAAACCTGGACCCAGAGACCGAGCAGGGACTACTCGTAGCCCTTGAAAAGCTGATGCACGAGCGTAGCACCCTCGTCATCACGCATCGTCTCATCGCGATGGAGCGTATGGACGAGATTCTGGTCCTCGACCAGGGCCATATCGTAGAGCGTGGGACCCACGCAGAGCTCTTGCAGCAGGACGGACTCTATCGACAGATGTTCGACCTGCAAAGCACAATCCTGGACCCCGCGTAGGTTAGATGCACAGCGGATTGATGAAAAAGCAGTAATGGAAGGATAAAGGACATGGATCTATCAACGCTGCTATCACGAGCACAATTTGCCTTTACCATAGGTTTCCACTACCTCTTCCCGCAGCTCAGCATGGGGCTCGCATTCCTGCTCGTGGTATTGAAAGTGCTCTATCTTTGGAAGAAGGACGATAAATACAATATCGCCGCACGCTTCTGGGCACGTATTCTGGCGATTACCTTCATCATGGGCGTTGTCACAGGCCTCCCCCAGGAGTTTCAGTTTGGCACCAACTGGGCGCGCTTCTCTGTCTACGCAGGCGACATCATCGCACAGACGATAGCGATGGAAGGTACCTTTGCTTTCTTTCTGGAATCAGCCTTCCTCGGTGTCTTTCTATTTGGTGAGGACGCCTTTGGACAGAAGATACACTTGCTTTCGGCTATCATGCTCTGGATTGGGACCTGGGCTTCAGGGGCCTTTATTATCGCCTCGAACGCCTGGATGCAACATCCCGTAGGCTATATGGTAGCCTCCAATGGGCGTCTGCACATCAGCAACTACTGGGCAGTGCTTACGAACCCATGGACCGGCCCCCAGTATATGCACACAATGAGTGCAGCAGTCATTACCGGCGCATTCGGCATGACTGGTATGGGCGCATACTACTTATTGTCCCACAAGCACGTGAATCTGGCGCCGGTCTTTATACGCGTCGGTGTCATCGCCGGTCTGATCGCCAGTGCCTTTCAGATCTTTCCGAGTGGTGACCTTGAGGGACGTCAGGTAGCGTTCAATCAACCAGTCAAATTAGCCGCAATGGAAGGCCTCTTCCAGACTGAGAAAGGTGCAGGTATCGTTATCATTGGGCAGCCAAATACCGCAAAAGGGACCCTCGATAATCCGATCATCGTCCCCAATGTGCTCAGCCTGCTCACCTATCGACGCTGGTCAGCGCAGGTCAAAGGCCTGCTTGCCTTCCCGGCTGATCAACGGCCTGACACGGTTGCGCTCCTGTATTATACCTACCACATCATGGTCGGACTGGGTACCATATTCCTCGCCATCATGGGCCTCTCCTTACTGCTCCTCTGGCGCGGATGGTTCTTCAAGCTCCGCTGGATGCACTGGATACTCTTTCTAGCCACGCCTTTTCCTTTCATCGCTAATATCGCAGGCTGGTTCACTACGGAGCTTGGTCGTCAGCCATGGATCGTCTATGGGATGCTCCACACTGCACAGGGCTCTTCAACGAATGTCTCTTCTGGCAACGTGATCTTCACGCTTCTCGGTTTCGCTGGCATGTACCTGCTATTGGGCCTGCTCTATGTCACTCTCATCGTATACGAGACGGGCAAAGGTCCTGCCACGCTACCAACGGGCAAAGATCAAGGCGGCCCTCACGATCACGGGAATGCGCAAGAGCCTAAGACCGGTGAGCCAACGACACCAGTAGCGAAATAAAGACGAATAACGACAAGGTGAGGAGGGAACACAATGCAAACGTTATGGTTTATCCTGGTTGCCTTCATGCTCACTATGTATGTGTTGCTGGACGGCTTTGACCTGGGCGCGGGCATCATCCATCTGTTCGCCGCCCGTAATAACACGGAACGTCGCATGATTCTACGTGCCATCGGACCAGTCTGGGATGGGAACGAGGTCTGGCTCATCGCTGCCGGTGGCACCCTCTTCTTCGCATTTCCAGTGCTCTACGCAGCCAGCTTCAGTGGCTTCTATCTACCATTGATCATCGTGCTCTGGCTACTGATGCTGCGCGGAGTTGCTATCGAGTTACGTTCGCATCTTCAAGATCCTACGTGGGCGTCATTCTGGGATGGCGTCTTCTTCGTGGGTAGCGCTCTACTGACTATCTTCTTCGGTGCCGCACTGGCCAATGTCATACGTGGAGTCTCACTCGATAGCAACGGCACCTTCTTCGCGCCACTCTGGACCAACTTCAATCCCTACAGCAATAATCCAGGCATTCTAGACTGGTACACCATTCTGGTAGGGATAATGGCTGTGGCAACGCTCACTATGCATGGCTCCAATTATATTGCAGTCAAAACCGTCGATCCGTTGAACACCCGCACTCGCTTCATCGCTCGCAATGCCTGGATCGCTACAATTGTACTGACAATACTGGTCTCTATTGCAACATTCACAGTACAACCGGCAGTGGCGCCTAGCTTTATCACGCGACCATGGGAGTTTATCTTCCCCCTCATTGCACTCGTCGGTCTGGCTGGTATCGGCTTTTTCCATTTTCGGCACGCCGATCTGGCTGCGTTCTTCTCATCCTGTACGTTTATTGTTGGCATGCTCGCCAGCGCCGCAGCCAGCCTCTATCCTATGGTGCTACCAGCCCGTAATACCGCCTACAGTCTCACTATCCAGAACGCTTCTGGGTCGGTATACGGACAAACGGTAGGCTTTGTCTGGTGGATCATCGGCATCCTCCTTGCCTGCATATACTTCATTTTTACCTACAAACTCTTCTGGGGTAAAGTTCCTGCATTCAAAGCCAAGACCGAGGAAGGCTACTAAAACGAGCGCAGCAAGAAAGTCACAATTGTTGCAATGTTGCAACCATAACAATCGTAACAATAACTAAACAATGGAAGTGGGGCAGCGAGTTTGATACTCGTTGCCCCACTTCCATTTTATATGGATAAACCTGATGCTGGTGAATGCGTATCAAATAAAATGTGATAAAAGATTCACAATGAAATAGAAATAAGATATACTATCACGATACTAAGGAAAGTAAAAAATCAAATAGAACTAATAGGAAAGGATTGCCTGTTCTATGTCGCTTTTTCAACGCTTATCGCGTGCAATTGACACGCTTTCACACGTTCATCTGGATGAGCGCTCACAATATGGGGCCTTTGGTGAGCACTATGCCGCTCAAGTCATTACCAAGAAAGAAGGAACTTTCTGGATAGCAAATCCGATTATCCCCCACCCCAACAAGCCTGGCTTTACACGTGAGTCAGATTTTCTTGTCTATACACAGGGCAATGTCTTCTGCATCGAAATCAAACATTATAAAGGAAAAATATTTCCTAAAGACGACTCAACAATTATTCAAGAAAAGATGGGCAACTATGGCGAAGGTATCTTTACGAATGAACACCCTAACCCGTTAAAGAAAACAAAGAACTTTATTTATCATTTAAAGAACTATGTGGGCCAGATTGAACCTCGCTTCCAACGATTACATATCTATGCCGTGGCTGCTTTCTCGGAAGAGGCCGATATCAGCGCTATCCATAGCTTTGACGATGGCATGATCTATATCTCTGAGTTGCAACGCTTCTTTGAACACCGCAGAAATCCCCAGTTTGCCCAACGCCCTTCTCCCTGGATTATGAATGCAATGCGCAGAATACCTACCTGGGACCTCATTCAAACTACCGATAACGAATGGATTAACGGCTTCTTCATGACCAACGAATTAGTCTACAAAGGAACCGATCATCGCATGCACAGTCTTCCTTACGCAAAAATCAATTCAGTAAGCTGGCAGCGTAAGGGCCTGTTCTCCGCATACGATGAGATGACAATAAGTTTCACAGATGGGAAGCAGGAAAAGCTCAACAGTGTCAATGGCAGTATCTGGCTGCAACGTATCGGTGAAAAGAAGTATTTCAAACTACGCAATGTTAACAAGCTTATTGTTGGTGTAGCGAATAAGTTTATTTAACGACAAATTCACTGTCTTACCAGCGTTAAATAAAAGGATACGCGTTTGGGCGCTACACGCGTATGCCGCTATGGAGGAGAAGATGCAGTGCTCTCCCTCGCATCTCTTCTCCACTATCTCTGGCATGCTCGTACTCTTCATGCCGAAAAAAATACTTTCGCACATGCCATAAGTACCAATTCTTACTGAATCACTCAAAACTTTCCTGATTTTGTAAAACCTCTGGTAAATAGTAAGTAGAGACGGAAAAAGTTGAGAGGTTGGCGGAATAAGATTGGAGCAAAACATGTCTCAAAGCAATAGTCCCACAGCAAACGTTGTTCCAGAGGCAACGCACAAACAGTTGCAAACACAATCACAGATCCCTTTCCCTATGCGCATGGTAACTATATTGACCAGGATACCCCTCCGCGAACACTGGTCCGCCATTGCTGCCTATGCCTTGGTCTTCATCATAGCGCTAGTGACTCGTTTCTACAATCTGGGCATACGACCTCTGCACTTTGATGAGAGCGAGCATGCATATTATGCTCTGATCCTCTTACAGAACAATATACAGCAATGGTTTTCTTGCTTCAATGCCTCTAATAGCTCTTGTTATCACTATAATCCTATCACCCATGGCCCTTTTCAGTTTCATGCAATAGCATTTGTGTATCTTATCAGTAAATTTCTAGGAGCAGCCGATAACGGTATCAATACGACGACCGTACGGATAGCAGCCGCGACGATGGGTTCCGTTCTCGTCATGTTGCCCTACTTCTTACGCTCCTGGTTAAGCAACGTAGGAGCCTGGCTCACCTGTCTTCTCATGGCGCTATCACCCAGCTTGATCTACTACTCACGGTTTGCACGCGAAGACATCTACATGGCTTGCTTCACTTTGCTCCTGGTAATCGCGACAGCACACTATCTGCGTACGCACCAGGGACGCTGGCTCCTGCTAGCAGCCAGTAGTTTTATGCTAACCTACGCCACAAAAGAGTCGGCATTCCTACTCATAGCGGTCTTTGGTAGCTTTTTAGGAGCAGTCCTCGCCTGGGAACTAGGAATACGCTGGTCATGGACACGTCTACAAGAAAAGTTCCATGCAGACCAGAGCAACGCGTTCAGCAAGCTTCGGCTACTCAACACTGGCGCTCCACTTTGCCTCCTGCTCTATACACTTGTCCTCGTAGGAGCTGCGCTCTGCTTTTTTTACGAGCTCAAGCTCCTCACCGCCTTCATCACCAATCCTCAAAACACACCCACCGCAGACACATTTGTCGCTCAACTCAAGTACAACACCGAGCTGATCTTGCCCTGGCTCGGTATACTGCTGGCTTTCTTTGTCTTCTTCCTGTTAATGCGTGAGATACGTAGCAAAATCAAAGAGAGCCATCTAGAAGATCAGGATATGCCGGACAAACACAGCAAAATACAGCGGCATATCGATTCACAGAGACAGCCCTGGCTCACGACTATCGTAACCATGCCCTGGCAACATTGGTTCTCCGCACTCGTCTGTGCCAGTTTCATCTTTGTCATGCTATTCACTGTACTGTTCACCTACGTTCCGCAAGGGATAGGGGATGGCGCCTGGCAAGGCTTATACTACTGGCTGCAACAACAATCTGTCGCACGTGGTGGACAACCATGGTACTACTACTTGCTGCTCATACCGCTCTACGAACAGATCGGGGTGGTCTTTGGACTGATCGGCATCGTACGTTGCCTGCTAAAGCCTACACGCTTCCGCCTCTTCCTCGTCTTCTGGTTCGTTGGCAACCTCTGTATCTACTCGTGGGCCGGCGAAAAAATGCCCTGGTTAACGATACATATCCTCCTACCACTCTTTATGCTGGCTGCCATCGCACTAGAGCCAGCAACCAACACACTACTGACGCTCTGTCAGCAGATAGGTAGAGATCTACAACACTGGTTCCTGGCAAAACATGCACAGCTAGAAAATGAACACGCACCCGCACACGCTAGCAAAAGAGTCTGGAGTGCGCTAGCGGTACTCTTTATAGCACTCCTTACGCTTATTTCAACAATCACCAATGTGATTCAAGTCAACTACATCCATGCAGCTGATGCCAATGATGAGATGCTCATCTATGTACAGACCACACCAGCCATTAACACTATCATGGCAAAAATTGCGCTGCTGGATACACAACGCGACCACGGCCTGCATCAGGTTACTATTGGAGTCACTGAGGATGCAACGTATCCGCTTATCTGGTACTTGCGCGACTATCCAAACGTCTGCTATAGCTTTCCCAACGGCTGTCCATACCAGGTCGACGTCATTCTCACCAGCGATACGCAGAAGGCACAAATCCAGCAACAATATAGCCAGAGCTACGCCATACATGTCTACCATCTCTTTGACCAATGGGACCAGGGCTATATGCCGCCACCGTGCCAGCAACCCTGCACGCAACAATACAGCGGAGTCGGCCCCCTACTCTGGCTCAGCTATGGAGATCATCCGCCGCAGCACGCCAGCTTTAACCCGCTACTGGCGGCACAACGCATCTGGCGCTGGTGGTGGCAACGCCAGCCTATCGGGCAAGCAGACGGAGGCGGCTATACAGGCATCTCGTTATTCATACGGAAAGGCATAGGCATATCTCCATAATCAGCATTACAAACGCAACCCACCCAACAGGTTAAGCAAGGCAGGACGGCATCCTCTGTTCTCTTGTATAGCGAGCGGAGCAGGCGCTAGCATATGCGGCTCCCAGTTTGACGAAGCATTCGCGGTCGGCGCAGGTAAGAGCCGAGCTCGTAAAGGGTTACGTGGACGCAACGTAATAACCGGGAGGATGCCAGGTTCGTAGTCTGCGGGCACCTGCGGATCAAAACGCTGCATGATCATAGCAAGTACGAGACGTGCTTCGAGCTGGGCGAATGGCATGCCAATACAGATCCGTGGACCACCACCAAAGGGGAAGTAAGCACCAGGAGGTGCTGGATCGCCATTGGCAGGGTCCCAGCGCTCAGGACGAAACACCTCGGGCTGCTCCCAATAGTCTGGTGAACGGTGCAGGACCCATTGGCTCACAACCAGCCGCGTCCCGGCAGAGAAGGAGGTTCCGCCCAATTCAAAATCTTCAGTGGCAAAGCGTGCCTGCAACCAGGCGGGCGGATACAGACGCATCGACTCGCTCAGGACCCAGTCGGTATATGTCAGCTTTGGGACGTCTTCGAGCGTAGGTGGACGTCCACCTAGCACTGTATGCAGCTCAGATTGTAGCTTTGCACGCACCTCAGGGTGGCGTGCCAGTAAGTAGAATGTCCAGGAGAGTGCGATGGCCGTTGTCTCGTGACCAGCTGCAATAAAGGTGAGAATATGATCATGGATCTGCTTATCAGAGAGCGTCTGATTGGGCTGCTCTCCATCTTCAGCCTCTAAGAGCATTGAAAGCACGTCGTGATGTTCGCCGCCGGTCTCGGCACGTCGCTGTGCGAGCAGCGTGTAGATCAACATGTTCATCTTGCGCATTGCATTCTTGCGCCGCCCATACGACGTGATTGGATTATCGATACGCACATTAAAAAGCGTATCCAGAATACCATTCTGTGTGCCGAGCATGTCGTTAAACGTCGCACCCAGCGTATCCAGTTGCGAAGCAAAATCAATATCGAAGAGACATTTACAGACAATACGCAAGGTTAGCGCCTGCATATCCTGGGTAATATTGACGGTATCACCCACCTGCCAGCGCAGCAATAGCTCTTGAGTATACGCTACAATATCGGAGGCGTAGCTATCAACCTGCTTCTTATGAAAGGCCGGTTGTACAGCTCGTCGCTGCTGACGATGCTTCTCGCCATCGATAGTCAGTAACCCTTCTCTGGCCGTTGTATCATCACCCAGCGCCACATCACGATTGCGGAACTTGCGCGGCTGCTCTACCAGAATATAGCGTACATATTCCGGTCGGAAGAGAAAGACCATTGGCATACGCCCAATATGGACCGTCGCCATATCGCCATAAGTACGTTGAAGATACTGCAAGTAGCTCAGTGGATCACGTTGAAATGGTAGGAGATTGCCCAAAACAGGCCATGGTCGAGGACCAGGCGGCAAGACCGGAGTAGCCGTAGGAACACTACGTTCCTGGTTGACTGTTGTCATAGCGCTTTCTTTCTCGAAATAAAAGACGACGCTCACTATCACCTATGATAAGACGCTACAGGTTAAGAAAGCAACAAACCAGCGCTATATATCACAGCACCCCAATCTTACCGCGTGCTTGCCTCAGCTACTTTTGCGCAAGGACATCGTTCATATCGTCAATCTGTTGTGATATCCAGGTATACAGATTATTGTGCTCAACCTCTTCACGGGCCAATGTAGCCAGCCGATGACGCTGCTCTTTCGGCAAAATAAGTGCTCGATAGAGTGCCTCAGCGGTCTCATTGCGGTCAGCAGGTGAGATGGGGATAGAGGCCTTTTCTAGTTGCTGGAATGCTCCGCTAGAACGTGAAAGGATCAAAACGCCATCGCTCTTATTTACGACCGGACCTTCTTTGGCTACCAGATTCATACCATCAATGACCGGATTCACCAGCAGAACATCATAATACTGCAAAGCAGTCAGCGCTATGACGCGATCGTTTTGCACAAATGAATGAATAGGCGTCCACTCCTTAGTACCATACTTTTCGTTAATCTCCTCTATCGTCTTCATCACTTCCTCTTGATACCTACGATACAGCGATAGCGACATACGAGAGGGTACAAGGAAAGCCAGAAATGTAACCTTACCATGCAGATCTGGATGGTGCGCTAGTAGGATGTCATAGGCTTGAAAGCCTTGCACAATATTTTTTGTTGGCTCGATACGATCGACACGCATAATATTATGGTCCAGTAAGAGTGGCTTAATCTGTTCTAGCGCCCGCTGTGCTGGACGACTACGTACAACTTTACGTTCATCCTCTACCGAGATCGAGATTGGATAATCACGGACAAGCGTTCGGCGATCATTCAGGATAATCTCTCGCTCTTCTGTATCGATCTGTGCACCCTCGCCTTCAAACAAAGCGCGTGCGCCTTCGAGAAAATTGTTCGCATCATGCCGTGTCTGAAAACCCAGAATATCGTTACCAAGCAAGCCTTCAAAGATCGAGCGCATGATAGTAGTGGGCAGCGATGAGGCCCAATAGCGGATCTCAGGCCAGGGGATATGAATAAACTGTTGGATCGTCAAATCTGGATGGAGCTCACGTACTCTTGCCGCCACAAGGTAGAGGTGGTAGTCATGCAGCATCACTATTGCCTTGGATGTATCACGCGTGACCTCTTCACAGATAGCATCTGCAATAAGGTCATTCACACGCGTATAGCCATTATCCCAGGCATCTTCTAACTTCTCAGACGTAAATGCATCCTCAGAATGTTCAAGTAAATAATGTTGTGTAAACCAGAGGACACGATTACTCATCATATTGTAGTACTTATTGTACATAATCCTTGGAGCTTTAACATAATGCAAATGAACGTGCATGGCACGTACAGGTGACTCCAGCAGTCCATCATGAGCATCCTCTAATGCACGCTTATCACCCTCAGTCATTGCCAGGGCGATCCATGTTGAGTTCACGCGGTTTACCGTACCGCTTAATGCAGTCACAACTCCGCCAGAACCTCGGCGAAACTTCAATTCGCCACTCTGATTGATGAAATATTCAACAGGTCCGCGGTTGGTCGCTATAATAAAACGATCGGCTCGTAACGATAAGCTTTCATCTTGAGCCTTTGTTCGTGGCAGTGTCTTTGGTCGTGTAATTGCTTCAATAGACATAGGGCAAAACTTTCTGTAGAACTTGTTCACTTCTTTGTATATAAATCACGTATCGCCAGCCACGGAGAGAGACAAAATAACAAAGACACTTGATTTTTATATACCTTCGTCGCTGAAATAAGCCAGTCGAGCCATCACAAGTTGCAATATCTTATGCGGAAAAGACTACAATAGAGCAAAAGAATAGTGTCATTTATCTTGATTTCATGTAGAGGTTTGGTACGATATGAGCATACAACAACCAATTCGTCTGACGGCGCTCGCCAGTAGCGCCGGATGCGCAGCAAAGATGGGTGCGCAGACCTTAACAGAGATTGTCAGTCCCTTCAAGCAGGTCGGAGTCCCGCTAGATCTGCTTATCGGGCTTGACGCCATCGACGATGCAGCTGTCTATCGTTTAAACGCAGAACAGGCGGTGATCAGCACAGCAGACTTCTTTCCACCTGTCGTAGACGATCCCTATAGCTTTGGCGCGATTGCCGCAGCCAATGCGTTAAGTGATGTCTATGCGATGGGCGGAAAAGTACTGATGGCAATCAATCTAGTCGCCTGGCCTGATGACCTGGAATCTTCAATATTACGCGATGTATTGCGGGGAGGTGCGGAGATTGTTGCTCAGGCAGGCGGAGCGATTGCAGGTGGGCACACAATTATCGACCATGAGCCAAAATATGGACTCGCTGTCACCGGACTGGTGCACCCAGAGCATATTTTGACCAAGGGTGGTGCGCAGCCAGGCGATATCCTTATTCTCAGCAAGCCACTGGGAACAGGTCTGATCACCACCGCACAGAAGCGCAATCTGGTCGCTGAAAAAGATATCCAGGCAGCCATCACATCGATGACACGGCTCAATCGCCAGGCCAGTGAAGCATTAGTCGCAGCAGGTCCGGGCGTCCACGCTGCAACCGATATAACAGGGTTTGGTATTATGGGCCATGCTCGTGAGATGGCTCTACAAAGCCTGACCACTATGCGCTTCGACCTTGCAGCATTCCCACTTCTTCAGAACGCACGCTACTACGCCGAGCAAGGCTGCATACCCGGTGGAGCACAGCGCAATAAGTCATTTCTAGAGGCATATGTACACATTCGAGAAGGCATAGATCCTATCGATCAGGCCATCCTCTGGGATCCACAGACCTCTGGTGGTCTCTTTGCGGCCGTCGATCCTGCTACCTTCACACACCTCAATGACCTCACCGACACTCCATTCTGGCGCATTGGTGAAGTTACTGAGCGCGTTGCAGATGAAGCAGCTGTAACCTTAGAAGTACGTTAACTACTCAGCATACGCTGGCACATACAAGAAAGGTAGATTTTAGATACTTCTACTTCTACTTCTTATTGCCTGTGCCAGCATAGACATTCACGCTGCTTCAGGCCAACCAGTATGGCATATTTACGACCAGCGAAACCACCCTTGCTGATGGCACTTCTCACGATTCTCCATATATTTTCCGCGTGCATAAGTGAGGAAACGCGAAGACTCATATTGTTGCGCCATCGCAAAATAGAGCAACGGTATACGGCAATAATAGAACTTCGCACGTTGCACAAAGAAGGGATCGACTTGCAATGTGTAGTGATCCAGTAGCGAATGCAGAAAGCCTTCACCGAAATCACCTAACCACTCACAAAAATCTCTAGCTGGATCATCAAACTGCATATCATCCCAATCGATCACCTGGAGATGCGAATGATCAGTGGCAAGCATCACGTTTTCAACAGTACAATCACCATGACAGAGCGCTACACGCGGCTGCATCGCTGTGGCATCCGCGAGAAAATCTTCATAGAGATGGGTAAACCAGGTACGCTCCTCGTCATTTAAAAGCTGAAAAGTCGTCTGACGATTGCGTTCAAAGCTATCAAACCAACCTTGCTTCAGATACTCAGGCTCTACATCGAAAAAACCAAATGCAGCAAGTCTCGCACGATCGATACTATGTAAGCGAGAAAAGAAATCGCCCAACAAAGCTGCCATATGCCGCTGCTGCGCATGGTCGAGCGAGAGTTGACTGATTGGCGTACCGTCGAAAAGCTCATAACAAAGCACAGGTCCTGGGAAACTCTGGCTAGGACCTGATAACAGAGAAGTCGGGCGAGCAACCTGATGGGGAGCTAGCAAAGAGTAAATAGCATTCATGACAAGTTTCTCGAATTGAAATTGCTCCTCTACGATCTGAAACTCTTCATGTCCGGTCAAAAACTTGGGGAAACGCGTCACCATCTCGTTATTGAGAGCAAAAACAGAGAAACTGCCTCCGCCCGGTAGATAACGAACCTTCTCGATGCTGCGTTCCGGCAAGCGCTCTAATAGCGTCTGATACGCTATATCTAGAGCAATAGGGGTGACCAATTGTTCTTCCGTGATATTTAACATTGCCGACTTCATCCTCACGACAGAGAGCTGACACACCACATCTACGCCTCCACATAGAACTCCTCTGCCACGCTCTCCTATTCTTGTGTTAGGAATGATAGTAGCAGAAATACTACATATGAGCAAGTGTGCAGCGTCAATAACCACGAAATAGACGCGCGTCCAAGCAGTTGAGCAGAAAGTATCCCATAGCACACTGTAGCAATACTCAACACTATGCACCAGCACACATTATTACACAGTATCAGCCAGCACACATGGACGCAAATCACCGTTTTTCCCTGGCAAAGCGTGTCCAGACTAAAGACTATCCTTAGTAAGGAGCCAGATCTTCAATGAGTACACAGACAACGCAAGCTCAGCCAACAACCATCCTGATCGCTGGCGCAACTGGAATGATGGGAAAGAAGGTAGGACATGCATTGCTGGCAAAGCCAGGTGTGACCCTCCGACTCCTGGTACGTGACACCCACAAGGCCAGACAGAAGCTAAAAGATCTTATTAAGGCAGGCGCACAGCTTATACAGGGAGATCTCAGCGAACCAGAGAGCCTGAATGCCGCCTGTCAGGATGTCGATGCTATTATCTCAACGGTTCAAGGAGACCATGATGTTATCGTCACCGGGCAACTTGATCTCTTGCGCGCCGCTGAGCAGGCTGGAGTACGCCGCTTCATCCCTTCAGATTATTCCTTTGACTCCTTTCGCTTGGATGAAGGCGATAACTATAACGCGGATCTGCGACGTGCCTTCGCCACAATGTTACAGCAAAGCGCAGTCTCGTATACCTTCGTCTTCAACGGAGCCTTTACCGAAGTCGAGTTATCACCCTGGGGCACACTCTTTGATGAGCAGAAAACAACATTCAGCTACTATGGGGACGGGAACACTCCATTCGATATTACAACGACCGATGATACAGCGCTCTATGTCGCTGAAGTCGTACGCGATCCAGCCTACCAGAACAAAATCTTTCGCGTAGCCGGCGATATATTGACTGCAAAACAATTTTTACAAACCTATCGAGATGTGACAGGGAAGCCAATCAAAGAGCAACCGCTGGGCAGCATCGATGATCTCAAGACACTCATTGAACACAAGAAAGCAGCCGGTGCACCACTCAATGACTACCTCCCTTTGCAATATCACTACGTCATGGTATCAGGCAAAGGCAAGCTGAGCGAACTACAAAACAATCACTATCTCCATATCCATCCACAAACACTCAAAGCTTATCTCAAGGCTCATCCGGACTGAGAGCCTGGTACATATCAACGACCAGTAACAATGCATACAAAAAGGCAGCCAGGAGCATAGATTGTTACTCAAATAACACATTTTTGTTACTGTAACAATCTATGCCTGCGTCACTTCTTTAATAACCTCGCCAACGGTCCGTAGCGCGTTCAGTTATCCATAGAAGGACAGCTATCACTTATGTATAGGAAAAAACACATTTTTATAGAGATCTGAGACTGGAAAATGCACCATTAAGCGTAAAAGATCGACGGTATCGCGCTCATGATAGATAATATAGCTCCAACTATTCTTCCCCTCACGGCGAAACACCTCAATCTGCGGATGGTCTGCACTTATAAGCAGGTATTCCTGGATAGATGCATGATCGCGATATCCGATAAATTTTTCGTTACGATCACGAGTTGCAGTCTCAGGCGAAATAATCTCGCCAACCAGACATGGAGCATGCAGTGTCGTTACCCATCCACGATCCTGTGAATGACAACTGACGGCGAGATCTGCATAGACGTAGCATGACCTGTTCAATCGAATACGCGTATGCATATCGAAGACCAGGCAAGGACGGCCAGACAATGCATTCTGCAAAATACGCGCCAGATTCACACTAATGGTGGTATGATTCTGGGCCTCACAAGGTACCTGTGTTACCTGCCCATCTATAAACTCATACCGGTTGACAGGATCACTCTCCTGCAAATGAAAATAGTCTTCAAGGCTCATCGACGAACGTTCTGGCTTCGCTGTCATCACACAACCTCCCCATTTAAAATAACATGTATTATTATACAGTATACCTTTATACACTGTTATACACTGTTTTTCGATACATATCACTGTAGCGACAGGGGAAGTCAATCCTCGCTATCCTGCTCTGTCAGCTCTCCTCTGCCGCGTAGAGAGAGGAGAGCTGCCGGAACACGAAGCTAAGCACCTGAATGGATACTGGCAACTTGCCAGCCACCATCCAGAAAACCATGCCAGTGGAGCGTTATCTTTGCAGAGCAGGAGACCTTATCAGCATACTGCACCGGATACACAACAGTGGTAGTATCGCTCCAGAGCCCGGCCCCTAACGAGGTAAGCTGGATGTGACGTCCTACAATATATGAGCCGGAGTCGGCATCTCGCTGCACAGAGCCACAGGGTGCAACGGCAGCCGGTCTTTGATTGGCTGCGCTCGCCACACTATTTGCCTCATCGACAAGGAGATTGTTGGTATTCACCCAGCCATTTACGACCAGTGGAGGACGATAATAATAGGTAAAGTACAGACAAAAAGCCACGCCAAGTAGCACTATCATAGTAAGCGGAATATAGCGCCGCATGAAAGCCGCTCTGGAATGGATCGCATGTGGTACCAGCACCATCGGAACAACGGTAGTATGTGCAACACGATCTCCAAGACGTTGGAAGGTTGGCGAAAAAATACTTGAAATACTACCGACCATGTAGAAAATTGGAAAAGCGTCGACAAAACGTAAAATGTTACGCATAAGTGCAGCCTGCCACGTCAAGCGCCTTCCACGCATAGTTACGACGTAGAGACCAAAGAAAAACTTACCTACGGTGGTAGAAAAAAGAGACTCCTGGATCAAAAAATACCCAAGCACTATGACATAAAGCCAGGCAGGGTGCATTGCAGCGATGCCGGAGAAGAAAGAAGGAACACCATCGCCGTCAGTCTGGTATCCGTTTGTAGGATTCATTACACCAAAAACACTACTAAGCCAGATTTGTATGCATGAGACAATCAGCAGATCTATTACAGCTGCTCCAATGCGCCGCATACGCACATTCATTGTCACTGTTGATATATCTTGCTGAAGCCCTACAGCCTTATTTATACTCATCGATGTCATCTCCTGTGACGACATGCTTCCTGGTAAAAACCAATTCATTGCCGGTTCCCCTATTATATACAGTCTCTCGTTCCATTGCTACTGTATACAGCGCTCAGCGTAGACGCTGGCATTCTTGTCCTGCCGCCACTGGCAGTTGAAAAGGAGAAGTACAGTTTAGCTAGAATGAACTCTCATGGCATTACTAATAATGCCTGCTAGCTTTTACTGCATTGGGAGCAAACATAACATATTATTTACGTATCTGTCAATATAACAAATATATCTGTAACTACAAGAAAAATAAGACTCTTATTCACGTTGTAGATATCTCACTGTAGATATCTTAACGCAAGCAGGGTATAGGTGCGAGCCGCTTGTAGCACGTCAGGAATAGCTATGCGCTCGTCAGGCATGTGCGCTCTATTGAGATCACCCGGGCCAAAGAGCAAGGTCGGTATCTTCCCAACATTCACGAGGAGGCGTAGATCTGAACCCGCTGGTAATCCCGCAAATTCAGGAGCCTGGCCTGTCAGATCTTGTACACATTGTTCACAGCATTGCACCAGCGGATGATCGATAGCGATCTCGCCACTTTCAAACTGACCACCGGTCCAAACAATCTCTAATGGATGCTCTTTAAGCCAGGGATCGTCCATAGCCAGACGATCAAGCGCCTGCACAAATTGATCACGCACAGCCTGACAACTCTCCCCCATGGCGACGCCGATACATCCTTCAAAGATCAGCTCTTCTGGGACAGAGGAAGACCAATTGCCTGCCTGCACACGTCCGATACTCAGGGGATAAGGCAGTGCCAATCTGCCAAACAGCGGATGTGTAATATTACTGTTGCGCTGCGTCTCTAATTGCATCAACGCATGATGTATCTTTACATATTTTTCTATCGCACTGACGCCCTCTAAACGTACACACGCATGCGCAGATTTTCCCGGTACGCGTACCATGAATGTCAGAGCACCAGCCTGAGCAGGCATCAACATCAGATTCGTCGGCTCACAGATTACCGCAGCATCGCCTGTATGCCCACGTAACAACGTAGCAAAAGTACCCAGACCACCATCTTCCTCTCCAATGACGCTCTGCAGCTGTAATGAACCAGACAGCGCCACACCGGAATCCTTCAGCGCTTTTATTGCATACAAGGCAGCAACCAGACCGCCTTTCATATCACAGGCACCACGCCCATAGAGAAAGTCACCATCCTGTACCGCTCCCCACGGATCATAAGACCAGTAAGCGCGCTCCCCCGGCGGAACTACATCACAATGCCCATTAAAAATCAGACGTTTACCCGGTCCTCCACTACCTTGCCATGTACCAACAAGACCAACAGCCTCACGCTGGCTACGCTCAACTTCCATACCAGGAAAAGCCACATGCTGCTGGAGTCCTGCAACATCGATTGTCCACAGATCCACAGCCAGACCAGCTTCTTGCAGCTGACCAGCCAACCATCGCTGCGCCACCGCTTCATCTCCAGTCACGCTAGGAATACGCAGCAGTTCACGTAGTGTATGCAGCAACCCTTCTTCATCTAGTGAAGCGAGAACTCTTTTCTCGATATCAAGTAGTGCCATGTATAATACCTTTAAGCATACAAAAGGGAGGAATATTTACGATGGATAAAGACGCTCTAGAGGTCGCATTCCAGCAAGCAGGACTTACATGCCTACTTCCATATAGCACGACGTTGCTGCAACCAGCCCTGCGGCTCTGTCCCACACTAACAGCCGATGAGCAGATAGCCATTGGAGCATCAAAGTTGGGTGGTCTTCCAGACCTGCCAGCAGATCTACAATGGCCCTCATTAAGAGGCATTCCACAATCGTTTATTGCGCAGATACGCTTAAGCGAGCTACAACCCTTTGCTTTCACCCATCAACTCCCTGTGCCAGGCACGCTATGGTTCTTCTACGACGCTGAGCAGCAAACCTACGGCGAAAACTCAGGCGATACCGTAGGCTGGCGCGTCCTCTACCATCCCACGACGCGGCTTGCACGCGCAAATTCACCTTCACGCTTACCTGGCAAAGCATTCTTTCGTTCGGCAACGCTCACATTCAGGCCCGAACTTACCCTCGCCCAACATCCTCAACGTGAATTGCCGAACCTTCCCTGGAATGATCAGCAGCAGAAAGCATATGCTGCAATCTTCGAGCAATTCTACCATGACACAGACAAGCAGGCACCTCGCCACCAGCTCCTTGGTTACCCCTACACTCTACAGAATGATATGCGCTCTCAGTGTCAACGTGTCACCAGGAATGGAACAGATTGGCACCTCCTCCTCCAAATAGATTCAGATGCAGCACTCCATATGCACTGGGGAGACCCGGGTATGCTCTATTTCTGGATAACAGAGACTGATCTGCAAATGCAGCGCTTCAATCGTGTCTGGATGATTATACAAGCAGAATGAATTATACTGCTGACACGATTTATCGACATCAATCGCTTTTATAGATTATTTGCGGTATCGTGCATAATAGACAGGTAGTAGTACCAGTGAGGCATACGGTATCCCCCTTCAAAATACCTCCTGGTACTCTCAGTTACTACTGATCCGAAAACTTGCGTGTGCGGGCACTAGCGACGCCAGTCGCGTTGGTGTTCGGAATAAGATCTTAGATGTTCGAGAAATGCTCATACAAGAAATTTAGCACAAGCTTGTTCACTTGCTCAGGATAATCCCAGTTGAGTAAGTGACCTGCATCAGGCAATTCAACTTTATAGGCTCCAGGAAGTCCTTGAGCGAGTGCGATTGCTTGTTCCTGCACACTGGGCACATCACCCGACCCTATAACCACCAGCGCCGGGACAGTAATCTCACCCAGGCGCTCAAAAGCTCGTGGCTTCACCTCTTCACCCATACGCTCATTGTTGAGTGAACGACGCAAAACATCACCATATAGTAAACGGAAACGCTGGCGCAGAGCAGGAGCAACATCGTCAACGCTGCGGCACGACCCCACAAGCCACAGTTGCTCCGACAGGTTGAGAATACGCTCACCATCACTGGCTTTAAACGCCGCTGCAAGTGGAGCAAAGAGCTCGCTAGTCTCCTTTGAATACGGATATCCAGGCATGCCAGTAGCCATCAGCACCAGGGCATCAGTCATCTCAGGATAGTACAATGCAAAATCCAGCGAGATGCCACCACCCATCGACATACCCAGCAGCGTGGCTCGATCGACATCGAGATAGCTGAGCAAGCCATGCAGCACTTCATGATACCAAAAAGGTGCACTCGATGCACCAGAACGACCAAAGCCTGGCAGGTCGTAGCGCACAACCCGATACGTTTGCGCAAAAGCCACGAACTGCTCATCATACATACGGCTATCAGCAATACCCTCATGGCTCAAAACGAGCACAGGTCCATCACCCGCCACTTCATAATAGATCGGTATTCCAGCAATAGTAACGATAGAACCATCGTGATTTTCATCATCCATAACACATGACCTCTATTATTCTATTATCGTACATCTGCACATCAAGATAAACCTATTGTACCAGATAAATAATGATAATAATACTTTTTATCTTATTACATGCTCAAAACCGGGTGAGCAAGTAAGGACCTTATTCTCATGCCCGTACAAACAGAACAACACGAATACAAACTATCAATCGTACGCAGCATGCGTTATACTATGATGTGATCAGGTGTTCCAGACTAGCAACAACATACCAGTACTCATAAATATCTCGTTTTCTATTAACAAAGCCAGAGACAAGCGTGAAATAGCAGATGGGAGCAAGCAAAGATGAAGCCACGAGTGTCAGTCGTCATCCCAACCTATCGGCGTCCAGACTATATCGAACGTTGTCTCAAGGCTCTCCTCACCCAGGAGTTTCCGCCTGACGAGTTTGAGATATTGGTTGTAGATGATGGTTGCGACGAAGAGACCCGGCAACGCGTCGCAGAGGTCCAACAACAGGCGGAGAGCGCAGGGCACAGCGGCTACACTATTCGTTATATCGAAGGTCTGGGTGCCCAGCATCCTGGCCACGGTCCAGCAGCGGCACGCAATATCGGCTGGCGTGCCGCAAACAGCGCTATCATCGCCTTCACCGACGACGACTGCATACCCGAACAGCGCTGGCTACGTACCGGCATCGCGACCTTTCAAGATGATATCGCCGCCATCTCAGGTCGTATCGTCACACCACTACCAGCGCGACCAACCGACTATGAATATACTGCGGCACAGATCACGAAGAGTGAGTTCTCTACTGCCAACAGTTTCTATCGTCGAACCGTCCTCGCAGCAGTAGGTGGCTTCGACGAACGTTTCCGGATCGCATGGCGTGAGGATAGCGATCTCTATTTCACCTTGCTTGAGCAGCATGAGAAATGTATCTTTCTCTACGACGCCGCCGTTATGCACCCTGTACGACCTGCCCGCTGGGGCGTGAGCCTGACACAGCAGCGCAAAAGCATGTATAATGCGCTCCTCTATAAGAAGCATCCTATCCTTTACCGCCAGCATATTCAACGCTCGTCCCCCTGGCGCTATTACAGCACCGTAGGCGTACTGCTCGTCACGCTGATAGCCATCCTCTGCCATGCCTGGCTGCTCACTATCATTGCCTTCGCTGTCTGGCTGATCATGACATTACTTTTCTGCGCACAACGACTACGCAAGACAAAACATACACCCGCCCATATCAGCGAGATGCTGGCCACATCAGCACTTATACCACCTCTAGCTATCTTCTGGCGCATCTGGGGAGCCCTCAAGTTCCGCGTATTTTTCCCGTAAGAAGTTTTTAAAACCGTTCAAAGCGACATAGCGCTATGGAGTAACCATAACCGTCAAATTCATGCCACTATGCACAGAACAAAAATAATGAAAGGTCCCAACTTTATTGAAGGGTCCTAACTCTGCCTGTGTGTTGCCATTAATCTGTAACTCGTTCGCAACCGGTGCGCCAGCATCTATTTTCGCATTCTGGTCACCATCTACCCATGAACCATTCGAGATCGTATGAAATTGAGCAGAGTCATCCACTAACTGAATCGTTTGCCCCTTCTGAATCGTGATGCTATCCTGCGTAAAGTTTGTGTCGCCCATATGCACCACCGGTGTAGCACCCGCACGGCTACAAGCCGCAAGCAGGCAGGCAAGCACAACACAAAATACTCGAGAGACATACAGTCTTCGCACCTGGAATACCTTTCTCAATAGCCTTTGCAGCATCTATCGCGCAAAGAAAAAATATCGTGCTTTATAAAGCGTAGTACGAAAAGCAAAAGAGCGCTACCTTATTTACTATCGAGTACGATAGTAAGACAAATACTCTTTACCACAACAGAAAGTAGATGAAAGCCTCAGGTCCTGCTTCCATCTACCTACCAGCCATCGTGAGAAGCTGCGCTAATTGATACGCTTATCGTGGCCAATCCAGACCCGATCAAGCAGCACGTATTTCAGCACGGTAGACCTTTTCTTCCATAGCAAGCACCTGTTGCTTTCTCTCTTCGATGAGAAGAAATAGTGAAATAACATACGCGAGAGCATATCCTGCTATTCATTGTAGTCTATAGCAGCTCAAATCACAAATCACAACTTCTGAAAAGCTCAACATGAGCAATCAGAGCGGCTACTCAGCTACTCAGCTATTCAGATATCAGACACCTGGTGATAAATCTGTCATACACGACGTAATTAACATTAAACCCTTCTGCAATACCACAGTTGCTACGACAGGGAAACCAATTTGTGGAGCTTGTCTCTATATTGATCATTTTAGTGGTATATACATCTTGACAACTACCCCGGAAGAGCATACTATTATTTGCATAGTTACATATTTCCAGTAGGGTTAGCGGATCATGAGAAAGGAGTACAAGAGAACAGGTTGACGCGTTTTTCTTTTTACTATTCTTTTGGCATTATCTCGGCTCAAACACCTCTGGTGTTGTAAGCCAGTAACACTGACGTTATTTTGGAAAAAAGAGGAGACATTCGATGAGTTCAATCGAGGTATCATCGCAAGCAACACTCCCTTCTAAACGGCCTGGCTTTGGAACGCGCGCCCTTGCGTCATTGCAGACAATCGGACGTGCACTTATGCTGCCGATCGCTGTTCTGCCAGCAGCAGGTTTACTGTTACGACTGGGTCAGCCGGACCTGCTTAACTGGCCCTGGATGGCCGCCGCAGGCAACGGTGTGTTCGCTGCACTTCCACTGCTCTTCGCAATCGGTATCACCATCAGCCTGTGTGGAATGGAAGGCTCATCCGCTTTATCCGCGTTCGTTGGCTTCGTCGTCTTTGATGGAGTTTTTGCTTCAATTGTCCCCTGGTCGAAAAGCTTCTTAACACCAGCTTTTCCGGTACTCAAGACTATCGCCGCCACTGATATTACGATGGGCGTACTCGAAGGTATTCTGGTTGCCCTGGTGACAGCATTTCTCTATAAACGCTTCCACGATATACGGCTGCCAGACTATCTGGCATTCTTCGGTGGCAAGCGTTTTGTTCCAATCATTACCGCACTCGCCACGCTCATTCTGGGCCTGATCTTTGGCCTCATCTGGCCAATTGCAGATATTGGTATCAATGCCTTTGGTAATGCCATTGTAGCGCTTGGTCCCGTTGGCGCTGGCCTCTACGGCTTCTTGAACCGCTTGCTGATCCCCCTGGGCTTACATCATGTGCTCAACACTTACATCTGGTTCCAGTTAGGTACATACCATGGTCACACAGGTGATATCAACCGCTACTTTGCTGGCGATCCGAACTCAGGCCAATATACAGCAGGTTTCTTCCCTATCATGATGTTTGGTCTGCCTGCCGCCTGTTTAGCAATGATCCGCCATGCGAAGTTCCCGAAAGTTGCGGCCGGTATTCTGCTTGCTGCTGCCTTCGCCTCTTTCCTGACCGGTGTTACTGAGCCAATCGAATTTGCATTCATCTTCGTCGCTCCTTTGCTCTTCGTTGTTCACGCAGTTTTGACTGGCACAGCGCTGGCTGTCTGCTACGCGCTGAATATCCATATGGGTTTCTCATTCTCAGCAGGTTTCTTCGACCTGGTCTTGAACTTTACAAAGTCGAATACGCAGAATGCCTGGCTGCTCATCGTTGTCGGCCTGGTCTATGCGGTCATCTACTACTTCGTGTTTAGCTTCTTCATTGTCCGCTTTGATCTGGCTACACCTGGACGTGGTGAGGCTTCAACTGGACTGGCTGCCGACTGGATTCTGCCAGAGAGCCAGCGTGGTCCTAAAGTCAGTAAAAATAAAAATGCTGCCACTGCTGGAGTCTCCGATGCTGAGGCAGTTGCAGATGATGGGGCAAAGAAGGATCGCGATGATCTCCTGGCCGAACAACTCTACGATGCACTGGGTCGGAAAGAAAATATTGAGAGCCTTGAGGGTTGTATTACCCGCCTGCGCCTGTTCCTCAACGATCCCGAAAAGATGGATGAGGCTCGCCTGAAGGCCCTGGGTGCTAGTGGTGTCATCAAAAGGGGCAATATTGTCCAGGTGGTGATGGGCACCCAGTCTGATCGCCTTGCAGCTCGTATCAATCGCATTATCAAGACCGGTAATGTGGTGGAAACGAAATAAAGTAATAGTATAGAGTATAGAAGGTAATACATATCATGGCAGAGATACACGTTCTTGCACCGATCGACGGTACCGTGGTTCCTCTGGAAGAGGTGCCCGACGAAGTATTTGCACAAAAGATGGCCGGTGATGGAGTTGCAATCGATCCCAGTGGCAAGGTTGCAGTCGCTCCAATCAGCGGTGAGCTGGTCAAGCTGTTTCCTGGCGGCCATGCCTTTGGTATCGCCGCAGCGCACGATGTTGAGCTGATCGTCCACCTGGGTCTCGATACTATCGAGCTTCAAGGACAGGGCTTTAAGAATATCGCGACCGAAGGACAGCATGTCGAACCGGGAACTCCCGTCGTCGAATTTGACCGTGCAAAGGTTGAGGCCCTGGGTAGATCGGTAATCAGCCCGGTCGTCTCCAGTGGCGCTGGTACGATTACACGTAAAGCCAGCGGAACGGTACGTGCAGGCCAGGATGTGCTCTTTGTCATCGAGGTGTAGTACCCTTCTGAATGCTTAGCAGCAGAGAGAGGCCGATCACAAAACAGTTTCTCTCTGCATAATCGACACGCATCAATGTAACAATACCGCACGTTGCACACACTACTGCCATTACAGGCTGGAACGTGCAGCGTGCGGTTATTGTATGCCTATAAGGATAGCTTGTTATGGAAAACACAATCGAACGCATTGTGACTATCGGCAGTGCATCGGGCTTACATGCTCGCCCAGCAGCCGTCTTTGTCCAGAATGCGAAGGGATTTCAGAGCAAAATTACGCTCACAAAGCAGGACAAGACGGCGAACGGAAAGTCTATCCTCTCTGTACTCTCGCTTGGTGCCTTGCAAGGGGACCAGGTTACGTTACAACTCACTGGTGCTGATGCTGAGACCGCCGCAACCTGCCTCACAGAGCTACTCGAAAAGGACCTGGGATGAAGAAGCTATCAGGCATCGCCGCCGCTCCTGGCCTTGCATTCGGACCCGCCACTATTATTCGACCTGCTACCGCTATCGATCTGACGGCAAAACATACTGGAGACTCAGAATCTGAGCAGAGCCGCTTAACCACGGCTATCGAACACGCTATCGTTCAGATGGATACGCTACAGCATGCTGCCAATAAACAGACAGCAGAGATTCTTGCCGCTCAACGTGAAATGCTCGATGATCCAGAACTAAAAGAGGGCGCGGAGGCGCAGATCGCTGCAGGGCTCACAGCTGAGGCTGCCATTACCACTATCGCCGAAGAATATGCAGTCCAACTGGCGCAGATCGATGATCCTTATCTGGCAGCACGCGCTGAAGATGTACGCGAGGCTGGACGGCGTATCGTTGCCCAACTACGCGGTAGCTCGTTCGAGATCCACCTGACACAGCCAACCGTCTTAGTCGCTCAGGATCTCTCACCAGCCGAGACAGTCGGACTGGACATCAATCTGCTACAGGCAATCGTCACCGAGCACGGATCAGCAACAGGACACCTTGCCATCGTCGCACAGGGACTGGGTATACCCGCCGTCGTTGGCACGCCAGAAGCCTTACGCGCCATCACAGAGGGGTCCGTTGTGATCGTCGATGGTAACACAGGTACGGTAATCGTAGCACCAGATGAGCAGGCACTTGCAGAGGCGGAGTCATCGATCAAACAAGCTCAACAGGCACGCCAGGAGCAGGAGCTCTACCGTGAACAGCGCGGTCTGACAGCGGACGGCGTACATATTGAGGTCTTTGCCAATATCGCATCACAGGCTGAAGCGCAAAAAGCTGTCACGATGGGAGCCGAAGGCGTTGGCCTCTTCCGCACTGAACTGCTCGCGACGCGTGGTCTCCCCACCGAAGAGGCGCAATATGCTATCTATCGGGAAGTTGCCGCGACCCTGCAACGTCCATTGATTATTCGCACCTTTGATATTGGCGGTGATAAACCTGTTCCTGGCTTGAATATTCCCTCTGAAGACAATCCATTCCTCGGCTGGCGTGGTATCCGCTTAGGACTGGATCGACCGCAAGAGGTCTTCCTCCCCCAGATACGCGCTATCTTACGGGCCGCCGCTGACTACGATCTACGCATCATGCTACCCATGATCGCCGATCCCGACGAAGTCGCAGAGGCACGGGTCCTGATCGACTCAGCGCTAGAGGATCTTCTGAGCGAAGGCCACACCGCCCGCAGAGTGCCCATAGGGATCATGGTTGAGACACCAGCCGCAGCACTCGCTATCGATCAATATGTAGGCCTTATCGACTTTGCATCGATCGGCACAAATGACCTGACCCAGTATACGTATGCGGTTGATCGTACAAACGCACAGGTACAGAAACGTGCACAACCACTCGGTACCGCACTCCTACGTCTCATAGCACTTACCTGCAAGGCAGAGATACCGGTTGCGGTCTGCGGCCAACTCGCAAGCAATGAGCAAGCAATCCCCATCCTGGTCGGACTTGGTGTACGCGAACTTTCGGTCGCGCCAGCACGTATACCTGAAGTCAAACGTACATTGGCTACGCTGACCCTGAGCGAGATGCAAGCCCTGGCGCAAGCAGCTATCAAAACACGCTAAAGGGCTTTCACCCTTTAGCGTCTGTCTGCTTCTGTCTGCTCCCGCTAACCTGCTGCCAGATCTATAAGAAGAGTGATTACATTGCAGCTATAATACGTGTGAGTTCTTGCCGTGCTCGCGTCACATCACCCGCAAAGATGACGCCAAACGGATGGGTTGCCATCCGACAAATGATCCTGGTCCCATCACGCTTCAACTGTTGATCGACATCGGCAATACGTGCACGCAGTTGTTGTGCATTGATATGGACAGGAATCTCATACTTATCGACGGAGAGAATACCATGCTCGATGGTTGACAGCATCTGTCCCACTGTCGGCTGCTGCCGATTGGCTCCGATCACAGCCATAATGGCATCGGTATAGTTGGTCCAACGAGGATTACACTCTGCAATATAGCCACAGGTTTGCATACCGCGCTTGCGCTGAAGCTCGATCTCCAGGGGACCAGGCAGCATGATATCGATATTGGCAAGCCCTCTCAGTGTAGAAAAATCGACACCACAATGGCACGCAATGTGACGCAGCAGGTCAGTAAATAGCTCCACAGTACGTGGCTCATACTCTTCACGCAATTGGGCCAGAGCCTGCGTAGATGCTTGATATGTACTGGTCCCGACACAAGCCTTACTCCCCTTTTCCTGCAACTGACCGTTCCAGCGCAACGACGCAAC
This sequence comes from Ktedonobacteria bacterium brp13, assembly GCA_015099395.1. Lineage (GTDB taxonomy): Bacteria > Chloroflexota > Ktedonobacteria > Ktedonobacterales > Ktedonobacteraceae > Dictyobacter. The sequence continues at coordinate 1,164,292 of AP024096.1, read as the reverse complement.
CTCTCCATGCATAAGCACCAATGAGAGGCCAGGCGACTCCGCGAGATCAAGATAGCGGCTCAACACAATACGCGATTCTTTTGCCAGTTCCATCGTCGAGGCAAGAACCTGTTGCGCATCTACGAGTGCCTCTTGCCAGGTCGTGTATGTTGTAAGCAACAAAGCGTCACCATTTGGAATCAGATGAATACGACCATGCTCTTGATAGAGCAAGCAGGAACCATAATTGCCATCCGACTCCGCCGCACGCATCATTATCCCGAGGGGATACTCAGGCAGAGCAGCCGTGCTCAATAGCTCCTCAATCTCACCTAAGAAAGCCTGCGCAACCTGCTGTAGATCAGCGAACTGTGCAATGCGATAGTCAGGAGCACGCCAACCATCCAGTTCGAACGCATCCAAAAACGTATAAAAGCTAGCTTTGTTTTTAAGGATATCAACCATCGATGGAGCAAGGCCCCAGGTGGTACTTTTAAAGGTACTCTGTATCCATTCAGCGGACTGGGGAACATTTATATAGGGCACAATCAACGCGGAATCCGTTCCATAACGCGACAATGCCTGCTGTAGCTCGGTTTCAGTAACGGCATGCATCGGCTTCCCTATGAGTGTGCTTAAATAGCTAATCTGTGCATCAATTGTCGGTGTATGTAGCGCAATCAGTACATAAAGATGTTCGGCATCGAGAGGCAGGTGTCCACAGCGCTCTCCATAGTGAGCCTCTAGTTTTTTAATCATATCCACATGCGAGGCACGCAGGACACCAACGCCAATATTGTGGAAACCAACGCCGACCGTCGGTTGCATAAATAGTGAGGTAGTGAGAATGCTCATAGTAAACGTTCCCTCCCCGTCATCATTTTTCTAGCAAAGCGTATGCCACGAATAGTATTCTATCGTTCCTGTATAAGAAAAACAATGCTTTTTACTACATCGTTCACTTTAAACAGTGTAGCATGAGAGGCTGCCCGAAAACTCAACCACTCTATTTTCTGTACATGCGAGTCGATAAGAATAGGCAGAGAACGAGTAATAAAGGGGCAAGCTATGACAGCACGAATGAAAAAACTAGCGTTGATCAGCGGCTGTATGCTCTTACTGCTGGCAATTGCCGCTACCATTATACTCCATACATCCCTTCTACAAGGGCAACAGCAAAGCACCGCGATATCATCGACAAAAGCCGCCAGAGTAATGTCTACATATTACACCGTAGGCACTACTAATCAGCGTGCAAAACATCTACGCTCAAGCATACCCGCGTTTCAGACAGGCGTGTCTTCTGTTCAGCAACCACCTCTCTTGCTACCTGCTATTGTCGAGAGAGAAGCTGAAGCGATGGTAAATGTCTCCTGGGGACTGCCCTACACTGCTTATACAAGCGGTCAGGCCTACGTGCGCACTCTCCCCTCTATCGACGGTCAACCAGTTGCTACACTGGCTCCAGGCAGTAGTGTAACCGTGTATGGGAGCACCACTGGTACTACCTTTGGCAATGGCACAACCTGGTACCGTGTAACAGATGCGAACAGCGCTTCCCGCTACATTTATGGTGCGCTTATTACCTCAACGCCGCCAACTCTATCCACCACGACAACATCATCCGCGCTACCGGCAGGTGTCACCATTGGAGGAGGTCAGGAGATCGTCATCAGCATCTCCAATCAATGGATGTATGTCTACCAGGATGGTCAGCAGGTCATGTCTACGGCTATCGCCACCGGACGACCAGGGCTAGAGACGCCAGTAGGCACCTTCCAGGTCTTTAATAAGCAGAGTCCTACCACCTTCTATTCCAGATGGCCGGTTGGCTCCCCAAACTACTTCCCCCCGACCCATATCAACTACGCAATGGAGTTTGCCAGTGGCGGCTACTTTATTCACGATTCGACCTGGCGCTATGAATACGGTCCGGGCGCAGACGGGCAACACTATGTACCCGGCTACGGCTACGAGACGGGCTCGCATGGTTGTGTCAATGTCCCCCTCAGCACCATGTCCTGGCTCTATAACTGGACCAACATAGGAACAACAGTGCAGATTGTTGACTGAACAGCAGATAGGATAGGATAGGATAGGATAGGATAGGACAGGACAGGACAGGATAGCTGTTACCTTTCAGACATACATAGTGCAGTATCCTCAAAGCGGATCGTCAGAGTCTTTCTGCTCCCGCCGCATCAAGCCATTTGCTAGTATACATGACAAAACCGAAAAGGTCTAGTGATTTTGCAATAGGGCGCTCTTTTGCCAAAAAGAAGACGTCCTATACAATTACGGGGTATAATAAAGGGCAAAGCAACGTTTGAGCAAGTTCAAATGACTTTTGTGAACAGAGGGGAAGAGTATGGCTAAAGGCGGAAACGCTCAACAACAAACATTGTTTGTTGATACACAAACAGGGTATGCCTGGAAAAGTATTAAAGAGCTTCAACGCGGTGAAGCAATTGTCATTACAGATCAGGAAGTAAGAATCCAGGGCATTAAAATGGATGAAGACTTCTGGTCAGTGCTCTATACCGATCCACTCAACGGAAAAAAAATTGAGCAGCTCTACAATGCTACAGATTTTGTCTATACCAGAATATAAGAAAAGCAAGCAGGTCATCCATCTGCTATAATTGAGCAAAACGTTGTAGACAGAAGGACCTGGTATGACCTTACATATCGTCATCTGCGCTGGTGGGACGATGCAACCAGACGCGCTCATTCGCCATGCAATCGAGCATGCAGACCTCATTATTGCCGCCGATAGCGGCGCACATATCGCCCTCGCATATGATCGCATCCCCGATATTCTCGTCGGCGATCTTGATTCTCTGGAACCCGCCCTCGTAGCACAACTCCAACGCCAGCAGGTACGCATCATCCAGGCTCACGTCGAGAAAGACGAGACAGATACAGAACTGGCAATTCAAGTCGCCCTGGAGCAGGGTGCCACGGATATCACAATCCTGGGGGCCTTTGGCGGTGCACGTTTTGACCATAGTCTCGCCAATATTTTCTTGCTAACCGGCTATCCACAACTCCCTATCCGCATTCTTGATGGAACGACCACAAGCTGGCTCCTCTGCGGTCCTGGCAGCACTCAGATAGATGGACAAGCGGGAGACCTTCTCTCTCTCTTCCCTTTACAGAGTCATGCGCACGGCATTACCACAACACATCTTTACTATGCGCTGGATCACGCCACACTTTACTTTGGGAAGCCGCGCGGCATCAGCAATGTTCTGACAGCCGCACAGGCCAGCATCACCCTGCAAGAAGGCATGTTGCTCGTTATCCACACCCGCACGTAAGTCAGCAATAGCCAATGCGGCAACCACTGACCTCTTGCTGGCTATGCTAGTGTTATTCTTCTGTCACTGACATACTACTCCCCGCCGTCTTTACATGTTCCTCAAAGAACGTAAGCACACGTTGCCAGGCATCCTGCGCGGCCTCGGCGTTGTAACTGCTCCCCTGATCGTTGAAGAAGAATTGCCTGGCATCAGGATAGACTTTTATATCATGTGGTATCTCGTAACGTTCAAGCTCAACGTCTAACTGCCTACCTGCTTTCGCCGTAAAATCTTTTTCAGGATACGATCCAACAACCGGACAGAGACGTGCAACCGCTTCTATTGGACGAGGATTCATAGCATAGAATGGTGCAATCGCCTTTAAACGGTTATCGTTACAGGCCCAGGCAATGGCGAAGCTCCCCCCCATACAGAAACCGATAGCTCCAACGCGCTCTGCATCTACTTTTGGCTGCTCAGCCAGAAAGGTTAATGACCGCTGCAGATCCTGTATACTACCATTACCCATTGGATTCAATTCTATCTGTCCCATAAAACGCAGCATACACAGAGCTCTGTTACGACCAGCAAAGAGGTCAACCGCAAGTGCGGCATAGCCCTGACGCGCAAAACGGCGGGCAATATCCCTGATATTGTCGTTTAAACCAAATATCTCATGAATAACGACAACCGCCGGGAAAGGTCCCTCGCCCTCAGGATACGCAAGATAGGCACTAAGTTGAGTTTGAGTAGGCTCACCAGGGATGGAGATTGTCTGCCCGATAAGCTCGATAGGTTCGGCTGACATTGCTTTACCTCCTACACAATCATTCAATCAAAGTCATTCAAAGTCATTCAATGATTCATTAACGAGAGTAGACCATACAACAAGAAGCAGGCACCAACCAGCAAACAGATGGTTGTCGCAATGGTTGAGGTACGCTGATTTACAACAGGGGCAAGCTTGGCATGTGATGGATTTTGCGCATCATAAAGCACGATAACTTCGCTACCAATCTCGTATTGTTGTATCAGCTCCGCCTTAAGCCTTGTCTGAAACGTCAATGGTTCGCCAGTGCCAGGCGTGTAGCGCACTGTTAGTATTGCTGCACCCTCCCTCATTATAGCAGGATCAGCTGGCGTCCCATCATTCATGGCTATGCGCTCTTTATCGATAATCGTTCCTCGCGTCCTGAATACACGACTCTGGACACCTGAACGCCGTTGCTGTAACAGAGCAGCACAGACCACGAGCACAATACCCACAAAAAGCAGCGGTAACTTTTGCATCTATCCCTCACTCCCTATCACGTTCACTAGCATATCCACGCTACTATCGCATCACAAGTCAACTTCTATCTATATACAGACTTATTACGATAGCGAGTTACGCCACATTTCATAGCGAAAAATAGTGCTGAGCATGATGGCCTGGTCGATCTGTCCATTCGCGATCAGCGCACGGAGCTCCTCAAAAGGATATAACATAACATCGATATCCTCGTCATGATCGAGCTTTTGCGCATCCACCAGCCGCACATCGCCAGCATAGAAGCTATGAATCACATTATTCTGAATAGCTGCATTAATTACCTGATAGCCGAGATAGACCCACTCACCACCTCCGAAGCCAGTCTCCTCTAACAACTCCCGTTGTGCCGCACGCAAAGGCTCTTCCTGAGGATCGAGCATGCCTGCCGGAAACTCCAACGTATCTTGACCCAATCCAAAACGGTATTGACGCACCATGACCACTTGCTGATCTTCCGTCACTGCTATTACGTTACAGGCGCTCGGACAGTCGAGGGCAACATAATCACCCTCAACGCCACTGCGGGTCGAGCGCATTGTATGTATATTTAATTGAAAAACTCGATAATCACCCTGCTTACGACTCTTTAAAAGCTGCCAGCGTTGCTTCTCGTTCTCCATATGAAGAACTTCCTTCCTCTAACATGATTGTATGCTTCACGCTATCCAATCATATCACAACACTTGCGCTCAACAATAACCAGTGTGAAGCAGGCCCAACGTAGTACCAGGCAACCGCTAGTGTTCAAGATCAGCACAATAAAATTGTTCAGGTTGTGCTATCAGTACAACCTGAACAATCTTAACAATCTGAACTAATCTTAAAGTTGCTACTCCAGATTAGTATTCGCCATGCTGTTGCGTATAGATCTCCTCTGCTCGTTTGCTAAAGATGCGTTCCTCATCGCTCATGAGAGGTATCCCAGGGCCAAGCTTCGGTTGTGGTCGCTCGCTCTCAGGCAACTCGCTAAAGGTTTTCATCCAATTACCCAGACCAGCAGCGAGAGCAGGATCGCCACCCGTAAACTGCTGCAACAGGTCACGCCGCACGGAAACCCAATGCTGAGCCTCAGTGCTTGCAGGATCAGCGCCAGCAGCGATCAGACGCCGCTGCTCACTGAACACCCAGCCCCACTGCTCATCAGCACGTTGCTGATCTGCCTCAGTCCAGGGACCACGAGCAGCTAGCTTTTGCCGTGCCTCTTCTGAATACGCAGACTGACTGATTTCTTCCATCTTTGCACGCTGCTCCGGCGAAAAGTATTTGTTTTGCCAGTCGTTCTGTTGTTCCATTTGCATCACCCTTATAACCTGTACTAACGGCTCCCAATCGTGACTCTCTTCACCATCTAATACATGTTGCTCGGCACGCTCGATAGTCTTAATAACAAGATCCATCTGTGCTCGCTTATCGTTCAGCATCGCCTTCTGCAGAGCTAGCATCTCAGGCAGTCGCTGCGGTCCGGTCTGCAAACACTCACGAATAGCATCAAGCGAAAAACCAAGAAACTTCAGGGCCAGAATATATTGCAGGCGCGCAAGATCTTGCTCCGAGTACAGACGATAGCCTGCCTCGGTATAGTGCGAAGGCGAGAGCAAATGGACACGGTCATAGTAACGCAATGTACGCTCGCTCACCGCTGCTAGCGCCGCAAATTGGCCTGTATAGTAGTAGCGCAATGCCACCAGGAAGCCTCCTTTCAACGTCTCAACAGCAGTATAGGGCCTGACGTTACGTCAAGGTCAAGCCCTCTTTAAACAATTTTCAAAATACAAAACAAAGCATAAAACAATGCCATGCACAACGCCATGCAGTGCTCTAAACGTACCACTGCAACCTGGTTCCTGCGATCCCTCGCTGTTTCAACATAGCTCTACTTGTCGCATACTATGACGTTTTGGCTATCTTTGCCGCACCATTGTGCTGAAGCAAGATGACATATGCTATACTTACACCTGATGCAAAAATTATATTTGCATGTATTGATTATTCTTATGCTTCAATGCATACTTGTTAGCTCCCATAGAGCTGAGAAAAACAAGAACGTGTGCCATAACATATTACCTCAAGTATATGCAGAGCAACGTTTTTGTGAGGAGGATTTTTGACAACTGGTATTCGCAAGACCAATAACAGTGAGAACACAGTAGCACATACGGAGGATAAAGTGGGATCAGGGATGACAGATAACAACCAGACGCAAGCAAGCGATAACGGCAGCACGTTTGCAGCGACCACACAGTCAACAACAGACAGTGAACACGATACCACCCATACAACCGCACCTATAACAGCCCTCGGCGGTCCACAGACCGAGACTAGCATCGACCTTTCTCGATTGGAGACTCCTCTCTTTGCAGGTGAGGAGAGTCGAGACCCACTAGAGAAGATCAAACAACCACCCACGCGTCGCCTACCACGCATCTATAAAGGACTTGCCGTGGGTGCAACATGCAGTGTGTTGCTCGCAGCGACCCTGGGAGCCGTACAAAATCAAAGCGATGCGCATTTTATAACGCCTGTGAGCGATCACACGCAGGCACAGCATACTGCTCGTAGCCAGAGTTCGCCTAGCGCACCTGCTGTCCATACTGCCCATACGCATAAACTCTATACGATTGCGGCACACAAAAAAAAGAAAAGCAAACAGGTAGCTAGCCAGCAGCCAGCCAGGCCGACACAGACAGTACAGCCGACACAACCCGCGCAAGTTGTGCAAGTAACAACCGTACCACAACAGCCAGTGGCCAATGCTCCTATTGTGGTAACACAGAGCTCCGGCTACTATCAAAACATGGCAGTGCAGGCGGCAGAAAACGCTGGCATTAATCCAACCTACTTCACACGGCAGATCCAGCTTGAAAGCAACTTCAATCCCAATGCCCAATCTGGTGCAGGAGCTATAGGCATCGCACAATTCATGCCAGGGACCGCAGCGAGTATTGGAGTCAACCCTTACAATCCGCAAGCGTCGTTAAATGGCGCAGCACAGCTCATGGCACGGCTCTCCCATGAATTTGGTGGGGATTATAGCAAGGCACTCGCAGCCTACAATACTGGAGAAGGCACCGTCATCAACGCGGAACAGCGTGGTGGGACACAATGGCTCTCAGAAATGCCAGCAGGTACACAAAACTATATCCACACAATTATGGCTGCGTAACAATTAGCAAGATAAGTAGTAAGCGTATCAGAAATATCACATGTACTGATCAAATTACGCTTACGGTGAGCTTGTAACTTCCTGGCTTGTAAAAGGATAGCCGCCCAACTTCGGCGGGGCAACTTTGAAGGGAGGGAGTAGCAAAGTTGACACTGCTGGTAAACCCCTTGAGCGAACATGGTTTGAGCACGTGCTTGCAATGGAGACACGCTCAAATGAAATCGAGTCGGCAAGTTTACCAGCAGTGTCAAAGTTGTGTCAGAGCCAATTTATGCTTCAGAACATTTTCTATACAACTCTTTATAAACTGCTGCCATAGGCCGATGTATGATGTATGGCGATATGAGTAGCACTTTGGATTTCGCAATCACTATCAGATTTGGGACACATAGCTTCCTTGTTGATCTCCGTCCTTGAGACGTGGTAGCATAGCAAGTAGGCAATAATTCCTCAAATTTGACATGCGCTAAGCTTTTCCGTCCTTCACGTATGCTTTTTTCATCAAGAAGAATGGGGAACCTGTGTTGACACAAAATATGCAACCCACACTCAATGCGGATACTTGTTACGTTCTGCTAGATGATAGCATCTATCTCCACAACAACCACAATAATCTCATGCTCAAAGGGAGGAACTTAGATCGTTTGTTCGAGCACCTTGTTCCCAAGCTCGATGGAACCGCTACGCTTGAAGAGATAACGGAGGGATTAGATGCAGAGAAAAAAAGGATGGTCACATCTCTCATAAAAAAGTTATTCGACCGTCATTTTCTGAAAGATACGAGCCAGGATCAACCGCATCTATTGCAGGCAGCGGAATTAGCAACATACGCTTCCAACATTACTTTCATTGAGTCCTTTCAAGCATCCGCAGCCCACCGATTTGAGCGTTTTCGCAACCAGCACCTCCTTATCATTGGTTCCGGGCTTAGTTTCACTTCACTCGTAGAAGCAAGCCTGCACTGTGGAGTCAAACATATCGATGCGATCATCACGTCGGAACATGAGGGTCATTCAAATTCCCATCCCAACGCGCTTGATCTCTTTTCGACGTACGATGCTGAACAAACGGTACAATTGCTTACAGCCCCCAATTGGGATACTGAGGCCGAAGTGCTGCGCATGATCCAAACCTCTGATGCCATTCTTCACATCTCTGATCGGCCAATGGTAGCACGGGCCCAACTGTTAAACAGGTTGTGCATTGAACAGCAAAAAATATGTATCCAGGCTATCGTGGTGGATGATCATGCCTGGATCGGCCCGCTGGTCAGTCCAGAAACAGAGAGTTGCTGGGAGTGCGCATGGCGACGCCTGCAAGCAAATCTGACGCATCTCCCAGAACAGCTTCCACATTACGCGTTTCATGATCACCCAATCGCCTCTAGCAATCCGTATCTCACCATGCCAACCGCCACCATAACCGCACAGCGGCTCATCTTTGAGCTCTTTACCTATTTCACACAAACCGGCCTCACCAAAAACGCTGCACATCTGATCGAGATTGATCTCAAGACATGCCTGAGTACGAGCCATACGTTTCTTCCCCATCCCCACTGCCTGTCCAGTCAGCATCCTATTGTCCCAACGGCATCTCGCTTCCTTGAGCAGATCCAGCAGTTGCAACAGCAAGCTCCAATTGATGCACGGACATTCGTTGAAAACATGGCCCGTTGTGTTGATGAGAAGCTCGGGCTGTTTACGGCCATGAATGATGATGATTTCGTCCAGACTTTTCTGGCGGTGTATCAAGTCCATCTATCCAATCCAATGCTCATGATGGATCAGCACGAAGCGCTCAAAGTCGTTGCGGTAAGCACAGAGATGCCAAATGCCAGACTGCGTGCCGCCCAAAGGGCATGCGAACGCTATGCAGCCAATCTTGTGGATCGACGACGCTTGCTTTCCCAGGAAACGATGCAGCACCACTCCTTGCCTGCCGTATCAACCACGCAATTCATCGGAATACCACCACTTCTCACAGACGTTGAAACATGGACCTGGGCACTGGACTTGCATACCCAACAGCCCTATCTCGTGCCTGCCACCCACGTTTTCTGCTCTCTTCAGAAGCCAGAGTACGGAATTGCGTCAGGGAGGACCTGGGAGGAAGCAATTTGCCAGGCGCTGTTAGACTGGTGTAACTACCTCACCATAGAACAGTTGCAAGCTGCGCAACATGCGTATATGCAGGTTGATCTTGCCCATGCGCCCATGACGTCAGCAGGGGTCTATCTGCATCATCTCCTCGAAACAGCGGTCGGGCAGATCACCGTCTACGATGTCACAGGCATATTGCACGTCCCAACCTTTGCCATCTGTTTGGCCGAGAAGGTGGTTACCTACAGCACCCATTGTAGTGTCGCACTGGCACTTGAAAGAGGACTCGAACAGGCATTACAGCAGTATCACGCAGAACAATTTCAGCAGCCTGAGTCTGCGCTCGTTCCTGTGCCAGATTTACCAGCGATCCTACGCAGTGAGCAACGACATGTCCCACGCTCTCCGTTGCCAGAAGCATGGTCAGAGCGCCAGGAATGGTTATTACAAAATTTCCAGGCGCATCGTTTACGCGCACTCGCTATTCCACTGGACCATGATCCAGCCTTGATCCAGGTGTTACCCTCTATCGTGCGTGTCCTCCTGACCAGAGCAGAGTTGAAACATGGAGCATAACGTTATGAACACGATGCAAGCTAACCAGCAGCGCTCTATTGGGCTCATGGGACAAGGGATCATCTATCAACATGTGAAGCGTCAGCTCGAGAACGTCTATCAGGTCATTCCATGTACTCTGGAGGATTCTTCCCAACAATTGGCCACCAACAAGCTGATTGTCTTTTGCTGCGATATCTGGCTTCCCAGCGCACTGCAAGAGATCAATAGCCGCTGTCTGCAAGCGGATGTAAGCTTGCTCCCCGTTTATACTCAATTTGACAAGGCCATTATCGGACCCTGTGTCGTACCGCAGGAAAAAGGGTGTGCCAACTGTGCTGAGTTACGTAAAGCAGGAACAACTGCCTCTGAAGCTGAACGGGATTTTTTGAGTCAATACCGCGATGAGGAACAGGAAATGCAAGTTCCCCAGCTCTGGCTATCAACGTTCAGCATGGAAACATTGGCAACGCTGGTTGTGAAAGAAATCAGCGCATACTTCCATAGGCCAGACCAGATACGAACACGTTGTGCATTGCTCTCCCTCTCATTAGAGACCCTGGATTGCAGCAGACATGCATTCCTTCCGATATCCCACTGTCCTACTTGTGGAGAACTCGCCAGGGATACTGCGGAGAAGGCCGTCATTGCCCTGCAGCCATGTCCAAAACCAGATGCATTTACCTACCGTATCAAAAAACCCGAAGCCACCGCTGAACAAATACTTTCAGCGTACGTTGATACGCAAACAGGATTAGTCTATTCCCTGACCACAGTGAATACAAACTTCCTGCCAATCGCCGTGTCTCAGCTTTATTCTGAGTTACCCGATGGAGCAAGAACAGCTGTAGGTGTTGGTTGTACATTCCGTACCACACAAAGCAAACTCGTATCGGTACTGGAGGCGGTTGAACGCTACGCAGGTTTACGTCCTCGCAGGAAACGTACCACGGTACAGGCAAGTTATAACCAACTTATTCAGCAGGCACAGCCAGCACTTGATCCCACTACCCTGGGACTTCACACACCAGAACGATACGAGCAACACAAACGACATCCCCACTCTCGTCATCTGGTCGCCTATCATCACGATCTAACCTGTCATTGGGTCTGGGGCTATTCTTTCCAGCGTCAGTCTCCCATTCTCGTACCGGAGCACTGTGCCTATTATGGCGTTTCCTCGAGCCATGAGAATCCGACATTTGTCGATGACGTATCAAATGGCTGTGCGCTTGGGAACTGTCTTGAAGAGGCTATTTTCCACGGCATGATGGAAGTCGTAGAACGCGATGCCTTCTTACTCATGTGGTATGCTCAACTCAGTTTGCCACGTCTCGACCTGCGCTCAGTCACCGATCCTACCATCCGTTTGCTGGTTGAACATCTTGAACATCAATCAGGGTATACCATCCAGGTCTTCAATGCGACCTTAAATCATGCGATTCCCTGCCTCTGCCTGCTGGCAATCGATGAACAACAACGTGAAGGGATGCCAAAGGTACATGTGATGGCTGGTTCACATCCACATCCAGAACAAGCTTTGGTCAGAGCTTTACGCGAACTTACTGCAGCGCTGGCACAGCCTCCCAAGGATTATCAACAGATGCGAACATATACACTGAAGATGCTCGCAGATGCGAACCTTGTCCAAACAATGAGTGATCATCACCTGGTGTACTTTCTGCCAGAGGCGTTTGAAAGATTACACTTCTTATGCGACGCAAAACAGTCACAGCAGACGTTCCAGGAAGCCTTTAGCGCTTTCTACCAGCATCCCCCGGAACACATGGATCTCCGAGACGATCTTGAGGATCTCATCAGCAACTATCTCAAGCGTGGCACAGACACCATTGTCGTCGATCAAACGGCGCCAGAACACATTCCCTGTGGCTTGCGCTGCGTGAAGATTCTGATGCCCGGCATGCTCCCCATGACGTTTGGACAAAACAATCGCCGTGTCATGGGATTTGAACGGCTGCATCAACTTCCATTTGCGCTGGGATATCGCAACCATCCCCTGACAGAGGCAGAGATTAATCCACATCCTCATCCCTTCTTCTAGCGAGATCCAAGAGATCCTGTGCGAAGATTGCAGTGCACCTGGTCAGTGAAGGGATAGCGAGCGAAAGATTTTCTCAAGTATATTGTCGGGTTTCACAGAGAGGAGTTAACTATGAACGGAACAACAAAAACCTCCCACATTTCTTATCGTTTACAAGAGCATATAGAGATGCGTGAAAGTGAGAATGGAGTAGTTGCTGTCTCTCCTTTCTTTCCTTTCTTCCAGGTGACTATCTCTCGCCTCAGTCCGAGCCTGCGGCGTATGATGATGATGCTGGCGACAACAACCTGTTCGGCGCGCTGGATTAACACCTCTATTATTGAAGCGCATGAAGAAAGCATGTTAGCGACATTCTATCGCTCTTTATCCTGCCTATTACAACATCAAATGCTTTACATTTATGCAGGAAGCGAGGACAGCACTGTACCACTGGCAACGTTAATCCCAATTTCAGCGTACATTCAACATCAATGGGCGAACATTCAGACAGATCAAGCATATCAAATGTCACGTTTCGCCTACGTAAGGCGAGATGAGGATGGAAATCGCTATGTAGAATCACCGCTCTCTCATGCTCGTATAAGACTTGATCATGAAATTGCAGCACGTGTAATTTATCAACTTGGTACAGCAATTACTCCATCTGAGCTTATCCAAACGCTACCTGAAGAGGATGCAGATAATGTTACAAGTTTGTTAGCGCTCCTGGTTATGGGCAACTTCGCAATGCCCACAACGCATGAAGGTCGACTGAATGAAGCGAATGATGAAGCATTGATGCATTGGGATTTTCACGATCTCCTGTTTCATAGTCGTAGCCGGACAGGCAGGCACAACAATATGCTTGGCGGTACCTATCGTTTTCTGCATCAGATCCCACCACAACCGGCAATCAAGCAAGCGCAATGGCCTGTGACAATACCCTTATTCCGACCCGATATGGATAGGATACGTAGTGTCGATCCTGGCTTGACCACTGTGATGGAGGCTCGCACTTCGCAACGCGACTACGGCACGCGCCCAATTACTCTTGCGCAACTCGGTGAGTTTCTCTATCGCGTTGCGCGTGTCAAAGAGGTCTATGATGGTGGAGAAAGTGGTGACTTTACCAGAAGGCCATTCCCCAGCGGTGGTGCAAGCTATGAAATGGAGTTCTATCTGACGATTCACCATTGTGAAGGTCTCCAGTCCGGCTTCTACTGGTATGATCCATTGCAGCATGCCCTGGCATTTATTCAAGAGGCAAATAAAGATACCGAAAGATTGTTATTTGATGCTTCTCGAGCAATGGATGGGGACGACCAACCACAGGTATTGATCACCCTGGCAGCACGTTTCCAGAGGGTTTCATGGAAGTACCAAAGCATAGCCTATGCACTTATACTTAAAAATGTAGGAGTTATCTATTCTACTATGTATCTGGTGGCGACGGCGATGGACTTAGCACCTTGCGCACTGGGAGCAGGAGATTCTGATCGCTTCACAAAATTATCAGGTTCCAGTTATCTGAAAGAAACTTCGGTTGGTGAATTTGCGCTTGGCAGTAAATCAACCCAAACAACATAGGTGACACTCCGCACGCCTTAAAAGGACGGCGGCTTCTTCCACTCCTCTGTACGCGGTATCCTGAGTATGTGTCTCGTAGAGACTACTCGTTGAAAAGCCGTAGTTGGGTAGGAATAGATGAGGGACGTTCTTCCATCCAGAGCGTTCCCCCTTGGGCGGTGCCATGCCCCTGACGATCTGCACGCCTTGCTGGAGAGATAGATGGTCCCTCTTCGCGTCTGGTATCCTGGCAGATGATCACACCTGATGATTGCTCATCCCTCTCTGCATGCAGAGGAGCTGGAGGCTTTTCCTGTGCTTGTTTCTGGTATCGTGCGATCAGACGTTGACCGATGACGACGCTCGCATTACGATCGGCATTTCCGCGCATCCCACAGGCTGAGCAGTACACCAGAGGCGCGCCTGGGGTATAGCCCTCGGCGGGTTGTCCTTCGCTGTAACGAGCCACCAGGGCATGACAACGCGCACATTCTCGACTGGTGTTGCGTGGATTAATCCGGCTGGTGAGGATGCCCTCATTGTACGCCTTATATTTCGCATAGGTAAAAATGCGTCCCTTCATCCAGAAGGCGCGTTTGCTATTCCCGCGTCGGCTGTATGTGCCCTGCTCTGGTTTCAGGTTGCCCAGATGCTCAAAGACCAGAATACTTGCCTCATGTTGCTGCGCAAACTGGACAATACGAGCACTCACCAGATGGGCCATCTGTTCGTCTCGGTGACAGATCTTCTTCCAGAGAGCAGCGTTATCCTGCTCTCCTTCTGCAATAATGCCTGTCTTGCTGCGCTTGCGCGCAATACGCCCAAGCTGCCTCTTCCTAAAGCCGTTTATCTCATTGCCACCTCCAATGAACCTGGTGGCAAGGATCGTACCTTCGGCAGTTTGAACGGTGCACACGGCGATGTTTTCGCCAAGATTGAGATCAATGGCACACAGTTTTGTGTGGGGGTTGGTCGTCACCTGTTCCGCTATCTTTGCCGGTCCCTTGAAGGTTTTCTCAAGGGGGGTATGCAACCACCACTGTTTGCCATGGCAGATCAGGGAAGGGCTTCCCATCTCGCAATCAGCAGGCACCTCGCGCCCCAGGGTGCGTACTTTCAGCCAGCTCCAACATGTTCCCGTCCAGACCTTCAGCATGATGCTGGCATCGGTTCGTTCTTTCCATTGCCCGGCATAGAAGAGCGCTGGCTTCTTCCAGGTACGTGGCGGCACGGGTGGGCGATCAGTGAACTTCTTGCCTTTGGCTTCCGCTTTCTCTTTATGCGTGCGCCACGTGTTGAGGGTTGGGTAGGCCGCCGACGAGGTTCCAGGGTTCTGGTCCTTTTTCTTCGGCCCCCCTCCGAACTGACCGTACAACTTTCGCTGTAGTCAGCTCTCCAGTAATTCATTCCAGATCGTTTCATAGAGGTTGCCCCGCATGTATCTTTACATGACAGGTGCGACAGACTACCAGCGTTTTTCGTTGTCGTGCGGCCATCAGTTTGACCCATTCTGGTCGTTCTCTTCCTCCTTTACCTTTGAGGTCTGCAAGTTTTCGGATATGATGGACTTCAATATCTTTTGTTGACATGCAGAGTTCACAGGTATTTGCCAACATTCTTTGCAGGATTTCTGTCCTTGTGTTTATTGGTTTTGGGAGTTGATCGAGAATGGTTGCTTTTGGCTGTGGGATGAGTTGAATACCCCCAAATTGGGCAATAAGTGGCTTCTTTCCTTCGCGCTCTACTACGACTCGTAGGCATTTTAGGTCTGTTCCATTGGGTGCTCGAACCGTTGTTTGATATTTGCGAGACATCGCTGTAGCACTTGACTTGTGCTTGTTTGCCAACGTTTTCAAAAGCGACCCTTTCATGATCCAGTGGAGTCGATAGAGGTGTGCGACGTTTTGAGCCAGAAGATAGTATTGCACGACCCCGCGGTATTCTTGCTGATATTGCATCACGATTGAGTAATCTGTGTCCTGTAGCCGCTCAGGACGATGGATTGGTCTTCCGTTCCGTAGGTACTGAGCACTTTTCTTTTCCACAACATCGGTTGGGACGCGTAATCCAATCTTTCCGTTCGCGTTCCGCTGTTTTCGAGCGTGTTTGCTATCGTTCTGTTGGTTTACGATTTCGTAACCGAGAAAGCGGGCTGCTTGTGTACTTGCATGAGTAATCAGCGTCTTCTCCTCGGACATTTCTAGCTTGAGGGTTTCCCGTAGGAATTGTCCGAGTTTTTGCTTGATTTCCACCGCTTCCTGTAGTGGCCCTGCAAAGCCGAGCAGTGTGTCGTCCGCATAACGAATGTAGAACAACCGTCGGTATTCAGGATCATGAGGGTCGCCGGAGGGAAGTTTTAGCATTTGTTTACGCATCTGCTTATATTCCTCTCTTTTCCCTGTACGTTTCCTGGAGGCCACATTGTCCTTGAGTCGTCTGTAAATCGGGTTCCTTGCTCGTCGTTTTCCACGCGTATATGCTGGGATGAGCATCGTTTCGACATAGCGATCTAATCTGTCCAGGTAGATATTGGCTAATGTTGGGCTTACCACCCCTCCCTGCGGTGCGCCACTCATGGTGTAATGGAATTTCCATTCTTCCAAATATCCACTTTGGAGCAGGTGGCGGATCAGGCGAAGGAAACGATTATCATGGAGCTTTTCTCCTAGTGTTTCTAGAAGGATGTCATGATTGATGGTATCGAAATATTGGGCAATATCTGTTTCGATAAACCAGCGTGTTCCTGTCCAATTCGCCTGGATTTCCCGTAGGGCTGTATGGCAGCCCCGATCGGGTCTGAAGCCGTGAGAATGCTCGCTCATTTGAGGCTCGTAGTACGCTTCAAGGATGCTACGTATGACCTCTTGGAGGAGCTTATCTTTCCAGGTGGGTAGTCCAAGCGGACGTAGTTTTCCTGTCTTCTTTGGGATGTAGACACGGCGAACTGGCGTCCATCGGTATCGTTCATGACGGAGATCGTCAATCAGTTGCGCGATTTTCTGCATGGACATTCCATCTACGGTTTCAGTCGTTGACCCTGGCGTCATTGCTCCGCTGTTAGGATACAGCTTTGCGTAGGCGCGTAGATACAACGTTGGGTTGTAGAGTTGTCGATAGATATCTTCCAGTGGCAATCCTTGTTTGCCTCGTTCTTGGATGATTGCCAGGACAGTTTCGGCATTTCTCATCACGAGTACCTCTCTGTTCTTCTCAATCAAATTACCTGCCGCCCTTCGCCTTGTAAACGGCTTGTTCCGTTTGCTGACTACTACGGCGGCTCCGTTGCCATAGAGGTCTCCCTCCGTAGGCAATCCCACATTCCGTCGATATGACACGTTCGAGCACTCCTTAGACCGTCCATTCATCTCTTGACGTTCCCCCGTCGGGACTTCTTTCACGATACGGAGTTGCCTCTACCCTCTCACTCTGTAGAGGCATATCGTGACATCGGTTTCATACGGTTTCCGATGGGCGCTTCTCTACACCTAGTCGAGATTGAGCTTCAAGCAGTCTAGCTTTGGTCATAGAGCGCGGGTCTTGCGGTCCTCGTCCACCGTACCGTCTGTAGGTGCTCGCCGCGTTTCCAACATGCTGCTTTCCTCTTTGTGTTTCCACTCCAAGTAGGTTGGATGACCCTAGAACCTCCTCCGAGTTCTATCCCGCTGTGCGGGAGATGTCATACCGCGTGATGCGGCGCACTGAGAGAAGAAGGAACGGGCAGAACCCAGGGCGGCATTGATGGCTGCGCGGCGGAACAAGGCTGGAATATCTTCAGCAATCGCATGGAGTGGCATGATGGGGTCGGGATTGGCTTTCGTGGTATGGGTGAGCTTTTCCAGAGCGGTGAGCGCATCCTGATTTGAGAGGGTGATGAGCTTTTCATGGGCATTGATCACCTGAAAGTAAAAAGCAACCACGCGGTTAAAGAGGGCTTGATGCTCCGCAAACCAGTGCGTCTGGTTCGGTTGGTAATGCAAAGCCTGCTTGGCCGTTGTCGTTGCTTTCGCCATGGAATCTTCTCCCCCCCCTTCTGCTCAATGCTGTGCTGACATCGCTCTTTGAACCTCCTTGTGAAGAGAGGTGTACGATGACGTGGACACCAGATCACATGAGAGGCCATCCGCTGAACGTGGTGTTCATCGCGTTCGTATGGACGTTTCTCAGTCTTGTCCATAGATATGTTATACTCGTAAAAAACAATTCTGCAACAAACAAGGGCTAAAGCCAGAGAGAAACCCGCCTATCCGCCTGGATTGAAATCACAGTGGCTTGCGGCGGGTTCTTTTCTGTCAAACATATCACCAAAATTACAGCTCACCATTCTCATCATAGATCTTACTGACTCATCTAGTACTGTGTTCACCTGGTAAGCTGGTAGGCACAGCCATAAAAAACTACACAACATAACGAACAGGCAACCTGTGATTAAAATCCTCATCCGAACACCATCGCTCATGCTTTACACGCTACGTACTCAGGTGTTTGGATCAGCAGTAATCATAGGTTGCCTGCTCGTTCTATACGTTCTATCTATTCTTTAGTTACTTCAATATGCTCGGTGCCATCAAGCTTGGTTGCGCTAAGGTCAGCCTCTTTGAGAATCTTCTCCGCTAGATATGCACCACGCATATCTGCACCATCCAGATCCGCACTGGCGATCTGTGCACCCACCAGTTGTGTAGCACGCATATCGGCCCAATGTAGGTCCGCCTGGCTAAGATCGGCCGAACGCAGATCCGCCATATGCAGGTCCGCACCCATCAGATCCGCTTTTCTGAGATTCGCTTCGCGCAGATTTGCTCGATGCAGGTGAGCACCACGCAGGTTGACACTACTGAGATCAGCGCCACTCAGGTCGGCCTGATGTAGATCAACGTTACTCAGATCAATCTTCTCCTCCTGATGTTCCTGCCGCCACTGATTCCATGCAGCCGTCCCTGACTTGATAAGCTCCAATTGTTGCTGATTAGCCATATAAAGTACCTTTCTACGGGGCGCTATCTTTGCCCTCTATTATACTACGCAAAGCGCTGTATACGTATTTATTTCGTGGTTATTGGCCATTGCAAAGAGGTCACATATGCACTAAGAAAAGAGGTAATGGAATCACTGCGCAATTTAAGAACAACCATGCCTATTGTAGTACATACTTGACACAATCTGATAGAGCAAAACTTTATCCCTATATTCCTCCTGTTCTTTCCGCCACCTTCACATATCACACAAAATATGTATTGTACTTATTTTATATATTACAACATAATCGATAACATAATTGAACTACCCCATTTGTTTTTGTTTTGCAACAAAGAATTTGTGCAGTGTACATACCTAAACAATGGCTTTCGGCTAGCAGTGAAAAATCTGACAGGGAAGGCAATCAATGCTAAATTAGATAAATAGAGCATGAGCATAGCTGCTGTCGTATACTTCCCCGCTCAATTATGGTATACTCGACCTGAGATAGAAGCGGCTAGATCCCAGCTTGAATGAGAAGAAAATACGTTCACCTGAACCCTTTAACGGGAAGCCGCAAGGAAGCATGGAGTGCAGCCAGGGAGTTTCTACAGCACTATGTCAACTACGACAACGCAAGATCCATTTCGAGAACGCATACAGCATGGCCCCATCTTATGTGACGGAGCCATGGGCACACAACTCTACAGTCGCGGCATAGCTTACGATCGCTGCTTTGAAGAACTCAATACATCCGATCCAGAGCTTATTAAAACAATCCACTTAGAATATATACAGGCTGGCGCGGAGATTATCGAGACCAATACCTTCGGAGCCAATCGCTATCGCTTACTTGAGCATAGCCTTGGTGACCGTGTACAGGAGATCAATCGCGCAGGAGCCAGGATTGCACGCGATGCACGCGATCTTAGTGAGCGACCTATCTTTATTGCTGGCAACATTGGTCCATTAGGCGTTAACCTTGCGCCCCTCGGTGATGTATTGCCAGAGCAAGCTCGTGCTGCCTTCCGCGAGCAGACAGAGGCCTTGCTGCAAGCTGGTGTCGATCTGTTTATGATCGAAACGATCTCTGACCTCGCAGAGATGCGCGAGGCGATTGGCGCTGTACGCGATGTTACAACGCTACCAATCGTTGCGATGATGACCTTTAGTGAAGAAGCGAGTGTGGCTAGTGGTGAAGATCCACGCACGGTCGCACGTGTTATGCATGATCTGGGCGCGGATATCGTCGGCGTCAACTGCGCGCTTGGACCCTCCAGCACCCTCGACATCATTCAGACCATGCAAGAGGATACTGATGTCACTATTCGCGTCGCAGCCGAGCCGAACGCGGGCCTTCCACGACGCGTCGGTAACCGTTTTATCTATGTCTCGACTCCTGACTACTTCGCAGACTATACCCGTCGCTTCGTGGACGCAAATGTCTGCCTGATCGGTGGCTGCTGCGGCACAACCCCTCAACATATCGCTGCCATGCGCAAAGCTATCGATGAGTGCACACCCGAACTACACGCAGAAAACGCAGATGTTCTAAACAGTCAGTCACAAGTATTACAATTAATCCAGCTCAATGAATACGAGAAAGACGAGACAACGCCAGAGCAGCCCAATAGCAAGCTGGCACAGCTACTACACGATGGCCGCTTTGTCGTGAGTGTTGAGATGCGTCCTCCACGTAGCGTCAAGTACACACGTTTTGTACAGAATGCAGCCTACCTGCGTGACATTGGTGTCGACCTGATCAATATTACCGACAACGCTATGGCACGTATACGCATGAATAATATCGCAGCCGCTCAGCTTATTCAGCAGGGCACCGGACTGGAGACCATTGTCCACTTTACACCACGTGACCGCAATCTCATGGCCGTGCAGAGCGATATTAT
Source organism: Ktedonobacteria bacterium brp13 (assembly GCA_015099395.1). GTDB lineage: Bacteria > Chloroflexota > Ktedonobacteria > Ktedonobacterales > Ktedonobacteraceae > Dictyobacter. The sequence continues at coordinate 1,143,412 of AP024096.1, read as the reverse complement.
CGGCGCACATGCCCTCAATATCCATAATATTCTGGCGGTCACAGGAGATCCGCCCTCGCATGGCGATTTTCCACATGCCACTGGTATCTGGGATGTCGATAGTATCGGCCTGATTGCTATCCTCAACAACCTGAATCAAGGCATGGATGGTCGGGGTGACAAACTTGCTGCGGCAAGCTCGTTCTTTATCGGCTGCGCGGCAACACCAACGGCGACCGATATCGATCTAGATATCGAACGCTTGCACCGCAAACTGGAGGCCGGGGCTCAGTATATTATGACGCAACCAGTCTACGACCCCGAGACCTTCTTTCACTACTTTGATCTCTACAAAGAGCGCTTTGGCCCACTCCATACACCGATCCTGGTGGGACTCCAGCCATTGCACTCGTATCAGCAAGCCGAAAAGTTCCATAATGAGGTGCCAGGCATCGTCATCCCTGAACATATTCGCCAGCGCCTGCACGCAGCAGGTGAGGATAGCGGACGGGTCGGTATAGAGATTGCCCTGGAGATGTTCGAGGCTGTCGTACCCTATATACAGGGAACCTATATCATGCCACTCGATCGCTATACACTGATAGGTGACATACTCCCAACCATCCGTGAACGCATACAAGCCTCTATCATGGTCAACGAATAGCACCCTGATAAACAAGAAGAGAGAGCAATCAAGAATAACCTGATTGCTCTCTCTTCTTTAGATTCTTTACATTACGAGATTACACACATTGATTGCTCTTCTCTCATACATTTATAGAATAGAATGGAATAACAGACCGCGATTTCTGCTTTGTCTCTTTTTTTTAGTGTATGCTCGCTACTTTATGAGGCCTTGCTAGGCAGCATTACTTCAATGGTCGCAAGCTGATTACTCATACGTTCTACACACGCATTTACAAAGGCAATAAAGAGGCGACTCCAGATGGGGTACTCTCGATACATCTCCTCTGGATGACACTGCACGGCAAGCACAAAGCTACGCTCAGGCGACTCGATCAGTTCAATGACACCATCGGGCGCAGTACCACTTACCACCAGACCTTCACCGAGATCGTTCACCGACTGGTGGTGCAGACTGTTGACTGCAATTGCCGCCTCGCCGAGAATCTGATGCATACGGCTCTCAGGGATCACATTAATTTCATGGACGAGTGCACCACGTGACTGCTCCCAATTGGAATGGGCGATATCACTGGCATACTGCGATGGTAGATCTTGATACAGAGTGCCACCACGTGAGACATTCAGCAACTGCATACCACGACAGATACCCAGCACAGGAACATCATTCTGCCATGCCCAATCCGCTAAGGTCAACTCTAACTCATCCAACTGCGGATCAACCTCGTGGACCGCTTCATGAACCTCTGCATTATAACGATACGGATGTACATCGATGCCACCGGGTAGTAAAATACCATCCAGACGAGGCAATAGCGCATGCAGACTGGCGGGATCTTCCATAAATGGGATCAGAATAGGGACGCCACCTGCATTTTCTACCGCATGAACATAAGCTTGATTACCATGGTATACAGGCCTTTTTTCCTGACCACGAACACCAGCACGACAGGGAATACCAACTAACGGACGCATAAGCAAACACTCCTTATTTCAAGCAAGCCTCTCCAATCAGATACCGTAGCACATACTTACTGCTTATCCGAAAACTTGCGTGTGCGGGCACTAGCGACGCCAGTCGCGTTGGTTTTCGGAATAAGATCTTTGTACTTGCCTTCGTTGCAACTGGAGCAAATAAAAAGCAGCCCTCTGATTGTCATCTCAGCACATAATCATAGAGAGGTATAAAATAGAAAAAGCGCTGCTTTGCGCAATGAAGCGATACCTCTTCCTCCAACACCCAACCCCGTTCGTGTTATCGTCCATTCGCCAATGACTGGAGTTTCGCAAGAGGGGAACTGCTATCTAGCGCCATTACAAAGTAATGCACAATAGATACACTCATAGGCAATCATTTGTTAGAATTGTTATACAATTTAAGCTCAATGCCTGTCAAGCAGAATAGGGCGTTGCATGACATTTGTACCATTTCAGCTCGACGTAGACAAAAACAACTCACACCGTCATCTTATTGAATGCCTGTATATCTGCAAAAATCGCTAATGCACTCCAGCATCATACCGATTACTCTACATCCTCTATTTGAATAGCCTGGCAACCCAATAACACTATTCAAATCAACCCCTCATATTATTGAACACATAACTTACACGAAATCATCCCTGTTTTTGTCACACAATAACATAGCTTCTTCAACCGAAACAGCAAATAAACAGGAATACCCGTTCATATATATCCGCGCTACTATGCGTAGAATGCAAGCAGGAGAGCAACTCACAGTGTCGGGTGAGCCACTCTCCTGCGTAGATAAGCAACGTTTTGTTCACGTATTGCGCATAGAATCCGTGACACAACCAGCATGAAAAAGGACCGGCGTACCATACAAACAACGCCGGTCCTTATGCAAGAACGTCAGAAAGGAAAGTTCAAAAATCAGAGCCTAATCAACTATATCGAGTGTTTCTGCCGGATCTTGAGAGAGCAAAGGTTTCTTACCACGCACAATACTTTCACTGAAGCGTCCACCTGCTGCATTCAGAATACGCAGCGCAAAGGCCGCCAGTAACGCATTATCATCTTGGCGATAAAATGTCTCGATCGCTTGTAAAAACTCATCAGCCAGCTCCGGACTATAGTCATACAGAGCCCGATACGCCCACTTACCTTCTCCCGTCCACTGACGATTAAAGCTCAACATAAGTTTCATAGCATTATATGCCAGACCCGGGCCAAGGATCAAACGCTCTGCACGACTAGGAGAGGAGACAAAATCGTCATACAACTTGGTAAGCTCACAGCGCATATGGGTCATCTCATGTTCGGAAAGCGGTGCGGGCCCGGCAGCAAACGCTTCGGTCGCACTCTCCTTCACCGTTTGGGCAAACCCATCGCTATCTTTAAGAACAATACCTTCATTAATCATATACGCCAGCACAGGACGACGGCGTATGATATCAAACTTTAAAAACTTGTACAATGAGGATTCAGTGTGAAAGATGATATCTACCGGCCAACCATAGGCAGTAAACGATTCTTCATATGGTGATGTCGCATTTCTCGATATAATAACAATATCGAGATCTGACGTAGGAGTTGCCTCGGTACGTACAGTGCTTCCCACAAGAAAAGCCGCATCGCACGTAGGGAATTGTTCATTCACGATTGCCTTTGCCGCAGTAATATTATCCATATACTCTTCCTCCATCGAAAGGATTGAATATTTTGGTAGCAACTACCCGATATTTACATCTGGGGTTTTCCTCTCTATGCATAATCGGCAGACAATCGCATATCAACAAACAAAGACACATTAACAAACAAAGACACAAGGTACGTACTAGATCCAGCAAAGATTGTGCCTTACATGAATCTAGTACGTACCTTGCGTTTTACTATCAACCATTATGAGAGATAGCAAAGGGGCGGTCAGCCAGCCATGATTGCTCATGAAGAGCAACCTGGATCTGAGCTGACCGCCCCACCTATCATTGAGAGTACTCGGTAGAATAAGAGTAACGGGATCTACTGATCCTAGCGGCGACCGTGACCATGACCACGACCACGTCCGCGACCACGATTGCGACCACCACCGCAGTTACCACCACCGCAACCACCGCAACCACCGCAACCACCGCAACCACCAAAACCACCGTAACCACCGTAACCACCGTAACCACCGAAACCACCGTAACCAGTACTGATAATGATAGCGATACTGGTACCGTAACCACCACCGCAACCGCAACCACCGAAACCACCCCAACCACCAGTGATCAAAGCCATTTCATCTTCACTCAGGTTCATGACTTCGGTCATCTTCTCCTGCATAGGTTTGTCTTCTGCCAGTACGCTAAGATCAGATGCTGTAAGTTCCCAGTCTTTACTTATCATTGTAAGTCCTTCTCCTTTTTGCAATCGACGAAAGTTTTTTTCGTGAACTACTGGCAACCATTGGTTACCATGTGCCTTAGTTTTACTCGAAAAACGATTCTCAGTCAAGCTCTTCATTTTAGACTATTTTATTTTCTCGTCTAATAGTAGTTTACTGTAGAGTTTTATATGTATATAAATAGCGTATGATATATAGGGATATTCACACTGTCTCCTATTCTATTATCTCCGTTTACTATACTTTCTAAAGTCAGTAAAATATCTTACTACATAGTCATTTCGCTACCCGCAAAGTGAGATCAAAAATGCGTATGCTCGAATATTCTTCGTCAGGTAGACATTTGAACACCAGACGTTGCGCTACAGATAACTATGCTGTCAGGGGGTATCAAGCCTCTTCATAACTTGCTTTAAGGCACGTGTATCGGTAAGCTAAAAAATGAAGACGTTGGAAACGGGAGAGCTAAAGAAATTACAATATATAATGTAAAAAGCCTGTGAAAAACACCCCATTGCTCTGTATTAGTGTCGATAAATAGATACATCTTATCTTGCAAACGATGGAAACGTAAGGGATAAAAATCAACCCCCACAATGACATACGCAAAGGGATAATACACACTATAATAGTTGAGCTCAGCAAAAAATGATCCGTTCATAGTTCTTTGCTACAATGCAAAAGCGTATGAACGGATCATTTTCGCTGCGCGTTATCTGGTTACAGAAACGAGAATCACGTGACAGGATTCTCTATACCCCCGCTTCAAACTCTTTATGACCACCAGTCATCAGAACGCCAAGCTCTTCATCTGGAATATCCGGCGCAACAATATCAACAATCTCACCTTCATACATCACAGCCACACGATCAGAGAGAGAACGAATCTCATCTAACTCAGCTGACACAAGTAAGACAGCCTTGCCAGCATCGCGCTGCGCAATAAGTTGGCGATGGATAAACTCAATCGCACCGATATCCACACCACGTGTAGGCTGTGCCGCGACCAGGACAATCGGATCAGACCCCAGCTCACGTGCAATAATCACCTTCTGCTGATTACCTCCCGAAAGTGTCCGCATAGGCGCAGCAGCCGAAGAGGTACGCACGTCAAAATCGGTGACCAGCTTTTTCGCCCAGCTGGTTACATGCTTCAGCGAGAGCACCAGACCACGCCAGGAAAACTCCGACCAACGTTGGCGACCCAGAATCGAATTGTCCTCGATCGACTCGTTCATCACCAGGCCGCTGCCACGACGATCCTCTGGAATATGGGCCAGACCATAGACGCGTATATCACGAGCATTCATATCTGTCACATCGTGTTTTATACCAGCCTTGCCGCCCTTACGCTCTTTACCATCCGCCAACGGAGTAATGGATACCTTGCCGGCGGTCGCATGACGCATGCCCGTCAGAACTTCTATCAACTCCGTCTGACCATTGCCTTCAACGCCCGCGATACCAAGGATCTCGCCAGCGCGCACCTCAAAGCTCACTCCATGCAAGATCTCTAAATCTCGATCAGAGCGCGCACACAGACCCCCTACACTCAGAATCACAGCTCCTGGCTTTGCCGGCGTCTTCTCAACACGCAACAGGACATCACGACCAACCATCGCACGTGCAATCTCACGCTGATTGGTATTCCTGGTAACCAACTCACCTACATTCTTACCCCGGCGTAGGACCGTTATAGAATCGGTAATCGATAGGACTTCACGCAATTTATGGGTAATAAAGATAATCGTCTTACCCTGCTGCACCAGGCCGCGCAACACTCCAAAGAGCTCATCCGTCTCCTGTGGTGTGAGTACACCGGTCGGCTCATCCATAACCAGGATATCAGCACCGCGATACAGCATCTTCAAGATCTCTACACGCTGCTGCTGACCTACAGATAGCTTCTCAACCTTGATATCCGGATCGATCGGCAGACCATAGCGCTTGCTCAACTCTACGATCTGATCGCGGGAATGCTGCCGCCTATAGGCTGAAGCCAGACCACCGGGCTCGTTCCCCAACACAATATTCTCAGCGACCGTCAACGGCGGGATGAGCATAAAATGCTGATGAACCATACCGATACCCAGGCGGATCGCATCACGTGGTCCCTTGATATGCACTTCCCGCCCATTGATGAGGATCTCACCACTATCTGGCGTCACCAGACCATACAGAATGTTCATCAAGGTTGATTTGCCAGCGCCATTCTCACCAACCAGCGCATGAATCTCACCCTTACGCACCGCAAGGTTCACGTGATCGCTAGCAGTCACACCTGGCCACGCCTTATAGATATCGCGCATCTCAACCGAGTAAAGGGAAGATGGCTCCTGCTTCTGTGTAAGAACAGTACTCTCTTGCATAGTTCCTCACTCCTCCTCAACCTATTCAGACGCCGATTCGTACGGCACGCCATCAGCAGCTGGAGGAGTCGTCCGTCCAACCAGGCCCACCAGCGCGACTAGAGTTAATACATAGGGCAAAGCACTCAGAAGATTCGTGGAGAGACCCGTGCTTTGTAAGCGCGGACTCAACGCCTCGCCCAGACCAAAGATCAGGCAGGCGATAGCAGCACCAACGGGAGAATACTTACCAAAGATCATAGCCGCCAGCGCGATATAACCCGTGCCGGAAGTCATGTTCTCATTAAAAGAACCAACCACACCCAACGAAAGGAAAGCACCGGCCAGACCCGAGAGCAGACCACTCCCTACGACACAGACATAGCGTACCAGCCGTACATTAACACCAGCCGTATCAGCCGCCAACGGATGCTCACCAACCGCACGCACACGCAGTCCAATATTGGTACGGAAAAGCAAAAACTGTAACGCGATCAAGACCACCAGCGCCACGTAGAAGATAATGTTCTGTTGAAAAAGCACTGGACCGATGAACGGGATATTCGACAAAGGAGCCCACTGTAGACCCGGCAAGCGATTCGCCTGTGACAATGCCTGAATACCGTTCCCCTGTGTCTGAACCGTCAACAAGAAATTGGTCAGACCAAGACCACCAATATTGATAGCCATACCGCTAACGATCTGATTGGCCTTGAAATTGATGGAGACAATGGCATGCAAGAGCGCCATCAAGCCGCCAGCAATAATCGCGCCTATGACACCAATCCAGACGTTATTCGTTGCCACCGTCGTCATCACGCCAGCGTATGCGCCAATTAGCATCATACCTTCCATCGCGATATTGACGACACCACTACGCTCAGAGATCACACCACCAATCGCAGGTAGGAGCAGTAGAGCGCCAAATTGCAGTGCGGCCTGCCAGAGGTCGCTTGAAATTAGAACCTGCCAAAGTACTTGAAAGAACACAATTACTCCTCCTGACTCCACGGACTCGTTGACGTATCACCCGTCCCCGTATTTATGTTGTGTGCTGCATCACCTGCACCAGACAGGGGTGCCGAGGTACGTTCGGGCGGGAAGGGGGGTTGTGACGCAGCGTGGGTATCAACCGGTAACGACGTCTCAATCGCAATCACGTTAGGAACTAACGCATTGGTCGCCGGTAGAGGTTTGCGTGCTCCTCCAAGATAGCGCGGCAACACACGGCGCACGGCTGGTAAGAACTCAGTCGCAATACTGAACAGCACCAGCGCCTGAATAATATAGATAATATCGCTAGGGATACCAATTGAGAGCTGCATCGCCGCACCAGCATTAGCCAGACCACCAAAGAGCAGCGCCGCCAGCAGCACACCAATCGATGTTGTACGACCTAACAATGCGACACCAATCGCATCTGAACCAGTACTATCAGTACGGAAGAACGTACTCAACAACTGATACGGCGGCTGACCCATCAGATGAATCGCGCCCGCCAGACCAGCAAAAGCACCAGCCAGGGCCATCGCCAGCACCAGATTGCGCTTCACCGGGATACCCGCATACTGCGCGGCACGCGGGTTCTCACCAATCACACGCAACTCATAGCCAAAAGTCATACGCGCTGTAATAAACCAGTAGATGACCAGTGTGATAAGCGCCAGAATAATACCGAAATCAACTGTATACTGCAGAGGACTATTGATCTGCGGAAGGAATGTTCCCAACGTCTGATTGTAAAGAATGCTGAGCATCGGCAACTGAGCATTGCCAGGCATTGGAGCAGACTGCGCGGAAAGGCCCTTCGCCTGCAAGGGACCCTCAATCAGGAAGGAAGCCACATAGAATGCTGTCCAGTTGAGCATGATCGTCGTCACGACTTCGTGTGCACCACGCCAGGCCTTCAGGAAACCAACGATAGCACCCCAGATAGCACCAGACAAAGCTGCAGCTATAATCATCAGTGGAATCAGGATAAACCCTGGCAGAGCAGAACAATAAAGGCCGATAGTACCGGCCACCACCGTTCCCACCGTGAGCTGTCCGGCCGCTCCAATGTTGAATAACCCCGCACGGAAAGCAATAGCCACCGAAAGACCTGCGAAGATCAGTGGAGTCACATCAGCAAGAGTATAACAGATATTCTGGGCATTACCAAAGGCACCTTGTACCAGATAATAATAGGTCTGTAAAGCAGTAGAAATACGGACTCCGAAAGAACCAGAAGTCGTACATGCAATCACAACACCAGCGATCAGCAAAGCAAGAATAACTGCTGCCACCGGTCTTCCAAGTGATGCACCTGCCTTCCGCAACCAGAGAGACGATTTTGACGCAGGAAGAGAGTTCCTGCCCTGCACTGTCGGCTTTGCCATACGGCTAGCTCCTCCTGCGCGCAACGAGAATAAAGTAAACAAGCACGCAGATGCGACACCTGCACAACTTCGTGCGAAGCATCGCATCATCTACCATCTAAGGTAAGCAAACGTCTTGCGCAAACGTTACATTATGCTATTTTGAAACGGTATCAGGAATCTGGATCGTACCGGCTTTGATCTTGGTTGCATACTGATCAACGACAGTCTTGACTTGAGCTGGCACGATGCTACTGAACGGAGCATAGCCTACACCTTTATGCGCGAGGTCAAAGATAGGAGGATTGGTAGTAAACTTGCCAGTCTCAAGATTGGTGATCGTGCTGGTCACAGACTGATCAACGCGTTTGATGGCGCTGGTGATCACACTGTTATTGACACCACTCTGGTCGCTATCAACACCAATGCTATACACATTTTTGGCTTTAGCGGCCTGCAACGCACCGTTGCCACAACCACCAGCAACCTGGAAGATAATGTCAGCCTTGTGAGCGTCGATATCACTATTAGCGATGTCCTCACACTTCGCAGTATCAGAGAATGAGTTCGAGTAGTTAACCAACACTGTGATGCTCGGATCTACCAGCTTTGAACAGTACTGATACCCTGCGATGTAGTGATCAACAGGGGGGATCTCCTGTCCACCAACGGCCGCAATTGTGTTGCCACCTAACAGGTTCGGCATCTTGCTCTTACCCAGCAACTCGATCTCGCCAGCGGCGGCACCAACCAGACAACCAGCTTCCTGCTCTTTGTAGTACAGTGAAGCAACATTTTTCAAGGTGGTGTCACAATCACTGCTCGTGCCAGAGGTCGGGCAAGCATCGATCAATGCAAACTCTTTGTTGGGGTATTCCTTCGCGACGGTGTCTACCGCAGTCGCCATCAAGAAACCAACAGCAATAGTCAGATCAGAGGTCTTCGCAGCCAGCGTAAGGTTCTTCACGTAATCACTCTCAGATGTCGACTGAATGACCTGCTTCTTAAAACCATATTGAGCCTGTGAAGCCAAATAACCATTGTAGGCTGCTTCGTTGAAACTCTGGTCATGAATACCACCGGTATCGGTAACGAGTGCAACGGTCTTTACATTGCTGTTCGATGTGGATACAGAGCCAGGGAGCGCTGTGCCACCACAAGCTGAGAGTGCGATCGAAAAAATAACTGCAAGCGTCAAAACGAGCAGGCGCGGAGTACTAAGCCGTCTCATGAAGGGTCCTTTCTTTCCTCTTATACTATTGAGGGATCTTCTTGCTCACCCGCGGATGGAAGTATTGCTGTCAGAACCATAAAGCACAGTATAGAGCTACATCTATGCCTATCACAGGAGCATTTATTGCTCGTTGCTTGTCTTAACAGTCTCTCTACTCCATAAAAATACAAGGCTACGCATGTACACGGGAAAATCAGAGTATACATCTAAAAGCATCAGGTAACAATAGAAAGAAAATACTTATTCCATGTGTACACAATTATACAGCGCATTCATGCTTTTTCACCGCATGCACACTAAAAAACGTATAAACGCGAAAAACAGCTCTCAAACATGACGAATGAACCGTGTACAAACGCGCATGAGTGCTGGAGAGTATTTTATTTCCCGCTAATATATACGTATGACAAATGTATAAATCTCACTAGAGATTATAGCTGATTTGTTCAGCTTTGCACACAGAAAGCGACCAATAATACTATCTAAATTCTCCATTTTCAGCTCTCACAGCTTATTTTGTAACTGGATTGAGACTTCACTGATGAAGACTTATCCTATTGGCTTGCAAGACCGAGCAGAAACAGTTTATGATAGAAGCGCCGCTCTTCTTTTTCTTGCATATCTGCTTTAAGCAAGTCGTATGTCAGAGTGAGAGAGTAGTGACCCCGAAGAGCCTGTTTACCGGGTCAATAAGGAGTAACAAAATCTTATGCAAGAACTTATAGATATAACTATTGGACAATATTATCATATCGATCGTGGGTTAGCGCGTGGTGGAATGTCTGAGGTATACCTGGGGCATGATCAACGTACCAATCAGTTGGTGGCGTTAAAAATGGTGAAGCGCAGTGCAGGCGAATTCTATGAACGCTTTCGCCGCGAAACACGGACATTAGCTTCATTACATCATTCACATATTCTACCAGCACTGGACTACGGCGAATATGATATGTGGGCGTATCTGGTCACGCCATATATAGAATATGGCACACTTAGCCGTGGTGTGAGCGCAGGTCCGATGCCATTGGAAGAGATTGAACATGTCTTAGATCAGATCGCTAATGCACTTCAGTTTGCCCATGAACATGGTGTGCTGCATCGCGATATTAAAGCATCAAATGTGCTGCTGCGCGATGGTCACTACGCCTACCTGACAGACTTCGGACTGGTGAAAAGCGTTGAGGACGAGTTTAGCCTGACAAAATCGGGCTTTCTAGTTGGCACGCCCGAATACATGGCTCCCGAATTGGTCGATCAGCCTGCAACTCCGGCCAGCGATATCTATGCCCTTGGCGTGCTTGTCTATCAGATGGCTACAGGGACGGTACCGTTCAAAGGAGCAAACCCGGTCTCGATCGTCATGAAGCATCTCAGAGAGGCACCACCACCACCATCACGCTTCAATCCAGCAATCACACCTGATGTTGAACGCGTTATCCTACAAACACTTGAGAAAGATCCGCAGAGACGTTTCCATACAGCAAGAGCCTTCGCCAACGCCTTTCAGCAGGCGCGGCACTATAATATGGGCGCGGTCCCTCTGCCTCAACCAACACGGCCAACTCAACCCGTTTCAATCAATGTTGTACCATCGCATACAACCAGAATCATGGCAAAAACACGTACAACCATTGAGGCTAACTATCTCTGGATGGGAGGTGGCGTGCTCCTGATCGCCATCCTTGTCATCATACTCATCACTATGCTCATACACTAATCAACTATATAACCACCAGTTGGATGAGAAATAGCGCTATTTTCTCATCCAAACTTCTTGCTAGTATCCTCACCAGGGTATCGCCATCCTGCACTTTCTCAGAAGCGCAATAGACCTGGGTAAGCAGCTCTTTGACTACCTGTTCGGCAACCCATGCGTGATTCTGCGCTTTCACGATCAAATAAAGCTCTATAATGTTCAATACAGAGAGTTGTTAAAAGATCAGAGAGCATCAGACTCCACAGACGCAGCACGCCTCATACCACGCTCGCCGCTCGTTCCTGACGATAGAGATCACGAAAGGTTTGTACCATTTCACAACCATACTCACGTCGAAACGAGGTCGGGTAGAGCCATAGTAATGCCGCGTAGAGCTGCTCTGAGACGCCTGAGGACCGATGAGAAGAATGAGAGCGTTGAGAGCTTTGTGACATCTATACGCCTCCTTGTGTCCGCACAGAACCAAGCAGTCGCTTTACCTGAGCTATCTGCACCAGTTGTGCCAGGCGCTGAGCTTCAGCATGTGCTACACGCTGTCCAAAGGAAGTCAGGCGATAATAATGATAGCGTCCTGTCAAGGGCATAAAAAAAGAGGCACACGCTGTGTGTACCCCTTTTACTGCAGCTCGTACGTAGGATGCGTTTCCGCTATCCCTACTTTTGCTATCCGTAATTCTATTTAGTCGATATAGTCATGCAGGTGATTGGCGTAACTCAACTGACGCAATTTCTTCAATGCCTTGGCCTCAATCTGACGTGCACGCTCACGTGTGACATGGAAGGCTTTACCGACCTCTTCCAGCGAGCGACCCTGACCATCGATAAAGCCAAAGCGCAGTTGAATAACTTGCCGCTCACGCTCAGTCAAACTATCAAGCACCTTTGTAATCTGCTCTTTGAGCATCTGGTTATCAGCACCCTCGGTTGGGGTAATCGTCGTCTGATCTTCAACGAAGTCGCCCAGGCTGTTCTCGTTATCTTCACTGACAGGCGTCTCCAGGCTGACAGGCGTCTGGCTCACCTTCATCAATTCAATGACCTTCTCAACCGTCACACCCATCTGCTCGGCGACTTCACGCGGTGTTGGTTCGCGACCCAGTTCTTGCAACAAGCGGCGGTTGACTTTGATCATCCGATTCACTGTCTCAGCCAGATGTACTGGGAGGCGAATGGTACGCGACTGATTCGCAATCGCACGTGTGATCGACTGGCGAATCCACCAGGTCGCATAGGTGCTGAACTTATAGCCCTTGGTGTAGTCAAACTTCTCAACGGCAGCCATCAGTCCGGTATTGCCTTCCTGGATCAGGTCTTGCAAGCTCATACCGCGACCAACATATTTCTTCGCCACGCTTACCACCAGGCGCAGATTCGCCTCGATCAAGCGGCGCTGACCCTCTTTACCATGCTCGATGATCATGCGATTGGGGATCACTTCAAGGCGCTCAGCACGTAATCGCTCAGCCTTTCCTCGCTCCATCCACTGCGCCAGACGGACCTCTTCAGCAGCGGTCAGGAGAGGAGCCCGCCCAATTTCACGCAGGTACATGTGCAAAGAATCATCCAAATCACCAACAGCATCGGTAATATAGGCACTTTCCCCGATAGAGAAGTCAGAAGAGTTTATCGTCTCTTCTTCTTCAAGCAGCTCTTGTTCATTTATATCGTCAGCCTCTTCATCCTCAACAAAAGCCACTTCTTCCATGTCGGCTGGAACCATCTCATCTTCACGGATTAGGTCCGTCTTGCTATGCGTAGCAGAGTCCTTCGTTTCTTCAATATCAAGCTGGAGAGTATTCATCGTCTTCTAAATCTCTTCTTTGGAATAAATTCTTTACATTTACTATATAAGCGCTCAAGCATGCCATTATAAAAAAGACACGAGCGCGACGTAAACCGCACACATAGGTATGCCTCAGCGGTGCAGGTCATACAACTCAATGTGAATGGGGAGATATCGGGCATCTCACACGTGAGATCTCACTCGCACACGTACACTTCGTAGTAGAGCGGTGTCAGCAGTGTCGCAGTGTCAGCCGTAAGCCAAAAAATGCGAAGAAGACCCCCCTACTCCTGTTCAGAGGAAAGCTGCCATCCTTTATCTTGCTACGAAACAGCAGGCACAGAACAGAATAGGAATATACGGGGTAACTTCTACAACCACACCCATACTACACAAAATTGTCCGGTACGAGCCATACATAACTGCACATCGGCACATCGGCCCACCGGACACACGAGAGTCCTTCTACGAATCTTTTTACTCATGGAACATATAATTTATAATACCATCTTTACGCCACAAATTGAAGTGAATAGGAAATTTTCTTAAGGGCTCTTCACGACACTGTCACGGCGATTGTATCTATTCGTATCTGTATCAGGACTCTCGAGAACGTACAAAGATCGATCTCGTTGTTGTAAGTACGCCAGGATAATGAGATAGCTTCCCTACTCCATTAAAAGACGACGTATACCCCCGCTGTTTGGTAACAGTGAAATAATAGATATCCCCCAGCAAGGCTAACAGTCGGCAAGATCTTATGCCGCTGACAACCTTGCGTGACGCCGAATATTACACAAATAAGCATGCTCTAGCGTGAAGAGGGCTCTATGCGTTGTAGAGAAGAGGATGGCCGAAGGAGACTAGACCGGTGCGCTCTCCTGCTCATTCGCGACACGCAGCACCCAACGTAATGCGGTCAGATCGTGTGCTTTGACAAAGATCTTCCAGTTTTGCTCGCCACCACAGATAGTCGAGCAGGCAGTCCATTCAAAAGGTGCCCACTGGCGCTGAGCGGCAAATTCGAGCACACTCTGCTTGGCCTGACACCATTCACAGGTGCCACATTGACAGACTTGTTTCATTGAATTCGCACCCTCCTGTATTACTTGTTACTACTGATCCGAAAACCTGCGTGTGCGTAGCGCTAGCGACGCCAGTCGCGTTGGTTTTCGGAATAAGATCTTAGAGCTCCTTCAAGTGTAGCACAAGAACTACCGAATGAGGACTGCACAGGACCTTCAATCACAGGCGCTACCAGATACCAAACCATGCCCTCTTCAGCATACGGAGGACACACAAATGCGGTATGTTCATGTGTTAAAGCATGAACATACCGCACAGAAAAAAATGTATTATTCCTGGGATTGATTCCTGGGATTAATTCAAGTAATCCTGCAAATGATTGGCAACACTCAGCATGCGTAGTTTACGCAGGGCTTTGGCCTCGATCTGACGCACGCGCTCGCGTGTGACATTCAGACGCCGACCAATATCTTCCAGCGAATGGCTCTGCCCGTCGGAGAAGCCGTAGCGCATTTGAATAATAATCCGCTCGCGCTCATTCAAGCTTGAAAGCACATCTTGCATCTGCTCTTTTAAGAGGAAGCGATCAGCGCCATCGTTAGGAGCAACGGCATCGGTATCCTCAACAAAGTCGCCCAGGCTGCTATCACCATCTTCGTTCAACGGAGTCTCAAGGCTCACCGGGCGCTGATTGATACGAATGATCTCCATCACGCGCTCTTCGCTGATCCCCATACTCTCAGCAATCTCGCTGTTCGTTGGCTCGCGACCATTCTCCTGCAACAGGCGACGACTGGTACGCATCATCCGATTGACTGTCTCGGTCATATGTACTGGGAGGCGAATCGTACGCCCCTGATTTGCTAGAGCGCGACCGATCGACTGACGAATCCACCAGGTCGCATAGGTACTAAACTTATACCCACGAGTATAGTCGAACTTCTCGACCGCACCAATCAGACCAGTATTTCCTTCCTGGATGAGATCCTGTAAACTCAGTCCACGGCCCAGGTACTTTTTGGCTATACTCACGACCAGACGCAGGTTTGCCTCGGTCAAACGACGGCGAGCATCCTCACCCATCGCGACAACACGGCGATCAGGCTCGACACGTAAACTGGACGCGCGCGTTGCCTCTTGCTGACCACGCTCCATCAACTGAGCCAGACGTACCTCATCCGCAGCACGCAGTAACGGCACACGACCGATCTCATGCAGATACATGCTCAGCGAATCATCCTCACCATCGATATGAGGCAGACCAGCAAGCGTATCCTGCTCGATCTCCTCATCTTCTAACTCCTCATCCTCTTCAGATGCCTCTTCTTCTATGACATCCTCTATCTCATCCTCAACCATCATATCTTCCCCCATATCTGGGGATGCAAGGGTCGAGAGGAGACGAGTCTTCGCTTCACCTGGCATAGTATAAAGAGCCTCGTGTGTCTCTGAAGGCATTTTCAATGAAGAGTTATTATTATATTTTTGTTCTTGTAAAATTGTAGCCATAAGCATCTCCATTTTTGTACACAGGGTATATTCAACACACAAATAGAAAATTGAGCCAGGAGCGGAGCGCTAAACGTGCAGAGGCGAACCATATGTTCCTCTAATATACCACATGAGGACTACACGTCCTCATAAATTAGCCAAAAGTACGTGGGATACGAAACCCAAGTGACAAATTTCGATATTACCTATCCCTCGCCACCCCACCCACCAATAAGACTGACTGTTCTTTCACTTATAAAAACAACTATCGACGTCTTTCTATTCCAAGTTTATATCATAAAGAGCCATTTATCCACCCTTATCCACCCTTATCTATCCTCATTACTCTATATTATACGCATTTCACGAACCTTGTGATACAAATGTGACATCCAACACAACCTGGTAATGCTATCATACCCCAGCAAGCAAACACCATTCTCTCTAGAGGAGAGACATACATACACTATATTTCCTTACAGTTATTTATGCCGCATACGACAGACACGCCGCATTGACACGCTTTTTCTCTGAATGGTATAATCTTCTGCAGGTTAGACGAATGCAAATACAACGACGTGGTAATTATCTGCATCTATTGCATCTATCTGCGTCTAACGGCATCTATCTGCTAGTGCCTCTATTGAGCAAAGAAGCGTTGGTCTCGCTAGAGACCATGGGGACTCCATCCGCGCAGCCAAGAGAATCCAAAAACCTCACTCCCGCTTCACCAACTAATACGGGTTGTTTAACCGGCGGTATCGGCTCACAATGCAGCATAGCGACACACGATATTCTCATGTCAAAAAGCCTGCCGTCTAAGATCTTATTCCGAAACCCAACGCGACTGGCGTCGCTAGTGCTCGCACACGCAGGTTTTCGGATAAGTAGTAAGGAGAGTGCATCGGTGAAGAGGTTTGTAGCCAGTATCCCAGTCCTGCTGGGCGCGGCATCTTTTGGTATTCTTTCAACTATTGTCAAGCTTGCCTATCGTGCTGGCTTTACGCCTGGAGAGGTCACGAGTAGCCAGATCTTATTTGGCTTTATCTTTCTCTGGCTTATTTGCCTGCCTGCATGGTCACAGTTGCGCCACATCTCAAAAAAATCCGTCCTGCAGTTGATCCTGAGTGGCTGCTTCACTGGCATGGTCGGCATCTTCTACTATTATGCATTGCAGACCCTCGATGCATCGTTCGGGGTTATTCTGCTATTCCAATTCGTCTGGATGGGATTCCTTGTCGATTGGATCATCAGTCGTCGCGTCCCTACTCGCAATCAATGGATCTCAATTATTCTCGTGTTGATCGGCACAGTCCTGGCAGCAGGCCTCCAATCGTTGAACATGCAGCATATCAGCGTGCTTGGGATCATATTCGGTTTATTAGCGGCGGCAAGCTATACTGGCAATTTGACCGTCAATGCACGGGTCGCGACAGATGTTCCCGCCCCGTTGCGCAGCTCCCTGTTTATGACAGGTGCCGCTATCATCACACTGGTCGTCTACCCTCCACAGTTCCTGGCAACCGGTGCGCTATTCCACGGCCTCTGGCTCTATATGGTACTACTCGGGCTCTTTGGTGTCGTTATTCCACCCTACCTCTTCGCCATCGGTATCCCAAAGATCGGCTTCTCCCTGGCCTCGATCCTGGGATCAATCGAGCTACCAGTCGTTATCGCCTGCTCATACCTCGTATTGCACGAACAGGTAACCCTTGTACAACTCGGTGGCATCTGCTGTATCCTGGCTGGTATCGTCATCTCAGAGCTACATCTACGGCGCAAGCCAACACACACACAGCCAGTAGAAATAGCGGAAACAGCTCGGCAGCACAAGCTGGCTGAAGTGTAGCAGCCTGCCTTAGCCAACAACGAGCTACACATGCTGACGCTTTTCTATACAATATGTATTATGTATTCCAGTACCAGTAGAGAAGGCAGAGGGATGACCATTCAGTGATCCCTCTGCCTTCTCTACAGCATATATGGCCTTAATGTGCTGTAGCTAGTAGCTACGCCTGGCTATGAAATGCAGCTAACAGTTCAGCGTACCAGAGCGCACTATCTTTCAAGATACGACGCTGGCTCTGATAGTCAACATAGATCATGCCAAAGCGCTTGCTATATCCTTCGGCCCACTCAAAATTGTCCATCAACGACCAGGCGAAGTAGCCCTTCAACGGTACACCAGCCTGCAAAGCCTCTGCGGAGGCTGCTATATACCCCTGATAGAAGGCCACCCGACGCGGATCGTGAACAGCATCACCACCATCCCATTCATCTTTAAAGGCAGCACCATTCTCAGTGACATACAACTGCTGAGGATGATAGTCATTATGCAAACGCAACAACAGATCACGAATCGCGTTTGGATAAACTTCCCAGGCCATCTCGGTATAACAGGCGCTGGGAACTGGTACTACATGAGCAGTGGCATCGGCCAGAGGCACTTCAGGAAGGCCACGAATCACGCTACGTGAGTAGCAGTTGACCCCCAGGAGATCAATCGGCGTACTGATAATCTCCATATCATGCTCCTGCACAGTTGGAGCATGCAGTGCCATATGCTCAAAATAGTGCTCTGGATACCGCCCAAGGAAGAGCGGGTCCGCAAACCAGCGATTGCTGAACTCATCAGCGATAGCCAGGTCACGCAGGGTCTCAGCGCGATCGTCAGCCGGATAGAGCGGCTGAAAATTGAGCGTAATGCCAACCTGGGTACCAGGTTTGCTCGCAGCGCGCACACGCGGAACAGCCAGACCATGAGCCAGTAACAGATGATGGGCAGCCTGGATAGCAGACTGGCGGTCTTTCACTCCAGGTGCATGGACGCCATTACCATACCCCAGATACGCGGCACACCATGGCTCATTCAGCGTAATCCAACCAGCTACGCGATCACCCAGGCGGCGCGCAACCGTCTCTGCATAGTCAGCGAACGCATACGCAGTCTCACGATTCGTCCAGCCACCTTTATCCTCTAAAGCCTGGGGTAGATCCCAATGATAGAGTGTCACAAACGGCTTAATATTGTGCTCAAGCAAAGTATCCACCAGGCGCTCATAAAAAGCCAACCCCTGCTCATTCATCTCCCCCTGCCCCTGTGGATAGATACGAGACCATGAAATCGAGAAACGATAGGCATCTAGCCCCAACCGGCTCATTAACGCAACATCGTCAGCTACTCGATGATAATGGTCATCAGCAATCTCGCCAGTATCACCCTGAAAGGTCTTACCAGGGGTAGCAGAAAAGGTATCCCAGATAGAGGGGCCGCGCCCATCTTCATGAATGGCACCTTCTACCTGATATGCTGCGGTCGCCGTACCCCAGATAAAGTCTTGTGGGAAGAGAGTAGCTAATTGCTTCGTCAATAGATTCTGACTTTGCAGTGCACACATAGAATATCCTCAAGTCACTTTCTAAAACAGTGCATATTGCTTTGCATCTGATATATGCATGCAAACAACAGCATTGTAAGTACATATACTCACATACTTTACCACAATATCGCATTCATAGCATTGTTAAAACTATATATATTATCTATACTATATATAGTGAAACAGAAAAAAATAGATACATATTTCTATATTAGGCATAAAAAATTTCAAGTGTAGAAGAAACATCAAGCATCGGAGGATGGCTGGCTATTTACGCCCCTTGTCATAGAGAGTTATCATAAGGCATGATCATGCTGTGATATGAAAAAAAGTAAAAGTGATACTGCTGTGATATGAAAAAAAGTAAATTTTCATGATAATTGATATAATAATGTTGTAAGCCGTTACCTGAAAAGGTGTGTATTCGTACTCTTAGTAGTGAGTAAATAAATAGCGAGTAAGCAATCATCTGGCAGTATGACACAACAATGGCTTGCAATTTAAAAGTAACTCTCTATCGTACTAAATAGTATAAGAAGACTCCTATTAATGGATCTCAGCATAAATAATCAATTTCAAAGTAGCATTTTAGCAGCAAAAAGTTTGTGCTGAGGCAAAACCAGCCATTTATCATTTAATGGCGAGAGGTACTGTTGGACAAAACTTATAGTCAGTATCACAGGCTATAGTACAACAGGGGGATATCTTGACGCCTTTACGGACCTTCTCTACACTAGAAGCTAACTTACTGACAACACTACGTGAAAGCAGCAAACAAGAGAAAATGGAAGAGCAGCACATCACACAATTGTTAGAGTCTAGTCAGATCGACATTCCATCTGCTACGTATGCAGGCCTGCAAGTACACGACGGAAATTTGCACTTAGGGGAGATGCAGAATAACACATTTGTCAAATACGAGAAAGCCTTGCAAGACCAGAACGCAGATGACGTTGCTTTGGAGACTCTACAACAAACAGCAAAAGAGTATGATCTGCAATATATTGCAGCATCCATGCCACAGGGGGCGTTTTCACCTGCATTCAATTCAAAGCTCTGGCTTCAGCAGGATATAGTACCGTTACGCATAAATCGAGAAGAGCGTATTCTACCATCAACGCTGGAAGATCAGGTCAAAGACACACGAGCTCAATTTGATGAGAATAATCTGATAAAGGTTCAGTTAACACCTGAGCGGGAAGTTGTCGTCTCCGAGCTTGTCACCCTGGATGACTATCGTTACGTGACTCCAGAAACAGACTTCCAGCTGGTGCAGAAACTGGCAGAAGACTTCAAAGGCAAACGGCTCATCTTTATCAATGCAACCCCACAGGGTGGCGGTGTCGCATTGATGCGCCATGCGTTGATTCGCTTTTTACGCTTGCTCGGTGTTGATGCTCATTGGCATATTCTGGTACCGAATAAAGATGTCTTCGATGTCACAAAGACCAAGTTTCACAATGTGTTACAGGCGGTGGCCAGCCCCTCTACTGAGCTCACAGAAGAAGAAAAAGAGCTATTTCGCGACTGGTCGGCAGAGAATGCCCATGTCCTTGAACCTGTATTCAAAGAAGCTGATGTCGTTGTCATCGACGATCCGCAACCTGTTGGCTTGATTCCGTTTATTAAGCAGATCAATCCAGAGGCAAAGGTACTTTATCGCTCACATATTCAGATCGTTGCCAGCCTCACGACGCAGGACGGGACCCCGCAGAACACAACCTGGAGCTTCCTCTGGGACTATATTCGTCAGGCCGACTTCTTCATCAGTCATCCGATGAAAATGTTTGTCCCAGATAATGTCCCGGACGAGAAGGTCCTTTATATGCCTGCGACAACCGATCCATTGGATGGCCTGAACAAACCTTTAAGTGAAGAGCAGATGAGCACCTATCTCAGGCATTTCAACGCCGTATTGATCGAGCAAGAGCAGACGCCCCTGGATACCGAGCGCCAATACATCGTTCAAATCGCACGCTTTGACCCCTCTAAGGGTATTCCTGATGTACTCGACGCGTATCGACAGCTCCGCGCACGCCTGGAAGACGAGCAGAGACCGGTGCCGCAGCTTGTGATCGCTGGCGTGAGCTCTGTAGATGATCCAGATGGCGTACCCGTCTACAACCTCATCAAGCGTATCTTGCGTACCGAACCGTATATAGACTTTGCGGACGACATAAAAATTGCACGCCTACCACACCAGGATCAAATTATGGATACTCTGCTGCGCAAGAGCCGGGTAGCATTACAGCTCTCTATCAAAGAAGGCTTTGAAGTCAAAGTTACCGAAGCTCTGATGAAAGCCAAACCAATCGTTGCCTATCGCTCTGGCGGCATCCCGCTACAGATCGAAGACACCATCAATGGCTACCTGGTAGAATCTGGTGACACAACTCGGGTCAGCGAGCATCTCTATCACTTATTCACCGACGAAGAACTGTACCGTCGCATGAGCGAAGCAGCCTTGTTGCAGTACAACAAGGATTACCTGACCATCGCAAACGCAATTTGCTGGCTCTACCTGTCTGTTGCCTTGCTCAATGGCGAAACGATTACTGGAGACTTCCAATGGGTGAAGAACCTGGCGGAAGCTGCATACCGGCAGAAAATCGCTGCCTAGCACTTATAACAAATATTCCTACTACTCATAATACATACACCTGACGGTAGCATAGATGGAACAGCTCAAGTATAGAGCGCATATCTATGCTACCGCTGTTTTATATGTATCGTTACTTACTTGCTCTATTTATCCTGCTCTCTCTATCCTGTATGTACCTTATGAGATCTGCATCCAGGGTGACCATTGGCCAGTATTAGAAGCTTGTTCTAATACATTATGCGCATCACGCCCGAACATGTCTATCCGTCCGTTTCCCCAGCTAATCACAGAAGGACTGGATGTTAGCACGCCACTCAACGTATCCCAGGCTTCCCAGGTACCATCATAGCTACGATGCATCAGAGCATTTCCGGGGCTGAGTGCATACACGTCAAGGCGATTTACCGTAGTAGCGACTGCGCCGGGATCAGATGCCAGTGTTCCGCCTAATGATTCCCAGCTATGCCACGTTCCATCGAACCCTATATGCCAGAGTGCATTATCAGAGCCACGAGCAAAGGCATCCAGCCGATTTGGCCCCCATGTTGCCGCCGCAGGACTTGCGTTCAGCACCCCGCCCAGAGCTTCCCAATCGTGCCAGGTTCCGTCATACCATTTATGATAGAGACCATTGTCAGTGCTGCGTGCAAAGATATCCAGACGATTCGGACCCCAGGAGATTACCGCTGGATTAGAGGTTAAAGCTCCCCCCAATGATTCCCAAGGGTGCCAGTTCCCGTCATACCAACAATGTTGCAGCGTGTTATCAGCGCCACGAGCAAAGACATCAAAGCGTCCTATCGCCCAGGAAACGACAGCAGGATCGAAGACCATTCCTCCCTGCACGACCGTCCATGCTTGCCAGGTTCCATCAAAGTGCCGATGCCACAGATTTCCATCGGAGCCACGGACAAAAAGATCGAGCTGCCCTACACCCCAGCTTGCCAGCGCCGGTCGCGTACTATTGATAACCTGCAAGTTCGTTGGTGCCGGTACTGGCGTCGGCGAAGGTTCCGGAGTAGGTGTTGCAATAGCAGTGGCAGTAGGCTTCGGCGCAACAGGTGGCGGCGGAGTAGCCTGCGCCCCATGCTGCATATTTTGCCAACTCACTGTCCCGACGATACCAGCAATACCGGCTATCCCCAGCACGGCCAGACCACCCAGCAGTATACGACGTGAGATCACCGGCTCAGACTGGAGCGCTGGTGGCTTTACAGTAAGCAAGCGCTGCGAAACAGGCAGCATCTGTTGCTGAGGAGGAATAACAGGAACAGTACGTGTCGAAACAAGCTCTTGCCGCTGCTGTGGATGCATAGCAGGTAACGAATGACTTACTCTCAAGTCACCAGCAGCATACGGTGGAGGAAGTTGCGCTGACGGATTTCGGGACGCAGGAAGCGATGGGAACGACTTGCCCGAACGCTCATTCAATGCTTGCTTCAGCGACGTCGTCATGAGAGCAAGGCGTTGAGTCAGAACACGCTGCACCTTTTGCGTATATACACGTGCCTTGCGCCCTCCTATCGTCAACGCTTCGCGTCCCTCTTCCAACAATGGCTGTAGATTCTGCCTGGATGGTTGCTTAAGAGCAGTATGTGCCATCTTCAATAGTTGTTGAGAGGAAGCAGAGTGCATAACTGGATCTATATATTGTGTTGCATCAGAGTGAAAATCTGGATTATGCGGCAGATGGAGAGCGAACTGACCACGAGGAGGTGCAGGGGTTTGCGGGCTATCTTGCACAGTTGGCTCACGTTCGTACTCCCATGCCGTCACTGGAGAGGATTCAGGCACATAATCAAACAGGCGTTTCGTCGTAGCGACAGACTGCTGAACTTGTGCTGGAAGCTTGAGTGAATTTAGACCAAGTGGCGCAGGTAAAGCATTGGCATCCTTTGGCAACAGCGCGGGATCTTTATACGGCAATGGCTTTGCTGGTTGGCGAACGGAAGATTGAGCGGACATAGCGCGAATATGGAGAGAGGTCGCGGAAGCATTACCACCCGGTAACATCAACTTTGCGTTGGGGGTTACGCTCAAACCAGCGTGCTCACAGGCCTCTTCAAAGGCGTCTGCGAAATCAATAATAGAGGGATAGCGCTCCTCGGGCGCTTTCGCGAGCGCCTTCATGACCACCTCTGCAATCGTCGCCGGCAGATCTGGTGCCCTCGTCTGGAGAGCGGGCGTAGGAATATGGACATGTTGCAGCGCAACCTCCATATCCGAACCACGAAACGGAGGCTGCCCACAAAGCCACTCATAGGCCACAATCCCAAGCGAATACTGGTCCGACAGCAAAGAAGAGGTACTGACAAACATTTCGGGAGCCATATACGTCGTCGTCCCACGGATATCAGCACTCTGCGGCTTGCCGAGCATCGGATTGCCAGGCATACTCTGCATCGTGAGAGCAATACCGAAGTCGCTCAACAAGAGCTTCTCATCATCACCTAACAAAATATTTTCGGGCTTCACATCGCGATGAATAATCTTGCGCTCATGTGCGTAATCCAGTGCCTGGGCCACAGGCTTTATATAGGCAAGCACCGTCGTCGCTGGCAAGATACTCTCAACAGCATGTAAAGCACGTAGCGAGCCATGCGATGCGTAGTCCATGACCAGGAAAGGGTCCCCATCCTCAATGCCGAAATCATGAACGCTGACGATGTGGGGATGCTTCAGGCGAACAATCGTACGAGCCTCAGTAATAAACTGTCTTAGAGCGTCTTCGTCCAAACGAAGGCGCAACACTTTGATAGCTGCCAGAGATTTAAGATAGACATGCTCGCCCAGATATACATCAGCATTGCCTCCCTGCCCCAGCAGATTGAGCAACCGGTAATTTCCGAGCTTCTTCCCTGCATCGTAGACCATGAAAAAAGATTCTCCTCCGAAGCTTGCTTATGGCAAGATCATCATACCATGAATTTCTTGCCACATCTGTTAAGCAAGGAGAATACGGTCAAAAAGTACTAGAGCGTCTTTGCTTTATACAAAGAGATGAAGCATGCACCTCACAACACGTAGCTTGTAGCATCGCTTCACCTAGGATGCTAACCAACTGCGCAGAGTACGCGAGACCAACTCAGGTGCATCATGCTGGATAAAGTGACCTGCATGTGGCTCAGTAACCAGCGTATAGCTCTGCTCCACATATTGCCAGGTGTCATTAAGAGCTCCAGGCAGAAGAAAGCTATCTTGTAGGCCATGAAACTGCAAGACAGGCGCTTTTACCTTGATCAATGGAGAACGATCCTCCTGATACGGTGGATGTGGATAGTTCTGCTTGTAATAGTGCAGCATTCCCTCGATACTGGAACGTCGGAACGCCTCCAGATAATGTGGTTTGGCCGACGTGTCGGTCACAAAACGCGCCAGCAGTTCGGGTGTGGCTTTGAGATGCGCATCGTCCTTCTGGAAATTGCGTGCGTATTCGCTGTTCTTCTGCTGCTCAGGATTATGCGCCAGTTCGCGTGCCATACCACGAGGATGCGGCAGATTTAAGATAACCAGACGCTCTACCGCTTCAGGAGCATGCATCGCAACCTGCCAGGAGACCGCACCACCCCAATCATGACCAACGACGACCGCACTCTGCTCACCCTGCGCTCGAATTACTGCCAGCACATCCCCAACAAGATGCGGCATGGCATATTGCTCACCTTCACGCGGCTGATCACTCAGGTTATAGCCACGCTGATCCATCGCCACAACATGATAGGAAGAAGAGAGCGCGATCATCTGATGACGCCATGAATACCAGAAATCAGGAAAGCCATGCACCATAACGATCAACGGCCCGCTCCCCAGGCTTGCATAATGGATTGCAACACCATTATTATCGACATAACCATGCTGTACGTGTTGTTCAAGATTTTCTACTGTAATCTTTTCACTCATTACTCTTTTTTATCCTTACTACATTAAAATATATGTTCTATGCCTCCTATAGCATAGAACATAGAGAAATGGAGAGCATTATTTTATAGACGTTAGGCGAGAAAACCACTGAGCTGAAGACTCAGTGGGAGTTCACACTATTGGCGATAGACACGAAGCCCACCTCCGTTACTAGTGATTACAGTGTAGTTATCTCCCCCTCTTTAGGAGACAGCGTTTTTAGAATGTTTAGCAGTTGTGTACCACTTGGTGAGCCCAGACCAGTACAAGCATCCCACCCTTGACGTGCACTATAGCCACCGCCATTGCCGGTATTATTATTACCCTGAGTAATATCGTAAAGACCTGAAGCTTGCATAATCTGAGTATAATTTTGATAAAGTAAAGGATTAATAAAACCGATTGAAGAATGGAGCGCTTGATTGAAGCGTGCAATCAATGCAGCCCAGAGCGGAGCAACCGCACTGGTACCTCCAATAAGCTCAGATGTTCCATCGATAAACACTTGATAACCCGTACGTGGATCTGCATCACCAGAGACATCAGGCACACCACGGCCCGTATTTCCTGTAGCGACCGAAGTAGGCTGAATCGACATCTGCCATTGTGGGACTGGATAATCTGCACTGACGCCACCACCAGTAGCCGAACCAGGACCATCATTCCAGACCATCTCTGAGGTGATCTTATGCTGCCCGACACTGGCATTCAGGCTCGTACCACCACAGGCCAGCACATATGGGCTCGATGCAGGATAATCTACATGGACAGTACCATCGTTCACACCATCACTGGCGCCCTGATCACCAGCAGCGCAGCAGATGGTAACACCGAGCAGACCGGCAGCCTGGAAAGCTTGATCCATAGCACTCTTTGATTGCGCAGTCCAATCAACATCGGGAGCGCCCCAACTAATTGAAATGATATTCGGCTTGTTGACTTGATCATGGATGGCCTGATTGATGGCATCGACAAAACCACGATCGGTGTTCGGCGCAAAGTACACAGCAATATTCGCACCAGGCGCACACGATCCCGCTATCTCAATATCGAGCTCAACTTCGCCATCCGCACCATGTGGATCACCTCCCGGTATATTTTGCACCTGATCGACTGAGACAGCTACTACCTTCGGATGACGTGGGAGACCTGTAAAAAATTGCTGTAGATCACTATTCTGATAGCCGCCACCGAGCTCAATCAGAGCGATACACTGACCGGCACCATTAACAACAGGAGGAAAATTATACAATTTCGCAATATCAACCGGAGCATATGACTGAGTAGTAGACAGTGAATTGCCATTGCTCTCTGGAACAGATTGACCAGTAGTCTTTATCGAATTTGTAGACTTCACCCGCTGAAAATGTGTACGGGCCTGTGGACGATCATCAATACCCAGGATCGCTACAACATGTCCTTCCCACTCTTTTGGGATATAAATGTGACCGGAACGTATTCGGCGTGGCCCGCTCGGGGTCTCAATGCGTTCCAATGTCTCAATCTGAAAAGCCTGCTTTATCGCCTTCGCAGACCCACTTAGCACAACCTGGTAAGCCTCCGGCACAACACGAACAACCGTAAGACCATGTTGCTGTGCAAAGTGCTCAACCAGCCCAATATCTTCAGGGCTCGCCTGCACAGTTGCCTGCTCGCGCGGTTTTCCCAGACGTGGCACAATACTGTCAGGATTAACATCGGGTCGGTGCAAGTAGACCGAGACCTCAATCACCGCAATAGGATCTATCGCTCCTAATGACTTGCCTTCGGATATAGCTGGTCGAAAGCTACCAGGTAACGCAACTCGGTTTTGAAATGGTTCTGCCAATTGAATGCTCCTTCTCGTAATTCAGGTGTATGTATGGTATCGATGGATACGCTAAAAACTCATCCTACTAGTATTCAATCATCCAGATTATTTTTCACTACTTTTTTCGCGCTAAACATGAAATCTTATCTTACTACATATTATACCATCAACCCATAATTTGCCGCAAAAACATGCCCATTATTGTCTCAATGAAGATAGATATGCTCTCTATCACCCCTACTTCCAGTGAGGATACGCCTTATCAGTAGTTAGAAACTTTTTGTAGAAGACATCCGTGAGTAAGGGCAAAAGACAGTGCTCACCACACGTTATATTCAAGCGCTAAGTATTTCGCGTAATTGCGTATTCGCCATTCTTATCCAAATAGCATAAAATACAAGAGTGTCCATAGAGATGGGCACGGTTTACTGCTTATCCGAATACCTGCGTGATATGAGTCACATTGATCTTCGGAATAAGATCTTATGGTAAGGAGAAACTATTCATGGCTCGATCGATCACGATTGAAGATCTTTATAAGGTAAAGTTTGCTGGTCGCCCACGTATCTCACCGGATGGGCAGCAGGTAGCGTATGTGGAGACAACCATTGACGAGCAAGCTCACAAGTACCGTTCGTCGATCTGGATTGCGCCCGTCACTGGTGGAGAACCACGTCGCTTCACGGCAGGGCCTGCGAATGCAAATGATCCTCAGTGGTCCCCCGATGGTCGCTGGTTAGCTTTCGTTTCCGAGCGTAAGGGTGAGCCGGTTGCCAAAGATGCAGATGCGAAAGAGAAGCTGGGGATCGGGAAACCACAGATCTGGCTGCTACCAGTTGATGGTGGCGAGGCTCGCCAGTTGACATTTATGGAGCATGGTGCCTCTTCTCCAATCTGGTCACCCGATAGTAAACAGATCGTATTTAGCGCACAGGTAGGACCGCAGGACGAAAAGGATGCAGAGGGCAATGCGCTACCAAAGGTCCGCGTTATCGATAATCTCTGGAATCGTCTGGATGGTGTAGGCTTTATTCATACGCATCGTTCCCATCTCTTCCTGATCGAGGCGACTGGCGGTGAGCCACGTCAGTTGACCGATGGCGATTGGAACGACGGGGATGCTGCCTGGTCACCCGATGGTACCAGGATCGCATTTATCTCTGATCGCAGTGAAGAGCGCTGGCGCTGGCCGGTCGGTGACATATATACATTGACCATCCAGAATAATGACTTGCAGAAGTATACCGATTCAACCCTGGGTTGCATCTCACCATCCTGGTCATCTGATGGCAAAAAGATCGCCTTCCTGGCATCTCCCAAGTTTCGTTCCGCCGGTCAGGTCTATCTCTATACCATTCTCATTGAAGGTCAGGACCATGCGCTGACCAACCTCTCGCCCAACTTTGAGGGTTCCTGCTCCGAAGCGACGAATAGCGATATGGGTGACGAGCACATGGCACCCCCACCAGTCTGGTCAGCTGACGACCAGAGCCTCTATGTACTGGCAACCCATCGTGGAGCATCTCGCGTCTTTACTTTCGCCAGCACTACGCCAACCGAAAAGCCTGCGACACTCACACCTGGCGAGGTCCATGTGCGCGACTTCAGTATCGACGCAGCCAAAAAGACTATCTCCCTCCTGCTTTCTGATACGTTACATCCCGGCGACATATTTATAAGCGCAACAGATGCCAGCTCTGAGCCACGTGCCCTGACACACGTCAATGAGAGCTTGCTCAACGATCTGACGCTTTCACATCCAGAGCAATTCGCGTACGAAGGTGCCGATGGCTGGTCCATCGATGGCTGGGTAATGAAACCGCAGGACTTTGATCCGGCGAAGAAATACCCGCTGGTTGTTGAGATCCACGGTGGACCACAGACACAGTACGGCTATGGCTTCTTCCATGAGATGCAGTTGCTGGTCGCGCAAGGCTATATCGTACTCTATACCAATCCGCGTGGTAGCCTGGGTTACGGCTTCGACTTTGCGGATGCGGTCCGTAAAGATTGGGGTGAGCGACCAGGCATCGACATTATGAAAGGCCTCGAAGCGGTCGTCAAAGAAGGCTACGTCGATGAGGAGCGCATCGCTGTCACTGGAGGCAGCTACGGTGGTTATATGACCAATTGGCTTGTGGGACACTACGACACCTTCAAAGTAGCCGTCACCGATCGCTGTGTCAGTAACCTTGCCTCGATGTTTGGCTCCAGCGACCTCGGTTGGGATCTCTCGGTAGAGAATCTGGATACTACCCCCTGGGAGAGCCTGGACGAATATATGGAGATGTCGCCAATCAAGTACGTCCAGAACATTCACACGCCGCTACTCATTATCCACAGCGAACAAGATCTGCGCTGCAACATCGAACAGGCCGATCAGCTCTTTGCCTCGCTCAAATGGCTGGGCCGCGAAGTACGTATGGTACGCTTCGAAGGGCAGAGTCACGGACTCTCACGTGGTGGACATCCCCACTCGCGTCTGGAGCGTCTACGCCATATCACAAGCTGGTTCGCTAAATACTTGCAATAATTGCTGAGACATATACTCAATACAAAGCAGATAGCAGAAGAAGAATGAAGATCGTTGCTCTTTTGAGGGAGGAATGATCTTCATTCTTCTGTCTTATGCTTCCTTGCATTCAAAGGAGAAATGCGTTGTGACGCATTCCATGAATAGATGCACGTACATTATTTAACCTGAACTGAAACATGAGGATAACCGGTAGCGCCATTAGGGACAACACTACTATATTTCTCAATCTGTGTCGTTCCAGTTCCATCGGTTGCCCGACTCACTAACGAATAGGTGCCTGGATGTACTGGAGTCCAGTCCCACGTCCACAGTACCCATGCATCTGGTGAGATGGCTGGCTGCATGTTCGCCTGATGCCACGACTGACCGTTATCAGCGCTCACTTCGACCTTCTCGATACCACGCGGACCCGCAAATGCGATACCACCAACCTCAATCACCTGCCCAAACGCAACCATTCCCTGCGGACGATCAATACGGCTCATAGTATGCAAGGGACCGTTATACCAACCCTGATCTGAGTAGAGACCACCTACAAAATGATCGGTCAGTTCTATGCGCGTTAACCATTTCGGATTCTCTTCCCCATAGCGACCAGGGATCAGCATACGCAAAGGATAGCCATGTTTAGCTGGAAGCGCCACACCATTCATATTCCACGCGAGGAGTGGATCGACATCCAGCACTTCCTTCAACGGTAAGCTTGTAGTATAGCCATCGACGCTATACATAGCAATATAGCTCGCAGATGGCAGTGAACCGCCCTGGCGATCGAGCAGTGCCTTCAATGAGACACCTTGCCATATAGCGGTCCCAATCAAGTGGTCACCAACACTATTAGAGATGCATTCGAGCGTAATAGCACGCGTCGTAGAGGGGAGTCGCTGCAGTTCATCATAGGTGTACGTACCACCATTCTTCAGCAGTCCAGTGAGCTCCAGACGCCAGAGATTGATGTCGACGCCCGGATCGATGGGGTTTTGCGTCACTGTATAATGCTCACTATTGGGCGTAATTGGCGGTGTATGTTGATTGACCACAGCGGTACGTTGCCCATCATACGACGCATATTGACTCACGTAATTGCTACCCAACGCATAAGCGGCTCCCGCTCCTCCGACACCCAGGGCTGTCACACCCGCACGAGTCAACAACTGGCGTCGGCTCTGTGCCACCGCCGTCTCGCCAAAGTGCTGCACTTTGGGCAGCAATGCCCGATAGCTCAGGCAGAGCGCCAATCCATAGATCACAAAATCAAGGAGCAAACCTAATAGACTGGCGACAATAGCCCAGCTATAGGGTAGTCCCAGCACAAAGTTTTGCGGAAGTTCTATACGAAACAAAATACCACCCAATACGGTCATCACCACAGCAAAGCCCAGCGCCGTCAGCCATTCACGGCGCGCTGGCCTATAACCTGAAACAGGCAAGCGTAGACGCACGATAGCCGCATAAACAAGACCCAGCACAGTGCCCAATAGAAGCATCCCCAGTAATGCCAACCCCAATGGTTTCGTCTTCGAAAAATTGAAGATGCCTAACAGACGGATGAACGTTGCTACATCGATGTGCTTCAGCGAAAAATCACCGAACAACTCAATTGGCGTAGGGATACCCAGCGCGAGACGCAGAATACCCATTGTAACGACAGCAAAGATACTGGCAAACAGTCCAGCAAGCAAAGCAACAAGTCCAGAGGTCCACAATGTCCGCCGTCGAGCATACCTCTTGTCAGCGTCCATTGCCCGCTTCTCGGCTTGAGGAAGATCCTTTTGGCCTTCAGGCATAGCAAGTCTCCTTCTATAAGATCTTATTCCGAAAACTAACGCGACTGGCGTCGCTAGTGCCCGCACACGCAAGTTTTCGGATAAGTAGAAAAACAGAAAACTGATGAGAGCAAGACGATAAAACCCTCAGTCACCTTACTACCACGTCCCAGGTACGCTTTATTTTTCAGTGGAATACGTAGAGTTGCATTATATTGTGAGGCTGCCATAAAAAACATTGTATAGGGAGAAGAAAATGTGCTAGACTGTGTTGTCCGGGCTATGCAAACTTTATAGCGGTTGAAACGTAGAAACGTACATAGAACAAAAGCATATATACTATCTTCGAGGCACAAAGCTTCTCACCACAGTTTGTAAAAGGAAGATGTACAAGATGTACGACGACGACCAGCAGAGAGAGCACAATACGCTGCATTCGATTATTCAAAGCTTTACTCAGGGACTGCGTGCGCTACCAACTGATTCAATAGCCCGTGTCAGAAACTTTCTTACCGAATATCTAGGTGATCGTGGTCACCCGGTACCATTCGGTGGACGCAGCGATGATTTCACACGTCTGCATAACTGGCTGGTCGATCCCCAGGCTGCGCCTTACTTGCTCCTGGCAGCCCCTGCTGGTCGCGGCAAATCGGCACTGTTACTACGCTGGTGCCAGCAATTATTGGAGCAGCAAGAGATTGCACTGGCCTATTTTCCTGTCAGCATTCGTTTTCGTACCAATCTCGCTGGCGTGGTCTTTCCTGCACTGACGGCCCTGCTCACAACACTCCATGGAGAGCAACTCCCCAAGGACCCCAACCTGTCCGAAGAGGTCTGGCGCGGTCTGCTCACCGACTATTTAACACGCCCATTACCAGATGGTAGGCAACTACTCCTGGTACTGGATGGTATCGATGAAGCAGCCGACTGGACAGCCAATACACAACTCTTCCCACTTAATCCACCTCCTGGGCTGCGTATCGTGCTCTCTGCACGTTCGCTGGCAAACGATCCTGGACCTGAAGCATGGCTTGAACGTCTGGGCTGGACGCAACAGAGACTGGCACAAACCCTTGAGCTCTCTCCGTTGGACCGTACAGGCATTGCCAGCGTACTCCTTCAGATGGGCTTCCCTCTAGAGCTTTTGAGTACACGTATCGATATTGTCGCCGAGCTCTATCGTCTTAGCGAGGGCGATCCATTGCTCGTACGCTTATATGTTGATGATCTCTGGAAACGTGGTGAAGCTGTTGCGCACCTGCAAGCCGACGACCTGCATACGATCCATCCTGGCCTCGCAGGCTACTTTGAGCGCTGGTGGAGAGAGCAACGCCAACTGTGGAGCGACGAGGCACAACCACGGGAAGCAGCCGTCCAGCTTATTCTGAGTCTATTGGCCGGCGCGCTGGGTCCGCTGAAGAAAGAAGATATTCAGGACCTCACGCCGGATGAGGTCGGTTTTAATACGACTGCGGAGATCGAGCAACATATGGCTCCTCTCGCGCGTTTTGTGACCGGTGATGGAACACACCAGGGCTACGTCTTCAGCCATCCACGGCTCGGCAATTACTTTCTTGAGGAGCGCCTGAGCAACGAGGAACGGCTAACGGTAGAGCAACGTTTCCTGGCATGGGGCAACGAGACCCTCACTGCACTCAATACGCAACGACTAGCGCCTGAGCAGGCATCACCCTATATTGTTCAATACTATGGAGTCCATCTGGAGCATGCACTGGCCACTACCAAAACGTTCCTCGCCCTTGTCAGCAATGGCTGGCGGCAAGCATGGGAGAAGCTCGACCGAGCACAGGCCGGCTACCTGGGCGATGTTGAACGAGCATGGCGCGCTGCCGAGCACGCCGATAGAAAATATATCGAGGCTGCTGGCACAGTCGATGCACAGAGTGAGCAGGCTACGGTGCGTGCCATCCCTTATCTCGGAGCCGAGATACGCTGCCTGCTCAACCAGGTCAGTATCAATAGTATGGCGAGTAATATATCACCACGGCTGATGTTCGAAGCAGTAAAGACCGGGATCTGGACACCCGCACAGGGTTTAGCCTGCCTACGCCTGCTACCCGATCTGGCACCGCGCGCGCAAGAACTGGTAGCACTGGCACCGCTGGTACGCGAGCCGGTACGCACCGATATTCTCCACGAGGCCGTCGATACTGTATCAACGCTCAAAGACGAGTACGCTCGCCAGGATGCCCTGGTCGCCCTGGCCCCAGGTCTTTCAGAAGAACTACTCTGGCAGTTGCTGGAGCGACTACCAGAGATAGAGGATGAGGCGGACAGGGCAGGCATGCTCTCTGAACTGGCACCCTCACTCGCAGCATACCCTTCCTTGCTCGCAAAAGCCATCGAAGGTGTACAGGCCATGGAGGAGGAAGAGTTCCGTGCACTGTCATTACAAGGATTGGCACCCTATTTTACGGAGCAGCTACAACCATACGTCTTGCAACTGACACGCGAGATAGAGGATGAACGAGATAGGGCACAGATCCTCACAGCGCTGGTACCACACCTGCCAATAGAGGCCGTTAGCGACATCTTACCGTTAGCACACGCCATACAGGATGGCCTCGCTCAGCTACGCCTGCTCACTGAACTCGTACTGTATCTGCCAGATCAATTAAAAAGTGAAACACTCAACGCTATCCTACTTTTAGTACAAGAGCTTGAAGATAGAGATTATCGCGTCGAGATACTGGTAAAGCTGGCTGCATTTTTGCCTGAAGCCGGGATACAACAAACGTTACAGGAGATACAAATGCTCTGGGATGAGAGAGGGAGAGCAGCAGTGCTACTCACACTACTCCCCTATGTACCCAATGAGCTACTTCCGCAACTGCTCACCAATGTCCTGGCGCTGAAGAGTGAAGAGGAGCGTACTAAGATACTCATCCAACTCCTGCCTCGCCTCTCAGCAGAAGCACTGGAACATGTACTTGAATGTGCACGCACGACCTGGGATGAAGGATATCGAGCCCATCTCTTAGCACAACTCGCGCTTGTCATGCCTAAAAGGATGCTTGCAGCTTTTATGGAGATCACTAAATCTATAGAAGATCCAGGCTATCTCGCATGGCTACTGGCCGAGATAGAGGCTCCATTAAAGATAAAACTTTATGATGCCACGTTTAGTATGGATACTGTATTCCAATATATGCCCGACATTCATGAACGTACGCAGACACTCCTCGCCATCGTACCACGTCTCTCGGATGAGGCATTAGCTCGCTTATGCGAGTTTTTGCTACCAGGTATCTTTGGTTTCACGTGGCGTACCCACGATGAAGAGCAACGGGCACACATCCTGACAAAGCTGGGGGCACGTTTACCAGAAACATGGCTGGTAGTTGCTTTGGAGCATACTGAAGGGCTCTTTAATGATGTCTATAAAGCGCAGGTGCTCGTTGCAATGGCACCTCAGATCCGCGAAAGCTTGCTCTCCAAAACGTTAGACATCGTCAGAAATATGAAGGAGCGCGAGCAGCGGGCTCGGGTGCTGGAAGCACTGGTCGCCTCATCATCTGAAGAACGTAGAGCAGCACGGATACAAGAAATGCTCCAGATACTGCAACTGATCAAAGACGAGAAAGAGCGTATTTCCCTTATCGCCCAGAGCATTACAGATCAGACGGAGCCACCTTCGCAGAAGTATGTCAGGTTACTTTTTGACGCAACATCTCTCATACAAGATTACGCCAATAAGGAACTTCTACTGATCCCACTCGCGCCACACCTCTCAACAGAGATGGTTGCAGAGACACTTGTCGGTGTATTAAAGATAACTGACAGAGAAAAGGCGATAAACATTCTTGAAGCCCTTGCTCCTTACTTCACAGAAAGACAGGCTGCTCGCGTGATTGAGATCGTACGTGGCATGCAAGGCAAGTATGCACGCGTACAGTTACAGACAGCTATCTTTCCTCATCTTTCGGCAACGATGCTTATTGCCCAGATCAAAGCCGCGCAAGCAGCCAGAAGCGAAGATGAGATGGCAGAGATACTCAATATCATCATCCCTCATCTACCTGCAGCTGCCCTCCCAGAAGCCTGGCAGGCAATCTTACAGGTACCACACGAAGGGCGCAGAGCAATGCTACTGGCTCAATTAGCCTTGCGCACACCAGAGAGTCAGTTTCCTCAACTGTGGAAAGCTATTGTACACATTGATGATATGCATGGACAGATCTGGGTCTTTAAGACACTTGTCCCACAGGCATCTGAGGCGCTCTTTGTACAGCTCTGGGAAGCCGTTCAGAAAATGAAAGATCAGCAAAAGCGTGGCTCGTTGCTGCATATATTAATCCAACATGTTCCTGAAAACTATTTTCATGCCGCCTGGGAAGAACTGCAGAAGATAACAAAGATGCAGTCACCCTCCTACGAAAGAGGCAGACTGGTAGTAGCATCGCCCTATCTAGAGGTGCTCGCACCTAAAGTGTCTAGAGAGGCCTTTCCAAAATTTTTCAGAGCAGTACAGGCTATTCATTCAGAAGGTAAGCGCGTCCAGATTCTCATTGCGCTGCTGCCTCGTACCCCTGAAGGGTATCTCGCTCAAATGCTTGAAGAGGCGTATTTCTTGCGCGATCCCAGAAAACAGATCCAGCTACTCCATGCGTTACTCCCATATTATCCACAGCACACCACGACAGTCGCATGGGAGATAGCGCAAAACATGCCGAGAACAATACTCCGGGAGCAGATTATTCAGGGACTGCTGCCCTACCTTTCACAAGAGCAGATCTCTACCGTCATAGAAGATATGTTTGCACCTTCTTATGAAGGGCCACCCACAGAGCCATCCACAGAAATCATAAAGACATTGATCGATTCACTCTCCAGTGAGCAATGCCTGTACGTACTGGATAAGATTCAGGCGACCCAGCAAGTAGATCCTCAGGACCCGAACAAAAAGCAGGAGCAATGGAGTAAACATAAATATATACATGCGCTAGCGTTACTGGTACCCCGCCTTCTACAAACAAAACGTGAGGAGATCATCCCCGGACTACTAGAGAACATAGCAAGCTTAAAACCGGAGGATTATCAAGCACAGATACTGGCAGACCTTGCACAGGTGGCAAACTCATTGCCAGAGGAACAGTTAGACACATTTATAACTGTGCTCTGGACACTGGAGAACAACCGCGAACCAGTACTACAAGCGCTTGATGCGGTCCTCACCGCAGATCGATGGACGTACATGTTAAGGCGCACACAGGCGAAAATACGAGCGAGCGAAGACCCAGCCATTGCGGTACAGGTTCTAAAAACGATGCAAAAGCTCACACAACAATCCAGCCAGGAGCAACTCTATCCGCTCTTGAGTGAGACGCTGCATCTATTAGCACGCCAGACACGCCGTGAAACACTGAACAACCTGATAAGTCTGCTGCCAGTCCTACGCATACTAGGAGGTAAGCAGGCAATTCAGGAGACAAGTAGCGCAACACTCGAGGTTGGGAGCTGGTGGCCCTAGAGCTAGCCACAACAGACGCTTGCCAGGACCATGCAAGAGAAATTAAAGTCGAGAGAGCCAATCTATCGTTTTAGCTCAGGATCGTTTTGCCGTTTGCAAGAGTATACTAAGTAGCAATACTATCAATACATGGACGAGCAGGAGTAAAAATCTATGCAATGCGCAAATTGTGGTGCAAACACTAACGACGGAGATCGATTCTGTAATAATTGTGGAGCGGCTTTGCAGAAGCGAGACGGTCTGCTACGACGTCAACCCACGCGTTCGCGCGTTGGTCTAAATGAAGATCTGGATGAACAAAGGGCACCAGGACGTCCAAGGGTCAGCAAGGCAAAAAATCCTTATAGAGATCAGATCGCTCAACTCCGCTTGCAAATAAAAGAACTCAAATTGCAATTACGTGAGCTCAACAATCATATAACAGGTACGCGTTCAAACTACTTCGAAATCGATTCATTCCTGCGGCGAGGACCACTGCGCAGAGTGGGCCGCATGGTCGAAGGGGCTCAGCTCTTTGGACCGTACCAGCAAAGAAAACAACTACAGGATCAAATTGCTCAGCTCGAATATCAATTGCTCTCATTAGAGAAATCGCAAGAGCAGTGGAGAAGCCAACAGTAATTTAAGAGACGCTATTATCCAGTATATAAAGATTAGCGTCTCTTCTACTACCAGATGCAATCAATCACCTATCCATAAAGATGGTAGAATAAAAGATTCCAATCCAGCGTAATATCTATACGCATGCATAAACATCTATAGTGACAGGCAAGAGGCTATATCTTACGCTCTTTCTGAGTAAAACCAATAACACCAATGATCAAACCGATAACGATAAAGAAAGCCTCAATACCTGGGATGAATTTTAAAATCGATAGGTAGACCCCACTACCACTGCTTGTAGAGAAAAGAGCTGGCACAATACTCGTGCCCAATCCAATTCCCAATAGCATCAACAGGATACCTAACAGCATAAGCTTGGTCGAATTCATAAAAAAACCTCTCTGAAGATAAAGATCATCTAGTATAACAGTTTCAAGATAGCAGAAGAGCCACAAAAGCACAAGAGGTACTATGCATTTCTCCTGCTCATTCTTTTTCATTCTTTACAACCGCCTGAAAGATAATGCTATAGCTAAAGGTATCTCCATCAACCTGATAAGCATAACAACCAGCCATAGTAAACACATATATGGACATCTGGCAATTGAGAGAGAGATTCAGTCATAATACACTAAACATCAAACACATCTCTTTTGCAAGTAAATAGAGACACTATCGGTATCCAGGTAGGGTGATTACTATTATTTGACAAAGTATCCTTTATTCAGCTACTATGGTAGAAGTAATTTGAGAGGAGTAATACAAAAATGGCTCTGGACTTTGAACAGCGGCAAAAGCAAAGTGAGCAGACGAAAAGTTCAGATATCGTGCAGCGCTGGGCACAGATAATCATGCGACATCATCCACTCATCCTTTATGCTCAGTCAATCGGCACTGGTACAGAGGCAGAGATCATCGATGTAGCGCTTGTCGATCTTTATGGTCATATCATCTTCCACTCGCCTGTCCAACCTTCACAACTTCCACTCTGGTGCGATGATCCTGAAGCCACTATTGATAATGACCTGCTCAGGCAGGCTCCACCATTCGGCGAACTCTGGAAGAAATTACGTCCCTCGCTCACCAGTTACGAGATCATTATTTACGA
Source organism: Ktedonobacteria bacterium brp13 (assembly GCA_015099395.1). Taxonomy (GTDB): domain Bacteria; phylum Chloroflexota; class Ktedonobacteria; order Ktedonobacterales; family Ktedonobacteraceae; genus Dictyobacter. The sequence continues at coordinate 1,104,287 of AP024096.1, read as the reverse complement.
CGCAGCAACCACGCTCCGTAACCTGCGACAAGTGGCTACGCGCTCTCAACTTATCTTGCCCGCCATCATCTCAGGTTGCCTTCAAACACAATACTCCATTTTTATGAATGGCGATCCTGCACATCCGGCAACGTTCAGCGAAGCCTGCGCCTCCTTTAATATTTCGATCGAACCGCATAACGTACACAACGCAATATCAAACGCCGAAGCGACTCGCCTGCTCCTGATCGCACTCGCGACAGCCAAATAATCGTCGTACTCGCATCCATAAAGTTCAACTTGTGGGAAGGGTGCACTGCGATATATGCTGTATCCAAAGTCCATATACACAGGATCAGGAGGCAAAGATAGCGTGCACGCACTACAATTTGAACAGACCGGCGATCCAAGATTCGTCCTAAAATATCGTGAGTTACCAGATCCTATACCCGCTAGCGACGAAGTCCTGGTGGAGGTTGATACGGCTGGCATCAACCCCAGCGATATCAAAAATGTTCAGGGAAGTTTCGCGAAGACGCACCTGCCACGTATCCCAGGACGTGATTTCGCAGGCATTGTTCGCCAGGGACCAGCAAATACTATCGGTAAAGAGGTCTGGGGAACTGGTGGAGATGTCGGCATTATACGTGATGGTAGCCATGCTCAGTTTATCGTGATCCCACTAGCAGCAGTCAGTGTTAAACCTGAAAATATTACCCTGGCAGACGCAGCAACGGTGGGGGTCAGCTATATAACGGCATGGCAATCACTTATAAGTAGTGGACACCTGCAAAAAAGCGAGAGCGCCATTATAATCGGTGCGAACGGCAGTGTAGGGAGAGCAGCTATCCAGATCGCACGCTGGAAGGGGGCACGAGTTATCGGAACTGTACGCGATGCAAAATATCAGCAGGACGTTATGAACGCAGGTGCAGACATCTGTATCAACACGAGTGACGAGAACGCGCAAGAGACCCTGCTCACTGCCACTAACGGTCACGGAGCCAACCTCGTCTTCGATACCGTAGGTGGCAGAATGTTTGAGTTTGGACTCCGTGTACTGGCTGAAAAAGGTCGTCAGCTGGTTATCGCCTCCACAGAGGCACATCGTGTCACATTTGATCTCATCGATTTTTATCATCACGAGGCGCAATTAATCGGCATCGATAGCATGAAGCTGAACCTTTCAGATGCCAGCGCACTGCTGGAACAGATGCGCCCCGGCTTTGAAAGCGGAGACTTCAAACCATTACCGATTGCACAGCACTATCCATTGGAAAAAGGTGTCGAGGCGTATATCGCTAGCATGAATGATATTAAGGGCGGCAAGACGATGCTACACATGAAATAAACTACGCTTTATAGAGCAATCAAGCGGGAAAAAGCGGAACATATGTTACTCTATAGACAGATCACAGAGATGAACAATTGTTAGCCGCAAAGGATAGGAAACACATGTCAGACAGGTTGACACTGGAAGCGTTTCGCAAACTCTTCCCGCTATTTGAACAACACAGGATTTATCTCAACACGGCAGGCACAGCACCTGGAGCCAGTCCAGTCGCACATCGGCTGCAACAAGCGCTGACAGAATGGGAAGCAGGAACATTCTCTTCGCGTCATTGGGATGAAGAAGGCCAGCAGACACGTGCGCTCTTTGCACGTTTGCTCGGAGCCGCTCCAGAAGCAGCACGCAATATCGCAATGCTCTCTACGACAGCGGAAGGGGCTACGACGATAGCACGCTCACTACCGCCGGGCAAGATTGTTGTAGGCGAATGCGAGTTTCGCAGCAACTTCTTTCCCTGGTTGGCAATGGAGCAAGAGGGCTACACGATTACCGTCGTGCCCGCCAGAGATGATATAGTCTCGACCGAAGCTCTTATGCAAGCGATCGACGAACAGACAGTTCTGGTCGCCGTCAGCACCGTTCAGTTTTTACATGGCTATCGCGTCGATCTACCCGCGCTAGCACAACGGGCACGCGCAGTAGGGGCACGGCTCTTCATTGACGCAACCCAATCCCTCGGCGTACTTCCCCTGGACATCACAACACTCCAACCAGATTATGTTATCGCCCATGGCTATAAATGGTTGCTCTGCCCACGCGGTACAACATGGCTCTATGTCTCACCACAACGACTCGCAGAGGTAAAACCTCTGGTGAACAGTTGGAAATCAGTCGAAGATCCATTCACAAAGATGGATGGTGGTCCTTTCCAATTAGCAGGAGATGCACGCAAACTGGATATATCCATGGCCTGGTTCTCCTGGCTCGGTGCCAGAAGCGCGCTAGAACTCCTCCTTTCACTTGAGGCGGCAGAGATAGAGCAGCATTGCCTTGCACTGGCCAGCCACTTCCGCCAGCAAGCTGAAAGTGCCCACATCGCAGTCGTGCCAACAGAACTACCCAGCCATATTCTCAGCATGCGCGTGAAACAGCCCGCAGCAGTCATGGCCCAGCTAGCAAAAAATGCTCTCTATGTAGGTGCACGCGGCCCCTATCTACGTCTAGGCTTTCACGCATTTAATAACGAGAGCGACGTCACCGCTACATTACGACTGTTGCATACAATACCGGATTTACAATAATCAACAGCGTATCTACAGCCAGCGATAGCCACACATAACGTATACGTACACGTGTACGTATACGTTAATTAAGCTCAAATCTACTATGGTTGTAATCAGAGCGAATAACGCTCATTTCAAACGCGAGCTTCCAGGTAGTTTTTGAGCGCCTGCATGATACGTTGATTTTCGCGGCGTATTGGCTGCAATAAGAAAGGGAGCAATAAAAACAAAGAACCATGGGCGTGTAGCTGCACAGTGCGCTCTACTCGCGTCCCCTGACCAAGAGGAGTTAGCCTATAACGCACCACAATATCCAGGCCTCGGCGCTTCCCATCACGTATAGCATGCGTTGTCTGGCGGAATGCTACCACTTTCCCCGGCACCAATTCAGTCACCTGGCCCTGCATGACTGACGCTCTCCCATGATCTTCATACGTCGAACCTACATGAACCGGATAATCAGAACTCGGTGTCGTCTCACGATAGATCTGAGAGCCAAACAACCAGCTATTATACCCAGCAATATCAGCAAGCGTCTGATACACGGTCTCGCATGAGCGCTGGATAACAATGTGAAAACGCAAGGTTGGCATATATCTACTCCCACTTTGTCCGTTACTTTTATTGTTTAGAAAACAATCTCTGACAAACAATAACAATCTGTCTTCTACTAAAAGCAACTCACTGTAGCATTCTAGCCTACCAACTACAAAGGTGTATGCACATATAAAAACGAGGAGGTGAACCGCATAGCAGCATGCTCATCTCCTCGCTTCTCTATCGTTTAGAGTGCTATTTTACCAGAGCCAGGTCTATGAATGGCGTGGCTTGTCCGCATTCGTAGACAACATAGCCAGCGCAGAGCCATTAGTCGCCTGACCTTGAACGCCTGCTTTCTGGATCGTTTGCTCCAGGGTTTGGATAGAGCTCGCATTACAAACAGTCGAAGGTTGGTTATTAGTCGCGCTACAAATCGAAGCCGTCAGATAATTCGCACCACCAAGCACACCTTGTGCAAGAGCACTATTTGTATTATTCAACTGATTAGCGATGTCAGCATATGAATTGCCTGATAACAGCGTATTATCATAGAATGCACCAGAGGATATATACTGATTAGCAATCGACATAAAAGGGATACTACCAGGATTACTATTAGGAAAATAAGGAGCATTATCATACTTCTGAACGATTGCAGTTTCCTGTGAGCTAAGCGTATCTAAAGGCTGGTTATTATTATCCACAGTCTCTTTAGCCACGAAATCGATGTAGTTACTTTTAAATGTCGAGTTATGCAGTGAGAAAGTCGGTAAGGAGGACTCACTCGATGTGATTGCTGTAACGTTCGAAAAGGTACCAAAGCGTGAGAGCGCAGACAGTATAACGTAGCGCTGAGCTGCACAATAGGGGCAATACTCGGCTCCAACGAACAGCACCTCAGGCTTGCCATCAGGACCTTTCAGCACAGGAGTACCTGTCAGGTGAACCATTGGATTGGTAGTTATTGATCCTGTATTCACACGAGAGAATGAATCAGCAGGAATAGTCGTCACGGTCTTATAAGCCATTCCGTAGCCTTGTTGTGCTTGCTGTGTTTGCTGATTACTAAGTACCACAAACAGACCAATAACACCTATTACCACGACAATCATAATACCTACAAACCACCACCACCCCTTATTACTGGAAGGGCCCTTCTTTGGTGCAGAACGCCCCTGCCCTGAACGCCCCTGCCCTGAACGTCCTTGCGTTGTCCGCTGGCGCTGCCGCCGCTCTTGCTCACGGCGTGCAGCTGGAGATTGTTTTGTGTTAGCCATCAATCATCCTCTCATAAGAGATCACAATGGTAAGAACAGTAAAAAGAGACGAGAGAGATACTCGACCATAGTAAATACCTCTAAACAATATTAATAATACATCACGATTAAGCTCGTAGCAACGGAAGGATGACTCAAACTCAAATAAAGCCCCCTTCTTTACACTGCGGCGCAAGAAAATCCACGACTGAAGACAGCCGTGCGCTGTACTAACAGGCCAGAATACGCTACAATGCAACGCATGATACTATAACTATAACAAAATAATCTCAAAAAGAGAGGATCAATGGCGGCTATGGCATCGAGGCAACAGGAGTGGTGGGACACGCTCATAACTATTGTTGAGCAGCTAAACAATGCTGATATTGACTATACAGTTATTGAGGAAGCCGCATACTATGCACAGGGAGCAGCTATTCCACAACCCTCACTCATCGAATTCTCAGTGCAATGGGATCTCTTTGCACGTGCCTATGACCTTTTTCAGTGCAGCAGTAGTCTGGAAGAACACATCGACTACCCCATCTATCAACGTTGCCAGTTTCAGAGCGGTCCGTATACTATCGCACTCCGCTGCTATCCTAACACGGTAGTCAGCACTGATCCAATGCGCTACCTCCTCACATACGATGAGACACAGATCTGGGTAAAAGCACTGGACGCCTATCTAAAAATTCTGGACAAAGCAGATCCAGCACGCCTGGCCATTGTAGAACACCTCGCCACATTGCAACAACAAAACAATCAACACAATCAGCAGGTATGGAATCAAGATACCTATGATGCCTGGTTGCAACGACATGGTAAGCCTGAAGACATTGCAGCGCGCTTGCGGAAAGATCCATTGAACCGTCTGAGTAGCCTGGCGAAATACGGTACAGCATATAGCGGAAAGAAGGTCATCAATTTACTCGGATCGCATGGGCTGAAAGCAATTGCGCTGGCCTTACTCGATGCCAACGTCACAATTGTCGATATCGCACAAGAGAATGCGCAGTATGCCCGTGAGGTAGCTCAGGCGGCTGGCGTTACTATCCGTTATATCGTCAGCGACGTTCTCTCACTCCCACAGGCTGAGCAAGACGGCAGCTACGATCTTGTGTTTATGGAAATGGGTATCCTGCACTATTTTGTAAACCTGGAGCCACTCGCACACCTTGTCCACCAGCTACTGCAATCCGGCGGACAGCTCATCCTACAAGATTTTCATCCCATCTCCACAAAACTCATCACATCAAAAGGCAAGAAGCATAAAGTGAGTGGCAACTACTTCGACCCAACCCTCATAACAAGCAATGTCGCCTTTAGCAAGCATCTTACAGGACAACAACAAAGTGAAGATAGGTATGTTTATGAGCGAGAGTGGACACTCGGTGAAATTGTTACAGCCTTTGCACAGGCCGGACTGATTATTGACAGCCTGGAAGAGGAACCCAATATGAAACGAGACGACATCGGACTCCCTAAGACATTTACCCTCGTTGCTCACCACCCATAAAATGAGATAGAGCGGCCGCTACTCTACAGCGAACACATAATCGCTGGCATAATCTTCATCCGAACACCAGGGCGACGCCGCCACTCGTGCGATACACCCTGGCGTTCGAAGCCAATGGAAAAGACTGACTCCCCTATGAGCATCGTGGAAACAGACTAGCGGCGAGCAATCTCTTGATCTTGTATACGAGGTAGTTTGTACCAGATCTCGTTACAAACCTGTAACTCATCCTCGTCCAGCTGGAGATCGACACCACCAAGACTTTCACGTAATTGCTCAGGACGGCTCGCACCCAGAATAGCACTGGTCACAGCTGGTTGAGCTAAGGTCCACGCAAGCGCCACATGCGCCAGATTCCGTCCACGGGGAGCCATATATGCAGCCAGATTCGCGACCTCCTCAAAGACCGCGTCATTCCAGTAACGACGGCGATAGAGATCATTGGGATTCGCAGAACGGAAACGCGTTCCACTTTCGGCTTCGTGCTTCTCAACATAGCGACCGGTTAACATACCAGCAGCCAGCGGATTATAAACGATCACACCCACACCATGATCCTGGCAGAAGGGTAACAGCTCGTCTTCAATCATCCTGAACAAAATATTGTAGCGAGGCTGAACACTTACAAAATGCTCCAAACCATGGAGCCGACTCGTCCAAAGTGCGTCCGCCAGATGCCAGGCATGGAAGTTCGAGCATCCGATATAACGCACTTTGCCATCGCGCACAAGATCATCCAAAGCACGCAGTGTCTCTTCCAGTGGAGTCTCAGTGTCAAACCGGTGAACCTGGTACAGATCAATATAATCGGTCTGCAAACGTTTTAGACTCGCCTCACAAGCGGCAATAATATGGCGACGGCTCAAACCCTGATCATTGGGCCCTGCACCTGTCCGACCATAACACTTGGTCGCCAGTACAATACGCTCCCGTGCATTGCGTTCGTGCAACCAGTTCCCGACGATCTCTTCAGTTATGCCTGTCAGGCCCTGCGGACCACCAGGATAAACATCAGCAGTATCAAAAAAATTGATCCCTGATTGTTCCGCAAGATCCATAATCGCAAAGGCCGTCTCCTGATTAGCCTGATTACCAAAAGTCATCGTACCCAGGCAAATCTCGCTCACCTTTAAACCTGTCGCACCTAATTGCTTAATACGCATCACTACAATTCCTCCTCTATGTTTTGCTGAACTAGTATACTTATCTCATAAGCCTACATCATGCACGCCCTCACTTCCTCACACGTCCGCACTCCCTACATTCTACACGTGGGCGATGCCTTGAGTGTGTCACGAAACACAACAAGCAGACAGTTACATGATACAATGCCATCAATGTACCATTTATCGTAGAAGAATATCAACACTAGATCATTGATTATTTAAGACACGTTCCACAGAGGAAGGCTAAACAAATGAAGATTTTGTTTTGTAGAGAAGATTTTTCCAAAGGGTTGCCATGGCAAGGGCTAGCACCTTATCTGGAAAATCATGAGATTGTGACCTGTGATCGCGAACACATTCTCGATCATCTGCATGGTGTTGATATACTGGTCCCCTCATGGGCCACCATCGGGCGCGATATCATCGAGAATGGCAGCTTCGGACTTATCTATCAATTCGGCGTCGGATTGGAAAAAGTTGATATTGATGCTGCCACACAGAATGGCGTCTATGTCACACGCATTCCAGCCGCAGGCAGCGGGAATGCAGAGACCGTTAGCGAACATGCAATCTTTTTAATGCTCGCTCTCTCGCGTCACTTTTTCCAGACCCAACAGATCATGCAAGACGCGCTCACGACAGGCAAATGGGGACAGCCAGCAGGCAGCGGTCTTTACAACAAAACAGCCTGCATTGTTGGGCTAGGCGATATTGGAGCCGCAGTAGCCCGGCGACTGGCTCCCTTTGGCATGCGCCTGACAGGCATCAGGCAAAATCCAGAGAAGGGCGCGCCCAAAGGTACCGACTTTGCAGCCATCTACGGTACCGATAAACTTGAAAAGGGGCTGGCAGAAGCTGACTACGTGATTATCAGCGTGAACTATGGGCAACACAATCATCACATGTTCAATGCAGAGGCCCTCGCCAGCATCAAGCCAGGAGCGTTTATCATCAACATCGCACGTGGAGGACTTATTGATCACGACGCTCTCCAGGCAGCCCTGGCCAGCGGAAAGATAGCAGGTGCTGGACTTGATGTCTTCTGGGAAGAGCCAGTAGACTTTCGACACCCGATCTTTCAATACAATGTCATCGCTACGCCACATATTGCAGGCCTCACCGACTCATTCTACCTGAATGGCGCACGTATCTTCGCAGAGAATGTCAACCGCTATACACGCGGTCAAGCACTCCATCAGATAGTCAATACCCCAAAGAATCCTCGCCATCCACTCACTGCTGAGTAAGTACACCCCCTGACAATACTTTAAACAAGAAAACCTGATGATACAACACAATGGGTAATGCATAGCGTAAAAAAAAGACCGTCTTCTATATAGAAAGACAGTCTTGATAGAAATACATAGACCAGTGTTTATACATTCTGCAATGACGCATCAGGTACCTTGTCCGTAGATACTTGCGGCACAGCTTTTTTAACACGGAACATTCGATACCATAGCCACAAAACCGCCACAATCGGAGGGGCAATCATCGCCAGGTAGCGGAACAAAAGCTGATGACCTAACAAACCTACATCAATGTACGACGCCAACGACGAGATTGAGAAAACAGTTACAAAGACAAGCAGTGTACGACTCCAACGTCCCATCGGAAACGCAAACAACGTCGCAGCCAGAGAGACCAGCCAGATGACATACCAGGAATAGAACCAGGGAGTCAGTACAAGTAATGCAGTCATAGCAGTCAGGCTGCAAAGCACCAGCGTGCGTGCAGTTGGAGCTATCCAGGATCGCCACGCACAGAACAAGAAGCAGGCGATTAGACCAGAAGCATCGAGGAGCGTCCAGAGCTTATGGGAGGCCAGCACACGCACCACGAGATGCGGCAAGCCAGTCCTCTGACCCGGATGACCCTGGAGATAGAGGACAGCAACCTTCATCAGCGAGTTTTGCGATGCATAAGACGACGGCGGCAAGGAGAAACTGCGCGCGATCGCACCGAGGTTGTGCCCAATAAAGAAAGGTCCGTAGAAAAGGACAATCATAAAGGCACAGGTGAGACCACCAATCAGGAGATGCTTAATGGTCTCTCTCCAGTTCAATGAGCGCAGATTCAACGAACCGAGCGAGCCAGTTATAACCGGCAGATCCAGCGCCTTAATAGCCAGTACAATCAAGAAAATAAAAATGAGCGGAAAAGAAGTGAATTTGACCAGGGTTGCCAGTACAAAAGCACAGAGAGCAGGAAGGTAGTTCGCCGGACGAGTAAAACCTCTCTTCCCGGCACTGATTGTCAGCAGAATACCCAGCAACATAAACACTGCCATAAAAGCATCATTGTGACCGCCCATCACACTCTCAAGCAAGGTCAAGGGACACAAGGCATAAAAAACCATACCTAAAGTAACAACACGTTCTGAGCGCCCAGTAGAACGAAGAATCAATCCGATCAGGAAAATGTTTATCAGGTGATAGATAAGACCCATCATGCGATATCCATAAAGCTGTAAGATTGGATGATCACCGAGTACGCCAGTAATTATAGCCGTCAAAATAGACCACACAGGCCCATATGCAGACGGGACATTGTTCCAATCGGCGATAACTGTCAATGCATCATGGGGAGCAACAACCTTGGGCAAGGCAAAATATGGATTCCCGTAGTGCCGCCCCAGAATATTTCCATAATCGGCATATACAAAGATATCCTTTGACGCCATACCTGGCAACACAACGAGAATTAATCCAACAACCACAACCCCGATCAAGACAACCTTACGCACAAACTTGAGTTGCTCAGACTCTACTCGACGTGCTACAAAATAGAGCGTATACAGATAGATAGCAACAAGTAATGCTACCAGCACTATAATCTCAATATTCGCTGTACGGTAGATTGACAGGGCCATATTAGACGAAAGATGTAGATCTTTCGGTAACCAGCGTCCCCAACCAGTTATAAAAGGCAGAGCAAAGGGATGCAAATTCTTGGGCATCGAAATATCAGGAGATACATCAAGCCTGCTTGATCGCGCAATAGGATTTGTCAGCATCAAAGTACACACGATAAAGGCCACCAGAGCAGCAATCATGTGCCATGATCGTCGATTGACGGGCGCTATAGCATCTTGTACAGTGGGAGATTGTTCTTTGCGAATTATTTTACTCATAAATATCTTCTAAACTTGGAACGTTCATAAATGTTCTTATTTTGAAACTTAAATCTTTCCGAACTCCAACGCCACAGATATCGCTCGTGCTTTGTACTCTGCACACTCAGGCTTTCGGATCAATAGTGACATACGTTCGCAAACAATAGGGTATTATGGCAAGGCTTATCCATTTCACCACACTACTTACTACGAAAAAAGCTCTTTGCAGTAACCAACTTAAACTTATAGGTCGCTCGTTTAGCGGCAACATTATGAGTTGCATAGAACGAGCATGTCCCAAAGCTTAATCGCTGCAAAAAAAGAATGATACAGCTTCATACTATACCATTCTTAAACTTATCTGCGCCAATCTGCAGTCGAAACAGTAAATAAGGGCTAAGCCATTGAGAAGAAAAGCACAGGGTCACAGGCCTCATAGTGAATATGTTCTACAGAAAGGTCCTGCTGGAAGGGTGTAGAACTGATAAACCAGTAGAGAGCGTAAAGAAAGCAGGAAAAGCAAGAATATAGTTACACGATTTACTTACTACGGGCGTCCAATTAATCAGTGGTCTTTTTTTGGAGTGGCAACCACAAAATATGCTTAAGATGGTAGGGTTGCAGAAAAGGTAATAAATTATGAGAGATGTTCGACCATCCTTTCCAGAGTTGCGCCAGCTGCATGCAGTTACGCTTTACGAACTCATTGAGGACACGCACCTTGATCCACGTGCAGTTATCCTGCTCGATACCAGAAGCATCGGCACACCCAGACATGTCGATCAACTTCTGATGTCTCTATCACGGTTAGCAGGAACGCAATACTCTCGACAAGCAATCAATGTTGGTGATATCACCTTCAAACTTCATCCCGACTATGAACTCATCCCCCAGGACACCATCCTATCCCTGTTAGAAGCTGACAAGCTGAAGCTGAAAAACGAGTGAACAGTATATCTACACTCTTGTGCACCCTTATTCAATAACGCAAAGAAGAGCGTGACTCGCTAGAGCCACGCTCCACAAGTTTGCCATGCATGGTAATCTGGCGTACAGGGCGCGTAGGATCAGCGATACGTTGTAAAAGGTCTTGTATCGTATGATCTACAACGACGACCGGGATATCAAGCGGCCATTGCAAGTGATTGAATTGCAATGGATAGGTAGCAGAGATATAATGACACCAGTGCCCCTGGTATCACGCATAACTTGCAGATAAATCTGTTCCTTTTCGAGATCTTCATCCGTGTTACAGAGTAGCACACTATAACCGCTGGCATAGGCGATGTCTTCTACAGCCCTACTTATCGATGTAAAGAAAGGATTACGAATATCAGAAACAATCAGGCCAAGCGTTTTTGATTGCTGAGAACGCAGGCTACGTGCTACCAGATTAGGACGATATTGTAATGACGCGACCGCCTCCATCACACGTTGGCGCACCTCAGGACGCACGTGTTGACCATTTGAAAGCACTCGTGAAACTGTTGCAGTTGAGACACCGGCAGCCTCAGCAACCTCTTTGATGCTTGCCATAAGGACTCCTTATCTTGTACGTGCATTGGCCATCTTTTTGCAAACGATTACAGAATAGTATAAGAGGAGATGACTATGTTAGCATTGAATCCCAATCAGATTCGTCTGCAAGCACGCCCTAAAGATAAGAGTGAAGCGATCACGATGGTCGGCGAACTCCTGGTAGAGAGCGGCAATATTGCATACGGCTATATAGATAGTATGCAGAACCGGGAGAAGGTTGCCAATACATATTTGGGCAATAGCATAACAATTCCCTATGGCCTGCCCGAAAACCGTGATTTGATTCAACAGGCAGGGGTTGCAGTACTCCAGGTGCCAGACGGCGTTACCTGGAATCCAGGTGAGACCGCTCGCCTCATCGTCGGTATCGCAGCAAAATCTGATGAGCATCTAGAGATCCTTCGCAAGCTGACAGGTGTACTGGGCGACGAAGCATTGGCCAATAGACTTACTCAGACCACAGATGTCCAGGATATTATTGAGGCCCTCACAGGTACACGTTCTCAACAAGCCGCCGCCGCTCAGCCAACCAGATCATCCGAAGACTACGAACAATTCTTTGACGCTATCGTGCAGAACGCAACCGGCCTGCATGCACGCCCGGCAGCCATGTTTGTCGGCATCGCCAAACGCTTTAAAGCTAACATTCGCATCCGCAAGGGTGAACGCGTCAGTGATGGCAAGCGCCTGCTCGCGCTCCTCCAATTAGGGGCTGGACATGGCACGCAGATCCGGGTCTCCGCGCAGGGTGTAGACGCAGATGAAGCACTTGAAGCCCTCAAAACTGCCCTCGCTAATAATCTAGGCGATAACGAACCTACTACAAGCACGCCAGCGCCAGCCACAACACAACGCAACGGACAGACCAGCACTGCAGAGAAGAAAACGCAGGCACAGGATTGGACACCCCAATTGGTACAAGCCACTGTCGCCGGTATCTCCGCTTCAACAGGCATTGCCATCGGTCCTGTACATCGCTATCTACACACATCAATACAGATCATCGATCAGCCTGAAGATCCAGTTGTCGCTGGCGATCGCTTACAGAGTGCTATTGATCGTGCGCAAGAAGACCTGGGCACCCTCTATAAAGAGATCAAAGCGCGTTCAGGAGAGGAGAAAGCTGCGATCTTCCAGGCACACAGCGAGATGCTTGGCGATACAAGTCTTATCCAAAAGACCGTCTCCCTGATCCTGGCCGACCATGGTGCAGCCTGGTCCTGGAACAATGTCATGCAGGAACAGGTACAACAACTACAGCAGCTCCAGGATCCCATTCTTGCAGGGCGAGCCGCTGATCTACAAGATGTAGGACAGCGGGTCCTTCAGTACCTCACAACCGAGACGACAACACGATCTGACCCAAAAGATACAGTCGAAGACCAAAGCGCGACTCCAGTAATTCTACTGGCTGAAGATCTGGCCCCATCTGATACTGCAAACCTTGATCCACAGGGCGTACTCGGCTTTTGTACAGTCGGAGGCGGACCTACTTCGCATACTGCAATCATCGCACGCTCGATGAATATCCCCGCTATTGTAGGTGCGGGGCAGGAGGTCATGCATATAGAAGAGGGCGCCATCTGTATTCTTGATGGCCGCAACGGCAAGCTTTATGTACAACCGAGCGAGACAGATATAGCCTATGCTCGCAACCTCCAACAACAAGCTCAAGTACAAGAAGAGGCTGCGAAGGCCGAACGTTTTACGACCGCCACGACAAAAGACAACCATCCGGTCGAGGTCGTAGCAAATATCGGTAGCATTAACGACGCTCAGCGAGCGGCTGAAGCGGGAGCAGAAGGGGTCGGACTGATGCGTACCGAGTTTCTCTTCCTCTCCCGTGACAAAGCACCGGACGAAGAGGAACAATTCAACATCTATCGCGATATTGTTCAATGCATGAACGGCAAACCGGTCATTATTCGCACGCTCGATATCGGTGGAGACAAAACGGTGCCCTATCTCAATCTACCAAAGGAAGAGAATCCTTTTCTGGGCATACGAGGTGTAAGACTCTGCTTTGCGAATCCAGCGTTATTCAACGCACAGCTACGCGCAATCTATCGAGCAGCCGCTTACGGGCCGGTCAGCATCATGTTTCCAATGATCGCAACGCTAGAAGATTACGAGCAGGCCCGTACCTATGCTGAACGGGTACGCCAGGAGCTCAATGCGCCAGAGATCCCTCTGGGCATTATGGTTGAAGTTCCGTCAGCAGTCATACTAGCCGATCAATTCGCCCGTGAAGTCGCCTTCTTCTCGATAGGCACCAACGACCTGACCCAGTATGTCCTGGCGATGGATCGTGGACACCCCGAGCTGGCCAGACAGGCGGATGCACTCCACCCGGCCGTCCTACGTTGCATCGCGCAAACGGTACAAGCAGCCAAAAAAGAGGGAAAGTGGGTCGGTGTCTGTGGCAATCTCGCCAGTGAGGTATTGGGAGCCGAAATCCTCACCGGATTAGGGGTAGCCGAGCTCAGCGTCAGTATACCAGCCGTGCCAAACATCAAAGCACATATGCGAACAAGTATATATACAGATCTACAAGATAAGGCACAACGTGCCCTCGCTTGCCGAACTGCAGCGGAGGTGAGAAGTTTATGAGCCTGCTTGCCACAGTCACACTCAGCTTTTAGTTTTACTAACAAGAGAAAAGTGCACAAAAAAGCGAGCAGGAGATCTTTCCTACTCGCTTCACGATGTATATTTACTCATATAAATGCAATAACCTCAATACAAAAGCTTGAAGTTATTCCTCGTTAGCATAGCCTAGACGACGTGCACGCTCAAAGGCTTCTAGAGCTTCCTCGTCCCGCTCAAGCTTATCGAGCGCATAAGATTTCTGCTCATACAGCCAGCCATCATTCGCGTAACCAAGATGACGTGCACGCTCAAAGGCGGACAGCGCCTCACGATAGCGATGCAGTTGGTTATACATCCAACCCTTCTGCTCATACAACCATCCCTCATCGATTGCATCAAGAAGGAGCGCATACTTGATAAAAGTCAATGTCTTTTCATGTCGCTGCGGACTGACGTGTACCCCTTCATCATTATAATTGGTAGCAAGTCCAGACATCGTAGACATTGAAAAAGCGTCGCCCTGTGAGAGAAAAGAGACATCCTTGATATCAAGTCGCTTTATGTCTTCAGTCATTTTTGATCCTTTGTTAAACACTTAGATATCTCCATTATAAAAAGATTTAAACACAACATCAAGTCTTTCTCAAAGAAGTGTACAAATGATTAAGCTATAACACCATAAATATGCCTGGATACGGCACAAAGGACTTCATTATACAAATGTACAACGCAAGTGATACCTTCTTCTTATATGACGTAGAAACGTTCATAGCTATAAACATTTGACAACTATATTCACACAGCTCTATTTTTACGCAAGAATAAAAGCAAGCAAACGAACACATCATCGTACACATTTTGTCTGGGAGTATAGCAATGCCTTCGTTGGCGAGGAAGTGGAAAGTTACAGCAACCCTACAAGCAGAGAAACAAAATGTGAAAAATATCAACCATGAAGATTACCGTTGGAGGCAGAAAAAGCATAACACGCTGAATTACGATACCAGAAGATGCTCCTATCAACTGCCCGAGTGAAATCTCATACCTCTGTAGTGTATCATATCCTTTAGCAAATAGCACGTGCTGGCGGCAAGGATTTCTTTCGATTTGTTCGTTTGAGAGGAAAACGAGACATGCTCGCCTCCCTCCACGCTGTAAAGATGAAATTCACGAGATCGAACGGATGGTAGCCAGTGCCTCTGTTGTGTGCTTATCTACACCCAACTGCGAAGAGAAGATATGGCGTACAACTCCTTGCTTATCGATAACGTACGTCACACGTCCTGGCAAGAGTCCAAGCGTAGTAGGCACACCATACAGCTTACGCAAGGCACCTTTCTGATCACTGAGCAGAATAAATGGCAGATGATTTCGCTCGGCGAATTGACGATGCGACTCTTCAGAATCTGAGCTGACTCCGATTACCTCTGCACCCGCTTCTTTAAAGACCTCATAGCTATCGCGGAAAGAGCACGCCTCCGTAGTACAGCCAGCAGTATTATCCTTCGGATAAAAATACAGCACAACCATAGATTTTTCCAGGAAATCACTCAGACGAACGACTTCACCCTTTTGCGAGGGTAACGCAAAATCTGGTGCCTGATCACCAACACTCACTTTACTAGTAACAGTATTGCTCATCACCCGGCTCCTTTATATGAATATCGATATGTGTATATCAATGCATAAATTCAAGCATCAATAGCATAATGTATTTTATCATAATGAACAGGTAACCAGAGTTTCAAAAAGATTATAAAGAGAGAGCTTGTTTCACGCTGCTTATCCCCATTTATAGATATCTCAACCCGGGTAAAGATAAGGTAAATACTGCGAGGTTTGACTTTTACGCTTTGCTGTGCTAGTGTTATTTAAAAGTGACTGTTCGGCACTACATTTTGATTGGTAATAGACAAGTACCACTACATGTAGTAGGAGTAAGCTTTACAGATGGACAGATAGACACTCATATTTCGTCTAGAGTGACGCTGCATTGAGGTATCATCACATAACTTCTGGCTCAGGAAAGCTTTCTCACGCGTTTGAATAGTTTACGGTTAGATATCCCATGTATTATAGTTCACAGCGTCTTCTATCGCTAATAGAGGCGTCGTGTAGGGGAAGTCCGGTGGAAATCCGGCGCTGTCGCGCAACGGTAAGCTTCAGGCATCGAGCCCTGGAGATAAGCCCGAATACCTGCATGTGAGCTTGTTTCATCTATCCCTTCGCGCTAAAGGGTCGTTGAAAAGACAAAGACAACCACAGATGGGTCGCGGCTTTGTGCTATCACGCACTGCCACCCCTCTCAGTATATGTCATTGCCTATCACGCCTGCTTGCACGAAGAAGCAGGCGTTTTTGTTTGCCCTGAAAGCGTTAACTATCGTGCTTTTCTGTATTCTTATGAGGTATATTGTATGACATTAGCATCATCTTCTCGCAGTACTCTTTTACCTGATCAGAACGATCATAGTAGTCATGATATTCTTTTTGCAGATACGAATTTCGATCTCTCTCGCTTATGCATAGAAGCTTGCGCGGGCTTAGCCGAAGTCGATGCACAAACATTGCTCACAGATGTGCAAGCAAGCTTCTATAAAGGCATCACTGAACATGACTTCTGGCAGGCGCTGATTATGGCAGCCAGAACAAGGATTGAATGTACACCTGACTATACCTACGTAGCCAGCCGCCTCTTACTGATGTGCCTC
The DNA here is from genome assembly GCA_015099395.1 of Ktedonobacteria bacterium brp13. GTDB lineage: Bacteria > Chloroflexota > Ktedonobacteria > Ktedonobacterales > Ktedonobacteraceae > Dictyobacter. The sequence goes on along the minus strand of AP024096.1, from coordinate 1,087,300 downwards.
TACAGTGAGGTTGCAGGCCATATTACATATCTGTCGCAAGCAGACCAACTCTACCGTGAACATCTACCACGTTACTTACAACAGGGTATTGAGGCGGGCTTAATAGATGAGCGTCTGCTCTCCTTTGATAGAGCGCAGATTACAGCACTCCTACACCCTGAACGGGATCTGCTCTTTGATTACTCTGGCCTACAAACACTGTATGATCGCTATCTGCTAGCTCAAGGTTCTCAGCGTATAGAGCTCCCACAGTTGCTCTGGCTGCGGGTTGCAATGGGAGTAGCGCTCAACGAAACAGCAAAGGAAGAACGTGTCAACGAATTTTATCAGACCATCTCCCGCTTCCTGTTCACACCTGCCACCCCAACGCTCTTCAATGCTGGAACTTGTCATCCGCAACTCTCGTCATGCTATCTGACGACTATCGAGGATGACCTGGAGCATATCTTCAAAGCATTCCAGGATAACGCGCTCCTCTCAAAGTGGGCTGGTGGCCTGGGCAACGACTGGACGAATGTACGTGCGTTAGGTGCACATATCAAAGGCACCAACGGCAATAGTCAGGGAGTCATCCCTTTCCTGAAAGTAGCTAATGATACCGCAGTGGCTGTCAATCAGGGAGGCAAACGTAAGGGAGCGACCTGTGCCTATATCGAGAATTGGCATCTCGATATAGAAGACTTCCTCGATCTGCGTAAAAACACTGGTGATGATAGGCGTCGTACCCACGATATGAATACTGCCTGCTGGATCTCAGATCTCTTCATGCAGCGCGTCGAGCGTAACGAGTCATGGACACTATTTAGTCCCGACGACGTAGACGATCTACACGATCTCTATGGACAGGACTTCGCCCGCCGCTACTGTGAGTACGAACAGCAAGTGGCAGCAGGTAAAATCACTCTCTTCAAGCGTTTACCTGCTCTCGAACTCTGGCGTAAGATGCTGACACGCCTCTTTGAAACCGGACATCCCTGGATCACCTGGAAAGATCCCTCGAATATCCGCTCTTCACAGAGACATGCCGGAGTCATTCATAGCAGCAACCTGTGTACTGAGATCCTGCTAAACACGTCACGAGATGAGACCGCCGTATGCAACCTCGGCTCTATCAACCTGGCGGCACATGTAAGTGCAGAGTCTGGACTGGACATGCCACGCCTGCGCAGCACAATCTTTACGGCGATACGCATGCTAGACAATGTCATTGACATTAACTACTACCCTGTTCCTGAGGCACGTACCGCCAATAGTCTTCATCGCCCTATCGGCCTGGGTACAATGGGCTTCCAGGATGCACTCTACACTCTGGGTATCAGCTATGCCAGCGAGGAGGCTGTTACCTTTGCAGATCAGAGCGCCGAGGCTATCGCGTATTATGCTATCTCAGCTTCAGCTATGCTTGCGGCAGAGCGAGGCACCTATAAGAGCTATCAGGGTTCGACATGGCAGCGTGGTCTCTTCCCCATTGATACGATAGAGTTCCTTGAGCAGGAACGGGGTACTGTTGTAGAGATGGATCGTACACAACGTCTGGACTGGGAACCTGTCCGTCAGCTTGTCAAAGAACATGGGATGCGTAACAGCAACGTTATGGCGATTGCACCAACCGCGACAATCTCAAATATTGTAGGGGTAAGCCAATCAATCGAGCCAACATACAGAAACCTGTACGTCAAGAGCAATCTTTCGGGCGAGTTTACAACACTCAACATGTCGCTGGTACGTGACCTCCAGCGTCTCAACCTCTGGGACACCGAGATGCTAGAGATGCTTAAATATTACGATGGCTCGCTGCAACGTATCCCTGGCATTCCTGACGAGATCAAGCAGCGCTACCTGACGGCATTCGAGATCGATTCTTCCTGGCTACTCTACTGTGCCAGCCGACGTCAGAAGTGGTTGGACATGGGTCAGTCCCTGAATCTCTACATGGCAGAACCAAGTGGCAAAAAATTGCAAGATACCTACATGACTGCATGGAAAGTAGGACTGAAGACAACGTATTACCTGCGCAGTCAGGCTGCAACGCAGGTTGAGAAGTCAACAGTCGATATCAACCGTTTCGGTATCCAACCACGCTGGATGAAGAGCAACAGCCCATCAAGCGCAGTGCAGGTCAACCGCGCAAACGATAACAATCAGGAAACAGAAGAGCCATCATCTACCATGGTCTGTAACCTGGGTGAAGACTGTGAAGCCTGCCAATAGGACGTTCTCACAGGCTGGCTCACATCCATAGGCATTCAGAGGAGCAAGCTTCAGGACCCGAGAGGTTCTTTGACATTGTTTTAAAACTATTGGGAGACGATAAAACTATGCTGAAAACTGCTGCACAAAGCAGATTTGCTGCGGAACAGAAACGTTTGATTAACGGCAGTGCTGTCGATGTGAATCAACTCATGCCGCTCAAATATACATGGGCCTGGGAGCACTACCTCAACGGTTGTGCAAACCACTGGCTACCCACCGAAGTACCGATGGCACGTGATATCGAGCAGTGGCGTTCACAGCGGCTATCACAGGGTGAGCGCCTGGTGATTATGCGCAATCTTGGCTTCTTTGCGACTGCCGAGAGCCTGGTTGGTAACAATATTGTGCTGGCAATCTTCCGTCAGATTACGAATGCTGAGTGCCGTCAATATCTGCTACGCCAGGCCTTTGAGGAGGCGGTACACTCACATACCTTCCTCTATATCGTTGAAAGTCTGGGCCTTGATGAGCATGAAGTCTTCAACATGTATCACGAGATCCCGGCCATTGCACGCAAAGACGAGTTCGAGATGCGCCTGACCGAGGCTATCCTCGACCCGGCTTTTACGACAGAGACCGAGGAGGGCGCACGGACATTCCTCAAAAATCTCATCGGGTACTATGTAATCATGGAGGGCATCTTCTTCTATAGCGGCTTTGTCATGATGCTCTCATTCCATCGTCGCAACTTGATGACCGGTATCGGTGAACAGTTCCAATACATCCTACGGGACGAGACCATTCATCTGAACTTTGGTATCGATCTCATCAACGGTATCAAAGAGGAGAACTCATACCTGTGGGATACAGCGTTCCAGCACTATATCATTGACCTGATCGATGAGGCGGTGAAGCTAGAGATTGCCTATGCGCAAGATTGTCTGCCACAGGGTATCCTGGGCCTTAATGCCAGTGCATTTAAAGATTATGTGCAATATATAGCCGACCGCCGTATGGAGCGCATCGGTCTACCTGCACGCTACCATTCACCTCATCCTTTCCCCTGGATGAGCGAGACAATGGATCTCAGCAAAGAGAAAAACTTCTTCGAGACACGCGTAACTGAGTACCAGAGCGCCTCAGCGTTACAGTGGGACTAGTCTTAATAATATAACTACTTAAAAAGCTGGCCGGGGCGATAGTTATTATGCTCTCCCTCCAGCCAGCCTTTTTTACTATAACAATCCATAGTGGGACATTACAGAGAGATCAATTTACGCAACCTGCGGTGGTCCTTTACGGATGCGTGCACGTACTTGCTCTATAGAATAGTTCCAATCAAAGGCCTCCTGCCACCAATTGACACCTGCTTCAATATAAGGCAAAACAATCTTTTTATCTTCATCCGTACCTGTAGTGTGTCCATCAGCTAAAACCGCAAACGTATCATCCAGTTGCCGATACTGTTTTATATAGGCGAGCATCTCTTTGTAATCAGCGGGAGTTAGTTTTGCATCATTACGCGCAATGGGGCAGACGCCATCCCATTGCGCTGCACGACGGAAAGGTTTTTTCCCCGGCCAGATACCCGCTACCCAGATAGGAATGCGTGGCTGTTGCACAGGTGTTGGAGAAAAATACGCATTCTTTAAGGTGTAGTGTTTTCCTTCATGATCAAATGTCTCGCCACGCCATGCTTTCGTCAGGATAGCCAGACCTTCATCGAGCATCTCAGCATGCACTCTATCATCTGTAGAGCTATTAAACGTGCTATATTCACCACCAAAATCGCTGCCTATCCCTACACCTAAGACCAACCGCCCACCGGTAAGCTGATCTAAACTTACCGTCTCTCGTACTATCTTCCAGGGCAGGAGTCGGGGCAGAGGGGTCACAATGGGGCCCAATTTCATGCGCCTGGTACTCATTGCCATAGCGGTCAGTGTCACAAGCGGATCAGCGACTGGCACGCTCCAATCCGGGCTACCACCAATATGATCCCAGATAAAGAAGCCATCCCAACCAGCCTCCTCTGCGTCATGGGCCAGCTCAGCCATTACACGTATATCACTATACGCTCCAAAATTCGGTGTGTTTATGGCGTAATGCAATCTCTTCTCCTCCAGTCGTATGGACCGGGCAGCTGTTATTGTTTTAAAACAATAAAAAAAATAGGAAACAATCACAATTCTGTTAGATCACCTTATTATAATAGACGTAAACGTTCGAATGAAAGCGGAGGCAGCTATGCAGGTAATACACAAATCAGGAATAACTATTAAGCAGTATGGAAAGTTTCATATTCGTACGTTGACCTTGCATTCGCCAAATGAAATAGTGAGCATAGAACAATTGCAAGTCTCATTAGAACGTGAGAATACGGATACGGAACTTTTCATCGGCTATATTCGCCCCCAGCAGTATGATTTTAGAGCGCTAAAACAATGCGTTCGCTTCTGGCTTATGGAGAAGCAAGGTCAAATAAACCAACTCAGTCAATGGTTACAGGATACCCAGGATCAGCAGATCAGTGACCACATGCAGCGTCTCGCAACGCTACTTGAGTCCAGTTATACCAATGTTCAGCAAGCGTTCAATGAGATCGACACGCGCTATTAAGGAGTACTCGACCATCTTCCCTCTGTCTTGTATGATATGTATATGGTATGACAGCATGCCTTTCAATCGCATGGGATAGCTAGCCATAATACAATAGGATCTCGATTGTTCGCAATTGCGTTGCATGGCTTGCTGCATACGGAGAAAGACTGCTTTTCATACACAACAGAAAACTGTCTACGAGAGGGAATGTACAGTGGTCAAACTTTATCTGATGAGGCTCCTTGGCATCATCACGACTATCGCTGCATATACAATGGTATTACTCGGTGCACTGGTTACCGAAACGGGTTCGGGACAGGGCTGTGGCAAGACATGGCCTTTCTGTCATGGTCAGATTATTCCCGGCACCCTCACCATTGAAGGGGTCTACGAATATACACACCGTATCTCAGCCGGACTCGGTGGCTTCTTAATTGTGTTACTGGCAGTGTGGGCATGGTGGTCATTTAAGAATGATGGCTATATCAAACTGTTTGGTCTCTTGAGCATCCTCTTTGTGCTAGCTCAAGGTGGGTTAGGCGCGCTGACCGTCATGTTTGAGGGGACATGGGGCAAGAATTATATGCTCTCAATTCACTTCGGCGTCTCTTTAATCTGCCTTGCAAGCGTGCTCTTATTGACGATTCGACTCTTCCAGATCAAAAGTCCCCGTTATGAGCGAACAAGGCTACAAGCGCAAAAATATCCTGTCTCACGCAGGATGCAGTATGCCACCTGGGGCCTGGCTCTTTATACCTACCTGGTCACCTACACGGGGGCCTTTGTGCGTCATTCAGGTGCGGCAATGGGCTGCGGCACCCAGTTTCCAACGTGCGGCAACACTATACTCCCCAGTATCTTCTCGCTAGCAGGTATTCAAGTCTTGCATCGCTACTCAGCCGGCTCACTGTGTCTGGTAACGCTACTATTTGTCATCCTGACCTTTCGTAGCTATCGGCAGCGCACAGATTTAGTGAAAGGGAGTATCTGGGCGATAGTCTTGATTGCCCTGCAGGCTATCTGTGGCATGGCTATCGTGCTCACTGGCGACCTGATGGTTATCGCATTATTGCATACGACTCTGATCTCCATCTTCTTCTCTATCCTCTGCTATCTATGTGTACAGGTAGGCTGGCCATGGAGATCACACCCACGTGGACAAGTAGTAGTTGCATCCCAAGCGTAATTGTTTTAAACCTATCCATAAAACACAAAACTATAACACAGTCACAGGAGTAACAAAGGTTATAAACAATCTTCCTCTTCTGTGATAATACGATCCAGGTACTGATCCTCCCGAGAGACAGGAACCAGGGCATACCAATAGCTACAGCAACGCACATGCGCCTGGTAAGTACAGCAAGCATAAAAAACCAGTCCTTGTTAACGAGAGTTAGTAAGGACTGGTTTGCCTGGATAGCTCGCGATGATAGCACGATCTATCTATCGGCGTGTGGAAACTATTATCTGGTTACTGTTTCTATTGTTATCTAAACAATCTTTGGTACAATCGGCAGGACAACAGCGGATGGATGCTCACTATCATGGTAGATACGCTGCTCCGCAATAGCAAATTCGGTTGTCTTTCCCAGCGGAGCACCAGTGTTATGGTTACGATCATATTTTGGAAAAGCACTGGATGCAATCTGTAAACAGATGCGATGCCCGGCTTTAAAAACCTGAGATGTATTCCAACAATCGATCGTGTAGTGATAAATTTTGCCAGGCTCAATCAATGAAGGGTGCTGCATACCCTCCCGAAAGCGGGCACGTACCATACCATCACAGAGACGCTGCCGAAAACCGTCAGGCCAGATGTCAATGAACATCGCCATAAAATCGGTATCAGGCGCAGAAGAGGCTGCGTAAAGATCAACCTTGATAGGTCCGGTAACCTCTACGTCTTCAGTTAATGGTTCTGTCGCATAGACCAGTACATCATTACGAGATTGCAACTCCGCATAATCATCGGGTCCACCGATCTGGGCGGAGGTGCCATCAGTAATAAATGGTGTCGCATGATCAGGGTTATACCAATAGCTATCGGTCCGCGCACCGGCTTCAGGTAGTTCAGGTGCAAGTACTCCATCACCAAAGCGGCTATTTGCACGACCCTGACTATGTAGATAGAACGGCGTCCACACTGTACGGGCCAGCGGCCATTCTTGCTCATCGCGCCAGGCATTCTCGCCCATTACAAAGAGACGCACAGCAGCACCGGTATCGACCGCGTCACCTTTGAGATAGCGATCAAACCAGCGTACCTGCTCGCTACGTAGATCGATAATCGCTTGCGCACCAAAATCGACCTTCCCAAGTTGCGAGGTTCGATTAGTGGCGTGTCCCCACGGGCCCATCAACAGCTTCTGCTGCCTGCGTATCTCTTCTGTCGCACCGCGAACGGTCATACCAATAAAGTTGAGCGGCGTACCAATCTGCTCATCATCATACCAACCAGAAATATGCAGCACAGGTACCTGTACCTGTTCGAAGCGTGTCTGATAGCACAACCGCAACCAGTAATCGTCTAACTGCGTATGTTCAAATTCCGTATGCCATGCAGAGATAAAGCGGCCAACACGTTTATCCATCTCAGATAATGGCAAATGTTGATACACATAATCCCATGGTACCGCCTCAACCGCCTGCAACGAACGACTACTTACAAAATGCAACCAGCAAAGATGCAGCGGTCCAGGCGTACCGGTCGGGGTTTCAACAAAGGGATCTGAAGGAGTAACAAGCACAATCATTGTACGTAGATGTGGAGGTTGCTCAATAGCAGTCAGCCATTGAATACGCCCTTCATAAGAGGCTCCAAGCGTCCCTACATTGCCATCAGACCAGGACTGGCTTGCACACCACTCGACGGCATCATAACCATCTTGCCCTTCATTAAAATAAGGCACAAACTCACCATCTGAATCACCACGACCACGTACATCCATCACCACATAGATATAACCCTGGCGTACAAAGTTTTTTGCACTTTCAAGGTTCACACCAGACTTCATATAAGGGGTACGCAACAAGATTACCGGTCGTCGGTCAACCTGCTCAGACGCCAGCACAGGCATGTAAATATCTGCTGATAGAGTAATACCATCGCGCATAGGTACCCGCTGATCAAACTGAATCTGGAATTCGCGGGGAAATAATGTTGACATGACTACATCTCCATCTGGATTGTCTTATGCGTAAAGTCTATCACAAGTATAGTACGAGAAAAGACAGCTGCTATGCCTGGAAAATATGCAGACCTCCTTGGATAGAACAGGCATGCAACGTTTCACATTATGAGCCCGGACGACGAAACTGCAAGCCACGTGGCGCATTGGCTCGCTTCTCAGTAGACGCAGGCGGTGGTAAGGAGGATACAGGTGGTGTCTCTGGTACGCATGCAGGTATCGGCATCGATGGATATGATGGATTCTCTGATACTTCCACAGGTATCGATGGATATGATGGAAAATCTCGTAAATCCGGACGCAATAAACGCAACGCTCCAGAGGTCGATGAGGTGGAGGGCGCTGACTCCGCTGCGTACAGTTGACCAGGCATCGACTGCCCTGCTGCGAATTGGTCGGTTATCGGCTGTACTGGTATCACAAGTGTCGGCATCGGCAGAGTTTGTCCGGGCGGCGTAGTAAAAATAGAAGTGGTAGCACCGGCGACATGGGCTGCTGGCAGTATATTTTGCTTGCTTGATCGAGGATGCCGCTTTTTGATCCAGAGGCAGACCACGGATATAAGGAAGAGAAGTAGAGCAGACGCAAAAAGAACGCTCGCTGGCGACAGGGCACGGATATGATAATAGCCATGCGGATGCTGCTGATATGCATTTGTCGTAAAGGTATGCGGATTCTGTCCATATTGATCGTAGGAGACAAAATGAACCACCTGGAAAGCACGACCTTGAAGATGCACTGCAGAGTTCGTTGACTGTACATCAATCCCCATCGTTTGTTGAGATGAATAGGTCAGCACAATACGTGTACTTTGTAGTGTACTCACAACGGGCGTAAAATCGCTGGCATTGTAATAATACAGGGTACCGTCCGAGGTCTGAAGATACGCTATATCGCTCCCTGTTGTAGCCGTTGTACCAGGAAAATAGTGTGTAATAGTTATAATTTTTGTTGTTATATATGTATCATTATTCGATGGCAGTATGAACCCTGTGATGCTCAAGATACAGGCCAGCAGCACATATACCCACCATGTACGCATAAACCACCCTACCATACGACGCACTCGAAGAACCATAGACCCTCTAGAAAAAGCATGCTACATATCATACAACAGTTAAATAGCGATAGATAATTTTATACATGTATACTAACGTATATAGTCAGCAAAAGGAACAGGCTGCAGGAAGGGGTGAGAAGGAGTGGGAGGGGGCAAGAAGATCATAGAGTGCTTACTACTTCCATATAACTATGCAGTACAACATGCAACGAGCCACCAGGTTTAATCCTCAAATGATACCTGGAGGCCCGATGACCATGTTATTTGTTATGTTATCTTTGCTGCGCACTATCAAAAGAAGCTATTTATTCAGCACCTGGTGTCGCAACACGCTCATGCGCAGCGAGCTCAGCCTTTTTGCGTGCTAATTGAGCCTCAATCTCTTCAACTTCTGATTTCGAAGCATCAATTGACTTCAAAGATGGAGTATCCTGTTTCACCTCAGCAGGATCAGGGGTCTCCTCATCATTGATACCTTTTTTAAACTCTCTAATACCTTTAGCAACGTTCGATCCCATTTCAGGAAGCCTCTTTGCGCCAAAGACTAAGAGGACGACTAAAACGAGACCGATCAGCTCTGGTGCATGAAGTCCAAGCATGGTGTATTTCCTTTCACACAACACTACATCTCTCATAGGCGTAGCACAGAAATATTAGTCTACACTTACTGAGATGTATAAGGATAGCAAGTTGTGACAAAAAATCAGACCAATTTTGTCGCTATGAGAAAAAGTGCCTTTTTCTACTACCACGTACCCACATTGTACACATCCGGTCAATCCATGTCTGCTTTGCCCGGAACGTTTGAAAAGCCAGAGATGAACGGATATAATACGCCTATACCTGCTCGGAAGATAGCATCATATTATAGAAGATAAGATGCTATAAAGTTCAAGTTCTGTCAAGTGATCACTTTGCTCTTAATCTCGCGTAAAAATAACTGTAAAGCCATATATTCTACGTTTACATATGGATAAGGAGAAGACACGTACATGACGACAGAGAGAAACGAAGATCCGCGTCTATCTATTGAGCAGATCGAAAATATGACGCCTCAACAGCTTGCGCAACTGCTCAGCAACCTGGTTTATGTACTTCAGCGGATGCCAAACGAGCCACTCAAAAACTTGAAACGTGTTGAAAAGACGATCGAACTTAAGGAGATTACCAAAGGAGTGCGCCACCAGAAGCGCGAGCCAGAACCGCAAAAGGATCTACCAGATTGGCTCAGCTAAGCAAACGAGTATCCCTGCCAGGGGATGGCAGGGGAAAGCCCTAGCAATCCCATGCCTGCCCTAATGCAGTCAGTCGCTCACGATACTCGATGCGTGTAAACCACTCCTCAGGCCATGCAGATACCCCCAGGTGCGCACCTGCAAAGGCACCAGCCAGACAAGCTAGAGAATCAGAGTCACCCGAACTGAGGGCAGCCCGACGTATAGCAGCCACAGGATCCTCAGGAGAGAGCAGAAAGCAGAAGAGGCTGGTGACCAGTGCCTCCTCCGCAATCCAACCAGCACCAGTCGCCTCACAGGGATCAAGAGGAGGATGCGCTTGCTGTAATGCCTGTTGCAAACGTTCAAGCACGGCAATACACTCATCCCAACCACGGGCGATAAACTCAGCCGGAGACTTGGCGTTTGAACGCTCCCACAGTTTGGTCAGCCAGGTATCATGGTAGATAGTACGTTGACTATGTGCATAATCTAGCAAGCGCGCCAGTAAAGTTGCAGGATCACCATCAGCCACAAGATCAGCAACAACATAGGCGGTAAGATCAGCAGCGGCGAGGCCCGTTGGGTGGCCATGCGTTAAAGCAGCCTGAAACTGGGCGATAGCCGCTCGCGTCTGCGCAGTCAGACCATATACCCCGAGCGGTAAGAGTCCCACCGGGGCGACGCGCATGTTCGCACCACACCCCTTCGATTGCGCAATAGTCGCCTTATACCAGGGTAGACCGCAGGCCAGATAGTCACATGCCTGGCAACAGGTTATCCCAGGAGCACGGTTATTATCAGGACTCTCTTTCCAGGCAATGAAAGCATCACGCAACGGATCTTCTAACGTCCTCACTGTATACGGCTGATCAGCTTCTAGCAATGCCTCACCTACGGCTAACGTCATCTGGGTATCATCAGTTACCCGTGCCAGCGAGCCGGGCAGATCCTGGGGTCCATGGGGAGGATATTTATGGAGAATGGCAGCAATGTCAAGAAATTCAGTATCGGCACCAAGTGCATCACCAAAGGCAAGACCAAAAAGACAACCCGAAGCGCGCTGCTCTCGCCGGGCATCGCTAGAAGCATTCTGCATAGTCGACGCAACTCCATCTCTTCGCTTACATGATACGCTCGATTAGCTCCAGTGTAGCACACTATAAATCGCATTGTATAGAGATGGAAAAAATTTCTTATGCATATTTGTGGGTATCCGGTCACATTGGTATGTACCTGTATAGATAGATTGATACTAGAGCACATAGTTGAAAGCAACATGAGATGCGCGTGAACTATGTCTATACGGTGCTATTGTATTTTGTCAAAATCGTGTATAGTAATGAAAAGGTCCGGTGCTTCTATCTGTAAAAATGCTTTATCATTGTTCTCGCACCAGGTAGCAGCTCTTGTATTCGTTGTAGAGGAGGGTGGGAGTTTATTGCCTCGTATCCTCCTTCGTAAGGAAGAGCTTTTTTGCCCGTCCATTTTAGGAGAAGACGCTTGCAGCTTAGAATCTATTTCAACCCGACTGAACTTTCCTACGTTAAACCCTCCGAACAGGATGTCTATATAGTGATCGACGTCATGCGCGCTACGACTACCATGACTATTATGTTTGAACAAGGTGCCAGACAGGTGCTGGCCGCAGAGTCGCTGGAACAGGCGCTGGCCTCAGGGAAACAAGCACCCGAACGCCTGCTCTGCGGCGAACGGCATACTCAGACGCCAGCAGGCTTTCATTATGGCAATTCACCGGCATTCTTTGCCCAGCGCGATCTACGTGGACAGGAACTTGTGCTAACAACGAGCAATGGCACACGTGCCCTTTTCGCCTGTCCTGCACATAGCACACGCTTAGCCGGTTGCTTTTATAATGGCCCGGCTGTGACGACTCTGGCCCTTAGCATCGCACGGAAACGGCAATGTAATATCGCTATCGTTTGCGCTGCCGAATATGGCTACTTTGCGCTCGAAGATAGCGCATGCGCAGGCTATCTCTCTCAAGAGTTGCTAAGACAAGATCCCACACTGACAATCCATGATAGCGTGTATGGTGCAGTTACTATCCACGATAGCTATCCAGCCAGCACATTAAGGCAACATTGTCAGTCGGCTATCGATCTCATTGCCATCGGACAACATAAAGATCTTGATTACTGCTTGAAGAAAAATGGCAGCCAGTGCGTTCCCACTGTCAAGAGCATTGAAGCCGAGACAGGCCTGCTCCAATTGGATTGTATACAACCAGTACCAGCGTCAATCGCCTGACATTCACAGAAAGAGACAGCGCAGCGCCCGGCAAAGAAGCGAGGGGCGCTGATAGCCTGGCTCTTCACTGTTATTCACTTTATATCCATAGTCATCTATCTACACTCAAGCCAGACCAACCCACCTACGCCCCCTACTCCCCCTACTCCCCCTACTCCCCACGTAACTTGCTGTAGAGTACCATATCATGCCAGGCACCGTTGCGCCACTGGGCAGCACGTATGACCCCATCACGATGAAAACCGGCCTTTTCCAGCGCATGCTGCTCAGCTCGATTCTCAATATCTGTTGTCGCTTCAATACGCATAATCGGATAGGTCGCCAGAAGATATTGCGCGAGCAAGCGTTGTGCCTCCACTCCATAGCCCTTGAAGCGCTGCTCAGGATCAAGGCTAATCCCAATATTGTACGCCATGCTCGTTGCTGAGGGGCCATAGGCATGCACTGAATGATAACTAACGGTACCGATAAACTGTTGATCATCCAACGTCTCAACCACCAGATTGCCAAAGTTTTTATCGATCAGACCATCCTGCGAAAAATGTTCCTCCAGTTGCCCCTCTGCGACCATGCCAAAATTATTGAACTCGCCTTCGTAAAAGCTATCACCTTTACGCTTCTGTAACATGTCCAGATCCGAACGCCGCACCGGGCGTAACAAAATGCGTTCTCCACGTACTGCCATTTTTATCCTCGCATCTATAGATTTTTGAAAGTGAGAAAACCGGGCGGAATCAGCTAACGCGTTCCGCCCGGTTTTCTCACTTCATTTATGATGATCAGTGCTTATTTTTCTAACGACCGGGTATTGCCACGTATAAGCTCACGTGTAGCCGTAGGGGCAGCCCAACGTACTGCATTAGCAATGACTTTTTGCACTTCCGCGTTATGATACGTCGGCAGCGTCTCATGGCCGGGGCGGAAATAGAAGATTTTACCCTGCCCTCGTGTATAGCAGGCACCACTACGGAACACTTCACCACCAGTAAACCAGCTGACAAAGACCAGCGTATCAGGTGTTGGGATACCAAACGGTTCTCCATACATCTCTTCACGCTCGAGCTCAATATAATCTCCGATGCCTTCAGTGATAGGATGACCGGGCGCAACCACCCAGAGGCGCTCTTTGTCGTTGCTTTCACGCCACTTGAGGTCACAATCTGTGCCCATCAGGCGTTTAAATATCTTGGAGAAATGTCCTGAGTGCAAGACAATCAGTCCCATACCGGCCAGGACACGCTGCTGAACCTTTGTAACAATCTCGTCGCTTACCTCATTATGCGCTGCATGCCCCCACCAGATAAGCACATCAGTATTCGCAAGCACCTCATCATTTAAACCATGCTGTGGCTCATCTAAGGTGGCGGTACGAACCGTCAAACCCTGATCATCTAGCGCCTGAGCGATCGTACCATGAATGCCCATCGGATATATCTTAGCAACCTCTGGCATCTCACGCTCATGGCGGTATTCATTCCAGATCGTTACACGAATAGCAGTAGACATTATCAGCCTCTTTCTCACTTTTTTTAGACAAAAAAGATAATCCTCAACGTTGAGGTCCTTCATTATATAACATCAACGGCTAAGAAAGAAAAGTGAAACTCACTATCAACATCCAAAGGTAGACTTCCACACAAAGATGCCGATTTTATGCAATAGGTACCACCATACCTTCTCAAAACTCGCTTAAGATTACCATTTCATATGTACACCATTATTATTATCTCTCATCACCGCTAACAAACAAGAAAAGTGCTTCTAAAAGGGGACAGACACTATGCAGCAACAGACTCAGGAGCGCCCTCCACATGAAGATAAGCCTGGACAGTTGACACCATTGTGGCAGCGCTACCGCACATCTAAACGCGCGAAAAGATGGACCTATATACTGATGGTCATCACACCGGTTATCCTGCTTATCATCTCTATGTGTACTATCTTTGGCCGTCACTTCGACCCCTCTGCTGAACGCTCCCATAGCACAACGCGCCGGGTACCAGACTACAAAACAGAACCACGCTCGACCGACCTTAACGTACTAACCAACCAGGTATTGACCGACCTTAACGCCCATGGCTATGATGCAGGCTACCAGACTATCCTTATCAACTGGCGCAAGAGTGATACCAGCCAGGTCAATTGTAGTCCTGACGGCTGCAGTACCCGTACTCATCTCACTCGTGTCGATACAGCAAATGATCTACGCGACCTGGAGAACCTCTATTGGTATAAGGAACTCCATCCCGGCAATACCAGTATGGACGACTATATCGCCCGTATGCTGCCTATAGTACGTACAGAATGGGGCAACACAGTTCTCAATAAAGGCTGGGTCTACTTCACGCTGCTACGTATTCGTGACTATAGCCACGACGCAGCATACTGGGATAAGACTATTCAACATTGGGTTGCCTCCCAATATGCCAGGATCGATCCTAAGCTGGGTATCCAACATGGAGCAATCAATACAACCGCAGGAGCAGGCAACATAACGCTGGCCGATGGCTACCGTGTTGATCACGCATTGGAGACTGGTCTGGCCCTTGTGGACGCAGGAACACGCTATAACCACCCCGCGTGGACTGAAGCAGGTAAAAGAGATGTAGCTGTTGTTACCAGAGATAGCTATAATCAGCATTTTCATCTTTTCGGACGCATCTACCTGATTAACGATCCTCGCTACGGCTCAAACGAGCTACTAGATACGCAGGCACGTATGGGAGAGACTGGACAAGAGCTAGAAGCACTCCTCCGTACAGGTGCATATACGAAAGACAACGAGTATCTCACACTAGCCAAAGAGGTACTCGACGGACTACAAAACTCACCTTTGCGCGACCGGCAGCACGGCGGCTTCTACTTCAAGATCTTCCTTGGCCCCTATATGGGTAAATCGGTCGGTTTCGTCGATAAGAGCATCAAAGAGGTACAGCAGATGCACACTCTGATAGCGATCCATCTCGCCAATCAGATCTTCAACCACCACTGGGCCGACCTCGAAGAGGATGTCACTCGCAATGCCATCCAGCATCTCTTCCTGCCCGCACCAGTACCCGGCTTCACCTACCGCGTCCGTACCAATGGCGATCTCTATCCGTGCCCCAAATGTGTTCAGCCACTGGCCGAAGACTGGGTTACATCAGAGGCAGACAACATCGCATTAGAGGCTTTCCAGACCATCCTGACGAAGAAATGGCAGTTATAAAACAATGCTGAAGTTGTAAAACAACTATCACAGAGAAGTACACGTCATCAAGTGGCGGCTAGCAGCGCTTCTGCGCTGTCTAAGCCGCCACTTTTACTATTGTTCTGTGATTATTGTTCCATGATTATTGTTCTGTGATTACAAAACAATGAGCACGAATCCATACATATATATGCGTATATGCACATCCATATCACAAGGGGTTAACAAACAAGCTCATAGGTCTCAGACAGCCATAGACTAGCATTACAGCTATCCTCAGCAGAATCTGCCCACCCGGAACACAGTAGAGCTTATACATCATCCACACGAAAAAAATCCTCTTGTTAACAAATAACCGCCCCCTCGTGATCCCCTCGTGATTGACCAGCTTTGATACACCATGCTACAATCTGCCATGTGATACACAAATAAAACCTTTGTTACCTGACAATACTCAAAAAGATTATAAATATCTAATCGATAAGAGTATGACATGGTATACAAAGGAAAAGTTCAAAGTCGAAAATTGCTATAATCATAATAGCATCATGTAAAACAATGGAGACGATTAACTTGTTAAAAAACATACAAAAAACCGGTAAAATAGCCTCTACGCTTATTACTTCGATTATGCTTGTCGCAATGATCATTGGTGTAATGGGTAGTATACAAAGTGTAGTGAATGGCAATAATAGTACGACATACGGTAGTCATAAAGTACAGTCAGCTGGACAACATGTACAGAACGCGGTTACGCAAGTGACAAAAGCGGCTCCCGCACAAGCAGAGACCAAGGCTCCTGCATTTGCTAATGAGACTACTTCTGTACAGACAGTAAATGCGCCCATTAGCTACTCTACATCTTATCAAAGTATTGCCAGAAGCGCAGCCGTAGCGAACGGCATTAATCCCGATCGCTTTGTACGCCAGATTCAGCAAGAGAGCGGCTTCAATCCAAATGCTGTCTCTCCCGCAGGCGCTATCGGCATTGCACAATTCATGCCTGGTACGGCCGCTGGTATGGGTATCAATCCACACGATCCTGTCGCATCATTGAACGCCGCTGCGCGCATGATGGGCAACCTGGACAAACAGTTTGGCGGCGACTATAACAAAGCCCTGGCAGCTTACAATGCTGGTCCTGGTGCCGTACAGAACGCAGTCCGCCGTGGTGGTGGCAATTGGCTTTCTTATCTGCCTACTGAGACACGAAACTACGTCGCAATCATTTAATAAGCATATCCATATATAGACTACCTTCAGTCTATACTGCACAAAAAGAGAGTTAGCAGCTACTATTGCTGCTAACTCTCTTTTTGTGTAATGCATTACACTCAATGCTAAAAGCATCTCTGACACTCTATTTGCCACGCAGATTGATGCGAAAATGGATCTCAGCTCTATAGTTGCCATATACACCATCAATGGTATTCGAGAGGGCATCGCCAGCGCGTGGTATTGTCAGCGTCGGATTATTACAGAGATCATAGTCATCACACGTCGGGAACCTGGAGATATCTAGACTTACTGGAGGCAGCAATTGTGTCCCATCTGTATCCTGCGCGGTCCCAGGATAGATATGAATACTAAGACCAGATGAACTGGTTGCTAGAATATAGAAATGCCCCAATGCATCCTGTAAGATACGTGCTTTATGCGTAGAATCGACACCAGGAACAGGCACATTCTTCACCAATTTGCCGCCATCGATGATAGCGTGATATGTGCTGCCTTTGTACAGATCATTATAGAGAATGTGGGTACGCCCCTGTGTATCCATATAAGCATCTGTCAGGTAGGTTACATCTTCGCTACCATCCCCGTTGGGAGGCTCTTCAACGACCGGGATCTCCTGAGGGATCTCTTGAATAGTAGACTTATTGATATCAGGAATATAGTAATAGCTAATCTCATTGAAGAGGTAAGAGGACGCATCTGCAGACCCATTTGAATAACCTAATTCAGGGCGCGTTGCATCACGCATAGCTACCAATGTAAGATCATTATGGTAACCGGGGAGGACATACGTATAGGTATGACGCACGTTTAATTTACTCTCGTGATAGGACCATTTACCGGTTGCAGGTGTGTAATACACCCAACGAAAAATACCTGGTATATCCTGAGCGGTCTGGACGACAACAATATCACCAGCAGCATTGATGCCACAACCAGTATAGCCCTGGTGTATATCCCAATTTCCAGCAATCTCACTAGAGGTAAAATGGCGTCCAAGATCGGTCGACTCATACTCCATCAATCGACCCTTTGTACCCGGCCAGGCAAAGACATAAAGCTCATCATGCGGACCCACCAGAATATTGATCGGCTCTTCACCAGCATCCCCTGAAACCATCTCTACCCAGGTACTACTACCAGGAGCCTGATGCATCACATGCCAGATACGATCTTGATAGCTCGCGCCGTCCCCAACATAGACTGTAAAGAGATCACCACCAGAGGTGCGTACGATACGATTCTTAAATGAACCCCAACCATTAGGCACTGACTGCCCATTTACCTGCTCACTGGCCGCCTGACCAGTTACCATGTCAAGCGCATTCAGAACAGGAACACCAGGAGGGGTAGGCACGATAGTCGTTAAGCGCGGAGCTGCATTACTATCATATTCTATATAGACTGTCGCTGATGCAGCAATAAGAGCAATGAGGATAAGAGAGAACCAGATTACTTTTTTATTTCGCATGTTTAAGACACCTTTTAAATGGTATAAACAATTCATGAAATAAGTGATATTCACACTAAAATATGACCTCACTCGCTTTCAGGCCGGTAGCGTACTACTACTATAGAGTAAAGCATATATTTTGCATATTAGCAAGTAAAAAGTTTCTCTCGACGCAAACAATTTTATAAAGGTGGACAGGCGTATACTTCAATGCAGGTAGGCAATCACACAGAAAGTTAGTAATATGCATAGCTACCGGTTTCGCGTACATTCTAGCTCCCCTTGCTACGCAGATTGATGCGGAAATGGATCTCAGCTCCATAGTTTCCATACACACCATCGATAGTATTCGAGAGGGCATCGCCAGCACGTGGCACCGTCAACGTCGGATTGTTACAGAGATCGTAATCATCACATGTCGGATACTTCGAGATATCCAGGCTTACTGGAGACTGTAATTGTGTCCCATCTGTATCCTGTGCGGTCCCTGGATAGAGATTAATGCTCAGGCCAGACGCACTGGTCGCCAAAATATAGAAATGTCCCAATGCATCCTGGATAGCAAAAAGCGTAACATAGCAGTAAATAAGTTCAAGATAGTAGACAGGCGTTTAACTCAATATACATAACCGTCACAAAGTACATAACCAGTGCAAAGAGCAAAAAGAGCCGCAGAAGATGGTGATAAGGTCTGATTATGCCTTATCACCATCTCCTGCGGCTCTGAGGAAATTTCTTATGCTGTCGCTGTATATGCGTGTACAAAATCAATCAAGCGGCGAACATTTTCAACCGGAGTGGTGGGCAGGATACCATGCCCCAGATTAAAGATATAACCAGGTCGTCCGGCTACACGATCCAGAATCTCACGTGTGCGTTTCTCAATCTCGGACCATGGACCAAGCAAGGTTACCGGATCCAGGTTCCCCTGGATAGCAGAGCCCGGCTTGAGACGTTGCCACGCGGTGTCGATATCGATATGCCAATCCACACCGATAACATCCCCACCCGCCTCTTGCAAGAGATCCAACATACCGCTGGTATTCGTACCAAAATGGATAATCGGAACATTGGCCTGGCTCGCAATCTCGATAGCATGCCGACTATGTGGCAGAATATACTCGCGATAATCGGCTGGACTGAGTGCACCTACCCAGCTATCAAAGAATTGCAACACATACGCCCCGGCCTGAGCTTGAGCAAACAGATAATTGCCAACAAGCGCGCTCAGTTTCTCCATCAATAGATGCCAGGTGCGTGCATCACTCATCATCAGTCCCTTCGTATGCAGGTAATTCTTGCTACTACCGCCCTCAATTGCATACGAGGCCAACGTAAAAGGAGCACCACTGAAACCGATCAAGGGCACGCCCAACGGATCAAGCTGTTTCCGTGTCAGTTTGATCGCATCCAACGTAAAAGGGAGAGCCTCTTCGACCGGAACGACGCGCAATGCCTCGACATCGGCCCGACTACGTACCGGGTTATGAATAACCGGTCCCTCGCTCTTCACAAACTCTAGTTGTAGGCCCATCGTCTCTAAAGGAGGTAAGATATCTGCAAAAATAATGGCCGCATCCAGATTGTAGGCACGAATAGGCTGCATCGTTACCTCTGAGGCCAGTTCAGGCGACTTGATCATCTCCAGAATGCTATATTTTGAGCGTAACGCACGATATTCTTCCATATAGCGACCAGCCTGGCGCATCAACCAGACCGGGGTAGCATCTACAGGTAAGGAGCGACAGGCACGTAAGAAACGGCTCTCAGCGCTACTGGCTGGCACTGCCTCTACACTCGACAATTCTCTATTCATAAAACTCTTTTCCATATTCTAAGACAGACCCTCACTACGACAAACGAAACGCATTCTCATGGACTTCAGCCACCAGACGGCGCAAGTAATCTGGATTCGTCCCCGGATGAATAGCATGGCCCAGATTAAAAATATGCCCCGGTCGCGTTCCGACACGCGTAAGTATTGCCCAAGCCTCCTCAGCAACAGTCTCCCATGGCGCAAGCAACAACGTAGGATCTAGATTGCCCATAATCGCCTGCCGCTGCTCACCACCAACCAGACGCCACGCTGTATCGATATCAACGCGCCAGTCGATGCCCATGACATCACCATGCGCATCCCCCATCAGCGGCAGTAAACTTGCGTTCGCCACACCAAAATGAATACTCAAAGCACCGACATCATGAATAGCAGCCATCACACGGCGCGCATAGGGCAACACGAAGTCGCGATAGAGCGCTGGACTCAGAACCCCAACGTTCGTATCAAAAAGCTGAATCGCATCCGCACCAGCTAGCGCTTCAGCCTGCACATAGCGTATCAACACAGCTGTGATCTTCTCCAGCAAAGCATGCCAGAGTTCAGGCTGCTGATACATTACAGCTTTAGCAGTACTATAATCGCGGGAAGCTCCACCCTCAAGACAGTAAAAGGCCAGCGTGCAGGGTCCTCCGGCAATCGCGATTACTGCCTGCTGCTCAGCCAGGTCACGCCTTACCATACTAATCGCCTGTGGTACAAATGGCGTTAGTTCAACAAGCTCAGGAATACGCAGAGCCGCAACATCCTCCATAGTGCGCACGGGGTTCTTTATCAGGGGGCCTAGAGTAGGGCTAAGCTCAAGCTCCAGACCCATACTCGGCAAAGGGAGGACAATATCAGTGTACATGACAGCCGCATCCACTCCATAGGCTGCCACTGGCATAAGCGAGACCTGCGCACAAAGCTCAGGAGTACGAGCAATCGTTAAAATATCATAGCGCTCACGTAGCTTGCGATACTCCGCCAGACAATGACCAGCCTGACGCATAAACCAGACAGGAGTCACATCCACTGCCTGACGCTGACAAGCAGCGACAAAGCGCGCGCGACCAGTGAGCGAAAACGGTGATGCTTGCATATCTATTCCTCTACCAACATACAATGCACATAGCTTTTCATATCATAGCGTGAATAGTGGAGGATTGCAACGCGAAATCTGTATAATACTTTAGATGTCGTCGTGGTGATGGGAGATTTTAGCAGAATTATTACTATCTCTATCGCTGCTATGCAGGTAATATATGGCCATAGGCTCCTCTACGCCATCTTACTTCACCTGTTTAAACACATCCGAATAGTTATTAATGAAATGCCAATCACTGCTGGGCCAGTAGACGAGAATCGCCTTCCCAATAATATAATTCTGATCCAGAGCGCCCCAGTTACGCGAATCGTCGTTCACTTGTCGATTATCATTTAACACAAAATACGCATGCGCAGGCACCACCCACTCACGTCCCTCAAAATTCACAGACATCTTCACATATGTCTCATTCAACAGCACATCATTCACCCAGACGTGCTGATTATCGATTTTAATGTGGTCACCTGGGAGCCCAATGACACGACCCATAGAGTCTTGATTGATATTGAGAGGATAATGATAGACAACGGCATCACCACGTTGGGGTCGAGAAAAGAGGTATGAAATATGATTTACCATCACATATGAATTATTCTGAATAGTAGGTGCCATATTCGCTTCTTGTAAGTAATAACTGTGAACAACATACCGGATCGCCACAAACAATATTAAAATAATTGCGATCAATTCAAT
Organism: Ktedonobacteria bacterium brp13; assembly: GCA_015099395.1. Taxonomy (GTDB): domain Bacteria; phylum Chloroflexota; class Ktedonobacteria; order Ktedonobacterales; family Ktedonobacteraceae; genus Dictyobacter. The sequence continues at coordinate 1,065,277 of AP024096.1, read as the reverse complement.
GATTTCGCGCATGAAATGCGAACGTTTCAAGTCTATTCTCCAGAATTCCAATCTATCCCAGTTCTGCTATGCAAAAATAACTGTCGCATATATCTAAAAAAACAAACAAGAGCAGCGTAGCAGCAAAAAGTATAATATTGATGGTGGTAGATATTTCAGCGGATACAGGCAATGCCTCAGTTCTCTGTGGCACAATTTATTAAGCAACTCGTAGGGGTAGTATAGCGCAACACACTTGAAAAATTCGAGAAAATTCTATGGGGTAGCCCAAAACTACCAACCTGGTCACACTATCACGCTATTCAGCGACATACCGTCAGTTCCATTGTTATAGTAACTTTAACCAGCCTGATTATCTACCCGCGATCACACTTGAGGGATCGTTATAAAGTAGCAAAACAATTATGCGTCCTGAAAATAGCGTTAAAGGAGACGAGCATGCTCAATTTTTATACAGCGATCCTCGACAAACTCCAGTCCAGCTTCATGCGCGATCTGAGCGGCCTCTTCGTTCGCAATCCCCAATTGTAACCATACCACCTTCGCGCCAGCCTGCACAGCTGCACGAGCGACATCTGGAGTCTGCTCTGAACGACGAAAAACATCAACAATCTCGATCGTCTCACCAGCCGCCTGCGCATCCGCTAACGAAGCATAGACCGGACGCTGCAGAATAGTCTGACCCGCATAGACAGGATTGATAGGGATGATATCGTAGCCATTGGCCTGCAGATAGCCTGCAACAGCATAGCTGGCGCGGTCACTTCTGGGACTAAGGCCCACAACGGCGATATGCGTATAGTTTTGCAACATAGCTACAATAGAAATTTGTTCATTATTTGTCTGCATAAAATCATAATCCTCCCAGATTTTATATATCTCACTCTATCAATATATCACGAAGTTTGAAGCTTACATGCTATTTGTTTTACAATACAGATGGAAGATTCAGGAGCGATGCCTGCTCCTTCCCACTGAGCAGCATGAAGCATAGCTTTCCATAGATTGAAACCTATGCGAGCTTTGTCACCTTTGTTCATGTGCATACTGTCATTGTATTTATGCAGGAAAGAAGTATCGATTATGTCAGAACAGAACACCCACGAATTCGCAGCTGACCGCTACGACACGATGCAATATCGACGCAGTGGTCGTTCAGGCCTTGTCCTGCCGGCCGTCTCTCTTGGGGCATGGGAGACATTTGGTGGCTATCGTGGTGAGGAGATCGCCAGAGCCTGTCTCTATCGCGCCTTCGATCTGGGTATTACTCATTTCGATCTCGCCAACAACTATGGTCGCCCACCCGGTAACGCTGAGCGCGTTGTAGGCAAGGTTGTACGCGATATGCCACGCGATGAACTCATCATCTCCAGTAAGGCAGGCTATCTCATGTGGCCCGGTCCTTACGGCGATGGACTTTCAAAGAAATATTTAGTGGCCAGCCTCGATCAATCGCTCAAACGCCTGGGTCTGGAGTACGTCGATATCTTCTATGCACATCGTCCTGATCCCAATACACCGCTGGAAGAGACCATGGCAGCCCTGGACCTTATCGTCCGCCAGGGTAAAGCACTCTATGTTGGCGTCAGTAACTTCCCAGGTGATCAACTGGAGCAGGCGGTTCAGGTGACACAACGCATGGGCCTCAATCCTATCACGATCCACCAGCCCCGTTATAACATGCTTGATCGCCATCGCGAGCATGATCTCTTTGATCATACACAGCGCAATGGCATCGGTGTCATCAGCTTTAGCCCGCTCGACCAGGGCAAGCTCAGTGACAAATATCTTGGTGATAAACTGCCTGGCGACTCACGAGCAGCCGAATGGTGGGGCAACAGCAACAACCAGGATGTTATCGATAGCGCTACCCATACACAGTTGCAGCGTCTGAACAAGATCGCACAACAGCGTGGGCAGACCCTGGCTCAGATGGCCCTGGCCTGGAACCTGCACCACCCGGCGGTTACCAGCGTCTTGATCGGAGCCTCCAAAGTCGAGCAGATTGAGGAGAACGTCAAAGCACTCGATAACCTTGAGTTCAGTGACGAAGAGCTCAAAGCAATCGATGAGATCGTTCCACGCACCTACTAAACCGCTTCACAAGCGAGCGCAGGTGAAAAGGAGGGACAGACGACATAGAACCGTCTGTCCCTCCCTTGTGGGCAATGTGTCGAGGATCAGCAACCGTTACAGTCGCTAATTTTCAAAACCGAATGATGCAGCACCCATCAGGCCAACTTTATTATTAAGGATCAAGTGGACCGAAATCTCGGAAAGCAAATCTGAGAAACGACCCTTGGCTTTAAATGCTTCCATAAATTCTGGTTGCCTGATATAAGAAAAGATACGCGGCGGGATGCCACCACCCAGATAGAGACCACCTGTGGCTAACACCTTGAGAGCCATATTACCAGCCTCGGCACCTAAAACCTTCACAAACTCCTTGACGACAGCTTCACAGATAGGTTCCGCTGGACGACGCTCATTTTCAGGAATATCGGTAGCATCTACTGTCCCAAGCGCGGCATTCACAATTATTGGCGTCTGGTCAACTGCCTGCGCTAACGCATCAGCCAGCCACGCAGGTTCATTAAAGGTCCCCGTTGATTTTAAATAAGCATAGATATTAGGGAAACCAATGCCCGAACATACGTGCTCATAGCTGACGTGATTCATCTGCTTGAGCAAGTGGACAAGCAAACCAATTTCAAATGCATCGGTCGGCGCAAAATCAGCATGACCCCCCTCTGACGGATGCACGCGATAATGTGCACCATCCCAGGTCAGTAACGCCTCTCCCAGACCAGTACCAGGCGCAACAATCGCCAGGGTCCCATGCAATGTCGTCTTACCCTCATTCAAGGTGAAGACATCTTCAGAACGCAGCAGAGGGATTGAACTCGCCGTCGCTACCAGGTCATTCAGTAGTGTCACGGAGGGGATGTTCAAAAGTTGCTCCAACTGCCCTTCTTCCATATGCCAGGGAAGATTCGTGACTTTTGCTTTACCGGCAACAACCGGACCGGCTACACCAAACACAGCACGCTCGATCTTTAAACCTGGAATATCTATCTGGGAAAGGAAATCGTGGACTAAAGCCGCTAACGTAGCATAGCGAGCACTAGGAAACTTTGCTTCACGCACCGGAGAGCGCAAGTCCTCCTTGGACCTATACAAAGCTAAATTTGTCTTGGTCCCTCCGATATCACCTGCCAGTAACATGATAGAGCACAACCTTTCAGCACTATTAAAAACAAGTACACTTCTATTCTATCTAGCAAACACAAGTTACACCCTGCTTTGCTTGAAAATGCACAAAAACGCTGTGTAGAGCTATAGAAGTCTGGCATCGCCTCTTCGCATATCCATCTATTTCATGCATAGCCTGCCTGCCACATTTGTTGCCTGCTTTTTCTGCCATTTATTGAATACAAGAAACGCGCATTCTATGCTAGCAGAGTTCATGGATTTGGAGTCACAACGCTATTCTGTAGGCAGATAATACCTATGTTCAATGCACGTCAGGGAGCATCTCAGCGTTCCTCACCCCAATAATACCACAAAGGCATAGCAATGAAAGTTCGTATCATTCAACTAATCGAATATATCACTTTGATGATATGTAATAAACGTCGCCAGCAGAAAAAAAAACGCATAGCCCAGAGTTACAAGCAGAGCAACAGAGAGTGGTAAAGTGTGAACACTATTCGTACCTGAGGTGTATGCTTCAGCAGGGGGTGCTTTGATGTGTGGTGTAGCAGACGATTGAGCCATAACAACAAACTCTCCAGGTGGTAGATCTTAGCAACTACACATTCCATCTCAAAGAGAAGTGTAGGAGACCTACATCCTCTCTGTCACCCGCCAAAAGTTGCATTCTTAACGCTCACACGGCAAGCTCGATCAACCGAAAGAAGGATACCATAAGCGTACGAAAGTACAGCACAGGCTCTAGCATCGTACTCCCGGCCTACAGAAACTCTTCTTTCAACAAGAGAGTGATATTACCCTTGCACTGATTCTTTAAGGATATGAAATGAAATAAGTGATAATTATGTTTTAATCAACTTTTTACAATATATAAAGTATTATATAAGATAGTAATCATCCCAAGGCTCAACAATGATATAATTAATAAATACATCATGCCACACTTAAATATATGTACTTTTATTAAACATATGATATACTAGAAATTGACCAGTAGTTCTTTCATTAGCAGAGGGAAAGCAGAAGATACATTGAAACTGATTATTTCTACCTTCGATATGGTCAAAAGAACAGAGCACTATTCTTTTGAAGGGTCTATTACCCTTCTCTATGCATCAGGCACCGCGAATGAACTCCTTTTCATTGGTAACTGCAACAATAAAAAGTATCCAAATTCTATCAAGCAGCGTCAATAGAATGGAAACATTTGAATTGAGAGAAGAGAATTAAAGTAAAGGCATGTAGACCGCTCAGGGTCCCTAGAGAACGGACTCTGGCAGGTCGAAGAGCATCTCTGTCAGTAATAACGCCACACAGGTACATTCAAAAGCACACGATACGAAGAGGTAACCTTTGGGACAGGATACATCACGCATATATAAAACGCTTGCAGAGCAGAAAAAGCAGCAAAAGAATAAGATAAATATTCCAGATGGTCTTGCATCTGGCGATCCACTCTATGCACAGATTATTGCACAAACTTATGATGCCATCATTCTCTGTGATTTAAAGCAAAATATTGTCGCACTTAATGCCAGTGCGGAGCAGCTCTATGGATGGCAAGAGTATGAGGTAAAAGGTCAGAATATACAAACCCTTTTACAAAATAGTCTATTTACAGAAAATGGCTTGTCACACACGCTCCTCCAGGACAAGGAGACATGGGAGGGTGAGTTATTTCAGGCCCGTAACGATGGAACAGAGATTATCGTACGTTGTCGCCTGTCCTGGCTTCACGATCAGCAAGGCAATCGCACTGCCATGCTGCTGATCACGAAAGATATCTCCAGTCAGCGTAAACTAGAACAAACCATTCAACAGCAAATCCAATGCGTAAATGTTGCACACGACATCGGTTCCTATACCTGGGATATTGCAAACGATCAGACGATTATACTGAGTCCGGAACTGTCAAGCTTGCTGAATCTACCTATCGGCGAAAGTATCAGCTATGAAGATTTCCTTTTTCATGTGTACCCCGAAGATCGAATGCAGCTAAGGGATGTAGTAGAACACACACTGCGCACGCATAATGACTATATTCTTGAATACCGCTTGATAGATGCAAAACAAAATATTCACTGGGTATGGACACAGGGACGCTTGATATTCGACGACGACGGTTTCCCAACAGCTTTACTCGGTTTTATCATCGATATGACAAATCGCCATCATATTGAAGAGCAACTCCAGGAGGCAAATCGCAAGATCTCTTCTATCCTGGAAAGCATTACCGATGGTTTCATGCATCTCGATCTCTATGGAAATGTCATTTATATGAACGAGCAGGCCAGCATACTTACGCATCACCCTCGTGCAAGCCTCATCGGTCGCAATCTTTGGGAGCAGGTCCCTAATCTGGTGGGTTCTGTCATTGAAGAGAAGATCAAACTCGCCCAATTCACACAACAGAAGCTACACTATGAGCTGTTCTATGAGCCATGGCAGCAGTGGTTTTCAGTCAATCTCTATCCTACCATCAGCGGTATCTCAATCTATTACAGCGATGTTACGGAGTACAAAGAGAACGAGATAGCACTGCGTTCCGCTCAGGCTAGATTCAGACAGTTCTTTGCATCAAATATCATTGGCATGCAGGTCAGTAATACTGCTGGCGTCATTCTGGATGCCAACGATGCATTTCTCAAGATGATCGGCTATACACAGGAAGATCTGGAACATCATCAATTAAACTGGCGTCAGATCACACTTCCTGAGTACATAGAAGTCTGTGAACAAGAAATCGAAGAATTGTATACAAAGGAAGTAAGCAGAACCTATGAGAAAGAACTTTATACGAAAGATGGAAGGCGTATTTCTGTGCTTGTTATAGGTGCTCTTCTTGATCGCAACACAGAAACGTTTACGACGCTTATCATCGATAATACACTGCAAAAACGACTCGCATATCAACAAGAGACCTTTATGAGTATCATTGGTCATGAGTTGCGCACTCCATTGACTGCTATCAACGGAAGTATTCAACTGGCACAACGACGTATGCAACGGTTTATAGAGAATGCGACCCCGCTCTCACCTGAAGTTGAAGTACTACTCAACAAACAGTTTAAACTGCTCGACCAATCGCTACGTCAGGCACGAGTACAGAATCGCCTGATTAATGATATGCTCGATATTTCACGGCTGGCAGTTGATAAACTTGAGCTCTCGCTGCAACCCTGCAATATTATTGATATCGTACAGGAGACAGTCGATGATCTACGCTACACCGAGACTGATCACACTATTAAGTTCAAGCCACCAGAGCAGGCGGAGATCAAAGTCATTGTTGATAGCGATCGTATTGGACAGGTTATCTCTAATTATATTACCAATGCACTCAAATACTCGGATCCCTTTGAACCGATTACGGTTACAGTCGAGTTAAAAGAGAATGAGGTACTCGTCGGAGTACATGACCACGGCCCGGGACTTTCAACTGAAGAGCAGAAACATATATGGGATCGCTATTATCAAGTGGGTAAGCAGCAAAGTGATAAGAGCCCTGATGCCCAGAGGCGCAATGTCAATCTGGGATTGGGTCTGCATATCTGTCAGGTGCTGATTACACGTCACAAAGGACACGTCGGCGTAGAGAGTATCGAAGGGCAGGGCTCATCATTCTGGTTCACGCTCCCCCTGGCTCCGCATGAAGAAGACAGATAGGGCAGCAGCGTAGCAGCGTATACGCATAGAAGAAGACCGTCGTCCCTATGCTCGCAGAGGAGAGGAAGGAGAGGAAGGAGAGGAAGGAGAGGAGAGGAAGGGCAATCGATATCGGGCATGTTTATTCAGAGTCAATTCGAGTATACTATGCTGAAGAGAATACACCTCTTCAGAAGGGAACAGGTCAGGAAGGACAAAATTTCCACGATGCCCTTCCCTACTAGAAATGAGCATCTGAATGAACATGTTCGAGACACTACGTCAGAAGAAAGCCCTCTACCATCCACAATCTCTGCAATCTACTGCACCAGACAATGCGATTACGCCTGAGACACCTTTTCAGGTACGCTCCGCTACACAACCAGTCATCTCGCCAGACGGTCAGAAGATCGCCTTCCTGGTTGGTGAATGGTTACCAGAGCAAGAGAAACAACGTACACATCTCTGGTTCGTCGCAGCAGACACACAGGATGAACCACGCTCACTCACACGAGGAACACGCCAGGACATCGATCCCTGCTGGTCTCCTGATTCACGCTACCTCGCCTATAGCTCAAGGATTGAAGATGAGAAGAGTAATGAGCGAGCGAAAGCCGGCAACAACAAATTTCAGCTCTATGTCATGGAGCAGGCAACTGGCATTGAGCATCAGGTCTGCACGATGCCCTCTGGTGCACGCACTATCGCCTGGTCACCAGATGGTCAGCAGATTACATTCCTATCCTCTGTAAAAGATGAGTCCGCACAAGATCCCATCGTCCTCTATGGTCAGCAACGCCAGCATCGTCAACTATGGCGAGTGCACAGAGATAGTGATCAGCCACAAGCGATAACACCGCCAAATCTCACTGTCTGGAGCTACGCATGGTCACCCGACGGACAGACCATTGCTGTTTACTATACTACTGGTCCAGCAGAGACCGATTGGTATCGCGGGCAGATCGGTCTTGTTCCTGCCACAGGAGGCACCATTCGCCAGATCAGCCAGCTTACACGACAGGCCTGGGGACTGACATGGTCTCAGGATGGGCAACGGCTTGCTTATATATCGGGTGAGTGGAGCGATCCTGATCGCGGCGGCGGTGACATCTACATCTATACGCTCAAAGACCACCAGACGCGCAACCTTACACCTGGTCTCGCCTGGAGTCCAACGTGGCTACAATGGTACCCGGATGGGCAACGCATCCTCAGCGCAGGCTGGGATGGTCTGACGACATGTGTGGCGATCTTCGATGAGGTCACCGGTCAGCAGACGACCCTGGAAAACACCTTCCTGATCGGAGATAAATATGTTCCACACCTCTCTACCAGCCAGGATATGCAACGCATTGTCACTACGCACTCAGAACATCACCCCTACGATGTCTGGCTGGGTGATATCACCAGTACCAGCGATGCAACCGACACAACGGGGCAGATCCACTGGCAACAACGCTCACGACTCAATCCCATCGCAGAAGAGAGGCTACACATCCATCCCACCGAGCATATCCGTTATGAAGGTGCCGATGGTTGGCAGATTGATGCTATAGTCACACGTCCCACGCAAACAGCCGCTGGCGCTCCCCCACCATTGATTGTCAGCATACACGGAGGACCATCAAGTCTCTGGGTTGACGATTGGGATTTCTACCGCTCACAGATGCTGGCTGAAGCAGGCTATGTCGTGCTACGTCCAAATATTCGTGGTAGCCTGGGACGAGGCGTAGCCTTCTCCGATGCCGTCATCGGAGATATGGGTGGCAAAGATTTACAGGATATCCTGAAGGGTGTCGACTACCTTGTCTCACGCAAATTTGTTGATGGAGAACGGGTAGGGATCATGGGTTGGAGTTATGGCGGCTTTATGTCGGCCTGGGCGGTCACGCAGACACAGCGCTTCAAAGCGGCTATTATGGGAGCAGGTATCAGCGACTATCATAGCTTCCATGCACAGACGAACATTCAGGACTGGGACATGCGCTTCCTGGGAACCGTCGAGGAGCCAGCTTCACCACTTACACATGCCACTATCTATCGTCAACATTCGCCGATGACGTACGCTGATCGAGTCAAGACCCCCACATTAATCGTTCATGGTGAACTTGATCCCTGTGTGCCGATCAACCAGGCATACGCCTTCTACCGCGCACTACAAGAGCAACACATTCCCACAGAGCTGGTTATCTACCCGCGTGAAGGTCATGGCCCAACCGAGCGTAAGCATCTGCTAGACTACACGCAACGTTTCCTGGATTGGTTTAACCTTTACCTTTAACAGAGTTGCATGCACAAGATGAAAGCATAAGACTCCTATTAAGAGGGCCTGGAAGGCACATGTTGTACCTGAATGCCCTCTTGCTCTGCTATCTGAGCAATCACTTGTCGCAAAGCACGTGGGGCAATCGGCTTGCGCAAAAGCTGAACATCATCGGGCAAGATACGACGGTATTGTTCGAGTGTCGGTCCACTAACTGCTGTAATTACAATCACTGGTAATTGCCAGGATTGAAAGTGCTTACGTAACTCGCGTAAGACATCAATCCCCGAAAGAGGATCGGGTAGCAACAGATCTAGAATTACAAGATCGTATGGCAAGGCAACATAGGTAGAGCTCATTGCAGGCAGCATTGCCTCCAACATCGAAGGACCAGTCATATGGAGCGAGACTGTATGTCCATCTAATCTGAGCGAGTTCGCGAGAAAGGAAAGAATTGCAGGATTATCATCAAGAACACCAATGTTCATAATGAAGACCTCCTCCTTCAATGTAAATACTTTACGTTAGCCAGAGTCAGTAAATATAATCCCCAATGTGTTCGGCTGTGGCTAAAGCATAAGGAGATAATACCATAGAGAACATAGTAACACATTTACCTTGAGCAGGCAAATTGGTTACTCTCACATAGAGAATTTGTGCTTTAGCATGAACAATATATATCGAAGCGGTGGAAGCTGGAAGGAAGTCCTATTTACTTGACCGACTCAAGTATCTTCAGTACAGTTAATCGCGAACAGTATGATTTGTCAAAATACACAACTATATACGTTAAAATAATATAGGTAACGAAAAGCAATCGTCAGACATTGGGGGAGATGGTCATGATCAGTTGCATTCTTACGGCATATCAAGAGCCACGCACCATCGGTACCGCTATAAAGGCACTCATCGAGCAACCATGGCCTGAAGAATTTGAGATCCTGGTTGTCTGCCCAGACCAGGAGACAAACCGCGTCATTCGCATCTTTACCGAATGCTACCCACAGGTCCAACACCTCACGGATAAGGGCGAGGGCAAACCGGCGGCACTTAATATCGCACTTGCTAAAGCTCAGGGACGCATCTGCATCTTTTCTGATGGCGATGTAGTGGTACAGGAAGAGGCTATCAGTGCACTTCTCAAGCCATTTGAAGACCCTCACTGTGGAGCGGTAACGGGTCGCCCGATCTCTGCCAGTTCACGCTCAGCAATGCTCGGTTACTGGTCGCATCTGCTCACCGACGCAGGCGCTCACTATCTACGTATGAGCAATGGACAACGTCATCGCTACATGGACTGTTCAGGCTACCTCTATGCGGTGAGGAGCGTATTGCTGGCACCGCTACCTGCTGAGATCCTGGCCGATGATACCTACATCTCACAGCTTGTCTGGCAACAGGGATATACCATTGCATATGCACCCGAGGCGCTTGTCGCAGTCCGCTATCCCACCACCTACCACGACTGGCTGCTCCAAAAAGTACGCAGTAGCACAGGAGCCGCAGCTAACCCCATACCCCTGCAGACCTCACATCAAAGCTATGTACGCCCTCCAGAACACATGCGCTCTTTTAAGAGAGAGGCTATCAATGGTCTTGGCTCAGCACTCAGTTATGCCAGATCACGTCAAGAACAATGGTGGACCTATTGTCTCCTTGCGGCACGCATCCATCTCTGGCTCTGTGTCTGGCTTGAAGTCCATATCAAACATCGCTCCCATCAAGAGATCTGGCAGCGAGTAGAGACCACCAAATAAAAGAGAACGCATATCCCTGCACTCTCTGTGCAATGTTGTGACAAGGTTATGACAAATCTATGCCAGATCCAATAAAAAGACCCTGAAGTTATCTGACAAATGTCATTTAGAGGTTTAAAATTAATTTATGTATCTCTATTCTCCCAATCCGCTCGCACCATGCATATCGTGATCTTCTTGAAAGGATTGATTTTTGCGCATATTCCGTGTATTGTATATTATATAGTATATGGTCTCATTGGTATACCCTATTTATACTTTCTTACCCTCTATCTTTCGACCTATTAGGAGAAAATGCAGTTACGCAACGTTCACTTTTTTGAGTTGTATTTAGCAAAAGGAGGGAGAAGGGCAGAAGAGAAGGAAGGAAGACAGAACGCAAAATGCCGAAGTAGACACATAACAATGTTCAGCAACACGAATGCCTGGATATATGGATGCGTTTAAGGGCGATGTGATACAAAGCCCTACAAGAGGGGGTAAACTCATAGCTTACAGCACCGTCCATCATCCATATTACACGCACAACATCGATAGAGTAGCGTATACAGCATGCTACGCAAGCCAGACAAGGAGAAACACGATGCAAAAAGTTTCCCTGCGCAAGGTGAAAACACCTGTTAGCTACTTGCAAGAAAATAGTGAAGAGGTCTTACACTTCTCATTGCAAGGCCTGTTACCATCCGGGCATACCCTGGCACTGAACACAACGCTCGGCACACTCTCGCACCTTACCTGCAAAGACGACAGACCAATGATGCTGATGGAGCAGCAATTCACTACAAGCGAGATCTGCGTTTTACTCCCTCTCTTAGAGGCGTATCCTTACTACTGCCCTTATGAAGTGTTACTTGCCAGCTTTAACAGTGGACGGGTCTCCGATGTTGCTGTCGCACGCAGTCGCAAACGCTTACAGGAGGCACAAGAGGCTGGTGTATGGGACCAGGAGATGCGCCCGGTTCGCAACGTTCTCTCAAGGACACGGCTAAAAACACGTTCATTTGGTATTGAGATCTCGTCGATTCTGGAGACCGGCTATATCTTGATGCAATTGCCCAGACATAAACAACACGAGTCGTAGTTTACTATCGCGCAGGAGCCCGGTTCGCTATGCAGTGCGTTTACTCACTACCGCCTGCATACGTCGTAATCAGCGGCTCCAGATGTGCTCACTTCATCTCCTGTATAAACCTTCATCGCACATTCAGCATGCATACCTCTCTATCACTTACTATTTATGGTAACACATTCAAAATACTTTGTCCATATTAAAATACATAAAGATTATATAAAATTTTATTGTGACAATATATTCCTTCATAACGTAGAAGACTGGTATAAGATTATAACTGTATTGTAATACGGACATAAGACAAGACAGTTGAGATTTCATATGGTGAAATCTCAACTGTCTTGTACGGGTAAGCATCAGGATAGCTCAGGTCCGTCCGTCTATTTTATCCCCATGGGCAGCTTTACTTTGTATGCTGCTCTTCCTTTGCTAGAGCTTGCAGCAATGCTCCCCCAATCGGCGTACCCCAGCCAGTTGCGGCATCCCAACCAGATACTACGGAATACCCGGGAATCTTCTCTGCACTATTATTTCCGCCTACGATATCATGAAAGACCTCGTGCGCCGTTCGACTATCACTACCCAGGCGATAAAGGTCAGGATTGAGGAAACCAAGTGCATGTCCGCTATACTGGTTCGCGAGTGCAATCAGACCACACCAGAGTGGTGCGCTTTCACTGGTCCCACCAAAGAGGGTATAACCAGGCGCAGCATCAAAACTCGTATACACTGGAACAGCAGTGTGTGGATCAGCGTTCATAGAGACATCTGGCAGACCGCGATGATTCTTCAGCAGTGCCTGTACACTACTGGGAAGATAGTTTTTCTGGTAAGAGGGTTCAGCAAAATGCTGGCTAATACCACCACCACTCGCACTATCGTTGTCATTCCAGACCTTCTCGTATTGATAGGTTCCCTGTGCATCCGCAAAGAGACTGGTACCACCAACCGCAGTCACCCAGGGAGAGGCAGCAGGATAACCAACCGTAGGATACGGGTAGATCTTATTGTTGACATCGACGTTCGCTGAACCTGTGTCTCCTGAGGCTGCAACCACTGATATATGCTCAGATGCAGCATGCTGATAGAATCGTTCAAAAGGAATAAGTACCTGCTGCTCACCTGCCTTTGTAAAGAGGGTATTCTCAGTCGTTGACCAACTCTGGCTTATGATGGCCCCTAGATGATGATCAAGTGCATACTGCTCCAGTTGCAAGAATTGCGGCATACCTGCAATCCCTTCAGTCTCAGAGACAGGACTGGTCAATACTACGATGCCAGCTTGCGGAGCCATCACATGTGCCCACTGTATATCCAGCGACGTCTCCTCCTCCCAACCGACCTGATCACTATTCCGCTGATTAAAAGGGACGGTACCAATCGGTGACAACTGCTGAAACGACGGAGGATCCGGTAAGCCATAATCGGCATCGAAGTGCTTGAGATCCGCCAGAGCAGTCGGACTACCATACGAGTCGATAATCACGATGGTCTGACCCTTGCCAGTAATACCTTGCTGTAATAGCGGCGTAAGACCGTATGCTTGTTGCAACTCCTGCGGACTGTAGCAGGGATGAGCATCTTTGGGCAGAGCCATGCAGGCTGCATACGTAGGCGGAAGCTTACTACTCCACCGCATGCTCGCTGCATGCGCAATAACAGCGCCAATTCGTGATGCATGAGAGCTGCTCGCTGTAGCGGACGGTGCACTACCTAGCAACGGGAGAGCTCCCAAAAGGAGCAGGCACAAAATAGATAGGACACGCTGCCATCGCGAGCAGCTACATGGATAATAGAGCATAGTGCATCCTTTCTTCTCTGATATATGGATAAAAGTCTGAAGATGAATTATCATTATAAGTGGGTAAGAGGTATCTACCATCTCTCTTCGCTTTACAAGCAAGAGAAACACCTTTATAAGGATAATTTACAGATTAATCAAAGATAACATATAAATGGCTATAATCACAATATAAATTCTTGAATAAAGCAAAAGTCATAAATACTATGCCATATACATATAAATATATGAGCGCTAATAATAACTCTATATCTTAAAAAGTGACATGCTAATTTACCCCCATATGGAGAGATGGAGGGATACAGCAGCAAGAATGGGAGAAAAAAGTGGGGGGGGAAAGCAAGAGAGGAAAGGGAGGAGATGAGCATCCTCCCTTAGTGAAAGATCCTTAATACTACCATCGTATTGTTGCGAATAATGCTTATGATGGCTGCTCAGCAGCCATGTCATACGACAAAATCTTCTGCTCTTCGGGGCCCAGACGATATTGCCGCCAACTCGGTCGCTCACTCTGATCATCACAGAGTGAGAGCGCGCGTAAGGCTCGTGGACGATCTAATTGATAGATCTTATGCATCGACGCCTCAAGATCGATCATTGTCAACGCATAACCCTGTTTGCAAGTAAGCTCATGCTCATAAAGCATATCAAAGACAAAATGGGTGCGTCGCATAATTTTGACATAGGGAGCATGTACCAGTGCCAGCGCCAACGTACGACCCGTGGAGGCAGCCATAGAGAAGACAGCCGTATAGAGTAGATCCCTTGCCAGCATCATATCAAAGCTGGGGGTTGGTACTAGCGCATACGGACCAGTAGGAACATACCGTCGTCCACGCTGCACACACAAACGCGTCAGTTCAAGCAGATCACTGCAATCATACTGGCGTTGCAACTGATATAAGATCGCATCTGGCAACATTCCCGCATCTGCAAATTCTCGCATCACCATCGAATTCGACCACGAGCGCAAAGTAAAAATACGCACTCCCCCCAAAAAATGGGGCCGCCTTATGTGCTCTATAGCTCTACCGACATTAGGCTGACTGCTCATTGTGTTGCCTGCATATCCGAACACTCCATGAACACTTACAGTCGGGTCATCTTCAATATCGTAGTGATCATATTCGCGACCCCGCGCATCCACTGGTACTGCCCACCCTAACTGGTCAACAAAGATAGCGGCTCGTAAGCGTTGATATGCTGCCAACTCTCCATCATTACGCCTATCCATCTGCTTCACACTATATTCAGCGTATTCTGTCGCAAAGAACTTCTCAGCAGGAGCACCATCCGTCAGTGATACGTATTGACGTTCGACCATAAGGTCGCTTCCTCCTCATGCAAATCAATTGAACAGTTCAGAATCTTTCTGCCAACACAAAAAGATTCGCATGAGTATAACACGCCGCATGGTAACTATTTTTACAAGGAGTAGCCAGCAAGACAGAAGGGGCTCAATTCCCCAGCGATTGTAGAGCAAAACACGTTACGCCATTTCCCGCTAACAGTGGGAAATGGCGTTGCAGCGAGCACGATCAGACCTGGAAGACCTAAAGTACTACCGGGTGAGTCGTCAGCAACAGGCGCTACGCTTCCGCTCGCAAAGTATCCGCCGATGAGGAAAAGTGGGGGGAGTTAACGCTTCATTACAGACAATAGTACTTTTGACAAGTATCAGTTATATTTGCTGCACCTTGTTCAGCATAACTGCATGCCACTGGCGAGACTACACAGCGGTATGTCTGTGAAGCACCTATCGACAAGGTCCACTTTCAACAGTACAATATCCCAATAGACAGCGCAGCTAATACGATCAGTCAAATTGAAGAGGAGAACGCGGATAGTGCAGACTGAAACGACAACTGATTGGCAGCAACCCACGTCAGAGCTCATATTAGATGAGCATATGGTTCATGTCTGGCGTGCCGGACTCGTGCTACCGGAGAACCAGCAAGCTTTGTTGTGGCGCTTACTCACACTAGAGGAGCAGCAAAGAGCACAGCGTTTCCATTTTGAACACCATCGCCAACGCTGGATCACAGCGCGCGGTGTCTTACGTCACCTCCTGAGCATCTATACGCATAGTGATCCACTCTCTATCACCCTCAAATTTAATGACTACGGGAAGCCAGCCCTGGAGACTCCTCGGACAGCGCAACCACTGCATTTCAATATCTCACACTCACACGATTATGCACTCTATGCCTTTGCCTATCAGCGTGAACTGGGTATCGATATCGAACAGATGCGTCCAAATGTGGAGTTTGACGCATTGGCAAAACACAGCTTCTCACCACTTGAACAAGCTACCTTCCGTGCCCTGCCCCCTGAACAGCAGATACTGGGATTTTACCAATGCTGGACTCGTAAGGAAGCCTATATCAAGGCTCGTGGCATGGGACTCTCTCTGCCACTCGAACTCTTTGATGTTACGCTACGCCCGGGTGAACCAGCTCGCTTGCTCGCCAGTCGCGAAGATCCTCAGGAGGTGCAGCGCTGGCAACTCTACGCCCTCCAGCCAGTACCTGGCTACGCAGGCGCACTCTTTGTAGAGCAACAAGCAAATACAAAGAGTCAACTCTCTTGCTGGCAATGGACCACCAACACGCTCAATCTACTCAAGCAATAACTAGTGCAGCAACGATCTGCATAGCAGAGAGGGCAGTTTAATAGGAAAGTTAGCGGATTGCTAGACAAGACGCTGAAGAAACATGTATGATTCAGGAGATAAACCACAGTATCATGATACAATATTGCCCGGGTCTGTCCGATTAATATTCCTATAATCTTATTCTGAACACCAGCGCGACTGACCTCGCTCGTGCTCTATATTCTGTTCACGCAGGTCTTCGGACCATCCGCATAGGCATACAAATATAATATGCGAATATTCATCTATATGTATCCTGGCGGTAGTATGCAAAGAGATACTGAACCTTATTTATAAACGATTTGATTAAGGAAGGCAAAGGTACATAATGAGCTCCAAGCGCAGATTGTCCTCTCTCTTTATCTTTCTGTGCCTCTCAGCTATCATTTTCTCCAGTTGTGGTGCACCCAGTACCAGCACGACACCAATACCTGCCAGCGGTGCTGCAACACTGATCAGTGAAGCAGTTCAGGCCGCGCCTGATCCCAATCTTGCAAAAGTGCAGAAGATGATGAAGAGCATGACATTGCAGCAGAAAATCGGTCAGATGCTCATGATCGAGTATAATACAACAGCCAGCGTCGATGCGAATGGTAATCCGACAGCGAGCGTCTCCTTCGATTCCACTGATATAGCTACCCTTTTTTCACAGTACTACGTGGGTAATTTCCTCGTGCAGGAGATTAACGGTAACACCGCACAACCTTACTATGGTACGCCAGATCTTTTTAAAACAAATTTAACCGATAGGATTCAGGCCTCCGCTACTATTCCTGCACTTATTGCAATCGACCAGGAAGGTGGTCTGGTACAGAAGCTAGAAGGCCTTTATGGAGCCAATACCCCGGCGGCGGCAGATATGGGAGCCACACAAGATCCACAAAAAGTTAAAGGGTATGCTACGACAGTCACACAATGGATGAAGCAGACAGGCATTAATGCCGACCTTGCACCTGTAGTAGACGTCGGCAATACAGATCCTAACTCTGGCAGTCTGATGTCCACACGTATGTTTAGCAGTGATCCGCAACAGGTTGCAACGTATGCCGGTGCCTTCATAGATGGTCTGCAACAAAACGGCATCATTGGCACACTGAAGCATTTTCCAGGCCTTGGGACTGTCGGTAGTGATTATGATCCGCATAAGACACTCCCAGAAGTGACGAGCAGTCTACAAGATCTCAATAACAGTGACTTTGTTCCATATAAAACGCTGATTCAGCAGAGCCATCCAGCTATGATCATGACGACTGATGTCAGAACTGATGCTATTGACCCCAATAATGCAGCTGAACTATCGCCAAAAGTGCTGAGCTATCTGCGTAACACATTGGGCTACAAAGGCGTTGTCATCACCGATGGCCTTTATATGGGCGGCCTTTACCCGACCAACTATGGTGCAAACCCCACTTCAGCACAGCTCGCACAGGTTTCAGTGCAGGCTATTATAGCAGGAAACGATATTCTTGAAGGGGCTAGTAGTATTAGTGATGTCCAGGCCGTACAGTCAGCCGTCGAACAGGCTATTCAAAATGGCCAATTGACTGAAGCACGCATCGATCAGTCGGTACAACGCATTCTCTTAATGAAGTATCAGTACGGCATCATTAAATAAACCATACACCTTTGCCTTTCACGTAATATAAGAAAATAAGAGAGAGATAGTTCGTGCTATCATAAGAAAGCTCGCAGACTATCTCTCGCTATCAGCACCGCACTCGCGCTCTTCACCTTGCGCGGGTGCACTGCGATCCGTCACTCTTCTAAACGAAAGGCACATGGATACACATGAATATACATGTATGCGTATTCAGCAAAGTGCGTATAAGACGATATCTTGTCTTATACGAGAAGTAAGTCACAGGTATAAGATTTGTAGATATTGTGTGCGTACACATACTTTGCCCATCAGACAGAACACTGTATATACCGTCCTTCCCTCATCTCTCCTCAAATTGTCACTCCCTACCTTCACGCACGCTTCAGGCCTCACGACAACGGACAACCGTGTGTAGATACAAACAATTATCTTCTACACATGTTGTTGCTATTTCATTGGCATTGTTTTCATAATCAACACACCTGGAAAAAACATGTCTTGCAACGACTTATTGCCTGAAGGATTTATGGAGATCATCGAAAGTCAGCAGATCTATACTTACTACTGATCCGAAGACTTGTGTGTGTAACACGAGCGACGTCAGTCACGTTGGTTTCCGGAATAAGATCTTAGTTTTTGTGAACGTTATTCGCATTGATCGTACGTTGTCCGGCTTCAGTAGCATATCACCAGGCATCGACCTATTGGCAAGCGCAAGCGCAGACGAATGACCAGTAGTACCGCTAGCTTCCGTTGAAAGTACACGGAGATGACTGGCTGATGGCAGAAAAAATCAGGAGCATATCTATGGCATACAATGAAGCGTCTCAATTTTCGGGATATCTGGGGGGACCACCATTTATGGGCCAGCCGGTCAATGAGGGACCGATGCTCAATACCGGAAATCCTCGTGGAGAAGAGACACAACCACCGACATACCTGCATGGAGAAGCGCTGGCCCGTGATCCCTGGGCGGAACGTTACGGTCCCTGGCTCATCCTTGCCTTCGCAATTATCTTTTCGCTGTTCCTGCTGTTCATGCAATTGATTGGTCAAACACCTGGTAAAAGTTTCTCTTTGAAGGGCACATCGGATATCTTCCAGTTCGCTGGCGAGGCTCTCGGTTTTCTTTTCTGCGTACGTATTGCACTTCGCTTGCGTAAAGTCTCCAATCAGTTACGTCGACAGATGCTCGGAAACCAGACAGAGCGTCGCGCAGCCGGTGATCTGGCCGACCTGCATAATGAAGCTCTGGTTGCTCGCCGCGCTTTCCTGGCCTGGAGCTCGCTCTCGATAGCGATTGCGCTCTACGCTTGCGGACAGGCTATCTGGACCAGCTACGATATACGTATGAGTAGCGCAGATGTGCCGTTCCCAGGGCTCTACGACATAGGTTTTGTCGCTTCTTATCCATTCTTCTTGATCGGTACACTTTTGTTGACTCGGCGCAACAAAGCATCGGTCGGGCGCGTACGACTCTTACTCGATTCGCTGGCAGTCATCGGCACGTCGTTGACGCTCTCCTGGTTCTTCCTATTAAGTCCCATTATCGCAGGATTGACCCAACAACCAAGTACAGGTGCTGCGGTTCTCTCAATCTACTTTCCTACTGGTGATCTGTTCCTGGTTGCGATTGGTGCTTTCTTGATGTTCAGTCCGTTAGCAAGTCGCGCGCAGCAACCGGTCTTTATGCTACTCTGCATGGGCCTGTTCTTCCTGGCGGTTACTGATAGCTTGCTCGCTTACTATTCGCTCTCGAATAGCTTCAACACTGGTACATTGCAAGATGTACTCTGGCCGTTGAGTATGGCCCTGGTCGGGTTAGCCGCTATCGAGTATCCGCGTAGTGTCGCTCGTGAGCAAGAGCAGGCGGAGCGTCTCAAAGGCTTAGGACTGGGTAATGCGAATCACGCAGCACCGACAAAACTCTCACAATTGAGCCTGACCGCGCAGACTATTATTCCATTCATCCTGGTTCTCGCTACCTGTGCCTTACTGCTAACCAATATCGCTCCACGTGGTGGCGCAACGCTGGTAGAGGCCGATCTGGTCGCGCTAGCCCTGGTTCTGATCGTAATCGCCCGCCAGGCTCTGACTCTGCTAGAAAATAACCGCTTGACGATGCAGATGCGCGGTGAACTGGTCATCTCACGACGCGAGCTACAAGTAACCCGGCGTGAGGCGAACGAGGCTACCCGTAGCGCTCAAGATAAACAGGTCATGGAAGAAGGGATTACCACTCTGCGTGAGGTCCATGCACGTGTCGCTCGGGGCGATATACGGGCACGGGCACAAGCAATATCTGGTCCCTTGCTCCCGATCGCTATTAGCTTAAACCTGATGCTAGATCGTATCAGTGCCCTGGCTCAGCGTGGTGAGAAATACGACCAGCTAGCCAACGAATGCCGGACACTCCAGGAAGGTGTTGAGCGGCTTGGACAGGGCAGCGCCCCGTGGAGTGAAGACCAGACGATGCCACGAGGAGCTACCGAGCTACGCTCAGTCTACCTGGGACTGGCTCACGTCTATCGTATGCAAGAGAGCCAGAAGCGACGCATTGCTGCTTCAATGGAATCGATGAGCAAACTTACCAGGCGCATCAGCGAAGCGCTGAGCGAGATCAAACGCTCTCACATCTTTACTAAAGAGGAGAATGCTGGCTTTGAACGAATGGTACTGGACCGGGTTGTACGCGAGGTCGACCTGCTAGAGCAGCAGCAAAGTAACGCTATCAGCCTGCTTGTCCACAATCGAGAGCACGTCTCGCAGCCTCCCGTCATTGAGTCACAGCATGCTCTCTCCAGTCAGCATTCTCTTATTAGTTCACAGCATTCTCTCAATAGTAATGAACATCATATCGACTCATCCCAATATCGTAACGCAGGCTACACACCACAACCCGCCAACGTACCGGTGTACCACAACGGGAATAGCACCCTGGAAAACCCATTCGAACAGCGTGCCTATCAAATACAGCGTCTGAAACAGATACCGCTGGACAAATAAATGACATCGCTCGCGTAGGGGAACTCTCCCCTACGCATATGGGAGGCCCAACATAGCCTTCCACAATGTATGGGAGATAGTAAATAAACATACTCCCGCAATGAATGGGAGAGACTCGCGCTCTCCCGCGATTATGCAAAGGCAGAAGGTCATGGATTACAACACACACGGGTCGCAGGGTAGTACGACCACGTTTTGTCTTGGACATCCCGCCCACCCGCTACAGCCAGGTGAGACTATCTGCCACATTTGTGGCGCATTAGCGACTGGGATGGTGCTCGGAGCTTACCAGGTGCAGCGTACGCTAGGCATGGGAAGAAGCGGGTATGCGTATCTGGCACTGCATCAACGTTCTGGACAGCCTGTTACAATCAAGCTATTTCCATCGGACAACACGACGACACCGCTCTGGGAGGCTGGACGACGTGATGTCCGTGTCGCTACGGCTCTGCGCCACCCTTCAATCAGCCCTGTCTTCAGCTGTACGAACTGGACTCCGGGCATGAATAGCACAGGAACTTCGGGGACGTTTCACAGTCAGCCCAATCAACAGGACAGTTACCTGCTAACCCTCTGTCAATATATACCAGGCAACATGAATCAGTTCATCGCGCATTATCAACACGCGGAAGCTCAGCAGGCGCTCAGAGATGGAGGCAGCAACCTGTTACTATTGCTTACCAAAGTCATCCAGCAGGCAGGCTCGGCACTCAGTGCGGCCCACAAACGCGGCCTCGTACACGGTGCCCTGACGCCCGGTAATTTGCTCTTCTCGAGTCAGGAACGAGCCTGGATCGCAGACTTTGGTCTGGCTCGCCTCCATCCGCCGACAGCTCCATATCTACCACCGGAGCTGTATAACGCCAGCCAGGCCAGTCTGCAAATGGGGAATGCAGGTGCATACTGGCATGCAGCTAATCCTGCGAGCGATCAGTATATGTTCGCGATGCTCTGTCAACAACTCTTCGCCCAGTTGTTACTACAGCAGACCTATGAACTATTTTTGCCAGTCC
This sequence comes from Ktedonobacteria bacterium brp13, assembly GCA_015099395.1. Taxonomy (GTDB): domain Bacteria; phylum Chloroflexota; class Ktedonobacteria; order Ktedonobacterales; family Ktedonobacteraceae; genus Dictyobacter. The sequence continues at coordinate 1,043,254 of AP024096.1, read as the reverse complement.
TGCAACGTGCAACGCATCAGAAACCCGAACGGCGTTACCCTTCTATCGATCTGCTGGTTGCAGACATCCAAACTCTCGCACAGCATACGACAGGAGGAGTTGGACAAGCAATTACACATCCGAATAACCATATTACTGGCTCGCGTCCAATGCTTCCCTCTTCACCAGTCTATCCCGAGACAGCACGCAGTCGTGGTGGCTCGTCGCAAAGCCAACCGAATATTTATAATCCCTCTACGCCACTACCAGTCATGGATGGGGGCCCATTAACTCCGGTGATGCCAGCAACACCAATGACGCCAGCATCGCCTCTCGCCCCTGACGACTGGGAGAAACGCGGCGACAAACTCTTTACTCTTCATCAATACGATGGAGCTCTCCAGGCATATCACCGCGCGCTAGAGGTCGATTGGAACAAAGAGAATGTCTGGATGGCACTCGGTGATACCTATTTCGCTCTGGAGCGCTACAAAGAATCGTTGATGGCCTATGAGCAAGCCATGAATATTAACCCTCATGATCCAGCATCCTGGATCAATCGAGGGACCGCCCTCGACGCGTTAGGTAGACATCGTGAAGCGAATGATTGCTATGAACGTGCCGAACAGCTACGCCCGGCGTAACCATGGCGTAACAATAGACGCAGCCTTACTCTATCTCTCTCAATGAATGACAACGTACATAGCGGAATGCCCGTGATCAGTGGAAGGATTTTTTGTATGCAAACCACAACTACCACGTATTCAACATATGCAGAACGAAATGCAGCGTTAGAAGATGCAACAAACATAGGTACAACGACCTATACTTTGATACGTGGCTGTAGCCTGCTCGCTCCTGGAACCACCCATGACATCGTTCAGAACCAGGATATTCTGCTGCATGAACAACGTATCATTGCGGTTGGGGAGAGCGGCTCGCTGCAATTTAATCCATTACGTGTCAAACGCGTCATTACAGGAGAAGGTCGATTGGCGCTACCTGGACTGATCAACGCGCATACGCACTCTCTGGAAAACCTGCTCAAAGCCACGTCGCCTTCGCTACCATTAGAGCTCTGGCTCATCCCACTCTTCGCTGCTGCTCTGGAATGGTCACCACGCCTGGTCTATCTCAGTACGCTGTCAGGAGCAATAGAGATGCTAAAAACAGGAACGACCGCTGTGCTGGATCATCTATGGACTGGTGCTGGGGTCGCGTCACCATACCTGAATGCAACGATGCAAGCCTACTATGATGCTGGCATCCGGGCTACTGTTGCACCTTCGATCGAAAACCAGGACCTTGTACTGGAGGAGGGCAGCAAGCGTGGTCTGACATTTCCATCACATCCTTTTACCGACCGCTTCAATACATGGCCGGCTATTCAAGAACAGCTTGCATCTCTGGAACATTTTATCGTGGACTGGGATCACGCTGCCGATGGACGTCTACGCTGCTTTGTCGGCCCCAGTGGCATTCATTGGTGTAGTCCCCAACTACTCGAAGATTGCTTAGAGCTAGCAGAACGCTATCACACTGGCATGCACCTGCATGCCGTAGAGACAGAGCTCCAGGCCAGGATCATTCAAGCGAACTACGGTCAGAGTGGGATTCGCTACCTTGAACAGATGCATATCTTGCGACCCGGCACATCACTGGCCCATACCATCTGGCTCGACAAAGGTGACCTGTCGATCCTGGCACGGACTGGTACCACGGTAGTCCACAATCCTATCAGTAACTTGCGCCTTGGCAGTGGCCGTTTCCCGCTCGACGAAGCGCTACGCCACGGCGTAGCAGTCGCACTAGGCAGCGATGGCTCGGCCAGCAACGATTCGCAAAATATGTTCGATGTGCTCAAACTCACAGGACTTCTACACAACCAACCAGAGATCGACTACTGGCACTGGCCACGTCCAACCGAGATTCTCTCAGCAGCAACGCGGGGCGGGGCCAACGCATTGGGGCAGTCCCATGAGTTAGGCACCATTGCCGAAGGCCAACTGGCCGATATCATGCTACTCAGTCTGGAGGAAAATAGTTTTCTGCCGCTACACGATCCCTATCTGCACCTTATCTATTGTGAACATGGTAACGCCGTCGATACCGTCATCGTCAACGGAGAGGTCGTCATTGAACATGGAAAAATTATCACTGTTGACGAACAATCACTACATCAGGAGATACGTGAACATGTAGAATTTGCTGCCCACCAGCGAGCACAACGACTCACCATGACCGCTAGCACAACCGAGATGATCGACAAGCTTACACAATTGCGCCATCTTGTGCTCAAGAATGAGAATCATTAGCAGTTCATTTATCACAGAGAGGGCATGTGCATTGTCTATTTTCGCTACACATAGTAATGTATTTATTTCATTATAGAAAGTGAGTGCACTTATGGAACATCCATTAGATCACCAGTTTACAGAAGAGCAAGCCAATCAGGAAGTACCTCAAACTGATGAGTCAACCGAAACACCAGTCTATCTGGCACCTACAGCATCTGCCAGCCAGCCTGCGGACCTTGATGAACCCGCAGATATTGCAGGGACGTCAATCTCCACCAGGATCCGTTATAGCTTACGCTTTACCGGTTGGCCTAATCTTTCGCAACTGGTCACCATCGCCGTTGCGGCAGCAGTCTATACGGCCTTATCCTATGCAGTAATCGCAGGGCTCCCTAATCCAGCTCTGGGTGTGAGTCCACTCTTTATCGCTATTGGCTTTGGTATCCCGTTCGCGCTCTGGTTTGGCGGTTGGGCCTTCGTCATCGCCTATCTGGGCAACTTCATTGGAGCAGGTCTGCTCTCGCATCTGCCCATACTGGTCTCCATCCCCTTTGGAGCGGCGGACTTCATCCAGCTCTGTATACCAATGCTCCTGTATCGTCTGCTGGCACCACGCTTTGGGGTCAGTGCTATCGGTAAGGACGTTTTTACAGTACGTGGCTTCATATTCTTCTTATGTGTAGCTGTAATACCAAACAACATTATTGGTGGTCTGTATGGCAACCTGATTCTTGTAGTGACAGGTCAACAGCCAGGAAACCTGTTTATCGCGAATTGGATCACCTGGTCTGTTACAAATATGATTATCGTCGCGATTCTGGGCTCAATCCTGCTTTCGCAGTTGGGGCCGGTCGTTGAGCGCTTCGGCCTGACAGTACGCGACCTCTTACGCTAAGAGTGGCTGCAGTCGCTGGAGTCAATGAGACGTTTCGTTTACTGATATCTCATTGACTCCCCCAACCTCCTTTTGAAAGACCTCACCATATCGAGTAACAATCGATCCTATACGCTGAAGCGCATCTATGCTTCTTTAGAGCTGCTATAGCATTCTACGCCAATGTAGATGCTGAGTTGTAATCTCTCCTTCCCATCGGCTACTGGAGAACACGATGGTTTATGCCGTGTTTATGCTTTGTTTATGGGGTGGCGAGGGATGTTTATGCGGAATGGCAAACCTGATCTGAAGATAGGAGAGCAAATGCCTTCAGCATGTGGGCATCTGCCCTCCCTTGCTTTAGCGGGGATCGTATTGATTTGTCTCAATAATATAGTCGGCATGGGGAGCCTGTTCGAGCACCCAGCGTCGCTCACCAATCTCTACAAAATGCAGCCGTTTGGCAAGCTCAGCGAGTGGCTTTCCTCGCTCTTGTACATCGCGGATAGCAGAACGGGCACGCCTGATCGCCTCATCGGCGATAATAAAAACTTTTACGATAGCATCGGTATAGCTCTCAAAAAGCTGACAATAGCGAACAGTGTAGAGTCCCTCGATAATAATAGACTGCTCAGGCTGTAATGTGCAGGTCTGATAGCCCACACGACGATTCTCCGCGAAGCTGTATACTGGCAACTCTGTTGTACCATAGCGCAAAAGTTCGCCTATATTGCGCTGCAATAGCTCAATATCGTAGGCATCTGGGCTCTCCCACTGGGGTGCCAGACCATATTCTTCATCATATTCCAGCGCGACCGTCGTTTCGTCAACGTAATAGTCGTCCATCGACAGGACAAGACCATCCCGTTCTTCGGCAAGTCTGGTAGAAAAGGTTGTTTTACCAGAGGCGGCTGGCCCTGCTACTAAATAGATTCTGGCTGTAGGCAACGCTTCCGTGATAGAAACATCGGTAGGCTGGTCGGGTTGCTGTACGGTAATCACTCCCTGATCGATCCTCTCTTTTCACAATCCACTCCTTGTGGAACTTCTATTTCTTCAGCTAAAATATTTCTTGCTATTCTACCACTTTATAGAGCTCAACCAGATTACATAGTACCGCATGCGCACATTTTCCTCGCCTCATGTTCTCACATAGTTATAGCAACAGGAAGTAAACAATTGGCAATAAATACCATAAAAGAATTAGCACCTTCCATCTTTATGGAGTAGTTACAATGAAACAAATAGCATATTTTTCTACCTTAGCAAGAAATGAGGAAGACTATGGCACGACTATTCCTACTAGGTAGCGGACAGAATAAAGGTTCCGATCTACTTGATCTGCTGTTCGCACACCTGATACGTAACGGTCATCTACTCTATATTCCGATTGCAGAGCAGCTCAACCGCACCGGATATAGTCTGGAATACAAGAGGCTCCAGGGTATTTTCCATCCACTAGGGGTTAAATCTATTACAATGTGGGATAGTATATTCAGTAAGTCACACAGCGATCTCCAACCATTCAATGGCACGTATATTGGCGGCGGCAACACGTTCAAACTGCTGCACGATATCCAGGACTCCAATTTCGCATCGCTTTTGAGTCGCTTCCTCTCACAGGATGGCATTATCTATGGAGCCAGTGCAGGCGCGATTATCCTGGGCAAAAGTATCAGGACGGCCTCCCATCTGGATGATAACAATATCAAACAAACAAATATGGACGGGTTTAATCTGCTACACGGTTACTCGGTCTGGCCCCATTACCATCATACGGAGGATGCTCAAATCTACAGCTATACCCATCACCATCACGAACCGGTGATCGCGATTAGCGAACGGACAGGCCTGTTCGTGGATGGTGATCTGGCAATTGTCATCGGACACGAACCTGTGTATGTCTTCACATCCCATGGTAAGCGCACATACTCACCATCCTCAGTCGTTAGCTTCTGATTGTTTAGATTGTTTAGTTCTCCTGGTATGCAACAAAAAAGTATACACATATTATCCGGATAGCGTGACTGGGTTGTTTCGTATGCGACATTCACGCTATCCATCAGCTATATCCCTACCATTTTTTCACTTGCGCTCCATAGGGAATATGTTCGCAAGTGAATGCATGGCGCGTGGATAGGTGCCCATACAGCACTCCAGGATTTTTCTTAGTTTTAATAGTCATATGTCTTGACAATGTGATTGCAATATGTTATAAGTTATATAACTTATAGTTATATAATAATCGATACATGCAGATCTTAAAAAATTGTAAGCATAGACAAAGAAGATTCCATAGCATAAAAGCAGACATAAGGAGACACTAATGGGACTTGTCGTTGAACATATCAACAAGTCGTTTGGAACCTTCCAGGCGGTGAAAGACCTTTCGATGGAAGTGAAAGGCGGCAGCATCTTTGGCTTTCTGGGCGCTAATGGTGCAGGCAAGACGACTACCATGCGCATGATCCTCGACATTTTTCGCCCCGATAGCGGTCACATTACATGGAATGGACAAGAGATCCGCACCATTCCACGTAACAAACTTGGTTACCTGCCAGAAGAGCGCGGTCTCTATCCTAAAATGACTGTCGATGAACAACTCCTCTTCCTCGGTCAGCTCAATGGATTGACGAAAGCAGAGGCCACTGCGGCTATCAATGAGTGGCTGGAACGCTTTCAGATTGTCGCCAATCGCAAGAAGAATATCAGCGATCTCTCAAAAGGTAATCAACAAAAAGTTCAATTTCTAGCTACTATCTTACATAACCCCGATATATTAATCATGGATGAGCCATTTAGTGGACTCGATCCTGTTAACGCCAATGTCTTAAAAGAAGCATTTTTAGAGATGCGTCGGCGTGGTAAAACTATCATCTTCTCTACCCATCAATTGGATCAGGCAGAAGAGCTGTGTGAAGATATTATCATCATCAACAAGGGCCAGACAGTCATCCAGGGCAGTGTCAGGGACGTCCGACGCAGTCAAGGACGCAATATTATACGCCTCAAGTTCGATAACGATACGGAGGCGCTATGGCTGAATGAACTGGCAGATGTGCGTGTTATGAAACGCCGCCAGGATTATATCGAGCTACAGATACAGTCGGGCTTCAACCCTACGATCATCATCGAAAAGGCACTGCAACATAATGCTAGTATCAGCCTCTTTGAGTTGACTGAACCCTCTCTGACCGACATCTTTATTGAAGCGGTCGGCACTATCGCACAACCCGATGAACCATCGGTAGTCGCCGCCCAATAACCCAATAAAAAGAACGCAACGCATAATAGATACGCATAGAGAACATTCTGAGAGGAAAAAAGAATGTCAAAAAATACGCTGGACACCTCGTCGGCATCGGGGGACCAGGACACAATACACAATACTATAACCGTTGCTCAGGCCGATGGGGCACGTAGTGAACACGCACTACGCAAGATAGGCCTATTAGCCAACCGCGAATTTAAAAGTCGTATAACACAGCGCAGCTACAAGATCACGCTCATTATCATTTCTCTCGCCATCTTGATCGGTACCTGCATACCAACAATCATCGCTTTCTTTGCGAAAGGGAGTGGATCAGCACAGACAAATTTGACACTGGTCAACAACGCAGGATCGATAGCAAACCTGGATAATACAGCATTGAACCAGTATTTTACCAGGTCACTCAATGGAACCTCATCGTCATCATCGCATTTCACAGTGCATATAGCGTCGGCAGGGGATATCAATAGACTTAAAGCACAGGTGAAGAGCGGCAATGTGGATATTCTATTAGTAGTCGACCGCGATGCTACAAGAAATCTGCACGTGACCTACTATACACAATCCGCCAGCAGCAGTAGTACCACCCCTCCACAGGTTCAAGGTGTCGTCAACCAGTTGAGCATACTAGACAAATCTTCACAACTAGGACTCAGCGCTGCGCAAACTCAAAGTCTGTTCACTCCTCCTGCATTCACAATCGTGAGTACGCAGGCTGCGAGTACTAAAAATGATATTGCACAACGCCTCACTGGCTATATTATTGGCATCGCAGGTATGTTACTCCTGTTCACGGCGATCATCCAGTACGGCACAGGCGTGGCGACAGGCGTAGCCGAGGAGAAGGGTACGCGTATCATGGAGATTCTGGTCAACGCCGCCAGCCCATTCCAGCTTATGACGAGCAAGATCCTGGGTATCGGCGCGGCTGGCCTCTTGCAGATGTTTGTCCAGGTTATTGTCGGCATACTTGGTATGCTCATACAAAATCCATTAAGTAAACTATTGGGAGTAAGTGCGCTTAGCATTTCTTTAACCCTTAACGCGACAACTATCATGGTGCTCGTACTCCTACTGGTCTACTTCATATTGGGCTTCTTGCTCTACGCCGCAATCTATGCAGCAGTAGGTGCCCTGCTTCAACGCGTCGACGAAGTACAAAGCGCGACCTCTCCTATCACAATGCTTTTAATGGTCGGCTATATAGCAAGTTTCATTGGTGGTTCTCTCTTGCTTGCCAATCCACAAGCTCCAACCTGGTTCAGTGTTATGTCGCTGATCCCTTTCTTCACACCAACAATGATGATGGTCCGCGTAGGCGCGGGTGCAGCCCCAACATGGGAGATTGGCCTCAGCATTATACTATTAGCTGCAACAACGCTCCTCTGCATATGGATCGCTGGACGTATCTACCGCTTCGGTATTCTTATGTATGGACAGAAACCAAAACTAGGACAAATCATCAAGATTGTGCGTCAATAAGCTAATAATCGTAAACCACCAAACTCGTAAGATGCTGACACTCTTGTAGCGTGCCAGCATCTCTTTTTAATATATGCACCGCTTTTTAATATATATCGAACGACTGCTCAAAATCAGTGACCAATACAGTCGAAAGAGCGCAAGAGATGCCATTGTTTTTAATACCCAGTTGATAACCATTGACCTGCACATTCCCTGTATCATGCAGGTCCACGACCTTTGTATCATTCCAGAATACCTGCAATAGCGTATCCTGACCATAACCTTGCGACCTGATCTCAAAATCGTTATCGCTGCCCAGCGCAAGCTTCTCGGCATTCCCCATAAACAGCAATGTGTCCTGACCATGCTGACGACGATACAATTGCCATTGCTGACTATTTGGCATGATATCCAGATGGTAATAGTTAGAGGGATCACTATAGCGAAAAACAATTCGCGTAGCACGCCAGGACTCCCAACCAGTGGCGGCCAGCGGGGTAAGCACCCCACGAAAGACAAAATCAGTCCGTCCCACAGTTGCAAGCAGAGGATGATTAAAGGCATTAGCATACAGGCTTTCCTGTTTCAGATATCCATCGCCAATGAAGCACTGTTGAGCAGCATTATAGAAGTCGCAATGTAAGAGATTATGATACGCGAGAAAAGCATGGCGACGAATATAGTTCCAGATCGCATGCGGCTGTTCAGACACATCAGGAGGTGAGGGGGGAAAGAAGCCATAACCATTGTCATCTGCCTCGCGGAAAGTAAAGAGCCAGATATGAATATGATTAAGACGTGCGTAATCGTAGCGTCGCAGCAGATCACGTGTCCAATCCTCCTCGCTATCATGCAAGATCTGCTTTACATCAGCGGCCCCCACCTCCCCTAATTCAGCATGCGTCCCCAGACGAGCAACGATAGCATCAAGTGCAGTAGTATACGTATGGTATGGCTCGTAGAGTGTAAAGTAGAGCTTATCAAGCGGTGCCATAGTTTTCAAGCTCCAGGTCCCATTCTTGAACCACCCATCCTCATAACCAATCTTGCCCGTAAACACATGCTTACAGGCCGTCGCTAACTCACGTATACGTCCAGGCAGTTGGCTATCGCTGAAACCGGGATCGCCATTATTATGCAGAGAGATCTCATTTCCTACTAAAAATTCATCCGCGCCCGCCTGGTGCGCCTGTGCTGCATCAGCGACTACACGCAACGCGTAATCACTCCAGTTCGCATCGGTCAACGTGACACGATCGTCGTTTTCAGTCCAGACCACATACATATGTCGCGCTTTGGCTGTACGCACAATCTGCTTCATCACAACTAATGTCGAAGCCGGAGAGCGAAAACCACCAATCGGATATGGACTATGATAGACTTTTATCTTCGCTGTAATCTGTGCGATCTCATCCAGATCACTCTGGATACCAATAGGGGAGCGCGTAATATACCCCATCGACTCGTGGTAATAATCGATACCGATCGCACTATCGGGCGGTACAGTCAAAAGGTTTGTCATTACCAGCGGTCGCGGTGCAGCCGCAACAAAAGCAGGCATACTGACTACCAGCATCAGTACCAGGAGAAAACGCCCTACCACCTTACACAACCTTTCCTTCAGCGCAAACAGAATGCTATAAACGGAGCTCACCACCAGGAGTCCACCCAACGAGAGCACACAGACAAGAGAATGGAAAGATAGAAACAAGGAGGGCCCTATGCTTATGCTCTAGAGTCCTCCTCCAGACTTTATATCTCTTTACACAATGCAAGAATCGCCAGCACTGCCTTATGATTGCGAAGGTCGCTCAAGCGATTGACTGGCATTAGCAACACTGTTACCGTTATTTCCGCTCGTACCGCCTGATTGCTTTGTGTTACCAGCAACGCCAACGGGGATTGTAGGCATCTTTTCTTTTCGGACATCTCGCACTGCGATACTACCGGTATGTTGTCTGCCTTCTTGTGGTGCAAGAGTTGCTACCGGCGGACGCTGAAAGCGAGTCTTTATCACATACGTGAAGGCCTCTATAATAATCTTCTTCGACATCTTGGATTGACCTAAGCGGCGATCCATAAAGGTAATCGGCGTCTCTACAATCTTGAAACCTTGATTGAGCACGCGATAGGTCATCTCAACCTGGAAAGCGTAACCGCGTGATTGAACGCTATCCAGATCGATCGCCTCCAGCACCTCACGACGATAACAGCGATACCCACCAGTACAATCATGCACTGGAATATTCAGTACACCGCGCGCAAAAATATTTCCACTACCGCTAATCATACGACGCACAAGCGACCAGTTAGGAGTGCTACCGCCGGGAATATAGCGTGAACCAATGACTAGATCTGCACGCTGAATTGCATGCAAGAAATCAGGAAGATAGCAAGGATCATGCGAAAAATCCGCGTCCATCTCAAAGGCTGCGTCATAGCGTTTTACGATAGCATACTTGAAACCCGCAATATACGCAGTCCCCAGGCCCAGTTTCCCCGGACGACGTAGTAAATGGATACGCGCATCATTCTTCTTCAGTTCCTCTATCAGATTCCCTGTACCATCTGGCGAGTTGTCATCAACCACTAACACATCAGTCTCAGGGGCAAATGTGAAGATACCTTCTAGCAGAGAAGGCAAATTTTCAATCTCATTGTATGTCGGAATAATAATCAAAGTTCTCATGAGTCGGTATCCTTTACTACTTATTCACCCGACGAATTTCAACCATGTACGAGTTATCAATAAAATGCGCAACGACAATAGAGTGCGCAACTCCATCCTGTATCAACTTCATATTGTTCTGCTTTACATCATCCATCATTTGCGGCGTAGTAATAATGTAATCAAAGTTGTGCCAATCATCGTGAAATACTTCCTGTCCGATAGCAGGATCTTCCGCTATACGCCAGTAATAATGCGATAACTTGTAGCCATCATCATAGAGATCAGGTCCCATCGACTCATCAATTACCAGACGGCTACTTCTGGGCAAATGGTGCTCGACCCAGATTGTGGCCGCCGTTTGCGCATTCGCCTGCATGCCATCCCAATATAAGAGAGGATTGTTCACACTGCTCAGGTACTTTCCGTGTAGACCCATCCCATGACTCATATACAAGAAGCACACGATTGTGCTGAGTACAGTACCAAGAATGATGCTTTGTTCAACACAACGCCGTATCCTCACATTCGGCTTCACACCACCAACCCGCTTAGCACGACGTTGCACGAGAAAAAATAGCACGTCAAGCAGAGATTCCAGCATGAGCATGAGAGACAGGGCAAGCAGAGGTAGCAGCGGCACCAGATAGAAGTCCAGCACCAATCCATTACGAAGCAGAAACGTGCTGAGCGCAAGCGTTGCGAGCCCAATGAAAGCCACGATTGGACGCTTGCGCAGAAAGAGCAAAGAGAGGAGCGCACTGAGACCTCCCCCAACACAGAGGATCGGATCATCAACAATCCAACCACCCATCTTTGTACGTACCATACTGTGCGCATTAAAGATACCTCCGTCCTGGGCACGCTGGCTCTGAAAAAAAAGGCTCTCGATCAAGCTCACATGCTTGCTATGATCGCTGAGTAACGTACCTGCAGGAAGCAACTCGCTCTTAATAATCGCCATCAAAGGATAGAGCGAGACGATTGCGCTGAAGAGTGTCAGCCAACCAACGATAGCAAGTACACGATGCGACCTGTCTGAACGCCAGTAGACCATACCCAACATGACTGGTACTAAGAAGATCGTAATCTCTTTTGAGAGGACAGAGATAGCCAGTGAAATAGCGCTAAACCAGTAACTACGCAACGATGGACGCCCACGCACCAGCCAGTAGATACTCAGCAACATCCACATCGTTGCAATGTTGTCGAGCAAGATACGGCGGTGATAGTACAATCCATACGGCGATAAGCCAAAGAGCAAGGCAGCAGCGAAAGGAACCATCATGCTTTTCGAGATATTACGCCCAATGCGATACACCAGCAGCGTTGAGGCCAATTGGATAACCAGCATCAGGATACGCCCTGAATAGATGCTCGAACCAAACGTATGAAAACCGCCCGTCAGGAAGCTCCAGAGAGCGATCTGTATCCAACCAGCCGGAGCATGATCATACCAATAGGTGTAGTAGGCCAGTTTTCCGATATGCACCACAGCCGAAGCCTGGAACATATATGTGCCCTCGTCGTCCTCTATATAGGGATAATGGAACATGTTAACGCCGTGCACTGTACCTGCGATTACCAGTAAGAGCACGATCAGAGCGATCTCCCAATATAAACGTGAACGCTCACGGTGCTTGACGACAGTGATCTTCGCTGTCGTAATCATCTCTGATAATAATGGGAAACGGTGCTCATCAGTAAAGCCACACCCTGAATATGGAATGTGAGAAGGCAGTATATGATATGCACCACTCGGTTGCCTATCATTGCCACCATCCTCGAATCCATCAGGAAAAATAGTGGGTATATCAGAGACCGTACGACTACTATGATCAATCTGCCCACCCGCGCTCACTGGTAGATTACTAGCAGGCACACGCTGATCGGCATCTTGCGCCGGCTCATCAGGCTGCTTGCTCTTCGGTATGCGCGGCGCCGGCTCATCAGGCTGCTTGCTCTTCGGTATGCGCAGCGCTGGCTCATCAGGCTGCTTGCTCTTCGGTATGCGCAGCGCCGACTCATCAGGCTGCTTGCTCTTCGGTATGCGCAGCGCTGGCAGCGTCGTGGTATCACCATGACCATTTTCATCCGTCACTGGCAGCTTGATTGTGCGCCGCTCAAGACGACGCGAACTCACCACGGGTTGGCCTTCTGAAAATAGTGCATCGATCAACGAACGCCGATCGTGCGTCATCAGCAGACGCTCTGCGGGTGGGGTCACACTGTCCGCGAAAAAGACCTCACATCTGGACCAGGTAAAAATCTGTTGCAAGATATGACCTGCACGCCGCATGATCCATTCATCAATCTGCTCACGCGTCACATAGCCCTGGTCCACCAACATATGCGCCACGTTCCCTTCTTTGCCAGCACGCACTGGGCGCACCTTCGGGACCTTCTGATCGATATCTTGATTGACGATCTCCTCCAGAAGACGACGATCCTCCAACGTATCCTGCATACTTGTATCAAAAACAGAGATACATTCCCCATGTTGAAAGTAGAATTCAACACGCCGATCACCATTCTTAATTGTAAGTAGACCATTACGTGATTGCGACTCTACTTTTTTAAGAAAGCGCAACATCCCTTTACGCTCTAATTTCCCTACATATGACACTCTTTTTCTACCTCGTCAATTTAAACCGCATAACATTATTCCACCGACCCGCTGTAGTGAAATTGCATAGAGATGCATAAAAACAGACAATAGCTACCGGATAGCTGGCCTATAAGCGTTACTACTTATCCGAAAACTTGCGTGTGCGTAGCACTAGCGACGCCAGTCGCGTTGGTTTTCGGAATAAGATCTTAGGGGGTATGTGTGACATGACCTATCGGCTGTAGCTCTTGCTCATTAGTTTGAACAAGGAGAGGCTCAGCATAACGATGTGCCCCATGATGAGCAGTTTTTTCCCAGTTATTTTTCTTACGCAACTCACGCCAGACACCACGAATAGAGCTAAGGCCTAGCATCCATTGATAGGGCAGGAAAGTAATAGTCATACTTAGCAGATTACGCAGGGTAAATTTTTCGCCAAACTCCCGCGTAAACATATACGCTCCGATTACTGTCAGCACAAACTGGAAGAAGAGTGCATACAACGGCAGGAATGAGAGCATCGCTACAGGCGTCGGGACTTTGAGCCAGAATATAGAGATAAGCGTAAAGGACCATAACAACATCAATACCGCCTGAAAATAGGGGTACGAAAGTGTATAGAGCGCCAGTAAACGCTGATGCATCTGCGGCATATGCCACCAGGTCCCTTTCAATAAGACCTGCAAGAAGCCCTGTTGCCAACGCGTGCGCTGCTTCACAAACGACTCGATCGAGTCGGGCGTCTCTTCACGTGTGACATGTTGCCGATCATAGACGACGTGAATACGCTCGCCCAGCACACTTAAGCGCAAACCAATCTCGGCATCTTCAGTCAAACACCCCTCGTCCCAACCACTTACGCGCTCCAATAACGTGCGCTGAATAAAGACAGTATTGCCTCCCAGGGGAATCATGCCAATCGCCGCATGGTAGTGCAGACGACTCTTGAACCAGAAGAAGTACTCCAGGCAGTTGTGGATACCAAACCAGTGGTCCGCGAAGTTCATCAACTGCACACCCGCCTGCACAATCCCAACCCCATCTTTGAGCATTACGGTGTTCACCATATTAAAAATATTGGGATCGATATCATCCTCGGCGTCAAAGATCGTAACAACCTCATGCGACGTACATTGCAGACCCACATTCAGCCCATGCGGCTTATTAATCGGTGGATCTGAGAACGTTTCCACCCACACCTTATCTGATCCAATATCACGAATAGCACGCTCGGCCTCAGCAATCGTCTCACTATCACTCTCGTGGCAGATGACAACCACTTCTAAGAGATGCTTGGGATAGTTCGCATTCCAGACACGCTGAATCGTCTGATAGATCACCTCTTCCTCGTGACGAGCAGGAAGCAACGCTGTAAAAGAAAGACGGGCAGCTAAGAAAGAGCTTGGAGCGCCACCCGCACGCAAACGCTCTGGATGTTCCCATGCATAAAGCATAAGATAGAGAGAAAAGAGTGACTGAACAAACAGAGCAAGCGAAACCACAGCAATAACAATGGCAAACACATGCATATTCCTACAACTCCGTTGTACTAACAGAGTGCCGTCTTCAATAGCTGTTTAATAAACCTCTTTGTGCGAAAAGCCTACCGAGCCACATCGCTCTACAAACACTTCTCACATGTTTGTTTGCATACTATAAGGAGTGCAAAGACACCAAAACGAGCTTTGACTGACACTTTAACAAATTCCACTCACGGGATGAGAAACATACACACCTATATAAAAAACTGAGGTGCACCAACGGTATCAACTCGACCCGTAACACTGTCCATTATACATACCTCTTATGCATAATTCAATTGCATTTTTTAATCCTATTTCAACATATATAAATATAAAAACATTATAAGCATGAATAATATACGTATTTGTATAGATAAGCATGTATTGCGCAAGCTAAATTTGAGGAGAGTGTGACGAGAGAAGCCAGCAGGAGGAGCAAGAAGAGAAAAACCTATTATTTTTAGAGGCTCAAAAAAAACTGCATTTACATGTTATTACGCTTAGTATTTTTGTACTACCGATCTCAGTGTCCCATGCAATGAAACTTTCCTCGGACAAGAAGATCGTCATGTAAATGCAGCTTTGCCACGCTTTCAGACACCTTATAGGAAATATATGGACTTCCTTACAGGGTAGTGTCTATTGATACACATGAACACATGGATATTAGAGCGTTGGAATACTCTGCCCAAAATGGAAAAAGTTGGTGGGATCGTAGGTGGTCTTCACCTGCCGCAGGCGTGCCAGATTCTGACCATAGTAAGCATCCTGCCAGTCTGTAAGACCCGTGTCGATATAGTTCTGATACGACGCACCCGTTGCATAGGAATGCATTGCATTTTTGATATCAACCAACCATTGATGATTAGCATCCACGACAGATTGTGAAGAACCACTATCGTAATTAATATTGTATTGAACCGAGAAAAGCACATTACGGTGCGCAAAGGCCGTTGCGGTCGGCTGCACGCGACTGATTGCACCGCCATAAGGATCGAGTCCGATACCCACTGTTCCTGGCGTTGTTGCAACCTGGCGACTACTGACAGCATTTACCAGGGCTCCGATGCCCGCACGTGACAGCACATGATTAAAGTAATCAGATTTGGCATCTTCAATGGTACGCGGTAATTGACCCTGAGGATTCTGCGTCGGTAGATGGCAAGCCGCAACGCTCATACCCGAACAACCAGCTTCGTAGAGCATGGTATCCATCACGCTAGCATCAGTCACATAGTTACTTGATGGACTTACACCGATACTACTCGTCAGTTGTTGCAGTAAAGGGCTAAGCGCGCTAGAACTGCCAACGTAGACACCATTCACCTGGACGATCGGACCTGCGTTGGGATCGGCTGTGGTCAACAATACACAATTTGACCAGATCTCATCCGGTGCGGTGGGTGCCCAGTTTTGCCATGCATCAACAACCTGGGCCGCACTACCCCACGGCCAACGTAGCGTAAAGAGCGACAGAGCGGAGACTGTATTGGTACGAAAAGTGAACTTTGTCACGACACCGAAGTTGCCACCTCCACCACCACGTAACCCCCAGAAAAGATCTGCGTAATGATTACTATCACAGGTCACAACACGTCCGTCTGCCAGCACGACATCAGCAGAGAGCAGGCTATCACATGTCAGACCATATTTGCGCCCGATTACACCAACCCCACCCCCTAATGTCAAACCAGCAATACCCACCGTCGGACATGAACCAGCAGGAATAATCACACCCTGATTCGTCAACGCAGCATAGATATCAACCAGGCGAGCACCCGCATCAACAGTCGCCGTCTGAGCAGCACTATTCACTGTCGTTCCATTCATTCTCGTAACATCCAGCACCAGTCCAGTCGTTGTCGAATAGCCAGCGTATGAGTGACCACCCGCACGTGGAGCTACGGGTACAGCAAAGCGATGTGCAAAATCCAGGCAAGCTTGCAGATCTGCCGCACCGTTACAGTACGCAATGCCAGCTGGATGGATCGTATCAAAACGTGGATCATAAAGCTGGAGCGCCGTCGCATACTGAGTACTGCCAGGACGTACCAGCGTGCCCTGTAGACGCTGCGCCAACGCTGCCCAATCTTGATCAGTGGCAACCGGAGGTTTCGTTGCTGTGGCTGTGCTGGCGGGTTTAGCAGTGCTAGCAGGTCTGGTATTGACACTATCTATTGTCCCCGACGTCGTCTGGCAGGCAGCTAGCAGGCTGGTCAATGAACCAGCGGCACACAGCTGCAAAAACGCACGGCGCTTCATCTCTGAATTTGAAGTAACGTCACTCATATCCTATTCTATCCTATCCACATGTGTTATATACATAATACCATTATATTTATCTACATCAATGAATGCTTCTCAGCGAAGAATCCAATCCACATCATGCAAGACCCTTTTCATTGCCTCAACATTGTTATCAACGCATCAGATAGCCAGGAAATTGCGCAGCTGTGGTTGGTACTAATTCACATTTATTGCAATTTGACACAGTGAAATAGAAAGAGGCACAATAGAACAGAGAGAGGCCAAAAAATCGGATAGAAGGCTGTCTACTGATCGCTGAAAGCTAGAGATTTTAGTGAAAAGATTATACTATCGGACCATTACACCGCAAGCACTGGCGCTGATCCGTCACTATGAGGGTGATATCGTTGGGCACGAAGTAATTGTCTGTCACTACACGTACGAAGAACCGAGCCGCAACAGAAAAGGCCATGTTGTTGAGGGAGCATTTAAAATGTTCTTTCCCAATCAACAAGCTATCTGTTATACGGCAACCGGCGAATTCTCGTTTGTTTTGTAAGATAGCGTGGACTACACGATCGACTACGCCAGGGAAGTCCTCACCAGCAGAGCCACATGCTGCGCTGCGTTGAGGCTATCCTGGAGCGGTGGATGTTGCATGAGTGTCCCGACACCAAAGACAGTAAATAATAAAATCAACACGAGTATAACAATGATGCCAATAACAATCCAGCCTGGCAGCGGTCGGGGTCTGCTACGTTGTGAAACGACCTCTTCAACATCCTCCTCCTCGTAACCACCATCATTGTGTGTATCCACTTCGATAAGCTGATCTTTTGCTTGCTCTCGCACTATCGTATCTCTTTCCAATACTATTTACGAAGGAAGACATACAATCTTCCAATACGACCCTTGTAATACTTATACAAGTTTTGGACGGGCAATGCAAGCTTTACACGTGACGTTAGGAGTCATTTACTGCCGATTCAGCACGTGGTGATAGTTGGCGAGACAGTTACAGACTCGAGAGCAACGCTCAACATATTCGACATTTCTGACCTGATCAATACTTTCGTTATCAATACTTTCCTTCACTCCACCACCTCATTTATTTATTAAACCTTATAATCCGGCACCTTTCGCAAACAGCTATTGCACTTTCCATTTATTATAGTATGTTTAAAACATACAATACTCCTATAGATAGGATACATATAATATTCTTTCTTTCCTACTATATAGATGCATCGTTTTATAATAGGCGTTCAAAAAGTAATGTACGAGCAACCAGGAAAGCATATTTGTAATGAATGCGATATGATCCACAGGCTAAAAATTCTGCATAGGAAATATTGTAAGTAAGATTCTATAGGCACAATGTAATCAATTTCATAACTACAATAACGACTATGTAGGTAACAAATTCTAAAGATGCGGTAATTTCCTATCTGATTGGACTTGACTTGTAACTATCTATAGCCTATATTTGAATTGATCATTCTAGATATTAGATAGAATGATCGTTCTAGAAAGTAACGAAACCAGGAGTTAGTCACTTACCGGAAATGTGTAACATTCGTGATAGCAAGACGGAGTAAACACACAACGTCAGCTATTGCACAAAGTTCGCGCAAAGGAAGGAAAGAGAATGAAAGGCACCGTTACGAAAGAAAAGCAGAATGAGCTCATCAACGCAATAGAGTTGACGGATGATGAGCTGGAAGAAGTGGAGGGAGGCTTCAGGGGTCGTGGCTTCGGTCGCCGTGGCTTCGGCTTCCGCCGTGGCTTCGGCCGCCGTGGCTTCGGCTTCGGCCGTGGCTTCGGCTTCGGCCGTGGCTTCGGCTTCGGCGGTTTTGGCTGGGGCGGTGGCTGGGGTGGCTGGGGTGGCTGTGGTGGCTGGGGCAGTGGCTGGGGCGGCGGTGGATGGGGCTGTGGTTGCTAGTTACGTGCGTGAGTAGCATAACCTGAAAGTCATCAGTATGTCCAGATGACTATATAGCTAATCAAAAAGCGACAGCTTCCTGCATATGCAGGAAGCTGTCACCAATTCCGAGCATCAATACAACACATACGACACGAGCAACGTAATCACCTATTCAAATCAGCAGTACGTTAAGATCTTATTCCGAAAACCAACGCGACTGGCGTCGCTAGTGCTCGCACACGCAAGTTTTCGGATCAGTAGTAAGTCAAGGTAGAAGCTATCTCTCTATCTCACTATGAGCAAGAGCCAGGATGCCACTCACAAATTGACTTTTACTATCCGTATAGCTATCCCGATCAGAGATATAGCGAGTAGCCAGTTCCTCTTTGAGTTGCTGATAGGCTGTTAATGCTTCAGGATGCATCCGTAAATAATCGCGGAAAAGGATGTGAGATAGATACTGGTGATGCGTCGTCATCAGCATATGCAGATGATACTGATGCTCAAATGGTGATGCATTGGCAGGCTTATAAAAGTAGTGACGACCAGCAATACCATATTCCCCCATATAGTGATAATCTAATTTTTCTAACCCGGGTACACACGAAGCTACAGCCTCAATACGCGGTATGACTACCATAATGTCAATAATTGGCTTCGCACCTAGCCCTGGAACTGCGGTGCTACCTATATGCTGAATATCATCTAGATAAGTGCCTATCTGCTCTTGAATACCTGCACGCTCTTCCTCAAAAAGCCGGGGCCACTCGGGATTATATTCAGCGATGATTAATCTCTCCCCGCCAGGCTGCTGCTCTCTATTCATACTGCGATCCATAGGGCATCTCATTCTTTATACAACAACAACTACGTATGCATAGATAAAAGGCAGTTTAACATAGCGAGCCTTTCAATTCAATGTGGTATAGACCACTAGACCATAACGTGGTATAGTTAAGCAAGAGACTATCTGGCGTGGCAGGTATATACCGCTCACTTGTATGAGCCTGGCTCACCGCGACTGCGCGACATCGACGATTGTCTTCTCATTCACGCTATAAGTGGAGGGCACAACTATGTCATCATTACTTGAACAAGAGATACAGAGTCAACCGGAAGTTATCACACAATTAATCGATAAAGAGATACATCATATTGAGCAGATAATAAAACAGTTACCGTCATTCGATTATATTATTATCGCAGCTCGTGGCTCATCGGATCATGCTGCGACATATGCTAAATACGCATGGGGCACGATGGCAGGATACCCTATTGCACTTGCCGCTCCTTCTCTCCAGACGCTCTATCAACGTCCGCCACGTATGAATAACGCGTTGATTATCGGGATCTCACAGTCGGGACAATCACCAGATATTGTATCGGTTCTTGCAGAGGGAAAGCGTCAGGGACGACCAACTATTGCGATCACTAATGACGTCAATTCAGCCCTGGCGGCTACCGCAGATCATGTCATCGAACTGCACGCTGGCCAGGAGCGCAGTGTTGCAGCGACCAAGACCTACACCGCTCAGGTCGCCGTTATGATGCTCTTCGCAGCTCTGATGAATGGGGATAAAGAGAGAATTACAGAGCTACAGCGTGTGCCCGGCTGGATTGCACAGGTGCTAGAAAGTTCCTCCGCTATCGCGCGCTACGCCGAGCGCTATCGCTACATGGACGAGTGCATCGTCGTCGGGCGCGGCTACAACTATGCCACCTCGTTCGAACTGGCCCTCAAATTAAAGGAGCTCACCTATGTTATGGCAACCGCTTACTCTTCAGCGGATTTCCGCCATGGCCCGATCGCAACAGTCAAAGAGGGTCTGCCTACTATCCTGATCATGCCACAGGGCGCACCATATGCCGATATGTTAGAGCTAGCTCATGAACTACAGGAACGCAAAGCCGAGCTGCTGGTGCTCTCTGAGAGCCAGGAGGCTCTGGCTCTCGCGCAAACGCCATTCGCGCTCCCTGCTGACATTCCAGAATGGCTCACGCCTATTGTCAGTATCATTCCCGGACAACTCCTCGGTCTGCATCTTACTATAGCCAAACACCTTGAGCCTGATGCCCCACGCGGACTTAAAAAGATCACACTGACCAACTAGGAAAAGCTCTGAATAACGTAGCAATGTAACCTCAAATAGCTAAAAGTAACCACCTGGCACAAATCTCAGCTTGAGAGATTTTTCGCCAGGTGATATGCTGCTTTGTAGGGAGAGCTACGTATGAAAGCGTCTGCCCTCCCTGCAAGAGGGCAATCCTCCTCCCATGCCTCAAAAAACATGACAGATCGAGGATATCTGCTCATATAGCTCGATAATAACGTTTCTCTACTACCATTTCGTCATAGGATGTACAGAGAAAGAGGAGAACGTAGCATGGCAAACCATCCCCTGAAGCTTGGTTATAAAGCATCGGCGGAACAATTTGGACCCCGTCAACTTATCAATTACGCGGTTGAAGCTGAAGAATGTGGGTTTGATAGTGTCTGGGTTAGCGATCACTTTCAGCCCTGGCGTCATACAAACGGACACGCACCCCAGGCCTTCGTATGGTTAGGTGCAGTCGGCGAGCGCACGAAACGTATTGAGCTCGGGACCAGTGTTTTGACACCAACGTTTCGCTACCAGCCAGCTGTTGTAGCACAGGCTTTCGGAACTCTGGGAGTCCTGAACCCGGGCCGCGTGATTCTAGGCGTAGGCTCAGGTGAGTCGCTGAATGAAGTCGCCGTCACAGCCTCTGAATGGCCAGCCACCAAAGAGCGTCTGGCACGCCTGCGTGAAGCGGTAGCACTGATCAAAAAACTGTGGAGTGAAGAACTGGTGACCTTTGAGGGTCAGTACTATAAGACTCTTAATGCCACTATCTATGATCGTCCAGATCAGCCTATTCCTATCTACATCAGCGCAGGCGGACCGGTAGCCGCCAAGTTTGCTGGTCGCGCAGGCGATGGCTTTATCTGTACCTCTGGTAAAGGCGAAGAGCTGTATAAAGATAAACTTTTGCCAGCAGTCGCAGAAGGCGCTACAGCAGCTGGACGCGACCCGAATGCGGTTGAGCGCACTATTGAAGTCAAGGTCTCGTTCGACCATGACAAAGAACGTGCCCTCTCTGATACACGCATCTGGTCCGCACTGGCACTACCAGCCGAAGACAAGGCCGATGTTCATGATGCTCGTGAGATGGAGAAACGCGCAGAAACGGTTGCCGATCAGGCTCATCGCCGCTGGCTTGTCTCCAGTGATCCTGATGAGCATATCGAACAGATCCGCCCCTACATCGAACTTGGCTTTACACACCTGATCTTTCACGCTCCTGGCGAAGATCAGTCACGCTTCCTCCAGACCTATGCCAAAGAGATCTTACCGCGCTTGCGCAAACGCTTCGGCTAAGACCTTTCTGATGGGGGAGCAAGAGTTGCTCTCCCATCGTCTTTAGTCTTTAGTCTTTAGCGTGGAACCATCTCACCATCTTCATCCGACTCCGCAATGTACACTTCACTCGCTGCATCTTCCTCAAACGCAACTGAGGACTCAAAAGGTAATGCAGAAATAGTCGAGGCAGCGGGAACCATCTCTACAGTTTCGTGTAGACCGATACGCCGGTAGACAAAGCGCAACGGAGCAGGTGCCCACCAGTTCAATGTCCCCAATAGATTCATCATCGCGGGCACGAGCAACGCTCGCACCAGAGTTGCATCCATCAAGACCGCTAACGCAAGGCCAACGCCAATCTCTTGCACCTCCAGCACACGAGAAGAAGCAAACGCAGCGACTACAATCGCCAACAAGAGCGCCGCGCTGGTAATCAGCCAACCCGTACGTTGCAGACCGATTGCCACGCTTTCACGGTTATCACCGGTACGATCAAACTGCTCTTTGATCCGACTCATCAGAAAAACTTCGTAGTCCATCGAGAGACCAAAAGCAATCGCAAAGATCAGAATAATCTGGGTGCTATCGATACTCCCAAATGCTTTGAATTGCAAGAGGTTTTGAAAATGCCCATCTTGAAAGATCCAGACCAGCGCTCCAAAGGTTGCCGTCAAAGAGAGGATGTTCAGAACGACCGCCTTAATCGGCATGATCAACGAACCTGTCATCAAGAAGAGCAGTACGAAGATCGCACAGACCATGATCAGGACCGCATAAGGGATTGAAGCTGCCAGACTCGCGAGTAGATCGACCGATTGCGCGGCCTGACCACCCACCAGCACTGTCATATTGCCAGGTACAGAGAGCCCTCGTATAGTGCGCACTAACGACTGTACCTCAGTAGAATGAGGGTCAAGGGTAGCAGTAACCAGTACCTGCGTGACATCCCCTTTCGCAAACTGCTTCACCGCCGTCGATACCTGCGGATTCACAGTTGGATGCGCATATATCTGCTGGTATTGCGCCAGCGTCACACCAGGAGCAAAGCTAACTGCGCTCTGTACCTGAGAGACATGCGACAACTGCTGTAAACGATCCACATAGTCATTGAGAGCAACCAGGTTATTTGCACTCAGGGCATCTCCGTGGGTACGGATAGCAATAGTAATCTGAGAGTCATCCTGACCTGGAAAATTCTGTTGCAACTGCTCAATAACAGTACGCGAGGAAGCAGTGAGAGGAAGGGAACGTTCATCAGCGGAAGAGAAAGAGACATGCAGGAATGGCGATCCCAGCGCTAATAAGAACAATACGACGGCCAGTGTAATCGGTATACTCCAACGCATCACGAAATACGAAAGGCGGTACCAGGCCCCACGCTGTGGGTCAATATCAGCGCTACCTTGCTTCTGTTTGCGGTGGAAGATACGCCGCAGTGAGAGCGCATTCACACGAGGTCCCAGTAGCGAAAGCAGCGCAGGCAAAACAGTAAGCGAGCCTAACATTGCGACCAGAGCTGCTGCAATCGTTGCCAGTCCTACCGAGCGCAAGACAGCCTGGGGAAAGATCAGCAGGCTCAATAGGCTTGTACAGACGGTCAATCCGGAGAAAAGCACCGTACGACCAGCAGTCATCATCGTACGCCGCAACGCACCCTCGACATCCTTTTCATCCGCTACCAGCTCTTCACGGAAACGCGTAATAATAAAGAGTGAATAATCGATCGCCAGACCAAGTCCAATGATCGTAATGACATTGGTCGCGAAGCTGGACACTCCAGTAAACAACGTCAATACTCGCAACAGCGCAAAGGACCCGACAATCGCAAAGCCACCAATCAATAGAGGCAACGATGCA
Organism: Ktedonobacteria bacterium brp13; assembly: GCA_015099395.1. GTDB lineage: Bacteria > Chloroflexota > Ktedonobacteria > Ktedonobacterales > Ktedonobacteraceae > Dictyobacter. The sequence goes on along the minus strand of AP024096.1, from coordinate 1,019,162 downwards.
GCTACCAGACCATTAAAGATGACCACCAGCATTAAAGCAACAATCGGCAGAGCAATCGTCTCTGAAAACTCCAGGTCATGCTGGAGTTGTTGATTAAACTGCACATCAGTCGCCACAGTACCACCAACCGAAACAGTGAGCGGAGGAGCACTTAGCAAAGAGTTCAGTGTGTTATAGACCTTCGTCTCTCCATTCTTGGTAGAAATATTCGCATAAATGAACGTCTGATGATGATCCCTCGACAGGAAAGAGCTACTATGCGTCGAGTAGTAAGAAGAGAGCGAAAGGACCTCTGAACGCCCCTTCAAACGATCGATGATCTGCTGAGCAGCCTGAACAAACTGAGGATCAGTTGCTAACAAATGGGGATCACTCAAAAGTATAATCATTGTAGAAGCATTTGAGTTTTGGGCAGAGAACGTTGTATTAATCAGATCACGGGCACGAATCGATTCACTTTGTGGATCTTCCAGACCCACACCCTGTAGAGAATCGAAGACTTGAAAACCGTAAAGACCCATGACAAGCGCAAGTAAAACAGCCGCTACCACCACCGACCACCGCCTCTTAAATAAGAGGCCACCTAACCAGGTTAACATTCAAAGTCCTTTCAATCGAAGAGACAAGTGTTGAGCTACATCTATCCTAAACATGAAATTGCGCACGAAAAGTATCTACACTAACTGGTAGACAAAGATATTCAAAAGTGTATTTTTATAGAGTATAACAAAAGAGTATTAAAAATTAATGATAGGTAGCCCAAAAAGCATTAAGGAGAGACTATGTAAATAGTAAATAAGGGCAATTGTGTATAGGGAAAAGTAACCCCTACATAACAATTAGGGTACATAAACCGGTCAGTACAACGCAGTATGATAGAGGAAGACATGACCTGAACCGTCTCATTAAAGAGAAAAACGTAGATGCTAGCCTGATGTCGTTCTGGGCTGCCCTTACCCTTGTTGAGCACGCGCAATCACAACACTGGCCAGGTGCTCTACTTTTTGCTCAGTAGGATCATGGTAAAAAAAGAAAGCAGAAGAGACAAGAGGTAGAATTGAAGCTTCAATATGTTGCCATGCGACAAGACGACTACGTAGCGCATGCTCCACCTGCGCTAGCTTGACGCGAACGCAGAGTGGACAACGATTGACACCACACGAAAAGCAGCAGCGGGCATCACATTCGGGACACGCTTGCTCTGTCACCCTTCCACAGTAGCGGCAGAATAATTTTCTAGTATTCATATCACCAACGCTCGTTAGCAGAGACGTAGAATAAATAGTAGCGTTCAATGAGGAGAACGTGCAAAGTAATGACTACCCGTCTAGTATACTCAGCAGCCGATACATGTATAGCAATACATCACTTCAACATGTAACAGGGGAGAGAATAGACAAGAGCAAAAATGTAATGATATAAGCTATTTTAAGACTACTATCCCATTATCTCTAGTATCTACATCTCAAATTATTTATTTTTATAGTATAAAAACAGTATAAGGCATGAGCGGTGAAGACTCAAATATTTACAAAAGAGCCCGGGTGAATAGTCTATTAGTACTAGATTCGCACCATTTAGCGACGCTTGCGAGGCTCTTGCTTCTGTCTGGCATGGCTGCGAGGTGCGGCCTCACGTTCTCCCTTGTGATCACTGGTTCTAGTGTAGGGGTAGGGGTGCTTCGATGATCGCCGATGCTTACGTCTGAAGAGTCTGCTTATGAAGGTCTCTTTGCCAGTAAAAAGGTTGTCCGCAATATTGACAACGATAATTAAAATCGCAAAGACAAGCACACCAAACAGTAGCCACTCAAGTTGATTCATACAGACTCCTCAATATAACCCTGGGAAGGGAAGATAAACAAAAGTGGAGCGACACTAGGCCGCTCCATTCAGACGTGGGATCCCTGGCCTGTATTATAACAGACACGCATGTATAGCACGTAATAAAAAGCGCAGAGGGAAAACCCCAAACTCACCTTTCGCCTACGTTATCAAAGATTGTATGCTACATAGGATAATGCCCAACGTTTAAGGCTCAGCTGAAACCTTTGGAGAAAGTACGGCTGGCGTCGGCGCATTAATATGCATACAATACACTTGACCCGCTCCCGGAGGTGAATCTACGACATGATTAGGATCATACACCAGAAATCCACGCTCAAAACGCTGGTAGACAGTCCCAGCATGCGTAGTAATGGGAACTTCATTCGTCAGTGGTAAACCTAGATAGGTCAGTCCACATAAACCATCCCCACCAAAACGACAATAAAAGTCCAGGATCGCTCCACCAATAAGCATCCCCGTACGCTGACATAACCAGCGATTATTGGCAGACGCGGCAAAAAAACTTTTAACGACCGCATTCTGTAAATTAATGACCACCTGTTCCTCCTGGCTACTCAAGTAGCTCCACAACGCATCCCACGGATAAGGGCCTGGACAATGGCTGCGATTAACCGGGTCAATGGAAAAATGACCTGTTATCCCACCAGAAGCATCCGCATTATGCTTGGGAATCTGCCAGCGATCACAGATGGCATTGATTAATTGAAAACTAGCAGTCTGCTGAGCAGGGGTAAGCTGATCAGAGTTATCAGTAGCAGGTTTCACATGTTCGATCGAGACAGTAATATTATTTGGATTTACAGTTGTATCCCAAAACGCTGCATGACCATTCGTGTAAAGCCCATTGGCCCAGGCCCCATTCTCCTCCGAGACGCACTGCACAATCGTCCCATCTTGACCGATTACGTAATGACTACTGACAGGATTATTCGTCCCCTGAGTAGAAGCAAAGTAGGACGCAATATTTTGAGCACTTGAGCCGCCCGCTGTTCCATGCAAAATGACATACTGTGCACGCAATCCATCACGGTTCGCAAAGAAATTATTATTCGGCATCCATATTACATCGGGTATAGCATCCGCCAAATCAGACCTCCACTAAATTTCGTAACATCTTTTTACCATACTACATAATAGTATACATGCTAATACAATTCTACGTAACTAATACTATTTTACAACTTCTACATCCTAAGATAGGCTACCCTTTTTATGCCAGTTAGCCCTAGTAACAAGCATGAATATATTGTTTAGTAGCCTATAGTAACAAAATACAAAACAATATTCACGCGGCCCAAAGGTAGGAAAGGTAGGAAAACCCTGGGAATTATCGCGCTATTGATTGACAAAAAGATGGTGCTTTAGTATAGTTTATATAGGGTTATTAAATGCTCATTAAGTTCTCATTTTATGCAAAAAAACACCGCATTGGTAAGGACAACTGATAAAGCGATGCATACCGAAAAAGAACAAGAGACCCGGCACCATATCCTCGCTGTTGCAGGACAACTTTTTTTAGCACGGGGTTTTAAAGGCGTGTCCATGAAAGATATCGCCGAGGAAGTTCAAGTAACGGCCGCTGCGCTCTATTATCACTTTCCCAACGGGAAACAACAATTGTTTGTTGAAATGTTTCAACAAACAATTGTCGATTGGCATACACAACTCTATCATGCGGTTGAGCAAACAGATGGCCTGCCCAATAAATTACGTAAATATACAGAAAATATGCTCAATTTTCGTCGCAGTGCAGAGATTATCGCTCTTATCCGCGATATCGAAGAGTACTGCCGTGATCAAATAGACCGGCAAACAATGCGTTCCTGGAAGCAGAGAGAAGTGGAAAGCTTGAGCGTTATCTTCCAGCAAGCCATCGATGCAGGTGAAATAGTGGCAGATATACCGGCAAGCATCTATGCGCTCATGTTCCGGGGGATGACTATGGGGCTACAGGCCAGGCATTTTATGCAACCTGAACAAGAACTACACGTAAGTATGGAAGAGATAGCTTCTATCATTGTGGATAAGCTCTTATATGGTATAGCAAAGAAAGAATAACTGCTTATCCGAAAACTTGAGTGTAGAGCACGAGCGACGCCAGTCGCGTTGGTTTTCGGAATAAGATCTAAACATTCGTTGCTCTCTCCAGCAAAGTTGCCAAACGGCCCCATTCTCCTATCTTACTTTAGCAAAAGATAGCAGGTCAATAACTTAATAAACGTTTAATAAATCAATCACGGCAATGGTTGAATGCTGGTACAGCTATTAAATATCTATAGTACCCGCTTTATAGCAGCATCAATCCGTTCCTGATCTATCCCGAATCGACAAACACGGATGAACATTCCGAAAGGAGTATCGGCGCATGTCCTTCTTATCAAAGATCAGTCTCGCGAACAAGAGTCTGGTCGCTCTGGTAACTATCGCCATTCTTTTGCTGGGAGGGTTTGTTATTCCTTCTCTTAAGCAAGAACTTTTCCCTTCTATTTCCCTACCGACAATCTCTGTTGTCGCAGTATACAATGGGGCTTCACCATCAATCGTCGAACGCGATGTCACCAATCCACTGGAACAAAACCTTCAGGGTCTCCAGGGTCTCCAAACGGAGACCTCCTATTCGAACGAAGGCGTCTCGCTTATCACTCTCTCTTTTAACTATGGCACCGACATTAATCAGGCCACACAAACGGTATCGGAGAGTCTCAATAAGGCGCAGCCAAGCCTCCCTTCGGGCGTCACGCCTCAGGTGAGGTCTTTTAGCATCGCAGACTTGCCGATTATTCAGCTCTCGGTCACCTCTGATCAAAATCAACAGGACCTGGCAACGGCTCTCAACCAGGATGTTGTGCCTTCTCTGACAGCCATCAGTGGTGTCGGTAACGTCAGCGTCACTGGAGTTACTAATCAGATCGTTTCAATCAACCTCGATCTTAATAAACTAAAAGCTGACGGCATCAGCGCCTCACAGGTAGAGGGCGCGTTACAGGCAAATAATATTTCCCTTCCTGCCGGTGATGTAACAACCAGTAATGGTCAAACTGTGCCTATTAAAGTAGGCAACACACTGAACTCATTGAGCGATCTACAAAATCTTATCGTCGGTGCTAAAGGAGCCTCCGCAGGGGCTGGTGCCGGTGCTGGCGCGGCTGGCGCTGGCGCAACTGGTGCTAGTGGCTTCAGTGCTGGTGGCGTTGGCGCTGGTGGCTTCAGCGCTGGTGCAACTGGTGCTGGTGGCTTCAGTGCTGGTGCAACTGCAATACCGACACCTGTCAAATTAAAAGATGTGGCCACTGTGCAGGAAACTGTGGCACCTTCTAGCTCGTTGACCCGTACAAACGGCAAAGAGAGCCTTGGTGTCTCTATTGTAAAGACAACCGACGGTAATACTGTAACTATCTCAAATGCAGTCAATGCTCAGATCTCGTCTCTACAACAGAAGCTTGGGCATAACGCAAGTATTACGGTCACATCTGACCAGGCTCCTACAATTAGCAAATCGGTCAATGATCTCATACGTGAGGGTCTGATCGGCGCAGCATTTGCGATCCTCATTATTCTGATCTTCCTGTTCTCGATTCGCTCAACCCTGGTTACAGCGGTCTCTATCCCACTCTCAATCGTTATCGCTTTGATTGGTCTGTATGTTGGCAACTATACGTTGAACTTGCTGACTCTGGGTGGTCTGACGATTGCGGTTGGACGCGTTGTCGACGACTCGATCGTTGTATTAGAGAATATCTATCGACATCTTCAGAGTGGTGAAGAGAAAAAGGTTGCAATCCCGAATGCAATTCGCGAAGTTGCAGGCGCGGTTACAGCATCAACCCTGACGACAGTCGCGGTCTTTCTGCCAATTGCCTTCACCGGTGGTCTGGTTGGCGAACTATTCCGCTCCTTTGCGGTAGCGGTCACCGTAGCGCTTCTGGCCTCCCTCTTTGTTGCACTGACCATCATTCCGGTCCTGGCCTCGTGGTTCTTAACATCACCGAAACCAGAGAAGGTTCGCAAAGAAGAGAAGCAGTCGCCACTGGAACGTGGTTATGTCGCCCTCGTTGGCTGGGTAACCGGCAAGGGCTGGCACCGTGCTCTGATGCTTGGTCTTGCAGCTGTAGTTCTGGTCATCTCACTGGCGCTTTCAACTGGTCTACAGACAAACCTGTTTGGTAGCTCTGGCGGCAATAGCTTTAGCGTTAGCCTGACAATGCCACCAGCCACCAGCTTACAGACGACCAGTAATGCAACCAGCAAGCTCGAGCAAGCGATCAGAAGCCTGAATGGTTGGAAGTCGTATCAGTCGACAATTGGATCAGGCGGTATATTATCCACCAGTAGCGGTACTAATACTGCAACAATCGCGATTACGACCAATACAAATATCGATCAGACCGCATTTGAAAACGATCTACGCAGTAAGATGAATGGATTGAAAAGTCTCGGGGCGATCACGGTCTCGGGTGGCCAGTCCAGCGGCTTCAGTTCATCGAATGTACAGTTGAACGTTCAGGCCAACGATCCTCAGACACTGCGTCAGGCATCAGATCAGGTCAAGGCAGCGGTACAGGGTGTCTCTGGTTTAACTGATGTTACCAGTAACCTGACCGACGGCTCACCTGAGATAGACATTAATGTCGATCCGGTACGTGCTGCAGCACACGGCCTGACAGCCGCTCAGGTAGCCCAGAACGTCCGTCTGATCTATAGTGGTACAACTGTAACAACCATAACGCTCAATGGCAATCAGCAAAATGTTGATCTCTATGTTGGGACGCCACAGACCACTGTAGCTCAGATTAAGAACATGCTGATCCCCGGAACCACCGGTACGGTCACGCTCAGTGATGTCGCCAGCGTGGTTCAAGCCATAGGTCCGACACAGATTACTCATGTCCAGGACAAGCAAACAGCGACAATCAGCGGAACGGTAACTGCAACCAATGTGGGTAGCGTTACTGCGAATGTACAGAAGGCTGTCAATAAATTGCATCTTCCTTCAGGTGCATCGGTCGTACAGGCAGGTGTCGGTAGCAGCCAGTCCAGCACCTTCCACGATCTGGGTATCGCGGTGCTCATCGCTATCATATTAGTCTACTGTATCATGGTAGCGACGTTCCGTAGTCTGCTGCAACCGCTCATCCTGCTTATCTCAATTCCTTTCGCGGCAACTGGTTCGCTGATCCTGTTACTGGTCACTCAGACTCCGCTGGGTGCGGCAGCCCTGATCGGTTTCCTGATGCTAGTCGGTATCGTCGTTACCAATGCTATCGTCTTGCTTGACCTGGTACGACAATATCGCATGAAGGGTTTTGACGCTCGCAGTGCAGTCATTGAAGGTGGACGCCATCGTCTACGCCCAATCCTGATGACCGCTATCGCTACGATTCTAGCCTTGATGCCAATGGCATTAAGCATCGGTGGAGCTTCTAGCGGCTTTATCTCACAGCCGCTCGCCATCGTCGTCATCGGTGGTCTGGCTACTTCAACGGTCCTATCCTTGCTCCTGATCCCCACGCTCTACGTTATTGTAGAGGGCATACGGGGTCGCGCTGGCACAATCAATCAGCTAGACGAAATACAGGAGAGTCGTGTTAACAACGAGGAGCCTGCCGTCGCTCTATAGCAGAGTGGACAGGCGCGAACAACGGAGAAGAGCAGAGGGTTAGCAGTGTGCTGGCCCTCTGCTCTTCTATCTTGCCCCTTATCCTAATCCTATATTTATCTCACCCTCCTCCACAAGTTGATTGCGGATGAGTTCAGCATAGATGCCATTTTGACTCAACAGTTCTTCATGGCTCCCCTGCTCTACAATGTGCCCTTGATCCATAACCAGGATCACATCCGCATGACGAATGGTACTCAAACGATGCGCAATAATAATCTGCGTACAGGAGAGCGAGGCAAGATTCTGCTGTATCTGGTGCTCAGTCATCACGTCGAGCGAACTGGTGGCCTCATCAAGTAAGAGGATACGCGGATTGTAAGCCAGAGCACGCGCCAGTGCCAGGCGTTGCCGCTGCCCACCCGATATAGCATTGCCCCCTTCTGCGACGAAGGTCTCATAGCGCATTGGCATCTGCTCAATATCAGAATGAAGGCAAGCCAACTTTGATGCGTGAATGACACCTTTCATCTCTAGCTCGGGATGTGCGAACGTGATATTCTGACGAATCGATCCACTGAAGATGCTGGCTTCTTGAGTCACGACACCAACCTGATTACGAACTGCTTGCAAGTTCATGCTTTGTAGAGGGATGTTATTGTAGTAGAGCGTCCCTTGCGTCGGCGGATAGAGACCGAGCAGAAGCTTGCCCAGCGTCGTCTTACCCGAACCAGTCTGCCCTACGACCGCAATCCGCTGTCCAGGCTGAATCTCTAGTGAGATATCAATCAGCACTTCAGGTAATTGTGAATTGTACCGAAAGTTTACATGGTCAAGCTTAATATGGCCAGTCAGCACTGGTGGCTGGTCTACATCTTCTGGCTCCTGCTCAATCTTTGCTTCAAGCACATCGGCGATACGCTCAACATGTGAATTAACCAACTGTAACTGCATGGCGCTACTCACCAATGAACTAAGCGGCGAAAGGAAGGTAGCCGCCAACGTGTTCAATGCCAACATGGAACCAAGTGCTAGCCGCCCATCCAGTACCTGGACCACGCCTATCCAGAGTAAGAGTAGAGGCGCAATTATGTCTAATATACCACGTATGCTAGACATAATCGATGAGTAGATACTGAGGCGATTCCCAATGTTCAATTCAGCAAAGAAGAAATTCGCCCATTGCTGAAATGCTTGCTGCTCAAAACCTGCTGACTTCACTGTCTCCATACTCGTCAGCATCTCAGTTACATAGCCCTGCGTCCTACCACCCGCCTCTAAACTCTCACGACTCAGGCGAAGCATGGTTTTAGTGGATATGATTAGCAGAAACACGTCAATGATGCCAATGATCGTTACTAGCACGCCAAACTGCAAGGACGCCCAGTAAAGGATGACCAGGTACACAATCACCAATCCACCATCCAGAAAACTGGAGATAAACTGCGTTCCGATAATGCTACGCAATGTCATATTACTTGAAATACGTGTCAGCATATCACCACTAGAACGCTGCTGGAAGAATGGTAGCGGGAGATGGAGCAGGTGCTCGAAGAAGTTTGGCAGCATAAATGTATCTATGCGGTTCTGCAAGTAGACAGAGAGCAGTGAGCGCAGTAGTGAGACTAGCGTCTCAGCAATTGTCACTACTACAATTCCTAACAGAAGAATAGGTAGTACACCATTCAAGTGCAACGGGATTACTTTGTCAACTAACACCGCTGTGAGAATTGGAGGTATCAGACCAAAACCCTGCAATATCAGCGAGGCGACGATAAGCTGGATGATAATAGAGGGAACACGATTGAAGTACTGGCGCGCATACGTACGCAACGTAAAAGTACGTGCTATCGAGCGCACCGAGAACTCAGAACCAGGTTCCAGAATGATGACGACACCGGTAAAATTGTCATTGAACTCTTTGCCACTCAGACGTTTACGACCAGACTGTGGATCGACAACGTCAACAAAATCAGGAGTCCAGCGCTCAACAACGATAAAGTGATTGAAGCTCCAATGGACAATCGCTGGCAACTGGATAAAGCGAAAATCGTTATCCCTCAGCGAGACCGCACGTACACGCAGACCATAGTTACGTGAGGCCTGCACTATACTACGCGCGGAGAGCCCATCACGACCCACACTATAGCGATTACGGATCTCGGAAACGCTGGTTCGACGTCCGTAATAACTCAGAATCATCGCCAGACAGGCCGCACCACATTCGACGGCACTCATCTGTACGATAATGGGCACCCTCTTACGCGGTAGATGCGGGATTTGCGCTTTGAGCCTTGCTATTAGGGACAGTTTGTACTGTGGCTGCTCCTGCTGATTCAGATCTCGATCCTCACCTGGACCATGCTCTCCTTGACCACGAAAATCGGCTTGCTGCCGCGGCAAATGTTGCATCTAGGAATCTCCCATGAGCTTATCAAAGATGGGAAAGAGTGAAAGAATACGCTGCGTACCTATCTGCACATGCCCTTGCACTGAAGTGCCGCTTTGGACATGCTCGTTCGCGGGAATGAAAGATTGCGTACGCACAACCACGGTAGGACCTCCAATACCCTGCGCGACATTACAACTCAGATCGTACTGAGCCTGTACTGCATTCGGGCTGTATACTTGCGGATCTAACCCAGAAACTTGCGTATCAATGGGCTGCCCAGAACCCCCCACCTGTATGGTTCCGTGCAGACCATTGCGCATACTAAACATCGCATTCGCAGGTACAAAGACCAGGGTATCAAATTCGTTCCGCTTTGCATCGACACGATGATCATTAGTGAAAACCACACCACTCCCGTTAACATAGACCGGTATACGCTCCATCCAGGCAAGCACTCCGGCAATAATAACCAGCACAAACAATAACCAGCACAACCGGAAGACTGGCGGCGAGACGAACTGTGGCAAGACATCGTTCTCCTGCTGCTCCATATATCGTCGTAGTGCGTGCTCCCGAAATATCGGTCTACGTTTTTGCGTCATAGCTATGCTCTTCTCCTGACAAAATCAGTCTCACTACTGATCGCTAATGCACTATTATCTAAAATATTTGTATCTTAAAGGGTTATGAATAGTCAAGCTCAACATCTACTATAAATCTCATCATCTCCATTTTTAATGCTCAATGCACTATAGCACAGATTGATTCATAGTTATCAATCGACCAATAGCAAAGATTCTGAACACAATTAATAACTATCATATCCTTCATTATTATAAAAAACTCTTCTGTCCATTCCATTACAGAGATTTTGCGCCCGACTACGAAGAAGGGGCTGTCATTTGCCAATAGCTCTTCCCCTCTGTGCGTAAAGAGGGATGGTTGCGTGCTGTATAATATGACATAGTTCAAGCTACACAAACGGAGGCATGCAAACACGTGATGCAATCGCAAGATATACATAACTCACAAAGTTCTATGAGCGCCCCTTTTTACGCTGAAGTCCAGAAGCTAGCAACGCAACAGCACTTAGGGGAACGTCAGGCCTCTTTCACTGAGACAACTGTGAATGGTACACGTCTCGTGATGAACGCTATTGTCTGGTTTATCGTCGCTCTCATTGGTCTTTATTTCATTATCAAATCACTCCCACAACTCCGTGGAGCGATCTCCGACTCAGAGACACTCCAATCTCTGGGTGCAACTGCGCTTATCGGTCTGGCTATTCTCGGTGGCTGCCTGCTACAGAGTTGGAGAAACCTGCGCGAGTATCGTTACCGCCACCTCGAACAGCTACATATCTTTGAGGATGGCTTTGTCTATCTTACCGGTCTGGTCCATGTCAAAGGTCGTGAAAAAAGCTATGCTGTTCGCTGGGATAGCATCAATATACTGCTACGCGGCACACTTGATACGAAGCGTACGGGACATATCTTATATGATCGCCTCAGCGTTACTACCGATAAAGATAAACTGATCTATATTTGCCCCAGATTGCAGCAACGTATGGAGCTTTGCAATTTGATCGAGCGCGGTTATACTGGCTATCGTCTTCCCGGTATGCTTGAGCTTTATAAGATGGGGGAAGAGTTAGAATTTGGGGATCTTGCCTTAAATAATCAGGGCATCAGTCGTTTTATTAATGATGGAGAAGACGAAGAGACGCTCGATTGGGACGAAATTGCTGCGGTCGACGTTGGAGATCAATTTACATATGTCTATACCAAAGCAGATCCAACAGGCACACCCTGGCTCAGAGTTGTCACTGTCGATATTGAAAACGCACTACTGCTCAAAGAACTGATCCGACACATTTTCGCACAACAGTAACAAGGGGCTACATCTCGCACAATCATCACCCATTCAAAATCGGTGTACTTCTCCCATGTCTATCAAGTATCACGTAGAGAGAAGCTAAGGCACAGCAAGGAAGGATATGCCATGCAGTATCGAACGTTAGGCAGAACTGGACTTCAGGTTTCACAGACCAGCACACAACCCGACACATACACCTATGCAGTCGGCGATATCCATGGCTCTGTTGCTGAGCTTAAAAGATTGATGGAGTTGCTCCCTCTGAGACCACAGGATACGTTGGTCTTTCTCGGTGACTATATGGATCGTGGTGACGATGCAGTGGGCGCGATTCGTGAGTTGCAACAGATTCAGCAACGTCACAAAAAGAGCGTCTTTTTACGCGGCAATCATGACGATAGTTGGCTTGAATTCTGGGACAGCCGGCAACATAGATTTGAGCAACCACCATATATGCCAGGAGCGCTACAGATCTGGGACGACTGGGATGGCGAGGTGCCCTCGGATGTAGGCGAATGGCTCAACAAGACACTCATCGATTATGAGGATCAATACGCCTACTATGTTCATGCAGGTGTCACACCCGCTATGCCTTATCAACAATGCCCTGCTTTTACTAAATTATGGGGCGACGCTGATTTCCTACATTCAAAGCATAACTGGAAAAAGCTGATTGTCTTTGGGCACTATCAACTCAAGGCTCCTATACTCGAAAAATATAAGATCGGTATTGATACTGGTGCCTATCAGACCGGTATTCTAACCGCTATTCGACTACCCGACCGTACACTTTTTCAGACGCAACCAATAGCTACGGCATAAAGCAATCATTCGACTAAAATTGTATGCTCTCTATACGCTACTAGAAAACATGGCATAAAGACTGCGCGAGATGCTCCTTCAGTGACTATCTTCGTTCTTTATTATTTATGCGGTACACCTTTACTTCAATGTAAAGGTGTACCGCATTTATGCACCTTATCTTATCTACTCGGCATATTGCTTGAGTATACGATGTGCAATGACAGCGCGATGTACTTCGGAGGGGCCATCATAGATACGGAAAGCGCGTACGCTTCGATAGAAAAGCGAGAGGGGGAGATCTTCTGAGATACCACTGGCACCACAGATCTGTACAGCACGGTCTACTACTCTATTGACTGTCTCCGCCACATACACCTTGGTCATTGAGGTCTCCTGACGTGCTTGCTCACCGTTATCAAGTAGCCAGGCGGCGTGCCAGATCATCAGACGAGCGGCATGGATCTCCATTGCGGAGTCGGCAAGCATCGAACCTACCATCTGGTGCTGTCCCAGGCGCTGGCCAAAGCTTTCACGTGCATTGGCATAGTGAATTGCCATCTCCATTGATCGTTGTGCGACCCCTAGCCAGCGCATACAATGTGTCAGGCGTGCAGGAGCAAGACGCACCTGGGCATATTGAAAGCCTTTCCCAACTTCACCGAGCACAGCATCATCAGTCACAAAACAATCTTCAAACACAACCTCACAGTGCCCACCAAAGAAATTTACGTCCATCGATGGGACATGACGCACAATACGAAAGCCAGGATTGGTCGTATCCACCAGGAACATGGTCGCCTGGGATCGCTTGACAGCCTGCTTAGACTCGTCTGACGCACTATCATGATCGGTCAGTGCCATACAGATAGCAAAGGCCGCTCCATCAGCCCCTGAGGTATACCATTTGGTGCCATTGATAACCCACCCGCCACGTTCACGTTTCGCATAGGTTTTTAGTAGCGCTGGATCAGAACCGGCTCCGGGCGCAGGCTCAGTCATCGCAAAACAGGAACGTATCTCACCCGCTACCAGAGGTCGTAAATAGCGCTCTTTCTGCTCCTCTGAAGCGACAACCTCCAGCAGATGCATGTTTCCTTCATCGGGTGCAGAACAATTCAAGACCAGCGGACCTAGCAGGCTATGCCCCGCCTCCTCAAAGACGATTGCCATCTCACGCATGTTCAAGCCCATTCCACCCCATTCCTTCACAACATGCGGAGCGAATAAACCCGCCTCTCGCGCCTGTACACGTAGAACTTCAAGGCGATCGGCCATAGCCTTGATCTCCTCGGGTGACTGAACGTCGTAGGCGGGAAAGTCTTTCTCAGCGGGTATCACAACATCGCGCACAAAAGCAAGCGTACGCTCACGTAACGCCGCCAATTCTGGTGTGAGGCTAAAGTCAAACATTTTTGCACTATCCCTCTTTGTCTTCATTGCTCAACATTGAGCGCAACCAGTACAAGTATATCGATAACAATAATCATGTTCTCTCCTTTATGATAACGCTCGAAAACTAATAAAACAATAGTATGCACAAGCTTCTACCCGAGCTCTCAGTTATAAAATACAAAATACGAGAAGAAACTGATTATTCCATTCAGTGATTAACGCAAACTGATACATATTGTTTTTCAACAACCAGGAAAGATATAATAGAAGTTACGCTGTCGTCCCCTATGTATACGTTATGAGGGTCTTGCTAATGAGTAACGAGATCAAGTCCAACGACGGACCCGTAGACAAGGCGCGCCTTACAAGCTACCTGGCCACGCTACCAGCAATTGCAGCCAACTTACCAATTCAGAAGATTGAACGCGTCGGGCAGGGGCAGTCTAACCTGACCTATCGTATTACGTTACGTGAGGGTGCTATTATTTTACGTCGCCCACCCATGGGGCCACTCCCACCCAGCGCACACGACGTATTGCGTGAGTATCGCGTACTCGACGCGCTTCAGCATAGCGCTGTACCCGTCCCGCGACCCCTTGCAGCCTGCCAGGACGTTGAAATTCTAGGTGCGCCCTTCTATTTGATGGAGATGATCTCTGGCGATGCGATACATTTTACGCTACCACCCGCGCTAGCAGCAGCGCCAGCAGCGGTACGCCATGACATTGGTATCCAGGTCATCGACACGCTGGCTCAGCTCCATTCAATCAACCCGCTTGAGATCGGGCTCGGAGATCTTGGACGCCCTACTGGTTATATCGCACGCCAGCTGAAACGCTGGAAAAGTCAGCTCGACTATACACGCACACGTCCGGTCCCCGATCTTGATTGGGCCACCGCTTGGCTAGCACAGCACCAACCTGCCGACGTAACACAGCCCGCTATCGTCCACGGTGACTATAAGCTGGATAATCTCCTCTTCGCGCTTGAACCACCTGCTCGCTTGCGCGGTGTTGTCGATTGGGAGATGGCGACCCTGGGTGATCCATTAGCTGATCTGGGCTGGTTGCTCGCTTTCTGGCGTGAAGCGGATGATCCTGCACCAGAGCTAAGGATTGCACCGCGCGTCACGGAGCAACCAGGCTTCCCCACGCGCGCAGAACTGGCCCAACGCTACGCTGAACGTATGCAACGGTCCCTGCCCGATTTAAACTTCTATATTGTCCTGGCAATGTGGAAATTAGCTATCTTGCTCGAAGGTCATTGGGCTCGCCATATCGCTGGCACTGCCGACGACTTTAACTTTGCCTATCTTGAGGAGAGCGGCCCTATCTTCGCAGCTGCCATCCGTCGCGTGACACAGGAGAGACACTGAACAGGAAAGACGCTAAATATATTACACAGAGAAGGCCACCAGCTTTCATCCGCCTGGTGGCCTTCTCTTCACGGCAACAAAGGGCATCTACGATTTAATGGCACCGGCAACACCGTTGATAAAGTAGCGTTGCAGCACAACAAAGACCAGCATAATAGGAGCTAGCGTAATCACTGAACCGGCACAGAGATAAGTCCAATGCGTGGAATTCTGACCGATAAAGGCATACATACCAACAGCCAGCGTACGCAGGTCAGGATTGCCAAGTGTAAAGACCAGTGGGATAAAGAAGTTATTCCAGGTCATAATAAAGGTGAAGAGCGCGACCGTCGCTAGCATGGGACCGGCCAGTGGCAGCATAATATTCCAGAAGATCTGATTAAAGCTAGCTCCATCAACAAGCGCAGCCTCTTCAATCTCACGATCCAGCGTCGCAAAATAGCCCATAAAGAGAAATGTGTTGAAAACCATCCCTCCAGCCGTCTGCACAAGAATAATTGACCACAACGTATCCAATAATCCCATACGCTGAATAATGTCGAAGACCGGGATGATCGTATACCCATGCGGTAGAAAAAGCGAGATACCGATCAGTACGACTACCACTTTCTTGCCCGGAAAGGCATAGCGTGCCAGTACATAACCAGCCATCGAAGTCAGCACCAATGTAAAGAGCACGGTCAAACACGTCGTAATGATCGTGTTGAAGAAGTACTGCCCAAAAGAAGCCTGGCTCCAGGCATTGACGTAGTTTGCCCACTCAAGCTGATGTGGAATAACATTCAGACCAGAAGCAAAGAAGCTCGTTTCACTCTTCAATGAGCTTCCCAGGGTCCAGAGAAACGGATACATCCAGAGCAGACCGCCTCCGAGCAGAATAAGATGGACCAGCAGCCCGGAGCCCCTACGCCGCCAACGCACCTGACGCGCCAATGCCGTAGGCCGCGACGATGCAGCAACAGATGCCCAAAACGCCATCATCTTCACCTTTCACTCTTCCCATTATTACGTAACGCACTCCGCTGACGAGCAGCATAGCGAAACATAACTACCTGCACCAGCGAGAGACCCAGCAGCAACATACCATAGAAGAAAGAGGCAGCCGAGGCATAACCGATATTTGGTTGCGTCGCCTGAGCTGAAAAATTACCGAACGCCTCATGGTAGATATAGGTATTCACGACCTCGGTCGCAAAGTAAGGCCCTCCACCAGTCAGAACCTGCACCAGATCAAAGACCTGCAGGCTCCCCAGGATCGCAAGAATCAAGATGACCATACCGACACCGCGTAACATAGGCACGGTAATAAAGAAGAATTGCCGTACACTACTTGCTCCATCCAGTCTTGACGCCTCATAAAGATCGAGCGGCACCGTCTGGAGACCAGCTAGAAAGTAGACCAGATTATAGCCCAGCGTATTCCAGATCCCTACTGTAATTATGACTCCCAATGCAAAATGAGGATCACCCAGCCAGTCAATATGTTCATTGATCAGATGCATCTGGAATAATATATGATTAATATCCTCGCCAAAATTGGAAAGCAAGATCTGTATAACCACTCCGATAACCGCAGGTGAGGTTACAACTGGCAAAAAATAGATCGAACGATAAAACGTCGCAAAATGTAATTTAGGATTATTTAAAACGAGAGCCAGAACCAGAGCCAGACAGAGTTGAACAGGAACCAGGACCAGTGTATAGATAAATGTATGCGCAAAGGCACCCCAGAAGAGCGCATCCTTCATAACCTGTGCAAAATTATCCAGTCCTACAAAGTTCGATGGTGAGCCAATCCCGTTCCACTGATACAACGTATACCCCAGGGAGGCAAAAAGTGGATAAATGGTAAAGACAGCAAAGAGTAGCACCATAGGAGCCAGATAGAGGTAGGTCCAGAAACGAGCAGGCAAACCATGTGGCAAGATGCGTCCACGCAGCAGACGCGACACAGATGGTCGAGAGCTTCTCGGCGATCGTACAAGGGTTGGTGTTTCCATATGTAGAGTGGCTTCCTATCGCTTAACGAAATATGTACCGGAACGACTTTGTGCCGTCCCGGTACGCTTATTGCCGATCCAACAACCTGAGTGTTCTGCATACAGATATGCACCAGTATTCAGGCATACACGTGGGCAGATGAGCCGGTATAAGGTTTTAGTGGGTCCCAATCCGAGAACACATAATCCGCCTGGCTGACCTTATACCCTTGCTGCTGAGCCTGCTTAATAGCGTCATCCAGGGACTGCTGGCTGTTACTGGACAGAGAAGAGAGAGCAGACTGCACATCGTGAATCTGACCGGTATAGATGCCTACGAGTGTATCGCTGATATCCGGTTTGACTGCTTTCATCAACAAGCCCACCTGAGCAGTCTGCGGATTACGTACACCTGGATCAGGACCCAGCAGCATCTTCGAGGAGGTCGCAACATACTGCGCAAATGGGGCCGAGATAATCGTATGCGGATCATTATTCTGAGGATAGATGGAGAGGTCGATCCCTTTCTCCACAAAACGCTTACCAGCCTCAGGGCTATAGAGCCAGTCGAACCATTGCCATGCCTCAGGGGCGAATGCTGACTTCGCCGAGATACCGACAAACGAACCACCGCCAGAATGATAGAAGTACGACAGAGGTGTCTTCTGCGGACCCAGCAGGGTTACCAGACTGTAATCGGTAAAGTGATGAGAGTTCCACTCCGACTGGTTCCAGACACCACCAACGGTCATACCAAACTTCCCTTGCTCAAAAAGAGCACGAGCAGCCTCGTCACCGATGCTCATTGCATCTGGATAGATAAAGCCTTTCCGTTTCCACTCCATCAACAGTGCGATACAATCCCCATAGTTACGGTCGGAGGCGTACGTATACTTTCCGGTACGATAATCTAGACCCGACGAGCCAGCGGGTGAGCCAGCAGCACGGACAAAGAGATCCAGCCACCAGGGCAAGAGTCCGAAGCTCCCATTCCCAAATCCCAACCCGTACACATTACCCTGCCCCTTCTGCGTAATCGTCTCCGCGGCATGCGTCACATCATCCCAGGTATGTGGCAGCAGTACGCTCCCATCGGGATTCGTCAGACCAGCAGCGCGAAAGACTTTGTTATTGATATAGAGTTGATACGTAGGAGCATACCCGGTCAAAGGAGCCGTATAGAGATGCCCACCCAGTTCATTATTGCCCTCAATAAACGAGTGTGCAGGGAAACGGCTACGCCACGACACTCCTGCATAGGCATCCAGATTTTTAAGCCAACCCTGTTTGACCTGCTCACTTAAAGCAGGCTGCGTAGATACCATAAACACATCTGGCAGTTTATTGCTCTGCGCTGAAAGGTTGAGCAGATTGCCATAGATATTGACGGCATTTGTGACCTTCGCGATTTTAATATGAGGATGTGCCTGCTCAAAGCGATTGATCTCGTCATCGATCCATACCGCTTGCGTCACCCACCAATCCCAATAGGTTATGGTGACGGTCGAGCCATGTACACCGCCCGACGTCGAAGACGAAGGCTTAAGCAGACCGTTATGGCAGCTGGACAGCGTCCCCCCACTCAACGCAGCAGAACCAGCCACCCACGAGGTCCCACGTAAGAAAGATCTTCTGCTCATCCGTGGAGCAGGTGCCGTCACTTTATCCATACAAAATATCTCCTTTTCAACGAGGCTACCACTAGCATTGTAACCATATAGACAAAGTCGATTCTGATACAATCAACTATCGACTAAAGGCTGCAATACTATACTTATAGCTCGTCAAAAAAGAGGGTAAGCTGAACGTATGTATCTATCTACAGTCTTAAGCTCAGAAACACAACACGATAAAATTTTTACGATTAACGTTTTATCATTATCGAGTATCCAGCAAACTAAAAAGAGCCATTCAACTTGCCGAAACCCCAATTGAGCAATGTCGATACATCTGTGTTGCGCTGAGCCTCATCTGGACTCCCTAGAATCGTACCGATGATGTAATGACCATTCTGCGTCGCCTCAAAGACCAGACAATAGCCCGCAATCGATGAGTGGCGTTGGAGAGGGCGTTGGTAGAGGAGTCGGCGTTGGCAACGGAGTAGGGGTCGCGGTAGGAGCTAGCAAACCTACGGAAATGTAACCTACATATATACGCCAATACACAGCTTTTTTAGCAAAATCTCTTTAAGAAATGTCAGTCAGCAAATGACAAAATATTTAATATAACGATTAGCCCATTATGGCTATGTTTCATAGTGTATCTAAATGTGTCAAATTGTTTCATGCTATGATCAGCTTGTTCCCACTATCTGAACAAAAGAGACATGTTGTTCCGATGGTTACCCTGAGGAACTCTCACTGTCGAGTGAGATGAACAATTATAGTAGTGAAGTGAGGACAAGTTGCAAGTACATCATCATGTAAGTAAGAGTGGACATCAATCTCGTAGTGCACAACGCAGTATGCCAGTACGCATCGTCAGCGTACTCGGTCTCTTAGCCATTATTTGCGCCACATTCGCGACCATTCAAACAGCGAGCGCGCATAGTGCAAGCACACCAACGAACCCAGCACCTGCCAAATCGGCACCACCTGCACCTGCCAAACCGGCACCACCTGCACCTGCCAAATCGGCACCACCTGCACCTGCTAAACCGACACCACCTGCACCACCTGCACCTGCCAAATCGGCACCACCTGCACCTGCCAAATCGGCACCACCTGCACCACCTGCCAAGCATCCCAAACCGACACCACCTGCCAAGCATCCCAAACCGACACCACCTGCCAAGCATCCCAAACCGACACCACCTGCCAAGCATCCCAAACCGGCCACAAGCATCAATGGTATGATCGATCAGGTCTTTGGTGCATATGCCCCGGCAGCCAAGCGTATCGCAACGTGTGAGTCATCAATGAACCCCAAAGCGAGAAACACGATCTCTATCGGCGGTAGTCATGCTGAAGGCCTATTTCAGATCCTCTATCCAAGCACCTGGAAAGGTACATCACAGGCCAGTCAGTCACCGTACAACGCCAGTGCCAATATCAAAGCTGCCCACGATATCTTTGTTCGCGACGGCCACAGTTGGAGAGAATGGGCCTGTCAGCCATAGGTCAGTTATAAGTCAGTTACACACTAGCTAAATGGGGATAGAACACCAACCTCTCTCTCCTTTAGCGCTACCAGCATAAGCGGTAGCGCAGATGAAAGGCCCGGTCAACGTCAATTACTTTCAATATTGACATTGACCGGGCCTTTCAGATCCCTATCTATCAGCAGTAGCATATAGACAGTCTTGCTATCTTGCTATTGCGCAGTGCTATCTGTAACTGGCTCTGTAACTGCTTCTGAAGTTACTTTAGGAGCCTGCTTTTTCTTACGACTTTCACCATTTGTAGCCTGGGGACGTGGCGTCTCAGGGATGGTCGGCAAAGCGGCTGAAACGGACTCGCCCTGGGGACGTGGCGTCTCGGGAATGGCTGGCATAGGCTGTGCAGGCTGTGCAGGCTGTGCAGGCTGTGCAGGCTGTGCATTTTTAGCTTTATTTTCTTTCTTTTCTTTCTTTTGTCCTGTCTTCTTTTGTGTTACTGGCTGCTCGGTTTTCGGTTGCGCCGCAGCAATGGTAGCCGCCTTACGGCGCTCTTCAATAGCTGATGTTGATGCGGCTGGTGCTGTTACCTCGGTAGTACCGCTGGTCTGTGCAGCTTTCTGAGCTTGCTCACGCTCCTGACGTTTCTTTTCCATGGCCTGACGCTCAGCCTCAGCCTTCTTCGCCGCCTGCTTCTGCTCATACCAATGCTTACCATCCAACATGGTGCGATACAATTTGTAGATCAGTGGGCGATAGACCAGATCGTGCGTCGCCAATGAGCGCACCGCGTAACCACCGAAACCACGCTTAAAATTATAGACTCCATACAGTTCCTGGCCTTCTTCCAGTACATCCGGAATACCACGAGAATTAAAATACCAGCAACCATGCGACTTTGCCCATAGAATACGCTTCCATTGCAATAGATAGTTGATACGTAGCTCACGCGATTCCTCTGAAGCACCCTCATACATATTCCAGATCCAGAGACCCAGGCGCGCTACAATCGCAGCCGCAATAACACGTCCATCCCGCTCTGCAATCAGTAATTCAGCATTATCCTTGTATAAGCGCAAGAATCGTTCATAGTAAGACTTATCTAAAATCATAAATTCACTGCGCTCACCGGTCTGGCTATAAAGATCGTAGAAGGCATCGATATCGGCCTGACCCTGTCCTGATCGAACAACTACATCGGTACGACTAGCAGTACGAATATACTGACGTGTCTTCTTATGCATACTTGCCAGCAATGCATCCTCATCGGCACGGATATCGGTCACCCACTCATGACGCAGGTGGTGGGCATAAGGAATCGTACGGAAACCATAATGGCTCAACGCATTGCTCCATTGTGGATCACCATCCGTCACACCTGGCTCAATCTTCAACATACAGATGCCACGCTTCTTCGCTTCAGCCCTCACAAAATTAAGGAGGATCGTCATGGCAGGAGATGTGGGATTAGCCAGAATCGGGCCTCGCGGTGCATAAAAATAAGGTACATGCAGACCAGGTACCGACGAAATAAGGACCAGCATCACAGCACAAAGCGTCCCGTCGTCCTGCACAACACCAACTGGCAGGAATTCAGCATGCTTATGACTCATCAACTCGCCCCACTCGTACGTCTGCGTGATATTACAGAGATCAGACGCTGCAACAAACTCGTTCCATTGCTCGCGATCAGTTATTATTTGTGCTTGCATTTATCTATATCCTTTTCTGTCCAGTGTGATAGGTACACGAGAAGCAGCAAAACCTTTGCACCTGAAGCACACAGACCCCGCCATCTACAAGAGAACACAGGTAATCTACATGCAATGATCTTGCAAGCGAGAAAAAAGAAGAGTTTCTCCCTCGCTCCTATTTATAGCTACACTTGTACGTTTTGTCACCTTACACCATGACCTTTAGGTAGTAGACAGGACTCCTACGTTGCATGAACATCCTATGTAATGTTCTATGCCGTATTTCCGTCTTCGCTTCTTTTCGTGTACTGTAACTACAAATGCGACAATAACCAGGGCACTAAGAGACCTTATAAAATAAGGAAGTAACCAGAGGAGAGCTTATAAATAAAATAGGCACTCTTGCCAACGCGGTCATAGACAGGTAGTGGTAATAAAAAAAACACAGGTTCGTGAAAACCTGTGTTTTTTAAGAGCATTGTTCTATATCATTCTCAACTATGAAGAAGTCATAATCTTTCCAGTGAGAAAGGAGTCGAGGCTGGGGCAGTTGCGAAACAACTTGCATTATACGCTCAACCATATTTGTAGGTGGTTCTATATGCAGCAAATGAGTGAAAAACTCATCTATCTTATCTGTCTCATCTACTTCCTCATCGGATAGCACGTCATTTATTACTGAATTCTGCGAGATATTGTTCATAATAAGCCCTCCAACGCTAGTCATCTGTGTTACTTTTCTATAACACGATAAACATAAGAAGGAAGTTTCAGATTTCCAAGCTTTAGATAAGAAAGCTTAAAAATAGTACAGTGAAGGGCTTTATGTACTCGCACCAGTCTACACCTACCTCCAAAGCAAAAGACCTGCATAAATAGCAGGCCTTTTAAAAGTTCACAATGTCTCTCACTTCTACTATAGTCTTCGCTAGCCATAGTATCCGATATGCGCATACTGCAAAGAACTATTAGTTGTTAGCGCCTACGCTCTCAGGTCTCCAATGTTGGGCCATCGAGGCGCGCAGTAAGGGGCGAGCGCGCTGGAAATATGTTTTCGCGGTGGCCTCCGGCATACTCAAGGTACGACCAATCTCTGAGAAGCTCATCTGAGATGTATAACGGAGCAAGACAACCGAGCGGAATTTAGGGGGGAGCGCATCGATTGCAGCACACAACTTCTGTTGGAGATCACTGCGTTCCGCCATTTCATCGGGCAACGGGCTATTATCTGGCATGATAGCAAGAGGCGAGAGATCGTCCTCATCATTAGAAGCCTCAAGCTCCGAAAAATGGATTGCACGTTTACGACGCAGCTCATCAAGACAACGATTGCGAGCAACCTGGAACAGCCAGGCTTTCAGAGGCTCGTGAGTACGTAGCGTAGGCATTGAGATGTACAGCTGTACAAATACCTGCTGAGATACATCAGATGCCAGGTCATAATCGTTCAGCATGTGACAAATAAAATTGAAGATAGCTGTATTGTAACGATGTACCAGCATCTCAAAGGCATCTTGATCGCCAGCTAGAGTTTGCTTCACGAGCATTCCGTCGGTAATCTCAGGATTCTGAATATTTATATTGTTGCGCGTTGTTGTGCGCGTGTTTGAGCGTTCTTGCACTTGCATGTTTTTATTAACCTCTCTTTTCTTTCGTCCCCTATAGCATAGTTTTTCTAATGGATGAAATCAAGTCATTTTGGGGCATATAAGCTCTTCCATAAGCGAGTCTAAGCATAAACTTAAGAGATTAAGGGTATTTTAGGATATCTTAGGAGAAGGTTAGAACATTCTAATCTTTGAAGTGAGGCTGGCTGTTCGTTTTTAGCTCATTATTTCAGCAATTTACATGCACTGCGACACATGGTTTCAGAAAACATGTGTCGCATCTATTCAGTATAAAAACAGCTATATAGCTACACTGTCAGTGCATTAGCCAGTACACGCGTTGCCTCCGCGATATCTAAAGCATTAACAACAGCAGTGATCACAGCGATACCGGTCGCGCCTGCACGTATGATCGCGCCTGCATTCTCAGCATTAATACCGCCAATAGCAATTAACGGTGTGGTATAACGCCGCTTCAACTCCGAGAGCAGTTCCAGACCAATCGGTGCACCTGCATCGGACTTGCCTTGCGTTGCAAAAATGGGGCCGACCCCCAGGTAATCAGCACCGGCGGCAATGGCAGCAATGGCCTCATCCATCGATCCGGCAGAGATACCCAGGATACGCTCAGGGCCAATTAACTTGCGCGCCAGTTCACCAGGCATATCATGCTGTCCAACATGCACGCCATCTGCCTCGATAGCAAGCGCAACATCGACACGATCGTTTACAATCAAAAGTACGTTACGTTGCCGTGTCAACTTACGCAGGGCCTTCCCCTCTTCAATCAAGGTGTGCATATTCGCGTATTTATCACGCAACTGAATAACTGTCGCACCACCATCGATGGCTGCGCGCGCTACCTCTACTGTAGAACGGCCGCGCGACCAATCGCGATCGGTTAAGACGTGCAATGCTAGACGATCGTTTAGAGCAGGAAATACATTGTCCATGGTCATGGCAGATCCACCTTTTGTTGTGAGCTCAATTGCTCAGGAGTCAACGCTGCAACCGCATCGAGCAGTTGCGCACGGAATGTACCGGGGCCGCTGGATTTCGGTGCGGCAACCTCGCCAACGATCCCCATGGCGACAAGTCCTGCGATAGTAGCCAACCAGGGATCAGCCTCAACCGCCATAAAGGCTGCGATTAAGCTGGTAGACATACAACCACTACCGGTAATCGTAGCCAGCATCGGATGCCCATTGGCGACCTCAGAATGACGCTCGTTGTGCACAATAATGTCGCGAGGACCAGTAATGGCAACCACACAGGATAACTCCTGGGCAGCGGTATGTGCAATCAATTCAGGAGAGGCACCAGTCGAGATCGATTCAACACCACGAGTCTCGCCAGCAATACCCACTAGCGCACCGATCTCAGCCGCATTACCACGCAGCACTGAAATATGCAACTCTGACAGCAGCCGGAGCGCATTCTGAGTTCGAAAACGTGTTGCGCCAGCACCGACCGGGTCCAGAATAATAGGAATGCCACGTTCATTAGCCCGCTTGCCTGCACGTAACATTGCTTCAATTAACTCTTCAGTGAGTGTGCCAATATTGAGCACCAGGGCGCTGGCAAGCCCCACCATCTCCTCCACTTCCTCTTTAGCAGGAGCCATCACCGGTAAGGCTCCTATTGCCAGCGTGATATTTGCGGTATCGTTTGCGACAACAATATTGGTTATATGGTGAATTAATGGTTTGCGCTCTCGAATACGCGTCAAGAGCTCAGCGCTAGCGGGAGATTGATCACTCATACAATAAACTCCTCGTGCTTACACTATTCCTTTTTAACTATCTTTCGCTTTTCTGCTTCGAATATAACATTTTAACGACAGCGCTTCAAATCTAAACATATCTGCGTCTTGAAGCTAAAATGTCCGCTCTCTGCTGCTCCTTATTCCTCACGCGCATTCTCGGCCTGCAAGATCGCCGCGACAGGATCGAGATTGTCTCTGGACCAGAGCCAGAAATGATCGGTTGGACCATGCCCATGCCCTATACCAGGGGCGTGCAAGATAGCACCAGTAATATAGCGCTTGGCATATTGTATCGCCAGCGTCACGGGCAACTTACGCGCCATAAAAGCTGTGATTGCGGCTGAAAAAGTACAGCCGGTCCCGTGGGTATGCACCGTCTCTATTCGCTCTGCCTCCAACTCTATAATGTCGTGACCATCGTAAAGAATATCGATGGGGGCACCAATCCGATGACCGCCCTTAATAACGACATAACGCGGACCCATGTCATATATCGCACGCGCAGCATCCCGCAATTGCGATGTCGTACGCAACTCACGATCAACCAGGACCTCAGCCTCTGGCAGATTCGGTGTCACAACCTCCGCCAGCGGTAGAAGTTGAGTACGCAACTGGCTTACTGCCTCTGGACGCAACAGCACTGCGCCACCCTTAGCCACCATCACAGGATCTACCACCAGACGCAACCCCCAATAGCTCGCACGCTCACTCACCACCTCAATAATCTCCGGACTCGCAAGCATCCCGGTCTTCGCAACATCTGCACCGATATCAGCCATGACAGCATCAATCTGTGCAACAATCATATCAGTAGCAATATCCTGCGCGCTTACAACTGTCAGCGTATTCTGCGCCGTCACCGCTGTAATCACCGAAAGGCCATATGTCCCCAGAGCTGCAAAGGTCTTGAGATCGGCCTGAATGCCAGCACCTGCCCCCGAATCTGATCCGGCGATTGTCAGTGCACGTGGCACATGATCATCCTTGAGAGCTTGATAATTTATCACGTCTTATCCCTCCAGACTATCAATATAGCTAGCACGAGCATGCTGGCGGAAATACCCATGGGCCAGCAGATAATAGAGTACGCCACTCACTACGGCACCGATAATACCGCTTAAATCCATGCCACCCAGCAGGCGAGCGAACGGACCCTGCCAGGGCGTAGCCAACCAGGGTAAAGTTGCCGAGCCAATAAACGGTATCGTCACAACGACACCCACGAGCCATGCAATTACAGCACGCCAGAAGACCCCCTGACGATACCAGTACAGACCACCACGTCCGGCTGTCAACTGATCAGCGACATAATCCCCACGCCGAAAAATAAAGAAATCAATAAGCAAAACGGCAGCCCAGGCCGGAACCCACAGATAGGTCAGTAACAAGAAATCGGTATAGAAGCCTAAAAAATTGGTCGTAAGATTAGTATATGTCTGTGCCTGATTAAAACGCGAGAAGAGCGCAATACCATACATACAGGCTCCACCAACAATGCCACACAGCAAGGCTGAAAGCCAGCGCCGCAGAGGGATGTCCATCGCCAACGCAACCAGTCCAGCAGTGTAGACATCAAAGTAGTTAGCCCAGATCTCCCCTAGCACGACAAAGAGCAAGAACGGAACCGTCAACCAGGGAGGACTGGCCGCTGCAATGGTGCTCAACAGGTCTGGATTAGCCGGATTGATCGTATAGAGCGCAACCCCAAATATCCCCAACACGGCGGTCGGCAGACCGATACCCAGACCCGACCACCAGGCAATCCGACGCGCCGAGGCCTGACGCGGCATATAACGCGAGTAATCTGAGGCGAAAGGTATCCATGAGGCGACCAGCGCATAGATGAAGCTACCACCGACCACCAGGGCACTCAGGCGCGGCCAGCCATGCACAGTGGTAGCCAGCCCCCAATGCATCTTCGGTAACAGGAACACAAAGAGGAGCACACAAAAAGCGACAAAGACCATCGAGCCATACTTTTCAAAGACATGTATCGTCTGATGTCCGTACGTCGCGACTACGACCGATGCCAGCAGGACCAGGGTAATCGCACCGAGAGCCACACCGGTTGTCTTCGCGACCCCAAAGATCCCAAGCAGTTGGACCAGTGCCCAGCCGCCAATGATACAATCTACAGCGAACCAGCCGGTCGCCATCAGCCATGTGAGTGCAGCAGCAGGATAGGCACCCCGGTGCCCAAAGACACCACGCGCAAAGATCATCTGAGGCGTACCAGTGCGTGCCCCCGTTACACTCAACAGCCCATGCAGGAGTGCGGCCAGTCCCGCTCCAACAATAATAGCCACAGCACAATCCAATAACCCTAACTGTCCTCCACTCACACCCACCACAAGTGGCGCACCAATGACCAGAGCACCGGTCAACAGTGAGACATAATTTACCATCGCACCGGCCCACACAAAAGCCAACTCACGCGGCGCACCATGACGTTCAGCTTCCAGCACCGGCTCCATACCACGCCGCTCAATCTTAAACAGCTCATCCACCTCTGCCTCTTGAGGAATAAGATCCATCTGCTTCTCCACAAAGAGCCTCCTTCTTCTGCCTCTCAATCGATGCACTTGGAACGATGATGCAGGCACGCTAAAAAATAGCATACAAGATAATATAAGAGAATACAACCTGATGATAGAAAACACACAAAAAAGCACCGGCAATCATCTGCCAGTGCTTAAGCGAACGCTTCATATGAAGTATAGTTCCCTGCGCTGGCATTATCCAGAATCAGGTTCAAACGGTCGATGACGATACGCGCCATCCTCTCAGCCTGGCTTACCCAAGCTCCCGCCACCTCAGACGGTAACCTCTGCATACAGAGGCCCTCTTGAGACAAAAAATGCATATTTTGTATCTGCTAGATCTACATGCTAGTATACCATACGTTTGTTACCAGCTTGAATGCCAGGCTCCTCACACCAGGCCAGGGCTGACCTTCTCCCGATTTAACCATCCCAGCGTAACCGAAGGAGGCACATTACCCAGGAGCCAAAATCTGGACAACGGGCCAGATTGGATGAATACCAGGCTTGTTCAAAAAGCTCGTGCAGGACTGGATACATACCTCGCAGAGTCTGGCGCACTGCCCTTAAGCGCTGCGTCATCTCTTCGCGTGCCCTTGGATGTTTGAATTGGAAAAGAGACTCTCCATCAGTCAATGCACGGATTAGTGGATTCCACCAGGTCAACATTTCCACGAGCAACATCGCACCGGCAAAACGGTCTCCTTGAAGACAGCTTTGGCCCTGCACGTCAAGACGTGGATGTTGATATCCATTCCAGCCTTTGCTCGGTTGTGCTACTGGTGGCATCCCTTTCACATACAAGCCCTCAAGATCGATCAATTCGACATGCTTGTAGCCCAAAACTATTACATTATCTCCAGCGATATCGGTGTGAGCCAGACCATTTGTCTCCAGATTCCATAAAGCATATGCCATTGTGAGGGCTAATTCTTTTGCCTGTTCCAGGGAATACTGCGAGGAGATCTCTCCGTCATCCATAAAGCCTGCCCACGTTCTGCCTGACAACCAGGGCATCAGAATGGCATATTCCAGGCCTGGATGTGTTGCGATCAACGCTGGAAATACTGTTTTCAACAGACAAACGCGATTCGCAACCAACAAGCCAGGAAGATGTCCAAAGGAATTTTGCCTGGATACCGCTTGCTCAATGGATGGATCAACCGCCCCAGGGTTCGGAACTTTTAAAGCCCAGAGGGTTTTGTCTGCTTCTTTTTGTAGCTGATACGTCGTTGTATGCATGCGTACAATTTTATTCACTTCATCTGAGATTACAGGGTGTGGTAAGAAATGATATATATTTTTTTCAATGACAAGTTTTGTTTGCATATCTGGGCAAAATACGTCCATGGTCGCCTATCTTCTCTATCTAGTGTGCTAATAGATCATTTAGATCATTCCAGCATAATTTAAGCAGAGTCATATCATCGTTGCGGGGCTGTTGCAATAAGAACTGCATGCGTTCTTTTAGCTCTTCGTCGTCCAGATAGACCAGATCTGGTCCAATCGCGTCAAGTCCATCAGTGTGGATAATCAATGGATCAGGCCGATGCAGTGTGCTCGTACAAATAGTTGTCTTCCCTTGCCCGCCTTGTTTTGTTGACCAGCGATTTGTGTCTTCGCCGTGATCCCCTAGCTCTCGATACTGATTCGGCCCGCTGAAGGAATAACCAGTAACGTTTCCCATCCAGCAAAAGAGCGCCGGCATGTATTGTGGCGTAGTAGTTGTGGCAGCATAATCGATGCGGCCACCGAGAAACACAGTTCCGCTGCCATAGAGATCGCGCTGCTCATTGATGATCTCACATTCCCAGGGAGATAGCCCGGCAGGAAGTCTCAAATGAGAGAGCGTACGCTGTGCACTCTCGGCCCATAGAGAGAAGCTCGAACTTAGCGAAGGAAGCAAAATAAGAGGATCTTGCGGGATTTGCGGCAATATCTGTAGCCACTTGACCAGGCGGCGGGCAAAGTAGCGTGCGGCAAATTGCCCCTGATAAGAGCTACCAACGCCATCGCAAACGCAAAAACAGAGTGATGCCGTGCGCCATGAAATCACAAGCCTCACGAAGTCCTGATTGGGCAATCCTTCCAATTGAGATTCAAGGCAGCGTGTTGAAAGGCAACGAATAGATAACAGAGGCTCGAATGTGGTGCGTACGCAGGTGTCGGTGCGGAGTGCGGTTTCGATCACTGAAAAATCATTCGTATGGTTAGCATACAGCACAGTATATACTCCTCTTCCAAACTTACAGCTGCGTCGCAGAGGAAGCGGCGATAGCTAATCGCATCAGTTCAGCTTGTGTGCCGGGGAAAAAAAGTGCTGCCCCCTTCTGAAGCTGGTAGCCAGCAGATCTATTGATGTTTTGGCGGTAGGTTTCAGGTAACGATGACGAGAGAGAGAATAAGAGCTTGGCATAGTTATCAGCAATATCCTTTGCTCTATGCACACCTTCCCATTGTTGCCAATTCGCCACCGGTTTGCGCAACAATTTTGT
Source organism: Ktedonobacteria bacterium brp13 (assembly GCA_015099395.1). Lineage (GTDB taxonomy): Bacteria > Chloroflexota > Ktedonobacteria > Ktedonobacterales > Ktedonobacteraceae > Dictyobacter. The sequence continues at coordinate 988,707 of AP024096.1, read as the reverse complement.
AGTCATAAGCACATTCTCTACCAACACGGGCCCATCATCAACGCGCATTTTCTGAATGCGCTGCACGATAGGCGCTGGATCTTGAGTAGTGCGCAATGCGTCCGTAAGATGACAAACGAGTGGAGCAGGGCTACCAGCATAGGTCTCCAGGCGTTCTTGCAGAAGATCCTCTACCGCACTAAAGCCTGCAGCCGTATCGGTATCCTCGCCACCTGCTAGTAGTTCTGGTGGCCCCCCAACACGCATTAACTCTGGGAGGGTGCGGATACCTTGCAGAATATCAAGAACAGTAGTGCTATAGGCAAATATGGCAATATGATAGCGTGGCTGTACCTTGTTATCTCTCATTGAGCGCAAAACCATCGCTTTGATACCTTCGCGTAATGTTGCATTGACCAGGTCTATTTTGCTTGTCGTTAACCTGGGTCCACAAGGATCATTCATAGATGCACTTGCATCTATGAGATATATTACCAGGGCAGGTGTAAGCCTTGTTGCTGGCTGTAAATACTGTTCCATAAATTCTCAACGCACTCCTCTTCATCAAAATCCTAGAAATAGCAAAAAATGGCTGTTTTTTTGGACACAGGAATGTATACTAGAGTAGGCAAGAAATGCCTTAACAGTTTTTGAACTTTATTGTATCAGTAATAGTACAGGCGAGCAAGAGATTATTGCCGTAGAGGAACGATGGCACTCCTGTAAATGTTACCAAAAACGCCCTTTGGCTTCTGAAGAGCCTTCTAGGAAGCGCCAATCCCCTGAGAAGCCTTTGATCTTAACCCAAGGAGTCGTCCACTTACCTTTTCGATAATCATATTCGAAGCTGTATGTATCACTATATTCTTGCCTTTAAATCATAAAATATACTATACCTATCTTGAGGAGAACATATGGCATCAACTCGTATCTTCGTTAGCTATGCAACGGCAAAATCATCTCGGCGTGAGAGAGATATGGCAGCACAACTTATCCTGGATCTACAAACTGCCAAAGTAGAGGTTATAACCGCCAGTGAAAGCATTTCCGACGAAAACTTTATGCAATTCCTCTATAAAGAATTGCCTCAGTGCCAATACATCGTCCTGGTGCAGAATTCCGAAGCCATCCAATCTTCACGTGTACAATCTACCATCAACCTTGCGTTGACCCTGGCCTCTCAAGGGCGCATAAAGGAAGTATTGCGCTTCATTGTAACATCCTCTTCACTAGATAAAGAGCCTCGTACTCTCGCTAAGCTTCGGACATTTGACGCCACTCAGGATTACTTGAGAGCGCGAGATAAGCTATTACTGGACCTTAACTTGTTTACACTTGAGAAAGATCCAGAAGAGACCTTCATTGCCCCACCTGAACTACGTAGATCATTAAGTGAAGGGGCCCCAAAGGCCACCGCTGGCTCACTCGACAATGTGGCATCTATGGTGTCCAGGTCTACGCAGAACACTGTCGAGCCGTCCATCACAGACCATTCATTAGAAAAGAAAGAGCAGGTATATGCCGATCTGGATAAACAACAAGCTCCACTGCCTGTCGGGAAAACCGCTCAACCTACGCGTCCTCAAGAGCAGAAAGGGAAATTTCTGGCCAGCAGACACAAGCAAACGCAGATAGATCGGCCAGCGCCACTCCGGCAAAAGTATCAAATTCCGCCTCTCTGGATAATTATTTTCTCTGCTATCCAGGTCCTCACCTTAATCTTTGCGATTGGAGTTCTCATCTGGGGTAGAGCAGCAAATACAACCGCCATGACGACACCACTACAGGCAACACCTTCTGTCGTCCCTTCTGCATTTACCAATCAACTTAACACACAGATTCTTTCGGCGACACAATCGCAACAAAATCCTTATGGAAGATCTAATAATTTGGTCGTCAATGATGTTCTCGATGGCAGTTCCGCTGCCAATGATTATGGTTGGGATAACCTCAATAATGGGCAGTCTATGAGCTGCCATTTTGCGAACCAGTCCTATATACTCATTTCAAATGGTCCTGGTAGCTGTTTGGCAACGAAGACCAGCTATAAGAATCTGACCTATCAGATACAAATGACTATAGCGCAAGGGCAGGCGGGCGGGCTCACCTTTCGTGCCAATATCGCACAACATGCGTATTTCAAGTTCGAAATTACCGTGAATGGGAACTACGTCATAGAGCGCAACGATAACAATAATTTGGATTACCAGCTAGCGGGCGGTTTTAGTCCCGCCATTAAACAAGGGCTGAACCAGACTAATCTTATAAGCATCAATGCCAATAACCAGACGTTGGACTTTTATGTGAACCTGCAACATGTTGCCTCTCTACAGGACAACCATGATCAGTCACCGGGGAGTATCGGTGTCGTCGCCAGCGGGCCAAACGAAGATTTTACAACACAGGTTTCCTTCAAGTATGCCAAGGTGTGGAGTTCAGATAACCCAAACCCCTAATATCCATATGCATTCAGAAACGCCACTCTCGTGGGTAAATATGGTAAAATACATTAAAGCATATAGATAATGCTTTTCTTTACACAGTACACTTTTCCTGGAGCCAGGTGACCCTGGAGGAAATGCATTAAGAAGGTTTCCGAGGTGTATTTCTTTTGAATGAATGAGAAGAGTGAGCAATGACTTTTGTAATGGATACCGACGCGGTCAAAAACAAAGGAGCTGTCACCATTCCAACGATCTCTCCGCCTTCAACAGGTCAATAAACCGGGTAGTAGCAGCAATGGAATGAGAAAGGGGAATAACTATGAGAGAAGCAGAATTTCAAATTGGATGGTCTTGATCAAAGCACCTTTCAGTAAAGACCTTCAATAAAAGTGATTAGCAAAAATAGGTAATTATCTTGTTTTAGCGAATTTATACTGGTATACTTCTAATCTAGGAGTCTTAGGCTGCTCAGATTTAATTTCAACCTTTATTCTAAAATTTAGGTAAATTGATCTGAACAATCTTTGTTGTATGAGAGGAGTTTACTATGCCCGATATTCGAGCGAATACAGTAGGAATACAGACTGGCGCATCAAAGTTTTCTCAACAGTCAGTTGAGTTGGGTGATCTGTTAACTACTGTCAGTGGAACTATCGATGAACTTCAATCACTATGGACAGGCCCTGCGGCATCTCAGTTTGTCGATTTGATGAGTGAGTGGAGTAAAGACGTTAACGATATCAAACAAGTGCTTGAAACGATTGCAACTAAAGTCCACAATGCTGGCCTGGGTTATGACGATTTAGATGGTCAGATTCAGCGTGCCTTCAGATTTTAAGCTTTTCCAAACATAGTTTACGCTGCCTTATAATATGGGAGCCTGTTTTTTCAGGCTCCTTCGGTCTATACTCTCTATTTTTGTATCAATTTCTATAGATCAAGTTGAAGAACAAAACGATGCAAACATTACTTGTGACCATTGTTGGATTTGAAAATAGCTTCGACCTTCAGATACCCGCAGAGGTTCCTGTCGGTAAACTCATTCCGATGGTGCTCGAAATTTGTGATTTTAAGCATACGCGCATTTCACAACGAGGAAGAGCGCAATGGACACTCTCCATTGCTCATTCAAATACGACGTTACCAGCGATTGCTTCGCTGCTTGATGCTGGAGTGGTAGATGGTAGTATTTTGCTCTTGCAAGATACGTCCTCACCAGTACAACAACGACAAACTCCAGAACCACAGCAAACATTTCGACCCGTGAACATCGAGCCTGGAGAGCACACTGGAAATATCGGGGTGAGATGGAATATTCGGTAAAGGCTATTGTGAAATCGACCAGTCAATATTGATAATGACTAATGCAGAGTAGAGAGTTCCTAATGGCAAAAACAACGTTCTATCGACCCGTCAGAAATTATCCCTTACCCTTGCCCAATGAGCAAATACAAATTGAAGCGCCTCCGCAAATACTCCAAAATCAGGGCGGTAAATTAGCTTCAATTGCACAATTTCTCTATCCTATCTCAGGTATGTTAATTATGATCATCTCGATGATATCATACCTGGGCGTTGAAAAAGGTTCACCTAATCCACTCATCATCATCGCTGAGATTTGCATCATGCCATTGTCTATTGGTATCATGTTTCTTTCAATGTATTTCCAACAAAGGACGCAGAAAACTCAGCAAAAGGCTAACAATGAGTCGTACCGAGGCTACCTTGACGGCATCCAGCGACGGCTCACCGAACTTGGCAAACTCCAGATACAACACAATGCGCATCTGTACCCCGAACTGTCAACGTTACCAATGATTGTAGAACAACGGCAGACACTATGGGAACGCCGCCCGGCTGATGAGGATTTTCTCTCTGTACGTATCGGAGTAGCACCGATTGCCCTCTGTTGTTCACTGAGTTTCAAAGAAGACTATAAGACGAACGCAGACCCTTCGCTGCTGCAAGAAGTGCGAGACCTGGTAAATCGTAACAGCCACCTTGATGGTCAGCCCCTGGTCATCTCTTTAAGAGCATTGGGATCGCTTTCAGTGGTAGGTCCAAACCCAGCGGTGCATCCTCTGGTACGAGGCATAGTAAGCCAACTTGCCGCATTCCATGCGCCTGACGAAGTGGGTATCCTGGCTTATTTTCCTCCTTCTGCTGCCCACGAGTGGAGTTGGCTAAAGTGGCTTCCCCATACGCACCGTTTACGGCAGGTCAATTTGGAGCGTCCAACTGATGCAGATCCTTTGTGTCTGTTAGCCGATACCATCGATCATTTACGGGATCTTTTTGAAACGCAAATCAAGCCAGAACTAGAGTTGCGTTACAAACTGCTCAAGGAAAAAAAGCACGACACACACGATCAGCCGATGAAGTTCAAACATCTCATCTTCATCTTCGACAACTTTACGCCTGCTGGTCTTCTAGCGCATGTGCCTGAACTTGAGCAAATCTTGCGCGATGCTGTCCAGCTTGGCATCACTGTAATCAGCCTCGTGAATACGAAAGAGCAGGAACCACCAATACTACAAGGTCGTCTTTCGATTACTACCACTTTTCATGATGTATATCTTTCCTATCAGGAAACATTACTTGGTGGCAAAAATATTGAGTTCATCACCCCTGATACAATTGAAGTGAACCAATGTGTACAGATTGCTCGCGGCCTGGCACCGCTTCATCTCGTTGATGGAGAGGCTAATCTTGACTTCTCGCAAAATATCGGTCTCTTACAGACACATAACATTCAAGCCATCGAAACGCTCCATGTGACTGATCTCTGGCGCAAACGTAATGAGCAACAACTTTTACGCGTTCCCATTGGATTGCAGAAAAATGGACCACTCTTTCTTGATTTCAAAGAAATGGCAGCTGGCGGTTTTGGACCTCACGGCCTGGTGATCGGCGCAACTGGATCAGGCAAAAGTGAGTTACTCCGTACGGTTGTAACCAGCCTTGCGCTGACTCATGATCCTTATACGGTCAATTTTGTGCTGGTAGACTTCAAGGCTGGTGCCGCTTTTGCTGAATTTACTGATCTACCACATGTCTCAGGGATCATCACCAACCTGGAAAACGATCCTCTCTTGATTAGCCGTATGTATGCCTCACTACAAGGTGAGCAACAGCGTCGCCAAAATCTGCTTAGTCAGGCCGGTAATCTGCCAAACATCACGCTGTACCAAAAGAAATGGCGTAACGATCCTCGTATGGAGCCAATGCCATACTTGATTATTATCGTTGATGAGTTCGCTCAATTGATCGCAAACTACGAAGATTTTCTGGCGCTTTTCACCAAGCTTGGTCAGGTTGGACGTAGCCTGGGAATGCACATGATGCTAGCAACGCAACGTGTAGATGAGGGACGTATCAGGACACTCGAAGGTCACTTGCGTTACCGTATTGCCTTGCGTACATTCAAAGCGGAAGAGAGTAGTGCAGTCATTGGAACCCATGATGCCTACTTCTTGCCTCCATCTCCAGGCAGTGGCTATTTTAAAGTAGATGAGGATATCTATACCAGTTTTAAGACTGCCCTTATTTCATTACCCTATGTACCGATCAGCCAGCGGAATGTCGATCCCATCACGCTCTTTCGTACATTTACAGATACAGGCCAGTTGCTTTCTCCTTTACTCAAGGCACAACAGACAACGCAAACGATTACAGCATCACGTACGGAGCTGCAGATGGTGATTGAGAACATCAGCCAGGCTCCATCACCAGCTAATGGTTGGCGTGTTCACGCTGTCTGGCAAGCACCTTTGAGTGAGCGAATACTGCTTGCTGATGTATTGCTGCGTTATGGCCAGGGAAATTTAGATGGCTCCTCGTTTCCCTCACGCGCCCCCTTTGGACCACTCTGTGTTCCTATCGGTATGATTGATCGACCCGCTGAGCAGGTGCAAGATCCATTGCTACTTGATTTCTCCGGCCTGGGTGGTCATCTAGTCGTTGTAGGAGCACCTCAATCGGGAAAAAGCACCCTGCTTCGTACATTGATGACCTCATTGATCGTGACACACACACCGCAAGAAGTGCAGATCTATGGCATTGATTTTGGTGGCGGTTTGCTGCGTATATTTGAGCATGCTCCTCATGTGGGTGCTATCTGTAGTAGAGCTGACAGGGATAAGCAGCAACGTGTATTGCGGCGCATGCAAAGTATTGTCGCTGAGCGTGAAGCGTTGTTTGCACAATACGAAATCGATGGTATGGCGAGCTATCGACATTTAAGGCAACGAGGGCAACTTGCGCATGAACTTTATGGGGACGTATTTCTGTTCATCGACAATTTCGGTCAGTTCCAGAGCGAGGGCGAGACAAATGATCCCGAGAGTGTTGCTCAAGTTACGTCGCTCATTGCCAGTGGCTTGACCTATGGCGTACATGTTATTTTAACGGCCAACCAGTGGACAGATATCCGTGCAAGATTGCGTAGCAACATTGGAACGCGCCTGGAGTTGCGTTTAAACGATGCCAATGATTCGGAGTTTGATCGCAAAGTTGCCGCAATGATACCAATGGAAACGCCTGGGCGCGGCTTGCTCCCAGAAAAGTTGCAATTCCAGACGGCGTTGCCTATTGTAGGAGATCACGGTTCTGCTGATACCTCGTCATTTGCGCTGCAGAAGATACTGGAGACGTTTATACAAAAAGTTCATACGAGCTGGAAGGGGCCAGGTGCTCCCAAAATACGTGTGTTGCCGCAGGAGGTTCGCTGGGCAGATATGCCCGTTGCGGTAACTGCGCAATCACAAGGTATACCGCTTGGTTTAGAAGAGGCCAATATCAGTCCGATCTTTGTCGATATGGTGCACGATGATGCGCATTTCTTAATCCTTGGTGATAAAGAGTGTGGGAAAACAACGCTGCTACGGACATGGATTACCGGAATTCAACGCTACTATACACCGGAGCAAGCGCAGATTATCATTATTGATTATCGTAAGTCATTGCTCAGTATAGCAGGTGGTAATCACATGCTTGCTTATATCTCTACACTGGACAAGATCAAAGAGTGTGTTCAGATGCTCAATCAAGAGTTTGAGCGACGTCTAGCGAAAAACTCCTCACCTTCAGAAGAAACATTAACGAGCAATAGAACGTGGAATGGAACACACTATTATCTCTTCGTTGACGACTACGACATGGTTGCCACGCAAACTCCGCAATCAGGAAATCCACTCAATCCTCTTGAGGCATTGCTACAGCCAGCAAAAGAGGTTGGTTTTCACTTGATTCTGGCACGCCGCATCGTAGAAATAGGTCGCGCTAACTATGATCCCATCTATCGTGGTATCAAAAATATGGAAGGCCCTGGCTTAATTATGCGCGGTGATCCAGTTGAAGGGCGGCAGGTGCTTCATAAACAGAGTGCATCTGATAAGTTGCTTGCTGGACGCGGTTACATGGTGCACCGTGGAGCACCAGCAATGCAGGTACAGATAACAAATACCGAAGTACAGTGAGAAGAAAAGAGTTTTAGGATATGACAGACTATGTTGGGCAGCAATTTGGGCCTTACCGTCTGCTTCGTTTAATCGGACAGGGAGGCTTTGCGGATGTGTATCTGGGTGAACATATTCACCTGGGGAGCTCTGCTGCTATCAAAATTTTATATGCACGCCTGATCGATGAGTATCATGAACACTTCCTCAACGAAGCGCGTACTTTAACGCGTCTTTCACATCCCCATATTATCCGTATACTCGACTTTGGTATCGAAGAAGGTATCCCGTTTCTGATTATGGAGTATGCTCCCCATGGAACCCTGCGGCAACGTCATCCTTCTGAAACGCAAGTACCGCTCTCAGCAGTCGTGGATTATGTCAACCAGATTGCGGATGGCTTGCAATATGCTCACGATCAAAACTTAATTCATCGTGATCTCAAGCCGAGTAATGTGCTCATCGGCCAGCGCAATGGCCTGTTCCTCAGTGATTTTGGGGTCGCCTTGATGGCTCAGACGACCTATTCGCAGAGTTTAGCCGGAGTCGTTGCCGGAACCGTCGCCTATGTCGCGCCAGAACAATTGCAAGGGAAACCACAATTGGCGAGTGATCAATATGCCTTGGGGATCATTGTCTATGAGTGGTTGTGTGGGACGCGACCTTTTCAGGGATCGGTCATTGAGATGTGGGCGCAACATCAGTCAGCTGCACCTGCGCCACTGCGTCAATATGTCCCCGATCTCTCACCAGAGGTAGAGCAGGTTGTGCTGACAGCGCTTGCCAAGGATCCCAGCCAACGCTTTGCAAGTGTGCGGGCGTTTGCGACGGCCTTAGAAGCGGCGAGTCGGCCTGAACACATCGCGGTGCTCCCTTCTCACAACATACAGTTGACACAAATACAAACTGCGGAGGAAGAGATTGCCCCGGCCACAGCCTCCGCGCAAGGACGCACGTCTCAGCCAGATGAGACGACTGAGCCAGACGAAGCGGTATCATCATCCCAGCTTATCTCGGATACGATTGCTGAGGATTCCTCTACCATTCAGCCTGTAATCATGGCTGCACCTACTCAATATGGATGGGAAAAGCGGATTGGAGCAGCGGTGATGATTGCAGTAGCATTGCTGCTGATAGCTAGTACGCTTGTATATGCTATTGAGCGTGGAAGTAGTGTCTCTACAACACACAACAATCCATCCAATAATGGAAGTAAAATTGTTGACAAGGGAACACTTTCACCCACAGTTACGCTTACAGTCAAGGCAACTCCAACGCGTCATCCCACAGTTAAGCACACTGTCAAGGCAACTCCAACGCGTCATCCCACGCTACCCCCAACAGTTCCCATAGGCCAATCTACGGCGGCACCGGCTAATCCTAATCCTAATCCTAATCCTAATCCTGCGCCTACTCCTACTCCTAACCCTAATCCTGCGCCTGCGCCTACGCCTACTCCTACGCCTACTCCTACTCCAGTGCCACCACCGCGCACATGCCCCGCAACTATTGAATCAGGTTCTACTGGATCGTTAGTCAAGACGTTGCAAAGCTCTCTCAATAGCCATTATAACGCTCATGATTTCTCTAACTCTCCGTACAATTTTTCACCCCCTCTCGCGGTGGATAGTGACTTTGGGCCATTAACAAAGTCAGCAGTCGAAGATTATCAAAGCGCAAAAGGTCTACAGGTTGATGGGATTGTCGGTCTACACACCTGGCACTCCCTGGGTTACTGCTAATATCATTGGAACAGGATCATCGAACACTCCCTTTCTCTCGTAGTGAGTAGTAACCCGAAGGCCCAGACGAGGGTTGACCATGTGCCATGCAAGCTGACGCGAACCACAGGGCTTGTGAATTATACTTTTGCTAGCAGCTTGCATGGCCAGGCTCCTCACACCAGGCTAGGGCTACCCTTCTCCAGCGAGCATATAGTCAGACGCTCGCTATCCTCACTACCATCCTGCTGGTTACTCTCACTTGCTTGCTCGTCAGCAGCAACGAGAGGTAGCGAGAAAACATGTTGCCCCCGCAAGCAGTAGTACAGCAGATTTCCCTGCGCATTACGACGAGGGACCAGTTCAGACTCGATATCAACAAGCAGCACAGCTAGCCCATGGTCACGTGAGCAGATACAATGCTTTAATGTTTGCAGTTCCATCATTGGCCTCTTTTCTCTGCTTGCCCGCTCCTGCAAGCAGCTTTCTGCAAGCCTTCTCACTCTATGAAGACACGCAGAATCTTTTTGCCTCCTACTCTATTGAGTAGACGCATGACGCTGGCAGATGTGAAATGTAAAAAAAGCCCGGTACATCGGGAGTGACCCGATGCCCAGACTTCCATTCAAAGCACTGTTAAGGCCAATCACTCACCATACCAGGGAGCAGCAACCGCATGTTCCTTTTCTGATGGGGTATAAGCAACGACAGCACTGGCAGTATCATTTAACCGGACAACCCAGACATCCTTCGACAAAGCACTTAAGCGCTCCGTTTTTACCGAGGGAATACGTTCTGGGGACAGACCATAAAAATCACATGCCGCTTGAATTACTTCGGCGGGTGCTCCCGCCTGACGCTTCCAGAATCCGAATAGATTCATTTTGTCCCTTACTTATTGCTGGATAAGGCAACACCAGGGACCTTCCTTGCTCAATAGCACAACCTTGATTACTATTTCTGGTGCGCGATATACATCCTTTTATATCGACACATTGATGCTTCCCTTTTTCCGTACCGGTTCATCCCGGCCTAAAAAATCATGGACTGCTTTCAGGGCATAGCCTCAAAACGACAGGATAGGTATCCATTTTTCTACCCTCACTATTACTTACGAATAACGATGACACATAGTCACATTTTTACTAGCACTTTGCTCTTCGTGATACCTACCATTTTGTACTACATGCCGCAAAATTTCTGCTCAGGTACGTACGCTTCTCATAAAGAGGCCATCAGAAAATAGCTCATATATAGTACTTCATGGATACCTATTGCCAAAAATTGAGGATTACAAAAAAGCATTATAAAGTCACTGGTGGAAGCGACAAGAGCCGAAACACGGATTGGCTCAACACATTGGTTTTATAGCCTCACATCACGTGAGCAGCGATCTGGTGAGGCCAAGTGACACAGGGGAGAATCTAGATGAATTTAGAGCGCATCAAGTTTCAAACATGTCCCAACGATCAAGAGGAAGGTATCTTGCTAACCGATCTTGAAGAGGCAATCCCCGAAACCGATAGCTTCGGTAACCTCCAATACTACTGCCCCAACTGTAGCCAGACCTTCACCTACTGTGAATGTGACAGCGACAACGATTAGCAGCAGTTACCGCTTGCACCAGGATCTTATGCTGAATACTAACACGATAGACGTCACTCGTGCTACTCACTCAGGTCTTTGGATCAGCAGTACATTGGCAGGAATCTTCATTGAGCATTGTTCATCCATCTACGACAAAAGTAGCAAGCATAGGGAGCAGCAAGAAGCTACTCCCTATCTCATTCTGATTCCCATCACGCCCCTACAATTGACAGGATTGACTATAACTTGCGCATCAGAGTCAAAAATGTCTCCCCGCTGATACTTTATCTTTTTTATCACTATTCACCATCACAACATTTTTACCTGCATACATGCAAATTTTATCGATGTTGCAGACGACAAAATTTTATGCTAATATCAGAGTATACAAGTCAGGATTTAGCAGACCCTAATATTAAAGAAAAAGACCCGGTTTTCTATAGATAGAGATTGCAGCAACAAGCCAGACATTGAAGGAGCAAAGGCAATGAAGCAGTTACAGACAGAGTCTACAGCCCAACTTATGTGCGCAGTTTGTCGCGAACCCCTAAAATGGTGGAACGCTCAGAAATGTGTAGACTGTGGTCATACCGTCTGCAGCCAGCACGCCTGTGTACTCAAACATAGCACATCCAGTTCAGTGCTCTATACATACTGCAACCACTGTGCGCAACAGCATCTCGTTGTTACCGGGCAGCCAATATCTAAGCATATAAACAGTTAACGCTTCAGAGTCCTCTACGAGCCCGGACATACCAATCAACTGCAAAATCAACCGAGGCAGGCTGTGAGAAGAGACGGCACTCGGCGATGCCGACACGATTGATGGTGACATGTCCTTGCTCCTCAAAGAGCGCGCCTATCTGCGGAAAGAGATCGGAATCGATATCGATATCTGCAAAACGCTTCCAGATACGCTTTCCATCTTCAATGATCGGTGCTCCCAACATCACTTCTTTAGCACCTGGACTGCGATACTCTGCCAGATGGAAAGAGGTGTCGTTATCATAACCAACCCCGAGTAGCAGTACCCAGCCAGCCAGATCATAGATGCGCGCCAGTGGTGACTGCTCACCCAGACCATATGTCAACGAGTGATCTGCGACAATCTGTTGCGCATGCTTGCCCCAGGCAGCAAAAGAGACCTGCGGATGATTACTACGGACCACACCCGGTGTCGTACGAAAATTCTCAGCAATTACGCCCATTTTAAAGGATGGAGTGATCAAAGGATCAAAGGCCGGCATCGCCTCATAAATAATCTCCCACCAGGGCTGCGGTACAGGCGGACGCGACCAATTCGCAGGATCAGAATAGTTACTGGTTTGCGTAGGCATCACAACTGTTCCATCCTCTGTAACAACATCCATCAAGGCACTGACCACCGTTGGAGCACCTCCACAGACCCAACCCAACGCACTCAGTGATGAGTGGACGATAATTGTCATTCCTGGCCTGACACCAAGCCGCAGCAGGTCTTGTATGATGCTCTGTCGCGTAATGGGCTCTGGGGTTTTATCTATAACAGTATTCTCTGACATTTCTAACTGGCTCCTCAATACTCAGGTATTCAGATATATAGTATACATTACTCGCTCTAGCAACTTTGACGCGATCCTCCCTGACACCCCTTGACAAACCACAGGTTATTCATTATAGTAGTAGTGTTTGCTACTACCACCGAGCGAAAGGATGAACAATGGTGAGCCTGACAACCATTGAAGAGATGAAGCACCTGGGCTTTACCGGCGCTGAGGCACAGGTCTACATATTTTTGTTACAGAATCAGTTAGCCACGGGCTACGAGATTAGTAAAGGAACAGGACTTCCCCGTGCGAATGTCTACCAGGCACTGGAGACCTTGACCTCGAAGGAACGTGTGACGGTAGTGAGCACCGAGCCCGCCCGCTATGCACCACTCTCGCCCGAACGCTTGCTAAAACGTATCCAGGAAGAGACGGAACAGCGCTGCCAGATACTCAAGCAGCAATTAAGCGAGATAGAGAAACCGGATAGCGCTGGTCACTTCTGGGAGATTAACGAACGTGATGGTATCGAAACCAGAGTAAAAGAGCTGATTAATGCTGCACGGCATCGCGTAGCAGCAATCCTCTGGGCCGAAGATCTGGCACGCTTCGCAGATCCACTACGAGCAGCTCACGAGCGCGGCTGTACAGTGATCGTCAACCTGTTTGGAGAGGCGGATGCCGATTACGCCATTGTCTATCAACACGAAGAGCCTGAGCAGGCTGTAGGCGGTCACACCATCGCACTCACCATCGACTACCAGGAGGTGCTCCTGGCTTCACTCGATACACCAGAGACAGGAGTGCTCACGCAGAACCGCACTCTGGTGCGCACAGTCGAGAAGCTTATTCGTGATGAAGCTTATTTAGCTGCGATCTATGAACACCTGCCAGACGAGTTGGAAAGATCTTTCGGTCCACATATGGTCCATCTACGTCGTGGTCTCTTACCAGAGCAGGATGCGGAACACCTATTAGCCATCACGACCGCACAATCATACAACAAACAGCAGCATGAGACAGTGAATACGACAGATAACACGCCGAACCGTGATAACATTCGATAGATAGCGTTGAGACAGCATGAAAGAAGAGGTATAGCCACTATGGCTGGATCAGTAACAGTAGTTGTGGGAACACAGTGGGGAGATGAGGGAAAAGGGAAGCTTGTAGATATTTTGAGCAAAGATGCCGATCTTTGCATGCGCTTCCAGGGCGGAGGGAACGCCGGCCATACAGTGGTGAATGAGTTTGGCGAATTTAAACTACACCTGGTTCCTTGCGGCATCTTTAATGCAGGCTGCCTCTGTGTCATGGGTACAGGCACAGTCGTAGAGCCACAGGCGTTAGTAGATGAACTGGCAACCATCGCCAGCAAGGGAGTCGCAACTGACAAACTTCTGATTTCTGATCGTGCGCATGTCGTTATGCCTTATCATATCCTGCTGGATCGTGTAGAAGATGATGCCCGTGGCGCTTTTCGTGTTGGCACGACCAACCGTGGTATTGGACCAGCCTATACCGACAAATATGCCCGCATTGGTATCCGCTTCCAGGATCTATTGCAACCAGATGTGCTGCGTGTGAAACTGACTGCTGTGGTAAAAAAACATAATGCAGTGTTGACACATATTTATGGACAGCAGCCATTCGACGTTGAAGAACTCATCGATAACGCACTCGCCTGGGGAGAACTGCTGCGACCACGCATCATCGATACTGTTCCGCTGGTGCACAAAGCGCTTGCGGAAGATTACAATATTCTGCTCGAGGGCCAGTTGAGCGCGATGAAAGATATTGATTGGGGTTCCTATCCATTCGTGACCAGCTCCTCGCCTACTGCGGCAGGTGCAGCAGCAGGTGCCGGCATCCCGCCACGCGCCATCGATCGTATCATCGGTGTCGCCAAAGCCTATAGCAGCCAGGTGGGCACAGGTCCGATGCCTACAGAGCTACACGACGCGATGGGCGATCATCTCCGCCAGCTCGGTGGTGAGTTCGGTGCAACCACGGGGCGACCGCGCCGCATCGGTTGGTTCGATACCGTCGTCACACGCTACGTCACCGAGATCAATGGCTGTACCGACATCAACATCACCAAACTGGATGTTCTGGACACGCTCGCCGAGATCCCTATCTGCACAGGATATCGTTATAAAGGCGAACTGATCGACTACCTGCCAGATGCCACCACCCACGAACAATGTGAACCGATCTACGAAGTACTGCCCGGCTGGCAACAATCTACGAACAATGCTCGCACATTAGCAGACCTGCCAAAGAACGCACGCACCTATCTTGATCGCCTGAGCGAGCTGGTGAACGTACGTATCCATAGCGTCGGTATCGGCCCGAACCGCGAACATATGTTGATGGCCTGACATCCCTTGCCCTTGTACTACCACTTAACCATTTAGAGAAAACGACGAGACATAAGAACCAGAATAGCGTTTCTCGTAGGGAACTTCGCTCTACGAGAAACGTTTCTCACCCTGTTGTATACGTAGCAGGAGCCACTGAGCAGCAATCAGCGTCTTGGCATCAACCAATGTTCCTGCGCGTAACTGTTGCCAGAGCTCATCAAAAGATAGCGCAACCAGCTGAATATCCTCATTTTCAGAGATCAGCCCGCCACCCTGCGATGTACGATCAGCCTCATCGACCTCAGCATAATATAAGAAAACACGCTCCGATGTGCCTCCTGGCGAGACAAAGAAGGTCGCAATCGGCGTCAGTTCATGAACCGTATAGCCAATCTCCTCCTGTATCTCACGGCGAATCGTCTCCTCCGGCTGCTCACCCTCATCAATCACGCCCGCAACTACCTCCTGCACCCAGCCAGAATCAGCATCTTTGCTATACGCAGGATAACGAAATTGATTAGTAAGCAGCACCTTTTTCTGCTCACTATTCACAATAATCGCAGCAGCCGAGTCGCCGCGCTCAAAGACCAGCCGCCGTTCAGGATTACTCATTTGCCCATCAAAACGCATGTAGCGCACATGGGCCTCACGGATTTTAAACTTATCGTCAAAAATCACGCTCTGATCCTGCACATCTACTTTTTTCTCCATCGCTGTCCTCTCCCTGTATTTAAAGTATGTTTTCCTATCATTATCTCTTGCGAAATAAACCAATGCAAGTCATCGGCCTCTCATACAAGTACGCGCCAGCGACCAGCAACACATCCAGTGGCTACACGACAACGTCATTACACACCACTAAAGGCCGAGAAGCCACCATCGACTGGTACCACAATCCCCGTCACAAAGCGCGCTGCCGGGCTCACCAGCCAGAGCAATGTACCGACCAGATCTTCAGCCTCGCCCAGTCGCTGCATCGGCGTATGTGCTAAGATCGTCTCGCCACGCGCTGTATAGCCGCCACTCTGCGCATCGGTCAGCAAAAAGCGATTCTGGTCGGTCAGAAAGAAACCTGGTGCGATCGCATTGACTCGTATCTGCGGGCTATACTCCTGCGCCATATGCACCGCCAGCCACTGCGTAAAGTTTGTTACAGCAGCCTTGGCTGCGCTATAAGCTGGAATACGTGTCAGGGGTCGCAGCGAGTTCATCGAGGCGATATTCACGATGCAGCCCTGCTTGCGTTCGGCCATCACACGTCCAAAGACCTGCGAGCACTTAAGCGTACCAGAGAAGTTCAAAGCGAAAACGCGATCGATCGCAGCATTGTCTAGATCGAAAAACGAGAGATCCGGTGAGGTCGTCGCACCAGCCTGATTGCCACCAGCACCATTCACCAAAATATCAACTGGACCCAGGGCAGCAGTAATGTGCTCGTATGCGGTCAGCAGCGCATCCTGCTCTACGACATCGCAACCGATACCAAGAGCTTCGCCTCCTCGCGCAATAATTTCATCAGCCACACGACGAGCCTTCTCTTCGTGTTGACTAATAATCGCTACCTTAACGCCTGCCTGCGCCAGTCCCTGAGCCATCGCACGTCCCAGACCGCCACTACCACCCGTGATCACGGCTGTCTGACCTTTAATAGTAAAAAGTGACTGTGCATATATTTCGTCGCTCATTATTTACATCCTGACTATAACTAAACAGCAACAGTACATATTGAGAATCGTCGTCTTCATTGTAGCACAGCAACCGGACATAGTTATAATAAGAGAAAGCTGTAGATTCAACAAAAAGAGCTTTGGAAAGAAAATACAGCAGAATAAGAACATAGGAAATTCATCTGTGCCACAGTAGACAGAATGAGAGAGGGAGGTAGAAGCGGATAATTATGACTTATTGAACACTGGCTGCTATAAAGCGACTTAAACGCTCTCGATTGCTGGAGAGATAGCGCGTAAACTCGTCTCGCTTTGCGAAATCTTGTACTTGAGCCATGGTACTAAGACGCTGGAGTATATGAGCAATAGAAAAGGTCTCAATGCCTTCGGCTGCACGCTCAGGTATGGGAAGAACGTGGGCATAACCACGCCAGTAGGCCGCGAACAAAGACGACGCATCGTCTCTCTTCGCAACTTTCTGTAAGGTTACAGCAGAATCCGACAGAAAGTAATCGTAACAGCAACGATCAAAACCGATAGCATTCACCTTGCCACGATCAAATAAGTAATGCGCCTGCTGAAAATCACCATGTATCAAGCCAACGTGGGATGAGTCACCAGGCAGCGCTGCAATCTCCTTGCTGGCACGCTCAGCGGCTCGCTCCAGTAGGTGACGATCAGCAACATTGAGCAGTCTGCTATGCGCACGGGTCTTTTCAGAGATATGCGTAATCGTAGAGGTAAGCGCCTGCAACCAATCCTGGTGTGGGCGTACAAAGTTGTCGGCAGGCAAAAAAGACTGTGCCTGTTGATGCAGGTGCGCCTGCACGATACCAACACGTTCAAAAAGCGTGGGGGAGAGACCAGAATCAATCAGACGTCCTGGCATCCAACGGAGAAGCAGACAATAACAGGTAAGGCCAACTCCCTCTATCTGTATACGCAAGACATACGAACCGTCGCGCCCCGCGACAGGCTCAGGGACAGGTAGGGGTGGGAGAACAGGATTATGCGTCTCATTCCCCTGACGCAACGCCAACAGCCATTGAGCTTCAGAACGAATCATCTCCTCACTGGGTCCTGTCAGATCACAGAGACGCAACACATAACGTGTCCCACGTTGACTATGTTGACTATAAGGAGACGCTTTGGTGATCTCCTCTAGAGGATCGCTCTCATCCTCAAATTCACTCTCATCCTCAGGACCAGCCATGGTAGATAACGCGACACGCGGCGATGCATCGACACGGAAGACAGTATTACGGCGATAAGAGAGAAGTGCCAGGCGGGCACTGCCAACATCATAATGAGTCAACGCAGCCTCTGCTAGAATACGGTATAGACGGATCAGGCTATTATAGCTTGCATTTACCAAAATATCCTCCAACCGATTGCACATACACACATATAAGTATATCACGCACTTCTAGCACTCTAAGCATCAACATCGCTCCCCAACCTTGCCACAGGTAAATTAATCTGCCTGCTTTGTAAGATGAGCCGAGGGCACAGAGTTTCGCTTCTGCATAACATAGTCAGCGATAAGCTTAAAAGAACGCTCATATAAATCACGCATGATAAATGGGTAAAGCGCCTGCTCAATTATCTTCACAGGGTTACGCGATGGCACCCAGTGAGACGCAATCTGGAGATGCGTCTGTTGAGCATCACTGGTGGGAGTCACCGTAAAGATTGTCTTCAGCGTCGAAGTCGTCTCCTGTTCAACAAGCACTCGTCCCGGCTCAGGCTCGCTGATAAGTGCACGGGAAGGACGCTCAATACCAAAGGCACGCGCCCGATAGCGAATCACCGTCCCGGCTCCAGCTCCACCAGACTCGACGACAAGATTACGCAGATATTTAGCTGGCACAATATGTGCATGCTCGTGCCGGTAATCCGCCAGAGTAGTATAGACCTCTTCTGGGCGGCCATGAATTAAAGCAACCATTTCAAAATGATCACGTCGCATTGAGTAACTCCATCAATCTGGTCACAGTATTGCTTGATCTGTTGCAGCACCTCGATGCCATTGACAGAGACCAATTTAAGATCAACATGAACACCCTTCTCTACCCTGGCTACATCCAGGCATACCTCAATCATTTTATCGATCGATGAATACTTTATCGCATTGTTTAAATAATTCGTCAAGACCTGCCCGATACGTTCAATGTCTATTGCGACAGGCACCATATCTTCCTCTGGATCTATAATCTGAATACTGGCTTTAATCGTTGCCAAAGGGGTACGTAGCTCATGGCTTGTGCCAGTACATCTCCTGACCATTCAACGTCGGAACACGCACAATGGGGGCAGAGAGAGCCGTTGCCAACTCATCTCGGTATTGTATCTCTGTATGCACATCAGCCATGCGCACATCCCCTTTTGGATAAAATAGTCTCTGGATAGTCCTCTATCAAGTATAGCAGAAGCGCAAAACTTTTTTGCAATAAAGTATGCATTATATGCAACCTGCTGGCTAGAACCTGCTATGCGATATCCTGTTTCCACTACCAGCCGATCGGCATCGGCAATTGCAGTTGATGATCAAAAGTCGAAGCGGATGACTCTTGCTTGTGATCAAGGCGTACCTGTTCGAGCAATAATAAAGCACGTACATACGGATCGCTACTCATATCAGCCAATGCGTAAGCAGACTCCAGGTAACGTGCAGCACTTTGCTGATCACCCAGCACATAGGCTAACTTTGCTCGTACAGCTAACTCTAGAAGTTGGTCAGAAGGCGAAGCATGCACTCCTAGCATAAACAATAGACTGAGCGCAGTGCAGATATCCTCATACGCTTGATCGATATCATCCAGCGCATATTTGTAGCTACCACGCTTGAGATAGGCAGTTGCCAGACTACGCAGATCACCGCTCTCTTTGACGCGTTGCAGGAAGGTATCAGCTAACGTACAGGCCGTCGTAGCATCATCGTGTAGATACGCAAGATGGGCCAGATAGATATAAGGACGCCACAAATGCGGCGGTGCACCTAACGTATCTGCCAGCGCCAACGAATCCTGCCAGCACTGCCGCGCCGCCTCCAAGCGCCCCTGGTAACAATACAGCAGCCCAAGGTAGCTATTGAGATACGAGAGATGATAGTCATCGTCCGTCTTGCGGCTCGCTTGCACGGCACAGCGCAGCATCTCGATACCGACTATTGGATCTGAGAAGTGCTCAATAACAGGAAGAAGACGAGCAGTGAAACGCACCACTCGTCCATAATTCTTGTGTGTCCAGGCCATCTCCCACATCTCTAACAAGAAGTCTTGTTCGCGCTCTAACCAGGCAACGCTTCCTTGATGCCGCTCAAGGTATACCTCCGCATAGCACAGAACAGTCTCAGATGCCTGGCTCACATGTTCGGAGGGCAAGTCACGCAAGCACTGACGTGCGTAAGCGTACAGCAAGGGGTGCAAACAATAACGAGGGTTATTCGCAAAATCGTCATCTACTATCTCCAGACGCGTCAACAAAGAATGGCTCACGAAGCGTCCTAGCATGATTGCAGTGCTGGTGAGAGCAGCCAGAGGGACACCCGTATTATCGATACCTGTGAGCATTGTGCCCAACACATCGCTATGGTGTAGTAAGCCACTCGGAATAGACTCTATTCCAGCGTTACAGAGAGAAGAGTTCATGTAGAGCGATGCCGCCGACTCCAAACTGAAGGGATGAGGACCCATCAAAGCCAATAGCGCAAAGCACGACTGCATCTCCGGTCCAAGACAGCTTACTGCCTCCTCAAAGATAGCCGGTACCTGGCGACCAACATTGAGCATACCATTCAACGGCTCCTTCAATATCTGAGCAGTCAGTAAAGAGATCGGAATGCGTTCAGCAGATAGCGCATGAGCAGTATGTACAATCGCCAATGGCAGGCTACCCAGCGCCCTGCAGATCTGCTCACTATACCCATGCTCTACAGTCAGCGACTGAGTAGGATGCCTGTTGCTGTGTTTATCCGGCATGGTCAACACTTCAAACAAAGTACAGGCATCCTCCAACTCCAGTGGCTTAAGTGCGCAATGATAGTCGATACGCACAGCAGAGGGGATAAAACGGCTCGTAGTCAAGATCAAGCGGCGCGCTGGAGCGCCAGTGGTCTCAAAACTACCTGGATGGATATGGCCAACCAGTGCACTCACGGCTTCGTGCAAAGGAAACTGAGGATCAAGGTCATCCAACAAGAAGCAGACACTTTTCTGAGCCAGTACAATCCTTACTCGATCAATAACACTGGCCACGCTTACCATAACAGGGTGAGTCGTCATGCTGCGATCGTGTTGTACTGCTTCCAGGAAGGTCGACGACTTAACACTGGCAGCCATACTGAGTCCAGTCTCAGCGAAGGCGGAAGAGCGTTGCATCGCTTGTTTCTGGCGAGTCGTATGTGTATCATTTAACTGTTTATGTTTGCCATCATGGTCTGTGAAGATATCAATAATCTCTTCAAAGAGAGAGATCAGGCCTCTTGAACCTTTGCGATCCTTACACGAGAGCGTCAAGATACCATCATGAAAGAGACGGCGTAGCTCATCTGCTGCAACGTGATGCATGACCTCATGGGCCAGTACACTCTTGCCAACCCCAGGCATACCAGTAATGGCATACAGCCCCTGTCCATGCGAGCTGATCTGCGCTAACAGGTTCTCAACGACCGTAGCACGTCCAACCAGATAGGGCGGGCGCGCCGGTAGTAACTCAACCGTCGTCATCTGCTCCAGCGCTAAATAATCGTGGATGCGCTGTACCAGCACCGTCTCCTCAGGACTCAACTCTTTAAGCGAAGCCGCATGGAGGTACGACTGCACTTCACGCGGGGTCTTGCAAAGCACCTGCGCCAGAACAAGGATTTGTTGCCGCACCTGTCCACGGAAAGGATGAGCCAGGCGACCAGCCTCTAGACGTGCGATGAAATCTTCAGAGATACGCCATTCCTGCAAAAATGGATCGTTTCGTAGCGTCTCAGACAGAGCACGCTGACTCGACCACCCACATTTGCGCCGCCTCTCACTAATCCACTTACCAAATTGAATCACATCCATCGACGTCTTCACAGGGACTCCTCGTAAAGTTCAGCTACGTTCATATGATGAGAAAGGCAAAAAATATCTCATTCATCAAACATAATAGCAAAACATAAAATAAATAGTAGAATAAAAAAATATCTTTTCTGAGGCATATGACCATAGTAAAAAACAGCTGAGGGTTGATAGGAGGAAGGTAGAGCATCCTTGCAGCAAGCGGTCCTTACAATACACAACCTGAGCAACTATATGACAGCACTGTCATCATCCACTAAATCAGCACCAGAAAATGCTTGCTTACTCTGACCATTATACAGTATCACACCGATCAGAGAAATGAAAGAACACAACCTTATTTCCTTATCACAATGAAAGAACATTTATATAACAATGTTATACTATGCTGTTTCCGCTAGAGCCCTGCCAGGATGCTTCATTGTTTGCTAGATCTTCAACGAAAGTGATACGCTGTACGCAGTATGGCATAGTCAATAGATGGCAGGCTTTGCGCACACAGGTAAAAAGAGTAGAATAAGGTAGTATAGTATGGCAGGTATAAATGATAGTGTAGCAGTCAACAGGACAATTAACATTCGTGCGGCAGAAGAGAGGGACCTGGCAGATGCCTATCAGATCTATTATGAAAACGAGACAGCCCACGTCTCTGATCCGCCACCACGACCAGTCGTCGGCGATGTCCCAACCGACGAACGACATATCTTTCACAGTGGAAAGATGCTCGTCGCAGAGCAAGCTGGCAGACTGATCGCCTATACAGGAACCATCACACGCGGCGATACCAGCTATCTCACCGACCTCTTTATCGACCCACACTATCAATCGGCACATCTGGGTAGCAACCTTCTGAGCCAGATCCTCCCCGACACAGGCATACGCTTTACAGTCAGCTCTACAGATTTTCGCGCACAGGCGCTCTACATCCGCTCAGGCATGCAGCCCTACTATCCCAACTACAACATGTTCATCTATCGAGCAATTCCGCCAGCGCTGCTAGCAGAAGATCTAGAGATCATCGAGGCCAATGGGGTAGAGCCACAGATCCTGGAATGGGATACGGCCATTAGTGGACGTCCGCGCGAGGTTGATCATCATTATTGGGTACGCGAGCAGAAAGCGCAACCACTCTGGTTTCGTAAACGTGGAAAGATCATCGGCTATGGCTATGTTAGACTGAATGCAGGCACCTTCTGGTCACCCGATTCAGCCTGGCTAGGACCGCTCGGCATCGATAATCCAGAGCACGCCGCGGATTGTGTACTATCCGCCATCGACTGGGCACAACGCCATAACAAGGCTCGCATACGCATAGATGTACCCGGTCACTTCGTTGGCCTCGCCAGACTCCTTGAAGCAGGCTGCTATATCGGCTATCAGGAGACCTTTCTCTCCTCAGCCAGCACGCCACTCTTCGATGCGCGGCGCTACATTCCATCAGGCTCCACGCTCTATTAGTGCTAAGGAGCAAGCAAGTCACTCTGACAGAGCATAAGGATGAGTCAAAGATAACACCCAAAGATACTCTTATACAACACAATGGAGGGAACAATGAGCGAAGAACAAGAACTTTTACAACGCATCCTACGCCAGGAGAAAGAGATCCAATTTGCTGACTTCAGCAACGAGACCGCGTTACAGATAGGATTAAGCCTGCTCCAGGGTGCCCAGGGGCAAGAGAAACCGATTACTATCGACATCACACGCTGTGGTCAGCAGATCTTCCATTATGCTATGAGCGGAACAGCCATCGACAACGACGAGTGGATACTGCGCAAGAACAGGATCGTCACACGCTTCGGGCATAGCTCACTCTATATAGGAACGCTGCTCAAAGAAGCCGGACAGACACTCGAAGAGAAGTACCTTATCTCATCGCACGAGTATGCCGCACACGGAGGAGCCTTCCCGCTTATCATTCGCGGCGTCGGCCCCATCGGCACCATTACTGTATCTGGTATGGCTCAGCGCGACGACCACGAACTCGTCGTCAGCACTCTGCGCAAATGTTTAAACGTCAACGATGCGACACATCCCCAGAGTGCCCAATATTCAATTAAGTAAAGCGAGGCCTGGATCTCTCAGAAATAAAAAAGGAATGTGTTGAAGCACATTCCTTTTTTATTTCTGATGCTGATGCTGAGAATGAGCATCGTAATCGTATAGGTATTACTCAGTCTTTTGCGCGTGGGTCGAAAGCATCGCGTACTCCATCGCCGAGGAATGAGAAGGCCAGCACGATCATAGCCAGCACAATACAGGGAACCAGCGGCACCCACGCATTGGTACGGACATATTCAGCACCATCCGAGATCATCAGACCGATACTGGAACCGGGAGCTTGTACACCCAGACCCAGGAAGCTAATACCAGCCTCAGCAATAATCGTGTTTGAGATATTCAGCGTCGAAGCAATGATCACAATACTGAACAGGTTCGGCACAATATGGCGCAAGATAATCTGCGTACTGGAGCTACCGGAGGTCCGTGCCGCCTCTACATACTGCTGCTCTTTCAATTGCAACGTCTGACCACGCACATACCGTGCCATCAACGGCCAGACAGTCAGGGCCAACGCACCAGAAACTAATAGCAAGCGGGCATTACCATTCGTACCCAGTACCGGAATTTGACTCAGATTTCGGTCAGCCCAGGGACCAAAGATACCGGAGATCAGGATCAAAAACAGTGTGCCAGGGAAAGCAAACATAATATCAGTGAAACGTGCCAGGGCAAAATCGATCCAGCCACCGTAGTAGCCGGCCAGTACACCCATAAGGATGCCCAGCACAATATCAACAACCTCAACTAACACAGCCACAGACATCGAAATCAACACGCCCTGCATAACACGGGCTAACATATCACGGCCAAGTCCATCAGTACCTAACCAATACATTGAAGAAGGCAGTTCAGCAAGACGGTCTACCTCAGTATGTGCATAGGTATGGTATACACCAGGACCAATTGTCCCATTCAAAGTACTATTATAGGGGCCACCAATATGCTGATAGATAACTGGTCCAACTGCAGCTAGCAGGATAAAGAAGAAAATGACATACAGACTGAACATCGCCTTCTTATCACGACGGAAGCGAGCCAGAGACTCCTGAAACGGGGTCTTATGTTTTGTGGCAACAACGGGTGCTGTCTCTGCAAGAACGGACTCAGTAGCAGCCTCGACCCCCAACGCGGAAACGAGATTAGCGGGAGCCATTACCTCGGGCTGTTGCTCAACCGGATTGGTACCAGGAGCAAAGTGAGAGTGTTGTTGCTCTCCATTGATCGGTTCCTTCACCTACATTTCCTCCTACGTTATTCTGACTTAATACGGGGATCGATAACTGAATACAGAAGATCTGACACCAGATTGCCAAGCACAACAGCAACCGCAAGAATAACAGTCGTCGCCTGCACAACAGGATAGTCAGAATTGTCGACTGAACTAATTGTGGTCTCGGCAATACCAGGAATATTGAAAACATGCTCGATAAAGAAGGCACCAGTGACAAGGAAAGCCATCGAGACGCTCACGACGGTCACCAGAGGAATCAAAGCATTACGAAATGCGTGTTTGTAGATGATGGAGCGATTCGACATACCTTTAGCACGCGCGGTACGGATGTAATCCTGATTCAGTACCTCAAGCATACTGGTACGAGCTAAACGTGCGTAATACGCGAAGCCAGTAGCGCCATAAATTAATATCGGCACCAGTTTAAACTGAATATCGCTCCAGGAATAGGACCAGGGGGTACCCCAGTTCGCAACCGGCCAGTTCAAACCAGGAATATTCTGATCAAGAGCGACCAATATCACCTGCGCAACCGTTGCTAACACGAAAGAAGGCACAGCATACACGATCAACATCACGACCATATTAGAAGTGTCGATCCAGGTACGAGCCTTCAAAGCCGAGTAGATGCCGAGAGGAATACCAAGCACTAATTGCACGACCAGGGCCCAGAGACCCAACTCGAGAGAGATCGGCACACCTTGTGCCAGGATATCAGCAACAGGACGCCCCTTCGCGCTAAAAGAGTAACCAAAGTTAAGTTTACATAGGTTGACCAGGAAATTATAGTATTGCTGATACCAGGGAAGATCCAGGCCATACGCATGCCTGAGCTGATTATATGCAGTCAGCGTATAATGCTGTCCTAACAACGTTTTGATAGGATCATCAGGCGAAAAATAGCCCATGATAAAGGTGATAAAGGTTACACCAATGATGACAAAGATCAGGCCCATTAACCTTTTTAACCAGAATTGAACCATATATAACTCCCATTTCCCTGGCAGCCAAGCGGGGATAGCGCCTGTAAGCCGCTATCCCCACTGACATGACGTTACCGAGGAATGAACCTTAAGGTAATCACTGACATTAGTGTTTTGTGATGTAGACCTTCGCCCAGTCATTAGGCGGCGTCGACGAATCAGACGTAAAGGTCAAGCCATGCACCCATGGCTTGGTCAAACGCAAGTCAGGGCGCTGGTAGATCGGGATCCACGCAGCGTAGTTAACAAGCTGTTGCTCAATCTGGTTGTATGCTTTCGCACGAGCAGCCAGGTCAGCCGCGCTTGTGCCATGCATCAGATCAGCCTTTGCCATCTCGGCCTGAGCGGCCTGCTGCTGTTTTACCTGAGCACTGTCATTCTGACCAAAGTTGACTGCGTTGTTTGCCTGGTTCGGAGCGAACTGCAAGCTAATCCAGTCCTCAGGATCCGGGAAGTCTGCTCCCCAACCGGAGATCCAGATCTGTAACGGACCAGCTTTACCATTATTCAAAGAGAGCTGTTTGAATAGGTTACTCTGGCTGACAGTTGTGGTTGCGACATTGATACCCAGAACACTTTTCCACATCTGAGTCTCAGCCGCAACTTCGTTAGCAGCATTGGCATTCTGACTAGGATAGGTGAAGGTGATCCTCGAGAAGTCGGCACGTGTCGCACCGGTCTGTGCCAGACCCTCGTTAAAGAGAGCGACGGCTTTGGCTTTATCACCAGCTGTGGTAGCACCACCTGGACACTGGAGATTAGGATCGTAGCCATACTGACCTTGCGGCACAATGTGGCAGGTAGGTGTATATGCATTGCCATACACGCCTTGAACAATCGCATTACGGTTGATAGCCAGTGCCATGGCCTGACGGATATCCTGGTTGTCCAACGGCTTCACACGAGAGTTCATACCAATGTAGAAGATGGTCAGAGCAGGAGTCTGACTGAAATCAGGCGACTTCTTAGCAGCTGCAACCTGAGGCAGCGGGATATTTGTAAAGTCAATCTGGTTGGCCAGGTAGGCATTGTACTCGGTCTGCGTATCCTTGTAAGGAACGTAGTCAAGCTCTGCCAACTGAGGCTTAGGACCGTAGTAGTTCGGGTTAGGAACGAATTGAATGCCGGTTGTGTGGCTGTATGCTTTGACTTTAAAAGGACCGTCGCCGCCCTGACCACCATTGTCAGACAGATGATCAGTCCAGCTACTCAGGCCCCATTTCTCAACAACACTCTTCTCAACAACGTAGCTTACCGGGTACGTTAAGGCTTGCAGGAAGTAAGCACTCGGGTTGGAGAGTTTGAAGACAATCGTATTCGGGTTCGGAACAATGATGCTATCACCAATGAGTGACTTGACTGCACCCGTTGTACGTGCAGTAGCATCTTTAAGATTACCAAGATATGTCAGGGCAGCACCGGATACATTGTTCACACTTGGTGACAGTGCACGATCGACGCTGTAAGCAACATCGTTGGCATCCAACTTCGTGCCGTCACTGAATTTCAGATTTGGGCGCAGGTGGAATGTGTAGGTCAGGCCATCTGACGAAACATTGTAAGAGGACGCGAGCTGTGGCTTCACATTCAAGTTGTCATCTAACTGGACAAGACCTGTGAAAACAAGGTTGACTGCCTGAATCGAAGGGCTGTCCGTTACCGTACCAGGATCAAACGAGGTAATGTCAGGCAAATTAAGGCCCCAGCGATAAATTTGCTGGCTGGCAGGAGCTTTTACAGTGCTGCCCGAACCGCTAGGTACGGAACCACCGCCACAGGCAGTGAGCAGAAGACTGAATAAGCAAAGGAGAGAGGGCAATGTTAACCATGATAGCTTTTTGCCAAATCGCATATAAATGATACTCCTTTAACATAGATACGTGTCATGCCTGTGGAGCATCTGGGCACGCCAGGGAGTATACACAATCACAAAAGGCGCTTGTCATATAAGATGACCCCTGCTCAGGAATAGTGAAGATCGTGAAGTTCTTCTCTGTATAAATAACGATCTTTACCTGTCTGGCTTTACAGCCACCCGGGGTACTATTTGTGTATAGTTTCCCACACAGAACATAGTGGAATAATACACAAGCTAGCTATGAGACCACGCGGAATCAAGGCCACTTTGCGCGGAAGGAACGCGGAATGTTCGCGTAAATTACGCGGAAAGTCTCCATTTCTAAGGTCAGGTTTAGGCCACTCCAGATCAGCTTTCAAGGTAGCACATCTACAACACGCTTTATGCTACCTTATTGTTACATTTAACATTGTAAAATTTCTGTATGGACGTCCTAAAATAGGGTAATTTTTGGTAGCAAATTCTACCTAATTTTTGTCTCATTGGTGAGAAATCAGCAGGTGACGACGTATGTAAGATATTCGAGTCTCTCTATAGAAAGGAGAAGCAGGCAGACAGCAGAAAAAGTAGAACGGAAAAGCCAAAAAAGTGGGAAGATCGCAATCCTCCCACTTATAATGACCTGAATGGCTAGCTATACAGCAGCGGTATGGCGGAAACCCATAGCATAGAGTGAGGCATACTCACCCTCACGTTGTAACAGTTCGCTATGTGTCCCTTGCTCAGCAATCTGACCAGCCTGCAAGACGACAATGCTGTCAGCATCTTTGATCGTCGAGAGACGATGCGCAATCACAAAGGCGGTACGCCCATGTAAGAGCTTGCGCAGGCCCTGCTGAACGATAGCCTCGGTAACAGTGTCGATATTGGCGGTCGCCTCATCCAGAATCAGAATACGCGGATCAGCTAGAAGAGCTCGCGCAAACGAGATGAGTTGCCGCTGTCCCATACTCAGATTACGACCACGTTCCCGAATGGGTGTGTTATAACCATCTGGCAACTGAATAATCAGATCATGAGCGCCTACAGCCGTTGCTGCCTCCATCACTTCCTCATCTGTAGCCTCCAGGCGACCGTAGCGGATATTATCTCCGATCGTACCTGTGAACAGGAAGGGCTCCTGAGGCACGAGACCAACCTGCACACGTAGTGACTTCTGCGTCACATCACGCACATCATATCCGTCGATAAGAATCGCACCGCTCTGAATATCATAGAAGCGTGTGAGCAGACTGATAATAGTACTCTTGCCCGCACCAGTCGGTCCAACGATCGCAACCGTCTGTCCGGCCTGTACATGCCAGTTGAGCCCCTTAAGCACAGGGTGCTCAGGATTGTAGCCGAAAACAACGTTCTCGAACGCTACGTCACCTTTAACTGGAGGCAACTCTATCGCATTCGGGCTATCCTGCAGATCAACCTTCATATTTAAGATCTGAGCAATACGTTCAGCCGCCACACCCGAGCGCTGCAGCTGCGTATATTGCTGACTCAGATCACGGATCGGATCAAAGAAACGGTTGATATACAGCACAAAGGCGACCAGCACACCTACCTGCAATTGACCACGGGAGACCAGATAGCCGCCGTAGACAACCGTCATCGCCGTCGCTAATGCAGCAATAACCTCAACAAGTGGTAGGATCAACGCAGCGATACGGCTCGATTCTTGATTGGTGTCGCGGTTGTACGCATTCAGATCATCAAACTCCGAACGATTACGATCCTCACGCACCAGACTCTGGATGACACGCATACCAGAGATGTTCTCCTGTAACGTCGAGTTAACCAGTGAGATCGAGGCACGCGTGCGCCGGAACGAGCGCTGTGCGAAACGCTGCCAGAAAGCAGCAATCACCACCATGATTGGCAACACAACAAACGTGAGCAATGCAAGGGTCCAATCCATCCATAGCATGATCCCAACGATACCAATCAATGCTACCACCGAACCCAGCATCGAGAGCAGACCTGAACTGAGCATAGCTTCCAGCACATCGATATCACTCTGCAAACGCGACATGACGCGACCGATCTGTGTATGATCATAGAAGCTCAATGAGAGACGTTGCAGATGTATAAACATATCAGAACTGAGTAGATAGAGGATCTGCTGTCCTACCCAGGACATCGTCCATACCTGCCAGTACTGCGCCTGCCACATAGCGATATTGACCACCAGGAAGATGACACTCAAGATCGCCAGGCCGTTCATATCGTGCTTGGTGATAAAGTTATCAATTGCCAGCGAGATCAACAACGGATTGATTACGTTCAAGATAGTGTAGGCCACCATCAAGACCAGACTTACAGTGGCTGAAACCTTGTAACGCTTCACATACGGAACAAACATGCCGATAAGCTTCCAATCGAAGTCCATCGCCTCATCTTCATCCGAGTGAGCCAGACTGTTCTCAATCCACGTATGCTTACGCCGGTACTCTGCATACGTATCAGCGCGTTCTGACGCATTATTATGATTGCTTGTGCGCTTGCCCAACCAACTCATTTCAGCACCTCCGACTGGCTTACAGCCTGATCTTCTATCTTCTTCACATAATAATCCTCAGGCAAGTCGGATACACCGGGCAAATCAGGCTCCACTGACTCCTCAAGCACAGTAGACGACTCAGCGTCATCACTCTGCTCAGAGCTCTCATACCCTTCATGCGGCTGCATGTCGAGCATCTGATTTTCAAACTCTTCCTGATCACGTAACTGCATATCATACAAGTCAGCATATGCGCCATGCTGACGCAGCAACTCTGCATGATCACCACGCTCAACAATCTTACCACGCTCAAGGACCAGGATCTGGTCAGCGCTCTTAATAGTGCGCAAGCGAGAGGCAACCACAAAGGTCGTACGGCCACGCATGACCGCATCCAGAGCCTGTTGAATCAGGTACTCAGTCTCCATATCCACACTAGAGGTCGAGTCATCGAGCACCAGGATACTGGGGTTCAGGAGCAGTGTACGCGCAATCGCCACACGCTGCTTTTGACCACCAGAGAGCGTTACACCACGCTCACCAACCCAGGTATCATACCCGTCAGGCAGCGTAAGAATGAAATCGTGGATACGGGCCACCTTAGCCGCACCGACAATCTGCTCCTCAGTCGCATTGACGACACCATAAGCAATATTGTCGCGTACAGTTGCATTGAAGAGAAAGACATCCTGCAAGACAAGCCCGATATTACGCCTGAGCGAAGCAAGCGTCACATCACGCACATCCTGACCATCAATCAGCACACGGCCCTTCACAGTATCATAGAAGCGCGGTAGCAGATGGAGCATAGAGCTTTTTCCACTCCCAGTCGGTCCTAGAATCGCTATAACCTGACCAGGCTGAGCCTCTATATTGATATCATGCAAGACATCGATCCCGTTACCATAGGCAAAATTAACATGCTCAAAGCTCACACGACCACTCGCCTTCGGCAAGGCAACCGCATCAGGAGCATCCTGTACATCAGAGACAGTATCCATCACGCTAAAGATACGCATACCGCCAGAGAGGCCTCGTACCCACCAGTTCAACATAAAGCCAAAGGTACGCACCGGAGCACTCAATAGCAAGATGTAGTTCGTCGCCGCCACCAGCGTACCCAGGGTCATCGAACCATGAATAACTGCGGCACCACCAACCCAGATCACCAGGACAGTCACGATATTAAGCGATAAAATCAAGAGCGGCTGATTCCAGGCTGAGAGCCGTGCCGCACTCATATTCAGTTCACGCAGCTCATGGTTTTTTTCGCCATATTTATGGATCTCGAAATTCTCACGAGCAAAAGACTTTACAACACGTACTCCTGTCAGGCTCTCCTGCATAATTGTGCTCAGCTCGCCTACGCCGTTTTGCACTGCTAGCCATAAAGGGCGCAAACGCTTGACAACATCAGCTGAGAGAATTAGCATGACAGGTACAGCGATAAAGGTGATTAGTGCAAGATTGACATCCAGTCTAAAAAGAAGGATAAGGATAGGTATAAAGGTAGCAATTGCAGTAATAGCACGAATGAAGCCCATCGGAATAAAATTACGTACAGCTTCAATATCAGACGTCATACGAGACATCAACTGACCTGTCTCAGAGTCGTCGTGAAATGAAAAGCTCAAGTGCTGCAAATGATCATAGATCATATCGCGTAGATCATAGGCGAGAAGATTTGACACTGCCTGCGAAAGGTAGCCCTGCCCATAAGCAAAGATGCCTCGCAATATACTAAAGCCAAGGATCAGAGCAGCCGCTAACCATAACGTGCTCATACGCCCTGATCCACTCTGTCCTGAACCAACGCCGACATCGACCACCCAACCCAGAAGGCTTGGAACAACCAGCGAAAAGGCTGTCGCCAGCAATACGCAGATGACGGAACAAAGCGTTATAAACCAATGGGGACGAAGGAGTTTCAAGATGCGCAGATAGATGCGCAGATTCTCTTTCCACTCAGCATTACCAGAACGAGAAGAAGACAAAATTGTTTTACGATTATCCTGTATTGCCTGCATATCCAGATTAATCCTTTCTTGACGTGTTTTACCCGGATCAACCCCGCTCACATACGCACACACGCCGGGGCACTTCTGGTGATGCCCGTAAAAAACAAAGATGACCTATGACACTGCTCACTCATTTGTACATGGTAGGAGATGTCACAATTCAACCCTGGTGTAATAGAAGAAAGTAGCGCGAAGGATTGCAAAAGGTGACAATCTTTGCACATACATCAATGGATGTGGCAGGTTAGTATCATCAATTAAAGTCTAAAAGGAAAAGGCTGACATATGGTTGTCAGTCATTCTACTAATTTTTTGCGATGAAAAAACTTTCGTTCGTGTAACAAACCTTCTACTTCCACCCCCTTGTCTTTTTATGGCTGAGTAGCACATAATAGAAGATATGCAAAAAACGGAACGCCTTGTCGCTATCACACTACTCTTACAGGTGCGCGGCAAAATGACAGCACAGCGACTCTCCGAGATTTTGAATGTCTCCAAGCGAACCATCTATCGCGATATCATCACTCTGTCATTAGCACATGTACCGGTATCAATGGAGTATGGACCAGGAGGTGGCTACTATCTGCCAGATGACTACCGCCTGGAATCCGCCATCTTTACACGGGAAGAGGCAATCTCCCTTATCTTGAGCACTGATGCATCGGGCAACTCTAACCTCTTCGGGGGCGATACCGATCTACAACGCGCACTGATAAAATTGGAGGCAGTCCTTCCCGCAGCCTATCTTGCTGAAGTTGAGGTGGCGCGTGAACATATCCTATTTGATACATCGGCATGGCGGGGTCATATATCTATGTCAACTCATTTAGAGACGATTCGTATAGCTGTACTGAGGGCATTTCAATTAGATATTCTCTATCCAGGCACGCTTTGCACCAATCATGTAGCAACGCAACCATTGCGTGTACGTATTGAGCCGCTGGGGATGGTCTTTAAAGGTCTCAATCGGCGACACCTGCGTACCGGTCGCTGGTATCTGGTCGCATTTTGCTTGCGCTGTCAGCAGATTCATCCCTTCCGTATGAATACCATCGAACAAGTTTGCTTGCGTGCGGAACAGATAACACCTCGACCCGACTTCGATCTACATAGCTATTGGCAGGAGGCCAAACAGCGCCTGGAGACGCAGCTTATCCCCATCCTACTCACGCTCAGGGTCTCGCCAGCTATTCGTTTCGGTCTGTCAGGTGATGTCACTATCCTTCATGAAGAGAGAGATGGCGGAGCATTGGTCAATGTCCTGGTGGAATCGCTGGAAGAAGCCGTCTCCTACACACTGAGCCTGGGACCAGGTGCCGTCATCCTCGATCCTCCCAGGGCACGCACAGCGGTCGCCGCAGCCGCTCATGCTATCGCTGAGATATATTCTACGATCCAATATTGACATCTGTCACTCAAAGTCATATGGTAATTACATACCTGTAGTATACCAGAAATGGGATATACAGTTTCTTACTTATACTTTACCATTAAGAAAGAGCATGGCATACACCAGGAGCAGAATATGCTACCCCCTTATGCCCAGATATGCTAAAAAAGAGAGCATTGAAGCTCCTTAAAAGAGAGGCATGTATGTGTGGAATAACAGGTTGGGTTGATTGGACCGATAATCTCACTCATCAGCGCGACATTTTAGAGCAAATGAATAATACGATGTGCCGTCGTGGCCCCGACGCAGAAGGCTTCTGGCTGGCGCAGCACGTCGCCTTTGGACATCGCCGTCTCATTGTTATCGATGCCCTTGGTGGCAAGCAACCAATGGAGTACGTACGCAGCGGACAAGACGAGGCTCATCTCGTCATCACGTACAATGGTGAAATCTATAACTTCCAGGAGCTACGTGACGAGCTCAAACGCTATGGACATGCATTCCATAGCCGATCCGATACAGAAGTATTGCTCCATTCCTACATCGAGTGGGGCGAGGATTGTGTCAAACATCTCAATGGCATCTTCGCCTTTGCAATCTGGGATGAGACACGACAGCAACTCTTTATGGCTCGTGACCATCTAGGCGTCAAGCCACTCTTTTATGCACAACGCGGCAGCACACTCGTCTTTGGTTCTGAAATCAAAGCGCTACTGGCACACCCAAAGATCGAACCAGAGCTAGATGCACAAGGGATCGCTGAACTCTTTGGCTCCAGTTTCCTCCGTCTCCCTGGTTCCGCAATCTTTGCTGGCATTCAGCAACTCCGCCCGGCGCATACACTCACCTTTAGCCGCGAACGGCTCTCCATCAAACGCTATTGGAACGTACAGAGCGCACCGCATACCGACGATGTTGAGACGACTGCTGAACATATTCGCTCGCTACTGGAAGATACAGTCAAACGCCAGCTCATCTCAGATATGCCAATCGTGACCCTGCTCTCTGGCGGTCTTGACTCCAGTGCGCTCACCTCTCTGGCGGCACGCGATTTTGTGAGGCAGCAGCGCACGCTGGATACGTACTCAATGGACTTTGTAGGTAGTGATCAGGATTTCGAGTCCAGCGCAATACGGCCTAGTCTGGACGGCCCATGGGTGGCACGCGTCTCAGAGTATGCAAAGACACGCCACCACACTGTCATGCTGGATACCGCTGAACTCATCGAGAACCACCTGGTACCGATGCATGCGCACGATCTACCAGCTATGGGTCAGATGGAGACCTCCCTCTATCTGCTCTTCAAAGAGATGAAACGTAATGCCACAGTCGCCCTCTCAGGCGAATCGGCAGACGAGGTCTTCGGCGGGTATCCCTGGTTTAAGCCAATGATCGAAGGGAACACGCTCAACAGGATGCCGATGATGAATAGGTTCGGCGCGACACTGCTCAAACCAGAGATAGAACAGCGCATCCATACTACAGAGATCATGGCACAGCGGAATCACGATAATCTGGCAGAGACGCCGCTACATCCCGACGACGATCCGCTCACGATTCGCATGCGTCAGACCTTCTATCTGCATATGACACGCTTCCTGCCTATGCTCCTGGATAGAAAAGACCGTATGAGCATGCAGGTCGGCTTCGAGGTCCGCGTCCCCTTCTGTGATTACCGACTGGTTGAATACGCCTGGAATATTCCATGGCAGATGAAAACTATCGATAATATAGAGAAAGGCATCCTACGGCGTGCCCTCAATGGTGTCCTACCAGACGACGCGCTCTACCGCAAGAAGAGTGCCTATCCATCAACGCAAAACCCGGGCTTCTACCAGGCATTACAGGATTGGGCTGATCACATTCTCGAAGACCCTCAGGAACCAATCAACCAGTTGATAGATACAGCAAATGTACGCACCTTGATCAGCCAGCAGCCAGATGACGGTTCGATGATGGCGAGCGCAGAGATACGCGGACGCATTCTCGACTCTATTATTCAGACAAATGCATGGCTGAAAGACTACCATGTCACAATTAAAGCATAAGTCGTAGCGAAATAGAGCGAGCTACCTATGGATAAGGTAAAAAACTATTTATGCGGCAGCTCGCTGACTCTTCCGTTTGTCATTTTATGACGCCTTGACAATGAATTGACAATATCGTAAAATTATGACTATAAAGTCAATAATATAACGAGCAAAAAAGAGATAGCCACAGTGCTACATAGAGGTAGCAGAAAGCCCCGCACAAATACGGTCAGCAAAAGTAGGATACAGATATGATGCAACAGCCGCAAACCCTAAAAGAGAAACAGCGCTTAGAACGTGAGAACCTGATTTTACAAGAAGCTGAAGACGCCTTCCTTGAAAAGGGATTTTACGAAACGTCCATGGATGAGATTGCGGCACGCGTAGGTATCGCCAAAGGGACAGTCTATCTCCACTTCCCCTGTAAAGAAGATCTAGTCATTGCCCTCTTCACGCGCTCAATGGAGCAATGCCTGACGCAGGTTGAGGAGATCAGCACAACCCAACAAGATGTAGAAGACAAACTGAAAGCCATCATCAAGTTTATCTACACGGGAATGCATAGCAAGCAGGCCCAACTCATGAGTGCCATCTTCAATAGCGGCAATCTGAAACGGCTCTTTAGTGAAAAAGGGAAGCCAGTACAAGAACTCATGCATGTGCTGTTAGCACGAATCGCCGATTTACTGGAAGAAGGCAGACAAAACGGAGAATTTGACGCAGCCATTCCGACAAATGGTATGTTGCTCGCTTTAATCAATATATTCTCCTTTAAATCAATGAACAAGGTCGTGATCAATAAAGAGATCAACAATGAGGATATGATCCAATACCTGGAGCATATCTACTTCAACGGTATTAAAGCGCACAATACACAAAAATAGTGCTGAAGCAGTCAGCATTGCCAGCACATAAATAACCACAAGCGTACAAAGAGAGCATTCGAACTGACTACGAATGCTCTCTCATTGCATATACTTATAATAGATTTATCCCTTCACGGCAGAAGAGACAGCACCCTCCATAAAGTAGCGTTGGAAGATGAAGAAGAGAATCAGGATCGGGATCGTATTGAACATCGAGCTTGCCAACAAAAGGTTGTACTCTGTATAGTACGTACTTTTAAAGAAGAAGAGACCGATTGGCAAGGTATACATATTCTGCGTACCCAATGCGACGAGCGGCCACTGAAAGTCGTTCCAGGCACCCTGGAAGGATAGAATAAGTACAGCAGTTAAGGCAGGCTTTACCAGAGGCAGAATGATCTGCTGGAAGATACGCCAGCGTGACGCACCATCAAGCATCGCAGACTCTTCAAGCTCTTTAGGCAGTCCTTTCATAAACTGTACCATAATAAAGACAGAGAACGGTTGCGCCATCGCTGGCAGGATCAGCGCCCAGAACGTATTCGCCAGGTGAAGATCATTGACAACCAGGAACTTGGGAATGAGTATGATTGCCGATGGGATCATCATCACAGCCAGTGTCACCGTAAAAACGATATTCTTCCCCCGAAAGTTCATACGCCCCAGCGCATAGCCAGCCATCGCTGAAAAAAGGACATTTAAGGCTGTCGCACCGATTGCATAGATAAAAGAGTTAAGAATCCAACGCAAGAAGTTCGAGTTAGCCAGAACCGCTTGATAGTTACTCCAGATGAAGGGATTGGGGATCAATGTAGGTGGGAAGGCCAGCACATCATGCATCGTTTTAAATGAGGAGATAAAGGTGATGACGAGTGGACCAACCGAAGTAATCAGAAAGATCGCCAGGAAAAGGTAGATTACAACCTTCCACCAGGCAAGTGGTCGTCTCCGAGGCCTGTTTGGTGTGACAGTTTCAGAGGAAGACATCTCTACGAGCTGTGCCATACATATTACCCCTTTATTATTGCTGCGCACCAGCACCAGTATCGATAAAACGACGCTGAATCATAGTTACAACAAAGATGACCGCGAACAGAATCATCGACATTGCAGCGGCCTGACCAAAGCCACCGTTCTTAAAAGCCTCGTCATAGATCTCCAGCATCGGCGTCAACGTCGAATTAAGCGGCTGTCCATCCGTCATAAACTTGGCCTGATCAAACATCTGGAACGAGCCGATAGAGCCTAGCGCGACGACCAGGAACATAGTAGGACGTAGTAGCGGCAATGTAATGTACCAGAACATCTGTGGACGGCTCGCACCATCGACCGAGGCAGCCTCCAGTACATCTTGTGGAAGATCCTGTAATGCGGCCAGAAAGTAGATCATAAACGATGCCGCCGTTGTCCAGATATTCAGCATCATCAGAGCAGGTAGCGCCCAGAACACATTATTCAACCAATCAGGCCCACGGACACCAACCAGCGAAAGCACAAAGTTGATGATGCCATCAGGATTATAGAGCCAGAGAAAGATCAGCGCTGTAGCAACCGAAGAGGTAACTGCCGGTATGTAGAAGGCTGTACGTAGGAAGCCCCTGCCACGTCTAATCGATTGCAAGAGCAAAGCCATAGCCAGTGCCAGTATCGTCTGACCGCAGACCACACCAAGCACAAACTTCACAATATTACCCATCGAGGTCCAGAAATCACTCAGCCCTGGATTCTTCAGCTGATTAAATAACTGGATATAATTCTTCAGACCAACGTAGGTCGCACCGGTAAAACCCAGATCAATACGGAAAAAGCTTAGCCCCACGCCATATAACGAGACAAAGAGGAAGAAGACCAGTAAGACGATCAGGTAAGGAGCAAGAAAAAGATAGGCCGCCAGCGTCTCGGAACGCCACCAGGACTTTTTAGGGCGGCGCTGCAGCGTCGCCCTCGGCTTCTCTACGGCAGGGTATATCCCCTTGTCGGACGATCCCGCAGAGTGTATAGACATACGCAATCTCTTTCTACGATCTAAAATCGTGTGAATAGCAGGAAGAGAACCTATTTTTTTCTACTTCCCGCGCTGTATATGCTTGCGGGAAGCGTAACAGGAGACGCGTAACTACCCATTGAGGGCATGGCACCTTCACAATAAAGTTGAAGGTGCCATAGCCATAGCGTATCTAAACTCCAAACGCATCGCAGGAGAGATCCGCTACGCAATCAGCTACATATTCCGGGTTAGCTATTTTGTAGCTGATTATTGACCCTGCTCGCTGCATCATTCAGCGCCGCCTGCGAACTCTGCTTACCAAGTAACACAGCATCTATCGCGTTTGATACATCAGTATGGATAGTAGCATCCTGCGAACCATAGTAGTCGGCGTAGCTATACGGAGCGGCATCAAAGAGGGCTTTGAAGTCGGAATGTGATGCAAAGTAAGGTGCATTAGCCAGACTCTTCAGCGTTGGTAGCGCAAAACCAGCATTGAGCTGACTCTCCTGCACAGTCTTACCTGTCATATACTGCACCAACTCCCAGGCAGCCTCAGCATGTTTGGTACTGGAGGAAGCTGACCAGGAATTTGTAAAGGTCAGATTCGCCCGCTTACCATCATTCGTCGTAGGTAATGGAGCAATGCTGTATTTCACATTTGGATAGGTGCTTTGCATATATGGAATGAGCCAACCACCTTCGATGGCCATCGCAGCATTCTCTTTCCCAAAGGCATCACCATTCCAGGTAGCACCAAGCGTTGTCGGCAACGTACCGGTCTTATTCTTAAAGAAGCTATCGTAGAAATCCATCGCCTTCACAGCAGCGGGATTATTGAAGGTAGCTTGAGTGCCATCTTTGCTTAAGATCGTGCCACCATTTGCCAGCAGAAAAGCACCCCAACGTGAGAGATCAGCCGACAAAACAACACCGTAGGTCGCGTTTTTCTGGCCTGCATTTTTGGTCAACTTCTGAGCATCGTTCTGCATATCGCTCCAGGTCCAATTCGCAGTCGGGGTCGCAAGGCCAGCATCCTTAAACATTTGCGTATTATAGAAGACCCCCAGACTATTCCAGTCTTTCGGCAGACCGTAAACCTGACCCTTGCTGCATGTGAAAGGATTGATCAGTGCGGAATAATAATCGCTCGCCTTAACATTGCTCTTCGCCATATAAGGAGAAAGATTGAGCAGTTTACCTGAACTGATATAGCTACTAGACATCGCAGGCTGTAGATAGAAGACATCAGGGGCAGTGTTACTGGCAACGTTCGCACGCATCTTGGTGGGATAGTCACCTGTCAGCAACGACCAATTAATCTTAATGTTAGGGTGTAAGACCTGAAAATTATTCAGATTTTTCTGAACCAGTGCATCCTCAGCCGGCGTCGAAGTCCAACCAGCGACATTCAACGTTATTGTTCCACTTTCAGGAGCCGCCGCAGTCGTATTGGTACTACCAGGACAACTTATATAGCTATTGCCGCTAGTAAGACCTTGCTGGTTTACTCCCCCATTGCTATTGCTACCACTATTGCTATTGTTACCACTATTACTACTGCTGCCACAGGCAGACAATACAAGAACTAGAATCCAGAACAAAGATGCCAACGTTGCAATCTTTTGCTTCATGAAGGGCCTCCTCATCAATGCTCAACACTGAGCTATAAGAAACATAAAAAAGGAACAAAGGAGCACTGGTAGCAGACAAAAGCGTACAGATAATTTGCACAATATATCACAGTTTTAAACTGCTGAGTTTAAAGTGATACTATCAGTAACATATGCTTCGCTGCATAATATATTTACTCTTAATGGAGTAATATTATACTACCACAATAAAACAAGCATTACAAGTAATGCACTATATACATATGTATACTTGAGATGTATAGTATCGATTGGAGCTAACAATCATCGCAGAAACCGGGGTAAAGAATGAAAAAGGATAATGAATATAGATCTGATTAATTTGATGAATTCTCATGTAATACGTTAAATGCTATGGACAGCCATTTTTACAAAGTAGATAGTGCATCTTCTAGAAGAAGTATGAACGCTGACTCATTTATGAATGAATTTAGCGCGTTTGAAGAGCAACAGAGTTTCTATGAACTTGAATGGATACAGTCATTGATGCGCAGATTTTCACCTGTATAGTTTGACAAATCGAGCATTGCACAATTAAAATAGTAACTTTTCAATAACATCTACTATCTTCATCCCCAAAGGTAGTAGATGTTATTCACTTTTACACGACCATAAATAGTTACCTGGGACATTGTGTACTGACTTCTTGTATAGTAGGTATAGATACATAAAATTATGAGGAGAGACTGATGGAGATTGACGATAAAGTTGTCCTGATCACTGGTGCATCAGAAGGCATAGGTCTGGCAACCGCCCGACTCTTTGCGAAGCACGGGGCCCGCTTAGCCCTCGCAGCCAGGTCCGCCGACAAACTACAGCAGATTGCGGCAGGGCTACCAACAGCCATGGCAATCCCCACGGATATGCGCGATGAGCAGGCAGTCAAAGATATGATTACACAAACATATGAGCAGTATGGGCGTATCGATGTGCTCATCAATAACGCCGGTCAGGGCATGCATGTACCAATCAAAGAGGCAGACATCCAACAATATCGCTCGGTCTTCGAGCTAAATGTGGTCAGTGTGATTGTAGCTATGCAGGCAGTGATCCCCATTATGGTTGAACAGGGGGATGGCATCATCATCAATATCAGTTCCGGTACCACGAAGATGGTTGCTGCTGGCATCGCGCCTTATGCTTCTACCAAGCATGCGTTGAACGGGATCACCCTGGCGGCACGTCAGGAACTGGCTCCGGACAACATCCGCGTCGGCCTGGTCTATCCAGGTCTGACCGACACTGGCTTTCACGAGCATCTCGCCAATGGCGAAACATGGACCTCGAACAATAGGGGCAATAGTAATAACCGGCCTCCTATGCAGATAGACACACCAGAGGCAGTCGCCGAAAAGATTCTGGAAGCAGTACAGACCGAAGCAGCCGAGGTCTATACAGACAATATCAAAGATCGTATGCGCAAATAGTAATAAGAGAGGAAGGTAGCGCTTAGCAATAAAGCGCTACCCTCCTCTATGGCATCTCTGATGTATCTGAAGCAAGTTTCTGAGGTTCTCCGATATAAAATATGCTTAAAAAGGGCTCTCTTCGTCGTCGTCTGAAACAGTATGCTTATCCTTATGCTGTGAAGTCGACGACGTAGCAGGGCCTGTGATCGCTTTTGCCATGGCATCGAGTAAGGACAACTGACCGTGGGCACGATCGAGAATGCTCTGCCGTGGCTGCTCTGGTAAAGGGTGTCCAATACGCTGGCAGAGATCTTCCAATTTGGGATATTGCGTCATAGCGAAATAAGTCATTGCACGCTGCATCAGATCTTCGCCAATCACAGTGATATCGGGTATGCTAGCACGGCGGGTGGCTTCACGTAACTTTCCAGTATCAAATTCGAGATTATAAGAGAGCACATATTTTCCGCTGAGCGTCTCACGCAGATGGTTGAGCACCGTCTCGATCGGCTGTGCGGAGCCGCGCAATTGCTCATTCGTAATACCCGTGATATTGCTGATCGTTGAAGTCAGCGGCTGCGTCGGTCTGGCGTATTGATCCAGCAACGGCTGACCTGAACGATCCACGACACAGACACGGATAATCTCAGCACTCTCATGAATGCCGGTGGTATCCAGCTCAAGAAACACAAGGTTAGGCAGAACCTGAACAGCTTGCGACCACTGGATAATATTCCAGGCTGGCAACCTGGGTAGGTTATGAATCTGCCCCTTTAGCTGGTCAACCTGCTGTTCCAGATATTGCAGTTGATCACGCAAGATAACACGTTGCCGACGTCGTGTGGCCAGATCATCGAGGCCACGCACAGCACCACGTTGAAGTTCAATATTCAGAATTTTTTGTATGGTATTTAGCGCTTGATCTAAGCTCATAGGGTCTTCACCTCCTGTTGCTACTCTCTTTCTACACGCAGAGAAAGAGCAAAGCGCTCACTTCTTTGCCTCATCAGTATCTAATAATCGTCAATACCCATTGCCAACGTGCAACAGTAATACGGTATGAGGAAATGAGCGCTTCATAGCGAGCTCAAAGCTTTTTAAGAAGTCAAGAAGCCCTCCAACTCGTTGTATCATTGGTATCATGCCGAAAAAGCCCGATAGGCTTTGCAAGAAGTGAATAGCCCAGTAAGACTCCTACGCATTCTAAGCCAATGAAAATGGAGGCGATGAGGGCAAAGCGCCCAACCTGCTGTATGCCTCCACCCTCGCCGAATGCCTCTCCGAGGGCCAACCCTATGCCTATGACAATTCCTAACAAGATAGCAACGTTCCAGGTATGCTTACGTGGATTCAACCAGTCTCGTACCGGATAGAGAAAAGGCCAACCGAAGATCTTCTCAAGAAGGTTACAACATATTACAAAGGGTCCTATATGTGCTTTGACCCAGCGATACACAGATGCAAGGTCGTCTATGCAATCCTCGAAATCTACAGCGGGAGCTGGAAAGATAGCATTCTCCAGCGCCCAGAGCGGTACAAACAGGAATGCGATGCCAACTAAAACGGTGAAAAGTTCTCCCCCTATACTCTGACGCCAACTTTCTGGATACAGAGCCAGCACAAGTACGCTCACAATACAAAGGCCAATGGCTATGCTCCAGGCATGTTTTGCAGGTGACACATGCATAGTTCGTATCCAGTAGTGAAGAAGCCAGCCCACCAGCACGGTAAAAAGAGCCACTCCCCCCAGCAACGCAGCAAGTATGTATCCTGCAGGGAGATCGACCCAGACAGCAGGGTGACGTATCATTGCCACCACATCTGCAACCAATGTTACAGCCACCGACAGGCATGAGAGCCAGGCTCCTCGCACAACGAGCAATTGCTGACCATCCAACGCTTTATTTGCTTGATAGGGACGAAATGCACGCACCAATGTGAGCAATGCTGTAAACAAGGCAAACTGGACGCCAAACGACCCAACTGAATCATATGGATCGTTAGCAAAAGCATTGACCGGCGATAAAGCTACATTGTGCTTACTCACCTGGAAGAAAAGGTAAAACAGCACTGCTAACACAGCAGTCAGGCAGGCAGCTACTCTCAATCGTTTTGACATCATTTTTTCTTTCACCTTCAATGCTCAGTTATCTGAGCATGCGCGTAATGTGCTGTGTCTGCTCCTTTTGGGCAGAGCTGATACCATTGGGCAAGGATTCCTTTATCCCAGAGGAGAGATGGTTACTCTTTGACATCACGTTTCCATGTTGATACAAGAGCAACAACAAAGAAAACGAGCGCGTAGGCAGTAATTACCCAGAGGGCATGTGAACCACTCACGGAAGACAATGGCCCGGCACCAAAGGACTCGAACCCGGTACGAACAGCTGCGGGTAGGAGCATGGTTGGCAGGCGGTTGAGTAGCGGCCCCAGCAAGTAGGTTGTTACGTTGAACCAGAAATTGTTATGGGTTACCCGTGCTAATGCGTTCATGAGAAGTGAGCCAATGTTGTCGATGGGAAACCAGATAAGCGAAGCGCTCAGGCCA
This sequence comes from Ktedonobacteria bacterium brp13, assembly GCA_015099395.1. Classification (GTDB taxonomy): domain Bacteria; phylum Chloroflexota; class Ktedonobacteria; order Ktedonobacterales; family Ktedonobacteraceae; genus Dictyobacter. The sequence continues at coordinate 944,383 of AP024096.1, read as the reverse complement.
AAGGTGAGCGATCGTCCGAGTACATTCATGGCCGCAGCCAGCAGGATCGTTACGCCCATACTGATCATGACAGTTAACAGATCAATCCAGCTATTTGACCAGAAAGCGGAAGTGAGAGCATTGAGTCCGTTCAGGTTTCCAACCAGGACAAACATCTGTATACAGGTGAGCAGTACAATAAAAACAACAAAAAAAGCTAGCATTGCCAGAGCGACCAGGAATAGCATAGCAAGTTTCGCGAGCAGCAATTGCACACGGCCTGCGCCACGCGCCAACAGGATACGAATCGTGCCATACTGGTACTCGCGCCCGATGGTAAATGAGGTAAGAACGAGCAAAAAGATGCCACCAAGGATACGGACGACCACCAGATTGCCTTCCAGCGAGTAATAGAGGAAGCGCAATGGCGTGTTTTGCAGATCTTTCACACTGTCTGAGATTGCCCCTAGCCAGAACGCGACAACAAAACCTGCAGACAAAAGAAGCAACATCGACCAGAAGAGCCGCGTTATTTTCAGAAACTCCCCACGCATGATGCCCAGAAAGCTGGCATGTACAGGAGGCCGTGAGGCTTGTTCGGACCTGGTGACGACTATTTGTGTGCTCATTGTTATTTGTCTCCTTTATGCGCATTGATCAGTGAGAAAAAGACCTCCTCAAGGTCCTGCGTTGCAGGTACGAGACTATCGGGAGGGAAACCGGCTTGAGCCAGAAAGGCGTAGAGGTCGCGACCGCTTTCCTGCGGGGCGGGTGTCAGAAGTGTCCCATTGCTATCCAGACGAGCGCGCTTGCCCCATGGCTGCTGTTGCAGCAAGACCAGAGCATCCTGCGCATGTTCAAGCTGGACCGCATATTCGCCTTGCCCACGGGTCAACTCTGCGACAGTTTTATCTGCAATCAGCTTACCAGCATTGATAAAGATGACACGCGAACAAATTTGCTGCATCTCGCCCAGCAGGTGACTGGAAAGAAAGACTGTTTTGCCTTCATTTGCCAGTTGGTGCATCAGATCACGCATCTCGACAATGCCTGCAGGATCAAGCCCATTGGCTGGCTCGTCGAGGATAAGCAGGTCAGGATTGTTGAGCAAGGCAATACCTACACCCAGGCGCTGTTTCATACCGAGCGAGTATGTACGTACACGATCTTTCTGGCGTGCCTGTAATCCTATCTGTGAAAGAACCGTCTCAATGCGCTGGCGCGATACGCCACCAAGAACCGCTCCGACAGCGCGCAGGTTCCCTTGCCCTGTCATATGAAGGTAGAGCGCAGGTGTCTCTACCAGTGCACCAATACGCGGGAGCAGATGAGCACGCTCACTAGCAAGGTCGCGCCCAAAGAGCTCGATACGCCCGGACGTGGGGGCGATCAGGCTCAGCAGCATACGGATTGAGGTTGTTTTTCCTGCACCATTGGGACCAAGAAAACCAACAATTTCACCGCGTCGGACCTCCAGGTTGAGATGGTCAACGGCTACACGTGAGCCGTAGTGTTTGGTTAAATCGTACGTGCGCAAGGCCGTTTCGTTCGCTTGAGATGACGAAAGCATCGTTGCAGCAGCCAAAGCATTTTTAGCCTGCATCTGTTTCTCCTTATATAGTTCTCAATATAGTTCTCACACAGGTTTTTAAGACATGAGGGCTCGTCAACAGGACATCCGTGCAAATAGAAAATACGCCTGCGATCAGATGTGCTGTTCTGGTATGGCCTGTGCGTCAGACAGGCCACAAGTTTATGTGTTGAATAATCGCCTTTATTTATGCCATAGCGGTAGGCAGTGCGGAACGTGCCGATAGGCCACGTATCAACGAGATCATAGCCAGTGCCGTCGCAATTGCCATCGCGATGACAATAGTGAGCCACGAACCAATGGTGCTTGTGCCAAACATGCCTTCGTTGCTATTGAAGAGGTGGGGCGCACTATTGAGCAGATCCAGACCCCAGATGAATGTTGCCGCCAGCATCACGGCCATAGCGAAAGCTAGCAAGATCGCAGGCAGCACAGCGAAGCGCAAAAGCTGCTCTGAAAGTTCGCTACGCACAACTGCGTAACAGAGAGCACTGGTGCTGACGACTGCGGCACCAAGGAAAACAGCGATAAAGATGCCTCTGGAGAGGAATGTTTGCAATGTTGGAGCCCCCACAGGTATCAGTCCTTCCAGGAGCCACGTTGCACCCATGAAGACCGCCAGAGCGAGGATGGGAGCCGCAAGCAGGAACAGGAGACCGTAGTGTCTGCGCGCGAATGCGTCTTTGACCACTGCTACGGCAATAGGTATGCCACCCGCCAATACAGCAAGCAAGGCAACGACAGATCCAATCATCACAAGGTGAAATGAGAGGCCCACCACACTATAGGTCTGAGTAGCCTCTACAAAACCATTATATTCATTCAGCTTTTGAAAGCCTATTCCGGCAATGATAAAGCCGCTATACGCACAGAAAATCGTAAGTAGTGAGCCGCGCAGGCTAGCAAGCATCTGCCTTATCCTTTCATAAACTGATAGGGCGGTTATGCCAAAGTGTGGATGCAGATGAGCATCAAGCGCACCAAGACAGAGATCAATGCCATCCGGCAATGAGAGAGGCTGTTGTTCTAGCAATACCAGGAACTCTTCTTCGTAGCGATTACGCCATACTTTGGGATAGAGGCGTACAAGACACTGTGCTAGTTTCATATGCCTGCTAACCTCTGCAAACCCATACTCGCAAATGTTTCCAATCCAGTCAACTGCTTTTGCAGGAACGCGACCCCTGCGGCAGTTAAGCGATAGGGACGTCGCCGTTCATCTGCCGGTAATGGTTCGATTAGCCCTTGCGACTCCAGGCGGGCAATAGCACCATACAGGGTTCCCGGTCCCAGATGGACATCAGCGAAGTCCGCGATATCCTCCATAATGGCATACCCATGCTTTGGGCTTCCTGCGAGGCTAGCTAAAATGAGGATGGGCGGATCAGAGAAACGACCCAGATTGAATGAATTCATAGCAACTATCTCCGAACTAGAAACGTCCGTCCGACGTTATATCGTCGAACGTACTACTACGTTGAACGGAGTATACATAAGAATGAAAAGACCTGTCAAGAGGCCCGCGTCCTTTTCCATTACCACCCGGGTGCGAGTACTATAGCACCCGGGTGCATGTGTGTATCGAGTACCAGAAACACAATCAAGTTGTCAAAAGAGATTGTCTGCCCGCTCCATAAAAAGAAAAATGATCGTGATCTTAAAGTACGTAAGATATGTATATTCTTCAGGGTGCGTTTACTTTTCATGAATATACTACTCATGTAGATTGTAAATCCTTTCACACTAAGAGTAGAACTGAGTCCTTTTAGCAAGCACTCAGTATATCTTACGTCTTTAATGCATCGATACTCCAGGCAAGCTACTAGCCAGTGATCAAGACAGGCTCAGAAGGGTCTTGTAATGCAAGGGTAAACGAAAATTCCTGTGCTCTTGTAGCGCTACGTAGATCACAGGTAGCCGCTTCCAGTATCTGCAGATCTTCTGCAGATACTGCTAGAATCTGCAAATGCTGAATCTGGCTACCAACCGAGAGTCCTTGCTCAGCTTTGTAACGCCGAACAGCACCGAGGATAGTCAGCATAGTTTTGCCAGTAGCCTCAGCCGCCTCATCAAGCCAGGCCCGCTGTTCAGCGGGCCAGAGCGCACTATGGATAGAGCTACGACCCTCCTGTTGCGCAAAAAGGTGCAGATAGATCTCCTCGGTAACAAAAGGAAGATACGGAGCCAGCAACTTGAGGACCGTGAGCAACGCATGATAGAGTGTCCACTGCGCCGCGTGGCGTTCAGGAGTCGGTTCTGTTTGATAGAGACGGCTCTTCGCTAGCTCCAGGTAGTTATCACAAAGATCGGACCAGAAGAAGCGTTCGGTCTCCTGACGCGCAGTCGCAATATCTTCATGTGCAAGAGCCGCTGTCGCGCTCGTAATAGTATGCGCAAGACGCGAGAGCAACCAGCGATCGGTCGCTAGCAGACCAGCAGGTGTAGTCGCCAGCGTCGAGCGGTCAATATCTTGCAGGCGGCTCTCAACAAAGCGGCTGGCCTGCCACAATTTGGTAACGAGTCGTCGTCCATTTGCCAACTGCTCAGGACTATACGGCGTATCGCTACCGATCTTGACCGAGGTAGCCCAATAGCGCAGAGCGTCGGCCGACTCCTGCTCAATAGCCTGCTCCGGCTGAACGCTGCTATTGCTCTTCGATTTGGATATCTTTTGCTGTCCGTTGGCTAGCGCATGACCAGTAATCAATAGTTTCTGCCAGGGAACAGTGCCATGGAGATTAAGGGCCTTAACGATCGAATAGAACGCCCAGGTACGAATGATATCGTGTCCCTGTGGGCGTAGAGCGGCAGGGAAATGTTGGGCGAACCAGACAGGATCGTCGGCCCAGCGTCCAATGATCTGCGGCGAGCATGACGAGGTAGCCCAGGTATCCATAACGTCCATCTCGGGAACAAAATCAGCTGCACCACAACGACACGCACGACCCGGCTGACTCGAACGTGGATCGATTGGCAATTGCTCAAGAGTAGCTAGCATAACCTCACCACACGCACGACAGGTCCATGCAGGAAAAGGGACACCAAGGAAACGCTGCCGTGAGATACACCAGTCCCACTGCAAGTTCTCAACCCAATGTTCATAGCGCATGCGCATATACGCAGGCTGCCACTGGATCTGGCGACCGGCCTCAAGCAAACGCTCTTTCTGGTCGAGAACCTGAATAAACCATTGCCGTGCATGCAGATACTCGACAGGCGTCCCACAGCGCTCGTGGGTCCCAATGCTATGCTCAATCGCCTCCTGATGCAGGATAGCGCCTTGCTCTTGCAAGAGTTGCAAGATGCGCTTCCGCGCCTGCTCACTACGCAGGCCAGCCAGCGGGCCAGCCAGGTCTGTCATACGACCATCACGACCGATTGCATTGCGTAAAGGAAGCTGGTGTGTATGGTACCAACGAATATCGGTAGCATCACCAAACGTGCAACACATGACCGCGCCACTACCCTTGCTCGGATCAACCAGTGTATCAGCCAGAACCGGAACCGTTAGCGTCTCAGTCTGGGCGAAGGTACCGCTCGTCAGCTGCGCGTTTTGACCGATAGCGTGTGTATAACGTGGATCAGCGGGATGAACGAAGATGGCAACACAAGCAGGCAGCAGTTCAGGGCGTGTAGTTGCAATCGGCAGTGTGGTCCCATCGGTCAGCGTAAAAGCGAACGTGGTAAAAAGTGTTGGCAGTAGCTTGTCTTCCAGTTCAGCCTGAGCAATGGCTGTCTGGCATTCGGGACACCAGAGCGTCGGAGCGAACTGAGCATACGCACGCCCGGCCTCATAGAGTCGGATAAAAGACAGTTGTGCGGTACGTTGTGCCAGCGGTGAGATAGTAGAGTAGCGATAGCGCCAATCGACACTCAGGCTTAGCCGTCGCAAAAGTGCTTCAAAACGATCCTCCGTCTGCTCTATCAACGCATAGCAGTGCTCCAGAAACTCCGCACGCTCCATCTCTATAGCCTTGCGTTTCAGCGTCTTTTCAACCAGCCGCTCGGTTGGCAGCCCATTATCATCGAAGCCCATTGGAAAGAAGACGCGTTCGCCGCGCATACGATGGAAGCGAGCAATAACATCGGCTTGAGTATAGGAAAAACAATGTCCGATATGCAACTCGCCCGAAACAGTCGGTGGTGGCGTATCGATCGTGTAGATAGGGCCTGTCCCCTGGGGGTCGAAGGCGTAGGGATCGTCAGTGGCCCAGGCCTGTGCGAGGCGTGGCTCAACAGCACGAAAGCTGTAACGGTTGGGCAACATGGTACTCATGGTAGTACTCCTTTTGGAACTACACAAAAAAGCGCTGCCACCTCACAAGGACGAGGGCAGCGTAACTCGTGGTACCACCTTGCTTTGATAGCTAACGCGCCCAACCAAGATGCATTAACTATCCTTCAATTAGCGCTAACGGGCTAATCCCGAAGTGCTTTAACATCATCGCATCAGCTAGTGCTTACCTGCGACAACATTTCCTGCACTCGACATCCCAAGCCACGTTCAAGAGGCGTACACGAAGAGGACTCACACCCGATGATCCTCTATCTCTGACGTACCGTGTCTCCCTACTCCGCTCGTTCACTGTCTTTATCAGTATGCTTAAGAGCATTTTACTCTTTCTTAAGAGTAACCAATACAAAGCAGTATTGTCAATAGCTTCTCAACTTTATAAGACTAGAACAAACAATCATAAAACAACTGATCGGCATGATATGTCAGTCAGTTGTTTTACGAGTTTATCCTAATGTATACTATAATCATGATACCAGAGTCATAGTATGTTTTGATTACTATTTTGATTTAAATCAGAATATACTATGCGATGAAAAGCATGCTATTGGCTGGCTCTATTTATAATGGAAGAGGGAAATATGGATCAAGTATCAACTGAAGCAGCTCAACTCAAGGCAAGCAGGGTCTTTCTCTTTGTAATTATCTTCTTTGGAGCTCTGTGGGCCGCTGTCTTGGCTATATCCATAGGTGGGAATATAACCACTCTACTACTGGGTCTGGTTGCGCTACTCACTATAGGCTTTATAGTGGCGGCAATACTCTTTATACGTGCGGCGCGTACTATACAAGCAGCTCCATCACCGCTCGCAGATCGGCGTAAGCGCCTGATCTATATCGGCTCGATCATTTTTGAAGCGGCGGCATACATCATCGGCTATAAGCTTTTTATAGTTCAGCATCCAGAGTATCAATTCCCACTCCTGGCGATCGTTGTAGGGCTCCATTTTATCGGCCTGGCCTATGTCTTTAACGCCAGACGCTATATAGTCATTGCAGTGATCTTTTGCGGCATCGCCCTGATAGTTTTACTGATACCACGAATCATCCAGGTAGGCACGTATCATATCAACACCTGGTTATTTCTGATCGGCCTGGTCTGTGCCAGTGTCTTGTGGGGCAGCGCAGTCTCCGTACTCAATAAAGGTAGATCTCTTTTCCGTCAAAAGTAGCTTCACCGAAAAATCCAGCGACAGGTTACAGATTTATAGTAAGCGCTCATAAAGCTTATAAAGAGCCAGCCAGCACATAACTACAGCTATGTGCTGGCTGGCCCATTGCGATCTTATCTCAATGATCGATGATTGCAGGCAACTTAACCCTTTTTAGCGCGTGTCTTTACTTTCTTAACAGCGTCATGTAACTCTTTGTCAGACTGCTGTTTCTTCTCAGGAGTAGTTGGAGAAATATCTCCTAAATCTTCGGCTGCTTTTACTTGAGCGGCCCTTTTGGCTGCTTCACGGATCTTTTGTATTTCACGTTGTTTGGCATCTTCGCTGATAGGATTCTCGGGCACGTAAGGCTTAAATAGTCCTTGACCTTCATTAGTACTCATGCCATATCTCCTTTTTTACCTGAGTATAAACACAGCTACACAATTTCGCTCACCAGCTTTAAACCTACCATTGCCTATATTGAAAAAATATAGACCAGTAACTTATATATTACCACACCTTTGAGCTGGTTATTCATTGCAATATGTGCGCCATATTGTATGCTAACAGCATAGTTGCTTTGTAATGCAAAAACAGATCATGGAGAAGGGATAGGCATGACCATAAATATGTTCCCTATTCTGGATGGGCACAATGATACACTAACACGTATATATGAAACACATGCTAAGGGCGGAAGAGACTTCTTTACACAAAGCAGTCAGGGACATATCGATCTTCCACGCGCTCAGCGAGGAGGCTTTGCAGGCGGTTTCTTTGCTATCTTCAGCCCTGATGCCGCACAGGACCAGATAATGACAGAAAACCTGGTCATCGGTGAGGCCAGCTATGAAATTCGGCCCCTCCCTGCTATCGATCCCACTACGGCACAGAAATATACACTTGCAGTCGTTGCCTATCTCTTCCGGCTTGAGGCACAATCGGAGGGGAAGATTAAAGTTGTGCGTACGATTGACGAACTCTTGCACTGTATACAGAATGATATACTGGCGATCATTCTTCACATTGAAGGGGCAGAGGCAATCGATCCGCAGTTGAATGCGCTTGAGGTCTTTTATCAGGCAGGATTGCGTTCGCTTGGCATTGTCTGGAGTCGCCCTAATGCCTTTGGACATGGCGTTCCATTCAAATACCCCCATTCACCCGATACTGGACCGGGACTGACACAAGCAGGACAGGAATTGGTGCTGGCTTGCAACCGTCTGGGCATCATGCTGGACCTCTCCCACATCAATGAGCAAGGATTCTGGGACGTCGCACGTCTCTCTGAACATCCGCTTGTCGTAACACACACAGCTGCTCATGCGTTATGCCCCTCCACGCGCAATCTTACGGATCACCAGTTAGAAGCCATTAAAGAGTCAAAAGGCATAGTTGGACTCAATTTTGATGTAGCTGGTCTACGCGAAGATGCTGCCAGGGATGCGAATACGCCTATAGAGATAATGGTACGCCATATTGATTATCTTGTTGAACACCTTGGCATCGATAGTGTCGGTTTCGGCTCCGACTTCGATGGAGGAATTACGGTTATACACGAAATAGGCGATGTAGCAGGGCTACCCAGGCTGATTGATGCGCTACGCAAACGTGGATATGATGACGCAGCGCTATGCAAGCTGACTCATGAAAACTGGATTCGTGTTTTGCGTGAGACGTGGAGATAAGGCGCAGCAACGCTACCTACATATTTATCTGTACACCTACTGGTAGCCAGATCCGTATAATAGATAGCCAAACTAGATAGCCAAACTAGATAGCCAAACTAGATAGCCAAACTAGATAGCCAAACTAGATAGCCAAACTAGATAGCCAAACCTGGATAGTTAAACTTGTCCAACCTCTTCAACTAATCAAGCCTGGCTGATTTCTTTAAATGAAACGTCCTGGCTTTTCTATGTAAAAAGAGAAGAAGAGAAGAGAAGAAAAGAAAGGAAAGTTAAACAATGGCGAATAAACTTAACGGGACAGTCGCGCTCGTTACTGGAGCAAGCAGTGGAATTGGAGAGGCAACCGCACAAGCACTCGCTGAACAGGGTGCAGCGGTCGCAGTAGTCGCACGGCGCAAAGACCGTCTGGAGCAGTTAGCTGCACAAATCACTGCAAAGGGTGGACGCGTACTGGTTATTGAAGCAGACGTCACCGATAAAAGTCAGGCGCAGGCAGCTGTAGAGAAGACAGTCAAAGAACTGGGCCAGCTCGATATCCTGATCAACAATGCAGGGGTCATGCTACTCGGTCCCATCATTGATGCTCCGGTAGAAGAGTGGGAGCGCATGGTCGAGCTCAATCAACTGGGGCTGCTTTATACAGCACATGCGGCACTTCCCCACTTGCTCAAAGCGGCTGAATCATCCGAACGAAAAGTAGCTGACCTCGTGAATATCAGTTCAGTGGCCGGGCGACGAGCAACAGCGGGTTCTGGCATCTATAACATGACGAAATTCGGTGTTAATGCGTTCAGCGAAGCCTTACGCCAGGAGATAACCGGTCGTCACATACGTGTCTCGATCGTCGAGCCGGGTGCAGTGAAAACTGAGCTCTCAAACCACATACGCGCTGAAATTCGTGAACAAGCCATGCAGCGCTTCGCTGATATAGAGAAACTAGAGTCTGAAGACATCGCTGACGCTATTCAGTACATCGTCACACGTTCACGCCGCGTAGCTATCAACGAGCTCTTGATCCGTCCAACTGAGCAAGTAGGGTAAGCATACAAGAGTAGTGAAGCATTCAATCAGCCAGGTAGCAAAGAACGCTGTTGGAGGTTCTTTGCTACCTGGCTTTTCTCTTCATTTCCTACAGTTTTTTAGGACATAAAGACCAATCTCTCCACATACAGGCCACATTTCTCGTCAGTAGAAGATATAATAAAAAAACGGACCCCCGCTATAGCACCAATTACTGCCGATCCGAAAATATGAGGTACTACAATTATGCGCAAAATCGTTATCCTGGCTGAAGGTTCTTTCGGCTGGCACTATGGTAAGACCGCCACGGGCGTTATTCGCTATTCACAAGATACCACCGTCGCCGTTATTGATAGCACACAGGCCGGACAAGATGTAGCTCACGCACTGCAAGGTCCGGTTGGTAAAGGTATTCCGATCGTCAAAGATATTTATGCAGCTCTAGCCTTGCAACCAGACACACTTTTGATCGGTATCGCTCCACGCGGTGGTCAGCTTCCTGAAGCATGGCGCTGGCAGTTACTTACAGCAATGGAACACGGCCTTACTATTGTCAGTGGACTCCATATGTTTCTCGGGGACGATCCTGAATTAAGCGCCGCCGCCCAGCAACATGGAGTCAATATCTGGGATGTGCGTCGTCCTCCACAGAAAACACGCGTAGCAGAGTATCTGCCGCATCGTGAAGGGAGCCATACAATCCTACTTGTCGGGAGTGATTGTGGCTCGGGCAAGATGTCCTGCGCGTTAGAGGCCAATCAAGAGGCACTGCAGCGCGGCTTAAACAGTGCATTTCTGGCAACAGGGCAGACCGGGATCATGATTGCAAATAATGGTCTACCAGTCGATCGCCTGATAGTCGACTTCACAGCAGGACTGGTCGAAGAACAGGTGCTCAAGCTCACAGACCAGCATGATTGGGTCTTTGTAGAGGGACAGGGAGCGCTAAATCATCCAGGCTATTCGCCAGTGACATTAGGGCTCATCCATGGTTCGATGCCAGATGCCATGATCTTCTGCCACAAGGTCGGTCAGACTAGCATCGAAGGCTATGAACACTGTGCATTCCCATCGCTCCAGCGTTTAATCGAGATCAATGAAAGCACCGTCAGTTGGATACGGCCAGAGCCAGCCTGCAAGGTCGTCGGCATCTCACTCATTACCAATCACTTGAGCGAAGAAGAGGCGCTCAAAGCCATACAGCAGATCGAAAATGAAACAGGGCTGCCCGCAACAGACACATTCCGCTTTGGGGCAGGGAAACTGATAGACGCCTTAGAATGTCACTTCTCTGGAGCAAAGGATGAGCCATCTAGCAGACGCTCTTAATCTACATTAAAGATCACTTTACCAGCTATCTGTCGAGCCGAGAGGGCGGATACGCCTTGCGCAAGATCGTGCCAACTCGCCTCTCTTCCAACTGGAGCCTGCACTTTACCAGCTGCTACCAGACCAACAAGCAAGGCAAGGTCACGGCTGACATGCGCAGGCTCACCAGTGCCATACACGAAATGACTTTGAATACGGGCGTTCGCATGACCACCAAAAGAGAACAGGCCGACCGATGGATTCTCTTGCGAAGAGGCTCCATACAGGACAATCGTGCCTTCAGGTGCAATCAACTTCAGCGTCTCACCTAGCGAAGTACCACCAACTCCCTCCAGAATCAATTCGAAGTGACCAGTTGCCTCATGAACAGATGATACGACCGTACTGGCCCCCAGTCTACGCAAATCAGTTGCCTGCCGCGTTTTACTTGAGACTGCCGTCACCTCTGCCCCTGAAAGGGCCGCCAATTGTACCGCGAACCGTCCCACGCCACCATTAGCCCCTGTTATCAGTACGTGTTTTCCCAACAAAAAATCACCGTAGCGTACAGCACCCAGAGCAGTCAAGCCAGCAACGGGTAGAGTAGCAGCAGCGGCAAAGCCATCTCTCCACGATTAAGTGAAAATGCCTTCACCTCTATAATGACCTCATTCGCAGCCGCTACTGGCTCCGGAAAGTCCTTTAGTGTAATCAACTCTTTTGTATCTGGCGCATTTACAATACCAAGCATCATTCTCTCCTCTAGAGAAGTAGTATTTTTGAAGCATCCCTCTATGTAATAGCTTCCTTGCGTTCATAACTACTTCATCATTAACACGCGATACATGTAAAAAGGGTAACATTCATTGCGATTCAGACGTTCTTCCGCGAAATATCTCAAATAGCCCATATTACAGCATAGCTATCGTCTTAAATAGTAGATAGGTGATATATGATTTATAATGAGGAACGAATGAATAATAAAAGTGCCAATACACATCCATTCAATGTGTATTGGCGCTCTTGATATTTTTGCAATATGGAACACTATTCATAATCATTATCGGTATCTTTATACTCATTATAGGGTTCTGGTTCCTCACGCTGAGTGCCACGAGTCTCGTAATGAGCAGCGCCAAATGTCGCATTCGACGTATCTACATAATTAATGCTGTCTATGTAATTAGTATTATCGGTATAGCTGGAATTACTAATAAAGTTGGCGTTGTCTGCATAGTTAGTATTACCACTATAATTGATGTTGTCTGTATAATTTATGTTATCTATGTAGTTAGCAATACCAGAGTAATTGAAGTTACCTGTATAGTTGACATTGTCCACATAGTTAGTGGTATCTGCATAGCTGGCAGTATCTACATAGTTCACATTGTCGGTATAATGGCAACTGGTGGTGATAATCAGGAGTGTACTATTGATGCGAGCACCGGTCTCCTGTAAAATGTCCAGAGCTAGCCGAACATGCTCACCAGCATGTACAGCCACGATAGCATGTCCAGCATTATACTCAGCATCGTAATAATGCGCATCGTCATCTGAGAGAGCCCACGCCGTCAGGTCATGCGCACTGTTACTGCCAGGAATATTACCAGTGAAGAAAGCTTTGAGATCAGAAAGAAAGCTACCCGCAGTAGACTGTATTGAAGAATATACATGATCGGTTTTAAAGCCTGTTTCGCATAAAGCCCGGCTCGCCTTATCAGCCTGCACAACATCCTCAAAAGCAGCAATTAGTATTTGTCCTGTAAGAGCCACGAGATTACTCCTCTGTGTTCGTATTTACCCACCCTACCCATCAAGAGCAGGCCTACAACCATTTTTGAATACACATGATATGGACTCTTTTTTGCGAACCACTTTGTACAAAAAATGATCATGCACTATTCACTGAGTTTAATACGGCTCTCAACGTCTATTCGTGAACACCCAATCCATAAGATTTTTAAGCATCTGGCCAATGATGTTGTGTCGACATCTTATGCCTCAACAGAGAATATGCATCCCTGACAAGAAATATATATTATATATCCTCATTCTGCACAAGGATGCTCAATCCTTCCAAATTCTATTATTATACGGATATTATACGAATCGGCTAGCAGAAAAGAGTCGACTATTTACGTCTGTATGAAGGGTAGGAATATATCTCTCGCCCGTACCGCCCAGGAAGCGCTCTCAGTTCCAGAAGGTGATGATTCTATCGGCGAGCACAAATTCATAAAAGATAAAAAGGAAAAGAAAAACCGTGGTAAAAGTACACATCCTTGGGGCTCCTGGCAGCGGAAAAACGACACTGGCACAGGACCTTTCTTCCCAATTGCATATTCCTCATTATGACCTGGATAAGGTGAACTGGGAACAGGAAAATGCTATTGCGCTAGCTTCGCAACCAGCATGGATCGCAGAAGGGATCTATCTCATAGAGCCAATGCTGTATCACGCTGATTATATTGTGTGGCTTGAGGTCTCCTGGCCCGTAGCAGCATGGCGTATGATTCGCCGCCACATATTGAACAGCCTGCATGGTACCAACCCGTATCCCGGAATAAATGGTGTAAAAGCCCTCTTCAATCTCTTAAAATATGCACGCCGTTACATCTTAAACCTGGATCATTCTGATAAAGCTTCAGTAGAAGCGTTCCGCATGTATCTTGAAACGCATCGAGATATAGCCACTCAACCAACAGAAGATTTTCTACAGGCATATTTTGAGGTCTATCAGGGGCCTATTGTCCCACCGACAGCCGCACTCACACGAACGATTCTTGAAGGATATAAGGAAAAATTCTTTCCCATCAGGAATATAACTGATCGAGAACGTTTGCTTGAACGCCTAACGTAACAGTGATATATACAAGAGCTGCTCGTGAGAGCCTGGATATATCCTCACTATTCAGGCCCAGTCTACCGGTAGAATGATGTCGCAAATCCTTCACAGCATGCGTGCAACATCTGGTAAGGGTACAATTATCAACCCGAGTGTCGATAGTAACGACAAAGGAGCAACATATGACCCATTCAACATATACAGGACACGATCATACACATGGAGAGCATTGTGATAACCATGGTTCCGTCGTTCCGTCACCATGCACTAAAAGCACACAGTCAACACAAAGGCGGTAGAGCCTCACTAAGATATTCCCCTGAAATAAGCTAATACGGCAGCGATCAGGCAAGCCATCGCCTTGCTAAATACGATCCAGCGACCAACACGTTCTCTATCATGTTTGAATACACATGATATAGACTCTTTTTTGCGAACCACTTTGTACAAAAAATGATCATGCACTATTCACTGAGCTTAATACGGCTCTCAACGTCTATTCGTGAACACCCAATCTATAAGATTTGCGTCGACTCCTGTTACATGCAAGATTTTTAAGCATCTTGTCAAGAATATTGTGTCGACAGCAGTAGAATGATAGTAGGATGATGTCGCAAATTCTTCACAGAATTCGTGTAACATCTGGTAAGGGTACGTTATCAACCCGAGTGTCGATAGTAACTACAATAGTAACTACAAAGGAGCAATATATGACCCATTCAACACATACAGGACATGATCATACACATGGAGAGCATTGTGGACACACAGCGATTGAACATAATGGGCACATCGACTATCTTCACGATGGACACCTACATAATTCACATGGCGATCATTACGATGAGCATGCCCTAGAGGTAAACGCAAAGAATCCGGATATCTGTGAGCCAGTGAAAGACGCCGGCGCTCATCAGCATAATGCTGACAAGGCTGTTCCCCATGGCGATCACGTCGACTATCTCCATGCAGGTACACTACACCATCCACACGGAGACCATTGTGATAACCATGGTCCCGTCACCATGCACTAAAAGCATACAGTCAACACAAAGGCGCAGTGGTTCAACAAAAAGTCGAACCACTGCGCCTTCTGCTATCTTACTTGCAAGGTGACCATGTATATGTACGTAGGGAACAGTTTAGGAGACAGCTATAGCGAAGATGTGGAGTGAACCCTGATTGACTGAAGTAGGCAACGTTACACTGGCAACCTGCTTGCTCGTATTGAGCGAGATAGGTGCCGAAGCGAAAACGTATGCCGCAGTCTGATCTTGTCCAGCCCCAGCGTTACGGTAAGCTGTTTTCACAGCGACCGTATTACCATATGAAGGCTGAGAAGAACCGCCCCCAAGTGTCCAGTCGCTAAAGCCGAGTTGAGCAGTCTGTGTACTGCCATCGGTATAGGTAATCGTTACGTTGCCCACAGACGGTCCATTTGTAGCACAACCAAGGAAAGTCAGCTGAGTAGCTCCCGCCTTAGCACTTGGCGTTTGCAGGATTTGCCCAGCGGTCTGGACATTGTCAAATGTACCTGCTGCCACATTCGGCCATGCATATTGAATACCGTTAACAGTCACTGTCGCGCCCGGTGTATAGCCTGCCGCAGCAAGTTGCTGTGCGGAGTAGCTGTAACCATCACCATCGACATTAGCATTCCCCTGCCCATCATTAGAGATACCAGCATTATTGAATTCACCAAGCAGGTTACCTGGTTTCGCAACAACGACGGTAAGTGCTGAGATCGGTAGCTTTACACCAGCGCTGGTCTGTGCAGTAAGCGGAATGCTATAGACACCTTCTGCCATAGTTGCGTCAGCAGTTACAGTGAAGGACTGATTTGCATTGCCGTTGGCCGCTACTGCAAAGCTTCCGGAAGCAGGCGTGAGTGTCAGGCCTGCCGGTGGGGTTGCACTCCATTGTACGGTCGCAGCATTGCCACTAATATTCTGAGCAGTAACGCTGGCTGATGTCTGCTGCCCTGGTGCTACTGTGACACGACCGGGATTGAGCGAGACAAGGGTAGGAATTGAACCATACTGGTAGGAAGGAGGAGCATCGTTAGGACTGCTACCCCAGGTAGTGTTTGGCGTGCTACCAACCGTGTACTGAAGTGTACCACCATTGGCAACGAAAGAAGCAGGCAGCCAGGGTTGTGTACTGGTCTTACCATTGACTGCCAGACTCTGTACATAATAGTTGCTAGCCGTAGTCCCTGGAGCGTTAATCGTGATAACCTGACCGGTTGGGCGAGTGACCGTAATGCTCGGGAAGAGCGGGCTTGCCAGAGCAAGGTTTGCTGTACCCGGCGTCTCTGGGAACATACCCAGACCAGCCCAGACATCCCACGCTGACATCGTACCGAGGTCATCATTACCTGCCATACCACCAGGACCAGGGAACCAGAGTGTGTTCTCTACAGTGTGTACAACCTGCTGGGTCTTATAAGGTGCACCAGCATAATCGTATATCCATGGTGTCTCGATGGTTGGCTCATTACCCAGGAACGCATTTGGAGCATTTGGACCAGCATTTAGCTGTGTAAAGAATGAGTCGAGCTGCTTCACGACGTTGGCGTTGCCGCCCTCAGCGCTGATGAGACCACCCAGGTTGAATGGAACCATCCAGTTGTATTGAGAGCCATCACCTTCAACCCAACCATTGCCACTTGTTGGATCATAGGGGCTCGGGAAAGAGCCATCCATGTTACGTGGCTCCAGATTGCCGTTAGCAGGATTGAGCAGATTCTCCCAATCTTGTGCTCGTGCCGTGAACTTCTGATAATCTGCGGTATCGCCAAGTGCCTGTGCAAATGAGCCGACAGCGAAGTCCGCGGTATTATATTCCAGTGTGGTCGACGCCGGACCATAGAAGTTACAGCAGCCATAACTGCCGTCCGCTGGCAGGTAGCCAAGGCTATCAAGATAGTTCAAGCCAGGGCGAATATTATTTGTCTGCGTAGCCTCTTTGATCAGTCCCGCCAGAGCCGTCTTGGTATCAAAACCACGAACGCCAAAGGCATAGGCATCAGAGATGATCGCAGCGGCTGGATCGCCTACCATCACATAGGTCTCGGCGTTCGCCGCAGACCATTTTGGAAATTGTCCACTCTGTGTATAATCGTTGACCATCGATTGGATAATATCGCTGGCCTGCTGAGGGGCAAGTAGCGAGATTAATTGAATCTCGGAACGGTAGATATCCCAGCCCGAATAGTTCGCATATTGTGCATGACCTTTCGGAGCGGTATGAATCTGTCCGTCAAAACCGGGATACTGACCATTCACGTCAGAAAAGACGTTCGGCTGTAAAAGTGCATGATATAACGATGTGTAGAAGGTCGTCTGCTGAGCGGGTGTGCCACCAGAAACCTTAATCTCACCCAACTTCTGGTCCCAATTCTGCTGTGTTTGTTGCAGAACTGTGTTGAAGTTCCCAGTTGGGTTTTCCTGATTCACGTTCTGCTGTGCGTTCGCAGCACTGACAAAGGAGAGACCAACCTTAACAGTAATGGCAGTACTCTTCGTTGTATTGAAGGTTACATAGGCACCAGAGCCAGGACCCGAGACGATTGTCGAAGGTGAAGCCGCGGCAGTCTTAACATCTGCGGGTGAAGCTATTCCTTGTGCCATTTTTGCCTGGGCATTCATGAACTTCTTGACCGCAGGTGATACTGTGCTTGAGCCCTTAGCCGTTGTACTGCCTGGCGACACGATATTGTTATACCAGGTACCAGTGGTAGCAAATGGCTGGCTAAACTGAGCATAGAAGTAGACGTGATAGATATCATTGGCACCACAGAAGCCGCCACTGACCGCTGAACCGGAGATGTAGTTCTTACCGATGGTAGCCGAGGCATCCTTATCGCCATTGATCGATCCTGATGGATTAACCAGCATTGTCGCAGTCTGACCCTGGGGATAAGTAAAGAGGCCAGCGCCACTATGTTGGGTCGCAGATAACTGTACGTTCACTCCATTGTCGAGCTTCACCTGGTAGTAACCAGCACTGGCTGACTCGTTGGAATGAGAGAACGTCGAAACATACTGCGCAGGATTTGAAGCGGGCGACTGGGTTACTGAGCCGACATAAGGCATAAATGGGATGTCGCTATAGACATTACAACCAGCCCCACTCAGATGAGTCAGGCTGAAGCCTTTGATCTGATTGTTGGGATAATAGTAGCCGCCTGCCCAGGCAGTCGCATTGTCGGGACTAAACTGCACCATACCAAATGGAGCATCTGCGCCCGGGAAATCATTACCTACGTTCCAACCACCGGGTCCGTTAGGCGAGGAACCTGTCGCAGTAAATGGATCAACTAAGCTAGCCAGATCCGGTGTAGATGAAGGTGTGACTGACGCTGACGCTGCTTGCGCATTGCCTACGGTTGACGTAAGACAGATGGTAAACAGTGTTGTCAGTAAGACTATGATACTAGCAACCGTACGCTTCTTACTTTGAGCGTGCATTTTGCTGTCTCCTCCTTGTTCCAGCAAACAACATATACATACCTGTATAGGAATAGCTGCACGCGCTAACACGCACTAATATGAGTACACAAAATACGTACTACGTGTATTTCACATTTATAAGGGGCTTCTGGCGTTCTTTATGGTCAAACACTGATCACGTGAACTGTCGATTGAAGCCTCTCGTAATGAATGTATTCCCTAACAGGTATGCATCAAGTAAATGAAAGTGCCTTTAGCTTGTCTTTTTCCTTCGTTTCTTGCGAGCATTTCGTATTTTACGTACACAGGTCACCACTGTCCTTTTCGCATGGACGAAGTTCTTTTGAAAAAGAAGGCTAAGTACTGACATTCATTGTATTTACAGATAAAAAACCAATTGATTCATATATCTGAATACATAGATAATAGTAACATAACATTTATAGAATAATCAAGGGTGCAAGTAAATCAATTGTAGACGTTATACAGTGGCAGAGAGAAAAAATGAAATGCGACCAGCATAAATTCATGCTAAAACTGATAGAAGAAAGCAAGAAAATGAGCAAGAAAGTGAGGCAAATTCGGTAGAAATAGTTGTCAACAAGGAGTCAAGAATCAGTTACCTAACACCTTGTTGACAACTAGCGAGACAAGTTCAGCATTACTTGTGCCTGACATGCGCTAGCCAATAGTTCAAAAAGAACGCTGTCGAGCAAGCCAGCCTGATGAGAAAGTCTCTTTCGCATATAACTGCGAAGATGTCGGACTTGTGTCTTCTCTTTGAGATTGTTGCATACAGATGATTCCTTCCAATATGTAATATTGTTCATATTTCAATACGTATTAATACCTGCAAAGTTGGAAGATAGATCGAATATATAAACATTTACATTCTGTGATGAAAGCTTCAAGTACCAATCAATTCCTTATCAATTATGTTTCTCCTGTAAAGCTGATCTATCGTGGTTAGAGACTGTTTGCTCTATTAAACATTTCTGAAAGGATTTCGCTTATCAAAGCATTACAAAGCATATTCTCGTTAGCATATGCATCAATATTTTATCCTTAAATGTCGTTTACTGTACTTATGGTGTTAATTCTCTCCCTGGTAAATCTCATATTTTCCTACAATGTTCTGTCTGCCTTTGTCAGTTTTTATCGGTTAGTGTTGATTAGAAAAAGGTTATCTGATATGTTACAATGGCACTGTTTACTGTGCGTAACAAAGGAGAGACTTATGTTTCATCAGATTCGCTGGACCATTGAGAAGATTTCACAACGATTGAATCTGATTACACCGCTAGTGTATCGACAACGACAGGAGATCGCACCATTTCGTTATCATACGCTTGAGAGCCCACGTGCACTGCCACCGGTGGGCCTCGACGTCGATGATAGCGAATGGGCAGTCATTGAACCGCATACCTACTGGGGAAGGTGGCGTACGGATTTCGTGTTACGCACCCATTTCACAGTACCTGCAGATTGGGATAAAGATGCGCAGGTAGCACTTTCCTTACCTATTGGCGATGCAGGCGAGTTCGTTCACCCGGAAGCACTTGCTTATATTGATGGTGCATCCTACGCATCCTGTGACCGTAATCATCGGGAGTTCCTTGTACGCCCAGAATTGCGTGATGGACAGAAACATCTTTTAGTCTTGCACGGGTGGACCGGCATGGGCGGAGATGGTATGGCCCCTCCTGATCTGGGCACGCAGTTATTGATGCGACCCTGTGAGGTGGTTGTCATCGATCAACCAACACGCGAACTGATCGCTGTAGCACGCGTAGCCGTTGGCGCAGCCCAGGTGATGAGTGAAAACACACCCGCACGTGGTAAAGTACTGGCAGCGTTGGATCGCGCCTTTACTATTCTTGATACCCGTGAGCCATTTGGCGAGGACTTCTACAAGAGCGTGCCTGAGGCTCTGGCTGCCTTGCGGGGAGGAATCGCGCAAGCAGGCGCACCTTTGGATGTTGAGATTATCGCGGCTGGTCATGCCCATATCGATGTCGCCTGGCTCTGGCCCCTGGGGCAGACGCGGCGTAAGGCATCACGTACTTTCACCACTGCACTGCGTTTAATGGAACAATTCCCTGACTATCACTTTACGCAGAGCACGCCTCAACTCTATGAATACGTCCGGCAGGACCATCCAGAAGTATTAGAGGAGATCAAACACCGTGTCTCTGAGGGGCGTTGGGAGGTCACCGGAGGCATGTGGGTCGAGGCCGACTGCAACCTGAGCGGTCCTGAGTCACTGGCGCGCCAATTCTTACTGGGCCGTAGCTTCTTTGCCGAGCATTTCGGTGGGCATGCTGAGACGAATGTGCTCTGGTTACCCGATGTCTTTGGATACGCCTGGGCACTGCCACAATTGCTCAAAGAGTCGGAAATCGATTATTTCTTCACGATTAAAATCGCCTGGAGTCAGTATAATAAATTCCCGTACCACAGTTTCTGGTGGCAAGGCATTGATGGAACGCGCGTACTCACCCACTTTAGTCCTTCCGATAGCGGCTATAATGCGATGGCTACACCCAAAGAGGTCCTGGAAACCTGGGAAAATTTCAGACAAAAAGATATCGGTCACGAGGACAAGACACCACCGGTATTACTAGCTTATGGCTATGGCGATGGTGGTGGTGGCCCAACCCGTGAGATGTTAGAGAATCTGCACGAGATGGCTCAGTTCCCAGCTTTACCACGTGTCCGTCAGGAGCATGCAGGTGAGTTTTTCCGTAATTTAGAGGAGAGTGTCGGTGATGTCCTGCCAACCTGGAACGGTGAGCTCTATCTAGAACTTCATCGTGGAACCTACACCACCCAGGCCCGCAACAAGCGCTCCAATCGGAAAAGCGAGTTCTTACTGCACGATGCAGAGTTTCTAGCAACGCAGGCCACGTTACTCGATACAGCTTATGCCTATCCATATGCAGACGTGCTTCAGGCGTGGCGCTTGATTTGTCTGAACCAGTTCCATGACATTATCCCAGGAAGTAGTATCAACGAAGTCTATGTCGACTCGACTCGTGATTATCAGCAGGTTACCACCCTTGGTGAAAAGGTACGAGACGAGGCGTTACGGACGATTGCGACTGTCACCGGAGGCGATCTCTTGCTGGCCAATACGACATCGTTCGAGCGTGGCGACCTGGCATTCTGGTCACAAAAACTGCCTGCTGGGAAGCATCTGGCCAGAGTCAAGACTGATGAGCCAGTCTACACACAGACGGCGGTGGATGGTACCTGGATCGCAACTGACAATATGCAGCCTGCGAGCGTACATAGTCTGAAACTCGTAGATGGTGAGATCAGCAAACCGACGACAGAGCTTACAGCCACGTCTACACGGCTTGAGAACAGATACGTCCGCATCGAGATCAACACTGATGGCGATATCATCCGTGTCTACGATAAGATCAACGAGCGCGAAGTCCTCCCCAAAGGGGCAATCGCGAACCAGTTCCAGGCATTCGAGGATCGTCCGATGTACTGGGATGCCTGGGATATCGACATCTTCTATGATGACAAACAGTGGTTAGCCGAGCCCGCTCACTCCATCCGAGTCGTCGAGACTGGACCATTGCGCGCGACGCTTGAGATTCAACGTCGCATCCTGCACAGTAACTACACCCAATACGTCACCTTGAACTACAATAGCCCACGCCTGGATATCGCGACGAAGATCGACTGGCGAGAGCGCCATATCTTGCTGAAGGCGGCGTTCCCAGTTGACATCCTTAATCCAGTAGCCAACTACGAGATCCAGTGGGGTAATGTACAGCGTCCGACACATCGTAATACCAGTTGGGACTACGCACGCTTTGAAGTATGTGCACAAAAATGGATTGATCTCAGCGAAGGTGATTACGGCGTGAGCTTGCTCAATGATTGTAAGTATGGGCATGATGTCCTTGAAAACGTCATGCGTATCAGCTTATTGCGCAGTCCAAAGATCCCTGATCCCGAAGCCGATCAAGGTGAGCATCACTTCACCTATAGTCTGTTCCCGCACGCCGGTAGTTGGAATGAGGAGACGATCCGTGCCAGCTATCTGCTCAACGATCCACTCCTCGTCTACACGGTTCCATCTGAACTGACGAAAGATGCAGCTCGACAAGAACAACAATTGCCAACACTGTTCTCCGTCGACAAGCCCAACATCGTCATCGAGACAGTTAAGGTCGCCGAAGATGGCAACGGCATCATTGTACGCTTGTACGAAAGCCAGCGCAGTCGCGGCAAAGTCACCCTCACGGTTGGCTTTGAAGTTGCAGAAGCCTACCGCTCAAATATTCTGGAACATGATAGGACTGCACTGACCGTCAACGGCCACGATGTCACCTTCTCCGTACACCCTTTCGAGATTGTGACCTTGCGCATCATCAGAGCTTAAACCACCTGGATACTCTTAGTAGAATGAACCAGAAACTTCGTGTCAATACATGAAGTCTTTGGTTCATTTTTTTCTAGAACCGTAAAGGTTTCTTGACACAGCGTAATTGGTGGTCAGTCCAGATTATTTCTGACATCACTGTCTTGTGAGCATATTCGATGGAGAGCTGCAAAAGATATTTCACTATTGTTAAGATTAATATTCCTCATAGATCTTGACAATGGAATGTACATGAGATAGTATCGTATTATATACAGAAACGAGATAGAAACACAACTATCACTACGAGATGAGATGAAGCAGTACTGATCTGGCCCCCGTCTCTCGCCCTTAGCGCTGGCTCCACGTGATCACAACGTGGTTAGAGGTGACAAATCCTGAGCAAATGAGTTGATCGATCTGTTAAGGAGGCACGATTTTGGCTGCAATCACCCGCACTCCTATGACCCGAAGAGACCGTTCTAATCTCAGAAAGGGTCTTCTCTTTATCAGCCCATGGATGATTGGGTTTCTCGTTTTTGTGCTCTATCCTCTGGTTTACTCCTGTGTCATGAGCTTCACGCGCTACTCTGGATTTCTGACCCCCGTCTGGCTTGGTACGGCGAACTACATCCGGTTGTTTACTGATCCGCTGGTCTGGCAATCAATTTACAACACGGCATTCTACTTGTTCTGGGCCATTCCTGTTGGCCTTGTTGTTGCGCTCCTGCTGGCGCTGGCGATGAGCCGAGCAGTGCGAGAAGTATCCGCCTATCGTACCGCTCTGTACTTACCTTCACTGGTGCCTATTTTCGCCCTGTCATTCATCTTTATCGTATTGGTGAATCCTCAGTATGGTATTGTAAATCGGGCATTCGGTCTGTTTGGTGTTCCCAATATTAACTATCTCGGTGATCCAACAAGTGCGAAACTGGTCATTGTGGTTCTGGCACAACTAGGAGCTGGCAACATCGCTTTGATTTTTCTGGCTGGCCTGAATAGCATTCCCAGGACACTCTATGAAGCTGCGCAAATCGATGGCGCCAATCGCCTGACCTGCTTTCTGCATATCACATTGCCATTGCTATCTCCGGTTATTCTCTTCAATCTGATCACCGGTATCAGCGCTGGCTTACAAGTCTTTGCGCCAGCATATATCATGACAAATGGTGGACCAGGCAATGGTACCTTGTTTTATATGTATTATATGTATAAAAATGCCTTTAGCTATGCCCAGTTGGGGTATGCCTGCGCTCTATCTGTCGTGCTCTTTATCTTTGGTCTGATACTGGCGGTGATCGTGTACAGGCTCTCTCAGCGCTTTGTAAACTACGAGCTCGTCAGCTAAGGAGAGCACACCCATGTTGTGGTGTATTCGTTTGTAATCCTTTTCTCTGCATCGTGTGTTCGTTTTTGTGCAGAAAAGCGATATCGGCAGGGACAACAAAAGAACCTGGAGTGCAGACAATACTTCGAATTTTAGGAGAAAGACGCATGAAACTAGCGATAGGCAAAAATTACGTTGAACGTCAAAAGGGCAAGCGTATCAGCGCTGTGTCCGGAAAACGCATCCTGGAAAGGGTGCTCGTACGTGTCTTCTTGATCCTGATGTCCTTGATCTTTCTGCTGCCATTCTATTGGATGGTTGTCACGGCATTGAAGTCAAATACCGAACTGGCGCTGACCCCACCGACCATCATACCGCAGAACTGGGCGTGGGATAACTTTGTCAAGGCGTTTGAGACGATTCCTTTCGCCACATATTTTCTGAATTCAGTACTGATTACCGCGCTTTCTGTCATTGGTGCAGTGTTATCGAATCTGATCGTGGCCTATGGCTTTGCATGCATTGAGTGGCCTGGTCGCGATCTGGTATTCTACCTCGTACTGGCAACCATTTTTATTCCTTTCCCGCTGGCTATTATTCCCCAGTTTGACATGTTTGCCCGGTTGCATTGGATCAACACCTACCTTCCTCTGGTGGTTCCGTCGTTTTTCGGTTCCGCTTTCTATACATTTCTGCTGAGACAATTTCTGCTCCAGGTGCCGCGTGATTTATTAGATGCTGCGCGCATGGATGGCGCCAGTGAATGGCGTATTATGTGGCAGATAGTGGCTCCTATGGCACGCCCTGCAATTGCGGCTGTGGCAATTTTTGCGACGATTAGCGCCTGGAATGACTTTATGGGGCCGCTGATCTACTTGCAAGATGATACGCTGCAGACGCTGTCAATTGGCTTGCAAGCGTTTCGTTCCACGCATGATATTCAGTTCAATTTGCTCATGGCGGCCTCGATCATGGTTATTTTGCCGCTTGTTATCCTCTTTTTCGCCTTTCAACGCTTTTTTATTCATGGTGTCACGCTGGGAAGTATGCGTTAAGGGGAGCACGGTCTAGCTTCTTATCCTGTGTAGTAAATAAAGGAGGGCCAGGCGATGAATGTTCAGCGACGTATAGCCAGAGTCAGTGCTGTGCTGTTGTTACTTGTGCTCTTTTCCGCTACGTTCGCAGCGTGCAGTATTGGGCAGCATGATGCTCATGATGTCATTTTCTGGACCTCGCTCAATGACGACATTGATATGTCGGCGGAGAGGCAGATTGTTGCAGCCTTTGAGAAGGCACATCCGGGTATGCATGTGAGTATTGTGAGTAAGCCATCGCTATCGACTGGTGATGCAACGGCGCTAATTACCTCAGCACGTGGTGGCACCCCACCTGACGTGTATCTGGTTGATCGCTTTGCTGTCAGTCAATTTGCCGCGATTGGTCTCCTTAAGAATCTTCAGCCATTTGTGAACCTGGATGGCGGAAATTTGCGTGAGAATTATCTGCCGTTTGCCTGGAAGGAGGCTTCGTACCAGGGACAGTCTTACGGCCTCCCAATGGATACAGACGCGCGCGCAATGTATTACAATAAAGACCTGTTGCGTCAGGCGGGCATTGATCCAAGCATCTTTGACCCATCACATGGCCCGATGGCCATTGATGATGTGATGAAGATTGCGCTGAAAATGGATAAGACAGATTCCAATGGCAATTATACAGAACTGGGTTTGATTCCATGGGGAGGTCAGGGGTCCCATGCCACCTGGGGACTGAATTTTGGCGCGAAATTTTTTAATCAGCAAACCTGTCAGGTTACGCCAACCGAACCTGCCTTCGAAAGAACGTTTCATTATTTTCAACAATGGGCGAAGGAATTAAATTATAGTAGAGTTGATGCATTTCTGGCGACCTACCAACCTCCCAGTGCCCCACCAAGCCAGACGCCATTCTTCACCGGACATCTGGGGTTAGCAATTGATGGCAATTGGAACCTTTCAGGCATTCAGCACTATGCCCCTAATCTCAACTATGGCATCACCTATCTGCCGGTACTGCATAAAGGTGATCCGCCTTTTACATGGTCCGGTGGTTTTGCGTTGGTGATGCCGACAGGTGCGCGTTCCTCTGCAGATGGCTGGGAGTTTATGAAGTTTATGTCCGGCCCTGTCGGGCAGGCCATCTATACCAGAGTGACAGACAATTTGCCAACCTGGAAGAGCCTATTGAAGAAACAGAGTCTGATCCCCGGGAATCAACGCTTCTTTGCAAGCATGATGAGTTACTCAGTAAGCCGTCCACCGCTGCCTATTGGCGCACAGTATTCAGATGCAATGGACACGGCCCAGTCATCGGTATTGCTAGGTACCGCAACACCGCCGCAAGCGCTTCAACAGGTTTACGCGCGCTTGCAGCCGCAGATCCAGCAGTACTGTCCGCTCAAAATTGCGTAACTTTTTCCATCTTTTGTGTTGCCGATGTTCCACGCCGGGCAGAAGTTCGGGTTGTGTTGCCAGAATGAAGGGGGAATGAGGGGTTTGCCCATAGTTGGAGTGTGAGGACAAACCCTTTATGAATCAGAATTCACACGACTTTGTGCTTGCGGTTGACTTTGGCGGAACAAAGATTGCCATTGCTACGGCCACTCTAACGGGAAACATTCTGGAGCAAACACGCCTGGATACCTATGCATCACAGGGTGCGCAGCAGCTTCTTGAGCGAACCATCGCTGCTGCACGTGTGCTGATTGCTCAGACAGAAACCAAGGAGACAGGACACTGTGTGGCAGTCGGCGTTGTAACTCCCGGTGTTGTCCAGGACGATGGCATATTATTGTCGCCCAATATTCCTGGGTGGGAGCAAGTAGCGCTATGCCAGACGATGAGCACGGGTCTAGGTTGTCATCGGATACATTCTAAAAAACGTAAAGGAAAGCAAAATTCAACGAGCCGGAGAACGAAAAGGATAGAAATTTCTGAATATAGAACCATAATTATCCTAATAACATTTACAGAGAGCACTAATTGTACAATAATAGAGAGGAAGGGGTTATCATTCCCCAATAGACAGGTTGAAAGGAATATAGAATAATGGCTTATGTAATCACCCAGCCATGCATTGGTACCAAAGACGCATCCTGTGTAGACGTCTGCCCGGTTGATTGTATCCATCCCGGACCCGGTGAGGAAGGATTTGAGGAATCAAACCAGCTTTTCATCAATCCAGATGAATGCATCGATTGCGGTGCCTGCGAACCAGCATGCCCTGTAACCGCTATTTTTGAAGAATCAGCAGTACCAGTAGAGTGGAAATCATTCATCAAGCTGAACGCTGATCATTTTGCATAACCACCTTTTTTGTGTTTCTCACGAAAAGTTGAGGATACGCGAAAAATAAGGTAAATAAAAGAGAGATATCTCTTGCACGGCCTCGCCCAGAACCAGGATTATTTCCCTGGGCAACAAGAGATATCTCTCCTTTTACTATGTAGCACTATCTACAAACACTAGATAGAACACACTATATACACACTCATCTTATGACTATGTCCAATGCGCATCACTAGATTTCATATGTGTCGTCAACGTATGTGGTGTAGTCTCCCAGCGACGACCATTGCGCCAATAACGCTCAATCTGCTCCAGGCTTCGCTTGCGCGTCTCAGGGACCAGGAACCAGCAGAAGAGAAAAGCCAGCAGGCTCATACATGCATATAACCAGAAGGTATAACTTTTACCAATAGAAGAGATTAAAGAGAGAAATGTCATACTAATCACCAGATTCGCAATCCAATTTGCACAGGTCGCAATACTGGCACCAACCGAACGCAGATGAGTAGGGAAAAGCTCAGCACTCAATAACCAGAAAATCGGTCCTAAGCTTATCGCAAAAGCAACGACATAGAGCAATAATACAGACAGTGCCAGAGCTCCGCTATGAGCCGGGCCCAGCATAAAGACAGCTCCCAACAATATCAGAGCAACAGTCATACAAGCAGAGCCAAACAGGAGCAGTGTACGCCGTCCAACACGATCAATGAAGACACCAGCCACGACCGTAGAGAGAACATTCACGATACCAATAATACCGGAAGCCATAATCGCACTGGAGGCAGAGGTAAAGCCGGTATACTGAAAGATGGTTGGTGCGTAATAGATGACCGTATTGATCCCCACGAACTGTTGGAATAGCGCCAATCCAACAGCGACGAAAAGCGCCATCCGTAACCCCGGCTGAAACAACTCTCGCCAGGACCCTCGTTTCTCTCGCCGTAGAGCCGTACGGACCTCGCGCCACTCTTGAATAGCCTGTGGGCCATGCAGGCGTTCAAGAACATCGGCTGCCTCGGTCCAGTGTCCTTTACTGGCTAACCAACGTGGCGATTCAGGGATAAAGAACAGACCCAGCAGCAAGATAGCGCCGGGAATCGACGAGACCGCATACATAGGAGGCCAACCAAGGCCTGCATTTGTAAACACAAGATCAACCCAATAAGCCAGCGCTATCCCGATAGTAAGAGCAAGCTGGTATGCAGTCACCAACCTGCCGCGTAAACGAGATGGCGACACCTCAGAGATGTAAACCGGTACGATGCTAGCAATTGCCCCGATACTACATCCGGCGACCAGTCGCAAACCCAGAAACATCAGCCAATGCGATGAAAGAGCCGTACACAGCGCACCAATCGCAAACACGCTGGCTGTTAACAACAATGTACGCCTGCGCCCCAACATATCACTCAATCTACCACCACCAAGCGCTCCAACAGCAGCACCCAGCAGTGAAGCGCTAACAGTTAACTCCTGCATCATCGGATTCAGTATAAAACGAGCCCGTAAAAACAACATTGCACCAGAGATGACAGCCGTATCATAGCCATATAACAGACCACCCAGAGCAGCCACCGTAACCACAATATACAGCATCCAATGGTGTCCAGGCCGTTCAGGGCCCTGCTCCTGTAGAGCAGTACGAATGCGTTGCCGCAACGCCTTATTCACACACGATGGAGCAACGATACGCAGCTCCCCACTACTCTCACTATTGCTCCCGCGGCAATCCTGTTCATCCATCAACTACCTCCTCCACACTATCTTTCATCAAAGCGTTATCTCGCATATAAGAAATTTGATTGGAGAGAACACACCACAAAAACACATAAACGGCGGGAGCCGATGATAGTTCCCATACATTCATTATATAAATGTGACTAAAAAGTTACCTTGCTAAGATATTAATAGTAACAACACGATGAATAATCTAAAAATCTGTTCCAAACACAAACAATGAACACAAAGAGTAAGCGCCATTCGGAAACAAGAAACCTCAACAAAGGTTATTACGTTAACACCCATAACCATTACACATCATTCATATACACTCTTAACTTCTCACTCATTTATTCAATTCTATCGCTCCAACCAAATGTAGAGCCCATACATTACGTGAATTTTTGTGTAACGCACGAAATTGATATATATACCTATTGCATTTATTACAAAAGTTATGTATTATATTTGGTGTTCCTCAAAAAAAGAGGCCTGATTAATCAGGAATACTACTCTCAGTCTTGTTCTTCTCGTGTGAGAGAAACATCTATGAGTTCACATCTTTTCATATGGGTGGTTGGTGAGGAGGTCATTCTTACTATGTTGCAACTCTACCTCTGTTTCCTCAAGGCTTACAACACGAACCCCACTGGCATTCTTTCCAGATGCTTGTGCGCTTTTCTATAGGGCTTATTACCTTAGCATGACACACGGCACCTTATTCTGAAGTATTGAGTGTATTATGGCAGCTGCGCCAATCATAATACGCTACTGTTAAAAATATAGTTGAAAGCCGCAAGGGTATATTATAATGGTAAAGCATTCATCAGCAGGACAGATACATCCGTTCAATCTAGATATATGGTTGCATAATCTGCCCATATATAATTCTCCTGATTTCTGGGGCTATCTTGAGCAGCATGGAATTCCTCTTGAACTTCTAGCACGTTTATATCGTTGCGGTTCCGCTGATGTCGATGCATCCTACAGAACACCTGAGAGACAACGACTACTCTCAATTATTCTGACACGACAAAGGGAACGCAATAAGCATTGGGCCAGGGCAACTATTCGCAAATACTGTAGTCGTCGCCATTCTGAGCAGACAATGTTAGCAGAGGATCTGTTAGCAGACCTGGAAGAAGAACTGTGCCGTTCACTGATCGGCACGTTATACACGCCACATTCTTTCTGGGAGATCAATTTTATTAATTGTGTAGCTTATGCAAGACGCCGCGTCCGTCGCTCTTTTCTTATTCGAGAGGGCCACTGGCGTAATCCAAAGGTAACATATGGACGACGTATCCCACGTGATCTGACATATAGCATCGATCAACAAATATATCCTGAGCATGAAGATTGTGCGCTGGATATCGAAGATGAAGGAATGCGCATCTCTCTATTAAGCGTCGAGTTAAGCGACCTCTATGTCTATGTATCACAGCTACCAGGTAAGCAGCGCTATGTAGTTGAATGCATATTCTGGCAAGATTGCACAGAAAAAGATATCGCACGCCGACTCGGTATCTCCGATCGTACGGTGCGTAATCATCTGCACAAAGCCTGTGTATACCTCAGCCATAATCTCTACGAACTTATGCTCAACGATTGAATGAAGCAACCTACATACTCTGCCTGGTCTCACAAAGATCAGGCGAGTCGTGTTGCTGATCTCTGTTATAGTGTAAAAATGCAGGCAGACACAGCACAAACGTAAAATTGTATTTTCTATGTCGCTGAGGTACACTAAGGTAAAAACAGGGGGAAGAACCTACTGCATAACTTGACCTTTCTTCAACTGCTACAACTGGCTGATAGCGCGCTACCGATCGGTACTACTGCACACTCTTTTGGTCTGGAGACCCTGACCAGTGAGGAGGAAGTATGTGTAGAACAGCTGGTTGCATTTTGTAGCGACTATCTTATAGAATGTGGCACACTAGAATGCACCTTTTGTCTGCTGAGCTATCGACTTGTACAAGCAAGCGCAGATGGAGACATCATACACAACATGGTCGCCAGCGAGAAAGAGGCGTATATTCAGACCTGGTTAACTCTGAATATGCGGCTGAGTGCCTACAAGCCTGCCCGCGAGAGTCGTACTGCCAGCGCAACACTAGGCCGTCGTTTGCTACAATTAGCGGCTTCGCTGGAGGAGCTACCAGTCATTCAGACAGCGCTGACAGCAGCAAAACAGCAGCACATCGAGACCCATTACAGCACTGCCTTTGGACTGGTCGCCAGTCTCCTAACTATAGATGAAGAGATGACATTACTAGCTTATCTGCAACAGACATTGAGTGCACTACTCTCAACCAGTCAGCGCCTCTTACCGCTCGGTCAAAGCCAGGCCAGCAATATTCAGTGGCATCTGAAGCCGCTGATGGTCGAGGTCATTGCAAGAAGTCAGCAGATGGCACTTGATCCAGCCAGCATCACAACGTTTACACCACTACTGGATCTGGGTAGTATGCGTCACCCGACACTCACCACACGACTCTTTATTAGCTAAGCTCACAACCGACCAACGAGTACGTTAGAAAGTTGAGTAGACGATTATTCAGAGCGCACAGAATGTCCAGCAGGAGTCACCGAAAACGCAAAAAGCAGACGAGGAACCAGTAGCAGGCATGACAGGTATTGCTGGAGCACTAGACCTGCTTTTTCGCTATGATAGTGAGCAAAAGCGCACGCGCTTTATCTGTAAAGCCCAGCAACCACCGCTCAGAGTTATCCGTGCCTTCCCTCTACCAGCCGGGGGTGCACTCGTCCATTTGCACAACACGTCAGGCGGTATTCTAGGCGGCGATACACTGCAATATACAGTGCATATCGCAAAAGATGCGTATGCCCAACTCACAACCACAAGTGCAACACGCATCTACCGCAGTCGGCCCAATCAGTCACCAGCCCAACAGAGACAGACCATCACAGTAGAGGAGAATGGTCTCCTGGAATATCTTCCTGACCCACTCATTCCCTTCGCAGGCGCAGATTACCAGCAACATACAACCATCGATCTCGCGGCAGGAGCTGGTCTCTTTTACTGGGAGACCGTCACACCGGGACGTGTAGCCAGCGACGAACTATTTCAATACCATCAGCTGCTGATCAACTGCGATATCACAGCCCAGGGTAGACCGATTCTCAGCGAACATACCGCGCTCAAACCCCAACAGCGCTCGCTCACGACACCGGCACAGCTCGGCAACTATCGCTATTTCAGCAGCTTCTACATCTGTAAAGTCGGCCTTGCCAGCACAAGCTGGCAGCATATGGAGCAGGAGCTACAAACACTGGCACAGAGCCTTACACGTCAGAATGAAATCATCTGGGGCGTCAGTACGCTGGTGCAACATGGCATCATTGTACGCGCATTGAGTAAGCGTGGACGCGACATTGCACCAGGGCTGCTCGCATTCTGGCAGGCAGCCTCACAAATACTTTATGGACGCTCGGTACCACCACCGCGCAAAATATACTAATACTAACAAGCATCACAGAAGACAGGCAGTAAGAGCACACAGCATCTATAATAAAGGAGCACAGCTATGTTATTAACACCACGCGAACAGGAGAAGCTACTCATCTTTGTAGCAGCCGAGTTAGCACGCAAGAGACAGGCACGGGGCCTTAAACTCAATTATCCAGAGTCGATCGCCATTTTGAGTGCAGAGATTATGGAGGCCGCACGGGATGGGAAGAGCGTCGCAGAGATTATGAGTTACGGCGCAACCATCCTGAGCAGAACCGACGTGATGGAAGGAATCCCCGAAATGATCCCCGAGGTACAGGTCGAGGCAACGTTTCCAGATGGCACAAAACTTGTTACCGTCCATGATCCCATCCAATAATTGATACAGCGCCAACAATGAACAAAAGGAGTACCCTATGAAACCCGGCGAATACTTGCTAAACACAGCGGCTGGCGATATCATCATCAATGCAGGACGACCTATTGCAACGGTTCTGGTCAAAAATACTGGCGATCGCCCCATTCAGGTTGGCAGCCACTATCATTTCTACGAAGTTAACAACGCCCTTAGCTTCGAACGCCAACAAGCATATGGTCAGCACCTCAATATAGCAGCAGGTACAGCGATCCGTTTCGAACCAGGAGAAGAGAAAGAGGTCAATCTGGTCCCCTTTGGAGGTTCAAAAGCCGTCTACGGGCACCAGGGTAAAGTGAACGGACAACTATCAACTATCTATCAACAAACCGAAATCCTGACTACCATCAACAGAGTATAGAGCAAGCAGGTAGTGCACTATTTATGTGGAAAGGTCGGCAAACAATGTCACACAACAATACAACCATTCAAAAAGTTGCTGTTGAGCCATTAACTATCCCGTTGCTAGAACCATTTACGATCGCGACCGGGAGCGTAGACTCGGCACGAAATGTCTTGATCACCATAACGCTGCAAGATGGGACAATTGGTTACGGCGAGTGCGCCCCCTTTCCACCCAGTACCGGAGAGTCGCAAGAGACTGCGCTAGCTGCCGCGAAAGATTGCATCGAGTTGTTACAAGGTCAGGATGTGGCTCAATGGCGCGAGCTAGCACGTCTGTTACACAGTCGCTATTACGCACAGAAAACGGTCTGCGCTGGCTTTGAGATAGCCTTACTCGATGCCCTCACTCGCTCTTATGGGATACCGCTCTCCGTCTTCTTCGGCGGGGCCAGCACAAGTGTCGAGACCGATCTGAGCATCCCTATTGTCACCGCTCCCCATGCCTATACCCTGGCTGAAGAGGCCGCTGGACGCGGTATCACCACCTTTAAAGTAAAGGTTGGCGAGGATCTGCGTGAGGATATAGCACGCGTTGAAGCCATTCGCAATGGGGCACCCAGATCCGCGATCATCCTTGACGCCAACCAGGGTTATACGCCTGGTCAGGCCCTGCTTTGCCTGGAAGCCCTCGACGAACGCGATATTCGTCCAATCCTGCTCGAACAGCCAGTCCACCAGGAAGACTATGAAGGTCTGCGTTACGTCACACAACATACAAGCGTCCCAGTCGCAGCCGACGAGAGCGCATCCAGCCCGGCAGCAGTCCAGCGTTTATTGAGAATGGGGGCGGTCAACGTCATTAGTATAAAACTTATGAAGACTGGGATCATTGATGCACTGGATATCGCCGCCATCTGTCGTGCAGCCCATGCCGAACTGATGATCGGTGCGATGATAGAGTCACGTGTTGCCATTGCGGCAGCGGCCCACCTTGTCGCCGGGTTAGGAGGCTTCAGCTATATTGACCTTGATACACCGATGCTCCTGGCAAGCGATCCTTTTATGGGAGGTTACGAGCAACATGGAAGTCACTACGATCTTGCACAAGTAACAAGTGGAATAGGGGTTGTACGAAGATAGGCAGAGAGGCAGAAAGGCAGAGAGAGAACGAGAGGCAAAGGGTAGATGTTATCTGGTATGCTATAATAGCATTTCATATGCACTCGGATGTTCAGATCAGTAGTAACCTGAAAGAGGTGAAAATGAGCTACATACGCATCTATGCCGATCAATCTGGCGAGTCCCATTTCCAAGATGTAGACGTCGAGATGACACTGGCCGATTTTGCTCCGCCAGCTCCACCAATCAACCTGTCACACTTTTGGCCCAGTACAGTTGTCGGCTTCCTCCACTTTCCTGCTGGATGGTATGGCAAGCCACATCCTACACCAAAACCTCAGTTCCTCATTGGAATGAGTGGTGATGCCGTAGTAACAACCAGCGATGGTGATATGCGCAACTTCACCGCGGGTACTGTCCTGTTGGTAGAAGATACGTGGGGCAAGGGACATACAACCTGTATTTCAGAGCATACCGAACTACAAGCGATGGCGATCCAACTCCCTGACTAATGACGATCGTAAACTTACAGTTAATAGAGTACGTATACTCTACTGAGAGAAAGCTTTCTCTCCCACGGTTGGGAAAAATCGTGGGAGAGTTATTGTATAGAAAAATCAGTCATTTCAAAATGTTCTGGCAAAGAGAAAGTGACCCATATAGGGTATCGTTGCTCTTCAATAGTTTCCAGACAAGTAGTGCTGGTCGCGCTACACTTCCCCAGCACCGGTTGTTGGAATACGGTCGGCACCATCACAGTACTGATCACATTGCAGATGGCTATAACTCGATCAAGTTTTACTGGCGACTCCTATTGACCCATATATGCAGCCAGCGCCTTGATTAAATATCCCATCTTCGGATGTTCTGGGATCACATGCGGTGTTACCCCATAGTCCTCTAACACAGCGGTGCAGGTAGGGCCAATCGATGCAACGATGGTCTTTGTATTCAAGGCAAGCGCAAGTTGCTGGACTTGATCCAGCTCGGCTGCCATAGCAAAAAGATGTCGAACCTGTATCTGACTGGTAAAGACAATGGCATCAACACATCCTGCCAACAGTTCGGTCACAAGTGTTTTAAGGGTCGTCGTATCTTCAGGCAAGAGCCATTCATACAGGCAGAGCTCTTTGCTCTTCGCTCCGCGTGTCGCCAATACTTGCGACAACTGATCATTGCGCTCACCGTAGTGGACAATGCCCACGGTCTGACCAGAGAGATCAAAGGGGGCAAGCGCTTCAATGAGTTCGGCAGTCGTATATGGCTCAGATGCACTGGCCGCAATAGTGATACGTTCTTTACGCAGAACTGCTCCAGGCTTAGGCCCACGGCAGGCCACCGTCGTCTGGTTGAGAGCGGCGACAAGCTCAGAGCGACGTCCCAATTTTTCGGCCTCCTGCAAGAGCGCCTTCACGCCAACGCCAGTAAAAAACACGACCATCTGTATAGAACCGGCGACCAGTTGATCTATAAAAGCAGACACAGGGATCGTTGCATCCAACAAAGCCTCCCGCACAGCGGGAACACTCCAGACGCTACCACCATTGCGACGAACCAGGTCCGCCATCTCTCCACTCATACGTGCTTCTAATACGGCAATACGAGCATCTTGGAAATTCATGATCCTATTCCTCTCTACCTACTTCCCTAGTAAAAAATCTCTTATGTATTCAGAACAAGCAACATATCGCCATGTTTCTTTAGCGGACCGGGGTATAAAATACCCGAGTACTCGGTCCAGGGTCATCATCATGCTCATATAGAAGCATATCTCCGCTCATCTGTAAAGCTATCGAGGCAGTTTTTACGGTTGTGTTGCAAAAATTTTTGAGGTGGGAAAGATGATCCGCACCGCGCACGTACGATTATCCATCCCCCACGTCGTATTGAGTGGTGCCCATGTACCCTCTATATAGCGCTTATAAGAATTGATCACAGGAGCATAGAGCACCATAAACTCCGGCCCATCCTTTCTCGTCGAGCAACACATGAACAAGCTAAAAATAATTCGAGGATATTCCTCCATCTACGACGAGCCAGGAGCCAGTTGTCCAGGCAGATTCATCGGAAGCCAAATACAGCGCCATATAGACAATATCCCTGGCCTCGCCAAATCTGCCGAGCGGAATGCGGTTCAAGCGCGTATTCCGAGCCTCTTCGCTGGTCCAGAGATACTTTAACAGAGGCGTTTCAATCGGGCCTGGACAGATTGCGTTGCAACGGATACCATCATGACCATATTGTACCGCTAGCGATTTCGTCAACGAGAGCATCCCGCCTTTAGAAGCCGTATAAGCATCCTGTGGCACCGTACAGCCCATCAAAGCAACAAACGAGGCAATGTTGATGATAGATCCCTGTCCTTGTTTGACCATATGCGGGATTGTGTATTTTGAGCACAGAAAAACGCTTTTGAGATTGATATCCAACACTTTATCCCAGATCATCTCAGTATTCTCCACCACCCCCTGATCATCTGGTAACATCACGCCAGCATTATTATAAAGCACATCAATATGCCCAAAGGTCTCTACGGCTGTTGCCACGAGCGCTTTGACATCATTCTCGCTAGTGACATCTGTTTTCACAAAAATTGCCGTCCCACCGGCATCGCGAATCGTCTGCACAGTCTCCGCACCAGCACTTTCGTTGATATCTGTTACGACAACACTAGCCCCCTCGCTCGCAAACAATATAGCGGCAGCTTGTCCCATGCCACTCGCAGAGCCCGTAATAATCGCAACCTTGTTCGCTAATCGCATAGCTTTTCTCCTTTATTCGCACGTGACGTCTACGTCCCAACATTAATTACTGATGACCAGCCCTGATGCAATCAGTCCCTGGTACGCATCTACCTGGTTGAGCACCCTCATTTCTAGCAGGAGCGGAAGGATCATCGCAATAACTGGCACCATCGCATGTATCACATCTTATTATACAATAGACGATTTTTTGAAGTTAGACCTTTAATATCTTAATATGATACATATTTTCTATGCGATAGTATCACAAGCCACATTTTACTAATATCTTTAATTTCCTTGTCTTATGTAATTTTTAAGTACAATAGGGGTAAGATATTAAGTGTATATATTAAAATTCAAGCGCATTTTGTAAAAAAACTAAGAATATTTTGTAAATTTTTTATGAAGTGGCTGCTAAGCCGATTGTACTATACTTATTCTTAATGCTAATGGAAAATGAGGACAGCAATTTTCTACTGAGAAGCCCCGTTTCCACTATTAGCTAGATAACCGTTTCTTTTCACCATAAAAAGGAGTTTACGCGTGCAGAAACGAGTCATCCAAGTATTTACCATGGCAGTATTTCTCTTGATGCTAACAGCAATAACAGCAATAACGCCCTTAAGTGCTTCTGCTGCTAGAGTCTCGACCACGAACAATGCTGCAACCTCCGCTGGATCCACCAGCGTCGTCACTAATCCCTACTCCCCTGCATACCAGCACAACTACCGGCATGGCGCAATGCCCACGATTACCCAGCTTGGCAAGATCACATCTTACCAGCAGGCGCACCCGGCGGCGACATCGTCCAACACCCTATACTACGGTGGGGGTATCGACGGCATCGGTGTGACCAGCGGCCACGAGAAGGTATATTTGGTGTTCTGGGGAACCCAGTGGGGCACGCAGAGTACCGACAGCAACGGCAACCTGACCTTCTCCAGCGATTCCGCCGGCGGAGCGCCGAAGTTGCAGAACATGTTCAAAGGATTGGGCACGGGCAACGAGCTGTGGTCAGGTACTATGACCCAGTACTGCGACGGTTCCGGCGTGTTGTCGGGGGCTTCCACCTGCGCGTCGAGTACTGCGCACGTTAGCTATCCGACCGGTGGCGCGTTGTCCGGCGTCTGGTACGATAACTCCAGCGCGGAGCCAAGCGCGGCCAGCGGTAACCAACTGGCCAACGAGGCGATCAGTGCTGCCGGTCACTTCGGCAACACCACAGCTGCGAGCAACCGCTACGCGCAGTACGTAATCCTTTCAGCCACAGGGACCAATCCGGACAACTACCAGACCGGTGGCTTCTGTGCGTGGCACGACTACAACGGCGACACCACGCTGAGCGGCGGTGCGGCTTCCTCACCCTACGGTGATATCGCGTTCACCAACATGCCGTACACACTGGACCAGGGCACCAGTTGCGGCCAGAACTTCGTCAACTCCGGCTCGGCTGGCACGCTCGATGGCTACACGATGGTCGAGGGCCACGAGTACTCCGAGACCATCACCGACCAGAATCCCGCCGGGGGGTGGACAAGTACCACTGGTTATGAGAACGCCGACGAGTGTGCCTGGATCAGTCCTGGCACGGCGGGCGGAGCTGGCAATATCACCACAGGCAATGGTTCCTATGCCATGCAAGGAAGCTGGTCAAACGACACCAACGCCTGTAATCTAACGCACGCGATTGTCGGAGGAACAACGACGAATGATTTCTCGATCAGCGCTAGTCCTACCAGCCTATCAATCGCACCGGGTAGCAGCAAAACCGCCACGCTTAGCACTGCGGTAGCCAGTGGCTCAGCGGGCACTGTCAGTCTCACCGCGAGCGTCTCACCTTCCGGTCCGACTGCCTCGTTAAGTCCGACTTCAGTGACGGCCGGCAGCTCCTCGACGCTGACTGTCAATGTTGGATCATCAGTTGCGACAGGCACATATACAGTTACAGTGACAGGTACCGAGGGCAGTGCCATTCATAGTACATCCGTGACGGTAACCGTGACGTCATCGACTGGTGGCGGCATTACCAACGGTGGCTTTGAGACTGGCAACTTCTCCGGTTGGACTACATCCGGTACCACCTCAATCAGTAGTACTGCTCATTCAGGCAGCCACTCCGGACAGGCTGGTTCCACCTCTCCCACCAATGGTGACAGTACCATCAAACAGACGTTCACAGCACCCAGCGGGACAAGTACGCTGAGTTTCTGGTACCGGATGACTTGTCCGGATACCTTGACCTATGACTGGGCCACGGCGACGCTCAAGGATAACGCGAGCACCACAACTACCACCATTCTGGCCAAAACCTGCACCAACAACGCTACGTGGGTCAAGGTGACGGCCAGCGTGACGGCAGGTCATACTTACTCCCTGGCTTTGATCAGCCATGATGACAACTATCCTGGTGACCCGACCTACACGGTCTTTGATGATGTAAGCGTAAGCTAGCGAGATCCTCTTGCGCGCATAGAAGGGATGGCCCGAGGAGGCCATCCCTTTTCATTTAGCCAATCACACGACACGTGGTACAAGACGTGGTACAAGATGTCGACAATTTATTGTGGGGAACTTTCTTTTCCTTCAGTACGTCAATTATGTAGAGACACTATCATGAAGATATAAAACTGTTTTTCACACCCATAACGCAAGAAGAAAGGAATTAGAGATGAAAAGAAAGGGATTGAGAGCTTCTACATATATGCTCATCACAGTGTGCATGCTGCTACTGTGTGTATTGGGAACAGTAGCCTGTAGCACTGATCAAGCCAATACTCAACATCCTGGCCAAAAAACACCAATGACAACCCGGGGCACTCCTCTCACTACAGCAGAGGCATTATCAACCAGTTCACCTGTCGTAGCACAGAGATCATGTGGTAGCATCTCGCAATTAGGGCGGGGCCCATCGACAGTGACCGGAAACAGCGATCCCCAGCAGGTAGGAGACTGTTTCTGGCATGCCTATCAACAGTGTACAGCAGCCTCGCTCAACTTTGTTACCAGTAGCATCGACACAGTACTCACCCGAACTTTCCAGACCCAGAAAACCGGCAGCGGCTGCCAGGTTCTGGACAAAGTGCAGATGCGTATTGTTCCTCATCCTCCCCGTGTGACACAGGTATACACCTGTGCATCAGTAAAAAAGCTGACCTCAGCACTTCAAATTCTCAATTGCCAGGGAGATGGCACAATAACCATATCCCTCCTTAAATAATAGGATATTTGTTTATCGAACATCTCTGCGGCGTTTTGGCTCCTCCTGGCTCATTGAGTGTGTGTACAAAGAAAGACTATGATTTTTGAGAAGCACTGAAAGATAGATCGATACAAGGACAGAAATAAAGAAAGGAGCTAAACAAGGAAACGTTAGGATGTTATAATGTAGTAAAGGAGCAGGAAAAACACTGCTCTTTGAATATTTTTGATAGTATGAAATTGAGATGGTAACGGTATGAGCTTACATATTCCTCGCCGAACCTACGCTGATCTTTACGGCCCCACTACAGGTGATCGCGTCCGTCTAGGAGATACGGAGTTGCTCATTGAAGTTGAACGTGATTATACCGTTTATGGCGATGAAATCACCTTTGGGGGTGGAAAGGTGATCCGCGATGGTATGGGACAAAGCAGCCGTGCTACCCGCGAAGGCCCTCACGGCGCGCTCGACCTGGTCATCACAAATGCATTAATTATTGATCACTGGGGAATCGTCAAAGGTGACATTGGCATCAAAGATGGGAGGATTGCCAAAGTCGGAAAAGCAGGCAATCCGGATACGATGGATGGCGTTGATCCTGACCTCATAGTCGGTTCTGGTACCGAGGTAATAGCTGGCGAAAACATGATTGTCACCGCAGGGGGCATCGACTCTCACATTCACTTTATTTCTCCCCAACAGATTTACGAAGCAATGTCCAATGGCATCACCACGATGATTGGCGGTGGCACAGGGCCTGCGACCGGAACGAACGCAACGACATGTACGCCAGGAGCCTGGAATCTGGCACGCATGCTACAAGCCACTGAGGAATGGCCTGTAAACATTGGTTTTCTAGGCAAGGGAAACACATCAACAGAAACGCCTCTCATCGAACAAATTCAAGCAGGGGCATGCGGCTTAAAATTACATGAAGACTGGGGAACAACACCTGCTGCTATTGATACTTGTCTCAAGGTGGCGGATGCTTACGATGTCCAAGTCGCAATACATACAGATACAATCAATGAAGCTGGCTTTGTCGAAGATACTATTGCAGCCATTGCAGGCCGGACTATTCATACCTATCATACAGAGGGTGCTGGAGGTGGTCATGCGCCTGATATCATTCGTATCGCCTCTAACAAGAATGTATTACCCTCCTCCACTAACCCTACCATGCCTTATACTTTAAATACTCTTTCTGAACACTTGGACATGCTAATGGTTTGTCATCATCTGAATCCGCAAGTGCCTGAAGATGTTGCATTTGCTGAAAGTCGTATTCGCCCTGAAACTATTGCAGCAGAAGACATTTTACATGATCTGGGTATCTTTAGCATGCTTTCCAGTGACTCTCAGGCGATGGGACGTGTTGGCGAGGTGGTAACTAGAACCTGGCAGACAGCGCACAAAATGAAAGTACAGCGTGGTCCGCTTAATGGAGACTCTGAGCGCAACGATAATTTTCGAGTAAAACGCTATATTGCAAAATACACCATTAATCCTGCAATCACTCACGGTATTGCTCAACACGTTGGCTCAATCGAACCTGGAAAACTAGCGGATCTAGTGCTATGGCGTCCTGCCTGCTTTGGTGCCAAACCAGAAATGATCGTCAAAGGCGGCTTCATTTCCTGGAGCGCGATGGGCGATGCCAATGCCTCGATTCCGACTCCACAACCAGTGCTCTATCGTCCAATGTTTGGTTCCTTTGGAGGAGCAACGGCGGCGACCAGTCTGACCTTCATTTCCAAAGCCGCACTTGAAGCAGAACTACCCAGAAAACTTGGACTACACAAACAAGCAGTTGCCGTCGAGAACTGCCGTCACATTGGGAAAGCCAATATGATTCACAATGCGGCGACACCCAATATCGAAGTTGACCCTGAAACATACGAAGTACGTGCCGATGGTGAACTCCTCACCTGCGAACCAGCACAGATACTTCCTCTGGCACAACGTTACTTCCTATTTTAGTGATCCATTCCAAACTATAAGAAAAGAGACAGCCAAAGAATGATGTCAAATAACTTTGTACGTGCTTTCCGAGTGGGAATTGCTGGCCCTGTAGGCAGTGGCAAGACAGCGCTGGTCGATCGCTTGAGTCAGCATCTCTATCCTCGCTATAATCTGGCAGTAGTAACCAACGATATCTACACACGTGAGGATGCGGAGTTTCTGCTACGTCAGGGGACGCTACCACTAGAGCGCGTTCGCGGTGTGGAGACAGGCGGTTGTCCACATGCGGCAATTCGCGAAGATGCTTCCATGAATCTGGAAGCTATCGCTGATCTTGAAGAGAGTCTACCAGGCCTGGAGTTGCTTTTTGTAGAGAGCGGTGGTGATAATCTCGCAGCCGCCTTTAGTCCAGAACTGGTTGATGTTTCCATCTATGTGATAGATGTATCAGGTGGCGACAAGATTCCACGCAAAGGTGGTCCTGGCATTATGCGCTC
Organism: Ktedonobacteria bacterium brp13; assembly: GCA_015099395.1. Lineage (GTDB taxonomy): Bacteria > Chloroflexota > Ktedonobacteria > Ktedonobacterales > Ktedonobacteraceae > Dictyobacter. Next base: position 901,538 of record AP024096.1, on the reverse strand, counting down.
AGATCTACTCGTCATTAATAAAGTAGACCTTGCACCTTATGTGGGAGCATCGCTAGAGGTCATGGAACACGACGCGCGCATTAAACGCGGCGATCGACCCTTTGTTTTCACAAATCTGAAGAATGACACAGGGCTGGATTACGTCATCAATTGGCTAGAGCAACTAATCAACGCGCCAGCAGGACAACGCCGTAGTAACATCATCGACGCGCACGCCCCCTACGTTGGTCAGCCACATAGCCACAACCACGAGCATGGACACGCTCACGCTCATTTATAGTATATGCAGGAAAGCCTACATCAAAGCTATATGCAGGAGTGGGAAGGCGCAAGTCTTCCTTTATTCTGTCAATGCTTACATAACTTGACTTCACACTTCAGCACGCAAAAAGAGGCCTTGCTCATGCAAAACGAGCAAGGCCTCTTGTTATTGCCTTTTGACCAATTTACGATACAGATCCTCAATTTTGCCGAGCGCGTTGCGGCGAGCGACGTTCCTCACACAAGAGGAAACAGTCTTCTCACAATGCTCTTCGACGATCGTCCTGTTCACATCCGTGGGATCACCACTGTGAAACAAGCCGTACGATCATAAGTCCAACTTCGCTTCATCCGTTACCGGACTTCCACGTGTCGTCTTCCTACCAGGTTCTCTTCCTGGGATCTTGATCCTCTCCGAAGAAAGGATGGGAGAACTCGTCTTGGGTGCGGCTTCGCGCTTAGATGCTTTCAGCGCTTATCCCTTCTCAACGTAGCTATCCAGCTCTGGCCCGGGCAGGCCAACTGGCTCACCAGCGGTTGAGCCATCTCGGTCCTCTCGTACTGGAGATGACGCCCCTCAATTCTCCTACGCCCACGACGGATAGAGACCGAACTGTCTCGCGACGTTCTGAACCCAGCTCGCGTGCCGCTTTCATGGGCGAACAGCCCAACCCTTGGGACCTACTCCAGCCCCAGGATGCGACGAGCCGACATCGAGGTGCCAAACCTTGCCGTCGATATGAACTCTTGGGCAAGATCAGCCTGTTATCCCCGGGGTAGCTTTTATCCGTTGAGCCACACTCCTTCCACTCGGGAATGTGGGATCACTAAGTCCGACTTTCGTCCCTGCTCGACCTGTCCGTCTTGCAGTCAAGCTCCCTTCTGCCTTTGCACTCTTTGCGGGTGATGTCCATCCACCCTGAGGGAACCTTTGAGCGCCTCCGTTACTCTTTGGGAGGCGACCGCCCCAGTCAAACTACCCGCCTGGTCCTGTCTCCTGACCAGCTTCATGGTTCAGGATGAGAAACAACATACAGTGAGAGTGGTATTTCACTTTTGCCTCCATCACCCCCACAAGGATGATTTCTCCGGCTCCCACCTATCCTACGCACACTCCACCTCGTTTCCAGGCCAGGGTGTAGTAAAGCTCCACGGGGTCTTTTTGTCCTGTCGTGGGTAACCCGTATCTTCACGGGTACTTCAATTTCGCCGAGTCCTCTGTCGAGACAGCGCTCAACTCGTTACTCCTTTCGTGCGGGTCGGAACTTACCCGACAAGGAATTTCGCTACCTTAGGACCGTTATAGTTACGGCCGCCGTTCACCGGGGCTTAGATTCGCAGCTACGTGCACCGCTCCTCGTAACCTTCCGGCACTGGGCAGGAGTCAGCCCCTATACTTCCACTTTCGTGTTCGCAGAGACCTGTGTTTTTGGTAAACAGTCGGTTGAGCCTATTTCTTGCAGCCTGCTCACCCCCTCACTTACGCGAGAAAGCTACTCAGGCACCCCTTCTTCCGAAGGTACGGGGTTAATTTGCCGAGTTCCTTAACAGAGGGTCGCTCGTACACCTGGGGAGATTTCCCCCTGCCTACCAGTGTCGGTTTGCGGTACGGGCGGAGTATACATCTTCCTAGAGGCTTTTCTTGGCGGCGTAGGGTTCAATGACTTCCGCACTCTTGCGAGCGCTCGGTGCACGTGTCATGCACTGGAAACCGGGATTTGCCTCGGTTTCGCACTTCAACGCACACGCCCATCCTGTCCATTCGATGGGTTCACCTTCCTTACCGCGTCCCCCCTTCGGTCAAACAATGTACTCCGGTGCAGGAATATCTGGCCTGCTTGCCATCGCCTACGACTATAACGTCCTCGGCTTAGGACCCGACTGACCCTGGGACGATTGACGGTGCCCAGGAACCCTCAGGCTTTCGGTGTATCTGGTTCACACAGATATGGCGCTACTCATTCCGGCATTCTCACTTCTGTTCGCTCCACCAGTTCTTCCGATCTGGCTTCTCCGCTCACAGAACGCTCCCCTACCAACCCATCTCAAAAAGAGACGGATTTCACAGCTTCGGTACAGGACTTAAGCCTCGATACGTTGTCGGTGCCACTACACTCGACCAGTGAGCTATTACGCACTCTTTCAATGATGGCTGCTTCTAAGCCAACATCCTGGCTGTTTGGGCGTACTGACTCCCTTGTACACTCAGTCCTGATTTGGAGACCTTAGCTGGTGATCTGGGCTGTTTCCCTCTCGACGACGAAGCTTAGCCCCCGCCGTCTCACTTGCGTGCTCTCTCTAGTGGCATTCGGAGTTTGGTTGGGTTTGGTAACCAGCACTTGGCCCCTAGCCCATTCAGTGCTCTACCTCCACCAGAGCCACTACGCAGCTGTACCTCAATACATTTCGGGGAGAACCAGCTATCTCCACGTTCGATTGGAATTTCTCCTCTATCCACAAGTCATCCCCCAGTTTTGCAACACTGGTGGGTGCGAGCCTCGACGGACTGTCACATCCGCTTCACTCTGCTCATGGATAGCTCACGTGGTTTCGGGTCGCATCGCCGCAACTTTTGCCGTGTTTCAGACTCGGTTGCCCTCTGGCTCCCCAACGTTAACGTTGGTTAACCTGCTACGACGATGCACTCGCCGGATCATTCTACAAAAGGCACGCCATCAGCCCTTGGTTCCTCATGGAACAGTGGCCTCTGACTGCTGGTGAGTACGTGGTTTCAGGATCTCTTTCATCCCCCTCGCGGGGTGCTTTTCACCTTTCCCTCACGGTACTTGTTCGCTATCGGTCGCATATGGTCTTTAGCCTTGGAGGGTGGTCCCCCCTGCTTCCCACAAGATTTCACGTGTCTCGTGGTACTCAGGATCCCAGCCCGATCGGCACCGGTGTCTTCTACGGGACTCTCACCCGCTCTGGTCACGCTTTCCAACGTGTTCGAATACCGCTGCGTCTCTTTACGCTGGTCCTACAACCCCAACGGTCCCGAGGGATCGCTGGTTTGGGCTGTTCCCGGTTCGCTCGCCACTACTACGGGAATCTCGGTTGATTTCTTTTAGTCGGGCTACTGAGATGTTTCAGTTCACCCACGTCCCCCCGTCACCACCTATGTGTTCAGTGGGCGGTCTCCAGACATCACTCTGGAGGAGTTGCCTCATTCGGAATCTCGGGGTTCTTCGCTTGTATGCAGCTCCCCCCGAACGTTTCGCCGGTCTCCGCGTCCTTCTTCGGTCATATGCGCCAAGGCATCCACCTCGTACTCTGTGTAGCTTGTTCTTCTTCAGTTCTCGGAAGTGCTTGGAAGTTTCCTTCCAGCCGCTTCCTGCTGTGTCCCCTGTGTGAACAGGTCTTCTCATTCTTACGAGAATGTGATCCTCTGTTTCAACTCCTGCAAAGAACCGTCGTTTCGCAACAACAGTCGCTCAGCAAAATTGAAGATCTGTATCTTAAATTGTTCAAAGTGCGTGTTCTCAGCAGCGACATCGAAACGTCGCGTCTGACAACTGGAGAGTGGAAAACAGCACCGAGACTGGATAGAGCTGACACGCAGGAAGTGTACTAATGCTTCAGGTTCCTGTTCGACCTGAGAGTCGATAACAGCGACGTCTGTTACCAGACGCGGTTATCACATACTCCCTAGAAAGGAGGTGATCCAGCCGCACCTTCCGGTACGGCTACCTTGTTACGACTTCACCCCAATCACCGACCCCACCCTCGACGCTTGCCTCCCTTGCGGGTTAGCCTGGCGGCTTCAGGTGTTGCCGACTTTCGTGGTGTGACGGGCGGTGTGTACAAGACCCGGGAACGTATTCACCGCAATGTGCTGACTTGCGGTTACTAGCAACTCCAACTTCATGGAGGCGGGTTGCAGCCTCCAATCCGAACTGAGATCAGGTTTGCTCAGATTTGCTCCCCCTCGCGGGTTCGCTTCCCATTGTCCTGACCATTGTAGCGTGTGTGTCGCCCAGAACGTAAGGGCCGTGCTGACTTGACGTCATCCCCTCCTTCCTCCGTTTGACCGGCAGTCTCGCTAGAAAAGTACAACTAACGATAGGGGTTGCGCTCGTTGCGGGACTTAACCCAACATCTCACGACACGAGCTGACGACAGCCATGCAGCACCTGTGCAAACGCTCCCGAAGGAGACAGCGCGTTACCGCTGGTGCATTTGCATGTCAAGTCCTGGTAAGGTTCTTCGCGTTGCATCGAATTAAACCACACGCTCCGCTGCTTGTGCGGGTCCCCGTCAATTCCTTTGAGTTTTAATCTTGCGACCGTACTCCCCAGGCGGACCACTTATTGTGTTAACTGCGACACTGGAGGGGTCGATACCCCCAACGTCTAGTGGTCATCGTTTACGGCTAGGACTACCGGGGTATCTAATCCCGTTCGCTCCCCTAGCTTTCGCACCCGAGCGTCAGTGACTCCCCAGGATGTTGCCTTCGCCTTTGGTGTTCTTCCAGATCTCTACGCATTTCACCACTCCACCTGGAATTCCACATCCCTCTGAAGCCCTCAAGTCGTGCCGTCTCCAGAGTCCTTTTCCGGTTAAGCCGGAAACTGTCACCCTGGACTGATACGACCGCCTGCGTGCGCTTTACGCCCAATAAATCCGGACAACGCTTGCCTCCTACGTATTACCGCGGCTGCTGGCACGTAGTTAGCCGAGGCTGATTCCTCTGGTACCGTCCGTTCTCGTCCCAGAGAAAAGCAGTTTACGATCCGAAAACCTTCTTCCTGCACGCGGCGTTGCTCGTTCAGGGTTGCCCCCATTGACGAAAATTCCTCACTGCTGCCCCCCGTAGGAGTCTGGGCCGTTCTCAATCCCAGTGTGGCTGATCGTCCTCTCAGACCAGCTACCGATCGACGCCTTGGTAGGCCATTACCCCACCAACTAACTAATCGGCCGCAGGCTCATCTTCCGGCGCTCTTGCGAACTTTGCTCTTGCGAGCGTATGCGGTATTGTCGGCGATTTCTCGCCGGTATTCCTCACCGAAAGGTAGATGACCCACGTGTTCCTCACCCGTCCGCCACTCCCTTATTGCTAAGGGCGTTCGACTTGCATGTGTTAGGCACGCCGCCAGCGTTTATCCTGAGCCAGGATCAAACTCGCCAAACAATGTTGTATATCGACACCACGGAACCCGTGGTACGAAAATGCATGGTAAGTTGCAATCATGGCGCATGTTATAAAAACATGGCTATAAATCGCAGATTATGATTGTGGACAGTGTCCCGAAGGACTCCGTCCGAATTGACAGGAACTGGTAGCTTGTACATATACGTGTTTGCTGTGTATCTCCTATACAAGAGATACATTCCAGTTACTGTGTTCTTCTGCTTTCCACTCTTCAGTTGTCAAAGTGCTCTGCTGAAGCATGTCTGCTTCAAAACCGGCAAGCAGTGTTTTTCGTTCGCTTGCTTCGGTAGCTGTAGTATCGCACATCCCTTGGGGTTTGTCAAGTACCAGTTTCGCAGGTCCGCGAAGCTCGGTACTTTTGTGCTTTCAGTGTCGCCTCACTTATAAAAAGGGCTGACATTCCTACAGCAACAAGAATTGTTGGAGTAGTAGGAGAGAAAGAACGATCATTCCCAGGAGAGCCACGTTAGCGTGGCACAGGTGCGTGAAAGCTGACAGGAGCCTGATCCCCAGGGATCAGAGATTGTCGTGTTTTCGACAGCTCACGTAGTATGCCACAGGTTGCCAGGCCTGTCAAGTCCTTCCAGGACCAATCTTTGACGTCCCCTCTTTTTGTATCGACCGTCCTTTGCTTTTCCTGAAGCGTTGGGCGATGCGCTCGCCAGAGGAAGCGAAGCAGGGGTTGACAAAACACAAAGCCTGAGGTATAGTTACCCTTGTTGAACACACCTGTATGTGCAGGTGAGCTGGTGACGATAGCGAAGATGGCACACCCGTTCCCATCCCGAACACGGTAGTTAAGCTCTTCAGCCCCGATGATACTATGTGGGCGACTGCATGGGAAAATAGGACGTCGCCGTCTCACCTGCCCATTACAGGTGCTTTTTTGTACAGATGTACAGACGGATCAGAAAATAAGACATACTAAGAAGTAAGGCCCATATGATGCATCACTGACAGTAAGCGATGCACTATATGGGCCTTACTCTTTCTTAATATCGCCTGTACAAACTAGCTGAAAAACTACTGAATCAACCTGGCTTGCAGACGTATATCAGTCGCAGCTAACGCTTTTGAGACCGGGCAATTGTTCTTAGCGTCTTCAGCGATACGCTGGAAAGTCGCATCATCGATATTCGGGATAACCGCCTCGGTTACCAACTCAATCGGGTTAATGGCAAAACCACCTTCTACCTGATTGAAATGCACGCTAGCATCGGTATGCACACGCGTCGGAGTAAATCCGGCAGAAGCAAGAGCATTCGAGAGAGCCATCGAATAGCAACTGGCATGGGCCGCTGCAATCAGTTCTTCCGGATTCGTGCCACCGGAGCCATCGCCCATACGTGAGCGGAAAGAATAGTTCCCCTCATAGGATCCACTACCTAAACGTAGCTGTCCCTGACCGTCCCGTAGATTGCCTTTCCATTCTGCTTCAGCTTTACGAACTGGCATAGTTATACTCTCCTTGCCATAAACTACTAATTTTGTACATAAAACAATGTACTATCCAATCCATGTTACCACATTACACGTAAAGCGTGGAACGCGCACGCTGCACACGTTTCCACACCAGAGATAGACACCAGTCTGTACAAAAGTAGAGCCGCCAGGCTGACTACCCATGGCGACTCTACTTATATGCGTATGTACTTGTTCAATGTAGTGAAGTACACATGCGTGCTGCTCGCTACTGCCAGTTCGCAATCTTCCAATGACCATTGAACGCTTGCGAGAGCTCTCGCAAGCGACCTTGAGTATCAAGATAGATAATCTGCTGCGAACCTTGCTGAGTCCAGGTAAAACCGACCAGGGCACCTTTGCTAGAGGCTGGTGGACGCATGGTCACCGTCAGATCAATCGCTTTCCACTGCACCAGCGGCTGTTGCGAGAGTTCTTGCAGATGATTATTTTTATCGGTAAAGATCACGAGCCGTTGGTCTCCCTGCGGCCAATCAAAACTTGCCAGTCCACTACCACCCGCTGGCTGCTGATTGCCCAGAAGCGTCAGATTAGAGAGCGTCCAGAAGCCAGATTTCTGACTGGTCAACTCTTCAACATTATTTTTCTGATCGATAAAATCAATGATACACTCGCCTTCCGTGGGCCATTGGCTACCACTAAGGCTCTGACCATTTGTGAGTGGAGCATTGAAGGCCTCAGTAACATCCTGATAGTGCCATTGACAAGGCTAAGCACGGCGATATGTTGCTGAGTATCAATATATACAATCTGTTGACTTGAATTTTTACTCCATTCAAAGCTGGAGATAGTCACTCCATTCGCTAATGGTGCCTTCATCAACTGGGTCAGATCCTGCGTGCGCCAGTCAACGCCATCTGAACTTGTGAGCTCGATTATATGTACATGGGTATCGATGTAGACGATCTGCTGAGTGCCTGTCGCTTGCCACTCAAAACTACTAATTGCGTTCGTATCCGCGAGAGGAGCATGAATTTTTTGTGTAATATCTTGCACAGTCCAATGTTTATAGCTATCAAACTGCAACAGTTGAATATGTTTGTTTACATCTACATAGGTAATCTCTTGCGTATCAGTCTTACTTGCAACATAGCCACTAATCGCCTGTCCACCTGCATCAGGAGCGTTCGTTTGCGCTGTTAAGTCTGCTTGTTGCCAGTTACTGCCATCAGTACTGGAGATATAGTGGATATGATATTTATTGTCGATAGAGATAATCTGCTGAGTTCCTTGCTCTATCGATTGATAGGCGGATAAAGCATTGCCAGCAACAGGCACGGTCGTAAGCGCTGATGCTGAGATGTTACCTGGAGTTCCTTTGGCGATAGAGGCAGGAATTGTCATTACATTGTATTGCGAACTATATTTCAGCAATAAAAGCTATGAGTGTGAGCGCGGGAAAGCATAAAGTATATGTATGTGTTATGATGATTAGCATGATGAGTGGCACTGTATGGCGGCTTCTTGCGTTACTATTCTCAGAGCTTATGCTGAAAACCAACGCGAATGACGTTGCTACTGCTTTGCACTCTACTTACGCTACTCACTCTGTGCACTCAAGTATTCGGGTACACAGTTATTCTTTGTCTATTATTCATACTATCCAGGAAGATCAGATTCAATGGAAACACGTACTGAAAAAACATACCAGACTATACAGACAGCCCTACATGCTACCTATGGTCTGACCCTTCTACGTGGGGTAATTGCGGATGAAGCGGGGCATGCGATGCTACACCTGCTCGAAACATTATGTATGACGACGATTCATCCTATCTCTGTAGCAGAAGCATATAGCCAGGCATATCAACAAATCGCCAGTGATGCGTATCAGGATGGTACACCACATCTGCATGATGCATGGCAGGCACATCTGGCAGCTCAACTTATTGATAGTAGCAATCTTTGGAGCACACAGATAGAAAGCTGCAGGCATGGTGGTTCAGCTGCTATTGCACCTGCGCTCCGCGAGCAAGCACGGCGTGACCTCTGCACTCTACGTTATCTCTTCTCTTTAGATGCATCCTTGCTCTACGAGTATGTACGTGAACTGGTGAGCACAGAACTGCCTGCATTAGAGCATGCCTGGATACCCTGGCTTGATCTTTCACTTCATCAGCAAGGGCAAGCGGAAACGCCTCGCGAGAAACTAGCCCTGCAGATAGAGCAGAGTCAGGATTGGTCTACGCTTGTCGCACCCCTCGAACACCACTGGTCACGCTATGGAACAGGCTCTCTGGCGCGCTTCCACGCACTACATTGGCAACACACTGCAGGACGATTGGAAGGAATTACACACCCTGATACGATTCAACTGACGAATCTTATCGGACACGAACGCCCACAAGGCCGTATCATCACCAATATCGAACGCTTTATGGCGAACCTGCCCGCCCATAATATGCTCCTCTACGGCCCTCCCGGAACCGGTAAATCTTCAACCATTAAAGCCGTAGCAAACACGTACAATCAGCAGGGGCTCTGCCTGGTAGAGGTGAGCAAAGAGGATATCAATGATCTGGCACAGGTTGTCACGACATTACGTGGACGCGCTCGCCACTACCTCATATTTATCGACGATCTCTCCTTTGAAGATAGTGATACCTCCTATAAAACTCTCAAAGTATTACTTGAAGGAACCGCCGAGGCTCGACCAGCCAACATACTGGTCTGCGCAACCTCTAACCGCATGAACCTGGTACGAGAGAACTTTAGCGAGCGCGGCAAGCCGACTGAAGATGTCCACTGGCGCGACACCATGGACGAGAAACAATCCCTGGTTCATCGCTTCGGTCTACGTATCAACTTTATCTCGCCTGATCAGGCACAATACCTGCGCATCATTGACGAATTGGCTAACCAGAGAGAACTTAACGTACCTGAAGAAGAGTTGCATGCAAAGGCGCTACAATGGGAACGCCAACACGCAAGCCGGTCGGGGCGCAGTGCACGCCAATTTATAGATGATCTTGAGGCGGGCATTAAATTTACAGCAATCCAGGATGAGGCATAACCCATACTATACCAGGGAGCGACCACGTGACGTGTGTGCCATGTGGTCGCTCCTTTTCGTTGATTATTTCATCGATAAGCTGCTATCTTTGCTCACTGCTGATAACGCCGCTCTGGAAAACGCCGACGAGCCGCAGTAAAAAGTGCAGAGAGCGAGGTCACGCCACTGACAATACCAACGACGACAATGACAAGTGGAGCGCCTAGACTGGCACTCAAAGCGGTAAAGAGTGTAGAACCAAGCGGCCCAGGTACACCTATGAGCGTCCAGAAAACCGACGTTACGCGCCCAAGCAGATGGTCAGGAGTGATCTCCTGCCGCAACGACATGGAACAGACGCTACAGATAGTACTACTAAAAGTAAAGACAATCGCCATCAGGCAGCAGAAAACAAGATTAGTACTTAATCCAATCATCACGATCGCCAACGAGTTCAAGACAAATCCACCAATCCAACAGGGACCGAAACCGAGTTGTCTCCGTAGCGTCGGCGCAATGATGCCGCCGATAATCCCGCCGATACTTGCCAGCCCAAAGACGATACCAACGAGTGTATCGTTCCCAGCCAGGTCATGCTTGATATGGAAGATAAAAACGTCGAGCATACCAGCGGTGAGAAAGGTCAATATGCCAAGCATTAGCAACATGGCACGTAGCACCGGCTCCTGCCAGATAAACTGTAAGCCAGCCATAAACTCGGACCATACGTTACCCTTTTTCTCGACCCGGCGTGGCAGACTGGCCTGCTCTGGCGTCTCCTGCTTGATAAGTTCTTTCGGACTAACCTGAGCCATTGGTCGCAGGCGAATCAGTACAATGGAGAGGGCAGAGATAGCAAACGAGATTGCATCCAGACCGATTGCGGTCGTTGCACCGAAAACAGCTGTGATCGTACCGGCTAGCACAGGCCCTGTGACAAAGGCAATCGAATAGGTAATCTGCAATCGACTATTTGCATCAATGATCTGATCCGTATCCACCAGATTTGCAACCGCCGTTATATACGTCACTTGAAAAGTCATGCCGAGACAGGCACCGAGGGCCACTACGACAAAAATGAGCCAGAGCTGTGGGCCAAACAGCAGCCACCCAAGCGGAATTAAAGCATACAAGAAAAAACGTAAGACATCACAAAAAATAAGCAGTTTGCGTCGATCAATGCGATCAGCAATCGGTCCAGCAAAGATACCAGCTACAATCTGACCGACACTCATGGTTGCAGTCACCAGGCCCATCTGAGCAACAGAACCGGTCGCCTGTAAGACGAGTAGAGGGATAGCGATCGACGCAAAAGAATCACCAAGTACAGATAATGTCTGACCAAGCCAGAAGATATTGAAATAGGTATTGTGCCAGAGCCTGCTCCCCGGAGTAAGATCTGACATGGGCACAGGGACAGATGAAGTTTTGCTTGATTTCATACAGAGAAGTGAACTTTCTATCTGGGGCATTCCCATACGTAACAGAGAGATTGAAGTAGCTGTGATATGAATCATACATGTGAGTATTCAACTCTACAATATAGTATAGTCACATTTTTTACAACGAGATGTCAGCGAAGACAGCCACAAAGCGCGTGATTCTTTCATAAAAACCGTATATGTATAATTTTAACGGTTAAATATATACGGCAGACGAGAAGTGGGAAATATAGAGGGGCATGAAAAATACTATAGAATAAGCTTGCCGACAATAAAAAAATACCGCTGATAGTTCCAAGAGTTAGGTTTCACAGAACAAGAGAACAAGAGGCACCGATCGGGGTGGAGATCTACATTCATAGCTGACAATGGAGAGAAGTCTTTTTCGTGTCTATAACGAAAAAGCCTGTCAGTATGCTTACGTAGGTCTCCACCTCGACCAGTTTGACCTATCAGCGGTACTCTTTGAGTATAGAACCTAAATGTTCAGGAAGTATAAGAAATATATCAAAAAACTTTAAAATTTTACCAACAGTTGCGATTATATTTTATAGTGGGCAATGTTTTGTAGTAGAAAATTCTTGAAAGCACGTGCAGTCGATGACAGGTTTTTATCTTTGAGGTGCACCAGACGCCATTGACGCATCAGCGGAAAACCTTCTACATCTAACATCACTAAACGACTCGTCTCTAATTCAATATCGATAGCGACGCGTGAGATCAGTGCAATGCCGAGACCAGCTGCTACGCTCTGCTTAATGGCACTGTTATTGCCCATTTGCATACTCACCAGCAGCGGCAAGCCTGCATTCGCAAACGATTCCTCAAGGGCCGCCCGTGTGCCAGAACCCATCTCACGCAATAAGAAGTGCTCGCGTGCCAATTCCACGATAGGGACACGTACACAACCAGCCAGGCGATGCCTGGGTGGCGCAATTAAGACAAGCTCGTTCGGTGCAAAAGGCGCAACAAATACCGGTATCTCAGTCGGTATCTTGCCCATGATCACCATGTCGAGACGATTCTGCTCCAGATCCTCCACAAGATAACCACGATTAACAACCTCTAATGTAATCTCGACATTAGGATAGAGGCTACGAAACTCACCCAGTAAGCGAGGCACAACATATGTACCGACCGTCGTATCTGCACCGATGCGTAATTGTCCATTATGAGGATTGCGCAATGCATCCATTGTCTCCAGTGTCTCCTCAATCAATGTAAAGATCTTCTGACTATAGCGATACAACTCCGCACCGGCAGGCGTCAGATGCGTTTTATGACCAATCTTATCAAAAAGCCGCACACCCAGTGAGTCCTCTAATTGGTGAATTTGTGCCGAGACAGCCGGTTGACTGAAATGCAATTCCTCTGCAGCGCGCACATAACTACAGTGTTTCGCGACTACCTGGAAAGTGGCGAGTCGATGTAAGTTCATCTGGTGCATCATTGCTCCTCCCGCTTGTGCCATAAAGGTATATAAGCGCACTCTTATATACATATAACATATATATCTGCTTTTTCGCACAAAGATATATGGCTACTATCTTTATAGAGATCTGCTATATTCCTAAAAGGATGTATTCAAAGACTGTTGCGTATTAAGCGCTGGCGCAACTTTGCGCGTATAATTTTACGTGTATAATTTTGCGTGTATAATTTAAGGAGCATCGAGACAAAACTTTATAGCCACTATGCAGAGAGTTTTCAACAACAGAACAATACATACAAATAAGATTCACGACAGGTGTGCCGGGAAGTCTGGTCGGCTATTCACTCCGTGTGTATGTACGCATATAGCTTATCAGAAAGTGGAGAGGTGACGCGTGAATATTCCTTTACTTATTCGGGACCTGGTGATTCTTCTTTTTGTTGCGCTTCTTGTTATCGCTATTGCCCGTAAACTTGCTATCCCTTATACGCTCGGTCTGGTTATCGCTGGATTGGGTCTTGGCCTGCTTCGATGGTTACCAGAGGTACAACTTACGCCAGATTTTATCCTCTTTGTGCTCTTACCAGCACTGCTCTTCGAAGGTGCCTGGCATAGTAATCTCCAGCAATTGCGCAATAACTGGCGCGTCATTTTCTTTCTAGCCGGGCCAGGATTACTTTTTTCAGTAGCTATTATCGCGCTACTATTACATCTACTTGAACCACTGGATTGGCCAACAGCTTTCCTTCTGGCGGCAATTCTGTCGCCAACAGATCCGGTTGCGGTGCTGGGCATGTTCCGCCAATTGCATGTTAATGAACGTCTCTCAAGCATTATTGAAGGTGAAAGCCTCTTCAACGACGGGGTAGCAGGTTCCCTCTACCAAAGCTTTCTGCTTTTTCTCGTTCTCTCGAACCATGCGCACCCTGTTAGCGGTTGGCACGCTATCGGCATCGGAGTATGGCACTTTATCATTGACGCGGGCGGAGGTGCAGCAATCGGTGCGGTCATTGCGTTTCTGATCAGCTTGAGCTTACGGCGTGTCAATGATTCATTAATAGAGGTGACGGCTACATTAGTCACTGCTTATGGAACATTCTGGATCGCACAGACATGTCAGACTTCTGGTATTACAGCGGTAATCGTTGCGGGATTACTGATGGGGAACTATGGGCGTAATACGTCTATGTCGCAAAAGACGAGCGAGGATGTAGATACTTTTTGGAATGTTGCAGCATTTATCGCGAACGCAATCATCTTTTTATTGATTGGGGTAGAGTTCCAACCCCTTTCACATCTATTTACTGGGAATGAGCGTGTCCAAACATGGATCGTTAGCCTGTTCGCTATTGCTGTGATATTGATTGCACGCTTGTTTCTCGTCTCAACGCTGACGGTGCACAAGTGGTTCAGACGCCCAGGATGGATGCAAGAGCAGAATATCTCACTCCTCGGATCGCAAGCATTACCATACTCATGGCAATTCGTTGTGTTCTGGAGTGGTCTACACGGCGCACTCTCCCTCGCACTTGTACTCGCCATCCCAACAGTAATTCCAATGCGCAGTACACTTTTGGTCTCCACCTACGCGGTTGTACTCTTCACACTGCTCGTCCAGGGTTTTAGTCTGCGTTGGGTTCTGCAACGCGTTCTTTCACCGACCTCAAAAGAGCATCTACGTGACCTCCAGTGCATGCCAGAGCAGCGCATCATCGAGACTTCAGAGGGCATCGATAGCTAGTGGGTATAACTTTTTAGTTATTGAATTCCTCACAATTCTTTAAGGCTAAGTATAGATTTTTCATTGCAACACATGTTACGCTTCCTCCATGGCAAGATAGACACAAATACATTGAAGTATGACAATTCAGTAACGGATGCCAGAAAGGATGCCTAGTATGACAAGCAGCCAGATAGCTGAAAAGCTTACAAAGACGTGGGAGACAGATGCACGTTGGAAAAATGTGCAGCGATCCTATACAGCGCAAGACGTGCTGCGCCTGCGTGGCTCATTACATATTGAGCACACACTAGCACGTCATGGTGCGGAACGACTCTGGTCGTTGCTCAACAACGAACCATATGTGGCAGCTCTGGGTGCATTGACAGGCAACCAGGCAGTACAACAGGTCAAAGCAGGTCTGAATGCCATCTATCTAAGTGGCTGGCAGGTTGCGGCAGATGCGAATCTAGCAGGTCAGATGTATCCTGACCAGAGCCTCTATCCCGCCAATAGTGTCCCCGAAGTTGTACGCAAGATAAATCAGGCGTTACAACGGGCTGACCAGATCTCTCATTCAGAGGGTCATGATGAACTCGATTGGTTTGCACCGATTATTGCCGATGGGGAGGCCGGTTTTGGTGGTCCTTTGAACGTCTTTGAAATGATGAAGGCAATGATTGAAGCTGGCGCTGCGGGTGTCCACTTCGAGGATCAGCTAGCCTCGGAGAAGAAGTGCGGTCATATGGGTGGTAAGGTTCTGGTCCCAACGCAGACAGCTATCAAACATCTTACGTCGGCTCGCCTGGCGGCTGACATCCTGGACGTACCGACTATCCTGGTCGCACGCACTGATGCTAATGGTGCACATCTCATTACCTCAGACATCGATCCGGCAGACCATGCGTTTCTAACAGGCGAGCGGACCGCAGAGGGCTTCTATCGTATCCATGGCGGACTGAATGCCGCCATCGCAAGAGGCCTGGCCTATGCACCTTATTGCGATTTGATCTGGTGCGAGACCTCAGAGCCAAGTCTCGCTGAAGCACAACGCTTTGCCGATGCCATTCATAAGCAATTCCCTGGCAAACTGCTGGCCTACAATTGCTCGCCCTCCTTTAATTGGCAGCAGAAGCTCGATGAACAGACAATCGCCCACTTCCAACAAACCCTGGCAGAGATGGGCTATAAGTTCCAATTCATTACGCTGGCAGGCTTCCATGCACTCAACTACAGTATGTTCAAGCTAGCACAGGGCTATAAAGAGCATGGTATGACAGCCTACTCTGCTTTACAGCAAGACGAATTTGTGCTCGCCACACAGGGCTATACCGCTACACGCCACCAGCGTGAGGTAGGTACCGGCTACTTTGACGAGGTCGCACAGGCCATTGCTGGAGGCACATCCTCTACAACTGCACTCACCGGTTCAACCGAAGAAACACAATTCCAGGTTCACTAAAACAGTCATTGTACACTGGAGCGGAGAGAGAGGCACGCAAATAACCACAGCGATCTGTGTAATAGCCGTGTCTCTCCTCTATTTACAACCATACAACCGCTCAGCCATACAAATATCAGACTTCCCCATAACCAGGCGGTGCAGAAGGACGAAAGGACAATAGAAATGATCGTCGATAGGGCATTACAACCTATGACCTCCAAAGGAGAAGGCATTACGATCCTGGGCGACATTACGCCTGACTTCGCAAAAATACTTACCCCTGACGCCCTGGACTTTATCGCGCAGTTAGCCCGTACATTTGAGCCTCAGCGTCAGGCCCTTCTCCAGCGACGCCAGCAGCGTCAGGCCATGCTAAATACAGGCGAGCTACCAGGTTTTCTACAAGAGACAGCACATATTCGTGCGGGAGAATGGATCATCCATCCTATCCCCGAGGATATCCAGGATCGGCGTGTCGAGATTACAGGACCGGTCGATCGCAAGATAATCATCAATGCCCTCAACGCTGGCGCGCGTGTGTTTATGGCAGATTTTGAGGATGCACACGCACCTACATGGCAAGGAACAATTCAGGGACAGATCAATCTTTACGATGCTATTCGTCGTCGGATTACATATACCAACCAGGCAGGGAAAACCTATACATTACACGAACAGACAGCCACGCTCTTCGTCCGCCCGCGTGGCTGGCACCTCAACGAAAAGCATGTCTTGATCGATGAGCAACAAATCTCCGCCAGTATCTTTGATTTCGGGCTCTATTTTTATCACAATGCCCACCAACTCATTGAGAACGGCACCGCTCCCTACTTCTATCTCCCCAAACTGGAGGGCCACCTGGAAGCCCGACTCTGGAATCAGATCTTTATCTCTGCACAAAAGACACTGGGCATACCACGTGCAACGATCAAAGCGACCGTCCTGATAGAAACGATTCTGGCTGCATTCGAGATGGATGAGATACTTTATGAACTGCGTGAGCACTCGGCAGGACTCAATTGTGGGCGCTGGGACTACATCTTTAGTACCATCAAGAAGTTTCGTACACTGCCCGGTTTTCTCCTACCGAATCGGGAAAGCATTACAATGGGAACACCTTTCATGCGTGCCTACTCCCTGTTGACAATTAAGACATGCCATCGACGCCATGCACAGGCTATTGGAGGCATGGCTGCTCAGATCCCCATCAAAGATGATCCCCGTGCTAATGAAGAGGCATTATTGCGCGTGCGCTCAGACAAACGCCGAGAAGCAACCGATGGCCATGATGGCACATGGGTCGCACATCCTGGTCTAGTTCAGGTCGCTAAAGAAGAATTTGACGCCATTATGAGTGGCTCCAATCAGATCGATCGCAAACGCGAAGATATCTATATTACCACCGCGAACTTGCTGCAAGTACCAGAGGGCCGGATCAACGAGAGCGGTCTACGCAATAACATCAGCATCAGTCTGCGCTACCTGGAATCCTGGTTCCGTGGTTCGGGTTGTGTTCCAATTAACAACCTGATGGAAGATGCTGCCACTGTAGAGATAGCACGAGCACAACTCTGGCAATGGATCCATCACGCAGAAGGAATACTCAACGATGGACGTAAAGTAACGGTTGCCTTGTTCCGCCAGATCCTGGACGAAGAGGAACAGAAGCTCATCGAGAGCATCGCCATCAACCAGTACGTCGCACACCGCATCGCTATTGCCAGCACCATTCTAGAGCGCGTCGTTTGTGACGACGAATTCACCGACTTTCTTACCATTCTAGCATACCAATATATCGACTAACCAGCACTCTAAGGTGCAAATTCAGTAGTAATCCCACTATACAGAAGCAAGCGTACAACCTATATACTTAAGTAAGAAGCCTTCGTAGCTTCTCTATACACTAAGATCTTATTCCGAAAACCAACGCGACTGGCGTCGCTAGTGCTCGCACACGCAAGTTTTCGGATAAGCAGTGAGGCTCAAATGTCCCTATAATAGAAAGAGTAAGAGGCAAGAGGCAAACGTTTCTTACTCCTTATAAGGACATTCAATCTTTATGGAAAGTGGAAAGTGGAAAGTGACAGACAGAACCATGCAAGAAGAAACAACCTTGAGGCTCCCAAAGATTGGGTGCCAGAGTTGTATGAAGAAAGTTACCTCTGCGCTTGCACCGCTCAACGGCGTCGAAGTGACAACAACCGACATCGCCAATAAAACGATTACCGTTCGTTATGATGCAAATCAGGTATCGTTGCGACAGATCGCACAGGTGCTACGTGAAGTTGGGCATACCAACATCACCGCAGAACTCCAAGAGGAAAGTCTAGCCATCCTCTAAAGAGACAAAAGAAGACGGACATCGCTTTAACATAAGAGCGGGTCCGTCTTCTTTCCTTTTATAGGCTAATTATCCTCAATTCGTTCATATCATTGACAAGTGGAATATAAAAGCGCTATCATTTTAAGGTAATCTAGGTCAAAGTGACATACTATACTTCGTTGCCAGAAAGATGAGCGGCATTGTGTATGAACTGATTATCCTTGCCCAACTGATGCGTAGGCCAGCCCACGGGTACTTGATAGCTAAAATCATTAACGACATCATTGGCCCATATGCGCGTATTAGCAACGGACGGCTTTATCCACTCTTGAATCAGTTACAGAAGGCAGGCTTGATCGCTAGCGAGACTGTCTTACCAGAGCATACGCCGAAAGAGCGGCCGATACACAGCTATACAATTACAGAGGCAGGAAAGCAACGCTTGCACGAACTTATGCTCGACACCTCTAGCAATCTGGGTGAATATCAAAAATTATTCGCATTAAAAGCTTGTTATCTAGATCTTCTGCCAGTCGAGGAGCGCTTGCACATCATTGACCACTATATTAGCTACTGCCAGAGCAATATCAAACATCAGCACACAGAGGCAGCAGGGATCATCGAAAACGCATCTGGATGGGATTGGGGGACGAATTGGGAAAATATCCAATCCACTATCGTCAATGTTCTCCAACATTCCGCAGCCACCTGGCAACTTGAACAGACCTGGGCACAAAGCCTCTATGATCGCGAAATCAACAACATACAATAATTCCATCAGCCTGGTAAGCCAGATAGCCCAAATACAGCAAGGTCCTGAATAGGAAGCAGGACAAGATATTTAAGTGTCTGCTTCAAAACAGTGAATATAAATATATCATCGTGGTACCATGCCATGCATACTTCATAACATCATGGCATGGTACCGTGTATTTAACATATTTTATACATAGCAAAGGAATTATAATGGCAGAGAGCGCACACAAGCGAAAAGCACGCAAGCGACATATTAGTAAAAAGTCTCAAGTTTCGCAAAACAAACAACGGGCTAACCACATAACTAATAAAGCATCAGCCAATGGAAAGATCGTTTATAAAGTCTCGCGCAACAAAACATCTAAGTCTACAAATACAAAAGCCAGTAAACCCATCTCAGTTCAGACAGCAAAGCTAGCAACGGTGAACAAACCGCTGCCGGTAAAGAAAGAACAGAGCAAAGGGAAGTCGGTTGAGAAAAATCTCGTCAAGAGCAAACCAACCACAAAAAAAGTAGCAACAAAAAGTTCAGCGAGCAATCAACCAATCATCGACAAATCGGTCAAATACATAGTTACAAAAGAACCAATAATAGAGCATGAACAGCCAGCCAGTACACAGGCAATTACGCAAGCTCCACAAAAGCCACCTGCCAAGCCCCCACAACCAGTCTATACAGTGCGTGGCAAGCCAGTACGCCCCTGGTTAGTGCTTGGTTCTTTAGTCTTCGGCTTCTTCATGGCGCTGCTGGATACAACCGTCGTTAACGTGGCTATTCCAACGATTCAGACAAGCCTGAAGACAGATCTGAACACCGTCAGCTGGGTGTTGAATGCGTATAATCTGGTCTTCGCAGTTCTGCTCGTTACGCTTGGCCGTTTTGCAGATCAATACGGACGCAAACGTTTGATGATGATTGGCATGGTCGTCTTTACCGTCGGCTCCCTACTCTGCAGCGTGGCTGAAACCATCGGCAACGCGACAGGCACGCCAGCGATTAACTGGTTAATCGGCTTCCGTGTCTTGCAAGGTATGGGTGCAGCAGGACTCAACACAATCAGTCTGGCTGTTATCATCTCGGTCTTCCCTGCGAATAAACGTGGTGCAGCCATCGGCGTATGGGGGGCACTATCAGGCCTTGCCTCGGCATTTGGTCCGGTTCTAGGTGGTTTCCTGGTTGAAAACTTCGATTGGCGCTACATCTTCTTCGTCAATCTCCCCTTCTGTATTATCGGCCTGATTATGATTGGACTCTTTGTACCAGAAACCCACAATTCAAGGGTAAGCAAGCGCATTGATATTCCAGGTATGCTCTTCTTGACGATCACAATCTTCTGTCTCGTGCTGGCATTTATTCAAGGCAATGTCTGGGGCTGGAGCTCACCTACCATCCTTGGTCTCTTTGCCGGATCAGCTGTAAGTATCGTGCTCTTTGTGCTTGTCGAGTTGAAACAGAAGGAGCCAATCATCGATTTCCGTCTCTTTAAGATAGTGAGTTTTACTGGTGCAAACATTACCATGTTCCTGTTTGGCATCGCCATTCAAGGTCAATTTCTAATGATGGTGCTTTTCTTCCAGAATGCTCGTGGCTTTGACCAGATTCATACAGCATACGCGATACTACCAGCTCCTATCGCGGCCTTTATCATCTCTATCATTTGTGGACGTTTATCACGCCGCATCAATCCTTTTTATCTGGGTATTACTGCTATGTTTGCAATAGCGCTTGGTTTCTTCCTGGTCGACTTTACGACGGTGGATTCTTCCTTCTTTGAGCTCGCCTGGAAAAACGTTATTCTGGGTATTGGTATCGGAATGATCTTCCAAACACTGCCCAGCATTTCACTTTCAGAGATCCCACCTGCGAAGTTAGGTGTAGCGAGCGGTGTCTTTAATACCTTCCGTCAGGTAGGCTTGACCTTAGGGATCGCGGTACTGCTCAGTGTATTTGTTGGGCAACTTCAAACTCATCTGCCTACCACTGTAACGAACTCAACACAGATCGTACAGCAAAGTTCGTTACCAGAGCAGATGAAACAAAGTATTATAACAGGCGTGCAAAAAACGGCAACAAGCTCGAATGCCACCGCTGAAGCGGGCAGCAGCAGTTCGAGCACTATCGATCTTACGACATACGCTAGTCTGATACCATCACAAGTTCCAGTAGCACAAAAAAACAGTATCATCGCTGTATTGCGCTCACTGAGTACAGCAATCAACCGCAAGTTCGATATCCAGATCACAAACGCCTTCGATAGTGTCTGGTGGATCTCAACCTTCATCGCACTAGCAGGAGTAATCTCGGCAACGCTGGCTCTTATTCTTAATAACAGAAAAAGAAGCATGCTTGCTGTACCCAAAGAGGCTGCAACGGTAAAGGTTCCTGTACCCAAAGAGGCTGCAACGGTAAAGGTTCCTGCACTCGTGCATTAAAACGTAGAAAGTGAAGCTATAACGACTTCAGCACTAGCTTCACATCAATCATAAGAGCTCCCATTCGGATTTGACATCGAGATACTCAATCCGAATGGGAGCTTTCATCGTGCAAGAGACTGCAAAAGGGGTGGCTGATCCACTTACAATATAAACAGATTCTGCAATCTTAGCTGCATTCTATGCCTCCAACGTTGGCATCGGACAAATTCATCTAGCGATCTACTGTATACTTACAGTAAAAATGTCATGCTATCAGCGATCGCTAGCTAGAGAGGTTATAGAGAGAGGTATGCATAATGATGCCGAAAGGGAGAGCAACGCACCTGACCATCTGACGTCTTCTCCTCACGCCAGGAAAGAACCCTTCGGCTTGCTCTGGACATGGTGGCAAGGAGATGAGCAACCTGAATACCCAGCATTGAAAGGCTTGTCGATCCAGCAGTCAAACGATCGCAATCTGATGCGTAGATATATGATGTTGACACCAGCGGATATCACGCATCGTCTCAAAGATGGTCATCGTGTCTACCTTGCCACCATCGACGATAACTTTGTAGCTTATGGCTGGTCAGCAATCGGTAAAGCAGCCTTTGGTTCGCCTACTGTCTTATTCCAGGTTCCGGCCGGGAATCGCTACCTCTACCACTTTGTTACCTTGCCCCCATGGCGTGGACAGGGCATCTATCCACGCCTGCTACAAGCTATCATCGAGCGTGAGAGCAACGAGAGTGAACGTTTCTGGATTATCCATCAACAGCGCAATACCGCTTCACGCCGTGGTATTGCCAGCGCCGGTTTTCATATCGCAGGTCAGATCAGTGGAACCCAGTATGAGAAATACGTAATTGCAGGAGAAGATGAGCAACGCGCGCAGGCCGGAGCAACCTTGCTGGGACTACCATTGCATCACGCCCATGAATAACAACAGAACGCAATAAAGACGGAAAAACCTCTCATTAGGCTCTCCCATCTTTATTTGCAACAATCTTCTACAAACAAGCTTACCAATGCACAAAGTTATATTTAAGTGCATCAACAGGCTGATATACTATATATTGCTCAAGAGCAAAGGTTTTATATTTTACATGCTGCTCAGCAAACTGAAGCTTTACGTAATTATTAAAAACAGACTGACTCTTAGGTACAAGGTAAGATGACTTCAGGTCATTTTTCATTGCCGTTTCATAGGGTAAATAGCGACTTTGCCCCGCAACATAAACCTTATTCCCTTTATAGCCGTAGATAGATACAGCACATGTCAAATGTTCAGAACTATAGAATGCAGAACGATAACAGAACCAATAGTCTGAATAGAAATTCGTGACACCATGATCTTGTAGCGTTTTAATATCTTTCAACTCTGATGTTACATAGGCTTGCGCCTGGGGTATCTGCACCAAAGCTTGATAGCCACCAAAGATACTAATTAACAGCAGGAGCAACAGGCAGGAAATACAAAGCGCACGCCGTCCCAAATCTACACGTTGCCAGATACGCGACGAATGCTCCTTTGTATAAATAACCCCCTGCCAGAACAGCCAGACTATCGCAGGGAAACCGACCCAGGTACCTATCAGATAACGAGCACTTGTGCCTGGTGCATTGAGTGCTGCCGCGCTTCGTGAAAAAGAGAAAATAAAACCAGCAATTCCCACCAGCAACAAAAGCTGAGCACACGAGCGTACAAGTACCTGGTATTCCTCAAAAGGCAACTGATGACTGCGGTACCAGGAGCGAAGAGCTCTGACCAGGAAGTAGAGCGCAACAATACCTGAAATCAATCCAGCCAGCAGAAAGCACGTCGACCAGACATATCCAAGAGTCATGCAATGAGGACCCCAATCAGGCTCAAAGCCATAAAAATAGATAAAGCTATATTCATTTTTATGGCAGACAGGGCTGCCAGTCATAATTGGAATAACAATGCCAACGGTATTCTTTATCTGTATAATAAATGTTGACAGTTTAAATGGAACGATTGCTACCGCCCTGAGCAAAACTGAAATAGTATCATGACCCGGTTGAGCCAGAATATTATATACGATCAGCGGTATCCCTCCAATCAGCAGGCCTGCTAACCAGGAGAAGATAGCCCCTTTAAAAAGCATCTCACGCCAACAGAAAACCAGCAAAAGCAACCCTGAACACGCGACCCAGGGCAAGATAGCAGTATCGCTCCAGACACCAATACCGATAGCAGCAGACCACAAAAAGAATGCGACATGACGAAAGATGCGCTCTTTACCAGAAACGTCAGCCGATGTCAAGGCAAGACGCAAAGCCAGTGCAAAGGCCAATGCAGCCATGAAATCGGCTTCTATATAGCCGCCGATACCAGCCAACTCACGGCTTAGCAACGCGGCAGAGCCAAAGCTGAAGAGCGCTACCATGAAAAGAGCAAAGTTCTTTGTGTAGAGCTGACGCGAGATAGAATAGATCGAAAGTAAGAAGCCGACATAGAGCACAATCATACCGAGACGGTAAGCAAAAACCGAGCTTCCTAGAAATGTGTAGAAAAAAGCACCAAGATACGCCTCTATCGTGCCCATGTAGTCCTGACCATAAAAAAGGAGCGGATGCTCACCTTTCATCAGAATATGGTTAGCCATCAAAGCCAGTACAGATTCGTCACTATTAAAATAGGGCCAGTTATTGTATGCCAGAACAACACGTAAAAGTATTGCAATGCATACCAAAGCTATTAGAATGAACACGTGCCAGTTCTTTTTTATGATAAATTTTTGCATTTGTGTGTGTACCAACAAAAC
This sequence comes from Ktedonobacteria bacterium brp13, assembly GCA_015099395.1. GTDB lineage: Bacteria > Chloroflexota > Ktedonobacteria > Ktedonobacterales > Ktedonobacteraceae > Dictyobacter. The sequence goes on along the minus strand of AP024096.1, from coordinate 877,333 downwards.
TCTGTATGAGAAGTAATGTTACCCTTTCTTACACAAAATCGAACATAATAGGAGGAAAAAGAGTACTCATAAAGAGGTCAAATTCTTTGTACAGAATTGCCATACGATAAAATAGATGGAGAGCAAGAAACCAAGCAACGTCGCAAAAACGCTGATGCACCAATCCATTTCTACTCTTAACTTTGCCTATTATGGACTTTCGTTACAGATCTTCATATCAGAGGCCATGTCGTATCCTTTCTTTCTTAGAAAAAAACGTATCATAGCCTATACACATAATTAAATATATACCTATCAATAATCTTACCTAGCTCATGCGTACAAAGCAAGTCATTAGCCCGAATAGATTATTGTATTTCTACAAGCAAGTATGATGAAATAGTGTATTCTTGTTTCGCATATGGGCTTTTATGTGCATGCTTATAATAACGTATCCCTTTACCAGATTGTTTCATCAACTTTTAGCACGCTACAGAGGTCACATATAGCTCTACTCCTGGTTTTCTGATGCGCTATACGTAATTAACCATCGGCATGGGATAGCTAGGAATAAGTGGAAAACATAGTGAAAAGCACGAACCTTCACCGAGCGTACTCTCAACAGCAACTGTACCACCCATGGCTTCGGTTAGTTCCTTCACGATAGCAAGCCCCAATCCGCTACCGCTGCTCAGTTGTGAAGAGTGTGTGTGCGCCTGATAAAAACGCTCCCAGATCCGTATTAACTCTTCGGCAGCAATCCCTTCGCCTGTATCTTTTACCTGCAATAGCACGATTGGACCTTCTATACAAACACCTAGCACAACAATACCTCCAGGTTGCGTATGTCGAATCGCATTATGTACCAGGTTATAAAGAATCTGCTCCAGTCGTTGGGCATCGATGGCTGCCATCACCAGCGATGCCGCCTCTGTAACATCATCGACCAGCACCTCGACGCGACTTCCGCGCCAGGCTATCGGCGCGCTTGCCGCCACAACATGTTGCATAATTGGGAAGATAGTCGTTGGCTGACAGCGCATCTCCAGATGCCCAACCTCTGCACGAGCCAGCGTAAAGAGGTCATTGATCAACGTTTGCAGGCGCACCACCTGCTGCAGCATGGTTGTTAGATCCGTATAGAATGAAGCCGAAGGCTCTGCATCCTGCCAGTTACATAGCGTCACTTCAAGGTAACTACGTACCGTTGCAACCGGAGTGCGTAGCTCATGCGAGACAGTAGCGATCAATTCGCGGCGTGCCTCCAGGAGCGTCTTTACATTATCGCGCTCAGCTTTCAGATCGCGCATCGTCGTCTCCAGCGCACGGGCCATCATATTAAAGTCGTCCTGTAAACGAGCAATCTCATCTTGACCATCAACCTGAATATGAATCTCGTAATTTCCTGCGCGTAAAGCACTGGTCGCACTCGCAAGGTCTTCAATACGTTTTGTGATACGCCGTGAGAAGAGGATTGAAGCAAGCATCGACGGCGGAAGAACAATGATCAACGCCACAAACGTCAAACAGGCCATCAGACACAATGCAAAAATAACAGCGAATGGCGATGATGTAAAAGGGCGCTCAAAGATACTAAAGCTCAGGCGCACGATTTGAACAACAATCACAAGAGAGCTAATGATACCAGAACCGATCACCACTGCCATCAGATGCATATGCGTGAAGGTCCAGCGTAAACGGGTCTGGCGCAACCTATTCCAGCCACTAAGTAGATAGAGACCGATGCGAGTTACAAAAAAAGCGCAGCTAGTCAATAGCGCAAAGACAACGCATACTACTATAATCGTATTAAACTTAATAACATTGATACTCGGATGCCCGTAAAGCAACGCATAGACCCAGAGAACAAGACTGCCTGTAAGCACACATGAGTAAGTAGCAAACATCCCCATTTCATGCAACAATGCCCGTGTATATGATTGTGCGGCTCGCTTCAGACGCCAACGAAAAGTCAAACAGACCCAACTGCAGCCACAATAAGCAACAACAAAAAGGTGCAATATAGCACTACCATACCCAATGCCTATACCCAACCATGTAAGACAACCCAGGACCAGCAGTACAACAAGCATCTCAAGCAGGGCACGCCACGCAGTCACGCTCAACGCAAATCCGGTTAGAGTTCGATAGATGGTATGGTACCAGCAATTTCCGACGGGCATAGTGAATGGCGAAACAATGACATCCCGCTCTTCACATACTTCTATTGGTCGCGCTCCCGTCGGCAGCAAGCCAGCATCGACTACAGCCGTATAAGCGGGAGGCTCAACTTGTTCAGCACGTCGCGCCTGAGTCACAGGGAAACGAATAGAGAAGCACGTCCCCTCTCCAGGCTCACTCGCAACATCGACAGAGCCACCCATCGTCTCGGTCAGTTCTTTCACAATCGCCAACCCCAGACCCGTCCCGTTCCCTGGTTGGTTGCTGGCATTCCTGACTCGATAGAAGCGCTCCCAGATCCGTGGTAGCTCATCGGCAGCGATACCTTCTCCGGTATCATTCACCTCAAGCACCATCCACTCATCCTCACACCTCAGACTTACGGCGATAATGCCACCCGGAGATGTATGACGAATACCATTGTGAATTAGATTATGCAAGATCTGCTCCAGGCGATTACCATCCACAATCGCCTGCGGGAAAGATGGAGCAGACTCAGGACCACCCACATTGCAGAGCACCTCAACGCGCCTACCACGCCAGGCCATAGGAGCCACTGCATCAACCACGCGCTGAACAACCGGTACCAGATCCGTAGGCACACAGCGTGTCTCCAGGTGACCCACCTCAGCCTTTGAAAGCATAAACAGATCATTAATCAATGTCTGAAGATGGATCACCTGTTGCTCCATCACCTGCATATCCTGATACAACACCTCGGCTTGCTGCCCGACCTGGCTCCCCATCGTCATCGACTCCAGATAACTGCGTACAGTAGCAACCGGAGTACGCAACTCATGCGAGGCATTGGCGATCAACTCACGGCGAGCATGCAATAACGTCTCTACGTTATCACGCTCCTCCTTTAGATCATGCATCGTCTGCTCCAGATCGATTGCCATTGCATTAAAGTCACTCTGCAAACACGCAATCTCATCCATGCCATCGGGAGCAATACGCACGCTATAATCACCACCACGCACACTACTGGTCGCCATAGTTAATTTGTTGATACGGCGAATCAGACGGCGCGTAAAGAATGTTGAGAGCAAGATAGAAATAGGCAGCATACACAGCAAGACAATTCCAGTCAGCGACATAAGTATCAATAGAAAGACAGTAAATGCAAGTACGAAATCGTAATGACCAACCTGCATTGCAGATAAAGCAAACAAGATAATAGTTCCCACCAGACCCATCACACCTACACAGATCAGGATCACCATCATATGAGCGTGTGATAGAGCCCAGCGCAGATATGTACGTCGCAAGCGATTCCAATGTTTAAAAAAATGGATACCCATGCGAAACAGGAACAAGCAAGGGATCAGCACCAGCGGAAATATAGCAATGATGGAATATGGAATATCATAAGCATGCACTGTCGAAAGTTGACTGTACAATACAAGCAACCCATACGTCACGAGATTGCAGATCAGTACTTCAGCAATGAACAGACAGTAGATAGCAGTTTCGAGCAGCACTTGCCGCCAACGCGAACGTAGAGGAGGACGCAAGCGCCAGCGTAAGCTAAACCAGAGGCATGAGGAGATATTGCATAGCATGAGCAAGTAGCCAATGATATCTGAACCATTCCATCTTGGAAGATACAGCAGAGTGTGCACAGTATACACATTATGCACATTCCCTATAATATAGAACATGCCTGGCAGAATAAAGCCAGCCTGCACAGCTATACTCTCAACTAATGCCCTGGGCGCAGGTATACTATAGAGGCGTGGCTTTACAATACGACGCCCCAGATGCCATAATATATCTGTTTGAGATGCCTGCTGTGTTTGGCCTGCATGCCTGTCGTGTAAGAATGATGGCCTCATCGACGCCATTGCTCCTGTGTGACCGGGGTGGCTGATTCTGGACGAAGGCGATAACCAACACCCCAGACCGTCTCAATCGCATCACCAACGCTACCCAGCTTCTTACGCAAACGCAGCACCGCATTGTCGACAGAGCGATCACCACCCACATACGTCTCGCTCCAGATTGTCTCGATCAGATAGACACGGCTAAATGCGCGGCCAGGGCTGCGTAACAACAACTGTAACAACGAGAACTCGGTTGGACTCAGCTCTAATTCACAGCCTGAGAGCGTCACGATGTGAGTCTGTGGATTCAGCATTAAAGGACCACGCAATAGTATCTCACCAGCATCGCTGCGATCAGCGGCCAGCGTTTGTCGGATCAACTCATTCCTACGTAGCAATGCACGCACACGAGCAATCAACTCACGCACACTGAAGGGCTTGGTCAGATAATCATCGGCACCTACCTCAAGACCGATCACACGATCCATCTCTTCGCTCCGTGCTGTCAGCATCAGTACAGGAGTAGCAGAGTTCTGGCGCAATTGGCGTAGCACCTCAAGACCATCCAGGCGCGGCAACATCCAATCTAGAATGACCAGATCCACCTGCTCACGTGCATGCTTTTGTAACGCCTCTATGCCATCAAGCGCATGGACGGTCGTATACCCGGCAGCAGCCAGTTCACGTAGTACAATCTGAGCCAGATCGGCCTCGTCTTCTACAAGTAAAATTGTAGCCATAACTCTTTCATTACCCCTGTCCTGGTATTCTCATTTACATAAAAGTATACCTGCTAATTCCATGCAAATACATAATCCTATCCACTATAGCTACTCACAAGCGAGTTCTGCGACAAAATTGCGACATTTATGCGATCCGTCCACGACATACACACGCTATGCTAAGAACAGAACAAGAAAACAAAATGACATGCAACAGGAGGTACCCATGTTGATTATTAATATTCACCCGCTTTTCGCACTCATGAAAACAATTATCGAGACCATCACCTTCGCAACAAGTGGAGTGCTCTTCTTCATGAGTCCTCGACTCATCTACCGCACTACACACAACCTTACAGGAACCCAGATCTTGCAGCCATTACTCCAGCGCTGGATACGTCTCTTCTTGTTGGAGAGTATCGCAGGCACCCTCCTATGTTGCGGACTCTACCTCAATGGGGTACTCAACGTATTACCGATTACTCAGGCTGCTCTCTATGTTTTTACTGGAGCGCTCACAGTCTCTTGCCTGCTTAGCGCATATATTTAAACACGTGTGTATAGCACTATATCAAGGCCGGACGCTTGCCGCAAATAATTGGGGCCTGTCACAGTTTAGCGACGCAATGCGTATAAAGATTAGAGACGTAGCAGAAAAGAGAAACACACGCCTCATAATAGCAAAAATTACATAGTGTTACCTATTACCCTGACGAAAACTTTCCTCTTCCGTGGATCTCAAGTATCTATGGTGGAGACTGTTATTCACCAGGAAAGGAGTCGGAAACAGTATGGTCTCCAAAGAAAAAGTGACAAGTAAAAGCCAAGTGTCTACATATAAACCTGCATCCAAAGAGCTTGCAACTACTACCGATCTCAGTTCAGAGGCGGTACAGGAGATTACAAAAGCGCTGAATCCACTGATCGCAGACGCCTTCGCGCTTTATGTAAAAACCAAGAATTTCCATTGGCATCTTTCAGGATCCCACTTCCGCGACTATCATCTGCTGTTTGATGAGCAGGCAGACCAGATCTTTGGCGACACTGATACCCTGGCTGAGCGTGTACGCCGAGTCGGTGGCACGACAATTCGCTCCATCTCACATATCAGTCAGTTACAAACCATCGAGGATGACAATAACGAGTTCGTCCCGCCCGGCGAGATGGCACAGCGTCTGATGGCGGATAATCAGCTTCTCGTAGTGGCACAGAGAGCCGCGCACGAGGTATGCAACAAACATAACGATTACGCTACAGCGAGCGAACTTGAAGTCATCATCGACAACACGGAACGCCGCAAGTGGTTCCTCTTTGAAGTCATTCAAGGCTTAGACAACACCAAGTAAAGTAACGTAAAAGAGTGGATGAACACTATGTAAGATTATGCTCATCCACTCTTTTATACTACATCTCTATACTATGTCGTACCTTCCAGGCATGTGCTATCTTTTTATCGACATGTATAAGTATCCTGCAATAGACAATTACGGATTTTGATGCAGGAAGGTCTCGATGCGCTCGATATCGCGATCGCTCAGTTGTAAGTCTGCGGCACCATTGTTGCGCTTGACTTGCCGAGGATGACGTGCACCAACGATAGCAGCGGTTACCGCCGGATGATGGAGAGTCCAGGCAATTGCAACCTCACCAGGGGAAGCATCGCCATGCTCATTCCCAATCTCCTGTAAGAGAGCGACCAGACGCTGATTACGCTCCAGACGTGGTGGATTGAACTCTGGATCATTCTTACGCCAATCGTCATTGTCCAGATTCTTGACGCGCTCTTCAGTCATTGCTCCGGTCAGCAGTCCTGAACGCATAGGCGAATAGACAATAACACCGATATTATGCTCCAGACAAAAAGGTAGAATCTCTTTTTCGATGTCGCGCTTCACCATCGAGTAGGGGGGTTGTAATGAACTGATAGGAGCAATAGCCTGCATACGCTGCATCTGCTCGACACTGAAGTTCGAGAGTCCAATATTGCGGACCTTACCCTCTTCTTTCAGTTTAGCCAGCGTGCTCCAACCTTCCTCAATCTCATCTGCCGGGTTAGGCCAGTGGATCTGATAAAGATCGATGACATCGACCTGCAAGCGGCGCAGGCTATCCTCAACCTCTTTACGTACTGACGCAGCCCGCAAAGAGTTGTAAACTTTACGATTCTCATCCCAAAGCAATGAACACTTGGTAAAGACATAGGGTTTTTCTGAACGACCCTTCAAAGCACGCCCCACAACCTCCTCGGAACGGCCCTGACCATAGATTGCCGCAGTATCAATCCAGTTGATACCCTGCTCCAGGGCCTCATGGATAGCTGCAATCGAGTCATTATCGTCCTGCGAACCCCAGGCTCCGCCACCCATAGCCCAGCAACCGAGACCGATCCTGGTAATCTGCATGTCAGTATTACCAAATTTCTTTTTTTGCATAAGAAACGCTACTCCATCTACATCGTTTGTATAAGAATGCGTGAGAATACACACGTACTCTCTCAGATTCTATTATATACATGCTTGAACTCAACTGCAAAGAGACAAATGAATGAGCAAGAAAGCGGTTGTAAAGGGACGAAAGTAGGGGAGAGGCAGTTCCATGATGAGCGAGACATCACGATCTGGACATTGCTATAAATGACGTATACAATACAGAGTCAGCACAAAGTCAACTCAGTAACTGTTACAACCTACTAGCGCCCCATTGGGACGGCGCAGGCCGAAAGGAACATACATGCAAATAGGCGCTGCCATCATTGGTGTACTTTTAATTTTACTGATAGCACAAGACGGTTTTGAGACCATTATCCTTCCACGCCATATATCACGGAAATTTCGTTTAGCTTCACTCTACTACTCAATAACCTGGCTACTCTGGTCTGGTATCGCCAGGCGCATGAAGCCGGGAAATCGGCGTGAACAGTTCCTGGGGTATTATGGCCCCCTCTCATTACTGTTCTTGCTTGGTATCTGGGGAGTTGTTTTTATTCTCGGCTTTGCGCTCCTGTATTGGGGTATTAAAACTCCGATCAATACACCAGATCATTTTGTCAATTTTGGCACCTATCTCTATATGAGTGGAACAACCTTTGTGACACTTGGCTTAGGAGACGTTACGCCTCTCACATTTGTAACACGTGAGATTGTTTCAATCGAAGCTGGACTTGGACTGGCCTTCCTCGCACTGGTTATTGGGTACGTCCCTATCCTCTATCAATCATTCTCAAAACGCGAAATCAGCATCTCTTTACTCGACGCGCGCGCTGGCTCGCCACCTATGGCGGTGACGCTGCTCGCGCGACACGCACAAACAAGCTTTCCCACCGAACTTATCGAGTTCTTACGTGATTGGGAGAAGTGGTGTGGAGAGATTCTGGAGAGCCATATTTCTTATCCGGTCCTGAACTACTATCGTTCTCAACACGAACGCCAATCCTGGCTGGCTGCACTCACGATGCTCCTCGACACCTGTGCGCTAGCTCTGGTGGGGATAGAAGGACTTCCAGTCAAACCCATGAAGTTCACTTTCGCCATTGCACGCCATACCGCTGTAGATCTAGCGCAAACCTACGGTACACCACCACTCACCAATACCAAAAGACTCAGCGCAGAAAACTTCAAAGTATTGCGCAGTCAGCTTGAAGCTGCAGGTCTCCACTTCACAAACCCTGAGACAGCCGAGCGACACCTGGCTGAAATCCGTAACATGTATGAACCATTCCTGGTCTCACTATCCGACCATCTGCTAATGCCGATCCCTGAATGGACCGTTAACGGTGAGCGTGTAGACGATTGGCAGACCAGCGCCTGGGACCATTTTCTGCAATCAACACCACGCACTATTGATCGTGCTATACGGCACGAATAGAGCCATAGAACCTCCATTGTTTCGTGCTTTCCCGCTATCAGTGAGCAAGATACACAAAAACAATACAAAAAAAGAGGCGAGCACCGATGCTCGCCTCGCATATTTGCGCACGTTCGCAAGTCGTATTCAATCGTCAGATCGCTCTCTTATCCAAAAGTAATAATCTCAACTGGTGGCTCCTGCGAAGTATGAGAACGAACCGCGTGGCGTGCCAGTACAAGCACAACAATACACACAGTAAATAAGAACAGGATACACGTCAAAGCCAGACGCAAACCGACGATATCAGCAACGCGGCCCAGCACAAAAGAAACCTAGCAGAGTAAAAGGAACTTGATGTCCAATAGTTAGCAGTAATGCACCCGCCAACATAAATGTGCAAATGTTTCAATTCTTAATAAATACAGTATCTTATAAAGTAAGTCGTATATTTAAAGCAATTCTTCTGTTAACGTGAGGGGAGACGCATAGATGCACTGTGTAAACGGCGGGCATGGCGCGTGCGTCGTACCCTGAAAACAACCACCACCACAATCACACCAATCACAATCAATGCCAGACCAACCCAACCAATTGTTCTGGCGGCCCACTCAACCTGGTTAAAATGGTCATGAAAGTATCGCCCCGTGATATACCCTAATAGAGCTACATAGAGCGACCAGACGATGCCACCAAGCGCATTGTAGAACAGAAAAGAACGCCATGGCATGCGATTCATACCAGCCAGCACAGCGGACCAGATACGCAATAGCGAAATGAAACGTCCGAAGAAGACCGTCTTTGCGCCGTGACGCTCAAAAAACGCCTCGGCCCGCTCAAGATGCTCCATCTTTACAAAAAAGAAGCGACCGTAACGCTCCACAAACACCCGACCACCCGTGCGCCCAATCCAGTATCCGACATTATCACCCAATACCGCACCAGCAATAGCACAGAGGATAATCAACGGAAGTTGTAATCGGCTATCCGTTGCCGATAAAAATGAAGCGAGCAGCAATATCGTCTCACCAGGCAATGGTACACCAACACACTCAATAAAAATAAATAAAGCAATAGCAGGATAACCTACTACATGTAACGCATCAATGAGCGTCTGCACAGAAATTAAGGATGCCAGTAACACCACATCACCTCCTCAATGCTACAAGAAAAAAGATAGTCAAGACAATAGAGCCGATCAGCAAACACTTCTCCACCTGATTGTACAGGAAAAAGAAAGTGTACAACATCCCTCTACTCATTTTACGAAGAAAAGCGCAACGGGTTTTAAAGTAATCCATTTTATCTTTTATGCATAGCGGATTATATATGCTCAAAACGACACATTACAAGGGAGCCCCATAGCATCAGCAGTTGTTCCACAGGGATACAAACGACATTTCACTGAACATCAAAAAATGTTTAAAATCAGCTATAGTTAGCGAATAATGCTGAAAGAACACCAGAGATTTCTCTATCATAGCTGTTGCATTGACACCTTGTAAGCGACTAGAACGTATACTATGAAGCAACAACTATAAACACCATCATTAACGCATACAGGTCCACCATATCAGCCGAATTTTGCATTCATTAAGGAAAACGTTCATGTCTGTGACAAAACGATTGCCAGTGGAAACAAGCGTCGATAACAACATAAATAAATGGAAACGCAGACGCGATATTCCAGTTGCCATCCTCGCCTGGATAGGTGTCGTCGCGGTCATCCTCTGGGGAGCGATGCACATTGTGCGTGCATTGTTACTGGTGGTTATCGCGGCAATGCTAGCCTATGCGCTAGCTCCTGCTGTGAAGCTCTTAGAACGCCATATGAAGCGTTCAATAGCAATTATCTTAACCTGCCTGATCGCGCTCTCGTTGTTAAGCCTGCTGGTCTATTCCATAACTGTGGCTATTGTACATCAGTCTACCTCACTTTCGACCTCACTACAAAGTGTACTCTCAACAAAAAATGGAGATCAACACTCTCCACTTGAACAATTGCTGAACTCGTTTGGTATCACGTCACAACAGATAGCGGCAGTACGCCAACAGATCCTGCCCAGAGTAGAAGGCCTGGCAGAGAGCCTGATCCCATTGATCAGTCGAACACTGGACTTTCTGTTGGATGTGGTAGTAGTCGCGGTCATGACCATCTACTTTATGATCGATGGCCCACGTACCAATAACTGGTGCCGCCATAATCTTCCAGCCAACATCCATCCCGACTTTCTGCTGGATACATTACAGCGTATCGTCGGTGGCTACATTCGTGGACAGTTCTTGCTTGCAGTGATCGTAGGTGTATTAGTAGGTGGTGGCATGACTCTGCTACGCGTACCGTACGGTCTCCTACTGGGCGTATTGGCCTTCATCCTGGAATTTATTCCGATTCTGGGGACGCTGGTCTCTGGAGCCGTCTGCACACTGGTAGCACTGACACAGGGTTGGATATTAGCAGTTATCGTCCTGGTCTACTTTATCGTCGTCCATGTCCTGGAGGGAGATATTATCGGTCCACGTATCGTTGGGAAGGCGATTGGACTGCATCCTATTGTCTCATTAGCAGCCCTGATTGCAGGCTCCGAGCTCTTCGGTATCGTGGGAGCATTACTGGCCTCACCTGTCGCAGGTGTCGTGCAGGCATTCCTCGTCGCAGTCTGGGAAGAATGGCGCTCGACGCATCCAGGCCAATTTGAGCATGTCAAAGACGCATCACAAGAGGAGCAAGCGCTGCCTGAATAAAGCAAAGATGGAGACTATCCAACTATCTAGCCTCCCTCGCCTATCTGCTCATATGAATTGGCTCCCTACCTATATATTTGTGTACCACTCAACGCTGTGCGCTTCGGTACTATCGGGCACCTCAAGCTTGTTGATAAGGCGATACAGTACTGCTTCAGGGATGCGTGCATCACGTTTTGCATTGCGCTGTAAAAGTTCGCTCAATGGAACCTCTAGATAGATAAGCCGTACGCGGGCACCGTAAGAGACGAAGAGGTTGATGAGTTGTTGACGCAGAGTACGCGTAACATTCGTTGCATTCCAGACAAAAGAGCGGTGTTGACGCAACAAGACACGAGCTTGCTCACGGGCATCTTGCACAACCTTGCCTTGCTTCTCTTCTGGACCAATCTTGAGTCGACTGCGAATCTGGTCAAGCGAGATGAGCGGTAAGTCTGAGAGATGCGTGCGTATCCAGGTATCTTTACCGGCACCCGGTAGGCCCGAGAGCAGGATAACTTCAAAAGTCGTATCATCGTAGGCAGCATAATGAGGATCGGCCTGCATGCTATGAAAATAGACAAAGCGACTATAGGATGTTGTAAAAGAAAATGGAGACTGGTAGCACTGACATTCCTGACAAAAAGCACGGAAGAGGTCAATACGCTCTAACAAGTCCTGCTTGTCAGTACAGGTTCGGCCACGTACGTCAGCCTCTGCCAATAACGCAAGATGATCCATACGTATATTCTGGCTTGCCTCGATAATACGGCGCTCAGGTGGCTCGCGATCCCAGAAGTGGAGCGGCAAGCCATGAAAGCGTACCAGGCGAGCAATATATTCACGCTGCTCCAGCGGTACAGGGTCCAGTTCACTGCCGTCTAGCAAAATAGTGCGCGTCATCTGTTCTCCTTTGCGCGCATGACCCTTAGAGGTAATCTGTCCATCAGGTTCTACTCTGGTACAGGCAGGTTTTGCCACATCATGCAAGAGTGCAGCCAGGAAGAGGAGTGAACGCTCTTCTGCTGGTAAAGCACGCCACCCTGGCAGAGCGGTCATTGCCTCCGCAACCATCCGTGTGTGAATACAGACATCACCTTCTGCATGGTAAATAGGGCTCTGCTGCACCCCCTCCATAGCACGCAACCAGGAATAATGAGTATAAAAATGATCCCAATCTACAGACCACGCATCTGGCTGAGGGCAGAAAGGAAAGATCCAACCTTGCTCTTGCAATATACCCCCCCTATCAACAAATATATACATAGTAATATTATTTATAGTACTACATCAGACAGACAGATGCAACAATAGCAAAAAAACACCTGCTTTTCTTGACATACGACATATACAGTCTATATAATCTTAAATACAAATTTAGCTATACAATAAGCTATTTTTGTTTTATTATTTCTGCAGAAGTGTGAAGCTTTGAAACACTTCTTATAGAAGGAACTAGGCATCCAGAAAGAAAAGATTATGGAAGGATCGGAAGTACATGGCACTCGTTAGCTGTCCAGAATGCAAGCATACAGTTTCTAATCAAGCTGCGTCATGTCCTAATTGCGGATTTATCATCAATCCTGTTAGCAGAGAGCGAGACCCTGATCTAAAGTATATTACCGATAGACTAAAGCTCCGTAGAGCTGTTGGCTGTGTGTTGCTTATTGCGTTATTTGTTGGCATTATCATCATACTAATCCTTTCCTCGCAAGGTAACTAAGAGCTTAAAGACTGTTCCAGCGTACCGCTTCCCACCATGTATGTGGGAAGCGGTACGTCCTTGTGAAGAGAATACTTATACTCGGCGTTGACTATACTATGTGACCACACGACAAGATGCATGTCAGTACTTCTCGCTATATTACTTCATCTAATTTAATGCTTTTTTAATACGTAATACTATAGTAAATATGTTTTTTAAATGCTATAACTAATGTCATGATACGTCACATATGATTATCATTGTTCATTGTTTTGTTAAAATGTAGACGTTCATCTAGCCAGCTCATGTATGTATTTGTGAAAAGATTGTTGTACATCGTATTGTGTAATTTAATTAAATGATACATGCCACGATTGTTAAAGGAGTTGGTGCCCATGTCAGGTAAAGAGCCTATCGCAATTATTGGGATGGGATGCCGTTTTCCCGCAGCCAATAATCTACGGGAGTTCTGGCAGTTACTTAGCAAGGGGAAAGATGCTATTACGAATATTCCCCCTGAGCGTTTTGATATTGATGCACTGTATGATCCAAGACCAGGATCCGCCGGCAAATTGGTGTCGCGCTGCGGTGGCTTTATCGATGCAATTGATCAATTCGATCCCGCTTTCTTTGGCATCTCGCCACGTGAAGCGAGCAAGATGGATCCTCAACAACGTCTATTGTTAGAGGTAGCCTGGGAGGCGTTAGAGGATGCCGGTATTCCAGTCCCCCATTTAGCTGGTTCCGCGACGGGTGTCTTTGTTGGCATGGCAACCAACGATTATGAGGACCTGGCCTTTCAACATCAGGAGAATGTTGACCTATATATGATGACAGGCTGCTCTCGCGCAGTGGCGGCGGGCCGTTTGTCCTATGTGCTGGATCTGCAAGGTCCCAGTATGTCTGTCGATGCTGCTTGCGCATCGTCACTGGTGGCGGTCCACCTGGCGAGCCAGAGTATCTGGTCAGGTGAATGTTCACTCGCGCTGGCTGCTGGCGCGAATCTTATCCTTGAAGCTGAGCAAGGGCTGGGTTTCTCAAAGATGGGGCTACTCTCGCCCGAAGGCCGCTGCAAGACCTTTGATGCTCAGGCAAATGGCTTCGTGCGTAGTGAGGGGATAGGCGTGGTCGTTTTGAAACCCTATGCTCAGGCACTCGCTGATGGTGATCCTATCTATTGTCTGCTACGTGGGAGTGCAGTGAATAACGATGGTCGTACCAGTGGCCTGCTGGTGACGCCTGGCGAAAAATCTCAAGAGGCAGTCCTGCGTAAGGCCTATCTGGATGCAGGTATCGCGCCTTCTCAGGTACAGTATGTCGAGGCCCATGGCACGGGTACTCTTGTCGGCGACCATGTTGAAGTAACGGCCATCGGCGAGGTCTACGGCAAAGAACATACAGCAGATAATCCCTGCTGGATCGGCTCGGTAAAATCTAATATTGGTCACACAGAAGGGGCCGCAGGGATAGCAGGCTTCATCAAAGTCGCACTGGCGTTGAAACATGGCGCTATCCCGCCCAATCTCCATTTGCATGAGCCACATCCACAATTACCATTGAAGTATTTCAATTTAAAAGTACCACAGCAGCTAGAGTCATGGAAGCAGGATGGTCATCCAGTGCTGGCTGCGGTCAGTTGCTTTGGCATCTCGGCGACAAATGCACATGTCGTCCTGGAGCAGGTGCATACTCCGCTCCGCTCGCTGCCCCTATCCACGGATACTATTTCAAGCACACAACTAGTAACGCTATCAGCACAAACGCCAGAAGCGCTCAACGCCTTAGTACAGTCCTATCGAGATACACTACCAGATCTCATAGCAAGTAAGCAGATAACATTGGCTGATATTAGCTATAGTGCCAGTTGCCGCCGTACCCATCATGAGCAGCGTCTGGCTCTGGTCGCGGATAGCAAAGAGAGCATTGATGAGCAGCTAGCAGCATTCTTACAGCATGAAGAGCGTTCGGGTATGAGTCATGGTAGCAAGATGTCTGCGGCGGCAAAAGTTGTCTATGTCTTTCCTGGACAGGGCTCACAATGGTTAGGTATGGGTTGCCGCTTACTTGAGCAGGAACCTGTCTTTCGCGCGAAGCTACAAGAATGCGATAAGCTCATACGCCAGTATACGAACTGGTCGCTACTGGATGTGTTGACTGAGAGATCAGCGCACACCTTTGAGCAGATCGATATGCTACAGCCAGTACTGCTGGCAATGGAGCTCGGGTTAGCAGCACTCTGGGCATCGTGGGGAGTCAGACCTGATGCGGTTGTAGGTCATAGTATGGGCGAACTGGCTGCTGCGGTACTGGCCGGTGCGCTCAGCCTTGAAGATGCACTACATGTCATCTGCTGGCGTAGCCACTTGCTCAAGCGGATCAGCGGATCTGGCAGTATGGCAGTGGTGAATCTGCCATTAGAGCAGGCACAGACATTGATCAGCGATTATGAGGAACGCGTTTCGATTGCGAGCAACAATAGTCCGACCGAGACCGTGCTGTCGGGTGATAGCGCCACTATCGATCAGTTCATGCGGACAGTAAAAGAACGTGGCATCTATTGCAGCCTGATCAAAGTCGATGTCGCCTCGCACAGTGCACAGGTCGATCCTCTTTTAAACGATCTCAGACACGGTCTTACCACTTTACAGCCACGATCTACATCGATACCATTCTATTCAACAGTCACAAGCACGCCCCTGGCGGGAGCAGAGTTAGATGCCGCTTACTGGACAGACAATCTACGTCAGCCTGTGCTCTTCTATCCAACGGTGACACGTTTACTGCAGGATGGTTATTCCATATTCGTGGAGATGACGCCACACCCGATACTCCTGGGCTCATTACAACAGACATTCAAGAATATCAGGCAGCAGAACGCTAAGGATGGCACCTATGCTACACCTCATATGCATGCCATTCCCTCATTGCGTCGTGACATGGATGAACGTTCCTCACTGCTCGCGTCCGTAGGAACGCTCTACACACTTGGCCTCCCACTGCAATGGGAACATTTTTATAGTGGAAGTGAACAGTATGTCTCACTGCCCAGCTATCCCTGGCAGAACGAACGCTTCTGGCTACCCGAATACGTAGACATCCCTGGCGACAGTACTCACGGAAAGCAATCTGTAGGAGGAGGTCAACCTTCCTGGTCCCAGCGTCAATTAGCTAGCAAAGGAGCCGCAGTCAACGGTGAACATCCTATTCTGGGAGCCTTTTTGACCTCTGCGGCACGTCCAGGTGAATATATCTGGGAATTCGAGCTCAGCCAGCAACGTCTCCCGTACCTGGCAGAGCACCGGGTCGAAGGTCGTGCGGTTGTACCAGCTACAGCCTATCTGGAGCTGGCACAGGATGCGACACGTGAGATTTTTGCGCAACCGATCGTCATACAAGAACAGATCACATTTCAGAAAGCTCTTTTTCTCCCGGAGGAAGGCGGCGTACGTGTTCAACTACTCATCGCGCCAGCCATGCCCGGTAGCGTCACGTATGCTTTTTTTAGCCAGTCGATGTCCGACAAGTCTAACAACGCAACTGGGACGCGCTCAGTAGAGCAATGGGAACAGCATGCACGAGGAACATTGCTGCTTAATCAAGAGCTTCAAGAGTCTGAGACAACGCAGAGGGACGCCGCAACCAATAGAACACTGATCACACAGCTACAGGAAAACATTCCTCAGGTGCGCACTGGCGAACAACATTATCAGCGCATGCGCGAACATGGGCTAGACTATGGTGCGAGCTTTCAGGGGGTCAAACAATGCTGGAAACGTGCCCATGAAGTGCTCTGCCAGATCCGCATAACACCAGAAATCAAACACAATATTGATGATTATCAATTTCATCCAGCGCTCCTTGATGCCTGCTTGCAAACGGTCGTGGCAGCGTTATCACAGGATACCAATGGTGAGGATACACAGCGCGGTCCGTTGATACCAATCAGCATCGAGCATCTGGCGCTCTATCAGCATGCGTATACGGACCTTTGGAGTCGAGTATGGATACAAGAAGAGGAACGGCAAGTACAGGAGAAGATGGCAGCCACTCAGACGTATCGACTCGCCTGGGAGGTCTATGATGAGGCTGGTCAACTCATGCTGGAGGCCAGCGGCATCCGGATACAGCATCTAGTATCCGCGAAACCCGCTGTGAGCGAAGAGAACATGCATGATTGGCTCTACGAAATGCATTGGGAGGCACTGCAAACTGCAAATATCCTGAGCCCTAAGCAGCAGACTGCTTACAGCGATGAACAGGGAGGCTGGTTGATCTTTGCCGACCAGAGCGGCATCGGTCAGCAGGTTGCAGAACAGTTACAAAATGCTGGCCATACAATCGCTCTTGTCTATATAGGGCAGGACTATCGAGAGTATCAAGAGTATCAGAAGCCTGCGCACTATTACATAGATCCAGCGCAACCAGAACATTTTCAGCGTCTCTTGCAAACAATCTGCCATAGAGAGTTGCCCCATTGTCGCGGCATCTTGAACTTTTGGAGTCTGGAACCTACGGCTACACCTTCACTTGCTAGTCTGGAAGATGCAAGCATACGAGGATGTGGAGCCACACTCCATCTCCTCCAGGCCCTGGAAAAGATAAGCTGGCAGCAAGTACCGCGCCTCTGGCTGATCACCAACGGCACACAAGACATCGAGCAGGAGCAGGAAAGCTCGCAGATCAACGTCGCACAAGCAGCACTCTGGGGACTTGGCCGTGTCATTATCTATGAGCATCCCGAACTGCACTGCACACGCGTGGATCTGAGTAGTCAGCCGCAACCGGCAGAGATGCAGTCTCTGTATCAGCTTATTGTATGCAATGACGCCGAAGATCAAAGTGCACTGCGTGGGGATCAGCGCTACGTAGCGCGACTTCTGCATATGGCACCAGAGACAATGTCCATTGACGCCTCGACGCACCGGGCCTTTGAGCAGGCAGATACACTGCTGGCACAGGAGATCCCATTACGTATTAAGATCCCTGAGACCGGCAATTTAGAGCACCTTGAGCTGGTAGAGATCGAGCGACCACGTCCAGGTCGTGGAGAGGTCGAGATTCAGGTCAGCCATGCAGGTCTCAACTTCAAAGATGTACTGTACGCTCTGGGGATGCTCAACTATGAAAATGGAGATGAAAATCACTTCGGACATGAGTGCGCAGGCCGCATCGTAGCTGTAGGCGAGGATGTCACAGACTTCCAGATTGATGATGAAGTGATCACAACCAATCCACTCTCCTGCTTCCGCCACTATGTGATCAAGCCAGCCGCTATGGTATTGGCCCGACCACATAACTTGAGCCTGCAAGAGGCGGCGACCATCCCTATAGTTTTCCTGACCGCAGACTATGCCTTAAACTACATCGGACATCTAGAAGCAGGTGAGCGCGTATTAATTCATGCAGCCGCTGGCGGAGTCGGATTAGCAGCCGTACAGATCGCGCAACGTTGTGGAGCCGAGATCTTCGCGACCGCAGGTTCACCTGAGAAGCGAGAGTATCTGCGTTCACTAGGCGTGAAGCACGTGTTTGACTCACGCTCGCTGGCCTTCGCAGATCAGATTATGCAAATTACCGGAGGTCAGGGTGTCGAGGTGGTACTAAACTCACTGGCTGGCGAAGCACTCACACGCAGCTTCAACCTGCTCGCCAATCATGGACGCTTCCTGGAACTGGGTAAACGTGACATTCAACAGAGTAATGCACTCAGCCTCGCTTCGTTCGAAAAAGACCTTACCTTTGCCGCCATCGACATCTCGCTATTGATTCGCGAACGTCCCACTCTCATGATGAGGCTATTGCGTAACCTGCTGCAACAATTTGAGTGTGGGCAACTGCATCTGCTGCCGATCACAGCCTTTCCACTCAGCGCAACCATCGAAGCCTTCCATCATCTGGCACAGGCCAAACAGATTGGCAAAGTTGTACTCACCTTTCATGAACAGATTGGAGGACATACACTCAACGCAGAGCAACAGAGTTTGGGGCAGGAACACAGGACAGAGCTAGCAGCAACAAGCAGTTTCAGTGCTGATAAGACCTATCTGCTCACCGGCGGATTAGGTGGACTTGGGCTCACCATCGTCCGCTGGATGATAGAACAGGGAGCACGCCACATTGTACTCGTTGGTCGTAGCGGACCGTCACAAGCCACGCAACAGCTCCTGGATGAGCTACGCCAGCAAGATGTTGAGATTATTGTGGAACAGGTGGACATCACGCAACGCGAGCAGGTCGCATGGCTTATCAGGCGCATTCAAAGCGAGATGCCTCCGCTGCGTGGTATTATGCACGCCGCCGCCATTCTTAAAGATCGTATCCTGTTACAGACCAGCCTGGAAAGCTTACAGGATGTAATGGCACCCAAAGTCAAGGGCGCATGGAACCTGCATGAGTTGACATCCGAGATACCACTCGACTTCTTTGTCCTCTTCTCATCAACGGCCTCGCTAATAGGTCTACCCGGACAAGGAAACTACTCGGCCGCCAATGCCTTTTTGGATGCACTGGCGCATCTGCGGCATACACAGGGACAGCCAGGGCTTAGCATTAATTGGGGCGCATGGAGTGATGTTGGATTAGCGGCGGCCCAGGCTAATCGCGGTCAAAGATTAGCCCTGCGCGGCATCAAAAATCTGCCGCCCGCTCAAGGCTTGCAGGCACTGGAGATACTCTTACGTCAAAGTACAAAAGCACAGATAGGAGTCATGCCCTTTGACTTTGAACAATGGAGACAGTTCTATCCTTCCATTAACCAATCGACTATGTTCAGCACCCTGCATACAAACCAGGAGGCAAGCATACACAATACAGCAACCGAGCAAGCACAACAAAAGATGAGCTATGCCCACCTGCTCACACAATCTGCGAACACACGCGAGAAGCTCATCGAAGACTATCTGAAAGAACACACCGCACGCATACTGCGGCTACCAGTCAACAGGCTCGACGAACACAAGCCGATCCATGCTCTTGGCATCGACTCGCTTATGGCAGTCGAGCTCAAGAACCAGATTGAAGCCGACATAGAGATCAATATACCCGTCGTAGTCTTGCTCCAGGGCATCACTATACTGCAATTAGTCAGCTATATCCTGGGTGAGATTGAAGCTAGTACAGGCGACAAGGACAGAGCATTATCCTTGAAGTAACACAGACAGAACGGAACCCGATTGCCTTAATCAAGACGTCTTGACGTGTCAGGGCGTCTTGATTTTTAGCCATATCTCTGTAAGTCATAGCATATGGTCTCCTGTTATCTGAAGCCAATGCACGATCGAACAAAACCTGATAAGTTGTGGTAAGGTATGGTAGAATATTTATATTTCCGTAATCACTCTCTATTTCTTACATGGATCTACGGAGGGTGAGTGCCTTGCCAGCACTTCTAACTCCCTTTACTCCTTTCCATGGAAATGTATTGATATTGCATCAAGCAAGAAAGAGGTAGCATGTCTAATTTAAAGACATCCACGACTTTGGAGTTCACTCACTCACATCCTCATATCAATGCTCTGCTCGCGTTGATACAACCCCTGGAGGATCTGGCCTCGCTGCTTGCTCTAGGCGGCTGGGATCAACAAACAGCAATGCCTCGTAATGCTGGTGAGACGCGTGCTCAACAGTTCGCAACATTGCAGGGTATCTATCATGAACGTCTGACAAGTCCGAAAATCGGTGAGCTACTCGCTGAATTGGAACCGATCATGCATGAGGAGACGTTTCAAGATGCCGACCGCGGTCTGGTGCGCCAGGTGCGACGAACATATGATCAGGCGACAAAGTTACCACCAGAGCTCGTTGTTGAGGCAACACTCGTCAGTTCATTAAGTCTGGAAGCCTGGCTCAAAGCACGCGATAAGCAAGATTTCTCTATCTTCGCTCCTTTCCTTGAACGGACGGTTGCTATTCAGCGCGAGATTGCTGACCACCTGGGCTATACTGAGACACGCTATGATGCTCTGCTGGATCAGTTCGAGCCAGGGCTTACCAGTCGCCAGGTTGAAGAATGGTTTGCTCCGGTCCGTACAGCAAGCACTGTGCTACTGAAGCGCATCAATGAGCACGGAAGCACTATCGATACTGCATGTGTACATGGAGATTTCTCACTGAAAGCGCAAGAACAACTCTGCGAGTCAGTGTTGAAGGTAATGGGCTATGATCTTCAATCCGGTCAGATTACCCGTTCAGTCCACCCATTCACGACCTCGCTGGGCTCTCCCTCTGATGTGCGTCTGACTGTTCGCTACGATGATCACTATCTGCCGATGTCGCTGATGGCCGCGATGCACGAAGGTGGACATGCCCTCTATGAGCAAGGTGTCGCACCTGGAATTGCACGTACACTGCTGGCGCACGGTACCTCACTAGGCATCCACGAGTCACAGTCACGCCTGTGGGAGAACGTCGTTGGTCGTAGCGCGGCTTTCTGGCAAGGTCAATACCATCTGCTACGCGCATCCTTCCCCGAGATCGCCGAGCAGTATAGTGTCGAGACATTTGCGCGTGCCCTCAATCATGTCCAGCCTAGCCTGATCCGTGTCGAGGCTGACGAGGTTACGTATAACTTGCATATCTTGATCCGCTTCGAGTTAGAGAAAGATCTGATTAACGGCAATCTGACTGTTGCAGATCTACCAGCAGCCTGGAACGCAAAGTATCAAGAATATCTGGGGCTTACACCAGCCAATGATGTCGATGGCGTACTGCAAGATGTGCACTGGACCTCAAATATCGGCTACTTCCCAACCTATACGCTTGGTAACCTGTATGCCGCGCAGATCTCGTACACGCTACGCACCGTCTTTCCTGACTTCGACCAGCGGCTAGCCAATGGTGAGACAAGTTTCTTGCGTGAATGGCTACGCGAAAACATCCATCAGTATGGAGCAAGCCTCCTGCCTGATGAAGTAATAAAGCAAGCAACCGGCGAGTCATTGAACCCGCAGTACTTCGTACGCTACCTGACAGAGAAGATCGAGCGTGCTTACGATCTGCCTCAGGAGTAGACTTGTGTGAAAGAAGAGCAAGTATAAGAGGTGATATACCCACTATGCTTGTTCTTCTTTTGTAAAAGCTATATGCATGGGATACAGCGCCACTAACAATACTAGTGTAAGACTGCCTCAGGCCGTTGCTGGTGGGAGACGAGCAGATAGAGTACGGTGGCTGCATCACAGACCCATTTGACGTTGCTGAATATAAAGTGCTGCTCAGATTTGATAACAGAGCGATCTTCGACATGTGATAGTTTAATAGCCTCTAAATTTTGAGCAGATTTGAGCTCACTTACTATTTGCTGCACATCTGGAAAGGCCTGTATATTATCTTCCTCACGTACAATCGAGGAGATAATCCAGAGCGCCTCATCCAACGTATCTGCTATTGGTGCTAACTCGGGCATCGGTGAGTGGTCAGGATCAGCTTGTAGATAAGCTTCTAGACTAATTGTACTATCTATAATCGTAATGCAGACACTGAATATCCCCTGCGTAAGGTCAATGTCGATACGCTGCGCACGTGGCTCAAGTTGAGAACGCATCACCAGTGCCTCTACATTCGAACGAGCCAGTCGTGCCTCTCTATGATAGAGTTCAAGACGTTCATCCAGACTGGTGTGGATAAATGACCTGAGCACAGCGATACAATAATGACGTACGGCCTCTATGAGATCCGAGAGATAGGTAGGAGCCTGTACACGTTCCCACGTCGGCCACACTACATAGATGAGTAGCGCTAGCAATCCACCAATAACAGTATCTATAGTACGGTCGAGGGCTAATTCTTCCGGGTAAGGAATTACAAAAGAGAGCAGGCAGATAACCACAACGGCAAAGAATAAAGAGAAAAGTGCATAGTTAACAAAGAGAACCGAATATCCCAGATATGCAGCAATGATAGTAAAAAAGGCCAGCGCAAAAGGCGTAGGGGCAATCAACGAAACGAGCAAAGTCGTTAACAGGGCACCCAACATAGTACCAATCAAACGAGCAATCCCACGTGAAAATGTCGTATTAAAATCAGGGCGCAAGATAAGTAAGGCAGTCAACGGTATCCAATATCCATTGGGCCAGGGGATCGGCACGACGCGATAGAGAGCGGTCGCCAGGGCTAAGGTAAAACCCATGCGCACGGCATGACGAAAGACAGCCGAACGAAATGTAAGGTTGGCCTTCAGTATTCTCCAGGCACTATGACGCTGGAGAAGATTTGGCTTAGGAAGAGAGAGACGTCGTATATGTTGCAGCCCGCCGTTCAATGAGCCAGCAAGCTTACGTACAGTGTGTAGATGATCGCGCAAGAGCTCGCTGTATTTTAGTAGAGGTAGCAGATCCTGTGAATTATGAGCCTCCTCCAGCACTGGTATTTGCTTACGTAGGACAGCTAATGACTCCTTTAGCTTGTATTGGGACTTCCGGCGCTTGATAAATGAGCGAGAGTGACGCAACTCATCCGCAATCGAATACAGTTGCTCGGCCACAGCCTTCAAAAAATTATCCAGATTTGTGACGTGGTGCATATAATCACCAGGCAGTGCTAATATCTGCTTGCGCCAGCGCCGAAAAATAAGAGTATCCAGGCGGATACGCTCTGCCTGTTCAAACAGGGTACCAAGTAACGCACCATATGGGCTGTTCAAATTTCCACGTACAATTATCTTTTGTGCGTTCGTCAAAGCAGTTCGTACCTGAACACTACGCTGTTCGTTAGGAGGATCAGCTGCATAATCAGCCAGTGCGGTATAGACATTAGCCAGTGCAGTCCGTTCAAGTGAGACCTCAGTCCCTGGAATCGGTATCAGGGTCAGCAGCACCTGGAAGAGAGCACCAACTAACATCAATGATGCCTGTAAGACGGCAGGCACAGGGTCAAGCATAAAATGAGATAAGATAATTAATGCAATGACCGACTGCAAGCCCACAACCAGAGCCGACATATCAAAGGCAACCAGTATACCTGCACCAAAACCCCACAAGCCTGTTACGACTACTGAAAGCCAGGGCAAGCGGCTAGTAATGCTTCCGACAAAAGCAGAGAAAGCAATACCCAGACAGGCCAATAGCATTGTCTTCTTGCGCGTGTGTTGTGGCTCGGCGAGACCGACGGTACCAATAGTTACGGCACCACCAGCAATAGAAATACCAATTTCGATATGATTGGTAGCCACAGCAAGAATCATTGGGATACCAAACCCTATTACACTAGGAACCGCACGCAGCGCCGTTGTATTAGAGACATCAATCTGGATAGCCTTACGTAAGGCATCAATGATAGACAGCCACCATGAACGCATAGCTTCCAGTACATGGGAAAAACGTTGCACTTTTTGCCACTCCTATGCAATTCAACACCATCAATCTATTGCTATCAACTATATAACGTACAGGGTATCCATAACAGCATACAAGACAAAGAAAACAATCGTTGCCTGACAAAAAAATTACACATCAGGTTACTTAGAATATTTACAATAACTTGAGTAGCAGAACCAGCCATCAGCACGCAACAAGAGGCCTTGCTCATGCAAAACGAGCAAGGCCTCTTGTTGTTGCCTTTTGACCAATTTACGATACAGATCCTCAATTTTGCCGAGCGCGTTGCGGCGAGCGACGTTCCTCACACAAGAGGAAACAGTCTTCTCACAATGCTCTTCGACGATCGTCCTGTTCACATCCATGGGATCACCACTGTGAAACAAGCCGTACGATCATAAGTCCAACTTCGCTTCATCCGTTACCGGACTTCCACGTGTCGTCTTCCTACCAGGTTCTCTTCCTGGGATCTTGATCCTCTCCGAAGAAAGGATGGGAGAACTCGTCTTGGGTGCGGCTTCGCGCTTAGATGCTTTCAGCGCTTATCCCTTCTCAACGTAGCTATCCAGCTCTGGCCCGGGCAGGCCAACTGGCTCACCAGCGGTTGAGCCATCTCGGTCCTCTCGTACTGGAGATGACGCCCCTCAATTCTCCTACGCCCACGACGGATAGAGACCGAACTGTCTCGCGACGTTCTGAACCCAGCTCGCGTGCCGCTTTCATGGGCGAACAGCCCAACCCTTGGGACCTACTCCAGCCCCAGGATGCGACGAGCCGACATCGAGGTGCCAAACCTTGCCGTCGATATGAACTCTTGGGCAAGATCAGCCTGTTATCCCCGGGGTAGCTTTTATCCGTTGAGCCACACTCCTTCCACTCGGGAATGTGGGATCACTAAGTCCGACTTTCGTCCCTGCTCGACCTGTCCGTCTTGCAGTCAAGCTCCCTTCTGCCTTTGCACTCTTTGCGGGTGATGTCCATCCACCCTGAGGGAACCTTTGAGCGCCTCCGTTACTCTTTGGGAGGCGACCGCCCCAGTCAAACTACCCGCCTGGTCCTGTCTCCTGACCAGCTTCATGGTTCAGGATGAGAAACAACATACAGTGAGAGTGGTATTTCACTTTTGCCTCCATCACCCCCACAAGGATGATTTCTCCGGCTCCCACCTATCCTACGCACACTCCACCTCGTTTCCAGGCCAGGGTGTAGTAAAGCTCCACGGGGTCTTTTTGTCCTGTCGTGGGTAACCCGTATCTTCACGGGTACTTCAATTTCGCCGAGTCCTCTGTCGAGACAGCGCTCAACTCGTTACTCCTTTCGTGCGGGTCGGAACTTACCCGACAAGGAATTTCGCTACCTTAGGACCGTTATAGTTACGGCCGCCGTTCACCGGGGCTTAGATTCGCAGCTACGTGCACCGCTCCTCGTAACCTTCCGGCACTGGGCAGGAGTCAGCCCCTATACTTCCACTTTCGTGTTCGCAGAGACCTGTGTTTTTGGTAAACAGTCGGTTGAGCCTATTTCTTGCAGCCTGCTCACCCCCTCACTTACGCGAGAAAGCTACTCAGGCACCCCTTCTTCCGAAGGTACGGGGTTAATTTGCCGAGTTCCTTAACAGAGGGTCGCTCGTACACCTGGGGAGATTTCCCCCTGCCTACCAGTGTCGGTTTGCGGTACGGGCGGAGTATACATCTTCCTAGAGGCTTTTCTTGGCGGCGTAGGGTTCAATGACTTCCGCACTCTTGCGAGCGCTCGGTGCACGTGTCATGCACTGGAAACCGGGATTTGCCTCGGTTTCGCACTTCAACGCACACGCCCATCCTGTCCATTCGATGGGTTCACCTTCCTTACCGCGTCCCCCCTTCGGTCAAACAATGTACTCCGGTGCAGGAATATCTGGCCTGCTTGCCATCGCCTACGACTATAACGTCCTCGGCTTAGGACCCGACTGACCCTGGGACGATTGACGGTGCCCAGGAACCCTCAGGCTTTCGGTGTATCTGGTTCACACAGATATGGCGCTACTCATTCCGGCATTCTCACTTCTGTTCGCTCCACCAGTTCTTCCGATCTGGCTTCTCCGCTCACAGAACGCTCCCCTACCAACCCATCTCAAAAAGAGACGGATTTCACAGCTTCGGTACAGGACTTAAGCCTCGATACGTTGTCGGTGCCACTACACTCGACCAGTGAGCTATTACGCACTCTTTCAATGATGGCTGCTTCTAAGCCAACATCCTGGCTGTTTGGGCGTACTGACTCCCTTGTACACTCAGTCCTGATTTGGAGACCTTAGCTGGTGATCTGGGCTGTTTCCCTCTCGACGACGAAGCTTAGCCCCCGCCGTCTCACTTGCGTGCTCTCTCTAGTGGCATTCGGAGTTTGGTTGGGTTTGGTAACCAGCACTTGGCCCCTAGCCCATTCAGTGCTCTACCTCCACCAGAGCCACTACGCAGCTGTACCTCAATACATTTCGGGGAGAACCAGCTATCTCCACGTTCGATTGGAATTTCTCCTCTATCCACAAGTCATCCCCCAGTTTTGCAACACTGGTGGGTGCGAGCCTCGACGGACTGTCACATCCGCTTCACTCTGCTCATGGATAGCTCACGTGGTTTCGGGTCGCATCGCCGCAACTTTTGCCGTGTTTCAGACTCGGTTGCCCTCTGGCTCCCCAACGTTAGCGTTGGTTAACCTGCTACGACGATGCACTCGCCGGATCATTCTACAAAAGGCACGCCATCAGCCCTTGGTTCCTCCTGGAACAGTGGCCTCTGACTGCTGGTGAGTACGTGGTTTCAGGATCTCTTTCATCCCCCTCGCGGGGTGCTTTTCACCTTTCCCTCACGGTACTTGTTCGCTATCGGTCGCATATGGTCTTTAGCCTTGGAGGGTGGTCCCCCCTGCTTCCCACAAGATTTCACGTGTCTCGTGGTACTCAGGATCCCAGCCCGATCGGCACCGGTGTCTTCTACGGGACTCTCACCCGCTCTGGTCACGCTTTCCAACGTGTTCGAATACCGCTGCGTCTCTTTCTGCTGGTCCTACAACCCCAACGGTCCCGAGGGATCGCTGGTTTGGGCTGTTCCCGGTTCGCTCGCCACTACTACGGGAATCTCGGTTGATTTCTTTTAGTCGGGCTACTGAGATGTTTCAGTTCACCCACGTCCCCCCGTCACCACCTATGTGTTCAGTGGGCGGTCTCCAGACATCACTCTGGAGGAGTTGCCTCATTCGGAATCTCGGGGTTCTTCGCTTGTATGCAGCTCCCCCCGAACGTTTCGCCGGTCTCCGCGTCCTTCTTCGGTCATATGCGCCAAGGCATCCACCTCGTACTCTGTGTAGCTTGTTCTTCTTCAGTTCTCGGAAGGGCCACGAGTTGCCTCGCAGTGCTTCCTGCTGTGTCCCCTGTGTGAACAGGTCTTCTCATTCTTACGAGAATGTGATCCTCTGTTTCAACTCCTGCAAAGAACCGTCGTTTCGCAACAACAGTCGCTCAGCAAAATTGAAGATCTGTATCTTAAATTGTTCAAAGTGCGTGTTCTCAGCAACGACATCGAAACGTCGCGTCTGACAACTGGAGAGTGGAAAACAGCACCGTGGCTGGATAGAGCTGACACGCAGGAAGTGTACTAATGCTTCAGGTTCCTGTTCGACCTAGGATTGGATGACATGGTGGTGCTCTTTCAAGAAAGAGAACCGTCACCACAACTCCCTAGAAAGGAGGTGATCCAGCCGCACCTTCCGGTACGGCTACCTTGTTACGACTTCACCCCAATCACCGACCCCACCCTCGACGCTTGCCTCCCTTGCGGGTTAGCCTGGCGGCTTCAGGTGTTGCCGACTTTCGTGGTGTGACGGGCGGTGTGTACAAGACCCGGGAACGTATTCACCGCAATGTGCTGACTTGCGGTTACTAGCAACTCCAACTTCATGGAGGCGGGTTGCAGCCTCCAATCCGAACTGAGATCAGGTTTGCTCAGATTTGCTCCCCCTCGCGGGTTCGCTTCCCATTGTCCTGACCATTGTAGCGTGTGTGTCGCCCAGAACGTAAGGGCCGTGCTGACTTGACGTCATCCCCTCCTTCCTCCGTTTGACCGGCAGTCTCGCTAGAAAAGTACAACTAACGATAGGGGTTGCGCTCGTTGCGGGACTTAACCCAACATCTCACGACACGAGCTGACGACAGCCATGCAGCACCTGTGCAAACGCTCCCGAAGGAGACAGCGCGTTACCGCTGGTGCATTTGCATGTCAAGTCCTGGTAAGGTTCTTCGCGTTGCATCGAATTAAACCACACGCTCCGCTGCTTGTGCGGGTCCCCGTCAATTCCTTTGAGTTTTAATCTTGCGACCGTACTCCCCAGGCGGACCACTTATTGTGTTAACTGCGACACTGGAGGGGTCGATACCCCCAACGTCTAGTGGTCATCGTTTACGGCTAGGACTACCGGGGTATCTAATCCCGTTCGCTCCCCTAGCTTTCGCACCCGAGCGTCAGTGACTCCCCAGGATGTTGCCTTCGCCTTTGGTGTTCTTCCAGATCTCTACGCATTTCACCACTCCACCTGGAATTCCACATCCCTCTGAAGCCCTCAAGTCGTGCCGTCTCCAGAGTCCTTTTCCGGTTAAGCCGGAAACTGTCACCCTGGACTGATACGACCGCCTGCGTGCGCTTTACGCCCAATAAATCCGGACAACGCTTGCCTCCTACGTATTACCGCGGCTGCTGGCACGTAGTTAGCCGAGGCTGATTCCTCTGGTACCGTCCGTTCTCGTCCCAGAGAAAAGCAGTTTACGATCCGAAAACCTTCTTCCTGCACGCGGCGTTGCTCGTTCAGGGTTGCCCCCATTGACGAAAATTCCTCACTGCTGCCCCCCGTAGGAGTCTGGGCCGTTCTCAATCCCAGTGTGGCTGATCGTCCTCTCAGACCAGCTACCGATCGACGCCTTGGTAGGCCATTACCCCACCAACTAACTAATCGGCCGCAGGCTCATCTTCCGGCGCTCTTGCGAACTTTGCTCTTGCGAGCGTATGCGGTATTGTCGGCGATTTCTCGCCGGTATTCCTCACCGAAAGGTAGATGACCCACGTGTTCCTCACCCGTCCGCCACTCCCTTATTGCTAAGGGCGTTCGACTTGCATGTGTTAGGCACGCCGCCAGCGTTTATCCTGAGCCAGGATCAAACTCGCCAAACAATTTGTATTTATCTCACCCTCGCTCAAACAAGCCAGGGAAAAATGCATGGTAAGTTGCAATCATGGCGCATGTTATAAAAACATGGCTATTATAATCGCAGATTATTGTTGTGGACAGTATCCCGAAGGACTCCGTCCGAATTGACAGGAACTGGTAGCTTGTACATATACGTGTTTGCTGTGTATCTCCTATACAAGAGACACGTTCCAGTTACTGTGTTCTTCTGCTTTCCACTCTTCAGTTGTCAAAGTGCATCGAGGAAGCATTTTTGCTTCAGTACCAGCAAGCAGTGTTTTTCGTTCGCTTGCTTCGATAGCTGTAGTATCGCACATCCCTTGGGGTTTGTCAAGTACCAGTTTCGCAGGTCCGCGAAGCTCGGTACTTTTTGTTCTTTCGGCGTCACCTCACTTATGAAAAGGGCTGACATTCCTACAGCAACAAGAATTGTTGGAGCAGTAGGAGAGAAAGAACGATCATTCCCAGAAGAGCCACGTTAGCGTGGCACAGGTGCGTGAAAGCTGACAGGAGCTTGATCCGTAGAGATCAGAGATTGTCGTGTTTTCGACAGCTCACGTAGTATCCCACAGGTTGCCAGGCCTGTCAAGTCCTTTTCTATCCTATTGTCAATATAAGTACAAATCGGCTAACTCCCTGGTAACGGTACCTTCTATTGATGTACGGATGACGAAGATAAAGGCGAAGGAAGGAAGAAAGAAAAAGGGTTACATAATCTTAGAAAGCTTAAAAACATCTAAGGAAATTCTTAGTATATATTGTTGAGCACAAATAACTGTATCCGAATCCATTTTTGCACCCGTATACCATTTATACAGACTAGAACGTAAAGTTCTCTAGACATGAATAATCTTTTGTTACACGAAGACATTAGTATTAGCCTTTAGAAGAAAAGGAAGGAATCATACCATGTTAACATTCGCAACATCCGTATTACTTTCTGACATCAACATCACAACTATTATCTGGTGGCTGGTTGTAGGCCTGATCGCTGGCGTATTGGCTGGCCTGGTAATGCGTGGCGGCGGCTATGGTATTGGTGGTGATATCGTTGTAGGTCTCATTGGCGCTCTCGTTGGTGGTTTCCTGGCAAATCTGCTTGGTCTGAACAGCAGCGGATCCCTCCTCTATACAATCCTGATCGCCTTCATCGGTGCTTGTATCCTTATCGCAATCCTGCGGGCGGTTACTGGTGGTTTCGGTCGCCGCGTATAATATCAAGGCATGAACGCCCTCACTAATGAGAGCAAACAAAAAGACGAGCCTGAAAGGTCAGGCTCGTCTTTTTATTGACATTCAGAGGATGCTTTTTTGCTGGTTTATCTAAACGTCTATAAATGCTTAGTCTGGAAACGTACAATTTGATCATTGTACGCTTCCAGACTAAGCTACGCTTTCAATTGCATCAATCGCAGACTCAAATAACTCAAGAGCATTGCTTGTGCTTCCAAATGCACCACTGCTGTATGCTTTATCTTTATGGTCGGGTTTGTCTCCTCCGACTGCATAAATGATAAAGGGGGTACTAATCTTCTCTTTTTGTATTGCTTTTAGCAGAGTATATCCCGCTTCTGCATCAGGGAGACGACCCATATCGGATATAATCAAATCGTACTTTTGTAACTTTAGCTTTTCCAGCGTATCTTCGGTAGAAACACTTGTTATAATCTTGATGCCTAAAGACTCAAATGCATTTCTTTCATACATATTGTTTGATGGTTTGTCATCGACCCACAGTATTGAGGTCCCTTTTATTTTTTGCGAATCTTTAGATGTAATTATTTTATCGATAAGTCTCGCAACTTTGCGAGCGTTCTCTGTATCGGCTATTGGCTTAGCTCCTGGTGCCCTGACAGCATCTGCAAGCGATATAGCAGCTTGAAGTATTTCTTGCCTTTTTACAGTAGTTTCAAGAGGTCCAGCTGTGAAAGTAATTTCGCTGAGATTAGTTAAGAATTTTTTAAGTGGCGTTCCTAGATATACTAAAGTGAACACAATAGCACAAGGCCAAACGATGGCTTGAAGCAATTTAATCCAATTATCAGCGCTCATGGTAATGCATCTCCTCTAGATTTCTTGCTGATTTTACAATAAAAGATGTATTAAGAGAAAAGGATTCGAAAGGATATTTCGTGGGTATCTAGCAAGTACATTTATTTTGTTCCACATAGGTAACTAATATGTTCAATAAATTCAAGGTGGAGCACCTTTTTTTTCGGTAACTGATCTAACATAACCTTCCCATCTGGCCATGATCTCGCTCCATTCAAGCGTTTGAAAATATTCAATTGAGTTAGACGGGTCGAATTCAGGCATATAAAATCCTGCAATACCTTTTTCCAAAATACCTTCTGCTATAACATCTTTCTCCCGGAATTGTAATATTGGTAAACCAAATTGATATGCCATTGCCACCTCAATTTGTGACCAGGGGCTGGTAAACCAAACATTATCCATAGATCGCCCAGTTGCATTTGGTAAATCAGAATGAGACATGTTAATTCCTTTTATGACGAAGGAGCGTCTAAAAGCAATTAAGATCAATCCATTGCACTCGAATATCATTTTTCGAATAGCGCTCAATGGTGCATCCATGTCATGCTCAGTAATGCCAAGAGTTCTTGGTACGAATCCGCGATTACTCAGGTAAGATACCAATTTTTGCAAAAACGCTTCTTGCTCTGCGAGAAATGGTTTTGGATAACTAAGGAATATTGATATCTTCATATATTTTAATTTTCATCCATATTTGGTAAACGCTGATATAATTAATCCCTTCACATGTTCTTACTACTAATATTAATACTTATTATTATATATTAGTATATACATTTATTGCAATTAAAATTGGTGTAAATATTTAAGTTTACACGCATTTTTGGAGCAATAATATTGTCTACTAGCTTTGGGGACAGTATATTACCACTTTTGATGTAATCCACTTAGTTGTTAGAGGGTATACGGCAATGAGATAATAGGTCGCATTCTGTTTTAAGCTGATGACTTAAGCCTTTTACGTGTTCCACAACTGTATCAGAAATATGTGGATATGTTGTTGATAACGATGCAAGAAATGAGTCTACTTCTGCGTGTATTTTCTCTGAACAACGATTATGGCATCCTAACGAAACTAATTCGTCTGTATATGCAACAGAAGCTATTTGGAGTCGTGCATAAGTACGTAAGGTGTCTTTCCAAAGCTCTAGTTCAGAAAAAGTATGCAGGCTTCTATTTCCAATATCAATCATAAGCATCCAGTTTTGCTCATGTTCTATCGCAAGCAATTCAACAAAATGTTGAGAATGTAATTTAGACATAGCGATAGTGAGAGGTATTTCATGGGCAAACATAGGAGGTAACGCTTTAAAATAGAGAATACCTAAGGATGTATGTATTTTCATAACACAACCGCGTTCCCAAATTCGCATTTGTTCAACGGGCTGTATAACTTGAAACCCAAGATGTACGGCCTGCTTGTCTATCCAAGACACAGCAGTATCAAACCAGCCTTTTCTTGTCCAGGGTTTGCGCTGTACCGACATAGTGTACATATCTCTAAACGATTTCATTACCATATCATATTGTTCAGGAATGATAAAAGCACTCAGATCCTGGCGCTTTGTCCATCTTCCCAAAGCTGGCTTCGATATAAGATCATGATTTTCTAATTCATAAAAGCGCTGTTGGCAGCGCGTCTCTGAGTTATACGTGATTGTCACACAACGTAATGTTGTAACATTCATTGCGAATTTATGCTTCATCATCTGATTTACAGAAGCGACATCTTGCCAATAAGGAGGCTGCTTAGTTTCCCAGTATGGTAAGGACCATTTATCCTTGTAGGGGACAAGAAAAACCCGCTCTTTGTGTTCATCGATTATGATGTTATAGTAAATTATTGCTTCTTGTGCAAATATCTTCATAATACATATTATCCCTTTAATACTTGTAAATTGCGGTTATAATGGATTTCTCTCTATGCAGCCGACGTACCTCCAGAGAAGATTCAATGCGATGAATACACACAAAAAAGAGTACTCTAGTAGGGGCAATTACTAGAGTACTCTTTTTTTACCGTCAATAACAAAAGGCGATTTTAACGAGCAGGCTGGAGGCCTTTCTCGGTCGCCAGTTGCCCTTCAATCTCTTCACGATACTCATCGTTGAACTGTTGACGTATGGCAGAGGGCCAGCTATGTTCGCTGGACATGATCTCTGCAATCTCGTCAAGGATACCCAGGCCGCGCTGTCGGTCTTCCAGCGTGATGGAGGTGCGGCGTGAGAGGATATCGGTGGGAGTCAAAGCCATCTCGTATTGGCATCCATAGAGCACTTCCGCTCTGATATACGGCAGGTCACTGATCAGCAATGTACCATTGGCCGCGTCCTGCTCAACATAGTTCAGTATTACGTTGGCTTCGGTCCCATAGCTATTACCCAGGTGAGCAATCGTCTCTGCGCTCAGGCCTAATGCTCGTCCGCGCTGCTCGACCTCCTGTTTCACACGTGGCCATCCAGCGCCACCCAGTAGTGGCAGATTCACGGTTGGGTGAACAGGTTTCACATTGTCGCGCTTACTGAGAATATCGACAGTATCCTGCGCCATACGTCGGTAGGTCGTAAGCTTGCCGCCAACGATAGAGACCAGGCCAGAACTGCTCTCAATAACACTGTGCGAACGAGAAAGTTTGGCAGTCGACATATTTGTGCGGCGCGGCTTGACAAGTGGTCGATAGCCAGCATATGTGCTGACAATATTGTCCTCGGTCAAGTGAACATTCAGATAACGATTCAGATACTTCAGCAGATAGGTGATCTCATCCTGCATCACACGCGGATGCTCAATATCGCCGCTACCGGTATCGGTCGTACCATAGATGACACGTGAGCCCCACGGCACAATAAAGAGGATACGTTTATCCTCTGTCTCCGGTAAGACGATCGCAGCATCGCCAATTTTAAGATCTTCACGTGAAAGGACAAGGTGGACACCCTTACTCGGCTCTACCGTCACCTGTGGCTCAACACCTGTCATCTCTTCAACTGAATCAGCAAAGATGCCAGTGGCATTAATAACGTGGCGCGCATGTACCGCGATATCACGGTCGCCAATCTTATCATGAAGAATAGCGCCATCGATCTTGTCATGCTTATTTTTCGTAAAGGAGGTCAACTCACAGTAGTTAGCGATCGTCGCACCATACTGAGATGCCGTACGCATCAGCATGACTGTCAGGCGAGCGTCATTGGTCTGAGCATCATAGTACGTAAAACCATCTTCCAGCCCCTCAGTTACCAGAGCTGGAGCGCGTTTGATCACGCCAGCTCGTTTCAGATGGCGATGCCAACCGGTACCTCGACGACCCGCCATGGAATCATACATTGTGAGACCAATATTGAGGATTTGACCCAGGCCAATACCTTTAGGCGTGGTAAAAGGCATACCAACCGGATGCCGATCTCCCTTATACATAGGAAGCACAAACTCAATCGGCTTTACCAGATATGAAGCGTTCTGTAGTAGCAGACCACGCTCAACCAGAGCTTCATGTACAAGACTAAAGTCGAAATTTGGCAGGTAGCGAATACCACCATGCACAAGCTTCGTAGATTTACTGCTAGTACCGCTAGCAAAATCTTTTTTCTCGACCAGCGCAACACTATACCCACGCGAGACCGCATCGAGAGCAACACCGACACCCGTTACGCCACCACCAATCACCAGCACATCAAAACGCTGGCTCGCAAGCTGCGAGAGATTTTCTTCTCGTACATTAAATGATAATTCGCGCATCACTTTTTTCCATTTACTACTCATCCGAAAACCTGCGTGTGCAGGCACGTGCGATGTCAGTCACATTGGTGTTCGGAATAAGCTCTGAGTTGGGTTACCGATAGCGGGGAGAAGTACACAAACACGCGCGCTTCTCTCCCGATTCGATACAGATTTTTATCTAGAGCGTGTATTTACACAGAAGAGTGCATTTACACAAACAACCTACGCGAACAACCTGCATACTATTAGCGAGCTGCAGTCTCATCTACTTCTCGTACAGACTCAGCGTTAGAGACGGCGTTACCCGATTGCACTAGTCCACGAGCAGTAATAACCTTGCCAACGGTCAGGTCGTAGATCGAGGCACCGACAACGCCACCCAACAGAGGAGCAACGATAGGGATCCAGGTATAACTGGTCAGACTGGCACCACCACTCACAATAGCGATCCATAGACGAGGACCAAAGTCACGTACAGGGTTGATCGCATATCCGGTATTCAGGCCAAACGAAGCACCGATCGCAACAATCAAGAAACCGATGATCAAGGGGTTCAAGTTTGCCTGTACTGGTTGATTACGACCATCAGTGATCGCAAAGATCATTCCAACCAGCAACGCAGTCCCTAGAAACTCATCGCAGAACGCACCGAACGTACCGACAAAGGCCTTCGGACTGGTATAGAAGACACCACCAACTGTAGTAGCATAATTACCGGAACCCGTTGCATTATCGATTGCGCCTTTGTAGACATAGAAAAGGATGATAGCTGCAATGAAAGCTCCAAGTAACTGAGCAAGCCAGTAAGGGAGTACTTTACTCCAGGGCAACTTACCACGCACAGCCAATGCCAGCGTCACCGCTGGATTCAGATGAGCACCACTCACCGCACCTGCGACGTAGATACCCAGCATAACAGCCAGACCCCAACCAAGGATAATCACAATCCATTCGTTAGCAAAGGCACCTGAGCCTGGCAACTTATTGAAAAGGCTGAATGTAGCGACACACCCATCACCAAAGAGCAACAGAACGAATGTACCAAAAAATTCAGCGATAGCTTCACCGAGGGTGCCAGCCAGCGGGGAAACCTTTGCATTAGCAACTGTTTGACTTGACATGCTTTTCTCTTCCATTTCCGCGAAAGATTTCGCATCACAACAACGTGAGTTTGAATGATGACAATAGAAAACAACCTGTCATAATGAGGCAGGTAGCAAATTTGTCGTGGAAAGAGACCGTATGCCTCTTTCCACGATCACGAATAATTAGTGCTGGATCCAATTGCGGGAACGCTCAACCGCGCGCTTCCAATCAGCATAGTACTGCTCACGCTGATCCTGGCTCATCTGGGGCGTAAACTCACGATCCAGAGCCCAATATGCGGAGACCTCTTTCGTACTGCTCCAGAAGCCAACCGCGATGCCGGCCAGGTAGGCGGAACCCAGAGCGGTCGTCTCAGCAACCTTCGGACGCTGCACCGGCACGCCCAGGATATCAGCCTGGAACTGCATCAGCAGATTGTTGACAGAAGCACCACCATCCACACGCAAGGCTTTCAGTTCGGTGCCACTATCAGCCGCCATCGCCTCAAGCACGTCACGCGTCTGGTAGCACATCGACTCCAGAGTGGCGCGAGCGATATGCGCAACGGTCGAACCACGAGTCAGACCAACGATCGTACCACGTGCATACGGATCCCAGTAAGGAGCACCGAGTCCGACAAAGGCCGGCACAAAGTAGACCCCACCATTATCCGGCTCACCATTGGCCAGAGCCTCAACCTCAACACTACTCTGGATAGCCTTCAAACCATCGCGCAGCCATTGGACTGCGGCACCGGCAACAAAGATACTACCTTCAAGAGCGTAGGTCAGTTCAGGACCCTTCTCAGCATTCAGGCCCCAGGCAATCGTCGTTAGCAGACCATTCTTCGAAGGGACAGCCTTGTTACCGATATTCAGCAACATAAAGCTGCCGGTACCGTAGGTGTTCTTCGCCATACCAACTTCATAGCATGCCTGCCCGAAGGTAGCCGCCTGCTGATCACCAGCAATACCAGCCATCTTGATCGGTCCACCGAAGAACTCGGCATCAGTCTCACCATAGACCTCGCTCGATGGACGAACCTCTGGAAGCATCGCACGCGGAACCGTCAGGATCTCTAACAAACGATCATCCCATTCACCAGTGTGAATATTAAAGAGCAGCGTACGGGAAGCGTTCGTGTAATCAGTCACATGCACAGCACCTTTGGAGAGGCGCCACAGCAAGAAGGTATCGACCGTGCCAAAAAGCAGTTCACCACGTTCGGCCTTCTCACGTGCTCCGGGGACATTGTCCAGCAACCATTTCACTTTGGTACCGGAAAAGTAAGGGTCGATCAGTAGACCGGTGCGTTCGCGGATCTCTCTCTCATGACCCTGTTCCCTCAGCTCTTCACAAATAGGGGCAGTCAAACGGCTTTGCCAGACAATCGCATTATGAATGGGCTTACCGGTCGCCTTTTCCCAGACTAAAGCTGTTTCACGCTGGTTGGTAATACCAAGGGCAGCGATATCAGCAGCAGTAGCGTTGACCTTTTTTATAACCTCCTGGGCGACGGCTAGCTGGCTCGACCAGATGGCCTCGGGGTCATGTTCAACCTGACCGGGCGCGGGGAAGATTTGAGGAAACTCTTGTTGGGCAACACTGGCGATAGATCCATCGTGATCAAAAAGAATTGCACGACTACTTGTTGTACCTTGATCCAAGCTTAAAATGTATTTTGCCAATTGATGGCTCACTTTCTAGTGACGCGTCATGCGCCTCTAACTACAATGTACCTGCGTCAAAGGCAACAACGCCCGTGCACGCATCCAAACAAGAAAAGTTCATAACCTTCAACATCAATGTTACGGTTATGAGCAGGCAGGCAGATTCAATATTTTATAGATAGACACCTTCGTGGACCTTGTATCTACAAAATAACAGCAAAATCTGCTTGCGTAACTAACACCCCTACAGCACCTGCAGCTAACACGGCTTGCAACTGTGCGGCAGTGGAGAGCAATCCAGAGCCAACAAAGGGCAAGGGTAATGTCGTTGAAAGTGGAGGGTGAATATAAGGAATTGCCAGTGCCGGTGAGATATCTAGCAGGTCGACAACTTGTGGGTCAGCGACATCTAGAGCGCTCTCCAGACCAGCAGAGTCAGCGGCGTAGATATGCAGTATGGTGGCCAGGTTGGCAGACTTTGCCAATGCCAGTACCTTTGCATTAGTCGATTCAATACCTGCAATATGCAAGCGATCAGCCAGATAATGAATTCCGGCTGCATCGGCATGAATACCGTTGGCATGATCAATATTCACATACACGCTATAGCCCTTGTGCTGAGCCTGCTCGATCAATGAACCCAGCTCCAGCACATTGCAATGGTGCAGCATCAGTACGCGCTCCCTTGCAGGCTGTTTGAGCAGACCGGCGAATTGCACACGATTCTCGATCATCGGAATGACACGCGAACGTGTCACTAGATCGATCACACTAGTGTGTTTTTGCATAATCTACCCTCCCATGTAGCCAATAAAAAAAGTCCTGAGCCTCCCAAGGTTGTGAGAGATGCTCAGGACTTTTCATATCAATGTCCTAATGCATAAAATCATGCTACGTCTACGCAGCACTATAGGGGATGCGAGGATGGCGCAACCATCAAAATAATTGAACATTACTGAGATCTACGAGACCCTCACCTACAGTGATTAAAATATAGAACATTCTCAGCGGTACGTCAAGGACATGCAACGCCTTTACATTGTAGATCGGCTTAGCAAGCCAAATATTCGTTGTCAATATGCTATAGTAAACACGCTCTAACGAACGACAGACCACTGAGGCAATGCTGATACAATGCTGCTGCAATTGGCTTTTCAGAGATTTTTCTGCCATAATCTCCTATATAAAAGCCATTGTATCGAGCAAGGGGTCACATGGACAAAAAAATGTTTCTTAACTTGATGCAACGCTATCCGGTGGCGGCTGCGCTGAAATCATTCGAGGATCAGGAGATCGCCCTACATTCACGAGTTATGCTACTCTTTCTACTCAAGGGCGATGCATTCGCGCTCACCGATTTTATTGCCAGCGCACATGCCCTCAAAAAGGGGGTCGTCGTCCATATCGATCTTATCAGCGGGATCGGTAAGGATCGCGCTGGTATACAATATCTGCATCAGCAAGGGGTAGATGCCATTATCACCAGCAAGTCACACCTGATCGCCGCCGGAAAAGCGGAAGGGCTGATCACAATTCAGCGACTCTTGCTCCTGGAAGGCTCAGCGATGGAGGCAGGCATCAAGACAATTCAACGAGCACAACCTGATATCGTCGAAGTGCTCCCTGGTGTTATCTTTCCTGATATGGCTGCCCAACTTCAGCAACACCTCACGATGCCACTGATCACTGGTGGCTTTATCCGTACAATGGGCGATGTCATGCGCATTAAAGCAGCAGGCGCGTTACTTTGCAGTAGTAGCACACAGGAGCTCTGGTTCTAAACGTTCTTCCTGGTATAGAATGATAGGGTGGATAACTGATCAAGGACTTTTCTGAACAGAACGCATATACAAAACTCCTTTTTTATCCGCTTTCCGCTCTCATGCGTTGTATAGTAGGATAGAACTAATCAGCAGGAGATTTTTCGTGTTTGAACTATTTGAGATGTGGGCACTGGTGGAAATTATCGGCTTGATATTTCTACCGTTAACAACTACTGTCTTTCGACATATGCCGGATCGTGGTTGGGCCTGGAGCAAAGCACTTGGCCTGGCTATCGTGGCAATATGCATCTGGCTTCCATTAATGGTGCTGCACTTTTTGACTTTTGATCGTCTATTTATCCTGGGCGTTCTTCTACTTTTATTCGCTCTCAACCTGATTGCCTTGACGCGTACATACGGTACGATAGTACAAATACTAAAATCCAACGTGCTCTATGTTGTCACAACGGAGTGCATTTTTCTAGTAATGGTCGGCATCCTGGGCTATATACGCTCGTATACACCAAATATTTTCTCCTTCGAGATGTATATGGATGAGGGCTTCCTGGCTTCCATCATGCGTTCTGCTCACTTTCCGCCACACGATATGTGGTATGCGGGTGGCTCCATCAACTACTACTACTACATGCACTACATTATCGCTATGTTAGCCAAACTGCTTGGTCAGCCGGCTTATATAGCTTTTAATACCGGCATCAGTATGCTCTTTGGCCTGACCGCCGTAACCCTCTTTGGTTTGAGCAGCAACCTGGTCTCGTGGTCGCGCAGACAACACATCCAATTCAAAACGCAGCAACAAGTACCGTTGCAAGACCAAGTATTGTTACAAGATCAGGACTCAGAGGTTATCGAGGTAACAGAGGACTCAGAGGCTATCGAGGCAACAGGGGTGATCAAGGCGACAGAGGTAACCGAGGCAGAAGATTCGCAAGTACCTTTACAAGTACCTGTAATAGTACAGCAGCCTATTTACGCCAGCCGCAGAGCGCTAAATGTGGGCATCCCATTTGGTCTGCTGACGATGATTATGGCCCTGATATTAGGGAATATGGAATCAGCCTTCTCCTTTTTCTCCCGACCAAATCAAACCTGGTATGACTGGTTTGGACCTTCGCGCGTTATCCCAAATACGATCAACGAGTATCCCTCATTCAGTTTCTTGCTTTCCGATTTTCATGCCCACACACTTACGCTGGCCTTTACCGCGTTAGCAATGGGTCTGGCATTCAACTTCTTCATAGCACCGGAAGGGCGCGGCATCTGGCTCTATGGTCACGGGCTACAATTGGTGGTAACCCTTTTGAGTACCGCCATTGTGCTGGGTGGTCTCTTCGTTATGAACGGCTGGGATCTACCAACCTATATGGGGCTGGCTATCCTCTGCATTATCCTGCAACAGTGGTTTCAGCATAAGCGTAAGATCGATTTCAAATTCCTCATCGATATCTGCACAGCTGTCATTCCACTGATCATCCTGGCCTATGGTCTCTTCCTGCCATTCTATCGACACTATATCGCGCCAACTTCGGGCATCGGATTGGTACCAGCTGATGACCGCTCGACGCTCCATGATGAACTACTCATTTATGGTCTCTTTGCCTTCGTCTTCATCTCATTGCTGGTCTCCAGTGCATTAATGAAGCCGCGTCTGCACAAGGCTTCGCTAGACGAGCACCAGCAGCGACTAACAGAGCAGAAGAGCGAGGACGGATATCTCTCCTGGTCGCTTATCGGTATGCTCTGCGGCGCAGGTTTCCTCATTGTTGGACTGGCAATGAATTTTATCAGTCCACAGAACGCAACTGTCTTTGTAGCATTGGGCTTTACGATCATTGGAGCGATGCTAACACTACGACATAAAGATGATCGTGGGCATGCCTTTGTATTGCTCACAGGTACGCTAGCCTGCGCGCTTATCACGGGTTGCGAGATCTTCTTCTTACGCGACGCTTTTGCAGGTGAAGCACATCTGGAACGCTACAACACCGTTTTCAAGTTCTATGTGGAGGCGTGGATCTTACTTTCAGTCTCCTGTGGCGCTGGCCTCTACTATATTGTTGAATACATACGTTCATGGCAGTTCTTGCGCTTGAACAATGCACTGCAGTGGAGCGTCAAGGTTGCCTGGACACTCTGCCTGCTAGCGCTATTAGGACTGGGTGCCGTCTATCCAATTGTCGCCCCTTATTATCGCGTGATGCGCTACGATCCAAAGACAGGGGTTGGTGATGACTATAGGAGTAACAGTCTGGATGGCATGGCCTACTTTAAAACTGACCAGAACCATCTTGGTGATTACGAGGCAATTCAATGGCTGAACAAGAATGTATCTGATGATAGCGTCATCGTAGAGGCCTTTGGCCCGGATGCTGGCAATGATTATAGCAACTTTAGCCGTGTCTCGTCGTTTACTGGTCTCCAGACGATCCTGGGTTGGGTTGGTCATGAGTATCAGTGGCGCATGGGCAACGCAAGCATCAGCGCAGATCTTCAACGTCGACAGCAAGATATAAAGGACATCTACACCAGCACAAATCCACAGCAGGTGTTGAATACCATGAAACGCTACAACGCACAATATCTATATGTGGGTTTACTAGAAAGACAGCAGTATAGCAAGTCCAATCTGAATCGCTATCAATCTTTTATGAACGTGGTTTACCATTCCGACAACGTGACTATTTATAAAGTGAGATAGCTTGCCTATACACAAAAAGAACAATGGTGAGGCTCATTCTCTATCATGACTGAGCCTCACCATTGTTCTTTTTCTAGTGATATTTAAAGCGATACACTCATGACTGATCCCCAGCAGTAGTGTCTTCATCAGCAACAAAGATGCCTTCTCGCCGCAGTTCCAGTAGGGTATCAATAACACCCTTCGCCTCTTCGATCGCCTGCGGTGGCGAGAAAGCATACGTATAGGCAGGATCGGTTTTGATGGTGCGGCCATTCCAGCGGAAGATACCATCATACTGATTATCCGCGACCTTCTCTACCCAGATGGTAATCCCTTTATAGCGCTCCGAAATCTGTTCATCAGACATGCCAGACATACCCGGACCTTCCTACAGAAAAGAATCACGATAAGACCATGACAGGTAAGATTATCCTCTCTCTTATACGATACAGAACGAATAGCGTTGCTGCAACATCTGAAGCGTAATCAATCACGACCCAACATAGATTGATCGATTGCGCCAGATTATATGTAACTCGCCACTAACAATCATATCGAGTTTAGCATATAAGGCGTCACAAACCATATAACCAGTAATATCTGCATACTCTTCTGCTCATTACGAAGTATTCTATTGTATATCACTCTATACACTGAATTTTGTTTCTATAATATATGACCAATATATAGTTATACACAGCTGCAATCCACCTTTTGGTGGATATTGTAAGACGCTGAAACAGTCTATAGTTAATCTAGCGGTCATCTGATCTCTTTAGGAAGAGCATGCTTTTTCGTAAAGGTGGCTATCATATGGATCATTATAATCCAGAGCCTGAGCAACCAGGTTCTTCTTCGCTACCAGAGAATAATACGACTACCCCTCAAAAAGAGTTTGATCAGTCCGGAAATACTACTCGACCACTGCAAGATCCAGCAGGCAATCAAGGATATCGTGCAGGGGACAATGAAGGCAATGAGAGCTATGGAGGTTATGAGGGACAGCAATCAGGAACTCCTTTTATAAATCAGTCAAATCAGCCGACAGAGCAGTTTGGGCAAGGACCGCCTACGTTTCCAGGCGCACCGATGTCAGGCGCACCGATGTCAGGCGCACCGATGTCAGGCGCACCGATGTCAGGCGCACCGATGTCAGGCGCACCGATGTCAGGCGCACCGATGCAAAGAAAGCCAGGTCGAGTGGGACTTCTGGGCACGTTACTGGTCTTAGCACTGCTGCTTGGCGGCCTGGTTGGTTGGGCAATCGGTAGGACAACTACCTATGCAGAAGGAGTTACGTCACCTGCAACCAATGGTGCACCAGGTACGGTAACGCAGGTAGCGGAGAAGTTCAGGACCTCGGTGGTTCAAATCAATGTACAGCTTAATCAAGGTGCGGC
Organism: Ktedonobacteria bacterium brp13; assembly: GCA_015099395.1. GTDB lineage: Bacteria > Chloroflexota > Ktedonobacteria > Ktedonobacterales > Ktedonobacteraceae > Dictyobacter. Next base: position 833,431 of record AP024096.1, on the reverse strand, counting down.
CCTGGGGTCTGGCGTGATTATCGATCCCCGCGGCTATATCGTGACCAACAATCATGTGGTTGCAGGGGAACGTGCCATTCAGGTAGTGCTCTATGACAACACGAAACTTACAGCACAGGTTACAGGGACTGATCCAACCGATGATCTGGCGATAGTGAAGATCAATCCACCACGTGGTATGACTGTGGCGAAGATCGGTGACTCGAAGGCGCTCCAGATCGGACAGCCAGTCCTGGCGATCGGTAATCCGCTCGGCATCACACAGACAGTGACTAGTGGCATCGTGAGTGCGCTAGGACGTAATGTCTCTGAAGGTCAGAATAACTCGATCATTGTGAATGCAATCCAGACCGATGCGGCCATTAATCCCGGCAATAGTGGCGGAGCACTGGTCAATCTAAACGATGAACTGATCGGTATCCCAACGCTGGTCCCAATCGATCCTGAGTTTAAAACACCAGCGGTAGGTGTTGGCTTTGCGATCCCGTCCAATCGCGTCAAGTATATCGCAAGTCAGTTGATTAACAGTGGGCATATTACGAACTCTGGCCGCGCCGATCTGGGCATACAAGTCATTAGTGTCAATCCATCAATTGCATCACAGCTACACCTGCCGGTTAGTAGCGGGGCCCTGGTCGTTGATGTCATCGCCAATAGTCCAGCAGAGAAAGGCGGCATCAAGCAAGGTGATCTCATTACGCAGGTGGATACGACGAAGATTGACTCGGTCGAGACGTTGCGTGACCTGCTGCTATCAAAGAGTCCAGGGGATGAGGTGACAGTCTATGTCGATCGAAACAATCAACAACAGATGCTAAAGGTAAAGCTTGGCGAATTGCAGGTTACGGGTACACATAATAGTACTAGTTGATAGAGCAAACAAACAGGTGGGCAACACATATTGATGTCTACCTGTTTGTTTTTTAAATGTAGTAGAATGAAGTAAATCAATGAGGCTGGCTTGTACAGCTTTTATCCGTTTTTATATTTTATACGATAGATAGGTCATAGCATGATTAATAGTGTGAAGCAGCCATGTGATGAAGGAGTGATACGGGGCACACCTTGTAAAGGGCAGGGGCAACCAAAAAACCGAGGGCGTTGGATTTTGGCGGCTACGATTCTGGGCTCCGGTATGTCTTTTATTGATGGGACGGTGGTGAATGTTGCGTTACCGGCATTGCAGACCGCATTCAATGCAACGGAAGCAGATGTGCAGTGGGTAGTGGAGGCGTATGCTCTACTGCTGGCAGCTCTAATACTGGTGGGTGGTGCGCTGGGGGATATGTTTGGTCGCAAGCGTATATTTGTACTGGGGGTCGCGCTTTTTGCGCTATCTTCGCTGGCCTGTGGTCTTTCACAGAGCTTATTACAACTCATTATTTCTCGTGCGATACAGGGTATTGGTGGCGCATTATTGGTCCCTGGTAGCCTGGCAATTATTAGTGCTTCGTTTGAGCCGTCGAGACGTGGCCAGGCGATTGGTACGTGGTCGGGTTTTACCTCAATTACATCGTCGATCGGCCCAGTACTGGGAGGCTGGCTGGTACAGTTTGAGAGTTGGCGCTGGGTCTTCTTTATTAACTTACCGCTAGCAGCTATTGTACTCCTGCTCACACTCTGGCGCGTACCGGAGAGTCGGGGTTCACAAAACGAGGTACATCTGGATTGGTCGGGGGCGGTAAGTGTGACGCTGGGCCTTGCAGGCATCGTTTATGGACTGATCGAAGCATCGGCGCTCGGCTTTGGAAATCCGCAGGTGCTGCTTGCGCTGATTGCCGGAGTTGTCTTTCTGGTCGTCTTTCTGGTGGTTGAACAACGGAGCAGCGCACCAATGGTGCCACTCTCACTCTTTCACTCGCGAACGTTTAGCGGAGCCAATATCTTAACCTTTCTACTCTACGCCGGTCTGAATGGTGCCCTCTATTTTATCCCTTTCTATTTAATTCAAGTTCAGGGTTATGGAGCAACCGCTGCTGGAGCCTCGCTGCTTCCGTTTGTACTGCTTATGTTCCTGATCTCACGCTGGTCAGGTGGATTAGTGAGTCGCTATGGTTCAAAGATACCATTGATCATCGGTCCTTTCATAGCCTCCTGTGGCTTTACGCTCTTTGCCATTCTTGGACCTGATGGGAGCTACTGGAGTACCATCTTTCCAGCTATCGTGGTGCTCGGTATCGGAATGTCGATCAGTGTCGCACCGCTGACCACAACGATAATGAACGCAGTCGACGAAAAACATGCTGGCATCGCGTCGGGGATCAACAATGCCGTATCGCGTACAGCTGGCCTGCTCTCTATTGCGACTCTGGGCATCGTCATTGTGAGCGTATTCGGCATACATCTGCAACAACAGCTTGCCAATCTGTCATTACCGTCCAGTGTTAAAAATAGTCTACAGAGTCAGCAAGCCAAATTAGCAGGCATTCGACCACCAGCCAATCTGAGTAGTGCAACACAGCATGCGATTGAACAGGCAGTCAAGAGCTCGTTCATCAACGGTTTCCATACTGTAATGCTCTGTTCCGCCGGGCTGGCACTACTCAGTACACTGGGTGCAATACTGTTTATAGAGGGAAAGGGGAAAAGCAAATAAAGTCCAATGCTACGTTCACGAGCCTAAAATGGCCGTGATGTTAGCCTGTGAGAAGCCTGGCCCGGTTGACATACCCTTTCCGGCAATACCCGTCGCGATATGAATACCGCTATCAATCGAGCGCGCATAGATCATCTGTTGTGGATGATGCAGATAGTAACCATTCCACATACTCTGGATCTGCCAGTTGGGAAGATCGACCAGTTGTTGAGCATAGTGCAGTTCCAGGCGGGTGATCTCTGGATTCGTATATTCATGGTCGCCGCTGACTTCTTCGAATGGGAAGTATTCATGCGAGTCGCCAATAATAATAGTGCCATCGTCCGCTTGCTTTAAGAGTAGGTGGATACCATAGCGGCGAACCTGCTCATCCAATGGTTCTAAGAGGCCATAGGATGGGCAGGCGGCAAAGGCAGGATAACGACGGATCGACATCGGCGAGAGAAGATTGTGCGGTAACAGGCGTTCCGGCTGTGGCACAGTGCGCAGCATCTGAAGCTTGCAGACCTGAAAACCGCTCGTCCTGAAATAATCCGGGAAGAGCGTACGATATTCGGCGCCACTACAGACAAAGACCTGTTCCGCAGTAAAGAGATGCCCCGCAGCATCTTTGACCTGGTAATGCTGTCCACTGGCTGCCACTTCTACGGCTGTCGTATGCGGAATGTATTCGATCGCTTCAGTCTCAACAAGATAAGGGATAAGCTTGCGTAAAAGTTGACGAGGTTCAACCATAAAGTCATGCTGAAAGAGGAGCAAACCGCTGCACGATTCTGGTCGCAAGAATGGATAGCGCGCGAGAGCTTCCTGAGCATCTAATAGTGTGCAGGCATAGCTTGTACCGAATTGCTGCTCGAATTCGCGTAGCACCTGCAACTCCGCAGCCGTAGAGGCCACATACATACTTCCACGCTGACGAACAGTGATATCATGCTGCTGCTGAATAGTATGATAGATCTCTCTAGTGCGGTCAGCAAACTGAGTCCATTCACTATCCGTCTCCACAATGGTTGATGTGATCATGCCAAAGTTGCGGGTAGAGGCCTCCGTTGGCCAATCATGGCGCTCTAATAGCAAAACTTTTAGACCTCGTCTGGCGGCAAAGTAGGCATGAAAGGTACCAATGATACCAGCACCGATGACAATAACATCAGCGGTACGCGTATTTTGCGTTGACATCCTGATCACCTTTCTTCGGACTCAGTGAAGAGAGTCGGGAGGACGGCTACGCTGCTAATAAGGCGTGTATGTCGATAGCGTCCCAGAGTCTCAGCGGTATGAGCACCACTGAGTACGCCGATAACTTCACCACAGCCAGCGTTCGAACCTTCATCCAGATCGGAAGGGGAATCGCCTAATTTCATCACCTGACGGACATTGGTCACGCCCAGCTGCTCCATCGCATGGAAGATCAGGTAAGGAGCCGGACGACCGCGTGAGACTTGATCGGAGAAGACAACACAATCAACGTAGCGATCCAGCCAATTGAGCCGCTCTAAAATCATTCCGCCAATAGTTGAATCGAAGCCTGTATCGAGTGCGACTTTAATCCCACGTTGACGCAAAAAGGCAAAGGTCTCTTCCGCTCCAGCGATTGGAACCAGATCGCGTTCATAAGCCTTTTGCATTAAAGTGATAAAGGTCTCTAAAGCCTGCTGAGCAACCTGCTCGACATCGTCTTGCCTGGCTCCAGCCTGCCGCTCAGCCAGCAGCAAAAAGACCTCTTTTTTATTCATCCCCATCAAAGCATTGAGCTCCTCAGTGGTTCCGGGTAACTGATAGCATCGAGCGGTCTCAACCAGACACGTTAAAACTTTCTGATCGCGGTCGTCAATGGTCGTGCCTGCCATATCGAAGATCACTAATTGAATAGGTCCCATCTATTTTCCACATATTTCTAGATAGCTACCATTTCAGGTTCTATCATGCTGGCATATATCTGTGCGTAAAGCTTTACGCAACTCATTTTTAACTTATTTTGCTACTGAAGTCAATGAATTATGAGTTAAGGGATTGCGAAAAATTCGTTAAGTATATGTTAACAGGCACAATCTACATACTGCTGATCCGAATACCTGAATGTTCAGAACGAGCGATGAGGCGGTGTTAGGGGTCGGAATAAGGTCATTGCTATGTTTTTGAAGTTGACATTTCTCAGACCATATGTTACTCTTTCCAAAGAGACTATACCCAATGTGAATATATTCATATTGAAAAGAGGAGATAATGCGACCTGACGAAACGGATCCCGAAACATGGTTGCCGCTCACACCAGCGGTCTTTAATATCCTACTGACACTTGCGGATGGCGAGCGACACGGTTATAGCATCATGCAAGAAATTACCAGCCAGACACAAGGCAAACTACGGATTGGTCCCACTACGCTCTATCGCTCAATCAAGCATCTAGTGGAGAATGGGCTGATCGTTGAGTCGGATGAGCGACCAGATCCGGCGCTCGATGACGAGCGCCGCCGCTACTACCGCCTGACCACCCTGGGGCTGCGCGTGGCTGCGGCTGAGATGAGTCGTCTGGAGCAGACGCTCTCCGTCGCACGCAGCAAACCCTTGTTCGGTGGCCTCGGTCAGGCTATATCTGTGAAAGGAGTATAGCGATGGCACAGTCCACAATCACACGTCCACTGCCAAAAATCATCCTTCTGTCCCTGCTGCTCTATCGCTGCTTGCTCAGCCTGGGACCACGAGCATTTCGCCGTGACTACGCAGCACCTGCGCTACAAGATTTTCGCCAATGTTGTCGTGACGCGTACCAGCAACAGGGAGCATTTGGTGTGCTGCGCCTGTGGCCAGGATTGATAGGTGAAACCGTACCTGGCTTGCTAGCTGAATATTGGACCGAGCTCTTTGGAAGGAGACGTCCCATGCTCCCTGCTGTACGTCGCTCGATGGTCGCCGTCTTCTGGGCTTTTGTCCTCTTTCTATTCGCCTTTACTGCCCTGGTGCGCACTGCCGATCCGGTCGCTCCATTCAACGCTGTCGCACACCTCCACCCAGAGGTTGCCATCACCTACGCTCTTTTTGCCCACAGTGGAATAGTTGCATTTCTGGCAATCTTGTTAGGCGGACTGCCTATCCTCTTTATTAGTGTAAAACACGCCATTGTGGATGGCCCAATCGCCGTGCTGAAATTGTTCCTGATCAAGCCGAAGCAAGCGCTTTTGCTCCTTGCAGTAGCACTAATCATCGCCGTCTGCTTTGTGGCGTATCTGCTGGGAACAGAATATCTTTTTGGCTCTCCTACCACGCAGTGCCCCGCTGCACAACAGTGCCTGGGACAGCAATCACCAGGGCTAGTAGTACTGAATCTGGCTGCGATCATTGCTAGTATCACGTTGGGTGTTTTCGTGGTACTGTCTATCAGTGCATCACTCTCATTGGCAGTCCTCCGCAGTGAATTTAGCAAAGATATACTACGGTTTGCGCTGGCACCTATCGGCATGCTCGCTCTGACGATGGCCACAGCGACGCTGGCGAGCGCCATCTGGACGATCCGTCTATGGATTGACGCACCACAATTTGCCGCGAGCGGCACTGGCCTGGGCAATGGGCAAACAGCGTGGGTGATTGTCATCGTTGTCGCGATGGCCGTCTCAACGGTTGTTACAGCGGGCGCATTCATAAGCGGCCTGCGAGCCAGTCTGGCCCCGCGTATTGTAGGGGCTGGTGGAACACATCCATAAGGGAGCGATGCAGCTCCCTTTCTCCATCTTCCAGCACACGATGCTGCATATGATATGCAGAGCAAACCACTCCCTACCAGCGCAAGAGAGCTACTCATTACAAGGGTTGCGTTCAGCACAGATACCCGTATTCGCAATAATCGAAGGACTTTGTCCGAGCAGTTTACCAAATAAGGCCAGAATGTAGAGGGAATAGTAATAATAGTTGATACTGTATCCGGATAGCCACATATCTCCAGGCGGAAAGTGCAAACAACGCATGATGTGATAAAAGATGGTATGGATTAAAGCATCTTGCTAAAGCTTTGAGCGCATAGAAGGCTCACCGCTAACGGCGGGAGGGGACAGAATACACGCAGGCAGCGATACGCACTGAGACACACCCTACCTATATACTGTGCCACATTGGCAATCCTCCAGCGCCTTCTCATGCACACAAAATGGTTATCTCATCTCTATAATACAGTTATGCCACAAATAGTTTTTTTAATATTCCCTCTCGTTGCATATCAGGCATCTTTATTATCAGGCGTCTTTATTATACTGTCCCTCGCGCTGAGCCTTCTCGATCAGATAGTCGACATATGTATGATAACTGGTAGTAGGATCTCGTCGTAAAAGCATGCTAAAAAGGGATGCGAATGTTGAGATCTATGGGAGTTTTAAGTCAAGCAGTTCACTATTTAAATTCAATGCAGTATAATATACGGTAGATCAGTATAGCAGGCTACATTATGCGTGCCGTGGTGAAGTGGTGTGAGTGATGTGTATAAATATTTTTTGGATGACTGTGGTAGGGAGGCAGAAGGATGACGCTCGACTATGTGGGTCGTCAGCTCGGAAATTATCATCTGGTTCAGTTGTTGGGTAAAGGGGGGTTCGCACATGTCTACCGTGGTGAGCATGACTATCTGCATAGTCAGGCCGCGCTAAAGATACTTCAGGTTACGCTCTCTGATAAAGAGATGCGCCGCTTTCAGAACGAAGCACAGACCCTGGTTCACCTCATTCATCCCCATATCGTACGTGTTCTCGATTTCTTCCTGACAGAAGGCATACCGGTCCTGGTTATGGAATATGCAGCAGGGGGAACGATCCGCCAATGCCATGCTCGGGGTTCCCGTCTACCGCTGCCAACAGTTGTCGACTACGCGCAGCAGATCGGCGAGGCGCTGCATTATGCACATACGCATGGCATTATCCATAGAGATGTCAAACCAGACAATATTTTGCTCGATAGCGATGGTCAACTCTTGCTCAGTGATTTTGGCCTTGCGCTCTTTACACCTTCACTTGAGAAGATGAGCGTGCAAGATCTGGCCGGTACCCTCTATTATATGGCTCCCGAACAACTGCGTGGCAAACCAACGTACGCAAGCGACCAATATTCTCTGGCGGTAATGATCTATGAGTGGCTCTGTGGTACCTGTCCATTCGCAGGCACGTATTGGGAGTTGATGCACCAGCATATGGATATCTTGCCCCAGGCATTACGCCAGCACCGCCCGGAATTGCCACCTGCAATTGAGCAGGCAGTACTCAAGGCTCTAGCAAAAGATCCACAAGATCGCTTCACGACAGTACTGGAGTTTGCGCAAGCATTGAAGAGTGCAAGCCTGAATGTGAGCACCCCCTGGGACGATGATGAGTTTGACTGGAAAAAGAACTCAACAGTACCGATGCCAGCAGTTTCACAATCACAGATCAACCCACCCGCCCCAAGGCAGGCGATCGGGCAGATTCCTACAGCACGCAGTACAACACAGAACCCCGCTTCACGTATCTCTGCTCCCGCTGCACCGTCGGTATCACCTTCGCCCACCGCCGTCTACCTTTCAGCCTCATTAGCGGACTCACCAATTGTGACACGCCTGCAGGCTGATCTAAAAACTATAGGAATAGCCTGTTTGAAGGAAGAAGGAGTGGGGTTATCCGACCGCTCAATGCAGTCGGATCAGAACAGTTCATTACAACAGATGCTTCAACACGTCGAATGTGTCGTAATATTGCTCTCAAATCAGACACGGAGTGCGCCGGAAATTCAAGAGCATATGCGACTCGCGGTCCTGTATCGACGGCAACTGGTCTGCCTGTGGATTGAAGGCGAGGAGATCAGTACGGTAATGCCTGTCACACCGTCGCAACGCAACCAGATGGTCGTCATCGACGCACGCACCGACACCTATTCAACAGTCCTGGATAAACTCTCAACGTTTCTGACAAGTACTTCAACGGCTTCAATGGTTCAACCAACAGCAGAGAATCCCTGGGCACATCGATCTCCGTTCCAATTTATGCCCGTTTCTCCATCTCAACAGATAACCTATTATCCTAAACAACTACCCGGGCATAATGTGTTGATGAAGGATATCGTTGCAACGGTACGCGCTCGTTCATTTTCAGAGGGCAATGCCAGGTCGTTATCCTCCACAACCGCCTCTCCTCCTGGCTCTAACACCCTTATACAACTAGAGCCATACAACTTCATATCCTCCTCTGAAGCTACCCTCATCATGCGACCAACGCAGAGGCACAAACGGCTGCGGAAAGTCTTGACGACCTTGCTCATTGCCTTGCTTATTATCTCTATTATTCCATTCGCTATCTGGCGCATTGACCAGCACCATCTCATCGTCGACACAACCAGTGATGCTGGCCCAGGTTCACTAAGGCAAGTACTCGAAGAAGCACAAAAAGGAGATACGATTACCTTCACAAGTGATCTTAAAGGAAAGGTCATTCATATTGACCAGAAAAGTTTGATAATCGATAAAAACGTGTCTATCGATGGTGGTAATGCCAGTGATATTGCACTCAGTACAGGCAAAGGCGGGTATAGCATCCGTATCGCAAAAGACGCAGCCGTTACACTTGAGAATATCACGATAAGAGACTCTGTCACCAATCATCGCAGCCTCTTATTCAACCAGGGCAAGCTCACACTCCTACACGATGACTTCACAAATAACACGATTACTGCCAGTCTTCACAAAAGCTATCAGAGTGCAGTCATCTCTAATCGTGGAACACTACAGATAAATGATACGCGAGTCGAACGCAACCAGATCATGAGCTGTACTAGCAGTAGCAGTATCTACAATATAGGCATCTTACATATGCAAGATGGGCGAATTGCGAGTAATAGTGTGCCTAACAGTTGTCTTACTCAGGTCAGTCAGAAAACGATAGCTGGTATTGGTATCAACAATGCATCTACTGGTGAAGCCTCTATACAGGGGAGTCTGATCTTCAACAATATAGGTGCCGGTGCTGGCGGCGGTATCGCGAACAGTGGAGAGATGACAATCACGAGTAGTATGGTTGCACACAATAAAGCAATCGGGCCAGCCGGCGGTGGTGGCATCTTTAATCAAGGAACACTGGATATTCAAGATAGCAGTGTTAATGATAACTCAACAGAGATAACACCGCAGCTAGCACAAAAACTGGCACCCCAGGATGATCCAATTAGCGCAGGAGGTGGTATCAACAACGAAGGAGACATCTCACTACTGAACAGTACCATTTCGGAGAACGCAACGACAGTGAGTAATGGTACGCAGTTCAACACGCAGCAACCCACAATGCTAGCAGGAGGGGGCATCTTTAATAATGAAGGTAACATCTCGGCGGATTTCTGCACTATCTACGATAATAGTGCGCAAGCGGATGGTGGCGGTCTCTATGTTGTCAATGATCCCACACACAAAACGATGACGTCAACAGCACCCAGTGTACAGATCAAGAATAGTATTGTAGCCGCCAATAAAGCCGGTGCAATGCCAGATATTGCAGGTGTTATCGTTACTGGCGGTTACAATCTGTTCCAATCAACTGTCGGTACCGTCTTTATTGATCCCAAGCAAAAGCATCGCACAGACCTCACTAATATAGCAGATAATATGCTACATATTGACCCGCAAGCGCATCCCTATAGCGACCAGGTCGCTATTATCCATACCCTGTTACCCAACAGTCCGGCCATTGATCATGTCCCACTCACTGCCTGTGATGCCCCTACTGATCAACGACTTATACAACGTCCACAAGGGGAAGGTTGCGATAGTGGAGCATTTGAGTATGACGAAGCAGCCCCATAATCGCCAACAACAGCGCGTGAAGAGGAAATCAAACAGAGGAGGCTCCCCCGATAAATATCCGGGAGCCTCCTGCGCTATGCTATATACCATACACATACGAATACATGTACAAAGCTGACGCGACAGAATTAGAGCTCGTATAAACTCTACAATGCTACTGTCTAGAATTCTAGCCACTAGTAGTTGTAAAGACCGGTGCTACTGCTGAAGCCAGCAAGGTTATGTCCCCAGAAGTTGTTATCACATAAAAATCCATAATAACCACCATAGGTGCCATAAAGGCCAAAGTTGACAACACTGCCTCCAAAGGAGCCGGCATTGTGAAAAGAGTACCTACCATCCTGTCCGCCGGTTACAGTATCCATCTCATCACTCGTTAATTCAATCATTGCCATTTGCTCTTTTACAGTTGTAGATAGCATGATTTCTCTTGCATCTGTAGTAGTATTTCGCATCGTTATATTTCCTTTCTAGCATTGGGAGATTACAATCTCTTCCTATGAAAGGTACTTTAATCTAAAAATATACATAAATCAATGCATATTTCTTCTCTTGATGCATGAATAAACTTTTATTCGTATTGATAGTATGCACTCGCCATTTATAAAATGTACCTTGCATGTCAAAGATACTCAGGCATGTAGCTTTCTTTACCTGGGCATTTATTTTCTCTACCATATATACAATCTACAAAAATTCATCCGTCAGCCTGGAGGGCAAATGATTCAGACCACTATGAAAACATGGATCGTGTTATGATATATCCATCAACCTCATTCATTACACAACTTGTAAGTGTCGGCACTATGGCGGCGTTACACCTGGCAGCCTGTACGACTAACTTTAAGATCCAGGAACACTTCAACGATTTCGCGGATGCCTGGGTTAAAGATGTAGTAACCGGTATGCCGGAAGTTGATAATGCCGATGGCTGTTTCCCTCTGCCTCAGGGACCAGGATTAGGTATCAAGCTCAATGAAGATTTTATCGCTGCACACCCACGCAAAGATGTCTTCTTTGATCTCTTTTCTAAGGATTGGCAGTTCCGTCAGGGCAAATCAAATGAAGCATAGAGACAAAGTAGATAATATAGATAATAAGAGGAGAGCATGACACACATTGTCATGCTCTTCGGCTTGCTAGCCTTTATTGCACAATACGCGGATAAAGGATTGAGCCGATAATAACCATGACGATGGTAACGGCGATGATTACGACGAAGTCCAGCGGCAGGTTGCCCGGAGGTGCGTTCATAATCATGAGTGAACGGAGCGCATCGACAATATACGAGAGCGGATTGAGATGCGCTACAACTTGTAACCAGGATGGCATCGCGCTAATCGGATAGATGGCGTTACTGGCAAAGAATAACGGCATTGTCAGTACTTGGCCGATACCCATTACACGATCACGCGTCTTTAACAGACAGGCAATGATAAGAGAAAAGGTAGAAAAACAACCTGCTCCTAGCACCGCGATGATCAATACACCCAGCAGTGCCAGCGGATTAAAGTTCATCTTCACACCCAGGATCAGAGCCAGCAGGTAGATAACGATCGCCTGTGGTAGTGCACGGATACCAGATGAGAGAGCTTTACCTACAACTAATGAGAGACGCGGCGTTGGACTGGCAAGAAACTTATGGATGACACCAAGGTCACGTTCCCAGATAATCGCAATACCAGCAAAGATAGAGATAAATAAGACACTTTGTGCCAGGATACCAGGGGCAAGAAAATCCAGATATCCAACCTTGCCGCCGGTTGGGATCGCTCGCAATTTGGCAAAGACCTCACCAAAGACGAGTAGCCAGAGGGCGGGTTGTACAGCACGCGTTACCAGGTCCGTTGAATCATGGCGTATCTTACGTACTTCCCATTCCGCAATGGTCCATGTTTTACTGAAGAACTCCACAATACCATTGATAAAAGACGGCGCATATTGACCGGTCGGATGAGCAGCATAGATACTATTAGCCGAGTCGTCGCGCGGCACGTCTTGTTCTTGAAGTTTCACGATAGCTCCCTCCCGAAGACTCCAGGGCATCGCCTGCATAGTAAACAAAAACATCGTTGAGAGTTGTGGTACCTGTAGCAGATCCACCAACTATCTTCTTAAGTTCGTCGGGCGTACCCATAGCGACGATCTTCCCTCTGTGCATAATCCCGATCCGTGTACAGAGACTATCAGCTTCCTCCATCGAATGAGTAGTCAGAAGGATAGTCATATCCGACTCGGTACGCAATTGCATCAAATGGTCCCAGATAGCCTGTCGCGCAATAGGATCAAGTCCAACGGTCGGCTCATCAAGAAAAAGAACACGTGGCTGATGTAATAAAGCCTGTGCGACCTCCAGACGGCGGATCATACCACCAGAATAATTGCGCACCAGTTGCTTACCAGCCTCAGATAAACCCACATATTCCAGCACCTCTGCGATGCGCGGTTTACGTATATCACGCGGCAGATCATAGAGCTTGGCGAAGATGAGCAAGTTCTCATATCCGGTGAGATTCCCATCCGCCGAAAGGGCCTGCGGAACATAACCGATACTATGCCGCACCTGATTTGTCTGACGCACAATATCAAAACCATTCACACTTGCAACACCAGCAGTTGGCGTGAGCAGTGTTGTCAGCATCTTGATTGTCGTACTCTTCCCAGCCCCATTCGGACCTAACAATCCAAAGACTTCCCCACGCTCAACGGTAAAGCTGATATCATTGACGGCCAGATGCTCACCATATTTTTTGACGAGATCATTTACTTCAATGATGGCGGTCATGTTTTTTCTTTACTCCAAATTCTTGTGCCTCAGCGGCATCTACCAGGCGCTGAATAAGCGATGAAAGCGTCCCTTGCTCATCTTCATCCAGCACAGCCAAAATATGAGTCAGACCTTCTTGTCTGCGTTCACGTGTCTCATCAATCAGTGTACTCCCCTGCTTGGTGAGAGTAACCAGCACCACACGTTCATCTTCAGCCTGCCGTTCACGCGTCAGCAGCCCTCCCTTTTCCAGACGCTTACACGCCACCGTCGCAGATCCAGTCGTAATACCCAACGCATTCGCCAGATCACCCGTAGTCTGAGACCCACTACAGCGTAAGTGACGAAGTAACCAATACTGTTGCGGCGTCATCTCGGCATGTTGCAAAGGACGCAACATGCGCGAGAACGTAATGAGTTGCTCTGCCAGACGTTCAGTACTCATGCTGCACACTCTCCTTACATTCAAATATTTTGATTATCAAACGATATTATACCGAAGAAAGTTGGCACATTTCAAGTCTTGCTCGCGCTAATTTTCATCATAAGACACTGAATAAGGCGCTGGCAGATTTCGCAGCCACCAAAAAGAGGATTATTAAAGGTCAAAAAAACTCCAGGAGAACCTGAAATGCTCAAGATTCTTAACAGTAACACTGTAACAATAGCAATGTCAGATGAATAAGTAGCACAAAAAGAACGCAACTTTTACTCATCTTGACCACCATTACAACAGCAATATCCTGTGTATTTCTCGTTTCAACTACAAAAATAACGTATACGTGTACGTACACGTATACGTTATTTTTGTAGTACAAGATGCAAATGAGAGCTACAAGAGATGGCTTTAAGAGACCTCTAAGACCGACACAAGACGACATTCAGACAGAGCCATTCTCGTAGCTCTCAGAGATTTAAGCACGGTCAAAATCACCAAAAATCAAGCCAAAATACGGCTCTTGTCTAAAAAATCTCCACTGACCACATTTCTAGTAATATAACTAGCAATACACGTCGCTATCATGTCTATAGGAATATTACGTGTACGTGTACGTGTACGTGTACGTGTACGTGTACGTGTACGTGTACGTGTACGTGTACGTGTACGTGTACGTGTACGTGTACGTGTACGTGTACGTGTACGTGTACGTGTACGTGTACGTGTACGTGTACGTGTACGTGTACGTGTACGTGTACGTGTACGTGTACGTGTACGTGTACGTGTACGTGTACGTGTACGTGTACGTGTACGTGTACGTGTACGTGTACGTGTACGTGTACGTGTACGTGTACGTGTACGTGTACGTGTACGTGTACGTGTACGTGTACGTGTACGTGTACGTGTACGTGTACGTGTACGTGTACGTGTACGTGTACGTGTACGTGTACGTGTACGTGTACGTGTACGTGTACGTGTACGTGTACGTGTACGTGTACGTGTACGTGTACGTGTACGTGTACGTACGTGTACGTGTACGTGTACGTGTACGTGTACGTGTACGTGTACGTGTACGTGTACGTGTACGTGTACGTGTACGTGTACGTGTACGTGTACGTGTACGTGTACGTGTACGTGTACGTGTACGTGTACGTGTACGTGTACGTGTACGTGTACGTGTACGTGTACGTGTACGTGTACGTGTACGTGTACGTGTTATCAAAAATAAATTTCTTCGGATAACTTTTTATTACAGAAGTACCGAACCATAACTCGGAGCATTTATGCTCTCTTCAAAAGAAGATAGCACGACACTGAGAATTACGTCTGTACAGTATCGTGCTAATAACAGGCCAGATAGGACATTCTTACATACGTATGCCAGGTCTTCATAGCTGACACACGTATGTATATCCTTACTTAAGGATAAGCTGATGAAAAGGTAAGATAGGGAGAGTGTACTATATATTATAGTTAGCTCTCCCTGTATCTCTTTCAGAGTGAATAGAAGAGGAGGGTTATTGAAAGGCTCACAGTTGAGCGAACAACGATAGATAAGGACAACTTGATATCAGTGCCATACAGTGCTCATACTACTTGCTGGCTAAAGCGTTGTTTAAGCGCGGCTCGGAGAGTCGCTAACGAATACCATATTTTTTCAGAAGCTCAGCCATAGCTTCGTCTAGTAGCCTGGTCTTTGAAAGATTACGATCATAGGCCAGATCTTCAAAGTCCTGCTTAAGCTGTTTGTCGATCCAGAGCGTGATACGCTCATGGGTAGCTTCAAATGGCGGAGCTCCACGACGTCGACGTGGAGCAGCCTTTGGCTCATCCTCTTCGTTCTGGTCAATCGAACGCATCAGTACAGTCTCTATTGGTGCAGCCGCCTCTTTTGCTATCTGTCTCGTCTGTCTGGGCATGGTTGTCTCCTTCTGTCGGCTGACTTCAGTGAAAGACTCTCTTGTACCAGTCCCTTTATTCGCAGTATTCTCCTGACGTACAGATGCTGCAGTAGCAGATGAGTATGCAGCGGGTACGTCGTCGTGAGTGAAGCTACTCGTTTCTACAGGCTCGTCTATCTTCTCTTCACGTCCTGGACGTGAAGAGGGAGCAGAGGTACGCGTTCTCTTTGTCGTCGCATCCTTAGTCGGAGGCAACACTTCTGTACGTGAAGGTGCAACCGGCGACGGTGCTAGAGGATCAGTAGCTGCTACAAACGCCACAGGTTCTACAGGTTCTACAGGCAATGTAGAAGGTGCGGATATTGCCGATGGTTCATTGATAGAAGACAGTTTCGGCCCGGTTCTACTATCTGTCTGACTGAGTTCCTGGCTGCTAGAAATATCGCTCTCTGATGAAGGAGACTGCTGTGTCTCCTCATCAGTTGTGCGTTGTGCAGGGGACACGGCAGTGACCACCGACTCAGGTTTGGACAGAGTAGGAGTGCCAGGCGTGCCAGGTGTACTGGGCACGCTGGGTGCACTATCCTGGCTTGAACGAAGCAAGGGATTAATAAACTTCTTAGTGTCCTTCGGCACGCTCAATTACCTCCTTTACCAGTTTATTGTATGCAACAGCGCCAGTACTGGTTGGGGCATAATCAAAGAGGCAGGCGATCTGGTTGTGCGCCTCTTCAACTTTAATATTACGAGGGATGACGGAATCGAATAAGAGCTCGCCAAAGTGTTCTCGTACTGCGCTCAAGACGTCAGTGCTCAGCCGCGTATGGTCATCCAGATTGGCCACTACACCGAAGATAGGCAATGGCACATCCAGATTTTCGCGCAGCTCTTGCATTGTTGTCTCGAGAATGCTAATTCCAATCAGGGCATACGTGGTGAGTGCGATTGGGATAATGACATCGGTGCAGGCCATGAAGGCATTGACAGTCAAGACACCAAGATTAGGCGGAGTATCAATGAGTACATAGTCGAAATCACTGACCTGTTTTAAGGCCCGCGTTAATTTCAACTCACGACCAGCGGCGGAGGCCATCAGGAGATCGGCAGCGCTCAGGTTGATCGAACTAGGTACAAGATACAAACCATTCTGGCTTGATGGCATGATCGCATCGGATATCCTCGCACCATTGATCAGGACATCGAAGAGCGTTACCTCTTGATCCAGGGTTCCAAGTAAGCTATAGGTGCTATTACTCTGGGCATCGGTATCAATAACCAATACACGTTTACCTGCGCGAGCCAGACCATAACCCAGGTTCACTGTTGTGGTGGTCTTTGTCACGCCTCCTTTGTTATTGCACAAAGCGAAAATTCTTGTCACGCTTCTCCCCTTCCAAAACTGTAATGTATATATGCATTGTTACAAATGCGTTCTTTATATATGTTAAAAATGTATGCGAACCAGGTAGAGTATCAGCCAGTGCTCCGGTGCGCTCTAAAGATTTCTACGTTGCATCAGTCTTCCTCTACTGAGCACTGCGTGCCTTTGATGTTCAAGAAAAGTGCAATAATTCTAACTGCAGTGTGAAGGATTTTGCTTCCTCTTTCTATACTACAATGCACTCTGTGAGATAGAGTCGAATATGCTCTCTATATAAGGAACACTTCGAGCTCAGAGATCTGAGCTATTTTCACCAAAATCTACCATCTTACAACCGAGCAAACTACTCGCTATCCAGGCAAACAAGTAGGCAAGCAAAGGAATATATATTATAAGGAACAGATTTCAAGTTTTTCGTTTCCACTGGATCGCAATATAGCTAGCAAATAACGTATACGTACACGTATACGTTATGTCTTCACTTATAGAGACGCCTATACTCTTGCATTGTAACACATTTTTTCCTGTTTTTAGAAGGGAATCGAAGAGGTTTAAACGCTTTTTTTGCTATTTTAAGCGCAATACAACGTACGTATACGTGTACGTCTACGTAGATGTTTACGTACACGTATACGTACACGTAAACATCTACGTAGATACTAAAACATCTATGCATCAGCAATAATAAAGTATCTACAAAACAGATGCTTCTGGGATGCATCTGACAGCAATGCTATAACATCATTACTGTTAGATTGTTGCGCCACACGTTCATGCAAAATTGTGTTATGTGAAAAATCAAACCTATCCATTATCGTTGCAATTAGCCTATATCTTCTTGAGAGCCGCGAGAAATGGCTTATACCTCCACCTTACCTATAACCCAATTGTTGGATTATTCCCAGGCCATTTCTCGCGGCTCTCAGAGATTTTAGCCTTTAAGATGTCAGTAGGCAATCCTTTTACATGTTTGCATATGGCAAGCATGCGGAAAATCGGAATGGATATACACACGATAATGACGAGCATAGCAGTGCTACACAATTGGAGGGTGAAGGAAAACAAGGAAGCACTATGCTTTGCGTTGTTCACAGATCTTCAGTAACTCCACAACGAGTTCGGAGTAAGTAAGCTCAGCAAAACGAGCCATACGTTTGGAGCTATCCTCAGGAAGACCGGTATCTCTAATTGTTCGACAACGACTGTTGAAGAAACCACCAGGCTTTTCAATTGGCTTGCTGGTGGGGGAGTGTAGCAAGATGACTGTGTCGATGAAACCAGCACATAATTGTTCTGCATCACATTCATCAACAACTTTAAACCAATCATCCGCAATTTTTACGTGCTTGCGATCAAATACTTCAGCTAGAAATACTTTAAGGTCCTTACGTAACGTAATGTTATTAATAATATTATTAAATAATAATTTAATATTACGTTTACGTAATAGGTCGTTGAATTCTTCACTGTGCAATTTTGAGTCTACCTCGTCTGGTACCAGTAATTCTGCTTTTTTCTCAGCTAACGTTTGCTCGTCTAAATCTTTCCAATAGCTTGCTGTTCGCTGATAGTTTTCCACGAGCTCTTCAAGGTCCTCAAGGCTTCTGGCAAGAAGCTTCAGACACATTGGCGACTCTATGTCTTCGGGGGTAAAATCGAGCTTCACAAGCAAGGTCTGCTTGTACTCATTCTCGCTCATAGCGGCCGGTTTCTGTGAGAAAAAAGTCTTCTTTTCCTTCTTCTTTTTGTTTTTCGGGTCTACCTCCGCTCGGGTAGACTGTGGATTTGGGTCTACCTTTTCCTGGGGGAGGGTAGACTCAGTCTTCTCTTCTAGTGGATCTTCGTCTGTGCGGTAGGTGTAGTAGAGCAGTGCCTGGTAGATTGTGTCGAAATCATACTGATACTTTTCTGTCAGCTGTCTTACTGCGTGAATCTCAGCGTCCATCCAGGATGGTTGCGGTCTTCTATGGGGTAGACTATCTGCTGAGAGAGTATACCCGTATAGAAGACCATAGAGCTCTTCGAGGAATGCTTTAGGTACTCTGAAGTGTGACCAGTCTATTCTTTCATCATCCAGCAGGTTGTAGTACAGGGCGAGTAGATCATGCATGGGATCTACTGCATAAGTAGACTCTGTAGCCTCCAGGGGCATTGAGTCTACTATTTGCCTCTGTTCAGGTATGTGTTCCTGCCGTGATAACTGTATCTCGGTGTTTGAGTCTACCTTTGCAGATACTTTTTGTTGAAAAGGGTAGACTTTTTCAACAACCACTGCCTCTGTAGCCTGTCTGGTAGACTCCTGACGGCGCTTTTTGAGTCGTATAAGCTCAGCTTTTAAAACAGCTTTTTGATCTGTTGTAGCGTCACTGGTTGAAAGTCTACCTTTTTGCTGTGAAAGGGTAGACTTTCCAGTTATATAGCTATCACTGTTGGTATCAGATGCTGTCTCTCCTACTCTCTGGAGCGGGAGCGTAACCTTACCAAGAACTTCGTTGACTACACGCGCTACGATACGCTGTCCTTGTGTGCGTTCAATCCCTTCTGCTAGCATGATATCTAGCATCGGTGCGAAAATCGTCTTGAGCCATCGATTATCACGTGCTACGTCTGTTGTGGGACGCTCTAACACCTCTGAGCGTATAAGCCCTGGATTTAGCTCCAGGAAGCGTTTCTTGACCCCTCTAGCAAACTGCTGGACCTTTGGACGACTCTGGGAGATCAGGCGGTCTAGTGCTTGTAGGGAGGATGGTGGATTGTACCGTTGCAATGGAAAGACGAAGCTGCGTTGTTGATTCTGTTTGGAGCGGTAGAGCAGACCAAGTGCGCAAAAGGTGGCGACATATTTATGGGTGGTATCATAGGCCATATGGATTGAGTTTGCTAGCAGACGAATAGTGCGCGTACTGATCACAGCTACCAGGCTCCCGGATTCTTCCAGGCCTGGTAGGACGGTCTGGACAACCTGTGCATTGCGTAGGAGGCGTGCAAGGAAGTCGAGTCCATGTGAGGGCGCAGGAAATATCTTTTCGATAACAGCCAGGGTATAGGGATCTACGCACTCATATGCTTTGCTCTTGCTCTCTATCGATTTTTTTGTGCAGCCCACTTCTTCCAGCAGTCTCTGCTCGCCTATGATATCTTGCCGCATATACAACTCCGCCTCTTCATGGAACAAATTTTGTGCGAATACATTTGCTGTTTCGTTCTGAGTACCACCTGGTTTTGCTCTTTCTTCCATTCCATCCCCACTCATAATCCCTATCAACATTTCATTAAAAGTTTGTTATTACTGGTTTATACAGATATATTTGGTTGGATTTGCTGGCTCTTTGCCGTTCTCTTGCGTACCAAAAGGAATTGTCAATTTATTGTGTATAGAGTGACGCACGTATACGTCTAGTCGTGATGTACATAGTACCCCGACCATTTTATTTTTTCTAGCCTCTATTTAACTATTTATGACCTTTTAGTCTAGAGATATTAAGCTCAAATATGCACCTAACAATGGTGGGGTTTTCTCCTAACCCTGGTGGGGTTTTCTCCTAACCCTGGTGGGGATAACGCACTTTGGCTACAGTACTATTGGTTAACTATTCGATCTTGGGTGTACTTGCTCCCTTGGTTTTATCTATCTTAGTGCTTTATATTGTTTTATTGAGCTCAATTTTGTTTCATTTTGTAGCTGATTACTTGCTTAATGGTGTTGAGCGAATCGACTTTTGACCTGGTTACATAAGAGATTTGTTACACAATTTGTTGCACGTAGCAATCGATTAGATAGCATAAAAAGTTGAAATTGCGCCATACCCTGGTGGGGATTCTTTTCGATAAGCATCTTTTAGAATGCACCGAACCCTGGTGGGGTAATGCTACTTTGTATCTTTAAAGAATGCACCGAACCCTGGTGGGGTAATGCTACTTTGTATCTTTAAAGAATGCACCGAACCCTGGTGGGGTAATGCTACTTTGTATCTTTAAAGAATGCACCGAACCCTGGTGGGGTAATGCTACTTTGTATCTTTAAAGAATGCACCGAACCCTGGTGGGGTAATGCTACTTTGTATCTTTATAGAATGCACCGAACTCTGGTGGGGTAATGCTACTTTGTATCTTTAAAGAATGCACCGAACCCTGGTGGGGTAATGCTACTTTGTATCTTTAAAGAATGCACCGAACCCTGGTGGGGTAATGCTACTTTGTATCTTTAAAGAATGCACCGAACCCTGGTGGGGTTTTCAGTGAAATAATTCTAAACTAATGTGCCAAAATCCGATGGATAATAGTTCTGCTGACTCTGTAAGAATGCACCGAACCCTGGTGGGGTAATGGATCTATCTCTCCTTGAAAATGCCTTGAACTGTGATGGGGTCTTGTATATGAGTATTTAGGAGTAGTCGCCTGACCATATTTTTTGTTTCATTTTCCTGCGTTAATGTGGAGCAATCGCTCAGACGCTATGATGCTTATAAATATGTACCTATATATGCGAGGGCATACTTTTTAGTTCTCTTGCTATTGCGCAGTAAAAATATGCTTCAGGGCTTCTACTAGGCCATTTTGCAGGAATGCGCCAAACCCTGGTGGGGTTGTTCTCTATTCATTATTTTTGCGAAGCATTGTGCTACTGCTATTTATTTGTATAGCAGGTGGTTTTTCTATTTTGAGCGTGTAGGGGGCTTTTTTTGGGGCACTCTCCACCTTTAAAATACACTGGACCCCGGTGGGGTAGCCTTGTATTAAGTAAAAATAAAATGCGCCAAACCCTGGTGGGGTAATGCACTTATAGAGTATTCAAGAATGCACCGAACCCTGGTGGGGTAATGTATCCTGCTGGTCAGGAAGAATGCACCGAACCCTGGTGGGGTAATGTATCCTGCTGGTCAGGAAGAATGCACCGAACCTCGGTGGGGTAATGTATCCTGCTGGTCAGGAAGAATGCACCGAACCTCGGTGGGGTTAATACTGTGATGGAGACTTGACTCGTACATGACCATGGTAAGATTCTTAAGACATCTTGTGTGAGGAAATGCGCCGAACCCCGGTGGGGGTAGTGCTACAAGATCTAGATAACTCTATATTCAATGCTGTCGTATCGTTTGCAAGACAGCTAATGGGGGAATATTGGTGAGAAAGCTGGGAGAAATCAGCGAGGTAGCTCAGCATATGGGTGCTATTTTTGGATAGGACTGATGGGAGTGGGAGCTCAAAAATCGAGGTAGTTAAAATTGCGCCGAACCCCGGTGGGGTATTGGGCATATGTTGACGAGCTGTGTTAAACAATAATCGTATAGTCATTTTTGCTAGAAGACTCAGAGAATGCACCGAACCCTGGTGGGGATCGTATGGATACTGCTTTTATCTGTGGCGTTCCAGGGGGGCGCACCTGCATTCTTCATGCAGTACCCGGTCTGTTCTCTGCGGGTTGAATGCCGAATGCGCCGTACCCTGGTGGGGTTGCGTTTTATTGGGCCTGTTCGCGCTCCTGCGTACGTGTTTTACGCATGCGTTTACGCGAGTTGCTATTGATTGTCTGATATTCCTGTATCAATTGCAGTGGGGGCAGAATCTCCCAGCGCGAGCCCAACCAATCTTTGCTCCAACGGGTCTGGTTTCTGTCAACTTCGGTCAGGCAGACCTGCTTGCCGATAATCCCCATCTCTTCTAGCTTTTCTAGCGCTGCTTCGATACGTGGAACGAAGCGTGCTGTCATATGACGCTCATCAACCTCAATCATGCTAGCGGCCAGGAGTTCGTACATGGCAATTGGTGCGCTAAAGTTGCCGGTCTTGGCCTGCTCGCGCCAGCGTTCTGTCAGGTAAAGTGCCAGGCGTAATGCATAGCGATCGTTCTGCGGGTTGAGTTTAAAGATCTGGCTATCTACTTCGGCCAGGTAGTAGTTCTGGTGCCGTTCGTAGGTACTGATCCAGTCTCCTGGTGAGAGCAAGAAGCCAATGATGATACGTTCGTTGAACTGGGTCTTGCGACTCATCACTGAGTAGTTGATATAAGGTCCATCTATCTGGATCGAGGCCGATTTCCCTTTGACCATGATGGTACAGTTGCCTCGTACGTTACAGGAGGTGAGCAACTCAAGGTCTTGCAGTACCCGCTGCTTCTGTTCTGTACGATAGCCATCGGTATAGCGCTTGTTGGTGCCAGGATGTGCAACACGGCTATGTTTCTGCACTCCTTGCCATTGGAGGATCTCTTCAAGCAGGATCGCGACACCACCATTCAATGAGACCCTGTTGTCCCGACGACGGATATTCCATAGCCCCAGAACGATACGAGCGGTGA
The DNA here is from genome assembly GCA_015099395.1 of Ktedonobacteria bacterium brp13. Classification (GTDB taxonomy): domain Bacteria; phylum Chloroflexota; class Ktedonobacteria; order Ktedonobacterales; family Ktedonobacteraceae; genus Dictyobacter. The sequence continues at coordinate 810,249 of AP024096.1, read as the reverse complement.
GTACTGTACTCTCGCTAAGTTGACGAATCTGCTTGAGTGCCTGGGGGACCTCTAGTGGGCGTTGTGGGGTGCCCAGGTACACTTCTAGCGTATTCGATGCCAGGTAAGAGATCTCGCCATCGCCCGGTTTCCACATGTTTTTCTGGGCGAGGGAGGCTTCACGTACTGCCTGATCTGGTCGATAGTTGGTGACCTTGATCGTCTCATAGACTGAAGGCGTCACATTCTCAAAGAGTGTATGCTCGGTTTCAATTTCGATACCCCCATCAGGGATACCATCATTGAATATGCTAGCTATGTAGGTAGCTACTTCGTCTTCCGACATAAAACTCGTGACGCTCGCTATGGCATCATCCATCAAGGCCGAGACTTCATTATCGCTCTCTATCTCTTCGGTCTCTGGGATCGATGTTGCTGCGTTCCCTTCGGGACGAAGGTCGAGTTCCTGTTGCTGATGTTTTTCCATCAAAGCATCCCTTCAATTTAGTATCCTGTTTTGTGTAGCCTAAGGTGGTTTATACGTTGAGTTCAGGATTGTCCAAGCATACACCCTTATGGGGATGGATAATGAGGTGATGCTTGTTGATATTTCAAAGCAAAAAAACAAGAGCTTTTTAATCAGGGTAGCATATTACCCGACCCTTGTGAAGTGGCTACCTGAATGCTTAAAAAAGTGTTGATCCAAATTTGCGTCCTTTTCACGTCCTTTCTACGTGTCTGTACTGGAGAGTGTATATTGATATATAGATGAATAAGCATCGTATGAAGAAAGGGATAGTCATTACTATGGGACAGTTAGATAATAAGGTGGCGCTCGTTACCGGCTCCGATAGTGGTATTGGTCGCGCTATAGCGCTGCTCTATGCTGCTGAGGGCGCGACGGTGGTTGTGAATTATGCTCATTCACAGCAGAAGGCTGCAGAGGTTCAGCAGCTGATTGAGCAGAAGCAGGGACGTTGTCTGGTCTTGCAGGCTGATGTCTCGCAGTATGATCAGGCAGTAGGCCTGGTAGAGAAGACGGTTGCGGAGTTTGGTCGTCTGGATATTATGGTGAATAATGCTGGCATAGAGATCCATGCGCCTTTTCTGGAGGTCACAGAGGAGCAGTTTGATCGTGTAGTAGCTCTCGATCTGAAAGGGGCCTTCTTCTGTGCCCAGGCGGCTGCAAAAGCCATGGTCGCGCATAAGTCTCCCGGTCGTATCGTGAATATTTCCTCTGTCCATGAGGATCTGACGATGCCACAGAATGTTCCCTATTGTTGTGCAAAGGGCGGTTTGCGCATGATGACCCGTACTGTCAGTATCGAATTAGCTCCACATGGTATCACTATCAATAATATCGCTCCTGGTGCTGTCGATACCCCAATAGATGCTGATGTCAAGGCAGATCCTACAAAGATGGCGGCTTTACTCAATGAGATTCCCCTGCATCGTATGGGACAGCCAGACGAGATTGCGCACCTGGCCCTCTACCTCGCTTCCGAGGTCGCTGGCTATGTCACGGGTTCAACGTTCACTATTGATGGTGGTCTCTCTGTCTATTCGGGTGCATTCTAGCCTCAATTTCCGGCCATTTGCGCGGCCGCCATTGCAGAAATATGATGCGACTATTGGCAAACATACCCTGTTTAACGGTACTATTGGTCGAAATAACAGGGCGCTTGTTGAAAATCTGTTGTTCAGGTGTATACTCATATCTAGTGCGACTGAAATCAGTTTTGGAGCAGAGCTGATGCTCCATTACCAGGGGCGCTGGGATGATCTGTTTCTCGATGATGGTTGGCTAAAACTTGGATATTGGCATATCCAGGGTAGTTTCATGGGTTGCTCAGTTTGTGCTGAGTCCTATGATGATTGTAATCCGTTACAACAGAAGAAGCGCAAGTCCGCCTCTTCTAAAAATGGGTACATGCTTAACCTGGACATCAACATACATAAGTTAGGAGATAAAGGCACTATGGCAGATGTAGCATATTGTGTAAAATGCAAAGAAAAGCGGGATATGAACGATGCCCATCAGATTACTATGAGGAATGGTAAGCCCGCATTGCAGGGTACCTGCACTGTCTGCGGCACAAAGCTGACCCGCATTCTCTCTAGCCAGAAGGCGTAAGCTCCAGAAGACGCAATCTCTATTACGTTTTCTGTCCTGCATCTTGATGCCTTGTCTATGCTTTCTTGAGTGCAGGATCAATAGGAAAAAGATCCAGTCCATATCTTAGTCGTTGATGTGGCCTGGATCTTTTTTGTCTTTGTCTTGCACTTGTTGCTCCTGGTACTAAAGTAGGAAGCTTGCTGCTGTTCTCCCTTGAATAAGTCTGGTTATCAATTATTTTGCTTGTTTGCTTGATGAAATGGAAGCGGCGAGCGGAACTGCTGGCGTAGCGGTTGTGCTCGCTGTGCTTTTTGTAATGGTTGGTCTTGTACTGATGCCGACTGTTTGTTTTCTGCTGGTGAGGGGAGTTGCCCACGTGCCTGGGCGATCTTATAGGACCATTCCAATTCTTCTGCAAAACGCTTGATTGATGGGAAGCGCTGCGTTGGTTCTTTCTCTAGTGCACGCATCAAGACCTGCTCGATGTTCTGTGGATAGGAGATGCCACGCTTTTGCAAAGGGGGTGGCGCGACAAAGAGGTGCTGATGAGTAATCTCATAGAATGAGCCGTTAAAGGGCCAATCTCCTGTTATCCATTCATAGACCATGATCCCTAGCGCGTACTGGTCGCTGCTCCTTCTCGATTTTCCTCGTAGTTGCTCGGGAGCGGCGTAAGGTGCTGTCCCTTCAAATTCGCGTTTTGTGCTGTGTAAAGGGTTGAGACTATGCGAGAGGATGGAGGTGCCAAAGTCACTGAGCAGAAGCTCATTATGCTCGCCTATTAACAGGTTATGCGGCTTGACGTCTCGATGTACATAGCCTTTTTCATGAATATACTGTAGCGCTTTGCTTATTTGCTGCACATATTCAATGATTGTTATCAGGTCAAGTTGCGCTCCTTTAGGGTGACGTTGGCGGAGATCTCCATATGGGGTGTATTCCATGACAATAAATGCTGCTTCATCCTCAATGCCATAATCTAGAATCGGCATGATATGAGGATGGTGTAGTTCTGCTATGGCTGCTGTTTTTGTGAGAAATTGTTGTGCTTCTTCTCCCCGGCGGCTTCCATAAAGTAGCTTCACTGCGACGCGCTTTTGACTCTCTTCATCATCTGCCATAAATACTTCGGACATGTCACTCTTCCCGAGGAGGGATCGCAAATGATATCTGTCAATCTTCGACTTGAGATAGCGGCGATCGTTCATTCAGTACCAGATTCCGTTAATGGATGTCCCCGCTTCTCCGCCTTCGCGCTGTCTTATGCATGTAATGCTGGAGTTTTTTGGCTGGCTGCATCCTTTTTTACGCATTAAGGGATCATTAATGGGATTGTAAGCTGTGCAGATTGGGCCTGTCAATAATGTAGGGACGACTGTCCTATTTTTCTCAATCCGCGCGCTCTTTTCTCTGCTATCCCTTTTCTTTTAGCGCAGCTTGCGCTGTCTGTTTAGTGAGCCAGTCATTAATGAGTATATAGGCCAGACTGAAGGGTGGTGGTAGCTCGTCAGGTAGTTTCGCCAGGTTAAACCAGGCGATGTCATCTAGTTCGCCATCCTGGGGTTCTGGCTCTCCTCCGGCGTAACGTGCGGTGAAGCCGATCATGAGCTGGTCTGGGAAGGGCCACGCCTGGCTGGTGAAATAGTGGATATCTGTGACTTCGATGCCAGCCTCTTCTCTGAGCTCTCGTCTTACACACTCTTCCATCGATTCGCTTGGCTCGACAAAGCCTGCAAATAAACCATACCGTTTTCCCCAGCCAGGTTTGTGCGCCAGGAGAACGCGATCGTTATCATGTACGAGGACGATCATAGCCGGTATAACAGGTGGATAGCCTGTATAGTGGTTATTGGGACATGTGTGCCCCCAGTGACCTGCTATAGATAGGAGTGGCGTTGTACAGACCGGGCAATAACGGTTGCTGTGCTGCCAATTGGTGATCTGATGTGCGTAGCCAGCTAGCTCAAACTCTATCTCTGGTAGGTGATGGTAGAGTTCACGTAGCCCTACTGCTCTCCAATTTGCAGGTAACCGGGTCTCATCTTTGAGGTTCGTGGTTACGCAAGGTATGTCTCCCAGGAGCCCTAGATATAGGATCTCTTCATGCTCTATCTCTGTTAGCAATGTTGCGTCTCCCAGTGGGATGCTGAGGGTCTCTTTATTAGCTTGCTTCTCAGCCTCTGTTATATCCCTGGAGTCTTCTGTTTGCAAGATGAGTTTATTTCCATGGAAGAGTAGCCAGAGCGCTGGATATGAGGGGACAGTTTGAGGGGGATATGCACGATGAAAGTTTGTTGTCATAGATTTGTTCTCTCCTGAAAAGCGCTATGCGCAGTTCTTATTTCGATGGTAGCTGTTGCTGTTTGCATTTGGGTAGGGGGTGAGCGAGTCGCTTGCTGCGTATGCTGTGCTATCCCAAGATTGGTAGGGGAGAGCCTTGTTCTTCTATCTGCTCCCGTATTTATAGTATCACATAACATACAGGCTGTAAGCGGAGTTGGAGGAAAATGTGACGGTGGTTTAGAAATTTTTAAGCTTTCGTGGTCTTCCTTAACATTTGCTTACAGCTTTATTCTCTTGCGATTTCCCTGGAAATTTTTATGGAAAATGGGTTAAAAAGGTGGTACCCTAAACATAGATAAAAAAATTGAGAACTATTTATGCTCGTTTTATGACAGAAGGGTCCAGTGGTATGCAAACACAGCAAGAGCACTGTCGTGACGTTCATGCGAAAGATCTGCCAGATGCTGCCCTGGCACAGCAAGCTACTTCTGGAGATAAGCAGGCTTTTGAGTTGTTGGTTCGTCGCTATCAAGTGCCCCTCTTCAACTTTATTTATCGTTTGATGGGTGACTCTGAAGAGAGTAGCGATTTGCTGCAAGAGGTGTTTCTACGCTTTTATACTTCTTTGCCGTCTTTACACGCGAATAAACCATTTAAGCCCTGGCTTTTTCAGGTCGCCCATAATTGTTGTATCGATGCTTTGCGACAGCGTCGCAAACATATTGTGCCGTTCTCCCAGATTGAGACCGAGGGCGATGATGACGATCTGTCTCTGCTCGATGCAATCCCGGATGATGCCCTCTCGATTGAAGATATGATCGCACATCATGATCTTCAGAAGGCGCTTCAGGAGGCCATCTATACGCTCCCGATTAAATTTCGGGCTGTGGTGACTCTGCGTTATACCTCAAATCTTCGTTTCTCGGATATCGGGCGTATTTTAAATATGCCTGAGCAGACTGCGAAGACCTACTTCAATCGTGCGAAGGTTTTGTTGCGTAAATCATTGTCGGCTGATATTCTGGCCTTGCGTTAGTGCGTAGCTCTCCTTGTAGTCTCTCTTTTCTGTAATGCTTTGATCTACTTCGTAGTGTATTTGTGGGGATGATGTGGTACAGTAAAATAAGAAGTTTGATGCAACGTTATTTCTTTCTTTCATTTATAAGCTGTATTGTAAGAGAGGACGAGTTCTATGGCAGCTGAGGACCAATATAGAGATGATCTAGTACTCCCCGGGGCGAACGATATTCGTAAGGTATGGCATCAGGAACAGTGGTTCTATTCAGTGGTGGATGTTGTTGCGTATCTTACACATAGCGATAATGCGCGCCGCTACTGGAGCGACCTGAAGCGCCGTGTCTCTGGTGAGGGTTTCGCTGAAGTGTACGCGCGTTGCGTACAGTTGAAGATGCCTTCTTCTGATGGCAAGTTGCGTTTTACCGATGCTGCGGATCGTGAGGCTCTCTTCCGTATTATGCAGTCGATCCCTTCTACGACGGAGACTGTGGAGCAGTTTAAGCTCTGGCTGGCGCAGTCTGGTGAGCAACGTTTACAGACGATCGAGCATACACAGATCGATATCGAGTCTGAACGTCAAAAATACCGCCTCAAGGGCTATTCTGAGGAGTGGATCGAGAAACGTATTCAGTCGATTCTGGTGCGTAATGAGTTGACGCAGGAGTGGGACGATCGTGGTGCGAGTAAGAAGGATTATGGCGTATTGACCAATACAATTACGAAGGGGACATTCGGTATTGGTACGCAGGGCCATAAGAAGCTCAAAAGTCTCAAGAAGGAGAATCTGCGTGACCATATGACACCGATGGAACTGGTGTTGACGATGCTGGGTGAGGTGACAACAACTGAGTTACATCGAGATCGCGATAGTCAGGGTTTGCCTTCCTTACAAGGCGATGCGCGTGATGGCGGGGCTGTTGCCGGGCGTGCACGACATGACATTGAAAATCAACTCGGGATGTCGGTGGTGAGTCCGCAAAACTATCTGGAGAATGCCAAAAGTAGCAAGCAGAAGCAGCGCCGCGTTGAGCATCAGCAACCATCTTTGCTCGATGCACCCACTATACCCACTATCATTGATGCCGATGGTGATACCAACGAGAAGGCGTGACAGTTGGTCTGTTTACTCTCCCCATTATAGCTAGAGATCATCTGTACGTGGGTCTTTATCTGCTTCTTTTTGTTCTCTCTGTTCCTTTGTTTCTTTGTCTCTTTGTCTGCGCACTATCGACTTGCCTGGAGGACAATAAGCATAGCGAGGCGTAACATATCCTATATTTGACGTCTTGCTAGAAAGTAGCTTACAATTGAGCTACAGCACGCTTTTATTGCTTTTCAGTATCTTGTCTTATGCTGTCTATTGCACGACGCTCTTGTGTGTACGCTGACTGGGATCGCTGGGGAGATGGGGTTGCGCAGCGGGGGATGCCTTTCAATCGTCTAAGCTCCACGAACTATGCTGGCCGCGTCAGTGCGGCATTTTGATTATTGACGATTGTCCTGGCTCGTGTGCCGTTGTCACTTGCTGGATCGATTTGGGGATTGTATGGATCGTATTGATCAGCAGATGGGGAATTATCGCCTTGTCCGCCTGGTTGGACAGGGTCATTTTGCGGATGTTTACCTGGGCGAGCACCTGTATCTTAAGACGTTTGCTGCAATTAAAATCTTGCATGCTGCGGTAAACCAGGATACGTTACAGCAATTTTTGCAGGAAGCTCAGGCGATCGCTCATCTGCATCATCCTCACATTGTGAGTGTGTTTGATTTTGGTGTCGATGCATCTTCGAATACTCCTTTTCTGGTGATGGAGTACGCACGTCATGGCTCGTTGCGCCACCGTTATCCCGAGGGGCAGCGACTACGACCCCAGTTGATTCTGTTGTATGTGCAGCAGATCGCTTCTGCTCTTCAGTATGCACACAACCACCGGCTGATTCATCGTGATGTGAAGCCTGAGAATATTCTGCTGGGAGCCCACAACGAGATCCTGTTGAGTGACTTCAGTTTGGTGACGGTTGCGCATAGTACTGCCTCTCTCAAGACGTTGGATAATGCTGGAACCGTCCACTATATGGCTCCTGAGCAACTGCAAGGCAAGCCACGTCCGGCAAGTGATCAGTATTCTCTGGCGGTAATGGTCTATGAGTGGCTCTGTGGTGAGCGTCCTTTTGATGGTTCGACTCCCATTGAAATAGCAGTTCAGCATATTACGGTACCTCTTCCTTCTTTGCAGGAGCGCATGCCGAATTTAAGCCCTGCTATTGTCTCTGTTGTCCACCGTGCTCTGGAGAAGGATCCCAAGCAGCGTTTCCCGACTGTATTAGAGTTTGCACAGGCTCTGGCCGTCGCTATTGAGCAATCACGAGTGCCCGCTGTCTCTACCGACGCTTCACCTGTAATTACGACCGGTCCGGTTACGGGTGATGATAAGGCTGAAGAGGTCTATGAGCTTAGTAGCGTGGAGCCATCCTCTCCTGCCCTTGCTGAATCTGCTGTGGACTCGCTCTCTGTGCCCTCGCTGGAGCCATCTATTGTACGGCTCTGGCAGGAGGATACACCCCCTTTTGCTTCGTCGCCAATACAGCGCGCACCTGTGACACCATCGGCGCTCTCTTCGTCATCTTACTATACCGTACTCGATATAGGGTCGACATATGCTCGTGCGGCTATTGTGCGGCTCAGTGCTGATGGGCATGCCGAGGTACTTGGGGTAGGTCGCTTTAATCAGCAGGAGGGGAACTTGCTAGCGGGGATGGTAAATGACGTTGATGGGACCGTTACTGCATGTAATGAGGCGTTGTTGAAGGCTGAGCGGATGGCTGGTAAACTGATTGCTCCTGATGCTTTGATTGGTATTGGGAGTGAGCTTATGCGAGGTGCCTCGCTGACGATTAATATGGAGCGTGCGACACCGGCTGTTCCTATCGCTATGAATGAGCTTGAGGCGTTGATCGAGCAGGCTGCTCAGGCATTAGTGGCGCGTCTGCGTCAGCAGTTCGCGTTACTCACTGGTGAGCGAAGTATGAGGCTGGATATTATTGATATGGTGGTCTCATCAATCTCTATTGACGGACAGTCTGTGGCGGACCCCTTTGGTATGCCAGGTCGTGAACTCTCTTTTCAACTTTTTGTGAACTGTATTCCACATGCACAGCGACTGATTATCTCAGAGGTAATCGAGAAGCTGGACCTCAATATGGCGGCGCTCATTACTACGCCGGCTGCTCTTGCTCATTATATGCAGGGTAGTGATGAGTTCGCGTCGGATGCTGTTTTATTGGACGTTGGTGGTGGTGTGACTCGTATCGCGCTGGTTTTCGGGGATAGGCTTACACGTGTGGGTGCCTTTGCCTTTGGTGGCGAAGATTTTACTTTGCGACTCGCTGATCAGATGCATATCGATCGTGAGTCGGCGGAGCATCTGAAGCTCAGCTATGGGCGCGGTGTATTGAAGGGAGGGCGGCGCAGTTATGTACAAACGTTGCTTGTCCCTGAGTACCAGCGCTGGCTTGACGAACTGGCACGTCAGCTAGAAGTCCTGGTTGGTGATCTGGTGCCTCCTTCTACATTTTATCTTGCAGGTGGTGGACTCTCCTTTCCTGATTTTCGTCAGCATTTTAGTAGTTTTCGCTGGGTGGATTATCTTGCGTTTCCACAAGCCCCACAACTCTATCCGATCAAGCTTGAACGTCACCCCTGGATTAATGATACACGTAGCTTGCTGCGTGATTCGGGTGAGATAGCTCTTGTCGCTATCGGCACGAGTGCTCTACTTCCTTCACCTTCTCCTATGAATGCAATTCTTCTGCAATTTCTCAATCGTCATCTCTCTTCTCCTTCTTCTTGATACTGTTCATATTCTTCTATCATCGCTTGTTTACGCTCCGGGCGTGGTAAGGCAATGTATGTGAGTAGACCACCACTTGTCAGGCCTGCTAAACCAAGTGTCCCGGCCAGCCAGAGTGGAATAGGTACTTTCAGTACATCTCCTGGTTGTTGCGCTCTGGTGGTCTTGCTGCAGCGGCTTGTGCTCTGTATAGGATTTACTATAGATGGATGTGTTATTGTCGGCTTGAAGGTGTTTGTTATGTGCGGGATTACGTAGGCTGAATGGGCAGATGCTTTACTGGCTGTGCTCTTTTGTAATAGAAGGATGAGTGCTAATATGCACAACGCATATATACATCCTCCTATCCATCTCCCGCTACGTACTCTCATGATCCTGCTCCCTATCAGTTATAATCGCGATGGCGTAACTCTTCAGGCAGGACTCAGAGAATCCCAATGGAGTGACAGGGGATTCTCTGGTATTCGTATAGTTACTGCTATGTAGTATCTCTGCCTGTTACTATGTATCGGTTGTAACATAGGATATGAGGAGGGCTGGCCCTTCCTTGTTTATTTAGCGTATTACGCTATTGTTCGTGCTTATGATAGTGGTGCATAACTTCTTGTAGTCTGTCTAACGGTAGCGCATGTGCGGTATGTCCTTGCAAGCCGATCATGGTTTCAGCGGCGGTGAGGGCATTAAGGATCGCTTCTTCAGTGGCTTCGACGACGGCTTCAAAGAAGGGGTCCATGTGGTCATTTTGAATCATCTGCAGGTCAAAATTTCCTGGTGTTGTAATAGGTAGGTGGTTGCCGGTCGAGAAGGCGAGGAAGAGGTCGCCGCTACCGTTGTGACCCATGCCGCCAACGTGAGCTAGCCCTACTGTGGCACGTCGCGCTAGCCGTGTGCATTGTGTTGGTAATAGGGGAGCGTCTGTGGCTATGATGACGATAATCGAGCCTCCTTTGGGTGGTTTGTCCCATGGATGTTCGACGTCTTGATAACCGATCTCCTGCCCAACTGGAACACCAGCAACTCTGAAGAGCCGCCTATCGCCATAGTTTGTCTGTACCAGGACGCCTACTGTGTAAGGTTCACCCTGATGGTTCACTATACGCGATGAGGTACCTGTGCCGCCTTTGAACTCGTGACAGATCATACCGGTTCCACCACCAACGTTTCCCTCTGCTACGGGACCACTTGTAGCTGTTCTCAATGCTTCAAAGGCATGCTCTTTGGTGATATGAAAGGCATTGATGTCGTTGAGCCAGCCATCCCATGTCTCGGCGACAACAGGGAGTGAGCCCTGCCAGGAGGCAGAGATAGAGGGTGGTATACCAGCTTGACTGCTCATTTCCAGCGGATATGCTGCGATGGCGTCGCGGACGACTCCGACCGAGTTGGTGTTGGTGATGCCGATAGGCGTGTGGATTACGCCTGCTTCGGCTATCCAGGCCTGCCCGGTCATTTCACCACAGCCGTTGAAATTAAAGTAGCCTGCGAAGGCATGATCGGTCCAGATGTTGCCGTTGCGTGGCACGATCATGGTGACCCCTGTCCTTGCCAGTCCTGTTCCTGCTGGTTTGCCAGGTTCGTCGTCTATCAGTGTAACCTGCCCTACCAGGATCCCTGGTACGTCGGTGATGGCGTTATATGTGCCAGTTGGCAAGCTTCCAGGCGTAATACCCAGTTCACGTAGGCGTGCTCGTGTCATAAGAATCGTTATTCCTTCCTTTTTCCAGGTGGTGATAGAAAAGTGCAACCCATCCGGGTTGCTGCTGATGGGTCGCACCAGCGCCTGCTTCTTATTCTATTCTTTAATCTGTGTTGTCTGCTGCCTCTCTCCGCTAAATACTGTTGTAGTTATTTGTGGTTGTCACAGAACGCAATTGACTGGCGTATTGTTACTAGTACCTGGATCCTTTGATCTGTAACGATTCTCTACGATTGATCTATTTTGCCTGTATAGCAATCCGTCTATCATTTTCAGGGGAGATGCGTTTTATGCTTGGTAAAAAAATGTCTAGTGTCAGAGACTTATTACCTTATGACATACTCCCTAAATGTCGACAGGATGTCCTACCCTATACGTTCTTAGGCTCTCTGGTGTTGTGCGTGCTCTTCGCTGCCAGTCTGTTATTCGATAAACATTTCTGGTTTTTGCGTGCTTTGCTCTCCACGCTTGGTCTGCTTCCTTCTTCGCGTGCGCTGCGTATTAGTGATACTGCTCCCTTTGATGTTATCTATACATTTTCACATGCCTGGCTTTTTACTGGAACTCTGGTGGCTATCTGTGTGTTCTATCTGGCTGCTCTCTACCGGTTACCAGGCAAGATTACACGACGCTTTATTCTTGTTTCTACAGGCGTGCTAGGACTGGCTTATACGTTGCTACCTGTGCTGACTTCACAGGATGTCCTCTCGTATATTGCGTATGGCCGTATGGTTGTGATCTATCATCTGGACCCGATCGTGAATGCACCCTCAGCTATTCATCACGATTACATCATCCGTTATCTGTATTGGGTAAATCAGCCTTCGGTGTATGGTCCTGTCTGGACGATGCTGGTGAGTGGACTTCAGCTTGGTGCTATCCTGTCAGGCTTCAGGTATGCGCTTGCGATGGAGCTATTGTTGCGCTTGTTCAGCCTGGCGGGTTTTTTGATCTCTACCCAACTGCTCTGGTCACTGATCGGGCGTCTGCAAGGAGTGGAGCATGCAGATGATATAACCCAGCGCTGCTTTCGTGAGCGAGCAACGCTGGCCTTTGCCTGGAATCCTTTTTTGTTGCTAGAGGCGTGTGTGAATGCACATAACGATATCACTATTCTGCTTTTGATTTTGCTCGCTCTCTGGTATCTGCTGCCCTCTGCAAAGGTCGATGGGCAGCCGTTTGTGGTGAGTGCTTTCTTTCTGGGGTTGGCCGCTTGTATTAAGATCTCGTACCTGATTCTTATCCCTGGTGTGTTGCTCTTTGTGTTCTTTAATGAGATAGATGCTGCTCTCCCCTGGTTACAACGTGCATATAATACTGCTCTGGCGGCTCTTGTCGCTTTTGGAACTATTGTGGTACTGCATATGCCTTTCTGGCATCATGGTGCGCTGCTGACTGTATTGAGCGTGACTCCTTCTGCTTCACGGGATATTAATAGTATCTATGAGCTTGGTGTCAATATTATCCATGATTTGGGGCTGGCTTCTCTGCACCATACAAGCGATCATGGAGCGTGGATCGAGATCTATTCTCACTGGGTGAGCGATCTCTTTTTCGTGCTTATCTATCTCTATGCCTGCATTCGCTGTTTGCGGCAACCTCGGATGATGCGTACGCCTCTGGCTCTCTTGAGTTGGCTGAACTTTGTCTGGCTGGCGTATTGCTTTATTGGTTCACCCTGGTTTTGGCCCTGGTATGTTATTCTCTCAATTAGCTTACTCGCTATTATTGAGGCGTGTCAGTACGATGGACGTTTTATTCCTTTTACCTTTGGTGGTCTGCCCGTAGGACCAATCGGGCGGGCGTTATCTTTTAGCACACTTGGTCTATATGTGCTCTGGATTTTTTATGGCCTGTTACCTGGTTATGGGCTATCCTATGTGAGCAGTCAACTTGTCTGGTTCGCGCCGCTCTTTGTCGGCATCTATCTGTACCGTCAGCGGCGGCGGACCATATGCTCATCCTGACCGAATGTGTGTGGTTGCTATTTGCCAAACTCTTTTCAGATGGAGTATAATCACACTATCTATTTGGAATAGAACAAGGATGTTTTCGTGTTATAATTGGTGAAGCGATCCTCTTCCACGTTTTGTCAATCGGAATCCCAATACAAAGTTCTGGATCTACCACACCGCTTTATCATAGACAACTATTTTCAACTTCACACCTTTTTTGATCAGATGCTTGCTGTTTCTACAGTCTCTGATTGCTGTTAAAGGTATGCTTTTCAATCGTGCGAGCACAGTGAACATACAGAACCAGGTTAGCCGTATGTAAGTGGCGTTCACTATTATCAACGATTGTACTGCGATGAATGATGCTCTTAGCTCAATATCATGGAATATGACGCTTTTTGACGTATCGATTGTGCTTCTTCTTTTCAGCGTCTTCCAACATGCAAAAACACCCATGGAAAGGACCACTGGTTTGTATGACCTCAACTGAATTCATGCCTCGAAGCAACCAAAATTTTTATAATCAACCTGTTCAGCCTGACCAAACGCATCAATCCGGACAGACTGGTCATTTGAATCATCCTCATTATGCTGCGCATACTTCTCATACTGATGAATTTCAGGTGCAGGACGATCAGCAAGAAACGTTTAAAGGTGGGGGTATTCTCGAAATAGTGGCAGATGGCTTTGGTGTCTTGCGACGACAGCATTTTATGCCAGACGCTCAGGATATCTATGTCTCTGCTTCTCAAATTCGTCGTTTTGGACTCCGTCTGGGTGATTTTGTTGAAGGCCAGGCTCGTCCTCCGAAAGATCGTGAGCAGTTCGCAGGTCTACTTCGTGTCGAGTCGGTAAATGGTCTGGATCCAGAGGTCGCGCGTCGGCGACCGCGCTTCGATGCTCTGACCCCTATATTCCCCTACGAACAATTTGACCTGGAGACCGCCAATAGTCGTGATCTCTCTGGTCGTGTGATTAACCTTGTCTCTCCTCTGGGTCGCGGGCAGCGTGCTTTAATTGTTGCTCCACCTAAAGCTGGTAAGACTGTTCTCCTCACCAGTATCGCCAACGCTATCGCTCAGAAATATCCTGATGTGCATATCATGATCGCTCTGATTGGGGAACGCCCTGAAGAGGTGACCGATCTTCAGCGTGTGATCAAGGCAGAGGTGATCAGCTCGACGTTTGATGAGCCTCCTTATCAGCATACCCGTCTGGCTGAGATGATCCTGGAGCGGGCGAAACGCCTTGTTGAGGGTGGTCAGGATGTGGTCATCCTGATGGATAGTCTCACACGTCTGAGTCGTGCTTATAACCTGATCGTTGAGCCTAGTGGTCGTAGCCTCTCTGGTGGCCTGGATCCCAATGCTCTCACTTTGCCTAAACGCTTCTTTGGTGCTGCTCGTAAGATCGAAGAGGGTGGTAGTCTGACGATTATCGCGACGGCCCTGATCGATACTGGGAGCCGCATGGATGATGTCATTTATGAAGAGTTCAAAGGTACCGGTAATATGGAGCTTGTGCTGAATCGTAAACTGGCCGAGCGCCGTATCTTCCCTGCTGTTGACATTACGCTCTCTGGTACGCGCCGTGAGGAGATGCTTTACGATAAGCCGACCTACCGCGCTGCGATTACGATGCGTCGTATGTTTGAGCAACTTTCAGCGCAACGTGGTATCGAGGCTGTTGAAGCTCTCTATCAGCAGATGGCGAAGGCGCGCAATAATAAAGAGTTTCTGGCTACACTAGGTCGGCAGATAGATTAGCAAGTTGGCATGCAAGGTTTTTGTGTAGCAGGTACGATCTCTCAGTATAATTTCACCCTTTACACGTGTATAGTAAGAAACTATTCTTTCTCCTGCCTCGTGTCCTCAATATGTAACTATAGCGAGGATCGTGCTGACAAACGTATCAGTAGGGATACCGTAGCCGATACTCATGTCAGCACATTTTGTTTCCGGGAAGGTGAAAGGAGGCTCCTGATGGCTATGACACAGGATTCTATTGTGATCGGTATCTATTCTACTCACGAACAAGCACGAGCCGCAATTGAAGATCTGCGGAGCCAGGGTTTTAGTGATGAAGAGCTTGGCTACGTTTCACGCGTAGATTCGCAAGCACCCAGCGCTGATGAGGTCGGTGCTTCAGCAGCTACTGGTGCAGTAGAAGGTGGTGTGCTGGGTGGCTTCCTCGGTGCGGCAGCTGCCCTCTTCATACCAGGTTTTGGGCTTGCTATCGCTGGTGGTATTGCCCTGACTATTGGGAGTATAGCGTTAGGGGCCACCGCTGGTGGCGCACTTGGCGCATTAACGTCGTTAGGACTTTCTCAGGAAGATGCCAGGTTTTACAAACAGGCATTGGAAGGAAATAAGACGCTCGTGACCGTCAAGACCCACTACGATCAAGAGGTAGCGCTAGCTATTCTACAACGTAACGGCGCTGAAGAATCTATCCGTCAGTTCACGTCTTTTAACGCCCCTCCCGCTTTACGTCAGCATCCTGACGAGACTCCATAATGGTTTGTAACGGAGGGCCTTGTGCCCTCTTGGCTCTCCTCCATCCCTCTGCTTTCTTGTGCATGGTTCTTTTTCTTTTCGTATGTGCTTTTAGTGCAATACCCCTTTTATCCTACATTCTTGTCACTCTATTGACAGCGCGCCTTGCCAATGGGATAATCGTAGAACTGTAGAGAACGAACGGTATTACAAAGAGACTGGCTCGGCGTATTCTTCTCTCATCGCATCTTGATTGCTACGTTAATGTAGCGCCTCTCGGGCTTTTATTATCATCTCGGAGTATCATAATAGCAGGTATGTTATGCCTTTTTTAGGCGACTTCTACGTATGATACAGGTTATGGTGTGATCTTGAAAAGCAGTATTGAGAGAGCTTGAAAGAGCCTTGCAAAAGGGCTTGACAAACAGCCATAAAGGTGTGATAATACCCCTACAGTAAACGAGCAAGCAAAAAGAAAACAAATGCTCGTTGAAATGCACAAGTAATATTGTGTAGCACTTTGAACAATTTAAGATACAGATCTTCAATTTTGCTGAGCGACTGTTGTTGCGAAACGACGGTTCTTTGCAGGAGTTGAAACAGAGGATCACATTCTCGTAAGAATGAGAAGACCTGTTCACACAGGGGACACAGCAGGAAGTGACACAAAGTACCGCGAGGCAACTCGTGAACCTTCCGAGAACTGTAGAAGAACAAGCTACACAGAGTACGAGGTGGATGCCTTGGCGCATATGACCGAAGAAGGACGCGGAGACCGGCGAAACGTTCGGGGGGAGCTGCATACAAGCGAAGAACCCCGAGATTCCGAATGAGGCAACTCCTCCAGAGTGATGTCTGGAGACCGCCCACTGAACACATAGGTGGTGACGGGGGGACGTGGGTGAACTGAAACATCTCAGTAGCCCGACTAAAAGAAATCAACCGAGATTCCCGTAGTAGTGGCGAGCGAACCGGGAACAGCCCAAACCAGCGATCCCTCGGGACCGTTGGGGTTGTAGGACCAGCAGAAAGAGACGCAGCGGTATTCGAACACGTTGGAAAGCGTGACCAGAGCGGGTGAGAGTCCCGTAGAAGACACTGCTGCCGATCGGGCTGGGATCCTGAGTACCACGAGACACGTGAAATCTTGTGGGAAGCAGGGGGGACCACCCTCCAAGGCTAAAGACCATATGCGACCGATAGCGAACAAGTACCGTGAGGGAAAGGTGAAAAGCACCCCGCGAGGGGGATGAAAGAGATCCTGAAACCACGTACTCACCAGCAGTCAGAGGCCACTGTTCCAGGAGGAACCAAGGGCTGATGGCGTGCCTTTTGTAGAATGATCCGGCGAGTGCATCGTCGTAGCAGGTTAACCAACGTTAACGTTGGGGAGCCAGAGGGCAACCGAGTCTGAAACACGGCAAAAGTTGCGGCGATGCGACCCGAAACCACGTGAGCTATCCATGAGCAGAGTGAAGCGGATGTGACAGTCCGTCGAGGCTCGCACCCACCAGTGTTGCAAAACTGGGGGATGACTTGTGGATAGAGGAGAAATTCCAATCGAACGTGGAGATAGCTGGTTCTCCCCGAAATGTATTGAGGTACAGCTGCGTAGTGGCTCTGGTGGAGGTAGAGCACTGAATGGGCTAGGGGCCAAGTGCTGGTTACCAAACCCAACCAAACTCCGAATGCCACTAGAGAGAGCACGCAAGTGAGACGGCGGGGGCTAAGCTTCGTCGTCGAGAGGGAAACAGCCCAGATCACCAGCTAAGGTCTCCAAATCAGGACTGAGTGTACAAGGGAGTCAGTACGCCCAAACAGCCAGGATGTTGGCTTAGAAGCAGCCATCATTGAAAGAGTGCGTAATAGCTCACTGGTCGAGTGTAGTGGCACCGACAACGTATCGAGGCTTAAGTCCTGTACCGAAGCTGTGAAATCCGTCTCTTTTTGAGATGGGTTGGTAGGGGAGCGTTCTGTGAGCGGAGAAGCCAGATCGGAAGAACTGGTGGAGCGAACAGAAGTGAGAATGCCGGAATGAGTAGCGCCATATCTGTGTGAACCAGATACACCGAAAGCCTGAGGGTTCCTGGGCACCGTCAATCGTCCCAGGGTCAGTCGGGTCCTAAGCCGAGGACGTTATAGTCGTAGGCGATGGCAAGCAGGCCAGATATTCCTGCACCGGAGTACATTGTTTGACCGAAGGGGGGACGCGGTAAGGAAGGTGAACCCATCGAATGGACAGGATGGGCGTGTGCGTTGAAGTGCGAAACCGAGGCAAATCCCGGTTTCCAGTGCATGACACGTGCACCGAGCGCTCGCAAGAGTGCGGAAGTCATTGAACCCTACGCCGCCAAGAAAAGCCTCTAGGAAGATGTATACTCCGCCCGTACCGCAAACCGACACTGGTAGGCAGGGGGAAATCTCCCCAGGTGTACGAGCGACCCTCTGTTAAGGAACTCGGCAAATTAACCCCGTACCTTCGGAAGAAGGGGTGCCTGAGTAGCTTTCTCGCGTAAGTGAGGGGGTGAGCAGGCTGCAAGAAATAGGCTCAACCGACTGTTTACCAAAAACACAGGTCTCTGCGAACACGAAAGTGGAAGTATAGGGGCTGACTCCTGCCCAGTGCCGGAAGGTTACGAGGAGCGGTGCACGTAGCTGCGAATCTAAGCCCCGGTGAACGGCGGCCGTAACTATAACGGTCCTAAGGTAGCGAAATTCCTTGTCGGGTAAGTTCCGACCCGCACGAAAGGAGTAACGAGTTGAGCGCTGTCTCGACAGAGGACTCGGCGAAATTGAAGTACCCGTGAAGATACGGGTTACCCACGACAGGACAAAAAGACCCCGTGGAGCTTTACTACACCCTGGCCTGGAAACGAGGTGGAGTGTGCGTAGGATAGGTGGGAGCCGGAGAAATCATCCTTGTGGGGGTGATGGAGGCAAAAGTGAAATACCACTCTCACTGTATGTTGTTTCTCATCCTGAACCATGAAGCTGGTCAGGAGACAGGACCAGGCGGGTAGTTTGACTGGGGCGGTCGCCTCCCAAAGAGTAACGGAGGCGCTCAAAGGTTCCCTCAGGGTGGATGGACATCACCCGCAAAGAGTGCAAAGGCAGAAGGGAGCTTGACTGCAAGACGGACAGGTCGAGCAGGGACGAAAGTCGGACTTAGTGATCCCACATTCCCGAGTGGAAGGAGTGTGGCTCAACGGATAAAAGCTACCCCGGGGATAACAGGCTGATCTTGCCCAAGAGTTCATATCGACGGCAAGGTTTGGCACCTCGATGTCGGCTCGTCGCATCCTGGGGCTGGAGTAGGTCCCAAGGGTTGGGCTGTTCGCCCATGAAAGCGGCACGCGAGCTGGGTTCAGAACGTCGCGAGACAGTTCGGTCTCTATCCGTCGTGGGCGTAGGAGAATTGAGGGGCGTCATCTCCAGTACGAGAGGACCGAGATGGCTCAACCGCTGGTGAGCCAGTTGGCCTGCCCGGGCCAGAGCTGGATAGCTACGTTGAGAAGGGATAAGCGCTGAAAGCATCTAAGCGCGAAGCCGCACCCAAGACGAGTTCTCCCATCCTTTCTTCGGAGAGGATCAAGATCCCAGGAAGAGAACCTGGTAGGAAGACGACACGTGGAAGTCCGGTAACGGATGAAGCGAAGTTGGACTTATGATCGTACGGCTTGTTTCACAGTGGTGATCCCATGGATGTGAACAGGACGATCGTCGAAGAGCATTGTGAGAAGACTGTTTCTTCTTGTGTGAGGAACGTCGCTCGCCGCAACGCGCTCGGCAAAATTGAGGATCTGTATCGTAAATTGGTCAAAAGGCAACAACAAGAGGCTTTGCTCATTTTGCATGAGCAAGGTCTTTTTTTGCGTGCTGATGGCTGGTTATAATTTATCACAAAAAAACACCTGTTACGAGCAGGTGAGACGGCGGCGTCCTATTTTCCCATGCAGTCGCCCACATAGTATCATCGGGGCTGAAGAGCTTAACTTCCGTGTTCGGGATGGGAACGGGTGTGCCCTCTTCGCTATCGCCACCAGCTCACCTGCGCATACAGGTGTCTCTTAACAAGGGTAATAATACTCTGAACCTGGCGATTTGTCAAGGTGTTGTGCCCCTTTTTTAGACATATAAATGATTACTACACAGGCTTTACTCTGTTCCTCCATACCATTTGGCCTGAATACATAACCTTTCACACTTCTTTGCGTATATCATTTGATGTTGCAAAATGTATTTACTTCCTACTGATCTCACAGTCGAAGCTTTGATCATACATATCACCTACCACGTAAGGAGAATTGTGATGCAAGAAAGCGAGTCGCTCTTTCACGATACAGACCAGCAACCTGATAAATGGCGAGATAAGCATGTAGATGAGAATAAATATGCACACGTAAGAGCTGAGCCGACTCTGCCGTATGCTTCTCCTGTGGTTAGCGGAGAGCAGCATGGGCGCGATGAGTATACTGACTATACTATTGGTTATGGTGGCATGTATGATGGTTTATCGGAGAGACAGTATGAACAACCATGGCCTTATCGCGCAGATGGCGAGAAATTGCGCCCACGCGAGCAGCAGCCTTTATCTCGCCGGCGCTCCTCTTTTCTTCCGATGGCAGTAATAGGTGTCTTTGTCGCCATTATGCTATTTTTTACCGCTGGTTCTTATTTGACTTACCATTCTATGGGCAGAATGATGCCTTTTTCACAGCGTTATGGTGGCTATCTAAAACCAGTTGCAGTTCCATATCGGCAGCAGGATTTCAAGGTCGGTCTACAGCCACGTATTATAATTAATGTGGATGCTGCTAATGTAAATGTATCTACTGGTGGTGTGGGAAACGTTGCTATTAGTGGTAATAACGACCTTGTCAAAAGTCTCCAACATGCACAGAGTGGAAGTACACTTACTTTTGCAACCTCGAATAAATCGGTACTTAACTATGATAGCAATGAGACCCTGAATGTTGTTGTGCCCGCGACCAGCGATGTTGTAGTACAGGATGCTACAGGCGCTACTACGATTACTGGTATCAATGGGTCGGTCTCTGTAAACTCTAATAGTGGTGATATTGCAACGAATAATGTAAGTGGGCAGGTTGTGCTCAATACCACAAATGGCAATATTGATGCTGAGGTGACCCATCTGGGAGGTGGCTCAAAGTTGAGTAGTGCGACTGGCAATGTAACCTTTTCTGGCGGTCCGGATGGAGATTCTCAAATCTCTACTGGCTCTGGCAATGTTATCGTATCCATAATGCCTGGTGTAAATATAGAGGCATCGACCGTCTCAGGATCAATTGATGATCCATCAGCGCTTGATCATAGTACTGGTCCTACTTTACACGTCCATACTACTAGTGGTCACATTACTGTTGGTCGAGGCTAGCTGTTAGCTGCGCTAAGAACTTTGACATAGCTTGTTTCCTAGCAGGAATTGTGTGCTAAGAAGGAGAGAATTTATGCATCAATCGTCAGGATCGATGCCGGTTGCTACTACGTCATCCTCTACGTCTACGACGCGTCTCTTGCTCGTGCGCCATGGTGAGACCGCGCATAGTAGCGAGGATGCGTTTTGTGGGGTAACCGAGGCTCCATTGACTGAGAAGGGCCATCAGCAAGCGTATGCACTCGGTGAACGCTTGCGCCGTAGTAGTGGGTTGAGCGTTGATGCCCTCTACTGTAGCCCTCAGCATCGTGCTCAGGATACTGCGCGTCCTCTTGCAGAAGCTCTCGGTCTGGAGATTCAGACCGAGACTGTCCTGCGTGAGATCAATTTCGGGCGCTGGGAGAATCGTTCGCGTGACGATCTCAGAGGAGCTTATGCGGCTGAACTTGATGCCTGGGAGCGTGGTTCATGGATGACGATGATCCCAGATGGCGAGACCCAGCAGGCAGTCATTGCACGCATTATTCCTTTTGTCGTTGATCTATTAACACGTCGTACCGGGCAGACTCTGCTGCTTGTAAGTCACCGTACTACTTTGCGTCTGCTTATTAGCCATGTGCTCAATATGTCGTTGCCTGATAGTCGTAGTCTGCGTATCAGTACTGCTAGCCTTACCGAGATCCATTTTACCGGTGATACAGTTCATCTGATCAACTTTAATGATACTCATCATTTAGATGCGTAATAGCGCTGGATCTGCTCGCTTGCTCCCGCTGGTAACTGTCATTCGGTGCACTTTTTCGTATGTTATAATTTTATAATAGAAGTCACAGGGGGTCAATCGCTAGAGAAGCAAAATTGAATACACAGATGTATTTTGCCCGGGCCGTTTATCGTAACTACTCGTCTTTTGTTCTCTTCCAACGAAGGAGCTTGCGTGTATGCCGACTCATGTCCCCGCATTTACCATTGGAGTAGAGGAAGAGTACCAGATTATCGATCCTCTTACGCGTGCGCTGAGTTCTTCTGCCGGCCATCTCGTTCCACAACTTCAAGCTACCTTAGGTGAGCGCGCGCAGTTTGAGATTCATCTATCGCAGATCGAGATTGCTACCAGTGTTTGCCATTCGCTAGCCGAGCTACGCCAGGAACTGCTGTATCTGCGCAACAGCGTTATCGCTATTGCGCATCAGGAAGGTCTACTGATTGCCGCCGCTGGGACTCATCCCTTTTCCACCTGGCATGACCAGCAATTTACCCCACAGTCACGTTATATTAGCCTGGAGCAGAACTATCAACAACTGGCACGCGAGCAGAGCATTTTTGGCTGTCATGTACATGTCGGCATCGATGATCGTGAATTAACATTGCAAACCCTGAATAGAGTGCGTAATTGGGTTTCAACCCTTATTGCGCTTTCCGCAAACTCGCCTTTCTGGCAGGGAGCGGATACTGGCTACGCGAGCTATCGGACAGAGATATGGCGGCGCTGGCCCCTGGCTGGACTTCCTGCCACTTTTGCATCTCCGGTCGAGTTTGAGGAGCTTGTACAGACAGTAGTGGCTACTGGTATGGTGGAGGATGCCTCGAAGATTTACTGGGATGTCCGTCCATCGCTCTACTATCCAACGCTTGAATTGCGTGCGATGGATGTGACGCTGACAATCGATGAAGCTGTGATGATGGCTGGCCTTGTGCGTGCTCTTGTACGTACCTGCTATGAGCAAACATTAGCTGATGAACCGTTCCCGGTGATGCGTCCAGAATTAATGAATATTGCTCACTGGTTCGCTGCTCGTTATGGGCTCAGCGATCGGTTAATAAATGTTGCAACAATGCATGCGATCCCGGCTTCTGAACAGGTTGCCAACCTGTTAGCTTTTGTGCGTCCTGCTCTGGAGGCTAACGGGGACTGGTACGAGATTGTACAATTAGTTGAATGCCAGTTAATGCAGGGGAACGGCGCAATGCGACAACGCGCAATCTATAATCGGACGGGTAATCTGGAAGATGTCGTTGACTGCGCCGTTGAAGAGACAATGCACGGAAGCCTGGTCACACAGGTACCGTAGCCAGGTAGCGAGCGTACTGAAATCGGTGCATATCAGCGTGGCGCTTAATTATGTACAAGCAAGCGCCACGCTGATATTTCTTACTACTTATCCGAAAACCTGAGTGCAGCGCACTAGCGACGCCAGTCGCGTTGGTTTTCGGAATAAGATCTTAGTATACGAGGACTGAATACGCAACTCGAAAGTTTCTTAGTGCGTTCTACCGTCAATCGGAAATTCTCCTGCTCCTATCTGGATATTTCCACATCTACAATGTCTTGAGTGGTGAGGGCTTCAGTTACTTCGTGTGAGCCAACCGATGCGGCTCGCGTCCTGGTTGCAGGCTGCGCTACTTGCAATAGGAATGTGACCAGCAAAGTGGCAGCAAACAAGCCTATAGCTGCAATGAGAAACGCCCCATGTAACGTGTTTACGAATGCTTGTCTGGTTGCCTGTTGCAGGACTGCCGTGGGCAATGGAAGGTGTTCCGATTGAGGACCCTGGCTGACACCTGCGCCGGCAGTGGCGATCTTTTCCGCAATTGTTGCACTTACTGAAGCGGGAAGGTTTCGTTGGGTGAGTTGGGACGCAATGTTGCCAGGATATTGTTGTACGACGAAGGCTCCAAGTATTGCTACACCTAACGTGATGCCAACCTGACGACTGGTGTTTAGGAGAGAAGAACCAAGACCTGACCGCTCTTGAGGCGTGGCGGAGAGTACGGCCGCGGTCAATGGCGTCATCATAAAGCCACAGCCAATGCCAAAGAGGGCAATTTGCCACCCGAGTGTTACATAGCTGGTGTCAGGCTGGAGAGTCGTTGCGAGTAGGAATAAAGCAGTCGTGCCAAGCAGGGCTCCCAGGATAATTGGCAAGCGGGGGCCAATACGGGCAGTGAGTCGTCCTACAAATGGAGCGATCGCGAAGATGCCCACACTGGCAGGCAATGTACGCAGACCGGTTTCAAACGCACTGTACCCCTGCACATTCTGCAAGAACTGGACGAGGAAAAAGAGGGACCCCATCATAGCAAAGCCAAGGATGACGCTGGCTACATTGGCGACCGAGAATACGCTGTTCGCAAACAGGCGCAAGGGGACCATTGGTTCAGGTACCCGTGCTTCGACGAACAGAAAGGCTAAGAGACATACTGTAGAGCCAATGAAGAGACCCAGGATCAAGGGAGAGGTCCACCCAACAGAGGACCCTTCGATGAGGGCCATGACCAGACAGAAGAGGGTACCAGTCACGAGCACCTGACCCGGCAAGTCAATGCGTCTGGCGTTCGGATTGCGTGATTCAGGAAGCTTCAATATGCTCAAGACCAGCGTCAGAAGCCCAACAGGCAGATTTACGAAAAAGATCGCTGGCCAGTTCGCAATCCCTATCAGCCAGCCGCCAGCGAGTGGTCCGATGGCAAGACCCAGACCAGAAACGCTGGCCCAGATGCCGATAGCCCGTGTACGTTCGCGCGGCTCGGGAAAGGCCGATGCCAGCACCGAGAGACT
Source organism: Ktedonobacteria bacterium brp13 (assembly GCA_015099395.1). Classification (GTDB taxonomy): domain Bacteria; phylum Chloroflexota; class Ktedonobacteria; order Ktedonobacterales; family Ktedonobacteraceae; genus Dictyobacter. The sequence continues at coordinate 785,904 of AP024096.1, read as the reverse complement.
GCCTGGAGCGAGTGCCGCTGCACCAATGCCTTGCACTACACGGCCAAAGAGAAGCCAACCGAGTGCCGGTGCAAACCCGCAAAATACTGAGCCGATCAAAAACAGCACCAGTCCTAGCAGGAAGAAGCGCTTGCGTCCAAAGCGATCCCCAAGCGTCCCACCGGTGAGCATCAGGGCGGCTAAGGCCAGGGTGAAGGCGTCCACGACCCATTGCAAATCCAACAAAGTAGCATGAAAATGATTTTGGATCGTTGGCAGGGCTGTGACAACAATCGAAGCATCCAGGAGTACCATAAAAGAGCCCAGACAGGTAACCATCAGCGTAATCAGTTTGTTGACGCGAGGTATCGTACTCATCTTGTTCCAATCTTTCTCCGGAAAAAAACTCCAGCGTTGTGTACTATTTAGTTCACAAAAAAAGCAAAAAAAACAAGCTCAACTGGTGGGCGCGCCTTGATACTGCATCAAAGCGAGCACGCCTATGCGCAAAGACTGGATCAACGTGGGATCATTGCGGCTTTTAGCGAGCAAGAGCACGCCCTCCAAATACGCAAGCAACGCCTGCGCTGTGAGAGCAGTATCCAGGGTCGAGGGGATAATTCCCTGCTCTTTGGCCTTGCGCAGCACCTGTTCAAAGTAGTTGAGCCACTGTTGAAAGTAATATGCCGTGCGTTCACGAAGCACTTCATCCAGCGTGCTCATCTCCAGTGTCAGATTGCCGAGGGGACAGCCGTACATATGCCCACTCTTCTGCTTCTGAGCCTGCTGACCCTGGAGCATCAGTTCAAAGAGACGCATGATCTGTTCCTGTGGAGGGAGGTTATCTGCGAAAGCTGGTTTCAGGAACACCTCTTGAAGCCGCTGCCACTGGCTCTCAAGGGCCACCAGAACGAGATCCTGTTTGGAAGAGAAAAAATGATAAAAACTGCTCTTGTTCACACCTGCAGCTGCGCATAACTCATCCACGCTTGCAGCTTCATAGCTCTGCGCATAAATCACATCTCTTGCAGCGGCAATCAGCCGCTGCCTGGCATCGCTTGGTCGCCCCATAGTCTTCTCCCTTTTGATTGTGAACTATATAGTCCACAATAACATGAAGATGAGTAGATGTCAAGTGTTTTTGGAGATTTAAAAAGGACCCGAGTATCAACGACTCGGGCCCCATTTTATTTTGCCTGTTTCTGTCTATTTCTTTGCTTCAACCGGACTGGTCCCGGTTGTTGTCGCGGGGATTGCCTGAGCAGCTGGCTTCTCAACTTTGTTTTCAGTTGCGTTTGGTTGCTGACCACGTGCGGCGCGTTCAAGTTCTAGTTTTGAACGCTCTTTCTGGCGACGTGCTCTGCGATATTCGATCAGTGAGTTCCAGGCTTTATAGAGTATCGGATTATATACATAATCCAATGTATTGATGACCATGCGTGAAAAACCACCGAAGCCCTTTTTGAACTCGTAGACGCCGTACATCTCTTGTCCCGGCTCTAAAATATTTGGGATGGCACGGAAATCAAAGAAGCTACAGCCCTGCTCTTTGGCCCATAAGAAGCAACGATACTGAATCAGGTAGGTCGGTTTCAGGTTGCGCTTCTTGTTTAGCGAGCCACCAAACATGTCCCAGCACCAGTCACCCATGCGAATCAAGAACTTGGTAGCCAGGGGTTCGCCTTCATGTTCGGCGAGGAAGATGACGGCCTGACCACGACTCTTGTATTTGTTGTATATCTCTTTGTGATACTCGCGATTATGAATAAAAAAGTCGTCTCGCTCACCAGTCTCTTTGAGGATGTCGTAATAGGTGTCGAAGTCGGCGTCGTTCTCTATTTCGCGGATGATGACTCCCTTGCGTTCAGAGACACGGACGTTTTGACGCCAGGTCATTTTGAAGTCTGCTAGCAGTTGCTCAGCACTGGGACGCAGGTCGAGGACCCAACTGCGGCGCGAGACACCTGTATGCGCATTAGGTTTGAAGCCGAGCCGCTGATAACTCTGCTGCCACTCGTCCAGGCGAGGATCATCATCGGGTATGTTGAGGTCCAGGCGCAATACTACAGCGTGCTCTTTACGGGCGATGACCTGTGCTTGCTTGAGCAGTCCCGGGATAGCCGGTGAGTTGGGATCTTCTACCACTGGTCCACGGATGCAGTAGAGATAGTTGATATGCAGTACTGGTATTGGAATGGCAACGACATGGAGTTGCATGACCCCTACAAGCTTCCCGTCTTGCAGCGCACCCAGACGGTAGACACGTACACCCAGGTACTGGTTGAGTTCACCCCACTCGTAGGATTGCATCAGGTGCACATACGTCTGCTGCGAGACATACGCATTCCATTGGTCGCGGTCCTTAATCTCTTGAATCACTAGAGATGTCGATGTATTCATAATTGATAGCACTTCCCGTGTGTTGTTGGCTACTGTCAGTTGTGACTCTCTCGCTATAATCTGTAAGTACAATGCTGTCTCGACAAGAACACTTTTTTAGCTCTTCTAACGCTTGTTTTTTGTATTTATTACTATAGACACATTTACACAGAAAAAGGTTTCAGTTTATTTATGGGTTATTCCTCTGTCCTGCTTGTGTACAGCTCTGTTACTTACCATTTACGACCCTTATGGTCCTTGATGACCTTTCGCCACCTTCTTTGTATACCATATTCCATAGCTATAAGGATAGTAGACAACCCTAATTGCTTATATCACCACTTGCATATACTAATAAACTGTCCAGTTTCTCTGTTTTTGGGCCCTCTTTCGAGTGCTGGTGATGCTGCTATAAATTGTAGGCTTTCCTATTTAACACAGGAGTCGAAACAATTGCTTGGCTTTGCTGACAATATAGATTTCTCTGTTAATAACGACTAGTAGTAATTCTTTACCCTAACGCATAATTTTCTGCGTCATGATTCTATCTGTTGAACTGATTCGGCATATAGAGTGTGCTGAAAATACATGAGTAGACTCAAAAATAAACACTGTGTATTTTTGAGCATTCTTGTCACAGTTCACTGACGGGTGTAATATTCTGTAATGACGTTGTATTGTCGTTGGATTATTTGCCGTTGCGCAAAAGGAGGTTTGGTATGGCTCGTAATAAGCAGGCAGATATCGAAAAAGAGGAAGTGATGGACGATACTGAGTCCGGTGGAGATCTGCTCACCGTGCGTGAAGTCGCGCGTCACCTGAGAGTCGACGATACGACGGTACGCCGCTGGATTAAGTCGGGAGCATTGGATGCAGTTGCGCTACCACATAGCGGAAAGCGTTGTGGTTATCGTGTACGTCGTTATACACTTGACGCTTTATTCAATACTACGAATATCCCGACAGGCGTATAAGTGTAGTGTAGCGTAAAATATTGTGAACGTGTTGTAAAAAACAGAATGACTGCATAATGTTGAGGGTAGGGATACATAGCCAGGCTATGTGTCTCTACCCTCGTTTGATAGTATGTGTTGGGTTACGTTTAACGTATTGAGACTCATTTTTATGAGTTAAATTTCTATACTCATTTATACAAGCTTGTCATCGTTGCTCGATGACCCTGGCTTGATAAGAGAAGAGGGGATGCAGATACGGGTCAGTGATGTTAGAGGTGGACCGGGCAGCATGTAGACGCTTTTTTACGATAGTGCTGTACGCTATTGGGAGACCGTTCATGACGCCGATAAACTGGCTCTTGCGTAAAAAACATATAGTTCTGCTCTTGTGATAAGTTTAGGAGATTGGGATGCTTCACTGGTTAAGTATGCTGGGTGAGATTATACTGATTGATCTTGTACTCAGTGGGGATAATGCGCTGGTGATTGGAGCGGCGGCTTCAGGGTTGCCACGTCGGCAACGTCTGTGGGCGATTGTGGGTGGTGGTTTCGGTGCAATTGTTCTCCGTATTCTTTTTACGGCTCTGGCGGCTTTCTTATTTCAGATTCCGTTCCTGGGAGTTATCGGGGCTGCTATTCTCCTTTATATCGCTATCCACTTGCTGACTGATCGCAGTAAAGAGGTGCGTAAGACTGATGAGGAGAAGCAACTTGAACAATTAGAACTGTCTCAGAGAGGTTCGGCTGGCTTTATGACCTCTTTGCTTACAATTTTGTTAGCCGATGCGACTATGAGTCTGGATAATGTTTTAGCCGTTGGCGCGCTGGCTGAGGGGGAGATTCTCTTCCTTGCAATTGGCCTGACCATTAGCATCTGTCTCCTGCTGGTTGGTAGTGCTATTATTGCTGAGCTCATTAATCATTTGCCGTGGTTGTTGGATGTCGCTTGTTTGATTTTAGCGTATACGGCGGCTCAGATACTGCTTGGTGATAATAGTCTGGATGCTTTCTTCGCTACCGTCCCCTGGTTACAATACGTTGCCCCTGCTGTCGCTCTCCTGCTTGTGCTGGGGGTAGATATTTTCGTACGCAGGCGCGACCGTGAGTTTCAACGCAAGCAGCGTATGGCGTAAAAAAGTACAGTATTTCGATGCTATACGCTTCAGGTATTGGAGAAGCAGAACCGAAAGAAGCCCCTTGCTGTCATAGTTGGCAAGGGGCTTCTTCCGGTTCTGCTTACTTTAATAGGACCTGTTCTGTCGTTGGCGCACTCCTGGATCTATCTCTGGTGGTCGTGGCGTGTTGGGCATCTGAAATGCTGGTGGCATGATCTGTCCTGTTTGTAGCCCTGGTTGGTGTGTATTGTTGGCGTTGATGGACGCGAGCATCTTCCCTTGCAATACTGCTATCAGTGGGTCTACGATTGTCTGTGTAAAGGCAATACGTGGAACCTGTTGGCGTTTTTCGGCTTCATTCACAATCTGAATTGTATGATAGACAGCTTGCTCGGCATGCTGCATCTCTCTCTCTGCTTGAACAGCACGTTGCAGGCGTACCAGCAGCGTGTTGAGCGCGCGGGCTATCTGCCAGAGGGCGTTCTCTTGATTGAGTGGTGCACGTGCATTGAGGTTGCCATTGGCGATGGCGACGTGAGTTTGTAGGATCTGCTCTATCCCTTCTTCTAGCTCGCGGGATTGAGCTGTCAGTTCGTGTTCTAATGCTGCGACCATCTCAGCACGGTCTGCTCGTGTGATGGCCAGCGTTGTGCTACGTACCCATACATACGAGATACCGGCCGTCATGAATTGGAGCGCGATAGGCCGGATCATGATTGGAATAAACTGTGCCTGTAGATCGTGGTTGAGTGCCGCTGTATGTGGCTGGATGGTCAGGCTAAGCAGTATGAGTATTGAATTGGCGATGGCAAAGAGAAAGACGTTGCGTGGTGGGAGCAGTGAGACCGCGAGGAGCAGTCCCATAATGTAGAGATCATAGAGTTGGATGCTGGGTTCATCTAATGGTGAAAGCATAATTAATGCAGCTGTCAGTACAAGCTGAAAGCCTATACTGGCGATCAGGGCTGCGGCTATCATCTTGCCTTTGCGGTTTAAATAGATGGAGATAAATAATGCAATGAGCATTATGCCATCTACATAAGTAATATTGGGATTGGGCAGTAGTTCGCAGCATGGGAGAAAAACGATCATGACAATTGTAAGATAGAAGAGGACGGTGCTGATCAGGCGCGATTTACGTACTGTCTCACGCTTATAAAAACTATTATCTTCTGGCTCATCGGGTATCGCTGAGAGCTCCTGCCAACGTGCTATCCAACGTTGGGTCCATGTACTGGCATGCTTACTTTCTACTGTGCTGTCCGTAATCTTGTGGTGTTGCTGTATATGCAACCCTTCTGAATTTGAAGTATCTGGCATAATATGTACTTCCCTCCTACCGACCTGCCTGTATACCTGACTACTTAAAATGATGTCGCTGGGTATGGCGACTGTGCTGGCCTGGTTTGCGGTGGCCCTGTTTGTAGCGCTAGATAGATCATGCTCGCGGATCGCTGGTATTGATCTTGATCACACGCATAGCTAATAAGACGCGCAAGGCTTCTTCTGCTATGGTGGCTGGCAGGGATGTATTTCTTTTGATGCTCTCTATGTTGTGTTGTCCGTCGATTAAATTGTAGACCGTTGAGAGCATCACCTTTTGATGGGATGTCCATCCTTCCAGCATATCCAGGTTAAGTGGAGCAATGCGTACTGGTACCGGTGCGTTGCTTGTGAGTTGAATTGGGACTTCAGGCTGTGTCGTTAGTGATGGTGGAGCGGGCAATGAGGTAAGTTCCCACTTAAATGGTCCCCTTTCACTATCCACCTTCATCAAGAACTCTTTGCTCACATGGTGACGCTGGCTATTTTTGTCTTCTATATAGCAAGCGACAACCTTGCCTTGTACCAGGTGTAAAAATCCTTTACAACGCCCTCGATAGCCTGGCGCATGATGTATCTCTGCTTGTAATAGTCCGTTCTTGCGATAGCGCTCTAACAAGGGGAGACTAAGCACAAGACCCAGGCTTGCATCGATATTATCTTTATCCACGATGCACCTTTTACTATTCTTTTGTGAACCTCTTTTGCTTCATCGTACTTTCTTGCGTTTACATATACTTATCTACTGTGGATCTTCACATAGCTTCCGCTAGTATTAAGTACTGTAAGCTAGCAACACAAGACATATAAAATAAAGACTAAGCTAAATGTAACACACCAATATATTTAAGTCCATGAAAATTATATAAATAACCCTGAATTCCTATATGCTCTTGTATTACAGCTCCTTAGCTACTTTGGAGCGTGTGTGGAGTGTGTGTCTATATGAGTTGGGCAATGAGGATATGTATCTTCTGAGGATGAACCGAGGTTGAGGCCGTGTTGACTATAAGCGCAGATATGTCTATCGATGCTTAAACACCTGTATGCAGGCTTGTATTGCTGCGTACAGGTGTTTGATAGGTTTGCAGAAAATGGGTTCTAATAGGAGATGATCAATGGTGTGCCGATGGGTGCCCAATTATAAAACCATTGGGATTGTGATACGGGCATTTCGATGCAACCATGTGAGCCGGTCATCTGAGTTCCGTTGACTGTATGCGGGACGTTTGTGCCTGGACCGAAGTCATTTCCGCGCCAGGTGGCGTCGTGCAAGAAGAGCAGTGTGCCTTGAAAGCCGAGTGCGTAGTTGATCGAAAGTGGACTGTAGTAATACGGTGAGGTTTTGGGCCAGGGTGAGTAGAATGTGGTCGGGTGTAGCTTGCTGATGATCTGAAATGTACCTGTGGGTGTTAGGAGACCTGGTTGACCACTGGTAATGACGCTATCATCTACAAGGACATTATTGTCATAGGCGTAGATATGCTGGGTTGTCAGGTTTACTTTGATGATTTTCCCGCTGTTATTTTGCACCGGTTGTGGTGCTTTTGTGCTTACCAGATCATTATAGATGTATTCGGGGGCGCTATTCGCGTCTGAGATGCGATACCACGTGCCACCATCTACCAGGATCTCGCCAGCGACGGTGCCATAGGAGGTTAGTGCCTGTGATGCCGCTACCGTTTTAACGATGGCTGCTTCCGTAAATGGTGCGGTGCGGATGTTTGCATTGCCCAGTGTGTAGAGAGTTGTTGCGCTGGTCCAACTTACTGTGACTGTTGGCAATGGGGTTGGTGTGGGTTCTGGTGTTGCCGTCGCTGCTGGTCCGGTTGTCGCTGTCTGTGTTGGCATGGTCTGAGTTGGTGTTACCGGGACCTGGTCGACGTTTTGGACGTGTTGTTCGATGATGGCTCCCTGACCAACTTCGACAACTTGACCTCCGCACGCTGTTAAAAGCAGTGATGCCATGATGCATGAAAGTATCCAGTAAAATAATGATAAGGGAATAGCTCTCTTTAACATACTTGTCCTCTTGTTCAGGCAAGAAATAACTTATTTTTACATTTAAATATAACGAATAATATACTGATCAATACAAATAAAGAGCATAGATGAGAAAATAGTCCTTTCCCTGATTGGTATTTTTTTACGCTTAAAGGCCCATCTATACGTTAGTTTGGCGTATAGATGGGCCTTGGAGCATCCAAACTCCCTGTTTATCCATGTCCCGGCGACCGTGCAGCATTGCATTGTCATCGAGACAACAGGTATGAAAACTCTCTGCAAAGAGAGATACCCTGCCATGAGAAAACGTGTGTACGTGCAAATCGATCGACATGTTGAAAAGTGTCGATGCTATAGAAATCACAGAATGCCGGTAAAGCTTGTAAGGATAGCTTTGTACCATTTCAGTTTCATGTCGTAAAATAAATAGAGCAGAGTGAATAAAGAGTATTGGCATATAAGTACTAGCAATACTATATATCCAAGTATACATACACATACGTCTTACTTATTGGTAGAGATTTCTATCAGCGTTTTTTATCAGCTGCCAAAGGTTGATGTTGCATGGATGAGAAAGATACGAGTCGCTTAGAGGCGTTTAGCGATGGGGTGTTTGCGGTTGCTATTACATTGCTTATTCTGAATGTGACATTTAAATATACAGATCCTCATGGAGTTCAGCTACTGGATACAGAGATCTGGTCCAAGGGTATTGTAAGTCAGTGGCCACAGTTGTTTGCCTTTGTCACGAGTTTTTTTACGATTGGTGTGATGTGGCTCAACCACCATCGTCTCTTCAAGCTTATCAGGCGTACTGATACTGTCTTGCTTATCCTCAATATTTTGTTACTGATGGTTATTGTATTTATCCCGGTGCCGACTTCGCTATTAGCTGAATACCTCAATTTTCCTCAATACCACGTGGCTGCGCTTATTTACTGTGGCGCTTTCCTGTTGATGACGATCTTCTACAATTTCCTCTGGCGTTATGCCGCATATAAAGGCCGCCTGCTGGGTCATAATGTAAATCAGTTGGCGGTAGCTGGGATCAACAGGCAGTATCTGGCTGGTCCATTGGTTTACCTGGTTGCCTTTGGACTGGCGGGGATAAACACGCTGATCTGTGTCATCTTTTGCTTTGTGCTGGCTATCTTCTTTGCCATCCCAGGCCATGAGCTCAAAACGATTTTGCTGCGACGTAGCCCGTCGACCCCCGAGATCGGTGTGGGCATCTCCGATAAGTGGCATGAGCAGTAAGTTTTGCTCACTAAAATGATACATCGTCTCATTGACAAATTTGTATTTCTCCTGTACACTCTGTTACAGATACGTTGTATCAATTGATGTGAGTGGTGCGCACCGTTCTTATCGCATATTTTTTGTCTCTTTGGCTTTTATAGAGGAGAATCTCGTGTTTCAATCACGAAAACAATCGCGTCTTTTAACCTTTTTGAGCATCTGTCTGCTTACTCTTACTCTTGCTGCTTGCGGTGGCAGTGCTATTGGTAGTACTGGAACAAGCAAGACGAGTGGTGTTATCCAAGTTGTGGCTGCGGAGAACTTCTGGGGCAGTATCGCGTCGCAGGTGGGTGGTTCACATGTGCACGTCACCAGCATTATCGTCGATCCAAACGCTGACCCACATGCATATGAGCCCACAACAGCCGACGCACGGACAGTGTCTAATGCCCAGTATGTTATTATTAATGGCGCTGGCTATGATCCCTGGGCGGACAAGTTGTTGAGTGCTAATCCGGTCAGTGGCCGTAAAGAGTTGAATGTAGGTAATTTCAACGGTAAACATGCTGGTGATAATCCCCACATGTGGTATAACCCTGACTACGTGACTGCTGTCGTAAACAAGATTCGTGACGATTTAAAGGCGCTTGATCCTACCGATGCTGCTGCATTTGATCAGTCGGCACAGACCTTCGAGACCACAGGCCTTAAGCAGTATCATGACACAATTGCGTCGATCAAAGCCAAATATAGCGGTGTTCCGGTCGGTGCGACTGAGAGCATCTTCTCCTATCTTTCACCTGCTCTAGGTTTGAACTTGATCACACCGTATTCATACCTGAAGGCGGTCTCTGAGAGTGCGGATATCTCTGCCTCTGATGAGGCGACTGTTGAGCAACAGATTAATCAGAAGCAGATCAAAGTGTTGATCTATAACTCACAGAATACGCCGAGCAATGTGCAGACAGTGATCACGCTGGCGAAAGCAAAGAACATTCCAGTGGCAACTATCACTGAGACGCTATCACCTGCTACTGACTCATTTCAGGCCTGGCAGACGCAACAACTTCAGGGTATTGAAAAGGCTCTCGCACAAGCTACTGGTAAATAGCGTTGACGTTGTATCATCAAGGAGGTGGTAGGTCGCAAGGTGTGACCTGCCACCGTCCCTGTCACTTTGAAAGGAGTCTGTATAGTTATGGTTGATCAGGTCTTTTTGGCGTCAGCGGCCCCTGTTGCTCATACTCTTCCTACGGTTCAGGTAGAGGATGCTGCTGTTACTCTGGGGGGGCGCACTATCTGGCAAGGAGTGCAACTGGATGCGTATCCAGGGGAGTTTCTTGCTATTCTTGGCCCGAATGGAGCAGGCAAGTCTACATTGCTTAAAGCGATCCTTGGCTTGATTCCGCTGTCGGCTGGGAAGATCTCAGTGCTCGGTCATGCAGCTCGGCGCGGGAATACTGATATCGGCTATGTTCCACAACGACGGCATTTTGATGCTGATGTGCGTGTGCGTGGACGTAGTATTGTGCGTCTCGGGCTGGATGGTGGTAATTGGGGCTTGCCGCTGTCATTTCTGAACCGTAGTAAGGCTCGTGAGGCTGCTGCGCGCGTTCAGAGGGTTATTGATCTGGTGGGCGCTTCATCCTATGCTGATCGACCGATTGGTGAGCTCTCTGGTGGTGAGCAGCAACGCTTGCTTATCGCGCAGGCGCTGGTAACGCAACCGAAGATTCTTGTGTTGGATGAACCTCTGGATAGTCTCGATCTACGCAATCAGCAAGGTGTCGCAGGGGTTATCCGGCAGATTAGCCGTGATACGGAGACGACGGTTTTAATCGTTGCTCACGATGTTAACCCGATTTTGTCGGCGGTCGATCGTGTTGTGTATATTGCTCATGGGCAGATTGAGATTGGCACTCCAGAGCAGGTCATTACGACAGAGACGCTTTCACGACTCTATAATACACCTATTGAAGTGTTGCATGCTAGCGATGGACGTATCGTGGTAGTGGGCCAGACAGAAGATGAGGTGCACTACCATGTACGGTGATGTGCTGACAAATCTACTGATGATTTTTCATTACCATTTTATGCAGAATGCCTATGTTGCAGGGACGCTGGTGGCCATAACGGCTGGTATTATGGGATATTTTATGGTGCTGCGTGGTCAGAGCTTTGCTGGTCACAGTCTCGCTAACGTTGGCTTTGCTGGTGCGACGGGTTCGCTGCTTTTTGGCATCTCGCCGGTTGTGGGTCTTTTTATTGCTGGTCTCTGTGCCGCGCTTGGCATTCATCTGTTGAATATGAATGATCGCGAGAGTCATCGCAGTGATATTGCGGTGGGTGCTGTTCTCTCGGCCTCAATCGCGCTCGGCTACCTTTTTATTCATCTTGCTACTTCGGAGTACGGTGCGAATGTTTATAATGTACTCTTTGGCAATATTCTAGGCATCGATGATAGTGATGTCACGATTATTATCTGGTCGACGATTATTCTTATGCTGGTGCTGGTCGTTATTGGTCGTCCACTCTTTTTTGCTTCGGTTGATCCTGAGGTAGCCATAGCACATCGTGTACCTGTACGCGCGCTGGCTCTGACCTATCTGGTCTTGTTGGGCTTAGAGGTCGCTGTGGCTGTACAGATCGTAGGCGTGTTGCTGATCTTTTCGTTGCTCGTTACCCCTGCTGCTATTGCGCAGCAACTGACGACGCGTCCCTTTGTCGCTATTTTTATTGCAGCTGGCTTGTCGCTGCTCTTTGTATGGATCGGTCTGGCCGTTGGCTATATAACTCCGTATCCGGTCAGCTTCTTCATTACGACTTTTGCTTTTGGTACCTATGTGATTGTTCGTGGCGCTGTAGCAGTGCGTAGAATGGTAGAGAGTAGGCGCTCCAGGTCGTCTTCTCGGCAACCGCTAGGGGGTGCTGCATGAATTTTGTCTTAGCTGGTATACTCCCTCCTTTTAGTTTGAATCTGGTACACGACGTTCAGTCAATGCTTCTGTACGGTTTTATGCGTCAGGCGTTTCTGGCTGGTACCATTTTAAGTGTTATTGCCGGACTTGTGGGATACTTTGTGGTACTACGGCATCAAGCCTTTGCTGGTGAATCCCTTTCGGATGTGACCTTTACTGGTGCGCTTGGTGGTGCTGTCTTTGGCTTTAATCCCTTCCTTAGTTTGTTAGTCACGACCGTCCTGGTTGCGTTAGGGATGGGTGGCTTTGGTGAACGCTTAAAGGGACGCGATGTCGCTATTGGCACGGTACTGTCCTGGGTGCTGGGACTGGGTGTACTCTTCTTGAGCCTCTTTACGACCAGTGTGAGTGGTACCGGGACGGGCTTCTCTGGTGTGACGGTGCTTTTTGGCAATATCCTTGGCATCACTTCCGATCAGTTGAGTACTATCATTATTATTAGCGGATTGGTTGTGCTGGCACTTATCTGTATTGGTCGTCCGTTATTGTTTGCCTCGCTTGACCCCGATGTTGCGGCTGCTCGCGGTATTCCTGTGCGAGCGCTAGGACTTATCTTTATGGTGCTGCTGGCGTTGACTGTCAGTGAAGCAACTATGGCGGTTGGTGCGCTGCTCGTCTTTGCGCTTCTTCTGTTGCCGGCTGCGATAGCTCATCAAACGACGAGCCGCCCCTCGACGGCGATCATCCTCTCTGCCTTGCTTGCCGTTCTGATTACCTGGCTGGGTATTACCATCGGTTTCTATTCCGGTTTACCCAGTAGTGTCTGTATCAGTTTACTCGCTTTTGTCGCCTATATTGTAGTTGTCGGTAGCACTCATCTCAGGCGTATACGTCAACGTGTATACGTTGTCGCACAAAACTAATACCCATTAAATATGCATAGCTAAGAAAGTGTCCTGTCTTCATCGATAGGATACTTTTTTTGTATTTGAATACTATTTGTTCTATTTGAATAGTTATAGAATAAGATGCATATATCATTATCTATATTTGTGCTTGGTCTATGGTGTTAAGTCTATTAAAATTAGAATAATCATGCTATATACACAATAATGCAAATATTGATGTTGTATACGTTATTTTATTTGCAAAAAGCAGAAAATAAGTATATACTTCATTTTAAAGATATATTGCTTTTCGTTCCTCTTTTCTTTAAGCGTGGTGTGGATAAGTAGTTGGGGAGGTTTTCTCATGCCGCGATTCTGGCGCGGGGATAGCTCTAACACGCATGATCAGGCCAATTTGAACTTTCTATGCATGAAAAATTTTCGTCCTGTCTTTCGTAATTACTGCTCTCCTGATGATATTACCGTTGTTGCTACACAAAAATTGCCTGTTGTACATAATATTGCTACTGAGGACCCAAATCTGGCTTTGATGATTGATGAGCAATGTGAACAGGAGCTCCCGGAATTTACTGCTATTACTGATGATTATGATGATTATGATGTTTCCAATAGTTTTCATACACTTGAAAAAGGTAATGATGTTGCTGTCTATGATGGGAAATTTTTTAGTCCTACCCGGGATATGATTGCTATTGCGGGTGGCGCTTTCGTTGTAGGACTGGGCATCCTTGCTTACTATGTTTTACGGTATGTGACGAATGTGGTGATGGCGCGCATGGTAGCTCCTGAGACCTATGGTGTTTATGATGAAGTAATTGCCGTGACGGTGGTCTGCGGGTGGACCGCTAAATTGGGGTTAGATAATGTGTTGTTGCGTCTGGTGCCCAATTATCGGATTCATGGTCAATATAGTCTTATTCATGGTCTGTTTCGCTTTACTCTGGCTATGACGCTGGTTGTGAGTACTGCGCTGGGTACGGCACTTTTTGTTTTCGCGCCACAGATCTCGCTACGTTTCTATCATAATATGGCGTACAGTGTACCACTGCGTGAGCTATCTGTGCTTATACCTCTGCAGTCACTCCAGTTCTTGCTGGCTGCTAGTTTGCAGGCCTTTAAGGCGATCCGTTGGAAAATGCTGATCGATCGTTTGCTTCAGCCTCTGGTGACCTTTATTGCGCTGATGATCTTTTGTCTCTTTCAGTGGACGATGGAGACGTTGAGTGCTGCGACGATTACTGGTTTTGTCTGTACTGTGGCGATTGGCTGGCTGGCTCTGATCCTGGTAAAACGACGTATGACGCTGAAGGCTCCTGCAACCTACCAACCAGGTTATTGGAGCATCATTACGTTGCCAATGTTTCTGAACGTATTGTTACTGGGGATTATCGAGTCGACGAGTATGCTCCTGTTAGGGGCGTTCTCTTCGCCTTTACAGGTGGCTGGATATCAGAATGCTGAACGTGTCGCCTCTTTTGTCTCTATCCCTACGACTGCGCTGTGCATTGCCTTCTCGCCTCGCGTGGTGGAATACTTCACTCATCGGCGCATGGAGGAGCTTGCACGTCTGTATAAGTTGGTGACGCGCTGGTCCTTTGCCTTCAGCCTACCGCTCTTTTTATGGGTGATGGTCTTTCATCAAGCTATCCTGTTGACTTTCGGTGCGTCCTATACGAATGTTGCTCTGGTTATGATTATGATTGCGCTTGGTCTACTGGTCTTTTCTCTGCTTGGTCCCGCTGGCTATCTCTTAACGATGGTGGCAAGGCCCAGGCTGATCTTGATCAATAGTGCGATCATCTCGCTGATCGATTTCGGCTTGCTCTGGTTTTTGATACGCTATCAAGGTGCCCTGGGGGCTGGGTACGCCTTTGTATTGATGATCCTGATGATGTATGGCCTTAACTTCTTGCAGGTCTACCGCTTCTTAGGTATGCAGCCATGGAGTCGTGAGATGCATAAGCCTGTGCTGGCTGGTGCGGCGGCTACTCTGATCGGACTGAGTCTGCTGCATGTCATTGGACAGACGCCCACTCCACTCCTCCCTTTAGAGCAGATTGCGGCGATGTTGACCTTTTTTATAGCCTATAGTTTAATCATCTTCCTGCTGCGTTTTAGCTCTGAGGGCTATCTTGTCCTGACTGCGCTATTGCACTGGTTGGTACGTCTCTCCCTGCGCGTGTATGCGACCGGACGGAGAATCCTACGGTCCTTTGATTGTTAGTGGCAGTATGTATGCAGGAAGGGCGTTATGCCCTTCCTACTTGTGCTTTTTGCTGGCCTGCTTCCTCATTATTTCGACCTTTGTTGGGATGTATAACAATTACATGTGCATATCGTGTTGAGTATAGAAGCTGTATATATATATATAGCCGAGCCGGTAAGGAGCATCGTTAGGATATACACAGGATGAGGCTACGCATGACAAAGCTATATCTGGCACTTGAGGACGCTCTGGCTATTGTTCGATTGCAGGACAATGCCTGGGTGGCGAATGTACACCTTGTAGGTAAACAGATGCAGTGTGTTGCGCTGGACCCGTTACGAGTGGGTCTGATCTATTGTGGAACGTTTGATGAGGGGGCCTGGCGTAGTATCGATGATGGCAGGACGTGGGTCGCTATCGGTACGGAGCTTATGCTGCCACAGGTGACATCTATTGCGGTAAGTCCGCTTGAAAGCTCACGTGGGCAGAGCGTGGTATACGTTGGTACGGAACCCAGTACACTGTACCGCTCTGAAGATTGTGGTGTGCATTGGCGTGAGTTGTCGCAGTTGTGTCAGCTGCCCTCTGCTCCTGAGTGGAGCTTTCCCCCGCGACCTTATACCAGTCATGTGCGCTGGATTAGACCTGATCTGACGCGTGCTGGTCGTCTCTTTGTGGCGATTGAGGCCGGTGCTCTGGTGCGTAGCTTTGATGGTGGTGAGACCTGGGAGGATCGTCGTCCTGATGGTCCTTTTGATACACATACCCTGGTTATGCATCGCCTCGCTCCTGATCGCCTTTATTCTGCGGCTGGCGATGGTTTCATGCGAACAGGTGGTGGTTTTATCGAGAGCAAGGATGGTGGCGATAGCTGGCAGCGACCGGATGAGGGTCTGGAACATAAGTATCTCTGGAGTGTGGCGGTCGATCCTGCTGATCCTGATGTGATTGTGGTCTCGGCTGCACATAGTCCTGATCAAGCACATAATCGCCAGCATGCGGCGTCGGTTCTCTATCGTCGTTCGCATGGTGGCTCCTGGCAGCGCTGCCTGGATGGCCTGCCGCCTGAGCAGGGTATGCAGACCTCGGTGCTGGCAACCCACGACTCGGAGCCGGGAGTTTTCTATGCTGCTAGCAATAAAGGGGTTTTTCGCTCCTCGGATGCTGGTGAGCACTGGGAGGAACTGGCGATACACTGGCCAGAGGATTTCACTACGTCACGTGCTCAAGCGCTGGTGGTGAGCGATAATTAGCTCTGCAAGAGCAGTTGCGTTGTAGCGTCTGCTCAATTATAGTGAGAGCGACATGGCGACGTTGAGTACGTCGAGTGCTGAACTTTGCCGTGCTGCGTCGACGCTGTCTACGGGACCGCCCCAGTTCAGGCCATATTGATGGAGCTTATTGCGGTTGTTCGTGACGATGGCTCTGGCATTGGTGAGCAGAAAGTTTTTGTACGTCTCTTTGGGCACGACTTCCAGCAGGTGAGCAAGGTTGCGTATGAAGATACCTTTGAATTGAGGACCATCGGCACCACAATCGTTGTTTGCTTCGCAAGGCTCTTGCAGAATACCGTCGGCATTAATCAGGGTGGTAATTGTGGCGTCTGCGATGGCAGTGGCGGGCGCGAGATAGCTCTTGTCCTGGCTGCTATGATACATCTCGACCAGGCCGCCGATGATGACACCCTGGTTATAGGTCCAGGTCGGGCCTCCGTTGTTGTGGCAATCGACCAATCCGTCGTTGACGAGATGCTGGTTGTTGATCATACCACTCTCTGCGAACCAGCGCCAGGTCTGTAAGGCGCGTTGCCAGTAGTAGTTTTGCTCTTCAGTCGTTGTAACACGGCGCTGTAGCCGTGCGCTAACCGTCAAAAATAGCTCGTTCGCGATAGCATTCTTATAGCTGCGTTCTTTGGACCACCAGATGCCGCCGTTACAGATATCATCCCAACCGGTCTCCATATCGGCATAGATCATCTGTGCCATGACCAGGTAGTGCTGGTTGCCGGTTGCATCATAAGCTTTAATCCAACTGAGCGCCCACCAGCCTTCGTCATCGTAGAAGTTATTGAGAAAACCTCCCTTACGATTTTTCTTGAAGGTCCAGTTCACTGCGTCGAGGTAGGTCGGCTCGTTGGCACGCATTGCGTAATCAGTCAGCACCCATAACACATTAGCAGCATTCCACCAGCCTGTCGTCTGCCATTGTCCACTTTGCGGATCGTACCATTGTTGTAGTGCCTGGATGCCTGCACTGGTATAGGTGCTGTATTCGTTCATGGTCTGTTTTCTATCTTTCTCTTATGAGTGGAGCATGCTTATTGTTAAGCTTATGACGTCTATTGGTTTCTCTATCAGTGATACGCGGTATGCTCTTACAAGTTTCAGCGACTCTTTTCATGAGAGGTGAGAGGGTGAGAATAGCTGTCGCTTGTATTTGCACTCAGGTGCTTGGAGTACAGGAAGTGGTGAAGAGATGTATGAAAACTGGCTAAAAATTCAGAGTATGTTATTATTACTCGTATACTATTACTATTGTTTATAGTTGTGATCTGTGTCGATAACGAACGGTTTTTTATTTCTGTAGTCTGTTAGCTAAAGCTCAATCAGAGAACTGCTGTTGCTTTTGTGCAGAAAGGCTACTTTTCTATGGATATGTACAACAGGTCCTCTTCCTCACAACCGCTTTCGGTTGCGCATGGTGCGGTTGCTCAAGGCCAGCCTATCGATCTCCTCTCTGTGGCTGTCCTGTTACATGTGCAAGATGATGTAGCTATCGCGCGTATCCCGCTCAATCGTGGTGTGAAGCTACGGCTTCCTCCTGCGTGCAGACGCGATGGCGTTGATATGCTTGAGGTGACGCAACGCATTCAAGCGGGTCATAAGGTTGCGTTGCATGCGCTTGAGCAGGGTGAGGCTGTACACCGTTATGGTTCGGTGATCGGTTTCGCGTTACAGCCTATTCATGCTGGTGAGCACGTTCATACGCATAATGTAGCCGTCGGGGAGCTCGATCAGCGTTATGAGTACGGTGTTGATGTGCGCCCGGTTGCCTATCTCCCCTCCGATCAGCGTCGTACCTTTATGGGCTATCAGCGTCCAGATGGTCTGGTCGGGACGCGTAACTATGTGGCAATTATTAGTTCGGTCAACTGTTCAGCTTCGGCTGTACGTATGATTGAACGTTGCTTCAGTCCCGAACTGATGCGTGCCTATCCCAACGTCGATGGTGTGATCGGGCTGACGCATAAGAGCGGCTGTGGTATGCAGATGGGTGGTGAGGGGGTGCAGCAGTTGCAGCGTGTCCTGACCGGAATGGCGCTGCACCCCAATGTAGCGGCCTATCTCTTTGTCGGCCTGGGCTGTGAGGTGAATCAGTTGCAGGAGATGTTCGAGCAGATCAAGTTTGAGGAGGAGGGACAGTGGAAGACGCCACTCTTCCTGGGCCTGCAAGAACATCATGGCATAGCTTATACCGTTGATGAGGGTGCTCGGCTGATCGGTGAGGCACTACCACGTGTGAATATGCTGCGCCGCGAGCCGATCTCTATCTCCGAGTTAACGCTCGCGCTACAATGTGGTGGTAGCGACAGCTGGAGCGGCATTACCGCCAATCCCGCCCTTGGCTACTGTGTAGATGAACTGGTACGCCAGGGTGGTACCGCCGTTCTGAGCGAGACGCCAGAGATCTACGGGGCTGAACATATGCTGCTGCGCCGTGCTCGTACGCGTGTGATCGGTGAACAGTTCGTAGAGCGCCTGCACTGGTGGGAGCAGTATACGGCTCTCAACAATATGGTGATGGATAATAACCCCAGTCCTGGCAACAAGCAAGGCGGTCTCACAACGATCTATGAAAAATCGCTGGGAGCTATCGCCAAAGGGGGTACTACCCCCATCAACGCCGTCTATAACTATGCTGAGCCAATTACAGAGCGTGGCCTGGTCATTATGGATACCCCCGGCTACGATCCTGTCTCCGTGACGGGTCAGGTTGCCGGAGGTGCCAATGTCATCGCCTTCACTACTGGTCGTGGCTCTATGTTTGGCTACAAGCCTGTACCCTCGATTAAGATCGCCTCTAATTCGAGCACCTATGAAAACCTGATCGGTGATATGGATATCAATGCCGGTGTGGTGCTTGATGGAGTAAGCATTCAAGAGGTAGGCATGCAGATCCTCGATGAAGTTATCGCCGTCGCCAGTGGTAAACAGAGTAAAAGCGAAGCTCAGGGTATCGGCGAAGAAGAATTCGCCCCCTGGATACTTGGCGCAACCATGTAATGCTGCAGGATCCTGTAAGCTCGTTCTCAATGCATTACAGATAAGACATGTTAGAGATATAGATGCCGTAGATTGAGAAACCCTCTGTCGCTGTAGCGACGGAGGGATAAAACGCTAGCCACAGATTGGCATTCCTCTTAACACCTGACATTTCAACACCAGACATTTCCTCTGCAGCAAGAAAGCCTCCAATACAGAAGATCATGCAAAATCTTGTCCTGTAATGCCTTGCATTTTGGCGGAAAACTCTGTATAGTCTTTATAGTATTACATAGTAATGAGTAGTACTGGAAGGTTGTTTGTTGTATACCGTATCACTGCTTGCAAGCATGGTAGCTATCTATTGCACGTAAAGGAGAACGTTATGGCTATGGAACACCTTCTCACATCGGAAGAGGTTGCTGAGTTCCTGCATGTCGATCCAGTCACTGTACGCAGGCTTATTACTAAAAATGAACTGTCAGCGTATCGTATCGGCTCTGATTATCGTATCGCACCGAATGACTTGACTAACTACCTGACCCGCCAACGTGTTGTGGCAGAGGCCGAACAAGAGGGTGCCAGGCCGCTAGAGAGTGCTGTTCGTCAACTCAATATGTGGGTGCGCAAGCGTTTCCAGAGTGGCAATGCGATGGATCGGGACCGCTTCGACAAATTCACTGAGCGCGCACGTAAAGTTATGTCGTTAGCACAGGCGGAGGCCCACCGTCTGCAGCACAACTATATTGGTACCGAGCATCTCCTGCTTGGACTCGTTAGCGAAGGCGGTGGTGTTGCAGCTCTGGCATTGCAAGAGTGTGGTGTGACGCTTGAGCGAGTGCGTGCGGACGTTGAAGAAATTATCGGCATTGGTGATAAGCCTGTTATTGGACTCGTCGGCCTTACTCCTCGAGCGAAGAAGGTTATTGAACTGGCTGTCGATGAAGCTCGTCGTATGAGCCATCGTTACATTGGCACTGAACATATACTATTAGGCCTTATTAGAGAAGGCGAAGGGATAGCCGCTGGTGTCTTGACGCATACGGGCTTGAGCCTTAATCATTTACGCCAGGAGGTTCTCAGGATACTGAGTGAGAGGGGCTTCGCTACGCCACTCAACGATAACTTACAAGAGGCTCAGACAGCCTCAGAGCCGACAGACTCTGAGCCGGCTGCCTCAGAGCCGACAGACTCAGCGTCGGCTGCCTCAGAGCCGACAGACTCAGCGTCGGCTGCCTCAGAGCTAGCGCAGCCTGAGACGCAAGAGCCCGACACCGACGCGTAATAGTATTGTAGCCTTTACTCAAAAGTCGTGCCAGATGACGATTTGGCACGACTTTTTGTGACTCTCTATTCATCTCTGCTGCTGTTACCATTGGCGTGGTGCTAGCATGACGTCGATGAGCGTTGGACCATTCTGTTGTGCTGCTTCCTGTATGGCTGCACTTAATGCTGTGGGAGTTTCTACGCGTGTGCTCTTGATATGAAACGCGTGTGCCAGGGTAACGTAGTCTGGTTCGAGGACGTCGGTGGCGATATAGTGATGAGCATAATTCAACTTTTGATCGGCTTTTACGCGCGTAAAGGTTGCGTCGTTGAAGATGATGATGATCAGCGGAAGCCGTTCCTGGGCTGCTGTTGCCATCTCGCTGGCATTGAGCAGGAAGCCGCCATCGCCACAGAGGGCGATGACATGCTGGTCCGGCAGCGCAACCTGTGCTCCAATCGCGAGTGGTAGGGCGCTACCGATGGTGCAGAGCTCGGATGGATGGATGAATGTACGCGGTTGACGCATGGGGAGCGCCTGTGCGGCTGCATAACCGAGCATTGTCATGTCGGCGACGATCAGTGTGTCGGCTGGCAGCGTGGTCAGAGCGGTATTGAGACCGTCGAGAAATGCCAGGTTCTCGCCTTGAAACGTTGTCAGGTTCTTATGGAGCGCCTCGCGCAACGCGTTCAACTCGTCTGTCGGTGCGCTGCGCTCTTGCTTATATTCATTCAGGATAGTGAGCAGTGCGTTCAGGGCGCTGCTGGCGTCTGCGACGATACCGATCTGGGCCGGGTAATTGTGGCTGATCTCGGTAGGATCGATATCGATATGGATCAGTTGCTCTGGTAAGGGGAGGCGCTGTCCGGCTGTACGCTCTGCGCCAAGCTTACTGCCGACCACCAGGACGACGTCGTGTTCTGCAATAAAAGTATCCAGTTCTAAGGGCAATGAATCATTGGTGGCGATCACCAGGGGATGGGTTGTGGGTAGGACGTCATGGCTCTTGCTACTGAGTAGCACTGGTGCTTGCAGGTGCTCGGCAATGGTGCATAGCTGTTCGTTGGCATTGGCGGCGGTGACGCCCGCGCCAGCGATGATGAACGGACGCTTTGCTGCAAGGAGGAGTTGTGCGGCTGCTAGCAGTTGCTCTTGTGGGGGTTGGGGACGTGCGATCTCGATCGGTAATGGGATCTCGATCTCGGCTGTTGCAATAAGGAGGTCGTAGGGAATCTGTATATATGCACTGCGTGGACGGGTGCTTTGGAGTACGTGGAAGGCTTCGTTAATGGCACCTGGAATCTCTTCAATACTGTTGACACTGCGAGTCCAGCCTGCCAGCGCTTCCATAATGCCGAGTTGATTTTTGACTTCATGCAACTCGCCATTGCCCTTATTGAGAACTTTACGTGGTAGTGCGCCACTGATAACCAGCAGAGGGATCGAATCCGCATATGCGCTGGCAACCGCAGTGGTTACGTTGGTGACGCCTGGCCCTGGAATCGTGCAGACAACCCCTATTTTGCCTGTTGCCCTGGCATATCCTTCTGCCATAAAGCCTGCTCCTTGCTCATGGCGCGCGAGGATGTGGCGTAGTCCCGGCTCAAGATAGATCGCTTCATAGAGCGGAAGGGTGTGCACGCCGGGAATGCCAAAGATGGTATCGACGTTCTGCGCACGTAGCGTAGCAATTACTGCCTGTGCACCTGTAATATGTTGCCTGCTGGTCACGCGAGAGATTCCTCCACAGTTCTCAGGATGTTTTTTTGTTATTCGGCATAGTTACGAGCTATGCTAAATTTTTTAAATATATGTATATATTGATCGGATACAATAAGAGAACGTCAATACGACGTCTTTATTCGTAGATAGCAAGAGGACCAAAAGTCTTCTTCGTCGCTTTTTATGCTTTTTTTTATGTTTAGCTTACCACAAACTCTCGCTTCTGACACTTGTAATGGGAAGGCTCTCTCATTACTCTATCTACAAAATGTGTTGTACCTGTATTTATCGTATGGGTGGGCATTGTTTTTGACTATTATAAGAAGGAGCATTGTATGGCTGTAGTGCTCAAATCGCGCCAGGAGATTGCTGGTCTGAGAGCGGCGGGGCGAATCGTTGCGCAGACGTATGAGGTATTGCGTCCTTTTGTACGTCCAGGTATCTCGACGGCTGAGCTAGATGCGATTGCTGAAGATTATGTGCGTAGTCGGGATGCTATACCAGTTTACAAGGGCTATGGGGCCCGTCCTGCGCGGAACGGCTCTCCATCTGTACCGCCGTTCCCTGCGACTATCTGTACCTCTATTAACGATGTAATCTGCCACGGTATCCCCGCTGCCGACGCTATTTTACATGAAGGAGATATTATTGGCATCGATATCGGTGTGCTGTATCGGGACTGGGTTGGAGACTCATGTGTGACATTTGCTGTCGGGACCATTGATGAAGAGTCGCGTCGGCTGATGGATGTCGCCTTGCATTGCACACATCTGGGTATAGAGCAGGCGCGAGCGCGCCATAAGTTGGGCGATATCGCAGCTGCTATCCAGCGCTATGCAGAGGCTCAGGGCTTCTCATGTGCCAGAGGACTGTGTAGTCATGGTGTCGGCCACACTATCCACGAGGAGCCTGTCTATGAGCATGTTGGTTGGCCTGGTACCGGTCTGACTATCCGCCCCGGTATGGTTTTCACGGTAGAGCCGATGATTAACGCTGGCAATGGTGGCATCCGTACCTTGAGCAACCGTTGGACGATCTGCACGCTGGATGGCGCACGTTCCGCTCAGTTTGAGCATACGATTGCGATCACTGATGGTGTACCAGAGATTTTGACACAGTGTTAAATAGCCGATAGCCGATAGCCGGCCTGTCTGTTTGCTGACTGATACCACCAGAACTAGCTAAATGAAAAATAAGCCAATCTTTCCTGCAAAGATCCATCTTTTGGTGGACGCGTTTTCCATCCATTCATGATTACACTTTCTTTATTGGGAATATCAGGGGAATTTCCGATCAGGCCAGATGGAGGCTGAAAGGGGGCACGATTGGTCTGTTTACGCAAACATTTCATGGTACCTGTGGCTTTTAAAGAAGCTTTCACCGTTACCTTATTATTGATCAGTTTTGGGGTATTCATGGTGCGCTATAGTGCACTGCCACATGTCTACCCGATCAGTAGTAACGTTGTCTCTACCGTTATTGCTGGGGATAGCAACACGTCTAGAGGCGTCATGGCTTCGTCTCCGTCCGTAAACAATGACAGCTCGCATGATAGCCATGGTAAACATGAACACCATGATGGTCATTCACAAAACAATAAAGAGAGCCCAATGCCTGTCGCACCAGGCGCGGTACCTGTAACGGTCTAGTATTGCAAAAAGAGAGAAGCTGTCAGCTTCTCTCTTTTACTATGAGCACGAAGGACTACGAGCACGAAGGAACATCCATCTCCTCTTCTACATGAATATGGAATTTTGCTCTTTCATCACTTGTAACAATATTCTCTCTATTTACATCTTTTGATGGCTATTTAAAGATCTAGCTCGTTTACCATATAGTACTTTTATAGGTTTTTAATGGGTAGCAGTTATACTTTTTTTGTCAGAGTCGTTTACATTGATAAATAGAGTCTGTCCAGTAGTCTCGTCCAAAGATAGAGGACACATAGCTCTCTTGAAAAAGCTATAGCATAGTATCTCTGTTGCTATTTATTTTTTGTGAAACATATCTTTTTGGCAATATGGATGAGCAATAGCCATCCCTGTTATTTCTGTGTATTGTGAACGGTTGTATAGCCTGTTTCTCAGTTATTTTGCAAGCTCAGATTAGGAGATTAATCCATGCAGTGTCGTACATGTGGGGCACAAGTTCCGCCAAACGCACCTGTCTGTATGCGTTGTGGCACACCTATCTCGGCCTCCATTCATGCTGCTGATCAGACAATGTTTGGTCCATCTGCTCAACGAGCACCATTTCCGCAGTATCCTCCTGCCTACCAGGGTGGACCTGCACAGACACCGCCTCCTGGTTTTGGTAATCAGCAGGCGCAGACACCACCTCCTGGCTTTGGTAATCAGCAGGCACAGACACCACCTCCTGGCTTCAGCGTCGCTCCATATCAGCGGCCTCCATCACCTGTGCAGGGGAACTTTGGTGCCCCACCACAGCAGGCACCATCCTTTGGTCAGCCGGGCAGCTATCCTTCTTTCGGTCAACCCCAGGGGCCGGGAGTATACAATAACAATCAACCAGGCTCTTCACCATATCAGCAGCCGCAACCATCACCGAATGCTTTTCCAAGTGGTCAGTATGGGGGAAGTGCGTTTAGGCAAGGACCCCAGCAGTCGGCCCCTTTCCCGGGTGCAGCACCATCGGCCCCTTTCCCGGGTGCAGCACCATCGGCCCCTTCTTACATGCGATCGAGCCTGCTTCCTGGTACGCCGACGCAGAAGAAAAAATCTCGTCTTCCGCAGATACTTATTGCTATAGTGGTTGTGGTGATTATTGGTGTTGCTGCAGGGGCACTCTATCTGCAGAGCTCGGGTCGTAGCATAACGTCGCTGACTACTTCGATTGATAACAGTGCACCGTCTGGTTTGACGATTAATCCTGCTGCTGCTGCGATTATCACAGATGCACAGACTTCCAGGGGAGTAGATACGACCACCTTCCAACCAAGTAGCGCGCAGCAGACAACGTCATTTAAAACAAAGCAGCAGGTCTATCTCTCTTTTAAGCTGAACGCTTCGAAGTACAATGTTAGCAAGCAGCCTGCTTATCTCCTGGTCAAATTCTACGCCGACGGTAAAAGTGTAATTAAGAAAGATCAGCCTTATACGATTACGCAACCGATCGATGCCGCTTATTTTGTTGCCGAGTACTATGTGCCGACTAACAATGCAGCAGCTGAAGTCTATTGGTGTAATAAATCGGATTGTAGTGATCGCCAGCTTGCACAGGTTCTTCACTTTACTATCAGTGGATCATAATTGTTTTTGAACTGCACTGTCTCGCAGTAATTGAAGAATGAAACACTACTCCCTCTGTCGCTACATGGCAGGGGAGTAGTATTCTTGCGGAGTTGCACCCTATAAAAGTCTATATTATATGTTTTGAATGAAATTACTGAAATCATTGAAAAAATTGACGATCCTGTGGTATACTTATATTTGTCAGTATAAGATGCTTTTCACCGAAGAGAGCATAATCAATGTAAGATAGCCTGGTTTGATGTTGTGATGGCTAGGAGGACTGGCTGTATGGTTCCAGATGAAAAAGGTGCCCTTGTTATCCCCAATAATAATTTTACTCCGCATCGTGATGGTTTACGTCCCCGGTATATTATTCTGCATAGTTCAGCTGGTGGGTCTCATGCGCAGGTGGTTGCCAAGTACTTTGCTTCGACAGAAGGGAGTGCCGATCCTTTAAGTAGCCACTATGTGATTGGTTGTGATGGGAGTATTGTGCAGTGTGTGGCTGAGCGTGATGGTGCCTGGGCCAACAGGACGTTTTCGCCGGGACATGACGTCTTCTGGGATGAAACATCTGACCCCAATCTATCAACGATCTCGCTTGATCTGTGTAAGCCTTCGCATGATAACTCGGATATGTTGACCGGTGCACAGCAGATGGCGTGTTTCCAATTGATCCGTAACATCTGTCGACGCTGGCAGATCCCGCTCCGCCTTGCCGATGCCGATGGTGGCATTACCGGTCATTTTTCACTGGATCCTCTTAATCGGCAGCAGTGTCCGGGTCCTTTTCCATGGGATCCGTTATGGACTTTCTTAAAAGAGGGGCAGCGCATGCTTGAGTTGACTGATCCGCAGGTTGCGCCGTTCTTTAGCGCGGGTGGTGATGGTTCATGGCTCTGCAATAGTAATGGAGTGCGTCTGCGTGGAGCGAATCTGTTGTTCTACCGTTGTTATGGAGGGCCGCGGCTCTTTGGCATTCCCCTTACGAACGAGATCTACCTGCCGCAGTATCCCAATACTGCGATTGTGCTTTGTGAACGCGCAATGCTCGCGTATGATCCCGATCGCAAGATCGATACTCCGCTGATGAGCGGACAATGCTACCTGCTCCCGATTACTACTGGCATTGGTCAACAATTATTACTACAACGTTCGAATTCGCTCATTCAAAGCCTTACGACAAAGCTCAATCAAATTCAGATACTCTCCCGTTTTTAATATTCTTTTCAATTGATACGTAATCATCTTTCTTCTCTAAAAAGTGTTACTACTTATCCGAAAACCTGCGTGTGCGGGCACTAGCGACGCCAGTCGCGTTGGGTTTCGGAATAAGATCTTAGTGGGTAGAAGAAGGGTAGCATACGGGCTGTGTTACCTTTCTGGATGATTTCAGATCATCTCTTGCATGACAGTGACATATGATGTGGTAATGGTGAAAGGGTGGGATATTCCATGGCTAAGTTTTCTCAATGGCAACGGCAACGTACGCAGATAGGGGCACTGGACCTCGGGATTATACTTTTGACGCTGATAACTGCGGTCGTCCATATCTATCTTTGGAGCTTTCCTGATGAGGGATTGCGGGTCTGGTTTCTCCTCAATGGCATTAGCTATATTGTGCTGCTGATCGCTTTCTATGCGCCACTCCTGTCCGCATATCGAAAGCTAGTTGGTTACGCCTTGATGCTCTATACGGCGTTGACTATCGTGCTCTACTTCTTCCTGGGTCAGCCTTACGATGCGCTAGGGCTGCTGACGAAAGCAAGTGAGCTGCTTTTGATTGTGTTGATTGCTGTGAAGATACGGCGTTATGGCCTCCAGAGATAATTATGCGTAAGATGATAGTGAGGGCATCATGCGTTGATTTGCTACTGGCTCTGCTTCTTGTACCAGGTATATTATCCGCCTGTGGGCATACGAGTGGCAATAGTAGCACTACGACCTCTCGTAATGATCTTCACTTTGCGAAAAAGATTGTCCCTACGGTCTTACCATCGGCTACGAAGCGTGCTGGTGATGAGTTCCATAGAGGAGAGCAAGTGCAGTCGGTGCAGGGGAACCAGGTGAGTGTTGCTCCCCTGCTCTCGTTACGGATGCTGGATGCGCACAATGGTTGGGCCTTGACGAATACTGCTGTCGTCCGAACGGTTGATGGTGGTCTGCATTGGCGGAACGTCTCACCTGGACCAGGGCTGATCAATGAGATGAGTAGCGGCGAGTTTCGTGATGCTTTGCATGCCTGGATTGCGGCACCGATTATCTATAACGGTACAGCTATCCCGCATGGAAGTGTACGCATATTGCGTACAGTTGATGGTGGAGCGCATTGGCAGAGCACGCTGATCGGAGGTACGCAAGAGGTCGGGATTGTGGGTCATCCTGATTTTGTGAATGCTCACCAGGGTTGGCTTGAGGTTGGCAGTGGGGCAGCGGCTGGTAATGAAAGTATTGACATCTTCTATAGTAGTGACAGCGGTCAACATTGGCGTAAGATCGCAACTACGCCATATGCAAACCCGGCTCCAGGTCAACTCTCCTTTGGTGGCGATAAAACTGGTATCTCCTTTCGCGATGAGCTGACGGGCTGGGCTACATCTTACACGGATGCGACTGATCATCCCTGGTTCTATGTTACGCACGATGGTGGTCTCCACTGGCAATACCAGTCCTTGCCGCTGGTACCGGGGATCAGTAATGGCTTCTACGGCACAACTCCGCCGGTGATGATCGGTAGGTACGGCTTGATGCCGGTGACAGTGGGCGATGACGCCCGTCGTGGCACTCTGCTGTATTCCACCTCTGATGGTGGCAACAATTGGGTACCGCTGACCCTCCCAAACTTTGTCGCGCAGACCGTCTACGTTGTTGACCTGCAGCATATCTATGCGACCAACGGTACCGCTTGCTTTGCGAGCGTCGATGGTGGTCATTCCTGGCAGCAGCGCTCTACTGCTACCCTTCCTGACATCATCGAGCTCAGCTTCGTGGATCTGCAGCATGGTTGGACGATTGGTGGGAGCAGTAGCCACGAAAACTTACTGCAAACACAGGACGGTGGTCGTACCTGGCAGGCTATCAAGTATGCGATCTCCTGAGCAAGCCGCTACTGACCGGTTTTTGTCGGAACGGGTGTAGGAGGTGGCCGTAAGGGTAGGCCAAAGCCCCAGGTAAGCATACTCTCTGCGTCTGTGAAACGGTCTTCAGGTGCCTGGCCATCCAGTACAACGCCGATCAGATTATGCCTGGCATCGGTAGCTTCAAAGACCAGGCAGTAGCCAGCTTCGATGGTGTAGCCAGTCTTGATACCCATGACACCGGGATAATCCTGGATCAGTTCGTCTGTATTCTGCCAGGTGTGGGCGTTGTGTCCAGCCGTCTGGGAGATGGTATAGACCTGCGTCTTTACTATCTGCTGGAACATTGTGTTCTTCATGGCGTAGCTCGCTAATAGCGCGAGATCATGCGCCGTCGTATAATGACCAGGTTCCGGCTGATGGTTATTGGCTGTGTAGTAAGTGAGGCCGTCTGGATTAATATAGTGTGTGTCGTGTAGCCCGAGCTTCTTTGCGTAGGTATTCATGACCGCTACAAATGCTTGTGGAGAGCCACTGATAGTGTCAGCGATGGCGATTGCTGCATCATCGCCAGATGGAAGCATCAGAGCGTAGAGCATATCGATCATGCGTATCTTTTCGCCGGCTACCAGATTCGCGCTACTGCCAAAGTTCTTGTTAACCTCATTGACGGCGTCTTGTTGGACCGTGACGATCTCATCTGGCTGCGCCTCTTGCAGGGCGATGATCGCGGTCATGATCTTTGTGGTACTCGCCATCGGGACTCGCTTCTCGCCCTGGATATCGATCAGTGTACGCCCGGTGTCGTTATCGAGTAGATAGGCGATACTTGATTTGAATGCAGGTGGTGTGCCGCTGGCTGTCAATATCGGATTGGGTGTGGCAGTTGGAGTGGGATTGAAATACCCATAGATATTCTTGCCTGCTGGTGTATATAGCAGTAGTGGAATCGAGATAATTATTTCAGCAATAAGTACGAGAAGTATTGCAAGAATGAATGCTTTCTTCATATATACATGTTTCCCTTGCACAGCTATACCTGTTCCTCGCCCTCTTTGTATATGTATTGTTCTGGCGTACTATTCAGAGAGGGCGAGGAACAGGTGCTCAGATGTAACCAGTGTGTACCTCTACAATATAAAACGCAGCGGAGCCAGGATATGCTCACTTAGTTTGGTGTACCAGTGTCTGCTGTGCCATTTGGGGGAAGCTAATTCAATAACGTTCTTACAGTCATTCGCAAAGAGGCGTTCCATTTGCTCTGCGAAATCATGGCTATAGATCTCGACGTTGATCTCATAGTTGCCGATAGAGCTCAGTCGATCCATATTTGCGGTACCGACGGTCGACCATTGTCCATCAATAGTACACGTTTTGGCGTGCAGCATAGCTGGTGTGTAGCCAAGGAGATGGATGCCTGCCTCCAGGCACGCGCTGAAATAGGCATGTGAGATCCAATCGGCGATGACGTGGTTTGAAACCCAGGGGATCAGAATGCGTACATCAACGCCGCGTTGCGCGGCAGATATAAGTGCATCAAGCAGAATATGGTCAGGAATAAAGTATGCATTGGAGAGAAAAATCGTGTGTTCTGCCCGGTTAATCGCTTCGATATACATATCGCGAATCGGGAAGGTCATATGTAATGCGTCGTTGCCGTGGAGGGTGATTAAGGGATTGAAGCGATGGGGATAGTGGCGGGTGATAGTATCTGTAGAGGGACAGAAACGGTTCCAGAAATCTGTAAATGAGCGCGCCAGTTCCGCGACCTCGGTTCCTTCGATCCGTAGATGGGTATCGCGCCAGGAACTGCCATACAAGTGACCGATATTATAGCCGCCAATAAAGCCTATCTTGCCGTCTACGAGCAGGAGTTTGCGGTGATCTAGCGAGTAGCGACGCAGGTCAAAGATCTGGAAGATTGAGCGTAGTGCTTGAAACTCCAGTACATGGACACGCGGATCAAATGAATGTTTAAACGTGTGCGGCACGACCAGATTACCGATGCGATCAAAGATGACGTAGACTTCGATTCCCTCGGCTGCTTTCTGTCCCAGATGATCTCTGAACATCTGTCCAGCCTCGTCGTCCTTCCAGATATACGACTCTATATAGATACATTGTTTGGCGCTATCGATTGCCGCTAACATATCTCTATAGAGCGGTTCACCATAGCTATAGAGCAGCAACGTATTACTCCCTACCTGTACCTCTTCCAGATCGATAGTAGGGAAGCCGCGGTGCTTTTTGTGGCGATCTCTGATCGCTGTTATGATCAAGATAGTTGTTGCCGTGACCAATTGCGCCAGAAAACCGATGCCCAGAACAGTACGCACCATAGTAAACATTGAGAAGTGGTACCCTGATAGGTATTTTTTTAATCTAGAAATACTATTTCCCTCCCCGTTAGCAGCTCTATTTTATAAATTAGCATAGATTGATATTGTGCTGGATGCACAAGGAACATAGGGAACTATCCCATGTGCTGATTTATTATAACATAGCAGAGGTGTGGATTGTGCTTACGCACATGCTGTTTGGCTAGAAGATACTAACTCACCTAGAGCAAGCGGTGAGGAGGCCAGACCAGCACATCCTGGCGTTCTGAATAGTGCAGTTGTGGCTGTGTTGCAGGGAGCTGGATACCATGGGCGATTGCCATCGTATTGGTCGTAATCTCTAATGCTGCTTTTTGTAATGGCCACTGTATATGGTGAATTTCAGCTCGATAGAGGTGCGTCCCGGCGGTTGAATAGAGGCAGTAACGTTCAGTAAACCAGCTGGCGAGCGATCCTATTTCGGCATAATCGATGGGAGCGATAGGTCGATAGCGTGCGACAAATTCAGCTGGTGGCTCGCCTTTATGGGTGCGCCGACTATAATAGTGGATCTCGCCCTGATCCTGTTTGCACTCCATCTGTGCATTCATATAGGGGAGGTGAAAAGCGGTACGCGCGATCTGTACAGCGATAGGGTTACCAGCCTCCAGGCTAAAAAAGTAGACCCCGGGTCTGCCCTGATAGGTAACATAGACGCGCACATTGAGCTCTGGAAAATTGGAGAGCGGAGGGAATGAAGGTAGCAGATGTGGTCGGACACGGCTCATACGAAATGGCACAATGCCAATCCATGTCTCAGCGCCATACATATCGATCTCCAGAGGTTCCGGTACCTTCGCTCTGATCTGTTCAGGCATAAGCGGCCAATGTATAAAGAGCAACTCATGCCAGCTCTGACGTATCAACCACGGTCCACGCTCTAGTGGATATGGCCTATGCGTAGTCGTCTGCAAGATTACATGATTTTGCATTTTTCACCTCTTTATTCTATAGTATAACGCTTTTCTGGTTACAGAGTGTATGGTCTTATTCCGAACTCCAACTCGACATACGCAGGTCTGCAGATATGCGGTCAGGCGTTAGAGAACATGAAAAGATACATATCAGGACGCGTATTTATGTATCTGGTGTATACAAGCAATAGATGCAGAAGGTGTTATAATTTTGCACAGCTGTGAAGTTCCCTATCGATCTGGGTGATATAATTTTGACTAATGCACCTTTATGGTATAGAACGGCTTTTCTACGCCTATAAAGAGAGTGCAATGCATGCCTGTAGCCAGCCGGGATGCTATTGGTGCGGGCCTAAGAATAAAGTATCAAGTTCAGATTTAATTGAAAAGAGGTCTTACTATGCCAGGACATATCTCACATCCAATTCGCTCACTTGGTGTATTGACCGGTGGCGGTGATGTACCAGGATTGAATGTGGCTATTAAAGCACTGGTGTATCGTGCAGAAAACATGGGTATCCGTGTGATGGGACTACGTGCCGGTTGGGAAGGGATTACTTTCCTGGACCGTTCACGTGGTCAGGAAGCTCTCCTCTTCCGTGATGAGGATTCTACGACCTGGAAGGATGGCTATCTGCGACCACTGACCCGTTTGAATACACGTAGCATTGATCGCCAGGGTGGTACGATTCTGCAATCGTCGCGTACAAATCCAGCGAATACTCGTGTGAGTGAGCTACCAGAGCATCTGAAATCATATGGCGAGGGTCATCAGCCGGGTGATCGTGTTGATCTGACCAAAGAAGTACTGGCGAACCTGGAGTTTTTGGGTCTGGATGGTCTGGTCGTGATCGGCGGTGATGATACCTTGAGCTATGGCTCGAAGCTGGCTGCGACCGGTGTGCCTGTCTGGGGTATTCCGAAGACGATGGATAATGATGTTCCCGGTACCGATTATTGTATTGGTTTCCAGACTGCTATTAGTCGCGCGGCTGAGTTTATCAATCGTATTCGCTCTACAGCTGGTTCACATCGTGAGACCGTAATCTTTCGTATGTTTGGTCGCGATGCGGGTTTTACTGCGCTGGAGACTGCGGCTGTAACCTGGGCTGATCGCCTGGTGATCCCAGAAGTCCCTATCAATATTGATCACCTTGCGGAACTGGTGGCACAAGATCGCCAGAATCCTGATGGTTATTCGGTCGTCGTGATGTCGGAGGGCGCGAATATGGGCGTCCCCGTTCCGACTGTTGGAGAGGCTGATGCCTACGGACATAAGAAGAAAGCGAACGTGGCTGAGTTCCTTGGTGAGCAGCTCACAGAGCGCATTCCAGGTGTTCGTTTCCTGCCGATTGACCTGACGTATTTCCTGCGTAGCGGTGAGCCTGAGGTTTATGATAAGCATATAGCAATCAATTTTGCGAATGCTATTATGAGCCAGGTTGCAAATGGTACAGATCATGTGATGGCGGCCTTCCGTGACGGTCAGTTTATCAGTACCGATATCCCCGGTAAAGATATTCCTGCTCGCCGCGTTGATCCTGCTGATTATCACGAGACCCGCTATCGTCCGCGTTTTGAGCATATCTCTGGCTCGTATAAGCCTCAGATCCGCCCATAGCAGCGATTCGTGTGTGCTTTGGCTTTCGACCTATGAAAAAAGTTGGTTGCCCTGTCAACTATGGGTGGCCAACTTTTTTGTATCCACTTTATATAGTTGCGATTTTACCTTTAATTAGGTTCTCCCGCTTTCTCGATGATGGCAATGTGGTAGAATAAAGAATAGAACTCAATTTCTACTGAAACATTTTCTTGATCTAATGATGAGGCTATGACGATACTTCCTGATCTTTCAGACTTGGTTGTTGAGCAAGTGAGCATGACCACTGATGTGACAGTTACTATGCATGCAGCTTTCCCAACGGCTTGTTGTCCCTGTTGTGGCGCGATCTGCCAGCGCGTGCACAGCTATTACATCCGGACGTTACACGATCTTCCAGCCAGCGGACGCCCCGTTCATCTGAGAGCGTGTTTTGTAAAACGACTGCTACCCATTGGTAAAGCACGCTCTTACTTTTGCGGTTGGTAGTATCTACCGTAGCGCTACCCCATCTGATGAGTTTTATTTTTGCATCACAACCAACTAGCTAAACAGGTTCACGCCTTCAACATTCATCCAGCTTTACGAAGAAGTAATCTCTTCTTTTATGGAATGATCATTGGTATGTTGTTAGTCACATATGTCTACTCCCCCTTTCCCTGTTCGCTGTATACAGTAACTATAGCTATTTTTGGGAAATGTGGTATTATATAGAATAAAATAACTATAACTATTTTTGGGAAATGTGGTATTATATAGAATAAAATAACTATAACTATTTTTGGGAAATGTGGTATTATATAGAATAAAATAACTATAACTATTTTTGGGAAATGTGGTTATTCTACTGAAAATAGAGGGAGGGATCTCTTTACTATGCTGATATGTGTAGCAGTCTGGTGGAACGGAGACAGGTTGCCTGATCTTCCGCCATTATCATCATTTTCAGTACATGTATCCACTGATCGGCCATTCATTGCGAACATGGCGGACCTTTCTTTAGGAGAAGTCCATGCTCGTTTTGATAATGGGCATCGTTGCTATCTGGCTTCTGTGGATAACACTCCTGTTGCCTATGGTTGGGTCGCCACCCAGAGTGGGGCTATTGATGAGATTGGGTTGCATGCTTTCCCCATTCTGCCAGAGAGTCGTTACCTTTGGGATTTTCAAACCTTGCCTGCTTGGCGTGGTCAAGGAATTTATCCACAGCTGTTACAGCACATTGTGCGTCAGGAACAACCGTCTGCGCAGCGGTTGTATATTGGCTATGTTTCAGAGAATGAGGCTTCTCAGCGTGGGATCACGAAAGCTGGTTTCCTGACCGTCGGCGCATTGGTTCCTGCAGAGACAAGTCAGGTTGCCTTTGAACCTTCTGACGTTGCCGATGTCGTTGATACGTCTGAGCGTTCTCAGGAGGCTGCTCGCTTTTTCCAGGTCCCAGTAGTCAGCATGCAAGCGCTCTGATCGACATCAGAGATTGGGAGCGTGTTTTAAGGCATTCCAAGCGAGACGGGTGATGAGGAGCCGAATCATCGCCACCTGGATAAGCGTCTCGCTCGTCTGCACCTTGCGCTCGTAATCCTTGCTTAAACGCCTACTCCGAGAAAGCCAACCAAACAAACGCTCTTCAACCCACCTGCGGGGCTGAACACTGAAGCCCCGCGTCCCTGGTGCGCGTTCCACCACTTCCACCTCCCACGCTCCCTCGGTTCTGCACCACTCAGCCAACGCCAGTCCTCGATAAGCGGCATCAGCCCAAATTTTCTTGAGGCGAGGCACAAGCGGAGCGAGTCCCGCCAACAAACAACGAGCGCCTCTGGTGTCATGGACATCAGCAGGGGTCACATAGATGGAGATGAGCAGGCCCAGGGTATCCACCAGCATGTGCCGCTTCCGACCCTTGACATGCTTATGAGCATCATATCCAGAGATGCTCGCCGATTCCTCAACCGTTTTGACACTTTGGGAATCCATGATCGCGGCGCTTGGGTGTGGATCCCTACCGACTCGTTTTCGTTCAGCTTCTCGCAGCGCGGTGAACAGGCGGGACCAGATGCCTTTGAGACGCAAGCGTCGAAAGTGGTAGAAGACCGTTTGCCAAGGCGGGAAGTTCTATGGCAAGTAGCGCCACGGACAACCTGTGCGCAAAATGTAGAAGATGGCATCAAAAATCGATCGTAGGGAGTGGGTAGACGGTCTGCCCCGTTTGGGCAAAGGAGGCAGATAGCGTTGTAGCGTTTCCCACTCTGTGTCGGAAAGATCGCTCGGATACATAGTATTCATGCATCCAAGTATAGTAAACTTTGACCTCTCTGCCTATTTCCAAAACATGCTCTGAGAGTGCAGGTGCGCCGCTTCTTCTGTCAAGAGAGCACTTGTCGGCGGAAAATTTTTGCCGAACGTTTTCCTTCCTTGACATTGCCTCGCGTGAAATTCACGTTACGATTGCAAGAGAGCCTGCGAGAAATGGGCTTTGAACTAGGCGGAGAGGCTGGTGCACGCCTGGGCAAGAGGCTGAGTTATCCAGGGAGTCCAGATACCATCTTGCGATTGGTCAAACAAACCCAACTGCCTGCTGCTTCGTCCCCACGTGTGCAATGCTATTCAAATAAGAAGAATTTGAGCTCAGAGGAGCGATAATGCCCTTTCGATAAAGAATCGCATGGAGGCTGACGAACGCGCTCAGCAAGAGCACTGCTCCCTTCAGATGTTTCCACCCTTTACTCTTATTTGAATGGCATTGGCCTGTGGAGGGGCATGTGAATCGGCTCAAGCTCATGCAGGAAGATATTCTTGGGATGCTTCTGACTGGTTCTGTCGCTCGGGGCGATGCGCTACCAGGTTCAGACCTGGATGTGCACTACCTTCTTCCTCCAGGCAAGAGCCGACCGTTTCAGTCAGAGCTACACCATGGTATTGTGGTTGAACGAAGCTATGCTGATCTGGCTCGGGCTCAATCCAAGCTCGAAACGAATCCAATGGAGGTCTATGCCTATCTCGATGGGCGTATTCTCTTTGATCCGCTGGGGACTCTCATGCAATTGAGAGAGCAAGCAAGAAAGTACTTTGAGACCTACCAGTTCTCTGAAAAAGAGCGGCTTGGGATTGCCTATTGGTTGAAGAGCGCACGTCTCAAAATGACCGTTGCCTTGACGGCGGATGATCTGCTCAAAGCTGCTTTCGTGGCCAGTACAAACTCAAAAGACTTGTCGAAAGGACCAGATGAAATTGAAAGGCAATTGTACTACTTGTTCTGTGGAGAGACACAGCAGCGGGTTCAGACTGCCATCGATCTGATTGACTGGGTTCTTGAACACTTGAAGAGCCGCAATGAGACCTAGTACAGCTTGGCGGAAATATCGTAGGAGTCTAGAGGCGAGAAGGTCCTTTGTAGGTCCAGTGAAAAGGACCATTGGAAAGACGATTGTAATAAGCAATGAATGCCAGGATGCCCTCGCGTAAGTGAGTCAGGGATGTCCAACTGGCGCGAGCTAAGAGGCGGCGAACAAGAATACTGAACCAAATCTCAATTTGATTGAGCCAAGAACTGTGCCTGGGCGTGTAGACGAAGCGAATGCGATGGCTCGGGTTTGAAAGAAAGGCAACTCGCGTCGGCATCGAGGCCAAATGACCACTTTTGCCTTTGATGCCCAGGTCCTCCTGGATGCCGCACTGCTCCGCGACGAGACGAACCAGCGTTTCAGACTGATGCGTGTTGAGCTGATCGGCGACAAAGACCCAGGCAGCCTCTGGATCAGTCTGAATGGTCTGGGCAATGTGAGCTGCAAAGTCGGCTTCGGTGCGTGTCGGTAAGAGGCTCGGGGCGATCACTTGACCGGTGGCTACA
This sequence comes from Ktedonobacteria bacterium brp13, assembly GCA_015099395.1. Classification (GTDB taxonomy): domain Bacteria; phylum Chloroflexota; class Ktedonobacteria; order Ktedonobacterales; family Ktedonobacteraceae; genus Dictyobacter. The sequence goes on along the minus strand of AP024096.1, from coordinate 748,559 downwards.
TCCAAATTGGCGATCAGACTCAGGGTGCCATGCCGCTTGTATTCGAATTCCATCCGCTCGACATGACCTGGTAGCATCGGCAATGAAGGATGCAAACGCTCCAATGCTTGGACTCCTGTCATCTCATCGGTGCTGATCACATGCGTGCCCTGCGCCGCAAGTGCCGGAGTCGCTTCATAGACTTCGCACACCGTGCAGATCTGTTCCGTCAACTCAGCTGGATCGTCGGGAGGTGGCGTGAGCCAGTAGCGCTTGCGATGAGGCTGCAAAACGCTCGCCTTTTAAAAAACGTCCCACCGTCCGGGGAGAAATCTGCTTGACGATCCCGCGTTTCACCGCTTCATCAGCCAGTTCACGTGGGGTCCAACTGCTGACTGGTCGCTGTGATTCCCCTGGTGTTTCACACGCCAGAGCCATGATTTGCATGAACTGCTCGAACGTGAAGGTCTCTGGGGCACCGGGGCGCTTCTCATCGGTCAAGAGAACCTCGATGGCTTGACCAAGGAGTTTTGGCTTTGCGGTAGCTTCGATCGCCTCCAAATGGGCTTGCGCCATGTGCCAGCGATCCCGCCAACGCCGCACTGTTTCATACCCCATCTGCAAGTGCTGGGCTATTTTGCTATTACTGACCCCCTCGGCTGCTTCCAAAATGATGCGACCGCGTTTCACCAGTCGTTGGGCATTGGTGCTCCGATGCACCATACGCTCCAACAATTCGTGTTGTAACGAGCTCACATGAAGCTCGTTTGCTTGTGGATGAGGCATGTGGACAATCTCCTTGCTTCTTTCTCTCCTTATTCTATCACATCCTCACTCACTATTTACGCCAGTCTGTACTAGGCTTTTCTCTTCATCTCTCCTCTCATCATCGAGCCTGCGGGAGAACCAAATTTTGGCACTTTCATTTTGAAGCATATGTGGGTTCCTGTTCGCCACCTTATGGGTAAATTTGCAATAGTCGTCATACAGTCGTCGGGCTCGGTTGAATTTCTTTATCGCGGGGTAATGTGAACCAGAACGTTGACCCCTTGCCAGGTACGCTGATGACTCCTGTCTGACCCTGGTGGTGTTCGATGAGCGAGACGCAGATATGCAAGCCGAGGCCCAGACCCACACCGTTGCCGCTCTTTATTTCAATCCCTTCGACACGGTAGAAACGTTCCCAGATATGCTCCTGCTGCTCCGGGGTCAGGCCGGGGCCCTGATCGATAACCTCGACGCGATAGTATCCTTCTTCACAGAGGAGCCGTACTCGTACCGGCGTCTCCTCTTCCGAATATTTAAGTGCATTAGAGAGATAGTTGTGAATAACCTGTTCGATACGATCGCGATCTGCGAGGATTGGGGCAGCCTGGCAGCTGCTTTCCAGGGTGATTGAACGCGTGGGCATCATTTGCAGCTGCTCTTCTACAATCTCGTTGATAATGACGGCGAGATCGCAGGGGGTAAGGGCAAGTTCCAGACGCTTTGAATGGATACGTGAGACATCGAGCAGGTCTCCGACCAGACGATTCTGCCGGTTGGCCTGGCGCTCAGCGCGTTCAAGATTGCTCTGAATCTGTACGATACGTGCCTGCTGCTCGCTTTCTAACTGTGTACTCTCTCTGCTCAGGCGTGTAAGTTGACGTTGTGCTAACTGAATATTGGCTTTGACTGTTGTAAGGGGCGTGCGTAACTCATGACTGACGATACCAATGAAGTCATCCATCTGACGGTTTGTCTCGCTTAAGGTGATCGCGACGGCCTGAGCCTCTAATAGTTGCTCATGTTGTTTCCCAGCCTCTGTCCGGTGATTGCCTTGCTGCCTGCTCGCTGTAACATCGCGTACAAAGAGTAGTAGCCCCTCGCTTGAGGGTAGGCAGCGATATTCATAGCGGCGCTCGTGATTGGTTGTGTCTATTTCTATGTGGTTGCTACATTGGGTGCGCCGTGTCTGTGTGATAAGTGCTGCCAGTGCGGGTTCCATGAAAATATCGGTGATCTGTTTGCCCTGGAGATCGCATTGCCTCAGTCCAGTGAGCTGTGTTGCCTGATGGTTTGTGTAGGCAAGACAGTTATTGCTATCAAGAAGGAAAAGGCCGTCTGCTAATGCATCCAGACTGGCGAAGAGGAGGGATACGCCATTGGTTGTTAGGGGGTTCGTTGCTGATGTTGCGCATGCCATGCTCGTTTGATCCATATTAAACTCAATTCCTCCACGGGGAGGAGCACGCTTCCTCCCAATATTGAATATGTATATGGGCAGGCGTTGGAAGATGCCTGGCTCTCTGTGCTTATATAAAAAATTGAAAAGCGTCAGCATACGAATGATACTCTTTCTGTAGAGGCTACGTCAAGAATGTTTGATATGTATAGGACGAATGATAACGGGTTATTCTTAAGACGATGGACCGGGTTCTCAAGCGGCTGAGCTGTCCGCGAGCATATAGCCAACCCCTACTTTCGTCAAAATGTAGCGTGGTCGTGTTGGATCTGGCTCTAGTTTACGGCGCAAACGGTTGATGTTGACCTGAAGCATATGGCTTTCGCCGACATATTCAGCGCCCCAGACGTGTTCGAGCAAGCCATCCTGCGTGAGTACACGTCCGGCATGCTGTGCCATGTAGGAGAGCAGGCGGTATTCGATAGGTGTTAAGGGTACCTCTTTTCCGTTCTGCTTGACACTGTGTTGAGCGTAATCGATAGCTATTTCGCCGATGGTAGCGTTGCTGAAGGTCTGGTCGGCGACCACGAATTGTGCGCGGCGCAGGACTGCACGCGCGCGTGCCAGTAGTTCGTCAACATTGAATGGTTTTGTGAGATAGTCGTCAGCACCCAGGTCGAGTCCACGGATCTTGTCCTGATCCTGTCCGCGTGCCGTTATGATAATGATCGGGACATTCGAGGACTCACGAATACGTTGAGAGACCGTGAAGCCATCCATCTTAGGCATCATTACATCGAGCAGGACGAGGTCGGGTTTTTCGTTCTCTGCCAGGCTCAGAGCTGCTTGACCATTATCGGCAGTGACCACTTTGTAGCCTTCAAATTGCAGATTGCGTGCCATGAGCCGTAGTAGCTGAGGGTCATCATCCGCAATCAAAATAGTCGTTTTCTTGGCGGGCATAGAATGCGGTTCTCCTTTATGCCATGCTATCTGTGCAATAGCAGCGGAATGTTGGTTTATAGCCGTGTTACGTATGGCACATATTCATTGGATAAACTACTGATTTGTCATCCTTCAAATGTGTGTTCTCTTCTCCTGTTGCAATGATATCACAAAATACTTACACTCTGTATATTGCTTAGCTTGCTTAATAATATTGTCCATATGTTACACTATAGTTTATATGTTTTACTTACTCCACTATTATTTTTTTCTATATAAACTGTTCTGTTGTTTCTTTCATTGATGTGTGTCACAATAGTATTTGCGTTGCGGCGTTGTTCTTTGTTACTGGCATTTTTTAGCTGGTGATGGTTGGGGTGATTTGAGGAAGTCATATGAGTGAAGTATCATCGAAGAAAGATCGTTTCGCAGCCCTGGGGCGTATTGGGGTTGCTCTTATGAGCGAGATAGATGAAGAGCGTTTGTTGAAGACCATTGCTTGTGCTGCCTGTGACCTTACCGGCGCTCAGTTCGCCGCTTTTACTTTGCGCGAAGCCGATGTCACTGGACGGCCTGTTGGACCTGTGCAGGGTCATTTCTTTCATCTTGCGGCGGGGGTTGGTGTTACAGATGAGCAGGAAGAGTGGTTTCGTCGGACTTTGCTTGATGGGAAGGGCTTGCTGGCACCGATCTTTCAAAAGGGCGAGTCCGTATTAATTGATGATATTGAACGCTATACTTCGGCATCCTATCATCGGCGTAAGCCTTTTCAAGACAGCCACAACAATAATAAAGAGGCGTCGCCTACGCCTGTTGGTTCCCTTCCTCTGCATTCTCGCGTGCGTAGTTTCCTGGCGGCTCCGTTACTCAACCGCAATCGTGAGGTAATAGGTGGTTTACTGTTAGGGCATGCCAGGCCACATTGTTTCTCCGCTGAAGATGAAGCGCTCCTGGTTGGTCTGGCCGCGCAGGCTGCTGTCGCACTGGAAAATGCCCGCCTCTCATTCCTGGTGAGTAACCAGGATATCCGAGAGCGGATGTTGACCGAGAACCAGATTCGTCGCGCAGTCTTGAGCATTGTTATTGATGAGCTACCCAGTAGCGTCTTTCTTGTTCATGGATATGATGTGAAGATTATCCTGGCGAATAGGAGTGCGATGAGCGCCTGGGGTGCCAACTGGCATTATCAGCAGCCTCTAAAGGATTTTTTAGATAGTAACGGTATTCGTATCTTTGATGCCCATGGTATCAGGGTACCCTTTGATCAGCTGGCGATGGTGCGTGCATCGCGCTATGGTGAGTCGATCTACTCGCGAGAAGAGATTATTCGGCAGCCCGATGGGACCGATCTTCCCCTGCTTGTGAATGCATCTGTCCTGGACCTCAACAATTATTTAAACATTTCGGCGCGCGAGATCATGGATATTGTCGATGATCAGCATGTCGCCATGGTAGTGCACCAGGATGTCTCATCGCTCAAAAAGTCCGAGGGTGCGAAGGATGAGTTCATAGGAATAGCAGCGCACGAACTACGTACCCCCCTGGCAGTGTTGCGCGGTTTTGTGCAGACCTTAGATACACAGTCTGGTGGTCATGGATCGCGGTTGGAAGATTGGCAGGTCGAGTCGTTACATGGTATCAATCAAGCTACTGTACGGATGGCTGAACTGATCGATGAGCTGTTAGATGTCTCCCGTTTACAGTCTGGCTCTATGGATATGCAGATCGGACCGCATGATCTGCTGGCTCTGGTGCAGCGTGTCATGAAGCGCATGCAAACGACGACGAACAAACATACGCTCGTGTTAGACTCTGATCTGGACTATCTGGTTACAATGATGGATGCACCACATATGGAGCAGGTAATCTATAATCTGGTAAGCAATGCCATTAAGTATACCCCACAGGGTGGCATCATTCATATGAACGTCTCTTCTCGGCAAGAGGAGACGGGCGAAAATGTCGCTCTGTTCTCTATCCAGGATCGTGGTATCGGTATCCCCTTACAGGAACAATCGCACGTCTTCCAACGCTTTCATCGCGCTGAGAATACTCGTGAGTTTGGTGGGACCGGATTGGGACTGTATGTGAGCCGTGCGCTGGTCGAATACCAGCATGGGAATATCTGGTTTTACTCTGTTGAGGGCCGAGGAACAATATTTTATATTGCATTGCCTTTATATCATGAAGAGGAAGGTAATGGGAACGCTTTGTAGTACTGTAGCGGGCAGGTTAAAAAAAGCTTCTCTATGTGTAGTAAAAGAGCTCACTAACGTACTTAAGTACTATGGATAGAGATCTGTAATGAATTTATCATCAAATGCTGTGGATAATATATAATTTACTTGCTTTTAGGATCTTCAAGAAAATGTTCTTTTGTGTGTTGAAGAACTGCTTGTGAGTGGTGGGGATAGTAAGTGTCTCTATGTATGTAGTACACAGATAACACACACGATATACGTAATATACACACATAATACATAAGTAGCACACATATAATACATACCGAGAGTGTTGTTTTCTGCTAGCCGCTACCCTTTTCCAGATGATAATTTGTGAAGAGAGGTTGGTTGCTTGTATTGCAACTATGTTTATCTTAGTAACGTATAAAAAAAAGAGGCTCGCTCACAGCAATGAGCGAGGCCTCTTTATGTGATATGTGCATATAGCTATGTTGGGCGATCGTATTACTGAAGAATAACGCCTTCGCCGAGAACTTTGTTCAAAGTCTCACGTTTGATGCGATAAGCCTGACGAGCGTTGACATGTGGTAGAACAACGGCCTCAAGAGCGCCTTGCTTTACCCAACGGCGAACCGTTGTGTCATCAACACGCAAGATCTGGGCAACTTCAGAAACGGTTAAAAGATCGCTCATATTCATAGTAGTAAATCTCCTTGAGTATTAGTATTGTTTACACTCATTTCTTTCTGGGTATACGCAAATATACATAAAAAAGAAATGCTGTGAAACCTTTTCTTGAATTGTAAATTACACAAACATTGTATATCAATGTTATGAAATTGTAAAGCAGTGATACCCAATGTACATGTGCGACTTGTATAGTTGTTCACCGTACTTATAAGAGAAATAACAGTCCTCTCTGAGTGTTTATCAATATGCAGTCCATTGGCTTCATAAGCGCTACCAGGCACTCTTTTGAACTATCATATTTTATTCAGTTGTGGAAGATGGCTCTTAGTATTTGGCGTTTTTTTAATACTTGCTTTTAGTAGGAAATTATTCTTATGAAACGACGTGTCGTGATAGTGTTGTGACGTTCATCATGGGTTGTTTTATGTTTACGTTGCCTTATGCATCTCTTTATAAGGAAGCTAGAAGGGATATGACACGTATGTCATATCCCTTCTAGCTTTATCTATTGATACAGTATTTGTACTGTTATACTTGCTTTTTATGTATAGATATGAAACACAATAACACGGGTGCACACCTTATCATGATGTGCACCCGTGTTAGATATTATGCAGTCTTCGATTTTTTCTGCCGCTCCATGGAGCACAGATTATAGATCGAAGTAGATTCCTTGCCATGGCCATGTCCAGATCCAGCTTGGTCCACGGAAGAAACTACCGAAGAGTGTCAAACAGGCCCAGAAGACCAGGAACAGGGTAAAGACTGCAATGGCGATTTTACGATCCGCATAAGCGCGGCTAGGATTGCGATCGATATAGGGCAAAAAGATCAGTGCAGCCAGCGTAAAACCTGGGATCAATACTCCAGCAGAGGTTGGAGCGAAATAGTGTAGGAGTTCCTGAAGATTCAGGAAGTACCATGGCGCTTTCGCGGAGAGTGGAGTATTGTTTGGTGTTGCTGGTTCCTGCAAGGGAGCGTCAATTGCAAGTGATAGTAGTGTTACCATAACGGTAAGTGCTGTCGCTGCGAAAAACTCTCGTACAAGGAGGTGGGGCCAGACGAAGACCGAGTCTTCGAGTGGCTTCTCGACACGGGTAATCGCTTCCTGCTTCACTACGGCAAGTGTTCGGTAACGGCGTTGCGCTGCCGACCCCTGCTGCTCGACGCGGGGCGATTTCTGTTCTGTTGCCATCGGGTAAGGACTCCTTCATCCTTTTTTTTGCATACGTATGGATTGTAAAACAATCCACACTACATGTTGTACAAAATTTTATCAAGGTATGAGATCCTGTAAACACCTGATATCTGGTCGGATTACACCTTAGAGTGTAAAAAGAGGTGCCTGCTCTTTCTTAAAGCTCTGCTATCTTTGCTGTTATGACGCGATTGTTGCCGAACTCGGTAAATATTGCTTGAGATACCATGACTTCTTCTTTATTGCAGATCAGGCAAGCTTGATCGGTGTTCCCTGCCGTTGTGGTACGATGATCATCAGGCCGCGCTGAAAACGGCGTGTACGTGCCTGCTCTGTCTCGCGCTCGACTTCTACGCTGACTGCTGTAGTGGAAGCGCCGACGACGCTATAGAGAACGATACGTTGTTGGATGCTCTGCATGTTCGTTGGCACTGGTTGGTTGAGGATCATCCCTCTTTTATATTGCAGCATAGATTTTCCCTCTGTATGTATTCTGCCTGATGCGTTTGCCCTTTGCACTCTGGCAGTAGCGTTGTCGATGCACTTGTGGTATGGCTACATGAGTACAATCTACATACATTTGCGACAATACAGAGAACTTCATCTGTAACGGCCTACGTACTTATAATACAGACGTATTTGTCCAGGCCGTATCAAATGTGTACAACTGCTGGTGAGTGGGAGGATATGCATGTGCGTATAAGGCCATGAAACCGTAAGACTGTAAAGATCTTTCCATACTGAGGATGAACAGGGTAGATGGTTCTGATAAACCAGTTCATTAAACGCGAGTGGCAAGTAACGTACTGTTATAGGCGCAGAGATAAAGATCTAGTAATCTCACATAGATCCGTGCGCACTACTCCTCAACCCTTTCAACCCAATGCAAGATGGTAGAAGTCATGCTATACGCACATAATTACCGTGACATGATAAAAATAGCATAAAGATATATCAATGTCAAGACATTTTAATACATACTATCGGGTGGTGATAAAAAATGTATCTGCATTGTTATGAAGTAGCACAAGAAGTCGCTTTATATGTGGGCGGGCGTCCAGATATAATTGTGGATACGGCAACATTCACGAAAACCCAGGCGATTATACATGCTATAGCCTTGATGGGATGCCTGTAGGACGCCTATCTGATAGCCTTGAGTTTGTACGGCCTGGAGTGCTGCGATTGAGAGTGCACTGGCAACTCCTCTGCGTCTCATCGCTGGCAAGGTTCCTACTGAATAGAGCCCTACTACTCCCGCTCCTGTAAAGAGGGCAACGGTGCCTATCGCTACTCCTGCTATCCGTGCGAGGAAACGTCGATATGGCCGCTGCTGTCCCCAGCCGAGTCGCCTTTCGAATGCGATGTAGTCAGGATCGATAGCGCTATCCTTTTCTTCAAACGAGAGGGCAGAGGTATGAATCCATTCATAGAGCGTTTCTTCATCCTGTACCTCTTCGACGGTCATTGTATGAGGATATGTGATGTCTGGGAACGCAGGTAACTCTGCTAAAGGAATTGCCATGCCTGGTGTAGCACCTGCATATTGAATGCCCTGTTCAATGAGTGCTGCTCCAAGATCGAGTGGTTGGGTTCCTGGAAAGAGCCACCAGAGCATGGGTATCTGGCGAGCCTGGAAGGGCTCCATCGCACTGGCTATCTGCTGTTTGATCTGTTGTGGTGTGAAGCGGACGTGTATTATTGCATTGAGCGAGGGTTGTGCCATGCCAGTAATAGCTGTGATATGACGTGGCATAACCTCTACCTGCGCACCTGGCAAGCTACTGCAATAGTTGATATAAGCGATAAGGTTGTTTTCCATCGCTGTGATCACTGCTGGATATGAGAAGTATTGTAGCGGTCCGTTCTCTACGAAATCCATGAAAATAGTTCCTCTGCTACAGGTGGGCGGGCGGCCCTGGATGATAGGAGGACGTGTGAATGTCTCAAGGTCTTTACTCTCCTTCATCCTATCATGCATTTTTCTCTCTTCGCAAGGTTGATGCCTGGCAATGGTATGTTTCTCTATGGATTATATTACTGGTGTTAGCTATGTATATCCATATAGGAATGTACTTTTTCGTGTATGTAAACTATAATTGTTTTATTGACATTACATTAAATTCTGTGTATTGAGATTTTTAACTTGAGAACCTTGAATGAAGAGCATTGAATTTTGCTCGTTATGAAGTTGTACTTGTTCGTTATATATAGATATAAGAGGGTCGCCACTTGAGAACAGCTATATTGTTTCCCCCTATTTCTTATCACGCCCATCTTGGGTATTCCAATAGGAAGCGTCTATGGTGAATACAATCATGCATGAAATCTCTTTCTCATTTGATCAGCCAGATGGTGTCTTGCGTGCTTTGCTGAACCTCGTGCAGCAAAGGCAGCGTCAGCCGTCGGTGAGTAAAACGTCTAGAGACCTGATTGTTCGCAATGCTTTAACTATTTTGATTATCGATACCTATCAGCAGCGAGCACAATATCTAGGCAATCTACTACTAGCGGTTGGCTATCGACCGGTGATAGTTGCTAACGCATTGGATGCCTTTACGCTTTTCTTGCGAGGTGACTGTTTGCCTCTGGTAATCGTTTTGGGGCAGGCTGATGGTTCTAATCACCTGTTCTTAAATCGTTTGTTGCAACAATTGACACAGCGCTATGATTGGGACCCGCTGATGGTGCACCTCAATATGCATCAGCAAACTTCTTGGCATGGGGACGGCAATAATCAGAGTAATCAGTCTAACCAATCAAACCAGTCAGCACCGCCTCTGAAGCTGGAGCCTCTCGCTCCCGACGTGTCAACAACATTTGATAGATCAGGGAGATCTGATATTCAGCGTAGCAGTACTGTTCCGCTTGGCCGTTCTGCTTCGAATCAACTGTCATGGCCTGATATTCAGCAGCCGCCTGTTCCTAATGTAAACGTGCGTCCGACCTCTCCTACCAATACGAACCTATCCTTACAACCGGCCCAGCCAGTGCAGCCAGCCCAGCCAGGATTTTCTGCTCCGTCTACACAATCCTTTTATGGCTCCTATGAGGAGAAACCCTCTTCATATACTCCTTCTCCTTCCGCGGTTCCGCAACAGCCATTCTCAGATAATATGCCGATCATTCCACCCTATCAAGAGATTGCTTCTCGTCCTGCTGCCCCCTCGCAATCTGCTGCTTCTCTTTACCCTTCTCCTCCTTATCCTATAAATCCTAACTCTCCGCTACAGACGAGACCAGCACAGACGGGACCAGTACAGACAGGATCTGTAAGGCGAGGACCAGTACAGACGGGATCTGTAAGGCGAGGACCAGTACAGACGGGACCTACACCGCCTACATCGCCTGTAGTTACATCTGTACGACCTTCAGCAGCAGCGGAGAGACAACAGGCACCTTCTTCGGCACCTTTGGAGAGACAACAAATACCTTCTTCGGCACCCTCGCAACCTCCAACTGCTATACCTGCGTCTCCTGCTGAGTCGCAACGTATAGCGCCTCCGCAGATAAAAAAAGATAAGGTATACCTGGATGGTCAGAGTCTGGGTCGTTACCAGGTTCGTTCACGTCTGGGACATAGCGAATATAGTGAGGTCTATCAGGTCTATGACCGATTACGCGAGAAGGAGTATGCGCTGAAAGTTATCCAGGTGGATGTGGTGCCTTATTATATGATGCGTGAGTCCTTAGAGGAGATTACCGTTTTTGAGCAGGAGGCCGATCTGCTTGGTCAGTTGAAACATCCACATATCTTGCCGGTTCTCAACAATGGAAAAACGTATACCAGTGGCGCTAATTTTATTTATAAAGTGATGCCTCTCTGCACGGATGGACATCTTGGGAGTTGGTTACGGCGCAATGGTAAAGGAAACCTTTTTACCTATAAAGAGTTGCTCCCAATTGTTTTGCAACTAGCGGATGCTTTACAGTTTGTGCATAACTTTCAATTTACTTTCCAGAACTTTAAGATGAACAATATCCTGATCCTTGAACCAACGAAGAAGATACAGAAGGTCGAGGTGGCATTCGCCGATTTTTCTGTTGTTCAGGACGGTTCCTTCTTGCCCAGCACCCTTGATAGCCTGGCCTATATAGCTCCTGAACGTTGGGATGGTGTGGTGCATCCTGCCTCTGATCAGTATGGCCTGGCGGCCATTGCTTATGAACTCTTTACCGGTCGTGCACCCTTCCAGGCCAACTCAGAGCATATTATGAAGATTTTGCATACGAGCCGCTTGCCCCAGCCTCCTAGTTCGTTAAATCCTAAACTGCCGCTTGGCGTGAATGCTGTGCTTCTGCGTGCCCTTGCAAAAAATCCTGCCGAGCGTTTTGCCTCTATGCAGTATTTTATTCAAGCGCTTGAGCAGTGTTAATATGGTGTATGTTGTAGATTGGTGCTCACTATGCATGCTATGCATATAGAATACTTGTCGCTGTTATGCTACTCGCAAGCAAGAGAAAAGAGATGAATGTCGATGTAAAAAGCATCGGTATCCATCTCTTTTTGTGCCATATACTGTTGGGTGTACATCAGTATGACATGCACTTATGCATGTGTGAGTTCACCGGCTTGTGCCCCTAGTAATTGATTGAGTGTTTCTCGTTTGATGCGGTAAGCCTGGCGCTCATTAACATGTGGCAAAATGATAGCTTCCAATGCTCCCTGCTTCACCCAACGACGTACTGTTGTATCGTCAACACGTAGAATTTGTGCAACTTCAGAAACGGTTAATAAGTCACTCATCTGTAGAAAATCCCCTTTATGTTTTAGATGATAGAAACACCACTTATACACGATGCTTCACATGTCAGTAGTAATCAGACGAAACAATCCTGTGGTGTTCGATATGAAATTTATATCATTATTATTGTATAACATTTAATGGAATATGTAAAGATAATAGCAGGTTTGAAAAAGTAATTCGTACGTGGGCATGTTCATGCCGCCTGGCATGCCTGGATATATTCTAATTTCTCTTTAAGAATTATTGAGCAAAAGCAGTACTAGCCCCTACCTTTCTGGGTAAGGATGAGGTAAGTATCTGGTGTTGTGCTCTTTCTATTAGTACGTAGATTTGTAATAGTAGATATACAGGCGACGTAAATAGTACTACGTGTAGCAGTAATAAAAGAAGCCATGGCGATGATTTGTATGAGATCAATGCAATTTTTGTGTTACTGCACTCTATCACAATGTCTGTATGCGTCTCTTTTATATGCCTGCCTTTGTATATGTGCGGATGTGGCTCTTCCCTTCTCTGTGGATCTAGCTATATATTCATGATGCTATGCATCTTTGCATTTACTTTCTTTGATATAGGAATATAAGCTTCATTTTTATAAATATTCACCGATGAATATTTATAGTTAAACACTCTATACAAGCCCGGATTATTGTAGCAAGCGCCATGAACAACGTATGTGCATTTATGCATAGTGGTGCAGTGATGCAAAACAATGCGGTTATGACAGTTGTGTTCGTTATAAACTTTCCTTCTCAAGGAGAATATGAATGAAGCTGAATAGTTTGTCTTTATGGAAACGTTTGAGCCTGGCCTCTGCTTTTGCTGCTTCAGGTGGTGCTCTGGCAATCGGTGCAGCGCATGCCAGTAATCATTATAGTTGCTATCATAATTGTTACAGCAACTATAGCAGCTATGTTGGTAATAACAGTAGTAGTCACTATAATAATTCCTCATTCTTTCCACTGTCTACGCCTCTAGCGGGGATGACACCGGTCCTTGAGGGTGGGTATGGTGGTGCTTCATCGGCCTCTACTGGCTATAGTACGTCGGCAGTTACCACTGACGATTGTAATAGTTCAAATTACCATAGTTATTGTTATAGTGATTATGATAATAACTATAATGGTGATTACCTCTATCCTCATTCGGATAATGGCAATTCGCATCACCATTCAGGCCGCCATTAGCACGACAACAATCAGGCTGCCGAGAAGTGCAAGAGAGCATGTACTATGCTTGCACTTCCTCCTCCATGCAGTAATATAGCTAGCGAGCCACTGAATCCTCTCAGTGGCTCGCTGGTTCTTTGTTTGTTTCTGGTCTTGTGGCGATTGTGGCAATTATGGTGATTGTGGTGATTGTGGCGGCAGTATATGAATAGAGCCGCCGGGGAGGTTTATAGTTGCCCCGGCTCCTTCTCAAGTGATATCATCACCGTATACTTGTGGAGAAGAAGCTTCTTTGCTTCTGTGAGCTATGCTTTGAATAGGCATCTTTGCGGAATAATGAATGAGGTAGAGAATATACTGCCATGGATGATATGCAGCAAAGAGTAGACATACAGACAGGCGATAAAGGGCGTGCGCGGGCAAGAATCCGTATGTTCTATACTGTGCAGCGCTGGGCGTTTCGCGTTGTGCTTGGCTGTACGGCACTGGTCATTCTGCTGATGATTGTTGGTCTCTGTACCAGTTGGAGCGTGGTGGGTGTCTTCTTGTTACAAGAGACGCTGCCCTGGCAATGGATCCTGCTGGTGCTATTGGTATTTAGTTTTTCATTTATCTTTACGGATAGCTTTATTCAGGGCAGGGAAGAGCGCTGGTTTATGCAGTATGGTACTGAGGTTATGGCCAGTGTGGTGGGTTCTGAGCCGGTGCGTTCGTTTCGTCGTTGGCGCTGGGTACGTTGGGTATTAGGTGATGTGGATGAAAGCTTGCTTGTGCTGGATTGGCAGCGGCCGGAGACCGAGGACGTATACCATTATGTGAAACGTGTGCGAGACCAGAAACTGCCGGCTCTTCATACGCGTTTGCCGGTAATCATTGATTACGATGATCCAACATATTTTTTCAAAGAGGACTACAAAGACCCGTCTGTTACCTTTCTTACCTGGTGAGGTATGCAGAAACTCGGGCTCCCTCCGTCTTTCTTGTGATGGAGGGAGCCCGAGTTTCTGTTTAGTGTAGCTGGAGTGCGTGCATCTCGCCTGTGCTGACGAAGAGCATGTCGTTGCCGACGGAAGGACGATTGATGCGACCGCGACCTATGCGTGTTGGAAAGAGGACCTTGCCATCTGGCGCATGGATGACAAAGAGCTCGCGTCCGAATGTGCTGACAAAGATGTAGTTGTCGGTGATTACCGGTGCGGATTCAATCTCGTGCATGATATGTGCTGACCAGCGTTGTTGTCCATTGGTGACGTCGATCGCGTGCAGGCGTGTATGCGATGTATCGCCAACGATGCCGCTGTTGGAACCGATATAGGCGATGCCGTTCTTTACGACCATGTTGCCGGAGACGTGTTGATCGATCTTTACGGTCCAGCGGATATCGCCTGTACGTGTGTCCAGCGCATAGAGTTGGCCCTCACGTGAGCAGATACACCAGGGTGTCTCTTCAACGGTGACGGCGGCATGGAGTTCACCGATATCAGTAAACTTTGCGACCTTGGCTCCGCTGGTGGCGTCGACGGCGTAGCAATGGCCGAGCTCGGTGCCCAGGAAGACGATGCCGCTGGCGATGGCTGGCCGTGAGGCGAGCGCGGCTTTGAGCGTGACACTCCATTGTTCGTGTCCACTATTCGCATCCAGGGCATAGACGGCATGCTCTGAATGTGCGTATACGGTGTTTTGGATGATGGTTGGGCGCGCGCGCATATACTCCTGTGTGTCGAAGGACCAGAGCCCGGTACCGCTCTTCCCATCGACGGCATAGACCTTGCCGGTCTTTTTGATGTCACCTGTACAGAAGTAGACAACGCCATTGTTGACTGTTGGCGCGTCGTAGATGCTGTGATCGGCGAAGAAGGACCAGAGTACCTGTCCATTGTTGACCGCAAGGGCGCGCAATTGATTAGGATGTCCGCCGACCAGGTCTGATGTGGTGTATGTTCCTGCATAGATGAGATTATTATAAAAGGCCGGTTCAGAATAATAGGTATGGTCGAGCCCAGTGTTGACGGTCCAGAGTGGTGTGAGTTGTGTCAGGGTGGCATCGCGTTGTGGGATCTGCGGATGCAACGGGACACGTGCACTCTCCGGTTGTACTAACTGTCCATTGGGTGCGGCTGCCTTCTTCTTGCCCAGAGGATAATGATGGACTTCGATACTGGGTGCGCTATTGTTAAAATCGAACCCTTCGGGTGGCGTGTATTGATGTCCCTGTCCTGTTGGTGCGCTGCTGGCTACGTTTGGGGTTGTGGTTGTCGCCATACCTGTTGCACTCTGTAAGGCAGTCAAGAAATCAGTGACTTTGGGATAGCGGTCCTCGCGGCTCTTAGAAAGTGCCTTGAGGATGACATCTTCGATCGCTGGTGCGATCGATGGGTTGAGTGTGTGAGGCTCTACAGGCTGCTCATAGATGTGTTTATAGCCTATTGTATAAGGATCGTCGGCTGTGAACAGTGCTTGCCCGGTAAACATCTCGTAGACAATGCAGGCCAGAGCATACTGATCGCTTCTCTTGCTGATCTTGCCTTTGAACTGCTCCGGCGACATATATGTTGGTGTACCGATCTCATCGACACGACTGGTCTTCTGCGTGTGGACCGCTATGCCAAAGTCCGCAAGGAGTGCATCATCTTGAGCATTGAAGAGAATATTGGCTGGCTTCATATCGCGATGGACGACGTTCAGGTCGTGTGCATGCTGAAGACCCTGTCCAACCTGACTGATAATATGGACAATCTCTTTTGTCTCCATCGGTGCGCCGTTGAGTTGATCCATACGATCTCGCAAAGAGCCACCCGGTGCGTATTCTGCGACGAAGAAAGGGTAGCCCTCGTAGAGGTTTGCATCCAATACTGATAGGATGTAGGGATGTGTCAATTCATCGAGTAGTACAGCCTCTTGAAAGAAGCGATTGATCTCATCCTGCGAGGTCAGAGAATTATTGAGTACCTTGATAGCTACCGGGGGCTTATGCTCAAGGAGGAAATGTTTTCCCAGGTAGACACTACCAAAGGCTCCTTGTCCTAATTTCTTGACAAGCTCATAGCTACCAAGTTGGTGCCCTAGTAGTTCATCGTTCACTATGTGCGTCCTTTGTGTTGGAAAACGGTAAAAATAATGCCACGAGGGCAATTATACCATCCAAACTGTAAACTTGGATAGTAACGTAGTATAAGATCGATTGCTGCTTACCGTTGTTGAGTAGCAATACTAGTGTTACTGCTAGCATGGATATTATTAGTGAGGGATATTGCTCTGAGGCTCTTCACAGATATGAGAGAGAGCGAGTTCGAGTAGCATTTTGATGTGGTCATCGATCAGGTGGTAGTAGGCAACACGTCCTTCTTTACGCATGGCGACGACACGTTGGGTGCGTAGGAGACGTAACTGATGTGAGATGGTAGTGTCATCGCGTTGCAGACCATAGGCGATATCGCTGACACAGAGTTCTTGCTGCGGCGCATGCAGCAGCGTATAGAGCACCTGGAGACGTGTAGGATCTTTGAGGATGGCGAATAAGGATGAGATCTCCTGAGCCTGCTCCGGTGATAGTTTATGAATGCGGACAGCGTGGATCTGCTCAGCATGGGTTTCATGAACACTGGATGGGTTATGGCTGCTACCAGGTCCAACTATCTTATGAGACGTATGAGCGTTTTGTGAGCTCTGTGCTGCGTCTATGGTGGTTGCTTTAACCTGCTCCTTCGACGATATTGCGTTGTCCATGCGGCACTCCCCCTTCATATTTTGCTGATATATTGTATCACTTGCAATTCCCTTTGAATAGGGAGAAGTGTTGCATAACTGGCAGGTCAACTACGGACGACTGCGCATCGTATCGTTATCGGGTAGGAGAGACTGCCATGGGCCTTTCTCCTGTCCGCTATTGATCTCTTCGTCGCTAATCGGCTCATGCGGATTTGGCATATCGGCAGGTGGTAAGTTGCCGGTAAAGATCGGTGTCTGTTCCTGCTCGATCCGTGCGCGCAACTGGTCGCGGCGCATTGGTTGTGTCGCCTGCTGCTCCAGAGACAGACGGCTTTCTATCTCTTCCCGTAAGTGCTGAATTTCGGGGCGCAAACGGCGATTTGGCTCTGGAATGCGATTCCATTGTGCCTGAGCAGCCGGGAAGTAGCCTGCTCGATAGCAGTAGAGACCTAGCATTGCGCGGGCATCGTAGATATTCATACGTTGCCAGAGGGCCTCATCTTCGGCAGGGGTCTCAATAACATCTTCACTGGCCTCTATGTTCTCTACCAGATGATAGAGCCGCATCCCCAGGATTTCGTAGGGGAAGCCATAATAGAGAGCCAGGCGCTGGTGACGCATACGTTGATTGGGCAGCTTGCCTACAAAGTATAGCTTGGTCATTGTACCGGTAGACCATACTGCACCCATTAAGAGCAAGGCCAGAAAACGTCCTAAGTAGCGTTGCCAGGCAATGGTATCAATACTTACCATGACGCTCAGGACAGCGAAGGCGGCTCCCAGCGTCCATGCTGTATAGACGAGCTTCTTCCGGTCCCAGCCCAGGAGATCAAAGTGGTGATGCAGAGGGGCAGCCAGAAATGGGAGTGGAAACTCTGAATGATGCACAAATGTTTGTGTGTTTGCGAAACGTAGTACTGAGAGATGATGCCGGTAGATCCTGACAAGGACGCGTTGTGCGATAACCGAGAGTGCTTCAAGCACAAAGATACCACCGATTGTGGTGAGGAGCAAAAACTCGTTGCGCGAGAAGATCGCGATCATTGCCAGTAGGCTACCCATACCGAGTGCGCCGCTATCGCCCATGATAATTTTTGCGTGCCGCTTGACGCTGGTATTGCGCCGCGCTGCCCAGGAAGAGGGCCAGCACCAGGGGAGGAAACCAAGGATGCCACCGGCGCAGAGCAGGCAGAGTAATTCGAGTACAATCCCTTCTGGATGCGTTACATCTAATAGACCGGTTACTGCGATACCCAGTGCGAGCGCCGCGCTAAAGATCAGGCCGCCCGACAGTCCATCGAAGCCGTCGCTAAAGTCTACCGCCAGCGCAGTAGCTGTTCCCGTAAAGCCGGTGAGTAGTACCAGGAAGATGAACCAGCCAAAGTAGGCTGCCTGTGGAAACTCGACTTTACAGACTGGCGCAAGTGATGGTTGTGCGCAGATCAGATGATTCAGGAGTGGTAGATCTTTCCAGAAACTATACGATTCCTGTCCACCAGGGAGCAGGAAAAAATAGCAGATGCCTGCAGTGATTGAGACCAGGAAGAGGCCACTGAACTTGGCGAGTTCAGAGATGCCTTGCTTGCTATGTACTTTGCGCCAATCGTCGGTGAACCCGACAAGTGTGCAACCTAGCGTTGCCCCCATACTGATGAGCAGCATCGTCCACTGATCCCTGTTCAATGGTAGCAGGAAGCCAGCAATGAGGCCAGTCGCCAGGATCGCGAGAATAAACGATGGACCACCGACCATCGGTAACTCCAGCGACTTGATCTCACGCCCGGCGCTTGTTATGTCGGCTCGATGGTTACCAGGCTTGTGTTCTCCGCTTCTAAAGGTAGGGAAAAGCTTTTTTGCTATTCCGCAAAAAAGGAGGCTGCATATACCGCAGCCCGCGAATATCAGGAGTAGCCATAGAACCTGCGTGAGATTGATCATACTTCCCCTCGGTTTCTCAACCCATGTCTTTTTGCGTTATGCTCTGAATCGTCGATGATGCTTTTTTATACATGTGTAGTATGTGTCGATTATCTTACTTTTGTTACAAATCATAGTATCGGACGTATTCTCGTATTTATATGTAACAGCTCTCCTTGATGATCGGGAGAAAAGTCCTTGTTTTAGAACTAGCTCTGGCTGTTTCGTCATCTATTTACAAATAGCGTAGAGAAATCTCTATTGTATAAGACGTGCGAGAGGGTGATAATTTGAGCCCTGGTATTACCCTCTCTCTGCTTTCGCTTGACCTCAGAATTACTGTCCTTGTTCAGAATAGCTACTACTGTGTGTAATAGAGGTCGTAAGCGCTTTCGCTGACTTCATCGATGGTGACATCATCCACCAGAGAGGTTGTGTGCGAGCAGGTATCAGGCAGGCAGTGTTTGCCGCAGGTGGGGCATTCAAGCCGCCAGGAGACATGTGGTCGGTGGTATTGGCGTGTCAGGGGGCCAGCATTGAGGAGATTGATACACCAGTAGATGCTGACAGTTGGTGTACCGACTGCGTTGGCGAGATGTCGTGGGCCGGTATCGTTTGCTACTACCAGGCGACAGCGTGCGAGTAGTCCAGTCAGCGCATTGATGGAGAGTTGTCCACTCAGGTCGTAAGCAGGTGCGTGCATTGTGCGTACAACTTCACTGACCAGCGCACGTTCACTATCACTGCCTGTGACGAGAATCTTTGCTCCCTGTTCGGCGAGCATATCACCGATGGCGGCGAAATTGCGTGGGGACCAGCGACGGCGAGGATCACTCGCACCCGGATGGATGACGACGAGTGGTTGCGGTGTCGTTGGGATAACTACTTCGGCAGCCTCCAGATCAGCTGCGGTAACAGTCAACTTCGGTTCAATGCCTATCTCAGCGTGTCCCTCGTTTGCGCCGACGAGTCCTACAATCTCTTGAGAGCGTAGCACCTCGTGTTGAAAATAGATATAAGGGAGCCAGCGATCCAGCTGAGGGGCGTCTGGAGTACGTAGCCCTGCGGTCGTGCGAGCACCCAGGCGATTGAGAAAGACGTTTGAGTAGCGACCGCCACCGTGTAGTTGAAGGGCCAGGTCAAAGCGCTCTCGCTGCATCTCTGCAAAGAACGCAGTAAGTTCACTCTCATCGGCTTGATAACCGGGATCCTTACCAACGCCGCCGTAGGGAGGGATAGCAATGACGCGTTTAATTGGAGATGGTCGATCTTTAAGGAATGTCGCATGCCAGGAGAGCCCCAGCAGGACGATCTCTGCTTGTGGATACGTTTTATTCAGCGCGACAAGTGCGGGTAGCGTAAATAAAAAATCGCCCAGAGTGTTCGCTCGCAAGACTGCTATCTTCTGTGCCTCGGGTAGCCGTCCCTTTGCTGTATCTGGTGTGCTTGCTGAATAGTGCGAACCGCGCTCAAATTGATGCTCCATGCTCATTCTGTCCCTTTCCTTTTGATTCCTGCATTCTCCTTTGTTCCTTTTCACGTTTGAAACAGAAGAATAGTATCTCAACAATTTAAGTTGCTAGAGCGAGCGTTGAAGCGCACGGCTTCTATCTATCTCTATCTATAAAGAGGTTGCAGGCAAGGAATGAGGGGATGAGAATTGGTCAAGGACTCGTTGTGTTGTATTGTATTGGGCTATCGTTGTTCCATCCTTGTGAGAATTTCAGGAACGGCATTCTTCGCAGCGACCAAACAGGGATAGCGCGTGACCCTCGATGGAGAAGTTGGTCTGACTGCTGATAGCGTTGATCTGCTCTTGTGGCAGGCACAGATCGACTTCAACGACGCGGTGACATTGTGTACATGTAAGATGGTGATGGTGGGTACTGCCGCAGACGCGATAATGGTGGCTGCCATCAGCGAACTCGATGCGATCTAGTAGTCCCAGGTCGACCAGTTTCTCGACGGAGCGAAAAACCGTTGCGCGACCAATCTTTGGCTCTGCCTGCCGCAATTCTTGCCAGAGATCATCGGTGGTAAAGTCTTCATCCTTCGCAGCGAGGTCAATCAAGCGTTCAGCAATTAAGCGTCGAGGTCGTGTATTGCGCTGGCTCATCTCATCGAATGCGGTATAAATTTTATCAGCTAACTCCTTAGACATCGTAAATTCTCCGTCCTGCCCTGCTTGTGGCGCTAGTAGCGCTGGCAAGCAGGTTGCTGCGACTCCGCATATCGCACATAGTAGTGGTCGTGTTATGTTTTGTATGGGCGATGATAAAAATGTATATACAGTCTTTATATTCTACCACACCTTACCAGATCATTGCGGTTTTGCAGCTGACAGAGTTCATGGAGTAGCGTCGCCATTTTTACTGAATGTTTTCTTTAACAAAGAAGTTGTGCTGCCATAGTAAACTCAGCTCTCTGTATGTCAACCCCACTGCGGGGAAAGGAAAATACAATACTAGTGTAGACCAAAAAGGCTACGTTTATAGTGTTTCATTGTGTGTCATAGTTAGTCGAGTTATTATACGTACAGCACATCGATATACACGTCCCAAAACTGGATGAAAAAACGTTGTGTCTACTTACACAATCTGGAGCAGCCCTGGCCTTCATGTCAGGTGTTGTACTGGGATATGGTCTCTATTACGATATTGGTATGCGGCCTGCATCTGCGATTTTTATCCATGATATTCCATGTATAGTTCTATCTATGCTTGTTTATGGTCATAGCGTAGTTCTATCAATATTCGTTTGGTGCCATCCATGCCAGAATTTTAATGTTATTTGTACCATTACAATGGTTAATCCAGGGAGTATATGTTGACTGTTCATCAAGACAACCAGAAGACAAGTATGCAGAGCAACAAGCGGCACGTTGTGCTAAAATTAGCTATGGCCGCGCTCTTAGCGGCTACCTTATTTGCTGGGATGCTGGGCGCAAATACTAAAACGACCCATGCGGCTGGTAATGAAAGCTATATGACGAGTATTATCCAGAATGTCTTTGGACAATATAGTAGTCAGGCTATTCATATCGCTACTTGCGAGTCGAGCCTTAATCCCAATGCTGTTAACTCCATCGCAATTGGTAACAGCCATGCAGAGGGCCTCTTCCAGATCCTCTATCCAAGCACATGGATGGGTACATCACAGGCTTCTGCCTCTCCATTTAACGCACAGGCGAACGCCCAGGCTGCTCACGATATCTTCGTACGTGATGGGTATAGCTGGCGTGAGTGGCAGTGCCAGTAATCAGGTATTCTAACCCCAATAAAAAAAACAGTGCAATAAACGTCAATTGCACTGCTTTTTTTATTGGGGGGGTTAGTTCCCGTAGGTGACAACCATGGGTGCCGGATTCATTGAAAGTACCTGTTGCGGTGTCATCAGGCCGGTGGATGCTTCGAGGTTATAGAACAGTTTGAAGCCACCGTATTTAAAGTTATGATATGCTTTAATATCATCTCCAACCCACTGCTTATATTGTTGCATCTTTTCCTCGTGGTCACCGGCAAAGCCGCCGACGCTGTCTACATGGATGACGACGTCGACGCGATCGTCGTTGATCAGGTTCCGTTTATCAGCGATCTCGGCAACGCCAGGGTCAAAGGGATTACTCAGACCATCGCCGTCGGGACGATATTGATGGATGATGAGGACCTTACGCGGGACGTGATACTTCATGGGGAGGGCGGCTAACGTTTCGATGACGGGGTTGAGATCTGAGGCTCGTACGTTACTCAGGTTGATGCCAGGGATGCCATCGTGCCGTGGAAACATCCATTCTGGATCAATTGCCATCTCTACAAACGAGTATTTTTCCAGGTATGGTAGGAAAAAGTTGACCTCATTCTGTACGTTCGCCTGCCCGAAGTTCAGATCCAGGAAGAGTAGCAGATTATTCTGCTGGCAAAAAGTGAGGTAGGACTGGATTGTACTGGCGTCGACATGGTGACTGTACGTCCCCTGGTCGCCCGGAAAGTTATCCGGTACGCTGACTACAAGGTCTATCCCCAGTTGTACCGGGTGCGCTGGATCGAGCTTTGCGTATGCAGCGCCCTGTGTTTGTAGGTCGCTGAGCATCTGTGAGTCCAGAATATAGGCCGGGCCAGTCGGTTCTGCATTAGGGACTGCATAGAACGCAACGACGCGGTGAGCTGGTAATACGGCCCCGACAGATGGATTGAATGGGATTGGTGTCGGGGAAGGTGTGGGGGTTGGAACATGCGTTGGTACCGGCTTACTGTCCTGTTTTATCGCAAACATCGAAGAATATAAATTATTAGACCTGCTCAAAAGAGGGGCTGCGAATATGCTAACCGCAACGATCAGCACACACATCAGGATGACCGTAATTACCGTCCTGCGACGCTTATGTGGTGACTTTTTTCTTTGACCAGGTGGTAACTGCCCTGGTAATTTTATAGTTGGCATATCTGGAATCTGCATCGACTTGTCCTCTTGCTAATACATCATCTTAATAAACTGTATCGTTAGCGGATGAAAAATATGAATGTTTACATGTATCGTTCTACATAATTAGAATGTCATAAAGAGTCTATTCGTTCCGCTTATTTATGTGAGTAGGAATTTGGTACATAGTGATTACCGTATCGCGCTGCACATAGATGACGAAAAACAGCTGGTGGTTGCAATAGAATATTTATTGTAACTATTTACATGGATAAGACGTTTCGGGGATGCGTATTTTTCGTATGGGATTATAGGTTACTATGTGGTATCGCTGCAAACAGGTGCACCATGTTGCTGTTGTGCCAGGGGTAATTCGATGATGAATAGAGAGCAGCATGTACCCATTGATGATGCATGCTGCTTATGATACCTATAGATTGTTCGTGAGGATAGCTCTTTTTGTTAGTTTGCTTGTGCTGAGATGCTATACTCGTCTGCCTCTTGATCGAGTTCAAACTCCTGGCGTTGCTGCTCTTTCTCCTGGTGGAGCATCCAACGCAGGAAGATAATGCTGGCGATAATGATAAAGAAGATGCTGCCTGCTACCCACATCAAGAGCCCGCCCAGTTGTTGATCCTGGGTTGTGATGACCATATGCATGGTGGGATTGGTCATGTCAAATGCGTAGAGCGGAGCCATAAAGGTCATGCCAGCGCCGATTAGCATCATTGGCATGTCACTAAAGAACAGATAGGCTAGCTTGCCACCGAGTGGGAGGGTGTGTTTCTCTTCGCGCAAGGGATTGACCAGTGGCCACCAGAAGATGAGCCCGGTGAGCAGATAGGTCAGGTCGGAGAGTATATGGATGCCTGTGTTCCCCATCATGGTCTGCATTAATAGTGGGGCATGCCAGAGCCAGATGGTTGCATTGAAGAGAAGCGAGGCTACAAATGGGTTGGTGACACGACCGACCACTCGTGCCAGGCCTGGATGGTCTGCGAAAAGATGACGGAGATGCTCTGTATCCAGGCTCAGGAGCAGCAGCGGTGGGACTGCCAGTGAGAGGAGCAGATGTTGGATCATATGGACGGTAAACATATAGTACATACCAAAGATCTGCATTGGGATCAGTAATGCGATCAGTGCGATAATGATTCCCAGGCCGACTGCTAGCATCCGTCCACTACGTCTGCTCTGTTCGTTGCGCAGGCTTGACGCTTGCTCTGCGCGTATATTGTTCTGCATCTCATTGCTCCTTCTTGCGTGGGTTGCTCTCCTATGATTCCTGGTAAGGTTGAGAGCATACCTGAATAGAGCATAACGTCTTTGCAACAATACCACCTGAAAATTTTCTGCCTTCACCATACAAATACCTTAAAAAAGGTTGTACGGCAAGACTGGGTAGAGACACATTCACTGGTGAAATTGGAAAAAGAAAACGACTAATGCTCTTCAAAATAGGTAATGTTGCTAAAGCCTCCCTCTTTGAGGGGGGAAAGCCGCTTTAGCGGCAGAGGGGAGTAGAATGCTAGCAATGCCCTGTAATCATCGATTACCAACTATGAAGATAAGAGTGATAGATAGTGTATAATCGAGGTTAATAGCGTAGTTCGAGAATCTACTCACCCCCGTCGCTGTGGCGACATCTCCCATCAAATAGGGAGACAGGGGTTTTAGCGTCTCCACAAGCGATAGTGATCTTTTACTACATTGGAGATACTCTTCACTATGCAGGAAATGTGTGCTCACATAAAAAAACTTTACCAGTGAGTGCTGCTCTACGGCAAGACTCATTGCCGTAGCTTGTCCGTGCTCATAAAAGTAAGTGACAACAGAATGCGGAACATAAAGCATTCTGTTGTCACTTATATGTAGCAGGTTCTATGTTACGTATACGTATACGTATACGTGTACGTAGTTGGTGTACGTGAGCGTCTTAGCTTAGAGCCAGCGCGCCTCTGTGGTTAATGTGAATGTTGCGGTGCCGCGAATGTCCTGTGAGGACGAGCCGATGAGCACTTCAAACTCGCCTGGTTCGGCGATCCAACTATGCACGCTATCATCGAAGTAGCCCAACGCCTCTCGCTGCAAGGTTAGCGTGACCGTTTTGCTTTCTCCTGGTGCCAGTTCAACCTTTGTAAAGCCCTTGAGCTCTTTCTCAGGTCTTACCAGGCG
The DNA here is from genome assembly GCA_015099395.1 of Ktedonobacteria bacterium brp13. Taxonomy (GTDB): domain Bacteria; phylum Chloroflexota; class Ktedonobacteria; order Ktedonobacterales; family Ktedonobacteraceae; genus Dictyobacter. The sequence continues at coordinate 723,264 of AP024096.1, read as the reverse complement.
TGCTTTGCGGTCATGTATATAGAGCTGAACGGTCTCTTTGCCCTTGTAGTTTCCTGTATTCTTGACATCAACGCTCACTGTAAGTGCCTCATCACCTGCGATCTGTTCTGCACTCAGGGTGACTGGACCGTAAGCGAAGGTGGTATAGGAGAGGCCAAAGCCGAAAGGGAAGAGTGGGGCAATCTTTTTCTTGTCATAGTAACGGTAGCCGACAAAGATCCCTTCGCCATATGTGACCTTGCCATTCTCGCCAGGATAGTTGATGTAGGCAGGGTTATCTTCCAGGCGTACAGGGAAGGTCTGTGGTAACTTGCCCGAAGGGGTTACCTTGCCAAAGAGTACGTCGGCAACGGCGTTACCACATTCCTGACCAGGATACCAGGACTGAATGACTGCTGCTACCTGATCGAGCCAGGGCATCGAGATCGGTGCGCCGGTATTCAGGACGACTATTGTACGCGGATTGGCCGCTGCTACCCGCTGGATCAGTTCTACTTGCTCGGCTGGTAGATCCATAGTAGGGCGATCAAAGCCCTCACTCTCCCACTCGTCGCTCAAGCCGGCGCATACTATGGCGATGTCAGATGTTCTGGCTAGCTGAAGTGCACGCTCAAAGGTGTCGGCCGGAACGTGTGGCATGATGCCCAGACGCACGCGGTTATACACAACCGCACTGCTTGCGCTGTATTCAATGGTGATAGTATACGTACGACCAGCCTGTAGCTCGAAGGGCTTGATATGCTCTGTAAAGCCAAAACTAAGATCGAGGTCGAGTTTGATCTCAGGCAGTTCGCTAGGTTTTTGTGCTTGCCAGTTGTCGATGAATAATGCTCCATCGATATAGAGGCGGCTCTGACTATTGCTTCCCAGACCGAAATCATAGTTGCCTGATGTTGTTGGTGTCAGGCGAGCGGTGGCACGAATGGAGAAGGTATTGACGTCAAGACCTGCCGGTAGCGAGTGCTCATATGGATACCAGTGGAGGTCGGGGGTATATTTGATCTGGCTTACAATCGGTTCGCCCGCCAGTTCAAGATTATTGAAGTAGCTTACCTCAAAGCCTTGTTCCGTTCTCTCCGTGCCTGCTTGCAGCTGACTCGTATCGCATAGTGGTAGTACTTTATAATTGAGGCAGCCATACTCGAAGTTGACCTCGGCCTTACTGCCGACTGCGTTGACGATGCCCTCAAGCGGAGAGACCGCATAATCGATGTTGACACGTGCGCTACCGCCAGCCATGATACGTGCGTCACGTGCGTTAGGACCGATCACCGCAATCTTACTCAGCTGCTCCTGCTGGAGTGGCAATGTCTCTTGCTCATTTTTGAGCAAGACAAAACCATCCGCTGCTGCCTCGCGAATGAGCGCGTATACCTCCGGGCTGTCGTTGTAGAACTCGGAATCATCGCCAGGCTGCTCAAATAGCCCGGCTTTATTGATAAGATGGAGCAGGCGACGCACGCTTCTATCCAGAGTCTCTTCGCTGACCTCGCCATTATGGAATGCCTGTAGCAGCTTCTCTCCGCGCCATGCACCGGGTCCTGGCATCTCAAGATCCAGGCCTGCATTGAGGGAAGGTGCAGTGCTCTTGACCGAAGCAAACCAGTCTGAGACCACGACACCGTCGTAATTCCACTCATCGCGCAGAATCTCAGTAAGTAAATAAGGATGCTCGCTGGCTGCGATGCCGTTCACCAGATTATAGGCAGCCATGATGGTCCAGCTCTTGGCCTCACGGATAGCCGCATCAAAGGCTGGCAGGTAGATCTCGCGTAGTGCTCGTTCGCTCACCTCTGAATTCATGGTGAAGCGCTCGAACTCTGAGTCATTACACACAAAGTGTTTGACCGAGGTTCCTACGCCCTGACTCTGCACGCCATTAATATAGGCGACGGCCAATCTGGCGCTCAGATAAGGATCTTCGGAGTAGCTCTCGAAGTTGCGTCCATTGAGTGTCGAGCGATGAATATTAACGGTCGGCGCAAGTAGCACATGCGCACTTTTCGACTTTGTGTCCTGTGCCAGGGCGATACCGACTCGCTCTACTAATGCGGTATCCCATGTTGCGGCGAGTGCGATGCCGGCTGGAAAACAGTTTGCGCGTGTGGCGTAGGGGACGTCGCCATTTCCACGTGCACCATTGGGTCCATCGGAGACCTTCAAACTCGGAATACCCAGGCACTCAATTGGTTGTGTATGCCAGTTATCCATACCATCCAGCATTGAGACCTTCTCTTCGGGGGTCATACTTTGGATGAGTTCTTCAATTGTTGCTTCATTCATCGATGTCGATTTCCTTTATCTGACAATATACAAAGAAAAATGTCTTTAAGTTACTATATCCCATAGGAAAATGTAACGCTATAGGCACGCATTTTGTTGTTGCTTACCGGAGGCCAGCGCAGTGCGAGATCTTCAAAACCAATTACTGCAAAGGACGGCTCCACTATCTTATGGAGCCGTCCTTGTATTTTATAGCTACAGGTTGAATGGGTCGTTTCTAACCATAAGAAATCCTTTCTGGGGACCCATACGCCTTCAGGCTATGGGAGGAAAGAAAGGCGTCCGCAGACGCACAATGTTTCAAGCCGTCCCCTTGCGGGGGAAGAACAGAAGTGCGGTCTGTCCTTCAATGCCAGAGATGGCTGGCCCCCTTTTCCGCACAAAGTAATGTGTGCCTCGTCGATGATAGCGGTCTGCACGTCTCCTGAGCACTGGCTTAACCCTCGTAGACCTGGTTAACTCAGAAGTTATAGAGCAATGCGCTGGCATGCACGCATTGGTACGTTCTTGAACATTGCCGCTATCGTAGCCCGATAACCGTTTCCCGCCCCAAGGGGCATGCAAGGAACAGTCCTGGCTGGGACTGGTCAGGTAAGCTCGCAGAGAAGACGGGCAGAAACCACCCCATCTCTACAAGCCCGTCCCGTTTAGGGGACAGGGTTCCTGACGGATCTGATATGCGATGGTCTGCCAGGTCTTGCCACCATCGTTCGTGCGTTTGAGTACGGTCTGATCAGCTTGTCCTAAGCCAAAGCCTGTAGTGGAATTGATAAAACTTAATGGGCCATAGATACCCGTATTGCTGGCGACCTTCTGCCAGGTCGCGCCGCTATTGGTTGTCTGATAGACATCACCTGAATTTTGATCCGTCGCCCAGGCTGTCTGGGTGTTTACCACATAGAGATTGCTTGACTGGAATGCAGCAGATTCCTGTCCGCTTACTGTCCAGGTCGCGCCATCGTTGGTCGAGTGTGCCAGGATGGTATGGGGAGACTGGCCGGTAGCCAGCAGGGGCAGGAAGCCATCGTTGCTAATGAACACTGGTGGCAATGTCTGATAGCCTGTATTGGCATTACTATTCAAGCCGGAGATGGACTCCTTATACCATGTTGTGCCACCGTCATGGGTCATATAGAGCCACGGGGTATTTGAGGCATCTTCACCAGTTGCCCAACCTGTAGCAGTATTGACGAATGAGAGTCCGGATTTAATGCCACCAGTTGGTAGTGAATTTTGTCCCTGACCAGAACTAGAGATCTTTTCCCAGGTTGCGCCACCATTGTCGGTGCGGAGAATGTTGACACCCTCACTGCCTGCACCTGAACCGCTTGGTGCGACTTCGAGCCAGCCTGTTTTGTTGGAGACAAAGGTCAACCATCCACCGTCCGGTGCGGCTTCATGAATAATGCTGCTATTCCAGGTAGCACCGCCGGTCGTTGTGTAGAAAAGTGTCATTGTATTGGCGTTGCCATTTGGCATCGTAAACCATGCGTACAGTGCATTCATGAAATCGGCATGGGTGCCCGGTGAGATTACCGCGCCATTAGGCGTCAATGCGACCCATGTTTTGCCGCCATCGGAAGTCTTCAGCACATTATCATTATCCAATGCCCAACCATGCGTGGCATCGGTCATACGGATCTGCGTAAAGGGGAGCGTTGGCAGGACTGTTACGTGGCTGGTTGTATTCGATGTCGTTGAGGTTGCAGATGTCTGCTGTTGCTGTCCGGTAGTAGCAGTTGTTCCCTGAGCAGTGCTTGTGGCATTGGCATTACTTGCCGTTGTCGAACAGGCGTTGATGAACAAAGCTAGCATGACCAACGTTATTCCACTGAGCCAGGAGAGGCGTTTTGTGTGTTTCATAGCATTTCTTGCCATCTCTTCATGCATAGGGTTCATAAGTGTTATGAACTGCTTCAATGCTTTGCGTTCTCTGCATTGAATACCAGAAGTGTAACATGAATATCTCTATTTTGCAGTGAAGTAGACCACATTATCAGAGGCTATTTTATAAGTCACCAATATATACGTGGTTTGTCTTGCCTGTTTTCAGCGACTCGTTCTGGAATGGAGGGTGGCTCTCATGGTTTTAGATACTACTATTGATTTTTGCCCATGAATTGCGTATGCTTATTGCTGGTACAGTAAAAATATAGCATTTCCTCTTTATCATGTGCTAGCGCAGAGAGGTGCATCTCTATGACCTGTTCAATCGAGTCGGCAGCGAATGGAACGTCACGAAATCGACTTGTATGGATTGTTCTCTGTAGTCTTGCACTGCTTGCCTGGATACCGACTGTACAACAATCTGTACAGATGCCATTGATACCGGGCACCATGGGGATGCGCCTGGGAGCATTTCTGCTCTTCTGGGCGGTGATGATGGTCGCTATGATGCTACCGGCATTTGCGCCTACACTCTCTTTTCATCTAAACGTGGCGGGGCAGCAGACGCCGCGCTCTTTTATATCTGTACGGATTGCTCTGATCCTCAGTGGTTATCTCTGCATCTGGCTGCTCTTTGGTCTACCTGTCTTCTGGCTTGCTCAATTGAGTGCCTACCTCGCTTATGCCGCACCGCAAAACGCCATCTATTTCGGCATGGCTCTCTTGTTATGCGCCGGTCTCTATCAATTCACACCTCTGGCTGCCTACTGCCTGGCCTGTTGCAATCCAAAGCTGACAACACATGCGCATATGCACAAGGCGCCGGACTACCATAAGTACAGTCCAGTTCATGACCTGCGCAGTGGCGTTCTCCATGGCCTTTATTGCCTGGGTGCTTGTGGTGGCTTCATGCTTATCCTTATCCCCTTCGGCCTGATGAGTCTGTTCTGGATGATTGTCATTACGCTCGTCATCTTTTGCGAAAAAGTCTGGCAACATGGCCAGACACTCAGCTATCTTGTTGCTAGCGGCCTGATCTTCCTTAGCTTACTTGCCTGGGCTATTCCTTCGTTGCTACCAGGTCTCCATCTCGGATAAGCCAGGATATCCTTATACAGCGATGCCAGTGATAAAATCGTACGCGCAACGCTATGTCATACAACAGGACTGTGTGCTAAGCAAAGGCTTTTTGTACAGAAGTGCAAAAAGTAGAAATGTGTAGCAGAAAAGAGAAATGAAGTGATATCCGCTTATAGTAAAGATGCTATAATACATGGTATTGTTGGGCCAGTTCAATGTTGATATGCTCGCAGGAGACCTGTTATCTGTCAGTTTGCGTCTACGGCAGCGTTTTCTGGCAAGGAAGGAGCCATATGAAAGATATCTATAAGTACCCACGTACTCCGCATATAGAAGGATCGGGTATCCAGAATGGCGATGAAGATCTGAGTGTCGTGCCGTTACATGATCTGCTTGGTCGTCACCTCGTGGTTGAGGAGAAGATGGATGGCGCAAACTGTGCTATAAGTTTTGCTAAAGATGGTACTTTGCTGCTGCAAAGTCGCGGCCATTATCTTGTTGGTGGACCACGCGAGCGCCAGTTTCACCTCTTCAAGACCTGGGTCAATACGTATCAGTCCAATCTAAGAGATGCGTTGGGTGATCGCTATCTTATGTATGGCGAGTGGCTGTACGCCAAGCATACCGTGTATTATACAGATCTTCCGCATTACTTCATGGAGTTTGATATCTTCGATAAGACGAACGAGACATTCCTGAGTACTACGCGTCGCCAGCATTTCTTGCTACATCTCCCTTTTGTGGCTTCGGTGAAGGTGCTGTATGAGGGGAAAATAAAAAAGCTTAAAGAACTGACTGGTCTGCTTGAGCATTCGCAATTTATTAATGATGATCATCTCAGTCATCTACGCGCTGCCTGTGTCGAACGTGCACTGGACCCCGAGCAAGCGTTGAAGGGGACCGATCCTAGCCCTATTATGGAGGGGCTCTATATCAAGGTGGAAGATAAAGGTGTCGTCAAGAAACGCTATAAGTATGTACGTGGCGGTTTCCTGCAGACGATAAGCGACTCCGGCGACCATTGGCTGGATCGTCCACTGGTGCCAAATGGCCTGCGTTCAGGGGTTGAATTGTTTTAAGAGCTTATTGCGCAGACCTGAGTGTAGCGCGTCTCAATGGTGCAATGTGTGGCAGGCCAGTAGCGGAAACACCTTCCCGCTACTGGTTTTTGTATAGCTATCGGTCTACTACATTGCCTGGCCTGCGTGCTCCTGTAGCGGAGCGCTTAGCCGGCTATTGAGACGGGTAGCTCGTCTTGCGGCTGTAACAGTGGCACGGAGACCTGGACTGTATTGGGATATTTGATACCGCTCCCAGTATTCAATAAAACTACACGTTCATCGGCTTTGATCCAGCCGGATGCGCGTAGCTGTTTGGCTGCGACGAGTGTTGCGGCTCCTTCGGGGCAGATAAAAAGTCCTTCTGTCTGTGCCAGTTGTGCTTGTGCCGCCAGCAGCTCTGTGTCGCTGACCGCCAGCGCACAACCCTGAGTTGCACGAATCGCATCCAGCACCAGGAAGTCGCCTAACGCTTTAGGTACGTTAATACCAAAGGCGATCGTACGGGAGTGCGGCCAGAGGACAGATTCTGTTTTCCCCTCCTGCCAGGCTTTAACGATAGGGGCACATTCTTCGGCCTGCACTGCGACCAGGCGTGGTAGGCGCTCGCCGATCCAGCCCAGTGCTTGCATTTCGCGCAAGGCTTTATAGATGCCGATAATGCCAACACCCCCGCCTGTAGGATAGAGGATCACATCGGGCACCTGCCAGTTAAACTGCTCGGCGATCTCATAGCCCATGGTCTTCTTGCCCTCGATCCGATAGGGCTCCTTCAAGGTTGACGCATCGTACCACTGGTGAGCCTTTACGGCGCGCCCGACGATAGCGCCAGCGTCACTGATCAAGCCCTGCACCAGAAACAGGTGTGCTCCGCTGATCGCGCATTCGTTGCGCGTAATTAATGGAGCCTCTTCCGGCATCACAATATAGGTATCCAGGCCAGCGCGTGCGGCATAGGTTGCCCAGGCTCCGCCCGCATTGCCGTTGGTCGGCATTGCCAGTGTCTTCACTCCCAACTCTTTTGCGCGCGAGACGCCTACCGCTGCTCCCCTGGCCTTAAATGAGCCAGTCGGAATCGTTCCCTCGTCTTTGACATAGAGCTGTGGCATATCCAGTTGTGCGCCCAGACGTGGTAGTGGCAACAATGGCGTCATGCCCTCGCCCAAAGTGACAACGTTCTCTGGTGAGCGTACCGGCAGAAGTTCGTGATAGCGCCAGAGCGAGGGTTCACGCTCACGCAGCATCTCTTTACTCAAATGCTCGCGTGCGGCCTCCAGATCGTAGCTTGCCAGCAGCGGTGAGCCACATTGACAGAGGTGAGCCTGCGTATCGGCCTCATAGATCTCGTGACACCGTGCACAGGTGAGGTGGTGCAAAAAACTAAATGGTGTACTCATGGATTTCATTTCTAACTAAAGGCTAATCGACGAATAACGACTCTCTACAGTATAGTTGATTTTGTCTACTTATGCTGGATTGTACAGAGAGAAGCTATCGACTGTGATGATCGCACCTTGATCCAGCGCGATACCGACAGTACCGCTGTTATACGTTTTATCTTTCATGCTGCCTGGCTTCTGTCCGTTCACGTAAACGGTGATATGTGAGCCCGCCACGACGGCCGCTAGCTTGATCTTACCCTGTAGCGCATGTATGTGACCACCGGCGAGATGCTTCGGCAGGCCAGTAAAATTATCATAGACGGCTATGCTCCATGCGCCATCTGGCTCCACGAGAAAAGTATAGGTCCCTTTGAGCTTGCGCTGTGTTGCACACTCGTTACTACTTATCCGAAAACCTGCGTGTGCGAGCACTAGCGACGCCAGTCGCGTTGGGTTTCGGAATAAGATCTTAGCCAGCTCCCATCGTCTTCTTTTATGCTATGACATGAGTTCTGAGATAAGATCGGGAGATGCAATGAGACGCAGTTTCTGCGAGCGTGACCATTGCTTCACTGCATATTCAACGCGCAAAGCCTCACTTTTTGTAGGGAAGGACCAGCATCCCATCAACACAACAGGGAGGCGTGCACGTGTGTAGCGCGCCCCCTTCCCCGCATTGTGGACCGCGATGCGGCGTGTTACATCAGTTGTATAGCCGGTATATAGTGTATCATCGTCGCAACGTAATAGATAGACATAATATAATTTCTCAGCCATCTTATTCTATTCCAACGCATTGAATAGAATCTCGCTTTGCTCGGTATCTTGCGAGATCCAGTGCATGAGCCGCTTGCCCTCTTCTTGTAGCTCAGTGCGTATCTGGTGTGTGAGTGGCTCAAATGGCTCGATTACTAGCGTTGCTGATGGTGTTGTACGCTCAACTCTCCATCTTCCTCGTACAAAGCCATCGACCAGAAAGGTTGGATGCATTCCGTTGCCAGTAAAGATTGCCGTGCGATATGCGTCTGGTAGGACACGTTTGCGATCAGCCAGGCCAAGCACGAGGTTGTCATATGCTGGAAGGAAGCGCACTGGTACCGCTATGTCAACTGGAGGGAGTGGAGCGTCTGGTAGGTCGAAGAGTTCCCTACCTTGTTCGTCTCGATATGTACGTAGCTCTGGTCTGAGCGCTTCGATGGTGCGTTGAAGTCCGGTCAAGCCTGACCAGGCCTGGATATCTTTCGTGCTTGCAGGACCGAACGCTGCCAGATAGCGCCGTATAAGTTGCTGTCGACCATCTGCCTGGTTAGCAAGGGGGCGTCCGAGCCATGCAGTTGCTTCGATGTGAGTCGGGCGACCTGTAAAGCCCCATGTACCCGCAGGAAGAGCCTGGATAAGTGCCATGTGCATCCTTACTGCATCAAATATTTGCGCCTTACCCATACCAGGATACAACTCCTCCATCTTCGTACGCAACTCGATATTCGTACGTGGCTGCTCCTGGATATATGCCCTTATCGCAATAATGAAGCGATCCATATCAAAGTCTTTGGCCTGTCTGGCAAATAGCATGAAGTTACGGTTGAGGACTGACTGAAGCAGAGGATGGATTAGTAGATAATCTTCTGCCGTCATGATGTGCAGCGTACCACGTAATGAAGATGCCCTTACCGCCTGCCTGCTCTCAAGCAGTGTTGTCAGCTCTGCACGCTGAAAAGAATGTAAACGTGTCCACATGCCGATATAAGGTGCATTGGAGACCTGGCCTTGTAATGCAACAAGATGCTTTATGACTGCAAGTGCAGGTCGACTGGTTCTCTCTACCAGACATTGGCGTACAAGGATGGCGCGATTCAGTTCGCGCAAAGTCAGGATACGTTCCGCCATCGTATCTCCTTTTTTGAATCTGATCTCTTGCTATATTGGAGTATTCCACTCTACTTTCCTGTAAAAATAGTATAGCACCGCATAAAAATACGATCGACCCTTGTTCTCTATAAGCTATCTGAGCGACATGCTGTATTTTTTCTCCTTTTAATTATTGCTGTCCTTCAGCTTGACGCTTGAGTTTGGAGATGCGATGCTATCTGTAATTGCAATTTCACGTTCGTTTCGTTCTAGAAAGGATCTATGACTATGGGCTCTTCTGATCAAGCTCAACAATTGCCAGAGGAACGTGCAGTTCGAGTAATTAAGCCGCAGCAGTTCGATAGCAATACTCCTCAAACACCCGGGATGCAGCGGGTTGCGGCGGTATCGCGTGAACTGGCTGGTTCTGTGGGTATCTGGGCCGGGGTGACGAATGTTTCGCCGCATGTGGCTAGCGGAAAGCATCATCATGGCGAACTCGAGACTGTGATCTATGTGGTTTCAGGTCATGCACGTATCCGCTGGGGAGATAATCTTGAGCATGTAGAAGACGTCGATCCTGGTGATTTTATCTATGTGCCGCCTTTCGTGCCACATCAGGAGATCAATCCGACCGCTGAGCCATCGCAATGGGTCATTGTGCGCAACTCACAGGAACCGATTGTTGTCAATCTAGAACCTACGAACGATGCGCAAACTCAAGCGAACAATGAGACGCATACGTTTTAGCGGCTTTGATTAAGAGATTCTGACCACGGATAGACAGAGCCTCTCAGGGTACCGACAGGGCGTGCACTATGGCCGTCTAATGGATGTGGTAACATATTGATAAAAATATATGGAGCCACATATGAAGATGCCTCGTAGCGGGACCACACCTCCTGGATCATCTCCTTTACGCCTGGTGGCGACAGACCTTGATGGTACGCTGCTGCGCTCAGATCAAAGTATCTCCGAACGATCATGTGCACTGTTACAGGAACTACAGTCTGCTGGTATCGTCATCGTTCTTGTCAGCGCACGCCCACCCCGTGGGATAATTCCGATTGCCCGTGCCTACAATATCAATGGACTGGCACTCTGTAGTAACGGTGCAGTCATCTACGATCTTGACCAGGATCGTGTCGTGCAGGAGCGTACTCTCATGCCTCAGCAGATAGAGTATCTTGTGCGGTACCTGGACAATTCCATAGCCGATCTCTCTTTTGCTGCTGAAAGCGGGCACAATGTCATATGTGAAGCTGCTTTCTATCCTTATTGTGTGCAAATCGATGATCCTCCTCCCCAAATAGTAGAGACCGCAGCACTCTGGCAGCGACCGCTCATCAAGATTCTGACCCATCACACGAGCTTATCATCAGAAGATCTCTATGCACAGATCCATCCTTTGCTCGATAGTAGCATCTACAGTATCACGTATTCTGGCGGTGAATTTCTTGAGATCTCGTCAGGAGGCATATCGAAGGGAGAAGCCCTTGCTGCCCTGTGCACGCAACTCAATATCAATCAGGATGAGGTTGTTGCCTTTGGTGATATGCCTAATGATATGTCGATGCTGCGCTGGGCCGGATTAAGTATAGCAGTCGCCAATGCCCATCCTCTGGTACTGCAAAGTGTAGATGCTGTTACTCTCTCTAACGAAGAGGATGGTGTTGCATATATGCTAGAGCAGCTTAGCGCGTGCGCTTCCTCTATCCTGTCGTCTCCTCCGATCGCTGATGGTGAGTAGCCCTTATACTATTTGTCACTAGCCCTTTTTGTTCTATGAATACATAAGTACGTTTGTTTACTATATAGTATGAATAATGGGCGGTTCAATCGTAATATGGTATTACGATATCTGTTCTGTAAGTACTGTCTGGTACGCAATGGCTGCTCGCGTTCATTTTTCAAACTATAATAGCAGATGGCGTATGCGAGAGAGCATGTACTATAGTGGTCTAGATGTGTTGACAAGTCTGTTATTACTAAAAGGTTCTGGTATTCATGCTTGTAAAGGAGAATCCTCTTGTCACATAGCGATAGGAAGATTCTCTTACTACTGGTTTGTTATTGCGCTTTATTGTTAACCACTTCATATTATTATATGAGTAGTCGCTGTAGAATTATAAATATAAATCTACTGTAAAGGCAGGGAAGTTACCTTATGAATAGTGCCTTCAACAAGCTCTGGCGCAATCGCTTTACGCTGCTAGCATTACCTGTTGCGCTCATACTCATTGTATTATCTATTTCTGCTCTTTTTGCGCTTAACTTCGATCTCAATGCTTTTATCAATTTTATGTTTGTGTTTTTGCTATTTTTTCTTGTTGGGATGCTTGTATGGCGTATAAAAGCCCCTATCTCATTCTGGAATGTCTATATCTTTGCGGAGCCATACAATGCACGTTTCCACGCCAATCGTGGCAGTGCATATCTGCGCCGTTGCGATTATGAGCGCGCACTGCAAGACTATACTACTGGTCTTCAACTACGACCGAAAGCGAAGAGCCTGGCTGCTCTCCACAATGGGCGCATGGTCCTCTTTATTCAGATGGGCAGGTATCGGGAGGCTCTTCAGGATGCTGCATCTGGTGTACAGGCCGGGTCAACTGGCTTAATCTCTGCCGCAGTTATCTATAATCGTGGTTATATCTATCAAAAACTCTTCATGTATGATCTGGCTTTGCAAGATTATGCGTGGATTATTCAAACGAACCAGCGCTTAACCGCCTTTGCTTTCCTATCGCGAGGACTCATCTATGCGGCTCAGGGTAATCCGCTATTCGCGTTGCAGGATGCCGATGCGAGTGTGCAAAGACGACCACGCTTCCCGGCTACGTATATCAGCCGTGCTACCGTTCATCTTAAGTTCCGCCAGTATCAACGTGCTCTGGACGATGCTAATCTGGCCCTGACGCACTGTAAGCCTGCTGTGCGCCTCAGTACACGGCGTGGCGGCAATTATCCCTATGCCTCTACCGTCTATGCCCATCGCGCTCTGGCTCACTGCGGATTACAAAACTACCAGGCTGCGCTAGACGATGCGCGGCAGGCTGTAGCGTTAGCTCCTGTCTATGCTCCCAACTTCTATGCGCTGGGCCAGACCTATCTGGCAATGAACACTATTGATCAGGCACACCGGGCCTTTTCCCAGGGCTTTGATACTGATCCTAATGAAGTAAGCAATGCCGTACTGCTTACCTGGACTGACATGTGCATTGGTGAGCCAACCATTGCCCAGGCAAAATTTCTGGCTGATGCCGCGAATAACTATCCTGAAAGTGAATGGGGTCATCTCTGTCGAGGAATCTCTGCCTGGTTGTATAAAGATTATACGAATGCCAGAAGCTACCTCACTCATGCCCAACAGCTTGATGTTACGAACCCCCATTGCTACTTCTGGCTAGCCATGCTCCATGCTTCAGTAGAAGAGGATGAACTGGCCGTGTCAGCGTTGCAGCGAGCCGAGCAGTCAGGATTAGCTCGCCTCCTCTTTGTACCACTGCGCTACTTTGAGCAGCAGCGACCAGAGTTTTATCAGTTGCGTCTGAGGTCCCAGGTTACGTCGTAATAGATGTGCTGATGCATCTCCTATGACATTTGAATTGATAATCGATATGTAACTGCCGTTCATAGAAATATATTATATGTATTATATATTGGACTGCTATTGGACTGGAGTTTAGCGGCGGCAAGAAAGCGCGCTCACTCTTTGCCGCTCACTCTGTCTTTTTCTTTGCTACGCTACGGTACACAATGCCGCTACTCGGCTGTTTTTTATGTGGCACTGCATTGATTTTACAATACTCTCATAAATGAGCATATGTGTATTAAAAATATATTAATATTATGTAAAGAATGTAACATGGAAATTAACACGCTTTAAAGGGTATGTCAATAACCTCTGCATTTCCTCTAATCTTTCTCTTCTACTATGAGCGTACAGAATAAGGCTCTCTCATTTATGACTACTTTTTGATATTTGCTGCATATCTCATTTCATTTAATAGCTAATAATTGTCATTGATAGCTATTCTTTTTACTGACGTTCAACGTGTATTATTTTGTATCCATTTTTATTGTGAATATGACGAGCATTAATTGAGCTTACCCAAAAAGGGGAAATTCTTGTATACGTGCCCTGTTACGCTTATAATGCAATCATAAAGGACGTGAAAGGGGCATATGAAAAATGGCCAACCAATCTCATCTCTATGTACTCAAAAAGGGGATCCCTTTTTGGAATCAATGGCGGCAAGAGCATCCTGAAGCCCTGCCAGATCTGAGCCAGTCAGATTTGAGCAAAGCTAACCTTTCAATGGCTGACCTGAGCCGTGCAAATCTGCGTTTCTCCAATTTGAGTGGTGCTGATCTGACACGCGCAAATTTGCGCGGTGCAAATCTTAGTGTCGCAAACCTTAATGGTGTGAACTTAAGGGAGGCAAATCTCAGCCAGGCAGACCTTACAGGAGCTGATGTTACTTATGCGAATTTAAGTGATGCCAATCTGCAAGCCGCCAATCTAAAGGTCTCAAAGTTTACTGGCTCAGACCTGCGTGGAGCGGATCTGACGAATGCGAATGTAGATGGTGCAATCATGGACAACACCAAACGGCGTAAAGGGCGTTGGGGTATCTTTGGAGGGGATTGAGGTGCCGATTACAGAGTGAAGATTGGAGACCGGGGCAGGTAAAGCATTGTTTGATATGCTTGTTTGAATGAGCTGAAAGGTGTCGCTATGCATCTTTGCCGCGTAAAGATGAGCAGCGACCTGGCAGACAATGAGTGCGCTAGTGCTTTTACCAGGTCGCTTTTTGAGTGTTCGTTTACAATGAAGCTGCGTTTTTTTGCAGAGATAATTGTAGTCGGGCGTTATTCTACGTCAAAGATCGTCTTTATCTGGTTATTATTAATAAACTCTTCAGTCACCTTTTTGAAGTTCGCCTGTGATTCGCCCATATGCTCCAACATTGGTTCCAATGAAACTTCATTTTTAATGGGAGAATCCGGGTGCATCTCGAAGTCATCAGTCCAGGTTAACTGTGTGCCTTTACCACCCTCGGCAAGCTCGTAGCGCCATGTCAAATGATGGAAATTGTAGGGATAGGATGGAGCTTCGCGGCGTGACATGGCGATACGCTCTTTGAAGTCCAGGATACGCCATGCGGTCCAGACGTGCCCCTCTTTGTTCGTTAACTCAAAGACGATCTTGGCGAAGCGTCCGTCGCGCTCCAGTGAGACAACGCGGGTTGCGGACATATTCGTGTACAGTTCGGTCCAACGAGGAATGTCATTCGTAATCTTAAAGACGAGCTCTGGATTACCGTTGACGAAAATAGAACGTGATGCACGTGGCATAATTAAAATATCCTTTCTCAGGACTTCTTGTAGTATCTACAAAAAGTATCTTCTCTTTGTTCACCCATGCTTCCACTTGAAATAGTATGGAAGCAGGCAAAATAATGTTGATGCTTGAGTACATGGGTGCTTGAATGCTTTGACTGTAAAGATGCCTTGAACGAGCGAGTGCTATGCGTTCAGTGCAAGGGTTGCATGCGTGACCATCTGGATCAAGTCCTCAACGGTTGCACTCTTGCGAATTTTGTCGTCAGCCAGTGTAATGTCAAAGGTTTTTTCAATCTTGATACCGAGCTCTACGCGTTCGATCGAGTCGATCTCCAGGTCATCTTCCAGGTGCGTCTGTGGGGTAAGATCGAGATCCTCTCCGACATGCTCTTTGATAATCTCTTCGATGCGTGTGGTAATGGTTGCTTGTGTGAGAATGTTTGCCATGATTTTGTCCTTTCAGCATTGATAGCTGCTTATTATTGCCAGCGTTGTAAGACGAGGGCTGCGTTAGAGCCTCCCATACCGCGGGCATTGATCAGACACGTATCGAGCTTTTCTACGGAGCGTGCTGTCTGTGGAACATAGTCCAGATCACATCCCTCCGCAGGCTCTTCCAGGTTGAGGGTTCCAGGAATGACACGTTCCTGGATCGCACGCAGTGCGAGCGACATGTCTATAGGAGTAGCCGCGCCAAACAAGTTTCCAAAGGCCGCTTTGGGGGTACTTACCGGCACTTGTTGTGCTGCCTCTCCCAGGGCCAGGTGGATAGCCTTTGTCTCTGAGAGATCTTCAGCGGGGATCGCTGAGCCTGCTGCAAAGACACAATCGATCTGATCAGGTGTTTTATCTGCACGCTGTAGCGCTTGCTTTATCGCCGCTGCGTAGCGTTCTCCATCGGGGGCAACCTTTA
Source organism: Ktedonobacteria bacterium brp13 (assembly GCA_015099395.1). Taxonomy (GTDB): domain Bacteria; phylum Chloroflexota; class Ktedonobacteria; order Ktedonobacterales; family Ktedonobacteraceae; genus Dictyobacter. The sequence goes on along the minus strand of AP024096.1, from coordinate 707,464 downwards.
CCAGGTCATAACCATCATAGCTGGAGGCCCAGCCTGCTATCTCTGCATAGATGGTCGCGCCGCGTTGCTGTGCATCTTCTGCACGTTCAAGTATAAAGAAGGCAGCACCTTCTGCCGCTACCAGACCATCGTGACCAGCATCGAAGGGGCGGTACGAGGCCGGTGAATGATTGATAGCTTGTTTAGACATAAGACCGGATGTCTCATAACAGAGAGCTGCGTAGGGTGAGAAAGGAGCTTCTGTTCCGCCGGCAATCATAATGTCGGCTCTATTGCGACGGAGGCAATCGGCGGCATGGATGATTGCCTGTGCTCCACTGGCACGATCACTTAAGAATGTACGGCCAAGCCCTTTGATGCCAAATTGTATCGAAACATTGCCCTGCACCGCTGCAGGAAACCAGGCTGTCGCCATATAAGGACTGACTTCACGGGGGCCAGACTTCCAAAGGTTACGTAGCTCACGCTCAGCGTATTGCCAGCCACCCAGGTTGTTGCCAATGCAGAGACCAATACGGTTCCCACCCTGTTCCTGCTGTGACCAGACTGGTTTCTTGCCATCGATCATCAGGCCAGCATCTTGCAATGCGAGTTGTGTAGTGATCAAGGCATACGACGAAAATGGATCGATCTTACGTATTGTGCGACTACTCAAATACTGTTCCGGATGGAAGTCTGTCAATTGCCCACCGACACGGCATTGGATGTGATCCGTATCGAAGGACGTGATTGGTTGGATCGCCGTCTTACCAGCGATGACATTCTCCCAAAGAACGTCACTACCGATTCCATAGGGTGAGATAATCCCAATACCGGTAATGACAATCCTGGATGCAGCTTTTACTTCCGATGTCATCGTTGATCTCCCTTAAATGCTTCAATGACCGCTGCAGCATGTAAGCCCGAGAAGCCACTTGCCGTTGTGAGCATGCGCTCGATATGGTGTGTGCGGCTGTGAAGAGGGACATAATCCAGGTCGCAGCGAGGATCGGGATCCTCTAGATTAATGGTTGGATGGATCTCTTGCGTCTGAATGCTCATGGCGCAGGCGACCACTTCGACTGCGCTGGCGGCTGCCAGTGCATGACCAACCATCGATTTTGTTGAGTTCACTGGAATGTTATATGCATGCTCACCCAGTGACTTCTTCAATGCAAGCGTCTCAAAGTAATCGTTCTGTGGAGTGGATGTACCGTGTGCATTGACAAAGTCGATCTCTTCGGGGCTACAATGGGCGTTGCGTAATGCACCCTCGATCGCTCTGGCAAGGTCACGCCCTTCTGGTGACATATCGGTCATATGGACCGCATGTTCGGTAACGTCGACTCCGGTGATCTCCGCATAGATAGGAGCTTTACGCGCGAGTGCATGTTCAAGCTCTTCTAGTACAACGACGCCACAGCCCTCGGAGAGCACGAAACCATTACGATCTACGCTAAATGGACGCGAGGCCGTTGTCGGTTCTTGATGATGGGATAGACAATTGATAATGTCGAATGCAGCAATCGTGATCGGTGTAATGGGAGCTTCACTTGCTCCCGCCAGGATGAGATCCTGATCACCATAAGCGATGCTCTCATAGGCATAGCTGATAGCATCCAGGCCGCCAATACAGCCAGTTGAGACGGTGGTACATTCTCCCTGCAGACCATAGTGCGCGCCTACAGCCAGCGCAGCCGAGCCACCCATGGCGGCTGCATAAAGAAAAGGAGAGACCCTTTCAGCGTGGAAAGCTTCTTTACCCCAGTTGGTGGCTTTGACAAATTCTGAGTCGAGAGATTGGGTTCCGCAGATGGCGGTTGCGAGAGTTACACCTGCCCTCGTAGCGTCCCAGGCTCCTTGATCAAGATGTGCGTCATGATATGCCTGATGCGCCGCTGCAAAGGCAAATTGAATAAAACGATCTGCTGTATGATATTTCTCTGGCACATGATGGAGTTGAGGATCAAAATCGGATGCCTCGCATACCACGTTAGCGCCAAACTCATGATGTCCAAAGAGGTCACAACATACAGCCTGATCGAGTGTCGTTGCCCCTGACTTGCCGGCGAGCAGATTTTGCCAGAAGACATCTTTGCCGATGCCGACAGGGGATACAACGCCTAAACCACTGATTACGACTCTACGCATTACGCCCTTTCTAAGATCTTATTCCGAAAACCAACGCGACTGGCGTCGCTAGTGCCCGCACACGCAAGTTTTCGGATAAGTAGTAAAAAAAATACTGATAGATGACGAAATATTGCAAAGGTTTTGCATTCAAAATGTGAAATACATATTGACATCGCTATGGCTTTTACCGATGTCAATATGTATTATATCGTGTTTATTCAATTGATGTTATTATTAAGTTCTTGAGATTTTCAGAACTTGCGTAAGGTGATCGATATTGATGAGAGGTTCTTGATAGCCCATTTGATTTAGGTTGTAACAATTTTTCCTAGTTAATTGTTTTCATGTATTCTTTATGTTAACAATAAAAGTAAATATTGGTATTTTCTGGGAAATGTGATGTTATGGACTTAATGACCTATCCAAGATTGAGTGAGAAGATAAGAAATGATACGTTCCATGTCTTTGATCTGGAGCCATTTCTACCCGGATGCAAGCTTTTAGTCAATGTCTCTACATTGATTGTCTCATTATTTGTACCTTCCTGCGATAGTAATGAGTATATTAACAATGAGTATATTATTGCTCAACGTATCTTGAGCGAAACAGAGATGCGTGTCTTGCTTCCTCTGTTGTCTACACCACTTTGTTGTCCGCAAGAGGTCCTTCAAGCCAGTTATCAATGCACCTATGATTTTTTGTTGTGTGCCTTGCTCTCTTCAGATGTCGACATTCAAGCACAATGGAATGATCTGGTCTATGAGCAACGTGTTCGGTTAAGTATTGCTCATTCTCACAGCAAGCAACGAGCAGTAATGAAAGGTGTCTACAACGCATTATTTGTGTTACGTCAAAAATTTAAGCCACTGGGTTTTACTATTCGCGCGAAACGCGAAGGATACTATATTGCACCAGTTACGACATTGCGCGAGACGTTACGCTAAAAAGAGAGCCCGTTTTGGTAGTTCTGTAGTGCTTACCAGTACGGGCTCTCTCTGTACCTGTGATACTATTTTCCAGTGCCTCTAGTCAATGATGTGTTGTAAGCGTTGTGTGGCGTCAAGCTTGCGTTTCTTACCTTGTTGCAGTTCCGCATGTAAATATTTCTTATATTCTTGTAGGTAGTGGTTCTCAAAGGCGAGTGCCTGCGTACAGAGTGCGCGTAAGTGCTGGCGTTCCTCGGCCTGTACCGGAACAAGATACTGCCAGCGTCGATTGCCCCACTCGTAGAGCTCTTCAAGAAATGGTGCCCATTCGTCGTTGATAGAGTGGCGATACATTTCAACGCTTGCACGCTTCCCTGGGACGAACTGCCCGGCTTGCCAGGCTAGTAGTACGCTGGCACTCCAGCATGCGCCGGTAACCAGTTTCTTAATATTGTGGCGTGGTGTATTCTCTGGCGGCAGCAGGTGCTGATCGTAGCCGAAGAACTCGCCGCTTGCCTCTGGATAGTTGAGGGGGAGTGTCACGCTGTCGCTGTTACGCAGCATGGAAGCCAGATAGGTGAAAGGAAAGTGGGCGTAGAACTGGAGATACTGTTCAAGTGATTGTTCTGGCAACTGTGGACGAATATCTTCACCCCAGATAAGCTGGCTGGCGGCTTTAACTCGATAGTGTCCTTGCTGAAGGATTGTGTTTTCATTGAGCGCGATAATCTCGATGAAGAAGGCACTGAAGTTTGAAGCTGAGAGCGCTAGTTGCTGGATCTTGCTGCGTTCCTCGGCGGTAAAGGTACCATGGGCGATAATAAAGAGGTCGATATCGCTGTTTGCAATACCGGTACCATCAGCGAAGCTTCCATGCAGGTAGTAGCTTTTGATGCGACCAGGCACTGCGGTCTCCAGAATACCGACAGTGCCATAGAGGATTGCATCGATCTGCTGGATACCTGTAGTGGTCGTGAGCGCGAACGTTGCCATTCTATCTCCTTGTATAGTGATAGGAACAGTATCTCTAGCACAAAGGTAAAGATACTGTTCCTACAGATATGTGTGTGCTCTTTATTTCAGAGAGCGTGCTCGGAATTATGCAAGCACTGCCAGTTGATCATGGATAAGATCGATGACGTATGCAGCATCGCGCCCTTCCTCATGAGCACGCACCACCAGGCCGTTCTCGAAGAGCTTATAGCCCAGGGCTTTGCCTCTGGGTACATCGCGTGCTAGCTGGTTAATCCAGGCGTCTGGATTAGGATGGCGCTGACTCAGTGTCGCTTCTACTTGCAAGGCCATCAAAATAACGAGTAGCTCTTCGTCGTGTGGACCGTGAAGATGGATATCGCCATCCTTAAAGAAGGGGGTCTTGTCGATCAAGGTTGTGCCACCTGCGCCGCTGTCGTTGCATGCGTAGTGGATCTCTTTCATGTGCGCCATGCGGACTGCTCCCGTACACATCAAGCAGGGTTCAACTGTCGAATAGAGCTCGCAACTGTAGACGTTTACAGCCTTCCAATCGAGGTCAAGCAGAGCGTTTATCTCAGCGTGCGCCAGACGATTGCGTGCGAACTGACGGCCTTCGCCTTCCAATTCGCGAATACGATTACGCCCGTGTGCAACGATATTGCCGTTCTCATCAACAATTACGGCCCCATGGGGGAGAGAATTATGACAGTAGGCTTCCCAGGCCTGTATAATACAGGCTTGCCAGATAGGTGAAAGTCTTTGCCAGATCAAAAGAGTAGCCTCCTCAGCAAAAATAAAGTAGCTAAAAGATGGTTTTACCTGTGTATTGTAGCATATACGAAAACGCTGAATACAGCAGGATCAATTTTTATGAATATTTTCTTTTTGTGTTTGTTGCTGTCGATTTGCTGTAATCCCATTCGTCGTTTTAATAGAAGAGAGAAAATATGTACTCTTCTTAAAGTAACCTATGAGAGTTTTAGGAGGAATCTATGCAATACCTGTTGCTTATCTATGATAATGAGGCTGAGCAAGCTCTGCGTAGTGAAGCAGAAAATGGAGCGGAGTATGAAGCCTACAATGCTTTTGGTGTTGAAGCACAGCAACGAGGTGTGTTGACCGATAATGGTCACGCTCTTATGCCGACGCATACAGCGACGACTGTACGTATACGTGATAAAAAAACACTTACGACCGATGGTCCTTTTGCCGAGACCAAAGAGCAATTAGGTGGCTTCTATGTGCTCAATTGCAAGGATCTGGATGAGGCAATTGAGTTTGCGACGAAGATTCCGGCGGTCTCTCATGGCTCGATAGAGATTCGGCCGGTTATGACATTTGAATAGGTAATCGAGGGAGACAGAGAGGGAGCATGAAGACAGCGTATCAGGAGCGCCAGGCTCAACAAGCTATCGCTTCTCTATTCCGGCAGGAGGCCGATCGTATCCTCGCGAGCTTGATCAGTACCTTGCGGGACTTTGATCTGGCGGAGGATGCGTTACAGGATGCACTGCTTGTTGCGCTTGAACGCTGGCCTGTTGATGGACTCCCTCATAATCCTGGTGCCTGGATCACGACCACGGCGCGGCGCAAGGCAATCGATCGTCTGCGCCGTGAACGTGTCCTGGCTAGCAAGCAAGTAATACTACAAGAATTGGTTGAGTTAGATAAGCAAGGAGAGGGCGCAGTGATGCAGGACTTTGCCATCCCAGATGAGCGGCTAAAACTGATCTTTACCTGCTGTCATCCCGCGCTGGCTTTAGAGGTCCAGGTTGCGTTGACCCTGCATACGCTAGGCGGTCTGACTACTCCCGAGATCGCGAGTGCCTTCCTGGTACCTCTACCGACGATGGCGCAGCGTCTCGTACGTGCCAAACGTAAGATCAAAGCTGCGGGCATCCCTTATCGTATCCCGCCAGTGGAGGTACTGGAGGAGCGTGTCGAGGCGGTATTATGGGTCATCTATCTCATCTTCAACGAGGGCTATACCGTTACTGCAGGCTCTACATTGATACGTGGAGAACTCTGTGATGAAGCGTTACGACTGGCACGTCTTTTAACGATGCTGCTTGAACGCGCGTCATTACTGGCTCCACTGCCAGAGGCTCTGGGTCTGCTGGCATTACTCCTCCTCCATGATACTCGGCGTACAACACGCGTTGGATCTGATGGAGAGCTTATCTTACTGGAGGAGCAGGATCGTTCTCAGTGGGATCAGGAGAAGAAGCAAGAGGGACTCACTATTCTTGATAGCGCCTTCGCTATGCATCAAGTTGGTCCCTATCAGGTCCAGGCTGCTATTAGTGCCCTGCATGTGCAGGCTGAGCGGGCGGCCGATACCGATTGGACCCAAATAGCCTCTCTCTACGGAGTATTGATGCGGATGGTCTCTTCACCTGTGATCGCACTCAACCGGGCCGTAGCAATAGCAATGGCGGATGGTCCCTTGCGTGGTCTTGTCTTGCTCGATCAACCTGAGATAGCCAGAGATTTGCATAACTACTATCTTTTTCATGCGAGTCGTGCTGATCTATTACGACGGTTAAGACGTATGCAAGAAGCGAGTCTGGCCTATACGCAGGCGCTCAAGCTCTGCCAGAATGAGAAAGAGCAAGCGTTTTTAAGACGCCGCCTGGCCGAGGTTGAGCATGCGTGATGCAGGCAAAAATAGCAACCTTATATTTGTTGTAGTGCCCACTCCTGGTTACTGTGTCCACTTACCTCTGGCCAGTCTGGCTAGTAACATCGAGGGTCAATATCTATTTATAAACGAATACGGCCATGTGCTACTCTGGAGAGAGATCTTTCTGCACCCTCACTCTGGATGAGCTAGTCACCAGATAGGCCCCAAAGAGGATGAAAAGCGCTCCCAGGAGCAGATCCGGTGTCAGAGACTCTCCCAACACAAATGGAGCTATGCCCAGGGTAAGCAATGGCGTAAGATAGACGGAGAGCGAGGCGATCAATGGCGAGCCATACTGAATAGAGTATTGGTAGAGCAGAGTAAAGAGGGCAACGGTTAGACCTGCCACAATGGTACTGATCCACGTTACTGGCGCTGTCGCACTCCACAAGTGAGCGTTGAGAAGATCAGGAAGCGCCAGTAGAGCCGTCACCAGCGTCGTGAGATAACAGAATATCGCCGTCAAATAGAGCGGCGAGTAGCGCTCCAGCAAGGGTTTCGACAGAATCGAATAGATGGCAAGCATCAAGGCAGATGCACCAACGAGCAAGCTTCCCTGGACCACTCCACTCTGAACGGATACCTGTCCCACTACCGGGAACAAGATCATGAACAGAGCACCAAATGCCCCCAGGATGATACCCAGCAAGGATTTGATGCTAACACGTTCGCGTATCAATAAATACAACAAAACACTCGTGAGTAATGGTGTAGTAGCCTGTAACAGCGAAGACAGATTCGCCGTAATCAATTGAGATCCATACACGAAAATTGTCGTATTCAGCGTAAAAATACTGCATAATGCCAGAATGCTCAACGATGGTTTCGGCAGAGGTCGCCGCTCTTTGAGTAGGAAAGGGGTGATAAACAGCGAGGCAACCAGGAAACGCAAACAGTTGTAGACCAGTGGCGACAGAGAGAACAATGCGATTTTACTGAAGACGATATTGAGGCTCTCCGAGAGCGAAGCCAGGAAAACGGCAAAGATAGCAAAGACTATATTTTTCTTCATCAAAAAAGTTTAATCAACAAGTATCAGAAATACAATGAACTTATAGGGACACTTTTGTCTGGACTCGTGTATCCCTGGCTGACAAGCACCGATGGCACACGCAGCGTGGTCGCCTTGCAGATGGACCTTCCTCAGGGAAAAGAACGCTGGTTGGTGGTGCGAAGTACCGCTTTTTGTGTCAATTTCTATAATTATTCTCAAGTATCTATGGTATGTGTTGTTCCACTCTAAATTTCATTCTGCGCAGCTGTTATGTTATATATAAAGAAGCTCATCTAAAGATGCTCAACCTCTGCCAGAATGCGTAAGAGCACGCGTTTTTAAGACGTTGTCTGGCAGCGATTGAGCAAGGACTTTACTCGTGAGATCTCAGGATATTGTTGCGGCCTCTAAGATGACGCAGTTGGCACCCCCGCCAGCTACCGTCATTGAATAGGAGATATCAATGTTACTTGTTACAGTGGAGCTATAGTGAATGACATAGACGGTGTTATCTCCGGCATTTGTCGGGTCATGAGACATATCGAAACTACTGGTATACACTGTGGTGCCTCTGAATGAGATTACCAGTGTGCCTTTTGCGCGATACGCTCCGAGATACAGTGTCAATGTATGGGGCGTGGGGTCTGAACGGACCGAGAAACTGGCAGTACCGGGGATATCGGTTCCGGAGGTGATCCCTGAAACACTGCCGTGTGGTGTGCCGTTGTACCAGCTAAAATCATTGGATTGATCGGTATCGGAACGGATACCGGTGTTCCAGGAGACCGGACCGATGTATTGTGTTGCCCCGCTTTTGCTGTCCACGTTATAGCCACCACCATAGCCCCAGTGCACCCAATCGATGGAACCACCATTCGATAAGTTGACGCCTCCGGTTGGATCATACGAGCCACCACCGCTTGCGTTCAATGTCAGTATCGGTGTTGGTGGGGGAGGCGGCGCTGGCTGATGCGTCGGAGTGGGATTAGGGTTGGTGCCAGGATTAGACGTGGTACCTGGTTGTCCTCCGCCAGACGTTCCCGTTGACTGATTACTGCTTCCCCTGGCACCTCCAATGCTGGTTGACTTTGAGCCTTTCGCGCTGGATTTTGACGAACCATGGTTCTTTTTGCTACCAGATGTTGTTGGCTTTGTTGTCGCTGTCGGTGTTACTTGTGGTTGTCCTGGCGTCCCTGTTTGCTTGTGTGCAAGCGCGCCTGCGGTTGCCGGTAACGTAGCTGTCAGGGCAAGAATAGTTGAATTGAACGAGGTCGATAAGATGCTTGCCAGGATGATGCTCACAAGTGCGATAAGCAGGAATGAATTGGCTTTTCGCCGTGACGGTGGCTGAAGGGTATAGCCAGGGCTGTTTTGTGGCGGTGGCGGTGGCGGTGGCGTTGCTGTACCGAACAGTGACGGCTGGCTGACCACTGCCAGTTGTCCTGGCTGGACTGGACCTGCTGGCAGGAGCAGTGCCTCGGCGTTTGGATACTGCATGGCATTCAGGTTGAGAACCTGCTCTTCCGGTTGCTCCGCTGCAGTGGGTGTACTGATGTACGCGAATGGATCGTCCTGATCGTCGCTAGCGGAGGGCGTATCGTCCGCCGCAGTGTCCAGTTCAGTTACGTGATCATCGACAGCATTGATGGCCTTGTTCTCACCATCGTCAGCGTTTTCATGCTCAGGTGCGTCAGCTATTGATGTTTGAGAGAGGACGTGGGCGAATGGGAATACCGGTGGTGCCGGTCTGGAGGCAGTCTGTAAGCTATTCAGGAACGTGTCGATATCAGGATAGCGCTCACTCTGTTGACGGGAGAGGGCTTGCAGGATGGTCGTTTCTAGCGCTTTGGGGATGCCGCTCACCATGGCTGATGGTGGTTTTGGTTCGGTTGTCAGTTGCTGATCAAGCAGGGAGCCAGTGCCTGCGCCAAAGGGCAGTGTGCCGGTAAGCAGTTCATAGAGCAGGCAACCCAGGGCATACTGATCGCTTTTGGGCGTTGAGATGCCGTTGAGCTGTTCAGGAGCCATATAGCTGAGTGTGCGTGCATCAAGTTGATGCTGGATGCCATGCTCCTGGATAATCTCACCCAGGACAAAATCACCCAGCAGGGCCTCACCGTGCTCGTTGAAGAGGATATTCTCGGGTCGGATATCCTTGTGGATGATCGTGTGGGCATGCGCATAGGCAATGGCTGTGCCGATGTTGCGCGTGATGCGTAATGCCTCATCGAGATTGAGACGCCTGACTGGTTGGTGCTCGAGTTGTTGACGTAAGGAGCCATTCGCGATATAGTCACTGACGATATAGGGCTTCCCCTCCTCCAGACCGATATCGATGATCGGAACGAGATGGGGATGGGAGAGTTGTTTGAAGCGTCGGGCCATAATAAAGAAATCTTCGACTGATGTACCGGGGACCCGGCACGCAGGATCATATAATTTCAGAATAACTTTATGTTCAGGCTCGCCCACCGGATAAGAAAGATAGATATCGTGTGAAGCTCTCCTATCGATATGCGTCGTTAAGTAGTAGCGGCTGAGTGTATAAAGCATAGAGTAATCCTACCTACATCGTCTCTCTCATGGGGAGATCGGTCCAACGTTGAAAATTAAGCGTGTAGCCATAATCGCCGACGCAGATAATGGTTATGCCGTGAACTCTTAACTTCCCATTGGCATTGCTGAGGTGTTTTGTGACATGTAAGCGTTCGCTCAAATGGGCACATTCTTGTAGCTCTGCAAAGCTGACGTAGACGTTAGGCATCTCGGCCTTCCAATTATCGTGCTGCGAAGAGGTAAAGTGCTGTAACCATTCAAAATGGCGAAATAAACGCATGCAAAGCATATATTCTGTAGGTGAAAGTTTGACCAGGCGACCGTTTATCTGCAAATGATGAAATGCATCGTTATGATACATTGTATATCCAACGAGATTTGGTCCTATATTAAGTTGATCGGAATGTCTGGCGTTCATTAGCAATCGATATGCTCTCTAATATATGTTTATTGGAAATACTTATAGTTGGGGTACTATAAAAAGATAGATAACTTGCCCCTTTTATTATAGAGATAAAACGGAGTATATGCATACATTTTCTCTGCTTTTTTTGCGTCAATTTCTATGCATATTCGTAAAGAGTGCATATGCTAGCTCAGCTATTCTACTCTAAATTTATTATCCGTGTTTTTTCGGCAAACTGTACCGATGAAGCTGGCTTTGAAGGAGCTGTTATTCTTATGGGGCCGTCATATGATGAGACAAGAAAACTAAAGGATAGCACGATGCTTGCCTGTTACGAATGTGGAAAAGAGAACCAGGAGAGTGCGTCTTTCTGTAACTGGTGTGGAAAGGCACTTAATGCAAGCTCCTCAACCGGACTTTTGCCATCACGGACGCTCTTGCAGGCTGGTCGCTACTATCTTTTGGAGCGTGTAGGCCAGGGTGGTATGGGTGCGGTCTACAAGGCTCTGGACACTACAATGCAGCAGAAGGTTGTGGCCGTCAAAGAGATGAGCCAGCGTGGGCTCACGGGTTCAGACCTTCAGGATGCAATCACCGCCTTCTCCAGTGAATCTGCTATGCTTGCTCGTCTCGATCATCGCAGTCTCCCGCATATCTATCAGCAATTTGAAGAGGCCGGTAGACGCTATCTGGTCATGGATTTTATCGAGGGCGAGACCCTGGAGCACCGCTTTGAGGAGTATCAGCAGCGAGGAGAACGGCTACCGCTGGAACAGGTTCTGAATATCGGTCTGCAACTTTGTGCGGTCCTGGATTATCTACATTCGCAGCAGCCCCCCGTTATTTTTCGAGATTTAAAACCTGCGAACATCATGTTGAATGCGCAAGGCCAGGTCTACCTGATTGATTTTGGCATTGCTCGACTCTTCAAGCCCGAGCAGGCGAAAGATACCATGATATTGGGGTCGCCCGGTTATGCTGCGCCAGAGCAATACCAGGGTACTACCTCTCCGCGCTCAGATCTTTACAGTCTGGGAGCGACGTTACACCAACTCCTGACCGGCGATGATCCATCACAATCGCCCCTCCATTGCCAGCCATTCACCTGTAAAGTACCAGAGCTAGCAACGCTCGTCATGAGTCTGGTTGCGTTAGATAGATTAGCGCGGCCGTTGAATGCCAGGGTTGTACAGAAGGCGTTGCAAAAAATTGCGCACGACCTTCAGCACGGTTCAGCACCCTTACCAGCGCAACCTGCCCCTCGTTATAGAAGTACCCCTGGTGTGATCAATCCTGTGAAGAAGCCGACCACACTGTATGTTGTTATCTCTCCCGCAGCCAAAGATCAGCAGGTCTGGAAGTCTATCCAGCAACAGCTGGCGACACTGCTCCAATCATTTCCGCGTATCCATATCTGGCAGCTAGACTCTTCACATCAGAGTAGTAAGAGCGAGATTCTGGACGCAGTCGAGCAAGCTGACCTGGTCCTGTGTCTATTGAGTAAAGATTTCCTGGCCTCGTCGCTCTGTATGATGGTTGCCAACAAGGCCGTTGATTATGCAAAGATAAAGAGCGAGACCGTGGGCGCAGGAGGCGCGGGCCGTAAAGTTCTCAGTGCCATATTGAGCGCTTGTGCCTGGCAGGAGACGCGCTTAGCGAGCATTCCACTCATATCATCGGACATAATTATACACTCAAGCCTCTATGCACAGCAGCTGCAGATTCTCGCTATCTCCAGACGTATTCGTGCCGCACTGGCTCTGCTGTTGTTACCTGAGAAAAAGACCGGGACGATGAGTCTATCGCAATGGCTGCTCTGGCAGTTTTATGGCAACGGCGCGCAACACTGTCCCTTCTTTACCGTCAATCAGTATACATTGCTCTATGCTCGTTCATCGGGGCGTGGGGGTCTACTCTTCGATCTTTTTGATCAGCATGCCGGTTATGTCGTTAGCGAGTATATTATCGAGTCTCTTGCCAGTACCAGTATCGCTCGTATATTGCAGATTATTGCGCCAGCAGCACACACTCCTGATGCGGTGCAAGGGGTTGCGCAGCGTGAACGGTCAGAGGATGTAACGTTATAGTGTATGAGCTTTTGGGCACTCTGGCACTGCTCTGCTGTAATAACGGAGCCGTGCCAATTTAACGTAGGGTAGTCGTGCTACGAGATCTTATTCACCCTGGCGGCGCAGTGGTGGTAACGTGCGCTCTATCTGTGCACGCTGAGCTTCGAGCCAGGGTGGAAGTTTGAGTTGTGTCCCCAACTGCTCGACGGGCTCATCTACGGCGAAGCCCGGAGGATCGGTCGCAATCTCAAAGAGGACGCCACCAGGTTCGGGAAAGTAGATCGAGTGGAAATACTCACGATTCAGGATTGGGGTCACATTGAAATCGCCTTCGTCAAGGATCTGTCGCCATTTCTGTTGAGCTTCATCTGTAGCCACGCGCCACGCGACATGATGTATTGTACCGGTAGCAATTTTACCACTCCAAAAGCCGTTAGCGTTGCGCACATCTACCCTGGTGCCCGCTCCCCCCGTGCCAAGCGCATAGCGAAACGTATTCTCTTCCTCTGAGACCAGTCGGAAGCCGAGCGTGTCGGTCAGGAGACGAGCGGTCTGCTCATAATCATCTTCCCAGAGTGTGACAGAAGAGAGACCACGAATGGCGTGTTCGGCAGGGATGGCGCCATTCTCCCACCCTGCGGATGCATTTTCTCCAGGATGCGCCACGAGTTCTGTGACCAGTCCATCCGGGTCTCGTAGTGAGAGGACCTGTTCACCAAAACGTGACGTTGGTCCCTCGTACTGAATGTTATGTTCGTGCAAGCGACCAAGCCAATAGCCAAGAGAAGCTTGCGGTATAGAGAAGGCGGTTGCGTTAATCTGTCCTGTTCCTTGTCGTCCCCGAGGAGCGCCAGGCCAGGCAAAGAATGTCATGATCGTGCCCGGATGTCCTTCCCTATCACCATAGTACAGGTGATAGGAACCGGGGTCATCAAAATTGACGGTAACTTTGACCAGTCGTAGCCCCAGGAAACCAGTGTAGAATTCGAGATTGCGCTGTGGATCGCTGGTGATCGCTGTAACGTGATGGATGCCGAGAAGGCTATGTTGCATGAGCATCTCCCCTTTTTACAGTTACTATCAAAACAAGCCCTCTCGACAAAGGGCCTGTTGCCAGGTAGTTTTATTGTATTCAACACAATGGTAAGATAACCTTAGAACACAGAAAAATCAAGGAAAATCGCTGTGCGAGATAAAAGAGCAAACCCTATTCGGTAGAGACGAGGAACAGGTATCGTGTTAGACAATATTGACCGAATGCTATTAACTTTGCTGAAAGAGGATGCAAAGCGCAAGTATAGCGAGTTGGGTGAAGTCGTTCACCTGTCGCCGCCCGCAGTACATGAGCGAGTGAAGAAGTTGGAACGGGCAGGAGTCATTCGTAAGTACACAGTAGAGATAGATCGGGAAGCACTCGGACTCGTTCTGCAGGCTTTTGTGCGCATTCATATCAGTCGCATTCCGTGTGAAGAGGTTGCGCGGGTGCTCCAGACCTTTCCTGAAGTGGTGGAATGCTTTAGTTCCGCCGGAGAAGAGAGCATGCTCATCAAAGTACAGACCAGTTCGCCACTGCTCCTGGAAGAGTTACTCAATCATATCCGACAGATAGCGGGTGTAGTGCGGGCACAGACGAGTATCATCCTTACAACGCACTTCCAGCGGGACAATATCGTTATAGATGCATAAGACCCCTCAATTTTTTGCCAATCGTCGACTGGACACCTTGCTGCATGCGCATGCATCTCCAATCCTCCGGCAGCATGTGAATAACACCATTAGCGTAGATATATTGAGCATCTCTTGAGGTATCTACGACTTCTGGGTACTGTTCTTTGATCTTTTTTTGACTAGAATCATTTGAGAGAAAAGAATTAGGCGTTCTAGAAACAAAAATTGGCGCAATTTACGCATAACATTCATATGATTATGATGAGTATACATAGTGTGATTTGCGTCAATTAGCAGTAGTAATGAGGAGTTATTTGCTGTATGACTCAAGTTGTTGCACCTGAGAAGCTGGATGACCCCCATCCCCCTACATATCGTCTCGCCTCTCTTGAAGCGATACAATCAACGCTGGATTTAGTTGCATCACTCAAACATAAGGTGTTTGTGGTGAAGTTAGGTGGCAGTACTCTGGAATACCAGCAGGCTGTATTACAAGATTGTATCTGGCTGCATGAGTTAGGGGTTAATGTCGTCGTCGTTCACGGTGGAGGACCATCGATCACGGCCTGGCTGGATAAGTTGCATATTCCGACGAGCTTTGAGCAGGGATTGCGCGTGACTGACGCACAAACGTTGGAGGTGGTGCGGATGGTGTTATGCGGTCAGATCAATCAAGATCTGGTAACCCAGGCGTCTGAGATGGGTGGTAATGTCGTTGGACTCTGTGGTACCGATAACAAGATGGTTCAAGCACATATTGCTAATGAGCGTCTCGGCCTGGTTGGAGAGATCGATAGAGTCGATGTAAGCTTACTCACCCACCTGATCGATCTTGGCTACCTTCCTGTTATTGCTCCGCTTGGTCTGGGACCAGATGGAACGTGTCTCAATATTAATGCGGATCTGGTCGCAGCGCGTCTGGCGGGCGCTTTAAATGCCGAGAGACTTATCTTTTTAAGTGATGTCAATGGCATACGCAGTGCGGACGGTACTCACCTCTCAGAACTCAACAAGGCAGAGGTCTCTTCTTTGATCGAGGACGGAACCATTTACGGTGGGATGATCCCGAAAATCATGGCCTGTCTCAATGCTTTGACCAACGTAGCCCGTGTTCATATTGCCAATGGGAGTACTCCACATGTACTGCTCTATGAATTAGAGGACCATCCTCATGTGGGAACAACGATTACACGCTGATCTCCTTTTGTAAAAGACTATACGTGAGAACGAACTATGCAACAATTAAACCTGCAACCACGAGGTTTTCGGACGTGTGCAAAAAATATTGGCATTAAAGATACGACGCTAGACTTTACAGTGATTGCCTCTGATGTTCCTGCATCGGCTGCTGCTCTGTTTACGCAAAATCGTTTCTGCGGTGCGGCTATTGTGGTCGGGAAAGAGCAGGTTGCCGACGGACGGTTACAAGCATTTGTTATTAATAGTAAAAACGCGAATGTCGCTACTGGTGAGCAAGGGCTCGCCAATATTCGGGAAGTTGTACACCTCGTTGCCGATGAATTAACGCTTGGGTATGGAGATGTTTTGCCATCGTCAACCGGTGTCATCGGGCGACAACTGCCAATGGAGAAGATACGCCAGGGTATTCACGGGCTTGGCAAGCAGATGAAGCATGGCAGTATCGAGCAAGCTGCACTTGCTATCATGACAACCGATACCCATCCCAAGATGCGTAGTTGTCGCATTGGGAATGCAGTGCTCGTAGGAATTGCGAAGGGTTCGGGGATGATCGAACCTAATATGGCCACGATGCTGTGCTACTTTATGACCGACGCGAATATTGCTCCTGATATACTGCATCAGTCTCTCAAAGAGGCGGTCGATACCTCCTTTAACATGATTAGCATTGATACAGATACCAGTACGAGCGACACTGTCGCGATCATGGCAAACGGTCTGGCGGGTGATGTCGATCTGTATGAATTCAGGTGCGCTCTAAAGAGCATGGCGATAGAGCTGGCAAAAGAGTTGGCGCGAGATGGAGAAGGGGCAACAAAGCTTATTGAAGTGACGGTGGAAGGAGCCGCATCTCATGCCCAGGCGAAACGCGTGTCGAAATCTATCGTCAACTCGCCACTTGTGAAGACAGCAGTCTTTGGCTCTGATCCCAACTGGGGCCGGATTGCTATGGCGATCGGCAAATGTGATGACGAGCGCTCGATTGTGCCCGAGAAGGTCTCTATTGCGTTCGGTGATCTGCTGGTCTATCAGGGACAACCTCTGGACGATGACAACCTGGGACTTCTGCAAACCTATCTGCACAATGATGAGGTTGCCATTCGTGTCTCACTTGGACTTGGCGATGAGCATGCGACCGTCTGGGGCTGTGATCTCACGCCCAACTATGTCCATATCAACGGCATGTATACAACATAAGAACCAGAGGTTTTGCGGTGTAGTAGCGATAGCTAAATTTATAGGTAATAAATAATAATAACCATTGTTTTCCTCACATAGGGAAAATAATGGTTATTATCGTCTTTACAGATAATAGTGTGCATCTTTATAATTGAGATAATGTGCGCTATTACAGGAAATGCAGACTATACCTCCCCCTCTTCTGAAAACGGCATTTTCATCCTGGGTGGTGAACCCTTTTCATGATGGTCTTTGAGGGAGGACAGCCGCGCTAGCGGCAGGTGGGCGTAGAATGCTCGCAATGCCCGGTACTCCTCGATGATAGGTGATAAAGGCGATCGTGATAAAGAGCGTTTAAGGGTACAATAGAGCATAATTCGAGAATCTACTCCCCCTGTCGCTGCGTACTACAGTTGCACTTGTCAATGCGAGGACGTGTAAAGCCCATCATTAGGCTCAGCTATGACGTCAGCTATGAGCGCAAGGACACGTACGACTGAAATCGTGCCGCCATCGATTCGAGACGTTCGATGGTCATGAGCTTTGTCGTTCCCAGGTAGCGCTTGTACGTGTGCTGGTGAATGGTTCGATAGGCGGTCCATCCACACGAGGTTCGGCTTTTGCGATACACACTGAAGGAACCCTGACGGCCGACGAAGCGAAATGACGTCTGCGTGGCGAGCCAGGCAAACCATTCGAGTGACTCCGGCTGGAAGTGTAATTCTCCTTGCTGCCCCTCTAGAATCCCATACTCACCGCTGGTCTTGCAGGCAATCAATGGCGGATGCGGGGTAGAGCGGGTGGCAGACTTGGCAGAGAGGGACGCCCGTATGCCTGCCAGGAGCGGCGGCTCCGCTTGTTCGTCCTTCGGTGTGCACAGGGCGGCTGGCGTACTCCCGAGCATCGCCTCCGACATGCGCATTTCCAACACGGACAGACGTCGCTGCAGGCCATGAAGCTGTGCCTGCAGCCGCTGCAGTTCCACCGCACTCGGGGACTGTTGTAGCCGGGTGACTTCGGTTTCGAGATGGGTCAGCCGGCTGAGCAAGATCGCTTCGTCACTGGTAGATGACGACGCCGGATGAGAGCCCGGCCAGGATCCCGTGGATGCCGAGCCCGGTGGCACGCGCAAAGGGCGGGTATGGATGCTCGCAAGCTGCACCACGTGTTCGCTGGCAATGCCTTTGATGCGCCCATCGCTTGGATGGGACACCACTGGCACGTTGGCTGCTTGCACCCAACGTCGCAAGGTCTTGGGATCCACCCCTAACAGGCGACATCCCACCGTCAAAGAAAGCATCGTCATAAGAAAACCTCCTTTTGTACTGTCGTTAACAGCTTGGTGAACAGTTCCAGGGAAAACAAAAGGCACGCAAAAAGGCACGCAGGTCCAGGGAATTCCCTGGGAACGTCTTGGAAGCAGGGGGGAGTGACGCGATCTCTGCCACGCGAACCCGTGTCTCCACGTACCCCGAGACAGACCTCATCCTGAGCGAAAACGACGTTTGAGATGACCAACGCAGGCCTGGTAGTAGTGACCGCGCCGCCACCGAGACCAACCCGCCAGGAAGGGCAGGTCGATACGGGGTGGACACAGCACAGTGCTCAGCAGATGTCGGATCTCCCGGCGTGTCAGTGGTGCCAGAGCCTGTGGTGCCAGAGCCTGTGGTGCCAGAGCCTGTGGTGCCAGAGCCTGTGGTGCCAGAGCCTGTGGTGCCAGACCAGCTCGGTGCGCTGGCGTGACCTGGGACGTGACCTGGGACGTGACCTGGGACGTGACCTGGGACGTGACCTGGGACGTGACCTGGGACGTGACCTGGGACGTGACCTGGGACGTGACCTGGGACGTGACCTGGGACGTGACCTGGGACGTGACCTGGGCCACAGCGTC
This sequence comes from Ktedonobacteria bacterium brp13, assembly GCA_015099395.1. Taxonomy (GTDB): domain Bacteria; phylum Chloroflexota; class Ktedonobacteria; order Ktedonobacterales; family Ktedonobacteraceae; genus Dictyobacter. Next base: position 688,805 of record AP024096.1, on the reverse strand, counting down.
AGCAGACCGTTCTTGCTGACTGATGACACTCAAAAAAGCCTGCGCGAGCAGACAGAGGGTCATATGCCGATACCAGCCGGTCCAACTGCGCACCTCGTAGTGATCCAGGCCCATGTCTTTGCCACAGGCAAAATCCTCCTCGATGTGCCAACGCGCGCCAAAGGCCCATACCATCTCCTGCAAGCTCGTGCCGGCAGGTGCAAAGACGCGATAGGCGTCCACCTTGTTTGGGTCATTCAGACACCGACGAAACAGCAGCCAATGCTGCCCATCCTGCTCCCACGGCTGCAGCAAAGGGAGACAGGCCCAATCGAAGAGGCGAGGTCCATGGGTGCCTTGACCACAGGCGAGTCGATGCCAGTCCCCAGGCTGCAGGAAACGGGCCGGCACATCCTTAACCTTGAGGAGTTGCCGTCCCGCCTGCGTGAACAGCGCGACCGTGTCGTTGTCGCGGAGTCCCATCACGTACGGACAAGCTTGCTCCTCGAGCCACCGACACAGACGCTCGTTGCTGCCGTAGACACAATCGGCGACCACCCAGCTCACCGGGATATGCTCACGGAAACAGCGCGCGAGCATCTGACGCGCGAGCTCGCACTTGGTCTGGAAGCGGACACAGGCCGTACCATCCGTGAGCTGGCAGTGGCGCAGCTTCTTGGTCCAGGCATGTGGCAGATAGAGCTCGCGATCGATGAGGGTATGGGCCTGGGAACCGACATAACTGAGAAAAACACCGACCTGACAGTTTTCGACGCGTCCGGTGGCGCCACAATACTGGGGCTGCACGCCAGCGGACTGAGTTCCCTTTTTGGGAATACAACATTCATCAATGACGAACACGCCTTGTGGATCGAAGAAGTGTTCCAGGACGTAGTGACGCACGTCATCGCGGACCAGATCCGCATCCCAGACGGCGCTGGACAACACGCGCTGGATGCCATAGGGGCGGGCATCCCCGGCATGTTGCGCCAGTTGCCAGCCATTTTTGCGCTCAATGGAACTCAGCAGGCCCTCGAGATAGGCCAGGGCATGGCGGCGTGGTTCAGCACGCGCAAAACGAGGCGCGACGCGTTCATACAGGTGGAAGAGTTCCTGGGTCCAGCGGCCAATTTGCTTGTCGATCGACGAAACAGAATCCGGTGTGGTATGGTGAACAGACTTCATCTTGATCTCCTTTAAAATGATGAGACACACTGCTTCGTTTGGTATGGAAACAGCATGTCACATCGCAGGGAGATCAGGATGTGCGTCTGTACTCAGGTCGCCAGTGAAATCGGTAAGTGCTCAGCTTCTAAGTGCAACTGTAGTACTGCGGCGACATCCCCCCCTCAAAGAGCTCACCAGTGTAGGTTTTTTTGAAGGAGGTAGAGCCACAGTAGTCGGCGAAATTGGGAAACCTAAATTTGGTCCAAATTAGCGACATAAAAACTCGGAGCACATTGATAAATAACTTAGACCAAGCAAGCAGTAAATCTCTGTGTATACGAAGCTCCAGTTCTTCTGCCTTTTTGCTGCGCTATGATTTGAGGCCCCAAGCGCATTGACAAAAATGTGTCGCTAATTTGGACCAAATTTAGGGGAAAAGAAAAACGACAATTGCTCTTCAAAATAGGTAATGTCGCTAAAGTCTCCCTCTTTGAGGGGGAAAGCCGCCTTAGCGGCAGAAGGGGTAGAATGCTAGAAATGCCCTGTAATCCTCGATTATACACTATGAAGATAAGAGTGATAGATAGTGTATAATCGATGTTAATAGCGTAGTTCGAGAATCTACTCCCCCCTGTCGCTGCGGCGACATCCCCCCTCAAAGAGGGGGGCAGGGGTTTTAGCATCCTTACAGGCAATATTATACAATATTCATGCTAGAGATACTACACGATCTACAGTAAATGCAGCACTTGCCTCCCTCTTTGAGGGGGGAAAGCCGCCTTAGCGGCAGGGGGGAGTAAAATGCTAGCAATGCCCTGTAATCCTCGATTATACACTATGAAGATAAGAGTGATAGATAGTGTATAATCGAGGTTAATAGCGTAGTTCGAGAATCTACTCCCCCTGTCGCTGCGGCGACATCCCCCCTCAAAGACTCTGTTGGCGAATGACATTGGGAGTGAAATTCAACGGAGTTCACTCGGAGGCTTGAGCTCAAATCAAGTGGTGTCTCTTCCAAGTCTTTGAGCTCAATTCTATCCTTTGTGTCATTCGCCAACAGAGTCCTCAAAGAGGGAGGCAGGGGTTTTAGCATCCTTTAAGGTGATAGTGAACATTACCGGCAAACGACGGGATGTATTTGTCATGGCGTCCGATCTGTCTGCATCGGCCTGCGATGGGGCTTCATTGCATATCCAACAAAAACCTACACCGGTGAGCCCTCAAAGAGGGGGACAAGGACTTGAGTGCACTATACAGGTGATAGTGGAGTTTTGGGGTGTAAGATTTTTTGCGGTGGCGTGCTTTTGTGTTTTGGCTTAGTACTTGCCGTTGGAGGTATGTGCTAGTACTTGCCGTTGGCGGTATGTGCTAGTACTTGCCGTTGGCGGTACGTGTTAGCAGGTAGCCTTTGCGGTACATTGCTTTGACTGTTAAGGCGAAGCCGTGTTGTTGTAGGGTAGAGTTCACGCCATGGCGTTCTTTAGCTGCTCTGCGTACTATTTTAAGCTCACGTTCCAGCACAACATTGCCCTGTTGCGCGCTCCGTTCAAGGTGTTTGTTCCAACGGTTGATCTGCGGAGCGAGAATAGTAAGGGCTTCTTCATAGGAGGGTGCCTGAAAGACATTGCGGAAGACGGTCTCTGAACAGCGCAAGCAGGCCAGTAACTCTGCATAGTTCGCTCCATAGGGGGATCTCAGCAGCAGGAAGAGGAGCCGAAAGGCGCTATTCGAGAAACGACACTGCGCTGAGATGGATTCAGGTCCGATCAATGTGACAATCCGATCACTGGGGTTTAGTACGAGCCAGTGTCCGACTGGCAACGCTGGCACATCCCTCGTCGTGAGACGCATGAATTGCGTTCCCATAAGTAGCTCCTCCTCATTCCTTTACTCTGTTCTGTGGCTATCATAGCAGAGGAAAGAGATTGCGTAGAGAGGGATGTAGGGACAATTCTGCCTTCAGTATAACGCTGTATGAATCTAGCAATGGAGCGCGACGGGAATCTATTTGCGTGAAATTTACGGCAAAGAGTGAAGAGGAATCGGATGTTAAAGGGAATGTTTTTTAGCCCAGTTTTCTCTACAATAATTGAGACTGCATGAGATTGTATGAGACTGCATAGACGCATATACATTTTATAAAATTAGTAGCAGACGATATTGGTCATGCTTGCACGATTTATGAGAAAGGGGATAGTGCAACCTGTCTGGTCTTTTCACCAATAGGTATGCGTTGTCTATTCTGCTATATATGGAATTCATAGAAGAACTGAGACAAGATCAGGACCCTTCACCTTCACTCGCACTCCAGATTATTCCACCATTGCATTCGAGTGGCGGGCATATTATGGAGTTGGAAGCGACGATGCAGAGTCTGGTGCTTGATAAACGCCATCCGATTGCATTGGAACTTGCTGGCACGCATGAACGCCGTATTTTTATCGTACGTGCAACCACGCAGGCTGCGCTGACTCACGTGGAGGCGTTATTGCGTGCTCAGTATCCGCAGAGTGAGATACATCCGCTCCGCGAGCATGACGATCCTTTTCAGCTTGCTGCACACGAGGAGGTTACCGCCGTCGAACTGATAGCCGGTGGCGGTGCCTACCTGCCTTTACGCACGTGGAAAGAGGAGCAGAAAGATGGCTCTGATCCTCTCCTCGGGCTGCTTGCTGCCTTAGGACGTTTGCCTGCCAATACCCGCGTGATCTCGCAGATTTCCCTTCTGCCAGCGGCGAGTAATTGGTCGCGCTGGAATCTGCGTAGAGCTATCGAGAATCCGCTGGAACCAGAGCGTCAGGCCAAAGAGCGTCAGCGTATGATTAGTATTTTCACCCGGGATTATGTGAGCAATGCACTGATTCTCAATATTGGACTACTTGTCCTTTTCCTGTTTGTTGCACGTCCATGGATACCGACCTGGACGTTGAAAGCTATTATAGATCTGCTTACCGGACAAAATGCATTGGTGTCGGCTGCTCAACGCTCTGAGTTGTTAGCACTGGCTGGTGTCGTTGGTGGACTGGAACTGGTGGTTCTGCTTCTCTACTGGTTAGGACGGGGTATATTTAAACGGCGTGCACTGTATGATCCCAAGGTTGTGAGTCAGAAAATTTCGCGTATGGCGTATCATACCCGTCTACGCCTCTATGTAATTGGACCAAAGGCGGAGAAGAGTACAGACTCGTTGCTGACTCGTCTCGTCGGAGAATACAGGCAGCGCACGCTCAGGAAAGATCTCCTGTTGCAGATGGTTGCAGCCTACCGCCAATTCAACATGGCAAATGGTGCTTTCTTTGTTCCTAACCGTCTCTCTGCTGGTGCTGCGCGACGCTTGATTACTGACAAGGACAAGGTAACTGTGCTGGGAGGTGGCTGGCAGCATGGTCTCCAGCGTTCGCGGCATATGGTGAGTGTTGATGCTCTGGCCTCGCTCTGGCATCTGCCCAGCCCTGAAGTGCTCCCAGAACTGGCGCTGGTTGAGCATCGGCGTTCGCGTACAATGTTGATACCACCTGCTGTTACGCAGCAATGTGTGGGTCTGCCAGAGATCGGTTTCTCAGAACATGCAGGATATCGTCGACCGTTTGCGCTCACACCAGAATTTTTTACCTATCATACGCTGATTAGTGGGAAAGCTGGCGAGGGCAAGAGTATGTTCCTCCAGTATGTTGCACGAGAAGCGATGAAACTGGGTGGATTGGTGATGGTTGATCCCTTTGGCTATCTGTGTGAAGACGTGCTGCGCCTGGTACCGCCTGAGCGCCAGGAGGACGTTGTCTTTGTTGATCTTTCTGATCCGGCGGCCTTGATAGGGTTGAATCCGTTGGATGTGACTCTGGATCGCGGACGTGATAAGTTTATCGCTGATCTCTTGAAGATGTTTTCTCAGCTCTGGTCCTCCAACTGGAGTGCCCAGATGGAGAACGCCTTTGAGATGAGCTTGCGTACACTCTTTGAAGCGAATAAGGTCCTTGTTCAGCAGGATTCGATCCATGGACCTGAACAGCAGTATACTTTGCTTGATGTCCTCCCTCTGTTAACCAATGTCAATTTTTGTCATGTGCTACTGCAACAGATTCAAGACGATTATCTGCACCGTTGGTGGCGTGAATTTTATGAGCCATTATCGATTTCGCAGCAGCGTGATGTCATCAAGCCTGTAGCCGCCAAGGTCGCAAAGTTTGAGAGTATTGTTGCGCGCCGTATCCTTGGTCAGGGCGTCACGACTATCAATTTTGCGCAACTGATCGAGGAGCGCAAAATCATTCTCTTTAAACTTGCGAAAGGCGTCGTTGGTACTGAGGTCTCTTCGATGATCGGTGCCACCTTGCTGGGACTGATACAGAGTACGCTTGAAGAGCAAGGTCGGCGCAATAATACTGGATCGGCCCGTCTCTCGATCATCCTGGACGAGTTTCAACGTATTGCCGGTGCCGACTATCGTGTGTTATCTGAGCTGCGTAAATATGGGGCGAACTTCTTTCTTTCCACACAATCGCTTGAATATCTGCATCAGTTTAACCCGCTCTTGCTGCCAACGATTCAAGCGAATGTACGACAGACGGTTTCATTTAATATGTCATCGCAAGATGCCGGTCTCATTTCAAAGGATCTGGGTGTAGATCAGGAAGATATATTGCACCTGGACATCAATTCCTGCTATGTCTCGGCGCTGGCAGCAGGGAGGAGACAACCGACCTTCTCACTGCAATTAAAAGCTCCCACTCCTGAAGGGCCTGAATGGGCTGAGAGTATTCGTACGCGTTGTCGTATTCGCTATACACGCCCTGTAGAGGTGATTGACGAGAAACTGCGTGAGGCCATGTTGCGTAGCGTTAATATGGTGCCCCAGTCTATTCCACCGTTTAAGCCAGAGGAGCAGCCCTATGAACGTGAAGGCTTCTCACCTGCCATAGCGGAGCGTGAACGTACGCATGAAGGCTCATATAGCGAGGGGTATAGAGAGCATAACCCAGAACGCAATCCCGAGCATAACCCAGAACGTAATCCCGAGCATAACCCAGAACGTAATCCCGAGCATAACCCAGAATACAATCCAGCCTACTCCGAAACATATGCGAAGCGCGAGCGGCCGTATCGTCGGCAAGCGCGAGGGAAAGAAAAAGTTGTAGGTGTGAAATATGATCCATTTGCCTTTCACGATGCCCTCTCTGAAGAGCTACGTGAAGAGCTAGAGCTGATGGAGAACGATATCTCTGACTATGAGGCTGGCTTGATCAATGAGACCACTAGCGACTTTTAGCGCGTAAGGAAGCAAGTTAGTAAGACCGTAAGTTAGTAAGAAAGCACCAGAAAAAACTACATGAGTTTTTTCTGGTGTTTCTTTGCTGATGGCATGCATGTATGATTGGTCATCTCTAGATAGAGAGCCTTCTCTGTCCATGCGAAACATGCTTCCCAGTGATAGGGTGGCTCACCAGCATTGATAGAGCTCGCAGGCGCAGGTGTGGCCTGTGCCATAGAGAAGATACTCGTTACAGGTAGTGTAGCGAGGGAGGCGATACAGATGATGATCAGTAATATGATGTATTGTCTGATTGTACGTATCTGTTGTTTTAGCGCTGTATTTTCTTTTGTATCTGTTTGCATAGAAATAGTGCCTGTTCTTTAATTTATTACAGGAGCCAGGTCTGCTTTGAGGCTCCTCCATCTTCATCTATATCGGCGATCGTAAACGCTTCGGCGGCGGTATTCCAGCGTTCAGCTAGCTGTTCTAATTCGTTAATGCGTTCAGCTGTGCGCAAAATATCGACACTGGAGTGATGGAGATGCTGGGCAACTGCGTAGAGTTCGCCGATAAGCGCCTCGGCACGTATAGATGTCTCAGTTGTTGAGCTGAGTGTCTCTTCAAGGAGCTCAGTCTGTCGCTGGGCCTCAATAGTGAGTTGTGCGAGAGGCGTTGCATCGGTACTGTACCTAATTATAGTTCTTTCCATATAGGTTCCAGTGCCACTCTCGTTTAGCTGTGTCTGTAACTCTTGTGCGATATCAACACTGAGCTGCAAGGTATTGCTCAAGCGCTGTACAAAGGCGACGATCTCTTCTACCGATTGCGTGGTGGTGGAGAGACGGTGCATCTCTGTCTCTATGGTCCTGGTCATCTCAATAGAGCGATCCAGAATGCCGCGTGAGGAGCTTGTCACCTGCTGAGATGCATAGCGTGTCCAGCGTACAAACTGCGCAAGCTCTTCTATAAACGAGTTGCAGGTGTCCGCAACGACGCCAACATAGCCTTTCGGGACAGATGTTTTTACCCGTAGATCACCGCTTACGACCGGAGTCAACTCGCTGAGCAGCGTCGTCAGTTGTTGATTGAGTAGTGCGGCTTCATTTGACTGCGTCTGAGTAGAGGTGACCATGCTTCGTAGCGGTGATGGCGCTGCTTGTTGAGCAAGCAGCACCTGTTTCTCAAGGAGCGCATTGATGACTTTCGCAAGTTCTTTGACCTCGCGTCCACCTGGTGGGACGATGCCTTTGTGTTCATTGCCTTGTAGCAATTCACGGCACGCGTTGGTAAGCTCCTCATACGGCTTATTGATGGTCGACTGTAGCATGCTCATAACCTTGCGTGTAGCAACAAAGATAGCCAGCGCGCAGAGCAGAAAGAAGATAACAAAAGAGAGCATATGCTCTGGTGCCATCCTCTGTGTACCATAAGCGCCAACGAGCAGAACAGCAGCAGTTGGCAGCAGCGGTGCTAGCAGTAACAGCTGCCGAATAAGCTCTCCGTTCGGCGAATTATCTTTCGCCTTCGTACTCTTCTCCATAGCGGATTCTCCCTGAAATAATAGCTCATAGTACCTATATTATTTTGAAAAGATTTTTAAGCATTAAAATAATAGATAGTATAGGTAACGTGTAACGTTTCTCCTTCCCATTGCTCTCACCCCTGTTGCCGCGTGGGTGTAGTATATGGTGCTTCCGTGTTAGCTGTAAATGAGAGCGAGTACATTTGCTGAATGACATCATTGATCGTGTTGGATGTCGATATATGCAGACGTTCATCGATGACCTGAGAAAGCGCCTTCAGAAATGCTCCGATGGTAGGGAAGCGATTGGCCGGATTGCGATGCAGCGCGCGGTTGATGACCAATTCTAGTGCGACCGGTACATCTGGTGCGATCGTATGGATTGAGGGTAGCTGTGTCCGCACGTGTTTACGGGTAGTATCAAGATAATCATCGCCGGTAAAAGGTAGTGTACCGCTCAGTAGCTCGAAAAGGATAATGCCGAGTGAGTAGATATCTGAGCGCGGAGTGGCGGCCTCGCCACGTACAATTTCTGGTGCCAGATATTCTGCTTGGCCTAGATAGTTGCCTCTTAGATCTTTGAGATGGTCGGTGGGATGCTTTTTTGCGTCTTCTAGCTCCTCTAATCCAATATTCCGCAAGAGCTGAGCCATACCTAATTCGATGATTTGTATACTTCCTGTGCGTGTGAGCATGATGGCAGATGGTGATAAGAATTGATAGACGAATCCTTGATCATGAATATAGGCGAGTGCACTGCAAAGAGGAGCAAGGAGCTTAAAGGCTTCGGATGGTGCCCACTGCTGATGTTCCTGAATCTGCTGTGTGAGTGTGATCGCTGGAGGCATAGTTGGACGTAGCAGGTAAGGGATACCGGCATCATCGCCATACCCATAGAGTGGGAGTAGAGAAGGGTGGCGCAACTTCATCAGTGCTCGGGCTGTCTGTGAAAATCGTTCGGCAAAATGGGCCCGTTCCTGTATTGAAAGTCTTTCAGGGAGTGAGAGAAGGGTGATATTGAGCTCTTGCTCAAGCCAGATCTCTTCAGTATGTGCCAGATACGTCGCTGTCAGCGTCTCCTGTGCGAGTAATTTCTCCAGCGTATAACCTCGTATCATGCTACCCAACCTGGAAACAGACAGCATTTCCATTGAGAGTATATTTTCCTTCCTTCGTCATATAAGCTAAACGTCATAGAAACTAAACGCCTACACTGTACCCATACTCTAGAGAGTGTGGGTGAACCTGGTGCATGGGATCTTTTCTTGCATAGATATACCGATATATTGTTTAGTATGACAAGGCTTTGTGTGAAGTGATAGGGGTATATAGGGACAGAATACCATAGCTGTAGCGCAGCGATTTTCTGTAATCTTTTGTTTGCTGGCAGAATAGTCAGCAGATTCTCTCCTTACCTGGATCGGTCTATCAACAATGCTATTTTTCTTCTGATTAAATTGCGGAATATGGGTTAAAATAAATAGTAAAAGTAAAATTTGATTTAATATAACAGAAAATAACGGTGAGTAAATAGTACTGGTAAATTTACACACTTATATGCATATATGTATATTTGAGATAGGGATGTACAAGCATTGTCGTTATGTTCTCTAAATTTTGCACTTTAGCTGATCGGTAGTATCCAGATAGGTTCTGTCTCTCCGTGTCAGTGGATGTGCCGAGTACGCTGGTTGCTGCTGTGGATGCTGTGTAGCCAGAATCATTGTATGTGAAAGTAGATATTTCACAAGTGATCAAGTATTGGGAGAAGGAAAGGTAGAAATAAATGGCAGTTGCATATAAAGAATGTGATCTAGTGGATACGCAGCTACCGAGGATTGTTTGGAATGATGAGCAGCATCTCTTGCTGATTGGACGCACAACCGTTTCGCTCACCGCTACTGAATATCGTTTATTGCTCCCTTTGAAAAGTAATCGCGCTGTCTCTTATGCTGAACTGGCATATAAAATCTATGGTCGTGAGTTGGACAAGAGAACGCGCACAATGATGGATAAACATGTCGATCGGATACGTGGCAAACTACGTGGGACAGGTATCTATATTTACTGTGTGTTAGGCTATGGATATTTCCTGTTGCCAGAGATATTTGCAGCCAACGACTTATAGCGATGCTTGTTAGCATCGCCGCTACCACTGTTGCTGGTAGTGTTTGTTCTTCTCCGCTTGCATTGCTAGCGGCTGTAATATTCTGCCCGCGAGCGAGGCAGTACGGTTGCTGCTGCATGATTATTTTTGTAGTGCGGCAAGCATGGCTTGTAAGCCACCGATTGCGTGTGCTTGGATCGCTGAGAAGGACTGCTGAAGGGCCTGTGACCAGATCATGGCTCTGTTATTGGACCTCTGTATTTCTCTTAGCATTCTGAATGTCTCTTGTTGCTTCTCCCTGGCACGAAGATTGTCTTCATGCGTTTCGCGTTTCTGTTCCTCAGAGTCATAACGGTCTTTAGTCATCTCATAGTCATTTTTGCTGGTGGCGAGAGCGCTCTCCTCCTGGCTTAATGTTCGCTTTTTCTGCTTGCTTATTTCTTCATGTTTATGAAATTCATCTTGGTACTTCTTAATATCTGAAACCACGTCTGCTTTTCGCTCGATGAGATCTTTCGTCTGGGTCTGGATCGCTGCTATATCATTCGTCTTGGTCTGGATCGCATCCGTCTTGGTCTGGATCGCTGCTATTGCATCCGCATTGGTGCTAGCGCTAGAAGTTTTGAGCTCCTCCCGTAGCTGATTCTGCTCCTCCCGTAGCTGATTCTGCTCCTCCCGTATATGATACACTTTCTCGTTATTTATTGTGATTCCCTTCTCAATAATATCAAATTCTGCACAAGATTTCTTCCATAATCTTTCGTAATGATTGCTTTCAGCATGTGCTACCTCGTATTCTTCTTTGGCCGCGCTGGTCTTTTCTTGTTGCTCCTTATAGAGATACCAGGCTTTCTCTCTTTTAGGACCCCAGTTGGCCTTTTTCGCTGCTATTCTAGCTTTGAAGGATTCGATATCTGATTGTAACTTTTTACGCCGGGCATCATTCTCAGCTTTTTTGTCAATAGTGGTCTGCATATCTTTTTTAAATCGTTTTATGTCAGCTATTTTGTGATCTATCGCTGCTAACGGATAGATACGATCTAACTCTGCTTTTGCGGTATCGCGTTCGATAATCAGGTCAGCAGGTTTTTTTCTGGCGTCTATTTCTGCCGATTTGCAGCGCTCGTCTATTTCTGCTGTTGTCTTCGCAAATTTATCTTTAGCTTTTTTCCGTTGCTCTGCTTTTTCTGAACCTGAAAGCCTTCTGTCCTTTGAGATTGTATCTAATTCGAGCGTGTGCTGCCTGTTAGCTCTCTCTACCTCTTTGTCGCGAGTACGACGCGCTGTGTCTATGACTGTCTCGCTTGTTTGTTGAGCTTGTTCGAGCTTGACTTTATAATGTGTATCAAGCAGTGTGGATGCTCGCTGGTGATTCTCAGTTTCTACGGCTTTCCGATGTTCAAATGCTGCTAGAGGATAGCGTTCTGCCAGGTTAGATATTGCATTGTTGCGTTCTGCTACGAGGCTTGTATGTCGAGCTTTTGCAGCTTGAATATCTGCAGCAGGTGTCTCTTTATTTTTTATTGCCTGCTCAACATCGTTTTTAGCTTGCTTTATCTGCCCGTTGTAGTCTCGATTGATCTGGTCCATTGCTGCTTTGTGGTTAGTAATCTCCTGCGCTTGTGGCTTTGCTCTGTCCTCGTATGCGTGCCTGAAAGCAGCGAATGTAGCGGGGTCCATGGCCTTCATCTCGTCTACTTTCTGGGCCAGCATATCTGCAGGTGCTTTCCGTTCATTTAGATATCGCTGTACGTGAGTAGCGTCAGGAGCATCCGTGCCTTGCAGCGCGTGTGTCTCTTGAAAGTCTCGGATCTTACCCTCTCCAGATGTGTCAACGGCTTTGAGGTTGTGCAATTCACGAATATTGCTTGCTCTGGCAGCCGCTAGACGTGTCTCTCCATAGTGGCTTGGATTTTCTGCTTCGATTTTCTGTACTCTGTCATGTGCTACGACAGATCCTTCGGTACCCTTCAAAAAACGTCTGGTGGTTTCTTCCCGTATCATTTTTTCGCTCATACCAGCGAATATGGCGTCTTGAATAGCATTCTTGACCATCGCTTCACGCGTTTTGCGCTCATCTTTATCTTTGGGCACATCTTTTTGGGCTTCTCGCAAGGTTATTTGTACAGAAGGATGATTGAGGGCTTTAGCGATATCATCTTTTTCGGTAGTGCTGGCAGGTTGGTCAGGGTTATCACGAAAGGCAGCGCGAAAGACGGCCTTAAAATCTTTTTTGAGCCTGTCGTGCCTTTGTTTATTCGTTCGCGCGCTGCTATCATTGATAATCTTTTTAGTGCGCCAACGTTTTGCTTGCTTGAATTTATCGCTGGCCGCTAGAGCGACCTTCGTCGCAAAATCCTTATCCTCTAGCATTCCCTGCTGTATCTGCTCAAAGCGTTCATAGATGACACCTGCTTTTGTTGTTTGTACGTCCTGCTGAATGGAAGCGGTTATCTCTGCATCTGTGCGCACCATGGCTTTGAAGTCTGCATCACTTTTTTTATCGATAGCGGCAGTATCAACTTTAAGTTTTTCTAGCTCTTGCTGATGCTTTTCAAGTTTGCTTTTAGCTGATTCTTCGATATACTTGTTAATGCCTTTTAGCGCTTTATTGCCTGAAATATACGCTGCTAATTCACTTTCTGCACCGCCGCCGCTCAGTACTTCAAAGGCATCATTGTGTAGCTTTTGCCTATAAGCATTATCTACCTTGTCAAGATCAGCTTGCCTGATCTCCTCTGCTTTCTTAAAAGATACTCCATTGTTTCTATTCTCTTTAAATTTCCTGTGTGCCTTAGCTATGCCCTCTTCTACATTCTTTTTACCAACATGTAATCCTTTCTCAAAGTTGATTTTATTCTCGTCTGCTACTACTCTTCTCGCATTGTCTATGGAGTTAGTAATACTGTTGTCACTGATGAGAAAGGCCTGTGACCGGAAGTTGTGCCCGCGCATGACCTGTGGCCGGAAGCTGTGTCCGCGCATGGCCTGTGACCAGAAGTTGTGTCCGCGCATGGTGCTGTTTCCTTTCAGCCCTGATAGTTTTTTTACAAATCATCTTCATTCAGTAATCTGTACACTTTCCTTGTGCGTGAGCATGATGGTAGAAGGTGATAAGAATTGATAGACAAAACCTGGTCATGTGAGAGTATAGCTGCCTTTCTTCTTCACATAAGCTAAACGGATAATCTGTATTTATACTCCATAGAGAAAGAGCAAAACTGGTGTGCGCGATCCGATCTACTATTGTTGATCATTTATTGTTGATCGTTCGATCTTTTCCTGCATAGTTATACCAATATAGCTTTAGTATGACAAGGCTTTGTGTGAAGTGGTAGGGATATATAGGGACAGAATACCAGAGCTGTAGCGCTGCTATTTTTAGGTAATCTGCAGTAATCTTCTTAATAACCTTTAGCCGCCTGGCTGAATGTTAAAAAGCAGTAGTTTTCTGATGCATGGTATTAAGTAGTGATTAAAGTTATTAAGAGCATTTAAAATAAGCAGGGAAAATAAATATTGTTTCAAAGTAAAAGAAAATAGTAAGTAAATAGTACCGGTAAATTTACATGCTTGCATGTAGGTATGTATATTTGAGATGGGATGTACAAGCATTGTCGTTATATTCCCGAAGTTTTGTACTTCTGCTGATCGGTAGCATGCAGATAGGTTCTGTCTCTCCGTGTCAGCAGAAGCGCTGAATACGCTGGTTGCTGTCATAGATGCTAGTGTAACCACGATCATTGTATGTGAAAGTAGTTATTTCACACGTGATCAAGTATTGGGAGACGGAAAGGTAGGAATAAATGGCAGTTGCATATAAAGAATGTGATCCAGTGGGTACGCAGCTACCGAGGATTGTTTGGAATGACGAGCAGCATCTCTTGCTGATTGGACGTACAACCGTTTCGCTCACCGCTACTGAATATCGTTTATTGCTCCCATTGAAAAATAATCGTGCTGTCTCTTACACCGAGCTGGCATATAAAATCTATGGACGTGAGTTGGACAAGAGGACACGTACGATGATGGATAAACATGTCGATCGGATACGTGGCAAACTACGCGGGACAGGTATCTATATTTACTGTGTGTTAGGCTATGGATATTTCCTGTTGCCAGAGACCTTTGCAGCCAGCGACCTATAGCTATGTGTGTTTGCATCGTTATTACCATATCACTCTCACTCTCTACTTTTTTTGTTGCGGTATCTTGATAGGGTGTTGCTGCAAAAATGAGAGGAAATGGCCCAGATTATTTGCAATACCATGAGCGACTCCTGGTAGCCAGGTAGGTATGAAATAGATGCCAGCGATGAAACATGCAAGTACAAGAAGTGCAGGCAAGAGTAAGCCCATCGATTGTGTGCTCACGACGCCACTGGTTGTGTGGTTGAAACCACGACGGACGAAGAGAACACCGTGACGTCTTACGCCCCAGAACGATATCTCGTCACCCAGTGAAAGGTCAGCACCACGCATGTTGCCGCGTATACGTGCATCTTTGAGGGTGTTCGCATAGGTACGGATGCGAAGCGTCGTCATCACAACGCGATCGCTATCTCTCTCGTTGCGGATATCAGTGATTGTCCAGACCAGCTCGACGAGCAGTAATGCTATCGCAGCAACGAGGTCGGGATGATCAATGATCTCTTCTTTGGTTTCCATATGCAGAACCGTACCGGTCAATGCAGGCCGGGTTTTGAGGAAGAATAATGGAAACTTAGCGGTCTTCCAATATTCTGGATCGACGGTGCTGGTGCGGGTGCTGGTGCCTGTCTGCTCTTCCTTTACGGTTGTCGTGCCAAAGGGCGCTGACGTAAAGGGGTCCTGAGTCGCTATATCGACTGCAGTCTCGTAGGGCTCATAGATTTGTAGCGTGTTCTGCTTCTGCTTCTGCCAGCGGCGGTTCGCTGTCGTAGTTTGCATGCCAGTATCACTAGTTATAAGCTGGCGTGACGGTGTTTCCTGGCTAGTTAACGCACGTGTTGCCTGGTTGGGGGTCTTGCGCATCGGCTTCTCTCCGCTTACATTCCTTGCAGATGCACTGTTTTGTTTGCGGATAGGAGCGGATTGGGCAGGTGCGGCATCGATAGCGTTGGTCGTGTCTGATTGTACGATAGTGACCTCTGCTTGCGAGCGTGCCATGAAGGTTGCCGTGGCTAATGGAGCCCCACAATTGATGCAATTTGGCACTGGTTGAAAGTGACGGTGACCGCAAGCTGTACATTTGATCGATGCCATTGTTGTGTTCCTTTTTCAAGAATAATGGATACTCGTGATAATTATTTTTGTAGTGCGGCAAGCATGGCTTGTAAGCCACCGATTGCGTGTGCGTTGATCGCTGAGGAGGACTGGCCAAGGGCCTGTGACAGGATCATGGCTCTGTTATTGGAACTCTGTATCATTCTTAGCATTTGGAATGTCTCTTGTAGCTTCTCCTTTTCACGAAGCCTGTCTGCATGCCTGTCTTCTCTCTTGCCGTCAGATTCCGCGCGTTCGTTAATCAGCTTATATTCAGTATCTTTGGTAGCGTGAACTTTCTTCTCATGGGTTAATGCTTGCTTTTTCTGCTTGCTTATTTCTTCATGTTTATGAAATTCATCCTGGTACTTCGTAATATCTGAAAGCGCGACTGCTTCTCGCACGATGAGACCTTTCGTCTGGGTCTCGATCGCTGCTATATCATCCGTCTTGGCCTGGATCGCATCCGTCTTGGCCTGGATCGCTGCTGCTATAGCATCCGCATCGGTGCTAGCGCTAGGAGTTTTGAGCTCCTCCCGTAGCTGATTCTGCTGCTCCCGTAGCTGATCCTGCTCCTCCCGTATATAATGCACTTTATCGTTATTTAGTGTGATTCCCTTCTGAAT
The DNA here is from genome assembly GCA_015099395.1 of Ktedonobacteria bacterium brp13. Lineage (GTDB taxonomy): Bacteria > Chloroflexota > Ktedonobacteria > Ktedonobacterales > Ktedonobacteraceae > Dictyobacter. The sequence goes on along the minus strand of AP024096.1, from coordinate 672,910 downwards.
ATTATCAAATTCTGCAGAAGATTTCTTCCATAATCTTTCGTAATGATCGCTTTCAGCATGTGCTACCTCGTATTCTGCTTCGGCCTCGTTGGTTTTTCTTACTTGCTTCAGATAGTCATACCAGGCTTTCTCTCTTTCAGCATACCAGTTGGTATCTTTCGCTAACTTTCTGGCTTGGAAGGCTTCGATCTGTGATTGTAACTCTTTACGCTGAGCATCATTCTCGGATTTTTTGTTAATAGTGGTCTGTATATCTTTTTTTAATCGTTTTATTTCAGCTATTTTGTATCGTACCGCTGCTAACGGATAGATACGATCTAACTCTGCTTTTGCGGTATCGCGTTCGATAATCAGGTCAGCATGTTTTTTTCTGGCGTCTATTTCTGCCGATTTGCAGCGCTCGTCTATTTCTGCTATTGTCTTCTCAATAAATTTATCTTTAGCTTTTTTCCCTTTCTCTACCTTTTCTGAATCTGAAAGACTTCCGTCCTTTGAGATTGTCTCTAATTCGCGCGTGTGCTGCTTGTTAGCATCCGTTATCTCTTTGTTGCGAGTACGACGCGCTGTGTCTATGGCTGTCTCGCTTGTTTGTTGAGCTTGTTCGATCTCGACGTTATAATGCACATCAATCTGTGCGGATGCTCGTTCGTAGTTAGTAATCTCTTGAGTTTCTGGCTTTGCTCTGTTCTCGTGTACATCCGCGAATGTAGCAAGTGCAGTTTTCCCGTTCTTCAGGTCGTTTATGTATTGGGCCTGCATATCTGCAGGTGCTTTCTGTGCATCTATATGTTGCTGTACGTGATCAGCGTCAGGAGCATCCGTGCGTTGCAGCTTGTGTTTCTCTTGAAATGTGTTGATCTGATCTTTTCCAGATATGTCAACGGCTTTGAGGTTGTGCAATTCATGAATATTGCTTGCTCTGGCAGCCGCCAGACGTGTCGCTCCATTGCTGCTTGGATTTGCCGCTTCGATTTTCTGTACGATGCCATGTGCTACGAAAGATCCTTCGGTACCCTTCAAAAAACGTCTGGTGGCTTCTTCCCGCATCATTTTTTCGCTTATACCAGCGGATAGGGCGGCTTGAATAGCATTCTTGACCCTCGCAGTACGTACTTGACGCCCAAGGGTGTCTCCGGGCACATCTTTGTTGGCTTCTGTCAAGGCATCTTGTACAGAATCATGTTTGAGGGCATTAGCGATATCTACTTCTTCTATAGGGGTGGGGGCTTTAGCATCTTTACTAAAAGCAGCGCTAAAGATGGACTTAAAATCATTCTCGAGCCTGTCGCGCCTCTCTTCATTCGTTCGCACGCTGCGATCATTGATAATATTTTTAGTGCGCCCTAACTCCTCGTATTTATTGGTGGCCGCTAGAGCGACCTTCAGCTGAACATCCTTATCCTTTTGCATTCCCTGCTGTATCTGCTCAAAGCGTTCATAGATGACACCTGCTTTTGTTGTATGTGCGTCCTGCTGAATGGTAGCAGTTATCTCTGCATCTGTGCGCACAAGGGCTTTCAAATCTGCAGCTTCTTTTGCATCAAGAGCGGTACTTTCAGTTTCAAGTTTTTCTAGCTCTTGGTGTCTTTCTATAACTTTCTTTTCAGCTGCATCTGCGGTCAGCTTATTAACCAACCATAAAGCTCTATCACCTCCTATAACAGCAGCTACGTCACGTCTTACACCACCGCTGGTCTTCGCTTCAATGGCTGTATTGTGTGTCTCTTGCCTATAAGTATCATCTGCCTTTTCAAGTTCAGCTCGCCTGTTCTCCTCTGCTTCCTTAGGAGATACTCCACTGTTTCTATTATCTATAAATTGCTCGTTTGCGCCTTTTATCTCCTGACTTACTCTACGTTGATTCCTCCGTAATCCTTTCACAAATTCTTCTTGAGCCGTATCTGCTGCCACTCCTGCCGCACGGTCTGAGGTTCCATATATTTTGTCAGGTGACCAGGGGAGGCGCTGTCTGTCTCTGTATCTTCTTCCTATTTCTGTTGTCGTTGGTATTGTCGCTTGTTTAATTATTTCTCTACCGAAGTGTCTGAACATGGTGCTGTTCCCTTTCAGCTCTGATAGCTGTTTTTATAACTTATCATCATCATCATCATCATCATCATCAAAATAAGGAAAATCTTGTTTGTCATCATCATCATCATCATCATCGTCTTCGTTTGCTGTGTCCTCTAGGGGTGCATGTGGATTTTTGAAAAAGTAATCTTTAGCTGTGTTGGAGAGAATGATCTGCTCATATTCGCTAAAGTTAGGGCGTGCAATGGTGTGTAGATAGGCGCAATAGCTGATACCTTCGATGTGTAGGGTTGGATCTTCGTCAGTATCTCCCAGCCAACTCTGTGCGATACTGGTGGCGGCAACCACGACGGCACTGTAGCGCTCATCATAGGTCTCATAATTAGCATCGGTCAGTTCTTCTGTAATCCACTTTTTATTCTTGGCGGTTAGCAGGCTGTGGGTATCGGTGCGATACAGACATTTGGCTGGGCAATGCTTGCAGCCAGCGAATGGACCCTGGCGGCGCTCCATGAGTTGTGTGTAGCGTTCTACGAATACGTGGATATGTTCTTCAACTGTGTGCATGTCAGCGGATTTGGCCTCTATCTCTTGCTGGCTGTTGCTATTCTGGAGCTCTATGACGATGCGGATATAGCCAACCAGGCCGTGGGTGAGATGGGTACGTAGCTCTTCGACCTGGGGATAGGTCCAGCCAAACTGTGCTCCTCGTCGTTGTAGAAGTTCGTCGATGCCACGGATCAAGGACATGATGAGCACATCGGTATGCTTCTGGTTGGGGAGGTATGACATCTCGGTTTCAATCTGTTCGGAGAAGCTGAGCAGGGTCTCCATGGCGCTGATCGGGTTGGCGATCAAGCGTAGCAGGATGTTGGACCATAGCCAGTGACTCTTCTCGGTGTCAAGTATTTTGGCGGATGCTTGATAGATGGCAGGATCGGGTCCGCCGGTGGCAGAGTTTGGGATACCATATTCGCCGATATCGATAATGGCCTGATAGGGTTTTACCGAGGCATATTTCCTGCTCATGGTTCTGAGGGCCTTCTCGGGCAGGGGCGAGAGGTTACGTTTGTAGTTTTCGAGGCGGACCAGATAGGCGTGGTCTGCGCCCTCGGCAAAGATGGCGGCCATACCGGGTGTAAGGATGCCGAGGTGGGTGAGTTGTTCCATGTTCAGGTTCATGGTCTGTCCGATGCTCTGGCGGTCGTCCTGGGCGATGAGGCGATGGACGATCTTCATGTTGGTATTCTTCAGGACATCGGGGGCCAGTTTGCTAGGGATCTGTTCTGCGACGAGGACGCCTTGCCCGTAGGCACGCACCTCGGAGAGCATATTGGTGAAGACCTCGATAGCCTGGGCGCGTGGATTCGCGGACTCGCTATCAACCTGTGTTGATGTGTTTTTGAGCAGGCGGTGTGCCTCTTCGAAGACGATCAGGTGTTGTAAGCCAGGTGGTAGTGCGCCTTTGGCGGCTTGTAAGCGGCGATATTCATAGAGACGGGCCAGGAAGAGGCCCATCATGAAGGTCTTCTCGTCGTCGTTACCGATATTCTCCAGTTCGAGGATGGTCGGTATAGAGAGGAGGGTCTCCATGGGAATACCACGGACTGTATCGAGCATTAAGCCTTTGGAGCCGATGCGCAGCGAGCCGATGCGTGATTTGAGGGCGGCTTTGACGTTGCTTTCAACCTCCTGGTGATAGCCCAGGCTGTTGGTGACTTCTTCCACTTTATAATAAAGATCGGTCATCGTTGGATAGATAGGATACTTGTCGCGCTGTGACCAGTCTGGGAGGCGGGTATTCGTGCCGCTGGTCAGGTCCCAACCACGATCCTCATAAATTTCATGCAGTGCTGTCTCCAGTACCTGTGGCATTGGAGCATAGAGTGGGAAGGCGGCATTGAAGACTGCCTTCAAAAAGTCGATGTGGGTGAGTAGCGAGGCGCTCCCGGGTTCGTCGTCGGTTTCAAACTCGAAAGGATTCAGACGGAACGGGGCGCCCATCTCGTTGCCCAGTGTGTAGACGCGGAAGGGCATACGTGGGGTAATAGTAGTATGTAGCGAGCGATATTCAGTCTTTGCCGGTTCGATGATCAAGAAAGGCTTTTTTGCATCCACAACCTTGTCGATCAGATTCATAACGGTTGTTGTCTTACCACTACCGGTGACGCCGATGACGACGGCGTGTTTGGCGAGCGCATCCAACGAGATATTATAGGTTTCGGGAGTATTCTTACCGTTGTGCTGGATAAAGCCCAGTGGTAACTGTGCCTCGGTGGCGACGCGAAAGTCGGAGTCGAAGTAGACATAGTCATGGATCGCGTAGCCTGGAACTTCTTCGCGTGGAAACTGGATCATGGCTCCCACTTCGGAGGAGGTCAAAAACGTGTGGAAGCCTTCCAGTGATATACCGTCTGGTCGTGCGAGGGTTGCGCGTAGTGGCTCAGGACGGGAATCAGAGCCGGAGAGCGCACCCAGTAAGAGAGAGGCGAGGCGTAGTGCATCGTCGGTATTGCTGGCTCCGAAGTAGGTGCGCACCAACCACTGACCTGCCGCCATACCCTGATCGAGACGCTCAAGCTGTTTTTCTAGCAAGCGGATCAGATATTGGGCACGATAGTTGACCATGTCTCCACTATAACTATGTGTCTCGCCGCCGGAGTCGATTATGCTCCGTTGCAGATTGTCCTGCCTGGATGACGACCATTGAACGCGTGAGCGATTGGTCACCTGGGTCAGCAGATCGATGGTCTTCATCCGTTCTTCGATGACCTTCAAGCGAGGACGTGGATGGGCCTGGACAACATAGGCCCAGTGGGCACCATACATACCACGAATGACGCGCTCCAGGGGAGCCTGGTTCTGTGGCGTGCTCTGGTTCTGTATAGCGGCAGGTGCGTTTGGATGCGGCATGGTTGTCTGATCCTCGCCACCGCCCTTATCGGGGCCAAACGCTTTATGACTGGGGATGCCAGTGATTACTCCATTGGCCTGGAAATGCGGGAGTAGTAGCTCATTGATCTCCGGCATCTCAACCTTCTCCAATGCCATGCCAGGAAAGACCCCTTCGAGGAGTGTACGCGTCGTGTTTTCCGTGCCCAGTGATATGTAGACCTGTATCCGTTGCGAGATGCCGATAATGATCAGTGTCAGATCTGCCAGCGCCTGATTATGACATGCGATGACGAGATCAGTCATATACTGAGCAAAATCAGTACCCTGAACGTTGCGTTTCCAAAAGTTGGCTATCCCATGGATACGAAAAAAAGTTTGCTCGCTCTCGTCAAAGAGATCTTGCGGATCGAAGCGTTCTGGTGTGACATCCTCCAGATGAAAACGCTCCAGGCGGCTGATCAGTTTACCGAGGAGATTAAGCGCCTCAACGTCAAAACCAGGGACCGTGGGAATCGCCATATTCATTGCCATTGCCTTTCGTATGCACACTTCTCTGTCTGCTAAGCTTAATGAAGTCTTCTCGCTTCTCCTAGTCGAGAAAAGGGACAGTTTGTCGTGAGGAGTGCTGGTAGCGATACATTGGCTGGATTGAGCACCAATTTGTCCCCAGATCCGCCTTGTTTGATGACATATTCTCCATTTATACTGGCGTGACGAAACGTGAGCAATTGCTACGTGTGCATGTGATCACTTTGTATGAAAGGTTGCGAGAAAAGCTATGGAGATCCAGGATGCTGTCGATGGAGTAGTCGATGGAGTAGTAGAACGGCAAGTGGCTGAACGATGGCGTGTCACGCTCTGGGAAGTGGTCGCGATGCTGCTGGTGCTGCTGGTCTCGCTTTTCCTCAATTTTTATCATCTGGGCCAGGATGGCTATGGCAATCTGTATTATGCCGCAACCATTAAAAGTATGTCAGAGAGCTGGCATACTTTCTTCTTTGCCGCGTTTGATCCCGGTGGCTTTATTAGCGTCGATAAACCACCAGTCTCTTTCTGGCTACAGGTTGGGAGCGCGAAGCTCTTTGGCTTCAGTCCCTGGAGCCTGCTGTTTCCGCAGGCATTGGCTGGCGTACTCTCTGTTGCATTACTGGGATACTTGCTACGTCGGCGCTTTGGACCGGTGGCTGGCCTGCTGGCAGCGGCGACGCTGGCAGTAACCCCGGTGAGCATTGTGACGAATCGCAATACTACCATGGATAGTCTGCTGACCCTTGTACTCCTGCTCGCGGCCTGGGCTGCGATGGTGGCTGCTGAAAAAGGCAGCTTGCGGCTCTTACTGGTCTCTGCTGCGCTGATCGGTATCGGTTTCAATATCAAGATGCTGGAGGCATATCTGGTTGTCCCTGCCTTTGCCTTGCTCTACTGGTTTACTGCTCCCCATCCAGCCAGAAAGCGGCTCTGGCATCTTCTATACGCGACCGTGGTGCTGGTGGTGGTCTCGCTCTGGTGGGTTATGGCTGTTGATCTTACGCCTGCGGCGCAGCGTCCCTTTGTAGGTTCGAGTAGCACGAACTCTGAACTTCAATTAGCACTCGTCTATAATGGAGTGATGCGTTACGCAGGTAGCTTCCACGACATCGTGACTGCCCATGCAAAGGCGACACAGGCTATTGCAAAGGCCTTACCGGCTTTCGCTCTGGATAATGCGTTCGTTGGCAATCCTGGTCTATTACGCCTGGTGAGCCCGCCGCTTGGGGGGCAGATTGGTTTGTTGCTACCACTCTCTGTGCTGGGCTTGATTGGGATACGCTGGGATAAGCCATCACTCTGGCCGCTCAATCGGCAGCAGCAAGGGCTTGCGCTCTGGGGTATATGGTTTCTCATTCAATTCACTTTTTTTTGTGCCGCCGCTTTTTATCATCCTCATTATCTTGTCGTGATAGCGCCAGCGCAGAGTGCATTACTGGCGATGGGTATTGTGACGATCTGGCGTGATGGCCGTTCCCGCTATCGGCGCTGGTTCTTGCCAGTGGTCTTGCTACTGACTATCGCTGTACAGATGGTGTCGTTGCAGCCCTATTTCTCTATCGGGGGTGCGCTGCTGATGCCTGTGTTGTGTGCAGGTGTTGTTGCCAGCTTGCTATTGTGCTGGTATATCAGGCCGGTATATAGGAGAGTTGTGCTCGGTTTGGTACTGTGTCTCGTCCTGATTATGCCAACTATATGGTCTGCTATACCGGTTCTGGAGGATCGCAACGATGTGTTTCCATATGGTGGCCCGGATATGAGTCTGACGCAGAGCGCACATGACACGCACCTGGAGGTACTCACGATGCAGGTGGAAGCAGATGAGCAGCCAGATGCTCAACTGATCACTTATTTAGTCCAGCAGCAAGGGCGAACGCGTTATCTGGCTGCGACGCTCGATGCCGGGTTGGCATCTCCGATCATTATCGCGACTGGCCGACCGGTGATGGCGCTGGGTGGCTATAGCGGAACTGATCGTGTTGTGACCATTGCTCAGTTTGAGCAACTGACGACAAGCGGTAGTGTTCGTTTCTTCCTATTGCCTTTGAGTTCACAGGAAGAGGAGACGCGTATCGATCCGGCTGTTACCTCATTGCTAGAGAACACTGAGGCACTGAATGTTGCCGGACAGGTGGACCCGACTGGCGAAGCCAATTGGGTGCGCTCCCATTGTCGCGTTGTCCCTGTGAGCCAGTGGCATCATAACACGCAGAGTGCAGCACCGCTACTGGATGTCTATGATTGCTCCAATGCTGCGCCGTGAATTGCTACCATACTATCTTCGGCGCTCTCTAGTGAAGATTACTATTGCTCTTTCTCGATTTCTCCACCCGCCTTATCGCCTATCTGTGTCAATGCTCCGGCTGCTGTTTGCAATAAGAATGGCTGTTGTTGGTTCAATTGTCGCTTCAACTTCTGATAATCGTCATCTTTCGTGTCTCTGGTGTCTCTGGTATCTCTGGTATCTCTAGTATCTCTAGTATCTCTAGTATCTCTAGTATCTCTGGTATCTCTAGTATCTCTGGTATCTCTGGTATCTCTAGTATCGTCCCTCTTCTGAGGCTGTTTCATCGACTCCTGATCACTGTCGCTAGTATCGCCATCTCTAGTATCGTCCGTCTTCTGACGCTTGCTTGGACGTTCTTCCATCGACTCCTGATTGTCGTCACGTTTCCTCTTCCCGGTGTCTGTCTGCTGGTTCCCGGTGTCTCCCTGCTTGCTGAGCCTTAATGGATCGAAGTGGTCAACCCTCCGATTGATTTCATCTTCGAGACCTTCGTCGCCTCCTCTCTTGTCTCCCTCGCCTACCCCTGTCGTCCCCTCGTGACTTTTCGTTTTCGTCAATTTTGCCATGTTTATAACCTCTTCGATTCAATTACTGTGCCATAATCGCATATCCATGGTCCTATTAAAAAAAGCTGATTGTGCTAAAAATACAAGTGTTTAGAGAAGAAGTCCAGTCGATTATAAGGACAGTTTATCGCCTGAGTGTTACTTTTGTGCGCAATTTGTGGGTATAGGGTTTGACTATGATAGGTGGTGTCACCTTGGAATAGGGCTGGCTTTGGCAAAATAGATTTTTTGTCCCTTTATCCCTCTAGTCATCGGCGACTGCTTTTCTCTATGATAGAGTGGATTAAGAAACTAACTATTATAAAGCGTTTACGAATAATCGATATTAATAGCGAGCAAATTGCTCACGTGAATTGAGGTAGATGCATTGTGAAATATGAATTACCAAGGAGCGCCAAGAATGGGTGAAAAAGCCAGGAAAATTTTACCAGGTTTAGTGCGTAAAAGCTGGCATTCTATGAGTAAAAAGAAGTCGGAAGAGTATCTATTACGTAAGCGGAGACAGAGCTTGCGGCTGACTCTATTTATAGCTATTGGTTTTGTTGTTCTTTGTTTCTATGCTCTTATCTCTCCTCATGTCATGCCGCATGGTGCTACGAGAAATCAGGCTCATACTGCTGTTGCTACTCCAACTTCTACCGTACAGAATGCGATTGCTGCTTATAATGGAATTGTTAATCAGGCAGATAAAAGTTCAATACTACAATCTAGCGCTGGTGCAGCTCTGACTGCATATCCAGGTAAAGAAACGAACACGCTTTCGTCCTCAGCTGTGGATGAGCAGACAAAGCATCAAGTGTATGTCCATAGCGCGGGCAAAGGTGGAGTCGCGGCCAGTGCGCAAGTTGGGATTGTGGGTCCTGTTCTCGGTGGTGGTAGACCACCAGGTGGTGGTCAAACACCAGGTGGTGGTCAAACACCAGGTGGTGGTACACCAAATTTCAATGGTTGTTCTCCTATTGCTGGTGGAACAGGAGCGTATGGTATCGCTACGATACCCAATGACTCAGGTTTTCAAGGGTGTGATGTTTCGATCGGAAGGGACTTCTTAATTGGCAAGACCGGTGGCCAATGGAGTGGCGTTTTATTCAACCTTGACTCAGATCTGACGTTGGGGAATCAGACAGTACTCACAATTACAGGTGCAATGCAGTTGATTGCTGGCGCATTGGTGATACCGATCATTCTATTTATCGGTGTGCAGATGATGATGGGCGGGATCACAACACAGTATGCGAATGCGCTTGAAACGCTGCCTCGCCTGATACTCGCAGTGATTGGGGCGGGCTTGAGTGTCATGCTGGCCGAGATGTTTCTTCAGGTTGTGCAGGGGTTGATCCTTGAGATTGTCAGTATAGGAACCTCCTCTGGTATTCAGCTTACCTCGATTGTTTATCCATCCTCAAGCTGGAATGACTGGCTGCTGGGCCTGGAAACGCTCTTAGTCACGTTGACGATTATACTACCAATCGCTGCGCAGATCTCGTTTGCGGGGTTCAATGTCGGTGCATGGGTAGCACTTCCGCTTGCCGGTATCTTGATGGGTGTCTTCTGGGCCAACATGTCTTCTTATGTAGAGACTTCCCTTTCGATGATTTTGGCTGCGCAAATCTTTATTCGTATCCTCCTTATCGATTTCTATGTCGTTATGAGCCCTCTGGCGATGGTCGCAGCTGGCTTGCCTGGCAAGACAGGTGTAGGTTTTACCAGAGAGTGGCTGATGGGTTTTGCCGGATTAGCAGCGTCACAATTTGCCCAGGTTGCGGTATTAGTCATTGGCCTGGTGGTCGTGGGTACCTATAAGAATGATACGGGTATTCGCCCTAATGACATTGTGAATCGTCTGATGGATTTAGGCACATTATTATTGATGTTGCGGGTGCCCACTGTTTTTAAAACGAATGCTGCGGCGCTCATTACGCAAGCTGGTAGTACCGTGGGTGGTACTATTGGTAGTAGCTTTACGCAAGGCTTTATGTAACGTGGGTACGTCTTATAGATACATTGTGATTTATAAGATGTACAGATGCAGTACGAGTAACAGTGTACTACAGGAATAGATAGGAAGAGCAAGGTTCATGAAGAGAAAGTCGTCAATGATATGCATTATAGCGTTGTGCTGGGTTGGTTTATTGCTCTTGCTCTCTTCTTGTAGTACTGTACCGACCGCCGCTGTCGCGGCACAACGCGTTGAACCCCAGCCTACGGGGTGGCCGTCCTGGGAGCAATTTGGGAAGAAGCAGATATTCACCTCACATGGACAATATATTGCAGCGGAAACGCTAGCTCTGGCGCATAGTCTGTATGGTCCGCAGAATAACGAGTACTATGCGGATGATCCTGCGCTGACCACTGTGCTGGCGTACTGGCAACGTACATGTCAGGCGAGTAATGGCTCATTGTGTGCTGAGGCCCGTAGCGGGAACTTGCAATGTGTCGAGTTCATTACAGGAGCCTTTGCCGCTATTGATGATGAATTGCCCTATGTGGGTGACGCGAGCACATTCTGGAATGCGTATCGTAACGAAGCTGGCTGGCAGGAGATTCCTGCGCAAGCGATCTCTACCACTGCACCCCAATTGGGGGATATGGTTGCCTGGTCAGGCAACGACTTTGGACACCTTGCGCTGGTCGTCGATGTCCAGGCTCCGACATTTAGTGCGGGGAGCTCAAAGGATGGCTATATTGCGATCGTGCAGTCCAATGCGCCCTCGCTAATAGAGCAGCTGACCTGGCATGCAAATGGGCAGATCGATTCCTGGCCGGGCTATACACTGCAAGGGTTTATTCGTCAGCAAGAGATCGCACCTTGCTTGCAAGCGCAGAGTACCCCGCAGCAACGACAGTGGGAGACCCTGGCGCTACAGGCGGCGGTGCATTACGGTACGCCATCAAAGTATTTTCTGCATCAGATATGTCAGAGCAGCTTTGAGACGTATGATGCTCAGGGACGCGTTGTTGCTAGCCAGACCGGCGCACGTGGCATGGCTCAGCTCCTGCCGAGCGTAGCCGCACAGATTCCGCGCTGTGTGATCGATTTTGAAAATAATGCTCCTAACTGTGATCAGATGCCTGGTAGTTTACCATCAGGCAAAGGGATTGATGTCACGAAGCCGGACGAGGCCTTGCCGGCAGCGGCTTATGAGATGTCAACGCTCTATACTTACTATCTCAAGTGGAAGCCTGAAGTTGATATAAAGGCCTACGAAATGGCATTGGCTGCATATCACGAAGGGACTGTCCCTGTCGATCACGCTGTGAACTCTTGTGGGACGCAGCGTTGGTTGAACTGCCTTTCCGGGCAGGATAGTAATAGCGCCAGTGATTACATCCGTGCCATACTTGGTACGATTGTGTGATATTGTGTCAATATATATGCAATGTGTGTATACTGATACAAAAGAAGAAGAAGAACTTTATAGTTTTTTTTACTTCTCGTGCCTTTTGTTGTTTTGTAATTATTTGTAAATGCTTCATATTGAAGTGTTACGAGAGTAGCAAAGGATAATACGTCATGAATACACCTATTGGCGCAGAGATTGGGGCTGTTATTACGAATGTTACTGGTATTTTGACTGGTATTGGCGTGGCTCTTTGTGTGCTAGGTATTGTTGTCGGCGGTTTGATGCGTGCCACCTCTTTCGGCAATGAAAGAAAGGTTGCCACATCTAACCAGGCGATTGCCTGCGCAGTCATCGGCCTGGTGATTGTTCTGCTGGCGAATACCGCTGGTCCTGCGATATCAACTCTGATGTAGTAGAGAGTCGGAGCCCTGCCGAGAATACATCAAAGCATTTTTATGCTTTGATGTATTCTCCACTTCTACTTACTACTGCCTATAGGCTATTGTTTTACATATGTAGTATTGCCTACGATTGTATTGAAAGTGGATAGGGAGCATGAAGAAAGAAGAGTTTCCTACATTTCTAAATGAGCAACCAACGATTATCTTCGGTCGCACAGGACGCGAATTGCTGGTAATTGCCATTGGACTTGGATTAGCGTATTTCAGCTGGTTGAGAATCGGCAGTATTGTGCCTGGAAGCCCACTGGCAACGAATCTCATTAAAGGGCTCCTTGCCGCTATTCTCGTCGTGGGTGGTGTTGTTGTGGCATTTGTCAAGGTGGCGACTCGACCACTTGAAGAGTGGGCATTTGTCTGGCTCTTCTACATAATTACCCCCAAAACTTATTTTTATATGCCTGTAGAAGAGAGTATCTCCTATGAAGCCCAGAGCGCGACACAAGAGATAACTGGGAGCCTTTCTATAAAAGATGGTTATTATGAAGACGATTAGATTGGAAGTGGTATTCCTATGTTAGTTTCACCAAAGACGCCAAACATGATGGTGAGTGGGCCTGCGAGTGTCGTCAATGCTTTCATCCGTTTGCGTGATGTTACAGGCGACGTTGCATGCCTTGATTTTGGCCGTAAGAATCAGGATTATCGCGGCATTATTAAAGTAAATGCGATCAATTTCTCTTTAATGTCTGAAGATGAGCAAGAGGGCGTTATTGAAGGCTTTAAAAGCTTCCTCAATGGTATCTCTTATCCTATTCAAATCTTGATTCGTAATCGCTCACATAATATTGATACCTATTTACGCTCTATGGATAACGTCGAGGGGCCACTCGCGAGGATGGCGCATGATCATGCCGAGTTCGTACGCAAACTTGCCTCGCGGCGCGCACTGGTGAAGCGCGAGTTTTATATCATTGTTCCCAGTGATCAGGCGGTCAGTAAAAATAAGACCGAGGCGCTGATCAATGCGCAGTTACAGTTGAAGCTGCGTATTGAAGAGTTGCTGCGGCAATTAGAGCGTATGGGTCTGGCCGGGCAGCGCTTGAAATCCATGGAGATCATCAGGCTCTACCAGAGTTGTTATACGCCCTGGGAGGCATATAAACGACCGATTACACAGCGCATGGTCGATGGTGCGCATGACGGACCAGTAGTCTCGGCGATGGAAGATAGTTACTCGATTGAGACCGCGACTGTTAATGATGCGTATCCCGCTTTAAAGCGGGATCAGCCTGATGGCAAGAAAAAAGGCAAAAAAGAGAAGAAGAAAAAGGCTAAAGAAGAGAAGCTGCCGAGTTTTATCAAGGTCCCTGATCTTATTGCGCCCAGTAGCATTCAAGTGTATCCCTGGTATGTGCGTATTGAAGGCGAGTCAGAGCATGAGTTTGTAAGGACGCTGGCCCTGTCGAGCTATCCACGTAGTGCCTATCCGGGCTGGTTTGATAGTATCATTCAGGTAGATGAGCCGAATATCGACTTCAGTATCCATATTAAACCACTCGCTCCAGAGCAGGTGAATGCGCAACTGAGTCAGAAGTCTGTCCAGTTCCGTGGTGCTACTATGGTCAGTGAGCGGCAGGGTAGAACACCAGATCCTACGGCTACAATCGCGTTGCAAGACGTAGAGAAACTGCGTGAGAACCTTGCCCGTGGGAATGAGCGCGTCTTTAGTATGTCTGCCTTTATTCAGGTACGTGGACGTGATCGGCGTGAACTGAGTGAGCGCAGTGATCGGATTGTTTCGGCCGTGCGCAGTCTTGACTTCCGCGCCTTACCTGTCCACTGGCAACATCATGTTGGTCTGCTGAGCTGTCTCCCTGACTGTAATAACCAATTGGGACGTGGAAGACTCTTTGGCACTGGCTCGGCGGCAACATTTTATCCCTTTACAAATAGTGATCTCAGTATGGATACCGGCGTCATGTTTGGGACGCATCCGAATGGCGGCCTGGTCATCTTGAATCCGTTTAATAACAGCGTACTGGAGAACGGGAATCTTGTTGTCTTCGCAAAATCTGGTGCTGGCAAGAGCTTCTTCCTGAAGACCGTAACCAGTCGTCTACTGCCGACCTGCAATGTCTATGTTATCGATCCGGAAGCGGAATATAACAACATGTGTGAGAAGGTTAACGGACAGTACGTGCGCCTCTCTACGGAATCGCTACAGATCAATCCTTTTGAGCTGTATGGTGGTCTGGACACTACCAATAAAGAGGGTTCTGGTAATGAGGTGAATTTCTTCCGCGAAAAACTGCTGAATCTGATTATTCTCCTTGAATTACTGCTCTCCGACGATGGAACGTTGCCACAAAAAGAGAAGTCGTTCCTCTACAAATGTCTGATCAAGACCTATGAGAATCGCGGCATCACGATGGATTCCGCGACACACGGGCGTACCCCACCAAATATGCAAGAGTTTTTCGTCATCATGTCGAGCTCTTTGCGTGGTGATGATCGTTTCGGTATCGGTCAGGACGTTTACGGCTTGAGTGAGCGGCTGGAGCGCTACCTGCACCTGTTCCCAACCAGGACCCGGGTCTCGCTGAATAATGGCTTCATCGATTACAACATTCGTGAGCTCAACGATGCATTAAAGCCGATTGGACTCTTCCTCATCACCGAGTTCCTCTGGACAAAGATCCGGCAGGCGCGCCAATCCAACGTGCCTCAACCAAACACGATCATCCTGATCGACGAGGCCTGGTTGCTGATGCAATTCCCACAGGGTGCGAAATTCCTGGAAGAGCTGGCACGCCGTATCCGTAAATACGGTGGTGGTCTCTGGTGTACAACGCAGAACTCGGATGACTTCCTCAGTTCGGATGAAGGAAAGACCATCCTTGCCATGGCGACCATGAAGTTCTTGATGAAGCAGGACTCCAGTACGATCGACTCGGTCGTCCATACCTTCCACCTGAGTCCTGGCCAGAAAGGCTTCTTGCTTGGAGCAAGGCGCGGCGAGGGACTCTTCGCCACCAGGAGTTGGTCGCAGATGGAGGTCGTTGCATCACCGTTAGAGGCTGAGATGGCGAATACGACGCTGGCTTCGACGCTTACGCAGATGCAACAAAGTGCTAAGGACCTGGAGTTGAACTACCAGGAGTTTGCGGAGTCACCGCAGCAAGAGTCTGCACGCACGAATGGGAACGGCAAGAAGGTCCGTATGGTGGCAGCCGGTGATAGTAGAGATCAAGATGGAAAGCGTAATGGTAAAGGATGAGTAACACGATTGCTGGGAAGACTACTACTTCCCTCCTCACTCGTCATGTGCTGCGTGGTGTGTTGCCAATAATTGTCGTAGCCGGCTTATTAATCTGGCTCTCCGGTGGTGTGCCGCCCCAGGCCTGGGTCCTGCTGGGGACAATGATCAGTCATTGGGGAGCATTACTGGCGACCCCCGGTGGTTTCGCCTCTTTTCTGGTTGTGCTTTTTCAGTCTATCTTGATCCTGGTGGCATGGATCATGCTGATTCTGGTGTGCTGGCATGAGGTGCAGATAATCAATGACCTGCGTGCGCAGGAACGTATCATGCATCTGCAACAGGCGCTTGATACAGAGGCAGATACGGCTAGCATTGCCAGCCCTGTAGCGCCAGTTGCAGCAGCCGGCGCGTGGTCGGCCCCGGCAGTGGCTCCCGTATTCGCCGCGACACCTGATCCAGCGCCACAGATGATGGCGGCGAATGTAGCGCCACAGGTACTAGAAGAGGACGAGGACGAGCTCACCCAGTCTTTCGCGAAAAATCGCGGAGTGCAATTGGTTGATAACCCCTTTGATGACGAGTCGTCAAAGCTTGATAACCCCTTTGATGACGAGTCGGCAAAGCTTGATAACCCCTTTGATGACGAGTCGTCAAAGCCAGGTGGACGAAAGAGCCGCAGTGTCCAGATAGCGCCTGTGCATATGAATGAGAGCGCTAGTGACGATGTGTTTAGTTTAAACGCCGCAACGTATGCGCTCAATATGGATGAGAGCGATCCTTTTTCCGCACAGAACAATGTCTTTGGCTTTTTCCTGGATGAGGATGCTTCAATGAAAGCGAAAGCGCCAGCAGAACCTGAATTGGAGCTTGAAGAGGATGAGGAAGAGACAGCCGAAGAGGGGCCTGTCTTTGTGTATGGGAATCCATTTGAAGGTGAGTTGCCCGAAGTTTTCAGCTATGATCGTGACCTGCGTAACTCTGTAGAAGAGATGCAGGAAGAGCTCCGTGATAAAGAGAAAGAGATACAAGAGCGCAACGAAGTGAATAGCAGGAAGCAGCTTGCACGTGAGAAGCGTGAAAAAGGTATTGCGGATAGAAAAGGCGTTTAAAGGTTGAATAACGATGAAAGAGCAACCATCTGATATACGATTGAATACGAAGGATAAGCGGCGAGGGCGTGTATCTGTGTTGATGGCGCTTGTTTTGTTTGCTCCGCTTTTGTTAGGAGGCTGTTTAAACGGTCCTTCGGTAACTATTGGCGGCAGCACGGCGTCTGGCAATGGTGTAAGCGTGCCTGGTATCGCAGGTGGTTTTACTCAACTCAAGATGTTTGACGCCAATGATGGTTGGGGATTGACTACGTCTTCGGTGATGACGACCACGGATGGTGGAGCGACGTGGACCGATGTAACGCCTACGTCATGGGAGCCACTGCCTGGGACCAATCAGCAGATCACCCCCAGTGCTCCGACCACGCCAACGATCAGTAATGGTTTCTTTCTAGATGACACCCATGGCTGGATTTTCTCAACGCATACGCCAGTGGATGCCACGATTACAGCGACGAATAACAATGGCACCGTTACAGTCAACAGTTCGAATGACCTTACGACGACGATCTCGGTGATGGCGACAATCGACGGCGGTAAGACGTGGATGCAGGCGGCGACTCCTCTTACTGTAAAGAATGCATCGTCAATACAACCTTACTTTATAAATTCTCATGAAGGCTGGATGGAGGTTACTGTTCAGCCACAGATGTCGAGTTCCACGAATACTTATAGCAATACACCTCTCTTGTATCATACTGTCGATGGCGGTATCAACTGGAGTGCCGTCACCTTGCCTGGTGCGCTGGCGAATAGTGGGCTCAAAGAGGGCCTTACGATGGCTCCTTACTGTACAACAAATGGTGATCCCAACGCCACTCCTCCTCTGCCCATCTGCTCGCCACCTGATCTGGGCAATCAAGATCCACAGGCCTGCACTGTGACTGGCGCAGGGAATGTGCTGGGCTGGATGGGTGGTGTGATGCAGAATAGTGTATGGTTGCAACAGACGACTGACAGTGCGGCAACGTGGGCTAACATAGCGGGGCTGACTCCTGGAGGTGCACCAGGGCAAACCAATAATTCTCAGATCGTGACCTCGGCTCCCATCATGTTTCCAGACGGGCAGGGGGTGTTACCAATTCAGATGCAATCAGATCCTACGGATATGACTAACCCGGCTAATTCTATAAACTTGAAGTCTCCCACTAACTTCTATCTGCATCTCTATCATCTAAACCTTAATGATCCTGTTGGTGGTTTACCGGTCGGGACAACGCAGAGTGATCTGAGTACGACGACGGATTTTGCGGTCCCGTACATTCCTGGTATCCGACCTTTATCTGTCCTGGACTCGAAGCATATTTTTGTGATCGGACAGGCACACAACAATAGCACAGATACCTATGGAAACTGGGGTCTGTATGAACTGAATGGAGCCAACTGGCAACTAGTAAATAGTCAGGTGGATGCTACTGTGCCAGCGGCAGCAGCAGGTCAAGTTTCATCAGTCTTTAACGCCAGCCTGGCGACCTTAGATTTTGTGAGCCGCACAGATGGTTGGGCGACGAGTGGTTCGACGCTCTATCATATCAAGTTGCAGGGGAACAATGCTGTGTGGTCACAGATCTTTCCTACCCCTAACGTGGTAGATACGCAGGCTGAACTGGACAAGCTTGTTACGCGCACACCGGGAAATGTTATTCAGCCACCAACGAATCCACAACCCTGCCCAAGCGATGCTGGAACTTCGGTAGCGGGTGGTGGTGGGGTTCCGGCGGGTTGGGTCTATACCAAAAGCCCGAAGGGAACTGATCAGTCGATCACGGTCAATGCGACATCCTATGGCTTTGATGACAACTCTGGTCAGACTGAGAGTCAGTATACTTCGAGTGATATCGCGTACCCGAAAGGGCAGTACCATACCGTGCATACGATAACGACCGAAGGTACAGGCGCATATAATGACCCGATTACGTTTGCGACCCCTGATAAAAATCTGAGTATCTTTCCAATTGGGAGTATTATATACGTGCCATTCCTGGAAAAATACTTTGTCATGGAAGACCAGTGTGGTGATGGTGGCGCGTGCCAGCAAGGCATTCACGTGGATCTATGGATGGGGCCACCGTCACGGTCTGATCCGAATGCGCTTAACAACTGCGAGAGTAAGATAACGCGGAGTAGTGCGCAAGTCATTGCCAACCCGAATCCCAACTACCCGGTTGACCCAACAAAGATGTTCCAGAACAATACCTGTACCGTTGTACTGCATGGATGAGTAATACTGTTCATGTTGAATAGTACTGTTAATACGGTAGGATAAGGAACCAGTGATGAAGACGAGCATGCATTTTCAACTGTTGTAGCGCTTCGTCTTCATCCCAGCCTGCCTGAAAAGCCTCCTCAAGATAGAACAGGATCTGCCGGGGAGAAAGCTCTTTATTGGTTGCTCTCCGCATACTATCATCCAGATCTTTGAAGAAGCGTTGGAGTGATTGCATCTGAATGGTTGTATCATAGCAAGCGCGCATAGTTTCCGACTGAAAGATCGTAGTAGCAAAGCCTGCCAGTTCCATCTTGACGGTAGATTCTATGCTCGGTTGCAAGCGTACAAGACTGGTATAGAGCTCTTCACTGATGTGCAAGAGATTCGCAGTTTCTTCCTTATTTGAAGCCTGAAGCAACTCGTAGAGCGTCTTCATATGCAGGATCTCCAGGCGATCAGTGATATTTTTGAGGAGCGAGGCATCCAGTTCCTGCGGCTGGCCTGTGCTTGCATCTGTTGTCGAAGCTATCTTTACGGTGATACGTTTGCGTATCTCATCCGGCTGTAGAATATGCTTAAAATCACAGATGAAAGTCGCTATCTCTTCAGGTTCTGCCGTATCCTTTAGATTAAGCAAGGTGAGTTGTCGCTCAAATTGGTCGTGTTGCATGCGATAGAAGCGGGCGAGCAGATGCCGCGCCGCCGCAGCCTCGTTTTCACGTAGTACAGGGTTTTCCATTACCTCCTGTACCTGTGGTAGCAGCGTACGATTGATCTGAGCTGATAACGCTTTTTTTGTGATACCCTGGCTTTCACGATTCCATTGTGCGATTTTTTGCTGTAACGCCTGCTGGTAGTGCTCAGTGTCCCATTGTACGCTAGGATTGAGCGAAAGCAGCAAAAAAAAATTTGGGCGTGGTGATACTGTCATATGAATCTTACAGGATTGTTATATGCTCGGCACGTTGTTGTGCCTGTTTTACTTCTTGTGCTGATAAGATACCTTGTGTCTCGATGGCTACATCGATGATTGTATTGGCATGCGGTTCGCGGCCGGTGATGTGAAGACGACCCTGTGCATTGAGTTCAAAGATGACCTCGATAGGTGCATTCTCCGGTAAGCCGGCCGGGAGCGTAAGCACTACTTTGCCGACTCTGGCTTTCTCTGCAAAGTGCTCCGGCTCAACGATCCATGTCTCCTCTGTATTCTCGATAATTTCTAGCTCAACCACATCCTGTCCAGCTTCGATAGTCCCGTAGATACGCTTTTGCGTAATCGGGAGCGGATCGTTCACCCTGACAAGATTCGAGATGACTTTTCGTTCGCGTGGTGTCCCGTAGTCGATAGTCGCAATAATCCCAAAGCTATGGCTTGCCACGTTCGTGATGAAAGGGGTCTCTGGCAGAGTAGGTATTGCCTCGGCCACCACAGGTGCCTGTGCCTGTGCCTGTGCCTGTGCTCTTGCGCGTTGTTGTTGACGTTTACGTATAGGAGCAGGTGGTTGTAGCCGCTCTATGACAGGTGCTGTGTTTGGGGTAGTAGCGATGTTGGCGGTTTTTTGTGCTATGCTGGCGACTTCAGCGGTTTTTTTGGCGATCTCGAATGTCTGTGCGTGTACTTTTTTCTGGAACAGGAGGCGTTGTCCATAGAGTGCGGCACCTTTAGCAACAGCCTCATCGGGCTCGAAGAGACGATAGGGCAGGTGAAATTCGAGTTCAAGCCGTTGTGCGACCTGCGGCATCTTTGTGGACCCACCAACGAGTACGATCTGATCTATCTGCCTGTGTCCGCGTGCGAAGGCTGCATCTAAGGTCATACGGGTGAAGAGGATTGTACGATGAAGGAGGCTGGCGGTGAGCTCATTGAACTTGTCGCGTGTCAGTTCTACTTTAACATTGCGACCGCCATGCGAGACCACAACGCGGGTAGCCGGTTTCACTGTCAGTGAGATCTTTGCTTTTTCGGCTTTGAGCCAGAGGTCCTGCAGGGTTTCAGGATCATTGAGGGGATCTTCTGTGCTCTCGGTGCTGACCTGCCACTGGTGAGCCAGATACTTAATGACAGCTTCATCCCAATCACGGCCACCAAGATGATGGTCACCACCGGTTGCAATAACGACGGTTGCATTCTTTCTTAGATCAATAATGGTGACATCAAATGTGCCGCCACCGAGGTCGAAGACAAGGATCGTCTGATCTTTTACCTGTTGTAAGCCGTAGGCGATAGCGGCGGCGGTCGGCTCGCTAAGCACTTCATGGACATGTAGACCTGCAATCTCGCCAGCGCGGGCCGTAGCCTCACGCTGTGCGATCCCAAAATAGGCGGGGCAGGTGATAATAACCTCTTTAACAGGGATGCCGAGCACCTGTTGCGTATCTGCGGCAAGCTTGCGCAGAATATAAGAGGAGATCTCTTCTGGTGAGTAGTCCCTATCCTTGTATCGAAAGTGCCAGTCAGCCTCACCCATATGACGTTTGACCATCTCGACAACGTCTTCAGGATTGAGCAGGGCGTTGTTCTTTGCTTCTTCGCCCACGATACGGGTGTCATCTTCAAAGAGCACAATTGAAGGTGTTGTTAGTTGATGTTCCTGGTTTGGGAGTACAACGGCTTTCCCAGTGTCATCCACATAAGCAGTACAAGAATAAGTAGTGCCAAGATCCATGCCAAAAATAATATGTTGCTGCGTGTTCATCGCTGCCTTTTTCATTAAGTATAGAGGTGAGCTATGGATCATAGTATTCAATATTGCGGTAGATAGTCCAAGGGGGATAAAGGGACAGTTTTGCGCCATCTTTCGCTATGAAGCGTTACTGGCGATGTTGCAGAATTGCTCATAATGTTTCATTAGTGATTATTGTTGATCATTGTAAGGTTTTTTGGCAACTGGACCTTTTCCAGCGACCATATTATTCATGTTAAAATAGTAACAAATAGTGGTGGATGTTTATGAATAGAAACTTTTTCTACGTAAAAGACCTTTTCTACGTAAAAGACCTTTTCTTAAGATAGTGATGATTACGTTTTTGCTTCTTGTCTTGAGAGAAGGTTCACTGCGAACCTGCGTGTGATTGTATAACTTGAAGGGGTATGATCATCATCATGGTAGCTACGATCGATCATTTTAACGACCATGTTAAGCTTGAAGGCATTGAATGGGATGAGAGCCAGCATTCACTGCGAGTTAATGACGTGAAAGTGAGCCTGACAAAGACACAATACAAATTATTTTATCCCCTGCATTATGGTTGGCCGGTCACATATAACGAGCTGGCGAACATCGTTTATAACTACGATGCAGATTTTCAGGTCCGTATGATGATCGATAAACATATTGATCGTATTCGTGATAAGCTGCGTGGAACTGGTATCTATATTTACTGTGTGCTGGGCTATGGTTACTTACTGCTGAACGACAAACCTGCAGTCAGACGTGGAGTAAAACCTATGCATGGGAATGAATAACATGTGCCGCTTGTTCTCAATAGCAGATAGTCTACTAGAAATACATGTGTATTTTATAAGTGTATGATTACACGATTGCTATAAAAGAGCATATTCATTTGAAATGTATAGAGGAGTTTACAATGGCAGAGCCAAACGACTGGAATCGTCAGATTATCGAAGAATTTCACGCCAATGGTGGAAAGGTCGGCGGACCATTCGAGGGCGCAACCCTATTATTGCTGACAACCACTGGAGCGAAAAGTGGTCTGTCCCGCACAACACCATTGGTCTACATGGCTGATGGTGAGCGCCTGGTTATCTTCGCCTCTAAAGCAGGTGCCCCCACCTCGCCTGACTGGTATTACAATCTCGTTGCCCATCCGACCGTCACGCTTGAAGTCGGCACTGAAAAGTTTAACGCCACCGCTACTGTTGTGAGTGGCGAGGAGCGCGACCGGTTGTACTCTCAGCAGGCTGCCAAGGCCCCTGGCTTCGCCGAGTACCAGCGAAAAACAACGCGAGTTATTCCGGTTGTCGTCCTGGAACGGCAGACAAACGCATAAGCAGAACAGCTGCATTGCCCTTGTGTCTTTCAAAAAGATGTGAGGGCAATTTTATTGTATGTAATAACGGTAATGTCTTGTTGTGCGCGAATGTTAGTCGACAGCACGAACTCGTGGGTGCAGTAAGCCGAGGGCAATGATCAGTGTACTGAGAATGCCTCCGGCTATAAAGACGCTGGGGGCATTGATGTGATCGGCGGCAATGCCGGCCATTGCCAGACCGATGGGTGTGAGTGCATACGATCCGAGCGCATCGATGCTGGAGACCCGTCCCAGGCGGTCCGGCGGGATGAATTCTTGCAGGGTATTCGCCCAGGCGAGATTGAGGATACCGATGCCTGCGTTAAAGGTGAAGATGGCAATACACATGCCGACAACCGGTAGTGGCAGGCCCAGGAACATGAGCGCGAGCGCTGCGACAAGCCAGGCACCGTATGTGAGATAGCCACGCCTGCGTAGTCGTTTCTGCTGACCGATCCAGAGTGCCACTACGATATACCCTACGGCTGCCACTGATAGCAGGAGGCCATAGACCTGGGCCGATGCTGCTACCCCGAAGCGCTGTTTGACGAGCAATGGTAAGACCGCTTCATATGGACCTGACACCGTTATATTACTCACACCTGCTATCGCGATCGTGACCCATAGCCAGGGTGACTCCAGGACGGTCTGCAAGCCTTCACGCAGATCTTTGATGACGCTGCTATCCTTGTCCATTGGTTTTGTGAAGCCCTGCTTGTGTGGCATAGCGAGCAGGCAGAGAGCAGAGATGACGAAGGAGGCTCCATCGATGGCGAAGGCCAGTGAGGTACCACCCAATGCAATGATCAGACCGGCGAGACCAGGGCCGATGATAAATGCGAACTGCGTCCCCAGAGTTTTGAGTGAGGTCGCGCTGGTGCGGTCTGCGGTTGCAACGATCTCAGGAATAATCGCATAGGCGGCCGGATAGAAGAAGGCATCTACAGCACCAAAGAAGGCGCTCATGATATAGACATGCCAGACCTCCAGGTGTTGTGTGCCTGCCAGGATCGCCATTGCAATAACGATCACCGCCCGTATAGCGTCAGAGCCGAGCATCATCTGAATGCGTGAAAAGCGATCCACCGCAACGCCACCAACCAGTAACAGGATGATCGTAGGGATAGCACCGCATGCCAGGACCAGACCCATGGCGGTGGCAGAACCGGTCTTCTGCAAGACCCATAACGCCAGCGCAACGCTGTAGAAGCTATCGCCTAGCCGCGAGATAGTCTGGCCGCTCCATAGTAATGCAAACGAGGTGTTCTTAAGTGATCGCAAAAAGTGCATAAAAGGGTAGATTCCTTCCTGCTGTAAACAGAGCGCAAAAAGTCAGGTTCATGTAATGCGTTGAAAGTAGGAAAGGTGTGTATTCCCGGGGTGAGGATGCTTCAGGGCAGAAACATAGCAGTCTGACACTGTGAGCACAAAGTCACGCTGCCATACGTTAAAGTATACCCTTGAAGAAGGAGTGTAAAAAGCAGTGGCTACGGCAAGCTGGCCGTGCAAGAAACGAACGAGTCAGTGTCACCAACTTCAGGCATACTTAACGCGGGAATACCACGTACCTGATGTGGTTGAAATACCTCATTGAACCTCCAAAAAGTGTGATGTTATAAGTGTACATGGGTGAAGGAGATAAAGCAAGACGTTAGCAGCGCTTTTCAGCGCAAACGCTTGACTTTCCCCTGAGGATCAGGTAATATTTTTATGTTATGAGAAATGAAACGATTTGCCGTGCAGAGCAAGATGAACTTGCTCAGTTTCTGGCTTACCACTACCCATATCACGCCATCACACATGTGCGCGCCGTATAAGCCTGGACATTTGCTTATGCGGTGGAAAGCAGTGCTGGTGTTCTGAACAACGTACGCTCACTCTTCAGTGGGTCGTAAGTTTCTATGTTCTTTTCCTGTGCTCTCCTTCTACCTGATCAGTGAAGCTACGCTGATTCCCTCATCGTCCCTTCTTCCCTCTGCAGCCAATGGCCAGGTTTTCTCCCCCTACCCGGATGCTGTCTGACGTATTCCAACGCATTTTGACGTATTCACCCGATCAGAAGGAAGATGCACGATGTTATTAGTACAATTCTCCAAGGTCAGCAAGGATTATGCTGGCAATGCGGTCTTCGATCAATTAGATGTAGAGGTTCTTACTGGCGAGCGTATTGGCCTGGTGGGCGAAAATGGCTGTGGAAAATCGACACTCCTGCGCCTGATGGCCGCTCTGGACACACCAACTGAGGGCACTATCTCCCGCAAACGTCGGTTGACGATAGGACATCTTTCACAGGAGATCGATCCTCGTCAGCATGTGAAGACGATCTTTGAGGTGGTGCAAGAGGTCTCGGATGAGTTTACGGCCCATCTCAACTATCAACGGCAACTTGAAAAACAGATGGCCGATCCTGACATCGCCAGTGATGCGGATGCGCTTGAGCGCGTGCTGGATGCCTATGGTAAGGCGCAGGAGCGCTTTGAGGTCCTGGGTGGCTATATGGTCGAACATAAAGCCAAAGCGATCCTGACTGGTCTGGGCTTTAGCGCCGATCGCTATGAGCAAAAGATTGGCACACTCAGTGGTGGCGAGAAAAAACTGGTGAATCTTGCCCGCATCCTGGTGCAAACGCCTGATCTGCTGCTGTTGGATGAGCCGGATAACCATCTGGATATGCAGGCCAAAGAATGGCTTGAGGACTATATCCGGGATTATCCGGGAACGGTCGTGATCATTTCGCACGATCGCCATTTGCTGGATCATACGGTCAAGAAAATCTTCCAGCTTGAGGATGGCACGATCGATACGTATCCAGGAAATTATACGGCGTATGTGAAGGAGCGCCAGCTACGCTTGCAGCAGCGCTATGAGTATTATCTTACGCAGCAGGATGAGATCAAACGTCTTGAGGCCAGTCTGGTGCAGTTACGTGAGTGGGCGAAGCTGAATGATAAGTTTGCGGGCCGTATGCATAATATGGAGAAGCGTATCGATCGTATTAAAGAGGATCTGGCTGAGAAGCCGGTGCTGGTGCGCAATAAAATGAAGGTGCAGTTGGACCCGGAACGCAGTAGTAAAAAGGTGTTGGAGGTGAAGGGATTGGGGATAGCGATTCAGCAGCGCGTGTTGTGCAGGCCATTTGATCTGACGATCATGCATGGCGAGCGCATCGGAATTGTAGGTGGGAATGGCAGCGGAAAGTCGACGCTGCTCAAAACACTGCTGGGCCTGCGTCCAATCGAACAGGGGCAGGTGAAGATTGGTCCCAGTATTGTTGCTGGCTACTACTCGCAAGAACAGGAGACGCTGCCATTTGAAAGTACGCCGATCCAGTTTGTGACACGCCTGAAAAATATGAGTGAGGGTCAGGCGATTGCGTTGCTGCATCGCTTACTTTTTTCGTATCGAGATATGCATAACACGATTGGCAATCTCAGTGGTGGCGAGAAAAGCCGGCTACAGATTGCACGCTTGATGCTTACCGATGCCAACTTTCTCTTGCTGGACGAGCCTACCAACAATCTAGATATTCCATCGGTGGAAGTATTGGAAACGGCGCTACAGCAGTTCGATGGTACCCTGCTGATGATTTCGCATGACCGCTATTTCCTGGATAAGCTGGCAACAAAAATCATTGCCATCGAAGATGATAGCACGGTGCGTATGTATCCCGGTAACTATTCCTACTATAGCGAAAAGCTGCTGTATAGCTAGCGAAAATCCGCCTTTACTCGCGTATGCTGCGGGCTGGGAGGGGACGTACGAGCGGATTCATGACTGGTAGGTCGCGTTTGCCGCGTGGGAGGCGCTGGCGTACCAGGTAGTCTGCTGCGTTTGCCAGGTCGTTCTTTTCAAGGGTGATGTCAGCGGCGAGACGATGAAAGAAGGAGAGCTCGAAGTTTGGCGTCTCGCCGAGTGCGCCGTGCGGGCAGACTTCGACGCAGTCACCGCAGAAGATACAGCGATCCACTGCAAATGAGTAACGTTGTAGATAGCGTTCGGCCATCATGAGTGATCCGGTTGGACAGACCTGGACGCATGCGCCACAGGAGACACAGTCGGTATCGTGTAGCCCTATGTTAAAGGGTGTGGAGACGATGGTGTCGAAGCCCTTGCCGAACATGCCATAGCAGTCAGGTCCGATGACGTCGTGGCAGACACGTACACATTGTGTACAGTTGATACATTTGTTGGGGTCGCGTAAGATAAAGCTGTGTGAGAGATCGGTCTCATAGTCATGGTAATCGCTCGGTTCTCCACTGTGAAAGCGATTATCGGCCAGTCCATGCTCAATACTGTACTTTTGCAGATCGCATTGTCCGGCTGCCGGACAGGCACATTGCAGGCAGCGGGCGGCTTCGCGTTGAGCTTGCTCTTGCAGGTAGCCTGCTTCAATGAGCTCGAAGCTACGTTCGCGCTGCTTATAGGGCAGCATCGGCATCTTCACTTTGGGTTCTACCGGTTTGTAGGGGACAATATCGAAGAGGTCCGGGCGACGCTCCTCTAACTCCAGGCGGCGCGCCACTTCATGCATATCTTCACCCATCAAGTAGCTATGGATTGAACGCGCTCCCAGTTTGCCCTGAGCGACTGATTGGATGATAGTGCTGGCTCCAATCTGTGCATCACCGCCAGCGAAGACCCCTGGACGCGTCGTCATCAGGTTATGTGGATCGGTCTGGAGTGTGCGCCACTTTGTCCATTGGACGCCTGATTGCTCGTTAATGACGCTGGTATCTACTTTCTGACCGACCGCAGGGATCACGGTGTCGCAGGGTATTGTAAATTCGCTAGCGGGTACCGGTACGGGACGTCGTCGACCGCTGGCATCCGGCTCACCAGGTCTGGTGCGCAGATATTCAATGCCGGTTACCTTGCCCTGCTCCGTGATGATGCGTTGCTGGGCAACCCTGGTGAGTAGTGTCGTACCCTCGGCGATACCGTCTTCGCGTTCCTCAATGGTCGCACTCATATCATCCCAGGCACGATAATAGGTTGTATGGACCTTTGCACCGAGCCGTAACGACGTACGTGTGCAATCGAATGTCGTGAAGCCGCCGCCGATGACAACGACCTCATCGCCCTCAGCAACTGGAACCGGTTGCCCCTCGACCTTCGTGCTCAGAAATTTGATGGCATTGACAACCCCTTCAGCATCCTCGCCAGGAATTCTTAGCGCATTGCTGGTCCAGCAGCCGATTGCCAGGTAGACCGCATCGAAGCCCTGAGCGAAGAGGTCATCGATCTCAAAGTCGCGACCGAGCTTGATGTTGCATTGTAGCTCGACCCCCAGTTGCCAGACCTGTTCGAGCTCTCGATCCATCATGGCTTTGGGGAGGCGGTACTCTGGGATGCCGTAACGTAGCATGCCGCCAGGCTGTGGTTGCATATCAAAGATCTTGCAATGGTG
Organism: Ktedonobacteria bacterium brp13; assembly: GCA_015099395.1. Classification (GTDB taxonomy): domain Bacteria; phylum Chloroflexota; class Ktedonobacteria; order Ktedonobacterales; family Ktedonobacteraceae; genus Dictyobacter. The sequence goes on along the minus strand of AP024096.1, from coordinate 644,842 downwards.
GCCGCGTAACGCCAGATAATAAGCGCAGGTCATCCCTGCAGGTCCCGCCCCGATGATCGCAACATTTTTACCTGTCGGAGGGTCCTGGAGGAAAGGGAGCGGCGGATCGAGGAGACAGGTTTCGGCGGCGTGACCATGCATACGACAGATAGCAATCTCCTCATCAACCAGAGCGCGTCTGCAGGCGTTTTGACAGGGCGCGGGACAGGTCAGGCCAAGAATGTAGGGGAACGGTAAGACCTCTTTCACCAGGCGCGCAGCCTCTTTCATAGAGCCTTGAGCGATCAGCTCAAGATAGCCTGGAATATCGATATGGGTCGGGCAATCGACCTGGCAGGGAGGCTGACAATAGGCATTGTGGTCAGAGAGCATGAGCTCCAGATTGGTACGGCGTAGATGGAAGAGCTGATCGGAGTCCGTCTCGACCTGCATGCCGGGTAGCGCCTCCGTATTACAGGAGGGTAGCGGTCGTGCCTGTCCAGCGATACTGACGAGGCACATACGACAGGCCGACGTCGGTTCCAGCTTCTCATCATTGCAGAGATTAGGAATATCATGGATGCCGCCATCGATCGCCGCACTCAAGATTGTCTGCCCTCGATAGGCCCGCAGCGTTTGACCATTGATCGTCAGAGTGAATGTGTCGTGACCGATATCGTTGCGCTCAAAGACAGGTGCCTGTGGGGATAAAGTAGTTGAGCCAGATGTATTGAATAGATCGAGCGAGTAAGCCATAACTTTTGTCCTTACTAGCGTTAGTGTGTGTACATATGTATCTTGTATCTGTACTATACAGGCGGAGCGCGGCGCTAGAAAGGGCAAAGCATAACAGTTTTATTATCAGTTTTTAGTGCTATTATCATCTTGCCGTAGATGCCCGTTTTCGGCTGATACACAGGCCACAAGTTCGAGGGTTTCCAGTAGTGCGGGATGTTCCAGGCCAAAGATCTGTGTGCGTATAGCGAGGGCGCGTTGAGCGTATTGGGTAGCCCGTTGGAATTGCTGGCACTCTCTTTCGAGGCTTCCCAGGTGGAACAGCGTCGTAGCGATACGTGGATCTCCCTCGCCCAGGATCTGTTCTTGCTGTGCCAGGGCTTGTATGAGCAGCTCTCTTGCTTGCTCTGTATGGCCCTGTAACTGCTGGATACTCGCCAGCGCACAGAGGCACTCGCTATAGCTTAGCGCTGCTTCAGCAGGAGCATGAGCCAGGAGATCGCTGGTGGTTTGTAAGAGTTCAGCGGCTTGCTGGTATTTTGCTGCAAGGCCATAGACGACACCAAGGGCGATGGCGATTTCGGTGGTGTGGGGATGGGTGGGACCAAAATAGTTTTTCAGGATCTCGCTGGCCCGTAGCAGAAGTGACTCGGCCTGTTGATAGTGACCCTGCTGGCGAGCAAGGGTTGCCAGTGCGCTCAAGCATTCAGCGGTATCTGGATGCTTGCTGCCAACGGAATGTTGTGTGATGGCGAGTGCCTGGCGCAACAGTGTTTCGGCCTGTTGCACTTCGCCCTGCATTCCATACATCTCGCCCAGCGTCTTGAGACCGGAGGCAGTCAGTTCATAGCCGCTGGCGACGGTCTGTGCCAGCAAGCTTGTACATTGCTGGTAGAGCGCTCTGGCCTGCTGATCTTGTTGATGCATGCTATAGAGCAGCGAGAGTTGACTCATGTACTCGATGCTGTATGGATGAGTCGCGCCAAAGACGCGTTGACAGTAGCGTAGAGCCCTGTTGAGCATAGCCTGCGCGGGGGCATGGTGGCCTGACTGGTGGTGGAGTAGTGCGAGGAGTTGCAGGCTACTGAGATAGGTAAACTGGTTCTCGGCATGCTGTTCGCAGAGGATGACGACGCGTTCGAGGAGCGATTGCGCCTGAGCATATCTGTTTTGCTGAAGGGCGACCCGTCCGAGATTGTGCAGGGTCTCTATGTATGTGGGATTGGCAGGGGATGAAGAGGATGTTTGTTCATTGTGAGTTGCTGCTTGCTGGTAGGCTGCCTCAGCCTGAGCATATCTGCCCTGTGCCTCATAGCTACTTCCCAGGGCATTCCAGGTTGTCGCAAGCTCTGTCGCTGATTGTGGATGGGCGCTCTGTAGTACGTGTAGTGCCAGCGAGAGAAAAGCTTCAGCCTGGCTATAGTGAGCGCGCAGTAACAGGTAGCGACCGGCTTTAGTGAGCAACTGATAGGTATCCAGTGATGTGAGCTCCCAACGCTTGATCCATTGCATACAGAGGTCTATATATGGCAATAGTTGTTCACTGCGCTGGATGTTCTGCTGTAGTGCCTCAGCGGGGAAGAGCGTATTGATGAGTTGGAGCGTATACGTTGCCCATCTGACCTGCTCTGCATCGTCCATGGTCTCGCGCAGGACATCCTGGACGAGGCGATGAATCGTAAAGCGTGTGCCGCTGGTATCGCGGTAGAGCAAGGAGAGCGTACGTAGATTCGCGATGGCACGATCAAACTCGAGCGGAGCGTTTTTCTGCGCTGCCTGTGCGCTCGTGGTATCTACGAGTGTGATGCCTGTTTGCAAAAGTTCAGTCGTGATGCCCTCGGCTGGCAGAAAGGCACAGAAGCGCAGGATCGTAGTGGCAAGCGGATTACCGTGTGCGATCTGTTCAATGCAGAGCGTAATGGTTGCGACAACCGACGCTGGATGCTGCATATGATGAGTTCCGCGCCGATTTAAAAGGACCAGCCGTTGCTGATGATAGCGTTCCAGATAGTCCACAAAACGGCAGCTGGTCTCCTCTATATATGCGCCTGCTTGATCGAGCGCCAGCGGCATACCATCGAGCAGTTGACTTAGCTCGGTGACGGCTTGCTGCGCCTCCGTAGAGAGTGCCGGGGTCGTCTCATCGCTCGCAAGGTTACTAGCACGATGGATAAGCAGAGTCCTGCTCTCCTGGAGATTTAACTGCTGGATATCGATATGGCGAGCGAGCGGACCGGTGGCCTGGAGGCGTGTTGTGAGCAACACATGGCCCTCGAAGAAGAACGGCAAGACCTGCTCGGCCAGCGTCATCTCTTCTATATTATCGAGGATGAGCAGCCAGTGTTGGTGAGCTGTCAGCCAGCCTTTGAGGTCCGTCGAGAGCTGTTCCGAGCTCTCTGCTGCTGGTAAGTGCAGATCTCTGGCGAGCCTGGTATAATCGCGGCGCAGGATCTCAGGGCTCTCAGCACGTAGCCAGAGCACAGTACGGTAGTCAGTGCGGTAGCGATAGGCGTACTCGATCGCTGTCTGTGACTTCCCAATGCCACCAAGTCCACTCAACGCGATGACGTGCTGGGAGTGGTTCTGGAAGTGCATGTGTAGCTCGTTGAGCAGGACTGTACGCCCGTTAAAAAACGGGTTACGACGAAAAGGTAGCGACCAGAGTCGATCCAACGCGACTGGCGCAGGATCTGGGGTGTAGAGTGATTGAGCTGGCTCTGTGCGTAGTCCCAGCTCGATATCGCTTTTGCCAAAGAGCGCGCAGAGTTTGAGGCGATAGTAAGGGCTTGGTGCAGTCACGCCGCGCTCCCAGCGATTGATCGTTACTACAGAGGTTCCGATGCGTTCGGCCAGTTCTTGCTGCGACCACTGGTGATGGAGACGTTCCGCCCGCAATTGAGTGCGGGAACTGGACTCGCCCGGTTTTTTCATCTAAACTCTCTTTCTGTCTGTGCGCGGTCTCGCTGATGCTTTGCTCATACATAAACATATCCGTGGCGTATTTGTCAATCTTGCTGAGGTGTATTTGCTGGTTTCTGACGAAGCTGTTACAAATGTATAGGTCGCAAGCGTGTTTTATTCAGGCTTAGTGTGTACTGAAGTGAGCAACGCTACGAGGAGTCTGTAACATGGCACGAATAGCTCAAGTAGAGGATTTCGCGGATACCAATGCTCTGGCAGATTGGCAGGAGGAGAGCTCGGCGTTACAAGATATTGGTCTCTTGTTATTGCGTATCTTTGATGGTGGTCTGCTGGTGGGACATGGTTCGCAGAAGCTTTTTGGTATGTTCGGTGGCTTTGGTCTGCAGGGGACAGCCGGCTGGCTGGAGTCAATAGGGTTGAAGCCTGGTCGTCTATGGGCGACGGCTGCTGGTGCCGCTGAACTGAGCGGAGGGCTGATGGCGTTGGGCCTCTTCCATCCTCTGGGAGAGATTGGCACTATCTCTGCGATGGCCATGGCTACCGGGAAGATGCACTGGGGAAAGCCTATCTGGGCGACGTCAGGTGGACCAGAACTGCCGCTAACGAACATGGCGATCTCCCTGGCACTCATCTTCACTGGTCCGGGTCGCTACTCTCTGGATAGGATACTGGATATCAAGTTGCCCGGTTGGTTGATCGCGACTGTTGCACTTGGTGCGGCAGCCTCTGTTGCGTACGCTCTCAACACCAGTCAAGCAGCGACTCTACCGAACGCGAACGATCAGGGTGTAGAGGGTACAGGGGAGGGTGGTACGGCAGCGGGTTAGCATGCGCTCTTTCTCTTTTGTTTTTCTCGCAATGGTCTATCAGCGCAGGATGTGAGGGTAGATCATTTTGTGTGTGTTATGATACAGATATAGAAGATGTTATGAACGTTTAGTTAATGAAAAAGAAGATTTCAAGAAAGTAAAGCTATGCATGAGCTGAATGAACAGCGTAGTTACTATCCTTTTGCCGATGTGCCAGGATTACGCATCCTTGTCTCATCGCTGGTCACTGATCAGGATGGCTCTTATGCCCTGATCGAGAGCGAGCCAGGTCAGCGTCAACTGGCGATATTGGCTTCACCGGCGACCCCTGTGCCGTCTGGTTTTGAGGGTGAAGCCCTGTCGAGTGGTACGCGGCAGTTGGCGCTGGGTCCGTTGAGTGCTCAGAACGCGGCCTGGCTGCGGGAACGCTTTGCATGGTTGCGCCCAACCCCGTTGGGGTTACAGACCAGTGCCGGACTGGGAGACCGCCTGGGTCTGGCTACCCCTGGTCATATCCGTGCCGCCAGAGATGTTGGGGGTCAACTGGCCTTAATCCCGGCACAACAGTCGATCCGCGAGATGACACGCACCGGTCGGACACCACAGCAGGTCATGGATGATGCCATGTGGGGAGTTTTTGCCGAAGGGTGGCGCTCTGGCTTTGGCGCTGACGCCGATCATCTCAAGACGACCGATGATATCGATAGCTGCCTGGCTGCTGGCTATACCTTCTTTACCTTTGACCCGAGCGAACATGTAGAGGATGCTGTCACAACGTTCAGCTCCACCGAGCTGCAAGAGCGTATGCAGAAGCTCCCCTGGTCACAGCTAGAAGACAGCCAGGCGGACCTCTCGGCGCGTTATCTGCGGCAAGCCTTCGAGTGTGAGACGCATACTATCCATTTTACGGAAGAGACGCTGGCCCTGGCAGCCGTTAAATATGGTCGAGCTATTGCTCACGTCGTCTCCTTGTATCGTCACCTGGAGCGGCATGCCGCTACTGAAGCGTGGGAGGTAGAGGTCTCAGTTGATGAGACCGAGCTACCGACTACACCTGCTGAACATATCTATATCGCTACCGAGTTGCGCCGTCTGGGAGTCCATTGGATCAGCCTCGCACCTCGGTTTGTAGGACGTTTTGAGAAGGGCGTTGACTATATCGGAAATGTACAGGCCTTTGAGGATGACATAGCGATCCATGCGGCGATTGCACGCACACTTGGTCCTTATAAGATCAGCCTGCATTCTGGTTCTGACAAGTTCAGTATCTACGAGCCTGCTGTACGGCAGACACGCGGCGTCGTGCATCTCAAGACGGCAGGGACGAGTTACCTTGAGGCGTTGCGAACCATTGCCGAACTGGATAGTGACTTCATGCGTCAGATCTACGCGTTTGCCCGCGATCGTTATCCAACTGATCGTGCCAGTTACCACGTCTCTGCGCAGCTTGAGCGCGCTCCTGACGTGAGCAGTCTGAGCGATGCGGAACTGCCATCCCTACTCGATCAGTTTGATGCTCGTGAGATCTTGCACGTGACCTTCGGATCCGTGCTGACTAGCCGTAGAGACGAGGGCCACTGGCGCTTCTATGATCACTGCATGGACCTGCTGCATATACATTCTGACGCATATGCAGAGAACTTGCGTACACATTTTCAACGTCATTTGAAACCGTTTGCCCATCCTGAGGCGTAGGTGAAATAGGGATCAGTACAAGAGATAATATGCGGAGAGCATAGGATAATTATAATTATCCTATGCTCTCCGCATATGTTTGCGCCCGATTGCATATGCTATCATTATGATAGTGGCGAACGAACATTGAAATGTGTATGGACGAACAGATAGTTATTGTAATGGTACGTGTATATGAATGTGGATACAATCAAAGGGTATGGAGATACTCCGTTACAGGCAAAACCTTTCAGACCATCAAATAAGTGGGCAATTCTCTTCCTCGCAGCATTCTCCGGATTTATTACGAGTCTAGATAGCTCTATTGTCAATATCGGACTACCAACGATCGCGCAGACCTTCCATGTTGGCGTAAGTGGCGAGATTGAATGGATTATCATCGGCTATCTGGTGATTATTGCTTCTGTGCTACTCACTTTTGGACGGATCGCGGATCTTATTGGGCGTAAGCCAATATTAGTGAGTGGGCTAACCATCTTTGTGATTGGTTCTGCTCTGTGTGGTATGGCGCCTTCATTACTATTGCTGATCGCTGCACGGCTCTTCCAGGGGATAGGAGCGGCGCTGATCTTCTCCGTCAATATTGCCCTGATTACCAGCACGTTTACGCATCGTGAGCGTGGTCTGGCGTTAGGGCTGAACGCAGTAGTGGTTTCACTTGGCATCAGTGTGGGGCCAACTATTGGTGGTTTGATTACCCAATATTTGACCTGGCGTTGGATATTTTATGTCAATGTGCCGGTCGTCTTGATCGTGCTACCTGCGACTTTCTTGTTGTATCGTGAGCAGTATGCACGGCAGGGTTTGCGTGGACGCTTTGATCCATGGGGTGCAGTGCTGTTAGGGGTAGGTTTTGCTCTGGTGACCCTGGGTCTCTCATTCGGTGAGGAATGGGGTTGGACCTCAATCAGTTTGATCAGTTCGTTAGTGGTTGGCTTTGGGCTGCTGATCTGCTCATTCTTTGTGGAGCAGCATGTTAAGCATCCTGTTCTGGATATCAAGCTGCTAAAGAATCGTGTATTTGTCTTTGCCAATATTAGCTTTATCCTGTGTATGATGGCGCTCTTCACGCCAGGCTTTATCATGCCTTTCTACTTTGAGCAGTTGCGTGGTCTCTCGGTGGTTGAGACTGGACTCTTGCTGACGCCGCTGCCTTTGACATTCGCAGTTGCTGCTCCGCTGAGTGGCATGCTCGCAGATCGTTTCGGCTCGCGTTGGATCTCACCGATTGGTCTGGGTATTGCTTGCATCGGACTTTATCTACTTAGTCTCTTGAATGTGCATAGCTCATTGTTTGATATCATCTGGCGTCTGGCATTCACAGGCGTTGGGCAGGGACTCTTTCAGTCACCGAATACGCGTACGATCATGGGAGAAGCACCGATTGCCGAGCAGGGTGAGGCCTCTGGCCTGCTGGCTACCGGGCGCGTTATGGGCCAGAGTATAGGTGTCGCCTTGATCGGGACGTTCTTTGCCATTTTTGGTGGTTCGGCTGCTGGTGTCATCCTCTCTCTGCATCAGCACCTATCAGCGGCGCGGTTGAGCATCGTACAAAACCAGTTTGTGGTGGGGTATCATGCCGCCTTACTTATCTGTACGTTGCTCGCAGCTGTTGGTATCTTTACCGCTCTGGCGCGTGGTAAAGGTGTGACTGAACATCAGTGAGTGTCGTGAGTGTACTGGAGCAGACCTGTATTGATCTGTTTAGCGATAGCAGGTCCTTCATAGATGAAGCTGGTGTAGACCTGGATCAGGCTGGCTCCAGCATCGAACATACGTTTGGCGTCATCGGGTCCGAAGATACCACCCACGCCTACGACGGGGATCTTTCCATCGACCTGCTGGCAGATATACTGGACCATTGCGCAGGCACGTGCGTGTAGCGGGCGACCACTGAGGCCTCCGACTTCGGTCGTTGCGCGTTGCAGTCCTGCGCGGGAAAGGGTGGTGTTGGAGGCGATGATGCCGTTGACATTGCGTGACAGGCAGACGTCGATTACATCATCGATCTGCTCCTGCGTGAGGTCTGGCGCAATCTTTACCAGGACCGCTTTTGGCTGTGCCCGTCCCTGCTGACTTGCCAGGGTCGCGGTCTCCTGCACGATAGCGTGGAGGAGTTGGTCAAGCGGCTCTTTATCCTGTAGTTTGCGTAAGCCGGGCGTATTGGGTGAGCTGACATTGATAGTAAAGAAGTCAGAGAAGTCGTCCAACTGCCGTAACGAATACAGGTAGTCTTCGATTGCCTCTGCCTGTGGTGTGACCTTCGATTTGCCGAGACTCCAACCGATCGGGATCTTTACACGTGGTGATCTGGCGAGCCGTGCTCGAATTGCGTCGGCACCCTGGTTGGGGAAGCCCATGCGATTAATGAGTGCTTCGTTTTCGCTGAAGCGGAAGATACGTGGTCGAGCATTGCCCGGCTGCTGGTAGCGCGTGACTGTACCAGCTTCTATAAAACCGAAGCCCAGGGCTGCCAGGGCTGGCAATGCCGTGCCATTCTTATCAAAGCCACCGGCTAGCCCGACCGGATTGGGAAAATCGACGCCAAAGACCGTTCGTGCTAGCGCCGGTGATTTATAAGCCATCGCCGCCTCTATAATGCTGAGCAGCACCTTGCTTTTTGAAGCCAGTGCGAGGGATGTCATGACAAGATGATGTGCTTTCTCTGGATCGTCAGCCGATACCTTGAAGAACACTGGACGGAGAATAGATTTAAATACCATAACCTTATCTGCTCTTTCTTGCTTGCTGAGCCGCAAAATTTTATCCCACGTATGATAGCATACAATCGGTATAGAAATTGACATGGCGCAAGAAATTGGTTACGATCTTATTCCGAAAACCAACGCGACTGGCGTCGCTAGTGCCCGCACACGCAGGTTTTCGGATAAGTAGTAAGGTATGCTTAAAAGAAATAGGGAAGGGATTGGGAAACTATGCTCATTCGTAATGGTGTACTTGTAGGAGCGGAAGGCCAGCGGCGTCTGGATCTGCGTACACGTGCTGAGAAGATCGTTGAGATCGCTGAAGGACTGACGCCTGAGCCGGGAGAAGAGGTCGTAGATGCGAGTGGACTGCTGGTCCTGCCAGGCTTTATCGATACACATGTGCACTTCCGTGATCCGGGTGGCACGCATAAAGAAGATTTTTTGAGTGGAACACAGGCGGCTCTAGCCGGTGGTGTGACCACTATTTTAGATATGCCGAACACGCAGCCAGCGGTGACGGGTCGCGAGCAGCTTAACGAGAAAGCGGCGCTGGCTGCAGCTAAGGCCGTGGTAGACTATGGACTCTATCTGGGGGCGACGCCCGAGAATGTCGAGGAGGCTGCTGGTCTGGCAAATGAAGTTGCCGCTATGAAGCTTTATATGGGTTCCTCTACTGGCTCTTTGCTGGTGACCGAGTTCGCACCGCTCTACCGTCATTTCTCAACCTTCCCACACGACAAGCCGCTGGTCGTACACGCTGAAGACGAGCAGTCGCTGCAGTACTTTGGCGCATTAGCGCGTCCACAATCTCTGGCAAGCAGTACGAATCATAACCAGGTGCGCCCGCCGCTGAGTGCGCAGATTGCGCTGAGTCGTGCGCTGGCGATCGCTGAAAAGACCGGTCGGCGACTGCATATTGCCCATACGACCACGCAACGTGAGCTTGAGCTTATTCAGGAGGCGAAGCAGAAGGGGGTGAGGGTCACCTGCGAAGTCACGCCGTTGCACCTCTTCCTGACTGAAGAGGATCAGCAGCAAAAAGGGAATCTTGGCAAGGTTAATCCGCCTCTGCGGAGTCGAGAAGATCAGCAAGCGCTGTGGCGTCTTTTCGACAGCATCGATACTATTGGGACCGATCATGCTCCTCATACGTTGGAAGAGAAGCGGCAGCCATATGCGCAGGCTCCTTCAGGCATTCCAGGAGTGCAGACGATGCTTCCTCTCCTTTTGAATGCAGCGAGTCAGGGACGGGTTACGTTGCAGGCTGTGATAGAGCGCTGTGTCACGAATCCAGCACGTATCTTCGGACTGAGTACCAAAGGTGCGCTGGAGATTGGGAAAGATGCTGATATCGTCTTGATTGATCCGCAGAAAGAGTATGTGATTACGAACGAGCAGATGCTATCGAAGTGTGGCTGGACGCCGTTCGCGGGTACCCATATCAAAGGGATGATCGAGCAAGTGTATGTACGTGGTGCGTTGGGCTATGTGCGGGGTACCTGTATTGCGCGCGCGGGTAGTGGAAAAAGTGTTGTTTACACGCAGTCTTGCTAACGCATTTTGAGCAATGGAAGCATCATTACATAAAGGAATAGCAGGCATATTCATGAAACAAACACACATTGACGAGCAAGCGCAAGAAGATCACCTGACAGCGCTCCCGTTAAAAGTGAAACCTCTTACGCGTGGTTGGTCGCATGCTGGCGCAGCGGTTGCAGCAGTTGTTTTGACGATTATCCTCTGCTGGCAGAGTCGCACAGATATTCCACGTATGATCTCAATGTTGGTCTTTGGCTTGAGTATGATTGAACTATACACATTAAGTGCAATCTATCATATTATTACGTGGAGTCCAGGGAGGCGGCGCGTCTTTCGTGCTATCGACCATGCCAATATTTTTGTCTTAATTGCGGGAACGTATACCCCGCTGTGCTTCAATATTTTGCATGGTTGGTTGCGCCTCACCATCTTAATTGTCATCTGGGTATTAGCGCTGATCGGTATTGGTACCTCTATTCTCACCATTAAGTTGCCACGCTGGTTCACTGCCGTACTCTATGTCGGCATGGGCTGGGTGGTGGTATTAGCGATACCTTCATTCCTGGCTTTGATCCCCTGGTATGCAGTCGCGCTGCTGCTGCTTGGAGGTATCCTGTACACGATCGGGGCTGTCGTTTACGCGTTGAAGAAGCCAGATCCGTTTCCACGGATCTGGGGCTATCACGAAATCTTCCATTTGCTGGTCATTCTGGGGAGCGTCGCCTTCGTCGCCTGTGTCTGGATCTGGGCCTTACCATTTCCACGGCGGTAGCGGTGTGGAAATAGATAGATTAAGGCACAGCAAACATTTACCGATCTCATCATGTCTATAGCTGGATGAAATAGATGATGTAGTGCAAAATGTACAAAAAGGGAGGCAGGAGTTTTAGCTACCCTTACAGGTGATAGCGAATATTATCTCTGCCAGAGGGAGTGCATGCTCTACAGGAAATGTAGCTTATGCCTCCCTCTCTTCTGAAAATGGCGTTTTCATCCTGGGTGGTGAACCTTTTTCATGATGGTCTTTGAGGGAGGTTTAATATGCGCTATCACCTGAAAACTACCAAAAAACTCGTCCCCCTCTCGGAGGCTCACCAGTGTAGGTTTTTTGGAAATAGGCCATGAAACCGCCTTCCAGGCCAATGGAGACAGATGGGACGCCATGACAAATGCGTCATGTCACTTGCCAATAACGTTCACTATTGCCTGTATAGTGCAATTAAGCCCTTGTCCCCCTCTTTGAGGGGGGAGATAGCTTTAGCTATCGGGGGGAGTAAATGTTCGAATAACGTTATAATCTCGAATTAAACGCTCTTTATCACGCTCACCTTTATCGTCTGTTATCCTCGATGACGAAATCTACGTCCGAACGGGAGATGGTTGGCGTAGAAGAGTCATCGAGAGCAGAAGGCGAGGATGGCTCCCCCCGATAGCTAAAGCTATCTCCCCCCTCCGAGAGGGGGACGAGTTTTTGGCGAGTTTCGGGGTGATAGTGATATATGAGTTTAATACATGCTTTATATATAATACTGAATGTTCGTGTGCATTTTCTTCTATGAAGATCACCTGGATAGGCCAAAAAACCTATCCAGGTGAGCCTCTCGGAGGGGGGAGATAGCATTAGCTATCGGGGGGAGCAAAACGCTAGCAATCGCCAAACAGGAAATGATTCGGCTTAAGTATACAAAATCGATAGCTAGCGTAGAATAGTAGTGAGCAGCAGAAGTGAAGGATAGCTCCCCCCGATAGCTAAAGCTATCTCCCCCCTCAAAGAGGGGGACAAGGGTTTAATGGTAATCTACAGGTGATAGTGGGATTTAGCTACTCTAGAGATACTGTATACAATGTTGTTAGATGTCGCTCAGTAGCAATTGAGCGACATCTGCAACGTTGTTCTTTCTATGGCTACTGCGACAATGGGAATGAGTGCCGGAGTAGTGTGTGGGATTACTGCGTGGTTTGCTAGTTGGATTGTGGTGCTCCAATGTGTGCCCAACGGTCCTCGTCCATCCTTCGTCGCGCCAGATCGCTGTCATCGAAGTCGGTGGAGGAGCTGAGTTGCTCCCAGCGGTCGGTCTCGGCGAGTTTGGCCTGGTCGATACTGCGGATGAGCTTGACTGCATCTTTGCCCAGGAGGAGACGTAGTGGCGGATTTTTCTCGTTGACGATAGTGATGATGGCCTGAGCAGCCTTCGCTGGATCACCTGCTTCGCTACCGGCTTGATTGTGGTACTCTAATAGGAAGCCGACGGTGTTGCGATAATCCTCAATTGGTTCTGTAACGGCCATCGAGGAACCACCCCAGTTGGTGCGGAAAGCGCCTGGCTCGATCAGTGTGACCTTGATACCCAGGGGTGCCACTTCCCGTAAGAGGACTTCAGAGAAGCCTTCGATCGCCCATTTCGCGGTTTGATAAGGACCCAGTCCTGCCGCACCCAGGCGGCCACCAGTTGAGGAGACCTGTATAAAGTGGCCAGAGCGTTGCTTGCGCAGAAGCGGGAGAGCGGCTCGTGTCACGTTGATCACGCCCCACATATTCGTAGCGATCTGGGCATGCCAGTCTGCTTCGGTGGTCTCTTCGATAGAGGCCACATTGGCGTAACCGGCATTATTGACCACGACGTCGAGCCGACCAAAGGCAGCGATGGCGGTCGCGATCGCCGCATGAATCTGCTCAAGATTGGTAACGTCCAGGGCTACGGCACGCATCTGCTGCCCATACGTTGCGACGAGGTCGTTGAGTTGTTCAGGGTTGCGAGCTGTCGCAACCACGAGGTCTCCATGCGCCAGAACGGCCTCGACGAGACTGCGCCCTATGCCTCGTGAGCTTCCTGTGATAAACCAGACTTTTGACATTATAGTGTGCCTTTCGTTGAAAATCGATAAAATGAGCATCTGCGACAAGATATACAGCGTATATGTTTTCTGTCTGTGTCTTGTCTAGTAGTAGTGTAGCGTCAAGGAATAGCTGGAACCAGGAGTGTAGTTATCATAGGTGTAAAAGTAACAGGCTATATTTCAGGAGGAGGAAAGAGACCATATGCGGGATGACACAAGAAGGCGGGCGGAACTTGCAGATTTCTTGAAGACACGGCGTGCTCTTCTGCGTCCAGAGCAGTTTGGACTGCCGGTTGTTGGTCGTAGACGAACCCCTGGACTCCGACGGGATGAGGTCGCGCAACTCACAGGCGTTGGTGTTTCCTGGTATACCTGGCTTGAACAAGGTCGCCCTATCACTGTCTCTGAGCAGGTACTCGAAAGCCTGGCCGAAACCTTGCGGCTGGAGAGAGAAGAGCGCCGTCACCTTTTTATCCTTGCGCGCGGTATGGTTCCAGTCTCCAATGAGACCTCTGATGGTGGCTCGCTCCCTCACGCTAAGAACTTGCAGGCAATGCTGGATGCGTTAGGCACAAATCCAGCCTATCTTGTTGATCACCGTCTTGGTGTGGTCGCCTGGAATGAAAGTGCATGTCATGTGTTCGGCGATTTTTCTCTTCTTTCTGAAAGAGAGCGCAATAGAATATGGAATATCTTTGTTCAGCCTTCGTCGCGTCAGCTTTATGTTGATTGGGAACAGGCTGCACAGCATGCCATCATGCAATTTCGTTCTAGCTATGATCGCTATGCTGGCGATGTCTGGTTTGAGCAATTTCTTGCGGATCTACAGCAAGCAAGTCCGGAATTTCGTAGCTGGTGGTCGCAGCATAACATTCAAGAGTCGTGTGATTTTTCATATGAGAAGGAACTGCATCATCCGCAGGTTGGTCGTTTATTGCTTGCGAGTACTGCCCTCATTGTGCCGATTGTTCCTGCGCACCATATAGTGACCTTCACGGCCTGTTCGCCAGACACTGCCGCCAAACTTGCTCTGTTAGGACAGCCTGCGCATTTCCCAGTACTCACAAGATCTGTTTAGACGATCTCTTATCCTCGGTGTTTATCTATTGGTGAGGTTGTTGAAACAAAAAGCGACAGTGAGACAACGTTGTTGTTGGCTATCTCACTGTTCGCTGTCACGAAGCGATCCATCGTATGGAGTGTCACTGCCTGGTAGGCTGTAAGAGTTTTATCTCTTATCTTATTTGCTCGACTTTGGTTCAACCTTGCCGCCGTGCCCTTCGCAGATGTTTTTGATTGAGATGAGGGCATGCTGCAAGTCTTCTTCGATAGTCGTATCTTTGCTGCCGGTCTGCTCGGTTAAGTTTTTGTTGACCTTTTGTGATGGCTCAAAGGTTAAGTGGACAGTGACCTCGGATGCGTTGCCCTGCGGTAACGGTGTAATCTGCAACCAGCCGGAATATTTTTGCTCGCCATCGGAGCCCCATTCCATGCGATGTCTGGCTTTATCTACACGGAAATAGCCGTCCGAGTTGTATTTATGACCTTTCGCCTCACCTTCTACGCGTACACGCTCGCCTTTTTCTGCTTCGGCTTTTTTTGTAGTGGGCAAGTACTTCGGGAGGTTATCGACTTTCGAAATGAATTCTTCGATCTTGTCAGGGGAAGCCTGAATGGTTAATGCGTACTGATAATCTGGCATAGTGTATACCCTTTCAACTGCAACAGAACAACCGCAGTGTCTTCCTATTTTATTGTACTCGGCACAACTATAACTATCCTTTAATGCTCAAAAAGCAAGCAAGGTTACCCAAATTGCTGTATGATTGTGATGGACAGGCATGTATAAGGCTGTGTTATACTGAAGTCCGTTAATACGTTGTGTTGTACCCTTATATATAGAATTGGCAGAAGGATACTGAGTGCTATGCAGGACCATCTTTCTTCTTTTGCAACGCCATTATATAAAGAGAATGATGGCGATAAGAGGCCGCGCTTTCCACGACTACAAAATTGGCTTACGTCGCATCCATGGCTTGGAACGATACTACTTTTTGTGTATTTTATTGTTTTATTGCGCGTCGTTAGTTTTATCCTCACCCCATTGGTTGTACACTGGCATATCACTTTCATCCAAAAAGAACTTATTGGTGAGAGTGTGTATGTATTGGTAACGCTCGTTCCCCTGGCGTTGCTGGGTTGGTGGTCCAGGACAGGCTTTACACGTGGCATACGGGGTAGAGATCTTGCGCTCTATATCGCGCCTTTTCTCTTTCTCGTGGGAGTCACCTTTTTCGCAATACCGGCAATACTGGCAAAAAGCAATACATCGATGATCATTATGGCTGTGATCATTGTTGTGCTCGTAGGTATTGCAGAGGAAGGTTTCTTTCGCGGCATCCTGCTCCAGAGCTCTTTACGCATCGGTATCTGGCCCTCAGTACTTATCTCATCGGCTTTATTCGCTCTTGCTCACATTAGCAATGTGTTCTCGGGCATTACGTTGAACTATATAATTGCACAGATCCTGCTTGGTTTTAGTATGGGTGTAGTTCTAGCTGCATTGCGTTTGCGTAGCGGATCGATCTGGCCTGGCATCTTGTTGCATGCGGCCCATGATTTTCCAGGTATACTGCAATTAGCTATAAACCCACATCAGGTACTCAACGTCTCATTAACGGCCGCACTGCTGGGTGGTGGACTGTACTGTGTTTTTCTGTTGCCGATCGCATTTATCCTCTTGCGTCCTCGTAAGGCAAGAGAGTTGCGTATCGTTTACGGCCTGGATCCAGCGCCAACGCAGACTGCTTTTAATGACGTATCAGCGTAATTGGTAGAGGATGCAGATTTTACCCTGAACGGCGGTCAATTCGAACACACTTTGCGGGTTGACCGCCGTTTTTAACTACATAGGTCCAGGATTGAGGATAGTATCTTCCAATACGTGGTATTATAGAAACTTATTCTTATTTGGTGAGGAGCAATTATGATTAAGGACATTCAATTGCAAAAGAGAAGCTTCTTAACCCTGGACGATTTCTCAACCCAGGAGATTAGCTATCTACTCCAGCTCTCGTCAGAGCTGAAGGCCGCACGACGCGCTGGCAACGAAGTACAATATTTAAAAGGGAAGCGCATTGCCCTTATTTTTGAGAAGGATTCGACGCGTACACGGAATAGTTTTGAGGTTGCTGCCTTTGATCAGGGCGCGCATACAACGTATATCGGGCCGAATGGTTCGCATATCGGCTACAAGGAATCCATGAAGGACACAGCTCGCGTGCTTGGTCGTCTCTATGATGGGATCGAGTACCGTGGCTTTGGGCAGAATCTGGTTGAGGACCTGGCTCACTATTCAGGTGTGCCGGTCTGGAATGGACTGACGAACGAGGCTCATCCGACGCAGATACTGGCTGACCTGTTGACGATGCAAGAGCATGCGAGCAAGCCGCTCTCTGAACTCTCCTGCTGCTTCCTGGGCGATCTGCGCTATAATATGGCCGACTCGTTGATGGTCGGTGCCGCCAAAATGGGACTGGATATACGGTTGGCTGGTCCTCGTTCTGCGTGGCCTACTGAGGAGCGCGTTGAGTTTGCGCGTGGTCTGGCAGCTGTGACGGGGGCACACATTACGATTACCGATGATGCTGAAGAAGCTGTACGTGGTTGTGATTTTCTCTATACCGATGTGTGGGTCTCAATGGGTGAGGCTCCGGAGGTCTGGGGTGAGCGCATCAAGCAGATGCTACCGTATCAGGTCAATAGCCAGCTTATGGCGCAGACGCGGAATCCAGATGTCAAGTTTATGCACTGCCTGCCCGCTTTCCACAATACCGAGACCAGGATTGGTAAGCAGATCTATGAGCAATACGGCCTGGATGCTCTTGAGGTTACCGAGGAGGTCTTCGAGTCGGCGGCATCCATTGTCTTTGATCAGTCTGAGAATCGTCTGCATACGATCAAAGCTGTTATGGTTGCGACACTCGGTATGTAGTTTTGTGAGTATAGCAATGTTCGCTCACGATTATGGATAGATGGCATGAAATGAGTAGCACTGTGGCTCTCATTGCATGCCTTTTTTGTTGGATGCATTCTTATTCTATATGTATACAGAGATGCTTTTTTTATTGGTTTCGGTAGCGCTAATTATAAAAAACTTTGTGCTTTAACATATTCTAAACTACTCTATAAAACTACTTAAAAAGGTCTATAGACTGAAGGGGTTCATTATGATTACTCAGTCTGTGCATGCTACATTACTGCAAATTCTAGGGGCAGGTGGCTTTGGTCTTGTTATGGGTTGGTATGTCTATTATATCAATCGGTATCGCAAAACGACTGTTCAGCTCTCGGATCTTGTCACTCTCATCTCTGCATTAGGTGGTGCAGGCATTCTTGCGCTCTTTCCAGCGCGCACAGATCTCTTCGGCGCGTATGGTATTGGGATCTGTCTCGGCTTCTTTGGCTATTTTGCAGTGCTGCTTATGCTGGTGAGGATGTCTAAAAATTTCGATATCGATTGGTTTCTGGATGGAAGACGTAAAAGAGCGCAGGAACCCTACTTTGTCCCTCCGGGTATCGATACGCCACCCTCTCTACCGATGGAGGCGGTTCCTCTACCGCATGCTCCAACGACCATACCAATGCAGCCTCCTCCGGTAGTATAGTGTTATGATAGGGAGAGAAGTTTGAGTGTTCTTGAAGGAGTGAGTGACGTAGATGGATTCTATTGTCGAGGCGGTCCGTGAGCACGCGTGGCTGCAGCCGGAGCGGATAGCTATTTTATTTGAGGGACGCAGCATAACCTATAAGCAATTGTATGCTGATAGCGAACGTTTCGCGTATGCACTGACGCATTGGGGTCTGCATGCAGGAGAGCGGGTCGCGCTCTTTCTGGATAATTGTCCCGAGTTTATCGTTGCGTATCTAGGGACACATCTGGCAGGCGGCGTTGTCGTGCTGGTCAATGCACAGTATCGGCAGGTTGAGCTCAGTCATATTATGAATGATGCTGGCGTACGGCTTTGTGTTACTGATCTTGCTGGTCGTGCGGAACTGATATCGCTGGCGGTGCCGACCCTGGCTGCGCTGGTGCTGGTCGGTGAGAATACCGATGCTGCACTCTTCCTGGCTGCGAAGAATGAGGCTATAGTCGATGTCGCATATGTAGATTTTATCGAGGATGGTAGCGTCTTTGATGAAGATAGCCCGGATACGCAACTAGAGTTGCCCCGTGCTGACATGCCTGCTGTGCTTGGCTATACGTCTGGCACGACTGGACGCTCAAAAGGCGCATTACTCTTCCATCGTAACCTCGTTGCAAATATTCAGGCGATCAGTGAGGCATGGCAGTGGCGCGCCGACGACCATCTGCTGCTGACGTTGCCGCTCTTCCATACGCACGGCCTGATGGTTGGTACGCATGGTACGCTCTTCAACGGAGCTCAACTGACCCTGTATCGGAAGTTCAATGCTGCGAGTGTGCTCGCCAGATTACGTGCGGCGTCAGATATCAGCCTCTTCTTTGGTGTGCCGACTATGTACTCACGTCTGCTTGTAGAGGCAGAGCAGCAGGGTGTCCCAGAGCACTTGCCACGCCTCTTCGTCTCAGGTTCAGCCCCCCTCAGTCCACAGACCTTCCACGATTTTGAGCGGCTCTTCGGGCAAACGATCCTTGAACGTTATGGCATGACCGAGACCGGCATGAATCTGAGCAATCCTTACACTGGCGAGCGGCGTCCAGGCACGGTTGGTATGCCTTTCCCTGGTCAGGAAGCGCGGGTCGTCGACGTACAGACGCGGCAGATCGCTGCGCCAGGCGAGATTGGTGAGATGGAGGTACGTGGCCCACATGTCTTTGAGGGGTACTGGCAGCGACCGGAGGCGACCGCCGAGGCCTTCGCACCTGAAGGCTGGTTTAAGACGGGCGACCTGGGTTGGTACAGTGAAGATGGTTACTATACTATTACCGGTCGAGCTCGTGAGCTGATTATCAGCGGCGGCTATAATGTCTATCCACGCGAAGTTGAAGACGTACTAACGAGCCATCCCGCAGTGGCTGAAGCCGCAGTAATCGGGCTGCCGGACGCTGATCTAGGAGAGCAGGTTGTCGCGATTATCGTAGTAGCCGCAGGCCAGACTGTTACGCCCGCAGCGCTCATTGCCTTCTGTCGTGAACAGCTCGCAAGCTACAAAAAGCCAAGACAGATCTTCTTTGTTGACGCGCTCCCACGCAACGCAATGGGCAAAGTACAGAAACACGTGCTGTCGGCTCAGCTACAAGAGCCGCCTGTGAGAGGGGAAAGTCGCGATAGCGGCAAGGGGGAATAGAAAGCCCAAAAAACACCTGTAATCGTGTGTTAAATATTTTTAAGTGAGATACAGGTAATTAGTCCTCGTTCCCCTCTCTGAGGCTCACCTGTGTAGTTTTTTTACGGGATATACCATGAAACCCCATCTCAGGCCGATGGAGACAGGTGGGATGCCATGACGAATGCACCCCGTCGCCTGTCAATAGCGTTCACTATTGCCTGTATAGTGCACTTAAGTCCTTGTCCCCCTCTTTGAGGGGGGAGATAGCTTTAGCTATCGGGGGGAGTAAATGCTCGAATAACGTTATAATCTCGAATTAAACGCTATTTAGCGCACTTGCCTTCATTGTCTGTTCTCCTCAATGACGAAATCTACGCCCGAACGAGAGATGGCTGGCGTAGAATGATCATCGAGAGCAGTAGTGGAGGATGACTCCCCCCGATAGCTGCGGCTATCTCCCCCCTCAAAGAGGGGGACGAGTTTTTGTCAAGTTTTCAGGTGATAGATATATATATGTATAATACATTCATTACTGTGATTTACAGATCTACAATCGTCTCAAGGCACGATCACGGAGAAATAGCCTTGTATGCCAGTTGGACGGATCTGTCAAGACTTGATGCACAGGAGCATATTCAATCAATGCTCCATCGAGAAAAAAACCGATCGTTTGTGAAACTCGACTGGCAAAATCCATCGCTGAAGTAGCAAGAATAATTGTGCGTCCCTGGTTTCTTAAGCCGTCAAGAAGTGTTGCAAGCAGTTCTACCGTTTCTTGATCCTGGAAGGAACCAGGAACGTCTAGAAGCAATATTTCTGGCTCAAGTACCAACGCACGGGCAAGACAAAGACGCCATTGTTGTGTATAAGGCAGGACAGATGCAGATTGTTGCAGGCAGTCTTTGATATCGTTCCATAGGCCCACGTCGCGCAACGATTGGATCACACGCTTCTCAATTTCAGTTTTGTGTCCATGGCTCTGATGGCCCTGCATACGAACACTATACGCGATATTTTCAAAAATAGAAGAAGGAAAAAGCTGTGGAGTCTGGTAGACACATTTCATCTGCTGACGCAAGGACGTCATAGATAAACTTCGAGAAGGAAAAGTGAGAATGTTCTCCCCATTGAGCAGGATACGACCAGTCGTATGTAAGGCAAAAGAGGGGTCTTCCATGCGGCACAAGAGACGTAAAAATGTTGTTTTTCCTCCTCCTGAAGGGCCGATAAAGGTGGTTACATGACCGGAAGCAATGGTTGCGTTCACATGCGCTACTATCGGAACACCATTGTGTGAGGCAGAGACATCCTCAATGCGAAATACAGGGCCTTGTTCTCCAGTGTGCGCAAGATGCGTGGTTGTCGCAGCAAAACCAGCACTGTTTCGCTGTCGAATTGGTATGAGACTTCTCAAAGATGGCATCGTTATCACCTTTCTGCTCTTGCTCTCACTCACCACAACGGACAGATACGCTTCAAATGAAGCGTGAGAGAACCCCTTTTACGAATAGACACATGATGACTGCTCGTATAGAACCGGTGAACCACCTGCACATTAGATGTAGTTTATATCAAATATTTTAATTCAACCATTTGATGTAAATTATACCATAGCAAAGAAAAAAAGATAGCTCCTGTAGTTGTTTTCGTTAACGCATGTACATCTCTACGATCGTCATTATTTAGCTTTATATAATTAAAAAAGATAAGATAAATCTTGACATTGTATATTTTATTCTTATACTATAGAGTGTATAAAACAAAAATATATATTTTATGTTAAAAAATGCTCTTTGAGATTTTTTTACCTTTGAATGTCTATTTCCTGCCTGGATTCGCCATCTGGGTTCTCTGCTTACAGGGACACGGCCAGGTGTGTGGATAATAACGAGGTGTTATGGGAAGGTTGATTGGGGATATATGCAGAAAAAAAGTATTCTATTATGGATGGGTATTAATGGTGATTTTAGGTCTCACGACCATTATTTCAACAGGAACCACCCAATACCTCTTTGGGGTTCTGGTACTTCCCATGAGTCAGACATTGGGATGGAGCCAGACCCATCTTGCAAATGCCTATGCGCTGAGCCTTGTCATTGCAGGTATATTTGGGGTCCCGATTGGACATCTCGTGGATCGCTGGGGAGCGCGTTTTCTGATGACCATTGGTTCATTCCTGGGTGGCATCTCGTTGATTGGCATCTCCCAGGTGCATACTATGTTCATCTTCTATCTCTGGTGGTCGCTTGGCCTTGGACTAGCGATGGCACTCACCTTCTATCCCGTGTCGTTTACGGTTATGACGAACTGGTTTGAGCAGAAACGGGGCACGGCACTTGCCATCCTCACGCTTGTTGGTGGGTTGGCCTCGCCTCTTTTTATTCCCAGTGAAGGTTGGATGGTTATGCATTTTGGCTGGCGCAGTATGCTGCTCATAGTGGGGGGAGTACAGCTCATGGTCGCGATGCCTTTGCATGGACTCTTTCTCCGACGGCATCCGGAGGACCTGGGGCTTGCTCCTGATGGAGCCACACTTTCAATCTCTGGACACCTCCCTGGCATGACGCGGCAGGAAGCGTTCCATCTTCCTGCATTTTGGCTTCTCACTCTGGCGATCTCGTTGACCATGTTCGGCAGCACGATTGTTCTGGTTTATCAGATTTCGGCATTGATTGTATGTGGCTATGATCCCGTTATGGCAACGATTGTGGCTGGTGCCCTGGGGTTTGCGAGTCTTCCTGGCCGGGTGGCGTGTAACCTGCTCAGCGAACGGATCTCTCCACAGAAAATATTGTGTGGAAGTATTCTCGCGCAGGCCGTCGGCCTTATCTGCTTGATTATTGCCCCTTCGCTCGGTTGGCTCATCGTGTATGTGGTGTTCTATGGGGCTGCGTATGGCACGATTCCGCCACTGCGTGCCGCTGTCATGGCAGAGCATATGGGCCGTCGTTCCTATGGATTCATTCTTGCCTGGCAAGGTATTGTCGTTGCATTCAGCTCTGGAATGGGGGCTCTGGCTGCAGGGTGGATCTATAATGCTCTGCACACCTACACGATATCCTTCTGGTTCTGCGTGGGTGCCTTTCTGCTGGCTGCATGCTGTCTGGCGCTGACGCCTCGCCCTCCTCGCCCCCGTGTTCCGTGCTAAAGTTGTTGATCTCACCCTTGATGAGATGTAGCGTTATGCCTATGTTCTCTATGTGTTTAGAGACCTATAAAGGCGACAATGCCAATCGCGATAAGGACGAGCGCTGTGATCGTGTTGGCGTTGTTCTCCAGCCATTCCCCTTTGATTTGATAGCCAGCTAGCGTGGCAATGATGGTCAGGCCGATGAAGGTGACGATGGTGAATGCAGTAAATATGCCCAGGACGCTAACGATGGCTCCCGTTCCCACAGCACTGGCAGCTAACGCAACAGGCAGAATGGTGAGATCAGGCGATGCTGCAACTCCAAAGGGTATAGCAATGGCCGCCAGCCGTCTTGCTATGGAGCGCTCCTTTATGGAAGGGTGATCGTGAGTATGTGTGTGATCATGGTCGTGAGGGTGATCGTGAGTATGTGTGTGATCATGGTCGTGAGTATGTTCGTGGTCATGGTCGTGTGTATGTTCGTGACCATCCTCAAATCCATGAGTATGAGTATGACCTTCTCCATGATGATGCCCATGGGCTCCATTACCAAGCAGCCCCCAGATGAGAAAGATGATACCGGTGAGCACAAGCACAGCGCCGACAATATGCCCTTGTTGCGTTTCAAACTCTTTCTGAAACTGTAGGCCGATGATTGCGATGATGCCAGCGAGCACAAGCGACGTGATAACATGCCCAAGAGATGCCAGAAAGGTGACACGTCCTACGCGCAGCAGGCTCCAGCGCTGAGTTCGTGCGACAACTGCCAGAGGTACCCAGTGATCGGGCAAGATTGCGTGTAGGATGGCAACCACTGCGGCTGCCCCCAATAAAAGTAAGAGCGAAGATGGATGCATTGGTCTCCCCTTCTTGTGTCGTAATAAACGGATCGTTATATGTGTACTTGATCAATCATTCAGATATATATGTAAAAGTAAAATGGCTGCGAGTCTAGAAATATTTCTTTGCTACGGATAAGGATGATCGGGCAGATCATGATACACATGGTCTGCGTGGTACTCTGCCTCTTGAAAGAGGGGACCGAGATGGTGGTCGCTGAGAGCGTAGTAGATGATGGTTCCTTCACGCCGAGACTTGACCAGGTGGCGATCCTTCAGCAAGCGGAGTTGATGCGAGATGGCAGACTCGGAAACGCCAACAAGGATGGCAAGATCTCTCACACAACACTGGTGCCTGCGCAAGAGGTAGAGGATCTTCAAGCGTGTGGGGTCGCCCAGCACATGAAACATCTCCGCAAGGACGGTGATTAACTCGTCTGCCGGAGCCGTTGCTTGTAATTCCTTTACAGCCTCTGGATCAATCGCGGTGAGATTCTTGCCTGGCTCTGTCTGTAGTGCTTCTTTATCTGAGTACATGCTCAGATAATAGCTGATATTTCTGCTGCTGTCAAGGTCCTTGCTGTTATTGAGTGTTCAACGGTATGTGCTTTTCTTTGAAGTACTCTCCCTGGAGGAAGAGCTGAAACATGTGCATCTCTCGTTGGTAATCTACAAGCTTTTGACTGCGCTCCTCTTCAGTAAGGACATCCTGGCAATCGGCTCCCTGACTTTCAAGGCGCAGCGTGCCGCACCATTCTGCCTGATTAATAGTCAGACGATCTTCATAGCTGGTACTTCTGCGCGCATAGAAGCGATCCAGATAGGGTACCAGTTTTTGTCTTTCTAGTGTATGGAGACGTTTTGCCGTCAAGCGTTTCTGCTCAGCTTCTGCTAGAACCGCCTTACGTACCAGGAGCGGCCCCTGCTGTGATTGATACATGTTTTGATTGGCCATTCTGGCAAAAGGATACGCTTGCAAGTTTTCAATATCGATCCAGGGGGCGGCGATACCGTGATCGAGATGCCCTTCACAAGATGCGGATGTATGGATACCAAGGGCGTTCAATGCCACAACCGTCTCAAAGATGCCTGGATCGATATTGCATCCCCGTGCATCCGTGACATGCATAAATTCTACCGCAATTTCGTGCCAATGTTGCATTCTTTGCATCATGATATATTCTCATTTCTCTATTCCTATGTACTGACTGCGTACATGCGACGCAGCTTCAAGCTCCCTGCGCTGCTATGTAAGAGTTTTGCATAGTATATGTTGCTACTTCTTATTATACTTGATGCTCCAAAATCTTTTTATATATTCAAAAAACGTTTCTCCTCAGGGAAGAAAGATTGTAGGGAAAAACGCTGATGAGGTACAATTGAGGGATGGATCAGATTGACAGGTTGATGTTTTGAGAAAGGACAGGGGATGTTCCCACTGCTCTTCGCATTTGTGCTGCTGCTGCTCGGGATGGGTCTACTCGTCGTTGGTGCTGATTGGTTTCTTGATGGGGCAGGGGATCTGGCGCGTGCGCTGGGTGTGAGTGCTCTTGTTGTAGGGGTACTTCTGGCTGGACTGGAGCCGGAGGAGATGCTTACCGCTGCTATTGCTTCGGCGCGTGGCGCTCCTACTCTTGCTGTGGGCAATGTTGTTGGTACCAATGTGACTATCGTCACGGCGGCGTTGGGACTCTCCGCCCTCATCTTTCCTATGGTCATCGACCGGAGCGTGCGACGACAGGCTATCGTTGCGACTCTGGTCTCTATTTTACCGGTCGTGTTGCTCCTGCTGGGGATCGTCACACAACTTGAAGGGGTACTCTTACTGGTGGTATTTGTCGGCTATACCTTCTTCTTGTTCCGAACAGATCGGGTTGCGGTAAAGCGTATGGCCGAGGCTGAGAGAGATGACGATGACGATGACGATGATGATAGTGGTCAGCGTCCGCATTTGCATTGGAAAGTTGTGTTGTTAACCTTTGGTGGCCTGGCTGCAATGGCTGTGGGAGGGCCGGCTATTGTGGAAGGTGCGTTGCGCCTGGCAGGCAGTATTGGGCTCGGTCAGGGAGCGGTTGGGGCAACAGTAGTCTCGCTAGGTACTGGAGCTGAGATGATTGCTCTGGGTGTGAGTGCGGCCCGTAAGAGACGCTCTGATATTCTGGTGGGTGGTATCCTTGGTTCTTTTGCCTACAATCTCCTCGTCACGCTTGGACTGGCCGCCACTATTCACGCTCTTCCAGTGGACTCCCATGTGACCCTGATCGCCTTACCAATGATGGTCGTTGTGCACCTGTTCCTTTTGGCGTTCATCTGGTATGGGAAGATCCCTCGTGTGATGGGCGGCTTGCTCGTTGGCATCTATATTCTCTATCTTATCGCCGTTGTGCTGATTTAGAAAGGAATCGTTATGAAGCATGGATCAGATAAGAGTGCAGCTGAAGATATGGCTCACCACGCATCTTCAGAGCAGATGACCCAGAACTCCATTACTCCTAAACAGCCTGGTTACTTGTTGGTAGCCTGGATACTTCTCCTGCTGCTCGGAGCATTCTTTCTCTTTGCACCAGTCTCCGACCTTGTAGCCGACGCCGGAGCGGGTCTTCCCTCGGACCATCTGGATGCCTTCCATGCCATTACCGGTATGAGTTGGGTCAGTGCTCAGCAGGCATCGCCTCAGATCACGCGCTACGTGACCCTGTTAGAGGTAACATACGCCGTTCATGAACTCGTCTTTGGACTGCTTTTTCTCATCATTGTCGTAATCCCCTTTCGACGACGTATGCGCTGGGCCTGGTGGGCCTGCTGGGTTCCCATGCTCGCGAACCTGACCTACACGTTTGCTATTGCCCACTACAGCACCAAAACTTTGATCTATAGTCTCATTGCTGACGTGGCCTTACCAGTGTTGCTGCTACTGCATGTGCCCGCCTTTTTTGGTAGGTCAACACATCGCTCAACTTTACCCAGGTAGGAGAGGGAGGCTTAGGATACAGAGAAGCTGTTGAAAACACAACAAGCGGACAGCTTTCATAACATCGGTGAAAAGGGAGGTCTCATCTCCATCCTGGTCGCCTACAATTGAATCCAGTAGCGGTACACCATCGCAGGCCATCCTGCGACCTGAATGATATTCTCTAAAGCTCCTCCATTGGATTCGATGATGGCTCGCGAGCTAGTATTGTCCTCGTCGCACGTCAAAAGGACGCGCTCAAAACCGCAAGCTTTCGCGTGCTCAAGACCATACTTGAGGATGAGCTTTCCATAGCCCTGCTTTCGGCGTGATGGGCGAATGGTGTATCCCATATGTCCACCTTTTTGCAGCAGTGTTTCGTTTAATGTAGAGCGTAAGAAAATCCTTCCGATATAGTCGTTGTCATCGATGAGCCAGAACTCTGAAGAGGGAACGTGTCCAGGCTTGATCCTGTTCTTATCAGCTTGATCGCGCAGGTGTTGCACGAAGTTGCCAAAGTCGGTCGCTACCTCTTCAGGCGAAGGTCCTCTCCCCCGGCCTTCCGCTTGATATTCCTGAAGAGCCTCAATGTAACTGACTTGATAGTCTTCTGATAGTGTTACTTCCTTTCGAGTTTGTAAACTCATTCCTGAGATAACTCATCTAAGGGAAATAAGGATTCTTGCGTTCCTTGTTTTAAACGTTTTTGCTCTTCCCGTTGAAGTTGTTGGATACTCTTCTTGGGAGTTGGGAGATTCTCTGGCATCGTACCTCCCAATTCCTGAATAGTCTGTCGAACTTTTTCCCCTACATGGTGGTGGACTATATTGGCCTGTTCTTTTTCTTGGATCTTCTGAAGACGTATCTGTTCTTCTGCCTGTGTAGAACGGAAGAGGTTGGCAGCTAATTCAGTGCTTCCCATATGGTCAAGGATTTTTTGTCCTTTGTGAAGTACTTTTCGGGAGTGAATATCTTGAGCAGAAAGACCTCCATAGAGCCCCTTGTAGCCGAAATCTTGAAAGATCGCAAAATCCCTCGATGTAACGACACCAGCACTATGCGCTGTCTCCGCTAACTGACGATTATGAAGAGATAGTTGACCACGAATGAGGAGGCGCCGCTGATCTTCGGTGAGTCCGGCCAATGCATCTTCATCTGAAAGTTCTTGTCTTCGTGTCTGATAGGCAAAATATGCCTGACCTAAAGCAACAACTGGTTTTTCAGGATCGGCATTCTCAACAACTAAGTAACAAGCATGCCTGGTAAGATGGAAATCTGTACGTGGACGTTTGGCTCCCTTCCCAACAGTGATCATGTTGGTGACTTCAACGAAATGATCTGAAGCCTCTTCTCCTGCGCTTTCACACGATCTGATTGCCTTGCTCATCACCTTTTGAAAATTGCGATAATCATCATAGGTGAGAATTTTTGAGAGTTTTCGTGCGCTCCAGTATTCATGCCCATGCTCATCTACTTGCCGAATGGCATCAAATGGGGAACTATGTTGTGGTTGTTGAGTAATGATCTGATCCTCATCCTCCATATCACGCTCCTTCGAATTTCACTCATATAAAACTCTTTTTCTTTTACAATAGACATTGAGGAGTATAGCAGTTATTGGGAGATATGCCAAGATGAAATGCTCATTTGCGTTGCTATGCTTTGCGTAGGAACGAGAGCAGTTCTTCGTTAAAGGTCTGTGCTTCTTCGTACATGCTGATGTGATTGGCTTTGGGCAAGATTACGAGGGATGCTCCCTCGATCATGGTATGGATCTTCTCTCCACTCGTTAATGGAACGAGGTTATCATTCTTTCCCCATAGTAATAGGAGCGAGGTCTTGATGGAGGTGATGGTTGTGGTGGCGTCGAGTGCAACGATCTCTTGTGCTGCCCGCCATAGCGTGATTGGGCCGGCGCGCAGTGCATCATAGCAGAGGATGGGCCAGAAGGTTGGCGCGGTTCTCACTGCGTCTTTGACTAAGGGCCATAGCATCTGTATGACGCTGCGGTGCAGCGGGATACCGATCGTGTCGATCAGCACCAGACTTCTTACTTGTTCAGGATGCTGCAATGCTAACGTCATACAGATATAGCCACCCATCGAATGTCCGACGAGATGCGCTGCTGCGAGTCCGATGGCTTGCATCCAGGCATGTATGTATGCGCTACAGTTGTGGATAGTGAATTGTTTGCGCGCATGACGCATATTGCCAAAACCGGGCAGGTCGATCATATATACTTGATAGTGCTCAGCTATAGTCGCGACATTTCTATCCCACCAGAGCGAAGAACCGCAGAGACCGTGAATCAAAATAACTGCTTCACCCTGTCCTGTACAGTAGTAATGCACTAACTGACCATTGACTATGACGGTCTTCTTCATACTCTGTATGCGTTTTTTGCGTCTGCTAAAAATGGCAGGTGTTGTTCTCATGGTGTCGTCTCGGGTTCATTTGGCTGCGCCTGTGCTGTCTATTCGAGTTTTTCGATAGTCCGTGTATGGTTGTATTTATAAGTATAGCAACTGAATAATATTTTGTCAGCGGTTAAAAAGGAAGGTTTGAGGTTTGTGAGAAGACTGAGAAATGGGCCAACTGCGACACTTTATACGCCAGTGACGATTTCACTTATTTTTATCGTGGCGATCTCTTATTTAGGTCTTGGTTTTGTGATGCCCTTGCGTGCTCTGTATGGTCGTGAGATAGGGGCGTCGAGCGTGGAGATCAGTGCGATGGCTTCGTCTTTCCTGCTGGCTGGCTTTCTCGCGACTCCTCTGATCGGCTGGGCAACCGACCGCTTTAGTTATCGCACGATCCTGGCGGTCGGACTGCTCATTCATACGCTCACGACGATGGCGTATATCTACGCGCAGAACCCGTGGTTCCTGATTGCTTTACGCGCTATCGAAGGGGTCGCCGCCGCTGGTGTGCTACCGCCAGCGCGCGCGCTGATGAACACGATTGCGCCACGGACACGGCAGGGCGAGGCGCTCGGCCTGATCAGTGCCGCGCAGACCGGTGGTATTTTGATCGGTCCTGCCGTTGGTGCGTTCCTTGCCAGCCGTACTGGCTATACATTATCGTTTCTGTTGGCTGCCATTCCGTTGGGGATTGGGGTGATCGTCACATTGATCCTGTTGCCAAATATGAATAGTCAGCAGGGCGATTACGCTACAAAGGTGGCGACTACCTCGGTCATTACGCTGCGCGGGAGTGCGCTACAAGGACTCTTCACTCATTCATTGAACATTGCCTATCTATTCAAGTTTTTGCTCTATATCGCTAATGGTGTGGCGGCATCGATCTGGAGTCTCTATATGCTGGATCGCGGTGCATCGCTGACGATGATCGGCATCTCCTATACGACCTTTGCCTTACCTATTATCTTTCTTGCGCCTTTTGCTGGACGATTGTCGGATCGCTTTGGACGCTATCGACCAATCATTGTTGGGCTGCTGCTCTGCTCGATAACCTTCACGCTCTATTACCTGCCGCTCAACCCACTCTGGATTATCATGATCTCCATATTGGAAGGATCATCCTTAGCCATCGTTGGTGCAGGTGTTGATGGTTTCCTGGCTGATGTGATGCCCCCTGACCAGAAAGGGAAGGTTCAGGCAACGTACAATGCTGCCGGTACGGCTGGAAGTCTGTTAGGCTCGGTTGGCTCTGGTCTGCTGTATCTGAGGACACCGGGACTGCCATTTTTAGCGGAGGGGATGCTGTATCTGGCAACGCTGATCGTATCCCTATCACTGCCAGGCTTGAGGACGCTCTTTGAACGGCGTAGCACGGTGGAATGAAGCCCGGCCTCCCTCTGCGAGGCTCACCAGTGTAGGTTTTTTTGCCTATCCAGGTGATCCTCAAAGAAGGAAGTACATATTACTATCCATTACTACACATATCACATAGATTAACTGTATATACCATTATCGACTGAAAAATACCCAAAAACTTGTCCCCCTCTCTGAGAGGGAAGATAGCCGCAGCTATCGGGGGGAGCCATCCTCGCCTTATGCTCTCGATGACTATTCTACGCCAGCTCTTTCTTCCGGACGTGGATTTCGTCATCGAGGATAACAGACGATGAAGGCAAGAGTGATAAAGAGCGTTTAATGAGAGATTACAACGGAATTCGAGGATTTACTCCCCCCGATAGCTAAAGCTATCTCCCCCCTCAAAGAGAGGGACAAGGGATTTTAGCATCTTTATAGGCGATAGTGAACTTTATTGACAGGCGACGGGGTGCTTTCGTCATGGCATTCCACCTGCCTCCACCGGCCTGAGAGGCGGTTTCATTGCCTATTCCCCAAAAAACCTACACTGGTGAGCCTCTGCGAGGGAGGACAGCCGCGCTTAGCGGCAAGAGGGAGTAAAACGTTGGAAAATACCTGTAATCTTCGATTGTAGATTATAAAGATAAGAGTGAAGATAGTATGTAATCGAGGTTAATAGCGTAGTTCGAGAATCTACTCCTCCCTGTCGCTGCGGCGACATCCCCCCTCAAAGACTCTGTTGGCGAATGACATTGGGAGTGAAATTCAACGGAGTTCACTCGGAGGCTTGAGCTCAAATCAAGTGGTGTCTCTTCCAAGTCTTTGAGCTCAATTCTATCCTTTGTGTCATTCGCCAACAGAGTCCTCAAAGAGGGAGGCAGGGGTTTTAGCGACTTTACTGGCGATGGTGAACTTTAACTATACTGGAGGTATGGGGAGCTGTGCAGGTAATGTTGCTAAAGCGTCTTCCCTCCTCGCGAGAGGAGGGATTGGCTCTTGTTTTTTCGCGTGCCTGTTACATGCTTTACATGCTGGTGGTGACTTTGTCGGAGAAATGGCAGGCGGCGAAGTGTTCGTGTCCGACTTTGGCTTCGAAAGCAGGTTCGATCTCCTGACAGATTTGTTGCGCCATGGGGCAGCGGGTGTGGAAGCGGCAACCCTTTGGGATGTTGATGGGGCTGGGCAGGTCACCCGAGAGAATGATGCGTTTGCGCTGGCGCTCGATCTTGGGATCGGGGATCGGGACGGCTGAGAGCAGGGCTCTGGTGTAGGGATGTTGCGGGTTTTTGTAGAGCTCGTCTCGGTCGGCTATCTCGACGATCTTGCCCAGGTACATGACGGCGATGCGGTCGGCGACGTGCCGTACAACGCTCAGGTCGTGCGAGACGAAGAGATAGGTCAGGTTGAATTGTTTCTGAAGCCGCTGCAGTAGATTCAGGACCTGGGCACGGATGGAAACGTCGAGTGCGGAGACGGGTTCGTCGGCGATCACCAGTTCCGGGTTGATAGAGAGTGCACGGGCGACGACGATACGCTGTCGCTGTCCACCACTGAATTCGTGCGGATAGCGATCGATGAATTCAGGACGCAGACCGACGACGCTCAGTAGCTCTTCAGTACGTTCGCGGATCTGCTTGCTATTGCCGGTCTTGTAGATCGCCATCGGTTCGGCGATCTGTGAGCCAATGGTGAAGCGTGGGTTGAGCGATGCATAGGGATCTTGAAAGACCATCTGAATCTGGCGACGTAACTGGCGCAGGTCTTCGCCACCCAGTTTGGAGAGATCCTGATCATGAAAGAGGATCTCGCCCTCGGTTGGTTTATAGAGCCGGATGAGCGTACGTCCAATGGTTGTTTTGCCAGAGCCGCTCTCGCCGACGAGGCCTAGCGTCTTGCCGCGCTCAATGCTAAAGCTGATGCCATCGACTGCGCGTACCTGACCAACCACATGTTGGAAGATGATGCCCTGGGTGAGGGGGAAATACATCTTTAAGTTGCGCACATCAAGCAATGTATTTTTGGCGACCGCCGTAGGTGTCGCATTTACAGTTTCGGCCATACTATTCTCCTTGCAGGACGTTGGCGGCTTCGTCGATAGCTTCAACCTGTGCTGCGCGCCGGGCTTGTCGGCGGCGTTCAGCGTACGCCTGTACGTTTGGATCAGTGACATCTACCCAGCAAGCTTTACGATGGGTCGGCTGACCCTCGACCGGATCAAATGACGGCATCTCATTACAGATCTTTTTCGCGAAATAGCAACGAGCCATAAAAGGACAACCGGTCGGTGGTTTGACCAGATCAGGTGGTGCACCCTCGATCGTATTCAGCTCTGACTGCCGCTCTTCGTTCAGACGTGGTACCGAGTTTAGCAGACCGAGCGTGTAAGGATGGCGCGGATTGCTGAAGATCTCATTCGTCTCTCCCTCTTCGATGACCTTGCCTGCATACATCACAATAACGCGGTCCGAGAGGCCTGCAACGACACCCAGATCGTGCGTAATCAAGATTAGCGCGGTCCCAAACTCCTTACAGATGCTACTGATCTGTTCCAGAATCTGAGCCTGCACCGTCACATCAAGAGCCGTTGTCGGTTCGTCAGCGATCAGCAGCTTGGGGTTACAGGCCAGCGCGACCGCGATCATTACACGTTGCCGCATACCACCACTGAACTGGTGGGGATAGGAATCGTAGCGCTCTTTCGCTGCCGGGATACCAACCTCCTCCAGCAGCGTCGTTGCACGTGCACGAGCCTCTTTCTTATCGATCTTACGATGGATGCGCAGACCCTCGGCGATCTGGTCGCCAACAGTCATCGTCGGATTGAGGCAGGACATAGGGTCCTGGAAGATGATGCCGATCTGACCACCACGAATCTTCTGCATACGGCGTTCCGACAGGGTCAGGAGATCTTCATTCTCGAAGAAGATGTTGCCGCCGGCATAGACGCCAGGAGGTTGCGCAACCAGACGCATAATCGAGAGGGCCGTAACACTCTTGCCACAGCCGCTCTCACCGACAATCGCAACCTTCTCGCCTGGCTTCACAGCAAAGGTAACGCCATCGACCGCGTGTACATGACCTGCGCGTACTTTAAAGTAGACCTTGAGATCTTGAACTTCTAAAAGATTTTCATTCAACGTATATACTCCTTCACTGTTCAAGCTACCGCTCGGTCATATAGGGATCAAGCGCATCACGCAAACCATCGCCGACCAGATTAAAGCTGAGCACCGTCAAGAAAATGAGTAAGCCAGGAATAATCACCAGCAAGGGATCTGTATCCATAAATCCCTGTCCATAGGCGATCATATTACCCCAGGTTGCATATGGTGGTTGAATACCAAAGCCAAAGAAACTGAGCACAGATTCCAGGATGATATTGTTACCGATCAGTAAGGTTGCATTTACAATGATAGGGCCAGCCGCATTCGGTAAGATGTGCCTGAACATCAAGCGAAAATTCTTTGCACCGATCGTGCGTGCCGCCATCACATATTCACGCTCCTTCTGCGCGATGAACTCACTACGCACCAGGCGCGCCATCGTCGTCCAGCCAAAGATGGAGATCAGTAGAATCACGCTTCTGGGCGAGTGATCGGTGAGGGCCGTTGATAAGACGAAGAGGAGCAGGTAGAGCGGCACAGAGAGGACAACGTCGGTCAGGCGCATGAGAATATTATCGATGATGCCACCAAAGTAGCCAG
Source organism: Ktedonobacteria bacterium brp13 (assembly GCA_015099395.1). Classification (GTDB taxonomy): domain Bacteria; phylum Chloroflexota; class Ktedonobacteria; order Ktedonobacterales; family Ktedonobacteraceae; genus Dictyobacter. The sequence goes on along the minus strand of AP024096.1, from coordinate 610,906 downwards.
CGAGTGCACCGATAGCTACGCCTAGCACGATCGAGATGGCCATCGAACCGAGCCCAATGATCAACGAGACCTGACCGCCATCCATCGCGCGTGCGAATTGGTCACGTCCAACATCGTCGGTTCCCAGTGGGAATCTTAAGGAAGGAGGAGAGAAGGTGCCACCACCATCGGCCAGATGCAGGAAATCGGGATTGTTGTGGCCTGTAATGGTTGGACCAAGAAAGCATATCAAAATCATCAGGATCAAGAAGATAGCGCCAACCATAGCAGTGCGATTCGAGAGGAAGCGATCGAAGATGATGCGTCCCTGGCTACGACGTTTCTGGACTAGAGCGGGCGTAAGCTCAATAATCGGTTCTTCATCATCAAAAATTGTCGTGTTTAATTGCTCCGATGAATCCATACAACATCTCCTTTATGAGTAGCGAATACGCGGATCTATGACGGCGTACAGAATATCGGCGAGCAAATTCGCAATAATGACGAAGACAGCACCCAGGATGAGCATCGAGAGCAAGACAGGATAATCCCTGGCCTCCAATGAGGCAATGAAGAGTTGCCCCATACCAGGCCACGCGAAGACTGTTTCAGTGATCGCGGCACCACCCGCGATACTGCCGAAGTCGATAGCGACAACGGTAATCAGCGGAATGAGCGCATTGCGTAGGGCATGGTGAATAAGCACCGAAGAGGTGCTTGCACCCTTGGCGCGTGCTGTACGAATGTAGTCTTGTTTCCTGACTTCTATCATACTGGAACGCATATAGCGGCTCCAGCCAGCAATGAATGTGATAGAGAGGATAAGCGTTGGTAGAATCAGATGATTAAACTGATCCCAGGCCGCATTGAATGGATCAAAGACGATACCAGGTGTGCTTTGCCCGGAGATCGGGAGCGCACGCAGCCAGATGCCAAAGAATTCTTGTGCCAGCAGCCCAAGAAAGAAGATTGGCATTGAGATACCGAAATACGAGAGCGTCGTGACCGAGTAGTCTAAAGCGCTGCCCTGACGAACTCCTGAGATGGTGCCTAAAAAGACAGCAACGATCAACGCCAGGAGCAGGGCACTCGAGAAGAGCTCAAGGGTAGGTGGAAAGTGTTCACCTAACACCTCGGTAACCGATTGGTTGGTAACGAATGAGAAACCGAAGTCTCCCTGGAATGCATTCAACAGCCATTTTACGTACTGTACCGGCAGCGGCTGGTTTAAGCCAAAGCGTGCATTAATTGCAGCTCGCCCTTCCGCGCTCAGATGTGGATTGAGGAAAACCCCGACCGGTCCACCAGGCATCAGATGAATCAATCCGAACATCGCGATCGAGACCAGGAACAGCAACGGGATGGCTTGTATTACTCGTCTGATGATATATCTTCCCATCAGCGGTCCTCCCTGTGTAAAACATACAGTTAATCAATGGTAGGTAAGTGGGGGGACGGAACAGCTAGAGTATAGTATAGCAGGCTCTTTTAGAGAAGCAAGCCTCTGGGGGAGTTTGGGGTACTCCTCCAGAGGCTTTACAACATACTGTGGGATAAGCGAACCAGCCTATACAGGCAGTACGCTATTCATTGACAGTGATGTTTGCGCTTTACCTGTTAACACTTGCCGGCCGTGCACCACCAGTTCATGACATTGACAGTCTCTGAAGAGCCCTCAGAACCGATATTGTAGTTATGGCCTGTGCTCTTAACGACTGCGATATCAACTGGCGCGTACAGAAAAACGAACGGGAACTGTGTCAGATAGATCTGATGGATCTGATTGAACGCTTGCTGACGTGTAGCTGCATCGAAGGAACCTTGCTCCTGCGTGTACAGTTGATCCAATTGTCTGTTGCAGTAGAACGAGAAGTTCTGACCAGAGTAGTTATTGGCGGCTGTCGGGATCTGACTGCAAGCTCCCAATGTGGCGTCATCTGCATCATAGGTGAAAGAATTTTCGAACTCGCCCAGATCGTAATTAGATTTGCCCTGTGGCAAGAACGTACCAAAGAAGGTACTGCCAGGATAGTTCGAAATCTTGATCTGAATACCGATAGCCTTAAAGTCCTGTTGCAGGATAACCTCGTCCTCTGCACGCCATGGATTGTTCGAGGTGGTTGAATAGTTAAAGCTCAGCTCTTTACCATTTTTGGCGTAGATGCCATTCGCATCGAGCTTGTAACCATCCTGCTCCAGTAGCTTTTTAGCGCCAGCGGGATCGTAGGCTGGGCAGGGTGCGTTAGCCTGATAGCCAGGATTAAAGGCACTCGGATGATCAGTACAGAGCGCAGTTGCCTCACCATGACGAGCGGTTGTAATCAGTGTCTGATGATCAATGGCCATCGCGATCGCTTTGCGGATGTTGACATCTTGCAAAACGGGATTATGCAAGTTGAAGGAGAGGGCTTCGAAGTTGGCAGCCGAAGGGGCTGTCACCACCGAGTAATTGCTCAGAGCTTTGTAGCTGGATGTCTTTGTCACATCAAGGAACCAGGAGGAGTTGACACTACCAGCCTGAACATCTTTGAGGATGGTATCCTGGTCACTAACATAACTGAAGACGATCTTATCTAGATGAGGCAGACCCTGTGCCGCCTGGTAGTAGTTCGGGTTGCGGACAACCGTATACGATGTACCTGGTTTGCTCTCTGACATCGTGAAAGGTCCGCTGCTCACCGTAGGATCCAGGTTCAGTTTCGACTTCAGAATGTCGCCTGGTTTCATGCTCCCGAAGATATGCTCAGGCATAGGAGCTAGCAAGCCATCAGTCCATTGTGCCAGGAAAGGCTCGAATGGGGATGCCAGGTGGAAGGTAATCCACTGATTATTATGTGTAATATCTGTTGATTTGATCAGTGGATAACCGACCGAGTTCTGCGCACCAAAAGCCGGATTAACCCAGAGCTTCCAGGTAAAGTCAATATCTTTGGCAGTTAGCGGCTGCCCATCGGACCATTTCAGATTAGGACGTAATTTGATGGTGATCGATTTTTGATCAGTCGAGATATCGCCATTTTGCAGTGTCGGAACTTCGGAGGCGAGCCCAGGTGTGATTGCACCTGAAGGTGTACCAGTGAAGAGTGGGGCCCAGATAGCTTGATCTACAAGATAAGCGAAGGTTTCAACTGAACCGTTCGGGATCAGAGAGTTGGGATCTTCATAGATGGCATCAACCCACGTGCCACCTTGCACTGGTTTGCCGGTGCTCGTTGGCGTGCCGTTTGACGTTGAACCTGTTCCGGTAGGTCCGCAAGCTGCGAGCATAACGGCCAGGATACACAGTAAGGACAGTGTTGATACAATTATGCGTCGGGATTTCCTGGGCATTTCATCCTCCTTAAGAAGTACGAGGAGATTAGAAAAGATGAGCGAGAGTACCAAATAGTAGATAGCTACTCATCAAAAAGTGTCGATTGCCTCTATACTGATGTATAGAGATAGTTACTACCATGTATGTAACGGCCAACCATTAAGATCATCGATAGTATCTATTAAATACTACGTTAGTAAATAGGGTGGATCTCACAGCAAGATTTATCAGTTTGCACTTTACTCATAGATTATCTTTATAGAGAGAACACACTATTATTGTCATACGTACTGTTTTAATCGTACGATAATAATTTATGGGATGATTGAAATGGAACGTATCTCACTATGCACTTGACTTTATGTGTAGAACAGGTTAATATTATCCCACGTACTGTTTTTGTCGCACGATAGCGAATTATCGAATAACAGGAGTACCGTGTATGTCAGAAGAAGAGCATGCAGAGCAGAGGTCGGCAGAAGTTGATAGAGTGCCGATCTTGCCTGATAGTGTCCCTGTCTCCTTGCCAGAGTTACCTCCGATGTTACGTGTCAGTAGCGCGCAGCAATTTAAAGCCATCGGAGATGCCACGCGTTCCCTGATATTGCAGATCATCAAGCATGAGCCTTCAACTGCCAAGCAGCTTGGTGAGCGGTTGAAGATCCCTGCCAGCACGATAGGTCACCATCTCCAGGTATTGGAGGCGGCTGGCCTGGCCCAGATCTGTGCACGCCGCCTGATTCACGGTATCGTTGCGAAGTATTATACACGTACCGCGCTCCTCTTTATCTTTGATTTTCCGCCGGAGGTTGGACCTGCGGCTGAAAGGGAGCTCAGCTATTTTATCAGTGCACGTGATGAACTGGCAGATACCTTAACTGAGCATGGTACTATTGCCGACATCTCCAAAGATGTGTGTAACATCGGCTTCCCGCATGCGCGGCTCTCTAAAGAGCGTGCTGAAGAATATTCAAAGCGCCTCTATGCACTCACGTACGAATTCGCGACCGAGCCACCAGATCCTAACGGCGAGGTCTATGGTTTCTGTAATGCACTTTTTCTCTCTCCTTCTTATCTACAAAGTTCCCATGTATCGTCGGCAACGCCTGCATCTGAGGATGCAGTTGATGATGATAGCGCACATAGTGAAACTCCATAGAGCCAGCGATAATTGAAACCCCATAGAGCTATCTACATAGGAGGATAGTAATAATATGGCTATACAGCAAGGACAGCATGGAGATCGGAGACTGAGCAGTAACTATTGGAAGTACTGGTTTGGTCAGACGATCTCCAATCTTGGTAGTTCGATTACTCTTTTCGCCTTGCCGTTGTTGGTGTATAAGCTGACCGGATCCGCACTCAATCTGGGTATCTCAATGGCCGCGAATATGCTCCCCTATCTCCTCTTTGGTCTGTTGTTGGGAGCTGTCATGGATCGTGTCAATCGTAAACGGCTGATGATCTCTGTAGATATTTTGCGTGCCCTGGTAATTGCGACCATCCCCCTGGCTGCTATGCTTGGTTGGCTCTCTGTCTGGTGGATCTATGGTGTTGGTTTTATCAATGCGACGCTGAACATCTGTTTTGAGTCGGGTGAATTTGCCGCCATCCCGAATCTGGTTGGTCAGGACGATCTGGTCACGGCGAATGGACGTATCCAGGCCAGTTACTCAGCGGCAGCTATCCTGGGGCCAGCGCTGGCCGGTGTGTTAGTGATCAGGTTGCCGCTCTCAGCAATGATGTTACTGGATGCTCTTTCATTTATACTATCCGCCATCAGTCTGGCACTGGTCACGATCAGCTTCAATGGTGCCGCGGATGAAACACGTGAGCGCAAGCGTATTCTGGCCGACGTTGTCGAAGGGTTACGCTATGTCCTGGGGCATCCTGTCTTGCGCAACATCTCGCTCATGATGGCGCTGGTCAACTTTGTAGCCACAACTGCGATGACTCAACTGATTCTCTTTGCCAAGGATCGCTTTCACGCCACGGACTTTCAGGCCAGCCTGTTCTATACATTCAGTAGTATTGGCATCGTTGTGCTCTCCTTGCTGGCAGGCGTTCTCAGGAAACGCTGGAGTTTCAGTAGAGTCGCCCTGAGTGCACTGATGCTGGACGGTATCTTTATACTTATTAGTTCGCTTACACACTGGTACTGGTTGGCTCTACTCTGTGTTGCTATCTCATCCGGTTGTGGTATACTTTTCAATATAAATACCGGTAGTTTACGTCAGGCAATCGTACCCAACCATATGCTTGGACGTGTCATGTCGATTGCCGCCGTATTGGCCTGGTCCGTCATCCCCATAGGATCGCTACTGGGTGGCTGGCTGATCACTGCGACAGGGAATGTAGGCCTGGTGTATACGATTATCGGCATCCTGACCTTCCTTATTCCGCTCGGTTTTTCGCTCAGCCCAATCGGACATGCAGAACGATACCTGCCTAAAAAAACCGAGCAAGCAGAATCCTCTGTTGTCGTGCAACCTGCTGAATAACAACTCCATGCGGTCTAAAGTGGTAGACTTTTGCTGAAAAGTGGTAGACCGCTAGCGCTAAGCAGGCAAGCATCGTGGGTGTTGTAGAAGATTACCATCGCAAAAGTGGTAGACCGCAAAATAAATTTGGCAGACCGCTGAATATTTTTGGTAGACCGCAAAATAAATTTGGCAGACCGCTGAATATTTTTGGTAGACCGCAAAGTAATTGTGGTAGACCGCAATGTAAGTTTGGTAGACCGCAAAGCAGCAAAATAAGCTCAAATATAGAAATTTACGTGGAATCTGGTAGACTTTTCATGTTTTTGGGGGTCCCTATCGTTAAACGTTATATATATTATATTATAATATTTTCTCTAAGAGAGATTAGATACGTTAACGATGGCGCTGCCTTCTTGCAGCATCATGACAACAAGCATGCCCTGAATGAGTTTTTGGCGATTTCAACACTTTCCGGGAAACTGGTCTGAAAAAAGAGATCCAGTTGGCTGTTTTTTACGTATTTGTTGTTGAAGAGCTGAAAAACTTGAGCAAGCAATGGTTTTTTGAGTGGTGATCAGGAAAACATGCTGGCAGAGAACGTCGGCGCGAAAACGTTCGCAGTAAGTTGGCGGAGATGGCACCGCCCATGAAGATGAGATTGCGGCCTTGTCTTCGGGTCACTGGCGAGGAGAAAATGTACTCGTCTGGAAGCTGCTATGAGCTGGACCGGATGGCGATACCTGAGGAGAGACTGTACTCGGGAGACGCAACTGGTTTGGAACGTGCAGAATGTCACGAACGGTTTCCACGAGCCACCTGAGCATTGCAAAAAGGATATCGCTCTACAGGGTCTGTCTTATCGGTTATCTGGTTGCGGCGTAAAACCTCTGGCTTGAGCCATGGGGATACAAACCGCTTCCTTGTGTAGATCTCAGGTATGCTCAGTGGTCTGGACGGACCCTGGTCAAAATCGATCAATGGTATCCATCGAGCAAAACCTGTTCTGCGTGCAAACAGGTTGTGGACGATCTGCCGCTGGATGTACGTGAATGGACCTGTCCAGCGTGCGGAGCCTGGCATGATCGCGATATCAATGCTGCGTGCAATATTCTGGCTGAGGGACTCTCAGTGTCGGCCTGTGGAGGAAGTGTATGCATGTGCGGGTAGAAGCCCCTCAGGCAACCCCCCCAATGAAGCAGGAACCTCTCAAGTCCGTGAGGATGAGAAGCCCCCGGATTCATCCGTGGGGAGATGTCACAATCTGCACAAACGTCTTTTGATTATTGAAATGCAAGAATTGAGGAGATAACAATGATCAGTACTGATGTGAGTGCAAGTATCGATAAGCTTATGCGTTCTACGGTAAAGCCGGATGAATGGGGCACGCAGCACGAACTCGCGTATAATGGTGAGGAGAGCTTCTTCTTTGCCAGGGACAGAGATATCGAGGTGCGTTTTGAGAACCCTGATGCGCAGGGTCGCTATACGCGTATACGGGTCGTCAGACCGTTCTCGTGGAATACGGCTGAGCGTACTGCTATGTAGTGTCATGAGAGCTTGTGCGATGTCATCTTGCTGCCGTTTTTGCGATGATGTCGTGCAGCAAGAGCTCTGTGATGCCCTCTTGATAGGCTTTACGTTTGGTTGTGCTTATAGTCTGGATAAGTGGCGTGAAGGCTGTGGGTAGGCTGGCCCGGTTTGAGAGCGAGGTGGATGAGGAGAGTGTTGCGAGCTCTTTGGGGTCGAGTTGGGCTGTTTCGCTATGCAGGGCGACGTGATAGCTGGCGGGATCGAAGTGCCATGGGCTGCATTGTTGGTAGTGCGCGCAGAGGTAGGCGGCTATGCGGAGGCCCTGGATGTCGAAGTCGCCGCTGTAATGCAGTGTCAGGGTAGGCTGGCTCTCGGTGAGCAAGGTAAGCAGCCGCATGGTTGCTACGCTGGGCCAGCCTGCTGTGCAGATGAGTGTTGATAGCGGGTGGCTAGCGCTTGCAGGGTGGCCTTGTAGTGTGTTGAGTGCCTTGGGCGTGTTAATTGCGTTGAGTGCATCGACGATGCGTTCAAAGACCTGCGGATTCTCGAAGAGGTAGATATCCTGTGTGGTGGCGCTGATTCTTTCCCAGGCTAATAGCTGGCGTAGCGGTAAGATCAGGATGCGCTGCCCGGCATGGTGGATAAGTGGGTCGAGCTGGTCTGTATGGTCGTAGGCGGCGGCAAGGTTGTAGACTGCTACGGTGGATGAGATGGTGTCGATCAGCAGACCGGCTTCGTAGTAGCGGTACAGTCTTTGCTGATCCTGCTCGGCTGTTGGTGAAGATGCCTGTGGGTTTGCTGTTTCTTTATCCTGGACTTCTTTATCCTGGGGTTCGGTGTCGGGATCTTCGTTGGCAGCGTCGTCAGTGTCTTCTGTGTGCAGGCTGGTATCACTGAGTGCCTGCAAGAAGAGGCGACCGCTGCTTGTATTGGTATCGAGAAAGTGTGGATCGCCGCTGATGCGCTGTGCGAAGAGGCTCAAGCGTTCGTAGTGTGGTGGTATTGGGAGCCGGTTGAGACCCTGTGCGATGGTACTGACGATATGCAGTAGATTTTTCTGTTGCTCGGTTGCTCTATTTTTATAGCGTTGGAAGAGAGCCTCTTTGCCGTGAGGACCGTGTTGCAACCATTGGGCTGCGCGGGAGTCTGGTGCAAGTGTCTCGCTTAGCTCTGAGAGGGCCGTATAGAAGCGCTGCTGGGCCTGAACGTGCTGCTCTCTTTGTTCTGGTCTAGTGCGTTGTGGACGCTCTGGGAAGCGTGTCGCGAGGAGCTCTGGCAGGCTACAGTTGAAGCCGCTGGCGTTGAGTGCGTCTTGAAACTCGCTCAGGCGTACGGTGATCGCTGCTCCTGTTGGTACGCGTTTACCAAGGAAGCGTACAATCTCACGCTGCTCGTCTGCTGTACACGCGAGTAGTGTCACCTGTCCGCCGACGCGGCCCTGGGCGATATATTTATGGTAGAGCGTTTCAAGGAGCCGTTGCCAGACGGGCTGTTTGAAAAAGGCGACTGCTCGCTCTACATTACTCGGCTGCTCGCTGCTTTGCTCACTCATTATGCTTCGTAGACCTCACTCTCACGATCAGCAAGGTTGCCAGGCTCGCCGAGCTCCCCGGACTCTTCGCGCTCTTCATATTCCTCAGGCGTTTTGAGCGAGAGGTCGGTACTCCAGAATGAGGGGAAGCCGGCTGCGATCTCGGCCTCTTTCTGGCTAAACATCGTGTATTTGACGCATGCGCTGATCTGCGCTCCTTCACCAGTGACGTGGGGACCTGTCATAATCCATTGGAACTGTTGGGCTGCCAGGAATTGGAGCAGGTTTCTGGTGTTGCGCTCGCTGACTTTGTCGAAGGCTTCGTCGAGTGCTATGAGCCGGGGCGCACCCTGGCCTGCGCTTTCGTAGAGCGCTGAGAGTGCGGCGAAGAAGGGGATATAGAGGGCGACATATTGTTCCGCGCCACTGCCCTTCTTCATAAAGCGGTTGGTCAGATGCTGCCACGTGCCGTCTGGTCTGGACATTGAGATCTCGAACTGGAACCAGTTGCGATAATCAAAGATGGTGGCGAGCGTTTCTGTAAACGTACTACTACTGTTGGCGGATGGCGACTGCGTTTGCGCCTGAGCACGCAATTGATTGATCTCCTGGCGGAAGGCATAGACCAGGGCATCGATCTCTTCTTGTTTGAAGGTCTGCACCTGGCGACGTAGGAGCTCATGGTAGTGTGAGAGCCGGCTGCCGCTCTGTATCTGTTCCTGCTTCTTGATACTCCATTTGAGCTGGTAGTAGCTTCCTACAAACTCTGTCTGACTGAATATCTCGTTCATGCGTTTGACCCATTGTTCTGCCGCGATAATATGCTTGCCGACCGTGTCGGCCATCTCTTGTAGCAGGAAGTTCTGGAAGAGTTCGCGCTCACGTATGTCCAGTAGTTGCTCATGTTGTTTGATCTCTTCGCCGAGCCGCATCAGGAGCTCAAGTGAGTTAGCGTCGTCGACATTGACGAAGTGGATGATGCCTTGCTCGTCGTAGCGTGGACCGTAGTCATGCAGCAGATTATTGACCTCGCTGGTAATCTGGTACAGCGCGTTTTGCGCTTTGTTACGATTGCCTTCTAGCTTGTTCTGCTGCGTATAGGATTCTTCAGGTGCTGCCAGGGGTTCTGCCAGGACGCTCTGTGCGATTTCAGGTGGTGTCTTCAGTGCCATCTCTTGCTTGATCGCATTGAGCATCTCCACTGGATACATCTCCATACGTGTCAACAGATACTGATAGCTTTCGTCGCTCACATGCTGGAGCTGTGTATAGTTACTTTGTGCTGTCTGGTAGCTCTCTTGCTGTGTCTCTGTTGAGCCTTGCAGGACCTCTATACGTGTCCTGGCGTGCTGTAACTCTTCAGGAAGATCATTCTGGCGCGTGAGCAGGTATTCTAGTTGGCGGGCGAGTGCGGCTATATCGGCCTGCGTCGTCTGTTGAGCATACTGCTCCAGAATCTGTAAGTGCGCACGGCCCTGTACTAACTCCTCTTCGTCTTTCTGTTTCAGCAACGCCAGACGCCACTCTGTCCCTTTGTCCTGTGCCAGTCGCTGCTCGATCTTTTTATAGTCAGAAAAACTGCTGCGAAATCTATCCAGATTATTATGGATGTTTTTGTATTCGCTGGCGAGCCGCTGCGTTACCTCGTAGGCTTGCTCGACAGGTTGTGTGGAGTTGGCAAAGAGCGGGACCTCTTCAGCTTCACGCACGAGTCGTGTTTTCAGCGTATTGACCTGTATCCGCAGGGTCTGTGCCTCGCTGCGTAGCCGCTGGTAGGCGGCGTCAGCTTCGCTCCTGTTGCGTTGTGCACTTTGTAGCTCGCGCCACTGGCTCTCCATGACGCTCTCTTGATGGGCGCTATCGAGCCGGTTGAGTAGCGTCTCCTGCTCTTGCTGTTGCTGTGTAAGATCCTGAATATGCTCTTCGATCGTGGCGAGTTCGCTGTTGAGTGCTTGCCAGCGCTGATAGAGCGTCTCAATGACCTGCTGCTGCTCGCGTATACGGTTAGCCTTACCGATACTGCGCGCCGTTCCCTGTCCTGTCGTGCCGCTGAGCAGGCCGTGCTGCCACGTTGCGCCACTGATGGTATCTTGACTGCTGACAAGTTTGGGATAGATACTGCTCTCCAGTGTCTGGATGATTGCCTGACAGCTGGCTGCATAGCGTTCGTAGTCAGCCGGGACCTCTTGTAGCGCTGGATCGATGCGGAGGAGGCTGGTTGTTGTCACGCTGGCAGGTTGGGTGAATTGTGTGCTGTCCAGATAGCAATCGCTCAGACCAGCGGAGGCCAGTAGTGCGCTGGCTTTTGCGCTATCTGCCGGAGCGACGACGAGGGCATCGAGTAGACCGGCATCCTCTAGCGCTTGCTCGATACCGCCGGCGAAGGGACTCTGGCTATCGATCTCTGCGGTGAAGTCGACCAGTGTATAGAAGGGCTGTGCGGCGATCCCATGCTCTGCCAGATAGCGACGTGCCTGCTGGCGATGGGCTGAGCGTGGAGGCGTGTATTCAGGCTCCTGGCGCTTCTGCTCGTAGGCCTGCTGCGCTTGAATGACAAGCTCACGTTTCGCACCTTGTTCGCTGAGTGCCTGCTGTAGTGCCTGCTGGATCTGTTCACGCGTGCGTCTGAGTGCCTCTTGCAGTGTGTTATAGAGCTCATTATAGTCGTTGACCAGCGCTCCCAGGTGGGCGACGATCTCCTCTACTCCGGCTGTCTCGTTCCAGATCAACGCGGCGCGTTCGTTGAGCTCTGTCAGTGGAGCACGCCATGTTTCATTACCTGCAAAGAGGAGCTCAAGATTGTCCGCGAAGGTTTGCTGTGCGTCGATGCATTGTTCGCGCTGGCTATCAAAGGTCCGGCTGGCCTGATCGAAGGCCTGATACGCTGCGGTCTCCTGCTTTTGGAGGACCTGGAGCTGAATCGTCGTTGTCTCTATCTCATGATGCAGATCCTTAAGCGTACGTAGCCAGCGGAGTCGTTCTTCGACTGAGAACGTTTGTAGCGAGCTGATCTGTGTTGAGAAGGGTGGGGTCTCGGCCTCTAATGTGAATTGCTTGACCTGCTGATAGAGTGCGCTCAGCTGATCGGCTACGAGCTCCCAATGCGCCTCTTGCTGTGCCAGGCGTTGCAGATCCTGCAACTGTTCTGTGCAGAGCTGACGCAGCTCCTGAAAGAGTTTATGTTGCGTCTCCTGTTCCTGTTCGGTCTGCTCACGGCGTCCAATCGTATCCTCTAAGAGCAGGACCTTCTCCTGAAAATCTTTCTCTTGCTCGGCGACGCTCTGTCGTGCTTCAGCCAGGCTCTGTGCTGTCCGCAGCTCCGCGCTCTCTTGCAGGGCTGCGACCTGACCAGTGACCTCTTGCTGCTCTCTGCGTAGCTCTTCTAGCCTGGTCTGTTGCTGGCGTAGCTCGTTCTCTGCACGCGTGATAGTACGCTTCAGGCGTTGTACTTCGCGCTGTGCCTCGCTGCTCTTGAGTTGATCCTGTAGATACTGATAGGCTGCTATGCGCGAGTGGCCCATTGTAACGATCTGTTGGGCCTGGTGTAGACGTTCAACGGCGCTATAGGCCTTCTTGCGGCGCTCGATCTCGGCCTGTAGTGCGTCCATCAGTTCGATAGTGGTCGCGGCATTCTGGATCAGATCGCCAGGGAGCGCGGGCAGTGATTGGTCTAGATAGCTGCGAATCGTCTCTAACGAAAGAACACTATTGAGATTCGGCTGCCGTAGATAGAGCAGTAGCCGGATCAGGCGATGGAAATCCTCGACATTAGCAAAGTTAAAAAGGTACTGTGAGACCTTCTGTTCGTATTCGCGTTGTGTGTCGCAGACGATGCCATGCTCGTTGATAATCTTTTTGAAGGTGCGCAGGTCGGTGGCGCGGCTGGTATCGCCCTGTGTATGGATGGTATGAATATCCTTTTCGAGTCGGGCACCATCGGTGATCAGGAAGCGGCTAATAGAGATCGGTGTCGCGTTGTTGCGATTCCCGTAGAGGGCCAGTCCGATGGTCAGGAAGCGGGCCTTATCGAGCTCTCCGCGTTCCCAGTATGCGCGGGCTTCAGACGAAAATGGAGGGAGCTCTGGCGAGCACCATTCAAATTCTAATGCGATATAGCTGGTGCGTTGGTCGCGCAGAAATGGTGTGTTGGACTCGTTGCTACCAATAACATAGTAGTCGATGCGCTTCTCGCGTTTGCCGAAGGTATCGATGCGCTCAGGATGAGTATCGCCATCGAGGGCCAGTGTGATAGCTGCGATCAGGACGGTCGATTTTCCTGACTGATTGTCGCCGGCCAGGAAGAGGCGACCGTGGGGGATCTCAATAACCTGATGCTCATAGAGCCAGAAGTTCGTGAGAATAACACGGCGCAGACGATACCCGAGCGGTCCCCCCTTCACCTGTTGTAGCAATTCAGCCTGTATCTGTGCACTCTGCGTCCCTGACTCATCCCAGAGTGTGGGCTTCTCGATAATTGATGCCATACCCTCTCCCCTCAAATTGACTATACTTCAAGCCTGCCTATACTATGCTATTTTTTGTATTCTATCCATAGATCACTTACCAGTCAAATGCCTCTTGCGGGCCTGCTTTACTGGTGCGGACTATCTTCTTGCTACGTGTCGCTGTCTTGCTGGGTGTAGCTTTCGCCGCTGCAGAGGCCGCCTGTTGTTCATAACCGACGCTATAGCGTGCTGCCGTCGGTAAGATAAGGATCGTATCTTCAGCATCGGGACCGCGCAAGATCCCATATTGCCGCATACGTTCAAAGATATCGTTGAGCAGGCTGTCCGTGGCACTACCCTTGACCGTTGTGCCCCAATGTGACCCGTAACGCTGACGTACTTCATGGAAGAGCGGCAGGATATCCCGACTCGCAACATGCAGACAGCCGTAGCTATCAGGCGACCAGATCTGCTGTTCGACCTGGTCTCTAAACGCGCTACACAGCAACAACACCATCTGATCATAGGCACTATTGAGCATAAACGTCGGACCACTACCCGCTGAAAGTGTCCCGCCACGGATAATACAGGCATAGTCTCTATTGAGTTCGAGCAGCCAGCCAAACGAGCGACTCAACTCTTCACTGACCTGCTCGACATTGGCCTTGAGGGCAGCGAAGGCCGGCGGATCATCCATACGAAAGAAGGCCGGACCCAACAGGAGCGTGCGCCATGCACGCACCAGTCCTGGCGGCTGCTGACCGGCTACACTATGCCCCTCTTTATATACCCCATCTACCCCTATCCCTTGCTCCGGCGTACTTGTCGCAGTAGAACGCTGTGCAGACATGATCATCTCGACATGTTGTTCATTGAAGGCCTCGATTAACGAATGTGCAATTGGCGTAAACTCAAAGAGTACCTCGCTATCCGGCTGGCCTTCTTCTTCCGCCCAACGTTTGACCTCGCCCTCCATGGTACTCAAGCCGCTCAAACGCATCAAGTAGTCCAGGGCGCGCCACATACTATAGCGATCCTGCTGGCTGCGGAAATCGAGGGCAGGTCCGATCTCGCCGGCTACCTCTTGCGACTGACTCTGTACATCCTCGACGAGCTGCGAAAGCAGAAACTGCTGATTGCGACCGCCTCCTGCCAGATAGCGTTTTTCCGCGAACCAGAGCAGCCAGGCCAGACAGGTGAAATCACGAGCCCGCTTCAACTTATCATCCAGAAAGACCGGTATCGCCGCATGCAGACTGCGCTCCAGCCGGAAGAAGGCCGAGTGACGTTGAATGCGCCAGCCAGTATAGTGCTCATGCCATTGCTGTAATGCTGCGAAGTGTGTCCGTACCAGTCGGTACGTATCAGCATCCTCACGCAAGGAGACAATCGTATTGTCGAGCAGCGCAGCATGCGCCAGGAAGAGATCACGTGACGTTGCAAAGGGCAGGGTATGCTCCGGTAGCTCTTCAGCCTGCGTATAGACCACTGCACTCTCTTCATCATCCAGATCCACGGCCTGCTCTAGTAGCAACGACTCCTCAGCATAGCGCTCTTCTCCATCATTATCCATACTCATCGCGACCTCCTTCTTCACTTTATACACGCTGTCTGTACGCGGCCTACATGCCGCCTCACCCTTTGCCATGTCTAGAGTTAGAGTTGCCGCTGCAAGCGATAGCGTGGCAGGAGCAGAATCCCATCCTGTGAGCGCAGTCTGACATACTGGGACTCGTTGCGGTTGAGCAGGGTCACATGGGAGCCATCGGGGAGATGATACTCGCGCATGGGGCTACATAGGCAACCGTCGATGACTTCAGTGAGCGCTCGTCGTTGTTCAGGTGAGATCTCTGCCATGGTTCCCAGATCCAGGAACGCGTCTGAGAAGAGCAGCTTAAAGCGTTGCCGTTGGCGCGCACTCTCTTCATCATGCATCTGTTTGACCTGATAGAGCTTTTCGAGTGAGCTCTTCATGGCTGGTTCATTGATCCGTTCGGTACCGCCTCTGTTGATGGGGCGTAGTGTACGTACAACGGTAGCAGGCCGTTCCCAGGCCGTCTCAGCATCCAGCTCTTCATCGATAGCCGGGGTACCAGCGAAGCCCTCTGCGATATGGATCGGTGTCGAGCAAGCGAAGGCTGCCGCATAGAGGAGACGCGACTCCTCTATTGTTTCAAGCATCTGGAAGTTCGCCGCTAACTCGTGGAGCATCGTGACGTAGTCAGTGCGTGGTCCCAGTGATGTTGCCAGCGTATGCGCACGATGTACGACTTTATTGACGGCATCAATTGCTGCGTCGGTGAAGAGACCGACATTGCTCTCCTGCGCGAACCAATCGGTTAGCGCGCTGATCTGCTGGTAGACATCCTCGCGCCAGAGATCGCTATTCTCTACCAGCGTCTGCTTGGGTGGGGGTGTCGATGTCACAATCTTTAGCAGGAGATCCGTCTTCCCAGTAATCGGCCAATCTGCGAGCAGCATACGGATTGTATTGCTATGGTAGACGAGTTGCTGGGCGAAGCTCTGTATATAGTTGATAACGACGTTCTTATAATCGACGAAGGATGTAAGATTGAGCGACTGCTGTTCATTCTGGCTCATGCTACCCAGATATTGTGCCGCATCGTTGGTTACCTGTCCCCAGATCATAAAGCTTTGCCGCCAATGCTCTGCGATCTCCTGGCGTCGCTCGGGTGTATAGCTGCTACGGTCCTCTTGTAGCCATGCATTCAACTGCTGAAGCAGTTTAGAGAGACGCGGTAGATCCTCCTGATAGAGTCCACCTTCGCTTGCTCCAATATGTGCATGGCTCTCTAAAAATGCCTCAATCTCTAACGCCTCAGCCGTTGCCTGGTAGCGCAGGACCGGCGAACGAAAATCAGCGATCGTTGCGACCCGGCCCACATCATAGAGCGTAGAGAGATTGCCCCACTTTACCAGACTCTCCAGATCGGATTTGCAGGCTTCAAGATGATACTCCTCCTGTGGCAACTCGGCCTGCACGGCCTCAAGTACCTGTTGCGCCATCAATTGATAGCGATAGGCCCGACTGCGCTGAAAGAACGTGCGCATAATAGCCCGATAATAATCGATCCGACCAGTAATCGGCGTCAGATAGTTAAAGAGCGTAATCGGGCCAAACTGTTTGAAGATGGTCGCCGCCGGGAGCGAAGCCGCCTGTTGATCCTGGGGTACTGTATTCTCTTCGATCATTGTGATAGCTTTGTCTCTTTCAGTGCATGGAAAATAGAGCGCGTAAGGATGAAATGAGCGGGTATTTTACCCTGCAATATAGCTTTACTGCTGTATAATAGAGAAGATATTAGCAGAATAGCTGTTAAAACGCAATAGTCATGCCCATTTGGCCTCTTCATTACGCATTGCACATCTTCAGATGAATGGTCGCCCCCTGATGACTCGCATCTAGCTGAAGTATATACTCGAAGTGGCTGTACACCTGCCTTTTCTACTGCAATATGATATACTATTCAGTAGTGAAGGCGTATCTATAGTGAAGCTCATAAGAATAAATAGTATGGTAGATACCACATATATAGGCGATGCTCTTTTTACGATCAGGTCTGTGACAATGAAAAGAAAGAAGGGACACGTTCATGGCTAAAACGCGTCAGATCAGTTTCGCTGATCACGTAGGAAATGCACTGGTTACGACGCTTCTGCATACCGGCGTCAAAATAGGGACGGTGTCGCTGCTCACCGTGCGTGGACGCAAAAGTGGTCAGTCGCATACGGTTCCTGTAAATCTGGTTGAGCAGGGCGACCAACGTTGGCTGGTCGCGCCTTACGGCACCGTGCAGTGGGTACGCAACATCCGGGCGGCAGGAACGGCAACGCTCACCCGTGGTCGCCATTCTGAAGCTATCTCTGTGACCGAACTGCCAGCACAAGAGGCTGCTCCAATCCTCAAGCAGTATCTCTTGCAGGTCCGTGTGGTTCGACCTTACTTCGATGTCACGAAAGATGCGTCCCCGGAGGCTTTTGAGAGTGAGGCACCGCGACACCCGGTCTTTAAGATCACGGCAGTAAGGGAGCCCTCGAGTAAGAATACAGTATGATGAATGAGAGTATGCGTAGTATCGTCGTTGCCATGATTAAGCCGACGATGTAGGCCATGCGCGATGTAAGTCGTGCTAATAGCTAATACATGCTGGCCTGCATTGCTCGGCGATGTAGTATGAGCGTCCCTAACATTGCTAGCGTCCCCCAGATCTGATTCGGCTGTCCCATAAAATTAAGCAACATCTCCTCCGACATTTGTTTTTTTTACTGCCTTTCCGGTTTTGCGGTGCGCAATCAGAATATATTTATAGCTAAGTTACTTGCATTTTACAGGATATTTGCGTGTAAATGAAGATTTTAAGTAAATTTAAAACATTTACGATGTAAGGAGTCGTTGTTCATGACAACCAATACGAACAATCCAGCCGGAAAATACGCTTCTATCAATGGGATCAACCTGTACTATGAGATCCATGGCACTGGCAAGCCTTTGATCATGCTGCATGGTGGTTTTGGGAGCTTTGAGATGTTCGATGCTCTTTCTCCCGCGCTGGCTGCAAAGTATCAGGTCATTGGTGTCGATCTTTATGGGCATGGACGCACCGCCCTCACGGATCGCCCCGTCCGTATGGAGTCCATGGCTGACGATATTGCTGGCCTCATCCAACATCTCGGGCTCGAAAAAGTCGACCTGCTGGGCTACTCGCTTGGTGGTGCTGTGGCCCTACAGACCGCCATTCGCCATCCAGAACGTATCAACCAACTCGTGTTGATCTCCACACCTTTCAAACGTGCTGGTTGGCATCCCGAAATGCAAGTAGGCATGACAACCATCAGCCCTGAGTTCTTTATGAACACTCCCATCTATGATGCCTATGTGCGTATTGCGCCAAAACCGGAAGATTTCTCTCGCTTTGTCGCCTCCATGAGTGAAGCCATGGGTCAGGACTATGATTGGGCAGAGCAAGTTTCCGCTTTGCGAGTTCCCACGCTGATTATTGCTGGGGATGCCGATGGTTTGCCACCGTCCCATGCGGTAGAGTTTTTCAGCCTCTTTGGCGGTGGAGCGAAGGATGCTGGCTGGGATGGTGCACACCTCATCTCTTCCCAACTCGCCATCTTGCCTGGTGCCACCCATTACAATATTGTGTTTCGAGCTGATCTCCTCCTCCCAGTTCTTTATCCATTCCTTGATAAATGATAACCTGGACAGATGAGAACCTGCCGCAAGTCAGGTGAGCATGCTTTGCGCGTAGGAGGCTCGACGCTGAGCTTCCTGCGCTTATTTATTACTCAGCGCACATCTTCAGATGGATGGTCGCCCCCTGGTGGCTTGGATCTAGTTGAAGTACGTGCTCGAAGTGGCTGCGCGCCTGCTTTTTCTCTTGCAATCCAAGCTTACCCAGTCCGATCATATAGGAACAGTGTAGCTCGTTGCGCCGCTGGAGATTATCCTCGAAGACGGCAAAGTCGGGTAGCGAGACCGCAAAATAGTTGATCTTTACCTGCTCTGCTAGATGGCTCTCTCCATAACTGATCAGGGTGTGGAATCTTTGATTGGCCTCAGCGCTATTATTGCGTTTGAGCCATGCCAGACCCTGATAGAAGATCATGTCGGGTGGCTGATCATTGTAGAACATTGCACTGGTCGGTTCGGAGAGCCCCTGCGCAGCTAACTGGAAATAGTCGTCTGCCAGTTCGGTCTGGCCTGTCTCTGCATAGGCACAGCCGAGGTAATAGTTGATATTGTTCTCCTGCGCACCCTGTAGTTTTCCCTCACCCAGGTTATCTGGATAGGTGTGAGCTGGCTCTAAGGCAGCGATGGCCTCCTGATAGCGTCCTGCGGCAAGCAAGACTTTTCCCAGTTCAACATGCGCCGTAATATACTGTCGGACGACCTTGCCTTCGCCTCCTTCCCAGGGATGAAAGATGCGACCAGCAATCAATTGAATGACGTGTTCATACTGCCCAAGTGTATTCAGGATCTCCAGATATTCTATAAAGAGATCATCGCGCTTTGCGACTAATGCCTGATATTGTTCCAGGGTTGCTCGCCGTTGTGCCGGTGCGTAGTTCAGCTTTTTATAGAGTTGGTCCAGTTCAAAGAGGACCCTGGCATCCTGATTATTACATGCGAAGGCCGCTTCGAGTGCGCTGAGTGCTAGCTCTGGCTTGCCTGCTTTGTTATAGTATGCCAGTGCCAGGTTACGTCGTATGATTGCCGACGCCGGGTGTGAGAGTGGTAGCAGGTCACGCGCGGTCTCCCAGTGCTGGATCGCCTCTACTGAGCGTTTTTTGTCATACAGCAGGTTGCCCAGATAATAGTGGGCCATGGCATCAGTCGGGTTATGTGCGCTGGCGCTCTCCAGTACAAGTAGATCATAGAGACTATTAGGGAAACAGTAGTCTGCCTGTGCGTTGCTGCCTGCCTGCTCATAGCCCTGTGCTAGCTCTGCGTGACCAGCTTGCCGGGCGCAATAGCCGAGGTAGTAGTAAAGCATTGGATAGACTGTCTGACCTGCTGCTGTATCTCCAGTCGCTGCAGACGGCAGCAGACGTTGCAATACAGCACTCCCCTCTTCATGCAGGCCACAGCTGATGTAATCGCTGGCGAGCGCGATCGTCGTATGGACATCGTTGCGCATGAAACGTGCCAGCTCTGCTTTGACTGTCTCTGCCTGCTCGATTTCACCTTGCGCAAGCGTAATCAGGTAGAGCTCATTGCGTGCCCCAAAGTCGGTAATATCCAACTTGAGTGTAGCATCGACGACCTCTCTGGCAGCTTGCAGGCAACCCGATCTACGGAGCAGGGCAGCCTGTAGCGCTCTGGCTTTATAATTATGGGTATTGAGGATCAATGCGCGCTCGACCAGTGTGAGGGCTTCCTGGTACTCCTGTCTGGTACTCGCGATCTGTGCCAGGGCAAAATAGCTCAGGGCTTGCCACGCGGCTGACCAGCTTGCTTTATAGAAGGCGGCAAATGCAGCGTCGAGCTCTCCTTGTAGTTGGAGTGCGAGCCCTAACTGGTAGTAGGCCTCACTATCATAGGGGTTAGGATTATGGCGTGTCTGGCTCGCAATCGCCGCACGAAAATGGGTTTCGGCCTCTTTAAATACCCCACGGCGCAGGAGTAGAACTCCATATGCAATGTTGATACGGATATCGCTGGAGTCGCGCTTGAGTCCCTCTAGATAGTAGTGCTCTGGCTCAAAGGTGGCATGGCGATATTGTTCGAGGTGCAGGCCCGCAAGATAGAGTGCTTCGTTACTTTTGAGCATTGCTGGCTCTGACAAAGGCCTGGCTGCTGCTGGTATCTCTGTTGTTGGTCGTTCAGGAGCATAGGCTGTGAGTATATGTCCATCGGCGGCAGTAACTGTAGCGGATAGAGCATACTCCTGTTCCTCAGCCTCCAGCGGTAGCGTTCTGGTAAAGATCCGGGTCGGCGAGAGCGTAGCAACCTCGTCAAGATAGCTATGCTGCTTGCCTTTGAGTGTAATACTGGCAGCAGGAAACTCAGTGGTGGCGTAGACCTGCAGGGTTACCGAGCGTGTGGACTCGTCAACACTGAGGTGGAGTGCGGCATCGATGGAGGCATTTTTAACAACACCGATCTGTTTATACGGCATGAAATACTGCTTGAATGCCTTCTCTTCGTACGGTTGCAGCCAGGAGAAATCTGGCTGGTTGTCGGTGTAGACGCCGGTCATCAGTTCAATATAGGGGCCATCGCTATCGGTCAGGTTGCGATCCCAGGCTTGTCCGAAGTCGCCGTTGCCCCATGTCCATTGCTTCTTACCGGGCGAGATATGGTGATTGGCGATATGCAGAATGCCAGCCTGCGCACCGTAGTCGTAGCCGCCGACGAAATCATAGTCCGAGTGGTACGCCATATACGATGTGGGTACCGGAATATTCTTATACCGTGATATATCGACGCCGGCGGAGTAATCCACCTTATAATAGGTTCCGGTGGCGATGGGGAAGCTGGAGACGTCGCGTTTTCCGTGATCAAAGACGGCATGTACATCGGGTGGGAAGATCGACTGCGTCTGCTCATTGACGGCGACCGCCGGATTGGCCCACCATAAGAACGTCTGTGCCTGTGGTGTACGGTTGTAGAGTTGCACTTGAATCTCTACATAGGCTTTACCGGGATAGAGTGTAAAGCCAGCTGTCATCTTTGTGCCATACATGCGATCGATCTCGCTGACCCAGACCGTCGCGCTGCCATCATCCTGTTGCATGATGGTATGTTCCACTGGTCCAAAGGTATTTGGACGATGATGCTGCGGCCAGTTGAATTCGATGCCGCCGGAGATCCAGGGACCAGTCAGCCCGACGAGCGCTGGTTTGATGACATGATTATAATAGACAAAATCGTAGCCGTTTGTCTTGTCGAGGGCGCGATAGATGCGACCGCCAAGCTCTGGCATAATAGCGATATGCAGATAGTCGTTTTCCAGGAAGACAAGATGATAGCTCTGATCCTGTTTCTCATCGTCGATCCTGTCGATTACTGGATGTGGATAGACCTTACCGGAGCTGCCCTGGTAGACACGCTTCTCTAGAAACATCGGATTTTTATCCGGCTCGCCGATCCCATACGTCGGGATCACAACATCCTCTTCCCATACACGGACGTGGCTCTTCTTCATCGACTCTAAGCCCCTTCCTGATCTGATTATTTATAGCGCTGGTATAGAGCGCTGGCACGAGACTGATCCTGCTGCTTCCAGCTTATCGTTAACCGTACAGGTAAACAATCGCTTATTACGTTTTTATGATGGACAAAATTATCTTTTTGGGATTACATAAAAAGACGCTACCCCCGGCACTTTTGTGCGAAGATAGCGTCTCCTATGTACATGTATGGCTACATACTAATAGTATCGGTCGCTGTAGCAGGACTCTTTAATGCAGAGTCTGCCCGTGAAAAATATTTTCTAGAAGTCAATTATAGAAGACAGCTAGTATAAGACAATGTGCTAGCTGTATAAGATTGTGAGGAGATTTTTACAAGCGGTGTAAACGGTGTCGTCTGCTCTATGTTCCATCTTTACCCTGATAGCCAGGAACGTTACGCACACAATGTTTTAGACGATGGTCTCTTTTTTTTGCTCTTTTTATAAGTATCCATGCTTATTACGAAAAAGTCAATAAGTATAGCCAGAATTAGTTGTTTTTCTCGTTATTTGATGGGCATAGTGTTTTATTGGTCCTTCTGCTGAGAAGGATGAGCGGAGTAGGCTTAAAGATAGTTTCTCTATACTTTATACATGACAAGTAATAAACGATCAACTACAAGGAGGTTCCCTTTCTATGAGTGAGGTTGCTCTGCTGCGTCAGCAAATCGAACTAGAGCTGACTGCTATGCATCGTGGTCTGCACGAAATCGCTGCCGGTTACGCTCGGCATGCATTTATCCATGCACGCATGGATCGGGTAGGTGTTTGTCAGGATACCCTGGCCCATCATCTTGGTGAACAGGATGCACTCTTTGTCGTCTGCCAGTTATACGAACAGACGATGGCGAGCGATGGGACCGATGAGTAGCGGTTGCTGCATGTTTTATGTGAAATTACTCCATGTATTGCGTCTGCCAGTGCAAGGATAGCTCATTGTCATTGTAGTGTCTCTCAGTGGTCCGTTCCGTATGTAGCTTGTTTCTAGTGTCGTGCAGTACAGAGGAATGTGGCATGTTTGCAGAGTTTTGGATGCTAGATGATAGCCATCGCTGGTTATACGCTCTAGCCTGGTTGGGTCTGGTCTGCCTGATCGTATTACTTGTCTGGTTTTGTTATCGTTATTGGCTGCAGCGCCATATATCTCTTGTATCTCTCGCGCCTGTCGGGTCTGTCGCTCTTAAGCGTCAGGAGCAGCATCGCAATCAGCCGGAGGAGGTTTCCTGGATGTCCACGCAACAACTATCTTTGCCCACGCCCGCTACAAGTGGGCCTCCGTCACATAGCTGGTTAGGGTTGACTATCCCTCGCCTGCGTCTTCCACAGCGTGCACCCACCTCTGGTGTGACGGCACCTATGCGTTATCCAGCGGCTGATCATACCCGTGCGCTCTGGGAAGAGGTTCCTACACGCCCGGCCTCCTTTACGCCTTTAGCCGGTCTTGCTGGTCCTGCTGACCGCTCACGTAGGACGGCTCCTCTGTCGCCTGACAGTTCATTGATGAGTCTATCTGCTGTTCAACCGCTACGAGTGGGGGTAGCATGGCATCCGGGTCTTGCGCGTAGTACGCGGCCGAACGAGGATAGCCTGGGTATGTTTCAGGGGACTTGCATCTATCAGGGCGAGTTGTTACCCTTTGCCCTCTTTATCGTGGCCGATGGGATGGGTGGTCACGCATGTGGACTGGAGGCGAGCCGTCTTGCCGTCCAGCATATGAGCCAGACGGTCCTGCAAAGTATCATGACGGGCAGTGAGGTGAGCAACGAGTTTTTTCTAGATATGTTGATTGGTGGTGTTGAATGCGCCAATCGAGTAATCTGCCAGAAGGCGCAGTCCGAGGGTATTGAGATGGGGACGACCCTGACTGCGGCCCTGGTCATTCAGAAGAAGGCCTACATCGTCAACGTTGGTGATAGTCGTACCTACCTCTTCAGGGACAGCGCCGGACTGATCCAGATCACCCACGACCATTCGCTGGTAGCTTCGTTGGTGGCTTATGGGGATATTACACCCGACGAAGTTTACACGCATCCTGAGCGTAACAAAGTCTATCGCAGCCTGGGGCACGAAGAGAACGTCAAGGTCGACTCCTTCTGTATCGACGTCCTCAACCATGACAGCCTTCTGCTCTGTTCAGACGGCCTCTGGGAGATGGTACGCGATCCCGCCATGGAGCACGTCATGCGCAGTAGCCAGAATCCAACCTTGCTCTGTGAGCGTCTGCTCCAATCCGCATTGAATAGCGGCGGCGAAGACAATATCAGCGCCGTTCTCGTGCAGGTGTGAATAGCATAGCGCGAGTTTGGTAGGGATAAATCGGTGAGCACTATTGAGCACTATTGAGCAATATAAAGGAAGGGATCGTATCCAATCCCTTCCTTTATATTATATAATGATCACTATCACCTGTAGCGATGTCAAAACCCTTGTCCCCCTCTTTGAGGGGGGAGATAGCTTTAGCTATCGGGGGGAGCTATCCTTCACTTATGCTGCTCACTATCATTATACTCTAAATATTAATTTAGTCTCTATAGTCTATAATCGATGATTACAGGGTATTGCTAGCGTTTCACTCACCCTGCTGCTAACGCTTCTGTCATACCATGATATTAATTGTAGCCTGTAAAGTATCATAAAACTCTTATCACCATCTTTAAGGGAGGAGATAGCTTTAGCTATCGGGGGTAATAAATCCTCGAATTACGTTGTAATCTCTCATTAAACTCTATATGTCGATTCTGCCTTTATAGTCTGTCATTCTCGCTGACGAAATCTCAGTATGAAAGAGATAGCTGGCGTAGAAGAGTCATCGAGAGCATAAGGCGAGGATGGCTCCCCCCGATAGCTAAAGCTATCTCCCCCCTCAAAGAGGGGGACGAGTTTTTGGGTAGTTTTCAGTTGATAGTGATATATCCATTTACTCTATGCGATATGTATAGTAAATGGATAGTAGTATGTATCTCATTCGTTGAGTCTCACCGGGATAGGCCAAAAAACCTATCCCGGTGAGACTCAACGAGGAGGGCTTAAGGAGCGCCAGCTTCATTTCCTGTATAGCATGCAATATTTCTAATGCTAATAAAGTTTATTGTCGTTTCTTTAGTGGCGGAATAACTTCTGCCATTGGGATCTTTTGTCTGGTGTCTCTGTCTGAAAGATCCCGCCTCGGGCAGAGAAACGGACGGCATCGAAGCCTTCTTTGAGCATGCGTGTCTCATAGTCATGGATTGCCTGTAGTTGTGTCTTCTCTGCGCTGGCAACTGTGATCAATGCCTGGCAGAGTCGATATGCATCGAGTAAGGCCATGTTTGCACCGGAACCGCCTGCAGGACTCATCGCATGAATGGCGTCACCCAGCAAGGTAATATTGGTACTCTGCCATGGCTCGCAAGGGACTGAGACGCGGACGGCGATCGGAAAGATCTCCACTGGATCACCGGCTACAACCAGTTTGCGTAGATCAGGATGCCAGTGTTTGATCTTTTTCAAGGTTAATGTCTGGAGTTGAAGACCGTTGAGATGAAAAAGTTCCTGGTCAGATTCCGCAAAGTATGCGCGTGGCGCGTTCAGGGACCACATGAGATAGCTACCCTTTGTATAAAAGCTGACATGGGGTGCGAGGTTGGCGGCAGCTTCAGCGGGGGTCTGGCGAAATTCAACCAGACCCAGTGCCATGCTTACCTGCTGCAGGTCGACTACTACGCTAAAGCCGCGATGGAGAAAATTGGGGATCAGTGCTTGTGTCGCCTCTGTTAGTAGTGTCTTGCCATAAATACAGCGCATATCTGTATCGGTGATCGCGAGATGGGGTAGAAATTGCTGGCGGATACGTGAGTTGATACCATCGGCGGCTACAAGCAGATCTCCCTGCGCTATCGTACCATCGGTGAAGTAGGCCTGTATGCTGCCATCCGCCTGCTGCTGATAATGGCTGAACTCTTTACCAAAACGGACCACGTTATCCAGATCGGCCAGCAGGATCTCGCGCAACGTCAGCCGATCTACCGCCGTACTCAATTTTGCCGGATCATCCGACTCTATCCCTGCTGTGCCGATGACCTTCAGTTTCTTGAGCTGTTTGTTGATCACGGTGACCTGCGTACTCGGTTGTGAAGTGGTTGCCATGAAGAGATCAAATAAATGTGGTGGCAGGCAGGCATGCAGGCTAGTAGCTCCACGAGCATCGATATGGATACGATAGCCCTGTCGCCTGAAGACGGATGTACTATCACGTTCATAGAGCGCGACTCTGATACCTGCCTGCCGCAGTCCCTGGGCGAGGCAGAGACCACCAAGGCCGCCGCCTATAATCAGAACGTGGAGAGGTGCTTTGCTCACGATTCTCGCATCCTTTTCATCTAATATGGGACTGCAACGATAGAGCTTTTCGAGGTCTCATATCCATACACCCACACATACACTCTCATACGCTTACACATACACTCGCACATATTCAGATATTTATTACAATATAAGATATTGACGCTTTAGCTCTGCCTGTCTCCAATTTGCTGTGCCAGGACATGTGTGCCATGACCGTCTATTGCTAGCGGCTGCGCTAAAAATGTACCCGTTCTTTGCTTGCTTACTCTCTTTATGTCAGGGCGTCTTGTGACCTTGCTGTGATATGTGTGGTGCGGGTCACGTTGTGCTATTGCTGAGGAGGGTGTTATGGCTACGACGAATGCTTCTGCTTATCTTCCGATTGAGGATTACGCCATCATTGGTGACCTGCATACGGTTGCGCTGGTGGGCGTCAATGGTTCGATCGATTGGTGTTGTGTGCCGCGTTTCGATTCACCCAGTGTCTTCGGTGCGTTGTTAGACGCGAAGAAGGGGGGCTATTTCCGCATCTCGCCATCTGAGGAGTGCTGCAATGGTCTGCGAGGGAGGCAGATGTATTTCCCAGAGACCAATATCCTGATTACGCGTTTCTTAGCCGCAGATGGTGTCGGCGAGATTGTTGATTTTATGCCGATCAAGGAGAAGGACGAGAGCTCTCATCCGTTACGTCTCATTCGTATGGTCACCGTAGTACGCGGTTCTTTGGCCTTTAATATGCACTGTCTGCCTGCTTTTAACTATGCCCGCGACGAGCACACGAAACATATACTCGATCATGGAGCTATCTTTCGCAGCAAGGATTTCTCATTTGGTTTTAGTTCGTCGGTCCCATTGCAAGATGATGATGAAGGTGGTGTAAAGGCGGCATTTACGCTTCAGGAAAAGCAGCAGGTCTACTTTATGTGCACCTGTGCCGACGAAACGTGTACCTGTGGTGGCGAGCAGGACGGCGATCTAACGCCACTCAATGCTGAGAGTTACCAGGAGATCTTTCAAGATACGATGGACTACTGGCAGCATTGGCTTGCAAAGTGTACGTACCAGGGCCGTTGGCGCGAGATGGTACAGCGTTCGGCTCTCGCACTGAAGTTACTGACCTATGCTCCGTCGGGCGCGATCGTGGCAGCCCCGACTACCAGTCTGCCTGAGACGATGGGTGGTACGCGCAATTGGGACTATCGTTTTACCTGGATGCGTGATGCTGGATTCACTCTCTACGGCCTCTTGACGCTCGGTTTTGACGATGAGGCGCAGGCGTTCATGGGCTGGCTGGATGATCGCTGTCATGAGCTGAATGATGACGGAACCTTGCAGCCTATGTACGGTATTACGGGTGAATGGGAGCTCAAGGAGTA
Source organism: Ktedonobacteria bacterium brp13 (assembly GCA_015099395.1). Lineage (GTDB taxonomy): Bacteria > Chloroflexota > Ktedonobacteria > Ktedonobacterales > Ktedonobacteraceae > Dictyobacter. The sequence continues at coordinate 583,224 of AP024096.1, read as the reverse complement.
CACGCTGGATCACCTTGAGGGCTATAAAGGGAGTGCGCCTGTGCGTATCGGCAACGGCGCATACACGCAGAATCAACTGGATATCTATGGTGAGTTGATGGATTCCATCTACATCTTTAATAAACACCAGGATATCTCGTATGATCTCTGGAAGAATCTGCGTCGCCTGTTGAACTGGTTGGATGCGCACTGGTTGGAGCCGGATGAAGGGATCTGGGAGGTCCGTGGTGGGGCCAGACATTTTGTACATTCGCGTGTGATGAGCTGGGTCGCCTTTGATCGGGCGATACGCATTGCTCGCCATCGTGGTCTGCCCGCGCCGCTAGATGACTGGATTCATACGAGTAGTGCGATCTACGATCAGGTCATGGAGGGCGGTTGGAATGAGAAGATGCAATCCTTTGTGCAGTACTATCACAGCGACGTCATCGACGCTAGCTCGCTGCTTATGGTCCTGATGCGCTTCTGTGGCCCGACTGATCCGCAGATACTGCAAACGATCGACCGTATCCTGCAAGAACTTACTAGCGACTCACTTGTCTTCCGCTACGATCCAAAACATGCCGCCTCCGATGGTCTGGGTAGTGTCGAAGGCTCATTCAGCCCCTGTAGCTTCTGGTTGGTGGAGGCGCTCGCACGTGCTGGACGCTTAACGGAGGCACGCTTAATACTGGAGAAGATGTTAAGTTACGCGAATCACGTCGGACTCTATGCCGAAGAGATTGGCCCGACCGGAGAGTCGCTTGGCAACTTTCCTCAGGCCTTTACGCATCTCGCTTTGATTAGCGCGTGCTACAACATGGATCGAGCGTTAAATGGGACGCTGTTGTCATGATTGCTGAATGACGTTATTTTTATGAGATATTTATAGGTAAAACACAGTATGCCATGTTACAATAAGAGTACTCATCATCGAGAGATGCCTGATAAGAGGAATTGTTCTCTGGCAAAGAACAGGCCATGTGACGTGAATACATGGGCTCTTATCAGGCATCGTTGCTTTACAAGTGTCGCGTGAATATGCGTGTTACAGTAAAAGTGGTTGAGCCGGAAAGCGCCTGGCGAGCGTTGTATGGCTCAACCTGAGGGAAGATCTATATGTGTGTGGTCGTCGTGTTGTGGTCGTATGTATTACTCTAGATCTTCCAGTTCCTGTTCCTCATCATCGAAATGGCTCAATCTTTTTTACCCCAAGAAATCCTGAAGCATCTTGCTGCGGCTGGGCGGATCAAGCTTACGTAGTGCACGAAACTCAACCTGGCGAACCGCCTCGTGGCTCAGGCCCATTTTTTTACCGGTTTCAGATAGACTATGTTCCCCCAGACCATTCAGGCCATAGCGTAGTTGTAGAACTCGTTTTTCCCTTAGCGACAAAGACTCAAGTAGATCGTGGATGTGTTCCTTCAATGTTTCAGAGATTACGATGCGTTCCGGCGAATAGACAGGATCATCTTCCAGGATCTCGCTCAGGGAGATCTCATCATCACCTCCTTTGCGTGGCATATCGAGGCTTACCGTCTCCTGCTTCGTGGAGAGGAGTGCAATGACCTGTTGTACGCTGACCTCCATCTGATTGGCCAGCTCTTCAAGTGTTGGTTCGTTATCAACACCCTGATCTTCTTGCATGCGGCGGCGCACACGACCGAGCCGTTTGATCTCTTCAACTTTATAGAGTGGGACGCGAATCATATGTGCCTGCTCGACCAGTGCGCGTGTAACATATTGGCGGATCCACCAGGTCGCGTATGTACTGAAGCGATAGCCCTTGCGGTAATCAAACTTCTCTACCGCGTGCATCAGCCCAATATTGCCTTCCTGGACGAGATCCATCAGATCAACGCCGAAGCCTTTATATTTGCGAGCGATATGCATGACCAGGCGTAGATTGCCTTCGATCAGCTGACGCTTCGCATCTTCAGCGGCGCGAGCCATCTCAACATCTGGCACATTTTTACTGACCAGTGTTGGCGAACGTTTCAGGCCGCGTCGGCGACCGGTTAGAGCTCGTGCGCGCTCGATGCGCTCAGCCAGCTGCGTCACCTCATCGGATGAAAGCAGATCAACCTGACCAATCTCATAGCGATAGAAGCGACTGGAATCATTCAGACCCAGAATCTCTGGATCGGCCTGAATGTGTAAGTCCTGCGTAGGAACGTGTTGTGGTATATCGTTGACGAGTGTATTCTCTTTCATCTCGACTCCTCCAAGAAAATATTGGGTACTGAACGGCCTCTGTGAGAATGAGTATACGTGGCGAAGCTTCCTGACAACTCCTCAAAAACTTCCTACTAAAACCCAAAAGACAATTGCTTCACAGCGCCAAACAGCACCAAATCTCGCCAAACAGTTTCAAATAGCGCAAAATAGCCGGGGAAGTACCTGTTAGCGGTATGCACAACCTCAAAACAGGTATCCCCGGCCAGCTTCGCACAAACTTTTCTCAAAGGATAAGTGAAAAACTTGTATTTGTCTTATACCAGGATTCTTATAAACGGCTTCAACGGAGCACATAGTAGAAGAAATTTGCGTGTGTTCCTATACTCATCTACTTTGAAAGTGAGAAAAGAGGTGCTACAGAATGCAAATAGTATTGGATCAACGTCCGACACATTGTCGGACGTTGTTGTAAAGAGAGGTTAAGGTCTGCCGGAGCATGAGCTGGAAGGGGTTACCTGGAGTTGTTCCATGTTGTAACTTCGCTATGCTGAGAAGCAAGAGCACGCAGAAGATAGGCTATGAACTCATCGTACTGCTCCTTGTCGAGCATGCGCAAATCTTTCATCAGGGTGAGCAAGGCGATTAACTGATCAGTAATCAGCTCGTTAGTAACTACTGCTCGCACTTTTTCATCCTCGATAGCCAGAGTAGCATCGGTCGCTGTCGTGCGATAGAGGAGCATATAGTTTATTGATTCCTGGAAATTGCTGGATACTCTATCCTGCAAGTCTTGCACGGCTTGCGAAAAACTTTTGTCTTGCATTGCTCTTTCTCCTGGGCAAATTGTACGTCTCCCTTCATCAAAAAGCTCACTGTAACTATGGAATTCTCGCTCGAAAAATCGTGTAGTCTGCATCACGACCTGGGTTCTTGAGTAAGAAAATAGTAAATCTTTGAGTAAGGGGAACAAAATATATAACATATGCATACATAGATTTATGTCTCTACAGAGAGCGAATCATGATGGCAATGGTGAGAAGCTGAACCTTTTCTACCATTACTAATATTTTCTACCATCACTGCCGAAAGATATGTAGTGGCAATCTAGTAAGTTCCATATAGTATACAAGAAATTTTCTGTAGAAACCACTGCTTTAGATCTTCTATACTAAAAAGATGAACTCGTTCTAATGGCTGCGACCTCTTCCTACTTATTTCTTCTCCAAAATGCACGCTTATGCATAGGCTATGAAATGTGTTTCCCAAAGGTCCGATTGTCCGATTGAAAAAACGCTATATTTAAGAGGTTTCTATTTAGACGGCTTCTATAATGACGAAGGAAATACAGATATTTTGAAGGTCTTTGCATCTTCTAAGATCTTATTCCGAAAACCAACGCGACTGGTGTCGCTAGTGCTATCACTCAAGTTTTCGGATAAGCAGTAAATAATGCTCAAATTCTTCTGTATTCCACATTGTTCTCTCTATTCATAGGGAGAATCCTGATATGTGTAAAAGATATTCCGAGAGGAGATTTTTATGCCAACTGCTGTACGTGAGCGCATGAGTGAAGCCCGAGAACGCGAGGGCGCTGAAGGTGTCGTCGAAGAAATGCCGCTCCTGGTAGCCGCTCTGATGGGCCGCCGTGAAGAGCGCGAGGAGCGCGGCGAGGGTATCAGCCCTCTTCTGCTGGCAACCATGATGGGCCGTCGTGAAGAGCGCGGCAAAGGTATCAATCCAATGCTGTTAGCTATGATGATGGCTCGCCGCGAAGAGCGCAGGGAGCGCGGCGAAGGTATCAATCCAATGCTGTTAGCTATGATGATGGCTCGCCGTAGAGAGCATGAGGAGGGTGAGGGTGAGGAGCGCGGCGAAGGTATCAATCCAATGCTGTTAGCTATGATGATGTCTCGTCGTGAAGAGCGCGAGGAGCGCGGCGAGGGTATCAGCCCACTGCTGTTAGCTATGATGATGGCTCGCCGTGAGGAGCGCGGTGAAGGAATCAATCCACTGCTGTTAGCTATGATGATGTCTCGTCGTGAAGAACGCGGGGAGCGCGGCGAAGGAATCAATCCAATGCTGTTAGCTATGATGATGGCTCGCCGTAAAGAGCATGAGGAGGGTGAGGAGCGCAGCGAGGGTATCAGCCCACTGCTGTTAGCTATGATGATGGCTCGCCGTGAAGGACATGAGGAGCGCAGCGAGGGTATCAGCCCACTGCTGTTAGCTACCATGATGTCTCGCCGTGAGGAGCGCGAAAAAGAGACAGTATAGCACGTCAAAGTGCTAACTTCTTTTTTATCTACCTTCCTCTGGCACTCATGAAAAATGAGGAGCTTCACGCCTTGTAGGTAAATAATGAGGTTTTCGCTACGAAAGTCCTCGAGATGTTCGCTACGAGAACCTCTATTAAAATCAAAAATTTCAATTGCATCGTAGTGTTGCTCTTACTAAAGAGGGCCTACCCTGGCAGAACGGAGTTAAGGGCATATGAAACGTTTTCTCGTAGGGAGAAAGGAAACATCATCATGACTACTAATCCTGAACAAGCAAAAACTAGAGGTAATATGGACCCTATGGTTGAGGCACTTATTAAAGAGTTGCTTGACAATCCGCCGCATCCGAAAACAGCGAAGGATGCTATCAGGGTAGCATTGACCGAAGAGTTAATGGCATCACTGCTTCCTTCAAAACGCCCTGCATCACAGGTTTCATCGGTTGAAACAGCGATACTTGCCGAAGCTCTTGCGCCTGCGCTTGCTGAAGCTCTTGCGCCTGCGCTTGCTGAAGCTCTTGTACCCGCACTTGTGAAGGCTCTGGATACTATCATTTCTGCTAAGAAAACTGACCAGGAGGCAGTTTCTAAAAAGGATAAGGATACAGATAAATAAAAGTGAGACGAACAATCATAAGACATGTGGATTAATGGATAGCGCCTTCAGTCACCTGTAAGAGTTTTCCTTAGAAGGTGGTCTGTTTTTTTGTATTCTTTATGGAAAACTCTTCTCTGCGCATTGGAAAGCCTGGGACGTTTGCTCGTCTGCTTTAAACGTGAGAAAAGATATGGTACAGTAATATAAATAGTATTTGGACAACGTCCGACAATGTGTCGGACATTGTTGTAGAGAGAAGCAAGGAGTGCGCATGCGACAATCTATTATCTTTGCGAAGCGGTCAACTCTGCCGGGGGAATGAGGGAATCAAGGGAATATATATACTTGACTATTAATGCTGAATCAAGTATACTCTAGGAGTTATGACTGTTTGCAAGGCATGGAGCAGGCTGCTAGCATATCCTGTTCCCGTTAAAGACACTAAAGAGCTCTGAGCAATCCTCTTCTGTAGAATACTCTCTTCCTGCACTCAAGTTCGTACCTGATATCAGCTAGCAGCATTGCTCCCGTATTCCCCTACGGCCTGCTCCTGGTACGCCCTGCTGGCATTGTGCCTTCAGGAAGCTGGATCGCGCCCGCAAAAGGCGCATTGGCCGAAAGGATTTTTCATGCCCTCATTTAATGACTTTACTTTGTCACCTGCAACTCGTGCTGTTCTGGCGGATATGGGTATTTCTGAGCCGTCACCCATTCAGGCTGAGGCGATTCCTGCCTTACTTGCTGGTCGAGACCTGATGGGGCAATCTGCAACTGGCTCCGGTAAAACTCTTGCCTATAGTATTCCGTTGGTAGAGCGCCTGGCTCGCGATAGACGTGCTGTGCAGGCACTGGTACTTGTACCAACACGCGAACTGGCTGTTCAGGTTAACACTGTTTTGAGTCAATTGGCAAAAGCGAAGCGGCTGACAACGGCGCTGCTGGTGGGTGGACGCCCTTATGGTAGTCAGATGTCTGCTCTGCGTTATGGTTCTCAGATTGTCGTTGGTACTCCCGGTCGTGTTAAAGATCATCTGGAGCGCGGGACGTTATCTCTGAACAATTTACGCATCTGTGTGCTTGATGAAGCTGACCAGATGCTGGATAGTGGCTTTGGACCAGAGATCGAGAAGATCCTGTCAACCACTCCCGAAAATCGACAGATGGCACTCTTCTCTGCAACTATGCCGGAATGGATTGTTAAACTTCAAGAGAATTTCCTCAAAGATCCCGTTAAAGTCGAGATCATTCCTGTCGCTGGTGCTGAGAGCACTATCGAACAGATCGCTTACCAGGTCCCTCATGATCAGAAGATGGCTGCACTTTGCACTCTCTTGCTCTCCTCTGAAGGCGAGAGTAGCCTGATCTTTGGTAAGACCAAATATGGTGTTGAGAAGCTTGGCAAACAGCTGAGCAAGCTTGGCTATGCGGTAGGCACTTTGCATAGTAATAAGAGCCAGCGCGCTCGTGAAGAAGTCTTGACCGCCTTCCGTCATGGACGCGTGCAGACCCTGCTGGCGACAAACGTTGCCGCACGTGGTCTGGATATTCAGGACATCTATCAGGTTATCAACTATGAGTTGCCTGAGTCGAGCGAGCTCTTTACCCATCGTATTGGCCGTACCGGTCGTATGGGCAAACAGGGCAAAGCCATTACTTTGCTGGTACCATCCGATATCGGCAAGTTCAAACGTATGTCGCGCACTCTGGGACAACCTGTCTCCTTACAGAAGCTTACTATTAACGCAGATGCGATGATTGAGCGTCCATTGGCTGAGCCAGAGATTGCGCCGATGCCAGAGCCCTCTTTCGAGCAGCGCGGAGATCGCCAGTTTGGACCTGCGGGCCGACCAGGACGTGGTCGCGGTCGTGAGATGCCTCGTCAGGATCGTGGCAGATTTACTCGCGCAAAGAGTGATCTTTATGCAGCCCCTGACTTGCAGCGCGGCCAGGCTGATCGCTCAGAGCGCTTCGAGCGCAGTGAGCGTCTGAATCGCAGCGAGCGTCCGGACCGCTTCGAGCGTGCCGAGCGCGTTGAAAGTACGAGAGCTAAACCGGAACGTGTACCTGTCTGGCAGGATGAAGAGGCTCAGATGCCAGAGCGCAAACGTCCATACGCTGGCTCTGGTAAGACACGCGATGATCGTCGCGGACCAGTCAATGGTGGTGGTAGAAGCTCAGGTCGCTATAATGCCCCTGCTTCCGCTGCTGTAACCCTGGAGTCGGGCGAGCGCCCTGGCTTCAAAAAGACGACCAGGGTGCCAAAAGGACGACGAGCGATCGCTCTTTCAAGACCCTATGTTGGTCGCTAGTTGCACTCTCTAGCAAGATAGTGCATCGCTGCTCATACTAGTGACAGGTAAGATACCCGACAGGTAGACTGTAAAGCAAACGCTACGAGCGATTTCCAATGGCGTTGACTGGTCACTGTGTCGGGTATCTTTTTGTCTGGTATCTTTTATACTATGTACTACTACTATCCCAACGATGCTAATTGTGCAGCGGCGCATAAGGCAGGTAGCCAGGAATGGAGCGAATGTGTGAGCGTACCATCTTTACCATCTTTACCATCTAAAAATCGTATTAGCAGAAAATACGTTGAAGCAGTTATTGCGCAGCACTTAACGGCGCTCCTGGATAATGTTGCCAACGGAGAGCGACCGCGTTTCTTATTAGGGATCACTGGTCCACCTGCGACGGGTAAGAGTACCTTTGCGTCTCTGCTGGCTACCATTATGAATGACCGCATGGGAGACGCGTTCGCAGTTACTATTTCGATGGATGGCTTTCATCTGCCCGATGAAGAGCTGAAGGCGCGTGGTTCCTATGCATTAAAGGGTGCTCCGCATACATTTGATGCGCAAGGCTTCGTCGATCTCTTGCACCAACTGCGAGCAGACACGCCGGAGATGGTCTGGTGTCCTGTCTTCAAGCGCGAGCCGTATGATCGTGTCGAAGGAGTTGTCGCGGTTGAGCACTCAACGCGGATGGTAATCGTTGAAGGCAATTATCTTTTGTTGACTACCCCTCCCTGGCAACACGTTCGAACTATCCTCGATCAAGTTTGGTATCTTGATACGCCCAGAGACATTATCAAGGCCAGACTCGTGAAACGCCATATGGGCATTGGTCGTACTGAAGAGCAGGCTATCAGCAAGGTAGAAGAGAGTGATCTCCCGAATGCCGATATCATCGAAGCCTCACGCTCACTGGCTGACCAGATCCTGTGATGAAATTTCTACGATTAGTAGTCACCACCTTCAATAGCGGTGATGCATGCTATACAGGAAATGACGCTAAAGCCTCCCTCTTTGAGGGGGGAAAGCCGCGATAGCGGCAGGGGGGAGTAGAAGCTAGCAATTCCCTATAATCCTCGATTACCAACTATGAAGATAAGAGTGATAAATAGTATATAATCGAGGTTAATAACGTAGTTCGAGGATTTACTCCCCCCTTTCGCTGCGGCGACATCCCCCCTCAAAGAGGGAGGCAGGGGTATTATCATATTTACAGGTGATAGCGAGCATCTTATTGTTTTAATGGTTAAAAAACGATATTTCAGGCGATATCTTAGTTTTAGTATATTTAGGAATGGATTATCTATGTCACAAGTTACATCATCGAAACCATCGCTGCCTCTGACTCAAAAGATTCCACCGCAGGTCTTTGCGTTGCTTGCAATGATCTCGGTGCAAACTGGCGCATCTATTGGAGAACGTCTATCTGGCAGTATCGGTCCACTCGGCACAACGTTCCTGCGCCTGGGATTTGCTGCTCTCCTCCTCTTACTTATCTGGCGTCCCAGTGTGCGGGAACTGACGCGACGGAACTGTATGACGATCCTGTTATTTGGGGTGACTGTGGCTGCAATGAATGGTTTATTCTATCTGGCCATCGTACGTATTCCGCTGGGGATAGCTGTCACCCTGGAATTTGTGGGACCCCTGGGCGTTGCTCTCCTGCAATCTCGTCGTCTGAAAGATCTCGTCTGGGCCGCCTGTGCCGCTTTTGGTATTATCTTGCTGACTCCCATTGGTGCTACACATATCGATCTTGTCGGGGCAATTTTAGCGCTGCTAGCCGGGGTCTTCTGGGGACTCTATATTATATTTAATGTCCAGATCGGGCAAGCCTTCAGCGGTGGCACTGGACTCTCTTTATCTATACTGGTCGCTGCCCTGGTTATTGCGCCCTTTGGTCTTGGTACTGCTGGACCAGCTATTTTTGACCCCCATGCGCTCCTACTGGGACTCGTTGTCTCGATCCTCTCGACCGTTATCCCATTCTCGCTCGAACTGGAGGCGCTCCGTCGTCTCCCATCACGCGTCTTTGGTATCCTTATGAGCGCCGAGCCAGCGGTCGCCACGATCATAGGCTTTCTCATATTGGGTCAGACGATCGGCATCCGTTCAATGGTGGCGATTGTCTTTGTTATCACGGCCTCGATTGGTACCTCTCTGGAAGGTAAGACTCAGCATTAACTATCCGGTGTTGTGGTCGTGTTTAACGTATCGGTAGATAATAGTTTGTAACGTAAAATATGTTATACTTGATGGTAGCATAAAGCTTGTGTTATGAAGTGCGGAGAGGATTTGTAATCTAATGTCTCGCGAGTATTCTAACGAATGGCCCGATTATACATATATTGACGCTTCTAATTACACACACGGGCGAGTACGTTTTACCGGTCTCGGTACGTATATCCCTTCAAGTATAATTACAAATGAGTTTTTCGCTTATGTGGCAACCCGTCTGGGAAGCCCACGTAGCGCAGAAGATATCGAGCGTGTGACTGGTCTTCAGACACGCCATGTCTGCGCCAGTACACTGGATCTGTGTCGGCGTCTGGCTGGATCAGATGCGCCTGGCTTGATTGCCGGGCAGCAGCTAGAGGAGCATACTACTACAGGGATTGCAGATGCGATCGATACTGATACTGTTGTGGATATGGCGGTTATCGCAGCCAGGCGTGCGCTAGAGAGTGCGGGACGTCAACCAGAGGAGATTGACGCTATCGTTGCGGCCTCCTCTTCAGATAACTATCTCTTTCCTACACTGGCAGGTTTGATCCAGCACCGTTTGGGCTGTCGACGCGTACGAGCGATTACTCTGAAGGGTGCCTGCGCCTGTGATACCGAGGCGTTCCAATCCGCGATGGAGATGTTGCTGTCCAGTAACGCTCGCCGCGTGCTCGTTGTGGCGTCTGAGGCGTTTATCTCTAATATCACGCATATTTTGGATTGGAAGACAAGCTCGCTTTTTGGCGAGGGGGCGGCTGCTTTCTTGCTGGAACGTGGCGAGTCTGCCGAGGATGAGGCGTATGCGATCAGTGGCTATGATGCGAGCCAGGCGGCTGCCCTCTACTGTCAGACCCCCGTACGGCGCGATGCGGCTCTCATGGCGGAGACTGATCGCCAGATAGCGCAGTTCTATCAAGAGGGTCGTGCGGAAGAGGCGAACGCGCTCCTCTCGCAACACCTGATTGGCTATACGCGTATGAACGGGAAAGAGGTCTATCGCGAAGCTCCCCGTGCGATGGCCGAATGTGTGGATGCGCTCTGCCGGCACGCTGGCTTCGATACTCGTATGATTTCGTGGATCATCCCGCATCAGCCAAACTCCCGTATCATTGCCCGCATTGGTGATATTTTGATCCGTGACTATGGCTGGCCGGCGGATACTGGCGCAAAGATGGTCAATCACTTTTTCCATTACGGCAACCTCTCCAACGCCAGCATCGGAATGGCGATTGTTGAAGAGCTACGTCTGGGACGCCTGCAACCAGGACAATGTATCGTCCTCCCTGCCGCTGGTGGTGGCATGCACTACGGCGGCTGGCTCCTGCGCTACCAGGGTTTCCACAACCTTGCAGCTACTATGGCCCCCTATGTCCATTGATGAGCTATGTAAGGTCGCCGTCTGATGCAAACGATTGAGACGGCGCGAAAAGGCGTGTCGCTTCTGGAGAGGCGGCACGCTGTAGCACTATGCAGAAAGGGGTCACCATATTAAACGAGGCAAAAGATACGCTAATGCCGTGAAGTTGGTTTACGATGGTGGCTTTTGCTGCAAGAAGGGAGAAAAGCGGCTTACTGGCATTCCGATCAAAGCATCAGAGCCCTTTCATCCCTTCAAGTGAAACCTCCTGAGAAGCGTATTCATAGCTTAGCGTATGTTTTATCCCGTTTAATATGGTGACCCCTATGGGGGTAGGTTGCTTTTAATTGATCACACATATGGTGATGAAAGGATTATGAGTGTGCCATGGAGAGAGATCGGAAATAATCCAGATGGATCTGATTTGCCTACTAACAATGCCTCACCTTCATCTGGTAGATCGGAATTTGAACGATCTTTGTATGCGCAACCGGGATATGAGAGTCCAGATGCTCAGATAAGACGGGAAAGAGAGGAAAGAAGGGTGCAGCCGGGATATGACGCTATCATGGATCGCATAAGACGGGAAAGAGAGGAAATAAGGGCGCAACCGGGATGTGAGAGTCCAGGAGATCGCATAATACGGGAATTAGAGGCAAGAGGAGCGCAACCGGGATATGAGAGTCCAGATGCTCAGATAAGACGGGAAAGAGAGGAAAGAAGGGCGCAGCCGGGATATGACGCTATCATGGATCGCATAAGACGGGAAAAAGAGGAAATAAGAGCGCAACCGGGATATGAGAGTCTAGGAGATCGCATAATACGGGAATTAGAGGCAAGAAGAGCGAGCACATCTAATCGAGAAATACGAGCTGATCGAATCGGCCACGAAGCATATAACGAAGAACTGGTCGAATTTGCAACACAAGTCCTTATGAGTGACGGTGACGATCCAAACTCCCTCCGCAATGAGAGCCATGAAGGGATCCGAGGCCCCCAGACGGACAACGACCATGAAATGGTTGCGGTCATCCTTGGTAAGCGAGCCGGATATGAGTATCCACGGTATCGGTATTTTCACGAGGACCCAACGCTTAAAGACAGATATCAAAAGCTAGAAATATGGTCAGACGAAGCATTCAAAAAATGGCGTCAGAAAAAGCAGGAAGTGTAGGATTGATGTTCCAACGAATGTTTGTTTCTCTTCCACGACACTTCACCTGTGGGTAGGGGAGAGACCAGGGCGACATTTGATCATTCAGGGGTCACCATATTAAACGAGGCAAAAGATACGCTAATGCCGTGAAGTTGGTTTACGATGGTGGCTTTTGCTGCAAGAAGGGAGAAAAGCGGCTTACTGGCATTCCGATCAAAGCATCAGAGCCCTTTCATCCCTTCAAGTGAAACCTCCTGAGAAGCGTATTCATAGCTTAGCGTATGTTTTATCCCGTTTAATATGGTGACCTCTTACTACTTATCCGAAAACCTGAGTGCAGAGCACTAGCGACGCCAGTCGCGTTGGGTTTCGGAATAAGATCTTATAGGATTTCTACATAGCCTTCCGTTCCATTAACCCGGATTTTCTGTCCGTCATTGATCAGCTTGGTGGCATTTCCTACGTTTACTACTGCAGGTAAACCATATTCACGTGCGATAACTGCTCCATGAGTCATCAGTCCACCAACTTCGGTGACCAGGCCTTTTATGGATACAAACAATGGTGTCCAGCTAGGGTCAGTAAATGAGGTGACTAATATATCTCCATCTTCTAGATCAGCATCTTCCATGTTTAAGATGACACGTGCTCGTCCCTCTATAACTCCGGAAGAAACAGGTAGACCTACAAGAGCTTCGGTTGGGAGATTTTCTCGTTTGTACTTACCTGCAATGATTTCACCATCAGACGTGATAACACGTGGGGGAGTTAGTTTTTCATATAATTTGTACTCGTCTTTTCGTTTGCTGATGATCTGGTAATCCAGTTTATTTGTGCGTACGACTTCGCGAAGTTCTTCAAAAGTGAGATAGTAGATATCTTCTTTTTCATAAATAACGTTGGCTTGTACGAGTTGTTCGGCTTCTTTCAGTAAAGCCTGCTTATAAACGAAGTAGCGATGAACCATGCCGTATTTTGGATATTCACGATACCCGATGAAATTCCGGATGAGACTGATCATTCGTTTTGTCTCTTTGGCTTTTTGTTCACCATCCGGTAGTTGCCTCAAGCGATCTAATAACTCTTGTTCTTTTTTCAATGCTTCCTGTCGCCCTTGCTCAAATTTCCGAATGCTTTCACCTGGTTCAAAGTTTTTGATGTTACTGAGAATCAGGGGGACAAGCGTCGTTGGTTTTTCGCTCCAACGAGGTCTCGTAATATCGATTTCCCCGGCACAGCGCATTCCGTATTTGTTGAGATAAGCAGAGAGTGCGTCCAGGCTTTCCTGTCCACCATCAAACTGAACCAGTTCATCCAAAAAGCTATCATCTTTTACATGCTGTAAGTAATTGATTACTTCCGGATAAGGACGAATTACATCTGCGACATCCAATAGCTCCAGACCCATTTCCGAAGTGATATTGTTTGGCACCGATTGAGAAAGCGTGTCTGCTACGTTTTTTTCACCTAACCACTCCTTCATGTTTTCATTGATCCATGAGGAAGCATTCATAGCAGTCATAATCACACCAAAACCTTGCGGACCAGATAAATTCTTCTTTAATTGCTGAATGTCTTCCAAAATAAAATCAATCAGATCCGATCCTGATTTCGTTTGGATGTTTTGTTTTAGCTCTTCTATTGATGTTTCACTACGCTTGATCAAATCAGCAACGATTGCCGGATCGTATTCGTTTAGTGTTTGAAAATCCGCAAGCGACGGACCTTGATTGCTTTTACCGGGAGTCTTTTCTTGCTTATCATCTGGTAACGACTGTATAAAGTCTCCCCGTTCTATGATGTTCATCAATGCATCTTTTATGAGCGGATCGCCTTTTCCCATAACATCTAATATACTTTCTCTGCTAGCCGGTGAAGCCAGCATAGGTGTAACATCAACAAACAACCTTCCACCGGCTTTACGCATGAGTGCATTCGTGGTTAACAGGAAAAAAGACAATCCCAGTGGTTTCATGGGGTCGGTCATCATTTGTCCGTGACCAACGGATACATACACGTGATTTTCCTGATCAATTGCTTCAGGGATGGGGAACAGAGTAGTGATGGGTCGGCTCTGGACAATGTAAAATGTATCATCAACCAAACACCATTCGATATCTTGTGGGCAACCAAAATAAGCTTCGATCTGTCTTCCTATGCGTGCAAGTTGTAAAATTTGTTGTTCGGTAAGTGTTTGAGTCTTTTGCTGATCAGGAGCGATCTGCTGTGTCTCTGTTCCGCCTTCTTTTAGTCCATAGATAGCCAATTTTTTGGTTGCTATCATCTTATCGACGATTTCCTCTTCCTGCACTTTATAACAATCGGCAGATACCAGGCCAGAGACCAGTGCTTCTCCAAGTCCAAAACTGGCATCGATTGATAGCAGCTTTCGGTTAGAAGTAATCGGATCAGCTGTAAACATGATCCCTGCTGCCTCCGGGTAGACCATTTTCTGGATGACCACAGACAGATGGACCTTTTTGTGGTCGAACCCGTTCTGCATCCGGTAAATCACTGCACGGTCCGTAAAGAGCGACGCCCAGCACTTGCTGATATGCTTTAGGATTGCCTCCTCTCCGATAATGTTCAAATACGTATCCTGCTGGCCGGCAAAGGAAGCCGTCGGTAAATCCTCTGCAGTTGCGCTGGATCGTACTGCATAGGCATTTTTTTCATCAAGCCTGGAAAGGAGGCGGGTGATCTCTTCATGAATGTCTTGAGGGATGGCTATCCCTTCGATGACGCTGCGAATCTCACCGCTAAGTTCACCGATTTTATCCCGGTCTTCCACCTTTAGAAGCGATAACTGATCAAGTAATTCGTTAATCGACGACGTTTCCCCAATGATTCTTTTAAAGGCTTCAGTAGAAATACAAAAGCCATCCGGTACGCGTATTCCTTCAATCTTGGAAAGTTCCCCCAGGTTCGCGCCTTTCCCCCCAACAACCATGAGTTTTGTTTTGTCAATATCCTGAAAACCAAGGACAAAGGAACTCATACGTTTCCCTCCTTTAATAGAACAGATAGATGAAGCACGTGCTTTTTGAGCACAAACACGAGAGGTATCTTTGCTCAAAGGAGAGTTTTCACCGCAGGTGCGCCAGAGCGGCATCGTTTCCGCCTGAGTATAGGGGAAGGAACGCCAAAAAAAATCGTCCAAAAAGGCAGTGTGCAAGTAGACAGGAGGTGATACAATAAAAGTGGGAAAGGATGGGCTCGTTTTTGAGCTCAGAGAACACCCACTTCTCCCCTTTGTGCTCTATTTGAGCAGACGCCGACGCGTCGCGCACCTACTTTCTTCCCGCAACGCCCGGTACAATGACCGCACCAGCCACTGTTTCAAAATCCCGATACATCCAATGTTTCCCTCAAAGAAATACTACCAGCGCTGGATCAGGGTATTGTGGTCCACTTGGAGAGGGATCTGCTTGAGTAACGACCAGAACGCGTTACGAATGTTTGACAGTCGTTTTCGTCTTCCATATGTAAATCCCAACTTTAAGCTAGCCGTTCTGACATAACTATTCTGGTGAAAGTATTTCCTGTTACTTTGGCTTATGAAGCTACTCAATAAGCATAGAGAACCAACAAAATGAATAGACAGATCTGTCCATTTTAAAGTTGGGATTTTATGTAAGAAGATGAGCCATCAGGAAGATTTTCAAAAGTAGATAGCATCTTTTCATGATATTTCATCCTGGCATACTAAATAGAATTGAAGATGCAAAAAATCCACTTGTGGGCGTTTAGTATGTAGGTACATCAATTCTTGTAAGATGTATAAAAGAATATATTTCATGTGAAGAGAAAGGATACATTAATGCAGTACTATGCACTGGTTGCGCAAGAAGGCACTGGGAAAGTTCTCGTTTTCAAAAAGCGAACACATGGCTACTTCTTTAACAAAGGTGCTTCTGGCGTGATCATTTCAGAGGGAGGCGCGATTAAGGCAGAGAGTGGAGCTGGTCAATGGGTCTTTCCAGGAGGAGGCCAGGAGAAAGAGGACAGCAGTGCGGTAGCTGGCGCGATCCGAGAATTCTGGGAGGAGACCGGGTTTCAGTTGAAGGAAAAGGATGCCTTTAACAATGTCAAAAGCAAAAAATATAAAAACTATGATGCAACCATTTTTACGCTTGTGGAGAAAGAGTTTAACGCTGTCTATCAGCATGCACTCCAATCCCTGGCGGCAGCGAAGAATGTCGTAGCCGCTATCGAGCACAGGACAATCACGCAGTACGGGCAGATACAACAGCAGTTCCCTACCAGCCCTGGAAGCAATGAATTAGAGGAAGTGCGAATCTTTGATCTGGCGAATACTGAGGACAAGATGACGCTGGCAGCTATATGGACAGCTACAAATAAATTGGATTGGTACCTTGAAATGGCTGAGAACTACGCCGGAAAGTTCTAGATTGAGCAGTGGCGTCCTGGCATCCTCGTGCATGGCCTTGACACATTGCCTGTAGCCTTTTAGCAACGGTAATCCTTCTCTACCGTCGCCTAAAAAAAGGAACCGTCAGCAGATCACAGAAGGCCTCCATCGCAATAGTGACGGAGGTCTTCTTTTTCACGCTGCCATTGTCGACCTGTTTCATGAAATAGACAGATGATGACTGCTAAACGCTACGATTGAATAGGAGATTAATTGCAATTGCAACAGCTGAGAATAAGATGAAGATGAAAATGATAGGAATTACAGCCCAGTTGGGTGCGCTGGATGCAACCGCAAAGCTTGTCAGGCCAAAGATGAGAATGATGAGCATAACAAGAGAAACAATAGCCAGTGCTAAACGCTGACCGGGAGTAGGTGCACGGCCCCTTACCGGCTCAGAGAGCTTTTGTCCATACATCTGATAACCAGGAGGACTTTGCCTTTGCTCGCCTTCATAGCCATAAGAAGGCTGGGCTTGGTTTTGCATTTCTTGTTCCATTCTGCTATTCTTCCCCTTTATTTGTAATTGTGCTAGCTAAAATCGATCATCATTAATTACGAGTCGCACCCCTCAGGGTTGTATTGCACAGCGCACCAGGACAATGCGGTAAATCCCACCATGATACAATTTTGCCTTTATGGAGAGTCCATGCTTCTACTCTTTTTTAGTCTGTTAGATAAGGAGAAAACGGTCAGGGTGCATACGTCCTTAGTCTGTTTCTATTTCATTACAGGACCCAATATAATTTTGAAAGATATGCTGGCGTGCGGCCTCCAGCGCAGTGGTAATCGCACCAAGCAGTGTCGCGTCCACCTCAAGCTCGCTCGCCATGATCCGTGGTGCTCGTAGCGGCGTAATGGTGTGGAGGCTGCGTTCAATTGGTCCCAGTAGCAGGTCAATGTTGAGCCCGATGCCTCCGCCCAGTACGATCAGCTGGGGATCGAGGATCGCTGTAATCGAGGCGATGGCGTGTGCGAGGAGTTGTCCTTCGCGTTCGATGACTGTCCTTGCGAGTGGATCGCCATCACGGGCTGCGTCAAAGATACGTTTCGCTGAGAGTGGCGCACGCATACCATGAGCGAGGGCGATACGTACGATACCATCGGCGGCAGCAGCCTCTTCCAGTTTGCCGCGCTGCCCCGGCTTGACATTGCTGACTTCTGGCAACTCTGAATTCGCTGTGACCGCGTGTAGTAACGGTGTCGTTGGAATTGCTGGGCCACGCAACGGCTCTTCCAGGTTGAATGGCAGGAAACCGATCTCTCCTCCGGCTCCATGGGCTCCACGATAGAGTCTACCATTGATGATGATGCCCATACCGATACCTGTACCGACTGAGAGGAAAGCTAGCGTTTCGATCTCTTTGCCACAACCATAAGTATGCTCCCCCAGCACTGCCAGATTGATGTCATTCTCAATCATGAGGTGCGGCCCAAATTCTGCTTGTAGCTTGTCTATGAACGTATCTTGCTCTCCGCCCGGCAGATTTGGCGCGAGGATCAGGTGACCGCTGTGTGGATCAAAGATGCCTGGACAGCCAATGACGGTATGCGTAATCTGTGCTCGTGTTAGTCTGGCCGCTACCATAGCGCTATTGATCAGCTGCGCTGTTAGATCGACAAGCCCACTTGCATTACGCTCGTGGTTCCTCATGTTGCGCCGTTCAATAATAGTACCGTTCAGATTGGCTATCGCTATACGGATCCAGCTACGACCGATATCTACACCGATCACATAGCCTGCCGTAGGATCAGGTTCGTAGAGCGTTGCCGTCCGACCCCCAGAGCCGACCTGCCCGACCGGTCTCACAAGCCTGGCCTGCTCCAGATGGGCGAGCGCCTGTGATACTGTCGGCTTAGAAAGGCCAGTTGTGCGTGCAAGCTGCGCTCTTGAGGCGGAGCCATCATACCATAAATACTCAAGCAAACGGCGTTCATTGATCTCACGAAGGAGGTGAGGCGTTCCCTGTTGATCACGTGACATCTTTTTTGACCTTTCATTATTACATCTTCTCTTTCGCGATTTTAAGTGGTGCCGTACCTCAATTATATTTAGCAGGTGCCTATTAGGAAAGTATACTAACTATCAAGCTAATAGGAAACGTTATTAACTAAGTGTACCTACTGCTGTCAAACATCTTTTTGTGTTCCTGTTGTGCATAGGAATACTATACAATATTTCTTATAACAACTAAATAGAATAAAAAGATACTGGAGTAGCTATTGCTATTTTTTTAACTATCGTCGTTAAAATATTGATATGCCCGAATCTAAACTATACAGTGTGACCACAGCCTAAAACTGGGATATGGACTACATGCAGGCCCTGAACCACTTTGTCGAGGATGATGAATGAACCTGGTTTACCGGTAAGTCCGCTCTCGCTGACTGGTAGGTAGCGCAAGCGCGTACGAAAAGCATTGGACCTGCTCATGTTGGTGCTGCTGTGCTTGCCATACACTACAAATACATGTAAATTATGTGGTACAAAATTATCAGAAAAAGTATATCATAAAGAGTGCAAGAGCATCTATATTGGAGACAAGTAATGAGACTATCGTTTGATGCAATACAGAGGGTTTGTGTGCATTACGTTAAAATAGTATAGACTACAATATTTTCTCTTTCTACTTATTCTGTTAGTAATCTGTAACTTTGCATGCATTTCTGCTAATATAGTAGATGAGACATTTCAGCGCAACAGTGAACCTGTTTAGTAGCTGTCTATTAGATCTGAGAAAGGAACTCTCGATGCTTCCACCCCTGCACATCTCCTTGTTGGGTGACTTCTTGCTGGTGTCGGGCGAGACACCAGTGACATCGATTACGGTTCCCCGTGTTCAATCTTTGCTCGCCTATCTTGTGCTGCATCGAGGTGCGCCCCAAAATCGCTCTCATCTGGCCTTCCTCCTGTGGCCCGATTCGACGGAAGGGCAGGCCCATACAAATCTGCGCCAGTTGCTGCATCGCTTGCGGCAATCCCTCCCGTATGCTGACCAGTTTCTCTGTGTCGACAAACAGAGTCTGCAATGGTTGCCAGCGAACGCCAATGCTATGTTTATCCTGGATATCCAGGAGATGGAGCAGGCACTCATCCAGGCTGACCACGCGGAACATGCCCAGAATACTCCTGCGCTACGGAAGGCACTTGAACAGGTGCTGCACCTGTACCGTGGGGACCTGTTACCTGATTGCTACGAGGAGTGGATCTTACCAGAGCGCGATCGCTTGCGCCAGCAGTTTCTCCAGGCTGCCGAACGCTTGATTGCATTGACCGAGCAGGAACAGGACTATGGGGCTGCGATTACCACTGCGCAGCGTCTCCTGCACTTTGATCCCCTCGATGAAGCAACCCATCGCCAGATCATTCGCTTGTATGCACTGTGTGGTAATCGCGCTGCGGCACTGCGAACCTACCATACCTGTGCTCAGCTGCTGGAGCGTGAACTTGGAGCGAAGCCGAGCGAAATCACGCAGGCACTCTATACATCGCTCATGCAGTCGGGCCATGCTCCTCAGACTCCTAGCAGTCCGCCGCCAAAACAGCTCACAAGAGCACCACTGCTGGGCCGTAACGCGGAGTGGCGACTCCTCCAGAAGGCCTGGAATACTGCTACGGGTGGGATAGCGGGCCTCCAGAGCGGGAGTCCACGGGTCGTGATTTTTACCGGAGAGGCGGGTATTGGTAAGACCCGACTGGCGCAGGAACTTGAGGACTGGGTCGGCAGGCTCGGCATGACCACCGCGAGTGCACGTTGTTATGCGACACTTGGACATCTGGCCTACGCTCCTGTCGCTTCCTGGCTCCGTAGCGATTCGTTTCAGACAGGCCTCTCAACCCTTGATCCGACTTCACTTACGGAGATCTCACGGCTCGTGCCAGAGATACTCGTCACACATCCGCGCTTATCCCCTCCTGCTGCAATGACAGAGGGTTGGCAACGCCAGGTCTTCTTTGCTGCCCTGACACGCGCTATGCTCTCCGCTCGTCAGCCATTGCTGCTTTTGCTCGATGACCTTCACTGGTGCGATCAAGAGACGCTGGAGTGGCTGCTCTACCTGCTTCATAGTGGGTCGGATGCACGTTTGCTTTTTGTGGGAACTGTACGTGCTGAGGAAATCTCGTCTGAGCATCCACTCGTTGCCTTTCTGAGTGCGCTGCAACGCGATGGACTGGTCACCGAGATTCCGCTTGGTCCGCTCACACTCACAGAGACAACTTCCCTGGCTGAATACATGCTGGGTAGCCAGCTCGATCCAGCTATGAGTAACACACTCTATAAAGAGACCGAAGGCAATCCTTTTTTCGTGGTCGAGATGCTACAGGCAGACACGTTGAGTAAAGGTGAAAGCGTTCATGCGACTCCTCAGGGCCCGCTCCCGCTCTTTACTCAGGCTGCTTCTCCACTTCCGCCATCAGTACAGACAGTGCTGGCGACACGACTGGCACAGCTCTCTACCCGGGCTCTTGCTGTTGCCCGGGTCGCTGCTGTCATTGGGCGCGAGTTTTCATTCTCTGTGCTTGCACATGCCAGTACAGAGAATGAAGAGACAATTGTACAGGGGATGGATGAATTGTGGCAGCGGCATATTGTGCGCGAACACGCTGCGGGAATGTCAGATGCTTATGACTTTTGCCATGACAAACTCCGCGTACAGATCACTATTTCTCTGAGTCCTGCGCACCGTCGTCTCTTGCATCAACGTATTGCGGAGGCCTTTAAAGCTGTGTTCAGTGAAGATCTGGATGCCGTCTGTGAACAGATTGCCGCTCACTATGAGCAGGCAAGCATGCCCATCCAGGCTCTGCCTTTTTATCAACGTGCAGGAGAAGCTGCCAGCCGGATCTATGCGCACGCAGCGGCCTTACACGCATTTAAGCAAGCCGCGAGTCTCCTGGAAACGCGCCTGCCGGGCCAGGCCATGCAGCGTGTGCCATGGAAGACTGCTGTCCAGGTGTATATCTCGCTTGGCGATGTCTTAACAGACAGGGGCTCCTATGAAGATGCGAGGCAAGCGTATCATCGCGCCATGACTCATATTCCAGAGCAGGAACACCTCTGGCAGGCACGTCTGCACTGGAAGATAGCGACTACCTGGATGTCTGCTTCCACGCAGCGTCATGATGCCTTTTACGTCAATGGTTGCCAGGAGTTTGAGGTAGCGGAACGTATCTTAACACAGGATGCAGACTCAGCAAGCCTGGACTGGCGCGACGCATGGATTGCACTGCAGCTTACGCGAGTCTGGCAAGGGAAGGGCACTGTGGGCGATATTGCAGAGGCCATTGAAAAAGCTCGGCCTATCGTTGAGCAGCAGGGAACGCAGGAACAACGCAAGCTCCTTGCACAGGCACAGGGTATGCATAATGCCTGGCGCGATCACTATGTCATCTCCCCAGAACGGGTCTCCATCTGGCGTACGGTCATGGCAGCGATGGGTCCGGCAGAAAACGAAGCTCAGAGAGGCTTTGACCTTGCCATGCTTGGCATTGGTCTGTTATGTGCCGCTCAGTTCGATGAGGCTGAGGAGCAGCTACGCCAGGCGTTACAGCTGGGGGAGCGGACAGGGAATGTCTGGGTGCAAAACAATTGTTTCAGGTTTCTGCCATTTATCTTCAGGCAACGTGGACAGGTAGAGGAGACGTGCCGGATTATCACTCAAGCTCGGTCCGTCGGGTTCACAGAGCACAACCATATTCTCTCAGGTCATGCAGCCTGGCTGGCCTGGCGCGATGGTGATCTGACTCTGGCTGAAATGTATGGTCGCGAGTCAGTACAAGAGGAGCAATTCCGGCAGTTCAGACCCAATCCGTTTCTCTGGACGGGAAGATGGCCGCTTATTGGGGTGGCATTGGCGCAGGGGCAGACCCTGGCGGCTATCAATGACGTGCGTCTACTCTTTGATCCAACCCAGCAATCTCCGCGTGAACCCCTGAACACGCTTCTTGCTGCCGTATTGCATACGTGGGATGCTGGAGAGGAGGATGAGGCTCGTGAGTTGCTTCACCAGACCCTGCCTCTTGCGAAGCAGTTGGGCTATCTGTAAGGAGGAGTGTGGACCAAAGAGGGACGTTTGCCCCCTTTGGTCCACACACTTTTTTGGTCGTCAGGCTGCAAGGTTTTTGCTGAAGAAGTCGGCGATCATCTGGATGAGTGTAGAAGGGGCGGGCTGTTCGACCTGCCCGGCCGTGGGCACTGCTAGACCATGACTATCGTGCTGGATCATCACCAGGGTGACAGGGACACCTGCCGCTTGCAGTTTCTTGGCCATGTTCTGGGAGTGATGTGGCGCGATAAACCAGTCGTCAGTTCCATGCATGATCAGGAAAGGCGGATCGCTATGTGCTACATGGTATGCAGGACTCGCGTTGCGTAACTGTGCTGTCGTAGCATTTCCCGCGAGCAGGGAGGCCCACCATGGTGAACCGCTGAAGTTTGACAGGTCGGTGGGTCCCCACATATCGACCACAGCCTGTACGCGGCTTGATTGATTCAGGTATTGCCCGACATCATAGCTTGTGTTAGGACCGGTAGTGCCGAGCATCGCGCTGATGTAACCACCCTGGCTAGGACCATAGACGCCGATGCGGTTCTGATCGAGGCCCAGTGCGCTCGCGTGGGCACGTAAGAAGCGCACTGCGCACTTTGCTTCCGTTACCTGCGCACCTGAGCTGGTGATTGGCACAAGGCTGTAATCAAGCGAGCCGACGATGAAGCCGCGTTTGAGCAGCTCTGTGCGCAGCTGATCGAAGTACATCCCATCTAACGTCCCATCTTCCAGGACGCGGGAACCTACAAGTGTCTCTCCCCCATGAATGTATATAACCATAGGCGCAGGACGAGATGTTTGTGTTGCAGGTTCGGAGATGTCCATGGCGAGTGGACTTCCGTTGGAACTATTACAATAGGAAAGGGTCGCAGTCTGACCGGCTGGAACATTGACTGACGTTGATGCGGGGAGCCATGCCGTATCGATAGCGCTCACGCCTCCGCCCCAGGTCAGGAGGCCAAGCACCAGGAACGCCGGGAGTAAGATAAACGTCGTGCGCCAGGCACGCGGCGTCTTTATTCGTAGTGGCTTGATGATCTGACGCAGGATCAGGAACACTGCGAACAAGCCAACGACTGGCAGGAAGAAGTCCTGCAAGCTTGAGAACACTCCGGGCACCAGGAAGAAGACAACAAGAGTGATGGATTTCACTACTACTCCTATCAGGAGAACAAGCAGCAGCAGGCGAGGCAGTATCGCAAAGGTGATGCGCCACACTCTAGACGTCGTGTTCAAGGTGCGCCCCCACAGGCAGAGGAAAAAGACCGCCGAGAGTCCTTCAACAAGAGGTATGTAGAGATCCGGCACTGCCAGCGTCTCCGGTCGCCATACCGTGGAGCCATCAGGGAGCCCAAACGCGTGCGCTATTATCCAGACCAGCATTCCCACTGCTTCGACCACTCCCGCAGTGAGCAGAAAGCGACGCGCTGGAATTGTTACGGCTGCGATAGCCACAAGGGCCTGAACTATCGTGAAGCCAACCAGTAGAATCGCCAGTAGTGTGGATGGCGGCAACTGGTTCAATATGGCGGTGCCATGCATGACGACCGCGCTGAGCGTGAGGAGAACCGCCCAATAGAGTAGCGCACCACGCTTGCTACGCTCCGTGGCGCTAGCACGTAGTTGGCGTTTAAACCAATGAGGCTGGCTGCCGGTCTCGTCTGCCGTAAATGTCTTTTCTGTTTCTGTACTCATGATTGTCTTTTATTCCTTATATGCGAATATCTTTACTATATGAGAGGTATGCGTTATAGAAAGTACGGAAAGCATCTGGTATTATTGTTCTGTTTCTAACGTGGGATCCAATTCTGACAGCATCGTGAGAAGCAGTGGCACCAGTTGTGCCCATTCGCGAAAGTAACGCCCTTCTCTGGTGGTGAGCAATTGAACTTTGCCTCGCAACTCGGTCTGCCCGGCCCCAATCTCTTCTTCCCAGACGCGAACTGTAAACAGATGCGAACGAGGATGTAGCTGCGGTCGATCTGTACTCATACCCTTCCTCCTGCTATCATTCCCTCCAAGCGCTATTGGCGCGCTGGGAAACGTTGTTGTTGTTCATCTGAGGAGAGTATAGAATAGGGACCGTTCTTGCAGCGTTCTGTGGAAGCATGTTTTGCTGCGTGTCTGGCAGTGGAAACGTTCTTTGCGTCGTAAGAGGGAGAACGAGAGCAGGTGTGTATGCTGTTCGTAGAGGAAAACGAGTGCTTATCTAATAGTTCGGGGGTAGGTTGTGCGCCCATCAAGCCAGAGATGGGCGCGCAATGGAGCTGCTTATGAGAGTTGGTCGACCAGCTTTTCGAAGGTTTTGATGTCTTCGCGGAGGATATCCAGGCTGGAGGTCCAGAAGGCTTCGGTGCGTGTGTCGATACCGAAGCGGGCTGCGAGGGTGGCTGCGTCTGCCATACCAGTTGAGGAGAGCAGTTCGTCATAGCTCTGCTTGAACTCTTCGGGGCTTTTCTGATAGCGGGCGTAGAGACCCAGGCCGAAGAGCAGACCAAAGATGTATGGATAGTTGTAGTAGGGCAGTTCGGCGCTATAGTAATGACCTTTGACAGCCCACATGTATGGGTGCAGTGCGTTCTCGTCTATGCCATCACCGTAGGTCTGCTTCTGCGCATCAAGCATCAGTGCGTTGAGCTCGTCGATGGAGAGCTCACGCTGCTTGCGCTTCTCAAAGACTGCTTGCTCAAAGATGAAACGGCCAGCAACGTCGACGACGATCTGGCAGGAACCAAGCAGAGAGAGCTCTAGAATGTTGAGCTGCTCTTTGGCATCGGCGTTCTCTAATGCGGCGTGGCGGATGATGGTCTCGCAGAAGATGCTGGCGGTCTCAGCCAGGGTCATGGGTGTGGTCGCCTGTAGTGCGGTCCGTTGCTTCAGGTTCATATTGTGATAGGCATGCCCCAGTTCGTGTGCGAGTGTGCTGGCACCATCGTAGGATGCGACATAGTTTGCCAGGATGCGTGATTCGCCTTTGCGGATCTGTGCGCAGTAGGCTCCACTGACCTTGCCCGGACGTGCGCCTGCGTCGATCCAGTGATTGCGGAAGGCACCCGCTGCAAAGTCTGCCAGGCGCTGTGAATAGGTGCCAAAGTTGGTGATGATAAAATTTCGTGCATCTTCAAATGTCCAGGCTGCATCACTCTGCACAACTGGTGCTAAGATATCATACCAGGCCAGCTTTTCTAATCCGAGCAGGCGCGCCTTCGCCTTCAGGTAGCGCTGGAAGTCAGGGAATGTTTTACGCACGGCTGAGAAGAGGGCGTCCAGCGTCTGCTTATCGATGCTATTAATCGAGAGCGTATCAGCTAATGGCGATTCCCACTCACGGCGTTGCGCCAGGACCAGGCTCTCATGCTTGATGCTATTGAGCGCGGCAGCCAGGGGGAGTGCGTTGCGTTTCCATGCCGCCTGCTCTGCCTCGTACGCGGCACGGCGTATCTCACGGTCGGGTGAGTAACCAAAGTTGCGTACCTCGCTGATCGGGTATTCTTTCGTCTCTCCATCTATGGTAACGGGGGCTGTGATCTGCGAGGTGATATTGCTGTGCAGGCGGCTCCAGGCAGTACCACCGCTGACGTTTAGTTCGGAGGCCAGTTCTTCCTCGGCTGGCGACATCATATGTTGTGCACGTACTTTGGCTCTCTCTAGCATATAGCTATGCTCTTTTGCGACTTCTGAGCGCTTGATCAGTTCTGCGGTGTCCAGCGAACCGAGCCAGGCGGTGAAGCGCGTTCCCAACTGTGATAGACGTACAAAGGTAGCCTGTAGCTCGCTGAGTTTGGCCTGTGCAAGGTTATTCTGCGAATCGGTATCGACGAAGCTGATGATATAGACAGCTAGCGTCTCAATCTCATCGAGCACTGTATTGTAACGCTCTGTTACCTGCTCGAATGTGCGTACCGTTGCACCATCAATGGTTGAGTTTTCCTGGCGAGAAATATTGGCGCTGTTAAATAGTGTCTCAAGATCGTTGACTGCTTGTACCCCGGCGGCGAAGCCCTTAGCGAATTCGGGCGACTCAAACCCAGGAAAAATAATGTCCATATCCCAATTTGGGAGCTGAGCGGTCGTTGTCATGACATGGTGCTCCTTCTCTCTACGGGTAGATTAGAACTATAATTATATACCATATGCATTCAATTGCCGTATGCTTCTTGCCGAAGTGTTGCGTCTTGTTTGTTGAGGGTTGTATGGAGTGCGTGCGAGTTGTGTCGATGCCAGGCCTCCGCGTGTTAAGCGGAGGCCTGATTGATAACACATTTCTAGAGGAGTATTAGTAGCGTAGCTATGCGTTACGCCAGGAATATTGTGGCTGATAGCCTAATAATTTGTGTGCTTTGTGGCTGGAGAGGAGTGATGTGAAATCTCCTACTTCGTCGCGCACGGGGACGTCAGGGAAGACTTCAGCGAGCAGTTCACGGTTAGGACGTGTCATGACTGTGTCTGCGGCTGCGATGATGAATGCTTCTGCCCCTTTGATGTCGGCTTCAAGTCCCAGACGACAACTCTGTGCTACATCACGTGCATCGACGTAACTCCACAGATTCCATTTGCGCAGGTAGGGGTCGTCAGAGAACGCTGGAAACTTCGCGTAGTCATGGGGTTCCATGATGTTAGTGAAGCGTAATCCAACGAATGGGACGCCGCTCCAGCGGTTGATCTGCCGTGCCATCTCTTCGCCGAGTACTTTTGAGAGGGCATAGCTTGACTCTGGATACAGGGATGTTTCCTCATCGATTGGCGCATACTCTGGCTTTACGCGGTCAAAAGGGAGTCCCAGAGTCGTCTCGCTAGAGGCCCAGACGACGCGCTGTAAACGCAGGGTGGCTGCAACGCTAAAGACGTTGTAGGTGCTCAGGATATTGTTGCGAAATGTGGGCTCTTCCGGTAGAAGACCAGGAGCGGGAACAGCGCCCAGGTGCACGACTGCGTCGGCTCCATGGAGCACCTCAAAAACCTGTCCGATCTCGGTGAGGTCTACCTTGATATAGGGGCTGAGTTGCTCACGTGGTGGTAGAAGATCAACATTTAAGACGTCGTAGCCATGCTCCACGAGGTCTTTGATGACGGCTCGTCCTGCTTTACCACTGCCTCCAGTTACAATAATTCTTTTCATTTTTTAATCGCACGGACATCCCTGTCCCTTTTGTCGGGGTGAGGGCGTGCGCCTCCTTATTTACGATTTGGAACTTTAGAATTATGGGTCCAACGCTTTTTATGGCGGATGTAGGTGTCGGCCGGTTGGTCGTTGCCTTTATCTAGTGTACACTCTTCCCAGTCTACAAGGAAGCCCTGTGCGTGCAGGTGTCTGATGGCGAGATTGATCAAAGCTGAATCTTGATTGATATCCACCTCGGCCAGCTGCTCATCTGTCAGCGTACCTTCACGCTCGATGGCCTGGTCCTGTCGCTTCCCACGTAATGTATAGCTAATTGGCATGCCATTATTCTCCGTTAATTTTATCATTTTGCTGAAATATTCTGTTTATCATAACATAGTCTGGCATCCCTTGCCAAAGCAGGGTTGTTTCTATGCGTTCTCGTCGGTCGCTGCTTTACCGATCATACATATTTTAACACTTTTATGTTTAACATGTAATATGCTATATTTGCTGCATTTACACTTGCTCCTTCTGTTCTTGATAGCTCTCTCCTCCATTTTTGGCGATCTGGCTGATCTGCTCGGCCAGTTGTTGTAGTGCCTCACGGAGTTCTGGTGGATGGTGGACAATGAATGGGAGATCGAGTCCGATGAGGTAGCGTGCGAAGCTGGGTAGATGATTGTGGTGAGTCTGGAAACGTGTGCCATGGGGTATAGCGGTCAGCTGACCATAGTATGCGGGAATTTTGTGCTGGACTATGAAGAGCTCTGCTTGAAATTCAACTTCGATCGACCAGGTGGCGGGGATGGTGGCGAGATGTTTTATGATGTATGCGTGGCAATCAAAGTCCTCGCTGCGTGTAAAGGTGCTGTTGAGAAATTGGACGTTGTGCATGCGATCCATGCGGAACATGCGCACCTCTTGCCGCAGACAGCAGTAGCCTACGACGTACCAGTGCCCGTTCCAACCAGCGATACCGTATGGTTCTAATTCACGATGTGTGTCCGTGTTCGTGTAGGAGGTGTATTCGATGGCGATGCGTCGCCGCGCCTGTACCGCTTCACTGATACTTACCAGGAGTGAGGCGTCTGGTCGCACCTCCTGGCGATGTGGCGAGAGCGTTATATGTGATGAAATGGCCTGGAGCCGCTCACGTCCTTTGATGGGGAGCACACGATATACCTTGGCGAGCGCTCCCTCCACCGCTACAGACGAAAGGTCAATCTCCAGCCAGGGTGCGCCAAGCAAGCCGAGTACTAGCGCTGTCGCTTCCTCTTCTGTGAAGAGGAGGGGCGGCAGTCTGAAGCCTGGACGTAAACGATAGCCGCCGCCTGGTCCGCGTACCCCTTCGACGGGCATCCCCATCTCCTGAAGCATGATGATATAGCGGCGTACCGAACGTGGTTCGACCTCCAGGCGACGCGCGAGCTCATCTCCACTTAGATGCGGATGCGTTTGTAGCAGTTCAAGGATCGTTAAAAGGCGCGTAGTTGGGTGGTACATCTTTTCCCTCTATGTGCAAAATAGATACTGTCTAGAATTAATTATAGTGCGCCCGGTGAATAGTATAAAGATGAAATAGAGGACCATTATTCACCTGTACTCCAGCTATACTACAAGAGATTGAAGCGTTGAGTTATTCTTTGCTCGTAATAGGTTGTAATAGTCTATGCCAGAGGCAAAGATGCTGTCTTGATAGTTGAAGGAGAAATATCTATGCTGGATCTATTTGGTATTCGTCTGCTGGTTGAAGATTTTTCGGCTGCCCTGCATTTCTGGCGGGATATCATGAAGCTGCCTGTGAAATTTCATGATGAGACTATAGGTTACGCATACTTTGATACTGGCAAGGTCGGGCTAGAGTTACAGACACACGACGCGTTCGCCTCCGCTTTAGGTGAAGTTACCCCAGCACCGGTGCCCCACGGTCGCCAGGTGGTCCTGGATGTTCGTGTCGATGATGTTGATGCGATCTATGCCGAGCTTATAGAGCAGGGAGCTATCTCCGTCTCTGCTCCTATAGATCGCCCCGCCTGGCGTGCGCGTACCGCCCATATTGCTGATCCCGATGGGCATGTAATCGAGTTGTTTTCATCGTTACCCGCTTCCGCACTGCCTACAGCTTGATCGCATATATATGCGTGTGTAATGCTAAAGTGTGCTCACTCGTCTTTTGCGTCTGTGAAAACGAGTGGGCACACTTTGCTGATATGTCCACAATATAATACAAATAGCTACAGAAATAATTCCTCCTCCCTCTATTCTCAATAGGAGACTGAGTGATACACGGGTTGAAAGCCAGCCAAAGAGAGAAAGACTTAGCAAGTTAGAAAAGTAGAGGAGCACTGCTGCAAAACTGAAGCCTTGCCCACGCATCTCTTTTGGCACCTCTGTCTGTAAGAGAAAGACGCGACTTTGACTTCCAAACGGTAACCCAATACCAACAATAGCAACGCACATAAAGAGTAAGGGAAGTGAATAAACGAAACCAAGGGCAAATATACCAAATCCCCAGGTAACAGAACCTAAAAGATAATGTGTAAGAGACAGTCGCTTCCAATATTGGGGAATAATTACGTTCGTCAAGATACTTATCACTGCATAGACAGCCAACAGAGAGGTGTACAGTTGTTTCCCATTTGGAATGATTGTCTCAGCCTTTAAAAGTAGGCCCACTTGCCATGCCCATGTGTTAAACAACACAACTAAGAACGTCGTGATAAATAAAGTCAGCAATTGAGAGTGTGAAGTTGTAAAACAGGCAAATTTCCAGATACGTTGGGGAATTGCTCTGATCTGCTTTCTGAGAAGAACTGTGCTAGCTTTCTTAGATTGGACAAAAGTATCCTCCTGGTCATCATATTCTTCCTGGAGATAGGAACGAAGAGACCATAAACACAATGTGCTGACGAAATAACTAGCAGCGTCGAATGCAAAGAAGGTACCAATTCCTCCATACAGAAGCAAAACGGCGGTCACGAGAGGAGCGAGTATGGACATACTACTTGTACTAATGTTCACGAGGGCATTGGCTGTTGTCAATTGATCTGCTTGAACTAATTGTGGTAATAAAGTATTTTGTGTTGGATTGAAGAAACAGCCTGCCGATTGAATACAAAATACAATCGCTAAAATCAGTACATAGGGCAGATGCCCAAGATTGAAAAGAACAAACGTAGCGATCTGAAGGAGGCCACGCAAAAAATCAAGCGTTAGCATAAGTTTACGACGCGAGAGGAAATCACTTACAGCCCCACCAATCAGTCCAAATAATATATATGGGAGAGTTTCAGCAATAGCTACTCCCGTCGTTTGTTCACTTGATTTGGTTGTTTGATAGACCACAAGAAGAAAGCCTATTCCAGCAATAACATCTCCTAGATTGGAGCAGGCTGCCCCTATATAAAAAAGCAAAAAAGCTCGATTCCTGAATGCTGCTCTGTACATACCCTCTCCAAATTACATGTAGCCGCTGCTGATTTGGTTGTTTGATAGACCACAAGAAGAAAGCCTATTCCAGCAATAACATCTCCTAGATTGGAGCAGGCTGCCCCTATATAAAAAAGCAAAAAAGCTCGATTCCTGAATGCTGCTCTGTACATATCCTCTCCAAATTACATGTAGCCGCTGCTGTATCTAAAAAGGAAGGAGGAGCCTTTGTGGATAATTTCACTTCGTCTTTTCATACAACTTCATA
Organism: Ktedonobacteria bacterium brp13; assembly: GCA_015099395.1. GTDB lineage: Bacteria > Chloroflexota > Ktedonobacteria > Ktedonobacterales > Ktedonobacteraceae > Dictyobacter. The sequence continues at coordinate 551,880 of AP024096.1, read as the reverse complement.
ATCAATGGCAACCTTGCTTGTAAATTATCTTGTGTCGCAGCTAGTGTGACTCACATCAATAACATGACCAACTTTTATTACTATCAGCCCATACTATGGGCCACGCAACCGGTCTTATTGGTCATGTTATTGATGTGAGAGCCCTTAGCGTTGCAGAAACTGTCGTATCTTCTGGTCGATGCCTTCGGTTGTCAGGCCAAGTTCTTCGTCGTGCTGCTCTGGTGTACCATAATGCTTCAGGATCTGGTGTGGTACGCCAATGCTTTTGATACGGGTAGGTAGGTGCTCCATAGCTGCGCTAACCATTGGTAGTAGACCGCCTTCGTAGTATGGCTCGATGATGATGATCTCTCCATTCGGTGCTGTCTCGCGCAGCGTCTGGGCACCGAATGGGAGGAGCGTTGTGCAATAGAGTAAGGTCACGTCCAGTCTGGCGGCGCCTGGCAGGACCTTTTGCAACATCGGGCCAACGGCGATGAGCGTTGCCTGGCTACCGCGTTGTAGTACGCTGAGCTTGCCGAACGCTACCTGCTGATCTGTGGCATTCTCCGCGATTGAGGTGCGGTAGTACGTTGGCGAACCGTTGTCGTAGGCGGCACGTAGTAGTTGGTCGAACTCTCCAGCTGTACCGGGTATGACGATCTGCATGCCAGGAAGCTGGCTGAGTAGTGCGACATCAGCTGGCCCATGATGCGTCATCCCTTCGGTGCTATAGTCGTAAGACGCACCTGTGCTGATAAAGTTGCCGCCCAGTTGTTGATAACAGAAGTCGTCTTTGATCTGCTCGTAGGGGCGTTCGACAAGGAAGGGTGATATCGTATGTACGCAGGGGATGAAGCCTTCCAGCGCATAGCCAGTTGCGACGCTGATCATTGTCTGTTCCATAATACCGACATTGATCGAGCGTGTAGGATAGCTGTGTTGTATCTTCTCGAAGAGCGGCAGGCTAATATCGGCCAGTACCAGGGCGAGACGCTCATCGTGTTCAAAGAGCTCTGTGAGCGTCTCGCCTATCTGCTCACGCATCGTAATGGTCTGTGTGGTGGTCATGATATTTCCTCCTACTTGCTGCTAGCAATATCTGCGATAACGACGGTCGGCTGCTCAGGATGGGGATTGGTCAACGCCTGATAGATCTCTTGCTGATCGCGGCCGTTGATGGCGATTGGATGCCAGTGGAAGGCTGCGAATTTCGTTGTAAAGTCGTCGAAGTCGCGCGAACTGGAATGGTTATTGATCAGGATGGCGGTGAGGTTCGGAAGCCGCAAGTTTCCGGCCAGTAGGATCGCCTCCCACATGCTGCCTTCGTTACATTCGCCATCGCCAATCAATACAAAGACGCGTCGCTTACTGTGTTTGGCGCGTAGTGCAAGGGCGACTCCTATCGCCATTGGCAGGCCGTGACCAAGGGAGCCTGTTGATATCTCGATACCGGGTACCTTGTTGCGGTCAGGATGATGGCCGAGGATACTTTCTTTCTTTTCAAACTTCGCTAGCTCGCTGGTAGGAAAGAAACCTTTCTCTGCCAGGATTGCATAGAGTGCCTGAGGTCCATGGTCTTTGCTGAGGAGAAAGCGATCGCGCTCTTCGCTACGTGGTAATTGTGGATCGTAGTGCAAAACCTTGTCGTACAGCACGTAGAGTACATCGAGCGTTGAGTAAGCGCTGGTGTCGTGCTTTTCGTCGCCATTGATCAGGCGCATCAAGCTTTTAACCTCTTCAATTGTGGTCGCCGTCTGCATAATATCTTACCTGCCTGCCTCTTTGTATGGAGTTGCAATCTATGTATGTCTCCATGTACGTTTTATCCTTTACATGGCATAAGCATACATGAATGCAGGCAGGCTCTCTTTGTCTGGAGGGACAGTTAAAGCCTGTCCTCATGGACAGGTTTTAACGTTTTCTTGTGTTTAATAGTGTTTTTGGCTTTTCAAGAGATCTTTTCAGGAGACGCGATACCAGCCATTGCCTTTGACGACATCCTTCCCAATATGGATAAGTTCTCCTAGTAGCAGATATGGTAGTAACTCAGATAGTTCTCCGGTCAAGGTCGCGTGCCCTAGCAGTCCTCCGATCGGGGTGGCACGTTTCTGGCGATTTGAGTAACTGAGCAGTTCCTGCCAGTAGGTCTGATCGTCGCTACATCTGACGGCTTCGGCCTGTGCGAGCAGCCGATCGCGCTCTTCTTTGGAGAGCTGCGCCTCTGGATTGCCATAGTGTTGCTCAAGCGAGAAATAGCGTTCGAGTAGGCGTTGCAGCAGGGGACGCAGGTCGGCGTGTTTGACGAGGTGTTTGCGGTCGACGAGGCGGAGTGGTGTGAGTAATGTGAGTGTTACGCGGTGTTGATCTAGCTGTGCGGCCCGTTGCAGACAGTCTGTGGCCTGGACGCTGATCAGCGGAATGTTGACGATGCTCTGTCCGGTGGTATAAATGATCTTTTTTTGTTCTGTCCATGGATGGACCACCTCTACCTGCTCAACTTTGAAACGTCCACGTTGACCTGCGTTCTCCAGGAGACGTTGCCCCAGTCCTTCTGCCTCCATCTGGGATAGGGAGAGCATGATATAGGGTAGGAGTTGCACGACATGTCCAAAGAGCGTCATGCCGAATGAGAAGTGCTCGCCTGGCTGATAGGCATGGGCACCTTCCAGTGGTGGCACAATAGCATAGGGACGTGGAATATCCTGGCCCCAGAAGCCGTCCTCACGCAGCGGCGCAACGATCGTACTGACAGGGCAGGTTTCATGCAAAGGGCATTCCGCACAGGTCTGAGCACTCTTATTGACGCAGAAGCGCGCCCAGAGTGCATTGAAGAAGCTTCCACGCAAGGCTGCGCCGCTATACTCATCCAGTGTTAGCGGAGTGACGACACGCACGGTAAACCAGAGGTGTGTCGTGGTGAGCGAGACGGATCGAAGTAATGGTTGCATCCTATTGCTCTCATTTCACGATTATACTGCTGCTTTCCTGTGTACGTGTATGTATACGTAGCATAGGAAGGCAGCGTTCTTTGTTACTATAACTATTCTGTATAACTATTATCTTTGCTTGCGGCTATCGTCACGCACGTTTTGCAGGTTGATGATCTCTGCGACTTCAAAGCGTGTGACGGGACCCTCGGCGGGTCGTAGTCGCAAGATCATGGGAAAGTGACCCATGCGTCCATGGATCTCAGCTACCAGTGCTAGCGCGGTAGCCGCAAAACCGGGCGGATTGATAAGCATAAACAGGATGCAGCGACAGGGGAGTAAATCCTCGACTTATGCTTTCCACTACATTTCTACGTTAACTCTCCCTTGGGGAGCTATACTTTTTTGTAGTGAGCGCAACTATGAGCCCGGCGAGCAGGGCAATGCGATCAGGGATGGGCTGAAGCAGGACATACTCGTTCGCGGTATGCGCGCCGCCACCGATAGCGCCCAGCCCATCGATGGAAGGACAGCCAGCCGCGGCAGTATTGCAGCAGTCCGATGCGCCTCCTCGTGTCTCTGGATGGTAGGTGGTGTGGAGGATGTTTTCTGTAATGAGTTGTACCTGTTGCGCGATGTGCAGGCTCTCTTCGGTTGCGACCATCGGTATCATCCAGTCTGGTTCCGTCTGCAATGTGAGCTTGACCCCGGGTACGATCTGATTTTGCAAGAGCTTGCGCCACTGCTCCTCGATCGCGAGTTGATCCTCTGGATGCAGGAAGCGCACGTCGAAGATGATCTCGGCGAAGTCTGAAACGATATTTGCTTTCGAGCCACCGTGGATAGGTCCTGCGTTGATGGTAAAGCCTGGACGCCAACCCATGAGCTGTTGCGCCTGAACGATCTGGTGTGCGAGCTCCAGAACGGCATTCTGCCCTTGCTCTGGACTGCTACCTGCGTGGGAGGCTAATCCCCTGGCGGTGAGCTTATAATGCATACAGCCTTTGCGCCTGGTAACTATAGTCCCGACCGTGCCAGCTCCCTCCAGACCTAGTACGAGAGGATGCGTCTGAGCCATCTGGCGTATTAGCCCGACGTGGTAGCGATTGGAGATCTCTTCGTCGGGTACAGATAAGAAGGAGATCTTGCTAAAATCGCGATATCCTTGTTGGGCCAGGATCTCAAGCGCGTAGATACCCTGGAGCAGACCTGCCTTCATATCTACAGTGCCTGGTCCATAAAACTTGTCTCCTTCCAGATGTGTACGCTCCTGAGCAACTCCCAGCGGATGAACGGTATCATGGTGACCAATCAAGAGTAGCTCTGGTGCTGTAGGATTATTGCCCTTTATGCTGCCCACGATGGCACTCCCGCGTGCATGCTCAACGATGGATGTCTGCATACCGACGCGCTGCAAGAACTGCTCAAGCTGACCTGCCATTGCGTCGAGTCCGGCTTTATCGTCCGATGGTGAATCGATCAGTGTGAGCGTACGTAGATCCGTCAGGAAACGCGGTCGTGCCTCTTCCATGGCTGTACGACCAGTGGTTACTAACGTTGTTAGCGGTTCATCGCTAAGCGTTGTCTGTCTATATACATGGTCAGTACCCTGAAAATCGTCAGGTTGTGGCATAGCGCCTTCTTCCTTTGGTTTAGTCGCCACTCTGTTGGATTGTAGCTCGCTGACGTTGTGGGAACCGATGGTAGTTCTGTGCATCGAAGTGGCGTGTTCGATGGCGGAACTCAAAGGTAAAGCCAGGCCAGAGCGTTGTATTGTTGCCAACTGCGTCGAGATACCAGCTTTTACAGCCGGAGGTCCAGACGGTCTTTTGCATACGCCGCTGCAATTCGGCGTTGAATATATTCTGCATATCTGCATCCACTTCGATCGAGCGCAGGCGGCGTTGCTGCATATAACTCAAGCAGCCCATAATATAGGTGAGTTGGGATTCGATCATATAGACCATTGAGTTATGGCCCAGACCTGTATTGGGTCCGATCAGCAAGAAGAGATTCGGGAAGCCTGCGACGGTCGTACCCAGGTAGGCGCTGATGCCATTCTGCCATGCATCGGCGAGCGATTGACCACTGTGTCCATGGATATGCTGTGGTATCTGTGCCTGTGTGACGCGAAAACCTGTGCCACAGATCAGTGTGTCGATCTCATGCTCTTCACCATCGGCGGTGACGATACTGTGTTCTCGTATCTCACATATCTGCTCGGTAACGATATCGACGTTCGGTTGTGCCAGCGCTGGATAGAAGTCGTCGGAGACCAGAATCCGTTTGCACCCCATCGCGTAGTGTGGCGTGAGCTTTGCGCGTAGTGTCGGATCAGTGATTTGTCGTTGTAGGTGGCGCATTGCGATATACGAGCCCTTTTCTAGCATATCGGTGCGATAGACCATCCCCAGGGCTGTGATCTCATGCTCTAGATAGATACGTGTGCGAAAGAGACGCTGAGTCAATGGTACAAGATGAAATAGTGTACGTTGCCATTGCGGTAGCGGATGATCCATACGGGGCATGATCCAGGGTGGTGTACGCATAAAGAGCTTGAGTTGAGCGACATAGGGTTGGATCTGCGGCACAAACTGGATCGCCGATGCTCCTGTGCCGATTGCTGCGACCCGCTTGCCTGTCAGGTCGTAGTCATGGTTCCATTGCGCGGAATGGAAGAGCGTCCCCTTGAAGCGTTCGATCCCGGGTATATGCGGCAGCGATGGTTCACTGAGTGGGCCGTTGCCGAGGATGAGGAGCGTGGCGGTAAACTGACCACGTGCTGTCGTAAGATGCCAGTGCTGCTCTTCTTCGTTCCATGTCGCATCCAACAGTTCGCTACGCCAGCGAATATGCGGGATGATCCCGAAACGGCGAGCACAATGTCGTAGATAACTCTGGATCTCGCGCTGCTGGGGATACATGCGGCTCCAGTGTGGATTGAGGGCGAACGAGAACGAGTAGAGATGCGAAGGGATATCACAGGCGCAACCAGGATAGGTATTGTCCCGCCATGTTCCTCCTATATCCGCGGCACGCTCAAGTACCACGAAGTCATTGTAGCCCTGTTGCTTCAGCTTGATTGCCATCCCCAGTCCTGAGAAGCCAGTTCCCACTATTGCGATATGGACATGTTGCACTCCCATTTCAGCGTCGGACAACATCGTCGCTGGCCGTGACATCTGAGACATCCTGCGCTGTCTGTATGCTTTGTGCTGGTAACCGCTACGTGTAGCTATCTGAGCCATCATTTTTTCCTTCATTGGTGATCGCTTGCTTGATATATAGCCGTAACAAGGTGCATGCACTATTTCAATAGAAGAAGTGTACCAGAAATTTGCAGTGTATTCAAATAGTCTGGTTAAGCCCTCTCCATTTTATAAAATGCTATGCAGCGGTAGCAAATTAAGATAGGGACTTTATTGACGCTACAATGGCGAAGGGATATAGTAGACAGGAAGAGCGCTACGCTGATATAGTGACATGCAATGGAGGCAGCTTTGACGATCAAGCCGGTACTACTTGAAAAATATGCTTTGAATGCTGAGCAGTGTGAAATTGTTGCCCATGAAGATGGTCCACTACTCGTTATTGCTGGCCCTGGCTCTGGGAAGACAAAGAGCTTATTGTTACTGGCTTTGAATCTGCTATTGAATGAGAAAGTAGAACCCTCTGAGCTTATACTATGTACATATACTGAGCGAGCCGCCAGTACGATGCAAGATCGCCTGGCTGAGTATTCAGAGGCCGTTGGCTATCGTAAAGACCTTTCGCAGTTGCGCATTGGTACTATCCACAGTATCTGTAAACAGTTGATTGTAGAGAATATTTATTACACCTCACTACAAAACGATTTTAAAACTATTGATACGACCGAGCAACAAATACTTATCCTGGAACATTTGCAGGATATCTGTACGCCCGAGATGCAGCGTTTCTATAGCGCACGCTGGGGGACCGCATGGAGTGTCGCGTGTAAACTGGGTGAATGCTTTACTCGCATTGCGGAAGAGCTTCTCTACGACAATTTGAAAGAGGTATATAAATCTGGCTCGGGCTCTACTACTGATCGACCCAGAACAACTGATGATCGCCTGCGCTCCTACCTCTTCCATTCCTATAGAAAATATCAAGAATTATTAGTCAAAAGAAATTGCCTTGACTTTGCCCACCTACAAAATTGTGTGCATCGCTTATTACAGCATCCTATCGCTGGTCCGCGCATCATAGACCATACTCATTATGTATTGGTCGACGAATACCAGGATACCAACTATATTCAGGAGCAGATACTGAGGAAGCTTGCTTCTGGTACGGTTACGCAAAACCTGTGTGTGGTGGGTGATGAAGATCAGGCGCTCTATCGTTTTCGCGGCGCGACGGTTCGTAATATTTTGGAGTTCAAACAGACCTTTCCCGCTTGTAAGGTCGTGCATCTGTTGATAAATTATCGTTCACATCACGCGATCATCAGTGCTTACAATACCTGGATGCAGACGTGCGATTGGACGAATCCTGCTGGCTCTTCTTTCAGAACCGAAAAAGATGTTTTACCGATCCCTACAAAGATCTATCCTCAGTATGGTTCTGCTTATGCCGCCGTCTATCGGGATATCTATGAGGAGGCTGAGCAGTTTGTCGCGACGATCAAGCGGCTGCAACGGCAGGGAAAGATTCAGGATTACAGCCAGGTTGCATTATTACTACGCAGCGTTAAGCCTGAATTTAGCGCTCCTTACATACAAGCATTGGAGGCTGCTGGCATCCCTTACTTCTGTCCGCGCTCCGGTGCTTATTTTGAGCAAGAGTATGTGCAACTGCTGGTCGGTTGTCTGGCGCGTATCCTTGGTTTTAATGACGCAGAGCATGCGAGCGTGGCTACGGCTGGCGAGGAGCTTGAATATGTAGACTCTGATGCGTTACCTGCCTATCTGCATGTCTGTGAAGAGCGCGTCCGCTATGCCTGCCAGCGCTTCCCATACCTGCTGCGTATGCTGCAACAGATTCAGCGAGAACTCGCGCAGAACCAGCGGCAACGCGGCTTTCCTCTGACTACCTACTTCTATCGTCTTCTGACTGTTCGACCATTCCTGGATGCTATCAAGCCCGTCGATGCGGGGCAGCCAGAGCTGCAGCGGCACAATCTGGAGCAGTTCTCGCAGCTTCTCTCCCTGTTTCAGAACTATTATCCTCATCCGGGTCTGACTGTAGAGAGTCTGGACGCGATCGGGCATGACTTTTTTCGGAAGTTTCTGTGTGTATTGTATGCTGCTGGCGTAAACCTGAGCGAAGATCATCAGCTGAAACTGCCACCGGGACATGTGCCGATCCTTACAATTCATCAGGCCAAAGGATTGGAGTTTCCAGTTGTCGTCGTCGGCAGATTAGATAAAGCCGAGCTCTACCCATACCGCAATGCCTACAAATTTCTCCAGCTCTGTGCTCGGCAGCAACCCTTTGAACCCGAGCCGCGTATCGCAGCCTTTGATTATTATCGTCTCTTCTACGTGGCCTTCTCACGTGCCAGGCATCTCCTCTTGCTCACTGCAAGCAAAGGCTGGCCTACCTCACTGGCTACGCTCTTGCCGGATCTCCCTTTATGGGAGCAGGCGAATATTGAACGTATGCCCGCTACAGAGGCTGTAGCAGTAGAGCCCGATGATCCATTGTTACGCTACGGTCTGACCAGTCATGTGCAGTACTACGATACCTGTCCACGGCAGTTTCAATTTTTTCGTCACCATACCTTTGTACCTGGCATACAGAAAGAGTATCGCGAGGGCCAGCTTGTGCACTATACATTGGAGCATATTCACCGTGTCGCCTGTGATAACGAGCTCTCTTCATTATCTGAAAGTGCACTCAGGGTTGTTTTTGAGCGAAAATTTCATGCACAGCTACAATCTGCACAATCCACGTCTGTTCCACTGGATGAACAGCAGAAGGAGCGCGCCTGGCAGCAGGTGTTACGTTACTATGAGCAGAATCAGGAAGAATTGCGCAACGTTATCGCGACCGAGCTACCCGTGCAACTCCGCAGTGCTCGTAGTGTACTAACCGGTAAGGTCGACCTGCTCATTAATACTCCCCATGGTCCAGTCATGATCGATTTTAAAACGCAGCCGCGTGTAGATGACGATGCACCTATCCTGAAGCACTACCGTCAACAGCTCCATTTTTACGCGAATTCACTGGAACGTTCCAACTATCAGCGCCCCACGAAACTCTTCTTATACTGGACCGCCGAAGCGTCTAAGCAGGATGCGTTGATGGAGATCCCTTACGATGCAAACAGTCGCGCCGAACTGGATCAGGATATGCAAGAGACCCTGGACAACATCCATGGCGAAAAATTTCACGTACGCAGGCCGCCAGCAATGGAGGTCTGTCGCAGCTGTGATATCCGCTATCTCTGCCGCCAGGACAATATTATCTAGGACAGGTTCAAGAAGCCTGTGTTATGAAGCGCGAAAGTAAAAGGTTTCTTGAACAATCCTACCTCTATCTTCTTACACTCTACCTTCCCATGTATCTTCTAATTGTGTCATTGTGTGCCTGTCTGCCGCTCAAGGCCTGTGATAAACAGGGTGATAAGCCAGTGGAAACTGGCGTCCGTGTCTATGGCTATCCGGAAGCCGCCCGCTACTTCTAGCGAGATAAAGCCTTGAACGATGCTGCGCAGGCCACGAATGGCGTGAATGGTATTTTCTTCACTCAGGTTGTAGGGCGCGAGTATGGCTCGCACGGCATCGACAAGTTGCCGTGCGAGTTCCTGTACTGCCTGATCATTGGGATCAGGTACCTGGGTGAGGGTGTAGCGTCCCGGAAATTCTCTGGCATAGAGCAGGTAGGTCGTCGCGAATGCGAAGATGGCGTCGCTACGTGATTTCCCAATAGCTGCACGGGTGACTCGATCGAGTATATCGCGCAGGCAATAGAGCGCCAGATCGTGCATGAGCCCTGGCAGCCCTGTGACGTGATTGTACAGGGAGGGCGTGCGAATGTTGAGACGTTCAGCAAGATGGCCCAGCGTGAGCCGCTCGATACCCTCCTCATCTACCAGCTTTGCCGCCACTTCTATGACATTCGTGTGATCTAACCTCGCTCTAGGCGACATGGGATGCCTTCCTTTCCTCGTGCTCGTGCTCGTGCTCGTGCTCGTGTGCCAGAGCACGTTCCAGGATATGAATAGCTCGCTCCATCGCGGCTTGTGGCTGGTTGAGCATGCGACCATGTCCGACGCTCAGTACTGACGGTTGCAATGCCAGCAGTTTGCGCGCACTCGCCAGGCACAAATCTTTATTCCAGGTCGCCAGCGCTGGTAGCGGAAAGAGCGGTTTGATTGTCCCTGCAACGGCAACACCACCCAACGTCTGGAAGGCATCGCCAACTATCAAAGAACGGTTTCTGGTATCGAGGAAGGATATATGACCAGGCGTGTGTCCTGGTGTGGCAATCACTTCTAGCGAGCCAATGCGATCACCCTCGTGTAAAAGAAGCGTTGGCTTTGTCTGGCAGATGGGATATCCTCCATGCAGGCGCGTCTGTGGCTCGGAGGGGTCCAGGCTCTGATCGCCAGTTAGAAAACGGGCATCCCGCTCACTGATAGCAACCTGTGCAGTGGGCAGCGCGGCATGCAGCGCGTCCAGTGAGCCAACGTGATCGGAGTGGGCATGGGTCAATACGATACGCACAATTGGCAGGCCTAACTTTGCCGCCGCTTGTATGATCGGCTGCGCCTGACCGCTAGAGGCTGTGTCGATCAAGGTAAATCCGTCGTCCTCGCGTACAAGATAGCAATTGATGGCTCCAAGTTGGGTCAACTGAAAAAGGGTGGTACCGGAAGCTGTGGTTTTCATTTTATCCTCATTTCACTAATTGATATAATCTATTTACTAATGTGATTATATAATAAACTAATGACATTAGTTTTGTCAAGGTCCGAGCGTGGCAAATATTTGCGCTTCTTCCTGGAACCATCCACCGCAAAATTGAGAGCAAGCTACCTATTTTGGCTATGTTTCATGTTGTATCTATATATATCGATGTGTTTCATGCTACTATATTCTCAACAGTACAGACGTGAGTGTGCCTTGCTCTCCTCTGTATTGGGAGTGGCTGCTGCCTCTCTCAATGTTACGTATAAACGCTTCTGTTGGTCGGTTTTCATGAATTTGTGTTCCTAACGCGACTCATTGAAGGCGGATGCTTGCGCTCTGTACTGTTAACTTCGATCTTCTTTGCTGTGTCACTATCTCTGTCGATGTTGATGAGAATGCAAGCGGTTGGAGTTACGAACAAAAGGTGTGCATGATAATATCACATAAGGACAACCGGATGAATTGCGACCATGTAATGATCTACTCTTCTACTGGCCTTACGGAGGACTCGACGAAGAGCCACAAAAAAGAAAAGCGCAGAGGCTTCATTGGCGTAGCGATGGCCTGTGCATTATTGTCCCTTGTATTTTCGACTTTTACTTTTCCACATGGAACGACTGCCGCTGCCCATGGCGGCCCTGCCTATGGTGGGCATTCTGGTACTGCTGCACGGGCCGTAAGTGGACTTACACCACAGGATCTCTGGAAGATGTATCATCTGCCGGGTCTCAACGGTGGTGCTGGTCAGCTCATCGGTGAGGCTATCGATGGTAATATCCCTTCTATGAACTCAGATCTTCATGCCTATAGTCTGAAGTTTGGCCTGCCTGATTGCACAGTTGCTAACGGCTGCCTGACCATCAAATATCAGGGTGGTCAGAATATCGCTACTGGCTATGATCCTGCTGAAGGTATTCTCGACGTTGAGACTATGCATGCGGTCGCTCCTAAAGCCAGGATCCTTCTGTATATCATGAATTCAAATAATTCATCGATCGCTGTCGGCCCAAGCCAAATCTTAACCACACCTGGATTGAAAGCTATCAATATGAGCTATGGCTTTGATGGGAACGGAAAGGCCTACGAGTCCTTGTATGGTGACAATCCCAACCATGTTGCTCTCTTCGCTGCTTCTGGTGATGACGGTAGCGGCGTTCTCGATCCACCTTCTATTTATCCTGAAGTGATCGCCGTAGGTGGTACCGTGGTGAAAAATGGCGTAGAGAGCGCCTGGTCTGGTTCGGGTGGTGGATTGAGCAAGTTCTATCCAGAACCTGCCTATCAAAAGACCTATGGTATTCCGCAGGCGAATGGTTACCGTGGTAATCCTGATGTTGCAGCTGTCGCCGGCACGCCGGTCGCCTACTATGAACTGGGTAAATGGACGACTGAAATGGGTACCAGCGTGGCCTCGCCAATCTGGACCGGTATCGCGGCTCTGGTGAATAAGCCGATCACTGATACCCTGCTGTACAGTCTTGCGAAGAGCAAGCCCGATTCCTTTAACGACATCACAACGGGTACGAATGGCACGTGTGGCTTCATCTGTACTGCGCACCCAGGTTATGACTACGTGACTGGTCTGGGTACGCCTAAAAACTTTGTTGCCAACGTCAACGCAATGCCATAAGGTCGTCTTCTCAAGCTGACGACCGACGTATGTAAGAAGACTTCTTTCTGGAGATCAGGTTTCGTGCTCAAGGATGGAGACGTGCCTGGTCTCCTTTTTATGTGGATGGTTCGGTTAAGCGGGTAGAGGGATGATAAACGTGCCTTTCGATTGTTATAGAATGTAGAATATAATCTTCTTTATAAAGAATATCCATAGAAAAAGTATTGGAGTCATGCGTTCCATGAGTTCCATGAGCTCCGTACGCTGATAGAGAAAGGCGATGATATTATGTCCAGACTTGAGACTGCAACCCTGGCTGGTGGCTGTTTCTGGTGTACTGAGGCGGTCTTTCAGCGCTTGCGCGGTGTAACCTCTGTCGTATCAGGTTATGCTGCATCCCAGGTTCCCAATCCTTCGTATCAGGCTGTGTGTAGCGGTAGGACCGGTGCTGCAGAGGCCATTCAAGTAACCTACGATCCCGATGTGATCTCCTATGATACATTGCTGGACGTCTTCTGGCATCTGCACGATCCAACCACGCTGAATCGGCAGGGTAACGATGTCGGTACGCAGTATCGCTCTTCCATCTTCTATCAGAACGAAGATGAGCGGAAAGTGGCGGAAGCCTCGAAAGCGGCACTCGACAAGTCCGGTGCGTACAAACATCCTGCCGTGACTGAGATCGTTCCTTTTACCAATTTCTATTCTGCTGAACAATATCATCAGAACTACTATAACGACAATCGCAGTCAGGGCTACTGTGCGATGATCATTGATCCTAAGATCAAAAAGTTGCTTAAAAATTATCAGTCCGAGTTGAAGGTAGAAGCATAGAGGCATAGCAGGCGTTCTGCTTGCATTCTGAGTGCGTCATGCTTTCTGAGAGGGCTTTCTGGAGTACTTGTGCTTCAGGAAGCCCTCTCTGTATTACTTTTTATTATGCGGTTTTGAGTACCTGTAGTTGGGCGAAGAGCCAGAGTAAGGGGTCTTCAATGTGCAGTGGACTCAGTGAGGGAACGGTATGTTCGTTCGGTGCTGGATTGCTGCCCAGGGCCGAGACGCTAAAGTAGCCGTAGTTGGTGAACTCGCTACGTACAAGTTGACCGAATTGTGGTCCTAGCCACGCTCCCAGCAGGCTACTGACCTCTGTGTTGATCGATTGCAGGCGTTCTTCTGCGATCGTCTCTTGCTGTATGTTGGGTCGTAGCAGTGGACAGCCGGGGTATAACAGCGGCAGCAGGGTGTCGAGCTTGGAGAGCACAAAGGCGGTTGGTACTTTGACTTTCTCCTGTGGTGTGATGATCTGTTCCTGCTCAAATAAACCACGGAGCATACGTGGCATCTGTACTATCTCGCGTGTTGTATCTCTGGTCGAGGCGCTGGCATGGCTTGCTGGTCTGATCTGCTGGCTGATAGTCTGGATGGTGAGGGGATCTATAAAGTAGAGGACTCCATTGGCGTTCTGTATATAGCGTTTGAGAATGGCTCTCTGGTTATGTACATCGGAGCCCGATGCATCGAAGAAGCCCAGTGTCATATTCTTTTTGCTGATACCCGTATCAAGTGAGAGCTGAAACGAGAGTGGATAGCTGCTCTGAACATCTTCTTCGGCGGTTGGTGTGCTTTCGAGCAAGTGCCGGCTATTCAGGAGCGGTTCGTAGCGCTTCTGCCAGCGTCGCGTACTGTACTCGCCAAGCGGATGGAGCGAGAAGTGGAGTCGTGGTCCAATCTCGTTTTGCAGGTAACCTATCAGCGAGGCCAGATAATGGGTCTTTCCTGCGGACGTATCGCCCAGCAGCGCGATGAAAAAGGCTTCGCTCTGCTCGATGTCCGCCGGTAGCTCCATATGACATTCGGGGCAGATGCGCGTTATTGTGCTCAGGTGACAGTAGTCGCACTTTATCTCTGTGAGAGGCTTGCTGAACGTTGACCTCTTCTGGATGGGGATCAAGATACGGCCCTGCGCTCTGGGTTTCTCGCCAGTAAAGCGACTGTAAGGGATATCGGTGGCCTGCCCACGACAGGTGGGTGTCATACAACGAAAGCGGACCTCGTATGGCGTGAAGGTCGCGCAACAAAAGGGGCATTGTAGGTTGAGATGCGTCGCTACCATCATCTGTTTATATTTCCTTCTACCCACTCAGGTCTTCGGATGAGCGGTTCGTTTTACTGTACCTTTAATTTATCTTCATGTGGGTGATAGATCTCTATACGCTGGTACAGACCATCATCTTCCAGAAAGAGCTTGCAATAGAGGTTGCGTGCACTGCTATTGTTGGGTAGTTCAACCTGAAACCCCTTGCCCTCGACGTATCTATGCTCTACGCGTAGCACGTTATCTCCATCAGCTTTATGCACCGGAATGCGGCCTTGTCGGCCGACGAGCACGAGTGTTGGCAGGGTTGTCGCCTGCGCTGCTGTGATATACAGGATGGAGCGCTTACTCAAGCGGCCAGCTCGGCGTATCTCATAGCGTACGGACAGGAGCTCCGCCTGTTGCACTGAGAGCTTGATGCCTTGTGACTCTATGTGCTCCCCCTGCTGCTGGCTGATCACGGTCAGGCTGAGATAGTAATGCATGGAACTTTTGCCGTGGAAATCATAATAGCCACGGCGTGCGTATTCGTTATGTTGAATACGGATCTCGGTCGTTGACGAATCATGCGCACGCGGCTCGTGTTCTGTGCTATACGCCAGGCGCACCTCCTGGCATTGTGGGGGCCACAGCCATTGTAGCCGTATGGCATCGCCCAGGTTCTGCCAGCGTACGTTTTTGACATCGCTCACATTCGAAAAACGCTGTGTCTCGCCCATATACGCTATCTGATTATAAAGCACGACCGGTGTGTAGTAGGTGACGCCGTTGCCGATCTGCCGATCGGTCAGCGAATCCTGATTCTCTTCCAGTCGTTCGCCCAGGCCCTGCAATTCATCTTCGCTAATCATCTTCCCTGTATACTGTTGCAGCGAGCGCGTCGACTTGAGAATGATAGCTTTGCCTTTTTCCGGTGGCTGCCACTCCAGGAAGACCTCTTTGATAGAAGTGTCTGTATCTGTAGCATCTATTGCAGCTGATGTATCTGCCTGTACTGCGTGGACGATTAATGTACGGATCGTCGCAGGTGGAGCATCTGGTATTGCAGTCAGACTGATACCGGGTGCGGCAATGAGTTTGTCGTTCTGGTCTTTGAAGCGAGCGAAGAGTGTATAGTAGTAGCTTTGCTGATTCTGTACATGGCGATCGA
Source organism: Ktedonobacteria bacterium brp13 (assembly GCA_015099395.1). GTDB lineage: Bacteria > Chloroflexota > Ktedonobacteria > Ktedonobacterales > Ktedonobacteraceae > Dictyobacter. Next base: position 536,234 of record AP024096.1, on the reverse strand, counting down.
TATACTGTGTCTGGTGTGCTGGACATTCAGCGACCATGTACCCATCGTGTTCTGTCTGGGGAGTGCGATCCTCTTTGCGCATAATCAGGACAGTCTCGGCGTGGGCGGGTACCTCCCAGAAGAGTCTGATCTGGTGATCGTACGCCTCTATCCTGGCCTGCGTGACGTCGTCGGCTAGCAGTATCGGCTCGGTCAGCGTGGCTCCTTTGCGTGAGGAGATCTTTTCATGGGCTGAGAAGACAGCGTAGTAGAGTGGAAGGCCCTTTTCAGGTCCGCGATCGTCGTAGTCCAGGCCTGTGACTGTTCCCAGCACTATGCCATCTTTCGCGGAGTTGGGTGGGGACAGTGCTTTGCGGACGATTGTATATGTGACGTGAGCAGTCGGTGCGGCTGACCAGGAGAGATGGATGCTTGTTCCGCTCCGTGTCGCCTGGAGGTGGGCTGGCTCGGTAGGCGGCAAGGTTCCTAGCAGCGTTCGTGCCTCTTCAAAATCGCTACAGAGTGCCAGTGCTTGCTGGCAGAGTTTGATGCGTTCATCGTTGCTACGACCCTGCGCACCCGCCTGCCGGTAAAACGTCCTGGCCTGTTCAATGTTGCCCTCTATCTCGTTGAGCTGGGGAACACGCTCAGAGAGGACGCGGGCCTCAGGTGTAATGAGCACCTGACGTGCTGCGAGGAGTTTATTCTGACCGAGCAGGCGTTGTACCTGTTCCGCCAGTTGCTGCTGACTTTTTTCCTGCTTCTGTAAATCATAGAGGAGGCGCTCAAGCCGTTGCGTAAGCTGATCAGGTTTGGGCGGCTGCCAGTACATAATAGTTTCTTCAAGGATACTACGCGCCTTTTGTATCTGACAATTGATGAGTAAAGTCTGTGCCTCGGTTAACTGCATCTCTACCAGGTGACGGTTCCCGATAGGGAAGCCGCATTGACCACAGTTCTGACTATCGCTTGCGATGCGTTCCCCACACGAAGGGCAGGGTAGAAAAACGAGTGTCCCGCAATTGCGACAATGGTTCTGGCCTGGATCATTTAAGCTCTGGCAATTCCCACAGACGATCCGAGCAATCGGTGTCCTCTCCTGGAGATCATCAACCAGCCACTTTTTATCGCGTGCATACTCTTTGAGTTGTTGTAGTGCGTCCGGTCGTTTCCAGCCAGCCTGCTGTGCCTGGTCAAGAAAGATAGCTACCTGTCTGCGACTGATCGTCTTATCAGGCGAGTGCTTGAGCGTCTCTTCTATATCCACTAACTGCTTTTTGAAGCGTGCCAGGCGCAGACTCTCATCGTATTGCGCGCGTTTATTGTCGTTCGCGAAGATCGCGATGGCCTGACCTGCCAGTTCTGAGCGGTAGGTGACCTCCTGTGACTTGTTGGCGATACTGTTTGTCTCTTCGTAGATCGCCTTTGCACGCTTATTGAGGATAGGAGTAGCTGATGTAATCGGGCACTCAAGAAAATCGTAGAGGGAGCTTTTGTGGAGAAATTGCAGGCCTTGCGCGATGACCTTTGCGCGTGTCAGATCCAGTGTGGCTCTGTGGACCGTGTGTTGCGTTTCTCCTGTCGCTACCGTGATCCGGCTGGTAACCTGTTCTCGCGTATAGAGGTCGGCAAACTCTTTTGCGAAGGCAGCGATCTCTTCGGGGGTCGTACTATCTTTCGCATTAAATATGATGAGACGGTTTTCGAACAGTTTTTTGCGTTCTTCACGTTCTACCGCGCCTTCTTCTTGAGCTGCTTGTCGCTCTTTCTCGCGCAGACCGCGATCTTCCATGACCTTTGTGATCTCACTGGATAGCTCCAGGTTCCGTTTGGCCTGCGCCGCACGCTGCCCAATAGACATGGAACTCTGCCGGCTCCAATCATTACGTTTGCGTCTGAATACTTTTTGGTATTCATCAGTGTTCCAGTCCTTATTAGGATCAATATCCAACAAGACAAAGAAATTAGGACGTAGTTCTTTTTGCTCTTTATCCATGCTATTTTTCTATGAGTATTGCAATATAAACATTGATAAGTTATTATTAATTTTGGGGTTAGCAGATGTGTGAGCATCGTTCAATTCATTGAGCGCTATTCAATCCTTTGCCTTTCCCTGGCATTATTGTAGGGGATGGGTATAATTATGTCAATATTATGTTCTTCTATTTACTGACATTGAGAAGCGTAAAAAGCTGGCGGGAAAAGCTAATAAGGCAATACATTTTCATAATGCACTTATAAACTCAAATTTAGTTGATGCCGCAATCTTGAATTCATTTTTAGTATCATGTAAAGGAATTCATTTCAATAATATGAGTATGCTTTCACTGCTAAAACCTTTTCAACAACATACTTGCCCTGCCTGCGGTGCGTCGTTCTATCCTGGTGAATGCGCGATCTACTCGACGACGATGAGTGGAAAAGTTCTGGAGCAGCCAAAGCAAGGGCTGCTTTCTCGCTTAAATGTGCCGCCCCTGGTCGGTGCTAAATATACGTATGAACATGCCCGCCGCTGCTGCCCCAATCCTGAGTGTAACTACCTCTTTCCCTATAATATCGAGCGCACGCGCAACTATACCATTGCTATTATTGGGGACGTCAACGCCGGCAAGAGTCACTATATTGCTTCGTGTATCGATCAACTGACGCGGCACGCGCAGCAGGTATTGGGCTGTAGCAAGATCGTTGGACTGGATGATACCGATGAGCGTTTCCGAGAGACATTCTATACCCCTATCTATGTGCGTAAGCAGCAGATTCTACAGACTCCACAGGCCAAAGAGAAGAAGAATCCACCGCTCGTCTATGAGCTTACCTTTGCTAAAGGCGCAGCATCCCATGTAGACGGGACGTTGAATCTGCTCTTCTACGACGCCTCTGGTGAGGACTTCGCCCAGACGACGCGTATGGTGCAATATAGTCCCTATGTGGCCTTTGCCTCAGCGATCATCTTCCTGGTTGATCCGATGACTATGCCTGGTATCGTGAACGAACTGCCTTCCTACCTGCGGCCCGCGCAGGTACGTGAAAGTTCGACGGCTGTCTTCAACCGCGTCTTGCAGACCTTCAGGAGTACACGCGGACTGGCGCAAAATGCACGCATCTCGACCCCGGTCGCTATCGCACTCTCCAAATCTGACGTGTTAAAGTATCCGTTGAAACGCAACCGCCAGACACCACGGTTCTTGCAATACGAGAATTACACGAACGCTATTGATCCTACAATGTATACGGATATCGATCGTGAAGTCCGCGAACTGCTCCAGACCTACAACGAGACCGCGCTATTGCACGCCAGTGAAGACTACGAAAATGCATCGTTCTTCGCACTCTCGGCGACCGGTGCCTCGCCCGACTCAACAGGTCACTTTGGAGAGGTGCGTCCGCTGCGTTGTCTTGATCCCCTGCTGTGGGCGCTCTGGAAGATTGGTATTATCCAATCTGTATAGAACTCTCTTTATTAGATGGGCATACTCAAAAATCGTATTGAGGTGTTAGCCGGGTAGGAATAGTATCTCCCCTGGAATGGTGATAGAAGCGATATGGCAGAGCAAGACGAACAATTTGAGCAATTATGGTATACCTGGTCAACTGTTGGCATCAATGGCGGGGTTGGTTTTCGCGTGCGTGCCGCTTCTCCTGCACTGACCGATGTGCATGGCAAGCGTTTTCAGGAGCTGGATAAGCATCTGCGCTATGACCTTCCACGTGGGACCGATGCGTATCAGGCAACGCCAGAAAATACGCCCTGTTGCCTGGCGCTCATCGATACGCCTGGAGCCACTAGAGAGCGTATCCTTGTCCATAAAGTGCATGCTGGCAAAGATATCTACGGTCGGCCCGGGTCGTTCTTCTGCCACCTGCTTGCTGACTTCTCGCGCAACATCTCGCCAGCTGAAGTTATCGAGCTCTATCGTTCGCCTATCTGGCAGCTGAAAGATCCTGGTGAGCAGGTCTCAACGGAGCTCGGTCTGATGTCCTATGACGACTTCGAGTTTTGTCCACCAGAGGATCGTATCTTAACACAGGTGCAGGCGTACATCCCAGCCATGCTCTATGCCTTTCTTGCGCGCAAAGAAGGCCAGAAGATCTATATCGTTGCAGCTTCCTCTGATGAAGTGGCTGCGCTGATCTGGGCCTTAACGCGCGGTCTCCCTGTGAATTTACAGCGCACCCTCACCTTCAGCACCTACGAAGCCGACCTGCGTTCCTCATCTGCCGTAATCGTTGGCTCTTGCCTCTCAGCTACGCGAGAGATGCCGCGTGGCTTCCCTTCCACCTTTGAAAGCGCAGAAGGCTTCGCCATCAATTGCCTCCAACCCGCACCAGCGCTAAGCAACCAGCCTATTGCCGATTATGCTTACTACGCTGCTCCATACCTTGCCAATAATGATGATAGTGCGCGACTCGGCGAGTTTTTGACCGTTGCTGAGAAGTATATTTCCCCTGATGTTGCTGCTTTCCTGCGCTTTGCTGCTGCAAGCGCTATGAAGATCGCAGCGGGGCAGACTTCGCTCGCCATGATTGAGGAGATACTCGGCAATGAAGATCTGTCCGCGCTCTACCTTGACAACGAAGCACTTCAGTACCAGCTCATTGAGTATGCACGGCAAGATTTTACATTGTGGCAGCGCATTGTTGATAGGGGGCATATTCAGAACTTACAACGTAGTAGTGACATTCGCATCAAGTCGGCGTTGCAGCAGCTTGCAAAGACCCTCGTCAAGGAGGCCACCGCTCATCTCAGCCTGCGTCAGGGCGTATACACACTTGCTCAAGCAGACCCCTGGATGAATATGCTGTATATGCTAGAGACCGTTGCTCCCCCAAAGTATAAGGAGCATGCTGAACCCTGGTTGCAATTGCTCGTGTCGCACTATACCTATTTCCAGAGTATCCAACAAAATGCCTATGCTTTGTTTACCCAGCAGCAACATATGTTCTTGCTTGATCGTTGGGTGCATATGGCGGACCAGATTGAACTAAAGCATCTATCTCCCTGGCATCCTCGTACCTGGCAAAATCTTGCATATATCCTTGATCAGCAGATAAATATGCGCAAGGGATGGGTTAAAAACTCTCCTGGGCAACCCTTATTTCCTGACACATGGATGTGTAAATTTATTAGAGCAACATTGATCTCTATGTACAGTAGGAACGTGTCCTTCCCTGAAAAGATGATGACGAATATTGAGTACTTTTTTCCACTTTTCTCCGATGCAACCTCTGAGCTCTGGCTCAAGCCAAGGGATCGTACGTCTGCTATCGCTTTTATTGCTGACATCATTACACAGCGCTTTGATAGTTATAAGATGAGAGAACTTGTTGTCCGTCTCCTTAATACTACCCCTATAGAGCCTACTGCTTCTCTCACGTTCGATGACCAGACTTTGCCCGGAGATATTGAAGCACTGTTGCATGAGGCACAACTGGGCAAATGGGATGCCTATAGCCTTGTCAAAAAAACGTATCCTGTCTTGTTGAAGATACCTGATTGCAATACGGTGAAAGAAGTGATCCACCAGTTTCTTGATGTCGTCTCTCCGCGTCCAATTGAAGAAGATGATCAAGGTGATCAAAAGATTCTTCGCGACTTGTATCGTGCACGCAAAGAATTCAGAGATGATCACCTTATACAGCAAATTGAAGATCATTATTGGATACGTATTGGGGGTTCACAATTGGGTTGGTCTGACCTCGATACTGTTGATAAGTTATTAACGCGAGTTCTTTCGGCGCAAAAACGGCAAAAATTATTAGATGCTCCTACTCCTACTATCTATAGCTTATTAGTACGAACTGCTGCTGATAAGGAAGACCGTTTGCGTTGTGCCATCCGCGTTGGTCAGAAATTTGTCGATCAGGAAAAGGGCGACCTACTCTGTGCGCTTGCTACGAATTATGCTCATAGTGACGTTCTTGATGAGAAGCAGATTTGCCCATATCTTATCGTAGCTTGTGATAAGGATGTTAAAAGTAACAGGCGAATAGTTACGAATATCTTTAACGAGTTTTTACACAGTGACCAGCAAGCCTGTAGCGCTGTGATTGGTTATATGTACTATCGACAGAACTTGATCGATGAAGATGCGCAGGTTTTGCGCGTCTTACCAGCTTTGATACGTCTCTGTAAAGAACTTCTACAGCAATACGATGATACTCTAACTGTAAATAGTGAAAAATTGCAATTGCGACCAAAAAACGTTGATGCTCCTTTACATGACCATTCTATGCTAACACCTGTCTCTCCTAGAACAGATGTGCAGCTATCAGATGTGCAGGCTGCTTCTCCGGTCGAAGTGCAACCACCCATCACGTATGCTGTTCCCATGGAAACGCAGCCATCAGCATCTACTCTCTCTGCAACTACCGACGCCGCTTCAGCGGGTGGTGGTCATGAAAACAACGAGTCTTTCTGGAGTTATCATGACGCATCGGTAACACAGATGCCTGATGCTGCAGTACAATCATCGATGGCTATGCTTGACGTTCTTCGCTTGTTTAAAGAGCCTTATCTGCATGCCCGCTTGAAGAGTATTGAAAAAGAGATTGAGGCTGAAGATAAAAAGAATGAAAAAGAGCATAGTGGGCAGGCGTCTGCTTTTCGTCAGGCTTTAAGCGATGAACAGAGTCAGTTAAGTTACTGTTTGATTGAGAAAGATCCTGATTCTGTTAATCTAGAAATTATCTATGATAACGTCACTATTCTTGATAAAGAAGTAGTAGATGAAAAGCTTAATCAGCGACCAGAGTTAGCGAAATACTTTCACGAGGATACGGTTAACCATTATTGTCAGCAAGCTTTGGACGATAAGAAATTGCTGCTTGATATGAAGAAAATAATAAAAAAAGGTATAACACCCGATACAAAGGTGCTTTTTACTACGAATATAACGATTACTCCTGAGCAAAATATGCAGATCAGGCAGACTATTGAGGTATTTGTAAAGCTGCGTCTTTTTATTCTTTATTTGAATGAATGTTGCGGACAATCCTTCTATGAGTGGTGCAATACCTCTAAATAGGGCAGGCCTATCATGTTCGATGGGTCTTCCTGGTTTTATCTTGAATACATTATTCCATTGTTCTCATATCTCATATATAGAAAGAGCAAAAGTTTATGGCAACATCGAGCTATTATGCAAAAGGTACTGTTCGTGCAGACCTCGAAGGGGCTGCGAAGAAGATTGAGAAGCATGATCCACGCTCCGCTAATCGTTTGCTGGAGTTAGCCGATGCGGTTGGTGGTGGTTCATATTCGGATGCCTGGGCCGCGAGCGATATCTATTCGATGGTGAATATTCCTGTTATTGTGAATCGCTACCGTAATCAACCCAAGAAAGAAGGCCCTGTAGCGGTCGCTGAGCTTGTGCGTAACATTCTGATCTTCGCGCCTCTGATCGTTACCTGGTTTGGTATTTCAAGTGCCGCCTCTGCCTATAGCGATCTTGTACAGCAAGAACCTGATAAGAGCAATCTCCCCTTTGTGTTACTCTGGCAGCAGGGCTTCTATGGTCGTTTGAGCGGTCTGCAATCCTTCAGCTCAGTCGCTACCATCGACTTTGTCATTTTATCCCTGGTACTGTTACTGACCGCGTTTGTCTCCTACTACGCCAGTGTGACGCAGCGTAAGCGTGAGCAGGAGGCGCTGAATCTAGAGGATGAATTGAATCACGCGCTCACAGGTGCACGTCTGAATTTGACGACTAAGAGTTGGACCGAGCCGACCAACTTTGTGAGCCGTTTCGATAAGTTGATTGTTGATTTTCGTACGACTGTTGGTGAGCTGGTGCAGCAGATCAAAGAGGAGCGCATTGAGATTGCGAAGCTGGCAGATCGCCAATCGCAGGAGACGCGCTTGTTCGATGCCTTTAAGGTTGATTTACGCAATAGTATGAATGGTGTGGCGAGCTCCGCTGCCCAGATGAGTGGTACGACCACGACACTCAACCAGACGATCAGTACGTTGCAGACAACGACCAGCCAGCTCACCAGTCCGATCGCCGCTCTGGCCACACAGCAAGATCTGTTGGTCAAGAATTTCGAGGATAGCCTGGATCTTCTGCGCCAGCAAGTCAAGTCACAGGATGCTTCGGTCCATGCACAGGAGCACTGGGGCGAGGAGCTCCGCGTCTCGATGGAGACGTTACAGCAGGCGGTCAAGCAGAGTTCTACTCAGGAGAACGAACTGACAAGGACCGTGACAGATCTACAGGATGGCTATCGCAACTATCTCGATCTCATGAAAGACGAACACGAGTCGCAGCGTCAGATTACCAATCGTGTCTACGAAGCCGCTGATAAACTCGGTCAGACCGTGGATCTACTGGAGCGCTGGCATACCGAGCTTAACTCCATTAATGTGCAGATGGATGATCTCGTTCGTCAATATGGTGCTTTAGCACCCAGCAAACCGTAAGCAGCAAGAGAGAAGGATAGCTATGCAGAAATTCGTGGTGCGCGATACGGTATTGCTGAGTGGCTGGTTGTTCGCGGATCTCCTGCTAGGATTGATGGTGATCTTCCTGGCTTCAATACCGGGTATCCAACCAAGATTGATACCACCTCCTGCCTTAAAGGTCTCTGTAAATTCGCTGGGACCGACCAGCAAAGAATGTAAAGCAACAGGCAACAACTATCAATGTATGCTGACCGTCAGCGAGACGTCCAGCTCTGAGGGCAGTATGACCTGGCATGCCTCTACCGATATGACCCAGACTAATATTGCATTTGCCCCGCTACAGGGCCAACTCACACCAGGTGGGACTGCCACTGCCGTAACGATCAGCAATATTCCATGTCAGACCGGTTCGTTCACTTTTGCCGGTTCCCGCAGCGCTCAACCCGTCCCTGTCTTCTGGAAGTGCGCCCTTGAACCACTCAAGCTGGATCTCACGCCAAAGACATTTACATGGACAGTCGATGACTATAATGCGGTTATAGCTAAGACTCCTGCAGCGGTTAATCAGATACAAAATGATGCTTACCGTGGTATTTTTCCTGTGCATCGGCGTGTAGGATTGATCCTCGTTTATGGTGGTGCACCAGTTCTTCCTGATGATGTAGGTACAGCTCAGAATATCAGTGATGCAGTGTCTGACATCCTTATCCAGTACGGTCAGCGGGGTTTTGCTCCACTTCATGATGCCGTGCGCTACAAGCATCTGTTTAATGGTGGTAGTCAACTGAATACTGTCGAAGTAGATGTGTTTTTCTTCAATCGCTAGTATGTTCGCGATCTCTACATCAACCTCCTTGTTTATACACAAAAGGTTGATGTAGAGAATCCGTGCGTAATGCTGTAAGCTAACGCTCTCCACATTAGAAGATGCCTGGTGGGTTGCTATGCTGGCTATTGGCTTCGGTGATCTCTTGTGCGATGGTGCTGAAGGTCTCGCTGAGCCGGCTCAGGTCGGTGAAGAGGCTCTGTTCGCTGGAGGAGGCGATGGCTCGCAGGAATTTTTCGTCGGCTGCTCCAAAGCCGACTGCGATGACTTCGATCTGTTGGGCATGGCATTTCTGTGCTTTGCGAATGACTTTCTTCTGGTGCTCCCATACTCCGTCTGCTAGCACGACTGCGTAGCGTCTGCCTGTGACGGTACTTAAAAGGTTTTCAATAGCATCAAATGGGTGCCCGCTATTCTCGATACCGGTGCGTCCGATGGTGAGATACTGGATACTCTGGAAGATCTGGTCGGCGTTCTGGGTTGCTATGAGATCGATGGAGACACGGTCCGAGAAGGAGATGAGGCCGATTGAGGTTGTGGTGAGGTCACATTGATTGACAAACTCTTCTGCCGCTAGCTTTGCGGCTGCTAAGGGGTCTCCTTGCATGCTACCAGAAAGGTCGAAGGCCAGATAGATGGTTATGTGCTCGCGTTGCGTCTGCTGCTCATCGGGGTGTTGTAGGAAGCGTAATGGCACATCGGGCGGGACTGGCAGCACCGTCACTTTTAAGGATTGCCGGGTTGTGCGCTCGACGGCTGAGATCTCGACCATGCCGTTCTTGTCGTAGCGGTAGGTGATGTCGAGAATAGCTTCGCGGGTCGCTATCTTGGGAAACTGCTCGAAGATGTAGCTACCCAGGTAGACGCATTGCTGTGGATCTTCGTTTTCACCTTGCGTCAGGTAGACTTCCAGGTGTGTGTCGTTGTTGTATCTGAGTCGCAGCATATAGGGGCGAGCGCGTTCAGAGGGGATTGGTAGATTCTTGCGGATGATGATGCTGTTGCGGTAGCGCGAATGATCCTCGCTGACCGCGATCATGCCGAGGCTGTGTGCGATGACATCGGTCGTCTGCTTGCGCCCGACCAGTAGAAACTCTGTATCGTCTTCCCGTTCTTTCTCCATCGTTGCCTGGATTGCTGCTCCTAGTGCGACCGCTTCGTCTGGATTGATACCGCGCATCGGTGGTTTGCCGGAGACGTGTTGGATTAGCTCTCCTATCATCGGCATCCGTGTTGAGCCACCGACGAGCAGGACACCATCCAGATTACTCCAGGATAACTGCTTCTCGTGCAAGGCCATCTCTGATAGTGTCCTGGTGCGCTCAACGAGATCGCGTGTCAGCTCTTCAAAGCACGCACGAGTAACGGTATAGGTACCCGTGTGACCGGCGGCATGGACGCGAATCTCCGCCTTCTCTTTGCTGCTCAGTGTGTGCTTGAGGCGCTCTGTCTGTACGCGTAGTTCATTGATGTCGTCGCCGATCAGTTCGCTGGCGAACTCTTGCTCGAACTGTTCTGCTATATAGGCGATGAGCCGATCATCCCAGTCTTTGCCACCGAGCTGATGATCGCCTTCGGTCGCCATAACTGTGAGCTCTTGCTCTGAGATCGAGATCAGTGAGATGTCAAAGGTACCACCGCCCAGATCATAGACGAGGATACGTTGTTCACGCTGCGCTGCGCCCGGGCGTAGCCCATAGGCGAGGGCCGCCGCGGTTGGTTCGCTAATAATCTTGAGGATATGTAGACCGGCCTGCTCACCGGCCTCGATGGTGGCACTGCGCTGAATATGCGTAAAGTAGGCTGGTACTGTGATGACGGCATGCGTTACCTTTTGTCGGAGATGCTGCTCTGCCAGTTGCTTTAAATGCTGAATGATGAGCGTTGAGAGTTGCGTCGGTGTGTAGTCTTTATCGGCAAAGGTGTAGAGGTAATGTGGGTCGCCCATGTTGCGTTTAAAGAATGAAGCGACCTCAGTCTCACCTGCCAGTTGACGCTCTTTGGCTTCATCTCCGACGAGTGGCGGTTGGCTATCGAATGCGATAACGGATGGTGTGATTGCTTTATTGGCTGCGTTACGAATAATGACAGGCTGGCCGGTTGCTGGATTGACATAAGCCACGACAGAGTAGGTAGTTCCCAGATCGATGCCGATAAATGCTCCCACGTTATACCTCATTGCTCATGAATGGATGCGTGTCCTCTCTTCCGCTGTGCACAGGCATCTGGCAGGGCACAGCGGAAGACTCTATAAGGCGCTATCAAGTAGCGAACGCAAATCTATCTATGTATGTTTGTGTGCGCTGCCCATGATGTGTTTATGAGACGGCGATACGGCTTGAGCGTAGTTTAGCCGCCTGGTACTCTTCATCAGTGATGCCACTTGAGGTCTCAATATCTGCTTCGATGGCTGCTCTACTGCCAGGTTCGGTACCGTGTACATGGAGTCGTCCATCACGCTGTAAGTCAAAGGTAACTTCGAGGATCGTATGTTCCGGTAAGCCTGCGGGCAGATGGAGCACTGCGTCGCCGATAATCTGTCCCTGGTTGACGTCTTCTACACGTGATGCGGCAACGTTGTTTTCTACGATCTGGATGTTCACGTTAATTTGGCCTTGCTCTAGCGTCCAGTAGTTTTTCATCTTGCGAACGGGGATGGGATCGTTCGCCTGGACGATATTTGAGATAATATCCTGCTTGCTCTTGCTATCGACGGCGATGATGCCGAAGCTATGGCTGGCGACGTTGGTGACGGTCATCTCGACGGCCTTTTGCACGGAACCGATCAGCAGTCCTTCGTCGTCAGCGATCTGGCGCACCGCTTGCTTGATCAGTGTTTGATCCAAATCATCGATTCTGACTTCCTCGGCTGGTGTCCCTGTCAGCGTAGAGAGCGTGGTGGCCATCATCTCATCCAGACGTAATTTATAGCCGTAGCTGGCTGCACCTTTGGCGACGGCTTGCTCGGGATCAAAGAGGCGCTGTGGAATAGCGAACTCAGCTTTGAGTCTGGCTTCGACCTGTGGCATGCGGGTTGAGCCACCAACCAGCAGGATCTGATCACACTGCTCATAGCCACGCAGGCTGGCCTGTTCCAGTGTCATTTTGGTGAACTCGATCGTACGATCCAACAGATCCTCGGTCAGTTCGTTGAACGTGTCGCGCGTGACGGTGAGTCCCAGGCGTTTGCCTGCGTGTGCGATCACAACCTTCGTTTCCATGCGTGCCGTCAGAGCTTTTTTGGCCTCCTCTGAACGCGACCAGAGATCTTGCAAGGTCTCTTCCGATTCAGTTGGATGTTCACTGGATTGGGTCTCAAAGACCCATTGATCGGCGAGATGGTTGACGAGGCGCTCATCCCAGTTGCGACCACCAAGATTGTGATCACCACCGGTCGCAATGACTCGGATGTCTCCACCTTTGATCTCGATAACGGTGACGTCGAAGGTGCCACCGCCCAGGTCGTAGACCAGCACCGTCTGATCCCGTTCCTCTTGCAGTCCATACGTGATGGCGGCAGCCGTTGGCTCGTTAATAACCTCACGCACGTTCAGACCCGCTAACTCGCCTGCCTTGACTGTTGCGTTCCGTTGCGCGATGCCAAAGTAGGCAGGACAGGTGATTACGACGTTGTTAACCGGTTGGTCCAGGTAGAGCTCAGCGTCATCTTTGAGCTTGCGTAAGATGTAAGAGGAGATCTCTTCGGGTGCGTAATCTGTGTCGTTATAATAGAAGCGCCAGTTGGCATCTCCCATCTGTCGCTTGACCATCTCGACGACCTTGCTGGCGTCCAACACTGCGTTACTCTTGGCCTCGCGTCCGATGATGCGCTGTTCGCCGTCGAATTGTATGACTGAAGGTGTTGTATAATCACCTTCACTATTGGGAATAACAATCGCTTTCCCGTATTCGTCAACATAGGCGATACATGAATAGGTGGTACCCAGATCAATGCCAAAGACTATATCTTGATTGCTCACAGCATTACTCCTCTTTATATGACAGGACGTCAACCATCTCTTTACGTAATATGCGCTGCTCGTAACGGAATCCTTTGCGCACACGCCTTGCGATATGTTTATCCAGTGCAGGATTATTTGTTGTATGTACGCGTATAATCATTTGTTGCGCAGGTGTATAGCTATCTCCTTCAAGTTCATAGGCTTCAACATCATATCTTGCTAGAATAGTTTCGATGCTCTCCTGGAAGGATTGCAGATTCTTGATAAATACGCGTGTTGACTGTTGACCTGTAGACTCCTCTGCCTCGTCTTCTTGTACGATGTTCTGCTGTAGCGACTCGATAAGTCTCTCCAGATCCTTATACATGTCGATCAGGTCAAGAAAGAGTGGCTTCCGTATTGTAAAGTGCTCGCCTGCTTTACTGAGCTGTAGATCTTTATGGAGGGTATCAATAAACTGATCTTTACGACTATCAACCTTAATCTTTGAGTCGAAATCAGCACTTAAGGTCTGGATGTCGCCTCGTAACTCCTGCAGGCTTGCTTTAAAATATGTTTGTAGCGTTGCCAGGGCTGTCTCAATTGTCTGTTCAGGTGCTTCAGGTGTTTCATCTGAAGACGTTGGTAAAGGTGTTGCGCTAAGAGGTTGCGTCGCGATCCTGGATGGGTCCTGCTCTGTTTGAGCAGGATAGTATGTTTCATCTGCAGTATCCAGAGAGGCGTTTACGCTCTCCTTTTCGTCTTCCATATGTTGAAATCCTTCAGGAATATACTTACGAGCAGCGATACCATTGCTTTACGATCTCGCTATCTCTTTTTAGACGCTCAATGTTTACTGTTGTGTATTCTTTTGCAGGGCCTGTGCCTGATCGTTATAGGGATCGATTGACAGGATCTTTTGAATGATGGGCGGCAGATCGTTGTTCCGCCCCAGATATTTGAGTGCAAGGGCTTTGCTTAAGAGTAACTCTACGTTGTCAGGTGCCAGTTTCAGCGCTCGTTCATAGACGAAAAACGCTTCCTGATAGCGCTCAAATGTGTGAAAGAGCAGGTTGCCTTTATGGTTGTAGGCAGGGATACAGTAGGTGTCGGCACGGATCGCGTGATTGTAGGCGTCGAGCGCTTCGTCCGTGAGTGAGAGTTGTTCCAGGACCTCTCCCTGTGCGATGTATCGTTCGGCCTGTGGCTCAAGCTGTAGCGCATAGTCGTATGCATCGAGCGCTTCATCGTAGCGCTGGAGTTGTGCGCTGGCGTTGCCTTTGTGCATATAGGCCTCGGCGAATTGCGGACTTACTTTGATGGTCTCTTCATAGGCTGTCAGTGCATCTTCAAAACGCTGCAATGCAAAGAGTGCATGTCCTTTATTGAGCAGGGCGTAGACCTGGGTTGGATCACGGAGTAAGGTCTGCTCAAATGCTTGTAGTGCCTCGTTATACTCGCCGTTTTTCTGGTAGGCCAGTCCCAGGTAGTAGTAACTATTTTTATTTGTGCTATCCAGTTTGATGGCGTTCTTGAAGTGTTGTATCGCTTGCTTGTACTGGCCTTGATCCAGCATCTGCTTGCCGTTCTGGAGATAGTGATCGATCGAGATCCGTTGTGTGGCTTCCAGTGCAGCGGGATCATTCTTTCCTGTGAGTTCCCTCGGTGTTGTCTTTGTATGCTGTAGGGCCTGTTTAAGTGGTGGCAGAGGTGTCGGTGGTGTTTCGGGCGATAGCGTCGGCGGCGTGTGCGTACGCGTGCGCTCTGGTTGTTGTTTTGACGCTGGTGCTAAGGGCGGGAGCAGCGCCAGCGCGATTCTTTTCTGGGCCTTATCTATGCGTAGGACTCGTACCTGCACGGCTTGTCCTTCGCTGACGACGGCGCTGGGATGGGCGATGGTAGGATCTGGAAAGTTGCTGATATGCACCAGTCCTTCAGCGCCGCCGATATCGACAAAGGCTCCGAAATCCTTGACGCCACTGATTATGCCTGGGCGTATCTCTTCAGGCTGAAGCTCTTCAATGAGTTCGAGCATGCGTTGCTGTCGCCATTCTTGCATCCCCAGGCGTTCAGAGAGCAGTAACCGGTTTTGTTCTTGCTCACACTCAAGGATCTTCAAGATCAGTTCTTTGCCGCGCAAGCTATTCAGGATGCTCTGGACCTCGTTCTCGTCATCGGTCTTCTTGATACTGACGATATGCGAGAGGGGTATAAAGCCTTGTATCTCTGCGGCGAGCCCGTGAAAGGTCACATGGATACCGCCGCGATTGAAGCGCCTGACGGTCCCTTTGATGAGGTCATTTTTCTGGTAGTGCTCTGATAAATGTGCCCAACCAGCATTGACAGACTGTACACGTTTACTGGAGACCACAATAGCGTGTGTCGTAATTGCGATGATGCAGACCTGAATGCGTGTGCCGATACGCAGTGTCTTATCGGTATACTCTTTCTTTGGCAGTCTGGCTTCTTTACCCTGTGTGAGCATGACGCGGACGCCATCCGTCTCGATACTCGTGATTCTGGCCTCGACGATCTCACCTATCCTGAGGCGTGAGGCCGCAATGGTGGAGGCAGGTGGTGCCGGGATGCGCGTCATCTTTTCCCATGACTGACCCACCAGGCGTAGCAGATCTTTTTTGATACTCTGCACAGAGGTTGGGCGTTGCTCTTTGTCCAGGTTGACCATGCGATTGATCAAGTTTGCCAGTTCGGTCCCACTTGAACCGTAGACTTCAAGTTGTAAAGAAGGGAACGTGAAAGGAGTCACGCTTGGATCATGCCCGGAGATAAGGTGGTGTATGGTTGCCCCCAGGCTGTAGATATCGGCCTGGGCGGTTGTCTGGGCCTTGCCATATTGTTCGGGTGCCGCATAGCCTGGAGAGCCGAGGGCGATAGTGTCCTGCTCCTTACCTGGCTTGAAAAGGCGTGCGATGCCGAAATCGATCAGGTAGAGGTGATCCTCGCTGGTGAGCATCACATTGCCGGGTTTTAAGTCTCGAAAGATGATTGCCGGTTGCTGGCTGTGAAGATAGCCCAGCACGGTACACAGTTGAATCGCGATAGCCAGAACCTGTGGAATCGAAAACTTACCATCAGGGGTTTGGACGATCAGTTCGTCGAGGGTCTGGCCCTCGATATAATCCATTACCAGGTACCAACTCCCATTCTCTTCAAAATAGTCATAGATGCGGGGCAGATTGGGATGCATTAACGAAGAGAGGATCTCCGCCTCCTGCTTAAAGGCCTCAATGGCTTCTTGCAGTGAAGGATTGTGTGGTCCACCTGTCCAATTGATCTCTTTGATTGCACGTGGCGCTAGCGGAAAGCGTTGATCCTGCGCCTGATAAATGGTGCCAAACCCACCCTGCCCTATCTGGGAGACAACGCTATAGCGCCGTTTAATCGTGCGAATGGTGCGCATAGGGCTGGCCGGAGGGGTACTACTCTTGCTCATTGCTGCAGTCGCATTATTGAATGTAGTACCGCAAAAGCTACAGAATTGAGCAACATCTCTATTGGCGGCTCCACAATTTTCACAAAATTTAATAGCATCGGACACGCTGAACTCCTTAAATATTTCTTAGTTCTACTTTATCCTTAGCATTCGCTACCAGCGAAACCGGAATATACTCCATCGAGATAGCCAATCTGGTTTATAGGTTGGAAAAAAACGCAGGCATATATATAAGTGTGCCTCTATCGTATATAAAGAATATGTAAAAGTTGCAAATAGAGATGTTTAAAAGTAACCTGTATTATACAGGATTTATTAAAAAAAGGCTAGAAGACCATCGGTGCGGTATGGCATATCGATAATTGCATATTGTCATCTTTATTATACTGAATAGTATAGGTATAAGGGATAGTCAGGGGCTATTTGACCTGTTATGTTAAATCAGTAGATTGTACAAGAGCATTTTTGTATTCAAGCGAGCAAAATCGTCTTATCAAGTGTCAGCATTGCCGGGTGCGTAAAAATGAAGGAAGCCAGTTCTTTGTTCGGTAGCTTATAGACCGCTGCTTTGCTTGATACTGGCACTGCATATCACATATAATAGGAAATTAAGGTATTTATAGTATAGTTATTCGACAAATTTAATTGACTTGTTTTCCTGGCATGACAAATTATTCATTTGTTGTGTACATCCCTCTACGTACAGTCCCCTCTACAGGGAAAGGACGTAACGGAGCTGAAAATATCATGGAAAGTTTTGTAAATAGAGTGCCTGAGTTGATGCTTGTTGAGAACGCATTGGGTGATTTACTGAGTGAAGAGCGCCTTTTGCGCACTCCCATTATCGACTTTTGCGGCGTGACAGGCATCGGCAAGTCCAGTATCCTCTCACGTGTCCATCAACGCTGTACTGAGCACAAGCTTGTCTGCATTTATGCGAATGTTGGACAAGATATGTCCGAGTTTTCCAGCGAAATTTGGAAGCAAGCCGGTCAAGACATTGCGCAACAGCCTGTCTTGCCATCTGATAATGATAAGCTTGAATATTCGATTCAACTCTCGCAAACGTTGCTGAAGCGCGGTCCCCTGGTGATGTTGCTGGATGCAGTCGACGCTACCAACAAGGGGTTATTTGCCTGCATCGAACATATGCTGGATGAGCTTATCTCATCTGACAAATTATTTGTAGTTGTGGCCAGTCGCAAAAGTATCGCCTTTGAATATAAGCGCAAGATCGCACGTAAACTTACCATCGTTCCCCTGCTCCCTTTTGATCGGAAGACGAGTGACGCCTATCTGTCGGCGATGACGCCACCACCAACGCCCGCGTTACATGAATTATTATTTACCTGGACGAATGGCTATCCGCTGGCTATGAAAGTTATGGCCGAGTCGATCACTACTAAAGAACTTGATCCGCTGAGTGACGCCGGAAAAAAAGAGCTCATTAATATGATGGTCGAGCGCGTCGTGACAACTGAGATGCTCGCTAGCGTCGCTGATGAACAGGAGAAGAGAGAGTATCAATCTGAACTCCGTCTGCTCGCTGTACCTAGAAGATTCAATTTAGTCATTATGCAGAGGCTGATTGAGTCCTTTGAGCCTGAGTTTAAATTGGAGAATAGTCTCGCCTATATTGGGAT
Organism: Ktedonobacteria bacterium brp13; assembly: GCA_015099395.1. GTDB lineage: Bacteria > Chloroflexota > Ktedonobacteria > Ktedonobacterales > Ktedonobacteraceae > Dictyobacter. The sequence continues at coordinate 517,990 of AP024096.1, read as the reverse complement.
GCCAAAACGGATTGCGCAGGCCACGGGCGCACTGAGTTGGAGCTTGAGTAAGGCTGGTTTCGCTATCGATGAGCCGGTGCGTAGAATCTTGTTGTTGCAGATGAAGACCGAGGATGAGCAACGCTACTTTGAGATTAATACCTTTCTGGCAAACCTGAATCTGAGGAGTGCCTCGGTTGTCTCCGGTTCTGATCGTATTCGCTATCAGCGTGAGTATCTGTATCACAGCGCGAATAGCGCGGATCGGCAAAACCTCTCCTCTATTATTGAGGAGACCGTCCAGCAAATTATTCAGGACTCGGAGAAGTCTCCTGACGATCTGGTACAGTTCAATGAAGAGTTTTTGCAGGATGACGACCTACGGGCTACTCTGGGTGAACCATTGGTGGACCTCGTATCGGGACACGTGTATAAGAAGCTTGCACAGATCATGCTGGATTCGGCAGAGCGCGAGAGTGATCTAGAGCAACGCTATCGCTATCTGCGTGATTATTTCTACTATATTGCCATCGATCCCACTATCGACAAGGTTCAGGCAGTCCTCAAAGAGAAGGTACTACATAGTCTTGACCATGAAAATGCTCCTTTATTACGCATGGTCTTTGAAGATCTGGATCAAGATAAAGATGTCAAAAAAGCTTTAGATGGCGATGCTGTGGCCTTTATTGAGCGCGTCTTACCGGATGACATAGCGGAGGGGGAGGAAGAAGGATGATTGAAGAACAGAAGATCACTGACACCTTTATTGGACATCAGCAGGAATTAGACATTTTTAATCAGTGGTTGGCCAGCACAGATAGCGCAAAGCCATGGATTCTCTTTTTTCATGATGCCCTCAGTGACCCTGAAAAGAAGGGTGGTGTCGGCAAGACCTGGCTTCTCCGACGTTGTGCGGTGGCTGCCCATCGCCAACGTCCTGATATAGCTATCGTGATGGTTGATTTTTTCAATGCAACTGATCGAGATGGCGTGACGGTGGCACAGCGTATCGTAGAGAGCCTCAAACTCGTCTATCCCGCATGGACGCCTTCGGCTTTTCAGGAGAGTCTTGCCGCGTATCTGGAATCCATCAGTCAGCAGGAGCCATATATAAACGCTACCGAAGTCACCGATCGCGGTAGCTTACGTATCGACGCGAACGATCTGCTGGCCCCATTATATGATGCATTTGTACGCGATCTTGAGTCGCTCGATAGAGAGCTTGCGGACCAGCATACTCACCTGCTTGTGCTCTTTGACACATATGAGCTTATTGAGCAGAATCCTGTCATTGCTGTCTTAAACGCCGCGCATGCATTTCCACATACGTATAACTTCACCCATATCGCAGCGGTGATAGCCGGACGTAATGCTCCTGATTGGCAGCATCGGAATTGGGAGGGACGAGAGCGCGAAGTGCGCTGTATACCCGTTCACCCTTTTAACTTTGATGAGATGGTACAATTTATCAATAACAATGGTACCTTCGCGAATGTGCACTCGTCGCTAAGCACGGAGAAGGCGCAGGCTCTGTATGCTCGTACCGAAGGTCGTCCTATCCTTGTTGGACTTGTCACCGATATGCTCAATCATCGCATTATGCATCTGGATGAGCTCATTGCCACCCCATCTAAAGATTTCGAGCGTTTCCTCGTCACTCATATTAACCATATAGAAGAGCCATTGAATTGGGCGATCCTGTTCATGGCGCATACCTACCATCGCTTTAACCCTGCGTTGCTCGATTGGATCCTCACGCATCTCACAGCAGACAAAAAGTTCATTCTTGATGTTGATATCCAGGCCCTGGCAGAACGCCTGTTAGAGCTCTCTTTTGTGCGCCGTGCCAGTACTGGTGACAATATTACCTTGCATGACGAGATGCGTCGCCTTGTTAATACCTATAACTGGAGCGCGCAAGAGATATTTCCTGAACAGTATCGTGCGGATATCAGTCGTATCGTCGTAGCATACTATGAAAAAGAGCTTGCTAGTCCGCTTAACAAGCCGCTACAACAGATCTATACCATCGAGATGATCTATCACAAATTGTTTGTCGATATCAACGATGGTTTTACCTTTGCCGCTCAGTGCTTTAACGAAGCTATCGGTTTCTGGCAGAGTGCGTATGCACGCGCGATCTTCCAGGAGCTGCAAAAATTTAGTGCTACGTTTTCCGAAGAGCAACGTTGGCGTATGCTGCATGGTGAAGCGTCTCTTCTGCGCCGGGAAGAGAATAATGTCAGAGCACTGGAATTCTATCAACGATTGGAAGAGCAGGCTGACGAACACTTTTTGGCACAGCGACATGCCAATATTCAATTTGAAAAAGGAAAGTGTTATCAGCAGATCAGTGCTTTTGATCAGGCGATCAGTTGCTTCCGCGATAGCTATGAGTTAGAGATACAGCAACAGAACTACTCTCGCGCTGCTTTTATCCTCAATACGCTGGGTCTCATCAGCCGCAAGTTAGGAAAAATGAGCGAGGCTGAGAAATATTGTAGCGAGAGCATGGCACTGAACAAGCAGATTAAAAATAGACGCAACTATGCAAATGCGCTCAATACCATGGGCAATCTGTACCGTCTTCAGGGCAAGATGGATGAGGCGCTCCAGTATATTACAGTTGCATTACAGATACGGCGGGAACTCTATAGTAAGGGATTGACCAGCGAAGTGGGGATCGGGCAGTGTCTGAGTTCTGCTGGCCTGGTCTACTTGATGATGGGAGACTTCACGCTGGCTCAGCAATATGCTGAAGCCGCCTTCAATGTGTATGAGCGTAACAAATATCTAACGGGCATTGCTGCGATCTATAATCGCTTCGGACAGTTAGATATTGGGCGCATGCAGTTGACTCAGGCTCTGGAGTGGTTTAAGCGCGGCTATCGCGCTTCTTTGGGGGTCAGCGCCGAGGAAGAAATTAATAGCCTGAATAAACAGGGGCGTGTGTTTATACTACTCGATCAAGTAGAGAAGGCGCTGCCTTTTTTTGAGCAAGCTATTCGCCGCTCTCAGGAGGTAGAGGATGTCTATCAACGCCTGGAGTCGCTGATCGATCTGGCCGCTGCGCAGCATAGACTCGCCAATAAGCAAGCGATGCGACGCAATCTTGAGCTCGCAGAGCAGGCTGCAAAAGCATTTGGCTATCACGATCTATCAGGTGTCATTGAAAAGATGTACGGCGAGGAATGCTACCGTTTACATCAATACCAACTTGCCTTCCAACATTTTGCCTTGTATTGCTATCATATGGCTCACTTTAATTCACTTGAGTATGAAGCTACGATACGCTACACGATTGATAAATTGTTGGAGCTTTCAACTGATCAGATCGCTACGGTGAAGGAGGAGTTAGAGACGTATTGGAAAACTCTTGAACTGGAAGACAGTGTCTCATCGCTATTGATCAAATCTCTTAGGAGGACTGACCTTCTGTTAGATATATAATGTAATGATGCCAACGATGATGGATATCTACGTGTATGTGCTGCACTCAAGGATGTTGTTCTTATGAAGATCTGGCTCAATCGACTCCCTGCTGCTGCTTCTCTCTTAGAGTGTGCTGATAGTCAGGATGAATCAGACAGCGATTACACGAATAATCATGATTACAATCTCTTATATGAGAAGTCCAATGACGTTAGAGAAGATTGTGATTGTGATTGTGGTAAATCGACAATCGATAATCTGGTATTCCCTTCCAGGAGCGAGCTTGCGTATAAGAGCTCGCTCGTTCAAACTGCTCCTCTGTATATTCAAGCGTGTGCTACTGATCGTTGGCTGGTCTGTAATCCGACCGCTACCGCACGTATTGTTGTGCTGGATGATGAGGCGCTGGCACTGTTACAGCAGTTTCAAACAGCTTGTGTACTGTCCGCTCTGTTAGGGCCTGCTCCCGGCTTTGCAGCGGAAGATACTTTTGAGATGGTAGCTCTGCTGTATGAACAGGGAATTCTGCGGGATAGTGCTGCTCGGCCTGTGCGCCATGAGCTTAAGGCGGACGAGCATGGACAGATATTGACGGTCTGGTTGCACGTGACGAATGCCTGTAACCTGCGCTGCCACTACTGCTATCTGGATAAGAATACGGAGAATATGAGCGAGGATACGGCGTTCGCTGCGGTGGATGCTATCTTCCGTTCGGCACAGCAGGGACACTTCAAGCAGGTCCATCTCAAGTATTCTGGCGGTGAGGCCAGTCTGGTTATGTCACGCGTCAGTGCGGTACACGATTATGCCAGCCGGCTCGCTCAGCAATACGGACTCCTTTTGAGTGCAACGCTGTTATCGAATGGTGTCATGCTTTCCGTGTCTGCGATAAAGCAATTAAAGGAACGTCATATACGTGTGATGATCTCGCTGGATGGTGTGGGGGAATATCACGATCGCCAGCGTCCGTTCAAGCAGGGGCAATCTTCATTTAAATATGTAGATAGGACGATTGATCGTTTGCTGGCGCACGACCTTGCGCCATATATCTCGGTAACAGTCTCGCATAGTAATCTTGCAGGCCTGCCTGCCTTGCTGCGTTATATCCTTGCGCGCGATCTGCGCTTTAGCTTGAACTACTATCGGGATAACGATTGTGCGGTACAGCGTGACACTCTGCAATTTGGGGATGAAGAGATGATTGCCGGCATGCGTGCTGCCTATCGTGTGCTGGAGGAGCATCTCCCGCAGCGTAGCCTGCTAAGTTCACTTATTGATAAGGCCGATCTAAGCGCACCCCACCAGCATACCTGTGGCGTCGGCCATAACTATATGGTGATTGATCAGCATGGAGGTGTCGCCAAATGCCAGGTTGATATCAAGCGCACCATCACGACGATCAGTGTGCGAGATCCATTGAAGGTGCTTCAGCAGGACCGTACAGGCATTCAGAATGTGAGTGTCGATGAGAAAGAGGGCTGTCGTAGCTGTACCTGGCGCTACTGGTGCACGGGAGGCTGTCCGCTCCTGACGTATCGGATGACCGGGAGGTATGACATCAAGTCGCCTGATTGCTCTATCTATAAAGCACTATTCCCTGAAGCATTGCGCCTGGAAGGGCTACGCTTACTCACATACTCGACACCCATAACATTTACGGCACGGGTATTGTCGCGCTAACAGTATGCTGATTGTGAGTGCAGGCAGTGTATGAGCGGGCTTTGTCACGCCCTGGCCTGTATAGTTACTTATGAGCCAGGATAGAAGTACATGTAGTCAACAGAGAAACGGATAGCGAAAGCGCATGGATGGATGAGTTTTCCAGAGATAGCACTGTCAAAGATAGTATGGAAGCTGAAGTTCCGGCAGGTTGGGAAAAATAGCACTGTCTTGATTTTAGGGTCACGTGCGGGGAGCTTTTTTCGTAACCAGCGTTTTTTTGAGACGTTCTGTGAGTTCGGCGATCCTAGCTTCGGTTCTCTCACCAGGATTGAGCAATTTGGCAAGATTTATCAGATCTTAAACCAGGGTATCTTTACTGCCAATGATATCGATGCTCTTTTACACGAGTTTGCAGGAGAGTTTAATCAAGCAGATCTGTATCTGGCTGAACTTGTGCGGCTGGGCGTCTTCCAAACGATTTTATCTACCAATGTCGATAACGCATTTGAGCGGGCCCTTGAGCGGGTAGCCGGACCGCCGGGTTGGAGCTTTGATGTGTATAATTGCACTCGCATTGAGGACATTGAGCATATTCGTCCTGAGCGACCCGATTATTGTAGAGTCATAAAAGTTTTTGGCAGGCTGGAGTCGCACGGATATACTGTTGCAAGGACAGCATATATGCAAAGACATCAGAAGCTCGCTCCTTTTTTAGAGCAGCTATTGTCGAGCAATGTGCTGGCAATCGGTTTAGATCCTGTGTGGGATGCGGAACTCTGTCGTATCATTCCTGCTAGCGACAACGAGTTCTGGTTTGTGAATCATCAGGAGCCCGAGGGTTATATGTTGCCTGAACACATACAGTTGGGATATCGTGTTGAGTGCTTCACGAAAGATGGCCTTGGCTATTACGATAGTTTTGTGGCTTTATTACACGAGCAGATCATTAGTAACAGGCGCTCTGACCCTCAAATTTATCCGCCGCTAGCATCAGGGGAGTCTGCTTTTGCTCCTTTGTTCGCTCCTTCTAAGGAGCAAGCTGTGACAGTGACCAGCACTATACATACTACTCCGATTCTTTCTGGTAAGCAGGATAGGTCCAGGGCCCCGCTCGATACCCTTGTCGTCTATGCGACAAAGGATACACGTATGTTCAAAAATTTGAAGGAGCATATAGCGATTCTCGCCTTCAAAAAGATTGTGACATTGCGGGAGATCAACGAGTTACAGGCCGGTCAACATACTCCTCAGAGGATCACCGGACATATGGGATATGCTGATATCATTTTGCTGCTGTTTAGTGCCAGCTTCCTTGAGACCTATTATTTTGATCTCCTGGAGCTTCAGAATAGTATCGATCAACTACCTACAAAAAGTATCAAAGTCATTCCAATTATCTTGCGTCCTGCTGATTGGCGCACCGCGCCTTTTGGTGATCTGACGCCACTACCAACAGATGGAAAGCCAATTCTGGAATGGTCTAGCCATGACAAAGCCTTTGTAAATGTTGTAGAGGGATTGCGAGCGACTATTGATGATCTGCATTGAAATGCACTGATGAGCTTGAAGTATCCGCGATGCGGTGCTAGCTGGTCTGACCAGACTTCTCAACTTCCTGCCTGTTCTTATCTCTTTCCTACTTTGTTTGATATTTTTTCATTGAATTATATTTAACGTTACATTTTGCCTTTTTGGTATGTATAACAGGTAAAAGTCTCTTACATAAAATACAGGCTAAGAAAATTAAGGTTCTATAAAATATGTTGGTAACTGCCTATGTGCTTAAATACAATAATTGCAAAACTTGACGACTTACGATACAGTATGATAAACAATAGGGACATTCTGCCACGATGAACGGTAGTGGTTTTATCCACGCGTACGTATTCTCGGAATGTTATTTGAGTGCTACCTTCTTGGTTGCTATCTTTATAAGATGCATCAAGTCAAGCCCGTTACGATGTGTTTGCGCTGATCAAGCATATCGGAGGAGGTGAAGCCTTTAATGTTTAATTACATATGGGTTCCCGTAGTTGTGAGCCTACTTGCTGTACTGTTTGCAGTATATCTCATCTTTTATGTGCTCCGTAAAGATACCGGGACGCCGGCAATGCGTAAGATCTCGGATGCTATCTTCGCGGGGGCGACGGCCTTTCTTAATCGTCAATATCGGACCATTGCAATGCTTGCGGTGGTGGTTGCGATTATCGTGGCTGTGGTACTGGCCCTGCTCGGTCAAGGGTCGCAGGCTGATAAGATCAATCTGGCCTGGCATACGGGGCTGGCCTTTCTGGTTGGCGCACTGTGTTCTGGTATTTCCGGCTACATTGGGATGTATGTGGCGGTTAAGTCGAATATCCGTACTGCCAGTGCCGCGACACGTAGCCTGGGCGAGGCGCTCATGGTCTCGTTGCGCGGTGGTGCTGTGTCGGGATTCCTGGTGGTGGCGCTCTCCCTCCTGGGCGTCTCATTGCTGTTTGTGGCCTTTGGGGGACTGACTCATCCTGATCTGGCTCCTTCATTGATCGTCGGTTTTGGCTTCGGTGCGAGCTTTGTGGCGCTCTTTGCACAGCTTGGCGGCGGCATCTATACCAAGGCTGCTGATGTGGGTGCAGACCTGGTTGGTAAGGTTGAGGCGAGCATTCCAGAAGATGATCCCCGTAACCCTGCGGTCATTGCCGACCTCGTGGGTGATAACGTGGGTGACTGTGCTGGTCGTGGTGCGGACCTCTTTGAGTCGACGGCGGCTGAGAATATCGGCACGATGATTCTGGGTGCGACGTTATATATTGCGACCCATAATATCGGCTGGATGCTTTTTCCGTTGGTCCTGGGTGCGTTTGGTCTTATCGCCTCGGCCATTGGTGTGCTGTGCATCCGCTCGTCTGCTGTGATTGAGCCGGATAAGGCTGCTGGTCGTGATGCGAGCGTTATTGCGATGAATCAGCTCAATCTGGGCTATTATGTGACCTGCGCTGTCTCTGTGGTGGGTATCTTTGTTGGTAGCTATCTTCTGCTCCATTCCGGCAATGTGTCGGCAAACTATGGTATCCCTGCCTGGCTCTGGTATGGCTTTGCGGGCTGTGTCGGTATCTTGCTCAGTGTCGCGTTTGTGTTTATTACACAGTACTATACGGCTGGAACATGGCGTCCTGTGCGTGAGATCGCTGAGGCTTCGTTGACTGGACCGGCGACGACAATTCTGAGTGGTGTGACGATCGGCTTCGAGTGTGTGGTGATGCCTGCGCTGGCGATCAGTGCTGCGCTGACGCTCTCATACTTTTTAGGGAGCCAGGTCCATATTCAGCAGAGTATCAGTCTGGGTGCGATCAATACCAGTGGGATCTTCGGCACGGCGGCTGCGACCGTTGGTATGTTGATGGGTTGCGCCTATGTGCTGGCGATGGATACGTTTGGTCCAATTACCGATAATGCTGGTGGCATCTGTGAGATGAGCGGGCAGGCGGAGTCGGTACGTGATGTGACCGATGCGTTGGATAGCGTGGGCAATACGACCAAGGCATTGACCAAGGGTTATGGCCTGGGTTCTGCTGCACTGGCTGCCTTCCTCCTCTTCAGCGCGTATCTAGATGTGCTGTATGGTTTCAAGCATAACCCTGCTGTCTATGATGTGAATCTTTCAAATCTACCGGTCTTTGTCGCCGGTCTGATTGGGATTACGCTGATCTTCTTCTTCTGTTCGCTGGCGATTCGTGCGGTCAGTAAGGCTGCCAAGAATATGATTGAAGAGGTACGCAACCAGTTCCGTGAGAATCCGAACATCATGTCTGAAGACCCTGCGTTACGCGTTGATCCTGATTATGCTCGCTGCGTCGATATCAGTACCAATGGTGCATTGAAAGCCATGCTGCTCCCTGGTGTGATCGCTGTACTGACGCCGATCGCGGTTGGTGTCATTCTGGGTCCGATGGCCGCAGCCGGTATGCTGATGGTGAGTACGATGGGTGGTATCGTGATGGCACTCTTTCTGAATAATAGCGGTGGTGCCTGGGATAACGCCAAGAAATATATTGAGGCAGGCTTCCTCTACGTCAATGTGAAGGGTCAGGTTGTGGGACCGGATGCTGCGAACAGTATCCAACTGGGCAAGAATAGCGAGGCTCACAAAGCCAGTGTTATTGGTGATACTGTCGGTGATCCTTTCAAAGATACTGCGGGACCTTCGTTGCATGTGCTTATTAAACTATTGAGCACGATTACACTGGTCCTGGCTCCGCTCTACTACTTCCTGCATCCATAAACTCGCTTATTGATGTACTCGTGGGAGCAACAAAGAAGCGTATGCTAACTGTAACAGTTGGTATACGCTTCTTTGTTATCTGTTGTAGCGCTCTTTTTGCGTTCCTTTCTCGTTCCTTATCAACAATTTTATTTTTTATCTGAGTAAACTGCGGAATGTAAATACGATAATTAATAAAATAGTACTTATTACAATAAGTAGCCAAAAAATTTGATCCTTGAAGTTATTCTTTTTATAATTGGAAGAGATATAAGCAGAATACGAGTAGAGAATGCTACAATATAAAAGAGAAATTAGCTTAATAGCGTAACTGTTATATATCTAATGTTTTATTTTCCAGAATTATCAAGAAAGAACGAATAGACACATATGAGATATAAGAGCAACGCGCTTTATCTTCTATTAACGGCCCTGATCTTTCTATTATCAGCGTGTAGCCTCTTGCCGCAGATGGCAAGTAGTTCTTCAAATCCCACGCCAACAACGTCTCAACAAAACCAGTCTAGTAAAACGAAATCTATCACGCCAGCCATACTTACGCTCAGGGACGCGGCGGGAAATTCGCAAAAACGGAGCATATATATTGGCACAGCCGCAAACATTGATGCATTCAATAATGATGCTACTTACAAGCGGCTGCTCGGACAAGAATTCAACATGTTGGTCCCAGAGAATGTCATGAAGATGGCAGTTACCCATCCAAGCATTGATACATTTGATTATTCACAGGGAGATGAGCTTGTTGCCTTTGCCAAAGCGCACGGCATGCAGGTTCAAGGAGCAAATCTCCTTTGGACCAGCGAGGTACCAGCATGGATAACACAAGGTGGCTATACTCGAAATGAACTCCTAGGAATCTTAAAGGATTACATTACGAACGTAGTAGGGCATTACAAAGGGCAGGTACAATCATGGGAAGTTGTTAACGAACCATTAGATACCAATGAGTACAATCAACCGTCAGTCTGGGATCAAGTCATTGGCCCTGACTATATAGATTATGCATTTCGTTGGGCACATGAAGCGGATCCACAAGCAAAGCTCTATATAAATGAATTTGGTGTGGAGACATCAAATGATAAAGCAAACCAATACTACAGCCTTGTCCAGAGTCTTGTAAAACAAGGAACCCCTATTAGTGGAGTAGGTTTCGAAGATCATTTGGATGTGGCACAACAATATCCAACAGCGCAGATGATTGCCAACATGCAGCGCTTCGCCAAGCTTGGTATGCAAGTAGAAATCACTGAAGCAGACGTGATGCTCCAAAACAGCACAGCCCCAATGACACAAAAGCTTAATCAACAAGCTCAGCTGTATGCAAATTTGGTACATGACTGTCAGGCAGTACAAGCATGTAATGCTGTAACTATCTGGGGCTTCACCGATCGCTATACATGGATTCCAGGATATACACACCATCCGGATCAGCCACTGCTTTTCGACACGCAGTATCGGAAGAAACCAGCGTATTACGCGGTCAAAAATGCACTCTTAAAATAAGTCATAGGTATGCTCAGAGACGACACCTCTTATTTATCAGAGACATCTCTCCCCACATTCCGCAGTGAAATTTTAATTTGGCTTCTCAGGCTACTCCAGAATGCAGAGATAAAGGGCATCTCTGCAATGTAACTTAGCTTGTAGCTTGAATCTAAAAAATCGGATGCGGAATGTCAGTAACAAAGTAGGTATGTTATTGCGGCGTAAGGTTAGAACAAGTTATGCGATTCAAACCAGAGCAAGAAATCAATACTATTCAATATAGATCACAAATACATTTTCTTGATACAGAACTTCAACAGGCTGCACCACCAAAGGTTGGCACCACTGCATTCACCCCTATCAGGGGAAATGTTCCAGAAAAACCACTAACACAGCAGCAAAGCGTAAAAGATAGCAGCAAAGCATATCGTATTGCCAGTTATCTTGTTTTGCTCATTTTTGCTATCTGCCAACTCACCGTCATTTTCTTACAGAAAACCGGTCCGTTTTATGATGAAGGGATATACGTTACAGCTGGGCTACGCTCATGGCAAGGAAAAGGTGTTGCAGATGGCTATCTCGTATGGTTTGCAGGTTCCTTGCTCTGGCCGATGATGGCAGGTCTGGGATATCTTATTCATGGACTTGTTGCTGTACGCATTATTGCCTTTCTCCTGGCATTTGTAACCGTGTGCATGTTATATCTGACGACAAATAATCTGTTTGGTCCCAAAGTCGCATGTTTCACAGTGATTGCATTTACCATAAATGGTCCATTTATGGCTCTGGCACATCTCGGAGTATATGATTCTCCAGCACTTGCATTTACATCCATCAGTTTCTGGTGCATTACCCAGTTAAAAAAGGACCATCGTATATGGCTTTGCCTCAGCGCGATCTCACTGGCGATCGCCATGATTGCAAAATATCCAATTGGGTTAATGATACTGCCGATTTTGGGTATGCTTATTTCAATTCGTAAGAAGAAAAGTATAATAGATATTTCCTTATTTCTTTTCATCTTTGTGGCCGCCTTCTTTGCATTCTTCCTACCAGTACAGTTCCAGGTAGGAGATTGGCTCTTCTGGTCAATACGAAACAAACCAACATTTGGGGCAACGGAAAGTACAATTATTGCAGCGCAACTCTATTTGGGGCTCATTCCTTTCATCATTGCTATACTGGGTTTTCTTGTGGCACCCCGAAAAAAGCAAGCGATTGTCCTTCTCCTGGCAGGTTTGATCTGGCCAGCGTACCATATTCTTTCGAAAAATCCTGTCAGCGATAACAAGCACGTCGTCTTCGGCTTTCTCTTCACCTATCCATTAATCGGACTCTTCTTGTCTTGTTTATGGCAAAAGAAGTGGTTTGGGAAACCGCTGATCAGCTTAATTTGTGTCATACTTGTGCTTGTCGGAGCCGTTCAGCTTTATATTCTTGATTACGCCTGGCCCGATGTCAGGCAACCTGCGATGTATCTGGTTCAAAATGCACGGCCTGGTGATCTCTATTTAATAAACGATGCATGGCCATATACAATGTATCTCTACGCACAAAATAAGCTCTCCGATCCCTGGCAAGTGTACGACAATAGCAGAATTGCTAATCATGAAAACAAAACGAGCATCTGCAAATACACCTGGTATGTTGATGAGAAAGGTAGCTATCCATGGTCTGACTCCTTCCTCAATCAAATCAAGGCCTGTCACGCCTTTATTCCTGTTTATCACGCAACAAGCACAGCATTTGGGCTTGGGAGTAACCTCGAATATGTTCAATATCAAGTCACGACAACAATTTATGAAAACATAAATAGTAGCAACTAAAATGCATGATCAAAAAAGTAAGCAGAAAAAGAAAATCTCAATATAATGATTTTCTAAGGGCGCAACATAGAAAGGCAATCAGATGAATAATGCTCCATCCTCCAGTGAGAGGAATAGAAAACTTCTGCCTGCGGATTTCCCTGATCAAGGGGAGGAAGAACACATCCCTGAACAGCAGTATAAGAACAGAACATTGCAGCCGTTATCAATACCCTCAAGGCAAGGTCATTTTCTAGCAAACGAGCAACATCCCATATTCCAGAAGGTTTCCCTATCCCAAAGAACCATGCATGCCGACAATGCTATCCTAAATGAAACAAGTTATCTTGATCAACAGGACCAACAGCAACTATCCCATGCATCAGAAATTGCTGATCAAGCAACCTCATTAACACCAGCAGTAAAAAAAGAATCTCCCGCAGAAATGCTGGCGACTATTCCAACAAAAGCATTTAGAACGCTAGAAAAAATCGCAACCAATCGCATGCAAGCGATCAAGGGGCCATCTCGACTCGACAAATTCGAAACAATTCCTGCAATGGCTGTTCAGGGCCTAAAAAATGAGGGCACAAAAATCAACAACACGAAATTGCGCCTGATAGGTACTTTTTTTGTAATTATAGCCGCTTTTTACCTCCCCTGGCTCTTCACGAATTTGAACAGACAAGCTTTCTGGTTCTCTATCCCGTTCTTTTTCTCTATGTGCTACCTCACAGTTCTCGTTCTCATCACTATCTACAATAACTGGACGAGAGTTGCCTCTAAACTTATCAGGCTCCCCAATGAACAAGAACCGACCATCGCCATATGCATACCGACCTATGGTGAAACACCTGATATGGTACAAACAACGATGGAGAGCGTTCTCAGCCAGGATTGGCCTCACAGCAAAATGGTCATTGTGATCGGTGATGATAGTCATCGCCCAGTCATGAAAGAGATGACAGAGGTTCTACAACTCAATTTCCCTCTTGCTCACATCATCTACCATGAGCCGCCACGCAAAGGAACCCCCGAACGCAATGGAAATGCCAAAGATGGCAATTTAAATTCGATGCTTGCGTATATTAACCAGTATCATCCCAACATTGCTTTCATCGAAACAAGAGATGCCGATGACATTGTTGGTTCACCACAATTTTTACGCTATACGATTGGACATCTTCAGCGCAATCAAGATGTGGCCTATGTCCAGACAATCAAGGATACGCTTGTCAGCGAAGGTGATCCCTTCGGTAACCGACAAAGCTTTTTTTATCGTGGGGTTATGCTTGCACGTAATGCTACAAACTCGGTTTTCCCGTGTGGAAGTGGATTGATCTGGCGCAGAGAGCAACTGAATTTCATTGGCGGCTTTCCAACCTGGAACCTGGTTGAAGATCTCTATTCAGGTTATGTCGCCATGCAGCATGGTTTAAAAGGTGCATATCTCCCTGTTGTAGGAGCCATCGGGCAGGTCTCACCAGAAGATATTCCCAACGTCTACAAACAATTAGGAACATGGGCCCTGGATACCATTCGTATATTTATATGGAAAAATCCCTGGATTGTGAAAGGACTCACGTTCAAGCAAAGAATGCAATTTACAGAGTTGGGACTATTTTATCTACTCAGTTTTCCTTTACTCATCTTCCTTGTAACGCCAATTATTAGCTTGCTCACTGGTATCTATCCGTTTCATGCTACGAATACATCATATATTCTCCACTTCTGGCCATATGCAGCGTGCATAGAAATATTACTGGCTCTCACCGGCGCTGCAAGCACTTTTGAGGAACTCTGGCGAGCCAGGCAAATGTGGTTTGGTTTGATCTTTGTTTTTATTAAATCAAGCTTTCTAGCGCTTATATACGGGCCAAACAAAAAACCTGCTTACAAGGTGACAAGAAAAACGCAGGAAGCTGGGATTTATCTGCGCGAAGTTTCATTCCAGGTATTTATATTTATATTTTTACTTGCTTCTATTGTATTTAATCTAGCTATCCACCAACATAACATTCTCCGTGATGCTGACTTAGGCTCGATCCTTTGGGCATCTCTGTATCTATTGATCCTGGGTGGTATCATCCGTAGAAGCTGGTTTGGTTATCAAGTCAAAAAGAAACCTGTGCAAACAGCAAAGGTTCCAATGGAGCGTTGAAAGCCATAATAATAGCGGTGGTGCCTGGGATAACGCCAAGAAGTATATTGAGGCAGGCTTCCTCTACGTCAATGTGAAGGGTCAGGTTGTGGGACCGGACGCTGCGAACAGTATCCAACTGGGCAAGAATAGCGAGGCTCACAAAGCCAGTGTTATTGGTGATACTGTCGGTGATCCTTTCAAAGATACTGCGGGACCTTCGTTGCATGTGCTTATCAAACTATTGAGCACGATTACACTGGTCCTGGCTCCGCTCTACTACTTCCTGTATCCATAAACTCTCTTATTGGTGTACTCGTGGGAACTGGTGGGCGCAACAAAGAGGCGTATGCTAACTGTAACAGTTGGTATACGCTTCTTTGTTATCTGTTGTCGCTCTCTTCCCACGGGATGCGCAACGAGATGTAAGCGGGCAGGCAATTGTAGAGCCTTGACAAAATAGACATGTTTGCGTATACCTCTTTATAAGATGTCCAGGCAGGATCGTGTATATTTACGCATGTGCACAATATTTGAGTTGAGCATGTCAATACATTTCATCTTGAGCCTATGGCCTGGGACCTGCTGAATTTGTGAGCCAGCGTTGGCACGGCGCATTTTTCTGGCGAAAAATAAGTATCACTGGAGACAAGTATAATATGTCTGAAACACAACACCCCACATCTGATCGTGCCTGGGCTATTGAACAGCATGGCATAGAACCAATTACGCAGGAGGAACGCCATGGGACCGCGTTTGAACTGTTCTGGGTCTGGTTTGCGGCCAATATCGGTATTCTTGGCATTATTTATGGTGCCATCCTGGCGGGTGCAGGTTTGAATATCTGGCAATGTATGCTGGTTTCTCTGGTTGCGCCAGCCGGTTCCTTTGTACTTGTGGGGGTCTTAAGTGTGGCGGGCAAGTGGGGAGGCGCTCCCATGCTCACCCTGTCGCGTGCTCCTTTTGGCACACGCGGCAATCTTGGTCCGACATTAATTAGCTGGATCAGCCTGGTTGGCTGGGAGACGGTCAGCATTATCACCGCTGCCTATGCACTACTGGGTTTGCTCAATCTGCTCGGTTTACCTTCAAACAGTCTTTGGACAGTGGTCAGCCTGGTGGTCATCGCGGTACTGGTGGTTGTGATTGGTTTGCTGGGACACGCCACGCTGGTCTGGATTCAACAGGCTGCGACCTGGGTCTTTGGTATTTTGACGCTGGTAATTGTGGTCATCCTGGTGATGCAAACGAACTGGTCTGCCATCTTCAGCGCCCCTCCCGGACCCTGGGATACCGGAGTGCTGGCTATGCTCAGCATCGTGATTGCAGGGACTGGCATCAGTTGGGCCAATGCTGGAGCTGACTACGCGCGCTATCTTCCTCGCAAGGTTAGAGGCCGCTCCATTGTGGGTTGGACAACTTTTGGTTCTACGCTGCCGTTGTTTGTGTTGATTGTGACCGGGCACCTGCTGGCCAGTCATGTGACTGGTCTGGCGAGTGCGGAGAACCCGGTGACGGCAATTGGAGATGCGCTGCCCTCCTGGATGGCCGTTCCTTATCTGATTACCGCAATCGGTGGCCTGATTGCGAATGCAGACCTTGCGATCTATTCATCGGGTCTGAATTTGCTGGCTATGGGCTTCAAAGTCGAGCGCTATAAGACGGTCCTGGTTGACGGTGTTTTGATGATCGTTGGTTCCATCTATGTGCTGCTCATCGCTCAGAATTTCTTTGGCCCGTTTGAGAGTTTTCTGCAATTGCTGGCCGATGGGCTGACGGCCTGGGCGGCGGTTTTCCTGGTCGATATGCTTTGGAGGCGCAGTTATGATCCAAAGGGACTGACTGACACTAGCTCGCGGGGCAGCTACTTTTACCAGAGCGGAGTGAATTGGGCCGGGCTGATAGCCTGGTTGCTAGGCATACTGGTTGGCCTGACCTTTACTGTCTCTCCCTGGTTCAGCGGTCCTGCCGCTAGAGGCATTTTTGCTGCCAGCAGTCTTGGCTATCTGCTTGGTTTTATCGTTAGCGCGCTCCTCTATTGGGCTGCACTCGCCCTGTTTGCGCGCAAACAGACACAAACAGTGTCATCGGAGGTGGTGCAATGAGCGGGGCGCGGATTCGTCCGCGTAGGTTGGTTCTAGTTGGCAGTGTGTTGGTGGATGTTTTGATGTATATCGAACGTCTGCCGGAAAAGGGTGGGGATACTCTGGCGTACAAGACATCACTCACGACGGGCGCCGGTTTTAATACGCTGCTTGGTGCGCAACGCCTGGGTCTGGCAGCCGTCTATGCGGGGCACGTTGGAGACGGGCCGATGGGCAATCAGATTAGTGCCGACCTGTTTGCGGCTGGTATTCCTCTGCTGCTCCCACGGATACAAGGCGAGGACAGTGGTTTTGATGTTGCTCTGGTTGAGCGAGATGCTGAACGCACCTTTATTACCAGCCCTGGCGTCGAGTCTCGCCTGCGTCTGGAGGATCTCCGGTCCATTCCTGTGTGTGACGGAGATGCAATCTATATCTCCGGGTATGAACTCTGCTACCCGGTTTCTGGTGCAGCCCTTGAGCAATGGGTACAGGAGCTAGGCTCGCACATTCTGTTGACATTTGATCCTGGTCCACTGGTGACCGAGATTCCTGCGCAGCGACTGGCTACGATCCTGGCACGTACCGATATCTTGAGCCTGAACGCTCGTGAGGCTCGTTTACTGGCTGGAGAGCACAACCTGGAGCATCTTGTGCTTGAGATAGTGCCGCGCCTGGCTCCTGCGGGCCGGGTTGTTGCTCGCGATGGAGAGCGGGGTTGCTGGATTGGCGGCGTAGGACGTGCGGTTCAGCATATCGTGCCGCGTCCCACTCAACCGGTCGATACCACCGGGGCCGGTGACGCGCATGTTGCTGCCCTGCTGGCTCGCCTGGCTGCTGGCGACGATTTCAGCACAGCGGCTCGCATTGCCAACGTGGCCGCGTCACTGTCCATCGAACGTCCCGGTCCCGCAACCTCACCTACAGTGCAGGAATTGCAGGCTGCACTGTCCGAGGTCTAGTCTGAAATTTGTACCTGCTTTGTAAGATCGTCAGCCAGTCATCTAAAAAAAGCTTTGAGTTTCGTTATATAATCAGCATGTGTACATGTCTACGTCTATATTGATGTTGTCTGCGGTAGATGGGAAATGTAGAACATATACCTATCTATCAGATAGTACGAAAGATCACGCTTTCTATGCACAGACTTTTCCATCACATCTATCGCTATAAATTGCTCTATGCTGGTCTGCTGCTCTATATGCTGTTTTTTGTTTCTGTTTTATGGACCGGCTGGTTTGATGTATTTTTTAGTGGACCGGCATTGCATGCTGGCGCCAGGGGTATTGATTTCTTACAGTTACCGCGGGGTGCCTGGGCTTTCTGGCATGGTGGTTCGCTCAATGGTGCGCCCCTGGCTGATGGGTCAGCTTATGCTAAGAATGAAACTGTAAACGATAATGTCTATCATCCACTCTTTACGCTTACGTTGGGGACGCTGTTTACATCGTTTAGTCCGGGGGTAGCCTGGTTACTCTGGCTCTGGTTCAAATGTATCCTTTCACTATGTGCGTTGAGTATCTTCTATCTCGACTTCCATACGTCGCGACATATACAACTGGCAATGTTCCTGCTGACTGCGAATTTGAGTGTCTATCTAGAGTTAGCTGCTGGACAGTATCAGTTTCTGGTGAACCTCTTTATCTTTTTGTTGCTTATTACGCTGGTGAAGCGAGCACCCGGTTTTTTCAGTGGTATGTTGTACTGGCTGGGGCTGCTGGTGAAGCCGATTGGACTCCTCTTCGCGCCTGTCTTGCTGCTGAAGAGGCGCTGGTTGACGGTTGCAATTGGTCTTTTTTTATTCGCGCTCAATACGCTGCTGATGCGTGGGATCGGTGGGTATTATATTGATGGACTGGTGTCGAACATTCTGCATCCCTGGAATCCAGGCCCTAACCAGATTGTTACGCTGTATGCGCTCTTGCATTCTATCTTCAACGAACCAGCGTTGGTCTCATCGCTCATACGCGATGGCATACTGGGACTCCTCCTGCTGTTCGTGTCGTGGCGGCGCATCGATGTGAGCAAGGCGATCTTTTTGATGGTTGTCTACTTTTTGTGCTTCTATAATCAGGTCTACGAATATGATTGGAGCGTGCTCGCCTATGTCTGTGCGATCTGTCTGGTCTGTTGCCCTTCATTTCAGACGCGCTTCTCACGTATTTGTTTGCTCTTGATCTGCCTGCCTAGTTGCTTTGTTGTGCTGCGACTCTTCCATCTGGACGTCTCTGTGCAAGGCAATCTTGGTGAGGTTCCGGGGGTATTCGCGTGGCAAGTGATGGTCTTTAGTAAAGTGGTGCCGCTGCTCTTGTTGACCGGTAGTGTGCTGGCTTCAGATCTTCAAGTGCTCATGCAACGATGCAAGGCACTCTGGCAGGCCTTGTATCTTGCAAAGATCGATCAGCGTGGTGATGAGGTGAAAGGAAGTCTCATCCCTTAGCGATGATCGTGTGGTGGGCTGAATGCGCCTGTGTCGTATGCGGAGCAAAATGTGCTATAGTCCTGTTCGACGTGCTCTGCATACGACTGTACGTATTCTATGAGCTGTTCTTGCCAGCGTGAATTTCTGACAAATTGAATCAGGTCACTCCAGGTAGCTGCCCCCTGCCAGCCACTGGCACGCAGATGGTTCCAGGCGAGTATCTGCGCAATGGAACTGAGTAGCTTTTCCAGTCTGCTCTCTTTGTTCTGGATGAGTTCTGTACTGATCTTATCTTCGTCTGCGTGCATTTCACGTAATACATATGTACCCCCATCCAATTGGAGTGCGTTGAGCAGTGCGGGAGTGACCCCCTGTACGTGTTGCTGTACGATTGTTGTGCGTGCTGCTTCGCTAGACCAGTGAGGTTGGGGGGTGATTAGATAGGGTTGCAACGAAGAGGTGGTCTCTGCTTTGAGATCCAGCAAGTAGTTATGGTCTGGTGAGCCTTTCCCCTCGACCAGGATGGTATAGCGCTCGACACCCAGACTACCGATGCCTGCGATGCGGTGTGCGATATCCAACACACGATAGAAGTGGGGATGGATCTGTTGTTGGCTCCAACTTTCGAGATGGGCAGTAATTGTCTGCCGCTGCTCTTTTGAGATCGGTGTGAGCTTCTCTCCATCGATATGTAACGTACGCTTACCATCTACCTCGGTGGTATAGCGATCCAAAAAGGTCTTTTGTGTGCGTGTTTTGGCCTGGAAGAGGAGATCACGCACAATGCCGCGTGCTTTGTCCTCTTCAATTGAACGTATGCGTCTCTTCTCCAACTCTCTCCTGTAGTCGTCAATGAACAGGTTACAGAGCGCTGGTACATGATTTATTTTGATATTGAGCATACGTGCGCTTACGAAGAAGCTTGTCAGCAGGCGAGCAAAGTCCCAGGTGAAAGGAGCCAGTGCTGTTTCGTCGAAGTCATTGATGTTGAAATAGACCAGGCGATTATCACCTTTATAACTGCCCATATTTTGCCAGTGCAGGTCGCCACATATCCATGCCAGGGGTGCATCATTGAGTAGAGACGGCGTTGTCTCATGTGACCAATCCTCATAGAATAGGTGACAGGTACCACGATAAAAGGCAAAGGTGTTGCTGCGCATACGGTGATACTTCAACTGAACCAGTGTGGGTAGTCGGTTTTGATTGAACGCTTGTAGACGTTCTACAATGTCGGCCATGTGCTATTCGCTTTCTCTATGCAATGACATATAGATGCACTCGTTTTTTACTATTATATACGATTCCTTGTACTTTATCTTGCTGACGCTCTCCAGGATCTCTGGGATGCTGAGAGGATTTGCTGTAGTAAGAGGAAGATACTACTATCAATGTATAGTAGTATCGGGCGATCAAAATTTTACAGGAATATCTTGTTAACATTTTGGGGGGCTAAAGCGATTAAGTAAGTAGGAGGGAGCCTAGCTATGGATCGTGAGGAGATGCCTTTTGATCCCAAAACGATCGATGAGCAGATTGATGAGCGATGCGCGGATGCATGGCCCATGGCTTCTTCAGCGGACCAACAGATGTTACATGCTCTTAAAGAGCTTTCACTGAATGATGAACGTCGAAACGATAGCGGGTGTCAGCTTTAGTGGGAGTACGGCTCCCCAGATCGATGATAGTAAGCTCTATCTCGATGCCGAAGATCCCACTATGGCCTATGTTGCGACTGGCATTGTTGCGGTGGATGAGCGTACCGGGCATATAGCCTGGCAATATCCAGGCAGTCTGACGGAGATGAAGCACGCCGGACATATGTTTATGCCCCTGACCGTTCAGCATGGAGTCATCTTTGTTAACGACGCCCAGGGTGGGCAGAGCTCATCCACATTCGATGCTCTTGCGAATGGCAAGCAACTCTAGAGTAACACCTTCAAAACGGGCAGCACTGCGAACGGACAGTGAATAGCTGGCAATTTGATACCGCTATAACATATAACATCTCTAATAACGCAAAATCTCACTAAAACCTGTAGAGTCGAGAAAACCTCTGCCTCCCTCTCTGAGGGAGGATGTCGCTGCAGCGATAGGAGTGAGTAAATCCTCGAAATATGCTGTTAACTATTATTACGCCCTATCTATCACTCTTATCCTCATAGTCTATAATCGAGGATTACAGGTGATTGCTAGCGATTTACTCCCTCCAGCCGCTAATCGCGGCTGTCCTCCCTCAGCGAGCTCACCGGTGTAGGTTTCCTTCGAAAATAACCCGGGATTCGAGAGTCGGAGGGGGAAAAAGGCTCACACTACCTCAGCATATGCGTTATTTTCATCGCCCGCTCTGTCGAAAAGACATGGACCTTTTTGGTCTATCCCGGTGAGTCTCAGAGAAGTAAATGCATACTAACATCCATTATTATGTATATCACATGGATTAAATATATGTATCACTATCGCCTGGAAACTCGCCAAAAACTCGTCCCCCTCTCGGAGGGGGGAGATAGCTTTAGCTATCGGGGGGAGCCATCCTCGCCTTCTGCTCTCGATGACTCTTCTACGCCAGCCATCTCTCATTCGGACGTAGATTTCGTCATTGAGGAGAACAGATGATAAAGGTGAGCGTGATAAAGAGCGTTTAATTCGAGATTATAACGTTATTCGAACATTTACTCCCCCCGATAGCTAAATACTACAGTTGCACTTGTCAATGCGAGGACGTGTAAAGCCCATCATTAGGCTCAGCTATGACGTCAGCTATGAGCGCAAGGACACGTACGACTGAAATCGTGCCGCCATCGATTCGAGACGTTCGATGGTCATGAGCTTTGTCGTTCCCAGGTAGCGCTTGTACGTGTGCTGGTGAATGGTTCGATAGGCGGTCCATCCACACGAGGTTCGGCTTTTGCGATACACACTGAAGGAACCCTGACGGCCGACGAAGCGAAATGACGTCTGCGTGGCGAGCCAGGCAAACCATTCGAGTGACTCCGGCTGGAAGTGTAATTCTCCTTGCTGCCCCTCTAGAATCCCATACTCACCGCTGGTCTTGCAGGCAATCAATGGCGGATGCGGGGTAGAGCGGGTGGCAGACTTGGCAGAGAGGGACGCCCGTATGCCTGCCAGGAGCGGCGGCTCCGCTTGTTCGTCCTTCGGTGTGCACAGGGCGGCTGGCGTACTCCCGAGCATCGCCTCCGACATGCGCATTTCCAACACGGACAGACGTCGCTGCAGGCCATGAAGCTGTGCCTGCAGCCGCTGCAGTTCCACCGCACTCGGGGACTGTTGTAGCCGGGTGACTTCGGTTTCGAGATGGGTCAGCCGGCTGAGCAAGATCGCTTCGTCACTGGTAGATGACGACGCCGGATGAGAGCCCGGCCAGGATCCCGTGGATGCCGAGCCCGGTGGCACGCGCAAAGGGCGGGTATGGATGCTCGCAAGCTGCACCACGTGTTCGCTGGCAATGCCTTTGATGCGCCCATCGCTTGGATGGGACACCACTGGCACGTTGGCTGCTTGCACCCAACGTCGCAAGGTCTTGGGATCCACCCCTAACAGGCGACATCCCACCGTCAAAGAAAGCATCGTCATAAGAAAACCTCCTTTTGTACTGTCGTTAACAGCTTGGTGAACAGTTCCAGGGAAAACAAAAGGCACGCAAAAAGGCACGCAGGTCCAGGGAATTCCCTGGGAACGTCTTGGAAGCAGGGGGGAGTGACGCGATCTCTGCCACGCGAACCCGTGTCTCCACGTACCCCGAGACAGACCTCATCCTGAGCGAAAACGACGTTTGAGATGACCAACGCAGGCCTGGTAGTAGTGACCGCGCCGCCACCGAGACCAACCCGCCAGGAAGGGCAGGTCGATACGGGGTGGACACAGCACAGTGCTCAGCAGATGTCGGATCTCCCGGCGTGTCAGTGGTGCCAGAGCCTGTGGTGCCAGAGCCTGTGGTGCCAGAGCCTGTGGTGCCAGAGCCTGTGGTGCCAGACCAGCTCGGTGCGCTGGCGTGACCTGGGACGTGACCTGGGACGTGACCTGGGACGTGACCTGGGACGTGACCTGGGACGTGACCTGGGACGTGACCTGGGACGTGACCTGGGACGTGACCTGGGACGTGACCTGGGACGTGACCTGGGACGTGACCTGGGACGTGACCTGGGCCACAGCGTCAGCAGACCGTTCTTGCTGACTGATGACACTCAAAAAAGCCTGCGCGAGCAGACAGAGGGTCATATGCCGATACCAGCCGGTCCAACTGCGCACCTCGTAGTGATCCAGGCCCATGTCTTTGCCACAGGCAAAATCCTCCTCGATGTGCCAACGCGCGCCAAAGGCCCATACCATCTCCTGCAAGCTCGTGCCGGCAGGTGCAAAGACGCGATAGGCGTCCACCTTGTTTGGGTCATTCAGACACCGACGAAACAGCAGCCAATGCTGCCCATCCTGCTCCCACGGCTGCAGCAAAGGGAGACAGGCCCAATCGAAGAGGCGAGGTCCATGGGTGCCTTGACCACAGGCGAGTCGATGCCAGTCCCCAGGCTGCAGGAAACGGGCCGGCACATCCTTAACCTTGAGGAGTTGCCGTCCCGCCTGCGTGAACAGCGCGACCGTGTCGTTGTCGCGGAGTCCCATCACGTACGGACAAGCTTGCTCCTCGAGCCACCGACACAGACGCTCGTTGCTGCCGTAGACACAATCGGCGACCACCCAGCTCACCGGGATATGCTCACGGAAACAGCGCGCGAGCATCTGACGCGCGAGCTCGCACTTGGTCTGGAAGCGGACACAGGCCGTACCATCCGTGAGCTGGCAGTGGCGCAGCTTCTTGGTCCAGGCATGTGGCAGATAGAGCTCGCGATCGATGAGGGTATGGGCCTGGGAACCGACATAACTGAGAAAAACACCGACCTGACAGTTTTCGACGCGTCCGGTGGCGCCACAATACTGGGGCTGCACGCCAGCGGACTGAGTTCCCTTTTTGGGAATACAACATTCATCAATGACGAACACGCCTTGTGGATCGAAGAAGTGTTCCAGGACGTAGTGACGCACGTCATCGCGGACCAGATCCGCATCCCAGACGGCGCTGGACAACACGCGCTGGATGCCATAGGGGCGGGCATCCCCGGCATGTTGCGCCAGTTGCCAGCCATTTTTGCGCTCAATGGAACTCAGCAGGCCCTCGAGATAGGCCAGGGCATGGCGGCGTGGTTCAGCACGCGCAAAACGAGGCGCGACGCGTTCATACAGGTGGAAGAGTTCCTGGGTCCAGCGGCCAATTTGCTTGTCGATCGACGAAACAGAATCCGGTGTGGTATGGTGAACAGACTTCATCTTGATCTCCTTTAAAATGATGAGACACACTGCTTCGTTTGGTATGGAAACAGCATGTCACATCGCAGGGAGATCAGGATGTGCGTCTGTACTCAGGTCGCCAGTGAAATCGGTAAGTGCTCAGCTTCTAAGTGCAACTGTAGTACTAAAGCTATCTCCCCCCTCAAAGACCATCATGAAAAAGGTTCACCACCCGGGATGAAAACGCCATTTTCAGAAGAGAGGGGGACAAGGACTTAAGTGCACTATACAGGCAATAGTGAACGTTATTCCTTCGAAAATAACCCGGGATTCGAGAGTCGGAGGGGGAAAAAGGCTCACACTACCTCAGCATATGCGTTATTTTCATCGCCCGCTCTGTCGAAAAGACATGGACCTTTTTGGCAGGATATGCAAAGAAACCGCCTCTCAGGTCGATGGAGACAGATGGGACACCATGACGAATGTATCACGTTGGTTATCATAAAGTCCACTATCACCTGTAAGGATGCTAAAACCCCTGCCTCCCTCTTTGAGGGGGGATGTCGCCGCAGCGACAGGGGGGAGTATATTCTCGAATTACGCCATTAACCTTGATTATACACTATCTATCACTCTTATATTTATAGTTGGTAATCGAGGATTACAGGGAATTGCTAGCATTCTACTCCCTCCTGCCGCTATCGCGGCTTTCCCCCTCAAAGAGGGAGGCATAAGCTACATTTCCTGTAGAGCGTGCATGATCTCTTACAGAAATAAAATTCACTGTCACCTGTATAGATGTTAAAATTCCTATACACCTATTTTATAGTAAAAGTAGCTTTAGCTACGAGATTTAATATATTCTTGAAATATGCTGCAAAATATTACTATACATTAAAATATTTCTTATCTTGCTGAAACTATAACCATCCTCTCACAGGCGATTGCGAGCGTTTGACTCCTCCCTGTCGCTAAAGCGACATTCTCCCTCAGAGAGGGTGGCAAGGGTTTTAGCATCCCTTCAGGTGAGAGTGGACTGTATCGACAGCCACAGATAGTATATGTGATACAGTTAGTGAGGGTTATTATTATGTATCACCCTCTTTGAGGCTCCCCGGGATATGCCCAAAAAACCTACATCGGTGAGCCTCAGCGAGGGAGGCAGATTATCCTCAATGCGTAATGACTTTTTGAGTTTCCTTCAGGTCTTTGCGCGGATCGCCGACCATGTGGGTAGGCACTACGATCTTGTCAAAATTAGTGGCGCTGATATAGCCACTAGCAATCGCTGCTTCACGCAATGTGGTGTTGTTATCAAACGCTTTATGGGCAATGGCAGAAGCCTTATCGTAGCCAATCACTGGGCTCAGGGCTGTCACGAGCATCAGTGATTCATTGACGTACTTGCCTATTCTGTCTTTGTCCAATGTGATGCCCTCGATGCTGTACTGGCGCAGTTTCTCACAGGCATCTCCCAGGATACGTGCTGAGTGGAGTACATTGTTGATGATGATTGGTCGCATGGCGTTGAGCTCGAAGTTGCCTTGCGAGCCAGCGAAGGCGACTACACTGTCATCGCCGATCACCTGAATGCATACCATGACCATCGCCTCTTCCTGTGTCGGGTTGACCTTGCCCGGCATAATGGAAGAGCCCGGTTCGTTCGCGGGTATATCCAGTTCGTGCAGGCCTGCACGCGGACCACAGCCAAGCCAGCGCAGGTCATTAGCAATCTTCATGAGCGTGACTGCAAGTGCTCGTAGTGCTGCACCTGCATTGACCATGGCATCCAGTGATCCCTGGGCGGCGAATTTGTTGGGTGCACTAACAAATGGGTGACCAGTCAGACGGGCAATCTCTGCTGCGATCTTCTCTCCAAAGTCGGGCATTGTATTGAGGCCTGTGCCGACTGCAGTACCACCAGCGGCAAGCTTATAGAGGCCGTTCATGGACTGTTTCACGATATCCAGGGCATCTTTGAGCTGGATCACGTAGCCTGACCACTCTTGCCCAACGGTCAAGGGAGTCGCATCCTGCAGATGGGTGCGTCCAATCTTGACGACATCCACCCATTGTTGTGCCTTCTCCCACAGCGCCTGGATGAGCGCTTCTACGTTGGGGATGAGATGATCAGCAAACTCCAGGACAGTTGCGACATGCATCGCTGTCGGAAACGTGTCATTGGAGGATTGTGACATGTTAACATGATCGTTAGGATGGATGGGATCTTTGCTTCCCAGTGTACCACCAACAAGCTGGATCGCTCGATTCGAGATGACTTCGTTGACGTTCATATTCGACTGGGTACCCGAGCCCGTCTGCCACACATAGAGGGGAAACTCACTGTCAAGTTTCCCGGCGATCACTTCATCGGCTACCTGAGTGATCAGGTCTGCTTTGTCCCTGGGCAGTTTCCCAGCTTCCGCGTTGACGATGGCTGCAGCCTTCTTCACGTAGCCATAGGCATGGTAGACTGCTTTGGGCATGTGATCATCACCTATGGAGAAGTGGATGAGCGAACGTTGCGTTTGCGCTCCCCAATAATGCTCTGCCGGTACTTCTATGGTGCCCATGGAGTCGGACTCCCGGCGTTTCCCTGTTGCACCCGTTCCGATGGGGATAGGGCGAGCGCGTAGTGTTGCGCTCTGCCCTCCGCTCTTGTGCCGTGTTGTCATGCCCGTGCCTCCTGCTTGATCTTAATCTGAGGGTACACAGGTTGCCACATGGTGTCCTGTACTTGTTGGACGACATCGGTAAGGTGCGCACGTGCCAGCCCTTCGGCGGCGGCGGCTTTCGCGACCTCTACTGCGACCGTTGCTGAGACTGCACGCAGGTTTTCTACATGCGGCAGTAGGGAGGCTCCAGGTTGTTTGGTATTCACCTGTTCCGCAACTGTTTTGGCTGCTGCAGTAAACATGCCATCGCTGACCTTCCGTGCACGAGCCACGATGGTGCCCAGGCCCAGACCAGGATAGAGTAGTGCGTTATTAGCCTGTCCGATGGAGTACGTTGTGCCTTTATAGGTAACCGGGTGCGAAGGAATGCCGGTGGCGATCAGTGCGCGTCCATCTGTCCAGGTGATCAGATCGCTGGCACTTGCCTCCATCAGGTGGGTCGGATTTGAGAGCGGAAAGATGATCGGGCGTTTGGTGTGTGCTGCCATGTCTTTCACGATTGCCTCTGTGAACGCACCGGGCGAGGTCGAGGTGCCGATGAGCATGGTCGGGTGAATCTGGCGCACGACTTCGGCCAGGCTGATGCCGCCCTGGGGCATGTCGTGTTTCCAGTCTTTTACTTCGGAGGCCGGGCGCGCATACGGAACCTGGAAGTCGCGTAGCGCACTACCCATGTTATCAAGCAGCAGGCCCTGGATATCCACACACCAGAAATGCCGGGTTGCTTCTTCTTTGGAGAGACCTGCCTGCATCATGGCGACGCGAATCTGGTCGGCATTGCCAATCCCCGCCGTGCCCGAGCCAAAGATGACCACGCGATGGTCCTGGATATTGGTCTCAGAGACGCGTAATGCGGAGTAGATGCCAGCCATAGTGATCGCTCCCGTTCCCTGCACATCGTCGTTAAACGTACAGATCTGGTTGCGGTACTGCTCCAGGATGCGTCGTGCGTTACTGGGTCCAAAGTCCTCCCAGTGCAGCAGTACATTGGGGAAGAGCTTCGTTGCTGCCTGGATATAGGCTTTGATAAAGGCGTCGTAGCGCTCGCCCCGTACTCTTGAGTGTCGATTGCCCAGGTAGAATGGATCATTGAGCAGGCTTTCCCGATTTGTTCCAACATCGAGCATCACTGGAATCACGCGAGTTGGATCAATGCCAGCCGCCGCAGTATAGACTGCCAGCTTGCCAACGGAGATATCGATGCCGCCCACACCCCAATCTCCAATACCAAGAATTTCCTCCGCATCGGTCGCTACAATCAGGTCAATATCATCAGATCCGGCACCGAAATTACGAAATGATTCTTCGATATCTTCGGGGTGATCAATTGAGAGATAGACCCCACGTGGACGTCGGTATTCGTGACTGTATTGTTCAATCGCAAGCGCAATTGTAGGATCATAGACAACGGGGAACATTTCAGCAAGGTGTTCGGAAAGGAGTCGGTAGAACAAGACCTCGTTGCGGTCCTGTAGCGCAGTCAGAAAAATGTTTTTGCTCAGATCATCCGCTTGCTGCTCGTATTGGGCATACGAGCGCTTGACCTGTTCGTCTAGAGTCGTCTCAGTGGATGGAAGCAGGCCAACAAGGTCCAGCTCCTTTCGTTCTGCTCGCTTAAAGGCTGTTCCGCGATTCAACATGGGATCGCTGAGTAGAGCCATGCCTTTGACCTGAGTCTCCAGACGCTGACTACCAGTGGATTGTTTTGGAAGTATGCGGTAATTCTTTTTCATGATACGTCTCTCTTTCTCGTATCTGTTTTAATGGTTCGCTATCTTTCAACTCTCCCTGGAGGGTGGCTGCCTCATTTTCGTAGATTCTATGGCTAATATGCAAGCACAAGCACAATTTATGTAGCATAGAGATTATTTATTGAGTATGTCACAAGCCGCCTGCATAACTGCAGTATGGAGCTCCTGTGGTTCAACGATAATTACCTGCGTTCCCAGGCCAAAAATCAGCATTTTGGCTAAGTCTATGGACTCGGTATAGAATTGTGCTGTCATCCATCCATCTTCACTGCCTGGTTCGCAAATGCTATAGCGACCGGGCATCAATCTTCTTATAAATGGCAAGCGATCTTCGTGGAAGCGTAAAGTGAAGGCATAACCAGAAAAGGTAGCTGTAAATTCTTGTAGGTGTTGTTGCCAATGCGTTGCTAAATCAAAATCGTCAGAACGCAAAAAGTGAGTGTCGAGCAGCGCAATGTGCTTGAAACGCGCGATGCGATAGGTGCGCAATACTCCGTCGCGTCTGGCAATGAGATACCATGTACTTGATTTGGCGACCAGGCCATAAGGTTCAAGTATATGTTCAGCTATGCTACCATCGAAATGTTCATAGATACCATGTAGATGGCGAGATTCATAGACAGCCTGCTGAATCTCGCCCAAAAAAGGCTGTGGTTCCGTTTCGTGCCACCACCAGAGTGGATCGATATAGATACGTTGACGCATGAATTCAATAGAAGGTTGATAGTGTGTGGGTACAGCCGCCGACAATTTTAGGAGTGCATTCTTTGCCGCGTCTGCAAGCCCGATATCTTTGAGCAGCTGAGCGTTGCTAGCAACAAAGAACGTATGTATTTCTGTTTCATTCATCCCTGTAAGAGAGACGCGATAACGCTCATCGAGTTTGATCCCTCCTCCGCGTCCACCACTTGCATAGATTGGAATGCCAGCTATTGAGAGTGCCTCTACGTCACGTAGAATAGTGCGTGGAGAGACTTCTAGCTGGCGCGCAAGAGCCTGTGCGGTCATGTTCTTGCGCGCTTGTAGCAGTAAAACAATAGCGACTAAACGATCTGCACGCATGATTTTTTGCTCCACTGGCATATTTACCTGTTTGCATGACATAAGGTGTCATCGAAACTAGCGTACACTATGCATAACTGATATACAACAGAGTAGGAGAATAGTTTTTATGGTTCAAACGACATCTGGCTATGTTGATCTTGCTGGTCGGAAGCTCTATTATGAGACAGCCGGTGAGGGTGATACGCTGGTATTGGGTCATGCAGGCTTTGTAGACAGCAGGATGTGGGATGCTCAGTGGGATGCCTTTGCGCAAAAGTATCATGTTATTCGTTTTGATATGCTGGGTTACGGGACATCAGATCCGGCTACAGGGCCTCGTTCACGGCGTGCAGATCTTTTGCAACTATTGAACCACCTGCATGTGACGCGCGCAATTTTGCTTGGTTGTTCGCTGAGTGGAGAAACCATGCTCGATTTTGCGCTTGAGCATCCTGCAATGGTCTTTGCATTGATTACGGTCTCCAGTATTCCGAGTGGCTTCCAACTGCAAGGTGATCCACCGCCTTATCTGTTTGAGATGATAACAGCCATGCAGCAGAAGAAACTTGCGTATGCTTCTGAACTGCAAATTCGTCTCTGGGTTGATGGTCCCTTGCGCCAGCCAGAGCAGATTGACCCGAGCGTCCGTCGACGCGCTGGCGAGATGAATGCTATCCCAGTCGAGAGGGACACATGGTCTATTGCGGACCTACGACCACTCGATCCGCTGACTCCTCCTGCGATCAGCCGCCTGGATACCCTTCATATCCCGACGCTCATTACAGCAGGAGCACTCGATAATCCTGAGATCCTCCGCGCAGCAGACGTCATGGTCGATGCTATCACAGGTGCAGAGAAATATATCTTTGCGGCCAGTGCGCATATACCAAATATGGAGCAACCTGGAGAGTTTACGCAGGTCGTATTGCGCTTCTTAGATAAGGTCGCGCTGGCGTAGTTCCCATTTCAGGCAAGTGTATTGACTTCAACAACGAAGTAAGGGCGATGATGGTAATAAGAGATTGTAGAGGGGCGCATAGATCCGAAATGGAAGTGGGAAAAGGTATGAATATCCTTGTGGAGAGAGAACGCCTGAGAGAGCGCACTTAACATGCGCATTTTCTAGAAACGCGCCTCTATCTATTCCTTTTACTACCATCATCTATGATGTATATAGTACCTGGAAAAAAGGTGAACGTGTTCTTGTCGTTCCTGCCCTCAAGCGTCTGATCACGAAGCAGCTTGGCCAGGTTCTCTTGCAGTACGACGCCGAAGGTTATTTTGAAGATCTTCAGAAGTTTTTTACTATTACAGCGGAAACCACTACCTCTCATCAGTTGCCTGAATTCGTCCTCAAACTCCCTTATTTTCGCCGTATTCAATCTCGTTTATTTGGTCTCGTCGATAAGGTAATGGCTGCCCGCGCCGCTGCCCCACCTGATCCTGAACGGCGTACTCTCATCGATGATGTGCTTGCGGCTGTTGATGATCAAGGCCAACCTTATCCTCCTGATCTCTTACGTGCGGCAATTATCGGTACCTACATTGCTGGTATTGATACGGTAGCTTTAACCTGCAGCTTCGCCGTGTATGCCTTGTTGAAACATCCGCATGTCTGGGAACGTGTCGTGGCTGAAGTGCGCCCGATCTTCCAGCGTACCTCGACCCCGACTATGGAAGATCTTAAAGAGATGAAAGTGTTGCACGCCGCTCTGCTGGAGAACTTACGCTACTACTCGGTAGGCCCTGGTACACCCCGCACGGCGTCAGAAGATTTTGCATTTGGCGGCTATCGTATCGCTCAAGGCTCAAATGTGCTGGTCGGAACGGCTGTTACACACTTTCAGCCCCAATTCTTCCCCGACCCATTCACCTTCGACCTCGATCGTTATCTCGAACCGCGCCATGAGCACCGCCAGCCCAATGTCTTCGTCCCATTTACCGTCGGTGAACACACCTGCCTTGGAGCAGGCATGGCTGAAATCCAGGTCATGGCCACTATAGCGGCCCTCGTTAACGAACTGGATCTTACCCTTGATCCACTCAACTACGAGATCCAGTATAAAACCGCTCCCAGCCGAGGCCCCAGGCATGACCTCGCCGTCCGCGTGCAATAACTTCCCCTCAACTATAAGAGCTAATCTGCCACCTTATTCTGACAGACCGGCTCTTATAGGTAACTAGGTAACGTTTTATTCCTGGCATTCATTGTGAAATGTCAATTTGCTATGAAGAAAATTGTTGCCTGTCGAATATTACGGCTCTTGTCCAGATTTGGGGCGCACTGCCCACTTGTTGAGCTCGAACTTTTAAATGTAGGACCCTACCTCATGATTACGTCGAAAAAGGAACAGCGGCTCTATGACGAGATCGAACGCTCGCTTCACGATATTGAGAAGCGCGAATTTCCGGCACGACCCTTAGAGCCAGCTCGCTGTCCGACGTGTCCCTTCTTCTTTATCTGTCCGGCGTGAAGATGCGAGGCGAAAGGGGAAACCTCACTCAGCTACGGCCTCATCAACAAAGACGACCTCATAGAGATGGGGCTCGAAACTCGTGACAAGCTGTGAGAGGGCTTGGAGCTGGGGAGCAGTTTCAGGGCTCTGCAACATCGCCTCGAAATCTGCTTGACTACGCCACTGGGCATAGGTGGTTACTTTGGTTCCATCCAGACTTTTGTGAACATTGTTTGAGATGTAACCAGGCAACTTCCTTATTGTGCTTTGGGCCGCTTCAACGAGCACATCGACGAGCTGTTGCTGGTTCTCTGGGGAAACTGTGAAGACGTTGATGTGGGTGACGAGGTTTTTGTCAGTTGTAATGCGTGTCATACTATTCTTCTCCTTCTAAGATAGACGGCAATCAATATGAACCTCTTGAGGCATACCGTGACGACTCCCTACGGCTGAAGCCGAGGGCTTCTCGTAGTGTAGGGGTGATGTGTGAGAAACATTCAAGAAACACAGCAGTGAGCGCCCGAAATGGAATGGTCTCCTTTGCGTGGCATTTAAACGCTTCCTTCTTGATGAAGAGTTTCAGCAATTTGTTTTATCTTTTGTAGCCGTTCATCCCAGAGCGTTGCAACCCGTGACAGTTCCTGGGCTGCAACACTGAGTCCTTCTGGCGAGAGGCTAAAACGTACCTCTTTGCCCGTTTTGCGCTCTTTGACGAGACCTGCCCTTTTCAGAACAGCTATGTGTTTACTAACCGCCTGGCGGCTAAACGGCACTTCATCCGCCAGCCTGCTTGCAGTCGCTTCACCTTTGAGAAGCAAAACCTCGATGAGCTTCTGTCGGCTCGGTTCAGCAATGGCAAACCAGAGCTTTTCATTAAAAGGTGCAGTTGATGACATACCTACGCCTTTGTTGGGATGTTCTGGGCACAACGCTGCAACTTGGACAGAAAGTCACTCCAGCCAGGGGTATGCTTGGCAATCAGATTGGCCTTCTGTTCTGCAGTAATCTCGAGTATCTCGAAACCGCTTTCTGTTAAGCATACCTTTGTCTCCGCACCATCCTCTGTCAGCCTGAACTCAACCAGGGTTTGCTGATGGGTCGGTTTGGTTTCCTCATCGGGTGCGACCCACAGAAATGAGAAAAGATGCGGCTTATCTACCTCTACAATTTCCAGGGGGGCTTCAAAGTCCTCGCCCCAGCTCAGTTTGCCTTTTCCTCCTCGTCGCAAGTCTATTTCTGCCTGACTACCAAACCACTGGCTGATGTATTCAGGCTTTGTTATGACTTCCCATACTGTTGCTATCGGTGCCTGAATGCTGATTTCTCGCTCAATCTTATCGGTCATAGAAATACTCCTGACGTTATTTAACACAATCAACTATTACATAGTATAGCACATATGTGCAACCAAAGGTTGCACATGATGCCTATTATTTTAATTAAAAGAATAAAGTTGTCAAGAGGAGAGCAGGCTGTTTTCAAAAAGTGGACAACGTCAGAACGCCCTCGCTCTGGATACTGCTCAAAGAGGCTACCGGGAGTCCTTACACTACGATGAGCTTGAACTATCTGGCCCTACTCTACCAAGACCAGGGCAAGTATGAGCAAGCTGAACCCCTTTACAAACAGGTCCTTGCTCACAGGGAAAAATTGCTCGATTCTGACCATCCCACGACACTGAGAACGCGAAAGCATCTGAATGAACTGCAACAAGCATTGAAGCAACAGGAAGCCAGCAAGAATCCATGCATACCAGAAGAGAACACATTCGACATTGAGAGCGTCTTTATGGCTATGCTGACGCAGCGCTTCTTTGGCTCGTGCCCTTTGCCAGAATGATTGGTCACCTAAGCGGCGGAGGTGACCAATCATTCTGGCAAAGGGCACGAGCAGTAAGCATCAAGAGTGGACATGAGCCATGATATGCTTCACAAAGGGCATCTGCGTCAGAGGAAGTCATTGCTGGTAGAGGTAAAAGCAAGCAAGCATTTCCTTCGCCTGCGCTCGGAAAGGCCAGGCCATAGCCCCGATGTTCTTGTTCATGCCAGGCAGTTCCTATGCCAAAATTGAGCCTAACCAGATCTCAAGGAGTCGTTGGTAGCTGATATGCTGTTGCGGAGCTTGAATGCCGAAGTGTAATTGGGTGTTTATCAGTTCTCTCTTTCTCTTCTTCCGAGAGCTTCACTTGGATTCAATTCGACCCAGTGGATTGGGACTCTCCATCAACGCGGCACGCGCTGCGGGCCAGGCGGGGTCTTCGGGGTAGAGCGCGGTGCGGAGGTAGGCCCAGGTAAGCCGCTGGACCGCAGCCACTCGCTCGGGGTTCTCGTCGGTCGTCTCAGCCGCGTCGTACCCAGCAACCCCGCCAAGCCCGTGTTTTGCGCCAAACAATGTAAGCAAACACTTGCCGCCTGGACTGAGGAAGTACGGATCAGCATGCCAGTCCGCACCCCGAATCGTCAGATGGGGGGAGACGTCTTTATCGCCCGCGACCACGAGGGCTGGCGTCGTCATCTCAGCAAAGCTGGAGTGCAAGAAGAATGAATAATGCTCTGCCGCGAACGCGCTGAGATCAGCACCGCCCCTGCCAGGCGCGGCAAGCAGCACACCCGCTTTGATCCGGGAATCGGCCATATCCACTTCCGTTCCGTCTTTGGGATCGGTAAGCCGCGTGCCCAACAGCATACCTGTCGTAAACCCGCCTAATGAATGCCCGGCTGCGGCGATCCGGCTTCGGTCCAGGCGCCCGCTGATCTGCGGAACGGAAGCCTCGATAAGGTCAAGCTGGTCGAGGATGCGCTTCATGTCCTCAACGCGGGATCGCCAGAACAAGGGTCCTTCGGGACCGTTTGGATCGAGGCTAAGCGTCTTTGAGTCCAGATGGGTGGGCTGGATCACGACGAAGCCGTGAGCCGCCCAGAAATTGGCGAGCGGGCCGTAGCCGTTCAACGAGGAGAGATTGTTCGAGTTTCCGTGGCCGTGCGATAAGAGTATAATGGGTAGCTCTCGTCCGGTAACGGGCGCGGAAACTCGCATCTGCAAATCCACAGCGCGCCCCGGAGCTGACAGCACCACCGGACTGACAGAGACGACAGGAGTAGGCGCGCTGATTGCCACGTCCGTAATCGCCATGTCTGATTTGTTCATAGATTGTATTCCTCCATGGTATAATAGTATCGGAGCACTGCTCCGATACTATTATACGGAACAGTGTTCCGTTTGTCAATCTAGTGTTTGAAGGAATGAAGCGATGACCACCATCGACGAGGGAGCGGGGCAACCAGCCCGCCATAAACCAGCCCAGCATAAGCGAGCCGACGCGCAGCGCAACGAACAGGCGTTGCTCGCCGCCGCCGCCGCCGTGTTCGTCACGTCCGGTGTCGAGGCACCGGTGCGTGACATCGCGGCTGCGGCTGGCGTCGGGATGGGGACGATTTACCGCCACTTCCCGACGCGAGCGGATCTCGTTGTTGCCGTGTACCGCCATCAGGTCGAGGCCTGCGCCGAGGCTGGTCCGGTCCTGCTGGCGAATGGTGGCTCGCCGCACGCGGCACTCGGTCAGTGGGTCAACCTCTTCGTTGATTTCCTGGTCACGAAGCATGGACTCGCCGCAGTCCTGCGACCCGACAGCGTCGGCTTCGATGCGTTGCATGCCTACTTCCTTGACCGCCTCGTACCCGTTTGCGCTCAGTTGCTCGCCGCCGCTGCTGAAGCTGGCGAGATCAGCACCGATATTGATGCCCTCGAACTGATGTATGGCATCGGCAACCTCTGCGTTGGCGCCGACAACGACCCTCGTTACGATGCCCGCCGCATGGTCGAGCTACTCATCGCGGGACTCCTCCAATCGCGCTCGACCTGATACTGCTGATCCATAGAAGGGAGCGAAAAAGTATGAAGACAGCATTCTCTCGACGCACTGCCACGATATGCTACACAATGCAGAATAGCTGCCAAAAGATACAGCATCATATTGCTTGATTGCCCTCAATCAGCCTGGGAGCGTGAGAAAGTGCCAGAATATGCTTCACAGGTGCTGGCTACAGGGGGATAAAATCACAGTTATCCTCTACAAAGGCGATCTCCTGTGCGCCTTCCCACAAGATCTTGTGGCCTAGTGCTTTCAGTTGTTCGTGGCCGCTGATAATAGTTAAAAAGTGGTTGCCTGCTAGCTGGCCCATCTTGCTAGCGAAGAGGGTGTGACCATAGGGGAAGAGGATCTCGGTCTCGCTGAAGCCGCCCGGGTAGAGTAGCAGTTCGCCGGGGGAGGGATGACTGGTGTGGTTTTCAAAGCCGACGCCTGTTTTGAGGTCTCCCAGTGGTATCCAGGCTGCCTCACCGCTCCAACGCGCCTGAATGATTTTATTGTGAAAAGGGAGCAACTGCTGAAAGGCTTCACAGGACTGCGGTGCTAGCTCTGTCTCCAGGCGAGCGATAAACGTATAGGTGTCGACGACGATGCGTAATGTTTTTGTCATGTACGTTTTCCGTTCCTTTTATTTTTATTTTTATTCTACTCTCGCTCTATCATCTCGGGCTGCATTCAGCGCGGCGAGAACGCGTTCGGGTGTCATTGGTTGCTGCTGTAGCCATACGCCAGTTGCGTCGTGGATGGCGCTGGCGACTGCTGGGGCGAAGGGGACCAGGGCCATTTCAGACATGCCGCGTGCTCCATATGGGCCATTGGGATCGGCGGATTCCAGGATAATCGGTGTAATGGTAGGTGGCATATCCATGATCGTGGGGAGCAGGTAGGTGCTGAGAAATGGCGTCAGGATGTAGCCTGCGTTGACCTGAAAGTTTTCTAGTAATGCATAGCCAAGAGCCTGCGCGAGTGCGCCTTCGATCTGTCCCTCGACCTGTTGACGATTGATGGCTTTGCCAACGTCGTGGACGCTGATCACATTGAGAACCTGGACCTGGCCGGTGAGCAGGTTGACCTCGACTTCGACCGCCTGTGCGACATAGCCATAGCAGTAGTTGGGAATACAGGCTCCGGTGAGTGGGGTCATGGGCGTTGTTGTAGGTGCACGATATTGGCGCGTGACGCTGATAGTGGTATCGTCGGTCATTGGCCATTGATCTTTGGCGGCGGCACAAGCATCATGGATGGCGCGCCCTCCCATGAAGGTCATACGTGAGGCTGATGCGCTGCCTGCGTTTGGTGCCTCGCTGCTATCTTCACAGAGCATCGTAATCTGTTCCGGTGCTATCTTGAGTGTTTCCGCAGCAATCTGCTTGAGTACCAGGTGCGAGCCCTGTCCGACATCAGCGGCTCCAATACGCACGATGGCATGCTCGATCTCGCCGCGTCCTGTCAATTCAACTGTCGCGGTCGCCTGCTCAGGAAAACCAAACGAGTAGCCGACGTTTTTTATACCGCTGGCTATGCCAATGCCACGCCGCAAGTAATACGGTAACGTGGCCTGACTTCTTATAGCTTTGTTGTCTGCTCGATAGCCCGACCATTTGCTGACTTCTTCAACGCAGCGTTCCAGAGTACGTTGTGCGTTGACACCTGCTGGGAGAGGATTGCCCGAGGGTTCGATGCTGCCTTCTTGATAGATGTTGCGGCGGCGCATCTCGACGGGATCGATACCCAGTTTGTGTGCGAGTTTGGTGATCATGATCTCGCTGGCGAACTGGACCTGGGGTGTGCCGAAGCCGCGAAAGGCTCCGCTGGGAATATTGTTGGTATAGACGACGTACCCATCGGCGAAGATATTAGGAACCTCGTAGCAGCCGCTGCTGAGCAGCGTGCCGATCTTGATGACCTCCATGCTGGTTGATGCGTAGGCACCTCCGTCGGCATACAGTTCTGTCTGGATCGCTGTGATCTTGCCTTCTCTGGTTGCACCCCAGCGGCTGCGAATAGTGAGCGGATGGCGTTTATGATGTCCGATGATCGACTCTTCACGACTCCAGACGAGCGCTACAGGTTGCCGTAACTTCCAGGCTGCGAGAGCCAGCAGATGCTGCACCGAGAGGTCCTCGCGTCCACCAAATGCCCCGCCAATCGCGGCATAGCGTATGATGACTTGCTCGACGGGCAGGCCAAGGATCTCTGCAATCTGGCGGCGGTCCTCGTGTAGCCATTGGCCTGCCGTCTCAATGACGAGCCTGTCCTGCTCGTCTATATATGCGATCCCGGCATCTGGTTGCAGGTAGGCGTGCTCTTGCCACGAGGTCGTAAAGGTCTCTTCGAGCGTTACACTGGCGTCTGCGAAACCCCGGTCTATATCGCCCTTGCGGATAGGGACATGCCAGAGCAAGTTGCTGCCGCGCTCATGATGGACCAGCGGCGCGTCGGCTGCCATGGCTGCTTGAGCACTGGTCACGGCTGGTAGGTCCTCGTAGTCAACGCGGACCATCTGGGCTGCGGTGAGCGCTGCCTCTTTGCTGGTGGCGACGACGAGAGCGACTTTGTCACCGACGAAGCGTACTATGTCCTGGCAGAGGACCGGCTGGTCGGCGTCGATCAGACCATAGGCGTTGTGGGGGACGTCTGCGGCGGTAAATACTGCCACGACCCCCGGATGGGCCAGTGCAGAGGAGGTGTCGATCGTCTGGATGCGTGCATGGGGACGGTGTGCAAAGACAACTTTAAGATGGAGCATACCAGCGCGCACAAGGTCAGCCGGGTATGCGGTCGCGCCAGTGACTTTGCCCTGTGCGTCCGGTCTGGGGAGTGAACTGCCGACGACCTTTGTTTTTCCTGTTTGCATGTTTGATTGTATAGCTGATTGTCTGTCTGCTTCCATCATGATTCCGCTCCTACTTTGTTGATAGCCTCGATGATCTTGCGGTATCCGGTGCAGCGACAGAGGTTGCCACTCAGTGCCGTCTGGATCTGCTGGTTATCGGGATGAGGTTGCTCCTGGAGGAGCTTTGCACCTGCCATGAGCATACCAGGAATGCAGAAGCCGCACTGTA
This sequence comes from Ktedonobacteria bacterium brp13, assembly GCA_015099395.1. Lineage (GTDB taxonomy): Bacteria > Chloroflexota > Ktedonobacteria > Ktedonobacterales > Ktedonobacteraceae > Dictyobacter. Next base: position 478,560 of record AP024096.1, on the reverse strand, counting down.
CCGCTGCGCAGTCGATAAAGGCCTGTTGTAGAGGATGGAGGGTGCCATCTGCGTCGTCCTCATTGCTTTCAGCGCTGTGTTTGTTATTGCTCAGTCCCTCGATTGTCGTGAGTGTGGCGTTGTGTGCCTGGACAGCCGGTACCAGACAGGACATGACTGCCTGCCCGTTAAGCCAGACTGTGCATGCTCCACATTCGCCTTCGGCACAGCCCTCTTTGGCTCCCGTCAGGCCTGCATCTTCGCGCAGCATATTGAGGAGCGTCTTGCTCTGCACATTATTCAGGTGGTACTGTATGCCATTGATGGTTGTGTTAATCTGCTCGCCCGTGAACGGTGCTGTGGTGGCATGACTTGCAATGCTGCCAGTTGTCTCCTCACATGGCGTTGTCGCAAGCAACACCGGTCGTGAGCGCGCTACTGCTTGCTGCGTGGCTGGTTGAGATTGTTGTGCTAACTGCTGTAATGCCTGCGTGACCAGCGCAGAGAGGGTGTCGTGACGATAGGTCGCGCTACCGCGTACATCGCCGATGGGGCTGACGTCTTCGTTGGCGAGTCTGCCTGCTTGCGTACAAATGTCGTCTGTGAGTTGTCTGCCAATTAAGAAGTCTTCGACGGTTGGTGCTGTAGTGACGGTTGGTGCCAGACTGCCAAGCGCGATACTGGCGGCGCTGATGGTGGTGTCGTCAGCCAGCGTCAGGACGATGGCGAGGTTGATAACTGCGATGGCCTGCGCCCGCCGTAGTCCCAGTTTGAGGAAGATGCTACGTTGCTGCTGACTGAGCATAGGGATACGGATCGCGTGTAAGAGCTCGTCTGGTGCAAGCACCGTTTGACGAAAACCTGGATAGAATGTGTTGAGCGGTAGGCTACGGTTCCCTTGCTGACTGAGGAGCTCGACGCTGGCTCCGAGTGCTATGAGTGGTGTGATGGTATCGTTGGCTGGTGAGGCGGTGATGAGATTGCCTGCGATCGTTGCGCGGTTGCGGATCTGGGGGGCACCGACCTCCAGGCACGCTTGCACCAGAGGTAGGGCGTACTGCATACAGTCGGGCGATGCAATGACGTCATTGTGCGTGGTGAGTGCTCCCAACACAAGGGTATCCTGTTCGCGATGGATATATTTCAACGCCGGTACGGCGGTGAGATCGATCAATGTCTGCGTTGGTTTGATGCCGCGCTGTAGCTGGACCAGCACGTCCGTTCCACCTGCGATCACGCGTGCCTGCGTTTTGTACTGGTGGAGGAGTGCAAGTACCTCTTCAAGCTCTGTAGGTTGCAAATAGGTTTGCCACATAGGCTTATTGCCTTTCTGCCTGGCTGATTATGATTATTGTAGATCTGGCGTCACCAGTTGACCGATAGGTTGCTGGATTGGTATGCCTTGATGGAAGACTTTGATGCCGCGTACGAATGTGCTGACTATCTGCCCACGTAACGATTCTCCGATGTATGGACTGTGTGGATGGCGGTAGAACAGGTCTTGCTTGCGCAGGACGCTATGTTGCTGGAGATCGATCAAGACTATGTCGGCATCTGCATTGATCGTGAGCAGTCCTTTGTGTGCAAGGAGTTGATAGCGCTGTGCGACATTGAAGGAGGTCAGTGCGCTAATCTGGTGCAAGGGTAGCCCGCGTTGTGCATAGCCCTCGGTGAGCAGTAGCGAGAGCAACGATTGACAGCCAGAGATGCCTCCCCAGATCTGGAAGAAATCGTCGGATACGGTCTTCATGCTGGCCGGGGTGGGTGAATGATCTGAGGCGATAAAATCAACGTTGCCTGTCTGTACTTGCTTCCAGAGCGCGTTCTGTTCTTGCGCTGAACGGAGTGGCGGGGCACATTTAGCAATAGCGCCCAGTGTCTCTAGATCTTCCTCGGTAAGCACAAGATAATGTGGACAGGTCTCGCAACTGACATCGATGCCACGTGCGCGGGCCTCTGCTACCATACTCACGCCGCGCCCACTGCTGACATGCACGATATGCAAGGCACAGCCGGTCTCGCTGGCAAAGAGGATCGCACGTTCAATGGCGGCCAGTTCGGCGATAATAGGACGTGAGGAGATAAAATCGTAGGCCCCTGTACGGCCCTGCTTCAGTGCTCGTTGTGCCAGCGCGCTGGTGATCTGTTCGTCTTCGGCGTGGACCGCGACGATCTTGCCGAGCAGGGCGGCCTGTGCCATACCTTCATAGAGCGTCAGATCATCTGCGGCGGCGAAATCTTCGATCCCGCTATTGGACATAAAGGCCTTGAATCCAATCACCCCTTTATCTGCCAGTTCAGCGAGTTGCTCACGATTGCCGGGTACCAGTCCGCCCCAGAGCGCGAAATCGACGATTGAGGATGCCTTTGCGGCTGCGACTTTCAGCTCGAAGTTCTCAGCGTTGATGGTTGGTGGCGTGGAGTTGAGTGGCATATCGCCAAACAGCGTCGCGCCGCCTGCTGCGAGTGCGCGTGAGCCAGTGGCGATCCCTTCCCATTCTGTGCGACCTGGCTCGTTGAAATGGACGTGCGAGTCGATGACGCCTGCCATCACGTGTAGCCCACGTGCATCGATCTCTTCGCGTGCTGTCCCGCTCAACTCTGGACCCAGGTCGACGATGCGCCCCTCTGCAATCGCTACGTCGCCCTGACTGCTCTCGGTTGCGGTGACCAATGTGCCGCCGTGTATTAATAGATCATACAGGCTCATCGTGTCTCTCCTCCTGTGTGTGGTGCGCTAGCAGCTGCAAGAAATTTTCCATAACTGTTATCGTCTCACTGATATCAGCCGTGTTGACTGCTTCGTCTGGATGATGGCTGATACCTTTGTAGCAACGTACAAAGAGCATACAGATCTCAGTCAGCTCTGCCATGATTGCTGCATCATGTCCGGCTCCGCTTGGTAGCAGGAGTGCGCGATAACCCTGCTGCTTAACGGCACTGGTCAGCAATTGTGTAAGTTGTGGTGAGCAGGCAACGGTCTGTTCGCTGCTGCATGTATGCCATTCGAGCTGCATCTGTCGCTCGCTTGCGATCTTCTGTGCCTCTTTATGCAACTGCTGGTAGAACTGCTCGCGTTCACTATCGTCCGGATGGCGTAGATCCAGGCTCAGCGTTACTGTACCGGGAATCACATTGCTGGCTCCCGGTTGAACTTGCAACTGTCCAATCGTTGCCACCATGCCTGGTATAGCGCGAGCTCCCTGCTCTGCTGCCAATACAAAACTGGCTGCCGCACATAATGCATCCTGACGGTTGCTCATAGGGACCGTGCCAGCATGCCCTGCTCGTCCACGGAAGCTAACCTCACAGAGGTTCTGTCCTGTAATCGCTGTGACGATACCGACTGGTAGCTGCTCGGTCTCTAAGACCGGTCCCTGCTCTATATGGATCTCGCAATAACCCAGCAGATCGCTGGGATCGCGTCGTGCGGCCTGAATATGCTCAGGATCACCGCCGAATTCTTGTAGCGCGCTCGCCATTGTGATACCGTCGCTATCGAGTAGCTGGAGTGCTGGCAGTGCGAAGGTACCGGCCAGTGCTGTACTGCCTATAAAAGGATGATGATAGCGCATCCCCTCTTCGTCCGCAAAACCGATAACCTCAAGGGCAAAGGGCAGATGCGTCCCCTGTTCATGCAGACGCTCGACCAGCGCGAGTGCAAGTATGACACCGAGTATTCCGTCGTATTTGCCAGCGTCACGGACCGTGTCCAGATGCGAACCCAGCAGTAATGTCTGCGGCCTCTTCCCTGCACTGTCCAGCGCGGCATAGCGACCGATGATATTGCCTGCCTGATCCTGGCGTACAGCCATAGTAGCAGCATGCATCCACTCTGCGACGAGTGCATTGACCTGCTGCATTGCAGGAGTTGCGAAGCGGCGTGTCAGGCGTTCCGGCTCCTCACTATAGCGGGCCAGGATCTCGCAGCGTTCGATGATGCGTTGGGCATACAATTCTATTGTCATGACTAGCTCCCTCGATAGGTGCTATACGCCCAGGGCGAGGTCAGGAGCGGGATATGGTAATGCTCTGTGGGCGTTCTGATGATAAAGCGGAGCGGGACGATGTCGAGCAATGGTGGTAAGCTCTCAGTGAGCCCTTGCTGCACGAAATAGTCCCCGACTGCAAAGACAAGTTCATAGATGCCTACTACCATCTGCTCGCCTGCTAGCAACGGAGCATCGGTACGGCCCAGCGTATTTGTGCGCGTTGAGACGAGTAGCTGACGTTCAGTACCACCTGCAGTAGCCAGATTACCAGGATCACGAGTAGGTCCTTGCTCGGACATTGGTATTGTGAGCCGCCAGAGTGCCAGCGCGATCCCAGCAGCGGGGCGTCCCTGTGCGATATCAAGTACATGTGTAGTTAGATAACCGGCCATAAACTTCCACCTATCCTACTCATCCCTTTTGTTATGAGGCCTGCTGGCTACGCTGTATTGTCAATTTGATATTGCCATAGGCCGAGAACGGGTCGCTATAGACTTTTATACGTTCATCTTGCTCCGAGGTACCCATTGGATCACGGGTCCTGTTCTGTGCATCGAACGAGATCTCGCTCATCTGTGGAAAACGTAGCAGGAGTCGCTGGCCCATCTCATGTACAAGGTGTTGAATCGACTCACTGACAAACTCATGAAAGACTGTCTGTACGACGTCGTGTACCTGTTCAGCTGGGATATAGTGCGCGTGTAGATCGTCCGGGTGGTTATACTTCCAGTAGAGATCCAGGTAGATAAAGAGTGGTCGATCACTACGCTCAGGCAACGTAGTATAGCCATCGCGGACGAAGCTGGTGAACGAACTTCCAGTAACCTTGAAGAGTTGGAGACCGACGCGCCCGCTACGCTGCCCGGTGATCACTGCCTCTCCATTCTCACGCGTAAAGTCGATAGTGGCCGTCGTATAGTCGTTATGAGAACGGCTAAATAGTACATTACTGTCGCTAAATTTGGAGCCGTTAAACGGTGTATTAAACGGTGCATTAAACGGTGCATTAAACGGTGCATTAAACGGTGCATTAAACGGTGCATTAGACTGTGGTACGGAGGCTGGTGTAAAGGCGATCTCACGGCCTGAGAGGCTCAGGCGTTCCATCTGTGGGTAGGTATGCAGGAATTCTTGACCGAGTTGTAGCAAGAAACTCTCTAATGTGGCCCCTTCGAACGTGACGGCCTGGCGCAAAATGAAGTTTTTCATACTATCGGTGGCTACGACATTCCGATTGTCGCCCTGCACGTACGCTGGCAGAAAGTTATTGCCGAAGACCTCGATGTCGATCTCGGCGGCGAAAAGGATATTCTCCTTGCCGGTAAATGCCGACTCTGGTATGGCTGGAATATCTTGCAAGGGCTGCGCATAGACGCGGTAGACGGGGACTCGTGCCTTGCCGTAGCTAATGGTGTACTGAAAGTCTTTATCCATAAAGCTCCTCTATTGATTGCAGTATCGCATCGTAACTTCCCTACTACTTTATGCCTGTATTATATCGAGCAGGCGAAAGTGGCAGATCTGTGCGACCTCATTGAGGGCGATTGGTATCTCCTGTTCGCGGGTATGTTGAAGGCGGGCAGTGAAGCCATTGAGTATGCTCTCCTTCTTGTTAGCGCGAGCGCAGATGACGAATGGAAAGCCAAACTTTGTCTGGTAGTCGTGATTGAACTGTTGAAATGTTGCGACCTCGGTGGGTGTCAGGTGATCCAGGCCTGCCGCAGCCTGCTCGCCAGTGGACGCCGTTGAGAGCGTCCCGGAGAGAGCGGCGCGTCCAACGAGATCGGGATGTGCTTGTAGTAGTGCAATCTGTTGTGAGAGAGAGGCCGTATACATGACCGAGCACAGTACTTGATAGAGTCGATCCCAACTGCCGAAGGGATGCTGGGACCATGCTTGCTCCACGATCCAGGGTTGGCCCTCAAACACAGCAGCGAGCGCCACCACAAAGTGTTCGCGGTCGTAGCTGTTGATTTCCTGTAATGTTAGCTGTGGAGTGTGCATAATAACCTTCTCTCATAATCGCACGGCAGAAGATGAGGATTGCGGAGTAACTCTACAATGAGTGGGCTCGTATTCGAATAAGGTCTGAAGGAAGTATAAGGTGACACAATAAACCCTGTCAAGCTTTTTTCATAGTTTGCTCTCTTGCTATGTCTGACTTCTGGAAAAAAGAAAGCCGAACTATAATGTGTACTGTAATATCTTTTTTTATCTAAAGATATCTTTGTCAATGACTATCGTAATATTGTATGCTTTCACTGTCTATCTTTTTTCGTGAGTGTTTAGCTTGAAGCGAGTAAGTGTGCGAGGAATACGCGATGCTTTTTACAAATGCAACCATTCTTACGATGAACCCTACGCGTGATATTATCAGCAATGGTGCGTTACGTATTAATGAGAATCGTATCGTGGCGCTCGGCAAGACAGACGAGTTACGTGCGCAGTATCCGGCTGAGGAGTTTGTTGATGTTGGTGGTAAGCTGATCTTACCAGGGTTGATCGATACGCATGTCCATGTGGCACAGGCCTTGATTCGTGGCTGTGCCGATGATATGGCGTTGATCCAGTGGCTCTGCGAGCGGGTCTGGGTCTTGCAGGGAAACTTTACGCACGATGATGGGTATGTCAGTACGCGGCTCTGTGTGGCTGAGATGTTGAAGTCTGGGACCACGACCTTCCTGGAGTCTATGCTGGCACAGCGTTATGGTTTCGATGGTGTGGCACGTGCTGTGCAGGAGAGCGGGATTCGTGCCTGTCTTGCCGGTATCGTGATGGACCTTGGCACCTATGCGACTAAAGATAATGCTATGCATCCAGGTATGATTGAGAATCGCGAGACCAGTCTACTGGGTGTGCTGGATATGCACAGGAAGTGGAATGGAGCAGCCAACGATCGTATCCACGTCTGGTTTGGGCCACGTACTCCTGGTGGGGTGACCCCTGAATTGTATCGAGAAATGAGCGATTATGCGCACCAGCGTGATATGGGGATTACCATGCATCTGGCCGAGGTCGAAGCTGACAAGACCTTCTTGCGCGAGCACTATAATCTTTCTCCGGTCGACTTTGCTGAAAGCGTTGGACTGCTCGGCCCGAAATCTATCTTAGTACATATGGTCTGGCTAGAGGATGCAGAGATCGCCAAACTGGCGGCTACTCATACCTCCGTTTCGCACAATCCCTCCTCGAATAGCAAGCTTGCCTCTGGCGTGTGTAAGGTTCCGCAGATGCTGGCGAGTGGCGTCAATGTCGCGCTGGGCTGTGACGGTGGGCCTAGCAATAATGACTACGACCTGATCCGTGAAATGAAGCTAGCTGCTATTCTCCATAAAGCCGTCGCGCTTGATCCGTTGATCGTTCCTGCTGAGACAGTGTTAGAGATGGCGACAATCAATGGTGCACGTGCGCTGGGTTTAGAGCATGAGATCGGTTCGCTAGAGGTTGGTAAGAAGGCTGACCTGATCGTCGTCGATCTAGGGCGTCTGCACACCACGCCCTCTGTCAATCCAGTCTCGACGCTGGTCTACGCTGCGACGGGTGGTGAAGTAGATACTGTGGTTGTGGATGGCACTATTGTTGTGCGTGATGGACAGCTACTGACCATGGATGAGCATGAGATCATGGCGCAGGCACGACAGCATGCACAGAGCCTGTATACACGCGCCGGCATCGAGATCAAGTTGCGCTGGCCCGTTCTATAGGCGTATCCCGGTGGAGAGATAGAGGCAGCCGGTCTTCTTCTTTTCTCAGCGGGTAGCCGTATGATATATAGAGAGATAGACAGAAATACTTCGCTCCTATAGAGAGATAGCGAAAGGCTTTTTACTGAAAGGTGAAACAAATTCGATGGCTGATATAAAGCGAAGAAAAGAAGATTATCGCTTGATTACAGGTGATACAGCCTATGTTGATGACATACGTTTACCCAACGGTCGGCCGCCTGCCCTTTCAATGATGGTAGTGCGCAGTCCTCATGCGCATGCGCTGGTCAAGAATGTTGAATTGCAAGCCGCCAATGCGACCGCTGGCGTCGTGGCTGTATTCAGTGGTCGCGCGCTGGTCTCTATGTATGGTATGCCTGCTTTTTTGCCTGTACATCTGCCGGGTTCCGCTGCGCAACCTGTGCCGCAGCGCTATCCGCTGGCGACCGATCGTGTGCGCTATGTAGGAGAACCGGTAGCGGTGGTATTGGCTGAGACGCCCTATGCGGCTCGTGATGGTCATGCTCTGGTGGCTATTGACTATGCTCCTTTGCCTGTGGTTGTTGATCCTGAGCAGGCGATGCAGCCCGATGCACCTTTGCTTTATCCTGAGCGAGCAAGCAATCTCCTTTTTCGGATACCCGTAGGTGGTGGTGATATCGCTGCTGCCTTTGCTCGGGCTGATCATACGCTGAGCCTGCGGCTGGAGAATCAGCGTCTGGCACCCAGCTCGATCGAGCCACGTGGTTGTCTCTTTGATTATGACTCTGCGAGCGGAGAATTCACGGCCTGGGTCTCGTCGCAATCAGTCTTCAAGGCACGCGATACACTGGCGCACTTTCTGAAGATTCCGGCTGAACGCATTCACGTCCATAACTCCGATGTGGGTGGTGCCTTTGGTGCCAAGACGAACTTCGTGGGTGAAGAGATTGTTGCGGCTCTGCTCGCATTCAAGTACGCTCGCCCGGTGAAGTGGATCGAGGACCGCAGTGAGAACTTGCAGGCACAGACGCAGGGACGGGGGCAGATTCACTATGTCGAGGCAGCCTACACCAACGATGGCCGTGTGCTGGGACTGCGCCTGCAGATCATCGGTGACGCTGGTGCTTTTCCGCAAGGTGTTGGTCCTGTATTGCCGGTATCGACCGCTTATCTATTAAATGGCGCTTATCGTATCGAAGCAATTGCTTGTACTGTCATGTCTGTGCTGACCAATAAGGCACCCACGTCTCCCTATCGTGGTGCTGGACGGCCTGAGGCGGCATATACGGTTGAGCGTACTATCGATGCGGTGGCGCGTGAGCTCAAACTTGACCCGGTCGAGGTACGGCGGCGTAATCTGATCCCGCCGGATGCCTTCCCTTATCAGGCACCGACCGGCCTGAGATACGATAGCGGAAACTATCAGATGGCGCTTGATAAAGCCCTGGTACTTGCTGAGTACGATACATGGCGTGCGCGCCAGCGTGAGCGGCGTCGTGATCCTCAGGCAAACCTGTTAGGTATAGGAGTGTCGACGTTTATTGAGACAACTGGTGGTAGGCCGTCTGGGTCTGGTTCTAATGCGCCTCGTGACGCGGCGACAGTGCGGATCTCACGGGAGGGTCGACTGGAAGTACTGAGTGCGGTTGCGCATACCGGACAGGGTCATATTACGATCTTTTCGCAGATCGTTGCAGCGGTCTTTAACGTGTCTGGTTCGCAGGTCGATGTGTATCTGAACGATGTTGATCTGCCCGGCTTTAGTATCGGTACCTTTGGGAGTCGTACCACCGGAAGCTCTGGCGTGGCTATCCATCTGGCGGCAGAGGCGTTACGTGGTAAAGTCTTGCAACTGGCGGCGAGCAGATTAGAGGCTGCGCCCACTGATCTAGAGATTACTCAGGGCCGGGTGACGGTGCGTGGTGTGCCTGCTCGCTTTGTAGAACTGGGTACACTGGCTCAAATGGTGGAAGAGCAACCCGACCTTATCTCGCACGAGCCGCCCAATCCGGCCAATGGCAGACCGATAGAAGGCTTAGCCGCCTGGTATTCGTTTAGCCCGGATGACCCTGCTATTGCCTCTGGTACGCATATTGCGGTCGTCGAAGTGGAGCGCGAGACGGGAAATATCCAGATCTTGCGTTATATCGCGGTCGATGATGGTGGGCATATCCTGAACCATATGCTGGTGGAGGGACAGGTGCATGGTTCGCTGGCACAGGGGATCGGACAGGCACTCTTTGAAGGGATCTTCTACGATGAGCAGGGGCAGAACCTGACCACGACCTTTATGAACTATGCTATGCCGAAGGCTGAGCAACTTCCCCATTTCGAGCTTGAACTGGTCGAGACCCCGACGCCGCTTAATGCGTTGGGTGCAAAAGGCGTCGGTGAGGCCGGTACGATTGCAGCCCCGCCGACGATTGTGAATGCAGTGCTGGATGCGCTCTCTCCGCTTGGGATCAAGACGCTGGATATGCCGCTGCTTCCAGAAAAGATCTGGCGCGTGATGCGTAGCGCCGAGCAAAGTAAGAGCGTTGCAAGCAAGTAGCGCCGAGTGTCTTAAAGTGTACTGCCATCATTTGCATGGATATATTCAGGTAAGACTCTGGCCATTGCGTCGGCGATAAACGTACCTAGCCCGGTTGGGGGATCCCAGCCAGGCTGGGCATTGAAGCCGGCGATCTCCGCGCTCATGATGTTCTGTCCTTTGGCGACCTGAAAAAAGAACGAGTTATTTCCTTGCGTGATATCGTGGAAGGTTGCTGCATAGATATCAGGATGCTGCTGGATACGATACAGTGCGCTATTGATAAAGCCCAGCCGTGTATTGCCGGCTGCCTGATCGAATAGAGCTGTGATACCAGCGATGGCGGGTACACCCAGACTCGTTCCTCCAATCGGGATCAGTAGCGTCTGTCCGGGCTTGAGAGAACTGGTGACAACGGGCACTCCCGTAAGAGGATTGGCATTAAAGGCGATATCTGCTATACCTCGTGCATTGCCGAGTACTACGTGCTGTTGGAAGGGAGGGCGTGCAAAGACCACACTGTAGCCGCCACCTGTCGCGCCAGCGTTCTGCTGTGAAGTATTCCAGGTGACCTCGCTCTGATAGGTTCCATCTGCCGCAGCCTGTAAGCTCGTGCCGCCGACGCTGGTTACCAGCGGATCACTGGCCGGATATTCAATACCTTGAACAATCGATGCCGCCATGCCGGTTGCGGTATTGCACTGGATCGCCGCTGCACCATTATCACCAGCAGAAGCAAAGACGGTCTGTTTTTGTGCTCTGGCCTGCTCATAGATCTGGTGTGCCTGCTGAATAAAGGTCGATGACAGGCACTGCTCGCTGACGCCAAAGCTCTGAGAGATGACACTACCAAGATTGCTCTGCACTGCGAAATTCGTTGCCTGTAACAGAGCAGTTAGCTGCCCCGGATTCGTCTCATCCTTCACGTTACCCTCGACGACATCGATCGTCGCATCAGGAGCCATCGCATGAGCCCACTCTACATCCAGCGCAGTCTCGCCCGCGAAAGCTGTTTGTGCCGCGTCTTTCGGATCGAATGGTGTCTTCCCAAAGGGCGTCAAGATATTGAGCTGTGGATTATTGAGTCCAAAGGTCTGATCGAAGAGCGCCAGTTCTGAAGCAATCGTAGGATCTTGAAATGCCTCGATCAACGTAATGATGCGACCCTTACCAGTGATCCCGGCTTGCAGTAGTGGCGTAACACCGTAGGCCTGCCGGATCTGCTGTGGACTATAGCAACGGGGGGCAACATTACTATTCAAACATTTCAACGTCAAGTTACCATTATTCATTTTCACCGCTTCACCCCATTGTGGGCGCATCGGCGTTACACCACTATTTCCACTTGCAGGCATGCCACCTGGAGCACCTGGAGCCGCAGCATCAGGCTGGCTGCTGCCTGGCGGCATCTTAAGCGGCGAGCTTGTGCTCGCAGGCATCCCACCAGAGGCCAGATTTTGTGCTGTCGCTATCCTCTTCACGGGTGCCGTCGCACCGACTCTGGTACTCGCACGTAACATCCCGCTTCCCAACAAGATACCCAGCGTAATTGCGAGAATACCAGTAGCACTGAGCGCGACATAAAGCAAGCGTCGCGTTGAACTCTGCATAAAATACTACTCCTCACACAAAGCACACTACACAACGGATAATCGAAAAAAAGTGCCAATTTGTACGTGTCATCTATTGAAAAAGGTTATACATCCGAATGTATCATTGAATTCTTTCATGCTTCATTATTCTGGTACATTTGAGTATTAAAATATTCAGAGGTACTAGAAATATCTATAGTTTGTAATGCATCTATAGATAGGTAATGATAGATATGTCTGGATCGTAATAGCGTTATATTTTATTATCGGCAAGTTGAGGTTGTTTTATCAGGATCACCGAGGTATATAGTGCCCCACAATGTCAAGTCAAAAACTTGCGAGTTTTTAAGAGAATTCTCCTCTCTTGAAATCTTTGTAACGTGGACAAAATTGTCGTAGTCAATCCCCTGAATAGCATCATTCAACCAAAAAAGCATGGCTCTTTTTTCACTTCAATGGCACATCTTCTTTCAATGCATACATCTTTTTGTTTTGTCAAGGAAAGTGAAACGGCCTTGATAAGACAAAAAGATGTATGCTATACTTATAGTGCCGTTGAATACTGCAAAATCATAAAACCTCTCTTCCTTCCCAATAGATCTCTGTTGGAGTACGATAGTTGAGTGCCTGGTGAAGACGCTTTATACTTCTCCTAGCAATGCAGTCAAATAAAGGAAAACAAAGGAAAGGAAGCATTTATGCTGGCAGAGAACAATCAAACGCGAGTGTATCCCTTGACAACCAAGCTCTTGATCGCATGCGGAGCAATTGGTCCGCTCCTCTTCATCCTGGTGTTTCTGGTCGAGAGTGCGACGCGCCCCAACTATAGCGCGTGGCATAATTTTGTCAGCGATCTCAGCGAGAGCAATCAAGGCTGGACACAGATCACGAGTTTCCTCCTCTGTGGAACGTGTGTCTTCTGCTTCGCTCTCGGACTTCGACAGGTGTTTCGTTCGGGCAAAGGTGCGATCTGGGGACCACTTCTGCTTGGGGTCTTCGGACTCTCTCTCATTATCGCTGGCCTCTTTGTCACCGACCCGAGCCTGGGCTATTACCCCGCCGGTACCTCAAGGAGCACCCAAACGCTGCATGGAATGATCCATATGGCAAATGCTCCTCTGGCTTTCGGTTCGCTGACGATGGCGATTTTCGTGTTGACGCGGCGCTTCGCAAGCGATCCCGTCTGGCGTGGCTGGGCTCGGTACTCTCTGGTCACAGGGCTTCTCTTCTTGGGCTTCTTCATCGCTTGCATTGTCGCGCAGGCACTTGATACCAATGGTCTCCTTCCGAACTCGCCGACGGGCCTGCTCGAACGCATCTCCATCATCATTGGCTGGGTCTGGATTGCGCTGCTGGCTCTTCAGCTCTTGCGCCAGATGCGCTCGTCTGCATTCTCAGTCCATTCCGCCGCGGAGGCCACCTCTCTCAGGATGCGTTGACCACCCACAAGCCGTTGAGTAATCGCATGGCAAAAAAACTCTTGAGGCCGCTTTTCGTAGGAATCGACAGGGAAACAACACGAACATTGTTTCCCGGTCGATTCCTACGGAAAGGGCCAGATACCAAGACCAATTGACAAAATGTGAAGAGATGGAGTTGCATCGCTCGGATGACGAACACCAGTGCTCATGCTTCGCGCCGATTGCTCACTCTTCACCTCAAAACCTGCTCGCTCTTCACCTTATTTACCACCACCGTCGCTGTACCATAACTGACTTCGCGTTGTTGCAGGGGGGCCAGGGCATCCAACCAGGAAGCCAGACTCAATTGCTGGCAGATGCAGGCAATTCCAAGCAACAATGCCCAGATAATCCAGTCGTTCGTTACGGTAGTCTTCAGCTCTTTGCACGCTCGTTTTCGCTCCTTCTTTTGCTTCTCACTACCTTACCGAATTTCTTTTTTTCTGTCAATTACCCTGCGGAATGTGGGCGATAGTGGCTTTTTTTAAATATTTACAGCATATACAAAATGAGGAGAGACTGCTAGATTGCATGCACATTGTCATTGATTATTCATTAAATAAGCAAGGGGGTAAGTTTTGTAAGGTACAGTCATAGAGGAGATTGTTCTCCCCTATGACTAAGCTATACTAACGCATCTACTTTATTAACCGACCAGTTCTTTATAACGCCGGATCGCCGCTAAATGTTCTTGTGGCGTTTTGTAGCCACTGTTCATTGTGTTCAGCGAGATGTGGGTTGCGCCCAGCTCGCGCCATTGATCGGTCCAGCCCACGAGCTGTTCTATATCACCATCGGAGGTGCTGACACGTGCCTCGATGCCGATCGTTTTGGGATCGCGTCCGACCTCTTCAGCATATTTGTAGAGTTGTTCCAGTTTGGCGCGCGTCTCCTTGTCGGGCTGGCTCAGTGGGAACCAGCCATCGGCGAGCCGAGCTACGCGTTTCAACAGGACATCGGACCCACCACCCATCCAGATAGGGATATTGCGTTGCGGGGGGAGAGGATTCAGGCCAGCGGCCTCGATCGTATGAAATTGTCCTTTGTAGGTGACAACCTCTTCACTCCACAGTTTACGTAATACCTCAACCTGCTCTTCGATGGCGCGTCCTCGTGTCTTAAAGTTGGTGCCCAGAGCCTCATACTCGACAGGATTCCAGCCGACGCCGATACCCAGGCGAAATTTACCGCCACTCAAGATAGCGACCTCGGCTGCTTGCTTGGCAACAAGAGCTGTCTGTCGTTGTGGTAAGATGATGACCGCCGTGACCAGCTCGAGCTTTGTCAAAGCGGCAAGATAGCCAAAGAGCACAAACGGCTCGTGGAATAGCGATTGATGAGTATAGCCCTGCCAGTTTGGACGTTGAGCAGGATCAGCTCCAACCACATGATCATAGGCGACCACATGCTCGTAGCCCAGGCCCTCCACTGTCTGTGCATAGTCGCGAATGACCGCAGGATCAGCTCCGATCTCATTCTGCGGAAAAGTAACCCCAATTTGCATGACCTTTTATCCTTTGCTGTAATGTGCAACGATCATTGTACACCAGTAATCTTACTGTATCTTCACCTTACCCCAAAAAAGATGGTATATGCAAAAGCGACCTGTCCAACGTCCTCTGTTTACCGGTCATTTGAGACCAGACACGTAATGTATAGAAATTGTGTCCCTCTTTGCCATCCATGCCATTGGCGTAGTATGCTTCATATGGTCCTAGCGCTACAAGAACTGTGGGGAGCAGAAGGTGTACGCTTACTGATTGAACGGATTGCTTATCCAGAGATGACAGCACGCCGTACTACTATCTCCGTTAGCCTGGTGGAGCGTAACTCTGTTCAGATGCGCTGATTCTCACGTCCATGCCGCAATGTCTATATAGAACATAGGTTAAGAAAGAGAAAAGAGATGTTTACGTCAGGTGTTAATTATTGGCCGCGTAAAAAGGCGATGTACTGGTGGAAAGATTTTGAGCGAGCAGAGGTGGAGCAGGAGTTCGCTGAGATCGCTGCCCTCAACTTGCAGGTTGTGCGTATCTTCCTGTTCTGGGAAGATTTTCAGCCTACGTCAGAGCAGGTAAGCGCTAAAGCATTGTCCGATCTGGGTATCGTGCTTAATGTTGCGCAAGAGGTAGGTATCCAGGTGATGCCGACCTTCTTTACTGGTCATATGTCGGGTGCCAACTGGTGGCCTGAATGGGCTTTACTCGATGAAGAGGGGTACGTCGGTCATCCACCGCGCCTGACAAAAAATGAGTATACAGCGCGTCTCGGTCGAGATCCCTACACTGATCCTCTGATGCTCTCTGCGGAACTGCTGCTCGTGCGCGAGGTCTGTGGACGCTATGGAAGTCATCCGGCAATCTATTCATGGAACTTCTCGAATGAACCTGACCTCTTTGCAAAGCCGAAACATGTGCAGGATAGTGCGCGCTGGAACCGGTTATTGAGCGAAGAGGTGCGTAAATATTCAACGCGTCCGGTCAGTGCTGGTATGCATTTGCCGATGCTCACGACCAACAATGGCTTCCAGCCCGACCTCCTGGCACCCTATGATGATTATTTGACGATGCATGCCTATAGTATCTATTATAGTCAGGTAGAGAATGATGATCCTATGAATAGCGATGTCGTGCCACTCGCTAATCTGGTTACTGAAGCGCTTGGTGGCAAACCTGTTCTGCTTGAAGAGTTTGGGTATGCGAGTTCAGAGCATGGCGATATCTCTGAATACATCACTATCGGTAGGGCAGGAGAGCAGAAGCGGCAGTACCTGGCCTCTGATGCAGAAGGTGGACGTTATTACCACGAAGTGCTTGAGAAGCTTGCGCGCAGCGGCTCATTAGGTGCCTTTGGCTGGATGTTCTCGGATTACGATCCTTCGTTGTGGCAGAAGCCTCCCTTTAAAGTCAATGTACACGAGCGCTTCTTTGGTCTGACACGCTACGACGGAACAGTAAAGCCATCTGGCGAGGCTATGCGTGAGTTTGCCCAACGTGTTGCTGCCGGTGACCTGCCTCAGAGGATTGTTGCCCCCCTGAAACTCGACGTTGATGCCTGGTATCGTGATCCCCAGGGTAACTTCGATCGTCTGTTTCAGCAGTGGCGTGGACGCATCTAAGCAGGCTTTTATACAGGAAATGCAGCCCCTGCCTCTCTCTGCGAGGGAGGACAGACGCGATGAGCGGCAGGAGGGAGTAAAACGCTCGCAATGCCCTGTAATACTCGGTTACGATCTAAAAGTGCAAGAGTGATAGCTAAGGTATAATAGTAATCGAGTACAGAAGTGAAGGATTGGCTCCCCCCGATAGCTAAAGCTATCTCCCCCCTCCGAGAGGGGGGACGAGTTTTTGGGTACTCCTCGGGTGATAGCTGTGATAGATATTTTGGGAGTTATAAAGAGTGGGGAGTTATAAAGAGTGGGGAGCTATAGAGGATGGAGGGCTTAAAGCCCTCCTGTTTACTGGCGTGCTTTTTCAAAGGTTTCGATCCACTCTTCAAAGTTTTTGGCGATCTTGTTGGCTGCCTCCTCGGCGGTCAACTTTTTTGCCTCGTAGTCTACAATCGGAGTCCAGAAACTGGTACGGCCGACTGCGAAGCCGATAAAGCCAGGTACTGATGCGGCTATCTGTAGCCATTTGACAACGTGTTGTTCGTCAGCGCCACGGCCCAGCACAATGAGTCCGACGCTGTTGCGACCGGCACGTTTAGCGATCTTGACCGCCTGCTCGCAGTCTTCGCGGCGATCTAGTCCCTCAATCTTCCAGACATCCGGTTCGATGCCAGCATCCTGAAGGAGTTGGAGGATCTTGAAGAGTAATTGTGGGCGTAGCTGTAGATCGTAGCGATCTTTATCGCCATCGAACCGTTCTAATTGCATCTTCTCTGGTGGAATCAAGAGCTCGAACATAAAGAGTCTGTTCGACTGCTCCAGATACTTTGAGAGCCGCTGTAGACGTTCAACCTGACGCTCGTTCATAGTGGCGTCGCCCTCTGGATTGTAGCGGACCAGCACTTTGGCGAAGGTCGGATCGAACTCCTCGATATGGTGTGCGAAATCATCGCCATAGGCGAAATCGAACTCTTCCTGACCACTCTTCTCTGTCGAGTAGGCGGTGATGAAACCATTCTTATGGGCATCGCGTAAGATCTCCGCACCAAATTGCTCATCGACCAGGATACCGGCTTTCTCCTTAGCGACCTTATCGGCGATCGCGCGTTTGAAGCCCTCGTAGATAACCTGCTTGCTCTCTGCGACCTTTGCCGTCTGTTCCTCATTTAATGGCTCCTGCCAACCAAAAAGTCCTTTCTCATACGAGGCACGATGATCGAATGGCAAGATGTAAAGTGGTTTCTGATACCCTTGTACCATACGTATTACTCCTTTTTCACTTGACTCGGGTGATTGTGATTATATAGTGGCCTGCCTGGTACACTTGCGTGCTTGTAACAACAGAGGCAAATTTTTTGCTTCTCTAAAGGAATCACGTTGTAGGGGATGAAAAAGATATGATCAGAGTGCCAGAGTGTCAGAGTGTCAGAGTGTCGCGGGCTGTGGAGATGGTTGTTGGGAGTGGATAAGATAGGCGACAGGCAAGCAAGTTCTATCGATGACGAAGAAAGAAAGGTTAATCGCCCACTTGCGCTATCGCTGTTTATGGTACGTGGTGAATGGGCTGAAAAGATGCGGTTGTACTGATCTGCGTATCTGTTTTTTATGTCTTCGCTCTCTCAGAGATCCTTTTCACTGGTTACCAGTGTGCAAAATCGTTGAAAGATCATAATATTGTCCATTAATATTTACAGATCGTCAGTTGTCACGCAGAATCACATGCTGTATACTTGCGTTAGAAGGCACTTATTCCATAGAGCAAAGATGTTTTGTAATGCAATATTGTCCTCGATCTATAATATTGCTTGCTACATTGAGAGGTGTAGCACGATGGTTTCGTGCTCTCTCTTATACTAATCTATTTGTTCTTTCTTCGGTGTGTGTATCTTCTGATAGCGTTGTTGCTATCCATGCAAAGGTGAGAGAAAGGTATAACACTTATGGCAAGCCCCGAAAAGAGCTCTATTTTCCAGGATTATCTAAGTGGGAAGGTTGGTCGCCGCGATTTTCTGACGCGTGCGCTGATGGTTGGTATGACCGCTGGCGGTTTACCTGCGTTGTTAGAAGCCTGTGGTAGTAGCAGTCCTTCATCAAGCAGCAGTAGTCAGACGACGGTGTCGTATGCAAACTGGGCTTCGGCTGAGTCTGCAACGAAAAAGCAGATCGACGATGCGCTGGCTCAGTTCACGACGCAGTATAAGGCGAAGGTCAATAACATTGCGATCCCCTTCGATAGTATGCTCACGCAGTTACAGACGATGTCCGCGGGTGGCAATCCGCCTGATGTGATGGAGTTGAGTGGTAACTGGCCGTATGCGCTAGGTGGTGGTGGTGTGCTGCAAGCGCTCAATTCGTATGCTGGTAGTTGGACTAATGATGCGTTTACGAACAGTTTTCAAGTGGGTACCTACAAAAACAACGTGTATGCCGTCCCTTTCAGCATCTCGCCCCATGGTTTCTGGTACAACAAGACATTGATGCAGAGGTATGGCCTGGACCCTACGAAGCCTCCGACGACGATGGATGAGCTGAACTCGATGATGGCGGAGTTGCGCGGCAAGATGCCGGCGAATGTTCACCCGATCGGCATCGATATATCGAAGACCGAGTATGCACTGGTTGGTTTCTGGCCGTGGATCTGGACCTTTGGTGGCAATCCAATGCAAGAAGATAACCAGGGGAACATGACGATCAATTGGGCCGACGAGGGGACGGTTAAGGCGTTCCAGTGGTTGCAAGATGGCGTGAAGAAGAACTGGACTCCGCCCGATCAGGCAATTAAAGCTGAGCGCCAGTTGATGTCGAATGATCAAATGGTCTTTAAGCTGGATGGTCCGTATCTGACTGGTATTCTCCAGAGTGATAATCCCGCTGTCTATAAGACTGTCTCTGACGTTACCAGTCATTGGGGGGTGACGACGACGCCAGTGGGACCTGGACAGAGTGGCCCGGTCACCTGCGCCGATATCCATAATCTGGGTATGTCATCGAACTCGAGCAATAAAACTCTGGCCTGGAATCTGATCGAGTATCTGACCTCTAACAGAGCGGTCTTGACTAATTATCTGGTCACTGAAGGCATCTTCCCTCATAAGAGTCAGGTAACCAGTGGTGGTCCATATGCCAACCTGTTCTCTGATCCTATCAGCCAGGCATTTATTAACGACATCATTCCAACGATGCGTCCACCGGCCTATCATCCAAAGTATAGTCAGGCTGCGACCTATGTCGTGACGGCGCTCCAGGATATTGCTGGTGGGACCAACGTCCTGAAACGTCTCACTCAGCTCAATAATGACGTCAAGACGGTTTTTGCCTCTTAATTTAACTTATCGCTTCAGGCCGTCAATGCAAGCAGGGCAGGGGCAAGTGATGCCGCTGCTCTGCCTGTGTGTGTCGCGCTAGCATGCTTATCATGTGTTCTCATGGAACATTGTCTTTGTTGCAACCATTGCTGTGGTCGCATTCAACAAAGAGGAGGGCGTAAGTGTCTCTTATGAATGCGCGGGTGCGGAAGTCTCATACCGCGACCGATCGGCCATACTACGGGCGTGGACTGAACGGGCCTATGCTGTTCTGGGTCCTGCTGGCTCCGTCGCTGATCCTCTTTATCGGTATAATCTTCTACCCACTTTTTAATACGTTTCTGTTGACGTTCCAATCGATGAATCTAGCGGATCCGCTGGATAATTCGTTTGTGGGGTTAAAGAACTATATCTCCGTATTGACCAACCCGACCTGGGATTTCTGGGGATCGGCTGGCTTTAGTGTGTTTTTTAGTATTGTTGTGACCGTTCTGTCGTTTTTGATCGGTCTGCTATTTGCACTGATCCTCAATCAGCGTTTGCGCTTTCAGACGCTGTGGCGTGGACTTGCACTGATCCCCTGGGTGATCCCGTATGTTGTGGTCGCGTATCTCTTTTTCTATATGTTCAACTCCCAGTATGGGATTGTCAATCAGTTATTGACGTCGTTCAATCTATTTGGCTGGCATCCTATTACGGCTCCGCTGGCCTGGTTTGGTGGTAATGGCAACCTGGCAATTGTCGCGGTGATCTTTGCGACGGTCTGGAACAAGTTTCCTTTCTTTACGCTGATGTTGCTGGCTGGTCTTCAGACGGTCCAGCAGGAACTGCTGGACGCTGCGACGGTTGATGGTGCGGGTTTATGGGCGCGTTTCTGGCATGTGACTGTGCCACAGTTGCGCGGTATTATCGTTGTCGTGACTACCCTCCAATTGATTTGGAGCCTGAACGAGTACACAATCATCTATTCGATGACCCAGGGTGGACCAGGGAACGCGACGAATAATATTATCATCAATATCTACCGGACCGGATTTATGAATGAGGACATCAGTATCGCTGCTACCATCGGTATTCTCTGGCTGATCATCCTGTTGTTCTTCACCAACTTCTATATACGGATCATGGAAGGAAAGGCCGGGGGGGCGTAATGAGCAAGGAACTTTCAAAGGATCATACCCAGGTTCAATCTCCTAAGGACATAGAGCAGCGTCGTTCCAGTCTGGCAGGGATCGCGAAAGCGGAGCGCATTGCGCAACGGCGAGTGCATGCACAACGGCATCGCACGCGTCATAACATGACGCGTATACTGACATACGTGGTATTGTTAGTACTGCTGATCTATGCCTTCTTCCCGACGTTCTGGCTCGTCTCAACATCGTTTAAGTCGCAGTCCGAGGCGTTTTTATATCCGCCGACATGGATCCCGCATCTGTTTACACTCTATAGTTACCTGATCTTGCCTGCCGATCAACAGGGCTTTGTGCGTTACTTTGAGAACAGCCTGATCGTCAGCGTCTGTACGACGTTACTCACGTTGCTTGCGGCTGCGCCGGGTGGCTATGTACTATCGCGCTTCCATTTTCGTGGTGCGCGCGCGGTTTTGATGGTAATCCTGGCGACCCAGATGTTTCCATATGCCGTCATCCTCATCTCGCTCTACACACTGTTCCGCGAGTTGCATATGCTCAATACCTATCCTGCGTTAGTGCTGGCTTTCACGACTTTCTCCTTGCCCTTCAGTATCTGGATGATCAAGGGATTCTGTGATACCCTGCCAGAAGATCTGGAAGAGGCAGGACGTATAGATGGTTTGAGTCGCATGGGGGTATTGGTACGCATCGTCTTGCCGCTGATTGTCCCTGGTGTCATTGCGGTCGGCTTCTTCTCCTTCCTGAACTCCTGGAACGAACTGCTCTATGCGGTAACGCTCACAACCAGTCCCGACATGCGTACGATCCCCGCAGGTTTTATTGGGACCTACGTTGGAGAGTTTCAGGATCGTTGGCCGGATATGATGGCTGCCAGCGTGATTGTCGCATTGCCAATCGTTATTCTCTTTACAGTATTCCAACGCCAGCTTGTGAGCGGCCTGACAGCAGGAGCGGTCAAAGGATAGCTCGTCTGGAATGATCGAAAGATGGATGCATTGAAAAGCTGATGCATGAGGGATGTAGCTTATGACTATGCTGTTACAGATAGTGAGCATACTGTTACTGCGGTCAAGTACATCCCTCATGCGTCTAGCTTTTCTTGTTGTTGCGAAATTCTGATGGGGATTGTCCGACGATCTTATGGAACATGCGTGAGAAGTAGTAGGGGTCCTGTATTCCTACGCGCTGGCTGACCTCTTTGATGCTATCATCGGTGAGATAGAGATAGAGACACGAGCGCTGTATTTTGAGGCGCAAGTAGTAGCTGATGGGTGAGTAGCCGGTTACCTGTTTAAAGAGATGGATAAAGTGTGGTTTAGAAAGATTGATGTGTTCGGCTAGCTCATCTAATGTGAGCGTAGATTGGACATGATCGATCATATATTGAATACTCTGCTCGATATATTCGTTCTTATGGCGATCGTCACTGGTCTCGTCCTGAATGAGCGTAATAATGCCGAGCAGATAGTTCATCAACTGAGAGACGTAGATATAATGTTTGAGTGAGTAGCCTTTACAGAGCAGAATCTCATAACTCTCTTCAAAGATATTAATGATTTTGGCTGCCTGATTTGCGGGTACAGTGTGGAGCAGATTATTGCTCGTGCGGTACTCCCAGAACTGCTGAGCCGTGGTACCGCTGAGATGAAACCAGTAGATGCTCCAGGGATTCTGCATTGAGGCACCATAGCGATGTTGCGTATTGGGTGGAATGAGTAAGAGCGTATTTTTGTGTACTGGGATAATCTCTTGCTGACCGATCTGTACCCATCCATCTCCTTCAATGCAATAAATGATAATCAGGGCTGTACAACCCTCACTCCGCTCCCGATAATGATACTGAGCGTAAGGAAAGAAACCTATGTCTGTCACACTGAGTGGCTTGATGAGTGGGTGACGCGAGATATCTATCAGCAGCGTATCAGGTACGACAAGCAGTTTTTGTGCTTCGAAGCCATCGGCCTTTTGTAATGTTTGCATTTTTGTCAGTTCTACTCTCTACTTGATCATTCAGAGGAAGATCAAATGACAACAACACGCATGTAGCAGTAAAGTTATCTTATACTTCATCGTAGCTACTATATGTGGAATTGTCAACAGAGAGAGCTATAATTTATTTTGTCTGCAAAGAAGCAATGTTAAAAGAGGAAGCGACCTGAAATAGTTACCGCCTCCTCTTCAAGTGAAGGGGAGGCGGTACTATGTGAGCATTATGTGTTGCGTGGGTTATGTGGGTTAAGCCTGAGGGCTGCCACCTTGCTGATCGGCGTTCTGCTGGACTGCGTTTTCGACCTGGGCGGTGGTGCTGGCAGGTACGCTATAGCCAGGAACGGAGCTACCACCCAAACTTGTGAGCTGTTGAGAGACTGGTTGTACTTCGTAGTCGTCGCAGAGAACGACTAGAGCGGCTTTGCCTTGATCGAGTTGGGAGGAGAGTTTCTTAATATTTGAAGTATCTATGCCCTTGCTCCAGGATGCAAGGAGTCCCGAGACTCTGCCTAAGACGCCCTGGAGTGGATTGGCACCCATTATCGTCATGACCAGTACGTTCGCTGTTGCCTCGCGTTTCCAATCAAAAACGCCGCTGCGGTCATATTTAATCTTGCCATCAGGTCCTTTGTAGAGGACCGCACTGGTCCCTATATGGATATTCGGTTGTGACTTATCCCACTCTTCCATTCCCTTTTGTGCCTTTCTGGCACCTTCTACATTATTAAATATACTAACAACGAGTTCATGGTTTTTATTTGGTTGGGTTGCCATGGTACATTTCTCCAATCTGTGCACTTTAAACAGACGTATAACATCGTAAGCGAATTAGCCATTCCCGATAGTAACAGCCTTGTTGCTCACTTTTCATCTTCCTATGATTTTTTTGCTTACTTGCTATTTTGCTTACTTGCTATTATGTATAATCGCCAGAGATGTTATATGTCAAAGAGAGCTATTGAGAAAGGCTGCTTTCTGTGGTGGGGTAGTGTTCGGTGCATCAGGCACGTAGCGGTGAACAATTTGGGCTATAAAAGAGGCTCAGTTACCCGTATAATTTTTATGCATAGGGTATGATATGGTTATGTATAAATATATTGCTGCGTAGCGCTATGCTGGCAATAGCTCTTGTTCTGTTTAAAGGATGAAGACATGGATGTGCTGTCGAATCCGCAGACACGCCAGGCCCTTTTTATTGGTGGTGGTGTGGTCTTGCTTGTACTTATCTTAATGACGCTCTACTTCTTCTGGCGTCGCGTGCATAAAATACGTTATCTGGCGAAGAAAGATCCTGATCGTGCACAGTCGTACAACGGCTTCCTGCTCTTTTTAAATTATATAGGGTATGCTTTGCTAGTGTTTATTGTGACTGCTCTGGTTGCCAGTGTACCATTGGTTGCTGCGATCTATCTGGGACTGTGGCTTGCGCATAATGTTGCTCCGCTTGTCCCATTAATAACGGGTGGAGTATGTCTGGGTCTCGTTCTTGGCTACTATGTAACCTTCAAATTTTTGCGCTCAAAAGTAGCCTTTGAGGAGAGCAAAGCTGTGCCTACGATTACCGAATTTGTTGCATAATTCGCTACTGTGTCCATACGTGTTCAGGCAGGTAGTCTGGCAAGAGAGCATAATAGCTCGTTGCCAGGCTACTTGTTTTTTTCTGCTGTGCACAAAAACGCTAGCGAGGTGATGTTTTGTCGGTGACAATTGGAAGTTTGAGCAAGTTTGCTGCGGCATCGGCCTGCTGGCTCTGCTCAAAGAGGATGATGCCAGAGGCTCTTCCATCTGTATAGGTGAGATCTGCTATATAGCGGAAGCCTGCTCTGGCGATACTGTGTGCCGCGGCGGTATTGCCAGGTGCGTGCATAATCCAGAAACGGTCAACCTGAGATTGCTCCTGTTGGATAATTTGTATAATTGCCTGTAAAAAACGTGGATAGATGCCACGTCCACGCCATTGAGGATTGGTTTTGAAGTCCCAGAGGTAGCATTCGCGCTCAGGGAGCGTAAACGCGAGATCAATTTCACCGATCTCGCCCTCAGCATATGCCACCCAACCATACGCGACCGGTGTATCTTCTATGCTCGCCAGATAGAAATGATGCTGATGTTGAAGTCGCTCTGTAACCTCTTGTTGTGAGATCTTGTTCAACTGAGAGATCTGCGCTATGTGTGTGACACACCGTATTGTGAAGGATGTGAGGGTGGCGTGGTGTGGTGGAAGTAATGGCAGTGGATCTCCCGTTTGCCAGATGCCTAGAGCCATGGTCGCGCCCCCTTGAGAAATGGAGTAGCGATATTTTTACGATATCGTCACACTCTCTGCCTGCTTTATTTCCTGAAAGTAGATAGTAAAATAAGGCAACTGCTCTTTTCTACTATTATGCATTATCATATTTGTGTGTGACAATAAGCCTCAATAAGCAGTCTGGCATCAGGACTGCATAAAAATCATAGCAACTCGGGCTCATACGAAGAGTCCAGGCTGCTATGATAGGGAAATGAAACGCTATCAATACTGCTGATTATGGCTGTGTTGGTTGCGTATTCTGTGCGCTCTGTGTACCCTGCGCACCCTGTGTATCCTGTGTGGCTTGTGAGCTCTGGCTCGTCTGCGCATTACCTGTCACGACATTGCCACACATGATAGGATTGTAGGTTTCCTGTTTGCTCAGATCTGTACCGTAGTGTACCTGAGCGGCCAGACCGTTGTTCGGAATGGATGAGACATGCGAGAAGGTCATGGTCTTGGTTGCATTGCCTTTGCTATCAGCCTGGATGGGGCTTAGATCATAAAGGATCTTCCCGATCTGTTGGCAGGTACCAGCGTGGAGATGGGCAGCATGTGATGAGTTCGGGACCAGTCCGTGAGCAGTGAATTGAACCGTGAGCGTACCATTATTGAGTCCAAGGACAGCCGTACCGTTCGCATGCTCATTGGGAAACTGTGTATAGCCAAACTGAGCAACGTAGGTGTTTGGACTGGTGCTCGTACTGGTACCAGTGGCAGCGGCGGTAGCGCTGCTATTCGTGGTGCTGGTTTCATTACTGCTAGTAGTGCTGTTCGTTGAGCTGTTACTATTGCCACTGTTACTGCTATTGTCGCCGTTGGCAGTTGTGTTATTGTCATTGCTGCTGGCAGTATCGCTGTTACTGGTGCTGCTGGCTGTTCTGTTTTGTGGCCTGATATCGCCACAGGCAATAACAACCTTCTGGACGTTTGTTTGCATCTGTGGGCCATTATACACACTTATGCGCAGACCAGTTGTTGATGGCGGTGTCGTTACATTATTGACTGTACCGTTAAAGTTCACATTTCCTATCTCATCAGCCGTAACATTGTTGAGACTGTACAGAACAGTGCCTTGACCCGCGTTAGAACATGTCCCTTTCTCGATTTGCACTGGATGGATGCTCTTTGGCGTCAAGCCGAATAGCATTGCCCTGACTGCAAGGCTCTTGTTATTTGGATTATACGTCATGGTAACGTTGCCGGCAGGTGTATGGCGCATGACAGCGTGTGCGGTAGTTGTGCCTCCTGGGGTTGCTGAAGGTGTTCCTGGGGCTGCTGAAGCAGTTGGTGATGCTAATGTCGAATTTGAGGGATCAAGCAGCGACCCTTGTGCTGCTGTACTGTCAGCGTGAAGAAATGTCATAAGGATGAGTGTACAAAAGACGGCACTACAAGCGGTGAAGCGGAAGATGGTTCGTCGGGATAAGAATGATGTTGACACTATACCCCTCCTTTGTGGGAACAAGAAAAGCGTGATCTATACCCCTACTCTTCAGTCAGTGTAGAATGAAACCTTGCACAGGCCTCCTAATTGGCTGTAGGTCACGGTATATTATGCGTACAGCTTTTATGAAACTGCAACGTCAACAACCAACTCAGCGGATAGCTTCACAAAAAAAGAGAAACTCATCTATGCTACTGTGGTTAAGATCTTATTCCGAACACCAACGCGACTGGCGTCGCCAGTGCTCGCACACGCAAGTTTTCGGATACGTAGCAAGTATATCTGCGCATATGATAGAATTTAGGGAGAATGCCAGGAAAATGGCAATAGACACACATAGATCAGTGTATAAGAGAGCATTATATATGATTACCATCAGACAGTATATTCCAGCGGATCAAGCAACTATTGAATATCTACATGTGTTCGCTCTTCAACAGGTTGGAGCATATCTTGGACGTGGACCCTGGGACGACGACTTGTATGCTATTGAAGAGCACTATCTCAGTAATCATGGTGAGTTTCTGGTTGGTGAAGATGACGGCAAGATTGTTGCGATGGGCGCTTTGCTGCGGATCTCGCCGACGTGTGCCGAGATTACACGTATGCGCGTCCATCCTGACTATCAGGGACAAGGCTATGGGCAGCATATCTTAAGCGAACTCGAAACATGTGCCCGTACCTTTGGCTACACCACCCTCCATCTTCATACTTCAGTTGTACAGCTTGCTGCGCAAAAGTTCTATGAGAGAAACGACTTTCATGAAGTCGGGAGAGGGATGCAGCAAAACTTGGAGATTATCCTCTATGAGAAGGAGCTCAACCTCTAACATGCAAGGGAATATGAACCAGCGTGCAGATAGGTGAACCTTATCCCCAGCACTCAAAGAGGCACGTTACTTTTGTAACATAGAAGCTACCATGCTGCTCAATCTCAGCGTTGACCTCCGCCCTGATATCTTCTATCTGCTCAGAGGTTAATGCATCGCTGAAACCTAAAGGTTTTGAGTGTAAGTATTGTATGATCGGTTCGGTTTCGGTTACCTTCAGTGCATCGTCGTAGATATGTATAGTGACATGTGAGAAGGATTTTCTGAGCTGGGCCTCGCCCGTCTCCAGACCAAAGTTTTCTGCTATATCGTCAGGTTCGGCAGGGGGAACTCGCTTGATAACGAGCTCGTCGAGTTGCTGCATATGCGCGCGACCAATAGTCGTTGCATAGAAGTGTCCATCATCTTTGAGGACGCGTCGTATCTCTTGAATGGCCTGCTGGCGATTGGGGACATGATAGAGCATATGATTGGCAATCACGACATCAAAGCTTTTATCTGGATGAGGAATAGACTGTGCATTGATCACTTCTATATGGAAAGGATGAGGCAGTGCAATCAGCGCCTGCTGTGCTGATGCTAGCATACCCTCTGAGAAGTCAGAGAGCGTAATATCCCAACTGGTAGGGATGCGCTCGGCATTGTGTGTCCAGAGTGCACCTGCGCCACAGCCCAGTTCAAGGATATGTGCAGATGGTTGTGTGCTGATATGATCAAAGACCCATTGATGCAGGCCATAGGGGTTTGTACTAAAGTGTTCGTGTAGTGCTATGCGTTTAGAGAGTTGAGAACTATCGCGGTATTGCTGATTAAGAAGGTAGGCTGGATCTCCATCACTAAATTTAGCCATAGTATCTCCTTACATTTTTAACATATAATTGTACTTTATCTCCCCTATCTATTGTAATCTATCAAATGCAGTATGTCAAAAATGATCGCTTCTACATTGCGCATGAGAATGAATCAATCGACGTTGCCATTCACCAGAAAGTAGCTCACTTGTAGGTCGTGCTGCTCTTGACGCGGGTGATAGAGAGTAGCCCTACCACAAGGACCATTGTGCAGGCGACCAGTATCCCTGGTTCGCCTGTCCAGAGAGAGGTATCAACCCCCTGCGTGAAGTCGTTAAAGATCTCTACGATGATGATATTCCAGGCGGCGTGCAGGATGATGGGCGGCCACATACTTCCACTGCGTAAGCGTAGCCATGCGCTGACGCAGCCGAGTGCAGTGATGGTTACCAGGAAGATACTGGCGGTGACGATCTGTGGCATGCTGGCGACCGGCGGACTGAATAGGATCTGTGGCCAGTGCCAGAGTGACCAGATAAGTCCACTGATGATGATCGCTCCTGGTACCTTGCCTTCAACCATTCGTGGCAGCATATAGCCACGCCACCCGATCTCTTCACCGGCTGCCGCAATGATTGAAATGACAGTGAGCAGGAGTGCCAGGCCTGCCTGTAGCAATAGTAATGTCGGTCCTGCTGAAGGTGCAAAGGGTGCGGCCACCTCCATAACGTCTTCCAGATCGCCGGTTGCATGGAATGGGAGTAGCGGCGTCAGGTGGGTAATCCATGCCGTTCCATACGCAAGGAAACCTATTACCAGTGGAAAAAGTACAGCCAGCAGACATGCTATGCCAATTGAACGTGTGTGCCAGCGAAAAGATAGGTCATGCCAATCTTCGTGATTGAGGAGCCGTGCCACTCCGGAAGCTATGGCGGGGGTCCACATAACGAAGAAGCCATTGATCAGGAAAAGAATTGTAATCGACTGTGTGTAAAGTAATAGACCATCAAACAGAGCTGTAAAGAGCAGCAGAAAGAGAAAAAAGAGTCGCAAGCCGTTTTTGCTATGCATAATACCGACCATATCTCTATATTTTTTTATTACCTCTGCATAGTATAACATTTAAATATATCATCGGATGATATAATGTTTTTGTGTATAAGCCGCCTGCTGTTGCTGGTGTGTTTACCAGATGCGCCGCGTCTCAGGGCTGTTGTACACCACCACGGAAAGGAGTTTTGATACATGCATGAATCTGTTCGTATTGCGATGTATTCGGATGTCCACTGCCCCTATGCATATTTGACGGCGTATCGTCTGCATCTTCTACGTAAAGAGTATAGCGGCTCTGTCGTTGTTCAGTATAAGAGCCTTTCACTCGAGTATAGAAATAAGCGTGGCACCCCTAAAGATATACTGGATAATGAGACACCTGTCCTATTATTGCAGGAACCGAATATCCCTTATCAGCCATGGCATGCTCCTTTAACTGAATGGCCTGTTACTATGTGGCCTGCCTTTGAGGCGATCAAGTGTGCTGAGCGGCAAGGATGGGAACAAGCTGCGGATCTGGATTGGTCGATCCGTTCTGCCTTCTTTCATGGCAGTAAATGTATCTCATTGCGCAGTATATTGATCGGACTCGCCGAGCATATCAAGGGTCTGGATATGGATCGTTTTATTAGCGATTTCGATAGTGGCACGTGTAAGCAGCAGGTGTTGCAGGAGTCACAGGAAGGTTGGGAACAGCTAAAAGTACCGAATAGCCCGACGCTGGTCTTGCCAGATGGACGGCAACTCTCGTACTTCGCGTTGCCTAAAGTAACGCTGGACCCGCGCCAGCACTTCCGCGCCACCAGCATAGAACTGGCTCGACTGCCCTCCAACCAGACGCCGCTCGATGCATTCCGTGCGCTTTTTCAGGAAATAAGTAGCCAGCATAATTAACTGTTGATGAGTAACAGACTCATCTATCAACGTGAACCTCCTTTATTGTAAGGAAGGATAAACAAGGTTATGGCAAAAGTTCAATTTGGTTGGATGTTACCTGGGGTCAATGCAGAGCAGGAGCAGGCAGCATATCTGTCCACGCTGCGTCAGGGATTGGATATCATCGCTGGTCATTTCGATTCGGTCTGGTATCCTGATCACGTCCAATTTGGTGAGCGTCCTGTTCTGGAAGGCTGGACGCTACTGACGTATGCGGCGGCATTACGGCCTGAGCTTAGATATGGGCATATCGTCCTCTGTCAACTGTTCCGCAACCCTGCTGTGCTAGCAAAGATGGCAGCCACGCTCCAATATCTGAGTCAGGGCAAATTTATCCTTGGCCTGGGTGCCGGATGGCATGAAGAAGAGACCAAAGCGTATAACTTGCCTTTCCCGCCTGCCGGGCAACGTGTTGATGAATTAGGCGAAGTCATTCAGATTATTAAAGCGCTCTGGACTGAAGATAATGTCACCTTTGAGGGTGAGCACCATCGTGTCACCAACGCGTATTGTGTGCCGCGTCCTGATCCGGTTCCTCCCATCATGGTAGCAGCATTCCAACCGCGCATGCTGCGTCTGACCGCCCGTTATGCGGATTGGTGGAATATCGGAGCCGATAGTGTTGAGAAAGCGCGTTGGGCAGCGGAGCAGCTCGAAGAGGCCTGTAATGCCGTTGGACGTGATCCTAAAACCATCCAGCGCACCTTGATGACAGTCAGCTATTGCGGCCATGACGAGCAGAAGCTAAAGAAGTTGACAGATGCGCATAAAGGACCGTTTGGAACAGGCTTCGTTGGCACTCCTGAGCAGGTCGCCGAGCAGATGCGTCCATATGTTGACCTGGGTTATAACTACTTTATGATCTCTGCTGGCGGTATTCCCGACTTCACATCCCTGGAATTGCTGGCGCACGAAGTGTTGCCACTGCTAAACAAATAATATGCTACTACAGGTGCATTGAGCGATATCCTCCAAACATGAGCTCCTCTTCCTTTACAATCAGGGAGAGGAGCTCGTGTGTTTTTGGCTGTGTATGGTGTGTAGGTATCGATACAGATACAGCTGTGCATGGATGAATGAGGGCCAAATCTGACTACTATTGCCTTTGCCAACGGGAAGATATTCATCCAGCAGAAGTGTTTGCGCGGTTAACAGCTGTTTCCTGCAAGAAACCATCTGGACCACGGGATGCGCAACGAGATGTAGCTTATCAGTATAAATATGAGAGTCTTCTTCATGCTCCTCCTGGTTTTCATAAGGCAGAGGTGGTGAACCTTTTCTCCTTCTGTCCGGTATATAGAGAGAAGAGCAAAAATGCTTGCCCTTCTCTATTTTTCAGCGGACACTGGAGAAGCCATGTTCACCGATGAAGATCTTTTTCGCGCCTGGCAGTACGGCGATGCAGGCGCATTGGAAACGCTCGTCCAGCGGTATCATGCCCCTTTACTCGCTCATCTCTATCGTGTCCTGGCGGATACTCACTTGGCCGAAGATCTGGTTCAGGAGACGTTCATCAAGCTGATCCGCGATGCGCAGAGCTATCACTATCCGCGCCCCTTTCGTCCCTGGCTCTACGCCATCGCTCACCATCTGGCCTGCAACTATCACACCAGCGCCTATGCCCGCCGCGTCGAACTACGAGCTGAAATGCCCGCCATGCAGGCCCGCGAACCAGACCCGGCGGAGTGGTTCGAGCGCTGGGAACGACACCATAACCTGCGCAAAGCGCTCACGCATCTGAGCATGGAGCAGCGCGAGGTGCTCAGCCTGCGCTTTGGACAGGATTTGAGCATCCCGGAAACCGCAGCTATTCTCTCGATCCCACCCGGCACTGTCAAAAGCCGGACTTTCACCGCCCTGCGCCGACTGCGTTCTCACCTGGAGGAGCATGTTAGCGACACGGAGAGCAAGCAAGGAGGACAGCACCATGGATAACCGTTCGTTCGATCAGCCTCCCATCCAGAGCGATGAACTCCCTCTTGATCTACAGGCTACTGCCAGAAGCTACGCGACCCAGCCGGTTCCACGTCCGTCCTCAGCCGAGACGGCGCAATTGATACACTCTCTGCTGACAGAGGCTGCTTTTCATGCGCAAGACACGCACGATGAGGAAAACAATCATCTCTGGCGCATTCCTGTTTTGGCCCGCTGGCGCGTGTATCTGCTTGGCCCCTGGTTCTGGATTGCCAGCGTCCTGCTTCTCCTGGCTGGAATACTGCTGGCCCGGTCTCTCTCGGTCTCTGATCTCATTACGCTTTTGATTCTCCTGCTTCCTCTGACTGCCGTGCTCGGCCTGACGCACGCGTTGCGCACGCCATCGACTGGATTGCGCGCAGTTGAGGCCAGTTGCCCGGTCAATTTCGCGCAAACAAGCATGGGCCTGGGTCTGGCTCTTCTCGCTTTCGATAGCCTGCTTGGTCTCGTTGCAACGCTTGGTTTCGCTCTGGCGAACTGGGCACCATTCTGGAGTCTCTTGCTTGCCTGGCTGGCCCCGCTGCTGCTGCTCACTGCTATCTCACTGCCCATCGCGCTCCTGCGCAATGTGCGCCTGGCTGCGCTGGTCGGAGGCTTGCCCTGGCTGCTCCTGGGCTTGCTCGCTCTGGCTGAACAAAATGGACCGAGCGTCGCGAGGTTGTTCTTCTCTCTGCCGCAGGACACGCTTTCGTTCTCCTCTCATCTGGCAACCATTTTGCTCAGTCTCCTGCTTCTGATCGCGCTCACAGCTTTCGCACCAAAATGGCAGCGATTCTGCGCTTTTTAGGAACAATGGAAGGATTTTTATGTACAACTTCTGGATCATCATGAAACTTGAATTTAGGCTTATCTGGCGCAACTGGGTCACCTGGCTGATGGTATTGGTAATGCTCGCCATCGGGGCCTTATGCGCTTCCAATAACCGCAACGAACCATGGAGCAGCTGGGCGCACTTAGGGACCACCAGTCTTTTCATTTCGCTCCTGCTGACGTTCTGCACCGGGAATCAGATCAACCGCGATCATGCACAGCGCTTGGCCGGAATCGTCCTCAGCACTCCTGTAGCGACTCCTGGCTACGTCTTCGGCAAATACCTCGCTGGACTTGCCAGCCTGCTCCTGCTTGCTGGCTCCAGTCTGCTTTCCGCACTGTTGACGGATCACTTTGCTACCGGTTCACACGCCTTTCTGATGTTCGCACCCGCATTCTATCCGCCGCTGGGAGCACAACCCTACCTCATTGGCTGGGCCTGGTTTCAGCTTCCCGCGATCATCTTTGGTGCGACGTTCATGTTGGCCTGTATGACACTCACACGCGGCCAGCGTGTCATTGCCTATATTGCTGCCATCATCATCTGGATACTGCCTTTGTTTCTCACCCAATCCATTCCCCAATTGCTCGATATTACCGCGAATGTTTTTTACCCTCAATTTTCTCTTTCATCGCCTGTTCATGCATCAGGCACCGATCCCTTCAACCAATTCCTGATTCAGCATCCGTCATTGTTCCAGGGCGGTCCACCGCCAGCCAATCTCGTTCAGCAAGTCATGCATCTTTCTTTGGCAGAGATACCGCCTTCGTCTCCCCCTGCCATGTTTCTCTGGAATCGCCTCTTCTTCCTGAGTCTCTCCTTGATGTTGCTCATTCTGACGATCTACGGCACGCATGTTATGCGCCGTCATGCCTGATGAAAGGAAATAAACGATGCCAACGCTCTTTATCGATACCGTCAGCAAACGCTATGAGCGCGACCGTTGGGCCTTGCACGAGTTCTCGCTGCGCATGGAGGCTGGCGTTCTGGGTCTGGTGGGTCCCAATGGCGCGGGCAAGACCACCCTGCTCAAGATGCTGGCGACCCTGCTGCTGCCCACTGAAGGCCATATGACCTGGAATGGTCAGGATATGCTCCGTCATCCCGAGATGGTGCGCCGTGTGCTGGGCTACGTCCCCCAGGACTTCGGCGTCTACCCGCAGATAAGCGCGCGTGTGTTTCTGCACTATCTCGGCGAACTCAAGGGACTGCGTGGGGCACATCTCCGCCGACGGGTCGAATCTGTGCTGGAGATGGTCAGCCTGAGCGCGGATGCCGACCGACGCTTGAAAACCTTCTCAGGCGGCATGGTACGCCGCCTCGGCATTGCCCAGGCGCTGCTCAACGAACCGCGCTTGCTCGTGCTCGACGAGCCAACCGTGGGCCTCGATCCAGCCGAGCGCGTCCGTTTTCGCGAAATGCTCCCCTCGCTCTCCGGGGAGCGCACCGTCATTTTCTCAACGCACATTATCAGCGATATCGAGGCCACTGCTACCCACCTTGCTCTGCTGAACCACGGGCGTCTGAGCTGGACGGGCACGCCCGAGGCGCTGCTCGCTGACGCCGCTGAGGCTCTCTGGACCCTGACCATTCCACAGGCCGAATTCGCGAGTTTGCGCACGCACTACCGCGTGAGCAGTGCCATTCCCCGTGGCGGCAGCGTTGAGATGCGCATCCTGGCCGCAAATCCGCCGCATCCCCAGGCCATCCGGGCCAATCCTACCCTCGAAGAAGCATATCTGCTCTTCCAGGAAGAAATGGGGCAAGCAGGGAGGGCCGAGGCTTTCGCTTCTCCCAAACAGATCTCTCCTTCGTGATCAGACGCCTGGGCACATGCGCGGCACGTCACAAGAGATTTTCCTCTATTCGCACGTTTTTCCGCTCTTTACGTTAGTACGTTAGTACGCTCAGGGCTCCTTCCGAAAACTGCTGCAACTGGCGCTGGTTTTCGGAAGAGGCCGCTTAGGTGGTTATTGCAGCAACGCTTGTATTGCGTGTAGATCCAAATGCTGGCGCAGGGTTGCGGCCAGGCGATCATATTCATGCTGCCGACTGAAGTGTAGCTGTTCTGCTGCGTGCGCTAACTCTGGAGACTGGCGCTTGCGCAGTGCCTGGATGATGCCGTGCCGGATATGGTTATTCTCGAAGAGGCCGTGCAGATAGCAGCCCGCACACCAACCGTCCGCACTGAGATAGCCCTCCAACTCTTGTGTTGTATCCACGCGTAATGCGCCCCATGTTCCATGTACGTCCTTGCCAATGCTGCTTGTCGCATCAACTGTTGTACGCCCGACATGGATCTGGTATACGTGCATTGCCTGTTCTGTGAGATGTGCGAAGAGTCCTCGCCTGGCGGCTGGTGTGATCCAGGCCTGGCAACGCTGCGTCACCTTCTCATGCACCAATTGAAAGACAGTCGTGAGTGGTAACAGTCCCAGACCAGTATCGATGGTGCCTGCCTCAGCCTCTACGCCAGCGGGATCGTGCAATTGTTCACTCAACATCTGATAGCCACCACAGATACCAAGTATCGCGCTACCCTCTCCCTTATATTGGCGTATCTGCTGAGCTAACCCTGCACGCCAGAGCCAGGCGAGGTCATGGAGGGTATTTTTAGTGCCGGGTAGGATGATAAGATCGGGATGAGCCGGGAAATCCTGTGCTCTGGCGACCACATGCAGGCGGACCTGTGGGTCAGCCGCCAGGGCATCAAACTCATCGTAGTTGCTCATATAAGGGAAGCGCAGTAACACGATATCAAGCTGCGCACCGGCTTTCCTTTGCTGACCTTGCAAGACTGTTGCAACTCCGGTATCCAGTGCTACGCTATCTTCTTCGGCGATCCGTAATTGCTCAATGTGTGGCACCGTTCCCAATACAGGGATGCCACTGCGCTCGGCTAGCAAACGTTCTCCATCGTGCCACAGTGCGAGATCGCCGCGAAATTTATTCACGATCAGCCCTTTGACACGTGCTCGCTCTTCTGGCTGCAAAAGCATCAACGTCCCCAGCATCGCAGCGAAGATGCCTCCCTGATCGATATCCCCAACGAGCAGGACCGGCGCATCTGCAAGCTGTGCTACCCGCATATTGACGAGATCATAGTGTGCCAGGTTCAACTCCACCGGACTACCCGCGCCCTCAATAATCACTAGATCATATGCTTGCCGCAATGTAGTGAGTGCTTGCTGTATATATTCAACAAAGCCAGTCCGGCGTTGGTAGTATTCTTGCGCCTCCATCGCAGCTAGCGGACGGCCCATCACGATCACCTGACTGCGCGAAGGTCCCTGCGGCTTGAGTAAAATAGGATTCATCTCAACTGTAGGCTCTATACCCGCCGCTTCAGCCTGGGTCGCCTGCGCACGCCCGATCTCGCCACCGCTACTGGTTACCGCAGCATTCAGAGACATATTCTGCGCTTTGAATGGCGCGACGCGATAGCCCTCCTGCGCAAAGATGCGGCAGAGACCAGTCACCAGCGTACTCTTGCCGACCGTAGATGCCGTCCCCTGTATCATAAGTGTCTTCGCCAGACTCATACCATCTCCCATAGAGTTCTTCAAATAAATAATAGTGAGATGATATCACAAATAAGCTCACCCACTTTCAGCGTATAGCATATAATAAGAACGATTGGAAGGAGATAAGATTATGCGTGCGCAACTTTATTCTATGCAAGGACTGCCGAACGGGCAGATAAGTATTATGGCTCGCCCTCGTGGTGGGGATTGGTTGATTGATGAGGTAAGAGCGCTGGATGAGGCTGGCGTTGACGTCGTTGTCTCGCTTTTGACACGCGAGGAGGAGAGCGAGCTCGATCTATTGGATGAGGCACATTATTGTCAGGAGCAGGGGCTCACGTACTTTTCTCTGCCGATCCTTGATCGTAGCGTTCCTCCTTCTGCCATAAAAGTATTTTAAAGAAGCGAAAGATAAAGGATAGTGTAGGGATAGTGAACATTAACTTTGCGAGAGATAATGCACGCTATTACAGGAAATGCAGCCACTGTCTCCCTCTCTGAGGCTCACCAGTGTAGGTTTTTTGGAAATAGGCCATGAAACCGCCTTCCAGGCCAATGGAGACAGATGGGACGCCATGATAAATGCGTCATGTCACTTGCCAATAACGTTCACTATTGCCTGTATAGTGCAATTAAGCCCTTGTCCCCCTCTTTGAGGGGGGAGATAGCTTTAGCTATCGGGGGGAGTAAATGTTCGAATAACGTTATAATCTCGAATTAAACGCTCTTTATCATGCTCACCTTTATCGTCTGTTATCCTCGATGACGAAATCTACGTCCGAACGGGAGATGGTTGGCGTAGAAGAGTTATCGAGAGCATAAGGCGAGGATGGCTCCCCCCGATAGCTAAAGCTATCTCCCCCCTCCGAGAGGGGGACGAGTTTTAGATTATTTTTCGAGTGATGGTATAATTTAAATGTATTAAGTTTTAAAAATATATGATAATGAATTCTGGTATATAATCATCAATCCAATAATAATTGTTGTGAAAGGGAAGAGAAATCGAAGATGCAACACGAGCTTCTACTTCAGCGGTTAGTTGGCGCTCTAAATGCGGTCCATGGCCTCAGTGCCATCGTTCTGGGTGGATCATACGCCAGTGGTTCAGCGCGGCCCGACTCCGATATTGATATTGGCCTCTACTATGACGAAAATCGACCGTTGGACATTGCGCAGATTCGTTCCATTGCTGCTCTCCTGAATGATACGCCTGACCCTACGGTGACTGATATTGGCGGTTGGGGCACCTGGGTCAATGGTGGTGCATGGCTTACAATAGGGGGCCAGCGGGTCGATTTTCTCTATCGCAACATTGACTTTGTCTCCGCTACCATCGATGACTGCAATGCTGGCAACCTGCGCTCCGATTACTGGCAGCAACCTGCCTATGGCTTTCACAACTTCATGTATTGCACAGAGACCGCTATTTGTCGTCCCCTCTTTGACCCTGATCAGGTTATCGGGCGTCTCAAGGCAAAGGTTGCCCACTACTCTCCTCGTCTCAAGCAAGCTATCATCAAACACTTTCTCTGGAGCGCCAGATTCACGCTCGACAATATCAGCAAACCTGCCTTGCGTGGAGAAGTCTACCTCGTCACTGGCGGTCTGGCGCGAACCATTCACTGCCTCGTCCAGATCCTGTATGCCATCAACGAAACCTACTACCTGAGCGAGAAGAAGTTGGCGGCTGATCTCAACTCTTTTAGCGTGCGACCAGATAACTTTCTTGAGAGAATCTCCACTCTTCTTGGTGCAACTGGTACAACCAGTGTCCAACTCCAGGTATCCCTGACCAGGACTGAAGAGCTCTATAACGAAATTGCCACTCTAGCTAACGGATAGACGTGCATATATACGATGACCTGTAGCGAGCTATCCTGGAATAGGATGGAGTATACGTGTCAGCATATATATGTGGAAAAGATAGCTGTAGCAATGAGTTGAGATGGAGGTTGCACAATGGCAACGACGATGATCCAAACAATTCCGCCAGATCCCATGCAGCCTGCAACTGCACCCCGGGTTGTGATTATTGGTGGTGGTTTTGGCGGACTGAGCGCGGCTCGCGCTCTCGATAAGCAAGCGCTAGAGGTGACGATTGTTGACCATAATAATTTCCACCTTTTTCAGCCGATGCTTTATCAGGTTGCGACGGGTGGTCTCTCGTCCTCTGATATTACGACGCCGCTGCGCAGTGTCGTCCATAAGATGCGCAACCTGCGCTTTCTTATGGGACATGTGACCAGTATCGATATAGCAAAACAGCTCGTGATGATAGATAATCAAGCGCTACCTTATGATTATCTTATCCTGGCAACCGGTGCGAGCACGAACTACTTTGGACACCAGGAGTGGGCGAAGATGGCTCCTTCTATGAAGTCGATCGACGATGCCTTCAAGATTCGGCGCATGGTCTTCTCGGCCTTTGAGGCGGCGGAACGTGAGCCTGAACCAGCAAAGCAGTGTGCGCTCCTGACCTTTGTTCTGGTCGGTGGTGGTCCCACCGGTGTCGAACTGGCGGGGGCGATTGCGGAACTGGCCCATCATTCCCTTACAGGTGATTTTTATCGTCTTGATCCAGCGATGGCGCATATCATACTCGTGCAGGGACCAGCCGATATTCTGCCTGGCTTCCCCAAAGCGTTGGCAAGGCGCGCGGCGCGGAAACTCAGTCAGATGGGCGTGGATGTCAGAACAGGTGTGCATGTAAAAGATGTTGGTGATGGTTACGTAATGATCGAAAAAGAGAAGTTTGCCGCTGAAAATATTATATGGACAGCAGGTGTAAAAGCCTCGCCGGCCAGTAAGTGGCTAGGGGCCGAGGCCGATCGGGATGGTCGTGTCAGGGTGTTACCAGATCTTTCTATTCCAGGCCATCCGAACATCTTTGTCATAGGTGATACCGCTCATGCAGTACAAGCTGGCAGGCCGCTACCTGGTCTGGCTCCAGTCGCGATACAAGAGGGAAAGCATGCAGCCGCCGTGATTGCTGAGCGCATGGCTGGCAAGAAAGCTGGCTCACCGTTTCATTACTTCGATAAAGGCATGATGGCAACGGTGGGGCGTTCCTACGGACTTGTCTCTATTGGCCTTATCCGCTTTACTGGCTTGCTGGCCTGGCTGGCTTGGGTCTTCATACATATCATGTTTCTGATCACTTTTCGTAATCGCATCATCGTCATGCTGCAATATGCCTGGATGTATCTCACGTATGAGCGAGGTTCACAGACGATCATCCCTTCTGGTGCCGTACGCTTTATGGATGAAGACTACTACGACGCTGGATATTCTAAAGAATAGGTCACAATATAAAAAGTGCAGGTATCTGAGCATCGGCTGATAATGGATGCTCAGATACCTGCACTTTTTGTTACGATCTGCTCACATGTAAAAGATTGGCTGTGCTGCTAGCTGGACGCTCTTGAGCTCTGCTGGCAGTACGTAGCCATCTGAAGCGTGCAAGCAGAACTCAAGTGCGGGTCCCATTGTCATCTGCCGCTGCCATAGTATGTCTGGTTGTTGCGTGCGCTTGTTGCGACTCGCATGCAATATTTCGTATAGTTCATTGTATGACATACCAGCTGGCTTGTTGAACCAGGTGGCGTTGCGCAGGTTTGCCAGTTGTGTGGGATCGATGGTTGCGTCTTTTAAGCGATAGAGTCCACCGGTCCCGTTATCAGCCAGGCGTGCAACCTGATTATGTGGCTCGCGACAGATGCCTGTGACGGCGGCTTCATCCAGAGGATCAAGAGCGGCTGAGTTTTCGACAACGTACCAGTCTTCATAGACTTCACTTCGCTCGGTCATCCATGGTACAGAGGGACTTGTCAGGACGAATGAACACAGGAAGCCTTGCGGTTGCCGCTGTTGCAAGACCTGATGGTACGCAATAAGTTTCTGCTGGTATTCTTCTCTGGCTACCTTGCTCTCGCGCTGATGCCAAAAAACGTAGGCTAACATCCTTGATTTTCCTTTATTGATTGTGTGTCTGTTTTGTTATCATTCGTGATCCGGTCCCCATGTCTGCATAACCTGACGTAGAATGGCGAACTCACCGATATGATAGGCATTGTGGTCGGCGACAAGTTGAATCTCGCGTACTCTATTTTGTCCGCTACCATGTGGCAGGGGTGTATAGAGGTCGAGCGAGCGGTCCTGGGTGATCGCAACGAGCTCTTGCATATCCTTGTTGAAACCATCCAGCGTCTTTTGCCATGCGGCTGCGTCGGCTTGCTCATCCTGAGCGGGCCAGTAGTCGTCCGGCCATTGTATTGTCGCATAGTGTGGATTCTTGAGGAATTCAAGGATGTCATGTTGCGTCCTGCGTATATGTTCCAGGAGATGCCATGGTGTATAGGAGACATTTGGTGGACGGGTGTTGGCCTGCTCTATGGGAAAATCTTTGGCGGCATCCTTGAGTGACATGTGCGCGTTTCCTTCGAGCAAGAGAAAACGGAGCTCGTTACGTAGAGTAGCGTCTGAAGTATGTGAAGTATGTGATGTCATAACTATATCTGGTCCTTTTCTTTCTAGAAATAGTGCCGGTGTTATCCAGTGTCTGCGATGGTGAAAAAGACAGCATCAATAATTGTACGAAACAAAGCTCTTTCGTAGATACAATTATTGATGCTTCTATAGTTGAACGTTTAACTGTAGCGTTCTAAATGCACAAGCTCTTGCACTGGTTTGCGGGCGTTGCTGCGCTTTGGACGTGCCCGTAGCGCCTCTTCATCTGCTTGAGCTAATGTCTTGCGGGTCTCGAGATTGTACTCTAGCCTACAAACAAAGCACTATGCCTTCTTTATTTCGCCTGCTGGCGTAAAAACTCTTCCACTTCAGTATACTGGGGTGGATTCGCTCCTACCTGTGTACAGTTCAAAGCGGCTGCGGCTCCCGCGAAACGCAGCATGTTCTGTAGATCGTCATCTTGTATACTGCGGAGACTCTCGGTAGTGATGAATTGGTGTTGCGCAAGTTGTACTAGCAGACCAGCGCAGAATGTGTCACCTGCCCCAACCGCGTCAGCCAGTTCGACAGTATAAGAGGGAGCCTCGACGATGGGACCACCTGCCCGTGCCGCGATGACACCATGCTTGCCACGCGTAATCACTACCAGACCAGAACCCAGAGCGAGCAACTCTTTGATAGCTTGCTCACTGGTATAGTCTTTGTTGAGCCATGCCAGGTCAGCATCGCTCAATTTAACGACATCGGCCAGCGCAAAGATACGCTTGAGTAAAGCACGATATTGAGCTTCGTCCTGTACCAGAGCTGGGCGCAGGTTAGGATCGAAGGAGAGGAGCGCTTTGCCCTTTAAGCGTTCTGCTACTGCCAGAACAGCTTCAGGAGTCTTGCCGCGTAACAGGCTGATCGAGCCGAAGTGCAGGATCGCCGTTTCGTCAAAGAGTGCCGACGGTATCTCATCGATACTGAGTTGCGTGTCGGCTGCCCCATCGCCATAGAATGTAAACGCCGGGCTACCGTCTTCCATCGCCACAAAGGCGAGCGTACTCTGTCCACTGGCCTGCTCAACCAGGAAGCGTGTATCGATATGTTCAGCCTCGATATGAGCGCGTAAGAAGCGTCCGAAATAATCGTCCGCGACTTTGCAGGAGAAGGCGGCGTCAGCATCGGTATGGCCCAGACGCGCCACAGCCATGGCGACATTAAAAATAGAACCGCCAGCACACATACGAAATGTGTCGCTAGTGCCTTCTACATTAAATGGAAGAAAGTCGATTAAGCATTCTCCCAGACAGGTAATCAATGGTTTCATCTGCGTCCTTCTGTATGAAATTTTCAAGAGAGGAGCTTATACTTCTTGTTAGCCCCTGATAGCCTGATGGCATAGGAAAAGAATTTACGCCCTCTCATGTTTATTATAATAGAATTTTGTCGAACCTGCTTCGCCCGTTTTCTCACCATTTGTCACAGGCAATCACCCTATGTTCGCGCCTATGGAGCTTATCTCCATCTTCCCTCCAACATCTCCTGGCCTTATCCCCTTCTTCATCTTACTACTTTGGTATTGATGCCAATACTACAAATTGTTGTTCAATTCAGGTAGGGAAGCCCTGTCGAAAGACGAGGTGCTTACA
Organism: Ktedonobacteria bacterium brp13; assembly: GCA_015099395.1. Lineage (GTDB taxonomy): Bacteria > Chloroflexota > Ktedonobacteria > Ktedonobacterales > Ktedonobacteraceae > Dictyobacter. The sequence continues at coordinate 436,010 of AP024096.1, read as the reverse complement.
TCTGGCCTCTGCTTCAACTCACAACCTGTTGCCAGATTGCACTTCGGCATTGGTTATTCACCTATCAAAAGCAGAATGTTCGAAAGTATCACTCTCTGCAAAACTCAGAATGGATGCGATGAAAAAGAGCCAGCGCATGTTGAATATAGTAACGATCGAAATCAGGTGAGCCTGCATGTAGGGTCGTAAGCGATGATGCAGGTGGTTTATTCAAAGTATATTACCATCTGATAGGAGAAAAACAAATGAAAAAAATGCCATTTTCCTCACATTCTCCGCATGCACGCTCATCCAAGAGCAATCAATCCAATCGCGGGAGAGTTCAGATCCTTTTCATAACGGGCCTTGCCCTTTTCATCGGGCTAATCGCCGTACTCATTTGGGTTGCCCTTCTACAACTTCATGCTGGGAATCAATCCTCTCAGAGAACATATTCATCTAAATCCACAACTATCCACAACACTCATTTGCCTACATCCATAACCACCTTTGCTACTCCTATTTCTCAAGTGGCACCTCCACGCAGAGATAGCACCATGGCCTATGATCCTCTCCATCACGTGGTTCTCCTGTTTGGTGGCTCGATCGAAGCCATAGAGGGACCACAGACAAACGAGACGTGGGCCTGGAATGGTCATGGCTGGAAGCGACTTCACCCTGCGTCATCGCCTCCGGCGCTTCAGGGGAAGATGGTCTATGATGCAGCCAGCCAACGCATCATTCTCTTCTTATTACTCACCAACTGTTCACAAGGTCTTTTTTATTGACTATGGGGTGGACAGCATGTATAGTTAGGTTTACAAATGTATGAGCGAAGGAACATAACGTACCATGCCGATCTCTGAACTCCGTCCGGATGCAAGCCCGGTTGACAAGAAGCCGAGGAAGACTCATTTCCTCTTAACCCTCTACTATATTCTTTTCTTTGTGCTCTTTGGCTTTGGCCTGGCTATTGTCATAGGCATGAAGGGCAATCTCATCCTTGCCTTTATCATCGCCGTCCTCACAGTTAGCATCATTACTGTATTTGTCACACGGCAGGCGCGCCGCAGATAGCTTGCTAGCATCTGCCAATCAAGTAAATGCTTATAGAGAATATCCAGCTCTTTTTTTCTATAATGTGCCACTGGCACGTCATAGATAGTACTTGCTTTTTCTCTTGCATGCTTTATATGTGTGACTTTTTCACTTTCCTTGTTTCATTTTATGCTGTAGAGTATCGAAGCGTGCCATGGAGAGTGACAGGCACGTATTGGCACACTTTAACAGTCGTAGTTGGTGCAGGGTGAGCAATGTTTTTTTGAGTCATAGGGTGTGCAAAAAGTGTCAAAAGTATGTATATACACAATAGACAATTGAATTATCTTGTGTTAAAATTTACGTACCAGTAAACGTGCTTATAAGCATCGCTAGAGTCACTACAAAGGAGCCTGGATTTTTATGAATACCGACGCATATCTTCCCCAAACTGCTCTGATGGAGCGCGTCTCCAGGATTCGTACGCGTGTATTTGTTGAATTAACAACGGGTATTGCTGCCGCTGATCGCGAACGTTTTGTACCTTTGTGTCAGGATTATGAAAGCGTATCCTCAAAGCATGCTCCTCTTATGACAGACAAATTTGCTCAGGTAGATGTTTGGACCACACAGGATCAAGAGATAGATTTTTGGACGGATGATTGGGTGGATTGGAATAAGTTGGAGGATTGGAATGATTTGCCCAAACGATGAGGCGGGAGTGTTAAGCAAGGAAATAGTATAAAGAGACTAGCGGTAAGCTTTTGACTCCTGAGTTCTGTGACTTCTTTTATGGCGTGCGTTGAGCGATAACGAGGAGTGACTTATTACGTGCAGACCAGACTCGTAGTGATTCAGCCTACATCTTTGTGCAATATCAATTGTCGCTATTGTTATTTGCCACAGCGCAATCTGAATAACCGCATAAGTGATGCTACGCTAGAGCAGATATTTAAGGCTCTTTTTGTGTCTTCCTCTTTTCTTGATGGGCGAGTGACCTGTGTCTGGCATGCGGGTGAGCCGCTGGTGCTTTCCACTGCCTTTTATCGTCGTGCGTTTGCTATCCAGCAAAAGTGGAATAGCGCAGGTATCGCTATCATCAATTCTTTTCAGACCAATGCGACGTTGATCACGCAGGAATGGTGTGATTTCATTCTGGAGCAGCATGTCCGTATTGGTGTAAGTATTGATGGTCCGCAGTTCTTGCATAATGCTCAGCGTGTGGATTGGGCCAATCATGGCACGTTTGAGCGCGTGATGCGTGGGATTCAATTGCTCAAGGCCAACAATATTCCCTTCTCGGTCATTTCGGTGGTGACTGGCGAGACTGTCCTCTATCCCGATGAGTTCTGGCACTTTTTTATGGAGGTGCGCCCTACGCGCCTGGGCCTGAATCCTGAAGAGGTCGAGGGTTGTAACACACAATCGTCGTTGCATACGCCGGCAGGGATGCAGCGCTATCAGCAATTCCTCAAGCATCTGCTTGTATTAAATGAGCAGAGCGATAATCCGTTGCCGATTCGCGAGATTGATACCATACTGCGTCGTATTAAGGCTGGTCGCCTGGCACCACAAGTGGAGACCAATACAGCGGCCGCTATTCTGAACTTTGATACCAAAGGGAATATCTCCACATTCTCGCCCGAACTGCTCTCCGTAACCCATCCTACCTATGGGAGTTTTACATTAGGCAATGTCTTTGATACCCCCTTAGAACAGATTTTTACGCATGAGAAGTTTATAAAGATGAACACGGATATTCAAAAAGGTATTGAACGTTGTCGTGAGAGCTGCGAGTATTTCCTGTTGTGTGGTGGGGGCGCGCCCTCTAATAAGCTCTACGAGAATGGCACCTTTGACTCGACGGAGACCAATGCTTGCCGGCTGCGTATCAAGTTGACCTCTGACATGCTACTAGATTACCTCGAACAAAAATATTACCTGTCTGCCTCATAACGCTGCACATGTTTTCCACATTGTTTTGGAACGGAGATAGAGGTTGAAAGCGCTGATAGAGCGAAATCAACCTCTTATCTCCCTTCACAAGCAACCTCTGTTTATCTTCCTTTACAAGAAATCTCTGCCTGTAAACTCTTCTCGGATGACGCGCTGTGGTGATTTGGCTTTACGTAGCCATTCTCTGAAGAGGCCGATGGGGATGCGGTAGTGCATTCCATTCTGTTGTTCCTCAACAATATCGGCTCGTACGAGATTTTTGAATGCGGCAGTTACTTTGTCTTGCTCATACGGGAGACCTTGCATATCGAATTCTCGATAGATATCACTGAGCGTAAAGATCTGGCCGCCTTGCCTACTCTGGTTCTGCGCCAGCAACGCGAGTAGGAAGCGTTCAAGCGCAGACTTTGGCTGGTCCCAGATCCACTGGATACTACTTGATTGCTCTTCCAGTACGGTATCCAGAACCTTATTGATATCATTGACCGTGATATAGGCTCTATGATGCAGATTGCTGTAGTTGATTAATATTTCGCTGAGTACGTGGATGAAATATGGCAGGTCACCGGAGAGTTGGTGCATGCGCTCCAGAGCCAGCATATCATAGACAAGATACTCTTTGACCGGTTCGGTGATCAGCGCCTCTGCCTCATTGGGCCTCAATTTATTGAGCGAGTGCTGGAGCGCGATATTGAAGAAGACCGACCAGGACGGCTCGGTAACATTGCGAATATTTGGTGTGCCTACAAGCAGGAAGTTCAGCCCTTCACGGTGTTGCATCTGGCTGCGCAGGTAGTGGAGCACGTCCAGATTGAGTGGCCCATTGTTGATCTTTTCCTGCAAGGTCTCGAATTCATCGAGCATGAAGACCAGCTTCTCATTATGCAGTGCACGTAAGGTTTCGGCTAGAAAGGCATCAAAGCTAGCCGTGGGATTATCGTTGAAGGCTGCTGACTGTGGTGCCGGGAGGATAAGCTGTTTTCTGCGCAGCGCCTCCTCACAGATATATTGTGCCAGCCCCATAAAAAACTGACTTGTATTTTGTACTGCTGCCAGGCGTTGGAGATCGATCAGGACCGGAAGTTGTTTACCTTTCTCCAGGTTGTTTGCCAATTGATAGATCAGGCTTGTCTTGCCCATTCTACGTTGTCCCGAAAGGACAACAACTTTATTGGCGGTCACGCTACTCAGCTTTGTCGTAAGTGTCTCAATGTCGTTGCGCCGCCCATAAAACATTTTGGTGTCGCGAATAGGCGTTCCGCTGGTGTACGGATTGGGAATCTCGATGTAAGGCCGCAGATCATTGTAGAGCGTGATCACATCCGCAAAATCTGTCTGCTTGCCACGTTTCTCTGCATCATCATAGGTGATATGAAATTCCAGGCGCGGCTGCTTGATATGGGGCTGGATAGTGAACTCTACACTGCGCCAGTTTTTATTGGGAACCTGGATCAGGCTGCGTTGTGGCTCGCCGATGATACGAAACTGTTGTGGTGCTGCCAGGAGATCGACTATAACGTTGTCTGCCGTGCTGACGCCTTTATTAGTGACCTGTAGAGAGATGATGACCTGCTCTTCCTGGTGTACCTCTTTATTACGTATCTCTGCTACTAGCTCGGCGCTGCCACGCAGGCGGTTGATCTCAGCTTTAATAAGTTGATAGACCTGCTCTACCAGGCGTTGCAGAATGGCGAGTTCTGGTAGGCGGTAGCCCTGAGGGAAGCTCTCTTTTTGTGCCAGCTCTTGCAGTTGCAGATCGTTACGGATCGACTCGATCGTATCGGTCGCGTTAATCAGGCTTGTCATGCGATCGCGTACCTCTTCACGGCGCTCGAAGGCCTGCATGATTGTTGCAACCTCTTGCAATCTATCAAAGGTGCGCAGGCAGACACGAATGATCGCATAGCTCTGGGCGGTTGTCTCCTCGGCTACGTTGTACCATTGATAGACGGCGAGTGCGCCACTTGAATGTATCTGCTGTAAGCGGCGAAACTCTGTGTAGATCTGGCGGTAGTCTTCGCTATAGATTGGATCAAACTGTTGCAATTGAGAGATTGCTGCGATGATTTCATCGAGGTGGGTGATAACTGCGGGCTTATCTACATCACTGATGAGAGTCGCCAGGCTCTGAAACCAGGCTCTGATCTCGGGTTTGCGTGCTGAGTAGGAGATCTGTTGCAGGATAGCAATTTTTATACGGGTTGAGATCAGCTCGATGCTATCACGGATGGTATTTTGCGGATGAGCATCAAAGTAATGTGCAAGGGCACGCGCCGTCTCTTGTCGTATCCATTCATCTTCGTCGTTGACAGTATTTAAAAGAAGCTTGAATGCGCGAGCGGCATATTTCTCTGTAAGTGTATCGATCTGGCGTACGACAGCACGTCGTACCCATAGATCGATATTGTGTGTGAAGTATTCAAGGTAAGAGAAGCAGATCCCCTCATCAAGCTCCAGAAGTTTAGGCAGGATATTGACGATTGCGAGGCGGATCTCAGGATCGGGATCGGCGGCAAACTGGTTGAGCAGGTTACGTGCCTGGCGCGCGTTCTCTTCTTTATTGGTAGTAACGATATAAAGCACAATGATTGCACGGACCAGTTCTCGCTTGACTTCCAGCGCGTCGTCGGTGCGTGATGCTTCTAGTAAGCGCCGAATATCTTCTTCATGGCGAGTCTGCTGTCCGGCCACCTTTACGAGTGCAAATGAACGAATAAAGTCATCGCTATGGTGAGTTAACTCCATGAGAGCGGCATGGCGATCTTCTCTGGTATCGAGCCAACTGTTCCAGCAATCCTGTATCTGTGCAAACAGTTTTGTTTGATCTATGATCTGGAGCAGTTCAAGTTTATTCTCGGTGGCGAGTGCGATCTCTACTTTTTTATCGCCAATGATTTTTCTGGCGCGTAGCGCTTTCACACGATTGGCACTTTGATATTTCCAGCGGAGATCACCGTTGGGCGAAAGGATGTAGATGTAGCCATCTGCGCAACCAATCAATATGTCGAGCATCTCTGGTTGTGAATCTCCCTCGTTCTCTCCGCTCTGCCGAGTGCTACAGACGGTGACATCGTTTACTGCGCGAGGTGTACGATAGCGCCACTTCAGGTGACCTTCGTGGTCAATAACGTAGACGTTGCGATCCTCGGAGCCAACTACCACTTCCGGGTACCCATCCAGGTCGATGTCGGCTACGTCGATGGCAAGTACGCGGTCCTGCGTCTGAAAGCGCCAGCGCTCGTTGCCCTCGTTATCATAGACGACGACCAGATCTTTGATGGAGCCGGCAATCACATCGGAGCGACCACTCTGCGTTACTTCTGCTGTACAAAGGATGTTGATGCCCTGGGGGGTGGTAATCGTTTTGCGCTCGTGTTCGATATTGGCATCCCAGATAGCAATCTGTTTATTTTCCAGACCTACCAGGATCTCCGGCGCGCGGTGATAATCCTCTTTATGCATATCGATCTCAAGGCAGCGCGCCCAATCTTCGACATGCGAGAAGGTATGTTCTTTAATAATCTCGCCCTGCGCATTGAGGATGACCATGCGATGGTTGGCTAGCACGGCTGCGATGGAGTCGATCTCGCCTGAATGGAACTCAGCAATCTGAAGCATGCGTACACGATCGTGTACGTTTGTTGACCAACGTACGTGTTGCTCGCCGCCAGTAACATCGATAGCGCAGATGTAGCCTTCATCGGTACCCACAATCAGATGGTTGTCCTTGTGGTTTGCAATCTTACCAATACCAAGCGACCATATATAGCCCTGCGTTAGCACCGGTTGTTCCCAGCAGTATTGTACGTTCTGGCGGCGTGCGCGTAAGAAGAGCTTGAGGGCCTGTTCATAGTTGCCGTCTTGCATGAGTTGAGTGGCCCTATCTACCTCCATCTGTTGGCGTTGGAACGGTGAAGCTTCATCGACAAACTCTTTCAACGTAGCCTTCTCTCTAGGGGTCAGTTCTTTCAGCGCTTTAATATCATCTATCTCTTGATTTGTAATAATCTCGTTATAAACGTTTTTGACTCGATTATAGATTTCATCATTGATCTGAAATTGCACAACATAGACGCCGTTATCTTCAGTGCCAACGAGGATCTCTTGCTGACCATCGTTGTTAATGTCCATGGCCCAGATACTATAGACACTACTGCCGAAGCGACGTTTCAGGAGGAGTTGACCATGAAGATTGAGGATATAGAGGTAGCCGTCTTCCGCACCCAGTAATATCTCTTGCTGATGGTCCCCATCGATGTCATGGACAAAGATCGTGTGAATACGGTTGCCGAAGAGTGTGTGTTCGGGTTGCGTCTCCCATACTTTTTCGACGCTCCAGTGACCATCTGTAGCACGATGTATTGTCCAGGTAAAAAGATTTTTACGATTTGAACTGGTGATGACTCTGACGGGTCCGCCATCCATGAGTGGTGCAGTCAGCATAGCATAGATCTGGTGCGCTAAAAACAGTTTATCGAGTAGTTGACCCTGACTATTGAGAATATAGAGATGGTCATCGCCTGAGCCGACGAGGATCTCGCATTCGCCATCGCCATCTATATCATAGGCAAAGACACTGCGTACCCAACCGCCGGTTTTGAGGGGTGGGTAGAGCTCCTTACCTGTGCGGCGGTCCACGAAGTGAATACAGCGGTCCTCAGAGCCGACAAGCAAGCAATTTGGGAGCTGGGGAGTAGCATAGATCTGGCGGATCATACGACCAGTTGTGTAGTGCCAGTTTTTGACCGTTTTGCCATTCTGGTCGATAGCGTAAAGATCACCCTCACGCGTGCCAACGATAATACAGGCTTGACGTTGATAAGCCGTAGCGGATTCGGTGAGCATTGAGATTGGCAGCGCGAACATCGCGCTGATCGCTTTGTTCTCCTGCTTCCATTCCCACTTTTTGGCTCCCATTGGTGTATGAACACGTACAATGCCATCGCGTGAACTGAGCAATACCTCTATATCACCATCGTTGTCAAAGTCGACAGCATGGACATTGGTGACCCAGTCTTTCGTACGATAATTCCAGAGAATCGATGTTATCGCAGAACTCTCCCAGAGCGCATCCTGTAACTGACGAATGACTGTGCGTTCAGGCTGTTTTATGACGATTGTCCGTTCGGAGTGCAGGTTTCTTTTATTACGCTTATGCGTAAAATGAATATTTTGACGTCGTGGATTGGTGATCATCTTTCCCTCACTCCTTTATAGATAAGTCTTTTCTGTATGGGTCTTTCATCGAAATTGCTCTATGTTAGCAATAATAAGTAGTAAGTATTCTGAAAACCTGAACAGGTCAGATTTATGGATGAGCAGTGAAACGTTACTGTCTAAGCATACGGCAGATACTATGACAGGGCCTGCCATAGTGGTGCCGTTGATAAAAAGTGGTGCCGTTGATAAAATGTAGTTTTCCTGCGTCATATATAGTTGTAGAGGCTTGATTATGCGCCTGATACGTTTCGTTGTCCGACGTACAGTTTTCTATTGAAAATTTGAGCCTATGATCCGTGTCTGGTGTTGTGTCATAGAATTTTGGTGCGTGTCAATATAGCGGCAGTACGTGTCACTCTAGAGAATGCATACTTTATTGTACAATACTATTCTAATGATTGTCACTAGAGATAAGAGGTGGGTGGCATGTGAAGGTTCAGAGAGTCATGATGACCGATAATGCAAGAAAGGATGGCACTTTCGTGGATTTACAACCAGGCAATCCTTATTACGACTGTGACGCAGTACGTGATGCCGATATGTTTATTGGACGGCGGCATGAGCTGCGTATGCTCTACAATGCAGTTGAGAAACGGCAGTGTTTCTCTGTGGTTGGTTCGCGCCATATTGGGAAGTCCTCGTTGCTCAAGTTTCTGGGTTCACCCGAGATTCAGCGACTGCTAGGACATGAGTTGACCGATCGTATCTTTATTCGCACCGATTGGCGCGAGTATCCGAAGAAGACTCGTGAAGACTTTTTCAACCTGGTCTGTAAGCAGATCATTCTCCAGAGCCGTCCAAAGTTAGTATTGCAGGCTCCGTCTATGGAGTTAAGTGGCGAGGATCGGTTTAAACGCTTGCTGGAAGATATTAATGCAGCGGGCTTCCGACCGGTACTCTTGATGGATGCCTTTGATAAAGTGACGCGCAATCCACACTTTGATCCCGACTTCTTCTCGTTTATGCGCTCACTCGCGGGTATCTACGACCTTATCTCATACGTCACGGCTTCAATGAAGCCGCTTTACGAAGTCTGCCATTCGACCGAGGTGGCTTCATCACCATTCTTCAATATATTCCAGACGTGTGTGCTTAGCGCGCTGACGCAGGAAGAGGCACGTGAACTGATTACATTGCCAGCGGAACGCGCTGGTCTGCCTTTCACTTCCAGTGAGGTAGAGCATATCCTGACGCTGGCCGGTCGCCATCCTTTTTATATTCAGGTGGCCTGCCGTAAAATCTTCGATGAGAAGTTGTTGCACCTGACGCACCTGGCATTAGCAAAGCAAGAGAGCGGGCGCGATCAGGCGAGCGACCTGTTGGTGCAAGAGGCCATCTATGAAGAGCTGGAACCGCATTTTGATCAGGCCTGGGAAGATCTGAGCGAGGAGCAACAGCAGAATCTCAAGCTTGAGGTTGCTCAACTGCCCGAGGGGCGTCGCAAATTGCCGGAGTTGAGCGAGAGTGCGTTATTCCGTAAACATATGCGCGAGATTGCGCTGGTGAGTGTCTCCGCACTGACGATTCATGATCTTAAAGAGGTGCTCGATCATTTTAGCGATACCGATGCTCTGGAGAAGAGCAAGCTGGCGGAGATGCATTACGTGGCGGTGTTGAAGAGAAACTCTCCCAATACGCGCAAGGGCGTACTGGTACGTGATTTCTTGAAGGCCGCCTTTGAGTGCATGCAGGGCAGTGGTATGCGTTCTGATAGTGCGCCTGAGTGGCGGCTTTACAATATTCTCCACTATCATTACTTCAAGTATCACCTGCCAAATGCCCAGACCTCGGCGCGTCTGGGTTTCGGTAGTACACGCCAGTTCTATAGAGAGCAGGAGCATGCACTGCAGATGTTGCTCAAAGAACTGCTGGGTCTTGAACAGGAGTCATTGGACAATGATCCGCAATAGCACGCCTGGTTGTCGTGCTATCGCGGATCTGTGGGTCTATATAGATATATAGACGAGAATGTCGAGAATGTATTCTATCCTATTCTATCGGTTTATAGTCTGACTGTGTACCCTGATGAGTTACTAAGATTGTGGTGAATTTGGTGGTAGTGGTGCGCGTTGCTGTGCATTGGGTGGATAGGGTGGAGGCTGTGGTGGTCGCTGGTCTGTATGACGGATGAGCAGGACCGGGCAGCCTGCGTGGTCGATAACGAAGCGCGCAACATGACCGAGCGAGTGCGGACCGATGCTCGGACCGTCTTGCTCGGGTGAACGTGGGCAGAGGAGTACGACATCTGCCTGCCACGAGAAGATGACATAGATGATCTGCTGTTCAGGTTGTCCTGAGCGTTGCAGGATCTCCGCAGTGGGAAAATACTTGCTTCCCTCTTGCAAGATATCCTGTGCTGCTGTGGTCTCGGCTGCGTCCATACGTGCCTCCTGGCGCTGTGGTAGCGGGCCGGTGCGGAACAGCGACTCGCGACGCCGCTGCATATCGTGACGTGGTCCACTATCGATAACATAGAGCAGGCCAATGGCGGATTGCTGGTCGATTTTGATCAATGTTGAAACCGCCTGTTGGAGCTGTGTAATATTCGTCCCATCCAGACAACAGAGAATGCGCATCTATTCCCTCCTGACGCTGCTTTAAAGCAATAGCCAGATGGCCAGAGCTCCCGCCAGCAGCATGAGCGGGGTAACAATTACACCAACCTTAAAATAGTCCAGGCCCGAGACCTCTACATTGCGCTGGCGCAGGATCAATAGCCAGAGGACCGTCGCCAATGAACCGACTGTCGTCAGATTTGGACCCAGATCACAGCCGAAGATCGTTGCAGCGATGAAGCCATGTTGGACCGTAAGCGGGCTATGTTGCATACCTTGGAGCGCCGAGTTCATCACAGCCGCCATCGGTACATTGTTGACCAGATTTGTGCCCAATGCTGAACCCACTGTGCCGACCAGCGCTGCACCGAAAGGTGTCCCGCCCGACAGCGTCAGCAACCACTGTCCGAACCAGACCGTCAGACCAGTGCCTTCTAGCGCTTGAATAATAATGAACATCCCGCCGATAAAGCCAAAGATCTGCCAGGATATCTGCTGACCCAGTGCATTAAACGTAATCTGCCGCCAGCTGAGTGCACCGATAAGGAGCAGTAGTGCACCACTCAGTGCGATCAGCGACAGCGGAATCTGTAGCGCCGAAGCAGTGATATAGGCTGCCCCTACCAGTATGAGCACGCAGCATGTATAGCGAAAATAGCTCCGGTGCGTAATCGCCTCTTCCAACGACGGGAGACGTTTGAGATCAAAGCGTCCCCTGAGTTGTTTGCGATAGAGGAGGTAGAAGACACCCAGATTTATAGCGATGACCAGCAAGGATGGTAAGGTAAGCAGTCGTACAAAGGTGAGCAGGTCCAGTGGATGGCGTGACGTCACAATAATGTTGATTGGATTGCTGACTGGCAGCAGGAACGAAGCGGTATCCGCGATAAACGTGCAGGTGAAGAGAAAAGGGAGTATTGGCAGACGCAACCGTGTGACCAACGTATAGACGATAGGTGTCAGGATCAGAGCGGTCGCGTCGTTCGAGAAAAACATCGAGATCAGGGACCCGAGCAAAAACGTATTGAGAAATAATAAGCGTGCACTGTTACGCGAGAGCCGGGCTGCTTGAAAGGCTAGCCAATCGAAGAGGCCAGCCGCTTCAGCCAGAGCCGAGATACTCATCATACCCAGAAAGAAAAGAAACGTATTCCAATCGCCGAGCAGGGTTGTCGCAGCCCTGGTCGGCGTAATTAGTCCCAGCAGCAGTAAGATGGCAGCTCCGCAAAGTGCAAAGATCGCTTCATTGATCTTCCAGGGTCGTAGCATAATGCCGAGCAGTGTCAGGATCGTCACCAGCAATATAATACCAGTCTCGATCAGTGGTGAGAGATGGAAAAAAAGTAGCATCGTAGCGTTGTCGTCCTTGTCTGGTCAGGTGAATGTTTATGCTGACCTATTACTAAGACGTTCCAACACCAGGAAAGTATTTCTGAAAGAAGCACTCCATACTCTCTTTGTTACCAGTTGCCTGACTCTACCTTGTTGGCTAGCTCAGGAAGTATGGTCCTGCATTGGCGAAGGCAAGATCAGCCTTTAATGGATCGCGCGCATCCTGTATGCCCCATTGGAACAGCAACTTGCCACGTCGCTGAAGCTCTTGCGCATATGCTCCGCCTTCATAGAGAGAAGGATCGGCTCGTGATGCTGTGAGCAACTCGAGTGGACCGAGATACAGCAGCGCGTCGGCCGTCGCAGAGCGTGGTACCGCAGCCCCGAGGCTGGTCTGTGTGGTTTCAGTGCTCAGCCATGTACCAGCCAGGGAGATCAGTGAAGGATGGGTAAACGTACTGATCTGCTTGCCCTGGGCCGAGTTATCTCCACCTTTTGTAACTTTCTTTTTATTGTTTAGTATTTTGTATCTATTGTTGTACAACTATGATTTTATTGTGCTGGCTGGTTGTGCATAAACCAGACGTAGCCGTCTTCGAGACTGGGTTCGGTCGGTTGGAGCTGAAGTGTCTGTTTGTTGTTATCAGGTGTGCCGACGATGCGATACTGTACAGTCTTGCCAAGGTGGAGCGTTGAGACGATGGTACAGTTGCCGCCGGGACGTGCTCCCTGTGTAGTGAGGAGCCAGACGTGGTCGCGTGTCTGTTCAAGCATCTCAAGGATGGTACCTTGAAAGATGACCTGACCTTTCTTCATGAGCGCGATATTCTCGCAGGTCTGTGCGATATCCTCGACAATATGCGTTGAGAGCAGGATAGTACGGTCCCCTGAAAGGTCGGAGAGCAGGTTACGGAAGCGAATACGCTCTTCGGGGTCCAGACCGGCAGTCGGCTCATCGACGATCAGGAGACGAGGATCATTAAGCAAGGCCTGGGCGATACCGACACGCCGCTTCATCCCTCCTGAATAGGTCTTGATCTTACGCGTTGCAACCTCGCGCAGCGCGACCATCTCCAGTAACGTCTCAACCCGCTGCTTGCGTGCTTTATTGTCATCCATGCCTTTGAGTAGACCGATGTAGTCCAGGAACTCGCGTGCGCTCAGGTCAGGATAGAAACCGATATCCTGTGGGAGGTAGCCCAGCGTATTTTGAATGGCGAGTCGACCACGCTCCGTTGTGCCATCGTAGGGGCCGACCTTTAACTGACCGCTGGTGGGATGCAGTATCCCTGCCAGTGTACGCATCAGCGTCGTTTTGCCTGCGCCATTGGGGCCAAGGAGACCAAACATCCCGGTCGGAATTGTTAATGTAAGATTGTTTAGTGCATGTACATTGCCACGATATATCTTGTTGAGTTGTTCTATCTTTACTTCCATGTCTGTGAACTCCTTCATTACTGTTTTTGCTGTTGCCAGCGCTGATAACTACCGATAGCGAGGATGACAAAGATCGAGAGTGCCAGTAAGAGTAGCAGGCTAAGACAGCCAGTGAAGACGCTGGCATGGGCGACCGGGAAGAGCGTGTAGCCGAAGAAGCCGCTGCTCATGTAGCCACCAACCGGTGTCAGGATACTGGTGCTGATCGTCGGGATATTGCGTGGTGTGTAGAGGTTGCCCCAGAACCAGTAGCCCAGGAAGAGAAACTGAAAGAGTGGTTGCCAGACTACGGCTGGTAGAGCGGTTGCGCAGGCACCAATAAAGAGTGTTCCGGGTAGCACAATGGTTGCGAAGGTCAGTAGGGCAATTGGCAGCATGATCCATGTATGTGTGACCAGCAAGATAACAATGATGCCAGCGCTATAAAACAAAAAGATCGGGAAGAGTGTTGCCAGCGTACTGCCCAGAAATTTGCCGAATAGACGCGCTGTCGGCGAGCCAGGCTGCGTCGTGAGTAGTTCCTGTACCCCCACACGTCTGTCGCGTAGCAGGCGGTCGGCTACGAGAATACCTAGAGCCGCAGGGAGCAGATAGTTAATAATATTTGTCCAGAGTACTATTGTGAGCAGTACCGGCTGCAGGCGAATAAAGTCAAGGATGCTGGCTAGCGTAGCGTAACGGGTCAGGATGCCGAGCATCAATAGTTCACATAGTATTAAAACAATCCAGAGGATTGGTCGGCGTAGCTGCATGCGCCATTCGTAGCGGAAGGCACCGCGCAGAGCACTGCGGATCAGCGTCGATTGTTTAGATTGTTTAGTCATGGTGCATACCTTTCAGGACGTGTTCGCGATTGCGTAACAGGAGCCAGCTCAAGCCAAAGAACACAAGGGCGGTCGCCAGGATCTCGATGCGCGAGGAGAGCCAGAATGAGATCGTTGGTTGTAGCGTCGTCGCGAAAAGGTAGAGGGGCCGTAACCAGGAATTGGTAGGGATAAGGCCCTTCACAAAGAGCACTTCAATCAGCCAGATACTGGCGAGCAGCGAGCTACTGGCGGTACGGCTATTGGTGAGCAGCGTGATGAACAGCCCCAGTGCAGTAAACCAGAGCAGTGGAGCCAGCCAGATCAGTTGATCCCCGAGCAGCGTTAGTATGAGTGGCCAATGACTGATCTCTTGTGCCTGGACGTCTGGTCGTAGCAGGACCAGCAGGAGTGTTGTGATGAAAGCGACCAGGCCAGCAGAGCCTAGCGCGAGCAGTACGCGGCGCACGACCGTCGCGGCAAATGTACGTGGAAAGGTGAGCTGTATCTCTAGCGTACTATCCTGGGTACAGACCGTCGCAATAATCAGGCTCATCGCGACCGGCAACAATATCTCCAATCCAGCCATAAAGAGGCGCGTAGGATCGACGCCCATAATAAGGAGTAGGCCCATAAAAAGGAAGATACCAAGCAGTAATAGTGCCGGCGCTGCGATAACGGCCAGTCCCAGCACGCGTATATCGTAGCGTAGTTTGTTGTGTAATGTCGTGAGCATCTTTATCTCTCTCCAGTCAGATATCTCGTTCGCTGTATCTGTATCACTTGTGCAAAGGATACCTGTATTCGAGCGGCTTGTGATGCGGCTACGGTCGTGTCTTTTTGATAGGACTCTGGTCGTGTTCCCCGTGGGTCCTGGTGCTGATAGAGGAGAGTTAATATATGTGCTATACTCTAAATTGCAGCAGGAGGTGTTCAATTATGCAGCAGGTGAAATGGATGTTACGGAGTATGCGTATGCGTGTGCCCCAGAGATTGCAGTGGCGCTTGACCCTCTCGTATACCTTGATTACAATCATCACTGTGCTGCTCGTTGAATTGCTGACTGTGCTGGTGGTGTTGGGCTATTTCCTCTTCAATCAAACAACTCTTCAAGTCACAAGCCTGCACTCACAGGCCATACAGGCCTTCCCCTATTTCGTGCATGGCGATCCTGATCGGGCGGAGTTAACCGCATGGCTCTCAATCTCTGAAAAGCAGGTCGGACCGCAGGTCAATGGGCCGAATGGGCAGCCACGAGGTTTTCTCTCTGTCATCGATACGCATAGCGTGGTTCTGGCGAGTGTTGGAGAGGGTGCACCAGCTCCTGCCTTGCCTCTGGCTGTACCTGATAGCGCGTTCTCGCATGCGCAACTTGAACAGTTGTTGCAAGGGCGGCGTTCTGCACTGACATACGATGAGTCGGGGTCTATGCAACTCCAGGTTGTCCCGATTCAGGCGGATGGGCAGCGGCCCGTCGGCGCGCTTGTGGCGCTGGTCCCGCGACTGGGCCTATCAAATATACTGAGCAATTATGGGCGTTTAGGTGCGATTGTAGGTATTAACCTCGTACTGTTAACCTTCCTGATCGGTCTGGTCGGTACCCTCTTTGGCTTTTTGACGGCGCGTAGCTTTACCCGGCGCTTTACGCGTCTGGCACAGGCTGCGGACCATTGGAGCTCTGGCGATTTCTCACAGTTGATCAGAGATCCAGCGCCAGATGAGATTGGGCAGCTCGCACGCCGCATGGATCGTATGGCTGAGCAGCTCCAACAACTCTTGCGTACGCGACAGCAGCTAGCAAGTGTGGAGGAGCGTAACCGGTTGGCACGAGATCTGCACGATAGTGTGAAGCAGCAGATCTTCTCCGTCGCTATGCAGCTTGGTACGTTGCGTGCACTGATGACACGCGATACAGAGAAGGCGCAGCGACGTCTTGCTGAGGTTGAGAAGACAGTGAAGCTAGCGCAACAAGAGCTCACCGCTCTCATTCGTGAGCTACGCCCGGCGGCGCTTGAGGATCGTTCGCTCATACAGGCCCTTCAGGATCTCGTGGCCCAATGGATGCAGCAGACCTGGATCAGCGCCTCCGTCGAGATAGAGTACTCAGAGGATGTGAAGAGTGTAGAGGGGAAAGAGCGCGACAAACTGCCGGTAGAGATCGAGGATGCCTTTTTCCGTATCGTACAAGAGGCGCTATCGAATGTGGCACGACATAGTAATGCAACACAGGTCCATGTGCAGCTCCAGATTGTAGCGGAGGATGTTACATTGACGATTACCGATAATGGGCGTGGTTTCTCAGCGACGCAGAGTACGTTGCAGAGCCATAGCGGCGTTGGCTTGCGCTCGATACAGGAACGTATACAGGCACTGCATGGCGTAAGCAAGATAAAGAGCTCAGAGGGTGAAGGGACTCGCATTCAAGTGAGTTGCCCCTGCTCATTAAAACAAGAGGTGCTATGACAAAATTGGTAAATTCAATGCAACCGCTACAACCAACCAACCCGATTACCGTTATGATGGTTGATGACCATCGCATCGTGCGGCATGGTGTGCTCTCCCTGCTTGAAGTGCAGGATGATATCGAGGTTGTCGGTGAGGCCGACTCGGGTGAGCAGGCCCTGCAACTCGTAGAGGAGCTTAGTCCTACTATCGTGCTGATGGATCTTATGCTACCAGGCATGAGTGGCGTCGAAGCGACGCGTAAAGTCAAGCAACTGTGTCCGGGTACACAGGTTATCGTACTGACATCCTACCACGACGACGAACATATCTTTCCCGCACTCCGCGCTGGAGCCATCTCCTACGTACTCAAAGACGTCGGGCCTGATGAACTGATCGATACTATTCGCCGCACCGCCCAGGGAGAAGCCATCCTCTCACCGCGTATAGCTGCCAGACTGGTCCAGGAGATCCAGGGCGTCAAGAAAGAGGCCCGCAACGCACTCGCAGACCTCAGCGAACGCGAACTGGAAGTGCTGCGCCTCATCGCGAAGGGTGATAGCAATGCCACCATCGCCGAAAAGCTCGTGATCAGTGAGAAGACCGTCAAAGGGCATGTAGGCAATATTCTGGGGAAGCTGCATATGCTGGATCGCACGCAGGCCGCCGCCTTCGCCTGGGAACAAGGAGTCGTGAAACGCGTGCAGAAGTAGGGGATGAGGCGTGTGAATGGTTATAATATTTACATATATTGATATAATAGCACCTGTGATGGATAGCACAAAAATAGGGTGTAAAGGATCAAACGATGCTGAAAGACACGGATGTACAGCCAAAGAAGACGGTCAATATTTATATCAGCTATGCTTCAGACGGTGAGAGTATATACGAGAAGTTGAAGATAAATCTAAATGGCTTAAGGAATATAGCCAAAACCTTCAAGGTAAACCCTTATGAAATAGCGATTACTACTAGTCAGGATATTGTTGCTGGTGTTGATATTGCCGATTTGTGTGAGACCAATCTAAATGCTGCACATATTATTTTGCTTTTGATTAGCCCAGCATTTATTTATGATGCTCAATGTTTCACGGATATGAACAATGGACTGGAGCGGACTAAAAGTGGAGATCCTACTGTACGTACGATCCCTATAAAAGCTCGTGCTGTAAGTGATAGTATCTGGACTGCTCTGCCAGTCCATGGGCTGCAATCTTTACCACCCTATGAGAAGACAATACCTGATCGCGCCAATAGTAGAGATCAGGCATTCAGTGATATCACCGAGGCTCTAATTTCTGTCATTAAGAGCCTGCTACCTAGTATTCCATTAGTAGCGACACCAGAGCCCGTTATCCAACCTGCTAGCCCTGTAGCCGCTGCGAAAGGGCCAGCTAAAGTGGTGCCAGGTTCAAAGTATTCGGAGGCGGAAGTACGCAGGCACGTTGTGATCTTAAAGGAGCAGCTTGCCTATCTCTATGATGATCCTGCCAATATGCGCAACATACTTCAGAATGTGGGTATCCAGGCTCGTGATATTAGCCTGGGCGGTGTACCCATGGCTGCGTGGACGAATATAGTGGAGTATGCACAGCGACGCAAGAAATTACTGGAGCTTGCCGCAGAAGCGTTCAGGGCATTCCCAGAGGACGATATACTGGCTGTTGAAGTGCCGTACTGGCAAGGATACTACAAACAGTAGATGTGAGATAGAAGTATATTTGCAAAGGATTGCATACTATGGGACGGAATGATGACAGTTCAGGCTTTGCGAACTATTCCACTGCGGAATTACATAGACATACATTGATATTGAGAGACACACTGACTGTAATCTATGATGATTCTAGTGCGATTCGTCGTGTCGTATCTAACGCTGGTATCCCTTCGCGCCATATAAAACTAGAAGGCAAACCAAAGAATGTTTGGACTGGAATTATACAGGAAGTAGATAAACGTAATAAATTCCTGGATCTTGTCAGTGCCGCTTTCAGTGAGCATCCGGAGAGCGATGTCCTGCGTCGTGAGAAGTTGTACTGGCAGGGGTATACTAAATAGTAATCTTTGGCCTTTGGATAGCAGAGAGGTAAGGTACCGTACTATGGCAGAACGGCTTGACCAATCGGTTACGAACGTGGCGGGGAGTACACATACTGTCTTTAATCAGGTTCCGCCGCTGGTTGACTACAATCTCTTCACTCACGATCGTTTGCTGGCAAGTTGCGTCGAGCGCGCTGGTGCTGGCTGGGCGTCTGCGCAATTGGATGCTTTTGGTCTGCGTATGGGTCAGGCGGAGGTGCAGGAATGGGCGGTGGAGATGAACCGCCAGACGCCGCTCCTGCGGACGCATGATCGTTTTGGCAATCGCGTTGATGAGGTTGTCTATACGCCTGTCTATCATGCATTGATGCGTGAGGCAGTGAGCTATGGGACGCATGCGCTCTCGTACCGCGAACAGCGTCAGGGTAGTCATAGTGCGCGTGCAGCGCTCTTTTATCTGAGTGCGCAGGTGGAGGCAGGTCACGGTTGTCCGATCTCTATGACGCACGCTGCGTATCCTGTACTGGCCAGCTATCTGCCGCAATGGCAGCGCTGGACGGCACAGATGACTTCAGCTGACTACGATCCTGTCTTGCGACCATTTACAGAGAAGACCGGGCTCTTATGTGGGATGGGCATGACGGAGAAGCAAGGTGGCTCTGATGTGCGTGCGAACACAACAACGGCTGTCCCATACCATGAAGAGTTTGCAGGGCAGTCGGTCTATCATTTACGCGGCCATAAGTGGTTTTGTTCGGCACCTATGTCAGATCTCTTTCTCGTACTGGCCCAGGCACCAAAGGGTCTTTCATGCTTCCTGGTACCGCGTATCTTGCCGGATGGGACGCGCAATGTTTTTATGCTTCAGCGCCTGAAAGATAAGCTGGGGAATCGTTCAAACGCATCGAGTGAGGTAGAGTTTGAGCGGACATGGGCGGTACTGGTCGGAGAAGAGGGATGTGGTGTGCGAACGATTATAGAGATGGTCAATGCGACACGGCTGGATTGTATTCTGGGGAGCGCGGCACTGATGCGGCAGGCAACGGTTCAGGTTATTCATCATGCTACGTATCGCTCCGCGTTTGGTCGTCGCCTGGTTGAGCAACCGTTGATGAGTAATGTACTGGCCGATCTTGCCATTGAGTCGGCTGCGGCTACGTTGTTGGGCTTCTATCTGGCGCAGATCAGTGAACAGGCGGCATCTGATCCGCAGGCCGCGTTTTTGAAGCGGCTGGGAACGGCGGTCGGCAAGTATTGGGTGACCAAGCGTGCTCCTGTAATGAGCGCGGAGGCTCTGGAGTGTCTGGGCGGGAATGGCTATGTGGAGGAGAGCGTGCTGCCACGTCTCTACCGTGAGGCACCGCTGAACTCGTTATGGGAGGGAGCTGGCAACGTGAACTGCCTGGATGTCCTGCGCTCGCTGGCAAAGGATCGGCAGGCGACCGAACATATAGAGCAATGGCTGGCACCTGTGCGCCATGCCAATAGCTATCTGGATGCTGCGACAACACAGATCCTGCATGATCTCCAGCATATTGAGACTTTGGAGTGGTCTGCGCGCCACCTGGTAGAGCGACTGGCCCTGGTCATGCAGGGTGCATTGCTGCTGCAGTATGCGCCTCCTGAGCTTGCAGACGCGTTTTGTGCAACGCGGCTGGGCCAGCAGTGGGGCTACGCATTTGGTACGTTGCCGAGCAATGTCGACGCAAAAGCCATCATAAACTACACGTATCTGCCTGCATAAAAGCAGCCCTGACAGGAATAATTGCGTTGGTCTCTCAATCTCTCAAGGAAGAAGTGACATCGTAGCGTTAATAGTTTATACTAGTTCCAGTATTTTACTAGCCTGGAAGGACGAACATGCGCTATGGCCTATGATCTGGAATTTGAGAAGCCGCTGGCGGCTCTGGATAAACGAATACAGACGTTGCAGAAGAAGGGTGAGCGTCTGAAGCCCGATGAACAGCAGACACTTACCAGTTTGAAGCAAGAGTTACAAGATAAGACCCAGGAATTGTATGCTCAGTTGACACCCTGGCAGACGGTGCATGTGGCGCGTCACAAAGATCGTCCACATGCGGTTGATTATTTACGTGCTATTTGTGATGACTTTTTTGAACTACGGGGTGATCGTGCCTTTGGAGAGAATGCCTCAATCGTTGGCGGCCCTGCTTTGCTGGGTGGTCAGCGAGTGATGTTTTTGTGTCAGGAGAAGGGGCGTGAGCTGCGCGAACGACGCCAGCATAACGCAGGACAGCCACATCCAGAGGGTTTTCGTAAATCACAGCGTTTGATGCAGCAGGCGGAGAAGTTTCACCTCCCCTTGATCTGCCTGGTAGATACGCCCGGAGCTTCGATCGCGCTGGACGATGAGGAGCGTGGGCAGGCGCAGGCGATTGCATCGAACCTGCTGACGATGATACAGATGCGCGTGCCGATGGTCGTCACGGTGATTGGCGAAGGCGGTAGTGGTGGTGCGCTCGCGCTCAGCCTGGGTGATCGCTTGCTGATGATGGAACATAGCTACTATTCGGTCTCCTCACCAGAGTCTGCGGCGACCATTCTGTTGCGTGATGCCAAGTATGCGCCAGAGATGGCTGAGGCGATGCAGGTCAGTGCGCGCCAGTTGAAGCGTCTGGGCATCGTCGACGACCTGATCTCTGAGCCGGTAGGTGGAGCACATCGTGATTGGAATGCGGCATCTCAACTGCTCAAAGATGCTTTAGTGAGCAATCTGGTAGAGCTACAAAAATACTCTATTGATGAGCTGATGGAGCGACGCTATCAGAAATATCGCTCGATTGGTAGCGCCGTGGATCGTATCCATGTAGAGACTACCGCTAGCATATAGTGGTGCTGCCTATCGTGCGTGCTATCCCTCTTCTATTAGGTCCCAGAGGGAGCGCATCTTATAGACGGTTGGTGTTGGTACAACTGGCTCCCCGCTTACAGGAGCCAGATGAGAGACTGTTACCCCTATAAGTCGTACGGATCGCCCGCCACTGAGTTGTGCCTGGAGGAGTGGATAGACGTAAGCAAGCATCTCGCTCGCGTTTTGTAGCGGATATGCCAGCGAGATGCTGCGTGTCAGGAGCTGAAAGTCGCTCCAGCGCAGTTTGAGTGTCACGGTCTTCGCATGGACTTCAAGGGTTTTGAGTCGTTGTTCCACCTGTAGCGCCAGCCGTTGTAGGATCTCCATGAGCTGCTCAATATCGTTACTATCCTCAGCCAGCGTTGTCTCCTTGCCAACCGATTTGCGTTCACGTGTAGAGACAACGGGCCGATCATCCTCACCACGTACCGATTGATAGAGCATGCTGCCATGCTTATGGAAGAGCTCACGTAGCCGCTGTTCACTCATCTGCTTGAGGTCAGCTCCATTCTCGATTCCCAACTCACGTAAGCGTGCCGCCGTTACTTTCCCGACCCCAAAGAACTTATTGATGGGCAGGTGCTCAAGGAAACGTAGCGCACGATCTGGTGGAACGACGGTCAGGCCATCGGGCTTATGATAGTCGGAGGCCAGCTTGGCGATGAATTTATTATAGGAGACACCGGCTGAAGCGGTAAGCTGAGTCGTCTCATGAATCTGCTGCTTGATGGCGTGTGCGATGTGGGTTGCTGAGAGGATCTGCTGCTTGTTTTGCGTAACATCCAGGAAGGCTTCATCGAGCGAGAGCGGTTCTACAAGATCGGTATAGTTCTGGAAGATCTGCATGATCTGGCTTGAGACGGCGCGGTAGACTTCAAAGCGTGGTGTTATAAAGATAGCATGGGGGCAGCGTTGCAAAGCAGTCTTCGCAGGCATTGCGGAGTGGATACCATAGCGTCGAGCCTCATAAGAGCAAGTAGCAACGACTCCTCTACGCTCCGGGTTACCGCCAACAACGACAGGCTTTCCACGAAGTTGCGGATTGTCACGCTGCTCAATCGACGCATAGAAGGCATCCATATCGATATGTATAATTTTTCGTAGCTGCTCCATGCATTCTATCATTTCTCGAAAATTTGTTCCTTATATACCTCCAGTATAGCAGAAAACCTGGGCGACAGAAAGCCTCAGCTGTCGGTTTGAATAAGCCCTCCGTTCGGGGTACGGGTAATGTCTATTGGAGTGGAATGCTCCTGAGCAGCCTCAGTAAATGTTTGAATCATATTTGTAAGAGGCGCGGACGGTCTGGAGTGAGGAAGAACCGCTAACCATTGTCAGAGAGAGCGATCTGGAACCGGTTGTGGCGCAATTGCGTGACACAAAGTGTACAAAAGATACTTCTCTCTTGATGAGTTGTGCGTAAGTTAGGATGTCTGCTGATATGCAGGTCTGGGTCTTATAGAGATGAGATAGCGAGAAGAAAGAGGTGAATACATATGGCAATCATCGACTACCTGCTGATTGTCGTCTTTTTCGTGGCGCTGGGCGTCCTACTGTTCTTTGTTGTCACCAGTGATAATGGGCTATCCGGTGAGGGAGAGAGTCCTGTGAGCAAGGTCAAGGCTGCCCTGGTCGAGGATCTTACGCCTAAAAAGGCGATCCCAGGTGAGCGGGTAGTTGCATACGGAATCGTATTCGTCCTGTTTGCTTTTTTTACAGCCATGGCGTTCCTGACGCAGAAGGCAACAAAGATAGTGTACTGAAGAAGAGTAGCAGCGTCTCTTTTACAGAAATACTAGTTGAGATGGAGGCATACCTGATATATGAACACTTACTTGTTACAGCCACCCTGCTTGAGTAAGAAAGCGTTTGTGGTTGGTAGAAGCAGGGATTATTCTCCCCGCTTCTACCAACTATAAAACGTGAAAGGTTTATAGGACTAATGATGAGCTGTGCTGTGATGAGCTGTGCCGTGATGAGCTGTGCCGTGATGAGTCGTGCCATGATGGGCATGGGTACCATGAGGAGCAGGCGCTGGGGCCATTGCAATCATAGCACCACTTACGACGCTAGCGCCGTGGTGAGTAGCACTACCATGGTGAGTAGCACTACCGTGGTGAGTAGCACCGTGGTGAGTAGCACCGTGGTGAGTAGCACCGTGGTGAGTAGCACCGTGGTGAGCATGAGGAGCTGGGGCTGGTGCGGCATGTACTGGCACCAAAGCTAAAAACCCACTAAGCATGACTCCAGCGGCAATAGAAGCTAATTTGCAGGTAGTCGTGTACTTATACATCAAAAGTAATCCTCCATTCATCAAAACATTTTTGTCTGTTCATACAACAAAAGTGAGCAGATTCCCACAGACATTTATCGAACTATAGGATAGAAAAACTGCTCTCACCATCATTTCCTCTCCATACCATGTATGTTCTGGAAACTTACTGTTCTTCATCGGTAAGGTAAAAACATTCTTTAATAGACCAGCATTGATCGTTATAGAGGTGATATTCCTCCTCGCCTCGATAAAGGGATGGTTCAGGGCTATGCGTTGAATGAGAATAGCAGCCTGATTTATAAGATTGACATCCTCATAAGCGGCAGCTTTATCTCTTTATTATTCCCATTCTTCTCTCACATTTCTTTTAACTGTTTTCACAGGCTAAGCGGAGCTTTCGCTTTATGTAAGATAAACTTTACAAATTCTTGATGACTATTTCAAAGAATAAACATAAGTCGGATGCATTATAGAGAGTGTGGAGGCGAGAAAGATGGAGAGGAGGAATAGTATAGATTTAAAGAATAAACATACAAAACAATATGTGAGGCTACTCACATATGTTCGTATTGGATAAGCAGATATACAAAAATCATTGATAGTGAAGTATATGGGCACTTTGAAGTACTCCTCTGGAGCAACCTTAATTGGGCGTGAAACAATGCCGCTCGCTATGGTTGTGGAAAGGAACACTTACTTGTCACAGCCACTGGTAGAATATGAAAACGAGGATGAAACGTCGCAGGCGTTGCTGCGGTCGTCTTCATGGCCGATGTTTCATCGTATGATACAGAAGACTATTGCACAGTTTGTGCGTTTCGGCATGGTGGGGGGGCTGAACACGTTGATTGACCTGGCGTTGTTCAATGTGCTGCTCTGGCTCTGGCCGACACATAGTACAACACTGTTGTTGTTATATAACTCCCTGGCGTATGCACTTGGTGGTATCAATAGTTTTGTTTTAAACAAGTACTGGACTTTTAATCAGCGGCATGCGATAAGCCGTGATGAGATCCTGCGTTTTGTCCTGACAACGTTGGTGGGGATAGCGTGCAATGATCTCATCCTTGGGATCATCAGTAACTCGATGCATTCTCTGCTGGGCAATCCAACCCTGTGGGCCAATGCCTCGAAAATTATCGCGATCTTCGGAACCATGTGCATATCCTACGTGGGGATGCGTCTCTGGGTTTTTGTGAAACCTGCGCAAGCCACTAACAAGGAGAACGAAAGATGAGCGACACGACTATTGGTACAGGCCAGCGCCAGGAGCCGTTGGAAGGAGTCCCACACAGTATGCCGATCACGCAACCAGAGCAAGAGGGAGGAGCATCTGATGTTCCCTCCTTTGTAGAAGCAGGAGCAGGAGCACAGCCAGTATCGATGAACCCACTCTTAACAATGAGCCTCTCAGTCGTTTTGCCTGCCTATAATGAAGAGTATACAATCGAGGAGACGGTACGCCATGTGAGTAGCGTCTTGCAGCAGTGGGCACGTGAGTTTGAGATTGTTGTTGTGAACGATGGTAGTCAGGATCAGACTGGTTCGATACTGGCACAGCTTGCGCAAGAGGATACGCATCTCAACGCCGTGACGCACCCTGTGAATCGTGGCTACGGTGCGGCTCTGGTGAGTGGTTTTGCCGCAGCAAGCAAAGAATTGACACTCTTTATGGATTCCGATGGTCAATTCGATATAGAAGATCTACAACTGTTCTTCCCCTACATTGATCAGTATGATGCAGTGCTCGGGTATCGCATCGAACGCCAGGATACTGCTCTGCGTAAGCTCAACGCCTGGGGTTGGAAGCTGGTCGTTCGGTTGATACTTGGCGTCAATGTACGCGATATCGACTGTGCCTTCAAATTATATAAGACTCGCTATATTCATCAGATAACGCTAGAGACGCGTGGCGCTATGATCAACGCCGAGATGCTCTATAAGTTTGAGCATCTAGGCCATACGTGGCAGCAGGTTGGTGTCCACCATCTGCCACGACGTGGTGGGAAGGCGACCGGCGCGAATATTAAAGTGATCCTCAAAGCCTTCAAAGAACTGTTTGTCTATGGCCTGCGCTGGCGCTTTCAAGGTGTCGCTGGAGAAATAAGCAATCCATAATCCTTCCTATCCTTCCCTTCCATTTACCCCTTCTCCTGGCAGCCATAGGGTGCGTGTTTATATATATGTATAATGCGTGCTCTATGGTTGTTTTTTCCCGTACCTCTTTCTGTGCAGTACTCATTACAGTTATGTTATAGTAATGAGTGTATGGAGCATTTGTCTGGAAAAAAGATTACATGTGAACAATAGTGTACGAAAGGGTAGTATTAGATGAAGGTTGCTTATATATTTAGCACTAGTGGTCATACCGCTAGCTATAAACTGGGCAAGATGATTTTGCCACAACTTGAGGAGCATCGTCACGGCGCAGAAGTTGTCGGGCTGTTCTTTTTTGATGATAATACTTTTGTGTTGCGCAAAGGTGATCCGTTGGGTGAGCGCCTGAGTAAGGTTGCGCAAGAGCAGAACATCTTGCTGATGCTCTGTGATCAGTGTGCCAATGAGCGTGGTCTGGCGGAGTCCGATGGTAACGGTGGCTATAAAGCTGTCGGGACCGTCGAAGGTGTGCGTGTAGGCTGCTTCCCTGATCTGTACGCTGCACTGGAGGGCAATCCTCCTGATCAGGTCATTACGCTTTAAGCTTTAATAAACAAGGAAGAACTTTATGTTGGTGTATATCAATATAAAGTTCTTTTTTATTGACCTGCAGAAGAGTGCTATTTTGTCACACAACCGTTTTTGATATGGTAGAGTGGAAGAAGATTTTCGTTTTCACACTGATTATTATGGTTAAGAGCCGGTCTCGGGGGGCAGTGGCATGCATGTTGTAACTATTTTAGAGATTATTCTGCCGTTTCTTTTTGTCCTTGCAGTGGTTGTCGGAGCATCGACGCTACGCTTGCGGAAAGGTTCTGCTAACGGTGTTACGCGTAGGCGTTTTGCTTACGACCTTGAGGTTACAAAGAATAAGAAACATATACTGGCAGCGTATGTCTGCTTCGATATTTTTGCTCTTCTATTAGGTATCTATGTCCTATTGATCGTGAAACCAGGATGGGAGCTGATCATTGTCGCCTTTCTCTTTGTGTATTATGTGTACTCAGTCTATAAAGGTCAGATTGCGCTTATTAAAGAGGTGCTCTCTAGCAATAATGCTGACAAACAGACAAGCAAGAATATGTAATATATAACGTATAGAGAGCAGTTCAATAGAAGATGTTTATTTGTTGGTCGTGCCACCTATGCGTTGTTCTGTATAGGTGGTTTCATTACGTCTATAAAGCTATGGAGAAGAGGAGTATTGCTGCAATAAGAGCGCTATCTTTTGTTGTATGAGCCAGCCAGAAGAATGTGAGGGAGCACGTTGCGAACGTTTATGTATTGCATATCGATAGTGATTGTTCTATCGATTACTGTCGTCACCGGCGTATTTGGCTTTCTGCTGCTCATGCTGTACCAGCATAGCGATATTTTTGCCTTTAATAGCAGCCTTATTGTAATCCTTACTGTCTTGCTTTATCTTGGTTTTAAGACCAGGCTTGTAAGAAGGCGACATCCTTTTGCGGATGATAAGCCAGGGGGTGTTGAACAGGGGCGATCGACGTTGCAAGATAGGGAAGATCCGCAAAGCGTGTCACTATTTTTTACTGCTTTGTGGGTACTGCTAGGGCTGCTCGCCATGCTGCTGCTGGCGTTCTATCGGGTTGAGAGCACTGTTGCGACCCTTATTGATGGTGTATTAGTCGCGCTGGTCTTTAACCTGTTCTGGATCTCTGCTCTCTGGACCGTTGTTGCGCTGGTTGCACATAAAGATAGTAGCATTGATAAATAAAGATGTGAAGATGGTGGGAGCACGCGAGGTGCTCCCAAATGTTATTCGTTGATGGCGATTTCAGGGTCTTCGAGGCGGAAGACGCCGCGCTCCTCCTGATAGGAGAAGAGTTCAGCATAGCGGCCCCAGTTGATAGCGGTCTCTAGCTGGCTCCAGGCTTCGTTTTCGTTAAAGTGCTGGCGCAAGTTGTCGATGAAGTATTCTTCAGGCACGACGTGACCGGGAGCATCCTGTAGGGCATCGACGATCTGGCGCAGCATAGCGACATTTACCAGAGCCTGCTGTTTGAAGATCTTCTTCTCTTCCTGGACATCTGCTTCTGCGAAGGTGTTGCCGATCGGCGTCAGGACCAGGTCGCCTTCCTGCGCGCTGGCGAAGCCGAGGATGCTAGCAGCTTCGATCAGTGGCAGCAGTTCATCGACCTCAAGCTGCAGGTCGCGACCAAGCTGATAGAGATCTTCGCGACCACCATGGCTATGGACCAACTCGATCAGTCCAGTGACATCGCCGATCTCGACGTGCGGTAGGACCTCATGATCCGGTAGTTTTGGCGAAGGCGCGATCGGCGTAAGTTTGCCAGTCTCAGTGAGTGCAGTATGTGCCGGGAGCAGTTTCGCGACCTTCTGGTGCGGTGTTGTCATCACGCGATAAATCAGATCGACGAGCTGTGTGTATGCTTCGCGCTGCGGATTACGTAGTTCTTGCGGGAGTCCTGCGAGCTCGACCCGGATGTGACCCGGATTGGCCCCCAGGACGATAATGCGGTCGGCCATATTGACCGCATCTTCAATATTGTGGGTGACCATCACAATAGCACGGGTCGGTATCTTACTCTCACGCCAGAGTGCGAGCAGCTCTTTACGCAGGTTGGCTGCCGTCAGGACGTCAAGTGCACTAAAGGGTTCATCCATGAAGAGTAGCTCTGGTTCGACGACCAGGGCGCGTGCGAAGCCAACACGCTGACGCATCCCGCCTGAAAGCTCTTTCGGATAAGCATCCTCGAAGCCGTCGAGTCCGATCGTATCGATAGCTGCGAGTGAGCGTTTGATACGCTGCGTCTTTGGTATCTCCTGTGCCTCCAGACCTAGCTCTACATTCTGTAAGACAGTGAGCCAGGGAAAGAGCGCGAAGGATTGGAAGACGAGCGCCAGGTGTGGATTGGTCCCATATTGTGGCACCCCTTTAAAGAGTACCTGCCCCTCCGTTGGCTGGATCAGACCAGCCAGCAGACGCAGCAAGGTAGATTTGCCGGAACCGGACGGTCCCAGGATCGCCAGGAACTCGCCTGCCGCAATCTTCAGGCTAACATCATCGAGGACCGTTACCGGGTGTGTATTGCGTTGCTGGCGTTCAGTACTCTCGAAGCTTTTGGTTACATTTCTGGCCTCTAACAGGATCTCCAGCTCTTTTTTTTGTGACTGTGCCGTTTTCTGCCTCTGTGCCATAGTGATATCTCCTCTTCTGTGTCTATTCTTCTCTTTTGGTTCTGTTAACCCAGAGTAAAGCGGCGTTCGGCCAGAGCGTACATTCTGCGCCAGACCAGACGATTCAGTAGTATCACGACTGCCGCCATCAGTAAGGTACCAGCCAGCAGGTCAGCGTAGTGACCAGTAGCTCCTGCAGCGGCGATCGAGGCTCCGAGACCAAAGGTATGGACGGTATGTCCACTATATTGTACGTATTCCGAGACGATACTGGCATTCCATGCACCGCCGCTGGCCGTGATCAGGCCAGTTACCAGATAAGGGAAGATGGCAGGCAAGATGAGTGTGCGCCAGCGTTGCCACCTTGACAGCTGATAGATTGTTGTCGCCTCTTTGAGATCGCTCGGGATCGCCATGGCCCCTGCGATAACGTTGAAAAGGATATACCATTGAGTGCCCAGCAGCATCAAGACAACCGCAGCGATCGAGACACCCGCGGGTAGACGGACAAAGAAGACCAGGAGCAACGGGAAGAATGCCGTTGCTGGGATCGATGCCATCACCTGCACAATTGGTTGCATACGTTGCGACCAGCGTGGCGAGAAGCCAATCGCGACTCCGACCGGCACTGTCCAGGCGATACCAATGAGCAGTGCCGACCAGGTACGCAGCAATGTCGCGCCCGCTGCCAGGACGAGTGTACCCCAGGATGCAGGTGAGACTCCGGCCAGTAGAGTGACCGTAGAATACAGACCATAGAGGATGCCAGCACAGATCACCAGGGCGAGAATAAACCGAATGATACGCCCAACCGTCATCTTTTGTGGACTGCCCTTGATTCGTGGTGCCTGTGCTGCTTTCGGTAGCGGCTGCAATCTGTTCAGGATTCTAGCAAGTCCGGCACCGATAGGGCGAAACACCGTGCGCTGCAGTTGATGGATCAGCGCAGAGCGACGGATCGCATTCAGCACAAACGACTCAGGGGTATCATCACCTGAGCTCATCTCGATCTTAAATTTATCGGCCCAGGCGACCAGCGGACGCCAGAAGAAGAAATCGAGCAAGATGATCAGCGCCACCAGGGTTGCCAGACCACAGACCAGAGCCGGAACATCTCCCTGATTCACCGCTGTTTGCAGATAGGAGCCCAGTCCAGGCAGCTGGAATGATTTACTGCCCAGTGAAAACTGCTCCGCCGCCATCAGGAAGAACCAGCCACCAGCCCAACTCATCATACTATTCCAGATCAGACCAATCATCGAGGCTGGTACCTCTAGCTTTAAGAAGCGCTGCCAGGGACGTAAGCGTGCGACCGACGAGAACTCCTTCAGTTCTGGTGGCAGTGTGCGTGCCGAATGGTAGAAGCTAAAGGTCATATTCCAGGCCTGGCTCGTAAAGATTAAGATAACGCTGGATAGCTCCAGACCAATATTAGAATGTGGGAAGGCTGCGACCAGCGCCAGGACGACCGCCGGCAAGAATGAAAGGATCGGGATACTTTGCAGAATATCCAGAATAGGCACCATAATTGTGCGTGCGCGTGGGTTGACTGCAGCGATATGCCCGTAGGTTAGAGAAAACACCAGCGAGAGTATATATGCCAGAAACATACGTAGCAGTGAGAAACCCGCATAGACAGGGAGTGCTCGGAGAGAAAGATCGATCGTGAATGTTGTCTGTAGCGGTGCTGTCCAGTGTGAAGCAGCAACGACAATAAGTGTAGTAATAGCGATAATAATAAGAGCGATAATAAGATCGACAAGACCGACGCGGCGGGGCGTCTCTGCGGTATCCTCCTGGCGCGGAGGCTGCCTGTTGAATTCGGGGGCATTGACACTGTTCTGGAGCTGCTCACGCTCGCGATCGCCCTCTGGGATGAATACTTGAGCCATCTCGTTTCTCCTTCATACATACTATCTGGCTATAGTATCGTTTTCCAGACAGCAGAGAGGAGCGACCAGCGTGTCACAACGAGCGATAAGCAAGAGACACGCGAACTCACGGTCCAAATGCGTGTAGCATCACAGACGGGGACACCTCTACTGCTGCCTGAAGCTGAAATGGTGCATGAACACGTTGTAGTGGTCGACAATGACCTCGTTGTTCAGGATCGGCACTCACGCCGCATCACCTTTGCCTTTCCGCTCTAACAGCGTTGGTTTGTTGAGATAAGTAGATGCCCCGGGCAATGCTCTTGTTTCCAGTAAAGCACGATCCAAAAAAATATGCTCGATCGCGACTATGTACAGAAAGAAGGCATAAAAAAACCACCTGAGGAGGTGGCTAACTTGCAAGACGTGTCTGAAGCAGACCGTCACTGTATGGGCGTATGTGAACGGTGCGCATAGCGTAGGGACACATATGGATATCTCAGCGTGATACCCGGCAAGGGAGCCACGGGGCAACTAGCCTGTCGTATTAAATTGTACTGACGACAACTAGGACCATCGTCCATTATAGGAACAGAGCCTTTCTGAGCAAATAAACAACACGTATAATCGTCATCTACTCTGACTATACCGCTCTCCTGATGTATCTGTCAAGTTTTTTTTTGCTTACCGAAAATATTGAGTCTATATTGAGGTGTTCTACTGCGAAAAAGCCATTCTGTATCATTTTAGTTCATCCTCTATCAAAACATTTCTTCTTTGTTAACACTACTAGCGGCGGGTAAAGAGGTTGCGAGAGAGCCAGTAGCAAAAGCAGGAAAGCGGTAGTATCAGGCAAGATTTGTCTGGTGGTATCGCTTATTTTCATTTATAATAACAGAGAAGTTCTCAACGAATTTATCTTTCTATAGCTTTTGATAGAATGCATTCTTTTATGTTTGTGACATGTTTATACAACATGCACAAGTATTATGGCATGCGCTGCTGAGCAAGGAGAAATATATGCAGCAAACCTATCGGTTGCCTGATCCTGGGAAAGTGGCGTTTCTCAATGGGCTGATTTTTGGTCTGGCGGGGGCCGTAATAAACATTCTTGTGACTGTGTTACTCACGTACCTGGTACCCGGTCTCATTCTGCTCTGGCTTATAATTAGCTGGCTGGTTGGATTAACGGCCTTCTTCCTAGCCGGTATGTTCGCGGCACGGCGTACAGGTCGTGTTGGTACTGCAACGCTTGCGGGTCTGTGGGCAGGCATATTCAATGGAGTGTTGCCCTGTATACTCTATGGCATCCTGCTTGCCTTTGTTGTGAAGTCCGAGGGTCAGACGATATTCCAGGCGATGACTACCCAGTCGTCGAGTGCCCTTACCCCCGCTATCATGGCAAATGCGATACGCGCAAGTATCATTATGTTTATCACATTCTGTATTCTCGTAAATATTGGTATGGGAGCTGCGATCGCTCCTCTTGGTGGACTGGCCGGTCGCAAAAAGGGGCAGAACCCCAATCAATCAACACCTTTCCCTCCATATCCAGGACAGCCTCCATATCCAGGACAGCCGCAGCCATATGGTCAGCAACCACCCTATCCAGGTCAGCAACCACCCTACCCGTATGGTGGACCTGGGCAGCCGTACTAAGCAACGAGGATCTACTCTCCCCTGATATCGTAAAATCCTACTATCACCTGTAAAGTTTCCTTAAACCCTTGTCCCCCTCTCTTCTGGAAATGGCGTTTTCATCCTGGGTGGTGCATCCTTTTCATGATGGTCTTTGAGGGGGACAAGTGCTAGTAGTTTTCATTGCCTGTATAGGTAACAGTATCTCTAATATAGTTAAATTTTACTATTGCACACAATCTCTGGGGACGATCTGATTCGTGCACTTTTGCATGCTGGCAAACATTTTGGGTATCCAGGCGGTGGATTCGGGAAGCTCTTGATAGGCTTCGCGCAGGATCCATTCGATGCTGGTGAGGAGGATGCAGATGCCGCCTATGGCGTGCTGCCACTTCAGTGGGCGGGCGAGCAGGTGTTGGGCACATGGGTCCTGTTGGGCGAGCAGGTGGAGCTCGTGTTCGTAGGCGGCCAGTACTTCCTGGCAGGAGACGTTGCGTGCAGCTGCGTTGCGTAGGAGGCTGTAGAGGTCTCCGTGGTAGGGACTAATACTCGCCATCGCCCAATCTATGGTAATGATTTTTGTCTCCATTGTTGCTGTATTAACTGTACCGGTTGTATTATCTGTAATGGATGTGTTTTGAGCACCTGACGTAGTAGCTGTGAGTTGCGGTTGGGTCGTAGATGTGGTGTTGAGAACGAGATTTTTGACGTGGTAGTCGTTGTGACAGAGTGTGGCTGGGAGCTCGGTATAGAGGGCGGTGAGTTGGGCAGGTAGCCATTTTGCTGTGGTGTTGAGGATCTGGTGGTATTCGGGTGTAATGGCGGGATGGGTCTGGAGGTAGTTGAGGGCCTGGAGAAAGTGGTCGGCTGTGATGTGGTAGTACGCTGGTACGGTTGTGTGTTGCTCCTGGAGTTGATGGGTGGTTGAGCAGCGGATGCGTGCCAGTTGGCGTGCTGCGAGCATGAAGAGTCGAGACTCTGGTTGTTGCTCCAGGGTTGTATGGCCTACGTCTTCTAAGAGGAAGTAGCTGACGGTCTCTGTCTGCCACCCTGAAAGCAGGCATGGTCGGGAGATGCCGAGCGGGATGAGTAGTTCTCGGTAGATTGCGTATTCTTTCAGCATAGAGCCGTTTGTACGCTTGGCTATACAGGTCTGTCCTGAGCGCAGGGTGACACGCCATACCTCTGAGAGCCCCCATTTGCGCAGGGGTTCCCATGCCCTGGCTTCTTCGAGAAGCGGAAGGTGCGGTATGCTTGTTTCCCATCCGGTAGGTAGGTGTGTATCAACCTTCTTCATATTCGTTCCTGGATGAATTGATAACAAACAGACGCAACACATACAGTATATGTTGTTTTTCGGGAGATGGCAATTATAGCAAGTAAAGTACGCTGCGAATGCGTGGTGAGCAGTGTGATCTAGATGATGAGGGGAGATGTGTATAGTGGTATGGCTGTTGGGAAACGGGCATGTTGCAAATGTTGAACAATGACTTTGCAACTTTGTTACAATCGCAGAGGAT
The DNA here is from genome assembly GCA_015099395.1 of Ktedonobacteria bacterium brp13. GTDB lineage: Bacteria > Chloroflexota > Ktedonobacteria > Ktedonobacterales > Ktedonobacteraceae > Dictyobacter. Next base: position 401,716 of record AP024096.1, on the reverse strand, counting down.
TTTGCACCATTTCGAAGAAAAGATGATGTTCTTTATCACATAGTATATACTGCGTTCTGTAGAATATTTGATAGGAGGAACTGGAGAATCGTCATAATTGAAAGAGTTAAGTTTGCTGGATGGATGATTTTGTGCTTAATGCTGAATATAGCAAGCTGGTTCCGATGACTGTTTCATGAACATTCGATGACTGTACAATGACTGTAATGACGCTTCTTTAAAGTTCTTATTGATTTATCTATTTACTGATGACGCGGTGTTTTTGCGTATTAATGATATTTTCCAGGTGTTTTGTCCAGGAGCAGCGTGTAATGAGTGGGAAGAAAACCTATCACCAGCAGGTCAGCTATTGCGGAAAGCCGCGTTGTAAGCGATGTCGTGACGGGGTCGGACATGGACCGTATTGGTATGCCTATCAGACGGTAGATGGCCGGACGATGCGTACGTATATCGGGAAGCATCTGCCGCCAGAGGCGCAGGCCGATATGTTGGGTGTGGAGCTCTCTGCTGTCGCGCAGAGTAGCGATCATGAGCAGGTCGTTCGCGTGTATACTCTGGGGCAGTTTCGTCTGGAACGTCGCGATCCGCAAGATCCTTTGGATTGGCAGACTGTGACTGATTCGAGTTGGCAGCAGCAACGTGTGCGCGCTCTGTTGGGCTGCCTGGTGAGTGTGAGCGGTCCGGGTGGTAGGAAACTGGGGCGTGAACAGATTATAGAGGCGCTCTGGCCGGACCTGGATGCGGAGAATGGTGGGAGTCGGCTGGATCGTGCGGTCTATAGTCTGCGACAGGTCTTTGAGCCTGGACGGAGTCGGCCTGCGACCTCTCCGCTATTGCTGACTGAGCGTGACCTGCTGGTGCTGGCAGACCATCCGCGCGTCTGGATCGATGCGGATATCTTTGAGCAGAAGATCAGTCAGGCGCATGATACGCGGCTGGCGGACGATCCGGGACAGCGTGAGCAGTTGTTGAAAGAGGCGGCGGCTCTCTATGGGGGCGAGTTCTTGCTGGAGGATCAGCGCAATGAGTGGACACGGGCACGGCGCGATGCTCTGCAACGTAGCTATATCGGGCTCTTGCTGGAACTGGCCGATCTGATGATCAAGCGTAGCGATCTGACCGGGGCCATTGATCCGCTCGATAAATTGATTGCGGTGGATTCAACCAACGAGGCTGGCGTTCAGCGTCTGATGATTGTACTGGATCAGTTGGGTCGCCGTGGTGAGGCGATGCGTGCGTTCAGGACGCTGGTCAAGGTCTTGCAGCGTGATTATAATATTATGCCGCTACCGGAGACGCGTCAGATCTATGAAGAGCTGCGCAGGGGGAATGCGCAGGGGACACGCTCGAATGGGGTGACGACGAGCGAGCTGCGTAGTGTCCATGAAGGGACCGGTACGCGGGATGCTGCCAGTGGCGAGATGAGTCAGGCTCAGCCTGCGCAAGCGGTCCAGATCGGTCGTGCTCATCAGAGTCCACTTGTGGGTCGTGAGTCGGAGCTAGAGCAGTTGCGGGAGCTGGTGCAGGTAGCAGAATATGCCTCACGTTTCAAGTCGGTTGCGCAGCGGCGCTCCTCGATCTCTTCGCTGGACCCTCATCGGCGTCCGCAGTGTATCTTGTTGATGGGTGAGGTGGGGATCGGGAAGACGCGCCTGGCTGAGGAGCTGGGTCGCGAGGTGAAGAAGCGTGGTTGGGCTGTAGCGTGGAGTCGCGTCTATGCACAGGAAGGGACGATTCCTTATCGGCTGTGGATCGAGGTGATGCGTAAGGCGATGGAGCAGGGGGTCTGGCAGCGTCAGGAGGTGACACGGCGTCCGCTGGTCTTCCAGCCGCTGGGTGCGCTCTTGCCAGAACTGTACCATAATAAGATCCTGCCAGCCGTCGAGCTACCCGTCTCGCTCTCGCCTGAGCAGGAGCAGTTGCGGCTCTGGGAGGCCTCGCGTGAACTGATCTCGTTGATCAGCGAGAGCACGCCGTTACTGATCGTGCTTGACGACCTGCAATGGGCCGACAGTAGTAGCTGTGAACTGCTCGCTTACTTAACACGTCGCACGTATAGTTATCCGATTATCATCGTCGGCACCTGTCGCGAGAACGAGCTAGCACAGAACCATCCATTGCGACCGCTGCTCACCGATCTGCGGCGTGAGAATGTCGTGCAGACCGTGAGCCTGGATCGACTGAGCGACGAACATATCAGCTCGCTTGTCGAAAACGTCTCGCATGTTCCCGAGGACAAAGTGCAGCAGATCAGTAGCCGGGCCGCCGGCAACCCGTTCTTCGCCGAAGAGTTGGCGCGTATCGAAGACCTCTCCGGTTACGAGCTCTCCGCGCTGCCAGACACCATTGCCGCCGTCCTCACCCTGCGTCTCGGACGACTCGGCGTAGCCTGCCAGCGTCTGTTGAGCAAAGCCGCCGTGCTGGGAGGTTCCTTTGAATTTCAGGTTATCAGCGCCATGGAGGCCAGCGCCCCCAACTATGACGAAGATACCGTGCTGGAACTGCTAGAAGAGGGACTCTCCTCTGGTATGCTTACAGAAGAGGGAACAGGCACACGGATCACCTACCAGTTCTGGCATCCCCTGCTCTCCACCCACCTCTACGAGCATCTCTCAGCGGCACGCCGTGCCAACCTGCACCGCAACGCAGCCGAAGTCATGCGCAAGCTGTACAAGAATCGTGAAGAAGAGAACGCCGTCGTCATCCTGCATCACCTCGTAGAAGGAGGTGCCGACGAAGAGGTGATCGCATATTACGCCGAACTGGCCGGAAATCGGGACTGTGAGCTGTCATCCTTTCCCGCCGCCGAAAACCACTATCGAACAGCTCTTGACAACCTGGGGTTACGATATCCCGACTGGGCCCGCCTCTCCTTCCTACTAGAGCGGCTTGGCGAGATTGCCCGCTTCCGTGGCGAATTCGACGAAGCCCGTCACTGGTATAGCCAGGCTTTAGATATGATTCTGCGGCACGGTAGCAAAGATTCATCACAGTATCAGCAAGAGGCACAGGTAATCGCTATGCTGTTATGGGAGATCGGCGCTGTCTGGTACAGCCAGGGCGATCTTGCACAGACAAGAGACTATAATCAGCGTGCCATTCAAGTGCTGCGTGAAGCCGATACTACGTCAGGACTGGTGTGGGCTAAGGTTAAATTGCTGATGAGTTATGTATATTGGCGTGAGGGTAACTACAACGAGACACGTCAAATGGCGAATGAAGCGTTGGAGATGTTTACATCACTCATCGAAGGTAAAGTCCTTAGAAAAGATGAGTCGTACTTTTCTTTAGAGAAGCGTGCACTAAATGATGACTCCGTTGATATTAGCAGAATATATGCGGTGTTAGGGACGACTGAATCGTCAAGTGGTCGGTGTAGCGATGCCTTATCCCTGCTAAATAAGGCACTTGCTATCTCTGAACAATATAATTGTCAGCGTGAAATTGCTCTCATATGTACAAATATGGGTGATTTGTATTTAAGATCAGCTAACTATTCACAGGCTCAATCTTGTTTACGCCGTGCAAAAAATATTGCTGAATTTGTTGGAGATAAGCCTCTTGTTTCAGTAGTGTTAGGCAATATGGGTGTGTTAGACATCCGAACGGGTAATTTGAAGGAAGCACTAAATGTTATCGATGAGGCCATTTTAGTTGCAGAGTCAACTAAAGATCAAGCCTCTGCGAGTGTGTGTCGTTCTTATCTGGGGCTTGCAATGACAGAGTTTGGCGACATTAAATTAGCTGAAAAAACTTTATATCAAGCGCTAACGATTTGTCGAAGAATGCGCATTTCCCCATATATAGGATTAACTCTTGTGCATATTGGCTATTTAAGATTAATGCAAAGTCTTAACGAGAGAAATGACTATAATAGAAAGAAAAGTTTAGTTTTACGTGCTCACCATACACTTGTGCGTGCTATTGGTATAGAAGGTATCGAGGAAGAGACAAGGGTGGAGGGAAGATTGATACTGGCACAGGTACTGATGCAGCAAAATGAATATGACGAAGCATATACGCAAACGATGCGAGCACTTGAAGAGGCAACACGTTTTGAGCTAGCTGCATTAGTTGCGCGCGCTTATCATTTACTTGGTGCTTATTATGTACAACAAAAACAATATGATGAAGCAAAGAGTAATTATGAGCGAGGATTGTCGCTGGCTAGAAAATATGATATGAGGTTGGAATTGGCGCGCGAATTGAAGCATTTTGGTGAGTTTCTGTTGCAGAGCAAGATTATACAACTTGCAAATTCGACCGATGCGCAAGTCTATCTGGACGAGGCCAGGCAACTCTTTGAAGAATGTGGAGCAAAATTGGATTTGCAAGCGTTTGATCGCAGTGATCCGCAGTCAGTAGTTGTCAGTAAAAGTTGAGAAGAGGGCCTCTAGCTGATATGAAGAAGACAATGTTAGCGTTTCATACTTGTTGCTTGCTTCATCTCTATGCTGTTTGCCAAAACGCATATATCGGTGAAGCTCCCTTCCATATATAGAAAACGTGTATATATGTGGATGGTAACATTCTATAGGTTCCAATTTATGAAAATGAGTTTATTATGTAATATATTTACTGCAATAATATTACTGAATTTTTTGCCATATGGAAAGTAAAGTTGATAAAAAGGATGCGTGAAGGTATTTTTAAGCTGCGTAATGGTAACGATACTTTGTGCTAGAGGCTAATACGTCCAAGAAAACTGTAATGTCCGTCGCATCTTGCGATTCGCGACCAGAATTGTGTTGTGCATCCTCCCCCTTGACGATCCCCAAACAAACTAGCAATCCCTGCTGTTGTGCAGCCCGAGAATAGAACCCACGAACATGAGGAGAAACCGGCCATGATTCGCCTCTGTGCCATGTATCATATACTCACAAGCTTGTGAATGAGTGATGATGGTTTGAGGAGTTGAGGAGTACGTTGGTTTGTAGGTGTGCCTGATTGGGGTTCATCGGTCGCTGCGCCCACACTGCGTGCGATGAGATCTTTGAGATCAGAGAGCCTGATGCCGTTCCCAATCGTTTGTTGTTTGCTCGTGTTCTGTGTCTCTGTTGCCCTGGCGGGATCGACCAGCACTGGCGGTTGATCGCCCAACACTCTTTCCCTCTTTTGGGAATCGCGCATGCTTTTTATAGCAGAAAGGACTCTCTCATGACTCTCGCATTACGTAATAAACAGATGGTTGCCCTGCTCGTTCTGGCACTACTCACCGTCCTGATCATCGTCGCCTTCATCGCTATGAGCATAGCCCACTTTAACCTGTTTGAAGCGCTTAAACCTAATATAATCGCTCCCTGGTTCTAATATAAACAGCAAGCAGACTAAAGTATTGTGTCTTTAGTACATGATGAGTTGTCATACCGACAGGCTGATGACGGTATGGACTTTGTAACTAAAGGAAGGTTGGAAAAGGGATCATGTCACATTTTGACTAGCGTCGCGCGAAGACGCGATCCACTGCAGAAACGGGACCACCACGGCACAGTCCGGGTGGTCCCGTTCTCTATGTATACATTAAAAATTGCAGGCGTACTGTTCGCTATAAAATAAAATACCCGCTACAGTATACTGTAGATGAATAGGATAAAATAAAGCAATATACTATAAAAATGAATTTATATCTATAACTTGTAATGAATTATATAATATATTTAGAAGCAAATGTACATTCTTAAAGAGATGTACATGTCCACACCGTGGTTGCTTCAACAAATCACTTTATAATGTAGAAGGAAGGATTGTCTTGTGAGCCTGAAAAGTGTGATACGTAGAGTAGTGGTTACGGGTGGATTGGCTCTCACAGCCGTGCTAATGAGTCATCCTGGCCATGCTATGATGGCGAAGGCAGGCCCCTTGGATTGGTACAATCAGGCAACCATCTACAATACAGGTGCAACAGGTAGTTGCTCGTATAGTATTCAGGTTTACCTGAATGGTAGTGCTACGTATAGTGCATGCCAATATGAGCATGGTGTTGGTCTACTCCCCTTGTTCCTCGCGCGTAAGTTCTTCGTGGATCTGTCTAACGCAGAGCCATTGAACTCATTGCCGCATGGAATATGCTTCAATACAGGTGGCTATGGTACACAGACCTCGGTCTTGTACGGCAACCAGAGTACACCAGTCCTCTCGTGTGATAGTTTCGATCCTCGTGTGAGAAGCCTCTATCATGACGCAGATGAGATCTGGCGTTACTTAAACTTCAACACAGACCCGAACCTGGTTACGTTTCAAAACACAGGGTCCGGGCAGTTCTCTCCTGAATATAAAGTGAACGGACATCTTGCAAAACTCTCGCTAGCATTGTCAAACGATGCTATGCAGCCGCCTGCATACACGCATGTGCAGCAAGGGCATTGCGCCTCACCTGTCTTCAATAAGCATCAACCTTTGATTATCGAGGGAGGTACTGCATGTGGAGATAGTCCCATCTTCGTTGAGCAGCCATCATTTGGCGTTGGACCTGTCATTGTACCGGTTCCCGAGTACGGAGAAGATGGACCGATCATCATACAGGTACCTACGTACGGTAATCCGTACCTTTATGGCCAGAACCCCTACTTCTACGGAGTTGGGCCATGGAACTACGGTGGTGGACACTGGATCTTCGGTGGCGACTATGGAAGTTTCCCATGGAGCCGCTTTGGTCGTAGTGGCTGGGGCTTCGGCCCTGGTTTCTGGGGCTTTGGACACAATGGCTGGGGCTTCGGACATGGTGGTTTTGGACATGGTGGTTTTGGACACGGTGGCATCAGTGTAGGCGGTGGCTTCGGTAGTCATCACACTGTTTGACGCAGGTCTGGCGAAAGTATAAGCAAGACGATAATGACTAAAAAATATTATTAATGTAAGAAAGAAGGGTTTTCACGTGAGCCTAAAAAGAATGATACAAAAAGTGGTGGTGACAGGTGGATTAGCGCTCACCGCTGTAATCATGAGCCATCCAGGTCAGGCAATGATGGCCCATGCAAACCATATGGCAAAACATTCAGTGTCGATGCCCGCACGCGCGGCACAGCCACTGTCGCATAAGACGCAACTGCATGTGCGTTGCGTCCCATCGGTTGGTTACACCGTTGGAACCTCCTTTGGCGCATGCGATCAACAGCCTATCATCGTCCAGCAGCCATCGTTCGGCGAAGGAGTGGTCATTCCAGGGCCAATCTGTTCTGATGCAGGTCAGATCATCCTTGACGTCCCTACAGGCGGTAATCCGTACCTTTATGGCGAGAACCCCTACTTCTACGGAGTTGGGCCATGGAACTACGGTGGTGGACACTGGGCCTTCGGTGGCGACTATGGTAGCTTCCCATGGAGCCACTTTGGTGGTTGGGGCTTTGGTCATGGCGTTGGCTGGGGCGGCTGGGGTCACGGCTGGGGCGGTGGCTTTGGCGGCTGGCATGGTGGCTTTGGCGGTGGCTTTGGCGGCTGGCACGGCGGCTTCGGTGGTGGCTTTGGCGGCTGGCACGGCGGCTTCGGTGGTGGCTTTGGTCATCACTGGTAAGCTAATCCTTCACGATTAATCCTGTCCCCTGACGTTTTTTGATAGTGCTTCTTGCCAAGCTTTCCTTATAGTAGAGCGTAACTTGTAAGTTTCTGTAAAGAAAAAAGCTATCAAAAAACTCAGGGGATGCTTTTTATAAACGCATCCAGTAAAGTAAGTACACCAAGGAAAGGAAAGTCGCATGAGCTTAAAAAGCGTGCTGCGTAGAGTAGTGATGACCAGTGGCCTGGGTCTCGCAGTTCTACTCTCCAGTCATCCTGCCCACGGGATGATGACGAGAGCGGACGGACACATGTCAACACTTGCATCGACCGCATCGGTGAGTGTAGTGCAACCGCTAATGCAGCGGTACCTGCCATATCCTCCCTATCCAGGACCAGGACCCTCCTACCCCCCACCGTACCCAGAGCCAGGCCCATACCCGCATCCGTGGCCGGTTGATCCACATCCGTGGCCGCCATATGGACCGCATCCGTGGCCGGTTGATCCACATCCGTGGCCGCCATATGGACCGCATCCGTGGCCGCCGTATGGGCCGCCGTATGGACCGCATCCGTGGCCACCATACCCGCCGTATGGACCGCATCCGTGGCCACCGTACCCGGGACCATATCCGAATCCTTATCCATACGACGGTCCCAGCTCACATCCGCCACTGAGTCCTGAGACAGCAGCACAAACACACAGTTAGCAATGTAATCGAAGTTAATGGAGCCTGTAATGTATATTTTCTAGCAAGATATATGTTACAGGATTATAACCGCTATAGTCTCTAATATTTTTTCCTCTATAATAGATATAGCAATTGTCTGAGACCTTTCTAAAACCCCTGCCTCCCTATTTGAGGGGGGATGTCGTCGCAGAGACAGGGGGAGTAAATCCTCGAATTATGCTCTTTACTATTATTCTGCATTATATATCTATTTATTATGTAGAAGTTGGAAGTGAAGATTCTCAGGTGATTGCTAGCGATTTACTCCCCTCTGTCTCTAAAGCGACATTTTTCCTCAAAGTGGGGGACAAGTGATATTACCTTGCTTAACGTTGTAGATTATAGCGCATTTTTTATAATCATCGATTGTTATTATCATTTATATTGCTTAAATATACTCTCTTTTTAAAGAGAGCTTGCCCGAAGGCGATCTTTTAGTGACCCAATGAAGACCAGAAAAGCCAAATTTTTGGGATACTTTTAGCAAGGTTTGGTAGACCGCTGTGTAGGTTTGGTAGACCGCTGTGTAGGTTTGGTAGACCGCTATCAACATTTTTTGAGCTCAAATACGCATTCTATATGTCAAAATGGTAGACTTTTGGTAAAATGCGGCTTCCCTATCGTTAACGTTATATAAAATATTATTTATAATATTTTTCTGAGAGAGTGTAATACGTTTATCGATAGCAGCCAGTTTTTGACGACGCTATGAGGCAAGCAGCCGATGACAGAATAGTTTTTATGATTTTCAGCACTTTGGGCAAATTGGTCAGAAAAAAGTGATCCAATGCGGCATTTTTTACGTATTTGTTGTCAGAAGGGTCAAAGAGGCTCGACCGGGAGAATGTAGGGTTCTCTCAGCACTATTGGCAAACAAGAAAAAATAATATGATCCCCAGTGGGAGTAAACATATATTTTCTCTGCGATGGGTGGGGATGTGGAGGAGGTTTTCTACGATGGAATTTGATAGACAGCGTAATACTGATCGTGACGAAATATCTGGTGCCATGGGCGGTGAACAGGACGGACATGCGGTTGCTTCGCGCCGTTCGTTCTTACGCCGTTCGGTAATGGGGGCTGCACTGGCGGCTCCGCTGGGTGTGATGGTGGTGAATCAAGCTGTCTCAGCACATAATGCGAAGGCAGCATACGCAGTCGGTGTACCCACAAAGACAAAGTCACCGTTGACTATGCCGAGCTGGTCGGATGCGGCCAACGCGTTTCATGAGATACAGGCCGACGAGAAGGCGCATAGCACATTTTTGGTGAATACCCTGAATCAGGCTGGCATAACACCGCGCCCACGACCGACCTTCAAAGGTCTATGGCAGCCTACCGTGCAAGATTTCGTTGATCTGGCATTGAGCTTCGAGAATCTCAGTGCCCGTACTTACCTGCTGCTCCTGGCGAATCTGCAAAACAAAGGCTATCTGCTTTCAGCTGGCTCGATCTTGAGCGTTGAGGCACGCCATGCAGGTTTTCTGGAGAACTTATCGCACAGGCCGCTCTGTGAGAGTGGTTCGTTCGATACTGTGCTAAGCCAGTTGGCGATCGTGCGTAGCATTGTACCATTCGTTGACAGCCTGCGTGGTGGTCTTGATCCAGCCAGTGAACTCTCTGATGACGGCTCGCTCTTAAACTTCGCGTTGTTGCTGGAGTACCTGGAGTCCGATTTCTACAACCAGAACGTGTCTACCTACTTCTAGGCTGTATGTTCGTGGGTTGGGTATAGTCAGGGCTGGTAGATCGATCGTGTGCCAGAAGCGTGTAGAAGGACTGCAGAAGGATCGTAGAAGGATGTAGAAGCATGCAGATAGATTGCCAGCAGTGTGTAGAGCAGATAGGAGCATATGCGCTGTATGCTCTGTCACGCGATGAGCGAACCCTGGTTGAGGGTCATCTACGCTCGTGTGCACGCTGTAGCCTGTTCGCGTATCACCTGCAATCTGTCACACATCAGCTCCCACTCGCTGTTGCACCTATGGCTCCATCGCCCCGGGTGAAACAGCGAATGCTGGCTGAGATACAGAACGTGATCGCCTGCCAAATGGTATCTGCGCAGACACCGTTAATGACACCTGTGGCATCTGGAGCACCTGGTGAGCCAGCGCATCAAACGTGGCCTGTTTCGCGCCGCTGATGGGCGTTTGATCAATGCCGATGTCAATGGCTCATCCAACATAATCAAAAAAAGTAGCTCCCAACGCCTTTGGCTTAGGGAGTAGAGGGCATGTAGTTTGCACAATACGGCTTGCCGTATAAATGGGGAATGATCCATTTGCTATCATTTCTCTAACTATCAGTGGCATGCGAGACCATCAAAGGCACTTAAATACACTTAAAGGCGCTTAAAGGTGCTGCACGCGAAAGAGCATGCTGTAGAGAGACAAATGGGGATGTGTTGTTGAGGAACAAGATGGGGGAGGGAGTATGTCTTCACATGGCTGGTATATTTGGCGAGTATAAGAATGCCTCCGATGAGAGGCAGAGCGCAACTCAGTTAAGCGATGATATCTTACTCTCTGTCATCGGGCAGCATTCCCTCAAAGATGTCGAGCAAGGGGCGACAAGCCGGAAGAGACGCTCGGCTCACAAGGCATATCGTGTAGCAAGGAACACTGGAGATACTGATAGGCGATCTTTTGAGACGCAGACAGATGATCTGTGTAAGCGCTACGGAATATCAGAGATTGATGCACTGGCACAACTGTACGATCGCTATCACCAGATGATGTACAGTCTTGCATATCGTATAGTCACAGACGTGCAGCTTGCAGAGGATCTGCTGCAAGAGACTTTTCTGGCTGTCTGGCATAGTGCAGGCTCTTATAGCGTGCAGGGCGGGAGTGTGCGGACATGGCTCTTCTCGATTATCCATCATCGCACTATCGACTATCTGCGTCAGGTGCAGATGCGTTCGCTCGCTGGTAACGTCTCCTTCGATGAATTAGAACATTCAGATACGTTTTGGTGTGCTGATGCCTGGGATGAGACCTGGCGCAATGTTCAGGGTGCGTATGTACGGCAGGCGCTCACGCGTCTCTCCATGGAGCAGCGTATTGTCATCGAACTGGCGTATTTTCAAGGCTGGTCACATACTGAGATCGCTAGAGAGTATCAACTGCCACTTGGCACCGTGAAAGCCCGTATGCGTCTGGGCCTGGCTCATCTGCGTCATCTGCTCGCTGAACTGGACATCTACGAGATGTAGTTATCCCCTTCTAGCTTTATAGATGAATAGCGATATAAAAATACAGAAGACAGCATAATGAGTGTACAGGCTTTGCTTGACCGTGGCTTAGCGTTTGCCGTGGTTGGGCGGATATGATAGGATAGGTGTAAATTGCTACAACTTAAAACTAGCAGGAGCGGTTGTACAGGTGTTGGTATTCTATCTACTGCTAGCATATGTAGAACGGCATGAATAGATAGAGAGTGATAGAAGGATTGTGGAGAGATGGCACAACGGAAGATAGTGACAACGGACGATAATAACCCGGTCTTGCGTCAGAAGGCCAGAAAGGTTCATCATTTCGATGCATCGCTCAAGCGACTGGTCGACGATATGTTCGAGACATTATACGCCAACGACGGAGCTGGATTGGCCGCGCCGCAGATCGGGCAGTCGATCCGGCTCTTTGTTGTTGATGATGATGAACATAAATTTGCAATGTTTAATCCGGAGATCGTCAAAGCCGAGGGGGCAGTGCTCGGTACAGAGGCGTGCCTGAGTATTCCTGGCTATGCTGGCGAGAATGTGAGTCGGGCAGAAAAGATCGTCGTCAAGGGTCAGGATGTACGTGGCAAAAATATGCGCGTCAACGCAGAGGGCTGGTTTGCACGTATTCTACAACATGAGATTGATCATCTGGATGGCGTCCTGTTCCCAGACCGATTAAGTACACCGGACGATCTTTTCCGTGTCCGCGAGATGGACGAGAACGAGGCGCAGCAAGCGGCTGAACGTCGAGTACAGCGTCAACAGCGAGGTCCAAGAGATGCAAAAGATGTGAAAGCCACAAAAGCTGCCACCACCCGCTGATCCTACTAATCTTTAAGAAGAGGGGGGCTCTTTACGCTTCTCTTGCGTAAAAGGCACGGATGGCAAGAATTGATGGAAGGACGTATCACCATAAGCAGCCACCTGCGCCTGCCCATCAGTAACGATAACCTTACTGAGTGAGGCGGGATATAAGATTGGTGCCTTCGAGAGTTGATCTAGCGGCTGCTGCAGAAAGTAAGATAGGAGTGTTTTGATCGTGAGCGTATGTGTGACGATCAAGATAGATTGATCGGGGTGGTGCTCAATGAGTTGTTCTGTTAAAGCCACCACGCGTTGTTGTAGCTCCGCGAATGTCTCGCCACCATTGTCAGGTGTATATATATGTGGTTGATGCCAGAAGAGATTGTATGCCTCGGGATTTTCTTGTTTGATCTCTTCCGTTGTACGGCCCTCCCAACTGCCCATAGAGAGTTCACGCAGATCAGCATAGGTCGTAATTGGTTGCTGCCGGCTCCCCCGAATAATCTCAGCAGTATGGAGCGCACGCATACTCACGCTCGAATAGATGGCTGCAAAATCTTGAGAGTGAAAAGCGTCGCGTGCCCAGATAGCCTGGAGATTACCGAGCTCAGTCAGTGGCGAATCTCCAAAACCTTGCATCCTATGTTCCGCATTCCATATTGTTTGACCATGACGAATAATATATAGTATCGTCTGAACCATTGTAGTAACACCTAAATTCTTTATATTTCTTCGTGTCTATTTACTGATCCCGCTACTCCTTGCGTGTTCTCCGGTGAAGATGCGAGTGGGGAGATAAATGTTCTGCTTCTGTAGTCTAGCACAAATGTCTTTGGAGTCATGCGTGCAAACTAGAGTAATACTGTACTCAAATTACCTTTGTATGACTATTGTGACTCTATCGCTATATTTGTGAATTTTTTGTGACTGAGTATGACTAATATGACTGATAGTGACTGATAGTGAGGAACAAGTCTATGCAATGTCGTGTTGGGTGTGGCGCTTGCTGTATCGCCCCATCTATAACTTCGGCTATCCCTGGTATGCCAGATGGGAAACCGGCTGGCGTTCGCTGTGTCCAGTTAACAGAAGATAATCGCTGCAAGCTCTTTGGCCATCCTTCGCGTCCGGCTGTCTGTAGCCTGTTACGTCCCTCTGAAGAGATGTGCGGTAACTCGCGCTCTTCGGCGCTTACCTACCTCACCTTCCTTGAGAAAGCAACCACCCCATAGCTATTTTAGGGGATATCAAATGCCGATTGAGCACAGTAAGTTGTGATGAATCGTATTTGTCATGTATAGTTACCCATGTATCCAATACCGTTTGCACTTTGACGTCGCATTGTTGGGCGACGTAAGGTTGCTTCCTATGTCTGCTTAAAGACAGAAAGGTTATCATCATACTGATGCGTATGTTTCGGGCAAGATTTATGATCTCCCGAGCATCCAGGATGATGCCACTGATGCTATGCAAGAAACAATGATGGATGCCGATATTGCGGTGGTGCGGCGTATGCAAGGTGCCCTCTATTTTTATCTCCATGCGTATCAAAATGCAATTGATGAGTTTACCAGAGCGATTGAACTCTATGGTCAGCGGGCTCAGAGCGAGGATCAATTGATCGATCTGTATCGCCAGCGGGCCGATGCATATCGGAAGTTGGAGAATTACGCGCAGATGGTCGCCGATTATAGTGCCGCTCTAGAACTGGACCCGCAACGCGCACAGTTTTATTGTAGTCGTGGCATCGCTTATAAAATGTTGGAGCAGCATGAGCAGGCTCTGGCGGATTATAGTAAGGCACTTGAGATTGATCCTCGAAATGTCGAGGCCTATTATTGTCGTGGTATTCTGTATAGTGTGGTTTTTAAAGAGTCCGAGAAGGCCATCGCCGATTATTCGCAGGCGATCCTTTGTGATCCGACCTTTGTGCAAGCCTATGTCAATCGGGGACATGACTATCTATCCCTCCAGCGCCATGAACTGGCGCTACAAGATTTCAGCCGTGTGACTCATCTTCAGCCCAAACTGGCGATTGCTTACTACGAGCGCGGCTTGATCTACAAACAGCTTGGCGATTTAGAGCGGGCGGCTGTTGATTACCATACCGCACTTGAGCTCGATCCTGAACTGGATCATCTGGAAGATTATGCTCAGGTCGGTTAATATACGAGTATAGATGAGATAATACGACTTTATATACCGGTCGTACCTATAATAGAAATGTATGTGTGGTAGAAATGTGTGGCAGCAATGTTTGGAGTATCCAAAGAGCGGAGTGAAGATCTGTGATATCAGGTCCTCTCCGCTCTTCTTTTTATATGTGGAGGATGGTGCAAGAGATCTCTTCTAGCGTGAGCGTTCCCTCTACCTCTTGTAGACCTTGCTCTGCTATCTCTCCCTGTTTCCCTACGACTGTCCAGTTGCCGGCTGGTAGCGTGAATGGACATGTATGAGTATTAGGATTGTAGATAACCAGAATGCTGCTCCAGCTATCGCCACTGGCCTTGCCATCGATCTGGAAGGCGACCGTATTCTGCGGACTGTCCAGAAAGGTCAGTTGCTGGTCGATCTCGTGTGCGTTACGTAGACGGAATGCAGGATGCTGTCTGCGTAGATGGATCAGGTTGGCGTAGTACTGGAAGACAGCATGATACGTCGCCTTGCGCGCCCAGGTAAGCTGATTGACGCTATCACCTGCGTTATAGCTATTATCATTGCCACCTTTTGTCCGTAGGAAGTCCTCGCCACCCTGGATAAAAGGAATACCCTGCGATGTCAGCACGATAGCTTGCGCCAGTTCATCCATCCTGATGCGCTGATCCTCGCTGTTCTGGGCATTGCTCTGCGCGATCTTATCCCAGAGCGTAAAGTTATCATGACTGCTGGTGTAGTTGACCACCTCACCTGGTTCATTCGCAAAGGTCTTTGTACTCCCAATCACCGACTGCTTGATAGCGGCAGCCAGTCCCTGAGCGCCGGTTGCAAAGCCTTGCTCTTCCTTTGCAAAGACACTGCCAATGATCGCACCACGAATCTCATCATTAAAGACGCCGATCTGCAGGCCGCGCTGCTGTCCCTTGGTCAATAGCTGTGAGGAGGGGAGGCCAGACTCACCACCACACCAGGGCTCGCCATAGAGCAGGATATCGGGATGGATCGCGCGTAGGTCTTCGCTGATTGCGACCATCGTCTCGGTGCCTATGAGTGCCATCAAGTCGAAGCGTAGCCCATCAATATGGTACTCGCTGATCCAATAGTTGACCGAATCGCGCACGAACTTACGTACCATTGGACGCTCGGTCGCCAGCTCATTGCCACAGCCTGAACCGTTCGTATAGTTGCCTCTGTCGTCTGTACGATAGTAGTATTGCGGCACGATTTTATCAAAGTCGGTGCTGTGAATGGTAAAGGTATGGTTATAGACGACATCGATGGTCACGCCCAGTCCTGCGTGATGCAGGCTCTGTACAAGCTGCTTAAACTCATTAATACGCGCGCTACCACCTGGATTTGAGGCGTAGGAGCCCTGGGGGATATTATAGTTGCAAGGATCGTAGCCCCAGTTATACTCGTTGACGCGAGTCTCATCGACGCTCGCGAAACGTGCTGGTGGCATAATCTGTACGTGTGTAATCCCCAGTTCCTTGAGATGCTCCAGACCAGTACTGACCCCAGATGGTCCTTGCGTCCCATCCTCTGTAAAGGCCAGATACTCGCCTTTGTGCACCATCCCAGAGTCCTCAGAGATCGAGAAATCGCGTACGTGCAGCTCATAGATGATCGCATCGACTGCTGCTTGCAGCGAGAGATGCTGATCCTCATCCCAGCCAGCGGGATTGGTTTTTGCCAGATCAACGATCAGTCCACGGAGCGCATTCGGTGTACAGGCGCGTGCATAGGGATCGAGCGCCGTCTGCGTCTGACCCTGTACTGTCACGAGGTAGAGGTAGCTCCAGTTCTCCAGAGACCTCGGTAGTAGCAGATACCACGTCCCCTGCTGGTCTGCGTGCAGATGTTCCTCCAACGTTACTGGACCGTTCTCATGCTCAAAGAGGAGGACCTGTACCTCTGTCGCCGTCGGAGCCCATAGTCGGAAACTTGTGCTCTCCGCTGTCAGTGTCACACCCAGATCGTTACCGGAGTAGGTATAGGCTGCTGTATCCAGCACATGTCGTGCGATAACTTGCAGCGTATTGCGATAGCCTTGCAGTGAGAGCTCCAGCGTATGTGTCACATTCGGTGCCTGTGAAAGCGTCACCAGGAGCTGATCTGCCTGCATCCCAGCACTTGACGCAGGGATCTCCGCCGCAGGTTGATTGATAGAGTCATAGACCTCGGTCTGCTGGGTCGTCAGATCGCAGGGAACCAGCGAAAAGGTTACCTTCGTCTGATCCGCTGGCACATTCAACTCCACATTACTGGCTGGCAGTGTCCATTGCCAACCACCATTGAATGCAAACTTATAGCTATAGATGCCCTTCGGCAGTGTAAGTGTGCATTGATAGAGATTGGAGTGTACTTTTTTGAGTTGTGTCAGAGGATCGGTCGTATTCCAATCTCCCTCGCTACCCAGGAGATGCTGAAAATTGCTTACTACCACCGCCTGATAGCGATTGGCCGTATCAACACTCGCAACCGGAATAACCTCACCACTTGTCCGATCGCTCAGCAGCAACTTATCATTCCGGCAAGGCAGGGTAAGCGGCTGCGCAAGCGTCACCAGGAGCGTCGTAGCATCCTCTAAGTAAACATTTTCCAGATAGGAATTCTTACTATAAATGTTGAGTATAGTTACTGGTATCTGCACGTATATTGGCTTTCTACTCATAATAGCCGCAGCAAAAATGTCATAACGGCATAATCTCTATTATACTACAGTTTTTTAGAACCCGGCAATTCTGGTCATAACCGTAGCACCCACCAGCCTTGAGGATCGCAAGAGGAGGAGAAATATCAAACAAGCGTTGATATGATTGCAGCGTACAGAGACGTTCTGCTGGCTTTGTACACCGAGCGTAACGTCTCTATACTCTCAGGGTATAGAGACATTAGTGCTGTTTAACGAGGATTAACTGCGTTGTCCGTACACGATGGTAAAGTCGTAGGTTGCGTGCAATTGTTCGCATTCTTGTAACCAGGTCTGCAAGGTGTAATCATATTCTTGACTATCGATCTTTAAGGTAGAGGTCACCAGGGGTTTAATGGCGATCACGGCAGTACTGAAGTCGGTTGCGAGCATACTGCCAATGCGACCACCCCAGTTGCCCATTGGGATCTCGACTTTGTGTTCACTGACATGCGTCAGACCTGCGGTGCGCGCGAATGTTTCAATTTTGCGTCCGATTGTAACATCGATACCGCGCTGCTGACTGGCCTGTTCAATCCATGAGTAGAGACGTGTGCCGGCAGACCCCTGGTTGTGGAATTCGAGATCGGCCTCTACGAGTTCAAGCCAGCCTCCGGAGCGTGTGACGCGTACAAGTTCACGTATATCAGCTTCCCAGTATTGCAGTGGTAGGGCGAGCACAAGAAAACGTTGGTGGACAAAATCAAAGCTTTGATCATCAAAGGGCAGGCCTTTGATGATGTTGCCCTGTAAAAACCGGCAGCTGGCAGGAAATGAGATCTTACTTGTGGCGGGATCTGGTGGTGCCAGATCAATACCAGTGATGCTCGCAGAGGGAAAATCCTGAGCTACATCCAACATCCAGCGTCCAGTGCCACAGGCGACATCCAAAACAGTAATAGGATTACTGATAGGAGCTAAATAGTTTGCTTGAAAGGCAGTGCGCAACATGTAATGTTGAAAATCAAGACGATTTACCTCTTGCATATGGCGCGGCAACATATAGAGATTATCTACACGTAATACCGGATCAGCAACTTGAATTGAATCAGCTGCATTCTTACTTTGTTTCCCGAACAGCCATGTCAAAAAACTCATAAAATTATTTACTCCATCTTTCTATACGCATCATGCATATATTCTATAGTAAATATCTATTGCTCTATTGCCAATCCCAAATGCGCTAGCTATAGCTCAAATATCCCTCGCTATGTATTTGCTTTATAAGTTATGTTTTTATAATTCAGTTCTCTATTCAACTTGAGTGACTCTGTATAATTAAATGCAAATATCTTTCAGACCTGTTCCCGTTCCCATCCCTGAGTATGGGAACGGGTTGTTTCAGATGTATCAGATTCTATCTTGCAGGGAAGTTCTCCGCCACCAGTTTGCCAATGGCAGTGCCCTGTTCAAGTTTTTGATGAATCTTGCGCAGATTGGCGGCATTGATCACATTCAGGAGTTCGGTCAGTGTTGTTTTGATCTTTTGTTCCTCGATGAGCCCTGCCAATTTGTTGAGCAGATACTGTTGACGCTCCATATCTTTGGTATGGTACATCGAGCGTGTAAACATGAACTCCCAAACGAAGGTTACACTCTTGTGTTGCAATGCACTCAGATTGATAGGCTTATCAGTCTCGACGATGGAGCAGATTTTGCCCTGTGGCGCAATAGCTTCAACCATGGCGTCCCAATGGGTAGCAGTACTGTTCAGACAGAAGATGTAGTCGATGTCTCCTACTGCTAGCTTATCGAGCTGTGGCTGCCACGGTTGGTGGTGGTTAATGGTATAGGTACTGCCCAGCTTTTTCGTCCATGCGATTGTTTCAGGGCGTGAGGCTGTGCCGATGACGGTAAGCCCTGCCCAATGTGCGAGCTGGGTGAGAATAGAGCCAACGCCGCCGGCTGCACCGACAACCAGAATAGTCTTCCCCTGATTATCAGCAGGTTGCTCTGATATTTCAAGGCGGTCGAACAATCCTTCCCAGGTGGTGATCGATGTCAGAGGGAGTGCGGCGGCTTCGGCGAACGTGAGATTGCGTGGCTTGCGACCAACGATGCGCTCATCAACAACATGAAATTCACTGTTACAGCCTGCACGCTGGATACTCCCTGCATAGTACACTTCGTCACCTGGTTTAAACTGAGTGCATTCCGGTCCCGCCTGCACAACAACACCGGCCGCATCCCAGCCAAGTATACGCGGTGTATTATCTCCTTCATGGATAGAGGCTCGTACCTTTGTATCGACAGGATTTACTGATAATGCCTTCACCTGAACGAGCAGATCCCGTCTGGATGGGACGGGTCGCTCTATTTCGATATCAACGAGACTTTGTGGATCTGTAATGGGCAGAGATTTGTAAACTCCAATAGCTTTCATGACTCAGGCATACCTTTCACTCAGTTATCGTCGGTAATGGGGGACCATAGCGACGCCCCACATTGTTGATACGTAAGGATGCTAGAAACGTTGATGGCCGTCACTGCTGTACTTGAATATGCCGATCAGCGGTACGGGCGATCTCAGGGTCATGTGTTACTATGATCAGCGTTTGATTGCCGCTCTCCTGAAGTTCTCGTAGCACATGTAGCACTTCGGTACCTGTTTTGGGATCAAGGTTACCTGTTGGTTCGTCGGCAAGCAGTACCCGTGGTTGATTGATGAGCGCACGTGCAATCGCTACTCGTTGTTGTTCGCCGCCCGATAGACGTGTTGGTGGATGGTCAAGCCGATCTCCCAGTCCTACACGTTCTAGCAATACTTGTGCACGCTTCTTTAAGTTAAAGTCAAGTTTGCGGCTATAAGGAAGCAGAGGCGCCATGACATTTTCTAGTGCCGTCATGGTAGGTAGCAGGTAAAATAGTTGAAAGACGAAGCCTACTTTCTCGCGGCGAAAGTCTGCGGCGGCAACTCCGCGTAACGTATGTACTGCGGTCGTATCCAGCCAGATCTCTCCGTTATCGGGTGTATCCAGTGCGCCCAGCAGCATTAATAAGGTTGTTTTGCCCGATCCTGAAGAGCCGGTGATTGCGATATATTCTCCTTGTTGCACCTCGAAATTGACATGTTGGAGGACACTGACACTTCCAGTGGGCGTCTTATACGTTTTGCTCATATCTTTTACGCGCAAAATCGGGCCGTTTTTCTGGATGATCTCTTGTTTCGTCGTTGAATCTTGTTTCGTCGTTGAATCTTGTGCCTGTTCCATGTGTTTTTCCTTTTCTTTTCTTCCTACGCAATAAGGTCCCAATTTGTGAGTGTGTGAAACTGGTGGGCTATCGCTAGTAGTTCATTGAGAGGGAGGACACTTGCTATCTGACAGGTCATGCCATCTTGATACCATTGAATGACACTATTGCCAGCGTTATTTTGAAATAGCTGTCCCTGGTTGGTGCCGATGGCGATATGCCGGGCAACAGAAGATGGGAAAACAAGGTTAGCTGGTTGCTCATAGATGGATATATCTTGTCCCGCTATGCGATAGTCGGCTGCGAAAGCAATGAGCATCTGTGCGTTGGCTGTATCTGTAATGATGCCGAATTCGATCGCTTGCGTGCCGACCGGTAATTTTTGGGGCAGCAAAGGACGTACTCCCGCGTTTTTGACGGAGAGGAGCGCTACTGATGATGCGTCGATCTGCTCAAACGAGGTTGCGTCCTGCCAGAGCTGTTTCCCTGCATTCAGGGTCGCGACTGAAATTTGTGGACTGGCTGGACAGGCTGCAACCATTGTAAAAAAGACGAAAAGGACCGCGACCAGCGTCGTTATACCATAGAGCCATGACTTTCGCCTGGGTTGTCCTGGGATGCCGTTATAGATATGTTGGTGTGTGTATGCTGCACGAAGGTCCTGCTCAGATGCTGTGGTACTGTGACTCAGTGGTGTCAATGCATCAGACAGTTTTGCTGCCAGATGGAGCAGTTCGTCATCTTCAGCGGTAGGAGTGCTTTCACCTGTCACGATAGCATCTAGCTTTTCAAACCATGCAGCGTTATAGTTATAGTTATCGTTCTGTTTGCTCTGTTCGTTCTGTTCTCCATGTTCACTCATGCTGTGTCTCCCCTGCGCGGAGAGCATCGCGCAGTTTTCCAAGCGTACGATAGAGGAGTGAACCGATCGTTCCTTCTGGCATGTTTAGCACGCGTGCAATCTGTCTATTTGTGAGATGCGCTACAAACTTCAATCCAATAATTTCCCGTTCGCGTTCAGACAAATGTCTGACATGGGCCAGTAAGAGGCGGCGTTCCTCTTCCGCCAGCACGCGTTCTTCGAGTGAGAGCGTCTGTGCAGGTTCTCTGCCAGCGAACGCTTCCAGTGATATTTCTGGTCGCTGGTGCCGAAAATAATCATGGACACAGTTCTGTGCAATCCGAAAAAGCCACGCCGCCGCCGCCTCTGGTATCTGTAGCTTCGCAATATGTGTCAGTGCGCGTTCAAATACCAGCGAGGTGATATCTTCCGCATTCTCCATACTCCCCACGCGAAAGCTCACATAGGCGAGCACACGTGGGTAATAGTGTTGATACAATGTATTGAAGAAGATATACTGTTCCTTCTGATCTTTCTGCCCCTTTATCATCAGTTGCTCACACTCATCATTTTACGTGTGTCACTCAGCACGTAGCACATCAACTACCTGTACCCTTTCTGACATGCGCAGAGCAGGGATAGTTGCCAGTCCTCCTATGACCACCATGCCTGCCATAGCTCCAAGTGCAATGAGTGGTGTAGGAAGCGCGCCCTGAGCTGTGTGCTGCTCAAGCAATACGTAGAGAGCAACGAGGACACCCGGTATGGCACCGCATATAGCGAGCAGTAAACCCTCCTGAATAAACATTCTCTGGATAAAGACCGGTCGCCAGCCTACTGCTCGTAAAAGCCCGATCTCTTGCTGGCGTTCGCGTACTTGTAGCAGCAAGAGGTTAGCCACGCTCATAAAGCTCAAGAGCACTGCAAAGACGGCTCCGGCGATCTGTGGTATTTGTGTCTGTAACAGTATATCATTGCCGAGCAGTGTTCCCTGCAATGTCTGGCGGAAAGCAAGCAGGCCGCTAAACAAAATGGTCAGGAGTAGTGCGGAACAAAAAATGCTGCCAATGGCGATAGCTGCACGTATACGCAGGCGCGTGAGGTTGCTCAGTGAAAGCAGCACTAATGGTGGCAGCAGTGTTGTGAGGTGGAGGCGTTTTCCGACAGCACCTTCAGCGGGAATAGCGGCTCCAGCACGTAGCGCTTCAGCCGGTTTTATACGCCAGATATGCCAGAGTGGATACAGCACGCTTAGTAGCGCGAGTAGTAGTATCGCGGGCAGCGTCCAGATGACGACAATGGCAATGGGGGTAGCACCAAAGAGCACTGCCAGCAGTAAGGCTATCCCAATACCGGCACAGCCGCCACCCAGCGCGAGCAACAGTACCTGTCCTAGAAACATGCGAATAGGTTGCCAGGGTCGCCAGCCTAACGCGCTGAGGACCGCGAATTCTTTGCGTTGCGTAGTTGCCAGCGTACTAAAGGTCACGATCAGGTAGCCCAGACAGACAAGCAAGATCGCGCCTAAAAACAGCAGTCGCGTTGAACCCAGTTGAGCGAGATAGATAACGGCCGCCCCAACATAGATCCAGGAGTCCTGTATCCAGCCGAGCGGAGCAATCGTTCGTGTTGAGCCATCCTGTCCTTTGTTCAGTCCTGGCACATAGACCAGCGTAGGTTTGGGCGAAGAGCCGAGCGTCACCAGCACCTGTAGCCCCGTACTTTGCCGTATCTGCTGTGCAACCTGAGCGACCTTATTCCAACTGGCCTTGCTCGCAGTACTCACGCCAGCCACGCGTACACGAATCACACTGATACTATTGTTGCCCATAATGTGCTGTGCGGCATCCAGTGTAGTCAGCGCGACCGGCGGCTGGAGCAGAAAGCCAGCAGGATTTGTCGTTGGATAGAGAGACGTGGCAGGTACCGGGTTTCCTTGCGCATCGTAGAGCAGTTGAGCCGGTTGTGACGCATACGTTGTCTCGGGCAACCAGTTCAGTGGATTATTGAATTGATTAGAGATTGAAGTATTGGTAAACTGACCAACAAATCGTGTTTCATAGTCGGCATTTGTATAGGGTGGTTTCGCTGTTTTAGCGACATTCAGTGGTGCAAGATTCCGGAATGCCACCTCTGGTCCTTGTTGATTGGAGGGTATTAGCTCTGGGGCTTGTAATACCTTTGATGCTGCTGGTAGATGTTGTGTGGTACTCGGAACTAGTTTATAGGCTGTGCTGTGCTGACCGTCAGGGGCTGTCGTAGGTTGATAAGTAAGACCCGAAGGCTGGTAGAGGAATGAAATGCTATTAAATCCTTGTAATTCAAATGAAGATTGCCATGAATTTCCATTCCAATATAACGCAGATATATCCCCCAGGTTGCTAAATTTGATAAGGCTATTTTGGATCGTCGGAGCATTTTGAGAAAGGATCGTTTGCTGCCCAGGGAGATGGGTAAGGTAGGAAGCACCACCCCGGTCTAGCACCTGCTGAGGGTCAATGAGTTGTGACGTCAAGCGTTTAAAGGTGACATGTAAGGTAGTCTGTCCTTGTAACTGCTGTTGTAAAAGTAGCGGGACACTATATGTAGGTACCTGGCCCAGACTTGGTGTGTTGTTCTGCACAGTATCCTGTTCAGTAAGCATACGACCGTTGGTAATATGTTGGTCGAGGTGTACCAACTGATCTTCTGCTGTAGGGTCAATGGCTGTGAGAAGAAAAGGACCTGTATCAATACTCTGGAAAGTTTGTGGTGTCCCACCTCCGTCGAAGCCACATTCGGAGATATATTCGTAAGATGGTTGAATACCTGCTTTCTCCAACGTATTTATATGCGTTGGATCGTTGTTATCGGGGCAGGATGCCTTTACTTCATAAACAAAGCTTTCGTGTCGCTCTGTAATGGTTTGTTTCCCGTTCGATGCGCTGAGCGTCCAATCCGCTTGATAATAGCCAGATGGTAGACGATCAGGTGTGAAGCTCATTACTGGTGAAGGGATCTGCACATAGCCCAGATAGGCAACGGGTGCTGCAACTTCGACACCTGCTAGTTGCTGGATGCTCTTGTACTGTTGCATGCTGATACCACTGCCATTGCCGGCGATGAAATCGGCTGGCAGCGAGTTTCCCTGGGGTATCTTTGCCCCGGCTGGTAATACTACGAGATCGTAGCTTGGTTGCCAGTTCTGGCTGATAATCTGATTTGCTCGTAGGACTGTACTTTGCGTTGTCGCTGTGAGCAGAATAAGCGTACAGGCCGCTAGTAAGAAACCGCCGCCAGCCAACAGCGTGTTTCCACGTTGTCGCCGCAGCGTGGAAAAAAGTAATCGCCACATAAACGCTCCCTCATCTATTTTCTTTCAAAAGGTTTATCTTGCTGCAAAATAAGCGTATGCTAGAGAGACGCAAATAGAGGAAAAGTATTGCGTTTGTGGTATAGTCCTCTTTCTCCTACATCGATTGCAACAAGCGCAATGTATGACTTTGCGAACCATGTACGCAAGATTTTCAAAATGTGCCGATCTTGCGGCTCATCTGGAGTGTCACGTGGAGCCTTTTGTCAACGTGTTAGACTAAAAGTGTTGCTTTGAATACACACGTTCTTTGTGTTGAAATTACAGAGAGGGAGTTACCATACATGACAGAAGATGAATTTATAGAACAAAACAAAAAAGTAGTTAAGGAGTTCCGTACACATGGTGGTAAGGTAGAAGGCTGGGCACCGTTGATCCTTATGACAACCCTGGGTGCCAAAACTAATCAGCCTCGCATATACCCATTGATGTACGTTCCTGATGGTGATCGTGTATTGGCTGTAGCTTCTAAAGGGGGCAGTCCGAAGAATCCTCTGTGGTATCACAATCTGTTGGCTCATCCTGACGTGACTGTTGAGACAGGTACCGAGCAGTTTGCTGCTCATGCAAGGGTACTTACTGGTAGTGAGCGGGAAAAAGCATTCGCGAGGGCCGCGCAAGTATTTCCTCCTTACGCCGAGTATCAACGGAATACTGCACGTGAAATTCCCATTTTTGCGCTCGAACGTTCTGCCAGATAAGCATTCAAATTACCTGCTAGAGCATACGAAAGGGAACATTCCAATGTGTTCCCTTTTACATGTCTTGTTTATTGCCTGAATCTCTAGCTTTGTCGGCTTGTACGGCTATTGCTATGGGGTGGGCAGGCTATCTCCAGTATCGGCGGCGGCATCTCGCAACTAGCTTTTCCATTCCTGCTCCTCGCCATAACTGGCTCACCGCTGTCCGCAGCTATTGCAGGTGCACTTAACGCCTTCCCGCGCGTCTTCATCGGCATCAGTAATCCTATCGGGCAGATACTCACTGGACTCCTTTTGCAGTACCAGAATAGCGCAGTCACTGTAATTGCAGGCAGCCTGATAATGGCCCTGGTCGCTACTGGCTTTATGCTGGATTCGCACGTACGCCAGGCACGTATGCCTGTATCAGCATAAAAACAGTGCTCATGCGGGATTGCACGTAGTCTCACCAGAGGCACCTGACCAGCCATTGGGAAAGCCGGTCCATGTGAGCGTAATATTGCCCTGGCATTGCGACCGTGTGCCGTGATTAAGCGCTGTAAATGTGACAGCATAGGTGACGGTGTTGTCCTTTGCTAGCGTTTGGTGCTGGGTCAGATCTGTAATGGTGCCACGATCTGTGAAGATTGGCGAAGGTGCGTTAGCGTTGGTCAGTCCCTGGATGACTAGAGGCGGTCGACCGTAATAGTCGAAGCCCAGACAGAATGTTACTAAGCAGGCGCACAAGAATGTGAGGGTGCCCAGGCGCAGCCAGAAATATGAGCGCGGCTGCGCGGCTACGAGTACTGAGTCCTTGCTTACGACCAGAGTACCAGCCAGATGATCGCCAAGACGACGATGGCGCGAGGACCAAAGGGCGATTAGCCATCCCAGTAGGTAGCCAGAGGTAGCATCAATAGGGCGTACAACATTGCGTACGAGCGCGCCTATGAAGGTGACAGGGCTACCATCATTCTGTACGACTCTTAAGCCCATAATAAACTTGCCAAAGGTCGCACCAAAAAGCGCTTCCTGCACGGTATAGTAGACGATCATCAGCAGGTAGAGTCCGGGTACTGCAATAGTGAGACTTGAAGTATAAGGGATGCCGGAGAGAGTAGGCAGTGATGACAGATAGTGGTTGATGCCAAAGGTGGTGTCCACGAGCCAGAGCAGGACACTGAGGGGCATAAAATCGAGCCAGGCAGCAACAACACGACTACCCATTACGTCAACATTTGGGGTAACGTGGATTTCCTGGTTGTCGAAATCGCTGGTATTTTCAGCGAAGGTGGAGATGTTACGCATAAGCCTGTTATAGTTCGCTCCTTCTCATGAATTTTTGTGTACTTGATAAAGATAACGAAGAAACGCGGCTATTATACAATTTTGACAATGTTGCTAATTTAGCATTATCTAGTAGATGTACTACCTAAAAACTAGTATGCTTTTAATGAATCTTTTGGTTGACCTCAAGAGTATAATAATTGGAAGACATTTTTAGTGGTTTTCTGGTCGTTATATCACCTACTTCATGGAGGAACGGTATGCAGGCAACAAATCGTCAACGCCCCCTTGGAATCTCGATCTTATCCATTATTCTGATTGTTTTTGGTGTCTTAGCACTTTTAGCTGCCATTCTTGGTATAGTCGCTTTGAGCGCTGTTAATGGTGGAGCGGTTTCAGCGGCTGTAACGATTGCTCTCATTATTGGTGCTATCCTTGCTATCGCAAATATCGTTGTAGGCTGGGGATTGTGGACACTTAAGCGCTGGGCTTTTTGGACCGCCGTTATTGTTGAGGTAATCAACCTTCTGAACGATCTGTATAGCTGGCTCGGAGCACACAACAGTACTGCTATTGCCAGTCTGGTCGTTGCTCTTGTTATCCTGATTTACCTGTTTGCTGATCGCAATGTACGCGCAGCTTTTGCTGTCTAATATTCGTAAATGATAATCTATCGCTGTACTATGTGTCATCTTCTTTATTTTTGATAATAGGGAAGATGGCACGATGTTTTGTTTGAAATATCAACTTTTTAATCGTTTCGCTTCCTCGTAGAATAAAATAAGTGTATAAATTGTTGCATCATATCAACGCCAGTACTCTATTCAATTTCTATCTGCCAGGCTTTGACAAAAGTAGCTGTGCCTGCAATCTTTACTTCAATGGATGATGGGGTACGTTCTACGTCCACGTTCACCCGTCCATCTCGCTCGATCTCAAAACCCTGTTCGATAAGAAGATGCGCCGCATTGCTTCGTTGTATATATTCTATATAATAGGCCCCCATTGCTCCTGATGCTGTCCCCGTCACTGCATCTTCTCTTGTGCCAGAGAATGGAGATGAAAAATGACGGCCATGCAACTGAGCCAGGGGATCGTAGGTCTCCAGGCAAAAAGGATGTACCGAAGCGTGTGAATAGTGCTGTAGTAGTGCTGGAAATCGCTTGTTTTCAGGCTCCATTCTGCTGAAGGACTCAAGAGATCGGATGGGGATCAGCAATGTCCAGATGCCTGTATTGCCATACACCAGTGGATAACGTGCATCTATTTCATCTTCGCGTAGCCCCAGGACATCTGCCACTTCGGGTAGTGAGCCTTCAAATGGTACGAACCGAGCGGGGAGCTGTCTCATTGTAACCATTACCTGCTCACCATTCTTGTTTACTATGATCGGTAAGCAGCCAGCCTGTGTCTCTATGTTGAGCGAGACAGGAAAATCTTGCTGCTGAAGACGATTATGGTCGTGTAATGCAACGCCTGTCGCCATTGTAGCATGACCGCAGAGAGCCATCTCATGCCCGGGCGTGAAAAAACGTAATCTGAGATCAGCAGACGAGGATTGACATACAAACGTTGTTTCGTTGAAGCCAATCATCTGGGCGATGGACTGCATCTGGCTATCCGTCAGCCTGTCTGTATCAAAAATGATAGCTGCTGAATTCCCTTTCTCGGGTAGAGACGAAAAGGCTGTATAGTGATAGATAGTAATATTCATGTGCTTCTTGCTTACCTCATAT
Source organism: Ktedonobacteria bacterium brp13 (assembly GCA_015099395.1). GTDB lineage: Bacteria > Chloroflexota > Ktedonobacteria > Ktedonobacterales > Ktedonobacteraceae > Dictyobacter. The sequence goes on along the minus strand of AP024096.1, from coordinate 373,532 downwards.
AATGGGCCGTTCTCTGCGTTGGTGCAGGAACCAATTATTTGATAGAAGTAAATATAGTTAATTGTATGCTTTCATCTTACATTCATAAATTCACCGTTGTCAAAATAGGAGGTTTTTAGAGCATTGACACTGACTTCTCTCTATGTTATCGTATCAGTACTTGCTGATATGATAACGTATGGAGGAAGAAATGGCAGTTGCGACTCTTTCATCGACCCTTGCGCTTCAGGCTAAATTGTTTCGGGGCTTCTCTGATCTTTCAAGGCTGAGTTTACTTAATGCGTTACGGACAGGCCCTCTGACGGTCTCCGAGCTGGTGGAACGTACGGGCTTGACGCAATCTAATACGTCCAACCATCTGCGTTGTCTCCTTGACTGTAACCTGCTGGTATGTGAACAGCAGGGCCGGTATGTGCGCTATTCTTTAAGTGATCTACGGGTGGCGGACCTGCTGACTCTTTCTGAGGAATTATTAACTGATGTTGCTCATGGTGTCTCTGCTTGTTCTCGTTATGCAGAGAAGAAGGATTGCTGCTAATGGCTCGCTCACTTCCTGTAATACAGACCTCTTCCTCACCGACACCTTCCCGACGTAACCTGATCCATTTGGGGATTGGTATCGAGATCGTGACTATTGTCTGGATGGTTATTGAGGCTGCTATCGCACTCACGACCGGCTTTCTTAGCAGAAGCGTATCCCTGGAAGGTTTTGGTATCGATAGCATTATTGAACTGATCGCTGGCGGTATCCTGCTGTGGCGGCTGCTGGTCGAAAGGTACGGAAGATCAGAGGAACGAGTCGAAAGCGCTGAACATCGAGCATCCTGGGTGACGGCTATTGGTCTGTTCGCGCTGGCCTGCTATATTATTGCTGATAGTGTCTGGACTCTTTTTGCCGGTATCCATCCCCAGGCGTCCTGGTGGGGTGTAGGGCTGGCTCTTGCGGCTGCGATCATCATGCCTCTACTCTGGCAGGGCAAGCTGAGGGTCGCTAAACGGATCGGGAGCGCTGCCCTTAAAGCGGATGCTGCGTGTAGTGTGACCTGTGCCTATATGGCGTTCACTCTCCTTGCTGGCCTGCTCCTCAATCACTTCTTCGGCTGGTGGTGGGCTGATCCGCTGGCAGCTCTTGCGCTCGTGTACTTTCTGGTGCGCGAGGGGCGTGAGGCATTACATGAGGCACGCACAGGTGAGGCGTGCGACTGTGCTGGTGAAGATGACTGCTGCTGATCTGTTGGTGTATTGATCAGCGAATAATCTGTATACATTCTCGATGAAGTTCACTTGCTTATCTAGAATGTATACGTTCATGAGGAGAGACGGCGCACCACTGTTTCTGTTTGTCCACATTGTCCTCTTACTGGCAAGACACACCTCCATTCCATCTTTATGCAATGCCTCGAACTTAGCATGCCTCTCGGGCTGCACTATCAATTTGGGAACTTCCACAGAAAACTGTCACACTTGGAGACGAGAACCCGATTAAACAAGTGAGATCTCAAGGAACTATGAAGGAAGCTAGGATGCATCAACCACATAACTCGTCTCTGAATGAGGGTATAGATTTTGATCTTTTCTATCAGAAGCATGCATTGACTGTTCTGCGCTATCTTAATGCGCGTTTGACACTTAAGGAAGATGCGGAGGATCTCATGATTGAGGTCTTTCAGGCCTCCTTCCAAAATCTTACCGTGCAAAAACTGGGTTTCACTGAACAACAAGCATGGTTGTTGCGCGTTGCACGCAATAAATTGGCTGATCATTATCGTCTCCAGCAGCAGCGAACCAGCAGCGCATCAATCGATGCTGTTGCCGATGTCCTGATGGTCGATGATATCGCTCACCAGCCAGAACTATTTATATTGCGTAAAGAAAACCATAGCAGTCTGATGGCTCATATTGGGACGCTCGATGCTTTACAACAGGAGGTACTACGACTGCGTTTCGCCTATGGTTTGCATTCTGGTGAAATTGCTACGAGGCTCAATAAAAAGGCACCCGCTATTCGTGCTATATTGTCTCGTACCTTGAATAAATTACGTTTGCGCTACAAAAAGCAGGAGGAACAGGATTAATGGATACGCATGATAGGCAGTTTCATCCCGAAAATGTCGATGCAGATATTGATCAGTTTTTGCAGATACACGATCCAGAAGAGATAGCAGCGCAGGCAAACGTTCGCTTTATTCATGAAATGAGTGATCTCTATCTGGAGGAGTCACAGGTACTGGATCGCGCCTGGAAACGTCTCTCTCAGCAGATGCCAACATCAACACAGCAAAAGACTTTCTCAGTACGACACTATCAAAAACAAAGAGGAATAACTTATATGCAGGGTCAATTAAGTACCGAAAACACTCGTAAACAGCGGCCAATTTTAAAACGCCTGTCAACTGTGGCTTTAGGATTGGTGGCTGCGCTCATCGTAACGAGCATGATTTTTTCTATAACGGCCTATCAGCGCAGCCATATGTCATCGACAAAGACAGCTGCAACGCATGCTACTACCTCAACATCTCAGGTTGCATCTTCGACCCGTATCGTAGCAGGACCGGCTGCAAATATTATTACTTCGCTGACGGCAACAGTAAGTCTTTATTCGAATACAGGGAAGTCAGCTACAGGGAAGTCAGACATCCTTTTTCCTCATACCACGCAACAAATTTTTACAAGCAAGACTTTGAAAAATGGTCAGATAGTTCATTTGACCTATACAGTGAATAGCGTAGGACAAAATGGTCATATCTATCAAAAGATCTACCCCAACTATCACGCAGGGTCGACACAGCCAGCGTTTATGTCTGTGCTGGTACCGTCTAATGTCAATAAAACGTATTCTAATGAATTGGGGGTGGTGATCCCTCAGTATGCGCCTTTAAAAGTTGAGCTATGGTGGAATAATCAACTGGCACAAACGGCCTATATCAACGTTCCCTGATCATTCCCCTTACGTCGCATACAAATTGCATCTCATGTTGGTAGTACGTTCCCTCTATTTCGCCAGGGGGAACGTACTCTTTATTTTGTCGCGATGATTACCTGGTATACCCAGGGCAGCGCTACCAGACGCCGTTTCTCTACAGTGCGGAACTGGACACTGTACGATGAAATGGCTAAAGCATATCTGAAGACCACTCACGTCGCAAAGATAACTGAGTGGTCTTCACTTATATGTGGCGTCTCCTGATAATTGTCCATAGGGGCGTATAATGCTTTTGGTGTATAATGGGCTTGATCTGGAGCCATCCAACTCTGTGTCACTTTCTGCGGTTGGTGATGTTGAGTAGCCAGCGTACCATTGATCGCGTTATCAATCTATGCACACTACTTCTTTAATGAAGGAAGGATAGCACAGGTTGTAAGAAAGAGGAGTTCTATGGTGCGACGTCTCATTGCAGGCAGCCGTTATCTCATTTTTATTGCTGTGATCGGGTCTTTACTGGCTTCACTAGTTGCCCTCATCTATGGCGTCATTGTCGTAGTGAATACGGGATTTGATCTCATCGTGCATCCTGCCTTTGATATCGAGGGGGTGAAGCATGTGGCGGTAGGGGGTATTGAAGAGACGGATCTGTTTCTGCTGGGGGCGGTCCTCTACATCGTGGCAGTGGGTCTTTATGAATTATTTATTGATGAGACTCTACCAACACCATCATGGCTGGTGATTGATGATTTCGATGATCTCAAGGTAAAGATCACGGGCGTTATTACAGTGTTATTAGCGGTCACCTTTCTTGCCAATGTTGTCGAGTGGAAAGGGAATCCAAGCATTGTCGCACTGGGCATTGCTGTAGGACTGGTGTTGTTCGCACTTGTCTATCTGCTCCAACAAAGAAAGAGAACTCCTCGCAATTCTGATTGACACGCTGGTTTGATAAATCTGGGACAGTCGCGTATATGTGGAGATCAAGCTTCTGCAAGTGTGTGTTTATAAAAAAGAGGGAGATCTGTCTTGTCTGCTATTCGTACACAACAACTTCCATCTGGCGAGATGGTTCCTGTGCTTGGACAAGGTACATGGGGTATGGGTGAAGCTGCTCGGCATCTTACAGATGAGATTGCCGCTCTACGCCTTGGTCTTGATCTTGGTATGACGTTGATCGATACTGCTGAGATGTATGCTAATGGTGGTTCTGAGAAGGTCGTTGGCGAGGCGATTGCGGGACGCCGCGATGATGTTTTCCTGGTCAGTAAAGTATTGCCATCAAATGCGACCCGGCACGGTACCATTCGAGCATGTGAGCGCAGTCTGCAACGTCTGGGCACGGATCATCTCGATCTCTATCTCTTGCACTGGCGTGGTGGCACACCTCTGTCAGATACGCTTGCGGCTTTTGAGGAGTTGGTACAGGCAGGGAAGATCCGTTATTGGGGTGTCAGCAATTTTTCTGTTGCAGATATGCAGGAACTTATCCGCCACCCCTCTGGCTCAACTGTTGCTACCAATCAAGTTCTCTACAATCTTACGCGACGTGGTGTCGAATATGACCTGCTGCCCTGGTCTCGTGCGCACCATATTCCTGTTATAGCCTACTCGCCGATTGAGCAAGGCCGGATGCTCAACGGCCCTGCTCTACGTGAGATCGCCAGCCGACACCAGGCGACGCCAGCTCAGGTTGCCCTTGCCTGGCTGCTCCGTCGGGATAATCTGTTTGTCATTCCTAAAGCGAGCTCGGTGGCGCATGTCCGGGAGAATCGTGCTGCGTACGATCTCGCTCTTACGGAGCAGGATCTTGCTCAGCTTGATCGTGCATTCCCACCCCCTACCAGTGCACAGCCACTTGAGATGCTGTAGTGATGATATAGTATCATCATACACGCTTGATGAGTTCAGGGCTCAACCTTTATTGTAGTATCCTACCAGCAGATCGTGAATGAGTAGGATTCGCAGCACTTCCCTCTTCTCTCTCGTATACTCGCACAACCTATGGCTGCCAATAAAGATATCCAGCTCGAAGCAGCAGATAGTGTTGCTGTGCAGCAACCTGATTAGTATCCGATAAGAGATTATAGAAGGTAAACTATGCTGTCTGCTTGCTGAGACTAGAATGTCATAGGCAGGAATAGATAGATAGATAAATGTATACTGTTTATGGCTGATGAAGTATCTAATTGAAGGATCATGTTCATATGACAGACGATGTTAAGGCACGAGGGAACCTGCGACCTAAAGCTCAGGCACAGACGATTACCTCACTTACTGTGACACTATTATTCTGGGCCTCTGCTTTTGCTGGCATTCGCGTTGGCCTTGAGAGCTATTCACCGGGGGCACTTATCCTCTTACGTTTTCTTATTGCATCTATCGCTCTTATTATTTACGCCTGTATCGTGCGTTTGCGCTTGCCTGCGCTCCGTGATATCCCGGCTTTCTTGCTGCTTGGTTTTATCGGTATTGCTGTCTATCAGGCCGGTCTTACCTTTGGGGAACAGAGCGTCTCAGCCGGGACTGCGAGTTTTCTTGTTGCCTCTGTCCCCTGCTTTACTGCCTTATTTGCGCGCGCCTTCTTAAAGGAGCGTCTGAGTATATGGGGCTGGGCGGGTATTGTGATTAGCTTTCTGGGTGTCGCTGTTATCTCATTTAGCAATAGCAGCGGCTTTAGCTTTACCCCTGGCTCGCTTTTAGTCTTGCTGGCATCATTCTCTGAATGTATCTATTTTATCTTCCAGAAGAACTATCTGAAAAAATATAGTAGTCTCGAGTTATCTGCTTACACAATCTGGACCGCTACATTCTTTATGCTTGTCTTCGCGCCGCAACTCATACAAGAGCTGCCACATGCCTCGCTGCAATCGACTGTCGCAATCTTCTATATGGCTATCTTTCCTGCCGCCATTGCGAATGCTACCTGGGCCATCACCCTTTCAGCCTTGCCAGCCGCTATCGCCACAAGCTTCTTGAATATCATACCAATCCTGTCGTTGCTGATCGCCTGGGTCTGGCTACGCGAGGTTCCTACCGTCGGTGAACTGCTAGGTGGTCTCGTCATCATTCTGGGTGTGTTGCTGGTCACTATGCGTGGTAAACAACGGCAGCGCAAGCAGGCCTTGCCTTTGCTCGATCAAGATGAAGTCGTGCAATCTGTCTGACGGATCAAGAGTCACGAAAAATACGAATAAAGGTTTCTAGACGGATGTGAGTAGCGGGCTCGCATCTGCGCGTGTCGCGTCCTCTTGACAATGTTGCGCATTCTCTTTATTCTGTAGTGACTTGTGAACTCAACCGTGCTGCTGACAAAAGTATATTTATTGAAACAGTAGAACGGACACCTTTCAAGCAAAGGAGCAAGGATGTGGATACGAAGAATCCTGTGAGTACCCGTACCTCTACACCAGGTGTATTGTCCCAGCCACAGTCTCAACAACAGGACTATAGCTATTACAAACGGATCTTTGCTGGTTATCCCATGCCATTTGCCTATCTTGATCTGGACCTGTTAACACACAATATCCAACAGATCGCAACAAGCGCAGGTGATAAACGTGTGCGCATTGCCTCCAAATCGGTGCGCAGTGTCGCTATTCTGAAACGCCTCCTTGCTGCTGACGAGCGTTTTCAGGGTATCATGTGTTTTACTCTACGTGAAGCGGTCTATCTGGCGAGCCAGGGTTTCAAGGATCTGCTCCTTGGCTATCCAGTATGGCACTACATTCCTGCTGCTGCAGAAGCTATTGCCGCTGGTGCGCAGATCACACTCATGCTTGATAGTGTCGATCATGTCAGGCAGATTGAGCAGGTTGCTCAGCAGTACGAGGTGAAGATCCCTGTCTGCCTGGATCTCGATATGGCACTGGATCTGCCTGGTCTGCACTTCGGTGTCTGGCGTAGTCCGTTGCGCACTGTCGCTCAGGTGCGTCCCGTTGTCGAGAGCATTATCGCTGCTCCACACATTCTGCTTGACGGCATTATGGGGTATGAGGCCCAGATCGCTGGACTCGGCGATCACTATCCTCATCAGACTGCGAAAAACGTAGTGGTACGCAACTTGAAGAAGCGCTCACTCCTCCAGGTTGCTCAACGCAGGGCCGCAGTCATTGAACTCCTTGCTAGCTATAACCTCACGCCGCGTTTCATCAACGGTGGCGGCACCGGTAGCTTGCATACCACGCGTAATGAGCCAGGCGTGACAGAGATCACAGCTGGATCAGGCTTCTACGCACCCGCTCTTTTTGATAATTACCAGGACTTCCGCTATCAACCTGCTGCAGGCTTCGCTATCGAGATCGTTCGTCAGGCAAAAGTGAGCAACCCTCCTATTTATACCTGTCTGGGTGGTGGCTATGTTGCTTCTGGTGCTACGAACAACGATAAACTCCCACGTCCGTATCTGCCAGCAGGCGCACGCCTCATCCCCCTCGAAGGTGCTGGCGAGGTCCAGACACCCATTAGCTATCGTGGCCCACACACGCTTGCGCCCGGTGACCCGATCTTCCTGCGCCATAGCAAAGCTGGCGAACTGTGTGAACGCTTTACCCACCTGCTACTGGTCTCCAATGGCGAGATCGTTGATACCGTCACCACGTATCGTGGTGACGGGCAATGCTTCCTATAGTCTAAGTGCTACTACAATTTATTCTTCAGATCATGCTATCTATCTAGAATCTGGCTATTGCTTAGAGGAGATACAAGCCGATGGCAACTCTACCGCGTCCTCACTGGCAGAACTGGTCCGGTTCTGTCTCTGCACATCCACGGATCATTGAGCAACCACATACCATCGACGAACTGGCACGCACGATTGGCGACTATGGACGTAGTGGTCGTCACGTGCGCGTTGTTGGCTCAGGCCATTCGTTTACTCCGCTGGTGCAGACCGACGATATCTTACTCTCGCTTGCTCACATACAGGGTATCGATACTATCGATAATGATCAATCTACCGTGACGGTCCTGGCTGGCACGACGCTTAAAGTTCTGGGCCAGACCCTGCTACAACACGGACTGGCACAGGAGAATCTTGGTGATATCGATGTACAGAGTATTGCGGGTGCGATCAGTACCGGAACCCATGGTACTGGTACACGTTTCGGCAATCTAGCCACGCAGGTCGTGGGCTTGACCTTGATCACGGCCAACGGTGATGTGCTCGAATGCTCAGAGACACAGCATCCAGACATCTTTAAGGCTGCACAGGTCTCGCTGGGTGCGCTGGGCATCATCGCAAAGGTCACGTTACGCGTCGTCCCCGCCAAACGCTTGCGCTTCAAAAGCCGACGCGAGCATCTTCAGTCCTGCCTGACCAATCTGGAGCGCTACAAGCAGGAGAATACACATTTCGAGTTCTTCTGGATGCCGCATACTGAGTGGGTTCAGGCCAAGTTCCTCAACGAGACAGATGCGGCCATCACCGGTAGTAACCTCTGGGGTACGTTCAATGAAGTCATGTTAGAGAATGGCCTTTACTGGCTGCTCTCTGAGAGTTGCCGTCTTGTGCCACGACTCTCGAAGGCGATCAGCCATATCTCCGCCATGGGTATTGCTAGCGTTGATGAGGTCGATTATAGCCATCGTCTCTACGCAACCCAACGCGCAGTTCGTTTCCAGGAGATGGAATACAATATTCCTGCTGAACACTTTCAGAGCGTGCTGGCTGAGATACGTGCATGTATCGACAAGCAGAATATCAGGGTCCACTTTCCGGTTGAGTGCCGTTTTGTGCATGCCGACGATATCTGGCTCAGTCCGGCCTATCAACGCACCTCGGCCTATGTTGCAGTGCACATGTATCGTGGTATGGCGTATCGTGCCTATTTCAAGCAGATCGAAGCTATCTTTCGGCGCTACGAGGGACGCCCGCATTGGGGCAAGATGCATACGCAAAATGCCGCCAGCCTGGCACAACTCTATCCTCACTGGCAAGACTTCCTGCGTGTACGGGCGATCCTGGACCCTCACGGCCTCTTCCTCAATGACTACCTGCGCCAACTTTTGCACGTTGACGTTAATCCGGACAACGCTACCTCATCCCACTAATAACAACCTGACAACTGTAGTAGCGACGCAAGGAAGAGCATGCGGAGAGCATGGTGCATAAGGAGTGTGTTGCATATGGACGATCGTTTATCTTCATCACCATCCGATCTTACAGGGGTGCCTCTGAATTCAGAAGCAGCGAGCGCGCCAGTCCTGAAAAAGGGGACGTTAGGTTTACGGCATGCTGTGGTTATATCGGTCGCCGTCATGTCGCCAGCCGCATCGATATTTTTTAATACTATTCCGCAGGCTGGTCTGGTCGGTGCCGCCATCCCGTTCTGTTTTGTTATCGGCTTTATCGTTGCTTTGCTGGTTGCCAACCAGTATAGCGAGATGTCGCGTGAGCTTCCCTCCAGTGGCTCAGCGTACACCTTTGTGCTGGTTGGACTCAATGCTCGCTGGGGCTTCCTGACTGGCTGGATCGGCCTGGCTGGTATCGCTGTTGGCGTTCCATACTCGTTTATCTTGATGAGTGCTAATGTTCAGGACCTCGTCATACGCTGGTTTGGCCTGAATGTCCATTGGAGTATCTGGTATCTTATCGCGATTGGTATCGCCTTTGCCATCTGCTCTATCGGTATCCGGCAATCTTTGAGCGTCGATCTTACGTTGCTGGCCTTTGAGATGGGTATCTGCCTTGTATTGGCTGCGATCATTGTATTGCATGTCGGAGCCCAGGGAGGGCTGACCGCTGCACCCTTTACTCCCAGCCTTGTGCCTGCTAATGGTAACCTGATTGGTGGGGTTATCTTTGCTGTCCTGAGCTTTATCGGCTTTGAGACAGCCGCCACATTGGGTGAGGAGACGAATAATCCGCACCGCAATATTCCACGTGCCGTCTTTGGCTCAATGGTCGTCGTTGGCATCTTCTATATCATCATGGCCTACGTTGCCACCATCGGCTACGGTATTCCGCATATGGCGACCGGTTATGCCAACGATGCCGCGCCATTCGATACGATCAGTCGGCGCTTTGGTGGCAATATTTTCGCAGGCCTGATCGACATTGTTGGTATCTTCTCATTTTTTAGTGCTGCGCTGGCTATTGTCAACGGTGGTGCACGCATCATCTATACTGTTGGACGCGACGGCCTCCTACCGGGTTGGACGACACTCACGCATGCCAGACGTTCAACACCAATCGGTGCGATCACTGCCCTTTGTCTCTTTGGGTTGCTGTGTGGCCTGCCCCTGGGCTTTTTTATGCAGCCTATCAACGCCTTCGGCTTCCTGGGTACGCTTGATGCCCTTTTCATCCTGCTGATCTATATTCTGGTAAACGTCTCCTGCATTCTTTTCTTTTTACATCAACGGCGCGAACAGTTCAGATGGCTACGTCACATGGTCATCCCTGTTGTGAGTACTGTGTTGATGGTTGGTATCTTTCTGGCCTCAGCTATCTCCCCCGGACCCGCACCGCTCAGTTATACTCCTTTCGTCGTTATTCTCTGGGTCGCTCTCGGTGCCGGTGTTTTATACCTGCTCCGGCATAAGCTTGCCGCATTGACGCTACACTAGAATTATACCAATAGTCGCGCTTGACTCATAGCCTGTTTGGGTGCTATGTTCACAAGAAAGAGCGTGTCGTATTTTTTAGGGAGGAAGCGAAAATGCAACAGCATGATACATCTTCTGCGCATGCAGGAGTGTCACTAAAAGAGCGGGTTGGATTAGTTGTAGCTGGAGCGGATGCGAAGTCGATTATTGCGCAGATTGTGGCGGCCGAGGCTGCCGGTGTGCGTCAGGTTTGGATAACTCAGGGGTCACTTGCCTCTGATTCCTTGACACTGTTTGCTGTGGCGATGACACAGACCAGCAGTATACGCATGGGGACAGCAATCGTGCCGACCTATCCACGTCATCCGCTAGCACTGGTACAACAGACATTGACGATAGAAGATCTCGCGCCAGGACGTCTACGCCTGGGTGTTGGTCCAAGTCATCGTCCAGTCATCGAAGGTGTGTATGGCATCCCCATGCAGACACCGCTGGCGCATGCGCGTGAGTATGTCGAAGTGCTACGTGGAGCACTCTGGGATGGCAAGGTTGATGTTCATGGTACCTTCTTTAACGTTAAAGCTACTCTGCCGCGTACGTCGCGTACCCCTATTCTGATCTCTGCGCTGGGTGAAGGTGCATTTCAAATGGCAGGTGAAATCTCTGATGGAGCAATCTCCTGGGTCTGCCCTGCGCCTTACTTGCTTGAGCGTGCGCTGCCGGCGTTGATTGCAGGTGCAGCGAAGAAAGGACGCCCGGCACCACCACTGGTTGCCCACATTCCCGTTGCCTTGAGCACAGATCGTCCCGCTATCTTGCAAGCGGCGCGTCAACAGCTTGGCTACTACGGGAAGCTACCATTTTATGCTAGCATGTTTGCCCAGGCTGGCTTTCCTGTTGCTGAAAATGGCGTCATGTCGGATGCCCTTTTTGATAGTCTGGTCGTCTCTGGTGACGAGGCAACCGTCGCCTCGCGCGTGAAAGGGTTGCTGACCAGTGGTCTGGATGAATTGCTGCTGATGCCGATAGGTGTTGCTAACCCGGAGGATGAGCAACAGCGATTGGCGCGTTTGATCGGACAACTCTAGTCGTGTAGAGTCGCAAGCGTATAGGATACCTTCTATATCCTCTCCATAGCAAAGTCGGCAGGCCAGTAAATATACATCTTACTGGCCTGCTGGCTTTTTGTACATTTTATGTATGCTATTTGCTAGTAATATATCGATTATGTTATGCATAAGGTGTGGATGTCACGGTGCAACATGAAATGAAACTAAATATGAAACCTCTATCGTGTAAGGGATTATATACCACTTTTATGTCATGTGCTTGGTATTATTGGGCTTCTTCCACCTCTCTCTTGTAGAGATAACTATTGTATACTATATCAGGCCCGAGGAGTAAACTCATGAAGATTGCACAGATCGCGCCGCCCTGGCTTCCGATTCCACCGGAAAATTATGGTGGAACGGAGTGTATTATCTCTTCTTTGGTAGAAAATCAGGTAGCACAGGGACATACTGTTACGTTGTTCGCACCTGGTGATGCCCGTACATCCGCAGAGCTTGTCTCGTTCTTTCCGCAATCTCTCATTCAAGAGGGCGTTCCCTGGACGGTACATTGCAAGGCTTTTTACCATTTGCAAAAGTCTATAGAGCAAGTGGTAGCCCGGGATTTTGATATTGTGCATACTCATCTTTCTTGCAGTGCAGATCTGTATCTCTTTCCTCTACTGGCTTCTCTTGCTGTGCCACATATTACGACATTACACAGTTGCTTCCCCTTTGACCGTGCGACCGGTGGCTGGGTTGGAGATGCCGACAACTATTATATGGATTGGGCCTCTGCTGTTCCTCTGGTTGCGATTAGTGCAAGCGCACAGGCACAGGCACTTGCCAAATTTCCGCTTAACGTTGTTGGCGTTGTTCACAACGGCATCGAGCACGATCAGTTTTACGCATCTCCTCAAGAGCATGGCGACTACTTTGCATGGCTAGGACGCTTTACCGCTGAAAAAGGTGCACATCTTTGTATTGAAGCGGCGAAAGCAGCAAAAGTACCTCTTATCATGGCTGGCACGGCCGATGAGCATGTACAGGAATCGGTTGACTATTTCCATGAGAAGATTGAGCCCCAGATTGATAATGACACAATCAAATATATCGGGCCAGTGAATATGCAACAGAAGGCACACCTTTTGAGCCATGCACGAGGTTTTCTCAATCCCATTGAATGGGAAGAACCGTTTGGCATGGTTATGGTTGAGGCAATGCTGTCCTCTTGTCCTGTTATATCTTTTGATCGCGGTGCAGCGCGGGAACTTATTGTACAGGGTCAAACTGGCTACCTTGTACAGAATCTCGCTGAGATGGTGCAGGCTATCCCACACATTGAAGAGATCGATCGTGAGATGACACGCCGTCATGCTGAGAACAATTTCTCAGCGGATAAGATGGCTGAAAATTATGGAGAGATCTACCAGAAAGTAATTGCCATGCACAGCTCAATACTGGATGATCAGGGAAAGAGTGGCTTGAGTAGCGTGGCGGTATAGCCTGTAAGAGCCTGAACCCCCTCCATGATGATTGAGCCATCCTTCACGCTACTCATAACACTGTGTAGTATGCATACATGAAAGACATAAGTAGATAAAAACACCTTTATCTACTTATGTCTTTCAAGCACGGAGGGCGGCATATCTGCGATACTGATAAACGTATTGCCTGTCTTTATATGATCACGGGTGTAGGTAATGAACGAGAGCGCCAGGGCATTGCTCGTGTTCTGTTGGGTGTACATACGTTCAATGGCCCAGAAAGGATAGGTACCATTCTCTACCAGTCCCGATGTAGGTGCAGCACCATTGATATCAATGGGGGTGACCGTACTATTCGCTTGATCGGCTGATCCCAGGTCTACATAGCCGATGGCACCTCGCGTAGCGCCAACTGCATCTAGTACATCTTGCGTGCTGGATTCCGCGGTCTGCGCATGAGCTGGATGTCGCAATACATAGTTTATGAATGTTGCTTGCGTCCCTGAGCCAGAAGAGCGTTCGTAGGGTACAATCGGCATGTTTGGCCCCTTTAACTGCTTCCAATTGATATATTGACCGTTATAGATCTTTGTGATGTCATCTTGTGATAGGGTGCTTACCCCTGTAACCTGTTTGTTGATGATAATGGTGAAGACGATAATGGCAACCTGGTGTTCCTCTAAATCAGTATAGGTATGGCCTGCCATTTGCGGCGTGATCTCAGAATCTGCGATATCCAGATGTCCTTGTTCCAATAGTGTCAGGCCAGTGCTACTATCACTGCTCTGCACATTCAGGTTATCAAACGGACATCCTTGATGATAGGTGTTCGCCTGGCTCTGTACCGTACTATAAAAAGCACTGGAGCCACTAATATTGATAGGGGAGAAGCTAAGAGCGCAGTAGTTGGACGGAAAAAGGCCAAACCAATTAATACCAAATATGATTGCAAAGGCGAGTAAGAGGCCGAGGAGCACTCTGGGTACGGTAAATATGGGGGGAGGAGGGGCATAGGGCACAATCTTCCCACCAAGTATACGTCCCTGTATGTTCATCTTTACCTTGCCCTGGGTTACGAATTTGAGGATAATGGCGTCACCTTTATCTAATGTTCGGCCAGCTAGATCTACGTGCTTATGCAATAAAAAAGGAGTATGCCTGGAACGTGCTAACTTGCTGCTCGCATGGCTTGGTAAGATGATATGGGGGTCGTGTGTGATCGTGTGAGTGTCTTTTGTCTCTAAAACGTCCAGGTGAATGACTTCCTGACGACTCTGCAGCGGAATAAGATTATCAGGCTCTGTGTGATGGACGGAACAGAGAATTAATTTTGCTTCCATGAACTCGAAGCGCAAGATCTGCTTCTCATCGTAAGAGAAATCTTCCTTGTGAATAATGTCGGCTCCTGTATTGGTAAGTTTAAACATAATCAGGCGCGCATCATCTACTTCGGTTGGTTCATGTAGTGCACCGCCCTTTAGCGTCACACTCATGTCCTCGCCTAAATCCTTGCGCTGATCGATGAGTGCTGCGTCGGATTCGGTCTGATAGCTGAGTTGTTTTCTTGGCTTGCTCAGAAAATTTGCGGAAAGCGAGACAAATGAGGGTGGGCCGATAATGGCAATTGCTATTGTGAGCACATTAAGCCAGAATGACCACGCTGGATCGCTCGGATTGAAGCTAGCCGTAAAAGTGGTAGCTATGAGTAGCGTATTCACCGGTTGCTCCTCAAAATAATTGATATTATATCGTATTTACATTTAAGTAGACGTATATATAAGCAAATTGTATCATACCTGTTTTACCTATCCCTGAAGATAAGTACACATTATTCATCAACCCGCGCACGAGCAACCCACTCTTACTGCCGCAAGATCTCGACACGCCAGGAAAAAGCGCTGTGAGGATTATGATAAGAAGAAGCGCACTATAACTGCTATACTATAAAAATATTATCTATTGCCTATATAGTGTAATAAAGCACTTGTTGCCATCTATGATGCGGGCGATAGTTTTAGCTATTGGAGGGAGTAAATGCTCGAATAACGTTATAATCTCGCATTAAACGCTCTTTACCACGCTCGTCGTTCTCTGGCATCTGCGAGGTAATAATGAGCTCTTGCCCGCGCTGGCGCTGGATCTTACTATCTCCATGTATTACTTGCTCAACTATTTTGCGTACCTGCTCATAGTGAAAAGGGATCAAGCTGCCGTCGATCCCGCGGGGATCATGTTTTCAGTGGTTGCAAGTTACTACAATAGCACTTATATCATCGGGCTTCGCTCGCATCGTGTTGCGGATAGTCTGGCGCGAACGTTGTAAAGCATGTTCTACGAGATCCTTTGCCGCTGCTGCCTCTGCTCCGTGCGCTATAATCTCCGCAAGCTCTTTATTCGTTAGATTATCATGGATACCATCTGTGCAGAGAAGGATACGGTCACCGGGACGGATCGCTACCTGATCAATGTGAACAACGAGTGCTTGCGGATCTCCTATATCTCCTAATGCCTGGGTAATGCCATTGCGTTTGTTGAAGTAGACGTGTTCTGTTTCTGACAATTCCTCAGGATTGGAAGCTTGATCAATACGCAACGCCTCGGCTTCACTGATCACGTGACCTTGTACCAACTTTGTAAGAAAACTATCGTCACGTGTTAAGCATGTAAGGGCGTTGCCCTCGCGTAGAAGATAAATACGGCTATCTCCTACGGATGCATAGAGCATGGTGTAACCTTCCATATTCTGCTCCTGGCAGAATACAGCAAGTGCAATGGTTGTGGCTTGATCCTCGATGCCAGGCCGCTGCGCTTCCTCAATAGCATCAAGTGTTCCCCTATTGCGGATCTGCTCATGAGCTTCTTGTACAAGCTTCGAAAGTGTTGCGCCTAGCTCTACACTCTCGTAATGTTTGAGCAGTGTGACTGGCGACTCTGGTTGTAGTTGCTGCAGGATACGTTCCCATCCTTGTTGGACGACCTGTCCTGCTATCTGTGAGGCAATATCACCAGCCGTGCTACCTCCAACGCCATCAAAGACAGCCGCTAATCCCCTTTGCTGATCGATAATGAGGGTATCTTCATTGCGCTCTGGATGCCTATCGCTAGCTTTAGTGTAACTTGTGAAAGTAAATGCAGGGCTTTCCATCTGTTCTCCTCCAAATAGACCAATATCATACTGGTAACTTATGGAGAGTATAACAGGAATGAGTAGAATAAGCGAGATTTTACATCATTTTGTTTTTCTTCACCACGTGCCCATTCATCTGGACAAGAATATATTTAGTCAACTCTGAAGAATGATGGGAATGTCACGTGTTGGGGTAGTACGTGTGCGATCCTTTACAAGCGATGGTGACTGGAGTGGTATAGTAAATGAAATTATGGTAACTTGGAAAGGAATGCACAATAATGGTTGAAATCTCCTCTCATATCAGTGACTATCTGCATGTTCGACGTGCGCATGGCCCTGCCTGGTCGCCTGATGGCACGCATATCGCCTATATCTCCGATAGTAGCGGACTCGATCAGGTCTGGCTGACCCGGCTTGCAGATGCTCAAGATACCCGCAGTCGGCAACTCACCGATTTTCCTGATCGTGTTGGACTTGTCTCCTGGTCGCCTGATAATCAGCATCTGCTGGCCTCTGTCGACGCTGGTGGTAACGAACATGACCAACTCTATCTTATCTCTATGCAGGATGGCAGTGCAGTCGCGCTGACTGACCAGCCGCAGGTCATTCATCAGTTTGGTGACTGGTCGCCGGATGGTAGGAGCATCTGTTATAGCAGTAACGAGCGCCACCCTGCCTTTTTTGACGTCTGGGTCCTCGATATCTTCACGGGTCACAAGCGTTGTCTCTTCCAGAAAGATGCCACACTGCATCCCGAGCTCTGGTTTCCTGATAACTCTGCCCTATTGGTGCGTCAGGATACAACCGAGCTGAGTCATGATCTCTACCTTGTCCCATTGGCAGATGTCCAGGCTACAGCACCTATCCTGCTTACGACCGCCAGTGGTGAGGCTTCATACGAGCATCCCAGTGTAACTGCTGATGGCAAGACACTCTACGTCTCTACGAATTATAAGCGTGAGTTTTTGTCTCCAGCTCGTATTGATCTCTCTCTACCTGCTGTAGAGGGTCAGCATGCACCGCTCTCTTATCTTGTCGATACACATTGGGATATCGAAGGTGGTTTATCTTTATCTCCTGATGAGAAAACCTTATCCTGGGCCTTAAACGAAGATGGCTATTCGCGCCTGGCCTTCTTTGATCTCCGCACTCATCAAGAACTGCCAGCGCCTGGGACGCCAGCAGGTGTCATCGAAGGCATTATCTGGTCTCCACAGGGCGAGGGTGTTGCCTTTGGTCATAATGGCACCAGAAACAATGGCAATATCTGGCTGGCATGCCTCGGTGAGAGCGTAGCCCGGCAGATCACTGAGATCCCTATACATGTAGACGCTGCCAGTCTGGTTGAACCACAACTCATCCATTATCCAGCATTCGATGGTTTGAGTATCCCTGGTTACTACTATCGACCGCAGCGTGACCAGCGTGCAAATGCTGAGGGTAAATTACCTGTGATCATCTTTGTACATGGTGGTCCGGAATCGCAGTTCCGTCCTCTCTATGCTGCGCCGTGGATGCCACCGCTACAATACTATCTCAACCAGGGCTTTGCTGTCTTCGCACCGAATGTACGCGGTAGTGCTGGCTATGGTCAGACCTACATCCATCTCGACGACGTTCGCCTGCGTCCTAATAGCGTTGCAGATCTGAAATCGGCGGTTGACTGGTTGATTGAGCACGGCAACGCTGATCCCAAACGCATTGGTATCATGGGTCGTAGCTATGGCGGCTTTATGGTTCTGGCTGCCCTCACCACCTATCCTGATCTCTGGGCTGCCGGTGCTGATATAGTGGGGATCGCCAATTTTCTTACCTTCTTCGAGCGTACCGGTGTATGGCGGCGTCATCTGCGTGCCGCTGAATACGGTGATCCTCAGCGTGATGCCGCTTTCCTGCGTGAGATCTCGCCGCTCTTCAATGCCGATAAAATTACTGCACCATTGCTTGTCCTGCATGGCATGAATGATCCGCGTGTACCGCTACAAGAAGCGCAACAGATCGTAGCCGTCTTGCAAGACCTCAATCGCCCCACCGATATCTTGCTCTTCCCCGATGAAGGACATTTTATGCTGCGTCAAAGTACTCAACTGCGTGCCTATCCGGCTATCGCTGACTGGTTCGAACGCTATATGGGTTGACACTGAACAATTACTGACACATAGATGAACAATTACTGACGTAAAAACATGTCAGGATTGACAAATTCCATCTAATGCACTTACACTGTTTTTGCAAGCGGTTACGTAAACGCTTACGCTGTTGGTTCTATCTGGAAGATGCGTGTATCCGCTTTGAGGGAGCAAAGCAAACTCACGCTATCTTCTATGTTCGATAGTGCTGTTATACGGTCCACCAGATGCATAGACGAAATGAGAAGTTGATTAGAGAGCGAATGCACTATCTGAGAGAAGACCACAAGAAGAATTGTGATCCCGATTGTACCCAAAGGAGGGGGAATGCGCATTATCATGCGTCGTATCTCAGCGAGCAAGCTGCGATTTTTAAGCCTCTTTACAGCTATGTCGCTGATACTTGTGAGTAGCTTATTCCTTGGCACTCAGACCACACACGCAGCTTCCTATTGTCAGGTAACCTACTCGGTTACAAACCAGTGGACTGGTGGTTTTAGTGGAAATATTGTTATTCAGAATACCGGTTCTACAGCATGGACAAGCTGGAATCTGGCATTCACGTTCCCAGCTAGCGGTCAGGTCGTAACGCAAGGCTGGAATGGCAATTTTACACAGTCTGGCCAAAATGTTACTGTGACCAACCTGAGTTATAATGGCAGCGTTGCCGCCAATGCCTCGGTCACGTCCAATCCGGGCTTTAATGGCTCGTGGACGACCAGTAATCCTGTCCCGACGGGCTTTACTGTCAATGGGAATGCCTGTAATGGCTCAACGAGTCCAACGCCAACGCCAAACCCGACCTCAACACCAGTTGGATCAACGCCAACACCGGTCGGACCAACGCCGACATCGGTACCTGCTACCCCAACGCCAACCCCACCGCCCGGTACGCATGTTGCTAATCCATATGCCGGTGCACAGGGGTATGTCAATCCTGATTGGGCTGCTGAAGTCCAGGCGGGTGCGGCGGCTACTGGTGGTACGCTCGGACAAACAGAGGCTAAAGTCGCGCAATATTCGACTGCGGTCTGGCTCGATCGTATCGCCACTGTCTCCGGTGGCACTGGTGTCACCCGTACCCTGGCCGGACATCTGGATGCAGCCGAACAGCAGGCGAGCAGCAGTGGTAAAACGATCGTCATTACGATCGTCATCTATGACCTGCCCGATCGTGACTGCGCCGCTCTGGCATCCAATGGCGAACTGACCGTAGCCAACAACGGTCTGGCTACCTACAAAACTCAATATATTGATGCAATCGCAGCCACACTGAGCCTGCCGAAGTACAGCAATCTTCGTATCGCAGCTATCATCGAGCCAGATTCACTGCCTAATCTGGTCACGAATCTGAGTTATACGAAGTGTGCCGAGGCGAACTCTAGCGGAGCATATGTCCAGGGTATCCAGTATGCACTGAACAAACTGCACGCGATCTCTAACGTTTACAACTACCTCGACATCGCTCATGATGGTTGGCTTGGTTGGTCCAGTAACTTCCAGCCAGCTGTAAACCTGATCACCAGCACCGTGAAGGGCACGACCGCCGGTGTTAACAGTGTTGATGGCTTTATCAGCAACACTGCGAACTATACACCGACCACTGAGCCATTCATGACTGCTAACGAGAGCGTCGGTGGTAACCCGGTTCGCTCATCTACCTTCTATCAGTGGAACCAGTATATCGACGAAGCCACGTATGATGCCGATATGCGTACGGCCTTTATTGCTGCCGGTTTCCCGAGCTCGATCGGTATGCTTATTGATACCTCACGTAACGGTTGGGGTGGTGCTAACCGGCCTACCGCCGCGAGCACCTCGACAAGCCTGGAAACCTTCGTGACCGCTAGCAAGATTGATCAGCGACTGGCCCGTGGTAACTGGTGTAATCAACCTGGTGGCCTTGGTGCTCGACCGCAGGCGAATCCTGCTCCTGGTTTCGCTGCATATGTCTGGGTCAAACCTCCCGGCGAGTCCGATGGCGCGAGTCAGTTGATCCCGAATAATGAAGGGAAGGGCTTCGATCAGATGTGTGATCCGACCTTCCACGGTAGCCAGCAGGTTAACGGTGGTAACCTGACCGGAGCCTTGCCCAACGCACCTCTAGCCGGACACTGGTTCCAGGCTGCATTCGATACCCTGGTCCAGAACGCATACCCGGCCGTTTCGTAGCATTGTAAACAGCTAGTTTGTTTGTCTCTACTCAAGTAGCCATCCCTGTTACGGCCCCCCGGTCGTAGCAGGGATGGTTCTTGTTTGGGTCTGTAGCGACAGCATTTAAATGAAGAGATATTGACTGAGAGTATATAATAGAGGTATAGAAAGAATAGAAGAGTTGTTACGAGGGACGAAGTAGATATAGGTGTGTTACAGCGAGCCAGGGATAGTGCGAGCCTGGTAGCGCTATCTGTACTGAAAGCCCCCCTCTGTTCCTTATATGATATGGAACGCAATACAAGAGAAGCACTTGAGTGTAACACGTTTACACGCAGGTTGCCCAATCTTTGTCGGAGGTCCTCCGTTATCGCAGGACAAGACATCGAGCATATCTCCTGGAAGATTATAGCTGCTGTACGAAGGTATGTTTCCGTGTCTATCGAGAGGGAAGATACGCATCATTGCTATTCATAGAAGCTGTGGGCACCTTCCAATCAGGGTGGTACCACGGGCCACATAGAACAGAGAACGCCCGCCCCAGAATGTCGGTGCGGGCGTTCTCTGTTTTTTATGCGTTATGCGTTGCTTGTTGCAACGTAGTGTGCATAGTTGGTCTCGCTCCAAAAGTAGAAGTATAGGTATTGTTTATGCAAGAAGGAGCACTTCCATGATGCTATCTAGTGATGAGGTACGGCGTTCGTTCCTGAACTTTTTTATGGCGCGCGGGCATGCGCATATCCCCTCGGCCTCTCTTGTGCCGGTCAACGATGCTACTGTCCTCTTTAACACTGCTGGTATGCAGCCTCTTATCCCTTATCTTTTGGGCACGCCTCATCCGCTGGGGCGACGTCTGGTGGATATTCAGAAATGTTTGCGTACCGGTGATATTGAGGAGGTCGGTGATAACAGCCATATGACCTTTTTTGAGATGCTGGGTTTCTGGTCGTTGGGGGATTATTGGAAGTCAGATTCGCTACGCTGGACCTTTGAATGGTTTACGCAGGAGCTAGGACTGGTGCCGGAGCGTATCTCGGTGACGGTCTTTGCCGGAAATGCTGATGTCCCGCGTGATGAGGAATCTGCGCAGGTCTGGCTGGCTCTGGGTATTCTACAGGAGCGCATCTATTACCTGCCCGAAGAAGATAACTGGTGGCCTGATAGCGGACAGAGCGGCCCCTGTGGTCCCGATTCGGAAATTTTCTACGATACATTGCGAGTGGCCTGTGGCGATCAATGTCAGCCTGGCTGTCATTGTGGTAAATACGTCGAGATCGGCAATAACGTCTTTATACAATACAATAAGACGCTAGCGGGTGACTATATACCTCTTGCACAACGCAGTATCGATGTCGGGCTAGGGCTGGAGCGCATACAGTGCATGGTATCCAGCAGTGACGAGGTTTATCGCACTGATCTCTTTGCTGCGATCATACGTTGTATCGATACTCTGTGTGCGCAACGGGAAGCGAGCAATATGCTGTCTCAGCAGCGTGAGGAGCGCTTGAAACATATCATCGCTGATCATCTGCGTGCCGCTACGTTTATCCTTGCGGATGGCGTTGTGCCATCCAACGTTGAGCAAGGCTATATATGCCGACGCCTGCTGCGCCGTGTGGTGCGCTACGCCCATGATCTTGTCCTGCCAGAGCAATCACTGAGCGCGATCGTGACGGTTATTATCGACCAGTATCAGTCCTGGTATCCAGAGCTACATGAACATCGTAGCTTTATTCTGGATGAACTTGTACGTGAGGAGCGTCGCTTTATGCGCACACTGGCTCGTGGTTTGCGCGAACTGCAAAAAGTGGAGCACACCTTATCGCAGCACAAGAAGATGCAGCTAGCGGGCAAAGAGATCTTTCGTCTTTTCGATACTTTTGGTTTTCCACCGGAACTTACTGTTGAATTAGCGAGTGAACATGGCTTGCAAGCTGATATGGCCGGCTTTCAAGAGCTTTTTGCGCAACATCAGGAGCGATCGCGCCAGGCGAATCAGACGCGTTTTAAAGGCGGTCTGGTCGATCAAAGTGAAACGACGACGAAGTTGCATACCGCCACTCATCTATTACAACAAGCTTTGCGCGATGTCCTGGGCGAGCATGTTCATCAGATGGGTAGCAATATTACCCCTGAACGTTTACGCTTCGATTTCTCGCATCCTCAGAGGCTTCCACCTGAGCAGCTACAACGCGTCGAGGAGATCGTCAATCAGCAGATCGCACGGAATCTCCAGGTCACAAAAGAGTTCTTGCCGTTGCAAGAGGCCCTTCAGCGTGGTGCGCTGGCTTTCTTTGGGGAGCGTTACCCGGAGGAAGTAAGCGTCTATCGTATCGGCGACTACTCGCTAGAGGTCTGTGGTGGTCCTCATGTTCTCTCCACCAATAGTATGGGACACTTCCAGATCACCAAAACCGAGTCAATCGGTCAAGGAACGCAACGTATCCGCGCTATTATCGTATAGCCAAAGATGTAGGCGTCGGTGCCTGCAAGCTTTGAAATTAAGCAGCTCATACACACGTTAGGTGAAGGATGAGTTTATAAGAGAGATCGTCTCGTTTCCTCGAGCACGAGAAGGAATTTTCCTCTGTGACCAAACTGACCTATTTACCAAAAGTATGTATGAACTATTTAATTATCTGATTTTACAATAATATATGTTATTATTCTTAGTAACATAAGTGACGCGATGTATGCATTGTTCTGATTTGATTGATTTTGGCTAATTGCATAATCCTGCGTGGTAGACCAACATTTATGGCTGGAGCTCGCTCAAATTGGGCCTCAAACACTTCTCAGGTTCATGCGAAATCCCTTCAGTTTGTACTTACTACTTATCCGAAAACCTGAACGGCCATCAAGGCTACTTGGACGATTGAAACCGAGATGCTTATTCTATGACGACTCCTTATGGTATGGACCAATTGGGTTAGTTGCCTTGTGACAACATACATAGTGCATTTCATGCTATAACTGATTTACCTATTGCAGGTGTGCATATGGATTTATTGATATATTTGAATCAAATTAGGAGATTTTTTAATGTATCTACGAAGAGGAGAGGGACAGCGCCTCGGTGGCTGCGGTGCTCTCATAGTGGGACTGATTTTTCTAATTATAGGTGGTGGACTATTGTTTTACACCTCCTCTTCCTATTTAAATGCACAAAGGTTCCCTGGAGCACGTTGTACAATTCTCAAGAAAAGCATTGTAACTAACTCTAGCACTGATAGTGATGGCAATGTGACTGAAAACTATGCACCCTCTTTTTCTCTGCATGTACAGCCAAATAACAGAAATCCCGCTTATGACACCCAGAGCAGCTATGGTGTGAATCAAGGCTCGACCAATGATTACAATCAGGTGTCAGGAATTGTCAATCGGTTTGAGGTAGGGCAGGTGTATCAATGCTGGTATGATCCGAGCAATCCATCCTATACTCTACTGGATAGATCCCCAAATCTGTTATTCCTGGGAATTTCTACCCTGTTTACTCTGATAGGTCTCCTCATTTTCTTCTCGGGTGTACAAAGGATCATAAGAAAACTTCTGCTTCTCCTCGGCTTCGTTTTTTTGGGACTCAGGTCTCTCAATAGGCAATGATGCGGAAAGCCTGGTGAATTGCCTCTCCTTGCGGCTATCTCGTTGCACATCCTGGGGTACCATAGGGATCAGTCTGGTATGTTGCCGAAGCGCTATGTATAACAGAGAGAATGGCGACCGTATTTGGACTGATCTCTGGATGTGAAAAAAGCATGGAGTTTATGTGATGATCAATGCTGATATCCAAAACTTTGAAAGATTGATGTTCCTTACCAGTTTGCCGCTGGCGTTATCCTGAGCTCTATAAGCTCTTGCATTGTAGCGCTCTTCGCGTCGATAGTGCTTCAAATATTTACATCTACGTGAGTACCTGTTAAACTAATAATAGAGATCAGATACCACTCATCCAGACTCGAAGAGGAGTATAATTTTTATGAGTGAAGAGGCTTTTCAGAGGTTTCCACAGAGTAGAAAACTTACAGCACGACGCGTCAGGCGTAATTATGGCACTGACATCCCTATTTATAGCCAGTATAGTTTTCAAACAACCGCAGTGCCTTCATCCAACCTTCCTGCATTAGTACTTGGGCAGTTAGCGATGGTGTCATGTCTATGTACACCGATTATAATGAATGGCTGGGGTTGGTTTAACCGTATGTCTACCCTGGAGGTGATAGTTAGCCTCATTGGTATCATTGCTATCAGTTTCTTTCATATGATACTGCTCTATCGTGTGAACAATGAAGACGGCCAGCTCAGCTGGAAAATAGGTCTATTAGTGCTTGTCTGGGCACTTGTGGGTGGGATCATTGGCTATGCATGGTGCCCATTTCTTGCCTCCACGTCAGCAGGCGCAGGTGTAGGGAGCTGTATAAGTATGCTCCTCATTGTGCTATGGATTCTTTACCTGCGCTCTATCTCCGATTTTGTAGTTGAGTAATGAGTACAGGACTGAATATCCATAGCTAACTTTATCCTATAGAGCACAGAAAAAAAGCACAGGGCAGTCCAACTCCACCAATCGTTTTTGCCCCATGCTGTTCCCACCTTGTATCTATTCATGCACAGATTGGACTATTTTTGTGCTAAAGAACCAGGAAAATCCTTTATAACAAGATAGACTCAACGCGCGTGTTTCAACTTGAGCGCAGAGGGTAAGTCGATATTAATCTTGTTGAATACTTGAGGGAAGAGAATAGCTGTGCCGAGCAAGCTTAACGATATAAAGAGGAGAATGCCAGTGATGGTAGAGAGGACTGGGAATACACTGATCAAGCATTGACTGATGAAGTTCAGGATCGCTGCAGCAATAAGGAGCGTACAAGCACTACGAGGGCCGGATTGTGTACGTAGCATGCTCAGTCCTAGCAGGAGGCATCCAAGGGTGAGCGGCCCACCGGTAAAGAAGACATGACCCCACTGTGTTATTTGGGCAAAAGAGGGGAGATGCAGTCCGGCAAGTGTTTGGTTGACAATAGTCAAGCCGTTGAGCTGCGGAACGGTGACCGTGGGGATATCTGAGCTACTGGTGTTTTGACCAAAAATGCTGGTAATGCCATTTTTTACGGTATTGAGCCCAGAACTTGTTGCATTAGTGCCCGTTTGGGCCGCAGTACCTAACGAATTGACTGAAGCTGCAATGGTTGAGGCTATGCCGAGTAATAGAGGAACAACGATGACGTTGATAGCAATCGTGCCTGCAATCGTGAATACTCCACCCAGGAAGATCAGACCAGACCCAATGAGACCTACAAGGTCAATACGATCAGACAGCTGTGCATAGAGGGTGATGCCGTAGAGCAAGAGGAAGGTTCCAAGCACCACCAGGGCCATTGATAAGAACCATCCTCCAGCTGCGGGATCGCTGTTCCAGAGCCTGAGGCATTGCCCCAGTGTTGCAAGCAGGCCTCCAGCAATAATCAGAAACACTCCAAATCGTTTTTTGAGTTGTAAGAGCATCGGAACGTTTCTCCTTCTAGATGTGAAGCATACAAATGGTAATAGTTCACTGAAGATGATTCTATTCTCTCGGTATATTCAAACGCCTTCTCTAGAGGTAAACGAGTGCATTGTATTGTTTTGGGTATCTATTTATAAATATTGTTTATTATCATGACAGGAAATGTTAGAGCCATCATATTATTAAAACGTTTCCATCATATCTGGCAGCGTTTTACTTTTCATCTTAAAGCACATGTAGATGTGCGTGTGACATGCACAAGTAGAGGAGAGATATGTTACCTATCTCACTGCTATTTTGCCAACTACTGAGTGGTAAAATAGTCCGGTGTGGAGGATACTCTATGATTAGTGTGAATGTGGTCTTTAATCATGAAGGTACTTTCACCATTACCAGTGCTGGAAATCCTGCTATGACTGTCAAGATCACTGTTGGCCCTGCTGATAGCGGGGACTCGGCTATGTCTCCTGCCGATAGTGGGATGGTACCTTCACAAACATCTTCTTATTGATGATCGGCTATGCACCACTGCTGAATCAGGCGTGTAATCCGTTCCTGCCCGCTGAGGAAGTTCTCAATGGAGAGACTTTCGTTGGGCTGGTGTGCTTCGGCTAATGCTCCGGGGCCGCAGATATACGATTGTATGCCGAGTGCTGCGAATTGTCCGCCATCGGTCGCGTAAGGTGCTCCTTGATTGAGGGGTCGCTCCATAATGTTACTCAGCATATGGGCCAGTGGATGGTCAGTCTGTGATTTGAGTGGTGGGGTCATGACTATGTTCTCGATAAAGACACCACACTCGGGACCACTCTCGCGCATGTTTGCTGTGATCTCGTGATCGAAACGTGTCTGGAGCTTTTTAAGGATCTCTCCAAAGTCGTCGTCTGGTATGATACGCAGGCTCAGCGTCAGACGGCAGGTGTCAGCGATCATGTTAGGTGCTAGCCCACCGTGGATCATGCCATAGTTGAAGGCCGAGTAGGGGCATTCTGCAAAGAGCGTCTTATTCTCAGTTGTCGTATGCGCTTGCAATTCGTGATCCATCTCACGCACGATACGAATGACGTCGGACATCTTGTCGATTGCGTTGAGCCCCTTCGCGGGAACGCTACTATGTCCGCCCTTGCCATGCACACGCACGTCGAAGGATGCATATCCTTTATGGGCCGGAAAGATCTCGTAGTCGGTCGGCTCACCAATCAGTGCTACCTTTGGCAGTGGTACCTCGGTAAACTGCTTCGGCAGCGTCTTCACCAGTCGACCGGAGCCCTGCCCGGCAACCTCTTCATCATAGGTCAGGATAAATACCAGTGGGCGCTGCAATTGTGTCAGATCCAGTTCTTTTGCTGCCACGAATGCCTGTGCTATAAAGACTTTCATGTCCGTGACGCCACGCCCATAGACTGAGTCGCCAGAGCGCTGCATAACCAGCGGATCGTATTGCCAGCCTGGTTGCCCATCAAATGGTACCACATCGGTATGCCCGGAAATGATCAGGCCATCCTCGGCTGCTGGACCTGCCCAGGCGAGTAGCGATGACTTCTTGATGCCGTCGATCTCGTCGGTCAGCACTCGTACCTGTAATCCTGCCTCTCGTGCATAGTCTGCAAGATACTCTATCGCCTCGCTATTGCTATGAGCACTCACCGTATCAAAGCTCACCAGCTTGCTCGCCAGTGACCATAGTTCTGTCTTTTCAATATCGTTTGTTTGCTGTGCCACGAATTGGAAACTCCTTTATCCTTCGGTTAGTGGTCTGCTTTTGTTCATTATAACGCGCCAATCTCTCAACCTGCGAATTGAAGCAGAACGGCATGGCAAAAAAGAAGCATAGTAAGCAGAGGGGTTTATAAAGAATCTCCTACTCTATCTTCTTTTTTGTAGGAGAGATGGGTATCAAGCTGTTGCTACACACTCTCCTGTGGCGTATTGATCACTATTGCATGCAGCTCTTCATCATCGGTCCAGACCAGATGGTCAATGTGAGCGGGCCAGAGTACGGCATCACCTGCGTTGACAACCTGTGTCTCGCCTGTAGGACCACCGATACGTACGGTTCCCTATGAGCATTATGCGTACTGTAAAATGAAGTGCGACACCTGGGAATGCGGAAGGCTTACTGCCTATGAGGGAACGTGCTACAATCTTAGACGAGCGAGCTGTGTCTTTCGATTCAGTTCGTCCAAATCTAAAAGGAGGATGTTATCATCGAAAATATGAAGACTCTTAATATTCGCACTCAACAGAAAGACCAGATTATCAATATTACGGATGTCGTTGCAGAGTATGTACATCGTGCGGCGAAAAGCGATATCGGGCTGTGTACGCTCTTTGTGGCACATACGACGGCTGCTCTGACGACCGCTGACCTGGATCCGGGGACTGATCTCGATTTTCTTGAGGCGTTACGACGGATCTTGCCAGAAGATATCCACTATCGTCATCCGCACGATCCGTCCCATACGCCTGATCACATCCTGTCATCGATTATCGGCCCCTCGCTGGTCATTCCTTACTCGAATAAACGCTTGCTACTGGGCGTCTGGCAGAGTATTGTCCTGGTTGAACTGGATGGTCCTCGGCAGCGCAACATCCACATCTCGTGCTAATATGGTTCGTGAGGCAGGGATGCCTGGAGTAGCGTTACAGCGAACGTTAGCAATTGCGGGATGGTGTAACCAGGCTCTACAGGTCGCTCCTGCCCTCGTTCCCTATGTGCAGATGCGGCAATACTATGCCCGTTTCAAACGTAGATCTTGCCAGAAGATAATAATTACATCGATCAATGCTACGACTAACAAGACAAGCCACGCGATTAGCGTGAACTGCTCTATATTATCCTCCCGCTTCTCTACTTCTCTCAGTGAGCGTCCGGCCATGACAAATCCGTCTTTATATTGGGTGACAATGATAGCGCTACGCACGTCGGACGGCGGTTGCCAGCTAATACGATCCTCGCCATTTTTGCGTACATCAGCAAAGATCCCTGCTGGAATGCTAGGATCCTGTCCATTCAAGCTTGCTGATGAGGCGACAGGTTTGCCGGTGGTGTCATAGATAACAATATAGGGCACTAAACTTTTTGCGATGTCTACCTTACTACCTGCGTTACTTGTAGTAGCAGCAGCCACGATCTGTTGTGGTGTCTGGCCTGCATTCAGACTGGCGGCGCTATCTTCCGCGAGTTGGATCTGTGGATCATTGGCCTCTTGTCGGAGGTCTTGCTGGACAAGCAGATAAGGCAGCCATGCGATACCCGTAATCAGTATTGCTAGTAATATCCATGAGAGAATAATCCTTTTCACTCGATGTATATCCTTTCATCCTTGAGCCATTCAGCGTTGCCCAGAGTTGTTTATAAGCTTATCTTTTCTCTTACATACTACTGTATCTCTATAGTTTAGACGACGTTCTGAGTGCAGTTTTCTCGTATCTTGAGTGTTTTACAGAATACTTTTATAACCTCTACAATGTGTACACGAGATCATATTTTTTAACGTAATGTTAGCTATATCTTTACGCACTTTTCTCGCCAGGGTAAGGATTTTCTGGTAATATAGGTTACATAGTATTTGGGTTGCTTTTATATATTTAATGAGCAAAGAGAAAGTAATTTGGCAACTGGCAAATTTTGGTCGCTACAAAAATTGATGATTTCTGAATTATGTGGTATTTTTTGTTATTGTACACGCAATGTATGCTGCTCTGTATATATCATTAGGGCAAAAGTCCTGGTGGTCACTTGCGTTCAATTGAAGAATAGAGATGCTATATCGGTATGTGTGGCAAGATAGCGCGCCGAAATGATGGTGCGATGGGGGTTCAGGATATTAGAGGTTTCACTATAAAGGAGTGCGCGAGAGATGATGCAGGGCAAGATTACGTACTATCAACAGGTGACGTATTGTGGCAAACCACGGTGTCGGAGGTGTCGTGAGGGCATCGGGCATGGCCCTTACTGGTATGCTTATCAGACGGTCGATGGTCGGACCTCTCGAACATATATCGGGAAGAATCTGCCCCCTGAAGTTCAGAGTGCAGATCTCTCTCTGGCTGAACCATACGTTGCCACTGGAGAGGATATTATGACTGCAAAGTACGTTGTACCTGCATCTTCTGATGCCTCGATCGCCGAAGGGTCCTCTGCGGCGCTGTCTTCCTCCGTTCCCTCTGTTCCTACCTCGGTAACCTCGGCTGCCGATGCTACGCTGGCTGCCTCAGATCGTCTTGTATTGCGTATTAAGACGTGTGGGCAATTCTCGTTAGAGCAGCGGGCCACCACGCGAGGTCGTCAGCGTACTCAATCTGCGCAGTGGAATAGTGTAACTGAGGTGGCCTGGCAGCAAAGCACGGTCAAGCTGTTGCTGGCATATCTACTCTGTATGCCGCAACGCAGAGCGAGCATGGCTCAGATTGTGCATGCCTTGTGGCCTGAATCTTCGGATAAGGTTGCTACTACACAACTTTTGCAGACTTTGAAGCTGTTGCGTAAAGTGTTGGGGCACCCGTCTGTAAAAGCGGGACAGAAGGTGCAGGCCGAGTATGGTGAGCGTATCCGGCGCGATGGCGAGTGGGTCGTTCTGGCTGGACAGGATCTCATCTGGATTGATGTTGATGAATTTGATTTGCTGGTAGCGCGTCTGGAACATGCGGAACAGGATATGGCTGCCTCTGAGTATGAAGAGATGCTGCGGCGTGCTATTGCTCTGGGTCGTGGTGCGTTCTTGCCAGAGTTGCGCTCAACGGATTGGGTACAAACACGTGCCGCTGCGCTGCGCCTGCAATGGAGTAAACTCTCGCTACGTCTTGCTGATTATTATACTGCACATGGACAGGAGACGAATGCTATTGCAACCCTCAATGCGCTGCTGCGTGTCGAGCCAGTACATGAGGTTGCAACGCAGAAGCTTATGCTGGCCCTGTTCCAGCAGCAGCGCCGCCCTGAAGCAATCACTGTCTATCGTAGCTTTATGAAAGTGTTGCGCCAGGAGTTTCACGCTGAGCCTTCAGCCGAGACCCAGGCTATCTACGAAGCATTGCGCACAGGGAATAACCTGCCTACTGCGTTAAGCGCTGCTGCGACCTTCTCAGCGCTTCCTATCACGACCGCTATACATACGAACAATCAGGCTAATCCTATACCACTTCGACGTTCTTTCGCTGGCTTTCCTGAGTTGATTGGACGCGCCAATCAAAGTATGCTGGTGGGCCGTGAGGCAGAGTTAACGATGATGCGCGAGATGTTGCGTGATATTCGTGAGACGGCTCGTCTCCAACTGGTAGGGACTCATCATGCTGGTGATATTCCGTTGGATACACAGCGTCAGCCGCAATTTCTGCTGCTACATGGCGTTGCTGGTATCGGCAAGACACGTCTGGCGGAGGAGATTGGGCGTGAGGCGCAACGCGATGGCTGGACCGTGGTCTGGAGTCGTCAGTACGAACAGGAGAGCGGTATCCCTTATCGTATCTGGACCGATGCTCTGCGCAAGCTCTTTACGATGGAGCGTGACTTCGATCTCGCCTCTCAACTTGATAGCTCGGCTGCTCATGCGCTCTCAACGTTGCCTGGTCTGATCGATGTCTTGCCGTTTGAGACCCTGAATAGTACGCCGCCACCGCAGATCTTTTCACCTGAAAATGCGCAATTCCGCCTCTATAGTGTTATCTGCGAACTTCTTAAAGCGATTAGCCTGCAAACTCCGTTGCTCCTTGTGCTGGATGATATTCAGTACTCTGATGCCAGTAGTCATCAACTGTTGGGACACCTTGCGCGCCAGCTTACTGGCTATCCAGTAGCCTTATTTAGTACCTGCCGAGACAGTGATCACTCCAAGGACTTCAATCGACATCTACGTAAACTTATTCTGGAGATGAAGCGCGAACATACGATCAGGGAACTGGGCATCAGTCCTCTCTCTACCGAGCAGATCGAGCAACTGATCACCAGTCTCTCTTCACTACCAGAGGATTCGATGCGCTTGATTCAGGATCGTGCTGCCGGTAATCCGTTCTTTGCAGAAGAGTTGACTCGCTGGTCGTTCGATCCTAATGTACCCCTGCCACAGACCGTCTCCGATGCGCTGCATTATCGCATGGAGAGCCTATCGACTGAATGCTCGGTACTTTTAAAGCATGCTGCGATCCTTGGCGGTTCATTCGAATTCGCGGTTATCTGTATGATGGAGACGGATCAGCAAGAGTCAAATGATGAACGCGTCCTTTCACTGCTCGAAGAGGCGCAGGATGCCGATGTGGTGCTGGAAGAGGCCAGTGGTTCACGTATCGTGTATCACTTCTGGCATCCGTTAGTTGCGAGTTATCTCTATGAACAGGTCTCGGCTGTACGGCGTATGCGCTGGCATCAGCGAGCGGCGCAAGCGATCCTTGGCCTGAATACAGGCCGTGAAGAAGTGGCTGCCGCACAGGTTGTCTTGCATCTGGATAAGGCTGGCGATGATCCCCTGCGTATTGCGCACTATGCAGAACTGGCTGGTGATAACGCCTTTGCTCTTCCTGCGTATGCTGAGGCTGGCCTCTATTATCAGAAGGCTGTCGATTGTCTGGATATCGCTCCTGATCAGGATAACCATAGTGCCCGGATACGTCTCCTTGCGCTTTTGGAACGCCTGGCTGAATGTTCTAAGAACAGTGGGAGCTATGAGAAGGCGACCGATACCTACATGCGTCTGCTCTCACTGCGCCGCCAGATTTTTGCTACTGAGAGTGCCGAGGCCGATCTACGCGAGGCGCAGATGCAGGCTCTGCTCTGGGATGAGGTCTGCTGGACATGGCGCTATCGTGGTGATATTCAACGCGCCTGGGCCTACTGCCAGCAAGGTGAGGCGATCCTGCATGCAGCACAGGTTGAGACCGGTCCAGCACGGGCACGTCTCTACTACACACAGAGCAACCTCTATCTCTCTGAAGGCCAGTTTGAGCAAGCATCCCAATATGCACAGCGCTCCCTGGCGCTCTTTGAGACCCAACCGGTCCTGGATGATGTGGAGAATAGAAACAGTACTGGTCAGCGTGAGTACATGCCACAGCCGGCTCTTAAGCGCGGTAAGACCTCTATCCAACGGACTCTGGATGGCGATCCGGTTAATCTCTGTCGTTTGCATCGCCACCTGGGTGTAATCGCCGTAGTGAATGGTCAGTTGCGCGAGGCGTTAGAGCACCAGATGACAGCCCTGGAATCGTTTGAGCAGTATAATGAGTCGCGTCAGGTAGGGAATATCCTCTCTAATATCGGGTATATTCAGTTGAAGATGGGGCAATATCAGCAGGCACATGCTTCGCTTCAGCGCGCACTGGATCTCGCTGAACGTATAGGTGATGGTCCCCTGATCTCACTGGTGATGAGCAATCTGGGTGAGTTAAATGCGGCGACTGAGCAGATGGTTGAGGCTGCAAAAGCCTATATGCGTGCCCTGAAACTGAATGAAACCTTTGGTGATCGGGAGTATATGAGTCGTTGGAATGCTGGTCTGGCTGGCGTCATGCTTGAAGAAGGACGCTTGAATGAGGCCGCAATATCGATCAGGCAGGCGTTGTTAGTGGCGCGTGCAATGAAGAGTCAGCCATGTATTGGGCAGGCTCTGGTGGTGCTTGGAAAGTTAAGGATTGAACAGGCACAGATCTTTCCTATCTCCATTGAGAAGCGCGTGCTATTGCTGAAGCGTGCACAGAGAGATATTCAACGTGCATTAGCTTTGAAGGTTGAGGCAGAGACACGTTTAAAGGGTGAACTGGTCCTGGCGCACATTGCTTATGAGCAAGGTGACGTCGTTGCGGCTCGTACTACATGCGAGTCAGTGATTGCCGCAGGGCAGGATTATATACTCATTGTCGCAGAGGCCAGGCAGCTATTAATGCATCTGCCTCGTGTTTCATGAGCTACAATGGTGTTATACTGGCTATCTCTCGTGTAAAAAATAAAGTATCTTGCTACCTGCTATTAAACTCGCTGATGGACGCGTGCGACGATAGCTGTAATATTATCGATGCCACCTTGTTCGTTCGCGCACTCGACCAGGCGATAGACACTCTCCTGAGGCCCAAAGTTTTCGACGATCGTCGTGATCTCGTTATCGCTGACCATGCCACAGAGTCCGTCACTACAGAGGACCAGGGCATCACCCTCTTCCAGTTGTTCGACAAAGATATCTGGCTCTACCTCTGGGAAGGGACCAAGCGAGCGCGTGATAATATTGCGCATGGAATGGCTGTGTGCCTCTTCCTCAGTCATCTGACCCATACGAACTTGTTCGGCGACCCACGAGTGATCCTGTGTAATCTGGCGTACCTGGCCTTTACGTACGAGATAGCCACGACTATCGCCAACGTTAGCTACAAAGGCTGTTGAGCCACGCATGACGGCTACTACGCAGGTTGTGCCCATCCCACTGTGTTCTTCATTCTCTGTGGCTCGCTGGTAGATGGTGGCATTCGCATAGAAGATGGCGCGTGAAAGGCTGCTGTGCACATCGATATCAGGGTCCTGGTAGTAAAGGGTGCAGATGGTGTCGACGGCAATCTCACTGGCAACCTCGCCCGCTGCGTGCCCGCCCATCCCATCGGCCACGATAAAGAGTGCGCCTTTCTGGGTCAGTAGCTCTTGATCTTTTGGAATAATGTAGGCGACACTATCTTCATTATGCTGACGTTTGCGTCCAACATCGGTCCGCTGAGCTACGGTCAGTCCAAGAGGCCGTGTTTTATTACGGAGACGCTCGGTCGTTGATGTTTTATCTGCATGCTTAACAAAGAGTTGCTTAAAGCGAGAGGCAACTCCTTTGTGATCATCGTCTTTATGTGTTGTTATAGATACATCATGAATGCTTTGAGAAGGAAAGATGTCCATTAGCTTCTCTCCAGTTACGATCATTTTGTGAATACACGTCGCTGTGACCTGTTCGCTCGCTGTTTGCCCTGTACGCATTCGGTATAAACAGCATTGATAGCATAGATCTTAGCGTGAAGAATACCACAATTGCTAATTTTCGCAAGTTTTTCCTCGTGTATCCGTGATTCTTCTTTTACCATTATCAAGTGCATATCTCGTTATGAAAAGATGGTGTAAGCGAGGGATGTCTTCTCCTCTCAATGCTTACCATCAGAGTAATGCTTTTTCAGGGTAGCTTCTTTTAAAAAGTATACCCAGCACTACAAGTTGATCATCTTCTATCTTTGCTCCTGTCGCACTTTTCTGCGTACTCTGTTGTGCGTACCTGCTTTTCTCTGTGAGCATCGTAGGATATTTTTCTCTTGCTTTATTGTATACACTAAAGTGACAACATTCTATAAATTTGTATAACCAAAGTACTAGTAGATGCGCCTGTGGCGAGAGTGTAACGGCAGATATGGCTGAGTTCTGTGTATCGCACTAGCGACGCCAGTCGCGTTGGTTTTCGGAATAAGATCTTAACGATGCGCAGAGAGCCGTTCTTGCCGCTTGAGCCAGAAACCATAACCAAGCAAGCTCAGGCCGATGAGTAGGAGGACACCATCAATGATGAGTAGCCCTATCACTGTTGCGAGCGCTGCTGAGAATGAGTGATCCCCTGGACCGCTCGTATGGGTATATTGGAAAAGGAAGATGAATTGAATGATGAGTAACACAAAGCCAGCGCCTAGCGCGACGGCCCCCCTCCGCATATATGCTCGCCCTGGTTGCTGGTCATTGTCTACCTGCATCGCTTCGGTTCTTGCTGGTTGTTGGTGTCTGGAAGTCTGCTTACGTTTCTTGCTCATATTTTAATCTCCTACCTGGTCGCTTTCACTCATTGTAATATATCAGTTTGTACAGAGAAAACTGAAGCGTGTTCACCACGCATAGCAGTTCTGCAAAAATATTCATGAACATCGTCTGAATTTGTAATGGTTATACCACGTTTGTGCAATGGGTATACCACTCCTATAAGGGAAGGTGTCCAGATCTGTGATGACGTTATAGTTGCGCTCTGCCAGGGTACACTGGTAAATTATGCAAGATTCTGCCCTCTTACGCCACTCCCAGTGGGTATACTTCTGGCAGGATGTGTGAATGGATACGTCAGATGCGCTGGGAGCCGCTAAGGCAGTTCACTGAATCCGATGAACCTGCTTTGTTGTATGCCACATAACGGTATTCCGCTTCCTACCGCGCCCGCGCAGCTGATAGTTCTGCCGTAGTCGTGGCGCGCTCTATCACGGCTGCTCTGTGCCGCACATCCTTCTTATATTATTCCAAGGAGAGAAGAGGCTGTTTTATGAAGCTGAAGACGCTAGCAATCTGCGCTTTTGTGCTCAATACATTCCTTTATGGATCCTATTACTCGCTGGCAAAAGGAGCCCTGGGACGTGTTGATCCAATCGTGTTTACATTCTTTACGATGCTGACGTTGATTCCTCCTGCCGTCTGTATTCTCGCATGTTCATGGCGTCATATCACACGTGAGGCGGTGAAGAGTGGTTTTGCGCTGGGGAGTTGTCTCTGTCTGGGACTGTTTACACTGGCTGTGGCCTTGAAATATAACAGTGCGACGGGGACGGCGTTCTTTCCGTCGCTCAATGGTTTACTGGCGGCAATTTTTACCTGGTTGGTCTTGCGGCAGAAGATCGGGAAGATGACGTGGATCGCCGGGCTTATCTCTGTTGGTGGTGCGGTCCTGTTGATGGCGAATGCTTCGATGGGTGGTGCACGGGGGGCGTTGATCGCGTTTATTGGTGGTCTCTTCTGTACCTTCTATATCTTTCTCGCAGATCGTGAGCAGAAAGATCCGTCCGCCTATTGGCCGCTCTGTGGTGTAGAGCTTTTGACGATGGCGTTGTGGGCCAATCTTATCGCGCTGCTCTTTGGTGACTGGCATGTTTCGCACTTTGATTGGCCGCACGATAGCTGGGTGATGCTCTATATCGGTCTGGGCACGATCTTCCTGCCAACGCTGATTACGGTCTTTTTGCAGCGTTATATCTCGCCAATTACGGTCTCATTTATCTCGATTCTAGAGCCTGTTCTGGGTGCGCTGCTGGCATACTTCTATCTGCACGAGGTACTACCTCTCAACGGCTATCTGGGTGGTGTGCTGGTGGTAGTTGGCCTGGTGATCCATACCTGGAGCACTATGGAGCGTCCGCTGCGTACTGTTCGCCAGGGACAGATGGCGCTCTTTACCGAGAATCTGGCTGCTCGCAGGCTATCCTGGTTTAATGCGCTGGTCTATCCGCTGCTCTGCTGTGGTCTGGGCATGTTTCTGGTCTATCGTCTGGGTGGTTTTCCGCCAGCGGCCTGGAGTCAACTGTATCAGCATTGGCCTCAATTGACGAGTCTCGTGCAGCAGGGTCAGGGTTTCATGGTCGGTCTGCTATTGGCACAGTCGCTCTGCTGGCTGCTTGCCTGGGGTACGCTGGTCACGATTGTGGGCGTGACCCTCTACCGAGTCCTCAACAAACTGTTGACTGAACCACCGGTTGTCATCGAACACGAGATGCGTACTCTCTGGCAGACAGGCTACTCTGCACATCTGCCAGCGGTTCCCAGAGAGCAGGAGCAGGAGCCGTGGGAGAAGGGCTGGTCTGAGCAACAACCTGCGCTATGTCGTCATCGTCCGGTACGTCTGGCTCACCTGGATCCTGAACATGATCAATTTTATGAGGCTCCGACACATGTACCTGCTCGGAAGCGGTTACCTGTATGGTAAGTATCTGTTTATTAGCAGTGGGGGAAGCAATAAATGAAGAAGAACGACTCAAGCGATTTTAGCGTGCTCTATGTAGAGCCGGATGACGAGCGGGATGCGCTTTTTCAGGTGCTCGTGGGTCAGCACAAACCGATTGTTCTTATGCTGGCAGAGCAGACGCGTGTCTTTCAGCGGCCTGATGATTTTACGCTGCTGAAATTAACCAAGCGTCGTTATAACCTGACCATCATCTTTGTGCTGCCCAACGGCGGCCCGGGTGCATTACTGGCCAACAAGAACGGCTTTCCTGTCTTCTCTTCGATGGATCAACTGGCAGATGCAGTGCAGGCAGGCCTTCTAACGCGCCAACGTGCGCTTGCCCACCCGACCGGTCCGCTTGATAAGCGTATAACTGCACCGCTTGGCGATCCGCACATGGTGCTCCACCATGGGCTCAAAGCGCAGCGTCTGGACCCCATGCCCGTAGATAAAGTGGAGCAGGCAAATATACTGATGGAGCAGTCTCAGAAGGAGCCACCCAAAGAGCCACCTAAGGAACCGCCGATCTACTTTACCAACCACACGCTGCCAGAGCAGCCTGCATTAAAATTTTCTACCGTGCAAGAGCATGATGAGTATAGCGCTCAGCAGTATGCTGCCAGTGATCGGCAGTATGCTGCTAGCAATCTAACGCTGCCTCTGGTCTTCCCGGGGCAGTCTCCTGGGTCGCCTCAAGCTCCGCAGTCATTTACTACTGCTCCGTTGGGCGAGAAGCTAGCACAACAGCGTCAGCGTCGTCGATCACTGATACCGACGATCCTGACGCTGGCTGTTATCTTAGGCTTGATCGGTTCATTTCTGATATTGCCACATACCTTTCTTACTACGTCGCTTGCTTCTTCAAACGTCCCACGAGCTGCCGCTGCTCCCCTGATTGTCGGGCATGCTGAATATGTGAGTAGCGAACAAGTGAATGAGACCAGCAGCCAGGGCATTGCGGATGAGTTCCTGGTCTCTTTGCAGGGTTTGCAGCCGCCTGCTGCTGGCAAACAATATTATGCATGGCTGCTTGGTGATCGCAGCCAGAGTGATCCGATCACGATTGCGCTGGGCACGCTGGCCGTCACGCAGGGAAAAGCGCAACTGCTGTATAAAGGTGATGCTCAGCATCACAATCTACTGCTCAATACTTCGCGCTTCCTGGTGACCGAAGAGGATGCCAGCGTGCCACCGCTGGCACCCTCGAACGATCCTAACGCCTGGAAGTATTATAGTGAGTTTAGTAGTGTACCGATCAAGTCGCCAGATAACCCCAAGAACTTTAGCTACTTGAGCCATCTGCGCCACTTGCTTGCCGCTGACCCTACGCTTGATTCATTAGCGTTGCCAGGTGGACTGAATGCCTGGCTCTATCGCAATACCGGCAAGTTGGTGGAGTGGTCGACCAGTATGCGTGAGACCTGGATGGATACCAGAGATGTTGGTTTTGTGCGTCGCCAGACGACCCGTATCCTCACCTATCTGGATGGTACGACCTTCGTATATAAAGATCTGCCAGCACGCGGACCCTTATTGGTAGACGAGCGTCTGGCACGCGTTGGCCTGTTGAATGTCATGGGTCCCGACCAGCAGCCTCCAAGCTATCTAGATCATATCGATCAACACCTGCTTGGTCTGTTACAGGCGGACGCCACTCCACAGAAGCTACGTGCGCAGATCGATGCATTTACTGCTGCAATGAGCAATGTTAACCAGTGGCTCAAGATAGTTCACAGTGATGCCGTAAAGATTGTTGCTATGAGTGATGCACAGTTGCGCCAGCCGGGAACGCTAACCCTGCTCAACGATATGATTGGTAATATCAATAACGCATTCGCCGGTCAACTTGATCCCACAACGGGCCAGATGCGTGAAGGTGTCAGCTGGTTGCATGATAACATGAATGCCCTTGCCACTATGGACATCTCTCCAGTCAAGCCCAACACAACTGGACTGGTCTCTCAGACCGTTGCTGCTAAGGCTCATGCATAAAAACATAAAGTACATAGAAGATGCCAATTGTAGAAAAATCATATAAACTCTTGTGAGTATATCGGATATACGCCAGGAGGGTGAGAGGGGAGGACTGAGAGGATGCAGAGGATGCAGAGGATGCAAAACGAGAATAAATGGACCAATAAACGCCTGCTCTTTCTGACTGTGGTGGGGATGCTCTTGCTGGCAGGCTTACTGGCTGGTCTCTTCTCTGGCGCGATCCAACAGACATTGACGTTACCGATGATGCAGATGTTAGAGCAGGGTGGGCAGAACCGGTCAGCACCTGTAAAGCCTAAGGCCGGTACTGGCGTTGGACAGTCAAAGATGCTACAGAAGACGCTCAGGCCGTCTCAGCCAATGCAGGTAGGACAAAATGCACAGACCCAAAATACAGGGAATATTCTGGCGCAGGATACCTTTCAGCGTACCAATCAGCAGCTCTGGGGTCAGTCCTCGGATGGGCAACAATGGCATGGCGATGCGAATACGCATAACAACTTTGCCATTCAAAATGCTAGTGGACAGATATCAGCCGCTGTAAATGGTTCACTCAATGCACTGCTTGGAGCGGCACAGAACAATGTAGATGTGCTGGCGAGCAGTTCTGTTAATCAATTTGGCAATAACGTCAACTTTGGTGTGGTACTGCGCTGGCAAGATCCCAATAACTGGTATAAAGCGTTGATCGATGGGAGTCATCTCAGTATTCTCAAGCGTGTCAATGGACAATCGACGCAGTTAGGCAGTGTACCCTTTGTCACGCAGGTTGGTCGCGTCTATTCTCTGCGTTTTCAGGCGGTAGGGGTGATGCTCTTCGCCAAAGTATGGCGTAGTGATCAGGCGGAACCCGCGCAATGGCAGATTGTAGATTCTGATATGGATCTCACGAATGGTCAGGCTGGCCTGCGTGTCGTTGTTGCTCCGGGCACTGTTATGAATGTCTACTCTTTTATGGAGACACCTGCCAACCTGAGTACTGGCTCATAATAGGAAGAATGTTGAGATTTGAGGAGTTAAAATACATATCAATGTATGTAGTGAAGAGATAATCAATAAGAGAATGAGAAGCTAGAGAGCTATGATAAGTGAAAAGATAAAGGCAGCCTATAGACAATATCGCCGGGTGAAGATTGCGGCCCTGATCGGGTTGGCCATTGATGCCCTTCTTATTACTGGTCTTGCCGGTGGTTTTCCTCCCTGGGCCTGGCGTTTTCTGGCGCAGATCGTTCCCCAGTTGCCACAGCTCTGGCGTGCGCGAGGTCTGGCTGTGTTGCCCTCACTGGTCGGATTGTGCCTGCTATCTCTATCCCTGCTCATATTGTGGGTGGTTATCATCTATCTCATACTAAAGGTGGCGTTCCATCTCTGGCAGGACAACCATTCACGGCAGAAGTTGCAAGAAGAACTGCGTGTAGCGGAGATCCTTGCAGAGCATGACTTTAAGACGCAAGAGGAAGAAGAGCAGTATCAACAGGTTGCTCCTCCTGCTCCTGTTGCCCCTCCACGCTCTGCACCAGTACGTTCTCCCGCTCGTACACTACAGCGTCCGCCTCAGCGCGCGCCGATGGCGCAGACTATGCAGCCCAACGCGTATAACATGCGCAAGGTTGCTGGTGAGACGATCAACGCATTCCCTGGTCTCTCATATCCTGTGCCGTCTCATCTCCAGACAGATCTCTCTAGCTTCCCGACTCGCCCGGCAACGCATGAGCCTGAAGAGGTTATGACCTCTTTCTTCCCAGACGCAGCGCGTTCATCGAGACCAATGCGCCAGCGCTTGCATATCGTGAATCCTGTGCAGGACGTCGACGATGATCCTATGACGTCATTGCAGACTACAGATGAGGAGCTTGCAGATTTTGCCGATGCGCAGTTTATCGGCAATGAGGAGGAGCCTGGCACGTCCGACACGTCTGCTATGCCCGCTATGCTTGATCGGACAGAGCTTGAAGAGTTGGACGATCTTGGCGATATCTCAGCCGAGATGGTCTTGCCGCTACATACGCCAGAGTCGATCTCGCGCAATGCTACATTAGCCATCTGGGGTGAACAGGATGTGCTAGAGGAAGAGCCTGTTCCCTCCCAATCAGCTATGAATGCTGATCCAGGCTCTGATAGCGAGGTCCCTCTACGCCTGGTGGTTGGGATCGGTATCGATCCTGGTATCGCACGCAAGGATGCTCCCAACGAGGATAGCCTCTTTGTCATTCAAGGGATGCGCATTACCGATAGCGGCTCGAAGCCTGCTGGCCTTTTCATTATCGCGGATGGCATGGGAGGGCATGTAAACGGACGTGAGGCCAGCCGCAGCGCGATTCGTGCTCTGAGTGATGTCGTGGTGCCGACGCTCTTGCGTGATGTCAGTGGTAGTAGTGCCAGAGAAGAAGAGACTCTCTTCGTTGACATGCTCAAGGATGGCGTGCATCGTGCCAATCTCTCCCTCTACCAGCAGAACCGTGTGATCGAGGGGATGATGGGAACGACAGTAACGTCTGCTTTGATCGTAGG
The DNA here is from genome assembly GCA_015099395.1 of Ktedonobacteria bacterium brp13. Classification (GTDB taxonomy): domain Bacteria; phylum Chloroflexota; class Ktedonobacteria; order Ktedonobacterales; family Ktedonobacteraceae; genus Dictyobacter. The sequence goes on along the minus strand of AP024096.1, from coordinate 331,401 downwards.
TACAACTGCCTATGTGGCGAATGTCGGCGATAGTCGAACCTATCTCTATCGTCGTAGCGAGGGATTGCAGCAAGTGACGCGCGACCATTCAGTGGTGGCACGAATGGTTGAGAATGGCCTGATTACGCGCGATGATGTCTATACCCATCCCAAGCGCAACCAGATCTATCGCTGTCTGGGAGAGCATGCTAGTGTTGAGATGGATACCTTTGTGGTTCCGTTGCAGGCCGATGATATCCTGCTGCTCTGCTCTGACGGACTATGGGAGATGTTACGTGATGGTGAACTTGAAAGAATCATCGCGACCTCTGCCCATAGTCCCAGTCTCTTATGTACACAACTTGTACGTGCTGCCCTTAGTTCTGGCGGTGCGGATAACATAAGCGTCGTAGTGGTTCGCCTGGCCCAGCATCCAGCCCTTAGTTCACAGCATGTCCAGAGTTAGCTACAGAGATAAAATGATTTTTAAAGCCAAGTCCAAAGGGTGTTGGCGTCCCATTATAATCAGAGACCAATGAAGGGAAACCTTTGCAATCATTTGTGTTCCAGGACCATCCGAGATAGCCCGCGTTATGTTGATCAAGCCATTGCATAGCAGGGACTACAAAGGTCGACTGGCAGTCATTCTCACCCAGTTCACCGATCGTTATGGGATTGTGTGCCAGGATAGGGACGAGGTTCTTGTTCCAACACACCTCGTCAATACAGGCATTGAAATTATAGAGATGAAAGGCTGCCATTGTATTGTTATAGGGGTCATACGGTCGGTGTGCCAGCCAGTTACTCAGATCGTTGGCCCAGCTTAAACCTCCCACCATAACAGTATTGCCTGCTCCCGCTGCACGAACCACGTTGAGCAGTGTCTGCATACCAGCGACTTGAAAATTGACATCGCTACATGGATACTTTGATGGCGCTGCACTACCAACGTTCCAGCAGGTCCAGTTTATAGGATGGGGCTCATTATAGAGATCAAAGATGACCGCTGCATTGTTCTTGAAGGTATTTGCAACCGAGTTCCAGAAGGCTGGTGCATGATCCATGTCTGGCATGATCTGCTGGCCCTTTGACTGTAGGGTGCCAGGAGCATTCCAGTGCAGGTCGAGGATCACTAGCAGCTTCTTCGCGTTGAGCAGATTGACATAACTGCTAATCGCTTGCCGGTATGTCATTGCTGAATAGCCTGCCGAGGGGAGTCCGTTAATACCTAACCAGCAATCCTCATTGAGTGGAACACGCACAACATTGATACGCCAGGATAGCATCGCGTCTATCGATGCTGGATCATTCGGACCATCAAAGATGCCATTATCGCCGGTACACATATATTCAGTTCCCGAACGATTCACTCCTCGCAATTGGATGATCTGGTTGTTTTGATTCAGCAGATGATTGCCTGCTACATGGACCCCTATCCCTATCTGATTCCCACTTGCTACATTGTAAGGTGGGAATATACTCGCTGTAGTTTCGGCAGCAGCGATGGTGCCATTTTCATCTGTAGCGTATGTGCCACCTTCAGCATACGCTCTTGTGTCTGGTAATTGAATAATTACTACACTATAAAAGAGTAGTGGTACAAGCACCAGACATCGTCGTAAAAGTACTAACGATTTCACTTATCTCTCTCTTTCTCTAACAGACTGTACATAGAGAGATATATCGGCTCATAGTCTACTTTTGTGGATTGGATATACTTGTATGCTTTAATTTAGCTGATCAATAAAGAGAGAGAAGAGAGAAGAGAGACGAGCTTACCTCTCTTACCTCTCTTCTCTCTCTTTATTGATCAGCATGAATGAATCTGCTATCTCAGAGCGTTGCTTCTGCAATCTATTCCATTGTTTCGTACTGGTGCTGTCTTTCACAATGGTAAGCTGGGGCGTATCCAGCGCTGCCTCGTAGGGCGCTAAGGCTTCGATAATCTCTGCATGGGCTATGGCATAGCCGCGTTGAATCTGGCAGAGTGCATACTCCACTTCATGTATGCTGCGGGGACGTTGTTCGCACTTGATCTGTACCATGCACTGTATGAGATGATCAAGTGCTTCCAGTGCGGGATTATGCAAGGTGCGCAACGGTGCAAAATTGTAGGGTGACTCGTTGGGATCATAGCCTGTATAGAGTTGGTGAAGGAGTACCCCCAGACTGTAGATATCCGATTGTATCGTCGCGCTGTTCTGCACATGTGAGGGACGCGAAAGCTCTGGTGCATAGTAGCCGCGTTGTTTTGTGTGAGCAGGACTGCTCTGCTGCCGGGTTTGCGCCTGTAAGCTTGCGGATGTATACAGCCCGATAAAAGATATATGCCCATTGGCTGAGCGCAGCAGGGTCGATGGGTGGAGCTCCTTTACTGTAATGGCAGGGCTTTGCTGATGAAGATAGCTCAGAAGTGAGCAGAGTTGAATACCGATATCTAGCACTTCTTCAACGGGGAGCGGACGGCTCCCGGTCTGTGCCAATCTTCCCGCCTCTGGCTGGCAATATTCTTCTAGTGTCTTGCCGTCGATATAATCGATAATCATATAGAGGTGTTCATTTTCGCTAAACGCATCACGCATCCGAGGGAGTCCGCTATGATGGAGCGAGTCGAGTTGGTGTAAGTAGTGCTGCAAACCAACAGGTATTGCAGATGGTGTGCTAGTTGTTGTCTGGGGTGAGCGTGGCGCAAGAGTGGAGAGTGCGATCTCTTTGATAACAACAATAGCATCATCAGTCAACAGGTCTTTCCCCCAGGTGACATTTCCCGTACATCTGGTCTCCAGTTGTCCTATAGACTGATAGCGGTCATGTAGCAGCCGCTGCGTAGATATCTCCTCTTGCCTGTTTGAGCCTTGAGCATCCTGGGCGGCCGCGCCGCAAGTTTTATCGTCAGCTGAATGACAGGTCCTGCAAGCTTTGCAGTAAAGCCAAAGTTCCATCATAAATTCAGTTTCTTTCCGGGAGGAGGGAATACGGTGAACACACGCATCCTCTAAGCACCCTCCCAAAACAACTTCTTCGTGTGTTCTGTGTCTGATCAGTCCCATCTATGTGGATTGCCAATAGGTCTCAATAGATATAACGTATCTAGCAACGAAACAGTTTTGTTTTATAACGCAGATATTTTGTATGCATGTATTTTGTATGTATAAATCACAAAATCGATGAGGCCTCTGCAACTCCTCCTGCTTCAGCTACCAGACCTCTGTACTGGTATGAAAAAATAACAATCTATTAAAATAGACGTACAGTCTTTGTCTGTGGTTAAATAAACTTTCGTAGTAGAAGTACTTTTCTACTATTCAGCTCTCTTTATCAATACTTTTCTGTAGCGAAACAGTCTTTGTCACGCTCTTTTTTGCTTTGCGCTTGTCTGCTCATATGAGGGGGCGAGAGACATCGCCTGATTTCGCAAACTGCATACATATAAAGGATGCCAGGGTCGTAAAAGTCTTATGACACATGCATTCGGGTGGCGACAATTACGCAGTGGAGTGGTTGCTATATGTGCTATTGTTGCTGTTGGAAGTATTGTTCTTATACACTCTGGAGGTTAGAGATGCAAGAGACCGAGCAGCACCGCGTCCCCGGTCGTTATGGTACCGAAGAGATAGCCGAGAATCAGCTTGAGGCGTGGCCCAACCAATATGCAGTCAGAGATTATGTAACACACTTTGAGATTCCAGAATTCACCTGCCTGTGTCCACGTTCGGGCTTTCCCGACTTCGCGACGATCATCATCGACTATGTGCCTGATCAGTCGGTCGTTGAATTAAAGAGCCTGAAGCTCTACATTAATGGGTTTCGAAATCGACAGATCAGTCATGAAGCGTCAACCAATGTCATACTGGACGACCTGGTAACACTTCTTGCGCCACGGTGGATGCGTGTCGTAGGAGATTTTACAGTTCGTGGCAATGTTAAAACGGTGATCACAACTGAATTTGCGCAATCCGATTATCAGGGACCACGCCCTGAACTGCGTCGTTACCTGCCCACCAACGGTTAGTCTGGTGGTATCTTCCCACTTGTTTTAGGAGGACACATTTATGCCTACCACACAGCGTGAAAATCATGCGGTATTGATTGTAAGTGGTGGAATGGATAGCTGCGTGCTGGCTCATTACTATGCAGCGGCTGGTTTTCATCTCCACCTGTTATCGTTTAATTATGGACAGAAGCATGTCAAAGAACTGACATATGCAGAGCTCTATATTGCCGATCTGCGCAAGCGTTATCCGAGCCTGGAGATCGCCCATGAGATTATCGAGTTGCCGATTTCTCGCCTGCTCGCCGACTCAGATTCTGCATTGATCAATCCTGAGCGCAAGATGCCGCATGGACATTATACCGATGATAGCATGAAAGCTACGGTTGTTCCCTATCGCAACCCGAACATGCTGTTGCAGGCTGCCACGCTGGCCTGGAATGAAAATGCGCGTGTTATCGCCTATGCACCTCACCATGGCGATTATGCTCAGTACCCTGACTGTCGTGAAGTCTTCGTGGATGCCTTCAATACGATGCTCGCGACCGCAATGGATGGACGTAATATCAAAGTTGAAGCGCCCTTTATGTATTTTTCTAAGGCGCAGATCGCTCGGCTGGGAGCGAGCCTCAATGTACCCTTTGAATTAACCTGGAGCTGTTACGAAGGGGGCAGTGATGGCCTGGATGATCGGCATTGTGGACAGTGTGGCACATGCACCGAGCGTTGGGAAGCCTTCAAGCTGGCGGGTGTCGTTGATCCAACTATCTATGCGAATGATCCCTCTCACTATATCAACATTGCGGGCCGGATCGAGGCGTAAGCCATTATATTGAGTTATTGTATTGAACCATCGTTTCTTGTGGAATGGTAGCGGGGAAGGTATCGTGTATGCAGGTATCGTGGTATGATGAGATCGGATGCTTGCCGATGTAGAGATCCTTCTTGCATCGGCAAACATGCGGATTACAACGATCCTGACTACCAGTAGCGCCACAGAACCTTCCCCTCTCGGAAGCTCATGTTTTTGACGCGAGGAAATCTATGACACATTACGCTATTATTACGCGCGAGTTTAACTTTGACGCCGCTCACCACTTACCAAATCATAAGGGTAAATGCCGCCGTCCGCATGGACATTCCTATCGCTTACAGATTTCCTTGCGCGGACCTATTATCTCTGCGCCAGGCGAATCGAGCGACGGCATGGTGATGGACTTTGACGACCTGAAAACTATTGTGAACGCAACTATCCTGGAGCATCTTTCAGACTCAGTCATTTGTGGTCCTGATGCGCAACCAGTAGAGCATGGTGGTCTGGATCATAACGACCTGAATCTGCTGACCGGTATTCGTACAACCGCTGAAAATCTTGTACACTGGATCTGGGATGCACTGGTTGTAGGCGGTATACCTGATAATTTACTTTACCGCATCAGGTTATGGGAGACAGAAAAAGGTTATGTAGAGATTACTCATGCGGAGCGCGAGGAGTTATAGGAATGATTCAGCTTGAACGACGTGAACATGTCACAACAAGAACCATCGCTGTATCCGAGATCTTTGGTGTAACCATTCAGGGTGAGGGGGCATTGATTGGAAAGCCGACTGTCTTTGTGCGTACAGGCGGCTGCGATTATCGCTGCTCCTGGTGCGATACGTTGTACGCAGTCCTGCCCGAGCACAAGGCTGAATGGCAACCATTGACAACTCAGCAGGTCTTTGCTGAGATACAGCGCCTTTCAGAGCACACTCCTCTCCTTGTGACGCTCTCTGGTGGAAATCCCGCGATTCAGCCGCTTGAAGAGCTGCTTGATCTCGGGCACCAGCATGGCTACACATTTGCTGTTGAGACCCAGGGTAGCGTTGCACAGCCCTGGTTTTCTATGCTAGACTACCTGACACTCTCTCCCAAGCCTCCTAGTAGCAAGCAGGTGACGCGCTGGGAACGCCTGGATCGTAGTATTATGTGCGCCACGAAAAAAAAGGATACGCCAAAGGTTCAGATATGCCTCAAAGTCGTTGTCTTTGACGAAGAGGATTACGCGTATGCCAGACATGTTTCCGAACGTTACCCGGATCTTCCCCTCTATCTGCAAGCGGGTAATCATACCCCTCCGCAGAGTGGGCAGGAGATCGATATACCAGGTATCCTTGAGCGTATGGATTGGTTGATTCAGCGCACCATTGCGGACCACTGGTATACGGTAACCGTGTTGCCTCAACTCCATACCCTGCTGTGGGGCAACCGCCGTGGCGTATAATAATGGTAGGGCAACGCATAGGAATGTACTGAAGTGAGGATAAATGAATTATGGTATTGCACGTAGATCAGGATCGCTCAAACAACAATAATCATGCTTCTCAGAATGGGCATGCGAAACTTGATTATCACCGGGAACAAGGGCTGGCTGTCGTTCAAGATGCGCAACGTGTCAAGTCAGTCACACCGAAAATTGACTACCCACGTTTACTTGAATTGGGACGAGAATTGCTCGTAGCCCTGGGTGAGGACCCTGATCGGGAGGGTTTGCAGGGAACTCCACGCCGTTGGGCGGATTGGTGGCGCGAGTTTATCGAGTATGATCCCGGGACGACCGATACGACGTTTAGTGCTCTCTCGACGGATCAGATGGTCTGCGTTTCAGGGATGCGTGTCTTTTCGCTTTGCGAACATCATCTCTTGCCAATGTGGTGCGATGTCACGATTGGCTATATTCCCGGTGATAAAGTGTTGGGCCTCTCCAAATTTGCTCGGATCGCCCATCAATTTGCACACCAATTGCAGATTCAAGAGCGTCTGGGACAGCAAATTGCCGATGAGATCAGTCGTATAACTGACACAAAACATGTCGCCGTTCTTATCAAAGGTGAACATCTTTGTATGTCCTCACGTGGCATTCGCACGCCAGGCATCATGACCTCTTCAGTGATGCGCGGAAATTTTCGTACCGATCACGATCTGCGCGAAGAATTCATGCAGATGACGAAATAATAGCTGCTACTATGCTAGCGCTGTAGTTATTATTGCAGCTTTATCAATAAAAATACATTCCCGAGGAGCGACTGTACGTCGCTCCTTTTTTGCTGACAGAATAAAGCAAGCATAGGATGTTCTACGGAACATGCATATTTTCTTTCGTGTAAGAAGCATAGGTTGTAGATAACTTAAAGAAAGTGTCAGAGTTATACTAGTAAGTAAAATGGTGATATATCAGTCGATATTAATTTATTATGTAAATTTATGTGAGAAATTTCATAGGATAGACGTAAGGTATATAGAAGCTTTTTAATTGAAGCATCGGTCTATAGCATATAGCGAAATTTTATAGGAAAGGCTGATAAATAATTTGGCTTATTCCTTTAAGGGGTAGAGTTAGAAGAAGGTGCAAGTCACACCTTTCCTAGCCAATCTGATTCTTATCAGTATTTTTCTGTCTCTCTTGAAATGACTTACTGTGAGGTTGTAGGGAGATTTAGTGTGAGAAGACAGCCCTTTATGCGTAATATGCTTACATATAGATCGATGTTGGTTAAGCATGTAAGCTATGTTGATCGTAAACTTTGATGTCTCTTTTAATGAAAAGGAGCAAGCCATGCAAGGAACCCCTAAGAAGCGAGTCGCCTTATTATCTAGCCTGGTGATTGTCTTCGCTATGCTTCTCTCGGCCTGTGGCGGTGGTACCGTACCTAGCGGTTCGGGCAGCACTGCAAAAGCTCCAGCGAGCCAGCAAATTTATCGCTGGGGTCTTAACTTGCCTGACATTACCTCGTTTGATCCTGGTACGGCAACGGACAGCCCTTCGATTCAGGCAGTCAACCTTGTTTACACAGGTCTTGTCCAGTTAGATGACAAATTGAATGTAAAGCCACAACTCGCGACGTCTTATGAAGTCTCGTCCGATGGTCTGACCTACACATTCCACCTGCGTCAAAACCTGAAATTCAGTGACGGCACGAAGTTGGATGCCAACGATGTTGCTTACAGTATCGATCGTGCCTTGTCACCAAGTGTGAACAATGTATCTGGTGCTGCCCTGACATATCTTGGTACCCTTAAAGATTCTACCGCACGTACAACTGGTGCAGTCAAGTCACTCATTGGTGATAGCATCATTGTGCAGGACCCGAATACGATTGTCTTTAAGCTCGCCAATCCGAGTGCTTACTTCCTGCAAGCCTTAACGTACTCAGTAAGCTACGTCGTTGAGAAGAGTGTTGTTGAGAAATGGGGCCTGAGTAGCTGGACTGATCATCTGTCTGATAACGGTGGTCAGGGTGGTGACGGTCCTTTTAAAGTCAAAGCATACAGCCATACAACTGGCATTCAATTCGTTCCTAACCCGAACTACTACGGTGCTAAGCCTCAGCTGACAGAGCTTGACTACGTTCCTTATAAGGATACGCAGACCGAGTACAATGCCTACCTGGCCAACCAGATTGACTACACGTGGATCCCGCTGCCTCAGGTTCCGGCTGCGAAGAAGTCGCCTGATTTCAGCCAGACTCCTGCGTTGACCATCTTCTACGTTGCTATGAATTCCCGTGTGAAGCCGATGGACAATCAGAATATCCGTCAGGCCATGGCACTGGCTATCAACCGTGATGCGATTGTTAAAGGTGTATTCAGCAACGCATATACCCCTACCTGCCACATTGTTCCGCAAGGTCAGTATGGCTACGATGCTAATCTCCAGTGTCCAGATGGTGCTACCACTGCTGGTGATAAAGCTAAAGCTGTTGCACTGTTTAATCAGGGTCTAGCAGAGACCGGTACGACACGTGCCGCCTTCTCGAAGATAACCTTCACCTATCCTAGCCAGAATGCCGCTTCTGCTAACGAGGTTGCCGCTGTGGCTCAGATGTGGAAAGACGTGCTGGGTATCAATGTCGCAACCACGACTATCAGCCAGAGTAACCTGTTTAGAGAGCTCTCTCTGAATAACGGCAAAGCTGGCCCGTTACAGATCTGGGTCTCCGGTTGGGGTGCAGACTACCCGGATCCTCAGGACTGGATTAGCTTGCAGTTCGCTCCGAACCAGGCAAACAACGCAGTCAACTTTGGTCAGAATGACAGTGCTCAGGTAAAACAGCAGCAGGCCGCTCAAGCTCTGATGGCACAGGCCGATCTGATGCATGGTACAAGTGCGGCTGCCCTGGCTGCGCGTGCGAATGCATACAACCAGATTGAGCAGCAGCTTGTCGACTACGCTGCGTGGATCCCGATCTACCAGCGCCCTGACCTGCGCTTGACCAAGCCATGGGTGCATGGTTTGACCTTCACATCCGACTCGGAGACTCCGCCTGATGACTGGGCGAAGGTCTACATCACAAAACACTAATGTCAGTGCTTACCTTAAGGTTCATTCCTTGGTAACGTCATGTCAGTGGGGATAGCGGCTTACAGGCGCTATCCCCGCTTGGCTGCCAGGGAAATGGGAGTTATATATGGTTCAATTCTGGTTAAAAAGGTTAATGGGCCTGATCTTTGTCATCATTGGCGTGACCTTTATCACCTTTATCATGGGCTATTTTTCGCCTGATGATCCTATCAAAACATTGTTAGGACAGCATTATACGCTGACTGCATATAATCAGCTCAGGCATGCGTATGGCCTGGATCTTCCCTGGTATCAGCAGTACTATAATTTCCTGGTCAACCTATGTAAACTTAACTTTGGTTACTCTTTTAGCGCCAAAGGGCGTCCTGTTGCTGATATTCTGGCACAGGGTGTGCCGATCTCTCTCGAGTTGGGTCTCTGGGCCCTGGTCGTGCAATTAGTGCTTGGTATTCCTCTCGGCATCTACTCGGCTTTGAAGGCCCGTACCTGGATCGACACTTCTAATATGGTCGTGATGTTGATCGTGTATGCTATACCTTCTTTCGTGTTAGCGACGGTTGCGCAGGTGATACTGGTTGCCCTTGATCAAAATATTCCTGGTTTGAACTGGCCGGTTGCGAACTGGGGTACCCCCTGGTCTTATTCCTGGAGCGATATTCAGTTTAAACTGGTGCCGATATTAATTTATGGCGCTACTGGCTTCGCGTATTACGCACGTTTAGCCCGTACCAGTATGCTTGAGGTATTGAATCAAGATTACATTCGTACCGCGCGTGCTAAAGGTATGTTGAATCGCTCCGTCATCTACAAACACGCATTTCGCAATGCTTTGATCCCTCTGGTGACCGTCGTGAGTGTCTCGGTGGCTTTCCTTGTCACTGGTGCCTTCTTTATCGAGCATGTTTTCAATATTCCTGGTATTGCCGAGACCACAATTAGTTCAGTCGACAATTCTGACTATCCTGTCGTGCAGGCGACGACTGTTATCCTTGCGGTTGCTGTTGTGCTTGGCAATCTGGTGTCAGATCTTTTGTATTCAGTTATCGATCCCCGTATTAAGTCGGAATAAAGGTAGGAGGAAATGTAGGTGAAGGAACCGATCAATGGAGAGCAACAACACTCTCACTTTGCTCCTGGTACCAATCCGGTTGAGCAACAGCCCGAGGTAATGGCTCCCGCTAATCTCGTTTCCGCGTTGGGGGTCGAGGCTGCTACTGAGTCCGTTCTTGCGGAGACGGCACCCGTTGTTACCACAAAACATAAGACCCCGTTTCAGGAGTCTCTGGCTCGCTTCCGTCGTGATAAGAAGGCGATGTTCAGTCTGTATGTCATTTTCTTCTTTATCGTGCTGGCTGCTATTGGACCAGTTATCTATCAGCATATTGGTGGCCCCTATAATAGTACTTTGAATGGGACAATTGGTCCTGGTGTATACCATACCTATGCACATACTGAGGTAGACCGTCTTGCTGAACTGCCTTCTTCAATGTATTGGTTAGGTACTGATGGACTTGGCCGTGATATGTTAGCCCGTGTTATGCAGGGCGTGTTGATTTCGATGTCTGTGGCTGTGTTAGTTGAGGTTGTTGATATTGTGCTGGGCATCCTTATGGGTGTACTGGCCGGCTACTACGGTGGCTGGATCGATTTTGCCCTGGCACGTTTCACTGATATTATGTTTGCTTTCCCTGGCACACTGTTTTTGATCCTGATCTCCGGTATCTTTGGTCCCTGGGCTGACCGAAATCTGAGTCAAATTCCGGTACTGGGTACGAATGGTAATGCCCGCTTGCTATTAGTTTCAGGTGCGTTGGCCCTGACTGTCTGGCCGTTGATGGCACGGTATGTGCGTGGTCAGACGTTGCAGTTGAAAGAGCAGCAGTATGTAGAGGCAGCACGGACCTCTGGTAGTTCTAGTACGCAGATTATCTTGCGCCATATTGTGCCGAACCTGTTCAGTATTGTGATCATTGCTGCGACGCTGAATATCTCAAACACGATTATTGCTGAGGCTGGTATTAGCTTCCTGGGTCTGGGTGTACAAGCTCCCGGCTCTAGTATTGGGCTGATGATCTCGGATGGTGCTGAATATGTCCGTACCAATGCGTGGGTGCCGCTGGTTCCCTGTATTGTGCTGGCCATGATCGTGTTGGCCTTCTCATTCCTCGGCGATGGAGTACGTGATGCTTTCGACCCACGCGCAAAAGACTGAGTAATACCTATACGATTACGATGCTCATTCTCAGCATCAGCATGAGAGAATAAAAAAGGAATGTGCTTCAACACATTCCTATAGAAGTATTGGTTCCGACTCTTGCGCTGGCTGCTATCGTACTGGCAATCTCTTTCATTGGCGATGGTCTACGGGACGCCCTTGATCCAAATACGACCAATTAACTGCTGTCCAGTTGAGTAACGATGCGTCCCTTGAACATGACAATTTCTCATTCTTTATATATATTTGTAGGAGGGGGTCTTCACCCTCTCCTTTGGAGAAATGATGTATGAATATACTTCTTCCTATTGCGAAGGGGTCAAGCGCTTTCTCCAGGGATGCGCGAAATTGTCAGGTAAGGGAGGTTGCATCGTTTGGCTCAACAAAAATATACTGCGACACCACTGGCGGATTTTTCTACTGCGACGTCGCTGGGTGAGGCTCCTTTTTTGCAACCCCCGCCCGGGCGTCAGTATGTGCGTTCATTCCTTTTTTCGCGCCGTGTTGATGCGCCACTGTCTCGTGTGCATCTGATCACGCGTGTTGTTCTTATCCTCTGCCTTTCTGCGGCACAACTGCGTGCCATGAATACAGCGCATCCTGATCTTCTGGGTGCGCTGGTCCTCTTAATCCCTAGCTTGCTCATCTTTGTTGGGTGCGGCATGAAGCCGCTGGTTGCGCGGATCTACCTGCTATTAGCGCTGCCGACGCTGATCAGCCTGTTTCTAGCCTGGACTATCTTCAATCCTGTACCTGGTACGGTTGTTGTATTTCAGCATGTCGTCTACCATGGGGTCGTCACGTTGAGCCTTTCACTCTGGCAGCCGCTCTGGTTGGCTGTGGTCGTGGGCTATTACTGGTGGCGGCGTGGCATTATCAATGGTCTCTTGCTGGCGACACTATTGATCTTGCTGGTGACTCGCGTCGTTGCATTTCCAACCTGGGTGTTGGGACATGTGCCGTTTTTTCATCCTCTTGCTATCTCTGTGACTGATCGTGGTCTCTTGCTAGCGCTAACTAAGGTTGTAAGTTATCTAGGGATGGTCCTTTCAACGATGGCGCTCGTGGTGACCAGTCGCGATGTTGAGTTGATCGGGGCGTTGCGCCAGTTGCGCTTGCCGCAGCCAGTGATCTTCTTCATCAGTACTATGTTCCGTGCTCTTAATCTGGCCTTGACCGATTATGAGACGATCCATCAGGCCCAGATAGCGCGGGCGATCAATGCACAACCTCGTAGCTTCTGGCGTCGTCTGCGTGATCTGGCGAGTATCGCGGTTCCGATGGTGGCGATGATGATCCGGCGCTCCAGTGAGATTGGGGATGCGCTGCTCGCTCGTGGCTACTCATTGCGTCAGCCGCAGGTTGATTTTTATGAGACGACGCCGTTCCGCTGGCTCGATTGGCTTCTGCTGGGCTTTAGCTTGTTATTATTGTTGATGGCCGTTGGTCCGTTTCCCGGCTTAACGGCGCTGCTACAAAGAGGATGAGTAGTGATGATGGCATCAGAAGCGAATGATCAACGGCCACTGGTCTCGCCAGGCGAGACAGCCGCTACCGCAGCGACGAGGGTGGCGACGCCTGCGACGCCTGCTATTAGCACGAGTGGTCTCTGGTGGCGCTATCCGACCTTTAGCGAGCAAGCAGGTGCCTGGACGCTACGCGATGTCGCGTTACAGATTCAGACTGGCGAATGCTTTGGCATTACGGGACCGAGCGGAGCCGGGAAGACGACACTCTGCCGGACCCTGCTCGGTATCGTTCCCTATCATACACGGCTCTCGCATGAGCATTATTCGCAGCATTTTCGCGGACAAGTGACCCTACAGGGCCAGCCTGTGACGGAGGCGACGGCGAATTCTCAGCAGATTGGTATGGTGCTGCAAGATCCAGAGAATCAGTTTTTGCGCATGAGTCTGCTCCATGAGCTGAGCCTGGGCCAGCAGATACGTGGTATCCCGGTGGCAGAGATCACGCAACGTTCTTTTGAGGCGTTACGCTGGGTTGGCTTAGAGAAGCTCTGGCATGGCGCGCTCTATCTGCATCCCTCCGACCTCTCTGGTGGGCAGAAGCAACGTGTCGCGATCGCTGCCTTTCTCGCTTTGCGACCCTCCATACTGATCCTGGACGAACCGACCAGTGATCTTGATCCCGTTGGCAAGCGGGAAGTCATTGAGACGATTGCTCATCTGCGTCGCGATTATCGCATGACGGTCATACTGGTTGAGCAAGATCCAGAGATCCTGGCGGCCTTCTGTGATCGGATCGCCCTTTTGAATAATGGGCGTATCGAGTTGATAGCGCCACCCACATACTTCTATAACCAGCGTAGCGTCCTTGAGCGGGCAGGCGTCTCTGCCGGTGAATTGGCGCGTATCTCCTGGGCAACCGGCTATACTTTTGAGCAGCGCCCTCCACTCACCTTTACTGAGGCCGAAAAAGCGCTCCAGCCAGCCATCACACGTGGCCCCGTCGTCGCGCCGCTGCCGGCTGAGCCTGCTGTTCGCGACGTCGTAGTACGTGCTGAAGGGGTGACTTATACATATGGCGATGGCTCACTGGCTTTGAAGGGCGTGGATTTGGCTCTCTATCGTGGCGAGATGCTCGCGCTTTTGGGACCAAATGGTAGTGGCAAGACTACCTTTGCGAAGATTGTCTCTGGCATCTATCGGGCGACGAGCGGCTCTGTCAATGTGTTGGGACAGGATACAGCGCAACGCAAAGTACGTGCTCGTTTGCCAGGTCTGGTCGGCTATGTCTTTCAGAATCCTGATCACCAGCTCTTCTGTCGTAAGGTAAGTGACGAGATTGAGTATGGTTTGAAGAATCTTGGTATTGATGCTGCTCAGCGTAAGCTGCGCGTAAAAGAGACCCTGGCTGCTGTTGATCTCTCGAACTATGCCGAGGAAGATCCTCTCTTTTTAAGTAAGGGACAGCGTCAGCGTCTGGCGGTAGCTGCCGTACTGGCGATGGGACCGGATATTCTTGTGGTTGATGAGCCAACTACGGGACAGGATGCGCGTTCAGTCAGTGGCATCATGAAATTGCTCTGTAATTTGCAACGGCAAGGGAAGACTGTCCTGGTGATTACACACGATATGACGCTGGTTGCGGAATATTGTCAGCGTGTCGTTGCCTTCCGGGATGGTGCACTGGCTTTTACTGGTACACCCGTGCAACTTTTCAGTGATGAGCAGGCGCTGCAACAAACAGGACTGCGTGCGCCAACCGCAGTCGCCCTGGCGACACATATGAGGAGCTATCAGCCAGACTTTCCTCTTTTACTGACGGTAGAACAATGGAAAGAAGCTCTTCCTAGTAACCCTGGCGATGCGTCGTGATGAAGCCGATGCAACCTATCACAAGAGCAGCTGATCCAACCAGAATAAATGACAGAATTGAAATAGTAGAGAGGTAGCCACTCAACTCGGGTAGCATAAAGCAGATACTAAATGTTGCAATGAGGAGCAGAGCAACTATCAGTAATAGCTGTTCGTTAAACCAGCGATGAGTCATCGTATAATCCTTTCGACTTCTGCGCCCTGATTATTGTCAGATATAGTGAATGTTGCTCGTAGTTATCTGCTTACTATACGTGTAAAAATCAGCAATGGCTTCACAATGCGGCTGAGAGAGAGAGCTCTGCCATCAATAGTAAAGTGACAGATCTCTATCTTTGCTTTATACTGGTCAATACAGATGTTGGTGATGCATTTGGATTTTTCTCTATGAACTGCGTCTTAAAGTTCAGAGAGAAGAATATAAATGTTCGTTGCTTAAAAATAGTCGCTAATGACCAGTTATGCAATTAGGAGGAAAAGATGGGACATCATCATGGAGGCGGCGGTTTTGGCGGTGGTGGTCATCATCACCATCACGGAGGTAACGGCTTTGGTGGCGGACCACACCATCATCGCCCGGAGGGACCCTGGGGACCACGCCGTGGCTATTGGGGTGGTGGAGACCGTTGGGGAGGCTGGGGTGGCGGTTGGGGCTGGCGTGGCCGTCCATTTTACCGTCGTGAAAGAGGCTGTGGCTGTATCCCATGCCTGGGTATGACGTTTCTATTACTATTCGGAACGCTTGCTGTGACCGCTGGTTCGCTGGTTCTGCTTTTCAAAATAGTGTAGTGTAGAGCTGGTTGCCAGCGTGAGAAGCTCACCTGACCATGAGCGGTATTGTCAGGCGAGCTTCTCACGCTGCATGTGATCTCGTGATGGGGAACAGGTAAATTACCACATACCAATCCTACCTCTGTAGACCTTCAGTGACCCACTTTTGATGTAGTCGTTCGTGGTGGGCGTTGGTAATCAGAAGACCGCCAATTGTGCCATCGGTCCAGCGGGAACCTGGTATTACACTGGCAAGTTGCTCATCTGTCAGTTGTTCAAGGAGTGCCAGCGTCTTTTCGCGTGTTGCTGCCAGGTCAGAGAGGATCGTTTCTATGCTATTCTCATGATGAGCGTCGGCATAGGTTTGATTGTTTTGATCTATCCATGCCTTGATCTCTTCTTTGCTTTTTGCTCCTCTACTACTGAAGCCAATCGGGTCCGCATCGCCGCGCAATGTATTCTTGATGATACTTTGAAATGAGTGCTCAATCAGTACCAGATGCGCGAGATGATCTTTTGGTGTCCAGGGTTTTCCCTCTGGTACCTCGCTTTGTGTGCACGGCTGCACAAGCTCTTCTGGTGTCAACGTATCATAGTAAGCAAGAAAATTTTGATGGTCCTCTGTAAGTGCATGGAGAATATCAGCACGTGTTGGCATCGTTGCCTCCTCTGGTGAAAATAACGCTATGCTTTTCGTGATAGTGATAGTGATAGTGCCAGGTATATTATTCTTCTACTTTAAGCATACCATCTTTGCTCTTATTTATGCTTGTTTACATGTCTCTGGATTAGCGACTGCTGCCGTCTTGCCATCGGCAAAGGCGAGCAATTGATCAAAGGCAGCTCCTAAAAGAAGCTCGTAGCTGTCCTTCTCTACATAGCCCAGGTGTGGTGTGCAGATGACGCTGTCCATCTGTAGCAGAGGATGCTCTGTGACTGGCTCTTTTTCATACACGTCAACGGCAGCATAGCCGGGATGTCCGCTGCGTAGTGCTTCTTCTAGCGCTCCTGGTACAATCAAGGCGGCTCGACTTGTATTGACGAGTACGGCAGATGCCTTCATCTTCTGGAGATCTGTTGCTGTAACGATGCCACGGGTCTCGTCCTTGAGGACGAGATGCAGGCTCAGGACATCAGCCTCTCTGAACAATGTGTCTCGATCAGTCGCAACAGTAAAGCCATCAGCGCGGGCGCGGCTGCGTGATCCCTCGCGTCCCCAGACGAGTACCTGCATGCCAAAGGCTTTGGCATAGGTGGCGACCAGGCTGCCAATATTGCCGTAGCCAAAGATGCCCAGTGTGCGCCCATGCAGCGTTCGTCCTAGCGTGTGTTGCCAGTGGCCTGCCTTCATGGATTCCACTTCCTGTGGAATGAAACGCATTGCAGCAAGGATCAGTCCCCAGGTTAGCTCCGCTGTCGCATAGGGCTTCCCGGCAGTGGTAGGCGTAGCATAGATGACAGCAACTCCGTGCCGCGTACAGGCTGCGAGGTCAAGATGTGGAGCTTGCCTACCCGTTTGAACGATGAGTTTGAGCCTCGGCAGGCGTGCAAGGAGTGACTCGGTAATAGGTGTGCGTTCGCGAATAAGTACAAGTGCCTCTGCGTCCTGCAGGAGTACTGCCAGCGTTTCCGGATCGCTGACATGGTCATTGTAGCTGGTGACAGCATGCCCATTGAGTTTCTGAAAGCACTCTAGTGTTCGTACAGCATCCTGGTAGTCGTCAGGAATGGCAATCTTCATAAATATTCCCTCCCTCTTCTTCGTTCCGTTAAGGATATTTCTTATAATTATAGATTATAGTAACTATAGCGTATAGATTATCGATTATCGAATGGTGCGTCATGACTGGACTATCTCGAAAGGGTCTTTTTAGTGCGAGAGTGGCTGACAGGACTGGCGTTTAATGAAATGTGTGGGCAAGACCACGCGTGGCATTTCCAGTTCTTCCCCATTAATTACACGTAGCAGCATCGTTGCTGCAGCGCGTCCCAGCTCCAGACGTGGCACATGTACAGTGGTCAGAGGAGGGTTCATGATTTCAGTGTAGGGAAGATTGTCGAAGCCAATCACACTCATGTCATCGGGTACTCTCTTACCCATTTCATGTAATGCCCGGTAGACGCCTGCGGCTTGCCGATCATTGCCCGCGAAGATTGCTGTAGGTGGCTCCGGTAGTTCCAGCAACTCTCTGGTCGCTCTATAACCATCGGCTTCATTAAAATTTCCTGCACATTGTAATTGTGGATCAATTGGCAGATGTGCTACGTCTAGAGCTGCGCGGTAGGCCGCGATACGTTCGATGGCATCTCGTGCTGACGCTGTCTTGCCAATATAGGCGATCCGCTGGTGTCCCAGATTGATCAGATAGGTGGTTGCGTCAAACCCTCCCTCCCAACTGGTGATCATCACCGCGGGTGTTGTAGGCCGTGGACCACCCTGATTGTGGATGAGTACAAAAGGCAGACCTGAGCGTTCGAGATGCTCAATGGCCTCTTCAGAGGGAAGAACAACCATGATGCCATCCGTGGAGTGGTCAGTGATCATATCGATCCGCTGGACCTCTTCTTCCGCTTGATGGTGGGTGGAGGTGAGCACCATACGTACACCTGCCTCGCTCAGCACCTGAGATGCACCCTCTAAAATAGGCATGAAATATTCGTCGTCCAGCCGGGGTAAGATCAGATCTACTAACCCGGTTTTCCCTTTTCGTAAAGCACGAGCCGCGCGATTGCGCACAAAGCCATATTCTTCAATGATGTGCTCAATCCGTTCGCGGGTCGGTTGGGCCACATCCGCACGCCCATTCAAAACCTTTGATACTGTCGGTACCGACACTCCTGCGATCTGCGCGATCTGTGCGATAGTTGGGCGTCCGTCCATCTGATGCCTCTTTGCCATCTCTCGATCCTCTCAGGATTTTTCAGAAAGTTTCGCTTTATTATAACACATCAACAGGTAGTACCCGTCTTTTTTGCGTTTTTAGTGAATAGCAGCGAAATTGAGGGATCAACGGCCTGGGACCCCCCGACAATACCAGCAAGAATCTCTCCCTTTACATGCGTAGAGCCGTTACTAATTTCGTAAAGTATCGAAAAATGCGTTTGAGCCAGACACTCACTCTCTTGTGAGAAACTCAGACTTTCGAGTAGAATCTGGTTTTCTCACTGCACAACGAATAGTAATGTCCATTTATAAAACGGTGGAAAGAGCTTTTCATGCTTTCCGGGACAATGATAGAGCTTGATCTTTCGCTGCAAAAACATTGACAATCGTCCACCTCAACAGTATAGTATAAATAGGGTAGATATCGATATCGAATATTTACGAAAAATATTTAACGTCTGCTAGCATGCAAGAGTGGTGAAGATGCTACTTTTGTAGGGATCAATCGTACCGTGCTTTTGTCATTGAGAGTCTTTCATGGAGGAAAGAGTTATGAAATTCGCATGGCGGCCCCGTTTCATCCTTGTAGCCAGTTTCCTTGTTATAACATGCATGCTGGGTGTACTCAGCGGAGGAACGATTCCTCTGCTACATGTAGCTCATGCCGCAGGGAGCAATGTCCAGATTAACGCCGGGGGCGGTGCGGTCGCGCCTTTTGTGGCGGACGCCGACTTTACTGGTGGCGCTACCGCTAATTCAACCAACACTATTAATACCAGCGGGGTGACCAATCCCGCGCCACAGGCTGTCTACCAGTCCAATCGCTATGGCAACTTCACCTATACTGTTCCCAATCTCACACCCAACGCTAGCTATACGGTGCGTCTGCATTTTGCCGAGACGTACTGGACACAGGCAGGACAGCGCACATTTAACGTCAATATCAATGGGCAGGCAGTGCTTACGAGTTTTGACATCATTGGTGCGGCCGGCGCAGCCAATAAAGCGGTCGTTAAGCAATTCACTGCTACGGCTACGAGCAGCGGAACTGTTGCGATTCAATTCACCACTGTTAAAGACAATGCTCAGGTGAACGGCATCGAGGTACTTGGAGGCACAACGTCCACTCCAACACCGACACCGACGTCGACAACAACACCGACGCCGACGCCAACGCCGATAGGGGGGGCTCCCAACTTTGGCTCAAATGTCTACATCTTTACTCCCAGCATGCCGCTGAGCCAGATCCAGTCAACGGTCAACTCGGTGGCAAATCAGCAGATTTCCAACCAGTTTGGAACTCAGCGCTATGCATTGCTCTTTGAACCTGGCACCTATGGCACCAGCAGCAACCCTCTAAACTTTCAGGTCGGTTACTATACCAGTGTGGCGGGTCTTGGCCTCTCTCCGAACAACGTCGTCATCAATGGGTCCATCGACGTTTACAACCAGTGCCTCAGCACCACCAACTGCACCGCGCTGGTGAACTTCTGGCGCTCGTTGTCAAACCTGACCATCAACGTAACCACACCGAACTCTGGTTGCTATAACGGCGAGTTCTGGGCGGTGTCACAGGCTGCGCCGATGCGTCGGGTTCAGATTAACGGATCAACCACGCTTCAGGACTATTGCACCCAGCCGAATTACGCAAGTGGTGGTTTCATCGCCGACTCAAAAATCACTGGCAGCAATATAACAAGTGGCTCGCAGCAACAGTTTATTGTCAGGAACAGCCAGATTACTGGTTGGAGCAACGGTGTCTGGAACCAGGTGTTTTCTGGTGTTGTTGGTGCGCCGGCCCAGTGCTTCCCCGCTGTGTCATCGTGTGGTGGCCCGTACACCACGCTCCCAACCAGTCCGGTGACACGTGAGGAGCCATACCTGTACACCGATTCCAGCGGAAAAGACAACGTCTTCGTCCCGTCAGTCCAGACGAACACCTCCGGCACGACCTGGGCGAACGGCGCAACTCCTGGTTTGTCTCTCCCGATCAGCAAGTTCTTCATCGCCCAGCCGAGCGACTCCACTGCGACAATTAATAGCGCGTTAGCGAGCGGTGAGAACCTGATCCTGACTCCAGGTATCTATAATCTGAGCCAGAGCCTCAACGTGACAAATCCCGATACTGTGGTGCTCGGTCTCGGTTTCGCAACGTTGATCCCTCAAAACGGGATCGTGTCCATGCAAGTCGCCAATGCGCCGGGGATTATGATCTCCGGGTTGATCTTCGACGCTGGCACAACGAACTCGCCGGAGCTGCTACAGGTCGGGAGTAGCGCCATGCACAATAACCAGTATGCCTCCGACCCGCCGACTATTCAGGATGTGTTCTTCCGTATCGGCGGCGCAGAGGCAGGTAGCGCGACGACCAGTCTGGTCGTCAACAGCGCCAATGCCATCCTCGATGACATCTGGGCATGGCGGGCCGACCACGGCAACGGTGCGGGCTGGACCACCAACACCGCCAATACCGGTCTCATCGTCAATGGTGACAACGTGATTGCGTATGGCCTTGCCGTCGAGCACTACCAGCAATACGAAGTAATCTGGAATGGAAATGGTGGCACGGACATCTTCTTCCAGAACGAGATGCCCTACGACCCACCCAGCCAGGCGGCGTGGATGGAGGCTTCCGGAGTCGATGGTTGGGCTGCCTTCAAGGTTGCCAACAATGTCACCAGCTTCCACGGATACGGTATGGGCAGCTACAGCTTCTTCAACCAGGGCGTGAACATCTACGCTGCAAATGCGTTTGAGGTTCCCAGTACCCTCCCAGCGGGAAGTCTCCACGATCTGTTCACGATCTTCCTGTCCACATCGGGGTACGGAGGCATCCTGAATGTGATCAACAACACAGGCGGGTCGTCGACTGTCTCTAACCCGGATACCGCGGTCACCGTGACAAGTTATCCATAGTGCGCGCTACGTAAGCATGAGCGACTGCTCGCCCACGCCCTTCAGAAGCACAACGAAAGTTGCGTTCCTGGATGGCGTGGGCGTTTTATCATTGCGTAACTACACCCTTAACTCTTCATATACGTATAGTAAGAAGAGTCAATACAGTAGGGGAGGTAACGATGCCTCTTCTTGTTTGAAAGAAGGGAATTGAGTTATGGTTGATCAGCTTGTAGAGACGCGCTTTGGTACGGTTCTGGGTACGACTGAAGGCTCTGTAAATGTATGGAAGGGTATTCCCTATGCTCAGCCGCCTGTGGGGCCTTTGCGCTTTCGTGCTCCTGTTCCACTGGAGCCATGGGTCGGTGTACGTGATGCAACTGCGTTTGGTCCGGTTGCGCCACAGGATATCAGTGTATTTGGTGGTGCCAGCAATGCTGTTGTGGGTGAGGGTAGCGCGCCGGTGCTCAATGAAGATTGCCTCTATCTCAATATCTGGGCACCTGCTGGCGCTCATAAGCCACGGCCTGTGTTAGTCTGGATCCATGGTGGAGCGTTTATACTTGGTTCGGGATCGTCGCCTGATTATGATGGCGCGACCTTTGCTGCGCATGGTGATGTGATAGTTGTCACTTTGAATTACCGTCTGGGTGCGCTCGGTTTTCTCTATCTGGGGGACCTTTCGGAAAACTATGCGTCATCTGGTAATAGCGGTCTGCTTGATCAGGTGGCTGCTCTCCAGTGGGTACATGCTAACATTGCTGCCTTTGGTGGTGATCCAGCGAATGTCACTGTATTTGGTGAATCGGCTGGTGCGATGAGTATCGGTACACTTCTGGCTCTGCCAGAGGCGCATGGTCTTTTTCAGCGTGCAATCCTTGAAAGTGGTGCTGCCAGCATGATTACTAGTAGGCAGCGAGCGATAGCTGTCCGCCAGGAGTTCTTTCAAGAGCTCAATCTGCAAGACGGTGCTCTTGACGCTCTGGCCTCGGTAGCTGTGGATGATCTCCTGGCAGCGCAAAAATCTATTGTCCAGCGTCGTGGTATAACAACTCTTTGCCCGGTGATAGATGGGAGTGTGTTGTCCGTTCATCCTCTAGAGGCTATTGCCAGCGGTACTGCAGATGGGATTGTAACGCTCATTGGCACGAATCTTGATGAGATGAAACTCTTTACTGCTCTGGGTACGAGTAGTCCTACTCCCAATGAGCAGGCGCTACAACAAGTATTGGGTGTTGATGGCAGTGCGTTGCTGACGGCATATGCAACCCTGCGCGAACTACCACCCCAGGAAGCCTGGGTCTCTATGCTCACTGACAAAACGTTTCGCTTGCCTGCTCTGCAACTGGCTGATGCGTTAGTACAGCGCGGCATGCAGGTGTGGATGTATCGTTTTGACTGGGCGACGCCAGCTTTTGGGGGTGGACTCGGTGCGTGCCATGCGCTAGAAGTACCATTTGTGTGGGATCATCTTCGTGGGAGTCAGTTGTCGATGTTCATTGTCGGGACAGTGACGCCGCAGATGCAGCAACTTGCTGAACGCATGCACAACGCTTGGATTGCCTTTGCACATAGCGGCCAACCTGCTGTAGCAACATTACCAGCATGGCCTGCATACGATACACAGAGCAGGACTACGATGATTTTCAACGAAGCATGCCATGTAGAGAATGATCCCCAGGCTGTAGAGAGGCAATTCTGGGCACAACATCTCTAGGTGCCTGACGGGCCCCAGGACCATATAAGTCTCCTTACGTACCTGGAAACATCCACCATAAGAATTATGTTAACTTGATTATGGGGTCTATGGTATAGTGGAGCTGAAAAGTGTTTTAGGGGATAGCGGTAAAAAGTGTACAAAGCATTGCAGCATTCGCATTACGCGAATACTGCAATATCTGATCTCACAATTGGCCGATGATCTTTGCCAGGCGGATAGTTTCTTGGGTGGCGTCTGAGATCGGACTAATACCAACCACCAACTCATCAAGCTCCGTCCCGAGCAGTTCCAGTAGACGTTCTCGTATCTTACTATCATCGCCAAAGACTATCAGACTTTCAACGAAGCGATCTGATGCGGTATCAAGCTCTTGTGGTGAAAAGCCTGCTCCAATGAACATGTTGCGATAGACTGAAATCGTTGCAGCAAAGGCTAGCCTCTGCCGCGCTATCTGTAATGCAGTCGCTCGATCCTCTGTGAAAGCTATCTGCACATGAGCTATGATGGGTGGTCGGGAGCGCTTGGCTGCGGCTGCACCCTCTCTCATAGCTGGAAGCGCTGTATTGAGCAAGTAGGGAATCGGACAATACGCGGGGATGGCACCATCTGCAATCTCGCCAGCGAGACGGAATGCCACTGGTCCGAGGGCTGAGATGAGTATAGGGATCTGCGATGAAGCGGACAGCGAGACGTCAGTTGTAAAGGAGCGTCCCTGGTGATGGACCTCGCCCGATTGGAGGAGCGGACGTAGCACCTGGATATATTCTCGCAAATAGGCGAGAGGTCGCTCCATTTCTACGCCGTATATGCTCTTGCCTACTTCTTGAATACTCGTGCCGATGCCGAGCCGCAGCCTACCAGGGGCCAGTGCGTCGAAGCTCAAAGCCTGCTGAGCCATCAGGACAGGATGGCGTGAAAAGACCTGCAAGACGGAGGTTCCTAATTGGAGATGTGTCGTACGCGTCGCTGCCGCCGCCAGTGCCGTGAGCGTCTCCAGTTTCCAGGGTGGACCGCCTACCCAGATTTGCTCAACTCCCGCCTGCTCAGTCTCGACAATAGTGTCGACAAGCGTTTTCAGATTATCGGCCTCTACTGATATCCCAACGCGTTCCCGCAAAGAACGAACTGCTGCTTTCTGTTCCATTGATATTTTTCTTTCTATCTTCACCTTCGAGGTACCTCCTCAAAGGTACGCATCTTTGCGTTGCTTAGTCAACGCAGTGTTGCATAAACAGCGTAGCCGGTGATACAATGATGCGTCAATCAGCAAAGGAACGGAGAATGTTGCATATGCAACGAAGGAGGAGAAAGTGATGCAAAAGCTAGAAGGAATTGAGGACCTACGCGTTCGTCGCACTCGCAAACTGCTCCAGCAGGCCTTTATCGAACGTACCGTGGAGAAGGGATTTGTAGCCCTCACGGTGCGGGACATTACGGAACGCGCGATGGTGAACCGCTCGACGTTTTATCGCCATTACCTGGATAAATACGACCTGCTTGAACAGTATATAAACGAGATGTATGAGTTGTCCGAAGACCAGGAAGGGATATTGGAACTACATCCCCGTGAAGCGTCATTAGGTCTGATCAACCTGCTCAAGTATATCCAACAGGAGGCTTCCTTCTACCGTGTGATGCTTGGCGCGCAAGGGGATCCTCTTTTTGCGCAACGCTTTCGTCAGAAAACAGAAGAGCGCATTCTCTCTTGTTTCAATCAGATATTCCCCGAACGAGTGTTTGAGCCCGACGCACCTCCCATCAACTTGCTGTTCAATTTCATTACCTATGCTGGATTTGGCGCGATCGTCTGGTGGTTGGAGCAGGAGCAGCCCTGTCCACCTGAGCAACTTGCGAACTGGCTGAACCAATTCATCTACGACTCCGTCGTCTCTTCTCTCAAGCTGAATGGATGAGTCTTTACGTATTGGGTGCATATATTTGCAAAGAGCGAGGTACTTAATGATCAGTATTTCAGCAGCTTTGGTATGACCTGGTTTTCTGCCCGAGCTTGCAGGCAGTGAATATAATGAGGAAGTGTCTACGAATTTGTCTGCTATAGAGTAGCACTTGTAGGCATATGTTTATCGTTGTTGGATCGATTCGCAGCCAGGGAACGGCCGAGGAATACACGATGCAAGACCCTCAAAAAGGTACGAGTAACAATCCCAGCCAGAACCCGTATACTCCTTATAATCAAAATCCGTATAGCCAGGAGCCATATCGAGCGGAAGCTACGAACAATCCTACTCAGGAGCCATATCGCGGAGACGCTGGCAGGGACGTGCGGCAAGGGCAAGGATATGGCATGACCGGCACTACTGCGCCTCCCAATTTACCATTTGATCAGCCAGAGTGGGAAACATTAGTGTCAACTCCATTACAGGTGAGCCTGGCGATGATGGCAGCCTCACCGTCTGGGCCCCTTGGAATGATCAGTGAGGCCATGGCGATTGGGAAAAGTATCCAGACCTTACACGCTCAAGGGCAGATGAGTCCAATGCTTGCACAACTCGGACAGTCGGTTACGAAGGAAATGGAGAGTATGCGTTCTGGCAAGCCGATGCCCTTTGGCGATGTTCAGCATCTGCTGCAAAATCCCGCTGTAGCTCGTGATTCTGCCCTCGCCTCCTGTCAGCGATCGGCTTCTATCCTTGGTAAGGCCTCGCCACAAGATGCCACTTCATACAAGCAGCTTGTCTATGCATTCGCTAATAATGTCGCAGCAGCGGGACGAGAGGGCGGATTTTTAGGCCTCTTCGGAGGAGTGCAGATATCTCTATCTGAGGAAACTTTGCTTAATGATATCGCCTCCGCTCTAAATTTGCCGCGTGCTTAATGAGTCGCTCTACACTATGAACCTCTCTACATTCCGGCTTCTCTTATGAAGCCGGAATTGCATGTCAAGTAAGCTGCCAGTGCACTGCATAGCACTCCATCACTGCAACGGATGGCGTTTATGCGTTAGTAATCCCCCGTAGCGCCCATCCTTTCCAGAGACGATCAATCGAGAAATTTTTTGTAGCCGTGATCTGTAGTCCTGCTGCCTGACAGAGCGCCTGCGCTTCCGTTAGCGTATACGCTTGCATATGCTGCGGATCAATGCGCTTGATAAACCACTCGAATGCTCGCCAGGGAAAAGGAAACGTTCGACGGGCATAATCCTCAATTATCAGCTGTCCTTGTGGTGAGAGCAGTGCTGCCAGTCCCCTTATTACGGCGACTGGATTGTCCAGGTAGTGGAAGGTATTCGTGCAGGTAATGACGTCAAAAAAGGCTGCTTCGTAAGGCAGCCCAGCCAGTTTCTCGCTCGTCAGTTCTGCCCGCGTCAAATGGATACGTGGGTCATTCTGCAAAAGCAGATGCGCTTGAGCGAGCATATCTTGACTCTTATCCACTCCATATAATGCCGCATCTGGAATGAGTTGGCCAAGTCGTTGTAGGAGTAGCCCTGTTCCGCACGCTGTATCCAGGATACGTGGCGCATGCTTTTGTACACTGAGCGTTTGCTGTAGCTGTGTGAGATCAATGCTGGCGCAGGTCTCTGTGAGCGTCCTGGCGGAAAATGTTTTCCAGGTTTGATTGTAGAACGCTGCTCGCTTTCCTCTGTAGTATGTTTTCATGAGATACGCTATTTTCTTACTCGTTGTGCAGTAACAAAGTAGATTATTCCTAGTAGGAGAAGCCCCAGACCTGGAAGCCAGAGTGAGAGTGCGAATGGAATAAGTCCTGGCGGTGTCAGATGTGCTGCTAGTAATACTTGAATAAGACCTACTCCTAGTACAATGATAGCGGGTGACAGCGCCCCTCGGCCCACATATCCGCGTCGTGCCGCAATGGCAATAATGAGTAAACCGATACCAAGCGCAATAATGTAGGCAGGCAATATCTGATTTGCCGGCAATAGTCCTTTGAAGGCCAGAAAGACGGCTATACCCAGTACGGTCGTCAGACTGCCTGCTATGACTAAACGACCAGGATTCAGCAGTGAGGAGATCAGCATACCGACGCCAAGGAGCAAGATACCAACGGGATAGTTAGTGGGATTGGGATGGAGCAGCCAGGCTGTGAGTAATAAGATGATACCGATCAGGAGCAGTGCATAAGCCTGGCGCTGCTCCTGGGCGTGCATAGTGGTAACGTCTTTTACCATGCGTGCCTCTTTACTTTCTCAAACGTAACGCCGTACCAATAATGTTTTTATTGGTACGTAACTGCGTACTGGATAGATACGCTTCAAAGAGTGCTTGCTGTAGACCGGTATGGAGTGTCGGATATGGATGAATAGCATTGAGCATTGCAGAGACGGTCAGATGATGTTGCATTGCCAATGCGATCTCTCCAAGTAACTCGCCTGCATGGGCCCCTACCATATGAGCGCCCACGATCTCCTCTTTTTTACCTGCCAGTATAAGTTTAATAAAGCCGGTCGGTGCATGTTCTGTCTGTGCTCGATCGATATCTGCCCAGGGCAGGGTAATGATTCGAACCTGTCGATGCTGTTGCTGTGCTTCAGCGTACGTTAATCCGACCCGAGCCGCTTCTGGATCGGTAAAGGTACACCAGGGAACGACACGATAGTTAACTTTCTTTTTACCTACAGGTAACAAGGCATTCCGCACGGCAACTCCAGCCTGATAGGCAGCAACATGGGTAAAAAGATAGCCCCCGATAACGTCACCCAGAGCGAAAATATTTGCAACAGAGGTGCGAAGATAGTCGTCAACCTTGATGCCCTGTTCATTAAAGATAACACCAATTGTGTCCAACCTCAATCCATCAATATTAGGTTGACGACCTGCTGCAAGTAGAATCTCATCAGCTGTGATTGTATCCTCTTTTTCTCCCTGCTGTACAATGACACTCTTCTTCCCAGCGTGTTTTTCGGCTTTCAGCACACGTGCCCCGGTTATAACCTTTACCCCTTCAGACTGGAGCACGTTTGTAATCGTCTGTGAGACGTCGGCGTCCTCGCGAGGGAGAATGCGCTCGCCTGCCTGGATGATCGTCACCTGTACGCCCAGGCGTGCCAGTGCTTGCCCGAGCTCGACGCCTACAGGTCCACCACCAACAATAAGGAGCGATGCAGGTAGCTGTGTCAATTGAAACACATCTTCGTTCGTCAGGTAACCAGTTTCCGCTAAGCCTTCTATCGAAGACCGAGCAGGGTGTGAACCAGTTGCGATGATCGTTGCGCGGCTGGTAATCTTCTCATCATTGACAATCAAAGCTGTTGGGGATTGAAAGGAAACCATCCCAAACTTGACTGTCACATCGTCTGTATAGACATGTTCCGCCTCATGCACTTGTTTGATGACACCCTGGATAGATGAGGCAACCTGGACCATGTCAATCTCCACACTACTGGTGGTCAGACCCAGACGGGTAGCGCGTCTGGTTTGATGGACCAGACGCGCTACGTGTATCAGGCTCTTACTGGGGACACAGCCTGTGTACAGGCAATCTCCACCAAGGCGTTCTTTATCAATCAACAGAACTCGCGCCCCTAATGATGCTGCGATTCTGGCTGCTGTCAGTCCCCCTGACCCTCCTCCAAGGATGGTCAGATCGTAATCCATTGAAGCCATAGCGAACTTCTTCTTTCCCCTTAACTGAGTTGCGTGGTGGTTTATCTCGTAGCGGCGATGGTTTGCAATATACCACCGATAATGCTAAACAGTATGATGAACCATACCCACTTGCCATCATGACGTGTACGCGCCTGCGCAGGTGTCACTAACTTAAACCAGCGTGCCGTTGAGGAACGAGTCATACGCCAGACAATTAAAGGTGAGATGATGGCCAGGATGATTTCTGTCACTAGCGGCCAGAAGTTTCCCATTGTGATACTGTGATACAGGTTAATGAGCCCATAGATGCCAGCCAGTGAAAGTAATGAACTGGCAACAATCTGTATTATGCGCGCCCAGTTGCGACCGCTACGTATCATTTCACCAAACCATGCAAGAAGGCAGGCAGCGAGCAGGGCAACCACAAAAAATAATATGGTACCGATAAGTGCGTTAGAACCAGTCATTTTCATCATCTTAGACTGGCCAAAAAGCGCAAAGACTGGCATTAATGCGATTTGTACACACAACCCCCAGTCAACGGCAACGGCCATACCAATACCCCCAGGTGAGGGCAGTTCTTCTATAGCATTTTCTCTTATCTCGGATGTTTGCGTTTCCAAGGCAGTTTTCCCCTTGCTTAATTTGCGGCTGATATTGTTTGGAGTTCAGTGAAGGCCATTCACAGGTGCAGCCAAAATTTGATGCTTTTGCTCGCTTGTATAAAACATTATAAATTCTACCATAATTTACTAACATCTCTTCTTAAATGCCAATGCCGCACTTTTTTAAATAAAATTGTCTATAAGTATGTACGGTTGGTAGTTACACAAATCGCGCTCGTGGTATCTTTACGTAGACTGTGCGACAATATTAAGAGAAGTTAATTGGCCCGATCGACAAATATTTAAAGAATAATGCTGTATGTCTGCGGATAGTGCTATAAATAATTAGTGGTAGAAATATTTCTCATGCAACAGAAATCAGAACAGGCATTTGTAGTTGAATTACTAACAACACTTCGTCAGGACCACTTTAGTCTGCGCGCCTGGGGCTATTTCTTGCAACGCTCGTGGTTGTTATCTTTGCAAACCGCAAATGACAACTCTGCACTGAAACGGTCGTGGCAACGAGTAACGTCTCTCATTGCGCTCCTGACTGTGTTCACGCTTATTGTGAATACACTGTGTGCCGGTGTGAGTGATACCTTGCGTCTGTTGCCTGGTTTTCTCTTTTGTGTTGTATGGCAACAAAGTGACCTGTTCTGGCATCTTGGCCTCAATCGATCAATACAAAGCGGAAAACTACTACCACATATTGGGGCTGCCAATACCTTTACCTGGTTACGTGGACTGGGGGCAGCATATCTACTCGGCAGGCTTATAGGCGGTCTGACAACACCATCCAGCCTGGCTCTTGCGATCTTCCTGTGTGGTATAGCGACCGATATCCTCGATGGGTACGTTGCCCGTTGTACCAGGACGCAAAGTAAACTGGGTCAGATCGCTGATGGCGAGGCTGATTTCTGTCTCTACCTATCGATCACGATCATCCTGATCCAGAATGGCGCGTTACCACTCTGGGTCGGGATCATCATGCTTTTACGCTTCTTGCTTCCGCTGGTGGCAGCGATCCTGAGCTATTTTGTCTTTGCTTATCCTATACGCTTCGGTTCAACGCTATGGGGTAAATATGCCGGGCTAGCGCAGTGCCTCTACTTCCTTGTATTACTTGCTCCTCCTGCTCTTACTACCATAGCGCATCTCTTAAACGTTCCATTGCTCTGCGTCACAATATTTTTGCTTATAGTCGCACCAGTGGCGCAATTTATAGCCAATGTGAAATCATGACCTTGCTTACTTATAGTTTTTTTCGCCTGCTGGAATAGCGACATTCAGGCGATTTTCAGCAGGTGCCAGAGGGCAGACCCAACGATCATTATAAACACAGGAAGGATTATAGGCATAATTGAAATCAAGAATGATCTGCCTCTCATCCTGGACATTCATCAACGGCACAGGATTACTACCCTTAATCGTATCAAAGAGGTAGCGTCCGGCTCCATACGTTTCTGTAGTATGTGTTGCATCCCGAAAAGGCAGGAATAAACCACCACCATAGATGTTAAGCCAGTAGAGAGAGAGCTCGACGGGCGTCTCACCAATCGTAAAGCGTATGCTACCAACGGTGGTCATGGTCATCGATTCCTGGGCATCCATGGGGATCTGCTGCTGCTTTGGTTCCACATTTGTGTCAATAGTCACGGCGAAAGCCATGGCAGGGTTATAGGGAAAGTAGCGCAGACCTCGAAAATGACGCAGTTGCTCCTCATCAAGTGCCGATTGAGAATGCGTCAAGAACAGGTGATCTTTGCTCTCCCGAAAACGTTGTAAAACGGTCGCAGCATCTTCACCAGCACATAGCGCCTGGTTACGCTCACGATAACTCGCTGCCACTTGAGATCGATAATCATGCAATGCCAGATAGTTGGACATCAGTTGCTCCTCAAAAATTGTTCACTATGAGTGACATTGCATTATATCAGAGCATGTGCTTCAATCGCCTGAGCATGGTTAGTCGAGCTAGCTGCGAAGAGCTGCGTTGACGCTTGCTTTTTACCGCATAGAAACAGTTTCTGCTTGTAACTCTGCGGTGACTATGGCGTAGCCGAACCGTTGTGCTTGTATCGCAGTTGACGCTGCTTTGACCATCGTTTTGGCCTGTGCAAAGTCAATCTCATCTGGGAGATGCAGCTTTTTGAGCTTTACCAGTAGTTCTGTGCCCAGGAGCTTGCCCTGGATCTCTCGTACCAACTCTGATAGGGCCTCGTTATGCTGTTCTACTCGTTGAATGCTCAAACCTGTTGCGCTAAGATAGCGTTCATAGTTCTCAATAGGTTGGGCATCTGCAATACACGCTATCCATGCCAACAATCCCTGTAACTCCTCTGGCACCTCTCCCATACGTGTTAGATCACTCAGTCCTACCCGTCCTCCTGCTTTGAGAACGCGTCGGAACTCAGACGCTGCGACTGCTTTATTCGGAAACGTGCAGAACGCACACTCGCAGAGCACTACATCAAAGCTGGCCGCTGGCACTGGCAGACGTTCAGCATCTCCCTGTTCAAACGTGACCAGATGGGCGACGTTTGCTGTCTGTGCTGCCTGGTTTGCACGCTCTACGGCAAGACTGCTATACTCGATACCCAGGACAGTACAGCCAAACCGCTGCGCCAGATGGATGGCGCTTGTCCCTTGCCCTGCGGCTACATCTAACACGCGTTGACCTGGTCCAAGCTGCAGGAGCGTTCCAAGGTATTCCGTTAATGCTGTACCCCCTGGATGAAATGAATCTCCCAGTAAGAGTCTGGCCCAATCGCTCTGATATACATCCGCGCAACAGGACTTCACGCTCTGATCGTTACTTTTGCTGACGATCTCACTCTTGTTGTCCATGCGTTGATCCTTTCATGGCAGGGGTCACCTGAATGGGAGCGTGCTGAGGCGCAGAATCAAACGTGAACGTCAAAGGCTCTGGCTCGAAGGGAACCCCCATGCGTCGGGCCTGGTTGCGTTGCCGTTCACGAGTCTGTAGCTGTGTACGGGCCTGTTCACGATAGCCGACATTATTGTAAGCACAGAAGGGGATCTGTTTGCCATCAGGTAGCAGGATCTCTTTGCAGCACTTCATCAGGTTCTTCTGATTGAAGGTCCAGGGATCCATGAAGTCTTGCAGCATGATCATGAAGATATTTTGCGCAAATGTATTCAGGTCTAATCCATCAGGGAGACTACAGGCTGCACATGAAAGAGCAAATTGCTGCATAGCTTTATCGGAACCAGCGACGGCAGAGGAAGACCAGAGACCTTCGAGCGCTTTCTTGATATCTTCTGAGATATCGGGTACTGCACGGTTGGTAATATAATCCAGGTAATTTTCTACATTGAGTACCCGTGTCATTGGCAGGACCGTCTCACCATCATTGATCACATAGGTAACCGAGTTACAGGTGGGGAAGCAACATGGTACTGGTACAAAATCAGAGACCATCAACGTACTGTTCGTCTGTTCTTCTAACGCTTGCAGGATATCGGGAATAGTTAAGCGTTGCATTGGATCGCTTTCTCCGTGGCGACCAGATTGAAATGCTGGCTGGAAATTAATCCCGCGTACCGCTGGATGTTGCAGTCCAAATCTGACAATTGCTCCCACTTCGTGCAGGTTTACAAAGCGATCAACGGCTGGAACCAGTACGACATGCGCGCCAATCTCTGCAAGACGGTCGAGTGCACGCAATTTTTGTGGCAATATATCCGGTTCACCGCGCAGCACGCGATACGTCTCCGCTGCAAAACCATCAAACTGAAAATAGATTGATGGGCGCAACTCACCTAACTGGCGTAGAAACTCATCGTCATCAGCAATACGTTTGCCGTTCGTATTAAGCATTACATGCCGGATATTACGCTTTTTGGCTGCTTTGATCATATCGATGATCTGTGGATGAATGGATGGTTCGCCACCTGAGAACTGGACGACCTCGGGATTGCCCTCTGTCTCTACCAGGTGATCGAGAATACCCTCAACATCTTCCAGTGTCAGATTAAAGCCCGCACCGGCATTGGCGAAGCAGAGCGGACAATCCATGTTACAGGCGCTGTTCACCTCAATGATGCCCAGACATGCATGCTGTTGATGATCAGGGCAGAGGCCGCAGTCGTGAGGACAGCCCTTTTCTATCTCGGTTGTGTAAGCCAGGGGTACCGTGCCAGGTTTATTAAAACGTGCAGCAGAGACATACGCCTGAGCATCTCCGTATACCAGTCCCTCAAAGATGCCATGCTCGGGGCAGCGTTTGCGCATATACACTTTACCATCACGTAAGAGGATATGCGCATCAATAACCCGGCGACATTCCGGACAGATACTGCGTGTCAATTCAAAAAAGACGTAATCGACATCTTTTTTCTGACGTATCTGGGGTGTCTGGGATGGTGCTGATGTGGTTACAGGTGTTACTGGTGTGTTTGGGGATGGGATGACTTGTGCAGATAGATTTGGTTGGTTATCCACGAGATCTCCTTGTTTAAAAACATCAACTGTTCGATCTTGCTGCTAGTCCGACGCTGTCCGCTGCTATTATACCCTCCCTGAATGCTTCCTTGCTATCAGGGGTGCGCGATGGTATGCATTGCTTGCTTGAAGGCCTGGTCGGCATCATAGTTCCAGAGCCAGGTTGAGCGATTAGAGAAGGAGAAGCTCTCTCCACGGCGATAGATTTCACTATCGGGCAGGTCATAGAGTTTACCTGCGCTACGTGTTGTCTCTTGTACTCGTGTTGTACGTGGTTTGCGCAGGGCTTCATAGAATTGTAGCCATGCGGAGACCGTCTCAGTATCTGCTTCGCGCAAACTGTAGGCGAGAATCAGGGCATCTTCGATACTTTGACCTGCTCCCTGTCCCTGATGCGGTAGCATTGCATGTGCAGCATCACCAAGCAGGGTTACTCGCCCCTGTGTCCAGAAGTCGAGGGGATCACGATCATAGAGAGCCCAACGCATAGTATTGTCCATGGCTTGAATAATCTTCTGCACATGTGGATCCCACGTATCAAATTCTTTGGCAAGATCCTTTACTTCGCCATGGGCCGCCCAGGATTCGACGCGCCAATTACCTTCCGGCGGTACAAAGGCTACGACATTCATCACGGTACCTCGTGAGACAGGATAGATCAAAAAGTGGCGTTGTGGGCCCATCCACATGGTAAACTTATGCGCTTCATCACCAAGAAAAGTTAGCCGCTTCATAGGGACCAGACCTCGATACGCGATCTGATTTGAGAAAATTGGCTGATCAGTATGGTACGTATTGCGGACAACGGAATGAATGCCGTCAGCGCCTACCACCGCATCAGCAGTTACCTGTGTACCATCCTCGAAGGTGATGTAGACATGCTCAGTATCCTGTGTCAGACTCTGACAATGCTTTCCTGTGTGTAACCGCTCATGGGGTATAGCCTCATACAGTATCGTAATCAGTTCAGCTCGATGAACTGGCCAACCACCAATGTACTCATTCTCAGCGTTCTGCTGCTGATCGTTGATCAGCTTTCCATCATTCCAGTGGCGGAATACGAAACCTGTCACTGGTGCCCTTATGGCATCCAACTGCTTTCCGAGTCCGAGGCGCTGAAGGATACGAACAGCATTTGGGCCTAATCCTATGCCAGCTCCAACTTCGCTAAATTGTGGCGCTTGCTCATAGAGCTCGGCATGGAGACCGGCCTGCTGTAGCGCCAGCGTAGCCGTTAATCCGCCAATGCCACCCCCGATAACAGCGATATTCAATGGTTTTTTCTTTATCATATCCTTGCCGGTCCTTATCAACTTTACGTGTTGAGAACAACGCTATTCCGATCGTTACAACTCGTTATAAGACGATGATGGGACAGGAATTGAGCCACTTTAGAGCTCATCTCAGGTGGGATATCACGGCTCTATACACTGTTAGTCTGGTTAGTTACCAGATCTATATGGTAAATAGAGTGTCTATGCGTATTCGTGGTAGAGCCACACGAATCGGTGAAATGGGGCAAAGAAAGAGGGAGGCAGAAGCTTCATTTTCTATTTTTGCAATCATTTGCGATATCTTTACGCAAATGTCTCTACTCTCTTCTGGATCTTTCACCTGTTAATGAAATTCTACCCTGATCAAAATCGAGGGGCTACTCCTCAGAACGTTGATCTGGTTTTTCTGAGGAGTAGCCCCTCGAACTTTACTCTGGCAAGAGTACCTTGCGTATTGCGTTAGCGGGCGGCGATATCTTCTGTAGAGAAAGTGCCAGCAGTCAAAATTACTTGATTCTGCCAGGGATCATTTATATTGATACTGTTCTTTTCGCGAGCATACGTTTGACCAGCTAATTGAAGTCGTTTTTCAATGTTCTCTAATTCGGTTGTATCGGGTAGTGTGATACTGAAGGAGCGTAGCCCTGCTGATCCGGCGGGTGCTCGTTTGCCTCCTCGGCTATCCCAGGTATTGAGCCCAAGATGATGATGGTAGCCGCCAGCGGAGACAAATAGGGCTCCAGGCATGCGCGCCGCAATCTCAAAACCCAGCAGTTTGCAATAAAATGCCTCTGCCTCTGTGAGATCAGCGACCTGTAGATGCATATGTCCAATCGTCGTTCCAGGCACGAGTCCTTGCCAGTCCTCTGGAATATGCCTGGCCTCTCCCAGTACTCCATCGATATCCAGGCGTTCTGTCACCATCGCGATCTCCTTACCACGATAGCTCCACTCGCTGCGTGGTCGATCCCGATAGATCTCTATCCCGTTGCCATCTGGATCCGAGAGGTAGAGTGCTTCACTCACTGCATGGTCTGAGGCACCGCCTAATGGATATTTTGTTGTCGCTAGCTTTACGAGTGTGTGTGCCAGTGCAACCCGATCGGGTACAAGAATAGCGAAATGATAGAGGCCGACCGCATTATATGGCTTGGGTTGTGCCTCTTTGTTCTCAAAAAGCACGAGCAGGGGTCTCTGTTCAACGCCCAGCACTGCGCGCTTATCTTTTCGTGCCAGGATCTGAAAACCGATCACATCTTGATAAAACGTTAATGAGCGCTCCAGATCTGCTACGGTCAACTCTAAAAAGCCGATATGTGTGTTTGGATGGAATACAGCTGTATTCGTAGAGGCCGCCTCTTGTTCTAACATACTTGTTTATCCTTCTGGAACTTCTGGAGAACACTCCGCTGTTTACCTGTGCCATATACGGCACATTACTACATTGTACTTTCTAGCATAACACACATACTTACTTATTGGCAAGTACATACTAAAAGTTAGTGAAAAATGTAAGCATCATCTTTGTCCCTTTAATTCTGGTGCCCTCGTACTACTCTATTAGAGATGGAATTTTTCAGTGGCTGCCTGATACTTAAGGTTTCGTGTTTGCTGTTATCTGTGTGGTAACATGTCAGAAAGACATTCCAGGGAGGATTTTTCC
The DNA here is from genome assembly GCA_015099395.1 of Ktedonobacteria bacterium brp13. Lineage (GTDB taxonomy): Bacteria > Chloroflexota > Ktedonobacteria > Ktedonobacterales > Ktedonobacteraceae > Dictyobacter. The sequence goes on along the minus strand of AP024096.1, from coordinate 294,689 downwards.
ATGGCAGATTTAAATGACGCTGAGATTCAGAAAATACTGCACTCAAAAGCATTTGCCCATCTTGCTACGATTGGTTCCGATGGCGCACCGCAGTCTTCACCGATGTGGTTTTTATGGGATGGTCAACATATTAAGTTCACCCATACAACCCAGCGCCAAAAATACCGGAATATCAAGCGTGATCCGCGTGTAGCTATCTCTATGACGGATATGGATGATCCCTATCGCCATGCCGAGTTTCGTGGGGTCGTTGAGCGGATCGAAGACGATCCCACTGGCGCTTTTTATAACAAGCTGGCCGAGCATTATGAGAGTTCTTTACGCTACACTGGCGATCCGCGTGTGATCTTCTATGTCAAAGTTCAGCGCGTTATTGGTTGAATATTGAACTCATCCTGCCTTATTCATCGTTTTCAGCACGTGTCCCAATGAGCGCGAAGAGTGGATCATGACCACGCACAAATCCTGGGACATGCGTATCCTCATGTGCTTCAACTTCTACTCATGAATATTCCCCTGCCAGTGCATAATAGCTGGAGACCAGTCTGTTTTTCTATTGCTTATGATGAATAGTGTCTCTACACCTTCTATTCTTATAGTTAATTATTTGAGGTACATGTATATCTATCGCTAAAAGTTCGGATCTATAACTGCGTGTATACTACTTATATTGAAATATAAAAGTACATGACTTATAATACATTAAAAATGCATATGATACATTAAATTATTAGGAAAGATAGGTTTGCATGAGGCAGCTTAAGGTATATATGCCTGGCATTAGTGTTTTTTGTGTAGCTTTATTCGTGCGCATTGTTTACAATATCGTGGTTGCGAACGGCTATACTCCTACATTTGATGCTGGTATTTATAATAATCTGGCACATTCTCTCATTCACACGCAGTGTTATTGTCGGGCCCCACATCAGCCAACGACTTTTCGCCCTCCACTCTGGCCTTTTATGCTCGCAGCTATTTATTCCATTGCGGGTGAACATAGTTCATATGCACGTCTTTTTTATTGTGTGCTGGATTCAGGAACGTGCGTATTGATCTATCTCCTTGCCAGTGATTTGTTTGGCAAACGTATAGCACTGATTACCGGTCTCGTCGCGGCTCTGTATGTAGGTTTGTTTGTCTGGACCGGATGGCTCTACACCGAAACTCTCTATACTTTTTGTCTGACCGCTCTCATCTTTACGCTCTCCCGGTTACAGCAGAATATCCTGTTAGTAGAGTTGAGCACTGGAACGAAGGCCTTGACCATCTCGCGTCCTGTGTGGAAATGGCTTATCGCCAGCGGACTCTTGCTCGGATTGACGTTGCTCACACGTCCAACCGGTGCCATTCTTATTGGTCTCCTCTGTATATGGGCTCTTATTCTTATAGTACGTCAAATATTGCCCTGGCGAGCGACGCTTATCCATGTTTTTCTGGTTCTCATCATTGCCATGGTGGTGAATGTCCCGTGGCTTTATCGCAACTATCTTGTGACTCATACCGTTTTTCCTATCTCAACCATCGGCACCACTCTGGTCGGAAGTTATAATGATACTGTTTTGCAAGGTGATAACGCTAACATTATTCGTGGCATGTGGTATCCTTCATCTAATATTATCAATCCAGATTTCCAACGTTATACGCTGGCTGATGCACAAGGCGACACGGCCCGTGCTCTTGCCTGGATGCGTACCCATCTGAATGAGATGCCTACCTTGCTTGGTTTGCATATACTGAATATGTGGACTCCGTATCTCTATGCCCATGGTCTTCCTTTTGAGCAGTTTCGCGATCGCCTCTCATCAAAGGTTATGCCCTATCTCATACCAATTGTCTCGATACCTATTTTCCTGCTTGCCGCAGTGGGTTTTTTTGTCACCTGGAGATGCAAAAGAAAGCAATTAATTCTTATATATCTTGTTATAGTGCTGACCATTTTACAAAACATTGCCTTTTATGGTAGCCCACGGTATCGTGCGCCTATAGAGCCACTGCTGATACTTTTCGTCGGAGGTATGCTCTGGTGGCTGCTGGGTGCTGAAGATACTAGCGGAACAAGGAGATATTTCAGAGCCAGGAAAGCGCGTGTGCAAGAAGTTATTGAACATATATTGCCTACCGCAAAGTCAGATGAAGGGGGAGAGAAAATCTCCTCTCCGGCTATACATAGCGCCGAATAAGTAGCGAGCACGCAAGTTGCTTACAATTTCATTTTGCCTTCATCGTATTACATGAATCAGGATTCAATCTATACAAGTAGCTATATTGGTTACAACTATAATGGTGAAAAATGTAGCTATTCATATAGCGTCTATTTTTACAATATACAATCTCGGACATACGATATCAGTGTGTATGCTTCCTCAAATAGTTATTACTCATTAGATAATGAGTAGAGTCATTTCCGCTAATGCTGCTGTGTGCCGAGATGTATCGTTTGTCTGGTAGTGTTTGCGCATTAGAGAAGAGCTATAGGTAACGTAAACGTGAAGCAAGTGCCCTGTCCTACCTGACTTTCTACCTTGATATGCCCACCATGAACGTGTACCAGTTGTTCGACGATGGCCAGACCGAGTCCTGTGCCACCTGTCATACGCGCACGAGAAGGATCTGCCCGATAGAAGCGTTTGAAGAGATACGGGAGATGTTCGGCTGCGATGCCCACCCCCGTGTCTTGTATGCGTACCTCTACCTCTCGTTGCACTACTTGTGCGCTGACCTGTATCGTTCCCTCGGGAGGCGTATGTTTGATGGCATTACTTAATAAGTTACGCAGAATTTGCCCTACACGCTGATGATCGGCGTTGACTAATGGGAGGTCGGAGGGAAGATCGACAACGAGTGAGAGATGCTTATTGCTGGCTTGCATGAGGAGACCATTGACTGCATGGTTGATACTATCCTCCAGTGCAATGGGCATACAGTGCAGATGCAATTGACTGGCTTCAGCCAGGGCAAGATCCTGTAGATCCGTGATCAGGCGACTGAGAAGCATCGCTTCTTCATGGAGTGAAACAATAACCATGGGACCAGGTTCGATGACTTGATCCTGGAGGGCTTCTAGATAGCCTCGAATATTGGTCAGGGGGGTACGTAGCTCATGGGCTATGTCGCTTAACAGGTTCCGATGGAGTTGCTCTGAATGCGCCAGGCTCTCTGCCATAGTATTAAAGGCGTGTGCCAGATCTCCAATCTCGTCTTTCTTCTTTACCTTCACTCGTTGACTGAGATCGCCTTGCTCCATACGTCTGGCTGCCAGGGTTAATGCGTGTACAGGCTTGAGAATTGCGCCTGAGAGCATGATCGTTAAGACAAGGGCGACAAGTCCTGCGACGAGAACAGTCAGGCTCAGCGTGTGATTCACCGAGTCAAGCAGTGTTGCGTTTAAGGCAGGTGCGGGCTGACCAAAAGTTACAATGCTACCATCGGTTGAGATAATGCGCACTGAGTGAGATGGCGGAGGCTGGCTTCCAGGAAAAGGCGAAACTGCTGTATTCATCCTGCTATCGTTGTCGAGTGTGAGGAATAAAGGGATGGTGAGCGATTGTCCTACAAGTTGGTGCGCCGAATCTGCGATGATATGTTGATTATGATCAATGACTATAATTCTGGCGTGCATCTCAGTAGCGTTTTGCTCTACCTGCCTCTGCACTGTCTGCGATGTTCCGCTCTGATGATACGTCTTCTGCAAATTTGTGATTATCTTCTGATCCTCTGCCTGTTGCGTGCTTATATAGCTTTGCAATCCGTTTTTAGTGATATGACTGGCAAAGACAGCAAATATCCCCAGCGCGATCAGCACGACTACCATAATAGTGAGCATCAAACGCATACGTAGGCTACGAACTCTCATACGCTTTCTCCTTTCTCAACTTATAGCCGATGCCGTATACCGTTTGTAGATAGATTGGCTGATCGGGGAGCGGCTCGATCTTCTTGCGTAAGTTCATCAGATGCACATCAATAGTGCGCTCAAAGCCCTCATAATCAATGCCAAAGACGTATGTGACGAGCTCTGATCTGCTAAAAGCACGTCCGGGTTCGCGTGCCAGCGTTTCCAGGAGTTTGAACTCTTTCGGGGTGAGATGAACGATTTTGCCGTGGAGTATGGCTTCGTGCGCATCAAAATCGATAATGAGATCACCCAGGTGCAGTGCTGGCAGGCGATCATCCTCTTTCTGGCTTGTGCGTCGTAGTACAACGCGCACCCGTGCTACGAGTTCGCGGGGGCTAAAAGGCTTGGTCAGGTAGTCATCTGCTCCCAGATTCAATCCAAGTAGCTTCTCGTCCTCAGTTGATCTGGCTGTCAACATAATGATAGGAGTGGCCGCTTCAGAGTGGAGAATGCGGCAGACATCCAGTCCGTCCAATTTAGGTAGCATCCAATCCAGGATGATCAGATCAGGTTGTTTCTGTCTGGCAAGTTCAACTGCCTCCTGCCCGTCATAAGCAATCAGAACCTGATACCTTTCCTTCTCCAGATATAATCGGATGAGATCTACTGTTTTTTTGTCATCATCAACGATCAGAATAGTATGTCGCATTTTTTTCTTCCGCCGCATTCTGAATAGGGTTTTCAAGCATAATGGCATGTGGTGATGAAACTCTAGTACGTGTTTCTCTTCCGAGTAGTATAGCGCAGAAATGTAAAGCTTTGATGAAGATTTATATTTGATGAAGATTATATATGTGCGTATAGATGCTCATTTTATCTCCCGAGTGCTTATGCTCACTCCTGTTCATCACCGGATTTGATTTGGTGTTATTTGCTTTGGGGCTCATTGGTGTATGCTGTAACGATCATAGGACACTGCCGAAGACAAGCAGATGAACCCAATCTAAGAAGAAAACGGTGCAGTAAGGCCAATCTCTGCATAAAAGAGATCTAATTCACAGCCAGGGTAAAAATTTTCTGTTATTCTTTTCTTAGGATCAGAAACTGGAAAACAGTACGCTACGGTTTCTATACACTAATCCTTTTTGGCAGAATCGAGTCGTTATTTCGTCACAACAAATCTTTGACAAAGACATACTCTCAAGGAATGCGCATAAGGAGGGCAATACTACCTATGGATGCATTAAACGAGATAATCATCGCTCCAGACTTCCTGGCATTGGGTCTGGGCGGAACGAACATGATGTCCATGCTGTGGACGGTGGCAATGGGTCGTCAGGCTGTGGGTGTCGAGATGCGCGGCGATCCCTTTCTCGGTGTGCATTGGAACATCCGTGAAGACCTCTATCACCAACTAGGCTTGATCGACCAGATGATGCTCGAACGATACGGCAAGGAGCGGTTGCCTCGCCGGGGAGATGGACGACTATTCCGCCTCGCAGAGTGTTTCTACAGTCCTCAGACTACCGCTGGTGATATCGTTGCAGATGAGATTATCGACGGCTACGACAAAGATCAGCATATTGTGGGAACCATCCATAATGTTGAATTTATCGATGATCGATGGCGCGACGGCCTGCCGAACCGAGTCCTTACGTTGTTGGATCCGCCGATACCACCTGATCAACCCGATCCTCACAAGATTCGTACCGCGATGGTAGATGTACTCGATGGCCCATCTACTTTCCAGGCGGAGGCAGCGTCTATCCAGAAGTTGCTGCGTCGTTACCTGGAGATGATCGAACAGCTGGATCGGGAAAACAATGACAAACCCCGCGTCCAATTATTCACTCACCACCGTGTCGTCCCCACTGAGAGCAATGGATTCATCCCCTGTCTCGATGGTCGAAAGCGGATTCGCATCGAGGCCCTTCAGGAATTTGACTTCAAAGGGCAGTTTGTGCGTGTGCGCATACCAGGCAGTGAAGTCATTGAGCTGGGTGTTCCCGAACTGTTCATGATTGCTCAGGGGTTCAATAGTAGTGACGCGAAACATCTAGGCTTCGAACAACAGGACGTTGAGGTCGATCATGAAGACGGGCATGGAGCAGTGGTGGCGCAAGCGGACTTTCTGGCTGGCCTGCTCGAAGTGCTTATCGGCGGCCGTCTGCGCAGACGCATCTCCTCGGAGTTCGACCAGGATGGTAAGGAATACTGGGTGCGGCAAATCGCCGTGGGCCATGAGAATGATCCAGAGGTAGGTTGGGTGCTGGTTCAGGTTCCAGACTTCAAAACCTTCAATCCTATCGAGGCGGGACTCTTGCCAGCAGGGACCGATCCCAATTCGCCCGAATTCTTCGCCTCCTATCAACATTTGATCTACGACTACTACATTCAGCAGGCTGCAGATATCCTTGAGATTCCTAAACACGAGCTGATGAAAGTCCAGATGATCTATGGACCAACTCTGTTCAGTCTCGTCGAGCGGGTCGGCATCGACCCTCTGATTGCTGCCAACGGCGTGGTCGCGGGCGATTCCTTCGGCAATGGCCACTTCCTGACCAGCGGTGGTGCCATGACGGGGATGATCGGGCATAGCGCTCGCGTCCTCGAATATTGGCAGGCGCGAGGTGCGGGCACCTCTCCTGCTGAGGCGATCCGCCGACTCGCTGATAACATCAGAGAAGATACCAACGCCTGGTTGCAGGTAAGTGCCAAGGAATACAGTCAGGCTGTCCCGATCAACTTTGGCGCGCAACGCATTGAAAAGATCAGTAAGGCCAGCGGCATCGATGTAAATGCGCGTGCCAACACGATCGATGCCGCTCGACGCCAGCGCCATGCCCTCATTCCGCTGGATCCATCCAACTGGAGACGCCTATTTGTGCGCAATGGCAAAGTGCTCTCGTCCCTGCCGGAGCTTGGTGCCATCCATCCGCAGCAGCATTCTCCCCAGGTAGCTGCTCTGCTGGCAGAGTTGCAAGCGTTACCACCTACGTTCGAGCAAGGGAGCATAGAGCAAGATTTGGCAGAGGCCGAAAAGACTCTGCTCAAGTTCATGCCCAACAAAGCTCAGAAACTGACAGAAGGCGAGCAAACCATGCTCAGGTCAGTGCTCATCACAGATCCGGAGCCAGCAGAAGGTGAGCAGACGCTGATCATGTCCCTGGCTAAGAGTAAACCACTCAATGGCAGGACGCGGGCGCTGGGCAACAGCAAACTGCAAACGCTAGGAGACGCAAAAATCTACGCATTTTTGGATATCGAGCAGGACGGACGAGTTGTGCAAAGTATTCCCATCAAGGAGAGCATGGTGATTGTTGGGCGGGTCGACCCAAGTCGCAAGATTACACCAGACATCGACCTCACAGCGTTCGATGCCCAGAACACAGTCTCGCGTCAGCACGCACAGATTCGCATTGAGAGAACCTTCTTCTCGATCGAAGATCTCAAGAGCCGAAATAAGACGCGGCAGAATGCTTTGGCGTTAGATCCGCACAAACCGGAAATGCTCCAGAACGGGGATGCGATACGTTTTGGTTCGGTCAGGGCTACCTTTCGTCTGCCCGGAACGAGTGAACTACCCACTCCCTGGCCGCAGCCGTAGCTACCCTGGCCGCGCCTTGCCGCAATAATCTGCTAACCTCAAGGGCAGGGAGTCACCGCTACCCTGCTCCCTCGAACGCCTCTCGCTCTTCGGGACATATTTTCCCGAAGAGCACTGTGCAGATGTACAACCGAAGACGCCGAGGACAGCGACCATGTTATGGACCCTCACGTTGGAGAAAAGATTACAGGGACATGCACTCATCAAGGTGGGCGAGGACAAACGGCCAGGCTTTTTCATGCTGATCTCGCACTTCCTGATCCAGAAAGCCCGCATGGGTCAGTCGCAGTCGTGTTCCGTTTCCGTTCTGTATAAGCTCGACCGTCACCACAGTTTCGGCTCCATTCGTTCCCCCCAGTCCGGTGAGCCATGTCAGTTCTACAATCTGATCAGGTACTAGCCTGAGAAAACGACCATAGTGGGGGCTACGTTTTCCCTCGTCTCCTGTCCGGCCACTAGTAGGAGCACGCAGAATTTGAGTAGCTCATCATCGCTCAATCTATCCTCGCTATTTTTTGCGTGACACAAGGCCGTGATAATGAACTGGTAACAGAGCTAGAGAGCTAGAGGAAGCGGCACGCACAGGGTTGCATTGCGGTGTATGTGCACGTGAAGGTATTTGTTCATGCGGTGTCGCTCAATGAAGAATGTTGCCAGACCCGATTGTAGAAACACTTTATCCCTGGACATCTTATTTGACAAGGTGAAGATAAGTAAGTTATTATAACCTTACTATTCAGGTGTATCGTTTATTTAACCAAGAGGAAACCATGCCGCTGAATCCTAAACAGGGTAAGCGTCTGACAATGGCACAAATTGCTGGTGAGATTGGTGTCTCGACGACGACTGTATCGAAGGTACTCAATAACCTTCCTGGGGTAGGAGCAGAGACAAGAACGCGTATATTGCAGATTATTCAAGAAAATGATTATGTGCAAAATCATGCGGCTCGTCACTTGCGCAAAGGCCAGAGTGGTTTGATTGATCTTGTCTTGATGCGCCTCGAAGGAGGCTATGACCTGGGGATCTTGCATGGTATTCAGGCTGTCCTTAAAGAAAATAGCCATCGACTGGTAATGTTTGCTACAAATGAAAACGAGCAGACAGAGCAACAATGGTTGCGTCGCCTGCTTGATCAGTCTACGGATGGTGTTTTGTTACTGCTTCCTTATGAACAGAGCGGAATTGCTCAGTCTTTATGGGAGCAAAAAATTCCCTTTATCGCCATCGGTGATCGTAATGAACCTGCAACGACGTTTCCAACTATTGGTTCCACTATCTGGCTGGGCGGCTATACTGCTACCGAATATCTTATCTCGCTGGGACATAAGCGTATTGGTATTATTACAGGTCCGCTGCATCTCATGACTTCACGTGCTCGGTTGGCTGGCTATCGTGAAGCGCTTGAGCGTGCCCATATTCCTATCGATACTGCGTTGATTTGTGAGGGAAATTATCTTTTAGGGAATGGCATTGAGCAGACCTCCTATCTACTCCATTTAGCTGACCCTCCGACTGCTATTTTTACGTTCAACGATGCGCAAGCCACTGGCGTCTATCAAGCTCTTTACCAGTATAACATTCATGTGCCCGAAGAGATGAGTGTTATCGGCTTTGATGATGTGACCTATACCTCTCAGATGGCTCCTCCTTTGACTACCATCCATCAGCCACTTGAAGAAATAGGGAAAATAGCGACCAATATGTTATTGCGCCTCATAGATGGTCAGCCTTTAGACTCCAATCATGTTGAGCTTTCAACATCACTCATTGTTCGCCAATCGTGCACGATACCACGTCGCCAATCTTTACGCTTATAGCGTCCTTGCTATCTCCATCAACGTAGCTAAGATCCCATAAAGCCAGCAGAGGGAGGCAGATGGTTCCTCCTACCGCCATCTGCCGAGTCCCTTGCTGGCTTTATGCCTTTTAGCACTTCATTGTTACTGACTACTTATCCGAAAACTTGCGTGTGCGGGCACTAGCGACGCCAGTCGCGTTGGTTTTCGGAATAAGATCTTAGGAGTAGAGCTCGATCCCGTTGATAAAGGGATTGTCTGCTCCACCCTGCGTGAAGGCAATCACGATCTGTCCGCTGCTATTAGCAGTGACGGTGAATTGCTTCGCCACAGCAGTCTTGTAGCCTGCGGTTGCATAGACATCGAATTTACTCAGAACCGTGTTCCCATTAACCGCCACATTGAAGACGCGTTGGCCTGCAGCATGCCAGGTCAGTTCCGCCCAATCAAGTTGCAATGTGTAGGATTTGCCTGCGGTTAAGCCAGGAAGGGTGTAGGTAAACGAACTGTTCCAACGACACGTTTGCCAGACCCCCTGTGGTGCAGGATTAGTCACACCGCTGGTATTAATGGACGTGGAGGTATCGCTGAAGGCATTACCCTGGTTATAGTCTGTATCAGCAACAAAGCTACCTGTTGCGCTGCCTCCGGCGTTAATTGCCATGACCAGCGTTTTCGGTGTCGGTGTTGGTGTTGGTGAGGGTGTTGGTGCGGGTGTTGGTGTTGGTGCAGGACCACCAGCAGGATCCCAGACTTCAATCCCGTTGATGAAGGGATTGTCTGCTCCACCCTGAGTGAAGGCGATCACGATCTGCCCACTGGTATTCGCAGTGACAGTAAACGTTTTCGCCAGCGCCTTTTTGTATCCTACCGTTGCATAGACATCTAAGTGATTCACGACCGCGTTGCCGTTGACTGCGACGTTAAAGATACGCGCGCCAGCATTCTGGAAACTCAGTTCCGCCCAGTCGAGCCGTAGCGTATACGTATGGCCTGCCGTTAAACCAGGAATAGTGTAGGTAAATGAACTGTTCCAGCGACATGTCTGCCAGACTCCCTGCGGAGCGGGACTACCGACGAGACTTGTATCAATATTTGTAGATGTATCACTAAATTGGTTACCCTGGTTAAAGTCTGTATCGGCAACATAGCTGCCTGATGCACCACCACCAGCGTTGATCGCGGTAATTAATGTACCGGTTGGCGCAGGAGATGGCGTTGGAGCAGGTGTTGGTGTTGGTGTTGGTGGTGTTGGTGTTGGTGTTGTTCCTGGAGGAGGTGTTGGTTGTGGTGTTGGTGTTCCGGGTGGGGGCGGAGGACCGCAGGTTTCTGAAGCCGCGCTCCAACCGGAGTTGCCCGTACCCTGCGTTATCTGAAATGCTTGTAACCCTTCACAACTCCAGAGATTAGTTAACGTCAAACCGCTAGCTGTCACATTGCTAGCTGACCCCACTATGGAATTTACCTTGTTCGAAAACGCGGCATAAGCACCATTGATGTTGACATTGTTCATAGCTACATTGCTAGTAGGGTTACCACCATCGAATGAAATCGCTGCGAAGTAACTGCTATCGATTTCATCGTTTGAGACGGTGAAGGGTGCACTGATTTGGCCATTGTCTGCCCAGAACATAAGTGCGCCAAATTGTTGAATGCCCTGGTCTCCAAAGCCGGCCACCTGCCCGATGGTGTCGTTTGAGACATTGGTTGTACCACTAAACGGTGCCGTTGGATTACCAAAATCTTCATAATCCAGCATGATACCACCGCCTCGATACTGCGAGCCGGTGACAACATCGTTGGTGGCGCTATTGCTAGCACCACCGTAGATGGCGATGCCGTTAGCCAGATAAGGAGACTGCACAGTGTCATAATTGAAACTGTCGTTGCTATCACCGGTTGATACCCCTCCAAGATCCGACCACATTGCGAGGCCGTCATCACCTGTGCCGCGAATAACGGTTTGCGTGACGCTGGAGTTGCTGATGCCGCGATGGAAATTGATGCCATCAGCGAGCGTGCTGTCAATACGGCTGCCAGTAATCGTCAGACCACTAAATGGTCCATCAAACCACATACCGACCTTGGTGTGCTCGATCCAGACATTAGAGATGGATGAGTTATTGAGCGAGCCACCGATGCCATTGTCCTGTATACAGTCGATACGATTTGTGATCTGGCCCTCAATGGCTAAGTTCGATATGTTGACATTGGAGCTGGGTGCACCGTTATACGCACTATTGCCAAAGATGCCAACACCGGTGCCAGTGCTAGTAGTTGGGGCTCCCCCAAGGACCGAATACCACGGACCTGCACCCGTCAGGGTGACATTGTTGACAACGATATGGCTGGTAACCAGGTAGTTGCCTTGTGGAATATAAACGGCTTTACCCTGAGATGAACCGTCATTAACGGCGCTCTGGATAGCCGCTGTGGCATCCACCGCACCTGTCGGATCGGCGTTATATGGTGCAGCAGTGACTGAGATGGCACCTGCAGGCGCAGCCACTGGTGCTGCCACTTGCTGGAAGTCTGCGACATCGATGGCGTACCATGGAGCAGTATTCTCAGCATCGACTTGCAATTTCACTGTGCTGCCAGCAGCCATCTGAGGCAAAAACGTATGTACTTCATCAAATTGATGATGAGCTGTGCCACCAGGGCTTTGGGACCAGACATTTCCATTACAATCCCCAAAACCTGGTGTCCCATACAGCCAGCTATATTTTGAAGTGAGTTGCAAGTCGTTTGCCTGCTTTACTCCATTGATATAGATGCTAAGCGAAGCATTGATGCCACCCCCGCTGGCAGAATCGGGAATACTATAGCGCAAATTGATCGAGTTGGCTGACTGAGGGAGCGTGAATTGGACGGATTTCCCCGAGGTCAATTGAACGATCGTGCGATCTACACCATCAGAGGCTAGATCACCTAACTGATAGTCGGGACCCTGGATGGTCCCATTGGTGGTAGCACTATGGGCTTCCATCTCAACGTACGGAAGCGTGGCACCACTACCGCCTGTGCTCGCCGTGCTTTGAGGTATTCTTGCGAAAGCGGCATTTGCGGTATGTGGGAAATCAAGGAGAATTCCAACAGCACTGACTACGAGGAGTAGCGCGATAGTTACTCCTACAATCTTCGTTCTTATATTGCTTTTTGCATCCTGCATTGTGCAATGTCCTTTCCAGGCATTGAGTCCACACTATACTGCCAGCCTGTCAGGCGGTATAGCATTGTACCACGATGGAATAACCGGTGAGACGGCTGAGTTCACTCAACTTGTCTCACTACCCTGGTTGAAGACATTCATTGCCTTTACGTTTGGTGGGCGGTAACGTTATGCCGCGCCGCGACCACTATTTCCAGAGTAATACCGGTTACGTGTGACTCTACAACTTAGCAGAGCCAACTTCGGAACGCCAACGTTCCAGTGTCGACACGTTACGGAAAGGGGTACTCATTAAGAGATAACTGGTCTCTGGTGTTGTATCTATGAAACACCTCCTTGTAAAAAGGCATGCTGTTACTATGTCATGTTGTAGGTATGTCAGTAGAGAAATATTACAGCATGAACATTTCAATGCTTGGCACTCTGATGTGATCAACTTCCTTGCCGAGACATCGATGACGCGAGCAGTAAATCAGGGAAGTGAAAAAGACCTCTCACGTGTGAAGAAGACAGAATGGAGTCCCAGCGGGAAAATGAAGAATGCTGCATAGACAAAGAGCATGCGAATTTGGAAGAAATGAGCATCATAGCTGACAAACCTCTTCAAAGTTATTTCGTCAAACATTGACGACAAAGACAGCAACGCCAGAAACGGTTTTTGTATGGGTGCACGCCAGCAAACCAGCTGGTCACATCCGTACCAGGTAACGTTTCCATACCTCTCTTCTTTCTCAGAACCAGGAAAACGACGCCACCGTCCGAACAGTCTGATGAGAGAAAATAGGGGTAACGTTTACCTTTTATCTCTTGAAAATGAGAGTAGCATAGAAAAAGATGAATGTCAATGGTGTGCGTATTTCTCGCAATGAAATGAATACCAGGAAAGCGTTTACTTTGAGCGAGAGGAAATTACTGCTCTCAAGTCGCGGCTTTCGATGCGATGTACTGTATAGCTGAACCTGGCTTGCTCTTTTTCTTACCGAGAAGAACTCCACATAGAGGCGAAGATCAGGGCTCGAACTTGAGCTTGTCGTGGATACTTTAGAAATATCATCGATATTTCCTTGTGAAGTAGGCGATAATAGCCGATAAAAAGGTTATTTGCATTCATAGGTAGCGCTCCCTGAAAAGTAGCTCAGGTTTCCTGACGAGGAATCTCGTGAGTTTTTGCCAGGCAAGTTTTCTTACGCTTTGTATTCCTGTGAGAGTATTTTGTTTCTTTGCCCCGTACGCAGTCGAACTCTGATAATGATTTTAACTCACAGAATAATGTCATTTTAAAAAGCTACGCCTTAAGTATTGACACCTGGATTAATCTATGTTACTTTGTTTATATGCAATGAGGTTAACGTTAACCTTAATGTCTCTCTTAGCGGTAGAGAAAATGATGTGATGTATGTGCTGAGTCATTGTTCTCGCATCTTTATTTGTTGAGCTATCAACGAGGAGAGTTATAAGCTATGGTGCTCATTATTGCTTTTTATTTACCTCATACCAGACCTCAAGCTATTTTTATCCCTATAAGGACGTAATTTCCTTCCACCTTACAAGTAACTTCACGTTGCTTGAGTGGGTTTTCATGGTGCGTTGCAATCATTTCTGTTTACGTACGTTATAAGCAATACTGCTTCGACTCTTATAATGTACTTGTAAATGTATGTTCTATTGTTATCAGGTTGTAAGTACGACCTGATGTTGGTGTCTATGTCTCTTTTTGAGGAGGTTTTATCATGGGTAGTATGCCCTCTTTGAATCGTCGCAATTTTCTTCGCTATTCGGTTGCAGCTGGTACAGGGCTGGTAGGTATCGAGGCTCTTGCCGCTTGTGGATCTACGGGTCCTGGTAGTGGTAGTGGTAGCAGCACCGTGACCGCTACCGTTAATTCACTGCCGGCTGCGAGTGACCCCGCCTCTGTTAGGGAATTCAATGCTAGTATTGCTGCGTTTGAAAAGGCGTATCCTGGTGAGAAGATTGTGGGGAAGAACGACCCGTATGATCCCACAACCTATTTTGCCCGGTTGGCTGCCAATCAAGCCGAAGATGGCGTCTTAAGTTATTTTACTGAGCCACCTACGCTGATTCAAAAACATGCTGCGGCTGACGTCACCAGCCTGGTAAAGGGTTGGCAGTATTACAGTAGTATTGATCCTAGTATCCAATCTATCATTACCGACGCTGCTACTGGTAAGGTCTATGGTTTGCCTGTGAATGGCTATGCTCTAACCCTTTGGTACAACCGCAAGCTATTCTCGGCAGCTGGCCTCAATCCAGATAAGCCCCCTACGACCTGGGATGAATTTCGTGGCTATGCCAAACAACTGAAGAGCTCTTCAGTTGCTGGCTATGCGGAGACCAGCGCGAGCAACCAGGGTGGTTGGCACTTTACGAACTGGATGTATTCGGCTGGTGGCGATATGGAGTCTGCCGATGGCACGAAGGCGATTTTCAATAGTCCTCAGGGTGTGAGCGTTCTACAATTGCTGAAGGATATGCGTTTTACCGATCAATCGACGACAAAGCAGCAGCTGTATACGCAGAATGACCTTCTTCAATTGATGGCAACCGATAAAGTAGCGATGGTTGTTATGGCTCCTGATAGTCTGCCCTTTTTCAAGTTCCAGTATCAGGCGAATCTAAATAACTTTGGTATTGGACCGATGCCGCAGAATGGCGGGAATGCTGCGCTTACCGGTGGTAACGTCTATATCTTCAATCCAAAGTCGTCACAGGCGAAGATTAAGGCTGCGTTTGATTATGCCGCCTACGCCAATTTTGATTTGGGTGTGCTTGAGAACGAATATAAAAATGCGAACGCCAATGCTCGTCTTGTAGGAACGCCGGTAAATATTATCTTTGTGGGCGCTTTCCAACAGAAATTGACTGATCTTGGCAATAAGTATGCTAATGTTCCTGTTCAGAATTATAAGCCCTTTACCTCTTCAAACCTGAAGTTGCGAGCTGAGCCGCGCAACCAGACACAGAAATTGTATGCACAGCTTGATTCTGCGGTGCAGGCGGTCTTGACGAATGCCAATGCCGACCCGAAGAAACTGCTTGATCAGGCCGTGCAACAAGTTCAGCAGTTGATCGATCAGTCAGCTTCTTAGCCATTGAGTGAAGCGGAGAAAAGAGATAGGGCTTTCCTGACCTACTCTCTTTTCTCCTTTCGATCAGGCTGTTTTGTGAAAGGAAAGGAACTGTAATGGAACTGCCCTCATCTGCTGTCAGGCGGAATAGTTCTTCTCGGGATGCATTGCTCAGTGAAGCGCATGATGGACGCCGTCGCCGGTTTGTGATGACGTTGCGACAGAGTTCAGGTGGCTATCTCTTTCTCTTGCCCGCGATAGTGATTTTTGCACTCTTTGTCTGGTATCCGATTATTCTGGGCTTTATTATGAGTTTCCAGAGTTTCGATATGATCAATCCTCCTAGCTGGGTGGGATGGCTTAACTACCATCATGTGCTTACTGATCCGAACTTCCCGCTTGCAGTGCGCAATACGCTAGAATTCACTGTGTATGCTCTGCTGTTTGGCTATTTTATCCCTATAATCCTGGCATTGTTGATCAATGAGATGCGGCACTGGAAAGGTTTCTTTCGCCTGGCATTCTACTTGCCGGTCATGCTACCGCCTATCGTTACTGTTTTTCTCTGGCGTTGGATTTATAATCCAGATTCTGGCTTGCTGAATTCGCTGCTCCATCTGATAAGTATTCCTGGTGGTTTGTGGTTAGAGAATCCGGTAACTGCACTACCCTCGCTGATGGTTATTGCGACCTGGAGCTCTGCAGGCTCAACGATCTTGATCTACCTGGCGTCGTTACAAGGTGTGCCAGCCTCATATTATGAGGCAGCTGAGATTGATGGGGCGGATCTTTGGCATCGGCTCTGGCATATTACTCTCCCAACTATTCGTCCGGTACTATTACTGATGCTTATTTTGCAGATTATCGCTACCATGCAGGTCTTTATTGAGCCATTTACCGTTACTAGTGGAGGTCCACAAAACTCAACATTGTCTGTGATGCTCTTAATTTATAATGATGCGTTTCAAACAGGTGATTTTGGGAGTGCAAGTGCTCTAGGTGTTATGTTGTTTCTGGTATTGGCGGTCTTTGCCTTAATTTATATGCGCTTAACGCGCGGTTTGATGGAAGGAGAGTAGGATATTATGGCTTTGCAGGTAAAAAATAGCGGACTGGCGTCCGAGCAAGATCCCTCTAGCTTGCCTGTGCCGCATGGTCGCCGCTCTCGTCGCAAGTCATCTGAAGCTGCGGATGAGCGCTCGCTCATATCCCCTCTGACTTTGCGTCGTCCAGGGCCGCGCATTATCTACTGGGCGATCTTTGTCTGCCTTGTGTTCTCTACAGTGATAACGTTGGGTCCTGTTTACTGGATGTTTAGTGGTGGCCTTAAGTCGAGTAGCGAACTTTACCAGACACCGCCAACGATCTGGGCGCAACATCCCTTGTGGAGCAACTTTACCCAGGCGTGGACCGTTATGGGCTTACAGTTGTACTTTGCTAACACCCTGATCCTGGCGGCCGGTGCTGTGGTTTTGCAGGTTGTGGTTTCAGCAACGGCGGCTTATGCACTCTCAAAGTTGCGGCCAGCTGGAGGAAACATTATTCAATTCGGTTTTTTCTGTACGCTGATGGTTCCTCCTGTTGCTTATCTGATCCCTCAATTTGTGAACGTGAATGACATTCCCTTTCTCCATATCTCTTTATTTAACTCGTGGGCCGGTGTCTGGTTACCAGAGGCGGCTAATCCCTTTAATATCTTAATTCTGAAAAGCTTTTTTGACGGGATTCCTAATGATCTCACTGATGCGGCCAGGCTGGATGGAGCAAGTAGCTGGAGGATCTTTACATCTATCGTTGTGCCACTTTCTCAACCAGTCCTGGCTGTTGTCACTATCTTTACTATCGTCGCTACCTGGAAGGATTTTCTCTGGCCGTTACTGGTGCTCGCGGATCCTTCGGTGCAGTCGTTGCAGGTCGCGCTCTATCATCTACAACAACCAAACGCCAATTTGCCGTTTAACTACCTGATTGCAAGCCTGGCTTTGGCTAGTATTCCTCCGATTGTCCTCTTTTTGTTCTTTCAGAAGCAGATTATTCGTGGGATTAGTTTGACGGGTTTGAAAGGGTAGCCTGGGCAATGTGATAAGCCCTGTGTTGAAAGCGAACCCGTTCACTTTTATGTTATACGTGTTAGAAGGAATTATTGTATGGATATGACGTTGCCTGATGATGTTACGGCCACTCTTGGTGAAGTGCCTCTGCCGATTGGATATCATGCACTTGGTGCGGTAACCTCGATTGACCTGGATGGGACAAGAGTATGTTTACAGATAGATTCGTATAGTCAAGATTATGCGCATACAGAGACGCCGCTAGATGCGCAACGGAGGCCGTCAGTTGTTGAAGTGACGGCATTAGCTCCTGCAATATTTCGGGTTGCTTTTTTCCCTCATGGTCGCCCAATCGATTATAGTTCTGCTGCTGTTGTACCGAGAGAAGAGGGATTTGACGCTGTTCTGGTGAAGCACTCCGCTGATGAGGTGACGCTGGCAACGTCTCTGGCGACTGCTCATGTGGGGCTCAACCCTCTACGCATCGGGTTTGCCGATGCTGCTGGACGCTCTTTTGCCTGCGATGATCCTGCATTGGGAATGGGCTGGCTGACACCGTCGGCGCAGCAGATAGCAACTATTCCTGTGCCGAACGCACTGGGACTTGTAGGTACACCTGTACGTATGTACAAGAAGCATCCGTTGGGGGAGCACTATTTTGGTTGCGGTGAGCGCATCGGTGGTCTGGATAAGACAGATACGCATCAGCTCTTCTGGAATATCGATCCACCTCCTGGACGTACTGCCTTGCAAAATAATCTGTATGTCTCGATTCCCTTTACGCTCGCTCTGGAGGATGGGCAGGCGTGGGGGCTGTTGCTCGATAGTCCAACCAGCACTGAGTTCGATTTGGCAAAGGAAGATCAAGGCCGTTCGTGGTTCGGGGCGGCTTGCGGTGATCTTATCTATTATGTGTTTTGTGGCCCGACACCGCAGGACGTGCTGGCACAGTATACCGTGTTGACGGGTGCTACGCCATTGCCGCCTTTATGGGGATTGGGCAATGGACAGAGTCGTTTTAGTTATGGGTCTGCCGAGGAAGTGTTACATATTGCGCATATGTTCCGCGAACGAAACATCCCCTGCGATACGCTCTACCTTGATATTGATCATATGGATGGTTTCCGTAATTTTACCTGGGATGAGCGGTTCTTTCCCGATCCTGCTCACTTGCTAGCGGAGTTACAGACGTCAGGTTTTCATATAGTGACTATTGTGGATGCAGGTGTGAAGGTGGATGCGAACTATGAAGTCTATACTGAAGGGCATGCGCGTGCCCTTTTTTGTAAGACGATGCAGGGGGATGATTATCAGAACGCGGTCTGGCCTGGATTGTGCACTTTTCCTGATTTTCTCAATGCGGAGACTCGTGTCTGGTGGGGGGAACAGCATCGTTCTTTAGTGGACCTGGGTGTGTCGGGTATCTGGTGTGATATGAATGAGCCGGCGCTCTTTACACCAGCGAACTCAACAATGCCTGGAGATGTTCTCCATATGCAAGATGGCAAAGTGCGTTTGCATATGCAAGTGCATAATATGTATGGTTCATTGATGGTGCAATCTACACGTGAGGGGCTGTTACAGTTGCGACCTGAACAACGTCCCTTCATTGTAACGCGATCAGGCTATGCTGGTGTGCAGCGTCACAGTGCGGTCTGGACCGGTGATAATCTTTCGACGTGGGATAATCTTGCGATGAGTGTCGCGCAATTGCTGAACCTTGGTCTTTCAGGTGTTGGTTGGTCGGGTGTTGATATTGGAGGCTTCTATGAAGATTCGAGTGGGGAGCTTGTGGCGCGTTGGACTGAGTTTGGCGCATTCCAGGCGTTTTGCCGTAACCATGCAGAGAAGCAATCACGTCCGCAGGAGCCCTGGGTCTTTGGCGAGCCGTATGAATCTGTATGTCGCAAGATGCTCCAGTTCCGTCAACGCTTGATCCCTTATCTCTATACGCTTTTTGAGATCTGTCATCGCACTGGTGCACCTGTACTGCGTCCGCTTTTTTGGTCATCGCCGAGTGACACCACTACCTATAGTATTGACGATGAGTTCTTCTGTGGCGATACGTTACTAGTCGCACCTATCACCCATCCTGGACATGAGTATCGGCATGTGTATCTACCACAAGGTACCTGGTTCCATTATTGGACTGGCGAACGGATTGAGGGACCTACGCATATCCTGGCACATGCTCCACTGGGTCAGCCTGCATTCTATGTCCGGGCCAATAGTGCATTACCGTTATCTTGCGCTATGAACTATGTTGGTGAGCGTCCCGATGAGCCTATAACGTTTGTACTCTACCCTGCTATTGGATACAGCGAGACTGAGTTTTACGAAGACGCTGGCGATGGTTATGCGCAGGAGCAGGGTGTCTACGCTCGACGTCTCATTCGTTGTGATGTTGATGCCGAGTATATCCACATCTCATTAGGTGAACAGGAAGGAACGTTTCGGCCTGCTCGCCAGCGTATCCTGTTGGAAATACGAGGAGTGCTGCGATCACCGGCGAGTGTCACATTGAACGATGCAGACGTATCCTGGAGCTATGATGAGATCCAGCGTCATATCATTGTTGAATTGGGTATCTCCATGGATGCACAGATGATAGATATACATGTTTAATTATAATGAGGAGCGGGAAGTCTCCATTGGCAATGCTCATTGTCCAATGAGCATTGCTTACCCAAAAAGAGGTTTCTAGCCAACGAACAAACAGATTTAATGAATGTGCGTTTTCAAGATCGTATGAGCATATTGAAGTGTTTTAAAAGTTGCTTCGTCGCCGCCAGTGTCTGGATGATAGCGCTTGACAAGCTGCCGGTACTGTTTTTTCAGATCTTCTTGCGTGGCTGTATGCTGCAGTCCAAAGAAGCGTAATGCATTATCCACACTCGCCTGGGACGCATAGTACGGTTCTTGAAAGCGATAAGAGCGCTGCTCGGAACGCATTCTAGCCTCCCATAGCAGCGTTTCCAGTGGAGCAGAGAACTGTAACCAGGATGCAAAAGAAAACAGTAATTGTTTGTGCAGACACCAGGAATTCCCTTTGACTCTATAGCGTGTATCAGTACGATAGCATTCAGCATACGCTGGTAGAAGTCGATAGGCATTGATAGCTTTGCGCAAGGCTGCAAAGGCACTCTTGACAGATTGGCGAACTTCTCGATTGTGAGAATTGATACCATGATCATCGATGTAGATCATATAATAATCATCACCCACATCATCAATATGTGTGACACGTAATAGGTACATTGACTATCCTCAACCATGAGCAATGCACCATGGCTCTTTCTCTTTCTTCATTTGGCATTATGTAATATTCATGAGCATTATACCATCCGCGATATCTTCAGTACTTGCGTGTAAATTTTGGAATTCCGTGGGTCTTCCGCTCCTTTGGTGAAACTGGAATTCCCCCGAATTTGGAGGGTCGGAGAAGAGAAATCTGATAGACTCATATCATGAGTTTCCAATGGCTTCCAATCTCTTGGAGGGGGCAGTGAATATGCCAGCAGCCGGTATCAAAGCCTGCAGCGTGAGTATCACATCCAGGTAAGTATGAGTAAAAAAGGGGATTGCTACGATAATGCGATGATCGAGAGCTTTTGGGCAACCTTGAAAAGTGAGTGCTCTAGAGATAGCATCTTTTCTAGTAGAAATGAGGCAAAAACGACGGTTTTTGAGTATATAGAAGTGTACTACAACCGAAAACGACGACATTCCTCTTTAGGATATCTCAGTCCAGCTCATTACGAAAAACGAATAATCAAAACACATGACGATTTTTCTTGACAGAGGCGTTCTTTTATCGTAAAGTAGAAATACGTATTATGTACGTACGTCATTGACGTATGCATCATTTTTCATGTATCTTCTCTGACCCAATTTTTACGTTTGGGTCCCCTCCAAAAACGGGTCAATTCCAGTCGCGTTTGAACAGGCAAATGATGGATTGAGGAGCTAATCTCCAAGTTTGGAGACTCCATTTTTTCGGGCCAAGTCCAAATGCTACTTCGCCAGCTTTTCAGGGTCGCTGACCTCATTTAAGCGCTGCACAGCGGCTTGATCCAGTTTAATGTCAGCCGCTTTGACAATGTCATTGAGTTGCGCGACGGAGGTGGCGCTCACGATCGGTGAAGTCACGCTGGGACGCGTCAGCAACCATGCCAGGGTGATCTGCGCGGGCGTAGTATGATATTCTTGCGCAATCTCATCCAGGACTCTCAGCACCTGGAAACCCTGAGGTGTCATATACTTTTTGACAAACATGCCACGCGCTTTCCCTTCAGCATCCTGCTCCGAACGATATTTGCCGGTGAGAAAGCCTGCCGCCAGCGAGAAGTACGGGATGACTCCAAGCCCTTCTTGCACGCAGACCGGCTCCAGGTGCTGCTCATACTCTGCCCGCTCAAGCAGGTTGTAGAGCGGCTGCAAGCTCTCATAGCGCGGATAGTGCTGTCTCTTGCTGATCTCTAACGCCTCCTTCAGACGCTCAGCCGTAAAATTGGATGCGCCGATCGCACGAACTTTACCCTGGTTGATCAGGTCGGCATAGGTTGCCAGCGTCTCTTCCTGCGGCACGGTCGGATCATCCTTATGGGACTGATACAGGTCGACAAAATCAGTTTGTAAACGTCGCAGCGAGTTCTCGATCGACTCGAGAATATGTTTGCGCGATAACCCACTACCACCAGGACCCATATCACTACCAACTTTGGTCGCAATGATGACCTGATTGCGATTGCCATGGGCCTTTACCCATTTCCCCAACACTGTTTCCGACTCACCGCCCTCAAGTCCAGGCGCAAAGCGGGAATACACATCAGCTGTATCGATAAAGTTGCCACCGGCTGCCACAAAGGCATCCAGAATGGCAAACGACGCTGGCTCATCAGCCGTCCAACCCAACACATTGCCACCAAAGGTCAGATTGGATACTTCTAAGCCGGAGTGACCAAGGGGGCGCTTCTCCATAGCTCTGTTTCTCTCTTTCTGCTAGTAGCCTTTCTTTCTACCCCCTATCACGTAAGAGAGCAGTATTCTGGATACTCAGCACCGGGCTTCTAAGTACTACAGCTGCACTTAGGCAGCTAGGCGAGCAGTTCGCCGTTTTGATATGCGCTTGTTTGGCTCGGGCTGCTTTGAACCGAAGAGCTTCGATGAAGCCTGTTACCAGCGTTGGAAACCGGTGCTCAAAGGGCCATGGCGTTTTGCTCTGGACGAAATGTGCGAATTGCCGGAGGTTGAGCGGATGATGCGCATTTTGAAGTACGAATCAGCTCGCAAAAAACGGGTCTATTGCCTGGTAGGCAATGAACCAATTGCTGTCTGTTACGAGCGAGCGATGAAAATCATCGAGTGGGGGCGCATTGCATCACGGGAAATCGTACCCGATGATGTGCTGCTCACGCCCTTTTTCCTCGGGAAATTCCACTACGAAGCTTTCTTCCCCAACAACTACAACAGTTTTATCAACAGAAACATGCTGAAGGGTATTCGGTTCAGATGATTGAATATCTTCATTCTATTCTTCATCAAGCATTCACTTCAGCGTTTCATTAGCTCAAGTGAAAAACTACCGCCAGTCAACCGAAATGCAAACAGATGATTTGGTCGATCTGGCGAAGCACTTTGGTTGGAATGAAGATCATATTATTCTCTTTCGTAACATTCCTGTTGACACTCAAATAAGCATGTGTTATAGTGCATCAGCCTGTAATTTCCATTCAGTGGAAATCATACAATGGATAGAGACACACGAGGTATGCATTGTGAAAGAAGCACCTGAGATAATTCAAGCTATCGGTCCAGTCGAACGTACGCTCCAGTTATTGCTTTGTTTTCAGACGCATCCGGATGGTTTATCACTGACTGAACTGTCCCATCTGACAAATCTAGCGCCATCGACCACGACTCGTTTGCTAAAAATGTTGGAGCGTTACGCTTTTGTGTGTCGTGGGCCGGATCGCATGTATCATCTTGGTCCTCAAATTATGCAGCTAGGTCTCAGCGCTTTAAGTACTATGTCCCTTTATGAAATAGCGCGTCCGCATTTGCGTATGCTGGCAGAAGAGGTTGGAGAGAGCGCTCAGTTGGGGGTACTGAAAGGCGCGAACGAAGTGCTTTATGTGGATCAGATTTCCAGCCGCCGCAT
Source organism: Ktedonobacteria bacterium brp13 (assembly GCA_015099395.1). Lineage (GTDB taxonomy): Bacteria > Chloroflexota > Ktedonobacteria > Ktedonobacterales > Ktedonobacteraceae > Dictyobacter. The sequence continues at coordinate 270,979 of AP024096.1, read as the reverse complement.
GGTACATGCCGCCATGTGGGTTGGACGTACGGTTTCGCTCGATGATACAGCGATCGGTAGCGCGATCAAAGGCCAGGTTGGTACTGCCGGCTATACAGCTACACGTCATACTATTGAGCCTGATGTTTCCTCTGTCGCCGCACCTCTCTATGACAAGCATAATCTTATAGTCGGAGCCATTAATGTGATTGGTCCAACCTATCGTATTTCGGATGAGCAGCTTGCGCGTATTGGTGTATCGGTGGCTGAACATGCACAGCTTATTTCGCAACAATTGGGTGCAACCCAACCGTTCTAATATCCTGTAAAAGTGCAAATCTTCTTTTTGAGAGAACTATACAGGTACCCTTCCTCTCATCAGTATACTCCTGATTTCTATTGCCCTTGCATACTCATTCTTCCTCAACATTAAGAAGCCCTGATGCTTTTTGGTGATCGTCCACATTTTGGACTTCGTGTAGTACAATGATAGTTGTAAGTAAACAAGCAGTACAGTAGAAAAATGCTGAGATATAACCATTCACTACAATACTTGTGAATTGGTTTGTAATGAATAAAAAGGAGAGCCGTTACGATGGAGATGCAACAATTTGACACGCTTGTCATTGGCTTTGGGAAAGGTGGTAAGACACTGGCCAATTTTCTGGGGAATAAAGGGAGAAAGGTAGCGATGGTGGAAGAATCAAAAGAGATGTATGGAGGGGGTTGCATCAATATTGCCTGTATTCCAACAAAGTCACTGGCCCTGTCCGCCGAACATGCTGCCAGCCATCACCCCGCAACATTTGAAGAGAAAGAGGCCTTCTATATTGACGCTATTGAGGAGAAGGAGCGACTTGTTACATTATTGCGTCAGAAGAATTTCGATATGCTCAACACGAACCCTAATGTGAGTGTCATCGATGGTGTAGCCAGTTTTGTTTCTCCACACCAGGTGCAGGTAGTCTTGAGCGATACGCAGGAAGTAATACACATCCAGGCTGAAAATATTATGATTGGTACGGGAACAACGCCGTATATTCCGCAAATAGTGGGGCTAGAGCAGAGTGAACGTATCTACACAAGCGCGACTTTGATGGAGCTCAAGCGTCTTCCACGCCACCTTCTCATCATTGGTAGTGGTTATGTTGGATTGGAGTTTGCCTCGATTTATCGTGCCTTCGGTTCAGAGGTAACAGTCTTAGAACAACAAGGAGTGTTTATTCCCGGGCAAGATCGGGACATTGCTGCTGCCGTCCAACAAACAATGCAGAAACAGGGGATACAATTCCACTTCAATGCAAAAATTCAGCATATTCGCGATCAAGTAGATCAAACATACATCGATTATGTAGATGAAAGTGGGCAACATCAGGAAGTAGGAGGCGACGCGGTCCTGGTGGCAGTTGGACGCGCTGCCGTTACGGCGCAACTTGAACTAGAAAAAGCAGGTATTGCGGTCAATGAGCGTGGTTTTGTCAAAGTCGATGAGTATCTCCGAACCAATATACCAAACATCTGGGCCGTCGGCGACGTCAATGGTGGACCACAATTTACCTATATCTCTCTGGATGATTATCGTATCGTTCGAGATCAGTTGTATGGAGATAGTCAACGTTCTACACAGACCCGTCAATACGTACCTTATTCAGTCTTCCTTTATCCGATCCTTTCACACGTTGGACTCTCTGAAGAAGAAGCTCTACAACACGGCTATGAAACTAAAGTAGGTAAAGTACCGGCTACTGTCTCTACACGTGCACAGATGAAGCGCGAGACTGATGGTTTATTAAAAGCGGTTGTTGATGCTCGCACCAATAAGATTCTTGGCTGTACCCTGTACTGTATTGATTCCAACGAAATAATCAATATTGTACAGATGGCGATGCATGCAAATATGGACTACGAGGTGCTACGCGATACTATCTTTACTCATCCCAGCGTATCGGAGACATTAAACGATCTCTTTGGTCAGATCAAATAGGAAACGTCCATCCATTGTCATTTGAGATAGCGGAAGAAAGCCTGCGGGTATATATGACGAGTATTCGCTACTGCACTCGCAGATCCTTGCCTGCTCGCAACTCCTTTTCATACGTGTGATATTGAAAGAGCGTGTGCATACCTGCACGCTCATAAAGTTGGAATGCTCCGGTCAAGTTGAGTGTATCAACATTCAAATTCATTGCGTGCAGGCCGCGACGGTAAAACTCTCCTTGTGCCTGGCGTAAGAGAGCCATACCCAAGCCTTGCTTACGCCAGGGACGCCGGACACCCAGATGCCAGATCCAGCCTTGATTGTTCTTGGCTACGCCAATAATAAGCCCGGCAATCTTTTCCGCATCCCAGGCTAAGAATATCGAAGTGGTATCGGAAAGGTTCTGTTGTTGCCACTCCTTGAACGCCAGGGGGATATGCCCTCTCTCATCCTGCGAAATCTCCTCATCGGCTTCATAGGTAGCTTGCTCGTCTTCTCCTGGTTGGAATGGCCGTACGACGATGCCATCGTTCCATACTGGTGCTGGTGGCGGCGTATCCAGATCAAGCTTCATGCTGGAGAAGCTGTATATCTTCTGATAGCCTTCACGCTTCAAAAGGTGTTGAGCCGCCTGATTGCGTTCGCTGATCCAGCTTGCACCCATTGTAATACGTACATCTGGTGCGACATCGGCAACATGTCTCCTGGCCTGTGCCTCGGCAAGATGGAGGAGGTGTCGCCCGATGCCACGCCCCTGGTAATCAGGAAGCAACCATACAGTGGAAAAGATCCGTACCCACGCGCGTCCTCTGACTTGGGCATAGCTCACAATTTGCCCATCTGGAGCTTCCACCACCCAGGTATCAGTTTTCAAATTGATGCCTGGCGACTGCCAGGTATGTCGCAGACTGGTCTCGTTAGAGAGTGGTGTATTAAAATCTGCTACCTCATGGGCGATTTGCACATGTGCGACGGCTTCCAGGTCATCCATCGTAGCTGGGCGCACCCGAAAGCCTGCAGGAAGGGACGCAACGTTGACCATCAGGATATTCCTCCATTTGTGTGCTATAGTAGCAAAAAACTTTGGGAGGTGCAAGGATACTTTTGTCCTAACGTAGACGCGGATCAGCAATTTCGTCGATACCGAAATTGATGAGCGAGAGGCCCGCCCCCAAAATAGCGATGCATGCACCAGGAGGAATGAACCACCACCAGAGTCCACCGCCTAACGCACCAGCCTGCTGTGCCCAGTATAGGATGCTGCCCCAACTTGGAATTGTGCCATCACCCAAACCGAGAAACTCAAGCGCAGCCCATGTCAAGACGACGTAGATGGTGGTACTGACAAAGCCAGCTACTATAATACCAATTTCGTTCGGTAAAATCTCGAAAAAGACAATGCGCCATGCGCTCTCACCCATAGCACGTGCAGCTGCAACAAACTCACGACTGCGCATTGATAGCGTTTGCGCACGCAACACACGGGCTTGCCAGGCCCAGTTGGTAAACACAATAACCAGTGAGATGGTCACTGGACCGCGAGGAAAATAGGCCGCGAGGACAATCGCTAGAGGGAGTGAGGGCAGTACCAGGGAAACATTCGTAAGCAACGTTAATAGATTGTCTACCCAACTGCCAAAGTAGCCACTCACCAGGCCAATCAATATCGAAAGTAGGGTTACGAGTAGTCCCGTAAGGAATCCCCAAAAGATGCTGGTACGCGTCCCATAAATTAGCTGGCTGAAGATATCCTGTCCCACAACGGTCGTTCCGAGCCAGTGTGCCACCGAGGGGGGAGCAATAAACAGGTTCGATGTGGCTTCGGGAGGCGTGCGTACTAGCAACGGCCCGAAAAGACCAACCAGGATAAAGATGCCTACGATGGTGCTGCCGACAGCTACCTTACGGTTTACCGTCATAGCTCGCCAGATGACGAGTAGCATATACAGAATACGACTATGGAGTGGCTCTGTAGGAGGAATTACCAGCGGAGGCGTATCCATGGGATTAACAATTTCCTGCATGTTCATGACTACGCATTCCTTTCTATACGCACACGTGGATCAAGCACCGTATAGAGCATGTCAGCCAGAAAGTTTGCTCCCAGCACAGCCAGTGTAATCATCAAGAAAACACCCTGAACCATGGCATAATCTTGTTCACCTACGGCCTGGAAGAGCGCATACCCGATGCCTGGATAGGAGAAAACCATTTCCGTAAGCAGCTGACCACCAACGATGGCCCCAATAGCGATAGCGAATCCGGTGATATTGGGCAGTACCGCATTGCGGGCCGCATAAAGAAACATAACACGCAGCTCGGACAAACCTTTGGCTTGCGCCATCAGCACATAGTCCTCTGAAAGCGTGGTAATCATGGAGTTGCGCATCGTTAGCATCCAGCCTGCCAGCGAGGAGATGACCAGTGTCAGGGCAGGTAGAAATGCATATTGTATGACACTACCAATATAATCAAGCGACCAGCCAGGCGTGACATTCAATGAATCATATGCTCCCCCTGTCAGAGGAAACCAGTCGAGTAAATAAGCAAAGAAGAAGAGGGAAAGCAACGCCAACCAGAAATAAGGAATAGCTGATAGCAAGTTCATTGTTGGCGAAAGTATCGTATCGAGCAGCGATCCACGTTTCCATGCAACGATGATCCCAAACAGACAGCCGAGCACGAAGCTAATGATGACGGCGACCCCGCCGAGCATAACGGACCATCCGATGTCTTGCCCTATAATGTGCGAGACAGGTGTGGGGAAATATTGGATGGAATTTCCCAGATTACCATGTAGCAGATTACCCAGATACTTAAAGTATTGCACGATTAACGTATCATGTGTATTTAGACCAAATTCAGCGCTGAGAGATTGTGCCATAGCAGGCGTAACATAGCCCTTGGTTGACATCTTCCCTACAAGTGCACTCACAGGATTGCCAGGGGCCATGCGTGGGATAAAAAAATCGAGCGTGATAGCTGCCCAGACTGCACCGACATAGAATAAAATACGTTGGAATGTATGACGCACCTGGTTCCTCCTTCTTCGCTCCGCATGATGTGTAGAGACGCACATACTCATATCTTTATTCACGAATGTGTTTGATCTCCTGCACGATAGATGGCTGAATCAATAGAGGCACCCTTCTAGATGGAATAAGCTCACTCGTAAGGTGAGAGATCATCGTAGCGAGTTGCTCTCTCGGCTATCTCTATCAGCAGGCAATTGGGGCGCGAATGAGGATGGGCATATATAACGCCCATCCTCTCTTTCCTTTATACGTACTTTGGATTTTACGAAACAGGGACCAGGTGTAGGATGACCTGCTCATAATCAGGGGCAGTGTTGGGACTACCGCTGGAATACGGGTTGTTTAGATCAGGCCAGCCAGTAAAGTGGCGGGTGGAGTACTCGTCGTAGTCCGCTCCGGTCCATAAGGGAATAAATGGCTGGTTTTCGACAAAGATCTTCTCGATACCCTGAATAGCCTGCGTCTGTGTCGCCTGATTTGTGGTTGAGGCGTACTGATTCAGATAATGATCAGTTGCAGGATCATTCCAGGCCACAAAGTTGAACTTGCCCTGCCCAATGCCGGAGCTGTTAAGGTATTGATTATACAGGTAGTAAGGCGTAGGACCACCAACCATGCCGCAGAACATCATTTGGTAATCGTATTTACCATCTGAGCGGAGCGTGTAGTAGTCGTTTTCACCAACGGTTGTATTATTAATCTTGATACCGACAGTTTTGGCTTCCGCAGCAACTAATTGTGCCGCCGCGTTCCAGTCGGAATAGGTGTCAACACTTCTCAGTGTGAGGGTCAGATCCTTGCCATTCTTCTGGAAATAGCCATCTGAGCCCATTGTCCAGCCTGCGCCAGTCAAGTCTTTCTTTGCGGTGGTTGCATCTGCGCTCATTGAAAGATTGCTATATTGTGGTGCGAGCCAGCTTTGAGCGGTTGGTAGTACGAGACCAGTCACGCTGGCCGGAGGCTCCAGGCTAGCGGTGGCCTGCTGTGCGATCTGGTTACGGTCGAGCGCTGCGCTGAGTGCCAGGCGGACCGGTAGGCCTACTTGACCACCGACAACAGGATCTTTCTGGTTGACGCAGACAGAGTACAGGTTGATAGAATCCATGAAGAGGTGATTATGAACCGTGTCCTTCTGAACAAAATCCTGATTAAGTGTCGGTGAAAAATAGCCCGCCCAGTCAATATCACCTTTAGGTAGTGCCAGTTGCAAGGTCGAGTTATCTTTATACTCAGGATAGCGTACCTCATCAACTTTTACTTTACTGGCCTGCCAGTAGCTGCTATTTTTATCATATACCGCTACATTTGCCTGGTAGCTCGTTAATTTGAAAGGACCTGTGCCGACCGGATGGTCCGTAAGATACTGAGTAGGATCGCCAACCGAGGCGAAGACGTGCTGTGGAATGATGTAGACGTGCCCAGCAATGGTTACCAGTTCAGGGGGATACGGCTTCTGAAAGGTCATCACGACGGTATTTGCATCTGTTGCCGTAACACTGCTAAGATAACTCCACACACCATTGGTGTCAGATGCTGGATACTTTTTCATCTCGTTGAAGGTAAATGCTACATCATTTGCCGAGAATGCTTGTCCATCATTCCATTTCACACCCTGACGAATAGCAAATGTCAGCTGTTTGTAATCGGGACTCCAGGAATAGCCTGTGGACAGCATTGGCGTAAAACTGCCGCCATTCACATTTACAAAGTCCAGCGTCTCATAGATCAACCCTGCCGCTCCTGCATTTGGATGACCATTAAACGGATTGAAGCCAGCCTGAGCGAAGTCGTAGGACTGGGTAGCAATGGTAAGAATATGCTTATTAGAGGATGTGTGAGAACTACTACTATTACAGGCCGTAAGTAGCAATGTAAAGAATACCAGCAAAGTGGACAGTATCGCTGTCGTTTTGCTTTTCACCTTTAAAGGTGGCGCAGAGAGAGAATTGAGAGTCATTTACAACCTCCTACCACTGAATAAATGAATCTGTAAAATAGTGCGTAAATATGGCAACTAGATACGTGAGATGTGCAAAGCAGTGATAAATTCCCCTTCTTCGATGACTCCTTTCAAATAATGACATAGTAGAATGCTATGAAGTACGCTTGCTTATGGAGTTTTAGATCAATCTATGGGTTTTACTGTACCTTGTTCCGGCCTGTTTGTCAAGACATCTAGACCACTATACAGGATTGTTATAAAATAGGGAAAAATAACGTATTGATTCTTAAGTATGTATTTCCTGATTCTGTCAACATGGACGACTTTTGGCCTTCCCCAGATAGACACTATTGCTTGCTCTGAAAGCTCCACGCAGCATACACTTGACAATGATGCAAAAATATGGAATTATTGTTATAATGCAGAGTGGTATATACAACATACCAAGTTGTTCTATTTTATGGAAAGAAAGCAAGGGGTTTATGAGGCTGTCTGACACGATTGGAAAAGAAGAAGATGGGCGTAATGTATCGAAACAGTCCTTTACCTCGCTATTCTCAGTTGAAAGAGATTATGCGGGAGCGAATGCGCGTTGGTGAGTGGAAACCAGGTGACCTGATACCATCGGAGCGTGAACTGGGCGAAACATATGGCATTAGCCGTACGACGGCCCGTCAGGCTATTACTGAACTGGTCAATGAAGGATTGTTTTATCGTGAACAAGGCAAAGGAACCTTTGTCAGCCAGAGTAAAATCACGCAGCAATTGATACACCTGACAGGGTTTACCGAAGATATCCGTGCACGGGGACAATATCCCAGCACGAAGATGATTGCCACTGCGATGGATCTCGCTGATGAAGCAATTGCTGAAAAACTGCGTATCAGCCCTGGCACGCCCATCTTTCGCCTGCAACGCTTGCGTCTAGCTGATAATGAACCTCTGGCTATTGAATTATCACAGATCAGTTTCAAGGATTGTGAGCGGTTACTGGAAGAGGATCTGGAGCAAAACTCACTGTATAGTCTCTTAGAAAAAAAGTACGGTGTTGTACTGATGGAGGCCGATCAGGAAATAGAAGCTGGTCTGGCAAGCAACGAAGATGCGCAACTACTGAAAATTGCTCCTGGCAGTTCAGTTCTCCATACGCGCCGTGTGACGTATAGAGAGCTAAACCAACCTGTTGAGTATGCTAAAGCGGTGTATTGTGGGCATAAATACACGTTCTATACTCGCATGAGGTGAGAACAATTGGATGATTCATCACTTTCTTACGCTATAGGCGTTGATGGCGGTGGCACGAAAACACTGGCCGTCATAGTCGATGCTCAAGGCAACGAGCAAGGGCGTGGCATAGCAGGCAGTGCAAATTGTAAAGGAGTGGGTGTAGACATGGCCCTCTCGCATATCTTTAGTGCAATTGAAGAAGCCATGCGCCAGGTTCCTTGCTCTTTACCTCTGCAACGTTCGTGGTTTGGCCTGGCTGGGGTCGACCAACCATCTGATTACGCTCTTCTCTTGCCGCTCTTACAGCCATTGGCACAAAAGGTACACCTGACCAATGACGCGGAACTGGTGTTAAGCGCTTTGCCTGACACAGTTGGCATTGCTTTGATTGCTGGTACAGGTTCGATTGCTCTGGGACGTGATGCGCAAGGAACTTCCGCACGCGCCGGAGGCTGGGGATATCTCATAGGTGATGAGGGTAGCGGCTATGATCTTGGTCGCCGAGGCTTGCAAGCCGTCGCGCGAGCAACGGATGGGCGTGGACAAGCGACTCTATTGGTAGAGCTACTGCTAAGGGAGTGGAGCCTGGATAGCGCAAACGAGCTGACGAGTAAAGTGTATAAGGACGTTGATAAAGCTGCGATCGCATCCTTAGCGACGTTGGTGTGTGAAGCGGCTGGAAACGGCGATAGCGTAGCCTATGACATCGTAGAAGAGGCCGCTCAGGAGCTGGCGCTGGCGCTTGTTGCTGTGAAGAAACAGCTCAACCTTCCAGATAAACCTCTAGATCTCGCACTAAGTGGAGGACTCATACTGCACGAAAATAGTTTTCGCGAGCAGGTCATCCACGAAATAAGCAAGCGCACAGCTATTGGCACGATTACACTTGTCGAGGATCCGGCGCTGGATGGGGCACGTGCGGCTCTAAGACTCTTTTCATAAACACTAACCTGACCAGACACGAGCAATAACTAGAGCTACAAAGGAAAGAAAAAGAGATGGGCACCTACACTGATAGCATGACGTTGGAGCAGCAGATCGGTCAGACGTTGATGGTGGGTTTCGGGGGGACGACCGTATCGCAGGAAGTAATCGACCTGATTCAACACTATCATATTGGGAACATTATTTTGTTTTCACGCAATGTGCGCGATGCCGAGCAGATGCATACATTAACGCATAGTTTGCAAAAGGCCGCACGAGAGGCAGGCCATACTCACCCATTGCTCATCGCAATTGATCAAGAAAATGGTATTGTACAACGTTTGGGGGAGGCGGCGACACTCTTTCCAGGCAATATGGCGTTGGGCGCTATTGGTTCAGAGAAGATTGCTTCTGAGGTTGCGTGGGCGACTGGACGTGAGCTCAAAGCATTTGGTATCAATATGAACCTGGCTCCGGTGGTTGATGTAAACAATAATGCCTCCAATGTAGTAATCGGGGTACGTTCATTTGGCGAGGATGCGCAACTGGTTGCACGCCTTGGCTCCGCAATGGTGAAGGGCTATCAGGATGCGGGTATTATTGCCTGCTTAAAACATTTTCCCGGCCATGGCGATACGACCATAGATTCACATCTGGCATTACCCACCATTCCACATACGCTTGAACGGCTCGATGCAGTAGAATTGGTACCATTCAGAAGTGGTATTGCGGCTGGGGCCGAAAGTGTGATGCTTGCACATATAAATTTTCCCACGCTCAATCAAATTGACATCTTGCCAGCAACGCTTTCATCAACCGTGATACAGGGATTACTGCGCCACAAGCTTGGATATAAGGGTGTTATACTCTCAGATTGCCTGGAGATGGGCGCTATTGCGAATACATTTGGCACAGAACGCGCGGCAGTGATGGGATTGCAAGCTGGCATCGATCTGGTACTGGTATCGCATCACTATACACAACAACGAGGAAGCTTCGTGGCCATAAAAGAAGCGGTGCAGGCTGGCACACTTGCTCCACTGATAGTGCAGCAAGCGGCAGAACGTGTATTGGATCTTAAAGCACGTTATCTTTCCTGGGATGATACCAGAGTGGACATTGATTATGCCGCGCACGAACAATTACAGGACCAGGCCTATGAACTGTCCACAACGCTGGTGCGCAATGAGGATGCATTGTTGCCATTGCATCTAGATGCAGGAGAGAAGATTGCGATAGTTTCTCCACAGCGTAACACGATGACAATGGTTGAAGATCGTTATTACTCTGATAAGATGCTGCTAGATATCATCCAACAATACCATAGCAATACAAACATACTACCTGTTGTCCCTGAAGCGAATTACCGTGAAGTACTGCTAAATGCGAGCGATACCGATATCTTTATCGTGGTGACGGCGAACGCGTATCTGGATGAGGAGCAGGCAAAAATTGTACAATTTCTCGTTTCCACCGGGCGGCGCGTGATTGGCATGAGTGTGCGCAATCCCTATGATCTGCAGGCGTACCCACAGTTGCGTACATATATTGTTGCCTATGAATATACCAGACCAGCCTTGTTGGCCGCAGTCCGTGTGCTCTTTGGTGAACGGCAGGCGCGCGGACATTTACCTGTAACTCTACCTGAACGATGACCTGGCCTCTCTTTATCCCATCTATCCTCCCTAAACACTGTGTTTCTCTGTTTTTTTAGCTCCACGTATGTGCGCAGTCACTTTTGTGAAGCCGTGGAGCCTTCTTCTCACTCTGCTCTTGAGCGTATACCTATCCATTTCCTGTCGTGACGAAAATAGCGCTACTCATATTTGGTATAGTGGTCTAGATGTCTTGACATTCCCTTTGTAAGAGGTTACATTTACATAGAGGAGTTTCATACAAAAGCAGGATGCTGACATAGTATATCAATAGAAGGGCACATATGGACGAAGTAGGCTAATACGTGAAAACTGCCGTATGGACTACTCAATGCTGTTCAACCGATATCAAGTATTTCAGGGAGGAAATTCTATGAAAACACCTCGGCACCTGTCCATGTTTCTCACCGTGTGTCTTCTCACACTCATCAGCATTGTCGCATCGGGCGCAATTGTAGCGGGAAGAATGTCCCAGGTTCATGCAGCCTCGTCGTTTCCAGGTGAGTATTTTGCCCCCTATCAGGATATCACGATTGGCTCGTCGTTACAGTCAGTCACGCAGGCTACTGGACAGAAGTATTATACTCTGGCATTTATCGGCAGCAATGGATGCAATGCTGAGTGGGCCGGGACAATTCCCCTGAATCAGACCAGCACCTATTTGCCGCACCTGGATAGCGACATCAGTTATATTCGCGGCCAGGGTGGGGATATCATTATCTCCTTTGGTGGCGCGGCGGGACAGGAACTGGCGCAGGCCTGCACCAGCGCCAGCAGCTTGCAGGCGCAGTACCAGGCAGTTGTGACCAAGTATAATGCGACCCACCTCGATTTTGATATTGAGGGCGGCGAGCAGGGTGACTCGACCACGTACGATCGGCGCAATATCGCCCTGGCAGCCTTGCAGGCAGCCAATCCTGGTCTGACCATCTCGTTTACCCTGCCGTCCGCAACTACTGGCCTGCTCAGCGATAGTCTGGGTCTGCTGAATAATGCGGTCTCACATGGTGTGAACTTTAACGTCGTCAATCTCATGACGATGGACTATGGTTCGGCGGATAGCCAGATGGGTCAGGAAGCCATCAACGCGGCCAATGGCCTCCATTCTGAACTGCAGAACATCTTTCCCTCGAAGTCTTCCAGTCAGTTGTGGTCAATGGTGGGCATCACGTCCATGATTGGTCAGAATGATAGCCCTGGCGAGATCTTTAGTCTGAGTAATGCCTCACAGGTGCTTTCGTTCGCGCAATCAAATCATATCGGTGAGCTGTCTTTCTGGGAAGTGCCCCGCGACAATGGGGGCTGTGCTGGTTCAACCACGGCGTCAGATGCCTGTAGTGGTATCTCACAGAGCACCTACCAGTTCACGGGCATCTTCAAGCCGTTTACGAATGGAAGCAGCGGTGGCGCCACGCCCACTCCCACACCAACGCAAACGAGTACGCCAACGCCGCAGCCGACGATAACAGCGACGCCGACGCCGACACCAGGCAACCTGGTGAGCAATCCTGGTTTTGAAACCGCAAATCTCTCCAGCTGGTCTTGTAATTCAGGTGATCAAGTCGTGACTTCACCGGTTCATAGTGGATCACATGCTTTGCAGGTTACACCAACCAATTCAACAACTGGCGAGTGTGATCAGACCATTAACGTTCAGGCAAATCACACCTATACACTATCTGCTTATGTAGATGGTTCGTACGCCTATATTGGCGTGCAGAATGGTGCAAGCAACTGGACGAGCAGTGGCAGTTACACGAAACTCGGTGTGACGTTTACAACGAGTTCGTCGCAGAGCAGCATTACGATTTACATCCATGGCTGGTATGCGCAAGGGAATGTCTATGTCGATGATTTCTCGTTGAGCTAGGCATAACAATTGTACAAGGATCATTGAGACTGTGAGCGAGGAGTTGTTTGCGCAAACAGCTCCTCGTTCAAAACAAAAAACGTTTTTTCTGTCGTGGCAAAAGAGAGTGAAAAGAACGACTGCTTAGTCTTCGCCAGATGAATATTGATTGTGCCATTTTCCTGTCTCTTCACGCTTCATTTCATCTATGCCGTGGTTACCTTTCGTACGAACTACCAGGAAGACATATTTCGCAGGAACAGATGCATATAGTGCGTGTTAACGATGGCTTGATCGTAGAACATTGGGCTGTACGCGATGACTTGAGTTTGATGCGGCAACTTGGGGCTATACATCTGTAACGCAAGGAGGAGGAAGCATTTACCATGGAATTCATGATCAACGCAAAATTCCGTCTACAAGATCAAGCAGAGATTCTCGCACGCCTCCCGCAGGAACAGGCTCGCCTAAAAGAGTTAAGAGCACAAGGAATAGAAAAAGCTCTCTATATCAGTGCTGATCTCTCTCAAGTCTGGATTGTGATGCAAGCGGATTCACGAGACCATGTACAAAAGAGCCTGGAATCGCTTCCCCTCTACCTTTATATGGAGATAGAAATAACGCCTTTATCAATAATGTAGAGGTGCGATGTGTAGGTTTCTTTGTACCTTCTCTGAAAAATGAAACAGGAGCAGGCTGTATTTAAGCAGCCTGCTCAACAAATTGGCATCATAGAGCCAGTCTGCCAATGGCCTTCCGGACTTTACTCTATCCGCATCTGGAGATATTTTTGCTGCTTCTTTTCCAGAAAGAAATGCTTTCGTTTGATGAGCAAGTAGATTACCACCAGCAGCGACCAGATAAGATTTCCAAGATAGGGCTGGATGCCCTCCTTGCCACCTAAGATGAAACTGCAACTTCCAAAGTACGTTAAATAGAGGAGTGTGAGAAAGAACCCCCAGGTGGAAAGAGCATACAAGCCATAGGCGATGAGGAGTGCGAGGGCGGCTGTTAGCGGTAAAATGAGGAGTCCAATACTGGGTGATATTCCCTGTCTTTCAGCGATTTGCCTGCTCACTTCAGCAGAATTGGTAAAAAGACTGATCAACAGCACTAAAGCACCAAAGACGTAGAAACCAGCAATCAACATAACCCCAACTGGTATCCGTTGACGAGTACTCATGGAAAACACCTCCTGGCACGACTTCTGTTACAGAAACAGGGATACCCATGCTTGAGTAGCATGAAGCGCATCTTTTGTCCATTAATAACTCCTATCCTCTCTTTCGCTGAGTTCCGCTTTCTAGAGTAGACTGTTTCAGTGTGCTACTAAGATCCGTCGGGTAAAATATAACCCATGCTTCTGAAGCTCGATGTGTTGTTTAACGTCAAGTGAGCCTTGTCCAGCATCGAACTAGCATACTTCAATCTGCGCTTTCGTACCTGGTGAGGCTTGCATAGATACAACACCGATACAGAAGTGATACCGTTGTTGTATTGCTTCTCGCTTAAAAGTGGCTAAATATGTATCGCTAATGACAATAAGAAAACGACTGTCAGAATAGAATGAGTTGTATGAACGAGCTTCGGGGTGCGCTTTTTTTGAACGCTGGTCACAAACCAGATCCACACTCCTAGCAGAACAGAGAGTGCGAGAATACCTATAGCGATGAAACCGGTGACAATTTCGTACTCTTTTGCCTCTGAAAGTATCGGTAGGTATACCGCCATATGCGCAATAGCGGCGCTAGCAACAATCCAACCGAAGAGCGCGTGATGTTTGCGTGCAAACAGAAAGAAATTGCGTGATTGTTGTGCAACGAATGAGAGTGTGCGTTTCTTAATGAACACATACCAGCGGCGACTCACCCACTGGCTGACCGCATAGACTGTAATACCAAACGAGAACACAGCCAGAAGGTTCCCATAACCCACATCACGCAACGAGTATGTGGGAGTGAATATTGAGTAGCATACTGCGACACTGGCGACAATAATCAAGTAGCCAAGAATCCAGACGACCCAATTGACAGAAATTCTCAATACACGCAAGACACCATAGCTACCGATAAAGAAGACACTATCGATAATAATTAAGAGACAGCTCACTATAGTTCGATTGAGCTGCATCGCAAATGATGGTAACACCATTTCTCATTCCTTATAGTTGTATCGTATAGAGTGTTTTTTTGAACATCACATGTATGGAAAGATAGACTATCCTTCTGCTCTTCATTATAGAGAAAAGGTGTCGTAGATGTATCTCAAAATTGTCGCAATTTTTTAAAGTTAGCAAGTGGTTTCTTGTAAAAGTACTTTGGTCAAACGTCCAGACGAGAGAACTGAACCATCCTCGACCATTGAAGCAACATAGGTGGGGAATGTTGTCTTTTTATGTTTAAAGAGCATTGGTCTCAACCCAGAAACATACCTCTTCAATTTGTGCTGGAGCTGGAACATTGAGCATTTTAAGGAGTCGTAGCGTCGCACTACAACCCAGTTTCTTCCCATCAAATGCCAGACTTGGTAATCTGGTCCAATGAGCGAGCGAGCTATTTCCTATGCCCAGTACAGGCGCATACACACCTGATGCCGTGAGAAAGCTACGGAGATGGAGCGCCGTTTGATCGTCTGTACAGAGAAACGCCGTTGGCGCATCGGTTTGTTGTGAGAGGAGATACTGCCAGGCGTCAGGATTGGCGGAGATCTCAATCCAGTGAAAATGCGTTCCGGTCAATTTTTTACCAGCTTGATAAGCGGCAGAGGGTTCAATTAACGAAGTTGGGCCTGCAATAAGCCCGACACGTTGATGTCCCTGCTTTGTGAACCACTCTCGAGCCGCCCTGAATCCCTCATCAAGCAGAGCTTGCTCTAACAGAATATATGGCCGACCGTTGCGTACCAGCATTTCTAACGCAGTCGGATCGAGCGTATTCCACTGTGTAAGCAAGATACCTTCAAAACGGCTATTAGAGAACATCTCAAAATAAGCTTTTTGCTGCTCTCCCGGACCGGCGGGACAGAGCAACAATTGCATATGCACGTCGTTGAGTACCTCTTGTATCCCATTGATAATGTTGTCCAGGTTGGGATATTGGAGGGAAGGCAACAACAAGCCTATTAATTCACCCCTCGATTTATGGAGACTACGAGCATCTGCATTGGGGCGATAACCTAATTCTTGTACTAACTTCAGAATACGCTCTGTGGTGGCTGGTGAGATACGTCCATGACCACTAATGGCTCGCGAAACGGTTGCGTAGCTCACCCCTGCGAGCTCTGCAACCGTTTTGAGCGATCGCTCTCGTGGTATCGCAGTCACAAAATGCTGAGATGGCAGTATCAAAAGCTGAAGGGCATCAAGCTGTGATTGATGAATCTGCTCCAGAACAAGTTGAAGCTTGCGTTCGATAGGGCGAGGCAAATTCGGGCGTACAACAATAGGGCCTCTTGCAAGGATTGGCGACATTGCCAGGGGACGTAAGGCAGAAGGGCCTTGCTCAATCGTAGCATGCATGTATTCTTTTTCCATGATTGCTCCAGCTACGACCTCGCCTTTGATAACCGCCTCAGCTACAGCGGGATGGCTGAGCAAAAAGACCGGCTCTATATCGACCGCTGGATCAAGTCCCGCCTGGTCCAGAAGGAACGTTGCAATTAAATAACCGGTGGTAGAGTGCTGATCGACAAAGCCAAATTTTTGCTTTTTGAGCTGCGTGAGATGGGTGATGCCGCTGTCAGCCTGTGTGAAAATAATGCTCCGATAGGGATGGGTGTCATCTGGTATCGCATCTATCGCCTTCACGAGCGCACGAGCGCCAAAACGTGCCTGTGCTTGAGCAAATGCATAGGGGCCAAGCTTTGCGAAATCAACATGTCCGCTTTCCAGACCTGCAAGGATCTCTTCATAATTCTCGCCAATTATTACTTTGACAGTCATGCCCAACAACGAGCTTAAATGCTCTTGTAATTGTATGACTGCATCATCTAATTGGGCTAGATCCCAACGTATGCCTGGACTGGTAGCGAAGACAAGCGTATTTTGATTATCGGTAGTATGGCTTTGACTCATGCGTGCTATTATAGCATGCTTTTCCTTGATTGTTGATCATTTCTTTTCCGGTTGGATGCTGAGTATCTCTAAAAATGCATAATACAGCAACTTTATAAAAGTAATGTTAAATTGAAATTTTACAAGAATTTATAGTTCTCTTCATTGACTTAGATAGAGAAATAAGGCAAAATTGAAGTGCGTAAAGCTTTACGCAAGCATCTTCGCGTTTATCTTTAGCGAAACTGAGTATGACACCGTTGTCCTGGTCCCTTTGTCACAGGTGAGAAGTGCTATAGAGAGATAGCAAAGAGATCTATAGTGGAGGGATGAAAAGTACAGAGTGAAGGCATTTATGGAGCATAGACGATTCAGTCGTGTCAAGAATAGCGTTGCATGGCAGAAGGAAGTAAGGAAATAGACAGTGAGTATTTCGACAATCCTTGAAGTTAATGGTCTCTCTAAGATCTATCCAAATGGCTACGAAGCTCTGAGCGATGTGAGTTTTGCTGTGCATGAGGGAGAGTTTATTTGCATCATTGGACGCAGTGGAGCTGGTAAGTCTACTCTTTTACGTTGTATCAACGGATTGATCCCTGCAACACATGGCAGCATACACATTCAAAGTACAGATATTACTCGTCTGAGCGAGAAAGAAACGCTCACATTGCGCAGAAAGATTGGTTTCATTTTCCAGGAATTTAACCTGGTAGATCACCTCTCTGTGATGGACAACGTATTGACAGGACGTCTTGGCTACATAAACAGCTTCGCCTCGCTACTTGGCTATTTTGATCATGTGCATCGTGAGAAAGCACTGGAATGCCTGGGTCGTGTCAATATGTTGCAGCGTGCAAGTTATCGAGCTGACCGACTCTCAGGTGGCGAAAAGCAACGTGTCGCTATTGCGCGTGCCCTTGCGCAAGATCCTCTCATGCTGCTCGCCGATGAGCCGGTCGCCAGCCTGGACCCGGAGCTTTCCTGGAGTGTTATGGGTGATTTGCGTAAAGCTGCGAAAGAGCTCGACGTAGCAACGCTTGTGAATATTCATGATATTGAGACTGCGAAACACTTTGCTGATCGTGTTATTGGTATTGCCCAGGGACGCATCATCTATGATGGTTCACCAGCTTTACTTACTGATGCTATATTGCAGGAAATTTATCGTAGTGCCAATTCTGCCATGCGCTCGCGCTACGAAGCAATTGTGCAACCGAGCAATGAATAGATGGTACATGGTGCAACGAATCTATTCTTATGCTAGCTGCATAGCGTTAGAGATACTATGTTGCCAACTGCGAGGAGAAAAGACGTGTTAATAGAAAAAACAGATGGATACGCCATTGAAGATAGGAAAGGAGGACATGCGAAGAATTCGAGTAATCGTGTTCAGGTGGAACATTTATGGTTACGCAAACCACCGCCAGATCTTGCGAAGCCCTTTGGTGCTTTCTTCTGGCCTCTTGAGGTGACTGCTCTGGCAGTGGCTATATGTGCTGCGCTTCTGTTTGCACGCGTGATAGAAGTGGGCGCTGTTTCTGTAAACTGGGTCGTAACATTCAATGTGAATGTTGCTGTTGCACTGATTATCATTGTGGCGGGTATTGCCGTGATGGTACCCAAAGCGCTGAAAAAACCCAGAGAAGTATTGAATACGAGTAGTATAGTTTCGCTTGTTGCTTTGCTCGTTGTTGCCTTATACTTTCTGTCAGGCGATATACAGTTGGGTCCGGTCCAGGGTATCAACCTTGGCACGTTCTCCTATACAATTGCGGCTCTGGACTTCAATTTACTTGGGAGTGCGCTGCTTGCTGTTGTCCTGCTCTGTCTGGCATTTAGAAAGAGTAGCATCTCAATACTCGCATTACTTGTTCTCTTCTTGTGGTGGGGCTTTAGTATTGAGGGGCTGAATTTTAGTATTTTCTCGGAACTTGTGACCAGCCAGTCTGGTGCCAGTCTTCTACGCACGATGGTGCCGCCCAGTTGGAGCTACTTCGGTCTAGTCATCCAACCTATGCTGTTGACCATACAAACCGCAGTCGTTGCCACTTGTATTGGCATTGTTGGGGCTGTACCTTTAAGTATGCTAGCTGCCAGAAATACAACACCACATCCGGTTATCTATACTATCGTGCGATTCTTTATCAATACGATCAGAGCTATTCCTGCGCTTGTGCTTGCTTTACTCTTCATCACTTTTGTCGGCCTGGGCCCGGTGCCAGGAGCACTGGGATTGGGCCTGCATACGATTTCGTCACTCACGAAATTATATGCGGAGGCGATTGAATCGGTGGAACCGCAGCCTATTGAGGCTTTGAGTGCGTCAGGCGCTAACGGCATCCAACGTTTTCGCTGGGGTGTATTCCCGCAGGTCTTTCCGCTTCTGGTCAGTTCCTCCATCTACTACTGGGAGTCAAATACACGAGACTCGACCGTGGTGGCTTTTGTAGGTGGTGGTGGGATCGGTTTTCTCTTAAACCAGAACCTTTCTCTGCTCAATTACTCTAATGTCTCGGTTATTCTGATTACTCTGGTAATAACCGTTGCTGCTCTGGACCGCATAAGTGACTTCGTACGTTCACGAGTGCTGTAGCGCGTTCCAGTTTTGCTAGATTGTTTTTTATTTACGTTATTGCTTACGAAGGAGCCTAAAAATGTCAGGCCTGAGATTTTGGTCTAAACGATATCTGCTCATTGGCATGGTGTTTGTATCAGTCATGATCCTGCTTTCTGCATGTGGCAGCACTACCAGTAGCACGACAACGAATGCATCAACTGCGACAAATTGCCCACATCCAATCAGCTTAAGCAAGCTTGTTGTTGGTGTTATTCCTGCGGAGAGTCAAACGAGCATCATCGGAGCAACACAGCCATTCGCCACTGCGCTTTCGAAACAGATCTGTAAACCGGTCAGCGTTTTTGTGGGGACGAATTATACCTCAGTAATCACTGCTATGACAAACGGTAAGGCGGATCTGGCGAACTTTGGTCCTTTGAGCTATGTGCTTGCGTCACAAAAGGGTGGCGTGCAGGCGATTTCGCTTGCTCTAGCCGAGAAAACCAAAGAGCCTTCCTATCAGAGCTATATTATTACCACACCGAAAACCGGCATCAAAACCATACAGGATCTCAAAGGGAAAACATTTTCGTTCGTTGATCCTGCCTCTACCAGTGGTAACCTTGAACCCCGCTACATGCTAACGAAGGCTGGTCTCAACCCGGATACTGATGTGAAGGGTACCTATATTGGTTCACATGATGCGTCGCTGCTGGCTGTGCTGAGCGGTAAAGTTGATGCCGGTGCGGTTGCGAGTGATACCTATAATCAGCTCCTGCAAGAAGGGAAATTCAAAGCAGGTGATCTGACCATCATTCAGAAAAGCGCTCAGATCCCAGAAGATCCCATGGCTGTGCGTAGTGGTCTCAGCAAGAGCGATATGACATCTCTTCAGGAGGCACTCACCGCACTGAATGGTAATACAGCTGCTGCGAATGCGATTGGAGCCGGTGGTTTTACTCCAACTAACGACAGTCTTTACAATGGTATTCGTCAAATGGCTAAAGAGATGAATATCGATCTTCAGAAGGTTGCAGGCTAGATCTGGGTCGCAACTCTTACCAGCAGAGATCGCCTGAAGCGATCTCTGCTGTTCGTATAGACGTATAGCAAGTAAGTAGTGCAGGTTTTTTGAAAGAAAATACGACAGATGAATCATTATCGCGTGCTGGCAAATAGTTCTGAAGAGCAGGTTTGTCGACTTGCTTCAACGGTATTAGAGCGTTACGGTACAAGCCAGGTGAAGATATTGAGTGGTCCCCGACAGGGATTGGTGATGCTGCGCGTGCGTGAGACTGTGGCAGATAGTCTCTTTCATGCCGGGGAAGTCCTGGTAACCGAGGTCAAATTAGAGCTTGATGATCAGTTTGGCTTTGGCATGATCATCGGCGATAGTCCCCGTCATGCCATGGGCAATGCCCTGGTCGATGCGGCATTGCGCAAAGGTGGTGAGGTGGCTGACTGGTTGACGCAAGAACTAACGGTGCTAGATCAGCACATTACTACACACAATCAAAGAGAACAGGCGCTGGTGGCCTCTACTAAAGTAGAATTTGAGAGAATGTAATATGATTGGAACCAATCAAGGAGCTCAGACTCTTTACAGCACATTGACCTTCCGTTCTCTCCTCGATGCTCTGGCGCGCCCTGGGAAGATCAATCAGTTGGAGCGTCCCCTTTTTTGGGGAGAATCTCCCTCCTATGTTTCTTCTGTGACTAAGCAAGATACGCCGATCAATCTCTATGCACTGGGTGCTTTCCTTACCTTGCTCGATAGAGAAACCCCATTCGCTATGGGTGCCAATGGTCAATGGCTCACACGCACAGACGCTGCTGTGCGTTGGACTATGTTGAGAAGTGGATCTAGCGTTGTGCGTGCAGACCAGGCGTCTTTTGCTCTCTTTTGTGCTGGAGGACATAGTGAGTTGTTCGCTCAATTGAGTGCTGGGACGTTGCTCGAACCGGAGTTGAGCGCGACCGCTTTCTATTGTGTGGAGCAGCTTTCCTCAGCGGAGCATACATCGGAAACACACGTAGAGCGCGTCACCCTGGAACTGCGTGGTCCTGGCATTCAAGATGCAAGCACTGTCAATGTCTCCGGGTTACATATGTCAGATATCGATGCCATTCTTCTTGCCCGGCAGAGTTATCCATTAGGCATAGACGTCTATCTGGTTGATACGGCCGGGTTCTGTATCGGTTTGCCGCGTACAACAAAAATGCGGCTTCTTTCTGAAACGAGATAATATTCAGGGATAGAGAAGAGGGGGTATCGTCATTATGGCATATGTTGCTGTTAAAGGAGGCACAAAAGCTGTCCTGAATGCAGAGCAGTTAGTAGACTATTTCCGGCTCAAAGGCGGGAGCGAGCCGATAAGCGTGCGCCAAATTCAGGACCAGATGCGTCTTGCAGTAGATCGTGCAATGGGTGAAGGCGCGATCTATGCTCCAGCGTTGGCTGCGTTAGCGTTGAAACAAAGCGAAGGTGATGCACTGGAGGCAAGTTTCTTGCTACGTGCCTATCGTTCGACTATTGCTCGTATTGATTATTCATTGCCAGTTGAAGGGTTGCGTATGCGCATATTGCGTCGTATCTCTGCCACCTTCAAGGATATTCCGGGTGGACAGCTACTTGGCCCAACACGCGACTATAATCTGCGCTTGCTCAATACCTTGTTACGTACAGAATCGGATCAATCCATGCGGGAGCGCCTGGCCGAGATCGAAAAACTGATTGAAGAGGTGCCTGAGGAAACGCAGATCTTTCCGAAAGTGATTGAGAGTATGCGTGCGCAAGGGATTCTGGCAGAGCCGCCGGCGCAAGATCGAGCAGAAGCAGATACTGAACCATACGATATTACACGCAAAGCCCTGACCTTCCCTGCACCTCGCAGTGCGCGTTTACAGGTACTCTCTCAAGCGGATGCTGGAAGCTTGATGACCTTTGCATATAGCAGTGTACGCGGGTATGGCGATGTGCACCCGACGCTTGGTGAATTGCGCTATGGCTATCTGCCTGTTGAAGTAACTCATCCTCTAACAGGTGAACCCGTTGAAATTGGCGAGATTCTAGCGACGGAATGTGAAATGGTCTCGCGCGTAGAGGCGGCTGAAGATGAACAGCCGGATGCTGCCCAAAAACAAGAGGCGGTGGCGCCAAAATTTGGCCTGGGCTATGGTTTTGGCTTCGGTCATTGCGAAGTGAAGGTCATGAGTATGTCAATGCTGGATCGCGTGCTGAGTGCGGCGAAAGAGAACAATGTGCATAGCGAAATGGGACCTGCCTCGAATGAGGAGTTTGTGTTGCTTCATACCGATGGTATTGAGGCAAGCGGTTTTACTGCACACTATAAGTTGCCTCATTATGTGACGTTCCAGGCGAATATCAGTGTGCTGGAACGTTCTCGCGAACATCAGGCTGCGCAATTTGCAGCCACGGTTAAGCAGCGTCAGCAGGCAGAGAGCAAACTGCAAGATCTGCTTAAGGTGGTACCGTTGAACGAGACAGATGAGTAAAAATGGAAATCGAAACAATGCAAGAAGACAGACTGAATGATCTTATGCGTCACTTGATCGACCAGCCAACTGTGACGACGACAGCGGCGAATGCTGAACTGCAGGAAGCAACGGGTGAGCGGGAGCTACTGTACAATTTTGCCTTTATTGATGAAGATTCAAAGCGAGAGATACGCCGCAAGTTGCTCAAGGCAGTCGCTTTGCCTGGTCACCTTGTACCTTTTGCGAGCCGTGATCTGCCCATTGCACGCGGTTGGGGTACAGGTGGTTTGCAGGTAACTATGTCACTTGTGGAACCCCAGGATATCCTGAAAGTCATTGATCAAGGAGATGATGATAGCGTCAATGCCGTGAATCTTCGCCGCCTGGTTGAAAAGACAACCGGGATCAGGTTTACGACCGACACTACGCAAGCCTCGCTTGTGCAGACACGGCATCGTATTCCTGAAGAGCCGATGAGTGCAGACCAGATTCTGGTGCTGCAAGTACCGATGGCCGATCCGCTGCGTCCGGTTGAACCGTTGGTGCAGTATGCAACTGAGATGCATGCGGAGTCGGATTACGGTCGTATGTGGGTCTACATGTACGAGAGTGTGGTGCGTTCGGGTGACGTCGATATTTCATCGCAATATCCAGTCCTCGTCGAAGATCGTTACATTATGGATACCTCGCCGATACCGCGCTACGATGTGCCTCGCCTCCATCAGGCAGAGACACTGTACTTATTTGGTGCTGGTCGTGAGAAGCGTGTCTACGCTGTTCCACCCTATACAAAGGTAGTGCCACTCCAATTTGAGGACTATCCATTTAAGACCGAACATGATCCAGCGCAACACTGCGAACGTTGTGGCTCGAATGATACCTTTTTAACACCTGTCTTTGTTGATCCCAAAGATCCAAAGACAGAGGGACGCTGGATGTATCTCTGTTCAGACACCAGTTTTTGTCAGAAACGTGTGCAAGCCAGGTCACAGTCTAAGTCGATGGAGGTGTAATACGTATGGCTGTACTACAAGATGGAAGAAATGACATTGAGCAGCAGACGGACGGTCAGCCCTGGGTCCTTAAAGCAGATCGCCTGACAAAACGCTATGGTTCTGGTTGCTCGTATTGCTCAGTACTCATAGATCCTGATCATGGCAATCGTTGCCCGGTGTGCGGCACGGTGATTGCCTGTGCTGATGTCTCATTCACCCTGGGCAGAGGTGAGGTCCTGGGCATTGTCGGCGAGAGTGGCAGTGGTAAAAGCACGCTGATGCAGATCATGAACTTAAGTCTACCAGTCGATGAAGGAGAGCTTCTCTTTCAGGAGATGGATAGCCAGGGACATGCTTCTGCCGGACCGGTCAATCTCTTAACACTCGACAAATATGCTCGGCGTGTATTTCGCAATGAACGTCTGGGTATTGTGTATCAGCGCCCCGAGCTTGGCTTGAATATGAACTTTACGGTAGGCGGGAATGTCGCCGAGAAGCTGTTACTGGCGAACTGGCGTAATGTTGGTCGTATTAGAGAGCGCACGTCGGAGCTGATGCGGTTGACTGAACTGTCGCCTGAGCGCATCGATGATGATCCGAAAAAGTTTAGCGGAGGGATGTTACAGCGTGTCCAGATAGCAAAAGCGCTCTCAAGCAGCCCGGTGGTTCTGTTGTTAGACGAAGTGACAACCGGACTGGATCTTTCCGTTCAGGCGCGTGTCCTGGATCTCATTAAGCAATTGCGTTGGGAACTGCACATGACGATGTTGCTTGTATCGCACGATCTTGGCGTCATTAAACAACTGGCGGAGCGAACAATTGTGATGAAAAACGGAAGAGTGGTAGAAAGCGGTTTGACCGATCAAATCCTGGAAGATCCACAGCATCCCTACACGCAATTACTGGTATCTTCGGCTTTGTAGAGAGTAGAGAAAACTATGCAGACCATTGAGCAAACTCGGCCCATACTGGAAGTATGCCAGTTCAAGAAAGATTTTCATATGCATCTGATCGATGGCCGTATCCTCAAGCCATTTGCCAATCTTTCTTTTCAGGTGCAGAAGGGTCAGCTCTTTATGATTGGTGGCAAGAGCGGAGCGGGCAAAACTACGATATTGAAATGTATTTATCGTACCTATTTGACAACCAGTGGAGCTATCTGGTATGAATCCCAACAGTTTGGTCGTGTCAATATTGCTACCGCTTCTGAGGCGATGATTATCAAGTTGCGGGCCCGCGAGTTGGGCTATTGTTCGCAATTTCTCAAGATATTGCCGCGTGTTCCCGCGCTGGATGTGACGGCTGAACCGCTGATTCGTTGTGGCATACCACGTCAAGAGGCGCTAGATCAGGCAGCACAATGGTTACAGCGCCTGGGTATTGAAGAGAGCCGATGGCAAGCAAGCCCGATGACCTTCAGTGGTGGAGAGCAGCAGCGCTTGAACCTGGCACGCGCATTTATTGCCGCACCGCGTTTCTTATTGCTTGACGAACCTACCGCTAGTCTCGATGCTGTCTCAAAATCGATTGTACTTGAGATGATCAGTGAAGCAAAACGTGCTGGCGTTACCATTCTCGCCGTGTCGCATGATACTGCGGTAATGGAGCCTCTGGCCGACGAGATTTTTCATCTCGAAGTATAGGCAGAGGTTGGAAGCGTATTTGATAGTGTTTTCGATCTCTTAGGAGCGACATTTGTGCAAACGTTGATATATCATGCCACACTCGTCTTGCCCGATCGCTTGATTGAGGGGGGCTGGCTATTGATTGAAGATGGGGTTATTCTCGATTTTGGGGAAGAGGCGACGTATCCTGGTTCTGGCGTTTATACGATAGATGGTGGAGCTGGTTTCTTGCTACCCGGGCTTATTGATTTACATTGTGATGCGATTGAACGGCTGGTCGAACCTCGCCCCAATGTGCATTTCGATATTCACATTGCTCTGCAAGAGGCGGATTATCGTTTAGCCGGGAGTGGTATTACCTGTGAATTTCATGCTGTCTCATTAAATGATGACGAGTTTGGCGTGCGTACTGATGAACTTGTGTATAATCTTGCGCAGATTGTGCGGCAGGATTGCGAAGAGCGTCTCATTCGCCATAAGATTCACGCTCGTTTGGAGCTAAGTAGCGCACGTGGGAGTGAGATTATCCTGCAATTGATAGAGCAGCGCGCATGTGATCTGGTTTCGCTGATGGATCATAGCCCGGGCCAGGGGCAATATCCTTCGGAAAAAGTCTTTCGCGAATATATTGCGTTTACGACAAATCGCAATGAAGCAGAGATTGATCAGTTGTTGGAACTGAAACGTAGTCAGTTGATCCACGCTTCGGCACGCATTGAGCGTGTTACGAGTGCGGCACGAGCTGCTGGTTTAGCGATAGCCACGCATGATGATGATACCGCGAGCAAGGTGGAGCAATGGCCTACGCTTGGGGTGAGCATGAGCGAGTTTCCGACGACGATGGAGGCTGCGCAGCGCGCGCATGAATTAGGGTTGGCCGTTTGTATGGGGGCACCTAATGTAGTGCGTGGACGCTCCAGCGGTGGAAACCTCAGTGCCCTCGCAGGTATTCAAGCAGGCGTTGTTGATGTATTGTGTGCGGATTACCACCCGCTCTCAATGCTCAATGCCGTGTTTATTCTTGCGCAACAGCAGATTGTCTCATTGCCAGAGGCTGTGCGCATGGTCTCTCTCAATCCAGCGCGTGTGGCTCACCTGGATCAGGATTATGGATCACTTGAGCTCGGCAAGGTGGCCGATTTGATCCTGGTGCAGCGCACGAAGCGAGGTATTCCCCGTGTCCAGTATCTATTCCTTGGGGGGGAAGAGAAGCTCAAAATTGCTTAAAGTGAAAGATGAATCAAGCATGAGCACTGCAGCTATCGAGCAGCATTTAGTGGAGGAAACAAATGAATATGCAGCACGGTGATCAACACGTTGCTGAGGGTGATGTGAACAGCACGCCAGCGCGCGAGGCATGGTTGGCTCGGCTGCCAGCGTCAACTCGTGAACTGCTTGCAGAAGATGCCCACTGGTTTCTCCATCAGTCGCTTTCAACTCCATGTCTGAACGTTGTGAACGCTGCCGAAGGCGTCTATCTTGAAGATGCTTCGGGGGCGCGTATTCTCGATTTTCATGGGAATAATGTGCACCAACTCGGACATGGGCATCCGCGTGTCATAGCAGCGATGATCAAGCAGTTGCAGCAGTTACCTTTTTCACCTCGTCGCTATACAAACGAGACCGCTATCGCACTTGCTCGGCGCCTGGCTCACCTGGCTCCTGGTGATGATAACTGGAAGATGCTGTTTGCCCCTGGTGCTGCTGAAGCGATGAGCATGGCGCTCAAGCTAGCACGTCGCGCTACCGGGCGCTATAAAACGATCTCGTTGTGGGGAAGCTTTCACGGTGCCACGATGGATACCATAGCAGTGAGTGGAGAGTTGCTCTTCCAGAAGGGATTGGGACCGCTTTTGCCGGGTGCTTTGCATGTGCCACCTTATCTGCCGCGACAATGTGTCTTTCATTGTGGTGAGCGTTGCTTGCTCAGTTGTGCCAGATATATAGACACTGTGTTTGAACAAGAGGGCGAAATTGGTGCTGTTATTGTAGAGACCATACGGAATACTGATGTTGTCGCTCCTCCGCTTGAATATTATCGTGAGTTACGTGAAATATGTGATCGGCATGGTGCGCTACTCATCCTCGATGAAACAGCAATCGCGCTTGGTCGTACCGGTCGGATGTTTGCGATTGAGCATTATGGCATCCAGCCTGATATGATCGTGCTTGGCAAGGGACTGGGCGGTGGCATTTTTCCGCTGGCAGCACTTCTTGCACGCGATGAATTGAATGTTGCTGGAGATACAGCCATCGGACACTTTACGCACGAGAAGTCATCGGTAGGGGCAGCAGCAGCGCTAGCAGCACTTGATACGCTTGAAGATGAAGGCTTGATTGAACGTGCGGCCCGACTTGAAGAGCCGTTTGCCGCTATGTTGCATGCGTATACCTCCCGTTTTTCGTGTGTCGGGCCGATGCGCCATCTAGGTATGCTCTTCGCACTTGATATTGTGCAGCCAGATCAGCCAGATGTGTCGTGG
Organism: Ktedonobacteria bacterium brp13; assembly: GCA_015099395.1. Classification (GTDB taxonomy): domain Bacteria; phylum Chloroflexota; class Ktedonobacteria; order Ktedonobacterales; family Ktedonobacteraceae; genus Dictyobacter. Next base: position 243,181 of record AP024096.1, on the reverse strand, counting down.
AATGCTGGTGCAGAGGTTATCCTCTATGAAGCACTCGCACGCGGGCTGAGTTTCAAAGTATCAAGCGGTTCCGTCTTGACGTTCTCGCCACCTCTGATCATCGAGCCTACACAATGGGAGGATGCCTGCCGTATTCTAGCTGCATCTATCGAAGTTGTGCTGAACGCTTGATGATTGGATACTTGTATGCACTATCTACTCTTTATTGAAGAAAGGTACCTGTACGATGTCGGAAGAATATGCGGCCCGACTCTGGCAGCATAGCTTATCTGAGCAGCCGTTCGTTGATGCGACAGCACTTGTCCGTGCTAGCGAGCTTGGCGCGTGGACCTCCTTTTTAAAAAAGCATGGCCGTAAGTAACCCTCTACGAAATGTGAGTGTAAAAATATATGTATAAAAATATTACCGCTATTACTGGTGGTACGATCGTTTTGCCAGATCAAACTTTAGCAGGTTCTCTCCTGATCCGGGATGGACGTATTGAGGCTATTGTGCCAGCCGAGCAGACTGATATCGTCCAATCCGCTCACAAGATCATTGATGCGCATGGTATGTATGTTGTGCCCGGTCTCATCGATACGCATAGTGATGCTATTGAGAAGGAAATCGAGCCGCGTCCCGGCTCGCGTTTTCCCATAGAGATGGCTTTCTATGAATTAGAAAAGAAACTGGTAGGGCACGGTATCACGACCATATATCATGGACTCTCCATGTCCGGGGGTGTAGGTCCACGTAGCGATGAGGTCGTCGAACAGGCATTGCAGACATTTTATCGACTTGCACAGGAACGTTCTCTCATTCGTCACCGTCTCCACCTGCGTTACGAAGTGCTCAACTTTCCTGCCATTGCTATTGCATACAAGCATATCCAGGATGGTTCAATACATCTATTGTCCTTGATGGACCATTCGCCCGGTCAGGGACAATATCGTGCGCCCGGTTCGTATGAAACGTATGTGACGAAGACATACGGCGTACAGGGTGAAGCAGCGAGAGTTCGAGCACAGCAGATGGTTGAGAACCATAAGCAGATAGACTGGGAGGTGCTGAAGCAACTGGCGCAATCTGCGCTCCTGGCAGGTATTCCAGTGGCATCCCATGATGATGATACATCTGAAAAAGTCGATTTGATGCTGAATTGTGGCGTTTCAGTGTGTGAGTTTCCTATGAATTTGAAGACTGCCATCTATGCCAGTGAACGCGGTCTACAGGTGAGTGTGGGAGCGCCAAATGTTGTACGTGGGAGTTCACATGGTAAGAATATGAGTGCTTTAGATGCTATCAATGCTGATGCAGCACATATCATCTGCTCCGATTATTATCCTTCTGCTATGCTGGCCTCGGTATTTCGTCTGATCCATGAGGGTATGGATATGGCAAAAGCGTTCCGTATGGTTACACTTAATCCTGCACGGGCGCTCACTATTGATCAGGACCTTGGCTCGCTTGAAATCGGGAAGTGCGCAGATCTGCTCCTTGTCGAAGTATATGATGGATATCCATTGGTTCGCAAAACATTGGTGCATGGTGAAATCGTGTATCAGTCCGACTATGTTCAGTTCTAACCGAGAGTGGTGAGCGTTGCATATTATATGACATTAGAGAAGCTGCGAAGTTGCACAGTGAAGCTTTTCGATAACTTGATGAATATTGGTTTTGCTGAGTTACAGTAGAATGAGACTATTCAAAAGTTCTGAATAGCCCTGTCATCTCCTATTGACACGGCAAAGTAGCTCGCGAGCTACTTTGCCGTGTCAATAGGGCTGTGCGGTCACAACGCTACCTCACGGCGTCGATGCCGGGCCAGGTGTGGGATTGGTCGAAAGCACCTCCAGTGCCCTCGGGGTCTGTGAAAAGTCAAAGTCCGAAATAGCTGTCAAACAAGCGATTCTCCTGCATAATCATGACAATCTGCTTGATTTTGTGGATATCGCCACTTGTATTACCCTGCTTTGGACTGGTAGCACCAAATGATTGTGCTATTTCTCTCCTCTTGATGCTCCTCCTTTTGCTCCCTTTTTACTGTGATAATCCAGTGATAACACTGCCCCAATAGGAATATAGCGAGAGAATCTCAAGAAATCTTCAAGAAATGTGTTGAATACATACAATGTCCTTGACATTTAACCGAACGATCAGTAATATTCTCTCGGAAGGAGGCACTCGAAGCTAGCTACTTTGAGAAGTGGGAACCGGAGAACCTTTTGTTGAGTATAGAGATCGACTCTTTTTGATACACGAGAAATGTGATGCAATCCTTATAAAAAGCTTTCTTTGCGCAACGTTCAAAGCATAAAAAGCTTTCTTTGCGCAACGTTCAAAGCACATTCTCAATAGACAGACCTATCTCACACCTCAAGCATCAACCATATGGCATGTGCACGTTTTTTTTGAGCTCTCTTTGCATTATCTCTTCTAGTGCATTTTTATTAGAAATGGATGAAAATTGTATTCCGTGCTCAGCCTTTTTACCACATAACTACTAGTCAGGTCCTCCTTTTGCTCTCGCTTCTTGCATTGTATGTCTATTATGAAATATACATATATAGATAAGAGTAGCTATGCAGGTACCCGTATGAAATCAGATCATGAGTGGTTCCAAATTTGGAATGGTATCAATTTATATGGAGACGAATTTCGTCTCGACCTACTTCTAAAGAGGGGTGATTGATTCCAGAGTATCTGAATAGTTACTATATAACATGTATTGCTGATTGCAGTACGTGACAAAGTTTTTAGGAGAAACCATGCGTATTCTTATTCTAGGTGGCGACGGTTACCTTGGTTGGGCACAATCGCTCTACCTTTCCAGCAAGGGACACGACATTTTTATTTTTGATAATCTGATGCGTAGACACTTTGACCTCGAACACAACTTTTCCAGCTTACTTCCGATTGCCACGCTTCAAGAGCGTGTTAAGGCCTGGAAGGAAGTTTCTGGACGCCAGATTCAATTTCGTATTGGCGACACGACGGACTATGAGGCAATTGCAGCCGTTTTTCGTGAATTTCAGCCAGAAGCCGTTGTCCACTTTGCAGAGCAGCGTTCCGCTCCTTATTCCATGATTGATCGCAAGCATGCCGTTTTTACACAGGTAAATAACGTTGTTGGTACACTCAATGTTTTGTATGCCATCAAAGAATTTACTCCTGCTTGCCACCTGGTAAAACTTGGTACCATGGGTGAATACGGTACACCAAATATAGATATCGAAGAGGGATTTATTGAGATTCATCACAAAGGTCGCTCAGATATTTTGCCTTATCCAAAGCAGCCAAATTCCTTTTACCATTTGAGTAAGGTCCACGACAGCCATAATATCATGTTCTGCTGCAAAATTTGGGGCATACGCTCAACCGACCTGAATCAGGGTATCGTGTATGGTTTTGAGACCGATGAAACGGTACTTGACCCACGCCTGGCAACACGTATGGATTATGATCAAGTCTATGGCACGGCTTTAAATCGTTTTTGTATTCAAGCCTCCGTTGATTATCCTCTGACCGTCTATGGTCAAGGACAACAGACGCGTGGTTATATCAATTTGCGGGATGCCATCAGGTGTATCGAATTGGCTATTGCCTCACCAGCGCAAGAGGGTGAATATCGTGTTTTCAATCAGATGACCGAACAGTTCTCTCTTCTTGAATTGGCAGAGATGGTTGTCAAACAGGCGCAAGAAGTTGGATTACATGCTCGCATGGTGCATGTCGCCAATCCTCGGGTTGAGGCAGAGGAGCATTATTACAATGCTGCGCACACCAGGCTGATAGATCTGGGCCTCGAACCGCATCTCTTAAGCGGCTCAGTATTGCAATCATTGATAAATCTTGCGATCACGCAGCGTGAGCATATCGATCCAGAGTTGATCGTACCAACAGTTAATTGGCGGACCACCAAAAACGAGGTTGTGCATACGAATGACGGAGTGTCAGAGTAAGTAAGCAGATCTATCAACGGGGTATGAGTAAGTGAACCACGCCACTTAAGGCTGCCAGGCCGACGACGTCCTGGTTTCCCATGCAAACGCTTCTCCGTCTATCGTTTTGTTATTCAGCTTAAAGGTCTCCACCTCTATGAACTGATCGCGAAAAGCTTATCACGCAAAAGCAAACTGATGATGATCAGTGACGGGATCTTTCACGACTTGACTTAAGTCGTGAAAGATCCCAATTTGCTTTCTGCCCTCATCCTGTGAAAGCAGCCTCCAACCCCAGTTGCAATCTTCACCACTTGTTTTGAGTGCATAATAAGCAGCTTGTATCAGCTGCCATCCTGTTGTTATCAAGCTTGTTGAACTGTACGTCTTACTGTACAGTATCGTGGTAAAGGGACCCGGCGTGCAGGCTACCATATCTTTGAGTAGGAGTAACTCATAAGGAGATTGGCATATTTACAAACATCTTGATAAACTGGACGGGGAGTTAACATAGCTTGTCAAAAACTCAAGTCTCTATCAAGACTCTGTCAGGAGATGATCAATAAGTGGCCCGACTTCCTGGTAAACCTGCATATTCCATTCTTTATATGTTCGAATACTGCGTACCTTTTCAGAGATCATATCAGCGTTATTCGCTATCTTTACAAATAACTCTCGCTGAGCCGCTGCTGTCAGACAGGTCCAGCCCAGGTTGTAGCGCTCGATAAAGTGCAGGCTAGGTGCCTCCTGGGATGGAATGATGGTTGTAACGAGAAATGGTTTCTCCAACATAAATGCTTCGGAGATAAAACTCGCTCCAGCTTTGCCGACAATGATGTCCGCTGCAACCATATAAGGAGCGATATTCTCAGTAAAGGGTATTACCCGTATCAACTCATCTCCAGTGTAACGCTCTATCATCTTTTTATTATTGCCTGCCGCCAGGATAATTTGCACTCGTATTCCTGTTGCCTGTATATTTTTGATGAGTTGGTCAACGCTGGCTGATCCTTTTGCGCCGCCTTGCAGAAAAATGGTAAACCCCGCTGGATCAAAGCCTAAAGATGTAAGCGTGGCTGCTTTTTCCGTGCCATCTGCTTCTATAAACTGACGCCGGATTGGTCTTCCTGTCAGATACAAACGCTCTTGAGCGATGCTTTGCTCACAAGCTTGAGCAAAAATCTCGCGAGTTGGGGCCAGATAGGCAGTTGCGTGCTTTTCAACAAACCAGGTCATATGCACACGTTCCAGGTCAGTAAGTTGAAATATCAGTGGCACAGGTACCTTGCGTTGTTCGTTGGCACGGGCTACAACATAGGAAACCATAGCATGGGTCGTAATGATAAGCTGGGGCTGAACCTGTTCCATAACATGTAGAATATGCTTACGATTCATTAATGTAAGTATACGCTGCAACCATTTTGCTGCGATAGCATTATCTGTGCAGATAAATTGCCAGTTTAGCAGCGCCATAAAGCGTCGACTTAAGAAGGTATATGTATGTTCAGCCATCTTCGACTGTGGATCTACAATCACGACGTGATAACGCTCTTCAAGCGCATTATTGAGCGCCTGGGCCAGATTTAAGTGACCGCCACCGAGGTGAGCAATCAGAATCAGAATGGTAGGTTTGGTTACTGGTTGGGGCAGATCCTTCTCCGCTTCCTTTTGAGTATCATCCCTTAATTGAGTATCATCCTTTAATGCTTTCACTTTTCGATTATTCCTTTGTGTTCTTACTTTACGTATGAACCAGATGGAGACAATCAGAACCGCAATAAATGCTAGCAGTAAACCTGAAAACGCTCCAAAAATACTTTCCGCTTCACTCCAACTTTCGGCAAAGGTATAGCCAATAGCAAGAGGAATAATTGCTCCAATTATCTGACCAACTATATCCCAGAAGAGAAAACGCCGGTAATCGTAGCGTTCTATGCCAGCCAGCCAGTTGACTGGACCTCCAAGAACAAGGATCAAAAATCGCGTTATAAATATTGCCCAGGCTGCTCTTCGCCGAAAAAACGCTCGGCCACGGTCAAGAGATTGTGGTGAGAAAAAACGAAAACGCTTCTGCTGCTCAAGCCAGAGTAGGAGAGGTGGTCCTATCTTCCAGCCAATAAAATACCCCAGATTATCTCCAAGTACGGCTGCGCTGATAGCAACGAAGAATAAAATGAAGACGTTGAAATCACCAAAGGCAGCAAATGCACCTGCCGCGTAAAGCAGAAGGTTGCCAGAGATCGGAGCGCCTATAGCGGCGACAAACACGATGATCCAGAGAACTGGATACCCATACCCATGTAATGCACTAATAAGAAACGTATTCAAGCATTTGTCTCCTCTTGTGTCGACATAGCTGATAGCGTAGGAGACCATCTTGTCCGCTCTAGTATGGAGAGGTGAGGATGCTGATGGGGGAGCGGATGCTTATTACGGTAAGTCTGGATCGTTTGTTGCAACGTATGTACTACTTGATTTACAGGCTTTTTTCTGTGATTAGCAATTTCATAGAGAGTTGCTCGCCGCAATGGATCGGTTTTCGCTATACTGATCGCGTTATACAGCTCGTCTTCGGGTACATGATAGACGTGAGAAACAATCGGAATGGTCATCCAGGGACGCAACGCGTTAACATTTTCCGTTTTGGCATTAGTATATTGCTTTTGGAAATTATGTACAGATTGCGTTGCATTTATAGTGGCAAATACCGTACACAGGAGTGTTAGCAGTAAGAGAATACTGAGTAGACCGATTTGTGCACGCTTGCTCACGATAATATACTCCGATTGTTCTTTTCTTTTGTTGTGCAAAAGAGAAGAGAGATAGCTATACCGGGGTTGTCAATCCAGGTCAATAAAAGACATATACCCTAGAGATTATACAGCAGGGTAAGATCTGATCTACTCCTACAGAAAGCAGCATAACATTAATACGCACAAAAAGCCTGCGGGTATCAAAATCCTTACTTTTCGTGGTACTGACAGGTACAAATGGTCCTTCGAAGTTCTGATTCCAGTTCACCTGCGCAGGGGAAAATAATCAGACCAAATATGAACATAAAATCTAAGCGACTATCTTCGAGCAAGACAACTGCTCTGTAGGCTGTGGTGGGGAAAGTGATTGGGGTTGTTCTGCTCATAGTAGGATCTATCGGAGCAAGTGAGCGGGTTTTGCGTGAACAACGCTGAGATGATACAGAGAAGCAAGCTGCCGTTAGCTGATCACTGACTCATGATCTTTTGGGTATACACGGTTCCTCAATCCTATAATATACAGAGGAACGTTTTCTTTCTAGAATGCATAATGATTGATTTGTTCCGGTTTCGAGCCCCTCTAGGAATCTTTGGAAGCCTGGCGGAAATACTGTTCCTGACACATTATATGAAAAAACTACTGTTAACAAGAAATGCATATCTGAAACAGGTAGCAGAAACCGAGGCGACGAGCACTCTTTAGTGCCTCATGTTGTAGAGGGAGGTGCTGGAACTGTCTCCATTGTAGCATTGCTGAATGGAAGCAGACAAGACGTGGTCAGGCAAACTGGACATAAGCAAGCGTATGAGCGATGCATCCTCCCTCGTTGTTCTCTTACTGAGATGAGAGAATTTCTTTGAGATTCTCTAGCATCTGTTTATGTGACGAGAGGGCTTGTGTATAAACGGTTTTGACCAGCAGGCGTGGAGCAGTGATCTCAACACGCTCTTTTAACCGTGTCCCGGAGCCATCCGGCAAGCAACACATGGTATTATGCAGGAAAATAGCAGGGAACTGATAGGCATCAGAAACAATCAAACCCTGGGCGTTGACGCTCATCTGAACCCGATAGGAGAAGGTGAGAAGCAATGGGCCCTGCTTCATACGATCTTTAATGATATAGTGCCTGATTGTGGTCCCATCAGAAGTTGTATGTGTGTTTGTCTGGCGAATATCTACAATCAGTGGATGAATCTGTTTATGATTGTCCAAAGTTGAGAGAAAGGCTTGCACTTTTTCTGGGTAGGTTGGAATAAAAATATCGTGTTCAAAAGATGTTTGTGTCATACATCAATCCCTTTCGCTGCCTGCTATTGGCCGTTTTGTGTCTGTGTCAGTTCCACTTATGTCTTTTATGAGCGTTTCTAGCAAGCGTGTCTGGTTATGCTTGCTGAAGCTGCGTCTGTGTAGCTGGCAAAGGTCAGAGTGGTGCCGTTATCGGTTACCCGCACCTGATCATGGTTACCGAAGAAGGCGGACAGCACGATCGCTCCGGCTGCGCTAATCGTGCTGTGGGCGGCTGGATAAGATGGATCAGGTGCGGTAGCGATGAGCGGTGTCCAGGTTAGGTCGCCAATGATTAGCGGATTTCTGATTGTGTTAGCTTCACGGATTGCCATGATAGGTCTCCATAACTGGTAGTAGTATTTAGCCTCCCATAAAGCAAGACTTTGGGCAAATGGTGCGTCTGCGTCAGGGAGAGCGGCTTGATGCGTGGCTCAAGAAGTGCCATCCTATTCAGACCTATTTGCGTGGCACAATGCTATGTTACTCGCTTGTCACCCGGGCTGCAACTGCCGGGCCAATCCAGACTGTCTGGACATTGACGAACTCACGAATACCGAAGGAGGAGAGTTCTCTTCCATAGCCACTGCGTTTAACACCGCCGAATGGCAGGCGCGGATCGCTAACTGTCATACCATTGATGAAGACACCACCCGCTTCGATACGACGTGCGAGTTTTCGTCCACGCTCAACATCGCCAGTCCATATATTACTACTCAGTCCAAAGGGTGAAGCATTCGCCAGTTGCAGTGCATGCTCAGCATCCTCGGCACGAATGACCGCTGCAACAGGGCCAAAGGTTTCATCTTTAAAGACTGGCATCTGGGATGTGATATGTGTCATGATCGTAGGTGCATAGAAATAGCCTTTCCCTGCAAGCTTTTTGCCGCCAAGTGCCACCTTAGCACCCATTTTGACAGATGCTTGCACTTGTTGATCTAGCTCCTCGCGCAGGTCACCACGTGCCATGGGCCCAACCTGTGTCTCGCGGTTGAGTGGATCGCCTACACGAAGTTGCGCTGCTGCCGCTACAAATTTTTGCTCAAAGGCGTCAGCAACTGCTTCGACTACAATGAAACGCTTGGCTGCGATACAACTCTGACCAGTATTCTGAAAACGAGCGCGCACCGCGACCTGCACCGCAGCGTCGAGATCGGCATCCTCCAACACGATAAAAGCATCCGAGCCACCCAGTTCAAGGACACATTTCTTCAAAGCCTGTCCACTGGCGGAGGCTACGGCAACGCCAGCTGGATCACTCCCCGTCAGGGTTACAGCAGTGATGCGTGGGTCGGTAATAAGATGTTTTGTCTCCGCTCCCGGAACCAGGACAGTGCGAAAGGCCCCCTGTGGTAAGCCGCATGCCTGAAAGACACCTTCGATCTCTAGTGCCGCGCGTGAGACATTGGAGGCATGCTTCAGAACGGCCGTATTGCCAGCCATCAAGGCGGGTGCTGCGAAGCGGAACACCTGCCAGAAGGGATAATTCCAGGGCATTACAGCCAGAACAACGCCAAGGGGGAGAAATGATATGTAGCTTTCAGTCGCATTCGTGGCCACAGAATCGTCCGCAAGGATACGCGCAGCATTGTCGGCATAGAAATCACAGTTCCATGCGCATTTCTCGATCTCGGCTTCTGCTTCAGTAATGGGTTTTCCCATCTCCAGTGTGATGATCTGGGCGTATCTGGTTTTGTGTGTACGCAGATAACTTGCAACACGGTGCAGATAGGTAGCCCGTTCAGCGAGTGAAGTTTCACGCCACTGCTCGAATGTTTGACGTGCCTGGGTAAGTGCTTCTTCTATCTGAATTGTGCTATATGGCTCAAATGTTTCAACGATCTCCTCTGTGGCGGGATTGATGGTTTGGATACTCACAATAGCTCCTCTTCTTTTCATGTATATATTCCTACAAGACGTGCAGGCACGTTAACGCTTCACTGGGTGAAGATGGGCCGTCAACTCCCAAGTTTTCGGCGCATCCAGTCGGCCTGTTGCGGTCGATATTTATATGGAATGTTGTTACAGACATGATTCCCATCCTCAAACATCATAAGTTCGGCGTGACCTCCTGCTTCTGCCACCATCTTTTCGGAGTCTTCTGGCGGAAAGAGTCGATCTCGGCGTCCCATGATAACGAGAAGCGGACACGTTATCTGCGGCATCACACCAGCGAGGTCGAATTGCTGCAATGTAATGCGTGCGGCTGCCTCATCGTCAGCCTTGAGACGATAAATGAAAGCTTCTTGCGTGAGAAGAGGATAGCGGTCAAAGTGTTGTGCCAGGTTGTATGCACCGGCAAGGCAGATGGCGGCTTTGACACGAGGCTCGAAGGCGGCGGCACGCAGGGCAAAGTACCCACCCAGGCTCACTCCCATAATCCCTACGCGCGTAGCGTCCACATCAGGGCGCTGTTCGAGATAGTCGATCGCATGGCGCAGAGGGACCTCAGCGTCATGGCGTAGTGGATGATCAAACTCCATCTCACCCTGACCAGGACCGTCAATAGCGAGAACTGCTAGCCCTCGTTTGAGAAAATCATCTCCGTAGTTGTGAAGTTCTTCCTTCACCGAATCGAGGCCAGGCAAGAGAATGACCACTGGTGGTCTTGGAGTATGCCAGGGTTTTCTGAGGATGCCGTACATCATATTGCCATCTTCATAAGGAATGGCTACCCGCTCGCCTGGAAAGTCGAAATAAGGCAATGCTTTCTGGTAGGTGCGCACGACATGCTCGTGTGCCACCCGCAATTCAGCGGGATGTTGCACGAAGAGGAATTTGCCGAAATGGTAGGTGATGGAGGCGTGCAGATAATGGTAAGCAGCCGATTGATAGTTCGCTTCAGCTTCAGCCTGCTCACCCATGCGTTCGTGTATGCTTGCACAGGCAGACCATTCCTGACTCCAGTCAGCCCAGCGCTCGATGTGTTTAGTCAGGTGCTGCACATCGTTCGCGTCTACGCCATTGGCGATAAAGCGTGGTGCCCAATTTTCAATTGCTATTTGTACACGTTCTTCTGTTGGCATAGTGCCTGCTCCTTCTCGCTGTTCAACGTACTTTCCTGGCGGATAGCGTCCCGCCCAGGTACAAATGACCAATTTCAGGATTGTCCAGGATTTCCTGATGAGTGCCGGTCAGGCGCACGCGTCCGCTCTCCATAACAACGCCATGGGTTGCTACGCCAAGTCCAGCGCGCACATTTTGCTCGATCATGAGAATGGTTCTGCCATTCTCATGCATTAACCTGATGGTGTCAAACACCTGTTTGAGGGTTTGTGGATCCAGACCAACGGAGGGCTCATCCAGCAGAATGAGTGGGGGATCAAGCATTAAGCAGCGGGCGAATTCAACCAGGCGTTGTTGACCACCTGAAAGGCTACCAGCCTTCTCGCTGGCACGCGTTTTCACAATCGGGAAGAGTTCCTCAACCTCGTGCAAACGCCGGTTTACCAGCGCCGCATCGCGCAACAGAAATGCGCCTAGCCTGACATTTTCCCTGACCGTCATATCGGTAAACAGGCTATGATTTTGTGGGACCTGTACAATGCCAAGAGAGAGCACTTTATAAGGACTCAGGCCTGCGATTGGATGTCCATCGAAGGTGATTTCACCGAGACGAGGTTTCAAGAGCCCACTTATCGTACGCATTACCGTCGATTTGCCTGCCCCATTTGGTCCAACGATGCAGGTAATCGATCCTTTTTCCACTGTAAGATTAACACCTTTGAGAATATCGCCGCCGCCGTAACCAGCCACAACGTTTTCTATCTGCAATAACATAAGCTTAACCTCCCAGGTAGGCTTCGAGCACCAATGGATCTTTGCGTACATCTTCAGGTGCACCTTCTGCAATTTTTGCGCCACGATGCAATACAGTGATGCGGTCACACAAACCCATGACAAATTCCATGTTGTGCTCGACCAATAGAAAGGTCACTCCTCGTTTGTTTAATTCGCAAATACGTTCTGATAGGTGGTTGAGCAATGTCGGGTTAATACCGCCAGCGGGTTCATCAAGGAGAATCATTTTTGGTTCAGCAATAAGGATGAAAGCGAACTCGAGTAACTTCTTCTGTCCATAGGAGAGGCTGCCCGCCAGTTCATTCTTGTGTTGTGTGATCCCGACGAAATCCAGGAGTTCAAGAGCCCGTTTCTGCTCATGGCGGGAACTCCAACGGCTTAGTAACGCTCGTGAACCCCGGCGTTGTGCTGCGACATGCATATTCTCAAGTACAGTGAGCCGTGAGAATATGCGTGTCAACTGAAAGGTGCGGCCGAGGCCCAGGCTAAACACGTGATCTGGCCTGGCACTTGTGATAGATGTGCCATTGAAGTGCACTTCACCCTTATCAGCAGGCTCATAGCCGGTGATCACATTAAACAGTGTTGTTTTGCCGGAACCATTCGGGCCGATCAAGCCCATAATCTCGCCCTGTTCAACAGAGATTGAACAGGTATCGAGTGCCTGAATGCCGCCAAATGCTTTGGAGATATGCCTTGCTTCCAGGATACTCATAGTGTTATCCCTCCTTCCCCTCTGTTATGAATGCTTCCTCTATGAACGCTTCCTCCAGTTGATCAGTGGGGATAACCACAGGTGAGTTTCTTTCTTCAGTCCCACGCGAGCGTGCCCACGTAAGCCATTTCGTGTGGAGCGTAGGAACGATGCCCTGTGGCAACAAGAGGATGATCACGAGGAACAGAACTCCATAGACGATCAGGTAATAGCCATAACCACTTGAACTGAATTGCAAGACAAAGTATTGTTGCGCCGATTCCAAAACAAGAGCCCCAAGAATTGGACCGGACAGGCTACCCAGGCCTCCCAGAAAGGCCATCAGAGCAATGGCGAGGTCGAAGAGCGCATCAAAGGCAAACGGCGGGTAGACCGACCCAATAAAATAGGCGTACATAGCCCCTGCCATACCTACAAAGAAAGCAGAGATGATAAAGGCTACCAGTTTAAACGGCTCTGTTTTAATTCCTAAGCCTAATGCCCGGTCCTCATCATCACGGATCGCCAGGAGCCCCAGGCCGTATTTTGAGTTGCGTATCCACCAGGAGACACCGAGGGCAACAAGCAACATGAAGAGTGAGACATAGTAGAAAGGCAGATTGAAGACATCTCCACTCCAGTCAGGGATTGGCAAACTGAGTCCAGTGGAGCCGTTTGTGAGACCTTTTAAATTGTAGGCCATGAGTTGCAGAATGAAGAAGGTTGCAACAGTGATCACTACGAAGGTATGACGACGAGTGCGCAATGCAATCCAGCCAAGAGGTACTGCGAAGGCAGCTGCAACCAGACCAGCCAGCGGTAGGAGCAAGAATGGTAGATAACCTCCTGGCACATGCCAATCCAGGCTGAGTATTGTGATAGTGTAAGCACCAACGCCGAAATAGGCAGCGTGACCCAACGCGATATAGCCGGTATAGCCGGAAAAAATGTTCCATCCCGTCGCCGCAACCGCAAATATTAGCGAGAAGACAATAATACCTGTCACAGCCGGATTGGAGAACACCACTGGAAACGCGATGAACATGATAAGAAGTAAGACGAGAAGCCCTGGCATTCCGTATTTCTTCATTGCTTCCTTCCTTCAAAACGCCCAAAGAGACCCTGGGGGCGAACCAACAAAATAATCACCAGTGCTGTGAAGAAGACCGTACTGGCCCAGACGGGAGACCAGACATAGGCAGTCACGTTCTCGATCACGAGCATGCCCAAAGAAGCAATCAAAGCCCCTCTCAGGCTACCCATACCGCCCAGAATGATGATAGCGAGCAGGCGTGAGATCAGGTCGTAGTGAGAGCCTGGATTGAAGGCACTCGTAGCCCCGAATGCCATACCGCCAGCAGCTGCAAGAGCCATACCAATGCCGAAGGTAATCGCCGACACTCTCTCTACACGGATGCCGATTAGCGCAGCAGCGGTGCGATCCTGCATAGAGGCACGTACACTGTGTCCAAACTTCGTATGGTACAAGAGCAGATAAAGCCCCCCCAGCAGGACAAGACTGAGCAAGAAGCTAAACACATAGATATAGCCAAGGTAGAAGGTGCCAATTTGCAGAGAAGTATCTACATACCAGGCGTGTAGTTTGACGACAGTCGTACTAAAGATCTGGCTCAGCACACCTTCAATGATCAGGGCAATCGCAAACGTGACCAGGATCGACAGCATCGTACGGTCAACCTTGAGCGGACGAATGAAGGCCCATTCGATCAGGACACCAAGGGCAAACATCACGGGCATCGTAATAATCAGCCCTAAAAAGAGATCGATGTGTAGATACACAGATAGGACGTAGCTGAGATAGGCTCCCAGGATCACAAGGGCACCCTGCCCGACATTGATAATATCCATCACTCCAAAGATCAAGGTAAGTCCTGACGCCATCAGCGCATAGATGGCTCCAGTCAGCAACCCTGTGAGGATAGCCTCAAAGATGCCCGCCATTGAAACACACCCTTTCTTGTGCGGCATACCACACATTCTAAGCGCTACTCATTCTAAGCGCTACTATGGTGGAGGATGTTCTCCTCCACCATGTGACTACCTCAAGACCACAGCGGTTTTGGGAATAGTGGAGCGGCCTTCGCAGAGCTGGCCGGGTAGACCGGGAGCAATGATCCCTGTTGCCACTGGAACAAGTAGGCTTGTGCTGTCGTGTTCTGGCCTTTGTCATTGAACTTTACTGGGCCTTGAACACTGTCGAAGGTAGTACCCGAGTGGAGTTCCTTAAGGATGGCCGCATTATCAATGCTATGAATTTTATCGACGGCCTGTTCCATCACCTGCCCCACAGAATAGCCTTCGGCGACATCTGCACTGATCGAATCAGGGGTCCCGCCGTATTTTGCCAGGTAGGCACTGACCATGCTGGCATTCCCAGGATTGGTGGCCCCAGGGTACCAGCCATTGGGAACAAATACCCCATTCGCAGAACCTGCCCCAACGGCGTTGGTGAATTGGCTACCTTGATCAGGTCCCGCGGTAGCAACGAGCGCCTGAGGATTGTAATGTTGCTGTTTAAAGGCCTGGATGAAGGCACTGATATCTGGAAGGAAGGTACCAAGTACATCCACCTGTGCGCCAGAATTGATAATCTTTGTGGCGATAGGTGCGTAATCAGTGGTCTCTGCGGGATAAACTTGATAGGAGGCAGTCTTGACGCCACCCCGCTCCAACAACTGCCTGGCGAGATCTATTTGCGGTTGTGTAAACGGATCGTCCTCAGTTGCATACGCTACTGTTTTGGGCCGCTGTGAGACAGGGAGTGCGAGAATATATTGTGCGAAGCTGACCAGGTCGTTGGCGACCGGTAGGGTTACATCAAAGACGTTGTGCAATCCCAGGTCAAAGACCGATGGACCGCCACCAGCACCCTCAAGCATCGAATAGCCATAACGGTTCGCAACCTGCGAGGCTGGTTTTGTGAGCAAGGTAGAATAAGGTCCAAAGACAAGATCAACTTTATCAATGTTGATGAGTTTTTGATAGTTCGTCACAACCTGCTGTGGACTGCTTGCATCCGAGACAACGTCCAGCTGGACCTGGCGACCAAGGAGACCACCCTTCTTATTGACCGCGTCAGCCCACAGCTGGTAACCTTGCTCAACCGCTTTCCCGTCTGCGGAGAAGTCGCCTGATAAAGATACAGAAACACCTATTTTAATGGGTGCTTTCGATTGATTTACTGGTGCTTGCCCTGCGCATGAAGCGAACACGATAAGTACCAGAGCCATTGTACTAATGAAGCTTAGAGTCCTTCTAAACTGCGAGACGTAACAGTGCATCACGTCTTCACTCCTTCTCCAGATCATACTGGATTATAGAACAATACGTTCACGCTACACACAATGGAGAAACCAGCAGCCAGGTAGTACGCGAAAAGAACATGTTACATACAGTTTATCCCACGAGTCCCAGCGGTTCCTCTATCAATTCGGCTACCATAGCCAGGAATTGTGCGCCTTGCGCCCCGCCTACGACCCGATGATCGCAAGAGAGCGTCAGCATCATTACTGGTTGTACTACCGGTTGCCCGTCAAGAGGGACAACCCGCTCAACTATACGCCCTACCGCAAGAATAGCCGCCTGGGGCGCATTGATAATAGCGTTAAAGGCATCTACCCCATACATTCCCAGGTTGCTAATGGTGAAGGTGCCTCCCTGGAGATCCTGTGGACGTAGCTTCCCTGCCTGGGCGCGGTTCACCAGATCTTTGCGCTGCTTTGCAATGCCATTCAGGCTTAATTCATCGGCGCGATGGATCACCGGCACCACTAATCCATCTTCAACAGCCACAGCAAGGCCGATATTGACCTCATCCAGCAAGACAATCGTGCCCTCACCCCACGTAGCATTCAGGCGTGGGTGTGCATGCAAGGCCGCAGCGACAACTTTGACGAGCAAGTCCGTATAGGTAACCTTCTCAGAGGAACGCTTTAGAATTTGCTCACGCCATGCAATCAGCCGGTTGGCTCTGACCTCGCGAACGAGGAAGAAGTGAGGCACATTCGTCCAGCTCTGCGTGGTACGCTCGGCCATAATGCGCCAGACAGTGCTGAGTGTGACGTTATGAGAGCTATTGGAGCTTGCTACAATTGGTTTTACGGGTGTGCTACCCTTTAATGGCATACTTTCTACAGGTGCCGCAGCAGGCAATAGAGATGGTGCGATCAGAACATCTGCAGCAAGCACTGCTCCGGCGGGTCCTGACCCCTTGATAGTGGCAAGATTTCTCCCTTGCTCAGCAGCTAAACGACGTGCCTTAGGAGAGGCCATTATCACCTGTGTTGCATTTGCTATAGCAGATGTTGCAGACTGATTTTGTAGATATGTCAGTACATCCGCCTTCTGAATACGCTTTCCTGCGGGTGTTACCAGATTCAAATCTACCTTATGTTCGTCTGCGATGCGCGATGCGAGCCGGCTGGGAGGTATCGCAGATTTCCTCTTCTCTGTGTCCGCTGTACGTTCTGAAACACTCTGCGTGTCATGTAGCGGTGGTGAAGGTCGTTGAGATGAGGTATTTCCGTTGTTTTGAGCTACCTCATTGGGCGTAAGGATGCTGGCAATCACCTGTCCGACCGGAACATCTTCACCCGCACCTGCAGCCAGGCCGGTAAGTATTCCATCCGCGGGTGCTTCAAGTTCAACCGTGGCTTTGTCGGTCTCAACTTCAACGATGGGCTGACCCTTCGTCACTTGCTCACCATCAGCTTTGAGCCATTGCACAACTTTTCCTGTTTCCTGCGCCATTCCTAGCGCTGGCAAAATAACCTCTATCGGCATGGTTGGTCTCCTCGCATGTGAAAACAACGTCAATGTCGTCCTCACATGCCTGGTGTATTCCTGGAAGCTCAAGCCTGTGCAGTTGTACCATAGTCAGTACTTGCAGCGTACTGGCCATTGAGTTCCGTATTGAGGTTGGATTGGGACTCACGAATCGTGGGCAATGGACCCGTAGCTGTGTAGTAGCGTACGCCAGCGATCAGCAATTTCTCGGCGGGGAAACGTGTGATAACCTCGCAGCCATCCTTAGTGACAACCAACTGCTCTTCAATACGTGCTGCCGACCAGCCGTCTGATGAGGGCCAGAAGGTCTCAAGCGCGAAGACCATACCTTCTTTAATTACTTCGGGGTGATCGAGGGAGACCAGTCGACTGAAGATAGGTTTTTCCCAGATCGAGAGTCCTACGCCGTGACCATACTGGAGTGCGAACGCGGCTTCTTCGTTGGGAAAACCGAACTCCTCCGCTTTCGGCCATAATTTAACGATATCGGCTGTCGTCACGCCAGGTTTGATTGCGTTGATGGCACGATCTAAAATGTCTCGACAGCGTTTGTACGCGTCAACCATAGCTGGTGAAGCACTCCCAATGGCAAAGGTACGGTAATAGCAGGTCCGATAGCCGTTATAGCTATGTAAGATATCAAAATATGCAGGGTCACCGGGTCGGAGTGCCCGGTCGGTATAGACATGTGGATGAGGACTACAGCGTTCACCAGAGATCGCATTAACCCCTTCCACATGCTCAGATCCCAGATCGTATAACACTTTACTCACCAGGCCAACGCACTCGTTTTCACGAAAGCCAGGTTTCATAGCGCGGTACAATTCGTCATAAGCTGCATCTACCATCATACAGGCGGTACTGAGCAAGGTGATTTCATCCTGTGTCTTAATCAAGCGAGCTGACTGCATCAACTGCTGGCCATCCACAACCTTGATACCTTCGGCCTGTAACGCGAAGAGCACAGGCAGTTCCACAACATCCACGCCCAACGGTTCATTCAGCAAGCCACGCTCTTCCAATTCGATACGAATTTTGCGTGCCACATCTTCCGCCCGACCAGATTCAGGGGACATCGCCCCGCGTTGTGTAGAGATGCCTGCGCGTGAACGCTCTCCTAGCCAGGGACAGTAGATTTGATGGTGTCGCGCCGCAGAACCGAAGTCCCACAAGATAGGTTCGTCGTCTTGCGCCAGGAGGCTAAAGCGTGTAAGCTTGTCCATGCCCCAGGTGCCAATATGTGTTGCTGTAATGTAGCGTATATTATTCATATCAAAGCACAGCAACGCACCCATGCTTGATTCTTTGAGTAGCTGCTTGATACGAGCCAGGCGCTGAGTGCGAAGGCGTTCGAAATTGGTGCGTTCTTCCCAATCCACGCCCATCAACCCATATGTCTTGATCGCCATGATTTTTCCTTTCGTAGGTCACTGAACTACACACGTCCACACAGCGTTTGCGCTACTTTTGCGACTGAGATAGCAGTGGGAACAGTCATATCTTCCAAAGGGGGAGAGAAAGGGACAGGAACGTTCATCGCGCCGATCCGTTTAACCGGGGCATCCAGATAGTAGAATGCACCATCAGCGATGACCGAAGCGATTTCAGCCGTGACCCCATATTGTTCATAGCCCTCGTCTACAACGAGGGCGCGACTCGTCTTCTTTGCAGACGCAATCAACGTCGCGGTGTCGAGAGGAACTGTCGTGCGAGGGTCGACGACTTCTGCGCTAATACCGATCTGCGCCAATATGTCTGCAGCCGCTAACGCGATCTGTACCATGCTACTCGTCGCAACAATGGTGATATCGGTACCTATACGCTTTATGTCGGCAACTCCAAAGGGAATAGTGTACTCTCCTTCCGGCACAGGTCCTTTGAGTTGATACATCATCTTATCTTCAAAAAAAACGACAGGATTATCATCGCGGATAGCTGTTTTCAGCAGGCCTTTTGCATCATAAGGTGTTGAGGGAAGAACAACCTTTAAGCCTGGAATATGACTGACCCAGGCATGCAAACTCTGGCTGTGCTGGGCTGCGGTACGACGCGTTGCACCCAACGTCGTACGCAGGAGCAGCGGAACCTTGAGTTTGCCACCAGACATGTAATGGACCTTGGCAGCCTGGTTAAAGAGTTGATCCATGGCAATGCCGAGGAAATCTCCAAACATGATGTCGATAACCGGGCGTAGACCCGTCATTGCGCTCCCTACGCCGATGCCTGTAATGCCAGCTTCAGAGATCGGCGAATCAATGACCCGAGCAGTACCAAATTCTTCCACCAGGCCAGAAAGCACCTTGAAGGGTGTGCCAGCTTCGGCCACATCTTCTCCCATGATAAATATAGACAGGTCGCGGCGCATTTCTTCGGCAAGGGCTTCGCGGATAGCTTGGCCAAGTGTAATGACGCGTACGCCTTCACTCGGTTTCTGCTCTGCTACTGTGTTAGGCATAAACATCTTGATTTACCTCGTCTAGCTCAGGATATGGTGCATTTAATGCGAATGCGACACCTGCCTCAATTTCAGCCCGCACCTGATGTTCTATCTGCTCAACAGTTGGAGCGTCGAGTAGTTGCTGGTCGGTCATCCACTGCGCGAGGAGTTGCAGCGGATCTCGTTCTGACTGCCACTGTTCTTCCTCTACTTTTGTGCGATAGTATGCGCGCTGGATGTCACCGACATGATGTCCGTGATAGCGATAGGTATTGCAGAGCAGGAAAGCAGGTCCTTCACCGTGGCGCGCACGCTCGACCAGGCGCTGCATCGTAGGATAGACGATGCGGATGTCCTGACCGTCGACCTCTTCAGTCAAGATGCCAAATGCTCTGGCCCTGGCACTGATTTCTCCTGCAGTTGTCTCTGAATAATGCGTATATTCGTTGTAAAGGTTATTTTCACAGACGTAAATCACCGGCAGCTTCCACAATGAGGCCATGTTCATCACTTCGTACAGCAGGCCCTGACCAAGTGCTCCGTCGCCGAAGAAGCAGACTGTTACCTGATCAGTGCCACGCATCTTGCTTGAAAAAGCTGCTCCAGTAGCGATACCCGTACTCCCTGCAACGATGGCATTCGCGCCCAGATTACCTGTATTCTGGTCAGCGATATGCATGGAGCCACCTTTTCCCTTACAGTAGCCAGGTTCTTTTCCCAGGAGTTCGGCAAACATGAGATCAACAGAAGCGCCTTTAGCGAGACAATGCCCATGTCCACGATGTGTGCTCGTAATGTAGTCATCGCGTCGCAAGGCGGAGCAGACTCCTACTGCAATGGCCTCCTCACCACTGTAGAGATGGGCGAGGCCAGGCATTTTGGCGGTGGTGTACAGAATGTTAACGTGCTCTTCAAAAATACGGATTTTGAGCATTTGCTCATACATATGCAACCATTGCTCGCGATCTACAGTTGTTGCTTCTGCATAAACAGAAGCAGCTGTTGAGGATTGGGAATCGGGTGTTTCGGGATGCAACATTGTTCTCTTTGTTCCTTACTTACTACTTATCCGAAAACTTGCGTGTGCAGAGCACTAGTGATGCCAGTCGCGTTGGCTTTCGGAATAAGATCTTAGCGATGAACGACGCGCTCCAAATATGTTGCTACATGACGACCTGATGACATGATGGCAATGTTACATGGTCAACGTGATTTTCTGTTGTCGAAACGAATGGAAAACTCATCAAGGGGAGTATGGGTCTGTATACTACTTATGGAGCCCAGCCATCAGTGCCAGAACCTCATAGACAACAGCAAAATCTTTTTGGTCCAGTCCCAGGGCGCGGGCCGAGGTCAGGGGTTCATTAGCGATAGCGGTAACCGGAAGCGGAACGTTAAAGTTCCTCCCCATCTCTAATGCCAATAGCATATCTTTCTGCATCATATTGACATTGAACCAGGCTTCTTCAGGCATATTGAGGATGAAAGGCACACGATATTTCAGTGAAGGAGAGGCGATGACACTATTGAGCATCGTTTCGATAGCCGTTTCGCGGGGAATACCCCCTTTTTCAGCGAGGAGCAAGCCTTCACAGAAGCCGAGAATCTGTACTTGCAAGCTCAGGTTGATCGCGATCTTCATTAAGACAGCGAGACCGTTTGTCCCGACATAGTTCACTTTGGGACCGATATGTAGCAAAATCGGTTTGACTTGCTCGAACGTTGTCGGATCACCACCAACCATAACGGAGAGATTTCCCTGTTCTAGAGTGATAACACTGCCTGAGACAGGAGCATCAAGCATCTGCGCTCCCTTTGCCGCAACCTGAGTTGCTACTTCGCGCGAGACAGCGGGGCTAATGGTGCTCATATCGACGTACGTCTTGCCCGGTGCTAAACCTGCCAATATGCCATCCTCGCCACCAAGCACATCCTGCATGGCAGCAGTATTTGTAACCATAGTAAACACGACATCAGATGCTTCAGCCACCGTGCGTGGAGAATCGCCCCACTGCATTCCGGCTTCGAGAAGCCACTGTGCTTTCGATCTGGTGCGATTATATCCAATAACAGGATGTCCAGCATCGAGGAGTCGCTTCACAACGCGACCGCCCATCGCTCCCAGACCAACGAAACCAATAGTAGCCATAACTAGCCTCCTGGTGCTTGTGGCCGCATACAACGCTGTATGCGGACATAAAGATACAACACGTTCGAGCTTTAAATGGTAGCACTCGTATCTTCGCGCACCTGTCGTAGGTGCGCAATCATTGCTTTATGAGCAACTTCAGGATCATGATGGATAATGGCATTGAGAATGTGTTTATGGTGTAGTTGTCCGCGCTCCGGGCCTCCAGCGACAGAAAAGATAAGTTTTCGCTGTTCACTCAACAAATTGACGATAGAGTCCAGAAGGGCAAGGATGAGCATATTGTGGGTTGCCTCTGCCAGTGCACGGTGAAAATCATTGTCGGCAGCAATAAATGCGTCGGCGTTTTGCAGATTGTTTTCCATAACATCCACTGCAGTTTGCATGGCGAGAATGTCTTTATCGGTAGCTCTTTGTGCGGCAAGAGTTGCAATTTCCGGTTCGAGGATTTGGCGCACCTCGCTGAGATGGTCGAGGTTATGCTCCGGGCCGACTTTGATCATCAGTCCCAGTGAGTGTTGCATTGCTTGTGAGGTAGCATTGATGACAATCGTGCCGCGACCGGGACGCATATCCACGAGTCCTTTTTGCGCAAGAGTTTTCATGGCTTCGCGTACAGCCGTACGGCTGGCTTGAAACTGCTCGCTTAATTCGCGTTCGGTTGGTAAACGATCACCACTGCGAAGCTCACCACTGAGAATACGCTGCTCTATTTGCTCAGCGATGCGTTCAAAGACTTTGCTTGATTGTAGTGGTTTGTACAATACTTTCTCCATCTCTGCCTCATGGCTATAATGATTTGTAGTATTGTATGATTATCATACCAAATTTTACGTTCCCTGTCAACCCTCCCGGCATGCAGAAAATCGATGCGACGGAGATAGGATATTTACAAAAGTCTACCAATAATGTTGATTGGCATATCTAAAATGGGTAACCCAGGCGACAGGGTCGCTGAGAGAGGGTTTGAAGCAGATGAACACGCAACTCTTGACCAAGAAGAGCACCGTCGTGGGAGCCAGTATACACTCATCATTGGGCTTATATATCGCATGTATCACTACATGCATTTCTAATACGGTAATTTTGGCATAGAGAGTATTTGATTCGGATCGACACGTGATTCTGAACTGAGAAGTGCGCCGCTATGGGAGGTGATATAAACTCATCAGTGAGGTTATATACCATATATACCGCTTAATCACTTCTAATATGGTAATTTGTTGTTAATAAAGGAAGAGGGAGTCAACCGGCAATATGTGCTAAAAAAGTATACGACCCATGTTCCGCAGAATAATTGACAGAAAAAAAGAAATTCGGTAAGATAGTGAGAAGCAAAAGAAGGAGCGAAAACGAGCGTACAAAGATCAGCAGATTCTCTTCTTACTTGGACCGGACTATCAACAATTCTATTTTTCTTCTGATTAAACTGCGGAATGTGAGAAAGAGTATCGGAAAGTGATAGTTCAACGACTTTTTAGCTCTGCTATACAATGACTGTTCTTGCTTAGATGGACCAATCATCCATTTTGGACCATAGGGTGTCCAATCACCCAGCGAATCATAAATTGCCCGATGAGGACAAAACCACTGGCAAAGCACATCTTGAGAGAAGAAAAATCGTCAAAGGATATAAAAAATGACTGAAAACCGACCGTTTCGTTTTGGCATTGTCCTGGGTGGCATCATGGCACACCAACAATGGCAAGTGCTTGCCCGCCGCATAGAGGATGATGGATTTTCAACTCTCCAGGTTGCAGATCACTTTTTCTCAGGGTTTTCCCCTTTCCTAAGCTTGCTAAGTGCAGCGGAGGCGACGCAACGCCTGCGAGTTGGCAGCTTCGTTCTCAGCAATGACTTCAGATACCCGGCTGTACTGGCCAAGGAGATTGCCACCTTTGATGTCATGACCGAGGGGCGTTTCGAGCTAGGGATGGGTGCGGGCTGGCATCCTGGGGAATATCAGCAAGCCGGAATCCCCTTCGAGTCTCCTGCCATACGTGTTGCTCGCCTCGCGGAATCCATTCGTATCCTCAAAGGATTGCTCTCCTCTCGTGATGGTGAGCCATTCACCTTTCAGGGTGACCACTATGCGATACAAGGACTTATCGAGCGTCCCACACCCGTCCAGATCCCCCATCCTCCGATCTTAATTGGCGGTGCTGGTAAACACCTGCTTTCGCTTGCCGCTCGCGAGGCTGATATTGTTGGCATCAATATGAACCTTGGTGGCGAACGCAAAAATTTTGCTGATATGTCCCCAGCGAGACTCACACAACGGCTAGGCTGGATTCGAGAGGCGGCGGGCGAGCGCTTCGCGCAGTTAGAACTCAACCTTCTTTTGCAAAAAGTGATCATCACTGATGATCCCACAAGCATCGTCACTCGATTTATCGAAAATCAAGGCTGGAGTGAGAAGACGGTGCGGCGCGATCAGTTCAGCAGCGTGAGTGGGTGGTCTGATCTCACACCAGAGCAACTCTTAGCCTCTCCCTATTATCTCATCGGGTCTCTCGATCAGATCATTGAAAAAGTGTATATGCTGCGTGAGCAGTATGGTATTTCGTACTTCAGTATTTTTCAGGAAGCCCACGATGCCATGAAAACGGTCGTCGCGCAGCTCGCGGGCCGGTGATTTTCGCAGCAAGAGACACCGGGAATCGGCGAGCCTTCTATATTCCTCAAGTGAGGACTTGCAACCAAGTATGTTTGAACGCAAAAAAGAAAAGACCTAAAAAATGTACTTAGGTCTTTTCCTCATGCTTTTCACAAAAAAATAGTAAAATGTGTACAAATAGCACAAAGAAATGGTTGATTGTTGATGCTTATTTTGCCGATGTCACTCTCTTTGATGGTAGGTGAGTTAAACGCTACCCTCATGATTGCCCGGCCGATAATATAGGCCGTGATGAGTCCTGCACGAAGGTCTGCATCTTCGCCTTCGAGTGACTGAGCCAGAGGATCAACAAACTCTGCATGGAAAAGCTGTGCAACGATTGAAGAAGCTTTCGGGCTTGAAGCCGATCGCAGCAATAAGAGCAATGGATCTAGACGCTGTTTCCCGGATCATCATAGGAATTGCTGCCTGATAGATCAGCTATCGCCGGTTTCCGCTTTCAGTATAAAGCTGCCGTGCCTGCCCGCGCCGCTGGCAAACTTCTGTGCGTCGGCGGCACCTTCCGCTTGAAGTACGCCAAACCCATGTTGAAACTCGTTAGCCAGCGCCTCTTGGAAGCTCAGATCAAATTGCTCATAGGCCGAAAGCCGGTCGCTGCGCATACATGCCGGAGGGAAGTGGCTGATCTCTCTGGCAAGTTCCTCGGCGGCCTGGCGCGCCTGACCATGTGGCACAACCCGGTTTACCAATCCCATCGCCAGTGCTTCTTGCGCTCCAACAGGCCGGCCTGTCAGAATCAAATCCAGCGCCCGACTCAGCCCAATCAGGCGCGGTAGCCGGATCGTGCCACCATCAATTAACGGCACGCCCCAGCGCCGGCAAAAGATCCCTAGCACGGCGTCCTCTTCCATCACGCGCAGATCGCACCACAGCGCCAATTCCAGCCCACCCGCCACAGCATAGCCATTCATAGCGGCAATCACTGGCTTGGTAAGCAGCATCCGGCTTGGCCCCATCGGCCCGTCGCCATCTGGCTCGACGCGATTGCCTTCGCCCGCCACAAACGCTTTCAGGTCCGCGCCCGCGCAGAACTGGCCGTGATCGCCCACCAGCACACCCACCAGCGCCTCCGGATCGGCATCGAAATCCCGAAATGCCCCGGCCAATTCCTTCGCCGTCTGGCGATTGACCGCGTTGCGCACCTCTGGCCGGCTCAGTATCACCGTGGTAATTGGCCCATTGCGCTCAACCTGAACTGACATAGCATTCCTCCTCTTGTGTGGCTCAGCCGCTTAAATTGGGCGTTTGCGCCCCTGCCAGAGCGGATCGCGCAGCGCTCGTCGCAACACCTTGCCGACAGCGCTCTTGGGCACCTGCTCCACACAAAGGCCACGACCATCTCAACCCAACGCTCATCCGGCACGCCAACCACCGCGCATTCCTGCACCGCCGGATGCGCCAGCAGCGCATCCTCCATCTCGCGTGGATAGACATTATAGCCACCCGACACAATCATATCCGATGTGCGGTCAATTCAGTAATCATATGCTGATGTTCGGGCAGCGAAAGGCGCGCGTTCAGCGGCACTCGGTTCAGCACGGCTTTACGGTCAGCGTACTGGCATGCGTCCCGGCGGATAAGATCATCTGCATTATGACATCAGCGGAAAACTCTTACAATGGAATATACCACGTTGACGCAACCAGCACGAGGAGATCTTGTGCTCGATGGTTCGGCGCTGAGCTCATTGTACCAAGCCTTTCAATGTCTTGAAGATCCGCGCCGTGCTCGCGGTCGGCGCTATGAACTCGCCCTGGTACTCACGTTGCAGTGCTGTTCGTTTTCAGCCAGTTGACGCTACTCTCTCTTCATGAACTTGTGAAGCGCGCCCCCATCCAGTAGGGCTTCCCGTGTTTTTCACCGCAGAATCTCTATCTGCTCCAGTGCTCCTCCAGTGCTCCATACATTCTTTGCGACTGCAGATAACACCAAGAGTCGGAACTGACTATCCCTGATCGAGTATCGCAAATCAAGGAAAGAGGCACAAAACAAGCGCAAAGAGATAGGTAGAGTGGATCAAGTTCCATTGCTTTCAGGCAATTCGGAGCTTCCTCCTCCACCCCTCTTGACTCTGTAGTATGGTACAGGGTGTATAGTTTTTTGTAGGAGGAACAAAGATGGATACCCTTTCGATTGGACAAGTAGCCCGTAGGGCCGGCATCGGTGTAGAAACCGTTCGGTTCTACGAGCGTGAGGGATTGCTGGAGGAGCCCCCGCGCAGGGCTTCTGGTTATCGGCAGTACTCTGAAGAAGTGGTCAAGCAGATTCGCTTTATTAAACGCGCACAACAACTTGGCTTCTCACTTAAAGAGATTATGGAACTGCTGACACTGCGCGTAGACGGGCAGACCTCCTGTGAGCAGGTCAAAGAGCGCGCAGAGGCGAAACTCGCTGAGGTGGAACGGAAAATATGCGAGCTACAAAGTATGCGACAAGCCCTACTCCAGGTGGCCTCCCTTTGCACAGGAGAAGACCCCGGAAGTCGCTGTCGCATGCTTGACGCACTCGACTACTCTGCGGAAAAAGAGGAAAGATGAACAGTAATGCCTTATTGGCGATCCTAACCTGCCCCAATCCGGCTTGCCAGCATCAACAAAGCGTCATCATGCCCACAACTTACTGCCAGTTAACCTACACCTGTGAAGCGTGCTCCATGACGCATGTCCACAAAAGAGGTGATTGCTGTGTTTTCTGTTCCTATGCTGATAAGCCGTGCCCTTCAATGCAAGGAGAGGAAACGTGCGACCCTCCCTGTGGCACTCAATAGCTCTTTCTGATCAAGAAGCATACATCGTCAAAGGATGAGAAAAGGAATGGAAGCCCATGAATCAGCCTTCCCTTGATATGCTAGCCACGCGTTTGGCCGCTCATCTTGATTGTACGCAGGATGTTACTTGCCAGCAGATCCTGCGGGTCATGGCCGAGACGGGCCGGCCTCTCACTCCAATTCACCTGGCCAGGCGTTTACAAATGAGCCAAGAAAAACTGACAGCGCATCTGGCCCGCGTCCCAGATACTGAGTTTGATCCACAGGGCAATATCGTGGGCTGGGGACTTACCCTCGTGCCTACCCAGCACCAGTTTGTGCTTCCGGAACATTCTCTCTTTACCTGGTGCGCTTTCGATACTATCCTGTTTCCATCGTTGCTCCAGGTCGAAGTACACGTCCAATCGGAATGTTCGGCGTCCGGCCAACCTATTACCTTTGTTGCAACCCCGGAAGGGATTGCGGATCTGCTTCCAGCGACAAGTGTCTTGTCACTCGTCCTGCCGGAAGCGCGGTGTGACTGTGTGCGCGGAACCTTTTGTCAGCAGTCGCTCTTTTTTCAGACGGAGGAAGCTGCCACGCCCTGGATGGCGCTGCACCCCGAAGCGATGTTGTTCTCGGTCGAGGAAGCTGCTGCTCTCGGACAGATGACAGCCTCAATGTGGCCACACTTAGCCACCGGAGAATGATGAGAGGCATGAGGGAACGCTGCTGATCCTCTTTGATGTCGCGCAATACATGAGATCGAGCCAGAGGCGGTCGCTCTTCCACATGGGAAGTGGATGAAGAGAAGAAGAGAGGTATAGTATGGATTTTATTTGAAGCAAAAGGAGAAACAGGCACATGTCCTCATCGCAAAACACCCAACCCATCTTCGAGAGCGTTCTAGTGGCGACTAAGCACCATTGGGGTGACAACTCCAATCACCGCACACAACATGCCCACTATAAACATCGTGATGGCGGCACGCAACATCGAGTCTTTAAAATGGATTGTTTTGGAGATGTGGTAATTGTCTTTGGCATACTCCTCTTCCACCGTCGCTTTATTCAATGCCTGGACGCTGGAGTAATAATCGTCCGGGCTGCCTTTCATGAGAATTGCGCGCCAGAAAAGAAGTCCGTTGGCATCATGATGGTGCAGGCGCGGGAAAAGTACGATGGTGCTGGTAATGGCGGAAAGCGCGAAGAAAAAGACTGAGCCTATGTAGAAAGGGACCAGGGTCAGTAAGGTGGAGGCTCTGGTAGAGAGTAGCAACGAGACGAGGACCATATTCGCTGCCAGCAAGGTAGTGGTTTTGGAGTAGATCTGGGTGAGGAGCATGTTAAGATATTGATGTACGCCAGCGCCAAATCCGGCTATTGGTAGGTCACTAGCAGTGGCGACGTTCTGAGTGGTCCCCATCGCTTGCGCCAGTTCGCTACCCTCAGCTATCGCAATCGAGAATGGCGAGTCTGTTGATGTCCGATTCATGTCTATGCCTCCATGCCGAGTGTAATCAGAAGAAGAGGATGGTACCTGACTTTTGCCTTATGATAAGGTATCTTCTCCTAATTAAGCAAGCAAGACTATTATACAAATCCTTTCTAGAAAAGGCAATCTTGGTAGTACCAATCAACAGGGCTTTTCGAAATACTTTTGTGAAGCATAAGTTGGTTCATACACAGGTTTGGTGAAGCATGAGTTTCTAAGCTAGAACGTAATCTTTTCTTTGAGCACAAACAGGGAGTTTACCTTTTCGAGAACTACGCATCTAGAGTGGATAAGCTCAAGAATGATTGTCAGCGAAAGATGCCAGGTGAAAATAGAATAAATACTGCATTTCGTGTTTTAAATTCATAAGAGATTTAAAGAAAGTCCTATCCCATCAGCAGCAAAGTCCTCTCTCCCTATTTATAGGATTTTTATACACCATTGATTTATATTTTCGTTTATGTTATGACATTATTGTGAGTGAAGCGTAAGAAATACGATTACTTATTACAGGTGAATTTAAAGAAAAAAGGAGAACTACTATGGCAGCTCAGGTTGTTGACTTCGACATGGCACTGGACTCACTCTCTCAGAGCATAGCGGCTAAGCTCGGTGTGGATCGGGCACTGGTGAAAAAACTTGAACAGTTGGAAATTGATTCGGAGGCATTGGTACCTTTTGTTCACATTTCCACAAACGTAAATGTGCCTATTTCAAACGGTTATGGCACCTATCTATCGCCAAGACAAACCTCCTGGTGGAGGACATTTCATGGCAACGCCGCAATCACAGCTCCTAATGATGGTACCAGTTGGACCATTGTTGCCATAGATGTTGTTCAGAACAAAACAATATTCAGCGGAAACGGCCTCGTAGTTGGACAGAAAATACCATTCAGCTATAAGACAGGCTTTAATATTCAAATAAAGGTGGACGCTCAGTGTAGCAATCCACAAGAGAACACTACGCTGGTTATCCATTTGGACGGCGATGCTTAATTATAGCCAGGCTAGAGAAAAGCATGGCTCATTCTGAACTTTAGGGATGTGTTAGTAAAAAGAAACCTCTTAAGTGAGACTTGGAGTCTGAGGATCATCGGCCTTCAATCACTTTTTTTGTGCCGATGATCCTCAGACTTCTGTTTCACAAAGGGAGCTTCACTATGGTTGAGATGATCTGTGTGCTCACTCAGCACAATGACAACAGTCGTACCGGCGCAAATCTTCGAGAGGTTCAACTCAACACCTTCAATGTGAATTCACAACGGTTTGGCAAGCTGTTCGAACGTCAGGTAGACGGGCATATCTATGCCCAACCGTTATATGTTGGCAATGTCATTATCCCCAATAAAGGCATTCACAATGTGGTGTATGTGGCAACGATGCATAACTCTGTCTATGCCTTCGATGCCGACGATCCGCATGCTGCAGCACCACTCTGGCATGTTTCGCTGGGGCCTTCGGTCTCTCTCCCTGACCCCAATATTGGTCCTCGTAGCGGTCTATTGGCAGCTCTGCGGCTACTGGTGAGCGTTCTGCTGAAAAATCCTTTGAGTATCTTCTCACTTTTTAAACAACTGGGAACACAGGATTTACAAACAGCCTTCTCACTTTTTGCTGGTTATAAAGATATCGTTGACGAGGTTGGGATCGTCAGTACCCCCGTCATCTCGCTCGCCCACAGTACCCTTTACGCTGTCGCCTTCACCAAAGTTGGAGACGTGTATGCCCACCGACTGCATGCTTTGGACCTGGCAACTGGGGCGGAGAGATTTGGTGGACCAGTACAACTAGAGACGTGTGTCCGGGGGACTGGCGAAGGCAGTGTGGACGGGGTAGTCCCCTTCATCCCCCATAGACAACTTCAGCGTGCGGCCCTGCTGCTGACCAACGACGTTATCTATATTGCCTTTGCATCGTATGGAGATCAGGACCCTTATCACGGATGGGTCTTTGCCTACAACGCCACAACGTTACACCGAGTTGGTATTTATAATGACACGTCCAACGGGTCGGAAGGGGGTATTTGGATGGCCGGGCAAGGACCGAATGCAGATAGTGAAAACAACATTTACTTCATGACCGGCAATGGTACCTTTCAACAAGATGGATCAGCACTGGGTGGCTGTTTCGTGAAACTTCAGCCTGACCTCACACTCGCTGACTGGTTCGCTCCCTTTAACACAGAGGCTCTCAGTCAGGCCGATATCGACATTGGTTCCTCTGGCGCATTGCTGATTCCCGGCACGAGCCTGCTGATTGGAGGTGGGAAAGAAGGAAAATTTTATCTGCTTAACAAGGACAATATGGGCCATTTCAATGCCGCTAGCGACAGCCAGATCGTCCAGAGCTTCTACGTTGAACAAGATCATCATATTCATGGTGGCCTGGTCTACTGGAATGGTCCGCACGGTCCCTGGGTCTACGTCTGGCCCGAAAACGCTTTTCTGAGGGCCTACCAACTGATCAACGGGCGATTCCAAACGACACCCATTTCACAGAGCACCACAACTACGCCAGTAGGTGTGCCCGGAGGGTCGCCGGGGATGCCAGGAGGAATGTTATCTATTTCAGCCAACGGCAATACTGCGGGAAGCGGCATTCTATGGGCCTCGCACCCTTACCGTGCCAGTGCTATTCATGCCACAGTGGAGGGCATACTACGTGCCTACGACGCCTCCGACCTGACAAGAGAGCTATGGAACAGTAAACAGAACGAGCATCGAGATGATATCGGGAACTTCGCGAAGTTTTGCGCACCCACTATTGCGAACGGAAAAGTATATATGGCTAGTTTCTCACGTCGTCTGGCGGTGTACGGTCTCTTGCCAGACGACTTATGAACTGAAGGCTCAATAACGGATGGGAGAGTATTTACCGCTTTCATCCTATGAGATAGTCAGCCATTTTTCGAGGAGGCGCATCTGAAGTAAGAAAAGTAATCTCGACCAACATCCTTTTAAGAGAAACTTTCACTCTTGATGTGTCCTTGTTGGAAATGGCTGACTCCCTGACAAAATCTATCGTTTTCACGAGATTATGGAAGAGCTTTCACCAAACCTGTATAAACTTGTGTATGAACCAAATTTTTAAAACAAACAACATCTACACCGGTTTCCTTCATTGCAAAACAGATGCTCCTCTTTTTTTCGCTTTTTCGGCGACTCTGCATAT
The DNA here is from genome assembly GCA_015099395.1 of Ktedonobacteria bacterium brp13. Classification (GTDB taxonomy): domain Bacteria; phylum Chloroflexota; class Ktedonobacteria; order Ktedonobacterales; family Ktedonobacteraceae; genus Dictyobacter. Next base: position 211,245 of record AP024096.1, on the reverse strand, counting down.
TCCCAATCGATCGAGAAGTGCGTAAGGTCATAGCCAGTCTCCGCTTGATACCAATGCGTCTTGAGGGTTGGGCCAAGCAGATCAACTCCAGAGTCAATCCGACTCTGGACAAGATTGTCGATTGTGACATATCCTGCATCGACGAGATGGTGACCTGGAAGGAGTTTCCTCTCTGCCAGACTGGCATGGATCGCGGGGAGGGAGTGTTCGTCGGTGATGGGAGCTTGAGTGGTTTCGACATGGGTGATCAATTGCGGAGCACCTTCGTCATAGTTTTTGCAACACAACCAGATGACGGAGATCATTTCACTCAGCTCTGGCAGAACCCCTACAAGATGCTTTCTCCTCCAAAGTGTTGTCGAAGCAGCCTAATAAAGGAGTCGCGCAGCAGTATTCTCATCATCAGTTGTTGTATGCACAATCCCAGAAGGCTGTTTGAATCAAACCTCTTAGCGGAGTCCTGTGTCTTCTTTTGCCGCTTCTCAACATGTGGTCGCACTTGTTGCTCGTAGCGGAGAAACGCGTCTTCGTAATTGAACGTTTCGTGTAAGGCTTTTGCTAACAGGTAGGCTCCTCCCATCGCCATTGATGCTCCTTGTCCAGAAATCAGGGTAGGGCAACCACAGGCATCACCAACAAGAACAACGCGTCCACTATGCCAGGTAGGCATGTGAATTTGTGTTACCGTGTCCATGAAGATAGCGGTAGAATCAGAAACGTCGTCTAGCAGGCGCGATGTAATCCAGCCCATGCCTGCAAACACTTGATGTAAATGTGCCAGTCGCTGCTCTCGTGGAATGTAGTCCTGGTTTGCTGTTTTCCATATGAGAAAGGTAATAATCTCACCATCGTTGTTGCTGCAATATGCGCTTGCTAAGCGTCCAGGCTCGATATAATTGTTCCAATTGCGGCCAATGCCATAGTGATCTGGCAAGGGGTAGCTGGCAAAGGTGTAGCCGAGATAGTGCTGGAAGTGTTTCTCGGCTCTAAAGACCAGGTGGCGTGTGTTAGAATGAACGCCGTCAGCTCCGACAAGCAAATCATAAGCTTCAGTAGTTCCATCGTTGAAGGTTACCGAAACCTCTTCTGGGCTGGATTTGACCGCCGTGAGAGAGCGGCCATAGCGTACTTCGACATCATTGACAATGGTGTTGTATAGCGCTTCCTCAAGTGTCCAGTGCATGAGGCTCATGTATCTGTCATGCATAACCTTGCGCATCAATGTGGTATTCAGTGTAGCATATGGCTTGCCCGAAGCGCCCATATAAGAGATTGCGTCGAGGCGAATCTGTTGCTGTTGCAACGTGCTAATAAGACCCATGCGTTCGGCGACATCATAGCCAGTGCCATAAAAATCAAAAGCGTATCCACCACGGCGGATAGCCTCGGCCTGCTCAATAACAAGTGGAGTATGGCCATACTGGTGTAACCAGTAGGCCAGTGTCAACCCAGCAATACCACTTCCAGAGATTAACACACGCATATTCGGCCCCCTTCAGCACACTTTTGGGTGATGGCACAGAATTGATGCCAAAGATCAGAATTACTTTAAAAATGAATTTATTGGTATCAATTGCAAAAATAAAAAAGCAATTATATTTTTACGTCTTCTAGGACGATAAGGCGTCCCATACCACTCAAAGTTGATAAATTGATATCAGCCACACAACGAACATTAATATAGTTGAGGTTTAATGTCCCTTCTATATGAACTATTCCTCTCGGTTGCTCAAAATTAGCCTGACTGAAATCCAAGGCGCTCCTATCAAGATGTACGCCCAGGTCTGTTCCCCCTTGCGTCTCGGTAAATTTAATAAAGACATAACCTATATCTTCGATGCGTTTTTTAACTCTTCCAGTGAAGGGTTGGGGCCACCTACTATTATCGGGCGCTCTCTTTCTGAGAGATATTGTACAAGATTGTCCATGAGGAATACTCCTTTTCATTTCGATAGGGATGAGATATAACTCAAATGCTCTCACCAGGAAAAGTCATACACGCCGCTTTGCTTGCTCTTCTATATGCTTCCTCAGACTAAGCGGCCGCATATCTATCCAAAGTAATATAAATGAAAGTAGATAAGGAGTCAAGTAGTAGAAGTGATTGTCCAGACAGAGGGATGCCAGGGTATTACGTGATATTCATTACTTACGTGAGCAGTAATACATTGAGATGATTTGGAAAGCCTGGATTTATTGCGCGCTAATTGACAAAGCAGAACATATTATGTTATTATTTCTTAATGATCAATATTTGCTTTTATTGTTCTTTCATCAGGTATTTCAAGTGACACCTGATGTCGTTTCTTCACTGCCTTTTTTACCTCGATCATATCCAGCAAACTACTTTCTGGCTCGCGCGCATATGTATTTATGGAGGAATACTGCGATGCGAACGGTTATTTCGGCTCATCCTTATCATGTCTACCGCATGTCTGTCCATCCTGCTTTTGCCATATGGACTCGTGCAGGCTGCTCCCGGTCCCGGAACAGATTATAATGCGAATGATGAATAGGCTGCCGTTGCCTTGCAAAACTGGTATAGCATCGATAGCGGCAACTGGAATCCTATGGCTCGTTGGCAATGGTCCAATGCTGTTGATGCATTGGAAAATATATATGCACGCACCAACGGCATGGAATTGGCTATGCCATGACCGATACCTACGATCAGAACGCGAGCGGCAATTTTATTAATGACAATGGCTATGATGATGAGGGGTGGTGGGCACTCACGTTGATTGCTTAAAAACTTGCATTTGCTCACTGCTCTCCACTGACAATGGTGGTTGTGGCTGCTCGATCAGCTAGAGCCAAACACTGTGGGTTAATTTAGGAGACGATATTATGAATAAAATCATTTCTTCTCTACCATTTGATCCTGGCTCTCTCGTAGAAATACTGCAGTGGAGAGCCAAAAATCAATCTGAACAGAGAGCCTTTACTTTTCTGGTTGATGGGGAGACTGAAGAGGTCCATATTACATATGCAGAATTGGATCGTTGGGCCTGTCGTATCGCAGCCCGACTTCAGGAACTCAAAGCTCGTGGTGAACGCGCGGTTCTGCTTTATTCGGCTGGTTTAGACTATATAGCAGCATTTTGGGGCTGCCTGTACGCAGGAACTATAGCCGTGCCAGTCTATCCCCCCGCGCGGAATCGCCACATGAACCGTATCTCAGCTATTCTGGCGGATGCGCAACCGACAATAGCCTTAACTACAGGGCAGATACTCTCTACGCTCCAGAACCAATTTGTTGATTATCCGGAATTACAATCCCTCCATTGGGAGGCGACCGATCTTCTCCCGAATGATCTAGCTGATAACTGGCAGCAGACAGATATATCTAGAGAATCACTGGCCTTTTTACAATATACCTCGGGTTCTACCGACGTGCCTAAAGGGGTGATGGTCTCTCATGGAAATCTCTTACATAACACTTTCCTTATCCAGCAAGCCTGGCTACTTACTTCTAAGACTCGTGGAGTAAGCTGGTGTCCGCTCTACCATGATATGGGGTTAATTGCTGGCGCAGTGCTGCCATTGACAACGGGTTTTCCTATGGTTCTCATGTCGCCTGTTGCCTTTTCACAAAACCCTCTCCGCTGGCTTCAGGCCATTACACGCTATCAGGCTACTTTTACATTCGGGCCGAATTTTGCTTTTGAACTGTGCGCCAATAAAGTGACGGCAGAACAACTTGCGACGCTGAATCTGAGCAGTCTAAACTGCTTATTAAATGGCGCGGAGCCAGTGCGGTCAGAAACCCTGGAGCTTTTCGCTACGACGTTCGAGCCTTGTGGTTTTCGTAAAGAAGTATTTTCTCCCTGTTATGGGTTGGCCGAAGCCACTTTGTTTGTCTCTCGTACGATGAGTGCCTCGCCCACCACCGTGCAGAGTTTTGATGCTGCTGCCCTGGCAGAGAAACGCGTGCTTGCCTCAGATAGTGTTTCTGAGAAGAGTAGGAGATTAGTCGGTTGTGGATCTGGTACTGAGAGCCAGCGCATAGTTATCGTTGATCCTACTACCTGCAAGCCATGTAAGCCTGACCAGATAGGGGAAATCTGGATAGCAGGCCCCAGTATAGCTCAGGGCTACTGGCAGCGACCTGATGCAACCCGGCAGGTTTTTCAGGCTCGTCTTTTTCCAACAGGAGAGGGGCCATTTATGCGCACTGGTGATCTCGGCTTTCTCTGCCAGGGAGAACTTTTCATCTCCGGGCGTTTGAAAGACTTGATCATCATTCGTGGCAGGAATCTCTATCCCCAGGACATTGAACTGACAGTCAGACAGAGTCATCCCGCGCTCTCCCAGGGCATTGGGGCAGCGTTTTCTATTGACGTCGTTGGTGAGGAACGCCTGGTTGTTGTGCAAGAGCTCGAAAAGCAACATAATGAATATAATGATAAAGAAATAGTAAATGCTATTCGCAGAGCTATAGCAGTAGAGCAAGAAACAGAAGTATACGCAGTGGCGCTTCTCAAAAAAAGGAGTATTCTCAGAACGTCCAGTGGAAAAATCCAGCGACAGGCCTGTCGTCAGGCCTTTCTCGATGGTACTCTAGATATTGAGAGCCAGTGGAGCGCGGATCAGGTCAGCCAGAAACAAGCCACGACTGCTGGCAAACAACACGACGCGGATCATACATCTGCGGTAATCATTGGCTGGCTCGTTGACCAGATTGCCTGGCGCACCAAAATCGATGCCCGGCATATTGACATTCGCGCGCCATTCGAGTTCTACGGTCTCGATTCGCTCGCTGCCGTCAGCATCTCAGGCGAAATGGAGCGCTGGCTTGGTTGTCGTCTCTCGCCAACGCTCGTTTATGACTATCCAAGCATTGAAAGACTAGCTTGCCATATTGCTTCCGAAGCAACCACTCCAATTGTTACCAATTGGGAAAAACGAGGGAGGCTCGAAGAGCCGATTGCAGTGATTGGTATAGGGTGTCGTTTTCCCGGGGGTAGTAGTCCCGAGCAGTTCTGGCAACTGCTTTCTTCGGGTACCCATGCTATCAGTGAAGCTTCACCTGAACGGTTGACTATCAATGCGCAATATGATCCACAGAGAACCACATCACCCATCGTGCGCCGGGCGGGCTTTCTGGAACAGGTGGATCAATTCGATCCACGCTTTTTCAGCATCTCCCCACGGGAGGCTACCCTGATGGACCCTCAGCAACGTCTGCTATTGGAGGTGGCCTGGGAAGCGTTAGAGCATGGTGCGTTGTCACCTGAGCGGCTCGCAGGAACTCGTACAGGCGTGTTTATTGGCGTGAGCAATAATGACTATTCCAGATTGCCTGGCGAGGTAACGCAGAGCAACGACACCTACGCAGCCACAGGCAATGCTTTGAGTATTGTAGCGAATCGCCTTTCCTATCTGTTAAATCTTCATGGGCCAAGTCTGGCCATAGATACAGCCTGTTCTTCGTCACTTGTGGCTCTTCACCTGGCCTGCCAGAGCTTGCGCCTGGGAGAATCGCAGATCGCTCTGGCTGGTGGTGTTAATCTGATTCTTTCTCCACATACTACGCAGCTCTTTGTGCAGGCTCAGATGTTAGCTGAAGATGGGCTTTGTAAGACTTTTGATGCATCTGCTGATGGATACGTTCGAGGAGAGGGTTGTGGTATCGTCGTATTGAAGCTCTATAGCAAGGCACTTCAGGACGGTGACTCTATTATGGCTCTCATTCGGGGTTCGGCTATTAATCAAGATGGTCGTAGCAATGGTCTCACCGCGCCCAATGGGCCAGCGCAACAGATAGTCATCCGCGAGGCGCTACGCAATGCCAATGTAATGCCAGCGCAGATAAGCTATGTTGAATTGCATGGCACTGGTACTCCTCTTGGTGACCCAATTGAGGTTCAAGCGTTGGGCACTGTCTTGCAGGAGGGGCGATCTTCGGATAATTTGTGCTTGCTTGGTTCAGTCAAGACGAATATCGGTCACCTGGAGGCAGCCGCCGGTATTGCAGGCTTTATAAAAGTAGTACTTGCTTTGCAACATGAAACGATTCCGGCTCACCTGCATCTCAAAAAGCTGAACCCTCACATTCCTTCGCACACATTCCTCCTGGATATTCCTACAAATCCACAGCCATGGCCCAGATGTGACACACGGCGTTTGGCTGGTGTGAGTTCCTTTGGCTTTGGTGGGACAAATGCTCATATAATACTGGAAGAGGCCCCCGTCGCCAGTAAAGGAGAGGCTAATGAATTTGAACGACCACTCCATCTGCTGAACCTGTCCGCGCAGAGCGAAAAGGCATTGCGAGAACTGGCCCGAAGTTTTAGCAAGCACCTGGGAAACTCTTCCGGTACATCTTTGCCGGATATCTGTTTTACTGCCAGTACGGGCCGATCCCACTTCTCACATCGTCTTTCTGTTACAGTGGAGTCGCTGCCTCAACTTGAAGAATGCTTGCAGACGTTTGTTGCTGGCAAGAAAACACGTAATATGCGTTATGGGTATACACAAAACCAGCAGCGTCTCCCTGTAGCATGGCTTTTCACAGGTCAAGGATCGCAGTATGCAGGCATGGGACGTCAGTTGTATGAAACTCAACCAACTTTTCGTCATGCTCTAGAGCGGTGTGCTGAGATTCTTACGTTGCATGTGAATATTCCACTCTTCTCGCTTCTGTTTCCAGAGCCTGGATCTTCTGAACAGTTACACGAGACAATCTATACGCAGCCAGCACTGTTTGCCCTGGAGTATAGCCTGGCTGAGCTATGGCGCTCATGGGGAATACGGCCGGATGTTGTCATGGGTCATAGCGTTGGTGAATATGTGGCTGCCTGCGTGGCCGGCGTATTCAGTCTGGAAGATGGTCTGAAGCTTGTGGCCGCGCGTGGTCGCCTGATGCAAGAGCTTACACAGGAAGGTCAGATGGTGGCGGTCCAGGCAAATGAAGCATATGTAAAGCAGATCCTCTTACCTTACCAGGATCAGTGCGCTATTGCAGCTATCAATGCACCTGAACATATAGTTATCGCGGGAACGAAAGAAGCTATCCAGGCAATTTCGCAACGCTTGACTGTAGAAGGGATTGTAATCCAGGCACTCAAGGTTTCCCATGCTTTCCATTCACCATTAATGGAGCCAATGCTGAACGATTTTGAGCAGGTTGCCAGGCAAGTGCATTACCACGCACCTCGTATCCCACTGGTCTCCAGCGTCAGCGGTCAGGTGTTAGAAGAAACGCCTGGTTCGCAATACTGGCGTGCCCATACGCGCCAGGCGGTAAAGTTTGCCGCTGCTCTGTCTCATCTGGCCACAATCGGTAATCATATCTTTATAGAAGTAGGGCCTCATCCTACGTTACTCGTTCTAGGAAAGAACTACCAGTTGGAGCAGGAAAGCCTCTGGCTCCCCTCATTGAAACGTGATCAGGATGATTGGCAAGTGCTCCTGGAGAGTCTTGGTATGCTCTATACCCACGGTATCCCTGTAGATTGGGAGGGCTTCGATCACGACTATTCCAGGCATCGCGTGCAATTACCTACATATCCATTTGAACGGAAACGCTACTGGAAAGTACCTGTTCAGCCCGAAGTATATCAAGTAGGGCAACCTCCTACAGCTAATGACAGTATCCAGCCATATAATTTGCCAACAACGGTAAATCAAGTAGAGGACCTTACAAGAGAAATGATTGAGAACAATGGAAACGTTATTGCACCTGCTGCACAGCCTATCCCTAACCTCACACGCAAAGATGTGATTCTATCGACTCTGGTTACAACTATAGGTCGTCTGCTCCAAATAACGCCAGATGAAGTAGAGTCCCACACACCTTTACTGGAGCTCGGAGCTGATTCACTGATTCTGGCTAATGCGGTACGTTCGGTAGAGAAAACTTTTGGCCTCACGATCTCGATACGCTTGTTTTTTGAAGAACTAACGACCCTTGATGCGCTGGCAACTTATATAGAACAACACACATCACTGGATTTGTTCCCAGCAGAGCAGCAACTCAATAACTCAGCCACGACAGTGCAGGAGCCGCAAGCGCAAGTTCGATCTGCAATGCCTGAGCATCTGTATACAGATGGGCAAATGACTCCTGATAGAACTGCTGTGGAGCGCGTCATGGAACAGCAGCTTGCCGTGATGGCGCAACTTATGGAACGGCAACTGGAGGTATTGCGTACTGAGTATATTCCAAAGACTATTACCCGGCAGCCTGCCACTAGCACTGATCAACGCTTCGATCTTTCTGCCAGCCAACCTGTTGCTGCTCCATCCTCTGCAAAGGATGGCGAGCAAGTGTTTGTTCCTTATCAAAGAATTATAGCTGATACATTCACAGGCTTGAATGAGCATCAGCAACGTCATCTCGCTGCTTTAATCGAGCGTTACACGCAACGTACACAACGTTCAAAGCAGTTGGCCCAGGCAACTCGCGCTGTATTAGCTGACGTGAGGGGGGTTGCCGGGTTCCGTTTCTCGATCAAGGAAATGCTTTATCCAATCATAGCTGAATGTTCTCAGGGGGCTCGCATCCGTGATATTGACGGAAACGAATACATAGATATATCCATGGGATTCGGCGTGCATCTCTTTGGCCACAACGCTTCATTCATCATGGAAGCGCTGGAAAAGCAACTCAAGAGAGGCATTCCTCTTGGTCCCCAGGCACTTCTTGCTGGTAGGGCTGCAGAACTGCTTTGCGCACTGACAGGGATGGAACGAGCAGCTTTTATGAACTCTGGCACGGAGGCAGTAATGACCGCATTGCGTCTGGCGAGAACAGCCACGCAACGTAAGAAGATTGCTCTCTTCGCCGGTTCCTATCATGGTTCTTTTGATGGAGTCCTGGCTAGAATTGAACAAGACGGAGAGCAGACCCATGTTGTACCTATGGCACCCGGAGTAGTGCCACATATGGTAGAGGATGTGTTGGTCCTGGATTATGGGGAGCCTGGCTCGCTGGAGGCAATTCGAACTCACGCTCACGAACTCGCTGCCGTGCTGGTGGAACCGGTACAGAGCCGTCACCCTGATTTACAGCCCGCTGCATTTCTTCAACAATTGAGGCTGATCACCCAGGAGACAGGGATAGCATTGATTTTTGATGAGATAATTACGGGCTTCCGTATTCATCCAGGAGGCGCGCAGGCCTGGTTTGGCATTGAGGCAGATATTGCAACATATGGCAAGATAGTTGGTGGCGGTATGCCTATCGGGATCGTCGCGGGTAAGTCGGCTTACATGGATGGAATTGATGGAGGAATGTGGGAATATGGGGATGCTTCATATCCCCAGGCTGAGACCACGTTTTTCGCCGGAACCTTCTGCAAACACCCGCTGGCCATGGCCGCAGCATGTGCTGTTCTTGAAGAACTCCAGTCCCGAGGATCATCCCTCCAGCAGAAATTGAATCAGCGTACTACTTACCTGGCTAATAGCCTGAATACATTCTTTGGAGAGGAGGATGTCTCTATCCGAGTCGTGCATTTTGGCTCGCTCTTCCGTTTTGCCTTTTCGGGGAATATGGACTTGCTTTTCTATCATCTGCTTGAGAAAGGCGTCTATATTTGGGAGGGGCGGAACTGCTTTCTGTCGACTGCTCATACCGATGATGATATAGAGTACGTGATCCAGGCTGTAAAGGCAAGTATCGCGGAAATGCGTGCCGGTGGTTTCTTTCCCAATGGGCCTTCTGGTGGAAAACAAAAACGCTACAATGGTGTTGCGAGCCTTCCTTCACTACCTGATCTGGTGTCACTATCACCTACTCTGGAAGCCCATAGCAATGGACATTCGACCTCATCGCTAGAAATTCTGACGATACCACTCACTGAGGCTCAGAAGCAGTTCTGGGTATTATCCCAGCTTGAGACCGATGGGTTGATCGCCTATAACGAATCAATTGCGATGGAACTACGCGGTTCCTTTCGTCTAACAGCCATGCAACAAGCATTTCAGTACCTTGTAAAACGTCATGAGGCGCTTAGAACAACCATCAGCCCGGCAGGAGATGTCCAGCATGTTCTGCCCGCTATGGATCTTAAAATTCCTATAATTGATTTATCACATTTTCCTCGTGCTGAGATCAAGGCTCATTTAGCAAACTATCTGCGGGAGGAGGGCCAGTATCGCTTTGATTTGACGCGAGGACCACTTATACGTGTAGTAGTGGTGAAATTAGAAGAATCACAGCATGTGCTGCAAATGACTGTTAACCATATCATCGCCGATGGCTGGTCTATTGGCGTTCTGATGCGGGAAGTCAGCACTCTCTATTCCTCAATCTCTAAGGATGTGCCCTGTCGCCTGGAGCCTTCGTTGCAGTTTGCGGACTATATACGGTGGCAAGCTCAGCAGGAGTGTAGCGAGAAGCACATGGTTAACGAGACTTACTGGTTGGGACAATTTGCGGATACAATTCCCGTTCTGGAGCTACCTACGGATCGTCCTCGATCTGCTCTCAAAACGTACAATGGCGCCCGGCAGAGCAGTACCATTGATAAGAGCCTGTTTGAGCGCCTCAAACAGCTCAGCAAACGACAGGGCTGTACTCCTTTTATGCTCCTGTTTGCCGCTTACCTGGCCTATATCTATAGACTCACTGGTCAACAAGATATAGTCATCGGTATTCCTACAGCCGGGCGATCACTGGAAGGCAGCGAGAATCTGATTGGTCACTGCGTCAACATGACGCCAGTGCGCAGCCGCGTTGACGGAAATGTACTATGGACTGAACACCTCTCGACCGTCAAGCAGGTGCTGCTGGCAGTTTATGAACATCAGGAATATCCCTTTGCAGCTCTGCTTAAAAAGCTTAATCCGCCGCGTGATGCCAGTCGGCTGCCCATTGTGAATGTGACATTTAATATGGATAGACATGTTCAGCTTCCGTCCCTGTTTGAGTTGGAAAGCGAGCCTCTTACACCGCCATTGCGTTACACCGCGTCTGATCTTAGCCTGAACATCATTGAGGTAAACGGAGCATTGCTGGTGGACCTCGACTACAATACCGATCTGTTTAATGAAGCGACTGCTGTACGCATACTTGGCCATTACCGGACGCTGCTGGAAGGGATCGTGACCCAGCCAGAGCAAAGGATCGCTGACCTCTCATTCCTCACCCAGGAGGAAGCTCATGCCCTTCTGACCACCTGGAGTGAGACCAGCATTGACTATACAACTGAGCCCTTCCTTCCTGCTCTGATTGAAGCCCAGGTTGCCCGTACCCCGGACGCCATTGCGTTCGTCGTACAGGATGTGCTGGTTGGCTGGGAGGAGTCCCTTACCTATGCTCAATTGAACCAGCAAGCCGATGTTCTGGCGAGTGTGCTTCAGAACACGTACAACATTAGACCGGGCGAAGTGATAGGCCTCTGCCTGGAACGGTCCTTAGACATGGTGATTGGGCTGCTGGGCATTCTCAAATGTGGAGGAGCCTACCTTCCGCTCGATCCCATGTATCCTGCCGAACGCCTGGCTTTTATGCTTCAGGATAGCCAGGCTTCCGTGGTGTTGACCCAGGCTGATTTGCTCCCGCAGTTGCCTGCCGATCAGTTCCAGAGCATTTGTCTGCCCTTGCCTGCTCTGCCAATACTGAAAGGACCAAGGCCCGTCCTGTGTCCTGATCAAGTTGCGTATGTGATTTATACCTCCGGCTCGACAGGAAGACCAAAGGGAACGATGATTACCCACCGCAATGTGCGGAACTTTGCCTTGAGTATGCAACAACGTCCCGGCCTGACCTCTCAGGATGTGGTCCTGGCCGTCACCTCACTCTCGTTTGATATCGCTGTGCTAGAGCTGCTTGTGCCCTTAACCGTGGGCGCACGGATTCACCTTGCCAGTCGCTCCACAGCGAGTGATACGCTTGCCTTGATCTCCGCCCTGGAGCGGTACCAGCCAACGCTTCTGCAAACCACTCCCGCGAGATGGCAAATGTTGCTGGCGGCAGGATGGGTTGGGAGTCCCCAGCTCAAGATCTTGTGTGGGGGAGAAGCCTTATCTTTGGACCTGGCACAAAAACTCCGCGTGCGCGGGGCCAGTGTATGGAATATGTATGGTCCCACCGAGACAACCGTCTGGTCGTCGCTCTGTCCTATCGATGAACGGACCGAGCATGTTTCAATTGGCCGCCCCATTGAGAATACCCAACTCTATGTGCTTGATGCGCGTTTGCAGCCCGTGCCGGTTGGTTTTACAGGAGAGCTGTATATTGGAGGCGACGGGCTTGCCGCAGGATACCTGGGGCGCCCCGACCTGACCGCCGAACGGTTCATCCCACATCCCTTTGGAGCGGCTGGAACACGCCTCTATGCAACGGGCGATGTCGCTCGTTACCTGGCAGATGGGTGCGTTGATTACCTGGGTCGCAACGATCAGCAGGTGAAGGTTCGGGGCTTTCGCATCGAACTGGGGGAGATTGAGTCGATCTTAGGTCAGCATCATGAGGTGCGGGAGTGCCTGGTCCTGGCACGTGAAGATCTGCCCGGGGAGAAGCGGTTGGTCGCCTATCTGATCCCAGTTGCAGCAGACAGGCAGCCTTCAACCAGCGAACTCAGGAGTTATCTGGCCACTCGCTTGCCCGAGTATATGCTTCCCGCAGTGTTTGTGGTTCTGTCCTGCTGGCCAGTGACGCCGAACGGGAAAGTGGACCGGGGCGTGTTGCCAGCGCCTGAGCAAGAGAGGCCAGTCCTGCACATGCCCTTTGTCGCGCCCCGCACGCCAACGGAAGAGGCCCTGGCCGAGATCTGGCAAGAGGTGCTGGGCTTGCGAGAGGTGGGGATCCATGACAATTTCTTCGAGTCGGGGGGTGATTCAATCCTGGCCATCCAGATCATGCTACGGGCGCAGGGCAGGGGGTTGCACCTGAGATCCAAAGATCTCTTCGTCCATCAGACAATAGCTGCACTGGCTACAGTGGTTGGTCAAACGGCAGTTAACAGCGCGGAGCAAGGGCTGGCTCCAGGTGTGGTGCCTTTGATACCCATTCAACACTGGTTGACTCAGGAGCAGATGGATCGAGTAATTGGCGAGCGCAGAGACATTGAAGATATCTATCCGCTTTCTCCAATGCAGCAGGGAATGCTCTTTCATAGTTTGTACGATCCTGCCCTCGATGTCTACTTCTGCCAGGGGTCATGGAATCTACTTGGTCCTTTGCAGAGAACAGCCTTTGAAGCAGCATGGCAGCAAGTAGTTGCGTGCCATCCAATCCTACGCACCGCCTTCGCCTGGATCCATCTGGATCAACCGATGCAGCTAGTTAGCCAGGAGGCCAGGGTGCCTTTCACTTATCTTGATTGGCGCGAACTACCAGTCGAAGAACAAGAGGCACGGGTGGCAGCCTTTATGGAAGAGGATCAGAAGCGGGGTTTTGAACTGTCTGTGGCACCGCTCATGCGCCTGACCCTGATCCAATTGAAGCCTGACTCCTACCGCTTTATTTGGAGCTTTCATCATCTCTTGCTGGATGGATGGTCGATATCGCTGCTCCTCAGGGACGTACTGATCTCTTATCAATCCGCTCTACACCAACAGATCACGCATCTAGAGCGTGGTCGTTCCTATAAAGATTACATCAACTGGTTGGCCAGGCAAGATTTGGCTGCGGCAGAGATCTTCTGGCGTCAGGAGTTGCAGGGATTTCCAGTGGCGACACCGCTGGGAGTTGAGTGTCTGGTGCCTGCAAAGAGCAAAGCGCAGGAACCGTATGGGGAATGCCAATGGCAAATGCCTGCAAATCTACTGACCCAACTGCACAAGATGGCTCAGTTCTGCAAAGTGACCCTTAATACCGTGCTACAGGGTGCCTGGGCTCTCTTGCTCAGCCGTTATAGCGGTGAAACCGACGTTGTATTCGGAACCGTCGTTTCTGGCCGCCCCGAAACGTTAGCGGGTGTGGAAAATATGGTTGGACTGTTTATCAACACGCTCCCGACGCGCGTTCAGGTGCCAGAAAATGCACAGATAGCGTTCTGGTTGCAGCAGATGCAAGATCACCAGTCTGAGGCCAGGCAATATGCCTACACCCCACTGTGGCAGATCCGACGCTGGAACAAATTGGATGGGCAACAGCCCTTATTTAAGAGTTTGTTCGTCTTCGAGAATTATCCGATGGATATCTCCCAACAAATGCTGGAAGGACTTACTATTGAGGACGTTTCGCAAAGAGTAGCAACCAATTATCCTTTGAATATAGTCGTATTCCCGAAAGAAGCTTTCCTTTTCAAATTGAATTATGATGCTCAGCACTTCGATGCGGAAACTATCACTCGTATGTTGGGCCATTACCAGACGCTGCTGGAAGGAATCGTGGCGTATCCTGAACAAAGGATCTCTGACCTCTCGCTCGTCACGAAAGAGGAATATTATGCGCTTTGCGTGAGGGAGAACACGACTGGCGTTGACCCCACCACTGAACCTGGCGTTCTCACCATATTCAAGCAACAGGTTCAGCGGACCCCGGACGCCGTAGCTGTTATCTATGAGCAGGAACAGCTTACTTATAGCCAGTTAAATGTGCGAGCCAACCAGTTGGCTCATTTCTTGGGGAAAGCAGGAGTTCAACCTGGTGTGCTGGTGGGCATTTGTCTGCAGCGCTCCCTCGATATGGTGACGGCCTTCCTGGGGGTGCTCAAAGCGGGGGGCGCATATGTGCCACTCGACCCCAGCTACCCCCAGGAACGTCTCAACACCATTATCAACGATGCAGCTATGCCGATCATTCTCACCAAACAAAGTTTGATTGAACAACTGTCCTTTTCAGGGCAGATCATCTCTCTTGATGAACAGCAGGACCAGATTACCAACGAGCCTCTCAATGAGCCGGTCAACCAGGTCCAGGTCCATGACCTGGCTTATGTCATCTATACATCTGGTTCCACTGGCAAGCCCAAAGGTGTCATGGTGGAACATGTTGGCCTGGGTAATCTGGCACGTGCACTGGTTCAGACTTTTGCAGTCAAGGCGAACGATCGCGTGCTGCAGTTTGCTTCTTTGAGCTTTGATGTATGGATTTTTGAAACCTTGATGACGCTTTGTAGTGGAGCCACTTTGTGTTTGGGAAGCTGGGAAACGCTTCTCCCGGGACCGCCATTAGCGCAGTTTCTGCGGGAACAAGCGATCACCCTTGCTGCCATGACCCCTACGGCTCTTGCGCTCTTACCTGTAGACAACTTCCCGTCCTTGCGATCCCTTATCTCAGGTGGAGAAGCCTGTTCTGCGGCTTTAGTCTCTCGGTGGAAAAAGCACGTGGCCTTTTTTAATGTCTATGGTCCCACCGAAACGACGACCTGGGCGACTGTGATGAACTGTGCTGGCATCGATCAAACTCCTCCCATAGGCCATCCTATTGCCAATATGCAGGCCTATGTTCTAGATAGATATTTGCGGCTTGTTCCCGCCGGGATTCCTGGAGAACTCTATCTTGCAGGTGTTGGCCTCGCTCGTGGCTATCTCCATCATCCTGAGGCAACTGCGGAAAAGTTTCTACCTCATCCCTTTAGTACTCTTCCGGGCGCCCGCCTGTATAAGACTGGGGATATTGTTCGCTACCACGAAGATGGCACGCTGGAGTATCTGGAGCGCCATGACTATCAAGTCAAGATCCATGGGTTTCGCATCGAGCTGGGGGAGATTGAGTCGATCTTAGGTCAGCATCGCGAGGTGCGGGAGTGCCTGGTCCTGGCACGTGAAGATCTGCCCGGGGAGAAGCGGTTGGTCGCCTATCTGATCCCAGTTGCAGCAGACAGGCAGCCCTCAACCAGCGAACTCAGGAGTTATCTGGCCACCCGCTTGCCCGAGTATATGCTTCCCGCAGTGTTTGTGGTTCTGTCTTGCTGGCCAGTGACGCCAAACGGGAAAGTGGACCGAAGCGCGTTGCCAGCGCCTGAGCAAGAGAGGCCAGTCCTGCACACGCCCTTTGTTGCTCCCCGTACGCCAACGGAACAGGTCCTGGCCGAGATCTGGCAAGAAGTGCTGGGCTTGCAACAGGTAGGGATCCATGACAATTTCTTCGAGTCGGGGGGTGATTCAATCCTGGCTACCCAGATTACTTCCAGGATCTCTAGCTTGCTCCAGGTTGATTTCCCATTGCGCGAACTTTTTAGCTCTGAGGCAGCTACTATCGCGGGTATAGCCGAATATATTGAACATAGCCGTCAGGAGATGCTGGTAGAGCAGGAACAGATTGCGCAGCTTCTGGAACGGGTACAGAGTCTCTCTGATGAAGAAGTAAGCGATTTACTGGACAATTTCGTTCCCAAAGAGATGTAGTGAAAATCTACCAGAACCGACTAGCATCGGTTGTATAGCGGAAATGCAAGGAGCAGTTCATGCACTTATCCATAAGTAATGTTTCGAAACTCTCACCAAAGCAACGGGCCTTATTTGAAAAATTGATGAAAAAAGACAATCTGGATATTTCACGGCTGCCCATTGTTCAGCAACCACGAGATACTGATACCTTTCCTCTGTCATTCTCGCAACAGCGTATGTGGTTCTTGCAGCAAGCTGAACCTGAGAGTGCAGCTTATAACTGCCCTACGGCACTACACCTGGCTGGCAAGCTTTCAATAACGGCTTTACAACAAACATGGAAGGAATTAGTGAGACGTCACGAGGTCTTTCGTACCACTTTTACGATTGTAAATGGGTACCCATGTCAAGTAATTGACGCAGATATGGATATCCCTTTGCAATATCTGGATATGAGCGCCCAGCCAGAACTTCTGCAATTGGTGATTACCAAGGAAGTGCGGCAGCCTTTCGACCTGGTGCAGGGTCCATTGTTACGCATAAAGTTACTCTATTTGGGACAAGATGACTATGTGTTCGTGGTAACAATGCACCATATCATCTCAGACGGCTGGTCGATCAAGATCTTGGTACGAGAATTGACAGAACTCTATACGGCGTATGTTGTCGGACGTGCGGTCGCTCTCTCCGCCCCCTTATCATCGATTCAGTATGCCGATTATGCAGTCTGGCAGCGAGAATGGTTCCAGAGTGATCGTCTAGCATCCCAGCTCACCTACTGGAAAGAACGGCTTGCTGACGTACCTGCATTCCTCTCATTGCCAACGGATAGACCACGGCCTTCTGTGCAAAGCTATCGGGGAGCATTTCAGCCATTTATTCTCCCAGATGAATTAAGTGAGGCATTAAGAGGACTGAGTCGCACTGAAGGGGCCACGGTATTTATGGCTCTACTTGCAGCTTTCAATGTGCTCCTCTTCCGTTATACCCATCAGGAAGATATTCTTGTTGGGACTCCTATAGCGAATCGCAATCGTGCTGAGACGGAAAACGTGCTTGGCTGTTTCATCAATACGCTGGTGCTGCGTAATACTTTGTCAGACGAGCTGAGTTTCCGTCAGTTACTGGCCCGAGTACGTGAAACAACGCTGAGTGCGTATGCGAACCAGGACTTGCCTTTTGAGCAACTGGTCGAGGCTCTACGGATAAAACGGGACCCGAGTCACACGCCACTTATCCAGGTGCTCTTTGTCTTCCAGAACATCAAGATAGATACCCTCGAACTACCTGATCTGTTAGTGTGTCCCTTTGAGATTGAAAAAGGAACAGCGCAATTTGATCTGACACTGGAGATATTAGAGGAAGCAGGGGTGTTACATGGACATATTGTTTACAATACGGACCTTTTCAATAAAGCCACGATTGAGCGTATGTTGGGCCATTACCGGACGCTGCTGGAAGGGATCGTGGCCCAGCCAGAGCAAAGGATCGCTGACCTCTCACTCCTCACCCAGGAGGAGGCTCATGCCCTTCTGACCACCCTAAGTGAGACCAGCATTGACTATACAACTGAGCCCTTCCTTCCTGCTCTGATTGAAGCCCAGGTTGCCCGTACCCCGGACGTCATTGCGTTCGTCGTACAGGATGTGCTGGCTGGCTGGGAGGAGTCCCTTACCTATGCTCAATTGAACCAGCAAGCCGATGTTCTGGCGAGTGTGCTTCAGAACACGTACAACATTAGACCGGGCGAAGTGATAGGCCTCTGCCTGGAACGGTCCTTAGACATGGTGATTGGGCTGCTGGGCATTCTCAAATGTGGAGGAGCCTACCTTCCGCTCGATCCCATGTATCCTGCCGAACGCCTGGCTTTTATGCTTCAGGATAGCCAGGCTTCCGTGGTGTTGACCCAGGCTGATTTGCTCCCGCAGTTGCCTGCCGATCAGTTCCAGAGCATTTGTCTGCCCTTGCCTGCTCTGCCAATACTGAAAGGACCAAGGCCCGTCCTGTGTCCTGATCAAGTTGCATATGTGATTTATACCTCCGGCTCGACAGGAAGACCAAAGGGAACGATGATTACCCACCGCAATATGCGGAACTTTGCCTTGAGTATGCAACAACGTCCCGGCCTGACCTCTCAGGATGTGGTCCTGGCCGTCACCTCACTCTCGTTTGATATGGCTGTGCTAGAGCTGCTTGTGCCCTTAACCGTGGGCGCACGGATTCACCTTGCCAGTCGCTCCACAGCGAGTGATGCAGTTGCCTTGATCTCCGCCCTGGAGCGGTACCAGCCAACGCTTCTGCAAACCACTCCCGCGAGATGGCAAATGTTGCTGGCGGCAGGATGGGTTGGGAGCCCCCAGCTCAAGATCTTGTGTGGGGGAGAAGCCTTATCTTTGGACCTGGCACAAAAACTCCGTATGCGCGGGGCCAGTGTATGGAATATGTATGGTCCCACCGAGACAACCGTCTTCTCATCGCTCTGTCCTATCGATGAACGGACCGAGCATGTTTCAATTGGCCGCCCCATTGAGAATACCCAACTCTATGTGCTTGATGCGCGTTTGCAGCCCGTGCCGGTTGGTTTTACAGGAGAGCTGTATATTGGAGGCGACGGGCTTGCCGCAGGATACCTGGGGCGCCCCGATCTGACCGCCGAACGGTTCATCCCACATCCCTTTGGAGCGGCCGGAACACGCCTCTATGCAACGGGCGATGTCGCCCGTTACCTGGCTGATGGGTGCGTCGATTACCTGGGTCGCAACGACCAGCAGGTGAAGGTTCGGGGCTTTCGCATCGAACTGGGGGAGATTGAGTCGATCTTAGGTCAGCATCGTGAGGTGCGGGAGTGCCTGGTCCTGGCACGTGAAGATCTGCCCGGGGAGAAGCGGTTGGTCGCCTATCTGATCCCAGTTGCAGCAGACAGGCAGCCTTCAACCAGCGAACTCAGGAGTTATCTGGCCACCCGCTTGCCCGAGTATATGCTTCCCGCAGTGTTTGTGGTTCTGTCTTGCTGGCCAGTGACGCCAAACGGGAAAGTGGACCGAAGCGCGTTGCCAGCGCCTGAGCAAGAGAGGCCAGTCCTGCACACGCCCTTTGTCGCTCCCCGCATGCCAACGGAAGAGGCCCTGGCCGAGATCTGGCAAGAGGTGCTGGGCTTGCAACAGGTGGGGATCCATGATAATTTCTTCGAGTTGGGGGGACATTCACTTCTGGCCATCCAGCTCGTTTTACAAATACGGGAACGGCTGGAACAGCATCTCTCGCTCTCAATCGTGTTCCAGAAACCTACTATCGAGGCGATGGCTCGACTTCTATCACAGCAGGCAGGAATGACCTGCTACTCTCCTCTGGTCGCCATTCAACCTGATGGCTCCAGACCGCCATTCTTCTGTGTCCATCCGGCACCAGGTAATGTTTTTTGTTATGCCGACCTTGCCCGGTATCTCGGACCTGATCAACCTTTCTATGGTCTGCAGGCGCAGGGGATCGATGGTCAATTAGCTCCACTTACCACTATTGGAGAGATGGCCACTGCTTATATTCAGGAGATTCGCACAGTGCAGCCAGCGGGCCCTTATATGCTGGGAGGTCATTCCCTGGGAGGTCTTGTGATTTTTGAAATGGCGTTACAGTTACACGAACAAGGTGAAGAGGTAGCCTTGCTCGCTATTCTGGATAGGCCCGCGCCGGTGCTCAGAAAATCGGCCGATCAGCCATCATCGGATGAGGATGAGCAGGAAGAGACAGCCCGGCTCCTGACCGAAGGTATGGCAATCATGTCCCACTTCTCCGGCAAAGAGATTGTTGTCTCATACGAGACTCTGCGACATATGGAGACCGACGAACAATTTGAATATATACGACATAACATGCAAATAAGTGGTTTACTCCCTGATAAGGCGGATATACGACCGGTTCGGGGCTTGATTCAAGTGCAAAAGGCGAATAGCCGAGCGACTAATGCATATATACCTGCCGCATATAAGGGAAACGGGTATGTGGCAGTTTTAGCTGCTGAGCAGACGCTGAGTCCCGATTATAACGAAGAGTTGTACTCTGACGAAAGCCTGGGATGGGGTGAGTTGATACCACAAGGCGTGCAGATCTACAGAGTTCCGGGCAACCACATTTCAATGTTGATGACGCCTCAAGTTCAGGTAGTAGCGAAGCACTTAAGACACTGTCTGGATCAAGCTCAAGAAAAGATGATGCTCACCCATCGTAGTTGACGTTTCCACCGTTGTCGTGAGAAAAAAATCTTTCATCGA
Organism: Ktedonobacteria bacterium brp13; assembly: GCA_015099395.1. Taxonomy (GTDB): domain Bacteria; phylum Chloroflexota; class Ktedonobacteria; order Ktedonobacterales; family Ktedonobacteraceae; genus Dictyobacter. The sequence goes on along the minus strand of AP024096.1, from coordinate 190,747 downwards.
GCAATTTTTGTTCTTTCGACAATACTACTATAGCTAGTACTCTGTCAGACTTCATTACAATGAGTCGCTGCATGCGCCGCTTCCACCAGGGCCGTTCCACCTTTGCACGTTTTGCCACTGAGGCGTTTGCCAGCGCTCTCCCGGTTGCCTGGGCACATCCCGGCCCAGGAGGCGAGGTGTCTGGCACTTGGGAAGCGCTGCATATCCCACGAGTTGCGCAACGAGATTCATCGCATGGAGGGAAAGCACCTTACTGTCTACAGTGTGACCTCTGTGAGCAGTTAGCAGAGCGAAAACCGTTGAGGGAAATCCTTAAAACCTCAGCGGTCTCTTGTTGAAAGAGCTCTTCATCAGGTATCATTGAAAGGAAAAAGTAGAAGGAAGTCCTTGTTTATGGATATGAAAGCCCAACTTGTCTCTCTGCACTCCTATCTTTACCAGAATCTTGTGAATGTGCTCATTGACTTATCTGATGAACAATTAGCATATGCAGCTAATTAGCATATGCAGCTCCTCTCATAGACCAGCGTCCTCTCCGAGAGGTTGCGCTCCATGCTTACAGGCCATTACTTGTCGTTGCGTGTGTGGCATGTGCCCAAGAATGGCCCCCTCGTGTCTCAATACCGGCAACAAAAGAAGCATTCCTGGATCTTCTGCAAAGCATGCAGATGCAAATAGATGCACTCATTAATCACCTTCCCTCTGATGCATGGGAAAGAGCAATTTCCCTTCCCTGGAACGCTCAACAGAATATAATAGAAGCTCTCAATCAGAGCATAGGACATGGCTTGTTGCATGTTGGGAGTATCTATGGGATACGGGCATGGGGAGGTTTTCCTTTGCCCCCCGAGGATCCCAAACCGCCGCGAGGAAAGAATACCATTGAAGGGCAGTGAGCATTGCCTTGTGGAGAGTCTACAGGGGTCACACTGTAGACAGCAAGGTGTTCCCTCCATGCGATGAATCGCGTTGTGCAACCCCCTTCCTGGGCCGAAGCACCATTTGGGTATGAACGCTCCTTGGTCTGCTCACAACGCAGAAAGCAGTTGAACTCTAAAGATATACGCGATATGCTGGCAATGTTCCTGGACTTTGAGCCTAAAATTTCTATCGCACAGCCAGGTGAAGAACTGGATATAAACATTATCACACAACTCTGCGGTCAGGATTGGGGCTAGTACACAACGGTCAATGATAATTTGGAACGCGTTGTGCAAGAGGCACAGAAATCGCTAGAAGAGGAAGAGGCTCGACTGGTAACACGACGCGTCCAGGTGTTACAACAACATATGCGAGAGACACCCAAATCAATGGGCTGGAAGATGCGTGACATTATTGGCCGACGTATGTCGTGGTATGATTTACCTGAAGAGGTGCGGCGCTAAATAGATTCCAATAGATTCCATTAGCATGGTGCCTGGCACAAAGCTTTTCATGTAGTTTCAAAAGGACGACCTATGACAATAACAAACCAGCATACAGAGCAAGTACAGGATCAACTGGAGCATCCGATTACGGTCCATACCAATACTATGCATGAGCGCAATCCTGGTATCCCCTTTGACGAGGGTTGGCTACAAAGCGTCCATATCAATCGTAGCGCAGTCGAGCGTCGTGCTGTGACACTACCGACACGCCGTACTGTCAAAAAAGAATGGCAGGCAGCCTGGTTACTACGTGCCATCACCTGCATTGATCTCACAACACTGGCAGGCGACGATACCCCAGGGAACGTTCAACGCCTGTGCGCGAAAGCGAAACAACCGGTGCGGCAAGAATTATTAGACGCATTACACATGACACCAGTGCAGGTGGGAGCAGTGTGTGTCTATCACAACCTCGTTCCTACGGCGGTACACGCATTGCGCGGCACAAGTATTCCGGTTGCAGCGGTCTCTACCGGATTTCCTGCTGGTCAAAATCCCTTTGAGCAAAAAATTCAGGAGATCAAGGCTTCAGTAGAGGCCGGGGCAACAGAGATTGATATTGTCATTTCACGGGCGCATGTCTTGCTGGGAAACTGGCAGGCACTCTATGAAGAAGTGAGGGCATTTCGCGCGGCCTGTGGCAATGCGCATATGAAAACTATTCTAGCAACCCATGAGCTTGTTACCCTGCGCAATGTCGGCATGGCAAGCCTGGTCTGCATGATGGCCGGAGCAGACTTTATCAAAACGTCCACAGGAAAAGAAGCCGTGAATGCCATACTACCAGTTGGACTGGTTATGGTGCGTGCAATTCGCGATTACTATGAGCGCACTGGTATCCAGGTCGGTTTTAAACCCGCAGGCGGTGTTCGCTCCGCGAAATCGTCGCTGGACTGGCTCATTCTCATGAAGGAAGAACTGGGCAATGCCTGGTTAAGTAATCGCCTGTTCCGTATCGGAGCCAGTGGTCTACTCTCCGATATTGAACGCCAACTCTCATACTTTGTGACCGGCCATTATGCAGCAGCACATCATAATCCGCTGGTGTAGTCAAGAAAGATTGTGAGGAATGTAGAATGAACGTTTCGGAGATTTTTGAGAGTATGGAGTATGGCCCCGCACCAGAAGCATCTTCGCTTGCACTACAATGGTTGGAGAAACATCAGCCCTTTGGACTCTTCATCAACAATCAGTGGGTCAAGCCAGCGCATGGTCATTATATCGAGAGCAACAATCCGGCCACAGGAAAAGTATTGACGCGGGTCACATCAGCCTCATCGGACGACGTGGACACGGCTGTAAGCGCCGCGCGTGCGGCATTTCAGACGTGGAGCAAAACACCAGGGCATACACGTGCGCGTTACCTCTATGCGCTGGCACGCCAGGTACAAAAACACTCACGCCTGCTAGCAGTACTGGAAGCATTGGACAACGGGAAAACCATTCGCGAGACACGCGATATTGATATTCCGCTGGTCGCACGCCACTTCTATTATCATGCAGGGTGGGCACAACTGATGGAGAGTGAGCTTTCCAGTTATCAACCCCTGGGTGTTGTCGGACAGATCATTCCCTGGAACTTCCCTCTGCTCATGCTGTCCTGGAAAATCGCGCCCGCTATCGCAATGGGCAATACTGTTGTACTCAAACCAGCACGCTATACGTCACTAACAGCCTTAAAATTTGCGGAGATCGTGCAGGAGATTGGTCTACCGGCAGGAGTCGTAAATATCCTGACAGGAGAGGCAGCACACGTAGGCAATGCCCTGGTGGAACACCCTGACATCGACAAGATCGCCTTTACTGGCTCTACCGAAGTTGGACGCAGCATTCGGCGTTCAACGGCTGGCTCTGGCAAACGTCTATCGCTCGAACTGGGCGGCAAATCACCGTTTATCGTCTTTGATGACGCCGATCTTGACAGTGTTGTAGAGGGTGTTGTCGATGCGATCTGGTTTAACCAGGGGCAGGTCTGCTGCGCTGGATCACGTCTCCTTGTACAGGAGAATATCGCGGAGCGCCTGATCACGAAGCTCAAAGCACGTATGGAACGTCTGCGTATCGGTGATTCCCTTGATAAGGCCGTTGATATCGGGGCAATCGTTTCACCAACGCAGTTAAAAGATATTCAGCTTCTGGTAGATCAAGGCGTGCAAGAAGGAGCAACCATCTGGCAACCTTCGTGGGCATGTCCAACTGAGGGATCGTTTTTCCCGCCTACCCTCTTTACAGATGTCTCGTCGGCAAACACCATCTCCCAGGTTGAGATTTTTGGCCCTGTACTTGTTACAATGACCTTTCGTACACTTCCCGAGGCTATCGCGCTAGCGAATAATACGCGCTATGGCCTTGCCGCCAGTATCTGGAGTGACAATATCAATCTCGCCCTCGATGTCGCACCAAAGCTCAAAGCCGGTAGCATCTGGATCAACAGCACTAACCTTTTTGATGCTACCTGTGGTTTTGGGGGATACCGCGAAAGTGGGTACGGTCGTGAAGGTGGCAAGGAAGGACTTTATGAATACGTCCGCCCGACGTGGGAGCAGACAAAAATCTCAATTGAACCTTCGTCTTTACCAGAAACCGGAGTTACTGATACCGATGAAACAGAAACGTCAGATGGCACTACTTACAATATTGTGCAGGCGGCAGAAAGTCTACTGACGCCAGGGATCGATCGCACACCAAAGCTATTTATCGGAGGTAAGCAGGTTCGTCCAGATGCAGGCTATAGCTGCAGTGTGTATAACGCTGCTGGTGTTATCATTGGCGAAGTAGGCGATGGCAATCGCAAAGACGTGCGTAACGCGGTCGAGGCCGCACACGCGGCTGAGAAATGGGCTAATAGCACGCCTCATAATCGAGCACAGATCCTGTATTATCTGGCAGAAAATCTCTCTGTACGTAGTGATGAGTTTGTGCGACAACTTATGCGCCAGACAGGTGTCAATCAGCAAGCAGCCACACAAGAAGTGGAAGTTGCACTGTCACGCCTGTTCAGCTATGCAGCCTGGGCCGATAAATTCGAGGGAACCATCCACCGTCCCCCGATGAGAGGTGTAACGCTGGCAATGCGCGAGGCCATTGGAGTGATAGGTATTGCCTGCCCAGATGACTATCCGCTACTGGGCTTCATCTCGCTGGTTGCACCCGCAATTTCAATGGGCAACAGCGTCATCGTACTCCCTTCACAGCAATCGCCGTTGAGCGCAACCGACTTCTACCAGGTTATTGAGACATCAGATGTTCCACCCGGTGTTATCAACATTATCACAGGTGAGCGCGATGCTCTTAGCCAGGTCATCGCCGAACACGAGGATGTAGACGCGATGTGGTACTTTGGCTCATCTGCGGGGAGTCAGAAGGTAGAATATGCATCAGCAAGCAATATGAAACGGACCTGGGTCAACTATGGACATACCCGCAACTGGCTCAATCATGTGCAGGGTGAAGGCGAACAATTTTTACGTGAGGCAACGCAGGTTAAAAATGTGTGGGTACCATACGGCGAAGTTTAAGTTGCCATTGAAATAGGCCCAGTGTTATGTAAGCTGCTATGAAGTGCAACATAGAGAGTAGAAGACGTATACAGATGCTATTTCGGGTGATAGTGCAGACCCATCCTGACCTGTATGCTTTCTGCTACTTCTTCAGAGGCTTGAAGATCCGCCGAATATACCTGTATTGGGCCATATATTTCCCCTTTAGTAAGGATACGCCTCTGAGGACAGACGGAGGTCTTGATTGGCGCGATGTGCCCAATTTATTGGCGCATTGGGTGGGATTGAGGATCATTCCCGCCCGACGCGCCAATGATGTGCATTCAAAATTTATTCATGCCCATTCCCATAATCTCCTCGCCACAACCTCCCCATCTCTTCATTGGTCGCTAGCAACTCGTCCAGCGTCCCTTCCGCATCGATCCTGCCATCCTTGAGAACGATGATGTGATCGGCACGTTGCAGGGCGGCGCGTCGGTGCGTGACTACCAAGCAGGTCGCATCTTCATGCTCAAAGATGCGTTCCCATAGGGCACGTTCGGTCTCGACATCCAGCGCGCTGGACAGGTCGTCGATCACCAGCAACTCGGCGCCGCGCACCAACATGCGTGCCGCCGCCGTGCGCTGCACCTGGCCACCTGAGAGCTTGACGCCGCGGGTGCCCACTGGCGTCTCCAGCCCTGCCTCCAGCGCCTGCACGTCGTGCTCCAGGACGGCGCCCTGCACGGCGGCGGCCAGGGCCACTGGGTCGTCGGGTAGCCCCAGGAGGATGTTCTGCTTGAGCGTCTCGCTGAACAGGCGCGGCACCTGTGCCGTATATGCTGCATGGGGCGACACAAAGAAGGAAGCTGCGTTTTCCACGATGTGGCCGTTCCACCGGATCTCGCCTGCCTCCCGGGGCAGCAAGCCCAGGAGGGCCTGCAGGAGCGTTGTCTTGCCCGCGCCGACGCGCCCCGTTACCACCGTCAAGGTGCCGCGCGGCAGACGCAGGTCCACCGCGGCGATACCGCGCCCAGACTGCGGGTGGTGATAGGTCAGCCCCTGTGCCTCCACGAGGGTCAACCGATCGGTCGTGCTGCGTGCTGGAGGCGGCACGGTGGGCAGAGGTCCGTGCAGGTACAGCGGGGTCGGCGCTACCAACGCATCTGACGGAGCGCCATCCAACAAGACGCCCATGCGTGAGAAAGCGACGCCGGTCTGCCGGTAGTGGGCCAGGAACTGGCCGATCCCGGAGGTAAAGTCGGCAATGAAGCCCAGATACGAGACAAACAGGGCAAAGTCGCCCACCGTCAGGCTGCCACCACGCAGGCTGCTGGCGGCCAGCAGCATGATCAGACCAGTGCCCACGCTTACCGTGTTCGCCGTAATGGCGTCCAGAGCCTGCGTCGCCAGGCGATCAGCCAGCATAGCTGTACGGCGCTGCTCGTTCAGCCGTCGGAAGCGCGCCACCGTTCGCTCTTCGGCGCCAGCTGCCTGCACCGTTTGCACCGCCGCCAGGATATCACCAATGGCTCCGGTGACCTGGCTGGTGGCTTGGCTGCTGGCCGCACGGTAACGGCCCAGAGCAGTGCTCGCCTGCCGCGCTACTGCTGCCACGACCACGAGAGGCAGGATGGTGACCAGGGTCATGCGGGCGTCGATATGCAGGAGCACCAGGAATGCCACCACGGCAAACAGGCCCTGGCCCACAATCTCGTCGGTCCAATCCAGGTTGTCCTCAGCCTGATGGGCATCGTCGCGAAAGCGGCTGATGGTCTCGCCTATGGAGTAGGGCAGAGCATGGGCACCTGGCCGGTCCAGGACATGCCGCAGCAGGTTGCGGCGCAGCAGCCCGCTCATCGTGAACCGCATGATGATTTCGACAAAGCCAGCGGTGAGCCACACGATCACACGGCTTACCGCGAGCACCACCAGTAGCACGATCAGTCCCGTTGTACCCATGGGCATATGTGCCTGTCCGGTGAGCGTATCGAAGAAGGCGCGGGCGATCAGCCCCGCCAGGAGCGATGACATATTGAACGCGCCCCACAACATCGCATGGAGCAGGTAGAGCCAGGGCTTGTAGCGGGCCATTTCCAGCAGGTGGCGCCAGGTTTGGAGCGGTTTCATATGGATACCTCCGAAGTTTCGACCCGCAGCAACCCGGCAAAGCGCGAGGTGGGGTCGGCAGCGAGGGCAAGCCGCGGCCCATGCTCGCGTACCTGCCCGTCCTCCAAAACCAGGATGTCGTCGGCGTATGCGATCGTGTCCAGCCGGTGTGCCACGATGATGCCAGTACGGCCTTCGAGCAGCCGACCTAGCGCTGTTTGCACCAGTCGGTCAGTAGCAGGGTCCAGGCGCGAGGACGCCTCGTCCAGGATCACCAGGTCGGGGTTGCGCAGCAGGATGCGCGCACAGGCCAGCACCTGTGCCTGTCCGGCGGAGAGTCCATCACCTCCGGGCAAGAGCTGAGTATCCAAACCGCTCGGCAGTTCCCGTAGCCAACTGGTCAGACCCAGGGTATCCAGCGCAGCGCTAATCTGCTCATCCGGCACGTCATCGTCGAAGAGGGTCAAGTTGTCGCGCACGCTGGCATGGAAGAGGTGCACCTCCTGGCTGACCAGACCAATGCGTGCGCGCACCGCCGCGATGCGCACTTCCCGCAGGTCTACGCCCCCCAGGCGCACGACGCCAGCCAGTGGATCATAAAAGCGCAGGAGGAGCCGCGTCAGCGTTGTCTTACCGCTGCCTGTGCGTCCCACTACACCCAGCACACGGCCCGGCGAAAGCGACACGTTGACGTTGCGCAGGACCGGGGTTTCTTCCGCATAGCCAAATGAGACGCCGTCCAGCTCAACCGCCAGCGGGCCTGGCGGCAGTGCGACGCCGGGGCCATCGACCACGCGCGGCGCCGTACCCAGGAGCGCCTCGATACGGGCTATGCTGGCGTCCGCCTGCTGCAGGTCCTGTACTTCGTTGCGGATCTGCTCGGTTGGCTGGCGTAGCATCTCGGTACACTGAAAGATCAGATAGACGGTACCGATGGTCAGCGTTCCGGCTTTGAACTGCATGGCACTCAAGGCAAAGGCGACTGCCGTGCCGAGCGCAAACAGCCCCAGGCTGGTGGCACTCATGCTGTAGCCCCACATCTGCGCCTTGCGCGTCACGGCCAGCCACGACCGCATCACTTCGGCGCAGCGGCGCAGCACAAACGCGCCAGCCCCGCTGGACCGTATATCCTGCAATCCGGCCAGATATTCGCCAAGGAAGCCATAGAAATCGGCGCTGGCCTGGCGCTCCGCGGCCCAGGAGGGTGTGGCAACGGCGCGGATGCGCAGCATGGCTGTCAAGGCCAGCACGACAAAGGCGCTCATCCCCAGTCCTACCCGCCAGTCCACGTGATAGAGCAGCCCGATCACACCCACCAGCAAGACGCCATTGCCGAGCACATAGACCACAAACCGTGAGAAGAAGCGAGCCAGGGTAGCAACGTCACCGTCCACCCGCTCGATTAACTCGCCCGGCGTATGGGCTGTGTGAAACGTGGCATCCAGCCGTAGCAGGTGGGCGACAAGGTCGGCGCGCAGCGCGTTCGTAGCTGCCCAGCTCACATTTTCGGCCACGTAAGTTTCGACGACAGCTAAGCCCTGCCCTGCCAGGGCCAGGCCCATGGTCAGCAGCGCCAGGGCGGTCAGATCGCGCAGATCTCCGCTGGAGGTGGCCTGGTCGATGAAGTGGCTTGCCACCAGCGGTGTGATCACCTGCACACAGATGGTGCCGCACAGGATCACACCCAGCAGACCCATCCGCGACCTCTGGGGTCGCAGATAGTGGGCCAACAGCCGCCAGTAGCGATTCAGTGCCTGAAAAGGGTGCATGGGAAACTCCTCGTCTCGCCGCGAACGGCAGGTGATCGGACAGAAAAAGAGAAGACGTTCTGACTGATCTGAGCCTGGCGCAACAGATCAAGCAGAAGAGGCCTAAAAGCACGTTGGGGCAGAAGGTTCTCCCTCACTGCTGGTGAAATCATCTCAAGCACAGGGCAGGTGCAGTCCTGCAAGAGGACACGTCCCTGCTGCGGCTTGAGGTAAGTGATCAGGAAGCGCCAAGAGCGTCTCAACTGAACGTACATAAATCTATTTTCTTTCTTTCGCTCAAGAGCGTTGCAGATGCATTTTACAGAGCATGAGTACACACGGTATGAAGTGTGCAGCATATTCTCTGCTCGATAGGAACAGAGGATAGCCCACGATGAAGTATGGCTATGTGTGGTGGAGAGTGGTGATGCTAAACGGGAGGCAATGCGCTGCTGCATGCGATGAGCAGGCAAGCAAGAGTAGCCCTACGAGGCTAAGAGCTTATTCCGAAACCCAACGCGACTGGCGTCGCTAGTGCTCGCACACGCAGGTTTTCGGATAAGTAGTAAGTGGGTTGGTTGTGAAGAGCGAAAAAGAAGTCTACAGAAGAGAGGAATACAGATCTGTAGCCTATCTAAGAAAGAGTATGGTCGCACTTATAAAAGCGAAATCATAGTGATGACTCGCATAAAACGACCTTGTTTATTTGTAGACACCGCTCACTTAGCTTAGCAACACCTTAGCTGTGAATAATCGCATGATGAATGATACCTCCGAAAACAAGATAAATGAATGATAATCTATATTTGCCCGAAAGTCAAGGTTTGAGATGGAATGGCTGGTCAAAATCCACGATTTTGCCTATCATCTCGATAAAGCTCTCACTCGTTTGATTGCTTGAGGCGAAGATAACTTTGCAACAGCCCTGTGGGCCGTATAAGCTGCCTTGTCTTTTTGAGCAAAATCAACTACTCTAGAATAAAGCAGCTGGTTGTAATATAGTAGAGTTAGAGCAAGAATTGCGCGGAAAGGATGACTGGAAATATTTATGGCAAATGTACAGAAGACTGGAAGAACTATCCATGTACACCGCAATCAGCGGCATGCGTTTTGGGATCATAACGTAAAGCCTATTGATACTATTCAATCTGGTGAGCTGGTAGAGTTTGATCTGCTCGATTCTGCTGGCGGTCAGTTTGGCCCCACCAGCACTGTTGAGGATGTCGCCCGGCTTGACTTTGATCTGGTTGATCACGTGAATGGTCCTATTTATGTGGAAGGGGCTGAGCCCGGCGATACGCTGGAGGTTGAGATCGTGGACCTACAGCCGGATAAGTGGGGCTGGACCGCTGTGATTCCTGGCTTTGGATTGCTAGCGGATGAGTTTACTGAGCCCGCCTTAAAGATCTGGCAAATTGAAGGCGGTGCCGATGGTTGGGCCGAGTTTGCTCCTGGTATTCGTATTCCACTGGCTCCTTTCTGCGGTGAGATTGGTCTGGCTCCCGCAGCTCCAGGTCCGCATTCGACGATTCCTCCTTATCGTCACGGCGGCAATATGGATACCAAACATCTGACCAAAGGGGCACATATTTATTTGCCCGTTGAGGTGCCGGGTGCGCTGTACTCGATGGGCGATGGTCATGCGGCTCAGGGCGATGGTGAGGTGTGCGGCTGTGCTATTGAGGTTCCTATGCATGCCAGTGTGCGCCTGACTGTTCGTAAAGACATACGGGTACAGGAGCCACAGTTTCTGACTGGCGGCCCTCTGACTGTTCGGACAAATACCGCTCCTTACTATGGGACTGATGGTATTGGACCCGATTTACCAGAGGCGACGCGCAATGCGGTGCGCCATATGATCAGTCATCTTGTAAGCACGTATGGCCTGTCGCGCAACGATGCTTACATGTTATGTAGCGTGGCGGTTGATTTAAAACTGTGTGAAGTTGTAGATATGCCAAACTGGCTGGTGGCCGCTCTCTTGCCGCTCAGCATCTTTTCGTAACCTGGAGTCTGGACTGATAAGCAGGGACAACGTGTTTTTATGTGCACTTTGTCTATGCTTATCATTGTCATTCACACCTCAGCCCTTGCTTGATGCGCTTCAGTGCTCTATACTATTGTTGTGTTATAACTTCCCCACCTGACTGGCCCTTAGCAGCGTCTACTTATTAAAAATTGTCATGTAATTATTCTTTGCGAACGATACGTAAGCAACCTCGAGTTTGCGTGCGATACGTAAGCAGCCTTAAGTCGTAGACGTTACTTTTTCAAGTATTTATGAGAAGGAGCCTGGTATGTCCGTAAATATCGGCACATTAGCCAGACATCTACCCTCTGCCAGTGGATATTTTACGTACGTCAGCGAGTCGATAGGTTTTCGTATTGGCTGGTTGACCGGTTGGGTGTTTGACCTGGCTTATTTGTTGATTGTGCCATTCCAATGATTAGTATTAGGGCCCGCTCCTGCCGGGCGTTATCTATGGTACAACCCTGGGCTTTGCGTTCCTGGGTACTGTGCTCACATTGTCAATCATTCTGGTCTACATGGCAACCTGTGTATCCGTACCATTTTTCTTCCTGCGCAAACATCGCGATGAGTTCAATATCATCCGGCACATTCTCGTGCTAGTTACGCGTCCAGGAGCAGCAGGTCGCGCAGCACAGTGGCATTAGAATGCTCCGTATCGCGTGTAGCGAACACCAGGGTCACCGGTCCCTGCCGAGCTTGTTCACGCAGTTTCGTCAGCGCTGCCTGCCCCGCCTGCGAGGCTAATTCGGCTTCGTAGCGGCGGCGAAACTCCGCAAATTTCTCGGGATCATGGCCAAACCAGATACGCAATTCGCGACTGGGCGCGATCTCCTTCAACCAGAGATCGATATGTACACGCTCTTTGGAAAGCCCACGCGGCCAGAGCCGCTCTACCAACACACGCGTGCCATCGTCAGGTGCTGACTCGTCATAGACGCGCTTCAGGGCTACCATCACTTTCTGCTTTGTCATGGCACTTCCTCCTCAACTTAGCAATCGAGGCCAAGACTTTGAGCACCACCGGGCGCTTCCTTTCCTTTTGCGACTTCCTTTCGTCCGAGAAGCTTGACTGTATAGAGCGATATCTGTTCCTTCACTTTTTCGTAGACCTCTTTTAATCTGCCGCGTAGTTCCCCATGAAGAAACACGTTCCCGTCGGCGGTGACTTCGACCACAATATTCTCGGGTTCCAAGCCAGGCATCGGAGCAGCAATCATTAAACGCTGATCCGCCCGGTACACCTTGAGAGGAATAGGCTGTTGTTTCAACTGTTCTTGCATGACTCAAACGTTTCTTTTCACCATTACTTGCCTGCTTCCGACGCCGTGTTGATCTACGACTATAACACGGTCCCTTTGCTACATTGGTGACTCGACCGCAGGTTACTCAGCAGGACGTGACGGTCTTTTCTCATATCTATCGTCATGCGATCTGCTTTCTGCTTTCTGCTTTCTGCTTCTCGTGTATCCGACATTGCTGGGAGAGGGGCGCATTTTCCGTCACGAATCAGTCATAATCAGGCCCAGCGCTATGGAAGCTGTCATCGCACACGGAAGCTGTCATGAAGTGCAAAGTATCGGGTATTGCAGGAGAAATACTAGAGAAAAAGTAATTTTCCTTGTCTTTCATGCCTTTGCCGATCCACCAGCCAACCTGCGCTGGTACACACTACCAGTTCTTCGCGAGGGTGACCGCCAATGCCATCTCATCCAACGCCGGGGATAATGTCGTTACGCTCGCGTACGATAGCTCACAGGGTAATAGTAATTACCTGAACCTGGACGAGATCATGGCCATTCCGCAATAGTAAGAGTGGTTATGCTCTTTGTTCGATATGCGTTAACAACAAGCGAAGAAAGCAGAGTCTTCCGGCAGTTTTGCTAGAAGATTCTGCTTTTATCAAAATTCATGTGAAAAGTCAGGAAGCGAGGGCTGCGCCTCTTCTCCTCCTGCCACCGCAGGCGGCCCGTCACAGGAAGATGATCAGAGCATTATTCCTGCGCCATGCCATAGATAAACTTCGCGCACAGGCTGTTTGCCCATGCGAACCATGAGCGGGTAAATTGCCAGGGATCATCGGGATGGAAGCTTTACTATCAGCGACGGACGTCAGCTTGTCATTCTTCAGCGTAGTAAAGTAGGGATCTGATGATGGCACATACGCGGCCGGAGCGACCGGGGACTGCGGCAGTACTGCTTCCCAGGCACCGGGGCAAAGCCGTACTGGAACTTTAGATTCGAGCTCATAAACGTTGGCGCGAACCACTGACCCTGGTAGAGCATCGGCACCTGGCCCGAGTTAAAGGCGCTCTGTGAGTTATCAGCATAGGGATTTGAGCCGGTTGAGGAGTATGGTGCAGGCGTCACATAGCCATTTTAAATGGCATCCACGTACATTTGTACCCCTTGTATAATCAGAACCTGTGCATCTTTGTCCAGTGAGCGACCAGGACAGCGTTGTCATAACGGACAACATATGCTAGCGAACGAGAAACGTTGTTGCGCTGGTGCTACTTGCTGGCGGACGTATTGAGTGCGCTCAGACCTTGCACAAAGTAGCGTTGTGCGAAAAAGAAGACCACCAGTGGTGGGAGCATATATAAAATGTTCGTCGCCATATACTGGTTCCAGGGCGTGGTTGCGGCACCTGCGAACGAGGCCATGTCCAGAGACAGCGTCCACTTTGAATCGGTATACAGGTAGACGAGCGGATTAAGATAGTCATTGCACGTTACCGTGAAGGTCATGATCGCCATCTGATAACTTCCAAGCCATGCACTTGTTGGCACACTGAGCAGGGTGTAGAACAGGGTCGCTTGCAAGGAGAATACAAAAGACGGATCATTCGTGAACAGGCATACAAAATTTTTCACACCTATAAAGACGGGACGGGATCGGTAATGCCATTCCACCCGGTCAAAGAATAGTAAAAGGTAGCAATAAGCGGATACAGTACAAAAACAAGAAAACCAATGATTGATGGGAGGATAAACAGGTAGCCAATCACAGCCTCTCGTCCAGGAGAAAATCCTCTCTTCGTGTACTCAACCCGCGAAAAACGGACGTTAACGACTGCTCTCTCCTGCTTGCATATTTCGGTCAGTCGTGAGAGAATAGGATCATGACATCGTTGTCATAAGATTAGCATAAACATTTTTATTTGTCGATGTCGGATAAAGAGGATTGGCTGATTTGTAGGTGTTTTCTGATAATGTATGCTAGTAGAATGTATTATAATATATGCTAATAGAATGTATCATTAGTTGCTACTCTTTCTTTCTAAAGTAGCAGTCGAGGGAAATAACGTTATGTCTACACCAGTGTCCTCCATTGATGAACCCGACGATCTCCCATCTGTGCGTCCTACCATGCAGGATGTTGCCAATGCTGCCAGCGTGAGCCTCAAAACCGTGTCACGCGTAGTGAATAACGAGCCACGTGTGGATGAACGGACGCGGGAACGGGTGCACCAGGCGATCGCGCAGCTTGGTTTTCGGCGCAATGATATCGCGCGCAGCCTGCGGCAAGGCCAGACCTCCTCGACAATCGGCCTTGTCATTGAAGATATTGCGAATCCATTCTACTCAAGTATCGCGCGCGGACTGGAAAAGGTGGCCCAGGCGTATAACTATATGTTGATCATCAGCAATTCGGAGGAAAATCCACTGCGTGAGCGGGAACTGGTCAATGCTTTGTTACGCAGGCGAGTGGAAGGATTATGCGTTGTTCCCGCAGGCTATGATCATTCCTACTTGTCGACGGAATTGCGCCTGGGGACCCCTGTAATCTTTCTTGATCGTCCGCCTATTCATCTCCAAACGGATACCATTGTCCTTGATAATCGCGGCGGGGCGCGCAAAGCCATTGAGCATTTGCTCTCCTACGGACATCGCCGTATCGCAGTGATCCAGGGTGATCCGCGCGTTTATACAGGAGCTGAGCGTTTCGCGGGATACTATGAGACGCTGACAGCACATGGCATTGCCTGCGACGAAGCATTGATCTATTCTAACTGCGATGATGCTCAGCGCGCGCAGCAGGCTACACGGGTGCTGATGGCTTTGCCACATCCGCCTACGGCTATCTTTGCGACGAGCAATCGTATCAGTATCGCGGTACTGCGCGCTCTGCATGACTGTGCGTGTCAACCGGCATTCGTTGGTTTTGACGATTTTGACCTGGCCGATATGCTGCCGGTGCCTGTGACGGTAGTGGCGCATGATCCAATGGATATAGGGAGGAAAGCCGCAGAGGTACTGTTTGCGCGCTTGTCCAGGACCGAGTTACCGCTTCAACAGCTTGTCATGCCTACGTACATCGTTGTGCGTGGCTCCGGTGAGTTGCCTCCGGGGCGTGTATAATGTTCCCGCACGATATCCCAGCTAATAGCCTCCTTCCAGAAAAGCAATACGCAGGTGAAGATCGGAGCGAGCAGGGGAAGGTAGCGGGAGTGTTTCTTCACGTTGTAACCTGCTATGTTACAGCACAGAAGCGAAGAAAAAGAGTGCTGGCCATCCATGACAGCGTTGTTTCATCTTCAGAGCATGCATAATGAGCTTTGAAGATGAAACCTGGTAGAACTGATATAGTTTCTATTATCTGTATAGAAGCTATACCGACTTTAACGGTAAATTAATAGAGAATGCGATATTGCTCAGGACTCCACGAAAGGACCGCGTAGATCTGAGTCATTGCCGCTTGCTCAATCATTTGCGTGGATGACGAGCCATTGAAGTGGAAGAGACCGGTCGCCGAATCACGTGATGTCTGCCATACCTGGTCCGCATAGTTTTGCATTGCTCTGACATAACGTTGATTATGATCTACCGACTGGAGAAGAAGCAGATTTTTGAAGAAGATCGAATTGAAGTAGGGAGGCTGTTGATAGAGGTTATTGCCCGTTCCATAGTAGTCCAGGGCGGCGTTGGCAATATTTTGTGCGCGCTGTAAATATATTGTGTCGCCCGTTACCTGATAGAAAAGCACATTCACACCTACCGGTACCCCCTGATTATAACTCCACTGTGTTTTCTCGATAGTGCCAGCCAGATCAATATGGTCCCAGTACAGGCCGTTGGGTGCGAGGAGATACGTATTGGTCCAGTCGTACATCTTCTGCGCCCAATCGAAATAATACTGGTTACCAGTCAGTTGATACAGCCGTAAGCCCAGTTCAGCGCCGGGCATATTTGAGACCGTATTACGATCATGGCTCCAGGAGGCCTGGGTCCAGAAGACCCCACCGGGTGCAGGATGCGTCGGGTCCGTATCCCAACCGGAGACAACCAGCGCGAAAATTTGTTTTGCCCGTTCGAGGGCTATCTGATCGCCGATTGTTTTATCGCGCTGGATGCAGGCCAATCCTACCCACTCATTGTCATCGTAGAATTTGTCGCCACCATTGCCGTAAGGTGGGCGTGGATACGAATCATAGCCGGGTAATCCAGTCGCGCCGGTCGTATTCCAGTGGCGTTCCTGACCCAGCCAGCGATCCTGTAAGGCAGTGCGATAGAAGCTGCCAGCATCGCCAGGAAGATTTGCGAGATCAAGCGTCGCTGTATGGGCCTGTGAAAAAGGCCATTCATAGGAATAGGGGTTATCGCCCGTTGCGACCGGATACTGTTCGTGGTACAGGTGGGAACCATCCTGTTCGTAGAAATACTTTTGCATCGCATCATACGATGCACTGGCCCGTGAACTGCTATCTTCATGGGCATAAGCAACCAGAGAAGGTGAAGCGGCTATACCGAGGATGGTACCACCGAGCAAACCAATCATAGTACGACGTCTCATATCAGTGACCTCCTTGTCTTTCGCGTGCAACAACGCTACCTTCATGCAGGCACGCGAATTGGTGCAGCTTAAAGCACTCTGTTTCATTTTTTTCTGCTGTATATCTGGGGTGATGTCCAGTTCGTGCAAAGCCATGAGGAACGTGAAGTACGTTCAACAGGTCAGCCTGTTGTCCGTCTTTATAGTTCATGTCACAATATGTCGGGAAGTATCCAACACAGGGATGACAGCGATGTCATCCCTTCAAGAATAACATGTAAATTTTCGATTGTCAATACATTGCTGTGATTGGATGCTTTTCTCTCAGATAGCAGGCAAAACTACCTTACGAGCTTGGACAATAAAACAAGCGAAATATTTTTTTGAGGCGGAAGCGGGGATACTCTTTTCTCAAGCATCCGCGTCCAGCGCTGATCGCCAGTGTTTGGTCTCGCCAGCGATAACGCACGTTGGTTAGGAACGATAATCCCCCTGCCACGTATCGGCAGGGGGATTATTGAGTGATTGCGTACGTATTAAAAAATGGCTCCATCGTTTCCATATGGTATGAAGTTAGCTGCGTTTGATGTGAAGCAAACAACTCTCATAGGAGCTTGTACTAAATGGTAGTTCGATGCCTCGACCCATTAATGCTGCGCCGGACATTGCTACTGATGTAGCGTTGTCATGGCCCAGTTCCTGCACTGTATATTGGGCCTCTGCGAGCAGATTGTAGATGCGTAATCGGGGTAGTGGCTCCCAGAAAGGATTGCTACGGCGGAATGCCAGGACAACGGCTTCGCTATGGTCTGCGTTGAGGCATTCGACTGCGGCAAGGTTTCCATCATTGCTACTGGGTGAGATGAGCCAGTGTTGCTCTCCATCCTGAACAATGTGGCGAATCTGCTTGTAGACCGCTATCCAGCGTGCCGCTTCGTCCATGTCGGCCTCGCTCCAGTGTGAGAGGTGACCTCCGATACCCAGCATCCCCATCATGGCGACGTGGAAGCGGTAGCGTAGCGGAATTTCGTTCATCTGTCTATCGGCCGGGGTATCTGTGACCCAGTTACCCATAGTACGACCCGGTAGGATGTATGAGATGCCTTCCTGGATGAAGAGGCGGGCATCAGGATGGGTATTGTCGCTGCTCCAGACCTGATCGGTGCGTTCTAGAATACCCAGATCTGCTCTAAAGCCGCCACTGGCACACGATTCAATACTCAGGGCAGGATGACGCTCGCGTAACGTGTCCATGATATGGTAGACACCCAGGACGTGGCGTACCCAGATCTCACGGGCATCGTGATGAGCGCCGCTATATTCGGGCCAGCCTGGCTCTGAGATGGGCCTGTTCATATCCCATTTAATGTAGCTGACTTCGTTCTCTCCGATGAGCTTATCCAGTGCATCAATGAGATATTCCTGCACATCGCTGCGTCCAAGGTTGAGGACAAGCTGGTTACGCGCTTCGTGGCGTGTGCGTTTGGGGAAGTGGTAGATCCAGTCGGGATGGGTGCGATAAAGATCGCTATCGGCGTTGGTCATTTCAGGCTCGACCCAGATGCCAAATTCCATTCCGAGGGCATGGACGTTGTCGATGAGTGGCTTTAAGCCATGGGGAAACTTTTGTGGATCGACGCGCCAATCACCTAGTCCTGCATGGTCGTTCACACGCGCAGGGAACCAGCCATCGTCGACGACAAAGAGCTCTACGCCCAGGCGGGCTGCATGTTTGGCTAGCTCACTCTGTCCTGCTTCTGTGACATCGAAAAAGGTTGCCTCCCATGAGTTATAGAGGACTGGTCGTGGTTTCTCGACCTGGGGATGTGGCAATACATGCTGGCGTGTATAGCGATGCAGCCGTTGGCGGATACCATTCATGCCTTCGTTGGCGAAGCCAGCGATAAACGCGGGTGTCTCAAAGCTTGCGCCTGCCTCTAGCGTCCATGCGAAGTCGTGTTCGTTGATACCACCATTGACGATGGTCGCGCCCATAATATTGGTACTGATATTGATTTTCCAGCTACCACTCCAGGCGAGGGTGCCAAAATAGACCTCACCTTGCTCTTCGCTGGCCTGGGTATCAAGAGCAAACCAGGGATAGGCGTTGCCGCTGGTGATACCTTTGCGTGATTCCATCTGGACAGTTCCAGCGACGATAGGGCGCTGTTGCACACGGGTCTCACCTCCCCAGTGACCGGCCAGGGTGGTCAGGCGGCGTGTTGCAAACTGACGTGGCAGGTGCCATGTGGCAGAGTAGACGCGTTCCAGGTTGATTGTTTCCTCTCCCTGGTTGGAGAAGGTTGCGCGTCGGATAATCAGATCGTTGGTGCTATCCAGTTGATATTTGAGCGTGACCTGTAATGGATAGGAGGCGTCTTGTAGCGTGATATGCAGCTCTGGCAAGTTTGTAGGGACTACAATGTCAGCCTCGACAAAGCGTAGGTCCAGATCACGAGTCCCATCTGCGCAGGTTACCTGGGCTGCGATCTCACGATAGCGTAGACCACCATAGCCTGGATATTCCTCTGGCATATTGCTTGGATCAGGATCTTGAGCGGCGCGCTCCATCCTGAGCGGAGGCTCAGGGATATCCTCTAGCGTCAAGAGTCGAGGACCCCAATACGTTTGCAGTACCAGGCCGTCGCGGCTGATACCCAGCGTATAGCTGCTCTTTTCGGTGTTGAGTATCCAGTACTGTTGCGTTGGATGTTTATAAATACCAGTATCTGTAGCGGTTGCTTTTTTTGTCGTTATGATATTTTCAGTTATAATGTTGTCTGGTGAAGGCATGGAAATAGTGTAGTCCTTTCTGTGTGTTTGTTCTACCATATTATTATATGTTACCTGTTTAATATTTCTCAGGAATTTTGGCATTGTTTGCCTGCCCAAAGTGAGTAATTAGTGGATGGACTACTAAGGTTTCACCCCTCCACCAATCCGGGGTAGGATCACTTTCAATTTCGCAGTTTTAATCATCAGCAAAAACTCAAAGTATAGCTCTTCCCATTATGCACAGCCAGGACGATGCGGTCATGCTCATTACTCCATGCAGCGCTTTGACCGTTCTGGTCTGTTACCACCACTGGCTGCTGACCCTGAGGGAGACGGAGCCGATAGTGTCCATCTTGTTGTGCGCGCAGGACAACTGATATGGCATGTCCATTGTTCCACGCCACATCGACTTCAAGGCCACCACGTGCCCGTAAACCGCGTACTGATCCATGCTTCCAGGCCTGCGGTAGGGCAGGCAGGATCGCAAGCTCGCCAGCATGGCTCTGCACCAGCATCTCGGCGATAGCAGCGGTGGCTCCGAAGTTGCCATCGATCTGGAAAATGAGCGGCAGAGACAGATCAAGCAGATCAAATAGGTTGGCCGAGGTAGAACCGGCGAGCAGTTGGACCATATTATCGTGGGCTAAGTCACCTTCACCCAGCCGTGCCCATAGCGCGATGACCCAGGCGCGGCTCCAACCGGTATGGCCACTGCCATGTTCGAGCCTGCGCTCTAGCGACTTGCGTACCGCCTGAAATAGCTCTGGCGTCTTTTCGGACGTGATTTGATCACCCGGATACAGCCCATACAGGTGTGACATATGACGATGCCCTGGCTCTTGTTCTTCAACGTCCTCGTTCCACTCCTGCAACTGTCCATACTTACCGATGCGCGGCGGTAACAGTTTGGCTCGCTTGCTTTCCAGGACGCTAGCGAAATCCGTATCGATGTTCAGTAGACGACTGGCCTCGATGCAATTAGTAAACAGTTCACGGATGAGGGCCATATCCATCGTCGAACCAGCACTGACGGTGCCCTCTTCACCGTCCTCGGTCAGGAAGACATTCTCAGGAGAAGTGGAAGGATTAGTCAGCAGCCACCCGTCATGCTCAACCAGAAAGTCCAGCATGAATAGGGCGGCTCCTTTCATGAGCGGATAGGCACGTTGTGCGAGAAAATCTCGATCTCCTGTGAACGCATAGTGCTCCCAGAGGTGCTGACAGAGCCACGCGCCACTCAACGGCCAGTTTGCCCATTTGGGAGAACCATTATCCGGCGACGTCATACGCCACACATCAGCGTTATGGTGTGCGGTCCAGCCCTGACAGCGATAATAAACCTGCGCAGTTTTCGTACCATTCACGCTGAGATCAGCGATAAAATCAAACAATGGCTCATGACACTCTGACAGGTTACAGGTCTCAGCAAGCCAGTAGTTCATCTCCGTGTTGATATTTGTCGTCCAGTTGCTATACCATGCGGGTCGTACGTCTTTGTTCCAGATACCTTGCAGATTCGCGGGCTGCGTCCCTGGACGTGAACTTGCAATAAGGAGGTAGCGTCCATACTGAAAATAGAGAACGATCAGTTGCTCATCACTGCCCCCTTTACGTACAGCCTCCAGACGCTCATCTGTCGGCTGCTCAACATGTGGATCAGCGCCAAGATCAAGTTCCAGTCGCTGAAACAAATGCTGATAATCGCTGATATGGGCATCACGCAGTTGTGTGTAGCTCTTCTGGAGTGCATCGTCGAGATGTGCAGAGCAGATTCCCTCCAGATCAGGGACGTTCTGGCTAGGACTCTTATCGAAACCGTTATAACTTGTGGCAGCGACTAACAGCAAAGTTGCTGAGTTCGCATTACGAACACTCAATGAACCGTTGGTATTTATCTCGGATTGCCCCCCATCCAGCACAACATGTAACTGAGCCTCGAAGCGCATATTTTTGCCATCTGGACGGTCGTCGTACGTTACTGGACGAATCCGTTCTTCATCAGGTACGGGTACATGTTCGGGACAACGACCGTGTAGAGCAATACGATTTTTAGCACGTGCCACCATACTTGCATGCAGTTCGCTATCCAGTGCCGCCACAAACGAGAGTGTTCCTGGTTGGTCACTCTCTAAGCGCATGACCAGCACATTATCGACAGCTGAGCTAAAAGTGGTACGGGTAAACGTCGTACCATCGCTGGTGTAGCGTACTTCGCTGCAAGCGTTGCGCAAATCAAGTTCGCGGCGATACGTACTGGTCGTCGCGCTATGTTGGAATGTGAGACGCAGATAACCAAGCGGCTCATATGCTTGATTGCGTGGTCCCTGCATCAGCTTGGCGACCTCTTCTGCCTTCACATACTTGCGCTCAAATACCAGTTGGCGCAATTCTTCAAGGTGCTGGGCCGCTGCATAATTATTGGTATCATATGGCTCGCCCGACCAAAGCGAATCTTCATTGAGTTGCAGTACCTCCTCTGTGATGCCGCCATGGATCATCGCCCCCAGGCGTCCATTGCCCACTGGGAGCGCTTCTAGCCACTGTTCGGCGGGTTGACGATACCATAACTTCAGGGGGTTGTTGCCTGGTGTGACATGTGTTGTCTGTGTCTGATGCATGCCTATCGACTCCTTCTGATATACGATTCCAATAGCTTCCGTTAGTTTTCGTCAAGTTCGCAAACAGGTCGGCCAGTCGTGTCTCGAACTTTTACGAGCAGAAACGGCTGCTCTTGTGTCTCGGACAAGAGCAACCGTTTCTGACAGCTTTTCCTCCTCAATCTACCTCGGCTATCAATTCTGAAGTGATTTATGTCTTTCTTGTTAGGAGAACAAGATTAGACAACAATCCGATCAATGTCGGGTGACCAGTCTGTAGGGTCGTAAAACTTGATGGTGTTGTTCCCGGCTTGCAGTTGAACCGGGATTTGCATCGACTGCACGCTATTCCAGTTACCATTGCCATGGAAATCGATCAGTACCCCTGTGCCTCCATTGAAACTGAGGTAGATCGGTCTCCCAGCATCTCCGTCAAGGTAATAAATCGTCAGGGTGTAGATACCAGCGCTGGCTTCAGTCACATTGTTAAACTGGAGAATGCCGCTGCCGCCACCCAGATAGCCGACCTTCTTGCCTCCAGAACAGACCGAGCAGTTGTATACGGATGCGGATCCGCCAATGGTATTCGTTGATGCCTCCGCTTCGTAGGAGATGTTGTTGCCTGTGGGCTGCGGTGGGGCTGGTCTGCCAGGCTCTGGTTGTACATTGAGGAGCATAGACCCATGGGCAGGCAAGGATGCACTGAAATTGGTGTCAAACTGACCCAATTGCCCGTGAGTCCAGACATTGCGCACATGGGCCTTGCCTACAAAGCCTAGATCGCTCCAGTTTGCTGTGACCGTCGCGGCATTGCTATCGAGATTAAAGAGCGCGACTGTATAGCTTCCATCCGCATTTCTAGCATACCAAACCTGCTGATTGCTGGATTGCGTAACCGGCCTGGCTGGATTGCCTGCTTGATCAATGGCGATGACATCTGGGTTGGTGAGCAGGGAAAGGCCGTAGCTATCCAGCTTTGTCAGGTCATCCCCGGTATAGAGAGGAGCGGCCTCGATGGCCCAGAGGGTTGTATAGGTCTGTCTCTCATCATTGCTCAGCCCATCCATGCTACTAGCACCCACATCCAGCGAATCCAGGTTGTTCCAACCACCAGGTTTGGCATCAGCGATCCAGGGCACAACGTCGGTGAAGCGCTGTTTGACCGAGTTATTCCAGGTTACCAGCGTGTTACAGTAGCATTCGACATCGGTATCGATGCGCCAGCCGTTGGAATACTGCTGCCAGGTACTGGCAAAATCGTGATCCAGCGACCAGGAGATGACCAACTGAATCGGCCTCCCCGTCTGAAGTAGCGCTTGCGACCAGGCTTTGACGTCCGGACGATTGTCCGAGGTGCTGGCACCATTTATGAACGAACCCGGTGTGACTCCATCCAACTTCATGAAATCGACTCCCCAGTTCGCAAATTCATCGGCAATCGAGTTAATATAGGCCTGGGCGCATGGATTGCTATAATCGATGGCATAGGACCCCTGCCAACCATTAGTTCTTGTTAGCGGCTTGACAGCGATATCTTGTACATGACAGCTTGTGCCATAAATAGGGTAGTTTGCATTATAGGCGGGGATATCTAATCCTACGGCGTAATAAATTCCCAGCTTTAGCCCTTCGCTATGCACATAATTTGCCACATTTGCTATTCCGTCCGGAAAACGGCCGGGATAAGGAGCTGGACGCCCATAGACATCGTAGGTAGGATTCCAGTTAAAATCCATCCACCAGCCAGCATCAATGTTGATATACTGATATCCACTCTTCTGTAATTTTTGATGAACTATATCAGCCTGTGCTTTGACGTGAGCTTCGGTTAGCCATTTCGTCCCATACCCGCTCGCTGCGGTAGACTCTAAGCTCCAACTGCTCCAGCCCATGTACGGCTTCTGGCCCAGATCATTCACTGCCGCGGGGGCTACGTTCGTCGCCGCGTGGGCTACGTTCGTCTTACCTTGCTGCCCGATTGCAACGAGCAACAGGCTGCCAAATAAGAGGGAAACCGTGAGAACGAAGAATGGGCGGGGGATGATTCTCTGACGTTGAGACATCGCGATACTACCTCCTTGTGGTGGCAAGTGAGAAGAGGTTCCATGTTCCTCTCCCTTCGCAGCGATCAGTTAGTTTAATCACTGATTAAACTAATAATACTGAGAAAGAGTTTGCTTGTCAAGGAGAACCTTACTACCCTCAAGGCGGTAGAAAAGTCGTCTTTTTTCATCCCTCTCTCTCTTTTTGCCCGTTTCGTTTATTCTAGGTGAGGTGGAAAGAACGGGTGAGTCGTTAGAGTCGTTGAGAATTCAGAGCATTGAGGGCTTGACATGCGGTTCCGTTCGCAGGTATACTCTGCTTAACTTTAATCATTAAAGAAAGTTTGTAGGGCAAATAAAACGATGCAAGGGAAATCCGCGCCGGCTGATCGCAAGTTGATCCGCGCGATCAATCAGAATCGTTTGCTGAATCTAATCCGGCTGAATGCGCCGATCTCGCGTCCACAGCTGGCAGCACTTTCGGGTCTGAGCCTGGCTACGGTGATTGGCCTGACCGGCGAATTGACCACACGGAATTTTGTCCTGGAGAGTGGTCCGGCGGAATCAACGGGAGGACGCAAGGCGACGTTGCTGGATCTGCGCCCCGAGGGTGGTTTTGCCCTTGGTCTGATGGTGAGGGGGTTTGAAAGTATCGGGGTAGTTGTCGACTTGCGTGGCGATGTGGTCTTTTCGCTCCATTGGGATCGCTCGCTTAAACATCGGAGTGCACAGGCTATAGAGCAAATTGTAGAGATGACGAACGATCTGCTGTCACAATCCGGGGTCGATAAAGATCTAGTTATCGGGCTTGGCTGTGCGCTCTCAGGCTATATTGACGCCAAAAGCGGCATCTGCGTCGACTCCTGGAATCTGGACTGGCACAATATTGAACTGGCCGAACCGTTGAGCCAACGTCTGGGGCTGCCCGTGATGATCGATAATGATGTAAGTTGTATTACGACCTACGAGAAGCTCTTTGGCTGGGGCAGTAGCTATGAGGATTTTTTTACGGTCGTTCTGGGGCGCGGTGTGGGCCTGGGGCTGGTGTTCAACGGCGCGGTCTATCGTGGCGCGACAGGTGGGGCCGGTGAGTTTGGCCATATGATAGCCGTTCCAGGTGGCCGGTGCTGCGAGTGCGGCAAACGCGGCTGCCTGGAGGAGTATGTCTCCTTTCGCGGCATCATTGCCAACTATTATGAGCGCAACTACAAAGAAAATATTCCTATCAATATAACTCTCAATAGCACCTCGGATCAGGCTGTACGGTCCGAGGCGCGCATGGTTCATGAATTACTTGAGCGAACTGCGAGGGGAGATGAGCTGGCTGCGCAGGCTTTTCAGCATAGTGGCGAGCTGCTAGGTATTGCCCTGGCCAACCTGGTCAATGTCCTTAACCCTGAATGTATCGTGCTGACGGGCGAAGGCGCTTTTGTCGATCAGGCGATGTTCCAGTCAATGGAAGCGGTTCTGCGACAGAATTCGTTCTCCTTGTTAGGAAAAGATCTGCGTCTGCTGGTTGAGCCGCTTGTTGGCTACGAAAGCTGGGCGCGCGGTGCTGCTGCCCTGGTTCTTCACCGCTTTTTTGTGCTCCCGATGCACCCATAATCCACAGAGAAAGGAGTGGCTTGGTTCAGTATTTCTTTCAGTGTCCTGGCGGAAGTTGGCTAAGACTCTCAGGGGAGCGCTTCTATGCTCTCAATAGGAGAACAGCTTGACCGCTCGACCACCTTGTTTGTTGATAATTGCAGGCGGAGCGGTGAGGCACTTCTTGCAGGCGAGGCTTTCATGGCGAAGGCCCGAGCTATTTACATTGATTTGTTTATTTGCATTGATGCAGAAAGGTTGAAAGATTCTCCATGGACACACAAACAAAGTATGCTCTCAACAGGATAAATCGTCGTCGCTTTCTCCATACCGCAGGAGCAGCGGGTGCCCTGGCCGTTGGCGGCAACTTGCTGGCAGCCTGCGGCGGCACAGGTTCAGGCGGCAACCAGATTACCTTGCAGCAGTGGTATCATGAGTATGGTGAGACCGGCACTCAGCAGGCGGTCTTAAGGTACGCCGCAGGCTACACCAAATCCTCATCGGCCAATGTCAAGATCACCTGGGTGCCCGGCGACTACGCGACCAAGTTGAGCACCGCTATGCTCAGCAGCAATCCCCCGGATGTCTTTGAGCACTACGAGTTCAATGATAACTGGGTCAAGCAGGGCCTGTTAGAGCCGCTCGACGACCTCTATCCTCCAGATATCAAATCAGACTTCAACCCGGTCAACCTTGCCTCCTTCACTGTTGATGGCAAAATCTATGGCGTAAAGATGTTCGACGATACCGAGTTCTTTTATTATCGCAAGAGTCTGCTCTCCCAGGCTGGCATTGATCCCACTACTTTGACCAGTATGGATGCCCTCCTGGAGGCAGGCAAGAAGTTGACGACTTCCAAGACGAAGGGCCTTTTCCTGGGCAACGATGGAGGCAGCAGTAACTATCAACTACCGGTCTACGCCGCCGGTGGCGATCTGATGGCCAATAACAAGATCGCTTTCAATACCCCGGAAGTGGTGGCTGCGTTTGAGAAGCTGCACGAGGTTGCGACCTCGAGCGCAACCCTGATTGGCGCACCGACTGACTGGTTAGACCCCTCCGCCATCATCAATGGCCTGACCGCGATCCAATGGTGTGGCATCTGGGCGATGCCCACCGTCATCAAGGCGCTGGGCAATGACTTCGGCATTCTTCCCTGGCCGGCCCAGGGGACCAGTGGTAAGCCGACTGTTCCCTGGGGTGGCTTTGCCGAGATGGTCTGCGCGAAAAGCAAGCACATCGCCGAGTCCAAAGCCCTGGTCAAGTCGCTCTGGATCGACAACACTGCCGTCCAGCAGGACTTTTGTCTGGACTATGGCTTCCATGTGCCTTCGCGCAAAAGCGTTGCAGCCAAAGCAACCAAGCTGCAAAACGGCCCTGCTGCCGATGCTGTCAATCTTCTCAACTCCTATGGGCGGACTATCCCGCCGCTCTTCGATAGCGTGATGGTTACGGCGTTGACTGATGCTGCCAGCAATATTGTGAAGAATGGCGCCGATGCGGCCTCAGAAGTGGCCAAGGCAGAGCAGAAGTGCACGACCGAGTTGCAACAGCTGCTCAGCTAAAGCGCTCTGAGGTTCTCTTGGAGCAGAGGTTGTTGGGGCCGAAGATGACCATGAACAACTGAGATCGGTAGCTGACCTACTCCCCTGGTTCGGCAGACCCCTTACTTCGGCCCAACAACCACTGCTTCAACTTCTGTTTTTTGTGCATACGTGCACTGTTTCGGAGAGGAAAAAGATGAGCGTGAGTACTTCCAAGACCGTCCAGGAAACGCGCCCTACTCGTCCCACCATTTTATCCTTCTGGCGACGTGCTCCGCATCTGCGCCGTTCGCTTGCCTTCTGGGCCATGGTTGGACCCCTGCTGCTCGGTCTGCTCGTTTTTGTCTATATTCCCATTCTGTGGGGCCTGGTGCTCAGCGTAAGTCAGGCACATGCCACGATCTTCCCGACGGCCTTTGTCGGCCTCGATAACTATCGCACAATGCTGCTCGATCCCGAGTTTCAGCAAGCTCTCGTCACATTTGTCGTCTTCGCGCTCTTTATTGTGCCGCTCACCTTTGTGCTGGCGTTGGGGCTGGCCCTGCTAGTCAATTCCGTGCGCAAAATGCGTGGTTTTTTCCGCTCGGTGTTCTTTCTGCCAACCGCTGTCTCCTACGTCGCGGCTTCCATCATCTGGCGTCTGAGTCTGTTTAACGGCCTGCCTTTTGGCCTGATGAATATGGTCATCGGCCTGTTTGGGGCAGCGCCGATCTCCTGGTTGGGCAGTCCCAATCCGCCCTGGTACTGGGTGGTACTGGTCACGGTTCGTCTCTGGCTCCAGCTTGGCTTCTATATGATTATCTTCCTGGCCGGCCTGCAGGAGATTCCCCAGACCCTTTATGAAGCAGCGCAGGTTGATGGCATATCCTCGGGCTGGAAACGGTTTCGCTATATTACGTTTCCTCTGTTGCGCAATACCTCGATCGCTTGCCTGCTTCTGCTTCTGGTTGCAGCCTTCCAGGCCTTTGATGAGTTCTACAATATTATGTTGGGCACCGGAATTATCTCTGTACGGACACCGCTCTGGTATCTCTATGTGGTGGGCTTTCAGCAACAGGACTTTGGGCACGCCGATGCCGGCTCGTTTATCCTGACGGCGATCATTATACTCTTTACGCTGCTACAAGGCCGTCTCTTTGGCTTCGGCCGCTCACTTGAATAGGCCGCTGAGAGATTGAGAAAGGATAAAATGATGAATGAGGACTCAAAACATCCAACTTCCATGTCTACTGGAACCTCTCTCAAGCGTAGGTTCCGCAAGCATCTCCGTTCATACTCTATCCAAACTGCTTTTATCTATATCAGTTTGATGGTATGTGCATTGCTCTTTTTGATCCCATTTTATCTCATTGTACGCAATGCGTTGATGACCCAACTGGAGGTTACCTCGTTCAATTGGCACTGGTGGGCCCAGGATCCGCAATGGGACAATCTGAATACGCTCTTTAACGATTTGATGGCTCCGATGGCTACTGGCCTGATGAACTCAGCACTGATCGCAACATTGACGACCGCAGGCCAACTCTTGTTTGCTTCGATGGCTGGCTATGGCCTGGCCCGCATTCCTTCGCGCTGGAGTCAACCGATCTTTTTTCTGGTGCTTCTGACCATGATGGTGCCAGGAGCAGTGACTTTTATCCCCAAGTATATGGTTGTCAGTGATCTTGGCTGGGTCAGCACCCTTCAAGGAATTATAGTCCCTGATCTCTTCAGTGGTTTTGCCTGCTTCCTCTTTCGCCAGTTCTATTTGAACTTTCCCCATGAACTGGAGGATGCTGGCCGTGTCGACGGTCTGGGCTACTTCGGCGTCTACTGGCGCCTGCTGCTACCTAACTCGGTTCCGATACTGGTCGCGCTGGGAGTGATTTCGTTTATCAGCAGTTGGAATTCGTTCCTCTGGCCTCTGGTGATCGGTCAAGATCCCTCGTCGTGGACGGTACAGGTGGTGCTCTCGACCTTTATCACCGCCCAGACGATTAATATCCCCGAACTGTTTATGGGTGTGGCTGTGTCCATTGTTCCGCTGGTGATTCTCTTCTTCTTTCTTCAGCGTTACATTATGGAAGGAGTTGCTCGTTCGGGTATTAAAGGGTGAAGTTGTCAAAAGAGCGAACCCGTGTCACCTGAGTTCTACGGGTCCACTCTCTCCTTGTTTTAGCTCGCGACAACGTTTGCCTAGCTCCAGGCGATTTTGAATACCCAGGCATACTGGTCACTTTGTTGAGCGGCTGGAGGGATAGTAATCACCAGTGAATCATGCTGCTGACTCCACGGCAATGGACCACCCTCGTAACCAAGCAAATGAATTGTGTCCTTGGGTTGGATATGCACTGGCTCGTTGACCACGATCTGGTTCCCCTGCTGACCGAGTTACGATGGCTATATTGCGTCTCTTAACTGTGAAAGATGCCTTTCCTCACGGTTTTCCGGTTATTCCAGTCAAATAACCGACATGGAGTATCATTATCACCGTCTGTGATAGCGTTGGAAGGTCTCCCAGGCAGTACGCCCCTCATTGGGTAGTGCCACAATTAAGCTTACTAACCTTCCTCCTTTTTAAAAAAATATGTCTGCTTCATCTGACCAACTAAACGCACCTGGGTAACAAGAGGTTTATCCATCACAAGCGCCAAGGAAGCTCAAGAATGCAGAAAAATATCTGCTGTAAATACTATTTGTATCCGTCACAAATTACTAATAAGTCTAACTTTTACTGCAGGAAGAGTGCAAAATAACCTGCGTACTGAGCGATAATTTTAGCTGTTTCTTTGTTTTTAGCATGTTTTAACGGGAGAACTTGTATTTAATGAACCGAATATAGCATATAAATAGTCCGATTTGTTAATGGTTTACGCAGCCAAAATAAGTCGTACTTACTTTGCGCTCTATTGACAAAACCTCACAATATGTTATACTTATGCCTGGGAAAGCTATCCCTGAGGCAGCGTTTTACTCTGGTGAAGCAGAGAAAAAAGTGGAGGAAAGGCGTGCAGGCAAAGACCAATTCAACTGGTGTTCATGCATCGGCGAGCACATACCAGCCGCAATACAAAGTGATTGCTGAAAAAATCATCGAACTGATTACCACATTGGGGCTGAAGCCAAACGATCGCCTCTCCACCGAACAGGAGCTGGCCACGCAAATGGGGGTCAGTCGAGGCGTTGTGCGCGAGGCGATCAAGTCGCTTATGACCATGGGCATTGTTGGAGCACGCCGGGGTTTTGGCTTATATGTCACTGCACAACCAGAAAGTGGGATTCAGCTCGTTATCGAACAAACTATGATTGTCGAGCCAGAGAATATCGTCGCGCTTTTCGCCTTTCGCAGCGAGCAAGAAATGATCACTGCACGGCTGGCTACCCAGAGCCTGGCTGTTTCGGAACTGCGGGAACTGGAACGCATTCTCATCCAGAACAAAGAGAACGCTGCTGCCGGCTTGTGGGAGCCGTTTCTGGAAAGCGATAGAGCTTTTCATGTGGCTGTTGCCCAGGCGACACATAATCCCTTTTTTCTCGAGACCATCAAGAATGTGCTGAAATTGCAAAGTTGGGCGCTCAAGCTCGTTATTGGTCGTTCCCCTGGCTCTATGCTCGCTTCTGCTGAAGAACACGAAGCCATCTTCCTGGCCATCAAAAATGGAGATCCCGAGGAAGCAGCGCGAGCTGCGAAGGCTCATGTTGAATCGGTTGTGGAGGCGTATCGTCAGGAAGCAAAACGTCTTATTTTAGGCGATGAAGCCTCGAATGCATAAATTGAGACCATAGTCTGGTAAATATAAGGAGGATCTTATTTGGCTACGACGATTCTCAATCTCAAAACCTACGATATCCGCTTTCCGACCTCGCGTACCCTTGATGGCTCAGACGCGATGAATCCGACCCCGGACTACTCGGCGGCGTATGTTATCCTCGAAACCGACCATCCGGCAGGTCTGGCAGGACACGGACTCACCTTTACGATTGGACGGGGAAACGAAGTGTGCGTGGCCGCGATCAATGCCCTGGCTCCACTCGTAGTCGGGCGCACCCTGGAATCTTTCACGGCCAACATGGCCGGTTTCTGGCACCATCTCACCGGCGACAGCCAGTTGCGCTGGATTGGACCCGAAAAGGGCGCGATCCACCTGGCAACCGGCGCGGTCGTCAATGCTGTCTGGGATCTGTGGGCCAAGATAGAAGGCAAACCGCTCTGGAAGCTGCTGGCAGATATGAGTCCCGAGCAGATTGTGGCCTGTATCGACTTCCGTTATATCAACGATGCACTCACCCCCGATGAGGCTCTGGAGTTGTTACGCCACAATGAATCAACCAAAGCCACGCGCGTTGCGGAGATGCTGGAACACGGTTATCCAGCTTACACCACGGCTGCCGGCTGGTCGGGCTACAGCGATGAGCGTATGCGCCAGCTCTGCCGCGAAGGACTGGCCAGTGGCTGGACCCATTTCAAACTGAAAGTCGGGTTGGGACTAGAGGAAGATATCCGGCGCGCTCATGTTATGCGCGAGGAGATCGGGCCAGAGCGCATTATGATGATGGATGCAAACCAGGTGTGGGATGTGGGAACGGCGATTGAGCAGATGGCGGGCCTGGCAGAGTTCTCCCCCCTATGGATCGAGGAACCGACCAGCCCGGACGATATTCTCGGCCACGCGGCTATCGCACGCGCGGTCGCGCCGATTCGAGTCGCGACCGGTGAGCATGTTCAGAATCGTATCATCTTTAAACAACTCTTCCAGGCCAATGCCATTGGTATCTGCCAGATCGATGCCTGCCGCGTGGGCGGCGTCAATGAGATCCTGGCGATCCTGCTGTTGGCTGCCAAATTCGGCGTGCCGGTTTGCCCGCACGCGGGTGGTGTCGGTCTGTGCGAGTATGTCCAGCATCTCTCGATCTTTGACTATATCAGCGTCAGCGCCTCCCTGGACTCCCGCATGATTGAGTATTCGGCCTATCTGCATGAACATTTTGTCAATCCCCTGGTCATCAAGAATGCACACTATCTGCCACCGCAAGCGCCAGGCTATAGCGCGACCATGCTCCCCGAGTCGATCGCAACCTATACCTACCCGACCGGGGCCGCGTGGATGCAGGAAAGGAGTTGAGAATGCGCCGGATTGGACAGGTCATTGGGGTCAAACCGGAACGCATTGAAGCCTACGAGCGCATTCATGCAACAGTCTGGCCTGAAGTGCTCGCGATGATTCATGCCTGTAATATTCGGAATTATTCTATTTTCCGCCATGGCGCGCTGCTCTTTGCCTATATGGAATACATCGGCGAAGACTTCGCTGCGGATATGGCAAAAATGGCGGCGGATCCGAAAACGCGCGAGTGGTGGACGTTCACGGACCCAATGCAGGAGCCACTGGAGACGCGGGATGAGGGTGAGTGGTGGGCTGTCATGCAAGAAGTGTTTCATACTGATTAACCCGATATCATTTGGAGGAAATATCTATGTTCAGCTTAGATGGCAAGGTTGCCTTGATCACGGGTGCCGGTTCTGGAATTGGGGAAGCAATCGCCCGCGTCTATGCAGAGCAAGGCGCGCATGTCTTTCTTGGGGATATTCAGCTTGAGGCTGCGAGCCGCGTAGCTGCTTCCATTCAAGAAAAAGATGGCCTGGCAACTGCTCTCGCCTTCGATGTAGCGGACGAGGCTCAGGTTCAGACAGCCATACGGGGCGTCGTCTCGGCAAAGGGACGTCTCGATGTTCTGGTCAATAACGCGGGTGTGAGTCACGTGGGCAATCTGCTAGAGACCAGCGTAGAGGACTGGGAGCGGGTCATGCGCGTGAATGCCCGGGGAGTCTTCCTCTGCGCGCGCGAGGGGGTGCGCCAGATGCTGGCCCAGTCTCCGGCGGGCGGGGTGATTATTAACATAGCCTCCGTAGCTGGAATGATCGCGGTCGATCGCCGCCTGCCCTATGGTGCGAGTAAAGGGGCTGTGCTGGCGCTCACTCGTTCGATCGCCATCGACTATGCCACACAGGGGATTCGCTGCAATGCCATCTGTCCTGGCACGGTGCATACGCCGTTTGTCGAAGGGTATCTTGCCCGCAACTTTGCCGGGCACGAAGACGAAGAGCGCCAGAAACTCCATGCCCGCCAACCCGTTGGACGCATGGGTCGTCCCGACGAGATTGCCCGTGCCGCCCTCTATCTTGCCTCGGATGAAGCCGCGTTTGTTACAGGCTCACCTCTGGTCATTGATGGGGGTTGGACTGCCAAATAGGAACTATTTGATTTTAGTTCTGTTACATGGGGGGGCGAAGTGGACATGCGCTCTCTCGCAAGTGGGGATCTCTTTCGGAAAGCGGTTGCTGAAAAATAGGAGTGGCTGCCAACGAATATCATGCTGCTCCATGACGATCCGCCTTTCTCGTACGATGCATTGGACGCGAGTGAGGGGGTGCTGACCGGGTGCAGGCTCGGTATCGCTCAGAATGGCCCTCGAACACTCCAGGTTTTTGTCATTACTTCAGCGAACAAGCAATAAAAGGATAAAAATCATGACAGCCCCCACGGATTTTTCGGGACCGTTCGTACTGCGTACGTTAGGGACAACAGGCCTGCAGGTGACATCACTTAGCATTGGCTGCGCTCCCCTTGGCAACATGCCGGAAACCTTCACCTACGAGGTTGGCGAGGAGCAAGCCCTGGAAACGATCCGCGCCATTTTTGCCGGTCCCATCAATTTTCTCGATACGGCAGCCTCTTATGGCGATGGCGAAAGTGAAAGGCGACTGGGCCTGGTTATCCGCGAACTGGGCGGGTTGCCTCCTGGCTTTGTGCTGGCGACCAAGGCCGATCGCGATCTGCAGACTGGAGAATTTACCGGCACCCAGATGTGCCGCAGCGTTGAGCGGAGCCTGCGTTTGCTGGGTCTGGACCGATTGCCACTGGTCTATCTCCATGACCCCGAGCATATTTCTTTCGCGGAAGCCATGCAGCCAGGTGGTCCGGTCGAGGCTCTGATGCAATGTCAAAAAGAAGGTCTGATTGCCCATCTCGGGGTTGCGGGTGGCCCCATTGATTTGATGACACAGTTTGTTGAAACAGATCTGTTTGAAGCAGCCATCTCTCATAACCGCTACACCCTGCTCAATCGCGAAGCCGAACCGTTCTGGGATGTCTGCCAGCGTCACAACGTCGCAGCGGTGAATGCGGCTCCCTATGGCAGTGGGATGTTAGCGAAAGGGCCAGGTGCCTATCCCCGGTATATGTACGGGGAAGCGCCAGAGGCTATGCTGCGCCAGGCACGCCAGATGGAAGCTGCCTGTGCTCGGTATGATGTGCCATTGGCAGCCGCCGCATTGCAATTCTCGCTCCGCGATCCCCGTATTGTCTCAACAGTTATCGGCATCAGCCGCGTGGAACGTCTCGCCGCAACGGTAGCTCTGGCACCGCAGCAGATTCCAGAGGAATTGTGGCAAGAACTGGAAACCATCTTCCAATCTTAAACAGGCTGCGAACAGAGCGTAAAAAGAAAGGAAGCATCGATGCTTGATCTGCCCATTGTCGATAGCCATGTTCATCTCTGGAACCCGGAGCAATTCAGCATGCCCTGGCTGGCTGATGTCCCCCTGCTCAACCGATCATATGGCCTGGAGGAATATGAGCAATGGACCCAGAATATTCCCATCGCAGCTCTGGTCTATGTAGAAGTTGCAGTCGAGCCGGAGGAGGCGCTGCTTGAGGCACGCTGGATCGCCCAAGATCCGCGCATCCAGGCCATTGTCGCTGCTGCTCCGCTGGAGCAAGGCACAGCAGTCCGCTCTCACCTGGAAACGCTGGTGAAACTGAGCTCGCGCATCAAAGGGATTCGCCGCAATCTCCAGGCCGAGTCCCTCGATTTTTGCCTCCAAACGATATTTATCCAGGGTGTGCAGATGCTGGCCGAATATGGTTTATCCTTCGATATCTGCATCCACCACCGGCAGTTGCCCGGCGTCATCGAGCTGGTGCGCCAGTGTCCAGAGACCGCGTTTGTGCTGGATCACATCGGCAAACCAGACATCAAACACGGAGAACTGGATCCCTGGCGCAAACATCTGGATGAGTTGGCAGCCCTGCCCAATGTGCAGTGTAAAATCAGCGGGCTGGTCACTGAAGCCGACCATCAATCCTGGAAAGCAGCAGATCTGGCTCCCTATGTCCAGGCAGTACTCGAAACCTTTGGCGAAGACCGCGTCATGTTCGGGGGAGACTGGCCA
The DNA here is from genome assembly GCA_015099395.1 of Ktedonobacteria bacterium brp13. Lineage (GTDB taxonomy): Bacteria > Chloroflexota > Ktedonobacteria > Ktedonobacterales > Ktedonobacteraceae > Dictyobacter. Next base: position 155,426 of record AP024096.1, on the reverse strand, counting down.
GTCGTTTTGCTCGCGTCAACCTACCGCCGCTGGTACGAAACTCTGCGAGAGTTGACCGGCCACCTCTCGCCTGAAGCCCAATGCAAGTTTTGGGCAGATAACGCTTGTCGCTTGTACCGAATTGAGAGAGGCAGGCACTCCTTTACGGAATGCCAGGGAAATTAGAAAGGTGGGCGCGGGTCGCTTTTATCCCACCTCCTCAAACGGGGTGGGACTTCCCGCTCCCATGTTAAAGAGCTCAAACGTTTGATGAGCTTTGATTGTATAATTATAGCAAACCAACAAAGAACGTATGCGTACGAGTCATATAAATACTACTGGCATTGTGGATAGTATGTTTGATGAACACAATTGAAAACTCCTAACGGAGGCATGTTGTATGTATCAGCCACGTATTGGAGATGAGCTTGCTGTACTCGATACTCCGTCGCTACTGGTCGATTTAGACCTGATGGAGCATAACATCGCGCTATTGCAAGAGCGTTTGCATAGAAGCCATGTTCAGCTCAGGCCACACTTAAAGACCGCCAAATGTCCAGAGATTGCGCAAATCCTCCTGGCCGCAGGCGCTATTGGTGGTTGCGTCTCGAAAGTCAGTGAGGCTGAAGTCATGGCCCAGGCTGGTATTGAAGATCTGCTCATTACCAGCGAAGTTGTGGGGCAACCAAAAATCAACAGACTTGTGCAGCTGGTAGAGCAGCATCCACAGATAAAAGTTGTTGTGGATAGCCTAGATGGTGCAGCTGCTCTGGATCAGGCATTTCAACTCGTACAGAAGCCACTTGATATTCTTATTGAGATAGATGTAGGGCAGCATCGTTGTGGTATCGAACCCGGAGAGGTTGCTGTGTCATTTGCCCAACAGTTGAGGCAGTTCCGCTGTTTGCGTCTGCGCGGTATACAAGGTTACCAGGGTCATGTGCAGCTTATTGCTGATTCCGACGAGCGTGAACGTATGTGTCGCCAATCTATGCGAGCACTGACCTCGACCGTGAGGCTTTTGCGTGAGGCTGGTTTTCCCCTTGAAATTGTTACTACTGGGGGAACCGGTACTGTAGAGCTATGTGCGAGTTATCCGGAGGTCACAGAAGTACAGCCTGGCTCGTTTCTTTTTATCGATGCCCATTATCGCCGAGTCCTTGGTCCAGTGTATACGCCAGCACTCACTGTCGTCTCTACGATATTGAGTCGTCCTGCCCCTTATCGTGCGATCATTGATGCTGGTTTAAAGTCGCTCTCGATTGAGAGTGGAATGGCGGAACCAAAGGATCGAGATGGATTATATTATCAACCGTTTGGTGATGAGCATGGGTTATTAGAATGGACGCAGGAGGTTGCTGCGCGTGGAATGGAACAGGTTCTAAAGGTCGGAGACCGTCTTGAACTTATTCCAAGCCATTGTGACACAACTATTAACCTTTTTGATACCTATTACGCGCATCGTAAAGGGAAAATTGAGGCTATCTGGTCCATTGCCGCCCGTGGTAAGGTGCAATAAGCTGGTGATTTTTTCCTTCTAGCTGCAGGGCAGGTGCGCGAAAATGATGACCATCGTGCGCTAATATTTCGTGAGCTCTGGCGATATGCGTTTCCTCGGTTGCGAGACGGCCATCAGAGGTGGGAGTGTCGGGGTGATGATGGTGCGCAGATGGCCGTCTCGCAACCGAGGAGCGTGTCTGTCTTTTCTGTCTGCCCTTGAACGTCCTATAGTCATATTTTGGGGAAATCATCATGTTGACGTCCAATTGATTGAAGCGTCTCTACCAGCTCGACTTTGTGCTTGCTCTTAGCACAGATGCTGCCGTCTTCTGCCTAACTATCTTTGCCATGAAGTCGCTGATACGTTGTCCAGAGTGGTTGGAAACCAACACGTGGCCAGAATTGTGTGGCACTTGGATTGGCAGGGTTAAACCACAACATATATCCCTCCAGATCGAAATGAAACGAGGTAATCACTTCTTCAAGAGTTTGAAGAAGCAATCGCCCGATTCCTTGTCCTCTAAAATCCTGATGCACGCACATATTGTCGAGACAACAATAGCGACCTGGTGGTGTAAATCCAGGTTGATCATATGAAGAAATAGTGAGCAGTGTACTCTCTACCATAGCGACGATCCTGCCTGCTCGCTCTGCTACCAGCACGAGTGGAGCACCTTCTTCTAACTCTTCGTTTTTCCATGCGCGACCGAGGGCTCTCCGAAAGGCATTTACTCCTTGATCACTACGGCGTACGAATGGTGTGTATCGTTCATGAAAGTGTAACTCTTCCTGAAAGAGCGCGACGAGGGCTTCCTCATCGTCCTGCTTTGCGGCACGTATGTCTAGAGAAGGGATAGTGAGTTGAGATACGAAAAAAGGCTGGAGTGGGCGAAATGCACACATGCTGTCGAGCTGGAAACGCTGTTCATCAAGCACTTCATCCCACCATTTACAGTTATCGCTGCTCGGCCAACGAATAAGGTCACCTGATGTACCGCTCTTCCGCCAGAAAGAGTCGAGGGCTGTCAACAGCGCAGCAGACACGATCGCTGCATCCTTGTCCGCAGGATCAGGGAGTATCAGGTTCTGCACGATCCCATTGCGAGCAGAGAGGAACGAGAACAAGATGCTTGTAGCATTCAGTTCCCATACTGAAGGCTGAGCATAGCTGCGAACACGACCCTCTCTATCCAGTGCCATAATAGCCTCTTCATTTTGGTATACTCTCAGCGCCATTTCAATGTCTGTACGTGAACGCTCCTTGCGAAGAGAGGGGTTTTGCACATGCTGGCGCGTCTGTTGCTTCAGAAAAAGCTCAACAATTTCTGGCATTGCTGCTTCAGTGGCAGCAACAATCGAGATTGATTGATAATCAACCATGGAAAGTGACCTCCAAATAATGAATAAACCGAGACAAACATTCAAGGCTATTTCAAACCGAACGATTCATTTCTTCCCAATTTGCTTCACTCTGATAGGTAGAGATTGTTTGGCTTGCAATTGAGCGGCAACGGTGTCCATGATGGCAGGGAGACGTATTTCGATACAAGAACCTATTGCTTGCTCGTCCTTCATGCTAAATCTCATTCTACCGCAATTTATGGAAAATGCAGTAGGTTGTGTTGGGTAAGCGAAATCCGTATGTTATGCTCGCGTCGAAATATGAGAGCAGGGTCTTCAACTGTTCCTGGTCAATCTTCTTGCGGATATAATCGCCAGGACAAGGGCATGTGGCGCAAACCAGCGCTACATGCCCTTGTCCTGGCGATCAGCGTGTAAGCGGTAAGCCAGTGCTTTGTCTTCGTGGGCGTAGGAGTAGTGACTCCTCGTCAGATAGTCAATTTCTCGCTAATCTATTTCAGATAGTCAACTTAAGGAAACGTCGTCTACGTTATCATTGCTCTGACCATACCAGCCATGAACATAGATGGTAACACTGGTCGTTGAAGCACCGGTGGTGAATGACACACTGAGAGGGGTATAGCTGCTGCTATTGGTCCAATTGCTGCTGTATCCATTTGCACCGATGTAGATATAATTTCCCTGTACATATGCCTTGAGTGTATAGGTGTGGTTTGGCTGCACTGCGATGGTCTGAGTGCATTGACCCGTTGTCGAATTCGTGGGAGATACCTGTAGTGCATATCCTCCACTATGTACAGGACTGGTGACCACCGTGTCGCCAGTGTCGCATGTCCAGCCACTCAACGTGCCGGTCTCGAAGCCTGAATTGGTAACCAGATTTCCACCAGGTGGGGGTGTCGGCGTCGTAACAGGCGTTGGTGATGGCGTAGGTGTTGGCGTTGGCGTCGTAACAGGCGTTGGTGACGGCGTAGGTGTCGGCGTCGTAACAGGCGTTGGCGACGGAGTTGGTGTTTGTGTTGGTGAAGGAGTGGGTGTTGGCGTTGGTGGTGGGCCACTGCTACCAGTTAAACCATTAGCGATTGCACTGAGTAGGGTCCCCTTGGCATCATCGCCGTCCAGCGAGAACATCATGGCGCCAGCCATCCCTTTGCTCTTGATGTAAGCGGTTTTAGCGGCGATGGATTGTGGTGCATCTCCGGTATAGAAATTGTTACCGTCGTAGAGCCAGGATGCCTGCGTCGTAGGATCGAAGAAATTGTCATTGGCATTGCCAACCAATCCCGCTGTAACCAATTCTTTGTAGTCCACTATTCCTGCAGTCTGGCTATAGGGGAAGGCGGCCGATGGTCCAGTTGCCGTTTGGTAGAGACCGTGATTGCTTCCCGCTGGGACGCCTGTCCAGCCACGATAATAGAAAGGAAAGCCCATGACTAATTTATTGACCGGGAAGCCACCAGGAATACCATAATCAGGTAGACCAGTTGTCCAGGCTTTGAATGTTGTGTCGATGGAGTATTTCTCACCGCCGGGAGGAATAGTCGCGGATGGATCATTCGGTGAATCATGCAAGGGGTCCTGGAGATTGGTCGGCCCGTTGCTGTCCCAGGCACCATGCATATCGTAGGTCATGGCATCAGCATAGTCCAGATAGTTGCCTATCAGATTGGTCTGAATGTGAGAGATTTTGTCCTGGCCAGACGGGACCGCCGCAGTAAGTTGAAAGTGTTTGCCGATACTTTGCCCATAGCTGTCCAACTCTGTGCGGAACTCCTGCAGTAACAAGGTGTAGTTTGTTTCATCCTGGGTGCCATAATGGTTTCCAGTGTGCCCCAGCACTCCTGGATATTCCCAGTCAATGTCGAAGCCATCGAAGAGGCCCGCCGCTGCCGCAGAACCACCCGAGGCATCTCCACTGATATTGGTTGGCAGATTCCCTTTGAGGAACATCGTAATACAAGAACTCACGAATTTCTGTCGTGAGGATGAGGAGGCAGCTACATCTGAAAAGTATTTAGAGTAGGTCCAGCCGCCGATAGAAAGCAAAATTTTGAGATTAGGGTATTTCGCCTTCAGCTCGCGCAGTTGATTGAAATTCCCCTTAATCGGCTGACTCCACGAATCTGAAGTACCGTCGACCGTATTAGAGGTATAACTCTTTTGATAATCGGCAAAGGCGTCGCCCGCTCCATCGCCCGCATTCGGGTCGCTCTCATTGGTCGAATCAGATGCCTTGATCGCTTCAAAACAAGTGAGATTGGTCGGATCGATATTCTCAAAGTCGTAGATAATCGTTGTCAGTTGAGATGCCGCTCCCGATGAAACGATATTCGATGGATAGTAGGCATTACCATAGATGCCCCACTGATCAAAGTAGGCAATCTTCTGATAGGGAGGCGCACTTGCTGCCTGGGTGCTTGCCGAAACAGCAGCACTCTGTGCTGAGGTATTGCCGTCTTTGTCATAGGCCTGAATGGAGAACGTATAGCTAGTAGCGGAGAGCAGTGAGCTGACAGTAACATTCGTACCCATTGAGGTAGCTACAATGTTGGAATTGTTATAGACATAGTAGGCCGGAACATCACCCGTTCCCGAACTATCGGTCGAAGCTGACCATGAAAGTGTAATTGACTGTGATCCGGTAGCGGTTACCTGAATATTGGAGGGTGTTGTGATATTCGTGGCTTGTGGCGCTTGTGGCGCGCCATGTACAGCACTGAGTGGGCCGTAAACAATACCTGCAATACTCAGAAAGAGTAGTCCGAATGCTACTCCTAACGGTAGTAACTTCGCTTTTGGCATAGATAACTCCTAGGGAACAATTGAATGTTTTGTTTTTCCAGGGAAGTATCGGTACATGAAGTGGCAGAACGTATCCATGTATGTATGGATGGATGAATGACTATGGCTACAGCCTTAAGAAAGAAAGTAGGAATGTAGAACTTCTCATTGTTGCTATCGCACAATGAAAAAGAAACAACGAAGTACCTGGCGATACTCTAAAGTGCCTCCCTGCCCTAAAGATCGCCTGATAATTTGTAAGACCGTAAAATATTACTATACTTCTAATGAAGAGCATAACTTACTCAAGGTATGTATGTCAAGATGTCTATACCAATTTTGGAGTGAAGTTGTAGGAACGTGTACTCTGTACCTGTATTTGTTCATCTTCAGAAGGAAATAGAGTATCAGTCAACCACGCGTTCAACGTGTCCTTTATAGGAACATCGTGCAAGCATGAGTTTTGAACAAAGCGCATCTCACATTTCGCAATCGCTTTGTCCTTGACCCGGATCTATCTTTTCCGATTGCTTGTTGCATTGAATACTTTTTCTTCTTCTATAAGAATGTCTATTTTTTAGGAGAAATAACGATGATTGAACATCCCTCCTTTCAGGTAGATGAATAATGGAGTATCACTGAAAAAGCCTTTCACCTTGAGCTTTTAGCGCAAACGGAATCTCTGTTTGCCCTTTCGAATGGACGTCTTGGCTTGAGGGGTAATCTCAATGAGGGTGAGCCATATGGCCTTCCCGGCACGTATCTGAACTCTGTCTATGAGCTTCATCCTCTGCTCTATGCTGAAGCGCAATATGGTTCTCCTGAGTCGTTGGTTGCCTTGAGATGTGGTCTGCGCCAGGACAACCAACCCGGCAGACTTCAGGCTATTACTCTCACCCTGGATTTTGACAAGCGGCATCTCATTAACATATAACCGCAACGGGTTGCCTTGTACCTGTAGCATCACAATATTACTTTTCCCTCAGCCATTCTTCCAATGCCTGATGTTTTTCAGCCCAGGAAGCGAGGTTTATAATGACAGGGAGATGTTGAAGGTCGTCTGCATGTGCTCGCTCAATCAGGCTGAGGGCAAGAGAGAGGAGTAGTGTACTCTTGCCAGCTCCATTTTCTCAGCTCAAATTTTTTTGCAACACTACCCCATGTTCTCAGTTCTGACATATCCGAAGAAACAGCCTATATACTGTTCTTAACCTTGTAGATATTTTTCTTTATCAGGCAAGACACCATAGCGTCGATAGTATTCTGCAAAGTGCTTTTCGAGAGGTGTGAAGGGAATATCATAGCCAAAGGCCTTTGGTCCCCAGACCTCCAAAGCAGCCTCCGTACGCATAATCTCAGGTGTAGGAATCGCGACAACAACGACTCGTTGTCCATAGCGGACACGCTCATTGGTAATCGCCGTCGCCATTTCGTTATCGAGCAGGCAAATGATATCGGGCACGCTGGCGATGACCTGTCCATCTTTGATAGCGACCAGATTTTCGTTCTGAAATTCGATCGCCATCTCGCTCCCCTGTGATTCTCCCATACCTTGCAGTGTTGCACGGCCAAAGGCGAAGCCTTCACGTGTGCGGCGTTCGACATCCGCAATTTTGCCACGGAACAGAACAACTCCACGTCCATAGATGGTATCTTGTGTTGAAGCACAAATCGCATCAATGGGGTGTTGACCGTTGGCATGGGCATTGGTGACAGCTTCACCGATCTTGATACCCATAGATATGGTTCGATGGACAGCTGTGCGCTTGAAGTCTGCTCCGGACATAGGATAATCAACAAGCAAGGACTGACCGCCCATACGTATCGTCACACCACGTGCTAGCCATTCCAGATGATGGTTGTTAGGTGTCTCAAGCGTCACGATTGAACCCAATTCGTCGGCAACGACTGCGGGTGAACCGGATAAACCATACACATGGAAGGTTTCCATCTGTAGTTCTGGGAAGGCACGTCCCATACCATCACCATCTACGACTGGGATGCGGGCATGTGCTGCCAGGAGAAATGGAATCTGCGAGTTGATGCCACCACACTCGATTGGAGAGGTCGCTGTGACTTTCATGCCCAGGTGATGCTCTTCGGCACGGAATGCACGTACGATTTCCAGCCCTTCCGGTATTTTTTCCAGAGTGACCGTTGGTGCTCCCATCATAGCCGATGGTAGGACCAGTGCATCATCCTCAAGATCATCGGGATCAAGTAATGTGACCGGACCCTGTTCTTCAATTGCACGTTGAGCCATCAATTTGCCGATGAAGGGATCACCACCACCGCCTGCACCAAGAATGGCGGCTCCCACGGATAAGTATTCTAAGTCTTGTGCTGTGATCTGACGCATGCTTTCCTCTCTTACTAGTAGCTTTTGAGTCGGCCAGCGGCCTTGACGCGTATACGTACCGCATTGCCTGGTAGGTACGCCAGAGGTACCTCTTCGATCTCAATTATCTCCAGGCTATCTGGGTCAGCGCCCGCGCGTATTGCTTCGTTAAATGCCGCCTCGCGTGCTTCTTGCAGGACATCCTCACGTGTACGGTTCCCCATGGTATAGACGTGATCAACGGTGCCAGATACCTGCGCGATCGCAGCACCAATGGCATTTGCGACCTCATAGTGCTCTGGTTTATACACCTTTGAGACCCCGGCGAGTGTATCTGGTAGCAGAATGCTTCCACCACCAACGGCGATGACTGGCACCTCACTGGCACTGGTTTTCATGCGGTCAACGGCCTCTTCGGTCATAGCGACACTCAGGCGGAAAGCTTCATCAAGAATAGCTTGTGGGGTAGCAATAGCAGCCGAATTTCCGAGTTGTGCCATGCCGCGTGCCACGGTTACATCGGTCATTGTTAACGTCTGCCCGCCAAAGCACAACGCTTCGGTAACGACAGCATAGCCAACGCTATCAGGCCCGATACGTACGGTCTTGCCATTCGCACTCTCATCAGTACGGATAATCGAGCCGCCTCCCAGCCCGATGGAGACCAGATCCGGCATCCGGAAGTTTGTGCGTACGCCGCCAATCTCAACTGCGGCTGCTGATTCACGTGGGAAACCGGAGATCAGTACCCCAACATCGGTCGATGTGCCACCAATATCAATCACGATGGCATCGCTGAGTCCTGAGAGAAATGCTGCGCCGCGAATGCTGTTCGTAGGACCACAGGCAATAGTTAGAATAGGATATTGCAGTGCATATTCGAGGGACATCAGTGTACCATCATTTTGTGAGAGGAAGAATTGTGCATGGATACCAAGTTGTTCGAGGGCTCCTCTGAATGCCTGCGTGACGCGGTGTGCAACTGGCGCAACCGATGCATTCAAAATCGTCGCGTTTTCTCGTTCAAGAAAGCCGAGACTCCCAATTTCATGAGAGAGAGAAATCGGAGTGCCTGCTGGAACAAGCTCCGAAACTATTGCGGCGGCTGCCAACTCATCATCGTTTCGTACTGCTGAGAAAACAGAAGTGATAGCCAATCCCTGTACCTGGTCTCTGGCTTCTTCGACCATACGCCTGACGGCATCCGGATCGAACGGTGTAATCGGGCGACCATCGTACTGAACGCCGCCTGGCAGAATAGCGCTGGGTCCTTCTACACAGTTGCGTAAATCTTGTGGCCAGCCAATCAATGGGGGAACTGCTTTTGTCGCTGGAGCCCCCAGACGCAGAATGCCGACTCGTGCCAGGCCTTTGCGTTCAATGATGGCATTGGTGACCTGTGTGGTTCCAAGCATAGCATGAGTGATATCCTGCGGATTCAACTGTGCTTGCGCCAGAACCTGGCCAACGATTTGTTTGATGCCAGTAATCACATCTGCGGTAACTGGCGTCTTGCCTTTCGCTACGACCTGGTTGTTTTCATCGAGGATAGCTGCATCAGTATTGGTTCCTCCAATGTCAATTCCAAGACGATAACGCATACAATGACTCCTTCTTTTTGAGATAAGGATGAAGATAGGGTTTCCTGGGTAGGATATGCGAAATTTGAGTGTGCACAATGAAAAGGATGATTAAAGGTCGTTAGAGACCTCTTGTGCTATGTTTTTTTTGCCGCTTGTTTGTAGTGCCATGACTATCTTCATGCCCACGTAATACAATACAGCGGAACAGATCAGTGAGTTGAGAGCAGGAATGCCCCAGTTTACGAAATAACCAATGACCGAAGCGATAATCCAGACCGCGATAGACATCGGATTCCAGGACTCGGTGAAGGTGGGTAATATCCCTTTGGCAGCACTTTCATCCAACGCCTTGCGGGAGCGTTGCAATATGAAGTAATCCACCACCATGATACCGGCCACAGGCGGAATCGTGATACCCAGAATGGTCAGGAAGTTGGTAAACTGTTGCAGTACACCGAGAGCAGAAAGGAGCGTGCCAATGATACCGGCGATCAGTGTGATGAGCCCTCGATTGACATGGCGACCAAATACTGTATCAATAATATTGGCTAAGCCCAATGAAGGGGAATAAAGATTCCAGTCGTTAATCTTCACTGTCGCAGCGACCAGTACAATTGTCCCGAGAACACCACTGGTCGACGTTACAATCGTGATGACGTCCGAGGTCCTCATCGCATGCGCCAGGAGAACACCAATCAGGCCGATGGTATATTCACCGAGCGTAATACCGATCACTGTCTGTTTGATTACGTCTCCGATTGAACGGTTGTAGCGTGTCATATCAGGTGTTGTGACCGTACCTACGATGAAACCTCCAGCAACGATTGTTGTGCCTGCAGCCAGACTCAAAGTAGCGCCAGGCGCAGGTGAGGATACCATCTGTCCCAGTGAGTAGTGCGTAAGGGCGTTGATAATAGAATAGCCTGCTAGGAGTAAGAAGGCCGGAATAGTAATATAGGCGGCCCAGGTCATAGAGAGAAATCCGATCATCACAATCGCCGTGACTGCCAGACCGGTTACAATGCTCCAGCCCCAGATGGGAAGAAAACCAAGGAGTGAATGAAGCCCCTCGGCGAAAACACTATTCTGGATACCGAACCAGCCGATCAAGCTGATGGCAATCACCAGACCGATCAGGCTCGATCCATAGCGCCCAAAGCCGGTCCAACGTGCGAGAACTGACGTACTCATGCCCTCACGTTGTCCGGCAATGCCAGTAAAGATGGCAACAACTTCCAGGATAACAGCACCCAGGGTCAATGCCCAGAAGGCTGACCAGAAATTCATACCAAAGCCCAGGGTAGCCCCTAACAGAAACTGCGATAACGCGGAAAGTTGACCGAAACGTTGTACAGCGACGCTAAACCAAGAATAGCGTTCCGATTGCGGAACACGTGCCAGGGCGAAGTCATCATGACCAATGTCTGCTACTGTCTCTTGTGTGCTGTCGACATCTGATTTTGTTTGGTTGCTCATGGTAATACGCTCCTTCTGTTGAGAAGAATGCTCAGAGAGCAAGGTTGCTGTATAAGTGTAAGTTCCTACGGAGGTAAATAAATAGAAATGGTAAGGACTTGCTGAGATTTTTACTACAATGTTCCATATGTTGTCAAGTGCAAAGAACAAAATATAGGTAGAATATACACAAGGCACATGTGATAAGTATTCTAATAAGTGCGTAGTATCGCTATGAATAAATTTATATGCATTGTAATATATAACAAGTAATAATATAGATAAAGGAAAAATAGAAAATACTATTGTATACATAGAGGAGAGTAAAGGCAATAGTGGTAACTAGTTTTATGCAGAAATTGTAGGAATGATGTTTCGGAAAATGTATATAGTCATTGATGGATAAAGTAACTATGTGTCCGATTTGGGCTGTACATACAGTATGTCTGCAATTGTTGATGTAGTGCAACTGTTTGGCTTAACGCTTGCTTTGTGCACTATATTCTGTTCATTGTTCCATCATTTGTGCAGTTGCCCAAATAGCGTGCCTATACTTTGGTTTAAATTCCATAGACTAAATCCTCATGGTCCTATATCTTAATTCAAATTAGTTTGATCCATAGCGTATGGATGAAAGCTGCAGTAGGAAAGGCACGTCCATAGCTTTTACTGTGCTAATGATCTTGAATGATGCGTGTACTTCATGCACAAACTATCCAATGCAAAGCGAGGTGGAACGATGACTTCACATACTATTACCAATGAGGATGTCAGAGCCGCTGTACTTGGTGGTGCCGTATTGGGTGGGGGAGGGGGAGGCTGGATGGATCAGGGGACCCTGCTAGGGCAATTAGCTGTCGATGTTGGAATACCTCAATTGATTCCTCTTGAAGATTTGCCTGACGATGCGTTACTGGTGACAGTGGGGTTGGTTGGAGCGCCTTCGGCGAAACAGCGGTATGTGAAGCCTACTCACTATGTGCGTGCAATCGAACTGCTGGAAGCACGGATAGGTAGAAAAATTGCCGGTGTGATTACCAATGAAAATGGTGGAAACGCAACGGTGAATGGCTGGTTTCAAGCAGCTATGTTATCCCTTCCATGCGTAGATGCGCCCTGTAATGGACGTGCACATCCTACAGGCATTATGGGTTCTATTGGTTTACAGCGGAGCACCGACTACCTCTCTATCCAGGCAGCGGCAGGTGGGAAAGCAGAAAAATATGTGGAAGCCGTTGTCTCTGGCTCATTAACGACGTGTGCCACTTTTATCCGCAATGCCGCAGTTGAAGCTGGCGGCGTGATTGCGGTTGCGCGTAACCCAATTTCTGTAGCATACGCACGTGAACATTGTGCACTGGGAGCTATTCGACAAGCCATCGCGTTAGGAAGTGTCATGTTGGAGCATGAAAGCAAAGGTGGCGAAGCTGTCGTTCAAGCTGCTATGAAGTATCTAGGCGGTGAAATCCTCTTCCAAGGATTGATTGATCACGTTAACTTGAAGTCGGAAGGCGGCTTTGACGTTGGCACAGTGACTATTGGTGGTGTTGAAATGACCTTCTGGAATGAATATATGACGCTCGACCAGGATGGAAAGCGCATTGCCACATTCCCTGATCTGATCATGACGTTTGATCGCATTACTGGACGCCCCCTGGTAACAGCCGAAATTCAAGAAGGGAACGACGTCATGCTGGTATGTGTGCCTAAAGAACACCTGATCTTAGGAGCAGGTATGTATGATCAGGCCCTCTTTCAAGCTGTTGAACGTGTGATCGGCAGAGCAGTTATTTCTTATAGTTTTGAATGAGTAACAGTTGGAAGGAATACGCTGGCTATGTCTTTAAAGCAAACTATTGATATTTTCGAGCTATTAGATGACGCACATGTGACGGGCGAACGAGTGAAACAGTTCTTGGAGGTACGTGGCGCTCGTCAAGTTGTGACCAATACCATCGAAGGTAAAAAGGGCCGCACTGATTTCATTTCGATTACGATCCCTGGATCACAGGGAAAGTCGAGCGGCGGTCCGGCTCCAACATTAGGTATTGTAGGTCGCTTAGGTGGCATTGGTGCTCGACCAGAGTACATAGGTCTGGTATCAGATGGTGATGGTGCTATTGCTGCTCTGGCATCAGCGCTCAAGCTTATTGATATGCAAGCAAAGGGTGATATCCTACTGGGAGATGTCGTAATCAGTACCCATATTTGTCCTCATGCACCGACTCGTCCACATCAACCGGTAGCATTTATGGACTCTCCAGTGGACATGCAGACCATGAATCAGCAAGAAATCACAGGAGAGATGAATGCGATTCTTTCGATTGATGCGACCAAAGGGAATCGTGTTTTCAACTATCGCGGTGTGGCTCTCTCTCCGACAGTTAAAGAAGGTTACATCCTAAAGTTCAGCGATGATCTCGTACGATTACTGGAGACAAGTACTGGTCGATCTGCGAACACGTTTGCTGTCACGATGCAAGATATTACACCGTACAACAATGGACTCTATCATATTAACAGCATTTTGCAGCCTGCGACAGCCACAACCGCGCCAGTTGTTGGTCTGGCGATTACCTCGGAAACGGCTGTTCCTGGGAGTGCAACGGGTGCCAGTCATGAGATAGATATCGCACAGGCTGTCAAATTCGCCGTCGAAGTTGCGCAAGCATTCGGTGCGCAACGCTGTACTTTCTATGATCCCGAGGAGTATCAGCAACTTGTCCGGCGGTATGGAAAGATGAATCGTTTGCAAACGTCGGGAGATGAGTAGCAGATACTCACCTCTCTTTCCTGGTGGATACACGCAATTGATGACCTCGTCTATAATGTAGAGTAAGCAATCATTGTTTTTCTGCATATCTCATTCCAATCCTATATCTATAGAATGAGAAGAAAGAGGTTTCATGAGTCAAGCTGTGCTAACGGTTGAGGAATTGCTGCAATTTCCGGTTTTGCAGAATGCGCGTATTGTCAGTGGGGCCAGAGGTCTCCGTAATCAGATCCAGTATGTGGATGTGATGGAGATTCCAGATTTAACAGGCTGGCTACGGAATAACGAATTTGTATTAACCACTGGATATGCTTTTCAAAATAATCCTCAGGCGCTTTGTATATTATTAGATGAGATGCACAAAGTAGGAGGTGCGGTTGTCGGAGTGAAGCAACGACGTTTCAGCTACGAGATCAATGATGAGGCTGTGCAGAAAAGTGAGAAGTTTGGTATCCCTATTATAGATATCCCATCGGAATTGACAACGATTGATATTACACACTCGGTAATGGAGCATATTTTGCATCGTAAGTTTACGGTGTTACGCCGGGCTCGTGATATCAATCGTGAGTTTATGCAGTTGATTTTAAACCGTCACGGTGCCGAAATTGTTGCCCTGATTGGCACTCTGCTACATAGCGATGTCGCTGTACTCAATCCGAACGCTGTCGTGCTCAATGCGACTCCTGGTTTTCAGAGCGAGAGTGTTACTGCTACGCGTCCGGTCACCGTGGGGAACGCTGTCCTGGGTTACATGCAACTTACCACCGAGCCAGCAGAAGACGATGTTTTTGCTCAGATGTGTATCGACCAGGCATTGATGGGGCTGGCTCTGGAATTTACGATGCAGAATGCTGTACGATATCGCAATGATCATGCGCGGGAAGAATTTCTGATGGAATTGTTATCTGGAGCCCCGCGGGCAGAGGATATTATTGCGTATCGTGCCAGACAACTTGGCCTATCTATCAATACTCATTACTATATTCTCGTGATAAAGCCACACGTAGCACCAACTACTGATGTAGAGTCATCTCTACATAATGAGGTAGGTGAGCAGATCCGTCTGGCGGTAGATAGCGCAAAAAGCCAGAACTGTCAGTTCCTAGTCATCTCTCTCTCTGAGTACTTTGTGTTTCTGTGCACAGTATCACCTGAACGAGCACATTGGCAGTATGAGGAGGATCATCTGATGACGCTGCTCCAGGAACAATTACAGCGTAAAATTTCTCATGTTGATTTTTTCTTTGGCGTTGGGAGCGTTGTTGATACGCTCTTCCAGGTACATGAAAGTTATGCACAGGCGCATCGCGCCGTCGACGTCGGTCAAAAAGTGTTTGTCGAGCGCCGTGTTATTCGCTACACTGATATTTATGTTGAAGACATAGTGCTCCAGGTGGGTCAGTATTCTGCATTGAAAATGTTGTATGTATCGCTGTTGCAGCCTATTGCACAGTATGATAAAGAAAAAGGAACGGAACTGTTGAAAACACTTGAAGCATTTGTGCGTCTGGGTGGAAACACAAAGAGCGTCTCTGAGGAACTTTTTCTCCACCGGAACTCTATTACTTATCGTCTGGATCGCATTCAAGCTATTCTCAAGGTTGATCTTACTGATCCAGAAATTCGTTTGCGTTTGGATCTTGTGCTGCGTGCATGGAAATTACAGTTGTTCTCAATCGATGTTTCCTGAGGTTACATGGTTGTGTTGCAAGAATGAAGGTACGATGATAAACTCTTCGTTATTTGGAGCGTCGCAGAGGAGTTCTTCATCATGATCGAGCAACCCCGTTCAAGTGGACGAGACCTACATCAAGATCAAGAAAACGTGGATGTACCGCTCTTGTGCAGTGGATTCAGATGGCGATACCAGTGAAATAGTACTTGTGGGTAGCTTTTGTTAATCAGCAACCGACCGACTCGTTTTTGACTAAAAGGTACAAACTCTTCTTGCTTATTTAGAGAGGGTTGGTATAATCAACTATTAAAACAGGAGATTTCTATGCTTCGATGGCAACGTAATTTATGTCCACATTGTACGCTGATATGGGAACATAATTTGGATGGAGCCTGGCGCTATATCGCTATGGTTGCTGTACCACTACCCTCTGAGAGAGAGTGTCCGGTGTGCCGCAATAATTTCTATATGAATTGGGTGAAACCATTACCAGTCTTGCCCCTAACGAACGATCAGTGCTAGCTAATATCATCAAGGACGCATACTTTTATGCGCCCTTGTTTATATGTAACAGCATGAGATAGACCCATGTGTTTTTTGCTACTATGGTTTCAGAATCACTTTGGTGTAACCTTCGATACGCTTGTCGAATTTCTCATAAGCCATCGGAGCCTGATCCAGGGAGACTTCATTTGAGACAATGAAACTCGGTTTGGCTCTGCCCGCAATGATCATGTCACGCAGGTAGGCATTGTACTTTTTAACGTTACATTGGCCTGTTCCCAGTCTTAAGCCTTTCTCGAAGAGCTTGCCAAAGGGGATTAGCAGGCGTCCTTCCTTAGCATGGGGGTCAACACCACCAGGATCAGATGGCACGTAGAGACCTGGAATACCAAGCTGACCTGTAGGATTCACAATCATTATCAGCGCATCCAATACGGTAGAGGGAGCTTCCTTTCCTTGCGCGACAGCCTGATAGCCCACTGCATCAACGCCCTTATCGACACCATCACCGTGCCGCATATCGCGGATCTGCTGCACAGGATCACCCTTGCTGAAATCAATCGGAATGGCTCCAATGTCCTTTGCCTTCTGGAGACGCTCAGGTACACGATCGACAACATATACATCACCAGCTCCACGAAGAAGTGCGCTATACGCCGCCATCGCTCCTACCGGGCCAGCACCAAACACGACAACTGACTCACCAATTGATACTTCAGCCAGTTCTGTTCCATGATATCCTGTAGGGAAGATATCAGCCAGCAAGGCAAAATCCTCTTCGTGCTCTTTTCCTGGCGGCAACTTGAGTGCATTAAAGTCAGCAAAGGGGACACGCAGATACTCCGCCTGACCACCAGGGTAGGGTCCCATGGCTACATAGCCATAAGCACCACCGGCAAATCCCGGATTGACGGTTAAGCAAAAGCCTGTATAGCCGCGTATGCAATTCTTACAGAAACCACACGCAACGTTAAATGGCATTACAACACGATCTCCCTTATGCAGGGATACAACACCTGGACCAACCTCTTCGACGAGCCCCATGTTCTCGTGCCCAAAGATTATTCCCGGCTGCGCTGCGGTTCGCCCTTCATACATGTGAAGATCAGAACCACAAATGGCAGATGAGGTTATATGCACAATGACGTCGTTTGGGTGTTGTATTTTGGGATTTTCTACTTGCTCTACAGCAACATTGAACGGTCCTTTGTACACTACAGCTCGCATAGTTACCTCCTGTGATGTTAGCATCGACACTGAAGCATGAGAAAGTGGTCCACTTACTTCGTACTTCATTAAGAAATAGCATAAATACAAGTTAGTTGTCAATCGTATCATTTAATTAAAAGCACATCTTTTCAATATAAACTATATACATTTTTAGTGTATATACGGTTTAAATAGTACGACCTACTCTCACCCAGGCATTGAAAATATGTTATACCCTACTTAATGCAAATTTGCTTTGGGTGTAAGACGTGACGGTGGCCTTACTACTTATCCGAAAACCTGAGTGCAGAGCACTAGCGACGCCAGTCGCGTTGGGTTTCGGAATAAGATCTTAGGATAGGCCGCATTCTTATCGACGTTGATCACCCGAGGAACTGACTGCGTGATGGGAGAGTCAGCTACAATTGTGGACTGGGCCACCTGCTCTGCGACCGGACACGTCTGAGAAACTGAACAAACAGTCGATTTAGAGAAAATAAGCGGGAAGAGGATATACTCTGATAGAAGTGGTGAAAAGAGAATTCTGCAAACAAATTCTTTTGAGGAGAAGCGCTAACTAGCCTGTACCAATGTTCCCCTGGTAGAGTGTTCACCGATGAAGATCGGGAGTTCTGGCAGATCCAGGCACAGAAGGCCGAACGGACCGTCCTCGACACCGAAAGAATCGAGGACAGTCCGATATATAGCCATCTAATGCAACGAGGCACAGTCATATAACTGCTGACCACCACCAGCACCAGCAGACGTCGTAGTACTGGTGCTCCAGAGGTTCGTCTGTACGATCGAACAATGCGACTGTACCCAGCTAGTCAATTGTTGATTTTGGCCTGAACCACCTAATAGGCCACCACCGCCACCATTCCCCCTCATTTGCCCTGTCCCTGTGGACCCACTCGCCTGAGTCGGAGAATCACCGGTCGTTGTATTCTGAGTACCCGGACCGGCCTGGAGCAGGAAGTAACGCACTGTTCCATCCTTGATCAGCGAGGTCAATTGACTCTGGGTTAGAATCGGGTCACTGCCGAGATATCCACCTAAGGCCATTACAGGCTTATTCGTTGCTACAATCATCGACTCGGCAGATGTGGAGCGAATTGTTGCCATCAAGTAAGTGGCCGTTCCTTGATGTGCTGTCAGATAACTGATCAGTTTTTGATCTACTGCCGAGCTTCCTCCTATTCCTATACCACCAAAACCGGCCGAGGTACCACCTGTGCGACCTTTGAAACCTGTCGTACCCTCTTGGGAACCTGTCCCGCTAAAGGCACCTGTGCGACCACCGCCACCGCCGCCACCGCCAGGTGTAAAAGCAATTGCCCCCCCCATGGTTGAAGGGCCAGCAGTTGGCAACGTTGTGTTTTCCGGACTAAAGGTCGTTACAACCGACCAGGTCGCTGGCGTAATGAGCAATACCGCTGCACCCACAATGATTGCAGAACGCAACCAGGTATTTGAATTGATGATCAATCTGGGCTGTAGCCGTGCAAGAACGAGTATGGCGGCCGAAAGTATTATCAGGATCAACACAATTGGAGATAATACCGTATTCCAACTGCCATAAGAAGAGAGCAGATAGAGCTGTTCGCCAGCAGTGAGAAGCAGAGCAAGCGGTAATACCCAACCGCGCCAGTCAGCACGTATACGATAATCATTCCATAAGGTTATCAGACCAATTGCTGCAAGTGCAGCGATCGCGGGAGCAATAATTACCATATAATACGTATGAAAGAAGCTGGCAACACTGAAAAAGATGCCCATTGTTAACAGCCATAATCCCCACAACACACCCGCCTGCCAACGATTATCAAGAGGTAAGCGAACACGACCTTGCCAAAGCAACGCCAGGAGTCCCAAAATCGCCATTGGCAAGAGCCAGCTGACCTGTCCACCTAAATCTACATTAAAAAATCGGAATGGACTTGCTGGCCCTCCCCCATTAAAGATGTTCGCATTACCTCCACCGCCACCACCACCGTTCGCTCCACCAGCAAATCCACCTCTGCCACCCGCTCCACCAGCAAATCCACCTCTGCCACCCGCTCCACCAGCAAACCCACCTCTGCCACCCGCTCCACCAGCAAACCCACCACCACCGTTCGCTCCACCAGCAAACCCACCTCTGCCACCCGCTCCACCAGCAAACCCACCACCACCGTTCGCTCCACCACCAAATGGAGATCGGGACGTAGACGTTGATGGTGCAGTCGTGGAAGTGCTCTTTGAGCCAGTCGTTCCTCCAGTCTGAGTTGTTCCCAGCAAACGTTGAATACCGTTGTAGCCAAGAGTCAGGCTGAGTTCGGAATTGTCCGAGGTTGAATCAACATACGGACGTTGCGAAGCTGGTACCATATCGACGGCAACAATCCAGGAAAATGACACAATGAGCAAGACCAGCGTTGCCAGAACCAAATGGAATATTCGCTTGCGCCAACTCAATGGTGCCGTCAACAGGTAGAGCAGCCCTAAGGCTGGAATGACCATATAGGCCTCTAATGTTTTGATGTTGAAGCCACAAGCAATCAGAAACGCTCCGAGCAGAAGCCAGCGAAAACGGCCTGTCTCAGCCGCTATACTGACAGCCCAGGTCGCTAACAAAACAAAGAGCACCAGGAGCGTATCAAGATTATTATCACGGTTCATCGCGACACTAATCGGGGTTAGAGCCAGGAAAAGCGCGGCTAGCAGGCCCGCGATCGGACCGAATTTGCGGCGCACCAGCCAGTACAGCACGAGCACCGAGATGATACCGGCTACAGCTTGTGGCAGGTTGATGCTGAATCCAGAAAAGCCGAATATGGCAGCGCTGGCAGTCTGAATCCATAATCCAAGCGGTGGTTTATCAACGGTGACGAAGCCAGCTGGATCAAAGGAGACGAAAAAGAAATTATGCCAACTATCCAGCATACTTCTCACGGCGGCGGCATAAAATTCGTTTCCATAGCCATTTTGTTGCTGCTGAAAAAAGTTTAAAAATGCTGCGACGACAACAATCAAAGCCAGCGTGATGCGATGCCAGGTGTGTGTCGGTTTGATCGATTCAGGACGTCCCGCACGCTGTGCGGAAGTATTGTCCTGACGATGCATTATACGAAACGTGTTTTCCATTTGCATGTATACTATCCTTATATATAATATCCAAGCGCTATTAGCTATGCCCAGCATGTGTCATGTGATCGAATGTTATCTATGCTGCAGCTCTTCACGATGCCATTTGATCGAACAGGAAATGAGTTCGCGAAAAGCGCGCAAGATGACGCTAAACTTGGCACCAGTGGCACTACCAGCGCGCCGTGGGAAATGATGAACGCCAATCTCTTTATAGGAGCGGTGTGTTCGTTTCAACTTGTAAAGTAATTCTGCATTGATCATTGCTCCACGAGTCTCCAGCGGGGAATCGCGAAGCAATTGTGTATGCATAAGCTTGAATGCGCAATCGATATCACGGACAGAAACGCCTAACACGAGACCAACCAGAGATTTCCATCCCCAGGCATTCGCTTTACGCATCCAGGTATCCTGGCGATCGAGGCGGTACCCAATCACGGCATCATAGATATCAATAAAGGAGAAAAAACTCTGTAGTTCCTCAATCGCAAACTGTCCATCAGAATCCATAAAGAACGTGAGACTCTTTGATGCGGCGTCAAAACCACTGACGAGCGCGGCACCATAACCCTGATTGGTGACATGGTTGATCAGGCGAACCTGAGGATGAACAGCGGAAATCTTGGCAACAAGCTCTGCTGTTCGATCTATGCTGCCATCGTTTATGACGATGATCTCATAGTCGATGCCCCAGCAATCAAGCTGGCTGAGTACATCATGTACAGTTGTCATGATAATATGTTCTTCGTTATATGCTGGTAGAACAACAGAGAGACTATGCTTTGTTATCAGCCGGTTATCTGTGTGTTCTGCGGTAGGCGTTGCAGTGGTTCCAGCCAACTCAGAAGCATGTTCATTGACTTGCTCAAAATGGTGAGACATAAATTCCTCTTTTCACATAGATTATTCTGCTTGCAGAATTTGACATTTCATGGCTTTTGCACAAAAACCCAGAGACGCATGCCGAGATACGAAATGAAAGCTGAGACCATAATTGCAAGGATCTTAGAAATGTTCGTCCAGAGGATCATGCTTTGAACGAAAGGATGAGGAAACGTACGTATCACCCAGACGAGCGTCGTATTCACCGCCATCCCAAACAAGGTTGTAAGAGCAAAACGTGTGAATTCGCGCCAGCTCATGCTCTGCTTGTTATGAAATGTCCAGTATTTATTCAGTAAGAAACTATTGAACGCACCAAAGCTATATGCTAAGACGTTGTAGGCCAGAATCAACCAGACTTTATTCGTTGGCAACAGTAAGAGGAGAGCATTTAAGGCGAGTAAATCCAGGCCGGTGTTGACACCACCTACCAGACTAAAACGCACTACCTGCTGAAAATGTGTCCTCCAACGTGTGTGTAAGGAAATCACATTACCGATAGTTTTTGCCTCTTGCTGCGCACTATGAGCTTCTTCTGTCTCGATCAACAGTCACTCCTTTTACTCAGATTGGCAACCAACAAAAAAATTCTCCGAGCGAGCAACGGCATTGTCATCGACCGGTTATTCACAAGGATACAGCACAATAGTAAAAAGAGTATTCGATTAATATCAAGAATTTGCAAAATTACCTTTAAAAAATGTAAAAGTGTAAATATTAGAATATATAAATGAATGTAGGGATATATCTAGCAATGATGCAACAGAAAATAGTGATAATTTTCATTTATCACAGACTTTATAATGATTTCGTATGTATTTACAGCTATTTTTTCTGCTAGCAATTGTGGGGAGTGCTACATGCGCGAGAGTGTACGTACGATCATCATTGAGCCAGCAACCTCGCTCAACGTTCCTCTACTCGACACTTTCTAACTATAGCAGGATCATTATGAAGATCTTATAAAGAAGCCGTCAAGATGCTGTGTGTTTTGCCATCACAAGTGATATAAGCCCTAAACACAGCTGGTGAGTCGCTGTCAGACGATCTCTCGTCTCAACACTCCGTGGGTGAGGGACAAGCAACCCCGGATAATGTAGTTTGAATATTAAACATGGATTCTGATAGACTGTGAGAAGAGATGTCGAATCAAGAAGATATGAATATATTGGGATGTTAGACGACTATTATTTTTGCCGACGGCGTCAATTACTCAACAGCAAAAGAAGAATGGAGCCTCTTCCTGGTTTTAGTCTAGGCGATCACTGCACGATAGAGGTACATCCACGTTTTCTTGATCTTGATGTAGGTCTCGTCCACTTTCCACGAGTCATTGCAGGCTTTGAGATGCGGCCGACAGCACTTCTCCAGTTCGGGTACGTAGCGTTGCACCCAGCGGTAGATCGTGGTGTGATCGACGTGCAACCCGCGCTCGAGCATCATTTCTTCCAGATCACGATAATTGAGCGCATAGCGCACGTACCAGCGTACGCACAAAAGAATGATCTCGGCTTCAAAATGACGCCATTTGAACGGGGGTTGCTCGATCATGATGAAGAACTCCTCTGCGACGCTCCAAATAACGAAGAGTTTATCATCGTACCTTCATTCTTGCAACACAACCTGGAAGCATCGATTTACCGATCAGCTATTAAGCTGAGGTCGCCCCTATGGCAAAGGCAAAAAGGAGAATCAGGAGTACCAGAGCGGCTATAGCGGCAAAGCGGTAGTCTCTTTTATGCAGAAAAGCGATCAACATCGTAATGACCCGCAGGACCGGCAGCATGATAATGACGGCAATACCCACAGTGACTAACTGCAAGCCACCGCTGATATATGGAATAGACACAACAGGGCTTTGGCCCAACAAAGGCAACACAAGCCACGCTGCTATAAGAGCTGAAGCTATCCATGTTCCGTAACTCAATATCCATGCCAGCGTAAGGTCAAGTCGAGCAGGTTTTCTCTTCTTGCTGTTCATCATTATGCCCCTTGCACCAAATGGATGCCGAAGGCACTGAGAAGCATTTGTACCGCAAGAATCACAAGAACCACGACAAAGAGCAAACGGATTTTCTCATTTGAAATGGCCATAAGTATGCGCGCGCCAAGGATTGCGCCGATGGCCGAACCTAACGCAACGGGACCAGCAATCGAGCCAACAATATCACCACGCATAAAATAAGCACCCGCACTGGCGGCTGCCGTCACGCCGATCATAAAATTCGAGGTTGCCGATGAAACTTTGATCGGCAGACGCAGCGCAGTATCCATGGCTGGAATCTTGAGTACACCGCTGCCAATGCCCAAGAGTGCCGATAGAAGACCCGCCCCATACATCAGTATCAGGCCCATTGGCAGGTGTTCCACTCGATAGGGGATATCGCGTCCAAGCGCGTGATCAGGATAACTGGAATCAAGCCTTCGCGCCCATTGTTTTGAGGCGGTCTCTGAAGGCGTCATCTCAGGCTCTTGGCGCCGGGACAGCATTTGCTTGGCCGAGACTAACAAGACGACGCCAAAAATGAAAAAGAGGAACGGGACCGGGAGAAGCCCTGAGAGAAAAACTCCGGTCAATGCACCAAGCGTGGTGCCCGTTTCCAGAACGATAGCAAGGCGAACATTTGTCAGGCGGCCTTTGAGAAAAGGCGCAGCACTGCCACACGAACAGGCAATGACAGAAACAATACTCGCACCAATGGCCAGGTGTATGTCGATATGGGCAAATATCGTCAGAATTGGCACGATAAAAATGCCGCCGGCCATGCCCAACATGCCGCCTAGCGCACTGGCACCCACTGAAACGGCAAGCAGCCAAAGCGCGCTTCCTGTTGTCATCTCAAACATCGCTCACCTGTGATTTCTTTGCTGTTCGACGCGCCAATTGGGTCACGAAACGGATTTGATCGCCTCTGTAGTGCAGCTTTTCGTAGTCAACTGGCCGATTTCCCTCTGTGTAGGACGTACGCTCAATGAGAAAAATGGGGCTGCCAACTTCAACTCCAAGCGCGGCAGCCACAACTGTATCGGCTGCTGTCGCTTCCAGTTGATATTTAGCTTCTACTAATGGGGTGTTATATTTTTGCTCAAGCAGGGAAAAAATTGGTTCTGTCGTAAGGTTCTCGGCCATGATCTTCTCGCCCAATTCTCGCGGAAGGTAGGTTTCGTCAAACGAAATTGGAATAGCGTCAGCCAAACGGACGCGATGAATCTGCACAACGGGTGTTCCTCCTGGCAATACAAGTTGACGCGCCACAGCATCGTTTGCCGCGACAATTTGTTGATCAAGAACCCTAGCTGTCGCCTGTCGGCCCAGCACCTGCATGTCCTCGACAAAGCCAGTAAGTTCGGTCAGTTCTTGAGTGATCTTGGGATGTGTGACAAAGGTGCCTTTGCCGCGCCGAATCTCGACAAGACCTTGCTGAATTAAACTCTGAATGGTTTTTCGAATAGTTGTCCGGCTCACTTCAAACTTCTCAATCAAATCATCTTCTGTAGGTAACTGACTACCAAGAGGCAATACGCCACTGGCAATACGCGAGATGAGGATGTCCTCGACTTGAGCATACAATGGTATGCGGCTGTTTTTGTTCGTAATCATAGTGATATAGTAACATCATTACGTCATCCTGTCCATCAGTTTACGGCAGTTCTTGAGCGAGAATAGATACTGTTACGAAATTGCCAATCTCACACCGTGAGTTTTCAGTGCAGCAAACCGTGAGGTGCGCGCCTTCGCATGAGGGGCACCTGCCATCCAAGAGGGTTGTGTTGCAAGAAGTAAGCTGATCTGATCTCTGGGAAACACGCTCGAGTTTTTCTTCAGTCCCACGCACGATGCCGAGGCTGCCAAGCGCTTTTTTGTTAATTTCTCGAATTAGCATGATATGAAGTTTCAGATTGATCTTACTTGAAAAATATCCTAGAGACGCTTGCGAGTAGAACGTTTACCGGCAAACTGTTTCTGATAGTATCTCCAAATGAACCAGAGTGTACCCAACAAAAGTATTCCTGCTAGAGATGGTAAGGCAATGAGCAGAGGGAAATTGCTGAGTATTGCCGATGATGACTGTGTTGCCGTCTGCTGTGAGGTGGATGTAGTGCTATTTGCAGGTGGATAGAGGCCGGTGATGATGAAGTGGGGAGTTCCGCCAACCTTGATGTTGGTGATGATGTTTCGTCCGGGGATATCGAGCATCGCGACCTGTCCATTGGAGAGCGCTACGAAGCCAAGCTGTCCGTCGCTGGTGATGGCGACTGACTGTGGCGAACTGCTCAGATGGAGGCGAATGTGTTCTGGTTCCGACGTGGTCACGGTTGTGCCTGATATGACTGGTGTAAGGACGTCCAACTGGTTGTGCTGCTGATCAGGCACATAAATCTCACCTGTATTTGCATCATAATCCAGTGTGCCAAATTGCCCTCCGCTGAGCAGCGTACGAAAAACCCGCCGTGTATTCAGATCAACTGCAACGACCTTACCCTGGCGCGTGGTCACATAAGCCGTAAACCCGCTGGGAATGCTGATATTTTGTGGTCCACCAGCAATAGGCACTGTGCCAAGCAAGTGCCCATCTACATCAAAGACGGTAAGCCCAGTGGTCCCAGTAATCCAGAGCTGATTAGGGGTTGAAGGTGTGGCATTAGCCGCAGTTGCCGCAGTCGTCGCCAGTCCATAGATGGGTTCATGGGTCTGGAAGGTCCGTTGAACTGCACAGGTCAATGGATTAAGCGCACGCACGCTGGTGTCTCCCGTGCCTGCCGCGTAGAGGACCGTTGCGTCCAGACTGAGTGCTAATCGTGAAGGTTGGCCAGGCAGGTTGGCTGTGCAGAGCGTTTTCCCTGTTTTCGCAGCGATCACCGTAACCTGTCCACGCGTTGGCTGTGTAACGTACAGTGCTTGCCCGTCAGGGCTCAGCAGGATAGTGCGTGGATTTCCTGTCGCCGCAATCGTCCCAGTGACACGCCGTTGCGCAATATTGATGATGCTGATGCCTTGTGCTGCGCCTGCTACATAAGCGAGTTGAGGTGCTCCTCCATCTGCATGCACAGACGGAGAGCATAATCCTATAAGCACTAATAGGATAATCGATGAACAGAAATAGTAGCGATATATACGTGAGATCACGTTATAATTTCCCTTCGATATATTTGGAAGAACTGCTCAGTGAAGCATCTCAACTATTCTCCATACTAAAGTATATCCTATATCAGGACGTCAGGGACAGGAGAGTGAAAAAGATATAATAACCACGCCATCATATTATCATATTATCATACCATTGCATCATATGCCTCTTGCAAACGCTTTGTTTTTATGGTAAACTAACGCTTAGATTTATGACAATCACATTAAGTGACTGTAGTACTTTTTAGCCTATTTCAGTAATTCTTCTAAGCACTTCAACTGTTAGTGTAGCTTCACTATGGTCTCGTCTCGAGATCAGTTTACTCCACCTATCATGGTGGGGAATGCCTTCGCGTCCTTATCCTTATGGTTGATGCCCTCATCGAAGATGACCTATTTATGCCTGAAACTCTGTGAGCATTCCTGATCTTTTCTTGCTATGGATTAAGTGAAGATTTCAGGAAATTGAGAATTTTCTCATTACAATGGATGTCTGGTCCGTATCATGATCGTTCAGCAAAAAAGCATAATTCGTGCAAAGGAAATGTTGCGATCATTGATAGATAGAAGTGCAATGGCACCTCTATCAGCTTTTGCCTCGCAATCGCAGACAAGGAGGACTGCATTGAAACAGCATTCATCAGTCATGGTTATTGGTATCATAGCATCAATCGTTTTAGGTTTTGGCATCGTAGCCGGAATCGGATTAGGTCTTCGGTCTATTGCAGGACTGGGGTACGAACCTGATGTATGGAAAGCGAAAATAACAGGCCCTAACAGCGCCACACTTGCGATCTCCACATTTCCCGACAGTCATGTCTGTCACGCCACTGACGGAGAGCCGCAAATCAGTTGGGTTACCTATTGCCCATCGACAAGCTTTGAAGTTCCTCCGAACAGCACAATCACGGTAGTGATCAGCAACTATGACAGTGCAACGACCCTGATCAACAATTTCTACCGACAAGTGCAGGGCACAATTGGTGGCGTCGAGCTAGTCAACAATAAGCCCGTGAGCGAAGTCGATGCATCAAATGTGGCCCACACGTTTGATCTCCAATCGACGCCTGATTCTCCTCACCCGTTATATGTCAGCGTCCCTCTCGTTGCAGTCGCCAACAACGCTCCCACACCCGTAACTATTGCTGGCAACAGTTACCCGACGCCCAACGTCATCTCTTTCCAGTTCCGTACGGGACCTCCCGGCACGTACGTCTGGCATTGTTATGACCCTTGTGGTGAAAATCGTGATCCCCCCTTTGGTTTTAGCGGGGCGATGTCTACCACCGGGTATATGGCTGGAACGATGCAAGTAGCAAGTTATTAGGGGGGCAAGATGTCTGATGCCAATGTCAATGGAAATCCTGATAGCACTTCACCAGCACAGGAACCGCGTCATCTGCGTCGTGCTCTGATTCTCTGGGGTGTGCTCTCTGTGATTGGGATTGTGCTAGCGATTACTCTGACTCAATTTATTCTTCCTGTATCTGCCAGTGATCTTGGCAGCGCTGATAACTTCACGATAGTGGTCTTTACCGTTCTGTCTGTACCGGTGGCCTTGTTTGTTTTTGTCTTTCTCGGCTACAGTCTGTTCGCATTCAGAACTGAGGGTAGGCCCACCGAGGATGGTATCCCTTTACAGCCCAGACCACTGCTGCAAATCGGGTGGTTAGGAATCACAAGCGTTCTTTGTCTTTTTCTTGTCATCTGGGGCATGTTTGCCTTCTACCAGGAAACAGCTGCCGCCGCCCCTAATACTCTCGTCGTTCAGGTAACCGGACAGCAGTGGATGTGGACTGTTAACTATCCCCAGTATAACGCGTCTAGCAGCGGTGCTCAGGTAATAGAACTGCCAGTCAATCGTCCAGTGCGCTTTGATGTTACCTCGGACGATGTACTGCATGGCTTTGCTATCCGTGCACTTGGGGTACGCGTAGACGCTAATCCCGGAGAAATGTCCAGCACGCCTCTCGTGACCCCAACGCGGATCGGAAATTATACCGTGGTCTGTGTGGAATTGTGTGGACTCTATCACTCCTATATGTGGGAGTCTGTGAATGTGGTCAGTGATGCGCAGTTCAATGCCTGGATCACAAGCCAAGGAGGACACTTATGACCGAAACCAGACGCACGAATCTCATACAAACGCTTTTCCCGAGTGTGCTTTCTGGGGTGGTACTCGGCGTGATAGGCGCTATCATCGCTGGCGTCATCGTGGCACATTTTGTGCCGGGCAACTCCGACGCCACAGTCGTGGCTGTCTACACAGGCTGGGTGATCTTCTTTTTTATTGGTATTGGAGCCTTCAACGGGGTCTGGAAGTGGGGCTTTGGGCGCCGAGAGGCCACACATGCTGAAGAACTGGAGTTGGCGGGCAAAGATCAGGGCCTCTGGCGCTACTTCCGCTATACCACCGACCACAAAGTTGTCGGGATGCAATACCTGGTCACTGTGCTGGTCTTCTTTTTCCTGGGTTCCATGGGAGCCTTCATGATCCGGCTGGAGCAATCAGTACCAGGAGCAATTTTCTTTACGCCTTCCACCTATAATACAATTGTGGGTATGCACGGTATACTGATGATCGCAGCTACGATCATCATGATCAGCGGTCCTTTCGGTAACTTCGTGCTACCTATTATGATTGGAGCGCGCGACATGGCATTTCCACGTCTCAACGCGCTGAGCTACTGGCTGCTTTTCTCCATCATTCCGGTCTTCTTTTCCACACTGGCTCTTGGCGGCTTCCCGACAGGCTGGACCGGTTACGCGCCTCTCTCTGTGCAGGAATTAACGCCTGGTATGGATGCTTACTGCTTTACCCTTATCATCTTTGCCATCTCAACCACGGTTGCGGCCATGAATATCGTCACGACCGTGATGGTGATGCGCACGAAGGGCATGACCTGGGGACGACTGCCAGTATTCGTCTGGGGCGTGGTGCTCTCGGTAATCCTTGGTTTGACGGCGTTCCCTTCGTTCTTGATGTCTCAGGTGATGGTTTTAATGGACCGGGTTTTCGAAACTTCCTTCTTCATTGCTGCTTTTGGTGGCAATAACTGGCTGTATGAGCACCTATTCTGGTTCATGGGGCATCCCGAGGTGTACGTCATTGCCCTACCATCCATGGCAGCTGCGGCTGAGATAACCGCTGTTTTTGCCCGTAAGCCAATCTTTGGTTATCGCATGCTGGTAGGTAGTCTGGTTAGTATTTGTATCCTGAGTGTGCTCGTTTGGGGACATCACCTCTACACAAGCGGATCAGAAAGCGCCCTGGATGGCCCTTACATGCTCGATACGGAATTAATTTCTATACCTACCGGTCTCTTCTTCCTGGTGCTTGTGGGTACGCTCTGGCGTGGCAGGATCTGGATCACAGTTCCACTGCTATTTGTGATAGGCATGCTGGTAAACTTTGTCATTGGAGGCATCACTGGTATCTATCTGGCGGATCTTCCGACTGATGAGATTTTGCATGGCGGTATGTTTGTCACCGCACACTTCCATTTCACGCTCGTTGGAAGCATGGTTTTCGGGTTTTTCGCTGCCTTCTACTACTGGTTCCCCAAAATGGTGGGGCGCCGACTCAATCCAGTATTGGGCAAGCTACATTTCTGGTTGTTTGAAATCGGCTTCGTAGGAACATTCACGGCACTATTCTACGCGGGCCTACAGGGTGAACCCCGTTGGTCAGCTAATGTTGCGCCCCCATTTGTTACCGCCAATTTGATCGCCAGTTTGTTCGCTATATTGATTGCTGTCTCTGTATTTGTACTTGTTTACAACGTGGTGACTGCGGTAGTGCGCGGTGAGCCTGCTGAGGCCAACGAGTGGGGTGCTAAGACGCTGGAGTGGGCTGTTCCAACACCAGTACCGCTGGAGAACTTTAAAGACCTGCCCGAGATAAAAGCTTTACCGTATGATTACGGTGCGACTCCAGCAAAAACTGGAAGTGATAGTGTCGTGGATGCGCCTCTACAGCCACAAGCAGAGAGTTGATAGCACTGAGGGAGATATACGATGAGTACATCCTTAGAGCAAATACATGAAGAGCAAGAACACGGACTTGCGCCACATGTGCAGGTTGCGCGCGCGCGAGCAGGCGTGCTCATGCTCATTCTGTCGGATGCTTTGTCTATCATCGCTGTCCTGGCCGGAGGTGGGTACCTGAACGTTCTTAATACAGAAGGCAAGTTCAGGATTGCCGGTGACAATGCTCCCACCTTTCTGCCGGGACTACTGGTAGCCATTGCCCTGCTGCTCAGCGGACTTGCCTACTACTGGTGGGAGCGTCGTGCGCGCAAGAGTGGAGGGGTCGGTCAACTAATCGTCGTGGTTTTAGCCTGGGTGCTCATGATTGGGGCGCTGGTGGGTCAAATCTGGGTCGGTCGAACTCTGGGATATAGTGCTCCTTTCCAGGCATACGAGAGTGTGATCCTGCTGCTTACATGGTATACAGTGGTTCACCTCCTGCTGGCTGCGCTTATCGGCTTACTGATTTTAGGACGGGTGCTACGTGGCAGGATAGCCGGGCATGATTACATCGCCGAAGTTACTGGCTACTGGTGGTACTACACGGTGATTGCTTCCTTGCTCGTGTGGCTGTTCGTTTTGCTATTTCAGTAATACAAGTTGGCTGGTACGCGGAGGTGCCTTAGTGACCATCTGGGTTGATGTAAATGGGTGGCCGATTCCACCCATCGTGCTTTTGGGGTGTCTTGTAGCCGAAATCCTGTACTTTCGTGGATGGAGTCTACTCCTCAAAGGAGCACAGGCTAAGCAAGCAGCCAGAGCCATGACTCCCTCTGTATTTGCCGGTTCTGTTGGCGGTGAATATCAGTGGAACAACTGGTTCTGGCGCGGCACCTTTTTCCTTGGCGCGATCTTTGCCTTTCTTGTAGCGTCTTCAGCTCCTATTGACATACTCTCTAGTCGGCTATTATCGGTTCACATGATCCAGCATTTGCTCTTACTAGTCGTCGTGGCCCCACTTCTCGTGGCATCAGCTCCGCTACTCCCGTTGTGGCTGGGATTACCGCGCTGGGGCCGCAGGCTCATAAAAGGATCTGTGAAGCTGAAAGCCAGGCGTACTTTCTACCGCATGGGGGAGTGGCTGCTGACGCAACCAGTCATCGCATGTGTGCTCTTGATTGTCGGTACCTGGATCTGGCACTGGCCTCCGCTCTATGATCTGGCACTGACAAACGATGCCATTCACGATTGGTGTGAACATACAACCTTTCTTGCCGTAAGCATCCTTTTTTGGGCACAGGTGATACCATCCCCGCCGCTCCATCCGCGCCTGGGCTACCTTGGCCGCCTGGGGTGTGTGGGAATCGCCATAGCACAAAACATTGTGCTGGCAGTGCTCATCGCCTTTGCCCAGACGCCCCTCTATGCGCCTTATGCTCACCTGGTCACCGCGCCCGGAGGATTCACTGCATTGCAAGATCAGCAATTGGGAGCAGGTATCATGTGGACATTTGGTGATCTCCCTTTCGGGATTGCTTTCAGCATTCTTGTACATCGGTGGTTGGGCTCGCAGTCAGATGATGCAAACAGTGCGCTACAATCTCTCCATCCCACGGAAAAAGTACATGCTGGGAACATCTGAAAGCGTGGATGCTTGCATATAAGTATCAGGTGAAAGGAGATGACTATGTTGCAGCCAGATGGCATGCTGAAACTAGTTAGAAGCACTTTTATTGTCACTGCAATACTTGTGATCCTTGTCGGGACTGTCTGGGGTATCAGGTTTTTCACTGTCCTGCATCAAAACCAGGCAGATGCACAGGCTACTAACGATGCAATTACTGGCTTTCCACTATCAGGTAAACTTGCGCCTGATGTCAAGCTCGTCGATCAGTTTGGTCAAACTGTCGCGCTTTCTTCACTGCGCGGGCACGAGGTTGTGCTGGCTTTTATCGATGCGCGTTGTACTACTCTCTGTCCATTGACTGCTGAGATTATGTACAATGCCAGGGCGCAGTTGAAATCCTCTGAGGCCAGTCAAGTCATGCTGGTTGCCATCAACGCCAATCCCACCGCAACCGGCATACCTGTGGTGCAAGGCTGGTCCATCGAGCATGGCATGCTACATCAATGGTTATTCCTCACAGGTACAACAAAACAACTCCAAGCTGCATATCACCTGTACAATGTATATGACCAGGTCTCAAATGGTCAAGCGATACACGATCCATCGACATTTATCATAGATGCCAATGGACATGAGCGGCTCTTCTTCGAGACGCTTAACTCAAATAGCAAGTCTGATCTTAGCAGTGAGGAACTTGGATTAGTCTCTGGCATGCAGCAGTGGTTACCGCAGCATAGTAGTTGAGTGTGGATGCACATGTTCCGGCGCATCGTTTTGGTGGAACCTCATGCTATGCGGACAATTGTAAAGCGTTTGGATTTGTTTACAAGGAACTCTGCTTTATGAAATTATTGGATCGAACTACCTGGGTTTCAGGTGAATTTCCATATTTTTCCGGCGTATCTATTAAGAGCATATGCCAGGTCATTCCTGATTATATCAATCTGATGAAGCCTCATGTCACGGTTATGCTACTCGGCGTAACCGTTGCGGCTATGGCGATTGCCAGGCAAGGATTGCCGCCGCTTGGTCTTATAATTGTGACGTTACTAGGTGGTGCGATGGCTGCTGGCAGCGCCAACTGTATCAATTGTTATATCGACCGCGATATCGACCAGGTGATGGGGCGTACACAGCGCCGCTCGTTGCCCTCGGGCCGCGTGCAGCCGAAGCAAGCACTCATCTTCGGTATCATGTTAGGCGTAGGAGCCTTCATTATCCTGACCTTATTTGTCAACCTGCTGAGCGCGTTGCTAGCATGTTCGGCCATCTTCTTTTACGTCTTCATCTATACGCTATGGCTGAAGCGTACTACGCCACAGAACATTGTGATCGGCGGCGCGGCTGGCGCGGTTCCCGTGCTGGTCGGTTGGGCAGCGGTGACAAACACCATCTCACTACCGGCTATCTGGCTCTTTGCCATCATCTTCTTCTGGACGCCCCCGCACTTCTGGTCTCTCTCACTGCTAATCCAGAAAGATTATGAGAAAGCGAAAATACCAATGATGCCTGTGGTACAGGGTGAGCGCGAGACGCGTAAGCAGATTTTCCTCTACTCACTGTTGTTACTGGTCATAACGCTGATGTTGTTTGTCATGCACGTAATGGGATACTTCTATCTGTTCTGTGTATTGATACTGGGCGGCATCCTGGTATATATGTCGGTGCGTCAACTGCATGATCCAGCGAAGAAATGGTCGCGTACCCTTTTCTGGTATTCAAACTGCTATCTGGCGCTGATCTTTGCGGTAATGGTGCTTGACCGCGTCATCCACTGAATGATAATGAGGTACGTGTACTGCTCTGTCAAGATAAATTTGTCATACACAAGGAATAGGCGTGTAGTATTATGTTTTTTCTACTGTCTATTTTGCTTTTTATCAAACAAGGATCTTGCAGCATGGAAGATAAGAGTGTAACATCTGACGTGGTACAGGCTCCGCAGCCAATTGCAGTACGAAAACGCTCACACAAGCGTAGCGTCACAACTTTTGCCCTGGTAAGTATCGTGAATGTCGCTCTGCTCGTGCTGCTCTGGACTCTGCTGGTGACGCCTGCCCCAAAGCAGAGTCAACCAGGTGCGAATACCAGTAGCACAGCTAGCCTGGGAGATATCGGCAGCCCGCTTATTGGGAAGCCTGCACCTGATTTCACGCTGCTAATGCTCAACGGTAGCGCGAGTGCCGCTAAAATCGACCTGGCCGCTTTCAGAGGGAAACCCATCATACTAAATTTTTGGGCATCCTGGTGTACCCCCTGTAATGACGAAGCGGCTTTCTTGCATAAGTCATGGCCCGGTCTGAAGTCACAGGGTATTGTTTTAATCGGTATCGATAGTGCGGAAAATGCTAGTAACGCGCTCAAATTTATGCAAAAATATGCTCTTTCCTATCCTAACGTGCAAGATACAATCACTAGCGCGACCGCTAGTGACTATGGAGTGGCTGGTTTGCCCGCGACGATCTTTATTGACCGTAAAGGCGTGGTGGTGGCAAAATGGATCTCGGCGCTCAATCAGCAGGGCTTACAGCTTGAAGTGGCGAAGCTTGCGCGCTAGATGGTCTCGTATCATCTTCCAGAGATATCTGCGGACCAGCTGGTGTTTTCCTCAGTTAACTCTTTGCTTGTTTGTTGGCAGGATGCAGCCTGAAGTTTATCTCTGCCAACCTGCGAAAACTTTTGGGCAGCGTGAGCCAGATGCCTTCTGGCCCCTTTTCAGTGAACCTATAAAGGTCTTTGCATCTATAGACTCCTGCGATATTTCCGCGAAGTTGGACTAAATTCTTATGCAGCCCGCGCCTCATAAGAATTTAGTCTATCTAAGTTTTGCCCAAATGAACAACAACCTGTAAGGGAGTCAGCAAGGTCGTACAGGTCAACTTGACTAGCTGAACATTTTCAGGTATGATAATAATAATCAATTAATCGGGTCCACGTCGGCGTACTCGATTTCACAACGATCTCAATGGAGAGCAACGATGATTTTACCCTTATCTTGTTGCCTTTTCAATTCATCACATCAGGTTTCCTGGTGCTCTGACGCGACAACAGTACGCTGTATCGCCACCAGTGGCTCTGCACCTGAAACCCACAATGATCGCCTCTTTCCTGTTAAATTTTCGCTGCCGATGGATCGCCATTATCGTTTGAAGCAATTCTCTTCGTCTTTCTGAACCATCCCTTCCGTTTTGTTGCTGGCCTAACCTACTGACGTGATATATCTGTAAAAGGAGGAGATGCATTTTATATTTCTAGCCTTGCGCCAGCGGTAACCTCGTCTTGAGCAGGCAATATCCCAGATAAATGCCAATCGCACCCACTCAACGGTACATCGTCGTCACGTTTTGACTAGCGATCAAGAAAAGAGGATGGGTAATGATTACTCACCAGCACTTCTTTCAGAAATCCCTCGGAATCCGCCACACTAGACTCTTCGCATCAAACGTTCTGCCTATTATTGCGATACTGGTAATATTGCAATCGTTATCGCCAGCCTACGCTGTGAATGCTCGAACAGCACCACTCTCTGCAAACGCTCGAACAGCACCACTCTCTGCAACACTGTCCTATGGGTGCATTTCGCCCAGTGACTGTGTCTCGAAAATGACCCTGCCTGAAAAAGAGGGGCAGATGACCCAGGTGGACAAAAATGCATTCACCATGGCTGGCAACTCGATAACGGATATTACGACCTATTTCATCGGTTCGGTGTTGAGTGGCGGCGGTGGTGGTCCTAATGGTGCGGGCGGTACTGCCACACAGTGGGCGGATATGGTGGACAATTTCCAGAGCTCCGCGCTCCAGACCCGCTTAGGAATTCCGCTCATCTACGGCGCTGATGCGGTCCACGGACATAACAACGTGTATGGCGCAACGCTCTTTCCGCATAACATCGGGTTGGGCGCTATGCATGATCCTGCACTGATCACGCAAATAGAGCAGGTGACCCGTGACGAGGCTTTAGGTACTGGCGTCCGGTGGACATTTGCTCCGTGTATGTGTACGCCACAGGATATTCGCTGGGGACGCACGTACGAGGGCTATAGCGAGGTTCCCTCTGATAATGCGACTGACGGCGCAGCTGCCATCGTGGGATTCCAGGGTCCTAATGGCACGTTGGGACCAACCAATATCCTGGCGACGGCAAAACACTTTATCGGCGATGGTCACACCACCTGGGGCACCGGGTCACCTTACCTCAACGAGGGTGATGCCCAGATTTCCGAGCAGCAGTTGGATGCCATCGACCTACCACCATACCAGTCAGCTGTATCGAATAAAGTAGGTTCGGTCATGATCTCATACAGTAGTTGGAATGGACTGAAAGACCACGCCAACCAATATCTGATCACAACCAAACTAAAAGGCACAGGAACAGACAGCTATGGCACACCTAATCTG
Organism: Ktedonobacteria bacterium brp13; assembly: GCA_015099395.1. Taxonomy (GTDB): domain Bacteria; phylum Chloroflexota; class Ktedonobacteria; order Ktedonobacterales; family Ktedonobacteraceae; genus Dictyobacter. The sequence continues at coordinate 119,131 of AP024096.1, read as the reverse complement.
GGGTTCCAAGGCTTCGTGGTATCGGATTGGCAGGCCATCAACCAAATCTCTTCGAACTACAACTATGACGTTCGCACAGCTATTAACGCTGGCATAGATATGATTATGGTACCTGATGATTACAAAACCTTCATCAGTACCCTCGATACCGAAATTAAGGCGGGTAATATTCCGATGTCCCGCATCGACGATGCGGTAACGCGCATCTTGACAGCGAAGTTCGCGTTAGGCTTGTTTACGCAACCTTACACGGATCGCAGCTATACCCCCAACGTGGGATCGGCGGCGCATCGCGCGGTAGCGCGGCAGGCTGAGCGGGAGTCGCTGGTGTTGTTGAAGAACAACGGCGTGCTGCCCTTATCTAAGACTGGTAGCTATACCCTGGTTGTCGGGGGCGATCACGCGAATAATCTGGGCTATCAGTTGGGCGGCTGGTCGATCTCCTGGCAGGGGGGAAGTGGAGCCACAACCATTGGAACAACGCTCTGGCAGGCTATTCAGCAAGCAGGGCTGTCATCCTCGGTGAAACTCAACTTCGTCGGTACCCAAACAAAGGGACATTACAGCGGGGATGTCGGGATCGTCGCTGTTGGGGAAACGCCTTATGCCGAAGGCAACGGTGATACCAATACCCTGGCACTCAGCAGCACCGACGCGACTGAAGTCTCGGACGTTTGCAGTCGGGTAAAGAAGTGTATCGTTTTATCGTTCTCGGGGCGTCCGATAATCATCAACACCCAGTTGAATCAATCCTCCGCGTTCGTCTCCGCGTGGATCGGCTCAACTGAAGGCGAAGGTATCACCGATGTGCTGTTTGGCGATTATGGCTTTCAGGGCAAACTGACCTTTACCTGGCCGAATGCTGTGACGCAGGAACCCTGCAATCAGAATAATGGTTGCACGGGTGCCCTATTCCCTTATGGGTATGGCATCACCCCCTTCTAACCGATGATGCCAGGTTGAGGTAACCATGAAACCCACTCCAGAGACCCCATTGGAGTGGGTTTCATAGCTCTTCTGTGTATCGTTGTTTGGATAATCTGTGGGTCCATCTTCCATATTAGCAATACCTGGCAACTCGTCATAAATAGGGGTCACGACATTGTGTTGTTTGTCAGTTAAAAATAGGTTGTGTTGCAAAAGAGAGCGAAAAGAGCAGAAGAGCAGAGAAACCGAGGAAAACCGAGGGAAATAAGGTACAAGGCTCCACTCGGAGAAGCGAGCTTTCCGCGGAAGAGGAACACAGAGGCACGAGATTCGTGCGCGTTCAAGCCTGAGTCCTGCGAAGTTTTTATTCTAGATTGTTGTGCGAAAACGCATCTGATAGTAATCCACGCTAGAAAGTAGGCTATGTGCATCTGGCGTGACTCCTCGCTTGTTTCTCCACATAAGCTTCCGTCGCCCAAATCGTGGCAGATTTCATTAACCACCACAACCCTACGAGAGAACGCTGTTGGATCGCAGAGATGGACGGGGAAATCGTTGGTTCGGTTTTTGTCGTGCAGAGTAGTGAAACCGTCGCCAAACTCCGACTCTTGCTGGTCGAACCGAAGGCACGCGGCCTGGAGCTGGACACCCGCTTGGTTGAAGAGTGTATTCGCTTCGCTCGACGCCGTGGGTATCAGAAACTGATGCTCTGGACCAACCATGTCCTGCTGGAAGCGCGTCACATTTACGCGAAAACAGGGTTTCAACTTGTCGCAGAGGAAGCACATCATAGTTTCGGTCATGACCTCATCGGGGAAACATGTTATTGTTGCGGCGCACGAGATTGGGGCTGACCAACATCCTGTTGCTCTCGCCGATTTGCACGCTACCTATCCGCGTACTAACCCAAGCATTGGGAAGGTCACGACACAGGATGGCTTCGGAGCTACGATTAACTATCACACCATTAATATGCGTTCCCACTTCCCAGATCGCAATAACAAGCAGAAGTCTGCCTCCTGGCTGTCACGACCAGTGTTCAAAAGGGTCGCATATGGTCAGTATATGTTACTGTCTCCTGACGAACTTCGCCTTTTTTAGCAGCGTTTGGAGGAAGGTGATTCACGCATCTACCAGGACGAATACGATATCGATGATCTTCTTTCGCGTTTCGGTTCAACCGCCAGGAACATCGGCTCTCGCAATCGTCCCCCCTCTCAATCTGACACGATAAACTTCAGGCGTGTCAGATTGAGAGGAAAGAGCATTTACTTGACCGACTCTCTAATAGTAGTATACCAAATTTCTCTTCTCCGACTCTCCAAATTCGGGGCAATTCCAATATGAATTATCGCTATGATTTTCCCGCGTAACAGTAGCTTGAGAACCAGTTTTTAGCTGCTGGATGTATTCTAACCTTGACAAATTACTCTCTGTAATACTATTGTTAATATAGATTAGCAATCGAGTTAGAGGATTTGTCGTTGTAGCTTTTATGTAAAATATCCTCGACACACATGTATTCCTCTTTCTATAGATTTGCCCATATGTGATTTTTTACGTATGGAACGCTAATTCATGCAAAAATGTACCAGAAAAAGTGTGTCCTTAACTGGCATACTCTGAATGTTTATACTGCTGGGCCTATCCTGGTCTGGGAGTAGTGTTTTTTTTGATGAATGAATTTCGTTGTTCAGTTATCGTTATTGTTGAGTTATTGTGTAATCACTACTGCTCTCCCCAGTTTTCTGATCGTATACGCATTTGTGTGATTTTTACACTAGAACTATAGAAGTAAGGAGTAAATGATGCCCATTGTTTCAATGCAAGAGATGTTGGGCCATGCGTTCAAAGAACGTTATGGGGTACCTGCATTTAACATCTTCAATGATCTCACTCTTGAAGCTATACTAGCAGCAGCCGTCGAAGCACGCTCTCCAGTTATTATTCAGACCTCGGTGAAAACGGTGAAATCGATAGGGAGTGATGTTCTTTTTGGCATGTGGACTGAGATGACCCGAGATATCCCCGTCCCTGTGAGTCTGCATCTTGATCACTGCCCTGAGCGTGCCGTGATCAGCGAGTGCCTGGCAAAGGGCTGGAACTCGGTCCTGTTTGATGCCTCAGCGCTTCCGGTTGCGGAAAACAGGCGTCAGACGATAGAGGTTGTGGCAGAGGCTCGCCGCTATCATGCTGGCGTTGAGGGTGAGATAGAGGGCATTCAAGGGGTGGAGGATGATATTGGATCTGATGAAGCGTCCAAGCTTCAATCGCTTGAAGTTGCCCTGGACTTTGTACGTGTGACCGGTGTAGACTGCTTTGCGCCTGCTATCGGCAATGCTCATGGTATGTATAAGTCTGAGCCAAAATTGGATGCGCAGCGTGTCTCCGACATTGTCGCGGTCATCCCGGTGCCTATTGCACTGCATGGTGGCACAGGCCTGACCGATGAGCAATTCAAGGATCTGATTGCACGTGGCTGTGCCAAGGTCAATATCTCCACTGCCGTCAAAATAACGTTTATGAAAGCCAATCTCGCGTTCTTACGTGATGCGGAAGCAAAAAATAAATGGGATCCACCCTCGTTATTTCGTGCGGTCCGTCAAGAAGTCAAGAATCTGGCTTTGAAACACATGCAGACATTTGGCTCTGAGGGGAAAGCATGGTAAAGGCGCTCATCTTTGATTGTGATGGCGTTCTTGCGGATACAGAACGCTTCGGCCACCTGCCAGCCTTCAATCAGACTTTTCAGGAGTTTGGTCTGCCTGTGCAGTGGTCAGAGGAGGCTTATGCCGAGAAGCTCAAGATCGGTGGAGGAAAGGAGCGCATGGCGACCTTACTCACGGACGATTTTGTGCGGCGTGCACATCTTCCAATGGACTCGGAGGGACAGCGCAACGCACTGGCCGCATGGCATAAGCGCAAGACTGCCATTTATAAAGAGTTCGTGGCCGCCGGGCGTTTGCCGGGGCGTCCTGGTATTGCTCGTATTGTCAATGAGGCGATTGCGGCACAGTGGAAACTGGCTGTGGCCTCAACGTCAGCGGAGGAATCGGTGCGAGCAATCTTAGTGCATGCTGTTGGGCCGGATGCCGCCAGCCATTTCGAGGTCCTGGCCGGTGATATTGTGCCAAAGAAAAAGCCTGCTCCAGATATCTACCAGCTCGCGCTAAAACGCCTGGAAAGCAATCCACTGGAAACTATTGTGGTAGAAGACTCACGCAATGGCCTCCTGGCTGCTATCGGCGCTGGACTTCGCTGTGTCGTAACTCTGAGTAGCTATACGACAGATGAAGACATGCACGAAGCAATCCTGGTTGTTTCGGATCTCGGAGAACCCGATCGGCCAATGCATGTCGTTGCAAACAGGGGGCGTGCTACGCCTGCTACTGCTATTACTTTGCATGATCTTGAAGCATGTTTATCTTGAACGTTCTGTGAAGAAACCAGAGAGCATCTATGAAAGAAGGACGAATGAAGCATTCAAGTTTGGAGGATACCCAGCTTGTGGTAAGGACGATTGCCCAGACTGCAGTCGATAATGAAAAATACTTCGGCGACCTTGATGCGGTCGTTGGCGATGGCGATTTTGGCTACTCGCTGGCCCGAGGTTTTGAGAAACTTCTGCTCGATTGGGATACGCTCAAACACGATACGATTGGAACTTTCCTCAAGCAAGTGTCGATTATCATCACCAGCCGTATCGGTGGAACATCAGGTCCCATCTGGGGGACGGCGTTCTTACGTGCTGCTATTATGATTGGCGATAAACAGGAGCTTGGGAAGGCTGATGTGATCGTTATGCTACGCGCTGCTATTGAAGGTATCAAAAAGCGTGGTCAGACTGATCTTGGCGACAAGACTTTGCTCGACTCTCTTATTCCTGCTGTGGACCAGTTAGAGCAGGCCTTCAATTCTGCCACTGATGTTCCAACGGCTCTACATCAAGCAGCTCAAGTAGCACGTGAACGGGCAGATGCTACTAGAGAACTCGTGGCGAAGCGGGGACGTGCTTCCTACGCAGGAGAACGCAGTGTTGGCACTCTTGATGCTGGTGCTGTCGCGGTAGCTGTGATGTTTGAGCAAGTGAGTAGTGTCTGGGCTCAGCAGGAGGTCCAGAAATAAGCAAAAGCTATCTGGTGATGAAAGAGTGTACTGATCACCACATGTACTAATGAAGGGATGACTTATGAAGAAATTTGTCAATGATCCAAAGCAGTTTGTACCAGAGATGTTGGAAGGTATTGCGCTCGCGAATCCTCGTACGCTTAAATATGTACCAGAATACAATCTCATTATGAGAGCCGATGCGCCAAATGAAAACAAAGTTTCCATTATTCAGGGGTCAGGTTCCGGTCATGAGCCAGCTCACGTAATGATTGTGGGCAAAGGGATGCTGGATGCTGCCTGCCCTGGAGACGTATTCTCTGCACCTCCAATGGATTATGTGCTTGAGACAACGAAATTGCTGGCCTCGCCAAAGGGCGTATTACATATCATCAATAACTATACTGGCGATCGCATGTCCTTTGACATGGGTCGAGAGTTGGCGGAGGCAGAAGGTATCCGTGTTGAGACGGTTCTTGTCAATGATGATGTTTCCGTGAAAGACTCTACGTATACCATAGGCCGACGTGGTGTCGCCGGAAACTTTTTTGTCATTAAGGCTGTCGGCGCTGCTGCTGAGCAGGGAGCTGATCTGGATTATCTAGTCAATTTGTCCAATCGTGTGAATGCGGCGACCCGCTCGATGGGCATGGCCCTGACCTCCTGTACTCCTCCAGCCAAAGGCTCACCTCTCTTCGCGCTTGGTGATGATGAGATGGAGATGGGCGTTGGTATTCATGGAGAGCCTGGACGCCGCCGGGAAAAGTTGGCCAATGCCAATGTCATTGTGGATGAACTCCTTGAAGCCGTGGTTTCTGATCTCCCCTATAAACAGGGCGACGATGTGGCGCTTATGATCAATGGCCTGGGTGGTACTCCCATCTCAGAGCTGTACCTTCTCTATGGACGTGCTCATAAGCAACTGGAGGCCCATGGCATCAGGGTCCAGCGTAATTACGTTGGCAATTACTGTACCTCCCTTGATATGGCCGGATGCTCGCTTACATTGGTGAAGTTGGATGATGAGCTGGTGAAATGGTTTGATGCACCTGCTGAGGCAGCTGTGAGAATCTTCTAATTATAACGTATAACGTTACGTTGTAACGTAAAACGGAACGTTCTTTTCGTTGTTTCTCCATTGTGGGCAAGGGTATTACCAATCCGATTGCCTCGATCTGGTCAACACAACTCATGCTTGATTTCTTTGGCGAGTACGAAGCTGCTGCCACGCTGATGCGCGCGATCGAAGAGGTGCTCACCGCACGGCAGGCGCTCACGCCCGACCTGGGTGGTACCGCAAGCACGCACCAGCTTGGCGATGCGATCCATGTGCACCTGCGCACGCTCGTGCACGGATCGCGTTCATTATACACAGTGCGCTTCACACTTGAATGACAGTGATACCTTTTGCGCGCAAGCTCTGAATAGTTTCCTGCGGGGTCTGAGCGTCTGTTACTACCTTATGCACGGCAGTGATGGGCGCAACGACCGCCGTTGAAACTTTGCCGAACTTGCTATGATCGGCGACCAGGATCACCTCGCGAGCAAGCTGGATAATTTTACGGTCCGTCATTGTCTCCAATAGGTTATGGTTGGTCAGGCCCTCGTTTACGCTGATCGCTCGCATCGACACAATGACTTTATCGGCATGAAGCTCTTTCAACGTTTGCTCGATGATATAGCCGATCATGGAAAGTTCAGAGTGACGCAGAACACCACCGGTAATAATCACATTGATGTCTGGATTGCTGGCCAGACATTGAGCGACATTGATCGCATTGGTGATCACGGTCAGGTTCTTCTTTTCGTGCAGGTAGCGGGCGACTTCCAGCGTCGTTGTTCCCGACCCCAGGAAGATGGTCTCGCCATCCTGGATCAATTGGGCCGTCGCCTGTCCGATGCGACGTTTTTCTTCAATGCATTCCACGACGCGCGGCGCAATTGGTGGCTCTGGCATAGCCTGCTCTACCGCACTTGCGCCGCCATGAGCCCGCCGTATCCGACCCATTTCCTCTAGCTTTTGCAGATCGCGTCGGATCGTCGGTTCGCTCACCTCAAAATATTTACTTAATTCTGCAACTCGTACATGTTGGCGTTCGTTGATGAAACGTTCGATGAGTTGCAACCTTTCGGTATTTAATTGCATATATCCTCGTATTGTAGCGTTTCTCATGGATCTGGCATCCTATTCATATAATATTCTACTTGCCGCCATGCCGGAGTGCAAGTTGTTGCAATCAGATTTCTGACACGTATACAGATAACTGGCTCAATTGATAGGGTTACTTTCGGATAGATGACAACTATCACCCTGAAATAGTCAAAAGCGATCAATCTTGTAAATAACCGTGTTTGATTATAACCGCGCCTTCTCCTTCCTGTCAAGCAAAATATAGCGAAATCTTATAAATAGGTGATTCAACCATTGACAGCAACGCCAAAAAAGTGATAATACAAATGTGAATGATTGAATATTTTTGATCATTACTTTACGGATTTGATCGATCATGGTTCTAATGCACGATGACAGGGCGGCGTAAGTGCTACTACCCGCGATGATGCACCGGTCATTGTGACGACAGAAGATCGATATAACAAAGGAGCTAGTTTTGATGAGCGACCTCGAATACTCGCAATCTATAATAGAGCCCGCCAGCCCCAACGCGTCTATGCAAGAGAGCTATACCCTCAAGGAAATTCTGACGCAACCTGCTGCCTGGTAAGCGGCCTTGAAGATAGTCGCAGACAAACAAAACGCACTACGAAATCTGTGGGATGCAGGCCAATTTTCTGACATTCTGGTAACTGGCTGCGGCTCAACCCACTATCTCTCCCAGGCTGTAGCTCCCCTTTTGCAGCAGCAACTGGGTACGCGAGCACGTGCCGTCCCTGGATCTGAATTATTACTCTTTCCCGAAACGGTGACACCTCCTACCAATAACTCCTTGCTGCTCACTATTTCTCGCTCGGGACGTACGACAGAAACGGTGCAAGCTGCCCAGCAATACAAAGCCCGGCACAAAGCACCAGTCGTGAACATTGGCTGCCAAGAGGGCTCTACGATCTGATGCTGAAAGCACGAGCCGCCAATCTGCCAGTGTTGGTCGATACGTATGGACCGCAGCTTGAGGGCGTGCTGGCGCTTGGGCCGGTTCTGCTCAAAATTAACCAGTTTGAAGCAGGAGAACTGACCGGAAGAGCAATAGCTACTCCCGATCAGGCGATTGCGGCTGCGGCAGATTTGCAGAAGCGAGGTGTACGGGAGGTGGTCGTAACGCTGGGCAAGCAAGGAGCGGTTGGCCTGACTTTCGAGGGTCAGTCGTTCGGCTGGAGAGCACCAGAAGTTGCCGCCATCTCTGCCACTGGCAGCGGTGACTGTCTGTTTGCCGGAATCGCTGCCAGCCTGATGCGCGGCCAGGGCTTGCAAGAGGCGCTCCGCTGGAGAGTAGCATCCGGTGCCGCGAATACCTTGCAGATCGGGGCAGGGTGGCTGGAACTGGACCAGGTCCAACGATTATTCCAGCAAGTTCAACCCCTGACGTATTTCCCGTAGAGGAGCGGCGCCTCTACACGATAATGGAGGTGAGTGCGCTGTATCTGTGCCCGGCTCATCAATATATCTATCATTGTAAGAGAAAGAATAGTATGGCAAAAATAAAAATAAGCAAAGGGAAATTTGCTGCGATCCAGGCATGCATGAATGAGAGGGGTACCATCGCCGCCCTCGCCATGGATCAGCGTAGTTCGCTCAAGAGGAGCCTTGAAAAGGCTGGAGCGACATCTGTTACTGACGCGACACTGGCAGCCTTTAAGCAGACGGTGACGAGCGTTTTGACTCGCTATGCCAGCGCGGTTCTGCTGGATCCCGAGTACAGCCTGTCTGCTCTGGAAACGCGTGCGCCAGGGACGGGCGTACTTCTCTCATACGAGCGGTCCGGCTACGATCCTGGCGTAAAGGGACGCTTGCCCGCGCTGCTTACGCATTGGAGTGTGCGGAGGCTGGTGGAGGCCGGGGCAAATGCCGTCAAGGTCCTGTTGTACTACAATCCGTTCGATGAGCAGAGCATCAATGATCAGAAGCATGCGTTCATCGAACGTGTAGGAGCCGAGTGTGCCTCGCAGGATGTGTCATTTTTCCTGGAGCCGCTGGCGTATGACGATAACTACGACATTCTGGGGGCAGATTTTGCGCGTGTCAAGCCAGAGTATGTCACGGCGATTATGCGGGAGTTTTCCCAGGCACGCTATGGGGTAGATCTGCTAAAAGTTGAAATCCCCATTAATACCGCCTATCTTGCAAGCAGCAAAGCGTACAAAGGCGGCACGGTTGTCTACGACTATGCCACTGCTCTGGAACATTTCCGCGTGGCGGCCGCGGCCGCAGAGAAGCCGTTCCTCTATTTGAGTGCAGGCGTGAATGATGATGTCTTCCGCGAGAGCCTGGAAATGGCTTCTGAGGCCGGGGTGAGCTTCAGCGGCGTGCTCTGCGGGCGCGCGACCTGGAAAGATGGCATTCCGATATTTGTGCAAGGGGGCGCGGCAGCTCTGGAAGCATGGTTGATGGAGCGTGGCGTGCAGAATATCCAGGCTCTGAATGAGACGCTTGCTACCACTACTCAGCCCTGGTATAGCGTCTACGGCGGCCTGGAGAACATCGAGATCGTCTAGCCGAATCAGTGTGTGCGAGTTGAAAGATCTCTCTGGCGGTAGTCACGCCTGCAAACTGGAGACATGCCCGTTCGCCGATAGCGCCTCCCCCGAGAAACTCTTCCAGGGGAGCACGCTGATGATGGAACCCCATCTCCTCATGCAGGTGCCGCAGATTATAGGCAATCTCACCAGCGGCACCGTGCGCATCCTCGATGACGCGCTCTCCTACGATTAGAGCGGCGGCGAAACCGGTCCCCACGTTGAGATAAAGACCGACGTTGCAACCCGCTAACTCTCCCCAGCGCAGCTCGGCAGCGGCTGCCGCCTTGACATCGTTAGCGATCCGTATTGTACTGGTAGAGAAAGACTGTCGCATGATATTGGGAAGCTCAAGGCGATCCCATCCCGGCACATTGGGAGCCATCAAGACACGATCCTCCAATGTGATGCCCATGGTAGAGAGTCCTACTCCGGCAATGGCTCCTCCCAACTCTGCTTGCGTTTGCTCTACAAGCTGTAGACCAGCCTCGATCACACGGCTAATTGCTTGCTCAGCTCCTTGCTCGGCAAGGGTCGGTAACACCTGTCGATGGATGATCGTCCCATTGGTATGAGCAGTTGCCAGTGCCATCTTTGTGCCGCCAAGATCAATCCCTAAGACAAAATGAGCAGGACTTTCTTCCATAATAGAACTCTCCTCTCGCACGTTATTCGTGTCGTAGCCAGCGATCCAGCCATTGATATGCCTCTGCACGCACTTCGTCGGGGAAGCCGTGTCCGCCCGCAAATTCTCTCAGGCGGAAAGCATCGGGCGCACCCTGTTTTTTATACGCCTCGCCAGCCTGTTGTGCAATATAACGTACACCATCAACGGGAAAAATCCAATCCTGTGCGCCCGCCGTCATCATCAATGGTGTAGGCGCAATCGTGCTGATAAGCGCATCTATATCTCCCACGGTAAGAAGGCCGGGGGCGTACGCGGCAAAATTATGATTGATGCCATTGCGCTGGATCGCGGCGAACGTGCTCACGCCACAGGAACAGACGCCTGCTTTGATGCGTCGATCGAAGAGCAGCACCCAGCACACTTCCTGCCCTCCCAGCGAATGCCCAATGGTACCAATGCGCTCAGCATCAACTTCTGGTCGTGAGACGAGCACATCAACAGCACGTGCGAGATCCCAGACATAGCGAGCCTGGAGCGTACTTCCCATTAAATAATAATGCATATTGAGAAAGCGCTCATAGTTCTCACCCGAAAGCACATCCTCATTCGTCTGCTGCCAGCGCTGCACATCCTCCGCCACCGCCTGTCGCTCTTCGAAGGCTTCCAGGTCGGGCACGAGCGTCACATAGCCGCGTCGGCATAACTCAAGCGCATAAAACATGTTGGCACTTCCTGCCAGACCAGCGGGTTCGCTCTTCCCTATGTGAAATTCGTCGTTATGTTGATGGATGCATAGCACTGCGGGGAGCCGCTCGGACTGCCTATGACGCGGAATGAGCAGGTACGCGGGAACGTCAACGCCGGGGCTGGCCGTATAACTAATACGCTCACGTGTAAATTCGTCTGTCTCATAACGTTCGAGCACCTGCACATTTAGTGCACAACTCTGCGGAAGTGATCCTAGCTTTTCCAAAAATTGCTGACGCATCTGCTCATTCGTATCAGTATTCTGTGACATGATTGTTCCTCTGTATAAATAACTATGAATATCTTATGTAAAAAATATCCGGGCTACATCTCTATACCATATAAGCAACCCCTAGAGGTGTTGCTTGTCTGCGCCCATAGACATGAAGTGAGCGTCAATCATCTTCGTAGCCTCCGAGATTGGTGGCTCGCGTTCGCAGGCACAGTTCCGTTGCACTCTGTATGGATTACCAACATCGTGGTAATCCATACAGGTTGGGCAATGCTAAAAGAGCTTCTGGTCTACTTCTGAAGCGGACTCTTTGTCAAGGAACAGGCTATAATGTGGATGCGTTTTCATGATAGTGGCAGGAACGGTATTGGTGACCTCTTGCTCGAAGAAAGAGCGGATGGCATTTGCTTTCGCTTTGTGGGGAACGGATGAGATGATGACGTCGCTTTGCAGGATTTGATGAACCGTCATTGTGATTGCTTGTTGCGGAACGGCATCGATTCCGGGGAACCAGCCCTCTCGTACCTGCTGCTTTTTGCAGTTTTCATCCAGATTCACGACGATGTACGCCTCTTTCGTCGTGAAATCGGCCGGGGGATCGTTAAAAGCGATATGTGCGTTTTCCCCGATGCCGATCAGCGCAAGATCGATCGGCTCTTTGCGAATTTCATGGCTCAGTTCCGCAAGATGCTCTTCGATATCTCCCTCACCGTTCACAAAATGGACCATCTGTATCGGCACCAGGTTTACAAAACGCTCTTTCAGATATTTTCTGAAGCTGGCTGGATGTTGCTCGGAAAGGCCGACATATTCGTCGAGATGAAACATCTCCACCTTTGTCCAATCAATCTCTTTTTTTACGAGCGCTTCTATGGTTTCAAATTGTGATGCTCCCGTAGACAGGACCAGGCGCACCTTGCCCTTTTCGGCGATCCGTTCATTGATGATGTTCGCAGCCAGAGAAGCGGCTGCCTCTCCCAGTTCTTGAGCATTTTGCAAAATGTGTACCTTCAATGTTTCTCTCCTCCGCTACAAATAGAATCTACGTTTGAGCATTGATCTTTCAGGCTAACCTCGCAAAAAAGGCAATCCTCACGCAAAGGATTACCCGGGTGAGGAATATGCAAAAAACATGTCGCTTATAAATACTCAAATTTGATCATCCTACTTGAATGTTTATTTTTGTTTGATTATAAACGTCCCCTCTTTTTCTTGTCAAGGGAAACATGAGTTCCCATTTCTTGAGCAGGAGATCAGAAACATCTCTACTCAACTACGTTTTTCAAAATCCGCAAATGTTTCTTTTACCGCTCTCCTACTGTCAGGGTAGCTTGAAGGAGAGAGAAGGGCAACATCATGGAAGTACGATAGGAGAAATGGGTACTTCAGACAATCCCACCAGGGCGTATTGAGGTATTTTTGAGCGAATTCAGGAAATTAGTGAGAGAGTCTTGACAAAGCTGAAGAAAAAATGTTACTTTTCTCTGCAAGAAACTAATAATCGTATTTGATTATTAGTTGATCATTTCCTTACCATTTTGATCATTTTCCTGTCCAGTTTCATAAAAGAGTATGAATCTGGACCACGAAATACTCTGTGGTATGGCTATAAGTTATTCTGAACGTTGGCGTTGCTGGCAAACGTCAATTTGCCAGCAACGCCAACGTTCAGAATAATGCATAAAGATCTCCGATTATTTCATGAATGGCCATGAACAAGATCTAACCAATGGATATCCCACTGTCGTTGATGACCTCTATCGTGCATCGGGGCATACTATCAACTTCTGTGGTCTAGTTGCATTGAAAAGCAAAGGGTGAAGTAATCATGCACAAGAACTGGATGGCACATTCCCCTCCTGTGGAGTTTCATGCACCTCTAATGAAAACATGCAGTTCGGACTTTAGCCAATTAAAGGTAATTGGCTAGACCTCAATATGTCAGGACCCATAACAGGAGCAATGTCAATGAACGACAATGAGAGCACTCAGGATGCTAAGCCACAAGCGGGGAAACCCAAATTTGAAAGAGCTCTAGGCCTCATCCCTGCCACTGCAATCAACATGACGCAGATGGTCGGCATCGGCCCGTTTATCACTATTCCGGTCATCCTCACGACGATGGGTGGGCCACAGGCCATGCTGGGCTGGATTCTTGGAGCCGTGCTTGCGATGGCAGACGGACAGATCTGGGCTGAGCTGGGAGCGGCTATGCCAAGCTCCGGTGGCAGTTATGTCTATCTTCGTGAAGCCTATCAATATCGGACGGGCAAACTGGTACCATTCTTATTTGTGTGGACCACCCTGCTGGCCACGCCACTCACGATGTCTGCCGGTATGATTGGTATCTCGAACTATATCAGTTATTTCGTACCGAGCCTGACACAATTGCAACTGCACTTAATAGCGGTCGGCTTCACGATCATCACGGTCGCCCTGCTTTATCGACGCATTGGTGCTATCGCGCGGATCACCAATTTCCTCTGGGTTGGGATGATTATCACGGTACTGATGATCGTTACCGCAGGGCTAAGCCATTTCAATCCCCACCTGGCCTTTGATTTCCCGGCGAATGCTTTTTCTATCACCCCTCAGTTCTTTATCGGGTTGGGAGCAGGCATGGGAATCTCGATCTATGACTATATGGGATATTTCAGCACGGCCTATATGGGCGACGAGGTGAAACGTCCCGGTCGTGTCATCCCTCTCTCCATCATCATTTCCATCCTGGCGGTGGCGGTCATTGACCTGTCCATCAACATTATCACCGTTGGTGTTGTGCCCTGGCAGGAAGCTGCGAAGTCAGTCACGATTGGCTCGCTGGTGTTGCAGCGAACCTGGGGTTCAACAGCGGCCATAATCATGACACTGTTGATCATCATAACGGCCTTTGCCTCAGGGTTTACGGGATTGCTGGCTGGCTCACGCCTCCCCTATAATGCAGCGAAAGATGGTTTGTTTTTCAAACCCTTTGGCGCTCTGCATAAGCGCATGAGTTTTCCACATGTTTCTCTGCTCATTATGGGTCTGATCACAGCTATCGGTTGCTTCCTCAATCTGCAAACGCTTATCAATACGCTGGTCGCAGCCTCTATCCTTGTGCAATTCATTGGTCAGATCGGTGCACTCACCATCCTGCGCTCCAGGCAGCCTAAATTGCGCCGTCCCTATCGTGAGTTTCTCTATCCTCTCTGTAGCCTCATTGCGCTGGTTGGCTGGATTTACATTTTCTTCACGTCACCGTCCCCTTCTGTTCCATTTGCTGTAGGTTGGGTGATATTAGGGGGCGTGGCATATCTCATCTGGGCCTATTTTGAGAAAGTATGGCCGTTCCGTCCTATCGAAGTCCATGAGGCTTTCCTGAATGCTGAATCGCAAGACGGCGAACTGGAGGTACCAGCCGAGTTGTCTTCGGCGGATTAAATTGTCTACCCACATGCGAGCATGAATCGTCTGAAATTTGATGGTGCGAGCGAACGAGCTACGAGGAAACGGGATGCTGGATTCGCCTGCATCATCAATTTTGGTTACAGACGCACTGTGCCGTATGAAGTTGCAGCTTTCCAGAAGACTGCTGGTATGCTAACTCCTTAGTCTCTGCGAGGCTTGCAAGACCTGTCTAGTTGGAGAATGAACTATGTTTATCGAGGAAATTTTTCCGGTTATTAAAGAATCTGTTGTGACGCATGATGATACTACTTATGCCCTGGTAACAACCGCTGTGCCGGGCGAACGCAAGCTCGCTGTTATTGGCAACACGATAGGGTTTGTCGGAGAAAAGCAAGAAGGCGATGTTCTGCTCTGCTCGCTCAGTGTTGAGCATGCGCGTGTCTTGCGCCAGCGGCTCACGTGGCTCCAGCCAGTCCCGTTGGGATTACGGACATCGGCAGGCTTTGGCGATCGTCTGGGCATTGCTACTCCCGGTCACGTGCAAGCTATCGGCAATACGGGTGTGGCTCCTATCTTTGCGCAACAATCGGTTCGTGAGAATACGCGAATCGGGCGCTCTCCCCAGCAGGTGCTAGATGATGCGATGTGGGGCGCATTCGAGGCAGGATGGCGGGGACCCTGGGGCGCGGACGCCGACCATTTGAAAACGCTGGCTGATATTGAGCCATTTGTTGCTGCCGGTTATACCTTCTTTACTGTTGATCCTGGCGACTATGTGGACGACGCGGCTGAAACAGATGATGAGACCACGCTGCGCCAGAAGGTTGAAGCGTTACCCTGGGGTGATCTCCAGAGCTCTTTCGCGGAAACGCAGCAGCGCTATCTCAAGAGCTTCGATCTCGATACCCACTCTCTCTCCTTCGATGAGCCAGCGCTGCTCAAAGGACTTGCCAAGTACGGTGCGGCTGTCGCGCATATGGCACGCATGACGCGGCGTTTGCAGGAGGTATCAGGCGAGCAGCCGTTTGAGATGGAGATCTCGGTCGATGAGACTGGGACGACCACTGCATTGATTGAGCATTTTTACATCGCGTCTGAACTCAAGCGTTTGCAGGTGCCATTTGTGAGCCTGGCCCCGCGTTTTGTGGGACGTTTTGAGAAGGGCGTGGGCTATATTGGCGATGTGCGGGAATTGGAGGAGAATATTGCCGGGCACGCCAGCATTATGCGCTACTTTGGTAATAGCTATAAGCTCAGCCTGCACACTGGCTCCGACAAGTTTGTCGTCTACCCGCTTGCCATGCAGTATACCGATGGTCTGGTGCATCTCAAGACCGCCGGAACGAGCTACCTGGAAGCGCTTCGTCTGATCGCATCGATTGACACGAAATTATTCAGAGAGATCCTGGATTTCGCGCGCGCTCATTATGAGACCGACCGTAAAACCTATCACGTCTCTGCCTCGTTGGATAAAGTACCGGCGGCGAGCGCCCTGACTGACGAACAATTGCCAGATCTGCTGAATCAGTTTGATGCTCGTCAGGTCCTGCATGTCACATTTGGTTCCGTGCTGGACACATTCGGCTCGCAACTTCGCCGCAACCTGGACGAACAGCGGACCGCATATCACGCCTACATCAAAACACATTTCGTCAGACATCTTGCACCCTTTGCTACATCACCCGTGTAGAGGGGCTACAGATACCGCTGCTTTTCCTATGGCCTTTCGCGTAACACAAGTAGGGACGCAATGGAGGGCAACGGAATTGCGTCCGCGAAATCGAGCGATATCACTGGCTCCGGAGGCGATAGCGGCAACGGGTGAGTTTGAAGAAAGAGTTCTCCAGCGGTATCGCTACATCTCCCACGCCTCTACGGGAATGGTGGGAACCCTTTGACGGGAGAATTTTTGTGAAAAAGGAGATATTTGCATGAGCAACGACGAATTTGCCGGAAATGCCGTGATCGTCACCGGTGGGGCCCAGGGAATGGGACGAACCATTGCAGAACAATTTCTTCTGCAAGGTGCACGTGTCCTGATCTTTGATCTGGATGCTAAACTGGCTGAGCAGACGGCGCGAGAGCTGTCACCGGAGAGTAGCGCGGTGATAGGCTTCGGTGGCAACGTGAGCTTGCGCGAGGATGTGCACCGGGCAGTAGAACTTATGCGTCGAGCGCTTTGGTCGCCTTGACGTGATGGTTGCGCAGGCTGGCATTGGCGATGCTCAGCCCTTGCTGGAAATTGAAGAGGCGAGTTGGCAACGCATCATGGCGGTCAATCTTACCGGTGTCTTCTTCTGTACGCAGGAGGCAGGTCGGGTCATGGCTCGTCAGGGTGGCGGAATGATTGTCGCGATGGCCTCCACCAATGCCTTCCAGGTGGAAGAGAACCTGTCCCATTACAATACCTCCAAGGGCGGTGTAGCCGCATTTGTGCGCTCGGCGGCACTTGACCTGTCGCGCTATGGTATTCGCATCAACGCGGTTGCCCCGGGCGTCGTCCTGACCCATCTATCGGCGTGGATCACCGCCGACCCTGACCGGGCAGCCAATTATTTGAAGCAAATCCCACTTCGACGTTTTGCCGAGATAATCGATGTAGCCAACTCGGTCCTGTTCCTGATGGCCCATAAAAAGATCCCAACCTATCTGACCGATGAGCAGTGTCAGGTGATGATGGAGATCCCGACAGATCTTTCTGATCGGGATCTCGCCCGTTATTACACGCTGACCTCAGAAGAGTTAGAACTCGTGAATCGCCGCAGGCGTCCAGCTAATCGCTTTGGCTTTGCTGTCCAGCTTGCGCTTCTCCATTTTCCTGGCCGCCCCTTCGCTGAATATAGAAATCAGAAACAGGTTCCGCGACCGATCTTAACGAGCATTGCGCAACAAATCAATCTTCCTGTCAGCGCATTTGCAGAATATGGCAACCGCCCCGGAACCTTGTATGATCACATTGATGAGATTTGCAAGGAGTGTGGCTATCGTCGTTGCGGATGGCGGGAATATCTGGCAGCAGCCCGGTTTCTTCTGCCTCATGCGTTAGAGAGTGATCGTGCTGTTCCACTGATCGAACAAGCACTTGAGTTTTTCCGCAAAGAGCAGATCCTGCCACCAACATTAGTCCAGACGGAAAAATTGGTCTGGATTGTCCTGCGCTTGGCGGAAGACCACCTGTACAATGTGCTGACTTCCCGGCTCACGCAAGAGCACAAAACCCGGCTGGATGCACTGTTACAAAACGAAACCCGGCTTGGGGGACACACCCGATTGGCCTGGCTAAGAGCCGTTCCAGGAGAACCTTCTCCAAAGAGCATTCACAAAATCGTCGAGCGTCTTCTCTTTATCCGAGAACTGGATTTGCCCCCGGTGCCTACAACGCTGCATCAAAATCGTGTGCTTCATGTCATTTGACTTGATTAATGGCGGTTTTCAGTCAGATAATTTGCCGACACTTGGCTTGTAGCCAGCTTTCAGACGACTTTTCAGCATTTTTCTCTGCCAGATAAAATGGCGAGACTCTTTACTCGTGCTCCTCTCGACCGGACAAAAAGAATGAAGAAAAATGCAGCGTTAGGAAATACGGCAATTTTGTCACATAAAATGGTGTGTAGCTGGAAGAAGCCGCCTCTGTATTGCCTTTATATACTGCCAGATAAAATGGCAGATTGTCAGATAATGTGTCGCGCTGACGAGAAACACCAGGGAATGAACAAAAGTGAAGCGTGATTTTATGTCCCTGCGATGTCTCGCCATTTTATACGGCACTGCTTGCTTGGCTGAAACCGGGAAAATCATCGGCAAGTTATCTGCTGGTGACGCCAACAATCCTGTCAAATGACACTTCATCTGGCTCGAAAATGTAGCAAGCTCTCCGCACAACCATTGCTCAAAATAGCATCAAGGAAGCGGCGGTATAGTTTGTTGCTCACCTACTTGCATGAAGTATCACAGGATTTCACGGACCAGGCGCTCGACCAGTTTGATAAACTGCTGGCCGATCTGCTTCGCAAAGGAGAGAGGAAGCAGGATAAGCATATGCGGGTCAATGTCCGAAAAATCAACGCCCATCTCACAATCCTCACACGAGCAGCAGAAGCCTTTCTGGCAAGCGTTGAAGAGGGCAGTGACGCGAAAGAGCGAGTGCTGGCGCGGGTGCCTGCCTCCGTCCTCCAACAAACTGTCTCATCTGCGAAAGCGCTACTGCGGCCAGAAGACTTTGACTCCCTGGATCTAATCGAGACGCGCTATGTACCGATACGCAAGAGTCTCTTCGCGCTCTATCAAGCCCTCGATTTCCAGCCATTACGTGCTTCCGAGCCAGCAATCCAGGCCCTGGACCATGCAGCCCGTTTGCAGAAGTCCCGCAAACGGGTGACAGAAGTCCAACAACGCGTGGGGAAACAAGTGGTTGCTACCCCGCAGGGACATCTCACTGAGAAATGGAAAAAGCATGTTCTTCTTGGGGGCCCAGCGTTAAGATAGCGGGCTTGTAGCCGCAAAGTAGATAAGTGCGGTCCAGTTTTGTCTTTGGGGGACGCTGACATGCTTAGTTATCGGCAGAGTTGGGTTATCGGCGCAGTTTTTGGCGGGATACAGTGGTCAACTGCGCCGATAACCCCTCACAGGAGCGAGGAAACTCAACCGATAAGAAAGGTTATTGGCTCAGTTTTGACCCGCACTCAGCAAGACCAGTTCTCTGGAGAGCGTCACCTCCAAAAACTGTGCCGCACTTATCTACTTTGCGGCTATCAGGCTCCGTCCTTAACGTTGGGCCTATATGACCGAACATCTTCAACGCTTCGGAGAATATACTCTCAGACTCCGACCGGTGGCTCCTCTCTCCGACCAGGAAAAGACCTTCACTGATTCGCACTCGGAGCAGAGCGAGGATTCGGGGGAGATGTCAGCGTAATATGGAAAGAGCATATTCTACTGTTTATGCCCGTTTTCCCTATGTCCTATTTTGCACGTATCTCGGCGCCGGGTCTTTACCAGACCTCCATGAAAACTTCGACTTTTTCACCTTTACCCAGCAGCACTCGTCTTTGTACCCAGCAAAGGCAGAGGATTATGAGGATGGGGGAAGCAATTGTTTCTCCAAGGCGATCGCCACCGCGGCGGCGCGTGAATCAACGCCCAGCTTATTAAAAATGGTCGTGAGGTAGGTATCGACTGTGCGCCTGGTGAGCCCCAGGCGCAGGCCAATCTCTTTACTGCGTTCGCCGCGAGCCACACCGGCCAGGATCTCACATTCCCGTTCGGTCAGCTCAAAGGGCCGGGCGGAGCGACGCTGTGCCGAGGGCAAGGGAGAGGGAGGTGAGGGTTCAGTTTCCTGTGGGTGCGTCAGCATCTGAGAGACCCGCGCCATCAGCGCGGGTTGCAGCAGCGTCTCTCCTCGCGCTGCCGAGCGCAGGGTATTCAGCAAGGTCTCCAGATCGCAATCTTTGAGCAAATAGCCACAGACCCCGGCTTTTAGGCTGCGCAGAACTAATGCATCGTCCGCGTAGGTCGTGAGCATAACCACAGCCACCTGCGGCCAGGTGGTTTTGATGCGCTCTACGGCTTCCAAGCCGTCGATGCCAGGCATGCGGATATCCATCAACACCACATCTGGCTGAGTTTCTTCGACCAGGCGCAGCACAGCAGCGCCATCACAGGCTTCCCCGACCAGTTCAAAATCCTCATTAACCTCTTCCAGCGTCATGGAGAGCCCTCGCCGCATGAGGAGATGGTCATCGGCAATCACCACGCGAATACGCCTGTTCATGAGGCACGCTCCCCCTCTGCCTGTGAAAGTGGCAGGGACAGGAGCAGCGCTGTGCCCTGGCCAGGTTTGCTGCGAATCTCAAGTTGTCCATGGGCGAGGCGCATCCGCTCTCTCAACCCCAGCAAACCATAATGCCCTCCCTGCATCACCACCGAGGGCGTAAAGCCAATGCCATCATCCCCAATCTCAACCACCAGTGAGCCTTTGTGGGTACTGACCCGTACCCAGCTCTGCCTGGCCTGCGCGTGCCGGGCAATATTGGTTAACCCTTCGCTGACCGCCCGTAATACATGCTCACAGAGTTCCGCCGGAGTCAAGGCCAGCGGGGCTAACTGCACCTGGCAGACAATCCCTGTCGCCAGGGTAAAACGCTCAATCTCTTCCTGGACCAGAGGGCGCAACTCTGCCGGGGTGGGTAAGTTGGCGCGTAAGCCGCCAATAGCACAGCGCGCTTCCACCAGGGCACCGCGCGCCGAGGCCGAGGATTCCTGGATGATCTTCTCCGCTCGCTCAATGCGTTTCTGCCCCAGTAACGAGCTGGCGACATCTAATTGCCGAATCAGCCCGGCCAGGTTTTGGACCAGCGTATCATGCAGCTCTCGCGCCATGCGTTGTCGCTCCATAATCACGGTCAATTCCTGGATTTGAGCCGCCGATGTCAACAGTTCCCGGTGCGCGCTCGCCAATTGCGCGTGAGCGCGAAATTGCTGCATGTAGAGAAAAATGTATCCGCCGGCAAATAAGAAAAGAGAGAGATAGTTGGCAGACATACCCAGCAATGGCTCAAACCACAGGGTATTGGAGAACAAGACACCCGCTGGTTTGCCCAACCCCGTTTTACTCAGAAACAGGCTGCTCAGCAGATCGAGGCAGAAGAGACCAGCATAGTACAGGGTAATCAGCATCACTGCTCGGGCACGCCGCAACATTGCCAGCGCCTCCAGCACCAGCGCCAGGTAGAGGCTGAGCGCCATATAGACGTGCTGCTGGTCTGGAAAGAGACCAATCAGCAAGACCAGCCATCCCTGCACCAACAAACTGACCCAGGAAAGCACTCGCTTGCTTTTGCCAGACATACTCAAAAACACCAGCAGCCCTAACAGACACAGTAAGAAGGTAAAACCCGCCAGCAAGGAGGGGGAGAAAGAGGTATTGGTAACTACCACCGGTGTACACTGGTCGCAGGGACCACCCTGGTAAGACATGACCGTGAAACGCGACACCGTCCAGAGATAAATGATCCCCAACCATAAGAGCAGATACCAGCGTAGTGATCGCTCGACGGCGGTCGTCTCAGAAAGAAAGCTCTTTTGCCTTGTGATCCTCATACGCTTCTTCCTCTTTTCTCTCTCTCAAAACTATCCCTGCCAGTATACCACGAGGACTCGCGAAAACAGGACATCTTCCTATCGTATTTTTACGATCAGAAAAGCACCGTGTTTGGCCTGGCGAGGGTCGCGGAAAATACAATCGAGATTGTCCAGTCTCAACAGGCGCACGGCCAGCTATACTAAGGCTGTTCGTTTGTGATTATGTCATTTTGTGTATGTATAGCTCCTTACAATAGCATATATAGAATGATAGTTCATTTTTCTATCAATACAGGAAAGGACTGTTCTATGCCCAAAAAAACGGCATTTACTCTTGAGAACAATGATAGACCGATTATCGAAGCTCAAGCCGTGCAAAAAGAGTATGACACCGGGAAGGTCAAGGTATTGGCCCTGAAAGGCATCGATCTGGCAATCGAGCGCGGTCATGTTGTCGCAATTATGGGGCCAAGCGGCTGCGGTAAAACAACGCTCTTGAATTGCCTGAGCGGGCTGGATTCCGTCAGCGCGGGCACTATTCGGATCACTGGCCACGACGTAACGCTGCTGCCAGATCGAGAACTCACGGCTTTTCGGGCTCGCCACATGGGTTTCGTGTTTCAGACCTACAATCTCCTCCCGGTGCTCACCGCCGTCGAAAATGTGGAGTTACCCCTGCTGGTGAGCGGCATCCGCGCCCGCGAAGCGCGTACCCGCGCTCTGGCCGGGCTGGAACAGGTTGGCCTGCTCGATTGGGCGCGCCACCGCCCTGCCGAACTCTCCGGCGGCCAACGCCAGAGGGTTGCCATCGCGCGAGCTCTGGCAACGCAACCCGCGATCGTCTGGGCCGACGAGCCGACCGGAGCTCTCGACAGTCAGACGGGCCAGGAAATCATCGACCTGATGCTCCAGCTCAATCGCGAACACCACTTAACCTTTGTCTGGGTCACTCACGCGGTTGAAGTGGCCAGGCAGGCCCATCGCCTGATTACGATGCGCGACGGGCTTATCGAGTCAGATGTCGCTATCGCTCCGGTAGCAGCATCCGCAGCAACTTCCTCTGTTCACAGCGTTGTACCAGAAGCCTGAAAGGGCAGACCGGAGAAAGGATTGGTAGTATGCTCGATTTCAATGCCTCGCAGCTGGTGACAATCGCCATGGTGATTATCACCGGGCTTCTGCTGCTGTTGCTGGGAGTGAACGGCCTGCGCAATCGCCTGCTGTTAACCTTGGGCCTGCGCAATATGCTCCGCCGCCCCAGCCAGACACTCCTCTTCGTGGCTGGCCTGACCCTCTCATCTGTCTTAATCATGGCCTCCTTCGGCCTCAATGATAGTTTGACCTACTCGGCGCGCCAGCAGGTTATTCAAGAGACGGGTCGGCTCGACGAAACCATCTCGGGTCGCTTTACGCCGGATCAGTTGCAGCAGGTGCTCGCGGCGCACGGGTATTCAGTCGGTCACAGGACTGGATATGCTGGATGGAGCCTACCAGGGCCACTTTCTCCAATTGATTTCTGACCGCACGCGCCTGGCGCTCCAGATTAACTATCTCTATGGCGTCCCGGCTGATTTTGAACAGACTTTTGGCTCGCTCCTGGGACAACACGCGCAGGATCTGCACTCCGCGAGTCTTCAGCCAGGTGATGCCTATGTCAGTTCGACCTTCGCCCTCAATAACGATGTCCGGGTCGGAGATCAGGTCGTGCTCTCGCTCGGCGAGCGCAGCGTCCATCTCACCATTCGAGGCATCCTGGCCAATGACATCGCTTTCGAGACCCAGGACGCCACCAGTATCCCCAAGATCGAGGTCATCGTTCCGCTGGCCACAGCGCAATCCCTAATGCAGCTCAGCCAGCCGGTGAACATCATTGGCATCCGTCAGACAGCCAGCGATGCCGCCCACAATACGGAGATTCAACAGTTCCTCTCGCGCCTGCTGGGCGTGCCCTTACCCGGCAATGGCACCGGACCTATCCTACCGGCTCCGCCATTGCAGGCTCACCCAAGCATTCATCTGCTCAAAAGCAGCGCCGTGGCTCAAACCTCCGGCCTCTCCTTTTCGCTTCTGCTCAGTGGCAACAGCTTTCTGCAATTTAGCCAGTTGATCCCGGCCATTACCTTTCTGTTAATCGGCGCTGGCATGCTCCTGCTCGCACTCCTGTTTGTTCTGCTGGCGGCTGAAAGACGCGCTGAACTGGGCATGAGCCGGGCTATCGGATTACAGTGCCAGCACCTGATCTACATGCTGCTCATTGAAGGAAGCGGCTATGGCATCGTGGCGGCTCTGCTGGCGTTACCTCTGGGCATTGGGATTGTCGCGCTGGAATTGACGGCTCTCACGCATTTTCCAGTCAATATCCTGGGCAGTCTGCTCGGCTTACCCATGCCACTCTATCTCTCCGTTGGGTGGCAAAGTATCGTTCTCACCTTCTGTATCAGTTTCTGCATGACCTTCCTGGTCATCCTCTGTATCTCCTTCGGCATCAGCCGCAGCAATATTGTCAGTGCCATTCGTGACCTGGATGAGCCCGCGACCGTTACCCTCAGCCTGCCAGTGCTCTGGCAGCGGGTACAGTTGCGGCAGAGCGGAGCCTGGGGTAATCTGATCGGAGCGCTGTTTCTGCGCGGTCCGCTCTGCCTCCTGGCTGGCCTCGCTTTGATTGAACTCCAGGCCTGGCTGCAACGCCAGAAAACCGACTGGCTGGCCGGACTTGCATCTTTGCAGTGGGGCACCGTCGGCTGGGGTCTGCTGATCGCTGGAGGCGGCCTGCTGCTGAGCTGGATCTTTGCTCTGCTGCCCGGATTTCCGAATTCTTTCGCTCGGCGCCTGGGGCACAGTCTGATTGGCGTGGGCTGGTTGATGTACGGGTTGTTTTCCAGTAGCTGGCTCTTCAGTCTCTTCCAACCTACCGGCACGCGCTTTTCACTGGAATCAGCCGCCCTTACCCTGGCCCTGACGATGCTCCTGTTCGTGGCCGGATCTGTCCTGCTCATGACCGCGAATATCGATCTCCTGGTCAAAGTGGCGACAGCCGTGATGGCTCACCTGCCTGGCTTCGCGCCGATCAGTCGCACCAGCCTGGCCTACCCGCTCACCTATCGCTTCCGCCTCACGATCACGCTCTCAGAAGTGAGCCTGGTCCTCTTCCTGGTTGTCTTAATTACCACCATGAATATCGGTACCAATGATCTTTCCTTGGCGGCGGTCACGACAGGAGGCTTTCAGCTTTCGGGGGTCTCCACCCGGCCAATCCCTCAATTGGTGGCGCAAGTCCGCGCGGACCCAGTACTCAATCGCGATATTCAGGTGGTGGCACCCATCCATCGCTATATGCCGGATGTCTCCCTCAATGACATTCAACCCATCCTCATCACCCTGCCCGGACGAAGCCCCCAGACGGCTGCACTCCAAACTGCTGTCGAGGATGATGCCTTTTATGCCAACACCAATCTGCCTTTCCAGGCACGAGCCCAGGGCTATACCAGCGATCAGCAGGTATGGAACGCGGTCATCCATCATGCCAATCTGGTGGTAATGCGCTTTGATAGCAGCATACACGGCCTGCCTACCACCACGTTTCAACCCTTTACCGCGCAAATTCCGACGGCCAATCGGACGTATTATACAGTGACGGTCATTGGCATCATTTCCGCGGCTACGAGCTGGCCATTTCTCTACCTCTCCGTTACCACGGGCATCGCCATCAACCACGGAGCCGCCGAGGAGGC
Source organism: Ktedonobacteria bacterium brp13 (assembly GCA_015099395.1). GTDB lineage: Bacteria > Chloroflexota > Ktedonobacteria > Ktedonobacterales > Ktedonobacteraceae > Dictyobacter. Next base: position 93,600 of record AP024096.1, on the reverse strand, counting down.
ACGCATGGATAGCGCAGGACTGGGTACGCTCTTTCAGGTCCGGCCAGGCGTGAATATATCGCAAGCGTCGCGCGATCTCTCCGAGCACTTCGGGCCACTGTACGGACTCCAACTCCAGCCGCTCTTCGATAGCAGCAGTACCGCCTCCAGAGCCAATATGGCCGTTTTTCTGGGTAGTACCCTGGCTTTAGGCTTGCTCTTTGGCGCTCTCGCCATCGGAGTGATTATGAGCCGAGCTGTGATTGAGCGACGCCAACTCATCGGGATGTTGCGGGCACTGGGCTTTTCACGCCCCCTGATCATGCGCTCTTTCCTGCTAGAGTCGAGCTTTATCATTCTGGCCAGTATGCTCATTGGCACCGCTCTGGCGCTCTGGGTTGCCTTCCAGATTATCAGCTCCACGTATAGCAATTTACAGTTTCCTTTGCCGCTCCTTCCGATAGCTGCCATTCTCATTGGCAGCTATCTAATTGCCTTTTTGACAACCATTGTCCCAGCGCGCTCGGCCTCCCGCATCCATCCGGCTGAAGCACTACGTTACGAATAAACACTACCAGAAAGGGGTAGCGTATTATGGCCAAAAAAACAGGACAATCACAGCGTGGATTGACTTTGAGTTCTCTGCTGCTGGCTTTACTCGGCCTGGCCGTCGTCGTTGTCATCATAGCCTTTGGCCTGCCGCTTCTCTTGCAGAACGCCAATGGCGCCAACAATCCGAATACAGGGGGCACAGACCCTATAGGAGGACAGAGCACACCGGCAGCCCCACCGGCCAACAAAGGGAGTGGCGGCGGCTATTCTGATGCCTTTCTGACGACCGTCAAAGAGCATATCGCTCAGGGGCTCCATCTCACTGTCGACCAGGTAACTGCCCAGGTTTCGGGAGGCAAACAGAGCACCGATGTGGCAACCGCGCAGGGCATCTCGGCTAATCAGCTTCACACCATCGAGTTGAATGCCTATCAAGCCGCTTTTGACCAGGCGGTCCAACAGGGGGTCTATACCCAATCCCAGGCCGTTAGCTATATGGACAGCTATCGTCAACGCGACCCAGGCAGGCACAATGATAATGTGACCTTCCTCTTTGGTGGGGCTCCCCCTCTGGAACACCCACCGGGCCAGGGCAACAAGTAGGTTAGGGCTCCAGTTCCCAGGCAGAACACCATACCCCTGCCGCGCGCAGAGAACGCGAACATTCTCTGCGCGCGGCAGGAACAACAGCGATTGTCCTCTGGAAGCATCTCATCTGAGCTGTAAATTCGCTCATTGTATGGGAGGATTTTCGCTCATTCCATGGGAGGCTCGGTCTCTTTCGCGATGCACTTTCGCGCGGGATATCCCACGCAATGTGCGAATTTCTTCCCATACAATGAGCGAATTTACATCATTTGCCAGTTGGCAATGATATGCCAAGTCTGCCCAAAAACAGATTGTACCCTAAGAAGAAACGTCCTGGATGTCAAAACGGACTACCTTGCCTTCTTGAAAGTGGAAGACATGTCCAACTAATTTGTCTTGTAGTCCGTGCGTTTGATCCTGAAGCGGCTTACCTTCGAGATCACGTACTGATTGTTGAACATCCACGATGATTGAGTCATCTGTAGCCTTCTTAAATTGTTTGGGCTCGACAAGCGGACTAACTATGGTCCATTGGCGTGTCCAGTATTCTCGGACAGCCTCAGGGGTGCGAGGTGGGTCCAGCTTTTCGGTCAATCGTTCATACCCTCAAAGGAAGCTTCTTTATCCCCTACATGCACCGGGAAGAGTTCAGCGTTCTCTTTTCAGCAAGCAAGTAGCACCAAATGAGCGGAAGACCCTAAGATTGCTGCATTCGGAACGTGAGTTTGACTCTTCCGCGAATTTGGTGAATGATGAGTTTGTTTGAACCGTTTCAGCATTGGAGAAAATTTGATATACTTGTGCTGACTAAGAAAGTGCGAGTAATGCGAGTAAAGAGAACATTCCACCTCAAGAAAGAGAACTCCTGTTATGACCATTTACTTTTACACTCCTCATGATGAACCTTACGGGTGTTTCTCGAACTTCTCTCGGCATGGTATCGAGATGGATGGGATCTGGTGGCAAACTGTTGAACACTACTTTCAAGCTCAGAAGTTTGCTGGCACCCCTCATGCAGCACAAATCCAGAGGGCATTGACACCCAAACAGGCTGCCGAGATCGGAAGGAATCGCAAACTGCCTTTGCGTCCTGATTGGGAACAGGTCAAGGACGAAGTGATGTTCAAGGCCGTCTTACAGAAGTTCGAGACCCACAAGGGGTTGCGCACCCTCTTGCTAAGCACTGGAGAGGAAGAAATTGTCGAGAGTGCTCCTGGCGACTATTACTGGGGATGTGGAGCGGATGGGAGTGGACAGAATACATTGGGGAAACTTTTAATGGAGGTCAGGAGCATGCTGCGCCAGCGTGCAACTCAAGAAAGGAGCCTGGAGAAAAGCGACCGGAAGATGAGAGGATGACCCTGCTCGTATGGTTCTCAGAAGCGATGGAGGACGCGCTGGCGCAACAAAGGAAATCCAGCGCGGCCATACATCATTCTCTTGAGAAGCTTGATCCTGGTCACCTGCCCTTCGGCCTGCGCATTGTTGTGGGAGTGCGTTAAGCCCATGAGGACAGCGGTTTTGTCCTGTTCCAAGCCAGCGGCGAAGCGTTGCAGAGCCTCGATCTGGCTTTCTGCCACCGCAGTGAGCCAGGTCTCAAGGCGTTCTCCCTCCAGTTGGCGAACCATCTGTAAAAACTGCTGAACCAGGACGTAGAGGGTCTCAGCCGTCTCACTTGCCTGACGAATGGTTGCCAGTTCCTCTCGCTCCTTTTCATCTAAATCCTTGAAACGACGGATGAAAAGCCACATGGTCTTTTTTGCCGAAAAGTGGTCAAGGCGAGAGGCTGCGGGGAAATCGGCTTGCTCTTTGCCGCGAAGAGGTTCGAGATGAGCTCGCAAGGCCCGATCGGAATGAGGATAGCCTTGAGCTTTGATCTCGCGCCAGAGCTGTTGAATGTTGTGACATCCCTCATCCCAACGTCGCATGACATACGCCTCGTACGCATCAAAACGACTTCGATGCTGATGGTGGTAGTTCGTTTCCACATACTCTCCCTGTGTGAACCACCGCTGAATTGTTCGCACTCCCAGGCCAACCCGCTTGGCGATCTCTTTGGTCTTCATTCCCTGCTCATGGAGCGCCATCACCTGTTGGTAGCGCTCATACCGCTCGGCTTGGTGCGCTGAGTAAGGTTGTCCATCAGAGGTCAAAAGGGAACGTGCAGACGCTTCTCTGGCTTCCGGATCGACAGGCTCGGCTCTCTTCGGCTCTCGTTGCAGTTCAGCACGGCAAGGGACTAATGCTTTTTGTACTGCTTCTGTCAGATTTTTCACCAAATGAAAACGATCGGCACTCTGAGCCGCTTGTGAAGCGCCTAGACTGGCTGCGCTGGCATAATCCCCTCCGCGATCACGGCTGACCAGGTCTATTTCCGGGTGGGCTTGCATCCACACTTTGGCGGTTTCTGCCTTGCGATCTGGTAAAAGGTCGATGACTCGATGACGCCCTAAATCAACAAGAACGGTTCCGTAGTTTCTCCCTCGCAGTAAGGCAAAGTCATCGATTCCCAACTGTTTGACCAATCCTACCGCATCGGTGGGCAAGGCCATAATACGGCGAAGAAGAGTTGTGGGAGAGGTCGGCAGGGCAAGCCGTTCAGCCAGACGCGTACCGACCTCTCCACAGGTTGCTATCCCAACGGCCTCCAAGGCTTGACGCAGGCGAACCGTCATCCGTGCCCAGGGTTCAACAAAGGCTGGGAGCCGTTCGGTAAAAATCTTGCGGGAACAGTCGACTGTCTCGCAGAAGAACTTGCGCACATGCAAGATGAGTTGCACGCGGAAGTCCGCGCATGGCCGATCAGCTACCACGCGAGTATAGTGGCTATGTCGGCGTTCACTGGGACAGTGACAGAGGGGACAAAAAGCTCTCTCTTTTCTGCAAGCCACTTGAACCTTCAATAGGTCATCAACGGTCTCAATGCTGACGATCTCTAAACCTGCTGGAAGAGGAAGAAAGGGAGATGAAGACATCGTGGGTAAAGACTCCGGATTGAGGATCGCTCTCGTTTGCGATCGTATCTTTCAGTCTATCACTTTGCTGCAAATATACTCATCTTCTCTTCACCAAATTCGCGGAAGAGTCTGAGTTTGTCGTTTCTTTCAAAGCTCTGACACGCGTTCCCGTGGACGTGAAGATCCTCGCTCTCCCTCATCATTCTTTTATCCATACGCGTAATGGTCCAAGAGTTGTAAATCCGATGTGCAATGCCATCGTGAGGCTTTCATCCTGTTCGTATCCAACAATAGGAAGTGAGGGGTAGTGGGTAGCTATCAGGCTAAGCAATCCTTCCCAATACCGTTCTTCGTCTTGACTTGGAGCAAAAACGTTGGAGAGACCAACTCCTTCCGCCGTCCTATTGGCAATCGCTCCCGCAACGATCTGGTTTTCTTTGTAGGCTGCTATGATGCAGATGTCAGCATCGTGTAAGAGAGCAGGAAGAAAGAGGCGGTTGAGAGGCGAAGCTGTTTGAGACCATGCTTCTTCCCAACGAAGAAGTTCTCTCTCCGATGTTATTTGTTTCCACTGGAGGCCAGATGTTTCTTGGCGAGAAAGATCTACTGGTGCTTGCCGGAAAATCCACTGCGCTCCAAAAAGTTCATGAAATCCGAAAGAGGTGAGATCCAAGACCGCAAAGCTATCCTTCACGAAAATGGGGTAATCTCTCTTTATTGTAAGAAATTCGGCGACAGCATTCTGATGAGGAGTGAGGGTAGCTGTTGGCGAAAGCGTCACCAGATTGGGGTAGTACATGGGTGTTTGATGCTGACTTATCCAGAAGGTTCTGTGAAACTCTCCCTTGATTTTGTGAGATTGACAGACGGTATCACACCAGACGGCGTTGTTATATGCTGCTAATAGCAGAAAATGATTGCTTGTATCCATTTTTCTCTTTATCTTTTCTTTTCTCAAATACAGGGTAGAGCTCTACCCCTACACACAAATCGTTCGCACGAATTATACCGTCCTCCTCCAGGCAATGGAACACGATAGAGAAACAAAGCAGCGTGAAGATGATTGTGGTAAATGACCTACCATGTGAGCAGGTCTGGCCCTCAAACGTGGGAAAATCGCCCTCAATCTTGAGCCATAGGATCATTGATCGGATGGAAAGCCGCTCTCAAAGCGAATCGCCACGTACCGTTTTTGTAAATTCAGTGCTCATTCTTCGCCGCAAATTCTGCTCCGAATGCTCGAACGCATTTCCAGAACCGGTCAATTGGTAATGGTGTAAATCCCAAGATTCGGCGGGAGAAATCTGCATAACGCTGCGGGCTATCGTAAGCTGAGGAGCTTTCCCTTTGGCTCTTTGTTCGCCAGGATACCTCTGCCGATTCCGCTCAGAATGTTGAGATTTACAATCTGCGGGTGAAAACCCTCCTCGTGGAGGGGCATGGCCGCGCCTCGCTCGTGTGTTACTAGCTACACTGAAGCGTATAGGCTATGGGCCAACCGGGACAGCGACGACAGACAAACAGGTAAATATTGCCTGCATCTCCCAGCACAATCCCTGCGTCAGCGTGACCGTTTTGCAGAGGCACACCATGCGCGAGGGGCGGTTCCTCCAGAGGCCTCCACCTGCGGAAAGACTCCCCATCCCACTCACAACTTGCTACCGTTAGTAAATGCTCCATCTCTTGCTGACAGGAAGGACAGGGGGGGAGCCAGGGGTCCTGAATCCACTCTACATTATCGCCAATCTTCATACCCGGAGCTGCACCCAGATGGGAGCCGTATATGTAGCCTTGAGCGGCCTCTGTCTCCTGCCAGCTCCAGATGCGGTACTGCAACTCTTTGGGAAGTGCGAAGATGTCTGGATAGTCTTGAGCACGTTCCGGGATAAACTGGCAGACCTGCGGCATATAATCAGGATTGAAGATGGTGGATACTGGCTGCTCCTTCAGGACCTCAGAAATGGTGCTGCTCTGTCTCCAATACACGCGGCATTCGGGCCCCCAGTAGGAGTATTCTTCATGACCATGGTCTCGTGGACACCAGAGCAATTGAAAGAGATCACAACCTTCTGGAAAGCCAAGTTCGGGGACATCAGCAGCTCGCAACTGGATGACCCCAACATAGGCTCCATGTGGTTGGCCCGCGGGCCTTGGGTCAGGTTCCCTGGACAGGAAACCATTCACATACCACTCTCTGTTGCGCTCATTCACTGGACCCCAGGCCCCCGCCTCCCCGCGCAGCAATTCTGCATCCTGTTTGCGTCGAGGTTCAGTCTGGGCATGACCAACCGAACACATCGGCCAGGGTTCGTTGGCGGGCCAGAGAAACGTGCCGCCCACCTTGCTTTTACCTGGTCCAGGTTCAGAGCCTCGACGTGGGTGCAGGCGTACAGCTCGGCGGGCCAGGGGAGCTAATTCAGGAAAGAAAGCGGTGATATCAAGGGGTGGAGGTGGCGTTGTTCTCTTCTGCATCATGTTCCAACTCCTGGTTGTTTAAAATACCCCATCTGGGCGAACGCCGAAGGCGCGAGCTGTCAGGCCAGGAACATGCACCTCCAAACGGGGCAAGCAATTGAACCAATATGTATCTGGAACAAGCGTATCATATCATAAGAGCAGAGGCAAGGAAATAGGAGAAAGTTTTTAGACTCAACTCTGCCAAACATATTACCAACCAGGGCCACCGGTACTTCCATTGTAAATCCTAACATTCTGAGGGCGGAATCGGCAGAGGTATCCTGGCGAACAAAAGGCCAAAGGGAAAGCTCCTCAGTTTACGATGGCCCGCAGCGTTATGCAGATTTCTCCCGCCGAATCTTGGGATTTACACCATTACCAATTGACCGGTTCTGGAAATGCGTTCGAGCATTCGGAGCAGAATTTGCGGCGAAGAATGAGCACTGAATTTACAAAAACGGTACGTGGCGATTCGCTTTGAGAGCGGCTTTCCATCCGATCAATGATCCTATGGCTCAAGATTGAGGGCGATTTTCCCACGTTTGAGGGCCAGACCTGCTCACATGGTAGGTCATTTACCAGATTGCTAAACGTGTTTCGCCCACGCACAATCGAGGTCGCCTGGTTTGATTGGACGTGTGTGTAATACCTTCGTTTACTGCAATACCTCTTGCAAGAGAAGCACGACTTCTCAGTCCTTCCCAGTCATGCAACCCGAAAGACCTGAAGAGCAAAGTTGAAAAATCCGACATGGATGCCCATCTGCCCATAGCTCTGGGGGGTGTAGATTGCAAGAAAGTGGCTATTGGGAGACCAAGTTAATTGTCCTGGAGCCCTGGGGGCCTGGTAAGCGAAAAGTGCTTTCCCGCTTTGCGTATCCCAGAATTGGATCGTCGAGCCTTCTCCAAAGGTTCCTACTTGAGAAGAACTACCAGCAATCGTGCCTGCCGCCAAATAGCGCCCATCCGGCGACCAAGAGCAACCTGTCAATTGTCCCTCGACAGGTTGACAGGTGAAGATACGTTGACCTGTGCGAGCATCACAGACGTGCACGCGGGAGTCCGTCTTCTCGTCAATCAGCCAGGCCAGACGTTTGCCATCGCCGGACCAGACCACAGGTCCATTCTGTCGCGCTCTCCAGAGATCAAGACTCAGGCCATTCATATTGAACTGATACGAGGAGAAATTCACTCCAGCGATCTGGAAAAGGAGCCTGCCGGTGTGTGCATCCAGTATCAGGATCGGAGTCTCGACAGTGTCGTCTACACACAGTGCCAATGTTGCTCCATCAGGAGACCATTGGACCGAAGCTGCCTTGCCGTTTGCAAGAGCGTAGGTCCACAAGCGAGAACCCGATGCGACATCCTGACAAGTTAACACAATTTATGGGGGAGGAAAGCGAGTCGCAAGATGAACGCCTTGGAGAACTGCTTGAATATACAGCCAACCCTTCCATAAGGTCTGCCATCCTGGAGGTCCATCACTCTTTCGATTGAAGTAGCCTCCGAAGCTGGCAATGGTACGCCACAAGTCATTGGCGGTGAGTATGACCTTCGGGCGTTTATCGAGGTGAGTGACGACGTCAATCACTTCTTGCGAGACCACCTCAGTGGCAGGGGTATCCGGAGCCAGCTGTGCGGTCTGCCGCAGCCATAATAATCGCATCGCCATCGGGGTCAAGATCCCCAGCAGATTCCACATGGCTCCGACCGTCTGTTTTCGACGGACTTCGATGCCACAGCCGGTTTTCAGTACCTTGTGGAAATCCTCCAGGAGCCACCTCCATTTGTACCATTTCACCCGCTCCCAGGCATCCTGCTCACATGCGATCGGTACCGTTGTCAGCAAGATCCACTCCAACGGCTCCACTCCTTGTGGCGGCTCTGGTTCCCACATGTGAACAACCCAAGCCTTGACCTCCGTTTTCGAGAGCACCGCCCCGTTGGCGGGCGGTTGGATACGCACTTCTTGCCAACTGATCTGCACAAAGGCATCGCGAGCTGGGCGCTGACGCTGGGCAGGAACGTGCAAAACCCGGCCACCTTGCGCAGGCAAAGCACGAGCCAGGGTTTTGAGACGGAGCACTTCAGGGTCCTCCGCTTCAGGGATCTCATCGAGAAGCACACGGCGATCCTGCGCCACACGGACCACAAAGTCATATCCCAACTGTTCGCACGTCTGCCAAAAGGTGCAGATGTCGCTGCCCCGGTCCCCCACGTAGATCCACTTCTGCTGGTCTGGAACCGGTCCGATGGCCTGGATGTTGCGCTCCCACACCTGCGATTCTCGCACACGCTTTTTTCGTTGGGCCTTTGTCTCCCCTTTGGGAGCAGGTTGACGGACAAAAGGTTCTTGGTACAGACACCCAAGCAATTGCTGCGAATCGGCATCCATCGCCAAGACGGTATGCACGAAGAAGCCCTGGGCTTTGTTTCCTCGTCCGATGGGACCCAGACCCTCGGCTGTCTCATGGCTGGAAAGGTTGATGTCCGTTGTGTCGGCGGCCAGCAGCACACGGGAGCGTAGCATGGCCTCTTGACGGGTTGTTCTCCAGTGGGGGGTCATGATCTGCTCGTGGGTCACGGCCTCATTGTCCAGGAAGCGATAGGCGGCCAGCGTATCTGCCCAGTTACGCATGCTTTACGGCAAGGATGCCGAGGGGTTCTCCGCAATGGCCGTCGCCATCTTGACCAGGCGATCTGTACGCCGCAGATCTCCCAATTCTGTCGTGCCGAAGGTTTCTCCTGCCCATTTGTCGGGATGCTCCAATCTTTCTCCATCCATCTTTCTTGTTCCTTTCCTCTACATAGCTTCTCCTTCCAGCTTACCAGAATATGTGTTAACTTGTCAGAATAAAAAGATGGGGCGCGGTCAGCGTTCGATCCTGCCCTACCGTTACATGCCACTGAATATCCCAGCTCAATGCAAGCAGACCAACCACAGCGGCAAAGAGGATGATCCATCCGAATATTAACCGCAGCTTCCAGAGTTCTGTAGACGCTGGACTCTTCATGCGCGATACATCCAACGCCGAACTGTCAATAGAGTGAGCCATAATGATCATCTCTTTTCTTCAGATCTACGATTATCTATCAAAGACTGCCGAAGATATCGCCCGATGGGCATCTTTTCAGGCCCTGATTACAGTGCCCCGGCAGGCTCAGAGCGACAGATACGACCAACAGCAAAGACCATAGCTACAATCCCATTATCCAAAAACAGAGCAGAAGAAAGCGCATCTCTAAATTCTCCATGCAAGAGATTTACTGGATCAGCGATCAACAGAGAGGAGACAGAGAAAAACGACTCAGCGTGAGAGACGTTTCCATGTCTCCTGGGCTTCCCTTATCTACAGTTGTGATTTCGCCAGGACCGGTGCGCGTCTCTCGCGCATCAGCCAGACATAGCTGTCCTCCAGGCTCGGCTCGACGGGGATCGCATTACCTGGATTGGCCAGTTCGCCAACCACCCGATACTGCATGGTTGTCCCCATATTCATCGTGGAGACCACCGTGACGTCTCCCTCTGGCTTGGGGCCGCTGCTCGTGACCATCCAGACCTTGCCGCGCGCCGCGTCGGTCAGCTCGATGGTGTCCCCCTGGAAGGTGATGTGTCCCTTGTTCATAATCGCCAGAAAGCGACAGGTCTGGGCAATATCCTCGACGATATGCGTGGAGAGCAGCACAATGCGATTCCCACCCAGGTCCGAGAGAAGATTGCGAAAGCGAATACGCTCCTCCGGATCAAGGCCCGCCGTCGGCTCATCGACGATCAGCAGTTGGGGATCGTTGAGCAGGGCCTGAGCGATGCCCACGCGCCGCTTCATACCACCAGAGAAGGTCTTGAGCTTGCGACTGGCGACGTCGGAAAGGGCAACAAGTTCCAATAGCTCATCGACGCGACGCTTTCGCATCTTGCGCTCATCGAGGCCCTTGAGGATGCCGACATAATCGAGAAATTCGCGCGCGCTCAGATCCGGGTAGATCCCCAGATCCTGCGGCAGATAGCCCAGCATACGCTTGATCGCCGTGCGACTGCGTTCGGTCTTGCCATTGTACTCTCCCACCTGGATGGTTCCGCTCGTCGGACGCAGGATACCAGCCAGAATGCGCATCAATGTCGTTTTGCCCGCACCGTTGGGTCCCAGCAGGCCATACATGCCGTTGGGAATGACCAAATCGACGTCGGTTAGGGCGCGAACGCCGCCACGATAGACTTTATTGAGATGACTGATCGTGATTTGCATAGCTTTTCACTCCTTTTGAAAACGGATCAAGAACATCGGCCAGAGGCTTGTCTTACTGCCGGGCCTGTTGCCATTTCAGAAACTGGGGAAGCGCCACGAGAACCAGGATGGCGAGGCCGAGCAGAGCGACGATACTCTCCACACCGTCTATGGCAGAGGACGATCCACTAACTCCGCGATACGATGAAAGGCCAAAGAAGCTGGTAGCTATCACGCTCCCCATAGGAGTCAGGATCGTCCCATTCAATGTAGGCAGGCCAGAAGACGGACTCAACATATTGCCCCAGAACCAGTAGCCAAAGAAAAGGAACTGATAGAGCGGAACCCAGATCACCGCAGAACAGGCGACCGAGAAGGCTGCGACAAAGAACATACCCGGCAAGACAACCACCACATAACAGAACAGGCCTGGAAGGATCAACTGGAAGTTGCCAGCCTGCCAGACCGCCAGGCCCAGGATCAGCAGGTACAGCAGGAACGCCGGGGTCAGCGTGGCAAGTGTGGCTCCCAGGTACTTGCTCAGCACACGCATACGTAACGTGCCGGGCAGCGTATTCAAGAGTTCGTCCACCCTGGTTCGCCGGTCGCGTGGCAGGCGGTCGGCTACAAAGATGCCAACGCCCAGCGGGGCCAGCCAGTTGGTCAGGAGCGCCAGGAGAGCCGCCAGTTGCAGCGTTGGCAGATGCGAAGCACTGAGATCCCCAATGTTCGATCGGCTGGTAAGCAAAATCGCGAAAGCAAGAAACGCCAGCCAGAGCGCGGGCCGGCGGATCTGCATCAGAAACTCGTAACGCAGTGCGCCCCACATGATCTTGAATGAGTACATGTTTTCCTATTCCTTTCATTTCTCTCTCATTCGCTGCCTATTCCTCGCCAGGCACGTGCGAGAGCAACCGTTCTGGCAGACGCAAAAGAAACCAGCCGAGCATGAGCAAGACCGCCGCTGTGCCAAGCAGTTCAAATCGATTCGTGAGCCAGTAGCTGGCATTAGGCGAGTACGTCAGCGGAAAAAGGTAGACTGGATGATACAAGGGGTCTTGATCCAGCACCTGGTGGAAGACCAGTTCGGTGACGGACAGCACACAGATCAGCGCGCCGCTGGCCGTGCGACTGCGAAGCAGCAGCGAGAGCACCAGGCCGAGAGCGACCAGCCAGAGCGTTGAGGAGAGCCAGGTGAGTTGCCAGGTGAGAAATTGCCAGGGCTGGCTCCAGTGGGCGATCTGTGTGGGCAGGCGCCAGAAGTTGAGAACGTCGAGCAGGTAGCTGGTCAGCAACGAGACCAGGGCGCTCCAGAGCACGATGAACAGAAAACGCATCGTCGCGGTGCGGTGGTATTTGCGCGGCATCGTCAACTGCAATTCAAGCGCCCGGTCATAGGTCGCGATAGTCGCCACCACTACGCCAGCAGCCATTGGCAACAGAACTTCCAGGCTGGCGACCATCGACTTGGACACTTCTTCTTCACTGCGATTGACCAGCGCCAGAAACAGGGCGAAGCCAATAACCACCAGAAGCGGGGTGAGAAAGACAGGCTTTCCCAGCAAGCGCAGTTCATAACGCAAACGATCGAGAATCATAACGCCTCCGTATTGATTTTTGATAATCGAAAAACATCGTTCCTCCAGAGAAGTACAGGTGTATGCTGCCTATTTTTCTGCTTGATACGCGTCAGAGCCGTGATAGGCGCAGCCGTTGTGGCAGAAAAAAAACAGCGAACGCGATCAGCATGGCTGCCAGGCCAAGAATAGCCGGAGTAGTATGCCAGTTGGTGGAAAACGATACCTCTATCTGCGGCCAGTGCTGCTGGGTGTTCATCACAAAGCTCTGCGATACCTCCACGATCAGCGCAACGGCCAGCGCGAACCACGATCCGATCAGCATCGAGAGCGTCAGGGTCATTGATGAGAGCAGGACCAGCGGCCCCAGCCAGAGTTGCATGATGTCCCAGAAACCTCCTCCATAGAGCAGCACAAGCGCAACAGAAGCGCAGGCCGAAAGCAGGACGTTATAGCCGACGACCAGCAGGAAACGAGCGAACATAACGCCCCGGATCGAGGTCTGAGTGGAAAGCGTCAGTTCAAACCCTGGATCATTCTCATCACCATAGATGAAGGCTGTACCAGCGGCTGCGCTGATGGTCGTGAACAAAGCAAGGTACAATGATGCGGTGTGCCCGTGATCGGGTGTCAGCCCTCTGTTGTAAAAGCTGAGCAGGCACCAGAGCAACTGGAGCAGAGGCGGGCCAATCCAGAGGCTTTTGTGCATCAGCACAATCTGCCGCTTGAGGAGCAGATACGAGTGCGTTAGACGCCTGAGCAGCGAGGGTCGTGTTGCTGGCATGGTCATTGTCAGTGCGCTCGTCCTCGCCATGGCCTGATGGTCAGCAACAGGAACTGGCCGGGTGGCATTGTATCTGCTCAAGGCAGAAGCGGCAGCCTCGCGCACATCACTATTCGTATCCTGCAAGGCGAGCTGCTGTAAGAGCGGCCTGATGGCAGGCTCATCGCGCTCTCCCAGCGTCAAGACTGCCATCTCCCGCACCTCCCATGCGTGGTCCTGGAGAGCAATAACCAGCCGATCTGCCTGTACGCGCTCCCCCAGCCGTCCCAGCGCTCGTACCGCCGCTACCCGCACCAGGCGGTGCTCGTCGTGAAGCGCTGCTATCAGCGGCTCGTACGGCGCTTGCTCTCCCAACTCGCCCAGTGCTCGCACCACAGCCGAGCGCATCTCCCACTGGGGATGGCTCAGGGCCTCAACGAGTTCCTGCACAGACAGAGTGGGCGTGCGGTACACCTGGCGCCGTTCCAGCCGGCTCAGCACGCCTGGGAGCAGGGAGGCCGGAGCTGTATCTGTTGATTTATACTGAGACATCTTTACAGCTTCCTGTCGTTGAGGATCATGAGGCTCCATGGATTGCACTTCCTTCCTTCTCGTTGGTGCGTGTCCAGCATCGTGCTCAGGTGTCGTATACCGCGAGAGATGGTGGATTTGACAGTCCCCACTGGCTGATCCAGCAGATCAGCAATCTCCTGGTAGCTCAGTTGCTCGAAATAATAGCATGTGACAGCGACACGATAGCGTTCTGGCAGTCGAGCAACTAGAGCTTCCAGCTCCAGGCGGCGCTCCTGTTGTTCGAATACAATGTCCGGGCGTTCGTCGTCACGGTCCGCAATGTCGAACGCCAGACTCTCTTCCGATGTGAGCGGCACCAGATGAAGCTGAGCGCCACGCGCATGATGCGTATAGACATTCAGCAGTATCCTGTAGAGCCAGGCTTGCAGTTTGAGCGTCTGAATGCGCTGCGGGGGATAATTCTCCAGTGAGACGTAGGCGCTAACAAAGGTCTCCTGGAGAATATCCTCGGCATCTTGAGCGCTAGCTGCCAGGCGGCAGGCAAAGGCGTAGAGCCGATGCTGATAGAGCCTCACCACTTCTTGAAAGTAGCGATCCAGGTCCGTCGCCAGCAAGTCCAGCAGTTCACTATCAGTATGATCCATTGATCTCCTTCTGCAGCGTTCGGTGCGCTTCTATAAAGTAGATACCAGGAAAGGCTTTGTTGGTTGCATTCTGCTCTGCCTCTGTTCTCAGCACCCTACCACTCTCAGCCCACATGTTTCTTGACATCTCACGGGAAACAAATGAGTCCTGACTCTTCTGGGCGAGAATTACTCAAAGTCGAAACCAGCAGTGACACCTGCTGCGCGAACTGGAGGAACAGAAAGCCTGGAGGCAGAGCAAGAGGTTGCGCTTCCAACGGAACCAACAGAGATCAGCTTCGGGGCTCAGCGTACATCTTCGTTCCACTATTCCTCAGAGGCCTACCACATCGACTTCTGAGGAAGAAAAGATGCTGCCCCGACTCAACTGTCTTTGTTTTTTGGAAGAGGAAAATGACCTGTAGCCACTTTTGCAGTTATATGGTACGTCGTAGTGCGCCCAATGAGGCTGATGATCGTCTGTGGCAAGGATCGCCGCCTCACTCAGGCAAGGTGAGTAACGCAGCTTCTTACCTTCAACCGAAAGGCTTGGGGGGATAGTAGCATGAAGTGCAAAGCCGGTTGAAGCTCCAGCACCAGGAGCCAGAGGACCAGGCAGCGAGGCCGTCTATGGTGAAACCTCTATTGGCTGAACCCCAGTCATGGCGGAAATTACCTATCCTGCGGGACGGTGTTATTGCCCGCATCCAGTGGTATGAACGAAAGGTACGATGCGCTCATACAGCCTGCACTGGAGCCAGCCTGTAAGGAACAGGAAATGACGAACGGGGCATCTACGGACGGAGCGACGATCATCGGTAACTTGGGGATGACCTTCTCCGCGAGAGCGGCATGGTCACAGAGGAGCGATAGTAGTCTGAGGTTGGGAGAGCCAACCACACGGCGAAGCGCTCCAGGGGTGGGTTTCAGGATTGCAGGTTTGCTCGGATGAGCAAGAAGATCTGCGCGAATGGAACAATCCATTCTGGAGAGCCTTGGTGCATGGAAAGCATGCCTGCCAGGTTCGGGAAGGGGCGGTTGGAAACGTGATAACCACATTGGTTGTGGATAACACGCGCTGGCCGCCTACTTCATTCCTGGATTTTGCACATTTTTCACGGGCTCAACAACCGCATCCTTTTGCTAGCGGTGTCCTCATACGGCTTGCAAAGGGCACTGAGTGCGATGCTCTGTCATGAGCTTTCCGAACAAAGAAGTTTTTTGACATCACCGTCTCCAGCAGAAGCGAGAAAATGTCGTCGTATATATAGCGGATGTGTCGGAGCGCTACGAGAAAGCCTCCTCAAGCCCTTGCGCGACCAATTGCTGGATCGATGACAGGCATGGTACAGCTGACAGTGTTTCAAAAAATGTGCAAAGTCCAGGCATCTTTTCGTCAGTTATCTCGACTTTGAGCGTAAAAACGTTTACGTACGTACACTACGTAACACGTAAAGTCGCATTGCAAGCCGACAGAGACGTTGTAGACGCCACGAAACGTAAGCATAAAAGACGTATGGAAACGTTACGTTCTATACGTTCTGAACAAGGCTAAAAGTGAGTCGAGTTAACTTCAAAAACACACTGAGAGGCCAGATGGGCTAGATGGGCTGTCTTATCGCGCCACTTCTGAAGTACTTCCAGTGATGGTGCGACGGTCCCCATAGAGGCAATACAGACCGTTTACTCAGTCTCGGGCTTGTTTTGCAAGAGAAGAGGCGAGCGGCCTCGTGCTTATAGCATATTTTCGCGCCATTTTTCCCCGCGAACAGTTGGGAAGGCTGAGAACAGAGCCATCATCCCAGGATTGGTGGCCGCTCTCGGCGAGAACAAACGACACGATGGCTGTTCGCCTGCCCCCCGCGCGTGCATCCTGATGGCGGGATTCCAACTTGCGTGTTCTTGGCGGGAATGTTGCGACGGACGAAAGCAGGTTCTTCCTGATTCACCCACGAAGAGGCCCCGTGCGAGGGAGGATCAGGCCATCCTCGATAGCAATCGCGACCGCCTGGGAGCGCGAGTCGACGTTCAGCTTCATATAGATGGTACTCAAGTGCGCTCGGACAGTGCGTTCAGTGACGCCCAGGTGCCTTGCGATTTCTTTGTTGCGTTCACCCCGCACCAGACTCTCCAGCACCTCCAACTCGCGCTCCGTCAGATTCGTCTCTCTGCGGGTGTGGCTCACCGATGACGCTAGTGCTGCTGAGCCGCCATGCGCCGCGTGCGAAAGGATGCGGGCCATCACTTCTGGCTGAACGACCATCTCATGGCGGGCTGCCGCGTGGATAGTGCGGAACAGCGTCGCGCGATCGATGTCTTTGAGCAGGTAACCGTAGGCCCCCACCTGTAGGCCGCGTATCATCAGATCATCCTCGTTGTAGGTCGTCAAAATAAGTACGGCGATATGAGGCCAGGCTGTCCGCATACGTTTGATTGCTTCCAACCCGTCCATTTTCGGCATACGCAAATCCATCAAAACAACGTCCGGTTGGACTCTGCCAACCACATCGAGCGCTGTCGCACCATCGCCTGCATCACCAACCAGGACAAAGCCCTCGTCTGCCTCCTCCAGCATAAAGCGTAGCCCTTCGCGCACAACGAGGTGGTCATCAGCAACCACGATACGGATCTCTGTCTTTCCCTCGGTCAATCCAGATCTCCTCTCGCGTTGATTGGTAGACGCAACCGGAGCGTCGTCCCTTTTCCCACAGCACTTTCAATGTCGAGATGACCCCCACTCAACTGCGCTCGCTCGCGCAATCCCAGGAGCCCATAGTGTCCTTTCTGGGGAACCACTGCCGCACTATCAAAGCCAATGCCATCGTCGCGCACTTCAATGGTCAGTATGGCCTCGTTGAGTTGCGCGCATACCCATACCTGGTGGGCCTGGGAGTGACGCGCGACATTCGTCAGCCCTTCGGTGATCGCCCGTAGCACATGCTCACACAAATGTTCGGGCATCACCGTGAGCGCGGAAAGGTCAGCCACACACGATATGGATGTGGTGGTGCGAAAGCGGTTGATTTCTCGCTGGAGCGCTAGGAGCAGCGTGCCAGGGATGAGGGCATTGGCGCGCAGATCATCAATCGCGCTGCGTGCTTCAGTCAGTGTTGCGCGCGCCCGCGACATCGCCTGCTGGACCAACTCACGTGCTCGCTCAAAACGTTGTTTATCCAGGTGTAGATCGACCCGCTCTAATTGCAGGGTGAGACCAACCAGGTCTTGCGCCAGGGTATCGTGTAACTCTCTCGCCAGTCGTTGACGCTCGTTGAGCAGGGTCAGTTCTTCGATACGCATGGCATAGGCTACCAGTTGAAGATGGGCCGCCTCCAACTGGCTGCGAACATGGACCTGCTGGATCGAAAGAATGGTCCATCCGATAATGAAGAGAACCAGGAGTAATACTGACTCTAACGTCATCCAGATCTCCCTCTGTGTCACTTGCCACACGATCGTCAAGAGGAATAACACGAGATAGTTTGCCACAATTATCCCGATCTGTCGTGCCTGCTTGACCATGGTGAGTGCCTCTATGACCAGTACCAGATAGAGGCCAAGCGCGATGATCGTATCGGACCAGATGGAGCTAATAGCGAGAACACATAGACCCTGGAACAGAAAGTAGAACCAGTACCAGCGCCGCTGCAAGTTCCCCGAAAGGCAGATCCAGTGGAGACAAAATTGAGCAGCCATCAACGCCACGCAGATTACCCCCAGAGTGGAAGAGACATGACTGAGTCCAGGGGTATGTTGCAGGGAGCTTCCCCTTGGGGAGAAAGGGAAGCTCCCTGACGATTGCGCAGACACGATGAAGCTCCGAGATGGAGCCTGCAAGCCGATCCCGCTCGCTACGATCATAGAACCCCCGAACGGCAGAATCAGGTAGTCTCCCAGGAGTAATTGCGCGCTTCCCCAGAGGAAAACAATACCAACCCAGAACAGGAGAAACCAGCTGATCGGGCGCATATCACGCCTGAAGCGTTTCAGATCTTTCCACGTAGTGTTCCAGATTATCTTCCTATATTTTTCGCTATTCAGCAAGCTTCGCATCTATTTGTTCGTAACTGCCTTTACTACTCATGACCATGAATGGATTATAACATCCTTCCTGCATTGCTGCATTGTCCTTTTCTCCAAGAGAACCCTGTCTTTTCCGCCATGTCTCTTTCGCCATGGCGGAAAAGACATGTCTGGAAAGACAGAACAAGATTGGCTGAATAGACGATGTACGATCAGTTAGGAGCCACTATAGTAGAAAAAAACCTCTTTAGTAAGGAGAAAAAAAGAGATGGCTGAGACAACGACGCCAGGCGCTCAAGCCCGGCCTGAGTATCCGGCAGAACAACAGAAGCAGCAGCGATTCCTGCTCTGGCATCGGCTGGCGCTGGGAGGAATTTTCCTCATTTCTATCTTTATGAACTTCTTCCAGTTGGGAGAGAATGGCTTCGCTTCCTACTATCCCCCCGCCATCAGAAGCATGATGGACAACTGGCATAATTTTTTCTTTGCTTCCTACGATCCTGGGGGCTTTGTGGCGGTTGACAAACCCCCTCTGGGTTTCTGGTTCGATGTGCTCAGCGCCAAAATCTTTGGCTTCAACGCAGTGAGTATCCTGCTGCCACAGGCCCTGGCTGGAGTCCTCTCGGTGCTGCTCCTCTACGCCCTGGTTCGTCGGCACTTTGGGGTGATGGCCGGACTGCTGGCCGGACTGGCCCTGGCAGTGACGCCGATCAGCGTGGTCACCAATCGCGATATCACCATCGATAGCATCCTGGCTCTGTTTTTGCTCGTTGGGGCGTGGGCAGTGCTACGCGCGGCGGAGACTGGGCGGTTACGCTGGTTACTGCTCTCAGCTTTCATGGTTGGCCTGGGCTTCAACATCAAGATGCTGGAGGCGTACCTGGTGGTGCCCGCTTTTGCCGTCCTTTACCTGGTCGCTGCCCCCAGGAGCATCTGGAAGCGCCTGGCTCACCTGGCGCTGGCCGGGCTGCTGCTATTGCTGGTCTCCTTCTGCTGGATCGAGGCAGTCGATCTCACGCCTGCCTCGCAACGACCCTACATCGATTCGACCCAGGACGATTCTGAACTCAGCCTGGCCCTTGGATACAATGGCATCAGCCGCCTGCTTGGGCCTGGCAGATCGAACGGTACCCTGAGCGCCACTCCCAGCAGTTCTCAGCCGGGAGCAAAGAGTACTCCCTCCACTCACAGTTCCAGCAGTTCTCAGCCAGGAGCAAAGAGTACTCCCTCCACTCACAGTTCCAGCAGTTCTCAGCCAGGAGCAAAGAGTACGCCGCAAGCATCGTCATCAAACTCACCGAACGCAGCACCAGGCGGACTCTTCAACACTGGAAGTCCTGGCCCGCTCCGTCTCTTCCAGGAATCGCTTGGCAGTCAGATTGGCTGGCTCCTGCCGCTGGCCCTGCTGGGTCTCCTGGCTCTGGCCTGGCAGGGTCGTCCACGCGTGCGCGAGAACTACAAACTGCAAGCATTGCTGTTCTGGGGCATGTGGTTGTTCACCATGGGGATCTTCTTCAGCGTGGCTGGTTTCTTCCACCAGTATTATCTGACCGAGATGGCTCCGGGTCTTGCCGCGCTCGTCGGTATTGGCCTGGTGACGATGTGGCACGACTACCAGCAGAAGGGATGGCGCGGCTGGCTCCTGCCTGTAGCCCTGATTGCTACAGTTGCGGAACAGGTCTACTTGCTCACGGCATATCCCGGCTGGGATAGTTGGATGATCCCACTCATCGGCGTGCTGAGCCTCCTTACTATCGCGCTTCTCCTGAGAATACGTCCGCAGGTGAACGCTGTTCGGCCATATCTCCTTTATCTGGTACTCGGTATCGGACTGACCGTGCTGCTGTTCGCTCCGACCGTGTGGTCCATCACTCCGATTCTGCTGAGTAACGCGTCAGATACGCTGCTGGCGGGACCACCACAGGGGGGAGGGAGCGGTGGCGGCTTCATCGTTTCAGTAGGCTCGCAAACCTTCACTGGGTCCATCCCTGCAAGCGCTGTTGGCAGCGATAATACGATCACCGCACAGTCCCGGTTGGTTCGCTACCTGGAGGCCAAGCAGGGCCAGACAACATTTCTCGTTGCTACGCCCAATTCGCAGGGGGCAGCAGATCAACTCATTCTCGCAACGAACCGGCCAGTGATGGCCATGGGCGGCTTCTCCAATGATCCTATTCTCACGACCAGCCAACTCGCGACACTGATCAAGCATGGCACGGTGCGCTTCTTTCTCCTGCCGACAAATGGACGACTGCCACCGCAGCTTCTCGATCAACTCTCTGCGCAGGCCGCCAGGCAGTTGATCCAGGCTGCCAGTCCTGGACAGGGTCCGCTTACTACCTGGGTCATGCAACACTGTCAGGCAGTACCCGCGAGCCTGTGGCAATCTCCTTCTCCCACCGGCCACAGCGGCAGCACTGGCACAGCGAACGAGAACCAGTTGTACGATTGCATCACGATCCACTGATGATCTATGAGGTCAGAGCGCCTGTTTCCTCCAGCTTCTCGAGGGAGCAGCGCCTGCCTCCCTGTATAACCTGTTTATGCAAGAGGATGTGTTCATGGCAAATGTAGAATCGGACAAAGAAGAGAGCCTTCTCTGGAAAGACGCCCTCTCGATCTGCCAAACCGAAGCGGAACTGACCCGTGTTTATGGAGATCACACCCTGGCATTCTTCGGCCTGGCACCAGAAAATGAGCATTTCCTGGTACCAGATGGCAAAGGATTGGTCAACTATCGCCTGGTGGATCACGTGGCGGTGGTCCTCGGGGACCCGCTGTGCCCACCAGAGGCGCTCGCACGGGTCACGCGCTGCTTTCTCGACTTCTGTACCTCGCGCCGCTGGAGCGTTGCTTTCTATCAGGCACGCCCGGAATGTCTGGCCGCCTATAGCGCCCTCAGATTGCGTGCTCTCAAAATAGGAGAAGAAGCCCTGCTCTCTCCCCAGACCTTTACCTTGCAAGGTTCAGCTCTGGCAAATGTTCGCACCAGTTGCCGACGCGCTGAACGCGAAGGGGTACACCTTGAGTGGTACGAAGGCGTATTGCCAGCAGCGGTGTTGCAGCAACTCGAAGGCGTCTCTCGTGCCTGGTTGGAGAGGAAAGGCGGTGAGCAGGGGCAGGAGACAGGCTTCAGCGTAGGGAGGCTCAATGAAGTGACGATGAGCGCTCAACGAGCTGATTGGATTGCCGACCTTACCCTCCCATCATCCACTGTGCAGCCGACCACGCCGCGCCTCGTGACGGGAGTTGCGATGACAGGTTTCGGCAATGCGTGTGCCTTTGTGACCTTTACCCCCATCTATGGAGCGGCGACTGGTGATTCTAGCGCAAGGCAAGGCTGGGGTTGGGCACTCGATCTGATGCGTCGAACCCCGGATGCTTCCCCAGGAGTGATGGAATTGTTGCTGGTGGGAGCCATTGAGCGCTTTCGTCGAGAGGGAGCACACGTGGTGAGTCTGGGCCTGGTGGCAGGGGCCGATAGCCAGCAGGAAATGTCTGCTCATCAACGGCAGCTTGCCAGCTTTGTCACTGATCGTTTGGGGCTGCTGGAAAGCTCCCGGACGCTCTTCAGCTTCAAACAGAAATTTCATCCCTGCTGGAAGAGCCGCTATCTTGTTATTCCTACCCCTCTTGCTCTGCCGAAAATCGCGCTGACGGTGTTGCGCATGCGCAACTACTCAGGAGGGGTGACAAAGCTGGTGAAAAGAAGCTTCTGGCAGTTCTTGCGCTACTGTCTGGTGGGTGGTGCAAACACGCTCATAGATCTGCTGATGCTCAATCTTCTGCTGTGGCGCTTTCCCACAAGCAATGTGCAGGTCCTGGTGGGGTACAATTCCCTTGCCTATATGAGTGGGGCGGTGAGTAGTTTTTTCTGCAACAAGTATTGGACGTTTCGCCGCGTTCAGAGGACAAACCGGCGAGAAGTGCGGCGCTTTGCCATCAGCCTGTTGCTTGAGATCCTGTATAGCAATGGGCTGATTTGGCTGGCGGGCAAGGCGTTGCATCCGTGGATAGGCAACATCACGCTGTGGGGCAACGTGTCGAAACTGGTGGCAGTGGTCGTCGGGACGATGAGCTCGTATCTCGTTATGCGCTTCTGGACCTTTGCCAGCGCAGCGCAGGATCGACCGAAAGAGCGATGAGAGAAAGGTCGCCTCATACCTTCTTGAAAGGGATCGTTTTTATGGCAAGAAAAGGATGTCGTCCGAAAGCCTCGACAGAACGGATGCTGACTTCCCTACGTACGCAATGCGCTGGATGTGGCCAGCCAACATTTACATGTACAGCATAAGACCATGATTTGTTCTTATGTGACGGTATAAATGGCCGAATTTTGGTTCGTCTTCTCTCAGGTCTCAGGGAAGAATTTCCGTTCTTCACAGACTCTCGTACATCCTGTCGGCTCTACGTCATAAGGACGTGCTGAAAGTGGAATTCCCCCGAATTTGGAGGGTCGGAGAAGAGAAATCTGATATACTCATATCAGGAGGGTTTAATGGGCAAATCTCAACCGACCTATACCAAAGAATTCAAGCAGCAAGCTGTTACACTCTTTGAAACCAGTGGAAAAAGCAAAACACAAATTGCCAGAGATCTGGGTATTTCTGACAGTGTTTTGAGCAAATGGTGCAAAGAATTTGGAGCACGAGGAAATGAGGCGTTTACTGGTAAGGGGCATCAAACAACCATAGAAGAGGAAATGAAAAGATTAAAGCGTGAAAATGAAATCCTGAGGCAGGAAAGGGACATCTTAAAAAAGCGATGAGCATCTTCGCGCAACCCCACCCGTAAAATTCCAGTTTATTCATGAGCATCGTCAGCTCTTCCCCATTCTTCGGATGTGCCAGGTCCTGGACGTTTCGGAAAATGGCTATTATAACTGGCGTAAAAGAGGAAAAAGCCAAAGAAAACGGGATGACGAACAGCTTACGGAGCGTATTGAAGATGCGTATTATCAGAACAGGGGTCTTTATGGAAGCCCTCGTATTTATGTTGAATTACAGGAGCAGGGTATTCATTGTGGACGAAAACGTGTCGCACGCTTGATGCAGGAACATGAGCTGAGCGCCAGAAAAAAGAAGCGGAAGCCACGTACTACCGATAGCAATGGTAGAGCCCCAGTAAACGGTGGTTGAGCTCAAGGAGCATGAGATGCTCCCATTTCTTTCTCCTGCTTCATTTTGAGGAGAATTCGATAGTACTTGGACGCCCTCCCTCCGACACCTTTGGGTCTGTCCACGGTGTCTGATGACGAGATCATATCCTGACGTTGGGCTTCGTGCATACTCGCAAGGAGTTGTGGCGTCACCTTATAGGTCAAGACGTGCTGAAGACTCCACGCATGATCAGTGAGGCCCGCAGCGACGGCAGGCGTTTGACCTAACTGATCATGCGTCCAACACAAATTGTAGGTGCAGCCAATCAAATACATCCCCCACTGAAACGGCTCCAGATGGGCACTAGCATGACGACATTTGCGCGTCAAAGATGCCAGGCGTTCTCTGATGGTTCCATTGAAGCGCTCAATATACGCCGTATTGATTTGCGTTCCTCCTTTCGATTGCATCAGGCATGCTGCCAAACCCTGCTCCGTCCCGCGCAGCAACGTGTGTTGGACCGAAACCAGGCGGTATTTCTTCTGCGTCTTGATCACTTGTCCAATGATGAGTTGCGGCCAGACTCGCATCTGTACTCGGCCCTCCAGCACACCCTCTGTGACCTGTTGGGAAAATGCACGCAAGATGGCATTGGGGTAGGCGGCCCATCCGTCGACGCAGATCAGGAGTTGACTGGCTCCACTCGCACATAGGCGTACCATACGTAGTAAGCGATCGGCCAGCACACGATCCCGTGCTGGCTGGACAACCCCAGCCAGCCACAATCGCGAGCTGACTTCCATCGCCAAGCCCATCCACAAAATCCCTTTTTTCCCTTTGATACGGATCTCATCAGCTTGCACATGGGTCAAGTTGAGCTTCCCTTGTTGCACCACAGCATACTGCACCCGTTGACACTGTTGTCCTGCCCGAGCTTGCCACGCGGCTACGGTACGCTCATCCAAGTCAAACACATGCACAATGGCTTGCAGTGGACAGCCGTAGGCTAGCAGTCCGACCACAATAAAGACAAGCTCAGATGGCTTGCGAAGCCCTTCCAACATCGTACCAGTCCGAGCCGTAAACGTCTGGTGACAGCATTTGCAACGATAGCGTTGACGCTTCCGATCATGGATCGTAATATTGCCCTGATGAGTGAGACCACTTGCAGAACACGCCGGATTGGGGCAAAATTGGAGTGACGCGTTCATCGCTTCTGTTTTTATTAGCATATTCACAGAATGGCGTGCAATGCGTCACTTTTCAAGTCCCCTTCCCATCACTTTCACCATTTACTGGGGCTCTACCGATAGCAATCATGCGTTTCCAATGGCTCCCAATCTCTTGGAGCAGGATTTTACCGCTGATGCCCCATGATGCCCCAGATAAGAAATGGATGTCGGATTTTACCTCCCTTGAGACACGAGAAGGGTGGCTCTATCTTGCAGGGGTGATTGACGCCTATTCACGCAAAATCGTTGGCTGGTCTATGAGCGAGCATCATGATGCTGAATTGGTCCATGCCGCACTGCAGATGGCACTGCTTCAGCGGCAGCCAGGAGCTGAGCTGATCCATCATTCAGACCGGGGCAGTGAATATGCCAGAATATGCCAGCAGCCGGTATCAAAGCCTGCTGCGTGAGCATCACATCCAGGTAAATATGAGTAAAAAAGGGGATTGCTATGATAATGCGATGATCGAGAGCTTTTGGGCAACATTGAAAAGTGAGTGCTCTAGAGATAGCATCTTTTCTAGTAGAAATGAGGCAAAAACGACGGTTTTTGAGTATATAGAAGTGTACTACAACCGAAAACGACGACATTCCTCTTTAGGATATCTCAGTCCAGCTCATTACGAAAAACGAATAATCAAAACTCATGACGATTTTTCTTGACAGAAGCGTCCTTTTATCATAAAATAGAAATATGTATTATGTACGTACGTCATTGACGTATGCATCATTTTTCATGTATTTTCCATGACCCAACTTTTACGTTTGGGTCCCCTCCAAAAACGATACCGCTGGCGAAACCCCAAGCATTTGACGATAAAGAAAGAGAGAAGAAAAACAACGAAAGAAAAAACGGTGAAGAAGCACCCAGAGGAGAAGAACGATGTCACTCAAAGCCCAAGCAGTTTGCCCGGTCCCTCAGGAGACAGCCCGAGTAGCACGAGCAGCGTACCCAAAAGGCACTATCTATATGCAAATGCGCGATGTGTTGGGACGTATTTACACCGATGAGCAGTTTGCCAACCTCTTTCCCAAGGAAGGCCAACCCGCCGAAGCTCCCTGGCGGCTTGCCCTAGTTACCGTGATCCAATTTGTCGAAAACCTGTCTGATCAACGCACTGCATCAGCAGTGCGTGGCAGGATCGATGTGAAATATCTGCTCGGTCTGGAACTCACGGATGCCGGATTTGACCCCTCGGTGCTCTCCGAATTTCGTACCCGTCTCGTTGAGCAACATGCTGAACAGCGTCTACTTGAGACCATGCTCACGCTTTTTCAGCACAAAGGCTGGCTCAAAGCACGCGGGCGACAGCGCACCGATTCGACCCATGTGCTGGCCAAAATCCGCGCCCTCAACCGTGTGCTGTGTGTCTGGGAAACGATGCGTGCTGCCCTCAATAGTCTTGCGATTGTTGCTCCCGACTGGCTACGTGCTCATAGCCAGCCCGAATGGGTTGAACGCTATGGACCACGCTCCGAAGAGTCGCACATCCCTCTGGGAGAAAACGCACGTGTCGCTTTTGCCGAAGAAATCGGGGCGCAAGGAAGAGAATTGCTTGATGCCCTTTTTGATCCGTCTGCTCCCCAGTGGCTCCGTCAGGTTCCGGCTGTCAACATATTGCGACAGGTGTGGGTGCAAAATTATCAGCGGATCGATGATGCCGTTCGTTGGCGTTCGTCTGAGCATATGCCTCCAGGCTCTCATTACATGAGCTCTCCTTACGATGAAGATGCTCACTACAGCAAGAAAAGAAGCACAACTTGGGTTGGTTATAAGGTTCATGTAACGGAAAGTTGTGAAGCCCATTTGCCATTGATTATTACGCATGTGGAAACGACATCAGCTCCAGTTTCTGATGATGCCATGACGGCAACCATTCACGCCGAGCTTGATCGCAAGGAGCTTTTGCCGACCCAGCATCTCGTGGACACCGGGTATGTTCACGCAAAACTCCTGGTTGAAAGTGAGCGTGACTACCAGATTGATTTAGTGGGTCCAACCCGAAAGAACTACCACTGGCAAGCCACGCAACACACAGGCTTCGATTCCGACCACTTTCTCGTGGATTGGGAACTCCAACAAGCCACGTGCCCGGAGGGACACATCAGCAGTAGTTGGCCCCCGGCTATTGACAGTCGGACAAACGAGGTGATCAAGATCAAGTTCTCGACGCAAGACTGCCAGGCCTGTCCGTCTCGCTCGTTGTGTACCCAATCAATTCGTCATACACGTCGCACCGTGACGATTCGTCCACACGAACAATATCTTGCTTTGAAGGAGAGGCGAGAGCAAGAGAAGACCAAGGAATTTACCCAGGTCTACGTCAAGCGAGCCGGAATTGAGGACACGATCTCCCATGGGGTTCGAGTGATGGGCATGCGCCGTTCCCGCTACATTGGGCAAGAGAAAACACATCTGCAACACGTCGCCACGGCTGCAGCTCTCAATGTGGTTCGCAGTCTGGCATGGTTCAATGGCGTTCCCCGCGCTCAGACTCGGCGTTCCACTTTTGCTCGCCTCTATGATGCGGCTTGAGAGAGTTCGCCAGCGGTATCAAAAACGGGGCAACTCCAGTGTCTTCGAGGTTGGAAATGGTGAGAGAGAGGACCAAAGGCCGAGAGAAAGCGTTGTGCCTGTTTGGCTGATGTGAACCTCCGCATTTTTTCTCTCGCAGTCGCGTGGGTTGGTGCGAATTTTCCGCACGATTGTTGAGCCCTTTGTGCTGCCGATGCTCCACGCCGGGTAGCATCTCACGTTTTGCTGCTCCATAACTTTTCAGCTTATCGGTGATCATGACACGTGGAACGTATTGCAACCCATACGCGCAGCTTACGAAAAAATCTCTTGGCGGCTTTTTTGTTGCGCCGACTTTGGACCAGGATGTCGAGCACGTTGCCCTCCTGGTCCACCGCTCGCCATAGGTAGTGTGTCTCTGGCCACGGATGGTGAGGAAGACCTCATCCATGTGCCATTTATCACCACTGCGAGGACGCCGACGACGCAGTTCATTGGCATAGGATTGACCAAATGTGAAGCACCATTGACGCACCGTTTCGTCGGTCACGACGATCCCTCGTTGTGCGAGAAGTTCTTCGACATCGCGAAAACTGAGCGAGAAGCGGAAATACAGCCAGACCGCGTGACTGATAATCGCGGGTGGGAAGCAGTAGCCTTTCTAATCGGGAGCAATGGAGTTTGTTTTCATGAAGCTATTCAAGCTATTCTCACATAGTGTTCAGCCAGGTTGCCAACTTGACACTACCCATTGTCCGCCCTGAAGCAGTATCAAATTAGCAGCGCTCAACTAAAAATACATGCTGCTGCTTATGCTTATTCTCAACCTATTGATCCTGAAGCAACCAATGATTGATCTATCCACTATCCTCTTTGATCCAAATAGTGATAGAATTATAATCAATCACTGGCATGCTAGGCCGAAGCCTCTACAGTACAGTAGAGCACAAACAGAAACAAATTACTATCCAAACGAAAACAAGGTTATTGTATGACGTTACTTAAACAAGAGACAAATTTCTTATCATCCGCCGTATTCCCCTCATCGCGGACACACCCACACCGTCTACGCGGGCTCCTCTACACCGTAATAGGTGCTATGTGCTGGGGACTTTCAGGAACAGCCGCACAGACTCTTTTGCAATACGACCATATCTCCGCGCAGTGGCTCGTCATGGTACGCCTGTTAGGAGCAGCACTCATTCTTTATTGCTGGCTACGACCAGCATTTCCGCGACAGCATATCCGCGCATTTATCTGCTTCGCCATATTTGGACTAGCCGGAGTTCAATTTACATTCTTCGCCGCCATCGCGTCCTCAAACGCCGCCACGGCCACCTGCCTACAATACGTCAGCATGCCAATGATTGCCATCTACGACATCATCATTATGCGTGCCCCCATGACCCACAAAAAACTGCTTGCCCTGACCATCGCCTTTATCGGCACATTTCTCCTCATACTAGGAGGAGCCAGCGGCGTATTTGCGCTTCAGATTACCATACCTGGACTGCTCATGGGCCTCCTCTCTGCTGCCGCAGAGGCCTATTATCTGATCGCCTCCAAGCGTTTTGTCGCCGACAATGGCGCGTGGAGCACCACAACCTGGGGCTTTCTCATTGGAGGCGGCGTGCTACTCTTCGTTGCCCCTCCCTGGAATGTCCATATTCCCGCACAGCCGCTCCCATTTCTGTTCCTCATCGCATTCATCATTATCTTCGGCACCCTGATCGCCTTCGGACTCACCTTCTCCGGTGTCGCGTACATTACAGCCACTGAAACCAGCATCGCGATGGCCGTCCAGCCAATCACCACCACGCTCGCCGGATTTTTGCTCCTCCACGTCTCCCTAACCATTCAGCAGTATATCGGAGCGGCATGCATTCTTACCGCAGTTATCCTCCTCAGCCTCGAACGTGGCAAAAAAACGGGATAAACCAATGTGATCCTACCCCGAGTTTGTGGAGGAGAGAAACCTTAGGGTATACTCTCTTCAAAGGAGCATAGGATCATGCAAAAAACATACACACCCGAGTTTAAATGTGAAGCCGTGCGACTGGCACAGACCAGTGGCAAGCCGATTGCGCATGTTGCTCGTGAACTGGGCATTTCCGATACCTCCATTCACCAATGGCGCAAGGAGCTTGCCGAGCACGGTCTCGAAGCCTTTCCCGGCAGCGGGCACCAGACGGAGCAAGAAGAAGAGATCCGCCGTCTCAAGCGGGAATTGGAAATTACCAAGCAGGAGCGTGACATCTTAAAAAAAGCTGTCGGCATCTTCTCGCGCGGCCTGGCATGAAGTATCAGTTCGTGGCGGACCATCGGCAAGCGTATCCGATTACCGTCATGTGCCGAGTCCTCGATGTCTCTGTGAGTGGCTATTACGCCTGGTGTAAGCGAGAACCAAGCAGACATAGCCGAGAAGATGCGCAACTGGCCGAGCAGGTGAAGGTGGCCTTTCAGGCCAATCGCTGCGTGTATGGCAGTCCAGCGCGGCGCCGTCCGCCGACTGGGTTACTTCATCACACCGATCGTGGGAGCACCTACACAGGTGAGAGCTATCAAGCGCTTTTGCGCCATGCAGGCATGGTCACAAGCATGAGTCGGACGGCAGACTGTTACGACAACGCGGCGATGGAAAGCTTTTTTCACAGCTTCAAAGGAGAATGCCTTGAGAGCCAGTCCTTTCAAACACGCGCACAGGCCAGAAGTGCTACGTTTGAGTACATTGAAACGTTTTATAACCGAACCAGGAGACACTCCACTCTCCACTACGTCAGTCCACTTGTGCATGAACAATTGATGTGTTAATTCCCCTCTTTGGGGTCTCCATAAATTCGGGTGAAGATCAGCCGCGACCTGTCTCTATGTGCTGCACTTTCTTCCGGAGGACGCGAAATTGGCCCTGTTGCGCAGCATCAAGGACCACCTGCAGCTGGGCGCACCGTTGTATCTCATCAGTCCTGTGCGTACGGACGAGGCGGAAAGTGGGATGACGAATCCAGCGCTGAGCGCGGATTTTCTGGGCGCCTGGCAGCAATATGGCGAGTCGATGGGTATGCTAGCCGAACGCATGGCGAGCACCGTGGCCGGGCTCACGAAGCAGATGTCCCAACCACAGACGGCGACCGCTGCCAGAGTTCAGGAACTCGTACACGATGCGGGTTTCACACACGCCGCGCCGTTCTGCACGATACTGGGATCACTGTATGGCTGGGTCGTGCGCTGAAGCGGAGATCCAACCCTGGTACTCCGATGCGCCGCTACCTGGGGGCCGGCGGCGCGTCAGAGCGCCTGCGCGACGGGCGGCATATCAGTAGCGCAGAGCGCCAGGATGTGGTCCCTTATCTTTCTACAGACCGGGCTTATTCGTAGTAGGCGGGAAGCGTCTTGAGCGTTGGCCATTGGTGTCCATCGTGTCCGAAAATGGTCAGCGCGACCTGTTCACGCCTGGCGACCTCCAGCAATTTGATCGTGCTGGCAATGGTCTTCTCCACGTCCAGGTCAAGCGGACCAGCCTGGCGGTCCGGATGGAAACTCTCCTCGTTCGGCGCCGCGTCAATGGTTAAGAGAATCGGTCCCGTCTGGGAGAGGCGCACAAGGACCGACATGTGGCCGGGTACGTGTCCACTAGTCTCGATCAGCTCGATGCCGGGGAGCAGCGTGGTATCACCATTAATGAGACGATAGCGCTCTGCCGGCAGATCCCAGTGTGGGCGTGCGGCCGCAAAGCGTGGATGTCCATTGCGAGCAGTCTCATACTGCTCGCGCTGCACGACTAGCTCGGCACGGGGAAAGTCTACGTGATGACCACAATGGTCCAGGTCAAAATGCGTACAGATTAGCAGATCGATATCGTCCGGTTGCAGATCGAGCAGGGCCAGTTGCGCAAACACATCCTGCCCGAGTATCGGCGCCGGTCTACCAGCGGGCGTCTCGAACTGGCCTGGCAATCCACTGTCAATCAAGATATTTTTGCCGTCAGCTGTCTGGACCAGGTAGCAGACAATCGGTACCTCGACCTGAGATAATGTCGCAACTTGCATCAAGTACAGACGCAGGGGGGTCGTCGCTGGGAGTGTCATGGATGTCATCCTTTCTGCATAGAAACAATCGCTAGCGCGCGCCTTGCTCCGGGATACAGGCTCCGGGATACAGCAATAAACGCGTGCATGACCCGTTGAGTTCAGCGGGTCACGAGGCCAGAGGCCCGCCTGGAGCAAATAAAGATCAGGTATTGCCATGCGGGCTGCTCACAGTATAGAATAGAAAGCGACGCACAACGAGATGAGCGTTTTTCATAGGAAGATGTTTCCTACTATAAGCCCGGGTGTGTTTTTTTTACCACACAGGCAACCTCAGAGAGTATCTGACTTCCACCACGAAAGAACTGCTGTCACTGGTTTGCGGCCTCTGCCTGCACCACAGCACCACAACATAAAATACAATTGAGCACCGCAGGTGCGAATGCTCATGAAGTGTACCGATGAAGGTCACGAGAATCAGACACATTCTCAAAAGGGCATGAGGAAACGATCACGATTGCCTGTAGCCTCTGTCGGAAGCAGGCAGTGTCCCGGGCAAAAAACAGGAGCAGCGTAAAGGAGAAGGTATGGCAAGCCGGCAGGAACAATCACGCTTGCAGGAACTCAGTGATTTTTTACGCACCAGGAGGAACCGGATTACTCCTGAGCAGGTGGGCTTGTCCCGGAGCGAACGCCGGCGAACGCCGGGTCTGAGACGCGGGGAAGTCGCGCAGCTGGCGGACGTCAGCGTCGATCTGTATACCTGGCTGGAGCAGGGACGCCCCATCGGCGTTTCGACGCAGGTGCTCGAAAGACTGGCGCTGGCCCTGCGACTCAACGCTAATGAGCGTGAGCATCTCTTCTTTTTAGCGCATCAGCAGCCACCTCCTGTCAGCATGCCTGTGCAGGAGACGGTCAGCCCAATCCTGCAGCATTTTCTGGATCGCCTCGATCTGAGCCCGGCTATCGCGATTGGCCGGCGTTGGGATATTGTGGGCTGGAATGAGGCCGCGTGCATGACGCTCTACGATTTTTCTCAGGAGAGCATGCGCGGACGCAATATTCTCTGGCGCATGTTTACCTCAGCCGCTCATCGCGAGTTGGTGGTGGATTGGGACAGGCATGCCCGCCGCATTCTCGCGCAATTCCGCACCACCTACGGACAGTTCCCCGGTGATCCATGGATGCAGGAACTGGTCCATGATTTGCAGGCTCGCAGCTCCGAATTTTGTCTGTGGTGGTCCGATCACGAGGTGTTGCGCGGGCCGGAGGGCAAGAAGATATTCAACCATCCCCAGGTAGGACATCTGACCTTCGAGCATCTCCTGTTTCAGATCCCTGAAGAACCAGCTGTGAAGGTCGTCGTCTATACCCCTCTCGATGGGGAGGAGACGACCGCAAAGATACGCCATCTGCTGACAGCGCACCGCGCCAGCTCTGGCCGATAGCCCACTCCTGGTGGAAATAAACGCCAGGAGTGCATGATACTGACAAGAAGGGGTGAAATGCGCGAAGCTGTCACCAGAGGCTACTTTGCCTCTGGTGACAGCTTCGCGCATTTCATCCCAAATAGTATCTGTATGTATCTTCTACCTGCTACTTTGCACTTCGTAGCAGCTTACGTAGCACAGGGCCGAGTACGATTGGCTTAGCGTATGTTTTACCCGCCGTAATCTAGTGATCCCATCCTGCTCAAGTGAAGCAGGCCCAACACGCAGAGGGAGATGAGGAAGAGACCCCGCAACAATTGTCCCTCTTGCAGGAAGAGGCGTGAGGCATTGGAAGGTGGAACCCATTGTGGTCTTCTCGCTCCATTTGGGGGAGCGCTACATCAGCAGTCGCCAACCGCTTGTGTAGCCCACGATATGCGCAATGAGATAAAACAAAACAAGCAAGCAGTAAAGAAATAGAGGAGGGCCTATCAAGCGTCAAAAAAGGAAAATGGAGCGAAAAGACGAGCTACATAGAAGAAAGTGGATGGTAGAAAGAGGAGCAAGCTGAGTGTATCCAGAAAGAATAAACAGGCCGTGTTTTAGTCAGCCGTCACGAGAGCAAAGTCAAAGAACTGGGCAAAGGTGGCGGGAAGGCCATGAAGCGTAATAGAAAGCGGTGGAGCGCTAGAGGAACGAGCGTTACAAGCAAGACGCTCATTCCAGTTCAAACGCCAATGCGCACGTTGTGCTCTGGTGTGTCTGTCTGACGGTTTGCTGGCTGGTTTCTTCTCCAACGGAACTGTCTCAGGAGAAAGAAGAACGGTTTGTGAGCGAAGCAACTGAAACCAGCGACGCCGGATGGAACAGCGTGGCCAATCACCCCACAGGACTGGGAACGGAGCGGGTTCCGGAGGAGGTGGAGCAGGGAGAGGCTTACGCAACATCGGTGAAGTTTCAATGGGGGGAGGTGGAGGCGCTGTCGAAGCAAACGGGTCGGAGGTGGTGGGCCAAACAACGGCGCTGACTTGCCGAGGCTTCCTCGTTGTTGTGGATTCTTGACACTGATCGCGAAGAGAACAGGGACGGCAATGACACGCACGAGCACCATAGACCATGCGTACAGAGCCGTTGCGCTCAGGTCTGCGCTCTTGCAGCGTTAAGGGGTGATCAGCCGGACAGCGTAAGGTGCCATCGGGTTGGAGCACAAAATCGGAGCCAGCAAATCCTTTGGTGAATGATCGATGGGCCCATTGAGGAGGACCATACGCTATGGGTTCAACCACCGCAGCAGGTTCAACCACCGCAGCAGGCTCAACTGATTGAGCTGGGGAAAATTCTGTCACACGCATGGCGGTAGGTGTGAGCTGTTGCCCAAGTTCTAAGCGGAGATTCCACACCCACTGCGAGATGACTTGCCAGCAATCCTGACCGCAGGGCGTGCGAGACACCCAACGATCTGCGTCTTGCTCTTGATCTTCGTCTGAGAGGACTGTCTCAAACGAGCCACGATGCAGATACAAATGCAGTACATCTGAGGCAAGAAAGGCATATGGTGGCAACGTCGTGTAGAACAGTTCGTAGACCGTCTCGTTGCGGACCACTCCAATGGCCGGTTTGTGATCACCAGCGGGATGAGTGGCAACAAGGAGGCGAATCATAGGCCCTTCTGGGGTGAGTGGCACGGCAAGGCAATCGTAGAGATCGCGAATGGTTCCGCTTTCAGGATGAGTGATCTGCCCATCAGGAGTTGATTGGAGTCGGGTTTGGACTTCTGGTAGATCAAGCCAGGCATACTGTTTGCTCCGTCCAATCACTCCACATTGGCTCGAAAGAATCTCCTGTAACGGAACCGTGTTTCCATACAATCCATCGACTCTCACGATGACGTGAGAGAGGGGAAGTTCAACTGCCGCCGCATACGCCGTGATGGCCCTCAGGGCTTGTCGCAATTCTTCTCGGTACTTGCCGTTTCCTGGACCAGAAAAGGTGCCAAGCCATTGATGGGTGTACGGCTGCAACACCGTCGTCCTGGTGCGTCCTACTTGCCCTCTTTTGCGCCCGAAATAGCCTTTGGCGCAGACGTGATCAAAACGGCGGTGAGGGGCAGGAAGGTCTTGTGTCTGGGGAAGTGCCCGCTGCCGTGCTGTCTGCTTGGTCCCATCGATATCGACCAGGAGCCAATGATGTCCCAGGCGGTCCCACAGCCCACCCGGTGGAGAACCGAACGTGGATCGTGTCACCAGGTCCTCTTGAAAGAGGAGCCGGAGGGCTTCGACACTCGGCTGATCAAAAGCCGCGAGAAAACGGCTGAGGGTGGAATGACAGGGAAGGTCGTTGCGGCCAAAGAGGGCCATAAAGGTGGAAGCAAAGGGACAAAGGCGCTCATAAAACGCTTTTAAGGTGGGTTCTCCACTCACCGCATAGCCGATGAGGACGACGACAAAGTCAATCGTGTCGTAGTGGCCAAACCGAGCGCGGGCAAACTGCACCCGTTGCTGGATGGCATCCAGAACGCCCAACTGAGTAAGCACATGAGCAAGAACGGTCACCTCACCAAACCATGAGGGCGTAGTGGGAACAGACGAAGGCGCAATCTGGATTTTTACAGAAGAATGCGTCATACTGGTTGTGTGTCCTCCTTATTGGAAATACTTGTTTTTCTTTCTTATAAGGAGACACATTTTTGTCTTTTTTACAATATTTTTCTCATTTCTCTCTGTTACTATGCTCTATGCTGCTCGCTTGTTGTCATCTCGTTGCGCATATCGTGGGTGTAGTGGGCAAAAGCAGAACAAGGGTGAGTTCCCTTCCTGGTCACATGATCCAGAAGCAGAAAGCCGAGAGGAGAGGGAGACCGAACAGAAAAAGCGCCTGGTCAGAAATCGCTCCCTGAAGAGGCGCTACAAGCTTGACGACCTCGCTAAAACGGATAATCGCCTGGAGCTAGAACGGGACGACGGCAATGGCATCCATCTCCACAAGAAAATCCGGGTGTGCCAGCGCTGAGACGTAGATGCCAGTAATGGTAGGTGGGTCTGGCTGGTATCCCCAGAACTGCTGGAAGGCCGTAAAACCCGCCTGCAAGGATTGTCCCTGCACCAGGTAGACGTTCCATTTGATGATATGCTCCGGCTTGGCGTCAGCGGCAGCGAGGGCATTGCGCAAGTTGAGGAGGACTTGTTGCGTCTGAGCTGCTAGGTCTCCCTTCCCTACGATATTGCCCTGGGCGTCAACAGCATCTTGCCCGCCAATGTAGATCGTTCTTGCCGGTCCTGTAACGTAGATCACCTGTGTAAAAGCAGGATTTTTATGCAGAGTCTCAGGGTTCAGATGGTGTACTGAGCCGTGGATTGGGCCCCCTTCTGGATTCTGGGTCATATGTGTTGCCTCTCCTTTCTGAATGCTCTTTGTTGAATACCTTATTGCTTGCTTTATTCTATATCCCAAAGAGGGCAAGATTGGTCCTATTTTGCCGGTTCTGACAAAAAAGGGAGGTTGAAAAACAAGAGAGAACCTTGTACTGTGAAAGAAAAAAGCACTCAATGTCTGCAATATTGCTCATTCCTTTATCTCTGTTTTTGCCCGCTACGTGAGCGGCTGGTGACAGCTTACGTGTGCGCCGCGTCGCACTTGACTTGTATCCCTGGTCCAACCAGGAAGTACTCAGAAGGAGGTACTTGGATCACCCAACCCACCTGGAGCCGAAAGACTCTCTATGTCAAGTCCTTTTGGGATCAATTGGGAAGCAGAGAAAAACTGAGAATATAAGGGCAATGATTTTAACACTGTTTTCGCTATGAAGCAGAATGCCCATACCATCCTCAAATGTTCATGAACGACCTGACCCATGAACAAAAAATGGTTGTGTTGCAAAAAATCTGAGAAGGATCTTTGGGTTGAACGCTCCCATTCTGTGGGTTTTAGATTGCCACTCCGAACAGCTCAGCGATGAATGTCGCTTGACTGGCGCTGTCTCTTTTCTTTACTCCTGGTACCTGACCTTTCCTGATCATATGCATCACTTCATATCCCTGCAATGTTCTTTGTGCTGTTTCAAACGAAAAGAAGCCCATCCCTGGTTTGGTCAAGCGTTTGATGAAGCGATGATCTTGTTCGATCAGATTATTCAAGTATTTGACCTGTCGCAATTCCACATGCTCAGGCAGCACGCCAGCGGCTTTCAAGTCGGCAATGGCCTTGGGATAGGCTGCGTTTTTATCGACGTTGATCACCCGAGGCGTCCGTGTGGTGATGGAGTTAGTCGGAGTCAGCAGTTGGGCTACAGGCTCTTCGATGGGATGATTTTGAGAAGCTGAACACGTAGAAACGTGCAGCAATTTGCCGAAAAAGCGTTTGGCCGCTTCGGCATCGCGAGTGGGACTCAAAAGAAACTCCAGCGTGTTCCCCTGCGAATCCACGGCCCGATACAGATACATCCAAACTTTCCTGACTTTGATGTACGTCTCGTCCACTTTCCAGGAGTCGTTATAGGCTTTCAGATGCGGTCGGCTGCGCTTCTCCAGTTCGGGTGTGTAGCGTTGCACCCAGCGGTAGATCGTCGTGTGATCGACGTGCAGCCCGCGCTCGAGCATCATTTCTTCCAGATCACGATAGCTGAGCGCATAGCGCAAGTACCAGCGCACGCACAAAAGAATGATCGCGGCTTGGAAATGGCGCCATTTGAATGGGCTCTGCTGATTCATGAAAAAAACTCCTCTGGTGGCCTTGATAAGAAGCAGAGCTTATCACACCATCGTTATGTTTGCAACACAACCCTCCTCTTTCAAGCTGATAAATTACTGAGAGTCAATGGTGCTAAGCGCGGCTGTCGTGTACGCCCTTTCTCTCCAGGATTGTCCATACTCCAGGCAAGGCTAATTGCTGGAAGATCTCATCCATCCGTTCTGGCGAATAGGGTATCTCAGCCTTGATCCACCATTTGAGCAAATGCAGAAAAGCTCCCGACAGATATGAAGCGACCACTTCCAGGGGAACGGAGGGCGCGTTTTTTTTCGCGTTGGCACTCGCCAGCGTCTGCTCAATAATAGTGCTTAACCTGGTCTGGAGCACCTCCCATATCCTCTCTTCTGCATGGCCCCGCATGAGTGCTTGAAAGTGCCTGTGTTGGGAATGTTCCTGGATCTGTCGAAAGATCTCCAGACTGGGAAGGACGCCCTGCTCAACCGTTTTTTGGACCATCGATGGCAGAAGTTGCTCAAGCATGTGTTCGATCACATCTGTTCGCACATCCTCCTTATCGAAGTAATGGGCATAAAACGTAGAACTCCCAATCCCTGCCCTGTTGAGAATGTCTCGAACGGTAATCGCCTCATAGCGTTTCTCCAACAAAAGTTCCATCAAGGCGGAATGCACCAGATGGCGAGTTCGCAGGGAACGACGATCGTGTTTCTCTTGTTTCATAGGACTCCCTCTCTTTTTCGGACACTTTCGGTCATCTGCTCGGTAATGAGCATTTTCTTCCTTTTGATGCTTGACCGGAGGCCGCTGCTCCCTTTTAATGGATACCGAGCAGTGTCTCCATTACAGGATAGGCTGTTTTTTTGAAAGGAGCAAGTCAGATGCATTTGTTTAACCATCATCACCGGAAACCGGATGGGCATGCGGTCAGGAGGACGCAAGGGACGGTAGTCAGCAGTCCCGCCTGGCTCTATGACCTGATGGTCCGGTGGTTTGTCTATCATGGCAAAGAGCAGAAGTTGCGGCACCTGACCGCCGACCTGGCTCAGTTACAACCCGGTGAGATGGTGCTGGATGTGGGATGTGGCACCGGAACCATCGCACTCGTTGCCAAACAGCGAGTTGGGGCAGCGGGTCGCGTCTGCGGGATTGATCCCTCACCGCAGTTACTTGCTGGTGCTCAGCGCAAAGCAAAGCACGCACGCCTCCCCATCGATTTCCAATTGGGAGGAATCGAGCACCTTCCCTTTCCCAATCAATCGTTCGATGTGGTCCTCTCTACCTTTGTGATGCACCATCTGCCCGATGATCTCAAGCGCCAGGGACTCGCTGAAATTGCCCGCGTGCTCAAACCAGAGGGACGTCTGCTGGTGGTTGATTTCAAGCATCCAGAGGGATACCAGGACAGGCACGGACAATTTTCGGGCGAGCTGGACATCCAGGATCTCCCTGCGCTCATGAAGGAAGCGGGTTTTTCTCAGACGGAAAGCGGGGAAACCCCATTACGCGTCCGAATGTCGCCGACAGGACACCTGCATTCTGGCTTTGTGCTGGCGAGAAAAAGCCAGAGTCCATGCGAAAAAGAGAAAGAGAGTAGAGAATGAACGTTGAAATTTGGTCCGATGTGATCTGCCCCTGGTGTTATATTGGCAAGCGCCAGTTTGAAGAGGTTCTGAAGCACTTTCCACACGGAGATCAGGTTGCGGTCATCTGGCGCAGCTATCAGATCGATCCTGAGGCACCAAAGCATCCCAACACATCGATGGATAAAGTCCAGATGACGAAGCAGTTTGGCGATCCCGCCTTGGTGAAGGTGATGATCGATCGTATCAGCACCCTGGCTGCCGAGGCTGGATTAGAGTATAACCTGGAGAAAATCGTGTATAGTAACTCCTTTGATGCGCAACGATTGATTCATTTCGCGGCAACAAAGCAGGTACAGGATGCAGTCCTGGAGCGACTTCTGAAGGCTTACTTTACTGACGGGGCAGCCATTGGTGATCAAGAAGTGCTTGTCCAGATCGCCAGCGAGCTGGGTCTGGACGCAGATGAGACTCGGAGCCTCCTGGCTGGCGAGGCCTATACCCATGAGGTGAATGCCGATATCAAGCGGGCCAGGATGTTAGGTATCCAGGGTTTACCTTTCTTTTTGATCGACGAAAAATATAGTCTCACTGGCATCCAGCCCGCCAACGTTTTGACTGATGCGCTGGAAAAAGCGTGGCTCGACGCCCATCCATTGATTGACATAAGCGGAAACAGAGAAGAAACAGGTGCCTGCGAAATTGACAACGGCTGCTTTCCAACTCCGAACCAGAACACCTGAGTTCATTGCCTCGTTACGGCCTATTAGGCCCGCCGGAGATATTTACAACGTTAGGTTCTGGTAAGCTGCTCCCAGTGAGTAGTGCAAGTTATCGGCATCGTGTCTTTTGTCCAAATCGCTTTCAAAATCTACACCTTATCGGCAGCGCAGAGGCTTTTTGGGCTGACAACGGTGCCGATAAGGGTGATTCTCAGTGATAACTTACCCATATATTGGTTTTCCCGCAGGCTCGCTGCGGTGGCAGGATCGGGGAAGCAAGCTTCGTGCGTGAAAGGAACGACGCTGAGGATCTAGATGCCCTAGCGTGACCTATGGTTCTCTTCTCTCATGGGGATGCGCGGGCTTTCTCTTGCGGCGCTGAGCACTCCTGATGCCTGTAGGCGCACCACGCAACTTCTTTTTGCTTGCAGGGTCGGTGGCAGCCATCGCGGGAGCCACGGTGGCATTGTAAGCTTTGACCCAGGCCTGCATGCCTTCCGGCGATTCCATATCAAAGCCCGCCTCCGTTCCCATCAGGACAAAGGACTTGGCCATACCAAAGTTGGCTGGCTCCTGCAACTCCCGCTCCAGGCGTCGGGCGGCCTGTGGCGTCAAGCGTGCCAGCATCTGCTTGGCTTGCGGCAGCTGGTAGACGCGCTGGAGAAAGTGCCAAAATGCACGTAATTCTTGGATGATCTCCGCCCCGTCCCCTCTCTCGGTGATGACTTTGCGCGGGAAGAGGTCATAGATAACTTCCTCCAGGTCGCTCGGGGTCATCGTTGGGGGGGTCACGCCAGGGTAGTTGATGGCATAATGGATCATCGCCCCGGCCCACCCCAGTTCGGTTCCCGTCTGGATAATCGCTTGTCCTTCTGGCGAGGCGGTAAACTGCTCCATCAAGGTGTGTTCATAGCGCAACGCTGCCTCCTCCAGATACCTGCCCTGCTCATCAAAAACTGGTTCATGAATATCAAATGACATCCTCATCATCCTCCTTGCTTTGGTTCGTCGTGGATGGTTTCGACGCCCCACATCTGCTTTTTCTGTTCCCGCACCTGCTCTCTGTGTGACGTCAGGCGCATCACTATCCAGCGAGGGTGGCAGCGCGAGAAGGCTCCTTCTCAGCCACATGAAGCACCCGTGCTCGCAGCAGAGGGAGCTTGGCGCGACCATACATGCTCCTTTTAATGAGCTTGAGCCAGTTCACATGTCCTTCGAGAGGACCTTGGCTCCAGGGAAGCGTCAATCCTGCAAGCACCGCAGCCTTGTCTTGTTGGATGCCTTTGGCAAACGACTCTAGTTCGGGCAAGTGGCTCGCTTCTACCTCATGGAGCCAGGTATCCAACTGCTGTCCCGTATGCTCCCAGGTCATCTGCATGAAAGCTTGTGCGAAGCGGTAAGCGGCCTCTGCACTTGGACTGGCCTGCCTGATGAGTGCCAGTTCGCGCTTCTGCCTCTCGCCCAGCTTCTCTGGTTGACGCACAAACAGCCAGGTAGCGCGCTGCGCAGAGAAGTTTTCCAGTGGTGCAGACGACGAGGGCGTACTCTTGCGCCCTTGCGGTTTCGATGGGGACGACTTGGATGCGTGTGATCGCGGTGTCCGTAGGGTCGCGAGATAATTGTACATGGCTTTGGATGAACCCTTGTATCCTTGGGCTGTCAGTTCTTTGTAGTGCTGTGTGCCATTCCGATACCCCTCTTGCCACCAGTTGAGCACATAGCGCTCATAGGGATCAATGAGGCTGGGGCGTCTGCGTCGCCGTCTGGCTTCGGGAAAGGAGCCACCCGTCAACCATCGGTGAACCGTTCGCTCTCCTATCCCAACATGAGAGGCAATGTCGGCTGCACTCAGCCCCTGGTGATGCAGTTCAACGACTTGTGTGTATCGATCCAGCTTTTGAGCTCGTCGCCCTTCTCTCGCTAACACGACACTGCGAGAGCGAGGAGGATGCCATTCTTGCTCTCGCATGGATTCCATCTCTTCTCGCTCTTGCTCTGGTGGAGTTGCCTGTACTTGCAAGCTACGTCGTATTTCGGCCCGGCAGCGGGCTAAGAGTGTCTGGATACTGTCTGCTAAGTTCTTTCCGATATGCCAGAGATCGGCGACTTGCAGTGCCTGGGGAGCACCTTTTCTCATGGCCGCTGCGTATTCGGATGAACGGTCTCGGCTCACGATTTCCACCGTAGGATGGTTCTCAAACCAGGCCGAAACGGTTTCTACCGATCGATCAGGCAATACATCGATGGGTTTGCTGCTTTCAAGATCGCAGATCAACGTTCCATAGCGCAGTCGGCGTTTCCATGACCAATCATCAATCCCCACCACGCGTGGAGAGGAGGCAACGGGTAGCCCGGTCCCTTTAACCACACGCAAGAGCGTATCAGGGCTGCCAGGAATACTCAACTGTTTTCCCAGACGTGCCCCTGCTTCGCCGCCTAATGCGAAGCCGATCTCTCGAAGGGTCTCTTGCAGTCGCAACGTGAATTGTACACGAGGCAACGTCAGAGCAGGGAAGCGTTCAGCAAAAATCTTACGGACACAGGTCTTCTCTTCACAGAAGAAGCGATGCACCTGTATGACCAGATGAACGGGACGTCCACTGGCTGGAAGATCACGTAAGGTACGCGTGTAATGGCTCTGCACCCGCTTGGAGATCGTTTCACAACAGGGACAAGAAGCGGTCGGAGAAGCCGCGTGTACCGTGATGGTCACCTCATTGGTGATGCTGACCTGTTCGATGATCAGGTCAGAAGGGTCTGGAATAATTGTCATAGGCTCACTGGAGATCAGGAAAATGTCTTGCTGGAAGAATATGTTCGGTTCTCTGGAAGAATATGTTCGATTTTTTAGTATATCACATTTCGCATCAGCGAACCTGCGGAAGAACCAAATTATGCTTCATTGCCCCATGCCATTTGGCTGCTGTCAATCGGCCTGGGAGCGTGAGGCTGTGCCACGATATGCTGCAAAAGCACTGCCTAGACAGGGGTAAAATCACATCACCCTCCACCAGCTGCACAGGAGGCAGCACGGATCAAGCGCTTTGGCTCCTTCCGCTCTTCTTCCGGGACCGCAAGAAGAGAATGCCTTCGCTTCCCCTTGACTTTTGGCGATCAATGCGTATAATACGTGTAAGAGATACGTAGTATACGCATTGATCGAGGAAACAATACTCATGGCTCGCTTGAATATTACCATTCCAGATGTCCTTTATGCTCGCCTGGAACAGCTTCGTGACCGGATCAACCTCTCAAAAGTCTGTGCAACAGCTTTAGAAAAGGAAGTAACTATGCTTGAAGGACAACCTCCCATCACCGATCCTCGCATCGCTCGCCTCCTCCAGCGGCTCCAGGGGACTCGTGAGCGCTGGTATCAGCGTGGCTACGAGGATGGTATCCAATGGGCCGTGGACCTCGCTACTCGTGACGAATTGCAAAGCGTGGCGATCTATCTGGCGGACCTTGACGGGCGGCAACTTGCCGAATTCTTCCATCTGCGGGGCGCGACGCAGTCTGCCCCACCAGCATTACCGTCACCTCTGCACCACGGGCAGGTGCCCATACAGTTCCCAGATCATCCACGTGCCATTATCGCTGAGCAGTTGCACGTGCCGCCGATGCCACCAGGCGCTCAAGGCATTTTTCCTCATCAGCGCCCGACTATCCCTCTCTCCTCGGGCCTCCCCTCTTCCTTTCACCCGGCTGAACGTCTCCAGTATTGGCAGGGCCAGGATCGGGAAGGGAGCGTGGAGGGGCCGCCAGACGAAGCAGCGCGCGTCGAGGTCGATGAGAGCGCTTACCTG
The DNA here is from genome assembly GCA_015099395.1 of Ktedonobacteria bacterium brp13. Lineage (GTDB taxonomy): Bacteria > Chloroflexota > Ktedonobacteria > Ktedonobacterales > Ktedonobacteraceae > Dictyobacter. The sequence continues at coordinate 50,215 of AP024096.1, read as the reverse complement.
GAAGGCTGGCGTGACGCCGTCCAGGGCATCTGGCGGACGATCTCGCCTGCACTCTCTTGAGAAACGAGAGCGTTGCGCTGCTTGAGAGACAAGGAGTTATTCGTAAGCAGTTCCTAATAAGGAGTTATCTATGAAGGGTGTCACTCAAAGTATAAAGAAATAAGGAGAACAAAGGTATGGCAGAGGCATCCACAGCACACGCTCAGGCTGAGCCTGAACGTCCGAGAGAACTACAGCAACCGGAAGCGCGGCGCTTTCCCGTACTCTGGGAACGCCTCGCACTGGTAGGCATCCTCCTGCTCGCGGCCCTCATGGACTTCTACAAGCTGGGCCAGAACGGCTTCGATACGTATTATCCGCCTGCGATACGCAGTATGATGGACAACTGGCATAATTTCTTCTTTGCCGCCTACGATCCCGGCGGCTTTACCTCGATCGATAAGCCCCCGGTGGGCTTCTGGTTACAGGTCCTCAGTGCCAAAATCTTCGGTTTGAACGCGATCAGCGTGCTGCTGCCCCAGGCGCTCTGTGGGGTGCTCTCCGTGCTGCTGCTTTACTCCCTGGTGAAGCGCCACTTCGGCGTGGTGGCCGGCTTGCTTGCAGCACTGGTCCTGTCCATCAGCCCAATCAGCGTCGTGACCAATCGCAATGCGACCATCGATAGCACGTTGGCACTGTGCCTGCTCATCGGAGCCTGGGCGGTCTTGCGCGCGGCGGAGACCGGGCGCCTGCGCTGGCTGCTGCTCACTGCGGTGATCGTTGGCATTGGCTTCAATATCAAGATGCTAGAAGCCTACCTGGTGGTGCCAGCCTTCGGCCTGCTCTACCTGCTGGCCGCGCCCACCAGCATGAAGAAGCGCGTGCTCCACCTGACTCTTGCGCTGCTGGTGCTGCTGGTGGTCTCGTTCTCCTGGGTACTGGCGGTGGACCTGACCCCGGCGTCGCAGCGGCCCCATGTGGGTAATACCCAGGACGATTCGGAGCTGAGCCTGGCCCTGGGCAACAATGGTCTCCTGCGCCTGCTGGCAGGAACAGGACTGGCAGGAACAGGGAACGGAAATGCTTATCCTGCCCCTGCCGGAAGCACAGGGGGACCAACCAATCAGCCAGGGAAACAACCCGCAGGAAGGTCGGTACAGATACTGACTGAGCCCGTAGGGAATCCCGGCCCCCTGCGCCTCTTCACGGTGGAACCACTGGCAGGGCAGGAGAGTTGGCTGTTGCCACTGGCGCTGCTGAGCATCGTTGTGCTCGCCTGGCAGGGGCGTCCCCGCCCGCGCGAAGACCGAAGAGTGCATGCACTGATCCTCTGGGGGATGTGGCTGCTGACCATGGGCATTTTCTTCAGCATCGCGGGGTTCTTTCACGAGTACTACCTAACGGTGATGACCCCGGCAGTGGCCGCTCTCTGTGGGATCGGCCTGGTCGTGATGTGGCGTGACTATCGCGCAGAGGGCTGGCGTGGATGGCTCTTGCCAGCTTCCCTGCTGCTCACCGCGGTTGAGCAGATCGTCATTCTCACCAACTATCCCACGTGGGGCCGGTGGATGATCCCCTTGCTCACCATCCCGTGCCTGCTGGCCGCAGGCGTGCTCATCAGCGTGCGCCTCCCCGTGCGTCTGTTTGGCAAGGAGCAAGTCGCCCGCTTCCTCCTGCCAGCCCTGGCTGTTGGATTAGTCGCCCTGGCACTTGCTCCCACGCTGTGGGCGGTCATCCCCATCCTGCAGGGGATCGAATCGGATATTCCCCTGGCTGGTCCGGCGCAGGGGAGTGGCACCAGCGCCTTCGCGAGCATTGGTGGACAGGTCACCGCTGATCCAGCGCTCGTTCAGTACCTGGAGGCGCATCAGGACCACGCACACGTGCTGGTCGTCACCGATGCCACGAATACTGATGGCCTTATTCTCGCCACGAACAAGCCGGTGATACCACTGTCCGGTTTTTCGAGTTATCCGCTGACAGCCAGCGAAGCAGCATCCCTGGTCGCCAGCGGGACGGTGCGCTTCTTCCTGCTGAGTGGAGGTGGGGGCGCACCTGGTGACAGACTCAGCTCCGTTACATCCTGGGTTCAGCCGCACTGCGCGACCGTGCCACCGAGCCTATGGCAATCGTCCCCGTCCAGTTCTCAGACTGGCAGTGAGGGTGTACCGGGTGCCAGCCTCCAGTTGTACGATTGTGCCACGCCGCGTCGATGATCCACGAGCGTCTGGGCGCTGGTGCCACAGAGTACCAGTGCCCGGCTCCCAACCTGTCTTGCTGAATGGATTCGTACCTATGATGAAGAGACAACCACCAGAAGTAGACACCGATCCAGTGGACCAACAGGCCCCATTGCGTCATCCAGAAGTGGAACTCCTCCAGCTCTATGGCAGCCACCCGCTGGCTTTCCTTGGCCTGGCGGAAGATGTCGAGCATTTTCTGGCGCCAGAAGGTCAGGGATTGATCAATTATCGTCTGGTCAATCGCGTCGCGATGGTCCTCGGGGACCCACTCTGCGCGCCGCAAGCGGTCGAGAAAGTCACGCGCAGCTTCCTTGCCTTTTGCCGCACACGCGGCTGGAGCGTGGCCTTCTATCAGACGCGTCCCGCTCATCTGGCCATCTATCGCGCACTCAAATTGCATGTCTTCAAAATGGGTGAGGAAGCGATGCTCTTTCCCCAGACCTTCACTTTGCAGGGCCACGCCCTGGCGAATGTCCGCACCAGTTGCCGGCGCGCAGAACGGGAGGGGATACAGATCCAGTGGTACGAAGGCGTTCCGCCAGCCACAGTGATGCAGCAGCTTGCCTCTGTTTCCAACGCCTGGTTGGAGTGCAAAGGAGGCCAACAAACGGAGGAGACCGGCTTCAGCACGGGGAGATTTCAAGAGATCCTGACAAACGCTCAACGAGCTGATCAGATAGCCGATCTGACCCAACCATTCCCCGAGGCCTTCCCTGCGCCGCCACTGGTGACGGGCGTCGCCCTGACCCGCTCTGGTCAGGCCTGCGCGTTTGTCACCTTTACTCCCATCTACGGAGGGGCGACCGGCGAGGAAGGCACCGGTCACAACTGGGGCTGGGCCCTCGATCTGATGCGTCGCACGGCGGATGCCCCGTCCGGCGCGATGGAGCTGTTACTGGTACAGGCTCTGGAGCGCTTCCGGCTGCGAGGGGCACACCAGGTCAGCCTGGGCCTGGTCGCCCTGGCTGACACCAGGCAGGAGATGGCTCCCATCTGGCGGCACCTGGTTGACGGTGCTTCCCGGCGGATGGCGCTGTTCGAGTCCCGCCAGACACTCTTCCGCTTCAAACAGAAATTTGCTCCCTGCTGGGAGAGCCGCTATCTGGTCGCCAGTTCCAGGCTCGCCTTCCCAAAAATTGCGCTGGCGGTGTTGCGCCTGCGCCATTATGCGGGAAGAGGATTCGTGAGACTGCTGACGAGATAGGTCCCCGGCTCTCTGGGTTCGCATCCCGTCGAGCAGCAAGGAGAGAGGATGGACCATGAGAGGATGCGAAAGGATAGGTGTGAACGTGCCGCGCATTCCTGGAAGAGGCAATCTGCGCCCGGCGCCAGCCGGAAAAAGAGAGCGAATCGGGCTGGGCAAGGGAGGGCGCAACACCATCAGGCAGGTTGTGCGCTACTGCCTGGTGGGGGGAGTCAACACGATCATTGACCTGTTGGTCCTCAATGCTCTGCTCTGGCGCTTTCCCACGCACGACGTGCACCTCCTGGTGGTCGAGAACTCCGTGGCGTATGCCGGCGGCGCGGTGAGTAGTTTTTTCTTGAACAAGTACTGGACGTTTCAGCGCAGGCAGCGACCAACACGCCAGGAAGTAGGACGTTTCCTCCTCAGCGTGGCGCTCGAAATTGTTTCGAGCAATGGTCTCCTGTGGTGCGCCGCGATGGCTTTATCTCCATTCATAGCCAATGTGACCGTGTGGGGCAATGCTTCAAAACTGCTGGCAGTGGCCGCCAACGCGGTGCTCTCGTACCTCATCATGCGCTTCTGGATCTTTGCCAGTGGAACGCAGGACCGCGCGATCCCGCCAGGAACTTCTCCCCCGACAGCCGAAGGATCGGAGAACATGAAGGAAATTCCTTCTCAGTTTCCTTAGCGTCGTTTTTCGTTCCATTCATACGGAAAGCGGCCTGAACGCACCCGACATTCACCCTGAACCTCTCATGAAAGCAAGGAGAAGATGCATGCAACCTTTCGATTGGCAGCCTCCAGTAGCACTTTCCGAGCGAGAAGAACACATTGTCCAACGGATACGACGAGCCAAGTTATTTGTGTTCCTCCGCTACCATCGGCACGAATTGTTCGATAGAACATTCCAACAGGAACTGGCGAATCTCTACCGGCCAAGCAAGTGTGGGCATTCGCCCATCGCTCCTGCACAAGTCGCCCTGGCGATCATTCTGCAAGCGTACACGGGGGTGTCCGATGACGAGGTGATCGAAGCGACGCTCATGGATCGGCGCTGGCAGTTGGTGCTGGACTGTTGTAAATCCCAAAATTCTGCGGGAAATTTCTGTACAATTCAGTGGGTCATGAGCTATACTTTGGAGAGACGAGATCGACGCCTTGCCATTGGAGAGGATACCCATCATGGCGAAAGCACCCGCTCCACTCACCTCGCTTTCCGAAGAGCAGCGAGCAGAAGCCTATACTCGCTTTGAACTCTTGCGTCCGGTTCTGGAAGAAGGAGTCTCCCAAGCACAGATTGTTCGTACCCATCAGCTTTCAAAGAGTGCGGTGCAACGCTGGGTGAAACGATACCGAGAACAAGGTTTGGCTGGACTCGTAACGACGGAGCGAAAGGATAAAGGCAAATCTCGCACCCTGCCAGATCAGGCGATTACCCTGGTGGAAGGGTTAGCCTTGCAGACACCTCCTCGTTCAGCAGCAGCAATTCACCGCCAGGTGGTTGAGATTGCCACAAAACAGGGATGGAAACCACCCAACTATGAGCGGGTACGCCTGATCATCAAAAGCATCGATCCTGCCTTCGTTACCCTTGCCCACCAGGGAGCTGCTGCCTATCGAGAAGAGTTTGATCTCCTCTACCGACGAGAAGCGACCCATGCCAATGCCATGTGGCAGGCCGATCACACCCCCTTGGATATGATGCTTCTGGACGAAGAAGGCAAACCGGCCAAACCCTACCTGACGGCGATTGAAGACGATTTCAGCCGTTTAATTGTGGGATATCGGCTCAGTTTCCAGACTGCGACTGCTCTCACCACCGCTCTGACCCTGCGCCAGGCCATCTGGCGCAAAGACGACCCCCGCTGGTCAGCGTGTGGGATTCCCAGCGTCTTCTACACCGACCACGGCTCCGATTTCACCAGTAAACATATGGAACAGGTGGCAGCAGATATCGGCATGGAATTAGTCTTTTCCAAATAGCAGTCCCTCGCGGGCGTGGGAAAGTAGAGCGCTTCTTCCGTAGTGCCGATCAGTTGTTTCTCCAAGATGTGCCCGGATATTCTCCAAAGGGATATCCTGATGCGGAGGCAACGCTCACCTTACCGACCTTTGAGCAACGTTTTCGGAAGTGGTTGCTGGAAGACTACCATCACCGGGTCCATGGCGAAACAGGGTTCATCCCCAAGGATCGATGGGAAGTCGGAGGATTTGTCCCTCGGATGCCCAGTTCTCTTGAACGGCTCGACTTGTTGCTCTTAACCGTCGCCAAAACCCGGCGGGTGCAGCAAGACGGCATTCATTTTCAGAACCATCGCTACATGGATATCACCCTGGCATCCTTTGTCAAAGAAGAGGTTCTGATTCGATACGACCCTGCCGACATGGGGGAGGTCCATGTGTTCTATCAGGATCGGTTTCTCTGCCGGGCGATTTGTGCCGAACTGAGCGACCGAAAAGTCACCTTGAAGGAGATTGAGCAGGCCCGAACGACCCGCCGCAAGCAGGTTCGAGCAGAACTGAACACACGAGAAGCCATGGTCAATCGGTATGTAGAGATGCATTATGCTCCACCGCCTGCGCCCAAAACGGTGGCGGCAGAACCCGCGCCAGTCGAAGCGCGGCCAAAACTCAAGAGGTACATCAATGACTGAGCAGGATGAGGGCAATCCTCTACGCTTTGTGGCGACGAAAAATTCTCGTCGTTTTGGGGAGATGTGCGATGCCTGTTGGCAGGCTCGTGTGGTCGGTTTGGGCTATGGCCCCCCTGGCACGGGCAAAACAGAGTCTGCCAAACAGTACGCGCAATGGAACCTGTTTAAGCCATATTTACCAGAATGGGGTGAAATGCGCGAAGCTGTCACCAGGGGCAAAGTAGCCTCTGGGCAAGCCTTTTTTGTCTCATTATGAGACCTCTTCCGCCCTCTTCTATCCAGCCTTGAATGGCTTTTTCTGTGAGAAGAACTCGCACGGGAAATCTGGTACTAGATACAAAAATCTAGTACCAGTTGAACCAGTAAAACTACTGTGTTGATACTGCGGTAGAACAGTTAAAAAGAGCAATGTCGAGCAATTATCAAGGCGGACACGGGAAATCATCAAATTGCTTATCCACTTTGCACTTCATGACAGCTTCGCGCATTTTAGGCCTACTTGGATGAGGTAAAACGGAGGACCATTTTTCTGCAAAAAGAAGATGGGGAAAAGGTCGCAAACTTCACTGCTTGGTGGGGGTACACAGGAAACCGTCGTTATCCCTTTATGCGTTGGGTCTCTGTCAAGTCCCATTACCAGGGATTAGGCTTAGGAAAAGCGATGATTGCAGAGGGAGTAAGACGTATGGTGGAGATAGAGGGAGATTGTATCATGTATATCCCGACCATGACCTGGAGCCATAAAGCGATCAAGTTATATCGATGGGCTGGATTTGAATTGGAAACGTCTGAACCTGCACCGGGAGGGTATGAAAACCAGACAGCACAAGCCCTCTCTCTTATCAAACATCTTATTTAACTGAAAAGGAGCATCATCTATGCAGTTTGCCATCGATATACCCCAATTTGGCCCATTCAGTGATCCGCATCTTGTCGCCGAGTTGGCGTATGAAGCCGAAGAAGCGGGTTGGGATGGATTCTTCCTCTGGGACCACATCAACTACAAACTGGCTGGAACGCCAGAACCGCTGGTGGTCGCTGATCCCTGGATCCAACTGGCTGCCATTGCGCTGCGCACCAAACGCATTAAGTTGGGACCTATGGTCACTCCGTTGCCACGCCGCCGTCCCTGGAAGTTGGCACGAGAAACCGTCACACTCGACCAACTCTCAAGAGGGCGTCTCATCCTTGGTATTGGCCTGGGGAGTGACCGCAGCGGAGAATATCGTGACTTCGGCGAGACCACTGATGCGAGAGTTCGCGGAGCGATGCTCGATGAGGGACTCGACGTCCTGACGCAGCTTTGGAGTGGTGAAGAGGTCAGCTACGAGGGACAGCATTATCAGCTCTCGCGGGTGCAATTTCTGCCCAAACCCATTCAGCAACCACGCATCCCAATCTGGATCGCGGGCAACTGGCCCCACAAAAAGCCTTTTCGCCGCGCAGCGAAGTTCGATGGAGTCTTCCCCCAGATACTTGAACGTTCCCTCACGCCGGAAGACTTCCGTGAGATCCTTGGCTATACCCATGCCCAGAGGACGCAAACAAACTCGTTCGAAGCGCTTGCCTTTGGACTGACGAGCGGGATCGACAAAGCGCAGGATGCGGCACACGTCGCCTCATTTGCTGAGGCAGGTGCTACTTGGTGGCTTGAACACTTCTACCCTCGTCACACGCTTGGGCAGGTCCGTCAACGTATTCATCAGGGACCACCACGCTTCTGATGACAATCTACCCAGCACAGAGTTGCGGGGATGGTACTCATCTGTAAGGAGGAGGGCAGCAATCACGGCGTCTGCTGCCGGTTGTTTGGCTTCCTCCTCTCATGTTCTACTCAAGATTTCATTGTTTCACAATCGGCCGTATGCTGACCCTTTCTGTTCAGTTTTTCTACTGGAGAAGCATATCGTCTCCACGAGCGTGAGCACCATGATTTGAAGAGTGTCAAAAAACGTGCCATAATCAAAGTCTCAACTTCTACACGATGAGATGAGTAAGTGACACTAACTGCAGAGGTTCTATGAAGATCGGGTATATTCGTGTCTCAAAACAGGAGCAGAACGAGGGATTACAGGTGGATACCCTCCAGGAGGCAGGGTGTGAGAAGCTCTTTCACGACGTGATGACAGGGGTCAAATTTGAACGCAAGGGGCTGGATGAAGTTCTCGCATATGTTCGACCAGGAGATACCTTTGTGGTGTGGAAGCTTGATCGACTTGGGCGCTCCCTCAAAGATCTTATCGAGACGCTGGGTCTCCTCCAAGAACGCGGCGTGGATTTTATCAGCCTGACAGAGAACATTGATACGACGACACCAGGCGGCAAGCTCATTTTTCACCTGATGGGCGCATTGGCCGAATTTGAACGAGATCTGATCCGTGAGAGGACCAAGGTAGGGTTAGCCGCAGCCAAGGCCAGGGGGCGTGTCGGTGGTAGGCCGAGAAAAACCACTGATGGGGAGGTTGCCCTGGTCCGGCATCTCTATCACGACTCGAAGCATTCTATTACTGAAATTTGTTCCATGCTTGAAATCTCTCGCTCAACGTTCTTCCGCTACGTTAGGGGAACCAAGAACACACCAGGATCTGGAGCTTAACGAAAAAAATCATGGCTTCTTCAGAGCTTGCTGGTCCTTAGCGGAATCTATCGGGGAAATTATGTCGGGACCCCAATTTGGCCTGAGAGCCTTTTCACCACCATGATATGGGTAAATATGGTCATTTTATACTCTAATTGAGGGCACTGAGGAGCCTTGCGGTATACAATGGTTGTGAAATTGATGCCAGTTGGAAGGCAATAGCGAAAAGGGGGAAAAGCAGGTGCCCCGCCCAATTTCCAACTTGTGAAGCACAGCGTATTCTGAACGACCAGATATGCTTGCCCTGCATACAATAGGAATGGTTGTTCGGAAATGCTTTTGAGGCGAGACCGCACAGCGAGAAACGCGAAGAAACGAGGATGCACAATGCAAAATATCCTCCCTCCTGGCCAGGACCAGGCACGAACCCGATGGGGAACCCATGAGAGTGGAGCGGCCTTCGATAAGAAAAAGAAATCTTCTCTCAGCGAACAGGCGCAGGAGTTCCTAGCTCAACAGTCATTTTGTGTGATCACGGGCCTGGGAACAGATCAGGAAATTCATGGATGGCTGGCGATGGAGAGACCTGGCTTTGCGCGGGTACTCGATCAGCACACCTGTCTCATTGAATTGAACCACTCCACTGATTACACACCCATGAGAGCAGCCCTGCATACGTGTCAATCTGCTGGAAAACCCGCTCACCTCGGTGTAATCTTCATAAACCATGCCAGTCATGAGCGACTATGTGTCCAGGGCGAGGCGAGACTTGTTCCCGCTGGCCCGCTGCTTTTGTTCCCTATCTTGCGCCGAGAACAGAAGCTTCGAATCCTTCTGCATGTCCGGCAAGCGTTTTTCCACTGTAGCAAATATATTCGCACCCGTATTGCTGGTCTGACGGCCGCCAGTCCAGCTGTATCCACTCAGGACAGGCGACCTCTCCAGCACCTTGGGAAAAGCCAGCACGGTTTGACAGAGGAAATTGCCGCCTTCATCAGGCAACAGGTGCTTTGTTTCTTGTGTACAGTAGATCACGATGGACATGGTGCCGTGAATCATCGCGGTGGGAAGCCAGGGTTCCTGGTGCCATTTCTTCCTGATGCGATGGCTCCGGGTGGCTTCATCTTGCTGCCCGACTACGTGGGAAATGGTGCTTTTGAAGCCATCGGCAATATCTTAGAAACGCACCAGGCGGCACTGCTGATCCCAAACTATGCGGCACAGGTGGCACTTTGTGTGGCCGGCTTCGCAGATGTTATAGAGGTGAGCAGTTTGCCTATGGCACTGAGACAACAATGTATTGGTGCGAAACGAATACTTGTTCTGCGGGTACGCCATGTCGAAATGCAAGGTGGTCATTGGTCTGCTACACTTGCTTATGAACAAGAGCGAGCGCAAGCCTTTTTCACCAGGAACCGTCCTGCGCTGGCCTGTCCTCGTTGAGCCCACGGGTTGCGCAACGAGATGGAAGAGAGCAGGGACAGAGAAACTGGCCCATCAGCTACCGATGCCACTCATCCCGTTCAGGATGAGATGGTGGTGTCTCCATCCCGTTGCAATCTGCTCAAAGCCTCCCGGTTCAACGGATGGGCCTTTCTCAAAAAGTCAAGAATGGCCCTTGAGTATTCCGGTCCGTTAATACTCAAGGGCCAAAACAGACACAGACACTCACATAGAGGCAAGGCAAGCAAAAAGATAGAAAGCATGTGCTGTTTATGCCTGTTTTAACGCTTTTCCCTAAACCACTTTTTCGTTCCATTGCACCACAGACCCCATATTAACCCTCTCAGAGCTTCAAAAAAAGGCATTGCTCAGGTATAATGATGAATAAGACCTTCACGATTTATGAGAGGCGCTCGGTTACAGAGGCCACGATCCGCAGGAGGAGGGTCGAAAGTAATTCATAACTAGAATAATTTCCTGGCTTATCACTATTGATGCACGATTTTTTACATCCATACTGTCGAAACTAATTCATTTCTCGAATCTCATCCCATTTTCCAGAGATAAGCTCCTTTTTGGGTTTGATCAGTCCTTCCTGACCATGCTATTTTTGCATCATTCCAGTTCTCAAAGCTCTTTTAGAAGTGATTCATTCGCAGCATACAAGAAGTTGTTCTCTTTTTGCTTCAAACGATCATTTCTCTGTGCCAAATCTATCAATTAAGGAACTCTACAAATGAATTACTTTCGACCCTCCAACAAGAAAAAAACGAGAGAGACGCTGGGTAGTTGCGGGGATCTTTCCCCAGAGATCAGCGGGGATCTTTCCCCGGAGATTAGCAGGGACAGTGAAAACAAAGAAAACCAGGCAGACTAGCCAGCCTTTACCCGGCGGCGGGTATGGAAAAAACTGGCCCGTCGTTGATGCCGGCGCCTCCATGCCGACCAGGCTATGACCAGAGGAACACTACAGGGAAAAGGAAACAAGAGACGTGCGAGCAGATGGCGCGCTTCAGGCACCGAGAGCGGGCAGAGGTCAGTGGATTCTGTGGGTATGGCATCTTCGGTAGGCCATTGCGAGGGAGCCTGCACGGTGGTGGAAAGGGAGTTTGCCGTGAGGGTAACGCTCGTCAAAAACGCCAGAGCCAGCATGACCAGCGTGATATGGCGATACCAGCCAATGTAGCTCCGTACCTCATATAACGATAGGTAAGAGTTTGAGGCGATCGCTCTCTTTTCCCCCGTTTCACACCGTGCATGACAGTTTCCCGTCACACGGCGTTCCATCAATCGAATGTGTCAATGAGAAAACATCCTTCACTTCTTTGCGGTAAGCTTCCAATTTGGTGTAGGGCTTTGTTCCTTTGACGAATGGGTTTGGTTCGTCGCGGTGGACCAGGTCATGGCATCTCGTACATAGGCTTGCCAGATTTCTCACCTTGTTGATTTGGTCAAGGGGGAGGAAAGGATTTTTATGGTGTGTCTGGAGATTTCCTCGGAGTAATGAAGTGGCACAGACTTTGCATCGGCATTTATCGCGGTTGAGTGCATAACCACGGTTCATGTAGTACTCAAAGTTGCGTTTCTCCATTGAAGCGCTCCTGTGTTTCTTCTCAGAGGACCAGACGGTCAGATTGTCGAGCATTGTGATACTATCGGGACGCGTCTTTGCAAGCTTCTGTGCCGTTCGTTTCTCCCAGAGGGTGCGTCCTTCTTTGGTAAAAGGTGTTTCCTTCGGGTTTTTGGGAGGCGGTGCCTCATAGGTACTGAAGCCGACATGGGTGAGTCCGATAGTGCATCCTTCAAACTCCAGGAAGTACACACGTGTTTTGTGTCCCGTATGCCTCACTGGAAGATTGCTGGTTTTCTCTGCCTCGATTTTTCGCTTCTGGTATTCTCCTAATTGTGAACCTGTGAGTTTCCTGAAGATCTTATCCAATTTGTACCAAAGTTTGTGGTCTACTTTTGATCCACATCTGCTCACTGCTGAAGTCATGCTCCAATAGTTGCCGATGCCCACTGCGATCGAGTTGTATCGCAGCATCTCTTGAATGATTTGGTCTCTGTGAGATGCTCGCTGTATTCGTTCAGCTTGCTTTTTCAGAGACTGGATTGCGCCAGAAAGGGCTTTCCTTGACGGGCGCGAGTAGGTCACAAATCCTTTTCCTTTCCGTGAGGGCCGTACCCTTGTTTCTACACCGAGAAAGGTCGAGTATGACGTTCTCACATCAGTAATGAAGGTCTTTTCTTCGGATAGTTCAAGCCGTCCATTCCGTTCGAGGAACTGTTTTGCCAGTTCTTTGATCTTTTGGGCATTTTCCCTGCTATGTGTCAGGATGACCCAATCATCGGCATACCGGATCAGGTAATACCGTGGATATCCTTGTATCTTCATCGCAGAGTAGGCTGACCGTTTCTGCGCGTAGCATGCTTGTTTTGGATGCTCTTCCCATTGTTCGGCGATATACTTGTCAAATTCATGCAAGTATATGTTTGCCAGTATTGGGCTGATAATCCCGCCTTGAGGGGTACCAAGGGGATTTTCTTCAATTTCCTGAAAGATACCCGTTTTGAGCATCTTTTTGATGAGCATCAGAATACGTTTATCCCGAATGCCCATTTTCCACAACTTGTTGAGTAACAGGTTGTGATTCACGTGATCGAAGAATGCCCGGATATCCCCTTCTACCGCATAGGTACATTTGGCTTGCCAGAGGATATATTGTACTCTGGCAATCGCATGGGTAGCGTCGCGCATGGGCCGGAATCCGTAGCTATGGTCAAAGAATTGAGCTTCAAGAACAGGTTCAATCACCAATCGCACGATCTCTTGAACAATCCGATCGAGAATCGATGGAATGCCCAGAGGCCGCTTTTCTTTCTTCCCTGGTTTATCAATCCAGACCCTACGTACAGGGGTTGGATGGTAATCCAGTACGGTCTGCTGTACCAGTTGAATGACCTCATCGTAGTCCATGCACAAGATATCTCTCATCCGTTTCCCATCACTGCCAGGAGTATTGCGCCCTTTGTTGGCTTTTACTCGATGGATGGCAGTCATGATCGTCACCGGATTGGTCGCCAGTTCGAGGAGTCCGTAGAAATTCCGTTTCCCGTTCCTGGCTTCCTGATACATCTGGTCTTGGACGTGTTGGAATTGTGCTTCCGTTTCCACCTTCAGTCTGTGAACCTTCATCGTTTTCTCCTTTCCAACAGAGTTGCTCCATGAATTAGCTGTTTTTCATTGATATTCGACTGAAAGTGAAGTCTTGTTTCCTTTCGATTGACTATGCCCCTTCGCTCCATAGGTGTTATCCTATTTCAACGCTACTACGGGCTGCTGTCCGGGCACACGTGTCATTGGAGCAGATACTCCTCTTCGTGCACCCGTTCCCACGTTGAATTGAACCTCGTCTTGTTTTGCATCTTTTAGGTGTCCCCTATACTTCGGTCGGTATGATACGAGTGTAACGATCAATTGTCCTCGTCTCTGACATGTGCTTTCAGGCATGTCGTTGGCTCTCCAACCACTACGAAGAGTCAACACCAGACTCCCGTTGCCGGGCACTCCTTTCGGAGAATGGGCCTTGACGAAGCTTCAGACAGGGATTCCTCTCGTCACCATGAGAGCTACTGACGGCCCGCGCCACTTTCGCCATATCCTGTCGAGACAGAACGTAGGCTACTTGGGCTACGACTTTAACTGGCTTCATACCCCTGGTGTATCTGCACCAGACGCATGCAGTAGTCTTAGCCTCGGAGGTGTGACCGTTTCCTCCGGCAGGGAACTACTCCCTGCAATTTGGTTCAATCCTTCTCCTCACTTTCTGTTGTGAGTGGCACGTTTTCCGCTAAGCGGTTATCGTGCAACGTGGCGCACAGTGATCGAGCCCAAGATCTTTGGCATTTTCAAGATCCACCTCGATCCACCAGCGTGCACCGATGGCCAGAACCATCATGTGCAAGGCGGTCCCAGGCGGAGCGACGACCAGGTAATAGGCTATTTCGCGAGGATCGTCGAGGCAACGGCGGATTACGACGAAGTGGCATCCGTCGACGATACCACGATAGACGTGTGGCACGATGGCCCAATCAAAGAGCCTTTCGCCTTTGGTTCCTTGACTCATACTCAATCGTTGCCAATCCAGGGTTGCGCCTGGCCTCTGTCGCTCGATGCTCGCCACCTCGCATATCCGATATCCTTGAGCCGTTTCCACACAGACAACTTCATTGGCAGGAACGGCCAGCGCGGAGGAAAAGCCCTGTTCTTCCAGCCAGAGTCGCAAGTCGGTGTTGTGTCCATACACCGTATCGGCGACGACCCAACTCATCGGCAACGAGGCGGACAGTGCCCGTTGAACCAGGTGCTGGGCCAACTGGGGTTTCGTCTGAAAACGGACGGTTTCGGGGAGATGAGCCGCCTGCCTGCGAGCGGCGTCAGTGCACCAGTCCGCTGGTACGTACAAGGCATAATCGATGAGCGCGTGTCCCAGGGCTGTCACGTAGGTAAAATATGTGGAATTGACCCTCGTTACCCTGAAAAATGACAGAGGAAGCGAGGGTCAAAGCCACATATTAGGAGATAAGTGGCAATTGTTTTCAATTCCACTTATCTTCAAGGAAGACCCCCACTTGACAGTTCTCTCCCTGCCCAGTCGCGCCGCAATACTGCACCTTGACCCCAGCAGAGTGGATACCCCGTTTCGGAAAACCGCTTTCATCGATGACAATCACGGGAAAGGGGACGCTGGGCTCAGTGCCGCTTGGTGCACCAATCGGCAGGGGGAATGGATGGCTCAGGGTCTGCAGGATGAACGCCCGCATTTCATCACGAACCCCCTCATCATCCCAGATGGCCCGCGAGAGCAGACGTTGCATGCCATAGGGACGAGCTTGTTTGGCGTGTTCTGCGATCTGCCAGCCATTTTTTCTAGGAATCTCACTGAGAATCGCTTGCAGATAGAGTAGGGCGAGTTGATACGGTTCGGGGCGAGCAAAATAGGGAGCCAAACAGCGATGCAGGATGAACAAAGCCAGCGGCCATCTTCCTATCTCCTGCTGAGATGGTCCTGCTTCTTCAGATGTGGTATCGTAACCAGACTTCATGCATTTCTCGTTTCTCATGAACATCGCTTCAACGGTTTTTTATTCTTTGTAGCATGTCACATCGAGATCGAGAAATGCATGAAGTCTTTTTTATCCGCTGATATGTATCAGTTTAAAAGTGCCACTG
Organism: Ktedonobacteria bacterium brp13; assembly: GCA_015099395.1. Classification (GTDB taxonomy): domain Bacteria; phylum Chloroflexota; class Ktedonobacteria; order Ktedonobacterales; family Ktedonobacteraceae; genus Dictyobacter. Next base: position 34,899 of record AP024096.1, on the reverse strand, counting down.
TAGTGTGTTATTCACGTTCCTGGCTGAGCGCTACGAGCGCCAATCGGTGATGATTACAACAAACCTGGTGTTTAGCGAATGGGAGCGGATTTTCAAAGATCCTATGACCACCATGGCAGCAATTGATCGCCTCGTTCATCATTCCATCATTTTAGATATGATGAGCGTTGAGAGTTATCGTGCTGAAACTGCCAACCAACAACACCTGCCTTCTGCACATCCGAAAAAGCCTTCATCGGGACGCGTCCCCCTTCATGAGACAACGCCATCATTGCCAAGCCTGGATACTGCTTGCATTTCTTCTCAAGAGAATCTGGACACATCGGCATCGGAAAACGCTCACATCGATGGCACGCAATCGGCACGTTTAATAGCCACTGATGGTACAGGGCAATCGCATCTAATTAACCCCATCCAGAACGCGTAAAAGATACTGGTTGTCCCACCCGGCTTTGAGACGTTTGGCATGGATGCCAACACGGGAAGAGTGTTCCTGGCGCAACAAATTCAAGCTGATATGGCGGAGCGCCGCGAGATTTTCGTCGGCATGACCGAGCCTGACGCGCGATTCATCCTCCCGAAAGGCGATATCGAGGACCCAATGTAGGCTGTTTTCAATGCCCCAGTGGCTTCTGACCGCAGTAGCAAAGGTTTTGACTGACGAAAAACTGAGCAAGAAGTAGCGCGTTTCTTTGGTGGTTTTCTGCTCCATGCGCCGTTCCGCCCGCACAACCCCAATGCCTCGCAAGCCTTTCCACTGGTGTTCTGGGTCGAGATACGCCAGGATTTCTGGATCATTCAGAGTCCACTGTTCGCGAATTTCCAATCGACCGTGACCTTTCTCTACCTGTCGATCCGACTCCCAGTACGAGTTCACAAAGCCGTCTTTTTCTGCGAGCGCAAACGTTGCTTTCACCTCGTCAAACAGGTTCCCGTGATTGTCTTTGAGAGCCAGAGCATAGTCGCCGCCTTGCTCGATAATCTGCGCGGCAATCTTCGTTTGTGTCCCCATCGCATCAATGGTCACAATGCAGCCTTTGAGTGCCAGTTGCTCTAAAAGCAGCGGGATGGCGGTAATCTCGTTGGATTTCTCTTCCGTCGCGAGCTGAGCCAACACCAAACGATTTTCGACTGCCCAGGCACTGACCAGATGCAGCGCTTTTTTGCCTGCTGCTTGATCGTGTGAGCGGCGCAGCGTTTTGCCATCGATCGCGATCACTCCTTGGACTGTTTGGCTGATCCCTTGCACCCATTGGATGAAACTCGCTTCAAACTGTTTCGGATCAATGAGGGCAAATACCCGCCCGAACGTATCGTGAGACGGAATTCCATTGGGCAAGTCGAGCAAATCCGTAAAAAAAGCCTTTTTGGCGTTCCCAAATTCCTCGATCTCAACCCATCCTTCTGCTCCGCAAATGATTCCACAGATCGCCAGAATGATGATATCTCGTAAGCGATGCAGCTTGGTCCGCTCCATTCGAGGGTCTTCCACTTGCGCAAACATGCTTTCCAGATCTCGTCGGTCGTTCTCTTCCATCATCTTGTCTCCAGCTTTTTCGACCTATTTTATCACCTCCTCGTCCTTTTCTTTTTGTTGATGGGGTTATTTAGATGCGATTGCCCTGATGAGATTGTTGAGATATTTGACCTGCCTCAATTCCACATGCTGAGGCAGCACTCCAGTGGCTTTGAGCTCAGCAATTGCTTTGGGATAAGCCGCGTTCTTGTCGACATTGATCACGCGAGGAGTTGACGTGATGATTGTCGTGTCAGTCGGAGTCGTGGGTGGAGCCACCTGCTCTGCAACCGGACACGCTTGAGAAACTGATCGAGCAGTCGATGCGAGTGCTTTGACGAAAAAGCGCTTGGCGGACTCGGCATCCCGCGTTGGACTCAAGAGAAACTCTAGGGTATTGCCATCTGAATCCACGGCACGGTAGAGATACATCCAAACTTTCCTCACCTTGATGTACGTCTCATCGACTTTCCACGAGTCATTGCAGGCTTTCAGATGCGACCGGGAGCGCTTCTCCAGTTCGGGCTCGTAGCGTTGGACCCAGCGGTAGATCGTGGTATGATCGACGTGCAGACCCCGTTCGAGCATCATCTCTTCCAGATCGCGGTAACTCAAAGCATAGCGTAAGTACCACCTGACGCACAAAAGAATGATGTCGGACTGAAAATGGCGCCACTTGAACGGATTCTGCTCTGCCATAACGTGTCTCTTTCGCTTGTTTTCCTTTTACTGTATCAGATCAGCTTCCTTTTTTGCAACACAACCCTCAAGAGAGTGGCAGATCAAGAGGAAAAGCATTCCCAGAGTGAGAAGAAATCGAGTGAGCATCACCACCAGGGTTTGTCGCCGGTGGCGCCACGTGACCAGGTGCAAGGCCAGGGCAATGAGCATACCTTCATCACATGCTCATTGCCCTGGGGTTGGTGACAGGTATGGGAATGCATCCGTGCGGAGGAGATGGAACGGTGGCATTGTCCACAGGATCGTTGAAGAGAGGTCTGATGCTGTGGGCATGTGGGCAAGTGATAAGCCCTATTAAAGATAGCCATCATCTTGGGTTGCCTGAACAGGGTTTCAGCCAAACGTTGAGGAGGCGCATGAAGAATGAGAAACTTCTTTTGAACGACGCTTGTTGTGAATACCCTCTCTCACTTTTGATGCGCCTACTTTCAAAATGGCTGAAACCCTGCTGAAGCATGTGCGATGGAGGATGTTGGGTCATGAGGACCGGTCCATCAGAGCCTGTTCCCTTTTGCTCCCCAGCTTGACATGGATGTGCTATTTTGCTAGTATTCAGCCACGATGACTGATATTCGACACCATTTGCCAATGATCCTCTCAGTAGTGCGCCAACATCTGGTCAAGGCTGGAACGTCTGAGTCGCTGCGAGCAAGTCTGCGCGAGCTTTTGTCTGCCGGTTATAGTATCGGGGCGGGTCGCCTGGTGACTGCGCAGGGATTGCAATCGCAGCCGTTCGATGTGGTCATTTATGATACGACGATTCCTCTTCCGACGCCGGTGGCTGATCCGTCGTGCTACGATCTGCGTCAGGCGCTGGTGGTGGTAACGTTTGCACATGAGCTTACCATACCTGCCCTCAAGGATCTCTTACAAAGCATCGCCAGTGCGAAAGCGCTGCGCCCGATGCAGCCTGAGAGGGAGAAGCGGGAACGTAGCGAGTGCGCGCAGACGCAAAAGAAGTCTGCTCAGGATGTGCAAAAGCCTGCGCGTGGTCTCAAAAAGTTGCTGCCGCTGGGAATTGTGGCCTGTCTGCGCTTGCTCGATGTTCATGGTCAGGACCCGGAGGAGTTATCGCTTCTCCTGGACGGCTTGCTCAAGGATCAGGATGAGCATCTGCGACCAGATTATGTGATCGCCCAGTCGTATCAGCTTGTGTATAGCAATCCCCTGCTGACTGGTGGTGCATTTGTTCCCAGTACGATTCATATCGCCCGCGACCTTGTATTGAAGAAGCCGCATCCATGTTATGTGTGTAAGCAGCCGTTTACCCATCCTCATTTTTTCTATCAGTATCTGTGTTTGCGCTGTGGTGATCTCAACTACAGCAAGTGTGTGATGCCTGCTGATCTGACGGGACGTGTCGCTCTGGTTACCGGAGCCCGCGTGAAAATCGGTTATGCCACGACGCTCCGTTTGCTGCGTGCGGGTGCGCGAGTCATCGCTACGACACGTTTTCCGCACGACGCAGCTCGTCAGTACAGTCGCGAACCGGACTTTCCTGATTGGCAGGATCGGCTTGAGATCTATGGACTTGATTTTCGTTATATCCCTGTGATGGAACGTTTTGTGGCCTATCTGCACGAGAGCTATCCCGCGCTGGACATCTTGATCAACAATGCTGCCCAGACTGTACGCCGTCCGCTTGACTATTATGCCTCTTTGTTGCCTTTTGAGCAGGCTCCGCTAGCGGCGCTGACCCCCGCCCAGCAGGCGCTGGTGAGACAATCGCATGCAGCGTTGCCTCCAACACCGTTTGCCCTGCCATCTGAAGCGCTGATGCCTTCGCCTTTGGCGCTTCCTGATGATCAAGTTCCGTCAGCGACGCTGTTGCATGCGTATGGGACCGCTGCGCTTGGGACCGCTGCGCTTGGGACCGCTGCGCTGCAACCATCAGAGCGTGATAGTGCGTTCTTTCCTGTTGGTCAATATGATGAGCATCAGCAGCAAATCGATCTACGTACGCGGAATAGCTGGACGCTGCCGTTCAATGAGATCGATCTTACCGAGTTTCTGGAGGTTCAAGTCATTAATGTGACTGCGCCTTTTTTGTTGATCAGCCGCCTGCACCCGCTTCTGTGCCGTAGCTCTTTTGCGCAACGCTTTATCGTCAACGTGTCAGCAATTGAGGGGCAATTTGCCACGACCAAGCGAGGAAGCCATGTCCATACCAATATGGCGAAAGCCTCGCTCAACATGCTGACTCACAGCGCATCCGCTCGACTTGCGCGCGATAACATCTTCATGAACAGCGTCGATCCCGGTTGGATCTCTCAGCAGTCGCCGCTTACCAATGTCGAGGACAGAAAGAAAATTCAGCAGCTTTTGCCGCTCGACCTGATCGATGCAGCGGCGCGCATTTGTGATCCAATCTTCACAGGGATCATGACTGCTGATGTTTCTTCAGGGAATTTCTATAAAGATTATCAACTGACCTCCTGGTAATGCGGGTTTATGGCACATTGACAGAGAGAACAGCCTCTACTATAGTAGCTGTATCGGACTCCTCCGATCGGCGTGGGTGAAGCTAAATCGAAAGAGCACTGCACTCTCAATGCAGAGATTTGCAGGTTCAAATCCTGTCGCCTGCGCTGTCTGTGGGGATGTGGTGCAGCGTTAGCACAGTATCGACAGAGATGCATGACGTCAGGTTCAACTCCTGGCCGTCTCCACTTTTTTGTATGTCTACTATGTCTGCATTTGTATTGAAGTGAGCAAATGCATAAGAGATAAAAATCATGGAAGATGAATTGCTGTTGCCGTCTGCTTTCACGGAAGCGGTGGATATGGATGCCACCTCTGAGCGGCTGACGGAACTCGCACGGTATGGCGTTCTTCAGCCCTTGATTGCAGCCAATCCAGCCACGCCCGCTGTGATACTAGAACAACTTGGCAAGAGTAGTGATGCCACTATCCGGCGAGCGGTGGCTCAAAATCCCAATACGCCAGTATCACTGCTCTGTTCTCTGGCGGGAGAATTCCCTCAGGAGTTTTTGCGTAACCCGCTCATCCCCATTCTGAACATGACGAGTCCACGCTTTATCCATAGACTCTCTGTTTTTTCGTGGGCCAGCCTACTCAGATTTGAAAATATCCCTGCCCTCTGGCTCCAGCAGATCAAAATCGATACGTCTTACCAGTATAGATGGCCAGAGGTCTGGAAACTTCTGCAGTTGCATGTGACCCAGACTGGCAGCATTCCTGGATCGTGGCAGACTGAGGCTGGCAGTGCGTTGATCGGCTATCGAAAAAAAGCGCGCCGGTCTGTCGCTATCGATCCGGTGGCAGAGATGGAGATATTTCTCCTCTTTAGCATGCTTTTCCCCGGCATGGTTCCGATGCTGAAAGAGCAATGGTTGAACGCTGCAAAAACTCAGCCTCGCTTGACTGCTGTTGCGCTGGCTCTGTGCACGACGCCTGGTGATAAAAATGTGCGGGCGCTCCTGACTGAGGAAAATAGCTTCGTGCTCTGCCAGATAGCGCGTCATTCGCGCACGTCTGCGAAGATACTGGACAGACTCACGGTTCATAAACGGTCAGAAATACGACGTGCGGTGGCTAGTAATCCGCATACAGGAAGCGAGAATATTGCCGTTCTGCTTTCTGACCCTGATCCAACTGTGCGCCGCATGGCTGTCGCGCATCCCTCTCTGAGAGACGCCGATCATGAGATGATGCTCCAAGACGAGGACGCGTCTGTACGCGCTGCGCTGGCTGTACAGTCTCGGCTTGATCACGCTCTTCTGACACAACTGGTCGGCGATTCATCTGCCAGGGTACGTGCTGCCTGCGCCCGCAATCTCAAACTTCCAGCAGAGATGCTGACAACACTGGCACACGATCCCGCTGCCGTTGTCCGTGCCTCTGTCGCTGCTCATCCGCGTCTGCCACGCGAAACGCAATCTGTGCTGCTCTCTGATCCTGAAGAAGCTGTGCGCGCTAGCCTGAGCGGGAATGCGCGCCTGCTTGAAGAGTGTGCGATCCAGCTTGCGCAAGATACATCATTGAGGGTACGTACCTATCTTGCCGCCAATCCGCGTCTTCCCACAATGCTGTTTGATCAGCTCTGGCTGCAGGAAGAGCAAGCAATCTGGTCAGGTCTGGCGCGCCAGCCACACATCTCGCCAGAATTCCTGACACGACTGGCGCAACGGGGAGATGTGCATGTACGCGCCATCGTTGCCGCCCACAAGCGTACGCCTGTCGACTGACACCAGAAGCACTTACGAACTTTTTGCATAAACTCGTCAAGAATCGCCTGATGTTCAGTACCATGATCTGGGGAGCGCCGGGTATCGGTAAATCGAGTATCGTGGCGCAAACCGCCGAGGCGCATAAGATGCAGATGATCGATCTTCGCCTTTCGCAACTGGCCCCGACCGATCTGCGTGGTCTGCCTGTTGCTGACCATGAGCATGGCGTATCACGCTGGTATCCGCCGGAATTTTTGCCGCGCGAGGGTCGAGGTATTCTCTTCCTCGACGAATTGAATCTCGCTCCACCGGCGATGCAGGGCATGGCGCAACAATTGATCCTGGATCGTCGCGTGGGTAACTATGTGGTGCCAGAGCGCTGGTTTGTGTGGGCGGCGGGCAACCGTAAAGAAGATCGCGCAGCTGTCTTCGACATGCCTGCTCCGCTTGCCAATCGTTTCATCCATCTGACCACCGAGCCGCACTTCGAGAGCTTTAAATCCTATGCCCTGGGGCAGGGTATTCACGAGCATATTCTCGCATTCCTTTCTTTTCGCCCTGCTCTGCTCCATAAGCTTGATCCACTGCAGCCGGCCTGGCCTTCGCCGCGCTCGTGGATGATTGCCAGTCAGCTCTATAAGGTGGGCCTGGACATCTCCCATGTGGTTGGCGCTGGTACAGCTGCAGAATTTTCGGCTTTTCTGAAGCTCTACAGCCAGTTGCCGGACATCGAGAAGATCTTGCAAGGCCATGGCAAGCCTATTTCATTTCCCAAAGAGCCATCGGAGCGCTACGCCCTCACTGTAGCCTTGACTGTACGCGCTATGTCGTTGCAAGAGAGCTATCAGGCATTTCAGTGGATCGCCAGCAATGCTGGACAGGAGTGGATCCAGCTCTTCGCTACCGATCTCTTCCGTCAGGCACGTGCGCGTAATGATCTCGGACGCCTGGCGATGCTGGTTCAACGCGATCAGCTGTTGCAGCAGATGTTTGCGGAGTATATGGCTTTGCTGGAGGAGCACGATTCGCATGGATGATACGTTCCAGCGCCAGATCTCTGCGGCGATTATTCAGTTACGATTGCGTTCGCCGTTTTTCGCGACCCTCACGCTCTTTGCCAGCATTATTCCCTCGCCCAGCCAGCGCACGGCGGCAACGGATGGACGCGATATCTTTATCAATCCGCAATTTTGGCGTGGCTTGACTTCCGCCGAGCGCCTGGGTCTACTCGCGCACGAGGTGCTGCACGCTGCCTTGCTTCATATCCTACGCCGTGGTAATCGCGATGCGTTGCTCTGGAATATTGCCGCCGATATTGTGGTCAATGGTATTATCCTTGCCGAAGAAGGCTTTGCTTTGCCCGCAGGCCATCTGCGCGAAAAGAACCTTGAACAGCTGAGTGTGGAGGAGATTTATGCTCTGCTCATTGAGCAGCCTGGTTTGCAAGCGAAGTTGCATCTCCTGTTTGACGATCTGCTCGAACCCATCGATGGAGCGTTCTCGCCGGATGTATACGCTGAACTTGAGCAGTACTGGGGACAGGCCCTCCAACAAGGCAAAGCCATGCTCGACGTGCTGGGATTGGGACATGGTATGTTCCCATTGGGATTGCAGCGTGAAATAACGCGGCTCAGTCCATCACAACTGAATTGGCGTGCCTATCTGTGGCGCTTTCTGGTGCAGACTCCCAGCGATTTTCAGGACTTTGACCGTCGCTTTGTTGGTCAGGGTCTCTACCTGGATGAGCTCGCTGGCGAGAAACTGCGCATCTTTATTGCCGTCGATACCAGTGGATCGATTGGTCGAAAAGAGATCTCCCTGTTCCTGGGAGAGGTACAGGCTATTCTGAGAGCCTATCCTCATCTAGAAGCCATCCTCTACTACGCTGATGCTGCCTGTTATGGTCCATACGAGCTGAATGTAGATATCGAGTTGCCCCGGCCAAAGGGTGGCGGAGGCACCAACTTCGAACCGTTTTTCCGCGCCGTCGAGGCCACGCTCGATGCGTCACACAACAGCGTCTCTGTCTACCTGACCGATGGCTATGGTGTCTTTCCTACGGATCAGCCCTCTCTCCCCGTACTCTGGGTCCTCTCGCCGGGAGGCATCAGCGTAGAGAGTGTGCCATTTGGAGAAGCCGTACGCCTGCTTCCTGATAGTTACTAAGTGCACGGCTCACTAGTATCCATCCTTGATCCAGGTATGTGCTTTAACGCTCTTGTTTTTCTTAAGAGGGGTTAAGAGGGGTAAAGACCATCTCAGACTCATTTGTCGGATCTCAAGAGATGTATCTGTCCAGTATTCCATTGTTGATGACAACATGTTGTCATCGCTGTTGAGGGAGGGTTTCTCGGCGAGAAGGAAGACAGTACCTTCCTGTGTCAGTGATCTTCCATGAGCGTGTGAGAAGGCGAAGAGCCTAAAAAACCGTGCTGAGAGAAAAAGTGGGATGCGCAGAGAATAGGAGGCGAAAAGGAGGAACAGGGCAAAAAAAAGAGAGCACCAAAGCGGTCTCTCAAAAAAGCTTACCTATCAAGTATACCTGAAGTGAGCCAAAAAAGCAAGCGTACCCGGCTTGCTGGCAGGGCTGTTGCTTGTTGACAAGAATGCTGAGAGGCATGGTATGTTCTTCGTCGTCATTGTTTCATGCCACATGGTGCGTCATTGCCCATGGCGCTTCGATCTCCCGCATGTATGTCCAACGCCGGTAGTCTGGTGCCTCCTGCTGTCTGCTGTAGCCAAAAGAGCATCTTCTGGAGAGACGGCTTGCGATAATCTTGGTGCTCCGGCAGCTGAGAGACCAACGCAAAAATACTGCTATGACATGGGAATAAGCTCAGGTCGTCATGCACCAGTAAGTGGCGCACCTGTTGCAAATGATCACGAATCTGTGCTATCTGGTGACGTTGTGGGTCTAGACAGGCAACGATGCCCTGTGATAGCCAGGGATATTGGGACGCTGCCATGGGGGCACCCTGGTAATGCTTCAATCGTTTCTTCCGTGAACACGAACTGACGCTCCTGCATCGCCTTCAAGGTGTAGTGCAGGTGCAGGGGATGACCATTTCCCTTGCGATACAAGGCTCTGGTCAGGCGGTCAATGACCACAGCTGACTGTAGTTGTTCCACTTGCAGTGGAACGTCGCTGCTATGCTTGCGTACCCATCGTTCAACAGCGGGCTCATAGAGTGGGGGCAACGTGACCCAGCGGTCGCGTGGAGCATGACGAAGCAAGATGGGAGACAATTGATGATCGTCTACAGGCTGAGTCGCAAATACCATCACAATCCCGTCTGGCGGAGGTAAAAGATTCCAAAAGCTGGGTCAAATCCTTGAGTTGCGGTCGCGCCAGACATGATCCAGACCGTCTACTAGAACCGCCAGCGTCTTGCTTTCCCGTGCATAATGGGCACCACAGGCTGCCAGCCAAGTGCGCAGGTCTTCAGGCTGCGGATTCGTATGTGCGAGTGAACCGAGCGGCTGAGCATGATCGCGTAGTATATCGTGCATCAGCGATGTGGCTGCGCGCCGGTGCCGGAGCATTATAACATGGATTCCTCGCTCTTCACAGATGTCGCATCTCACGTGAAGTGTCAAATATTCCACCGTTAGTGACAGGAGTCTCTGAAGTGTTGTTGTCGGATCTCACACGAGCTGTCATCCTTCCTCTTTCAGATGGCATGTTCGATGTTGGTGCCAGCATAAAGCTACCTGCAGGTAATATCGAAAAGGAGTAAGGAAGTGGAAACTGGATAGTGGGGCAAAAAAAGAGAGCCCTGTGGAGGTCTCTGAAAAAGCTTACCTATAAAGTATACCTGATGAGAGGGGAAAAAGCAAGGGCCCCGGATGAAATTCTCATAGTCATTATTTCCTGCCTGTTAACATAAAGTGATGTGATGTATTGACAACACTATAGGATTGATGTATACTAAAGAAGAGTATTGACGAATGGTGCGAGAGAAAGGGGGAGAGGGCCGATGAAACAGTGGTTAGCGGAGCGTTTGCAGGCGTTATTGCCACAGTTGGAGGTATTGGGTGTCGCCCAGGAAGGGGAGATCGAGCGCATCTGTGCGGAAGAGATTGCGGCGTGGCGCGCCCGTCCAACGATGAAAGCGTTGCGCTCGCTCAATACGCCGATGATCGATACACGCAATGCAATCCGAACCTTGCCAGTGACGCAAGAGAATAGTTGGATCAATCCGCGCACGCGAGAGCGCGAACATCTGGCGTTGCGCTTCATGAATTTTTCGGATGAAGAGTGGGCGGCGATGAAGGCGTTGACGGAAGAAGGACGGCAACAGCGTTTAGAGGGACAACAGTTACTGGATCAACCGGAAGCAATTGTGGAGCGGGCGGGGACATTGCTGGTGAGTCCCCGATGGGAAGATATCACGGTGGGCCTGGCCGTGACCACAGGGAGGCGCTTGACGGAACTGTTGAAGACGGCGACCTTTCATCCCATGCGCCCCTGGACGGTGCATTTTAGCGGACAGCTCAAGCAGAAAGCGGAGCGATTAGCCCCCTATGAAATCCCAACGTTGGTGGAAGCATCCCTGGTGCTTGAAGCCTGGCAGCGACTGCGTTCCTTGCTTGACTGTTCCGCGCTGGAGAATGGGGAGGCCGAGCGTCGGTATGGACCAACCGTGCGAGCCACGACGGAGCGGCATTTCTCTGATATCATCCCCAAACGAGCTGGCAAGGAAGACACGCTCTTCGTTCATCTTCTGAGGAGCGTGTATGGAACGTTGGCCGTCTATTTTTTCTGTCCCCCTGTGATTAATGCGCTGGATTATAAGGCGACGATTGAGGGCCACTACTGGGTGGAGCGCGCAGAGCAGGCTGGCAATGAGCAGATGAAGCGCAATTATATCAGTACGTTGCACTACGATGATTACAAAATCGGGGACGGGCAAGGGGGGATGAATCCGCAACAAGGGGTGTGGTTAGGACGACCTGGCGTGACCGTGCTTCAGGTGTTTGAGCACGCCGTCGTCGAGCAACAGCAGAAAGAGGAGCGTGCAGAGATGTCGAAGAAGGAACGCCTTCCAATCGTCAAGGCGAGCAAAACCGGGTACTCGATGTATAAGCCCAGGCAAGAGACGAAAAATCGGATCGATCAGATCGCCCAAGAGCGCGATTTGCGTCATCATGATGAAGTGCTTTCGCTGTTGGCCGATACCTATCGATTGCATGAGCAGATGGAGGGGTTATTGGCCCCTTTGGCTGAGGTTTATGGCACCTCGACGCCGTTGGAGACGCTTGCGGCTCTTCTGCACGCTGATCAATCACGTCCTGTTGCTGCGACCCTCAATGAGCATCTGCGTGAACGCTGGAATTCATCTCTCGAAGAGGTGGAGACGCTCTTTGAACAGGCGGCTGCCCAGGGTGACGGGAAACCTGTCGTCTATCTGCGTGAGCAACTCGACAAGCAGGCGAATTATCGGCAAGGGCCAGTGAAGCGCCAAGAGCACTATAATCAGACCGATTTCACGACGCTCTCGCTGGAGCAATTGAAGGCCATCCGTGTTCCTGAAGCAACGACCGAGCGCATTCATCGTGCGGTGCAGGCTATCATGGCGTATAATCAAGCGGCTTCCCATGATCTGGATCGCTGGTTTATCCGCGCCAAAGAGATCAAAGAACTTGTTGGTGGCCGTGGGGAATTGATCCGTGCGTACCTCCAAGATCATCATCAAGAGATTGATCAACATCACCAGGAGTTTGGCCTGAATGAGAAGTTTAACACCAAGCCGTTTGCCATTACGGACAAGATTCACCTTTCTTAATTCGCTCCTCCTGTGATTGGATTCCCAGTCAGATCACATCACTGAAGGTTCTTTGCTCTTTTCACTGTTCTCATTGAAATCACTGAAGGATCATCAGTGATTTCAATGACACTGTTTATAACGTACATCACTGAAGGTTATATCAGTGATGTGATTATTGAATAAATAACCTATCGTGATGTATTATCCCCCATAAAACAACCTTCTGTGATCTGAATAGAGGATAGCGCCGTCCAAAATCAGCCATATTGCCACTGTTCTGTCTATTAAAACCTTCTGTGTTGTGACTTATACAAGGTATATTAGGAATGAATCTATAACTTGTCTATACATCATGCCCACAATGCCTCAACAAAGTTGTACTGATGTGTAAATTTATGAAATAAATGACGCAGATTGGTACGAATTCTGTGTCGTAGAAAAAGCTGATTCATTCCCCCTGCGTATCCTCTTCAAGTGTCCTCAAGCTGCTCCTCAAGCCATTTTCCCGCCTACCGGCTCTCAAAAGAAAAGACTGTGTGCTTCGTCAACGAGTGCGAAACAAAGGCCGCCATCGCCTGATGAAATTGACTAGGCATCTTGTGCATCTCTGGGACGCTTCTTTGACGCTTCTTTGACGCTTCTTTGCTTGCTTCCAGTGCGGCACGTGGCGTTTTGGGCGGCAGTCGTGTTTGCTCGCTGATCATTGTTCATGCTCTCGTTGTCGTGTGTCTGTCTGTCCATCATGTGTGGTGAAGCATTCTCCTGAGGAGCAGTCAGAGAATGATGCTGCTCTGTTTCTTGTGTATGATGCTGCCCTTTTTATATATATTAGAATGTTCTGCAATTTTAATGCAATTTTTATGGACATTTCTCTTTTTCTTGCCTATATTTTTCTTGAGGAACCCCTATTTTCTTGAGCACATTGCGTCGGTGGAGGAGGGAGCAATCGCATGACACTCACGGAGCTGCAGAGCGCGCAGGCACTCGAACGTTTGGCGATCATTCGTCCGCATTTTGAGGAGGGCGTGTGTCAAACGGAGATTGCCCGGGTGCATCAGATCTCACTGCGGACGGTGCAGCGCTGGGTCCAGGCGTATCGTGAAGAGGGTTTCATGGGACTCGGAACGAAGGCCCGCTCGGATGCCGGCCACTGTCGCGGGTTGCCGGAGGAACTGGTGCTGCTGGTGGAGGGTCTGGCGGTGCAGGCGCTGCTGGTGGAGGGTCTGGCGGTGCAGGCGCTGCGGCGACCACTGACAAGTATTCATGCGCTGGTGCGTCAGGTGGCCGACGAGCAAGACTGGCCACAACCGAGTTATGCGCAGGTGTACCGGATTGTCCAGCAGATGCCCAAAGATCTTGTGACCCTGGGGCAGGAGGGGGCTGCGGCGTATCGAGAGGCGTTTGATCTCTTGTATCGTCGAGAGGCGCGGTGTGCCAATGCCATCTGGCAAGCGGATCACTGTCAATTGCGTTGCTACTTCCTCAATGAGCAGGGGAAAGCGCAGATGCCGTTGTTGACAGCGATCGAGGATGATTATAGTCGTGGTCTTGCCGGGTATCGGTTGAGTTGGAGTGCCCCATCGTCTGCCCTGACGGCATTGACGTTGCGCGAGGCCATCAGCGTGAAAGAGGATCCGCGTTGGCCGATTCATGGGGTGCCCGAGTGTTTGTATACCGATCATGGGAGCGATTTTACGTCCAAGCACCTGGAGGCCGTCGCGGCTGATCTCAAGATGTCGTTAATTTTTTCCCAGGTTGGGCGACCGCGTGGGCGGGGAAAGATGGAACGGTTTTTTCTGACGGTGAGAGAGGAGGTGTTAGCAAACCTGCCAGGTTATGCCCCGAAGGTGGAGGGGCATATTCGGTGGCAACGTGAAATCGAAGCGGAAGCGAGGAAAGCGGCGTGCCTGACGCTCGGTGAGTTTGACGAGATCTTTCGGACCTGGGTGTTGGAGACGTATGCGACGAGAATACATACGGAGACGCATGCTGCGCCCCATGCGCGTTGGCTGAGCTCTGGAGTGATTCCGGTGCTGCCCCGCAATGAGATGCAGTTAGATAAGCTGTTGGTGCAACCACGTCGGCGGAGAGTCGTGCATCAGGAAGGAATCACGCTGCTGGGGGCCTGGTATATGCACGAGCTGCTTGCGGGACACGTGAAAGAGGCCGTCATCATTCGCTATGACCCCATGGACCTGACCGCCATACGGGTGTACGAGGGAGAAAAAGAGGAACGATTTCTCTGTCAGGCTTCCTGTGTGGAACGTGGTGGGCAGGCAGTGAGTGTGCAGGAGATTGTGACGGAGCGGACAAAGCGACGCAAAGCAGTTGGGAAAGCCTTACGTGAGCGAAAACAGGTGGTGGCGCGCTATGCATCGCCGGAGCAGTTGGCGGAGCGTGCGCTGGAGAAAGTGCCAGTCGCTCTGGGTCCTGTGGAGAGACAAGAGGAAGGAAGTGCACAGGAGGTTGAGAGCGTGGTGGAGTTGAGTGAGGTGTCGAAGAAGCAGTCCAAGATAAGGTGGTATGACGATGACTGAGAGCGAGAGATGGTTGCAGGAGAGCCTTGCCTTGTCTCCAACAGAACAAAGATCACTGAGGGAACGAAGTCAGCTTGAGGTTCCGTTCTCCTCATTTGTGCCCACCAAGGAATATCGTCGTTTTGTCCAGGTGTGTGAAGCGTGTCGCCGCTATCGGTATATGGTGGTCTGTGTAGGTGAGCGGGGGGTGGGAAAGACCTTGGCGGCGCGTGAGTATGCCCAGTGGGATGTCTTTGAACCATTGTTGTCCGCCCATGGTGTGGCCTTTGCTGCCGAGAGTCCGATTCCGCGAACGGCCTTCTATACGCCCAGAGCGACGGCAACGCCAAAGGGCATCGAGCAAGATCTGGCCTTGCTGCTGTGGGGTCTGCAAATGATCGCAGAGCATGCGAGTACCGTGGCGCAAGAGACGAGTGCGATGCCCGTCGTGATTCGTCCGGATGTGGTGGATGTGCTCATCGTGGATGAAGTCGATGGTCTCTCGCAGGCGAGCTTGGAGGTGTTGCGGGATATTTTTGATCGAAGTCGTCTGGGGCTGGTCTTGCTGGGTCGTTCGGGGAGTGCAGCGCGGTTGCAGAAGATGGCCGCCTTGGCCTCGCGGGTGGGTGTGTTGCATGCGTTTGGGGCCCTTGGGAAACAGGATACTCGCAAGCTCCTTGAACAGCAAGTGCAGCGGTTATGTTTGCCGATGGAAGATGAAGCCGTCGAGGTGTTTGTGCAGAAGACGCAGGGGAATTTTCAGATGATGTACCTGGTGCTGTGTCATCTGGACTATCTGCTTGTTCGTCGCGGTGTGTTTACGGTGACGAAAGAGGTAGTGGAAGAAGCGATTGACCGACTCTTGACCCAAAGAAACGTGCAGCGATTACGTGGGACTTCATAGAGAGATCGGCACGTGCATGCGGGTGGGAGGGGAGAAGAAAGGAGGGCGAAGGTCATGGTAAGCAAGTGGTTGCAAGAGCGTTGGGAGGTGTTGCTGCCGACGCTTGCGTCGCTGGGTCAGGGGCAGGAGGAGGAGATCAAGCGGATGTGTGAAGCGGAACTGGAGGTCTGGCGGCAGCGGCCGAGTCTGAAGCGGGCAATCTCGTTACAGAAGCCGTTAACCGAGACGCGCAACCGTATTCGGGAAACGTTTCCCCTCACCGATGGGAATTGGTGGTGCAATCCAAAATCAGGCCAGAAGGAGCATCTTGTTCTCAAATATCTGAACTTTTCGACCGAGGAATGGATCCAGATCCAGGCACCGAGTGAGGAGGAGTTGCGGGAGCGTCGAGAACATCCGTTGTCGCTTGCGCGTCCGTGGGATCTGCTCGAAAAAGTGGAGCAGTTGTTGCAAAGCAATGGGTGGCCGGAGATGGTGGTTGGAATTGGACTCGCCACTGGTCGAGGGATCGTCGAGATTCTCCAGACGGGACACTTTCGCAGGAAAAGCGCCTACTCGATTCTCTTCGCTGCCCCGATGACGGTCTATGAAGTGCTGTGTGACCCTTTTGAGGTCCCGACCCTCGTGCGTGTGGAGGCCGTGCTTTCGGCGGTCGATCGTGTTCGCCAGTTCTTCGGGAATCATTTTCAGGGCCTGCGGCGGCGAGATATTAGTCAACAGTGTCGACCTCAGATCCAGGAGGCGGCGTATAAGCAGGTATGGAACCTGGTGCCTCTGCGACCCGAAGAGCGCAATGTGTACACGTCCCTGGCTCATGGGGTGTATCCCCAACTGGCAGCCTGGTTTTACTGCCCGGCCTCCGTCGACAAACTGGTCTATCTTGCCACCATTCAGAATCATCGGAAGCTGCTGGGGGCGACGTCGGTAGAGATGCGTGTGACCTTGGCCCTGGCTTCCTTGTACAGTGAGTATGTCGTGCTTGATGGAGAGGGAGCCGTTGACGATCGTCGGGGGATCCACCTAAACGAACCAGAAGTGGAGGTGTTGGAAGTGTTTCAACAGGAAGATGTGCCTTCCCAAGAGGAGGGTGTTGAAGAGGAACACCTGGTTCCTCTCATGCCCACGATATGCGCAACGAGATGACAACAAGCGAGCAGCATAGAGCATAGTAACAGAGAGAAATGAGAAAAATATTGTAAAAAAGACAAAAATGTGTCTCCTTATAAGAAAGAAAAACAAGTATTTCCAATAAGGAGGACACACAACCAGTATGACGCATTCTTCTGTAAAAATCCAGATTGCGCCTTCGTCTGTTCCCACTACGCCCTCATGGTTTGGTGAGGTGACCGTTCTTGCTCATGTGCTTACTCAGTTGGGCGTTCTGGATGCCATCCAGCAACGGGTGCAGTTTGCCCGCGCTCGGTTTGGCCACTACGACACGATTGACTTTGTCGTCGTCCTCATCGGCTATGCGGTGAGTGGAGAACCCACCTTAAAAGCGTTTTATGAGCGCCTTTGTCCCTTTGCTTCCACCTTTATGGCCCTCTTTGGCCGCAACGACCTTCCCTGTCATTCCACCCTCAGCCGTTTTCTCGCGGCTTTTGATCAGCCGAGTGTCGAAGCCCTCCGGCTCCTCTTTCAAGAGGACCTGGTGACACGATCCACGTTCGGTTCTCCACCGGGTGGGCTGTGGGACCGCCTGGGACATCATTGGCTCCTGGTCGATATCGATGGGACCAAGCAGACAGCACGGCAGCGGGCACTTCCCCAGACACAAGACCTTCCTGCCCCTCACCGCCGTTTTGATCACGTCTGCGCCAAAGGCTATTTCGGGCGCAAAAGAGGGCAAGTAGGACGCACCAGGACGACGGTGTTGCAGCCGTACACCCATCAATGGCTTGGCACCTTTTCTGGTCCAGGAAACGGCAAGTACCGAGAAGAATTGCGACAAGCCCTGAGGGCCATCACGGCGTATGCGGCGGCAGTTGAACTTCCCCTCTCTCACGTCATCGTGAGAGTCGATGGATTGTATGGAAACACGGTTCCGTTACAGGAGATTCTTTCGAGCCAATGTGGAGTGATTGGACGGAGCAAACAGTATGCCTGGCTTGATCTACCAGAAGTCCAAACCCGACTCCAATCAACTCCTGATGGGCAGATCACTCATCCTGAAAGCGGAACCATTCGCGATCTCTACGATTGCCTTGCCGTGCCACTCACCCCAGAAGGGCCTATGATTCGCCTCCTTGTTGCCACTCATCCCGCTGGTGATCACAAACCGGCCATTGGAGTGGTCCGCAACGAGACGGTCTACGAACTGTTCTACACGACGTTGCCACCATATGCCTTTCTTGCCTCAGATGTACTGCATTTGTATCTGCATCGTGGCTCGTTTGAGACAGTCCTCTCAGACGAAGATCAAGAGCAAGACGCAGATCGTTGGGTGTCTCGCACGCCCTGCGGTCAGGATTGCTGGCAAGTCATCTCGCAGTGGGTGTGGAATCTCCGCTTAGAACTTGGGCAACAGCTCACACCTACCGCCATGCGTGTGACAGAATTTTCCCCAGCTCAATCAGTTGAGCCTGCTGCGGTGGTTGAACCTGCTGCGGTGGTTGAACCCATAGCGTATGGTCCTCCTCAATGGGCCCATCGATCATTCACCAAAGGATTTGCTGGCTCCGATTTTGTGCTCCAACCCGATGGCACCTTACGCTGTCCGGCTGATCACCCCTTAACGCTGCAAGAGCGCAGACCTGAGCGCAACGGCTCTGTACGCATGGTCTATGGTGCTCGTGCGTGTCATTGCCGTCCCTGTTCTCTTCGCGATCAGTGTCAAGAATCCACAACAACGAGGAAGCCTCGGCAAGTCAGCGCCGTTGTTTGGCCCACCACCTCCGACCCGTTTGCTTCGACAGCGCCTCCACCTCCCCCCATTGAAACTTCACCGATGTTGCGTAAGCCTCTCCCTGCTCCACCTCCTCCGGAACCCGCTCCGTTCCCAGTCCTGTGGGGTGATTGGCCACGCTGTTCCATCCGGCGTCGCTGGTTTCAGTTGCTTCGCTCACAAACCGTTCTTCTTTCTCCTGAGACAGTTCCGTTGGAGAAGAAACCAGCCAGCAAACCGTCAGACAGACACACCAGAGCACAACGTGCGCATTGGCGTTTGAACTGGAATGAGCGTCTTGCTTGTAACGCTCGTTCCTCTAGCGCTCCACCGCTTTCTATTACGCTTCATGGCCTTCCCGCCACCTTTGCCCAGTTCTTTGACTTTGCTCTCGTGACGGCTGACTAAAACACGGCCTGTTTATTCTTTCTGGATACACTCAGCTTGCTCCTCTTTCTACCATCCACTTTCTTCTATGTAGCTCGTCTTTTCGCTCCATTTTCCTTTTTTGACGCTTGATAGGCCCTCCTCTATTTCTTTACTGCTTGCTTGTTTTGTTTTATCTCATTGCGCATATCGTGGGCATGGGAGATCCAAGCCGAGATGATCAGGAGACCATCGAGGAGGAAGAGGGGCAACGTGATGGGGGAGAGGACTGCGCTCACGTAGGGAGTGTGGAGGAGCCAGAAGGAGTGAAGGAGACGGCCCATGCCGCGAGAGCGGAAGAGGTGAGTGTTGTGGTGGGAGCAGAGACGGAGCTCTCGGTTGAGGCAGGCCATGGTTTCCTCAGGGAGAGGCCGAGTATCGAAGGGCCTCATCAGAAGGAGGTCAAGCAAAAAAATCAGGTGCAGAAAGCGAGGGCCAGGGAGTGGCTCGTGCACCGATGGAAGAGGTTTGTGGGTGAGATGGCAGATTATGTGGTGGAGGTAGACGAAGAAGAGATGCGGGCGAGGTGTGAAGCGGATCTGGATGCGTGGAGAGACTATTGTGAAGAGATGAAGAGCCTATCTTTCCAAGAGATGGTGATGGAGACGAGGATCGCGTTGCGTACCAGCATTCCCGCTCCCCAGAATGAGTGGTGGAACCCAGAAATGGAAGAGTGGGAGCATATTGGTCTCAAATATCTCAAGTGTTCAGCGACCGAGTGGGAGCAGATGAGGTGGGATTGGCTGGATCATTGTTTACTTCTGCATGATCCAGATGCGATTGTGATGAGAGCGGAAGGGTTGTTGTATAAAGGATTGATGGATGCAGATGCGTGGCCTGGACTGGTGGTAGGGATTGCGGTGGTGACTGGTCAAGGACTGTTGCGCATTCTCAAGAACGGATGTTTCTCTCTGAAAACCTCTTTTTCGCTCCTCTTTCGAGATGCTGTCCATTATAACCCATTTTTTCGTGGTCCTTTTGAAATTCCGACGCTCAGTCGAGCCGACCTGGTAGTAGAAGCGTGGGAGCGATTGAGAGAAATCGTCGATTGTGCTCAGGTCGATGAACACGAACTGATTCATCAGTATGGTCAACTGGTTGGCGCAACCGCATTGAAGTCCTTTCGTGATCTGGTTCCTGTGTTTGCTGGAGAGACGGATCTCTTCAACGTGCTTCATCACTGTGTCTATCCCTGTCTTGCAACGCACTACTACTGCCCACCTTCGGTGGAGAGCGTGGAATATATCGCAAAGATTTGTAATGATCCCCTGTTGCTTGCAGATCCTTCACCAGGTGAGCGTTTTGCCTGTGCCGCTGTTTGCAACTATATGGAGTATCGGCTTGCAGATGAGCGCAAAGGGATCTGGCTTTGTCAAGTACCCAATTCCATAGACACCCAATGATGGGTATTTACGGAGGACGAATCTGATCACGAAATGGAGCAAAAACCATTTTTTTGCTTTGCAATTGGTGCGCACTTTCCATACCATATTGACGGAAGCCGTCAAGGGAAAAAGCGAATGCGATCCTTGACGGCTTCCGTCAATATGGTACACTGTTGGCCGCCAATGCCGCATTTGCCTGTACAGAAATACGATTCGGTGCGGTAGTTAACCGTATTTTCCCGGCCTTTGGAAGCCCATGCGCTTGTGCATACTGATCCGGTGAAAGATCGTTCAATCCCTCATGAGGCCGAACTTCATTATAAAAATTGATCCAATCCTCTGAGGCTTGAAGAAAGACTCCAAGATTTTCATACCGTCGACGCTCGGCAACCGAGAGCTTAAATTGCCCGACAAATCGTTCAGCATAGCCATTATCGGTTGGAGTTCCTGCTCGACTCATAGAACGAAGGAATCCCTTTTCAAGTAAAGCTGCTTGTGTTACCTCTGCTCCAAATTGGCTTCCCTGGTCCGAATGAAAGATAGCCTGAGGGATCGCATCGTTGATCAGGTTGATCGTGTTCACCACCAGCTCGGCACGCATATGGGTTTCAAATGCGAGAGCGAAAATGTGCCGGGTCCGTTTCCAAAGCGCAAAACAGCCACGAACTTTGCTCTGGTCAGCCAGTTTGATCTCAAAAATGTCAGAGAACAGGACTTCTTCCAGACCAGGAAGAGCAGCCTGATCGGAAGTTCGGCCAACCTGTTGCACGAATTGCTCGGGGATTTTTTCAGGATGGCGCAGTAAATTGGGCACCGTGCTCTTCGCTTTTCCCGGATAGACGTACTTTCTTCTCTTTCTCCGTGCAGCGATACCATATTTCTTCATCACTCGTTTCACACGATTTTTCCCCATATGCAGGAGCTTTCCGAGCTTGCGATGCCCCATGGTATCGTCTTTTTCATGCCAGGCTTCGATAGCATTCGCAACATTTTTATCTTTTTGCGCCTGTTTTCTTTGGATATACAGGGAGCCACGAGCCAAACCGAGTGCCTCGGCAACGTGCTTTTTTGCATAGGGGCCGTTGGGATGACAGAGCTGGTGCGCTAGCTCCACCTTTTGGACCGTCGTTAGTTGCCCAACAGCCCCTGTACTTTTTTTAGGATTTCGTTCTGCACTGTCAGGTTTCCAATGATCTTCTTCAAATCATCGGGCGATTCCCCAGGGGCGTATCCTTGAGCCATCGCTTTCTGCTTAGGATCTCTTTTATCTGCAAAAATATCAGCAGCTTTTGTCTGGAATTCTTTTTTCCATCGGTGAAGCATAGAACTTGAAATGCCGTAGTGTTTACAGACGGCTTCCTGCGTTGTATCTCTCTGGAGACTTTCCAGGACCACCTTCAATTTGAATTCAGGAGTATAGCTCTTCTTTTGGTCACTCATGTGCATGACTACCTCTCTCTGTTGTTGTGTTCATTATAGCAGGTAGTTGACACTTGACCGGTCAAGAGAAGTGGAGATGCGTGCCGATTACGCCAAGGTCGAGGTGGAGTTCGATGAGGAGGAGATCTCTACCCTTGACGATATTCGGCAGCAGATGGGATTTGGTCTTGCATCGGCCACATCGGCCACGATGACTGATCGAGGTGAGGACGAAGGAGAGGGAGAGGACGAAGGGAATGCTGCAACAGAGTCAGTCTCTGGCACGCTGAAGCTGTCCATTACCCTGCATAATCAGGGACTTTCGCCAGTGTTGTATGAGTTTCTCCATCTTGGCTTGGAGCATCTTCGTGGAGATGTGGCGGAATTTGTATCGGTGTGCTTGAGGGAGGAAATGTTGGCTGGATTGAAACTACAGCAACCGTTTAAGACGATGGTGTCCTCTGAATTGAGGAGATGTGATCATCCACAAGCGACGTATGAATTGTCGCGACGAACGATCATCACGGTGATGCGGTACAATCAGAGCAGTTCGAACCCAGCCCTGCGCTGGTATCTGAACGAAGACGTCATTTTCCAGATCATCCAAAAAAGTCGGTATGATATTCGGTGGTGTTTGGACACCTATCAGCAGGAAATTGATCAGCATCATGATCGGCTTCATCTCTCTCCCGATGGGAATGTGAAACCTGTTTCTGTGACAGCGGTGATTCACCTTCCGGATGATCCTCACTTGTTTGAGGGAGATGTTGTGTGTGGATGAGGGAGGGGAGAAGTGCAGGGATCGAAAGATACTGCTGCATTTTTGCTACGCGCGAGGGCAAGGAAAAATCTTTTTATGGCTGTCGTTGTGGGCAAGTGATAAGCCCTCTCAAAGAGAGCTCATCTTGGATTGCCTGAAGCATGTGCGATGGAGGATGTTGGGTCATGAGGACCGGTCCATCAGAGCCTGTTTCCTTTTGCTCCCCAGCTTGACATGGATGTGCTATTTTGCTAGTATGCAGCCACGATGACTGATATTCGACACCATTTGCCAATGATCCTCTCAGTAGTGCGCCAACATCTGGTCAAGGCTGGAACGTCTGAGTCGCTGCGAGCAAGTCTGCGCGAGCTTTTGTCTGCCGGTTATAGTATCGGGGCGGGTCGCCTGGTGACTGCGCAGGGATTGCAATCGCAGCCGTTCGATGTGGTCATTTACGATACGACGATTCCTCTTCCGACGCCGGTGGCTGATCCGTCGTGCTACGATCTGCGTCAGGCGCTGGTGGTGGTAACGTTTGCACATGAGCTTACCATGCCTGCCCTCAAGGATCTCTTACAAAGCATCGCCAGCGCGAAAGCGCTGCGCCCGATCCAGCCTGAGAGGGAGAAGCGGGAACGTAGCGAGCGCGCGCAGACGCAAAAGAAGTCTGCTCAGGATGTGCAAAAGCCTGCGCGTGGTCTCAAAAAGTTGCTGCCGCTGGGAATTGTGGCCTGTCTGCGCTTGCTCGATGTTCAGGGTCAGGACGCGGAGGAGTTATCGCTTCTCCTGGACGGCTTGCTCAAGGATCAGGATGAGCATCTGCGACCAGATTATGTGATCGCCCAGTCGTATCAGCTTGTGTATAGTAATCCCCTGCTAACTGGTGGTGCATTTGTTCCCAGTACGATTCATATCGCCCGCGACCTTGTATTGAAGAAGCCGCATCCATGTTATGTGTGTAAGCAGCCGTTTACCCATCCTCATTTTTTCTATCAGTATCTGTGTTTGCGCTGTGGTGATCTCAACTACAGCAAGCGTGTGATGCCTGCTGATCTGACAGGACGTGTTGCTCTGGTTACCGGAGCCCGCGTGAAAATCGGTTATGCCACGACGCTGCGTTTGCTGCGTGCGGGTGCGCGAGTCATCGCTACGACACGTTTTCCGCACGACGCTGCCCGTCAGTACAGTCGCGAACCGGACTTTCCTGATTGGCAGGATCGGCTTGAGATCTATGGACTTGATTTTCGTTATATCCCTGTGATGGAACGTTTTGTGGCTTATCTGCACGAGAGCTATCCCGCGCTGGATATCTTGATCAACAATGCTGCCCAGACTGTACGCCGTCCGCTTGACTATTATGCTTCTTTGTTGCCTTTTGAGCAGGCTCCGCTAGCGGCGCTGACCCCCGCCCAGCGGGCGCTGGTGAGACGATCGCATGCAGCGTTGCCTCCAACACCGTTTGCCCTGCCATCTGAAGCGCTGATGCCTTCGCCTTTGGCGCTTCCTGATGATCAAGTTTCGTCAGCGACGCTGTTGCATGCATATGGGACCGCTGCGCTGCGGACCGCTGCGCTGCAACCATCAGAGCGTGATAGTGCGTTCTTTCCTGTTGGTCAATATGATGAGCATCAGCAGCAAATCGATTTACGTCCGCGGAATAGCTGGACGCTGCCGTTCAATGAGATCGATCTTACCGAGTTTCTGGAGGTTCAAGTCATTAATGTGACTGCGCCTTTTTTGTTGATCAGCCGCCTGCACCCGCTTCTGTGCCGTAGCTCTTTTGCGCAACGCTTTATCGTCAACGTGTCAGCAATTGAGGGGCAATTTGCCAATACCAAGCGAGGAAGCCATGTCCATACCAATATGGCGAAAGCCTCGCTCAACATGCTGACTCACAGCGCATCCGCTCGACTTGCGCGCGATAACATCTTCATGAACAGCGTTGATCCCGGTTGGATCTCTCAGCAGTCGCCGCTTACCAATGTCGAGGACAGAAAGAAAATTCAGCAGCTTTTGCCGCTCGACCTGATCGATGCAGCGGCGCGCATTTGTGATCCAATCTTCACAGGGATCATGACTGCTGATGTTTCTTCAGGGAATTTCTATAAAGATTATCAACTGACCTCCTGGTAATGCGGGTTTATGGCACATTGACAGAGAGAAAAGCCTTTACTATAGTAGCTGTATCGGAATACTCCGATCGGCGTGGGTGAAGCTAAATCGAAAGAGCACTACACTCATAAGGTAGAGATTGCAGGTTCAAATCCTGTTGCCTGCGCTGTCTGTGGGGACGTGGTGCAGCGTTAGCACAGTATCGACAGAGATGCATGACGTCAGGTTCAACTCCTGGCCGTCTCCACTTTTTGTGTGTCTCCTCTTTCTCCTCTTATAAGGATTACTCGCCGATTTTCTGGTAATCGCGGGACTGGGCGCATTGACAGAGAGAACAGCCTCTACTATAGTAGCTGTATCGGAATACTCCGATCGGCGTGGGTGAAGCTAAATCGAAAGAGCACTGCACTCTCAATGCAGAGATTTGCAGGTTCAAATCCTGTCGCCTGCGTTGTCTGTGGGGATGTGGTGCAGCGTTAGCACAGTATCGACAGAGATGCATGACGTCAGGTTCAACTCCTGGCCGTCTCCACATTTTTGTATGTCTACTATTTCTGCATTTGTATTGAAGTGAGCAAATGCATAAGAGATAAAAATCATGGAAGATGAATTGCTGCTGCCGTCTGCTTTCACGGAAGCGGTGGATATGGATGCCACCTCTGAGCGGCTGACGGAACTCGCACGGTATGGAGTTCTTCAGCCCTTGATTGCAGCCAATCCAGCCACGCCCGCTGTGATACTAGAACAACTTGGCAAGAGTAGTGATGCCACTATCCGGCGAGCGGTGGCTCAAAATCCCAATACGCCAGTATCACTGCTCTGTTCTCTGGCGGGAGAATTCCCTCAGGAGTTTTTGCGTAACCCGCTCATCCCCATTCTGAACATGACGAGTCCACGCTTTATCCACAGACTCTCTGTTTTTTCGTGGGCCAGCCTACTCAGATTTGAAAATATCCCTGCCCTCTGGCTCCAGCAGATCAAAATCGATACGTCTTACCAGTATAGATGGCCAGAGGTCTGGAAACTTCTGCAGTTGCATGTGACCCAGACTGGCAGCATTCCTGGATCGTGGCAGACTGAGGCTGGCAGTGCGTTGATCGGCTATCGAAAAAAAGCGCGCCGGTCTGTCGCTATCGATCCGGTGGCAGAGATGGAGATATTTCTCCTCTTTAGCATGCTTTTCCCCGGCATGGTTCCGATGCTGAAAGAGCAATGGTTGAACGCTGCAAAAACTCAGCCTCGCTTGACTGCTGTTGCGCTGGCTCTGTGCACGACGCCTGGTGATAAAAATGTGCGGGCGCTCCTGACTGAGGAAAATAGCTTCGTGCTCTGCCAGGTAGCGCGTCATTCGCGCACGTCCGCGAAGATACTGGACAGACTCACGGTTCATAAACGGTCAGAAATACGACGTGCGGTGGCTAGCAATCCGCATACAGGAAGCGAGAATATTGCCGTTCTCCTTTCTGATCCTGATCCAACTGTGCGCCGCATGGCTGTCGCGCATCCCTCTCTGAGAGACGCCGATCATGAGATGATGCTCCAGGACGAGGACGCGTCTGTACGCGCTGCGCTGGCTGTACAGTCTCGGCTTGATCACGCTCTTCTGACACAACTGGTCGGCGATGCATCTGCCAGGGTACGTGCTGCCTGCGCCCGCAATCTCAAACTTCCAGCAGAGATTCTGACAACACTGGCACACGATCCTGCTGCCGTTGTCCGTGCCTCTGTCGCTGCTCATCCGCGTCTGCCACGCGAAACGCAATCTGTGCTGCTCTCTGATCCTGAAGAAGCTGTGCGCGCCAGCCTGAGCGGGAATGCGCGCCTGCTTGAAGAGTGTGCGATCCAGCTTGCGCAAGATACATCATTGAGGGTACGTACCTATCTTGCCGCCAATCCGCGTCTTCCCACAATGCTGTTTGATCAGCTCTGGCAGCAGGAAGAGCAAGCAATCTGGTCAGGTCTGGCGCGCCAGCCACACATCTCGCCAGAATTCCTGACACGACTGGCGCAACGGGGAGATGTGCATGTACGCGCCATCGTTGCCGCCCACAAGCGTACGCCTGTCGACGTATTACATGAATTGATGCTCTCTGATCAGCGCGCAATATGGTCTGGATTGGTCGCGAATCCACATGCGCCTCTGGTTATTCTGGAACGTGCGTTGAACACGCCATATACCGAACTCTGGCCGCGCATCTTCAACCATCCGGTGATGGTACGCAACCAGCGCCGTCCTTTGCTGGCTCTGTTAGCCAGCAAAATCCAGCAGCAGATTGGTATTGACCAGCTTCCAAACTGGTTGCGGCAGGTCGTGTTTCAATATTATAGAGCGCTCCCCGCAACGATCCTGGAGCCGTTTGCCAGCTCGCCGTATTGGGAAGAGCGCTATCTCGCCGCGAGCCATCCGCATATCTCAGCGCCGTTGCTTAACATGCTGGCCCATGATGGCATTTGGTATGTCCGGGCCAGAGCAAAAAACAATGAGGAGCGTCGCCAGCACGTTTCTCTTGACAGAGGAAACACCCTGTAGAAACGAGCTAGCTCCAATGACACCAGAAGCACTTACGAACTTTTTGCATAAACTCGTCAAGAATCGCCTGATGTTCAGTACCATGATCTGGGGTGCGCCGGGTATCGGTAAATCGAGTATCGTGGCGCAAACCGCCGAGGCGCATAAGATGCAGATGATCGATCTTCGCCTTTCGCAACTGGCCCCGACCGATCTGCGTGGTCTGCCTGTTGCTGACCATGAGCATGGCGTATCACGCTGGTATCCGCCGGAATTTTTGCCACGCGAGGGTCGAGGTATTCTCTTCCTCGACGAATTGAATCTCGCTCCACCGGCGATGCAGGGCATGGCGCAACAACTGATCCTGGATCGTCGCGTGGGTAACTATGTGGTGCCAGAGCGCTGGTTTGTGTGGGCGGCGGGCAACCGTAAAGAAGATCGCGCAGCTGTCTTCGACATGCCTGCTCCGCTTGCCAATCGTTTCATCCATCTGACCACCGAGCCGCACTTCGAGAGTTTTAAATCCTATGCGCTTGGGCAGGGTATTCACGAGCATATTCTTGCATTCCTTTCTTTCCGCCCTGCTCTGCTCCATAAGCTTGATCCACTGCAGCCTGCCTGGCCTTCGCCGCGCTCGTGGATGATTGCCAGTCAGCTCTATAAGGTGGGCCTGGACATCTCCCATGTGGTTGGCGCTGGTACAGCTGCAGAATTTTCGGCTTTTCTGAAGCTCTACAGCCAGTTGCCGGACATCGAGAAGATCTTGCAAGGCCATAGCAAGCCTATTTCATTTCCCAAAGAGCCATCGGAGCGCTACGCCCTCACTGTAGCCTTGACCGTACGCGCTACGTCTTTGCAAGAGAGCTATCAGGCATTTCAGTGGATCGCCAGCAATGCTGGACAGGAGTGGATCCAGCTCTTTGCTACTGATCTCTTCCGTCAGGCACGTGCGCGTAATGATCTCGGACGCCTGGCGATGCTGGTTCAACGCGATCAGCTGTTGCAGCAGATGTTTGCGGAGTATATGGCTTTGCTGGAGGAGCACGATTCGCATGGATGATACGTTCCAGCGTCAGATCTCTGCGGCGATTATTCAGTTACGTTTGCGTTCGCCGTTTTTCGCGACCCTCACGCTCTTCGCCAGCATTATTCCCTCGCCCAGCCAGCGCACGGCGGCAACGGATGGGCGCGATATCTTTATCAATCCGCAATTTTGGCGTGGCTTGACTTCCGCCGAGCGCCTGGGTCTACTCGCGCACGAGGTGCTGCACGCTGCCTTGCTTCATATCCTACGCCGTGGTAATCGCGATGCGTTGCTCTGGAATATTGCCGCCGATATTGTGGTCAATGGTATTATCCTTGCCGAAGAAGGCTTTGCTTTGCCCGCAGGCCATCTGCGCGAAAAGAACCTTGAACAGCTGAGTGTGGAGGAGATTTATGCTCTGCTCATTGAGCAGCCTGGTTTGCAAGCGAAGTTGCATCTCCTGTTTGACGATCTGCTCGAACCCATCGATGGAGCGTTCTCGCCGGATGTATACGCTGAACTTGAGCAGTACTGGGGACAGGCCCTCCAACAAGGCAAAGCCATGCTCGACGTGCTGGGATTGGGACATGGTATGTTCCCATTGGGATTGCAGCGTGAAATAACGCGGCTCAGTCCATCACAACTGAATTGGCGTGCCTATCTGTGGCGCTTTCTGGTGCAGACTCCCAGCGATTTTCAGGACTTTGACCGTCGCTTTGTTGGTCAGGGTCTCTACCTGGATGAGCTCGCTGGCGAGAAACTGCGCATCTTTATTGCCGTCGATACCAGTGGATCGATTGGTCGAAAAGAGATCTCCCTGTTCCTGGGAGAGGTACAGGCTATTCTGAGAGCCTATCCTCATCTAGAAGCCATCCTCTACTACGCTGATGCTGCCTGTTATGGTCCATACGAGCTGAATGTAGATGTCGAGTTGCCCCGGCCAAAGGGTGGCGGAGGCACCAACTTCGAACCGTTTTTCCGCACCGTCGAGGCCACGCTTGATGCGTCACACAACAGCGTCTCTGTCTACCTGACCGATGGCTATGGTGTCTTTCCTACGGATCAGCCCTCTCTCCCCGTACTCTGGGTCCTCTCGCCGGGAGGCATCAGCGTAGAGAGTGTGCCATTTGGAGAAGCCGTACGCCTGATTCCTGATAGGTAATAAGTGCACGGCTCACTATTCTCCATCCTTGATCCAGGTATGTGCTTTAACGCTCTTGTTTTTCTTCGGAAGTAAGAGGGGTTAAGAGGGGTAAAGAGGGGTTAAGAGGGGTAAAGATCATCTCAGACTCATTTGTCGGATCTCAAGAGATGTGTCCGTCCAGTATTCCATTGTTGATGACAACATGTTGTCATCGCTGTTGAGGGAGGGTTTCTCGGCGAGAAGGAAGACAGTACCTTCCTGTGTCAGTGATCTTCCATGAGCGTGAGAGAGGGCATGAGAGAGGGCATGAGAGAGGGCGCGCGAGCCTAAAAAACCGTGCTGAGAGAAAAAGTGGGATGCGCAGAGAATAGGAGGCAAAGAGAAGCTCCGAAGAGGGAAACTGGGCAAAAAAGAGAGGCCTGTGGAGGTCTGTGGAAAAAAGCTTACCTAAAAAGTATACCTGAAGTGAGCCCAAAAAGCAAGCAGCGCAAAATATTCTTATAGTCTTGATAGCCGTTTTTGTGTGATATTGGTGCATGTAATGAATTTATTGTATAGATTTGACATATACATCATAGATGAAGTATACTCTTGGAAGGAGCACTGACAGTGGCTATTGAGATGAAAGGGACGGTACGTATGACGACGCGTTGGCTAGCTGAGCGGATTGATATCCTCCTGGGACAGTTAGCTCCCTTGGGGCACGGGCAGGAAGAGGAGATTGCGCGGATCTGTGCGCAAGAGATTGCCGCCTGGCGAGCACGCCCTTCTATCAAGAAAGAATCGACCTTACGCAACCCCATGACCGATACACGCAATGCCATCCGGGAGCGCCTGGCGGTGACTGTGACCAATCGGTGGCTCAATCCGCAGACGCAACAGTATGAACATCTGGCGCTGCAGTATATGAACTTTACGGAGGAAGAGTGGATCCGCATCATGGGAGATAGCCAGGAGCGCTTTCAACGGCGATTGGAGGAGCAGCAACTGCTGGAGCAGCCGGATGTGTTGGTGCAGCAGGCGGAAGCGCTGTTACACGGTGAGCAGTGGTATGAGCTTGCGCTGGGGCTGGCGATTGCGACGGGCAGGCGCAGTACCGAGATTCTGAAAACAGCGAAGTTGTATCCCAAAACGCTCTCGACGATCACCTTTGAAGGACAACTCAAAAAGCGCGATCTGCTGATGAAGCCGTATGAAATTCCGACGCTTGTCCCGGCTGATCTGGTGCTTGCCGCTTGGAAGCGCCTGCGTGCATTGGTTGATTGTTCCACGTTGGAACATGACGAGGTGAACAACCGTTATGGATCGGTGGTGCGTGCGCTGGCCAATGAACGGTTGAGCGGCCTGATTCCGCTGCGATCGTCCAAAGAATTTGTCACCACCCATTTGAATCGGTGTATTTATGGCCGCTTGTGTGTCTATTATTTCGCCCCATCCCATGTCCCTGATATCACCTATATGGCGACCATCTATGGTCATTACTGGTCTGATGGGGAAGAGGAGGATGTGCAACGCAACTACCAGAGTACCTTGCACTATTATGATTATATGATTGGGGATGGCCATGGACAGGTGGATCGCCGCCAGGGCCTTCGTTTAGGTGAACCTGGTGTCGAGATCCTGGAGATCTTTCGACCCAAAGAGCCCGTCAAGGAGAAGTCGATGCCAAAGAAACGTGTGGATGATCAACCAACGATGCCGACGAAAGGGCATTCAATTGTGCGTTGTACCCCGCAGACTCGCGCACGCTTTGTGCAAGAAGAACGCGACAGGGGGTTCTTTAAGGATCAGAACGGGTTGCTCTCCCAGTTATTGGATGAGTCAATCCTCTATCGTCAAGGTATGCAACTCCTGCAACCTGCCACTGTGCAGCTTGGGACCGAGAGTTTTCTGCAGACGCTCCAGGCATTGCTCGAACCTCAGAGAGAACAGGGCATGCTTGATCAGCAGTTCAAAGAGCGCTGGGGGATTTCACTGGCTGAGGTCGATGCGCTCTTTCAGATGATCCATGATTCCGGCCATGACAACCCGTTGGCGTATGTGCAAGAGGGCGTCAGCAAGCAACAGAACCTGAAGGCCGGAGCGCAGAAACGTCAGGATCACTTCCGGCAGAAAGATTTCTCTCAGATGCCCTACTCACAATTGAAAGATGTGCGAGCTTCCGCTGCGGCTGATGAGCGCATTCGTCGGGCGATTCTGGCCATTCAGAAGCATAATCATCGTGCGCAGCCTGTTGATCGGTGGTATATCAATGCGGCTGTGATCAATGGATTGATCAACACGCGGTTTCCCATCATCAATGCCTACCTGCAAGAGCATCAGCAAGATATTGATACCCATCACCAACTCCTTGGCATTGAGCCCAGATATAACCGCAGTAAATTGGTGCCGGTTGGCGACATGATTCAGATCCCTGATCTTCCCGATCAAGAGCAACCCATTCCTGCTGCGACTACACTTCAAGATTAATGTTTACTATAACCATGCTGCATCTTCTAAGTATGCACTTTAATCTTGAAGTGTAGCAATGTGAGGTGAATAAGTGTACAATAACCATGATGTGCAATGATTATGTCTCTATATCACTACACATATACCTTGATGTTCAGTAAGATAGGGGACATTAAGGGTATTATCCAGACAAATAAGGACTAACCACGTGCTACTGTCCACTGTTTGCCTATACATTATCCTTATTGTGCACCCACATTACTACACATATGCCTTGATGTTCAGCATGACGGCACCAATAACTTGTCCAGTCAACCGCACACAATACACCATCACGTAATACTATGAATTAATTCATAGTATTACGTGATGGTGTATTGTGTGCGGTTGACTGGACAAGTTATTGGTGCCGTCATGCTGAACATCAAGGCATATGTGTAGTAATGTGGGTGCACAATAAGGATAATGTATAGGCAAACAGTGGACAGTAGCACGTGGTTAGTCCTTATTTGTCTGGATAATACCCTTAATGTCCCCTATCTTACTGAACATCAAGGTATATGTGTAGTGATATAGAGACATAATCATTGCACATCATGGTTATTGTACACTTATTCACCTCACATTGCTACACTTCAAGATTAAAGTGCATACTTAGAAGATGCAGCATGGTTATAGTAAACATTAATCTTGAAGTGTAGTCGCAGCAGGAATGGGTTGCTCTTGATCGGGAAGATCAGGGATCTGAATCATGTCGCCAACCGGCACCAATTTACTGCGGTTATATCTGGGCTCAATGCCAAGGAGTTGGTGATGGGTATCAATATCTTGCTGATGCTCTTGCAGGTAGGCATTGATGATGGGAAACCGCGTGTTGATCAATCCATTGATCACAGCCGCATTGATATACCACCGATCAACAGGCTGCGCACGATGATTATGCTTCTGAATGGCCAGAATCGCCCGACGAATGCGCTCATCAGCCGCAGCGGAAGCTCGCACATCTTTCAATTGTGAGTAGGGCATCTGAGAGAAATCTTTCTGCCGGAAGTGATCCTGACGTTTCTGCGCTCCGGCCTTCAGGTTCTGTTGCTTGCTGACGCCCTCTTGCACATACGCCAACGGGTTGTCATGGCCGGAATCATGGATCATCTGAAAGAGCGCATCGACCTCAGCCAGTGAAATCCCCCAGCGCTCTTTGAACTGCTGATCAAGCATGCCCTGTTCTCTCTGAGGTTCGAGCAATGCCTGGAGCGTCTGCAGAAAACTCTCGGTCCCAAGCTGCACAGTGGCAGGTTGCAGGAGTTGCATACCTTGACGATAGAGGATTGACTCATCCAATAACTGGGAGAGCAACCCGTTCTGATCCTTAAAGAACCCCCTGTCGCGTTCTTCTTGCACAAAGCGTGCGCGAGTCTGCGGGGTACAACGCACAATTGAATGCCCTTTCGTCGGCATCGTTGGTTGATCATCCACACGTTTCTTTGGCATCGACTTCTCCTTGACGGGCTCTTTGGGTCGAAAGATCTCCAGGATCTCGACACCAGGTTCACCTAAACGAAGGCCCTGGCGGCGATCCACCTGTCCATGGCCATCCCCAATCATATAATCATAATAGTGCAAGGTACTCTGGTAGTTGCGTTGCACATCCTCCTCTTCCCCATCAGACCAGTAATGACCATAGATGGTCGCCATATAGGTGATATCAGGGACATGGGATGGGGCGAAATAATAGACACACAAGCGGCCATAAATACACCGATTCAAATGGGTGGTGACAAATTCTTTGGACGATCGCAGCGGAATCAGGCCGCTCAACCGTTCATTGGCCAGCGCACGCACCACCGATCCATAACGGTTGTTCACCTCGTCATGTTCCAACGTGGAACAATCAACCAATGCACGCAGGCGCTTCCAAGCGGCAAGCACCAGATCAGCCGGGACAAGCGTCGGAATTTCATACGGCTTCATCAGCAGATCGCGCTTTTTGAGTTGTCCTTCAAAGGTGATCGTCGAGAGCGTTTTGGGATACAACTTCGCTGTTTTCAGAATCTCGGTACTGCGCCTGCCCGTCGCAATCGCCAGCCCCAGCGCAAGCTCATACCACTGCTCACCGTGTAACAGCGCTTCCGCCTGCTGCACCAA
The DNA here is from genome assembly GCA_015099395.1 of Ktedonobacteria bacterium brp13. GTDB lineage: Bacteria > Chloroflexota > Ktedonobacteria > Ktedonobacterales > Ktedonobacteraceae > Dictyobacter. The sequence continues at coordinate 1,005 of AP024096.1, read as the reverse complement.
CACATCCGGCTGCTCCAGCAGTTGCTGCTCCTCCAATCGCCGTTGAAAGCGCTCCTGGCTATCTCCCATGATGCGGATCCACTCTTCCTCCGTAAAGTTCATATACTGCAGCGCCAGATGTTCATACTGTTGCGTCTGCGGATTGAGCCACCGATTGGTCACAGTCACCGCCAGGCGCTCCCGGATGGCATTGCGTGTATCGGTCATGGGGTTGCGTAAGGTCGATTCTTTCTTGATAGAAGGGCGTGCTCGCCAGGCGGCAATCTCTTGCGCACAGATCCGCGCAATCTCCTCTTCCTGCCCGTGCCCCAAGGGAGCTAACTGTCCCAGGAGGATATCAATCCGCTCAGCTAGCCAACGCGTCGTCATACGTACCGTCCCTTTCATCTCAATAGCCACTGTCAGTGCTCCTTCCAAGAGTATACTTCATCTATGATGTATATGTCAAATCTATACAATAAATTCATTACATGCACCAATATCACACAAAAACGGCTATCAAGACTATAAGAATATTTTGCGCTGCTTGCTTTTTGGGCTCACTTCAGGTATACTTTTTAGGTAAGCTTTTTTCCACAGACCTCCACAGGCCTCTCTTTTTTGCCCAGTTTCCCTCTTCGGAGCTTCTCTTTGCCTCCTATTCTCTGCGCATCCCACTTTTTCTCTCAGCACGGTTTTTTAGGCTCGCGCGCCCTCTCTCATGCCCTCTCTCATGCCCTCTCTCACGCTCATGGAAGATCACTGACACAGGAAGGTACTGTCTTCCTTCTCGCCGAGAAACCCTCCCTCAACAGCGATGACAACATGTTGTCATCAACAATGGAATACTGGACGGACACATCTCTTGAGATCCGACAAATGAGTCTGAGATGATCTTTACCCCTCTTAACCCCTCTTTACCCCTCTTAACCCCTCTTACTTCCGAAGAAAAACAAGAGCGTTAAAGCACATACCTGGATCAAGGATGGAGAATAGTGAGCCGTGCACTTATTACCTATCAGGAAT